>NZ_RJVB01000023.1 GCF_003751505.1 Erwinia sp. JUb26 | reverse complement strand
GCCAGCATGCGTTCGTACATAACCTTCAGTGGACGATTGTGCTTCATCGCCACAAGGGCACAGATAAAAAGCTTCGCCCTCAGGCGTGGAGGGCCTGATTTTGACAGCCGTGCGCGAAAATGTACTGAGCTACCCGAGCGCTTCTCTTTCGGCACCAGACCGCACCATGCGGCAGCCTGCTGAGCAGAGTTGAAATTGTGACTTCTCAGTACGACCAGCATATTCGATCCTGTCTGAGGCCCAATCCCTTTGATCGAGGTGAGATAACCCATATCCCGTTTCAGGTCAGGGTCCCTGTCGATATGGTCATTAATGAGTTTTTCTATTTCGCCAAGCTCGGTTTTCAACACCGTAATCATCTTGCAGACTGATGCTTCAACCAGCGGCGAATGGCGCGTTGAGAGAATTTTTTCCAGCCGGTTTTCTTCGCGCAAAGAATCTTTCAGAAGAGCATCACGCCTGCGCAGCAACTCTTTAAGCTCCCGGACTGACGGCGAAGCCGGGACCCATGGGTCCGGATTTCTCATCTCGCCATAGCAGGCGAGCACGTATGAATCTACCGTATCCGTTTTGGTCAGAATACCCATACCTCGGGCATAATCTCTGACCCGTAGTGGATTGCCCAGCACCACTCGTATTCCCTGTTCGTGAAGCCCATAAGCAAGATATTCGTGGTAAGTGCCGGTGGGTTCCAGCACGGCCTGGACGCAGGTGATATCAACCTTCTTCGTGAGAAGCCATGAGATGACATCTGTCGCGACAGAAGGGGAGTTTTTGAGAACTTTGGTTTTCTTTTTGCCTTTAGCGCCTTCAGGCAAAAGGCAGAGGTCAATTTTGCTTTTACCTACATCAATCCCTAACTGAATCATTATGTATCTCCTTTCACATGTAACCATCACGCCCATTATCCTTGTGCATGCGGAGTCAGAATTAACTGCTCCTGGCAACCGTTCAAAGTCTATGCTGGCGTGAAAGGTGAAGCAGGGGATTTATGCTGTAGCTCAGGGTTTTCCCTTAGGGATGTTCCAAATTCACCCTGCTTCAGGTAGTGGTAGCTAACCACTACCGACTGCAATACTCAAGATACAAGG
>NZ_RJVB01000022.1 GCF_003751505.1 Erwinia sp. JUb26 | reverse complement strand
TAAAAAATATCAAGTCTCACGAGTGAACACATAATGAAATTCATTATGACGTTTTACAGATGAGCATCGCTGAACGTGTTTCAGCAAATCGAACTTTTAATTGAAGAGTTTGATCATGGCTCAGATTGAACGCTGGCGGCAGGCCTAACACATGCAAGTCGAACGGTAGCACAGAGAGCTTGCTCTTGGGTGACGAGTGGCGGACGGGTGAGTAATGTCTGGGAAACTGCCCGATGGAGGGGGATAACTACTGGAAACGGTAGCTAATACCGCATAACGTCTTCGGACCAAAGTGGGGGACCTTCGGGCCTCACACCATCGGATGTGCCCAGATGGGATTAGCTAGTAGGTGGGGTAATGGCTCACCTAGGCGACGATCCCTAGCTGGTCTGAGAGGATGACCAGCCACACTGGAACTGAGACACGGTCCAGACTCCTACGGGAGGCAGCAGTGGGGAATATTGCACAATGGGCGCAAGCCTGATGCAGCCATGCCGCGTGTATGAAGAAGGCCTTCGGGTTGTAAAGTACTTTCAGCGGGGAGGAAGGCGATGAGGTTAATAACCTTATCGATTGACGTTACCCGCAGAAGAAGCACCGGCTAACTCCGTGCCAGCAGCCGCGGTAATACGGAGGGTGCAAGCGTTAATCGGAATTACTGGGCGTAAAGCGCACGCAGGCGGTCTGTCAAGTCAGATGTGAAATCCCCGGGCTTAACCTGGGAACTGCATTTGAAACTGGCAGGCTTGAGTCTCGTAGAGGGGGGTAGAATTCCAGGTGTAGCGGTGAAATGCGTAGAGATCTGGAGGAATACCGGTGGCGAAGGCGGCCCCCTGGACGAAGACTGACGCTCAGGTGCGAAAGCGTGGGGAGCAAACAGGATTAGATACCCTGGTAGTCCACGCTGTAAACGATGTCGACTTGGAGGTTGTGCCCTTGAGGCGTGGCTTCCGGAGCTAACGCGTTAAGTCGACCGCCTGGGGAGTACGGCCGCAAGGTTAAAACTCAAATGAATTGACGGGGGCCCGCACAAGCGGTGGAGCATGTGGTTTAATTCGATGCAACGCGAAGAACCTTACCTGGCCTTGACATCCACAGAACTTTCCAGAGATGGATTGGTGCCTTCGGGAACTGTGAGACAGGTGCTGCATGGCTGTCGTCAGCTCGTGTTGTGAAATGTTGGGTTAAGTCCCGCAACGAGCGCAACCCTTATCCTTTGTTGCCAGCGATTCGGTCGGGAACTCAAAGGAGACTGCCGGTGATAAACCGGAGGAAGGTGGGGATGACGTCAAGTCATCATGGCCCTTACGGCCAGGGCTACACACGTGCTACAATGGCGCATACAAAGAGAAGCGACCTCGCGAGAGCAAGCGGACCTCATAAAGTGCGTCGTAGTCCGGATCGGAGTCTGCAACTCGACTCCGTGAAGTCGGAATCGCTAGTAATCGTAGATCAGAATGCTACGGTGAATACGTTCCCGGGCCTTGTACACACCGCCCGTCACACCATGGGAGTGGGTTGCAAAAGAAGTAGGTAGCTTAACCTTCGGGAGGGCGCTTACCACTTTGTGATTCATGACTGGGGTGAAGTCGTAACAAGGTAACCGTAGGGGAACCTGCGGTTGGATCACCTCCTTACCTGAAGATAC
>NZ_RJVB01000021.1 GCF_003751505.1 Erwinia sp. JUb26 | reverse complement strand
ACGGTTCGAAGAAGGGAAATAACCATGATGCAAGTAGCAGAAAAAGAGATCGTGATCCGACCTGAATACGATGAAAATGGACGGGCTTACTACAGTCTGCCCAATGCCAGAGCTGAAGACAATCTGGTGGTTGCCTGTCCAAAAGTGGCGGAAAAGGTGATACCAGTAATTTTTCTGCCGGGGGTCATGGGATCGAATCTCAAAAAGATAAATTCGCCTGAAAAAGTCTGGTATGCGGATATGTACCAAGGCGTTGATACTCTGGCATGGATTAATAAAACGAAAGAAGAGAGAAAGGTGCTGCTGAATCCCTTTGCGACCGAAGTCGATTTAACGGGTAAGGTACTTTACGACGATCTCGATGGCAGGATGTTTCCCTCCAGAACGGCGCGCGGCTGGGGCAGTGCGCTTTTTAAAAGCTACGGTGAGCCGCTGCATATTCTGCAATGTATGTTGAATGATGGTCATATTCTGATTGATAACCTGATCGATGGTACCCGAAGGCGAACGGCCCGACAGTTACTGATTGGTGAAGACTTAGGGGCAGAGAAAGGCGAAGAGGCGCTGACGGAGGCTGAGGTCAGGCGGAGTTACGATTATCTTTTTCCCGTCCATGTTTTTGGCTATAACTGGCTGAAGTCAAATGCCGATTCGGCCGATAATCTCGACCGATATATAAAAAAGGTATTAGGTACTTACCGCGGCAGACTTGCTGTTAATAAAGTCATACTGGTGACTCACTCCATGGGCGGTCTGGTGGCCCGGCATTATTCAGAAAATATGAACGGCCGGGGAAACATCCTGGGCATCGTACACGGAGTGATGCCGGATCTGGGCTCTCCGGCGGCATATCGTCGGATGAAAACCGGGGAGCGGGGTATTGTCGGGGCGGTAATTGGTGCCGACGCGGCGAACCTGATGCCCGTGCTGGCCCAGTCACCCGGCCCGCTCCAGCTGCTGCCGGGTAAGGCCTACGGGATGGGATGGCTGAAAATTCACAGCGCTACGGAAAAGATGGATAAGCCGAAGTCTGATCCTTATACGGAAATTTATCTTAATGAGAGTGACTGGTGGCGACTGTGCGAGAAAGACTTATTGCTGGATGATGTGGATAAGGAATGGAAAGCCTATCAGAGCAGGATAAAAAAGGATGCAGAAAATTTTATCGAAAAGTTAAACGGTAAATATCATTCCAGTACCTACGCATTTTACGGTGCCAGTGAAAAATACCCTTCGGACGATCATCTGATATGGCAGCAGATCCCGGCACCAAGGCCGGTGATGGGCATGCCTTTAGACCTCCCCGTATACCGTCACGTAGCGGGTAAAACCTTTGAATTAACCTCCTCCGGCGGCGCGGGCGACGGAACCGTACCCCTACGTGCCGGGCGTATCGCATTTTCCGGGATCCGTTCACTGCTCGCTGCCGATGTCGATCATGAGGGTGCTTATGCCGTGGGAGATACTGATACGGAAAACGGCCTCTCTGTAGCAATGAAGTTTACATTACGCTCGATTATAAAAATGGCCAGTGAGGTGACCTCATGCGGGTAAGGCATATGTGGCTGGGACTGATAGTTATCCTACTCATCCTTTTTACGATTATCTGGTTGCTCATCCGTCCGTGGCCGGCAGCCCCTTCAACGGCAGAGGAAAAACAAATGACAAATAAACTTTTTGAGCAGACCAAACCTCAGTGTCTCGGTCGTTACCTTTTTGATGTACCCGTTTCATTTAATAACGCGGCGGTGGGTCAGGTTAATATCAATGAGATGAGAATATCCAGCAAGCGACTGTATCCTCCGGCGTTTGAGCAACGTGTTCGCTTACGTGAGCAGGAGTTGAAAAATAGTCCTACAGTCGATCCGGAGGATCTCCCTTTTCTGAAGCAGGTATACCGAATAAATGAAAACACAGTGATATTCGATCGTAACGTAAATGGGAGTGTTCCGGGATTCGGACGGGTT
>NZ_RJVB01000020.1 GCF_003751505.1 Erwinia sp. JUb26 | reverse complement strand
GTGTTGTCTCTCAACACTCACCAGAACGCTTCTGGTGTTGTAAGGTTAAGCCTCACGGGTCATTAGTACCGGTTAGCTCAACGCATCGCTGCGCTTACACACCCGGCCTATCAACGTCGTAGTCTTCAACGTCCCTTCAGGGGTCTCAAGGACCCAGGGAGAACTCATCTCGAGGCAAGTTTCGCGCTTAGATGCTTTCAGCGCTTATCTTTTCCGCACTTAGCTACCGGGCAATGCCATTGGCATGACAACCCGAACACCAGTGGTGCGTTCACTCCGGTCCTCTCGTACTAGGAGCAACCCCTCTCAATTCTCCAGCGCCCACGGCAGATAGGGACCGAACTGTCTCACGACGTTCTAAACCCAGCTCGCGTACCACTTTAAACGGCGAACAGCCGTACCCTTGGGACCTACTTCAGCCCCAGGATGTGATGAGCCGACATCGAGGTGCCAAACACCGCCGTCGATATGAACTCTTGGGCGGTATCAGCCTGTTATCCCCGGAGTACCTTTTATCCGTTGAGCGATGGCCCTTCCATTCAGAACCACCGGATCACTATGACCTACTTTCGTACCTGCTCGAGCCGTCACTCTCGCAGTCAAGCTAGCTTATGCCATTGCACTAACCTCACGATGTCCGACCGTGATTAGCTAACCTTCGTGCTCCTCCGTTACTCTTTAGGAGGAGACCGCCCCAGTCAAACTACCCACCAGACACTGTCCCCACGCCGGATCACGGCGCCAGGTTAGAACATCAAACGTTAAAGGGTGGTATTTCAAGGTTGGCTCCACGCAGACTGGCGTCCACGCTTCAAAGCCTCCCACCTATCCTACACATCAAGGCTCAATGTTCAGTGTCAAGCTGTAGTAAAGGTTCACGGGGTCTTTCCGTCTTGCCGCGGGTACACTGCATCTTCACAGCGAGTTCAATTTCACTGAGTCTCGGGTGGAGACAGCCTGGCCATCATTACGCCATTCGTGCAGGTCGGAACTTACCCGACAAGGAATTTCGCTACCTTAGGACCGTTATAGTTACGGCCGCCGTTTACCGGGGCTTCGATCAAGAGCTTCTCCTTGCGGATAACCCCATCAATTAACCTTCCGGCACCGGGCAGGCGTCACACCGTATACGTCCACTTTCGTGTTTGCACAGTGCTGTGTTTTTAATAAACAGTTGCAGCCAGCTGGTATCTTCGACTGCCTTCAGCTCCACCCGCAAGGGGTATCACCTAACGACAGCGTGCCTTCTCCCGAAGTTACGGCACCATTTTGCCTAGTTCCTTCACCCGAGTTCTCTCAAGCGCCTTGGTATTCTCTACCTGACCACCTGTGTCGGTTTGGGGTACGATTCTGTGTTACCTGATGCTTAGAGGCTTTTCCTGGAAGCAGGGCATTTATCACTTCAGCACCGTAGTGCCTCGTCATCACACCTCAGCGTTAACAAGATTCCGGATTTACCTGGAACCTCCGCCTACATGCTTAAACCGGGACAACCGTCGCCCGGCTGATATAGCCTTCTCCGTCCCCCCTTCGCAGTAACACCGAGTACAGGAATATTAACCTGTTTCCCATCGACTACGCCTTTCGGCCTCGCCTTAGGGGTCGACTCACCCTGCCCCGATTAACGTTGGACAGGAACCCTTGGTCTTCCGGCGAGCGGGCTTTTCACCCGCTTTATCGTTACTTATGTCAGCATTCGCACTTCTGATACCTCCAGCAGACCTCACAGTCCACCTTCTGCGGCTTACAGAACGCTCCCCTACCCAACAACGCATAAGCGTCGCTGCCGCAGCTTCGGTGCATGGTTTAGCCCCGTTACATCTTCCGCGCAGGCCGACTCGACCAGTGAGCTATTACGCTTTCTTTAAATGATGGCTGCTTCTAAGCCAACATCCTGGCTGTCTGTGCCTTCCCACATCGTTTCCCACTTAACCATGACTTTGGGACCTTAGCTGGCGGTCTGGGTTGTTTCCCTCTTCACGACGGACGTTAGCACCCGCCGTGTGTCTCCCGTGATAACATTCTCCGGTATTCGCAGTTTGCATCGGGTTGGTAAGCCGGGATGGCCCCCTAGCCGAAACAGTGCTCTACCCCCGGAGATGA
>NZ_RJVB01000019.1 GCF_003751505.1 Erwinia sp. JUb26 | reverse complement strand
GTTTAGCCTTAACAGGCGAATAACTTCAAGACTCACTCCTCTAAACAGTTACCATTGGCTGCTGCCAGTGGCGCTTTTGCATGTCTTTCCGGGTTTGACTCAAGATGATATTAACCGGATAAGGCGCAGCAGTCGGACTGAACGGGGGGTTCGTGCATACAGTCCAGCTTGGAGCGAACTGCCTACCCGGAACTGAGTGTCAGGCGTGGAATGAGACAAACGCGGCCATAACAGCGGAATGACACCGGTACACCGAATGGCAGGAACAGGAGAGCGCACGAGGGAGCGACCAGGGGGAAACGCCTGGGATCTTTAAAGACCAGTCTGCTAACGCCCCCACAGAATTGACCGACAGATTTCGTGATGCTTGTCAGGGGGGCGGAGCCTATGGAAAAACGGGTTCCCCGCGCCCTTTTTCTTCCTGTTCTTACAGCCTTTCCCGCCGGTTATCCCCGCTTCTGTTGATAACCCTCAGCGTCAGCAGATCACACCGCTCGCCGCAGCCGAACGACCGAGCGTAGCGAGTCAGTGAGCGAGGAAGCGGAACAACATCGGACTGGCATTAAGCACGGCCACGGCATTGCTTTGTTTTCCCCTGATGTGGTTGTTTCTGTCAATGGCGTTAGACTGTGCCAGAACAGGAGGATTTTTTATGGCATGGCACAGCGTGTCACAGGCTCAGAAACTGACGCAAAAGAGTCGCCGTACGCTCTACCGTGATATGGCCGCAGGCCGCGTATCATGGCGTCAAGGCACCAACGGCCACCGTGAACTGGAGACGGCAGAGCTTATTCGTGCTTACGGTGCGCTGTCAGACGCTGGCACTGAAGAGTGGCCCACCGTGGCACAGCCCGGTGGCACACAAAATGAGGTGGCGTTGCTGGCAGAGATCCGCGAACTGCGTGCGGAAGTGGCCGAGCTGAAAGGAATGATGCTTCGCATTGAGGATAAAACCAGTCAGAAGGATCCCGAACGCCGGAAAACGCCGTGGTGGCGGTTCTGGGGCGTTCAGCGCTGAGATAACGAGAGGTTAACCGTGGAAAAACGTAATCTGTTTGAAGAACTGATGGCTGGCCTAGCCGAAATGGCCGATCTCCAGCGCCAGAAAGAGGAGCATTTCCGCCCACGTCGCCCTTTTGAGCCAAGAGTGTACAAACCTTACCCGGGTGACGACGCGCCTGAAGCCTGAGCAGTCGTGCTCCGGCACCTTCCTCTCATACCGGAATGCTTAACGCTAGTCCCGCGCCGGTGATCTCAATGAACGGTCGTACTGACGGTGCTTCCGTATTTTCTGCTGAATAAAGACCGGCAAAAACTCTCACACCCAACGCATTATGCAATGCTACGCCTCAGCCCTTGCGACACAAAGGCTGAGGGTGCATGACTATCATTTCATTCATCTCATGCACTGGTGATACCGGACCCTCAACCGGCAAGGCTTTGATGTGCATGACTGCCTTTTTCAGAAAACTATGAGGCCAGCCGAAGTTAACTCTGCGGACAGGAAATGTTTTGTCATTACCGTCACGTGGTGACGCCTGACAAAACCCCTGGTCAGGGTTGCGCCCCGACACCCCGCCAACGCCTCACGAACGCGAAAAAAATTTCGCGCCCGTTCACCGTTACGTAAATGGCCATCCATGTAGAAGTTGCTGCAGCAACACCAAAAGCCTGACCACATCCACTGTTACTTTCAGCAGCGTGTTTGCGTGTCTGAATTTTTCGTTCATAAGGGAATTTCTCTTCACGGTTAGGTGATCGGAAATTATTGAGTCTGTGATTTTTGCAGAGGAAAAAATGGATTTTTTTTCAAAAAAAATCTGCCTGCGTTTCACCTGGCTGGTTGGTGTTTTATGCATCTCGCTACGGTTTCAGTGCGAAACTTCCCGCCATTCACTCACGTGCATAGCCATGCAGTTGCTCAGAACTCACCAGCGCGATTCTGAGGCGGTTTCGGCGATCAAACGTGGTGTTTTGAGGCCTGGAGTGGAAAAGCGCCCCGGGCGCGTTTCAGAGGGGCGCGTAAGGGATGTTATGGTAAATATGAGCGCTCGGCGAATACGTGAAAAATGTACTTTTTAGAGCCTTTCCACGTAATGCTCAGCGGCCACGATAAATACCTGTGAGCAATGATGCTCGTAACCTGAAAGGAGTTCAGAGAATGAACAGACAAACCCCAATTTTAAGACGTAATTTGGCCCATAACCGAGCTTTACTCCAAGACATCGACCGTAGTGGCCTAAAAAAGTATTACAACACGGCGATCTTGCATGCCGCTTGTGCCGCAATTGAAGCCGAGCTGAAACGCCGAAGTATCTCCTAAAGAAAAGCCCGCTTTAAGCGGGCTTTTTTATGTCTGTAGCGCAGCTTCATATCGATTATTTTTTCATTCTGCCGCTCCGGTTGCCCCCTACAACCCCATGGAGCACAAGGAGTACAGTGAGTACGGCGAGCACATTGAGCACATGGAGCACCGCAAATTATAAATAAGCATAATTAAAACATCTATTTACGTGCGATTGATGTAATAAATATTACGTCAATGATTTTTTTGTGTAATTTTTACTGCGGGTTATATTGGTTTCGCTTTTGTTAGAACAATATAAACCACCTGAGTGGTTTGGAATAACTCTTTGATTTTAATGGGTTTTTTTAGTAAATTGTGTTGTGTGAACAAACTGGAGGCGATTAGATATGTCAGTAAGGGCAAAAAGGTCAGGAAGAAGAAACCAATCAGAAAGGCGTCTGGAACTGATTGAAGCTCTATGGGGAGATGAAAAGATCGAAACGTGGCACCGCCTTGAGAACGATGGTTACTCCACCGTTCCACGGTATCTGCCGCTGATAGGAGCGCTGATGGATGGTCTATCAAAAGGATCTCCACTATCCACAACCTATCTAGCTTTGTGGTTCCGGGTTTTTGACGAGGGGCTAATTGAGATTCGGGACAAAACTGTGTTGGCTTTCGAGTCTGGTTTTGCCAGTGACAGAGGCGTAACAACATGGTCAGGAAGAATGAAGAAACTAAAAGAACTGGGGTTTATTTCCTGTCGTGAAGGGAGTTCTGGTGAGTTTCATAATGTATTGATTGTTCATCCATTAGTTGCAGTTAAAAAACTAGTGGAAGCGGGGGACCTTTCTAAAGGGAAGGCTTACAACATCTTAGTTGAACGAGTTATTGAGGTAGGAGCCTCATGGGAGGATTAAATGGCCGGTACAGTATGGCGTGATGTGAAAATAGAGGATGTGAGTTTTCCTATGGGGCATTTGCATCCTCGATGGTATTCAATCGATGTAAACGGCATAAAAATAGACATTGAAATTAGTCATAGTTTTCACGTTTTTACTGATGAAAAGCAGGCTGGGCCAGTGATGAAGTTCAAGGAAGAACAGCGGTATTTTTGTAGAGAACGTTACGAAGGCAGTAAAACGATTGTGACTAGAATCCTTGCCGCGATAGAGAAAGGTGAATACATCACAGCCTTTATCTCGAAGGGGCAGGGACAAAGATATTATCACCTGAGTCACCATGATGATTTTATCCTGATGGAGATCCGAAAGCCCCAGGACAAACAAAATGCACTCCGTATCCATGTAGTTACGGCGTACACACTTGATGAATGGGGAAACGTCAACAAAGGACGTAACCTGCGATTTAGATATGTGCTTGAACAGCGATTGCAGGGTAAGAAGATTGTGTAAAAAAACAAAAAGCGCCTAGGGCGCCTTTGTTTTTTTACAGAATTTCGGTCTGGCCTTTTTGTATCCTGCTCACAGGCTAGGAGGGCGTTAACCCCGGCATCAGCACCCCTCTTTCAAGGTTCCGGTTTGTGCTGACCACGTGATTATCCTATTCCCTATACTCATTGTCAAAAAAACGGCCTAGTTAGTATTTATATGGCACCATAGGTTGTCATTGTACCCATTGTGCTCTATAAAGATTCATACGCTTTCATTGTTCTTTATAGGTGGCCTTGTGAAATTGTTAGACAGTAATGAAGTGTGTGAGCTGTTAGGGATCAGTAAATCGACTCTATATCGTTGGTGTGGTGTATCGGAGGAGCCTACTGGTTTGGGATTAGGTAGCGCGTTTGCTCGGACTAATACCTTAGGTAATACACTGCCGAAAGCAGCAGCAGGATGGTCTGGCGCCGTTGTCGGAAGAGCATTGCAACAGAAAGGACTTGGACTTGAAGAGACTCCAAGCGATTTTCCTCGGCCTTTTAAGATTGGTCGCTCGTTTAAATGGAAAGATGCAGAAATTATGGGTTGGCTTGAAACTCGTCGAGTTTGAACAACAGATCTTCTTGAGATCCTTCGTATCTCGTCGTAGTCTCTTGTCCTGTAAACGAAAAAACCGCCCTGCAAGGCGGTTTTTTCGAAGGTTCTCTGAGCTACCAACTCTTTGAACCGAGGTAACTGGCTTGGAGGAGCGCAGTCACCAAATCTGTCCTTTCAGTTTAGCCTTAACCGGCGCATAACTTCAAGACTCACTCCTCTAAACAGTTACCATTGGCTGCTGCCAGTGGCGCTTTTGCATGTCTTTCCGGGTTGGACTCAAGATGATAGTTACCGGATAAGGCGCTGGT
>NZ_RJVB01000018.1 GCF_003751505.1 Erwinia sp. JUb26 | reverse complement strand
CTCAAACGCCGTTCGCCAGTTTTCCACCACGGAACGCCGCCAGCGGTCGTTCAGGCTGGCCGCCGAGGGCTGCAGCACCGTTTCCCACGCCTGCGCCAGCGGCTGGACAAACAGCGTGTGGCCGAAGCCGCTCCACTCTTCGCCGAGGCTGGCTGCGATCAGGCTGCCGTACTGCTGCGTGTCGGTCAGGTCAACGCTTTTCCCCTGAAACACCGTCTGCGCCAGCGCCTGCATCCTCTCATTTTGCCGCCGGTGAGAGTAAGTAAAGCCATGCTGACCTACCCTTTTATTGCACTATATAAATCGCTGCTCCTGCCGCAGCACCTTATTCCGGTATATTGACCTTCACTGTATTCCCCTGCCTAGAACTAAATACCCTCAAATAGACCGCCATTTTCAGGAGAATGTTATATTATCGAGAGAGTAATAGATATTGCGAAGGAAATACCATCCAGCGCAGACAATAATTCAATTATTTCACGTCACGTAGCGATCATCATTCCTTTTGGCACCTAATTCAGAATGCTCCGTGGCGATATCTGAACGTTCTGGTGATTCTGTCCCAGATATCGACAAGCTGTGAATCAGTATAGTTTTTCGTTTCCAAACCAGAATTATTCAACTCAACTGAAAATACCGGATGCCTTAAATCGGCGATATCCTCATTACCATAAAACGTGAATCTGTAAGCAGAAACTCTTTTTTCTTCCGGTTGATAGATATCCTGCCCCCCTTCACCAGCCATTCTTCTGCATTTATTTCAGGTAAGTTTACAACCCCTTTCTTCAGGGTGTGAGCGCCAATCCTGATAAGGGTGGGATTTATTTCACCCGCCCGTCCAAGCAGAGTTCCATCTTTTCGAAGGTTACTATTGCTGTTAACAATAAGACCAAAGTCATCACTATTATATATAATGTTAATGATATCATTCGACATACTACCCACGTCGTAAATAAAACCGTCTGGAATACAAACCCCGGGCTGTTCCGGCACCTCATCATCCTTTCTCCCTTTTATTCTGGATAGCAGAATTTTCATTTCTTCCAATTTCTGAGGTTTATTGTTCAGGGCATCTTCCCTGGTTCCACTGTTTAAGTAATCATCCATGTCCTTTTTATATTTTGGATCAGACAGGTCACGAATAGTAGTTGTTACGATAAATGCCACGCCATTATTATAACGATGACCTTCAAGAACCCGTCCGAATCCCGGAACACTCCCATTTACGTTACGATCGAATATCACTGTGTTTTCATTTATTCGGTATACCTGCTTCAGAAAAGGGAGATACTTCGGGTCGACTGTAGGACTATTTTTTAACTCCTGTTCTCGTAAGCGAACACGTTGCTCAAACGCCGGAGGATACAGTCGCTTGCTGGATATTCTCATCTCATTGATATTTACCTGTCCCACCGCCGCGTTATTAAATGAAATGGGTACATCAAAAAGGTAGCGACCGAGACACTGAGGTTTGGTCTGCTCAAAAAGTTTATCTGTCATTTGTTTTTCCTCTGCCGTTAAAGGAGCTGCCGGCCACGGACGGGTAAGCAACCAGATAATCGTAAAAAGGATGAGTAGGATAACTATCAATCCCAGCCACATATGCCTTACACGCATGAGGTCACCTCACTGGCCATTTTTATAATCGAGCATAACGAGTACTTCGTGTTAAGACGCCGTGTCCGGCTCTGACTCAGAATGCTCCGGGGCGATATCTAAACGTTCGGGTGATTCTGTCCCAGATATCGACAAGCTGTGAATCGGTATAAGTCTTCGTTTCCCTGCCAGAATTATGCAACTCAACTGAAAATACCGGATGCTTTAAATCGCCCGTTTTTTCGTTACCGTAGAAATGAAACGTGTAATACGGAACACTTTTCTCTTCCGGATGATAGATCTCCTGCTTTGCTTTCATCAGCCACTCTTCTGCATTTATCTCCGGCAGATTAACGGCCCCTTTCTTCAGGGTGCGGGCCCCAACACGGACAATGGCAGCATTTATTTCACCCCCCCGCTCCAACAATGTGCCGTCTTTGGCCAGGCTGTTATTGCTGTTCACAATAATTTCAAAATCATCCTGTTTATATATCAAAGTAATATCATCACTCGATATCCTACCCGCATCGTGAATAAAACCTTCTGGAATACAAACCCCGGGCTGTTCCGGCACCTCATCATCCTTTCTCCCTTTTATTCTGGATAGCAGATTTTTCATTTCTTCCAACTTCTGAGGTTTATTATTCAGGGCATCTTCCCTGGTTCCACTTTTTAAGTAATCATCCCTGTCCTTTTTATATTTTGGATCAGACAGGTCACGAATAGTAGTTGTTACGATAAATGCCATGCCATTATTATAACGATGACCTTCAAGAACCCGTCCGAATCCCGGAACACTCCCATTTACGTTACGATCGAATATCACTGTGTTTTCATTTATTCGGTATACCTGCTTCAGAAAAGGGAGATACTCCGGGACGACTGTAGGACTATTTTTCAACTCTTGTTCTCGTAAGCGAACACGTTGCTCAAACGCCGGAGGATACAGTCTCTTGCTGGATATTCTCATCTCATTGATATTTACCTGACCCACCGCAACGTTATTAAATGAAGCGGGTACATCAAAAAGGTAGCGACCGAGACACTGGTGTTTGGTCTGCTCAAAAAGTTTATCTGTCATTTGTTTTTCCTCTGCCGTTGAAGGGGCTGCCGGCCACGGACGGATGAGCAACCAGATAATCGTAAAAAGGATGAGTAGGATAACTATCAATCCCAGCCACATATGCCTTACACGCATGAGGTCACCTCACTGGCCATTTTTATAATCGAGCGTAATGTAAACTTCATTGCCACAGAGAGACCGTTTTCCGTATCAGTATCTCCCACGGCATAAGCACCCTCATGATCGACATCGGCAGCGAGCAGTGAACGGATCCCGGAAAATGCGATACGCCCGGCACGTAGCGGTACGGTACCGTCGCCCGCGCCACCGGAGGAGGTTAATTCAAAGGTTTTACCCGCTACGTGTCGGTAAACGGGGAGGTCTAAAGGCACGCCCATCACCGGCCTCGGAGCCGGGATCTTCTGCCATATCAGATGATCATCCGAAGGGTATCTTTCACTGGCACCGTAGAATGCGTAGGTACTGGAATGATATTTACCGTTTAACTTTTCAATAAATTCTATGACGTCATTTTTTAATCTGTCCTTATATCTTTCCCATTCTATAACCGTATCATCCAGCAATAAGTCTTTCTCGCACAGTCGCCACCAGTCACTCTCATCAAGATAAATTTCCGTATAAGGATCAGACTTCGGCTTATCCATCTTTTCCGTAGCGCTGTGAATTTTCAACCATCCCATCCCGTAGGCCTTACCCGGCAGCAGCTGGAGCGGGCCGGGTGACTGGGCCAGCACGGGCATCAGGTTCGCCGCGTCGGCACCAATTACCGCCCCGACAATACCCCGCTCGCCGGTTTTCATCCGACGATATGCCGCCGGAGAGCCCAGATCCGGCATCACTCCGTGTACGATGCCCAGGATATTTCCCCGGCCGTTCATATTTTCTGAATAATGCCGGGCCACCAGACCGCCCATGGAGTGAGTCACCAGAATGACTTTATTAACAGCAAGTCTGCCGCGGTAAGTACCTAATACCTTTTTTATATATCGGTCGAGATTATCGGCCGAATCGGCATTTGACTTCAGCCAGTTATAGCCAAAAACATGGACGGGAAAAAGATAATCGTAACTCCGCCTGACCTCAGCCTCCGTCAGCGCCTCTTCGCCTTTCTCTGCCCCTAAGTCTTCACCAATCAGTAACTGTCGGGCCGTTCGCCTTCGGGTACCATCGATCAGGTTATCAATCAGAATATGACCATCATTCAACATACATTGCAGAATATGCAGCGGTTCACCGTAACTTTTATAAAGCGCGCTGCCCCACCCACGAGCAGCCCTGGAGGGAAACATCCTGCCGTCAAGATCGTCGTAAAGTACCTTACCCGTTAAATCGACTTCGGTCGCAAGGGGATTCAGCAGCGCCTTTCTTTGTTCTTTGGATTTAGTTGTCCATGCCAGAGCATCCGCGCCTTGAAACAGGTCTGCACGCCAGACTTTTTTATCAGAGTCTATCTTTTTGAGATTTGATCCCATGACCCCCGGCAGAAAAACTACTGGTATCACCTTTTCCGCCACTTTTGGACAGGCAACCACCAGATTGTCTTCAGCTCTGGCATTGGGCAGGCTGTAGTAAGCCCGTCCATTTTCATCGTATTCAGGTCGGATCACGATCTCTTTTTCTGCTACTTGCATCATGGTTATTTCCCTTCTTCGAACCGTAGTTTGTCCGTCACTACATCAACCTGTTTCATCAAAACACTCTTTCCATCTTCAGATGTTGAGAAAGTTTGGCTGTCTGCATCCTCAGCCTTAATGGCCAGTTTCTGCCCCGGCAGAGCCGAACCATCGTAAGAATGAATCGCTTTAGGCGTATAAGAAAAATCAGCGCTTTCCCAGCTCTGCGCCGCCAGTCTCATACTCTGCCCCCCGAACTTCTGCCACACCGCCGCCCGCTGGATGATTTTGTCCGGCGCCCCACACTCCACGATACCGTCAGCAATGCGGATATAGCCGCCCCCGCTGGCCAGAATGATTTCCTGCTTCGC
>NZ_RJVB01000017.1 GCF_003751505.1 Erwinia sp. JUb26 | reverse complement strand
TGTACATGCGACAAAATTGTCGGGAACAATTTTGAACGCCGCCTGCGGCGGCCCCGAAGGGGCGAGTATCAGGATGATACGAGTATTGTAGGGAACTGCCAGGCATCAAATTAAGCAGAAGGCCATCCGCAAGGATGGCCTTTTTGCGTTTGCACAGTCTAAAATTCCCTCTGAAGTAGCCATTTTACAGTCCCGTATTCTGCTTTCTCCGCGCAGCCATCCACTTTTAATCAATCTCACTCACTTCGAAGAAATTGTTCAGAAACGACAGGCCTGATTGCCTGCAATCAGGCAGTAATGAATGCAGGAATGGCTGAAAAATAATCTGTACCTGGGTTTTTTTGCCCATATTTTGAGTGAAAATCATGCTCCTTAGCCGCTCTGTGCATGAAAAAAACTGAAATATTCACGATTTTCACCTCAACTATGACTTAGTTAGCATCAAAAAGGCGTTTCTGTAGACACCTCTGCAGTACTCATGCCTTATCCCGTAGTAAACTATCTACACTTAAATCCATAATTTTTGTGAACGTAGGTTATTCAATAGGTTGCCAACGCAGGTTTGGATAGCAGATAGCTACCAGAAAATCCTAAACCCACCTCCAGTCGATCGGTTACAATACTGGCAGTTAAATTCGTAAAGGCCGCCTTATGTCCCGCCAGCAAAACTCACTAAAACCCTGGAATACATTTTCTCTTGAAGCTGCAGCTGCCACTATTACCGTTGCTGAGAATGCAGAGCAGTTGTGCCGGTCATGGCAGTTAAGCCAGCGGCAAAATGAGCCCACGCTGCTACTTGGGGAAGGTAGTAATGTACTGTTTATTGAGGACTTCTCTGGCCAGGTGATCATTAACCGGCTTAAAGGCATCGAGATCCAGGAGCAAAATGATGCATGGCTACTGCATGTAGGCGCTGGAGAAAACTGGCATCAGCTGGTTGAGTTGACGCTTAATAAAGGGCTGGCGGGATTAGAAAATCTGGCATTAATACCGGGCTGTGCGGGATCCGCGCCGATCCAGAATATCGGGGCCTATGGCATTGAACTGGAAAAGTTGTGTGCGTATGTTGACGTCATAAACCTTGCTGATGGCAATACACAGCGGCTGACGGCAGACCAGTGTCAGTTTGGCTACAGGGACAGCATCTTTAAGCATCAATACCGCGATGGTTTTGCGATTGTGGCAATCGGTTTACGGCTGTCCAAAGTGTGGAAGCCGGTGCTGAGCTATGGCGATCTGAAATATTTGGATCCACAGACGGTCACTCCACGTCAGGTTTTTGACTCTGTATGCCATATGCGACGTAGCAAGCTGCCAGACCCCCAGGTGACCGGAAACGCAGGCAGCTTCTTCAAAAACCCATTAGTCAGCACAGAGGCTGCGGCTCTGCTGCAGAAAGACTATCCAGCCATTCCGCTTTATCCGCAGGAAAGCGGCGACGTTAAACTGGCCGCTGGCTGGCTGATCGACCGCTGTGAACTTAAAGGATTTCGTCAGGGAGGGGCTGCTGTGCATGAAAAACAGGCTCTGGTGCTGATAAATAGTGAGAATGCGACAGGAAAAGATATCGTCGATCTGGCCCGTATTGTACGTCAGCGGGTAGCGGCGAAATTTAATGTCTGGCTTGAACCGGAAGTCCGGTTTATTGCTGCCGGTGGCGAGATAAATGCAGTGGAGGCACTCGCATGAAAGATAATACCGTACCCTTAAAGTTGGTTTCGATTCTGGCCAACGGTGAATTTCATTCCGGTGAGCAGCTGGGTGAACAGCTTGGGATGAGCCGTGCTGCCATCAATAAGCATATTCAGACGCTGAAAGAATGGGGTATTGATGTTTTCACGGTGACCGGGAAAGGTTACAGCCTGTCTTCTCCAATGCAGTTACTTGACGAAGAAGATATCAATGCCCAATTAGACGATGGGCGTCTGGCCGTTATCCCGGTTATCGACTCAACCAACCAATACTTGCTGGATCGTATGGACACGCTGCAGTCAGGTGACGCCTGCGTTGCCGAGTATCAGCAGGCCGGAAGGGGCAGACGAGGAAGGCAGTGGGTTTCCCCCTTCGGCGTGAACCTGTATCTGTCCATGTACTGGCGTCTTGAGCAGGGGCCGGCGGCGGCAATGGGGCTGAGTCTGGTCATTGGTATCGTACTGGCTGAAGCCTTACAGGAGCTCGGTGCGGCCGATGTCCGCGTCAAATGGCCTAATGATATTTATCTCGAAGATCGTAAGCTGGCGGGGATTCTGGTCGAACTTACGGGAAAAACCGGCGATGCTGCGCAAATTGTCATTGGTGCCGGAATCAATTTGGGCATGCGTGCACCGGCAGCAGAAGCCATTAACCAGGGATGGGTAAATCTCCAGGAAGCAGGGGTGATCGTTGACCGTAATGCTTTATCTGCAAGGATCGTTAATAAGTTGCGCTCTGCGCTTGCACAGTTTGAACAGGATGGCTTGACGCCATTTGTCGGGCGCTGGGCCAGACTGGACAATTTTATCGATCGACCGGTGAAGTTGCTGATTGGCGACCGGGAAATATTCGGTATTGCGCGAGGTATCGATCAGCAGGGTGGACTGATCCTTGAACAGGATGGCGTCAGAAAATCCTGGGTTGGTGGCGAAATTTCATTAAGGCCGCAAAATTAAAGATCAGTCACATCGCAGCATCGAAACTCAGTCAATCATTTAATATATGATTGATAAAAGGGGCATTGACCGCCCCTTTTTCACTTTCTTAATCTTACCAAATCAACCGCATGACCAAAGCTTTTGGTCATAATCAGGCTGGCTCGTTCGCGAGTCGGTAATATATTTTCTTTTAAGTTTAAGTGGTTAATTTCTTTCCATAACTGAGTTGCAATGCCTATCGCTTCTTCCTCGGGTAGCTGCGCATAGTGATGGAAATAAGAGTCGGGATCGCTGAATGCACCCTGACGGAATTTCAGGAAACGATTGATATACCAGTGTTCCAGTAAATCCTCAGGCGCATCGACATAAATAGAGAAATCAACAAAGTCAGACACGAATACATGGTGGGGATCGTGCGGATAATCCATGCCACTTTGCAGTACATTCAGCCCTTCAAGAATAAGAATATCCGGCTGCTGTACGATCTTATCACCGTCCGGTATCACATCATAAATAAGATGAGAATAGACCGGAGCGGTGACCTGCGCAGCACCCGACTTTAATTCCGAAACGAAATTAACCAGCCTGTGCATGTCGTAAGAAAGAGGGAATCCCTTTTTCTTCATCAGGTCACGCTCTTTCAGTACCGAGTTTGGATGCAGAAAGCCATCGGTAGTGATCAATTCGACTCGACGGTGCTCCGGCCAGCGGCTCAGCAGTGCCTGCAGCACGCGGGCCGTGGTACTTTTCCCTACCGCAACGCTGCCCGCGATACTGATGATATAGGGCACTTTCTGCCCTTTAGTCCCGAGGAATTTCTCAAGAACGGCCTGACGTCCCAAATTTGAGCTGATATAAAAATTCAGCAGTCGGGACAGTGGCAGGTAGATCTCAGCAACCTCTTCAAGAGAGAGATCTTCGTTAATCCCTTTCAGCTGAGCAATTTCATCCTCAGACAGTGTCATTGGCACTGAATCGCGCAGCGCCGCCCACTGAGTTCGGTTGAATTGCAAATAGGGCGTAGTTAACAACGAATCTTTTTTGCTCATATACATGCTTCTGCCAGCAATCGTTTATCCTTCAGTGTGTTAGCCATATTATTTCAACGAGTAAGTCTCGGAGACAGGCCTTAGTACTGAGGGCTAAATCAGAACACAATGGGCAGGAGGTTAACATCAGAAGGGCAGGAATAAGAAGGAAAAAAGATGCACAGCGGGTGCAAACGGAAGCTCACCCGCATTAATGATAACTTTAACTGGCAATCGGACGCACAACCTGATTAACCCTAAACAGGCGTTTGTAATAAATCACGGCGGGGCAGTAATAGCCCTCGGCTAAGCAGGCATAATCAGGTAGCTCTCCAAGGCAACTGTAGCCCTGTGCGCGATAAAATGCCTCTGCCGCTGTTCCTGCCAGCGTATCGAGATAGAGCAGGCCACGTTGCCGTTGCATTGCCTCCTGCTCCAGTACGGCCAGAAGCCTCTTCCCCGCGCCTTTACGCCTTGCCCGGCTATGAACCAGCAGCTGTTGGACCTCGGCACGATTGCGGCCATCCGGGCGTGTGCAGATTTCCAGCTGTATGCTTGCCACAACACCATTCTGGTCACAGCCTACCCATAAAAGTCGTTCTCCCTTTGCCAACCCGTCACGCAGGCTATGGAAGTAGGTGGCCGCCTCTTCACGATTTTGGATAGGCTGGTAGTCAGTCAGAGCATTGTGAATAACGGCATCCATTAACAACTCGGCTAACTGACTACGATAAACCGGCAGGGTGGCAGCAGTGAGCATCATTATTTTCATGCGAGTCCTCCTCTGGGGTATAGGGTCTGGTTAGTCCACTAAAGATAAGCAAAATGTGTTCCAGTCTGTAGAGCGCGAATGGTGGCGCATTCCGCCAAGCCAACATCCGTGTGGTTGCACACTAAATGTGCGGTCGCGGCATGCTGGTGCATCCGGTGAGAAAAAATCGCCGGTAATGTAAAAAAGAAGCACTGAAATATTCTGTTATTGGACAGAGCGAAGACAGTCGAAAACAGGACTCTTTGCTGTTTATTTGAACGGAATAATTGTATTCAGACGCCGATTTGCGAGGTTTTGCACAAATAGTGAGCATAAGAACATTTATCGCAATATTTTTGTTGCATCATGCGCCCGGTCTTCCTAGAATGCGCACCACTTGATGCCGGCTTAGCTCAGTTGGTAGAGCAACTGACTTGTAATCAGTAGGTCACCAGTTCGATTCCGGTAGCCGGCACCATCAAGTAACGAAATACCCCTGGTGGGGTTCCCGAGCGGCCAAAGGGAGCAGACTGTAAATCTGCCGTCATCGACTTCGAAGGTTCGAATCCTTCCCCCACCACCATTTCGACTCTGAGTTTTGAGTTGAAAGCAGTAAGCAAGCAATCGCTTATCTGCAACGATGACAATCTTCCAAAGGTTTGTTCATCAAGATTTCCGACTGAGCTCAAGCACAGTCAAAGTCATCAGGCAAATGCCGGATGATTCGAATGACAGGAAAGCTTTTTCTTGTTGTTCACAAGCTACAGACAGAACAGGTAGCCGAGTTCCAGGATGCGGGCATCGTATAATGGCTATTACCTCAGCCTTCCAAGCTGATGATGCGGGTTCGATTCCCGCTGCCCGCTCCAAGCCGTGCTGATATGGCTCAGTTGGTAGAGCGCACCCTTGGTAAGGGTGAGGTCCCCAGTTCGACTCTGGGTATCAGCACCACTTTCAAAATCTCCCTCCCTGCTTCTTCTCTGTGCATTAAAATTCAACGATTCAGGCAATGCCTGGTTGATGTGGTGATATCACCGATTAATCCGTGTCTTAGAGGGACAAGCGATGTCTAAAGAAAAATTTGAACGTTCCAAACCGCACGTCAACGTTGGTACTATCGGCCACGTTGACCACGGTAAAACTACCCTGACTGCAGCTATCACCACCGTTCTGGCTAAAACCTACGGCGGTTCTGCTCGCGCATTCGACCAGATCGATAACGCACCAGAAGAAAAAGCACGTGGTATCACCATCAATACCTCTCACGTTGAGTATGACACCCCGTCACGCCACTACGCGCACGTTGACTGCCCGGGCCACGCCGACTATGTGAAAAACATGATCACCGGTGCTGCTCAGATGGATGGCGCAATCCTGGTTGTTGCTGCGACTGACGGCCCTATGCCTCAGACTCGTGAGCACATCCTGCTGGGTCGTCAGGTTGGCGTTCCTTACATGATCGTATTCATGAACAAATGCGACATGGTAGACGACGAAGAGCTGCTGGAACTGGTTGAAATGGAAGTCCGTGAGCTGCTGTCTGCTTATGATTTCCCTGGCGACGACATCCCAGTTGTTCGTGGTTCTGCACTGAAAGCACTGCAGGGTGAAGCTGAGTGGGAAGCTAAAATCGTTGAGCTGGCAGGTTTCCTGGATTCTTACATCCCAGAACCAGAGCGTGCGATTGACAAGCCGTTCCTGCTGCCTATCGAAGACGTATTCTCCATCTCCGGCCGTGGTACTGTTGTTACCGGTCGTGTAGAGCGCGGTATCGTTAA
>NZ_RJVB01000016.1 GCF_003751505.1 Erwinia sp. JUb26 | reverse complement strand
AAAACACCGCTAATGGCAACAGCCAGTGCGGTAGCGTGTCCTATTGGGGGATTTCGTCGGTAGGTCTTGAAGTGATTCCCGAGAGTGGGCTACACTGAGATTACTGATTTGGTGACGCTGTTCCCCCGAACACGTTACCTGGTTAATCAGTCCTGAGAAAACTGATTAGCCCGTCAAAACCCACGCCTGAGAACGTGGGTTTTTTCGTTTCTGGGCATTACCTTACCCCGTTATAGGGCTGGCTGGAAGATCCCGCCGCCAAATTTTACCGACGAGCCTTAACTACCTTCGCTTTCTTTGGGCATGTTAAGACAGGGGCCTTTGCTACTTCCGAAGAAAACACCAAGCTAACCTGATCAGCTTTGAATCCATACGCATCGACATTACACGCACTGAACCCAGCCCCACGTACTGCGGCTAAACAAATCGCGACTGATAGCAAAAGAGCTATCGTCCATTTCAATACAGTTTTAATCATATCTCGCTCCTTGAGATGGTTGGTTGAACTGTATTTATTTATTCGCCAACAGCAGATCATGGTGCCAAAAGGCGTAAAAAATGACTTTTTCCCCTCAAAGCAAAAGAATGCTAATTAATTCGAATTCTGAGATTACCTCCCACCTGAGAACGTGTTTTTTCATTTCAGTGGTTAAGTGGTTACTGATACCTGACATGCCGGATTTTTGTGAATCCTTTTTTGAACATGTGTTGTGGTTGTTGTGTTTTTTTTGGGCCTTTGTCGACCCGATTGTGTGAAATCATTGATAAATAGGGGATAATGAGGGGATGTATTAACCTCGAAAAAGCCGTATCAAATCCCTCTGTAAGCGTTGAGGCATAAGGGTTTCAAGGAATTCTCCTTGTTTGATTTAGCACACTTCATAACTCATCTATTTCCAAGCTCAAGCTGAAACCAGTTTGCTCTTTAATGGTGTCCTCAACGAGATGGACTGTCTCATCGGTAGGCTTACCTCTGACAGTCACACCATCGTGTTGAAGCAGGCTTACCGAGTCAGTTAACACACTCGTCATCGCGATTAAGGCCATCACCTCAGCACCTTGCAGTATATGGGCAAGTTTCAACTTATCGGCTTTGGATGACGCAATTTGCTTTCCTGCATCGTTCAGTAGATATCCTGTTTTGGTTGAAAGTTCTTCGTAGTAAGAAATCACAGCTTTTCTTGCAGCATTCAAATCTGCTTTCAGTCCTTTAACTACAGATGACTTACTCGCCAATCCTGCTGCCTCAGCACCTACTTTCTGGGCAAGTTCACTATACCGCTCACTCATGTTTGGGGTTACCCGGCCACCATATATGAGCGCAATCAGGATGGTTTTAGCTCCATCAAAATCGGTTCCGGACACCATCGCTAATTCTTGCCGAACAGCCTTTTTGTTATCCAGGTAGTTATTGATTGCAGGAGTAGGAACACCACATCGGTTTGCCATTTGCTGGAGTAAAGACCAATGGCAATTGCTTATATCGACATCCCAGCTTCCCTTTAAAGCCGCACGTTTAACTTCACGGCAGCAGCCTTGCAGAGTAACTCCGGCACTTGCTTCATACAGACGTCCAGTGCTCACTGTGTCGTAACGAATGGGGAAACTTAATTTGATAGGAGATGCTCTGGCGATAATCATGATCTGCTGAGCCTGCTTTGCAGCTAACTTCACGTGATTAAGGGCGTTTTCTTTTCCTCTAATCTTTTCGTTTCTGCTGTTCTCGATTGATTGCCAGTAACGGAACAACCACTCACAACCATCGGGATATTGCTTTCCCTGCTCCCAAGCAGTAGCGGAGTCACACAGAAGAGACAACGACTCAATGTCTACCTTTACGACGTTATGGATATCGAACAAACCTTTAAGCAATTCACGCTTAGAAAATGCGGTGCTTGAAACAGCCTTTGGTTGGATTCTGTAGCGAATACCAGACGATGTATCTAACCCACCTGTAGACAATTCTTCGTCGGTAACTTTTGCAAAGAACGAATCCGCCAAGCGATTCGCAGACTCAGTTAAAACCCAGCCAGCGGCACGTTTAGAGTGCTGGCTATGTTTAATTTTACAGACAAAAAAGTCAGCGACGGCATTAATATCTTCAAAGCGTTTAGCACTGCCAAAAGCCTTCTGCTTGAACTCCCAGCTGATTAGCGAGAGAGAGTCATCTTGATCATGAGTGTAACGACCGACCCGGAAACTATCGATCATACAAGCCAGCGCCGCTGCTTCCGAATCGGTCACTTCAATTTGTTTATCATGGCAGTATTTAATAACAGCTTTTTTGAAGGCGCGAGCGGTGTAGGTATTACTTTTGAAACTGTCGTTCTTTGCTGCGTCTTTAACTTTTGTTCTTTTCAAATTAACCGCTAAAGTCATCAAAAAACCTCAACACGTAGTGAAAACTTTAAATTTAAAAATCATTAATTAAATCAACAAAAAAGACCACTATGGGACCTTCTTAAATATTTTCCCCCAAAACCCTTTCTTACGCTCCGCCTCAAGCTCAGCTTTAACTTTCTCCAGCTCTTTCTCAGTTACATCACGCTCATTCTGCAACCCGGTCACCTGTTCCCGCAGCCTGTCAGCCTCTTGCTTATCTTCAAGCAACAGTTGCTGCCTCTCGATCAACTTTCTCAGCTCAGCCAGCTCACGCTGCATAGCCGATATTGCATCGTCACCATGTTTATTTTGTGACCGTGTAACGGCGTTTACTTTTTCTTCTGGCAAGGATACAGATCCGTAGTGACGGATAAGCTCCGATACATCTACATATCGTTTACCTTGTTGCCGAGTAATACTCACCAATCCCTTATCGATATGGGAATATAGCGTTTTCCTCGTGATACCAACTGCATCCGCAGCCTGTGTAAGGTTGAGTAGATTCTGAGTCTGTTTACTCACTGTATACCTTCCATTTTATCACTGTGTTTACTCTGGGTAGTATACACATAAAAAAAGCCCACCCATACCTGATAACGATTCTCATTTACACTGACTTGTGGTAAAATAACCGAAGACCAATAAACAAAAAACAGGAGACACATTGCATGTAACGCCCACGCCAGCCGCTTTCACATCGCCGACCGATGACGAGCGTATCCAACTGGCAACACTACTGAATACCGTTGACCTACGCGCGACAACTCCAAGGATCAACGTCTTGCACTTTCTGAATATCGCAGATGCTCCGGTGACAGCCGTAACGGTTAGCCACTGCCTTGACCTGCCTCTGTCTACTGCATATCGAGCATTGACGGCGCTTGAGGTTAATAACCTTGCAGGTGTGACGTTCGGACGATCCGAAGTAACACGTTGGTTTCGGTTCCTACCGAACAAGCCTCAGCATTGCCAATCTTGTGGGCAGAGCTTCTACACAGAGTACGCGTAATCCGTACACACAAACACTGACGAGATGATCGCACTACACGGTCACATCAAATGACGCCCACAGAGAGCGCCAGCGGCCCGTTACGGCCTTTACTCAACGATTACAGAGGATTTACCCATGACAAAAAAGACCGCACACAGCGCCGCTGGCAGCGATTTACAGGCGTTTATGACTGAGGCCGCCGCCCGGTTCAAACCCGACGCAGCCGTGCTGGCCGCGCGGATCGATATCGCCGTCAAAAGACACAATGCCACCAGCACTACGCAGAAGTTCAACGCCCCGGCAGCACTGGCAATGCAGCAACTACAGGAGAGGATATTGGAAGGGTGGCGGTACGATATCGGCATCCCACAGTCCGTTTACGTTGCCGGTACGGGGAATATGAGTATCACGCTTCGCAAACCGGCGGAGCTGGTAGAGCAGGAGATCACCGACCTGAAACGGCAGGTGGAGGAGAGCTACCACAACGAACTCGCCGCCGCGCTGGAACATGAAGTAGACAAACTGGTTCAAGACGCCGCAGAGGAAGCACAGCTCCGTGCAGAGGAAGCCGCAGCAGCAGAGCGTGATGCTATGCACCAACGCCTCAAAGATATGCTGCTGACTGGGGCGACTTTATGACAGTTACTAAGAAGGGGCCACTATGCCCCGCTTCTTACATCGATCCTGACGCACTGGAAAGAGCCATTGCCGCAGCTCGAAAAATCCGTGAAGCCAACCCTGAACGCTATAAATCTGTTCCCACCACGCCGAAACTTTTCTGAGTGAAAAATCAGGCAATTGGTGCGACTCCACGCCAGCAGTGGTACGGCATGGAGATACTTCAAGAACGCAGTAACCGTACTGGTTCTTATTAATACCTGACCTGACATATCAACCATTAACTGGAGGAATATTGACTCATGCAGTAACCAGCCATTACGACAACGGCAGATATCACCTTGAGCGTGTCTCCTACCTCGCTAAAGCGCGTGGCAAATATTCTACAGGGGACGGGCAGCGTATGTTTTCTGCATCAAAGTTGAAAATACTGACTGCTGCTTAACCGGGTTCGATTCCACCGGGCCAGCCATATGCACATGAAAAATATCTGGGGTCATTTCCCATGACTGATTTGACGACAACAGGCACAGCAACGCCCACAGCGATCTACACGACGCCGGTTTTCCCAGATTAAATGCGTGAATAACCCTTTTTAAAACAAAAAAATCCCCGCACATGGCGAGGATCTCAATACGTCCGACCGTCTCAGGTCGGTGCTTTGGATTGTGGAAGGCGGATTAGCCAGTGATGCCGGTCTCTTTCAGACTCTTGCTCACTTTGGCAACCGTCGCACGGGAACAGTTCACCGTTCCCATGATGTCGGTGTACGACATACCCGCTTTCAGCAGTCTGGCGATCTTCTCGTTGCGCTGTGCGTCTTCCGGACGGCCTTTAAACTTACCAGCCGCCTTTGCCTTGCTGATCCCCTGAGACTGACGGCGTTTACGGTCGGTGTAGTCCTTACGCGCAATGGCGGCGAGCATATCCAGCATCATCCCGTTCAATGCTTCCAGCATACGGTTAGTAAACTCATCGCCGGACTGGATTAGCTGGTGGCTGGTCGGTAAGTCTAACGCGACAACCCTGATCCCCTTGTTGCTGATGGTCTGCCGCAATACCTGCCAGTCGTCCGCCTTTAAGCGGCTCAGGCGGTCTACCTGCTCCACCAGCAATACGTCATCCTTCTGTGCGATATCCAGCAACCGGAACAACTCAGGGCGCTGCAACGACGCTCCCGACTCGTTCTCTGTGAAATAGGTGGCAATGGTCATACCCTTAGAATGAGCGAACTCATCAAGTTGCTCTCTGGCGCGTGATGCGTCCTGCTCTTTAGTCGAGGCTCGGAGGTAGGCATAAACACGTGATGTCATTGCGGTGTCCCTTAGCAGTCTGCTTTTAGTGGTTCAATAATAACAGTCTATTAAGAGTGGTTCAATAAATGTTTTTCCCGGCCTGACTGGTTCAATAAACCAGTGCCTCTTTAGGTATACTTAAATCAGACCGTATAACATCCGCATATCGTTCAACCCACCGGCAGATATTTTGAAAAGATCGGCGGTAAAGCGTGAAGGGGGAGAACATCAGCCTAACACCTCAGCACATGCGCCAACGGTGCAATCCCCGGCAGGATATTTCCGCTCGACGGTTTACATATGGTGGGGTATAGCGATCCAGCCGCAGGGGGCGGGGGTGTATCAGCCCGGCGATATGCAGCTCAGAATCAGCAGTTAGAGTATAGGGTATCTATAGTCAGCAATTTCAAGAAAGTCAGGCACTGCAAGGGATTGCGATGAGATAGCGAAAAGTTAGGATATAGGTAGCACTCAACCTTTAGTTGAATATCTGCATCACCCGGTTTATTCTGTAAGCAGAAAATTTGCAATCGGTACCAGCAGAAACATCGGCTCAGCTTAAAGCAAGTGTCGATGTGCACATGAGGAGGAGACTAATGAAAGCGTTTAAAGATATGACACCAATGCAGCGTATCGCTGCTATGCGTAAATCTGGAATTACTCTCTTTCCTAATCTCTCGAAAGAAGAAAAGAGAGCCGTGCTGTACGTCGAAAACGAACCGGCTGTATCTGCACAAAGAAACGAGTATAAATTAGCCGTCTATTGATCGGTTGATGGGGACACAACCTCGTCAACCGGCACACTCATCCTAATCACTTCCCCTTTCTGCCCAAAAGTAAAAGTCACATCACCCTTCATGCTTTCGGTGTACCGTTCAACAATATCAGGTGCAGGCTCACACACAGAAAGAACATCTCGGCCCATGACCTGGCCTAAGATCGCACTGTACGTGATAGACGCTGGGATCATGAAACCTTTGAGTGAATTACAACGAATATCGCGCTGCACAAACTGTAGCTCGACCTCAGTCTCAAGTAGTTTTCCAGAAAAAAGCCCACTAAAGACCCCATTGCTGGAAACAGCAATAACAAACTTTTCAGGGGAATATTTAGACTTGTGGTAGATCTCTTCCCAAGACCAACCACCATACCCATCCTTTTGTGCTGAGGTATCAGGCCAAGACCCAGCTTTACCGTAATGCTGCACCTTACAGACTTCAAAGCTAAGAACTGGAAGAATGGTTCCGGGAAAAAGTACAGTCATCTCTTGAGAGTAAGCGTCAGCAGCCAGAGGACCGATATCAGAAAGAAGACCGTTAAACTCAAGTTTGTTCATGCAGCACCACGAAACAACACAATGAAAGAGCTGCATGATAACACGAGGAGAGAAGGATGAAGAAACAAGGAGATACCCATTTTTCCATAGCTCCGCTACTCCTGACGAGCCTCACAAAAAAGACGCTCAAGCCAAGAGTAGCGAAACCGTGCCAGCTTTGAGAATCGGCGTGTTTCCTTGCCGTGATCCCCTGATTGCGTCCTGACATCCCACCATGCACTTTTACTGTCATCAATCCGCCTTTTTCCCTTGCGGGACGCGTGGCGTTTTCTCATTCCTCACGCTATCTGATGATCGGTTTTCTGTTTAGATGGTCGCTCCAACGCTGCGGGTATTAATCAGACTCCCCGTCTCCCGCTGCTGTTACCGCCTGACTATGACACTCTCATGCTTCCAGTTCGTCAGGCACGGCAAAACACCGCTAATGGCAACAGCCAGTGCGGTAGCGTGTCCTATTGGGGGATTTCGTCGGTAGGTCTTGAAGTGATTCCCGAGAGTGGGCTACAC
>NZ_RJVB01000015.1 GCF_003751505.1 Erwinia sp. JUb26 | reverse complement strand
GCGTATATTACGCTTTCCTCCTTCGGAGTCAACTTCTTTTTGAGAAGTTTTTTCCGGCGGTTCAGAGAACTTCCTGAACCTCCTGAGTGGCTGACTTGTCAGTCGCTGTGCCGTCTCAGTGGTTGCGCATTATAGGGATCCCGTTTTAATGCACAAGTGTTTTTACGATCTTTTTTTCCATCCGCCGAAGTTTCAATCTAATCGATGATATAACAGGCACTTCGCGCGTTTTTGAACCTCTTTTCGGCAAGAATTCTTGCCTGAGGATCATTTCAAACACTAGGCTACAAAGATCATATCAACAGTGAGGTAGCTATGAGTCACAATGTACGTGCATATAAAGGAGTGAATCCGCAGTTGGGCGAGCGGGTAATGATCGATCCCACCAGTGTGATCATTGGTAATGTGGTAATGGGTGATGATGTGGGAGTCTGGCCCCTGGTAGTGATCCGCGGCGACGTTAATCAGGTCACCATCGGTAAACGTACCAATATTCAGGATGGAAGCGTACTGCATCTGACACATAAATCAGCAGCTAACCCGCATGGATTCCCCCTTATCGTGGGTGAAGACGTCACCGTAGGACATAAAGCCATGCTTCACGGCTGTACCATCGGCAATCGGGTTCTGGTCGGTATGGGTGCAATACTGCTGGATGGTGTTGTCGTAGAGGATGATGTGATGATTGGCGCCGGTAGTCTGGTCGCACCGGGCAAGCGTCTTGAAAGCGGTTATCTTTATTTAGGCAGCCCGGCAAAGAAAGCCAGGCCGCTAACGGAAGCTGAAATTGCAGGGCTACTCTATTCAGCCAATAACTATGTCACGTGGAAAAACGACTATCTCGCTGAAGAGAGCCAGACCCAGCCCTGATCGTTTTCCTGCTGCTGTTCAATCGCGTGAGTCGCTTCTTCTTCTATATCCCAGCGATTAATACGAAAAGCATCCAGCGCGATAAGTTCAGGATGATAACGGCGAAGCAGTTCTTCGCCGTGAATTGCACAGACTAACTGGAAGCCGTTAACCAGCGCGGTGAAGCAAACGGCCTGGATGCCATCATCCCACCATTCACGTTCAGGAAACTGAATCGCCTGATTCACGCCTGCATCTCATGCTTCAGTTTCGCGATAACGGGTGCGATCTCCGGCATAACGCCGTGCCACAGCATAAATGCATGTGCGGCCTGACCCACCAGCATCCCTAGCCCATCAGCCAGCTCGCCTGCCCCCTGCTGCCGACACCATAAAAGAAACGGCGTATCGCCGATCTGATAAAACATGTCATAGCAGCGAACCCGGCTATTCACCAATACAGCAGGCAGGTCCGGTATGCTGCCGGCCACTCCGCTGGAGGTTGCATTGATGATTAAATCAAATTGCGCATCATTAAGCTCATCTGTCGCCAGCGCTCGAACAGACCCGTGGTGCTGGAAGACGTCAACCAGTTCCTCCGCTTTAGCGTGGGTGCGGTTAACGATCGTGATGCTGCAATTGAAATTCAACAACGGCAGGATCGCACCACGCGCAGCACCGCCTGCACCGATCAGCAGGATCCTGTCGTTCTCTTTAATCAAATTTAATCGCTGCAGATCGCTCAACAGGCCAATACCGTCGGTGTTATCCCCGAGAATGCGGCCATCATCCAATTTTTTCAGGGTGTTCACCGCCCCGGCCAGCGCCGCACGTTCCGTCAGCTCGGTACAAAGCTCGTAAGCCTGCTGTTTAAAAGGCAATGTGACATTCGCACCGCCGCCGCCCTGGGCAAAAAAGTCATCCACCGCCTGATTAAACCCTTCCAACGGAGCACAAAAGCGATCGTAAGGATGAGGAATTGCCGTTTGCTCGGCAAAGAGCTGATGGATACGGGGTGATTTACTGTGCTGAATCGGATTACCAAAAACCACATAGGACGACATAGCATTCTTATCCCTGGCGAATTAATTCGCCGGTTAGTACATCGCGAATTTCTGAAGGATTCAGGCGCCCACCCGTTTCCCCCCGCAATACCGGGAAATCAGCACCGAACTGCGCCAGGACTTCATCTGCATTACGGCATGGCGGCAATCCACTCAGGTTTGCACTGGTGGAAACCAGCGGCTTACCAAACTGGCTGCACAGCTGCACAACGTCAGGATGATCGCTGACGCGAACGGCCAGTGAACTGAAGCGGCCGGTTAACCAACGCGGCGTTTCCAATCGCGCAGGCAGTACCCATGTTACCGGCCCCGGCCAGCGGGAGAACATGCGCTCTTTCTGCTCAGCGGTGAGCGGTTCATCAGCAATATAAGGAGTCAGCTGCTGATAATCACCCGCGATTAAAATGAGTCCTTTATCAACCGGACGGCGTTTTAACGCCAGCAACGCCATAACGGCCGATTCACTGTCGGGATCGCAGCCAAGACCAAATACCGCTTCGGTGGGATAAGCAATTACCGCAGACAGCTGCAGCTGCCTGACGCATAGCTCGAGTGAGTCATGCTTTTGATTCATTTTCACAACCATTTGCTGTTACGGGTTTGCCACAGGCTTTGCTGGCGCAAAAACGCTTAGCGCCTCTGGCGGTTTTCTTCTCAATAAGTAGGGGGAACGCGCAGAACTCACAGGTGCCTTCAACCGGTGTAAAATTCACCGCAAACTGGCAGTCAGGATAACGATCGCAGGCATGGAACGTTTTGCCATACCGCGAACGGCGCTGCACCAGCTTACCGGTAGCACACTGCGGACAGGCGATCGTGGTTTCATCCGGCTTATCGATAATTTCAGTGTGTTCGCATTCAGGATAATCGCTACACGCGATAAACATGCCGTAGCGCCCCTGCCGCAGCGCCAGGTTTGCACCACATACAGGACAAACTTGCCCATCGAGCACCTTAACTATGTGCCCGTCAGTCTGGCTTTTCAGCGGACGAATATAATCGCATTCGGGATAGTGTGAGCAGCCAAGAAAAGCGCCATGCTTCCCGGAGCGGATAACCAGTTCTGCCCCACACTGGGGGCAGGGTTCATTTTTTCGCACAGCGAAAAGCGCTGTTTTATTCATAACTTTTTGTACACGAAGGCAATCTTCAGTGCAGCATTCCTTCATTGACGTCGAAAAGTAGCTCTTCCATTTGCTGGTAGGCATTTTCACATCCGGGGATGTTAAACAGCACCATCAGCACCACCCATTTGAGATCGTCCAGATCAAACTCGAGGGTATCAAGGGCCATAATACGTTCGATAACCATTTCGCGGGTTTCCAGATTCAGCACCTGGATCTGTTCCAGGAACAGAATAAAACCACGGCAGTTGGCATCCAAACGCTGGCTCTCTTCCTCGGTGTAGATACGCATAGACAGCGGATCGGTAGTCAGCAGAATCGGAGCGACAAGGCCGTCCTGATAATCTGCTAACTTCTCCAACCAGTTCAACGCATTATAGATATCTTCACGATGAAAACCGGCATCGGTTAAATCATCAGTCAATTTATCCTGATCAACGCGCATTTCTGCTTCGTTGTGGATATACGTTTCAAATAAGTACATTAGTACGTCGAACATGGCTTGCCCTCCTCAATCGGACATAGCCGCCGGGTACAGCTGCGATCCACCCTGCTAACTCCAACTCAAGCAGCTTAGCTACGATGGCTGGCACAGGTTGGCCGGCACGTTCAGCGACGACGTCAACAGGTGTAACCTCATCTCCTACGTTAGCCAACACATCGGGAAATGGCAATGGAGGAATGCTGCTCTCTGCTGAATTGTTTGCTGACGACGGCAAATCAGGGATCCACGACAGGCCACTCTGCATCTGCTCAATGATATTATTGGGATGGGCGACCAGCATCGCCCCTTGCTGTATCAGCCAGTGGGTGCCTTCACTCCCGGGATTACCCAATGCACCGGGCAGCGCGAAGACATCCCTGTTCTGCTCCAGAGCCAGGCGGGCCGTGACCAGAGAACCGCTCTTCAGAGTGGCTTCAACCACCAACACACCGTGGCTAAGCCCGCTGATTATCCGGTTACGTCGCGGGAAATGGTGGGCCAGAGGGGCAACGTGCAGCGGAAATTCAGAAACCAAAGTACCGCCGTTGTCGATAATCTCCTGCGCCAGCCCTCGATGCCGCCGGGGATAGATAGCGTTCAGGCCGCCTCCCAGCACCGCCAGGGTTTTACCCTGCACTGCCAGCGCTGCGCGATGTGCAATTCCGTCAATGCCCAGTGCCAGACCGCTGGTAATGGTTAACCCACTCAGCGCCAGCCCCTGGCTAAACCAGGTTCCCCACTCGCGGCCATAATGAGAGCAGCGCCGGCTCCCTACAACTGCCAGCTGTGGCGAGGATAACAATGCCGGATCGCCGGCAATAAACAGCATGAGCGGAAAGTTACCAATCGTTTTTAAATGCTCGGGATAATAAGGGCTAAATGGCGTAATAAAGTGATGTTCTGGCTCATTCAGCCAGCGCTCGCTTTGAACCAGAATTTTCTCGTCATACTGCAGAAACGCCTGCCGCTGCTCGCTGCGCAAACCGAGGCCCGCCAGTTCGGCTGCTGTCGGGGTGTTTAATTTTAATAAGGCTTCGAGCAAAGACTCACGCTGTGAGCTGGATAGCCCGGATACGCCCGACAGCCTTAATGCACTTTCCAATGGTGACATAATTCATCCCTGATATCGCCCTTCCCCCTGAAGGTTACCTGCCAGGAATGCTGTCAATCACAGCGTGAAATGTCTACAATAAGAGGGATAAATATTTAATCCCTTGAACACGAATCTGGAAAGTTATGTCAGTCTTGCAGGTATTACATTTTCCTGACGAGCGCCTGCGCATCGTTGCGAAACCCGTAAAAGAAGTGAATGCCGATATTCAACGTATCGTTGATGATATGTTTGAAACAATGTACGCCGAAGAAGGCATCGGCCTGGCCGCTACTCAGGTGAATATTCATCAGCGTATTATCGTGATTGATGTCTCAGAAAATCGCGATGAGCGCCTGGTGCTGATTAACCCTGAACTGCTGGAAGAAAGCGGCGAAACAGGTATCGAAGAAGGTTGTCTGTCAATCCCGGAACAACGCGCTCTGGTCCCTCGTTCGGAAAAAGTAAAAATCCGTGCGCTTGACCGCGATGGCAAGAGCTATGAGCTTGAAGCTGACGATCTGCTGGCTATCTGTATCCAACATGAAATGGATCATCTGGTTGGAAAACTGTTTATCGACTACCTGTCACCAATGAAACGTCAGCGTATTCGTCAGAAACTGGAAAAGCTTTATCGCCAGAATGCCCGTGACTGAGCGTATTGATTGACTGAAGGGAATAACGTGTCTGAATCATTAAAGATCATTTTTGCCGGCACCCCTGACTTTGCAGCGCGTCATCTTGACGCGCTGTTGTCATCAGGGCACCAGATTGTTGCCGTGTTTACTCAGCCCGACCGTCCGGCAGGTCGCGGAAATAAACTGACCGCCAGCCCGGTTAAACAGCTGGCTGAGCAGCATAACATTCCGGTATTTCAGCCAAAATCCTTACGCCCGGTAGAAAATCAGCAGTTGGTCGCTCAGCTGGAAGCGGATGTGATGGTCGTTGTCGCCTACGGACTGATCCTGCCTGAAGCCGTGTTGAAGATGCCTCGTCTGGGCTGCATCAACGTCCACGGATCACTGCTGCCGCGCTGGCGCGGTGCAGCACCGATCCAACGTTCACTTTGGGCAGGCGATGCAGACACCGGCGTGACGATTATGCAGATGGATGTCGGACTGGATACCGGGGATATGCTTTACAAGCTGTCCTGCCCTATTGAAGCCAGCGACACCAGTGCCACACTCTATGACAAGCTGGCGAATCTTGGCCCTGCCGGTATGCTGACGACGTTAACGCAGCTTGCCGAAGGCAGCGCCACACCTGAAGTGCAGAATGAAGATCTGGTCAGCTATGCAGAAAAACTGAGCAAAGAAGAGGCCCGCCTCGACTGGTCGCTCTCTGCCGTACAGCTGGAGCGCTGCATTCGCGCTTTCAATCCCTGGCCGGTAAGCTACTTCATCATTGATGAGCAGCCGGTAAAAGTATGGAAAGCCTCCGTGCTCCCTGCGGTGCATAACCGCCAGCCGGGTGAAATCCTGCAGGCTGATAAACAGGGCATACAGGTTGTCACCGCTGACGGTGTGCTCAATATCGAAGAGCTACAGCCCGCGGGCAAGAAAGCGATGAAAGCACAGGATCTGCTCAATTCCCGCCGTGAATGGTTCATCCCGGGCAACATTATTGCCTGATAATCTGCCCGGCATTCAATCCGGGCAGTCGTTTCAATTGCGAACCCACTATGAAAAAAAATACAAACTTACGTTGCGTTGCCGCTCAGACTATCGAAAAGGTTGTCGAACAGGGGCAGTCGCTCAGTAACGTGCTGCCCGCCGCACAGAAATCGGTTGGAGAGAAGGATGCCGCGCTGCTGCAGGAACTGTGTTACGGCGTTCTTCGCACGCTGCCGCAGCTGGAGTGGATTGTCAGCAAGCTCATGTCTCGCCCCATGACGGGAAAACAGCGCGCGGTTCATTTCCTGATTATGGTCGGTCTCTACCAGCTGATGTTCACCCGCATTCCGGCTCACGCGGCCCTGGCGGAAACGGTAGACGGCGCCATTGCACTAAAACGTCCCCAGCTCAAAGGGCTGATTAACGGCGTACTGCGCACGTTCCAGCGTCAGCAGGAAGAGCTGATGCAGCAAATGAACCAGGGTGACCAGCAGTATCTGCACCCTAAATGGCTGCTGACGCGCCTGAAACAGGCCTGGCCAACGCAGTGGCAGCAAATCGTTGATGCCAATAATCAGCGACCGCCAATGTGGTTACGCGTCAATCGCCAGCATCACAGCCGTGACGCCTGGCTTGACCTGCTGGCAGAAAGCGGCAAAACGGCATTCCCACATCCACAGCACAGCGATGCGCTGCGGCTGGAAACGCCCTGCGCGGTAGGTCAGCTGCCGGGCTTTGAGCAGGGATGGGTTACCGTTCAGGATGCGTCGGCGCAGGGTTGTGTTGCGTTACTCGATCCACAGAACGGTGAGAAGATCCTCGATCTTTGTGCAGCTCCCGGCGGCAAAACAACTCATATTCTGGAAGCCGCTCCGCAGGCTGAAGTGATGGCGGTTGATGTTGATGCCCAGCGTCTGGCCAGGATTAGCGAGAATTTGCAACGCCTGGAAATGAAAGCAGACGTTAAACTTGGTGATGGTCGTACACCGGCAGAATGGTGTGGCCGGATGCAGTTTGACCGCATCCTGCTTGATGCCCCCTGCTCTGCCACCGGCGTCATTCGCCGTCATCCCGATATCAAGTGGCTGCGCCGCGATCGCGACATTGCCGAACTTGCGGCGCTGCAGCAGCAAATTCTTGAGGCGATCTGGCCCCATCTGAAATCAGGCGGTACGCTATTATATGCAACCTGTTCAGTGCTGCCGGAAGAAAACCACCTGCAAATAAGCCAGTTCCTGAAGAGCCACGCCGATGCCCGTCTGGTTGATACCGGTGATCTGGCTCAGCCTGGGATTCAGGTTTTCCCTGAGGTAGATGGCGGTGATGGCTTCTACTACGCGAAGTTGATAAAAGCATAACTTTCATGGCGCTGCACCCGTGGCGCCACTAACCGCTCAACAATAAGAAAGACTGAAGCAATATGAAAATCATCATTCTTGGCGCTGGACAGGTTGGCGGCACGCTCGCAGAAAACCTGGTCGGCGAGAACAACGATATTACCGTGGTCGACACCGACCCGCTGCGCTTGCGCCAGCTGCAGGACAAGTTTGACCTGCGCGTTGTGCAGGGCCACGGCTCTCATCCTCGTGTGCTGCGGGAAGCCGGGGCAGAAGATGCCGATATGCTGGTTGCCGTGACCAACTCCGATGAAACCAATATGGTTGCCTGCCAGGTGGCTTATTCTCTGTTTAACACGCCAAATCGCATCGCGCGTATCCGTGCCCCGGACTATATTCGCGATGCCGATAAGCTGTTTATCCCCGAAGCCGTGCCGATCGATCATTTGATCTCACCGGAACAGCTGGTTATCGATAATATTTATCGCCTTATCGAATATCCCGGCGCTCTGCAGGTGGTGAATTTCGCCGAGGGCAAAGTCAGTCTGGCAGTGGTCAAAGCCTATTATGGTGGACCGCTGGTTGGTAATGCACTTTCCGTGATGCGCGAGCATATGCCGCACATTGACACCCGGGTTGCCGCGATATTTCGCCAGGATCGCCCTATTCGCCCACAGGGCTCCACGATTATTGAGGCCGGTGATGAGGTCTTCTTTATTGCGGCGAGCCAGCATATTCGTGCGGTCATGAGCGAGTATCAGCGCCTTGAAAAGCCCTATAAGCGCATTATGATCGTCGGCGGCGGCAATATTGGTTTTGGTCTGGCGCAGCGGCTTGAAAAGAACTACAGCGTAAAACTGATTGAACGCGATCAGCAGCGCGCAGCGGAGCTGGCTGAGAATTTGCAGAATACTATCGTATTTTATGGTGATGCTTCGGATCAGGAACTGCTGGCTGAAGAGCATGTCGATCAAATCGATCTGTTTATTGCCATCACCAATGATGACGAGGCCAACATCATGTCGGCTATGCTGGCCAAGCGCATGGGGGCTAAAAAAGCCATGGTGCTGATCCAGCGTCGCGCCTACGTTGATTTGGTTCAGGGAAGCGTGATTGATATCGCCATCTCTCCACAACAGGCAACCATTTCGGCACTGCTGGGCCACGTGCGTAAAGCGGATATCGTTGGTGTTTCATCGTTGCGCCGTGGCGTAGCGGAAGCGATTGAAGCCATTGCCCACGGCGAGGAAACGACCTCCAAAGTGGTTGGCCGCCTGATTGATGACATCAAACTGCCGCCGGGTACGATTATAGGTGCTGTCGTTCGCGGTAACGACGTGATGATAGCCAATGATAATCTGCGCATTGAACAGGGCGATCACGTAATTATGTTCCTGACCGATAAGAAATTTGTTCCGGACGTTGAGCGTCTGTTCCAGCCAAGCCCTTTCTTCCTGTAACTCACAGCGGCAATGCATGTGCATTGCCGGTCTGTTAACTACACTAGTCAGTGATCTTTATTCGATCTCATCGTGGAAAAACGACGATGGTTTGTTAGACTTTACAATTTGGCACAGGAAAGGAGATAACAATGAGTTTATTCAAAGAGTTTCGCGATTTCGCGATGCGTGGCAATGTCGTTGACCTCGCCGTCGGTGTTATCATCGGTGCCGCGTTCGGTAAAATCGTGTCCTCCCTCGTCGCAAATATCATCATGCCACCTTTAGGCCTGCTGATTGGCGGCGTCGATTTTAAACAGTTTAGCTGGGTACTTAAAGCGGCCGACGGCACTGCACCAGCCGTTGTGATGGAATACGGCATATTCCTGCAAACCGTTTTTGATTTTGTCATCGTCGCCTTTGCTATCTTTATGGCAATCAAGATTATGAACAAAATGTATCAGAAGAAAGAAGTGGAAAAACCGGCAGCTAAACCTTCTGCAGAAGAGACGTTACTGACCGAAATCCGCGATCTGCTGAAAGCACAGAACAATAAAACGCTGTAAGTTTACTCAGAAAGAAAAAACCGTCGCTATCGACGGTTTTTTTATGCCTGCAAAGCAGAAGGCCAGTGGTAAATGTGTGATATCGCATTTACCACTGGCCTCCCAGTTACCTTTCTTGCCGTGTTTTTCTTTACGACGATAACTTCCTTTACCCTTAACGTTCACCTCAATGCGCTGTTTAAATAACGGGTCACTGAGTAAGGCTTCGAGTGCGTTATCACGAATAACGCCTTTTCTGTGTTGGTACTTTGCCACAATTAACTCCTGTTAAGTGATTTCGGTGATGAATATAGGCTTCGTCGGAACAGAATTCAATCACCCGCTTTAGCTAAAGGTGTCATTGCTCCCTTTTCCAATGCTTCGAGAATCGAACAATATACACTGCTGTGCGCGGTGCCGCAGCAGGCGTCGTTCAAACGCTTCAGTGAACGCTGCATATGCTGCAGTTCGGCAATCATTGCTTCAACTTCCGTCAGCCGCTTCTGAACAATAGTCTTCGATTCCTGGCACGTATGATGCTCGGGATCGACACGGATCGACAGCAGTTCGCGGATCGCCTCAAGCGTGAAACCCAGATGTCGCCCGTAGCGAATAAATCTCAGCCGTTGAAGGTCATTGTCACTGTACAGCCGGAATCCACCTTCAGTACGGACCTCATGATCCATCATCTGCTGCTTTTCATAAAAGCGGATAGTATCCGGTGTTACATCTGCGAGTTTCGCCAGCTGTCCGATACGATACATTAACCCTCCTCGCTGAAATGTTGCTTAATCTTTGAGCCGTAGACACCGCGGAGGAAATCTGTGCTCATTCCTGTCTGCTTCAAACGAAGCTCAAGCAGATGCAGCCGGCTGGCATGAAGTTCATAACTCTCATCCTGCGGATCGATGCCCTGCAGCAATTGATCCAGTTCGATAGCTTCTCGACGCATCTCCAACTCGGGTGGTAAATAGCCTGAGTTTTTTAGCAGGCGATAGCCTGCGCGGAGTTCCGGAGGAACTTGGCTTTCATCATCAAGCTGAAGCGGTTGGCCAGAGCCGGGAAGATTATCAAGTTCACCCTCGCGTAGGGCAGCAAGAATATGCTTTTCAGCAAGTTGATCGAGTAATGACATAGATTCGCCTCCATTGACAGGCAGACCTGCAGCATAGCGCAACTGGAAGGGAAATAATGAGCGAAGGGGAATTTCAGATATAAAAAAACCGGGCAAGCCCGGTTTTTTCACGTTGCAACTACAGATTACTCTGCAGCAGCTTCTGCTTGAGCTTCTGGACGATCAACCAGCTCGATGTAAGCCATCGGAGCGTTGTCACCAGCACGGAAGCCACACTTCAGAATGCGAGTGTAACCACCGGCACGGCTCGCGAAACGCGGGCCCAGCTCGTTAAACAGTTTTGCCACGATCTCGTTATCACGAGTGCGGGCGAATGCCAGACGACGATTAGCTACGCTGTCGGTCTTGGCAAGAGTAATCAGCGGCTCAACTACACGACGCAGCTCTTTCGCTTTTGGCAGGGTCGTCTTGATGATCTCATGACGAACCAAAGAGCCAGCCATATTGCGGAACATAGCCTGACGATGGCTGCTGTTGCGGTTCAGTTGACGACCACTCTTACGATGGCGCATGACCTTATCCTTCTCAGTGAAACCTTAACCTGTGATCGGGTTATTCATCAGCGATGCTAGCGGGTGGCCAGTTTTCCAGGCGCATGCCCAGTGACAGACCACGAGAAGCCAGCACGTCTTTAATCTCGGTAAGAGATTTTTTACCAAGGTTAGGCGTCTTAAGAAGCTCAACCTCGGTACGCTGTACCAGATCACCGATGTAGTGGATAGCTTCTGCCTTAAGGCAGTTAGCAGAGCGGACAGTCAATTCCAGATCGTCAACAGGGCGCAGCAGGATCGGATCGAATTCTGGTTTCTCTTCTTTAACTTCTGGCTGACGAACATCACGTAGGTCAACGAAAGCTTCAAGTTGTTCTGCCAGGATGGTAGCCGCACGGCGGATCGCTTCTTCAGGATCGATAGTGCCGTTGGTTTCCATTTCGATGACCAGCTTGTCCAGGTCGGTACGCTGTTCTACACGCGCAGCTTCAACATTGTAGGCAATACGATCTACAGGGCTGTAGCAGGCGTCGACCAACAGACGACCGATCGGGCGCTCATCTTCTTCCGAATGAATTCGGGCAGAAGCCGGCACATAACCACGACCACGCTGAACTTTGATACGCATGCTAATAGCGGCGTTCTCATCGGTCAGGTGACAGATCACGTGCTGCGGCTTGACGATTTCGACATCACCATCATGGGTGATATCGGCTGCAGTCACAGGGCCAATGCCAGATTTATTCAGAGTAAGAATAACTTCATCTTTGCCCTGAACTCTTACCGCCAAACCTTTCAGGTTGAGCAGGATTTCCAGGATATCTTCCTGTACGCCCTCTTTGGTGCTGTACTCATGCAGTACACCATCAATTTCAACCTCGGTCACCGCGCAACCCGGCATTGATGAAAGCAGAATACGGCGCAGTGCGTTACCAAGAGTATGGCCAAAGCCACGCTCTAAAGGCTCAAGGGTCACCTTGGCGTGCGTCGAACTCACTTGCTCGATATCTACCAGGCGCGGTTTTAGAAACTCTGTCACAGAACCCTGCATTGTGTCCTCTCTTTGGTACTAAGCCTTACTTGGAGTAAAGCTCGACGATCAGGTGTTCGTTAATGTCCGCAGACAGATCGGTACGTTCAGGAGTACGCTTGAACACACCTTCCATCTTAGTCGCATCAACTTCCAGCCAGGTTGGCTTTTCACGCTGTTCAGCCAGCTCCAGAGCGGCTTTCACGCGAGACTGCTTTTTGGCTTTCTCACGGATGCTAACAACGTCATTCGGAGATACCTGATAAGAAGCGATGCTGACAACGCGGCCGTTTACCATGATAGATTTGTGGCTAACCAGCTGACGTGCTTCTGCACGAGTGGCGCCAAAGCCCATACGATAAACTACGTTATCCAGACGACCTTCCAGCAGAGCTAACAGGTTTTCACCGGTGTTGCCTTTCAGACGTGCTGCTTCTTTATAATAGTTACGGAACTGACGCTCCAGCACGCCGTAGATACGACGAACTTTCTGCTTCTCACGTAACTGTACACCATAGTCAGACAGACGTGGCTTGCGCGCACCGTGCTGACCAGGAGCTTGTTCAATCTTACACTTGGTATCAATCGCGCGAACGCCAGACTTAAGGAACAGGTCTGTGCCTTCACGACGGCTCAGCTTGAGCTTAGGACCCAAATATCTTGCCATTTTCTTTCTCCAACATTCCTAAAAAACGGGGCGTTATACGCGACGTTTTTTCGGCGGACGACAACCGTTGTGAGGGATCGGAGTCACATCAGTAATATTAGTGATGCGGAAACCAGCAGCGTTCAGGGCACGAATAGTTGATTCGCGGCCTGGACCAGGACCCTTAACCATAACTTCCAGGTTCTTAATACCGTACTCTTTCACGGCGTCTGCGCAACGTTCTGCAGCTACCTGAGCAGCGAACGGCGTAGATTTACGAGAACCACGGAAACCGGAACCACCGGCTGTTGCCCAACCCAGCGCATTACCCTGACGATCGGTAATAGTTACGATGGTGTTGTTAAAAGACGCATGGACATGAGCCACGCCGTCAGAGACTTGCTTTCTTACACGCTTACGTGCACGAACTGGTGCCTTTGCCATTATTCAATCACCCCGATTATTTCTTGATCGGTTTACGCGGACCCTTACGGGTACGTGCGTTGGTCTTAGTACGCTGACCGCGCACTGGGAGACCACGACGATGACGCAAACCACGATAGCAACCAAGGTCCATAAGACGCTTGATGCTCAGGGTGACTTCACGACGCAGATCGCCTTCAACAACAAATTTAGCAACTGCATCACGCAGAATGTCGATTTGTTCTTCAGACAGTTCACTGATCTTAACATTTTCAGCAATACCCGTGTCTGCACAGATTTTCTGTGAGCGGGTCTTACCGATACCGAAGATAGCAGTTAATGCGATAACGGTATGTTTATGATCAGGAATGTTAATGCCTGCTATACGGGCCACTATGCACTCCTATTAATTAACTTATGCGTCCCATGCCGAAAAGCCCGTTTTCAGGATACTCAAATGGAAACGCATAGACATACAAAAGATTGGCTGGCTAATCTAGCCAGCTCAACCCAACTTTGCAAGAAAAATATGCGATTAAATCAGCCTTGGCGCTGTTTATGCTTTGGCTCGGCACTGCAAATCACACGCACAACACCGTCGCGACGGATGATTTTGCAGTTACGACATAATTTCTTGACGGAAGCACGAACTTTCATTTTTACTCTCCGTAACTTCTCAAGCGCCTGAATTAACGGCCGTAGCCTTTCAGGTTTGCTTTCTTCAATGCAGACTCATACTGACTTGACATCATCAAAGTTTGCACTTGAGCCATAAAGTCCATGATGACAACGACTACGATCAGCAGTGATGTACCGCCGAAGTAGAATGGAACTTTCATCGCATCACGCATGAACTCCGGGATCAGGCAGATAAAGGTAATGTACAACGCACCAATTAAGGTAAGGCGTGTCATCACTTTATCGATATACTTCGCCGTCTGTTCTCCCGGACGAATACCTGGTACAAATGCACCAGACTTCTTCAGGTTATCTGCTGTTTCACGCGGGTTGAAAACCAACGCCGTGTAGAAGAAACAGAAGAAGATGATTGCAGTCGCATAGAGTAACACATAAAGCGGTTGACCTGGCTGTAAATACATCGAAATAGTCGTCAGCCAGTTCCAGCCTGTGCCGCCCCCGAACCATGACGCGATGGTCGCTGGGAACAGAATAATGCTGGAGGCGAAAATAGCAGGGATTACACCGGCCATATTCACTTTCAACGGTAAATGCGTGCTCTGCGCAGCATAGACACGACGGCCTTGCTGACGTTTCGCATAGTTCACCACAATGCGGCGTTGACCACGCTCAACGAAAACAACGAAGAAGGTCACTGCAAATACGAGAACTGCAACCAACAGCAACAGGAGGAAGTGCAGGTCGCCTTGCCGCGCTTGCTCGATGGTATGGCCAATGGCCGGCGGAAGACCCGCAACAATACCAGCAAAGATAATGATCGAGATACCGTTACCGATACCTCGTTCAGTAATTTGCTCGCCTAACCACATCAGGAACATTGTCCCGGTGACCAGGCTGACAACAGCGGTAAAGTAGAAAGCAAAACCTGGGTTTAACACCAGACCCTGCATTCCTGGCATATTCGGCAGGCCGGTAGCAATACCGACCGCCTGGAATATACCTAATACCAGAGTACCGTAACGGGTGTACTGGCTAATCTTACGACGGCCAGCCTCCCCTTCTTTCTTGATTTCAGCTAACGCTGGATGAACCACCGTCAGCAGCTGGATAATAATAGAGGCCGAAATATACGGCATAATACCCAGGGCAAAGATAGAAGCACGGCTCAGAGCACCACCAGAGAACATGTTGAACATTTCAATGATGGTGCCACGCTGTTGCTCAAGCAGTTTGGCAAGTACAGTGGCATCGATACCAGGGATTGGAATAAAAGAGCCAATGCGGAAGACAATCAGCGCACCAATTACAAACAGAAGTCTGCGTTTTAGTTCGCCAAAACCACCCTTGGCACTTTGAAAATCTAATCCCGGTTGCTTAGCCATCTGCTACTTATTCCTCAATTTTACCGCCAGCAGCTTCGATTGCAGCACGAGCGCCTTTAGTGACACGCAGGCCGCGAATCGTTACCGGTGCAGAAACTTCGCCAGACAGGATCACTTTCGCGAACTCAATCTGAATACCGATAATGTTAGCCGCTTTCAGCGTGTTCAGGTCGACGATACCGCCTTCAACTTTCGCCAGGTCAGACAGACGAACTTCTGCAGTGACCATTGCTTTGCGAGAGGTGAAACCGAATTTCGGCAGACGACGGTACAGAGGCATCTGGCCGCCTTCAAAACCACGACGTACGCCACCACCAGAACGTGAGTTCTGACCTTTGTGACCACGACCGCCGGTTTTACCGAGACCAGAACCAATACCACGACCTAAACGTTTAGGAGCGTGCTTAGACCCTTCGGCCGGAGACAGAGTATTTAAACGCATCTGTTACTCCTCCACTTTAACCATGTAGGAAATCGCGTTAACCATACCGCGTACAGCTGGCGTGTCTTCACGCTCTACGGTGTGGTTAATACGACGCAGACCCAGGCCAAGCAGCGTTGCCTTGTGTTTTGGCAAACGACCGATCGAACTGCGGGTTTGAGTAATTTTAATAGTCTTAGCCATGGTCATTACCCCAGAATGTCTTCAACGGATTTGCCACGTTTCGCAGCAACCATTTCTGGAGAATTCATATTGGCCAGGCCATCCAGAGTTGCACGAACCACGTTGATCGGGTTGGTGGAACCGTAGGCTTTAGCCAGTACGTTATGAACTCCAGCGACTTCCAGGACGGCGCGCATTGCACCACCGGCGATGATACCGGTACCTTCAGAAGCCGGCTGCATGAACACGCGAGAACCTGTGTGCACGCCTTTAACAGGGTGCTGCAGGGTGCCGTTGTTCAGAGCGACGTTAATCATATTGCGACGAGCTTTTTCCATCGCTTTCTGGATCGCTGCTGGAACTTCACGCGCTTTACCGTAACCAAAACCAATGCGACCGTTACCATCGCCAACAACAGTCAGAGCTGTGAAGGAGAAAATACGACCACCTTTAACGGTTTTAGATACGCGATTTACCGCGATCAGCTTTTCCTGCAGTTCGCCAGCTTGTTTTTCGATGTGTGCCATCTTACACCTCTACCTTAGAACTGTAGGCCAGCTTCACGGGCAGCATCTGCCAGTGCCTGGACACGACCATGATATTGGAAACCAGAACGGTCGAAAGAAACACCAGTGATGCCTTTTTCGATTGCGCGTTCAGCAACTGCTTTACCTACAGCAGCAGCAGCGTCTTTGTTTCCAGTGTACTTCAGTTGCTCACTGATAGCTTTTTCTAATGTAGAAGCAGCCACCAGGACTTCAGAACCGTTAGGTGCGATTACCTGTGCGTAAATATGACGCGGGGTACGATGTACCACCAGGCGAGTAGCACCCAGCTCTTTGAGCTTGCGACGTGCGCGGGTCGCACGACGGATACGAGCAGATTTCTTATCCATAGTGTTACCTTACTTCTTCTTAGCCTCTTTGGTACGCACGACTTCGTCGGCGTAACGAACACCCTTGCCTTTGTAAGGCTCAGGACGACGGTAGGCGCGCAGATCCGCTGCAACCTGACCAATCAGCTGTTTATCAGCGCCTTTCAGCACGATTTCAGTCTGAGTTGGACATTCAGCAGTGATTCCCGCTGGCAGCTCGTGGTCAACAGGGTGAGAGAAGCCCAAGGCTAAGCTCACAGAGTTGCCTTTAACGGCTGCACGATAACCTACACCAACCAGCTGCAGCTTCTTAGTGAAGCCTTCGGTAACACCGATAACCATGCCGTTCAGCAGCGCACGAGAAGTACCAGCCTGTGCCCAACCATCCACAAAACCTTCGCGTGGAGCGAAAGTCAGTGCATTGTCAGCATGCTTAACTTCTACAGCGTTGTTGAGCGTACGAGTCAGCTCGCCGTTTTTACCTTTAATCGAAATTACCTGACCGTCGAGTTTTACCTCTACGCCGGCAGGAATTGCGACTGGTGCTTTAGCAACACGAGACATTTATTCCTCCGATTAAGCTACGTAGCAGATAATTTCGCCGCCAAGACCAGCCTGGCGTGCTGCACGATCGGTCATAACACCTTTAGAGGTAGAAACAACAGCGATACCCAGTCCTGCCATAACTTTTGGCAGTTCGTCTTTGCGCTTATAAATGCGCAGACCTGGGCGTGAAACACGCTGAATGCTTTCTACAACAGCCTTGCCCTGGAAATACTTAAGAGTCAGTTCCAGTTCTGGCTTGATGTCGCCTTCGATTTTAAATTCTTCAATGTAGCCTTCTTCCTTCAGCACGTTGGCAATTGCCACTTTCAGCTTGGAGGAAGGCATGGTGACCGCAACTTTGTTCGCGGCCTGACCGTTACGGATACGGGTCAGCATATCCGCGATCGGATCTTGCATGCTCATCTGTCTTTACTCCCGTGATTCTATTGGTAATTACCAGCTAGCCTTTTTCAAGCCAGGTACTTCACCGCGCATGGCGGCTTCACGCAACTTGATACGGCTCAACCCGAACTTGCCCACATAACCATGTGGACGGCCAGTTTGACGGCAGCGCTTACGCTGACGAGACGGGCTGGAATCACGCGGCAGAGTTTGCAGCTTGAGAACAGCATTCCAACGATCTTCGTCGGATGAGTTCACACTTGAAATGATAGCTTTCAGTTCCTCGCGCTTGGCGCGGTACTTGTCAGCCAGTTTCACGCGAACGACTTCGCGTGCTTTCATAGATTGCTTAGCCATCAGTAACCCTGCCTTACTTGCGGAACGGGAAGTTAAAAGCAGCCAAGAGTGCGCGGCCTTCATCATCAGATTTCGCAGTAGTGGTAATGGTGATATCCAAACCACGAACGCGGTCGACTTTGTCATAGTCGATCTCTGGGAAGATGATCTGCTCGCGAACACCCATGCTGTAGTTTCCACGGCCATCGAATGACTTAGCGGACAAGCCACGGAAGTCACGGATACGTGGTACAGCGATAGAAATCAGGCGCTCAAAGAACTCCCACATGCGTTCACCACGCAGAGTCACTTTACAGCCGATCGGATAGCCCTGGCGGATTTTGAAGCCTGCAACTGATTTGCGTGCTTTGGTGATAAACGGCTTTTGACCGGAGATTGCTGCCAAATCAGCTGCTGCGTTATCCAGCAGTTTCTTGTCAGCGATCGCTTCACCAACACCCATGTTCAGGGTGATCTTCTCGACCCGAGGGACTTGCATGACAGAATTGTAGTTGAACTCAGTCATGAGTTTATTAACTACTTCGTCTTTGTAGTAATCATGCAGTTTCGCCATCGTACTACTCCAAATTACTTGATAGTTTCGCTGTTAGATTTGAAGAAACGGACTTTTTTGCCCTCTTCGAATCTAAAGCCTACACGGTCAGCCTTACCGGTTGCCGAGTTGAACAGTGCAACGTTAGAAACCTGAATAGCAGCTTCTTTTTCAACGATGCCACCTGGTTGGTTCAGAGCCGGAACCGGCTTTGAGTGCTTCTTAACCAGGTTGATACCTTCAACAATCAGTTTGCCAGAAGACAGAACATTTTTTACTTTACCGCGCTTACCTTTATCTTTGCCGGTCAGCACGATAACTTCGTCATCGCGACGGATTTTAGCTGCCATTTTTCGCTCCTTAGAGTACTTCTGGTGCCAGAGAGATAATTTTCATGAACTTTTCAGTACGAAGTTCACGAGTTACCGGCCCAAAAATACGCGTTCCGATTGGCTGCTCGCTGTTATTGTTTAAAATAACGCATGCATTACCATCGAAGCGAATGACAGAACCGTCCGGGCGACGAACACCCTTCCTGGTGCGCACCACTACCGCCTTCAGCACATCACCCTTCTTAACCTTACCGCGAGGAATTGCTTCCTTGATGGTAATTTTGATGATGTCGCCAACGCCTGCGTAGCGACGGTGCGAGCCACCCAGAACCTTGATACACATTACGCGACGTGCACCGGAGTTGTCGGCGACGGTCAGCATAGTCTGTTCTTGGATCATTTTAGTGCTCCGCTAATGTCAACTACTACTTCGGGACCTGATTCAGGTCGTTTAAAAGCCCCATAATTGAGGGCGCAGCATTATAACACCGCATTTCGCATATGGGTAGAAAAAATAACCGACTCTTATTGAGTCGTTATTTGGACCTCTGGAAAGAGGAACGCGACATTCTAAGGAATTGTTCATCCGGTAGCAATCTCAATCTGTACAATACGCCAGCTTATTTCTACTCAATGTGCCAGATTGGCCTTAAAGAGGGTGCGGCGGCGCCGTAACCCATTGAACGACTGAGAATATGGCTAAACTGGAGCGAATTTGGTGGCCAGCATGCGACTCTGAATCATTCACCGCTTAATACATCGGCGGTGAATCACCCTGCCCTCCCCAGCCTTCTACTGATGGGCCACGAGCTGATTGCCCATAGTAATAAGCTGCCATCCTGCGCAGACCATATCGAGAACGTTCAACGCTGAAACTGCCAAGAGTACGAAAGAGGGGGGATCTAATGAATGGCAGAAAAGAAAAAACCCCCGACAGGCGGGGGTTTTTACAGAGGCAGATGTTCTTATTACAGAACAGCTTTCTCTACAACGCGAACCAGAGTCCATGACTTAGTCTTGGACAGTGGGCGGCATTCGCGGATTTCAACCACGTCGCCGATACCACATTCGTTGTTCTCGTCATGTACGTGCAGTTTGGTCGTACGCTTGATGAATTTCCCGTAGATTGGGTGCTTCACAACACGTTCGATAGCAACAACGATGGATTTCTCCATTTTGTCACTGGTCACACGACCTTGCAGAGTACGGATTTTATCGGTCATTACGCACCCGCCTTCTCAGTCAGTAAAGTCTTAACGCGTGCAACATCACGACGCACATTCTTCAGCAGATGAGTCTGCTGCAGTTGGCCGGATGCTGCCTGCATGCGCAGGTTAAATTGCTCACGCAGCAGGTTAAGCAGCTCAGTGTTAAGCTCTTCAACGCTTTTTTCACGCAGCTCTGTTGCTTTCATTACATCACCGTCTTAGTTACAAAGGTGGTTTTGATAGGCAGTTTTGCTGCTGCCAGCTTGAATGCTTCACGGGCCAGCTCTTCCGGAACACCGTCCATTTCATACAGGACTTTACCTGGCTGGATCAAGGCAACCCAATACTCCACGTTACCTTTACCTTTACCCATACGCACTTCCAGCGGCTTCTCGGTAATTGGTTTGTCCGGGAATACACGGATCCAAATTTTACCTTGACGCTTAACTGCACGGGTCATAGCACGACGTGCTGCTTCGATCTGACGGGCAGTCAGACGACCACGGCCAACAGCTTTCAGACCGAAAGTACCGAAGCTAACATCCGTACCCTGCGCCAGACCACGGTTGCGGCCTTTGTGCACTTTACGGAATTTCGTACGCTTTGGTTGTAACATCAGCGACTCTCCTTACTTACGGCCTTTACGCTGCTGCTTTTTAGGTTGAGCAGCCGGTTCCGGTTGTTCAACAGCAGCCATACCACCCAGGATCTCACCTTTGAAGATCCATACCTTAACGCCGATTACACCATAAGTGGTGTGGGCTTCAGAGGTGTTGTAGTCAATGTCTGCACGCAGAGTGTGCAGTGGCACGCGGCCTTCACGGTACCATTCAGTACGCGCGATTTCTGCACCGCCAAGACGGCCACTAACTTCAACTTTAATCCCTTTAGCGCCCAGACGCATTGCGTTCTGTACAGCACGCTTCATAGCACGACGGAACATCACACGACGCTCCAGCTGTGAAGTGATGCTGTCAGCAACCAATTTAGCGTCCAGTTCCGGTTTACGGACTTCGGCGATATTGATCTGTGCAGGAACGCCAGCGATATCCGCTACGACCTTGCGCAGTTTTTCTACATCTTCACCTTTCTTACCGATGACGATGCCAGGGCGAGCGGTGTGAATAGTCACACGGATGCTCTTAGCTGGACGCTCGATAACGATACGAGAGACGGATGCTTTTGACAGTTCCTTGGTCAGGAACTGACGAACTTTAAAGTCGCTGTCCAGGTTGTCAGCGAATTCTTTGGTATTTGCGAACCAGGTAGAGTTCCAGGGTTTAACAATACCCAGGCGAATACCATTAGGATGTACTTTCTGACCCATTGCTAGTCTCCAGAGTCTCAGCGATCGGACACAACCACAGTAATGTGGCTGGTGCGCTTCAGGATGCGATCTGCACGACCTTTCGCACGCGGCATAATGCGCTTCATGCTTGGGCCTTCGTCTACGAAGATTTTCGTGACTTTCAGATCATCAATGTCAGCGCCATCGTTGTGTTCGGCGTTAGCAATGGCAGATTCCAGAACTTTCTTGACCAGTACAGCCGCTTTCTTATTGGTGTAGGTCAAAATGTCCAGAGCCTGCGACACTTTCTTACCGCGTACAAGATCTGCTACCAGGCGAACCTTCTGTGCAGAAGAACGAGCGTGGCGATGTTTAGCGATAGTTTCCATCTCTTCCTCCTGTTAGCGTTTCTTAGCTTTCTTATCAGCTGCGTGACCGCGATAAGTACGAGTCGGTGCAAATTCACCCAGTTTGTGACCGACCATTTCGTCGGAAACAAAGACAGGAACGTGCTGACGACCATTATGGACAGCGATGGTCAAACCGATCATGTTAGGGAAGATCGTTGAACGACGGGACCAGGTGCGCAGTGGCTTCTTGTCTCCGCTTTCCAAAGCTTTCTCTACCTTCTTCAGCAAGTGCAGGTCAATAAAAGGACCTTTCTTGAGAGAACGTGGCATGGCTTATCCTCTAAAATTATTTGCTACGGCGACGTACGATAAATTTATCAGTACGCTTGTTGCTACGGGTCTTCTTACCTTTGGTCTGAACGCCCCACGGGGTTACCGGGTGCTTACCAAAGTTACGACCTTCACCACCACCGTGCGGGTGATCAACTGGGTTCATCGCGGTACCACGAACGGTCGGACGAACACCACGCCAACGGGTTGCACCGGCTTTACCCAGAACGCGAAGCATGTGCTCCGAGTTACCGACTTCGCCCAGGGTCGCGCGGCAGTCAGCTTCGACTTTACGCATTTCACCAGAACGCAGACGCAGGGTAACGTAAGAACCATCACGCGCAACGATCTGCACGTAAGTACCAGCAGAGCGAGCAATCTGACCGCCTTTGCCTGGTTTCATTTCTACGTTATGCACGGTAGAACCCACTGGGATGTTACGCATCGGCAGAGTGTTACCTGCTTTGATCGCAGCATCAACGCCAGACTGAATCTGGTCGCCAGCTTTCAGGCCTTTAGGGGCCAGGATGTAACGGCGCTCGCCGTCTTTGTACAGAACCAGCGCGATGTTCGCGGAGCGGTTCGGATCGTACTCAAGACGTTCAACGGTCGCTGGGATACCATCTTTGTTGCGTTTGAAGTCAACAATACGGTAAGCCTGCTTGTGACCACCACCGATATGACGGGTAGTGATGCGACCATTGTTGTTACGGCCACCGGATTTGCTGTTTTTTTCTACCAGCGGGGCAAATGGTTTGCCCTTGTGCAGCTCCGCGTTCACCACTTTAACTACATGGCGACGACCCGGAGATGTCGGTTTACATTTAACAACTGCCATTGTTCTTCTCCTCCGACTTACTCAGCGCCGCCGACGAAGTCCAGATTCTGGCCTTCTTTCAGGGTGACGTAAGCTTTTTTCCAGTCGTTACGACGACCAATACGCTGTCCAGAACGTTTAACTTTCCCTTTAACTACCAGGGTGTTAACGACTTCAACTTCAACTTCGAAAAGTTTCTGCACAGCGGCTTTGATTTCTGCTTTGGTCGCGTCTTTAGCAACTTTGAGAACGATGGTATTTGTTTTTTCCATCGCAGCAGATGCTTTTTCAGATACGTGCGGCGCGCGCAGTACTTTCAGCAGACGTTCTTCACGGATCATGCCAGCATCTCCTCAACTTGCTTAACTGCATCAGCAGTCATAACGACTTTGTCGAAGGCGATCAGGCTAACTGGGTCGATACCCGCTGCATCACGTACGTCAACCTTGTACAGGTTACGTGCGGCCAGGAACAGGTTCTCTTCCAGTTCGCCAGTGATGATCAGCACATCTTCCAGAGCCATGTCTTTCAGTTTCTCTACCAGCAGCTTAGTTTTAGGCGCTTCAAGAGAGAACTGCTCGACAACGATCAGACGTTCCTGACGTACCAGTTCGGACAGGATGCTTTTCAGCGCGCCGCGGTACATCTTTTTGTTAACTTTTTGACTGTGGTCCTGAGGCTTCGCAGCGAAGGTCACACCACCTGAACGCCAGATTGGGCTCTTTACAGAACCTGCACGCGCACGGCCGGTACCTTTCTGGCGCCACGGCTTTTTGCCGGAACCAGTTACTTCAGCACGAGTCTTCTGAGCACGAGTACCTTGACGGGCACCTGCTGCATAAGCAACAACAACCTGATGTACCAGCGCTTCGTTGAAATCACGACCGAAGGTAGTTTCGGAAACAGTCAGCGCGCTTTGCGCGTCTTTCAGTACTAATTCCATTGCTATCCCCTTACGCCTTCACAGCTGGTTTAACGATCAGGTCGCTACCGGTAGCACCGGGAACTGCACCTTTAACCAGCAGCAGGTTGCGCTCAGCGTCAACACGCACTACGTCCAGGCTCTGAACAGTTACGCGTTCGTTACCCAGCTGGCCTGCCATTTTCTTGCCTTTGAACACTTTGCCCGGAGTCTGGTTCTGACCGATAGAACCCGGTACGCGGTGAGACAAGGAGTTACCGTGAGTAGCATCCTGAGTACGGAAGTTCCAGCGCTTAACAGTACCGGCAAAACCTTTACCTTTAGATGTTCCAGTCACGTCAACTTTTTTCACGTCAGCGAAAATGTCAACATTAATGCTCTGACCTACGGTGAACTCTGCGCCATCTTCAGTGCGGAATTCCCACAGACCACGGCCAGCTTCAACGCCAGCTTTAGCAAAGTGACCTGCTTCCGGCTTAGTTACACGGTTAGCTTTTTTAGCACCGGTAGTTACCTGGATAGCAGTGTAACCGTCGTTTTCCAGGCCTTTGACCTGAGTAACGCGGTTTGCTTCAATTTCGATCACGGTTACAGGGATAGAAACGCCATCTTCTGTGAAGATACGGGTCATACCCACTTTTTTACCGACTAAACCAATCATTGTTTCAACCTCTCAATCGCTCAATGACCTGATTAACCCAGGCTGATCTGCACGTCAACACCTGCAGCCAGATCCAGACGCATCAGAGCATCAACCGTTTTTTCGGTTGGCTCAACGATGTCAACCAGACGCTTGTGAGTGCGAATCTCGTACTGATCGCGCGCGTCTTTGTTGACGTGCGGGGAGATCAGAACGGTAAAGCGCTCTTTGCGGGTCGGCAGCGGGATAGGACCACGTACCTGCGCACCAGTGCGCTTGGCAGTCTCTACGATTTCCGCAGTTGATTGATCGATCAGACGATGATCAAACGCTTTAAGACGGATACGGATTCTTTGGTTCTGCATGAGACCAGAGCTCCAATTATTTATAAACGAAAAGAATTACTACTCGCATCCATTACGATTGATGGAGGAGTGTAATCGTTGAGCACATAACCCGCATATCGCGAGTATTGTTAGCTGGCATTTTCATGCCGGCCGGCGACTCTTATCGAATCGCGCCTGACCATATTGGCAGGCCCGCGTATTATACGTACATCTGGAGGCAAAGCAACCATTATCCTGACGCGATTATCAGATGACGTTATTCAGGCGAAAAAAAAGAGCGCCGAAGCGCTCTCTTTCTGCTCTGGCAGAGCGAACTCTGCCAGACAAGTATCACAATTAAGCGATAACTTTAGCAACAACACCAGCACCAACGGTACGGCCGCCTTCGCGAATTGCGAAACGCAGACCGTCGTCCATTGCGATTGGTTTGATCAGTTCAACAACCAGTTTAATGTTGTCGCCTGGCATTACCATCTCAACGCCTTCTGGCAGTTCGATGGTACCGGTCACGTCAGTTGTACGGAAGTAGAACTGTGGACGGTAGCCTTTGAAGAATGGGCTATG
>NZ_RJVB01000014.1 GCF_003751505.1 Erwinia sp. JUb26 | reverse complement strand
AAGAGCAGTGCAGTCAGTGCCGGGGCAATCTGCTGCGAGGTGGCGTATATTACGCTTTCCTCCTTCGGAGTCAACTTCTTTTTGAGAAGTTTTTTTCCGGCGATTCAGAGACTTCCTGAACCTCCTGAGTGGCTGACCTGTCAGTCGTTGTGCCGTCTCAGTGGTTGCGCATTATAGGGAGTTCTCGACGGCTGACAAGGGCTAAATTGCGATAATTTTACCGTTTGCTGCATTCCACAGCAAAACCCCGCCTTATACCTGTTTATACACAAACTTATCCACATTCTTCATTGAATGACAATTTTGACGAGCAACGCGCAAACGTTTTCGCTACAATGCCCGCGCGTAATGGAAGCCCCTTTCAGGGGCGTTACCTGAAACTTATCTTCCTCTATATAGAGAAGAGAAAGACTAAGCTTCATATAACGCTCTTTATATGCGATCCAAAGCCAAGGGATAAAACCACCATGCAACAACGTCGTCCTGTACGCCGCGCGCTGCTCAGCGTGTCTGACAAAGCCGGTATCCTCGAATTCGCTCAGGCGCTTTCTCAACGTGGCGTAGAGCTGCTCTCCACTGGCGGTACCGCCCGCCTGCTGGCCGAGGCTGGCCTGCCCGTGACTGAAGTGTCTGACTACACCGGTTTCCCGGAAATGATGGATGGACGCGTCAAAACGCTGCACCCGAAAGTGCATGGTGGCATCTTAGGACGCCGCGGTCAGGATGACGCCATCATGTCCGAGCACAGCATCTCCCCGATTGATATGGTCGTCGTTAACCTTTATCCGTTTGCCCAGACCGTTGCTCGCGAAGGCTGCTCGCTGGAAGATGCGGTAGAGAATATCGATATCGGTGGCCCGACCATGGTGCGCTCCGCGGCCAAGAACCACAAAGACGTGGCGATCGTCGTGAAGAGCAGCGACTACCCGGCTATCGTGGCCGAGCTGGACGCCAACGAGAACTCGCTGACGCTGGAAACCCGTTTCGATCTGGCTATCAAGGCATTCGAACATACCGCCGCCTACGACAGCATGATCGCCAACTACTTTGGTAGCCTGGTTCCTGCCTATCATGGTGAGACTACTGCGCCTGCCGGCCGCTTCCCACGTACGCTTAATCTGAACTTCATCAAGAAGCAGGATATGCGCTACGGTGAGAACAGCCATCAGGATGCCGCCTTCTATATAGAAGAGAATGTTTCGGAAGCCTCCGTTGCTACCGCGCAGCAGGTTCAGGGCAAGGCGCTGTCTTATAACAACATCGCCGATACCGATGCGGCGCTGGAATGTGTGAAAGAGTTCGACCAGCCGGCCTGCGTCATCGTTAAGCACGCCAACCCGTGCGGCGTTGCGGTCGGGGATTCAATTCTTGATGCCTACGAGCGCGCATACAAAACTGATCCGACTTCAGCTTTTGGCGGGATCATCGCTTTCAACCGCGAACTGGATGAAGCCACGGCTCAGGCCATTATCAGCCGTCAGTTTGTTGAAGTGATCATTGCGCCATCGGCCAGCGAAGCGGCCCTGAAAGTGACCGCCGCGAAGCAAAACGTTCGCGTCCTGACCTGCGGCCAGTGGCAGCAGCGCCAGAACGGTCTGGACTTCAAGCGCGTGAACGGCGGCCTGCTGGTGCAGGATCGCGATCTGGGTATGGTCAGTGAGAGCCAGCTGCGCGTGGTCAGCAAGCGTCAGCCGAGCGAGCAGGAGCTGCGTGATGCGCTGTTCTGCTGGAAAGTGGCAAAATTCGTGAAATCCAATGCCATCGTTTATGCCCGAGACAATATGACGATCGGCATAGGCGCAGGCCAGATGAGCCGCGTTTACTCTGCCAAAATCGCCGGTATCAAAGCCGCTGACGAAGGTCTGGAAGTGAAAGGCTCAGCAATGGCCTCCGATGCGTTCTTCCCGTTCCGCGATGGGATTGATGCCGCTGCCGCAGTGGGTATCACCTGCGTGATCCAGCCGGGTGGCTCAATTCGCGATGACGAAGTGATCGCCGCCGCTGACGAACACGGCATTGCGATGATCTTTACCGACATGCGTCATTTCCGCCATTAATTACGGAGTCTCAAATGAAAATTTTGGTTATTGGTAACGGCGGACGTGAACACGCGCTTGCCTGGAAAGCCGCTCAGTCCCCGCTGGCTGACACCGTATTCGTTGCGCCAGGCAATGCCGGTACCGCACTGGAGCCTGCGCTGCAGAACGTGGCTATCAGCCCAACCGACATTCAGGGCCTGCTGGACTTTGCCCTGAGTGAGAAAATCGACCTGACCATCGTCGGCCCGGAAGCACCGCTGGTCAAAGGCGTGGTGGATACGTTCCGCGCCGCCGGTCTGAAAATCTTTGGCCCAACGCAGGCCGCTGCGCAGCTGGAAGGCTCTAAAGCCTTTACCAAAGATTTCCTGGCACGCCATCAGATCCCTACCGCGGAATACCAGAACTTTACTGAAGTAGAGCCAGCCCTCGCCTATGTGCGTGAGAAAGGTGCGCCGATCGTCATTAAGGCCGACGGCCTGGCGGCGGGTAAAGGTGTGATTGTGGCGATGACGCTGCAGGAAGCCGAAGACGCCATCCAGGATATGCTGGCCGGTAACGCGTTCGGCGATGCGGGTCACCGCATCGTGGTGGAAGAGTTCCTTGATGGCGAAGAAGCCAGCTTCATCGTGATGGTTGACGGCGAGAACGTGCTGCCAATGGCCACCAGCCAGGACCATAAGCGCGTTGGCGATGCGGATACCGGCCCGAACACCGGCGGTATGGGTGCCTACTCCCCGGCCCCGGTAGTGACCGACGAAATCCACCAGCGCGTGATGGATGAGGTGATCTGGCCAACCGTGCGCGGCATGGCGGGCGAAGGCAACGTCTATACCGGTTTCCTGTATGCCGGTCTGATGATCGATACGAGCGGCCAGCCGAAAGTGATCGAGTTTAACTGCCGCTTCGGCGATCCGGAGACCCAGCCGATCATGCTACGCCTGCAGTCGGATCTGGTTGATCTCTGCCTGGCCGCCGTTGACGGAAAACTGGACCAGAAAGATTCCGTCTGGGATCCTCGCCCATCACTGGGTGTGGTTCTGGCCGCCGGTGGTTATCCGGGTGATTACGCCACTGGCGATCAAATCCACGGTTTACCGCTGGAAGAAGCCGCCGACGGCAAGGTGTTCCACGCGGGTACCACACTGGAAGACGATCTGGTTGTCACCAACGGCGGACGCGTACTGTGCGTTACCGCGCTGGGTGCAGATGTTGCTGCCGCACAGAAGCGCGCCTATGAGCTGGCACAGCCAATCTCATGGAAAGGCAGCTTCTGCCGCAAAGACATCGGCTACCGCGCTATAGACCGTAAGTAATGATGCCAGGCGCTCGCTCCGGAGGAAGAGAAAGATTGTCTGCTACCCGGACGCGATAGCTGATAGCTGAAGCAATCGAAAGGGGTGGATGAATAATCCACCCCTTTTTACAGGCATTTTGTAGACATGGTGAAGAAACTGCGCACTTATCTCACACGAGATAACGCTAGAAATCCGCGTCTTTCGGTTCGTTCTTACAGAAATCGTCAGGACTGACCACCAGCAGCTGTGTATCGCCAGGCGTTTCCAGCCAGGCAACGCTGAGCGGCGCAGAGGATGTCTTCTGCTGCTTCTCTATATGCTCCCGCTCCAGCATGTCGAAATCAGGCGTCACCTCATTGCCCTGGCAAGTCTTAACCGTCCCGCCCGCCGACCATACTCCCTGGGTCAGCATCACACGCCCGCTGAGCAGATCGTCGCTAATCTTCACCATCCGCTGGGCCTCAAACTGATACAGCGCCACCTCATCAGCAGATAACGGCTCGCGGTGCCCGGCAAGCTGGCGCTGCATAAAGCTTAATGCGCCGTCATGATCAAAACGCAACGTGACGTCATCGGGCTGCTGGCCAGCAATATGGCGTTCAATCGCTACCGGCTTGCCGTCCAGCCACTGGTAATCCGTCGTTTCCGTGGCACCGCCGCTGAACGGGGTAAAAACGGTCATCATGTGGGAGATTTGCTTCTGGCTATCTTTGCGCCATATCCGAACGGCACCGCGATCGGCCAGATAGCCGCTGGCGGTAAAATCGGGCAGATCGGAATGCGAACCGCAGCCGGTTAACAGCAGCAGCAGAGTGAGAACAGGGATACGAATAGGAAGCGTTAGTTTCATGATAAAAGAGTATCACAAAATCATTGCCGGACCGTGGCAGCAGAGGGAAAGCGGTCAGAAGATGAAAAACAGATAAACAAAGGGGGCGAATTCGCCCCCCTGTTCAAACTCTTCACCGTCAGACGATTACTTAACAGCGTCTTTCAGTGCTTTACCAGAAACGAATGCTGGTACGTTTGCAGCAGCAATTTTGATTTCATTGCCAGTCTGCGGGTTGCGGCCAGTACGCTCAGCACGGTGGTTAACTTTAAAGGTACCAAAACCAACCAGTTGTACAGCATCACCTTCTTTCAGAGACTCAGTAATCGCAGCCAGAGTGGATTCCAGTGCAGCTTTAGCCTGGGTCTTAGACAGGTCCGCTTTGTCCGCAATTACATCAATCAGTTGAGTCTTGTTCATAAGTTATCCTTACAGTGTATTTATCGCTTGCTAAGCACCAGGTGCGAGGGGAAAAACCAGATTTGGCACTCTCCTGCCTACATGCACCGATAGCCACATTTTTCAGCCCCCCAAATGTAGACCAGAGTGGGGGCGAATGTGAAGCCCAAAGGCGCTACAAATCTGGCCTGAAGTCACGTTTTGTGGCCTTATTGATGAAATTCTATCCCGATATTACTGATCCCGGATTCACGCAGGTCGGATCGCAGCCCTTTGATCAGCTCGATGTCCCTCTCCTCGCAGGCTGCAAGCAGGCGGAAAATCTCCCACTGGATGTCCCATTCCTCTTCCACCGCAGGATTAGCCTTCAGCTCTTCTTCGGTCATTTCGCGTTCAGCCTGGGTCATTTCCAGCATCGCCACGGTGGTGATCGACGTTTCACTTACGGTGATAGCATGGGCCAGAGTTTCGCCGCTTAAACGGGAGTGCAGCAGCTCGCTGAGCGCGACACAGGCATCGATCGCCGGATAAACGCCGTAAAGGTCATAATCGTCGGCGGAAGGAATAGCCTCTTCCAGCTTTTCCAGCTGGCTGTCGAAGTTGACCTTGGCATCCTTCACCACCAGGGTTTCCCACAGCAAATCAAGAATGCGGCGATACAGCTGACCATCGCCGAAACCGGTCTGATGGCAAAATGCACGGTAGTTTGGGGCCATGCGTTCGCACAGGCAGGCCATAAAGGTCACATGCTGCCAGCTTTCCAGCTTTTCCAGCCGTAAATGAATCGGGTTACGTAACATATCAGGGTCTCAGAATTAACGCGCTGCGGGAAGTGTACCTGAAAAGCACCACAGCAGCACGGTTAACCCTGTAGGAGCGAGGTAAAAGCCCGGCGTCGTGAAGCAACCGCATCCGCCCATCGCGTCGGCTCCGGTAAACGATAGCCGCGCAAACAGTTTTCCACCCACTGAAGCGCAGTTGCCTGGCTGACGCGATGCCCGCTGGAAATGAACAGGGGATTACAGCGCGCTTTACTGCGCAGCACCCAGCCAAGCTGTTGGTCTTTATCCATCAGCGGCTGGCAGCTGCCGGGTTCGGCATCCGGCGGCGTAAATGCTCCACACAGGCGCTTTTTCGCCACGCCAATCGTCGGGACATCCACCAGCAGACCGAAGTGACTTGCCACACCAAGCCGCCTTGGGTGGGCAATACCGTGACCGTCCACCAGTAACAGGTCCGGTCGATGGCTGAGCTGCTGCCAGGCAGCCTGCAGCGCCGGGACTTCACGGAAGGAAAGAAAACCGGGGATGTAGGGCATCGTGGTGGCGATACGCGCTACCTGATGCTCAATCAGCCGTAGTGAGGGATATTCGAGTATCACCAGGGCGGCGCGGGTCACCTCTCCGCCCTGTTCAAAGCCGACATCCGCACCGCCAATCAGGCGCGGAGGCATGACGTCAAAATCATCCTGAAGAACGACTTCAGCAGCGCGAGCACGCTGCTGGTCACGCAGTGCGGCGATGTCCATCTTTTACTCCTGGTGGTAAGGGCGCGAAAGCTTGTGCACCGCCTCCACAAACGCACCTGCATGCTCTGGCGGTACATCCTGATGAATGCCGTGGCCAAGATTAAACACGTGTCCGGTGCCCTGGCCATAGCCTTCAAGGATACCCGCCACTTCCTGCTCAATCCGCGCAGGAGATGCGTAAAGCATGGAAGGATCCATATTTCCCTGCAGCGCCACTTTGTCACCGATACGGCGACGGGCATCAGCAATATCGGTTGTCCAGTCCAGGCCCAGCGCGTCACAGCCGGTTGCCGCCATCTCTTCCAGCCACTGACCGCCGCCTTTAGTAAAGAGCGTCACTGGAACCCGGCGACCGTCGTTCTCGTGCAGCAGGCCATCGACGATCTTGTGCATGTAATAGAGTGAGAACTCGCGATAGTCGCGGCCCGTCAGTACGCCGCCCCAGGTATCGAAGATCATCACCGACTGCGCACCGGCGCGGATTTGCGCGTTAAGATAAAGGGTCACGCTGTCAGCCAGCTTGTCGAGCATCAGATGCAGGGTCTGTGGCTCGGCGTACATCATTTTTTTCAGTTTGGTGAACGCTTTACTGCTACCGCCTTCCACCATATAGGTCGCCAGCGTCCACGGACTGCCGGAGAAACCGATCAGCGGCACCTCACCGTTAAGATTCTTGCGGATGGTACGCACTGCGTTCATCACGTAGCCCAGTTCCTGCTCAGGATCGGGAATCGGCAGCTTCTCAACGTCAGCACGGCAGGTCACCGGTCGCGAAAAGCGCGGACCTTCGCCTGCTTCAAAGTAGAGGCCAAGCCCCATCGCATCAGGGATCGTCAGGATGTCGGAGAACAGGATGGCCGCATCCAGCGCATAGCGCCGCAGCGGCTGTAGCGTTACCTCACAGGCCAGCTCGGCGTTTTTGCACAATGACATAAAGTCACCCGCGACGGCACGCGTGGCTTTGTACTCCGGCAAATAGCGTCCGGCCTGGCGCATCATCCATACGGGGGTAACATCAACAGGCTGACGCAGCAGGGCGCGCAGATAACGGTCGTTCTTCAATTCACTCATCGCAGGGCTCTCTACTCCAAACAAGCCGGTAGTGTATCATTTATCAGGATGGGCGGTGCCCGATGGCGCAATAAATTGAACAGACGGCACACCCTCCCTGCCCCTACCCATCATGGTAATAACAAGGCAGTGAGTACACTTAGCCTGAACGGGACCTGCGGCGTTATTTCCTGGTTTGCTGTTGATTGTTCTTTACCGCGCTGCCGTCAACGGGAACCAGCGAAGGGGAACGTTCAGGAGTTGAACTGTTAGAATTTTTTGCCTTTTTATCTTTTATTTCACAGGTTTCCTCAACCCAGTGGGAATTACCAATAAATACGCCACCTTTCTCAATTGAGAATTCACTGGCATAAACATCGCCTTCTATTCTTCCTCGCGACATGATTACGACGGTTTTAGCGTAACAGCATCCTTTTAGCAGACCGTTTACGACCAGCTTAAAAGAAGTGACCTTTCCAATTACGGTTCCTTCTTTACCAATCTGCGTCGTTTTTTTACTGGTGACATCCCCTTCGACTTCACCGCTAATAGTAATGTTATTTTCATTAATAATTTCACCCCGCAGCGTTGTTCCCGGTGAAATAGTGGTTTCCTTAATATTATGACTTTCAGCTGAGGGGTCCACGTTGATATTCTCACTCATTGTACTGGTTGACGAAGCCAGCTTATCCGCCGTCTGAACGCCTTCTTTTTTACTGAAATTAAACATATTGATAATCACTCTGTTTACGCGTAGATAGGATGAAAGACGAAACAGGATGAGGCATCCCATGCCGCTCAGGAAAATCAGCATGGATAACCGGTGTGACAGCAAAAAAGCAATAATGCTGCCGGTCCATAAAGTCCAGATCCCCCAAAGATAATCGTGTTTTCTGGTTTGAAACATTCCTACGTCCAATCTACTGATGAATCACACTGATGGGTCGCCATCCGCCGGATAGCGGATACCCGCCTATGAATGCGTCATTTCCCTCAAAGGATTTAATAAGATTTATTAGAAAATAGCACTCTTAACTTAAAAAAGGCTATCTCTGGCGCTGGGAATTCGAAGCGATATACGGTGCCAATTGAAAACTATTCCATGTTATGTGCTTAAAATCTTCCTGGGTGTAAATCATATTAGAATTTATCAGGGAGATAAACCCAAAGGTTATTATTCCGCACTGAATTAAATCCCCCGACTGCGCACAGCGCTAAGTCAGGGGTGACTCAGTAGCAGAGGATTTATAACGTCGTTAATCCGTCGTCAACCTCACTCTGACTCTGCGCGACACAGCGCCACGGTATCTTCAATTAAACGCCGGGCGATGGTGCCCGCAGGCGGTAGCAGCGGTAAAGCATCAAAGCGATACCAGCCAGCGTCCAGCAGCTCCTTAGGATCGATGTTGATTTCGCCCGAGTCGTAATCGGCCATGAAGGCCATCATTAACGATTGCGGGAACGGCCACGGCTGCGAGGAAACGTAACGCAGGTTTTTAACCTTAACAGAGGCTTCTTCCATCACTTCGCGCGCCACGGTCTGCTCAAGGGTTTCCCCGACTTCGGCAAAGCCGGCCAGCACGGTATAGATGCCGTTGCGATGGCGGGTGTGCTGAGCCAGCAAAATTTCATCCCCACGGCGGATGGCAACAATGATACAGGGAGCGATTTGCGGATAGTAGCGCTGGCGGCAGCGGCTGCACAGACACGCCCATTCCGTTTTGCTGTGATGCATCTCGTGGCCGCAGTAACCACACCAGCGATGAGAACGATAAAACTCAGCCAGCTGAATACCGCGCCCGACCAGTTGAAATAACCCTGTTTCGCAATCGAGCAGCTGGCGCAACGATCCACAATCCTGCGATCGGCTTTCGCAAATCAACCAGACGGTTTCCCCCTGCCACTCACCGATCGGCGATCCTTTTGATCCGGTCAATCCAAGGGATTCGGCAGAGCCTCGCGGAATTTCGCCTTTTGGTAACCAAATTTTATGTTCGTGGCTGACAACCCACCAGCCAGTGTCTACGCTTGATATTTGACGTTCCATAACTTGCTTATCATCCTCAGCTCAAAGACTGGTTTGAGGTCAGGCATTAAAAATAATACTCACGGAGATGAACATGCTTAACCAGTTAGAAAATCTGGCCGCACGCGTTGGCGGCTGCAGTGAACTGGTCGATTTCTGTTTGCTCTCCCGCAAGCAGCTGCTGATTGCCTATTACCAAATGGCCGGTTTAAAGCCTAACAAGGAATCGCAGGCGGCGCTCGATGAAAATGCGCTGGATAATTTCTGCCAAAACCTGGTGGATTATCTCTCAACCGGTCACTTCACCGCCTATGAACGGTTTATCAAAGAGCTTGAGGGTACCCAACAGCTGTCACAGGCGGCGTTAATTTATCCCTCTTTACGTGCCAATACCGACCACATTATGCAGATTTACGATACCTATCTGGAAAAGGCGATCGAAGCGGATAACACCGTTGATTTCCAGAGAACGCTTTCGCTGGTTGGGGAGGTACTGGCTGAACGCTTTGTGCTGGAAGATAAATTTATCAAGCTGGCTTTAGAAAAAGTAGCTGAAAATCAAAAAATTAAAGATGAAGCGCCCCTTGCACCGTCCGTCTGATGCGTTATCAAATTGTGAATTACTTGTAGTTTCCAAATAGCCCCTTTATGCTGAAGGGGCTATTTAGTTTGAGCAAAAAACGTTTTGCTCGGACTGAAAACTGATTTTCTGGCGTCAACGCCAAAAAGTCGGGCAGCATTTCTTGTCGGAGTGCCCCACGGGGCTGAGACCGTTCATTCGGGATCCGCGGAACCTGTTCAGGTTAACACCTGCGAAGGGAACAAGAGTAAAATCGTCTGTGATGATGCGAAATAAAATGTTTCACATCGTTCAAATTACTCCCGCCTCCAGGCAAGCAACTTTCCCTAATCTTTCAGGAATTTGCTATGTCTACCGTTGAAAAACTTTTCGTTGAGAAAAAAACTAACCGCCGCGAACAGCGCGCTGAAGCTCAGCAGTTTATTGATTCGCTGCAGGGTACGGCTTTCCCCAATTCAAAACGTATTTATCTGACCGGATCCCGGGAAGATATCCGCGTACCGATGCGTGAAATCCAGCTCAGCCCTACCGTCACCGGGGGCAGTAAAGACAACCCGACGCTGGAAGAAAATGAACCGGTTCCGGTGTATGACACGGCGGGCCCCTATGGCGATCCGGCCGCAACGATCGATGTGCATCGCGGCATCGGCAAACTACGCAGCACATGGATTAGCCAGCGCGCCGATACGGAAGAAATAACCGAACTCAGCTCGGTCTATACCCAGCAACGACTGGCCGATGAAGGGCTGGATCATCTGCGTTTCGATAATCTCCCGCGCCCGCGCCGCGCACTGGCAGGCCGCTGTGTCACCCAGATGCATTACGCGCGCCAGGGTGTGATCACACCGGAAATGGAATATATCGCCATTCGCGAAAATATGGGCCGCGAGCGTATCCGGGATGAAATTCTGCTGCAGCAGCATCCGGGCAATAGTTTCGGTGCCAGCCTGCCGGAGAATATCAGCGCGGAGTTTGTGCGCCAGGAAGTCGCCGCCGGGCGGGCGATCATTCCGGCAAATATTAACCACCCTGAATCCGAACCGATGATTATTGGCCGTAACTTCCTGGTGAAGATTAACGCCAATATCGGTAACTCCGCAGTGAGTTCCTCTATCGAAGAAGAAGTGGAAAAGCTGGTGTGGTCAGCGCGCTGGGGCGCCGATACGGTGATGGATCTTTCAACCGGCCGCTACATTCATGAAACGCGTGAATGGATCCTGCGCAATAGCCCCGTACCGATCGGCACCGTGCCGATCTATCAGGCGCTGGAGAAGGTGAACGGCGTGGCGGAAGATCTTAGCTGGGATGTCTTCCGCGATACGCTGCTGGAACAGGCTGAGCAAGGCGTTGACTACTTCACTATTCATGCCGGTGTGCTGCTGCGTTACGTGCCGATGACCGCCAAACGATTGACCGGGATCGTTTCTCGCGGGGGCTCAATCATGGCGAAATGGTGCCTGTCGCACCATAAAGAGAGTTTCCTCTACCTGCATTTCCGTGAGATTTGTGAAATCTGCGCCGCCTATGATGTATCCCTCTCACTGGGTGACGGTCTGCGCCCGGGATCGATTCAGGACGCCAATGACGAAGCACAGTTTTCCGAGCTGCATACGCTGGGAGAACTGACCAAAATTGCCTGGGAATATGATGTTCAGGTGATGATTGAAGGCCCCGGGCACGTGCCAATGCAGATGATCCGCCGTAATATGACCGAGCAGCTGGAACACTGCCATGAAGCACCGTTCTATACGCTGGGTCCGCTGACTACCGATATCGCCCCCGGCTACGACCACTTTACGTCGGGAATTGGGGCCGCCATGATCGGCTGGTTTGGCTGCGCGATGCTGTGCTATGTGACGCCGAAAGAACATCTGGGTTTACCCAATAAAGAAGATGTTAAACAGGGTCTGATTACCTATAAGATTGCCGCACACGCCGCTGACCTCGCGAAAGGCCATCCCGGGGCGCAGATCCGTGATAATGCGATGTCGAAGGCGCGTTTTGAGTTTCGCTGGGAAGATCAGTTCAATCTTGCCCTCGATCCGCATACCGCCCGCGCCTATCATGATGAAACCCTGCCGCAGGAATCCGGAAAGGTGGCGCACTTCTGTTCAATGTGCGGACCAAAGTTTTGTTCGATGAAGATCACGCAGGAAGTACGCGAATACGCCGCACGCCAGCAAGCCCAGGCCGTGCCGATCGAGATCGGGATGGCGCAGATGTCTGATGAATTCCGCACGCGCGGCGGTGAAATGTATCACCGTGCCGATGCGCTTAAAACCGAGGAAAATGTATGAGTCGTGGTCCTTTTCCCGCTACCGATGCCCGGCTTGGGCTTTATCCGGTAGTGGAAACCGTAGAGTGGATTGCCCGTCTGCTGGATTTTGGTGTGCGCACCATCCAGCTACGCATTAAAGATCGTCAGGATGACGAAGTAGAGCAGCAAATCGCGGAGGCGATCGCCCTCGGTAAACGTTACCAGGCGAGGCTGTTTATTAACGATTACTGGCGTCTGGCGATTAAACATCAGGCCTATGGCGTTCATCTGGGGCAGGAAGATCTGGATATCGCCGATCTTGATGCGATTCACGCCGCCGGTCTGCGGCTGGGATTGTCTACTCATGATGATGCAGAGCTGGATCGTGCGCTGGCCGTTCAGCCGTCCTATATCGCGCTGGGCCACGTCTTCCCCACGCAGACGAAAGATATGCCTTCTGCGCCACAGGGTCTGGTGGAACTGAGTCGCCATATTCAGCGCCTGCAGGGTATCTCAACCGTGGCGATTGGCGGTATCAGTATCGATCGGGTTCCTGCCGTACTGGCGACCGGCGTCGGCAGCGTGGCGGTAGTCAGTGCCATCACCAAAGCGGAAGACTGGCAGGCGGCAACCCGCCAACTGCTGGATCTGGTTGAATCGCCGGAAGCCGCCGCACAGTAAAATGTAAGCTGTCACAACGGCGACAAATCGTCGTGAAGCAAGGCCGCAGGCTTAGCGTCTGCGGCTTTTCACCCCGACGCACGCCGCTATAGTAACACGGCAGGCGGCAGTTTCGCCGTCAGCCAGGGTCAGCGCAGTTCCTTCTCGCTGGCCCTGCCTTCTTCCTGCGCATCATCAAACAGGGCCAGCTCACGTTCCGGTGAACAGGATTCCATTGCCCGATCCAGCGCCGCGCCGAGGATGGCCAACGCACGTTCGGTTTTATCCGTACAGGTCTGGGCATAGCTCAGCCTCAGGCAGTTGCGGTACTTGCCCGACGCGGAAAACAGCGACCCGACGGCAATTTGAATTTTGGAATCACGCAGTTCGGCATTGAGCCGGTGTGAATCAAACGCCTCCGGTAGCTCGACCCAGACCAGGAAGCCGCCCTGAGGACGGGTGACACAAATACCGCAGGGAAAATGCTGGCGGACCAGGCGGGTAAATATCTCCAGGTTGCGCTGATAGGTAATACGCATGCGCCGCAGGTGCGGCTGATAGTAGCCCTGACGAATAAAGTTGGCGACCGCCATCTGCGTCAGGGTCGTGGTTGACCCGGTAACGATGTACTTCATATGCAGCACGCGGTCGAAATAGCGGCCCGGCACCACCCAGCCCACCCGCAGTCCCGGCGCCAGAATCTTGGAAAATGAGCTACAGAGCAAAACGCGACCATCGGTATCCAGCGATTTGATGGTTAAAGGCCGCGGATAGTCAAAAGCCAGCTCGCCGTACACATCATCCTCGATGATTGCCGCATCAAAACGCTGTGCCAGCGTGAGCAGAGCGCGTTTGCGGTGCTCCGGCATAATAAATCCCAGCGGGTTGTTACAGTTGGGCACCACCACCACGGCTTTGATTGGCCATTGCTCAAAGGCCAGCTCCAGCGCTTCAAGGCTGATTCCGCTGGAAGAATCGGTGGGGATCTCTATCGCCCGGATGCCAAACCCACGCAGGGTTTGCATGATGCCGTGAAACGTCGGCGACTCAACGGCAATAATATCGCCGGGCTGGCAGACCGCGCGTATCGATATCGACAGAGCCTCATGGCAGCCGGTAGTAATGACGACGTCATCCGCCGTCAGCTGGCAGCCGCTGTCTATCATCAGGCGCGCAATCTGCTCGCGCAGTTCCGGGATGCCACACAGCGTGTCATAGCCCAGCACGCGTTCATCCTGCTGCTGAGCCACCCGACTAATCGATTTCCATAGCGGTTTCAGCGTTGGCTGCCCAACGTCCGGCATACCACTGCCCAGTTGGAGCGTTTGATCATCGGAACGGGCCTCAAGCAGATGCAGTACGGCATCCCACTGGGTGATCTCAACCGGCCGCTGGACCGGGCGGGTGATCGCCGGGACCGGCGGGGCGGCCTTACGGGTGGTAACGAAATATCCCGATCGCGACTGGGGGGTGATCAGTTGCCTCTCTTCCAGCAGATAATAAGCCTGCTGAACCGTACTGATGCTGACGCCATGCTCATTGCTCAACGAACGCACCGAAGGCAGCCGCTCCCCCGCCTGATAAAGGCCCTGCTCTATGCGCTGTGCCAGCAGATCGGCCAGATATTGGTAACGCGTCATCGTATCCCCCTCATCGCCAGTCCGGAATGAAAACCAGTACAGATTAGCGTCTTTATGACCATTCAGTCAGCGTATCACGCCATCTGTATGTCAATAAAACAGTATTTCTGCATCTGTATCATTTATGCCGCTCACGACAAAATAGTGCCCATACACCGGGGTATTGAGGGGGCAGACGATGGAATTTCACGAAAACAGAGCAGCAAAACCGTTTAGTTGGGGTTTGATTAAAGCGATCTTTATCGTCCCCTATCGCCACTGGCAGCGGCAGCGTATGCGGGCATGCACCAAAAAAATTCTCTCCCGGCTGAGCGATGCGCAGCTGAAGGATATCGGGCTGACCTGCCATGATATCCGGCACTATAAGTGATGTGGCTTGGGCGGATCGCGCGCCCGGGGTAACGGAGACGTCCTGCCTCCGTTGCTCTTTTTTTATTATCGACGATGGCGGCCCGGCCCTGCTGGAGCCGCCTTCTGAACTCTATTGCAACTCAGCGATCGGAGCCCGCCGTCTCCCAGACAGATGGCCAGTCACCGGGTTCCCCACCGTTGCAGGAAGGCTGGCTGTTGTAGCTGGCCAGATGGAATGTTTTCCCATCGAATTTCCAGCTACCGCTATGACCACAGTCAGCAATGCCGCGCCCGCGCCCTGAGAAAAACAGTGTGGCGGTTTCCGGGTCATACTCAGCTTCGGTAAACCAGCTAAGCGTTTCCGGCTGGTCATTTTCGCCAGGCAATGGCAGTGGTAACGTTAGCGATACCGATCGGGTGGGATCGGTACGATCGCTGATAAACAGCATACTGGAAGACTGATACGCACCAAGCCCGCAGTTAACCAACACCAGTGCCTGTTTATCATTCAGCGGCTGCGCTTCGCTGCGGTCGCGGTTCTCAGCATCCGACTCGCAGCTCTCTTTTTCCAGCAGTGAAGCATGCGTTTTGATCGCCCCGTCAATTAGTGCCTCTGCATTATCCAGCTTCACCACTTTAGGTACGTCAAAATTAAGCGCAGGGGGAGCCGGGCGAGGTGGCACCATCGCGGGTTCGTTATTACCGACCCGCAGCAGGGCGGTCTGATTTTGCAATCGACCCTGGCGTTCATCCACCAGCAGCAGTGCAGCATTAAGCCCACTGAGGGAAGCGGCATCTCCCTGCGGTGATAGTGACAGCTCCCGTGCGTTTTTACTGGCCTTAATCCACTGCTGAATCGTTGCCAGACGGGAGGAAGAAGCAACATTGAAATCATCGTCCGACGCTTTCGAGAAGGTGATATCGGTTGGCCATCGTTTGCCATCCAGCCAGATCCCTTCAGGACTATCATTACCAAATCCCTGGAATTTCAATTCAACGCTGCCATCAGGACCGGCTTTACGCTCAACAATAATGCGCAGTCCTTCATCCAGATTGCGAATATCGCAGTCGTTGAGGTTGTTGCAGGTCACCTGCCAGTTCCTGAAGACTTTTTGCAGCGGTGCATCAGGCGTTGCCGCAGTCTGCGCGGCGGATGACACGGCCGGCATCAGTACAGCGGCGATCATAAGTGCTTTTTTAAACATCGTCATATCCCTGTCGACTTTTTATGGGCGAAAAAAAACCTCGCCGAAGCGAGGTCTTTACTATGCCATAAGCAGTTGACGATTAATCGTCATTACCGCCCAGACCGGCGTTCAGCAATTCTGCCAGGCTGGCAGACGCTTCATCAGCAGTGACGACTGGCACGACTGGTGCCTCGCCCGCAGCTTTACGACGCATACGATCCTGGTGATAAGCGTAACCGGTACCGGCTGGGATCAGACGGCCAACGATAACGTTCTCTTTCAGGCCGCGCAGTTCGTCGCGTTTGCCCGCAACGGCTGCTTCGGTCAGTACGCGCGTGGTTTCCTGGAACGATGCCGCAGAGATAAACGACTCGGTTGCCAGGGAAGCTTTGGTAATACCCAGCAGGTCTCGTGCAAATGTTGCAGAGATTTTGCCGTTAGCTTCCAGCTCGCGGTTAGCGATCTTAACGCGTGAGAATTCAACCTGCTCACCGTCGAGGAAGTCGGTGCTTCCTGCGCTGGCAATGGTCGCTTTACGCAGCATCTGACGAACGATAACTTCAATGTGCTTATCGTTAATCTTAACGCCCTGCAGGCGGTAAACTTCCTGCACTTCGTTAGTGATGTAGCGGGTCACCGCATGCACGCCACGCAGACGCAGAATGTCATGTGGAGACTCTGGACCATCGGAAACAACGTCACCGCGCTCTACGCGTTCACCTTCGAACACGTTCAGCTGACGCCATTTCGGAATCATCTCTTCGTAATGATCGCTACCGTCGATTGGCGTGATCACCAGACGACGTTTGCCTTTGGTTTCTTTACCGAAGGAGATAATACCGCTGATCTCAGCCAGGATTGCCGGCTCTTTCGGACGACGGGCTTCGAACAGGTCAGCAACGCGTGGCAGACCACCGGTGATGTCCTTGGTACCGCCAGATTCCTGCGGAACACGCGCCAGGGTGTCACCAGAACTGATCTTGATGCCATCTTCCAGCTGAACAATCGCTTTACCCGGCAGGAAGTACTGAGCTGGCATATCAGAGCCAGGGATCATTACGTCGTTACCGTTGGCATCAACGATTTTCAGTGCCGGACGCAGATCTTTAGCACCGGCAGTACGTTCCGCACTGTCCAGGATAACCAGTGAGGACAGACCGGTCAGGTCATCCGTCTGGCGGGTAATGGTCTGGCCATCGATCATGTCAGTAAAGCGGATGAAACCGCTGACTTCGGTGATAACCGGCATGGTGTGTGGATCCCAGTTTGCTACGGTCTCGCCCGCTGCAACCTGCTCGCCGTCACCTTTCGCCATGGTTGAACCGTAAGGAACTTTATAGCTCTCTTTCGTACGACCGAATTCATCGATCATCTTCAGCTCGGTGTTACGTGAAGTAACAACCAGCTTGCCAGCGGAGTTGGTTACCGACTTAGCGTTAGAGAGTTTAATCGTACCTTTGTTCTTAACCTGGATGCTGGATTCAGCAGCCGCACGAGATGCCGCACCACCGATGTGGAAGGTACGCATCGTCAGCTGTGTACCCGGCTCACCGATTGACTGTGCAGCGATAACACCGATCGCTTCACCTTTGTTGATGATGTGGCCACGCGCCAGGTCACGACCGTAGCAGTGGGCGCACACGCCGAAGTCGGTTTCGCAGCTTACTACGGAACGTACTTTCAGGCTGTCAACAGAGTGTTCTTCCAACAGGTCACACTGTGCTTCGTGCAGCAGCGTATTACGCGGCAGCAGGATATCAGCGGTGCCCGGCTTGATCACGTCTTCTGCGGTCACACGACCGAGTACGCGCTCACGCAGTGGCTCTTTAACATCACCACCCTCGATAACCGGAGTCATCATGATACCTTCGTGGGTACCACAGTCATCTTCGGTTACAACCAGGTCCTGCGCTACGTCAACCAGACGACGCGTCAGGTAACCGGAGTTCGCGGTTTTCAGTGCGGTATCCGCCAGACCTTTACGCGCACCGTGAGTAGAGATGAAGTACTGGAGTACGTTCAGACCTTCACGGAAGTTCGCGGTGATTGGCGTTTCGATGATTGAGCCGTCAGGCTTAGCCATCAGACCACGCATACCGGCCAGCTGACGAATCTGTGCAGCAGAACCACGCGCACCGGAGTCGGCCATCATAAAGATGCTGTTGAAGGAAACCTGACGCTCTTCCACACCGTCACGGTTAATCACCAGTTCGGTAGACAGGTTTTCCATCATCGCTTTAGCAACGCGTTCGTTGGCCGCAGCCCAGATATCGATCACTTTGTTATAGCGTTCGCCAGCGGTAACCAGACCAGACTGGAACTGCTGCTGGATTTCAGCCACTTCCGCTTCCGCTTCGGTGATGATTTCCACTTTCTTCTCTGGGATCACCATGTCGTCGATACCAACAGACGCACCTGAACGTGCCGCATAGGCAAAGCCGGTGTACATGGTCTGGTCAGCAAAGATAACGGTCGGCTTCAGGCCCAGGATGCGGTAACAGGTGTTCAGCATCTTAGAGATAGCTTTCTTACCCAGCGCCTGGTTGACGATGGAGTAAGGCAGACCTTTTGGTACGATCATCCACAGGATGGCGCGACCAATGGTGGTGTCGATGATGCTGGTTTTAGAAACCCACTCATCCTGCTCGTTTTTCTCGTGCTCGGTGATACGCACCTTCACGCGAGCGTGCAGCGAAGCGAGGCCGGCGCGGTAAACGCGTTCAGCTTCTTTCGGACCGGTCAGTACCATGCCTTCGCCTTTGGCGTTAACACAGTCACGGGTCATGTAGTACAGACCCAGTACAACGTCCTGAGAAGGAACGATGATTGGCTCACCGTTCGCTGGAGACAGGATGTTGTTGGTAGACATCATCAGCGCACGCGCTTCCAGCTGGGCTTCCAGCGTCAGCGGTACGTGAACAGCCATCTGGTCACCATCGAAGTCGGCGTTGTATGCCGCACAAACCAGCGGGTGCAGCTGAATCGCTTTACCTTCGATCAGTACTGGCTCAAACGCCTGGATGCCCAGACGGTGCAGTGTTGGTGCACGGTTCAGCAGGACCGGGTGTTCGCGGATAACTTCGTCCAGGATATCCCAAACGACAGCTTCTTCACGCTCAACCATCTTCTTAGCGGCTTTAATGGTGGTAGCAAGACCACGCAGTTCCAGCTTGCCGTAGATGAACGGTTTGAACAGCTCCAGTGCCATTTTCTTCGGCAGACCGCACTGATGCAGACGCAGGTATGGACCTACGGTGATAACCGAACGACCGGAGTAGTCAACACGCTTACCGAGCAGGTTCTGACGGAAACGACCCTGCTTACCTTTGATCATATCGGCCAAAGATTTCAGAGGACGTTTGTTAGAACCGGTGATCGCACGACCGCGACGGCCGTTATCCAGCAGTGCATCGACCGCTTCCTGCAGCATACGTTTTTCGTTACGTACGATGATATCTGGCGCAGCCAGATCCAGCAGGCGTTTCAGACGGTTGTTACGGTTGATCACGCGACGATACAGATCGTTCAGATCTGACGTTGCGAAACGGCCGCCGTCCAGCGGTACCAGCGGACGCAGATCCGGTGGCAGTACAGGCAGCACGGTCAGGATCATCCACTCTGGCTTGTTACCAGACTGAACGAACGCTTCCAGCAGCTTGATACGCTTGGTCAGTTTTTTACGCTTGGTTTCGGAGTTGGTTTCGTTCAGCTCTTCACGCAGAGTTTCACACTCTTGCTCCAGGTCCATGTTTTTCAACAGTGCCTGGATTGCTTCCGCACCCATTTTCGCGTCGAATTCATCACCAAACTCTTCCAGCGCGTCAAGATACTGCTCTTCAGTCAGGATCTGGCGCTTTTCGAGGTTGGTCATGCCACCTTCAACAACTACGTAAGATTCGAAGTACAGAACACGTTCGATATCACGCAGTGGCATATCCAGCAGTAAACCGATGCGGGATGGCAGCGATTTCAGGAACCAGATGTGCGCAGTTGGAGAAGCCAGCTCAATGTGGCCCATACGCTCACGGCGGACTTTGGTCTGCGTAACTTCAACGCCACACTTCTCACAGATCACACCACGGTGTTTCAGGCGCTTGTACTTACCGCACAGGCACTCGTAGTCTTTTACCGGCCCGAAAATACGCGCACAGAAAAGCCCGTCACGTTCTGGTTTGAACGTACGGTAGTTGATGGTTTCCGGCTTTTTAACTTCGCCGAAAGACCAGGAACGGATCATGTCTGGCGAGGCCAGAGCGATCTTGATCGCATCAAACTCTTCGGTCTTAGTTTGCGCTTTCAGAAACTTAAGTAAGTCTTTCACGGATTAGCTCCCGTCGGAGTGAGACTTCTCAGGGATGCCCTGCCGCAGCGGGGCACCCTGTAACCAGTACAGCAGATGCGAATAACCTCAGGGGTTACTCGTCTTCGAGCTCGATGTTAATACCCAGCGAGCGAATCTCTTTCAACAGTACGTTGAAGGATTCTGGCATGCCCGGTTCCATCTGATGGTTGCCGTCGACGATGTTTTTATACATCTTCGTACGACCATTCACGTCATCAGACTTAACGGTAAGCATTTCCTGCAGGGTATATGCCGCGCCGTATGCTTCCAGCGCCCACACTTCCATCTCACCGAAGCGCTGACCACCGAACTGAGCTTTACCACCCAGCGGCTGCTGAGTAACCAGGCTGTAAGAACCGGTAGAACGTGCATGCATTTTGTCATCAACCAGGTGGTTCAGCTTCAGCATGTACATATAACCAACGGTAACCTGACGCTCGAACTGTTCACCGGTACGACCATCGAACAGGGTAATCTGACCGGAAGAAGGCAGGCCGCCGAGCTGCAGCAGCTCTTTGATCTCGCTCTCTTTCGCGCCGTCAAACACTGGCGTTGCGATTGGCATACCTTTTTTCAGGTTCTCAGCCAAGCGCAGAACTTCGTCGTCGGTGAAGGTGTTCAGGTCAACTTTCTGGCGGATATCCGTACCCAGATCGTATGCACGCTGAATAAACTCACGCAGCTTAGACACTTCTTCCTGCTTCTTAAGCATAGCGTTGATTTTCTCGCCGATGCCCTTCGCAGCCATACCCAGGTGGGTTTCAAGAATCTGACCGATGTTCATTCGTGATGGAACGCCCAGCGGGTTCAGTACGATATCGACCGGCGTACCGTTCTCATCGTATGGCATATCTTCGATCGGGTTGATCTTGGAGATAACACCTTTGTTCCCGTGACGGCCTGCCATTTTGTCACCAGGCTGGATCTGACGTTTAACGGCCAGATACACTTTCACGATTTTCAGCACGCCAGGTGCCAGGTCATCGCCCTGAGTGATTTTGCGGCGCTTAGCTTCGAGTTTCTTCTCAAACTCGTGCTTCAGCTCGTCGTACTGCTCGGCCAGCTGTTCCAGCTGGTTTTGTTTTTCTTCGTCGGTCAGGCCCAGTTCCAGCCAGCGCTCGCGAGGCAGCTTGTCCAGTTTGTCCGCTTCCACACCGCCGGAAACCAGCAGGTATTGAATACGGCTGAACAGGCCAGCTTCGAGGATCTGCAGTTCTTCAGACAGGTCTTTTTTCGCCTGCTTCAGCTGCATTTCTTCGATTTCCAGCGCACGCTTGTCTTTTTCCACGCCATCGCGGGTGAAGACCTGAACGTCGATAACGGTACCAGACACGCCGTTCGGTACGCGCAGAGAAGAGTCTTTAACGTCAGACGCTTTCTCACCGAAGATCGCACGCAGCAGTTTCTCTTCTGGCGTCAGCTGGGTTTCACCTTTTGGCGTAACCTTACCAACCAGAATATCACCACCGGTCACTTCCGCACCGATATACACGATACCGGATTCATCCAACTTGGAGAGTGCAGCTTCACCCACGTTAGGGATGTCAGCGGTGATCTCTTCTGGCCCCAGCTTGGTGTCACGAGACACGCACGCCAGTTCCTGGATGTGGATAGTGGTGAAGCGATCTTCCTGAACCACGCGCTCGGAGACCAAAATGGAGTCTTCGAAGTTGTAGCCGTTCCACGGCATGAACGCGACGCGCATGTTCTGACCCAGTGCCAGTTCGCCCAGATCCGTTGAAGGACCGTCGGCCAGCACATCACCACGTTCAATTGGCTCACCCAGGTTCACGCAAGGCATCTGGTTGATGCAGGTGTTCTGGTTAGAACGGGTGTATTTGGTCAGGTTGTAGATGTCGATACCGGCTTCGCCCGGATACATTTCGTCTTCGTTAACTTTGATAACGATACGAGAAGCATCAACGTACTGAACGGTACCACCACGTTTCGCTACGGCTGTAACACCGGAGTCAACCGCTACCGCGCGTTCCATACCGGTACCAACCAGCGGCTTATCAGCGCGCAGAGTTGGAACCGCCTGACGTTGCATGTTTGCACCCATCAATGCGCGGTTGGCGTCATCGTGCTCCAGGAACGGGATCAGTGACGCACCGACGGAAACCACCTGTTGGGTGGAAACGTCCATGTAGTCAACCTGATCGCGGCTGAACAGGCTCGATTCGCCTTTGCTACGGCAGGTCACCAGGTCGTCTACGAAGTGACCTTCGTCGTCGAGGTTGGTGTTTGCCTGAGCGATAACGTAGTTACCCTCTTCGATTGCAGAGAGGTAATGAATTTCGTCGGTCACCACACCTTCGCGCACGCGACGGTACGGGGTTTCCAGGAAACCATACTCGTTGGTCTGTGCGTACACGGACAGCGAGTTAATCAGACCGATGTTTGGACCTTCAGGCGTTTCGATTGGACATACGCGACCGTAGTGAGTCGGGTGTACGTCTCGAACTTCAAAGCCTGCGCGCTCACGGGTCAGACCGCCCGGGCCAAGTGCAGAGATACGACGCTTGTGCGTGATCTCAGACAGCGGGTTGTTCTGGTCCATAAATTGGGAAAGCTGGCTGGAACCAAAGAACTCTTTCACTGCCGCAGAGATTGGCTTGGCGTTGATCATATCCTGTGGCATCAGGGTATCCAGATCGCCCAGAGACAGACGCTCTTTCACCGCACGCTCAACGCGGACCAGACCTACGCGGAACTGGTTTTCTGCCATTTCGCCAACGGAACGGATACGACGGTTGCCGAGGTGGTCGATATCATCCACTTCGCCAATACCGTTACGGATACCGATGAGCTTCTTCATCACCTGAATGATGTCGTCTTTGCTCAGGATACCGGAACCTTCGATCTCGTCACGCATCAGAGAACGGTTGAACTTCATACGGCCAACCGCTGACAGATCGTAGCGGTCTTCAGAGAAGAACAGGTTCTCAAACAGGTTTTCGGCCGCTTCACGCGTTGGTGGCTCGCCAGGACGCATCATACGGTAGATCTCAACCAGCGCGCTCAGGCGATCGCTGGTTGGGTCAACGCGCAGCGTCTCAGAGATATACGGGCCGTGATCCAGGTCGTTGGTGAACAGGGTTTCAATGCGTTTGTGACCGGACTGGCTCAGTTTAGCCAGAAGATCCAGGGACAGCTCCATGTTCGCCGCAACCAGCAGCTCGCCGGTGCTTTCGTCGATGTAATCTTTAGCAACGACTTTACCCGCGATGTATTCAACAGGTACTTCGATATGTGCAACGCTGTCTTTTTCAAGCTGACGAATGTGGCGCGCAGTAATACGGCGGCCTTTCTCAACGTAGACAGTACCGTTAGATTCGATATCGAACGAGGCCGTTTCACCGCGGAGGCGCTCAGGGATCAGCTCCATCTGCAGCTTATTGTCGCGGATCTGATAAACCACTTTGTCGAAGAACAGATCGAGGATCTGCTCAGTGGTGTAAGTCAGCGCGCGCAGAATGATGGTCGCAGGCAGCTTACGACGGCGGTCGATACGGACGAACAGGTTGTCTTTCGGGTCAAACTCGAAGTCCAACCATGAACCACGGTAAGGAATGATACGTGCGTTATACAGCACTTTACCCGACGAGTGGGTTTTACCCTTATCGCTGTCGAAGAAGACACCAGGGCTACGATGCAGCTGAGAAACGATAACGCGCTCAGTACCGTTGATAACAAAGGTACCGTTATCGGTCATGAGTGGAATTTCACCCATGTACACTTCTTGTTCTTTGATGTCTTTGACTGTGCCTTCCGGCGCTTCGCGCTCGTAGATCACCAGGCGCAGTTTTACGCGCAGAGGTGCAGAGTACGTGACGCCACGAATCTGACACTCTTTCACATCAAATACAGGTTCGCCTAAACGGTAGCTGACGTACTGCAGCTCAGAGTTACCGCTATAGCTTTGGATTGGGAATACGGACCGGAATGCTGCTTCCAGACCATACTGACCTTCCGGATCTTGCTCGATAAACTTCTGGAACGAGTCAAGCTGGATAGAAAGGAGATATGGAATGTCCAGAACTTGTGGACGTTTTCCAAAATCCTTACGAATGCGTTTTTTCTCGGTATAGGAGTAAACCATTGGGTTCCTCAGCTCGCTGAAAAGTAGAACCTTTCTGTCCGTCCAGTGGGGACAGTTCATGCAACGCTGTTTTGTGTTGTGCAAAAGGTAGAACACCTTTTGTAATACCTCTTTCTATCACGCTTAAATCATTTCGTTGCTTTTGTCTGGACAGAGGGTCCATGCAGGAAAGCAGTATATTAAGTCGTCGATAGAGAAAGATATTAAGCAAATCAATGGCTAAACAGTGTGAAATACCATTGATGCTTTAGAGCGCAAAAAGGCTGGTGACCAAAAAGTCACCAGCCATCAGCCTGGAACTACTTAAACCCAGGCTGCAACCTGAAAGGTTGGCTTATTTAACTTCAACTTCTGCGCCAGCTTCTTCCAGTACTTTCTTCAGAGCTTCTGCGTCGTCTTTGCTGATGCCTTCTTTCAGGGCAGCAGGTGCAGACTCAACCAGGTCTTTGGCTTCTTTCAGGCCCAGACCAGTTGCGCCACGTACGGCTTTGATTACGGCAACTTTGTTAGCGCCGATAGCTTTCAGTACAACGTCGAACTCAGTTTTTTCTTCAGCAGCTTCTACTGGGCCAGCAGCAACAGCTACAGCTGCAGCAGCAGACACACCGAACTTCTCTTCCATAGCGGCGATCAGTTCAACTACTTCCATTACAGACAGAGCTGCAACAGCTTCAATGATTTGGTCTTTAGTGATTGACATTTGTTGTTCCTAAAATTCAGAAAAAGTTTATACGTTAGCAAGTAAGCGTGACAAGAAAGGCTGATTAAGCAGCTTCTTTCTGATCGCGTACAGCGGCCAAAGTGCGAACCAGTTTGCCGGCAGCGGCTTCTTTCATGGTTGCCATCAGGCGTGCAATTGCTTCATCGTAAGTTGGCAGAGTTGCCAGGCGGTCGATCTGAGCCGCACTGATCAGCTCGCCTTCAAAGGCTGCAGCTTTAACCTCAAATTTTGCATTCGCTTTCGCGAACTCTTTGAACAGACGAGCAGCAGCGCCCGGGTGTTCCATAGAGTATGCAATCAAGGTTGGACCGGTTAACGTGTCTTTCAGGCACTCGAACTGAGTACCTTCAACGACGCGGCGCAGCAGGGTGTTACGAACAACACGCATGTATACGCCAGCCGCACGACCTGCTTTACGCAGTTCGGTCATTTTATCTACGGTAACGCCACGAGAATCCGCAACTACCGCAGACAGCGCGCCTTTGGCTACTTCGCTGACTTCAGCAACAATCGCTTGTTTGTCTTGAAGATTTAAGGCCATTAGCTTGTGCTCCTGGATTTGGGCCGGGGAAGGATTTCCCCGGAACTCACTTCACTCATTTACCCGAAGGTATAAGAGCGCTCAAACACGGTGAGCAGAATCCAGTTAAGAAAAATTCTTGTCGGTTCTGTCACCGTCTACGCAGGGTATTAAGTGATCTCTTTCGCTATCACTCCTGCGGTCTTGGACGGAGGCCTGGATAAGGCCAGGCTCCAACCTAAAAATCTGTCGGTTCTGTATATTTACAGAACAACGGGCGTAAGATTCTAGATGAAAATTTCGCCCGCGTAAAGCAGATTAGTTAGCAGCAGCGTTCAGGCCAGCCTGATCAACTGCCAGACCAGCACCCATGGTGGTGGACAGGCTAACTTTCTTGATGAAAACGCCTTTCGCCTGTGAAGGTTTCGCTTTTTTCAGCGCAACCAGCAGGGATTCCAGGTTTTCTTTCAGTTTATCTGCATCGAAATCAACCTTACCGATAGTGGTATGGATGATGCCGTTTTTGTCGTTACGGTAACGAACCTGACCAGCTTTAGCGTTTTTCACTGCTTCAGCAACGTTAGGAGTTACGGTACCAACTTTCGGGTTTGGCATCAGACCGCGTGGGCCCAGAACCTGACCCAGCTGGCCAACAACGCGCATTGCATCAGGAGATGCGATAACAACGTCGAAGTTCATTTCGCCTTTCTTGATCTGGTCAGCCAGATCTTCCATACCTACCAGCTCAGCGCCGGCTGCTTTAGCAGCTTCAGCGTTTGCGCCCTGGGCAAATACGGCAACGCGAACGGAACGGCCTGTACCGTGTGGCAGTACAGTTGCACCGCGAACGTTCTGGTCAGATTTACGAGCATCAATGCCCAGGTTTACAGCTACGTCAACGCTTTCTACGAACTTGGCAGTAGCCAGTTCTTTCAGCAGAGCAACAGCTTCGTTGATGTCATACTGTTTAGTTGAATCAACTTTGTCACGGATCACGCGCATGCGCTTGGTCAGCTTAGCCATTTCTTAGTCCTCTACTACCAGGCCCATGGAACGAGCAGTACCTTCGATTGAGCGAGTCATCGCTTCAATGTCAGCACCAGTCATGTCCGCAGCTTTGGTTTCTGCGATTTCACGTACCTGAGCACGAGATACTTTACCTACTTTGTCTTTGTTCGGCTTGCCGGAACCAGACTTGATACCAGCCGCTTTCTTCAGCAGTACTGCTGCAGGAGGGGTTTTGGTAACGAAGGTGAAAGAACGGTCAGAGTAAACGGTGATCACAACCGGAGTTGGAAGACCTTTCTCAAGGGATTCTGTTTTGGCGTTGAACGCTTTACAGAATTCCATGATGTTAACGCCTTGCTGACCCAGAGCTGGACCAACCGGTGGGCTCGGGTTTGCCATACCAGCTGCAACCTGCAGCTTAACGTAGGCTTGTACTTTCTTAGCCATGATAATTCCTCTATTGGGTGATAACGCTTCGTGAGAAGCTCCCCGTGATTAATATTTTACGCGCTGATTAATCGGCGCATAAAAACAAAAGGCGCGAAATTGTAGTGTAATTTCGCGCCTTTCGCAACCACCTGAACGTGGTGATCGTATAAATTTTATGCCGCCTTTCTACAAGGCATGGCAGGCTGAATCAATCAGCCCTTTTCAACCTGTCCGAAGTCCAGTTCAACCGGAGTGGCACGGCCGAAGATAGAAACAGACACCTTCAGGCGGCTTTTCTCGTAATCGACTTCTTCAACTACACCGTTAAAGTCAGCGAATGGACCATCGCTTACGCGCACCATTTCACCTGGCTCAAACAGCGTTTTCGGACGCGGCTTATCACCAACCTGCTGCAGGCGGTTCATAATCGCGTCGACTTCTTTGTCGCTAATCGGCGCAGGACGATCGGACGTACCGCCGATGAAGCCCATTACGCGCGGCACACTGCGCACTAAGTGCCAGCTGGCGTCATTCATCACCATCTGAACCAGAACGTAGCCCGGGAAGAACTTGCGCTCGCTTTTGCGACGCTGGCCACCACGGATTTCAACCACTTCTTCGGTTGGAACCATGACATCGCCAAACAGCTCTTCCATGTTGTGTAACTTGATATGCTCACGCAGCGACTGTGCTACGCGGCCTTCAAAACCGGAAAACGCCTGAACGACGTACCAGCGCTTCTTTGGAGCTTCAGACATCTCAGAACCTCAGGCCAGTGATAAACGATACCAGACGGACCAGAATACCATCCAGTCCCCACAAAATCAGTGACATCACGGCAGTCACCGCGGCAACGATTAAGGTGGTGTGCAACGTTTCCTGACGAGTAGGCCAGATCACTTTACGAACTTCAGTACGCGCTTCACGAGCGAAAGCCAACGTTGCTTTACCCTTAGCGGTCAGCAGGGCAATGCCAGCTGCTGCTGCAATCAGTACAACGACGGCCAATGCACGCAGCGGTAATGTTACTTCACGATAGTAGTAGTTACCCACGATAGCGACAACCAACAGTAACGCTACGCCTAACCACTTTATCGCTTCCAGGCCGCGCCCGCTGCCTTGAGCTTCGGTATTAGCACTCATAACCAACCTGCCACAATAAATCAGAAACACTTTTGCCTCGGATAACGAGGCAACCGAACCGAATAATACTGTCATACCCGCAGGTATAGGCGTAACTCGGCATATTATATGACGCCGTGCTACAGAGCCTGCCTCAGCAATGATTATGAATCATAATCACAGATGAGTCAGGTTCTATGTTACAGCGTGCAAAAAGGGCATCAAATGATGCCCCTTTCTTGTGCGTTGCGTCAAATATTATCAGCGATTAAGCGATAACTTTAGCAACAACACCCGCACCAACAGTACGGCCGCCTTCGCGAATTGCGAAACGCAGACCGTCGTCCATTGCGATTGGTTTGATCAGTTCAACAACCAGTTTAATGTTGTCGCCTGGCATGACCATCTCAACGCCTTCTGGCAGTTCGATGGTACCGGTCACGTCAGTTGTACGGAAGTAGAACTGTGGACGGTAGCCTTTGAAGAATGGGCTATG
>NZ_RJVB01000013.1 GCF_003751505.1 Erwinia sp. JUb26 | reverse complement strand
TGCAGTCAGTGCCGGGGCAATCTGCTGCGAGGTGGCGTATATTACGCTTTCCTCCTTCGGAGTCAACTTCTTTTTGAGAAGTTTTTTCCGGCGGTTCAGAGAACTTCCTGAACCTCCTGAGTGGCTGACCTGTCAGTCGTTGTGCCGTCTCAGTGGTTGCGCATTATAGGGAGTTCTCGACGGCTGACAAGTGTTTATTGCAAATAAATTACTGAGCGTGCTTTTTTTCAACGAAGCGCGCTTTTTTACTGCAATTTGCCTGGTAATGCAGCAAATTCATGGGCAAAACGGGCCACCTGCTGCCAGTCTGTGTACTCCACTTCTTTACTTGAATCCGTTTCACCATCGGTCATACGCATTATCAGCTGAATCATTAAGCGATCGAACATCCCATAGCGTGGATATCGCAGCGCGCCTGCAAACACGGCGCAGCAGTCGGGTTCCCACGGAGACTGGATAAGGAACTTGCGCGTATAGGCATTGGTTTGCGGCGTACGCTTCTCGGCTTTACGTGCGGTCAGATTTACTGAGAAAAAACCACTCTGCCGCTGTTGCAGGGAATGAAGGTGTGTTTTTACAAACTTCGCCACCTGCGGATGGAAATGGCCATAGCGAATGGATGCGCCAATCAACACCCGATCGTACTGTGACCAGTCAATCTCACCCACGTGATGAATGTTGAAGACATCGCACTCGCTCTCCTTATTCAGTAAGTTTGCTATATAGGAGGCGATCTCTCGGGTCTGGCCATCACGGCTGGAATAAAGGACTAGCGCTTTCATGATTACACTCTCACTTACTCACGCCAGAAGGTCGGCGTGAACAGAACTAACAACGTAAAGACTTCAAGACGCCCAAACAGCATCGTCAAAATCAGGATCCACTTGGCGGTATCATTCATTGAAGTGAAATTATCAGCCACAACCCCCAGCCCCGGGCCGAGGTTGTTCAGTGTGGCGGTGACGGCAGCAAAGGCGGAGAAATCATCGACCCCGGTGGCGATGATTGCCAGCATGCTGAGAATAAACACCAGCGCGTAGGCTGAGAAGAATCCCCAGACGGCTTCAAGGATACGCTCCGGCAGCGCGCGGTTACCGAGCTTGATGGTGTAAACCGCATTAGGGTGCACCAGCCTTTTCAGCTCACGCGACCCCTGTTTAAACAGCAGCAGAATACGAATGACTTTGAGCCCGCCGCCGGTGGAACCGGCACAGCCACCAATAAAAGCAGAGCACAGCAACAGTACAGGGAGGAATAGCGGCCAGTGGGCGATACTGTCTGTCGTGAAGCCGGCGGTTGTTGCCATGGACACAACCTGGAAGAACGCCTGATTCAGCGTCTGCATACCGGTTTTATAAACGCCATGGAACCATAAAACGACCGTGCAGATAATGACGAACGTTAACTGTACGCCAATAAACATACGAAATTCAGGATCGCGCCAGTAGACCCGCAGGCTGCGCCCACTCAGTAACGAGAAATGCAGACCGTAGTTACAGCCTGAGATCAGCAGAAAGATAGCGATAATCGTGTTGATCGTCGGACTGTTAAAATAACCAACGCTGGCATCATGTGTGGAAAAGCCACCAATTGCGATAGTGGAAAAGCTGTGGCCTATCGCATCAAACAGCGGCATCCCCGCTACCCATAACGAAACGGCACAGGCAACGGTAAGCAATACGTAGATCAGCCACAGCGTCTTGGCCGTTTCCGCAATGCGCGGACGCATTTTATTATCCTTCAGCGGGCCTGGCATCTCTGCGCGATACAGCTGCATCCCACCGACGCCAAGAATAGGCAAAATGGCAACGGCCAGAACAATGATCCCCATGCCGCCGAGCCACTGCAGCATCTGCCGGTAAAACAGGATCGCCTTAGGCAATGAGTCCAGACCCACCAGCGTCGTTGCGCCTGTAGTCGTCAGGCCGGAGAAGGATTCGAAGAAGGCATCGGTGATGGACAGGTTCGGCTGTTCCGCAAAAATAAAGGGCATCGCCCCTACGCTGCCCAGCACGGTCCAGAACAGCACGACGATCAGGAATCCTTCCCGTGGTTTCAGCTCGCTCTTTTGCTTGCGGTTGGGCCACCACAGCAGGGTGCCGATCATCAGTGCCATAAAGAACGTCTGCGTAAATGCGCGTCCGGCCCCGTCGCGGTAAATTAAAGCCACCAGCCCCGGCACAATCATCGTGCCTGAGAACAAAATGACCAGTACACCCACTATGCGGGTAATGGCACGAAAATGCATTCTGCCGTTCCTTTCCTGACGTAAAAGTTATTTAAGCGGGACCAGCTGTAGTAAGCCCCGGCTGAAGTCCGACAGATTCTGCGAAAAATCCACGATCTGAGCATGAGGTAACGCCAGAGTCAGCGTAATGTTTTGCAGAAACTCGCTATTTAGCAGCAGTCCGTCAAAGCGAGTAATCATACGTTCAATATCCCCCAGCTGCGCATAGTCGCAGACCAGCAGGAAATTCAGCATCGGGACTTTTATTTTGCGGGTTAACACGCGAAGCGCCTGCTGTACCCCACCGCCGTATGCCTTAACCAGCCCACCCGTTCCAAGCTGAATGCCGCCATAGTAGCGCACTACGACGGCGGTAATCTCACCAATATTGTTACCCATCAACTGGGCCAGCATCGGCTTCCCGGCGGTGCCAGAGGGTTCACCATCATCGGAAAAACCCAGCTTTTGCGAATCATCAGGCGCACCAGCCACCCATGCCCAGCAGTGATGCCGGGCCGTTGGATGCGCCTGCTTAATCTGCTGGACGAAAGCCCGAGCCGCCTCGACCCCGTCCGTATGCGCCAGCAGGGTGATAAAACGGCTTTTTTTAATTTCCTCGCTGTAGCTGCAAGACTCAGCCGGGACTTCCCATGCCTCCATCAGGAAAGATGCAGATCGCGGGTCATATTTTCCACCCGATTCGCATGAATCACCACGTTATCCTCAATACGGATGCCGCCATAAGGCTTCAGTGCGTCGATTCTATCCCAGTCGAAGTGCTGGCTGAACTTACCGCCGCGCCAGGGTTCCAGCAACGAATCGATGAAATAAATACCCGGTTCGATCGTGAGCACCATGCCCGGCTCCAGCACGCGCGTGCAGCGCAGATAGGGATACTGCGCAGGTGCCGCCTGGTGGGTGCCACTGTCATCCTGCATAAATCCGGCGACATCATGCACCTGTAATCCCAGCGGATGGCCCACACCGTGCGGCATAAACGGCCCAGTGATATCCTCTTTAACCATGGCCTCGGCGCTGATCCCTTTCACCAGTTGGTGTTTCAGCAGCAGACCTGCCAGACGGAAATGCATCTGCTGATGATACTCGGTATAGCGCACACCGGCTTTCATCGTGGCGATAAGGGCCAGCTCCTCCGCATTCATATCTTTAATCAGCTGCGCATACTCGCTGCTTTCGCTGGCCGCATACGAGCGGGTCAGATCTGCCGCATAGCCGTGATACTCCGCTCCGGCATCAATGAGGAAACTGCGGCGATGCTCCGGTACCTGATGCTGCAGTTTAGTGTAGTGCAGCACCGCGGCATGCTCATTGAGCGCAATAATGTTGTCATAGGGAACATCCGTATCCCGGTGACCGGTCGCGCTAAGATAGGCGATATTAATGTCGAACTCGCTCATACCGGACAGGAAGGCTTCTTTCGCCGCACGATGGCCGCTGACGGCAATCTTCTGCGCCTGGCGCATGCAGTAAAGCTCGTAGCTGGTCTTATATGAACGGTGGTAATGCAGATAGTTCAGCACGCCTGCCGGGTTAATCGCGTCAGTGCTGAACCCGAGTTGTGCAGCGCGCGCGGCAACCGGTCCAATATAGGCAACATTTTTGCGCGCTGAAGGCAGCTGTTGGCCAATATCATCGGCATTTTTCAGGGCAACGATCTCGATCTCATCCGTCCAGAAACTCTTTGGTAACGGCTCGACGTTGTGCCAGTAATCCACCGGAGAGTAGAACCACAGTTTCGGCTTATTGACGCCATCAATCCACAGCCAGCAGTTGGGGACCTGCGTGACCGGCACCCAGGCTTTAAACTGCGGATTAACCTTAAACGGATAGCTGTGATCGTCGAGGAACACCGTCAGTAGTTCCCCGGAATGAATCAGCATTGCATCAAGATTATGGCGCGCCAGTACCTGCTGCGCACGCTGCTGCAGCGTTTTCACGTGATCCTGATAAAGCGTTACCAGTGATTCCATTGCCCTGTCTCCGTGATGATCAAATTGTCCGCATCTTACCACAGCCTGCCAGGCCGTGCCGTTTTGCCTCAGCTGTGATCTTGTTTGCAAATTGGCAAACTCTCATTTGCAAATAATTAACATAGATTCCACACTCACGGTCATCTGGTACGACCAGATCCCTTTACCGCAGCTCAGGAGACAGACATGCTCTACCAAGGCGAAACGCTTTCCCTCGACTGGCTGGAAGATGGCATAGCCGAACTGGTTTTTAATGCCCCAGGCTCAGTGAACAAACTGGATACCCGGACCGTGGCCAGTCTGGGAGAGGCGATTGCAGTACTGGAACAGCTGCCACAGCTGCGTGGCGTACTGCTCAGCTCTGCAAAACCCGCCTTTATCGTTGGGGCAGATATTACGGAATTCCTCTCGCTGTTTACCGCTCCAGCCGAACGGCTGGCGGAATGGCTGGCTTATGCCAACGGGATTTTCAACCGTCTGGAGGATTTACCGGTCCCTACCGTTTCCGCCATCAATGGCTACGCGCTGGGCGGCGGCTGCGAGTGCGTGCTTGCGACGGACTTCCGCATCGCCACAGTGACAACGCGCATCGGTCTGCCTGAAACGAAATTAGGGATCATGCCTGGCTTTGGCGGCTCGGTACGCCTGCCGCGCCTTTTAGGTGCCGACAGTGCGCTGGAAATCATCGCCGCCGGCAAAGATATCGATGCGGGTCAGGCCCTCAAAGTGGGGCTGGTTGATGCGGTCGTTGCGGAAGAAAAACTCGCTGCCGCCGCGCTGGCGGTATTGAAAGAAGCCATCGCCGGTAAACAGCCGTGGCGCGAACGTCGCCAGCCGAAGCTTGAGCCGTTAAAGCTGAGTAAAATTGAAGCCGCCATGAGCTTTACCACCGCCAAAGCGATGGTGATGCAAACCGCCGGTAAGCATTACCCCGCGCCGATAACGGCAGTCAAAACTATTGAAGCCGCTGCGACCCTGGGCCGCGACGACGCATTGAAGCTGGAAACCGCTGCATTCGTGCCGCTGGCGCGATCTCATGAAGCGCGGGCCCTGGTGGGTATCTTCCTCAATGACCAGGCGATAAAAGCCAAAGCCAAAAAACTCACCCGTGATACCGAAACGCCGAAGCAGGCCGCCGTGCTGGGTGCAGGTATTATGGGGGGCGGGATTGCATACCAGTCCGCGTGGAAAGGCGTCCCGATCATCATGAAGGATATCAGCGAGAAATCCCTGCATACCGGCATGAACGAAGCCGCGAAGCTGCTTAATAAACAGTTGGCGCGTGGAAAGATTGATGGTCTGAAGCTGGCCAGCGTCATTGGCACCATCCAGCCAACGCTGCATTACGCGGGCTTCGACAGTGTTGATATCGTCGTTGAGGCGGTTGTTGAAAATCCCAAAATTAAAGCGGCCGTGCTGGCTGAAACGGAAGCACAAATCCGTCCGGATGCAATACTGGCGTCCAATACCTCAACCATCCCTATCAGCCAGCTGGCGAAGGCGCTGACGCGACCGGAAAACTTCTGCGGTATGCACTTCTTTAACCCGGTGCCGCGTATGCCGCTGGTCGAGGTGATTCGCGGTGAGAAAACCGCCGACAGCACTATCGCCAGCGTGGTGGCGTGGGCCAGTAAGATGGGCAAAACGCCCATCGTGGTGAATGACTGCCCGGGCTTCTTCGTTAACCGCGTACTCTTCCCCTACTTCGCCGGTTTCAGCCTGCTGCTGCGCGACGGTGCTGATTTCCGCCAGATCGATAAGGTGATGGAGAAACAGTTTGGCTGGCCGATGGGTCCATCGTGGCTGCTGGATGTCGTGGGCATTGATACCGCCCACCACGCACAAAGCGTTATGGCGGCGGGTTTCCCGCAGCGCATGAGTAAAGACTATCGCGATGCGATTGACGTCCTGTTTGATGCAGGCCGTTTCGGGCAGAAAAACCAGCTTGGTTTCTGGCAGTGGGAAACGGACAGCAAAGGCAAGGCGAAAAAGGTCAGCGATGCCGGGACCGACGATCTTCTACAGGCGGTTTGCCAGCCGAAACGGGTGTTCAGTGATAGCGAGATCGTAGCACGCATGATGATCCCGATGATCAACGAGGTTGTGCGCTGCCTGGAAGAAAGCGTTATCGCTTCACCGGCAGAGGCGGATATGGCGCTGGTATACGGGCTGGGCTTCCCGCCGTTCCACGGCGGTGTCTTCCGTTACCTGGATACGCTGGGCAGCGATCGCTTTGTCGCACAGGCTGAAGCGTTTATTAAACTTGGGGCGCTGTATGAAATCCCGGAGTCGCTGCGTGAGAAAGCCAATAAAGCAGAAACCTGGTACCCCCTGGCGGCACCGCTAAGTGACACAACCCTGAAAACGGCGTGAGGAAAAGAAAATGGAAAAAGTTGTTATTGTTGATGCCATCCGCACGCCAATGGGCCGCTCAAAAGGCGGAGCCTTTCGTCATGTGCGTGCAGAAGATCTTTCAGCACATCTGATGCGCTGTCTGCTCAGCCGCAATCCGGCGCTCGATGCCGCGTCACTGGATGATATTTACTGGGGCTGCGTGCAGCAAACCCTGGAACAGGGATTCAATATCGCGCGGAATGCGGCGCTTCTGGCAGAAATCCCGCACCGCGTACCGGCAACCACCGTCAACCGGCTTTGCGGTTCGTCCATGCAGGCGCTGCACGATGCGGCACGGGCTATCATGGTCGGCGATGCATCATCCTGTCTGATTGGCGGCGTAGAGCACATGGGGCATGTGCCAATGAGCCACGGCGTAGACTTCCATCCGGGGCTTGGCCGAAGCGTAGCCAAAGCTGCGGGTATGATGGGCCTGACGGCCGAGATGCTGGCTCGCCTGCACGGGATTGGGCGCGAACTGCAGGACCAGTTTGCCGCGCGATCTCATCAGCGCGCCTGGGCCGCCACCCAGGCCGGTCATTTCAACAATGAGATTGTTGCCGTCTCCGGTCACGATGCCGATGGCGTTCTCAAACGCTATGACTTTGATGAGGTTATCCGCCCGGATACCACGGTTGAAAGTCTGGCAGCCTTGCGCCCGGCATTCGATCCGGTTAACGGTACCGTCACCGCAGGCAGCTCATCCGCCCTGTCCGACGGTGCAGCCGCCATGCTAGTGATGAGTGAGTCGCGCAGCGCAGAGCTGGGGTTAAAACCGCGAGCGCGCATTCGTTCCATGGCCGTGATTGGCTGCGATCCTTCTATCATGGGTTACGGCCCGGTCCCGGCTTCGCAGCTGGCATTGAAACGTGCCGGACTGAGCATCGACGACATTGATATTTTTGAGCTTAATGAAGCCTTTGCCGCACAAACGCTCCCGTGCATTAAAGATCTGGGGCTGATGGATAAGCTGGATGACAAGGTCAATCTTAACGGCGGAGCCATTGCGCTAGGCCACCCGCTTGGCTGCTCGGGAGCAAGGATCAGCACAACCCTGCTGAATCTGCTGGAACGGCATGATAAGCAGTTTGGTCTGGCGACCATGTGCATCGGGCTGGGTCAGGGGATCGCAACGGTATTTGAAAGGGTCTGATACGTTAGGCTGGATGTTTCACTGTTCAATTTCCCGCCTGTCAGGGGCGGGTTTTTTCATGCTGATAATGAACAGGGCAGGTTCACTGCCCTCTTGCATCAGAAGAAAGCAAACGCATCGCCAAACATGCGCGCTTCCTGAGCGCCACGCTCAGCACAGAAACGTTCACGGGCAATCTTCGCCATCTCAAAGCGGCCAGCAATATAGATATCGTGATCGGCCAGGCTACCGTAATCCTGCATCACGGCGGTCAGCACCGTACCCGTACGTCCGGTGAAGCCCTCTTCCGTCTGCTCAACAACCGGCACAACCTTCAGATTCGGATGTTTAATCGCCAGTGCGTTCAGCTCATCGAGATCGTAAAGGTGCTTCAGCTCACGTCCACCCCAGTAGATGGCGATATGACGATCGGGCTGCTGAGACAGCGCCGTCAGAAGAATAGAGCGCGCATAGGAAAAACCGGTCCCACCCGCAATCAGCACCAGTGGACGATCGCCCTCTTCACGCAGCCATGCCTCACCGTGCGGAATATCCACGGTGATCTGGCGCTGCTGCTGGATACGTTCCATTACCGCCATCGCATAGAGGTTCAGCTCGGATGCACCGATATGAAGCTCAATGATGTCTTTTTCCATCGGCGTTGAAGCCAGAGAGAATGGGCGCTTATCACGCTCGTCCATTACCACCATCAAATATTGTCCTGCGCGGAAACTGAAATCAGCTTCCGGGATCATACGGACGCGGTACACGGTATCGGTAATCGCCTCTACCGAGGTCACTTTACAGCTTAAGGTTGTCATGCGGTCCCTCTGTCGGGTCGTCATTATCATTTGACCACCGGTGCATCAACGCGCCGGTGTATCACTCAAGATGCCTAACTCATCCCAAATTGCATCAATGCGGGCGGTAACGGCAGGATCTTTGCGGATCGGCGTTCCCCATTCACGCTGCGTTTCACCAGGCCATTTATTCGTGGCATCAAGACCCATTTTGGATCCCAGCCCGGAAACCGGTGAAGCGAAATCAAGGTAATCGATCGGCGTGTTTTCTACCAGTACGGTATCACGAGCGGGATCCATACGTGTAGTAATCGCCCAGATAACGTCATTCCAGTCGCGTGCGTTAACATCGTCATCGCATACAATAACAAATTTGGTGTACATGAACTGTCGCAGGAATGACCATACGCCCATCATCACGCGTTTAGCGTGCCCGGCGTACTGTTTTTTGATGGTTACCACTGCCAGGCGGTACGAACAGCCTTCCGGCGGCAAGTAGAAGTCGACGATTTCCGGGAACTGCTTTTGCAGAATCGGTACAAAGACTTCATTCAGCGCCACGCCCAGTACGGCAGGCTCATCCGGCGGCCGCCCGGTATAGGTGGAATGGTAAATCGCATCCTGCCGCTGGGTAATGTGGGTGATGGTAAATACCGGGAAGTTATCCACTTCATTATAGTAACCGGTATGATCGCCATATGGCCCTTCGGGCGCCATCTCACCCGGCTCGATATAGCCTTCCAGCACGATTTCGGCACTGGCGGGCACTTCTAAATCATTAGAAATGCACTTCACCACTTCGCTTTTCGTTCCGCGCAGCAGGCCGGCAAAGGCATATTCCGACAGCGTATCCGGGACTGGCGTTACGGCACCCAGAATGGTCGCCGGGTCGGCACCCAGCGCAACGGATACCGGGAAGCGCTCGCCGGGGTGCTGCTGGCACCACTCCTGAAAATCAAGCGCGCCGCCGCGATGGGAGAGCCAGCGCATAATCAGCTTATTTTTGCCAATCACCTGCTGGCGATAGATACCCAGATTCTGCCGCTCTTTCAGCGGACCGCGCGTCACGGTCAGGCCCCAGGTCACCAGCGGTGCCGCATCGCCCGGCCAGCATTTCATCACCGGGATGCGGCTTAAATCGACCTCGTCCCCCTGCCAAATCTGCTGCTGACACGGAGCATTACGTAGCCGTTTAGTCGGCATGTTCAGCACCTGCTTCCATTGCGGCATTTTATCGAAGAAGTCACGGAAGCCGCGCGGCGGCTCCGGTTCCTTCAGGAATGCCAGCAGGCGACCAACATCGCGCAGTGCTTTCACATCTTCCTGACCCATCCCCATCGCAACGCGATCCGGCGTGCCAAACAGGTTGCACAGTACTGGCATACTGTAGCCCTTCGGGTTTTCGAACAGCAACGCCGGGCCGCCTGCACGCAGCGTGCGGTCGGCAATTTCGGTCATTTCCAGATCGGGGTCGATCTCATGTTTGATGCGTTTTAATTCTCCACGCTGTTCAAGCAGAGAAAGGAAGTCGCGTAAGTCGTGGTATTTCATGACTTTCCATCAATACGGTCAGTGAGTCGGCCATTATAGTGCCGATTCGGCGCTCATGGTTAGTTTTGTTGGCAACTTTACGCCACGCGCGCGCACCCTTCACCAATCTCTCTATATCTCTGAAGATGACTTTGCTATTCTTATCGGTCGGATAATTTAAAAGTGACGTTATGGAATCCTGGTACTTACTTTACTGCAAACGAGGTCAGTTACTGCGCGCGAAAGAGCACCTTGAGCGCCAGGACGTGCATTGCTTCAGCCCGATGATTGCGCTGGAGAAGATCGTGCGTGGCAAACGAACTCAGGTTAACGAACCGCTGTTCCCCAACTATATGTTTATCGAGTTCAACCCCGAGGCGATTCATACCACCACGATCAGCGCTACGCGTGGCGTCAGCCATTTTGTCCGCTTTGGTAATCTGCCCGCGATCGTCCCACTGACGGTGATCGGTGCGTTGCAGAATGAACCCGTCCTGACCGGCTTTGATGAGGGCACGGCGCAGCCGGGTGATACGGTGGTGATTACGGAAGGGGCATTCGAAGGGCTACAGGCTATCTATACCGAGCCCGATGGGGAAACGCGCTCTATTCTGCTGCTGAATCTGCTCAACAAGCAGGTGATTCGCAGTGTAGGCAACGGTCAGTTCGAGAAACTGTAGCCGTTACCTACGTTAAGCGCCGAACAATATCCGACTATCGGGGCTTACCTCGCAACTCCGCTTATTTACAGCCGAAATATCCGACGCGCGTTTTCCGCCGTCGTCTCTGCCAGGCGATCGGCATCATCACCGCGCAGCAACGCGACCTGCTCGACGATATGCGGCAGGAAGCAGGGTTCATTTCGGCGAGAGGCCGGACGCGGGCGCATATCTCTTGGCAGCAGCCAGGGGGCATCGGTTTCCAACAGCAGGCGATCCGCCGGGATCAGCGGCATCAGTTCACGCAGTTCCAGCCCTCTTCGCTCGTCACAAACCCAACCCGTGATGCCGATAGATAACCCCAGCGCAAGACAATCCTCCAACTCCTGGCGATTGCCGGTGAAGCAGTGCAGTACCGCCGCAGGCAGCTTAGGTAACCAGGGCTGAAGAATTGAGATAAAACGACTGTGGGCTTCCCGACAGTGAAGAAAAACGGGCAATGACAGTTCGGCAGCCAGTGCCAGTTGGGCATTGAAGGCATAGGCCTGCTGCTCGGGCTCAGAGAAATTGCGATTAAAATCCAGACCGCATTCGCCAATGGCGACAACCTGCGGCATTTCAGCCAGCCTGCGCAGGGTCGTCTCGGTTTCACCTGACCACTCGCTGGCATGATGGGGATGCACACCTGCGGTGGACCAGCAGTAATCCGGGTGCTGTAGCGCCAGGCTTTGCGCCTGCTGGCTCTCCAGCGCATTGGTTCCGGTGATCAGAATGCCGTTAACGCCAGCGTCACGCGCGCGTTTTACCACCTGCTTACGGTCTTTTGCGAACTGGGTGCTGGTCAGGTTTACACCAATATCAAACATAGTCTCTTCCAAACAGTAACCGCCCTGACGGGCGGTTAGAAAATAGTGTTTGTCCTGCCTGAGCAGCCGGTAGCAGAAGCCTACTGCGATTCAGTATCCTGCTCTTCTTCATCGTCGCCACGTTTTTGCCCGACGTAGAAACGAGAAACCAGCACGCCCACTTCAAACAGGCAGTACATCGGAACGGCTAACAGCGTCTGGGAGAAAATATCCGGCGGTGTCAGTAACATTCCCACCACAAACGCGCCTACCAGTACATAAGGACGTTTGGCCTTCAAATCTTCCGGGGTGGTCACCCCTGTCCAGCAGAGCAGTATGATAGCAATCGGAACTTCAAACGACACACCAAACGCCATAAACAGCGTCATGACGAAGTCGAGATAGTTATTGATATCCGTCGCTATCTGTACGCCCTGCGGCGCGGTTTTTGCGAAGAAGCCAAACGCCAACGGGAAGACGATAAAATAGGCGAAAGCCATTCCAAGGTAGAATAGGAATGAACTGGAAAACAGCAGCGGCATGACCAGCCGACGCTCGTGACGGTACAGGGCTGGCGCAACAAACGCCCAGATCTGATAAAGAATTACCGGCACGGCGAGGAAAATGGACACGATCACAGTCAGCTTAATTGGCGTCAGAAATGGCGAAGCCACATCGGTCGCAATCATGCTGGCACCTGACGGCATCTTCTCAATCAGCGGCGCAGCAACCATCTGATAAATATCATTAGAGAAATAGATCAGACAGAGGAAAATCACCAGAACGGCGATAATGCAGTTTAACAGGCGCTTACGTAATTCAATCAGATGACTGATAAGGGGCTGGGTATCTTCAACGGCCATATTTATCGTTCATCGCTCGGTTGTGGGGAGTGTGTGGCCACGGGAGAAGCCGCGGGAACCACTGGTTTCTGCAGGGAAACCACGCTCTCGGTCTCTGGAAGCTTTGGAGCCTTGGATTCAGCAACAGCAGCAGCGGACGATTCGGCCGGAACTTCAGCTTCCTCTGGTGCCTGAGCAGGTGCAGACGCCTGATGATCGGCTTGCGATGGCGTCACGCCGTCATGAGAAGCCTCATTTTTCACCAGCGGATTATGAATGGTGTGCGCTTCTTCATCCGCAGCCTTCTCATTATCACCCAGGTAGGAACGCTTGAACGACTCCGCCGTCTGCTTCAGTTCCTCAACAGAGGCCTTCAGCTCAGGAGAGAGGCTGTCCATACTGGCCTTCTCGATTTTCTTCAGGCCATCCTGCAGTTCCTGCAGTTTCAGTTCCTGCGCCAGCTCGTTCTGCACGCTGGTCGCCAGCGAACGTAATGCCCGGATCCAGCCAACAACGGTTTTAACCGCTACGGGTAAACGCTGCGGTCCGAGTACCACCAGACCAATAACGAAAACCAGTACCAGTTCACTAAAGCCTATGTCGAACACGGTTTATACCTTGTCGTTTTTGACGTCTTCTTTCTTCACTTCGCTATGCTGCTGCTGGTTAGCCAGTTTGGCACTAAAATCAGCATCTTCAGTGTGCGTCGTGGATTTTGCTTTATCGTCTTCGTCGCTCATGGCTTTTTTAAAGCCCTTGATAGACGAACCGAGATCGGAACCCAGTGAACGCAGTTTTTTCGTGCCGAACAGCAGGACCACCAGCACGGCGATGATCAGTAAGTGTGGAAGAGTAATGCCCATGGTTACCTCTAGATATCAATAATTGAAGCCGGTTAAGCAGTATATAACAGCTTATCTCCTGCTGACGATGCGCAAACTTACGCCCCGACGCAATAAACTGCCTATTTACCATTCATGACAATCATTTTGTTCTGCGCCAGCCAAGAAGCCAGGCGACGATGCCGCCCGCGACCAGTCCGGCTGAAAGCAGATCCCAGTCCGGACGGAATAGCAGGATTGCCGTACCGCTCAGCAGCAAAGTCGCCCCCACCCCAAACAGATAGCGCGACTGATGCTGCTTCGCTTTTTCGTCCTTAAGCTCGCTGACCAGACGATCGACGCTGTGCCGCAAATGCTTATGCTGGCGTAGGCTGTCGTAAAACAGTTCCGGCAGTTCCGGCAGTTTTTCTGCCCAGAAAGGCGCTTTCTCTTTCAACGCCCTGACAATAGCCGGAATACCAATTTGATCTTTGATCCAGTCTTCCAGGAACGGCTTAGCCGTTTTCCACAGATCCAACTGAGGATAAAGCTGTCTGCCTACCCCTTCAACGTACAGCAGCGTTTTCTGCAGTAGCACCAGCTGAGGCTGCACTTCCATATTAAAACGGCGAGCGGTATTAAACAGGTTCATCAACACATGACCAAATGAGATTTCCGCAAGAGGTTTCTCAAAAATAGGCTCACAGACCGTGCGGATGGCGAACTCAAAGTCTTCCACGTTGGTATCAGGTGGAACCCAGCCTGAGTCAACGTGCAGTTCTGCCACCTTGCGATAGTCGCGGTTGAAGAAAGCGATAAAGTTTTCGGCCAGATAACGCTTATCTTCCTTGTTAAGCGAACCCACGATACCGCAGTCGATGCCGATATATTGGGGATCCTCAGGATGTTCGTAGCTGACAAAAATATTCCCCGGGTGCATATCCGCATGGAAAAAGCTGTCGCGGAAGACCTGGGTAAAGAACACCTGCACGCCGCGCTCGGCCAGCAGTTTCATGTTAACGCCGTGCTGCTCAAGCGCCACCACATCCGAAATTGGAATGCCGTAGATGCGCTCCATGACCAGCATCGTTTCACTGCAGTAGTCTGAGTAAATCTCAGGAACGTACAGCATATTGCTGCCGTCGAAATTGCGACGCAGCTGAATAGCATTAGCCGCTTCACGTAGCAGATTTAGCTCATCAAGCAGCGTTTTCTCATAGTCGGCGACCACTTCCTGCGGGCGCAAACGGCGGCCATCGGGCAGCAAGCGAGGAACCCAGCGCGCCATACGCTTAATCAGCTTCATATCCGCCTTAATCACCGGCAGGATATCGGGGCGAATCACCTTGATGACAATCGCTTTGCCATTCTCCTTCAGCGTCGCCGTATGCACCTGAGCTATCGACGCTGATGCCAGCGGGGTGATATCAAAATCATCAAACTGAGTGGAAATGGGGGCGCCCAACGACTGTTCGATTAGCTTCAGTGCTTTAGCACCGTCAAACGGCGCTACGCGATCCTGCAGCATCGCCAGCTGATCGGCAATCTGGCGGGGGAACAGGTCGCGGCGGGTGGACATCATTTGCCCAAACTTAATCCATACCGGACCGAGCTGCTCCAGCGCCAGGCGAAGACGCTCGCCCAACGGCAGATTTTTATGACGATTCGGTATCCAGAACAGGCATTTTCGCCATAACCGCAGCGGCAGCGTGATGCGCATCTGGGGGATCAGTTCATCTAAGCCATAGGTGAGGAACACGCGGATAATCAGATACAGGCGGCGTAATTCTCCGTAACTCATTTTGCCTCCCGTTTATTCAGGCGTGCTTCCAGCGCGTCAAGGGAAGTCGACAGCGCGTCAACTTCTTCGGCAAACCACGCCAGCTCCAGCCCACCAGGGGCAATTCGCCACTCTTCGGTCAGCGTCTGCGCCAGATAGCTTTGTTTACGCTGTACATCACGGCGAACGGCCTGGAAACCACGGCGGGCAAACTGCGAAATACCCTGCGCGGCGATATCGCCAATCCACGGGGCGAGGTACTCTGCCGGATCCAGCTCCGCCAGGTCCATAAGTGCAGAAAACTGCTGAACCAGCTGTAGATCGCCTTCGACTTCCAGCTCTCCGCTGCGAATAAGCGCGGTCAGCTGTTGGCGATCGCGAAGCTTTGGCAGCGTGGACAGGCGTGTTTTTACCGTACAGTCAGGCTTATCATCCCAGTCGCCGATCACATCAACCTGACGATCGCTAAAGATAAAGATCACTGGCTGCTTAAGTTCAGCCAGTTCTATCGCAAGGCTTTTACCACTAAGGCGTTGACGCGCCGCTTTCAGGCCACGATCGCGATATAAAATCTGGTTAAGCGCGGTCTCCAGACTGGCAGTTAACAACGGCGTTAAAGTCATTCGCTTTCCCGATCAGAACTTAAATCCGCGGTGCAAGGCAACGATGCCGCCCGTGAGATTGTGATACGTGGTGTTTTCGAAGCCAACATCCATCATCATCTGCTTAAGCGTCTCCTGGTCAGGATGCATGCGGATGGACTCTGCCAGATAGCGATAACTCCCGGCATCTTTCGCCACCATTTCACCGATGCGCGGCAAAATGTGGAAAGAGTAGGCATCGTAAGCTTTGCTTAGCGGCTCCAGTACCGGCTTAGAAAACTCCAGAACCAGCAGGCGGCCGCCCGGCTTGAGGACACGGAACATTGATGCCAGCGCCTTCTCTTTTTCAGTGACGTTACGCAGGCCAAAAGCGATGGTAATACAGTCGAAATAGTTGTCCGGGAACGGCAGAGCTTCTGCGTTAGCCTGAACATAATTAACATTACCGATAATGCCTTTATTGCGCAGCTTTTCGCGCCCGACTTTCAGCATTGAGCTGTTAATATCTGCCAGCACAACCTCGCCGGTGTCGCCAACCAGACGAGAAAACTTCGCCGTCAGATCGCCCGTCCCGCCGGCTAAATCCAGCACGCGCTGCCCGCGACGCACGCCGCTGCTGTCAATGGTAAAACGTTTCCAGATGCGGTGAATACCGAATGACATCAGGTCATTCATCAGATCGTATTTGGCCGCAACGGAGTGGAAAACATCAGCAACCATGTCGGCTTTGTCGCTTTTCGCAACGGTACTGTAACCGAAGTGGGTCGTGTCCTTTGATTCATCTGCCATTTGTTTTGCCTGCTCTACAATCAAATATCTGCCAAGTGTACCAGAGTCAGGCAGGCCAGGCACTTGCCGCTCGCTTATTCATTGATTTGGCGCTGCCCATCCCGATCGTCGAGCTCTTCGCTCTCTTCACTGCCCTCTGATACCGCCTGCCCCGCCAGAACAGGGTTGATTGGACGCTTCACCTCTACCCCCATCTGACGGAACCCTTCCGTTTGTGCAATCAGATTGCCCCGCCCTTCCGACAGCTTTTTCATCGCCTGGCGGTAACTGTCCTGGGCCTTATCGATGTTCTGCCCAATGCTGGTCATATCATCAACAAACAGCCGCATTTTGTCATACAGTCGCCCGGCACGATCGGCAATGCGCTGTGCGTGGCGGCTCTGATGTTCATAACGCCACAAATTGTTAATAGTCCGCAGCGCAACCAGCAGCGTGGTCGGACTGACCAGCATGATGTTCTGGTTCAGGGCCTCGCTAATCAGCTCCGGCTGGCGGTCGATTGCCAGTAAGAAGGCCGGTTCGATCGGGATAAACATCAACACATAATCCAGCGAGCGTAAACCCGGCAATTGTTGATAATCTTTTCGGCTGAGTAAGCGAAGATGTCCGCGGATCGCCGCGATATGCTCGCTGATAGCGGCTTCTCGCTGTAGCTCATCTTCGCTGTTGAAGTATCGTTCGTAGGCTACCAGGGTCATTTTGGCGTCAATCACCACATCTTTACCCTGGGGAAGACGCACAATGACGTCCGGCTGCATGCGGCCACTCTGCTCCAGCTGGATGTTCACCTGGGTTTCATATTCATGTCCTTCACGCAGCCCGGACGCCTCCAGTACGCGGCTTAGCACGACCTCCCCCCAGTTACCCTGCGTTTTATTGTCACCCTTCAGCGCCTTCGTCAGGTTCAGCGCTTCCTGTGCCATTCGGGCATTCAGCTGCTGCAGGTTGCGTATTTCATGGGAAAGCGTATGGCGCTCCCGCGCTTCCTGGCCAAAGCCTTCCTGCACCTGACGACGAAAGCCTTCCAGCTGTTCCCGCAGCGGGGTTATCAGGCCATGCAGGCTCTGACGATTCTGCTCATCCACGCGGCGTCCACTATTTTCAAAGATGCGATTAGCGAGGTTTTCAAACTGCGAGTTTAGCCGCTGCTCGCTGTTGACCAGCAGCCGCTGCTTTTCTTCCGCAGCCATCCGCGTTTCTTCCAGTCGAATGGTGACCTCACGCAGTTCGGCTTCCTGCGCGCTGTTAATCTCCAGCTGCGTGCGCAGTTCGCGAGAGAGCTGCTCTGCTTCCCCCCGCCAGTGATCGAACTGGTGCAGTTTTTCCTGCGCGGCGGCGAGGCTGCCGTGCAGCTGACGCAGCTCCTGCTCACTCTGTCTTTGCGTTCCGGCCTGTTCATCCAACTGCTGCTGCAGGCGCTGGCGTTCCGTCTGGCTCTGCTCAGCGGCCTGCACCAGTAGTCGCCGCTCGGTTTCCTGCCTGGCGAACCGCTGCTGACCGAGAAACCAGGCAAATATCCACCCTGCCAGCAGGCCTGCCAGACCAATGACTGCGGCGTAACCGATTGTTGCATCCACCCTGCTTCCCCCTCATCAACGGCATCAGAGGGAAAAATAGAGGCACACTGTATGAATGTCCAGATAAAAAGCGTGACGGATAAAGGAGCGGGCTGATTTAAACCCAAACTGGATAACGGCTCGAAAAAGCGGAGGATGTTGTTGCAGGCATTTCATGGCTGCGGCGGGTGCCGCAGCCCAACTTTTGACCATTACAGCAGGCGGCGAGCGGCCTCAACGACGATTTTCACCGCATCACTTTCGGTACGCTTCATCGTTTCCGCATCAGGAATTTCCTGCTGGGTGCGATTGACGATCACCCCGGCAACCATACCGGCACGCAGCCCCTGGCTGGCGCACATGGTCAGCAGCGTTGCCGATTCCATTTCGTAGTTCAGCACGCCCATCTGCTGCCACTCTTTCATCGATCCCTGGAAACGGCTAACGACGCGTCCGGAATAGGTATCGTAACGTTCCTGGCCCGGGTAGAAGGTGTCGGAAGAGGCGGTTACGCCGATATGCGTTGTGGCTCCGGCTTCTTCCGCTGCGGCAACCAGCGCGGTGGTGCAGGCAAAATCAGCGACGGCCGGGTATTCCAGCGGAGCGAAATGCAGGCTGGCGCCATCAAGACGCACGGAGGCCGTGGTCACCAGCACATCGCCCACATTGATATTAGGCTGAATCGCGCCGGTGGTTCCCACGCGCAGGAAGGTGCGAACGCCCAACTGCGCCAGCTCTTCCACCGCGATTGAGGTAGACGGGCCGCCAATTCCGGTCGAACAAACGATAACCGGCTTGCCGGAGAGTTCTGCACGCCAGGTGGTGAACTCACGGTGCGAAGCCAGATGGACCGGATTATCCATCAGGGCCGCAATTTTCTTCACGCGCTCAGGGTCACCGGGCACGATCGCCAGCGTGGCACCCTGAAGATCGGCCTTCGTTAGGCCAAGGTGGAAAACGTCAGATTGTGCCATTTCAAACTCCTGTCACGAAAATCGGGGGATAGTTAACTGAGTGCTACTGTAAGCAAAGGTGGCGCACAATTATGTGATAAAAATCGCTTATCCAAATGAAAGTTACATCAAACAAAAGTAAAAGTGCGATCAAAATCACACATAAGTGTTCTGTTGCCTTTTTTTGCTACAACCCACCCCGCAGATCGGGTTTATCTGATGATCAAGAGATAGCCCGTACCCAGCGAGGGTGCCAGTGTTTCCTGGCTATAGTTAGCCCATCGCCTTAGTTCATGCATGGAGAGGACAATGAAAACCGAAGATAACACGACTCAAAAATTGAGCAATAATAGCTTCGCACCTGCAGTCCAGCCTGTCGCGGCCACCACCATTATTACCGATGACACGGAAATTCTTTCTGGTGAAACCTCGATCCCCACTCAGGGTGAGAATATGCCCGCCTTCCACGCCAGGCCACGCAATGTGGCAGGACCGCTACCCGTCGTGCTGGTGGTGCAGGAGATCTTCGGTGTTCATGAACACATTCGCGATATTTGTCGACGTCTGGCGCGCGAAGGCTATCTGGCCGTCGCTCCCGAGCTCTACTTCCGCCAGGGTGATGCCGCCGACTATACCGATATCCCTACTCTGTTAAAGGAGCTGGTCAGTAAAGTGCCGGACAGTCAGGTTCTGGCCGATCTTGACCACGTGGCGAACTGGGCATCGCGCCATGAGGGCGATATGCGCAATATGGCGATCACCGGATTTTGCTGGGGCGGCCGCATTACCTGGCTTTACGCCGCGCACAACCCGCAGCTGAAAGCCGCCGTGGCATGGTATGGCAAGCTGGTTGGTGAAAAGACCATGAAGCAGCAGAAACAACCGGTGGACATTGCGGTCGACCTGAATGCACCGGTGTTAGGACTTTACGGTGCGAAAGATGACGGGATCCCGTTGGATACGGTCGATACCATGCGCCAGGCGCTGCGTGCGGCCAATGCGCACGCGGAAATCATCGTCTATCCGGATGCCGGTCACGCGTTTAACGCCGACTACCGTCCCAGCTATCATGCCGAATCCGCCACCGATGGCTGGCAGCGCATGCTGGCGTGGTTTACCCAGCATGGCGTGGTGGCGAAGGCCTAAAAACAGGGGCGTTAAGCGCCCCAATCGATGACAACACCACTCAATTCACACCGATAACTACGCTTTTGCCGCACGCAGGTTCTGCGCCGCTTTCACCATATTGGCCAGCGCCTGCCGGGTTTCAGTCCAGCCGCGCGTTTTCAGGCCGCAGTCCGGATTTACCCACAGACGTTCGGTTGGAATACGCCGTGCGGCTTTCAGCAGCAGGTTCTCCATCCACTCCACGCTTGGTACGTTTGGCGAGTGGATATCGTAGACGCCCGGGCCAATCTCATTGGGATAGTCAAACACCTCAAAGGATTCCAGCAGCTCCATATCAGAACGCGAGGTTTCAATGGTGATCACATCCGCATCCAGTGCCGCAATCGAATCCATGATGTCATTGAACTCGCAGTAGCACATATGGGTGTGGATCTGCGTATCATCCTGCGCCACGGCGGCATTCAGGCGGAACGCGTCCACCGCCCACGCCAGATAGGCAGCCCAGTCTGACTGATGCAGCGGCAGGCCTTCACGCAGGGCCGGTTCATCAATCTGGATGATGCCGATCCCAGCTTTTTCCAGATCTGCCACCTCGTCACGCAGCGCCAGCGCAATCTGCTTCGCAATGGTTTCACGCGAAACGTCTTCACGTGGGAATGACCAGCAGAGGATGGTGACCGGGCCGGTCAACATACCTTTGACCGGCTTATCGGTCAGCGACTGGGCATACTTCGCCCACTCAACGGTGATCGCCTGCGGACGGCTGATGTCACCAATGATAATCGGCGGTTTTACACAGCGAGAACCGTAGCTCTGCACCCAGCCGTTCTGCGTGAAGACGAAGCCGTCGAGGTTTTCACCGAAATATTCGACCATATCGTTACGCTCGGCTTCACCGTGAACCAGCACATCGAGGCCCAGACGCTCCTGTTCGACGATAGCCTGCCTGATGTGTTCGGCGATGCCGGTACGATAGTGGGAACCGTCCAGACGCCCCTGTTTGAAGTCCAGACGCAGACCGCGAATTTCGCTGGTCTGTGGGAATGAACCAATGGTGGTGGTTGGCCAGTCCGGCAGTTGGAAACGCCGACGCTGGGCTTCGGCACGAACCTGATAGCGGCTCAGACGCTGGCTGTCCTTCGCGGTGATAGCCGCCAGGCGCTGACTCACCGCAGCATTGTGTACGCGGGTTGATGTTTTGCGAGCGCGAACGGGCGCGCTCCAGGCCTCCAGCGAGGCGGCATCGTTGTTGTTCAACGCATTGCTCAGCAGTGACAGTTCGCGACATTTCTGCAGTGCGAACGCGAACCAGCTTTTCACCTCTTCATCCAGACGCGTTTCCGCGCTCAGATCGATGGGGCTATGTAACAGCGAGCAGGAGGATCCAATCCACAGCTGTTTACGCTGGGCGACCAGCGGCTGCAGGCGCTCAAACCAGCTGCTGAGGTCGGCACGCCAGACGTTACGCCCGTTGATCACCCCAACTGACAGCAGCCAGTTCGCCGGCACTTTGCTATTCAGCACGCTGAGGTCATCTTTACCGTGGACCAGATCCACGTGCAGGCCCTGCACCGGCAGCGCGGTGATGGTCTGCAGATTCTGGCCAATACTGTCAAAATAGGTCGTCAACAGCAGCCTGGTGTGCCCCTGTAGCGCGTCATAAGCCGGTTTAAACGCTGCCAGCCATTCAGCCGTCAACTCCAGCGCCAGGGCTGGTTCGTCAATCTGTACCCACTCAATATCACGTTTCGCCAGTTCGGCAAGCACCTGTTGATATACCGGGAGAATGTCTTTGAGCAGCGTCAGGCGGTCGAACGACTCACCTTTCACTTTCCCCAGCCACAGGTAGGTGACCGGGCCAAGCAGCACGGGTTTGACGTTATGCCCCAGGGCCAGCGCTTCATCAACTTCATCCAACAGCTGGGTCCAGGTCAGCTTGAACTGCTGACCCTGCACAAACTCCGGCACCATGTAGTGATAGTTGGTGTTAAACCATTTGGTCATTTCAGCCGCGGCGGCGGGCTCACCGGTCGGCGCGCGGCCCCGGCCAAGGCGGAACAGGGTATCAAGATCAACAGAACCCTCTTTATTCCGGTGGCGAGCAGGTACGTTGCCCAACAGCAGGCTGGTCGTCAGCACGTGATCGTACCAGGCGAAGTCACCGACCGGCAGCAGATCCACACCGGCATCTTTCTGCTGCTGCCAGTGGCGGGCGCGCAGTTCGCTGCCGGTAGCCAACAGCGCTTCCTGCGTGCTGTTGCCCGCCCAGTAGCTTTCCAGTGCTTTTTTAAGCTCGCGGCGCAAACCGACGCGGGGGAATCCAAGAGTATGGTTCTGAATAGTCATGATTCGATTCCTGTTCATTTAGGTGTTATCATTTGGACGTCCAGATGTTTACACCGCTATAATCCGCAGGTACTGTATTATCCACAAGCGCAATATGTTCACGGCCGATGTGAAGGACTCTCATGATCGAACTTAAACACCTGCGAACGCTGCAGGCCCTGCGAAATTCAGGCTCGCTGGCCGCCGCCGCCGCCCAGCTTCATCAAACGCAGTCAGCGTTATCCCATCAGTTCAGCGATCTGGAACAGCGTCTGGGCTTCCGTTTGTTTGTGCGGAAAAGCCAACCGCTGCGCTTTACGCCGCAGGGAGAAGTTTTGCTGCAGTTGGCCGAGCAGGTGCTGCCACAGATCCAGCAGGCGCTACAGGCCTGCCATGAGCCACACCAGACCACGCTGCGCATTGCGATTGAGTGCCACAGCTGTATTCAGTGGCTGACTCCGGCACTGAATAATTTCCGCAAGAGCTGGCCCCAGGTGGTGATGGATTTTAAATCCGGCGTGACGTTTGACCCGCAGCCTGCTCTTCAGCAGGGCGAACTGGATATCGTTCTGACCTCCGATATTCTGCCGCGCAGCGGTCTTTTCTATTCACCGATGTTTGATTTCGAAGTCAGGCTGGTGCTGGCGCCCGACCATCCACTTGCCAAAGTGAACCATATTTCGCCGGAAGACTTAGCCAGTGAAGTGCTGTTGATATATCCGGTACAGCGCCAGCGCCTGGATATCTGGCGCCATTTTCTGCAGCCGGCGGGGGTGAGCCCTGCGCTGAAAAGCGTGGATAACACACTGCTACTTATTCAGATGGTCTCCGCGCAGATGGGAATTGCCGCCCTGCCGCACTGGGTGGTAGAAAGCTTTGAACATCAGGGACTGGTGGTCACCAAAGCGCTGGGTGACGGTCTGTGGAGCAGACTTTATGCGGCGGTGCGCGATGGCGAGCAGCGTCAGGCGGTAGTGGAAGCTTTTATCCACTCAGCCCGTCAGCACGCCTGCGATCATTTGCCGCGAGTGCGGGATGCTTCTCGCCCCGGAACGCCGTTACCGACCTCCGTGACTCATCCCTGAAGCACTTCGCCAGCGAAGGCTGGCGGTTTTTCCTGTCTAACCGCTCAATTGGCTCTATAATGCGCTCACTGCAATAGTTTCAATGAAGAGAGTATTTATGACGAATAATGATGTCCTGCGCAGCGTGCGTTACATGCTGGATCTAAGCGATGCCAAAGTGGTGAGCATTCTGGCGCTGGCAGAGAGCGAAGTGGCCGAAGCTGAAGTGCACAGCTTCCTGAAAAAAGAAGATGAGCCAGGCTATCGCCCCTGCCCGGATGTCGTTATGGGCTATTTCCTAAACGGTCTGATTTTTGAGCGTCGCGGTAAAAGTGAAGACGCGCCGGTGCCGTCAATTGAGCGCAAGATGACTAACAACATCATCATGAAAAAACTGCGCGTCGCCTTCGATTTAAAAACCACCGACATTATTGATCTGCTAAAAAGCGCCGATTTTGCGGTAGGGCCATCAGAAATTGGTGCGATATTCCGTAAGCCTGGCCATAAAAACTATCGTGAGTGTGGCGATCAAATTCTCCGCAATTTCCTTAAAGGCCTTGCGATGAAAATTCGCCCAGCTAAAAAGTAAATATCCCAATTTATTTCAGATAATTAACGCCTTAACCGGGCGTTAGTTTCATTAAACACGGACACCCCCCTCAGCCCTGTTAATATCAGCGATGATAGCGTAGCGATCATTTTTGACGATCGCGGTATATCCCTTAAAATTAATGGGTTAAACGTTAACTATCATTAATCTTACGAGTTAATCCCTCTGTTTTTTATGGAAATGTATTGCCAGCGTTAAATCACTCTCCATTTCGGATATAGCCCGCCAAAACCCAAAAAAACCGGGATTGGACCGATCCATTAGTGTGATACCAGTCACAAAATATAGTTCGCATACGAAAATATCACGTCATTTAATGATGCAGATATAGCCATTTCGTCATAAAAATGTAACATTCGCGCACTAATTCACAACCAGTTCTTCGAAAATCGCCACGCTGCTTTCGAAATGGAACATTTACCATAACCAGGGAAACTGTTTGCATTTCATCTCAGCCAGGCATGGATTTCGTTACCTGAGCCATGGGGTCCGTAATGTTAAGTATTTTTAAACCCGCAGCACATCAGCCACGCGTTGATGTCAGCCGCGTTGATCCACTGTATCGCAAGCTGCGCTGGCAGATCTTTCTGGGGATTTTCTTCGGCTACGCCGCCTATTATCTCGTGCGTAAAAACTTTGCGCTGGCGATGCCCTACCTCGTTGAACAGGGTTTTTCACGCGGGGACTTGGGATTTGCGCTGTCAGGCATCTCGATAGCCTACGGTTTTTCCAAATTTATTATGGGTTCAATATCTGACCGTTCAAACCCACGCGTCTTCCTGCCTGCCGGACTGATTCTTGCCGCGTTAGTGATGCTGTTCATGGGTTTTGTACCCTGGGCAACCTCCAGCATTATGGTGATGTTCGTTCTGCTGTTCCTGTGCGGATGGTTCCAGGGTATGGGATGGCCGCCTTGCGGCCGCACGATGGTTCACTGGTGGTCGCAGAAAGAACGCGGTGGCATCGTTTCCGTATGGAACTGTGCGCATAACGTTGGGGGCGGTATCCCTCCGCTGCTGTTCCTGTTGGGTATGGCCTGGTTTAACGACTGGAAAGCTGCACTTTACATGCCGGCATTCGGTGCCATTCTGATCGCCATTATCGCTTTCGCCCTGATGCGCGACACGCCGCAATCCTGTGGCCTGCCTCCGATCGAAGAGTACAAAAACGATTATCCGCCGGACTATGATGAAAAGCATGAAACAGAGCTGACCGCGAAGCAGATTTTCACCCAGTACATTCTGCCAAACAAACTACTGTGGTATATCGCACTGGCAAACGTGTTTGTTTATCTGCTGCGTTACGGCGTGCTCGACTGGTCACCCACCTATCTGAAAGAAGTGAAGCACTTCACGCTGGATAAATCCTCGTGGGCATACTTCTTCTATGAGTATGCGGGTATTCCCGGCACTCTGCTGTGTGGCTGGATGTCAGATAAAGTGTTCAAAGGCAATCGCGGCGCTACCGGCGTCTTCTTTATGACCCTGGTGACCATCGCCACTATCGTCTACTGGATGAATCCAGCGGGTAATCCTGGTGTAGATATGGCCTGTATGATGGTGATTGGATTCCTGATCTATGGTCCGGTGATGCTGATTGGCCTGCATGCACTGGAACTGGCACCGAAAAAAGCGGCGGGGACTGCCGCTGGCTTTACCGGCCTGTTCGGCTATCTGGGTGGGTCTGTTGCTGCCAGCGCTATCGTAGGGTACACCGTTGACTACTTTGGTTGGGACGGTGGCTTTATGGTGATGATCGGCGGATGTGTTCTGGCAGTCATTCTGCTTGCGATGACCATGATGAGTGAAAAGAAGCATAAGCAACAGCTTAAGGCTCAGTAATGAAATAATAAGTAGCGGGAATAGCCATTAAAAATCCCGCTACTTATTGTCCCGTCACTCCGATTTACACACCAGCAATGCATATTGATCGGTAGAAAGAAGATATCTCCGATCGTCAAGCCTGGTGATCCCGACCGTTAAATCATCCGCGCTGAACTGGGGGAGTAGTTTGCTTATCACCACATTGTGTTTTCGCACATGCAGGTCATAATTCCCCCCTTCCCTTTCATAGTCGAAATCTAAAATAGCGTTGATGACTTCTGAACTCTCCTGACATCCCATTTTCCCCGAGAGCATTAAATAACCGTCTCCATCGCCGTCCATCGCCATAAACAGATCGAGCAGATTTCGGCGACCACACTGGCCGAACGATGAGCCGGTATCCAGTTGCGCCCTGCAGGTAAAACGGTGCTTCTTACCCGTATTGAAAAAACAGAGAACGCACAGTGAGAGAATAATCATTACCACCCAGCCGGGATACTGCTTCCTGATCAAAGACATGACTTTAGTTCTCGTGTTTGAACAGACCGTAATTGATGCATGACGCACCATGACTATCATCGCACCAGGCAAAAATTTCTCTATCCATTGTGCTTTCATTCGTTAAATGATGCTTTCCAGGCCAATAAAAAACATCCGCTTTACGACCACAGTTAATGTGGTATTCATTCACGTATTTTTTTATTACTGAAGAAACCCCTTCTGATTTGTTGTTGGTTTCTCTCGCATCTAAAAGATAAATAGTGCATTTATTTAATCCAAATGAATGATACTCACCGTGAGTATCATTGCTCCATGGCAATGAAAAAGAATAAACAACACACAACAGCACAAGAATTTTTAACAAACTAACTTTATAAGTGACAAAAAGAGTAGCAGTGGAACTCATTATCTTTTTGAGTTTGTTATGGCAGGGGTTTTCTCTTGAATATAAGACCTGAAATGGGTTGGTCGCCCTACTTTTTTGAACATTATCAGGAATAACATCGATCTCTGCACTAAACATAAAGCCATAGCGTGGAATGGTAATAATCAAATCAGAGCATCCTAAACTTGCCAGAGCTTTACGTAGCACTGATATATAATTATTGAGATTATTACCCGAAGAGGCCAGGCCTCTTCGGGTCCATAATTCGTTCAAGATATGCTCTCTTTCTAATCGACTCTCATTATTCTCTACCATCAGCAATAACAACTCATTAGCAACCCTGCTAAGAGTTAGCATATCAATGCTGCCATCCAATAAATACAACGTTCCATCATAGGCGTTATATTTTAAGATTCTATTTATTAAATAAATCACAACCCCACCCGATTAACTAAGCGAGTGACTACCTTGGTAATAACAGGCATATGATGACATCACTTCGCCAACCAAAAAAAATAAGAGTCACTATTAAAAATCCACTATTTTTTTACAAGCAGTTAATTCAAAAGACTTAAAAAGCGACATATAAAACTAATATATATATTATATATAGAATAATTATCTATAAAACTTAAATAATGAAATGTAGATTGCTGTTAATCCATTACAAACAATACACTCTTCCTGACGAAATGACTTATTAGCAAAAAGACTGTCTTTGCATGTCATCTATCCCCACGTTTGAAAACAGAGAAATTGTAGAGATGAATAGCCTGGATCCAAGATCGGTTAAGTATGAGAATGAAAAACTTATCTTGAAAGAAAAATATCTCATCATGAAAGACACTGACATTATGGCCAAGGTCAGCAAAAACCAGAAAACGTTAATCCTTTGCCTGATGAATGACGTCATTGAAAAAGAGAAAATCATCCAAAATATTTGGGGAAAAAATCCATCAGGATCAAAAGAAAAAAATTACAATCAGTTAGTTTTTCAGACCCGTTCGCTTCTGGTTAAGCAAGGATTTCCCAGCGATCTGATTATGACAATTCATCGATACGGTCTGTGTTTTAACAAGTTTTTCTTGAACATAAATAAAAAGAGTTATGATGGTGATGAAGATGGAAAATATACGCCTGGTGCAGACACCCAACTGTAATTTTTTAAAACATGAGCTTTTAAAATTATATCTCTGCTGCATGTCGCTATGAAAAATGCATGTCAATCTCGGATAACTCAACTTCGCGCCTGTCATTGATTATCCATGGTGTTTCAGTCCACATCAAATCCAGATACGGATTCAATTATTTATCCAGTGCGTTTAACATTTCATAAGACCGCGGAGATAAATGAACATAAAAAAACCAGGAAATAGGCACTATTTCCTGGTTAATGAGAGGGCAATGCAGACTGATCGGTTAACGATTACAAATCCAGTCGCCTACACACCAAACAGGGTACGCAGCGTTTTTGGTACGGCCTCATCGGCGTTAGAACCAATGACTTCAAGCTCAGGCAACAAATCCTTCAGCCGCTGATGGGCGTTTTCCATGATGCATCCTTTACCCGCCATACTCAGCATCTCTTTATCATTCATCCCGTCACCGAAAGCGATGCACTCTTTCAACGATGAACCCAGAGACTGCGATACCGCATCCAGCGCATGACCTTTAGATACGCCACCGGCCATCACCTCAAGGCAGGTTGGCAACGAGAAGCTCACGTTAACCCTGTCGCCCCACCGCGCAATCAGCGCCAGCTCCAAAGGAACCAGTAGATCGGGATCGTTACAGGTAAAGAAGACTTTACTGATGCCGTCCGTCGGCAGTTCATCGGGATGGTAGATCTGGTAGTTAAAATCAGATTCCTTGAAGAAATCCATTTCATCAGGACGATGGCGGTTCAGAAACCACTCTTCATCGCGATAAATATTGGTGTAGATGTCGGGATTACTGTGCTGCATAGCAAACAGTTCGCGGGCGATGTCTTCATCGAGATTGTGGCTGAAAACCAGTTCACCGGCGGTGTTGTGCACACGTGCGCCGTTGGAGGTGATCATAAAGGCATCAATGCCCAGGCTGTCACGCATCTGCGCAACGTCAATGTAGTGGCGGCCGGTAGCAAAAATAAAATGGATCCCCTTGCGGACCAGCAGCTGCAGGGTTTCGCGGGCATAAGGAGAAAGCGTGTGATCGGGAGATAACAGCGTGCCGTCCAGATCTGAAGCAACAATACGATACATAAAACCTCTGGTTAATATCATTTAGCGGGCAGAGCCCGTCAGGTAACGTAAACCTCGCGTAGCGGGTGATCAGGGATGGCGGGAGAAAAACGCCATAATCGCCTCCAGCGCCTCCGCCCGCATACTGTCTTTCTCAAACAGTATTTCATGGCGGGCACCCGCGATAATTTTTGGACCGCCTCCTTCGCAGGGCTGTCCGGCATCGGCCATCGCCTGGCAAAAAAGATCCTGCGCTGTGTTATCAACAACCCGGTCCTCGGCCGCCTGTAGCAGCAGCAGCGGCGTTGAGATATGGGATGCCTGCTGCAGGATCGTCTGGCCCGCCAGCACCCCCTCCCTTACCCAATGGTAGGTTGGCCCGCCAACGCGGAGCCCGGGATCGTCAGCATAAAAGCGCAGATTGCGTTGGTAGCGCTCACGGCTGTGCGTTAGATGATTAAGGGCAAACGGGCGCGGACGCCATTTTCCGGTGCCAATGGCATAACCTTCGCTGACCGCCGGACGTTTTTCCGTCCAGTCCAGAATGCGATGGGCCATCCACTGGGGCATCGGCAGCGTGATGCCGAACATCGGTGCGGTCAATGCCGCCGCATCAAAGGCCGCAGGCTGACGCGCCAGCATCAGCGCGAGGATTGCGCCTCCCATCGAGTGAGCCAAGGCATAACGATGACGATAATGCCGTGCAACGATCTCTTTTAAATACAGCGTTTCCAGATCGTCGACGTAATCTTCGAAGGCCGCCACGTGCCCACGATGCGAATCCTGTAATAAACGCCCCGATCGTCCCTGTCCACGATGATCGACCACGATCACATCATAGCCGCAGTGAAACAGATCGTAAGCCAGTTCCGGATATTTCACATAGCTTTCAATACGGCCGGGACAGAGCAAAATAACGCGGTCATGTTGCGGAGAGATGAAGCGGGCATAGCGAATGGGCACGTTGCCAACACCGGCGAATTCATCCTCCTCACGCTGCTGCCAGAATCTCAGCAAAGGGCCGGTAGCAAAGGCCGCAAAGGATTGCTCACGCGTCAACCAGCCGGGTTTACGATGATCCATCAGACTTTTTCCTGGAAGGTGATTTGCCATTCAGCAAGGCCATTGTTACCCATAGCACAACGTTCAACAATCACGTATTGTGTCACAATTGAGCGTTTTTCGGGAGCTTTACCCATGACCATCGAATGGTGGCTGACCTACCTTTTAACAACCAGCATTTTAAGCCTTTCGCCAGGCTCTGGCGCAATCAACACCATGAGTACCGGTATCAGTCACGGCTATCGCGGTGCCGCCGCCTCCATTACCGGGCTACAGGTCGGGCTGTCGCTGCATATTGTCCTGGTGGGTATCGGGCTGGGTGCGCTGTTTTCACAGTCGCTGCTGGCATTTGAGATCCTGAAATGGGCGGGCGCGGCCTATCTGATCTGGCTGGGTATTCAGCAGTGGCGATCTGCCGGGGCGATCGATCTGAACGCCGTGGCGAAGGCGATGCCGAGGCGCAAGCTGTTCCAGCGGGCGGTGCTGGTTAACCTGACCAACCCGAAAAGCATCGTGTTTCTTGCTGCGCTGTTCCCCCAGTTTATCCTCCCACATCAGCCTCAGGCGATGCAGTACCTGGTACTGGGTGTAACGACGGTCGTGGTCGATATCATTGTGATGATTGGCTATGCCACGCTGGCCACGCGTATTGCCGTCTGGATCAAAGGTCCGCAACAAATGAAGCTGCTGAACCGGATTTTCGGGGGCTTATTTATGGCGGTGGGTGCGCTGCTGGCATCGGCTCGGCGTATCGCCTGACAGAACGTGAACGGGCCGGTTTCCCGGCCCGCATGCATGACGATTACTCGTCATCGACGCCATCTACGTGATCTTTAATCATCAGCAGGAAAGGTCTGCCAAAGCGTTCCAGCTTCTTGTGACCTACCCCGTTGATGCTCAGCATTTCTGAAGCCGTCAGCGGCATCTGTTCGGACATTTCAATCAGTGACGCATCGCTGAATACCACGTAAGGCGGAATGTTGTCCTCATCGGCAATCGCTTTGCGCAGCTTACGCAGTTTGCCAAACAGCTTACGATCGTAATTCCCGCCCCATGATTTCTGGCTGCTGCTGCGCGGCTTCGCCGTCACCAGGCGCGGAACGGCCAGCATCAGCGGCGTTTCCCCACGCAGGATCGGCCTGGCCGCTTCCGTCAGCTGGAGCGCCGAATACATCGCGATATTCTGGGTCACCAGGCCAAGGTGGATCAGTTGACGCAGTACGCTGGTCCAGTGTTCGTTAGTCTGCTCACGACCAATGCCATATACCGGCAGCTTGTCGTGCTGCATGTCGCGAATACGCTGATTATTTGCCCCGCGCAGGATCTCGACAATATATCCCATGCCGAAACGCTGCCCGACGCGGTAAATACAGGAAAGCGCCTTCTGCGCCTCCACCAGGCCATCATAGCGGCGCGGCGGATCGAGGCAAATATCGCAGTTTCCGCAGGCCTGCTGACGCCCTTCGCCGAAGTAGTTCAGCAATACCAGACGTCGGCAGGTTTGCGCTTCGGCAAAGGCGCCCATCGCATTGAGTTTGTGACGTTCAATATCCTGCAGCTGCCCCGGCGCTTTTTCTTCCAGGCAGCGGCGCAGCCAGGCCATATCCGCCGGATCGTAAAGCAGCAGCGCTTCCGCCGGCAGGCCGTCACGACCGGCGCGGCCGGTTTCCTGATAGTAGGATTCAATATTGCGAGGAATATCGAAATGCACCACGAAACGCACGTTGGGTTTGTTGATCCCCATGCCGAACGCCACCGTGGCCACGACGATCTGCAAATCGTCACGCTGGAAGGCTTCCTGAACATGCGCACGGTGGGCATTGTCCATTCCGGCATGATAAGCCCCCACGCTTAATCCACGGCTTTGCAGACGGGCGGCGGTATCTTCCACCTTGGCGCGGCTGTTGCAGTAAATAATGCCGCAGGTTCCACGCTGGTCCTGAACGTAGCGCAGCAGCTGTTCGGTCGGTTTGAATTTTTCCACCAGCGTGTAGCGAATATTCGGGCGGTCAAAGCTGCTGATCTGAATCAGCGGATCGTTGAGCTGCAGCAGACGAACGATATCGTTACGCGTGGTTTCATCGGCGGTGGCGGTCAGCGCCATCACCGGTACATTGGGGAGCCGCTGCCGAAGCTGCCCGAGCGCACCGTACTCAGGGCGGAAGTCATGGCCCCACTGTGAAATACAGTGTGCTTCGTCCACCGCCAGCATCGCCGGATTCCAGTGCGTCAGCTGATCGAGGAAGTTATCCATCATCAGCCGCTCAGGGGCGATATACAGCATGCGGACTTTACCGGTACGGCAGCCCGCCATCACGTCCTGCTGCTGTTCACGGCTCTGCGTGGAGTTCAGGCAGGCCGCAGACACGCCGTTTGCCAGCAGCTGATCGACCTGATCTTTCATCAGTGAAATCAGCGGTGACACCACCAGCGTTAACCCGTCGCGCACCAGCGCAGGAATTTGATAACAAAGCGATTTACCGCCGCCGGTCGGCATCACAACCAGACAGTCACGACCGTCGAGCGATGCCTGAATAATCGTTTGCTGTCCCGGACGAAACTGCTGATAGCCGAAGGTATCGCGAAGTACCTGCTCTGCCAGCGTCTCATTATTGATTACTGCTGCCGTAGACACATTGTCCCCAATCTGAAGTGGTGTGAAGCGCTACCGGGCACTGCCTGCCCGATGGTGATGCCGGAACCGACGGTTGAGCATGACTCAACCACAGCGAAGGATAATAACCCATGTCCGGAGCAAGATCTGGATTATCGCGAGCATTTTGCTTATTTGCGAAGCGGTTCGCGCCGTTTTGCTGCGCGAATAATGAGCCGCTGCATTATTTGCGTAACGGACTGCAAACCATAATAAGGCTGGATGCAGCAGGCCTGTTGAACAGGAGAGGGTCAGCGTTTAGCGAGTTTCCTTCGCCGGGCAGGGTTGCCCGGCGCAGATAAAATCAGAACAGATCGTTGAGGGTCACGCCCACGCCAACGCGAGTCTGACGGTGGTTATAGTCGATCAACGATTCGCCGTAGCCGCTAAATACCTGAGTATAAAAACGCACGTGCTCCGTCATAGGATAGCTCCAGCCCAGCTCCGCACCGCCGTAGCCGCTGTTCCAGTTGTAGTTACTTTTCACGCTGAAGATGCTGTCACCCATCTGATAGCCGAGCGTCAAACGGTAGTAACCCATGTATTTGGTGATATCCGGGTTATCGTCGTTGCTTTCACTTTCCGGCAGGCGATACCAGGGCTTCACTTCCACCAGCCAGTTGCCATTTTGCGCCATCAGTCGGGCATAAACCCGGTTCCAACTGCGGGAGGTCGGGTCGGAACGTCCGTTTGACTGGTGGTTCAGACCGGTTTCCACATCCCGCAGCGTCCAGCCGCCCAGGCTATAGTCGGTTGCCCAGCCGAGGAAAATCTGCGGCTCATAGTTGGTTTCACGGAATGGCGATGATGCACCCGCTCCACGGTTGGAGAGTTGCCACCAGGACTTCTGCGTGTAGGAGGCCGCCAGTACGGAATTATCGCCCAGAATACCGCGCCACAGCGGGAAGGCCAGGCTCAGCTGAAACTTCACTTCGTCGTGCTTGGCTTCATTACCCCAGTTGTAGGACTCGATTGCTTCCCGGTTAATATTGCTGGTGTAGGTGTAAAGCAGATAGTTGCTCTCGTAAGGATAGAGAACAAACGGGTTATCGTGTTTTTCCAGCAGGTTAGCAATGATGCTACCGGGAACCTCAGGTCGGTCGTGCACTTCTTTTAGCGTCGCTTCCTGTGCCAGCGCAATTGTCGGTACCAGGAGTGCTGTTGCCAGCAGTCCTTTCAGCAGAGCCATAATTTACTCCCGGTGGGCGAATATGAAGATAAAAGCACGCCATTCTACACATAAAGTGCTGCCCGCTTTAGTGCTGTTTTCTGAAAGTGGAAAGCGCTGCCAACGAAGCATAAGATACCCACCTTATTAACCTTTGATTTACTTTTCCCCGGCTTTACAGGATCACAATAATGTCAGCGTTACCTTTGGATCAGGCGGCGGCACGTCGGCTGATTGGCGAGATTTTCATTTACGATATGCCCTTCAACCGCTCGCTCGGCCTGGAGCTCGATCGCCTTGAGCCGGACTTCGCTCAGCTGAGCCTGGCGAATCAAACCATGCTGGTCGGCAACTTTGCACAAAAAATTCTGCATGGCGGGGTGATTGCCTCGGTGCTGGACGTGGCGGCGGGGCTGGTCTGTGTCAGCAGTGCGCTGACCCGCCAGCAAAGCATTACCGAAGAGGAGCTTCGCCAGCGCCTGTCGCGTATGGGGACGATCGATCTGCGCGTGGATTACCTGCGCCCGGGACGCGGCGAGCGCTTTATTGCCAGCAGCAGCCTGCTGCGCGGCGGCAATAAGGTTTCCGTTGCCCGCGTTGAACTTCATAACGATGCCGGCGTACACATTGCCAGCGCTACCGCTACCTACATGATTGGTTAAGTAATGAATCCACAACAAACACGTCAGGGCGTGCTTTTTGCCCTGGGGGCGTACTTTATCTGGGGCGTGGCGCCGGTCTATTTCAAGCTGATCCAGCAGGTGCCTGCCGGAGAGATCATGACCCACCGGGTCATCTGGTCCTTCTTCTTTATGCTGGTTTTAATCAGCATCAGCCGCGGCTGGCGCAATATTCGCGCCATTGCCGCCCAGCCGAAAAAGGTACTGCTGCTGGCCCTGTCCGCCGTGGTGATCTGCAGCAACTGGTTGCTGTATATCTGGGCGGTGAATAATCACCATATGCTGGAAGCCAGCCTGGGCTATTTCATTAACCCGCTGTTCAATGTGCTGGTCGGCATGCTGTTCCTGGGTGAGCGCTTCCGCCGTTTACAGTGGCTGGCCGTCGCACTGGCCGCCTGCGGCGTGCTGGTGCAGCTGTGGAAGTTTGGTTCAGTGCCGGTTATCGCACTTGGCCTGGCGACAACGTTCTCAATGTATGGCCTGCTGCGCAAGAAAATTGCGGTGGATGCACAAACCGGCATGCTGGTTGAAACCAGCTGGCTATTGGTGCCCGCTGCGGTTTATCTGTTCGGCATTGTCGACAGCCCTACCAGCCACCTTAGCAACAATGCGGCGAGCCTCAATGTTCTGCTGGCCGCCGCCGGGATTATCACCACCGTCCCGCTGATGTTGTTTACCGCCGCCTGCACGCGTTTACGCCTCTCCACCGTGGGATTCTTCCAGTATCTTGGCCCGACGCTGATGTTCCTGCTGGCCGTGCTGTTCTACGGTGAGCAGATGACATCAGATAAAGCCGTGACCTTTGGCTTTATCTGGGCAGCGCTGGCACTGTTTATAGCGGATGCACTCTGGACGCTACGCCGCTCATCGTCGCGCATAGCGTGAGAGAAATCTGGCCATTGCCGGGCCGGTGAGCAGTATAGAGAACAGACGTAGCGTCTGCATCGCCATCACAAAAGCCAGATCGACCCGGCTACCGGCGGCAATAATCGCAACGGTGTCCAGCCCGCCAGGGCTGGTCGCCAGATACGCCGTCAGCATGTCGACATGCAGTACCCGGGTCAGCATCCACGCCATGGCGCCACACAGCAGCATCAGGCCGATAATCGACACCACCATTTGCGGTAACGTGCGCAGCGCCAGCAGAAAGACAGGGCGGGTGAAGCGCAGGCCCACCGTCCAGCCGATCAGCGCGTAGGCCAGCGCCAGCAGCCATTCCGGTACCTGCAGCGTTACCATGCCGCTAGAATGCAATGTCGCCCCAATCAGTGCAGGCAGCAGCAATGCGCCGGAGGGGATACGGAATTTCTGCCCAAGCACGGCCCCCAGCACGATCACCGCCAGCGTCGCGGCAAATCCCGGTCCCAGATGTGGAAACCACTCCAGCCCCGAGGACTGCGCACTGTCGCCCAAGCTGATGCGCGCGACGATCGCGGCGGCAGCGGCGACAAACAGCACGCGCAGGTACTGCATAAACGCCACCAGCCGGGTATCCGCCCCGAAGTCACCGGCCATCGCGACCATGGCGGATGCGCCTCCGGGTGAGGAGCCCCACGCGCCGGTTGGGCCAGGTAGATCGCTAAAGCGCACCAGTAAATAGCCGGACAGTCCGCTGGCTGCAAGAGTCATCAGGAGCACGGACAGTACGATTGGCCAGTCGGCCAGTAGCGGCTGAAGAATGGAGGGAGAGAGGCTCTGGGCGATCATACAGCCCAGTACCGCCTGGCACAGCACGAAGAGGCGTTTACTGATGCGGATCCGCGCACCGCACAGCCCCATTACCACGCCGACAATCATCGGGCCCAGTAACAGCGCAGCCGGTACATGAAAAACCTGCAGGACAGACCCCAACAGCAGCGATGTGATGAGCAGTAGTGCCCACTGGTTTCGCAGGGATAACCGTTCCATAAAGTGAAGCGAGCTCAGCTGAAATAAGAGCTGACAGACTACCCGTAGCGCGGGCGTAGTACCAGTTCGTGAAACATTTTGTGAAAGTTAAGGCTGGCCCAGCCCGGTAAATCAGGCTGGGCCCGGGCAATCAGAGCCAGTTTTTACGCTTAAAGTAGGCGTACGGTGCCAGACCGGCGAGGATCATCAGGGTGATGGCGCCCGGATAACCAAAGCTCCAGCGCAGCTCCGGCATAAACTCAAAGTTCATCCCGTAGCTGGAAGCCACCAACGTTGGCGGCAGGAAGACCACCGAAACCACCGAGAAGATCTTGATAATGCGGTTCTGTTCGATGTTGATAAAACCCATTGCCGCCTGCATCAGGAAGTTAACCTTCTGGAACAGGGATTCGTTGTGCGGCAGCAGGGATTCGATATCCCGCAGGATTTCGCGCGCCTGTTCCAGCTGATTACCCGGCAGGCGTGCTTTACGCACCAGGAAGTTCAGGGCACGCTGGGTATCCATCAGGCACAGACGCACCTTCCAACCGATATCTTCCAGTTCCGCCAGCGTCGACAGCGCGGCGTCAAACTCATCGCCCTGCTGTCCTTCCATAATTACCCGGCTGAGCTTCTCCAGGTCGCTGTAGATATTTTCGATCTCATCGGCCAGCTGTTCGATTTTAGTTTCAAACAGATCCAGCAGCAGCTCGTAGGCGTTACCGTCCGTCAGAACCTGGTTACGCGCACGCATGCGGTAAAGGCGGAAAGCAGGCAGCTCACGTTCACGCAGGGTGTATAAACGCCCTTCGCGAATGGTAAACGCCACGGTTGAGTTACCGGCGTGATCGTCCGCATCCTCAAAGAAAAAGAAGGAGTGGATGTGCAGGCCGTCTTCATCTTCGAAGAAGCGGGCGGATGCCTCGATGTCTTCCAGTTCAGGACGGGTGGCCAGGCTCTGGCCCAGTTCGGTCTGGACGCGGTCTCGCTCGGCGTCTTCCGGTTCGATCAGATCGACCCAGACGGAACCGGTCAGCTCTTCGCTGGCATCATCCAGCTCAAGACGGGTCAGACGGCTCTGGTCCAGTTTAAATGCGCTCAGCATAGCAATACTCCCAATTCGCAGTGACTAGTGGGACAGAGCGCTTGAACACGGGAAACATGCGTTTCAGTCAGCGAAATGTACTGACTCAGAGCGACGAAAAATGCGGTCGCCAACAACCACGAAGGCTATCGGCAAAAGAGGATAGCCTTAGGAGTTGTACCTGGTGTGCAGGTCAGTGAGCCAGTATCTACTGGGTGTGTCCAAGGCGAATGTCCTCTTAGGGTAATGGTGGGCGCATGTTACGCTGAGACGAAAAAGGCGTCAAGCGGGCCCACCTTTCATCACAGCGCTTCCAGCCTGGCGTACGCGGCCACCAGCCATTTGATGCCCTGCCCCTGGAACGCGACCTGCAGGCGGCTGTGCTCACCGCTGCCTTCCAGGTTAACAATCGTTCCCTCACCAAACTTAGCGTGGAGCACGCGCTGCCCAAGGGTAAAGCCGCTGTCGTTTTTCGCCACCGGCGTACCCATCCGCTGATGGCTGACCGGGCGAGTGACGCTGGCGCGCAGTCGCACTTCTTCCACACACTCTTCCGGCAGTTCGCCGACAAAGCGTGATGGGCGATGATAAACTTCTTTGCCATACAGACGGCGCGTTTCCGCGTAGGTCAGGGTCAGCTTCTGCATCGCGCGGGTCACGCCAACGTAGGCCAGACGGCGCTCTTCTTCCAGCCTTCCGCCTTCATCCAGCGACATCTGGCTGGGGAACATGCCCTCCTCCATACCGACGATAAACACCTGCATAAATTCCAGCCCTTTGGCCGCATGCATGGTCATCAGCTGAACCGCGTCCTGCCACTTGTCCGCCTGCCCTTCGCCCGCCTCCAGCGCCGCATGGGAGAGGAAAGCCTGCAGCGGCATCAGGTCTTCATCTTCGTCCTGATAGCTGTACTGACGGGTGGCGTTGACCAGCTCTTCAAGGTTCTCAACGCGTGCCTGGCCCTTCTCCCCTTTTTCCTGCTCGTACATCAGCCACAGACCGGAATCTTTGATCACCCGGTCGGTCTGCACATGCAGCGGCAGTTCGGTGGTTTCCTGCGCCAGTGAGTCCACCAGCTCAATAAAGCGCTGCAGCGCCGAGGCCGCACGCCCGGCCAGCGCTTTCTCCTGCAGCAGCGCGCGCGAACTTTGCCACATCGTCAGCTGGCGCTCACGCGCGGTCTGACGCACCACATCAAGCGTGCGATCGCCAATGCCGCGCGTTGGCGTATTGATCACGCGCTCAAAGGCGGCATCGTCATTGCGGTTGGCAATCAGGCGCAGATAGGCCAGCGCATCCTTGATTTCCTGACGTTCGAAGAAGCGCATGCCGCCATAAATACGGTAAGGCATGCTGGTTTGCAGCAGCGCCTCCTCCAGCACGCGCGACTGGGCGTTGCTGCGATAGAGGATTGCGCAGTCATTCAACGCCCCGCCGTTTTCCATCCATACCTTGATGCGGTTAACTACAAAGCGCGCTTCATCAAGCTCGTTGAAGGCGCAATACAAGGCGATCGGTTCACCGTCGCTGCCGTCGGTCCACAGCTCTTTGCCCAGACGGCCGCTGTTATTGGCGATGAGCGCGTTGGCCGCTTTCAGAATGTTATTGGTCGAGCGATAGTTCTGCTCAAGGCGAATAGTTTCCGCACCCGGGAAATCGTTCAGGAAACGCTGGATGTTCTCCACCTGCGCGCCGCGCCAGCCGTAGATAGACTGATCGTCATCACCGACGATAATCACCTTGCCGCTGTCACCGGCCAGCATGCGGATCCACGCGTACTGGATGTTGTTGGTATCCTGAAACTCATCCACCAGAATGTTGGTAAAACGCTCGCGGTAGTGATTGAGGATATGCGGCTTGTTCAGCCACAGTTCATGCGCGCGCAGCAGCAGCTCGGCAAAGTCGACCAGACCCGCGCGATCGCAGGCTTCCTGATAGGCCTGGTAAATGCGCAGCCAGGTCTGTTCAATGGGGTTGCCGTAGCTTTCAATATTTTTCGGGCGCAGACCTTCATCTTTTTTGCCGTTGATGTACCACATCCCCTGACGAGCAGGCCACTGCTTCTCATCAAGGTTCATCGCCTTGATCAGACGCTTCAACAGCCGCAGCTGATCCTCACTGTCGAGGATCTGAAAATCCTGCGGCAGATTGGCATCCAGATGGTGGGCACGCAGAAGACGGTGTGCGAGGCCGTGGAAAGTGCCAATCCACATTCCCCCCTGGCTGGTGCCGATCAGCTGTTCGATGCGGTGCCGCATCTCAGCGGCCGCTTTATTGGTAAAGGTCACCGCCATGATGGAATAAGGGGAACAGTTTTCAACCGCCATCAGCCAGGCAATACGGTGAACCAGGACGCGGGTTTTTCCACTGCCAGCGCCCGCCAGCACCAGCAGGTTGCTGCGCGGCGCGGCGACGGCTTCGCGTTGTTTATCATTCAGGCTGTCGAGCAGATCGGAAACGTCCATAAGCACCATCGGGGTAGAGAGCGGCACGCCGCTCTACTGGTTATTTAACCAGTTCATTATAACAACGCAGTCAGCGATGCCAACTGAGAAATCTCCAGCGTTGGAAGAAGACGCGCATCGTCGATATGCATCAGGTTGCCACCGCGCAAATTAATCCAACAGGCCTGCATACCACAGCGCACCGCGCCGGCAACGTCGGTGGTGAGATCGTCACCCACATGCAGAATGTGTTCCGGTGCCAGATTCAGCCGTTCTGCGGCGCAGTGATACATATCCTGATACGGCTTGGCGCGGCCATCGGGACCGGCCCGCAGAATAAACTGGAAGTACTTATCCAGCCCAAACAGATGCGGCTCGGCGTTACCGTTGGTGATCGCCACCAGTGGAATACGCTCGGCCAGCGCCGCCAGCGTCGCATGGTTTTCATCCGATATGGTGATTTTGCTGCGCCATTCGGCGAAGACGGACATCACTTCGCGCGAGCCGTCGGCCGCCTGCACGGGAGCCAGTCCGACATCGAGCATCGACTGTTCAACCGCGCGACGACGCCACTCGCTGACATCATGATAGATTTCCGGCTCGGCCAGCAGCAGCCGCTGACGCACCTGCTGATACTGCTCCACGCTATAGTCTTTTAGCGCCGGATGATGGGCCTGCAATGCGGCGTGGGATTCTTTCGTGGTTCGTGCGATAACCGGATAATTGTCGTACAGCGTATCATCAAGATCGAAGGTCATCGCCGCGATGGGACGCGGTGGTCGGTAAAAATGCATCAGGTCTTTCCTCGTTTCGCACGGGGATGTGCAGCGTCGTACACGGACGCAAGGTGTTGGAAATCAAGATGGGTATAAATCTGGGTAGTTGCCAGATTGGCGTGGCCAAGCAGCTCCTGCACCGCGCGCAGATCGCCGCTGGACTCCAGCATGTGCGTAGCAAACGAGTGGCGAAGTTTATGGGGATGAACGTGGCTGGACAGCCCCTGCTTAATGCCCCATTCAGCAAAACGCTTCTGCACGTTACGCGCGGAGATGCGTTTGCCCAGCTTAGACAGGAACAGCGCGTTGTCCTGCGGTGAGAACAGCTCCCGCAGCGCCAGCCAGTGCTCCAGCCAGAGTACCGCCGTTTTTCCCATCGGCAGGCGGCGCTCTTTGCTGCCCTTACCGGTTACCCAGACTTCGCCGGATGCCAGCTCAAGATGGTTGACATCAATGCCTGTCAGCTCAGAGAGGCGCAAACCCGCGCCGTACATCACTTCCAGCATCGCGCGATCGCGCACCGCCAGTGGGTCGTTGAGGTCGATGTCCAGCAGTTGGTTAACTTCATCGACATCAATATTTTTGGGCAGGTGTCGTGGCGCACGCGGCGTGGCAACGCCTTTCGCCGGATTGGCCTGAATCGTCCCCTGGCTAATCAGCCAGTCGAGGAAGCTACGTAGGGCCGAGAGCCGGAGGGCCAGGCTGGCGGGCTTCAGTCCGCTGCGGCTACTGCGGGCAGCGAGCGTTCGAACCAGCGCGGCATCCAGACGCGGCCAGTCGGTGACCTTTAATGCGTCCAGCAGTTCAACCACCACCGTTAGCTGGCGGCGATAGTTAATCAGGGTCAGCGGGCTGAGCTGACGTTCAACCTTCAGGTAACGCAAAAAGCCCTCTACGGCAGGGAGCAGGGGCGATTCGCTGCTCACGCGCGCTCAATCCAACGCGACAGCAGATCGGGAAGCATCAGTGACAGATGCTGGAGCAGCATGGTTCCCATACCGGACTGATAGTGCTGCTTGTCACGACTGCTGAACATCAGCACGCCAAGATCGCCGCGTTCACCCAACAGGGACATCGCCACCGAACCAATCGCCTTAGCCTGCGGCAGCAGCAGCAGCAGTTCAGGCCCGTTCAAATTGCCGAGATAGTGATTTTCTTTGCCCAGACGTTGAATGCGCACCGATTCAAACGCCTGCCTTGGCAGCGCCAGTTGGGTGAAATCGGATGGCGCGCCAATACGCCATTGTTCACTAAATAGGCGAATATTGGCTCCCGCCAGCCCCAGCTCACGCGCCCACAGATGCAGGCGATTCAGCATATCCTGCAGATTTGAAGCCGAGGCCAGACGTCCCTGCAGCGTAAACAGGCGTTCGAACAGCTGCTGGTTAGCGCTGGCCTGCTCCATCAGCAGGGTGATTTCTTCTTCCAACTGATGAATATGGTTGCGCTGGCGTGCCAGCTGCCATTCCACCAGCGATACAGTGCCACGGATTGGATGCGGCACCGTCATCTGCTCAACCTGGCGGGCATTGCGAATAAAGAAGTCTGGATTTTGCAGCAGGTAATCGCCGACGGCGCGATCGTCCAACAGCACTTCGCTGCTGTCCTGTTGTGGCTCCCCGACAGTTTTCATAGATGAATAAACCCGTCATAAACGTGAGTGGCTGGCCCGGTCATAAACAGCGGATGCCCCGGCCCTTTCCAGGCGATGTTTAACGTGCCACCCGGCAGGTCAACCCGCACTTTCTCTGACAGTAATCCCTGCTGAATGCCGACAGCGACCGCCGCACAGGCTCCGCTACCGCAGGCCTGAGTTTCACCCGCGCCGCGTTCGTACACCCGCAGACGAATGTGCTCGCCGTTGACCACTTCCATAAAGCCGACGTTAACGCGCTCAGGGAAGCGCTCGTGGCTTTCCAGCACCGGCCCCAGCGTTTCCACCGCGGCGGTTTTCACGCTCTCCACCTGCAGTACGCAGTGTGGATTACCCATCGACACCACACCACACATCACGGTCTGTTCTGCGGCCCGCATCAGGTAAATATTTTCGGCTTTGTTGGCGCGGAACGGTACCTGCTGCGGCTCAAAGTTCGGCTCGCCCATATTCACGCAAACCAGTTCATCCTGATTCACGCTCAGCACCATGCGGCCCGTTTGCGTACTGACGCGAATATCGCTTTTATTGGTCAGGCCTTTTAAGCGAACGAAGCGGGCGAAACAGCGGGCGCCGTTGCCGCACTGGGCGACTTCACTGCCGTCAGCGTTGAAAATGCGGTAATGGAAATCAAGATCGGGATCGTAAGGTGGCTCAACGATCAGCAGCTGATCGAAGCCGATCCCCAGATTGCGGTCCGCCAGTCGACGGATCAGTTCAGGTGAGAAGTAAACGTTTTGCGTAACGGCATCGACCACCATGAAGTCATTGCCGAGACCGTGCATTTTCGAGAACTGCATTTTCTGCTCCGCCGAGTGTGTCATAGTTTACTGGACCGGTTTAACATCCTGCCCGGAGGACGTGGCAGGAGATGACACGCTGCTGCCGGACTGCGTCGGCGAAGAGGTTTGAGTGGCCTGCGGTTTACTCGTTTTGTCTGCCGGGAAATAGAGCGGCCCTTTGAGTCCGCATCCCGCCAGGCTGGCAACGGCAAGTAACAGTGCCAGTTGGCAAATAGCTTTTTTCATTCTCATTCTGCTCGTTAAAGATACCCGTTGCTGTCTATCATCGCAGGTGAAGACTGAAAAGCAACAGGAAAAGCAGAGTCCAACCGGAAGAGTATCCCGGCTGGCTTAGTGCATCTGATAGCGCTGCGAATAATCGCCGCTGATTTCACTGTTTGGCACGGCGGCACAAAGCTGAGTCAGCGTCTGGCTGCGGAAGGGGATCACCTGGAAGCGCTCTTCAACCTGCACAATTTGATAGAACTGCGGCAGGTTGAAGTTAATAAAGCTGGAACCGTAGGTGAAGCGATCGTGCGACGACGAGTAGAAACGGCTGACGTCACGCACCAGATCTTCTTTGTTGCCTTCACAGTGGTGATAAACCTCAACCCGGTTGGTTTCATCCAGAATATAGATATTAAACCCGTGATCGTCGTGCGTATCTTCGAAGAAGAACTGGATGATCCCTTCGCTGGCATAGCCATTCACTACCGTCGGTAGCCGGACCTGGTTGGTTTCAACCTTCAGCGACAGGCCGTGAAGCTTGTTGTTGGAGATCGCACCGTAAAACTCAACGGCGTTTTCCAGCTTCTGTACCGAAACACTGAGGCGTTCAAAGAACAGTCCCCAGGTCTGTCCGGCCACGCGCAGGGCTTTAAAGCGACCTGGCTCCTGACGCGTGCTGGAAAGACGCAGCTCAATGCACTCTGAAACCAGCTGCTGGACGCGGGTACGGATCAGACCGCGCAGATGCTGGCTGTAGCAGAAGACTTCTACGGCGTCCGGCGGCGCGGCATCCTGATGCATTTTGCCCAGAATGGTTTTCAGCGCTTCAATCATCGCCTGCTCGCCGTTGAAGTGCAGCGTGCGCACTTCATTCCACGAGTTGCGATACAGCAGATCGACGCTGCCGACCAGGCACTGCTGCTCAGCGCCAAAGCTGAATACGTCCAGCTTGCGGAAATCGAAATGCACCACCTGGTTACGGAAGGCCGATGTCGGGTCGTATTCCAGGTTAACGATGATCGCCAGATGGCGGATCTCGCAGGGACTGTAGAGCGCTTTAGGCGTTGGTGCAGGCAGACGCAGCGGGAAATGGTGCGACACATCGGCAACCAGTTCCTGCAGACGGGCCAGGTCACAGACCTCATTGCCCTTCATATGCAGCCGCGTTTTGCTGGTCAGCAGGCCGTTAAACCACGCCCAGGCCACCAGCTTGTTTAGATAGCGGTTATATTCCAGCGGCTGATGGCTAATGATGGAACTCATATCCGGCGACTGATTGTACAGATACCAGCCCGCGCGGTTGGCGCGACCGTTCGGTACATGAATAAAGGTCAGATGCTGCTCGGACAGGTCGGGGGAAATCTGCGGGTTCACCAGCGTCACCTTGCCGGGCAACGCCTCGAACGCGGCGTAAAGCTTACGCGTTAACACGCCGATGTCCTGCGGGCTGGCGCTGACGCTCAGATTATTTCGGCGGGCAAAGCGGATCAGGTTGCGATAGCTCTGCATCATCGCATCCAGTAGTTCATTGTGGGCTTCGCGCACCCGACCAATTTTCCAGTCGGCACGGCTGTCCAGTACCTCAAGGCGCTGCGTATCCCAACCCCATTCCGTCACCAGCTGGCTGAGAATTTCCCGACGCCAGCCGGACTGCTCAGTCTCCTGAGACAGCTTCTCACACACTTTGAGATAGAAACATCGACGAACCAGGTCGAGGCGCGCGTGATCGTCAATGCTGATCAGGTAACGCGTTACCCGCTCCAGCATCATGCAGTACGGATCCAGTCCGTAGGAAACGATCTCGCCATCGTGCAGCCGCTGTTTGATGTCCATTGCCAGCAGGCGGGTATCCGGGTATTCCCACGAATACGCTTCCAGCAGCAGAGTTTTCAGCACGGCCTTATACGGGGAATCAATGCTCTTATACAGCTGCCACAGGCTGGCACCAAAGTACTCTTCCGCCGACAGCGTACCCAGACCACCAAGATCCAGCCACTCGTTCGGCGTCAGAACGCCCTGTTGATAGAGCGACATCACATAGTCGTCGTAATGCTCTTCTTCCTCACGCGGCACCATATTCCACAGAATACGTTTACCCGCCATTCTTACCGCCGTGCGGTAGAACTCATCCAGCAGCAGGATGTGCTGGGTTGAACCACAGTCCTCGCCGCCAAGGCTGCCACTTTCGTTGTGGCGGAAGCGGTTCTCATCAATCAGGAAGAAGCTGACCTCAACGCCCATCGCCGCACACCAGTTTTGTAACTGCGTGCATTTCTTTTGCAGGGCCAGACGCTCGCCATTGTCCAGCCACGACTGGTGGCAGACCCATATGTCGAGATCGGAGGTGGCGTTTTGCCCCACGGAAGAGGTGCTTCCCATCGAATACACCCCGGTGATCGGCATTTCTCCACGCGGAGGTGCAGTCAGGGATTTGTCTGATTTCACTTGTAAATCATCAAGATAGACAAGCTGGCTTTCATCAGGCGTGTAGAAGCTGATGCCATGTGGGACGTTACCCTCAAGGTAACCCGGCATCAGTGGATGATGATAATGTAGTAAGGTCGGCAGCAGACTGTAAACCTGTTGGAACGCAGGTCCCATTGCAGCCAGTGCGCGGTCGACGCGCAGCTGGTTAATGGCATCCAGTCTCTGTTTCAGTGTCTCAATGTAGAGGTACAAGACGTCTCGCCTGATTATCCCAGTGCTTACACCCTTGGAGAGAAGGGTATACAAGAACTCTTTTTCCAAAATCTGCCGTTTGCTTTAAAAATAGTCGTGCAGATTATTGCTGGAAACGTGATCAATCTAACATCAGACAGATTGACCGTAAAGAAAGTTGCGCTAGTTAACAGTTTAGCACAATTTTGCGTCAATCCACCGCTATGCTTCTACGAACGACCGTTTAGATGCTATTCACTGACAGCCTTCGCGGTTAAATGATAGGATAATCAATGAACGATCAAAACGGTATTGAGCATGTCAGACAAAATTTTAAGAATTGCGACGAGACAAAGTCCCCTTGCCCTTTGGCAGGCGGAATATGTACAGCAGCGCCTGATCGCCTGCCATCCGGGGCTGCGCGTTGAGCTGGTGCCTATGGTGACGCGCGGTGATGTGATCCTTGATACCCCACTGGCTAAAGTGGGCGGTAAAGGACTGTTCGTTAAAGAACTTGAGCAGGCCATGCTTACCGATCGCGCCGATATCGCCGTCCATTCGATGAAAGATGTGCCGGTTGAATTCCCGGCAGGCCTGGGCCTGGTGACCATCTGCGAGCGCGAAGATCCGCACGATGCTTTTGTCTCTCATCATTATGCTTCCGTTGATGCGCTGCCACAGGGTGCCGTTGTGGGCACCTCAAGCCTGCGCCGCCAGTGCCAGATTAGCGCCCGTCGCCCGGACCTGGTGATTCGCTCACTGCGCGGCAACGTCGGCACCCGCCTGGGCAAGCTGGATGCCGGTGAATACGATGCCATCATCCTTGCCGTTGCCGGTCTGAAACGCCTCGGACTGAGCGACCGGATCCGCCAGATTATGCCCGCTGAAGAATCGCTACCCGCCGTCGGACAGGGCGCGGTGGGCATTGAATGCCGCCTTGACGATAGCGAAACGATTCACCTGCTGGCCGCGCTGAATGATGAAGATACCGCCTGCCGGGTCCGCGCCGAGCGTGCGATGAATACCCGCCTGGAAGGCGGCTGCCAGGTGCCGATTGGCAGCTATGCAGTGCTGGAAGGCGATCAATTATGGCTGCGTGGCCTGGTTGGTGCCCCGGACGGCAGCCGGACGATCTACGGTGAGCGCCGCGGCCCGCGTGCGGATGCGGAGCAGATGGGGATTTCATTAGCGGAAGAGCTGCTGAATAACGGCGCCAGGGAAATTCTGGCTGACGTTTATCAGGGACACCCGCCAGCATGAACATTCTGGTCACCCGCCCGTCACCGGCAGCTGACCAACTGGTTAGCAGGCTGCGTAGCCGCGGGCAGGCTGCCTGGGCATTTCCTCTGATTGAATTCACTCCGGGGGGGCAACTCGATCGCCTTCCCGCACGGCTTGAGGCACTCAGGCCAAACGATCTGGTTTTTATCCTTTCTCAGCATGCCATCCACTACGCCAATCCGGCGATAACGCAGGTTGGTAAAACCTGGCCCGCCGGTCTGAACTATTATGCAATAGGCCGCAGCACGGCGTTGGCGTTGCATGCGGTTAGCGGGCACTCTGTCACCTGGCCGCACGAACAGGAAATCAGTGAAGTTCTGATTCAGTTACCCGAGCTTCAGCAGGTCGCCGGCAGGCAGGCGCTCATTTTGCGTGGCAACGGCGGACGTGAATTGCTGGGGGAAACTTTGCATAACCGCGGCGCTCAGGTAGAGTTTATTGAGTGCTATCAACGCTGTGCAAAGCATTATCACGGCGCTGAAGAAGGCCGTAGATGGCGCGATCGCGGGATAGATACGCTGGTCGTCACCAGCGGAGAGATGCTGCAACAGCTTTACGCCCTGTTTCCCACTATCGATCGGGATGCCTGGTTATTACACTGTCGGCTGGTGGTCGTCAGTGAACGTTTAGCCACTCTGGCCAGGGATTTGGGCTGGGCGAACGTTTGTGTCGCCGGGGGTGCCGATAATGACGCGCTGCTGCGCGCACTGGACCTATACTCTTAAGATTTCGCGAGCGGGAAGATTAAGGTATATCACACTTAAAATATGGGATGAGCCATTATGACGGAACAAAAAGATTCCTCCGCCATGGTTGAAGATGTTACCCCTGCGGTTAAAGACTCAACCTCCGGGCAGCCGCCTTCGGAAAAATCAAAAAATCACGGCGTCGTTTTAGGCGCGGTGGCAATTGCCATTGCATTAGCGCTGGGTGTCGGCCTGTGGCTGAATAGCAAACATCAGGTTGCACAACAGGAAGAGGCGCGTCAGGCACTGGCCGCTCAGATTGCCGATTTGCAACAGCAGTCTACCCATGACAAACAGTCGCTGGTCGAGCAGCTGTCGGTGCAAACCCGGGCGCTGGATGCGGCTCAGCAGCAGCAGGCAGCCCTGAGCCAGCAACTGGATGAACTGAAACAAAAAGTGGCCACCATTTCCGGCAATGATGTTCATACCTGGATGCTGTCGCAGGCGGATTACCTGGTCAAAATGGCGGGCCGCAAGCTGTGGAGCGACCAGGATGTCACAACAGCCGCCGCGTTGTTGAAAAGTGCCGATGCCAGCCTGGCCGATATGAACGACCCGAGCCTGCTTGAAGCACGACGCGCGCTAACCCACGACATCAGCACCCTTTCCGCACTTAGCCAGGTTGACTACGACGGCGTCATCCTCAAGCTGAACCAGCTGTCCAACGGCATCGATAACCTGCGCCTCGCCGATAATGATAACGACGATGCGCCAATGGATGCGAACAGCGGTGAACTGTCATCATCATTACGTGAATGGCGGCAAAATCTGGTCAAAAGCTGGCATAACTTTATGGATGACTTTATTACCATCCGCCGCCGTGATGCCACTGCCGAACCGCTACTGGCCCCGAATCAGGATGTCTATCTGCGTGAGAATATCCGCTCGCGCCTGCTGATTGCCGCGCAGGCCGTGCCGCGTCACCAGGATGAAATCTACAAACAGTCGATTGATACCGTTTCCGGCTGGGTTCGCGCCTGGTACGACACTGACGATGCCAACACCAAAGCCTTCCTCGATCAGCTGGATGAGCTGAGCCAGCAAAGCATCTCGATGGATGTACCGGACTCACTGGAGAGCCAGCCGCTGCTTGATAAGCTGATGCAGACGCGCGTGCGTAATCTGCTGGCGCAGCCCGCTGCTGCACCAGCCACTCCTCAGCAGCAGGGAGAATAACGATGTTAAAAGTTCTTCTACTGTTCCTTCTGCTGATTGACGGTGTGGTTCTGGGGCCCATGATCGCAGGTCATCAGGGCTACGTACTGATTCAGACCGATAACTGGAATATTGAAACCAGCGTGACCGGCCTGGTGATTATTCTGATCCTGTCCCTGTTGGTGATCCTCGGGATTGAGTGGCTGCTGCGCCGTATTTTCCGCACCGGAGCACGCACGCGTGGCTGGTTTACCGGCAGGAAACGCCGCAGCGCACGCCGGCAGACTCAGGCGGCGCTGGTCAAACTGGCGGAAGGTGACCATCAGCAGGTTGAAAAGCTGCTTTCACGCAATGCCGATCACGCCGACCAGCCGATGATCAACTATCTGCTGGCGGCCGAAGCGGCACAGCAGCGCGGCGATGAGGCCCGTGCCAATCAGCACCTTGAACGCGCTACCGAGCTAAACGATGGCGATCCGCTGCCGGTGGAAATTACCCGCGTGCGTATTCAGCTGGCGCGCAATGAGGATCATGCCGCTCGTCACGGGATCGATCGTCTGCTGGAGATCGCGCCGCGTCACCCGGAAGTACTACGCCTGGCGGAACAGGCCTATATCCGCACCGGTGCCTGGAGCGCGCTGCTGGATATTCTGCCCGCGATGGAGAAAGTGAAGCTGGGCGATGACAACCACCGTATTGCTCTGCAGCAGCAGGCCTGGCTGGGCCTGATGAATCAGGCCATGGCCGATCAGGGTAGCGATGGTCTGAAACGCTGGTGGCAAAATCAGAGCCGAAAAACCCGGCATGAGACGGCCCTGCAGGTGGCAATGGCGGATCATCTTATCGTCTGTGACGACCATGAGACCGCGCAGCAAATCGTGCTGGATGGTCTTAAGCGTCAGTATGATGAACGCCTGGTTCTGCTGATGCCGCGCCTGAAATCCGGTAATCCCGAGCAGCTGGAAAAAGCCCTGCGCCAGCAGATCAAGCAGCACGGCGCCACGCCATTGCTCCACAGTACGCTGGGGCAGCTGTTGATGCAGCACGGCGAGTGGGAGCAGGCCAGCGAAGCCTTCCGCGCCGCACTGCAGCAGCGTCCTGACGCATTTGACTATGCCTGGCTGGCAGACACGCTGGACCGCCAGCATAAACCCGAAGAGGCTGCGGCAATGCGCCGCGATGGTCTGCTGCTGACGCTGAAAAATAATTCCTGAACAACCAGCGTCACCGACTTTTCGTTGTGGCGCGGGTATTTGAGGGTTTATCCAACCGCTATCTTTCTGAGATAGCGGTTTTTTTTCGCTTCAGGCAAAAAAAACACCTGCCCGAGGGCAGGTGTAACGATCAGGTCGGTTAAGACAACCGATTGGTACCCGACTCAACGTTGTGCCCGATATTCCAATAAGACGTTAGCGATATTGGCTGGCTGGACAACGGGTACCGTAAAGTGGCTCTGCGTCATTCCCAGGTTTATGAAGCCTAAGCAAACATAAGGGGTGGAATGAGCATCTACAGATATAGTGTTGCACAGCCTGTGCCAGAATGGCACTTCCAAAATTCCTAATATTCTACTGCTATGATTTTTATCACTTTTAATGTCATTTTTAGCATTACGCCACCTCTCACCGCCGTCGTCAAAAGCGGACACCAGCCTGGATAAAGCGTCTCTAAACGGAGACAACTAGCGCATAGTTAGGTAAACCTTATTAATAACAGCAGGTTAAACGTCTCAACGCGACGACAAACAGCGATATTCCGGAAAAACGAAAACAGTACTGTAGGCGGATGCACGAACGTTGACGGGAGACTTCCTGATACGCTGAGTTGGCGAGTCATGATGGGAAGAAAGAGGATTTTGGAAAAGATACGAGAAGTTGCCGGATAACACGTGGCTGAATGACAAACGAAAAAAAACCTGCTTTTTCAAGCAGGTTTCTTAATTGGTCGGCGAGAGAGGATTCGAACCTCCGACCCACTGGTCCCAAACCAGTTGCGCTACCAAGCTGCGCTACTCGCCGAACTGTACTACCTTACTGCATCGCTCAAAACCCTCAGGCTCTAAGCAAAAACCCCGCTACTGCAGGATTTTAAAATTGGTCGGCGAGAGAGGATTCGAACCTCCGACCCACTGGTCCCAAACCAGTTGCGCTACCAAGCTGCGCTACTCGCCGAACATAACTTCTTTTCACTTAAAGATTTTGTGGTGCGAAGAGAGGGACTTGAACCCTCACGTCCGTAAGAACACTAACACCTGAAGCTAGCGCGTCTACCAATTCCGCCACCTTCGCATTCAACAAAATCTGGGGTGGCTAATGGGACTCGAACCCACGACAACTGGAATCACAATCCAGGGCTCTACCAACTGAGCTATAGCCACCACAACTACTTCCAACTTCTTACTGCTTATAACGCGGTAATGATACCACCGCAGCTCTTGCGCACAAACTTAATGGCGCGCCCGACAGGATTCGAACCTGAGACCTCTGCCTCCGGAGGGCAGCGCTCTATCCAGCTGAGCTACGGGCGCGTAGCGCCGTTGCGGATGTGCATACTACGGACAGGAGCCCTACCTGTCCAGTGCTTTTTTCACAAAAAAACGCGTTTGATTACGCTTTGTGCATTCCGTCTAAACTCGCAGCATTTTTCCGCCTTTTCGTACAGAAAAACCACAGCAGCAACGTATTACCGTCGCGACTTATCCAGAAATTAAAGATCGCCCTTCCAGTGATAGTTGAGATATTTCAGCAGTCTGAGCTGGCGTTTAAGACGCGACGGCTGTGAAAGTAAGCGATACAGCCACTCCAGGCCCATTTTTTGCCAAATTTTGGGTGCGCGTTTCACGTGCCCGGTAAATACGTCATAGGTGCCACCCACGCCCATATACAGCGCATCGGGATAAGCGGCCTTACAGTCACGCATCAGGAGCTCCTGGCGCGGCGAGCCCATGGCCACCGTCACCAGCTTTGCCCCACTGGCAATCATGCGTGCCAGGACGGCATCGCGCTGGTCAGGCGTAAAGTAGCCATCCTGCACACCGACAATATTCACATTCCACTGACGGCGCAGCTTATCCTGAGTTTGCTCAAGGACATCAGGACGCCCACCGATCAGAAATACGGGGGTCCCCTCGCGTCCGGCCCGCTCCATCAGCGCCTCCCACAGATCGGCACCGGCAATACGGGATACCTGAGCCTCTGGATACTTCTTACGAATCGAACGCACAATGCTGATGCCGTCGGCATAGCGGTATTCTGCAGCGGCAATCAGCTGGAAGATTTCGGCATCATTCTCCGCCGTCAGCACCTTTTCCGCATTGATCGCCACCAGCGTTCCACTCTTCAGCTTTCCATCCTGATTGAGGTAATCGACAAACTCCGCCATATCGCGAAATCCGGCCAGCGACAGGCCGCGAATTTGATACTGCGGCACGGTTACAGAGGCATGCATGGTATTTACCTTAAGTCTGAAATCAAAACGGCCCAGAGCCCGCATCGGGCTGCGCGGCGAGTGGGCGAACAGCGTTGCGGTCGCGGACTAATCCGGCGCTATCCAGTAACCAGTAAAGCAGCTTCGCCACCACCACGCAGACCGCAAAAATGACACAGAAGAACACCACTCTGGAAGCAAACGCATCCAGGCCTTCTCGCGCCAGTACAATCATGTTAAACACCGCGCCAAAGCAGAAGCTTTGCAGGATCGCAGCCTTATAGCGGTTTTGCTCCTGCTGGCCTTTTTCATACAGCCAGTCAAACCACTTGATAATCAGTCCGACGGCAACGGCACCGAGAGGAATAAACAGCGCCCCGCCCATCACCAGCAGCGAGCCAATGAGCGTCGGTGATATCGCCAGCCCGGAATGGTTATCCAGCACTTCCCAGGTGAAGTAGTTCGCGCTATTTAGCACCAGCGACGGACGACCGTGCCACAGCCAGCTGGGAATGAAGACGTAGAAATCCCGGACGATCGGCGCCAGCCCCTGGAAGCTGATTTTGTCGTAGTTTTGCAGCAGCAAACCCAAATTCTCCCACGGCGAGAATGTATCGCGGGTGAGGTAGAGGAAGGTATAAAACGCCTCCGAGCCGCTCACATCCAGGTTATAGCGTTTCAGCGCCAGCCAGAACATGCCGACAATACCGCCGACGCCCGCCAGTACCAGCATCCACAGGGTGATCCAGCCGCGGATGATGCCGATAAACAGGAACAGAGCGAAGGCGATAATAATGTTGGCGCGCGTACCGCCCACAATCACATAGGTCAGCAGCCCGAAGGCCACGGTGCTGATTAAAAACAGCAGCCAGCCGCGAAAATCCTGCTTCAGGAAGTAGACCACCAGCATCGCCGGGATAAAGAAGTAGAAGAAGCGCTTTAAGGCAACGCCCGAGACATCCGCCGAGAAGATCTGGCTGTAGCTGTGCAGTTTGAACAGCAGGAAGCCGTTGTGCATAAAGAACACGCTGACCGTGCCCAGCGCGACCAGCGCCAGCAGCATCCAGCTCAGGTTCGCCTCCACGCGGTTGATGGTGAACACCTGCCGCGCGGGCTTTGTCGTGCGCGCGCGCAGCCGGGTTTTATAGCTCACGTAATAGATGGCATAGAAGCAGCCCGCCGCCAGCATCGCCTGAAGCAGGTATTCCGGCGGTACCACGGCGACGTTAAAGCCAAACACCAGTACGCTGGTGAAGGGGAAACCGAAGAAGAAGGTCAGCAGAAACAGCAGCGAGAAAAAGACATTAAAGTTGAACCGCACCCGGCGAAACTCGCGCCAGGTCAGCGTCAGAATAAATCCTGCGCACAGCAGCCAGACGACCAGCAGCCCGGAAAATTCTAATAAGCTCATGTGCGTTCTCCTTCCACCAACCGCAGTGCCTGCTGCCAGCCCGCCAGATAGCCCGGTTCAAAGAAGGCGATCTGCTGCTTGTCCATCAGGCTCAGCTGCCGCTGCGCCTCACTAACCGTCGCGGCATCCAGCGCGTCACCGGTAAACAGTACCGGCACCTGCTGTTCAACCAGATCCTGCCAGAACGGGTTCTTACGATTCAGAACGAAAGGAATATTGGCCTGCATCAGCAGGCACAGCGTGCCGATACCCTGCTGCCGTTCGAAAATAAACCAGCCGAGATCGCAGCGAGAGATCAGCTGCAGATAGTCGTTGAATTCCATTTTCTCCGTCAGGAGCTGTACCTGACCGGAGGTAAACAGCGCATCCGAAGCGGCACGCACGCGAGCAATATAGGCGTCGTTATTCGCCGGATAGCCCAGCGGAACCACAACCTTCACGTCACTGCCAAACTGCTGATGGATCTCCTGTAGCGCCTGGATATGGCGGTTGCTGGCATCGCCCGAGTTACCCAGCAGGATCGTCAGTGGCCCCTGATGCGGTTGAGCAGTCGGCACGTTCTGTGCCAGCCGCGTCGGGAAATAGAGCAGCGACGCGGGCACGTGCGGGTGGCGCTGATGAAAATGGGTGATGTCACCCCGGGTCGCAAACACCTGCGCCACGCGCTTCTGCGCCTGACGACGCAGCAGATAGAACAGGCGGAATTTCAGGCTGGTCGCATCCTCATACAGGTCAGCGCCCCAGATATGCCAGTAGAGCTGTGATCGTGAAATCTTGCCTGACAGCAGCGCCAGCCAAAGCTTAGGATTAAACTGCCCGTGGCAGAAGAAACGCGTGTCGCGCTGCCGACGAGCCAGATCGATGACCGCTTCAGCCAGCGCACTTTTATCGGTAAACGCGCGGATCTGCAGCCGGGGGTACTGCTCGGCCACAGAGGGCTGGTTTGATACCAGCCAGAACTGACGCGGGGCCGCCGTGGGCACCACGTCATACATTACCTGGTTAAAAAAGCCCAGAACCGTCTGATTATGATGCGGTATATCCGAGCCTAAAAGATGGATTACTGTGGTCATTATCGTCTACGGTAGAGAGTAAATACGCCTGCACAGAGCGCAAAGTAAGCGATATAGGTCGCCATATATGCCTGCGCTGCCCCTGCTGCACCGTGCAGCGGGATCAGCCAGCGGGAAAATCCAGTGAGCAGGATAAACTGGCTCACTTCAGTCAGAATGTAAAAACGCAGGGACGCTTTGGCGATCACCAGATAGCCAAAGACATAGCAGCCGACCTTCAGCACATCGCCAATCAGCTGCCAGACAAACAGGTCGCGCATGCCGGTAAACTGGCTGGAAAACAGCAGCCAGATGGCGAAGTCGCGCAGCAGCCAGACGCAGAAACTGGCGACCATCACCGCAGGCAGAACAAAGCGCAGCGCACGCATAATCTCCCGAGAAATATCCGCCTTATTCTCCAGACGCGCCAGCGTTGGCAACAGCCAGACGCTAAACGAGGCGGTAATAAACTGCAGATAGGCGTCGGAGATGCTGCTCACCCCCTGCCACAGCCCCACCTGTTCCCAGCCCGCGTGCGCCTGCAGCAAATTACGCATCATCACCCACGCCACCGGCAGCGTGACGGCGGTAATCAGCGCCATCACCGTAAACTTGCCGAGCTGACGGGCATACTGCGGCTGCCACATTGGCAGCAGATAGCGCATCGGCAGATGGTCGCGCCGGGCCAGCACCGCCATCGCCGGGATCATCACCAGCGCGGGCACCATCGCCAGCCCAACCAGCGCGCCGCTGTAGCCACCCAGCCAGTAGCAGACAAACCATGCCGCTACCCCTATAACGCTACCGACGATCAGCGCCAGCGCATTCCCGGCCGCATCGCGGAAACCTTTGACGATCGCCAGCGCCAGGTTAGCCCAGGCGATGCCCAGCTGTAAAAACGCCACGATGCGAATCACCTGCTGGTACTTCACATCATCAAACAGTGCCTGGCTGATGGGGGCGGCAAACAGCAGAAAACCGACCGCCAGCAGCAGCGAGAAGCCGAGAACCATGCACGAAGCCGTGCCGGTCACCGCACGCAACTCCATCGGCTGCTGCTGATGCTGCGCCACCAGCTTGGTCACGCCGTTAAATATCCCCGCCCCGGCCAGCACGCCCAGCACGGTAATCAACTGGCGGAAGTTACCCGCCTGCCCCACGCCCGACGGGCCGTACGACACCGCTAGCATCTTCACCACCAGCAAACCGGCGGCAATTTTTATCAGTGTGGACGCGGCGGTCCACACGGAAGCTCTGGCCAGCGACATATCAGGAAAGATAGCTGCGTAAGGAGCCAATCACCGTTTTCTGATTATTATCAGAAAGGTTATAGAACAGCGGCAGCCTCAGCAGACGATCGCTGTCCTGCTGGGTGTAGCGATCGGTGCCGTGGAAACGGCCAAAGCGCTGTCCGGCAGGCGAACTGTGCAGCGGGATATAGTGGAACACAGCCATGATTTCCGCCTCTTTTAGCCAGGAAATCAGGGCGGTGCGATCGTCATTATCGCGCAGCTTCAGGTAGAACATATGCGCGTTGTGCTCACAGTCTGCCGGGATGACCGGTAGATCGATCCGCCCGCGCTCGGCGAACGGTTCCAGCGCGGTGTAATAATTTTTCCAGAGGTGTAAACGCTGCTGGTTGATGCGCTCTGCGGCTTCCAGCTGCGCCCAGAGATAGGCGGCCTGCAGATCGGCCATCAGGTAGCTTGAACCGATATCGCGCCAGGTATATTTGTCGACCTGGCCGCGGAAGAACTGACTGCGGTTGGTGCCTTTTTCGCGAATGATTTCCGCACGCTCAACCAGCGCCGCATCGTTAATCAGCGTCGCACCGCCCTCGCCCCCGGCGGTGTAGTTTTTTGTCTCATGGAAGCTGAAGCAGCCAATATGGCCAATCGTACCCAGCGCGCGGCCTTTATACGTCGACATCACGCCCTGTGCGGCATCTTCAATCACCCAGAGTTTATGCTTCTTTGCCAGCGCCATAATGGTGTCCATTTCGCAGGCCACGCCCGCATAGTGGACCGGCACGATCGCCTTAGTGCGCTCGGTGATCGCCGCTTCAATCAGCGTCTCGTCAAGATTCATTGTATCCGGGCGCACGTCGATAAAGACAATGGTGGCGCCGCGCAGAACGAAGGCATTGGCGGTTGAGACGAAGGTGTAGCTCGGCATGATCACCTCATCACCGGGCTGGATGTTGATCAGGATCGCCGCCATTTCCAGCGAGGCGGTACAGGACGGCGTCAGCAGCACCTTACGGCTGCCAAACCGCTGTTCCATCCACTGCTGGCAGCGGCGGGTAAAGCCACCATCGCCGCACAGCTTGCCGCTGCCCATGGCCGACTGCATATATTCGAGTTCAGTTCCCACCACCGGTGGCGCGTTAAACGGGATCATGGCGTTTTCCTGTATAACCAGTAGGCGGTACGTTCAATCACGCCACCGCAGCGAAGATAGAGACGCAACGCAGCAAGGTTGCCCAGCTGCGTTGCAACGTGAAGTCGAGTCAGGCGTCTGGCGCGGCACCAGTCATTTGCCGCATCCATCAGCCGCTGACCAATGCCTAATCCCTGATAAGCGGGCAGCACGGCCAGCAGCCCAATGCGCGCCGTCCCGTCCTCCAGCTCGCGCAGGGAAACAAAGCCCTGCATAGCGCCCTGTTCATCCACCGCCAGCAGGCACTGATGGTCGAAAGTGCCGCGCACGGCGTTTTCGATCCACTGCGCGTAGAAACGTCCGCTGTCACCAACGGCAAACCAGGGCGCACGAAAGCGGCTCCAGATAAAGGCTTCACTCGCCGCCTGGCGCAGGGCCGGAATATGTTCGGCGCGGGCGATACGAATCCCGGTTGGGCGCTCGGCAGGGGTAATTCCCAGCACGCAGTCCGCTTCCCCTTCCACCATGCTAAAGCCCAGCGCGCTAAGCGCATCCAGCTCGGCACTCTGCTGAGCCAGCACTTTCACCTGCACCAGCGGCCAGTCATCCAGCGCGGCGAGTGCCAGCGGCTTTTCGCCCTGCAACTCCAGCAGGGCACTCCGCTGACCAAAAAATTCATTTTCCCATGCGAGGGGTTTAAGCGTGGCAAACATACGCAACTCCACGGGCATGAAAAGCAGAAACGGCGATCATCGCCATACGCCTTTGGTATCGACGATAAAACGTTGCTGCACGGCTTCAGGCTGAATGGCTTTGAACTGGCGGTGATCGACCAGCATCACCAGCACATCCGCCTGCTGAAGCGCATCGTCCAGCGCCAACAGCGTGACTTTATCCCGCAGTTTTTCCGGTAGCTGCTGCACGTGCGGTTCCACCACCAGCGTGCTGCCCTGATGCCAGTCGGCAATCAGCCGGGTAACCTGCATCGCCGGGCTTTCGCGTAGATCGTCGATGTCCGGCTTAAACGCCAGGCCGAAGCAGGCAATTTTCAGGTCGCTGGCGCGCTTATTGCTGGCCATCAGGCACTCTGTCACCTGCTGCTTCACCTGTTCAAGTACCCAGTGAGGTTTTGCGTCGTTTACTTCACGCGCGGTGCGGATCAAGCGCGACTGCTGCGGGTTTTGCGCGACGATAAACCACGGGTCGACGGCGATGCAGTGGCCACCTACGCCCGGACCCGGCTGCAGGATGTTCACCCGCGGATGGCGGTTAGCCAGACGGATTAATTCCCAGACATTAATCTGCTGCTCGGCGCAGATCAGCGAGAGTTCGTTGGCAAAGGCGATGTTAACGTCGCGGAAGCTGTTCTCGGTGAGTTTGCACATTTCTGCGGTGCGGGCGTTGGTCACCACGCACTCACCCTCAAGGAACAGATTGTAGAGGTCGCAGGCCCGCTGCGAACTGGTGGCGGTCATGCCGCCGATGACCCGATCGTTTTTAAACAGCTCAACCATCACCTGCCCCGGCAGCACGCGCTCCGGGCAGTAGGCAATGTGGATATCCGACGCGTCGCCCGCCTGCTGCGGGAAGCTCAGGTCAGGACGTTCGCCGGCCAGCCATTCGGCCATCTGCTCGGTAGCACCGACCGGCGACGTAGACTCCAGGATCACCAGATCGCCTTTCTTCAGCACCGGCGCAATCGAGGCCGCAGCGGCGCGAACATAGGACATATCTGGCTGATGGTCACCTTCAAACGGTGTAGGAACGGCGATCAGAAAGGCATCGGCGGGTTCAGGGCGGGTCGCGGCGCGTAAAAACCCGCCCTCAACGGCGGTTTTCACCACCCGATCGAGATCGGGCTCAACGATATGGATCTCACCGCGATTAATGGTATCCACTGCGTGGGCATTCACGTCAATGCCGATAACCTGCTTCTGGCGTGAGGCAAAGGCCGCGGCGGTTGGCAGGCCGATATACCCCAGGCCAATAACTGAAATGGTGTTGAAATTCATAATGTAATCCGATTATTTTTTAAGGCCTGCACGATGCGCTGGCAGGCGAGCCCGTCGCCGTAGGGATTATGTGCGTGACTCATCGTTTGCCATGCGGCCTCATCGGTCAGCAGGCGGGTCACTTCACTCACTATTTTGGCACCGTCCGTCCCCACCAGCCTGACCGTACCGGCCTCAATCGCTTCGGGGCGTTCAGTCGCATCCCGCATCACCAGCACCGGTTTTCCCAGCGACGGCGCCTCTTCCTGAATGCCGCCGGAATCGGTGAGGATCAGCCAGGCCCTGTCCATCAGCCAGACAAACGGCAGATACTCCTGCGGCTCAATCAGGATGATGTTGTCGATACCTTTCAGGATGCGATTCACCGGCTCGCTGACGTTCGGGTTGAGGTGGACCGGGTAGACGATCTGCAGCTGCGGATTCAGGCGGGCGATCTCCGCCAGCGCGTTACAAATACGCTCAAAACCGCCGCCAAAGCTCTCCCGACGATGTCCGGTCACCAGCAGCAGCTTTTTATCGGCATCCAGGAACGGATAGCGCGCCGCAAGGCTGGTGCGCAGGCTGTCATCGTTCAGCACGCGGTCCCGTACCCAGAACAGCGCATCGATCACCGTATTGCCGGTCACAAAAATCCGCGAATCAGGCAGATTTTCACGCAGCAGGTTCTGCCGGGAACGTTCGGTCGGCGCGAAATGGTAGCTGGCGAGGTGCCCGGTCAGCGTGCGGTTGGCCTCTTCAGGCCAGGGGGAATAGAGATCCCCGGTGCGCAAGCCCGCTTCAATGTGCCCGACGGGGATGCGGTGATAAAACGCCGCCAGGCTGGCTGCCAGCGTGGTGGTGGTATCGCCATGAACCAGCACCACATCGGGGGTAAAGTCGGCAAACACCGTTTTCAACCCTTCAAGGATGCGGCTGGTGATTTCGGTCAGCCCCTGTCCCGGACGCATGATATTCAGATCGTAATCCGGCACCAGTGAGAACAGGTGCAGTACCTGATCCAGCATCTCACGGTGCTGAGCGGTGACGCACAGGCGGGACTCAATTTCGTGGTCCTGCGCCAGCGCATGGACCAGCGGGGCCATTTTTATCGCCTCAGGGCGCGTGCCAAAAACCGTTAATACTTTCACCGGCGCTCTCTCAATTGGTCCGTTGATTAACAACATGACCCTTGCGAGGTCGGCGTATCAGCGCGGTCCCGGCACCGGTCAGGGCTCCTACCGCTCCCCACATGATCATCAATAACAGACGGCGCGGGCTGTCACGGGTTACCGGCTCTTCCGGCGTACGCAGATAGCGCCAGGTCTGGAATGACTTAACCAGCGTTGGCCCGACGTTGAGCGTGGCCAGCATGGCACGGTTCTGGTCGTACTCAACATCGTAAGAAGGGCCGCTGGCACGCAGGTTTTCCAGCCGCGCCTGCAGCATTGGCCGCCCCAGCAGGAACAGTTCGGAATCCGGTAGCTGTTCGGACGGCGTATCGGTTTTCGTCTGCTCGAAGCCCTGCTGCTGGGCAATCTTCAGCGCCTGCTCAACGCTGTGGATCTCACGATCGTAAATCGCAGTGGCCACGGCCTCCTGGCGCTTAATCTGCGCTTTCAACTGGATGCTGCGTGCCGCCCAGGCACCGGTCACTTCTTCGTTAAGATGCGTTGTCGCGCGCGCATTGGCGAAGGCCACGTACTGGCGCAGCAGCGTATTGGCATCCCCCGAGGTTTCGGCTATCAGCTTAACGGTGTCATTGATGTTTTTCGCCGCGTCCGCCGGTTGGAACTGGATGTTGGCAATCAACTCATCCAGCAGCGCCGCATTTTCCCGCGCGCTACCGGTCTGGCGCTGCTTGTAGTAATCGGACTGCAGCCAGAAGTCGCGCCGGGTATCCCAGGCGGAAAGCTGCATGATAAATTCCTGGTAGGCTTCATCCATCACCGTGGGCTGTGGCGCGTTCAGACTGAGATTACCAGCACGCTGATCCAGGTTATTCAGGAACTGCTGCTGGGAATAGAAGCCGGACAGCATGTTAACCGTTGGCCGATCGGTAATGGCCGTGGTGCTCCATTTCGGCGTAACCAGCAGCGTGTAAATCCAGGCCAGCAGAGCAAACAGCACACCTCCACCAATAATCCAGAATTTACCGCGCCATAGCGCGCAGCAAAGACCGCGAATATCCAGCTCGTTATCGGCAGCAACAGGATGGGTCATACATCATTTCCTTATTGTCAGGGCATCTATCAATCAGTTAAAAAGTTTAGCTATCGTTATTGTTATTACGCAGGCGACGCTTGATACGTTTGATCATCCGCGCAACGCGCCAGGCGCGTTTTATACAGTAGCCGTAAAGCATAAAAGCCAGTAAAAACAGGATCAGCATCACCCATTCCGGGGTGAAACTCAGGTATTCGCCCAGCACACCGATCGCCGCCAGCAGCGCGGCCGCCAGCGTAATCAGCATAAATGCCTGCCGTGAGGTAAAGCCCGCACGCATAATAAGGTGATGAATATGCTGACGATCTGCCGAGAAAGGGCTCATCCCTTTGCTAAGACGGCGATACATAATAGCGACCATATCCATCAAAGGAATAGCGATCAACCACAGCGCGGTAACCGGGGTGATCGGGTGGCTTTCCCCCTGGGTGGCGGCCAGCAGGATCCAGATAATCGTGAAGCCGATCAGGGTGCTGCCGGCATCGCCCATAAAGACCTTGTAGCGACCACCGCACATCCCGAGATTAAGCAGAATATAGGGGACAATGGCAGCGATCATCGTGAAACACCACATCGCCAGGCTGGTCTGGCCGTCAAAGAGCAGGATGATGCCCATCGCCATAAATGAAACGCAGGACAGGCCGCCCAGCAGGCCATCAATTCCGTCAACCATATTAAAGGCGTTGATCGCGGCCCAGACGGCAAACAGCGTCAGCACGTAGCCAAACGGACCAACGACCAGTTCCCAGGGGCCAAAAATGTGGCCCAGGCTGAACAGATACAGCTTGGCCTTCACCATCATCACCACGGCGACGCCAGCCTGAACCACGGCACGAAGTTTCACGCTGATATCAAAGCGGTCATCCAGAGCGCCAACCAGCACCAGGCTGCCTGCACATCCCAGATAAAGCATAAAATGGGGAATGTAGTAATCGGAAATGGCAAAAGCGAAGCAGCTGCCGGCAAACACGGAAATACCACCCACCAGCGGGATCACGCCCTGATGGCGCTTGCGATAGTTAGGTCTGTCAACCAGACCGATTTTCTTAGCTGCCTTACGGGCAAAAAATAGAAACGCCAGCGAAAAAACAAAAGTCAGTGCAAGCTCAGTACTCATATTGAGTAAATTCACATTAATCAGCTCTCTGCGAAGAATTGCGTAATGTTATAAGCAAAATTAGTGCCATAATCATCCGTGTAATTCTGATTTAATCGATCAGGACGAGCAAAACTAACGTCGTTTTATTGCAGTCCTGCACCATACACCAGGTTTAGTTCTCCCTTAACCGGTTAGCGTATAGGTCAAAAACAAAAAACGCCACGACTAAGCGTGGCGTTACCCGAGTTTGTTTTTTGGCGAAGACAATAAAAACAGCAACGCTACAGGAGCGCGCCGCTTTCAAAGCATCATCAAACCATTACGAACGTTTCATCATGTCGAAGAATTCGTCGTTTGTTTTGGTCATCGCCAGTTTGTTAATGAGGAATTCCATCGCATCGATTTCGCCCATTGGGTGAATGATTTTGCGCAGGATCCACATTTTTTGCAGCTCTTCGGATGTGGTAAGCAGCTCTTCTTTACGCGTACCTGAACGATTATAGTCGATTGCAGGGAACACGCGCTTCTCGGCGATTTTACGCGCAAGATGCAGCTCCATGTTGCCGGTACCTTTAAATTCTTCATAGATAACTTCATCCATTTTAGAACCGGTATCGACCAGCGCCGTAGCGATGATGGTCAGGCTTCCGCCCTCTTCAACGTTACGTGCAGCACCGAAGAAACGCTTTGGACGATGCAGGGCGTTCGCATCCACACCACCGGTCAGAACCTTACCAGAGGCAGGAACAACGGTGTTGTAGGCACGCGCCAGACGGGTGATGGAGTCCAGCAGGATGATCACATCCTTTTTATGCTCAACCAGGCGCTTAGCCTTCTCGATCACCATCTCGGCAACCTGTACGTGGCGTGATGCCGGCTCGTCGAAGGTAGAAGCAATCACTTCACCTTTAACCAGACGCTGCATCTCGGTCACTTCTTCCGGACGCTCGTCAATCAGCAGCACCATCAGCACACAGTCAGGATGGTTATAAGCGATGCTCTGCGCAATATTCTGCAGCAGCATGGTTTTACCGGCTTTCGGCGGTGCCACGATCAGGCCACGCTGGCCACGGCCAATCGGTGATGCCAGATCCAGCACGCGTGCGGTAAGGTCTTCAGTCGACCCGTTACCGCGCTCCATACGCAGACGAGAATTCGCATGCAGCGGGGTTAAGTTTTCAAACAGGATTTTGTTACGCGCATTTTCCGGTTTGTCGTAGTTAACTTCGTTAACTTTCAGCAGCGCAAAGTAACGCTCACCCTCTTTTGGCGGACGGATTTTGCCAGAGATGGAGTCACCAGTGCGGAGGTTAAAGCGGCGGATTTGACTAGGGGAAACGTAGATATCATCGGGGCCTGCGAGGTAGGAACTGTCTCCGGAGCGGAGGAAACCAAATCCATCCTGCAATATCTCGAGAACGCCATCGCCGAAGATATCTTCGCCACTTTTAGCATGCTGCTTGAGGATGGCGAAAATGATGTCCTGTTTGCGCAAGCGCGCCAGGTTTTCCAGCCCCATATTTTCGCCGAGGGTAATCAGTTCTGAAACCGGCGTATTTTTTAATTCGGTAAGATTCATAATGGTGGGTTCTTAAACTCGGGGTAAAACTTGAATTGTTTGTCGTAAATGGTATGGCGAAAGATCCATGCCTGTTTAATTGGCTCTTGATTCCGAAGTCCGCTCGATGATCACGTGCAGGAAAACGCAGATCTGAAACGAAGGGACGGTGAGGACAAGAAGCCGGAAAATCAATAGATACTAACCGTCAGATTGCTGAGTAGCTGTAATATTCTGATGAATACAGTGTTCAACAAGGAGTCATTCTATAAGGTGCAAACTACAAGGTAAGTTCGTCGTGCAGTAGATTTAACTTAGCACGCTTAATGCCGGTCGTCTAGCGGTCTGAGAAAAATTCCAAACCGCCAGTCGCCGGCAAAGCATGATTAGCCCAGGTTCGCGTTCAGGAACTCTTTGAGCTGACCTTTAGACAGTGCGCCAACTTTGGTCGCAATGACTTCGCCGCCTTTAAACAGCAGGAGCGTAGGGATACCGCGAATGCCGTATTTCGGCGCGGTAGCCGGGTGCTCATCAATGTTGAGCTTGGCAATAGTCAGCTTGCCTTCATACTCTTCGGCAACTTCGTTCAGGATCGGGGCAATCATCTTGCAAGGGCCACACCATTCTGCCCAGAAGTCTACCAGCGTTAAACCATCAGCTTTCAGGACATCAGTTTCGAAGCTATCATCGGACAGGTGAACAATTTGAGCGCTCATGTTTACTCCAGGGGGATTATCTTAATCTTGATGATGTAGCGTTAAGCAGCATCAGGTTAACAATTTCACTGCTTTTATTTCAACGGATATGCTTTCGTAAAGCAATACTTAGCTGATATTCTACCACACTATGAGCAAAACACACTTAACCGAAAAGAAGTTTTCCGACTTCGCCCTGCATCCTCAGGTCATTGAAGCTCTTGATAATAAAGGGTTTCATAATTGCACGCCTATTCAGGCGCTGGCATTACCTTTTACGCTCTCCGGGCGTGATGTAGCAGGTCAGGCGCAAACCGGTACGGGCAAAACGATGGCGTTTTTAACGTCAACGTTTCATCATCTTCTTTCTCACCCTGCTCCGGAAGGCCGCCAGGTTAACCAACCGCGCGCGCTGATTCTGGCTCCGACGCGTGAACTGGCCGTTCAGATCCACGCGGATGCGGAACCGCTGGCGCAGGTTACCGGGCTGAAACTCGGCCTGGCCTACGGCGGCGATGGTTATGATAAACAGCTGAAAGTGCTGGAAAGCGGTGTCGATATTCTGATTGGCACCACGGGCCGTTTAATCGATTACGCGAAACAAAATCACGTTAATTTAGGTGCTATCCAGGTCGTTGTCCTCGACGAAGCCGATCGCATGTTCGATCTCGGCTTCATTAAAGATATCCGCTGGCTGTTCCGCCGCATGCCTGCCGCTAACCAGCGTCTGAATATGTTGTTCTCCGCCACGCTGTCGTTCCGCGTGCGTGAGCTGGCTTTCGAAAATATGAACAACGCCGAGTACGTTGAAGTCGAGCCAGAGCAAAAAACCGGGCACCGTATTAAAGAAGAGCTGTTCTATCCTTCCAACGAAGAAAAGATGCGTTTGCTGCAAACGCTGCTGGAAGAAGAGTGGCCTGACCGGGCAATTATTTTCGCCAATACTAAGCATCGCTGTGAAGATATCTGGGGCCACCTGGCCGCCGATGGTCATCGCGTCGGTCTGCTGACCGGTGACGTGGCTCAGAAAAAACGCCTGCGTATTCTGGACGATTTCACCAAAGGTGATGTGGATATCCTGGTTGCGACTGACGTCGCCGCCCGTGGTTTGCACATTCCTGCGGTCACGCACGTGTTTAACTACGATCTGCCTGACGATCGCGAAGATTACGTTCACCGCATCGGACGTACCGGCCGCGCCGGCGCTAACGGACACTCAATCAGCCTGGCCTGTGAAGAGTACGCGCTGAACCTGCCCGCGATTGAAGAGTATATTGGCCACAGCATTCCGGTCAGCCGCTATAACAGCGATGCGCTGATGAGTGAACTGCCGCCGCCAAAACGCTTAACCCGCAACCGCACAGGCAACAATCTGCGCCGTGGGGGTAACAACAATCGCCGTGGAAGCGCACCGCGAAACCCTAACCGTAAACGCTCAGGTTAACGTCTCTATGCTCAGCGCGTCATCACTCTATGCTGCAATCGATCTGGGATCGAACAGTTTTCATATGTTGGTGGTGCGCGAGGTGGCTGGCAGTATCCAGACCATTGCCCGCATCAAGCGTAAAGTGCGTCTTGCTGCCGGTCTGGATGGCAGCAGCCATCTCTCTGAAGAGGCCATGGAGCGTGGCTGGCAGTGTCTGCGGCTGTTTTCAGAACAGCTGCAGGATATTCCCCCGGAGCAAATTCGCGTTGTGGCCACCGCCACGTTGCGTATCGCCGTCAACGCCGACAGTTTTCTGGTTAAGGCCAGGAAAATCCTCAACTGTCCGATCAATGTGATCAGCGGTGAAGAGGAAGCCCGGCTAATTTATCAGGGCGTCGCCCACACAACCGGCGGTTCCGATAAACGCCTGGTGGTGGATATTGGCGGCGGCAGTACGGAACTGGTCACCGGCAAAGGTTCGCAAACCACCTCGCTGTTCAGCCTGTCGATGGGCTGCGTTACCTGGCTGGAGCGTTATTTTACCGACCGCCATCTGGGGAAAGAGAATTTCGCGCAGGCCGAAGAGGCTGCCCGTGAAATGATCCGCCCGGTAGCGAGTGTTCTGCGTGAACACGGCTGGCAAGTGTGTGTGGGTGCGTCCGGCACCGTGCAGGCGCTGCAGGAAATCATGATGGCGCAGGGAATGGATGAACGCATTACCCTGAATAAACTGCAGCAGCTCAAACAGCGCGCTATTCAGTGCGGAAAGCTGGAAGAGCTGGAAATCGAAGGGCTGACGCTGGAACGCGCTCTGGTGTTCCCGAGCGGGCTGTCGATCCTTATCGCCATTTTCACCGAACTGAATATCAGCAGCATGACGCTGGCCGGTGGCGCACTGCGCGAAGGCCTGGTGTACGGCATGCTGCATCTTCCGGTCGATCGTGATATCCGCAAGCGCACGCTGCACAATATTCAGCGCCGCTTCGCGATTGATGTTGAGCAGGCAGAGCGTGTTCGCCAGCTGGCAGAAAGTTTTACCCGTCAGGTCAGCCACGGCTGGAAGCTGGACGATCTGAGCCGCGACCTGCTGGAGAGTGCCTGTTTAATCCATGAAATTGGCCTGAGCGTCGATTTCCGCCAGGCTCCGCAGCATTCCGCTTATCTGATACGTCATCTGGACCTGCCGGGCTTCACACCCGCGCAGAAAAAGCTGCTGGCCACCCTGCTGCAGAACCAGGTCAACGGCATCGATCTGGCGCTGTTAAGCCAGCAAAATGCCGTACCGCCGCGCGTGGCTGAGCGCCTGTGCCGCCTGCTGCGTCTGGCGATTATCTTCTCCAGTCGTCGTCGCGATAACACGCTGCCCGCGGTCCGTTTACAGGCCGATGATGATACGCTGAATCTGACGCTGCCCGCCGGCTGGCTACGCGCGCATCCGCTGCGCGCCGAGCTGCTGGAGCAGGAAGTTCACTGGCAAAGCTACGTTCACTGGAATCTGACCGTCGTCTGATATCGCGTATTATTTTTTTGCTTTATCCAGCATCGCCCGCAGACCGGCTACCCGACTTTGGCCGGTTTGCATCCGCTCTTCCGCACTGACCACCTTGCGCTCTCGCTCCCACTGCAAATCATCCTGCGGCAGCTCCAGCAGAAAACGGCTGGGCTCCGGCCGTATCAATTCGCCGTACTGACGGCGTTCGCGGCACAGGGTGAAGGTCAGCTCTTTCTGCGCGCGGGTGATGCCAACATAGGCCAGCCGACGCTCTTCCTCGACGTTGTTTTCATCAATGCTGCTCTGATGAGGTAACAGACCCTCCTCCATGCCCACCAGGTAGACGTAGGGGAACTCAAGGCCTTTCGACGCGTGCAGCGTCATCAGCTGGACCTGATCGGCTTCTTCATCGCTCTCGCCGCGTTCCATCATGTCGCGCAGGGTGAAGCGCGTCACCACCTGCGTCAGCGTCATCGGTTCATCAATATCGCTGCCTTCGAGCATTTCCGTCATCCACTGGAAGAGCGTATTGACGTTTTTCATGCGCATTTCGGCCGCTTTCGGACTGGCAGAGGTTTCAAACAGCCAGCTTTCATAGTCGATGCCGTGGATCAGATCGCGCACCGCCGCCACCGGCTCACGCTCGGCCAGTCGGGCAATTTCCTGCAGCCAGTGGGTAAAGCGCTGAAGTGATTCCAGTCCGCGCCCAGTCAGCGTCTGGCTCAGCCCCATATCAAAGCTGGCGGTAAACAGGCTTTTATTACGCTGCATCGCCCATTCACCCAGCTTTTGCAGCGTGGCCGATCCGATTTCACGCCGGGGCGTATTCACGATGCGCATAAAGGCGCTGTCGTCATCGGCATTGGTTAACACCCGCAGATAGGCAAGCAGGTCTTTGATCTCCGGGCGCGAGAAGAACGAAGTTCCGCCGGAAATCCGATATGGGATGCGGTTCTGCATCAGCATTTTTTCAAACACCCGCGACTGGTGATTGCCGCGATAGAGAATGGCGTAATCCTTGTACTGCGTCTTATTGATAAAGTGGTGTGCAATCAGCTCGCCCGCCACCCGCTCGGCCTCGTGCTCTTCATGGTTAGCCATCACCACTTTAAGCTCAGCACCGTATCCCAGCTCGGAGAAGAGGCGTTTTTCAAAGACGTGCGGATTGTTGGCAATCAGGATATTTGCCGCTTTAAGAATTCGCTCTGAAGAGCGGTAGTTCTGCTCCAGCTTGATCACCTGCAGAGCCGGAAAGTCCTCTTGCAGCAGCACCAAATTCTGTGGCCGCGCCCCGCGCCAGGAGTAGATAGACTGATCATCATCCCCAACGACAGTGAAGCGCGCCCGGCTGCCCACCAGCAGCTTAACCAGTTCGTACTGGCTGGTGTTGGTATCCTGATATTCATCCACCAGCAGGTAACGTATACGCTGCTGCCAACGTTCGCGGACTTCCAGATTGCGCTGGAACAGCAGCGTGGGCAGCAGGATCAGATCGTCAAAATCCAACACGTTGCAGGATTTCAGATGTTTGTCATACAGCGCATAGCAGTGGGCAAAAAGCTTGTCGCGCTCGGACTGCGCGCCTGCGGCGGCACGCGGCGGATCCAGCAGATCGTTTTTCCAGTTTGAGATCGTCGAGGTCAGCAGTTGAAGCAGATTTTTATCGTTTTCCAGCCACTCCTCGGTCAGATCTTTCAGCAGCGCCAGCTGGTCCTGATCGTCAAACAGCGAGAAGTTAGATTTCATCCCCAGCGCGGCATATTCACGCTTGATGATTTCCAGGCCGAGGGTGTGGAAAGTGGAGATCATCAGCCCGCGCGCTTCTTTACGGCCCAGCGTCTGCGCCACGCGCTCTTTCATCTCACGCGAGGCTTTATTAGTAAAGGTCACGGCGGCAATGTGCCGCGCCTGATAGCCACATTCGCGGATCAGATGCGCAATTTTATTGGTAATCACGCGCGTTTTACCCGACCCGGCTCCAGCCAGTACCAGACAGGGTCCGGTAACAAATTCGACGGCGTGTTGCTGACCAGGATTCAGACGCATAGCTTGATTATTCCACTAATAAAACAGGCAGGAAGTATAACCAAAGAAAGCCTGCCTGTAGAGCAGTCGCGCCGGAAAGAGTGAGCAGGTATAGTAAGCGCCATCCGGCCTACTGGCCTGACTGACTCAATATTCTGGAGAACAACATGGCGAAAATGGCAGCAGCACTACACATTCTGGTTAAAGAAGAGAAACAGGCACTGGATCTGCTGGAACAGCTGAAGCAGGGTGGTGATTTTGAAAAGCTGGCGAAGAAACACTCTACCTGCCCTTCCGGTAAAAAAGGCGGACATCTGGGTGAGTTTAAACAGGGTGCGATGGTACCGGCATTCGATAAAGTGGTGTTCTCCTGCCCGCTGATCGAACCACAGGGCCCGCTGCATACCCAGTTCGGCTACCACATCATTAAAGTGCTGTACCGCAAATAAAAAATGGCACCCTCGGGTGCCATTTTTCGCTCTGACAGACGATTAATCCGCTGAGAATTAGCCTGCTACTGCGATACGTTTCATATCGGTCATGTAGCCACGCAGGGTGCGGCCTACAGATTCGATTGGGTGCTGACGAATCGCTTCGTTCACGTCGCGCAGCTGTGCGTTATCAACGGTAGTCGAAGTGCTTGCTGCTTTACCCAGATCGCCCGCCTGCAGCGTGGTCATGAACTCTTTCAGCAATGGTACCGCCGCGTAAGAGAACAGGTAGTTACCGTATTCTGCAGTATCAGAGATAACCACGTTCATTTCGTACAGACGCTTACGTGCGATGGTGTTCGCAATCAGCGGCAGCTCGTGCAGTGATTCGTAGTAGGCAGATTCTTCGATGATGCCCGCATCCAGCATGGTTTCAAACGCCAGCTCAACGCCCGCTTTCACCATGGCAACCATCACTACGCCTTCGTCGAAGTAGGTCTGCTCGGCAATTTTGCCTTCGAACTGTGCGGTAGTTTCGAATGCGGTTTTACCGGTCTCTTCACGCCAGCCCAGCAGGTTTTTGTCGTCGTTAGCCCAGTCAGCCATCATACCGGAAGAGAACTCACCGGAGATGATGTCATCCATGTGCTTCTGGAACAGCGGAGCCATGATGGTTTTCAGCTGTTCGGACAGCGCATAAGCACGCAGTTTAGCCGGGTTAGACAGACGATCCATCATCAGCGTGATACCACCCTGCTTCAGGGCTTCGGTGATGGTTTCCCAGCCGAACTGAATCAGTTTTTCTGCGTAAGTCGCATCAGTACCTTCCGCCACCAGCTTGTCGAAGCACAGCAGAGAACCAGCCTGCAGCATACCGCACAGGATAGTCTGCTCGCCCATCAGGTCAGATTTCACTTCCGCAACGAAAGAGGATTCCAGCACGCCCGCACGGTGACCGCCGGTCGCTGCTGCCCAGGCTTTAGCAATCGCCATGCCTTCGCCTTTCGGATCGTTTTCCGGGTGAACCGCGATCAGCGTCGGCACACCGAAACCACGTTTGTATTCTTCACGAACTTCCGTACCCGGGCACTTAGGCGCTACCATCACTACGGTGATGTCTTTACGAACCTGCTCACCCACTTCAACGATGTTGAAACCGTGAGAGTAGCCCAGCGCAGCGCCGTCTTTCATCAGCGGCTGTACTGCCTGAACAACAGAAGAGTGCTGCTTGTCTGGAGTCAGGTTAACAACCAGGTCAGCCTGTGGGATCAGATCTTCGTAAGTGCCCACCTGGAAACCGTTTTCGGTCGCTTTACGCCATGAAGCACGTTTCTCAGCGATCGCTTCTGCACGCAGAGCGTAAGAGATGTTCAGGCCAGAATCGCGCATGTTCAGACCCTGGTTCAGGCCCTGTGCACCACAACCAACGATGACGACTTTTTTACCTTTCAGGTAGCTTGCTTCATCAGCAAATTCTTCGCGCGCCATGAAGCGGCATTTACCTAATTGCGCTAACTGGTTGCGCAGGTTCAAAGTGTTGAAATAGTTAGACATGGGCACTCCTGAGGTTGTGTTCGCGTATTATTTGTTGTCCGGGCTGTCGATTTCTCCGCCCTGAATAGACCCTATCATATGACAGGAAATCTATTGCTGAAATTGATATATTAACAACGTGACATTGCATGTTCTGCAACGTAAAAACGAGGCTCGATTCCATGGATTTGCGCGACCTGAAATTATTCCTTCATCTGGCGGAAAGCCGTCATTTCGGGCGCAGTGCGCGCGCCATGCACGTCAGCCCCTCCACGCTCTCCCGCCAGATCCAGCGGCTGGAAGAAGACCTGGGCCAGGCGCTGTTCCTGCGCGATAACCGCACTGTCACCCTGACCGATGCCGGTGAGCGCCTGCGGCAGTTCGCTCAGCAGACGCTGCTGCAGTATCAGCAGATGCGCCACGCCATCGGGCAGAATGGCCCATCGCTGAGCGGTGAACTGAAGTTGTTCTGTTCGGTGACCGCCGCTTACAGCCACCTGCCGCCCATTCTCGACCGCTTTCGCGCGGAACATCCGCTGGTTGAAATCAAGCTAACCACCGGCGATGCCGCCGATGCGGTGGAGAAGGTGCAGTCAAACGAAGTGGATATCGCCATCGCCGGCCGCCCGGAAACGCTCCCCGCCAGCATTGGCTTTATGCCGCTGGGGCTGATCCCGCTGGTATTGATTGCGCCCGCACTGCCCTGCCCGGTACGTAACCAGGCAACCCAGGCAGAGCCGGACTGGGCGCAGATCCCATTTATCCTGCCCGCGCAGGGGCCTTCGCGCCGCCGCATCGACCTCTGGTTTCGCCATCGTCATATTGCGAATCCCATGATTTACGCCACGGTATCCGGGCATGAAGCGATTGTTTCGATGGTAGCACTGGGCTGCGGTATTGCGCTGCTGCCGGATGTGGTGCTGGAGAACAGCCCGGAACCGGTTCGTAACCGTATTCTGGAACTGGAAGACGTGGAGATGGTTGCGCCGTTCGAACTGGGCGTTTGCGTACAAAAAAAGCGGCTCAATGAGCCGCTTATTGATGCGTTCTGGAATCTGCTTTAACCGGCGAGGAAAAAGCGGAACGCCGGGTTGCTGGTTTCATCATGGAAATCATAGCCCAGCGCCGCCAGGTGCTCTTCGAACTGCGGTTCGTTATCGCTCAGTTCAAACGCGGCCAGCACGCGACCAAAATCGGTTCCGTGGCTGCGGTAGTGGAACAGAGAGATATTCCAGTGCGTTCCCAGCGTTTGCAGGAAGCGCAGCAGCGCCCCCGGGGCTTCCGGAAATTCGAAGCTGAACAGCCTTTCGCGCAGCGGCTTGGATGGACGACCGCCGACCATGTAGCGCACATGCAGTTTCGCCATCTCGTCATCGGACAGATCCACCACCTTGTAGCCACCCTCGGTAAGAAGCTCCAGAATCTCCTGGCGCTCTTCCAGCCCGCGGGTCAATCGGACGCCGACAAAAATGCAGGCATCATCGGCGTTGGCATAGCGATAGTTAAACTCCGTGACCGAACGCCCGCCCAGCAGCTGGCAGAAGCGCAGGAAGCTGCCCTGCTGTTCGGGGATGGTGACGGCCAGCAGCGCCTCACGCTGTTCACCCAGCTCGCAGCGTTCTGAGACATAACGCAAACCGTGGAAGTTGACGTTTGCCCCTGACAGCACATGCGCCAGGCGTTCACCTTTGATCTGGTGCTGCTGGATATACTTCTTCATCCCGGCCAGCGCCAGGGCACCGGAGGGTTCGGCCACCGCACGCACATCGTCAAATAAATCCTTCATCGCCGCGCAGATAGCGTCGCTGTCTACGGTCACGATGTCGTCGATGTACTCCTGGCACAGACGGAAGGTTTCACTACCGATCCGCTTCACCGCCACGCCTTCGGCAAACAGCCCAACGCGTGGCAAATCGACCGGCTGACCGGCATCCAGCGCCGCCTTAAGGCAGGCCGAGTCGTTAGATTCAACCGCAATCACTTTAATCTGCGGCATCAGCTGCTTGATCAGTACCGCAACGCCTGCGGCCAGACCGCCGCCGCCTACCGGGACAAACACGCGATCGAGATGCGCATCCTGCTGCAGCAGCTCCATCGCCAGCGTTCCCTGGCCGGCGATCACCATCGGATGATCGAATGGCGGAACAAAGGTATAGCCCTGCTGTTCCGACAGCTCTATCGCCTTGGCTTTCGCTTCATCAAAGTTAGCACCGTACAGGTAAGCCTCACCGCCAAATGCCCGCACCGCATCTACTTTGATGTCCGCCGTGGCAACCGGCATAACAATCAGGGATTTAATACCCAGTTTGGTAGCGGATAGCGCCACGCCCTGAGCATGATTTCCCGCAGACGCAGTGACAACGCCCCGCGCCTTTTGCTCTTCGGTTAGCCCGGCAATCATTGCGTAGGCACCGCGAAGCTTAAAGCTGTGAACCGGCTGGCGATCTTCACGCTTAACCAGAATAGTATTGCCGAGGCGCGAGGAGATTTTCTCCATTTTCTGCAGCGGCGTTACCTGCGCGACTTCATACACCGGCGCGCGAAGCACCGCGCGCAGATACTCCGCACCACAGGGCTGTGCGGGTAGCGGTTGAGACTCAGCCATATCGTTAGCCTCCCAGCTTGCTCTTATCGCGGACGGCACCTTTGTCGGCGCTGGTTGCCAGAGTGGCGTAGGCGCGCAGGGCGAAGGAGACCTGACGCACACGGCCGTGTGGCGTGTATGCCTCATCACCGCGCGCCAGCTCTTTTTCACGACGCGCATGGATTTCGTTGTCTGGCAGATCCAGATGGATGCGACGATTCGGAATATCCAGCTCGATCATGTCGCCATTCTCAATCAGCGCAATGGTGCCACCGCTTGCCGCCTCTGGTGAGATGTGCCCAATAGAAAGACCGGAGGATCCCCCAGAGAAACGGCCATCGGTGATCAGCGCACAGGCTTTGCCCAGCCCCATCGATTTCAGATAGGTGGTTGGATAGAGCATTTCCTGCATGCCAGGACCACCTTTTGGCCCTTCGTAGCGGATAACAACGCAGTCGCCCGCCACCACTTTGCCGCCGAGGATCGCTTCTACCGCATCATCCTGACTTTCGTAGACTTTTGCCGGGCCTTTGAAGGTCAACAGCTCAGCATCTACGCTAGCGGTCTTCACGATACAGCCATCTTCCGAGATGTTGCCGTACAGCACAGCCAGACCACCATCCTGAGAGAACGCGTTTTCGCGGGTGCGAATACAGCCTTCCTGACGGTCATCATCCAGCGTGTCCCAGCGGCAATCCTGTGAGAAAGCCTGTGTGGTACGAATACCGGCCGGGCCAGCGCGGAACATCTTTTTCACCGCTTCGTCTTTGGTGAGCATGATGTCGTACTGATCCAGCGTTTCACGCATGGTCTGCTGCAGGATATTGCGCGCGCTGGTGTCGATCAGCCCTGCACGATCCAGCTCGCCCAGAATCCCGATCACGCCACCTGCACGGTGAACGTCTTCCATGTGATATTTCGGCGTACTTGGCGCCACCTTGCACAGATGCGGAACTTTGCGTGACAGGCGATCGATATCGGACATGTTGAAGTCGATTTCACCTTCCTGCGCGGCCGCCAACAGGTGCAGAACGGTATTGGTGGAACCGCCCATGGCGATATCCAGCGTCATCGCGTTCTCGAATGCGGCTTTGGTCGCGATGTTACGCGGCAGCATGTTGGCGTCATCCTGCTCGTAATAGCGCTTAGTCAGGCTAACGATGCGCTGACCGGCGGTCAGGAACAGCTCTTTACGGTCGGCGTGCGTCGCCAACAGCGAGCCGTTACCCGGCTGAGACAGACCCAGCGCTTCGGTCAGGCAGTTCATCGAGTTGGCGGTGAACATACCGGAACAGGAGCCGCAGGTCGGACAGGCGGAACGTTCAATCTGGTCACTGTCGGCATCGCTGACGTTAGGGTTTGCGCCCTGAATCATTGCATCGACGAGGTCCAGCTTGATGATTTTATCCGACAGCTTGGTTTTACCAGCTTCCATCGGGCCGCCGGAAACGAAGATAACCGGAATGTTCAGGCGCAGCGACGCCATCAGCATTCCCGGGGTGATCTTGTCGCAGTTTGAGATACACACCATGGCATCGGCACAGTGTGCGTTAACCATGTATTCGACCGAGTCGGCGATCAGTTCACGTGACGGCAGAGAATAGAGCATTCCGCCGTGACCCATGGCGATACCATCATCAACGGCGATGGTATTAAATTCTTTCGCCACGCCGCCTGACGCTTCGATCTGCTCAGCGACCAGTTTACCCAGATCGCGCAGGTGAACGTGACCCGGCACGAACTGCGTGAAGGAGTTGACGACTGCAATGATCGGCTTACCGAAGTCATCATCGGTCATTCCTGTGGCGCGCCACAGGGCACGGGCACCCGCCATATTGCGCCCATGAGTGGTGGTAGCGGAACGGTACTTAGGCATGCTCTATTACTCCAGAAATCGATGGTACGCGGGCGTCAACTGACGCCCGAGAAAATACATAGTTCTTATGAGTTAACCGGATCCAGCCAACCCCATTTGTCTTCAGTTTCGCCAGTGAACAGGCCAAAGAATGCAGACTGAATACGCTCGGTAACCGGACCACGTTTACCTTCACCCACCTGGATGCCATCAACGCTACGAACCGGTGTGATCTCAGCAGCAGTACCGGACATAAACACTTCATCCGCCAGGTACAGTGATTCACGCGACAGCACCTGCTCACGGACTTCGATGCCCAGATCCTGCGCCAGTTTAATAATGGCATCACGGGTAATGCCCGGCAGTGCGGAAGAGGTGAACGGCGGGGTAAACAGAATGCCGTCTTTCACTTCAAACAGGTTCTCACCGGCGCCTTCAGAGATGTAGCCCTGAGTGTCGAGTGCGATACCTTCTTGATAGCCATGGCGACGCGCTTCGCTGCCAACCAGCAGGGAAGACAGGTAGTTACCACCTGCTTTCGCCGCGGTGGGCAGGGTGTTTGGTGCCACGCGATTCCATGAAGACACCATCGCATCGATGCCCTGCTCCAGCGCTTCAGCACCCAGGTAAGCACCCCACGGGAACGCGGCGATGATCACATCAGTGCTGTAGCCGTCTGGCGGGTTCACGCCCAGGCCCACATCGCCCACAAACACCAGCGGACGAATATACGCGCTTTTCAGATTGTTTTTGCGCAGCGTTTCGCGGCACGCTTCCATCAGTTCATCAACGCTCTGGCTGACAGGGAAACGGTAGATTTTTGCAGAGTCGCGCAGGCGCTGCATATGTTCACGATGGCGGAAGACCACTGGTCCTTTGTGCGAGTCATAGCAACGGACGCCTTCAAATACGGACGTACCGTAGTGCAGTGCGTGGGACATAACGCTCACCTTCGCGTCTTCCCATTTAACCATCTCGCCATTGAACCAGATAAAGTCAGCTTTCTTCGTCATGCTTATTTCCTTGCCCGCTTAAGCGCGGATTTGTTGTGTTGTCTGTTGTTGAACCTGAACGCATGCAACGTCCATCAATTTACTTAACTGTGTTGACAGTAAATCGACTGAACGCTGGCTGGCAACGGTCAATTCAATATTAATATTGTCGGTATTCGCCAGCGAAGCCATATTCATCGTGCATACCTGGAAACCACGGTGACGGATCACACGTAAAATGCGCTCCAGTATTTCCGGGCGAAAACGCGCTTCGATAGACAATTGATGCTGCATCATGAGGTTTTCTCCATCATATTTTCGTTGCTGGCACCGGGCGGTACCAGAGGCCAGACGTTCTCATGCTCGTCAATCGCGACGTGGAGCATGTATGGCCCTTCACTGTGCAGCAAAGCGTCTAATGCGGCGTCGACCTGATCTTTACGGGTAATGCGCTGGCCGGGAATATTGAAAGCACTAGCCAGTGTGAGAAAGTCCGGGTTATCTGAGAGATTGGTTTCGCTGTAACGTTCTTCGAAGAACAGCTGCTGCCACTGGCGCACCATACCCAGGCGCTGGTTATCCAGCAGCACGATTTTCACCGGCAGCTGTTTGCGTTTGATGGTGCCCAGCTCCTGTACATTCATCATAAATGAGCCATCGCCGGAGACGCAGATCACGGTATCGTCGGGACGGGCCACCTGTGCGCCCACGGCTGCCGGCAGGCCAAAGCCCATGGTGCCCAAACCGCTGGAGGTGATGAAATTCTCCGGGCGGGTAAAGCTCATATGCTGCGCCGCCCACATCTGGTGCTGGCCGACATCGGTGGTGACTACGCTGCTATCCGCTTTGCGGTCCGACAGCTGCTTCAGGAACAACGGCGCAAAAATCGCCTCGCCCGGGTGATCGTAACGCCAGCCGTGATCGGCTTTCAGCGCCTTGATCTCTTCGCGCCAGGCGGAGATCGCCACCGGCTGATAGAGATCCGGCAGCAGCTTGTTCAGATCGCCCTGCAGGGCAACGTGTGCGCGGCGCAGTTTGTTCAGCTCCGCCGGGTCGATATCCATATGGATAACGCTGGCGTGCGGGGCAAAGGTGTCCAGCTTGCCGGTTACCCTGTCGTCAAAGCGAGCACCGACGGCAATCAGCAAATCGCACTGCTGAACGGCGAGGTTCGCCGCTTTGGTGCCGTGCATACCCAGCATGCCGAGATAGCACTCATCTTCCATGTCCGGCGTGCCCAGGCCTTTCAGGGTCGCAACGGTAGGGATGCCGGTTTCTTTAGCGAAGGCGCGCAGCGCATGCACCGCATCGGCCATCCCTACGCCGCCACCCACGTATAAAATCGGCTTTTGCGACTGCGCCAGCAAATGACGGGCCTGCTGAAGCTCAGCGTGCGGATGAGCCTGCTCCTGCTCAACCGGCAGCAGATGGGCAGTCAGATCGCCGCTGGCCAGCTGGATGTCCTTAGGAATATCAACCAGAACGGGGCCGGGACGACCGGATTTGGCAATGGCGAAGGCTTCAGCCATCACGCTCGGAAGCTCATCGAGTGATTCCACCAGGAAGCTGTGTTTGGTACAGGCCAGCGAGAGGCCCAGAACGTCGATCTCCTGGAAGGCATCGGTGCCCATGACCGCAGAAGAGACCTGCCCGGTGATAGCAACAATGGGAACCGAATCCAGCAGCGCGTCGGCAAGACCGGTAATCAGGTTGGTCGCGCCGGGGCCAGAAGTGGCGATGCAGACACCGACTTTTCCGGTTGCGCGGGCAAAGCCGATAGCGGCCATAGCAGCACCCTGCTCGTGGCGGCACAGTAGGTGTTCGACACCGCCGTCATAGAGCGCGTCATAGACCGGCATAATTGCTCCACCAGGATAGCCGAATACGGTCTCGACTCCCTGCGCTCGCAAAGCTTGAACCACCCACTGTGCACCATTCATAGTTATTCCCCCGCCTCTTGCTGGGAACAACAGCATTTTATGCTACTGTTCATCTTATGTTCCTTAACACGTTTTGCCTTGCAAAAAAAAACCCCCGGACCTTTCGGTGCGGGGGTTCTTTCGAATTCAGGCTTGATTTTTAAGCCTTTCTTTCTCCGAGCGTAGCCCCGCACGGCGTGATAATAATCACGACGACGTTAATGACGACTAGGCTAATGACTCGTAGAAGGGCTTTCATTTGGATTCTTTCAATTCACTTGTTCGAATTAATGTCTATAGAGTTATCACAGTTACGTAACCATATTCAACTTTTTTCATCATTTTATTTTATGACCTCGTCCGCAATAAAAGTAAAAACTATTGTTATTCAGTGGATAAGAGGATGTTGAGGAATTTTCAATACTCACCTGTCGTGATCGCTTTATTTCCACATAGTGGAATTTTCGCGACGGATCGCAACCTGATGAAACGCCCTGCATCACCGCAAAATAGCTGTCGGCCCGTCTCACAGTGATTCCTTCTGCCAATCGTCAGATGAACAATAGTTGCGCACAGTGGCCTAAAAGGAGGTTCCATGTCGCTATCTGTTGCTTACACGCGTGCGGCGATTGGCATTCAGGCACCGCAGGTTTGCGTTGAAGTTCATCTGAGTAACGGGCTTCCCGCGCTTTCCATGGTGGGTTTACCTGAAACTGCCGTCAGAGAGGCCAGAGATCGGGTACGCAGCGCCATTATTAACTGTGGATTTTCTTTCCCGGCAAAGCGCATTACCGTTAACCTGGCCCCGGCCGATTTACCCAAAGAAGGGGGAAGATTCGATCTTCCTATCGCAGTTGCCATTCTCGCAGCCTCAGAGCAAATTCCTGCGGAGAAACTCCTGCATTATGAATTCCTGGGCGAACTGGCGCTGACAGGCGCTCTACGGGGCGTACAGGCGGTCATCCCGGCCGCCATGGCCGCTCAGGAGGCTGGAAGGCAGCTTATCCTCTCTGCGGACAATCTCGCAGAGGTTGGCCTGATAGAACACGGTGATAACCTACTCGCACGCGATTTGCTGGAGGTCTGCGCTTTTCTGCATGGCGAAGCACAGCTGGAACGCGCGTGCGTAAAGCATGATGACCTGCCGGCAGTGGAAGGTGACCTGCAGGAAGTCATAGGCCAGCAGCAGGCCAAGCGCGCACTGGAGATTACTGCTGCCGGCGGGCACAATCTGTTGCTCATCGGTCCGCCCGGTACCGGTAAGACCATGCTGGCAACGCGTCTGAATAGCCTTATGCCGCCGCTCAGCGATCGGGAAGCACTGGAGAGTGCCTGCATTGCCAGCCTCGTCAGGAGTGACGGTATGCATGCTCACTGGCGCCAGCGTCCGTTTCGCTCTCCTCACCACAGCGCGTCTCTGTTTGCTTTGGTTGGTGGTGGTGCGTTGCCAAAGCCGGGTGAAATATCACTGGCACACAACGGCGTGTTGTTTCTTGATGAGCTTCCGGAGTTTGAACGCCGTGCGTTGGATGCCCTGCGTGAGCCACTGGAGTCCGGTGAGATCGGTATATCCCGCGCCCGCGCTAAAGTGACCTACCCGGCGCGATTCCAGCTGATCGCCGCGATGAATCCCAGCCCTACAGGGCACTATAGCGGCCCATATAATCGCTGTTCTCCACAGCAGACGCTGCGCTATCTGAGCCGGTTATCTGGCCCTTTCCTTGACCGTTTTGATCTTTCACTGGAAGTGCCGCTGCTACCGACCGGAACGCTGAGTGCACAAAGGAGTGAAAGTGAATCCAGTGCTACCGTCCGGCAACGTGTTGTCGTTGCTCGTGAACGCCAGCTGGCGCGCATTGGGAAAGTGAACGCCCTGATGAGTAATAATGAAATCAAAAACTGCTGCATGTTAAAAAATGAAGATGCCGAATGGCTGGAACAGGTATTGAATCAGCTAGGACTGTCGGTGAGGGCCTGGCAGCGCATTTTGAAGGTAGCGCGAACGATCGCCGACCTGGCGGGTGATGATGAAATTAATCGGGAATATTTGACTGAAGCGGTGAGCTATCGGGGAATGGATCGATTACTGATTCATCTACAAAAAAGTCTGGGGTAGTAGGCATGAAAAAGGGGCCGGAGCCCCTTCATCTTAATCGTCACTATCCGAATAGTCTTCCACGCCTTCCATCTGCGGTTTACCGCCTGAAAGGGTATGAAAACGCTTAGGACGTTGAATACGGGTCATGTACTTAGACCAGACTCTCTCTGCCTCGGTTTGCGGTTCACGCACGCCGCGGCACACCTCAATAAACAGACGCTCTTCTTCCGTCGTCGGCTCACGCTTTGCCAGATCCAGCTCGTTAAAAGCATAACCATGACGCTCAAGAAGTTGGGCTTCTTTGATGGTGAAATCGCCGTGCCGGGAGAACCCGCGGGGATAATGTTTGTTATCAAAAAAACGACTGGTTGTTGCGAAGCTTTCCGCCATTTTACACGCTCCTAACTCTTTTAAGGCCGAGCTATTTATGGCGCGGAGTATTAGATAGGCTTGACAGAGTGTAAAACAAAACATTTAAATCATAACGACAAATGTTTTTTAGGAGATAGCTGTGGATACGGAATTACTAAAAACCTTTCTTGAAGTGAGCAGAACTCGCCACTTTGGACGAGCTGCGGAAGCACTCTATCTAACGCAGTCCGCCGTTAGTTTTCGCATTCGGCAGCTTGAAAACCAGCTGGGCGTGAACCTGTTTACCCGGCATCGCAACAATATCAGGCTAACCTCAGCGGGAGAGCGTTTGCTGCCCTATGCAGAGAGCCTGATGAATACGTGGCAAATGGCTAAAAAAGAGGTCTCGCATACCCAACAGCAGCATGAACTGTCGATAGGGGCCAGCGCTTCGCTCTGGGAGGCTTATCTGACGCCATGGCTGCAAACGCTGTACCAGCAGCATGAAAGCCTGCATCTTGAGGCTCGCGTTGCACAACGCCATCTGCTGGTTAAGCAGTTGCATGAGCGCCAGCTTGATCTGTTGATCACCACTGAAGCCCCAAAAATGGACGAGCTGACAAGCCATCAAATCGGTCATATTTCGCTGACGCTCTTCAGATCGCGAAAATCAGAGAAAAAGGAGAAATATGCTTACATTAAGCTGGAATGGGGTGCCGATTTTCATCAACATGAAAATTATCTGGCCGGTGCTGACGACATCCCGGTACTGACCACAACCTCTGCGCATTTAACGCGTCAGCTGCTACATACCACCGGAGCCTGTGCATTTTTACCGGACTTTTGGGAGGCAGAATATAGCGATCTTCTCTCTGTACAGGACACGGCCGTTGTCGTCAGACCTTTATATGCAGTCTGGTTACAGAATAGCGATCAGCAAACACATATTCGTCAACTCATCAAATCTTCGGTCAATACCTGAGCAATAAACGTTGATAAAAACGACAAAAGAGCCGCTCAACGGCTCTTTAAAACGAGTGATTTTTGCATATGAGCGGGGTAAGCCACGCGTTTTTTGCTACTGCGGGCTGAATTTTCTGAATTGCAGACAAAAAAAAATCCTTTGCCTAAGCAAAGGATTTTTCTCTATCTGGCAGGGGCGGAGAGACTCGAACTCCCAACACCCGGTTTTGGAGACCGGTGCTCTACCAATTGAACTACGCCCCTAAAAGGGTGGCGGAACGGACGGGGCTCGAACCCGCGACCCCCTGCGTGACAGGCAGGTATTCTAACCAACTGAACTACCGCTCCACCGATTCTGTACTGAT
>NZ_RJVB01000012.1 GCF_003751505.1 Erwinia sp. JUb26 | reverse complement strand
GCTCAGGGCTTCATCGCCTTCGAAGGCCAGCACATCAAGCTCAGGCTGACACCCTCTCACCGCCAGCAGATGATGGCTGTGGCTGAATGTTATCGTGGGATTGGTGCTCATAGCCGTTCTCCCTCTGCCTCTGCCGCATCGCCATCAAATTCCATCACGATTCCGTCCTCTTCGTACCATCCGAGCATCAGCGTTTGTGGTTTACGCTTCGCCGCCATATGGCTCAGCAACTGCTGGCTCAGGACCGGCAAAATTTGCTGATTGAGCAGGCTGTCGACATTGCGCGCACCGGTATCCGGCAGCAGGCAGGCGGCGGTCAGTGCATCGTACAGGCTGTCGGCAATGTGCGTATTCAGTCCGTAATGCCGGTGCAGGCGCTTGCTCACCTGCTCCAGCTTCATCTGTACGATGGTCCGCATCGCTTCCTGATCCAGCGGACGGAAAATCACCGTCTGGAAACGGGCCAGCAGCGCGGGCTGGAAGTGGTCGCGCAGTAACGGGCGCAACAGTTCATGCAGGGTGCTTTCCGTTACCTCTGGATCGTCCTCAACTCCCTGCATCAGCAGTTCGCTGCCCAGGTTGGAGGTCATCAGGATCACCGTATTACGGAAGTCGATTTCCCGCCCTTCGCCATCGCGCATAAAGCCCCGGTCGAATACCTGATAGAACAGGTTCATCACGTCGCGGTGAGCTTTTTCCACCTCATCCAGCAGTACGATGCTGTAGGGGCGTTTACGTACCGCTTCGGTCAGAATGCCGCCCTGCCCATAGCCGACGTAGCCCGGCGGTGAGCCTTTCAGCTGCGATACGGTATGCGGTTCCTGATACTCGGAAAGGTTAATGGTGATCAGCGACTTTTCGCCGCCGTACAGAACGTCCGCCAGCGCCAGCGCGGTTTCGGTTTTACCCACGCCGCTTGGCCCGACCAGCAGGAACACCCCCTGAGGGCCGTTCTCGGTGGTGAGGCCGGTTTTGGCAGCGCGCAGGCGCTGAGCGATGGCGTTGAGCGATACTTCCTGCCCAACCACGCGTTTGCCGATCTCGTTTTCCAGGGTCAGCAGTTCCGTTTGTTCGTCTTTAATTAATGAAGACAGCGGCACGCCGGTCCAGTCGGCAATCACGTTAGCGACCGTGCGGGTGTCAACGTCCGGGGTCAGCAGCGGTGTATTATCCTGAAGCGCGGAGAGCTGCTGCTGTAGCGCAGCGATTTCCGTCCGACGGTTGACGTTCTGGCGCACCTCAAGCAATTGTGTTGTCAGCGCCAGCTCTCGCCCATACTGCGATTCCCGCTCGTCCAGCTCGACGATCAGGGCAACCTGCTGCTGCTCGATGACCGCCAGCCTGTCGCTGCGATCGCTGCCGCCGAGCGCGATATCTTCCAGCAGCGCCTGTTTTTCCACATCCAGCGCCGTGAGCTTTGCCCGGTATTCAGTCAGTGCTTCCGGTACCGTATCCAGACTCATGCGCACACGGGCTGCCGCCGTATCGAGCAGGTCAACGGCTTTATCCGGCAATTGGCGCCCGGTCAGATAGCGGCGGGACAGGCTCACCGCCGCGCGCACCGCATCGTCGGTGATGTGTACGCCATGATGTTCTGCATAGCGGGATTTCAGGCCTCGCAGCATCAGGCAGGCGGTATCGTCATCCGGCTCGTCGACCTTAACCATCTGGAAGCGACGCTCCAACGCCGCGTCACGCTCGAAATACTGCTTGTATTCGCTCCAGGTGGTCGCCGCGATGGTGCGCAGTTCGCCGCGGGCCAGCGCAGGTTTCAGCAAATTCGCCGCATCCGCGCCGCCCGCCTGGTTCCCGGCACCGATAATCGTGTGCGCTTCATCAATAAACAGCAGTACCGGCGTCGGGGACTGCTGCACCGCAGTAATAACGTTTTTCAGCCGTTGCTCAAATTCACCTTTGACCCCCGCTCCGGCCTGTAACAGCCCGAGATCGAGCGTACGCAGGCTCACCGGCTTCAGGCTTTCCGGTACGTTTCCTTCCGCAATGCGCAGCGCCAGTCCTTCCACCAGCGCCGTTTTGCCTACGCCCGGCTCACCGACCAGAATCGGGTTGTTTTTACGGCGGCGGGAAAGAATATCCACCATCTGGCGGATTTCAGTCTCGCGTCCAAATACCGGGTCGATTTGGCCTTCCCGGGCTTTGACAGTCACATCGAGGGTGAATTTATCCAGCGCATTCTGCAGTGCGGGTGACAATTCGCCGTCCTGCACCGGCGAGGATACCGCCTGGCCGACAAACTCCACCTCGCTGCCGGCGATACGTTCTTCTTCCAGCTGGACATCCGGGCGCTCATCCGACTGCGCATCCAGTAACGGGCGCAGACGTTCGATCTGAACCTGCCCCAGCGTCAGCAGCGGCCAAAGCCCATCGCAGCGCAGCAGTTTTGGTTTTCCCGCCAGCGCCATCAGCAGGTGCTGACCCCGAATCTGCTCTTCCCCGGCAAGCGAAGCCAGCAGCCAGGCTTCCTGCATCAGCACCTGAATATTTTCCGACAGCTGCGGGCGGCCGCGCACCGACCGCGGCAGATTATCCATCCAGTCCAGCAGCGCCTGCCACATTCCGTCCACATCCCACTCGTAGCGGCGCGCCAGCACGGTGAGATCCCCCTCCCCCTGCTCCAGCAGTTTCAGCAACCAGTGTTCTGGCATGATTTCCGCATGGGCGCGGGTTTGGCATAAAGAAGCCGCCCCTTCCATGGCGCGGGCACAGTAAGGGTTAAGACGACGCAGCAGAATTGCGGGATTTTCCATGTGAGTTCACTCGCTGTCAGGGACCTTCAGACACGCTACCGCCCATCGCTTTTCTTTGTGCAAAGTGCCTATAGCGCATCAGGTCGAATTTTCGGATGGTGATTTTTGCCGAGCGCCCGTGGCAACAGGCGCTCGGCAAAAACAAAAAAAGGCGGACAGGAGACCTGCCCGCCAGAGGCTTACGCGGTGGCGCGTTCGTTCCAGGAGTCGGAATGAATGATGTTGCCGTCTTTGTAGGTCCAGGTGATTTTTTCGTAGCGCAGTTCAATCTGCTCGAGGTGGTTATGCTTCTCGTAGGCCGGATCTTTAATGTCGTGCATTTTCGGCGCAACTTTCACCAGCTTCACGTTTTCCAGCTTAGTGTTGAAATACTCCACCTCCTGGCCCGCGTCGTTGATTTTGTACCATCTGAATTCCGCAGACTTCAGGGTCTGGCCGGTAGTCACGGCCTTGTACAGGTACGGCGTAGAGGAGTCGATTTCCTTGGTGAACAGGAACGGGGTATGAATGCGGGTACCGGTCAGCTTGCCGGTGTTGTTATCGGTCGGGATGTACAGGTTATGCTCCTGCGCCACCACCTCGATGCTGCCCTCACGATCCTTAACATCAACGGATCCTTTAATGTCCGCACCGCCGTCGTCCTTCAGCCAAAGATAAACAGGAATTGCCATTGAATTACTCTCCATTGTGTGGTGATACGTCATCATCCTGAGATGACGTTGGGGTTTTGCCCGGTATCTGACAGGCATCTGCCTGCGGTACCAGACTGATTTCGACACGGCGGTTGAGCGCTCGCCCTTCCGCCGTATCATTGCTCGCGATCGGGCGATTTTGACCATAGCCCTGCACCGCAAAACAGCTTTCCGGCAGATCGCCGGTGTCACGCATCCAGTTGCGTACCGCTTCGGCACGCTTCAGCGACAGCGCCTGGTTAAGCCCCGGGCTGCCGGTGTTATCGGTGTATCCGCTGATCACAATCAGCCAGCCCGGCTTCGCCCTGATGCCAACCAGGGAGTTAATCAGCATTTTGGTGGAGTCGGTTTTCAGCCTGGACTGACCGGAGTCGAACAGCGACATGCTGTCGAGGCGAACGATTTGCGGCGCGATTTCTGGCCGGGTCTCCGGTATCGGTTTCTGCGGGGCGGCTGGTGGTCTGTAGGAGCGAATCGCCGCCAAAACTGGCAGACGCAGGCGTTCCCCCCGATACAGCCCAAGCCCCAGACGCATCGGTGCGCCGTTGCGTGCCCATTCATCCAACTGCGCGGCATCCTGCTTCAGGGTTTGTACCGCCTCGGCTTTACGGGCGTGGTCGCTGCTGGCTATCCGGTAAAAGTGCTGAACATCGAAACTCAGCCGCTGCAACAGCTGGCGGTTATTCCAGCCACTGCAGGACAGTGCCACTATCGCCGCACAGGTAAATGCAGCCAGCCCGGCACGGCAAGCACGCTGGCGCGGCGTCAATCCGCGCCCCTGGGGTAACAGGGGCAAAAGAAAGTCAGGCAGCAAGCTGTAGGCGTCGGTGCTATTTTCAGACGGATACCAGCCGGTGACCTGTCGCATCGCGCTGTGCTGCCGCAGCCAGCTGATCCAGGCTGATTCCGGCAATGCTCCGGTGAGTGCAGGCCCAGCTCCCCAAACGATCGCCACAGGTAAAACAGCAGGGATATCCGGGTTTTCAGTGGTAAATACCGCGGCAACATGCTGGTTAAACCACGCAGACAGACTGCCGAAAATCGCCTGCGACTGCATAGCCTGAGCGCCATCGCTGGCAAACCAGGACGCAACGGATACGGGAGGCGATCCCTCACGCCAGACGTGGATCTCTTGATCGGCGATCGCGGTCTGCCACAGGCTTTCGATCATCATGCTGCAGCCCAGCTGGCCACTCAGCAGCAGCGGGATCGCATAGCCTGTTTCGCGGCGCAGCTGGCTGAGCTGCCAGCGCAGGGTCAGTAAACGGCCAGTCAGCGTTTCCGTGTCGCTCTGCTGCTGCGGGCAGACACTCACCATCAGCGACAGCTGGCGTCCCCAATCCGGCCGCAGCCACAGCAGATGGCGGGCAACCTGTTCCAGATCCTGCGGGTTGTCGACTCTGATCCAGCAGCCCTGTGCCAGGGTCAGCACCGGGGACGCCTGCGGCCACGGCTGCGAAAGATCGCCACATACCAGCACTACCGGCTGCCGCCAGCTGGCATCCGGCAAATTATTGAAGCGGATCGCCGCCTTATGCACTCTGCGGCGGGCAGCCAGAAACCAGACGGCTGCGATCCCACCAATGCAAATCAGCGCTAGTCCTGCCGCAGCACGAGGCGAAAGTGGCAAAAACCCGAGGCATACAACGGCACTCAGCAACGCTGACCATATCGCCAGCACGCTGCGCTGCACGGAAGTCATGGGTTAACTCCCGGCAGCAGGGTCGCCAGCATTCTTTCCAGCGATCGGTCCAACCCCCACCAGAGCACAACGAGGACCAGTACACTCACGCTGATACGCACGGGCCAGGATGAAAAACCGGATCCAATCCGGCTCGACGAATGGACATTTTCTAATACCGGATGGCCATAACGAACGGTAAAGGGCGGAACCTGCCCGCTCAACGCGCTGACCAGCTGTTCACGCTGCGGATCGTTCAGCGTGCGATAGCTCCCGAGAAACCCCAGCAGCATCACCCGGTGAAAGCAGGTTAACACCGCCGCATCGGGCCGGGGTTCACGCAGCACGGCGCGCATGCGGTCGCACAGCGTATCCCCCGCCTCAATGGTGCCAAGAAAATGCCCCTGTAGCGGCATGTCATACCACTGCATGCAGGCATCATCCTGCACGCCACGGCTTTTTACCGCCTCATCCAGCAGGGCACAGTGCGCAGTAAGAATATGCTGACAGCTGGCCTCATCCAGCCCGGCTGCCTTCAGCGACAGCTGTACGCGTTCAACGTCCGTCACGCAGCGCTGCCAGAGAAGGTGGCCTTCTCCGTCCTGAAATTTTGGCCCGTGGCGCAAGCTGATAACCTGCAGCCAGGTATCCTGAAACAACCCATCAATATCGATGGACGAGCCCGATCCACGTTTGCTATCGCTCATGTTCTGAGTACCGCATAGAGTTCAAGTTCAGGCTCGCCCAGCGTGCCCGGCGTGTAGAACATACAGTTGCCGCTCTCCAGCATTTCCCGCGCGGCAGGATGGGAAAGATCCAGTGAGAAATACTGGTTTTCCAGGCGTAGCGGGATGGCGGCAGGAACGTGACTGAGCGGCCTAAGCGGGATCCCCTGACGGGATGCGTTGACCAGGCTGGTGACATAATCCGGGCTGCCGACCTTACACTGGCGCGGGAACTGCTCCAGCAGCTGCGCCACCGGTTGAGATGAACGCACCGAAAGGTAGTAATCTGCCCCATCACGCAGGCGTGGATCCTGCAGGCGTGCCAGCCACTGATGCATACGCTTATCGTGACTGAGTTCAATCGCCACCACGCGCGATGGCAGGCTAGCCTCCAGCAGGTCGTTCAGCAGAGCAAACAGTGGCGGAAACACCTCATTGGGCCGTTCGTGATGCCAGGGGGGAATCGCCCCGCTCTGGTGTTCCAGGGAGAAGGTCAGCAGGCTGCCAGCCAGCCGGGCAAGTTCAGGGTACAACCGCTCCGGTGCACTCTGTGGAAACTGCAGAAACTGCGCCAGCACCGGCTCGGCCCCGTTAAGCGCATTCAGCAACCAAAACAGTGATACGTCAGCGACGGCGAAATCCGCCATTCGCGCGTTACTTTCGCGACGCATGGCCATCAGCCTCGTCAGGCGAGCGCTCAGTTGGGTCATCAGTTGATCGAGCTGTTGCACTAACCAGCGGCTGCTTTGCAGGGTGAGCATCGGCGGCAGAAAGCTGTCATCCAGCGACCACAGCCCCTGCGAATCCTGACGCAGGCGCGCCACGGCACAGGTGAGATAGTCACTGTTGTTTTGATGGGAAAAACGCAGACAAAGCTCGTGCTGCATCACCGCAATCTGACGATCGTCATCACCGTACTGGTTTCGAATATCTCGCCAGCGCTGACGATAGCGTACCGGTCGTTCGGCAACTTCTTCGGGTTTCAGGCAATTGTTGCCGTTGGCCCGCAGCAGCGGTAGCGCAAGCAATACTAACGTTTCATGCTCTTCCCCTTCCAGCGGTAACACCGGGGGAAGCGCATCGGCATTGTTGGTGTCAATTAATGTTCCGTCCTGGAAGCGAATGTGCAAACGGCGGGCCTGCAGGCGGCCCAGCGTCAACGCATCATCTTCGAATGAGGCCTCTATCACGCCCCAAGGATGGCACAGCCCCATGCGGGCAATACATTCTGCAGACCAGGCCGCGTTAGCTGCCTGCTGTTGAAAATGCTGGGGCGAGAGCATAATGCCCCGGCCCCATAACGGTTGTTCCGTTCTCATTCAACGCCCTTATGCTTTCGCTTTCGGCATCTGCGAAACCAGCGACAGGTTGATATCCATCCCTTCCACCTGGAAGTGCGGTACCGCATACAGCTTCACGCGGAAGAACCCCGGGTTGTCTTCGATATCTTCCACCACCACTTTGCCGTCGCGCAGCGGGTGTGAAGCCTGCAGCTCGTCTCCCGGGTCGGTCATCTCGGTCACCAGTCCGCGGATCCAGGCGTTCAGTTCCAGCTCCAGCAGGCGGCGATCCTTGGTGGTACCGATGTTTTCGCGCTGGATAAGCTTCAGGTAGTGGGCGATGCGCGAGAGCAGGAAGATGTACGGCAGCCGTGCGTTGATCCGGCTGTTGGCGGTGGCGTCGGCGGTGTCGTACAGCGCCGGTTTCTGCGTCGAGTTGGCCGAGAAGAAGCAGGCGTAGTCGCGGTTTTTGTAGTAGGAAAGCGGGATAAAGCCGAGGTTGGCGAATTCGAATTCGCGGGTTTCCGGTATCATCACCTCCGACGGGATTTTCACCTGATTGCCGGTGCCCAGATCGTACAGGTGGATCGGCAGATCTTTCACCGCCCCGCCCGCCTGTGGGCCGCGGATCTGCACGCACCAGCCGTTATCAATAAAGCTGCGCACCATGTTGGCGGCAAAGGCGAACGAGGCGTTGGTCCACAGGTATCTGTCGTGGTCCGGACCTTTCACTTCTTCCACGTAGTTGAAGCTGCGCACCGGCACGGTGTCCGGTCCGTACGGCAGGCGGCCCAGTACGCGCGGCATCACCAGCCCGATATAGCGCGAGTCGTCGGTGTCGCGGAAGGATTTCCACTTGATGTATTCGGCACGGTCAAAGTAGTTGCCGATATCCTTGATGGCCGCCACCTCTTCCATCGACTCCTTCAGGAAGAATGCCGGACCAGCGGAGCCGATAAACGGCATATGGGCAGCGGCGGAGACTTTGGAGATATTGCGCAGCAGCGCGACGTCCTGCGCCGAGGCGTCAAATTCCCAGGCGGAAATCAGCGCGGCAATCGGTTCGCCGCCCGGGGTGTCATATTCCGCCACGTAGGTTTGCAGATACAGACCGCTCTGGATAATTTCCGGCGCGTCCTCAAAGTCCTGGCGCAAATCCTCTTTCGACAAATCCAGCAGCTCGATCCTGACGTTCTGGCGGAAATCGGTCTTATCCACCAGCGATTTGGCCCCCTGCCACAGTGACTCAACGGCCTGGAACTCAGGATGATGCAGCACCGCGTCCAGCTGGCGGCCAATCTGGAAGTCCAGCTCGGCAATATGGTGATCGATGAGTGCTTTATCCAGCTTTTCAACACGGGTGCCCGCCTCACGCAGGCGCTCCAGAAACACCTGCAACCCGGCCGTCAGGCGCTCATCGGCGGTGGCATCGGACATCGCCTGCGCATCCTGCCAGATATCCAGTGCGCTGAGGGTGGAAACCGGATGAAGGTTGATTTTTTCAAACAGGGAGGCATAAACGCCGCCCGCCTGCGGGCGCTCAAGGGTTTCGCTTCCCGCAGAAGGGGCATTCTCATTTTGTACAGACATCAGCATATTCTCTTGTTAATCCATTAATCACTGCGACCGTTATGCCTGTTCCGGCACCATCGCTGACAGTTCACCGCGCAGTTCGTTGCTCAGCGCCGGGTCGAGCAGGATTTTCTCCAGCTCTTTGCGGAAGTTCTGGTTATCCAGCAGATTGGCTTTCAGATCGCGGAGCAGGTTACGCATGGCCAGCATGGCCTTCAGTTGGGGTATCTGGCGGGCTACCTGTTCGGGGGTAAAATCCTTCATATTGCGGAAGGTGAGCGGGATGTTTTCTTCACTGCCGTCTCCGGCCAGGGTATTTTCAACGGTGATATTGACCGATGGCGCATAGTCAGCCAGCACGCTGTTGAAATTATTTTTGTTAATATTCGTTTTGCTGCGTTCGGATAACGGTGCCGTTTCCTGCCCGTTGCTGAAATCACCGGCTACCAGTAATTTCAGCGGTAATTCCATCTTCTTACTGGCACCGCCGGTATGCAGATCGAGTTTCAGGTTAATACGTGCTTTGGGTATTTCCTTCTGGAAGCTGTCGCTCATAAGTCCCTCTGTGATATCGCCATGGATGAATTACTGCCTTAATTTCCTTTCGGCCGATAGTAGTGCATTCAGACTTCATTAATCAAATTTGTGAATCTAAATAATAAACCCAGAAAAACCTCAATAATTTAAGACACTAATCCTCTGCACATCAAAAAAACCGTCGTAAAATGGCCATCAACACGCTAAAACCATCATAAACGCAGAGTAATGAATCGAATTAAAAATCAATCACAAAACAATACATCAAATTAATATAAAATTGACAAACATCATGAAAATTTTAAAACAGGATGATTAACAAGAAACATCTTAATAAAACCCTGTTTTAAGCATCATTTAACAAAAGAAAATGTTAACTATTTTAGACTTACCACACAAAATTAATAATAAAAAAAAGAAACAGTGATAATTGGATTTTTTACTATATAAAAAAATAAATTAATAAGCACCGATATAGCACCGATATAGCACCACAGTGAAAATAATTTCGACCTCACATTATCCTAAGATAAATTTAGCAGCAGATATCGCATTTATCTGACGTCAATCTGATAAACGAACTCAAGCCTGTGGCCCACAGAAACCCTCACTATGGTTAACCCCACATCCCCTCATTGACTTCATACGCCAGGGCTGGTAATTTTTAAAAAATTGATTTAAATCAATATAGTTACTTCATCCTCCAGCCGTTCAAGACGCGGCAAAATGTCATTCATGTCGCGATCCATGCATTTCATTCCCTGAACGCGGCACTTCATGCCCTTTTCCGCCGTGGCTATCGCAGGCAGGCTTAAAATTTCCCCAATTTAAAGATTCTTAGCCTTCCCATTGGGAGAAATTCATGAGCACACCAACCCTAAGCAACAGCGTTAACCGCACCCGCTGGTTAACCCTGATTGGCACCATCATTACCCAGTTTGCCCTCGGTTCGGTTTACACCTGGAGCCTGTTTAACGGCCAGCTGTCCAGCAAGCTGGATGCGCCGATTAGTAAGGTGGCGTTTTCCTTTGGCCTGTTAAGCCTCGGCCTGGCTCTTGCCTCTTCCGTTGCCGGGAAGCTGCAGGAGCGTTTTGGCGTACGCAAGGTCACGCTGTCCGCCGGTTTGCTGATGGCCGCCGGTCTGATGCTGACCTCGCAGGCGGATAATCTGTTTATGCTGTACCTCACGGCGGGCGTGCTGGTCGGCCTGGCGGATGGTGCAGGCTATCTGATTACCCTGTCTAACTGCGTGAAGTGGTTCCCGGAGCGTAAAGGGCTGATTTCCGCCTGCTCGATCGGCGCTTACGGACTGGGCAGCCTGGGCTTCAAATTTATCTGTAGCTACCTGCTCAGCGTCAACAGCCTGGAAACCACCTTTATTATCTGGGGCGGCCTGGCGATGAGCATGATCGTGCTGGGTTCACTGATGATGAAGGATGCACCGCTGCAGAAGGCTTCAGCCACCAGCGGCGTTCAGCCGGCTCGTGATTATACGCTGGCAGAGTCCATGCGCCTGCCGCAGTACTGGATGCTGGCGCTGATGTTCCTGACGGCGTGCATGAGCGGTCTGTATGTGATTGGCGTGGCGAAGGATATCGGTGAGAGTCTGGTTCACCTAAGCGGCCAGACCGCCGCCAGCGCGGTGACCATCATCGCTATCGCTAACCTGAGCGGTCGTCTGATACTGGGTATTATGTCCGATAAAGTGGCACGTATCCGGGTGATTAGCCTGGCGCAGGTCGTCTCCCTGTGCGGCATGAGTATTCTTTTGTTCAGCAGCATGAATGAAACGACCTTCTTTATTGCCGTGGCCTGCGTGGCCTTCAGCTTCGGCGGCACCATTACCGTTTATCCGTCGCTGGTCAGTGATTTCTTCGGGCTTAATAACCTGACCAAAAACTACGGCGTGATTTATCTCGGCTTCGGTATCGGTAGCGTGCTCGGTTCGCTCATCGCCTCCCTATTTGGCGGCTTTATGGTGACCTTCAGCCTGATTATGGCGCTGCTGGTGGTATCACTGCTGATGTCGGCGATTATCCGTATGCCAAATGCCAGCGCGGAGCAGAAAAAAGAGCTGCAGCACGCCTGATAGTGTGAAGACGATGAACCGCCGTCCTGACCGACGGCGGTTTTTTTTATTGCTGGATAAAGCGCGGCTCGGGCAGGCCGGCAACGTTAACCCGCACGGCAAACAGATCGCCGGACTGCGGATACTGTGCCAGCTCTTCGGCGGTACGGTTCTCACGCGAACTGGTGATATACAGCGTTTTCAGATCGTGGCCGCCAAACGCCACCATGGTGGGCCAGCGTACCGGCAGCGGGATCTCATCGACAATGTCGCCGCTGGTCGGGTCGAGGCGAATCACCCGCTGGCCGTCGAACATCGCCGACCAGTAGAAGCCTTCACTGTCCACGGCGGCCCCGTCCGGTAAACCGCCCTGCTGCTGGATAAAGTGCCTGACCACCTGCCGCTCGCCCGGCTCGCCTGCGGCATCGAGCGGATAGCGGTACATCACGCCGTTCGGCGTATCGGTGTGGTACATCCAGCGGCGATCGGGTGAAAATGCCAGCCCGTTGGAGATTTTGATATCTTCCGCCTGTACCGTCAGCCGCAGCTTCTCGTCTACGCGGCACAGTTTGCCGCCGTTGCGATCCTGGGGTTCCCACAGGCTGCCGCACCAGAAGCGGCCGAACGGATCGACGCGGCCATCGTTAAAGCGGCTCCGCGCCGCCTCACCGGGATTGTCGGCGATCCGCCGGATGATGTTCCCCTGTTCATCGAGGAAACACACCCCGCTGCGCAGGGCCGCAATCAGTCCACCTTCGTCTCGTAGACCGATGCAGCCGATATCTTCCGCAACCGGCCAGACCTGATGTTCGCCGCTGGCCGGATCGAAGCGATGCAGCGCCGGGGCCAGGATATCGACAAACCACAGTACCTGCTGCTGTGTATCCCACAGCGGGCATTCGCCCAGTTCGGTCTGCGCGTGCAGTACGTTTTCTACCTGATAGCTCATTACCGCTCCTTGATAAGAATGTACGGCTAAAATTTACGTTATTTCCGCCACAGAAGCACAAACAATAGCGCATCAACTTAACGAGGACGAGCCCGATACTGATATTAATTTAAGATGATTCTTATCAGCGCGGTCTATATTTAATACTATTCTTATTTAATATTAAGAGGGTCGAGTTATAGCTTTCACCCAGACATAACTTGAAATATCTGAATAAATAACTCTACAATTCCCGCATTATTTCTCCACTTTGCCTTGTTAACTTTGTACGTATCGAAATGGCAGGAGTGAAATGATGAAAAATATAATGAAAGCAACCTCAGTAATGGCACTGATTATTATGCTGAGTGGCTGTATCGTGGCCCCACCTCATCATGGCGGCGGCGGATATCACGGGGGTGGTGGCTATCATGGCGGCTACCATCGCGGCGGCCCGCATCGGGGCTGGTAACCTAATCTGGTGAGGACTCTCACCGACGGCGGGCAAAGCCTGCACACGGCAAGATAACAATAAATAAAGGTAGTGATTGTTGATAAAGATTGGGCGGATAATCATCCGCCCATTTTTTTAACTTTTAATACTGTAATTACACTGATACCAGGCTTTCATTAATCCCGGTACGTGGCTCTCCTGCGGAGACAGCGCTTCTACTTTATCAAATCCCTTTTCGGTGCAGTAACGTTCAATATCTTCAGCCAGCGCCACTTTATCCACTTTGGTCGGGTTAAAGCGATACTGCACGGTATTTACCGCCGGATCTTCGTCCACTTTTTCAAATGCGCCAGGCTTGCTGGACGTACAGCCCGCCAGCAGCAGCAGTGCCACTAAGGCGGTTATTTTTGTTTTCATCATTGCTCTTTTCCTCCGGGCAGCATGATAACAACCTCGCCTCCGGGGACTATCAGACTACGGCGCATTTGCATTTTTTTACTCAACGCCACGCCTGTAACCCTCACAGCGCGCAGAGAAGAAAAATGCAATGTTTTACCGATTGAATCAATTCGGGGAGACGCCTGGCGTTATCCGTCTTTCAGTGCGACTATGCATCCAGACAGCGCAACTGTCTGAACCACACCAGGTTTTTATTGTTATATCATTGCTTTACTTGATGACTTATGCCCGCGGCGAGCGGGCTTTTTTTCAGGATTAATTACCTGTTCCACTAATAATTATACGCAAAACGTTGGCTGAATCTTTATCCGCAAGTGCCAGCACAGACTGATAAAGATCGATGGTCATATCGCAGAGTTTGCTCTCATCCACGCCAGGTTCTGCCGGTGTATTCAGGGTTTGTAAGTCGCTGCCCCACTTGCCGTACAGCGTCTTGACCACCGACTGAAGCTGCTTGCGCCCACGCGGCAGATCCACAACACGATCGCCATCCCGACTGTTGACTAACAGCCGGTCCATCGCCTGCATCTCACTCTCAACCAGCGGCTGCGGCAGCAGCTCGGCAATATCCACGCCTCCCCGGACCTGCGGGAACAGGAAGCGGAAACAGCGATCGGCGCTCTGCTGGCGGAGCTGCTTCATCTCCTCCAGCGAGACTTTCATATAGCCGATAAGATCTTCATCGGCGGCGGCGTTAATTCGCTGATTGAGCAAATCTGCCGCCAGCGGACGCAGGCGGTCAAAGGCCTGCTGCTCGGTCAGACCACTTTGCAGACCGTTCAACAGCTCATCACTGGCCTGCTTGTAAAGCGCCGGCTGCTGCACTTTGATGGTACGCCATACCGGCTGCGTCGCCAGCTTCAACTGAGCGGCATCCAGCCGGGCGGTCTCCGCCTGCTGCGGTGCCATCCAGCGAAAGTAATAAAAGTTGCCCGCCGCCAGCGGAATAACCAGCAGCAGCAGAGCGGCAATTTTCCCCAGGCTGCCGCGCTTCACCAGAAGCGCAATCACCACCAGCCAGACCAGCGCAATCGCTGAAGAAATAAATACGGGTTGATAAATCAAAACGGTTTTCCTGATGCAGTCAGGCCGGGTATTCCGGCCTGAGATAAAAAGGGCTTAATCCGCCCGAACGTCGACGAGTACCGGGCAGCTGGCGCGTTCGATAACCGACGCGCTGCACGAGCCTTTCAGCAGGCGATTGAATGAAGACAGGTGCCGCCGCCCCATGATAATCATCGCGGCGTTCAGCGCGTTGGACTGGGCAACGATGGTTTCCGCCGATTCACCGGCAATCACTCGTCCGCGGGCCGTTACGCCGGATTTTTGCAGCTCTGCCAGCGCGCGGCGCACCACGGCTTCGGCGGTGTTTTGTTCGTCCAGCGCCATGCCGAAATCACCGGGATCTTCTCCCGCTTCAATCTCAAACGGCCCGGATGAGGCATAGCTGACGTCAATACAGCACAGCACCACCACTTCAGCCCGCAGCGCCAGCGCCTGTTCCGTGGCCAGCGCCACGACCTTACGAGCAATCCCAGAGTTATCAACGGCGACCAAAAGCGTTTTCATAGCTTCTCCTGTGAGTCACGCAATGCCACTTTGCCAATTTCATCCACCATCCCGAGCTTACATTTCAGGATCTCCTGACGGTAATGATCTTCAAATCTTTCAAAACGGGGGGTGGGAACCAGAAGACTGATGGAAAAACGCCCCAGAATGGTATCGATAGCAACGGCCATCGTGGATACACCTTCCAGGGTTTCGCCACGGTCATAGGCCAGACCGGTGTGGCGAATTTCCGTTAAATGTGCCAGCAGCGCCGGGAAATCCCGCACGGTAAGATCGGTGATCGCCTGGTAGGCTTCGCCGAGCAGATCGCGCGCGGCGTCATCGCTGTCCAGCGCCAGCAGCGCGCGGCCGCCGGAGGTGCTGTAGAGCGGCAGGTTCATGCCGATGCGCGGTACCACACGCAGCTCGCGGTCGGCCACCACGTAATGCACTATCGCCAGCTGCAGCCCGCTGGCCCTGCCCAGCGACACCGTTTCGCCCGTTGCCTGGCACAGCGCCTGAAGCCAGGGCTGGGCGATCGCCACCACGTCGGTATGCACGTTGGCAATCAGCCGCAACAGAGCCGGGCCGAGGCGCACTCCGCCCGCACCGGGGCTGCGAACCAGCTGTACGGAATCCAGCGCGGCAACAATGCGCTGCACGGTTGATCGTGGCAAATCCACCGCCAGCGCAATTTCGCCGAGGCTCATGCCGTTAGGTTTTGCGCCAAGCGCATCCAGAATTTTTGCCGCACGGGTAATGACCTGAATGCCACCGGTCTTTTCTTCATCGTGCGGTATTGAGGGTTCAGACATAGCGATTCTCTTTCCTTGATGTCGGGCTTACTGTAGCACTTATTTACCCCGTCCGGCACACTGCATCGCATTGCAATACACTGCATCAACATGTAATATCTGCGCCAATGTATCACGATGCAATACACTGCATCGATAATAATAATCCTCCCGGAGCACCTGCTATGAACAGCCCGCCGGTGGCCATGCCGCCGCCGCACCCTTTTACCCTGCGCCTGGCTCTCGGGCTGATCGGGGTACTGATTGCCACGCTCAGTTCCGGCCTTAACGATCGTGTTACCGATCTGGCGCTGGCGGATATCCGTGCGGCGATCGGCATCGACTACGATACCGGCAGCTGGATCACCTCTGCCTACCAGGCGGCTGAAGTCGCCGCGATGATGATCGCCCCGTGGCTGGCGGTGACCTTTTCACTGCGTCGCTTTACCCTGGTGGTGGCGACAGGGTTTGCCTGCCTGGCGGTGGTGCAGCCGTTAGTGTCGGATCCGACGCTGTTTATTACGCTCAGAGTGATTCAGGGCCTGTTCGGCGGCGCGCTGCCCCCGATGCTGATGACCGTGGCGCTGCGCTTCCTGCCTCCGACCATCAAGCTTTACGGGCTGGCAGCCTATGCGATGACCGCGACCTTTGGCCCAAACATGGCCGCCTCCCTCGCCGCCTTCTGGACCGATTCGGTTGGCTGGCAGTTTGCTTTCTGGCAGGTGATCCCGCCCTGCCTGATCGCCGCCCTGCTGATCGGCTGGGGGCTGCCGCAGGATCCGCTGCGGCTGGAGCGTTTGCGGCAGATCGATGCCTTCGGCATGCTGACCGGCTGTAGCGGGATGGCGCTGCTGATCCTCGGTTTAACACAGGGTGAAAGGCTTGAATGGTTCGAATCGCCGCTGATCGCCGGCATGCTGCTGGCATCCGCCGCGCTGCTGGTGACCTTCTTTATTAACGAGTGGTATCACCCGCTGCCGCTGTTTAAACTGCAGATGCTGCAGCGTAAGAATCTGGCCCACGGCCTGCTGGTTCTGGCGGGGGTTTTGATGGTGTCGCTCTCCGGTTCGGCGCTGCCTTCGGCATATTTTGCGCAGATCGAGGGGTTCCGCACCGCGCAGTTTGCCCCGCTGGCGCTGACCATCGGCCTGCCGCAGCTGCTGATCGCGCCGCTTGTCGCCACTTTACTGAATCTGCGTCAGGTGGACTGCCGCTGGGTACTTACCGCCGGAGCCGGGCTGATGATTGCCTCCTGCCTGCTGGGCACACAGCTGACCGGTGAGTGGGCGCGGCAGAATTTCTGGCTGATCCAAGTACTGCAGGCCTTCGGCCAGCCGATGATGATCCTGCCGGTTCTGATGAGCGCCACCAGCATGGTTATGCCGCCGGAAGGGCCGTTTGCCTCGGCGATGTTTAATACCGTGCGCGGCTTTTCCAGCGTTGCGGCCGGCAGCCTGGTGGAGAATTTCCTCACCCATCGCGAGAAGTTCCATTCCCACGTGCTGGTCGATAATCTGGGCAACCGCCCCTGGCTGATGACGGCGACAGGCAGTGAAACGGCCAGCAGCCTCCAGCCGCTGCTGCCCGACGGTTCAGCCAGCTCGACGGAAAATCTCAGCCACTTCAGTACGCTGGTCAAACATCAGGCGACGATCCTCAGCATCAGCGATACCTATCAGCTGATTATCGGCTTTGCCCTGCTGCTGGTGGTGCTGACCGCCTGGCTGCCTAAACGCGTCTGGCCGCCGCAAACCTTAATTCAATCTGCTCCGCCAACAACGAGAACAACATCATGAGTTTCACACCTGCAAAACGTACCTCACTGCTGGCGCTATTGCTGCTGGCGCTGCTGGGGATGGCCTTCTTTATCTGGTCGGCGATCGGCAGCCATGACTATCGCACCAACGATGCGGTGGTCACCGCCGACTACACGTTGGTCGCACCGAAAATTTCCGGCTATGTCAGCCAGGTCAGCGTGGCGGATAACCAGCAGGTGAAAGCCGGTGACGTGCTGGCGACGATTGACGATCGCGACTACCGCGTCGCGCTGGAGACGGCGCAGGCGAACCTGCAGATTAGCGAAGCCAAACTGAGCAGCGTGCAGGCGCAGCTCGATCAGCAGCAGGCAACCATTGCGCAGAATGAAGCGGCGGTCAGCGCCAGCCAGGCCTCACTGAACTACGCCGGGCAAAACGCAGAACGTTACCGCCAGCTGCTGAAAAGCGGCACGGCAACCGCCGACGAACAGCAGAAGTCGAACTCCACCATGCTGAGCGCCGCCGCACAGGTGAAGCAGAGCCAGGCCGCCGTGCTGGCCGCGCGTAAGCAGGTACCGGTGCTGCAGGCCAGCGTGCGCCAGGCGGAAGCCGATATTGCCGCATCAAAAGCCAGCGTCGACCAGGCCGAGCTGAATCTTTCCTATACCCGCATCACCGCGCCGATTTCTGGTACGGTGGGCCAGCGCTCGCTGCGCGAAGGGGCGTGGGTCTCTGCCGGAACGCGCCTGCTGGCGGTTGTCCCGCTACAGCAGAGCTACGTGCTGGCGAATTTCCTGGAAACGCAGCTGGCGCACGTCAGCAGCGGTCAGCCGGTCAGCATCACCGTCGATGCCCTGCCCGGCGTGACGCTGCGCGGCCATGTCGACAGTATTGCCCCGGCCACCGGTTCAACGTTTGCGGCGATCACCGCGGATAACGCCACCGGCAACTACACCAAAGTGGTTCAGCGCCTGCCGGTTAAAATCGTACTGGAGAAGGATCAGCCGGATCTGGCTCGTCTGCGGGTGGGAATGTCGGTGATCCCAGAATTAAAAATTCGCTAAATGTGAGAAAGTTCTCAGCACAATCGCCTTTATTTTGCCAGGCAATGCGGGTAAATTAGCGATCGATCCTGCCGTGGGTTCCCCACGGCGACACTGCCTCAGCGCGTCCGGCATTAATAAGTCCGCCTGAGGTTGATTCTGTTCGCGTTACGCTGGTCCGGGATCGCCAAAGCCGTAACCGCGCAGAGGAGCTGTTCGTGAAATACGCGTTTATGGGAATTTCGTTTATCCTGGTACTGTGGGTCGGCACCTTTTATCTGATGCTGTAGAACTTCCCGAAAAGAGGGTCAGGCAGTGCCTGACCCGGTTTGAGTTCCGCTCGCTGTCAGAGCGTTTCCGCGCTACCTTTCGCGGCAGATGGCAGAATGCCGTCTGCCCGGAACATCGTTTTGATCCCTCTTACCGCCTGGCGAATACGATCGCTGTTCTCAATCAGCGCAAAGCGTACGTGGGTGTCACCGTAGTCACCAAATCCAATTCCCGGCGAAACGCAGACTTTGGCTTCCTGCAGCAGCAGTTTGGCAAATTCCAGCGATCCCAGATGAGCGTACTGCTCGGGAATTTTGGCCCACACGTACATGGACGCTTTCGGATTATCGACCATCCATCCCGCTTCGTGCAGCCCTTTCACCAGCACGTCGCGGCGGCGCTTGTACTGCTCGGCAATATCGCGCACGCACTGCTGATCGCCTTCCAACGCGGCAATGGCCGCCACCTGCAGCGGGGTAAAGGTGCCGTAGTCGTGGTAGCTTTTGATGCGCGCCAGCGCGGAAACCAGATCTTTATTCCCCACCATAAAACCGATACGCCAGCCGGCCATATTGTAGCTTTTCGACAGAGTGAAGAACTCCACCGCCACATCGCGTGCGCCCGGCACTTCCATAATCGACGGCGCTTTCCAGCCGTCATAAACGATATCGGCATAGGCCAGATCGTGAATCACCAGCACGTTGTACTGCTTCGCCAGGGCGATAACCCGCTCGAAGAAGTCCAGTTCTACGCACTGCGCGGTCGGGTTGGACGGGAAGCCCAGGATCATCATTTTTGGCTTGGGATAGCTTTCGCGAATAGCGCGTTCGAGTTCGTTAAAGAAATCGACGCCCGCCACCAGCGGCACGGATCGCACCTGCGCACCGGCAATCACCGCGCCGTAAATATGGATCGGGTAGCTGGGATTGGGCACCAGCACCGTGTCGCCGTGATCGAGCGTCGCCAGCATCAGGTGCGCCAGACCCTCTTTCGAGCCGATGGTGACAATTGCTTCCGATTCCGGGTCAATGTCCACCTGGTAGCGATCGGCATACCAGCGTGAAATCGCCCGGCGCAGGCGCGGAATGCCGCGCGAGGTGGAATAGCCGTGGGTGTCTTCGCGCTGGGCAACGGTGCAGAGCTTCTCGACGATGTGCGGTGGCGTCGGGCCATCGGGGTTGCCCATGCTGAAATCGATAATATCTTCGCCGCGACGGCGTGCGGCCATCTTCAGTTCAGCGGTGATGTTGAACACGTACGGGGGAAGGCGTTCGATACGGGAGAAACGACGGGTTGAACTGATATCAGCCATAGTATTTTTGCTCGCTTACGTTAGCGCCCGGACCGTCCGAGCGACGCCGGCCACTGCGGTGGCCGTGCAACGAACATAGCGTAATATTCCAACGGCTGTCGATAGGCCGGATAAAATTTTTTATCCCAGCGGATTTACGCGCCCGAACAGCCAGTCATTCACCCACTGGCCGCGCAGCAGGTAATTATCCCGCAGGGTGCCTTCCAGCGCGAAGCCGTTTTTTTCCAGCACCCGGCGTGAAGCCCAGTTGCCCTCCACCACCTGCGCCTTCAGCTTGTGGAACTCGCATTCGCGGAACAAATACTCGCTCAGCGCGGCCAGCGCCTCGCTGCCGTAGCCACGGCCAAAATGGGTGCTGAGCAGCGAATAGCCGACTTCCGCCTGTCGGTACGGTGCCCATTCGGCGTTGGTGCCGATCAGCCCTACCGCTTCACCATCCGCTTTACGCCGCACCACCAGGCACAGCATATGAAAACTGGTGATCTGCCAGGGCGCCAGGCGATCCTGAAAGCGCTGGCGGATGTCCGCCAACTGCGGCACGGCGCTGATGAATCGCATACTGTCTTCATCGCTGTGCACCTGCAAAAACAGCTGCCAGTCTTCCGGCTGCAGCCGGGTGAGAATTAATCGCTCGGTGGTCAGTTGCATAGATATCTCAAAAAAAGGGAAAACCCAGACGCTGGATGCTTTTTAAGTGCCGCTTTTCACTCGCTGATGAGGAGAAGTTAGCAAAAAAATCAGCGCACAACGACAGGGTAGCGTCGCAAAATCCATTTTTGGATGGCCGATCTCAACGTTGTCAAAAGGGTTATTCATATCGCGGAAAAAAGACTCAGCCTGGTTTTGCCAGAGAATATGGAAAGAACGGGTTTTCTTACTCTGTTTTATGTCGCAAAGCCGTAAATTTACATCCTCTTTTTAGCACTTGGTTTTTCCTCTATTAATGAAAAATTCATTGTCATATCGCTGTCATGATAATGAAACCCACGATAACCCCCTTTTAAATTAGGGCTTTTCCTCAATTATCGGCGTAAAAACATCAATCCGGCTCAAAACCGTCGAAATCATCAACATCCTCTTTTTGTTACTCAACTTTTCCCCAATTAGTACATCAATGCCGCCAAAGGCTGCGCAGGCATAGCACATCCGCCCGCCTTTTCTTATCATAGGCGCATTGCCCCTCGTCAACCGAGATGCCCGTGCACTCTATGTTTGAAATGTTGCTCGCCGTATTCGACCGCGCAGCGCTGATGCTAATCAGCCTGTTTTTTCTAACCCGTACGCGCCACTTTCGCCAGCTGCTGCAGAAGGATGAGCACTCGCGTCAGGAACTGTTCGCCGTCACCGCCATTTTCTCGCTGTTTGCCCTGTTCAGCACCTGGACCGGCATCAACGTTGAAGGCTCGCTGGTCAACGTGCGCACGATTGCCATTATGTCCGGCGGGATCCTGTTCGGCCCCTGGGTGGGCATTGCCACCGGGGTGATTGCCGGAGTCCACCGTTTCCTGATCGATATTCACGGCGTCACCTCGGTCCCCTGCCTGATTACCAGCATCGTGGCCGGTATCGCCTCCGGCTGGATTAATCTCAAGGTAGTAAAAGAGAAACGCTGGAGCGTGGGGATTATCGGCGGCATGCTCTGCGAGTCGCTGACCATGCTGCTGATTGTGCTGTGGGCCTCACCCACTTCGTTAGGGATTGATATTGTCTCTGAAATCGCCATCCCGATGATCCTCGGGGCCAGCAGCATCGGCCTGATCGTGCTGCTGGTACAAAGCGTGGAGGGGGAAAAAGAGGCCAGTGCGGCGCGCCAGGCCAAGCTGGCGCTGGATATTGCCAATAAAACCCTGCCGCTGTTCCGCCAGATCAACAGCCATTCTCTGCGCCAGGTGTGCGAAATCATCCGCAGCGATATCAAAGCGGATGCCGTGGCAATCACCGATAAACATCAGATTATGGCCTACGTCGGTTTTGGCGAAGAGAACTACCGCAGCGGCGATGACGGCATCAGCCCGACCACCTCTGCGGCGATTTCCGAGGGTAAAATCATCATTAAGAACAATGATGAAGCCCACCGCACGCCGGAAATCCATTCGATGATTGTCATCCCACTGTGGGAAAAAGGGGAAGTCACCGGCACGCTGAAGATTTACTACTGCCACGCGCACCGGATTACCTCTTCGCTGAAGGAAATGGCCATCGGCCTGTCGCAGATTATTTCCACCCAGCTGGAAGTCTCGCGCGCCGAACAGCTGCGGGAAATGGCCAATAAGGCCGAACTGCGGGCGCTGCAAAGCAAGATTAACCCTCACTTCCTGTTTAATGCGCTGAATGCCATCTCTTCCTCTATCCGGCTTAATCCGGATACGGCGCGGCAGCTGATCACTAACCTCTCCCGCTATCTGCGCTACAACCTGGAACTGAACGATGATGAGATCATCGATATCAAGAAAGAGCTGTATCAGGTGAAGGACTACATCACCATTGAGCAGGCACGGTTCGGTGATAAGCTGACGGTGATCTACGATATTCAGGAAGATGTCAGCTGTTCGCTGCCCAGCCTGCTGATCCAGCCACTGATCGAGAATGCGATCGTTCACGGCATTCATCCCTGCCGGGGCAAGGGCGTAGTGACGCTGAGTATCAAAGATCAGGGCGATCGCGTGCGAATTGCGGTGCGCGATACCGGCAACGGCATCGCCGAGGATGTCATCGCCAGGGTAGAAAATAACGAGATGCCGGGGAATAAAATCGGCCTGCTGAACGTTCATCATCGAGTCAGGCTGCTGTATGGTGAAGGCCTGCATATCCATCGGCTGAATCCGGGTACGGAGATTTCCTTTTACATCAGTAAAAATGGGTCACCGCTGCCAGAAAACCAGCGTATTTCGCTGTCGGTATAATTTTTGTAACCGGGAAAACGTTGTGAAAGCGATTATTGTTGAAGATGAATTTCTGGCCCAGCAGGAACTGAGCTGGCTTATCCGTCAGCACAGCCAGATTGTGATTGAAGCGACCTTTGATGACGGGCTGGACGTACTGAAATATCTGCAAAGCCACCAGGTGGACGTGATATTTCTGGATATCAATATTCCCTCGCTGGACGGTATGCTGCTGGCGCAAAACATCAGCAAGTTCGCCAGTAAACCGCTGATTGTGTTTATCACCGCCTATAAGGAACACGCGGTGGACGCCTTCGAGCTGGAAGCCTTCGACTACATTCTTAAGCCCTACCACGAAATGCGCATTATCACCCTGCTGCGCAAGCTGGAAAACCACGCCCGTCAGGATCAGATACAGAACACCGCCTCCCCGCGTCCCGCTTCCCACAGCATCAATCTGGTGAAGGACGAACGCATTATCGTCACCGATATCAACGATATTTATTATGCCGAAGCGCACGAGAAGCTGACGTTTGTGTATACCCGGCGGGAAGAGTATGTGATGTCGATGAACATGACCGAGTTTTGCAGCCGTCTGCCGGAGGAGTATTTCTTCCGCTGCCATCGCTCGTACTGCGTTAACCTCGGCAAGATCCGCGAGATCGAACCCTGGTTCAACAATACCTATATTCTGAAGCTGCGCGATCTGGAGTTCCAGGTACCGGTAAGCCGCAGCAAGGTGAAGGAGTTTCGCCAGCTGATGCGCCTGTAACGACGCATCAGCCAGCGTAAGGGCTGCTTTACAGTACCTGGCCCAGCGTCTGACGCAGATGCGCACCGGCACCCAGCAGACCCGGCTGATCGTGCGTGATCAGATAGACCGGAATATCACTGACGTAATCTTTAAAGCGCCCTTTATCTTCAAAGGCGGCGCGGAAACCGGAAGCCTTAAAGAAGTCGAGGAAGCGCGGCACGATACCACCGGCAATAAACACGCCGCCGAAGGTGCCAAGATTCAGCGCCAGGTTACCGCCAAAGCGCCCCATGATCACGCAGAACATCGACAGTGCGCGGCGGCAGTCGGTGCAGCTGTCGGCCAGCGCGCGCTCGGTCACGTCACGCGGCTTCAGTGCGTCCGGTACGCGGCCGTCAGATTTCACAATCGCCCGATAAAGATTCACCAGCCCGCCGCCGGAGAGAATACGCTCGGCGGAAACGTGGCCCAGTTCGGCACGGAGCACTTCGAGGATCTGATCTTCTTCTTCGCTATTGGCCGCGAAATCCACGTGGCCACCTTCGCCCGGCAGGCTGATCCAGCGCTTGTCCACGTGCACCAGGTGAGAAACGCCCAGCCCGGTTCCGGCACCGTAAATGGCGATCGGTTTGTCTTTCACCGGCGCTTTGCCGCCAAACTGCAGCAGGTGCTCTTCCTGCAGCATCGGTACCGCCATCGACACGGCGGTAAAGTCGTTGATGATTTCCAGATGCTTCAGCCCGAGGCTGGCTTTCATCTCGCTGGTGGAAAATGCCCAGTCGTGATTGGTCATCTCCACACGGTCACCGGTGATCGGACAGGCGATAGCAATACAGGCATCCTGAATGTCCTGCTGCTGTTCATCACGCCAGGTGCGGATCACCGCTTCCAGACTGTCATAGTCCGAGGTGGAAAACGTTTTGGCCTGTGAGATGGCACCGCTTTCAAGATGACAGAGTGCCAGGCGCGCATTTGTGCCGCCGACATCACCTACCAAAGCATACTGGGTCATTATGGTTTTGCTCCGCTTAATCAAGTAGACACACTATAAATTTCCACTGGGAAAACAACAACGCTCACCGGGAAGAAAGGTGAGCGTTTCGGGCGAAAATCCGCCCTTTCGGAAAATTTCAGTTTATTTACCGAATTGAACGGCCGCATTCGCCGCCGCTAGCCGCTATTGCGCTCATGCAGTGAACGCGTTACCGCCGCCAGCAGCGGGGGGATATCGGATCGCGGCAGCACCACTTCCACCAGCGATAAACGCGAGCTGTCTGCCGCCAACTGCATCACCTCTTCCAGCTGCACCGTCTGGGTCACCCGCCAGCTTTCCGCCGGGTTATCCAGGCTTAGCGCCTGGGTCAGGTGCGTCCAGTTCCAGCGCGCAATGTCGTTATAGCGCTGTTCGGCCCCGTGTATCGCCCGTTCCACCGTGTAGCCGTCGTTATTCAGCAGGAAGATGATCGGATGCTGACCGTCGCGCAGCATGGTGCCCAGTTCCTGCACGGTCAGTTGCGCCGAACCGTCACCGATAATCAGGATCACCCTGCGGTCCGGCTCGGCCGTTGCGGCACCAAAGGCCGCAGGCAGCGTGTAGCCAATCGATCCCCACAGGGTTTGCACCAGCAGGCGGGTATTTTCCGGCAGACGCAGCGCGGCAATGCCAAAGGCGGCAGTGCCCTGATCGGCCAGTACAATGTCTCCCGGGCGTAAGAACGCCTGCATCGCCTGCCAGAAACTGCCCTGGGTTAGCGAGGCTGAGCGATCCTCTTCCAGCACGGGCGGCGCAACAATATGCTGCCGCCAGCCGCTGCCGTGTTGCCTTGCCAGACGGTGCAGCACTTCCAGCGCCGCCGCCATCGGTACATCGTGGAAACAGCGCTCCCGCACCCGGCAGGCGTTCAGGCCGACGTCGATGGTCTTACTGCTGTCAATTTGCTGGGTAAACCCGGCGGTGACGGTATCGGTGAATTTGACGCCGACGGTGATAATCACTTCACTCTGCTCAATCACCTCGCGAGTGCCCGGTGCGCTGGACGCCCCGGCGTAGGTTCCGGCAAAGCCGTACAGGCTTTCGGGTACCACGCTTTTCCCCATCAGCAGGGTGGCAAACGGCATCGGCACCTCGCGCAGCCAGGCAGCCAGCCTTTCGTGCTGCCCCGTACGGTCGGCAAGGAAGTCCACCAGCATCGACGCGCTGCGGGCACCGGCCAGCAGCTGTTCTGCCGCATCGGCAAACGCCGCCAGCTGTCGGTCGTGGCGGCTGATGCGCAGATCTAACGGGGAGGACGGCGGTGCCAGCGGGCTTGCCGCCACGTTGGTGGCCAGCAGCAGATACACCGGTCGATGCTCTGTCAGCGCACAGCGCAGCAGCCGATCGATTTCCGCCGCGGCGTTATCCGCGGTCAGCACGCTGCTTGCCACCGAGATTTCCTGATGCATCCGCAGGAAATGGCGGAAATCCCCGTCGCCCAGCGTGTGATGCAGCAGTTCAGCGTTATGCTGCGAGGTCTGCGACGGCGCGCCGACAATATGCACCACCGGAAGATACTCCGCGTAGCTGCCCGCCACACCGTTAATGGCGCTGAGCTCGCCCACGCCGAAGGTGGTCAGCAGCGCGGCAGCCCCGCGACAGCGAGCGTAGCCATCGGCAGCATAGGCGGCGTTAAGCTCATTGGCACAGCCGACCCACGCCAGCCGGGGATGGGCAATCACGCTGTCGAGAAACTGCAGGTTATAGTCGCCCGGCACGCCAAACAGATGGTCAATGCCCGATTCATTCAAACGTTCAAGCAGGTAATCACCTACGGTATAGCCGTTCATCGCTCATACTCCTCTGCGGGGCATACGCTGAGTATTAGCGATATTTTTCACCCCGTTAGCAGAAAGCCAAACCTGAGAATGTCAACAGAACGTTACGCTGAATTTTATCCCTGAGTTGCGATCCGTGGCGCTATTTTTGTGAGTGTAACCGTATACACTAGTGAACTATGTCGCCACTCTTCTTCTTAACTGACGGGATTTTTCTATGTTTTATCAGGCAGATGAACAGCGTTATCAGAATATGACCTATCACCGCTGTGGCCGTAGCGGCCTGAAGCTTCCGGCGATTTCACTGGGGTTATGGCACAACTTTGGCGACAGCACCCGCGTTGACGTCAGTCGTGACCTGCTGCGCCACGCGTTTGATAACGGTATCACGCATTTCGATCTGGCCAATAATTACGGACCACCGCCGGGATCGGCCGAAGAACATTTTGGCCGCATCCTGCGGGAAGATTTTCGCCCATGGCGCGATGAGCTGATTATTTCCAGTAAGGCCGGTTACACCATGTGGCCCGGCCCATACGGCGACTGGGGTTCGCGGAAGTATCTGATTTCCAGCCTCGACCAGAGCCTGGCGCGTATGGGTCTGGAATATGTCGATATCTTCTATCACCATCGCCCGGATCCGGAAACCCCGCTGGAAGAAACCATGACCGCCCTCGACCATCTGGTGCGACAGGGGAAAGCGCTGTACGTCGGCCTGTCTAACTATCCTGCGGCACTGGCGGCCGAAGCCATCGCCATTCTGAAGGATTTGGGTACCCCCTGCCTTATTCATCAGCCGAAATACTCCATGTTCGAGCGCGCACCGGAAGCGGGCCTGCTGGACGTGCTGTCCGAACAGGGCGTTGGCAGTATCGCTTTCTCACCGCTGGCCGGCGGCATGCTGACCGATCGCTATCTGAACGGTATTCCAGAGGATTCACGTGCCGCCAGCGGCAGCCGCTTCCTGAGCGAAGATCAGCTGACCGGCGAGAAGATGGAGAAAGTTCGCAGCCTCAATACGCTGGCGCAGCAGCGCGGGCAGAAACTGTCGCAGATGGCGCTGGCCTGGGTGCTGCGCGGCGACCGCGTGACCTCGGTGCTGATTGGCGCCAGCAAAACGAGCCAGATTGATGATGCGCTGGGGATGCTGGATAACCGCAGCTTTAGCGCAGAAGAGCTGGCACAGATTGAAGCGATTCTTGGCTGATGGGTAAACCCGGCCGGCTGGCTAATTGGCTGGCTGGCTAATTGGCTGGCTGGCTGGCTGGCTGGCTATCAGTTTCCCTCCCATCTCCAGATAATTCTCAAATCCGCATTTTTGTCTGCATTTCAGACTCCGCCAGTCGTCACGCGCTGGCTCGGTCCTTATTCTGCTGATACGGCGGGGAAGTCGCACCGCTGATAAGGAGATAATATGAAACGCTTATTGTTGATTGCCGCTTTACTGGCATGTTTATCACCGCTGGCTCTGCACACAGCACAGGCAGACAGCGCAAGAATTACTCTGGCTCCGGGCATTACTCTACATTTGGGCGACCGCGACGATCGGGGCCGCTACTGGGATGGCGGGCGCTGGCGGGACGACCGCTGGTGGCGCAACAATTATCGCTATAACGAAGGCCGCTGGTGGCGGCACGAGCAGTGGCGACGTCATGAAGAGATGCGCCGCCATCATCAGTGGGAGAAAGAGCGCCGCTGGCGGGAACATGAGCGCCGCCGTGAATGGCGGGAGCACGACCGCGATCGCCGCCATCACCATTAATGACCGAAAAATGAGTTAAAAAAAGGGCAAGCCGCGAAGGGTTGCCCTTTTTGTTCACCGTAACGACATTACATACCGGCGGCCATCGACACCAGCAGATAACCGTTAAGCGCCACCACAACCACCACGATCAGTCGGCCAATATTCTGCATCAGCCGCGAGTTCACCATATCGCCCATCAGTTCACGGTTGCCGGTAAACGCCAGCAGCGGCACAAGCGCGAGCGCAATACCAAAGCTCAGCACCACCTGACTCATCACCAGAATACGGGTCGGATCCCAGCCCGCGATGATGACAATAAATGACGGCACCATCGTGATAACGCGACGCACCAGCAGCGGAATATGGAAGTGGATAAAGCCCTGCATCACCACCTGACCCGCCATGGTTCCAACGACGGTTGAGGACAGACCGGCGGCGAGAAGGCTCAGGCCAAATACCACCGCTGCCGCTTTGCCGAGCAGCGGGTCAAGCGTGAGGTATGCCTCATCCAGATCGGCAATACCGCTGTGGCCGCTGAAGTGGAACGCGGCGGCGGCGGTCGCCATCATCGCCAGGTTGACGAACCCGGCAATGGTCATCGCCACGGCCACATCCAGCTTGGTGGAACTGTAGCGTTCGCTGCGCGTGCCGCCATCGCTTTTCTGGGTCAGCGAGGAGTGAAGATAGATTACATGCGGCATGATAGTCGCACCCAGCACCCCGGCAGCCAGCAGCACGGCGTCAGCGGTGGGCAGCGACGGCACCGCCATCCCCTGCAGTAAATCCACCACTTTCGGCTGGGAGAAGAACAGTTCAATCACGTAGGCGGCGGCGACAAACAGCAGCAGACCGCCGATCACCAACTCAAGCGGCTTCTGTCCACGGCTTTGCAGCATCAAAATCAGGAAGGTGGCGACCCCGGTGAGCATGGCGCCCTGCAGCAGGCTGACGCCAAACACCAGCTTGAAGCCAATCGCCGCTCCGATAAATTCGGCAAGATCGGTCGCCATCGCGATGATTTCAGCCTGCACCCAGTAGAACCAGACCGCCGGGCGGGGGAAACGATCGCGAATATGCTCACACAGGTTTTTGCCGGTGGCGATGCCGAGCTTGGCCGACATCAGCTGGATCACCATCGCCATGATGTTGGCCCACACCACCACCCACAGCAATGTGTAGCCGTAGGAGGCACCGGCCTGAATATTGGTGGCGAAGTTGCCGGGATCGATATAGCCGATCGCCGCGATGAAGGCAGGCCCCATCAGGGCAAACTTGATTTTCCGATTACTGCGGACGCTCTGCTGCGCAGTGCGGCTTTCCAGCATAGTGATGACCCCTGATCTGCAACTGACAGACTATTTCGCCATAGATGATAATGATTATCAACAGCATTTGTAATGATTATTGTAATCGCTGTGATAGCCGGCGCTATGAAATATAGCACTGGCTATACTTTGGCTTAAAATACGCCAAAGTCAAAAATTGAGCAACCTCTTTCACTGTAGGGTATTCGCCATTCACTTACCATACAGCGGGTGATTTTTTCATCGCCTTTTCGCCACGATTACGCTAAGTAATATGAAGTAAACGAATGACGCGGGGAAAAATTCGCAGACCCGAGAGAAAAACCTGTGACGGCTCATGCTTTTCTGCAAAAAGCTGTAATAGCTAATTGTTATATTGTGGATTAAGTCTCGTTTTTCCAAACCTTGTTACATAGAATGTGCAACGAAATATAACTGCCCTCAAATTATTGGAGCAAACATGTCCCGCATTCTGCACTTTGCACTGGCACTGGCGGTGGTTGCGCTGTTGGCCTTACTGGTCAGCCGCGACCGAAAAAATATCCGCGTCCGCTTCGTTATCCAGCTTTTGGTGATCGAAGTTCTGCTGGCCTGGTTCTTCCTGAACTCTGAAGTCGGTCTCGGCTTCGTTCAGGGCTTCTCAGACCTGTTCGAAAAACTGCTGAAGTACGCAGCGGAAGGTACCAACTTTGTCTTCGGTAATATGAGCGACAAAGGTCTGGCCTTCTTCTGGCTGAATGTACTGTGCCCGATCGTCTTTATCTCTGCGCTGATCGGTATCTTGCAGCATTTCCGTATTCTGCCGATCATCATCCGCGCCATCGGTACGGTACTGTCGAAGATCAACGGCATGGGCAAACTGGAATCCTTTAACGCGGTGAGTTCGCTGATTTTGGGACAGTCAGAAAACTTTATCGCCTATAAAGATATTCTTGGAAAAATGTCCGAACGCCGCATGTACACCATGTCAGCGACCGCCATGTCGACCGTTTCTATGTCGATTGTCGGTGCTTATATGACCATGCTGCAGCCGAAGTACGTCGTGGCCGCGCTGATCCTCAACATGTTCAGCACCTTTATCGTGCTGTCGCTGATCAACCCCTATCGCGTCGAGAACGAAGAAGACCTGAAGCTGAACAATACGCATAAAGGTCAGAGCTTCTTTGAGATGCTGGGTGAATATATTCTTGCCGGCTTCAAAGTGGCGGTTATCGTTGCCGCGATGCTGATTGGCTTTATCGCGCTGATCTCCGCCATCAACGCCCTGTTTGATACCATTTTCGGCATCAGCTTCCAGGGGATCCTCGGCTACGTGTTCTTCCCGTTTGCCTGGGTGATGGGCGTGCCTGCCGGTGAAGCGCTGCAGGTCGGCAGCATTATGGCAACCAAACTGGTGTCTAACGAGTTTGTTGCGATGATGGATCTGCAGAAGATTGCTTCCCAGCTGTCGCCGCGTGCGGAAGGTATCCTCTCGGTGTTCCTGGTTTCCTTCGCGAACTTCTCGTCTATCGGCATCGTTGCCGGTGCGATCAAAGGTCTGCATGAAGAGCAGGGTAACGTGGTTTCCCGCTTCGGTCTGAAACTGCTGTACGGCTCAACGCTGGTTAGCGTGCTGTCGGCCTCTATCGCCGGACTGGTGCTGTAACACGGATCGGGGCCAGCCGGCCCCGATTTTCATTCGGTCAATCCGCAGCATCCTGCTGTAACTGCTTTTCCCACCGTCACATCATTCTTACGCTGTCCGCTGCCGCTCGTTCTGGCCACATCCATTTACGGTACTTTCCGTCATCATTTGCCTGCGATCACCTCCACCCAGTCTTGCGTCTGGTATTTCATTCGCGGATCGCAACACGCTGCGCCGCAGCATTGTTGATTTGCTGGTTAATAACGAACAATTATTGATTTCACTCGTCTTTTAATCCGGCTTAGTGTTGCCCTCAGAATTGCCATCCCTCGGCGGTTACGCCTTCTTTCACTCTCTGTCTGGAACCCTCTTATGGCTGAAAATACTCTGTTAACCCGCGACTACCATCAACTGCGCCTGGCGCTGCAAAATCACCAGGAAGTGACGCTGATTGATGTCCGTGAAGAAGTCCAGTTCGCCAGCGGACATCCGCTGTTTGCGGTGAATATCTCCCTTTCCAAGCTGGATCTGGAGATCCTCAACCGCATTCCCCGTCTGACCACGCCGGTCACCGTTTACGATAACGGTGAAGGGCTGGCGCAGGAGGCGGTCGCCAGACTCCGCGAGATCGGCTATCTCGACGTTGCGCTGCTGGCGGGCGGGCTGTCCGGCTGGAGCGAAGCGGGCGGTGAGCTGTTCAGCGACGTCAACGCCCCCAGCAAAGCGTTTGGCGAGCTGGTCGAGAAACGCGCCGAAACGCCTTCCCTCTCTGCTGAAGAGGTCAATGCCCTGCGGCAGGCGGGCAGCAGCGTAGTGGTGCTGGATGCCCGACGCTTCGACGAGTACCAGACGCAAAGCATTCCAGGCAGCATCAGCGTCCCCGCCGGCGAGCTGGTGCTGCGCAGCCGGGATCTGGCTCCCTCACCGGAAACGGCCATCGTTGTGGTCAGCGCCGATCGCACTCGCGGCATCATCGGTGCGCAGTCGCTGATTGACAGCGGACTGCCTAACCCGGTTTACACCCTGCGCGATGGCATTCTGGGCTGGACGCTGGCGGGCCTGAAACTGACATCTGATCAGTCACATCGCTATGGCGAAGTCAGTGACACCGCCCACCTGCATGCGGCACGCCATGCGCGTACGCTGGCAGATAAGGCCGGGGTACAGCGTGCCACGCTCGAGGAGTTGAGCGGCTGGCTACAGCAGGATAAGCACACGGTTTATCTGTTTGACGTGCGCGATGAGGCGGAATATCAGCAGGGGCATTTACCCGCTGCGCGTCACGTTCCCGGCGGGCAGCTTATTCAGGAAACCGATCAGTACGCCAGCGTTCGCGGTGCGTGGATTGTGCTGATCGACAACGATGGCGTACGCGCCAATATCAGCGCGTCCTGGCTGGCACAGATGGGCTGGCAGGCGTTTGTGTTGGATGGCCTGAGCGTGGCGGACTTCAACGCCACCGGCGGCTGGTCACCCCGCGTTCCGCCACAGCCTACGCTGCCGGAGGTTGAACCGACGGAACTGGCGACTCTGCTTGTCGACGGCGAGATTCAGGTGCTGGATTTCACCACCAGCGCCAACTACGCTAATGCGCATATTCCCGGTGCCGCCTGGATCCAGCGTTCGGCACTGACCACCGGGGGAGACGCCGTGCTGCCGGATTCACCGCGCTATGTTGTGACCTGCGGCAGCAGCCTGCTGGCGCGTTATTCCATCCCGAAACTGGAACAGCTGACCGGCAAACCAGTGCTGGCGCTAAAGGGCGGTAACACGGCGTGGAAAGCCGCTGGCCTGCCGGTAGAATGCGGCGAAACCCACCTGCTGCTGCCGCGCGTCGATCGCTACCCGCGCCCTTATGAAGGCAAAGATATCCCTCCAGCCACGTTGCAGGCTTATCTGGACTGGGAACGCGGGCTGATTACGCAGCTGGATCGTGATGGCACCCATGGGTTTCGGGTAGTGAAGTAAGCGATAAACGGGGGGCCTGTCGCGGGCTACCCCGCTTCTTTAGGCGATCGGCGTCACGGCCATAAAATACGGACGAAAAAAAATCCGCCGAAGCAGATTTAATTTTTAACGCGACGTTGAGAATTTGGTGGAGATAAGCGGGATCGAACCGCTGACCTCTTGCATGCCATGCAAGCGCTCTCCCAGCTGAGCTATACCCCCACTACTAAAACTCTGTTTTTCGGTGCCACCTGAATCTTCTGGTAAGATTTGGTGGAGATAAGCGGGATCGAACCGCTGACCTCTTGCATGCCATGCAAGCGCTCTCCCAGCTGAGCTATACCCCCAGTCCGAAAAACCGTGTCGTGTTGACGGCGGGGATAATATGAAACAGCGGGGTTGGTGTCAACGGCAAATTAACAATCTGAGATCGATCGCTGAAAAAGCCGCCAAAGCGATGATAAAAACGTTAATTCCCTGTTTTTGACTCCCCGCCGCAACGAATCCATTCCAGCAGGTTATTGTCACCGCTATACGGCTTCCTTCAGGAAATACCGATGATTTACGCTGGTTCAGCCACTTATCTTTCGCTGTTAATTATTGGTAATTTTTATAAGTAAAGGTGCTTGTTTTTGTTAACCCAGCGTGCAAAACTTGCGCCCGAATTTGGATGCCGGGCCTTCTCTGCGCTGGATGCGCGCGTTTCAGCACGCGACGGAATCCGGCAGTTTATTATCACTATAAATCAGAGCCCTCATGTCTTTGCACACACCAAAAGAAATTGCTGCTCTTGCCGTTCAGGCAGGCGTGGTGAAAAGCCGTTCGCCCATCTCTTCTTTGCTGATTCTTGGTTTTCTGGCCGGAGCCTTTATCGCCTTCGGCTTCCTGCTGTATATCCACGTGATTAATCAGCTGCCTGCCGACTGGGGTTCCTTCAGCGTACTGCTTGGTGCCGCCGTCTTCCCGGTCGGAATTATTATGACCGTACTGGCCGGCGGCGAGCTGCTGACCGGAAATATGATGCTGCTACCGGTTGCCTGGTTTGCCCGCAAAATTAGTGCGTTAAGCCTGCTGCGCAACTGGTTCTGGGTGACCATCGGTAACTTTATCGGCAGCGTGGCCATCGCCTGGCTGTTTGGCCATATGATCGGCATGACCGAAGGTGATTACCTGAAGAAAACCGTGGCGATTGCCAGCGCGAAGGTTAACGCGGACTTTATGCACGCGTTCATCTCCGGTATTGGCTGTAACTGGCTGGTTTGCCTTGCCACCTGGCTGGCATTTGCCAGTAAAGACGTGGTCGGTAAAATCTTCGGCATGTGGTTTCCGGTTATGGCCTTTGTGGCCATCGGTTTCCAGCACGTCGTAGCGAATATGTTTATCGTTCCTGCCGCTATTTTTGCCGGTTACCTGAGCTGGGCCGAATATCTGCCAAACTTTGTTGCCGTATTCCTCGGCAATACCGTTGGCGGCGCGGTGTTTGTTGGCCTGGCTTACTATATTGCCTACCGTCCCCGCACCGAAGAAGTGGCTGTTTCTCGCTAATATATTCTCCCCCGCGCGCCCGCTGCGGGGGAAATTTCCTGTTATCCCGCGAACTTTTCCACTCTTTTAGCTAAAGGTTAGTAATTTGTATTAGTTGTTCGAGTGATGAATTGTTGTAATATGTTCAATTACTTTATTCGGCTAAAAGGGATAGATAGTGAAAAAGGATTGGTTAACGCCGGAAGAACTGGCACAGCAAACAGGTTTCAGCAGACAAACCATCAATAAATGGGTGAAGAAAGAGGGCTGGACAACAGCTCCAAAACCCGGTGTTCAGGGCGGTAAAGCCCGAATGATTTTTATTGATGAACAGGTAAAAACATTCCTGAAATCAACACGTCATGCAACGGAACCTACGGCGCACTACCGTGTTAATCAGAGTTCTCTTTCTGCTTTACTGGTTTCATCGCTGCAGCAACTGAGCACCGATGAACAGGAAAAGCTGACGGCATTACTGCTGCGTGAGGGAATTCAGGGGATTTTGCAAAGGTTAGGTATTCGTAACGCTTAACCATCAGTACTGCAGCCAATAACGGTGTATTCCACATCAGTTAATTGACACAGTTACTGGAGTAAATAAAAGGCTCATGATCGTCATGAGCCTTTTTTAATGGAATAATTAGCGGTTGCCTGAATAGCTGCGTGCATCTCTAACTGCGAATTTGATTCACGCGGGCATAAAGAAATCAGCGGTAACAGGCTCAGCCAGTTGACGAATAGCCTGATGACCGCCTGAAATCAGCCCTCGCGAGTGGAGATAAACGCCAGCGCTTTTTCAATACGCGCAATACTACGTGATTTACCGATCGCCTGTACGGTGACGTCAAGGCCCGGCGACTGACCGGCACCGGTTACGGCTACGCGCAGCGGCATTCCCACTTTACCCATGCCGACTTCCAGCTCGTCCGCCGTCGCCTGAATGGCGTGATGAACGTTTTCTGCCGTCCAGTCTGCCACGGCGGCCAGCTTGTCGCGCACCACTTCCAGCGGCTGACGCGCAACCGGACGCAGGTGCTTCTTCGCCGCATCGGCATCGAAATCATCGAAGTCTTCATAGAAGTAACGGCAGGATGCCGCCATTTCCTTCAGCGTTTTGCAACGCTCGCCCAGCAGGGTCACCAGCTGTGACAGCTGCGGGCCAGTGCGGGTATCAATGTTTTCCTGCTCGATGTGCCACTGCAGGTGAGTCGCCACGTACTCTGGTGCCAACGTATTGATGTAGTGATGGTTCAGCCACTGCAGCTTCTCGGTATTGAAAGCGCTAGCCGATTTGCTGACTGCATCCAGATCGAACAGCTTTTTCATCTCGTCAACGGAGAAAATCTCCTGGTCGCCGTGGGACCAGCCCAGACGCACCAGATAGTTCAGCAGCGCTTCCGGCAGATAGCCGTCATCACGATACTGCATGACGCCGACCGCGCCGTGGCGTTTAGACAGTTTTTTGCCGTCGTCACCCAGGATCATTGAAACGTGGGCATAAACCGGTACGTGTGCGCCGATCGCTTTCAGGATATTGATCTGGCGTGGCGTGTTGTTGATATGGTCTTCGCCGCGGATAACGTGGGTAATGCCCATATCCCAGTCATCGATCACTACGCAGAAGTTGTAGGTCGGCGCGCCGTCGGTGCGGCGAATAATCAGATCGTCCAGTTCCTGGTTGCTGAACTCGATCGGGCCACGGATCTGATCGTCAAAAATAACCGACCCTTCCTGCGGGTTACGGAAGCGCACCACGCACGGCTCGTCGTCGGCGTGATGTTCATGGCTGTCGCGGCAGCGGCCGTCGTAGCGCGGCTTCTCATTATTGGCCATCTGCTGTTCGCGCAGCGCTTCCAGGCGTTCTTTAGAGCAGTAGCATTTGTACGCGGTACCGGCTTCCAACATTTGGTCGATCACCCCGTTATAGCGATCGAAACGCTTGGTCTGATAGTACGGGCCCTCATCCCAGTCGAGATTCAGCCAGTTCATACCGTCCATAATGGCATCGATCGCCTGCTGGGTTGAACGCTCCAGATCGGTATCTTCGATACGCAGCACAAACTCACCGCCGTGATTGCGGGCAAACAGCCAGGAGTAAAGTGCGGTACGAGCGCCGCCAACGTGCAGATAGCCAGTTGGGCTGGGAGCGAAGCGGGTTTTGATTTTCATTAATGAATGCCTTATTACGCGGATGCTTTGGCCAGAGTCAGGGCAAATTTTGCCAGTCTGATTTTCGTGGCAGATATTCTATCACTCAAAGACGAATCCTCAACGCCAATCCCCACTTCTGCCCCGGTCATTGCGGAGATTTTCTTCGGCAAGCCTCTGTTTTTGCCTGAAATCAGAACATCCTGACTATTTTTAAGGCGAACTCACATTTTACTCATAAAAAGCGTTGACTCATTTTCGCGGATCCCTATAATGCGACTCCACACAGCGGGGGTGATTAGCTCAGTTGGTAGAGCATCTCCTTTACACGGAGGGGGTCGGCGGTTCGAGCCCGTCATCACCCACCATCTACTTAGGTAGGCTCGCAGTGTAGATAAGTCCTGAGATTGGGCGATTAGCTCAGTTGGTAGAGCATCTCCTTTACACGGAGGGGGTCGGCGGTTCGAGCCCGTCATCGCCCACCAATCTCAACTTATCGCAGCAGTAACGATATGGGTGATTAGCTCAGTTGGTAGAGCATCTCCTTTACACGGAGGGGGTCGGCGGTTCGAGCCCGTCATCACCCACCATATCGGGTCGTTAGCTCAGTTGGTAGAGCAGTTGACTTTTAATCAATTGGTCGCAGGTTCGAATCCTGCACGACCCACCAATGTAGAAAGGCGCCTTAAAGGCGCCTTTTTGCTGTCTGCGATTCGGGTAGGATTTGAACCTGCAGCAGGTTCGGGTCGAACGCAGTGAGACAACGTTGCCCACGGCAACGACCCGGAGGGCGAGGCGAAGCCGAGTCATCCTGCACGACCCACCAATGTTAAGAAGGCGCCCTAAAGGCGCCTTTTTGCTGTCTGCTATTCGGGCGGGGCGGAGCCTGGCTTCACGTCGCTGCTGCGGTTACGGGCGGTCCTCGCGTCACGCTTTATGTGATACCTTCGGCGACAGCCGCGTTCCCCCTTTACGTAACGCGAACGCGGCTTTCAAACAAAATCCAGATCGGCTGACTTTAAACTCCCTGGGTATCGTGCTGGCTGTTTTTTTCGCAGTTTGTTTATTTCCGCAAGCAACACAGCAGGCTGGCCGGTCCCGCAACCGGATAATCCGCAGCGCTGGGCGAAGAGAGGAAGCCAGGATTTGAATCGCCCACGCGTCTGCCTGTCAGAACGTTTAATGCAGGTGCAGACATAACCAGGCAGATTCCCCTTGAACGTCGCGATCGTTATTTTTTGCATCTGTCATGGACTACGGAAGCAATACCGCAGGCTGGCTGTGCCCCCGAGAGGGCAATCCGCAGCGCTGAATAAAGAGAGGAAGCCAGGATTCATCCGCATGGACGCGGGTGAAAGACAAAGCCGGGCCATGGACGGCCCGTCTTTGGCGGTCCGGCAGGCTGACGAGCGAAGTGAAGGGACCGCGCAAGCGGCGCGAGGAGCGCCCTCTCGGGGGCACGGCCAGCCAGCGCAATCTCCATAACGACAAAAAAGCGCCCAGCATTCAACATTCAACATTCAACATTCAACATTCAACATTCAACATTCAGCATTCATCACCCAAAATTACTGATATCTGACCTCATAGCCAGAAAACTCAATTTAGCCCATCGCGGCTTAGATACCTCACCTCACCCGCTGTGGTAAAGTTTCCGAACCCAATGATTAATGCACTCGCCAAACTGGCCATTAAGCACCTAATGCACGGCAAACATGAGAAAAAAAATCAGCAAAAACGATCTGGACCGCTTCGACCTCGCGATCCTCAATATCCTGCAGGATAATAATCGCCTGCCGCACGCGGCCATTGCCGAACGGGTGGGGCTTTCCACACCCTCAATTCAACGCCGCATAAGCAGACTGGAAGAAAAAGGCGTGATTAAAAGTCATGTTGCTGTGATCGACCCGGCAACGGTCGGCAATCCGATAACCGCGGTGATCGAGTCGAGGCTGGTTGAAGATCGCAGTCTGGTGATGGACCGGGCAAAGCGCTATTTCCGCAACGTTGAGGAGATCCAGCAGTGCTATTTCGTTAATGGCGGCGTCTCTTTTATCATCATTATGATTTCCCGCGACTTACAGCACTTCGAACAGCTTGTCAGGCAACATTTTGCCGACAATATGGATATTCTCACCTATCGCACGCTGATCGTACTCGACCCGGTGAAAACCGGCCTGAAAATTCCGTTATTCGATCTGGACGACAGGCCGTAATTATCAGGATACCGTTCGCTGCCTGGAAAACAGCGCGCAGCCCGCGCAGGCGGCCATTACACAGGCAATACCGGCGCACTGTATCAGGCTCAGGGTTTCATCCAGAACCAGCCACCCCGCAATGGCACTGACCGCCGGAGAACCGCTCAGCAGCACGCCGAACACCCGTGAAGGCAGCCAGCGCATAGCGTACATATCCAGCAGGAACGGCAGCATACTCGACAGCACCGCCACGCTAAAACCGACCAGTAGGATCTCAGGCGAGAACAGCGCCATCCCGGCCTGAATGGCGCCGGGTGGCACCGCGATGAGCGCTGCAATCGTCATACCGATCGCCACGGAGCGCCCGCCACCGCCTGAAACCCGTCGGCCAATAATCACGTACAACCCCCAGAACATCGCCGCCGCCAGCGAGAAGCCGACCCCACGCAGATCGATTTCCCCTTTAACATCCCCGGCGGCAAGCAGCACCATCGCCAGAGCTGAGAGCGCAATCCAGATCAGATCGGACTTCTGCCGCGATGTCAGCAGCGCCGCCAGCAGCGGTCCCATCACCTCGATGGAAATCGCGATACTCACGGGAATAAAGGTAAAGGCGCGGTAAATCAGCAGGTTCATCAGCGCCAGGATCACGCCATACAGCAGCATTGAAGGCCACGAAATGTCGTCTTTCCTGATATTCCAGGGACGAAAAATAACCAGCAGGACAATCGCCGATATCCCAAGGCGCAATGCGGCCACCCCGTCGCTACCGACCAGTGGAAAAAGGGTTTTAGCAAAGGCCGCCCCGGACTGAACGGAGACCATCCCGGCAAAGGCGGCGACAAAAGGCAAATTACGATGACTCTGCATGGAATGTTTTCATAAAAGAGAGAGTTAGAGAATTGTAAACCTCAGCGGCGAGTCGTTTTCTCATAAATACGGCCTGAATGATTTTTATCATTAAGTTTTCGCTATCCGTGATACGAAAACTCAACGTTGTCATCCTGGCCTTTTTTCATCCGTTTAATATCCCTCCCATCCCCGGTGCTGAGCATCATCAGGCTAATAGGGCGGCGCGATGCTGCGCTGCTTCGTCAACAGCGCAGCCTGCTGGCGGACCTCCTGCCAGATGGCCTCAGCGGCGGGGGTCAGCGAACGGTTTTTACGCCGCACCAGCATAATGGTACGGTTTATTTCCGGCACCATCCTTCTGACCATTAACGGCCTTCCCTGCGGCAGCGGCAGCGCCAGGGCAGGCAAAACGCTGATGCCAATCCCCGCCTCCACCATTGGATAGAGCGTAGCCGGATGACCAATTTCCTGGGCGATATCGGCCTGCACCTGCTGCTGCCGCAGCGCCTCATCGATCAGTACGCGACTTCCGGAGGCATAATCCTGCAGCACCAGCGTGCGCTGATTGAGCATATGCCAGTGAATGATTTGCTGCTGCGCCAGCGGGTCATCCATACGACACAGCAGCAGGAAGGGCTCATCGAGGATAGCCTCACATTGCAGATCGTCCGAATGCAGCGGGCCAATGACGATACCAAAATCCACCTCCGCATTACGAATGCTTTGCAGCACCCACTGCTGCGGGCGATCGCGCAGCATCACCCGGATTTCGGGATAGTTCAGCTGCCCGGCGGCCAGGCACTGCGGCATCAGATGCGCCGAGATGGTCTGGCTGGCGGCAACGCGCACCGTACCGCTGCGCTGCTGACCGTAGCTGCGAACGTCGAGCAGCGTATTGTTCAACTCCTCCAGCAGGTGTTCCAGCCTGCTGGCCAGCTGTTCGCCCGCTTCCGTAAGCACCACTTCACGGGTGGTACGGTCGAGGAGGCGGATCCCCATTTCCCCTTCCAGCTCTTTAATACTATGGCTGACCGCAGACTGGCTGAGGCCGATGGTTTGCCCCGCCTGGCTGAAACTACCCTGCGCGGCTACCGCCACAAAGACACGTAGCTGGCGTAATGTGTAATTCATCGATTCACCTCATATATTCATTCAATAAATCAATTTTATTTCTAAACCCACTCGTCGCACAATAGCCGGATGTTTCTATAACAAGGCTTTAACAATGGGTAACTTTCGTCTCGATCCGCTGATGCTGAAACTGATCGCCACCGTTCTGCTGGCTTCATTTCTTCCCGCACGTGGCCACTTCGTCGACTTTTTTGAATGGCTGACTACCGCCGCTATCGCCCTGCTGTTCTTTATGCACGGTGCAAAACTTTCAAAAGAAAAGATTATTGCCGGTGGCGGCCACTGGCGCCTGCATCTGTGGGTGATGTTCAGCACCTTCGTTATTTTCCCGGCGCTGGGTATGCTGTTGGTCTGGTGGCATCCACTGCCGCTCAGTACCGAGATCTACACCGGCTTTATGTATCTGTGCATTCTGCCCGCCACCGTGCAGTCTTCAATCGCGCTGACGTCGCTGGCCGGGGGCAACGTTGCCGCTGCCGTCTGTAGCGCATCGGCGTCCAGCCTGCTGGGGGTGTTTATTTCGCCGCTGCTGGTTGGCCTGTTAATGAATGTCAATAGCGATGCTGCCACCGGTAACTTTGAGCAGATCGGTAAGATTATGCTGCAGTTGCTGGTGCCGTTTATCGTCGGGCATATTTCCCGCCGCTGGATTGGTGCCTGGGTGGAAAGAAACCGCAAGCTGATCGGCCAGACGGATCAGACGTCGATTCTGCTGGTGGTTTATTCCGCCTTTAGCGAAGCGGTAGTGAACGGTATCTGGACGCGCGTTGGCGTCAGCACTCTGCTGTGGATTGTGGTCGGTAGTCTGGTTCTGCTGTTCCTGATTCTGGCGATCAACCTTGCAGCGGCGCGCCTGTTTGGCTTTAACCGGGCGGATGAGATTACCATTCTGTTCTGCGGTTCGAAGAAGAGTCTGGCGAACGGGGTGCCAATGGCAAATATTCTGTTCCCGTCGTCAGCGGTGGGGATTATTGTGCTGCCGTTAATGATTTTCCATCAGGTGCAGTTGATGGTGTGTTCGATGCTGGCCCAGCGTTATAAAAAGTCGGGCGAGAAGCTGGCTGCGCAGTCGGCAGCGGGCAAGCCGCTGGTAGAGTCGCAGAAGTAGTCTGATTGGATGGGCGATTAGCCTGTGACCTTTCGGAATGCCGAAATAGCCGCTTCATTTGGAGCGGCTATTTTTTTGCTGCAGTTTAAGTTACTGAGGGTTAGGCGGCTTTTTGCTGAATGGCTGGTACATGGAGGGCTGGGGAACAGCCTCTGCGGCTTCCGGGCGGTCCTCGCGCCGCATTGCGGTTCCTTCGGTTTCGGCATCGGGTCTTTCGGACCGGCCTGGAGCGGGCGTCCTGCCCGCGCCACGCCTGATGTCAGCATCCCTGCTGCCATCTCCGGCCCCGCTGCCTGCTCCTCAGCGCTGCGGATTGCCCTTCAGCCGCAGAGGCCGTTCCCCTTGATGCATTTTGCTCGCTTTTAACGACATTAAGCGCAATTCTTGGCAGCACAAAACCACGCATGGAAATCAGAGTGTTTAACAGACGCCACCGATATTCATCAGCAGGCTGGCTGTTTCCCCGATCGAGTCATCCACAGCGCTGAACGCAGAAAGGAAGCCAGGATTCGCCCGCATGGACGCGGGCGAAAGGCACAGCCGGGCCAGGACGGCCCGTCTGTGGCGGTCCGTCCGGCTGACGCACGGAGTGAGGGCACCGCAAAGCGGCGCGAGGACCAGACCGAACGGGGGAACAGCCAGCCAGCGCATCCTCCGAACCCGCAGGCAACAGGCATGATCCACCATCCAGACCGCAGGTTATTTCTATAGCTAACAATAAAGGTATTTGAAACATCGAACTCGCTTTTGACAACTTCAAGCCGATGTCTTTGCTACATAGCACCGCACACTTAAATCAGAGTGTTTAACAGACGCCACCGATATTCATCAGCAGGCTGGCTGTTCCCCCGATCGAGTCATCCACAGCGCTGAACGCAGAAAGGAAGCCAGGATTCGCCAGCATGGACGCTGGCGAAAGGCACAGCCGGGCCAGGACGGCCCGTCTGTGGCGGTCCGTCCGGCTGACGTACGGAGTGAGGGCACCGCAACGCGGCGCGAGGACCAGACCGAACGGGGGAACAGCCAGCCAGGCTATCTCAGAGCCCGCAGGCAACAAGCACCAACCGCTATCCCCGCTTCAGCGGCTTAACCAGCCCTTCCAGCCCCTCAATCTTGATCGCCAGCGTAATCTGCATCAGCTCGCCGAGCTTGCCCTGCGGAAACTCATCCTTGCGGGCAAACCACAGCAGATACTCCTCGGGCAGATCGATCAACACCCGCCCTTTGTACTTGCCATACGGCATCACCGTATTGGCAATCTCAACCAGCTGTTCCTTTTCCATATTACTCACCGAGTAAACGAATCATTTCCGCTTCATCAATCACCGGAATGCCCAGCTCCGTCGCCTTCGCCAGCTTAGAGCCTGCGGCCTCACCGGCAATCACCAGGTCGGTTTTCTTCGACACGCTGCCGCTTACCTTCGCGCCCAGCGCCGTTAAGCGATCTTTGGCTTCATCGCGCGACAGCACGTTTAATGAGCCGGTCAGCACCACGGTTTTACCCGCGAACGGGCTGTCGATCTCTTCCGCTTTCACCACCACCACTTCCGGCCAGTGAATGCCCGCTTTCTCAACCAGCAGGCGGATAACCTCACGGTTGCTTTCTTCATCCATAAAATTGCGTACGTGGCTGGCGACCACTTTACCCACGTCCGGCACGGCAATCAGCGCGTCGATATCGGCCGCCATCAGCGCCTCCAGCGTGCCGAAATGCGCGGCGAGGTTGGCGGCCGTCGCCTCGCCCACTTCGCTGATCCCCAGCGAGTAGAGGAAGCGGGCAAAGGTCGTTTGCTTTGCTTTCGCCAGTGCATCTACCACGTTCTGCGCCGATTTCGGCCCCATGCGATCCAGCCCGGTGAGTTTACCGGCAGTCAGATCGAACAGATCCGCCGCGTTAAGCACGTACTCTTTATCCACCAGTTGGTCGATAATCTTCTCGCCCATGCCGTCAATGTCCATTGCCCGACGGGAGACGAAATGCTTCAGCGCCCCTTTACGCTGCGCACCGCAGATCAGGCCACCTGTACAGCGGGCAACGACTTCCCCCTCTACACGCTCAACGTCCGAGCCGCAGACCGGGCAGTGGGTCGGGAAGTCTATTTCTCGCGCATCTTCAGCGGACTCGACCACACTGACGACCTGCGGAATAACGTCTCCGGCACGGCGGATCACCACGCGATCGCCAATTTTTAGCCCAAGACGCTCAATTTCATCGGCGTTGTGCAGCGTGGCGTTGCTGACCATCACTCCGGCAACCAGCACCGGCTCCAGCCTTGCCACCGGAGTGATCGCCCCGGTACGCCCCACCTGAAACTCAACGTCGCGCACGGTGGTGATCTGCTCCTGCGCCGGGAACTTAAACGCCACCGCCCAGCGCGGCGCACGGGCAACGAAACCGAGCTGCTCCTGCAGATCCAGCGAATCCACTTTGATCACTACGCCGTCGATATCAAAACCCAGCTGCGGTCGGTCTGCCTCAACCTGACGATAAAAGGCCAGCACTTCGTCGGCGCTGTGGCACAGGCGCACGCGATCGCTAACCGGCAGGCCCCAGGCTTTAAACTGCTGCAGGCGCTCAATATGGCTGCGTGGCATCTCACCGCCTTCCAACAGCCCCAGCCCGTAGCAGAAGAAGGTCAGCGGACGTTTAGCCGTGATGCGCGGATCCAGCTGACGCAGCGACCCCGCCGCCGCGTTACGCGGGTTGGCAAAGACCTTCCCACCGGTACGGCGCGCTTCATCGTTCATTTTTTCGAAGCCAGCCTGCGGCATAAAGACTTCGCCACGGACTTCAACCCGCGCCGGAATATTGTCGCCCTTCAGGCGCAGAGGAATGGCGTGAATGGTGCGCACATTCGAGGTGATGTTCTCACCGGTTGTACCGTCGCCTCGGGTGGCCGCGCGAACCAGCAGCCCATCTTCATACAGCAGGCTGACCGCCAGGCCGTCCAGTTTCAGTTCACAGCAGAAGACGATGTCCTCGCTGCTTTTCAGGCGATCCTGTACCCGTTTGTTGAAGGCCAGGTAGCTCTCTTCATCAAAGGCGTTATCCAGCGACAACATGGGGACTTCATGACGAACCTGTTCAAACGCCGCCAACGGGGCGGCGCCCACGCGCTGGGTCGGAGAATCGGAGGTGATCAGTTCCGGGTGCCCGGCTTCCAGATCGCGCAGTTCACGCATCAGGCGATCGTATTCCGCATCCGGAATTTCCGGCGCATCGAGCACGTGATACTGATATTCATGGTGGTGAAGCAGTGCTTTCAGATGGGTGAGTTTGTCTTGTACGGATTGCATTGGCGGCACCATCAGAGATAAAAAACCCCCGAAATCGGGGGTCAGATAAGCAGGATTGTCAGAATTTTTTAGTGGCTGTTGGCGTCGACGACTTCGCGAATGCGCCCTTTGTACGACTCCAGCTTCTGCGGCGTCATCATACGGCGCTCATCGTCCAGAACCACGCCACCCACGTCATCGGCGATGCGCTGTGCGGATTGCAGCATCAGCTTAAAGTTCTGATTCGCATCACCGTAGGATGGCACCATCATAAAGATAGAGATGCCGGGGGTGGTAAAGTCCGACATGTTATCCGGGTTGAACGACCCCGGCTTCACCATGTTCGCCAGGCTGAACAACACCGGCCCGCTGCCCGCCGGGTTCAGATGGCGATGGAAAATATTCATTTCGCCGAACTGGAAGCCCGCCTGAAGTACGCCCTGCAGCAGCGCTTCACCGCTGATGCTGCCACCGGCGTGAGCCGATACGTGCAGGACCAGAACGGTTTCCTTCGGTGCAGCTTCGCGCGGCGGTTCGACGCTGACCGGTGCCTGCTGGGCTGCTGGCTGTGCCGGTTCAACTCGACGCGGCTCGGTGCCAGACGCGGATACCGGTTTGGCCACAGGCTCTTCAGCACGTGCAACCGGTTCAACGTTCAGCACCGGCTCAGCGCGGCGCGACGGAACCTCGTCATAATGAGGCTCAGGTGGTGCGCTATGGCGCACATCACCGCCGAACAACGGATCCTGTTCAGGCTGTTCCTCAACGATCGGAGGCGAGTGACGAACCGGCTCCGGGCGAGGTTGAGGCTGACGCGGCGGTTCATCCCCGGCATTGAATCCACCCAGGGAAGGGTCCGACGGTTCAGGAGGGCTGCGCGTGGCACGCACGTCATCCATACCTTCTTCGTCATCCTCGAAAGCTTCTTCTCTGTCCTGCTTTAAACGCTTGTGCGGACGGTCGCGAAAAACTGATGAACGCTCTTTACGGCTGGTCCACAGGCCGTGCAGTAAAAGCGCTATAATTGCGACCGCGCCAACAACGATTAATATCAGACGCAAATCCTGCATCATTGTATTCTCTGTTGTTCCAATACCTTGCCACCGCGGCAAACTTTATCCTCTAACTGTATTTGCCCAAGTACACAAGTGCAAGTCTGTGCAGTATTTTCTGACAAATATCCTGAGTCGAGGACGCTTTTTTGCTGTAATTTCGCGCAATCTTGCCCTGGAAAGCGCAAACAGCTGGGTTATGATAGCCGAAACCAGCCTGAGAATAGGAGATAAAGCATTACATGGTACTAAATAATTCCAACAATGGTCATAACGGTGCCCACTATTTTGCCCGAGGCTGGCAGCTGATCCGCCTGCCCGGCATTCGCCGTTTCGTCATTCTCCCGCTGCTGGTCAATATCCTTCTGATGGGCGGCGCCTTTATCTGGCTGTTTGGCCGTCTCGGTCAGTGGATACCCGAACTGATGTCCATGGTCCCAGGCTGGCTACAGTGGCTCAGCTATCTGCTGTGGCCGCTGGTCGTTCTCTCCATTATTCTAGTCTTTAGCTATTTTTTCTCCACTCTCGCCAACTGGATTGCAGCACCTTTTTGCGGCCTGCTGGCCGAACAGCTGGAAGCGCGCCTCACCGGTCAGCCGCTGCCCGATAGCGGCTGGTCGGCTATCGTGAAAGATTTTCCGCGGATTATGAAACGCGAGTGGCAGAAGCTGGCTTACTATCTGCCGCGCGCCATTGTGCTGCTGTTGCTCTATTTCATCCCGGGATTCGGCCAGACCGTGGCACCGGTACTGTGGTTCCTGTTCAGCGCATGGATGCTCGCAATCCAGTACTGCGACTATCCCTTCGATAACCACAAAGTCAGCTTTGCGCGGATGCGTTCAGCACTGCGGCAGAACAAAACCGATAATTTACAATTCGGCGCGCTGGTCAGTTTGTTCACTCTGATCCCGATTCTGAATCTGGCGATCATGCCGGTGGCCGTCTGCGGTGCAACGGCGATGTGGGTGGACCGCTACCGCGCCACGCTGGGGTCGGCCCGCTAATCCCCCTTCTCCCTTCTCGGACACTGCGACAGGGTGCAAACGCGCCCTGCGCAGCCTTAGTTTTATCTATATGCCGTTTCGGCAGGGCTTATTTCAGCAGAACATATATATATACGATTTCTTCACTTCCTTGATAAATTGAACACGGTATGCTCTAGACCGTTCCCAATATTTCATACAGTTAAGGACAGGCTATGAGTAAGATCTATGAAGACAACTCGTTAACAATCGGTCATACGCCGCTGGTTCGACTGAACCGCATCGGTAATGGACGCATTCTGGCGAAAGTTGAGTCACGCAACCCAAGCTTCAGCGTCAAATGCCGTATCGGTGCCAATATGATTTGGGACGCAGAAAAGCGCGGAATTCTTAAACCTGGCATTGAACTGGTTGAGCCAACCAGCGGTAATACCGGTATTGCCCTGGCCTATGTGGCCGCGGCGCGCGGTTACAAACTGACGCTGACCATGCCGGAAACCATGAGCGTTGAGCGTCGCAAACTGCTGAAGGCGCTGGGTGCTAACCTGGTGCTGACCGAAGGCGCGAAAGGCATGAAAGGCGCGATTGCTAAAGCCGAAGAAATTGTGGCCAGCAACCCGGATAAGTTCGTGCTGCTGCAGCAGTTCAGCAACCCGGCCAACCCGGAAATCCACGAAAAAACCACCGGCCCGGAAATCTGGGAAGATACCGATGGTGAAGTCGATGTGTTTATCGCGGGCGTAGGTACCGGCGGTACGCTGACCGGCGTCAGCCGCTACATCAAAAACACCAAAGGCAAAAAAGAGCTGATCACCGTCGCGGTTGAGCCAACCGATTCTCCGGTGATTGCTCAGGCGCTGGCCGGTGACGAAATCAAGCCGGGTCCACACAAGATTCAGGGTATCGGTGCCGGTTTCATTCCGGGCAACCTCGATCTGAATCTGGTTGACCGCGTTGTTGCCATCTCAAACGAAGAAGCGATTTCTACCGCACGTCGCCTGATGGAAGACGAAGGTATTCTGGCCGGTATCTCTTCCGGTGCAGCGGTTGCCGCCGCGCTGAAACTGCAGGAAGATGAAGCCTTCGCCAACAAGAATATTGTGGTCATCCTGCCGTCTTCCGGCGAGCGCTATCTGTCTACCGCTCTGTTCGCCGATCTGTTCACCGAAAAAGAGCTGCAGCAGTAATCGTCAACACAGTGATTTGCTCAAAAAAGCACCCAATCGGGTGCTTTTTTGTGGAGTCCGTCAAACTTTTACCATCCTGCAGATTGCTTTTACCCTCGAGTGTCTGGTATTTAAGCTGCCAATTATTTTGATCCGTAAAATTAATCGCCGCGTGACCTGGATCGTGCTGAATCGTTTTACTGGTTTGGCGCACCGCGGCAAATAGCGGCATAATGAAGTGTGGAACGGCGAGATGTGAATTGCGAATTTCTCTCAGTCTGGCTTCCACCTTATCAGCGCATTTTTTGGCGAGTCTTTGTACCAGGCCAGCGCGACTCATACCGGCTAAGGTTCCGGCTTTCGCCTGAACTTTAGGCCTACAACACCAAACCAAATTAAGTTGGGGAAATATAATGTTCCAGCAAGAAGTTACCATCACTGCACCAAACGGCCTTCACACCCGCCCTGCCGCTCAGTTTGTTAAAGAAGCGAAAGCGTTCTCTTCCGAGATCACCGTGACCTCTAACGGCAAATCTGCCAGCGCCAAGAGCCTGTTCAAACTGCAGACTCTGGGTCTGACTCAGGGCACCGTTGTGACCCTGTCTGCTGAAGGTGAAGACGAGCAGAAAGCGGTTGAGCATCTGGTTAAACTGATGGCCGAACTCGAGTAATCACGGTCGTTTTTCCATCATCCAGCGTAACGCTTTGGCTGATAGTAACCGCTTTACTCCCTGTCACACAGCGGCAGGATAAAAAGTCAGCGGATATACTGTAGGTATCTTGATCGCGGACAGCATGTCCGCGTTATTGCTTTAATAAAATAGCCAAAAGCTAACAAGACAGGCCGCAGACAAAGTCAGTCTCGCTGAGTGAATTAACCGATGCAGTCATCAGCGGTTCATCACCTTCGATGATTATCAGAGACAGGAAAGGTAGGGTTATGATTTCAGGCATTTTAGCATCACCGGGTATCGCTTTCGGCAAAGCTCTTCTGTTGAAAGAAGATGAAATTGTCATCAACCGGAAAAAGATTTCTGCCGATCAGTGCGATCAGGAAGTTCAACGTTTTCTTGATGGTCGTAAAAAAGCTGCCGAGCAGCTGGAAGCGATCAGAGTCAAAGCCGGGGAAACCTTAGGTGAAGAGAAAGCGGCAATCTTCGAAGGCCACATCATGTTGCTGGAAGATGAAGAGCTTGAGCAGGAAATCATTACCCTGATCAAAGACGAGCACGCCACTGCCGACGCTGCCGCCTATTCCGTCATTGAAGGCCAGGCTAAAGCCCTGGAAGAGCTCGACGATGAATACCTGAAAGAACGTGCTGCTGATGTTCGTGACATCGGTAAACGCTTGCTGCAGAACATTCTGGGCCTGCATATCGTTGACCTGAGTGCAATCAACGAAGAAGTGCTGCTGATTGCCAAAGATCTGACCCCGTCAGAAACCGCACAGCTGAACCTGAACAAGGTGCTGGGCTTTATTACCGACATCGGTGGCCGTACGTCACACACCTCCATCATGGCGCGCTCTCTGGAGCTGCCGGCCATCGTGGGTACCGGTGATGTGACCAGCCAGATTAAAAACGATGACTACATCATTCTGGATGGCGTAAACAACAAAGTTTACGTTAACCCAACGGCTGACGTGATTGATGAGCTGAAGGCGGTTGCCCATCAGTACAACTCTGAAAAGAACGAGCTGGCCAAGCTGAAAGACCTGCCGGCGATTACCCTTGATGGTCATCAGGTTGAAGTCTGCGCCAACATCGGGACCGTACGTGACGTGGCCGGTGCAGAGCGTAACGGCGCTGAAGGCGTGGGCCTGTACCGCACTGAGTTCCTGTTTATGGACCGCGACTCGCTGCCGACTGAAGATGAGCAGTTCCAGGCTTACAAAGCCGTAGCCGAAGCCGTAGGCGCACAGGCGGTGATTGTTCGTACCATGGATATCGGCGGTGACAAAGATCTGCCGTACATGAACCTGCCTAAAGAGGACAACCCGTTCCTCGGCTGGCGCGCGATCCGTATCGCCATGGACCGCACTGAAATTCTGCATGCGCAGCTTCGTGCCATTCTGCGTGCTTCCGCGTTTGGCAAACTGCGCATCATGTTCCCAATGGTGATTTCCGTTGAGGAAGTGCGCTTCCTGAAGGCCGAACTGGAAACCCTGAAAGCCCAGCTGCGTGAAGAAGGCAAAGCCTTCGACGAGAGCATTGAAGTGGGTATCATGGTGGAAACCCCTGCCTCGGCGGTGATTGCGCACCATCTGGCAAAAGAAGTTGATTTCTTTAGTATTGGGACAAACGACCTGACGCAGTATACTCTGGCTGTTGATCGTGGTAACGATCTGATCTCCCATCTCTACAATCCGATGTCTCCGTCCGTTCTGACGCTGATCAAGCAGGTTATTGATGCTTCTCACGCAGAAGGTAAGTGGACCGGCATGTGCGGTGAGCTGGCAGGCGATGAACGTGCTACACTACTGCTATTGGGAATGGGGCTGGATGAATTCAGCATGAGTTCCATTTCTATTCCACGCATCAAAAAAATTATTCGTAATACGAATTTTGAAGACGCGAAGGCGCTAGCAGAGCAGGCTCTGGCACAACCAACAGCGGACGAGTTGATGAACCTGGTCAACAAGTTCATTGAAGAAAAGACACTCTGCTAAGGCCCGGAGACGGCTGGCCCAATATTACTGCTTAGGAGAAGAACATGGGTTTGTTTTCAAAACTTTTTGGCGATAAGTCAGATTCTGCATCGGGTGCGATTGAAATCGTAGCCCCCCTGTCTGGTGAAATCGTCAATATCGAAGACGTACCGGACGTTGTGTTTGCAGAGAAAATTGTTGGCGACGGTATCGCTATCAAACCTTCTGGCAATAAAATGGTGGCCCCCGTTGATGGCACCATCGGTAAAATTTTCGAAACCAATCATGCGTTTTCCATCGAGTCCGACAGCGGTATTGAGCTGTTCGTTCACTTTGGTATTGATACGGTCGAACTGAAAGGCGAAGGCTTTAAGCGCATCGCTGAAGAAGGTCAGAAAGTGAAGAAAGGTGACGTGGTCATCGAATTCGATCTGGCTTTACTGGAAGAGAAAGCGAAATCAACGCTGACGCCAGTGGTCATCTCAAACATGGATGAGATCAAAGAGCTGACTAAGTTGACCGGCAGCGTAACCGTCGGTGAGACCCCGGTTATCCGCATCAAGAAGTAAGCGCGGATAAACCAGAAAGCCCCCTGAGCAATCAGGGGGCTTTTTTTATGGCTGGCTGCCGGTCAGCGCGTCGCGCAGCGTCAGCGAAACGGCGGGTGAATCCATCAAATCCAGCTGCTGTTCCAGATGATGCAGATGGTCACGCATCAGCGAACGGGCAACATCGCCCTGCCCCGCCCGCAGCGCGTCCAGCACCGCGCAGTGCTCATCGCACTGGGAAGCCGGGGTGTCATTGCGCTGATAAAGCGCGACTATCAGCGAACTACGCACCATCAGGTTCGCCAGAATTTCACTCAGCACCTGGTTATCGCTGATTTTTGCCAGCAGCAGATGAAACGCGCTCAGCTCACGAATGATATTGCGGCGATCCCCGCTGGCCAGCGCTCGCTGCTCCGCCTGCTGATGCGCTTCGATCTCTACACTGAAACGCGCCAGCTTCTCCAAATCGATTCCGGCAATCACCGCATCCTCTACCGCCCGTCGGGCAATAAACACCTCACGCGCTTCTCTGGCACAGGGTTGTGACACCTTGGCGCCGCGATTGGGTGAGATAGTGACGATATGCTGCAACGCCAGCCGCTGTAGCGCCGCCTGAACGTGATTACGGTTCGCAGAGAGCACCTCAACGATCTGTGCCTCTATCAGCCGTGTACCGGGCCTGAGCCGGTGCTGCGCAATAGCAATCGATAATGCGTCAACGATACGTTGAACTTCCTGCTGCCTGCCGCTCGCCAAACTGCTCATGCCTTAACCTCAAATCTGAAATATCATCCATTGCCAAAGCGATGGCCGGAGGGTTTATACCACCCAGTGCGGCAGGCGAAGCGTCAGCTCCAGGCCACCTTCGCGGGCATTAATGGCTTTCACCTCGCCCTGATGCGCCAGCACCACCTTGCGGACGATCGACAGGCCGAGGCCATAGCCTTTACCTGAGAGCGGCGAACTGACGCGCACGAACGGATCGAAAATACTGGAAAGCTTATCGGCCTCAACCCCCGGCCCCTGATCGCGAACGATAATCGTCAGCCAGGCCCCTTCCTGCCGCAGCGTAATGGTCACCTGCTGCCCCTGAGTGGAGAAACGCAGCGCATTTCTCACCACGTTCTCAATGGCAGAACGGATCAGGTTCGCATCGCCTTTCACCGTGTAATCCTGCTGCGTGTCGGCATTAAGCAGAATTTCCACACCGGGCACCTGCGCCTCGTAGCGCGCATCGTTGGTGACCGCTTCCAGCAGGCCGAGCAGGTCGAAATACTGTTCATCGGGGATTTTCTGCTGTTCGGCGCGAGAAAGAGACAGCAGTTCGCCAATCATCTTATCCAGCCGCCGGGCCTCTTCATCAATGCGGTCCAGCGAGCTTTCTACCGAGGCGGGCGTCTGTCGCGCCAGCCCGGTGGCCAGCTGTAATCTGGCGAGCGGCGATCGCAGTTCGTGGGAAACATCATGCAGCAGCTCTTCACGGGCGCTGACCAGCACCGACAGGCGTTCCACCATCGCATCAAAATCGCTGGCCACCGCCGACAGTTCATCGTGGCGGCGGCGCATTTTAGGAAACAGCCGCACCGACAGATCGCCGGTCGAAACCCTTGCAAACCCTTCGCGCAGCTGCCGCATCGGGCGCGTCAGATTCCAGGCCAGGAACAGGCTGAACAGCAGCCCGCAGAAACCGCCGACGATAAACAGCGGCTCGGGCATATTCAGAATACTGCGAGGATGCCGGTTCATCTGGCTGTCGCGGCGTAGCCCGGCCACGTCGTAACGCAGCTGGTAGAACTTGCCGTCGGCTCCGGTTACCCATTCCACCACCTGCCGGGGAAATTCACGGGACGCCATATCGCGGTTTAATTCATCTTTGGGTGCATCTGGCGGTAGGGCGTCGACCTGCTGAACCGAGAAGAAGCGGCGATCGCTGTCCGGCCAGTCGATCATCATATCCCGCAGCGACTCCGGCCCGCCGTTTTGCAGAACCGATACCGCCGAGGTCATTTGCAGATTCACAATGCGCCGGGCGGCCAGATTTTCCGGCGGCTCGCGATGATTGCCGTACAGGCTGAAACCCAGCCACATCAGCTGGGTGATGGCAATATAGGTCAGCCAGAAACCCAGCAGGATCTTCCAGAACAGGAAGCCGCGAAATCGGGAGGTCATCGGATGCGGTAGCCGATGCTGCGTACCGTTTCGATATTGATCGTATCGTTAGTCAGTGCAGCCAGCTTCTGACGGATATTGCTGATATGAACGTCCACGCTGCGATCGTAGGCTTCGCGCGGGCGGCCCAGACCTTTCTCGGACAGTTCATCTTTCGACACTACGCGATCGGGGGCGCGCAGCAGTAAATCAAGCAGGTTAAATTCAGAAGCGGTCAGATCGAACGGTTTGCTCTGCCACTCGCTGATGCGCGTTGCCGGGTTGAGGGTGAGTTCTCCCCAGCTAATCACATCTTTGTTTTCCACGGCCACAGGCTGTTCCTCAACCCGGCGCAGCACCGCACGCAGGCGCGCCACCAGCTCGCGCGGGTAGCAGGGTTTCGGCATATAGTCATCGGCACCCATTTCCAGACCGATCACGCGATCGATATTATCCCCTTTTGCCGTCAGCATGATCACCGGCAGGCGGCTGTTCTGCCGCACCTGGCGCAGCACGTCAATGCCGCTCATATCCGGCAGCATAATGTCGAGGATCATCGCGCTGTATTCGCCGGACAGCGCGCCGTTTACGCCCGCTTTACCGGTCAGCACCAGCGAGGCGTCAAAACCTTCGGCAATAAGATACTGGCTGAGCATGGTGCCCAGCTCAAGGTCGTCGTCAACGAGTAAAATTTTCATTGGGGATCTCTTAGTGATACAGCCGCTATTTTCGCCTGTCAGAAAATAATCCGCAGCCGGTTTTACCTAATCCTTACAGTATGGCAAATCCGGCAGCGGACGTACGGCGGGTTTTGAACCCCAGGATGGCAAATAATTCCACGCGATGACAAATAAACGCAGCGGGATCAGTACACGCCGGTGGAGAGGTAACGATCGCCGCGATCGCAAATGATAGCCACCACTACGCTGCCAGGATTCGCCTGCGCAATACGTATCGCACCGGCTACCGCGCCGCCGGAGCTGACGCCGCAGAACACGCCTTCGCGCTGCGCCAGCTGCCGCATGGTGTCTTCCGCTTCCTGCTGCGACATATCCATCACTTCATCGACCAGTTCGGGGCGGAAGATACCGGGAAGATAGGCTTCCGGCCAGCGGCGGATTCCGGGGATGCTGCTGCCTTCGGAGGGCTGCAGACCGATGATTTGTACCGTTTCACTCTGCTCTTTCAGAAAACGACTGACGCCGGTGATGGTACCGGTGGTGCCCATGCTGGAGACGAAATGCGTCACCCGGCCAGCCGTCTGCTGCCAGATTTCCGGGCCGGTGGTGCGATAGTGACCCAGCGGGTTATCGGCGTTATTAAACTGATCGAGCACCTTGCCCTCGCCGCGCGCGGCCATCTCGCTGGCCAGATCGCGCGCGCCCTCCATGCCCTGTTCACGGCTGACCAGAATCAGTTCTGCGCCATAGGCGCGCATCGCCGCCTGGCGCTCAATGCTCATGTTGTCCGGCATCAGCAGCTTAAGAACATAGCCCTTCATCGCCGCAATCATCGCCAGCGCAATACCGGTATTGCCGCTGGTCGCTTCAATCAGTACATCGCCTGGCTGGATTTCCCCGCGCAGTTCGGCCTGCTGGATCATCGACAGCGCCGCGCGATCCTTCACCGATCCGGCAGGATTATTACCTTCCAGCTTCAGCCAGATTTCGCTGCCGTTTTCCGGGCCAAGGCGCTGAAGCTTGATCAGCGGAGTGTTACCAATGGTGTGTTCGAGAGTGGTCAAAGTCCGGTTCCAGGCATGAAATGACAGGGGCCGGAAAAATCCAGCCCCTGTTGGTAAAAGAGTCAGCTAAGAAAAATATCAGGCGCTTTGCGCAAAGGCAACGGGTCGCAGCGGTGTATCACCATTATACAGGCGCGCCTGCTGCAGTCCGACGAACAGACGCTCGCCGCGGATCGGCGTTGACTGCTCGCCTTCCAGCACCACGGTCACCGGCTCGCTGCTCCAGCCAGCGGGCTGAACCACCAGCTGCCAGTAGTGGCCGCGCGGGCTGACTTCCAGAATCTGTACCGGCAGCGGCGTTTGCAGGCTGCTCTGGCGGCTGACGTCGATTTCCCACGGGCGCAGGAACAGCTCAACTTTGCCCTGATGCGCAGAGGCGTAGCCCAGCGGCCACTGATGTGCGCCGACGTGGAACTGCGAACCGTGAATTTCACCGTCAAAGCGGTTCACTTCACCCAGGAACTCCAGCACAAAGCGGGTGGCCGGATCGCGCCACACTTCGTCCGGCGTGCCGACCTGTTCGATATTGCCCTGGCTCATCACTACCACCCGATCGGCGACTTCCATCGCCTCTTCCTGGTCGTGGGTCACAAACACGCTGGTGAACTTCAGTTCTTCATGCAGCTGACGCAGCCAGCGGCGCAGTTCTTTACGTACCTGGGCATCCAGCGCACCGAACGGCTCATCCAGCAGCAGGATTTGCGGCTCTACCGCCAGCGCACGTGCCAGCGCCACGCGCTGTTTCTGCCCGCCGGAAAGCTGTGCCGGGAAACGACCGGCCAGATGGGACAGCTGCACCATCTCCAGCAGGCGGGTGACTTTTTGCTTAATTTCCGCCGCCGACGGACGTTCGCGTCGCGGCAGCACGGTCAGACCGAAGGCGATGTTGTCGAACACCGTCATATGACGGAACAGCGCGTAGTGCTGGAACACAAATCCCACCTGGCGATCGCGGGCGTGAACGCGGCTGACGTCCTTGCCGTGGAAGCTCAGGCGGCCGCTGTTCTGATTCTCCAGCCCGGCGATAATACGCAGCAGGGTGGTTTTTCCCGAGCCGGACGGCCCTAACAGTGCCACCATCTGCCCGGAAGGGATATCCAGGGAAATATCGTTCAGGACTTTCGTCTTGCCGAAGGATTTATTGATGTTACCGATTTCAATGCTCATTATTCCCCTCCTGTTGCAGGCGGTGCTGCTGGCTTTCTAAGCGCCACTGCAGCGCACCTTTCAGAAACAGTGTGACTATCGCCATCAGGGTCAGCAGTCCGGCGGCGGTAAACGCCCCCACGGTGTTGTAATCCTGATGCAGTAATTCTACCTGTAGCGGCAGCGTGTAGGTTTCGCCTCGCACAGAGCCCGAGACGACCGACACGGCACCAAATTCACCAATCGCGCGGGCATTAGTCAGCACCACGCCGTACAGTAGCGCCCAGCGGATGTTCGGCAGCGTGACGCGCCAGAACATTTTCCAGCCGGATGCGCCCAGCAGCACCGCCGCCTCATCTTCATGACTGCCCTGGCTCAGCATCACCGGTACCAGCTCGCGAACCACGAACGGACAGGTCACAAAAATGGTGACCATCGCCATGCCCTGCCAGGAGAACATCAGCTGTATGCTATGGGCATCCAGCCAGCCGCCCACCGGGCCATTCACGCCCCAGAACAGCAAATACATCAGACCGGCTACGACCGGCGAAACGGCAAACGGGATATCAAACAGCGTCAGCAGCAGCTGGCGGCCCGGGAAGTTAAAACGCGTCACCAGCCAGGCCAGCAGCGTACCGAACACGAGGTTGACCGGCACGACGATCAGCGCAATCAGCACCGTCAGCCAGATCGAGTGCAGCATATCGCTATCCTGCAGGTTGCTGAACGTGGCCATCAGCCCGCTGGACAGCGCTTCGGTAAAGATGGCAATCAGCGGCACCACCAGCAGCAGCAGGGAAATCAGCATGCCGAGACCAATCAGGATCCACTTGCCCCACTGAATGCGCGCGCGGCCCACGCCTTTAAATTCGCTCACATCCGCCATTAGTGGCCTCCCAGACGACGGCCAAAGCGGCTTTGTAAGGTGTTAATTGCAAACAGCAGCAGCAGCGATGCGGCAAGGATCACCGAGGCGATGGCGCTGGCCGCCGGATAATCAAATTCCTGCAGGCGCACGAAAATCATCAGCGAGGTGACTTCGGTTTTCCACGCGATGTTACCGGCGATAAAGATCACCGCGCCAAACTCGCCGAGGCTGCGGGTAAACGACAGCGCGGTACCCGCCAGCAGCGCCGGAGCGACTTCAGGCAGCACCACGCGGCGGAAGCTCTGCCACGGGGTTGCGCCCAGCGTTTCGGCCGCTTCTTCGTATTCCGGGCCTAACTCCTCCAGGACCGGCTGCACCGTGCGCACCACAAACGGGATGCTGGTGAAGGCCATCGCGACCGCGATACCCAGCCAGGTGTAAGAGACTTTAATACCAAACTGCCCCAGCCACTCACCGTACCAGCCGTTCACCGAAAACAAACCGGCCAGCGTCAGGCCGGCTACCGCCGTCGGCAGCGCAAAAGGTAAATCCATCAGGCCGTCGAGAATGGCACGCCCCGGAAAGCGGTAGCGCGTCAAAATCCACGCCATCAGCATGCCGAAGGCGGCGTTGAAGATCGACGCCACACCGGCGGCAAGCAGCGTGACTTCATAGGCCGCCACCACCTGGGGATTGGTGATCACTTCCCAGTACTGTGCCAGCGTCATCTGCGACAGCTGCATCAGCAGCGCGCTGATCGGCAGCAGCAGAATTAAGCAGGTGAAAAACAGGCTGCTGCCGAGGCTGATGCCAAATCCGGGCAGCACGCGCTTACTGGTTGCAAACATCCGCTTACCGTCCTGCCGCTAACAGCTTGTCCAGCTCGCCACCGTTGGCGAAGTGAACTTTCATCACCTCTTCCCAGCTGCCGAACGCATCGGACACGCGGAACAGATCGGTCTGCGGGAAGCGGTCTTTATGCTCGGCCATCAGCTGCGGATTGTTCACCCGATAGTAGAACTGGGTAATAATCTGCTGCGCCGGTGGCGTGTAGAGATAGTTCAGATAGGCTTTCGCCGCATCTGTGGTTTTGTTGCTCTCGGTATTTTTATCAACCCACGCGACCGGGAATTCCGCCAGAATGTTGGTCTTCGGCACAATCACTTCGTAACCGTCTTTCTCGTACTGATTGCGGATAGTGTTCACTTCCGACTCAAAGCTGATCAGCACGTCACCCAGGCCACGATCGACAAAGCTGGTAGTTGCGCCACGGCCGCCGGTATCAAATACCTCGACGTTTTTCAGGAACTGCGTCATGAATTTTTCGGTTTTGGCTTTATCTTTGCCATCGGCGCGATCCGCCGCGCCCCATGCTGCCAGATAGGTGTAGCGCGCATTACCCGAGGTTTTCGGGTTAGGGAAAATCAGTTTGACGTCATCACGCACCAGATCGCTCCAGTCGTGGATGTTTTTAGGGTTTCCCTTACGCACCAGGAAAGCCATGGTGGAGTAGAACGGTGAGCTGCTGTTCGGCAGGCGCTGCTGCCAGTCAGCCGGGATCAGTTTGCCTTTATCATGCAGCACCTGCACGTCGGTCACCTGGTTGTAGGTCACCACATCGGCCTTCAGCCCCTGCAAAATCGCCAGCGCCTGGCGAGAAGAACCGGCGTGCGACTGCTTAATGGTCAGCTTGTCACCCGGATGCTGCTCATCCCACTGTTTTTCAAACGGTGTATTCAGGGCGGTAAACAACTCGCGAGAGACATCATAAGAACTGTTCAACAGCTCCGTGGCCTGTGCGGCACCGGCAAGCAGTAACGAGAAAGCGGTCGCGCTGACTAATTTTTTCACCGTCGGTAACGTCATGTAGCACCCTGAAGAGATGGAAAGGCTTACGCCTGAAGTGCCTTCAGTTTATTTATAACCAGGGTAAAAGCTGTAACGGTTTTATATACCGTTTGGTGATTTGCAAGCAGAAAACGCTATAAGGGTGTGGAATTGATTATGCAGTGGGCGGGAATACTCTGCCGAAAAATGAGACTGGCGAGCACTGCGGTGAGTTGCATAAGCCCTTGCTCTAAAACGCCGGGACAGAAATCTCCCCGGCATCTGATAAAACGCTGTAGCCGATGCCTGCGCGGAGGCTGCAAACAACATGGCCACAGTCTTTATCCGGCGCAGCGGAAAGCAACGGTGCCGGAGGCAACACGGATTACAGCGCGGACAGCTGCAACAGCGACGGCGCGTAGAAGTAGCTGCCGGTCAACGGTTTGGTGAAGCGCAGCATCGCATCATACTTGCCGTCTGCTTCGCCAAACATGCTCAGCAGCTGCTGCTCAATGTTATACAGCGTCGCGCAGTAGGCGAGGAAGAACAGGCCGTGATCGCCGCTGGCGGTGCCGTAAGGCAGGCTCTGGCGCAAAATTTTCAGCCCTTTGCCCTCTTCCTTCAGATCGACGCGCGCCACGTGCGAGGTCGCCGGGCGGGCATCGCCCTCCAGCTCTTCATTACTCTCTTTTGTGCGGCCAATAATCTGCTCCTGCTTTTCCACCGCCAGGCGGTTAAACATTTTCAGATTGTGCTGCCAGCGCTGGCTCAATACGTAGCTGCCGCCCGCGTTCTCGCCGCTGGCGATAATCGCCACCGCTTCACGCTGCTCGCCCTGCGGGTTTTCCGTGCCGTCAACGAAGCCGCTGAGGTCGCGCTCTTCCACCCAGCGGAAGCCGTGGGTTTCTTCTGCAATACGGATGGCATCGCCAAAGGCGGCCAGCGCGGCCTGCGCCAGGCTGAAGTTCACATCATGGCGCAGCGACTGGATATGGATCAGCAGATCGCGTTGGGTAGCGGGCGCAATGCCTTTACCCAGCGGCTGGAAGTCCTTCAGCTCGGCGGTGCTGTTTGTCGGGTTGAGGTCGTTCCACAGGCCGTTGCCGAAGGCAATCACCGCGCCGAGACCGGCATCGGGATAGCGCTGCTGTAGCGCAGACAGCTGCTGAAGGAAAAGGTGGCTGCCGCGGCGGATCGCGGCAATATCGCCCTGGCACATTGCTTCAAGATAAATAGCAAAACGGCGGTGTTCTAATAAAATCCCGCTCTGGAAATCTGACATGCTGTGAACTCCTGGCTCTCAGGTTATATCTGGTCGGTTTTTACACCGGTATGATACCTGAAGCTGTCGCCAGGAGTCTGCTTAAGCGCAAGAAAAGTGGGGTTTTATTCCGCGTTCTGGCTGTGCCAGATAATTTTGCTGACCGACCAGTTTTTCAGCGTGTCATCCGCTGGCATCAGTCCTTCCGGTCCATGCCAGTCGCCGGTGAATACATAGCTGATATGCTGGCTGTTCGGCGCGCGGCACTCCACGCTCTCACGATCAGCGCCGGTGCCTTTTTTACAGGACTCGAAGGCTTTGCTGAACAGGTCGCTGAAGCGCGTACCCACTTTCACGCCGCTGTCGGTTGCCACATTCTTATCCGTCACCTCGATACGGTTAACGGCCGTGCGGCCACTCAGCTCCATCTGCACCTGCTTGCTGTCATCCAGCGCCTGCCAGAAAGAAACCACGCTGCCGTCGACCATCCGCATGCCGTTTCTCAGCGTATATTGCCCCTTCAGGCCGTCTTCAATCGCCTTCTGCTGCAGTGGTGTGCTGCCGTTCACGCTGCCAACGCCCTGCTCGGTGATCTGTAGGGAGGAGCCAAACCAGTTGACGGGATTCAGGCCGGACCATGACCAGGATACCGGATTCCACCAGGTGGACTGGCTGGCGCCGTCCGGTTGACTGCCGGATCCGGCGCAGCCCGCCAGTAAAAGAGTGGCGATCAGTAGCGCCGGGCGAAGATTATTCATTACAACTCCTGGTATCAGTAGCAAAACGTTCCGACTGGTTGGAGTCGCGGATCGCTAAAAAGTTTAACTCGCAGCGCGGATGGCGCTACTGATTTTGTTTCGGATCAAAACAGTCGACCAGCCGCCGGTGACGCCACAGGGCCAGCAGACCGAGCACATCGAGCAGGGAGACAAACAGCACCAGCGGCGAAGTTTGATCCTCCTGCTGCCACAGCGACACACCCTGCATCACCAGCATCACCGCCAGCGTGGCCATCAGCACCCAGCGCCACGCCAGCCACAGGCGCGGCAGCCGCTGGCGATAGCCAGTCAACAGCAGGCCTACCGCCGCCGGACCGCCCAGCCCGAGCCCAAGCCAGAAGCTGTGCGTGTCGGGATAAAACAGTTCCAGCAGCGCTGCCCCCTGCTGGCGTGAGGCTCCGGCCATGACGAACAGCACCCAGGTACGCGCCTGCAATAATAGAATCGCCCAGAAGCTCAGCGGCAGGCGCAGCTGGCCGCGAGCATCGTAGTCATCGGGAGTGTATTTGAGCATAGTCTTCAAGATGGTGACTTCACGGTGGCCGCCGGGCATTTCCTGCCCGGCGAAAATAAGACGGGGTTAATTAGTACTCACGATCTTCGATGAGCCGTTTACCCAGCAGCACGCTGTCAACGGTTTCGTAATCCAGTTTTTCATAGAAGCCCTGCACCGCATCATTTTCTTCCCGCACCATGACGTGGATCTTCGGGCAGCCGCGCGCGATCAGCTTCTTCTCAAGGCGGTTAATCAGCGCATTGGCAAAGCCGCGGCCCTGATAGTCAGGATGTACGCCAAGATAGTAGGCCGAACCGCGATGACCGTCATAGCCGCCCATAATTGAACCCACGATTTCACCGCCGACCACCGCCACCAGGAACAGATCCGGGTCGTGGTTCTGTTTACGTTCGATATCCATTTCGGGATCGTTCCAGGGACGTAACAAATCGCAACGCTCCCAGAGGGTAATGACTTCTTCAAAATCTTCCTGCCGAAATACGCGGATTTCCATGGGAATAGACCTAAGGTTAAGCATAATCTGCTGATTATCACGCATTCTTCTGCTGGTGCAAGCCTGACGATTGCATACGGATAAAAAAATAATAAAAACGTCATTAGCATGCTGAAATAAAAAGTAAAAAGATGAAATAGCTGACTTCTCGCCGCCCGGGCATTGTTACGATATAACAATAAGCACTTTTTGCTTCAGGATTATCTTATGAAAAAGATTCTTCAGCTCCGGCCGCTCAGCTCGCGTCGGCAGTTCATCCTTTCCAGCCTGGCACTGATGCTGATGGCGCGCAAATCCGCGCTGGCTAAGGAAGAGGATGTGACTCTCAGGGTCAGCTCCCGCCCGCAGCCCACGTCGGTTTCCCCTCATCCTCCGCGCCCGATAAGCGGAAAAAAAATCGTGATGATCGATCCGGGGCACGGCGGCATTGACTCCGGTGCGGTGGGTCAGGAAGGGTCGGAAGAAAAACATGTCGTGCTGGAAATCGCTAACCACATCCGCCATCTGCTGAGCGAGCATCCGCATATTGATGTGCGCCTGACGCGTGAAACCGACCACTTTATTCCCCTCGGCGAGCGGGTGGAGATTGCCCACCAGCACGGTGCGGATCTGTTTATGTCGGTCCACGCCGACGGCTTCACCAGCCCGGTAGCCAACGGCGCTTCGGTGTTTGCCCTCTCCAATCGCGGTGCCAGCAGCACGATGGCGAAGTACCTGTCGGAAAAAGAGAATGCGGCCGATAACGTCGGCGGTGTGGAAGCGGCGAGCAAAGATCGCTACCTGCAGCAGGTGCTGTTCGATTTGGTGCAGACCGATACCATTAAAAACAGCCTGACGCTGGGTAAGCACGTGTTAAACCAGATCCGCCCGATGCATCACCTGCACAGCCAGCACACCGAGCAGGCGGCGTTTGCGGTGCTGAAGTCGCCTTCCATACCGTCGGTGCTGGTTGAAACCTCGTTTATCACCAACCCACAGGAGGAAAAACTGCTGGGGACCACCGCGTTCCGCCAGAAGATCGCCGGAGCGATCGCCGACGGCATTGTCAGCTTTTTTAATGAGTATGATGCGGGCAGACGGATGGGCTGAGGTATACTCCGTCGGTCTTTTCGCTAAGAAGGTTAACTCATGAACGCACCTGATATCGCCGTGGTCAAACGGTTCCTGCTGGAACTGCAGGATAACATTTGCCAGCAGCTGTCCCTGGCGGACGGCAGCGCCAGCTTTACCGAAGACAGCTGGGATCGTCCCGGCGGCGGCGGCGGGCGCAGTCGCGTTCTGCGTAACGGCAGCGTTTTTGAGCAGGCCGGGGTTAACTTCTCACACGTTCACGGCGACGCGATGCCCGCCTCGGCCACCGCCCATCGCCCAGAGCTCGCCGGGCGCAGTTTCGAAGCGCTGGGCGTATCGCTGGTGATCCACCCGGAAAACCCGTACGTGCCGACCAGCCACGCCAACGTGCGCTTTTTTATCGCCGAAAAACCAGGAGCGGACCCGGTGTGGTGGTTTGGCGGCGGCTTCGACCTCACCCCGTTTTACGGTTTCGAAGAGGATGCGGTGCACTGGCATCAGACCGCCTTCGATCTGTGCCAGCCGTTTGGTGAGGACGTCTATCCTCGCTACAAGAAGTGGTGCGACGATTACTTCTACCTCAAACACCGCGACGAGCAGCGCGGTATCGGCGGCCTGTTCTTTGACGATCTGAACACGCCGGACTTTGACCACGGCTTCCGCTTTATGCAGGCGGTGGGCACCGGCTTCCTGGACGCCTATCTGCCGATAGTCGCACGCCGTAAAGGGCTGCCGTGGGGCGAGCGCGAACGCCAGTTCCAGCTTTATCGCCGTGGCCGCTATGTTGAATTTAATCTGGTCTGGGATCGCGGCACGCTGTTTGGCCTGCAAACCGGCGGACGTACCGAATCTATCCTGATGTCGATGCCGCCGCTGGTGCGTTGGGAATATGATTTCCATCCTGCCGACGACAGCCCGGAAGCCGCACTTTATCGCGATTTCCTGCCGGTGAAAGACTGGCTTAACGTGACCGAATAGCTGACTGACTGAGATAGCGGAAGGCCGACATAATTATCGTGAATTCCTTCGGCCCCCGCTTTACTTCCCTCCGAATCGTGCATCCGGACGTCTTGATTGAACGCTTACAGCGGTGCCGTCTGGGCTTCCACCACCGCCAGCGCCACCATGTTCACAATGCGCCGCACCGATGAGATCGGCGTCAGCACGTGCACCGGTTTGGCGATGCCCATCAGCACGGGGCCGACGGTCACCCCGTCCGAGCAGGACACGCGCAGCAGGTTGTAGCTGATTCGCGCCGCCTCCACGTTTGGCATAATCAAAATGTTGGCCGCGCCTTTCAGTGGGCTGTCCGGCATCAGGTCGTTGCGGATACTCTCCACCAGTGCTGCATCGCCGTGCATTTCCCCATCGATCTCCAGATCGGGCGCACGCGCCTTCACCAGCGCCAGGGTTTCACGCATTTTGCAGGCCGCCGGCGCGTCAGAAGCCCCGAAACTGGAGTGCGACAGCAGCGCCACCTTAGGCTCAATACCGAAGCGGCGCACGGTTTCCGCCGCCATCAGCGTCAGTTCCGCCAACTGCTCCGGCGTCGGATCTTCATTAACGTAGGTATCGGCAATAAAGGTATTTCCACTCGGCAGCTCCAGCGCATTCATCGCCCCGGCAACCTTCACGTCATCGCGGAAGCCAAACAGCTTTTCCACCACCGCATAGTGCTCTTTGTAGTCACCGATGGTGCCGCAGATCATCGCATCCGCTTCGCCACGATGCACCATAATGGCCCCGATTAACGTGGTATTTCCGATAACCGCGCGCTGCGCCTGCTGCGGTGACACGCCGCGACGCTTCATAATCTGGTAATACTCGTTCCAGTATTCCTTAAAACGGGGATCGGACTCGTTGTTGACCACTTCGAAATCTTTGCCGATCTCAATTTTCAGCCCCAGCTTCTGCAGGCGCATTTCGATCACGCTCGGGCGACCAATCAGAATCGGTTTCGCCAGGCCCAGCGTAATCAGCTCCTGAGTGGCGTGCAGCACCCGCGCTTCCTCACCTTCGGCCAGCACCACGCGTTTCGGATCTTTACGCGCCTGCGAGAACACCGGCTTCATAAACAGATTGGTTTTATAGACAAACTCGGTGAGCTTTTCGCGGTAGGCATCAAAATCGGTAATCGGCCTGCGCGCCACGCCGGAATCCATGGCGGCTTTAGCCACCGCCGGTGCAATCTGCACAATCAGGCGCGGGTCGAACGGTTTCGGGATCAGATACTCCGGCCCGAAGGACAGTTCTTGATCGCCATAGGCCGACGCCACGACGTCGCTTTGCTCGGCCAGCGCCAGATCGGCAATCGCGTGAACCGCCGCCAGCTTCATCTCTTCATTAATTGCCGTAGCGCCGACATCCAGCGCGCCGCGGAAGATAAACGGGAAGCATAAAACGTTGTTCACCTGATTAGGGTAATCAGAACGCCCGGTGCAGATAATCGCATCGGGCCGGACTTCCTTCGCCAGCGGCGGCAGAATTTCCGGCTCCGGGTTAGCCAGCGCGAGGATCAGCGGATCGCGGGCCATTTTTTTCACCATCTCCGGCGTCATCACTTTCGGACCGGAGCAGCCGAGGAAGATATCGGCATCGGCGATAACGTCATCCAGCGTACGCTTGCCGCTGTCCACGACCGCATAGGCCGCTTTGGTCTCGGCCATGTTGGCTTCACGCCCCTGGTAGATCACCCCTTTCGAGTCGCAGACCACGATGTTGTGCTTCTGCATCCCCAGCGCTACCAGCAGGTTCATACAGGCGATAGCCGATGCACCGGCACCGGACACCACCAGCCGCACATCTGAAATGGTCTTTTTCACCACGCGCAGGCCGTTCAGCACTGCAGCGGTACAGATAATAGCGGTGCCGTGCTGATCGTCATGGAACACCGGAATTTTCATCCGCTCACGTAGCTTCTGCTCGATGTAGAAACACTCCGGCGCTTTTATATCTTCCAGATTGATACCGCCAAAGGTCGGTTCCAGCGCCGCTACGACGTCGATAAGCTTGTCCGGGTCCAGCTCGTCAACTTCGATATCAAACACATCAATACCGGCGAACTTTTTAAACAGCACCCCTTTGCCTTCCATCACCGGCTTACTGGCCAGCGCGCCAATATTGCCCAACCCCAGCACCGCAGTCCCGTTGGAAATGACAGCCACCAGGTTAGCGCGGGCGGTGTATTTATCCGCCGCCTCTGGGTCTTCAGCAATCTCCAGGCACGGGGCGGCGACGCCGGGCGAATAGGCCAGAGCCAGATCGCGCTGCGTTGCCAGCGGTTTGGTCGGGGAAACCTGAATTTTGCCCGGAACGGGGAACTGATGAAAATCGAGCGCACTCTGTTTTAACTGGTCGTCCATTAACGCGTTCCTTTTTCTGTAGGTACAAACGTCCCAGTATAGAAGTGGCAAAGCAGAGAAAAACTTGAGGCAGTCCACATCGTTGATACTGAACGGGGGGTAAAAAAGGCGGTTCGTGCGCGAAATGTGAGGTATGAGAGCGGACCGACTGGTTCAGTCCGCCGTAGCAGCAGGTTATTTGGTCATATTTAACAGGGTGCGGATATTCTGCGCCGTGGTGGCGATAATATCGATGGCCCCGGTGCGCAGCGCGCCGAGGATCGCCATCGCCTTGGTATTTTCCGACGCAATCGCAATCACGCAGGGGATCTTGCGCAGCTCGTCGATGCTCAGGCCAATCACCCGATCGTTCATCACCGTATCCACATGCTGGCCCTGCGCATTAAAGAAGTCGTATCCCGCGACATCACCGATAACGCCCTGATTCAGGCTGGCGTCGATAATTTCATGAGGTGTAAACCAGCCAAGCTTCACCATATAGCTGTTTTCGTTCATGTCGCCGATGCCCACCAGCGCCACATCCGCCTTGCGGGCGCGGTCCAGCGTCTCTTTGATGGTGCCATTTTGCATAAAGGCGTCTTTCAGCGCGCGGTTTTCCACATACGCCGGGGCGTACAGCGTTTCGCTGATACCGCCGAACTTTTTCGCCAGCCGACGGCTGATATGGTCGGCGTTAATCGCGTCACCGGGGCGATGAGTACCGCCGATACCGCTGATAAAGTGGCAGTTACGGGTTGGTACGCTGCCGGGATGATCGGCAACGGCAGCCACGTTGCGCCCCTGTCCTACCGCCACCACCGCGTTATCTTTTAAGTTTTGCGAAAGGTGCATGGCGACCAGCGCCGCGACCTGTCGCCGCTGCTCTTCGTCGTCATGATGATCGAGTGCGATCAGCGCGCGCTGCAGCGAAAACCGCTCAAGCAGCTGCTGCTCCAGCCGGGTACTGAACACCGGGTGATAGCGCACGTTAATCTCAACGATGCCCTCTTCCTTCGCACGCTTTAACAGACGCCCGACCTTAATGCGTGAGATACCAAACTTTCGCGCAATCTCTTCCTGGGTAATCTCGTCCTGATAGTAAGCGACGGCAATTTCCGTCAGCAGTTCGGTATCCTGAGATAGCGTGTTTTTTTCCATCCGGGCAGTCGTCTCTCTGTCTGAGTCGGGCTGTTTGGGCAGGATTATTCCTGCCGCAATCGATGTCAATGATCGCATAAGAAGCGGTATTCAGCCGCTCCCGATGCACGTGACGGGCTGCTAATTTATACCATTTTACGGCACGAGCAGGTCGGATTTTTCTTGCCGTACCGTCAGGCCGTCTCCGCCAGCAGCTGCTGTTGAGCGCTGGCCGCCATCTGCTCCAGCAGCAGGCAGCAGGATACCGCACCGGCATCCAGCACGCCGCGTGAACGCTCGCCCAGACGGCTGGCGCGGCCAATTTTCGCCACCAGCGCTTTCGTTGAGTCGCGCCCCTGGCGGGCAGCCTCGCGGATCGCCTGTAGCATGATTGGATACCCTTCAGACGACCGGCGTTCCGCCGTCTCCACCGCCGGGATCAGCGTGTCCATCAGGCACTTATCGCCCACACCCGCCTCGCTGATATCCTGCAGTTCGGTCAGCCCCGCACGCAGCATAGCGGCAAAATCATCGGCCGTCAGGGCAGATTTACTGCGAATATTATCGGCCATCCCCATAAAGAAACTGCCGTACAGCGGCCCCATCGATCCGCCAATCCCCTCCATTAACGCGTCGGAGAGCGTATCAAACGCTTCGGCCAGCGACTGCTGCTCGTTAAGCTTTTCGCCACAAAGACTAAAGCCTTTCGCCATGTTGATGCCGTGATCGCCATCGCCGATAGCGCCGTCAATTTCGCTCAAATAGTCACGATTGCCTTTTATTACCGTCACCAGCTCGCTGACCAGCAGGCTGCCGTGCTGCGTTGAAAGTTGCGTCATCATCTTATTCTCCCAGCGTCAGGCCGGGTGCCTGAGTCGGCAGGTCAACCAGCTTTTTTAGTTCATCATCCAGCGTCATCAGCGTCAGCGTTACGCCCATCATTTCCAGCGAGGTAAAGTAGTTGCCCACCAGCGCAAGATGGACACGAATGCCTTTCTCAGCCAGCAGTTTTTCCACCTCCGCGTAGTAGATATACAGCTCCATGACCGGCGTAGCTCCCAGGCCGGAAACCAGTACCACCACCTCCGGCGGCGGCGAGACGGTCTGTTCGGCGAGCACGAAGTTCAGCATGGTGGCAGCCATCTCTTTTGCGCTCTGCGTCGGGATCACTTCAATGCCCGGCTCGCCGTGGTGGCCAATACCAATCTCCATTGTGCCCGGTTCGATATGGAAATTGGGCTTGCCCACCGCCGGAATGGTGCAGGAACTCAGGCCAGCGCCAATTGAACGGCAGCGATCGATGGCCTTCTGCGCTACGGCGATCACGCCATCCAGATCGTACCCCTGCGCCGCGGCCGCCGCGCCGACTTTCCACATCAGGATTTCGCCCGCCACGCCGCGACGCCTTTCGATTTCGCTGACCGGCGCGGATGCCACGTCGTCATTCGCCACCACGGTTTTCACCACGATCCCGGCGGCGGTGGCTTTTTTCATCGCCATCTTAACGTTCATGTTATCGCCCGCGTAGTTGCCATAAAGGCAGGCCACGCCCGCACCGCCGTCCGCCGCCTTAAATGCATCGAGGAAGGCACCGGCCGTGGGCGAAGAGAACACCTCACCGATCGCCACCGCATCCAGCATGTTTTTTCCCACATAGCCAAGGAATGCCGGCTCATGGCCAGATCCGCCGCCGGTGACGACGCCGACCTTACCCGCAATCGGGGCCTGCGGGCGCTTGAGCACCCGCGGGTTGTCGGTGGCCTGGTAGATGCCCGGATGGGCTTTCAGATAGCCCTGAATAGCGTCCTCTACAACATAATCAGGATCGTTAATAATGCGATTCATCTGTCACTCCTGTTAGCAAAATTCTGACTTCAGCAAATGGTAAAGCCGCCATCGACCACCACGTTGGCACCGTTCATCATTGCCGCACCCGGGCTGGCAAGGAACAGCGCCGTAGCAGCAATGTGCGCTGGCTCCGCAAACCGACGCAGCGGGATCTGTTTTTTATGCGCCTCACCGGCTTCTCCGGCCCAGGCCTTCGCTCCCAGCTCGGTCAGCACCACCGTTGGCGAAATGGCATTGACGTTAATATTGTGCGGCCCCCACTCCAGCGCCAGCACCTGGGTTAGCCCGACCACAGCCGCTTTGCTGGCGCAGTAGGCGAGATGCTGCGGCAGTGCCACCACGCTGGCCTGCGAGGCCATATTGATAATGTTGCCGCTTTTCTGCCGCAGGAAGTGCTGGCCTGCCGCCTGCGAAACGAGGAAGGTTCCCTTCAGATTAATATCCAGCGTGCGGTCCCACGCTTCCTCGCTGAGGGATTCGGCAGGGGCCAGCAGCGCGACGCCCGCGCAGTTCACCGCAATATCCAGCCGACCAAAATGCCCCACGGTCTGCTCAACGGCCTGATAAACCGCCTGGCGGCAGGTAACATCAACCGCAAGGCCAATAGCCCGCTGTGCATCCAGCGTTCTGGCAACATCGGCTACCGCCGGGTCGCGATCGAACAGCGCCACGCTTGCGCCATGCTGCAAAAAACATTCGGCGATGGCATAACCAATGCCTGCTGCACCGCCGGTGATCAGGGCAACTTTGCCCGCGAGTTCTGTGCTCATCAGAGCGCTCCTTTCTGTTTGATTAACCGGGTGTCGGCGCTGGCCTCAGACGCGTCCCCCGTGGGTAACGTGACGAATTTCATCAGCACCGCCGCCAGTAGATAGAGACCGGTGTAAATCCAGATCACCCCGGCGGCACCAAACGGCCCGATAAACAGGCCAACCACCGCCGGACCAACAAACGTACTTAACCCGGCACCCAGGTTAAGAATCGACATCGCTGCCCCTTTATTTTCCGGTGCCAGTGACGGCATCAGCGCGGAGAGTGGAACGAAAGCGGCCAGGCAGGCACCAAACAGCCCGGCGATGGCGATAGTGGCCAGATAGTTTGCACCCAGCCACTGCGGCATATAGAAGAACAGCACGGTGGTCATAGCGCAGCCGATGCAGCCGAACCACATCACCACGTTGCGCCAGCCAAGGCCGTCGCTGATGATGCCGAACAGCAGATTAAAGATGATATTGACGCCCCACAGCGCGGCATACATATGCAGCCAGTCGGTGCGGCTAAAGCCGAAATCCATCATGTAAGTCGGCATAAACACCACGAAGCCGTAGGCCGCCGAGGTATTAATCGTGCGGACAATCCCTCCCAGGCCAATTTTAGGATTTTCAAAGGCAATGGTGATGCCCTTCAACACGTAGGCCAGCGACGGCTTTTCGCGCTGCGCTTCCGCATCGTCTTTCCCTCGATTGAGGAACAGCGCAATCATCGCGCCCAGCATCACGAAGATCAGCGCACTCCACAGGGTATGGATTTCTCCCAGTACCGGCAGCGCGATACTGGAGTACAGCACGCCGAGTACGCTCAGCCCGCCGCTGTAAACGAACCAGAAGATGCCTACCGCTGAACCCAGCCGTTCGCGCGGCGCTTCATACGCGACCCAGACCAGGAAACCGTAGGCAAACAGCGGGTAACCCAGACCGCGAAGCGCGTAGGTCGGGATCATCGTCATCAGGTGATTGCTCGGCAGACCGATGCTCAGGAACAGCACAGAACCGATCATAAACAGCACCAGTCCGATCAGCATCACGCGCTTTGCCGTGTAGATTTCGGCCAGCACGCCGGAAAACCAGGCGGCGATCGCGGCGGCAAAACCGTAAACGCTGAACAGCAGCGCGGACTGCTGCACGCTAAGCCCTTTTTCAATCAGGTAAGGCGACAGCCATCCCTGCTCCAGCCCTTCGCCCATCATAAAAATCAGTACGCCCGCGTAGCCCAGCATCAGTTTGGGTGACAGCCCCGTACGCGCAATCATTCGTTGTAACATTGTATCCTCCCGGTGTTGCCTTCAGGAGATGCGCCCGGAATGGCCCAGGACTGCCGCACCCGCCAGGCCTGGATCAGAGATTTGGATTAAGAACGACCTTGATCGAATCAACGCCGCGCTTCATCAAATCGAACCCTTCGGCGAAGCGTTCCAGCGGCAACGTATGGGTGACCACCCCTTCGGTTGGCAGCGATCCGTCTGCGATACCGTTAATGACCAGCGGGTAGCAGTAAGGTCCAAGGTGCGAACCGAGCAGATCCAGCTCTTTACGGTCGCTGATAATGCTCCAGTCAACGCTGACCGGATCCTTAAACACCGAGAACTCCACAAAGGTGCCGAGCTTACGGATCATCGTCAGGCCCTGCTCGACCGACTTCGCCGCGCCGGTTGCTTCGATGTAAATATCGCAGCCGTAGCCGTCGGTCATCTCCTTGACGATTTTTATCGCGTCCTCACGCGCGGGGTTAATCACCAGATCCGCACCGAAGGTTTTTGCCAGTTCAAGTCGACTGTCGGACAGGTCGAGCACCACCAGTTTTTCCGCGCCGGACTTCTTAATCGCACCGATCATGCCCAACCCCAGCGTCCCCGCCCCGGCCAGCACGACCACGTCGCCCAGCTTGATGTTGGCGCGCTGCACGGCGTGAAGCGAACAGGCGTACGGTTCAATCAGGATGGCTTTCTCAATCGGCAGATCCGCAGGGACGGCATAGTTGATCGCCTCTTTGGTAAACTTCATATACTGCGCCATGCCGCCGTTGACGTTGCTCTGGAAGCCGTAGAGATCGTGTTTTTCGCACATCCAGTACTGCCCGCGATTACAGAAGCGGCATTCCCAGCACGGCACGATCTGTTCGGAGATCACCCGATCGCCGAGGTTAAACTCCGTCACCTCATCGCCCAGCGCCACCACGTGAGCAATAAACTCATGCCCCGGGATCATTGGAGCCTTGATATAGGCGGGCTGCTTGTCATCGCCCCAGAAGCTCGGCGCACCTTCATAGGCCTTTACGTCTCCGGCGCAGATACCGCAGGCTTCGACTTTAACCAGGATCTCTTTTGGCCCGATGTTGGGTACATCCACTTCCTCAAGCCGGTAATCACCCGGCGCATAGGCCACAACCGCCTTCATTCGCGGCGGTATATCCGCAAGGCGTCGGTTTTGTTCTGAACATGTCTGGCACATAATCCGTCTCCGCTTATTGATCATTTGAGCGCTCATTGATTAAATGAACAGTACGCACAGCACGTCAGGAAGCCAACGATGGAAGATTAAAACTGTGACAAGCCTCGTAAAGCCGGATTTTTGAGAGTAAATCAGCAATACCAATCTCTTTTAATGTGATCTATCCCTCTTTTAATTTTAAACACCCGGTAAAAAGCATCAATCATATGAACGCATATTGAACATTTGTTTATTTGCGCATAGGGTAAGCACAGCGGTGGGGTCGATCCACGGGATCGCCAGCCACTTTCGTCACCTTCTTTTGGAGATCTGCTATGCTTTCTATTGCAATTGGCGCTGATGATGCCGCCATTGAGTTGAAAAATGCCCTGGTTGACTATCTTCACCAGTCCGGCTTTACCACTGTGGATTACAGCGCGGATGCACAGCACGACGGCGGATGTGCCTATCCTGATATCGCCTGGACGGTGGCACAAGCCATCAAAAATGGCCGCCATCTGCGTGGCATTCTGGTCTGCGGCACCGGCATTGGCATGAGCATCACGGCAAACAAAGTGCCCGGCATTCGCGCCGCTCAGTGCCACGATACTTACTCCGCAGAACGCGCTCGCAAAAGTAACGACGCGCAGATCATTACCTTAGGTGCCCGAGTTATCGGGGCCGAACTGGCAAAATCTATTCTTGCTGCCTGGCTTAATGCGGAATTTGAAGGCGGACGCTCAGCGCCAAAAGTTGAAAAAATCGGCTACTACGAGCAGCTTAACCGTTCGTAAAAGATGGGGGATATCTCCTGCCAGCCCTGGTATACGCGGGCTGCGGTGACTCATTGGGCACGCCCATTGCAACAATCAGAAAAAGCGCATTCCAGTTCATTGCCGCCTGATGCACTGTGATCCGCCTGAGATTATTTCGCAACAACCGCAGTACCCCCGCGGTTCAGAAGCGCATCGGGCGCATCTGTTACCGGCAGTCGGGTACAAGAATGCTTATCAAGGAGCTTAGAGAGATGAATCAGCTAGACGCACTGAAGCAGTTCACCACGGTCGTGGCAGACAGCGGCGACATTGAATCCATCCGCAACTATCACCCGGAAGATGCGACAACCAATCCGTCTCTTATTCTCAAAGCCGCCGGGCTGGATTCTTACAAACATCTGATTACCGACGCTATCGACTACGCCAAAAAGCAGGGCGGCAGCAAAGAAACCCAGATTATTAACGCCAGCGATAAAGTCGCCGTGAATCTCGGCCTGGAAATTCTGAAAAGCGTGCCGGGCCGCGTCTCTACCGAGGTGGATGCACGGCTGTCGTTTGATCGCGGCATGTGCGTCACCAAAGCGGAAAAGCTGATCAGAATGTACGAGGAACACGGCATTGACCGTTCGCGCATCCTGATCAAGCTGGCCTCCACCTGGGAAGGCATTAAAGCGGCTGAGGAACTGGAAAAGAACGGCATTCAGTGCAACCTTACGCTGCTGTTCTCCTTTGCTCAGGCGCGTGCCTGCGCCGAGGCGGGCGTATTCCTGATCTCCCCATTCGTTGGCCGTATTTATGACTGGTACAACAGCCGTAAGCCGCTTGATCCGTATGTGGTTGATGAGGATCCGGGCGTAAAATCCGTGCGCAGTATCTATGAATATTACAAACAGCACCGCTATAACACGGTGATTATGGGCGCCAGCTTCCGTAAAGCTGAACAGATTCTGGCGCTGGCGGGCTGCGATCGTCTGACCATTTCCCCTAATCTGCTGGAGGAGCTGCAAGCCAGCAATGCGCCGGTGGAGCGTAAGCTGACGCCGTCTACCGAGGCCTTCCATCAGCCTGCACCGCTGTCCGAAGCCGAATTCCGCTGGCAGCACAATCAGGATCCGATGGCGGTAGAGAAGCTGGCTGAAGGTATCCGCCAGTTCGCCGTTGACCAGCAGAAGCTGGAAGACGTGCTGGCCGCTAAACTGTAATTCCTCAACTCACCCTTTCCATCATCAGGGCGGATTACCTGTCCGCCCTCCGCATTTCGGGAGCATATATGTCTTCACGTAGAGAACTGGCAAACGCCATCCGCGCTCTGAGCATGGACGCCGTGCAAAAAGCAAAATCCGGTCACCCCGGCGCGCCGATGGGCATGGCGGATATTGCAGAAGTCCTGTGGCGTGAGTTCCTGCATCACAACCCGACCAATCCGGCCTGGGCCGATCGCGATCGCTTTATTCTCTCCAACGGCCACGCCTCGATGCTGCTTTACAGCCTGCTGCACCTCACCGGCTACGATTTACCGATGGATGAGCTGAAAAACTTCCGTCAGCTACATTCTAAAACGCCAGGACATCCGGAAATCGGCTATACGCCGGGCGTTGAAACAACCACCGGACCGCTGGGCCAGGGTCTGGCTAACGCGGTGGGTATGGCTATTGCTGAACGCACGCTGGCAGCACAGTTTAACCGCCCGGATCATCAAATCGTTGACCACTTTACCTATGTGTTTATGGGCGATGGCTGCCTGATGGAAGGCATCTCCCATGAAGTCAGCTCCCTGGCCGGAACGCTGGGACTGGGCAAGCTGATTGGTTTCTACGATCACAACGGCATTTCCATTGACGGTGAGACGGACGGCTGGTTTACCGATGATACGGCGAAGCGCTTCGAGGCCTATCACTGGCATGTGATCCACGATATTGACGGGCACAACCCTGAAGCGATTGCCACCGCGATTAAAGAAGCGCAAAGCGTCACCGATAAACCGTCACTGATTATCTGTAAAACGATTATCGGCTTCGGCTCACCCAATAAAGCCGGCAAGGAGGAATCCCACGGTGCGGCGCTGGGGGAAGAAGAAGTTGCCCTGACGCGAAAAGAACTGGGCTGGAAATATCCACCTTTCGAGATCCCGAAAGATATTTATGCTCAGTGGGATGCGAAACAGGCCGGCGCCGAACGCGAAAAAACCTGGAACACTCGCTTCAACGCCTATAAAACCGCGCACCCGGAACTGGCGGCGGAATACAGCCGTCGGATGAGCGGTGGCATGCCGGAAAACTGGGAAGCTGAAACGCAGAAATATATTCAGCAACTGCAGGATAATCCGCAGAAAATTGCCAGCCGCAAGGCCTCGCAGAATGCACTGGAAGCCTATGGCCCGCTGCTGAAGGAATTTTTAGGCGGCTCAGCCGACCTGGCACCGAGTAATTTGACTATCTGGTCGGGTTCAAAATCGATTAAGGAAGACAGCGCAGGCAACTATATTCACTACGGCGTACGCGAATTTGGTATGACGGCGATCGCCAACGGCATCGCTCATCACGGCGGTTTTATTCCCTACACCGCCACCTTCCTGATGTTTGTTGAATATGCCCGAAATGCGGTGCGTATGGCGGCATTGATGAAGGCGCGCCAGGTTCTGGTTTATACCCACGATTCTATCGGGCTGGGTGAAGATGGCCCAACCCACCAGCCGGTTGAGCAGCTGGCCAGCCTGCGCGTAACGCCAAATATGAGCGTCTGGCGTCCGTGCGATCAGGTTGAGACGGCGGTGGCGTGGAAGCACGCCGTTGAGCGCCATCACGGCCCGACCGCGCTGATCCTGTCGCGTCAAAATCTGGCTCAGCCTGTGCGCAACAAGGCCCAGCTGGAGAATATTTCGCGCGGGGGGTACATCCTGAAAGACAGCGAAGGTACGCCTGAGGTGATTTTGATTGCCACCGGTTCCGAGGTGGAAATCACCCTGGGTGCCGCCGAGAAGCTGACCGCGAGCGGGCATAAGGTCCGGGTGGTTTCCCTGCCCTCTACCGATTTGTTCGATGCGCAGGATGCCGCCTATCGTGAGTCGGTGCTGCCCTCACAGGTTACGGCTCGCGTGGCGGTTGAAGCCGGGATTGCCGATTACTGGTTCAAGTACGTCGGCCTGAACGGGGCGATTGTCGGGATGACCGGTTTTGGCGAGTCGGCACCGGCTGAGAAGCTGTTTGCCGAGTTTGGTTTCACGGTGGAAAATATTGTCAGCCATGCTGAGGCGCTGCTGAAACCGCATTGATGTGATGTTGCGAGGAGTGACGTTTGTGCCGTGTTGCTTGCATAGTCTGGAGTTAACGCGGGCGGGTTGTGCCCCCGTTCGAGCGGGTCCTCGCGCCGCTTACGCGGTACCCTCTCTCCGATCGTCAGCCTTAACGGACCGGCCCAGACGCGCGTCCTGCGCGGCTGGGCCTTTCGCTCACTTCCCTGTGAGCGAATCCTGGCTTCCTTCCTGCGTTCAGCGCTGTGGATTGCTCGCTCGGGGGCACAGCCCGCCCGCTTTCTGACTTCAGTTTTGTCTGAATGAAAAGACACCCCTGGCTTACTCGCTGCGCTCGGCGCTACGGATGGACCGTCCGCCACACCCCTTTGCTTTTCACCTTCCGCATAGTCTGCCCGATCGCGGCAGTCACCCGTTTTTTATCGGTTACTTTCCACGCAGCGATCGCTTGGTGATGCAGTTGAACCGGTCAATTCAATTACCGGACGATAACTATTAAAAGTAACGTCGATATTAGAACGGATTCAGCCTCTGCGGCTGGCGGGCAATCCGCAGCGCTGAGGTGCAGGCAGCGGGACCGGAGAGGGCCAGCATGGATGCTGGGCTCAGGCGGGGCGCGGGCAGGACGCCCGCTCCACGCCGATCCGACAGACCCGCTGCCGGAACCGAAGGCACCACGCAAAGCGTGGCGCGAGGACCGCCAGCCAGCCGCAGAGGCTGACCCCCTGGCACAACAGCAACAGCAACAGCAACAGCAACAAAATCGCAAATCATAGAGGCTGAACCCGAGGCACTATCGCCTACAGCAAATTTTATGGCTCAAGCTCAACGCTGCCGCTGGGCTGATTCTCCACCCGACTCACCCACAGCGTCGGCCAGCGATCGCTGCTGTTCCATGCATCGCAGGTACTCTCCTGTGCGTACTCTGACAGAACGAACTCCCGCCCGTTGAACTGCCAGCGCGTCGCGACTCCGCAGTCGCCCAGACCGCGCGTTTTACTGAACGTCAGCAGCTCACCGCTTACCGCATCATATTCGGCATTGATCGGCTCAAGCTGACGATCGCTGCGGCCGGGAGGAGCAAACGGCAGCGTCAGCGTAATGTGTTGCGGAATATAAGGAGGCTGGCGTGTGATCTCAAAAGCCAGATCGATAATGTTATAAGCCCCCATTTCGCACCCCACCAGCAGTAATGCCTTGTCATCCGTCAGCGGCGACACCGACACCTCGCGCCGCTGCATATCCAGCGAACAGCTGTCGCTGTTAATCTGCAGACTGCCAAAATCAATCAGTCCACGGGTTTCATCCGGGGTTAACGGCTGCGGCGGCCGCTCCGGCTGATAAATCTGGGGTATAGCAGGTGCCGCGGGGACATCCCATCCCGGACGATCGCCGCGACGTACCCAGGCGCTGTCGCCATTCACCCGCCCCTGTACTTCATCCATCAGCAGTAATGCCGCCTTCAGGCCCTTCAGCGGGATCTGCGCGTCGGCGCGGTAAAGCAGCTGCAGCGTACCGGAATCCATGATCTGGGCAAGGAATTCATTGATTGAGATGCGGTGATCGGTAACGAGGTGGTGGGGCGTCGTTTGCCAGTGTTTCAGATCCAGTCTCAGGCGCTGATCATCCAGCAGCAGATTATCCTGTAAAGGCCCACCGGGCAGTTCGCCGGTGTAACGATTGCCGTAATCAATGCGCAGAAGGGGACTATCGCCCTGCCCGGCATGCCGGGCGATAGTCATCGCCAGACCATTATTACCGGGCAGGCTGCGCGCTTCGCAGCTGTTAAGATTGTTACAGGTAATCTGCCAGCTATCGAACGTCTTTTGCAAAGGCTGCGCGTAAAGCTGGGTTGTGAGGAGCAAAGGAGCCAGCGACAACCATTTCATACAGTAAAACATGGATGGGGTCCCTGGTAAGGTGGGCTGCGTTATCGCACAATCAACGGGTAAGAATATGATGGTAGGACTTTACCCGTACCTCAATCAGATTTATCGGACTGTCGCAGTAGTGAGAATAACTCGTTAACTCCCTGCAACCATGCCAGAAATTTCTGCCATCGCGCCAGCGAGAGCAGAAAAATGGCAAATCGCCACTCGACCCGCTGAATAATGAATTGATTTGTGAACGCGCTCACTCTTGTTTCTTGCTCGCGAGATAAATCCGCCAACATCTGGAGCGTGATCGCGTTTTCGCCCCCCGACTTAGTCTACTTTTTATCCTAAGATGATGCGTATCCGCGCTGAAGATCGTGCAGTCTTTCTTAAGAATCACCCCCAAACACATCAATAACAGAAATCGATGCAACTAGTTAGCAACGGAAACTAATTAGTTGTTTATATGAATGACTGGATCTAATTCAGAATATGCTTAATAATTATCTCTATTGCCACCCCCTCCTCTGTTTCTGGCACGCAGATTTTGCTCATCACGAGTCGGTATCGCTATATCTAGGAACATTCCTATGTTCACAAATGTAAATATTTCTTTAAATTAACGTTAACTATGTTGCTAGCAAACCCTCCCCTCATCACAACCTGGTTTTTTAATCCGCATAAAGATCTTTCTCCAGGATTTTCCAACATAAAATACCCGACAAGCACAATTAAAGTTCCGTTTTGTAATTTTTACTGATGAAGGCTGTTAAAGGAAAATTTTTATAACTAAATTGTTCTTATAAATAACAGCCAAGTCAGCACGCCAGTGCTTAACCTGTTGTCGGCGGTATGATGATAAAAAAGTAGCACTACTGGACCCCGATTCATTCGTCACCGCGGGGTTACGTGAAGTTGTTAGTCAATCTTCAAACTATTTATTGTTGGCAAATCTGAAATCATTTTCAGCTTTACAACTGTTGTTGGAGATAGGTGACGTAGATATTGTTTTCACTGAACTTTATGACAGCGAAATGGATATTATCGCCGGAATAGAATTTATCCGAGATAATCGCCATCACTGGAAAAAAGTTAAGCTTATTATTCTGACCAGCGTTGAAGAACCGGGGTTAGTGAAATACCTGACGAGCATGGAAGTTCAGTGCTATTTCTCCAAGCGCGATAATCTGACGGACATTATAGCCGGACTGAATCAGCAGGACCGTATTAAAAATAGAGTCAGCCCGCGTCTCTATACGCAATTGAACAGCGAGAATCCATACCGTACGCCATTAACCATGGCGGAACTGAATGTCGCCTGGCTACTGGCCAGAAATAATACGGTGATTACTATCTCGAAGCAAATGAACGTCAGTTATAAAACGATACATACGCATAAAACGAATTTAATGAAAAAACTTAACATCGCTGATATGCCGCAGCTGATGAAATATTTATCTGTCCAACATCATTCCTGTTAATTGTTACACACAGCACGCCTATGGGCATCACTACGATAATGAGGATAGTTATGAAAAAGAATAAACTGTTATTATCAGCGTTAACTGCGGCATTATTAAGCACCGCGGCTATTCAACCGGCATCCGCAGTGGACACCGGTTCATTAACCGGTGAAATCGGCGTTCAGGTTATTATCGGTTCGGCGTGTACCGTCGGTAATGGTGATGGTTCTACCGGAACCAATAAATGGGGTACGCTGGATTTCGGTACCTATGCCGATTTGAAATATACCATTGACGGCAGCGTGACCGGTGCTGACGGCAGCGGTGCCGTCACAGTGACCTGCAGCGCTGGCTTAAGCCCAACGCTGACGCTGGACGGTGGCCTGTACGGTGACGGTACGGTGCGCAGCGTGTCATCCAACGGCGGTACCACACTGGTTCCTTATCGTCTCTACTCCGACAGCGCGCGTACGACCGAGATTGATGTTGGCGATACCATTAGCCTGACGGCCAACGGCACCGCGCAGAACATCCCAATCTACGGCCGCATCCTGCCTTCCGACCAGGGTTCCAATACTTCTCCGGCGGCCGGAACCTATGTTGATACCGTGATCGCCACTCTGGCCTGGTAATCAACGTGCGCCTCTGTAGCGTTCTGCTACTGGTGACAACCTGTAGCACTGCCAGCACCGTTACCGATACCTTCACCGTTTCAGCCACCATTACCAACGGCTGCATTTTGGGTACCACCACGGCCAGCACGACTCAGTTAGGGACTATCGATTTTGGCACCGTGGGCGACCTCAGCAGCAACGTGGATGTAGTGAGCAGCAGCGGATCCGGTTCGGTGGTGGTGACCTGTACACCGGGCACCGCCATGTCGATTGCTCTCGACTACGGCCTGAACGGCGGCAGCAGTAGCGCTCGCTATATGAGTAACAGCACAAGCAGCAATAAGCTGGCATACCAGCTCTATCGGGATGCCAGCCGCAGCACCGTATGGGGAAGCGGGGCACTGGCTTACAGCATTGCCTCGTTCCCGGCAACCACCCAGACTTTCCCGGTTTATGCACGACTCTTGACCTCCGGCACCGTTCCGGCCGCCGGCACCTATAACGATACGGTTACCGTGACTCTAACGTGGTAAAAAAACATGAAACTCAAAACAGGGTTGTTATTTTGCGCGCTCTGGCTAACCGCGCTGTGTCCACAATTTGCTCTGGCCGCCAGCTCGGTGCTGGTATGGCCGGTCTACCAGGTTATTGAAGCTGACCAACAGGGCTCGGCGCTGTGGCTGGAGAATCGCGGCAGCTATCCGGTCAGTTTGCAGGTTCGCGTGTTGAGCTGGCAGCAGCAGGATCAGCGCGATCGCTATGCCGATCAGCAGGATGTGATTGCCAGCCCGCCTTTTGCCACCGTCGAACCGGGAAAGCGCCAGCTTATTCGCCTGATGCGCACCGTGACCGTTCCGGCCGGTCGCGAACAATCCTATCGCATCGTGATTGATGAACTGCCCGGCTCGCTGCCGAAAGAGATGCAGGAGCATGCCGGACTTCAGCTGCAGATGCGCTATCTGCTGCCCCTGTTCCTTGACGGTGAAGGGCTCTGGACCCAGGAACGCAGCGATCGTAAACGCGATGCCAGCACGGCCACCCGCCCGCAGCTGAGCTGGACGTTCAGCCAGCGCGAGGGCAAAACCTGGCTCACCGTGCGTAATCAGGGTGTGGTTCATGCCCGACTGAGCAATGTCTTCTGGGGAAGCAGCAATAAACCGGAACAGGCGTCGCTGCGGTTGTCCGAAGGCTTCCTGGGTTATGTGCTGCCGGGGCAAAAGATGTCGTTCCCGCTGCCCGCTAAACGCCAGCCTTCCGGCGGGCAAACGCTCTATGCTCAGCTGGCGGATAATACAGCTCCGGTGGCCATTCAGGCCGCGAACTGAGTATGAGAAAACGCACCCCTGCCGCCCTGAAATTGACCCGGCTGACGGTGGCGATAGCAATCATCCTGATGCCGGACGTACGCGGCCTGTATGCCGCTGAATATGATGCCATCCCCGCCGCACCGCGGGCGATGAACAACACTGACAGCTATACGCTCTATCTGACGCTGGTGGTGAACGGCCAGCCGGACGACCAGATTGTCCCGGTGCAGGCGCGCGGCGAGCACTATCAGGTTGAGGCTGGAGCGCTGACGCGGAACCACGTACGCGTTGGCGGCCAGACCGGGCTGATTGACGTCACTCTGCTGCCCGAGGTGAAAACCCGCTATGACAGCATGCAGCAAAAGCTGATGCTGACGGTGCCGGATAACTGGCTGCCGCAGCAGAATATATCGGGTGAAAATCTGCTCGGTTTTACGCCTGCGCAAAGCTCAACCGGGCTGCTGTTGAACTACGACAGCTACAGCCTGCACAGTGAAAATGGCCAGAGCTACACCGCAACCTGGCTGGAACAGCGCCTGTTCGGCACCGCCGGATCGTTGTCCAATACCGGCACCTGGCGCAGCTGGTGGTCGGGGAAAAGCGACGATGCCGCCGATGGCTACCTGCGCTATGACACACTGTGGAAGTATAACGATGAAGCCAATATGATCGCCTGGCAGGCCGGTGACGTGATCAATAACTCGCTGACCTGGAGCAACTCAACCCGGCTTGGCGGGGTGCGCGTGGCGCGTAACTTTAGCGTGCGCCCCGATCTGGTGACCTACCCCCTGATTAACTGGTCCGGCAACGCCGCCCTGCCCGGCAGCGTCGATCTGTTTATTAACGGCTATAAGGCCAGCAGCAGCAGTATTAATGCCGGGCCATTTACCCTCACCAACGTGCCCTATATTAACGGTGCGGGAGAAGCCACGGTGGTCACCACCGATGCGCTGGGCCGCCAGGTTTCCACCAGCGTGCCGTTCTATGTTTCCAACCAGCTGCTGCGCGAAGGGCTGAGTGATTTCGATTTAACGGCGGGTGCGCTGCGGCAGAACTACGGTATTCGCAGCGCAGACTATGGCGATGCCGCGGCCAGCGGCATCTGGCGCTACGGCCTGAACAACAGTTTTACCCTTTCCCTGCATGCGGAAGGTCGTCCGGGGCTTCAGCTGGGCGGAATCGGCGGCGATGTGGCAGTAGGCCGCTGGGGCACACTGAGCACGGCGGTCAGCCAGAGCCGGACGGATGACAACGGTTCCCAGTACGTGGTGGGCTACTCCTATTACACCTCATCGTTTGGCCTGGCAATGCAGCACCTGCAGCGCAGTGAAAACTACAGCGATATCAGCACCTGGGACACCTCTACCCAGCTCAGCCGTCAAGCGGATCAGGCCACGCTGAGCTTTGCGCCTCTGGGCGCGGGCGGCGGCACCGTCGGCCTCGGCTATTTCGACATTCGCGCCAGCGATAACAGCCGCACTCGGCTGGCAAACCTGTCATGGAGCCGCAGCCTGTGGGGTTCAAGCAGCCTTTATCTGGCGCTGAATAAAACCCTCGGTGAACAGGGCTATAACGCGCAGGTGCAGGTGATCGTGCCGCTGGATTCGGGGGCCAGCCTCAGTACCGGCGTACAGCGCAGCACCAGCGGCGACTACAGCGAACGCATCAACTTTAACCGCAGCGCGCCGGTCAGCGGCGGACTCGGCTGGAACCTCGCCTATGCCAACGGCAACAGCGACTACTACCAGGCCGACGCCAGTTGGAAGTTCAGTCAGGCCACGCTGAGCGGCGGCGTCTACGGTGAATCGAACAATAACAGCCAGTGGGCCGATCTCAGCGGCTCCGTGATCTGGATGGATAACGCGCTGTTTGCCACTAACAAGGTCAACGATGCATTTATCCTGGTCAGCACCGACGGCTACCCGGACGTGCCGGTAACCTTTGAAAACCAGCTGACCGGTAAGACCGACGATCGCGGCCATTTACTGATCCCCTGGGTCAGCGCCTGGTATCCGTCGAAAGTGGCTATCGATCCGCTGGATCTGCCGCTGGATGCATCGCTTCCGCAAATTGAATCTCGCGTGGCGGTTCGGGAAGGTAGCGGCACGTTGGTGAAATTCCCGGTCACCACGGTACGTTCAGCCAGCCTGACGCTGCTCGACGGACAACGGCAGCCGCTTCCTGTGGGTACGCCGGTGACGGAAACCCACAGCGGGCAAACTACGATGGTCGGCTACGGCGGCAAAGTCTGGCTTAGCGGGCTGGCGGCCAGCAATGAGATTGTCGTGAAGCGGCCTCAAGGAAGCTGCCGTCACGGCTTTAAGATAGACGCACCGGGTAAAACATCGCCCCTGTTCGCCACCTTTGTCTGCCCCGACAATTCTTCAGCGGAAAAACAGCCATGAAAATGCACGCGATCCTGCGCCTGGTGTTAGCCAGCCTGCTATTGCTGACCAGCGGCCTGAGCTATGCAGCCTGCAGCGCCTCATCGAGTACCTCGACCTTTGGCGGCATCAGCGCCTTCACCTTTGCCAGCAGCGCGCAAACCATTACCACCGGCAGCGGCTTCGCCTGCACCAGCGGCAGCCTGGTTTCCCTGCTGGCGGAGAACACCGTGACCGCGACTATCAGCAGCTCGCAGCATCCGGTTGGGACGTCGCCGCAGCTGTACAGCGCCACCGGTGCCACGATCCCCTACTCGCTGTGCAAGGACGCCGCCTGCGGTACCACCTATAACGTGGGCAGCACCATTACCTGGACCGAACGTTCACTGCTGGGCCTGCTTGGGCTGTTCAACGCCCCGGACAGCACGCTGCCGCTGTATCTGCGATCGAGCGCCGGGATCAACATTCCCGCTGGCGTCTACACCGATACGTTGACGATAAACTGGCATTACAGTATCTGTTTTCTTGGCGTGCTGGGACTGTGCGCCTATACCACCGGCGATGCCACCTCAACCATCACGGTGACGGTGACGGTGATTAATGACTGCTACATCGACAGCGCGCCGGATGTGGAATTCGCTTCCGCCGCCCTGCCGTCCGAATTCAAAACCGTCAACAGCGCGCTGAGCGTCCGCTGCACGCTGAATGCCAGCTACAGCGTCAATCTGGCCAGCGCCAACGCCACCAGCGGCGACTGGCGGCAGATGGTCAGCACCACGGGCAATAACTATTTGCAGTATCAGCTGTATCAGGCCGGGGGCGCGGCCTGGACCAGCACCAATAATCTCAGCCAGACCGGCAGCGGCACGTCGCAAACCATTAACTATACGGCGACGATTAATCCGACCCAGGCCAGCCCACCGGCGGGAACCTACAGCGATGTGGTCACCGTCACGGTGACCTATTGAAGGCGATGTGCATTAACGTTAAAAGTGGAGCCAGCCTGTTAAAGGCAATGCGCGTGAGCGTTAGAGGTGGAGCCAGCCTGCGATCAATGCGTGCTGTAGCAGCGTGACGGTTTTACCGTCTTTGATGCGCCCGTCTTTGATCATCGCCCAGGCCTGCGGGAAAGGGATTTCCATCACGTCGATATCTTCGTCGTCAACGCCACCGCCGGCATTGTCGCGCTGCGATTCGCTGTATTCCGCCGCGAAGAAATGCACCACCTCGGTTACGCCGCCGGGCGACATAAACAGTTCGAACAGCTTTTCAACTTCGCCTATCGCATAGCCGGTCTCTTCAATCGCCTCTTTGCGAATGCAGTCCTCGGGGGAGTCATTATCCAGCAGTCCGGCACAGGTTTCGATCAGCATGCCATCGGGATTGCCGTTCACCCAGGTGGCGATACGAAACTGGCGGGTCAGCACCACGCTGTTTTTCTCACGATTGTAGAGCAGGATCGTCGCACCGTTGCCGCGATCGTAAACTTCACGCTTGTGGCGGATCACCGCGCCGTCTTTTGCGGTCAAATCGTAGGTGAAATTACGCAGGACGAACCAGTTTTCTGACAGGACTTTATTTTTGATGATGTCTATCTTGGCGGACATACAGGCTCCGTGAAAGTTTCAGGAGCCTGTCATCATAGAACGGGTACGGAGGGAAAACTATCTGAAACACCGGCCGGGCTGAAAACAGCACCAGCCGGTAAACAGCGGGTTTACTTCATCATTTTTTCAGCGGAAGCGTGCTGCTCTTCGGACAGAGACTGAGCACGTTTACGCACGAAGAACCAGCCAACAATCAGCCAGACGGCGATCAGCGGAATCGACGCGATGGTGTAGGTACCGTTCGGGTAGTCAAACGCCATCAGCACCAGCACGCTGAACAGGAACAGCAGCGTCAGCCAGGAGGTGAACGGTGCCCACGGCATCTTGAAGCTGACATCATCCGCTTTCCCTTCTTTGATGGCTTTACGCAGGCGCATCTGGCACACCACAATAAAGCCCCAGGACGAGATGATGCCCAGCGCCGCCACGTTCAGCACGATTTCAAACACGCTGGCTGGAACGATGTAGTTCAGATACACGCCAACGATGTAAACGCAGACGGTCACCAGAATACCGGCATACGGCACCTGTGAACGGCTCATCTTAGACAGGAACTGCGGTGCAGAACCGCCCATCGACATAGAACGCAGAATACGGCCGGTAGCGTACAGGCCCGAGTTCAGGCTCGACAGCGCCGCGGTCAGGACCACGATATTCATGATGCTGCCCACGTAAGGCACGCCCAGCTTGCTGAAGAAGGTCACAAACGGACTCTGGCCTGCCTGATAGGCATTCCACGGCAGCAGCAGCACCAGCAGCACGACGGAACCGACGTAAAACAGGCCGATACGCCAGATCACGCTGTTGATCGCTTTTGGCAGCATGGTTTTCGGGTCTTTACACTCTCCGGCAGCGGTACCCACCAGCTCGATAGAGGCGAAGGCAAAGACCACGCCCTGCACCAGCACCAGCGCCGGCATCAGGCCGTTAGGGAACATCCCCCCGTTGTCGGTAATCAGGTGGAAACCGGTCGCGTTGCCGTCCAGCGGTTTACCGCTGCCGAGGAACACCACGCCCACCACCAGGAAGATGGCAATCGCCAGCACTTTAATCAGCGCGAACCAGAACTCCATCTCGGCAAACCAGCGCACGCCGATCATGTTCATGGTGCCGACGATAGCCAGCGCGCCGAGAGCGAAGACCCACTGCGGTACATCACCGAACGCGCCCCAGTAGTGCATGTAGAGTGCCACGGCGGTAATGTCGACGATACCGGTCATCGCCCAGTTGACGAAGTACATCCAGCCAGCCACGTAAGAGGCTTTTTCGCCAAGGAATTCGCGCGAGTAAGAAACGAAGCTGCCGCTGGACGGGCGGTGTAATACCAGCTCACCCAGGGCGCGTAAAATGAAGAAGGAGAAGATACCACAGACTAAATAGACGAGGGCCAGTGCCGGCCCGGCAACCTGCAAACGCGCACCGGCACCGAGAAACAGACCCGTACCGATGGCGCCACCGATAGCAATCATCTGCACGTGACGATTATCCATCGCTTTGTTATAGCCGGAATCCTGCGAATTTAACCAGCGTCTTTTGGCAGCGCGTTTTTCTGCGCCAGATACTTTATCAGCTTTCATTTTCTATCCTATTGTCCTGTCCACAAGTGATGCGGTTACCCGTCCTGGTATCCTGTTATTTTTATGCTCCGACCAAACGATTGCGTCGGCTGCTGCAACATTGATTCGTTACCCGATGCACTGTAGTTATATTTAAAGACACGCGGGAAATTGCGGCGATGCATCCTAACCGTTCTGTCAGGTCGACGCAAAAAATCCGCGGGCGAAATCGTGAGGTTTTGTAATTTTTGTCGATTGGCGCATAAAAAAACCGGTCACAATTTGTGACCGGCTAGTGAAAGCACTAAGGACTACACAGGGACTACACAGGGACAGGGGTATTACAGGGTAAAACGTTAGCGATAAATCTCAGCGGTGCCGCTCCACAGGCTGGAGTCGCCCGGGGTGTCAGCGCGAACAACGCGGTAGTGGCTTGCGCCCAGTTCTTCCGCTTTTTTCGCCAGCTGATGGGTTGCATCATCCAGCGAACCTCTGACACCGGAAACGGAAACGCTACCGATACTTTGCATATTCATAGCCTGGCTACCGTCAACCGGCGTGGCAGCCAGCGTAGAGAAAGAGGTCGCAGCTAGTAAGGTCGCCGCGATCAGTGCGGGTAGGGTCTTGTTCATCTTGATGCTCCTCAAACGGTACGGGTTAGTTACGGAGCTAATTATTACCAATACAATGAAAAGCAGAGTGCGGCGTGGGTAAAAGCATTAAAGCATTGTCAGCGCTACGTAGCCTAACGCCAGCTAATGTCAGTGAATGTGCCTGAATAAGACGGTTGTAACAGAAATGGAATCACGCAGGATGGTGACTTCAGATGCAGCGGCGCTTTGGTTACAATACCCATATTTAATTCAGGGAAATATACATGCCGGCAGTCAAACGTTCCGTCACCCACAGCATTGCACGCACGCTGTTCGCCATTGTACTGCTGTCGGTATTTTCCAGCGGGCTGGCGCTGCTGACGCTTTCAGGTAGCCTGCGCGATGCGGAGGCCATTAATCTGGCCGGTTCGCTGCGTATGCAGAGCTATCGGCTGGCGTGGGATATCACCTCGCATTCCGCCCAGCAATCTGAGCATATCCATCAGTATCAGCAGACTCTGCAGGCCCCGGCATTACAATCGCTCGACCGGTTTTATGTGCCGGACGCCGTTAGCCAACGCTATCAGGACCTGCTCTCCTCCTGGCAACGACTGCAGCCCTCGCTGAATTCCGAACGCCCGGAAATTAATGACGAGCACGTCACGCGGATAATCCATTCGGTGGCGCAGATTGACCACTTTGTGCTGGCGCTGCAGCACTGGGCAGAGCTGAAAATGCGCATTGTCGCGCTGACCTGCCTGCTGGGGTTTGCCGCGATCGCCCTGCTGGTAATCCTCACGCTGCGCCACATTCGGCTGAAAATCGTCGGGCCGCTGCGCCAGTTGCTCAGCGCCAGCGAAGCCGTTGAGCAGACGCATTTTACCCTGCCGCCGCTGAGTACCGATCTCGATAATGAGCTTGGCGTGCTGGCGCGGGCCTTTACCCGCATGTCAGGCGAACTGGATAAGTCGTGGACGGCGATGTCGCAAACGGTACGCGCAAAAACCGAAAGCCTGACCCTGGCGAATCGTCGTCTGACCCTGCTTTATGCCTGTTCCCAGCGGCTCAGTCGCAGCGTGGAGGGCCGCGAAGCGTTTCAGCTGACGCTGGCGCTGGTGCTGCGCCATGAACGACTCAGCAGCATTGAGTTTTCCGTGCCTGACTTCGGCGCTCTGAGCGCCGGGCACAGAGATCCGCAGCTGCCGTGGCATTCGATTACCCTCTACCTCAGCCATCAGCCGCAGCCCTGCGGCGTCCTGCGATGGCAGGCGCACAGCAGCGAGCCGCGCCTGATGCAGGGCGTGGCTTCCCTGCTGGTTCATGCGCTGGAACTGTGGCAGGCGCAGCAGCAGGTGCAGACGCTGCTGCTGCTTGAAGAGCGGGCAACCATCGCCCGCGAGCTGCACGATTCGCTGGCGCAGTCGCTGACGTTTTTACGTATTCAGATTGCGCGACTAAAGCGCACGCTGCAGCCGGACGCCACGCAGGCGCAAACGGTGGTGGCCGAGTTTGAGCAGGCGCTGGCGGCCGCCAACCGGCAGCTGCGCGAGCTGCTGACCACCTTCCGCCTGACCATCGAACCCGCCAGCCTGGCGCGAGCGCTGGAACAGGTCGTCGCGCCTCTGCGCCCGCAAAGCGACGCCCGGATTTTACTGCAGTGCGATATTAACGGGCAGCTACAGGCCCAGCAGCAAATTCACGTGCTGCAAATCGTCCGCGAAGCGCTGCTCAATGCCATTCGTCACGCGCGTGCACAGGAAATTACCGTCAGCGGCCACCGCAGCGATCGGGGGGAGCTGACTATTGCCGTCACAGACGATGGCATTGGGATTGCCAGCCAGCAGGCCCCCCCGGATCACTACGGGCTGAGCATCATGCACGAACGGGCGACCAGGCTGAACGGCACGCTGAACATCACGCGTGGCGAAACCGGCGGCACCTGCGTTTCACTGAAATTCATACCGGTAACGGAAAGTGTATTGCTTGCTACGGCAGACGCCATTCCACCGTCCACACATTCAGGGAGTGAACGATGACCGACACCGCTGTTCGCGTTTTAATTGTTGACGATCATCCGCTGATACGTCGCGGGCTGCAGCAGCTTTTGCTTCTGGACAGCCGTTTTCAGCTGGTTGCTGAAGCGAGTAACGGTATGGAAGCGCTGGCGCTGGCGCGGGAGACGCAGCCGGATCTGCTGCTGCTGGATCTTAATATGAAGGGGCTTTCAGGCCTTGAAACGCTACAGATACTGCGCAGTGAATCCCTCCCCTGTCGGGTGGTGATCCTCACCGTATCCGACAGCCGCAGTGACTTCTTTACCCTGCTGGATGCGGGCATTGACGGCTATTTGCTGAAGGACGCCGAACCGGAACAGATGCTGGCGCAGATTATTCATGTGGCCGAAGGTGGGCAGGCTTTTAGCGACTCTATGCAGATCTGGCGCGACAGCCGCGCCTGGGAGGGCGATCCCTTCGCGATCCTCACTGCCCGCGAGCTGGACGTGCTGAAAGAGGTGGCGCGCGGTTTGTCGAATAAAGAAGTGTCCGTGAATCTGTCGATTTCCGAACAAACGGTCAAGGTACACATCCGCAGCGTGCTGCGCAAACTCAACGTACGCTCGCGGGTTGCGGCTACCGTTCTCTGGCTGGAGTCACATCAGTGACACAATACGTCAGGAAGTAAATAAACCCGTGTAATTTTCCACGCTAATTTACACTTTCTCCTCATTTTCTCCACGATTTCGATCGACCAGGCAGGTAAAGTGGTAAATCGATGGAGCCTGTTGAATCGGTTGATAAATCCGCTCCGCACCGGACGCCTCATTTCAGCGCCAAACGGATATGGCTGGTGACTTCTCTTTCTTTATACTCAGATAATCAGCTGCGGAGCTTGCAATGGCGAACTTTTTTATCGACCGCCCCATTTTTGCCTGGGTGCTGGCGATTATTCTCTGCCTTACCGGCGGCCTGGCGATTATGTCGCTGCCGGTAGAACAGTACCCCGATCTGGCCCCGCCTAACGTTCGTATCACCGCAAACTATCCCGGTGCCTCTGCCGAAACGCTGGAAAATACCGTCACTCAGGTCATTGAGCAGAATATGACCGGCATCGACAACCTGATGTATATGTCATCGCAGAGCAGCAATACCGGCCAGGCAACGATCACCCTCACCTTTGAAGCGGGCACCAACCCCGATGAAGCGCGCCAGCAGGTGCAAAACCAGCTGCAAACCGCGCTGCGAAAACTGCCACAGGACGTGCAGTCGCAGGGCGTCACGGTGAATAAAACCGGGGACACCAATATCCTGATGGTCGCCTTTGTCTCCACCGACGGCAGCATGGACAAGCAGGATATCTCTGACTACGTGGCCAGTAATATTCAGGATCCGCTGAGCCGTATTGACGGCGTTGGCCAGGTCGATGCCTACGGTTCTCAGTACGCGATGCGCATCTGGCTGGACCCCAATAAACTGATTAACTACTCGCTGACCACCGCCGATGTGGTCAGCGCGATTGAATCACAAAACAGCCAGGTTGCCGTCGGCCAGCTCGGCGGGCTGCCGTCCGTTGACCGACAGGCGCTGAACGCCACCGTCAACTCCCAGTCATTGCTGCAAACGCCGCAGCAGTTCCGCGACATCACCCTGCACGTTAACACCGACGGCTCCGTGGTGACGCTGGGCGATGTGGCCCAGGTGGAACTGGGCGCCGAAAAATATGACTACCTCAGCCGCTATAACGGCATGGCCGCCTCCGGGCTGGGCGTGAAGCTGGCTTCCGGCGCTAACGAACTGCAAACGGATACGCTGGTTCGCGCCCGCCTTGATGAACTCTCACACTACTTCCCGCACGGGCTGGAAGCCAAAATCGCCTTTGAAACGACGCCGTTCGTTAAGGCGTCGATTGAGGACGTGGTGAAAACGCTGTTTGAAGCGGTGCTGCTGGTGTTCCTGGTGATGTACCTGTTCCTGCAGAATTTCCGCGCTACGCTGATCCCGACCATTGCCGTACCGGTGGTGCTATTCGGCACCTTTGGCGTGCTCTACGCCTTCGGCTACAGCATCAATACCCTGACCATGTTCGCGATGGTGCTGGCCATCGGCCTGCTGGTGGATGATGCGATTGTGGTGGTGGAAAACGTTGAACGAATAATGAGCGAGGAAGGCCTGTCGCCGCGCGAAGCCACGCGCAAGTCGATGGGGCAGATTCAGGGTGCGCTGGTTGGTATTGCGCTGGTGCTGTCGGCGGTGTTTATCCCGATGGCCTTCTTTGGCGGCACCACCGGGGCGATTTACCGCCAGTTCTCGGTCACCATCGTGTCGGCGATGGTGCTGTCGGTGCTGGTAGCGATGATCCTCACCCCTGCCCTGTGCGCCACGCTGCTGAAACCGCTGGCGCAGGGACATCATCACGGTCGTCGCGGATTCTTCGGCTGGTTTAACCGCATGTTTAATCGCAATGCTGAGCGCTACGAGCGCGGCGTTGGCCGTATTCTGGCTAAGGGCGGGCGCTGGCTGGTGCTGTATCTGGCGCTGATGGTAATTATGGCGTTCCTGTTCCTGCGCCTGCCCACCTCGTTCCTGCCGCTGGAAGACCGCGGGATTTTCACTACCCAGGTGCAGCTGCCTTCCGGCTCCACGCTGCAGCAAACCATGAAGGTGGTGCAAAAAGTTGAACACTACTATCTCACCTCAGAGAAAAATAACGTGGTATCCGTGTTCGCCACCGTCGGTGCCGGGCCCGGCGGTAACGGGCAGAACGTGGCGCGTCTGTTTGTCCGTCTGAAGGACTGGAAGGAGCGTACCGGCAGTGATAACTCCTCCTTTGCGATCATTGAACGCGCCACCAAAGCCTTTGACAGCATTACTGAAGCCCGGGTGATCGCCAGCAGCCCCTCGGCCATCACCGGGCTGGGCAACTCGGCCGGTTTCGATATGGAGCTGCAGGATCACGCCGGGCTGGGCCATGAAGCCCTGATGAACGCTCGCGATATGCTGCTGGATAAAGCAAAAAATAACCCGTCGCTAACCCGCGTACGCCACAACGGTCTGGACGACAGCCCGCAGCTGCGCATTGATATCGACCAGCGCAAGGCGCAGGCGCTGGGTGTTTCGCTGGACGACATTAACAGCACGCTGCAAACCGGCTGGGGTTCCACCTACGTCAACGACTTCCTCGATCGCGGCAGGGTGAAAAAGGTTTACGTTCAGGCAGCGGCGAAGTACCGCATGCTGCCGGACGACATCAATAAATGGTATGTCAGAAACACCAGCGGGCAGATGGTGCCGTTCAGCGCCTTCGCCAGCTCGCGCTGGGAAACCGGATCGCCACGCCTGGAGCGCTATAACGGCTACTCGGCGGTAGAGATTGTCGGGGAGTCCGCCGCAGGCGTGAGCAACGGTACGGCGATGGACATTATGGAAAGCCTGGTCAGCCAATTGCCGACCGGGATTGGCCTGCAGTGGACGGGAGCCTCGCTGCAGGAGCGTATGACCGGCGCACAGGCACCGGCACTGTATGCTCTCTCGCTGCTGGTGGTCTTCCTCTGCCTGGCCGCGCTGTATGAAAGCTGGTCCATTCCCTTCTCAGTCATGCTGGTGGTGCCTTTGGGAGTGATCGGCGCACTGGTGGCCACCTGGCTGCGCGGGCTGGAAAATGACGTTTACTTCCAGGTCGGGCTGCTGACGGTGATCGGGCTGTCGGCCAAGAACGCGATTCTTATCGTTGAATTTGCCAACGAGCTGAACACGCGCGGCAGCGAACTGATCGAAGCGACGCTTGAGGCCTCCCGCCAGCGCCTGCGGCCTATCCTGATGACCTCACTGGCGTTTATCTTCGGGGTATTGCCGATGGCCACCAGCAGCGGCGCAGGCTCCAGCAGCCAGCACGCGGTCGGTACGGGAGTGATGGGGGGAATGATTTCAGCGACGGTGCTGGCGATCTTCTTTGTGCCGCTGTTCTTTATGCTGGTGCGGCGACGCTTCCCGCTGAAAGAAAAGCTTAAATAAGCAAAAGGCAGCCGGTTGGCTGCCTTTTTTAATATGGGTTACTGAAGATAAAAGCGGATTGGTTTGCCACCATGCTTCTCTCTAACTGAGCGAATTACTTACGTAACATTGCTTCGATAAAGTCTTTCCAGTTCCCTAATTCCAAGTCGATCATCATAGCCTCTCTTTTTTTGTGGGGCTATTTTAGAAGCAATATTGTGATAAGAACAGACGGAGATCGCATTTACTGCGATTGAGGAAACCACTCAGCGTGGTTTTTGCCGGATTTGTGTCAGAGCGCACAATTTGTACAGCGATTAACCTTGGCCCCCTGGCAGGGGCCGCAGCCCGGTTACTTCAGAATAATGATCTTATCGTAACCACCGCTCTCGCTGTCGATATGCGTTTTGGCATCAGGATAGTCCAGCATCACGGCTTCAACGACGTGCGCAAACTCATCACAGCGGGTCTTTTTCTTCCGCGTAAGAATGATTGTGGACTGGGTCTCTTCTACCGCATGCACTGCGGACTCTTTCAAATAGTTCATGGTTCCCCTCCTCCTGAAAATGGGTCTTCACCCTGAAGATGTTTTGCTCGCAGCCATTATCCTGCTTTGCCTTCTTCCGAATATAGATGAATCCCACAAAAAACAGAAGGGTACGAATGTCTGAGTTTGGCTTCGGGGCATCAAAAGTTCTGCGTAGCCCCGATCTGCGATAACAAATTGATTCACAGGGGAAGAAAACCACCAATACCTACCGGTGGTTTGCTCAGCATTCTCGATCCCTTTTACTGATCGTTACCAGCCAACCTCCGTCTGAACGCCGATGGTGAACTGATCTTTCTTCTGGTCCGGGAAGGTAAACTGATCCAGTTCATTGTCCAGCACGCGCAGCCAGGTGCCGTAGAAACGGATCTCCGGTCGGGAGTTCAGCAGGCTGGTATCGACTTTAAACATATGATACAGCGTGGTTTTCAAACCCGACTCGTCAAATGAGGTACCGCTGACATTCTTATTGGTCTGAGTGAAATAGCCCAACTCCACGCCGGTCTGATTGTATTTATCCCAGATCCAGGACGGACGCACGACCGCACGAACGCTGTTGAAATCTGAATGAGCACCCGTCTCATAGCTGAAAATATCATTGCCGGAAGAGTAAACCAGCGCGTTGGCCAGGATAATCTTTTCGCCAAGGTACATTTCACCCTGAGAGATCAACCGCCAGGCGAGGCCATCGGTGTGATCGCCGTAGTAATAGTTGTTCAAACCGCCAAACGGGTTGGATGAGGCGTAGCGTGAAAAGTTGCTGGCAATCGAGTTGCTGGCCGCCTGCGCGGTGAACTCATTGAAGCTGCCTTTGCCAAACTTTTGGTTATAAATAGCGCTGGCAAGAAAGGCATCTTTAAGTTTGAAGTAGCTGCCGTCGCTCTCTCCCGACTTCTGCGTCTCATCCTTATTGCCCATCATATACTTCGCGGTGAGGCTCAGATCGCCACCTTCGACCAGCGGGATATTTTTGTATCTGACCTCAACCTGGTTGGTGTTCACCTGATGAGAGGAAGTGTAATCCCGCGTGTAGAGATTAAAATCTTCGCGGGTTAACGCCAGGTCGAGTTTCCCCCATCCGGCGTGGAGATTTTCTACCCCGAATCCCGCCCCCGCGCCCGAACGATGGCTTTTCCAGTCCAGCATTTTAATTTCATACGGCGCCAGTGAGTGCTTACCCACCCAGAAATCGGCCTCTTCATCAAAGGAGAGGAATCCTTTGGTGGTCAGATACATATCAAGGATTTGCATGCGGTTTTCATTGCTGGCATCGTCGCCAAACCACTCAGTGGCATACTGCTGGCCGACGTTGCCATCAAACTTCACGATCGCCGTGGCGCTTTTATTACCTTCGCGATACACGCGCTGCTTCAGCAACAAATCGAACCATCCGGTGTACTCATTACCCAGGCGCCCCAGTGAACCAATCGCCCAGGATTTTGGTGAGCCGTTAGACGACGTTCCCCACCCGGTGCGGAAATAGCCTGCGTAGGTAAAGCCAATGTCATCTTTCACATAATCGCTCAGATCTTTCAGCGTGTACTGCTCGGCGGCGAGTTTCACTTCGCCTTTATCTTTTTCCTGCACGGTAGCGAGCGGAGAGCGAGTCGCAGATTGTGTATCAACCGGATTCGCTGCCGGTCCGCTCACGGGCGTAGCTGCTGCGCCGATCCGCGTCGCCTGCTTTCCAGCGTTATTTTCACTGGCTTTATACTGGTTAAATTCTTCTCGTGTTGCCTGTAACTCTTTTTTATTATCAGACAGTTCTTTTTCCAGAATTTTTAATCGCTGCTCAATCGATAATTCAGCCGCGGCTGCATGAGTAGAGAAAAGCGCCAGGCCAACCAGCACACAAACTGGTTTGATTTTGTATTTTTCATTTTATAACCCCAGAACCGATGGTAAAAACTCGTTTTAAACTTCCGATCGGGACGTTAATTCAGCTATCCAGAACGGAATTTTTTGCAAAAAAAAACCTGACGAAGCAGTAACAAATCGTTACGCTCCGCCAGGTTTCGCCTTTTTAAGTGACGCCCTGTGATACTGATTAAGACATTTTAAATCTGAGAAAGTAGCGCCTGATTAATATCAGTAACGCCCAACGTGTCGAAACCCTAAACATAGCATTTTACTTTTTCAATTAAATTGTGCTTCAGCTGTGATCTTCATCACTTTTGCAGGCGGATATTGGCGACCAGCAGATATAATGTGTGGCCCCGGCGGCCAACTTGCTCATAAAAAGCACAGCACCCTATGTCTGCCCGAGGAAGAAATTTGCGCCAAATCACACTTTAGCGATAAAAATTGCACTAAGACTTTACTTATATTGACTGACGCGGCCTGGCGCTATAGTGTCTCGCTAAATGCATGAAGCTTGTTACCGTTCGGCGGGCAAAACAATATTGCGGAACCAGATAATTTCTGGATTCAAATATTTTTTTGCCCGTTTTTGTTTTTGGAGTTTCTGATGCGTATAAAGCAAATACTTAATAATAATGTCGTCAGCTCTCTGGATCCCAACGGTGTTGAAGTTATCCTGACGGGAAAAGCACTGGGTTTTAACGCCAGCGTCGGTGACGAAGTGAACGTTGCCCATGTTGAAAAAACATTTCACCTTCACGATGACAAGGTCAATGACCGCTTCAAAGTCCTGCTTAATGAAGTGCCCGTTGAAATCATTCAGCTGACGGATGATATCGTTAATCTGGCCCGTTCTTCACTGAACTACCCGATTAGCGAGATAATTTATGTTTCGCTGGCCGATCATTTAAATTTTGCTATCCAGCGCAATAAAAACGGCATGGACCTGGTCTCCCCTCTGCAGTGGGAAGTCAAACACTTCTACCGCAAGGAGTATCTGGTTGGCCATCAGGCATTAGCGATTATTGCTGCCTATACGGGGATGTTACTGCCGGATTCCGAGGCCTGCAGCATTGCGTTGCATATTGTGAACTCAGGGATGCAGGCGCCCGACGGGCAGATTATAGAAATAACCAAGCTCATTCATCAGATCCAGAGCATTGTAAAATACTGGTTTGGCATTACCTTTGACGAACAGGGTATTGCTTATCAGCGCTTTATTACCCACGTGAAGTTTTTTGCTCAACGCGTTATCGGCGGCATTATCATTGAAAATGACGATGATGACCTGTTTGAGTTTTCAAATAACAAGCATGAAAAAGCCTATAGCTGCGTCAATGCTATCGGTGAGTTCACCAAAAAAAATTACCGTCACGAAATGACGAATTCTGAGAAGCTTTATTTAACGGTACACATTTATAACATTGTAAAACGTCATACAACTTCCATTTAGGCTTGTTACTGTTCAATCAGGCAAACCCCAGAAGGAGAAAGGTGCCCGGTTTAACCGGCAATTGTCTTACTGACCGCTAGGGTCTTTATCTGGAGATAACCTTCCATGGATTATCAAAAAAGCGCCAAACAAATCATCGAACATTTGGGCGGCGAAAATAATATTGATTCACTGTTTCATTGCATTACCCGGCTGAGATTTTACCTCAAGGATAACGGCAAAGTAGATCGCAGCGCGCTGGAAAATTTAGACTGCGTGATGGGCGTCAATTTATCTGGTGACCAGTTTCAGATAATCATCGGCAACAAAGTCACGCAGATCTGTAGCGCAATCCAGGCGGAGCTGCCGCATCTTAAAAAGAGCGACGACGCGAAAGAAAGCGAAGGCAAAGAGAAGAAACGGCGTAATCCCGTCTCGTCAGCGCTGGAAATTATCTCCGGAATTTTCTCCCCGATCATTCCGGCGATTGCCGGGGCCGGGATTATGAAAGGCCTGCTGTCGCTGTTTATTTCGTTCGGCTGGGTAGCGAATACCAACCAAACCTATCTTATCCTCTCGGCCATCAGCGACGGTGTTTTTTACTTTATGCCGATCGTTATCGCCTACAGTTCCGGCTTGAAATTTGGCGCGAACCCCTACCTTTCGGTGGCGCTGGCGGCCACGCTGTTTCATCCCACGCTGGTAACCCTGCTGAAGTCGGGCGATCCGGTGACCTTCTTCGATATCCCGGTTTCCGCCGTCTCGTATGCGGGTTCGGTCATCCCGATTATTCTGTCAATCTGGCTGTTGAGCTACGTGGAAGGGTTCTTTAATAAGATTATCCCTTCTGCGGTAAAAACCATGTTCGTGCCGCTGATCAGCTTACTGATCGTCGCACCGGTGATGCTGATTTTCATTGGCCCGGCCGGGATCACCGTGGGTAACGCTTTATCCGGCGGCATTATCTGGCTGGTTGAGAATATGGGGCCGCTGGCGGGCGTCATCGTTGGGGGAACGCTGTCTCTGATGATTATAACCGGCATGCATTATGTCCTGGTGCCGATCATTATCAATAATATCAGCAAGCTGGGTTACGACCCCTTCAAGATTATTATGTACGTGGCTAACTTTGGCCAGGCGGGTGCGGCCTTTGGCGTATTCCTGCGCAGCCGCAATAAAAAAACCAAAAGCCTGGCGATTTCAACCTCATTCAGTGCGCTGATGGGGGTAACGGAACCGGCGATGTACGGCATTAATATTCGCTTTAAACGACCTTTTGCCGCCGCGTTAATCGGCGGAGCCTGCGGCGGCGGCGTCGCATTGTTCTTCGGCGTAAAAGCCTATGCCTATGCGCTCAGCGGTTTGCCCGGCCTGCCGGCACTGGTGGGCCCGACGTTTGGCTGGGCGCTGCTGAGCCTTGCCGTTGCCTTCAGCGTTGCCACCACTGCTACGTTACTGCTTGGTTTTGAAGAAAAAGTGGATGGCGAAGCCGCTAAGGCCATGCCGGAAAAACCGTCGTCTTCTTCCCCAGAGGCAACGCTGCAGGCCGGGGTCAGCAACGTCAGCATCAGCCAGGATGAGCGCCTTTTCGCCCCGATAAACGGCAGTCTGATACCGCTAAGCGAGGTCAGCGATCCGGTCTTTGCGGATGAAGTTTTCGGTAAAGGTATCGCTATTTATCCTTCGGAAGGCACGCTGATTTCGCCGGTAAACGGCAAGGTAGGTTCGGTTTTCGCCACTCATCACGCCATTACCCTGGAAAGTGATTCCGGTGCGGAGATCCTGATTCATATCGGCATTGATACCGTCAAACTTAAAGGCCTGCATTTTACCCGACTGATTGAAGACGGGCAGGAGGTTAAAGTTGGCGATCCGCTTATTCGTTTCGATTTAGACGCACTGATTAAAAGCGATATCGATCCCAGCGTCATTATTATTGTCACCAATACCGAACGCTACGGCGATATTAGCCTGGTGGCAAACGGTGATATTAAATCACAGGAAGCATTCTTAAAACTTTCCGTTGCGGCTTAAGGAGTAAATAATGACTTTTTCTAAAAAATTCCCCGATAATTTTTTATGGGGCGGCGCCACCGCGGCTAATCAGCTGGAAGGCGCGTTTGATGTTGATGGTAAAGGCCTGTCGGCCTCTGATGTTTTCATTTTTGATATTAACTCGCCGAAAGAGCGCTGGCTCGATCAGTGGGCGGGAATGACCCATGCGCAGGTTGCCGAAGCGCAAAATCCTGACAGCAAAAAATACTATCCCAAGCGCCGGGGTAATGACTTTTATCACCACTATGAGAACGATATTGCGCTGTTCGCCGAGATGGGATTCAAGTGCTTCCGCATGTCGATTGCCTGGACGCGCCTTTTCCCTCGCGGCGATGAAGCCGAGCCGGTAGAAGCGGGTCTGGCCTTTTACGATCGGGTGTTCGACACGCTGCGTTCTCACGGCATTGAACCTGTGGTTTCGCTTTCCCATTATGAAATGCCGCTCACGCTGGTGACGGAGTACGGCGGCTGGCCAAACCGCCAGGTGATTGATTTTTACCTGAAGTTTGCCACCACCGTGTTCACCCGCTACCGGGAAAAAGTGAAATACTGGATGACGTTTAACGAAATCAACTGCGTTAAGCATCACCCGTACGTCAGCGTCGGCGTGATTGAAGAGAACCACCCTGCCCTTGAGCAGGCCAAGTATCAGGGCGCACACCACCAGTTTGTTGCCAGCGCGCTTGCCACCAAAGCCTGCCACGAAATCATCCCTGGCTCGCAGGTAGGCTGCATGATCAGCTACCAGATCCTCTATCCGCACACCTGTCATCCGGACGATCTGCAGGCCTGCGAAGAGGCCCAGCGCGTGTCGTTATTCTTCAGCGACGTGCAGGCACGCGGTGCCTACCCGGCGTGGACGGAAAGAATGCTGGCCGCCAAAGGCGTCAAGTTAAAAATCGAGCGCGGCGATGAGGAAATTCTCAAGCTTTACCCCGTCGATTTCGTCTCCTTCAGCTACTACATGTCCAGCACCATTAGCGCACATCCCGAAAGGCTGGAAGGAGTTAAAGGCAACCTGATCACCGGCGGCATCCGCAATCCGCATCTGCCGGAAAGCGACTGGGGCTGGCAGATCGATCCCAAGGGCCTGCGGCTGGCGCTGAATCAGCTTTATGACCGCTATAAAAAACCGGTGTTTGTGGCAGAAAATGGCCTGGGTGCGGTGGATAAGGTTGAGCAGAATGGTGAAATCCAGGATGACTACCGCATCGACTATCTGCGCCTGCATATTGAACAGATGCAGGAAGCCATCGCCGACGGGGTTGAATTGTTCGGTTACACCTGGTGGGGGCCTATCGATATGGTCAGCGCCAGCACCTCTCAGATGTCGAAACGCTATGGCTTTATCTATGTCGATCAGGACGATATGGGGAATGGATCGCTGGCGCGCTCGCGTAAGAAGAGCTTTTACTGGTATAAAAAGGTCATTGCCTCAAACGGTTCCGACCTGAGCAATTAATTCCCAGGAAAGCACGCTACATGGACTGCACCCCAAACGTTGGTTATCCGACGGAGTCAGGTGCAGTTTTTTATTTGAGTATTTTGATCTGTCAGGGATACCTGAGTTAATGATTGTCATCAACGTTCTGCTGCCTATTTTCGCCCTGATCCTGATTGGCTATGTCTGCCGTAAAACCCTGCGGCTGGGTGCCACGGCGGCTTCTGAACTGAACCGTTTTGTCGTCTGGCTTTGCCTGCCTGCCCTGTTGTTTAAATCGACGGCAACGGCAACCCTGAGCCAGATCTGGCACCCGCAGTTTATTGCCGTTTACTGCCTGAGTACCCTCGCGGTGTTTATCGTGACACTACTGATACGCTTTCGGGTGAAGAAAAATCTCGCCGAAGCCAGTCTTGACGGCCTGAGCGCCTCCTACGCCAACACCGGGTATATCGGCATACCGCTGTGTCTGCTCGTCGCAGGGCCCGCAGGCCTGGAACCGGCGCTGATTGCCACGCTGATCGTGGTGTGCCTGCTGTTTTCCCTGTCGGTGATCTGTATTGAAGTTGCGCTGCAAACCGAAAGCAGCTGGCATCAGGCGGCGCGGAAGGTGCTGATTTCGCTGTGCAAAAATCCGCTGGTAGTATCCCCCATTCTGGGCGCGTGCTGGGGCGTATCCGGTGCCGAACTGCCCGCTGCATTGTTGCAGTTTCTGACCATGCTGGGCGCGGCAACCACCCCCTGCGCGCTGGTATCGCTTGGTGCATTTTTAGCCCACAGGCAGAAGGGATCGGGTCAAGGTTCAATGCAGTTGGTCGGGATAAAGCTGATTGTTCATCCGCTCATCACCGGGATCCTGGCCTTTTATGTCTTCCATCTGCCGCCGCTGTGGGCTAAATCCGCGCTGCTGCTCAGCGCCTTACCGACCGGCACCGGCCCTTTTATGCTGGCGGAATACTATCGCCGTGAAGCGTCCGTCGTGTCCCGCGTTATTCTGCTGTCCACCCTCGGTTCACTGATCACGCTTTCGCTCTGTATTTACCTGATCGGATAAATACCCTGCCGCCCCGCTTTCCGGACGGCGGCCCGATGGTTTTTTCGGGCGGCAATCCGGGATACGCAGGGCGATCTTGCCCTCCCAATAGGGTGATTCTGTGGAATAATACCTCTCTGAACGTTTCCCGATGACAGGTAGAGTTTTATGACATCTGAAAATACGCAAAACACGCTGACCATGTACGGCATCAAAAACTGCGACACCATCAAGAAGGCGCGCAAATATCTGGAAGCCAACAATACCGCTTATCAGTTCCACGACTACCGCGCCGACGGGCTGGATGCGGCGCTGCTGGGCCAGTTTATTGCCACCCTCGGCTGGGAACCGCTGCTGAACACGCGCGGCACCACCTGGCGCAAACTGGACGAGGCGACGCGTGAAGCGGTGAATAATGCAGCAGCCGCGCAGGAACTGATGCTGGCAATGCCCGCAATCATCAAACGCCCGTTGCTCTGCGCCGCAGACGGCTCTATGCTGCTGGGCTTCAGTGAAGCCACTTATCAGCAGTTTATTCAGGAGAAGTGTTAATTATGTATTGTCCGGTCATTGAGTTGACGCAGCAGCTTATTCGTCGCCCTTCCCTCAGCCCGGATGATGCCGGTTGCCAGGCCATTCTGATTGCGCGCCTTCAGGCGCTGGGTTTTACCATTGAGCCAATGAACTTTGGCGATACCCTGAATTTCTGGGCGTGGCGCGGTCAGGGTGAAACGCTGGCGTTTGCCGGACACACCGACGTGGTGCCAACGGGCGATGCCAACCGCTGGATCAACCCTCCGTTTGAACCGGCCATCCGCGATGGCATGCTGTTTGGCCGCGGCGCGGCGGACATGAAAGGTTCGCTGGCGGCGATGGTGGTTGCCGCCGAGCGGTTTGTCGCCGCGCATCCACAGCATAAAGGTCGCCTTGCCTTCCTGATCACCTCCGACGAAGAAGCCAGCGCTGCAAACGGAACGGTTAAGGTGGTTGAAGCGCTGATGGCGCGCAACGAGCGCCTGGACTACTGCCTGGTCGGTGAGCCTTCCAGTTCCGAAGTGGTCGGCGACGTGGTGAAAAACGGCCGTCGCGGTTCGATTACCGCCAATCTGACGCTTCACGGCGTGCAGGGCCACGTGGCCTATCCGCACCTCGCCGATAACCCGGTGCATCGCGCGCTGCCCGCGCTGAACGAGTTGGTCGCTACCGAGTGGGATCGCGGCAACGAGTTCTTCCCACCCACCAGCATGCAGATCGCCAACGTGCAGGCGGGTACCGGCAGCAATAACGTGATTCCGGGTGACTTTTTCGTGCAGTTTAACTTCCGCTTCAGCACCGAACTGACCGATGCGCTGATTAAACAGCGGGTACAGGAACTGCTCGATCGCCACCAGCTGCGCTACAGCATTGAGTGGAAGCTTTCCGGCCAGCCGTTCCTGACCTCACGCGGCAAGCTGGTGGATGCGGTGGTTAACGCGGTTGAGCACTATAATGAGATCAGGCCGCAGCTTGAAACGACCGGCGGCACCTCTGACGGGCGCTTTATTGCCCGTATGGGCGCGCAGGTGGTGGAGCTTGGACCGGTGAACGCCAGCATTCACAAGATCAACGAGTGCGTGAAGGCCGCCGATCTCCAGCTGCTGAGCCGCATGTACCAGCGCATTATGGAACAGCTGATCGCGTAAGCGTTCTGAGGTGAGGATATGGAATTTATAAAAGAGTACTGGTGGATCCTGGTGATCCTGTTGATGGTCGGCATTCTGATGAACGTGTATAAAGATCTGAAGCGCATCGACCATAAAAAGTTTCTGGAAAACAAGCCGAAGCTGCCGCCGCATCGTGACTTCAACCACAAGTGGGATGATGAAGACGACTGGCCGAAGAAGAAGTAACCTGCCTTTCACTCACTCGTTTATCTGCATCACTTTTCATACGGCTCTGGGACTGCTTCCAGAGCCGCTATTGACATGCTCATAGTTCAACCTATTCTGTAGTTACAGCTACCGTCTTGAATATCAACCTGCCGCGCCGATATTTTCATCAAAATTGCACTGATGCCTGAGTACCGCATAGCACTGATGAACCAGTTTG
>NZ_RJVB01000011.1 GCF_003751505.1 Erwinia sp. JUb26 | reverse complement strand
AACCTCTAACACGCTGGCCTGTAAGCCGTTGTTCCGTGTCAGTGGAGGCGCAGTATAGGGATTTTCTGACGGCTGACAAGGGCTAATTTAAAAAAGATGTTTGAGTGCCGTTTTTTTATCCAAAAGTGTTTCAGAGAGCGAGTTTTTCGAGCTTTTCAAACCCGTATCGCTGTAAAACGGGCATTAATTGTACTGCTTGTTCCGTAATATCCATGCAGTAAGCGATATTACTGTCTGTAGAAAAAGCTTCTGGCGATTCATTCTCTAACAACCAGACTGTACGACGAGCAATAGCGGCTCCGGAATCAATGAGTCGGGTCCCCTCTGGCAGTACCTGCTGCAGCTCTTCACTGATAAGAGGGAAGTGCGTGCATCCCAGCACAACCGTATCCGGCGGCTCCTTCATACGCAGCCAGGGCTGCAAAATCCGTTTCACCTCTTCTATAGCAACCGGCTTGCCGTGCAGTTTGGCTTCCGCCAGCTCCACCAGCTCTGCTGAACCCAGCATCTCTGTTTTGCACTCGCTGCCAAAACGGGCCACCAGCTCATGGGTATAAGGACGCTTTACCGTACCGCGAGTCGCCAGCAGGCCCACGATACCGTTACGGGTTAAACGTGCTGCAGGCTTGATGGCAGGCACCACCCCCACCACAGGGAAGGAGAAACGTTCGCGTAATGCAGGCAGGGTCACCGTGCTGGCCGAGTTGCAGGCAATCACTACCAGCGCCAGAGGATGACGAAGCGTGACTGCCTCAACGATGGACACAACCCGTTCAACGATAAACTCTTCCGACTTTTCACCATAAGGAAAGGCAACATTATCGAAAGCGTAGAGATAATGGAGATCCGGCAGGAGCTTGCGGATCTCATCATAGACTGAAAGCCCACCGACGCCGGAGTCAAAAACCAGCACGGTGGGGCGCAGATTAGAAGGTGTAACTGCCGTTGAGGTAGTATTCCCGTCCAGGGGTTTCATAGCCATACACTGTCTCGTAGTCTTTATCGAACAGGTTGGCAATTCTACCACGAACAGTCAGATGGGATGTGATCGGATACGACACGGCGAGATCCCAAAGGCTGACGCCGCCCATTTTCACCGTCCGCTCCGGATAAACGTTGAAATCTTTATCATAGCGCTGGCCGAGGTACTGATAGGTCACCGACCAGTCAAAGTCATAGACCGTCCAGTCGAGTTGGTACTTCACCTGCTGTTTCGCCCGGCGCAGTAAGATTTCATTAGTTGCGCCGTTACGCGGGTCCAGATAGTCGAAGGAGACTTCGTGGCTCAGCGGGCCGGTATCAAAGGAGGCCGTGGCTTCAACGCCCTTGATGGTGGCTTTTGAGATGTTGTAATAGCGGTAAGTCGTTGGATCGCTATCGACCAGATTATCGATGTCATTACGATAGCCGGAGATATGCCACGTAACCGGCCCGGTCAGTCCTTCAAATCCGGCTTCCCACTGCTTGCTCTCTTCCGGCTTCAGGTCATCGTTGCCGTAGAAGTTGCTGTAAAGCTGAGCCAGGTTAGGCGCTTTAAAGGCCGTACCGTAAGAAGCAATAAAGCGATAGCCTTCTACAAACTCCCAACCGGCGCTGGTCTGCCAGGTATTATGCCAGCCGAACTGGGAGTTATCGTCGCCGCGCACCGCGCCTTCAACGGTGAAATCACCGAGCCGCTGCTGCCCGGTCAGATACAGGCCGGTATTGCGTAGCTCGGTGCTGTTTGCCAGCGAACTGGTTCCCGGCTCCGTGGTTTCCTTCTGCCAGTCAACCCCGCCGCTGACGCCACCCTGCCCCACGGCGAACGTATTGCCCCACTGCACATTATACTGTTTGCTTTCATCCAGCGTGGTTGCGGCACTGTAGCGCCCCAGGCGCGGATCGTAGTTGTAATCCTTGACGTGGCTAATGCTGGCAACCAGCTGCGATGAGTAGATACCCTGATTAAAGCGCAGCCCGGTGTCCCAGGTCTGGCTGTAGAGCTGGCGCGTATCGACTAACGAACCCGGCACGGTATAACCGGAGCCACTGTCATAAGCGGTACGATTATCAAAGCCGTAACCGCGCACAAAACCGCTGAACTGCTCGTTAAACTGGTGGTTCAACGCGCCGTATAGCGTTTTGCTCATAAAGCCGTCGCGATCCGGCTGGGCTGGGCCATAGTCGTTTGGATAGCCTGCCTTCACGTCAAAACCGCGGGTGTAGGTGTAATCCCCGGCCAGCGTAACCTGAGTATTTTCGCCCAATTTCTGCTGGGTAGAGCCGTTATAATTCTGGTAGCTGTTTGAACCGACCCCGGCTTCCAGCGTCGTGCCTTCGCCTTCGCGCGTGGTAATAATGTTAACCACGCCGCCGATAGCATCGGAACCGTAAACCGCAGAGCGGGCACCGCGGATATATTCAACACGCTGCACCAGCGCCAGCGGGATCTGGCTGATATCCGCAGAGCCGGTGATGCCGGCCTGATTCAGCCGGATGCCGTCAATCAGTACCAGCACATGATTAGAGTTAGTGCCGCGAATAAACAGACTGGTTTTTTGCCCCAATCCCCCACTCTGCACGGAATCAACGCCGGGCAAACGACGCATGACATCGCTGAGGCTTTTCGCCTGCCAGCGATCGATTTCAGCACGGGTAACAACAGTGGTCGGCGCGAGCACCGTATTAACCGGCTGCTGAAAGCGGTTCGCCGTCACAACCTGAGTTTCTTCACTATCCTGTGCAAAGCCATACTGCGCCCAGAGTGCAATTGCCGTTGCGCTAAAGGCAAACAGCGATTTATTCATTTTTATCATTGATAGAGCATCCAAAAAACCAGCAGGATGCCGCAGGCTTACGATCGATAGCACGCGATGATCGTAATAATGCGACGTTAATCCGGCAGGTCTTCGGGCTCAGTGTCGTAAAAGGCAAAGACTTCCCATCGTAAGACAGTGTCTGCTTGCGCGATTGCCATGACATTCTATACCGCTGCGCGTCAGCTCCAGATTTTCACTGGATTCCCTTTTAACTCATGGGGAGGCCGGAAAGCGCATTTTAGGTACAACTGAATTAGAAGTCCAGACAGCTGGACATCCATAATGGCAATTCGTTCACAACGCTGGACATCAGATGTGGAATCCCTACAATCGCCCGGCTATCTCCGCCAAACATCCAGGAATCACTATGACGCCCGAACAGCTGCCCGTTGAACAGTATGAAGATCAGCTTGCCGAAAAGGTAACCCGCCTGACGTCGATGATGTCGGCCTTTAACGCGCCCGAAGTTGAAATCTTTCGTTCGCCGGTCAGCCACTATCGGATGCGTGCGGAATTCCGCGTCTGGCACGATGGCGATGACCTCTATCACATCATCTTCGATCAGCAGACGCGCGAGCGGATCCGCGTTGACAGCTTCCCGGCCGCCAGCGAGCTGATTAACCGCCTGATGCCGAGGCTGCTGGCTACGCTGCGCGAAACGCAGGCACTGCGCTTCAAGCTGTTCCAGATTGATTATCTTTCTACGCAAAGCGGTCAGGTTGTGGTCTCCCTGCTGTATCACCGTAAGCTGGATGAAGCCTGGCAGCAGGCCGCAGAGCAGCTGCGCGATGCGCTGCGTGCAGAAGGGTTTAATCTGCATCTGATTGGCCGCGCCACCAAAACGAAAATCTGCCTCGATCAGGATTTCGTTGATGAATGCCTGACGGTGGATGGCCGGGAGATGATTTACCGCCAGGTCGAAAACAGCTTTACCCAGCCGAACGCCGCCATGAACGTTAAAATGCTGGAGTGGGCGCTGGATACCACCCGCAACTCAAGCGGCGACCTGCTGGAACTGTACTGCGGCAACGGCAACTTCTCGCTGGCGTTGGCGCGTAACTTTCGGCGGGTGCTGGCGACCGAAATCGCCAAGCCTTCCGTCGCTTCGGCCCAGTACAATATTGCGGTAAACCAGATTGATAACGTGCAGATCATTCGCATGGCGGCGGAAGAGTTCACGCAGGCGATGAACGGTGAAAGAAGTTTTAACCGTCTGGAAGGGATCGATCTGAAGAGCTACGAGTGTGAAACCATCTTTGTGGATCCGCCGCGCAGCGGTCTGGATGAGGAGACGGTGAAAATGGTGCAGGCCTATCCGCGCATCCTTTATATCTCCTGCAATCCTGAAACGCTGTGCAACAACCTCGCCACGCTGTCGGCCACGCATGAAGTGACGCGACTGGCGCTGTTCGATCAGTTCCCGTATACCCATCATATGGAATGCGGCGTACTGCTGACCCGGCGTTAAAACAGTCAGGGCGATCATTTGATCGCCCTGAAAATCAGCTGCCCTTACGCACCCGCCATCTGCTGACGATCCAGAACACCACCGCCACCATCAGGATGGTCGGGATAAAGTTCGAACCGATATCGGGATACTCCGCCCGCACCATCGCACTATATAGCAGAATCCCCAGCAGGAAGAATCCGGCGGCCAGCGACGGCATACCGTCCGGCATTGGACGATTCAGGTAGCGCTGATGCAGGCTCCAGGCGGCAAGCCCCAGCGCAATAATCGGGAACATTGAAAAGGGGACAATCGAACTGAAAAGTACTGAAAAACTGCCGTTAATGGCAAGTCCGGTCAGAAACGCCAACAGCAGCGTTCCTTTATCTCTGCCTGAAGCTAAACTCATGTCTCCACCTTTTTAATCGTTGGATGCCAGCGTCACAGCGAGTCTTTCCTGCTCGCGGCGATACCAGTAATATGCCCCTTTCGAGATCATACGCAGCTGCAGCACCAGCCTTTCCTCAAGCTGACGACGCTGTCCGGCATCGATATCCAGTGCTTCCGCACCGGCGTTAAACACAATGATGACCATCGCTTCCGCCTGCGCTTCGGTAAAGCTGCGCGGCATGCGATTTTCCACTTCCAGATAATCCGCAAGCTCGGCGATAAAATGCTGTATTTCGCGGGCTACGGCAGCACGAAAGGCGGCGGATGTCCCTGAGCGTTCACGCAGCAACAGACGAAAGGCATTGGGGTTATCACCGATAAATTCCATAAACGTCGACACGGAAGTCCGGATGACGCTGCCACCTTTGGCAATACGCTGGCGCGCCTGGCGCATCAGTTGACGAAGCATTAAGCCGCTTTCGTCTACCATGGTTAATCCCAGTTCATCTACATCACGAAAGTGACGATAAAATGACGTCGGGGCGATCCCCGCCTCTCTGGCCACCTCGCGCAGACTCAGGCTGGCAAAGCTACGCTCGGCACTTAACTGGCTGAATGCCGCCTCGATAAGTGACCGCCGTGTACGTTCTTTTTGCTGCGCTCTGACGCCCATTTTTGTGCCTGTTTAGCCTGCAAGTGGGCACTATAGCAAAAATTTCAGCGTACAGTGGGTCAAACTTTGTGACCGCCTGTTAACCTGGAAATTTGGCAAATGGTGGCAAAAAAAGCGGTAAGAATTGGGAAGTGGCCCGCTGGATGTTAGAATATCGTTGTAAAATTGTTTTATAAAATAGGACGTATTGGTATGCAACAGTCTTATGATTACGACGCCATAATTATTGGTTCAGGCCCGGGCGGTGAAGGTGCTGCGATGGGGCTGGTGAAACAGGGAGCGCGCGTCGCTGTGATCGAGCGCTACCACAATATCGGCGGCGGATGTACACATTGGGGAACGATTCCGTCGAAAGCACTGCGCCATGCCGTTAGCCGCATTATCGAGTTCAACCAGAACCCTTTGTATAGCGACCATTCACGTCTCCTCCGCTCCTCCTTTGCCGACATTCTCAACCACACCGAGAACGTGATCAGTCAGCAAACCCGTATGCGTCAGGGGTTCTACGAACGGAATCACTGTGAGATGTTCCAGGGGGATGCACGTTTCGTTGATGCCAACACCATTGAAGTCGAAAGCCCTGACGGCACCACCGAACGTCTGACCGCTGAAAAATTCGTGATTGCCTGTGGTTCACGCCCTTACCATCCGCCGGATGTCGACTTTACCCATCCGCGAGTCTATGACAGTGATTCCATCCTCAATCTCCACCATGAGCCGGGCCATGTCATTATCTACGGTGCCGGGGTCATTGGCTGTGAATATGCTTCGATCTTCCGTGGCCTCAACGTCAAAGTCGATCTGATCAACACCCGCGATCGCCTGCTGGCGTTTCTCGATCAGGAAATGTCAGATTCGCTTTCTTACCACTTCTGGAACAATGGCGTGGTGATCCGCCATAACGAAGAGTTCGAGAAAATTGAAGGGGTTGAGGATGGCGTGATTATGCATCTGAAATCCGGTAAGAAACTGAAAGCAGACTGCCTGCTGTACGCCAACGGACGCACCGGTAATACCGATTCGCTGTCGCTGGAAAATGTCGGGCTGAAGGCCGATGGCCGTGGACTGCTAAAGGTCAACAGCATGTATCAGACCGCACAGCCGCATATTTACGCGGTTGGCGATGTGATTGGCTATCCGAGCCTGGCTTCCGCAGCCTACGATCAGGGGCGTATTGCCGCACAGGCCCTGATGAAGGGCGAAGCCAACGCACACCTGATTGAAGATATCCCGACCGGTATCTACACCATCCCGGAAATCAGCTCCGTCGGTAAAACCGAGCAGCAGCTGACGGCGATGAAAGTGCCGTACGAAGTGGGCCGTGCACAGTTCAAGCATCTGGCACGCGCGCAGATCGTCGGGATGAACGTCGGCAGCCTGAAGATCCTGTTCCATCGCGAAACCAAAGAGATCCTCGGCATTCACTGCTTTGGTGAACGCGCCGCCGAGATTATTCATATCGGCCAGGCGATTATGGAGCAGAAAAACGGTGGCAACACGATTGAGTACTTCGTGAATACCACCTTTAACTACCCGACGATGGCCGAGGCCTATCGGGTGGCGGCGCTAAACGGCTTAAATCGCCTGTTTTAATCCGCCAATCATCACGCCCTGCATATGCGTTCGGATCGCCTCTGCCAGCTGTTCATAACGGCCGCGCAGGGGTGAACCCGGACGATACACCAGGGCGATGGTGCGCTGTGGCTCCGGCTTGTAACAGGGCAGATAACACACACCGTCACGCACCCGCTCTTTCGGTACCGCCAGCGCGGGCAACAGCGTAATCCCGCTGCCTGCCGCCACCATGTTGCGTAACGTTTCCAGACTGGTCGCGCGGAAATGCGTATCCTCATCGGCTCCTGCCTGGAAGCAGAAACCCATTGCCTGATCGCGCAGGCAGTGGCCATCTTCCAGCATCAGCAGCTTTTCACCGGCTAAATCAGACATCGGGACACGATCGCGATCGTGCCACGGGTGATCCTGATACACCGCCAGCTTCATCGGCTCATCAAACAGCGGCACTTCGATAAACGCTTCCGACTCCTTCACCAGCGCCAGGATGGCACAGTCCAGCTTACCGCTGTCGAGCTGCGCCAGCAGCTGCTGCGTTTGCGCCTCGTGCAGGTACATCTCCAGCTTGGGAAACGTTTTGTGCAGCGACGGGATAATCTGCGGCAGCAGATAGGGGCCAACGGTCGGGATCAGGCCAATATGCAGCGGACCGGACATCGCCTCGCCCTGCTGGCTGGCCATCTCCTTCAGCACCTTCACTTCACGCAGAACGGTACGCGCCTGATCCACCAGCAGAAGCCCGGCCTGGGTGAACAGCACTTTACGGCTGGTGCGCTCAAGCAGCATCACGCCCAGTTCATCTTCCAGCTTGCGGATCTGCCCGCTCAGGGTCGGCTGGCTGACATGACAGGCATCCGCTGCACGACGAAAATGCCGATGCTCCGCCAGTGAAACCAGATACTCAAGATCACGAATATTCATCTTATCCTCCAGACCATGATAGTCCATGGCGATAGATAGGATAGCAATCAACGATTAGCCCTATCAACCCTCGATCACAATAATGTGTCCGTACACAAATAGCACACCCGAAAATCTAACGATGAGGTCTTTATATGTTTGCAAGTCAGGAAGGTAAATCCATCCCGCAGGTCACTTTTCACACGCGTCAGGGCGACAGCTGGGTCGATGTCACCACTGATGAGCTGTTCAAAGACAAAACCGTGATCGTTTTTTCACTGCCCGGTGCTTTTACACCAACCTGTTCGTCCAGCCATTTGCCGCGCTACAACGAGCTGGCCGGCGTGTTTAAAAGTCACGGCGTGGACAGTATTCTCTGCGTGTCCGTTAACGACACCTTTGTGATGAACGCGTGGAAGGCCGATCAGCATGCCGAGCACATCAACTTTATTCCCGACGGCAACGGTGATTTCACTCGCGGTATGGAAATGCTGGTAGAGAAAGCCGACCTCGGCTTCGGCCCGCGCTCATGGCGCTATTCAATGCTGGTACGCAACGGCGTGGTGGTCAAAATGTTCGTTGAGCCAAACAAACCGGGCGACCCGTTTGAAGTCTCCGATGCCGATACCATGCTGCGCTATGTGGCACCGGAATTTAAGGTGCAGGAATCCGTATCGCTATTCACCAAGCCCGGCTGCCCGTTCTGCACCAAAGCCAAGCAGATGCTGCTGGATCGCGGTATTCAGTATGAAGAAATCGTGCTGGGCCAGGATGCCACCACCGTCAGCCTGCGTGCGATGACCGGCCGCGCCACCGTGCCTCAGGTGTTTATTGGCGGGCGCCATATCGGCGGCAGCGATGACTTAGAGACGTTTTTTGCCGCCTGATCAACTGAGTGATTGAGTGCTAAAGCAGCCGGTCAGCATCGTCACGGTAATCGTCATATCTTTCCGGCCGCGAAGCCCGTAAAAAAAGCCGCTACCTGATAAGGCAGCGGCTTGTTTATTTCTCAGCGCTGAGCAGTAGCTAAACGCCGTTGTGATTATCAGCCCAGACGCTGTTTCGCTTCGGTAATTGCCAGCGAAACCTGATGCGGGGACACGCCGCCTTTCGCATTACGCTTATCCAGGCAGGACTGCAGCGACAGCACCGGATAAACGTCATCGCCAATCACGCTGCTGAACTTCTGCAGGTCGGCAAGCGCCAGCGCTTCCAGCGCCACGCCCTGATTGATGGCTTCCACTACCGCTTCACCAACGATATGGTGCGCTTCGCGGAACGGTACGCCTTTCGCGACCAGATAATCCGCCAGCTCGGTAGAGTTCGCATAGCCCTGCTCTGCCGCTTCCTGGCAGCGCGGACGTTTTACCTGGATGCCATCCAGCACCAGCGTCGCCATGTGCAGGCAGTCGTACCAGGTATCCAGCGCGTCAAACAGGCCTTCTTTATCTTCCTGCATGTCTTTGTTGTACGCCAGCGGCAGGCCTTTCAGCGTCATGCTCATGGCGGTCAGTGCACCCTGTACGCGGCCCACTTTGCCACGGATCAGCTCCAGCGCATCCGGGTTTTTCTTCTGCGGCATCAGTGAAGAGCCGGACGTCACACGGTCGGACAGCTCAACGAAGCCCGCTTCGCCCGTGTTGAAGAAGATCAGGTCTTCAGCAAAGCGCGACAGGTGGATCATACCGATCGAGGCATCGGACATCAGTTCCAGTACGTGGTCGCGGTCAGATACGGTGTCCAGGCTGTTGCGGGTGGCGGAGGCAAAGCCTAACCAGCCCGCCAGCTGCTCGCGATCGATTTCATAGGCGGTACCCGCCAGCGCACCACAGCCCAGCGGGCTGACGTCCAGGCGCTTCAGCGTATCCTGCAGACGGCTTTCGTCGCGGGCCAGCATTTCAACGTAGGCCAGGCACCAGTGTGCAAAGGTCACCGGCTGCGCACGCTGCAGGTGGGTATAACCCGGCATCACCGCGTCCTGATTCGCTTCGGCGGTGGCCACCAGCGCCTGCTGGAACTGGCGAGTCGCGGCCAGCAGTTCACTGACCTGCAGTTTGCACCACAGCTTCAGGTCGGTAGCGACCTGATCGTTACGGCTACGGCCGGTGTGGAGTTTTTTACCCAGCGCGCCGACCTTATCGATCAGTTTGCCTTCCACCCAGCTGTGAATATCTTCGGCGTCGCTTTCCACAATTTGCTGCGGATTCGCGCGCACTTCTTCCAGCAGAATATTCAGCGCGCTTTCCAGCTGCTGCTGCTCTTCTGCGGTTAATACATTGACCGTCACCAGCGCTTTGGACCAGGCAACGGAACCGGTAATGTCCTGTTCTGCCAGACGATAGTCGAAGCGCAGTGAGTCATTAAACAGTTTGAAACGTTGATCTGCTGCCTGCGTAAACCGTCCACCCCAAAGTGCCATGCTCAGTACTCCATTCAGAAATTATGCAAGAGGCGGCACGGGTGCCGCCCCTGGGAAATCTTGCAGGGGACGAGGCACGCCTCGCCCACCGCAACAGATTACTTTTTCTCGTTCAGCGCGCGGATGCGTGAAGAGAGGGAGAACAGACGGATAAAGCCGCCCGCGTGACGGTGATCGTACACTTCGTCTTCGCCGAAGGTGGCGAACTCTTCAGAGTACAGGCTGTTAGCGGATTTCTTCTGAATCGCGGTCACCTGGCCTTTGTACAGCTGCAGCACCACTTCGCCGTTCACTTCTTCCGCCAGCGCTTCTGCGGATGCCTGCAGAGATTTACGCAGCGGGGCGAACCAGCGGCCATCGTAAACAACGTAGGACATTTCCAGGCCCAGTTGCTCACGCCATTTGAAGCTGTCACGGTCAAGAACCAACTGCTCAACGGCACGCAGCGCGTTAACCATGATAGTGCCGCCAGGGGTTTCGTAGCAGCCGCGAGACTTAATACCGACCAGACGGTTTTCTACGATATCGATACGACCCACGCCGTGACGCGCACCGATCGCATTCAGTTTGTCCAGGCAGCCGAACGGCGTTAACGCTTCACCGTTAACCGCTACTACGCGACCTTTCTCAACGACAATCGTTACCTGTTCAGGCTGGTCCGGGGCTTCCAGCGGATCGACGGTCCACACCCAGCAATCTTTGTTCGGTGCGTTCCACGGGCTTTCCAGCACGCCGCCTTCGGTAGAGATGTGCCATGCGTTTTCATCACGGCTGTAGATTTTTTCCAGCGACGCGGTGGTCGGGATATTGCGCTCTTTCAGATAGTCCAGCAGCGCTTCACGGGAACGCAGGTTCCACTCACGCCATGGCGCAACCACTTTCAGCTGTGGAGCCAGCGCGGTGTAGGTGGTTTCGAAACGGACCTGGTCGTTACCTTTACCGGTCGCGCCGTGGCACAGCGCGTCTGCGCCTACTTTCAGCGCCAGCTCAACCTGCGCTTTAGCGATGATTGGACGCGCCATAGAGGTACCCAGCAGGTAGGTGCCTTCATACAGAGCGCCGGTTTGCAGCACCGGATAAACGTATTCGCTGATGAACTCTTCACGCAGGTCAACCACATGGCACTCAGACGCACCGGACTGCAGCGCTTTTTGCTCAACGCCTTCCAGATCTTTACGCTCCTGGCCGATATCCGCCACGAAAGCCACCACTTCACAGCCGCCGTAGTTCTCTTTCAGCCATGGAATAATCGCTGAAGTATCCAGGCCGCCGGAGTAAGCCAGTACGATTTTTTTGATGCTTTTGTCTTGCATGATGATTCCTTGAAAACGTTTCTAATTAAGCGAGGATACGGGTGCCAATGGACACGCCGTTAAATAAGGTTGGCAGCTGTTCAGCATGACGCCAGCTGGCGATGTCCACCGGGCGGCCCAGGGTACGGGCGGCATCCAGCGCGGCATTCACCTTGACGATCATTCCATCGGTAATCACACCGTCGGCGATCAGCTGCTCGGCTTTTTCAGCCGTCATCTCTTCAATACGCTGCTTATTGGCATCGAGGATCCCGCTCACGTCGGAGAGCAGAATCAGATCGGCACCCAGCGTCGCGGCCAGCGCCGTCGCAGCCTGGTCGGCATTGACGTTCATCAGCAGGCCATCCTGGGTGATGCCAATTGAGCTGACAACCGGCAGGAAACCTGCACCCAGCAGCGTGTTAATCAGCACCGGTGAACCCGGGGTAGCCTGTCCCACATGACCAAGTTCTTCATCAAACTGAGCAACATTAACACTTCCGCCGTCGCCCAGACACAGGCCAACGGCATCAATACCGTGTTTTTTCGACCAGGCTAACAAAGTTTTGTTAGCGGTACCGGCAAGCGCACCGGTAATGATGTCGATCTGATCGGCAGGGGTCACGCGCAGGCCATTTTTCTTTTTCACCGGCAGGGACAGCTTGCTCATCAATTCATCCACCAGACAGCCGCCGCCGTGCACAATCAGCAGCTGACGCGAATGGGTAGCACGATAGCTCACCAGCGCATCGAACAGACGCTCCAGCGCCTCTTCACTATCCAGCAGCACACCACCCAGTTTGATAATTAACGGATTGGTCATCAGAGAGTAACTCGCTTTAAAAATGTGACTACGTTGCAGAATGCGGTTATGTTCACTTTGGCTGTCCAAGCCAAATGGTGGAAAAATTATCGGTTTCCATCCGCACGACGATAATGTATTTTTATTCACTATTACTGCATGAATATTGATACTATCCTAACTCAAGGACTGTCAACAGTGAAGACAAAATTACCACCTTTTATTGAGATATACCGCCAGCTGATCGCTACGCCATCAATCAGCGCCACCGACAGCGCGCTCGATCAGAGTAATGAAACTTTAATCAATTTGCTTGCGGGCTGGTTCCGCGATATCGGCTTCACTGTTGAAGTTCAGCCCGTTCCCGGCACGCGTAATAAATTCAATATGTTAGCAAAAAGCGGCCTCGGTGCAGGCGGACTGCTGCTGGCCGGTCATACTGACACCGTGCCGTTCGACGACGGCCGCTGGACGCGCGACCCGTTTACCCTGACCGAGCACGACAACAAACTGTACGGGCTGGGCACCGCCGACATGAAAGGCTTCTTTGCCTTCATCTTAGATACGCTGCGTGAAGTTGATGTGTCCGCGCTGAAAAAACCGCTGTATATCCTGGCAACGGCGGATGAAGAAACCACCATGGCCGGTGCCAAGTTCTTCTCGGAAACCACCAGCCTGCGCCCTGACTGCGCGATCATCGGCGAGCCAACGTCGCTGAAGCCGGTGCGCGCCCATAAGGGTCACATCTCCAACGTGATCCGCATCCAGGGTCAGTCCGGCCACTCCAGCGATCCGGCACGCGGCGTTAACGCCATTGAGCTGATGCATGAATCCATCACTCAGCTGATGGAGCTGCGTAACACGCTGAAAACGCGCTACAACCACAGCGGCTTCGCCATCCCTTACCCCACCATGAACTTGGGCCATATCAACGGTGGCGACGCAGCAAACCGCATCTGCGCCTGCTGTGAGCTACATATGGATATCCGCCCGCTGCCGGGGCTGACGCTGAGCGATCTCGACGGCCTGCTGAATGACGCACTGGCGCCGGTGAGCGCACGCTGGCCGGGCCGTCTGACGGTCGGTGAGCTGCATCCGCCGATCCCAGGCTATGAGTGCCCGCGTGAACATCAGCTGGTGCAGGTGGTGGAAAAACTGCTCGGCACCGAAACCGAGGTGGTGAACTACTGCACCGAAGCGCCGTTTATCCAGGAAATCTGCCCGACGCTGGTCTTAGGCCCGGGTTCGATTAACCAGGCGCACCAGCCGGATGAATTTATCGATACGGCATTTATCAAACCGACCCGCGAATTGATCGCCCAGGTCGTGCATCATTTTTGCTATCACTAAGGTGAGAAATGGGGCAATCAACTGCAAAAACAGCTGTTTGCCTCTGATTTCGATTATTCGGGACGATAAGAATAACTTATCTCGCTCCGGTGTAATTAAATTTCATAAATTCTCGCTATTTAGCGGCACGATCCGGCAAATTTAAGTCAATTGACGAATGGTTATTAACGTGGCTAGATAAAAGGCTGCGTTATACCCACAAGGGTGAAATAAAGTTACAAGTACAAGAAAGAGGGTGTCAGGGGTCATATGAACGAACAATATTCCGCAATGCGAAGTAATGTCAGTATGCTCGGCAAGCTGCTCGGGGATACCATCAAGGATGCACTGGGAGAGAACATTCTCGATCGGGTGGAAACTATCCGTAAGCTCTCTAAGTCATCACGTGCGGGAAATGATGCCCACCGTCAGGAGCTGTTATCCACGCTGCAAAATCTGTCCAACGATGAGCTGCTGCCTGTGGCGCGCGCGTTCAGTCAGTTCCTGAATCTGACCAACGTTGCCGAGCAGTACCACACCATTTCGCCGAAAGGTGAAGGGGCAAACCATCCGGAAATGCTGGCGAAAACCTTTGAACGCCTGAAACAGCAGCCGGACCTGACCGAAGCTAACATTCGCGAGGCGATTGAATCCCTGTCGCTGGAATTAGTTCTGACCGCTCACCCAACGGAAATCACCCGTCGTACGCTGATCCACAAACTGGTTGAGGTTAACAACTGCCTTAAGCAGCTGGATCACAACGATCTTTCTGACTATGACCGCGCGCAAATCATGCGCCGTCTGCGCCAGCTGGTTGCCCAGGCCTGGCACACCGATGAAATTCGTAAATACCGCCCGTCACCGATTGATGAAGCCAAATGGGGCTTTGCGGTAGTCGAGAACAGCCTGTGGGAAGGCGTACCGAACTTCCTGCGTGAGTTAAACGAGCAGGTCGAAGAGTCCTTCGGCTATACGCTGCCGGTTGATTTCGTGCCGGTGCAGTTCACCTCCTGGATGGGCGGTGACCGCGACGGTAACCCGAACGTGACCGCCGATATTACCCGCCACGTGCTGCAGCTGAGCCGCTGGAAAGCCACCGACCTGTTCCTGCGCGATATCGCCGTGCTGATCTCCGAGCTGTCGATGTCCGAATGTACGCCGGAAGTGCGCGAGCTGTGCGGCAACCCGGAAGCGCTGGAGCCGTACCGTGAGATTATGAAAAATCTTCGCAGCCAGCTGACCAGCACCCAGGCCTACCTGGCACGCCGTCTGAAGGGCGAGCGTTTACCGCGTCCGGCAGATCTGCTGATCTCCAACGATCAGCTGTGGGAACCGCTGCACACCTGCTACCAGTCACTGCAGGCCTGCGGTATGGGCATTATCGCCAACGGCCAGCTGCTGGACACCATGCGCCGCGTGAAATGCTTTGGCGTTCCGCTGGTCCGTATCGACCTGCGTCAGGAAAGCACCCGTCATACTGAAGCTATCGCTGAAATCACCCGCTATCTGGGCCTTGGCGACTACGAAAGCTGGTCAGAATCCGACAAACAGGCCTTCCTGATCCGCGAACTAAATTCTAAACGTCCGCTGCTGCCGCGTAACTGGGAGCCAAGCGCCGACACCAAAGAAGTGCTGGATACCTGCCGCGTGGCCGCCGATGTGCCAAAAGGTTCGATCGCCGCTTACGTTATTTCGATGGCGAAAACACCGTCCGACGTGCTGGCCGTCCACCTGCTGCTGAAAGAAGCCGGTATTCCTTACACCATGCCGGTTGCTCCACTGTTTGAAACCCTGGACGACCTGAATAACGCTAACGACGTGATGACCCAGCTGCTGAATATCGACTGGTATCGCGGCATTATTCAGGGCAAACAGATGGTGATGATTGGCTATTCAGACTCCGCGAAAGATGCGGGTGTGATGGCCGCCAGCTGGGCACAGTACCAGGCCCAGGACGCCCTGATTAAAACCTGTGAGAAAGCCGGGATTACCCTGACGCTGTTCCACGGACGCGGCGGCAGTATCGGCCGTGGCGGCGCGCCTGCGCACGCTGCCCTGCTGTCTCAGCCTCCGGGCAGCCTGAAAGGCGGCCTGCGCGTCACCGAACAGGGCGAGATGATTCGCTTTAAGTTTGGCCTGCCGGAAGTCACCATCAGCAGCCTGTCGCTGTACACCGGTGCAATTCTGGAAGCGAACCTGCAGCCACCTCCGGAGCCAAAAGCCGAATGGCGCAGCATCATGGACCAGCTCTCTGATGTGTCCTGTAAAATGTATCGCGGCTACGTGCGCGAGCACGCTGACTTCGTGCCTTACTTCCGCTCGGCGACGCCTGAGCTGGAGCTGGGTAAACTGCCGCTGGGTTCACGTCCGGCCAAGCGCCGCCCGACCGGTGGCGTAGAGTCGCTGCGCGCCATCCCGTGGATCTTTGCCTGGACACAGAACCGCCTGATGCTGCCAGCCTGGCTGGGTGCCGGTGCCGGTCTGCAAAAAGCAATGGAAGAAGGCCATCAGGAGCAGCTGGAAACCATGTGCCGCGACTGGCCGTTCTTCTCAACCCGCCTGGGGATGCTGGAGATGGTGTTCTCGAAAGCGGACCTGTGGCTGGCGGAATACTACGATCAGCGTCTGGTGGATGAATCCCTGTGGCCGCTGGGCAAACAGCTGCGTGACCAGCTGGATTCCGATATTAAAGCGGTACTGACCATCGCTAACGACTCGCATCTGATGGCCGACCAGCCTTGGATTGCCGAATCTATCGCGCTGCGTAACGTCTACACTGACCCGCTGAACGTGCTGCAGGCTGAACTGCTGCACCGTTCGCGCCAGCAGGAAGCCAACGGTGGTGAAGTGGATGCGCACGTTGAACAGGCGCTGATGGTCACTATCGCCGGCGTGGCGGCAGGTATGCGTAACACCGGCTAGGTTGCATGGGCGGGGGATCCCGCCCGATATGTACATCGCCGATCGAAAACAGGACGCTTAGCGTCCTGTTTTTTTTGGGTATTTTCCGGCGGTCTTATCAACCCACGCTGGCATTCACACCGGGACGAACGCCGAGCGTATGGCAAATCGCATAGCTCATCTCCGCGCGGTTCAGCGTGTAGAAGTGGAAGTCTTTCACCCCTTCACGGCTCAGGATCTTCACCATATCCATCGCAATATTCGCCCCAACCATTTTGCGGGTTTCGGCATCATCATCCAGCCCTTCGAACATGCTGGTCATCCAGCCCGGCACGCGCACGTTGGTCATGGTGGCAAAACGCTGCAGCTGCTTGAAGTTTGATACCGGCAGGATCCCCGGCACGATCTCAACATCAATCCCGGTGGACACGCAGCGGTCGCGGAAGCGCAGGTAACTTTCCACATCAAAGAAGAACTGGGTAATCGCCCGATTCGCACCGGCATCGATTTTACGCTTCAGGTTAATCAGGTCGGCCTGGGCACTTTTTGCTTCAGGATGCACTTCCGGATAGGCCGCAACGGAAATATCAAAATCCCCCACCTCTTTCAGCAGCGCCACCAGGTCAGCGCCGTACATTTCAGGCTTGCCGCTGCCCGGAGGCAGATCGCCACGCAGGGCAACGATATGCCGGATTCCGTTATTCCAGTAGTCCTGCGCGATAGTACGCAGCTCTTCGTGGGTGGCATCGACGCAGGTCAGATGCGGTGCGGCTTCCAGACCGGTACGATCCTTAATGCCTTTAATGATGCTGTGGGTGCGGTCTCGCTCGCCGGAGTTGGCCCCATAGGTGACGGAGACAAACTTCGGCTTCAGGCTGCTCAGGCGATCGATAGAGCTCCAGAGGGTATTTTCCATTTCAGCGGTGCGCGGCGGGAAGAACTCAAAGGAGACATTAATCTGCCCGTTGATCTCGGCCAGACTCTGGTTCAGTGCTTCGCGCTGATTTGCATGGAAAAAACTCATACCCGTTACCTCATCGATCGCTGTTGATTCTGCTGCCGCCGTTAAACGTCTATCCATTTAGACGTCCAGACATTCAAAATGACGGAAATTGTACATTCAGTCAACAGTTAAATGATGACCTGCCGTGACAAATTATCAATGAAGATGAGGGAAATTCATGATGCGAACGGAAGTGATATTTAGCGGCTCAGTTCGGCGGGATAACAGGGGAGTCACCCTTCTTTATCCAGCTTTGCAGGCATCCATGCCTGCTTGAGTTCTTTCATTCAACAGAACGTTCTGATGACATTCAGCCATCAGCCATCAGCCCGCTGCTAACGCTACAGCAGCTGCGCCAGCCGGTTCAGATCCGACTGAATCGCCCCGGCGGTCACGTCGCGACCGGCACCGGGACCGCGGATCACCAGCGGGTTATCACGATACCAGCGGCTTTCAATGGCGAAGACGTTATCACACGGCAACAGCGCGGCGAGCGGGTGATCGGCACGGACGGCCTCCACGCCCACGCGGGCCTTGCCGTTGGCATCAAAGCGCGCCACGTAGCGCAGCACCAGCCCCATCTCCTGCGCCGCTTCATAGCGCTGCAGCATCTGTTCGTTGAGGTCATCGCCGTTTTCGAAGAAATGGTCAACGGAGCCTGCCTGGCAGCCCGGCGGAACCAGCGATTCCACGCGAACCTGATCCGGTTCGATGTCGTAACCGGCTTCACGCGCCAGGATCACCAGCTTGCGCATCACATCCTGCCCGGACAGATCGACGCGCGGATCCGGCTCGGTCAGTCCCTGCTGCCACGCCTGGTCCACCAGCTCGGTAAACGGCACCGTGCCGTCAAACTGCAGGAACAGCCAGGAAAGCGTGCCGGAGAAGATCCCGCTGATCGCCAGGATACTGTCGCCGCTTTCACGCAGGTCACGCACCGTATGATTCACCGGTAGCCCGGCTCCCACGGTGGCGTTATACAGCCACTGACGCCCGGTTTTCGCGAAGGCATCACGGATTTGACGATAGGCGTCGCTGCTTGATGCGCCTGCCACCTTGTTCGCACCGATAACATGGAAACCGTAGCTGGCAAAATCCAGATACTGCGCGGCCAGCGATTCACTGGCGGTCACGTCCAGCACCACCAGATCGTCAAACGGGTGCGCCCGCATCCACAGGAACAGCGATTCCTGATCCTGCTCTACCGCTTCCTCTTCAAAGAAAGCCAGCGCCCGACTGGCTTCCAGCCCGTCGTAGCTCAGCAGGCTGCGGCGGCTGTCCACCACGCCCGCCAGAATAAATTCAAAACCGGTACGCGCGGAAAGTGTTTCCTGCTCGCGAGCGAACAGTTCCAGCCAGCGTGAACCGATATTGCCTTTGCCAAACAGCACCAGACCGATGCGCTTCTCCGCACGGAACAGCGTCTGATGCAGGCCGCGGATCAGATGCTCGGTTGGGCCAACACGCAGCACCGCCACCAGGCTAATGCCCTCTTCCGACTGCCAGATAAACTCGACCGGCTGGTCTTTCATCTGCTGCCAGAATCGATGGCTGTGTAGCGGATTACGACACACGCCCGCCCCAACCATCGCCACCAGCGCCATCCCTTCGCGCAGCTGTAAGCGCCCCGGCAAAGCCGCATCCTCCAGCAGCGTTAACGCACTGTTGACGACTTCTGAGGTGTAACACAGTTGAAGCAGATTGCGATCGGGGTGAACTCCCGTTGCCAGCGGGCGAACCTGGGCACGTTTGAGCAGATGGTCGATTTCCTTATGCACCTTGGCGAAGTCATGGTGCGCAGGAACATGGAACTCAATCAGACAAACATCATCATGGCTGGTCACAATGCGCGCCCCGGTCCCGGAGGCCAGAACGCGTTCAATACGGGTTGAGCCCTGTTCAGGCTGATAGCTACAGCGCAGCTGCAGATCGATATCGCTGTTGGATACCGGCTGCAGGGTACGCGTGTGCAATACCGGCGCGGCGAGACGTGCCAGCTCGCTGGCCTCATCCAGACGCAGCAGCGGCAGCAGGCAGGCATCCTTCACTTTGCGCGGGTCGGCGCTGTAGACGCCGGCCACATCGCTCCAGATCGTGACCCGCGACACGCCGGCCAGCGAACCAATCTGGGTTGCGGAATAGTCACTGCCGTTACGCCCCAGCAGTACCGTTTCACCGGCATCGTTGGCGCAGATAAAGCCGGTGACCACCAGGCGCTGAGAAGGTCGTTGGGCGATAAGCTGCTGAAGCAGCAGCAGGGATTTGCCTTCATCCACCTGCGGCTGCGCGGCGCGTTCGGCACGCAGGAAATCGCGCGCATCCAACCAGCTGGCATCAATGTCCCGCTGCTTCAGAACGGCCGACATCAGCCGTGCTGACCAGATTTCACCGTGCCCGACCACTTCCGCATAAACGACATCGTTGATGACGCCGTCGAGCAGCGCGGCCAGTTTTTCCAGATCGTGAATAAATTCAGCAATGAGCGGGTCGGCGGTTTCCGGCGGTAACAGGCTACTAATCAGCTCGCTCTGATAACGACGCAGAGCCTGCTGTACCTGGTGCGCAGACAGTCGATCGTTCTGACTCAGTTTCAGCCAGCTGATCAACTGGTTAGTGGTGCTTCCCGCCGCAGAAACAACCATCAGGTCGCCCGGCTGGCTGTACTCCGCCATAATACCGGCAACGCGCTGATAGCATTTGGCATCCGCGAGGCTACTGCCACCAAATTTGTGCAACTGCCGTGAACTGCCCACCTCTGCCACTGCTGAATGACTCATGCTTACCTCTTGGCCGCAATCTGGAATGCATTATCCAGATCGGCGATTAAATCTTCGTGATCCTCAATTCCCACCGAAATACGCAGCAGCGTTTCGGAAATACCTGCCGCGGCACGGGCTTCTGCCGACATTCCGGCATGCGTCATCGTTGCAGTATGCGATATCAGGCTTTCCACGCCGCCCAGCGACTCCGCCAGGGTAAACAGCTCCAGCGCCTTGAGGAAACGACGCAGCGTTGCTTCATCGCCATCAAACTCAAAACTTAACATCGCACCAAAGCCTTTCTGCTGCTTCACGGCAAACTGATGTCCTGCGTTTTCCGGCAGAGAAGGATGATACAACTTTTTCACCAACGGTTGTTGTTTCAGATACTCAACAATCGCCAGTGCATTACGCTGTGCTGCGGCGATGCGTGGGCTCAGCGTACGCAGGCCGCGCAGCAGCAGGTAGCTGTCGAACGCCGCGCCGGTCACGCCAATGTTATTCGCCCACCACGCCAGTTCCGTGGCATGCTGCGGATCTTTGGAAATCACCGCACCGGCAACCACGTCAGAGTGGCCGTTGAGGTATTTAGTACAGGAATGGATCACCAGGTCCGCGCCCAGCGCCAGCGGATTCTGCAATGCCGGGCTGAGGAAGGTGTTATCCACCACGCTGATCGCACCGGCTTCTTTCGCCGCCTGACAGATCGAGGCAATGTCCACCACGCGCAGCAGCGGGTTGCTCGGACTTTCAACCAGTACCAGCTTCGGTTTCTCAGCCAGTGCGGCCTGCAGCGCAGCTTCATCGCCCTGATCGACAAATTTCACGCGATAGGCACCGCGCTTGCTCAGGCTGTCAAACAGACGATAGCTGCCGCCGTAGCAGTCATGCGGCGCCACCAGCAGATCGCCCGGCTTCAGGAATACGGTACAGACCAGGTGAATCGCCGCCATACCGGTATTGGTCAGTACGGCACCCACACCGCCTTCCAGCTCTGCCAGCGCACGCTGCACCACATCACGGGTCGGATTTCCACGGCGCGAATAGTCGTGTGCGCGCGGCTCGTTGAAATCGAGAAAGTTATAGGTGCTGGAAAGGTGAATCGGTGGGACAACGCAGCCATATTGCTCGTCATCATTCAATCCGCTGCGTACTGCGATGGTTGCCTGTTTACGCGTCATGGTGCATAAATTCCTGCTGAAGAGAAAGAAGGGCTATAGAGTAAACAGGGCAGCTATAGACGTCAATACATCTGGACATCTAAATGTCTTTGCGTATAGATTGAGCAATGGGCCAATAACCGCTAAAATCATGCCGATATCCCTTACAGAAAGTTGTGTTATCGCAGTGTGATACACACCAACTTCGGGCATAATTGGCCGAATTTCGGCATAACTCCTAATTTTGATGATAATGACTAAGGTAACCCATGGCTGAATGGAACGGCGAATATATCAGCCCTTACGCTGAACACGGCAAGAAGAGCGAACAGGTTAAGAAAATCACGGTTTCTATTCCGTTGAAAGTTCTTAAAATTTTGACCGATGAGCGCACCCGTCGCCAGGTCAATAACCTGCGTCATGCCACCAACAGTGAGCTGCTGTGTGAGGCATTCCTGCATGCCTTCACCGGTCAGCCTCTGCCTGATGATGTGGATCTGCGCAAGGAACGTAGCGACGAGATCCCTGAAGAAGCAAAAGCAATTATGCGCGAAATGGGCGTCGATCCCGACACCTGGGAGTATTAATTCGCCGCAAACAGCTCGGTTATTCGGTCGAGCACCTGATGGATAATCGGGTGCCCGGCCTGCCCCGGCTGCCAGATGGCGACCATCGTATGCACTATCCCGCCTTTTCCCATTTCGGTTGCCACCCGCTCAATCTGACTTTGCCTTCCCTCCAGTACGTGGACGGGTAGAAAAGCCCAGCCTGCGCCCTTCTTCAGCAGAGATTCCAGCAGCACAGCGTCATTTACAAACTGCACGCGATCGGCAATCTGCAGGCGACGCGCCAGGGAGTCATCCAGACTTTTATTCGGGATCAGTTGATTGCAGGCCGCCAGCGACAGTTGGCTCACGGGCCGATGCGCGAACAGCCCAGGGCTGGCATAAACCCCCATTTCGATGCTGCCCACCGCGCGCCATTTAAAGCGCTCGCTGACGGATTTATTCACCGCCTGATAGATGCCAATGTCGCTTTCGCCATTTTGCAGCGCCTGCTCGGCGTCCTGGCGATCCTGATAGCAGAGATTCAGCTGTATCCCCTGCCGATGACATTCCTCCGCCAGCGTGGCCAGCAGCGCACGCGGCGTGAAAATGTCGTAGCTGAGGGTCAGCGTATGCGGCGGTTGTTTCTGCTGCTGCATAGCCAGATAACTGAACGCCTTAGCCTCGTGTAAAAACAGCCGGGCCCGACGATAAAGCAGGCTGCCGCGCTCGGTCAGCGCAAACGGCCGACAGTGGCGATCGAACAGCGTATAGCCCAGATCCAGTTCCAGATAGTCCAGCAGTTCGCTGACGGTGGTGCGGTCTTTGTTCATCCGCTTAGCGGCATGCGTAATGCTGCCGCACTCCACCACGCAGGCAAACGCTTCGATTTGCGCCAGTGAAAAAGTCATAGCCGTAAGCTCCCTGCTTAAAAAATACCGAGGGGGAAAATCCCTCAGTTGCTGACTCTTTCCTTTTGTACGCGCTGTCTATGCTGGCAGCCAGTGAGCAAAAGGAGAAGACAATGAAGAACACATTATCCAGCCTGGTGGCCGTGGCAATGGGTGCAACGTTAACCGTGGCGGCTATCGGCAGCGCCAGCGCCTGCACCCGCGCGTTTTTGAATACTCATCCAGGTTATATGGTAAGCGCCCGTAATCTTGATTTCTTCGGCCCGGTCGATCCTTCGCTGGTGATCACCCCACAGGGCGTCAAGCATTCCGGCAGCGACGGACCGGGCGCGAAACAGTGGGAAACGCGCTACGGCAGTGTAGTCATTTACGCCGATGGTGTTTTTCCAATGGATGGCATGAACGAAAAAGGGCTGGCGGGACACACGCAGTATTACACCAACGGTAAGCAGGCCCAGGCAGACAACCAGGACAAGCCCGAGCTCGACAGCCGTGCCTGGCTCAGCTATCTGCTGGACAATTACGCCACGGTTGATGAAGCGGTGAAGGGATTAGAGGATGTGCGTCTGGTCGCCAAAAAACTGCCAATCGACTACGCGTCGGACACGAAACATATTGCGCTGGAGGATGTGACGGGCGACTCGGCGATTATTGAAATCGACAACGGTAAGGTCAATATTTACCACAGCCGTAACTATCGCGTGATGACCAATCCGCCGTCATACGCGCAACAGCTGGAAAATCTGAAGAAATATCAGGGCGTCGACGACAATCATATTCCCGGCACGCAGAGCGCGGAAGACCGTTTTGTTCGCACCAGCATCGGCGTGAAAAACATCCCGCAGCCGGATAATAAAGCGCAGGCTCAGGGCTTTATTCTGTCGGTGGTTAACAATGCGGCATTCCCGATCAACTACCCGGATGCCAGCGATCCTATGGTGAAAGCGGTCACCGATGCGTATTTGAAATATTCGAAATTCCCGCAGGAGAATAAGGGCACGTCGACCTACTGGACGACCCTGGCCGACCTCAGCCACGCTGAATATCACTTTAAATCGGTCTTCGCACCGTCAGAGGTGATGGTGAAACTGAAAGAGATTAACTTCTCGGCGGGTCAGCCGGTGAAACGTATCGATCATCTGCAGAACTATGCGCAACAAGGCTGGCAGGGTGACGTGCTGAAATACGCTACGGCCTCCTGATTTCAGAGACAAAAAAACCAGCCGAGGCTGGTTTTTTTGTTCGTGCATCCGAAACGTTGACCGTTTCTGACCGGCTGCTTATTTGCTGCCAGGGATGCTGAAACGCTTGTTGAAGCGGTCTACACGTCCACCGGTAGCAACATCACGCTGCTTGCCAGTGTAGAACGGGTGACATTCGCCACAAACGTCCAGGTTCAGATCGCGACCCGTAGTAGAACGAGTTTTGATTTCGTTACCGCAAGAACATTTAGCAGTAATTTCAACGTAATTTGGGTGAATACCTTTTTTCATGGGAAACCTCAGTTAAGGCCGTGTCGCTCTCCCGCGCCAGGAATTTTCCTGCGCCGGCACCACACGAAGATTAATAGTCAGGTGATAGACCCCAACCTCGAAGGTTGTGGGCATCGCGATACAAAATACCGTATCAACGGCGGCGAATTATACAGAAATTAACCGCCCGCTGCAATCGGATCCGCACATTGCGAACGACACAGTGTACACTAAATGGCCCTGTTTTTCACCCGGATGAAGCCATGCCCGTTGTTCAGGTTGCACTGCCCGTTCCACTTGCCCGCAACTTTGATTATTTGTTGCCTGCCCACCTCAGCCATGCCGTTCCCGGTGGGCGCGTCAGCGTGCCGTTTGGCAAGCGTAAAGCGATTGGCGTGGTGGTCAGCATTGGCGAACACAGCGACTACCCGCTGGACCAGTTGAAAAGCGTGCATGAGGTGCTGGACAGCGCTTCCCTCTTCCCACCTTCCCTGTGGCACATCCTGCTGTGGGCGGCGGACTATTATCACTACCCGCTGGGGGAAGTGTTGTTCCACGCCATGCCGGTCCTGCTGCGGCAGGGAAAAGCGGCGGAAGAGGCGCCGATCTGGCAGTGGGCGATCACCGAACAGGGCCGGGCGACGCCGTCGGAAAGCCTGAAACGCGCGCCGAAACAACAGCAGGCGCTGGCGGCGCTTCGTCAGCGGCCGCTTTACCGCCACGAGGTCAGCCAGCACGATATCACCGAAGCGACACTGCAGGCGCTCAGGGCAAAAGGACTGTGCGAACTTCACGCGGTGACCCGCGCGATGCAGGACTGGCGCGAAACCTTTGCCGTCAGCGGCGAACGCCTGAGGCTAAACACCGAACAGGCCACGGCGGTTGGCGCTATTCGCAGTGCCGACGATCGCTTTTCCGCATGGCTACTGGACGGGATCACTGGTTCCGGCAAAACCGAAGTCTATCTCAGCGTGCTGGAAAATATTCTGGCTAACGGCCGCCAGGCGCTGGTGCTGGTACCGGAAATTGGTCTGACGCCGCAAACCATCGCCCGCTTTCGTGAACGTTTTAACGCTCCGGTCGATGTTCTGCATTCCGGGCTGAACGACAGCGAGCGCCTCGCTGTATGGCTGCGCGCCCGCAGCGGCGAAACGGCGATTGTTATCGGGACGCGCTCGTCGCTGTTTACGCCGTTTGCGCGCCTCGGCGCCATCATTATTGATGAAGAGCACGACGGCTCATACAAACAGCAGGAGGGCTGGCGCTATCACGCGCGCGATCTGTCGGTGCTGCGTGCCCGGCAGGAGGATATTCCGGTGGTGATGGGCTCCGCAACCCCGGCGCTGGAAACGCTGCACAACGTGCAGTTGGGCAAATACCATCTGCTCAACCTCAGCAAACGCGCGGGTAACGCCACGCGCGCCACTCAGCTACTGGTCGACCTGAAAGGCGTGAAGCTACAGGGCGGGCTGTCTCCGCTGCTGATCAAGAAAATCGGCGAACACTTAAAGGCCGATAATCAGGTCCTGCTGTTCCTCAACCGCCGGGGGTTTTCCCCGACGCTGCTGTGCCACGAGTGCGCATGGATTGCCGAGTGCCAGCGCTGCGATCGCTACTACACGCTGCATCAGAACCAGCGCCAGCTGCGCTGCCACCACTGCGACAGCCAGCGCCCCATTCCCCATCAGTGCCCCCAGTGCGGATCGACGCATCTGGTGCCCGTCGGGCTGGGTACGGAACAGCTGGAGCATAACCTCAGCGCACTCTTCCCCGACGTGCCGCTGTCGCGCATCGATAGGGATACCACCAGCCGAAAGGGCGCGCTGGAGCAGCAGCTGGCGGAAGTGCATCGCGGCGGCGCGCGGATCCTGGTTGGCACCCAGATGCTGGCGAAGGGGCACCATTTTCCCGACGTCACGCTGGTTTCCCTGCTCGACGTTGACGGCGCGCTGTTCTCCGCGGATTTCCGCTCAGCCGAGCGCTTTGCCCAGCTCTACACCCAGGTGGCGGGGCGGGCAGGCCGCGCAGGAAAACAGGGCGAAGTGATGCTGCAGACCCATCATCCGGACCATCCTTTATTACAAACTCTGCTCAAGCAGGGCTATGACGCCTTCGCTAAGCAGGCGCTGAGCGAGCGTAAAAGCGTGTTTCTGCCGCCGTTTACCAGCCACGCGCTGTTCCGCGCGGAGGATCACGATAATCAGCAGGCTTCCCTGTTTCTTCAGCAGCTGCGCAACCTGCTGGAAGCCAGCCCGCTGAATGACGAGAGTTTCTGGGTGATGGGGCCGGTTCCGGCATTGCAGGCCAAGCGAAGCGGCCGATACCGCTGGCAGTTGCTGCTGCAGCATCCGTCGCGTGCCGTGCTGCAACGACTGATTAAATCCAGCCTGCCGCTGATCGGCACCCTGCCCCAGTCGCGCAAAGTCAAATGGTCGCTGGATATCGATCCTGCGGAAGGATAATTCACCGCCACGGGTCGCTGGACGCCGGTCCAGGCGAAAGTGGAAGACGTAAACGTTTGCATGGCAAAGTTGCGGTGCAGATCGAAAAAAGTCGCACAAGTCACATTTTTTATGCAAATTAAGTAACAGCCGTTCGCTGCATCTGTAAAAATGCACAAGGGTCAGCAAAGGGACACGCGGCCCGCCACTGAAAAGAACATTATCACCCGTTGGTCAGGTCAGCTTCGGCTGGCGTGAGGAGAAAAGCGTTGGAGCACAATCAAGAGACGACAGCAGCGACCATGAAGGACGTAGCTGAAAAAGCAGGCGTATCAACGGCAACGGTCTCCCGCGCCCTGATGAACCCGGAAAAGGTCTCCGCCGCGACACGCAGTAAAGTAGAACAGGCTGTCATTGCCGTCGGTTATTCCCCGCATTCAATGACGCGAAGCGCCCGGCGCAGCGAATCACGGACTATTCTGGTTATCGTGCCGGATATCTGTGACCCGTTCTTTAGCGAAATGATTCGTGGGATCGAGGTCGTTGCCGCAGATCAGGGTTACCTGGTGCTGATTGGCGACTGCGCCCATCAGAATCAGCAGGAAAAATCGTTCCTGAATTTGATGCTGACGCGTCAAATCGACGGCATGGTGCTGCTGGGATCGCAGCTGCCTTTCGAGGCCGGGCTGGAAGAACAGCGCAACCTGCCCCCGATGGTGATGGCCAACGAATTTGCCCCGGAGCTGGAACTGCCGACGGTGCATATCGACAATCTGACCGCCGCGTTCGAAGCCGTCAACCATCTGCAAAAGCTGGGGCACCGCCGCATCGCCTGTATTGCCGGGCCGGAAGATATGCCCCTGTGCCAGTATCGCCTGCAGGGCTATATTCAGGCACTGCGTCGCAGCGGTATCAGCGTCGATCCTCAGTATATCGTACGCGGTGATTTTACCTTTGACGCCGGTACGCAGGCGATGAAGAAACTGATGTCGTTGCCAAGGCCACCCGATGCCCTGTTCTGCCACAGCGACATTATGGCGCTGGGTGCCATGTCGCAGGCGAAAAATATGGGCCTGAAAATCCCGAAGGACCTGTCCATTATCGGCTTCGATGACATCGAGTTATCTCGCTACAGCGATCCGCAGCTGACCACCGTTGCTCAACCGCGTTTTAACATTGGGCGCGAAGCGATGCTACTCTTGCTGGAGCAGCTTCAGGGGAGGATGGTAAATGTTGGCTCTCGTCTACTGGATTTTGAGTTAAAGATCCGCGGCAGCACGGCACCCTCACTGCACGACGAAGATTAACGTATTGTGTAACGGTCATTTTCGCTAACTGCGACCTGGCGCAAAATCAGCGGATTCTTAGTAAGATCGCCGCTGGTCAAACTTCCGACCCTTAAGTAACATGACGGGCTGTAGCCGGGTACCCATCGCGATTTTCCCGGTCTTCTTTCATTGATTATTAACGGAACGATAGTGGCACAAAAAGATTATGTAGGCCGCGGGCGTTCGACAGGGACGCGTCGCAAGACCAACAGTCGCAGTAAAAAACGCAGCGGTGGTTCAGGCGTATCAAAGTTCATGACCGTGCTGGCCGTTGCTGTCCTCGTCACCTTTGTCGGTGGTCTGTGGTTTATTGCGCATCATAAAAAAGAAGACACGCCGGTCATCACCGACCACAAGGCTCCCGGCAACGGCCTGCCGCCTAAGCCTGAAGAACGCTGGCGCTACATCAAAGAGTTAGAAAATCGTCAGATTGGCGTGCCAACACCTACTGAGCCGTCCTCGGGTGGAGAAACCCACGCACAGACGCAGCTGACGAATGAACAGCGGCAGTTGCTGGAGCAGATGCAGGCCGATATGCGCCAGCAGCCAACCCAGCTGAATGAAGTGCCGTGGAATGAGCAAACGCCCGCTCAGCGTCAGCAGACTATTCAGCGCCAGAACCAGCTTCAGCAGCAGTCACGCATGCCGCAGCAGGTCCAGCAGCAGCCGGTAAGAACGCAACAGGCCCAGCCGGTGCAACCGTACCAGCAGCCGCCAAGAACGCAGCAGACTCAGCCGGTACAGCAGAACCAGCAGCAGGTCAGAACGCAACAGCAGACGCAGCAGGCCGAGCGGGCAGCGCAGCAGCAAACCCAGACTCAGCAGCGGCCAGCACCGGTCACGCCTGTCACTCGCGAACCCACGCGGCAGCAGGAAGTGGCGGCACAGCCGAAAGCGGAAACGAAGCCGAAAGAAGCCGAAAAAGAGAAGCAGCAGCGCTGGATGGTTCAGTGTGGCTCCTTCAAAGGCACTGACCAGGCGGAGTCCGTTCGCGCAGCGCTGGCATTTGAAGGTTTCGAAAGCCGCATTACGACCGGCGGCGGCTGGAATCGCGTCGTTATTGGCCCATACAGCAACCGGGCAGGCGCCGACAGCGCGCTGAAAAATCTGCGTGGTTCCGGCCACTCAAATTGCATTCCTCTCGCCGTTGGGGGTTGAAACCCCTAAAAGCCGCCCCATATCAGATTGCATCAGTGCCCCCGTACAAAAAGTGCGGGGACCTCACCAACTGCAACAAGGGGTCCGCCCGTGACAACAATAGTAAGTGTACGACGCAACGGCCAGGTAGTAATTGGCGGCGATGGCCAGGCTACCCTCGGTAATACCGTTATGAAAGGCAACGTTAAAAAAGTGCGTCGTCTCTACAATGACAAAGTCATTGCCGGTTTTGCTGGCGGTACCGCAGATGCTTTCACCCTTTTCGAACTGTTTGAGCGCAAGCTGGAAATGCATCAGGGTCACCTGGTCAAAGCCGCCGTTGAGCTGGCCAAAGACTGGCGCACGGACCGTATGCTGCGCAAGCTGGAAGCCTTGTTGGCCGTAGCCGATGAGAATGCCTCGCTGATCATTACCGGCAACGGTGACGTGATCCAGCCAGAAAACGATTTGATTGCCATCGGTTCAGGTGGACCTTACGCACAGGCAGCCGCCCGTGCATTACTGGAAAACACTGACATTGGCGCGCGCGATATTGTGGAAAAAGCGCTGGGTATTGCAGGTGATATCTGCATCTATACCAACCACAACCTCACCATCGAAGAATTAGCGTCTAAAGCGTAAGGATCCCAATTTATGTCCGAAATGACCCCGCGCGAAATCGTCAGCGAACTGAACAGATTCATCATCGGCCAGGACGGCGCCAAGCGTGCCGTGGCGATTGCCCTGCGTAACCGCTGGCGTCGCATGCAGCTGGACGAAGAGCTGCGCCATGAAGTTACCCCAAAAAATATTCTGATGATTGGCCCAACCGGCGTCGGTAAAACCGAAATTGCCCGTCGCCTGGCAAAACTGGCGAATGCGCCGTTCATCAAAGTGGAAGCGACGAAGTTCACCGAAGTGGGCTACGTAGGTAAAGAAGTGGATTCGATTATCCGCGATCTGACCGACTCGGCGATTAAAATGGTTCGCTCTCAGGCGATTGAAAAGAACCGTTACCGCGCTGAAGAAATGGCGGAAGACCGCATTCTTGACGTGCTGATCCCACCGGCTAAAAACAACTGGGGTCAGTCGGAAGCGCCTGCCGAACCGTCGGCCGCGCGTCAGTCGTTCCGCAAAAAGCTGCGTGAAGGTCAGCTTGACGATAAAGAAATCGAAATCGATCTCGCTGCCGTTTCTGCCGGTGTTGAAATCATGGCCCCTCCGGGCATGGAAGAGATGACCAGCCAGCTGCAGTCGATGTTCCAGAATATCGGTGGCCAGAAGCAGAAGCCGCGTAAGCTGAAAATCAAAGAAGCGATGAAGCTGCTGGTGGAAGAAGAAGCCGCCAAGCTGGTTAACCCGGAAGAGCTGAAGCAGGATGCCATTGAAGCCGTAGAGCAGCACGGTATCGTGTTTATCGACGAGATCGATAAAGTCTGTAAGCGCGGCGAATCGTCCGGCCCGGATGTTTCTCGTGAAGGCGTTCAGCGCGATTTGCTGCCGCTGGTGGAAGGTTGTACCGTTTCGACCAAGCACGGCATGGTGAAAACCGATCACATTCTGTTTATCGCGTCGGGTGCTTTCCAGGTCGCCAGCCCGTCAGACCTGATCCCGGAACTGCAGGGACGTCTGCCGATCCGCGTTGAGCTGCAGGCGTTAACCACGCACGACTTCGAGCGGATCCTGACCGAGCCAAGCGCGTCGATCACCGTGCAGTACAAAGCGCTGATGGGTACGGAAGGCGTGGATATCAACTTCACCGAAGACGGTATCAGCAAAATCGCCGCTGCCGCCTGGCAGGTTAACGAAACCGCTGAAAATATTGGTGCGCGTCGTCTGCACACCGTGCTGGAACGTCTGATGGAAGAAATCTCCTATGACGCCAGCGATCTGAACGGTCAGTCCTTCACCATTGATGCCGAGTACGTCAGCAAGCATCTGGATGAGCTGGTTGCCGACGAAGATCTCAGCCGCTTCATTCTGTAACGACGGTAAGCTGTCGCATTACGGGGGCCATTCATATGGCCCCCGTTTTTTTTGGCTAAATTCTCAGCCAACTTGACCAGGGTTAATTTCGCCCGGCCTTAAGCACCTTACACTGCTCCTTAAACGTTGATCCGGCTTTCCCGGACCCGCCAATCAGAGCAGAGGCCTGCCTATGACCGACAACAGCCAGCTGGCTACTCCTATCAGTCACTCGCAGGCATGGATTGAGAGCCTGCGCCCGCGCACGCTGCCGCTGGCCTGTGCATCGATTATTACCGGCAGCGCGCTGGCATGGTGGCAGGGTTCGTTCAATCTCACCACGGCACTGCTGGCGCTGCTGACCACCGTGCTGCTGCAAATCCTCTCAAATCTGGCTAACGACTATGGCGATGCGGTGAAAGGCAGCGATACGCCCGCGCGCATTGGCCCGCTGCGCGGCATGCAGAAGGGCGCCATCACCCAGCAGCAGATGCGTATGGCGATGGCCCTGGCCGTAGCGTTATCCATGCTGAGCGGCATTATGCTGCTGATCAGATCCTGCAAAACGCTGAGCGATATGCTGGGCTTTCTGCTGCTTGGCGCACTGGCCATCGTTGCCGCCATCGCCTACACGGTGGGGCGCAAGCCCTACGGCTATCTTGGCCTGGGCGACGTTTCAGTGATGATCTTCTTCGGCTGGCTCGGCGTCATCGGCAGCTGGTATTTGCAAACTCACCAGCTGAACCTGCTACCGCTGCTGCCGGCCACCGGCTGCGGCCTGATGGCGACCGCGGTGCTTAACGCCAACAACATGCGCGATATCGAAAACGATCGCCAGAACGGTAAGTACACCCTGGCAGTTCGCCTTGGGCCACGGCGTGCACGCCATTATCACGTGCTGCTGCTGACGGGCGCGATAGTCTGCTTCGCGCTGTTTACCCTGCTGAATAATCCGCATCCTTTTGGGTGGCTGTTCCTGCTGGCGGTGCCGCTGCTGTGGCGGCAGGCGCGCTATGTGCTGCAAGAATTCAGCGCGATGGCAATGCGCCCGCTGCTGGTGAGAACGGTCAAAACGGCGCTGCTGATCAACGTGCTATTTGCCGTTGGGCTGCTGCTCAGCTAAACGCGATGTGCTTGAGTCATCGCAACTTTTAACAATTGATGATTTTGCCAACAGTGGCGATTAAGCGATATACTTAAGCTCCCTGTAGCAAACAGACGAAATCCTATGAAATACGATACCTCAGAACTGTGCGACATCTATCACGAAGACGTGAATGTCGTAGAACCGCTCTTCTCAAACTTTGGTGGCCGCACCTCGTTTGGTGGGCAAATCATTACGGTAAAATGTTTCGAGGACAACGGTCTGCTTTATGATTTGCTGGAGGAAAACGGCCGGGGTCGGATCCTGCTGGTCGACGGTGGCGGCTCCGTGCGGCGCGCGCTGGTTGATGCCGCGCTGGCAAGGCTGGCGGTGCAAAATGAGTGGGAAGGCATCGTGATTTACGGCTCGGTGCGCCAGGTCGACGATCTGGAAGAGCTGGATATCGGTATCCAGGCCATTGCGGCCATCCCAGCCGGTGCTGCCGGAGATGGGATCGGCGAAAGCGATGTGCGCGTTAACTTCGGTGGCGTGACCTTCTTCTCTGGCGATCATCTTTATGCTGACAACACCGGTATAATCCTGTCAGAAGAGCCGCTCGATCTCGAATAACGGATACAAAAACGGGTGCCGCTGGCACCCGCTCTCTGCAGATTCACTTTAATGAAAAAGTGAAGCCTTACACCTCTTCCATTTTACCCAGCAACGCACGCAGACGATCCTGCCACACGTGCTGCTCTTCCTTTAGCTGCTGGTTCTCACGCACCAGTGCTTCACTGTTACCAGCAGCATGTTGAACTTGCTGGCTCAGATTTCCATTCTGTTCTTTAAGCTCTTCGATCTCCATCTGCAACAACGTGATGGTATCAATCGCCTGCTGCACTTTTGCTTCCAGTTTCTCGAACACTTCAAATGACATATCTATAACCTCTCCTAATCGCAGGGCGCTGATGATGCTAGCCGCAGGGATAAGGAGTGAACCGACATTCCGCGGATAACAACGATCCTTCGATTGTAAGTAGACGCGCAGGGCAAGTCCAGCAGCGAAGCCATATGGGGCGCAGTCTGTAACAATTTTCAGCGTAGACCTGGTTTGCGTAACATATTCAGGCCATGCGCCTGGCCCGACGTTAAATAGTTTCGCATTTCGTTACCGCTTAAACGCGCAACATAGTGATTAACACGTGCCAAAAACACGCGAATTCGCTCATTTTTATGACACAGCACACAACTTTTGATTTCGCTATTTCTCGTTTATGCTCGTTAACGATAAATTTACATCAGCCCTACAACAGACTTGGGCGGCTCAGGGAATGAGAAAAACGATGAAAGTAAACTCTTAACTCGCCTTCAGGAATTTCAACATGAGTCATGCAACAAGCACACTTAAAGGACAATGCATCGCCGAGTTTCTCGGCACCGCGACTATCCTCTTCTTTGGTGCAGGCTGTGTCGCTGCGTTAAAGCTCGCGGGTGCCGCTTTTGGCCAGTGGGAAATCAGCATCGTTTGGGGCATCGCCGTTGCCATGGCGGTCTACCTCAGCGCGGGTATCTCCGGTGCGCATCTGAATCCTGCTGTCAGTATTGCCCTCTGGCTATTCGCCAACTTTGAAGGGCGCAAGGTGGTTCCCTACATCATTGCTCAGATAGCCGGGGCGTTCTGCGCGGCTGCACTGGTGTACGGGCTCTATTACAATTTATTCCTCGACTACGAGCAGACCCACCAGCTGGTGCGCGGCAGCGTAGAAAGCCTGGATGTGGCCGGAGTGTTCTCGACCTATCCAAACCCGCATATCAGCGTGGGGCAGGCGTTCCTGGTTGAAGCCGTGATTACCGCCGTGATGATGGCGCTTATTATGGCGCTGACCGACGACGGTAACGGTTTGCCGCGCGGTCCGCTGGCCCCGCTGTTAATCGGTCTGCTGATTGCCGTGATTGGTGCCGCGATGGGCCCGCTAACCGGATTTGCTCTGAACCCGGCGCGTGATTTCGGTCCTAAGCTGTTCGCTTCACTGGCTGGCTGGGGCAGCATGGCCTTCACCGGCGGTCGTGATATTCCTTACTTCCTTGTACCCATCTTCGGACCGATGGTCGGTGCAATCGTTGGCGCATTTGGTTACCGTTCTCTGATTAGCCGCAATCTGCCTGGCCAGGCAGCGGCAAAACAGGACGAAGTGGTGCAGCGCGCTGCACAGCGTAAAGCGTAATCCTGCTATACCCGTTTCGGCGGGTATAACTCTTGACCTCATCAGGAAAAAATTATGACCGTAGAGAAAAAATATATCGTCGCACTCGACCAGGGAACCACCAGCTCACGCGCGGTAATCCTGGACCATGACTCTAATATCGTGGCGGTATCGCAGCGTGAATTCCAGCAAATCTATCCGAAAGCGGGCTGGGTTGAGCATGATCCAATGGATATCTGGGCGTCACAAAGCTCAACGCTGGTCGAGGTTCTGGCACATGCGGATATTCGCTCTGATGAGATCGCCGCGATTGGTATCACCAACCAGCGTGAAACCACTATCATCTGGGACAAAGAAACCGGTAAGCCGATTTACAACGCGATCGTGTGGCAGGATCCGCGCACCGCTGACTACTGTGCAAAACTGAAGAAAGAAGGTCTGGAAGAGTACATCCAGCACACTACCGGCCTGGTGATTAACCCGTACTTCTCCGGTACTAAAGTGAAGTGGATCCTCGACCACGTTGAAGGCTCGCGTGATCGTGCGCGCCGCGGCGAGCTGCTGTTCGGTACCGTCGATTCCTGGCTGGTGTGGAAAATGACGCAGGGGCGGGTTCATATCACCGACTTTACTAACGCCTCACGCACCATGATGTTTAACATTCACAAGCTGGAATGGGATCAGCGCATGCTGGAAATCCTCGATATCCCACGTGAAATGCTGCCAGAGGTGAAATCCTCTTCCGAGATTTACGGCCAGACCAACATCGGTGGTAAGGGCGGTACGCGTATTCCTATCGCCGGTATCGCCGGGGATCAGCAGGCGGCCCTGTACGGTCAGCTGTGCGTCCAGCCGGGTATGGCAAAAAATACCTACGGTACCGGCTGCTTTATGCTGATGAACACCGGTAAAGAAGCGGTCACTTCGACTCACGGCCTGCTGACCACCATCGCCTGCGGACCACGCGGTGAAGTGAACTATGCACTGGAAGGTGCGGTATTCATCGGTGGCGCATCCATTCAGTGGCTGCGTGACGAGATGAAGCTGATCAGCGACTCGACGGATTCCGAGTATTTCGCCACCAAGGTGAAAGACTCCAACGGCGTGTATATGGTTCCGGCCTTTACCGGCCTGGGCGCACCTTACTGGGACCCGTATGCGCGAGGCGCGATCTTCGGTCTGACCCGTGGTGCCAACGCCAACCACATCATCCGCGCCACGCTGGAGTCGATTGCCTATCAGACCCGCGACGTGCTGGAAGCGATGCAGAACGATGCCAATACCCGCCTGCAGTCGCTGCGCGTGGACGGCGGTGCCGTTGCCAACAACTTCCTGATGCAGTTCCAGTCGGATATCCTGGGCACCCGCGTCGAGCGCCCGGAAGTTCGTGAAGTGACCGCGCTGGGTGCGGCGTACCTTGCCGGTCTTGCCGTCGGCTTCTGGACAGATCTGGAAGAAGTCCGCGCAAAATCGGTTATCGAGCGTGAATTCCGTCCTGGCATCGAAACCACCCAGCGTAACGTGCTGTACGCAGGCTGGAAGAAAGCCGTTGCCCGCGCTCAGGCGTGGGAAGATCAGGACAACTAAGGTTTTACCCGCCCGCAGTCGCCGACTGCGGGCACCGCCTCCCCTCCCCGCCTGTGATAAACTCCCCGCCTCATCACTTTTCCGAGGCACGTCATGAAACGAGAACTGGCAATTGAATTTTCACGCGTCACCGAAGCAGCGGCGCTGGCTGGCTATAAATGGCTGGGGCGCGGCGATAAAAACGCAGCCGATGGCGCAGCGGTACACGCGATGCGCATCATGCTCAATAAGGTGGATATTGACGGTCAGATCGTGATTGGCGAAGGGGAAATTGATGAAGCGCCGATGCTGTATATCGGCGAAAAAGTCGGCAGCGGCAATGGCGATGCAGTGGATATTGCCGTTGACCCGATCGAAGGCACGCGTATGACCGCGCTGGGCCAGGCGAACGCGCTGGCGGTGCTGGCGGTCGGCGATAAAGGCACCTTCCTGCACGCCCCCGATATGTATATGGAAAAGCTGGTGGTTGGCCCCGGCGCGAAAGGCGCTATCGACCTGAATCTTCCGCTGGAGGAGAACCTGCAGCGTGTTGCCGACGCGCTGGAGAAACCGCTCAGCGAGCTGACCGTCACGCTGCTGGCTAAACCACGCCATGATGCGGTGATTGCCCGCCTGCAACAGCTCGGCGTCCGCGTGTTCACCTTCCCGGACGGCGATGTGGCGGCCTCAATCCTCACCTGCATGCCGGACAGCGAAGTGGACGTGATGTACGGCATTGGCGGCGCACCGGAGGGGGTGATCTCTGCGGCGGTGATCCGCGCGCTGGATGGCGATATGCAGGGCCGCTTACTGGCTCGTCATGAGGTGAAAGGCGATACGGCAGAGAACCGTCGCCTGGGCGAGCAGGAGCTCGTACGCTGCCATGAGATGGGCATTGATGCCGGAAAAGTGCTGCTGCTCGACCAGATGGCGCGCAACGATAACGTCATCTTCGCCGCCACCGGCATCACCAGCGGCGAACTGCTGAAGGGCATCACGCGCAAAGGCAATATGGCCACCACCGAAACACTGCTGATCCGCGGTAAATCGCGCACCATTCGCCGCATCCAGTCCATTCACTACCTGGACCGTAAAGACGACAATCTTCACCCGTTCATTCTGTAATTCTCTCGGGGGCCAGCATTTTACGGCTGGCCCCGCCGATTGACTGCCGTATCAGACGGTCTGCGGCTCCGGCCGCTTCGACAGCGGCAGCCAGCAGAGCAGGATCAGCAGCGAAGTCGCGAACATCAGCATCCCGAGGCTGAACTGACCGTTCTGCGGCAGCAGCGCGGAAAGCCACGCGGTCAGCCCCGATCCCAGATTCTGTAATCCACCCACCAGCGCACCGGCGGTACCCGCCATATAGGGCCAGGGCTCCATCGCGCCGGTCGTTGCCAGCGGAAACAGCATGCCTGCGCCAAAGAAAAACAGCGAGGCGGGCACAATCAGCGTCCACAGGTTCATTACGCCCAGCCAGCCGGGGATCCACATCAGCACACCCGCAAGCAGGCAGCTGTTCACCGCGTACCACATAATGGTGGTGAAGGGTTTTTCGCTTTTACCGGCAAACCAGGCGCCAAAAAATGCCGCCGGCAGCGGCAGGATAAACAGCAGGCTGACGGCGAAGCTGCTCATTCCCAGAACACCGCCCATCAGCACGCCGCAGCTGGCTTCAAATACCGCAATACCGGCCAGCGCACCGATCAGGATCACCAGATAGCGTACAAAGCTGCTGTCGGCCAGCAGCGGGCGATAGCGTGAAAACAGCGGGCGCGGCTGCACGGTCTGCGGACGCGTTTCCGGCATCCATCGCAGAATGGCGAAACTGACCGCCAGACACAGCAGCAGCAGAAACGCAAAGCACGCCTGCCAGCCGAACAGCCGCGTCAGACCGGCTCCAATTAGCGGGGCAACAAGCGGGCTGATTAGAATGCCCATATTTAACAGGCTGTTGGCATGGCGTAACGCCCTGCCCTCATACAGATCGCGCGGCATGGTACGCGCCATTACGCCCGCCACGCCCGTGCCCAGGCCCTGGATTGCAGCTCCCAGCACCAGCCCGTTCAGGCTTTGTGCCAGCAGGGCCGTCAGCGAACCGAGGATAAATATCCCCATGCCGAACAAAACCACCGGCCTGCGGCCAATACTGTCCGACAGCGGGCCATAAAAAAGCTGTGAGGCGCCGTAGGTCATCAGATAGGCCGCCATCACCTGCTGGACGGCACCGTCGCCGACGTTAAATGCCGCCGCGATGGTGGACATCGCCGGAACGTAAATGGTTTGCGCCATTTGCCCGACGGCCAGCAGGGCAATCAGCATCACTAACAGATGTCCATTTTCAATCTTTTTCATCGCGCCACATCAGTATAAATAACGGTAAAATTTTTCGTATCCAGAGGATCAGCCAAATGGATACGCTCAGCGCCGGAGAAAATATCAGGAATAGATGACAAAGCGAGAGGTCGGATCAAAATAGGCCACCCGCACCTGTCACTAAAAGCGGGCGCGGCTGTAAAACAATTTTTACGCTAAGGTAAATTCGTGCGCATACTTTGTTTATACGAGCTTTACCGCCGCCGGAAACTGGAAAAACCACTCACAGCTGACGAAGATAGCCGCAGAGACGCCAATCCTGCCGCAACTGAGTTAAGGAGCTTGTTATGGCCGCCTGGGTCAACGCCCGAGTAGAAAAAGTGACGAACTGGACGGACAGCCTGTTCAGTATCATTGTGACCGCCCCCATCGCCCCCTTTACTGCCGGTCAGTACGCCAAACTGTCGCTGGAAGTGAACGGTGAGCGCGTGGTTCGTGCCTATTCCTTTGTGAATGCACCGAGCAATAAAAATCTGGAGTTTTATCTGGTGCTGGTTCCGGGAGGTAAGCTCAGCCCGCTGCTGTACGCGCTCAAGCCGGGTGATGAAGTGATGATTACCCAGGACGCGCAGGGCTTTTTTGTTATCGAGGAAATTCCACAGTGCGAAACCCTGTGGATGCTGGCAACCGGCACCGCCATTGGCCCTTATCTGTCGATTTTAGAAGAGGGAAAAGGCCTGGATCGGTTTAAAAACATCGTGCTGCTCCATGCCGCGCGCTTCGCGCAGGACCTGAGCTATCTGCCACAGATGCAGCAGCTACAGCAGCGCTATAACGGCCAGTTGCAGATTCAGACGGTGGTCAGTCGGGAAGAAGCCGAAGGCTCGTTGACCGGCAGGGTTCCGGCGCTGATTGCCAGCGGCCAGCTGGAGGCAGCGACCGGCCTGAAAATCGATGCCGAGACGAGCCACGTCATGCTGTGTGGTAACCCGGAGATGGTAAAAGACACCCAGCAACTGCTGAAAGATACACGCGGAATGCGCAAGCACTTTAAGCGTAAACCGGGCCATATGACCAGCGAACACTACTGGTAATCAGGCTGCTCCACGGCGCAGAAACACCACGTACTGCGCCGCTTTACCGTAACGGTTATCACCATCCGTCCCGCGGAAGAAGCCGAGTTCGACCATCATGCTGACCAGAATCAGCGTGGGGATAAAACGCCCCACCAGCCACTGCGCATCGCCTGGCAGCATCGTCCAGTTTCCGGCCATCAGCATCCACGCGAGGATCAGCAACAGCGCCCACTGGCCGCCTTTGTTCCGATCGTGCAGCCGTTTCACCAGCACTGCGCTCACCGGCCACAGCAGGGCCACCACGCAGAATGCCGCCAGTTGCATATCCATCAAACCGCTTCCGGCGAGGCTGAACAACAGCGTCAACAGCAGCATCCAGACCACCTGCCAGATCCAGAAATCCCGCCGCCTCAGACGGCCACGAAACGAGAAACACCATTGTTGTAGAGTCATTATTTTTCCCAGCGTCAGGGTGCCCTTTGACTTTTCCAGTCATTGTCCGTTTTAATCTTGAGCAGAGTTTACTGGTTAGGGCCATGAAAATGAATCAAGCGATCTGGGCAGCGATTATCCTGCTGACCACACTGACCATCGCGACAGCAAAAGCCGATCCCGATCCTCAGGACCGGGCAGAACATATGCCTGCGGCACCCTATCTGCAAATGGGTGCCCCAACCTTTGATATGACCATTGGCCAGTTTCGTGAAAAATATAATGCTGCCAACGCAACATTACCGTTAGGTGAATATCGCGCAATTGACACGCCTGATGATAAGAGCAATCTGACGCGTGCCGCCAGTAAGATCAACGAAAATCTTTACGCGTCGACGGCCCTTGAGCACGGCAGCGGAAAGATAAAAACGCTGCAGATTACCTGGCTACCGATCCCCGGGCCGGACCAGAAAGCCGCGCGGGAGAAGGCGCTGGCCTATATGACGGCGTTTGTACGGTTCTTCGAACCGATGCTCAGTGACGAACAGAGCCAGAAGCGGGTGAACGATCTGCTGGCTAAAGGCAAGAATTCGCGATATTACCAGCAGACGGAGGGGGCGTTGCGCTACATTGTGGCGGATAACGGCGAGAAAGGGCTAACTTTCGCGATCGAACCGCTAAAACTGGCGCTTGCGGCCCCCTGAATCGATTCATGCAAACGATGACGAAAAGCAAAGCCTTTCGCATTTTTGATCTCTATACTGTCGGCAGACAACGCTGCCTGCCGGCAGCTTTAATACTCTCTAAGCGTGGAGGATACAATGCGACATCCATTAGTGATGGGTAACTGGAAACTGAACGGTAGCAAGCACATGGTCAATGAGCTGATCGCCGGTCTGCGTAACGAACTGAGCGGTGTTGACGGTTGTGGCGTGGCAATTGCCCCACCGGCGATCTATCTGGATCAGGCAAAACATGCCATTTCTGGAAGCCATATCGTACTGGGTGCGCAGAACGTTGACGTGAACCTGTCAGGCGCGTTCACCGGCGAAACCTCTGCCGACATGCTGAAAGATATCGGTGCGCAATACATCATCATCGGTCACTCTGAGCGCCGTACCTACCACGCAGAGAGCGACGAATTCATTGCGAAAAAATTCGCCGTCGTGAAAGCAGCAGGCCTGACCCCGGTTCTGTGCATCGGTGAAACCGACGCTGAGAACGAAGCGGGCAAAACCGAAGAAGTTTGCGCTCGTCAGATCGACGCAGTCCTGAAAACTCAGGGCGCAGAAGCCTTCAACGGCGTGGTTATCGCCTATGAGCCAGTATGGGCCATCGGTACCGGCAAATCAGCGACACCTGAGCAGGCTCAGGCGGTACACAAGTTCATCCGTGACCATATCGCGAAGCAGGATGCAACCGTGGCTGCACAGGTCATCATCCAGTACGGCGGTTCCGTTAACGATAAAAACGCAGCAGAGCTGTTCGGCCAGCCGGACATCGACGGCGCGCTGGTTGGCGGTGCATCGCTGAAAGCCGACGCGTTCGCGGTGATCGTGAAAGCCGCTGCCGCAGCGAAAAAAGCCTAATCCCTATCCCTGCCCTTCGGGGCAGGGATAATTAGCCAAACGCCTCCACCAGCGCCTTCAGCCTGGCCGCACTCGCGGCAAACCCGCCATCCGGTAAATTAGTCACCCCCAGCACCAGCCCACAGCTCGCCGTTTTATCCTGATACCACACCGACAGCGGTGACGGAGCCATGCCGTGCGCCAGCGCTGCCTGTGCAATCTGCACATCGCGGGTGCCCTGCGGCAGGCGAATAACTACCGCCAGTGCCGCTCGCGAAAGCGATGAAAAATGCGGCTCAAGCGCCTGCAGCAGCTCGGTGAGGCGGGCCGCATACAGCCGCTTCATCCGCCGCAGATGACGCATGTAGTGCCCATCGTGCAAAAATTCCGCCACCGCATTATGCAGAACGGATGACGAAGCCGGAGCCAGTAGCGCCACCGTTTCCGCAAAATGCGCCGCCAGCGCGTCCGGCACCACCAGATAGCCCATACGCAGCGCCGGGCTGAGCGTTTTACTGAACGTGCCGATATGCAGCACGCGCTCTGCATCCAGCGCCGCCAGTGCCGGAGCCGCCCGCCCCTGCAGCTGCAGTTCGCCGAGATAATCATCTTCGATAATCCAGCTATCCTGCTGGCGCGCCCAGGCCAGCAGCTCACCGCGGCGAGCAAGCGATAGAGTCACGCCAAGCGGCGACTGCTGCCCCGGTGTGACCAGCGCCACGCGGGCGTCTGCGGCCAGCCGCAAACCGTCCGCAACGGACATACCCTGTTCATCCACCGGCACCGGCACCGCCTCGATTCCGGCCAGGCCCAGTGCGCGCCGAGCCAGCAGATAGCCCGGATCTTCGCTCCAGGCACGTGCACCGCGCAGGCCGAGCGCCAGGAAAATGATACCCAGCGCGCCGGTATAGCCGTTGGTGATAATCACCTGCGAGGCCTGACAGCGGATCCCGCGCGCCAGCGACAGATAGCTCACCAGCTCCTGACGCAACATCAGGCTGCCGCGCGGATCGGCATACCCCGTTGTCCCTCCTGCAATCTCCCGAACGTGGCGGGCCAGAATCCGCGACCAGACTTTGGCCGGAAAGGCATCGCTGGCGGGCGTACCCATTTGAAAGGTTAGCGGCGCGACGTCAAAGGCATGGACCACATCCGCCAGTGGGGCCAGCACCGGCGCTTTTGGCGGTATCACACGGGAAGCGGGCAGGACGGCACTGACCCAGGTTCCCGCTGCGCCACGGGCCACCAGCAGCTGGCTGTCTACCAACATGTCATAGGCGTTACGCACCGTACCGCGCGCAACGCCCAGCGCAGCGGCCAGATCGCGGCAGGAGGGCACGCGCGATCCCGCCGGGACGCGGCCTTCCGCGATCGCCTGCGCCATCCCGGCTCGAATCTGCTCCGTCAGCGAACGATCGGCGTAGCGCTGCAGGCCAATCTGCTCCGCCGTCTGCACGGCGGATGGACCACTGTTTTTGTCAATTCCTGGCACTTTTATTGCCCCATCAAACCGATGAAAATAACCGTCAACAGCAAATGCTGTCGATCATTCACGCCAATCCCCTGACTCTGGAGACACACCTATGAGCGAACGTATTGATTTTAACGCCACTTCCCCTGCCGGAATGAAGGCACTGGGCGGCGTCTATGGTTATGTCGCGCAGTGCGGACTGCCGATGAGCATTATCGAGCTGGTTTTCCTGCGCGTCTCACAAATTAACGGCTGCGCATACTGCATCGACATGCACACTAAAGCGTTACACAAAGAGGGAATGCCGTGGGACAAAATTGTGCTCACCCAGGTCTGGCGCGAAGCCGGCAACTGGTTCTCCGCTAACGAGCAGGCCGCGCTGGCCTGGGCAGAATCCCTGACGTTAATCGCCCAAACTAACGCACCGGACGAGGTTTTCGCCCAGGTGCAAAAAGAATTCAGCGAACAAGCGATAACTGATATGACAATTGCTATCGGATTGATGAATGCTTATAACCGTCTGGCAATCAGCCTTCGAAAACTCCCGGACAGCGCCCCTCGTAATTAATCCATCCCGTTCAGCCATTTACCCTTCAAACCCTGCCGTTATTACGGGTCGCTCAACGGCCCGTATAAATGTTACTAATTTCCGCTCATGAATCATTCTCATTTTTAATCTTTAAACACTTTTTTAATTAGCCCGTAACAATGGTATATTTCTGATACTTCCTAAAAGTGATTAAACTTGCAGCAAAAAATGCAGGTGGAATCCTTTAGCATTCCTGAATTAGCGCAATAACTTCACTGGTTCAGAGATATACCGGGTCTGTTTTACCTGCTTAACATGTTGAATTAATTCAGCATACGGAGATGTATCCTCATGCGTAAAATGGCAGTACTTGTGGCGGGTTTGGGTTTAACCAGTAAAGCCGCAGTAGAAGACGAAAAGCACGTTGATGTCCTACTGATCGGGGGTGGAGTGATGAGCGCCACGCTTGGTACCTACCTACAGGAGCTGGAGCCGAACTGGCGCATCAGCATGGTAGAACGTCTCGATGCAGTCGCCGAAGAGAGTTCCAACGGCTGGAATAATGCCGGTACGGGACACTCAGCGCTGATGGAACTGAATTACACTCCGGAAAATGCCGATGGATCGATCGACATTAAGAAAGCGGTAGAAATTAACGAAGCGTTCCAGATTTCCCGCCGTTTCTGGGCACATCAGGTTGAACGTGGCGTATTACGCGATCCGCGCAGCTTTATTACCAGCGTGCCGCATATCAGCTTCGTCTGGGGCGACGATAACGTCAGCTTCCTGAAACGTCGCTACGCGGCGTTGCAAAACTGCAGCCTGTTCCGTGGAATGGAATATTCGGAAGATGCGGAACAGATCAAACAGTGGGTGCCGCTGGTGATGGAAGGCCGTGAAAACGGCCAGAAAGTTGCCGCGACCCGCATTCCGATCGGAACCGACGTCAACTTCGGCGAAGTCACCCGCCAGCTGGTCACCTCGCTGAAGAAGAACCCGAACTTCAGCCTGAAAAACCGCCATGAAGTGCGCAAAGTTCATCGAAACGGCGACGGCAGCTGGAACGTGACCGTGGCCGATCTGAACAACGACGGTAAGCAGGACACGATTCGCGCCAAATATGTCTTTATCGGTGCCGGTGGCGCAGCGCTGACGCTGTTACAGGAATCCGCAATTCCTGAAATGAAAAACTACGCGGGCTTCCCGGTGGGCGGCGAGTTCCTGGTCAGCGAAAATCCGGAAGTGGTGAAGCGCCATCTGGCGAAGGTCTACGGCAAAGCGTCCGTCGGCGCACCGCCGATGTCCGTTCCACACCTGGATGCCCGTACGCTGGACGGCAAGCCGGTCCTGCTGTTCGGTCCGTTTGCCACCTTCTCCACCAAGTTCCTCAAGCAGGGTTCGCTGTGGGATATGTTTGGCTCCATCACGCCATCGAATCTGATGCCGATGATGCGCGTGGGGATGGATAACTTCGATCTGGTGAAATATCTGGTCGGCCAGGTGCTGCTCAGCGCTGACGATCGCCACAAGGCGCTGTGCGAATACTTCCCGGACGCCCGCAAAGAAGACTGGCGACTGGTGAAAGCCGGTCAGCGCGTGCAGATCATTGAGAAAGATGCCAAAAAAGGCGGCGTACTGAAGCTGGGTACCGAAGTGGTCACGTCGCAGGACGGCACCATTTCCGCGCTGCTGGGCGCATCGCCGGGTGCCTCAACGGCTGCGCCGATCATGCTGGATCTGATGAGCAAAGTGTTCAAAGAGCAGATGGCATCGTCAGACTGGCAGAGCAAACTGAAGGCGATTATTCCTTTCTATGGCCAGAAGTTGAACGGCAATGTGGCCGCGACGGAGAAAGAGCTGGCGGACACCAGCCGCATCCTGCAGCTGGACTATGCGCCAATGACCTCTGCCAACGACGAAAACAGCGAGCGGTCAGCGGCCGTCGTCGGTAAGTAACGCCGGGACAGGGACACCCTCTCCTCGACGAACAGTCTGATACAGGCAAAAAAAGGCGGATATCCGCCTTTTTTCTTGCGCTAGATTTAATGGTTCAGGCCAGCTGGATAGCCTCCACCAGCATCCACAGCGTTGTTGCCAGCAGTGACAGCGCCATTACCGTGTTAAACAGCTGAAGCTTCCACTGCACCTGCAGATGCTTGCCAAGACGATCGCCCATCATCGCCCAGACCAGGATACAGGGCAGGTTCAGCACCATAAACCCAACCATGACCGCCAGAATACTGCTGTTGACGGTGTACATCAGCGCCACGTTGGTTGCCATCAGCCAGGCTTTTGGATTCACCGCCTGAAACAGCGCGCCGCCAATCATGGTCATCGGACGCGCTTTACCACGCAGTTCCGGCGCGCCGGAACGGAAAATCTTCCACGACAGCCACAGCAGATAACCGCAGCCCAGCAGCGTCAGCGGCAGCCTTATCGCCCCCATCCACGTCAGCAGGACTTCCAGCAGCGCCCCGGCCAGCGCGGTCTGTATTCCACAGCCCAGCATAATCCCGGTAACCATCGGCAGAGTACGGCGCATACCAAAATTGACCCCGGAGGTCGCCAGCATCAGGTTGTTAGGGCCTGGGGTAATCGACATAACGGTGACATAGCTGACAAAAGAGAGATCGAGCATAAGAGAGTTCCTACATTCCGGGTGAATGCAGCCAGTGTATTCACTCTGCCGTAATGGTAACAGATGCAGAAAAACAGTATTGTTATGGGTACAAAGTGATTTTAGTTATCACTGTACCCATTAGTTGAGGAGCGATCTGTGTCCATTACCGAACCGCAGGCAACGCTGTACCACAATCTGGCCGAAACGCTGGCTGCCGCTATCCAGCAGGGTACGTTTATGCCCGGCAGCCGACTGCCCGCCATTCGGCGCTGTGCGGCCAGCCACCAGGTCAGCGTCAACACCGTACTGACCGCCTACGGTATTCTGGAAGATCGCGGCCTGATTGAGGCGCGGCCGCAGTCCGGTTACTACGTACGCGATGCGCTCCCCTCGCTGACCTACCAGTCCCCGCCGCGCAGCAGCGTTCGCTCACCGGGCAGTAAAAAACTCGACCTGATCGATGCGGTTTTTGCCGCCCAGAACCATGCCGACTACACCAATATCTCGCTGGCCTGCCCGCAGAACAGCGACTTTTTTCCCACGGCAAAAATCAGCCGTATCATGGCTTCCCTGCTGCGCCGCGAACCCGACCTGATTGGCCGCTATGCCCTGCCGCCGGGCAGCCTGCGCCTGCGTCGGGAAATCGCCCGCCGCTCAATGGATTTGGGTATTCGCATCAGTACGGACGACGTGACGCTCACCCACGGCTGTATGGAAGCGCTCCAGCTGGCGCTGCGCGCGGTCACCCGGCCCGGCGACTGCATTGGTCTGGAAACGCCGACCTATTTTTACCTCTTCCCACTGATCGCCAGCCTGGGGCTAAATGTGCTGGAGATCCCCACCGATCCCCAGCTCGGGCTGTCGCTGGATGCACTGGAGCTGATGCTGCAGGAGCGGCGCATTCAGGCGGTTATCGCCATGCCGAACGCGCAGAATCCATTGGGCAGCAGCATGACGCTGGAGGGGAAAAAGCGGCTGGCGCGGCTGGTGAATCAGTACGAGGTGCCGCTGCTGGAAGATGGTCTGTATGCGGAGCTGCAGTTCTGCTGGCCGCTGACGCCTGCGGTAAAAGCCTTTGATGAAAACGGCTGGGTGCTGTACTGCAGCAGCTTTACCAAAACGGTGGCACCCGACTTCCATCTCGGCTGGATTGCCGCCGGCCGTTTCAGCCAGGAGCTGGCCCGGCTGAAATCCGTTTCCTCGCTGGCCGAGTCTCGCCTGCTGTCGGAAACGCTGGGGATTTTTCTGGAGTCCGGCGGCTACGATCACCATCTGCGCTCGCTGCGCCGCCGCTATGCCGCCCAGCTGGAGGAAGCACGCGGTATTATTGCCCGCCATTTCCCGCACGGAACCCGTGCCACCCGTCCCAGCGGAGGCTTTGTTTTTTGGGTTGAACTGCCCGGCAATATCGACAGCGTTGAGCTGTTCCATCGATTGCTGCAGGAGAAAATCTGCCTGACCCCCGGTGCGCTTTACACGCTGAGCGAGCGCTGTAATAACGCCCTGCGCCTCTCCTGCTGCTACCCGTTTAATGAGCGCTACATCTGGGCGCTACAGCGCACGGGGGCTGTCGCCTGCGAAATGAGCGGTATTGCTGCTGGCGTGACGTAACAACTATGGCGTACCGTTTCGTCCCCAGGCGGCGTAGCCCGGACGCGAGGTTAGACGCTCATAATAGGCGCGCACGGCAGGAAACTCGGCATGTTCCAGCGGGGTTTCATACCAGCGGTTCACCGACAGGCCCACCGGAATATCCGCCAGCGTGAAGTTGTCCCCGGATACGTAAGCGCCGGTTTTCTCCAGCTGCTGGTTGAGGATCCCCATGGTGTATTCCCAGCCCTTGCAGGCCGCCGCCAGCAAAGTGGGCTCCTGATGCGCCGGGGAATGGCGAACCAGCGACATAAAGGCATAGCGCCACGAGGTGTTCAGCTCGGTGGCCTGCCAGTCGATCCACTGATCGACACGTGCACGCGAACGCGGATCCTGCGGATAAAGCCATTCGCCACCGTACGCGTTCGCCAGATAGCGAATAATGGTGTTGGATTCCCACAGGATGAAATCATCATCCTGAATCACAGGAATGAGCGCGTTTGGGTTCAGCGTTTTAAAGGCGCTTTCTTTCGGCGACTGAAACCCTTCGCCCCACTCTTCTCGCTCAAAGGGGATGCCTAACTCATCGCACAGCCACAGCACTTTTCTGACATTGATTGAAGACGCTCTTCCCAGTATTTTCAGCATAATATGGTCACTTTTTTATCTGATATTCTCTAGTAATAGCCATAATCAACGAAGCTGACAACCCCCGCGACGAATCATCGCACTGGGTGGTCAGTACCCATAGGAATCTTACGGTTACAGGAATTGTTATGACGCAGCTACGCCCTTTTAAACAGGTTGATGTTTTTACTTCCATGCCGTTTAACGGTAATCCGCTGGCGGTGATTATGGATGCCGACGGCCTGAGCGATGAGCAGATGCAGACCATCGCGCGCTGGACCAATCTTTCCGAAACCACCTTTGTTTTACCGGCAACCGAACCGGCGGCGGATTATCGCGTGCGTATTTTCACGCCGGACATGGAGCTGCCGTTTGCCGGTCACCCCACGCTGGGTACGGCGCACGCTCTGCTTGAGTCCGGTATCTCGCTGAATCAGCCGCAGCAGATCGTGCAGCAGTGCGGCGTCGGGCTGGTGAAAATCCGCATCGGTGATGACGGCGCGCTGGCTTTCGCCTCGCCGGAGGCGATCCTGACGCCGTTTAGCGATGCCCCCATTTCCAGTGCGCTGAACAGCGATGAACTGGAAGATCAGCTGCCGATGATGGTGGCCGATATGGGAATTCGCTGGCTGCTGGTGCCGATGAAGTCAGCCGAAGCGGTGCTGGCGATCAAACCGGACGCCGTGGAATTTGCCCGGCTGATTAAGAAATCCAACGTTAATGGCGTGATGCCGTTTGGACCGCTTAAGGGCGTGGCCGACGGCTACGAGGTGCGCGGACTGCTGATTGAGCAAGGCTCACTGACGGAAGATCCGGTAACCGGCAGTGCGAACGCCTGTCTGGCGCGCTATTTCCAGGCGCGGGGCGTGGAACTGGACTACGTGGTTCATCAGGGAACCGCCATCCAGCGGGCCGGAAGAGTCTCGGTCACCTACGCCAGCGACGGCGTGTGGATCGGTGGCCAGACGGTCACGGTGCTGGATGGCGCTATCCGGCTGTAGGACACACGCCGAATTACAGGAACATCCCGCCTGACGCTTCAATGCGCTGGCCGTTAACCCAGCGGCACTCTTCGCTCAGCAGGGCGGCGACGGCATTGCCGATATCATCCGGCAGGCCAACGCGGCCCAGCGCGGTCTGAGCGGCAATCGCCGCATTCATTGCCGCATCATCCCGAACCCGTCCCCCGCCGAAATCCGTCTCAATCGCGCCGGGAGCGAGGATATTAACCGCAATCCCGCGCGCGCCCAGCTCTTTCGCCTGATAACGCGTCAACACTTCCATCGCTCCTTTGACGGCCGCATAAGCGCCGGAACCCGGCAGCGTAAAACGCGCCAGTCCGCTGGACACGTTCAGAATGCGCCCACCGTCGGTAATCAGCGGCAGTAGCTTCTGGGTGAGGAAGAACGGCCCTTTGAAATGGACATTCACCAGCTGGTCAAACTGCGCTTCGGTGGTATCGACAAACGGCGTATAGAGGCCGGTTCCCGCATTGTTGAATAAGTAATCAAAGCTGTCACGCTGCCACTCTTTTTGCAGCGTTTCCCGCACGCGTTCGGCAAAGGCATCGAAGCGGCTGCTGTCACCCACATCCAGCTGTAGCGCCACTGCGCGCGCACCCAGCGCCTGAATTTTTGCAACTACCGCCTGGGCTTCCTGCTCTTTACTGTGCCAGGTCAAAATGATATCAACCCCTTTTTCTGCCAGTTTCAACGCTGCATTTTGGCCTAAACCGCGGCTTCCGCCGGTGATCAGTGCAATTTTCTCGCTCATTTGTTTCTCCAGGGAGTGGGCTGTGGACAAAAAACAGGATATTACTGCTCGGATGAACTATAAATAGCGTTAACTACGCTTCACTGTTCCATTACTAACAACAATAAGAGAAATAATGGATAAAATACACACAATGAAAGTGTTTGTACGCGTGGCGGAAATGCAGAGTTTTACCCGTGCCGCCGACAGCCTCGGGCTACCAAAAGGCAGCCTGTCACGCCAGATCCAGGCGCTGGAAAATAGCCTTGGCTCGCGCCTTTTGCACCGAACGACACGGCGGGTACAGCTGACCCAGGACGGTCAGATTTACTTCGAACGCTGCCGTGATGTGCTGGCCACGCTGGAAGAGATGGATTCGATGTTCCAGCACGATCCCGCCACGCTCAGCGGACGGCTGCGGGTGGACATGCCAGTCAGCCTTGCCAGTGGCTATCTGATCCCGCTGCTCCCCGAGTTCCTGCAGCACTATCCGGGCATTGAACTGGAGCTGAGCAGCAGCGATCGTCGGGTGGATGTGGTGCGTGAGGGCTTCGACTGCGTGGTTCGCGTGGGCGTTTTAGAGGACTCCGGGCTGGTCGCACGACCGCTGGGCCACCTTCCTCTGATTAACTGCGCCAGCCCTGACTACCTTGCACGCTTCGGTACGCCGGAATCGCTTAAGGATTTGTCCCAGCATGCGATGGTGCATTACAGCCAGCAGCTCGGCGTTCAGTCGGGCGGCTTTGAATATTTTGATGGTAAAACCACCACGCTGATTAAAACCGGCGGTGCAGTCACCGTTAACAGCACGGAAACCTACCGCTCGGCCTGCCTGGCTGGTCTGGGCATTATTCAGGTACCGCGGGTGGGCGTGCAAAACGCGCTGAAAGAAAAAAAACTGATTGAGATTTTGCCGCATTTCACGGCATGCCCGATGCAGCTGTCGCTGCTCTGGCCGCATCGCCGTAACCAGGCGCGACGGGTTCAGGTGTTCATTGAATGGCTGAGCCAGGCGCTGAAACGCTACGTTGCCTGATCGGCAGGCTATAATTTGCAATTAAACGTTAATCTAAAGGACAGAGAAAGATTCATGGCGGATACTCAACGGCGCGATCCCCAGGCAACAACCACGGCGGAAAAACCGCTAATCAACATCAAAACCGGGAATCATACGGTCGATAAATCCATCACCCGGGTTTCCCGGTTGGTCAGCTGGTTCCGCGCGATCCCGGCGGTGGCGCATTTTATTCGTGCGGGTGAGCGATTTAACGATCGGCTGGGCAGCCAGTTTGGCGCAGCGATTACCTATTTCTCCTTTCTTTCGCTAATCCCCATCCTGATGGTGTCCTTTGCCGCCGTCGGTTTTTTGCTGGCCTCAAATCAGGATCTGCTGACCGAGCTGATCGATAAGATCGTCAGCAGCATCAGCGATCCCGCCCTGGCGTCCACGTTAAAGAATACGGTGAATACGGCAATTCAGCAGCGTACGACGGTCGGGTTAACCGGTCTGCTGGTGGCGCTGTATTCAGGTATCAGCTGGATGGGTAATCTGCGTGAAGCGATACGCGCCCAGTCGCGTGACGTCTGGGAGCGGACACCGCAGGATCAGGAAAAAGTCTGGTTCAAATATTCTCGCGATTTTATCTCGCTGACCGGGCTGGTGCTGGCGCTGATAATCACGCTGTCGCTGACCTCGATTGCCGGTGCGGCACAGGCGACGATCGTGCGGGCGCTGGGGCTGGAAGGTATAGAATGGCTGAGGCCAGCGATGACGACGATCGCCCTGTCGATCTCGATATTTGCCAACTATCTGCTGTTCCTGTGGATTTTCTGGATCCTGCCGCGCCACAAGCCGCGTAAAAAAGCGCTGCTGCGCGGTACGCTACTGGCGGCAATTGGCTTTGAGGTGATTAAATTTATTATGACCCTGACGCTGCCGAAGCTGGCTTCTTCGCCGTCCGGAGCCGCTTTCGGTTCCGTGCTGGGACTGATGGCGTTCTTCTATTTCTTTGCCCGTCTGACGCTGTTCTGCGCGGCGTGGATTGCCACCGCACAGTATAAAGACGACCCGAAACTGGCGGAAAAATAGCGTGAACAGGCCGGAGAAATCCGGCCTGACTATTTCAGCAGCGCGCAGCTGTGATCCTGCAGCTCTTCCGCAGAACCCCGGTTCAAAAGCAGCCAGTTGCGCTCCACCACCATCAGCGCCCGCCGTCCGTCTTTCAGCGCGGCAATCGCGATGCCGTAACGACCCATGTGTTCGTGCGCGCCGGGCAGTTCGTTGGCAATACGGATAAACGGGCTGGTACGCTTAAACTCATCGCGGGTCATCGCCCGCATAACGTAGTTGTTTTTACCCAGTTTATGCGTCTGCCACTGCGCATTCAGCGTGTTATCGAGTTCATCCAGCTGCTGGCGAATATCGGCCCGCAGGCAGGAGATATGCACATGCAGCTGATTCTGCGTGCGTCCCCACTGTGCATTCACCGCCAGCGAATAGACCCGGTCGTTAATTGCCGCTCCCCGGCGTTCTTCCATAAAATGCCGGGCGCGCCAGGCCTCGGATAAAAAGTTCGGCGTGGCCGGGCTGAGTAATTTGTCGCTCTCAACGCCGGTTATTTTTGCGATCGGCAACAGCAGAAACTGCAGCGCGCCGTTGCGGTCTTTCAGCACCACATAGCCGTCGGCTTCACTGACCAGGCTGCACGGGGCCGGATCGTTTTTCTGCTGCTCGCCCGCCACGCACTGCTGGCTGACAATCTTCCAAAGCGCATCGGCATTGTGATTAAAATACAGGGCCATAGCGCCAGCCGATGCCGCTATCACCACCACCAGCAAAACCGCTAAACGCTTTCTTCCATGCATCAATTTTTACCTCAGCCATCGATCGTTCACAATGTAATCGAAGCGGGCCGTTTGGTCATGTGAAATCATCGGAGGAAGCGCTTTCGCGGCGAGAAGATTCACGTAGAAACCGGATCTGTTCATCAGTGTAAAAACGAAAAAGGCCGACAGTGTCGGCCCTTATTGTGGTGCTTGCGATCGGCGTTTAGCGCTTCATCACCTGATCGTAGGTTCCACCTTCTGCAAAGTGGGTTTTCTGCGCCGTTGTCCAGCCACCGAACTTACCGTCGATAGTGAACAGCTTCACCGGCTGGAAGGTGCTGGCAAATTTCTTGGCAACCGCCTCATCACGCGGACGGTAGAAGTTCTGGGCCGCGATAGTCTGGCCTTCCGTCGAGTAGAGATACTTCAGATACTCGTCGGCAACTTTACGGGTATCGCGCTCGTCGACCACTTTATCCACCACGGAAACGGTCGGCTCGGCCAGGATTGACTCGCTTGGGGTGATAATTTCAAACTGATCTTTACCCAGTTTGTTCACCGCCAGATACGCTTCGTTTTCCCAGGCAATCAGCACGTCACCGATACCGCGCTCAACGAAGGTGTTGGTCGCACCACGTGCGCCAGAATCCTGAACTTCAACGTTCTTAAACAGCGATTTGACGTATTCCTGTGCTTTCGCCTGATCGCCGTTGTTCTGATCCAGTGCCCATCCCCAGGCCGCCAGATAGTTCCAGCGTGCGCCGCCGGAGGTTTTCGGGTTCGGGGTAATCACAGAGACGCCTGGCTTAATGAGATCCGGCCAGTCGTGAATTTGTTTAGGGTTGCCTTTACGTACCAGGAAGACAATCGTCGAGGTGTACGGCGCGGAGTTATCCGGCAGACGTTTGATCCAGTTTTTATCGATGCGGCCGCGTTCTGCAATGGCGTCAACGTCCGAGGCCAGCGCCAAAGTAACGACATCCGCTTTAATTCCGTTAATCACCGACGTTGCCTGTTTGCCAGAGCCGCCGTGCGACTGGCGAATCACCACGTTGTCACCGGTTTCCTGCTTATAGTGAGCGCTGAACGCTTTGTTGTATTGCTCATACAGCTCACGTGTTGGATCGTAAGAGACATTCAGCAGCTGAATATCCTTCGCCAGCACGCTGGTTGAGGCCAGTAACAGGGTAATTCCCACACTCCACTTCTTCATTGCACGCACTCCCAAAGGTTTAATCTGAGAAGGAGCGTGACATAAAGCAGACTGTGAATTAAAGAATTAAAAAGAAGCTGTAATAACTTTATGGAATAACACTTTGCATAAAAAAGGCGCTGGAGCGCAGCGCCTTGTTTTTTATCAGTAAAGCTTTTTGGCGGTTTCCAGCCAGTCGCCCTTAAACGGACGCTTCATGTTTTCAATCGCATCAACGATGTCGTGGTGAACCATTTTCTCGTTCTGAATACCAACGCAGCGGCCGCCGTAGCCCTGCAGCAGCAGTTCGATGGAATAGGCCCCCATACGCGAAGCCAGAATACGATCGTAGGCTACCGGTGCGCCGCCGCGCTGGATATGGCCCAGCACCGTTGCACGGGTTTCACGCTTGGTTTCAACTTCGATATATTTCGCCAGCTCATCTACATCGCAGATGTGCTCGGTGATCGCCACAATCGCGTGCTTTTTACCCTTAGCGATACCGGCTTTAATCTCCGCCAGCAGCTCTTCACGGGTGTATGGCGTTTCCGGCAGCACGATGAACTCACAGCCACCGGCAATCGCCGCGGCCAGGGTCAGATCGCCACAGTAGCGGCCCATCACTTCAACGATAGAAATACGCTGATGCGAAGAGGAGGTATCGCGCAGGCGGTCAATCGCTTCCACTACCGTTTCCAGCGCGGTGAAATAACCGATGGTGTAGTCCGTACCGGCAACGTCGTTATCGATCGTACCCGGTAGGCCGATGCACGGGAAGCCCATTTCGGTCAGGCGCTTGGCACCCATGTAGGAACCGTCACCGCCGATCACCACCAGCGCATCAATGCCGCGCTTTCTCATGTTTTCAATGGCAACCGCGCGCACTTCGTCTTTACGGAAGTCAGGGAAACGTGCAGAACCCAGGAACGTGCCGCCGCGGTTAATCATGTCGGATACGCTGTAGCGATCCAGATTAACCATGCGATCTTCATACAGGCCCAGATAGCCGTCATAAATACCAAAAACTTCCAGTCCTTCACTCAGCGCCGCGCGCACGACGCCGCGGATTGCAGCGTTCATACCTGGGGCGTCGCCGCCGCTTGTCAGTACACCGATTTTCTTGATCATGACAACCTCTGAACTTGTTGATGCAAATGTTGAATTCTGAACGCCGGGGGCGGCAGGACGCGCGCACAAGAGATAACCGACTAAGTTAAGCTGATAGTATATCAAAACTTGTTAGCTGAATTGATTCAGGTCAGGCTAGATTTGCCTATTTTTTTTGCGGTAACTCACGTTTTATGTGATGCAAAGCTAACTGATTCATTTCATGACGCTTTACTACTAAAAATTATTCTTTGGCTCCACTGGCACCACGGAGCACGGATCCTGATGAATAATCACATCAGAACCTGGAAAACGCGTCAGCAGCGCCTGCTCCAGTTCATCCGCTATCTTATGCGCCTTAACCAGAGGTAAATCATCATCCATTTCCAGATGGAGCTGAATAAAGCGGGTCGGCCCGGACTGGCGGGTGCGAATATCATGCGCCCCCTGAATGCCGGACTTCGCGGCAATAATTTCTTCGATGGCCTGCCGTTCTTCATCGGGCAGCGCGCGATCCAGCAACGCCTGTACGGCTTCATAGCCCATCCGTAGCGCACTGTAGAGGATCCATACGCCGATGCCCAGAGCAAACAGCGCATCCGCGCGATGAAAACCGTACCAGCTCAGGCCAAGCGCCAGCAGTATCGCCCCGTTCATAATCACGTCAGACTGATAGTGCAACATGTCCGCTCTAATTGCCTGGCTGTGGGTATGCCGTACCACCCAGCGCTGGAAAGTCACCAGGACAAGCGTAGAAAACAGCGCAATAACGGTGACGATCATCCCCACCAGCGGCGCATGCATCGGCGCGGGCGTCGCCAGGTGCTGAAGACCGGTAAGAAACAGAAACAGGGCCGAGCCTGAAATAAACATGCTTTGCGCCAGGGCGGCGAGCGATTCGGCTTTGCCGTGGCCAAAGGTATGCTCTGCGTCGGCAGGCTGCAACGAGTAGCGGACCACCAGCAGATTGGTCAGGGAAGCGGCAATATCCACCAGCGAGTCGACCAGCGCAGCTAAAACGCTGACCGATCCGGTGTGCCACCAGGCGAAAATTTTGATGATCAACAGCAGCGAAGCAAGAACCGTCGCGGCCAGTGCTGCCGAGTTGACCAGCCGAGCATAGCGTTGATTCATGACGCACTCCGGCAGGATAAGTACCGTCAGTATACTGGATTTAAGCGCAAAAAAGTCCCGGTTATTGCGGACCGGTACCTGCAGCGAGTCGTGAGGATCTGATGGGCAAAAAAAACCCCCTCATCATGAGGGGGAAGACAGGGATGGTGTCTATGGCAAGGAAAAACAGGGATACTATTTACTGGTACTTTACGGGTTACTGCTGGTGTTACGTACTGCCTGCAGAGGCGAAGCCTGCTGCGAGTTCGTTAGCTTGCGCAATTCATCGATGCGCTGCTGATGTTTCTGTTCTAAAACAGCCTGCTGCTGCGGTGTTAACAGGTGATACATCTGGTTGCGTACCCGGGCCATCTCGACCTGACGTCCAACCTCTGCCTGCGCTATTTTTTCCACCTGAGCCTCATAGGCTGCCTGATCGAATTTATCTGCAATAATCAGTTCGTGCAGTTGCTCTAAATCGTTAATACTTATAGGAGAACGATCGTGCCGGGCCTGCTGCATCAGATCGCGTAGTTGCTGACGCTGCTGCTCCGTTAAATTGATGCCATCAAACATGTGATTTTGCGGAACCAGCCTGAGTGTGCTGCCTGCTCCATCATTGTGATGCATCTCGTCATTCGTCGTAGCGTCAGCAGCCCATGCGGTGGAGAGGCTAAGCACCAGCGCCGGAACCGCAACGACGGCGGTAACTCTGCGCATCGTTTACTCCCAAGTTTGTTTCCGTATTTCGATTCAACGAGATTCAGTCTACGGGGCCTGCTGCAAACAAGCGTCAGGGGGTGTAAAACTACGTAAAGTCATAGATTGAGCGCGTTCGTTCACGGTATTTTGCCTGCGGAGGGCAATAAAAGATGAATAAAATCCTGTTGGTTGACGATGACCGCGAATTGACTTCGCTGCTGAAAGAATTGCTGGAAATGGAAGGCTTCAATGTGCTGGTTGCCGGTGACGGTGAACAGGCGCTGGCGCTGCTGGATAGCAGTGTGGACCTGCTATTGCTGGATGTGATGATGCCAAAGAAAAACGGCATTGATACCCTGAAAGAACTGCGTCAACAACATCAGACGCCGGTGATTATGCTAACCGCTCGCGGCAGCGAACTGGACCGCGTACTCGGTCTGGAGCTGGGTGCGGATGATTACCTGCCAAAACCGTTCAACGACCGCGAACTGGTCGCGCGCATTCGTGCCATTCTGCGCCGCTCCAACTGGAGTGAGCAGCAGCAACAGCACGACAACAGTTCGCCAACGCTAGAGGTGGATTTACTGCGTCTGAACCCTGGACGTCAGGAAGCCAGCTTCGACGGCGTGACGCTGGATCTGACCGGAACAGAATTCACACTGCTTTACCTGCTGGCGCAGCACTTAGGCCAGGTGGTTTCACGTGAACATCTGAGTCAGGAAGTGCTTGGCAAGCGCCTGACCCCGTTCGACCGCGCCATCGATATGCATATCTCAAATCTGCGGCGCAAACTGCCGGAGCGCAAAGATGAGCATCCATGGTTCAAAACGCTGCGCGGACGTGGCTATCTGATGGTATCCGCAACATGATATCCAGCCTGACCACCCGTATCTTTGCCATATTCTGGCTGACGCTGGCACTGGTGCTGATGTTGGTGTTAATGCTGCCAAAACTCGACTCCCGCCAGATGACGCCGCTGCTGGACAGCGAGGAGCGGCAGGGAGTAATGATTGAGCAGCACGTTGAGGCGGAACTGTCACAGGATCCGCCCAACGACTTGATGTGGTGGCGCAGGCTGTTTCGCGCAATTGACAAGTGGGCTCCCCCCGGCCAGCGTCTGTTGCTGGTCACCAGTGAAGGCCGGGTGATTGGCGCGCAGCACAATGAAATGCAGGTGATCCGTAATTTTATCGGCCAGTCCGATAACGCCGATCAGCCGCAGAAGAAAAAATATGGCCGCCTGGAAATGGCGGGCCCGTTCTCCGTGCGCGATGGGGAAGACAGCTATCAGCTTTACCTGATCCGTCCTGCCAGTAATTCTCAGCTCGACTTTATCAACCTGCTGTTTGACCGGCCGCTGCTGCTGCTGATCGTCACCATGCTGATCAGTTCGCCCCTGCTACTCTGGCTGGCATGGAGTCTGGCAAAACCCGCGCGCAAGCTGAAACACGCCGCGGATGATGTTGCCGCCGGAAACTTACGCCAGCGCCCGGAACTGGAAGCCGGGCCGCAGGAATTCCTTGCCGCGGGGGCCAGCTTCAATCAGATGGTCAGCGCGCTGGAACGGATGATGACCTCACAGCAGCGGCTGTTATCCGACATTTCGCATGAGCTGCGTACCCCGCTAACGCGCCTGCAGCTTGCCACCGCACTGATGCGGCGGCGCCACGGCGAAGCCAAAGAACTGGAGCGTATTGAGATGGAGGCCCAGCGCCTGGACGGCATGATCAACGATCTGCTCGTGCTCTCGCGAACTCAGCACAAAAATGCGCTGGTCAGCGAGGCGATAAAAGCCAATCACCTGTGGTCGGATGTACTGGAAGACGCGAAGTTCGAAGCGGAACAGATGGGCAAGTCGCTGGAGGTGCCTTATCCACCGGGTCCGTGGCCGCTATACGGTAACCCCAGCACGCTCGACAGCGCGCTGGAAAACATCGTACGTAACGCCCTGCGCTACTCGCACAGCAAAATTTCGGTCAGCTTCTCGGTCGATAAAAAAGGCGTCACCGTTCATGTGGATGATGATGGTCCGGGCGTCAGTCCGGAGGATCGGGAACAGATTTTCCGGCCGTTCTACCGTACCGACGAGGCCCGTGACCGCGAATCGGGCGGGACCGGACTGGGGCTGGCAATTGTGGAAAATGCCATTCAGCAGCACCACGGCTGGGTCAAGGCCGATGACAGCCCGCTCGGCGGGCTGCGGCTGACCATCTGGCTACCGCTGTATACCACTCAGCACGAATAATTTGCTATCCTGCGGCCCTCGTATCAGAGGGCCGTTCCATGCTACATATCGTTTTATTCGAACCTGAAATCCCGCCGAATACCGGCAATATCATCCGCCTGTGCGCCAATACCGGCTTTCAGCTGCATCTTATCGAACCACTGGGTTTTGCCTGGGATGATAAACGACTGCGCCGCGCCGGGCTGGACTACCACGAATTCACCGCCATTAAGCATCACGCCAACTATGGGGCGTTTGTCGCCGCAGAAGCGCCTGAGCGCCTGTTTGCACTGACCACCAAGGGAACCCCTGCGCACAGCGCGGTAAGCTATCAGGATGGCGATTATCTGCTGTTTGGCCCGGAAACGCGCGGCCTGCCGGCCAGCATTCTGGATGCCCTGCCCGCACAGCAAAAAATTCGTATTCCGATGATGGCCGACAGCCGCAGCATGAACCTGTCAAATGCGGTGTCGGTGGTGGTGTATGAAGCGTGGCGGCAGCTGGGCTATGCAGGTGCGTTGCTGAGAAGCTGAGATCTGAGCCTGGCTCAGATCCCGTCGCCGAACTCAAAGCCCGGCACCATGCCGTTAAAGTGCTGGTCCATATCCATTGACGGCATGTCGCTGTTTGGCTTGCCGACAATGCGTGCCGGAACCCCAGCCGCAGTCGTGTGTGGCGGCACCGGCTGCAATACGACGGAACCCGCGCCGATCTTCGCACCCTGACCCACTTCGATATTGCCGAGGATCTTCGCGCCCGCGCCAATCATCACCCCCTGACGTATCTTCGGGTGGCGATCGCCGCTGGTTTTACCGGTACCGCCGAGGGTAACGGACTGCAGGATAGAAACATCGTCTTCAATCACCGCCGTTTCACCCACGACGATCCCCGTGGCATGGTCGAGCATGATGCCTCGCCCGATTTTCGCCGCCGGGTGAATGTCCACGGCAAACGACACGGACACTTCGTTTTGCAGGTACACCGCCAGCGCACGGCGTCCCTGATGCCACAGCCAGTGGCCAATGCGATGCGCCTGCAGCGCGTGGAAACCTTTCAGATAGAGTAACGGCGTCGAGTATTTATCGACCGCCGGGTCACGCTGGCGCACCGCCTGAATGTCGCAGGCGGCGGAGACGATCATCGAGGGGTCCTGCGAATAGGCATCCTGAATCACTTCGCGGATGGCAATCGCCGGCATGATCGGATTTGCCAGCTTGTTGGCCAGCATATAGCTCAGCGCGCTGCCGAGATCGTCATGCTTGAGCAGGGTTGCGTGGTAAAAACTGGCCAGCATAGGTTCACAATCGGCCAGCGCTCGCGCTTCCGTTTTGATGTTATCCCAGATCAGTTCAGGCTCTACACACGACATGACTCACTCCCCATTAAAAATGGCGCCCGGTCAGGGCGCCAGCAGACGACGGCACGATGAACGTGAATTCAGCTACCGCTGTTCTCATCTTTTCTGGTACGCCCAAGCAGGCTTAACGCCGCCTCACGCGCATTTTTACCACAGTAAAGGACCTGATAAATCTGCTCGGTGATCGGCATTTCAACACCGAAACGCGCCGCCAGGGCTTTCACTTCTTTGGTATTGCGGAAGCCTTCCACCACCTGGCCGATGGTGTGCTGAGCACCCTCAACATCCGCACCCTGTCCCAGCATCATGCCGAAACGACGATTGCGCGACTGATTGTCGGTACAGGTCAGCACCAGGTCGCCCAGACCCGCCATGCCCATAAACGTGGTGGGATCGGCTCCCAGCGCGGCTCCCAGGCGGCTCATTTCAGCCAGACCTCGGGTAATCAGCGCCGTACGGGCATTGGCACCAAAGCCTATACCATCCGACATTCCCGCTCCGATAGCGATGACGTTCTTCACCGCACCACCGAGCTGGACGCCGATAAAATCAGGGTTGTTATAGACCCGGAAGCTTTTACCACAGTGCAGCAGCTGCTGTATCTCATCCGCGAACGTGCTGTCGGTTGCCGCCAGGGCAATCGCCGTTGGCAGCCCCGCAGCCAGCTCTTTGGCAAAGGTCGGGCCGGAAATCACCGCCAGCGGGATCGCATCACCGAGGATCTCGCGCGCCACATCCTGCAGCAGACGGCCGGTCTCTTTCTCCAGGCCTTTTGTCGCCCATACCAGGCGGGAATCCGCACGCAGATGCGGTTTGATCTGCTGCAAAACGTCACCGAATACGTGGCTGGGCACGACCACCAGCAAATCCCGGCTGGCAGCAATCGCGTTCGCCAGGTCGGTTTCTATCTGAAGGGTATCGGGGAAAGGCACATCGGGAAGAAAAGCGGTATTGCAGCGATCGGCCTGTAGCTGTGCCTGATGCTGCGGGTTATGCCCCCACAGCACCACCTCGTGGCCGTTTCGGGCCAGCGTAATCGCCAGGGCGGTGCCGTACGAGCCGGCACCGATGACGCTCATGGAAGCATGAGAGCTACGCATTAAGCATCCTGCTGCGGCGCTGCACCTTCTGACTGCTGCAGATAATTCATAAACAGCGCGTCGAAGTTAACCGGTGCCAGGTTTAGCTGCGGGAAGGTTCCGCGAGAAACCAGGCTGGTAATGCATTCACGAGCATACGGGAACAGGATATTCGGGCAGTATGCACCCAGGCAGTGGGCCATCTGCGTGCCTTCGATACCGCTGACGGAGAAGATACCCGCCTGCTGAACTTCACACAGGAACGCAGCTTCGTCGTTTACCGTAGCGGTAACGGTCACACGCAGTACCACTTCATAGACGTCATCAGCCAGCTGAGTCGACGCGGTGTCAAGATCCAGTTTAACTTCAGGTTCCCACTCTTTCTGGAAGACTTGTGGAGCGTTTGGCGCTTCAAAAGAAATATCCTTGGTGTAGATACGCTGGATCTGGAAAGCCATCTCGGTGTTGTTTTGTTCTGACATGATACGTAATCCTATGGGTTAATAATCCGTTATTGTGCCGCAGTGTTCGTCGTCCTGTGAGCGCTCAGTGCGTACTCAGCTCGTAACTATTTTAACAGCGGGTCTAAGCCGCCGCGGCCGTCGAGCGCAAAGAGATCGTCACAGCCGCCGATGTGCTGTGCATCAATAAAAATTTGAGGAACGGTAGTCCGGCCGCTGCGTTTAATCATCACTTCACGCGTATCGGCATCCCCATCAATCGGGATCTCCTGGTAGCTCGCTCCTTTCTGATCCAACAGCGCTTTGGCGCGATGGCAGAAAGGACAGGTTGCTTTGGTATAGATCTCAATGTTAGCCATGCCGACACTCCTGAAATTTATTTACCGCGAACCAGCGGCAGATTCTCGCCGCTCCAGCCGGAAATACCGTCTTTCAGCACGTACACCTGCGCAAATCCGGCAGCGTTCAGCTGCGACGCGGATTCGTTTGCCGACGTGCCGGTGGCACACACGACAATCAGCGGCTGCGCTTTGTGTTTTTCCAGTTCGCTGAAGCTGCCTTTTTTGATATCTGCAGCCAGTACGTTAACGGCATTCGAAATATGGCCTTTACGGAAGTCATCGCGCCCACGCACATCTACAACCACAGCATCTTCTTTGTTGATTAAACGGGTCGCTTCACCGCGGCTAATCGTTTTCACTTTTGAGAACAGACCCTTAACCGTGGTCACGATCACCAAAACCAGCAAAACAACCCACGCCAGACTTAAAATTGTGTGATTGCCTGCAAACTGCATAATATCTTGCATGAGGGGTAACAACTCCCGGAAGGGTTAATAAGCTAAAAATAAGGCTTCTGAGTATACCTGCCAGGACTGCCATGTACAGTCGATAAGCTCCTCAGAGTTATGTTTTCTGCGGCAGATTACAAAAAAAAGTTGCCTTAAGTGAAAAATACTATCCTGAGATAACGGCGTATCGTTCTTGAGCGGTTATTTGTTGTGCAAGCCGCCATTACGGCTGTCGCCAAGCACGCTTCTGAGAGGCGCGCCGACCGCATAAAAATCCCGTGTTGGGTCGCGATGGCTGTTACTGTCAGTAACTGAAAACCCGGTAGAGATGGCTGGTAAGCTGCTGTTCATCGTGGAATAATCCGAAGCTATGAGGGAAAAAGCAACAGTGATACATTCATGGACCCCACGTAACAAGCAGGCACCCGCGCCGTCATTACGTGCAAGCTTGTCCATCCTGACCGTCAGTGTTCTTTGCACCGGCGCGTTGTTATGGTCTTTTTCTGCTTCCGCCGCCGAAGACAACAAGTCGCAGCTGCAAAGTATCCAGCAGGATATCGCCGAAAAAGAGAAAAGCGTCCAGCTGCAAAAGCAGCAGCGCAGCAAGCTTCTCGATCAGCTTCAGGCCCAGGAAAAAGTGATTGCCCAGGCCAGCCGCCAGCTGCGGGAAACGCAGTCGGGTTTGGGTTCGCTGAGTAAAGATATCAGTTCCCTCACCGCCTCCATCAATAAGCTTCAGAAGCAGCAACAGCAGCAGGAATCGATGCTGGCGCAGCAGCTTGATGCCGCTTTCCGCCAGGGCCAGCACAGTGGTCTACAGCTGATCCTCAGCGGCGAAGAGAGCCAGCGCAGCGAGCGCATGCTGGCCTATTTCGGCTATCTGAATGATGCCCGGCAGAAATCCATCGATGAGCTGAAGCAAACCCGTAGCGATCTCTCGGCGCAAAAAGCCAGCCTGGTCGACAAGCAGGCGCAGCAGAAATCCCTGCTAGACCAGCAGCAATCGCAGCAGCAAAAGCTGGAGGGTGCGCGCCAGGCGCGTAAGCAAACCCTGACCACGCTCGAATCGTCGCTGGAGAAAGATCAGGCGCAGCTGGTGGAACTGCGGCAGAACGAAAGCCGCCTGCGCGACAAAATTGCCAAAGCCGAACGGGAAGCTAAAGCGCGTGCCGAACGTGAAGCCCGCGAGGCGCAGAAGGTCCGCGAGCGTGAAGCGCAGGCGAAGCGTAAGGGCACCACCTATAAACCCACGGAGAGCGAGCGGGCACTGGTTTCCCGTACCGGCGGCCTTGGCCGGGCGGCAGGACAGGCGCTGTGGCCGGTACGCGGCAGCATTGAGCACCGTTTTGGTGAACAGCTGCAGGGCGAGCTGCGCTGGAAAGGCCTGGTGATCGCCGCACCGGAAGGGACCGAAGTGAAAGCGATCGCTGATGGCCGGGTGCTGATGGCCGACTGGCTGCAGGGCTACGGACTGGTGGTGGTCGTGGAGCACGGGAAAGGCGATATGAGCCTCTATGGCTATAATCAGAGTGCGCTGGTGAGCGTGGGAACTCAGGTCAGGGCAGGACAGCCCATCGCGCTGGTCGGCAACAGCGGTGGCCGCGGCACGCCTTCACTCTATTTCGAAATCCGCCGCCAGGGACAGGCCGTCAATCCACTGCCGTGGTTAGGAAGATAAGTTTGTTTCAGTTAAGGAAATTCAGCGGTCTGCTGGCTGCGCTACTTATGACCAGTCCGTCGTTCGCTGGCAAGCTTGCGATAGTGATTGATGATTTTGGCTATCGCCCCGCGCAGGAAAATCAGGTGTTACAGATGCCTGCGGCCATTTCCGTCGCGGTGCTGCCTAATGCACCGCACGCGCGTGAGATGGCCACCAAAGCCCATCAGCGCGGCCATGAAGTGCTGATCCATCTGCCGATGGCTCCCCTCAGTAGGCAACCGCTGGAAAAAGATACTCTGCGCCCGGACATGTCAGTAGAGGAAATCGCGCGTATCGTGCGTGAAGCCGCCGCCGATGTGCCTTATGCCGTTGGGTTAAATAACCATATGGGCAGCGCAATGACCTCCAGCCTGCCCGGCATGCAGAAAGTGATGCAGGTTCTTGACCGCTATAACTATTATTTCCTCGACAGCATGACCATCGGCAACAGCCAGTCTACGCGCGCGGCAGCCGGAACCAGCGTCAAAGTCATCAAGCGCCGCGTATTCCTGGATGATACGCAGAATGAGGCAGATATCCGCAGGCAGTTTACCCGGGCGGTAAAGCTGGCCCAACGGGACGGCTCGGCTATCGCGATTGGGCATCCCCATCCTACAACGGTACGCGTACTGCAGCAGATGCTGCCTACCCTGCCTGCCGATATCACGCTGGTGCGGCCAAGCCAACTGCTTAACGAGCCGCAGCACGGCAGCAATGCGCCGCTGCCTGAGACCCAGCCGCAGCCGGTAAAACCGCGTAACCCGTTCCGCGCCGGCAAAAACTGCCCGGTGAAAACCGTGCCGGTTCCGGCAACGCTGGCTCTGGGGATTGTTGCTGAAAGTGTCAGTAACAGCCCGTTGCTGAAGACGCTGTCGCAGCAGTTTTCGGGATTAAAGCCTGATTTCACACGGTAATGGCACTGCCGCCAGCACCCGCTGGCGGTAGCGTTTTAAGACGGCCAGTTGAGGATCACTTTGCCCGAATACCCGGAGCGCATTTCATCAAACCCCTGCTGGAAATCATCGATGTCGAAGCGATGGGTAATTATCTGCGTTAAATCCAGCCCGGACTGCAGCAGCGCCACCATTTTGTACCAGGTTTCAAACATCTCCCGGCCATAAATTCCTTTGATAAACAGCCCCTTAAATATCACCTGATTCCAGTCAATGGCCATCTCCTCTGAGGGAATGCCCAGCATGGCAATGCGCCCGCCGTGGTTCATCACGCCCAGCATGGAACGAAAGGCAGCAGGTACGCCCGACATCTCCAGCCCGACATCAAAGCCTTCCGTCATACCCAGCTCACTCATCACCGCCTTCAGGTCTTCCCTGCTGACGTCAACCGCCCGGGTCACACCCATTTTCTGAGCCAGCGCCAGCCGGTATTCGTTAACGTCGGTGATCACCACATGCCGCGCGCCAACGTGGCGACAGATGGCCGCCGCCATAATGCCGATCGGCCCTGCCCCGGTGATCAATACGTCCTCGCCGACCAGATCGAAGGAGAGCGCCGTATGCACCGCGTTGCCGAAGGGATCGAAGATGGCCGCCAGTTCGTCGGGAATATTATCGGGGATTTTAAAGGCGTTAACCGCCGGAATAGACAGATATTCGGCAAAGCAGCCCTGACGGTTCACGCCAACGCCAATCGCATTGCGACACAGGTGAGTTCGCCCTCCCCGACAGTTACGGCAGTGCCCGCAGGTGATATGCCCCTCGCCGGATACCCGATCGCCGGGACGAAAGCCAACCACTTCCTGCCCCACGGCAACAATTTCTCCGACGTATTCGTGGCCGGTGATCATCGGCACCGGAATGGTCTTCTGCGACCAGGCATCCCAGTTATAAATATGTACGTCGGTACCGCAGATCGCCGTTTTGCGGATTTTGATTAACACATCATTGTGGCCAGGCTCGGGTATAGGCGCATCGTTGATCATCCAGATGCCCGGGCGGGCGTGCAGTTTGGCTAGTGCTTTCATCACGTCTCCTTTCAGGCAATCACGCCCAGCTGTCTGCCAACACGGGTGAATGCATCAACCGCGCGTTCCAGCTGTGGCGGCGTGTGGGAGGCAGAAATCTGGGTACGAATACGCGCTTTTCCTTCAGGCACCACCGGATAGAAGAAACCGGTCACGTAGATCCCTTCCTGCTGTAACAGGCTGGCGAAGGTCTGCGCCAGCCGCGCGTCGCCCAGCATTACGGGGATGATGGCGTGATCCGCTCCGGCCAGCGTAAATCCTGCTGCCTGCATCGCAGAGCGGAAATAGTTCACGTTTTCCCACAGCCGCTGCCGCAGCCCGTCGCCTTCCGCCAGCAGGGAAAGTACCTGTAACGATGCCGCGACAATTGAGGGTGCCAGCGAGTTGGAAAACAGATAGGGGCGGGAGCGCTGCCGCAGCCACTCTACCACCTCTTTTTTGGCCGCCGTGTAGCCGCCGGATGCTCCGCCAAGGGCTTTGCCCAGCGTGCCGGTGATGATGTCCACCCGGCCCATCACGCCGCAGTATTCGTGGCTGCCGCGCCCCGCCTCACCGACAAAGCCCACCGCGTGTGAATCATCCACCATCACCAACGCCTGGTAGCGATCGGCGAGATCGCAGATCCCCGCCAGATTGGCAATCACGCCATCCATAGAAAACACGCCGTCGGTGGCGATAAGAATATGGCGCGCGCCCTCTTCCCTTGCCCGCTGCAGGCAGGATTCCAACTCCGCCATATCGTTATTGGCGTAGCGATAGCGCTTCGCTTTACACAGGCGAATGCCGTCAATAATGGAAGCGTGATTCAACGCGTCGGAGATTACAGCATCCTCCGCGCCCAGCAGGGTTTCAAACAGTCCGCCGTTGGCATCAAAGCAGGAGGAATAAAGGATGCTGTCTTCCATGCCCAGAAATTCCGCCAGCCGCTGTTCAAGCTGGCGGTGGCTGTCCTGCGTTCCGCAGATAAATCGCACCGAGGCCATACCAAAACCGTGCGTATCCAGTCCCGATTTCGCCGCCGCAATCAGCGACGGATGGTTAGCCAGTCCGAGATAGTTATTGGCGCAGAAATTCAGCAGTTCGCTGCCGTCGGCCAGCCGGATTGTCGCCTGCTGCGCGCCCGTAATCTGCCGTTCGTTTTTAAACAGCCCGTCGCGCTCCGCCTGCCGTAACTGCTGCTTAACCTGCTGATAAAAAACATCCTTCATATTTATCCCTCACCAACGCTTTTCAGCAAAACTGTGTACTGAAAATACAACACAACAACGGATATATATGGCGAAAGATGTCAATATTGCAGCATATCTCACGGAATAATTTGTACAGCAGCGTGGGTTACAGACTCGTCTGGCTGTCTGCGGCGCGTTGAGATGTTATGATAAGACTATTAGCGCGTGGAGCCTCCTGCTCTACCTCACTGTAAAGGTTAAAGCTCATGATTATCGTCACCGGCGGTGCTGGATTTATTGGAAGCAATATCATCAAGGCGCTGAATGATAAGGGCCATACTGACATTCTTGTGGTCGACAATCTGAAAGACGGTACCAAATTCGCCAATCTGGTTGATTTAGACGTTGCCGACTACATGGATAAAGAAGATTTCCTGATTTCCATTTTGGCCGATGAAGATTTTGGCGATATTGAAGCCGTGTTCCACGAAGGCGCCTGCTCTTCCACCACCGAGTGGGATGGCAAGTACATGATGGATAATAACTATCAGTACTCAAAAGAGCTGCTGCATTATTGCCTTGAGCACGATATTCCATTCCTGTACGCCTCTTCCGCCGCAACTTACGGTGGCCGTAACGCCGACTTTATCGAAGAGCGTCAGTTTGAAGAGCCGCTGAACGTGTATGGCTACTCCAAGATGCTGTTCGACCACTATGTCCGCAGCATTCTGCCAGAAGCGCAGTCTCAGGTTTGTGGCTTCCGCTACTTCAACGTTTACGGGCCGCGTGAAGGGCACAAAGGGAGCATGGCGAGCGTGGCATTCCACCTCAATACCCAGTTGAAAAACGGCGAGAACCCGAAACTGTTCGAAGGCAGCGACGGATTCAAGCGCGACTTTATCTATGTGGAAGACGTTGCCGCCGTTAACCTGTGGTTCTGGGAAAACAGCGTTTCCGGCATCTTTAACTGCGGCACCGGCCGCGCAGAATCTTTCCAGGAAGTGGCGGACGCAGCGTTGAATTATCACCAGAAAGGTGAAATCGAATACATTCCGTTCCCGGAAAAACTGAAAGGCCGCTATCAGGCGTTTACCCTTGCCGATCAGAGCAAACTACGCGCGGCGGGCTACGATAAGCCATTCAAAACCGTCGCCGAAGGTGTGGCGGAATATATGGCGTGGCTGAACCGTAACGGTTAACGGAGCGGGGCAGGCAATGAAAATTCTGGTTATTGGCCCATCATGGGTCGGCGATATGATGATGTCGCAGAGCCTGTATCGCACGCTGAAGGCGGAACATCCCGAGGCGACGATCGATGTGATGGCGCCAGCCTGGTGCCGGCCCCTGCTGTCGCGCATGCCGGAAGTGAACGAGGCGCTGGCGATGCCGCTGGGCCACGGCGCACTGGAAATCGGTGAACGCCGCCGTCTGGGTAACGCGCTGCGCGAAAAGGGCTACGATCGCGCCTTTGTGCTGCCCAACTCGTTTAAATCTGCGCTGGTGCCATTTTTTGCTTCGGTCCCACGCCGCACCGGCTGGCGCGGCGAAATGCGCTACGGCCTGCTGAATGATATCCGCACGCTGGATAAAGCCGCGTTTCCGCTGATGGTGCAGCGCTACGTTGCGCTGGCATACGATAAATCTCGCATCGCCAGCGCACGCGATCTGCCACAGCCGCTGCTGTGGCCGAAACTGGTGGTTCAGGAATCCGAGAAGCAAACCACGGCCGCCGAATTTAACCTCGCCGCCGACCGACCGCTGATTGGCTTCTGTCCCGGCGCGGAATTCGGACCGGCGAAACGCTGGCCGCACTATCACTATGCCGCGCTGGCGCAACATCTGATCGACCAGGGCTATCAGATAGCGCTGTTCGGTTCGGCGAAAGACCATGAAACCGGTGACCAGATCCTTGCCGCGCTGAATGAAACCAGCCGACAGCACTGCCGCAATCTCGCTGGCGAAACCCAGCTGGAACAGGCGGTGATCCTGCTGGCCTGCTGCCACGCCGTGGTGAGCAACGACTCAGGGTTAATGCACATTGCCGCAGCACTCGATCGTCCGCTGGTGGCGCTGTACGGCCCAAGCAGCCCGGACTTCACGCCGCCGCTGTCCGACAAGGCCCGGGTGATACGTCTGATCGAGGGCTATCACAAAGTGCGTAAGGGTGATGCCGCCGAAGGCTATCACCAGAGTCTGATTGATATTACTCCAGCGCGCGTTATCGCCGAACTGGAAACGCTTTGCCCTACTCCAGGAGTTTGAATGCGGGTTCTGATTATTAAAACCTCCTCGATGGGAGATGTATTGCATTCGCTACCCGCATTAACGGACGCCATGCAGGCCATTCCCGGAATTCGTTTTGATTGGGTCGTTGAAGAGGGTTTTGCTCAGATCCCATCCTGGCATCCTGCCGTGGATCAAGTGCTGCCGGTGGCCATTCGCCGCTGGCGTAAACACTGGTTTGGCAGCCAGAACCGTGAAGAGCGCGTGGCCTTTAAGCGCGAGCTACAGTCGCGAGAGTATGATGTGGTGCTGGATGCGCAGGGGCTGATTAAAAGCGCGGCGCTGGTCACGCGTCTGGCAAAAGGCGTCAAGCACGGCCCCGACAGCCGCAGCGCACGTGAACCGTTTGCCAGCTGGTGGTATGACCGCCGTCATCCGATCGACAAGCAGCAGCACGCCGTACAGCGCACCCGCGAGCTGTTCGCCAAAAGCCTGGGCTACACGCTGCCGGAAACCACCGGTGACTACGCCATTGCCCGGCACTTTGTTCATGAACTGCCGGAAGATGCAAATCGGTATCTGGTGTTTCTGCACGCCACTACTCGCGACAATAAGCACTGGCCGGAAAACCACTGGCGTGAACTTATTGGTTTAATCGCGCCTTCAGGGTTAAGGATAAAACTTCCCTGGGGTGCGGAACACGAGCATCAGCGGGCCATTCGTCTGGCTGAAGGCTTCGATTTCGTTGACGTGCTGCCGAAGCTGTCGCTGGAGCAGGTCGCCCGGACACTGGCTGGCGCACGTGCGGTCGTCTCGGTCGATACCGGCCTGAGCCACTTAACCGCCGCGCTGGACCGCCCGAACATCACGCTTTATGGCCCAACCGATCCCGGGCTGATTGGCGGCTACGGCAAGAATCAGTTTGCGCTGATTTCTCCGGATAAAGATATGGCATCGTTGAGCGCAAAGAAGGTTATGGAGCAGCTCACCAACACGCTGAAGGTTGTCCCTGCCATTTCAGCCAGCGGACCCGCGGAATGAAAAAGAAGAAATTTGCTAAATTACGGGAGTGGAATCGCCGCCGTAATTACCTCATGAAAGCACTGCGAATGAATGTTGCTCGCTTACGTTTCGATCTTAAAGAACGAAAACGCTTCGATTTCTCCACCGTTAAGCGCGTTATCTTCCTGCGAGATGATGACAAAATCGGCGATATGGTCGTTTCAACCTCACTGTTTCGTGAGTTTGGCCGGGCGGGCTATGAGATTGACGTGCTGGCGGGGAAAAATAACGCCAGCATTATTGAACATAACCCGTATATCCATCAAATCATCATCGCCCCTGAAGGCCATGATGCCGGCCTGGCATTGGCTAAAAAACTCGCCCGTCAGCCGTACGATTTGGTGGTTGATATGGGTGATAAAATGTCACCGTCGCGACTGCAATTCCTGCGTCTGCTCAATGCGGGCAGCATGATTGGTTTCAATAAGCCGCAATATAATATCTATACCCGATCGCTCGACTACCCCGGCTACGACACGCATATTACCGGGCGCTATGCGCTGCTGCTGGAATCACTTGGCTTCAAAGAATTCAGTACGGATTACGATCTGCACTGCCCGGTGGAAACGAGGCAGCAGGTTGGCGATTTTATTGCGTCCTTACCCGGCACGCTAAACATCGTGCTCAATCCGTTTACCGCCGATAAACGCAGGGATTTATCCCTGGCGCAGTGCAGCGATCTGGTTACGCGGCTTCAGGAAAAATTACCCACGGCGAATGTCATTATCATTGGGTCTCCCTCACGCATCAGCAGCCTGAGCATTCCCGGAGCGCATCTTAATCCTTTCGACTCACTCAGCAGCGCAATTGAGCTGATTCGTCGCGCCGATCTGGTTATCAGCCCGGATACGTCCATCGTGCATATTGCCACCGCCTGGAAAAAACCGCTGGTCTGCCTGTATGGCCACGATCTGCACGGAAAATTTATCAACAGTGCCGTTTGGGGACCGGGCAATACCCGGTCCGTACAGCTATTCACGCGTGATAAAGAACACCCGGTTTCAACGATTGCGGTTGAAGAGATGATTACCGCCGTCGAAAAACTACTTTAAACCGGGCGTTACATTCCGGGGCTTTTCGTTATGCCACAGGGCGGAAAGGATAAATATTAACGGAAAGAAGATAGACTGCTCCCGGCTGATAAAGATGACATCGGTCAGCCCGCTGAAAATAACGACCAGCACCGTCGCCAGGAGCAGTGGATTATGGGACTTCCGGGCATAAAGTAGCATCGTGGCATAGAACAGAATCAACACCACCAGCCCCTGAATCCCCTGCAGACTGGCTGTCTCAATCACTTCATTATGCAAATGGATGTTCACAAACGCCAGGGACGCCTTTTCCCGGTGGTGTTCCGCAACATACTGTTTAAACCAGACAATACGCTCTTCCTGGCTCATGCCCAGAGGATGCTGCTCAAAGCTTGCCGCGCCCACTTTCCACATCGCCAGGCGACTGCTCAAAGAGCTCACGACATTGCCGTTGGTGCGCTCGTATAGCGCCAGCTGGATCTCAGTTGCGCTCACTTTTGGCTTAATGACGCTATTGTAGCTGGCAGCGGTGACGATGCCGACCGCCAGGACAATCGCCAATAACATCTTCCAGCCAAGATGACGAAACTTAAGTAAGCCAATCATCATGACGATCGCCGGAAACGCCAGCATCACATTTCGCGTACCGGTTAAAAACACCAGATATAAAGCCAGCAAGAATACGGCCCCAGCCTGAATCAGGCTGACCAGGCGGGAAGATTTCGCCAGCATAAAAATCACCGCCGCCGCCAGTGCCGAGTACATATAAGCGGCATCGGTGGCCCGGCCCTGATAGAAATCAACTCGCTGCAGGCCGGTGAAATACTGGTAAAGGCCGACGCCGCTGGCGACGACAAAGGCGGCGATCAGCGAGCCTTTTATCAATTGGCCCGTTCTGACACGATAGCGTTCTTTGTACGCCAGAAGAAACCAGGCGATCAGTGCGGCCAGGATCAACCGCTTTCCGGTAGCCAGATAGGAGTTATAGATATCGAAATCAGGATTTCCGATATATTCAACCGCGAACCAAAATAATTTACTGGCGCCAAGCAAAGCCAGAGCCAGCACAAAAAAAACGTTCCATCGTTTCAACGTCGGGCGAAAGAAGACCAGACCCGCTATCGAAAAGTAGGAAGAAAAGAAGAAGGCAATGCGGGAAGGTTTTTCATCGAAGAAATTAAAAAACACCGACAGCAGAGCGCACGAGAGGGCCCCAAAATAAAAAAATATCGCTTTATCCGAGAAATATCTGGCTGGTAATTTAAGCACGTTCACTCCTGAACTTCATGATGCGAATTTTCTAAAGCTGTCAGCTCTAGCCTTTCCGATACTTTTTCAATCACCCTGTCAGGGGTAATTAAATCCATCGCATTAGCAACGTGTTGATTACTTTTACGACGAGCAACGTAAATCACATCGTGTAAATGCCGATCCTGGAACGGTCCCGTAGAATAGGGATTAGCATTAACGAACAGGCTGACCGTTGGGGTTTTTGCCGCAATCGCAATATGCAGAGGCCCCGTATCACCGGTTAACAGCACTGAAAATTCATTAATCAGTTCGGTCAGTTGAATCAGCCCGGTGTTGCCAACGTAATCGGTGATACGAGGCCGCAACCCTTCATCCAGGTGCTGCCAGAAATCCGTCACCAGCGTTTTTTCGCCAGGGCCGCCAATTAATGCGATGCGTAGATCGTCCGATTTCTGCAGTAACGCGGCTGCGACCTCAGCAAAGTGCTTCGGAGCCCAGCAACGATCGGGCTTAGACGCGCCCATCTGGAAGCCGACCGTCAGAATCCCCCGCGGGGCGGGTTCTGCCAGCTTTACCGGTAATTTCATGTCATGGTCGCTGACATCGCATCCCAGCGGTTCCACCAGCGCCATCTTGCGCTGGATAATGTGGCCGACATAGCCAATCGTGTAGTCAGCCAGCCAGCGATCGCGTGCGTCAAAGTCGTCGTAGTAGTTATCACGAATGACATATTGCGCACCGGCAAGCACCGCGCTGAGATAATCATACGGCTCGTGCGAGTGCAGCAACAATGCCAGATCGGGCGGCCCCTGCTCTTCCTGCAGCGCCTTCATCATCGTACGCATGGAAGAAAACTTATTATTCCACCAGACGACGCGATCCCAGTCCTCGCCGTTTTGCAGAAACTCGCGAAATTTTTCGTGCGCCACTAGCGTTATCGTAGCAGTGGGATAGCGTAATCGGACCGCACGGATGGCAGGTGAGTTAAACAGGAAATCACCCAGTGCCGTGGTCGAATAAATAACAATATGGCGGAAATCTTGTTCCCGGCTCACGGATTGAGCGAATTTTAAACGCCCTTTCCAGCGCGTATAGAGGGTCAAAAAGAGGTTTACGGCTTTGATCTTCCAGCGCTTACTCATTAAAATTTCTCAATCCGGCATTATGTTTTGGCATCAGGTAAACAGTCAGACTTCACCTTTCTGAATAAGTTTGCCGCAACTCAGCCCACTTTACTCTGGTAATAGTCTGATAACGTCAGCCCTGTCGTACGCGACTGCAGCCAGCTGAACAGCTGCTCCAGATCGTCATACAGCGCATCGATATCGGCGGCGGTTTTGAACGTCGGGCTGCCGCCGGGCATAAACTCCGACGAGTGAAGCATAAATTCCACGTAGTCGCTGCCTGCGGCCAGCGTTTTTTCCGCCACGCCGATCATCTGCTGAAGGTTCCCGCGCATCGGCCGCAGCCAGTGGACCGACGGACTACGCTGCTTTCCGCGCAGCCGATCCCAGCCCTGCTTAACGCCGTTCATCAGCGCCGAATGCTTGTACTGAATGCTCATCGGCACTTCCAGCAGCGGTGAATCGCCCGCCCGGGAAATATCCTGCGGATCGATAAAATAAGCGCATTCCGGAAAATTCTGGTAATTAGTGCCACCGTTACCCTGCGGCGCGCCCGGCGAAAACTGCCAGTTCACGCGTGGCGTAACCGAGCAATCCACCTGATAGCCCAGCTCAATCAGCAACGCGGCATAAAATTCGTTAAATGCCCAACGCCCGGCACGGTGGCTGCGCATTTTCGTTTGCAGGGTGTCTTCCAGCAGCTGAGTGATATAGCTGACTTTTTCACGGATTAATGCTTCCGGATACTCGATCAGATAGGGCTTGTGCCGCCAGTCGTCGCCGGTGAGATCCTGTATCGGAGGATTATTCCACGCGTGCAGGTGCATGCCGATTTCGCCGGTATCGCGGGCAATCACGTCGCGGGCAAACTCAACGTAGGCCGGATCGACCGCCATTTCGTAGTTCGTCAACCAGGTCGGCTTGAAGGCATACTTTTCACAAAGCTGCTGGAAACGGGGCAAAAACCGGGTGTTTTCGGTGGTGATCCGATCGTGATTTTGCCAAAGATTATCGCCTTCGGTATCGATAGTGATGATAAACGCGGGCTTACCCATATTCTTTCCTGTCAGCACAATTATCTGCGGCTATGTTACGTAGCGGGCCCATAAAGCGCAAAGGTAATTCCTGCCATCCCGGCGATAGCGGGAGCCGAGGCTAGCCACGCCCTGGTGACTGCTTTAGAATCAGCAACTGGTTTATTGAACAGCGATAAAGCATGGAATCTCTGGATCTGCCTCACCTCTCTCACCCGGTATCACGCATCCTGGTGATCAAGTTTCGCCACCATGGCGATATGTTGCTGACGACGCCGGTTATTCACTCGTTAAAAGCCGCCTTTCCTGACGCTCAGATCGATGTGCTGCTTTTCGAAGAAACCCGCTCGATGCTCAGCTGCCATCCTGATATTCACCGGATCTATGCTATCGATCGCAGCTGGAAAAAACAGGGTGTGCGTTTCCAGATTAGCCAGGAGTGGCGGCTGATGAGTACGCTGAGAAAGCAGCATTACGATATGGTGCTGAATCTGGCCGATCAGTGGCGCAGCGCCATCATCACCCGCTTCACCGGCGCACGTGTACGGCTGGGGTTTGATTTCCCGAAGCGGCAGGGGCGGGTGTGGCGTCAGTGCCATACGCAGTTGGTTTCCACGGCGGACCATAATTCGCTGCATACCGTGGAGCAGAACCTGTCGCTGCTGGCGCCTTTGCGACTTTCACAGCGACGGGACAACGTCGCCATGCACTATTCCGCTGCGGATCGTCAGATCGTCCGCGAGCTGACCGGCCCTGACGATTATATCGTGGTGCAACCGACCTCCCGCTGGTTCTTCAAATGCTGGAGCGAAGAGAAGTTTGCCGCCGCTCTCCAGGGGCTGCTTGATGATGGCCGAAAAGTGGTACTGACCTCCGGCCCTGACGGCAAAGAGATCGCGATGGTTGACGGGATTATCGGACGGCTGACTTCGCGAGAAAACGTGTTTTCTCTGGCCGGGAAACTGACGCTGCCCCAGCTTGCCGCGCTGATTGACGGTGCGCAGCTGTTTATCGGTGTAGATTCCGTTCCAATGCATATGGCCGCGGCCCTGCAGACGCCGACGATCGCGCTGTTTGGTCCCTCTAAACTGGTGTTCTGGCGACCGTGGCAGGTTAAGGGCGAAATCATCTGGGCAGGAGACTACGCTCCCCTGCCGGACCCCGACAGTGTTGATACAAAGACCAGTGAACGTTTTCTGGATGCCATCCCCGTTGATGATGTACTGGCAGCCGCACGGAGGCTCTTAGCATGAAGCCCATCAGACTGGCTATCGTTCGGCAAAAATACCGGCCCGACGGCGGTGCCGAGCGTTTTATCGCCCGCGCGCTGGAAGCGCTGGACCAGCAGTCGCTGGACCTGAACGTGATTACACGCGAATGGCAGGGACAACGGCAGCCCAACTGGCATCTGCATATCTGTAACCCGACTAAATGGGGCCGCATCAGCCGCGAGCGGGGTTTTGCCGATGCTGCCCGGGCGCTGTGGCAGCGTGAAAACTTCGATATCGTGCAGAGCCACGAGCGCATTGCCGGATGCGATATCTATCGCGCCGGGGACGGTGTTCACCAACGCTGGCTTGAGTTGCGAGGTCAGCTGATGCCAGGCTGGCGACATAAACTGCTGCTGGCGAATCGCTACCACCGCTACGTGATGGCGGCGGAAAAAGCGATGTACGAAGCCCCGGAGCTGAAAGCTGTTATCTGCAACGCGGAGATGGTGAAGCAGGAAATCATCCAGCGGTTCGGCGTCGCCAGCGACAAAATCCACGTCATCTATAACGCGATTAACACGGCGCAGTTCGTCCCGGCAGATATGGCCACGCGGGCGGCGATCCGGCAAAAAATCGCGCTGCCGCTGGACGCCAGCGTGCTGATTTATGTTGGTTCCGGCTTCGAACGTAAGGGGCTGGCAGCGGCGATTCGCGCCGTCGCCAGTACCGATCGCTACCTGCTGGTGGTTGGCAAAGATAAAGCGGAAAAACAGTATCAGGCGCTGGCCGCAGAGCTGGGCTGTGCCGGGCGCATCCGCTTCGCCGGGATGCAGTCGGATACGCTGCCGTGGTATCAGGCCGCCGATGGACTGCTGCTGCCCACGCTGTACGATCCGTTCCCTAACGTTATCCTCGAAGCGATGGCCTGTGGCCTGCCGGTCATCACGTCGACCACCTGCGGTGGCGCTGAGTTTATTCAGCCGGGCCGTAATGGCTATGTCTGTGAAGCGCTGGATATCCCGGCGCTGCGCGATGCGGTAATGGCCCTTCCCGCACGAGTGACCGACAGCAGCATGGCGCTGGCAGCACGCGAGCAGGTGATGGCGTCCACGCCGCAGCGACTGTCGCAGCAGCTGGTATCGCTTTATCAACAGATTCTGGACTAACCGATGCGTATTTTGATGATTATTGACGGCCTGCCTGGCGGCGGTGCCGAAAAAGTGGTGCTGACGCTGTGCGAGGGAATGCAGAAGATAGGCCATGACGTCAGCCTGTTTTCGCTGCGTAACGTGTGTAATTACGCACTTCCGGACGGGATTGATTATCAGATCGTGGAAAGCCCGAGCAGGGCTCCCTGGCGTAAGCTCACTGAACTGTCGCGCCGTGCCGCTGCACTCGATGATGCCATCGCAGTCAGTGAATCGCGTCACGGCAGCTACGATTTGATCTTCTCCAATCTGCATAAAACCGATCGTATCGTATCGCGCTGCAAAGCCATTCCGCCGCAGAAGCTGTGGTACTGCATCCACGGCATTCTCTCCACGTCTTATCTTGGCCATCGCAGCGGACTTAGCCGCTGGCTGAAGCGGCGTAAAATCGCCCGGGTTTATCAGGGCACAAACATCGTCGCGGTCTCTCGTGCAGTAGGAGAGGACCTGACCCAGCAGTTGGCGATCTCGCCTTCCCGTCTGGCGGTGATTAACAATCCTTTTGATATTGAAGGTATTTTAAAGCAGGCCGCCAAACCGTTATCCGTCGCGGGCGTGCCCTATATCGTTCACGTCGGGCGTTTTCACCCGCACAAGCGACACGATCGCCTGCTGGAGGCCTTCGCCGCATCGGGCATTCCGGCCAAACTGGTACTGGCAGGAACCGGCAACGAAGACCAAATCGCGAAAGTGAAGGATCTGGCCGTTCGACTGGGTATTGATGACCGGGTGGTTTTCGCCGGTTTTCAGGCCAACCCTTATCCGCTGATCAAACATGCCCGGATGCTGGTGCTGAGCTCGGATAGCGAGGGGTTTGGCAACGTGCTGGTGGAAGCTCTACTGTGCGGCACGCCGGTGGTCAGCACCCGCTGCCCTGGTGGCCCGGCGGAAATTCTCGAACGTATGGGTATGAGCGACGCGCTGGCGGAGTTAAATGCCGACTCGCTGGCCGCGAAGATAGCGGCGACCTGGCAGTCGCCACCGTTAATCGATAGTCAAAAACTCAGCGAGTATGACTTAGAACCCGTTTGCCGGCAGTATCTGGCGCTGCAGGCGAAATCAATCCGCTAAGCTTTGCAGCTGCTGCCAGACCTCATCCACGCTGACATCGGCGCACTCACCGGAAGGCGTCTGCATAATGCGGTAGTCGCCTGACCACGGATGCCAGACCTTGCTGTCCGTATCACCAAACAGCACCACCTGCTTTTTATTCATCGCCGAGGCCAGATGCATCTGGCCTCCGTCGCTGCACAGCAGGCGATCGCAGTGCTCAAACGCCGCCACCAGTTCGCGCACCGAAGCGGTAGGATAGAGGGAAACACGCTCGCTGGCACAGGCAGCCAGTACCTGATCCGCACGATGTTCATCACCGACATCATCAGGCGCCAGGGTTCCCTGCGGCGACCAGAAGATCACCGCGCTACCGTTACCGTTCGCCAGATGGCGCTGGATAATCTCGACATAGCGCTCCAGCGGCCAGCGGCGTTTCGGGCTGCGGCTGCTGATGTGCACCGCCAGAACCGGGCCTTCGCTGTAGCTGCGCTCGGCAAAACGTCGAGTAGCCAGCTGGCGCTCCTGATCGTTCAGCCAGATCCGCACCGGGGGGATCGCCATCTTTTGGTCGCTAATGGCAGAAAGATAGCTGAACGTCCGCTCAACCTGATGCTCACCGGTGAAATCCGCCGCCCGGAAAGGAACAGTTATCGCCCGGTCGCCGGTATCGGCACCGATGATATGCTTTGCCCCCGCCATTTTCGCCAGACGAAGGCTGTATACGCAGGGATTCGGGTTCGCCAGGATCACCGCATCAAAGCGGATACGGCGCAGCTGCATAAAAATTTTCAGCCGGTCGAGATACACGCCGAACTTACTCTCATTTTTCTTACGATGTTTGGCTTTACGATAAATGAAGGTTTCTTCGATATGTGGATTGTTTTTGACCACATCCTGACTAACGGTATTGATCAATAGATAAACTCTGGCCTCTGGCCAGGCAGATTTGGCACCTTCAATCAGCGGAGTGGTACATACCAGATCGCCAATATTGTCACGGCGGATAATCAAAATATTTTTCATTACAATCCTGCTGACAAACACCCATCTGTGTTGAAAAGTGGCTCCCTTCTCCCTGAACCCAATCCTGCCAGACTCCTGTCTGCGTCTAAAAACTGCGCACCAGCTCACAATCGGCTGGCAGGGTTACCCCATGAATCTCAACTGTCAGACATCACACTGCGATAAATGACTCATCACATTGTTAAAAAAAACCAAAAACTTCATCAATTCAATAAAATAATGATTTTAAATAAACTTTACAGATTAATATTTAATAAAATTTTTGTTCACCTGTACCGGGAGGCACATTGCGCCTGCTACATTGCCTGCGTAAAGGCTAATGGTCGTGCCCACCTGCTGAAAGGCTAAACGATGAAGTAGTGTGAGCCAGCGTCACTTATCTGATAACATGCCCTATTATTCCTTTTTCTGGCAATCTCTGGGCATAAGTCTCTTTTCACCTGAAAAAACAATGTGATGATTACCATTTATACCGTTTTGCTGTATCTCATTCAGCCTCTCATCTGGCTCCGTCTCTGGCTACGCGGGCGGAAAGCGCCTGCCTATCGTCTGCGGTGGGCTGAACGCTATGGTTTCTGCAAAGGGAAAGTGAAGCCTGATGGGATCCTGCTGCATTCGGTTTCCGTCGGTGAAACCCTGGCCGCCATACCTCTGGTTCGTGCCCTGCGCCACCGCTATCCCGATCTGCCCATCGTCGTAACGACCATGACGCCGACGGGTTCCGAACGCGCCAGCTCTGCGTTTGGCAAAGATGTTCATCATGTTTATTTGCCCTATGATTTACCCGGCGCGATGAATCGCTTCCTTGATACCGTCAATCCCCGACTGGTGATCATTATGGAAACCGAACTCTGGCCGAATATGGTTTCCCTTCTGCACGCGCGTAAAATTCCGCTGGTGATCGCCAACGCCCGCCTGTCGGAACGCTCAGCGAAGGGCTACCAGAAAATCGCCAAGTTTATGAAGCGTATGCTGCAGAAAATTACGCTAATCGCGGCGCAAAACCAGGAAGACGGTGAACGCTTTATCGGGCTGGGGCTGAAACGCTCACATCTGGCGGTGACCGGTAGCCTGAAGTTTGATATTTCCGTAACCCCTGAACTGGCTGCTCGCGCCGTGACGCTGCGCCGCCAGTGGGCACCGCATCGCCCGGTATGGATAGCGACCAGCACCCACGAAGGTGAAGAGAGCATTATTCTGGACGCGCACCGCAAGCTGCTTGCCCGCTTCCCGACGCTGCTGCTGATCCTCGTACCGCGCCACCCGGAGCGCTTCGACACCGCGCGCAACCTGACGCAGAAAGCCGGGATGAGCTATACGCTGCGCAGCAGCGGCGAAATCCCTTCCGGCAGCACCCAGGTCGTGATCGGCGATACCATGGGCGAACTGATGCTACTGTACGGCATTGCCGACCTGGCGTTCGTCGGCGGCAGCCTGGTTGAACGCGGCGGCCATAATCCGCTGGAACCGGCGGCTCATGCCATTCCGGTGCTGATGGGGCCACATACCTTTAACTTCAAAGATATCTGCTCCCGCCTGCAGCAGGCGGACGGTCTGATCACCGTGACCGATGCCGACTCGCTCGATAAAGAGATTGGTACGCTGCTGACCGACGAGGATTATCGCCTCTACTACGGTCGCCATGCGGTTGATGTTCTGCATCAGAATCAGGGCGCACTGCAGCGCCTGCTCCATCTCCTGGAGCCTCACCTGCCACAGCGGAATCACTAAATGCCTACTCGCCAGCCGCTGTCGGTTGTCCTGATTGCTAAAGATGCGGCTGAACTCCTGCCGGAATGTCTGACGTCCGTCAGTTGGGCGGATGAAATTATTCTGCTCGACTCCGGCAGCAGCGACGGCACCAAGGAAATCGCTGAACGCCATGGCGCGCGCGTTTTTCACTCCACGGAGTGGCACGGCTACGGCAAACAGCGCCAGCTTGCGCAGAGTTACGCCAGCCATGCGATGATTTTGATGATCGATACTGATGAACGGGTGACGCCTGAACTGCGCCGCAGTATTGAGCGGGTGCTTGAACAACCTGCGTCAGAGACGGTGTACAGCATTGCCCGTCGCAATCTGTTCCTTGGCCGCTTTATGCGGCATAGCGGCTGGTATCCCGATCGGGTGACACGCCTTTATCCCCGCAGCTATCGCTACAATGATAATCAGGTGCATGAATCCCTGGACACCGCGCAGGCGCAGGTACGACCGCTACAGGGAGACCTGCTGCATCTGACCTGTCGTGACTTTTCCGCCTTTCAGTGGAAGCAGTTCGCCTATGCGGAAGCCTGGGCGAAACAGCGCCACCAGCAGGGTAAACGCTGCGGCATCGTCGCAATATTCGGCCATACTGCAGGAGCCTTCCTGAAAACGCTGGTGCTACGCGCTGGTTTTCTCGACGGTAAACAGGGCTGGCTGCTGGCCGTGGTCAATGCCCAGTATACGTTCAATAAATATACGGCCCTGTGGGCTCTCAATCACGCATCCAGGAACGGCAGACTATGAGCACTAAAGCCATCTACCCCGGCACCTTCGACCCAATGACCAATGGCCATCTGGATATCGTGACGCGCGCCGCGCTGATGTTTGACCACATCGTTCTGGCGGTGGCGGCGAGCCCCAGCAAAAAGCCCCTGTTCACGCTGGAGGAACGCGTTGCGTTAGCCACGGAAGTGACGGCGCATCTGGGCAATGTGGAAGTGGTCGGCTTCAGTGATTTAATGGCCAACTTCGCCAAATCTCAGCAGGCCAACGTGCTGGTACGGGGATTGCGGGCCGTATCCGACTTCGAATATGAATTACAGCTGGCGCATATGAACCGCCATCTGCTGCCGACCCTGGAAAGCGTCTTCCTGATGCCTTCTGAAGAATACTCGTTTATCTCATCATCGCTGATGAAAGAGGTTGCGCGCCACGGCGGCGAGGTTAAAGCCTTCCTGCCAGAGCCGGTGTATCTGGCCCTGCAGGCGAAACTCTGAATTTATTTCTGGCAGCGCGGGCAGAAGAAGGTGCTTCTTTGTGCGTGTTTGCTGCTTTCTATCGGCGTGCCGCACGCGCGGCACGGTTCTCCCGCCCTTCCATAAACCTGTAGTTCCTGAGCGAAGTAGCCGGGCTTGCCGTCGCTTTGCAGAAAATCACGCAGCGTGGTGCCACCCTGCTCGATCGAGCGCAGCAGTACCGCTTTGATTGTCGCCACCAGCAGATCCGCTTCCGTTTCGCTTAACGCCATGGCCGGACGATCGGGATGGATCCCGGCGACGAACAGGGATTCGCTGGCGTAGATGTTGCCCACGCCCACCACCAGTTTGTTGTCCATCAGCCAGGGCTTGATCGCCGTACGCTTCGTGCGTGATTTGGCAAACAGATAGGCGCCGTTAAAACTGTCTTCCAGCGGTTCAGGCCCAAGATGGGAAAGCACTGAGCTGGCTGCGAGGTCAGTACACCACAGCCAGGCACCAAAGCGGCGCGGATCGGTATAGCGCAAGACCTTGCCGTTGCTCATCACCAGATCAACGTGGTCATGCTTCGCGGGCGGCAGTTCGTGTGGCAACATCCGCAGGCTACCGGACATACCCAGATGGATAATAATCCATCCGGCTGGCAGCTCCAGCAGCAGATATTTGGCGCGCCGCTGCACGCTGAGCACCGGCTGATCGCTGAGAGCATGAATTTCGTGTGAGACGGGCCAGCGCAGGCGGGAATTACGTACCACGGCATGCAGAATCGTCGCGCCGACCAGATGTGGCTCAATTCCGCGTCGGCTGGTTTCTACTTCTGGTAATTCTGGCATCTTACCGCTCCCGTTGGCTTATCAACATGATGACGCAGTACTCTAATACAAAACTCAGAAACAAAAAAACCCGGCCGGAGCCGGGTTTTTCAACTGAGATTAATTACTTAATCTTAGCTTCTTTGTAGATCACGTGCTGGCGGACAACAGGATCGAATTTCTTCAGTTCCAGTTTTTCCGGCTTAGTACGTTTGTTCTTCGTGGTGGTATAGAAGTGACCTGTACCAGCAGAAGAAACCAGCTTGATCTTCTCACGAATACCTTTAGCCATGTTTCAGTTCCTTACCTTAGTACTTCTCACCGCGGGTACGCAGATCGGCCAGAACCGTCTCAATACCCTTTTTATCGATTACACGCATGCCTTTGGCAGATACGCGTAGTGTAACGAAGCGCTTTTCGCCCTCAACCCAAAAACGGTGAGAGTGCAGGTTCGGCAGGAAACGGCGTTTCGTCGCGTTCATTGCGTGGGAACGGTTGTTACCCGTCACCGGACGCTTGCCAGTTACTTGGCAGACTCGTGACATGTCTATTCTCCAAAAATCAAATCAGCTCGAGCTTTAAAAATAAGGTTTTGGCCGCCTCGTCAGACTAATAGCCTATCCAGGCGAGTTCTATGTGAACCCGCTGAGCAGGCCCAAACGCCAAACCCGAGATTCTCAAAGGTGGCGTAGTATACGCCCTGTAGCGCGAGTGCTCAAGTCCCGAACAGATAAAGATCCCTCTGGATCGCCTGTAACTGTCTTAATTGCCTGTGAAACAGCCGATTTTTGTACACTAACCGGCCCGACATTCGTACTTCAGGGCAACAAAAGGCAATAATTCACATCCATCCCCGCTCGGCAAAAGAAACATATTCCCCTCGCCCAATCACGATATGGTCCAGCACGCGAATATTGAGCAGCGTACAGGCACAGACGATTTGCTGGGTAATATCGCGGTCGGCACAGCTGGGTTGCGCCAGCCCGGAGGGATGATTATGAGCCAGAATCAGCGCCGCCGCATTGTGTTTCAGGGCTTCGCGTACAATTTCCCGAGGATGCACTTCCACGCTATTGATGGTGCCGCTGAACATCTCGCAGGCATGGAGAACCCGGTGCTGATTATCAAAAAAAATCACCTGAAAGATCTCGCGCTCGCGATGAGCAAGCGAACTATGTAAAAAATCCAGCATCTGCTCTGAGCTGGTGACGGTGTGGCTCTCCAACGCTTCCCGGCAGGTAAAACAGCGCCGTGCCAGCTGTGCAACAGCATGAATCTGCGCATATTTAGCCACGCCGATCCCACCTATCGCCTGAAAATCCTCCTTCGTCGCATTCATCAGCCGATACAGCGACCCAAAATGGTCGATTAAGCGCTGCGACAGTTCCATGACATGCACACCGCGCGTGCCGGTGCGCAAAAAAATGGCCAGCAGCTCGCAGTCACTTAACGTGGCCGCACCAAATTTGATCAGCTTTTCACGCGGGGGCAACCCCTGCCACTTACTTTCCATCTTCTGCGTCTCCTTGCCTCAACACGCAAAAGCATGGCATTATATACAGTAGTTTTCTACCACCACCCGTCAGCTTTACGAGGCAGATCGCAAAGGTAATGAGGTGGAAAATAACCTGCCTGGTCGAATGTGATAAAATATCCACCATTGCGGTACAACAGTACCGGGCAGGCTCAACAGAAGGCGGAAGGCAGATGATGGGATTATCGGGAAAGCGGATTGTTCTGGGCGTCAGCGGCGGTATTGCCGCTTACAAAACGCCAGAACTGGTACGCAGGCTCCGCGATCGCGGTGCAGAAGTCCGCGTGGTGATGACGGATGCCGCGAAGGCATTTATCACCCCGCTCAGCTTACAGGCAGTTTCTGGCTTTCCTGTATCGGATGATTTGCTTGACCCGGCCGCCGAGGCGGCAATGGGCCACATCGAGCTGGGGAAATGGGCGGATCTGGTGATTCTGGCACCGGCCACGGCCGATCTCATCGCTCGCGTCACGGCCGGAATGGCTAACGACCTCGTCACCACGCTATGCCTGGCTACGGCAGCGCCTGTCGCCGTTGTTCCGGCCATGAACCAGCAGATGTATCGCGCACTGCCCACCCAGCATAATCTCCAGCAGCTGGCACAGCGCGGCGTGATGATTTGGGGCCCGGACAGCGGTAGCCAGGCCTGCGGTGACGTCGGCCCGGGACGCATGCTTGACCCGTTGACGATTGTCGATCTGGCCGTGAGCTGGGCCACGCCTGTCAATGACCTGCAACATCTTCATATTATGATTACCGCAGGCCCGACTCGCGAAGCGCTGGACCCGGTGCGCTTCATCAGCAATCACAGCTCGGGTAAGATGGGATTTGCCATCGCCGCTGCCGCAGCAAAACGCGGCGCCAGCGTCACGCTGGTGGCAGGACCTGTAGAATTACCCACCCCACAGTGGGTCAAACGCATTGATGTCACCACCGCGCTTGAGATGCAGCATGCCGTGATGGCGCAGGCGGCGCAGCAGCATATTTTCATCGGCTGTGCGGCGGTGGCTGACTATCGTGCTGCGGCAGTTGCCGAAGAGAAAATCAAAAAGCAGGGCGATGAAATTACCCTGAAAATGGTGAAAAACCCTGATATTGTCGCCGGCGTGGCGGCTTTAGCCGAGGGACGCCCCTACGTGGTAGGATTTGCTGCTGAAACCCAGAATGTGGAAGAATACGCACAACAAAAACGGGCGCGCAAGAATCTGGACTTGATCTGCGCCAATAATGTTGCCAAAGCCGGGCAGGGTTTCAATAGCGATTCCAATGCTCTTCACCTTTTTTGGCAGGAAGGAGATAAAGTCTTACCGCTCAGCGATAAGTCTCTCCTTGGCCAACAGTTACTAGACGAGATAGTCATTCACTATGATGAAAAAAATCGACGTTAAGATTTTAGATCAGCGCGTCGGCAACGAATTCCCTCTGCCGACTTACGCCACTTCTGGATCTGCCGGGCTTGATCTGCGCGCCTGCCTCGATGGCGCAGTTGACCTGCTGCCGGGCCAGACGACGCTGGTCCCTACGGGCTTAGCGATCCATATTGCCGACCCCGCGCTGGCGGCAGTTATCCTGCCACGCTCCGGCCTCGGTCATAAACATGGTGTGGTGCTGGGCAATCTGGTCGGCTTAATTGATTCTGACTACCAGGGACAGCTGATGGTTTCCGTCTGGAACCGCGGCCAGGATGCTTTTACCATCGAACCGGGCGAGCGCATTGCTCAGATGGTCTTTGTTCCTGTGGTGCAGGCTGAGTTCAATCTGGTCAACGATTTTGATACCAGCGTGCGTGGTGAAGGCGGCTTTGGCCATTCTGGCCGCCAGTAACCCTCCACCGTTCCCGTAAAACGAAACCCGTTTTTTCGCCGTGAGCCATCAGGCTCACGGACGTTGCGTGGGCTCGTGCCCGTTTATGGTGATCTTTTCAGGGGTCTTTTAAGACATGGTTGAAAAAAAGAGTGCGAAAAGGAATCGTCGCGAGGAAATCCTGCAGGCACTGGCGCAGATGCTGGAGTCAAGTGACGGCAGCCAGCGGATAACCACCGCAAAGCTGGCGGCAAACGTTGGCGTCTCTGAAGCGGCGCTTTACCGGCATTTCCCCAGCAAGACCAAGATGTTTGACAGCCTGATCGAATTTATCGAAGACAGCCTGATTACGCGCATCAATCTGATTTTGAAGGACGAGAAAGAAACGCTCACGCGTTTACGTCTTATCACGCAGTTGATTCTGGGCTTTGGTGAGCGTAATCCGGGTTTAACGCGCATTCTGACCGGCCATGCGCTGATGTTTGAACAGGATCGCCTGCAGGGGCGTATTAACCAGCTGTTTGAACGTATTGAAGTACAGATTCGCCAGGTGATGCGCGAAAAGAAAATGCGTGAAGGCGAAGGTTTCGCTACCGATGAAACGCTGCTGGCCAGCCAACTGCTGGCTTTTTGCGAAGGGTTGCTTTCGCGCTTTGTTCGTTCAGAGTTTCGCTATCGCCCGACGGCGGATTTCGAGATTCGCTGGCCGCTGTTTGCAATGCAGCTGGTGTAAACCAACGTGGACTGGCACAGCAATGAGGCCGGTCCACGTCGATTTAGTTCAACGTTCAGATACCGTATTCACTGCGATAGGCGCGCACTGCCGCCAGGTGATCGGCAAGTTCAGGTTTCTCTTCCAGATAGCTGATTAGCTCTTCCAGCGTGATAATCGAGATCACCTTACAGCCGTAATCCCGCTCAACTTCCTGAATCGCCGAAATGGTACCGCGTCCGCGCTCCTGACGATTGAGGGAAATCAGCACTCCGGCCAGGCTGGCCTGATTCGCCGCAATGATCTCCATCGATTCACGGATCGCGGTACCTGCGGTGATCACGTCATCCACCAGCATCACTTTACCCTGCAGCGGACTACCGACCAACGTACCGCCTTCACCGTGGGTTTTCGCCTCTTTGCGGTTAAAGCAGTACGGCACATCGCGATCGTGATGATCCGCCAGCGCCACGGCGGTGGTCGTGGCAATAGGAATACCCTTGTAGGCCGGACCAAACAGCAGATCGAAATCAATGCCTGAATCCACCAGTGCCTGCGCATAAAACCGGCCTAACAGAGCCAGATCGCGCCCGGTGTTGAACAAACCGGCGTTAAAGAAGTAGGGGCTCTTGCGCCCTGACTTCAGCGTGAACTCACCAAACTTCAGCACCTGCTTGTTGATGGCGAATTCGATAAATTGGCGCTGCCAGGCTTTCATGTTGTCATTCCTCAATATTCAGGCAAAAAAAAGGCGACTGTTAGTCGCCTGGAAAAATCAGTTAGCCAGCGCCGCTTTCTGCGCCTGTACCAATGTGTCAATGCCGCCCCGGGCCAACTCAAGCAGCTTGAGCAGCTCTTCATGGCTGAAGGGCTCGCCTTCCGCAGTGCCCTGCACTTCAATCATGCGGCCGTCTTCGGTCATCACCACATTCATATCCGTTTCGGCTGCGGAATCTTCCACATATTCCAGATCGCACAGCGCTTCGCCGTTAACGATGCCAACGGAGATAGCCGCAACCATCCCTTTCATCGGGTTGGCTTTCAGCTTGCCGATAGCGACCAGATGGTTCAGCGCATCGGCCAGCGCCACGCAGGCACCGGTGATTGATGCAGTGCGCGTACCGCCATCGGCCTGCAGCACGTCGCAGTCCAGGGTGATGGTAAACTCGCCCAGGGCTTTCAGATCCAGCGCGGCGCGCAGGGATCGTGCGATCAGACGTTGGATCTCCAGCGTGCGGCCGCCCTGCTTACCTTTCGCCGCTTCACGGGCGTTACGGCTGTGGGTGGCACGAGGCAACATACCGTATTCAGCCGTCACCCATCCCTGTCCCTGACCTTTCAGGAAACGAGGAACGCCTTCTTCAATCGTTGCGGTACACAATACCTTGGTATCACCGAATTCAACCAGCACAGAGCCTTCTGCATGTTTGGTGTAATGACGGGTCAGGGTTACGGGGCGCACCTGCTGTGCACTACGGCCTGATGGACGCATAGTTTATTCTCCGGCTAGCTTTATAATTGGCTGCGCATTATACGGATTTCACCGACGAATGCCTATCGCAGCGGCCGCCATCCGCGCGCCGTTATGCAACGGGCAGATAATCAACGGTTAAAACAGCAAGATAATCGGGAACAGGATGTAAAAAGAGTCGATATATGGCTAAATGCCTCTCTTTATTGACTCTTCACGCGGGACCGTCCGTATGACTGCTGTTTTACATTTTATTCTGGCCCTGGCCATTATCTTCTGCCTGGCGCTGCTGTTCAGTACCGACCGCAAGAAAATTCGTCCGCGCGTCCTGCTGCAACTGATCGTCATTGAGGGCGCTCTGGCCTGGTTCTTCCTGCACGCATCCGGCGGGCTGAGCGTGGTCAGTGCCGTTTCCAGCTTCTTCGAAACACTGTTGAAATATGCCGCGCAGGGTACCGACTTTGTGTTTGGCAACATGAGCTCTCAGGGTCTGGCGTTTATCTTCCTAGGCGTGCTGTGCCCGATTGTCTTTATCTCAGCGCTCATTGGTATTTTACAGCACCTGAAGATCCTGCCGCTGCTGATCCGCGTTGTTGGCACCGTGCTGTCCAAAATCAACGGCATGGGCAAACTGGAGTCATTCAACGCCGTCAGTACCTTAATCCTTGGCCAGTCCGAGAACTTTATCGCCTATAAGGGTATCCTGGCAGAGATTTCCCAGCGTCGCCTGTATTCCATGGCCGCTGCCGCCATGTCCACCGTCTCGCTGTCGATTGTCGGTGCCTATATGTCGATGATTGAACCGCGCTACGTGGTGGCGGCACTGGTGCTTAACATGTTCAGCACCTTTATCATCCTGTCGATCATCAACCCGACACCGGTGGGTGATGAACTCGAGATTCGGCTGGAAAAATTGCATGAAGATCAGAGTTTCTTTGAGATGCTGGGCGAATACATCCTCGCCGGTTTTAAAGTCGCAATGATTATCCTGGCGATGCTGATTGGCTTTATTGCCTTGATAACAGCGGTTAATGCGCTGTTCGCCGCGGTGTTCGGTATCAGCTTCCAGCAAATCCTTGGCTATATTTTCTGGCCGTTTGCCTGGCTAATCGGTATTCCACCAGCCGATGCCCTGAAGGCCGCCAGTATTATGGCCACCAAGCTGGTGACAAATGAGTTTGTGGCGATGATCGAGCTGAAAAAAATCGCGGCCGAACTGTCGCCGCGCGGACTGGGGATCCTGTCCGTGTTCCTGGTGTCGTTTGCTAACTTTGCCTCGATCGGCATTGTGGCTGGCGCTATCAAGGGGCTTAATGAGCAGCAGGGAAATGTGGTATCGCGCTTCGGCCTGAAGCTGATCTATGGCTCCACGCTGGTGAGTTTACTTTCCGCCGCCTTCGCCGGGCTGGTGCTGTAACGTTCAGCCCGGTACTTTGGTACCGGGCATCTTGGTAAGTGAACGCTGGTCAGAAAGCCACGCAGGCTGGCGTATCAACCCGCATGACCGAATCCTGGGCAAATCGCTGTTTATAAATCGCCCGCAGTGCTTCAATCCCCTGCTCGCTGCTGCGATCTGTGGCATGAATCAACATTAACGCCCGGCTATCTTCACGTGCGAGCTTCCCGTCGTTGCCCAGCCACTGCCCTTTAGCCGCAAAGACGGTCAGGCCATCTTTAAAGCGCGGCGTAACGTCCTTATCGACAAACGTCTGCCACTCGGCATCGGTAATCGCCGGTCCTTGTGGCCTGTTCAGGCCGAAATAGAGCGTGGTCTGCTGCATTGCCTCACCGATCGTACACGTCGGTGCTGCTGTGCTCGTCACCTTGCCCGGCACACTGCATCCCGTGAGCGCTAAAAGTAAAATAGAAGAATAAAATAAACGAGCAGACATGGACTCTCCTGGAAATGACGATGACAGCCGGGTGGCCCGGCACTCAGGCCGGATTATTCTTAACATCTTAATCTGCGGTAGATAAAACGTCAGCCGTTGTGCTGACATTTGACTGAATACCTGTTAAGCCAGCGCCTGCACCGTTATACTTCCGGCATCTTTCTCTTAAGCGAGTACGCAAAATGATCCGCAGTATGACCGCCTACGCACGCCGTGAAACCAAAGGTGATTGGGGCAGCGCCGCCTGGGAACTGCGCTCTGTTAACCAGCGCTATCTTGAAACGTATATCCGCCTGCCGGAACAATTTCGCGGACTGGAGCCTGCCATCCGTGAACGCATCCGCAATCGGCTGACGCGCGGTAAAGTGGAGGTTAACCTGCGTTTCGACGCTGACCCCAGCGCGCAAAGTGCCCTGGTGCTGAATGAAAAACTGGCGGTTCAGCTGGTGCAGGCGGCGAACTGGGTCAAAATGCAGAGCGACGAGGGTGAAATTAACCCGGTCGATATCCTGCGCTGGCCCGGCGTCATGTCGGCAGAAGAGCAGGATCTGGATGCCATCTCAGCACAGCTATTAACCCTGCTCGACGGCGCTATTGACGACTTTATCACCGCCCGTGAAACGGAAGGTGCGGCGCTGAAGACGCTGATTGAGCAGCGTCTGGAAGGCGTCAGTACCGAAGTCAGTAAAGTCCGTACCCATATGCCAGATGTATTGAAATGGCAGCGCGAGCGCCTGGTTGCCCGTCTGGAAGACGCGCAGGTACAGCTGGAAAATAATCGCCTGGAGCAGGAACTGGTGATGCTGGCACAGCGCGTGGATGTCGCAGAAGAGCTGGACCGCCTGGAAGCGCACGTGAAAGAAACCTATAACATCCTGAAGAAAAAAGAGGCGGTCGGCCGCCGTCTGGACTTTATGATGCAGGAGTTCAACCGTGAGTCCAATACGCTGGGTTCTAAATCAATCAATGCGGACATCACCGCGTCAGCCATTGAGCTGAAGGTCCTGATTGAACAGATGCGCGAGCAAATCCAGAATATCGAGTAAATTTTCTGACTCTTTATCATTCGATTCAGAAAGCCGGGTGCTGGAGGACGTTATGCCGATGTCCGATGCATGATGTCGTCACCTGCAGCGCCTCAACGCTATAAGCCTGCTTATAGCGTTTTTTTATGGTAGGAAGAAAATGCTTCAGAGGGTAAACTATCACCCTTCTTTTACTATGGATTTATTTGAGGCTCAACCATGCAAACTTTACCTCCCTGCCCAAAGTGCAGCTCTGAATACAGCTGGCAGGATGGGGACATGCTTAACTGCCCGGAATGCGGCCATGTCTGGGCTGATGGCGCTGAAAGCGGTTCTGATGAGGGCCTGATCGTTAAAGATGCCAATGGCAATCTACTGGCAGACGGCGATAGCGTGACCGTTATTAAAGATTTAAAAGTTAAAGGAAGTTCGACACCGCTAAAAATAGGCACCAAAGTGAAAGGTATCCGGCTGGTTGAGGGCGATCACAACATTGACTGCAAAATTGACGGTTTTGGGCCGATGAAACTGAAGTCAGAATTTGTTAAAAAGAACTGATAGTGACCAGTAGTCGTTCAGGCTACTGGCCTGTTCGAACTAATGTGAATACGTTTGATCATTCTTTTCATTTTATTTTATTACGTTAGGTCACCAGATTAATTTTGGTGGTAATTCCCTGGGTAAATTCATCTTCGCAACGACATTGTTGCAACAAGATAACAATTATTTATACTACATTGGATATTAATCTCATCCAGTCCATAGTCACACTCGACAGAACCATATCAATAAAACTTGTCATAAACAAGCAGACTAAAAACTCTAAATACACTCTAGTTAAGAGGGGTTAAATTCCAAAAAAATTATTTTTAGACCTGATGAAAGTCAGATCAGTCCTTGCGCATACGCGTAGCGAATTAATTCAATATTTGAAGAAACGCCTAAACGGCGCATAGCATTATACTTTTGAGTAGAGATAGTGCTAATCGTTCGATTCTGCCGCTGTGCAATTTCAGCAAGCGAGTAGCCGGATGAAAACAACCGAACCACTTCCAGTTCCTTAGGCGTTAGCGTACTTCCTCGCTCACCACCTTTAACAGGTTCTTTGAGATAGCTGAGTGATGAGGAGTAATAACAATCCGGCTGGCTGATAACATGGTGGCAAGCCAATACCGTTTCTTCGACACTATCACCTTTACTCACGATGGCGTGAACCCCATATTCACTAGCTTTTCTTAAGATCGCCGTGTTTTTTTGTGAGGTCAGTAAAACGATTCTCACATCAGGGAAACGGCCATGCAAAGCACGTAGTTTAGTAAATCCATCAATTGTTGATCGATCCGAACCCAGAGAAAAATCCGTAATCACGATATCCGTTAACTTCGCAGACAACGCCGACAGCAGGTCTTTTCCACAGACGGCTTCATTAGTGATAAGAAATTTATCATTGCCAGAAAAAAGCATTTTTAGTGAATACAATATATGTGGATGGTCATCAGATATGGTCACTGTGTATCTGTTCATACTCCCTCCCGATAAAATATCATCATAATTCTCCCTATGATTCGAATACAAGTTAACGCTTTATCGCCCTGCAAACTACCACCACTTACACTAAAACCATCCATTAAATTACCTATCCCACTAATTACATCAGTATATAGACCACCTCTTTATAATTAAGATCATGACAGGATATCTATCCTAATCAGATTAATTCAGTAGTATACCCTTTTCTACACATCACAGCCAGAAAGGTCAAAACAACAACCACAAAAAACGAACGAATAATAAAATCGTGTAACAGACTTCAATCAATAATTATCGCAACTATTTACCGATTCAGATAATGTCATAGTGTATATCTACTCCTTCACGACTGGGGACCTGTAGGGTCGTGAAAATCAACTGCGGCCTGTACGTTTTTTCACCCCCGCCACCAGATTGTATGAATAACTTTTATTAATACATGAAATTCAAAAGACGAAAGCAAGATAATAATTAATAACAACAAAAACAATTAGATAACTGAATAATGCGCATTAATAAACCTTATTTAATTATTAAAACTAATATTTCAGTCTCTCCCTGAGAAAAATTCAGTCGCCGGGAGTCCGATAACCCCTTAGGCTTGCGCCCTCTATCCAGGAGCAGACCATGTTACTCACCGTGCTTTACATTATCGGCATCACTGCTGAAGCCATGACCGGGGCTCTTGCCGCGGGTCGCCGTAAGATGGACATGTTCGGCGTCATCATCATCGCCTCAGTCACCGCGATTGGCGGCGGCTCGGTACGCGATATGCTGCTGGGCCACTATCCTTTGGGCTGGGTTAAGCATCCTGAATACATCATGATCGTCGCCGCTGCGGCGGTCATTACCACCCTTGCCGCTCCGCTCATGCCCCACTTGCGTAAGGTATTTCTGGTGCTTGATGCGCTGGGACTGGTGGTATTTTCAATACTGGGCGCGCAGGTTGCCCTTGATATGGGGCATGCCGGGATTATTGCCGCTATCAGCGCCGTCGTCACCGGTGTTTTTGGTGGGGTTTTGCGTGATATGTTTTGCAATCGCATTCCGCTGGTTTTCCAAAAAGAGCTCTATGCCGGAATCGCCTTTGCATCAGGATGGGTCTACATTTTGCTGTCAAAAACTGCGCTTGCGATGGAAACCGTGGTCATCATCACCCTGATCTGCGGCTTTGTTGCCCGTTTGCTGGCGCTTCGTTTCAAACTGGGCCTGCCGGTGTTCAACTACCCGCACGGTGACCACTGAGCCCCCTCAGCCAGGCGAATTGTAGCGTATCGGCTTACTTCAGCGCGGCTATCATTTCCCGTACCTCCGGATGGTTCAGGAAAACGCCAATCTGCCGCGCCAGTTTCACCCCAATTCCGGGCAGTTTCAGCCACTGTTCTTCCGTTCGTGAAAGAAGTTCATCCCAACTGTCATCGGTGAGTGCCCGTAAGGCCGACTCCGGCACAGGCACTCCCAGCGCTCTGACCCAGCGTTTAAAAGGCTGCTGGCGGCTCAGTTGAAACTGCTGCCAGAGAATATGCGCAATATGTTGATTAACACTGATGGATGTCCGTAGCCTTTCCTCTGACAGCGTTACCCATGAAAACAGATGGGTCAGACTGCCCGAATTTACCAGGCGCTGCCAGGTTCGGGGGCCGATGCCCGAAAAGTTCAGCGCCTGTTTGCCACCAAGCCACTCCAGGCGAGCCAAAAATTGGGCTTTGCAGCCCTTTACGGGTTGGAAACAGCTCAACATCGTATACTGCCGCCGATCCGGGGGACGCGGATAGAGGCGCTCGGCTACACGCCAGCTCACCTCTTCCAGCCGCGGGATCCCCTGCCCCGCCAGACCGACGGTCACCTGATCCCCGGGAACAATATCTTTTTCACGCCAGCGCTTCAGTGAGCCGATACTGACCCGGCTCACCCGTTTGTCATCAAGCTGCACGGGTTCAAGGTTCAGCACCACGCTAATTTTTCCACTGCGACCGATGGTGAATGCCACATCCCTTACCTCGCTGCTAACCAGCGGCGGTGGGTATTTCCAGGCGACGGCCCAGTTGCCGAGATCGGGCATCCACAGGCTCCCTTGCAATCCGGGATCGCTGTGAACAACAACGCCGTCGGTCACAAAAGGTAACGGCGATTCGAACCAGCGCCTGCGCCACTTCTGCACGGCATCGGCATCCTGTACTGAGCGGGTCCAGGGACCGATATCGGTAAATCCAGCATCGCGTATTCCTTTAAGGCGCTTCGCCAGCGTTGGCGGGCCATCCGGCCAGGCCCAGATAAACAACCCGAGATTGCCCAGCACATCAGTCTGCTGTTTTGCCATCAGCGCGCCAGCAACCTTTGAACGGGCATTTTTACCACCGTGCTGCGCCTGCCGATGACCGTTCATCATCAGGTAAAGTTCTCCCTGGAACACAGCCTGCCCCTCACGAAATGGAATAGATTGCGGTATGGCGGGTATCCGTCGGGCCTTTTCCGTCCAGTCTTCACCACGCAGACCATCACCACGGCTAATTGCCCGCTGCAGTTGCCCATCCTGGTAGACCAGCGTAACGGCAACACCGTCTATTTTCGGCTGCACCCATAAATCACGCCGGTTCTCCATCCAGCCAGCCACTGCCTGCTTATCCTTCAGCTTTTTCACTCCAACGTGAGCAACGGGATGGAGAATTTTGCCATCTGTGGATAGCTGAGGGTGGCGTAAATCGCTGTCAGGCTGAAAGCAACGTTGCCAGCTCTGCAGCCTTGACTGCAAAGCGTCGTAACGCTCGTCGGTCACCAGCCCGACTCCCTGACGGTAATAAGCGTCATCCCACTGCCGTAACTGCTTTTCCAACGCCGCGATTTCAACAATTTGCCTCGCGGGCGTCCAGACCGGGCACTCTGCCTGTGAAAATGCACTGAATAGCCCGATCGCTAATAACAGATGTCGCATCCCTGCCTCTCCCAAGTGAACCACCGACAGGCTGCAGTAAAGCGCAGCAGGATCGGGCTGACGAGCGGCAAATCAGGATTCTGGAAACAGGCCCTGAGACTTTTTCTGCAACAGTAGGTTGAACACAATCTTTTGCGTGATGCTGTCCGTTTTCGGATAAAATGGCGCATTACTCAGCCGAAACGCTGCATGAAGGGCTGCACATGTGTATACTGTGCAGGAAGTAGACTCCGCTTTATTGGCATATCAAGAATAATCATGGCTCAAGGCACGCTTTATATTGTTTCCGCCCCCAGCGGCGCGGGTAAATCCAGCCTGATTCAGGCACTGTTAAAAACGCAACCGCTGTACGACACACAGGTTTCTATTTCACATACCACTCGCGGCGTGCGGCCTGGTGAAAATCACGGCGAACATTACTACTTCGTTAACCACGATGAGTTTCGTTCCATGATTAGCGAAGATGCCTTTTTGGAACATGCCGAAGTGTTCGGTAATTATTACGGAACCTCCCGCAAGGCGATTGAGCAGGTTCTGGCTACCGGCGTTGATGTTTTTCTTGATATCGACTGGCAGGGTGCCAAACAGATTCGTCAGAAAATGCCGGCTTCGCGCAGCATTTTCGTGTTGCCGCCTTCGAAAGATGAACTGGATCGTCGCCTGCGTGGGCGTGGGCAGGACAGTGAAGAGGTGATAACCCGACGTATGGAACAGGCCGTGGCAGAAATGAGCCACTATGCCGAATACGACTATTTAATCGTGAATGATGATTTCGATCTGGCTTTGTCCGATCTAAAGACCATCATTCGCGCAGAGCGTCTGCGCATGGGCCGTCAAAAAGCCCGTCATGATGCTTTAATTCGCAAACTATTGGCAGACTGAGGACAACTCAGTATTATGCCGAGTCATTTCTTCACCCGTGGAGTATCACACTTATGGCACGCGTAACCGTACAGGACGCAGTAGAAAAAATTGGTAACCGTTTTGACCTGGTTCTGGTGGCAGCACGTCGCGCACGTCAGATGCAGGTTGGTGGTAAAGATCCACTGGTTCCAGAAGAAAACGATAAATCTACCGTTATCGCACTGCGCGAAATCGAAGAGGGCCTGATCACTAATCAGATCCTTGACGTGCGCGATCGTCAGGAACAGCAAGAGCAGGAAGCCGCTGAAATTCAGGCTGTGACCGCTATCGCTGAAGGTCGTCGTTAATCGGATCTGAAGGCTCGCCTTGTATCTGTTTGAAAGCCTCAATCAACTGATTGAAAAATACTTGCCTGAGGAGCAAATAAAGCGCCTCAAGCAAGCTTATCTTGTCGCACGTGATGCTCACGAGGGACAGACACGCTCCAGCGGTGAACCCTATATTACTCACCCGGTAGCCGTTGCCTGCATCCTGGCAGAGATGAAGCTCGACCATGAAACGCTCATGGCCGCTCTGCTGCACGATGTTATCGAAGACACCCCCGCTACGTATCAGGATATGGAACAGCTGTTCGGCAAAAGCGTTGCTGAGCTGGTCGAAGGCGTGTCCAAACTTGATAAGCTGAAATTCCGCGACAAAAAAGAAGCGCAGGCGGAAAACTTCCGCAAGATGATCATGGCGATGGTGCAGGATATTCGCGTCATTCTGATCAAGCTGGCCGACCGTACGCACAATATGCGCACGCTGGGTTCTTTACGTCCGGATAAACGGCGGCGTATCGCTCTGGAAACGCTGGAAATTTACAGTCCTCTGGCGCACCGTCTGGGTATTCACCATCTTAAAACCGAGCTGGAAGAACTGGGCTTTGAAGCCCTGTATCCCAACCGCTATCGGGTAATTAAAGAGGTGGTGAAGGCCGCGCGCGGCAACCGTAAAGAGATGATTCAGAAGATCCTCTCAGAAATCGACGGTCGCCTGCAGGAAGCCGGTATTCCCTGCCGTGTAAGCGGCCGCGAGAAGCACCTCTATTCCATCTATTGCAAAATGCACCTGAAAGAACAGCGTTTTCATTCGATTATGGATATCTACGCTTTCCGGGTGATCGTGCATGATATGGATACCTGCTATCGCGTTCTCGGCCAGATGCACAGCCTGTATAAGCCGCGTCCGGGGCGAGTCAAAGACTACATCGCGATTCCTAAGGCTAACGGCTATCAGTCGCTGCACACCTCGATGATCGGCCCGCACGGCGTGCCGGTTGAGGTGCAGATCCGTACTGAAGATATGGATCAGATGGCGGAAATGGGGGTAGCAGCGCACTGGGCTTATAAAGAACAGGGCGAAAGCAGCACCACCGCACAAATTCGCGCCCAGCGCTGGCTGCAAAGCCTGCTGGAGCTGCAGCAGAGCGCCGGTAGCTCATTTGAATTTATCGAAAGCGTAAAATCCGATCTGTTCCCGGACGAGATTTACGTTTTCACCCCGGAAGGCCGCATCGTTGAGCTTCCTGCTGGAGCAACGCCGGTTGATTTTGCCTATGCGGTGCATACCGATATCGGCCATGCCTGCGTTGGGGCCCGCGTCGATCGCCAGCCTTATCCACTGTCACAATCGCTGACCAGCGGGCAAACGGTAGAGATTATTACCGCGCCGGGCGCGCGGCCGAATGCGGCGTGGCTGAACTTTGTCGTCAGCTCGAAAGCGCGCGCCAAAATTCGTCAACTGCTGAAAAACCTGAAGCGCGATGACTCCGTCAGCCTTGGCCGACGTCTGCTTAATCATGCCCTCGGCGGCAGCCGCAAGCTGGCCGAAATACCTGAAGCCAATGTTCAGCACGAACTTGAGCGCATGAAGCTCGCCACGCTGGACGATTTGCTGGCGGAAATTGGCCTGGGTAATGCAATGAGCGTGGTCGTGGCGAAGAATCTCCAGCACAGTGACGCTGCTCCGGCTGAAACGCCAACGTCCTCGCCTTCTCGCAGCAAGCTGCCGATTAAAGGTGCTGACGGCGTCCTGATTACCTTCGCCAAGTGCTGTCGCCCGATTCCCGGTGACCCGATCGTTGCCCACGTGAGCCCGGGTAAAGGTCTGGTGGTTCACCACGAATCCTGCCGGAATATCCGCGGCTACCAGAAAGAGCCTGAGAAATTCATGGCGGTAGAGTGGGACAAAGACACCGAACAGGAATTTGTCGCCGAAATCAAAGTGGATATGTTTAACCACCAGGGTGCGCTGGCTAATCTGACTGCGGCAATTAATACCGCGGGTTCTAATATTCAGAGCCTGAATACCGAAGAGAAAGATGGCCGCGTGTACAGCGCCTTTATCCGTCTGACGGCGCGCGATCGCGTTCATCTGGCTAACATTATGCGTAAAATCCGCGTAATGCCGGATGTCATCAAGGTGCATCGTAACCGCAACTAAGGACTAAAGCGGAGCACGTCTTCGCTTTAGTCGCCTTTCACCCGATCGTCGATTTATCGTACCGCGACGGAATTACCATTTTCAGGGAGTTATTCTTCGCATGAATGCACAACGTTATGCCCGTATCCGTGAAATGCTGGCCGCACGCCAGCACGATCTGACGGTCTGTATGGAGCAGGTTCATAAGCCCCATAACGTTTCTGCGGTGATCCGTACTGCCGATGCCGTTGGCGTGCATGAAGTGCATGCCGTCTGGCCCGGGAGCCGTATGCGCACCATGGTGTCATCCGCCGCCGGTAGCAACAGCTGGGTGCAGGTAAAAACGCACCGAAGCATTTCTGAAGCCGTGCAGCATCTTAAAAGCCAGGATATGCAGATTCTGGCGACCAACCTGTCGGATAAAGCCGTCGATTTCCGCGAAATCGACTACACCCGCCCTACCTGTATTTTGATGGGCCAGGAAAAAACCGGTATCACTCAGGAAGCACTGGATCTGGCCGACCAGGACATCATCATTCCAATGATTGGTATGGTGCAGTCGCTGAACGTCTCCGTAGCCTCCGCACTGATCCTGTATGAAGCCCAGCGTCAGCGCCAGAATGCAGGTATGTACCTGCGCCATGAAAGCACACTACCTTACGCCGAGCAGCAGCGTCTGCTGTTTGAAGGCGGCTACCCGGTGCTGGCGCGCGTTGCGAAGCAGAAAAGTCTGCCCTACCCGGTGATCAACGACTGTGGCGAAGTAGAAGCAGACCCTGAGTGGTGGGCAACGATGCAGTCAAAGGCGATGAAATAATGCAGGGCCGCCTGCTGGATGCCATTCCGCTGAATACGCTCACCGGCGTGGGTGCCAATCAGGCAGCAAAGCTGGCTAAAATAGGCCTGCTTACCGTTCAGGATCTGCTACTGCATCTGCCGATGCGTTATGAAGATCGTACTCAGCTTTATACCATTAACGATCTGCTGCCGGGCATCTTTGCCACCGTTGAAGGTGACGTGCTGCACTGCGATATCAGCTTTGGCCGCCGCCGCATGCTAACCTGCCAGATTAGCGATGGCACCGGCGTGCTGACGCTGCGCTTCTTCAATTTTAATGCAGGGATGAAAAACAGCCTGGCCATCGGGCGGCGCGTGACCGCCTATGGTGAAATCAAGCGCGGCCAGCGCGGCGCCGAAATCATTCACCCGGAATATAAGATTCAGGGTGAACAGGGTGTGACCGGTCTGCAGGAAACGCTGACTCCGGTCTATTCCACCACCGAAGGCATCCGCCAGGCCACGCTGCGCAACCTGACCGATCAGGCGCTTGCCCTGCTGGACACCTGCGCCATTGCCGAACTGCTGCCGCCGGAACTGAGCCAGGGAATGATTGGACTGCCGGAGGCGCTGCGAACTCTGCATCGCCCACCGCCGGATATCGCCCTGAGCGATCTCGACAGCGGCACCCATCCAGCACAGCGCCGGTTGATTATGGAAGAACTGCTGGCCCACAATCTCAGCATGCTGGCGGTACGCGCCGGTGCACAGCGCTATCACGCGCTGGCCATGTCACCCCGCCACACCCTCAGCGAACAATTACTCGCCGCGCTCCCGTTCCGTCCTACCGGCGCTCAACAGCGCGTTGGGCGTGAGATAGAAGCGGATCTCGCGAAAGATTATCCGATGATGCGCCTGGTGCAGGGCGACGTTGGCTCAGGTAAAACGCTGGTGGCAGCCCTGGCGGCACTGAATGTGATTGCCTGGGGAAAACAGGTTGCGCTGATGGCCCCCACGGAACTGCTGGCCGAACAGCACGCCAATAACTTCCGCCAGTGGTTTGCTCCGCTGGGGATTGAAGTGGGCTGGCTGGCCGGAAAACAGAAAGGTAAGGCTCGCCTTGCCCAGCAGGAGGCCATTGCCAGCGGTCAGGTATCGATGATTGTCGGGACCCACGCGATATTCCAGGAGCAGGTGCAGTTTAACGGCCTGGCGCTGGTGATTATCGATGAGCAGCATCGCTTTGGCGTCCACCAGCGCCTGGCACTGTGGGAAAAAGGCGTAGAGCAGGGTTTCCACCCGCATCAGCTGATTATGACCGCCACGCCGATTCCACGTACCCTGGCGATGACCGCCTATGCCGACCTTGATACCTCAACCATCGACGAACTGCCGCCGGGTAGAACGCCTGTCACCACCGTGGCCATCCCAGATACGCGCCGTGCGGATATTATCGCCCGCGTTAAAAGCGCCTGTAGTGCAGAAGGCCGTCAGGCGTACTGGGTATGTACCCTGATTGAAGAGTCAGAGCTGCTGGAAGCGCAGGCGGCTGAAGCCACCTGGGAAGAGTTGAAACTGGCGCTGCCTGATTTGCAGGTTGGCCTGGTGCACGGTCGTATGAAACCGGCGGAGAAACAGGCCGTGATGCAGGCCTTTAAGGCCGGTGAAATTCAGTTGCTGATCGCCACCACGGTGATTGAAGTCGGGGTTGATGTCCCTAACGCCAGCCTGATGATTATTGAAAACCCGGAACGACTGGGGCTGGCGCAGCTGCATCAGCTGCGCGGGCGAGTCGGGCGCGGCGCGGTCGCTTCTCACTGCGTACTACTGTATAAAGCCCCGCTGAGCAAAACCGCACAAAAACGCCTCCAGGTTCTGCGCGACAGTAATGATGGTTTTGTTATTGCCCAATGCGATCTCGAAATCCGCGGCCCCGGCGAGCTGCTGGGCACGCGTCAGACCGGCAATGCCGAGTTTAAAGTCGCCGATCTACTGCGCGATGGCGCGATGATCCCGGAAGTTCAGCGTGTTGCTCGCCATATTCATCAACACTATCCCCAGCAGGCGCAGGCACTGATTGAACGCTGGCTGCCTGAAACCGAGCGCTACACCAACGCCTGAAACACCTGGCCTTCTTCGTCGACCTCTACGTCAATGGTTGCCACCAGCAAACGTTTGCTTTTCAACGACAGAGGATTAAAATCGCCACTTTATTCCCGCTGGAACCCCGAACATGTCCGTTGATGCCCATGATGCCGCTGCCCACCAACCTGCTCCGGTGAGCAACAGTGAGTTGATTTATCGTCTTGAAGACCGTCCACCGCTCCCTCAGACTCTGTTTGCCGCCTGTCAGCACCTGCTGGCGATGTTCGTTGCGGTCATCACACCGGCGCTGCTGATTTGTCAGGCCCTCGGCTTACCGGCGCAGGATACGCAGCACATCATCAGCATGTCGCTGTTCGCTTCCGGCGTGGCATCGATTCTGCAGATCAAAACATGGGGACCGGTGGGTTCCGGGCTGCTCTCTATCCAGGGAACCAGCTTTAACTTTGTTTCTCCGCTGATTATGGGCGGGCTGGCGCTGAAGAACGGCGGTGCTGACGTCCCGACCATGATGGCTGCCCTGTTCGGCACGCTGATGCTCGCCTCCTGCACGGAAATGGCCCTGTCCCGCGTTCTGCACCTCGCGCGCCGGGTCATTACCCCGCTGGTTTCCGGTGTGGTGGTGATGATTATCGGCCTGTCGCTGATTCAGGTCGGCCTGACCTCCATCGGCGGCGGCTATGCGGCGATGAACGACCATACTTTCGGCGCACCTAAAAACCTGCTGCTGGCCGGAGCCGTTCTGGCGGTGATTATTCTGCTTAACCGCCAGCGTAATCCCTACCTGCGCGTTGCTTCACTGGTGATCGCCATGGCCGTTGGCTATCTGCTGGCGTGGGCGCTGGGTATGCTGCCGGCCGATACCGCGCCAGGCAATACCTCTCTGGTGGCGATCCCGATGCCGCTGTATTACGGACTGGGTATCGACTGGAATCTGCTGATCCCGCTGATGCTGGTATTTATGGTGACCTCGCTGGAAACCATTGGCGACATTACCGCGACCTCCGACGTTTCCGAGCAGCCGGTCAGTGGCCCGCTGTATATGAAGCGACTGAAGGGGGGCGTGCTGGCTAACGGCCTTAACTCCTGCGTATCTGCGCTGTTCAATACCTTTCCCAACTCCTGCTTTGGGCAGAATAATGGCGTGATCCAGCTGACCGGCGTTGCCAGCCGCTACGTAGGTTTTGTCGTGGCGCTGATGCTGATTGTGCTGGGGCTGTTCCCGGCCGTCAGCGGTTTTGTGCAGCATATTCCTGAACCGGTGCTGGGCGGAGCGACGATTGTCATGTTTGGTACCATCGCCGCTTCCGGCGTGCGCATCGTGTCACGCGAGCCGCTAAACCGCCGTGCGATTATGATTATTGCGCTGTCGCTGGCAGTTGGCCTGGGCGTATCCCAGCAGCCGCTGATCCTGCAGTTCGCCCCTGACTGGCTGAAAACCCTGCTCTCTTCCGGCATCGCGGCGGGCGGGATCACTGCTATTGTTCTGAATCTGGTGTTCCCGCAGGAAAAATAATTCCGCAGCGGTCAGAGTCGTACGCTGACAGGGCAGATAATTTCGGCCCTGTCAGTGCCTTCCCGGTTGAGAAACGGCGATAAATCAGGCATAACAAGCCATTACCGATTTTCCACGGGATGGTTGCCATGAAGTTTCTCGGAAAAGTTCTGCTCACGCTGCTGCTGGTGTTGCTGCTGGTCATCGTTGCTCTTTATGTGCTGCTGCAAACCCAGTGGGGTGCAGGATGGATTAGCCGCCAGATCAGTGATGACACCGCCTATCAGCTCACCATGAGTAAAATTGAGCATGACTTTTCTCGTCCCAGCCATCTCCTGCTTGATGATGTTGCCTTCGGCCACGATGGCCAACCCGCGACGCTGGTCGCTAAGCGCGTTGACCTCGGCCTGAGCCTTAAGCAGTTCAGCAATCCACTTCATTTCTCCAGCATCCGGCTGAATCAGGGAACGTTAAATCTGAATAACGGCGCCCCGCCGGTTTCTTTGCAGGCCGACAGGCTCCAGTTTAGCCAGATGGCGCTAAATCGCTCCCAGGATGGCGGGTCATTACAGGCACAGCGGGTAGACGGTGGCATTATTCCCTGGCAGCCGGAAGCCACTGCCCGGCCGGACTATCAGGCAAGTTTTCAGATCAGCGCCGGATCTCTGGTGCTGAATGGCGTACCGGCGGCTAACGCACTGATTGAAGGCAGTGTGAAGGGCCAGGAATGGACGATTAGCAATCTGGGTGCCGATGTTGCACGCGGTTCAGCGACGGCGAACGCACGCCGTGATGCGGCCGGTAACTGGCAGATTTCCAGCCTGCGCCTCAACAGCATACGTCTGCAAAGTGATAAAACGCTGAGTGATTTTTTACAGCCGCTGCTGTCTCTTCCTGAGATTCGGCTGGGGAGAGTTGATGTCACCGATGCTCGCCTGGAAGGGCGCGACTGGGCGGTGACCGATTTAGATTTAGTGCTTAAAAATATCACCCTGATCCACGGTGACTGGCAGAGCGATGGCGGATCGCTGGCGATGAACGCCAGTAGCTTTGTCAACGGCAGCCTGCAGCTGGACGACCCCATAGCCAGTCTCGACTTTTCCCCGCAGGGCGTTGAGCTTTCGCAGTTCAGTTCACGCTGGGTTAACGGCCTGATCCGCGCACAGGGCAACTGGAACCGCAGCGATAAAAAGCTGAACCTTGATGAAGTGGTCATTGCCGGTCTGGAGTACACGCTTCCCTCAACCTGGCGTGAGCGCTGGATGCAAACGCTGCCGGGCTGGCTGGATAGCGTTGAAATCAAGAGATTCAGTGCCAATCGCAATCTGATCATTGATATCGATCCGGCATTCCCTTTCCAGATGACGTCTCTGGAAGGTACGGGCAGTAATCTGCTGCTGGCACGCAGCCATCAGTGGGGAGTCTGGGCGGGTAATCTGAGCCTGAATGCGGCTGAAGCCACCTTCAACCGCGTTGATGTTCGTCACCCGTCGCTCACGCTGGCCGCCGACGACGATAATATTAACATCACGGAAATGAGCGCGTTTAGCGGTGATGGCATGCTGGAAGGCAAAGCCACTGTCAGCCAACAGCCAGACAGAGCCACGTCCTTTACCCTCAATGGTCGCCAGGTGCAGGTCAACCTGCTGCAGAATTGGGGCTGGCCGCCGCTGGCACAGGGTAAAGGCAATCTTCAACTCAGCGGTAAGGCCCTGCTGCAACGGGAAAAACCGTTAAAACCTACGGTGAACGCCTCGCTTTCCGCCACCCCGGCTGATACTTCCCTCCAACAGCAGATGATTAACGGCGAAGTGCGCGGCAATCAATAAACGGTCCGCTAAACGATAAAGCGTGATTCGATGGGAAATAGCCAGTTTGAGCCGCCTGGAGCAAACTGGCTAAACGCGAAGTAATAAAAATTAGTGCCCCGAACCGCCAGATTCCAGAGGTCCGTCGGGATCGGCAGGCAAAACGATATATACCCCTTCAAACACCGCGCCGGATTCATCATTGCCAAACAGCTCGACTTCCAGCTGCACGCGCGCCTTGCGACCGCGGGCGAGGCGGTCTAAATCACCGCTGAGCGATCCCAGATTGGCAATCGCACCGGGCCTGCCGCTGATGGGCTTGCTGTAGCGAATATGCGCGTCGGCCAGAATGATGGTGCCTCCCAGGTGCCGTTCACGCAGAAGCAGCCAAATCAGCCCCCAGCCGGTGAGTGTAGCCAGGGAAAACAGACTGCCGGCGAACAGCGTGTGATGGGGATTCTGATTTCCGGTCTCCGGCATGGTGGTGACAAATTTCTGCCCGGTGTACTGCAGAATGCGCACGCCCATTTTCTCGCTGAGGGGGATGTGTTCATACCATGCCTGCTGCAGCTGGCCACACCAGTCTGCGCGGTGCAGAATATCGTCCAGCGTGACGACCGGTTTAATCATTAAAAAGTGGCGCACCGGGGTAGTTTGCGGCGCGGTGATCTCGCCCTGATTGAGATAGCCCAGCTTGGAGAAGAAATCCACGGCATCCTCACGAGCGCTACACACCACCCGCTTGACGCCTTCCTGTCTGGCAACGGACTCCAGCGTCATCGCCACCAGCGTTCCCAGCCCCTTTCCCTGTACCGATGGATGGACGGCGAGAAAGCGAATGGCGGCTTCGTTATCGGCATTAATGTACAACCTGCCGACGGCAACCGGCTGCCCCTGCTCATCGACCACCATTTGGTGATGCGCCAGGGCATCCCAGGCATCGCGCTCCGATCCCATGGGCTGATGCAGCGGCTTACGCAGCATTTCCCAACGGAACTGATAGTAGGTATCTAACTCTTCTGCAGTTTCTGGCACCCGGAGGTGATACATAAAGTGATTCTCTCTGTCTGCGCTCGCCAGGCTGTTCCTTTGCCGTTCGGCCAGCGGCGTCAAACCTGCAACCAGAAGGTTACCGGGCCATCGTTCACCAGTGCCACCTGCATATCAGCGGCAAATTGTCCGGTTTCCGTCGTTATCCCCTGCTCGCGACAGCAGGTGGTAAAATACTCATAGAGCTTTTCAGCCTCGACCGGCTCTGCGCCACCGGAGAAGCTGGGGCGCAGGCCCTTTTGCGTATCGGCAGCCAGCGTAAACTGCGATACCACCAGCACGCTGCCATTTGCCTGCTGCACGTTCAGATTCATTTTGTCGTTGTCGTCACCGAAAATACGGTAGCCCAGCACTTTACTGGATAGCTTACGTGCACTCTCAGGGGTATCCCCTTTTTCTACGCCGAGCAGGACAAGCAGCCCTGGCCCGATTTCCCCGATGGTTTCACCGGCCACCGTGACGCTGGCAGCAAGCACCCGTTGAATTAAGGCAATCATAGTTCCTCGTTCTCTTTTTCTTGTTCTTCTTGTTTCAGCTGACGGTAGTCACCCAGCGAAGCCGTGATTTCAGCCCCTAGCAGTACGATACACCAGGTCCAGTAAACCCATAAAAAAACAATGGGTATCACGGCCAGTACCCCATAAATTAACTGGTACGAGGGGAACATCGTAACATAGAGGGCAAAACACTTTTTCCCCAGCTCGAACAGTACTCCTGCAACCAGTGCCCCGACAAGCGCATCACGCGCGGCAACCTCAGTGGTGGGCACAATACTGTAAAGTAACCAGAATGAAAGGCAGGAAAGGAGCAACGGAAAAATACGCAGCATCACGTCAATCGCCCAGGAAACGCCGCTGACCGTCGCCCAGTGCAGGGAGAGCAGGTAAGAACTGATGGCCAGACTGGCTCCCACCAGCAGCGGCCCCAGGGTCAGGATCATCCAGTAGATAGCAAACGAGTAAATCAGCGGTCGTGTTCTTTTGCTCCGCCAGATCGTATTCAGTGCAGAATCAATGGAGTACATCAGCAGCAGCGCGGTGACGATCAGCCCACCCACGCCGACCGTGGTCATTTTATTAACGTTCGCCACGAACTGTTCGAGGTAATTCTGAATGGTCGTCCCCGCTGCCGGGACAAAATTATTGAAGACAAAATCTTTAATCTGCGTGCTGACCTCCGAGAACATTGGAAATGCAGCGAACAACGCGAACACCACGGCAACCAGCGGGACCAGAGAAAGCAGTGACACATAGGCGAGATGGCCCGCCAGCATGGTCATGCCGTCTTCATCCGTTCGCCGCCACAGCAATTTTACATACTGCCAGACAGCATGCAGGCGATGCCGAGAGTGGTTAAGTAAACGCACGATTATTTACGATCGGCGAAGAACGCCGGTACCACGCTGGCATCGGTCACGTGGACACTGTGGATGCCCAACGCGCGCGCGGCCAGAACGTTCTCGAGGTTGTCATCGAGGAAAATGGCGTCCTGCGCGGAGGCTTCTTCTTCGTTCAGCAGGCGCTGATAAATTTCAGGGTCCGGCTTACGTAGTCCCATTTCCTGCGACAGGTAAATTTTATCGGCCGCGTTTTTGACTTCGGGATACTCGGTTGGCCAGAACTCGCAGTGCAGCCGATTGGTATTCGATAAAATGACCACGCGATCGCCCTGCTCGCGCAGTTTGTGCATGATGGCAATCACTTCCGGACGTACGCCGACAAATACGGCCTGCCAGCCGACGGCGAACTGTTCAAATCCGAGCGCAATATCCAGCTGCTCACACATTTGCGCCGCAAACTGTTCGTCGCTGATTTCACCGCGTTCGTGCTGGAAAAAAGGTTCGCCCATGTGAAAACGGCTTTGCAGCGTGGCCAGCGGTACGCGACCGAGATCGCTCCAGGCGCCCAAAACCCGTCTGAAATCAATATCGACAATGACATTACCCAGATCAAAGATATACAGCATAGCCCTCTCCATTTGTTCCGCTGAGTTATTCACTCTAGCGGTAAAATCGGAGGCTGAACAGGTAACGGCGGGAAACTACGGACAAAAAAAAGGCCGGATTGCTCCGGCCTTTACTTAACTGATTCGTCGAATTAAGACTCTTTCGGTCCGCGGTTTGCGCGTTTACGATCGTTCTCAGTCAGGTGACGTTTACGGATACGTACGGACTGCGGAGTCACTTCTACCAGTTCGTCATCATCGATGAATTCCAGAGCCTGCTCCAGAGTCATTTTCTGTGGTGGAACCAGAGTGGTGGCTTCGTCAGTACCGGAAGCACGCATGTTAGTCAGTTTTTTACCGGTCAGGCAGTTCACGGTCAGATCGTTAGAACGTGAGTGAATACCGATGATCTGGCCTTCATACACTTCTGCACCGTGACCCAGGAACAGCTTACCGCGATCCTGCAGGCTGAACAGGGCGAAGGCTACCGCTTTACCCTGGCCGTTAGAGATCAGCACGCCGTTCTGACGCTGGCCCACTTCGCCCGGACGAACGTCGTCGTAGTGGCTGAAGGTGGAGTACAGCAGGCCAGTACCGGAAGTCATGGTCATGAATTCGTTACGGAAACCGATCAGACCACGGCTTGGGATCTCGTAGTCAAGACGCACGCGGCCTTTACCATCCGGATCCATGTTTTTCATGTCAGCTTTACGCTCACCCATCGCCTGCATCACGGAGCCCTGATGCTGCTCTTCAATGTCGAGGGTCACGTTTTCGAATGGCTCTTGCTTACGGCCTTCGAACTCGCGGAAGATAACTTTCGGACGGGATACCGCCAGCTCGAAACCTTCACGACGCATGTTTTCGATCAGAACTGACAGGTGTAGCTCACCACGACCAGAAACACGGAACGCATCCGCGTCCGGGGTTTCTTCCACGCGCAGCGCCACGTTGTGCACCAGTTCTTTGTTCAGACGGTCAAGGATCTGACGTGAAGTCACATACTTACCTTCTTTACCGCAGAACGGAGAGGTGTTAACGCAGAAGAACATGGTTACGGTTGGTTCATCAACGCTCAGGGCCGGCAGCGCTTCCACGTTCTGCGGATCGCAGATGGTGTCAGAGATGTTCAGCTCACCCAGACCGGTGATGGCGATGATGTCGCCCGCTTCCGCTTCAGTGGCTTCGATACGCTCCAGACCCATGTGGGTCAGAACTTTACCGACTTTAGCGTTGCGAGTTTTACCTTCGCTATCAACCACGGTGATTTGCTGGTTCGGACGAACCTTACCGCGTTTGATACGGCCGATACCGATTACGCCCAGGTAGTTGTTGTAGTCCAGCTGCGAGATTTGCATCTGCAGTGGCGCTTCCAGCTCAACCTGTGGTGGCGATACGCGGTCAACGATGGCCTGATACAGCGGAGTCATGTCTTCCGCCATATCGTTGTGGTCCAGACCCGCGATACCGTTCAACGCCGACGCGTAGATTACCGGGAAGTCCAGCTGTTCGTCGGTCGCATCCAGGTTGACGAACAGGTCAAATACCTGATCGACTACCCAGTCAGGACGCGCACCAGGACGGTCAACTTTGTTGATAACTACAATCGGCTTCAGACCATTAGCAAACGCTTTTTTGGTCACGAAGCGGGTTTGCGGCATAGGGCCATCCATTGCATCCACAACCAGCAGCACCGAGTCAACCATTGACATCACACGCTCAACCTCACCGCCGAAGTCGGCGTGTCCTGGGGTATCCACGATGTTGATGCGGTAGTCGTTCCATTTAATGGCGGTGTTTTTTGCGAGGATGGTAATCCCACGCTCTTTCTCCAAATCGTTGGAGTCCATTACGCGTTCGGTTGCTTCGGTACGGGCATCGAAGGTCCCGGACTGCTGCAGCAACTTATCAACCAGGGTAGTTTTACCATGGTCAACGTGGGCAATAATGGCGATGTTACGCAAATTTTCGATCACAGCTTTGCCTCAGGCATTAGAAATAGCGCGCTATTGTACACGGATTAATCGAAGGACTGAACAGGATCACATATTTCATAGAAATATAACTGTTCGGATTGCATTTGAAGCCATTTACAGTGCAAAGATTGCACTGCACGGAAAATCTGCACCAAAATGGTGCCCAGTTATCATACAATGGCACTAAAATAGTGCGTATTTTCCATCATGGTGCATTCCTCGTCTTCCGAGAGGGCGCATCATAGCGCTTTTTGCACCGAATAAAAAAGTTGGCATAGATTTCGCTTTAGTATCTGTAAGCGAAAAATGCCAGTTTCCACAACGGTTGATAGCTTGTCAGAGCACTTTAATTTTCGGAGTCAGCGCAGCCAAGCGCAAAGCGCGCCCGTAAAGTTCTCTAACCACGACGACAATGACAAAATCCAGGAGAGTTAAGTATGTCCGCTGAACACGTTCTGTCGATGATGAACGAACACGAAGTCAAATTTGTTGACCTGCGTTTTACCGACACTAAAGGTAAAGAGCAGCACGTGACCATCCCCGCTCATCAGGTTAACGCTGACTTCTTCGAAGAAGGCAAAATGTTTGACGGCTCCTCAATTGGTGGCTGGAAAGGTATCAACGAATCTGACATGGTTCTGATGCCAGACGCGACTACTGCGATGATCGATCCGTTCTTCGCCGACTCTACCCTGATCATCCGTTGTGACGTCCTCGAGCCAGGCACTCTGCAGGGCTACGACCGTGACCCACGCTCCATCGCCAAGCGTGCAGAAGACTTCCTGCGCTCTTCCGGCATCGCGGACACCGTGCTGTTCGGACCAGAGCCAGAGTTCTTCCTGTTCGACGACATTCGTTTCGGCAGCAGCACCTCAGGTTCTCACGTTGCTATCGATGATATCGAAGCCTACTGGAACTCCGGTAAAGAATACGAAGGCGGCAACAAAGGCCACCGTCCAGGTCTGAAAGGCGGCTACTTCCCAGTGCCACCGGTTGACTCAGCTCAGGATATCCGTTCTGCCATGTGTCTGACCATGGAGCAGATGGGCCTGGTTGTTGAAGCTCACCACCACGAAGTGGCAACCGCTGGTCAGAACGAAGTGGCTACCCGCTTCAACACCATGACCAAAAAAGCTGACGAAATTCAGATCTACAAATACGTTGTCCACAACGTTGCTCACGCTTACGGCAAAACGGCAACCTTCATGCCTAAGCCAATGTTTGGTGACAACGGCTCCGGTATGCACTGCCACATGTCTCTGTCTAAAGGCGGCACCAACCTGTTCGCCGGCGACAAATACGGCGGCCTGTCTGAGATGGCACTGTTCTACATCGGTGGTGTTATCAAGCACGCTAAAGCGATCAACGCCCTGGCAAACCCAACCACCAACTCTTACAAGCGTCTGGTCCCAGGCTACGAAGCCCCAGTAATGTTGGCTTACTCTGCCCGTAACCGTTCTGCTTCAATCCGTATCCCAGTGGTTACCAGCCCGAAAGCACGTCGTATCGAAGCGCGCTTCCCGGATCCAGCGGCTAACCCGTACCTGTGCTTCGCTGCACTGCTGATGGCTGGCCTGGACGGCATCATCAACAAGATCCACCCTGGCGATGCCATGGACAAAAACCTGTACGACCTGCCGCCGGAAGAAGAAGCTGAGATTCCAAAAGTGGCCGGTTCTCTGGACGAAGCACTGGCTGCACTGAACGAAGACCGCGAGTTCCTGACCCGTGGCGGCGTGTTCACCGAAGACGCTATCGATGCTTACATCGCCCTGCGTCAGGAAGAGATGGACCGCGTTCGTATGACTCCGCACCCAGTTGAGTTCGAACTGTACTACAGCGTTTAATTAGTAGTAACCCGGCGAATATCCTGTCGCTGAGAGGCGGCAACCAAGATCTCACCCGTGTGGCATTGCCATGTGGGTGAGATTGAGGAACCCGCCATGCTCCAGCACGATAAACGCCTGGGATTTTGTTGCCGTGGAAACTTTCAGCCCATCTTCGGATGGGCTTTTTTCTCCACAAATTCATCGTTTCACACGATGATTTCCGGGTTAAATGACTATAATGCACTAAATTGGTGCGCGCGAATGACTCAGGAGAACGCTTTATGGCAACTGGCGCTCTGCCCGATGCTGGGCAGATTCTCAATTCACTGATCAACAGCATTTTGTTAGTTGATAGCGAGCTGGTGATTCATTATGCCAACCCCGCAGCGCAGCAATTGCTGGCGCAAAGTTCCCGCAAACTTTTCGGTACACCGTTACCGGAACTGATTGGTTATTTCTCTCTTAATATTGAAGTGATGCTCGAGAACCTGGATGCAGGTCAGGGCTTTACCGACAGCGAAGTCACCCTGGTGGTCGACAGTCGCGCCCATATTATGTCGCTGACTGCCCAGCGCCTGCCGGATGGTCTGATTCTGATGGAAATGGCGCCGATGGATAATCAGCGCCGTCTGAGCCAGGAACAGCTGCAGCACGCGCAACAGGTCGCTGCCCGCGATCTGGTTCGTGGTCTGGCGCATGAGATTAAAAATCCGCTGGGAGGATTACGCGGCGCAGCACAACTGCTGGCCAAAGCTCTCCCCGATCCGGGTTTAACCGAATACACTAAAGTTATCATTGAACAGGCTGACCGCCTGCGCAATCTGGTCGATCGCCTGCTGGGCCCCCAGCAGCCGGGTATGCACGTGACTCAGAGCATCCATCAAGTGGCTGAACGCGTGGTGAATCTGGTTTCTATGGAGCTGCCCGATAACGTTTCTTTGGTGCGGGATTACGATCCCAGCCTGCCAGAGCTGCCGCACGATCCCGACCAAATCGAACAAGTTCTGCTTAACGTCGTCCGTAACGCGCTACAGGCACTGGGCGACCAGGGTGGAACCATTACGCTACGTACCCGTACGGCGTTTCAGCTCACGCTGCACGGTACGCGCTATCGCCTGGTGGCACGCATCGATATTGAAGATGACGGCCCGGGCATCCCGTCACAGCTGCAGGACACGCTGTTTTACCCGATGGTCAGCGGCCGCGAAGGCGGCACCGGGCTGGGGCTGTCGATTGCCCGCAGCCTGATAGACCAGCATTCCGGGAAAATAGAGTTCAACAGTTGGCCCGGACACACTGAGTTTTCAGTTTTTCTGCCTATTCGCCAGTGAGGTTTCTATGCAACGAGGGATAGTTTGGATCGTCGATGACGATAGCTCCATCCGCTGGGTGCTTGAACGCGCGCTCACTGGAGCCGGTTTAAGTTGTGTCACGTTTGAAAGTGGCAATGAGGTGCTGGACGCGCTCGCAACCAAAACCCCAGACGTTTTATTATCGGATATTCGTATGCCGGGCATGGACGGGCTGGCGCTGCTTAAACAGATTAAACAGCGTCATCCTATGCTGCCGGTGATTATCATGACCGCGCATTCCGATCTGGATGCCGCCGTCAGTGCTTATCAGCAGGGTGCGTTTGATTACCTGCCTAAACCGTTTGATATTGATGAAGCGGTGGCGCTGGTTGAGCGCGCTATCAGCCACTATCAGGAGCAGCAGCAGCCGCGCAATCAGCCTGTCAGCGGGCCGACTACCGATATCATCGGTGAGGCGCCGGCCATGCAGGATGTCTTTCGCATTATCGGCCGCCTCTCCCGTTCCTCGATCAGCGTCCTGATCAACGGTGAGTCCGGTACCGGTAAAGAGTTAGTGGCGCACGCGCTGCACCGCCACAGCCCACGGGCAAAAGCGCCCTTTATTGCGCTGAACATGGCCGCCATCCCCAAGGATTTGATTGAGTCCGAGCTGTTCGGCCATGAGAAAGGTGCATTTACCGGCGCCAATCAAATTCGTCAGGGCCGCTTCGAGCAGGCGGACGGCGGTACGCTGTTCCTTGATGAAATTGGCGATATGCCGCTGGATGTGCAGACCCGACTGCTGCGCGTGCTGGCCGACGGGCAGTTTTATCGCGTGGGCGGCTATGCCCCGGTGAAGGTGGATGTGCGCATTATCGCGGCAACCCACCAGAACCTGGAAATGCGCGTGCAGGAAGGAAAATTCCGTGAGGATTTATTCCACCGCCTGAACGTTATTCGCGTGCATTTGCCGCCGCTGCGTGAACGCCGCGAAGACATTCCGCGTCTGGCGCGCTATTTCCTGCAGGTGGCCGCTCGTGAACTGGGTGTGGAAGCAAAAATACTGCACCCGGAAACCGAAACAGCGCTGACTCGCCTGCACTGGTCCGGTAACGTGCGCCAGCTGGAAAACACCTGCCGCTGGCTGACGGTGATGGCCGCCGGGCAGGAAGTACTGATTCAGGATCTGCCGCCGGAGCTGTTTGAAACGTCAACGCCGGACAGTCCAAGCCAGTCTCTGCCGGACAGCTGGGCAACGCTGCTGGCACAGTGGGCCGACAGGGCGCTACGTTCCGGTCATCAAAACCTGCTGTCGGAAGCGCAGCCGGAGATGGAGCGCACGCTGCTGACCACCGCCCTGCGCCATACTCAGGGCCACAAGCAGGAAGCCGCACGCCTGCTTGGCTGGGGGCGCAACACGCTGACCCGCAAGCTGAAAGAGCTGGGAATGGAATAACGACGTTTTTTCGGTCGTGAGTTCAGAAGGCGAGCCGCATGCGGCTCGCTTTTTTTCAGCTGAATTAAATCACCCGTGAAAATTGCTGCCTGCGGGCTTTCTGGCGCAGATAGCTGTCAAAGCACATGCAGATATTCCTTACCAACAATCGGCCCTTAGGCGTTATCTGAAGGCCCTTCTGGTGGCAATCCACCAGCCCGTCGGCAATCAGCGGCTGCAGCTGTTGCAGATCGTCAGCAAAATAGTGCTGGAAGTCGATCCCCCACTGCGCTTCGATCGCTAAAAATGACAGCGAGAAGTTGCACATCAGGCTCTTGATCACATCGCGTCGCAGGCAGTCATCATCGGTGAGCTGGAGTCCGCGCCAGAGCGCTGTTTTTTCCTGCTCAATGGCGGCGTAATAGTGCTTCAGCTCTTTCTGGTTCTGCGCGTAGCTATCCCCGATCATGCTAATAGCCGAAACCCCCATTCCCAGCAGATCGCTGTCTCCCTGAGTGGTATAACCCTGGAAATTGCGGTGCAGTTTACCGGCGCGCTGCGCGATCGCCAGTTCGTCATCATGGCGAGCGAAGTGGTCCATGCCGATAAACTCATAGCCCTGAGCGGTCAGTGAAGCGATAGTCTGCTGCAGAATATCCAGCTTCTGCTGCGCGTTGGGTAGATCCGCTTCGCGGATCTTACGCTGGGCCGCAAACAGCTCTGGCAGATGGGCATAGTTGAATACGCTGAGGCGGTCCGGGTTAAGATCGGCCACCTTTTGCAGGGTAAACGCAAAGCTCTCCGCCGTCTGATGCGGAAGACCGTAGATCAGGTCGATATTGGTCGAGGTAAAACCCAGTTGCCGTGCCCGGGCCATCAGGGCGAAGATCGTCGCCTCATCCTGCACCCGGTTAACGCTTTGCTGAACCTGCTTATTAAAATCCTGCACGCCCATGCTCAGACGGTTAAATCCCCCTTCGCGCAGAAGATCCAACACATCCAGTTCAATTTCGCGCGGATCCACCTCAATCGACATTTCGACATCGGCAGCAAACGTAAAGTGCTGGCGCAGGGTGACCAGCAGGCGAGTAATTTGGGCCTTAGTGAGAAAAGTCGGGGTGCCACCGCCCCAGTGCATCTGACTGACGGTACGCTGGCTGAACAGCGGCGCACGGGCCGCGATTTCCTGCACGAGCGCATCCAAATAGACATCCGCTTTATGCTGCTGGCGCGTCACCTGTTTGTTGCAGCCGCAGAAATAACACAGCTGATGGCAAAACGGGATATGCAAATAGAGAGACAGCGCCCGATCGGGATAACGGGACGCCGCGCGCAAAAAGGCGCGTTCATCGTAGTCCTGATTAAATTCCAGGGCCGTGGGATAAGAGGTGTAACGCGGACCGGAGGTGTTGTACTTCTGAATTAACGGGAGATCCCATTCTGCTTTCTGTATCTGCATGCTCGCCTACCTTTTACGCTTTCGGGCAGACCGTCGCGGGACAGGGAGAGGCCGGCGGACGATCCTGCTACGCAGCCGTGCTTTCAGGCGCGATAACCGCTGTAGTTTAACGAACAACCACCCCAGCCAGCACAGCAGAATCAGCGCAATAATTGATCCAGGCCAAATCATCAGCAGAGAAACCGGTTATGGCAGGCAGAGCATAATTGCCCTGCCTCAATTTATGACGATATCAGTTCCCGCCTTTCAGCAGGCGATACATATCTTCTTCCGCAGCGTCATCTTCAACATCGTCATCCAGAGCAATGCCCAGCTGTTCCATCAGCACATCAATACGATCCAGGGCCTGGTCGAGCCATGCCTGATCTTCCGCGGACAGCGACTCACCGCTTTCCAGACGATCCAGCAGTGCGTCCAGGCGCTCGTCGTTCTCCAGCATCGCCAGTTCTTCCTGCGGCGTCAGGCGCGGTTTTTTCTCAGGCTGCACTTTAGGCGCTTTCACAGGCTTGGCGGGTTTAGCGGCAGCGGCGTCTCCACCCAGTGCGACAGGCTTTTTGCTGCCGATACGCGGATCTTTACTTTTGGTATCGCTGCTGGCTTTCTGGCTTTCGGTAACGGGATTAGCCCGGCTGCCGGTGGCGTTGCCGCTACGTTTTTTATCACGTTTGCGATCGCGCGCTTCCTGATTCAGTTCATCACGGGTTTTACGCTTATTTTTTGCAGCAGGTTTTTGTCCCTGGGGCGTGCGTGCAGGTTGCTTCATGGTTTCTGCTCTCAGACGTTTATCTTCAGTATAGAATTGCGGCGGAATCTAGCAGAAAGCAGAGAAAGAAAAAAGGCGGCAGGTCACCCTGTCGCCTTTTTTCGCACCTTCCGCAGAAGGACTGACGGTGTCAGCATCCATTTTAGCAGCCAACATCCCGGTTTTCCTTTGCAAAGCGCCCACGTCCCGGTGAGCTCCGATCCTGTCATGCGATGCCTTCGCACTTTCCTTTCCCTGCTCATCATCATCCTGATGCTCACTGAGCGCTTCATCCTGAAGTGAAACGGCCTGTTTCTGCCTTCAAATGTAGACGAACTCATCCGACTATCAAGGCTGTGCTTTGATTTTTAGTTATTTATTGGATATGAAAAATACAATGCAATGAAATTGAACCATATTTTAAGAGGGTAATGAAAAAAAAGCAGAGAGTGCCGCCATTGTTTATGGCAAATATCTCACAGGGAATACCAGGGTTATTATGTCTTATCGGGCGCTTTTCGATCATACAGGGTATAATCAACGCAATTCACTTTTTTCCCTGGAGTACTTTATTTTGTCTGGCTGGAATTATCACGTCACCCATTTTGTCACCAGCGCCCCGGATATCCGCCATCTGCCTTCCGATACCGGCATTGAGGTTGCTTTTGCCGGACGTTCAAACGCGGGTAAATCCAGCGCGCTCAATACGCTGACAAATCAGAAAAGCCTGGCCCGTACCAGTAAAACCCCTGGCCGTACCCAGTTAATTAACCTGTTCCAGGTTGCCGAGGGCTACAGACTGGTGGATCTACCCGGCTATGGCTATGCCGAAGTACCGGAAGAGATGAAGCTGAAGTGGCAGCGATCGCTGGCCGAATACCTGCAAAAACGTCAGTGCCTCAAGGGGCTGGTGGTGCTGATGGATATTCGCCATCCGCTGAAAGATCTCGACCGTCAGATGGTTATGTGGGCGGTGCAGAGCGGAATTGAAGTGCTGATACTGCTGACCAAGGCCGACAAGCTGGCTTCCGGGGCGCGTAAAGCGCAGCTGAACGCCGTTCGTGAAGAAGCAAAAACCTTCCTCGGCACGGTGGAAGTTGAAGCCTTCTCATCGCTGAAGAAAATTGGCGTGGATAAGCTGAGCCAGAAGCTGGATAGCTGGTATCGCGATTTGCCACCGGCAACGGAAGAAGACGAAGAAACCATCTGAGATAGATGATCTGATAAGAACCCGGGAGCTTACATCAGTAAATGACCGGGGCGAAGGCTCGCAGCTAACGCGGCGGTTGCGTCGTCAAGGATGAAGGTAACAGACAATAAAAAACGCCCCAGTCATAACGACTGGGGCGGCTAAAATATTCAGCCAAATCCGATTACGTGAAGTAAAAGGTCTGAAAGATAGAACATCTTACCTCTGTACCCTACGCGATAAACTCTACATGATTTTTTGAGCGCTCAAAAGGGTTTTTTGTAGTTAATTTTCAGAAAACGACAGTCAAGATCCAACATTCGTCACATAACGATGCCCTTTCTGTAGCTTAATTACTTAAAAAATGCTTTTAGCTGAAATGGTTAGCGTTACTGGTAACCACAGTATGTGGAGGGTCAGAAGCTGAAACGATTAAATAGATTATTTTCTTATCGTTGGTGCTGGCCGGGAAACTGAGTGCCCCGGCCTTATGGCTGTGTGATTAGTGCGCCTGATCCCAGTTATCGCCCACGCCGACATCCACACGCAGCGGCACATCCAGTTTCATACTGCTTTCCATCAGTTGACGAATTTTCGCCGACGCGGCATCAACGGCATCCGCCCTGACTTCAAATACCAGTTCATCGTGTACCTGCATGATCATCTTCACGGCGGTTTCCGTTTGCTGGAGCAGCCAGTCGTCCACGGCGATCATTGCCCGTTTGATAATATCCGCAGCGGTCCCCTGCATTGGGGCGTTAATCGCTGCACGTTCTGCAGCCTTACGGCGCATTGCATTGCTGGCTTTAATATCCGGCAGATACAGCCGACGCCCGTCCAGGGTTGAAACGTAGCCCTTTTCCGCAGCCAGTTCACGGGTGCTTTCCATATACTGCAGTACGCCCGGATAGCGTTCAAAGTAGAGATCCATATACTTTTTCGCCTCGCCGGCACCAATATTCAGCTGGCGTGACAAGCCGAATGCGCTCATTCCGTAAATCAGACCAAAGTTAATCGCCTTCGCGCTGCGTCGCTGCTCGCCGCTCACTTTGTCCAGCGCGACGCCAAAGACTTCTGCAGCGGTCGCACGGTGGATATCCTGCTCGTTAGCAAATGCCGTCAGCAGTCCTTTATCCTGGGAAAGGTGGGCCATGATACGGAGCTCAATCTGCGAATAGTCGGCCGCGACGATGACGTGCCCTTTCGGCGCAATAAAGGCCTGGCGGATGCGGCGCCCTTCATCATTACGCACCGGAATATTCTGCAGGTTAGGATCGCTGGAAGAGAGCCTGCCGGTCGCGGTCACCGTCTGATGATAGGAGGTATGAACGCGGCCAGAGTGCGGATTGATCATCTGCGGCAGCTTGTCGGTATAGGTCGACTTGAGCTTGGATAAGCCACGGTGCTCAAGGATAACTTTCGGCAGTGGATAGTCCAGCGCCAGTTCGGCGAGCACTTCTTCGCTGGTCGACGGCGCGCCACCCGGCGTTTTCTTGGTCGGTTTGATGCCCTGCTTTTCAAACAGAATCGTTTGCAGCTGCTTAGGTGAAGAGAGGTTAAACGGCTCACCGGCAAGCTCATGGGCGCGCAGTTCCAGCTCCGCCAGCCGGGTCCCCAACTCTTTTGAATGCGCGGCCAGTATGCGCTGGTCGATCAGCACACCGTTACGCTCAATGCGTGAGATAACAGGCACCAGCGGCATTTCGACCTGGTCGAAAACGGCTTTAGGCCCCTGCTCTTTCTCCAGTTCAGGCCACATTTTCAGATGCAGCTGCAGCGTCACGTCGGCGTCTTCTGCCGCATAGTGTGCAGCCTGCTCAAGCGCTATCTGGTTAAAGGTCAGCTGATTCTTACCCTTACCGGCAATCTCTTCAAAGGTGACCGTCTTATGGTTCAGCCAGCGGGATGCCAGAGTATCCATATCATGGCGGCCCGCAACGCTATTCAGCGCATAGGACTCCAGCATGGTGTCGAAACGAATGCCTTTTAATTCTATATCATAGTTTTTCAGCACGCCGCGATCGTATTTGAGGTTCTGCCCAACTTTCAGCGCGTTGCTGTCTTCCAACAGCGGTTTAAGACGTGACAATACGTTGCTGCGGTCCAGCTGATCGGGCGCATCAAGATAGTCATGTGCCACCGGCAGATAAGCCGCTTCTCCCGGTGCGACCGCAAAGGACAGGCCAACAATATTGGCGCTCAGCGTATCCAGCGAGTCGGTTTCAAGGTCGAAGGCAAACAGTTCACTACGCTGTAATTTTTGCAGCCAGCTTTCAAAGGTTTCTTCATCAAGAATGGTAACGTAACCCTCTGATGACAGTACGCTGGCTGGCTGTTCCTCTACGGCGGCTTCCGCTGCAGGTGCAGCTTTCGCTTTCGGCGTGGAAGTACTGCCCGTCCTGGCCTGTAGCCATTTACCTTCTTCCAGATCGACAATCCAGCGGCGGAACTCATACTGCTTAAACAGGCTCAGCAGTTCTTCCGTTGCCGGTTCGTTGACCGTCAGCTGGTCACAGGTCCGATCCAGCTCAACGTCGGTCTTAATGGTGGCCAGCTGATAGGACAGCAGCGCCATTTCTTTATTCTGTTCCAGCTTGGCCGCCATGGTTTTTGCACCACGGAAGGTTAAACCGGCCACGCTATCGAGATTGGCGTAGATGTCCTTAATACCGCCCAGCCCCTGAAGCAGCGCCTGCGCGGTTTTCTCGCCCACGCCGGGTACGCCAGGAATATTGTCCGATGAGTCACCCATCAGCGCCAGGAAGTCGATAATCAGTGACGGTGGAATACCGTATTTTGCCACCACCTCTTCCGGGCCGAGAATGGCATTATTCATGGTGTTGATTAGCGTGATATTTGGCGTCACCAGCTGTGCCATATCTTTATCGCCGGTGCTGATCAATACGGGTTTACCCATTTTTTCAGCGGCCAGCGCCAGTGTACCGATGACGTCATCGGCTTCGACTCCGGAGACAGCCAGCAGCGGCAACCCCATTGCCTTCACCATGGTGTGCAGCGGCTCTATTTGCGCACGCAGGTCATCGGGCATCGGCGGACGATGGGATTTGTACTCTTCAAACAGTTCATCACGGAACGTTTTGCCTTTAGCGTCAAAGACCACCGCGACGTGGCTAGGCTTATATTGCAGTAGCAGGCTGCGCAGCATATTCAATACGCCATACATTGCCCCGGTGGGTTCACCAGCACTATTGGTCAGTGGAGGGAACGCATGGTAAGCGCGGTACAGGTAGGAAGAGCCATCTACCAGGATCAGCGGGTTTTCTGCAATTTGAGCCATAGGTCGTCACGTTCTTGATTAGTTTTGGATTGGTGTTAAGGATGCCACAGCTCGACATAAAAGATAAAACTGCAATGGCCATTATTCACAGAACAATTGCCGTTTTGCGTGACGCCTCGACAACTTCCCCTGTGGATAAGTTTGTGTGTAAATTCAATAACTCATCGTTATTCGCGAAAAGAGAATAACAAAGATGAAATTTATAACCATATTATTCAATGTGATAGAGGAAAAACCAATAACTTAAAATGGCCTTAGCGGAATTATTATTATGTGGATATTAGTTAAAAGCGTAATGAAGAGGCCTGAAAAAGAGTGGCTCAGGGCCGATATCCATTTTAATTCATTTCGTCCAGTTTGCTCGCCAACAGGCAAAAAAAAGCCGGCCCGAGAGGCCGGCGATTAAAGCAGAAAAATTACTTCTGGCCGATCAGGAATTTCACTACGTTCGCGTACTGCTGAACATAGTTATCCATTGAGCTGGTATCCAGACCACCGTTGTTAACCATGTATTTACCGTTAACGAACATGGCCGGAACGCCGCGGAGATCAACGTCGGCTGCCGCTTTTTCCTGCTGTGCAACCAGTGATTTCACCACAAAGCTATTCCATGCAGCGTCATAATCTTCTGGCTTGATACCGGCAGCTTTTACGAAGGTGTCCTTCAGGCTGGCAGGATCGGTGATTGTCTGTGTTTTCTGAATGCCATCGAAGATAGGCGCAGTCACTTTATCTTCCACACCCAGCGCCATCGCTACGGCCCATGCCTGAGTCACGGTTTTACCCATGTCGCCACCTAAGAATTCGACATGGTATTTGGTCACTTTTGCATTCGCCGGCAGGCCTTTTTTTACCGCCTCGCTCACGTGCCAGACGCGCTCAAACTGATAACAGTGCGGGCAGAAGAATGAGAAGAACTCCAGAACCTGCGGCTCACCGGATGCGGGTTTGTCCAGCGTGACATACTGCTGACCATCGGTAAACTGTGCAGCAGATGCGCTGAATGCCAGTACCATACCGACAAGTGCAAACCAAATTTTTTTCATCGTGAAACTCTCTCCTAGTTACTACTCAGTAGGCGTACCAAAGGGTGATTACACCTGGAAATCAGGCATCAGCTGCAGCGGAGGCTCCTGCAGCAGCTTGTCCTGCTCATTAAATATGGAAATCTGACGACGCCAGAAATCCTCATCCGTCATCCACGGGAAACTGCCTGGGAAAGCCGGGTCGTCCCATCTGCGAACAACCCACGCCAGATAATAAACCATCCGCATAGCACGTAAAGGCTCAATCAGTGACAATTCGTGAGCATCAAAGTCACAAAACTCACCGTAGGCTTCAAGTAAAATATCCCACTGGATCAGCTGTTCTTGCCGATCGCCATTAACCAGCATCCATAAATCCTGCACGGCAGGACCATTACGCGCATCGTCCAGATCGACAAAAAGTGGACCATCGCGCCACAGAATATTCCCCGGATGGCAATCACCGTGCAGACGCAGCGGCCGCCACTGAGTATGCCAGCAGTTTTGTAAAGTTGTGCGTAGCCGCTCGATACTTGCTAATAAACTGTCCTTCAGCCCCTTCGGAACCAGCGTGCTACTGGCGAGGATCTGCAGGGGTTGATCGACATATTCCGACAGGTCGATTGTCGGGCGGTATGCAAAAGTTTCCCTGCGCCCTGTCTGATGAATGCGACCAAGAAAGCGGCCTACCCATTCCAGGTGATCGTAGTTATCCGTTTCGTATTGACGGCCACCGAGGCTGGGGAAAACGGCAAACCAGAAACCCTGATGCTGATGCAGCATCTTTCCCTGCAGATTCAACGGCGCAGCGATAGGGACCTCATCCGCCAGCAGTTCGGCGGAAAACTGATGTTCTTCTTCAATCTGCTGCTGCGACCAGCGCTGAGGGCGGTAAAACTTTGCAACATAACGGCGTCTATCTTCATCAGCAAACTGGTAAACGCGGTTTTCATAGCTATTCAGCGCCGTTAGCCCGGATTCAACCCGCAGGCCAGTTTCCCATAGCGCGTCAAGGATGGTATCGGGTGTAAGCGTTTGGAAGTTAAAAGCAGCGTCTGTCATGCAGCAGGCTCATTGATCAATGCGTAAGTATAGCGGCTAAGAATATCATCAAATGCCGATGACTTCGGCTGCGGGAGGAGATTTAATCTTTAATGACCCCTCGAGCACGAAGCAGCGCGGTTTTGAAATCCTCCTCATAGTCTTTCTTTAATCCGGGAATTTCTGCGCTTTTATCACTGCCCCGCATCTTGAGATGATAGATCAGGACATCATCCGTCAGTTCATTAATAGGTTGTTTAAAACCGGCTTCGTCAGCCATTTTCTGCACAAATTCTATCAGATTCAGATCGGGCTCCTGCTGCCATGCGGGCTGTAGCAGGGTGATAAGTTCATTCAGTCGATGGCATTTCATATTGTTGTCCCTTATAAATACTTTTCAGTTACGATGACTGGCCGTAAGCCCGGTTTAAGCATAAGGCATAAAATAAATGGCGATTAACTCAGGTCCTGAACATCCAGCAATCACGGGAGTGATCCTTGCAGGTGGCCGTGGCAGTCGGATGGGAGGCCAGGACAAAGGGCTGGTTATCTGGCATCAGCTACCGCTTTATCTTCATGTCTTACAGCGGCTAAAACCCCAAGTGTCTACTGTATGGATTAATGCCAATCGGAACCTTGCGGCATATCAACAGAGCGGCGTTCCGGTTATTGCCGATACCCTGCCTGATTTCCCCGGCCCGCTTGCCGGAATGCTGGCTGCACTGGAACAGGTTGAGACAGAATGGGTGGTTTTTACTTCCTGCGATACCCCTCAGCTGCCTGGCAATCTGGTTACACATCTCTGGGATAATAGAGGTTCAGCTCTTGCTGTATGGGCTCGCTCTGAAGAGAGGGATCATCCGGCGCTGGCGTTATTGAATCGTGCGCTCATTACTCCGCTGCAGCAGTTCCTGGAGCGAGGGGATCGCAGGCTGATGCCGTTTTTGCAGGAAGTTGGCGGGCACAGCGTGTTGTTTAGCAATGCAGGGCAAGCATTTAACAATATTAATCGCCCCGAAGATCTCCAAAACTAAACGGAATTCTCACCATGATCCCATTACTGGCCATTTCTGCCTGGAGCGGAACGGGAAAAACCACCTTGCTTAAGCAACTGATCCCCAATCTTAAAAATCGAGGAATACGCTGCGGCCTGATCAAACACACTCACCATCAAATGGATATTGATACGCCGGGGAAGGACAGCTATGAGCTGCGTAAAGCGGGGGCCGATCAGGTACTGGTAGCCAGTCAGTCACGCTGGGCTTTGATGACGGAAACACCACAGCAGACCGGGCTCGATTTACACTATCTGGCCAGCAGAATGAACGCATCTGAACTCGATCTGATTCTGGTGGAAGGTTTTAAGCATGAGGGTGTTGCAAAAATTGTGCTGCATCGCTCCGAAACAGGCAAACAGCTACCCTTACCGCTGGATCAATGGACGATTGCTGTTGCCAGTGATATTCGTCTTGATCTTGATGTGATCCAATTAGATTTAAACAATATAGAGGCGATTGCTGATTTTATTGAAGGCTGGATGTCAGTAAAGAAAGGATGAAGGCACGAAATACGGTCAGAAAACAGACTGAATATCATCAGTGAGGATGGCCTTCTGCTTTATCTGATGCCTGGCACTTCCCTACAATACTCGTATCATCCTGATACTCGCCCCTTCGGGGCCGCCGCAGGCGGC
>NZ_RJVB01000010.1 GCF_003751505.1 Erwinia sp. JUb26 | reverse complement strand
GTAGCTCAGGGTTTTCCCTTAGGGATGTTCCAAATTCACCCTGCTTCAGGTAGTGGTAGCTAACCACTACCGACTGCAATACTCAAGATACAAGGGATGTTGGCGTCAGGTGAAGCTGGGGCAGGGATGCACCATCTTCACCGATCCGACAGGCCGGATGCCGAAGCCGAAGGCACCGCACAGCGGCGCGAGGACCGCCCGGAAGCCGCAGAGGCTGTCCCCTCACCCTATAGTTACAGCGACATCAATACCCATTGCTCGATAAGTCAGTCTGCCCCCCAACCCAAAGCCACCCTCGACAATTCCTACCCTCACCCGTAATAAATCTGTTTTACTGATAATCTGCGCCAGCTGGCGTAAAATTCTAATTATGTGGTTTTAATTGTGGCGCAGAGGTTAACGCGTGGTTAATCTGTATGCGCTTTGCATGCATAGAAATCTGTCAGGAATGAATAATTATGAGTAACGCAGAAATCCGTATCGCCGTTGTGGGAGCCGCAGGGCGTATGGGGCGTCAGCTGATTCAGGCTGCTGTTCAGGCTGAAGGCGCGCGTCTGGGTGCCGCCGTTGTGCGTGCCGGTTCTTCACTGGTGGGCAGCGATGCCGGTGAACTGGCCGGCTGTGGCGTACAGGGCGTGAAGATCAGCGACAGCCTGGATGCGGTAGTGAATGACTTCGACGTGTTGATCGATTTCACCCGCCCGGAAGCGACGCTGAACTATCTGGAATTTTGCCGTCAGCATAAAAAAGCGATGGTGATTGGCACCACCGGTTTTGATGACGCCGGAAAAGCCGCGATTAAGGCCGCGGCTGAAGATATCGGCATCGTGTTTGCAGCCAACTTCAGCGTCGGCGTAAATCTGGTACTCAAGCTGCTGGAGAAAGCGGCCAAAGTAATGGGTGAGTACGCGGATATCGAAATCGTTGAGGCGCACCACCGTCATAAGGTCGATGCCCCTTCCGGCACGGCGCTGGCGATGGGAGAGGCAATTGCCGATGCGATGGACTGGGATCTGAATGAGCACGCGGTTTACACGCGTGAAGGAATCACCGGGGAACGTAAGGCGCAGACTATCGGTTTTGCGACCGTCCGCGCGGGCGATATCGTCGGTGAGCACACGGCGATGTTTGCAGATATCGGTGAGCGGGTAGAGATTACCCACAAGGCTTCCAGCCGCATGACCTTTGCTAATGGTGCGGTTAAAGCAGGATTATGGTTGGGTGCGCATAAATCAGGTCTGTTTGATATGAGAAGCGTGCTTAACCTTGATGATTTGTAAGTGTTGTAAACCATCGTGATGTGGTTATTTCAATCATAAGGTTATGATTGGGCGGGCAATAATTTTATTGCCCTTTTTATTTTTTAAAAATGACATCTTTTTGTCATTTATCGTTCGTAATCCATATAATATTGCCTTTACCCCTCCTGTGATCTCCTTTTTATAAGATTTTTGACCATTTGGTCCACTTTTTCACGTTTCGGCATCCGTTTTTATGCATTCACTGGCAGGCAACCGATTTTATTGCCAGGATATGTGTTGTTTTCAGCGTTAATCTTCTGATAAATCGACCAGTGAGTTAAAAAGTGAAGAAAAAGTGCCTCGCAGGGTAGACATTCGCGAGGGCGATCATTAGAATGCGCGCAATTTGCCAAAAACTGAGCAGTCAGGCAGTTTTTGCATTGATTCAGCTCTATTTCTGAATTAATATGCAGATATTGTGACTGTTTATTCCCTGGAGGATGTTTTGATTAAGTCAGCGCTCTTGGTTCTGGAAGACGGAACCCAATTCCACGGTCGGGCCATCGGGGCAACCGGATCGGCAGTGGGAGAAGTTGTTTTCAACACTTCAATGACCGGTTATCAAGAAATCCTCACTGATCCTTCCTATTCCCGCCAAATCGTTACTCTTACTTATCCCCATATCGGCAATGTCGGCACCAACGCCGCTGACGCAGAATCGACTCAGGTACATGCACAGGGTCTGGTGATCCGTGACCTGCCGCTGATTGCCAGCAACTATCGCAGTGAAGAAGGGCTGACCGACTATCTGGTCCGCAACAACATTGTCGCTATTGCCGATATCGATACGCGTAAGCTGACTCGTCTGCTGCGCGAAAAAGGGGCGCAGAACGGCTGCATTATTGCCGGAGATGCACCGGATGCTGCCGTAGCGCTGGAGAAAGCGAAAGCCTTCCCTGGCCTGAAGGGCATGGACCTGGCGAAAGAAGTGACCACCCCGGAAGCCTACGGTTGGCTGCAGGGCAGCTGGACGCTGGAAGGCGACCTGCCTGCGGCAAAAACGGAAGGCGAACTGCCGTTCCACGTGGTGGCCTACGATTACGGCGTGAAACGCAATATCCTGCGCATGCTGGTGGATCGTGGCTGCCGCCTGACCGTGGTGCCTGCACAGACCCCGGCTGAAGATGTACTGAAGCTGAACCCGGACGGTATTTTCCTCTCCAACGGTCCCGGAGACCCGGAGCCGTGTGACTACGCTATCAGCGCGATTAAGCGCTTCCTGGAAACCGACATTCCGGTATTCGGCATCTGCCTCGGTCACCAGCTGCTGGCGCTGGCCAGCGGTGCCAAAACCGTGAAGATGAAACTCGGCCACCACGGCGGCAACCACCCGGTGAAAGATCACGATAAAAATACCGTGATGATCACCGCTCAGAACCACGGCTTCGCCGTTGATGACAGCAACCTGCCAGCGAATCTGCGCGTGACCCATACCTCACTGTTTGACCACACGGTCCAGGGTATTCACCGCACGGATAAAGCAGCCTTCAGCTTCCAGGGACACCCTGAAGCGAGCCCGGGCCCGCACGATGCTGCACCCCTGTTCGATCACTTTATCGAACTGATTGAAGCTTACCGTTCCAGCGCGAAATAAGGTCAGGAGAGAGAGCAATGCCAAAACGTACAGACATAAAAAGTATCCTGATCATTGGCGCAGGTCCTATCGTTATCGGTCAGGCCTGTGAGTTTGACTATTCCGGTGCGCAGGCGTGTAAGGCGCTGCGTGAAGAGGGTTACCGCGTTATCCTGGTGAACTCTAATCCGGCGACCATCATGACCGACCCGGATATGGCCGATGCAACCTATATCGAGCCGATTAACTGGGAAGTCGTGCGCAAAATCATCGAAAAAGAGCGCCCGGATGCCGTGCTGCCAACCATGGGCGGCCAGACCGCGCTGAACTGTGCGCTGGAGCTGGAACGCCGTGGCGTGCTGGCAGAGTTCGGTGTGACCATGATTGGTGCCACCGCCGACGCGATTGATAAAGCAGAAGACCGTCGTCGCTTCGACGTGGCGATGAAAAGCATCGGCCTGGACACCGCGCGTTCCGGTATCGCACATAATATGGAAGAAGCGCTGGCGGTTGCCGCCGACGTGGGCTTCCCGTGCATTATCCGCCCTTCCTTTACCATGGGCGGCACCGGTGGCGGTATTGCCTATAACCGTGAAGAGTTCGAAGAGATCTGCGAACGCGGTCTGGATCTGTCACCAACCAACGAGCTGCTGATTGATGAGTCGCTGATTGGCTGGAAAGAGTACGAGATGGAAGTGGTGCGTGATAAAAACGACAACTGCATCATCGTCTGCTCGATTGAAAACTTCGATGCCATGGGTATCCACACCGGTGACTCGATTACCGTTGCGCCAGCACAGACGCTGACCGACAAAGAGTACCAGATCATGCGTAACGCCTCGCTGGCGGTACTGCGTGAAATCGGCGTGGAAACCGGTGGCTCCAACGTACAGTTCTCCGTTAACCCGGAAAACGGCCGCCTGATTGTTATCGAAATGAACCCGCGCGTATCACGTTCTTCCGCGCTGGCATCAAAAGCGACCGGCTTCCCGATTGCAAAAATCGCCGCCAAGCTGGCGGTGGGCTTCACCCTCGACGAGCTGACCAACGATATCACCGGCGGTCTGACCCCGGCGTCGTTCGAACCGTCTATCGACTACGTTGTTACCAAGATCCCACGCTTCAACTTCGAGAAATTTGCCGGTGCTAACGACCGTCTGACTACGCAGATGAAATCCGTCGGTGAAGTGATGGCGATTGGCCGCACGCTGCAGGAATCCATGCAGAAAGCGCTGCGCGGTCTGGAAGTGGGCGCTAACGGCTTCGACCCGAAAGTTGACCTCAACGATGCGGAAGCGATGACCACCATCCGCCGCGAGCTGAAAGACGCCGGTTCTGACCGTATCTGGTACATCGCCGATGCCTTCCGCGCCGGAATGACCGTAGAAGACGTGTTTGCGCTGACCAACGTGGATCGCTGGTTCCTGGTGCAGATTGAAGAGCTGGTTCAGCTGGAGCAGCAGGTAGCGAAAGTCGGTCTGAACGGCCTGACCTACGATTTCCTGCGCACCCTGAAGCGTAAAGGCTTTGCCGATGCGCGCCTGGCCGACGTTGCCGGTGTCACCGAGTCTGAAATTCGTAAACTGCGCGAGCAGCACAACCTGCATCCGGTGTACAAACGTGTGGATACCTGTGCGGCCGAATTCTCGACCGACACCGCCTACATGTACTCCACCTATGAAGAAGAGTGCGAGGCGAACCCGAATCAGGATCGCGACAAAATCATGGTGCTGGGCGGCGGTCCAAACCGTATCGGCCAGGGTATCGAATTCGACTATTGCTGCGTACACGCCTCGCTGGCGCTGCGCGAAGACGGTTTCGAAACCATCATGGTGAACTGTAACCCGGAAACCGTCTCCACCGATTACGACACCTCAGACCGTCTGTACTTCGAGCCGGTGACGCTGGAAGACGTGCTGGAAATCGTGCGCATCGAGAAGCCGAAAGGCGTCATCGTGCAGTACGGCGGCCAGACTCCGCTGAAGCTGGCGCGTGCGCTGGAAGCGGCAGGCGTACCGGTTATCGGTACCAGCCCGGACGCGATTGACCGTGCCGAAGACCGTGAACGTTTCCAGCAGGCGGTTGACCGCCTGGCGCTGAAGCAGCCGGCTAACGCCACCGTGACCACCATCGAAATGGCGGTAGAGAAAGCGGCAACTATCGGCTATCCGCTGGTGGTTCGTCCTTCCTACGTGCTGGGCGGCCGGGCGATGGAAATCGTTTACGACGAAATCGACCTGAAGCGCTACTTCACCACTGCGGTTTCCGTCTCCAACGACGCACCGGTACTGCTGGACCGCTTCCTGGATGACGCGGTAGAAGTCGACGTGGATGCGATCTGTGACGGCGAGCAGGTGCTGATTGGCGGCATCATGGAACACATCGAACAGGCTGGCGTTCACTCCGGTGACTCCGCCTGCTCCCTGCCAGCCTACACGCTGAGCAAGGAAATTCAGGATGTGATGCGTCAGCAGGTTGAGAAGCTGGCCTTTGAGCTGGGCGTACGCGGTCTGATGAACGTGCAGTTTGCGGTGAAGGATAACGAAGTTTACCTGATTGAGGTGAACCCACGTGCCGCTCGTACCGTACCGTTCGTCTCGAAAGCGACCGGTATGCCGCTGGCGAAAGTGGCCGCGCGCGTGATGGCCGGTAAAACGCTGGCTGCGCAGGGCGTGACCGAAGAAATTATCCCGCCGTACTTCTCGGTGAAAGAAGTGGTGCTGCCGTTCAACAAGTTCCAGGGCGTGGACCCTATCCTTGGCCCGGAAATGCGCTCTACCGGTGAAGTGATGGGCGTTGGCCGCACCTTCGCGGAAGCCTTCAGCAAAGCGATGCTGGGCGCGCAGAGCAACATGAAGAAGAGCGGTCGTGCGCTGCTGTCGGTGCGCGAAGGCGATAAGAAACGTATCGTTGAGCTGGCGCGCCGTCTGCTGGACTTCGGCTTTGAGCTGGATGCCACCGAAGGCACCGCTGCGGTGCTGAAAGCCGCCGGTATCGAAGTGCGTCGCGTCAACAAGGTGCATGAAGGTCGTCCGCACATTCAGGACCGCGTGAAGAACGGTGAGTACGTGTACATCGTCAACACCACCGCAGGCCGTCAGGCGATTGAAGACTCCAAGCTGATCCGCCGCAGTGCGCTGCAGTATAAAGTGCACTATGACACCACGCTGAACGGTGCCTTCGCTACCACCACCTCGCTGAACGCCAGCGCGATCGACCAGGTGATCTCGGTGCAGGAAATGCACGCGCAGATTAACGCGTAATCACCCTCTCGTTGGGACGGGTCAGGCATGCCTGACCGCTACGCAGGCGTTAAAGGGCGACCAGTTTTCTGGTCGCCCTTTTTTTAACCCATTTTTGCCAGCGTCTCCAGCGTGGTGGACTCATTCTCGATCAGGCGGATCAGTAAAATCGCCTGCTTATTAGGTTTTGCCCGCCCCTGCTCCCAGTTCTGATAGGTGGTCAGCCCGGTCTGCAAATACTGCGCAAATACCGCCTGTGAAAGCTGTAAATTTTCACGAATAGTGCGCAGCTCTTCCGGTGCCAGCACGATTTCGGCCCTGGCTGTCAGACGGTGGGTTTTCAGGGTTTTCTTGCCCTGCTGCTGTTCAGCCAGAGCGCCAAACCCTTCAACCAGTTCCGCGTAAAGATCGCGTTTTTCCATGTGATCATCATCCTTTCGTCAGGTATGTCAGCAACGCACGTAAGTGTTCGCGCTGGGACGGCGAGAGATCGCCCATCTCACCTTTGCTGTAAATGGTGAACAGCAAAAAATGTGCCTGTTCCTGCCACCAGTAATAGATTATCCGTGAGCCGCCGCGTTTTCCCTTATGGCGATGGCTGTCGCCCACGCGTATTTTACGCAGCCCCCCGGTGTGTTGGATCACATCACCGCAGGTGGGGCAGAGCATGAGCAAATTCTGCAAACTGCGGAACGCTTCGTCAGTGAGATAGTCAGCACGATGACGTGCAAACGGGGGAAGTTCTACAAAGATAGCATCCACTGCTGTTTCTCCAGGCTCTAAACTATGCCCAAATATGGGTTAGTTCAAGGTTTTTTTGTCGTTTTATTACACACCCTGATTCTGCTCGCTTGCCTCAGACATGTCTCTCACCTTGCTCAATCCCTGCGCAACGCCTCGCAATTCTGCACCTTTCCCGCTCAGAAGATTTTCTTATTAAAGATAAATAACGAGTTAAATCATGAATATAATTTTTGGCACTCTCTTTGCAATGTCTCTGACAGGTTGAGTTGTTGGACCAATTTCAGGAGGCAGCATGTCATTACTTCCCGCCGCACTGGCGCCGATAGCCGTACAGCATAGCGACGTGCTGGTGCTGGATGCGCTAACGCGCTACGTCGCGCAGTCAGGAATGCAGATCGGTGAGCGGCTACCGCCGGAGCGCGTTCTGGCAGAGCAGCTGGCCGTCAGCCGCAACACGGTACGCGAAGCGCTGAAGCGCTGGGAAACGCTGGGCATTATCGTGCGGCGTAAGGGCAGCGGCACCTTTCTGCAGGCCGAGGTCACCAGCAATGACAGCTTCCTGTCGCTGCGTTTTAAAAACGACTCACAAAACATGCTGCACGCGCTGGAGGTCCGCCGGATTATCGAGGCCGAATCCTGCTCGCTGGCGGCGGTGCGTGCCACGGTAGATGACTTGCTGCTGATTGAACGCCGGCTTCAGGAAATGGAGCGCGTCCACCTGGCCGTCGGTTCCGCCGGTGCGGAGGACTGGCTGTTCCACGCCAGTATTTACCAGGCGGCGCACAACCCGCTGTTACTGCATATGGTGGTGGGGCTGTACGACACCCTGCACGCCTTTTTTGAATCCCCGCCCGAGCAGGCGCTGTTCAGCGACTCATTTCCGCTGCACCGCACGCTGTTTGAGGCCATCCACCAGCGCGATGCCGATGAGGCTAAGCGCGTCAGCCATCTGATTCTCGACATAACCGAACGTGACATGAAGGACGTGATCCATGCAGCCAGAAAAGCGTAGTGACCAGACCCAGCTCACCCACGATGCCCGTCATGATAAAGGGGCCGTATCGCCGCCGATTTACCAGTCTTCGCTGTTCAGCTTCAGCGACTACGACAGCATGATTGCCCGCTTTCGCGGCGACAGCGACCAGCCGCTCTATTCCCGCGTGGATAACCCGACGGTCAAAGAGCTGCAGGAAAAAGTGGCGAAGCTGGAGCAGGGTGAAGCCTGCCTGGCGTTCAGCAGCGGCATGGCGGCGATCAGCAACGCCATTCTCAGCGTGGTGTCACCCGGTGACAAAGTGGTATGCATCAATCACGTTTACCCGGATACCTATCGTTTCCTGCGCGGCTTTTGCCAGCGCTTCCGCATCCGCAGCGAGTTCGTCGACGGCGAGTCGCTGGAGTCAGTAAAAGCGGCGCTCTCCGGCGCTAAATTGCTGTATCTGGAAAGCCCGAGCAGCTGGGTTATGGGCGAGCAGGACCTGCGTTCGCTGGCCGAACTGGCGCAGTCGATGGGCGTTACCACGATTATCGACAACAGCTGGGCGTCGCCGCTGTATCAAAAACCGCTGACGTTGGGTATCGATATCGTCGTGCATTCCGCCTCTAAATACATCAGCGGGCACAGTGATGTGGTCGCCGGGCTGGTGATTGCCAGCCGCGAGCGCATTGCCGCTATCACCAGCGGCGTCAGCCCGTTCCTCGGCGGCAAGCTGTCGGCTAACGAAGCCTGGCTGCTGATCCGCGGCCTGCGAACGCTGCCGCTGCGTATGCGTCAGCATCAGGAGAGCGCGCTGACCATTGCCCGCCAGCTATTGACGCATCCTCAGGTGACCCGCGTTTATCACCCTGGCCTGGAACCACTGTCTTCCTCCGCCCTCAGCGGCTACAGCGGGCTGTTCGCCTTCGAGCTGGATGAGTCGGTGGATATCCCTCGTTTCTGCAATGCGCTCGGCCTGTTCCATATGGGCGTGAGCTGGGGCGGTTTTGAAAGCCTGGTGATGCCGGCGATTTCGGTGCTGAACCAGGCCGGAGAATTTAATTCCGCTCGCGATTTTGGCGTATCGCCTCGCGTGGTGCGCGTCTCTATCGGTCTGGAAGAGACGGAAGAGTTGTGGCTCGACCTGCAGCAGGCGATTGCCGCCGCACGCTAACCCCGCCCGGCGGGATATTTCATCTAACCTGAGGTCATCATCATGCAACATCCTATGCGCGCTTTGTTATGCCAGTGCGTGGTCGCCGCCCTGGGAATGGGTGCCGCGGTCTGCAGCCAGGCCGCCACCAAACTGACGCTGGTGGAGGTGATCACCAGCCCGGCAAGGACCGCCGTTTTGCAGGAGATGCTGACGGACTATAAGAAGCAGCATCCGGGAACGGAAATCGAGGTGATCTCGCTGCCGTGGGGCCAGGCGTTTGAAAAGCTGGGCACCATGATGCAGAGCGGCCAGGTGCCGGACGTGGTGGAGATGCCGGATACGTGGCAGGGGCTGTACGCCAGCAACAACATGCTGGAAGACCTGGAGCCGCAGCTGAAAAGCTGGTCCGCCACGCCGCAGCTGACCGACAAGGCGCTGGCGATGGCGCGCGCCGCCAACGGTAAAGCGACGATGATCCCTTACGGCTTCTATCTGCGCGCGATGTTCTGGAACAAGAAATTGTTCCAGCAGGCGGGCCTCAGCGAAGCGCCGAAAACCATGGATGAGTTCGTGGCCGATGCGAAGAAAATCAGCGCGCTGGGCAACGGCATCAGCGGCTACTGCATGCGCGGCGGCGTGGGCGGCACCAACGCCTGGATGATGTTTATGGCGGCGATGAACGGATCGCCGGAATTCTTCGATAAGCAGGGCAACAGCACGCTGACTCAGCCCGGTGCCTTGAAGGGCGCACAGCTGCTGGTGGATATGTATCAGAGCGGCGGCGCGCCTAAAGACAGCGTGAACTGGGGCTTTAACGAGATCGTCTCCGGCTTCTACTCCGGTAAATGCGCGATGCTCGACCAGGATCCGGACGCGCTGATCGCCATCAAAAACAGCATGCCTGCTGAGGACTTTGCCGTGGCACCGATGCCGGTCGGCCCGTCGGGCAAAGCCTTCCCGACGATTGGCTACACCGGCTGGTCGGTGTTCAAGCAGGCGAAACAGAAGGATCAATCCTGGCAGCTGATCCAGTTCCTCAGCAGCGAATCAAACAACCTCACCTGGTCGAAGTTCGTCGGTACGCTGCCAATCTATAAGGGCGCGGAAAACGATCCTTACTACCATTCTCCGCAGTTTGCCGGCTGGTTTGCCGAGCTGAACAGCCCGAACTACGTGCCGCTGACCATGCCGACGCACCTGAAAGGCTGGGGCTACTTTAACTCGGTGATTGTGAAGGAAAGCTCGCAGGAAACCCTGCTGGATCAGAACGATACGGAATCCATGGTCAAGGACTGGGCGAAATACCTGACCAAAGAGCAGAAGGCCTGGCTTGCCACGCAATAACAGTGACTCCCGCGCAGGCGGGAGCCTTTACGGAGACGCCCTATGATGCTTGATACTCCCGCTGGCCGCGTCGCCAGCGCCCCGCGCTTTGCTCGTCTGCGCATGCTGGCCGAGCCGTGGCTTTACCTCAGCCCGACGCTGGTGCTGATCGGGCTGTTTATTTTCGTGCCGATGATGATCGGCATTTCCTATGCCTTCCAGAATATTCAGTTGCTGAATCCCATGGACAGCGGCTGGGTCGGGCTGGATAACTTCCGCCAGATGTTTGACGATCGGCGCTTCTTCAAGGCGCTGGGCCACACCGTCAACTGGACGCTGACCTCGCTGGCGCTGCAGTTCGCGCTGGGTCTGGGCCTGGCGCTGCTGCTGAACCGCGAGTTCCCGCTGCGTCGCTGGGCGCAGGCGCTGGTGTTTCTGCCGTGGGCGGTACCGGCATTTTTATCCGGCCTGACCTGGTCGTGGCTGCTTAACCCGGTAATCGGTATTTTGCCGCACTGGCTGGTGGATCTGCACGTGCTCAGCGAGCCGTACAATATCCTCTCCGACCCGCAGCTGGCACTGTACGGGCCGGTGATCGCCAACGTCTGGTTTGGCATTCCGTTTTTTGCCATCACCCTGCTTGCTGCCCTGCAGTCGATTCCGAAGGATCTCTACGAAGCTGCGTCGATGGACGGTGCCAGCGGCTGGCAGCAGTTTAAGCGCGTTACGTTGCCGTTCCTGGCCCCGATGATCGCCATTACCGTGATGCTGCGAACCATCTGGATCGCCAACTTTGCCGATCTGATCGTGGTGATGACCGACGGCGGCCCCGCCGGTTCCACCTCGATCCTCTCCAGCTATATCTTTACCACCGCCTATCGCAAGCTGGACTTCGGCTATGCCTCGGCGATGGCGGTATTCCTGTTGGTGCTGATGACCTGCTATGCGCTGGTACTGCTGCGCATCCGCCAGCGTCTGTTGAAATAAGGAGGCGACGATGAGTGCGCTGTTACGTTTGATGGGCCATCGTGCCGGTATCCTGTGCTATCTGATCTTTTCGCTGTTCCCGCTGTACTGGGTAATCAAAATATCGCTGACACCGGATGCGCTGCTGTTCAGCGAGGGCGTCCGGCTGTGGCCTGCGGCGCTGACTCTGGATCACTTTCGCCGGGTGCTGGTGGAGAGTGACTTCCCAACGTTTTTCACTAACAGCCTGATAGTTTCATTCGGTACCGCCGCGCTGTCGACGGTGGTGGCGGCCGCTGCGGGCTACGCGTTTTCCCGCTTTGGCTTTCGCGGCAAAACGGTGATGGCCGCGGCGCTGCTGTTTACTCAGATGTTTCCGCTGGTGATGATTCTGGCCCCGATTTACAAAGTCATGGCTCCGCTGGGGCTGACCAACAGCCTGCTGGGGCTGATCCTGGTTTACAGCGCGTTTAACGTGCCGTTTGCCACGTTTCTGATGCAGTCGTTTTTCGATGCCATTCCCAAAGATCTGGAAGAGTCGGCAATGCTGGAAGGCTGCACCCGTTTCCAGGCGCTGTATCGGGTGCTGATGCCGCTGACTCTGCCGGGCATGGCGGCCACGCTGGGGTTCGTCTTTACCGCCGCCTGGAGCGAGCTGCTGTTCTCGCTGATGCTGATTAATAAAAACGAAGTGATGACCTTCCCGGTCGGGCTGCTGAGCTTCGTGTCTAAATTCGCCGTTTCCTGGGGAGATATGATGGCCGCCGCGGTGCTGGCGCTGATCCCCGCCTGTCTGTTTTTCGCCTTCATTCAGCGCTACCTGATCCAGGGGCTGACGGCTGGCGCGGTAAAAGGATAATTATTATGGCTCAAATTTCTCTGTCACAAATCCAGAAGCGCTACGGCAACGTTGAGGTGCTACGCAATATCGATCTGACCATCGCCGACGGTGAGTTTGTGGTACTGGTGGGGCCGTCGGGCTGCGGGAAATCCACGCTGCTGCGCACCATCGCCGGGCTGGAGCTGGCCAGCAGCGGGGATATTCGCATCGGCAGTCGCCTGATGAATCAGGTGGCGCCGAAGGATCGTGATATCTCGATGGTATTTCAGAGCTATGCGCTCTATCCGCACCTGACCGTGGCGCGAAACATGGGCTTTAGCCTGGAGGTGCAAAAGCGCCCGAAGGCGGAAATTGAGGCGGCGGTGCAGCGCGCGGCGGAGATCCTCAGCCTGACGCACCTGCTGGACCGGCGGCCAAAAGAACTGTCCGGTGGACAGCGCCAGCGCGTGGCGATGGGGCGGGCGATTGTGCGCCAGCCGCAGGTGTTTCTGTTTGATGAACCGCTCTCCAACCTCGATGCCCAGCTGCGCGGCCAGATGCGGGTGGAGATAAAAAAACTGCATCAGCAGCTGAGCAACACTATCGTTTACGTCACCCACGATCAGGTGGAGGCGATGACGCTGGCCGACCGCATCGTGGTGCTGAATCACGGGGTGATCCAGCAGGTGGGCACGCCGCTGGAGCTGTATGACACACCGGCGAATAAATTTGTCGCCAGCTTTATTGGTTCACCGCCGATGAACTTTATTAACGGGCGGATGCAGCGGGGGGATTGCGGCGCGTGCGTGGAGGTTAATGGCCGGGTGGTGCTGCCGCTGGGCGAGCGCGACGACATCGTGGCAGGTAAAGAAGTGATTTACGGCATTCGCCCGGAAAACATCACGCTGTGCGATCTGGCCGATGAGGGGGCGCTGCCGCTCCAGGTGTCGCTGGTGGAGCCGACCGGGCTGTCCGAGCTGATACACGGTACGCTGCACGGCATTCCACTGATGATTTACAGCACGCTGCGCTCCGGCGCACAGGCCGGGGATACCCTCGGTATTGCGCTGGATGTGGCAAGAGTGCAGCTGTTTGATGCGGACAGCCAGGTTCGCCTGTAGCCGTCAGGAAAGCGCGACCTTGATGCCCAGCGCGATCAGTACGCCGCCCAGCAGTTTATCAACGATGCGCTGGGCTTTCGCCAGGCCGCGGCGCACCGGTGCGCTCTGGATCAGTACAACCAGCAACGGCCACCACAGTGTTGAAAGGCCGAGGATAATACCGGCATACAGTAGCTTTTCACCGATGTCGGAATTCACGTTCAGCACCTGGGTAAAAATCGACAGGAAGAACAGCGTGGCCTTGGGGTTCAGCAGATTGCACAGATAGCCCTGCAGGAAGGCCTTTTTCAGCGAAGCCTGTTCCGGGGCGACGTTGCTGAGGTCCATCTTGCTGCCGCCGCGCGAAATCAGCGCCTGAATGCCGATATAAATCAGGTAGGCCGCACCGGCGTATTTCAGCAGCATAAACAGCCACGGCGTGGTGGTGATCACCACCGCCAGCCCGGCGACGCAGTAGGCCATATGGGTGGCGACGGCGCAGTTGACGCCGAGCGCGCTCATCAGCGCCGCGCTGCGACGATAGCGGGCGGCGTTTTTGATAATCAGGAAAAAATCGGGTCCGGGAGAGAGCATCCCCAGTGCCGCAATGGTGGCGACAAATAAACTGGTTTCTAACATGAATGTGGTCTGCATCTTAACGAAAGCGGAATTTTAGCACGCCGTTGGGGAATTTCATGGTGAAAATCGCGGGGAAAGTGACGCAATCGATAACCTGATAAACCTTTACTGAATAAGCGACGCTTTGCTATCGACGAAACTTTCGCCTTTCCGTATGATGGCGCCAATTTTACCCCTGTTGAGTTTTATATGATGATTAGCCTGATTGCGGCCCTGGCGGCCGATCGAGTAATTGGGATGGAAAATGCCATGCCGTGGCATCTGCCGGCGGATCTGGCCTGGTTTAAGCGGCACACCCTGAACAAGCCGGTGGTGATGGGGCGTCGCACCTGGGAATCGATTGGTCGCCCGCTGCCGGGTCGTCTGAATATCGTGATCAGCAGTAAAAAAGGCGATGCGGAAGGGGTAACCTGGGTGACCTCTATCGACGATGCGCTGAAGGCTGCCGGTGAAGTCGAGGAGCTGATGGTGATTGGCGGTGGGCGTATTTACGAACAGCTGCTGTCGCGTGCCGACCGTCTGTATCTGACCCATATCGATGCGGAAGTGGAAGGGGATACGCATTTCCCGGACTACGAACCGGACGAATGGCAGTCAACGTTCAGCGAGTTCCACGATGCCGACGAGAAGAACTCCCACAGCTTCTGCTTTGAGATTTTAGATCGCCGCTAACGAACGCCGTTAATCGCGTGAAATAAGAAAGGGCGGACCGTGAGGTCCGCCCTTTGCTTTGATGAGGGCCGTACTTACAGGATCTCGCTTTCGCGGTTTGATACCTGAGTGAAAATCCGCTTATCTTCCCAGCGCAGCATGGTCAGCGTGCCGCCCCAGCAGCAGCCGGTGTCCAGACCGATAATCCCTTCCGGTGTGCCTTTGCCTTCCAGCGACGCCCAGTGACCGAATACGATGGTGTACTCACGCGATACCGGGCCAGGAATGTTAAACCAGGGTTTAAGCGGCGGTGGCGCGCTTTCCGGCGACTCTTTACTGATCATATCCAGCTGGCCGTTGGGGAAGCAGAAGCGCATCCGCGTCAGCGCGTTGCTGCTAAAGCGCAGACGCGCCAGGCCGGTCAGCTCCGGCGACCAGTTGTTCGGCATATCGCCGTACATCGCATCCAGGAACAGCGGGTAGGTATCGCTGCTCAGTACCGATTCCACTTCGCGCGCGCACATTTTTGCGGTTGCAATATCCCACTGCGGCGTGATGCCCGCATGCGCCATCACCAGCTTTTTCTCTTCATCGACCTGCAGCAGCGGCTGGCGACGCAGCCAGTTGATCAGCTCGTCGGCATCATCTGCCTGTAGCAGGGGAGTGATGCGATCTTTCGGCTTGTTGCGGCTGATACCGGCATACACCGCCAGCAGATGCAGATCGTGGTTGCCCAGCACCAGCCTCACGCTGTCGCCCAGCGAGCGCACAAACCGCAGCACATCCAGCGAGGCCGGGCCGCGTGCCACTAAATCACCGGTTAGCCACAACTCGTCCTGTTGCGGGTCGAAAGCCACCTGATCCAGCAGCGAGCGCAGCTCGTCATAGCAGCCGTGAACATCCCCGATTAGATAAGTACTCATGCATCTGTCCTGAAAATAAGCAAGCAGCCCTGGCGTTCCCGGCTGATAAGCAGGGCACTGCGGGCTGAAGGGAAAAGAGCGGATTAATGAATATGGCTGGCGATGGCCAAACGAAATACCGGAATATCCACCCGCAGTTTTTCGCCTTCGCTATCCACCATCTGATAGTGGCCCTGCATGGTCCCCATCGGCGTTTCCAGCACCGCACCGCTGGTGTACTGGTATTCGCCGCCGGGTTCAATATGCGGCTGTTCACCGATAACGCCTTCGCCCCGAACTTCGGTTTCCCGGCCGTTACCGTTGGTGATCAGCCAGTAACGGCCAAGCAGCTGAACTGAACTACGCCCCAGATTACGGATGGTGATGGTGTAGGCATAAACATAGCGATCTTCATCGGGCGCGGACTGCGACTCAATATAGACACTCTGCACCTGGACACATACACGGGGCGTATCATTCATTTTCAGCTCTCCTGCGGCTGTGGATTCGCAGATAACCAGTTAGCCAGCTGGCAGTACTGCGCCACCGTGATGTTCTCGGCGCGCAGGGTGGCATCGATGTTCATCTCTTCCAGCGCTTCCGCCGTGAACAGATGGCCCAGGCTGTTGCGCAGCGTTTTACGGCGCTTGCCGAAGGCTTCGGTGGTGATGCGGCTCAGCACCCGCACGCTCTCAACCGGATGTGGCAGCGTGGCGTATGGCATCAGGCGGACCACGGCGGAATCCACTTTCGGCGCCGGGGTGAAAGACTCCGGCGGCACTTCCAGAACCGGGATCACCTGGCAGTAATACTGCGCCATCACCGTCAGACGACCATACGCCTTACTGCCCGGACCGGCAACCAGACGATTCACCACTTCCTTTTGCAGCATAAAGTGCATGTCGCGAATGGAACCCACGTAGCTGAACAGGTGGAACATCAGCGGCGTGGAAATATTATACGGCAGGTTGCCGAACACGCGCAGCGGCTGACCTTTTTCTGCGGCGAGCGCCGCAAAATCAAAGGTCATGGCATCCTGCTGGAAGATTGTCAGCTTCGGGCCAAGGAACGGATGAGTCTGCAGGCGTGCAGCCAGATCGCGGTCAATTTCCACTACGGTCATTTCATCAATGCGCTCGCCAACCGGTTCGGTCAGTGCGCCAAGACCGGGGCCGATTTCAACAATCGCCTCGCCGCGCTGAGGGTGGATGGCGTTGACAATACAGTCGATAATATACTGATCGTTAAGGAAGTTCTGGCCGAAACGTTTGCGGGCAAAATGGCCCTGATGGACGCGATTATTCATTACTGCTCTTAATCATGGTGATGGCGAGGTTAAGCGCCGTTTTAAAGCTGCCCGCATCGGCCTGACCGCTCCCGGCCAGCTCAAGAGCTGTACCGTGATCGACAGACGTGCGGATAAATGGCAGACCGAGGGTGATGTTCACCGCGCGGCCAAAGCCCTGATATTTTAGCACCGGAAGGCCCTGATCGTGATACATCGCGAGCACGGCGTCCGCCTGTTGCAGATATTTAGGCTGGAACAGCGTGTCGGCAGGAAGCGGGCCGGTCAGGTTAATCCCACGCTGGCGCAGTTCGTCCAGCGCCGGGATAATGGTATCAATTTCTTCGCGACCCATATGGCCGCCTTCTCCGGCGTGGGGATTCAGCCCGCAGACCAGGATATGCGGCTCGCGGCTGCCAAACTTACTTTGCAGGTCGGCATGCAGGATCGTGATCACTTCGTGCAGGCTTTCGCGGGTAATCGCGGCGGACACATCCTTCAGCGGCAGGTGCGTGGTTGCCAGCGCCACACGCAGCTCTTCCGTTGCCAGCATCATTACCACGCGATCGCAGCCCGCGCGTTCGGCAAAGAATTCGGTATGGCCGCTGAACGGGATCCCGGCATCGTTAATCACGCCCTTGTGCACCGGGCCGGTGATTAGCGCGGCAAATTCACCACTAAGGCAGCCGTCACAGGCGCGGGCGAGGGAGGCCAGCACGTAATGGCTGTTGTCCACACACAGCTCACCGGCGGTTACCGCCTGCGCCAGCGGCAGGGGTAATACCGTCAGCGTACCCGCGCTTTGCGGCTGAGCGGGCGTGTCCGGCTGGTATTCACGCAGGGTCAGGGGTAAATGCAAAGCTGCCGCGCGGGTGCGCAGCAGCTCGGAGTCGGCACAGATAACCAGTTCAACCGGCCAGGCCTGCTGGGCCAGCTGAACGATTAAATCGGGACCAATCCCGGCGGGTTCGCCGGGAGTGATAACGACGCGAAGGTTATTGCGCATTGGCATCGAGAATCTTCACGTAGGCAGCGGCGCGCTCTTCCTGCATCCAGGTCTGCGCTTCTTCCGCAAACTTACGGTTGAACAGCAGGCGGTAAGCTCGCTCTTTCTTCGCCGCGTCGGTTTTATCAACCTGGCGTGTGTCCAGCAGCTGGATTAAATGCCAGCCGAAGGAGGAGTGAACCGGGGCGCTCATTTGGCCTTTTTGCAGACGCAGCAGCGCATCACGGAAGGCCGGGTCGAAGGTTTCCGGAGAAGCCCAGCCCAGATCGCCGCCCTGATTCGCCGAACCCGGATCCTGCGACAGCTGTTTCGCCGCATTTGCAAAGGTCAGCTTGCCGCTGTTGATTTCGTTAGCCACTTCCTGCAGCTTCTGGCGCGCCTGGTCGTCGGTCATAATCGGCGATGGCTTCAGCAGAATATGGCGGGCATGCACTTCGGTAACGGAAATGCTCTGGCTGTCGCCGCGCATGTCGTTCACTTTAAGGATATGGAAGCCGACACCGGAACGGATTGGGCCGATAACGTCGCCTTTCTTCGCGGTGATCAGCGCCTGACCAAACAGGGAAGGCAGCTCTTGAATACGGCCCCAGCCCATGTTACCGCCCTTCAGCGCCTGAGGATCGGCGGAGTAGGTGATGGCCATTTTGCCGAAGTCAGCGCCACCCTTAGCTTCTTCAACCAGCTTACGCGCCAGGGCTTCCTGCTCGTCAACCTGCTGCTGGGACGGATTTTCCGGCAGCGGCAGCAGAATGTGGCTGAGGTTCAGCTCGGTGCCCGCGTCGTTCTGCGCGGCCATCTGCGTTGCCAGGGAATCAACTTCCTGCGGCAGAATGGTCACACGGCGGCGCACTTCGTTATTGCGCACTTCAGAGGTCAGCATCTCTTTGCGGATCTGCTCACGATAGGTGGCGTAGTTGATGCCGTCATAAGCCAGACGGCTACGCAGCTGATCGGCGCTCATTTTATTCTGTGCGGCGATATTGCCAATGGCCTGGTCCAGCTGGGCATCGCTGATCTGCACGCCCGCCTGTTTAGCCATCTGCAGGAGAATGTTATCCATAATCAGACGTTCAATAATCTGATGGCGTAACGTTTTGTCATCGGGTAGCTGCTGTCCTGCCTGCTGTGCCTGACCTTTAACGGACTGCATCATGCCGTCCACATCACTTTCTAAGACTACGCCGTTGTTAACAACAGCAGCGACTTTATCAACTACCTGCGGGGCTGCGAACGCGGTGCTGGCTGTCAGAGCTGCACCGAGGATCAGCATTCTCCAGTTCTTCATACTTTTTCCATTCTTCCTATCCGCAATGCGGGTTGGCATATCAAACATTACAACATCAGAAAGCGCGTTGATAAGGCAGGATGCCCTGACGCAGCATTTGACCGGTACCTAAGCCATAACTCGGGCTGAGGCCACGCAGCTCAATGTTGAACGAGACTTTATTATCATACTTACTGCTGTCGTCTTCCCAGCTGGTGATTTTACGTTCATAACCGAGGCGAATCGCATAGCAGCATGAGCTGTACTGAATGCCCACCAGCTGATCGGCTGGCTGATTCGCTTTGGTATCGTAATACCACGCACCGACTACGGACCAGGCATCAGCAATAGGCCAGCTTGCTGTGGCACCCACCTGAGAAATACCTTCCTGGTACAGCGGGTTAGTATACTGAGTCAGCGTTTGCTGAATATACTCTTCGCTGGTATAGCGGTAGTTCAGCTGCACCATGCGGTCAGCATCCCGACGCCATTCCAGCACGGCGTTACCCTGTGAAACGTTGTCCAGACGGGTGTCATACTGCAGTCCACCGCGCGCTGCCCAACGATCGCTGATTTTCCAGTAGGTATCGCCGGCCCACACCAGGCTGCCTCGATCGTCATCATCCGTATAGTTTAATCCGGTGCGTGCCGGGGTAAACGAGTAGATTTGACCAATGGAAGCGTTAAAACGTTCAACCAGATCGTTATCAAAAATTCGCGTAGTCACACCGGTGGTCAGCTGGTTAGCCGACGCGATGCGATCCAGGCCGCTGTAGGTCTTGTCGCGGAACAGGCCGGTGTAGTCGCTTTGCAGCAGCGTGGAGTCATAGGCGTTGATGTTGCTCTGGTCGCGATACGGGATATACAGGTACTGCATCCGCGGTTCCAGCGTCTGCGTGTAGCCCGGCGACCAGTTCATATCGCGGTCAAAGACCATCTTGCCGTCGATCTTAAACTGCGGCATGACGCGGTTAACCGAGTTTTTCAGCTGGTTGTCTTTGTTCTGGCTCAGCGAGTTAAAATAATCGACGTCATTCTGCTCGTAGTGGGTGGCCAGCAGTTTGGCTTCGGTATTCAGGCTGCCCCAGCGGTTAGACAGCGGCAGACCGATGGTCGGTTCCAGATGTAAACGCGTGGCGTCGGGATATTCACCGTTGACGTTGGTGAACTTCACCGCCTGCGCGTAGACATGCGTATCGAACGGACCGATATCATTTTTGTAGTAGTTGAAGTCAAACTGCGGCTCCGCGCGGTAGATATTACGCGTGGAGTTGGTCGAGAAGATCTGGAACTGTTTGGTCGACAGCGTGGCATCCCAGTTCTTTTCCGCATAGCCCACGCTGAATTTCTGCGTCACGTAGCCGTCGGTGGTAGAACCGTAGGTGGAGTCGAGGTCGGTAAAGTAATACGGGTCGCTGACTTTGGTGTAGTCTGCGTTGAAGCGCCAGTTCTGCTCGTAAACGCCGGAATGGCGCCAGTGGAACAGCCAGCGGTTCGAATCTTTATCGTCCGCATGCTCACGATTGTAAACGTCATCGGAGTTCATGTAGTCGAATTCCATCAGGCCGGTGCCCACACCGGTCAGATAGCGGAATTCATTCTGCCACTGCATACCACGGCGGCTGATGTAGTGCGGCGTCAGCGTGGCATCGGCCTGCGGCGCGATATTCCAGTAGTACGGCAGCATAAATTCAAAGCCGCTGCTGCTGCCGTATTTTGCATTTGGGATCAGGAAGCCTGAGCGGCGTTTATCGCCCACCGGCAGCTGCAGGTAAGGGCTGTAGAACACCGGGACCGGGCCGATCTTAAAGCGGGCGTTCCAGATCTCAGCCAGCTGTTCTTCGCGATCGTGGATCACTTCTGAACCCACCACGCTCCAGCTGTTCTGGCCCGGAAGGCAAGACGTAAAGGTGCCGTTTTCCAGAATGGTGTAGCGGTTCTCACCGCGCAGCTTCATCTGATCGGCATCGCCGCGCCCCTGACGGCCCACCATCTGGTAGTTGCCGTTCCAGACGTTGGTGTCTTTAGTATTCAGATTTGACCAGGCTTTTGGACCTTTCAGGATCACCTGATTATCGTCATAGCGCACGTTACCGAGCGCATCCACGGTGCGGGTTGGCGTGGTCTGCCCCTGCACCGTTTTCTGGTGCAGCTGAACTTCGTCGGACTGCAGGCGGCTGTTGCCCTGCTGAATATCGACGTTACCGGTGAATACCGCGTTATCCGGGTAGTTTCCCTGTGCTTTGTCGGCATCAATGGTGACCGGCAGTTCGTTGGTTTTCCCCTGTACCAGAGGACGGTCGTAACTAGGTACACCCAGCATACATTGAGATGCGAGGTCATCGGCCAGTCCTTGCTGGCTGTACAGCGCTGAACCGATTAGGGTTGCCAGCAATGTAGGTAGACTTTTTTTCATACGCGGTATCGAAAATTCCGTGGTCACTGGCATCATGCCGACAAACCGTCAGAGACTAACGTACTCAACTGGATTGCGCCAGTCATACCCACCATCTTTCAGGAGGGCGGCCGCTCGCTTACGTTAACTCTTTGTCTGTCCGCTTCAACCAAACAGGGATACTTCTGGTTGTTTGACCGTGTTGCCAATAGGCTATGGGGTGAATGACAGGTATGATAATGCAATTTTTAGCCTTCAGCATGGCGAATTGAGGAGTATATGCGCTATTGGGGAAAAGTATTGGGTCTTGTGCTGGGTTTGTTATCCGGCGCGGGGTTTTGGGGACTGGTGATCGGTCTGCTGGTTGGCCATCTGGTTGACCGCGCGAGCGCGACCCGGCAGCAGGGATATTTTGCGAATCAGCAGACCCGCCAGGCGCTGTTCTTCCGCACCACCTTCCAGGTTATGGGGCATCTGACCAAGTCAAAAGGGCGGGTGACCGACGCGGATATCCAGATGGCTTCGTTGCTGATGGATCGCATGCAGCTACATGGCGAAGCGCGCACCGCCGCACAGCGTGCCTTTCGCGAAGGCAAAGAGGGCGATTATCCGTTAAGGGATAAGCTTCGCGAACTGCGCAGCGCCTGCTTTGGCCGCTTTGATTTGATTCGCATGTTTCTGGAAATTCAGATTCAGGCGGCGTTTGCCGACGGTTCATTGCATCCCAACGAGCGTCAGGTCCTGTACGTGATTGCAGAAGAACTGGGGATTTCCCGCGTTCAGTTCGATCAGTTCTTACGCATGATGGAAAGCGGCCAGCAGTTTGGCGGCGGTGGTTACCAGGGCGGCGGTTCGTCACAGGGCGGTTACGCACCCGGCAGCCGTGGGCCGACGCTGGACGATGCCTGTAGTGTACTCGGGGTGAAGAGCAGCGATGACGCCACCACTATCAAGCGCGCCTACCGCAAGCTGATGAGCGAGCATCATCCCGACAAGCTGGTGGCCAAAGGATTACCGCCGCAGATGATGGAAATGGCCAAGCAGAAAGCGCAGGAAATTCAGGCCGCGTACGACCTGATCAAGCGCGAGAAAGGATTTAAGTAGTTTTCAGGCCTGGGCGGTGTTAAAAATCCTCACGTACTCCGCATCAAAAATCGGCGGGCTGGCGGAAGGTCATCGGCGTGCCGAACTGCGGATGCGTGATGCTCAGGCTCTCCGCATGCAGCTGCAGGCGGGGGGCCATCTCTCTGGCCTCGTCGTGCGCGTAGAAGCGATCGCCGAGTATTGGGTGCCCCAGCGCCAGCATATGCACGCGCAGCTGGTGGGAGCGCCCGGTAATCGGTTTTAACTGCACGCGCGCGCTGTTGTCGGCAGCATAGTCCAGCACCTGATACTCGGTCTGCGCCGATTTTCCGGTTTCAAAACACACCTTCTGCTTAGGCCGGTTAGGCCAGTCGCAAATCAGCGGCAGATCCACCAGGCCGCTTTCCGGCTGCGGATGCCCCCAGACGCGGGCGACGTAGGTTTTCTGCGGCTCGCGTTCGCGGAACTGGCGCTTCAGCTCACGTTCTGCGTCCTTGTTAAGCGCCACGACGATCACACCGCTGGTGGCCATATCCAGGCGATGCACGGATTCTGCCGCCGGGAAATCACGCTGGACGCGCGTCATCACGCTGTCCTTGTGTTCCTCCAGGCGTCCGGGAACCGACAGCAGGCCGCTGGGCTTATTCACCACCATAATATGCTGATCCTGGTAGAGAATATGTAGCCAGGGCTCAAGCGGCGGGTTGTAGGGTTCCATCATCATTTCTCTGCCTGGGGCCAGCCGGGCTGGCCCGCTCTTTTGACTTACTGGTGGGTGACAACGATCAGACGCAACGCGTCCAGACGCCAGCCGGCCTGATCCAGATTCGCCAGCACCTGCTCACGATTGCTTTCCAGCGCATCAATCTCATCCTGACGGATATTCGGATTGACCGCGCTCAGCGCTTCCAGACGCGACAGTTCGGCGCTCAGCTTCTCGTTCGCTTCTACCCGGGCGGCATCGATCAGCTTGCGCGCTTCCACTTCGGCCTGCTCTTCAGAAAGCTTGATGATCTCGTGCACGTTCTGCTGCACCGCGTTTACCAGCTTGCTGCCGGTATGGCGGTTCACCGCGTTCAACTGGCGGTTAAAGCTTTCGAACTCCACCTTGCTGGCGAGGTTGTTGCCTTTGCTGTCAACCAGCATACGCACCGGCGTTGGCGGCAGGAAGCGGGTCAGCTGCAGATGCTTAGGCGCCTGGGCTTCCACTACGTAGATCAGCTCCAGCAGCAGGGTGCCGACGGGCAGCGCCTTGTTCTTCAGCAGCGACAGCGCGCAGCTGCCGGTATCGCCGGAGAGGATCAGATCCAGGCCGTTGCGGATGATCGGATGCTCCCAGCTGACGTACTGTGCATCTTCACGCGACAGCGCCTGGTTGCGGTCAAAGGTGATGGTGCAGCCGTCTTCCGGCAGCCCTGGGAAGTCCGGCACCAGCATATGATCGCCCGGGGTCAGCACGATCAGGTTGTCGCTGCGGTCTTCCTGATTGATACCGACGATGTCGAACAGGTTCAGCGCGAAGTTAACCAGCTCAACGTCATTATCCTGCTCGGAAATCAGGTCGGCCAGCGCCTGCGCCTGCTCGCCGCCGTTGGAGTTGAGCTCCAGCAGGCGATCGCGGCCCTGCTCCAGCTGGGATTTCAGCGCGTCGTGCTGCTTGCGGCATTCGTGGATAAAGTCATCCATGCCATCCTGATTTTCCGGTGAGGCCAGATAGGCGATCAGCGGATCATAGGCACTGTCATAAATGGTGCGACCGGTCGGGCAGGTGTGCTCAAACGCATCCAGCCCTTCGTGATACCACTTCACCAGCACCGACTGGGCGGTTTTTTCCAGGTAGGGAACGTGGATCTCGATGTCGTGCGCCTGACCGATACGGTCCAGACGGCCGATACGCTGCTCCAGCAGATCCGGGTTAAACGGCAGATCGAACATCACCAGCTTGCTGGCGAACTGGAAGTTACGGCCTTCTGAACCGATTTCGGAGCACAGCAGAACCTGAGCGCCGTCCTCTTCGGAGGCAAACCAGGCCGCCGCGCGGTCACGTTCAATAATCGACAGGCCTTCGTGGAAGACGGCGGCGCGAATACCTTCACGCTCGCGCAGCACCTGCTCCAGCTGCAGCGCGGTGGCGGCTTTGGCACAGATCACCAGCACTTTCTGGTCGCGGTTGCTGGTGAGGTAGCCCATCAGCCATTCAACGCGCGGGTCGAAGTTCCACCAGGTGCCGCTGTCGCCTTCAAATTCCTGATAAATCTGCTCCGGATACAGCATATCGCGGGCGCGTTCGTCGGCGGATTTGCGCGCGCCCATAATGCCGGACACTTTAATCGCCGTCTGATACTGGGTTGGCAGCGGCAGGCGAATTTGATGCAGTTCGCGTTTCGGGAAGCCTTTCACACCGTTACGGGTGTTACGGAACAGTACGCGGCTGGTGCCGTGGCGGTCCATCAGCATGCTGATCAGCTCTTTGCGGGCGGCCTGCTTGCCTTCGCGATCGCTGTTGGCAACCTGCAGCAGTGGCTCGATATCCTGCTCGCCCATCAGGTCGTTGATCAGGTTCATCTCAGCGTTGCCGATGGTTTTATCTGCCAGCAGCATCGATACCGCATCGGCGATCGGGCGGAAGTGCTTCTGCTCTTCGGCAAACTGCGCGAAATCATGGAAGCGGTTCGGGTCCAGCAGGCGCAGACGGGCGAAGTGGCTCTCCATGCCCAGCTGTTCCGGCGTGGCGGTCAGTAGCAGCACGCCCGGGATATGCTCGGCCAGCTGCTCAATCACCTGATATTCACGGCTTGGGGCGTCTTCTGACCACACGAGGTGATGGGCTTCATCAACCACCATCAGATCCCATTCGGCATCGGCCAGCTTCTCAAGACGCTGTTTATTGCGGCGCACGAAGTCCAGCGAACAGATAATCATCTGCTCGGTATCAAACGGGTTATCGCTGTCGAGCTGGGCTTCGGCATAGCGCGCATCGTCAAACAGCGCGAAGCGCAGGTTAAAGCGGCGCAGCATTTCGACCAGCCACTGATGCTGTAGGGTTTCCGGCACCACGATCAGGATGCGTTCGGCGCGGCCTGCCAGCAGCTGCTGGTGGATGATCATACCGGCTTCGATGGTTTTCCCTAACCCCACCTCATCCGCCAGCAGCACGCGCGGCGCATGGCGGCGACCCACATCGTGGGCAATATGCAGCTGGTGTGGGATCAGGCTGGTGCGCATCCCGCGCAGGCCGCTGGTCGCCAGGCGGTATTGCTCGCTCTGGTATTTGCGCGCGCGGAAGCGCAGCGCAAAGCGGTCCATGCGGTCAAGCTGCCCGGCGAACAGGCGATCCTGCGGCTTGCCAAACACCAGCTTGCTGTCCAGCATCACTTCGCTCAGGCGTACGTTTGTTTCACCGGTGTCGAGGCGGGTACCGAAATAACTCACCACGCCGTTATTGGTTTGCACTTCGTCAACTTCCAGCTGCCAGCCCTCGTGGCTGGTAATGGTATCGCCCGGATTAAATACGACGCGAGTGATAGGCGAATCATTTCTGGCATAAAGGCGATTTTCGCCCGTTGCGGGGAATAACAGCGTCACCATTCGGGTATCAACGGCAACCACAGTTCCTAATCCCAGTTCGCTTTCCGTATCGCTTATCCAGCGTTGACCAAGTGTAAAAGGCATAAATATTCGGCTCGATTTTCGTGTAGTCAGTTTCAGGCAATAGTATAACGCCCCGGCAGAATCTGCCCGGCGTGCATGTCAGAACGAGTTATTTGAGGAAGGGCGCTATGGTACTGGAAGGTGGCCCGTTCGTCACCTGTCAAAAAAGCCCCAGCTGTCCGGTGACCAGTGCAGCAAAGTCATCTTCGAGGAACGGCAGGATGCCATCGGCGACCGGCTGCAGCTGACGGGTCAGGTAGTGATCGTAGTCCAGCGGCGTGGTGCGTGCCTCCAGCGGCTCCGGGCCTGAGGTGGCAATCACATAGCGGATCTTGCCGCCGTTCTGATACTGCATCGGGTGCCCAAGCTTCTGATTTACGTCGTCGGCAATGCGGGCGGCGCGTACGTGCGGCGGCACATTTCGCTGATAGTCACCGAGCGGCCGGCGTAGCCGCTTGCTGTAAACCAGCTGCTCATCCAGCTCACCGTCCAGCAGTTTTCTGACCGTTTCGCGAATGTAATCCTGATAGGGCTGCTGTTTGAAAATTTTCAGATACAGCTCCTGCTGGAATTTTTGCGCCAGCGGCGTCCAGTCGGTGCGAACCGTTTCCAGACCTTTAAAAATCATCTTTTCGCCGCCGCTGTTTTTCACCATGCCGGCATAGCGCTTTTTACTGCCCTGTTCCGCGCCGCGGATGGTGGGCATCAGAAAACGGCTGAAGTGGGTTTCATACTCCAGCTCCAGCGCGCTGGTCAGGCCGTATTCCTCACTCACATGCTGCTGCCACCACTGATTCACTTTCTCCACCAGCCGCTGGCCAATGGCGCCGGCCTGTTGTTCATCATGTGGTGATTTCAGCCAGACGAAGGTCGAATCGGTATCGCCGTAGATGACGTCATAGCCTTCCGCTTCGATCAGCTCACGGGTCTGACGCATGATCTCGTGGCCGCGCAGGGTAATGGAGGAGGCGAGGCGCGGATCGAAGAAGCGGCAGGCGCTGGTGCCCAGCACGCCGTAAAACGCATTCATAATGATTTTCAGCGCCTGTGACAGCGGTTTGTTGCCCTGTTTTTTTGCCGCCTCGCGGCCCGCCCAAATCTGGCTGACGATGTCTGGCAGGCAGTGATTGCTGCGGGAGAAGCGCGCGCCGCGAAAGCCGGGCACGGAATCCGCATCGCCGGGATGCGCCATGCCCTCGACCAGGCCCACCGGGTCGATCAGGAAGGTGCGGATAATTGACGGGTACAGGCTTTTATAGTCCAGTACCAGCACAGAATCGTACAGGCCGGGGCGCGAGTCCATGACGTAGCCGCCGGGGCTGGCCTCCGGAGCTATCTCGCCGAGGTTAGGCGCAACGAAGCCGGCGCGGTGCATACGCGGCAGATAGAGATGGCCGAAGGCCGCTACCGAGCCGCCGTGGCGATCCACCGCCAGACCGTTGACCGACGCGCGTTCCAGCAAAAACGGCATCAGATCGGTGTGCTGGAAAATGCGCGTGACCAGCTCGCAGTCCTTGAGGTTGTAGTGCGCCAGCGCCGGTTTATCTTCGGCAAAACGCTGGTTGATCTCCTCCATGCGCTGCCAGGGATTGTTAATCGCCTTGCCCTCGCCGAGCAGCTCGCGGGAAACGGCCTCCAGGCTGAAGGAGTCGAAGTTCCAGAAGGCGGATTTCAGCGCTTCGATGCCGTCGATAATGAGCCGCCCGCTGGCCTGGGCGAAGAATACGCCGGGCTTGAAGCCGTGCTCGCGCCACTCCAGCACGTTACTGCTGCCACGCCCCAGGCGCAGCGGAATGCCGTAGCGGTCGGCGTGCTTTTGCAGCACCCGCAGATCGAACTGCACCACGTTCCAGCCGATCAGCACGTCGGGATCGTGGCGGGCAAACCAGTCGTTGAGTTTTTCCAGCAGCTGCGGGCGGCTGGAAACGTATTCCAGATTAAAGTCGAGCTGGCTGGCGTCGCCGTTCTCCGGGCCAAGCATATACACATCGCGCTGACCGCAGCCCTCAAGGCCGATGCAGTAAAGTTCACCGTGTTGTGTAGTCTCAATATCCAGTGATACCCACTTCAGCGGCGGGCTATAGTCGGGGTGGGGCTTTAAGCGGGTATTCACCAGCCGGGCACCGGCGGGCTGACCGCTGAACCAGACGGCGGCAGTAATAAAGCGCTCCATCAGAAAGCGCTCCGGCGGGCGCACATCCGCCTCAAACAGGGCAATGCCGTTCTCGCGCAGCAGCTTTTCCAGCTTAATCAACTGGCGATGCTGTTTGCAGTACAGGCCGACGACCGGACGCTGGCGGAAATCTTTCAGATTAAGCGGGCCAAAACGCCAGTCGCGCTCACCCACCAACAGTGCGCTGGCGGCAGCCTGCTGTTCGGCGGGGAGAAAGGCAACCGACTCCTGCGGCGGCAGCACCACGCACTGCGGGCCGCTGTCGGTGGCCAGCCACAGGGTGACTTCGCTGCCTGACGGCGTATCGCGCCAGTGGCGGGTTAACAGAAAGCCTGCTTGTGCGTTATTCACCCTGACCTCATCATGCTGTTCATTACGCTATAATAGCATGTTTATTTATACAGTGTTCGCCTGTGGGGCGCTTAATCTCTCGCCGCTATGCATTCTTATACAAATCTGGCCTTGACGCTTTTTAACTCTCTCAGGACAATCCGAAGTCCTGAAATCGGTTTGGAACATTATGGAAGCCTGGCTGCAACACTTAATTACCCAATCGCTGGCGTGGTCGCTGCTGGCCGTTGGGCTGGTGACTTTTTTAGAATCTCTGGCGCTGGTGGGGCTGCTGCTTCCCGGTACCGTGCTGATGGCTTCCTTTGGTGCGCTGATTGGCAGCGGACAGGTGGCGCTGTATCCCGCCTGGGCGGCGGGGATTATTGGCTGCCTGCTTGGAGACTGGATCTCTTACTTTATCGGCTGGCAGTTCAAGGGGCCGCTGCACCGCTGGTCGTTTATCAAACGACACCAGAAACTGATGGATAAAACCGAGCATGCGCTGCACGAGCACAGCATGTTTACCATTATCGTCGGTCGCTTTATCGGACCCACGCGTCCGCTGATCCCGCTGGTTGCCGGCATGCTGGAACTGCCGGTGCGCAAGTTTTTACCGCCGAATATCGTCGGCTGCCTGCTGTGGCCGCCACTCTATTTGCTGCCGGGCATTCTCGCCGGGGTGGCGATTGACGTGCCGAAAGATGCCAGCAGTGCGCTGTTCAAGTGGATTTTACTGCTGGTGGCGATGGTGGTGTGGCTGGGCTTCTGGCTGAGCTGGCGCTGGCTGCGGGTGAAAAAGCAACATGACTGGGCAACGCCGTATCTGCCTGCATCCCGTCTGCGCTGGCTGGCACCTGTTATGCTGGTGTTAGCCATCGGCAGCTTTATTGCCATTCAGTTCCACCCGCTGATGCCGGTGTTCCGTCATCTGCTGTGGCAGGTCTTCTTCTTACCGTGACGGGGATTAACGACGCGTAATCCCCAGAATCCCTGCTTCATCGACTTCGCCCTGCTGTAACTGCGCGGTGCTGCCGTCCCAGTAAACCCTGCCGTCAACAATCAGCAGGCTGCGCGGGGCGATGCGCGCCGCATCTTCAATGCTGTGCGACACCATCAGCAGCGTGATAGTGCGCTCGCTGCACACCTCATCCACCAGTTCCAGCATCTCCTTACGCAGCGCCGGGTCGAGCGCCGAGAAGGGCTCATCCAGCAGCAGGATCGGTTGCTGCCTGACCAGGCTGCGGGCGAGGGCGGCGCGCTGACGCTGGCCGCCGGAGAGCTGATGCGGCAGGCGCTGTAGCTGCTCTTCCAGCCCGACGCGGCGGGTAATCTCCTGCAGAACCTGCTTTTGCTGGTGGCTTAGCTTTAGCCCCGGATGCAGCCCCAGCCCGATATTTTGCGCTACCGTCAAATGTGGGAAAAGATTGTTCTCCTGAAACAGCATCGATACCGGGCGCCTGGCCGGGGGAGAATCACGGTGATCCTGACCATCCAGCAGCAGGCTGCCGCTGCTGGCCGGCAGAAAACCGGCAATCAGGCTGAGCAGCGTACTTTTCCCCGCGCCGCTGGGGCCGAGGATCGCCAGCCGTTCACCGGCCTGCGCGCTGAAGGTAAAGCGCATTGGCAGATGGTTGTAGAGATAGGTCAGATTAGTCAGGCTTAGCATGGCGCCCCGGCAGTTTTTCAATCAGGGTGAATAACAGGAAGCAGAGCAGCAGCAACAGCAGCGCGGTGACCGCGCCTTCGCTGCTGCGGTATGAGCCAATCTGCTGATGAAGATAAAACGGCAGCGTACGGAAGCTTTCATTCCCGAACAGCGCCACCACGCCAAAATCACCAATCGACAGCACGCAGGCAAACGCCAGCGCCTGGGCCAGCGGCCGCTTCAGCGCGCGCAGCTCAATCAGCCGCAGCCGGTTCCAGCCGCGAATATCCAGCGACAGGCACAGGCGGTTGTAGCGTTCGGCGATGTCGCGTAGCGGATTTTCCAGTACCTTCATCGCGTAGGGAATGGCCATCAGCGCGTTGGTAAAAATGACGATGCCGTCCGCCGACTGCGGCAGGCCTACCGTGGCGTTCAGCAGCAGGAAGAATCCGGTCGCCAGCACGATGCCGGGCATGGCGAGGATCAGCATCCCGCTCAGCTCCAGCGTCTGCCCCCAGCGCGTATGCTGGCGCAGGCGCAGTTCACGGCTGCTCCACAACAGCATTACCGTCAGCATCACGCTCAGCAGCCCGGCACCCAGCGCAATGCGCAGTGAAGTAAACGTTGCCTGCCAGAGCGTGGGCTGCACCAGCACGCCGCTCATGCCCTGGCGCAGTCCGTCAACGACGACCGCCAGCAGCGGCGGCAGGATCAGCAGTAGCGCGAGTGTAATCATCAGTCCGTCGAGCAGCCTGGCGCGGCGGCTGTCTTCCGGATTCCGCCAGCCGCCAAGGCTGTCGCTTCCCGCCGGCATCGCCTTGTTCAGCCGCTGACTGAGCAGCACCAGCCCCAGGCAGCAGATCATTTGCAGCAGCGCCAGCAGCGCGGCCCGGCCGGGATCGTAATCAAAGCTCAACGCCTGGAAAATGGCCAGTTCGATGGTGGTGGCGCGCGGTCCGCCGCCCAGCGACAGCACGGTGGCAAAACTGGCGAAACACAGCATGAAAATCAGCGCACCGGCGGGCAGGATCTGTCGACGCAGCCACGGCCATTCCACAATGCGAAAGTGTGCCCAGCCGCGCAGGCCGAGCTGGGCCGCGACCTGCCGCTGTTCACCGGGTATTTGCTGCAGCGCCTGTAGCAACAGCCGACTGGCCAGGGGCAGGTTAAAGAAGATATGCGCCAGCAGAATGCCCTGCAGGCCATACGGGGTAAAGGCGTAGTCAATGCCGATCAGCGCACAGAACTGTGCCAGCCAGCCGCTGCGGCCATACACGCTGAGGATGCCAAAGACGGCGACCAGCACCGGCAGCACCAGAGTCATGGCGCACAGGCGCAGAAGGCTGCTGCGGCCGGGGAAGCGGCGGCGATAGAGTGCGCGAGCCAGCGGGATGGCGGGCAGCACCGACAGCAGGGCGGAGAGCAGCGCCTGCCAGAACGAAAAGCGCAGCACGTGCCAGAGATAGCTGTCTGACAGAGTGCTACGCCAGTCGCTCTCCGGCGCGTTAAACCACAGCGACAGAAACGCCAGCAGGGCGATCCCGGCCAGCAGCAGCGCCGTCAGGCCGCCCGGGATTAGCCAGCCGGGGATCAGCGGCTGACGGCGCGTTGCCATTCACTAATCCACTGGCTGCGCTGGCTGGCCACATCCTGCGGGCTGTACTGCAGCGTGGTCGCCGGAACGGTGAGCGTATCAAAACCGGCAGGCAGGGTGGTTTTGATCGCCGGATACATCCAGTTGCCGGTGGCAATGGTGTTCTGGAACGCCGGAGTCAGCAGGAACTGCATAAATTCCTGCGCAAGCTTAGGCTGTTTACTGGCCTTGAGCTGACCGGCCACTTCCACCTGCAGATAGTGGCCTTCGCTGAAGTTGGCGGCGGCGTACTGGTCTTTCTTCTCTTCAATCAGATGATAGGCGGGGGAGGTGGTGTAGCTGAGCACCATATCGCTTTCGCCCTTTAGGAACAGGCCGTAGGCTTCGCTCCAGCCCTTGGTGACGGTTACCGTTTTCTGCGCCAACTTCTGCCAGGCTGCCGGAGCCTGTTCGCCATACACCTTCTGCATCCACAGCAGCAGGCCCAGGCCCGGCGTGCTGGTGCGTGGATCTTGATAAATCACTTTCAGCGGACGGTCGCTCTCGACCAGTTCCTTCAGGCTTTTCGGCGGGTTTTGCAGCCGGGTTTTGTCGTAGACGAAGGCAAACCAGCCGTAGTCAAAGGGGACGAAGGTGCTGTTTTTCCAGCCGCCGGGAACGCTGCTGCTATCGGTATTGACCTTACTGGCGGCAAACAGGCCGGTTTTTTCTGCCGCATCGAGCAGGTTATTGTCCAGCCCCAGCACCACGTCGGCCTGGCTGTTTTTGCCTTCCATCCGTAGGCGGTTCAGCAACGACACGCCATCCGCCAGCGCGACAAACTTCAGCTCGCAGTTGCACTGCGCCTCAAAGGCTTTTTTGACCGCCGGGCCGGGGCCCCAGTCGGCGGAGAATGAATCGTAGGTATAGACGGTCAGCGCGTCTTTCGCGGCTGCGGCGGGCAGCGAGAACAGCATTAGCAGAGGTAAGATTTTTTTTAACACTTTGCGTTCCTTGAAAAGAAGATGCGCAAAGGATCTGAGCAGACGGCACTCTCAAATCCCTACGCCGGTATGAGCCGGATCAGGTTCGACGGGTTTTCTCTCAGCGGTATCACTCTGCTGTTGCGCAGCAGGTCATCCGCACCCCGTTGAGAACGGCCTATTCTAGTGAGTTCACTCCGCTAACGAAAGCTTTCATGACTCGTCCGGCGGTGCAAACCAGGCGGATTTGAAATCGAACCAGCCCAGCGTGTTCATTCTCACGCCGCGCATGCTGCGCTGGCCATGCAGCTGCAGCCAGTGATGGAACAGGGGATGCAGATAATGGTTGTCGATCAGCCGTTTACTCCACTCGGCCAGCGGCAGCTTCTGCTCCCGCCACTGCTGCGCATCCTGCTGCCAGTCGATAGGGACGCAGTGGTGCATCAGCGGCATTTCGTACAGCAGTGAGAACAGCGAAAACTCCAGCGGCAGCGTAAAGTTGGCGCTGCCCAGCCAGATATCACTGTCGGCATTACCCTGATACCAGCTCTCATAGTCCAGTTCCTGCGTTATCAATTCCACGCCGTGGGCAGCAAGAATGGGCCCCAGCGCGTTGGCAATGCCCTGATGTTCAATCTGGTCGCTGTACCAGGTAATCGTCAGCGAATCCAGTCCCTCGGGCTTCTCGGCAATGTCCGTATCGTGGCGATGGTGCCAGCGCGGCAGCAGTCCCCAGGCCGGGAACCAGTAGCGCTGATAGGCGATGCCGCTGTGGTTAAGCAGGGTAATCGGGTTGAAGATCGCGCTGAGCCAGCGGCGGACGGCTTCGTTACTGCCCAGTGTGGAACGCTGGTCGAACAGCAGGAAATAGCAGCCTTCCTCCAGCCGACTCTCCTGGGGATGTTCATCGGTGTCGTCGCTTTGCAGCTTCACGCCCGAGTAAACCAGCTCGTCGCTGATCTCCGGCAGCACCCAAATATTGACCTCATCAATCAGCGCGCGGTAGCCAAAATAGTCGTCGAAGGCGCTGATGCGCAGCTGGCTTTGCTGGTTGTGCTCAACGGCATACGGGCCGGTTCCCGTCGGCTGGCGGGCGAAATTGCGCATAAACGGCCACTCCTTCGGCAGGATCATTGCGCTGACGCTGGCCAGCAGCCAGGGGATCCAGCTGTCCGGGTGCTTTAGGTGAATATCCAGCGTCCAGGGCGTTTTGGATTCAATATGAGCAAAGTGACTGAACAGCGGCTGATCCTTTAAGCGCTGCAGACTGGCGATAACGTCTTCCATATCCAGCTCGCGCCCGTGGTGAAAACGGATCGCCGGGCGCAGGAAAAACCGCCAGTGCAGTGGGGTCAGCTGCTGCCAGTGGTGGGCGATATCGGGTTCGGCTTCCCCGTTTTCCTCATTTATTCGCGCCAGGCCGCTGAAAATCTGGCGGGCCAGGTGGGTTTCCGATCGCCGCAGCGGCGTGCCCGGCAGCAGGTTAAGCAGAGGACGGTAGTAAAGGACGCGCAGGATATGTTTGCCCTGTCGGAAGCTGCGACCCAGATGGGAGAGCAGCATCTGCCGCACGCGGTTTTTATCTCCCACTAACTGCACCAGCTGATCGATGCGGTCCTGCTCAAGCAGATCCTCCGCGCGCTGCTGCTGCAGGGCCAGCCCGGTGTACAGAAAACTGAGTCGCGAACGCTTACCGCGCCCGGCTTCCGCCTGCCACTCCAGCCAGCCCGCTTCCTGCATCGCATTCAGCAGATTACGCATGTGGCGCCGCGAGCAGCTGAGCCGCACCGCCAGATCGTTAAGGGTGGTCTCCTGCGGCTGGCCGTCGCAGTATTGCCAGAGGCGGATAAATTGCTGCTGCAAACGCGGTGAGGACATAAAAGAGGAACTCCGTAGTGAAAGCGGTCAGTTTTTCCTGCCGTATATTATGGCGATAATGGCAGCAGATGGAAGAGCGGGAGGCACTCTACGGAGTGGCGCTAAGCCATCTTTAGTGGCTGAGGTCACTGATTTCTGAGTATGGTGCTGTTCACCAGCCAGCGGGCAAAAATGTCGCTGGCTTTTTTCGTCGTTTCTCTTCTAAGCTTTTGCATTATTTCCTCCCTTTTTATGCCAGTGAGGCATTGCTATGAAATCGCTGTTGGCGCGTCATCGTTTTAATCCGGTCTATCTGGCGTTTATGGCGATTACGTTTATGGTCGGCATTGCGGGTGCGCTGCAGGCACCGACGCTGAGCCTGTTCCTTAGCCGTGAAGTTGACGTGCGGCCGTTCTGGGTCGGGCTGTTTTATACGGTGAATGCGGTGGCGGGGATTGTGGTCAGCCTGCTGCTGGCGAAGCGTTCCGATAATCGCGGCGATCGCCGTATGCTGATTCTGTTTTGCTGCGCGATTGCGGTGGGGAACGCCGTGCTGTTTGCGTTTAACCGCCACTACCTGACGCTGATTACGCTTGGCGTGCTGCTTTCCGCGATCGCCAGCGTGGCGATGCCGCAGATTTTTGCTCTGGCGCGTGAGTACGCCGACAGTTCGGCACGCGAAGCGGTCATGTTCAGCTCGGTGATGCGTGCGCAGATGTCGCTCGCGTGGGTCATCGGGCCGCCTCTCTCGTTTTCGCTGGTACTGAACTTTGGTTTCACACTGATGTTCAGTATTGCCGCGCTGCTGTTTGTGGTCTGCATTGCGATGATCTGGTTTACCCTGCCGTCGGTACCCAGAGCGCTGCCGACCACGGCCACGCCGCTGACTGAGGTTAGCGGATTAAAGAACAGCGATGTCCGGTTGTTGTTTATCGCTTCGGTGCTGATGTGGTCCTGCAACAGTATGTATATCATTGATATGCCGCTGTATATCAGCAGTACGCTGGGCCTGCCGGACTCGCTGGCGGGGTTACTGATGGGCACCGCCGCCGGGCTGGAGATCCCGGTGATGCTGCTTGCCGGGCGCTATGTCAGGCGGACCGGTAAGCGCAGGATGATGCTGCTGGCGGTTGGCTGCGGCGCGCTGTTCTACCTCGGACTGGTGCTGTTGCAGAATCGCGCGGCGCTGATGGTTTTACAGCTCTTTAACGCGGTATTTATCGGCATTATCGCCGGGATTGGGATGATCTGGTTCCAGGATTTAATGCCGGGGCGGCCTGGGGCGGCGACTACGCTGTTCACTAACAGTATTTCGACCGGGGTGATTCTGGCCGGGATTTTCCAGGGGACGGTGGCTGAAAACTTTGGCCATCACGCGGTGTATATGCTGGCGTTTGCTCTGGTGCTGGTGTCGTTTGCGCTGTCGTGGCGGATTCGGGAAGCGCGGGCGGTATAACGCGGTAGCTAGCTGCATGTTCGGCGCCCGGGCTGACCGTTAAGGGCAGATCGCCGGGTCGCCGTAAATCCTCCCTGGAGGCTTGGCTGCCGCATCCCTGCGGCAGACACCCGGCTAACCTGTCCCGTAACGTTCGGCCTTTCAGGCAGCGGTATTGCTGTTGGATGACAACGCTGTGAACTCGGCGCCCGGGCTGACCGTTAAGGGCAGATCGCCGGGTCGCCGTAAATCCTCCCTGGAGGCTTGGCTGCCGCATCCCTGCGGCAGACACCCGGCTAACCTGTCCCGTAACGTTCAGCCTTTCAGGCAATGGTGTTGCTGCGGGAAACATCGGTTTTTAACGAACAGCAACGAATTTGTTTACAGGCAATCGGTGTGGGCCGGGTTCGCAGACCGTCGGGCGCATGGACGCGCCCGTCGAGGCTACATGGACGTATTCACGCCGAGTCGGCGAACCCGGCCCACACCGATAAGCCAGGCTCTCAACAAGCAGCAACCCCAAATCCCACACCGATACGCCAGACATCAGGCTATCCGCGATCTCAAACCCAAACTGCAATCAGCGTAAAAACACCGGCTGCTTTTCTTCGTAAGCCCCGATCGCCGCATCGTGCTGTAACGTCAGGCCGATCGCATCCAGACCGTTCAGCAAACAGTGACGGCGGAAACTGTCGATCTCAAAACGATACGCCTTGCTGCCCGCCCGCACCTGCTGATTCTCCAGATCGACGGTGATCTGCATCCCCGGATCGGCGGCGACCATACGGAACAGCTCATCCACTTCGTCTTCCGCCAGCGACACCAGCAGCAGCTGATTGTTGAAGGAGTTGTTGGCAAAAATATCGGCAAAATCAGAGCCGACAATCGCCTGAATACCGTAATCGGTCAGCGCCCAGGGCGCATGCTCGCGCGATGAACCGCAGCCGAAGTTTTCGCGGGTCAGCATAATGCTGGCACCGCTGAACTCCGGCTTGTTCAGGATGAAATCCGGGTTATCAATCGTGCCTTCGGCATCGCTGTAGCGCCAGTCGAAAAACAGATTGCGGCCAAAACCGGTACGCGTCACCATCTGCAGGAACTGCTTAGGGATAATCGCATCGGTATCGACGTTGGCCAGATCCATTGGCACCGCCACGCCGGTATGTTGGGTAAATTTCTTTGCCATATTTATTCCTTACGCCAGCTCGCGGATATCTGCAAAGTGACCGGCTACTGCTGCTGCAGCGGCCATTGCGGGGCTGACCAGATGCGTGCGCCCGCCGCGGCCCTGTCGGCCTTCAAAGTTACGGTTGCTGGTGGATGCGCAACGTTCTCCAGGGCTTAAGCGATCGTTGTTCATCGCCAGACACATTGAGCAGCCCGGCAAACGCCACTCAAAACCAGCATCAATAAAGATCTTATCCAGCCCTTCCGCTTCCGCCTGCGCTTTCACCGGGCCGGAACCCGGGACTACATAACCCTGCACGCCCTCGGCAATTTTATGGCCTTTAACTACTGCCGCTGCCGCGCGCAGATCTTCAATCCGCGAGTTGGTGCAGGAGCCGATAAAGACTTTATCGATGCGCACATCGGTCAGGCGAATACCGGGTTTCAGATCCATATAGGCCAGCGCTTTTTCGGCGGAGGCGCGCTCCACCGGATCGCTGAATGAAAACGGGTCGGGAATGGGATCGCTAACGGCAATCACCTGTCCGGGATTGGTTCCCCAGGTGACCTGCGGCGCGATGTCTGCCGCTTCCAGCGTCACCACTTTATCAAAGTGCGCGCCGTCATCAGACTTCAGCGTACGCCAGTAGTCGACTGCCTGCTGCCACTGGTCATCTTTTGGCGCAAAACGGCGGCCCTTAACGTAGTTAAAGGTGGTGTCATCCGGCGCAACCAGGCCCGCTTTCGCACCCAGCTCAATCGCCATGTTGCACAGGGTCATACGACCTTCCATGCTCAGCGCCGCCACCGCCTCACCGCAGAACTCCACCACATGGCCGTTACCGCCGCCGCTGCCGGTTTTACCGATAATCGCCAGCGCGATGTCTTTGGCGGTGATCCCCGGTGCCGTTTTGCCGCGAACTTCCACCTTCATGGTTTTCGCCCGCGCCTGCTTCAGCGTCTGCGTTGCCAGCACGTGTTCCACTTCGGAGGTGCCGATACCAAACGCCAGCGCGCCCAGCGCACCGTGAGTAGATGTGTGGGAATCACCGCAGACGATAGTCATACCCGGCAGCGACAGGCCCTGTTCCGGACCCATCACGTGAACGATACCCTGAAACTGATGGCTGAGATCGAACAGCTGCACGCCAAAGGCCTCACAGTTTTTGATCAGCATCGACATCTGAATTCGCGCCATTTCACCACTGGCGTTAATATCCCGGCTCTGGGTAGAAACGTTATGGTCCATGGTGGCGAAGGTTTTTGACGGCTGGCGCACCGGGCGTCCGTGTGCGCGCAGGCCGTCAAAGGCCTGCGCTGACGTCACCTCATGAACGAGGTGACGGTCGATATAAATCAACGGTGTTTCATTGGGTGCATCGTGCACGACATGCGCATCAAACAGCTTCTCGTACAGTGTTTTCATAATTATGCTTCGCGAATAAACTGGGCAATGATGTCGCCCATTTCATCGGTGCCGATTGCCTTGCCGTTGCCGGCTAAGTCACCGGTGCGATAACCTTCTTCCAGCGCCCGGCTGATGGCCTGCTCAATGGCTTCAGCGGCATTGCCTGCATCCAGGCTGTAGCGCAGCAGTAGCGCCAGCGACAGGATTTGGGCGATCGGGTTAGCGATATTTTTACCGGCAATATCCGGCGCTGAACCCCCCGCCGGTTCAAACAGGCCAAAGCCCTGTTCGTTCAGGCTGGCTGACGGCAGCATACCCATCGAGCCGGTGATCATCGCGCACTCATCGGAAAGAATGTCGCCAAACAGGTTGGAACACAGCATCACGTCGAACTGCGACGGCGCTTTGATCAGCTGCATGGTGGCGTTGTCGATATACATATGGCTCAGCTCAACGTCCGGGTAGTCCTGAGCGACTTCGGTGACGATCTGACGCCAGAGGATCGAAGACTGCAGCACGTTGGCTTTATCGATTGAGGTCACTTTCTTGCGGCGCTTGCGCGCTGACTCGAAGGCGATACGCGCAATACGCTCGATCTCAAAGCGATGATACACCTCGGTGTCGAAGGCGCGCTCGTGCATACCGCTGCCTTCACGGCCTTTCGGCTGGCCGAAGTAGATGCCTCCGGTCAGTTCACGCACCACCAGAATATCAAACCCTTTGTCGGCAATATCGCGGCGCAGCGGGCAGAACTCTTCCAGACCCTGGTACAGGCTGGCCGGTCGCAGGTTGCTAAACAGCTTGAAGTGCTTACGCAGCGGCAGCAGCGCACCGCGCTCAGGCTGCTCGGCCGGTGGCAGATGTTCCCACTTCGGGCCACCCACGGAACCAAACAGGATCGCATCCGCCTGCTCGCAGCCTTTAACCGTGGCTTCCGGCAACGGCACGCCATGGCGGTCGATGGCGATGCCGCCAACGTCATATTCGCTGGTGGTAATGCGCAGGCCGAAGCGCTGGCGAATCGCTTCCAGGACTTTGCCTGCCTGGGCCATCACTTCGGGACCGATGCCGTCACCGGGTAATACAGCGAGATGATAGGTTCTGGACATGATTACACGGTTTCCTTTTGATCCTGTTGAGTCGATTTACGTTGCAGTTCCTGCTCGACCTGGCGGGCACGCCAGATATTGTTCAGCGCATGTACCATGGCTTTAGCGGAAGATTCGACGATATCGGTCGCCAGACCAATGCCGTGGAATTTGCGTCCATTATATTTCACCACGATGTCCACCTGGCCCAGCGCGTCTTTGCCGTGACCTTTTGCGGTCAGCTGATAGTTAATCAGCTCGGCGTCAAAATCGGTAATGCGGTTGATGGCCTGGTATACCGCATCGACCGGGCCGTTGCCCGTTGCCGCTTCGGTTTTCTGCTCTTCGCCACACAGCAGCTGCACGGTGGCGGTAGCGATCACGCTGGAACCGGACTGCACGTTGAAGGTGTCCAGCGAGAAGAACTCCGGCTCTTCCGACTGTTTGTTGATAAACGCCATGGCTTCCAGATCGTAGTCAAACACCTGGCCTTTCTTATCCGCCAGCGCTTTGAAATCTTCGTACAGCGTATCCAGATTATAATCCGATTCGCTGTAGCCCATCTCTTCCATACGGTGCTTCACGGCTGCACGACCAGAGCGTGAGGTCAGATTTAACTGTACCTGCTTCAGGCCAATAGATTCCGGGGTCAGGATCTCGTAGTTTTCACGGTTTTTCAGCACGCCGTCCTGGTGGATACCGGAGGAGTGAGCGAAGGCATTGGAACCGATTACCGCTTTATGCGCCGGGATGGGCATGTTGCAAATCTGGCTGACGGTCTGGCAGGTGCGATAGATTTCCTGGTGGTTAATGCGGGTATGCACGTTCATCAACTGGCCGCGGGTTTTAATCGCCATGATGGTCTCTTCCAGCGCGCAGTTACCGGCACGTTCGCCTAAACCGTTCATTGCGCCTTCAATCTGGCGCGCGCCGGCATTGACGGCGGCCAGCGCGTTGCCGACGGCCATGCCCAAATCGTCATGGGTGTGTACGGACAGGATCGCTTTGTCGATATTCGGCACGCGCTCGCGCAGCTGGGTGAAGATGTTGGCGTATTCGTAAGGCAGGGTATAACCGACGGTGTCCGGGATGTTGATGGTGGTGGCTCCGGCGTTAATCGCGGCTTCCACCACACGGCACAAATCGTCGATTGGCGTACGTCCGCCGTCTTCGCAGGAGAACTCAACATCATCGGTATAGTTACGCGCACGCTTAACCATCTTCACCGCGCGCTCAATCACTTCCGGCAGGGTGCTGCGCAGTTTCGTGGCGATGTGCATAGGCGAGGTCGCCAGGAAGGTGTGAATACGATAGGCCTCTGCCACGCGCAGCGCTTCGTAGGCTGCGTCGATATCTTTTTCCACACAGCGTGCCAGACCACACACGCGGCTGTTCTTGATCTGACGGGCAATCGTCTGGACGGATTCAAAATCACCGGGTGAAGAAACCGGGAAGCCGACCTCCATCACATCCACGCCCATACGCTCCAGTGCCAGGGCAATTTGCAGTTTTTCTTTCACACTCAGGCTGGCCTGTAATGCCTGCTCACCATCGCGCAGAGTGGTATCGAAAATAATGACTTGTTGGCTCATGGGTTAATTCCTTGTCTTGATTACGTCGGGCCTGGCCGCGAGCATAAAAAAACCCGCGCATTGGCGCGGGTTTCTTAGGTCTTGCAGGCCTGAATCAGTGATTGATTCCGCCCACTCGTCTACCGCGCAACGAAGATGCGTTTAGTAGTAGACCGAGTAGGCGGATGGAACGAATCATTGACTCAAACCTCATAAATTCAAAGTGACATTATTGATACCTGATAAGGGGGCGGGCTGTCAACTTTCTCGTTGGGGTTATTCGCGCGCGCCGCACGGCGGCCTAAGGAAAATATTCTGGCGGCTGGCAGCACGTCAGAAGAATAGCCAGCTGAAAGACACTTTCAACCGTGAAATGACGGGGTTAGCGATGGTTTACTGCGTTATTTTAATTTTTATGATTTTGATTTATAAGATGTTTGTTTGTTTTTGTTGGACGTGCGGGCACGATGAAGGTTTCGATTTTTTTGGATTAAAATATTATCTTTAGTTTAAAACTTAGTAGATATAACTAAAAAAACCGAACAGTCAGTGCGGCCCTCCGTGTTTTTTATCCTACCCCGATTTAATAACAAAACGATCGCGCTGATAATTAACTTAACCGCAGTACATTCCGCTTTTATAACGCTTTATGTTCAGTGTTATTGTCGATAGCAGAGGCCAGGGGGCAGAGCCTTAATCATCCCTTTCCGCACCCTGTGTGTGGTTTGTCGTTTGCCTGCCAGGTTTTCTACGGTTATGGTAATCGGCATAACCTCAAACCAAAAAAATGACCGGGGCTCTGCCCTGTACCTGGATTTTGGAAATGACTTCCAATTTTCTAAGCATAAAACACGGGTGTTGAACCTATCCGGCAGAGAGCTTACCTGCTGGATAACTCTGTACCTTGAAAGCCTGGAGGCAAAGATGGAGATGTTGTCAGGAGCCGAGATGGTGGTCCGATCGTTAATCGATCAGGGCGTAAAACATGTATTCGGCTACCCCGGAGGAGCGGTCCTTGATATTTATGACGCTCTGCAAACCGTTGGTGGTGTTGACCATATCCTGGTCCGCCACGAGCAGGGCGCAGTGCATATGGCGGATGGTTATGCGCGCGCAACCGGCGATGTCGGTGTGGTGCTGGTCACCTCCGGTCCCGGCGCAACCAACGCGATTACCGGTATCGCGACGGCCTATATGGATTCCATTCCTATGGTCGTCCTTTCCGGCCAGGTGATGTCCTCGCTGATTGGCTACGATGCCTTCCAGGAGTGCGACATGGTGGGGATTTCGCGTCCTGTCGTGAAGCACAGCTTTATGGTGAAAAGCGTCGAAGAGATCCCGACCATCATGAAGAAGGCGTTCTGGCTGGCGGCGAGCGGTCGTCCGGGCCCGGTCGTTGTCGATCTGCCAAAAGATATGATGAACCCGGCGAATAAACTGCCTTATGTCTGGCCGGAAGAGGTCAGCATGCGTTCTTATAACCCGACAACTCAGGGTCATAAAGGGCAGATTAAACGCGCGCTGCAAACGCTGTTAGCGGCGAAGCAGCCGGTAATTTACGCGGGTGGTGGCGTGATTAACGCCGCCTGTCATGATGAGCTGCGTCAGCTGGCGGAAAAACTTAATGTGCCGGTGACGACGTCGCTGATGGGACTCGGTGCCTTCCCGGGCACGCATCGTCAGTGCGTGGGCATGCTGGGCATGCACGGCACCTACGAAGCGAACATGACCATGCACCATTCCGACGTGATCTTTGCCGTCGGCGTGCGCTTCGATGACCGTACCACCAATAACCTGGCGAAATACTGCCCGAATGCCACCGTGCTGCACATTGATATCGATCCGACTTCAATTTCCAAAACCGTGGCGGCGGACGTGCCGATTGTGGGCGATGCGAAACTGGTCCTGCAGCAGATGCTGGAACTGCTGGCGCAAAGCGACGCGCAGCAGAACTATGACAGCCTGCGCGACTGGTGGCAGCAGGTTGAACAGTGGCGTGCGCGTCACTGTCTCGAATTCGATCGCACCAGCGATAAAATCAAGCCGCAGGCGGTTATCGAAACTATTTGTCGCCTGACGAAAGGCGATGCTTACGTCACCTCCGACGTGGGCCAGCATCAGATGTTCGCTGCGCTTTACTACCAGTTCGACAAACCGCGTCGCTGGATCAACTCAGGCGGTCTGGGCACGATGGGCTTCGGCCTGCCTGCCGCGCTGGGCGTGAAGCTCGCGCTGCCGCAGGAAACCGTGGTGTGTGTGACCGGTGACGGCAGCATCCAGATGAACATTCAGGAGCTGTCAACCGCGTTACAGTACGGCATTCCGGTGCTGGTGCTGAACCTTAACAACCGTTTCCTCGGCATGGTGAAACAGTGGCAGGATATGATTTATTCTGGCCGCCACTCACAGTCATACATGGAATCGCTACCTGATTTCGTCCGTCTGGCGGAAGCTTACGGCCACGTGGGCATCTCCATCAACCGTCCGGAAGAGCTGGAGTCGAAGCTGGCCGAGGCGCTGGAGCAGGTGCGCAATGAGCGTCTGGTGTTTGTGGATGTGAATGTGGATGGCACCGAGCACGTCTACCCGATGCATATTCGCGGTGGCGCTATGGATGAAATGTGGCTGAGCAAAACGGAGAGGACATAATTATGCGTCGTGTATTATCGGTTCTGCTGGAAAACGAATCCGGCGCATTGTCCCGCGTGGTGGGTCTGTTTTCCCAGCGCGGCTACAACATTGAAAGCCTGACCGTTGCCCCTACGGACGATCCAACCCTTTCTCGTATGACGATCCAAACCGTCGGCGACCAAAAAGTGCTGGAGCAGATTGAGAAGCAGCTGCACAAACTGGTGGATGTACTGCGCGTCAGCGAGCTGGGTCAGGGCGCGTTTGTTGAGCGCGAGATCATGCTGGTGAAAATCCAGGCGACCGGCTACGGCCGCGAAGAGGTTAAACGCAGCGCGGAAATATTCCGTGGCCAAATCGTGGATGTGACACCTTCGCTTTACACGGTTCAGCTTGCCGGCACCAGCGATAAGCTCGACGCCTTCCTCAGCACCGTACGCGAAGTTGCGGAAATTGTTGAAGTTGCGCGTTCAGGTATCGTTGGCGTGGCACGCGGCGAGCGCATCATGCGCTAGTCGTCGCTGATGATTTTACAGACAGTCTGCTAACCCGGCGTAATGCCGGGTTTTTTTATTTTTTGTTCAATTCCCCCCGCCGCTGATGAAAAGCTGTTGCCCACTAAACTATTCTGCGGTTAGATGTTATAAACGACTTATCCATAGATGTACTGTGGCTATTGGCCGCAGATACGCGACAGAAGTGTGGGGTTATTGTGAAACTGGATGAAATTGCGCGCCTGGCCGGTGTATCACGCACGACAGCAAGCTATGTCATCAACGGCAAAGCAAAGCAGTATCGTGTCAGCGATAAAACCGTTGAGAAGGTGATGGCGGTGGTGCGTGAGCATAATTACCATCCGAATGCGGTGGCGGCGGGGCTTCGAGCCGGTCGTACCCGATCAATAGGACTGGTTATTCCTGATTTGGAGAATACCAGCTATACCCGAATAGCGAATTACCTGGAACGCCAGGCGCGTCAGCGCGGCTACCAGCTGCTGATTGCCTGTTCTGAAGACCAGCCCGATAACGAGATGCGCTGCGTTGAGCACCTGCTTCAGCGGCAGGTTGACGCGATTATAGTCTCCACGTCGCTGCCGCCGGAGCATCCGTTCTATCAGCGCTGGATCAACGATCCGTTACCGATTATTGCCCTGGACCGCGCCCTGGACCGCGAGCACTTTACCAGCGTGGTAGGTGCCGACCAGGATGATGCCCAGGCGCTGGCGGCGGAACTGCGCAAGCTGCCTGTTAACTCGGTGTTGTTCCTCGGTGCATTGCCGGAGCTGTCGGTTAGCTTCCTGCGAGAGCTGGGATTCCGCGATGCGTGGAAGGGCGATGAACGACAGATTGACTACGTTTATGCCAACAGTTTTGAACGTCACGCCGCCGCGGCGCTGTTTGAAAAGTACCTCGAAACGCACGACATGCCGGAGGCGCTGTTCACCACCTCCTTCGGTCTGTTGCAGGGGGTGATGGACGTGACGCTGAAATCTGAAGGGCGGCTGCCGCAGGATCTGGCGATCGCCACATTCGGTGACCACGAACTGCTCGATTTCCTGGAATGCCCGGTACTGGCCGTGGGCCAGCGGCATCGTGACGTTGCGGAGCGGGTTCTGGAACTGGTATTAGCCAGCCTTGATGAGCCGCGTAAACCGAAACCCGGACTGACGCGTATTCGGCGTAATCTTTATCGCCGTGGGCGCTTAAATCGTAAAACTCTCTAACTATTCAGATTGGATAAGGCAGCCCCGGCTGCCTTTTTCATATCCCTGCATTTACTCTGCGTTACTCTGTTTACATGTCACATTCGCTGGCAAAAATTATCTTGTATTTGAGATTCATCTTATAGGTATTGAGTAAATATAAGTAAAAGGGCCTAAAAATGTTGCGCCGCTGATTATATAAGCTAGCGAATAATAATAACCCTGTGAACCTGTCGCGTTAAGAGTCCCTGTATCGCCGCATCGTGCTGGGAAAACCCTCGGAAATGCCCTAAAATGCAGCCCGCGTCGCAAAGCTGAGCACTTATTTTCTTTGACCTTAAAGTGGTATATTTTTGAGCAATTGAACGGTCCGAGCCAATTTCCTGCCACTATTCATTAGTTTATTCTCTGCATATCTCTTCAGGTAGTTTGTTTTTAAGTTCTCCGCTTTTTATTCCTCCAAGAAATAATGCCTTTCTGCCATGACTGCGGCTTGACAATGTTTTCCTTCGCTCCGTAAACTCTTTTAGTGGGAATTTGTGGTGTAAAGTGGTGTTTTGGGGAATCTGGAGGGGCAGACTGGCATGTTCCGCGGGGCAACGTTGGTTAATCTCGACAGCAAAGGGCGGCTTGCCGTACCAACGCGATATCGCGATACGCTGATCGAAGAGTCTCAGGGGCAAATGGTTTGTACCATTGACCTCCACCAGCCATGCCTGCTGCTTTACACGCTGCCCGAATGGGAAATTATCGAACAAAAGCTGTCTCGGTTATCCAGTATGATCCCGGCAGAGCGGCGCGTGCAGCGCCTGTTGTTGGGGCATGCCAGTGAATGCCAGATGGACAGTGCAGGCCGTTTACTGTTGGCGAATACCCTTCGTCAGCATGCGGCACTGACTAAAGAAGTGATGCTGGTTGGACAGTTCAACAAGTTTGAGCTGTGGGATGAACAGACCTGGTATCAACAAGTCAAGGAAGATATAGACGCAGAGCATGCCTCTCAGGAGCCTTTGTCTGAGCGGTTGCAGGATTTGTCGTTATAGCTATGCAGGATACTTTTAATCACACCACGGTGCTGTTGGATGAGGCGGTTAACGGCCTCAATATTAAATCTGACGGCATCTACATTGATGGCACCTTCGGGCGCGGCGGGCACTCACGCCTGATCCTCTCCCATCTGGGTGAGCAGGGACGTTTGTATGCCATCGACCGCGATCCGCAAGCTATTGCAGCCGCTGCTGAGATTACCGATCCGCGTTTCAGCATTATTCATGGTCCATTTTCAGCGCTGGCGGAGTACATGGCCGAGCGCGGTCTGAGCGGTAAGATCGATGGGATTTTACTCGATCTTGGCGTGTCGTCCCCGCAGCTGGATGATGCGGAGCGCGGTTTTTCGTTTATGCGTGACGGGCCGCTGGATATGCGTATGGACCCAACGCGCGGTCAGTCAGCGGCAGAATGGCTGCTGCAGGCTGACGAGAGCGATATCGCCTTCGTGCTGAAGACCTTTGGTGAAGAGCGCTTTGCCAAACGCATCGCCCGGGCGATTGTTGAACGTAACCGCCTTGAACCGATGACCCGAACCAAAGAGCTGGCCGATGTGATTTATGCCGCCACGCCGGTGAAAGACAAATTCAAACATCCGGCAACGCGCAGTTTCCAGGCCATCCGTATCTGGGTTAACAGCGAGCTGGAAGAGATTGAACAGGCGCTGAAAGGGGCGCTCAGCGCGCTGGCACCGGGCGGTCGTCTGTCGATTATCAGCTTCCATTCGCTGGAAGATCGTATCGTGAAGCGCTTTATGCGCGAGCAGAGTCGCGGACCTCAGGTGCCACACGGCCTGCCAATGACCGAAGCGCAGCTCAGCAGCCTTGGCGGACGTCAGTTGAAGGCGCTGGGGAAAATGATGCCGGGTGACGCGGAAACCGCTGAAAACCCACGCGCGCGCAGTTCCGTTCTGCGTATTGCGGAGAGAACAGCGTCATGATCGGCAATGAGCGCCACAGTTTACCCGGCGTTATCGGCGGTGACCTGTTACGCCACGGTAAGATCCCGCTGATCCTGCTGATTTCGGTGCTGGTTTCATCGGTTCTGGTCGTCACGACCGCACACAAAACGCGTCTGCTGACCGCTCAGCGCGAGCAGCTGGTGCTGGAGCGTGACGCGCTGGATATTGAATGGCGCAACCTGATCCTTGAAGAGAATGCGCTGGGCGATCACAGTCGTGTGGAGCGGATAGCAACAGAGAAACTTCAACTGCAGCACGTTGATCCTTCTCAAGAAAACATTGTGGTACAGCAATAAGGAAACACGGACTCAATGAGAGCCGCAGGCAAAACGCAGAAACTGAAACGCACGGAAGATAAGGCCAGCTTCGTTAGCTGGCGTTTTGCGTTGCTGTGCGGCGGTATTTTCCTGGCGTTAGTCGGACTGCTGCTGCGTGTTGCCTATCTGCAGGTGATCAATCCTGACCGGCTGGTGCGTGAAGGGGATATGCGTTCCTTGCGCGTGCAGGCGATCCCCACCTCCCGTGGCATGATCAGCGATCGCGCCGGCCGCCCACTGGCGGTGAGCGTGCCGGTTAATGCGATCTGGGCCGATCCGAAAGAACTGCACGACAAGGGCGGCATCACCCTCGACAGCCGCTGGAAAGCGCTTTCCGATGCGTTATCCATTCCTCTTGACCAGATGGCCACACGCGTTAACGCCAATCCTAACGGGCGCTTTGTTTATCTGGCGCGCCAGGTGAATCCGGCGATTGGCGACTACATCAAAAAACTCAAGCTGCCGGGTATTTATCTGCGCGAAGAATCCCGCCGTTACTACCCGGCAGGGCAGGTGACCTCCCATCTGATTGGCTTTACCAACATTGATGGCCAGGGCATTGAGGGCGTTGAAAAAAGCTTTGATAAGTGGCTGACCGGCCAGCCCGGTGAGCGAACGGTGCGTAAAGATCGTAAGGGCCGGGTGATTGAGGATATTTCCTCTGTGGACAGTCAGGCGGCCCATAATCTGGCGCTGAGTATTGACGAACGTCTTCAGGCACTTGTGTACCGCGAGCTGAACAACGCGGTGGCGTTTAACAAGGCCGAATCGGGTACGGCGGTACTGGTCGATGTGAACACCGGTGAAGTGCTGGCGATGGCCAACAGCCCGGCGTACAACCCGAATAATCTTGCCGGTACGACCAAAGATGTGATGCGTAACCGGGCGATTACCGACATCTTCGAACCGGGCTCCACCGTGAAACCGATGGTGGTGATGACCGCGCTGCAGCGTGGCGTGGTGCGCGAAAACAGCGTACTGAATACCATACCTTATCGAATTAACGGCCACGAAATCAAAGATGTGGCGCGTTACAGTGAACTCACCCTGACCGGGGTGCTCCAGAAATCGTCTAACGTCGGGGTTTCTCGCCTGGCGCTGGCGATGCCATCCAATGCGCTGGTAGACACTTACGCGCGCTTTGGTTTTGGCAAAGCGACCAATTTGGGGTTGGTCGGAGAAAGCAGTGGCTTATATCCTCAAAAACAACGGTGGTCTGACATAGAGAGGGCCACCTTCTCTTACGGCTATGGGCTAATGGTAACGCCGTTACAGTTAGCGCGAGTCTATGCAACCATCGGCAGCTATGGCGTATATCGCCCGCTGTCGATCACCAAAGTTGACCCGCCAGTCGCGGGTCAACGCGTCTTCCCTGAAGCGACCGTGCGCACCGTGGTGCATATGATGGAGAGCGTGGCTCTGCCGGGCGGCGGCGGGGTGAAGGCGGCCATCAAAGGCTATCGTATTGCGATTAAAACCGGTACGGCGAAAAAAGTCGGCCCGGATGGCAAATACGTCAATAAATACATTGCTTATACCGCTGGTGTTGCACCGGCAAGCAACCCTCGTTTTGCGCTGGTGGTGGTGATTAACGATCCGCAGGCCGGCAAATATTACGGTGGTGCGGTTTCTGCACCGGTATTTGGCGCGATTATGGGTGGCGTACTGCGCACCATGAACGTTGAGCCGGATGCGCTGCCGACCAGTGACAAAAGCGAGATGGTAACTAATAAGAGTGAGGGATCGCGTGACCGATCGTAATCTGCACGACTTACTGGCGCCCTGGGTTGCTGGTTTGCCTGCGCGCACGCTGAATGAAATGACACTGGATAGCCGCGTCGCGGCTTCCGGCGATCTCTTTGTTGCGATTAAAGGACATGCGGCAGATGGCCGTCGTTTTATCCCCCAGGCGATTGCCCAGGGTGTGGCGGCGGTGATTGCTGACGCGGATGGTGAAGCGGAAGACGGCAGCGTAGTGGAAATGCACGGCGTGCCGGTAATTTACCTGTCGCAGCTTTCCCAGCGCCTGTCCGCGCTGGCCGGGCGCTTCTATCAGCAGCCCGGTGAGAAACTGAAGCTTATCGGCGTAACCGGGACCAACGGTAAAACCACCACCACCCAGCTGCTGGCACAGTGGGCACAGCTGCTGGGCGAAACCGGTGCGGTGATGGGGACCGTCGGTAACGGCCTTTACGGCCAACTGGCCGCCGCTGAAAACACCACGGGTTCGGCGGTTGACGTTCAGCATCAGCTGGCGTCGCTGCTGGAAAAAGGCGCGACGCTGGCGGCTATGGAAATTTCTTCTCACGGTCTGGTGCAGCACCGCGTTGCCGCACTGCCGTTTGCCGCAGCGGCATTTACCAACCTCAGTCGCGATCACCTCGACTATCACGGAGATATGGCGCGCTACGAAGCGGCAAAATGGCTGCTTTTCTCCGAGCATCAGGTTGGTCAGGCGATCATCAACGCTGACGATGAAGTTGGCCGCCGCTGGCTGCAGCAGCTTCCCGACGCCGTTGCCGTGACCATGGAAAACAATCTGCAGTCTGACTGCCACGGGCGCTGGCTAAAAGCGACCGACGTGAACTATCACGACGGCGGCGCGAGCGTGAAGTTTGCCTCCAGCTGGGGCAACGGTGAGTTTGAAAGCCGCCTGATGGGCGCCTTTAACGTCAGCAACCTGCTGGTGGCGCTGGCAACGCTGCTGTCGCTGGATTATCCGCTGGCTGTGCTGACCGCAACGGCAAACCAACTGCTGCCGGTGACCGGACGTATGGAAGTGTTTACCGCGCCGGGCAAACCGACGGTGGTGGTGGATTACGCCCACACCCCGGATGCGCTGGAAAAAGCGCTGGCTGCGGCGCGCCTGCACTGTAAAGGCAAACTGTGGTGCGTGTTCGGCTGCGGCGGCGACCGCGATAAAGGCAAGCGTCCGCTGATGGGAGCCATTGCTGAGCAGTTTGCCGATGTGGTGGTGATTACCGACGACAACCCGCGCAGTGAAGATCCGGCGGCGATTGTGGCCGATGTACTGACCGGCCTGCTGGATCCGAGCCGTGCCCGCGTTGTTCTCGGGCGTGCGCAAGCGGTCACTAACGCCGTAATGCAGGCGCAGGAAGGCGATATCGTGCTGGTGGCGGGGAAAGGCCATGAAGATTATCAAATCATTGGTCAGCAGCGCTTTGATTATTCCGACCGGGTCACCGTCGCGCGTCTGCTGGGGGTGGTGGCATGATCGCCTTTACCCTGAAACAGCTGGCGGACATCACCGGTGGAACGCTGTTCGGTAACGATGCCACCATCGATGCCGTCACCACCGACACCCGTAAGATTACCGCCGGTTGCCTGTTCATTGCCCTGAAGGGTGAGCGCTTCGACGCGCATGACTTCGCGGAGGAGGCAGTTAAAGTCGGTTCTTCGGCACTGTTGGTGAGTAAGCGCTTACCAGTAGAAGTCGCCCAGGTGGTGGTTGAAGACACGCGTATCGCGCTTGGCCGCATTGCTGGCTGGGTGCGCCAGCAGTCTTCGGCCCGCGTAGTGGCGCTGACCGGCTCCTCCGGTAAAACTTCCGTGAAAGAGATGACCGCCGCGATCCTGCGCGCGTGTGGTGAAACGCTGTACACCGCAGGCAATTTGAATAATGACATCGGCGTGCCGCTGACGCTGCTGCGCCTGACGGCGGAACATCAGTATGCGGTCATTGAACTGGGCGCAAACCACCAGGGTGAGATCGCTTACACCACCGAATTAACCCGCCCGGAAGCGGCGCTGGTCAATAATCTGGCGGCGGCGCATCTGGAAGGCTTTGGCTCCCTGGCCGGGGTAGCGAAAGCCAAAGGCGAAATCTTTAACGGGCTGCCGCTGCACGGCACCGCCATTATCAATAGTGACAGTAACGACTGGCCGCACTGGCAGGCATCGCTTCAGGGCAAAACCGTCTGGCGCTTTTCGCCGGAGCCGCAGGCCGACAGCGACTTCTATGCCAGCAACATCAGCTTCAGCACCCGTGGAACGCTCTTCGTGCTGCATACGCCGCAGGGCGAGATTGATATCACCCTGCCGCTGCCGGGCCGCCACAATATTGCCAATGCGCTGGCCGCCTCGGCACTTGCGTTGTCGGTAGGCGCACCGCTCAGTGCCATCCGTCAGGGGCTGAGTTCGCTGCAGGCCGTTCCGGGCCGCCTGTTCCCCATTGTGCTTGATGAGGATCGGCTGCTGCTGGACGACAGCTACAACGCCAACGTCGGATCCATGACCGCGGCCGCACAGGTGCTGGGTGAAATGCCGGGCTACCGCGTGATGATCGTCGGTGATATGGGCGAACTGGGGGCGGAAGCCGCCGAATGCCATCGTCAGGTCGGTGAAGCGATTCGCATGGCCGGGATCGATAAAGTATTAAGTACAGGCAACCTCAGCCATGACATCAGCGATGCCAGCGGCGTAGGGGAGCATTTTAGTGATAAGGCATTACTTAGCGCTCGCGCGCTGGCGCTGCTTTCTGAACATCAAAAGATAACCGTATTAGTCAAAGGATCGCGTAGTTCTGCAATGGAGCAGGTCGTACGCGCCTTACAGGAGAAAAGCGCATGTTAGTCTGGCTGGCCGAGCATTTGGTCTCTTTATATTCTGGCTTTAACGTCTTTTCGTATCTGACGTTTCGCGCCATTGTCAGCCTGCTGACCGCGCTGTTTATCTCGCTGTGGATGGGTCCCCGGATGATTGCCCGTCTGCAGGAAATGTCATTTGGCCAGGTGGTGCGTAACGATGGCCCGGAGTCGCACTTCAGCAAGCGCGGCACGCCGACCATGGGCGGGATTATGATCCTGACCTCGATCACCATTTCCGTTCTGCTATGGGCGTATCCTTCGAACCCGTACGTCTGGTGCGTGCTGTTTGTGCTGGTAGGCTACGGCGCCGTTGGTTTCGTCGATGATTACCGCAAGGTGGTGCGTAAAGACACTAAGGGCCTGATCGCCCGCTGGAAGTACTTCTGGCAGTCGGTTATTGCCCTGGCCGTGGCCTTTGCGATGTATGCGATTGGTAAAGACACGCCTGCGACTCAGCTGGTGGTGCCGTTCTTTAAAGACGTGATGCCACAGCTGGGCCTGCTCTATCTGCTGCTGACCTACTTCGTCATCGTCGGCACCAGCAACGCCGTCAACCTGACCGATGGTCTGGACGGGCTGGCGATTATGCCAACGGTGTTTGTTGCCGCAGGCTTTGCCCTGGTCGCATGGGCCACCGGTAACGTGAAATTTGCTGAATATCTGCATATTCCTTATCTGCGCCACGCCGGTGAGCTGGTGGTTGTCTGTACCGCTATTGTCGGTGCCGGTCTTGGCTTCCTGTGGTTTAACACCTATCCGGCCCAGGTCTTCATGGGCGATGTCGGTTCTCTGGCCCTCGGTGGTGCGCTCGGTACAATCGCCGTACTGCTGCGTCAGGAGTTCCTGCTGGTGATTATGGGCGGCGTGTTCGTGGTCGAAACCCTGTCCGTTATCCTGCAGGTCGGCTCGTTTAAATTACGCGGCCAGCGTATTTTCCGCATGGCGCCGATTCATCACCACTACGAACTGAAAGGCTGGCCGGAACCACGCGTGATCGTGCGCTTCTGGATTATTTCACTGATGCTGGTGCTGATTGGCCTGGCAACGCTGAAGGTACGTTAATCATGGCTGACTATCAGGGTAAAAAAGTCGTCATCATCGGGTTGGGCCTGACCGGTCTTTCCTGCGTTGATTTCTTTTTAGCGCGCGGCGTCACGCCGCGCGTGATGGATACCCGCGTCGTACCGCCAGGGCTGGAAAAACTCCCGGCGGAAGTTGAGCGCTGGCTGGGATCGCTGAACGACCGCTGGCTTCTGGACGCTGACCTGATAGTCGCCAGCCCGGGTATGGCACTGGCGCATCCGGCACTGATGGATGCGGCGGAAGCGGGCGTTGAGATTGTTGGCGATATCGAATTGTTCTGCCGCGAGGCGCAGGCACCGATCGTCGCCATTACCGGCTCTAACGGTAAAAGCACCGTCACCACGCTGGTGGGTGAAATGGCACAGGCCGCCGGCTGGCAGGTGGGCGTCGGTGGCAATATCGGCCTTCCGGCGCTGATGCTGCTGGATAAACCAGCGCAGCTGTACGTGCTGGAGCTTTCCAGCTTCCAGCTGGAGACAACCAGCAGCCTGCACGCGGCGGCGGCCACGATCCTCAACGTCACTGAAGATCACATGGACCGCTACCCGCTCGGCATGCAGCAGTATCGTGCCGCTAAGTTACGGATTTATGAAAACGCGGCGGTTTGCGTGGTCAACGCGGATGACGCCATGACTATGCCGGTACGCGGCGCTGACCAGCGCTGCGTCAGCTTTGGCGTGGACGTGGGTGACTATCATCTTAATCGCCAGCAGGGCAACACCTGGCTGCGGGTTAAAGGTGAGAAGGTGCTGAACACCGCTGAAATGAATCTGACGGGCCAGCATAACTACAGCAATGCGCTGGCCGCGCTGGCGCTGGCGGATGCCGTAGGCCTGCCACGCGCAACCAGCCTGAAAGCCCTGACCACCTTTGCTGGCCTGGCGCATCGCTTCCAACTGGTGCATGACAATAACGGCGTGCGCTGGATTAACGATTCCAAAGCCACCAACGTCGGCAGCACCGAGGCGGCGCTGAATGGTTTACAGGTTGCCGGTACGCTGTGGCTGCTGTTGGGCGGCGACGGTAAATCAGCCGATTTCAGCTCGCTGACCCGCTACCTGCAGGGCGACAACATTCGCGTTTACTGCTTTGGCCGCGACGGTGAGGAACTGGCGGCACTGCGGCCGGACATTTCCGTGCAAACGGACACAATGGCTGAAGCGATGGTGCAGATTGCCGCTCAGGTTAAATCGGGCGATATGGTGCTGCTGTCACCCGCCTGCGCCAGCCTCGACCAGTTTAAAAACTTTGAGCAGCGCGGCGACCTGTTTGCCCAGCTGGCACAGGAGATGGGCTGATGCGTTTACCCGGTCTGAGCCTTGCCGGTGGCATTTCCGATCGCCTGAAGGGCTGGGTGATGGGATCGCGCGAAAGCGATACCAACTCGATGGTGCTGTACGACCGGATGCTGCTGTGGCTGACCTTTGGCCTGGCGATTATCGGTTTTGTGATGGTAACGTCGGCATCGATGCCGGTGGGGCAGCGCCTCTCGGACGATCCGTTTTATTTCGCCAAGCGTGATGCGTTCTATATTGCGCTGGCGTTCGGTATGTCGCTGGTCACGCTGCGGGTGCCGATGGCCGTCTGGCAGCGCTACAGCAACATCATGCTGATGGTCACGATTGTGATGCTGCTGGTGGTACTGGTCGTCGGCAGCTCGGTTAACGGTGCGTCGCGCTGGATTGCCCTCGGGCCGCTGCGCATTCAGCCGGCGGAACTGTCAAAGCTGGCCCTGTTTTGCTATCTGGCCAGCTATCTGGTGCGCAAGGTTGAAGAGGTCCGCCATAACTTCTGGGGCTTCTGTAAGCCGATGGGCGTGATGGTGGTGCTGGCCGTGCTGCTGCTGGCGCAGCCCGACCTCGGAACCGTGGTGGTACTGTTTGTGACCACGCTGGCGATGCTGTTTCTTGCCGGGGCGAAATTATGGCAGTTCCTGGCGATTATCGGCTCTGGAATCTTTGCCGTTTGCCTGCTGATTGTGGCGGAACCGTATCGTATGCGACGCGTCACGTCGTTCTGGAATCCGTGGGAAGATCCGTTCGGCAGCGGCTACCAGTTGACCCAGTCGCTGATGGCCTTTGGTCGCGGTGAATTCTGGGGCCAGGGCCTTGGGAACTCGGTGCAAAAACTGGAGTATTTACCCGAGGCACATACCGATTTTATCTTCTCGATTATTGGGGAAGAACTGGGTTATATCGGTGTGGTTTTCGCGTTGTTAATGGTATTCTTCGTCGCTTTTCGCGCGATGTCCATCGGGCGCAAGGCGTTAGAGATCGATCAGCGATTTTCGGGCTTTCTGGCGTGCTCAATTGGCGTCTGGTTCAGCTTCCAGGCTCTGGTTAACGTTGGCGCTGCGGCGGGCATGTTACCGACCAAGGGTCTGACGCTGCCGCTGATCAGTTACGGTGGATCGAGTCTGATTATTATGTCGACCGCTATCGTGCTGTTGTTACGTATTGATTATGAAACGCGTCTGGCAAAAGCCCAGGCGTTTACGCGAGGTTAGTCGATGAGTGGAAAGCGACTGATGGTGATGGCCGGTGGAACCGGAGGGCACGTTTTCCCCGGGCTGGCAGTTGCGCACCATCTTATGGCACAGGGCTGGCAGGTACGCTGGCTGGGAACCGCAGATCGGATGGAAGCGGACCTGGTGCCAAAGCACGGAATCGACATCGAGTTTATCCGCATTAGCGGACTGCGCGGTAAAGGCATCAAGGCACAGCTGGCGGCACCGCTGCGTATCTTCAACGCCTGGCGCCAGGCCCGGGCGATTATGAAGCGCTGGCAGCCGGATGTGGTGCTGGGAATGGGCGGCTATGTTTCCGGCCCCGGCGGCCTGGCCGCGTGGAGCTGCGGTATTCCGGTCGTGCTGCATGAACAAAACGGTATTGCCGGGCTGACCAACAAATGGCTGGCAAAAATTGCCAAAAAAGTGATGCAGGCGTTCCCGGGCGCGTTTCCGAATGCGGAAGTGGTCGGCAACCCGGTGCGAACCGACGTGCTGGCGCTGCCGTTACCGGCAGAACGTCTGACCGGACGCGAAGGCCCGGTTCGCGTACTGGTCATTGGCGGCAGCCAGGGCGCGCGCGTGCTGAATCAGACTTTGCCAGAAGTGGCCGCGATCCTCGGCGATCGCATTACGCTGTGGCATCAGGTGGGGAAGGGCGCGCTGGACAGCGTTAATCAGGCTTATGCTCAGGTCGGGCAGACCCAGCATAAAGTCGCAGAATTTATTGATGATATGGCGGCAGCCTATGCCTGGGCGGACGTTGTGGTATGTCGTTCCGGCGCACTGACCGTCAGCGAAGTCGCGGCGGCGGGATTACCGGCGATTTTCGTACCATTCCAACATAAAGATCGCCAGCAGTACTGGAACGCGCTGCCGCTGGAACAGGCAGGTGCCGCAAAAATTTATGAGCAGCCGCAGTTTACCGCTGAAACGGTGGCTTCAACGCTGGCAGGCTGGGACCGTGCAACGCTGCTGCAGATGGCCGAAAAGGCCCGCGCCGTTGCTATCCCGGATGCAACAGAGCGCGTCGCTGCTGAAGTCAGCAAAGCGGCGCGGTAAACACTATTTGCTGAAGTGGGCGTACCCGCTTCATAGAAACACAGGTGTGGCAAAGAAGAGATGAATACACAACAACTGGCAAAACTGCGTTCTATCGTGCCCGAGATGCGTCGCGTCCGGCACATCCACTTTGTTGGCATCGGTGGTGCCGGCATGGGCGGTATTGCCGAAGTGTTGGCGAATGAAGGTTATGAAATCAGCGGCTCTGACCTGGCACCGAACGCGGTGACTCAGCATCTGAGCGGGCTGGGCGCAACGATCTATTTCAACCATCGCCCGGAAAACGTCAGCGACGCCAGCGTGGTCGTGGTTTCGACGGCGGTGGCGCAGGATAATCCGGAAGTGCTGGCCGCACGTGAGGCGCGTATCCCGGTGATCCGTCGCGCGGAAATGCTGGCCGAACTGATGCGCTTCCGCCACGGTATTGCGATTGCCGGCACGCACGGGAAAACCACCACCACGGCGATGGTGTCCAGCATTTATGCCGAAGGCGGGCTGGATCCAACGTTCGTGAACGGAGGCCTGGTTAAGGCTGCGGGCACCCATGCGCGCCTGGGCAGCAGCCGTTATCTGATTGCTGAAGCGGATGAGAGTGATGCGTCATTCCTCCATCTGCAGCCGATGGTGGCGATTGTCACCAACATTGAAGCCGACCATATGGACACGTACCAGGGCGACTTTGAGAACTTAAAGCAGACGTTTATTAACTTCCTGCACAACCTGCCGTTTTACGGCCGTGCGGTGCTGTGTATTGATGACGCGGTGATCCGCGATCTGCTGCCGCGCGTCGGGCGCCAGATTACCACTTACGGCTTCAGTGAAGACGCCGATGTGCGGGTTGAGAATTACGAACAGCGCGGCGCGCAGGGCCTGTTTACGCTGGTGCGCCACGACAAGCCGTTAATGCATGTGACGCTGAACGCCCCGGGCCGCCATAACGCGCTGAACGCCGCGGCCGCCGTGGCGGTTGCCACAGAAGAAGGCATTGAGGATGAAGATATCCTCAGCGCGCTGGAGAGCTTCCAGGGCACCGGACGTCGCTTTGACTTCCTCGGCGAATACCCGCTGGCAGAAGCCAACGGTCAGCCGTCGGGCACGGCGATGCTGGTTGATGACTATGGACATCATCCGACCGAAGTTGACGTGACGATTAAAGCCGCACGCGCAGGCTGGCCGGACAAACAGCTGGTGATGATTTTCCAGCCGCACCGCTATACGCGCACTCGCGATCTGTATGACGATTTCGCTAACGTGCTGTCGCAGGTCGATGTGCTGCTGATGCTGGATGTCTATTCTGCCGGTGAAACCGCTATCCCTGGAGCCGACAGCCGTTCGCTGTGCCGCACGATCCGCGGCCGTGGCAAGGTCGATCCGATTCTGGTTTCCGATCATGACGCCGTACTGGAAACCCTGCTGCCGAAGCTTTCCGGCAATGATTTGATCCTGGTTCAGGGTGCAGGAAACGTTGGGCGTATTGCCCGCAAACTGGCAGAGCTGAAGTTACAACCGCAGACGAAAGAAGAGGAATATCATGGCTGATAAAGTAGCGGTATTGCTGGGTGGAACGTCCGCAGAGCGTGACGTATCCCTGTTATCGGGTGCGGCCGTACTGGCCGGACTGAAAGAAGCGGGCGTGGATGCACATCCGGTAGATATTCGTGATGTTCCTGTACTGAGCCTGAAAGAACAGGGCTTTACCAAAGCATTTATCGCGTTGCACGGTCGTGGCGGTGAAGACGGCACGCTGCAGGGCGTTCTTGAGTTCCTGGATATTCCTTACACCGGTAGCGGCGTGATGGCATCGGCTATCACGATGGATAAGCTGCGCAGCAAGTTCCTCTGGCAGGGCTGTGGGCTGCCGGTGTCGCCTTATGTGGCGTTGACCCGCAAGCAGATGGATGCCGGTATCGACGGTGACGTTGCCGACAGCATCGCTGCCCTGGGCATGCCGCTGTTTGTGAAGCCAAGCCGCGAAGGCTCAAGCGTGGGGATTTCCCGCGTGAATCATGCGTCGCAGCTGCACGCGGCGCTGGTGGAAGCCTTCCGCCACGATGATGAAGTGCTGGTTGAAGCGTTCCTCAGTGGCCCGGAGTACACCGTTGCGGTAATCGGCGACCAGATTATGCCGTCTATCCGTATTCAGGCGGCGAGCGAATTTTATGATTATCAGGCGAAGTACATCTCTGATGATACGCAATATTTCTGCCCGTCAGGGCTCAACGACGAGCAGGAAGCCGAATTAAGCCAGCTGGTGATCGCTGCATGGCGCGCACTGGGATGCAGCGGCTGGGGCCGCGTCGACGTGATGATGGGCGGCGACGGGCGCTTCTACCTGCTTGAGGTGAACACCTCGCCGGGAATGACCAGCCACAGTCTGGTGCCGATGGCAGCAAAACAGGCAGGTCTGAGCTTCTCGCAGCTGGTAGTACGCATTCTGGAACTGGCCGACTGATATGTCTCAGGCGGCGTTAAATGTTCGAAATCGTGAAGCGCAGCAGGAAAAAGCGCGAACCGGGCGTAGCAATGGCTCGCGCCTGGCCGGGATCCTGTTTTTGCTGATGGTTATCGGCACCATGCTGGCGGGTGGTTTTGTTGTTCTGAAATGGATGGACGATGCATCAAGGCAGCCGTTATCGAAGCTGGTGGTGACGGGGCAAACCCACTACACCAGGAACGATGATATTCGTCAGGCGATTTTATCGCTTGGCGAACCCGGCACCTTTATGTCGCAGGATGTGGACATCATCCAGCAGCAGATCGAACGCCTGCCGTGGATCCAGCAGGTGAGCGTGCGTAAGCAGTGGCCGGACGAATTAAAGATTCATCTGGTTGAGTATGTGCCGGTTGCGCGTTGGAATGATGTGCACATGGTTGACGCCGAAGGGAAATCGTTCAGCGTTCCGGCCAGCCATCAGGATAAAGAAGTGTTACAGCTGCTGTATGGCCCGGAAGGAAGCGAAACGGAAGTGTTGACCGGCTACCACCAGATGCGGGACGTGCTGGCAGCGAACAAATTTAAGTTAAAGGCTGCTTCAATGACCGCGCGGCGTTCATGGCAGCTGGTGTTAGATGATGATATCCGTCTGGAGCTGGGACGTAACGAAGATATGAAGCGGTTGAAGCGCTTCATCGCTCTCTACCCGACTCTGCAACAGCAGGGCCAGACGGAAAATAAGCGTATCAGCTACGTGGACCTGCGTTATGACTCTGGCGCGGCAGTAGGATGGACACCCGAACTCATTACTAGCGCTGACAGTCATCAGCAACAGAATCAGGTACAGGCTAAACAACAATGATCAAGTCGACGGACAGAAAACTGGTAGTTGGACTCGAGATAGGCACCGCGAAGGTTGCCGCCCTGGTAGGAGAAGTCCTGCCCGATGGCATGGTCAATATTATCGGGGTGGGCAGCTGCCCGTCTCGCGGCATGGATAAAGGCGGCGTGAATGACCTTGAATCGGTAGTGAAGTGCGTTCAGCGCGCTATCGATCAGGCTGAGCTGATGGCAGATTGTCAGATTTCTTCGGTTTATCTGGCGCTGTCGGGCAAACATATCAGCTGCCAGAACGAAATAGGGATGGTTCCTATTTCAGAAGAGGAAGTAACGCAGGAAGATGTGGAAAACGTGGTTCACACCGCGAAATCCGTCCGTGTTCGTGATGAACACCGCATCCTCCATGTTATTCCGCAAGAATACGCGATCGACTATCAGGAAGGGATCAAAAACCCGGTTGGATTATCCGGCGTGCGCATGCAGGCAAAAGTGCATCTGATCACCTGCCACAACGACATGGCGAAGAACATCGTCAAAGCGGTTGAACGCTGTGGCCTGAAAGTCGATCAGCTGATTTTCGCCGGCCTGGCCTCAAGTTTTGCCGTGTTGACCGAAGACGAGCGCGAACTGGGCGTTTGTGTTGTTGATGTCGGCGGCGGCACGATGGATATCGCGGTTTATACCGGCGGCGCGCTGCGCCACACCAAAGTTATCCCTTATGCGGGGAACGTGGTCACCAGCGATATCGCTTATGCTTTCGGTACGCCGCCAACGGATGCCGAGGCAATTAAAGTTCGTCACGGTTGTGCACTCGGCTCAATCGTTGGCAAAGATGAAAACGTCGAAGTGCCGAGCGTGGGTGGCCGACCACCGCGCAGCCTGCAGCGTCAGACGCTGGCTGAAGTCATTGAGCCGCGTTACACAGAACTGCTGAATCTGGTGAATGACGAGATCCTGCAGCTGCAGGAACAGCTTCGCCAGCAGGGCGTTAAACATCACCTCGCGGCCGGTATCGTTCTGACCGGCGGCGCGGCGCAGATTGAAGGATTAGCGGCTTGTGCCCAGCGTGTTTTCCACACGCAGGTGCGCATCGGACAGCCGCTGAACATTACAGGATTAACGGATTACGCGCAGGAGCCGTACTACTCAACGGCGGTTGGCTTACTGCACTACGGAAAAGAATCTCACCTCAGCGGTGAAGCAGAAGTAGAAAAAAGAGCCTCAGTGGGTAACTGGTTCAAGAGAATCAACAGCTGGCTGAGAAAAGAGTTTTAATTTTTACCAGAGAGATCATGCTAGTCTTATTAGTATTAGCGATCTCCAGGCGAACAGGCACATAAACGGAGAGAAATTATGTTTGAACCTATGGAATTAACCAATGACGCGGTGATTAAAGTCATCGGCGTCGGCGGCGGCGGCGGTAATGCCGTAGAGCATATGGTGCGTGAACGTATCGAAGGCGTTGAGTTCTTCGCGGTAAATACAGATGCTCAGGCCCTGCGCAAGACTGCAGTAGGCCAGACAATTCAGATCGGTAACGGAATCACCAAAGGTCTGGGTGCGGGTGCAAACCCGGAAGTCGGCCGTAACTCCGCCGAAGAAGATCGTGAAGCACTGCGTCAGGCGCTGGATGGTGCTGACATGGTGTTTATCGCTGCCGGTATGGGCGGCGGTACTGGAACAGGTGCTGCACCTGTTGTTGCCGAAGTGGCAAAAGAACTGGGCATCCTGACGGTTGCTGTGGTGACCAAGCCATTTAATTTTGAAGGCAAAAAACGCATGGCGTTTGCCGAGCAGGGTATCGCCGAGCTGTCTAAGCACGTCGATTCACTGATCACTATTCCTAACGACAAGCTGCTGAAAGTGCTGGGTCGCGGTATTTCACTGCTGGATGCCTTCGGTGCGGCTAACGACGTGCTGAAAGGTGCAGTGCAGGGTATCGCTGAGCTGATCACCCGTCCGGGTCTGATGAACGTTGACTTTGCTGACGTGCGCACCGTGATGTCCGAAATGGGCTACGCGATGATGGGCTCTGGCGTGGCATGCGGTGAAGACCGTGCGGAAGAAGCGGCAGAAATGGCGATCTCCAGCCCGCTGCTGGAAGATATCGACCTGTCTGGTGCGCGCGGCGTGCTGGTTAACATTACCGCTGGCTTCGATCTGCGTCTTGATGAATTCGAAACCGTGGGTAACACCATCCGTGCCTTCGCATCCGACAATGCTACCGTGGTTATCGGCACATCACTGGATCCGGAAATGAACGACGAACTGCGCGTCACCGTGGTGGCAACCGGTATCGGCATGGACAAACGTCCAGAAATCACGCTGGTGACCAACAAGCAGTCTTCTCAGCCTGTAATGGACCATCGTTACCAGCAGCACGGTATGTCGCCGCTGCCTCAGGAACAGAAACCTGCTGCAAAAGTGGTTAACGATCAAAGTCCTCAGACCAACAAAGAGCCAGATTACCTGGATATTCCTGCTTTCCTTCGTAAGCAGGCGGATTAAGAATTTACCTAAAAAGTGGGAAAATTCACTCTTTGTGTTAAACTATTCGCCCGCCAGTGCAGTAAACTGGCGATCGGATAGAATTTTTGCGAGATAATGCGATGATCAAACAACGGACTCTAAAACGTATTGTTCAGACGACTGGCGTCGGTTTACACACCGGCAAAAAAGTCACGCTGACGTTACGCCCTGCGCCGGCTAATACCGGGGTCATCTATCGCCGCACTGACTTGAATCCACCGGTAGATTTTCCGGCCGATGCAAAATCCGTGCGTGATACCATGCTCTGTACTTGCCTGGTGAATGAGCATGACGTGCGTATTTCGACAGTCGAACATCTGAACGCAGCCCTTGCCGGCCTCGGTATCGATAATATTGTGGTGGAAGTTAACGCGCCTGAAATTCCAATTATGGACGGCAGCGCAGCACCCTTTATCTATCTGCTGATGGATGCCGGTATTGAAGAACTGAACAGCGCCAAGAAGTTTGTCCGCATCAAACAGCCTGTCCGGGTTGAAGATGGTGACAAATGGGCCGAGCTTTCGCCGCATAATGGTTTCTCTCTGGATTTTACCATTGATTTTAACCATCCGGCCATCGACTCCAGCTCTCAGCGCTACCGCATGGACTTCTCTGCAGAAGCCTTTGCTCGTCAGATCAGCCGTGCTCGTACTTTCGGCTTTATGCGTGACATCGAAGCGCTGCAGTCTCGTGGCCTGTGCCTGGGCGGCAGTTTCGACTGTGCAATCGTGGTGGATGACTACCGCGTATTGAACGAAGACGGTTTACGCTTCGAAGACGAATTCGTACGTCACAAAATGCTCGATGCGATCGGTGACCTGTACATGTGTGGCCATAACATCATTGGTGCGTTTACCGCATTCAAATCGGGCCATGCACTGAATAACAAGCTGCTGCAGGCGGTTCTGGCTAAGCAGGAAGCGTGGGAATGGGCAACGTTTGAAGACGAAGCTGAACTCCCGGTGACATTCAAGGCACCAAACCTGGTTCTGGCGTAAGCCATAACCACTCTAACGACTGGTTGAGCTGGTACTCTCTCCGGCCAGCGAGGCCAGTCGTTCTAATATCTTCTTCAGTTTTTCCGGGCTCTGGTTCGCGACGCTGCGTAAAATCTCTGCACTATGTTCACTTAACTGCCTGATCGGCGGTTGTTCTGCTTTTAGCTTCTGAATGCTGCTTTCTTGAACGGATTCATGTCCTTTTACCGCAAGGGAAGGATTAATCCTGATGTCGATCGACGTCAATGATGGTAATATTTGTGCACGTAAAGCTGACAGCAGGCTGGATTGTTCATAGCGTAAACGCATCAACCAGCTGGCGTTAGCCGTTTCGATCACCAGAATTCCCTGGCGGAAATTAGCCACACGGCACCAGGGATGCAGCTGAGCGGGAATAACCCCTTGCACTGCGCGATTAAGCTTGTTCAGAGCAATAGCTCGCTGCTGAATATTTTGCAGCATGCTTTTATCCTGGGCCTGGTCGAAATAACTTTCAATTGATTGTGGGCGACTATCACGCATAGCTAGCTCCGGCGGAACACAGTGATCGGTATTCTAAATCGTTGGCGACAATTTGGCAGACGCTATTTCTGGCCGCATCTCCTGTTGGGGATGGTCGCGGCGAGTCTCGGCTTGCCTCAGGCGTCAGCGCATGACCGCACTACCTTAGCAGAAACCTCTTCACGAAGCCTTAATATCGGTACCGCCGCGCGTTTTGATAGCCTGGCACTGCTGCAGGAAAGCGTTCGCCGCCCTTCATTCAGCGTAGACTACTGGCACCAGCATGCGATTCGCACGGTGATCCGCCATCTATCGTTTGCACTGACGCCATCTGTTGTCCCGGTTGCCGAAGAAGTTCAGCCACTGCAGGCGCAAAAGTTGGCGCTGCTTGATACGCTTAACACACTGCTGACGCATGAGGCGCGGCCTCCGGTTATCATTCGCCGTACCGTTCCGCGCGAAGCGACCGCTCTTCCTTCTCATCATATCGGCCTGTGGCTGGCCCAGGTTCGCGGCATTCGCGCCGGACCCTCACTTCTCAGCTAAAATTAAATAAAAATCGTTAATAATCAAATAGCATGACCGTGGCAAGAGGCCGTGGCTGAGAGAAATTACTTATTATGTTTACAAAAATACTGACTAAAGTTTTTGGTAGCAGCAATGACCGCACCCTGCGTCGTATGCGCAAAGTTGTTGAGCAGATCGGAAAAATGGAGCCGGACTTCCAGAAGCTGACCGATGAAGAGCTGAAGGCGAAAACCGGCGAATTCCGTGCCCGTCTGGAAAAAGGCGAAGTGCTGGAAAACCTGATCCCTGAAGCGTTCGCCACCGTGCGTGAAGCCAGCCGTCGCGTGTTTGGGATGCGCCACTTCGACGTCCAGCTGCTGGGCGGTATGGTACTGAACGATCGCTGTATTGCCGAGATGCGTACCGGTGAGGGTAAAACCCTGACGGCGACTCTGCCAGCCTACCTCAACGCCCTGAGCGGCAAAGGGGTTCACGTGGTCACCGTCAACGATTACCTGGCCCAGCGTGACGCCGAAAACAACCGTGGACTGTTCGAATTCCTGGGCCTGAGCATCGGTATTAACCTGCCGGGTATGCCATCACCGGCCAAGCGTGCCGCCTACGCTGCGGATATCACCTACGGTACCAATAACGAATACGGCTTTGACTACCTGCGTGACAACATGGCGTTCAGCCCTGAAGATCGCGTACAGCGCAAGTTGAACTATGCGCTGGTGGATGAGGTGGACTCGATTCTGATCGATGAAGCTCGTACGCCACTGATCATTTCCGGCCCGGCGGAAGACAGCTCAGAGCTGTACATCAAAGTAAATAAAATCATTCCTGGACTGATCCGCCAGGAAAAAGAAGACTCCGACACGTTCCAGGGCGAAGGCCACTTCTCGGTTGATGAGAAATCGCGTCAGGTTCACCTGACCGAACGCGGTCTGGTGACGATTGAAGGGCTGATGGTCAGCGAAGGCATTATGGAAGAGGGCGAGTCTCTTTACTCGCCGGCTAACATTATGATGATGCACCATGTCACTGCCGCGCTGCGTGCCCATGTGCTGTTCACCCGCGACGTTGATTACATCGTAAAAGATGGCGAAGTGATCATCGTTGACGAACACACCGGTCGTACCATGCAGGGGCGTCGCTGGTCTGATGGTCTGCATCAGGCTGTAGAAGCGAAAGAAGGCGTAGAAATTCAGAACGAAAACCAGACGCTGGCTTCAATCACCTTCCAGAACTACTTCCGCCTGTACAACAAGCTGGCCGGTATGACCGGTACGGCGGACACGGAAGCCTTCGAATTCAGCTCAATCTACAAGCTGGATACTATTGTGGTGCCAACCAACCGTCCGATGGTGCGTAAAGATCTTCCTGACCTGGTCTATATGACCGAGAAAGAGAAAATTGATGCGATCATCGAGGATATCCGTGAGCGTACCGCCAACGGACAGCCGGTGCTGGTCGGGACCATCTCGATTGAAAAATCGGAAGTGGTTTCCAACGAGCTGACCCGTGCGGGGATTAAACACGAAGTTCTGAATGCCAAGTTCCACGCCCGCGAAGCGGATATCGTGGCGCAGGCGGGCCAGCCGGGCGCGGTCACTATCGCCACCAACATGGCCGGTCGTGGTACCGATATCGTGCTGGGCGGCAGCTGGCAGACTGAACTGGCCGAGCTGGAAGCGCCAACCCAGGAGCAGATCGACGCCATTAAGAGCGCATGGCAGATCCGTCATGATGCGGTGCTGGCTTCCGGTGGTCTGCACATTATCGGTACCGAGCGCCATGAATCGCGCCGCATCGATAACCAGCTGCGTGGCCGTTCCGGTCGTCAGGGTGACAACGGTTCATCCCGTTTCTATCTGTCGATGGAAGATGCTCTGATGCGCATTTTCGCTTCGGACCGCGTGTCTAACATGATGCGTAAGCTGGGAATGAAGCCTGGCGAAGCCATTGAACACCCGTGGGTTACCAAAGCGATCGCCAACGCACAGCGTAAGGTAGAAAGCCGTAACTTCGACATCCGTAAGCAGCTGCTTGAATATGATGACGTGGCAAGCGACCAGCGCCGCGCAATCTACACCCAGCGTAACGAACTGCTCGACGTGTCCGACGTGTCAGAAACTATTGTCAGCATTCGCGAAGACGTCTTTAAAGCGACCCTCGACAGCTATATTCCACCGCAGTCGCTGGAAGAAATGTGGGATGTTCCTGGTCTGCAGGAGCGTCTGAAAACCGATTTCGATCTCGACCTGCCGATTGGCGACTGGCTGGATAAAGAGCCCGATCTGCATGAAGAGACGCTGCGCGAGCGTATTATGGAACAGGCGAACGAGCAGTATCGCCGTAAAGAAGAAGTCGTTGGCGCAGAGATGATGCGCAACTTCGAAAAAGGCGTGATGCTGCAGACGCTAGACTCGCTGTGGAAAGAGCACCTTGCCGCGATGGACTATCTGCGTCAGGGCATCCATCTGCGCGGCTACGCGCAAAAGGATCCGAAGCAGGAGTACAAACGTGAATCCTTCGCTATGTTTGCCGCCATGCTGGAGTCGCTGAAGTATGAAGTTATCAGCACGCTGAGCAAGGTTCAGGTACGTATGCCGGAAGAAGTTGAGCAGATGGAAGAACAGCGCCGTCAGGAAGCTGAACGCCTGGCTCAGCAGCAGCAGCTCAGCCATGTCGATGATGAAACCGAAGCCGCTCAGGAACTGGCTGCTCAGACCGGTGAGCGTAAAGTCGGTCGTAACGACCTCTGCCCGTGCGGTTCAGGTAAAAAATACAAACAGTGTCATGGCCGCCTGGCGTAATCTGCCAGCCAGCTAAGATCTGCATCAGGGCCGGGTAAATACCCGGCCTTTTTTTATACTTGAAAGAAAAAGAAAGGACAGCAAACAGCAAAAAGACAGCGAAGGCATGGGCAGGATACTCATTTCGCGTTTCCGACAATAAACAGAACCAGTCCAGCAGCGGCCAGTCCGGGACCAAACGGAAAAGGCGTGGTGAGAGAGCGCTGGGAAATCAGGCGGCTGGCGCAAAGCCAGATAAGACTGCCGAGCGATGCCAGCAATAACAGCATTGGTAACGCCTGCCAGCCCAGCCATGCGCCTAAGGCGGCCAGCAGCTTGGCATCACCCATACCTAGCACCTCTTTCCCCCGCAGCAGGCGATAGCCATGCGCAGGTAACCAGAGCGCCAGATAACCACTCAGTGCTCCGATCACGCTCTGCTGTAATGAAATATGCGGCAGGCAGTGGAGAATTTGAAACAGCATCCCCAGCCATAACAGCGGCAGAGTCAGTAAATCAGGCAACAGCAGGTGCTCTATATCGATCAGGGCCAGTGCCAGAAGCAGCCAGACCAGCGTCCAGGAAGCAATCAGCGCACCGCCTGTCGGCAGCAGTGCCGCCATCATCAGACACAACAGCGTACTGGTTAATTCGACCAGCGGATAGCTGCGAGAAATGGCGTGCGAGCAATAGCGGCAGCGGCCTCGCAGTATCAGCCAGCCAATCAGGGGAATATTGTCCCTGCAGGCAAGCAGATGGCCACAGTGAGGACAGTGGGACCGCGGCAGACAGAGATTATAGCTAACCTCCCCCTGCCTTATCATCCGTGGAAGGCGGTAAATCACTACGTTGAGCATACTGCCGAAGCAGGCCCCCAGCAGTGCAGCGAAAAAGAACAAAGCGGCATGGTTCATCAGGTAACTCCTTTTACCCTTTACCTGTTATCTGAGCAGCCTGTAACTGGGTGCAACTGCTACGGTACGTTCGTAACGTGCGAGTATCGATTCACGTTAACGCTGTTTGAGGCTATCGCCATTTATCAGTCTCGTACAGTCTCAGTGCTGGTGTAATGATGGTTATGGAAGCCTGCCCGCAGTTTCTCTGCGTCTTTACATCCGCTTTGTCAGATAAACATAACCAGAGCCACAAACATACACAGGATGAAGGCATTCTGTGCAATAGACGATTGAGTAAAATAAGGATGCCGCATAAATTTTTCCGTCAATGAAATACCGCTGTGTTTAACATTCTCTGTGTTCATTACCGTATTTTTCACGGCATTGTCGGTATCAGTTATTGGATCGTTTAGGGATGTTCCCTGTTTTAATGATGTAAAGTCCTCAGTGTGGGGTTTTGCAAGGATTCCCCACTGTTTCTCATTTAATTTTAAACCGTAATACGGTACGGTAACCAGCAAGTTAGCGGGAAGTTTATTACGATTTAACAAAGCCCTGAGTTGAAACGTCAGTTGATGATAGTTATTGTCACTTATCCGCTGGTGATTTTCGTACCATACAATATTGATAATATCCCGCTTGGTGTAAACTTTCTTTAGAAGACATACAAATAAACGTTTTTGTGATTCATTCAGAGCAATGCTCTGCTTTCGTGCTGATATTTCAAGCGTGTTGTTGTTGCAGTCAATGAATACGCCTTCTGATAACTCCAGCATGTCGTGATTAAGTATTTCTATGCATTCTTCAGTGCTAAACATTCTTCAATCCTTATTATTTGGTGTTTTCAATGGCAATAATGCTAATTTTAAGAGGTGCTGTTTGCAACGGGGTAAAGTTATTAAGGTATGATTAATAATAAATTAATTCTCTTATCCTGTTGTTTTTGAAGAAATTAATAGAGAAAATATAATGTTTATTAATAACAAATTAAAAACGAAAATATTGATATTAATCATTTGTCTTGATGGTTCCATACCCTGTGGGTTGTAAGCTTTAACGAGTTTTTTAATTCTAAAGACTGCCTGTGGGGGAATTTAATAACGCAGGACTTATCTTAAAGCTGAATGCTTTATGGACAGTGAGTTTCCGTAGTAGGAGTGAAAGGAGTGTTGCGGATACACCACGGTAAATGCTAATGTTTAAACTTATCTTTCTATCAGAGTGACAATGATGAAGTATCTGCATATTGCTGTGGGCATTATACGCGACGCACAGAAGCGTATTTTTCTGACTCAGCGTTCGGCTGATTCTCATATGGCGAATAAATGGGAGTTTGCCGGTGGGAAACTGGAGTTGGGCGAAACGGCCGAACAGGCATTAAAGCGTGAACTGAATGAAGAGGTGGGGATTGATGCGGTTAGTTTTCTACCCTTTATGACAATAAAGCATCAATTTGACGATCGGCACGTGACAATTGAATTTTTTATTGTGGAAGAGTGGCTGGGTGAGCCTTATGGCAGGGAAGGACAGCCACAGCGTTGGATTGCCCAGAGTGAACTAGTGGCTGAAGAATTTCCTCCGGCCAATGCCGAAGTGATTGCCCGTCTGAAAGCCAGCGCATGAACGCAGGTCGCTTTAAACGGGCCATGAATTAAACCGTTACCGAAATTCGTCTTGCTGTTCGCTCCAGTCATCGCTGTCATTCATGTCGCGATGGCTGGGGATATATTTCTCTTCAGCGGCCCATTCACCTAAATCAATTAGCTGGCAGCGCTTACTGCAGAAAGGGCGCCAGGTACTTTGTTCGGCCCAAACTACCTGCTTACCGCAGGTCGGGCAATCCACCATCGTTACATCATTCATTTTATAACCTTAACAACAGGCCAGCTCGAAATCGAGACGGGCAGGAACTTCACCATTTTCACTGTCCAGCGGCAGGAAGCGAATAGCATAACGGCTCTTATGGCCGGAAACCTGAGGATACAGTGAATCCTCAAGCCTTAACTGTAAACGCAACAGATCGGCGTTTTCTGCGTTGTCCTGAAAGAAGCCATTCAGGCTGGTGTGATTACGGAAAATCCCGGCCTGGCGAATCAAATCAAGAATGGTGGTAAGCGCAGAGCGAATAGGGTCCAGCGAACTTAGCCACAGGCTTACCTGACGATCGCGTACCGATTGATCAACGTGCAGCCAGATATGCAATGTGGGAAGGTCAAAGCTACAGCATCCGCCGGGAATGCTTAAACGCTGACGGACCAGTCCAATCATTCTGTCTTCACGCAGCGTCTGCCCCATACGCGGTGCCGCCATCAGCGCATCGTTGCGCTTTCTGAGGTCGCTGCTCAGCGCATTGACCAGGGTGATATCTACACCCGGCAGCTCAGCCCATGAGCGCAGCTTTTGTTGCTGCCGCTCCAGCTCTTTCAAAATTTCGGTTCTTAACTCACCGCGTTCAAAAACGTCCAGCAACTCCGCCGCATTGCGAAAAAAAGTCAGTGCGCCCAGATGGTCAACAATATTCTGGCTGGCGGACAGCTGCTTGAGTAAGAACTCAATCCGTAACCAGGTGCGCATTTTTTCATTCAGTGGATATTCAAAAAGAACCGTTGTGCTCATGCTGTTAATCCCGATCGCTTGCCGTAGCCAGTGCGCTGTAGCGCTGGTTGAGTAGGGCAACGCGCGCTATCACCTCATCCGGTGACGCGCTGTTATCAATAATGTCATCAGCCACCGCCAGGCGCGCTTCGCGTGAAGCCTGGGCAGCCAAAATGTTTTCAGCCTGTTCGCGACTGATACTGTCGCGAGCCATAGTGCGGATCAGCTGAGTTTCTCGATCCACATCAACAACCAAAACCCGGTCAGCCAGGCGTTGCAGTCCATTTTCTACCAGTAGCGGGACAACCCACAAACACCATGCAGAATGTGCTAATGCTAACTGTCGTTGCGTCTCTGCGTGGATAAGAGGGTGTAACAAATTGTTAACCCAATTTTTCTCTTCGGCAGAGCTAAAAATGATATGACGCAGCCCGGCGCGGTTCAGCGCACCATTCGGTAGCAGGACATCATCACCAAATCTTTTATGCAGGGCTAACAGCGCGGGTTGACCCGGCTCAACCACCTGCCGGGCAATGATATCGGCATCAATAATGTCAACACCCAGCCGGGCAAAGGCATTCGCCACGGTACTTTTTCCACTGCCGATTCCTCCGGTCAGCGCCACGGTATAAGGCATAGACTTTATTCTCGCTGTCCTGTCACTGCGCATCTGCAACGTTACCGGGGTTTTTCCGTACGGAAGACGGCAAATATGAGGCACAGATCACAAGAGATTTATTCAGGTATATTTACCGGATTGTAGCGTAAATATTTCATGTTTCGCAGTCTTGTCGGCGCGTTTTTAGCGCGTATGATAACGTCACTGGAACTGGCATTCAGCCTGTGATCGGAGATCGCTCCCATTAATGGGTCGTTTCTGAATCAACGCCATAAACCAGGAAAATCGTTATGCGTATTGAAGAAGATATCAAGTTAGGCTTTAAAGATGTCCTTATCCGGCCTAAGCGTTCAACGTTGCAAAGCCGTTCTCAGGTGGAACTGGAACGTCAGTTTACCTTCAAGCATTCGGGTATTGCCTGGTCAGGCGTACCGATCATTGCCGCAAATATGGATACCGTTGGTACCTTCAGCATGGCGGAAGCACTGGCTTCTGTCGATATTCTTACGGCGGTACATAAGCACTACAGCGTTGAGCAGTGGCGCCAGTTTATCGCCCGGGTACCGCAGTCGGTACTGCAACACGTTATGGTGTCGACCGGCACCTCCGCAGACGACTTCATCCGACTCCAGCAGATCCTCGCCCTTTCGCCACATTTGAACTTCATCTGCATTGACGTTGCTAACGGTTACTCAGAGCATTTTGTTACGTTTCTTAAACGCGCACGCGAAGCCTGCCCCGGTAAAACGATCTGCGCCGGCAATGTGGTCACCGGTGAAATGGTGGAGGAACTGATCCTTTCCGGAGCCGATATTGTAAAAGTGGGCATCGGACCTGGCTCCGTCTGCACCACACGGGTAAAAACCGGTGTGGGTTATCCGCAGCTTTCCGCCGTTATTGAATGTGCCGATGCCGCGCACGGCCTGGGCGGGCAAATCGTTAGCGATGGCGGCTGTTCAGTGCCGGGCGATGTGGCTAAAGCCTTTGGCGGCGGTGCGGACTTCGTTATGCTGGGTGGTATGCTCGCCGCTCACGATGAATGCGAGGGCGAAATTGTCGAAGAGAACGGCGAGCAGTTTATGCTGTTCTACGGCATGAGCTCTGAGTCTGCAATGAAGCGCCACGTTGGCGGCGTAGCACAGTATCGTGCGGCAGAAGGCAAAACGGTTAAGCTGCCGCTGCGTGGCCCGGTTGAGCTGACCGCTCGTGACATCCTTGGTGGACTGCGTTCAGCATGTACCTACGTTGGTGCAGAACGGCTGAAGGAGTTAACCAAGCGTACGACCTTCATTCGCGTTGCCGAGCAGGAAAACCGCGTTTTTAACCGCTAGCTGCCGAAGCCGAACGGACCCACGTTGTTTGTGGGGCCGTTCAGCCCAGCGCATCCCCAAGACGGAACACCGGCAGATACATCGCCACCACCAGTGCTCCCACGATGGCGCCAATCACCACCATCATCATTGGTTCCAGTGCCGCCGCAAGCGTATCGGCCAACTGATGGGTTTGGGCCTCATGCCAGCTCGCAAGCCGCGCCAACAGGGCATCCAGCGATCCGGACTCCTCACCCACCTTGACAAGCTGATAGCACAAAGGCGTAAACAGATCGTGGGATTTCAGTGCCTGGTGCAGTGGGTTACCTGCAGCAATATGCTGCTGAAGCTTAACGATGGCTTCCTGCCATAGCCGCGCACTGACCGTTTTCTCCACCGCCTGCAGGCTTTGCAGTAATGTCAGGCCCGCCTGCTGAGTGAGCGCCAGCGTTGTGTAAATCTGGCTAAGCTGGCTGCCCCGATACAGCGGTGACAATAGCGGAATTTTCAGCAGCAGTTTTTGCTCTGCCCTTTGCCAGTTCGGCGCATTTTTACGCTGTCGGCGGTAAAACACGCCTGCGGTAATCAACGGTACCATCAGCAGCGGAGCCTGATACTGTAGTAGCGCAGAAAAGCTAATCACCGCAGCGGTAAAGGCGGGCAGCGGCGCATCAAACGTCTGATAGATCGCCACAAATTCCGGCAGCACAAAAACCAGCATGCCAATGCTGACCAGCAGTGCTACCGCCAGAATAAACAGCGGGTAGCGCAACGCTTTCTTCACTTTTTGCTGCAGTAACTGCTGCCGCTCCTGCTGCTGAGCAAGCCGCAGGCAGCATTCATCCAGTTCCCCGGTCAGTTCACCGATATGAATCAGCGCGGGATAGAGTGGTGAGAACACTTCCGGCCACTCCTGTAACGCTGTTGAAAAGGGTTCGCCGGTGGTGATCCTCTCCTGCAGACGCAGCAGGAGTGCTTGCCAGCCAGAGTCGGGATGACCCTCTGCCAGTAACTGGAGGCTGCCGACCAGCGGCATTCCCGCTTTTAACAGCGTTGCAAGCTGACGGACGAAGGCGATCTTATGCTGCCACTGCCAGTCACCCGGTCGATAACGGCGGCCACGGGAAATTTTCAGCGGCAGCTGTTTCATCCCGACGATGTCATCAACGATCTTGCCGGAATCTGCCGCAAAACCGCAGCCGCTATGGACGGTGCCATTATCGTCTATCGCCTGCCAGCGAAACAAATAGCGCTTATTCATCCCGGCCCTCCGGTGACACGCGTCAGCTCTTCCAGCGTTGTCTCTCCTCTATTTACGCAGTGCAGACCGCCGACGAACAAAGGCTCCATGCCCTGCTGGTGGGCTAACTTTGCCAGCGCTTCCGGGCTGGCATTTTGCGCAAGGGCATTTTGCAGCGCCGGAAAAACCGGCAGCATCTCAAACAGCGCCAGACGCCCGTAATATCCTGAAAAGCAACGCTCACATCCGACGGCCCGCCAGTTCTGCACCGTTCCCGGCCAGATATCGCTGGGAAAATGCGCCAGCGCTTCAGCCGGCTCGCGGCAGTGCGTGCACAGCTTTCTCACCAGGCGCTGCGCAACGATCAGTTTGAGTGCCGAGGCCAGCATGTAACCGGGTACGCCCATTTGCCCCATACGCACCAGCGTTTCCGTCGTGGAGTTAGTGTGCAGGGTAGAGAGCACCAGATGCCCGGTTTGCGCAGCCTTTACGGCGATCTCAGCCGTTTCACCGTCGCGGATTTCTCCCAGCATTATCACGTCCGGGTCCTGGCGAAGCAGTGCGCGCAGCACAAGCTGGAAGCTCAACCCCGATCGCGTGTGAATTTGAGTCTGGTTGACTCCCGCTAACGGGATCTCCACCGGATCCTCAACGCTGCACAGATTGCGGCTGGGGGCATTAAGCCAGCTCAAGCCGCTGTAGAGCGTAAACGTCTTGCCGCTGCCGGTGGGGCCGGTCACCAGAATCAGCCCCTGTGGTTTAGAAAGCGCGCTGCGATAGTGCTTCAGCAATGTTGCCGGCATACCGAGTTTTTCCAGCGATATCGCCTGCTCGTCGCTCTGTAATAATCGGATTACCGCTTTTTCACCTAAGCGGTTTGGCAGGGTCGACAGCCGAAAAGACTCGGTTTTATCGCCAAGCACCAGCGAAAACTGACCATCCTGAGGGACGCGCCGTTCAGCGATATCCAGGTTGGCAAGTATTTTAAGCCGGGCTATTATCGGTGCGCTGCCCTCACTGAGGACCATCACCTGCTGTAAAACGCCGTCCACCCGTATTCTGATCCGCAGGCCGCGTTCCTGAGGTTCAATATGCACATCGGAAGCGCGTTTCTGCAGCGCCAGATTCAGCAGGTGGTTGACTCTTTCCACTGCGCCTGCGCCGACTTCATCAGAACTTTCAGCACGACGTTCTGTGCCTTCCAGGGTCTCTCTGCCGCGATGTAAATGCTGCTCAAGGCGCGCCTGTGGCCAGCATTCCACGTCAATAACGCCGGGCGTGATGAAGCGTAATTCGGTCATCATCTCGTGGGGGGGCGTTCCGGCCATTGCAATGTGCAGGCGCTGGTTGCTGAACTCAACAACGGCAGCCTGATAGTGCTGACAAATCGCCTCAACGGCTCGCTGGCTGGCGGTAGTCATTATTTCTGTTCCTCATCGAAGCGGAACAGGTCCTCGCAGGCTTCTTTTAATCCGCTGCTGTCGCTGGTGCAGCTGCGTTGCCAGTTGAGGTAGCCGTCGTTGCTGTCCCACTGAGGCGTCAACGCCACGTTCAACCCTTTCAGACTTTCCTGCCCGGTTAGCGAGACAACGCCTGCTTTTACCGTCATCGCAGAAACGTAGCGAGATGTACGTGTTGCAGGCACGCCCTGGCTACCTGCGTCACAGCCGGTAATGCCGCCGTGCTCAATAGCACACAGTTCAACGCCGGTTTTATACGGCATAGCCGTTTGCAGCATATCGGTCAGTGCGGCTTTTTGTAGATAGCTCTGGTAGGCGGGCAGGCCGATCGCACTCAGGATGGCGACAATGGCAATAACGATCATCAATTCAATCAACGTAAATCCCTGCTGCTGGCTCATGGTAAACCTCCTTGTGGTTAACAGGGAGGCACCATAGCCCTGAAAAAATGCAGGGAGTACGGGGAAATCAGGTAATTCAGTGACCGATTCATAACAATTTATCAGGACGACAACATTGCATAAAAGGTTTGCGGCGAATGCCGCAGTTTGCCACACAGGGGCTTATTTTTGACGGGGGCCAGGCGTATCTTTCTTCACTGCTGGCCATATACGCCATGTCAGCAAGGTGTTCTTCGGCAGGGATTGCAGTAATAAAAAGGTCAGCGCTAAAGGCTGACCCTGGAGGCGAATATGGAAAGAGGACAGGCCTTAACGAAAACGCATCGACAGATCCAGTGCCCGAACGTGCTTGGTCAGTGCGCCAACCGAAATGTAGTTCACCCCGGTTTCTGCAAAGGTGCGCAGCGTTTCATCGGTGACGTTGCCCGAAACTTCCAGCAACGAGCGGTTATTGCTCAGGGCAACGGCTTCGCGCATTTGCTCGACGGTAAAGTTGTCCAGCATGATGATGTCTGCACCGGCGTTCAGTGCCTGTTCCAGTTCGTTAAGGGATTCCACTTCGACTTCCACCGGAACGTCCGGATGCAGCCAGAAGGCTTTTTCAACCGCTTTAGCAATCGAACCACAGGCGATGATGTGGTTCTCTTTAATCAGGAATGCATCGGACAGGCCCAGGCGATGGTTGGCACCGCCGCCGCACAGCACGGCGTATTTCAGCGCGGTGCGCAGCCCCGGCAGCGTTTTGCGCGTGTCCAGCAGTTGCGTATGCGTGCCTTCCAGCAGAGTAACGTATCGGCTGACCTCCGTTGCCACACCGGACAGCGTCTGAACGAAGTTCAGCGCGGTGCGTTCCGCCGTGAGGATCAGCTGCGCCGGGCCGCTAACCTCAAACAGCGTCTGGTCGGCGGTAAGCGTATCCCCGTCGGCAACGTGCCAGGTAATTTGCGTCTTATTACCCAGCTGGATAAACACCTCTTCAACCCAGCGTTTGCCGCAGAAGATCCCCGGTTCGCGGGTGATTACCACCGCGTGAGCCTGAGTATCTTCTGGCAACAGGCCAGCTGTGATGTCTTTGCAGGGATCGACTTCGCCGCCAAGATCTTCACGCAGTGCCTGCGCGACGGCAGGGGGAATATCGTCCTCAATACGCTCCATCAACTCGATACGGCGATTATCGGGATCGTAACGGCGGGATGTCATGATTTAACTCCGAAAAGGTCGGGTAACAGATATCGCCATGCTAGCCTGTTTTTCCCCCGTTTGTCAGCCATCTGCGGGTCTGCGTCCCGACATTTTCTTCGCTTCTCCTGCCGGAAGAATAAAGCCCGGGTTTTAACGCCCTTTTATGAACGTGCAGGCAGGGAGATATGCCCAACCCGATAGCGTTCCGCGCCCGGGGCATCGTCAAACGGCAGGTCGCTAAGCTCAAAACAGACCCGCTGCCACTGCCGGACATCCCAGGCCAGGATGCGGGTGATACCGGCTGCCGGAACGGACATGCTGCCGATATGGCTTAAATCGCTGCATGAGGTAATCGGTACGATCTCGCGGCGGGCAAAGGCAGAGTGTTGCAGGTTGCTGCCTGGCCGATATTCCAACACCGGCCAGCAGTCGATAGCGGGCCTGCCGAAGTCCGTTACCAGTTTTTTAAACCCGTCGCTTTGTAAAAAAGCGGCCATGCTGGCGCTGTCCTGCCACAAATAGAACGGCGCGTAGAGCGGTTCGCTGGCTGTATGTGTGTCACTGCTGCTGGTATAGCACCAGGCTTTCAGAACGAGGCCGGGGAAATTATCCAGCCGGTGGCCGTTTTCCCGCACGCGATTTTCGATAATGGTCATGTCGTAGTCAGAGGGCAGGCGAAAGCGATATTGCATGGCGATCATAACGGCTGTTCCTGTGGCCAGTTGAAAGGGTTGCCGCTGGCAAATGACCAGTCCTCTGGCTGGCTAAAGCTCAACGTTATCATCACATCTTCCGGCCGCACCGCCAACTCGGTAGCGAGCCGCCGGGCAAAATGCTGATAAAAGCGATGTTTCTGCTGCAGACTGCGTGGCCGGCCTGCGGTGATATGGAACCAGATGAATCCCTCTGAACGCGGGCCGCCGAGATAGTGACGCGGGTAAATGCGCATTCCCGGGGCGTATTCATCAAATAGCTGGAAGCAGTCATCCTGCGGCACATCAAATTCATCGACCAGCGTCTCATGCAGCAGGGTTGAAAGCGTCTGGCGAAACTCCGCGGTTTTTCCGGCGGGCAGGGCGATACGGGTAAAGGGCATGGTTATTCCTCCGGAAAATGTAAATGACCGAGCGCAGTGGCGGCTGCGGGCCAGCCGCAGTAGAACGCCAGATGGGTGATGACTTCAGTCAGTTCATCGCGGCTGAGGCCATTTTCACCGGCAAAATTCAGGTGCCACGGCAACTGCTGGTGGCGGCCTGCGGCAATCAATGCGGCAACGGTGATCAGGCTGCGATCGCGTCGGCTTAGTTCGCTGCGCTGCCAGATATCGCCAAACAGTATTTCTTCGGTAATCGCAGCAAATCGCGGCGAAACCGCGGCCAGATCGTCGCGAGTAAGAGAATGAGGCATAGTAACTCCCTGTGGGTGGTGATGGGTTAATGCCAGCATAGGGGGAAGTAATCATTTAAAAAATCGCATATATTTGGATTAACAATCCCGAAAAGCAGGATGATTATGTCGCAAATAAGACGCGTGACTTTTGACCTTGAGGCGCTGCGCAGCCTGGTAACCGGTATCGAGCTGGGCAGCTTTGCATTGGCTGCCGTACGGCTCAATCGTTCGACGTCGGCGGTCAGCGCCCAACTGAAAAAGCTGGAGCAGCAAAGTGGCCTGCCGCTGTTGCAAAAAGCCGGACGTCGGCTGGAACTGACCGCCCACGGTGAACTGCTCATGGCCTATGGTCGCCGCCTGCTGGCGCTCAATGACGAGGCCGTCAATGCGTTGAACGGCCGTCATCTTGCAGGCAGCGTAAGCCTCGGGCTGCAGGAGGATTTTGGTGAGGCACTGCTGCCGGAGCTACTGGGGCAGTTTTCACGCGCTTTTCCGCAGGTTGAGGTATCCGCCCGCATTGGCCGCAATACTGAACTGCTGCAGGCGATGCGCCAGGGTGAACTTGATCTGGCGCTGTGCTGGCAGGGGGAAGAAAATACGCGATCAATGCAGGCGTTGCCTGCCGTACCGCTGCACTGGATTGGGCGCTCCGATGCCGATCTGGCGCGCTGGCTTACGGGGGAGGAGACGCTGCCGCTGCTGCTGTTTGATGCGCCCTGCCTGATGCGCACCTGCGCCATTGATGCGCTTGACCGCGCGGCTATCCCCTGGCGGATCGCTTTTACCAGCAGGAGCCTGAGCGGTATCTGGGCCGCCGCGTCGGCCGGGCTGGGCATTACGCTGCGCAGTCGTTTCGGTCTGCCTGCCGGGCTGCGGATAATGGAGCATTCGCTGCTGCCACCACTGGGTGAACTGGGCATGGCGCTGCATTCTGCAGAAGAGCTGAATCCTGCTGCGGAGCGCCTGCGCGAGATCCTACTGGAACGGTTGGCCATTCCAGTAGCAGAGTCGTCTTCTACAGCAGAGATATTTTACCGCTGAACAGGACGGGACCTGTTGGCTGGCCGGTAGGTGAACCGCCCGGCGGCTCCAGACTGATAGCGAGGACTGGAAGAGCACCCGCTTGAAGTGGGGCGATGTCTACCCGACGATTGCCTGAGACATCCAACAGCCCTAACGACTGCGGCTTGCCGCCTGGCGGGATCAGCCAGAGCTGCAGGCTATGGTCAGTGCCGATAGCCGGTGGTACTGCCGTCTGCACGGTTAGTCTGTTTTGTGCCGGGTTAATGCCGATAACCCAGATCCCCTGTTGCTGGCTGTTGCTCAGAACGGCGATGGCCTGAGGGGGCGCAGGTGCAGGGACTAACTGGGTATACAGCAGTGCGCCAGCAAACGAGGCCGCCAGGCCCCAGCCAAGCCACATCGGCCAGGTGCTGCGCGGTATTTTTACCGGCTGTCCGACAGGCGTAGGCGACAACGCGTTGTGCTGCGGCTCCGCGGGCAGTTCGCCCAAAATACGCGGCCACAGCGTTTCCGGCGGGGCGACCGGGATCACTTCCCGATCCAGCTCGGCCAGCGCGTTTTGCCAGCGGCGGACTTCTGCCGCCAGTTTGGGTTCCTGTTCGATACGCCGCATAAAACGCTGGCGAGCCGCACCGCGTAGCGTACCGAGTGCAAACTCTGCGGCAAGGGCGGAATCGAAATCGTGTTTGGTTTTCATATGCCCACGCAGCCTTTTAAATGCATTAAGGCCCGGCGGATCCAACTTTTAACGGTACCGGCAGGCTGTTGCAGATGCAGCGCGATTTCACTGTGCGACAGCCCATGGTGATAAGCCAGAACAACACTTTGCCGCTGTTCAGCGGGGAGTGCGTCCATGCAGGTCAACAGCCTGCGTGACTCGGTCGTTGTCGGGGGATGATCGTGCTCATTTTCGCCCGCTACCGTATCATTTTCATCGTCCAGTTCCAGAACGCGGTTGTCCTGCAAACGGAGATAATCAATAGCGCGATGGCGAACAATATTGGTAAGCCAGGTTTTGGGCGCGCTCAGCGTTGGATCAAAGGTGTCAGCCCGCTGCCACAGCGTCAGAAAACTGTCGTGCAGCACCTCTTCGGCCCAGCCGCGCCGATGCAAAAGACGTAACGCGATGGCAAACAGATAGGGTGAGTAGCTGCGGTAAAGCGCTTCGAAAGCGCGTTTGTCACCGGCCGCCACTGCCCGAATCAGTAAAACCTGACTGTCGATTGATTCTTCCGCCATGAACCGTCCTGAAGAGGTGCAGAGGTGAACAATGCGTTCCCCCTGCACAGTGTATAGACGCTTTTTAACGTTATGGCATTAGCACCGTATCAATAACGTCGATTGCGCCATTTTTCTGCTGCACATCATAGGTACTGATGTTCGCGACGTTGCCCTGATTATCTTTCAGCTGAAGGTTGTGTGGCCCATTCTGCATTACCCATAACGACGCGCCGTTAACGGTTTTCAGCTCGGCACGGCCATGGCCCTGTTTGACCTTCTTCTCCAGCGCTTTCATGTCGTATTTCCCGGCCACCACGTGATAGGTGAGCACGGCGGTCAGTTTGCTCTTATTTTCAGGTTTCAGCAGCGTATCCACGGTGCCCATCGGCAGTTTGGCGAACGCCGCATTGGTGGGAGCAAATACGGTGAAAGGCCCCGGGCCCTGTAATGTATCGACCAGCCCGGCGGCTTTAACGGCGGCAACCAGCGTGGTGTGATCCTTCGAATTCATCGCATTTTCAACGATGTTTTTAGACGGGTACATCGCCGCTCCCCCCACCATCACGGTGTTTTGTGACATCTCAGCCAGAGCGGCAGCGCTAAACAGGAAAGACGCACACAGAGCAGAACGAATGATAGTTTTCATGCTGAATTCCTCGGATAAGAGAAGGCGTATTTGCCTCACAGTGCTATCTACGTTCGGCGATGAGAAACGGATGCAGAAAAATGAAAATATTTTTTGCGTGGGAAACGCGCGGTGAGAAGTTTGCCAGCGCCAAAATAAATCATGCTAATCTGAGGGAATTCTGATGACAGGAGAGCAGGGCATGCAGTTGCAACAGGGCTGGATTACCGAGGCCAGAAAGGTACCGTCGCCGCATTTCAACCAGCGGCCGGACAATGAAAAACCCTCGCTGCTGGTGATCCACAACATCAGTCTGCCGCCCGGCGAATTTGGCGGCCCGTGGATTGACGATCTGTTCACCGGCCAGCTCGATCCCACCGCACATCCTTATTTTGCCGATATCAGTCATCTGCAGGTTGCCGCCCATTGCCTGATCCGTCGCGACGGGGAAGTGGTGCAGTACGTCCCGTTTCAGCAGCGGGCCTGGCACGCTGGCGTGTCAAATTATCAGGGGCGTGATGCCTGTAATGATTTTTCAGTCGGTATTGAACTCGAGGGCACCGATACGCTGCCCTACACCGATGCGCAGTACCGTTCGCTGCATGCCGTTACCCAGCTGCTGATTGCTGAGTATCCGGCCATGGCCCTGAATATTACCGGGCACAGCGATATCGCACCGCAGCGTAAAACCGATCCCGGCCCGGCGTTCGACTGGGCCCGATTCCGCACCGCTCTGGCGCAGCCAATCCAGGGTCAAAAAGAGGGGAGTTAAGGCATGACGTTATTTAGCCTGTTGTTGGTTCTCGGATGGGAGCGTCTGTTTAAAATGGGCGAGCACTGGCAGCTGGATCATCATTTGATGCCGGTGTTTCGTCGTTTGAAGCATTTCTCTCTGCTGCGAACCCTGCTGATGACGGTGCTGGTGATGGCCGTAGTCGCTGCGGTGATGCTGGCTCTGAAAGGCTGGTTTTTCGGCGTGCCGCAGCTGCTTTTCTGGATCCTCGTTGGCCTGCTGTGCATCGGAGCGGGCTCGGTACGTCTTCACTATCATGCCTATCTTAAGGCTGCCAGCCAGAACGATGTGCATGCGCACGATGCGATGGCGGAAGAACTGACCTTGATCCACGGTGTGCCGGGCGAGTGCAGCGAGCGTGAGTATCTCGGCGAGCTACAGAACGCGCTGCTGTGGATTAACTATCGCTTCTATCTTGCGCCGCTGTTCTGGTTTGTCGTCGGCGGTCCGTGGGGGCCGGTGCTGCTGGTGGGTTACGCTTTCCTGCGCGCCTGGCAAAGCTGGCTGGCGCGGCAGCGGGCTCCGCTTATCCGTTCCCAGTCCGGCGTGGATGCGCTGCTGCACTGGATTGACTGGATCCCTGTGCGTCTGGCCGGTGTGGCTTACGCGCTGCTGGGGCACGGCGAGCGTGCATTGCCCGCCTGGCTGGCATCACTGGGCGATCGCCACACGCCGCAATATCAGGTGTTGACTCGTCTGGCCCAGTTCTCGCTGGCACGTGACCCGCATACGGATAAGGTTGAAACGCCACGGCTGGCGGTATCGCTGGCGAAGAAGGTGTCGCTGGTGCTGGTGGTGGTGGTCGCGTTACTGACGATTTACGGTACGCTGGTCTAGGGACCGGCCGGAAACGGCAGAGGATACAGTAGAAAAAAATCAGGCCAGCTTATGCTGGCCTGATTGCGTTTTGCCCGCACAGATTAGGCTTTCTGAGAGCGATTCTTCAGCCAGTAGCCGATGGCCAGAATCAAGATCCATACTGGGATCAGCCAGACGGAAATCGCCATGCCCGGGGTGATTGCCATCAGCACCAGAATACCCGCGAGGAACAGCAGGCAGATCCAGTTACCCAGCGGGTAGAGCAGCGCCGGGAAGCGGGTTTTCACACCCTGCTGATCTTTCTTACGGCGGAACTTGATGTGCGCCATGCTGATCATCGCCCAGTTGATCACCAGAGCTGAAACCACCAGAGCCATCAGCAGGCCAAAGGCTTCGCCCGGCATCAGATAGTTCAACAGTACGCACAGTGCGGTGGCGATAGCGGAGAACAGAATCGAAATCACCGGCACGCCGCGGCTGTCAACTTTCAGCAGCGCTTTAGGGGCATTGCCCTGCTGAGCCAGACCAAACAACATGCGGCTGTTGCAGTACACACAGCTGTTATACACAGACAGCGCGGCGGTCAGAATAACGACGTTCAGCGCATTAGCCACCAGAGCGTCGCCCAGCTCGTGGAAGATCAGCACGAACGGGCTGGTATCGGCGGTGACGCGTGTCCACGGCAGCAGCGACAGCAGCACGGCCAGTGAACCGATATAGAAGATCAGGATGCGCCACAGCACCTGGTTAGTGGCTTTAGGAATGCTGGTTTCCGGATTATCCGCTTCTGCCGCGGTTATCCCCACCAGTTCCAGACCGCCGAAGGAGAACATAATGATCGCCATCATCATGACCAGGCCGCTAAAGCCGTTGGGCAGGAAGCCGCCCTGTTCCCACAGGTTGCGTACGGTAGCCTGCGGACCCGCGTTGCCGCTGAACAGCAGCCAGCCGCCAAACAGAATCATGCCGATGACCGCAACCACTTTGATAATGGCAAACCAGAATTCCATCTCGCCGAACACTTTCACGTTGGTCAGGTTGATGGCGTTGATCAGCACAAAGAAGGCGGCGGCGGACATCCAGGTTGGTACTTCCGGATACCAGAATTGAATATATTTTCCGACGGCCGTCAGTTCGGCCATGGCAACCAGCACGTACAGTACCCAGTAGTTCCAGCCGGAGGCAAAACCGGCGAAATTACCCCAGTACTTATAGGCAAAGTGGCTGAATGAACCGGCGACCGGCTCTTCCACAACCATCTCTCCCAGCTGGCGCATAATCAAAAATGCGATAAACCCGGCAATCGCGTAACCCAGAATAACCCCAGGCCCGGCCGATTGAATAACAGACGCACTTCCCAAAAACAGGCCGGTACCCACGGCCCCGCCCAACGCGATCAGCTGAATGTGGCGGTTTTTCAGGCCACGGTGCAGCGTTTCGCCCTGCTGTTGTCCCATGTCTAACCTCATGATGTTTTATTATTTTTTCGTCTTTTCAGCAGGCCCTGTCGCCATGCTGTTTCGAAAAGTTTACGATTGTTGTGTGAGTAAATATGAGCCAGAACGTAGCCTCAGGAAGAGAATAGTGCTAAGCGCAGAGGTTTGCACTCGCTTTCTGCTCTACACACGCAGAAATGACTAAAAAATCAGCGTGCTGTCTCATTTTTTACTGTCTATGTTTTGTCACAAATTGGTGCAAATGACGAATAACATTCTCTTATGGCTGGAGGGTCGGATGCCGGCTTTGCGGCATCGGGCTTTGCGTAAGGGTTGGCTGGTGGTTGGGAGATCGGGAACCCGTCTCCGCGGCTGCCGGGCGGTCCTCGCGCCCTGCTGTGCAGGGTGCCTTCGTCTTCGGCTTCGGGTCTTGCGGATCGGCCCGGAGCGGGCGTCCTGCCCGCGCCAGGCCTGAGCCCGGCATCCCTGCCAGGCTCTCCGGTCCTGCTGCCTGCGCCTCAGCGCTGCGGATTACCCGGCCGCCGCAGAGGCGGGTTCCCCTTTGACTCAATCACTCGCTGTAAGTAATGGAAAGAGAGGGGCGGTTTTTCTGGTGAGCTTGGGTGGTGTTTTCGGCTGCTATCTATTTATCAGGCAATACCGATACTAGAAAGCGACCGATTGCAGACCCGAACGGGCTATCCACGGCACTAAAGGGAATAGGGAAAAGGGAACAAGCTTGTGACCAGATTTACCTGTTCGTCAGGCAATCTCGATATCTGAAAGTGAACTGATTTCTGTCCAACTTGGTTAACCATTCCGCAGATTGGTGAAAGACGCTGAGTTCGCGAAAAAACCGATCTTATTCTCAGGCAAAACTGACATCAAAAATCGGTCTGTCTGCTTCCCCGGGAGCTAATTGCAGTGCGGAATGGACAAGGAGAAAAGCCTGCGAACGGACCGATCTTTATATCAGGCAATACCGATATCAGAAAGCGGACTGGCTGCTGCCCCGAACGGGCAATCCGCAGCGCTGAACGGAGAGAGGAAGCCAGGATTCGCCCACAGGGAAGTGGGCTAAAGGGACAGCCGCGCAGGACGCGCGTCTGTACCGGTCCGTCAGGCTGACGAGCGAAGTGAAGGCACCGCAAAGCGGCGCGAGGACCCGCCCGGCAGGGGCAGCAGCCAGTCAGCGCCGCCACCGTTATCCCAGAGATCACCAGCAACATTAACCTGTCAGCGCAGCCATCGTTATCCCAGAGATCACCAGCAGCATTAACCTGTCAGCATTGCCACCGTTATCCCAGAGATAACCAATCCCCTGAAATGAATTAAATCTTCACCGAACGGCGCTTAAACGCATAGCCGATCGCCAGAATGCCAATCCACACCGGAATCAACCACACGGAAATCGCCATCCCCGGCGTCATCGCCATAATCACCAGCACACCGGCCATAAAGGCCAGACACAGCCAGTTGCCGAACGGATAGAACAGCGCCTTAAAGCGTGGCTCAATCCCCTGCTGGTTAGCGCGCTTGCGGAAACGCAGATGCGCCAGACTGATCATCGCCCAGTTAATGATCAACGTGGAAACGACCAGCGACATCAGTAGAGAGAATGCCTCGCCCGGCATCAGATAGTTGATCAGAACGCCGATAGCGGCGGCGGCGGCGGAAATCAGAATGGCGTTCACCGGCACGCCACGACGATCGACCTTCATCAGCGCCTTCGGCGCGTTACCCTGCTGCGCCAGACCAAACAGCATGCGGCTGTTGCTGTAAACGCAACTGTTGTACACCGACAGGGCAGCGGTCAGGATCACCACGTTCAGCGCATTCGCGACAAACGCATCACCCAGCTCGTGGAAAATCAGCACGAACGGGCTGGTATCTTCCGAAATGCGAACCCACGGCATCAGCGACAGCAGCACGGTCAGTGAACCGATATAGAAGATCAGAATACGCCACAGCACCTGATTAATGGCTTTCGGAATGCTCTTCTCCGGGTTCTCGGCTTCCGCTGCGGTCAGGCCAATCATCTCCAGCCCGCCGAATGAGAACATAATGATCGCCATCATCATCACCAGCCCGTGCAGGCCGTTCGGCATAAAACCGCCGTGATCCCACAGGTTGCTGACCGTCGCCTGTGGGCCGCCGTTGCCGCTGAATAGCAGCCAGCAGCCAAAGGCAATCATTGCGACGACCGCAACGACCTTAATGATCGCGAACCAAAATTCCAGCTCGCCGAAGACCTTTACGTTGGTCAGGTTAATCGCGTTGATCAATAGAAAGAACACCGCTGCACTGACCCAGGTGGGGATTTCGGGATACCAGAACTGAATATATTTACCGACGGCGGTCAGTTCGGCCATGGCGACCAGTACGTACAGCGCCCAGTTGTTCCAGCCGGATGCCAGCCCGGCAAACGGGCCCCAGTATTTATGCGCAAAGTGACTGAAGCTGCCGGCTACCGGCTCTTCAACGATCATCTCACCCATCTGACGCATAATCAGAAAGGCAATAATACCGGCGATGGCATAGCCCAGAATAACGGCGGGTCCGGCCGATTTAATGACCGATGCGCTGCCCAGAAACAGGCCGGTACCGACGGCGCCGCCTAATGCGATAAGCTGAATGTGGCGGTTTTTTAACCCGCGATGCAGCGTCTCGCCCTGCTGATGTTCCATACTCTTCCTCGTGATACTTGTTTTTATTTATGTCTGCCAGCGTGGTTAAATCTAATAACGTACTGAAATATTTACGCTTATCGATAAAGTAAAACCTGGCTTAATCTGGCGTCGCGCAGAGAATAGTGGTAGGCGGGATGCTTTGCACTTTCTTTCTCATTCCGTGCGCCAGTGCGGTCAAAAAAACAACGATCGCACCGAATAGACGCATAACGATTTCAGGGGGCAGCATAAAGGAAATCGGACATCGCATAGGGTGCTTTTAGTGGGGTGCTATTTAACTAAGCTGCTGCCGTGTTTCAAAAAAGTTTTAAAATTTAACATTTATTATGCATTCGAGGCGGATCGAAAAATGCCGTTAACCCCTTGCCAGGAACGAGACGGGGGTCTGGTTTCGCCGGGTTGTCATATAGACATCAGGTGAATACTTTGTTACTTTACGGGCACCTTTTTTAAATTGGTATTACCAATTAACTCTGGCACATCGTAGAAGAAGGGATAATGGCCTACAGTAAGATCCGCCAACCAAAGCTCTCTGACGCCATCGAGCAGCAGCTTGAGTCCCTGATTATGGAAGGGACGCTGCGTCCTGGAGAGAAATTACTGCCCGAGCGCGAGCTGGCCGTGCAGTTTGATGTCTCCCGTCCTTCCCTACGAGAAGCAATCCAGCGTCTGGAAGCAAAAGGTCTGCTGCTTCGCCGTCAGGGCGGTGGCACCTTCGTCCAGAAAACCCTGTGGCAAAGCCTGAGCGATCCGCTCATTGAACTGCTTGCCGGCCATCCTGAATCCCAGTTCGACCTGCTGGAAACGCGTCATGCGCTGGAAGGGATTGCCGCCTATTATGCCGCGCTTCGCGGGACCGACGACGATATTGCACGTATCCGCCACTGCCATCTGCAAATTCAGACCGCCCAGGACAGCGGCGATCTGGACGCAGAAGCCGATGCGGTGATGCAGTATCAGATTGCTGTCACAGAAGCCGCGCATAATGTGGTGCTGCTGCATTTGCTACGCAGTATGGGTCCAATGCTGGAACAGAACGTAAGACAGAACTTCGAGTTACTCTACTCGCGTCGGGAGATGCTGGTGAAAGTGAGTGAACATCGCGCCAGTATTTTTCAGGCGATTGTGGCACGCGAGCCGGAACAGGCCCGTGAAGCCTCACACCGCCACCTGGCGTTTATCGAGGAAATATTGCTGGACAGAAGTCGGGAGCAGAGCCGTAGAGAGCGTTCCCTGCGACGTTTACAGCAACGTAAGGAATAACGTAAGTAAAACGCGTAACTATAACGCGGCACTATACCCAAAACCATTGGCGTAACGGCTAGCATAGCGCCAGCACCAGGGCTAAAGGGTATAAACGACGAGCCTGTCTCTGTGTGTTCTGAACGACAGAATGCAAAGAGACAGGCTCCAGACAATTCAACGTATTAGACACAGATAAGGAATACCCCCCATGTCAGAACGTTTAAACAATGACGTGGATCCGATCGAAACTCGCGACTGGCTACAGGCGATCGAATCGGTCATCCGTGAAGAAGGTGTTGAGCGCGCACAGTATCTGATCGATCAGGTTCTGAGCGAAGCACGTAAAGGCGGCGTGAAAGTGGCTGCAGGTGCTGGAGCTAACAACTATATCAACTCTATTGCTGTTGAAGATGAGCCGGAATACCCGGGCAACACATCTTTAGAACGTCGTATCCGTTCTGCTATTCGCTGGAACGCCATTATGACCGTTCTGCGCGCATCGAAGAAGGATCTGGATCTGGGCGGCCACATGTCCTCCTTCCAGTCTTCTGCCACTATCTATGAAGTGTGCTTCAACCACTTCTTCCGTGCGCGTACGGAAAAAGACGGCGGCGATCTGGTTTACTTCCAGGGTCACATCTCTCCGGGCGTTTATGCTCGTGCCTTCCTGGAAGGTCGTCTGAGCGAAGATCAGATGAACAACTTCCGTCAGGAAGTTCACGGTAAAGGTCTGTCTTCTTACCCACACCCTAAACTGATGCCTGACTTCTGGCAGTTCCCGACCGTATCAATGGGTCTGGGTCCATTGGGTGCGATCTATCAGGCTAAATTCCTGAAATATCTGGAACACCGTGGCCTGAAAGATACCTCTCAGCAGACCGTTTACGCCTTCCTGGGCGACGGTGAGATGGATGAGCCAGAATCTAAAGGTGCGATCACTATCGCTACCCGTGAAAAACTGGATAACCTGGTCTTCATCATCAACTGTAACCTGCAGCGTCTGGATGGCCCGGTAACCGGTAACGGTAAGATCATCAACGAACTGGAAGGCATCTTCGGTGGTGCTGGCTGGGAAGTGTTGAAAGTGATCTGGGGCGGTCGTTGGGACGAACTGCTGCGTAAAGACACCAGCGGTAAGCTGATCCAGCTGATGAACGAAACCGTTGACGGCGACTATCAGACCTTCAAATCCAAAAACGGCGCGTACGTGCGTGAGCACTTCTTCGGTAAATATCCGGAAACCGCTGAGCTGGTGAAAGATCTGAGCGACGACGAGATCTGGTCTCTGAACCGTGGTGGTCACGATCCGAAGAAAGTTTACGCCGCACTGAAAAAAGCGCAGGACACCAAGGGCAAACCTGTGGTTATCCTGGCTCATACCATCAAAGGTTACGGTATGGGCGACACCGCGGAGGGCAAAAACATTGCTCACCAGGTGAAGAAAATGAACATGGACGGCGTGCGCTATATCCGCGACCGCTTCAACGTGCCGGTTGACGATGCTGCCATCGAAAAACTGCCGTACGTGACCTTTGCTGAAGGCTCAGAAGAGCACACCTACCTGCACGCACAGCGTCAGAAACTGGGTGGCTACCTGCCAACTCGCGAACCTAAGTTCAGCGAGAAGCTCGAAATGCCAACGCTGGAAGATTTCCGCCAGCTGCTGGATGAGCAGAACAAAGAAATCTCCACCACTATCGCTTTCGTACGTGCCCTGAACGTGATGCTGAAGAACCCGTCGATCAAAGATCGCCTGGTGCCAATCATCGCCGATGAAGCCCGTACCTTCGGTATGGAAGGCCTGTTCCGTCAGATCGGTATTTACAGCCCGAACGGCCAGCAGTATACCCCGCAGGACCGTGAGCAGGTTGCTTACTATAAAGAAGACGAAAAAGGTCAGATCCTGCAGGAAGGCATCAACGAACTGGGTGCAGGCGCATCGTGGCTGGCGGCGGCAACGTCCTACAGCACCAACAATCTGCCAATGATCCCGTTCTACATCTACTACTCCATGTTCGGTTTCCAGCGTATCGGCGACCTGTGCTGGGCAGCAGGTGACCAGCAGGCTCGCGGCTTCCTGGTGGGCGGGACTTCCGGTCGTACAACGCTGAACGGTGAAGGTCTGCAGCACGAAGATGGCCACAGCCACATTCAGTCTCTGACTATCCCTAACTGTATCTCTTACGATCCAGCTTATGCGTACGAAGTGGCAGTCATCATGCATGACGGTCTGGTGCGTATGTACGGTGATGCACAGGAAAACGTGTACTACTACATCACCACGCTGAACGAAAACTACCACATGCCAGCAATGCCGGAAGGCGCTGAAGAAGGTATCCGTAAGGGTATCTACAAGCTGGAAACTATCGAAGGTAGCAAAGGTAAAGTTCAGCTGCTGGGTTCAGGCTCTATCCTGCGTCACGTGCGTGAAGCGGCAGAAATCCTGGCGAAAGACTACGGCGTTGGCTCTGATGTTTACAGCGTGACCTCCTTCACCGAACTGGCCCGCGACGGTCAGGACTGTGAGCGTTGGAATATGCTGCATCCAACTCAGGAAGCACGCGTGCCTTACATCGCGCAGATCATGAGCGATGCACCGGCAGTAGCATCTACCGACTATATGAAACTGTTCGCAGAACAGGTTCGCAGCTACATCCCAGCCAGCGACTATCGCGTTCTGGGTACTGACGGCTTTGGTCGTTCAGACAGCCGTGAGAACCTGCGTCACCACTTCGAAGTGGACGCATCTTACGTTGTCGTTGCAGCACTGGGCGAACTGGCTAAACGCGGCGAAATCGATAAGAAAGTGGTAGCGGACGCTATCGCCAAGTTCGACATCGATGCCGATAAAGTTAACCCGCGTCTGGCATAAGAGGTAAAGAGTAATGGCTATCGAAATCAATGTACCGGACATCGGCGCGGACGAAGTTGAAGTCACCGAAATCCTGGTGAAGGTTGGCGACACTGTGGAAGTTGAACAGTCGCTGATCGTGGTCGAAGGCGATAAGGCTTCTATGGAAGTCCCTTCTCCGCAGGCGGGCGTGGTTAAAGAGATCAAAGTGGCTACCGGCGATAAAGTCGAAACCGGCAAGCTGATCATGATCTTTGAAGCCGCAGGTGGCGCAGCGGCGCCATCCGCACCGGCTGAAGAGAAGAAAGAAGAAGCGGCTGCACCAGCTGCTGCGGCCCCGGCTGCGGCCAGCGGCCCGAAAGACGTGAACGTACCGGATATCGGCGGCGATGAAGTTGAAGTCACCGAGATCATGGTCAAAGTGGGCGACACCGTGGAAGCGGAACAGTCGATCCTGACCGTTGAAGGCGACAAAGCCTCAATGGAAGTGCCGGCTCCGTTCGCGGGTACCGTGAAAGAGATCAAAGTAGCAACCGGCGACAAAGTCAGCACCGGTTCACTGGTGATGGTCTTTGAAGTGGCAGGCGCTGCGCCAGCCGCTCCGGCTCCGGCTGCGAAAGCGGAAGCTCCGGCTGCAGCTGCACCGGCTAAGCAGGAAGAGAAAGCGGCTCCAGCTGCTGCCCCTGCGAAAGCTGATGCGAAATCCGACTTCGCTGAAAACGACGCTTACGTTCACGCGACTCCGGTTATCCGCCGTCTGGCGCGCGAGTTTGGCGTAAACCTGGCCAAAGTCAAAGGCACCGGTCGTAAAGGGCGTATTCTGAAAGAAGACGTTCAGACCTACGTTAAGGACGCGGTAAAACGCGCCGAAGCGCCAGCCGCAGCCGCGGGTGGTGGTCTACCTGGCATGCTGCCTTGGCCGAAAGTGGACTTCAGCAAGTTTGGTGAGATTGAAGAAGTTGAACTGGGCCGTATCCAGAAAATCTCTGGTGCGAACCTGAGCCGTAACTGGGTGATGATCCCGCACGTTACGCACTTCGACAAAACCGATATCACCGAGCTGGAAGCCTTCCGTAAGCAGCAGAACGATGAAGCGGCCAAACGTAAGCTGGACGTGAAATTCACTCCAGTGGTCTTCATCATGAAAGCCGTTGCGGCGGCCCTGGAGCAGATGCCTCGCTTCAACAGTTCACTGTCCGAAGATGCTCAGAAGCTGACGCTGAAGAAGTACATCAACATCGGTGTGGCGGTTGATACGCCAAACGGTCTGGTGGTTCCGGTGTTCAAAGACGTGAACAAGAAAGGGATTACCGAACTGTCTCGCGAGCTGATGGCTATCTCCAAGAAAGCGCGTGATGGCAAGCTGACCGCTGGCGAAATGCAGGGCGGCTGCTTCACCATTTCCAGCCTGGGCGGCATCGGGACAACTCACTTCGCGCCGATTGTTAACGCGCCTGAAGTGGCTATCCTGGGCGTCTCCAAGTCTGCTATGGAGCCGGTCTGGAACGGTAAAGAGTTCACTCCGCGTCTGATGATGCCGATGTCGCTCTCCTTCGACCACCGCGTAATCGACGGTGCAGATGGTGCACGCTTCATCACCATTATCAATCAGGCACTGGCTGACATTCGCCGTCTGGTGATGTAACAGCAGACAAGGCCGGCGCAAGCCGGCCTTGTTATAAGGGATGTAGATATTCGTGGCACTGCGGTTTGCAGATTTTTAACAATTCTGTAAACTCTTGCGGTGAACGCGTCCCGGTGGAAGAAGGGCGTAGCAATTGATATACCCTAAATAATTGGAGCGGCATCAAGGCGGCAAGGGAACGAGCCCAATGAGCTTACATCGGTAAGTGATTCGGGCGAGCGAGTGCAGCCAATACAGATGCAGTTTCAAGTATGACGGGTATCTGTCTGACCCGCCGGACTATCAAATAAGAGGTCATGATGAGTACAGAAATTAAAACTCAAGTCGTGGTACTTGGGGCAGGTCCTGCAGGCTATTCTGCAGCCTTCCGTGCAGCGGATTTAGGTCTGGAGACCGTCATCGTTGAGCGTTACAGCACCCTTGGTGGTGTTTGTCTGAATGTCGGCTGTATCCCTTCTAAAGCCCTGCTGCACGTGGCGAAGGTGATTGAAGAAGCGAAAGCGCTGGAAGCTCACGGTATCGTGTTCGGCAAGCCGCAAACCGACGTTGACAAGATCCGCGCCTGGAAAGAGAAAGTCATCACCCAGCTGACCGGCGGTCTGTCCGGTATGGCGAAAGGCCGTAAAGTTAACGTGGTTAACGGCCTGGGTAAATTTACCGGTGCAAATACTCTGGTTGTTGAAAATGAGAAGGGTGAAACCACCACGATCACTTTCGACAATGCCATCATCGCGGCGGGTTCACGCCCGATTCAGCTGCCGTTCATCCCGCACGAAGATCCACGCGTCTGGGATTCCACCGATGCACTGGAACTGAAATCCGTTCCGGATCGTCTGCTGGTTATGGGCGGCGGTATCATCGGTCTGGAAATGGGTACGGTTTACCATGCCCTGGGTTCACAGATTGATGTGGTCGAGATGTTTGACCAGGTGATCCCTGCTGCAGATAAAGACGTGGTGAAAGTGTTCACCAAGCGTATCTCCAAGCAGTTCAACCTGATGCTGGAAACCAAAGTCACCGCCGTTGAAGCAAAAGAAGACGGTATCTATGTGACGATGGAAGGCAAAAAAGCGCCTGCGGAACCACAGCGTTACGACGCGGTGCTGGTGGCTATCGGCCGCGTACCGAACGGTAAAGGTCTGGATGCCGGTAAAGCGGGCGTGGAAGTGGACGATCGCGGCTTTATCCGCGTTGACAAGCAGATGCGCACCAACGTACCGCACATCTTTGCTATCGGCGACATCGTGGGTCAGCCAATGCTGGCACACAAAGGCGTACATGAAGGCCACGTAGCGGCAGAGGTGATTTCTGGTAAGAAACATTACTTCGACCCGAAAGTGATCCCATCTATCGCCTACACCGAGCCAGAAGTTGCCTGGGTTGGTCTGACCGAGAAAGAAGCGAAAGAGAAAGGCATTAGCTATGAAACCGCCACCTTCCCGTGGGCTGCTTCTGGTCGTGCTATCGCTTCCGACTGCGCAGACGGCATAACCAAACTGATTTTCGACAAAGCCACTCACCGCGTCATCGGTGGTGCGATTGTCGGTACTAACGGCGGCGAGCTGTTGGGTGAAATCGGCCTTGCGATCGAAATGGGCTGCGACGCTGAAGACCTGGCGCTGACCATCCACGCTCACCCGACTCTGCACGAATCGGTTGGCCTGGCGGCTGAGATCTTCGAAGGCAGCATCACCGACCTGCCAAACCCGAAAGCGAAAAAGAAATAATTCGCTGACGGCGTAAGCATAAAAACGGCCCTTTTTAAGGGCCGTTTTTTTTGCGTTAACTATCAGGTAAAAGCCATTACGCTTTTCTGCCCGATGTCTGGCTGCTGAATGCCGCGATCACTTTTTCCTTCAGGGCCTGTGGATACAGGGTATTAAAACCGCACGGCAGGACCGGATCTTTCGCGCTGTTCGGATTGGCTCCCAGCAGGCCGACGTGGATTGCCAGCCGCGCCTTGTGGATTTTGCGCTCTGCAGGGGTGAATACCGGTGGCATATCGGTGATGTAGCGTGGTTTGGTGATGCGGGTGCCGGTTTCAGGATGCACACGCGAACTCCAGGCCCACAGCACGTCGCCGGGATGAGTCGGATCGATATCCGTATCAATGACCAGCGCATGGGCGATGACGTAGCTCATCGGCGAGCTAAGGATCGCGGCTTCCAGCGCGTCAATGAACTCATGAACGTTTTTGTACTGCTGCTGCCATTCCGGTTTGACCCTGACCACCAGCAGATGCAGTGCGGTTTCGGGTGCCATCCACGCATCCAGAACCGGCATGCCGGCCTCTTTTAGCGCCAGAGTAAACGTGCTGGAACCGCCAATACCGATAATGGCGTGGTCGTCATCCAGCGGTTTACCCGCCGGAATAGTGCCGATAACGGGCTTATCAACGTGCGCAATGGTCAGCACCTCACCGACCAGCTCATTGCATTTATCGGCGAGCAGATAGCCGTGATATTCACCGAATGGCCCCTCCTCATGCAGCGTATCGATGGACATTTCTCCTTCAATCACCATCTCGCAGCTGGCGGGAACCTCCAGTTTTCCCCCCGGACTGGTAGCAACCTCAATCCCTTCACCAAACCAGCCGCCAAGCACATCGGCTTCATCCACTTCCGCCGGAACGCGAATACCGGAGATGGCGGTCACCGCCGGTTCAGGAGCCAGTGCAATTGCGAAAGGCATTTTCTTATTCAGCTTTTTCCATTCTTCATGAATCATCGCAAAGTGCTGATGCTGACGGGTCCACACGGTAAGATGGTTCTTATCCACACGCATGACGCGGCAAATATGCCAGTTGGTCCAGCGATTATCGGGTGTTTTTACGACCATGGTCCCGATGGTATTAAGATAATCGCCGCCATCACCCTGATGTAAATACGGGCAGGGAATATTGAATAGATCAACCTTGTCCCCTTCAATCACATTTTTCATAAAACCGGGGGAATTAATCTTAACCGGTTTAACACGTTTTTCATGTGAAAATCCGCCCAGTTCTTTAATCATTTCCAGCGGATGGATAAAGGGATCGAAACCTAACGCGGTGGCCATTCGGGAATAGGGGTGAGTAAAGAAGGAACTGCAGGCTAAAACGCCGGTAGTCATTGAATAATCTGGATAACCTTTGATGTTGTCCATGACCGCCATCGGCAGGCGCTGCTCGATGACGTAACGGGAAATGGCACCAATTTCCAGATGAGGATCAACCTCTTGACTGTATTTTTGTAAGTCTCCCTGTTTGTTAAGAATATCCAGGTATTCTCGGAAACTTTTGATATGTCTTCTCAAAATAATGCTCCTTTTTAATACTGTGAAGAAATAAACAGACAACCGTCCGCCGGGTATGTCACGGCGAGGTGATTAACAGGATGGAGAAGGAATTCATTCAGATTAACGATTTAAAAAATACGCTTGCCAGCGTGAGGATCTTGTCATTCCGTGCCGGATTAATTATTTTCGTAATAAGAATGAATTATTCTGTGCAGTGTTTACACGGTGTCTTTTTATATCCGATTCATTGTTATTTAGTTTTTTTCAGAGTTACCAGGGTCATCATTAATGCCTACAATTCCCCTGCTATGATGTCTGGCCTGTCGGAGAGTGGAGCCGGAAGTCCCCGCACTTCTCAACCCGAACGGCTGGCGTAAAGCTGTTTTTTTGAGTCACCGTAAACCAAAATCGGTTTTTTATTTTGACGGGAAATAGCGTATCTTTGCTGCTGGTTTTTTTTGAACAACAGGTTAACCGTGTCGAATAACGTTGCCCTGATCACCGGTGCCAGCCGGGGGATCGGTCACCAGCTGGCCCGCCATTTTTACGCGCGTGGCTATCATCTGATTTTACTGGCCCGCGATGCACAAACCCTGAACCGCTTCGCCTCAACCCTTGATCCGGCGCGGGTGCAGGTGCTGGCGGTTGACGTCTGCGACCATGCCGCCGTCGCTGCGCAGGTACAGCAGGTGCTGCACACTCACGGGCAGTTAAATGTGCTGATTAATGCCGCCGGCATTTTCCGCGCTGGCTCCACGCAGACGTCGCTGGATGACTTCAGCGCGCTGCTGACCACCAACGTCACCGCCATTCATCATCTCTGCCAGCTGTGCACGCCGTGGCTGCAAAAGTCTGAGGATGCCCGCATCTTTAATCTGGCTTCGGTCAGCGGCGTACAGCCCTACGGCAGCGTGGCCAGCTACGCCGCCAGCAAACACGCGCTGGTCGGCTACAGCCGTTCCATTGCCCGTGAGCTGGGCGCTCTGGGGATTAAAGTCACCACGCTCTGCCCGGACGTGGTGGATACCGATATGGCCGTCGGCTCCGGGCTGTCCGCAGAAGAGATGCTTAGCACGGAAGATATCTGCCGCGCGGTGGATTTTGTGATGTCGCTGTCACCGGCCGCCGTCATTGAACAGTTGACGATTGGCCGCCAGCAGCGTCCGCGTAAACCATCCTGAGCGAGGCCGCCCAATGATTGAACTGAAAGGGGTCTCCCACGCGTACGGCGATCGCAAGGTGCTGAAGGATATCAATCTGCAGCTCACCGAGAAGCGTATCGGCATTGTTGGCAGCAACGGCTGCGGTAAAAGCACCTTCGTTCGCCTGCTGAACGGCTTGCTGTTGCCTGCCCAGGGCGATGTGCTGATCGATGGCCTGAATACCCGCCAGCAGGGTAAGGCGGTACGGCGCAAAGTCGGCTTTGTTTTCCAGAACCCGGACAACCAGATCGTGTTTCCTGTAGTGGAAGAGGATCTGGCCTTCGGTATGAAAAACCTCGGACTGGATAAAGCCACGATCCGTGAACGCACCGAGGCGGCGCTGGCCCGTTACGATATGCAGGATCTACGGCAGCATCCGGCGCATCTGCTCAGCGGTGGTCAGAAGCAGCTGCTGGCGATCTCCGGCGTGCTGGTGATGGAGCCGGAGTATATCGTTTTCGACGAGCCGACCACGCTGTTGGATCTGCGCAACAAGCGGCGTATTGCCGCCGCGATTGGCGAACTGGATCAAACGGCGATCGTCGTGTCGCACGATCTGGAGTTTTTGCAGGATTTTGACCGCGTGCTGGTGTTTGAGCGCGGGGAAGTTGCCGTCGATGATGTGCCCGCCGTGGCGCTGAAAGAATATGTCAGGATGATGTCATGACCCTGAGTGATTACGTACCGGGTAACTCGGTTATCCATCGCCTGCCGCCGGGAGTCAAAATCCTCTCTCTGGCGCTGGTCGGTACGCTGCTGTTTGTTTTTCCCCTGCTGGCGGCCGTGCTGTCCACGCTGGCGGTGGTTGCTGCGCTTTATCCCCTGTCCGGCATCGGACCGAAAATCATGCTGCTGCAGCTGAAACCGCTGCTGTGGGTGCTGGCGCTGTTGTTCGCCGTGCAGTGGTGGATGGTCGACTGGCTTTCCGGCCTGCTGGTCGTTGCACGTCTTTGCGCGCTGCTGCTGCTGGCGGCGCTGGTCACGCTGACGACGCGCACCACCGATATGATTGATGCGCTGGAAAGCGAGCTGTTCTGGCTGCGTTTTTTACGCATCAACCCGGCGAAGGTTAGCCTGGCGCTCTCGCTGGCTTTGCGTTTTATTCCGGTGCTGGCGGCCATCACCGCCGAGGTGCGTGAAGCGCAAAAGGCGCGCGGCCTCGATCGCAGTGTGATTGCCGTAGCGATCCCGGTTATTGTCCGTACCCTGAAAATGGCTGATGACATTGCAGCGGCGCTTGAGGCCCGCGCATACGATCCTCAGTTAAAACGTCCCCAAAGCGATGCTGAAAAGTCGAGAGGCTCTTAATGTCCACCCGAGATATTGTTTATATTGCGTTATTTGCAGCGATGACCGCGGCGCTGGGCCTGTTCCCGGCCTTCAGCCTGCCGGTAATTGGCGTGCCGATCACCGCGCAAACGCTGGGCTGTATGCTGGCGGGTGCGATTGCCGGCGCTAAGCGCGGCGCGCTGGCGATGGTGTTGTTCGATCTGCTTGTCGCTATCGGGCTGCCGCTGCTGGCCGGTGGCCGTGGTGGGCTGGGGGTATATATGGGGCCGGGCGGGGGTTTTATTCTTTCGTGGCCGCTGGCGGCCTTGCTGATTGGCTACCTGTATCAGCGCGGCCTGCGTTCGTTGACGTTGGTGAAAGAGCTGCTGATTATCGCGCTGGGTGGGATCGTGGTGATTTATGCCTGTGGTATCCCGTGGATTGCTGCCGTTGCGGGCATCACGCTTAAGCAGGCCGCGCTGGGTTCGCTGGGGTTTGTGCCAGGCGATATCGTGAAGGTTGTGCTGGCGGCGGTGATTGTGCGGGCGGTGCGGCGGGCGTATCCGACGCTGAGCTAGTGTTCGGCGCTGTGGAACGGGTGGTTGGGGTTCAGCCTCTGCTGCTGCTCCGGGCGGTCCTCGCGCCGCGTTGCGGTACCCGGTAACGCCAGAAGACGTCGCCGTGGAACAGGTGGTTGGGGTTCAGCCTCTGCTGCTGCTTCAGGGCGGTCCTCGCACCGCGTTGCGGTACCCTCGGTTACGCCATTGTGCCGAACGGATCGGCCAGGATTGAACGTCCTTGTTCAAGCCCGGCCTGACGCCAACATCCATGTTGCCGTCTCCTGGCGCAATGGCTCCACCTCAGCGCTGCGGATGCCCTTACGCAGCAGCAGAGGCTGCCCCATCACTTGATTCATCGCTTTTAGATTTTCAGTCAAGACGAATGTCAGATGTGCCAGGCGATATCGTGAAGGTTGTGCTGGCGGCGGTGATTGTGCGGGCGGTGCGGCGGGCGTATCCGACGCTGAGCTAGTGTTCGGCGCTGTGGAACGGGTGGCTTGGGTTCAGCCTCTGCTGCTGCTCCGGGCGGTCCTCGCGCCGCGTTGCGGTACCCTCGGTTACGCCATTGTGCCGAACGGATCGGCCAGGATTGAACGTCCCTGTTCAAGCCAGGCCTGACGCCAACATCCATGTTGTCGTCTCCTGGCGCAATGGCTCCACCTCAGCGCTGCGGATGCCCTTACGCAGCAGCAGAGGCTGCCCCTTCACTTGATTCATCGCTTTTAGATTTTCAGGCAATACTGAAATCAGAAAGCGGGCTGGTCGTGCCTTCGGTCGGGCAATCCACAGCGCTGAACGGAGAGAGGAAGCCAGGATTTGGCCGCATGGACGCGGCCGAAAAGCGTAGCCGCGCAGGACGCGCGTCTACGCTGGTCCGTCCGGCTGACGAGCGAAGTGAGGGGACCGCGTAGCGGCGCGAGGACCCGCCCAACCGAAGGCACGACCAGCCAGCACAACCCCCAGACTGCAAACAACTTAGCGTAAACGTCCGGCTGACGAGCGAAGCGGCGCGAGGACGCCCGACCGGGGGCACTGCCAGCCAGCGCCAGCACCTCGCCCTGCAGAATCTCAGCTCTCTCAAAGCTTCAGTAAAATCTTCCCCTTCAGCGCCCCAGACAGCACCGCTTCCACCGCCCGATGAATATCCGCCAGCGCGAACTCGGCCACCACCTCGGTCGCAATCACCCCGTCACGAATCAGCGCCATCACCTCATCAATCCGCCGCTGCACCAGCGCTTTCTCGTGGCCATGTACCCACAGCCGTAAATGGAAATTGGAAAAACGAATATCCGGCCGACTGCGCCAGAACGCCGGAGGAATCGGCCGACCGGACAGCAGGCCATAATGAATAAACTGGCCGCCCGGCATCAGCGCCTGTGCCAGCGACAGCGACTCCTCACCGCCGATGCAGTCCAGAATCGCCTCCACGCCGCCGCTGCGCTGAAGCGCCGCCAACTGCTGCGGGTAATCCGCGCTGCTGCTGTTCAACACCTTCTCAACGGGGTAGTCGTCAAACAACGCCAGATTCTCCGCCTTGCGCACGATGGCGATTGCCCTGATGCCCAGATGGCTGGCAATGCGGATCAGCATCTTGCCGATCGCCGAATTGGCCGCATTGATAATTACCCGCATCCCGGGCGTGAAGTGCAGTTCCTCGGTCAGCATCAGCAGGGCGGTCATCGGATTCACGTAGCTGGTCGCCGCTTCTTTATCGCTGACGAAATCGGGCAGGGTGAAACACCACTGCGCCTCGCTGTCCTTGAAGGTCTGCCAGGCTCCCATGCTGCCCACCGGTAGTACGCGCTGGCCACGTAACAGAGAGGGATCGTTGCTCTGATGAATATGCCCCATACCTTCGAAGCCCGGCACGAAAGGCAGGGTAATACGTGAACGGTAAGCACCGGAAATAGTAATAATATCAGAGGGATTGATCGTCGCCCACGCCATCTTAACTCGCACCTGACCGGCGGCTAATTCACTCTGCTCACCGGATTCCAGCCGCAGAATATCCCTGATATTACCGAACTCGCGGACCATCGCTCTGGTGAATAAACTCTCTTTCATGGTATATTTTCTTTAGTGGTTTCTGGTTTACAGGTTGATGATTTTTATGCAGCAGTATAATAGTGAAACATTTCGCGTATCAATGCGTGATATCGATCTGCATGGTCACGTCCATAATTCAGTTTACCTGGATTACTGTGAAGATGCCGTGGTTAATGCCTTTCGCCGTGCCGACATTTTAGCGTTATTTCGCCCTAAGACGGCCGGTGTGGTTTATCACGTTAAAAAATGCGAAGCCACCTTCCATTTTCCATTATCGGTCGACGATGTGGTGGAGCCGCAGGTATTCATTGAGAAGCTCGGCAACAGCAGCTTAATATTTTCTATTCATCTGAATTTACAGGGAAGGGATATTCTCGCCGCCGAAGGAAAATTAGTCTGGGTTTGCATCAATCCTGCTGAAAATAAGCCCTGTCCGATCCCTGAGGAAACCCGCAACGCGCTGACCCATCATTTTTCATGGATTGAGGCCGGAGTCTGATGCCGGTTCACGACAGAGTCCAGCAGCATGCTCGAAAGTATCCCCAGTCTGTCGCCATCAATATTGATGGCCAGACGCTGAGCTGGCAGCAGCTCTGGCGTCGCTCACAGGCGCTTTATCAGTATATTCTCACGCAGCCGACCGCCGGAAATCCCGTGGCGATAGCGACGGGTAATGCGATTGCGTTCCCGATAGCCTGGCTGGCGGCCACTGCACAGCCGTTCACCGCAGCGATAGTTGATCCACAGCTGCCCGCCGCACAGCTGCACGAAATGCTGAGCCGTATTAAGCCGGGTCTGCTGCTGCTAAACCAGCAGGATCGGGCGACGATCGCGCTGGCCGATGCGCTACAGATCCGCTGGCTGGCGGTGGATCGCTGGCTGGAAAACGATCCTGTCAATGCCGACGATCTGCCCGCATTCAGCCAGGGGATGCATGACGCCACGCCGTTTCTGATAAACTTCACTTCCGGCACCACCAGCCTGCCGAAGGCGTTTGTCCGCTCGCGCCGATCCTGGCGCAGCAGCTTTGAAAACGGTGAAGCGATCTTCCAGCTGACGGATGCGCCCTCAACGCTGTTTCCCGGCCCGCTGTCGAACGGCATTGGCCTTTACTGCCTGAATGAAACGCTGTATGCGGGAGGCTGTTTCTACAGCCTTGGGAAGTGGCAGCCCGACGGCGCACTGGCGCTGATCGCCAGGCAGCAGATCCAGCGGCTGGTGGTGGTGCCAACGATGATTGCCGGTTTTGCTCGCGTGGCTGATGGGCAGCTTTTTCCCGGCCTGCTTAACCTGCTCAGCGCCGGATCCAAACTGGAGCTGAACCACTATCGGCAGGCGCGGGCGCTGTTTCCTGAAGCGCAGATACAGGAATATTACGGCGCATCGGAGCTGGGATTCGTCGCGGTGTCCACGCTGAACGACGACAGCATCAGCGACTCCCTGGCGACCGTCGGGCAGGCTTTTCCGGGGACCACCATTGAAATCCTTGACGATGACGGTGCGCCGGTGGCGGTGAATCAGCCGGGCCGGATCTTTATTCGCAGCGAGCAGATCATCGAAGGTTATTTATGGGGCGATGACGGCAGTGCATTTAAAAAATATGCGTGGGGGGCCACGGTATCGGATATCGGCTATCTGGATGAACGGCAGAACCTTCATATTATTGGCCGCCGGGGAAATATGATCGTCAGCGGCGGGAATAACATTTATCTGTCAGAAATAGAAACGACGATCAAATCGATCCGGGGTGTAATAGAAGCGGTAGTCATCGCGATAGATGATAATTACCTCGGAAAAAAGATCGTCGCTATGATTGACGCGGAATTATCGCTGGCGGAAACCATTCCGCTAATCTGCCGCGAGCAGCTGGCGAAATATAAATTGCCGCGCCACTATTATCACATCAGCCGCTGGCCGTTAACGCCCGCTGGAAAAATTAAACGCGCCGAGCTGGAAATAAGGATCGCAAATCATGATTTCAGAACCGATCTCACTGAACTACCAGCCGGAAGATGACTGGCAGCCGATCGTGGTGGCGGCGGTCCGTACGCCGGTAGGCAAGGCATACGGTATGCTGGCGGAGCTGTCGATGGAGGCGCTGCTGGCTCCGCTGTTTGACCGGCTGCTGGCCGCGTTTCCAGCGGATTTTCGCGCTATCGATGAGGTGATTATCGGTAATGCGACCGGCGGCGGCGGCAATATTGCCCGGCTGGCGGCGCTCAGTGCCGGGCTGCCGCTGGCGGTTCCGGCGGTGACGGTCGATCGTCAGTGCGGTTCCGGGCTGGAGGCGACGATTAACGCCTGCCGCCTGATCCAGGCTCGCGCCGGAGAGTGCTATCTGGCCGGTGGCGTGGAGAGTGTCAGTAACGCACCGTGGCGGGTTGAGAAACCCGGCTCGCTCAAGCAGCTACCGCGTTTCTACGCCCGGGCACGCTTTTCCCCGGACGATATCGGCGACCCGGATATGGGCGAAGCGGCGGAAAACGTGGCCCGCCGCTGCGGCATCAGCCGTGAACGGCAGGATAGGTTTGCCCTGCGCAGCCACCAGCGCGCCGTCTCGGCACAGCAGCAGGGCGCATTTCGCGATGAGATCGTGCCGCTGAACGTGGCGGGGCAGGAGATAACGCAGGATGAATGCCCGCGCCCGACCACCTCGCTGGCACGGCTGACCGCGCTGCCGCCCGCCTTTGCCGCCGACGGCAGCGTGACGGCGGGCAATTGCTGCCCGCTTAACGACGGCGCGTCGCTGCTGCTGGTGATGAGCCGCCGTCTGGCGCGCGAGTGCGGCTTTGTGCGCGGGCTGCGCTTTGTTGATGCCTGTAGCGCCGGGGTCGATCCAAACTTTCTCGGGCTGGGGCCGGTTCCCGCCACGCAAAAGCTGCTGGCACGTCAGCCGCAGCTCAGCCTCGATCGGGTCGCCGCCATTGAATTTAACGAAGCCTTTGCCGCCCAGGTTCTGGGATCGCTGGATGCGCTGGGCATCGACGAACAGCGCGTTAACCGCCAGGGCGGAGCCATTGCGCTCGGCCATCCTTACGGCGCGTCCGGGGCGATGATGGTGACGCGGCTGTTCAGCCAGCTGGTACAGACGGCGGAGAGCGAAGACGGTTTTGGCCTGGCGATGCTGGGGATTGCGGGCGGCCTGGGGCTGAGCGCGCTGTTCCGCGCGCAGACGCTGTAGAGTGAGCTTTACTCTCGTCAGAAGGGTATTTCAAAACTACCGCAGTGCTTCGTGCAGAATTTCATGCTTTTATCTTCCTCGCCACTGCGGCGGGCGGCGTTCGCTGAAGGCACGCAGGCTTTCCTGATAATCTTCGCTCTGCTGAAGCTGGCGTAGCGCTTCTTCGGTGGAGGATAGCAGGGCTTCCTGCTGTGCATCCCCACCGGTGGCGGGCAGAGGATGTTTCAGCCGCGCTTCACCGTCGTCAGCAGCGGCATTCAGGTGCTGTTTCAGCAGCGCATTACAGGCCTGCACCGCCAGCGGGGCGCTGCGATTAATGCGTGCCGCCAGCACCAGCGCCGCATCTTTCAGGCCGTCAGGCGCGGCCAGCTGATTGAACAGTCCCAGCGCCAGCGCGCGCTTCGCATCGAAGGCTTCGCCGGTTAGTAGCAGTTCGCGGGCGATATTCACCGGCAGTCGGGCGGCAAGCTGGCTGATGGCCCCGCCAAGCGGCAGCAGGCCGTGCGTCACCTCGGGCAGGGCGATTTTCACCTGCTCGCTGGCAACGATAAAGTCGCAGTCCAGCGCCATTTCCAGCCCACCGCCCACCGCGTGGCCGTTCAGGGCGGCGATCCAGATTTTCCGCCGGGGCTGATGCTGTAGCGGATTGTAGCCGCCGCAGCGGTTACGCACCTTTTTACCCCCGTCGATAAACGCTTCCTGCAAATCCGCCCCGCTGCAAAACGCACCGCCGCCGCCGGTCAGGATCACCGTCCAGATCTCCGGGTTGTGCTCGCTGTAATCCAGCCACTGTTCCAGCTCGGCAATCATCATCGCGTTATAGGCATTGCGCTGCGAAGGGCGATGCAGCGTCAGGCACAGCACGTGGGGGGCCGGGCGGTCAGCCAGCACAAAGCGGGTGAGCGGTTCATCTGCGGTCATTGCGGTCATAGAGGGATCCCGGCATCGGAGGGTTCTGAGCAGTCTACCACGCCGCGGTTGACCTGCTGCACCCAGTCGATAAAGCAGCGCAGTGCGGCCGAGTGGTATTTGCGGCTGGGGTAGTAAAGCCAGAAGCCCTCCGGCCTGGCCGCATAATCGGCCAGGATTTCCACCAGCGAACCGTCGGTCAGCCAGGGCTGCGCCAGCTCGCGCATCACCAGCGCCGCGCCCGCATCGGCGCGCGCGGCCTGAATCATCAGCATATCGTTGTCCAGCGTCAGATCGCCGCTGACCGCCACGTCAAAGGGTTTACCTTCCGTGTGAAACTCCCATTTGTACAGCATGCCGCTGGGGAAACGCCGCTGAATGCACGGGTATCCCGCCAGCCCTTCGGGATGCGGCGGGGTGCCGTGGCGCGCAAGCAGCGCCGGGCTGGCGATGACCGCCCCGTTTATCGGCGGGCCAAAGGGGATCGCCACCATATCCTGCGGGATCGCTTCGCCGAAGCGTACGCCCGCGTCGAATCCCTCTTCAATGATATTGACCAGGCTGTCGCTGGTGGCGATCTCCAGCGCGATGTCCGGGTAGCGCTGGCGAAACGGCAGCAGGATCCGCTGCAGCCAGAGCGTTGCGGCGCTGCGCGGCATATTCAGTCGCACCGTCCCACGCGGGTCGGCCCGCCAGCTGTTCAGCTCATCGACCGCGCTGGAAAGATCCACCAGCGCGGGCTCAATCCGCGAGAGAAAAGCGCGCCCGGCCTCGGTCAGCGAGACGCTGCGGGTGGTGCGGTTCAGCAGCCTGATGCCAATGCGTTGCTCCAGATGATTCATGGTATGGCTGAGCGTGGACGGCGTGACGTTGCGCTCTTCCGCCGCCTTGCGGAAGTTAAGGTGGCGGGCAATAGCGGCAAAGATTTCCAGTTCCTGGAGCGTGGTGCGATTTTTCATATTGATGATTATTTTTCACTAAATCGGTTAAATGGCATCAATTGTTGATTTATTCCGGGGGAAGTATAACGGCTTCATCGTCAGTTAACCGGAGTATTACCATGAAAAAAAGAACGTTAGGCAGTGCAGGTTTGCAGGTTTCCGCCATTGGCCTGGGTTGCATGGGAATGAGTTTTGCCTACGGTGCCAGCGATGAGCGGCAGGCCATCAATACGCTGCATCGCGCCTTCGATCTTGGGGTGGATTTCCTCGATACGGCAGAGGTTTACGGCCCGTTTACCAATGAATCCCTGCTTGGCCGCGTGCTGAAAGGACATCAGGGTAAGGTCAAAGTCGCCACCAAATTTGGCTTCCATATCACCGATGAGGGTGAGGGCTGGGAGCGAATTAAAGGCGTGAACAGCCGTCCGGAAAACATCCGTGCGGTGGTGGAAGCTTCGCTGCAGCGGCTGGGCATTGAGGCGATTGACCTGCTGTATCAGCATCGCCCCGATCCGGCGGTGCCGGTGGAAGAGGTGGTCGGCACGATGGCCGATCTGGTGCGCGAAGGCAAAGTGCTGCATCTGGGCCTGTCGGAGATCTCCAGTGAGACGCTACAGCGTGCGCAGGCGGTGCACCCTATCGCGGCCGTGCAGAGTGAATACTCGCTGTGGAGCCGCGATCCCGAACAGGGGCTGCTGGAAACCTGCCGCCGTCTGGGCGTCGGTTTCGTTCCGTACAGCCCGCTGGGACGCGGCTTCCTGACTGGTAAAGTGGCGGCTGCCGGTACGCTGGCCGAGGATGATTTCCGCCGTTATCTGCCGCGTTTCCAGCAGCAGGCGTGGGAACATAATCAGCAGTTGGTCGTACAGCTGACGGAGATGGCGCAGGGCTATCGGGCGAGTCCGGCTCAGCTGGCGCTGGCCTGGGTGCTGGCACAGGGTGAGAACGTTGTGCCGATCCCGGGCGCGCGTCAGCAGGCCCATCTGGAGGATAACTGCGCTGCGGCCGATGTGGTCATTAACGACCGCGATCTTGCCACGCTGAATACGCTGTTTGCCCCGGCGAATATTGCCGGAGAGCGCTACAGCGAGCAGGAGTTTGCGCTGGTGGAGCGGTAAGGGAAGACGGCAGACTGCGTGCGGTCTGCCGTTAATGATTTAACGGATCTTGTATTCCTGTGCGGTACGTTCCACCGCACGGCGGGTTTTTTCCACCAGTTCATCCAGTTCGGCATGGCTGGCGACCAGCGCCGGGGCCATAATCATCCTGCCCTGCGTGGCGCGGATAATCACCCCTTCCCCGAAGCCGAAGCTGCGGCAGCGCCAGCTCATTTCATCCTCATTCGCAAAGCGCCTACGCGTGGCTTTATCGGCGGTAAACTGCAGCGCGGCCACTAAGCCAGTGCCCTGGATTTCACCGATCATCGGATGATCGCCAAATACCTCACGCAGTCGCCGTTGCAGGTAAGGACCGGTATCGTTTTTCACCCGCTCAACGATTTTCTCATCGCGAAGCGCATTGATATTGGCAATCGCCACTGCCGCCGCTACCGGGTGCCCGGCGTAGGTCAGGCCATGAGCAAACACCCCGCCGTGTTCGACCAGTGCTTCCGCCATGCGCCTTGAAAGGATCAGCCCGCCCATCGGAACGTAGCCCGAGGTCAGCCCCTTGGCGATGGTGATGGTGTCCGGCTCAAAGCCAAAATGCTGGTGGGCGAACCACTCTCCGGTGCGGCCAAATCCGCCGATCACCTCATCCGCGCACAGCAGCACATCGTACCGGCGGCAGATGCGCTGGATTTCCGGCCAGTAGCTCTCAGGTGGGAAGATCATCCCGCCCGCGCCCTGGAACGGCTCGGCGATAAACCCGGCGACGTTCTCGCTGCCCAGCTCAAGGATTTTCTCCTCCAGCTGGCGGGCGCACTTCAGGCCGAACTCTTCCGGCGTCAGATTTCCGCCGTGGGCGAACCAGTATGGCTCATCAATGTGGGCGATATCCGGCAGCATGCCGCCCATCTCGTGCATAAATTTCATACCGCCCATTGCGGTACTGGCCAGCGTGGAACCGTGATAGCCGTTCCAGCGGCCAATCATTACGCGTTTTTCCGGTTTGCCCACCACCTGCCAGTAGCGGCGCGCCGTGCGGATCAGCACCTCGTTGGATTCAGAACCGGAATTGGTATAAATCACATGGCTGTAGCGGTCGGGCAGCAGGCTGAACAGCAGCTCGGACAGCTCAATCACCGACGGGTGGGTGGTGTGGAAAAACATATTGTAATAGGACAGCTGCTCCATCTGGCGGGTGGCCGCGTCGATCAAATCCCGGCGGCCGTAGCCCAGCGCGGTACACCACAGCCCGGACATGCCGTCCAGATACTGGCGGTCATCATTGTCCCAGACGTACAGCCCTTTGGCGCGGTTCATCACCCGGGGACCCGACGCATTCAGTTTCTTCTGGTCGACGAAGGCGTGAATATTATGTTCCGCATCCCTGGTCTGCCAGTCGCGGGTACTGTGCTGATTTACATCATGATTTTTCATCGGTTGTTCTCCAGTCAGTGTAAGGTCCAGCAGGATTTTCCCTGCCTGATTCAGTTTTTATGCGGTGGATTTAGGGCTTTCTCGATGGGTTCCGGGGCAAACAGCGGCTTATTCATCACCCGCTTCACCCACAGCGCGCCAATAATCGCCACGACCGCCAGCACGCCACCGGCGACGGCGAAAACTTCATGCGCCATTTCCGGCGTGGGGGAGGCATTCCAGATGGCATACAGCATGCCGACGATCCCCAGGATCTGCGGCAGAGGATAGAAGGGCGTGCGGAACGGGCGCGACAGGTGGGGATAGCGGCGGCGTAAAACGATGACGTTGATATGGGTGATGATGTAGGCCAGCAGCCAGCAGATTGCGGCGGCCAGCAGCAGCAGGCTGATTGAGCTGGCATTCATCAGCAGCAGCGGCAGCCCGGTAATGGCGGCAACAAACAGCACCGCCAGCCACGGCACGCCGTTGCGGCTCTGGCGCTTAAAGCACGGGAAAGCCTGGCCGTTCTGCGACATGCCGCTGAGCATGCGCGGAATGGTGGCCAGCGACGAATTAAGCGTACTGCAGGTGGCGGTAATAGCGGCCGCGAGCAGCAGCAGCTTGCCGCTTTCACCGAACACTTTGGTGGCGAACAGGAAGTGCGGCAGATCGTCTCCGATCAGGGCGGATCGCGGCAGCACCAGCAGGGCACCGAGGCAGTAGAGGATGATGGTGAAAAAAATCAGCGTCAGGCCGATCATCATTGCGCGCGGGATATCGCGCTGGGGCCGTTTGGTTTCTTCAATCAGCGGGCAGACAAATTCCGCGCCGACGAAACCCCAGACTGTGGTGGCGACCAGGGCGACTGCGCCCCATCCCCAACCCTGCGGAGCCAGGCTCCCTTGTGCGATAGCATCCTGCACCGTTTCCGCCTGCGGACTGGTGAGGGCACAGATGCCCAGCACCAGCAGCACCACCATCATAATCACCGCCAGCGCCGTTTGCAGACGGGCGAAGATATCGATATTCATCAGGTTAAACAGGGTGAACAGCAGCAGCACTCCAGCGGCCACGGTCAGCGGCGGGAGTGAGCTGTGCGGGAAAACCTTGCCGACAATCAAATCCAGCAGCAGCAGTTCGGCGGAGAGCGCAAACATCGCCACCACGATATAGCCTGAAAAGGTGGCGATGATCGCCGGGAAGTGGCCGAGGGCCACCTCGGTATAGCTACACAGGCTGCCCGAGCGCGGGATCATCAACGACAGCTCGGAGAACGAGCAGGCATAGCTGAGGGCCAGCAGCCAGGCGAGCGTCAGCGGGAGGATCAGGCTGAGCCCGGCGATCCCCACCGCGTGCAGCATCATCACCATCACGCCCTGTGATACCACCAGGCCAACGGCAACGGAGATCAGCGAGAGAAACCCCAGCTTCGCCGTCGGCCTGGCGGAAGCGAGCTTATTAACGGATAGATCGGTATTTTGCGACATGTGTCTGTCCTTTTTGCAGGCGAACGAGGGTCACTGGCACAGCTGGATCCAAGTCGTTTTGAGCTGGGTAAACTTGTCGAAGGCGTGCAGGGAGAGGTCGCGGCCAAAGCCCGACTGCTTGCCGCCGCCGAAGGGGACGCTGACGTCGATAGCATCAATGGTGTTTACGGAGACCGTGCCGGCATTCAGCCGCTGGGCAACCCGGTGTGCGCGGCGCAAATCGTCGCTCCACAGTGACGCCGCCAGCCCGTAGATACTGTCGTTGGCAAGGGCGATGGCCTGCTCTTCGCTGTTGAAGGGCATGACAGCCAGTACCGGCCCGAACACCTCTTCCCTGACCAACTGCATATCGGACTGAACGCCGGTAAAAATCGTCGGCTGGATAAAGTTGCTTGATTTGTTGATCGTCAACCGCTTGCCGCCGTAGCGCAGTTCTGCCCCCTGTTCGCGGGCGACCTGGATGTAGCTCATCACCCGCTCGGTGTGACGGCTGCTGACCATGGCCCCGGCCCGGCTGGCGGGGTCGAGCGGATCGCCCGGCTGCCAGTTCTGAGTCTGCGCCAGCAGGCGTTCGACGAATTCGTGGTGAATGCTGTGCTCAACCAGCAGACGGGAATTGGCAGAACAGACTTCGCCCTGGTTGAAGAAGATGGCGCCCGCGGCTTTTTCTGCCGCCAGCTCAAGGTTATGGCAGTCGGCGAAGATCAGGTTTGGGCTTTTTCCGCCGCACTCCAGCCAGACCTGCTTGAGATTGGACTGCGCGGCATACTGCATAAAGTATTTTCCGACCTGGGTGGAGCCGGTAAACACCACGGCATCAATATCCTCATGCAGGCCGAGCGCTTTGCCGGTGATGTCGCCGTTGCCGGGAAGCACATTGAGCACGCCCGGCGGCAGGCCGGCTTCCAGCGCCAGTTCAGCCAGGCGCAGCGCGGAGAAGGGCGACTGTTCCGCCGGTTTGAGTATCACGCTATTGCCTGCCGCCAGCGCCGGAGCCAGTTTCCAGGCGGCCATATCGAGCGGGAAATTCCACGGCACCACGGCCGCGATAACGCCGAGCGGTGCGCGGGTAATCATGGCGACGGCGTCCTGCGCGGTGGGGGCTATCTGGCCGTAAAGTTTGTCCAGGCTTTCGGCATACCATCTGAATACGCCTGCCGCGCCGGGTACGTCCAGCTCTCTGGCATCGGTCACCGTTTTGCCCATGCTCAGCGAATCCAGCAGCGCCAGCTCATCGGCATGCTGCATGATCAGGTCCGCCAGGCGCAGCAGGACCTGTTTGCGGGAAGCGGGCGACTGCTGCGACCAGTCACCGCGTTCAAAGCAGCGGCGCGCCACGCTGACGGCCCGATTGACCGTGAACGGCTCGCTGATATCCACTTCGGCCAGCAGTCGGTTTGTTGCCGGGTTGATCACGGCAAAGGTTTTTTCACTGGCCGATGCCAGCGTCTGGCCATCGATCATTGCCCGTTGGATAAAGTGCTGCTGTTCCGCGAGTTGCTGCCACTTCTGTAGTGTCCACATCGGTTTACTCCCGCTGGTGCATGTTGAGATAACAGAATGTTTAAAAATTGTTAAATCCTGCGTCATCCTAACGCTGGGGGGAGTGGGCGAAAATTAGTAAAAATGTATAGCGTGAGCATGAAAATACGTGGCAAAGCCATTGGCTGAGTTGGGTATGGCTATGGGTATGGCGATCGGGGTTCAGCCTCTGCGGCGGCCGGGCGGTCCTCGCGCCGCTTCGCGGTTCCCTCGTTTTCGGCTGCGGGCCTTACGGATCGGCGCGGAGCGGGCGTCCTGCCCGCGCCACGCCTGAGCCCAGCATCCCTGCTGGTCTCTCCGGCCCCGCAGTCTGCACCTCGGCGCTGCGGATTGCCCGGCCGCCGCAGAGGCTGAACCCCTCAAGCAATGTGCTGGCTGCCTGAAACTGCATGGAAATCATAGTGTTTGGTGGGGCATACCTGAAACTGAAAGGGAATCATGGTGTTTTGTGGGGCATGCCTGAAACCGCATGGGAATCATGGTGTTTGGTGGGGCATGCCTGAAACTGCATGATAATCATCATGTTTAGCGAGTCATGTCTGAAGCGGTATGATAATTGTGACTATTAACAGCCTGTGCCTGAACGGTATTTTCGAACAGGCAACATCGTTATCGAAAGCGGGCTGGCTGTGGCCCCTGAAGGGCAATCCGCAGCGCTGAACGCAGCGAGGAAGCCAGGATTCGCCCACAGGGAAGTGGGCGAAAGACGCAGCCGCGCAGGACGCGCGTCTGTGGCGGTCCGGCGGGCTGACGAGCGAAGTGAGGGCACCGCAAAGCGGCGTGAGGACCGCCCGGCAGGGGCCACAGCCAGCCGGCGCGAGCACCAGACCGCCAGCCAACACCCGCCAAAGTCAGCACCAGATCGCCAGCCAACACCAGTCAACTTCATCCTCCAACCTGAATCTCAGGTTATCAACTCAAGCGAAAAGTTGACGGTTTTTAGCACAAAATTAAAAGAGATAAAGATTAATACCTGGATGAAATACCGCTATATCACCCAACGAACAGCATAAATACTAAACATTAACCATCTAACTAGTGTGGAATGCTGTAAAAAAGGAACTAACCGGAGTTGACGCGCCTCGCAAATAATGTTGCTTATTTGTAAACAGATTAACATGCGTACGAAATCCTGCTATGCTGCCCCACGCGGAACCGGGCGCCTTACCCTACACATGGATGGTTATCACTAATAGCGGTGACTTGGGTGACCCGGGATGCCATATACAATGAGAGCGAGGAGAACGTCGTGCTAGAAGAATACCGTAAGCACGTTGCCGAGCGTGCTGCCCAGGGGATCGTTCCTAAACCGTTAGATGCTTCCCAAATGGCCGCGCTGGTTGAACTGCTAAAAGCCCCTCCAGCGGGTGAAGAAGAATTCCTGTCAGACCTGTTGATCAATCGAGTCCCGCCGGGTGTAGATGAAGCGGCCTATGTTAAAGCCGGTTTCCTGGCCGCTGTCGCGAAAGGCGAAGCTACCTCCCCTCTGGTTACTCCTGAAAAAGCGATTGAACTGCTTGGCACCATGCAGGGCGGCTATAACATCCATGCGCTGATCGAAGCCCTGGATGAAGAAAAGCTGGCTCCGATTGCCGCAGAAGCGCTTTCCCACACGCTGCTGATGTTCGACAACTTCTATGATGTTGAAGAAAAAGCCAAAGCGGGCAACCCACACGCGAAAAAAATTATTCAGTCGTGGGCTGACGCCGAGTGGTTCCTGAAGCGCCCTAAACTGGCAGACAAAATCACCGTAACCGTGTTTAAAGTGACCGGCGAAACCAATACCGATGACCTCTCTCCGGCACCGGATGCATGGTCTCGCCCGGATATTCCACTGCACGCGCTGGCGATGTTGAAAATCGAACGTGATGGCATTGTACCCGACGATGCCGGCAACGTTGGACCGATCAAACAGATCGAAGAATTACAGAAAAAAGGCTTCCCGCTAACCTACGTCGGTGACGTGGTCGGTACCGGTTCATCACGTAAATCCGCCACCAACTCGGTGCTGTGGTTTATGGGTGACGACATTCCTTACGTGCCTAACAAGAAGGGCGGCGGCGTGTGCCTCGGCGGCAAAATCGCTCCGATCTTCTTTAACACGATGGAAGATGCCGGTGCGCTGCCGATCGAAGTGGATGTTGATAAGCTGAATATGGGCGACGTGATCGATATCTTCCCTTACAAAGGCGAAGTGCGTAATCACGAAACCGACGAGCTGCTGGCAAACTTCGAGCTGAAAACCGACGTGCTGCTGGATGAAGTGCGTGCCGGTGGTCGTATCCCGCTGATTATCGGCCGTGGCCTGACCTCGAAAGCCCGTGAATCTCTTAACCTGCCGCACAGCGATGTGTTTGTTCAGGCGAAAGATGTGGCTGCCAGCACCCGTGGATACTCACTGGCGCAGAAAATGGTTGGCCGCGCCTGTGGCGTGGACGGTATCCGTCCCGGCGCTTACTGCGAACCGAAAATGACTTCCGTGGGTTCTCAGGACACCACCGGCCCGATGACCCGCGACGAGCTGAAAGATCTGGCCTGTCTGGGCTTCTCAGCCGATCTGGTGATGCAGTCATTCTGTCATACCGCCGCGTATCCTAAGCCGGTTGACGTGACCACTCACCACACTCTGCCGGACTTCATCATGAACCGTGGCGGCGTGTCGCTGCGTCCGGGCGACGGCGTTATCCACAGCTGGCTGAACCGTATGCTGCTGCCGGATACTGTCGGTACCGGCGGTGACTCCCACACCCGTTTCCCAATCGGTATCTCCTTCCCGGCGGGTTCTGGCCTGGTGGCGTTTGCCGCGGCGACCGGCGTGATGCCGCTGGATATGCCTGAGTCGGTGCTGGTGCGCTTTAAAGGCGAGATGCAGCCGGGTATCACCCTGCGCGATCTGGTTCACGCCATTCCGCTGTACGCGATCAAAGCGGGCCTGCTGACCGTTGAGAAGAAAGGTAAGAAAAACATCTTCTCCGGCCGCGTGCTGGAAATCGAAGGCCTGCCGAAACTGAAAGTTGAGCAGGCATTCGAGCTGACCGATGCTTCCGCTGAGCGTTCTGCCGCCGGTTGTACCATCAAACTGGATAAAGAACCGATCATCGAGTATCTGCAGTCCAACATCGTGTTGCTGAAGTGGATGATCTCTGAAGGCTACGGCGATCGTCGTACGCTGGAGCGCCGCGTTGAGGGCATGCAAAAATGGCTGGACGATCCGCAGCTGCTCGAAGCCGATGCTGACGCGGAATACGCGGCGGTGATCGACATCGATCTGGCGGATATCAAAGAGCCAATCCTGTGTGCGCCAAACGATCCGGACGATGCCCGCCTGCTGTCTGACGTGCAGGGTGAGAAGATCGATGAGGTCTTCATCGGTTCGTGCATGACCAACATCGGTCACTTCCGTGCCGCCGGTAAACTGCTGGATGCCCATAAAGGGCAGCTGCCAACCCGTCTGTGGGTGGCTCCGCCAACCAAGATGGACGCCGCACAGCTGACTGAGGAAGGCTACTACAGCGTCTTCGGTAAGAGCGGTGCGCGCATCGAGATCCCGGGCTGTTCACTGTGCATGGGTAACCAGGCGCGCGTGAAAGATGGTGCAACGGTGGTTTCGACCTCAACGCGTAACTTCCCGAACCGCCTCGGTAACGGTGCTAACGTGTTCCTGGCCTCCGCCGAACTGGCTGCGGTTGCTTCTCTGCTGGGCAAACTGCCTACGCCGGAAGAGTATCTGAAGTTTATGGATCAGGTGGATAAAACCGCCGTGGATACCTATCGTTATCTGAACTTCGACCAGCTGAGCCAGTACACTGACAAAGCTGACGGCGTGATTTTCCAGACTGCGGTCTGATAACGCCGGGAAGGATGATTTTTCCGATGTCAGTCGGTAAAAATCACTCAGATTGGGCGATGTTCAGGCAGAGATGATTGAGCATTGCCCCGTTAAAAAGAGCCGCCGGTCGGCTCTTTTTTTATTGCGCGTTATTAACTTCCCCCTCTGAAAGCGTCTGCCATTCCCGTCAGGCTCATCTTTGCCCGAAGCTCCGGGTGTGGCGCCAGGCAGTCTGTTGTGCATTGATTACCTTCTTCATCATGCCTGCAACCTCAACCATGTCAGCAGTTCGGCCTGCGGGCTGCCGGGTACGAGGGGTATGGGTGACAGCAGGCAATAGTGGGAACCATCCTCGATAAACCCCGACGGCGCGCTCAATACGCCGCTCTCCACATCGTCTCGCACCAGGTGCCACGGGCCGATGGCCACCCCCAGACCCGCCACGGCGGCCTGCAGACTGAAATAGAAGTGATCGAACGTTTGCCCCGCGTTATCAACAGAGGGATGATCCGCAGCGGCCGCCCATTCCTGCCATGCGCCGGGCCGGGTACGCGTATGCAGACGCGGTGCATCCTTTCTGAGTGTGGCAGCGTGCTGCTCTTCGCTAAACCAACTAGCGGCCTTATCCCTACGGCAAACCGGGCCGACCTTTTCAGCAAACAGCGGTTCGGCGTGGTAGCTTCCCGGCAGCGGAAAATCGCTGCGGCGAATCGCCAGATCGATGCCGTTAGCAAAGGAGAACGGGCCACCGCCGGCAACGAGATGAAAGTCGATGTCCGGATGGCGAGCCTGAAAATCTGACCAGCGGGGGATCAGCCAGCGCATCAGCAGCGTTGGCTCGCAGGACAGCACCCACTGCCGCTGCTGGCTGGCGCGGGCACGCAACTCGCTGACCGCCTTGCGCATCAAATCCATTCCCTCACCGACGGCTCTGGCCAGCGTGCGGCCCGCATCGGTGAGGAATACGCGTCGGCTGCGGCGCTCGAACAGCGTCACGCCCAACTCGTCCTCCAGCAGGCGCACCGCACGGCTGACCGCACCGTGCGTCAGGTGCAGCTCAGCGGCGGCGCGGCTGAAGTTCTCCTGTCTGGCGGCGGCCTCGAAGCAGCGCAGCGCCAGCAGCGAAGGCAGCCGCTCATCGTTTAATGGTGAGCCAGGCTCACCGTTAGTGTCAGAAATCATCGTTATTCATCCTGATAGCCTGCCGCTATTATCGCGGCAATTAACTCGTTTCTGACAGGATAACCCATGACCGAACTGATAGCTGTAATCACCATTACCCTGCTGGCCGTCATCAGCCCCGGGCCGGATTTTGCCATGGTCACGCGCAACAGCCTGATGCTGTCGCGCCGGGCGGGCGTGCTGACCGCGCTGGGCATTGGCCTGGGCGTGCTGGTACACGTAACCTACACGCTGGTCGGCGTCGGGCTGCTTATCCAGCAGTCGCTGTGGCTGTTTAACACCATCAGGCTGGTGGGTGCCGTCTGGCTGGTGTATCTCGGTATTAAAATGCTGCGTTCCCGCGCGGGCGGCACGCCGGTTGACCGCAGGGTGATACCGCTGTCCGACGCGGCGGCGCTGCGCACCGGCTTTCTGACCAACGTCCTCAATCCGAAGACCACGATCTTTATCGTCAGCCTGTTTATGCAGGTGGTAGGCCCTGAAACGCCGCTGGCGGTGCAGATCGGCTATGGTGTGTTTATCTCGGTGGCGCATATGGCGTGGTTCAGCCTGGTGGCGCTGGGCTTCTCGGCGGGAACGGTTCGGGAGCGGTTGCTGGCCGTGCGCCACTGGATTGACCGCGTGTTTGGCGGCCTGCTGGTTGTTTTTGGCCTGCTGCTGGCAGTCACGGGAGGAAATCGTTAACTGTGGCAGTGCCTCCTGCGCCGCTGTGGGCGTCACCGTCGTCGATATTGCTGTTTTTCCCCCGCCGGGCTGCGATAATGCGCGCTGATGCTCAGTATTATCCAGGCAGAGGCGCAAAATAGCCGTGAGCATGCGCGGTCAGTCTGCCGGGAGGGGAACACGATGGAATATGAATTTTTACGCGATATCACCGGGGTGGTGAAGGTTCGCATGTCGATGGGCCACGAAGCCGTTGGCCACTGGTTCAACGATGAGGTGGATGAAAAAAATCTGGCGCTGCTGGATGAAGTGGAAGCTGCCGTTGCCAGCGTCAAGGGCAGCGAGCGCCAGTGGCAGCGCGTGGGCCGGGAATACACTCTGTGGCTGGATGAGGAAGAGGTGATCGTTCGTTCTAACCAGCTCGGCTTTGAAGGCGATGAAATGGAAGAGGGAATGAACTACTACGACGAAGAGAGCCTGTCGTTTTGCGGCGTAGAGGATTTTCTGGCGGTGATTGCCGCCTACCGCGCGTTTCTTCAGGGGCGCTGATCTGCGCTAACAGAAAAAAAGCAGGCCCGTATCCCGGGCCTGCTGTCGTTCTAAAACACTGACGTATTTTCCACTACACGGTGGCGATCGGCGTTGCCGGTGAACCTACCGCACCTGGCAGCCGCAGCGGCGGTGCGGTCAGCAGGAAGGCGTGGCGCTGATGGGCGGCCAGCCAGTCGGCCAGCTCGCTCAGGTGCCACAGCTCACCCAGATACACGCCCAGCCGGAACAGGCAGAGATCGTGCAGCGGATGCGAAGGGTAGAAATCCTCATTCAGCGGCCGCGCGGGCAGGATCTCCACCGCCGGGTTATCGGCAATCAGCGCCACCACGCCGCTGTCAATCACCCACTGCCGCAGTTCGGCGTCGCTGCCGTCCAGCCCGGCAAAGTGGCTGCTGAGGTACTCCGCATCGGGGTTGCCCGCCATCTCGAAAATCGCCTCGTCCATGCCGGTACGGAAGCAGACCATATCACCGGGGCGGATAACGATCTTGTCCTCGGCAATAATCTGCTGCAGGTGTCGGTAGCCAAAGGCAAAGCGCTCAATACCAAAATGCTTTTTGATATCAATCATCACCGCGCGGCCCTGAATACCGTGGTGGGCCATATTTTCAATGCCCAGCGCGCGGGCGCCCAGGTGGCTGCCCTGGCCGCAACCGCAGCCGCCGCGAAAATCCGTTTCGCCAATGATATCGACCCCGGCACGATAGCCGTTGTAAAACACCATCTCCGGCCTGCCGTTACCCTGCACATCAAACCACTGCCCCATATGGGCCAGGCTGTCCCACTGGGTGGAATACTGCAGCGCCAGCGTCACGCTGTCATCGCAGATTACATCGCTCAGGCGGGCATCATCCCTCGACAGCGGATAGGTCATGTTCGGATGCTCGCCACGGCGGGTGGCGTTCAGCTGTGGCGGTGGGCGTCGCGGGTTCATCGCGGTGCCGCCCGGCAGATCCAGCGGCAGGCTCAGGCAGAAGGTCTCGCCGCTCTGCACCTCGGCAACGCCTTCACGCACCTTAGCAGCGGTGAGAAGATTCAGGCGGCCAAGCTGGTCATCAGGGCCGAAGTCACCCCAGGTTGAGCTTTCCGGGCGCTGCTGCCAGCGCGTCTGGTGAGTCATTTTTTATCTCCTTCAGGCGGCTTTATGCTGCATCGGTTGTACCGCAGGCAGCCAGAAGCCGTAAATCAACGCGCCGATCAGGCCAACAATACCGGCCAGAACCAGCGGGATGGTAAATGAATGGGTAAACTGCATCAGCACGCCAATCAGGATTGGCGAAATGATCCCGGCGAGGTTTGCGGCCATGTTCTGGATGCCGCCGATAGTGGCGACGTTGGCCCGGTTAGCGGCAACGTCCGACGGCAGCGCCCACAGTGCGGCGGAGGCAAATGTCGCGGCGAAGTTCGCGAAGCACAGCGCGGCCAGCGCCAGCGTTACGGTCGGCGAAAACGCGGCCAGGCCGATCACCGCGCTGCCCAGCATGCCGCCCACCAGCGGAATTTTACGTGCAACAGTCAGCGACACGCCGCGACGTACCAGGCTGTCGGAGAGCAGGCCGCCGCACCAGCCGCCGATAATTGCCGCGATCCCCGGCAGCATACCCAGCAGGCCGAACTTCATCAGCGACAGGTGGAAGGTTTCCACCAGATAGGTCGGGAACCAGGTAAAGAAGAAGTACGAAACGAAGTTAATGCAGAAGAACCCGGCCATCATCGCCTGTACCGTGCGCTGCTTCAGCAGCTCGCGCACGCTCATCGGCGCACCGGTGTCCGGGTCCTGGTTGGCTTCAATAAATGCCACTTCTTCCGCCGACACGCCTTTATGCTCGCGCGGATCGCGATACCACAGATACCAGCCCACCGCCCAGGCCATCGCCACCAGCCCGGAGATCACAAAAGTCCAGCGCCAGCCGACCAGCGCGATCAGGAAGGCGATAATCGGGATCGCCAGCGTGCCGCCGATTTTGCTGCCGTTGTTAAAGGTGGCGGCGGCAAAACTGCGCTCCTGGCGCGGGAACCAGCGGGTGACGGTTGACGAACTGGCCGGGTAGCAGGGGGCTTCAACCGCGCCGAGGGCGAAGCGGAAGCCGACCAGCGCACCCACGCTGTTAGCCAGGCCGCAGGCGGCGGTTGCCAGTCCCCAGCCGAGGCTGCTGAAGGCGAAGGTAATACGCGGGCCGAATTTATCTACCAGCCAGCCGCCGGGCAGCTGGAATAAGACGTAGCTCCAGAAGAAAGCGGAAAGTAATAACCCGCTATCCGTGCTGGATAAATTCAGATCGTGTGACATAAATGGAATAGCAACGCTCATCGCCGCACGATCGATATAGTTAATCGCGATACCAACGGAGAGTATGGTTAATATCACGAACCGGGTTTTACCCACGGATTTTTTCCCGCCTGTATTAATGACTACGGTGCTATCTTGAGAATTGATCGACATCATCTCCTCCGGAGCAGGTTATTATTATTTTCTTAGGGTCAGAAAGGGAATCACACCCTGCAGCCAGGGTGTGAAGGGGACAACGCTTTACTTATTTCAGGCTCGCGGCAGGCGCAGGCTGGTGAGCGGGATGTTCTTCCTCGACGATAGGCTCTACTTTGCCCATCAGGAACAGGTAGTTAATGATCCCCAGCACCACCAGCGCGGCGGAAAACACCAGCGCGTAAGTGAAGGAACCGGTCGCGGCGACGATAGCACCGGTGATAATCGGGCCGACCGCGCCGCCCATATTGGACACGGTGTTTTGCAGACCGGCGACGATCGACACGCTGTTTTTCGGAGCGACATCGCCCGGCAGCGCCCAGACCTGGGAAGCCGCGACGGTGGTACCGGATTTCGCCACGCACAGCAGGAATACGGTCATAAATACCGAGTCGGTGAACGGGGCAAAGCCGATGCACAGCGCCATCAGCAGACCGATGGTCAGGAACAGCTTACGTGTGGCGGTCAGCGACAGGATTTTCTTGTGCACGATGCGGTCAGAGGCCCAGCCGGCAATTACTTCGATAATCATCCCGCACAGCAGCGGCAGCGCAGCGACCATCCCCATCTTGATGAAGTCCATGCCTTTTTCTTTCACCAGATAGGTCGGTAGCCAGGTGATAAAGAAGTAGGAGGTGTAGTTGATGGTAAAGAAGCCGAGGCACATCGCCCAGATATTGCGATAGCGCAGCAGCTTGTACCACTTCATCGGCAGCACGCTCTTATCGCCGTGCTTCTGCGCCTGGCCGTCACGGATCAGGCTAATTTCCGCCGGGCTGATGGATTTATGGTCTTCCGGGTTTTCCGCGTAGATAAAGTACCAGGCAATCACCCACAGCAGGCCCACGGCACCGATAATCAGGAAGGTCAGACGCCAGTCGACGATGTAGATCATCCAGACGATTAGCGGCATCGCCACCGCACCACCGAACTTCGAGGCGCTGTCAAACAGACCGGAGACGGTGGCGCGCTCTTTGTCCGGGAACCAGCGTGCGGTGATCCCTGCGTTGCTGGGATACGCCGCGGCTTCACCCACGCCCAGCGCCAGGCGCAGCGCCAGCAGGGATTTAAAGCCGGTCGCCAGGCCCATCGCCGAGGTGGCAATGGACCACCAGGCAACGGCGATGCCCAGCCCTTTTTTCTGGCCGTAGCGGTCGGCGAACCAGCCCGCCGGAATTTGCAGCAGCGAATAGGACCAGAAGAAGGCGGCCATAATAAAGCCCATCATCTCCGGATTCAGGCTCAGCTCATCAATAAGATGTGGCGCGGCGGCGGAGAGTACGGTGCGGTCAATATAGTTAATGGCAATCGCCAGCCACATCAGCCCGGCAATCCACCAGCGAATGCGGGTATTGCGTGCAACAGTATTCATAATAATAACCCGGTACAAAGGTTGTTAATCTGCCGTCGAAATAAACGACGGCAGGGTGATAATGCGGGTACATTGCCCGCAATAAATAGTCAGAGCGAATTCATAATATTTAACGGCCGCTGCTGTTCTTTAATGCACTGAATAATCTGCTGCACGCAGCGCTCGCCAATCGCATTAATTGCGCCGTCGGTATAGCCGGCAATATGTGAAGTGGCAATAAAGTTATCCAGGCTAAATAACGGATGCGCTTCCAGCGGTTCGTGCTCAAACACGTCGGCGGCGGCTCCTGCAATCACACCGTCGGCCAGCGCCTGATAAAGATCGGCTTCGTTAATCACGCCGCCGCGAGACACATTGACCAGGAATGCTGATTTCTTCATCCGCGACAGGCGCGCGCGGTCGAACAGGTTATGGGTTTCGGCGGTCAGCGGCGTATGCAGGGTGATAAAATCGCTCTCTTCGGTCAGCGTATCCATGCTGACGAACTGCACGTCATGCTCGGCGGCAAACTTCTCGTCGGGATAAAAGTCGAAGGCCAGCACGCGCATATTGAAGCCGCGCGCCCGCAGCGCAACCTGTTTGCCGATATTGCCTAAGCCCACGATGCCCAGCGTTTTGCCGTACATATCGGTGGCGAAAATACGCGGCCACTTGCCGTCCCGCGTGCCGTTAGCGGCCTGGGTCAGCTGGCGGGCGCTGTTAAGCATCATCGCAAAAGCGAAGTCGGCGACGGCGTGCTTGTTCGCGTCCGGCACGTTGGTGACGAAGATCCCGCGCTCGCGCGTGGCCGCCAGATCGATGTTGTCGACGCCAACGCCGTGCTTGCAGACGATCTTCAACTGAGGAGCCAGCGCCAGCAGCTCGGCGTTGACCTCGGTAAAGGCGACGATCATGGCAACCGTATCCGCCAGGTGCGGGGCCAGATCGCTCAGCGGCGCATCGGCGGGCAGCGTGACTAGCTCAAAACCCTGCTGCTGCAGCGTGGCGATCGGCTGGGCATCGTATTTGGCGAACGACGGTGAAGTACAGATAACTTTCATACTAATGAGTCCCGGATGTCAGTGCGGGCGGCACCGCAGCGCCGCCGGATAAATTACTGGAGGTACTGATTGACGATCTGGCGGATTTGCTGCTCTTCGGCCGCATTGAACTGCACTGCATAGCGGCTGTCGCCGACGTCGTGGCCCATCAGCGCCACGGCCTTTTTCACCGCCGCCGGAGAGAAGGCAACGGCATACAGATCGGTACGCAGCCCGGTAACGTTTTCCTGTGCCTTACGGGAGGCGTCGATATCACCGGCGTTGAAGTGCGCCCAGATGGCGTTGATCTCTTTCGGCGCGACGTTTGCCAGGCCGGAAATACAGGCGGAGCAGCCGTCAACGAAGCCCTGATGGATCAGCGAGTCCGGGCCGTTCAGCACGTCAAAATTGTCTGCGCCTTTCGCCGCCGCCAGGAACCCGCTCAGGCTTTCATAGCTGCCCGCGCTGTCTTTGATGCCGATGATGTTCGGGTGCGCCGCCAGCTGGCGAACGGTGTCCGGCTGCAGGGTGTTGCCGGTACGCGCCGGAATGTTGTAGAGGAACACCGGCACGGTCAGGGCGTCGGCCACTGCGGTGTAATGGGCGATCAGCTCGGACTGCTTCAGCGGGACAAAATATGGGGTGATCACCGACACTGCATCGACGCCCATCGCCGCAACCTGACGGCCGAGGCGAATCGTTTCGCGGGTGGAGATCTCGCCGACGTGGGCGACAACATGGGCTTTACCCGCCACTTCATCCACGCAGGTTGCCGTCACGGCCAGCTTCTCCTGCTCGTTCAGCACGAAGAATTCACCGTTGGTGCCGCCGCAGAAAATCCCGTTTCCGGCGGCCAGCTGACGCTGGATCTGGCGGCGCATCGCCGCTTCGGCGTAGGCACCTTCGGCATCAAAAGGGGTCACAATGGCGGTCAGTACGCCGGTAATTTTTTTACTCATCATATCCTCGGATTAATCAGTGATTCAGGGCCGGAAACAGGGTCAGGTAGACGTTACGCACGTTGCTGGCGCTGACCGCCGTTGGCACGTTCTTCATCAGTCGCTGTACGTCCAGTGCGGCTTCAACTAAATAGGGCAGGTGATCGGCGCCAATGCCCAGCTCTTCCAGGCTGGCGGGCAGTTTCAGGCGCTGTACCAGGGCGGAGAAGTAGTCCACCAGCGCGTGGGATTTCTCTTCGTCCGTCAGCGAGGTGTCCGCTCCCGGCACCAGGTCCCAGGCCATGGCAAACTTGCTGACCGCCGCCGGGCGCACGAAGCGCATGCACGGTGCCAGCAGAATGGCGTTGGCAACGCCGTGCGGCAGATGGTATTTGCCGCCCAGCGGGTAGGACATGGCGTGAACCAGGTGCGTGCCCGCGTGGGCGATAGCCGCGCCGCCGTAGTAAGAGGCCCACAGCATATCCAGCCGCGCCGCGAGGTTTTCCGGTTCGGCAATGGTGGTTTCCAGGCTGGTAAACAGTTTCTTCAGGCCAATCAGCGCATAGTTGTCGCTGACCGGGTTGGCGACGGTGGCGGTAAAGCACTCAATCAGATGGCACAGCGCATCAATACCGGTGGAGGAGGCGATATGCGCCGGCATGCTGGTGGTCAGCTCCGGGGCCAGCACCACATAGTCCGGCAGCATCACCGGGGAGATAATCCCGACCTTGGTCTCTTTTTCCGGGATGGCCAGAATCGCGTTTGGCGTGGCTTCAGAACCGGTGCCTGCGGTGGTCGGGATCAGCAGTGAGGTGGTGCGACGCTGCGGTTTTTCACCGGCCAGCAGAGCATCCAGACCCGGTGCATCTTCAACGCACAGCACCGACAGCAGCTTGGCCACATCCAGTACGCTGCCGCCGCCCACGCCGATCACCAGATCGACATCGCGGCTTTCCAGCGCGGCCAGAATAGCCGCCACGTCGTGCTGGCTCGGTTCCGGCGGAACGCTGCCCACGATATGCAGAGATGACACCCGATCGCGAACCTGATCGATCAGCGCCTGGACCGCCGGGATCGCCGCAATGTTCTTATCGGTGACCAGCAGGACGCGCTGCTTGCCCTTCAGCAGGTAGCCGATATCGTTGAGTGTCTGAAAGCCTGCTATCACGGTGCTGTTAATGTTCACTTTTTTCCTCTCCTCATCACGCCGCCCTGTGCCGCAGTGATTGTATTTCGTCATTTGTAAGAGACTTCTTACCTGTGATGGCTAATTTATAGGACATATTGATTCTGATTAATTTGAAGTTGCTCACATTTAATCAAATGTGATTGAATATAATCATACTAAGTTTGCAGCGGTACTTACTGTCAGCATCATGACCGAGGCCGTTTGACTGACCGCAGGAGTAACAATGACGCAGCGTAGATGGCAAACGCCGGTAGTGGTGATTGCCGATGATTTTACCGGGGCCAATGACGCCGGAAGCGGGCTGGCCCGGGCAGGTGCCAGAGTGAACGTGCTGTTCGACAGCCGGGCTGCACAGGACCTGAGCAGCGCCGACGTCTGGGTGATCGGCACCGACAGCCGCGCGCTGAACGGCAGCGAAGCGGCGGAGCGGGTGCGCGATGCGCTGTCCCACTGGCCGCAGGCGCTGGAGGACGGCTGGCTGTTTAAGAAGATTGATTCAACGCTGCGGGGCAACCTGGGGGCGGAAATCGAAGCGGCGCTGCTGACTAGCGGAGCCGGACTGGCGCTGGTGGTGCCCGCCGTTCCAAGGCTGGGGCGGATAACGCGCAACGGCCAGTGCTATATCCACGGGCTGCTGCTGACCGAAACGGAGTTTGCCAGCGATCCGAAAACGCCGGTGAGCAGCGCCAGCATTGCCGCACGGCTGGCTGAGCAGAGCCGGTTACCTTCCGTTTCGCTGCCGCTGTCGGCGGTGCGCGGCGACGATCTGCTGGCGCAGATGCAGCAGGCGGCGGCGGGCGGCCAGCGTTTCATCATCGTTGATGCCGAAATCGACGGCGATCTGCAGCGCATTATGCAGGCTGCCGTGCAGCTGCTGCCGCGTCCTTTACTGGTCGGGGCGGCCGGGCTGAGCGATGCGCTGAGCGGATTGCTGGCCGAGCGTCAGCCGCGCCCGGCGCTGGCGGTGGTGGGATCGATGAGTGAGATCGGTCAGCAGCAGATTGCCCGCCTGCAGCAGCAGCAGCCGATCGCGCTGGTGGATATTGATATCAGCGGACTATTTGCCACGCCGCCGTGGCCGCAGCGCGAGGCCTGGCGGCAGGCGGTGGTGCAGGCGCTTCAGTCCGGGCAGCACTGCGTGATCCGCACCTGTCAGGATCGCAGCCAGCGCGAGTCGATTGCGGCGCTGTGTGAGCAGCATCGGCTGAGCCGCGCTCAACTCGGTGAACAAATTTGTGCCCTGCTGGCGGCGCTGACCCGCGACGTGCTGCAGGAGGTAAAACCCGGCGGCCTGTACCTCTCCGGTGGCGATGTGGCGATAGCCGTCGCTCGCGGGCTGGGTGCCGGTGGATTCCAGATCGAAGGCCAAATCGCGGGCTGTGTGCCGTGGGGCCGCTTATTAAATGTTACCGATTCCCTGCTGGTGATGACCCGGGCCGGTGGCTTTGGTGATGAAAACACCCTGGTAGAAGTGATTCGTTTTATTGAGGAGAAGTCGAGTGAGTAAAGTTATTGCAGTCACCATGGGCGACCCGGCGGGTATCGGTCCTGAAATTATTATCAAGGCGCTGAGTGAGGGTGAGCTGTCCGGCTGTCCGGCGGTGGTGGTGGGCTGTGCCAGTACGCTGCGCCGCATCCTCGGCCTGAACATCACGCCGCAGGCCGAACTGCGGGTGCTGGAACGTGTGGCCGATGCGCATTTTGCACCGGGCATTATTAACGTTATTGACGAGCCGCTGGCCGATCCGGCTGCCCTGCAGGCGGGCGTGGTGCAGGCGGCGGCGGGCGATCTGGCCTACCGCTGCGTGAAGCGTGCCACCGAGCTGGCGATGGCCGGTGAGGTGCAGGCTATCGCCACGGCACCGCTGAATAAAGAGGCGCTGCACTCCGCCGGGCATCTTTATCCGGGGCATACCGAGCTGCTGGCCAAGCTGACCGACAGCAAGAACTACGCGATGGTACTGTATACCGATAAGCTGAAGGTGATCCACGTCACCACGCATATTGCCCTGCGCAAGTTCCTCGACACACTGGGCCGCGAGCGCATTGAAACGGTGATCGGCATGGCGGACACCTTCCTCAAGCGAGTCGGTTTCGACAAGCCGCGTATCGCCGTTGCCGGGGTTAACCCGCACGCGGGTGAAAACGGGCTGTTTGGCGATGAAGAAATTACCATCGTTGGCCCGGCGGTTCAGGCGATGAAGGCGCAGGGTCTTGACGTTTACGGTCCGTGCCCGCCGGACACCGTTTTCCTGCAGTGCCAGGAAGGCCAGTACGATATCGTGGTGGCGATGTACCATGACCAGGGGCACATTCCGCTGAAGCTGCTGGGCTTTTATGACGGGGTTAACATCACCGCCGGACTGCCGTTTATCCGCACCTCCGCCGACCACGGAACGGCGTTTGATATTGCCTGGACAGGAAAAGCGAACTCTGCGAGCATGGCAATCTCTATTCAGTTAGCGATGCAGCTTGCATAAGGGTTTATGAAGGGACAAAGCCGCCTCGATCAGATTATGGACTATCTGAAAAGTCATAATCTGGTCACCGTTGATCAACTGGTGGCCGCCATTGCGGCGTCACCCGCCACGATACGACGCGATTTAATCAAGCTCGATCGGGAAGGGGTGATCAGCCGCAGTCACGGCGGCGTGACCCTCAATCGCTTTATCCCCAATCAGCCTACGACGCTGGAGAAAATGCAGCGTCATCTGGTGGAGAAGCAGACCATTGCGCGCCATGCCGCCAGCCTGGTGAAGTCCGGCGATGCGGTGGTGCTGGATGCCGGTACCACGATGCTGGAACTGGCGCGTCAGCTGACCCATCTGCCGCTGCGGGTGATCACCGCCGACTTGCATATCGCGCTGTTTCTTGCCGAATTTAAGCAGATTGAAGTGACGATTATCGGCGGGCGGATTGATGATTCCAGCCAGTCCTGTATTGGCGAACACGGCCGCCGCCTGCTGCGCGGTATCTATCCCGATATCGCGTTTGTCAGCTGCAACTCGTGGAGTCTGGAGAAGGGGATTACGGCACCCACCGAGGAGAAAGCGGGGCTGAAGCAGGATTTGCTGGTGAATGCCCGTCGCCGGGTGCTGCTGGCCGACAGCAGCAAATACGGCTCGTGGTCGCTGTTCCAGGCCGCGCCGCTGCATCAGCTGAGCGATATTATTACCGATACGCAGCTGTCCGCTGAATCCCAGCAGGAACTGAGCGGACAGTCATTTTCGTTAAGTCTGGCCCTGTAGTCAGGGCCAGATCCTTACTGCGTTTTTAATCCCACCGACGGAATATTGCGTCCGTAGTAAATCTCACGCATCTCTTTCCACAGCAGATCGGTGATCCGCTTGTGCTCCTGCGGGCTGAGATCGTCAGGTTTAGTGTTAAACAGATAGTGGCGAAGATCGAAATCCTTCAGCAACATCTTGGTGTGAAAAATATTTTCCTGATAGACGTTCACGTCCATCATGTCATACATCCCTTTCATGTCGTCGGACATAAAGTTCTGGATTGAATTGATCTCATGGTCGATAAAGTGTTTCACCCCGTTCACGTCGCGGGTGAAACCGCGCACGCGATAGTCGATGGTGACAATATCGGATTCCAGCTGGTGAATCAGGTAGTTCAGCGCTTTCAGCGGCGAAATCACCCCGCAGGTCGACACTTCGATATCGGCGCGGAAGGTACACAGACCGCCTTCCGGGTGGCTTTCCGGGTAGGTATGCACACAGATATGGCTTTTATCCAGATGGGCAACCACCGAGTTCGGCAGCGGGCCGGGATGTTCAGAGGTATCAATATCGCGCGGATCGATTGGCTCTTCGCTGACCAGAATCGTCACGCTGGCGCCCTGTGGCTCGTAGTCCTGGCGGGCAATATTCAGCACGTTAGCGCCGATAATCGAGCAGGTTTCGCTGAGAATTTCCGTCAGACGGTTGGCGTTGTACTGCTCATCAATGTACGCAATATATCCGTCGCGTTCCGCTTCAGTGTTCGCGTAACAGATATCGTAGATACAAAAACTCAGGCTTTTCGTCAGGTTGTTGAAGCCATGTAGTTTAAGCTTTTGCAATTTAGGTCACCCCCTTAAAATGCCCGGTCAGCCGACCAGTGCATTTAACAGATACTGTGGCAGGGCAAAACTGCCCGCGTGGATTGCCGGATTGTAGTAACGGCAGGTCAGCCCGGAGGCGGTAAAGCGCTTGGCAATCGTTGACGCATCCAGCTGACGCAGTGCCGGATTATCGCTGGCCCAGGCAAAGGTCATGATGCCGCCGTAGTAGGTCGGGACCGCCGCCTGATAGAAGCTGACGTCTTTGAAGTAATGGCCGAGCTTGCGATGGCTGTTGACCGCTTCGTCCTGCTGCAGGAAGCAGACGCCATTCTGCGCCACGAAGATGCCATTTTCATGAAGGATACGATGGCAGCCGGCGTAGAATTCTGAGGTGAACAGGCTCTCTCCCGGACCAATCGGGTCGGTGCAGTCAGAGATAATCACGTCAAACTTCTCAGCGGTTTGCTTCACGAAGTTCACGCCGTCATCAATCACCAGCGTAAAGCGCGGGTCGTCATAAGCACCCTGGCTGTGGTTCGGCAGATACTGTTTGCAGAACGTCACCACCCCGGCATCGATCTCAACCATGGTGATTTTTTTGATGCCCTGATGGCGGCTCACTTCGCGCAGCATGGCACCGTCGCCGCCGCCGATGATAAGCACGCTCTCCGCCGCGCCGTGGGCCAGCAGGGGAATATGGGTCATCATCTCATGATAAATGAACTCATCGCGCTCGGTGGTTTGTACTACGCCGTCCAGCGCCATTACACGGCCCAGCGCGGCATTTTCAAAGATGATCAGATCCTGGTGCCCGGTCTGTTCGCGATACAGTACGTTATCGACAGAAAAATACTGTCCGAATCCGGCATGAAGGGTTTCATACCACATTTCTTTATCGGCCATGGTGGGGTTTTCTCCTCATAACAGCCACGAAAAATGGGGGCATTAGAATAGCCATTTCTGACCGTGGTTGCACGGTCAATTCGGACGCGGGAAGGGGGAAAGCGGGTGATTATCTGACGTAGGCAAGCAGGCTCAGGGAGTCACGGGCCAGCGATTTGCACTTGGTATCGTTCGGAATGGCAATGCCGCTCAGATCGCGATAGCTGTCCTCACCGAGCGATTTCATATTGAAGCTATTGTAATTGCTGAGATCCCAGCGATTTTGCTGCGCGTAGAACATCAGTGCGCGGCGAACCTGCCCGTCCGGAAGATCCTGGTAGCCACAGTCATTTTTCAGATAAACAAATACGGCAGTTAAATCGGCCAAATCTTCTGCTTCCGATTCGCTCAGGGCGAAACTGGTGGAGGAGAAGCCAAAAAGCCCTAACAGCAACAGAGCCTTGATGCTTGTCTTCATAGTTGTTCTCATTCGTGTGCAATGAGCAAACGTTAGCACAGTTCAGGCCGGGTGCCAGCCCCTTTTCCCTTAGAAAGCCTGCGATAACCCGTTTTCGCCCTTTTATCGCGGCTTGACCTTCCCGCTGGGTAAGGGTTTATGCTGCCTGTGTTTTCGACATCTGAAAAAAGGAATGAATGATGCAACGTCGTGACTTTCTCAAATTAAGCGCCGCACTTGGCGCAGCCAGCGCCCTGCCGCTGTGGAGCCGCTCGCTGATGGCGGCCGAACAGCGTCCTTTATTACCCGTTCCCTCACTGCTGCTACCCGATGCGCGCGGTGAAATCAAACTCGTTGCCCAGCAGGGCTCCAGCCACTGGCGGGGCAAGGACGTTCCGACCTGGGGCTATAACGGCAGCCTGCTCGGTCCGGCAATCCAGCTGGATCGTGGTAAAGAAGTCCGTGTGAATATCTTCAACCGCCTGCCCGACACGACCACCGTGCACTGGCACGGGCTGGAGATCCCCGGCGAAGTGGACGGCGGACCACAGGCGAGGATTGAACCGGGGCAGCAGCGCAGCGTCAGCTTTACCCCGGACCAGCCCGCCGCAACCTGCTGGTTCCACCCTCATCAGCATGGCCGTACCGGCTATCAGGTTGCGCAGGGACTGGCGGGCCTGGTGCTGATAAACGATCCCGAGAGTGGCAAACTGCTGCTGCCGAAACAGTGGGGCGTGGATGATATTCCGGTGATCCTGCAGGATAAACGCCTGACCGAAGACGGCAGCAAAATTGACTATCGGCTGGATGTGATGGATGCGGCGGTCGGCTGGTTCGGCGATATGCTGCTGACCAACGGCGAGATTTATCCGCAGCACGGCGTGCCGCGCGGCTGGCTGCGCCTGCGCCTGCTGAACGGCTGCAACGCCCGCTCGCTGAACCTGACAACCAGTGACAGCCGCCCGATGTACGTTATTGCCAGCGACGGTGGACTGCTGGCGGAACCGGTCAAACTCAGCGAGCTGCCGATGATGCCGGGTGAACGTTTCGAAGTGCTGGTGGATACCTCCGACGGCAAGCCGTTTGAGTTGCAAACGCTGCCGGTGCGCCAGATGGGCATGACGCTAACGCCGTTTGACCAGCCGCTGCCGGTGCTGTCGATTACCCCGCTGCGGGTGATGGCCAGTGGCACTCTGCCCGATAAGCTGGTGGAGATGCCCGCCGTTGCCGTGCCGCAGGCTTCCGACACCCGCTGGCTGCAGCTGATGATGGATCCCGAGCTGGACCGCCGGGGCATGCAGGCGCTGATGGATAAATACGGCCATGCGGCAATTGCGGGGATGGATATGTCCGCGCATGGCATGGGGGGAGCGAAAAGCGATCATTCTGCAACAGCGCCAGCTGGGAAGATGCAGGGCATGGACCACGGCAGCATGGGCGGAATGGATCACGGAAATATGGCCGGGATGGACCATGGCAAGAAGGCGATGGGCCACGGCGATATGAAAGGTAAGCCGGAGAAATCCGCCGCGCCATTCGACTTCCATCAGGGAAATAAGATTAACGGCGTTGCTTTCAATATGGATAAACCTGCGTTTGAGGCGAAGCAGGGCATATGGGAGAAGTGGACCATCTCCGGTGAGGGCGACATGATGATGCATCCCTTCCACGTTCACGGTACCCAGTTCCGCATCCTGTCTGAAAATGGCAAACCGCCAGCCGCGCACCGCAGCGGCTGGAAGGACATGGTGCATGTAGAAGGCGGGCGTAGCGAAATTCTGGTGCGCTTTAACCATAAGGCGGACAAAGCCAACGCCTATATGGCGCACTGTCACCTGCTGGAGCATGAAGATACCGGGATGATGCTCGGCTTCACCGTGGTGTGATGGCGTGAGGGCTGGATTGCCGGGGCAGAAAGCATATTTTTCCCCGGTGGGACCGGTGAGTTGATACCCTTTTTTTTACGGATTTCTCAGTTTTTTGATTTATATGGATATTATTGTGGTTGAGAAAAAGAGGGGTTAACGAGAGTTTATAGCGAAAACCTGATTACCCTCATCGGGTTATCGTGAGAAGCTAACGGTTCACTGCCGTACAGGCAGCTTAGAAAACCATTTGAGCGCGACAGGACATAAACGTCCAGTTCACTGCCGTACAGGCAGCTTAGAAATGTGCAGATGCGGGCGACTGGGCTGCATATACGTTCACTGCCGTACAGGCAGCTTAGAAAATCAACTTCGAAACTACCATCTGTTTATCCTCGTTCACTGCCGTACAGGCAGCTTAGAAAATCAACGACCTGATCTTCTCATCAACAGACTTGTTCACTGCCGTACAGGCAGCTTAGAAAAACTCTAATGCGGGTGCTCGCATCAACCAGAAGTTCACTGCCGTACAGGCAGCTTAGAAAACAATATATTTGCCGCGCCTGCCCCTGAAATTGTTCACTGCCGTACAGGCAGCTTAGAAATGGAATATCACTTTGCAATCACCGTTAAACGCGTTCACTGCCGTACAGGCAGCTTAGAAAAGCATTACCGCCAGCTGCTGGATGCTGATCGGGTTCACTGCCGGACAGGCAGCTTAGAAAAGCAACGCCGGAGCAGTGGTTCCAGCATTACCGTTCACTGCCGTACAGGCAGCTTAGAAATTTACCTGTTCAGGAAATGATGACCTTTTTTAGTTCACTGCCGTACAGGCAGCTTAGAAAGATTTAAGCGACTCAAGCGGATGCATCACCAGGTTCACTGCCGTACAGGCAGCTTAGAAAAGCGGCTGTGCCATTTGCCGGCGCACCGAATGAGTTCACTGCCGTACAGGCAGCTTAGAAATGCCGCAGTTTTGCCCGAGAAGGATTACCTTTGTTCACTGCCGTACAGGCAGCTTAGAAATGCAGGGCAAGATTATAGGCGCTGGCCATCTCGTTCACTGCCGTACAGGCAGCTTAGAAAATTCTGCCGCGCTCACACGTCCCAGGATGGAAGTTCACTGCCGTACAGGCAGCTTAGAAAATCGAGGAAATGCTGATGCCCTGCTCGATACGGTTCACTGCCGTACAGGCAGCTTAGAAATGACGGCCGCGCACGCACACCCGGGAACCGGGGTTCACTGCCGTACAGGCAGCTTAGAAATTATTGATGAGGCAGATGCTGGTCTATTTCCAGTTCACTGCCGTACAGGCAGCTTAGAAAAAATCGCAAAACTCTGCATCTGTCAGCTGCAGGTTCACTGCCGTACAGGCAGCTTAGAAAACAAAAAAAACCATGCGACGGGCATGGTTAATGGTTCACTGGGGTACAGGCAGCTTAGAAAACTAACCACGGCACGTCGCCGCGCAATCATGGGTTCACTGCCGTACAGGCAGCTTAGAAATGACAGGTCCACCTCGTCAGACTTCACACCGTGTTCACTGCCGTACAGGCAGCATCAAATCAATCGCTATCAAAAATCGTGTTATCCGTAATTGAAAAATATCTAGCCGACGAAATAATAATCAGTGCCCGTGTTGTTATCACATTCACTATGAGCAAACAGTATTCAAAAACCGCCAGAGGATCAGTATGGAAACGATCGGCTCTTCGGATTTAAAGACTATCTTGCATTCCAAACGTAGCAATATTTATTACCTGCAATACTGCCGGGTTCTGGTAAACGGTGGGCGTGTGGAATATGTCACGGATGAAGGTAAACGATCGCTTTACTGGAATATCCCCATCGCAAATACCACCGTAGTGATGTTAGGAACCGGCACGTCGGTGACTCAGGCTGCAATGCGTGAGTTTGCCCGTGCAGGTGTACTGGTCGGATTCTGCGGAGGCGGCGGTACACCACTGTATGCGGCGAATGACGTTGAAGTCGATGTTTCCTGGCTTAGCTCGCAAAGCGAATATCGGCCTACCGAGTATTTACAGCACTGGGTCAGTTTCTGGTTTGATGAAGCATTACGTTTGGAAGCTGCTATTGCGTTTCAGCGCGTTCGAATCAACCAGGTTCGGCAGGCATGGAGCGGTGCGAAAATGCAGCGAGAAGACAAATTCACTATTGATATTCCTCGTTTAAACGGTGTCCTGGAACGTTTTGAGCAGGGCCTTACAGGCTGTAGTAATAGCACTGACCTGCTGGCGCTTGAGGCGGTAATGACCAAGGCGCTATATAAACTCGCTGCCGAAAGCGTTAAGTATGGCGACTTTACCCGGGCAAAACGCGGGGGTGGTATCGATCGGGCCAACCGTTTTCTCGATCATGGCAACTATCTGGCCTATGGCCTTGCTGCGGTGGCCTGTTGGGTCATTGGCTTACCGCATGGGCTGGCCGTGCTGCATGGCAAAACGCGTCGAGGCGGGCTGGTATTTGATGTGGCGGATCTGATTAAAGATGCATTGATTCTGCCGCAGGCGTTTATTGCGGCGATGGCCGGAGAAGAAGAACAAGAGTTCCGCCAGCGCTGCCTTACCAGCCTGCAAAATGCTGATGCGCTGGATACGATGATTGACGCGCTGGAGTCCGTATCACAGCAGTTGAGCCGGGCGGGAAAATGAATATTGTATTGATTTCCCAGTGTAATAAACGGGCCTTAGAAGAAAGCCGATGCATTCTCGATCTGTTTGCGGAAAGAAAAGGCGATCGTAGCTGGCAAACCGCTATCACCTGGCAGGGGCTGCTGACGCTGCGTAAATTGCTGCGTAAGACCGCCCGCAGGAATACTGCGGTTGCCTGCCACTGGATAAAGAAGGACGGACAAACCGAACTGCTATGGATCGTCGGCAACCTTCGCCGTTTTAATGAGCAGGGCAGTGTTCCCACCAACATCACGACGGCTGACGTACTGAAAAGTAAGGATGAAAACAGCTGGCACAGTATTGAAGCGATAGGCCTGCTGGCCGCTGTGGCGGGGCTTTTTCATGATTTCGGGAAGGCTAACAGCCTGTTTCAGAAAATGCTGCGCGGGGAAAAAGGGATCAAGACCTTTCAGCCCTATCGTCATGAATGGGTTTCGCTGCGCTTATTCTGTGGCTGGATTGGTGAACGCAGTGACAGCGAATGGCTCACCGCGTTAAGCCGGATTGATGCCAGCGATGAATCTGCAATGCTGGCATCTATGAAAAAAGATGGCCTGACGGATTCACCTAACGCGTTTAAAGATCTACCGCCGGTAGCCAGGGTAGTGGCCTGGCTGATTCTTTCTCACCACCGTTTACCCTGCTATCAGCAAAAAGAAGATGGCCAGGGTATACCTCCCGACCTTGCCTATCAGGAACACTGGCTGACCAGTCATCTCGATACGGTGTGGAACGCCCGTAACCACGAAAAGTCAGATTGGGCGCAGACGGATTTTCAGGCACAGTGGCAGTTCCCGCACGGCACGCCGATGCGCAGTAGCACATGGTGTGCGAAAGCCAGAAAACTCTCTCAGCGGCTACTGGCTCAACCTGCCTGGCTTGCCCAGATCGATCTTAATCAACGCTTTACCTGCCATCTTGCCCGGCTGGCCCTTATGCTGGCCGATCACTTCTACTCCTCTCAGCCAGCAACACCCGGCTGGCAGGATCCGGGTTATTTACCCGCGGCCAACACCGATCGTAATACCGGTAAACCAAAGCAGAAACTGGACGAACATAATATCGGCGTGGCGCAGAATGCGCTGCTGCTGGCCAGAAGCCTGCCGAATTTGCGAAAAAGCCTGCCGGCGATTACCCGCCATAAAGGCTTCAAGAAGCGAAGTGAGCAAGAAAAATATCGTTGGCAGGACAAAGCCTATGATGCCGCACTTGCCTTGCGTGAGCGCTCCGCAAATCAGGGGTTCTTTGGCATCAATATGGCTTCAACCGGCTGCGGTAAAACTTTCGCTAATGCGCGCATTATGTACGCCCTGGCCGATGAGCAGCAGGGATGCCGCTTCTCGGTGGCTCTTGGACTGCGGGCCTTAACGTTGCAAACCGGGGATGCCCTGCGCGAAAAACTGACGCTGCAGGAGGACGATTTAGCCGTTCTGATTGGCTCGCAGGCCATGGCACAGCTGCATCAGCTGCGGATCGATGACGAGAAATCCAAATCTACCGGGAGTGAATCCGCCAACGCGTTAGTGGCTGAGCATCAGTATGTCAGTTATGACGGCAGCCTGGATGACGGGCGGCTTAGCCTCTGGCTCAAAAACGACGGCAGTTTGCATAAGCTGGTCAGTGCGCCAGTGCTGGTGACGACGATCGATCACTTAATCTCCGCAACGGAAGGGCTGCGGGGAGGCAGGCAGATAGCCCCCATGCTGCGGTTGCTGACCTCGGATCTGGTGCTTGATGAACCGGATGATTTTGATATCAATGACCTTCCAGCGCTGTGTCGGTTGGTTAACTGGGCGGGAATGCTGGGTTCTCGCGTGCTGCTTTCCTCCGCAACGCTGCCTCCCGCGCTGGTGCTGGCGCTGTTTAATGCCTATCGCAGCGGGCGTGAGATCTTTCAGCAGGCCTGTGGGCTGGTTGAGAACAGGCCGGTTTGCTGCGCGTGGTTTGACGAGAACGAGACGTTTACGGAAGAGGTGATACAACCGCTGGCGTTTAAATCGCTGCATGAAGCCTTCGTTACGCGGCGGATAGGCCGGCTGGATAAATCACCGGTGCTGCGGCGTTGCAGGCTGGTGCCTACTGCTTCTGCAACACATGACGAAGCCGCGGTGTATCGCAGCGTTGCCGAAAGCCTGTCCAGCTCGATGCTGGCACTGCACGCTGAGCATCATCAGCGTCATGCTGAATCAGATAAAACCGTATCCGTGGGCATCGTGCGTATCGCCAATATTAACCCGCTGGTTGCGATTGCCCGGTTGCTGATGTCGACCCCCGCTGCGGAAAATCACCATATTCATTACTGCGTGTATCACAGCCAGCATCCGCTGGCGATGCGCTCCTGGATTGAGCGAAGACTCGATGAGACGTTAACGCGCTATCAGGAGCAGGCCTTATGGCATGTTGATGAAATCGAAAGCGCGCTGAGCCAGCATCCGCAACAGCATCATCTGTTTGTGGTGCTGGCAACGTCTGTTGCTGAAGTCGGAAGAGATCATGATTACGACTGGGCGATTGCTGAACCGAGTTCAATGCGCTCACTTATCCAACTGGCGGGCCGAATTCAGCGCCATCGCCAGCGTCCGGTCAGTTCGGATAATTTTTATATCCTTCAGGAAAATATACGTGCGCTGCAAAATCCCGGGACACAGCATGCGGCCTACAGCCTGCCCGGTTTTGAAAATACAAAATTCATGCTGGCCAGCCACGATCTTACCCAACTGCTGGAATCTGAACAGTACGAAAAAATCAGCGCCGCGCCGCGTATTCAGGAAAGAGTTAAACCAGGCATTCGCTCACCTTTTAGCAATTTTGCCGATCTTGAACATCGACGCTTATGGGTAGAATTGCAGGGGGAGAAGGCTTCGCCCGAATGTGCCGCTTTATGGTGGCGCGAGCAGATGACATGGTGCGGTGAGCTTCAACGGCGAAAACCTTTTCGGCAGTCACAGCCTGAGTCTTTGTATTTCCTACTAATTGCCGAAGAAGGGGATATCCCCAGGTTTTACTTTCCAGATGATGGCCCGGCAGGCCGAAAGGAAAGCGAAGTTTTTTCCCCGGTTAATCTTATGTTTGCTGAAGGGAACAGCGCATGGATGGTGCCGGACTATCAGCAAATTTACCTGGATCTGGCTGATAAGCTGGGTATGGAGTTAGAGGTGATAAGCCTCCGCTTTGGCGAAATTGTTCTGCCTGATAACAAAGGGAAGGGCTGGTGTTTTCATCCAATTTTGGGGGTGTTTAAAGATAGTGCTGTGTAATTTTAAACTGGCTCAGCGGGATAGTATTAATTGGTTATGTTTACAAAAAGGCCTCTTATTTGGGGCCTTTCTGTAGAGATAATGAAATGAATGCATTTGTTTAAATTATGATTTTTAAAAATAGCGCAGTATCCGCACAGAAATGACCACTTACGTATCTGTAAGTTGAAGGAGTTATATTAGTCATTAAGTTACTCAAGGAGAGGGTATGTTGCAGGAGACATTGGCTTCTTTTATTACCGACTACATCAATGAGCGGAAAACAGAGAAGCTCGACGTATTCGAAAAGAAGAAAAAGAAACAGCTGTCCGCACTGTCTGAACAGGAGGGTTCAGCGTCTGTCGTGCAGGACCTGAATCAACAGCGTGCGGAAATTGAAAAAAAATACCAGCTGGAAGTCTGGTTAACGGATGCCGCCATTCTGACCGGGCAAATCAGCCAGGCTACTCATGCGTTGAAGTTCACTCACGGCAAAGCCCGCGGCAGCAGCGTTTTCTATGAGGAGGCAACCTCTTCCACTTCCTATCTTTCAACCGCAACGCTAGGTAGACGAAAGTTGGATATTGTAGGTAACGCTGCGTATTTTTATATCGCCAAGGTGTTGCTTAGAGAGGTTCAGGGAGACTCATTAATCGCCGGCCTTAATCGCGGTGATTACTCGGTGCTGGAGTCCTTAACCGATAATAAAGAGCTTTCAGATGCCTGGATTGAAGGATTTAAACAGGTTCTGATCGATAAGCAACCCGTCAGCCATAATCTGGCGAAGCAAATCTATTTTCCCATCGCGCCACAGCAGTACCATCTTATCAGCCCTCTATTTGCATCCTCGTTAACACACGTTCTGCATCAGCGTATTGCCGATGCGCGATTCAGCGAAGAGGCCAAAAATGCGCGAGCGGCAATGAAGGCCAAAACCTGGCACCGCGAACCGGTGGTAGTTTTCCCCGGTACTGCGGTGGCTAATTTCGGGGGGACCAAGCCGCAGAATATTTCTTATCTGAACAGCTTACGCGGCGGAAAAGTCTGGTTGTTACCCTGCTTGCCTCCCGCATGGCAGACGGTGAGCAAACCACCGTTAAAAAACCAGTCCCTGTTTTCTTACAGTGAGTTTTCCCGCCAGGCCTGGCCGGTGATTCTCAGAATGAAGCGCTACTTACATCAGGTAAAACCGCTGGACAGCACGATGGAGATTCGTCAGCAGCGATTGGCTTTCACGGATGAAATTATCGATATCCTGTTTAACTATGCTGCGGGAATTCAGAATCTTACTCAGGTCAGCGGTTGGAGTGCCGATCGGGAATGTCGACTAAAACAGTCTCAGCAGCTTTGGTTGGATCCGCTTCGCAGCAAAACCGATCTGCAGTTTCGACTTGAGCGTGAAAAGGGTGACTGGAAGCAAGAGATCGCCCGTGATTTTGGCCTGTGGCTCAATCACCAGCTGCGGGATGAAACGCTTAAGTTGGGGGCAGTGGAGCACCAGCATTTTTCAGCGTCTCCTCTGCTTAACAAACGCCTGCGCGAACTGGAAGATGATTTAGCAGAGGATCTGCCATGAGCAACCTGATTATTTTACGCCATCTGCGTGTTGAAAACGCCAATGCGATTGCCGGCCTGACCTGGGGGTTCCCGGCTGTAACGCATTTTCTTGGTTTTACTCATGCACTATCTCGTCAGCTCACTCAAACACACGGTATCGAGTTAGAAGGTTGTGGCGTGGTCTGCCATCAGCAGCAGGTACATGCGCACTCTTCAGGCCGCGATTACGTATTTTCCCAGACCCGCAATCCATTAACCCGGGAAGCTAAGACGGCCCCTTTTAATGAAGAGGGGCGGATGCACATGACGGTATCCCTGTTGATTCGCTGTAACGGAATGATTCGCGATGGCGAGCAGGGGGCTATTGCACTTGCCGGGCATATTGCAACGCTGTGTCAGCGGCTACGACTGGCCGGTGGGACTGTAACTTCCGTAGAGAAGGTGCAGATTTTGGGTTGGCCGGAGGATGGGCGACAGGCCCGACGGGTACTGCGTCGTTTACTACCCGGTTTTGCTTTATTGGATCGATCACCTCTGCTCGCTGAGCATTTTTCCCATCTGCAGCAGTCCTGGCCGGAAGCCGAAATGATTGATGCGTGGCTGGATTTTTCCACCATCAAAATGCAGGCGGTAGCCAACGAAGCTGAACCGGATGAACCGGTAAGTTGGCAGTATCAGCCTAAACCCGCTGCAGGCTTCCTCGTTCCGTTGATGACCGGTTATCAGGCGATTTCTCCGGTTTATGAGCCTGGAAAGGTCAGTAATGCTCGCGATACACAGACGCCGTTTTGCTTTACCGAGGCGATCTACGGCGTAGGTGAGTGGCGTGGCCTGCATCGGGTTGATGATTTACGTGAACTGCTCTGGCAGTACCACTATGAGGATGGAAGCTATCTCTGCCGGAGTGAAATAACGGCCAGCGACCAGAATTACTCAGAATATGACGAAGAAATCAATTACAGCTAATTTAACGTTATAAGGACATAATCATGGCTAAATCAACAATTAAGACCGCATCCGTACTGGCTTTTGAACGCAAACTCTCTAACTCTGATGCCGTTATGCTGGCCGGGAAATGGCAGGAAAAAGAGGGATGGCAGCCGATCAAAATTCAGGATAAGGCGGTGCGCGGAACCATTTCTAACCGGTTGAAGAATACGATTGCCAGCGATCCGTTAATGCTGGATGCTGAAATTCAAAAAGCGAACCTGCAACGCGTTGATGTTGCCGCTCTGCCGTACGATACCGATACCCTGAAAGTCTGTTTTACCCTGCGGGTGCTGGGCGATCTCTCCACGCCATCCGTTTGTAACGATCGTCTATATCAGGCCGAACTGACCTCCGTAATTAACGGTTACATCACCCGGAACGGCTTCAGCGAGCTGGCGGCACGCTATGCCGAAAATATAGCGAATGGCCGCTTTCTGTGGCGTAACCGCGTTGGCACTGAGCGAATTTTGGTACAGGTAACTAGCGGAGAACATACCTGGAAGTTTAACAGCCATGACTACAGCCTGCGTGCATTCAGCCAGCCACAGGGCGATCTGCTGGAACTGGCACAGGCGATTGAACAGGGGCTGGCGGGTAATGCGTTCGCGCTGTTTAACGTGGAAGCGCAGGTTTACCTTGGTAACGGCCAGGAAGTCTTTCCATCACAGGAGCTGGTACTGGACAGCAACAGTAAAAAAAGTAAGGTCCTCTATAAGATCGGTGATGTCGCAGCCATGCACTCGCAAAAAATCGGTAATGCCTTACGGACTATCGATACCTGGTATCCGGAGGCAGATGAACAGGACGTTGGCCCCATTTCCGTAGAGCCTTACGGATCGGTAACCAGCAGAGGTATCGCTTATCGCCAGCCGGTTAAAAAAATGGATTTTTATACTCTGCTGGATAACTGGGTCACTAAAGCGCAGGAACCTGACGTGGCACAGCAGCACTATGTAATGGCGACGCTGATTCGCGGTGGCGTATTCGGTGAGAAAAGCGAGTAGAGGCTGGCTATGGATTACTATCAGGATATCCGCGTTCTGGCGGATGCTGAGACAGCGGAGCACGTTGTCATGGCGCAGCTTTTTCAACGATTGCACCAGTATTTACAGCGTGCCGCCGATGGCCGGATAGGCATCAGCTTTCCGGAGGTAAGGCAAACTCTGGGCAACAGGCTCCGGCTGCACGGATCGCGGGAGGATCTGTCTTCCTTACAGCAGTGCGACTGGCAGCATGGCCTGAAGGACTATATTCACTGCGATGTTATTACCCGGGTGCCGGAGAATAAAAGCTGGCGCACCGTCCGACGGGTGCAGGTTAAAAGTAGCGCCGAGCGCCTGCGCCGCCGCTCGGTTAACAAAGGCTGGTTAAGTGAGTTAGAGGCGCAGCAGAAGATTAATGCGGTAAATGAACAGCGTAGCGATCTGCCTTTCCTGTTTATAAAAAGTGGTAGCAACGGCAATGCCTATCGATTTTTTATTGAACATGGCCCGCTCGGGTCAACGCCGGTTCATGGCGAATTTAGTTCCTACGGCTTGAGTGCCACTACTCCTATCCCCTGGTTCTGACCCTTTTTTTTCCTCCAGCGCTAACCTGTTGATTTTCATTAGCGTTGGAGGGGCCGTTAGAAAGAGGGTTTTTTGAGGGTATTTGGTTTTTCAGTCTGTGTTACAGATGGTTAGATGTTTTCATAACAGTTCACTGCCGTACAGGCAGCTTAGAAACGCATGCTACCAACGAAGTCTTCTATGGTAATGTTCACTGCCGTACAGGCAGCTTAGAAATCGTCATCGGGGCTGTTAACTCCCCAGGATTCGTTCACTGCCGTACAGGCAGCTTAGAAATAAACCAAGAATCCTTATAACCTTCACTAGAAGTTCACTGCCGTACAGGCAGCTTAGAAATCTAGCTCTAGATATAATGCCGCTTTGCTGTCGTTCACTGCCGTACAGGCAGCTTAGAAAATCGAGAACGGAATGGTGGCAAGCACGTTACGGTTCACTGCCGTACAGGCAGCTTAGAAACTTCAATGTACCCGTATCACTACAATCGCCGTGTTCACTGCCGTACAGGCAGCTTAGAAAGTTGTCAGCGCAAACTCAAACACGTAGCTCATGTTCACTGCCGTACAGGCAGCTTAGAAAAGCCAGGAAGGTTGCATGCGGGTTGGTGCTGGGTTCACTGCCGTACAGGCAGCTTAGAAATTGATAATGCTGGCTCCTCTGACTGGACTCGAGTTCACTGCCGTACAGGCAGCTTAGAAAGATAAGAGTGTCTCACTCATTGGTAAGTTCACTGCCGTACAGGCAGCCCTTATAAATCACCCGACAACAACTCAAAACCAGCAGCAGCATCATCCGCTGCTGCTGGCGATCAAACGTTTACCCCAGCAGCGCCAGCCGCAGATCCTCGATCAAGTCGTCTTTATTTTCGATGCCGATCGACAGGCGGATCGTCGTGGATTTAATACCTATGCGGTCGCGGACCTCCAGCGGAACGCCGGAGTGGGTGGTGCTGGCCGGATGGCTGGCGAGGGATTCGGTGCCGCCGAGGCTGACCGCCAGCTTGAACAGCTGCAGCGAGTTGAGGAACTTAAACGCCGCCGCTTCACCGCCGTGGATATCAAATGAGAAGGTGGAACCGGCGCCGCTGCACTGGGCGCGATACGTTTTGCCCTGCGGCGAGTCGGCGTCCAGGAACGGCAGATAGTGGATGTGTTCCACCTGTGAATGGTCGCGCAGAAACTCCGCCACAGCAGCCGCGTTGTCATTGGCGCGCTCCATACGCAGCGCCAGCGTCTCCAGCGATCGTCCAATCATCCAGCTGGAGTGCGGATCGAGCTGGGTACCGATGGCGCTGCGCAGCGCTTTCACCTGGCGGATCAGCGTCTTGCTGCCCATCGCCGCTCCGGCAATAAGATCCGAGTGGCCGCCAACGTATTTGGTCAGTGAATAGAGTGAGATATCCGCACCGTGTTCGGTTGGGCGAGAGAATACCGGCCCCAGCAGCGTGTTATCGCAGGCAATTACCGGGCGGTAATTCTGCCGCTGTTCGATGCTGTCCGCGATGCGTTTAATCAGCGCAATATCCACCAGGCTATTGGTCGGATTCGCCGGGGACTCAATCAGGATCACCGACACGCGACCCTGCGCCAGTGCCTTGTCGGCGGCGGCCTGAACTGAGGCTTCATCAACGCCGTCGGCGAATCCCACGCTGGAAATATTCAGATTACCGAAGGTTTTGCTTAGCAGGGTTTCCGTACCGCCGTAAAGCGGCTGCGAGTGCAGGATGGTGTCCCCGGGCCTGGTGAAAGCCAATAGCGTGGTTGAAATTGCCGACATGCCGGAGGAGAACAGCGCCGCGCTTTCGGTGCGTTCATAGACCGCCAGTCGATCTTCCACTATCTCGCTGTTCGGATGATTAAAGCGCGAATAAACCAGGCCGTTTCCCTCTCCCGCAGGCGGCTCACGACGCCCGGAAACGTAGTCAAAGAAATCGCGGCCCTCTTCGGCGCTGTTGAAGACGAAGGTTGAGGTGAGAAATACCGGCGGCTTAACCGCACCTTCCGACAGCGCCGGGTCATAGCCGTAGTTAAGCATCTGGGTTTCGGGCTGCAGTTCGCGGTTGCCGATATGCGTTTTTTTAGAATGTGAGGAAGCCATGCAATCTCCTGCCATTAGGCGCGGTGCTTTTATTATTCGCGCTAAACTATCATGCGCGGTATGGGCAGGATAAATGAATTAACGTTCTATTGATAAAACATATAGCGATATAAAATGTGGCTATCTTTACGTTTAGCAGTCCATATGTCTATTGCGTAATTTACCGTGGGGCGTTGCGCAACGGAGCGCGTCAGGAGGGAGAAATGTGCTAGACTGTGCCGCTTTCCCTGAACAATCGACGACTAACTATGAAACATACCGTTGAAGTGATGATCTCCGAAGCCGAGATCAAATCCCGCATTGCTGAACTTGGCCAGCAAATCAATGACCATTACCGCAACAGCGGTAGCGATATGGTGCTGGTTGGCCTGCTGCGCGGCTCCTTTATGTTTATGGCCGACCTGTGCCGGGCCATTGATGTGCCTCACGAGGTCGATTTTATGACCGCCTCCAGCTACGGTAACGGCACCTCCAGTACCCGCGATGTAAAAATCCTCAAGGATCTGGATGAAGATATCCGCGGCAAGGACGTGCTGATTGTCGAAGACATTATTGATTCAGGTAATACGCTGAGCAAAGTGCGGGAAATCTTCAGCCTGCGTGGCCCTAAGTCACTGGCAATCTGTACTCTGCTGGATAAGCCGGAGCGCCGGGAAGTGCAGGTGCCGGTGGAATATGTCGGTTTCTCTATTCCTGATGAGTTCGTGGTGGGCTACGGTATTGACTACGCCCAGCGCTATCGCCACCTGCCGTTTATCGGCAAAGTGGTGATGCTGGACGAGTAAAATCGGGCTGAATGACCGCCAGTGTCCACCGCACAATCGACCAAGGTCGGAAATTTCGGCCTGTTATATGATGTGCGGCAAATTGCAGTCGGGCGGGGATGTTTTGCCCGTGGCTTACGGAGTGAAGTCCGGGTCGTTCAGCAGGTTGGCGATGCCGTGGCGGTAGCGCTGTTCCAGAATTTCACGGTTGGTGGCCGTTACACCCAGGTCGCGCAGATAGCCGTCCAGGATGCCGTACACCCAGCCGTGAATTGTCACCTTCTGTCCGCGTTTCCACGCTGACTGCATCACGGTTGAGTGGCCAAGGTTGTAAACCTGCTCAATCACGTTGATTTCACAAAGTTTATCGAAGCGTTTTTCCGGCGCCAGCTCACCCAGCAGCGAACTGTGTTTGTACCAGAGATCGCGAATGTGCAGCAGCCAGTTGTTAATCAGGCCCAGTTCCGGGTTTTCCACCGCCGCCTGAACGCCGCCGCAGCCGTAATGGCCGCAGATAATAATATGTTCAACCTCCAGCACCTCCACCGCGTACTGCACGACGGAAAGGCAGTTGAGGTCGGTGTGAATCACCAGATTGGCCACGTTGCGGTGAACGAAAAGTTCGCCAGGCTCCAGCCCGGTCAGTCGCTCGGCGGGAACGCGACTGTCGGAGCAGCCAATCCACAGGAAACGGGGTTTTTGTGCCAGAGACAAACGTTCAAAAAAACCGGGATCTTCCTCTTTCAGCAATCGGGACCATTCGCGGTTATTGCTGATAAGGGTTTCAATATCTTTCATAATGGTGTCGACCAGTCACACACAAAAACGTTGCGGTAATATAGGGCAATGATCGGCGCTTGAAAACGGCAAACAAGAAACTAAACGCGACACGATAAATACAAAGGGCTATTTCTTACCTATGACTTATGCACTTGAACTTGAAAAACTGACCAAAACCTACGCGGGCGGAGTTCAGGCGCTCAAGGGAATCGATCTCCAGGTTGAGGCAGGTGATTTCTATGCGCTGCTCGGCCCTAACGGGGCGGGTAAATCCACCACCATTGGCATCATCAGTTCGCTGGTGAATAAAACCAGCGGCCGGGTGCGGGTGTTTGGTTACGATCTGCAAAACGACGTGGTCAATGCCAAGCGTCAGCTGGGGCTGGTACCGCAGGAATTTAACTTTAACCAGTTTGAAACCGTGCAGCAGATCGTCGTCGATCAGGCCGGTTATTACGGTGTGGAAAAACGCGAAGCGGTGAAGCGGGCGGAAAAATACCTGACCCAGCTAGACCTCTGGCAGAAGCGCAACGAGCGTGCGCGTATGCTCTCCGGCGGCATGAAACGTCGCCTGATGATCGCCCGCGCACTGATGCACGAACCGAAGCTGCTGATTCTGGATGAGCCAACCGCTGGGGTGGATATCGAGCTGCGTCGTTCGATGTGGACCTTCCTGAAAGATCTGAACGCCCGCGGCACCACCATCATTCTGACTACCCACTATCTGGAAGAGGCGGAAATGCTGTGCCGCAACATCGGCATTATCCAGAGCGGTGAACTGGTGGAGAACACCTCAATGAAGGGGCTGCTGGCGAAGCTGAAGTCGGAAACCTTTATCCTCGATCTGGCCGCAAAAAGCCCGCTGCCGCAGCTGGAAGGCTTCAAGTATCGGCTGGTGGATACCTCAACGCTGGAAGTGGAAGTGCTGCGCGAGCAGGGGCTGAACAGCGTGTTTAGCCAGCTGAGCGCTCAGGGCGTGCAGGTGCTGAGTATGCGCAACAAGGCGAACCGTCTTGAGGAGCTGTTTGTTGACCTGGTGAATGGTCACACGGGAGAGAAAGCATGACACATTTGTACTGGGTAGCCCTCAAGAGCATCTGGAGTAAAGAGGTTAACCGCTTTGCCCGTATCTGGATCCAGACGCTGGTTCCGCCGGTCATTACCATGACGCTGTACTTTATCATCTTCGGTAATCTGATCGGCTCACGCATTGGTGAAATGCACGGCTTCACCTATATGCAGTTTATCGTGCCTGGCCTGATCATGATGGCGGTGATCACCAACGCCTATGCCAACGTTGCCTCGTCGTTTTTCAGTTCCAAGTTCCAGCGCAATATTGAAGAGCTGCTGGTGGCGCCGGTGCCAACGCATGTGATTATCGCCGGTTACGTCGGCGGTGGCGTGGCGCGCGGCGTCTGCGTGGGCGTGCTGGTCACGGCGATTTCGCTGTTCTTCGTGCCTTTCCAGGTGCATTCGTGGCTGATGGTGGCGGTGACGCTGCTGCTGACGGCGATCCTGTTCTCGCTGGCCGGTCTGCTGAATGCGGTCTTTGCTCGCACCTTTGACGATATCAGCCTGATCCCGACGTTTGTGCTGACGCCGCTGACCTATCTTGGCGGGGTGTTTTACTCACTGACGCTGCTGCCGCCGGTCTGGCAGGTGGTCTCCAAGCTGAATCCTATCGTCTATATGATTAGCGGATTCCGCTACGGCTTCCTCGGTATCAATGACGTGCCGCTGGGCTTCACGCTGGCGGTGCTGGTGGCGTTTATCGTGGTGTTTTATGCGCTGGCGTGGTCGCTGATCCAGCGGGGTCGCGGGCTGCGAACCTGATGTGATTGACTGAAATGAACTGAACGGGGCGACCATAAATGGCCGCCCCGTTTTGTTTACGCCACCTGAACCGGGACGGCTTTCGCCACACGCTTCATCTGGTTGTCGCCTTCAAAGTAGGCCACTTTCGGCTGCCATTCGCGGGCTTCGGCGTCCGACATCTGCACGTAAGAACAGATAATCAGCAGGTCGCCCTCACAGGCGCAGCGCGCGGCCGCGCCGTTGACCGAGATGATTTTCGAGCCGCGCTCGGCGGCAATCGCGTAGGTGGAAAAACGCTGGCCGTTGTTGACGTTGTAAATATCGATCGCCTCATACTGCAGGATGCCGGAAGCGTCGAGAAAGTCCTGATCGATGGCGCAGGAGCCTTCGTAATTCAGGTCGGCCTGGGTGACTTTCACCCGGTGGAGTTTACCCTGCAACATAGTACGGTTCATAAGCTGTAACTCTGCAATCAGTCGAAAAACGAACGACAGTATTGCCCCTGCGGGCAACGCTGTCTACTGGGTGAGATCAACCTGCTGGTTATCAATCAGGCGAGCTTTACCCAGCCATGCGGCCATCAGGATCACCGCACGACGGCTGTCCGTGGTTAGCGGCAGCAGGGTATCGGCATCCACAATCGCCAGGCCATCCGCCCGCAGCCCTTTCTCAGCAAGGGCCGTTTCGGCGTCAGCAATCAGCTCTTCAATATGGCGCTCGCCGTTACTCAGCTTGTTAGCAATATCATTCATCACCTGGCTTAGACCCGGCGCGATTTTGCGCTCATCGGCGGTCAGATAGCCGTTGCGCGAGCTGAGCGCGAGGCCGTCTTTCGCACGTACCGTCGGCACGCCGACGATCTCCAGGTCGTAGCCCATATCCGCCACCATTTTGCGGATCAGCGCCAGCTGCTGGAAGTCCTTCTCGCCGAAGCAGGCGATGTCCGGCTGAACCAGGTTAAACAGCTTGCTGACGATGGTGGACACGCCGCGAAAATGCCCCGGGCGGCTGGCACCCTCCAGCAGAGTGGAGAGACCGGGAACGTCGACGAACGTCTGCTCGTGCAGACCCTGCGGGTAGATATCCGCCGGTGCCGGGGAAAACACCAGATCGACGCCGCGACGGTTCAGCTTTTCACAGTCAGCCTGAAGGGTACGCGGGTAGTTCGCCAGGTCGTCGGCGCGTTCAAACTGCATCGGGTTAACGAAAACGGACACCACCACGATATCCGCACGCGCGCGCGCTTCATCAACCAGCGTCATATGCCCATCGTGCAGGTTGCCCATGGTGGGCACCAGCGCGATACGTTTACCATCCTGACGCCAGCGGCGGATTTCACGGCGGAGCAGCGGCAGGGTTTCAATAATCAGCACGGTGTTTCTCCTCGGTTACTGGAAGCTGTGTTGTTCGGCGGGATAGCTGCCGTTTTCCACTTCCGTGACGTACTGGCGCACGGCGGCACGGATGTCGCCGGTTTCAGCAAGGAAGTTTTTAGCGAATTTCGGGATATGTCCGCCGGTGATGCCAAACGCATCGTGCATCACCAGGATCTGTCCGTCGGTAACGTTACCGGCACCAATGCCGATAACCGGAATGGTCAGCGCGTCGGTGACGCGTTTTGCCAGCGCCACCGGTACGCACTCCAGCACCAGCAGCTGCATACCGGCGGCTTCCAGCGCCAGCGCGTCTTCCAGCAGGCGATCGGCGTCGGCCTCGGCGCGGCCCTGAATTTTATACCCGCCGAAGATATTTACCGACTGCGGCGTCAGGCCAAGGTGGCCACACACCGGCACCGCGCGCTCGGTCAGCTGCTTCACCGTCTCCGCCAGCCATTTACCGCCTTCCAGCTTCACCATGTTGGCCCCGGCACGCATCAGCTGTGCGGCGCTGTCGAAGGTTTGCTGCGGGGTGCTGTAGCTCATAAACGGCAGGTCGGCGAGCAGAAGGGCGGCGGGCGCGCCGCGGCGGACCGTTGTGGTGTGATAAGCGATATCAGACACGGTGACCGGCAGCGTGGAGTCGTGGCCCTGAACCACCATCCCCAGTGAATCCCCTACCAGCAGCACCTGGATGCCTTCATCGGCAAACAGACGGGCGAAGCTGAATTCATAGGCGGTGATAGAAGCAAATTTACGCCCCTGCTGTTTCCATTGACGCAAGGTCGAGACGGTAGTCGGTTTCATCGTATCCTCAGTAAGAGTCTTCCTGGTTGGCGTATCTTAAAGGATGGGGAGGAGAGTGCAAAGGGGATATCCGGCGCAGCTCGGGCGGCACCGACATGCGGTTACCAGGGACGGATAGCGCTGCTGTCCAGCGGGGCCAGCAGATCGGCAATATGCGTGCCGTCCGGCAGGCAGAGATCGGGGGCGATTTCCTGCAGCGGCAGCAGCATAAAGGCGCGATTGTGCATATCGTAGTGCGGCACTGTCAGGCGCGGGGTGTCCAGCGTCAGGCTGCCAAACAGCATGATGTCGAGATCCAGCGTGCGTGGGCCCCAGCGATGATCTTTGCGCACGCGCCCCTGCTCCAGCTCAATGCGCTGGGTGTGATCCAGCAGCGCTTCGGGGCTGAGCCCGGTATCCAGCGCCACGGCGGCGTTAAGATAGTCAGGCTGGTCGGGTGGGCCGTACGGCGGCGTGCGGTAGAGAGAAGAGCAGGCGATCAGCCTGCTCTGCGGAATCGCGGCCAGCGCATCCAGTGCCGATTGCACCTGAAGCAGTGGATCGGCCAGATTACTGCCCAGCGCCAGATAAACTCGCGTCATGCGTTGTTGTTGTCGTATCCGCGACCACTGCCCGGCACGCGCTTACGCGGACGGCGGGTGCGGCGGCGCGGTGCCGGATCGTCCCCGAGGGTGTTCAGCATGGTTTTCTGCTGCGGCGGCGCGGAAACCTGGAACTCACCCCACCAGGTAGTCAGGCGCTGCAGTTCGTGATTGTTTTCCACTTCGGCGCGCAGGGCCAACAGATCGTAGGCGGCGCGGAACTTAGGATGTTCCATCAGCTTCCAGGCGCGCTTGCCGTGGCGGCGCGACAGGCGCAGCTGCAGGGTCCAGATATCACGCACCAGCGAGGTGATGCGTTTCGGAATTGCCAGCGAACGGCAGGCTTCATCCAGTACGTCGTTCATCGCCAGCGCGAAGGCATCGTAATAGGCCAGACCGCTCTCCTGAGCGATTTTCTGCGCGGCTTCCAGCTGCGGGTACCAGAACATGGCCGCAAACAGGAATGCCGGGTTTACGCGCATCTGAGTGTGAATACGGGTATCCGTATTCTTCAGCACCAGCTGGATCATCCGCTCCATATTACTGTCACCCTGTTCGGTGAAGTAGCGGGTAATGATCGGGAACAGCGGCTGGAACAGCTGATATTCACACAGCTTGCGGTAGGTGGCTTCACCGTAGCCCGCCTGCAGCAGCTTGAGGGATTCCTCAAACAGACGTGCCGGTGGGATATCATGCAGCAGCGTGGCAAGGCGCGGGATAGGTTCACCGGTTTCAGCGGCTATGCTCATATTCAGCTTGGCGGCAAAGCGCGCCACGCGCAGCATCCGCACCGGATCTTCGCGATAGCGGGTTTCCGGATCGCCGATCATGCGGATAATGCCCTGCTGCAGATCGTTCAGGCCACCGACATAATCGCGCACGGTAAAGTCCGCCACGCTGTAGTAGAGGCTGTTAATCGTCAGGTCGCGGCGCTGGGCGTCATCTTCGATCGAGCCGAAGATGTTATCGCGCAGCAGCATGCCGTTCTGGCCGCGCTGCGAGCTGTTGCGATCGTCAACGGGCTGCTGTTCCGCCTCGTGGTGACCGCGGAAGGTGGCCACTTCGATGATTTCGGGACCGAACATCACGTGCGCCAGACGGAAACGGCGACCGACCAGGCGACAGTTGCGGAACAGTTTACGCATCTGCTCCGGCGTAGCGTTGGTGGTGACATCGAAATCTTTCGGCTTTTTACCCAGCAACAGATCGCGTACGCCACCGCCCACCAGGTAGGCTTCAAAGCCCGCTTTATTCAGGCGATAGAGCACCTTGAGGGCATTTTCGCTGATGTCCTTGCGTGAGATGTTATGACGATCGCGAGGAATAACGGTCATCTGACGCACTTCCTCGATCCCGGCTGGTACAACCTCATCGCGACTGAGAACTTTTCGGCAAAAATTAGCAACTCGGGTAAAAATGGGACACCTCGATAGTGACAATGAATTCTGTGCGGTAAAAACAGCGGCTAATCATAGCTCAGAGTGAACCGTTTGAGAATGCCGATGTCGCCGTATCCTGCTGCTGCGCGTCGGTAATCGGGATTAAACTGAGATCCCAGTGACTGACCGCCTGCTGTAAAAGTGCCTGCTGGCTGAAATCCTGCCAGTTTTCTGTAACTCTCTGGCCAAGGAAACGCAGCGCCTTCACCAGCGCCGGGCGCGGATCGCCCTCGGGCAGCGGCGCGGCGTGATTCTGCTTCGACAGCTTGTTGCCGTCATGATTTAACACCAGCGGCAAATGCAGATGACCAGGGGCTGGCCAGCCAAACTGCTGATAGAGCGTGATTTGCCTGACGGTTGGCTCGATCAAATCGGCTCCGCGCACCACTTCCGTGATCCCCTGAAAACGATCGTCAACCACCACAGCAAGATTATAGGCAAACAGTCCGTCGCGGCGGTGAATAATAAAGTCTTCGGCGGCCAGGCGCGCATCGGCCTGTACCGTACCGCGCAGGCGATCGCGAAAGGTGCTGACCGGCGCATCCACCTTCAGACGCAGCGCGGCCTGCTGCGCCCCGTGATGCAGCGTTCGGCAGTGGCCATCATACAGGCCGCCGATCTGCTGGATACGGCTGCGCGTGCAGGTGCAGTAATAGCTCTTCCCCTGCTGTTTTAGCCAGTCGAGTGCGGCGCGATAAGCTTCATGGCGCTGCGACTGCCACAGCACGTCACCGTCCCAGAGCAGACCGTAATGCTCGAGCTGTTTCAGGATGCGGGTCGCCGCGCCGGGGATTTCACGGGGAGGATCGATATCTTCAATGCGAACGCGCCACAGACCGTGCTGCGCGCGAGCCTGCAGGTAGCTGCCAACGGCGGCAATCAGAGAGCCGAAATGCAAATCACCGGAAGGAGAGGGGGCAAAGCGCCCGATATAGGATGCTGACATCATGAGTGGGGAAGGGCAGTGAAACGGGAACGGAGAACCGCTCCCGGATCCACTGCGCAATCCTGTTGCCGTTAACCGGCCATTTGTTTTTCGCGGATTTCCGCCAGCGTTTTACAGTCGATACACATATCGGCAGTCGGACGCGCTTCAAGGCGACGAATACCAATTTCAACGCCACATGAATCACAGTAGCCGAAATCGTCATCCAGCACTTTCTTCAGCGTCTTCTCGATCTTTTTGATCAACTTGCGCTCGCGGTCACGGTTACGCAGTTCAAGACTAAACTCTTCTTCCTGTGTTGCGCGGTCAGCGGGATCCGGGAAGTTAGCAGCTTCATCCTGCATGTGCGAAACCGTGCGGTCCACTTCATCCCGAAGCTGGTTACGCCAGGCTTCAAGGATTTTCTTGAAGTGCTCCAGCTGGGCGTCGTTCATATACTCTTCGCCTGGCTTCTCTTGGTATGGCTCCACCCCAGCGATGGCGAGAATACTCAGGGACGATGTTTTACGGTTTTGCCCTTCTTGCATGTTGTTTCTCCTGGATAACACGCACTATACCCTTCACTTCTCAGGCTGCAGATACTGTCAGCCGGTGAAGTCCCACACGGCTATTGCCTGCCCTGCATGCCGAAACTGTCGGGCATCGATCCCCCGGAGGGGAAAAAACAGGCCGCTATAAATAACAGAAGCGATTAAGGTTGGCAATTATTCCTGAACATGCCTTGACAAGCATGTGAGGAAGAGCGTATTTGGCCCCTTGCCGAAAGCGTGCTTATAACAGCAAATTGCGCCAATTTTTACAACTCTACCTTCAGGGGGCGAATCAGACTGATCCCTTCGGGTGATAACTGTGCCTTATAGCAAAGCAGCTCAACGCCGTTATGCTGTGCCTGTGCTAATAGTTCTGCGTAGCGCGCATCAATGTGACTTGCGGGGGCAACGTCCTCAATCCCCGAGTGCAGAACGGCGAAAAACAGAACTGCCCGTTGGCCGGACTGCGCGATCTGAGTCAGCTCGCGCAGATGCTTCTGGCCACGCGTGGTTACCGCGTCCGGGAAGTACCCTTTGCCCTGCTGTAATAACGTAACGGATTTGACTTCAATATAGCAGTTACGGCAACCCTCTGCCTGTAACAGGAAGTCAATACGGCTGTTTTCGGCGCCGTATTTAACTTCAGGCTGCAGGTGGGTGTAACCGGATAATTCTGCAATCCGTCCTTCTTCCAGCGCTTCACGCACTAACGTGTTGGCGCGCAGGGTATTAATGCAAATTAGCTCTCCGCTTTGCGTTCCGGTCAGCTCCCAGCTGTGGGGATACTTTCGCGTCAGGCTGGCGGAGGTGGAATACCACACGGTATCCCCCGGCGTGGCGCACCCGGTCATCGCGCCGGTATTGGCGCAGTGGAGGGTCAGCGTCTCGCCGTCTGGCGTGATCACATCGGCCAGAAAGCGCTTATAGCGTTTAATCAGCGTTGCCGATTGCAGGGCGGGACTGTATTCCATAGGAAATCCTTATTGAAGCGCCCAGCCCTTAATCTCCTTAACACGGGTTTGCCCGCGGGAGAAGTGCGACTGAAACAGCACAAAACGCCCGACGGGCAGCGACCAGCTAAAATCACGCGCTGGCAGCTTTACCGGCTGCGTAGCCTGGCGCAGTAATGTGACATGCGGATGAAAGGGCTGTGGCGATTGTGCGCAGCCGTGACGCGCGGCCTGAGCGCGTAGCAGTGCGGCCAGCTGTAGCAGGCCACGCGGTGCGCAGTGCGGCCCCAGCCAGACCTGACCAGAACGCGGCCAGTGGCCGGCGTCGTCCAGCGTCAGCGTAAAGCCGGGCTGCCGGATGCGCCCAGCCAGCAGCATCAGCGCCTGCGCTTTCTCATCACTGACTTCGCCCAGCCAGGCCAGCGTCAGGTACAGACTTTCTGCGGCGACCGGATAGCCCAGGTCTGCGGGAAAGCCCCAGGCGCGCCACTGAATAATCTGCTGTTTCATCTCTTTCGGCAATTCGATGCCGAAGAACAGCCGTTTAGATTCGCGCATCGCGTCCTCCGGTAAATCAACCCCGGGAATGCTACAATGCCCGAAAGATTAAGACCATGCTGTTATGGAGCTAAACGTGAGTTCATTACCGGTCAGTGCCGTCTTGCCCGAACTGCTGGCGGCGCTGCAATCCTCCCCACAGGTGCTGCTGGCTGCCCCGACCGGCGCCGGGAAATCCACCTGGCTCCCGCTACAGATCTTAAAGCAGGCTTCCTTTAGCGGCCGCATTCTGCTGCTTGAGCCGCGCAGGCTGGCGGCGCGCAACGTGGCGCAGCGGCTGGCGGAACAGCTGGGGCAGCAGCCGGGTGAAACCGTCGGCTACCGGATGCGCGGCGAAAGCCGCAGCGGGCCGCAAACCCGGCTGGAGGTGGTAACGGAAGGGATCTTAACCCGCATGCTGCAGCAGGATCAGGATCCGATGCTGGACGGCGTGTCGCTGGTGATCCTCGATGAGTTTCACGAACGCAGTCTGCAGGCCGATCTGGCGCTGGCGCTGCTGCTGGACGTGCAGCAGGGGCTGCGTGATGACCTGACCGTGCTGATTATGTCGGCGACGCTGGACAACGCGGCGCTGAGCAGGCAGCTGCCGCAGGCACCGATGATTATTTCTGAAGGGCGATCGTATCCGGTGGATCGCCGTTATCTGCCGCTGGCGGCTCATCAGCGCTTTGAAGAGGCGGTAGCCCGACAGGTGGCCCAGCTGCTGCGCGAAGAGCCGGGATCGCTGCTGCTGTTTCTACCCGGCGTGGCGGAGATCCAGCGGGTGCAAACCCAACTGGTGGAGATGATTGCGGCCGATATCGATCTCTGCCCGCTTTACGGCGCGCTGCCACTGTCAGAGCAGCAACGGGCGATCCTGCCCGCGTCTGAAGGGCGGCGTAAAGTCGTGCTGGCGACAAACATTGCCGAAACCAGCCTGACCATTGAAGGTATCCGCCTGGTGGTCGACAGTGCGCTCGAGCGCACCGCGCTGTTCGATGTGCGTACCGGCCTGACGCGGCTGCAAACCCAGCGCGTCAGCCAGGCGTCGATGACCCAACGCGCCGGTCGTGCCGGGCGACTTGAACCCGGTATCTGCCTGCATCTGCTGGCGAAAGAGCAGGCGGAGCGCGCGGCGGCACACGGCGATCCTGAAATTATGCACAGTGACCTCTCTTCCCTGTGGCTGGATTTGCTGCAGTGGGGCTGCCGCGACGTCGATCAGCTAAGCTGGCTGGATCGCCCTCCGCAGGCGGGTATTGACGCGGCCCAACAGCTGTTACGCCAGTTAGACGTCACCGACGGCGGCGGCCAGCTGACCGCGCGCGGGCGCAAAATTGCCGCGCTGGGCAGCGAACCGCGCTATGGCGCAATGCTGGCGGCCGCGGGCGAAAATGCCGATGCTGTTGCCACGGCGGCACAGCTGGTGGCTATGCTTGAAGAACCCCAGCGGGGCAGCATCGATCTGCGCGACGGCCTTCACCGCCGCCTGCCGCAGTGGCAGCGCCGCGCAAAGCAGCTACAGCAGCGGCTGGGCGTCAGCGGTGGCGGTGTGGATGAGGATCGCCTTGCCCCGCTGCTGGCCGTCGCCTTCCCCGATCGTATCGCCCGGCGTCGCGGCGACGGAGGCCGCTACCAGCTGGCTAACGGCAGCGGCGCGACGCTGGAAAATGATGCGGCGCTGACCCGCTACGAGTGGCTGATTGTCCCTGCGCTGCTGCAAAGCGGTAGCCAGCCCGATGCGCGCATTCTGCAGGCGCTGCCGGTGACGATTGAGTCACTGATCCGTGAAGTCCCGGCGCTGGTGCAGCAGCAAACGGAAGTCGAGTGGGACGAAGAAAAAGGCACGCTGCGTGCCTGGAAGCGTGAGCAGATCGGCCAGCTGGTGCTGAAATCCCAGCCGCTGGCTAAACCCGACGAGCAGGAGCTGCATGCCGCTATGCTGCGCTGGGTGCGAAATAAAGGGCTAAGCGTGCTGAACTGGACGCCGCAGGCCGAGCAGCTGCGCCTGCGCCTGCTGTGTGCCGCGCAGTGGCTGCCGGAGGCCGAGTGGCCCGCTGCCGACGAGTCCACGCTGCTGGCTACGCTTGAACAGTGGCTGCTGCCCGCGATGAGCGGCGTACGCGACGGTAAAGGGCTGAAGCAGCTGGACATGGTGGGCGCGCTCTTACAAATGTTGACATGGTCACAGCGTCAGCAACTGGATACTGTGTTGCCAACTCATTACACTGTGCCCACCGGAAGTCGGCTGCCCGTGCATTATCATGAGGACAAGCCGCCGGTGCTGGCGGTGCGCCTGCAGGAGATGTACGGCGAGGCGCAGAATCCCAGCGTCGCGCAGGGAAGGGTGCCGCTGGTGCTGGAATTACTGTCCCCGGCGCATCGCCCGCTGCAGATCACGCGCGATCTGGCCGCGTTCTGGGCCGGGGCATATCGGGAAGTGCAGAAAGAGATGAAAGGGCGCTATCCGAAGCATCTGTGGCCCGACGATCCCGCCAGCGCGCTACCCACGCGGCGGGTAAAAAAGTTTTCCAACCCGTCATAGATCCGGCCGATGTGCTGGCGTGATGGCCGCGTTATTTCGGAAGGTTCTTCTTCCGCAATGACCAGAGTAAGACGAGAGTAGTCGGCGTTGCCGACGCCTGCCTCAGGAGAAATGAAACGAATGTCTGACGATCGCGAGCCTATCGGGCGCAAAGGTAAGCAGCCCAAGCCAACGCGGAAATCTGCGGGAAAAGGTCGCTACAGGGAAGAAGAGTATGACGATTATGACGATCGGGATGATGACCAGGACGACGAGGAGGTAACCCCGGTGCCACGTAAGGGAAATGGTAAGCCATCGCGTAAAAAACGCGGCTGGCTGCGCTTACTGCTGAAACTGCTGCTGATCTTTATTGTGGCGATGGCCGCCTATGGCGTTTACCTGGATTCACAGATCCGCAGCCGCATTGACGGCAAAGTCTGGCAGCTGCCTGCCACGGTCTATGGCCGTATGGTCAGCCTTGAGCCGGGCATGTCCTACAACAAAAAAGAGATGATCGCTCTGCTGGAAGGCACGCAGTATCGCCAGGTGACGCGCATGACGCGCCCAGGTGAATTCACCGTGCAGGCCAACAGCATTGAGATGATCCGCCGCCCGTTTGATTTCCCCGACAGTAAAGAAGGGCAGATCCGCGCGCGTCTCAGCTTCAGCGGCGACAGCCTGAGCGACATTAAAAACCTCGACAACGGCCGCAGCTTTGGTTTCTTCCGCCTCGATCCGCGGCTGATCACCATGCTGCAGTCGCCGAACGGCGAACAGCGCCTGTTCGTTCCCCGTGCCGGTTTCCCTGACCTGCTGGTGGACACGCTGGTTGCCACCGAGGACCGTCACTTCTATCAGCATGACGGCATCAGCTTCTTCTCGATTGGTCGTGCATTCCTCGCCAACATTACCGCCGGTCGTGCGGTGCAGGGCGGCAGTACGCTGACCCAGCAGCTGGTGAAGAACCTGTTCCTGACCAACGAGCGTTCACTGTGGCGTAAGGCGAACGAAGCCTATATGGCGCTGATCATGGATGCACGCTTCAGCAAGGATCGCATCCTTGAACTGTATCTGAACGAGGTGTACCTCGGCCAGGCGGGCAGCGATCAGATCCGTGGCTTCCCGCTGGCCAGCCTTTACTACTTCGGCCGTCCGGTTGACGAGCTGAGCCTCGATCAGCAGGCGCTGCTGGTTGGCATGGTGAAAGGGGCGTCGCTGTACAACCCGTGGCGTAATCCTAAGCTGGCGCTGGAGCGTCGGAACCTGGTGCTGCGTCTGCTACAGCAGCAGAACGTGATTGACCAGGAACTGTACGACATGCTGAGCGCGCGCCCGCTGGGCGTGCAGCCGAAGGGCGGGGTGATTACGCCGCAGCCTGCCTTTATGCAGATGGTACGTAACGAGCTGCAGGCGAAGCTGGGCGATAAGATCAAAGATCTCTCCGGCGTGAAGATCTTCACCACGCTGGATTCGGTCTCGCAGGATGCTGCGGAGAAATCCGTTGAGGATGGAATTCCGGCACTGCGTAAACAGCGCGGCCTGAACGATCTGGAAACCGCGATGGTGGTGGTCGATCGCTTTAGCGGGGAAGTGCGCGCAATGGTCGGCGGTGCCGATCCGCAGTTTGCCGGGTATAACCGTGCGCTGCAGGCGCGGCGTTCAATCGGTTCCCTGGCGAAACCGGCCACCTATCTGACGGCGCTGAGCCAGCCGGACACCTACCGCCTGAACTCGTGGATTGCCGATAATCCGATCTCGCTTAAGCAGCCTAACGGCCAGGTCTGGCGTCCGCAGAACGACGATCATCGCTTCAGCGGTCAGGTCATGCTGGTGGATGCCCTGACCAACTCGATGAACGTGCCGACGGTCAATCTGGGGATGACGCTGGGCCTGCCGCAGGTGGTAGATACCTGGACGAAGCTGGGCGTGTCGAAAGATCAGCTACAGCCGGTTCCGGCGATGCTGCTGGGCGCGCTGAACCTGACGCCGGTTGAAGTGGCACAGGCCTTCCAGACCATTGCCAGCGGCGGTAATCGCGCTCCGCTTTCGGCGCTGCGTTCGGTGATTGCGGAAGACGGCACCGTACTGTACCAGAGCTTCCCGCAGGCGGAGCGGACGGTCAGCGCGCAGGCGGCCTATCTGACGCTCTACACCATGCAGCAGGTGGCCGATCACGGTACCGCGCGTGCGCTAGGTGCTAAGTATCCGAAAGCGATGCTGGCCGGGAAAACCGGGACCACCAATAACCTGGTCGACAGCTGGTTCGCCGGAATCGACGGTAAAGAAGTGGCGATTACCTGGATCGGCCGCGATAACAACCAGCCAACCAAGCTGTACGGGGCCAGCGGGGCGATGCAGCTGTATCGACGCTATCTGGAAAATCAGGCACCGATGCCGCTCCAGCTGACGCCGCCGGAAGATATTGCCCGGATGAACGTCGATTCCGCCGGTAACTTCGTCTGTGGCAGCGGCAGCAGCAGCTGGCGTTCACTTCCGGTCTGGACCACCGACGCGGATGCGCTCTGCCAGCAGCAACAGCAGCAGATCGATCAGCAGCAGCATATGCTGCAGCAGAACAACAATCCGCAGCAGAATCCACAGGGGCAGCCGCAGACTCAACCGCAGCAGCCTCAGGATCAACAGAAGGACAGCGACGGTGTTGCTGGCTGGATTAAGGATATGTTTGGTCAGTAATTAACCTGCTGATATCACTATTACCGGGAAGATTATCTCCCCGGTAATAGTCAACAGGCAGGGGATTAGGTAAAAATAAAACCCGAATTCGATATTATTATTAATTCGGGTTTTTTATTTTTATGGAGGATTTAAATAATTACTGGTTTGCATTCACTGCTTATTTTGATTCTGCGTGCTTTTTAACCTTCTGATTTACATCCTGTTATAAAAACAGGCTCGCGATAGCTTTTTTTAATTACCGGTTCGAAGAGGATATTGGCGCTGATTAATTCTATTAAAGGGATGTTGCATAAAACATAATTTAATCGCTTCCGGTTTGCTGTTGAGTGCTACGTTATTTTCCGCCATTGCCCTTCAGGCCGCGGATTGAAACGCTGCCTGAACTCCATCGGCAAATAGAACAGGTAAAAACGGAGCTTCATCAGTAAGCATCTTTAATCTATTTCCGACAAGATTATTGATTGGCTATAGATATTATTTTTAACCCTACAAACAATAATCTCCTTTGGGGCTGCGTGGGCAATGCCTGCATGGCCCTTTCTACGTTTCGTCGTGCCGATTTTTTCTTGCAGAACTTGCTTTGTTTCGCATATTATCTAATCGTTATAATAATAATTCTCGTTTAGCTTCACATTTACCACTCACTCAATCACTCTTTGTTCAGAGAAAAGCAATATGGCCCATTCGCGTGATTTTTCAACAAATAATGCAATCATAAACACCCGTAAGCGTCAGCTGGCAATTTTTGTTGCCATGTCGCTAGCGGGAATTGGCAATGCTGTTGCCGCCGGTGAACAGACGATCACCGTAAGTGCTAATGCCGCGAATGGACCGCAGGAAAGTGCATGGGGACCTTCCCCGACGATCGCAGCAGAACATTCTGCGACCGGGACCAAGACAGATACGCCAATTGAAAAAAATCCGCAGTCCGTTTCCGTGGTGACTCGCCAGGAAATGGAGATGCGTCAGGTCCAGTCGGTCAAAAAAGCCTTTGGCTATACGCCGGGCGTGATGGTGGGTAACCGCGGTTCATCGAACGTGATCGATGCGCTGGCGATCCGTGGCTTCAGCGAAACCAACACCAACCAGTATCTGGACGGTATGAAACTGCAGGGGGATAACTACTCCGAGTTTAATATCGACCCTTACTTCCTTGAGCGAGCAGAACTGCTGCGTGGCCCGGCTTCCGTGCTGTACGGCAAAAGCAATCCGGGTGGGGTTGTCGCGCTGGTCAGCAAACGTCCGACCACCGAAACCCTGCGCGAAGTGCAGTTCCAGATGGGCAGCGACAATCTGTATGCGACCGGTTTTGACTTCGGCGGCGCGCTGGATGACAACAACGAATTCTCCTATCGTCTGACCGGCCAGGCCCGCAGCCAGGATGCCCAGCAGGAAATGAACAAAGAGAAGCGCTACACCATTGCGCCTTCGTTCAGCTGGCAGCCCGACGAGAAAACCAACTTCACCTTCCTCAGCTATTTCCAGAACGAGCCGGAAACCGGCTACTACGGCTGGCTGCCGCGTCAGGGAACGGTAGTGCCGATTATTGATTCCAACGGCAATCAGCATAAGCTGCCAACCAACTTTGACGAGGGTGAAGACAGCAACAAAATTTCCCGCAAGCAGCAGATGGTGGGATACAGCTTCGATCACCAGTTCAATGATACCTGGACCGTGCACCAGAACCTGCGCTATGCGAAGGTGACCACCGACTATCGCAGCATCTACGGCAACGGTTTTAACAGCACCACGAACGAAATCACGCGCGGCGTGGCCCTTTCGCAGGAAGAGCTGAATACCTTCACCGTGGATACTCAGGCTCAGGCAAAATTTGCCACCGGCGATGTCGATCACACCCTGCTGATGGGCGTTGATTATCTGCGTATGCGTAACGATATTAACGCCGATTTCGGCTCAGCTGACCCGATTAGCGCGATCAATCCACAGTATGGCAACGACAGCTATACCCTGAACTTCCCGTATAAATATCTGAACAAGCAGGAGCAAACCGGCCTGTATGCTCAGGATCAGATGGAGTGGAATCGCTGGGTGCTGACGCTGGGCGGCCGCTATGATTTCGCCAAAACCTCCGCCTATAACCGTACCGGTAACAGTACCGCTGAGAAAAACGATCAGCAGTTTACCTGGCGCGGCGGCGTGAACTATGTGTTTGACAACGGTATCGCGCCATACTTCAGCTACAGCGAGTCGTTCCTGCCAACGTCAGGGACCACGTTCGATGGCCAGCCGTTCGATCCATCACGCGCCAAGCAGTATGAGGCCGGGGTGAAATTCGTACCGAAAGACCGTCCGATCGTGATTACCGCCGCGGTGTATCAGCTGACCAAGAATAAAAACCTGACCGGCGACCCGGATCATGATTTCTTCAGCGTGCAGAGCGGTGAGATGCGTTCGCGCGGCGTTGAGTTGGAGGCCAAAGCGGCCGTTAATGCCAACATCAACGTGACCGCGTCTTACACTTTCACCGATGCGAAATACACGCATGACACCGATCTGCAGGATCAGCGCCCGGTGCAGGTGCCAAGAAACATGGCTTCCCTGTGGGCTGACTACACCTTCCATGAAACCGCGCTCAGCGGCCTGACCATCGGCAGCGGCGTGCGCTACGTGGGTAACAGCGTCGGTCAGTACAGCACCGGAACCGATATTAATAAAAACTTCAGCGTGGCCTCCTACTCGGTGGTTGACGCTGCGGTGAAATACGATCTGGGTCGCTTTGGCCTGCCGGGTTCTTCCGTGGGTGTGAACGTCAACAACCTGTTCGATCGTGAATACGTTGCCAGCTGCTACCGCGACTACGCCTGCTACTGGGGTGCGGATCGCCAAATCATTGGTACTGCTACCTTCCGTTTCTAAATGTTTAACCGGGCGCGGTTCGCCGCGCCCGCCAATCAGAAGATCGCTATGCAACCTCAGCACGCTACAGAAACGACTTTCTCTCTCGATCACGTCAGTTTTACCGTCCCAGGCCGAACGCTGCTTCAGCCGCTGTCACTCTCCTTTCCCGCCGGAAAAGTCTGTGGGCTGATTGGCCACAACGGCTCCGGAAAATCCACCCTGCTCAAAATGCTGGGTCGCCATCATGCGGCAACGGCGGGGCAGGTGATGCTTAACGATCGTCCGGTGGCGGACTGGCAGAATAAAGCCTTCGCCCGTGAAGTCGCCTATCTGCCGCAGCAACTGCCTGCCGCCGAAGGCATGACGGTGCGCGAGCTGGTGGCGATTGGCCGCTATCCGTGGCACGGTGCGTTAGGTCGCTACGGTATTGAGGATCGCGAACGGGTGGATGAAGCCATTGCGCTGGTCGGCCTGAAGCCGTTTGCACAACGGCTGGTGGACAGCCTTTCCGGCGGCGAACGCCAGCGGGCGTGGATTGCCATGCTGGTGGCACAGAACAGCCGCTGCCTGCTGCTGGATGAACCGACTTCCGCACTGGATATTGCCCATCAGGTTGAAGTGCTGGCGCTGATCCAACGCCTCAGCCGCGAGCGTGGCCTGACGGTGATTGCCGTGCTGCACGATATCAATATGGCTGCCCGCTACTGCGACCATCTGGTGGCGCTGCGCGGCGGTGAAATGATTGCTCAGGGCGATCCCGAGGCAATTATGCACGGTGACGTGCTGCAGGAAATTTACGGTATTCCAATGGGGATATTGCCGCATCCGCAGGGTGGGGCACCGGTAAGCTTTGTTTACTAAGGATTGATTGTGACCCCGGATATCACACGCCGCCGTCTGCTGATGGCGCTCGCCTTTTCTCCGCTGCTCGCCCACCTTCCCGCCGTTGCCCAACTGCCGACCGAAGAGCGCATTATCGCGCTAGAGTGGCTACCGCTGGAGCTGCTGATGGCGCTGGGCGTAACGCCGATGGGTGCCGCCGAGCTGTACAATTACCGCCAGTGGGTCGGCAAGCCGGAGCTTCCGGCTTCGGTGATTGATGTCGGGCTGCGCACCGAACCTAACCTTGAGCTGCTCACTCAGATGCGGCCGTCGCTGATCCTCTATTCTCAGGGCTACGGTCCCGATCCGGCCCGCTTCGAGCGCATCGCGCCGGGAATGGGGTTCTCATTCAACGATGGCAAAGGGAAACCGCTGAGCGCCGCCCGCGACTCGCTGATGGCGCTGGCCAAACGAATCAACCGCGTGCAGCAGGCCGAAGCCCACCTGGCCGAGCTGGATGCGCTGATCCTGCGGGTGAAAACCCGTCTGGCGGCGCGACCGCAGCGCCCGCTGCTGCTGATGTCTATCTTCGACGCACGCCATGCCATTGTGTTCAGCGCAAACGGTTTGTTCCAGCAGGTGATGGACGATCTGGGGCTGGTCAATGCCTGGAAAGGGGAGAGCACCTTCTGGGGCAGCGTGGTGGTCGGCATTGAACGGCTGGCCGATATGCGCGACGTTGAGGTGATTAACTTTGAACACGACAATCAGAACATCATCGACCAGGTGACCTCCGCTTCGCTCTGGCAGTCGCTGCCGTTTGTCCGCGAGGGGCGCTTCCGCCAGGTGCCGCGCGTGTGGTTCTACGGCGCAACGCTGTCGGCCATTCAGCTGATCCACACTCTTGACAGCGCGCTGGGGGAAAACTGATGAAAGCGTATCGTCTGCCCATTTTCCTGCTGCTGCTGCTGTTCGTTTCCGCACTGCTGCTGACCCTCAGTAACTTTAAGCACCATCTGCCAATGGATCAGTGGCTGCTGGCGCTGCGTTCTCCGGATGTCGATAACATCCAGCAGATGGTGTTCCACCACAGCCTGCTGTCACGACTGGCGCTGTCGCTGCTGGTCGGTGCCGGGCTGGGGCTGGTCGGCCTGCTGTTCCAGCAGGTGCTGCGCAACCCGCTGGCAGAGCCGACCACGCTGGGTGTCGCCAGCGGTGCTCAGCTCGGTATTACCGTGGTGACGCTGTGGAGCGTGCCGGGCGGGTTGGTCACGCAGCAGCTGGCGGCGACCATCGGTGCGGTAACCATCGGTCTGCTGGTGTTTGGCGTGGCCTGGGGCAAAAGGATGTCGCCGGTAACGCTGATCCTCGCCGGGCTGGTGCTGTCGCTCTACTGCGGGGCGGTAAATCAGATTTTCGCCATCTTTAATCACGATCAGCTGCAAAACATGTTCCTGTGGAGCACCGGTTCGCTGAATCAGATGGACTGGAGCAACGTCAGCTTTATCTGGCCGCGCCTGCTGGCCGGTGTGGTGCTGACGCTGCTGATGCTGCGGCCGATGACCCTGATGGGACTGGACGACGGCGTAGCGAAAAATCTCGGGCTGGCGCTGTCGCTGGCGCGTTTTGCCGTGCTGGCGATCGCCATCCTAATCAGCGCCTCGCTGGTGAATGCCGCCGGGATTATCGGCTTTATCGGGCTGTTCTCTCCGCTGCTGGCGAAGATGCTCGGCTTCCGTCGCCTGTTCAGCCGTCTGCTGCTGGCGCCGCTGATCGGCGCGCTGCTGCTGTGGCTGGCGGACCAGTGCGTGCTGTGGCTGACCGATCGGCTGGGGGAGATCTCCACCGGGACGGTAACGGCGGTGATCGGTGCGCCGCTGCTGCTGTGGCTGCTGCCGCGCCTGCGGACCGGCGGCAGCGGACCGGCGATGAACTTCGGCGATCGGGTGCCTGCAGAGCGCCAGAACGTGCTGCTCTGGTCGCTGTGCGGCGGTGGAGTGGTACTGGTGCTGGCGGCCATCGCGCTGAGCTTTGGCCGTAATGCCGATGGCTGGGTGTGGGCAACCGGTGACCTCTGGCAGCAGCTGTTGCCGTGGCGCGGCCCAAGGCTGGTTGCCGCGCTGGCTACCGGGATGATGCTCGGCGTGGCGGGCTGTATGGTGCAGCGCCTGACGGGGAATGCGATGGCCAGCCCGGAAGTGCTGGGCATCAGCTCCGGTGCCGCCTTCGGCGTGGTGATTATGCTGTTTATCGTCCCCGGCGACGCATTTGGCTGGCTGCTGCCTGCGGGCACGCTGGGTGCGGCGGTAACGCTGCTGATTATCTCGATTGCTGCCGGGCGCGGTGGCTTCTCACCTGAGCGTATGCTGCTGGCGGGGATGGCACTGAGCACCGCCTTTACCACCATTACGATGCTGCTGCTGGCCAGCGGCGATCCGCGAATGGCCAGCCTGCTGACTTGGATGGCCGGCTCGACCTACAAGATCGATGCCCCACAGGCGCTGCGAACGGTGATGATTGCCGTGGTGCTGATTGCGCTGGTGCCGCTGTGCCGTCGCTGGCTGACCGTGCTGCCGCTGGGCGGTATGACGGCGAAAGCGGTAGGCATGGCGCTGACGCCTTCGCGGCTGGCGCTGCTGCTGCTGGCGGCCTGTCTGACCGCCGCCGCAACGTTAACTATTGGTCCGCTGAGCTTCGTCGGACTGATGGCGCCGCATATGGCACGCATGCTGGGCTTCCGCCGCGCGCTGCCGCAGCAGGTGATGGCCGCACTGCTGGGCGGTGGCCTGATGGTCGCGGCCGACTGGTGCGGTCGCATGCTCTCCTTCCCCGATCAGATCCCCGCAGGGCTGCTGGCGACCTTTATCGGTGCGCCGTACTTTGTGTATCTGCTGCGGAAGTCGTAATGAAAAAGACGAACCCCACCGGAAAAGTGGGGTTCATCGGCAATCTGAACGGGGCGAAAGCCCCGTTTTTTATACTGCGGCGAGGAACGGAATGCTGCCGCACGGTGGGGGAGCGTGATTACAGCTTAGCGAAGCTGCGGCGTGCAGCAGAAACGGTGCGCTCAATGTCTTCTTTGCTGTGAGCCAGCGACATAAAGCCTGCCTCAAACGCTGAAGGTGCAAGATACACCCCTTCTTCCAGCATCAGGTGGAAGAAGCGCTTAAAGCGCTCAACGTCGCATTTCGTCACGTCGGCATAGCTGGTAACGGTTTTGGCGTCGGTAAAGAACAGGCCAAACATGCCGCCGACGTGATTCACCACCAGCGGGATTTTTTCCGCAGCGGCGGCCTTCAGCAGGCCTTCAGCCAGCTGTGTGGTCAGATCGGTCAGCGTGGCATGGGTGCCCGGCTGTGAGATTTCGGTCAGGCAGGCAAATCCTGCCGCCATCGCAATCGGGTTACCGGAAAGCGTGCCCGCCTGATAAACCGGGCCGACCGGAGCCAGCGCATCCATTACCTCGCGACGGCCGCCGAAAGCGCCCACCGGCATGCCGCCGCCGATAATTTTGCCCAGGCAGGTCAGGTCCGGTTCGACGTCGTAGTAGGCCTGTGCTCCGGCCAGCGCCACGCGGAAACCGGTCATCACTTCATCGATAATCAGCAGCGCGCCGAATTCATCGCACAGCGCGCGCAGGCCCGGCAGGAACGCCGGCAGCGGTGGAATGCAGTTCATGTTCCCGGCGACCGGCTCAACGATGATACAGGCGATATCCTCCGGGTACTGCTCAAAGGCGGCACGCACGGTGTCGAGGTCGTTATAGGTGCAGGTCAGCGTATGTTTGGCGAAATCAGCCGGTACGCCCGGGGAGTTCGGCTGGCCGAGGGTCAGCGCGCCGGAACCGGCTTTCACCAGCAGGCAGTCGGCGTGGCCGTGATAGCAGCCCTCAAACTTGATGATTTTATCGCGGTGGGTGAAGCCGCGCGCCAGGCGAATGGCGCTCATCGTCGCTTCGGTCCCCGAGTTAACCATGCGCACCATATCCATGGTTGGCACCAGTTCGGTGACCAGCTGCGCCATTTTCACTTCCATCTCTGTCGGTGCGCCGAAGCTGAGGCCGCGTTCGGCCGCTTCGATCACCGCATTGCGGATGGCGGGGTGGTTGTGGCCCAGCACCATCGGGCCCCAGGATCCCACGTAGTCGATGTAGGCTTTGCCGTCGGCGTCGTACAGATATGCACCGTTGGCGCGTTCAATAAAGAGCGGCACGCCGCCGACGCCGGTAAAGGCTCGCACCGGCGAATTCACGCCGCCGGGGATGATTTGCTGCGCCTGAGCGTACAGGTTTTCAGACTTACTCATGGAACCGCTCCTGATTATTCATTAACAAAACCCGTCTATTCTAAGGGAACACTCGCGCGGAACGAAAGGTCAGAAAAAATTAACTCATCGGCGGCGCTTGTATTCCCCATTAACTGCCCGCACTCTGAGTGCTGAAGAGCAGCAGAAAGGGATGACCGCACGGGGTGGTACAGCCTTAACTTGATTGCTACCCCAGCGTATAAGATAATAGCCATAACAATGGTCGAATAATGACCTGTCAGGCACGTAGCCTGAGTGCATATTGGAGTATTTTAAATGAGCGACGACGTAGCCGTACCCCTGCAGTTTACCGAAGCTGCGGCCAGTAAAGTGAAGAACCTGATTTCCGATGAGAACAACCCGGATCTGAAACTGCGCGTGTATATCACCGGCGGTGGTTGCAGCGGTTTCCAGTACGGCTTCACTTTTGACGATAAAATTAACGACGGCGATATGACCATTGAGAAAGCGGGCGTGGCGCTGGTCGTCGATCCGATGAGCCTGCAGTATCTGGTCGGCGGCGCGGTGGACTATACCGAAGGGCTGGAAGGATCGCGCTTTATCGTCACCAACCCGAATGCGAAAACCACCTGCGGCTGCGGTTCCTCCTTCAGCATCTAATCGCGTCTCTCCTGAGATTACCCAGGCCTGCGCGGTGAGGGTAATCACCCGGCACAGCGGTGCCGGGCAGGGTGCTACCATTCCACGGTAATCAGCCTTCTCTCCCAATCGGTTTGTGTTTTTGGACTGAGAACCGCCTCGGTGATTTTCGGCTGCGCGTCGTTGCGCGTGCCGCAGACGACACCTGGGGTGCGCTGGGTGGACAGCGTGCTGCTGTCAACCAGGCAGGGTGGTGCAATGATGGTGAGTTGCACGCCGATGGTGCCGCTGGTCGCAGCCACACAGGTATGCGCCGCCATTATCAGTCCCAGAGACAGATAAACGGTTTTCATGATCTAATTTTCCTGATGTTTCAATAAGGCCTGTTGGCCAAAAATCAGGTAGCGCGCGCCTGCACGGCTACCGTATTGCTACTTCACACTACTGGCCAAAAAGCGGCATTCAGTGCGTGATTCTTAACTGCATTATGATATTTCTTACTTTACGCCGGGCTGTAGCTGGGCGCAGAGCTGCTGCGCGGCCAGAATGATGCGCGGCCCGGCACGGCTGAACTCGTCGTCGTTGACCGCATAGACCGGCACCTTCAGCTGCGGCTGCCAGAACTGCGCAACCGTCGCTGCCCGGGGAGCATCACCCGGCATGACGATTGCCTGCGGCTGGCGCACCAGCACCTGTTCGCGGCTGACCTGCGGCCAGGGTACGCGGCTGTCGGAAAAAATATTCTCTCCACCGCACAGCCTGAGCACTTCGTTTTGCAGCGTGTTATCCGCAGCGGTAAACAGCGGTTTCATGCCGAACTGCAAAAACACCCGCCTGCGTGGCGACTGGCTATAGCGCTGCTGCAGATCGTCGAACTGCTGCTGAAGTGTGGCTGCGGCCTGCTCGGCCTGCTGCGGATGCGGGCTGAAGTCGGCAAGCTGGCGCAGGGTGGCGACAAGCTGAGCTACAGAGTCTGGGGCCAGCCACAGCACCTTCACGCCCAGCGACTGGAGCTGCTCGATCTGGCGCGGTGAGGTTCCTCCGCGCCAGGCGATGACCATATCGGGCTTCAGGCCCAGCAGCCTTTCGGTATTAATTCCCTGCCAGCTGGCAACGTGCTCAATGGATTTGGCTGCCGCCGGGTAATCCGAATAGTCGCTGACGCCAACCGGCGTAATGCCGGCAGCGAAGGCCAGTTCGGTAAGATTGGGTGCCAGCGTGACTACGCGCGGTGGCGCTGCTGCTGCGGCAAACGTCAGCCACAGCAACAGGGCGGTGAGGCATTTAGCCATTCGCCAGGCGGGCCAGCAGCGTCTCAACCATCAGCGAGGACTGCGTGGCGGCAACGGCCAGGAACTCTTCAAAGCTGAGGTGCGATTCCTGGTCTGCCACGTCGGAGATCGCGCGGACCACCACAAACGGTGTGCCGAACTGATGGCAAACGTGGCCGATTGCCGTGGCTTCCATCTCTACGGCGATTGCCTGCGGGAAGGTGCCGCGGATGCGCGCCAGCGGCTCTGCACCGTTGATAAAGGCGTCGCCGCTGACCACCAGGCCGCGAACCGCATTCAGCTGCAGATCGCTGATGCACTGTTCTGCCGCCGCAATCAGCTTTTCGTCCGCTTTAAACGCTGCCGGACAGCCGGCCATCTGGCCCGGCTCATAGCCGAAGGCGGTGACGTCGGCATCGTGATAGCGCACTTCATCAGATACGACGATATCGCCGACTTTCAGTGACGGGGCCAGGCCACCGGCGGAACCGGTGTTGATGATGAAATCGGGTTTGCACAGTTCCAGCAGCAGCGTGGTGCCCAGCGCGGCGGAGACTTTACCGATGCCGGATTTCAGCAGAGCAACCTCAACGCCATTCAGCGTACCGGTATAGATTTCGCAGCCTGCCAGCGTCAGCGTTTGACGGTTTTCAATCTTGTCACGCAGCAGCGTAACTTCCTGTTCCATTGCACCAATAATGCCTGCTTTCATGGGGATACTCGCTATTTCAGTGGAATTTTTCGTGGTTTTCGGCGCATAGTCTATCATGGCAACATGATGGAAATAACAGGGAACACCGGATGACCGGCATCGACTTTCGCAAAAAAATTAACTGGCAGCGCTGCTATCGTCCTTATGAGGGCGAGAAGGACGAGCATGAAATCCTGCGCATTTTTGAAAGCGATCGCGGGCGCATCATTAACTCGGCGGCCATTCGTCGCCTGCAGCAGAAAACCCAGGTTTTTCCACTGGAGCGCAACGCCGCGGTTCGAACCCGGCTGACGCATTCACTGGAGGTGCAGCAGGTGGGGCGCTATATCGCCAAAGAGGTACTCACCCGGCTGAAGGAGCAGGGGCAGTTGGAGCCGTTAGGGCTGTCGCAGCTGACGGGGCCGTTTGAAAGCATCGTCGAGATGGCCTGTCTGATGCACGATATCGGCAACCCGCCGTTTGGTCATTTCGGAGAATCGGCGATTAACGACTGGTTCCGTCAGCGGCTGGATGCAGGCTGGCAGCTGCAGAGCGCGGCGGACGACCGCTGTGAGGTGGCTGTTTTACGCAGTAAAGAGGATGGCCTGGACCCGCTGCGTGCAAAGATTCGTCAAGATTTATCCCACTTTGAGGGCAATGCACAGGCGATCCGCATGGTGCATACGCTGATGAAAATGAATCTGACGTGGGCGCAGGTTGGCTGTATTTTAAAATATACGCGTCCCGCCTGGTTCACCGGTGATATCCCCGCCAGCCATCGTTATTTGATGAAGAAGCCGGGTTATTATCTCGCGGAAGAAGGTTATGTCGAAAGTTTGCGGCAGGAATTAGATTTAGAGGCGCATTGCCGTTTTCCGCTGACCTATATTATGGAAGCGGCGGATGATATCTCCTACTGCGTTGCCGATCTGGAAGATGCAGTAGAAAAAAACATTTTCACCGTTGAGCAGCTTTACGAACACTTATACCGGCTTTGGCCGACACATCAGTCCGGTGATCTGTTTTCTGAGGTGATTACCGTTGCGCTGGAAAAGTCGCGAACCTCGCCTTCCAGCCGCTGCAACGAAGATCAGTTCTTTATGTATTTACGGGTCAATACCGTCTCCCGCCTGGTGCCACACGCCGCCAGCCGTTTTATCGATAACCTTCCTGCCGTCTATCACGGTGAATTTAATGAAGCGCTGCTGGAGGACGGCAGCCCGCACAGTCTGCTGCTGGATATCTTTAAAAAAGTCGCCTTTAGTCATGTCTTTAACCACCCCGAGGTGGAACAGCTGGAGCTGCAGGGGTATCGGGTGATCAGTGGACTGCTGGATATCTACCGGCCGCTGCTGCTGCTCTCGCAGCAGCAATTTAGCGAGCTGGTGGAAAAAGATTATCTGAAAGGCTATCCCATCGAGACGCGGCTTTTCCATAAACTCTCCACTCGTTTCCGTCAGGCCTATAATGAAGCGGTTGAGCGACTGGATAAAACCCCCGCCGAGACTGAAATCTGGGAATACTATTATCGCGCCCGACTGTTACAGGATTACATTAGCGGAATGACCGACCTGTATGCCTGGGATGAGTACCGCCGTCTGATGGCGGTAGAATAAAAATCCTGATGATGAGTTTTGTAAAGATGGACAATAATTTTTTACTTTTCATCAATATTCAAACATGAACTTCGCGCTAAAAAATTAATCTCAATGACACGACCGCAGCAATGGTTACTTAACTGAATCACTTGAGAATCCAACGAATGAAAAAAACAACGTTAGTACTAAGTGCGCTGGCCTTCAGCATTGGACTGGCAATGAACCCTGTTACCGCCAGTGCCGCTGAAACCGCTTCATCATCTACGTCCACTCAGCAGCTGCCAAGCCTGGCGCCGATGCTGGAAAAAGTCATGCCTTCCGTTGTCAGCATCAATATCGAAGGTAGCACCACCGTACGTACTCCGCGCCTGCCGCAGCAGTTCCAGCAGTTCTTTGGTGACAATTCACCGTTCTGCCAGGACGGTTCCCCGTTCCAGAGCTCACCGATGTGCCAGGGCGGCCAGGGGGGTAGCGGTGGTGCAGGCGGTGATGACACCCAGCAGCAGAAATTCCGCGCGCTCGGATCCGGCGTGGTGATTGATGCCGCTAAAGGCTATGTGGTCACCAACAACCACGTGGTCGACAACGCCACCAAAATTCTGGTTCAGCTGAGTGACGGCCGTAAATATGACGCGAAAGTGATCGGTAAAGATCCGCGTTCTGATATCGCGCTGATCCAGCTGAAAGATGCCAAAAATCTGACCGCAGTGAAAATCGCCGATTCCGACAGTCTGCGCGTGGGGGATTACACCGTGGCTATCGGTAACCCTTATGGCCTGGGTGAAACCGTGACGTCGGGTATCGTGTCTGCGCTGGGCCGCAGCGGCCTGAACGTTGAAAACTATGAAAACTTTATCCAGACCGATGCCGCCATCAACCGGGGTAACTCCGGCGGTGCGCTGGTTAACCTCAACGGTGAGCTGATCGGGATTAATACCGCGATTCTGGCACCGGACGGCGGTAATATCGGTATCGGCTTCGCCATCCCAAGTAATATGGTGAAAAACCTGACCAGCCAGATGGTTGAGTTCGGCCAGGTGAAACGCGGCGAGCTGGGGATTATGGGGACCGAGCTGAACTCCGAGTTGGCGAAGGCGATGAAAGTCGATGCCCAGCGCGGTGCGTTCGTCAGCCAGGTGCTGCCGAAGTCCTCTGCGGCACAGGCCGGGGTGAAAGCCGGTGATGTGATTGTCTCACTGAACAACAAGCCGATTTCCAGCTTCGCTGCGCTGCGTGCGGAAGTCGGATCGCTGCCGGTAGGCACCAAGATGGCGCTGGGGCTGATCCGCGACGGCAAGCCGCTTACGGTGAATGTTGAACTGCAGCAGGGCGCGGGCGTGAAGGTAGATTCCGGCACGATCTATACCGGCGTTGAAGGCGCTGCGCTGAGCAACTACGACAACAAAGACGTTAAGGGCGTGAAGGTTGACAGCGTGAAAGCCGGTTCGGCTGCGGCGCGCATCGGCCTGAAGAAAGACGATGTGATCCTCGGCGTTAACCAGCAGCCGATTGCCAATCTGGGCGAGCTGCGTAAAATCCTGGATGCCAAACCGTCCGTGCTGGCGCTGAATATCCAGCGCGGTGACAGCAGCATTTATCTGTTGATGCAGTAAGTTCCGATCCGCGGTCGGTTATCCGGCCGTGGCTAATGGGTAATAAAAAACGGTGCTATTTAATAGCACCGTTTTTTTAATTCTGCCGAACGGAATAAATTAACGGCCGTTCCGGGTCAGCTTATCCAGGTCCGATTCGATCTCGGCAATCTTATTCGACACGACGCTTTCCAGATGACGCAGATCGTCGAGGATTTTACGCTTCAGATCGACTTCAACCTGATCGCGCTGGCAGATCTGATCCAGTTCATCAATCACATAGCGCAGGTTCGGGCTGATTTCCTGAATTTCTTTGTAACCCTGGCTGGCGTTATCGGCCACCACGGTTTTGCGCTGGCGTGGATATTTGAATTTTACGCTCTTGGCAAAGAACTCGCCTTTGTCCTTACGGAAATAGATTTTCAGGATGTCGTTATTCGCTTCCTGACGCAGGCTGTAGCGATCGATATCTTCAGGCGAAGAAATACCCAGACCTTTTAAATTGTCATACATAGCATCGGTTCCTTATAAGTTAGGTGACGATCCGGCTGCGCGTTGTGACTACTGCGTTATGCAGAGCTGGCCTGCCTCACGTACCGGGTACGTTGTGGTGGCTGCGCGCTTACGCCTTGTCTTCACTTAGCTCGTGTGTTTCAAATGATGGTGTGCCCGAAGGCTGCACCTGAAACAGTCAGGATCGTTTAAAATTAATACTGGAATTAACTGGCGCGGATTATACGCCTGGAATGTGCGCAATATCACTATCTGATGAAAGGCAAAAAAGCGGTTGTGTAACGGAAAAGCGTAAAGAAAAAATTACGGGCCGTCGCAGCGGCCCGCAGATAAATCAGTCGATGGTACGCAGCAGCTCGTTAATACCGACTTTGCCACGGGTTTTCGCGTCAACTTTCTTCACGATAACCGCGCAGTACAGGCTGTAGCGGCCGTCTTTAGACGGCAGGTTGCCGGAAACCACCACGGAGCCGGCAGGCACGCGGCCGTAGTGAACTTCACCAGTTTCGCGGTCATAGATTTTAGTGCTCTGGCCGATGTAAACGCCCATGGAGATGACCGCACCTTCTTCTACGATCACGCCTTCCACGACTTCAGAACGCGCGCCGATGAAGCAGTTATCTTCGATGATGGTTGGGTTAGCCTGCAGCGGCTCCAGAACGCCACCGATGCCCACGCCGCCGGACAGGTGAACGTTTTTACCGATCTGCGCGCATGAACCGACGGTCGCCCAGGTATCCACCATTGAGCCTTCATCCACGTAGGCACCGATGTTGACGTAGGACGGCATCAGCACGGTGTTACGAGCGATGTAGGCACCCTGACGAACGGCCGCTGGCGGAACAACGCGGAAGCCTTCTTTCTTGAAGCGCGCATCGTCGTAGTCAGCGAATTTCATCGGAACTTTGTCGTAGTAACGGCTCTCTGCGCCATCAATTACCTGATTGTCATTGATGCGGAAAGAGAGCAGAACGGCTTTCTTCAGCCACTGATGCGTCACCCACTGGCCGTCAATTTTTTCTGCGACACGCAGGGCACCGCTGTCCAGCAGGGCGATAACCTGGTTAACCGCTTCACGGGTAACGGTGTCAGCATTCGCTGGGGTGATGTCAGCACGGCGCTCAAAGGCCGCTTCAATAACACTCTGTAACTGTTGCATGGTTTCTGCTTTCCTGGTTCTGCCATCCCGTTAAACCGCATAACAATGCGGTTTATAAGGCATTGCGGGGTGGCGAGGTTAAAAAGTAAATCCGGGTCACACTTTATCGTTTGGATTAAGGGCCTCTGTCAACCGTTGTTGCAGCACTTCGCGCATTTCTGCATCTAATGCCCGCCGATCGCTGTTAGCGAGGATAAATAAATCCTCAACCCGCTCGCCGATAGTACTGATCCGTGCGCCGTGCAGTGAAATGTTCAGGTCGGCAAAGACTTCTCCTACGCGGGCGAGTAGCCCTGGCTGATCGAGCGCGATGAGCTCCAGGTAGGTACGGCGATCGGTGTGGGTCGGCAGGAAATTGACCTCGGTATCCACATTAAAGTGCCTCAGCCGCGCCGACTGCCGACGGGCACGCGGCGGCTGCCAGCTGCTCTGGGTAATCGCCTGTTCCAGCGCGTGACGGGTCAGTTCATGCCGATCCGCCGAAAGCGGACTGCCGTCCGGCTCCAGCACGATAAAGGTATCCATCGCCATGCCGTCGCGGCTGGTAAAAATTTGCGCATCGTGAACGCTCAGATTGCGGCGATCCAGCTCACCGGCAACGGCGGCAAACAGATAGGGGCGGTCCGGGCTCCAGATAAAGATTTCGGTACCGCCACGCGTCGCCTGCGGGCTGACGAGGATCAGTGGCTGATCGAGATCGTGCTTCATCAGGTGGCGTGCGTGCCAGGCCAGCTGGTTTGGTGTATGGCGCAGGAAGTAATCCGCGCGGCAGCGACCCCAGATCTGATGCAGCGCTTCTTCGTTAATATTATCCATCCGCAGCAGGGCCAGCGCCTGCAGGCGATGGTGACGCACCCGCTCGCGCAGGTCGGGACTGTTTTCCATGCCCCGGCGCAGCTGTTTCTCGGTGGCGAAGAACAGCTCGCGCAGCAGGCTCTGCTTCCAGCTGTTCCACAGGGTTTCATTGGTGGCGCAGATATCGGCCACGGTCAGGCAGACCAGGTAACGCAGCCGGTTTTCGTTCTGCATGATCTCGGCAAACTGCTGGATCACCGTCGGGTCCTGAATATCCCGGCGCTGGGCGGTGACCGACATCAGCAGGTGATGGCGGACCAGCCACGCGACCAGCTGGGTTTCCCGCGAGTTCAGGCCGTGCATCTCGGCAAACTCCAGCGCATCCTGCGCGCCGAGAATCGAATGGTCGCCGCCGCGCCCTTTGGCAATATCGTGGAACAGGGCGGCCATCAGCAGCAGCTCCAGCTGCGGCAGGCGCGGCCACAGCTCCACGCAGAGCGGATGAAGTGAGCGGGTTTCTTCACTGGCAAAGCTTTCCAGCTTTTGCAGCACGCGAATGGTGTGTTCATCAACCGTATAGGCGTGGAACAGATCGAACTGCATCTGGCCGACAATATTGCTCCACTGCGGCATATAGGCCCACAGCACGCTGTGGCGATGCATGGGCACCAGCGCCCGGCTGACGGCTCCCGGATGGCGCAGAATCGACATAAACAGCTCGCGCGCAAGCGGAATGGTACACAGCGGCTGTTTCAGGTTCCGCCGCGCGTGGCGAAGGTGGCGCAGGGTGGTCGAGTAAATTCCGGTAATTTTTGGCGTGCGCACCATGGTGTAAAACATGCGCATAATCGCTTCCGGCTCGCGGTTGAACAGGGTTTCATCACGCAGATCGATCAGCGAACCGCGCAGCTGGAAATTATCGTCAATCGGCCGCGGCTTTTCATCGGTCGGCAGGGCCAGAATCGCTTCATCAAACAGCTGCAGAAGCATTTGGTTCAGCTCGCCGACTCGACGGGTAACGCGGAAGAAATCCTTCATCATGCGCTCAACCGGCTCATTGCCTTCGCCCTGATAGTTCAGACGGCGGGCAACGTTAAGCTGGCGATCGAACAGCAGGCGGTTGTCGTAGCGGGTCAACGTCAGGTGCAGGGCGAAGCGGATCCGCCACAGAAAGCTCTGGCACTCGTTAAGCTCATTGCGTTCGGCCTGGGTCAGAAAGCCAAAGCCGACCATTTCATCCAGCGAGGTTGCGCCGAAGTGGCGGCGGGCAACCCACAGCAGGGTATGGATATCACGCAGGCCACCGGGGCTGCTTTTAATATCTGGCTCGAGGTTGTAGCTGGTGCCGTGATAGCGCTTATGGCGATCCTGCTGTTCGCCAATTTTCGCCGCAAAGAAGCGGTCGGAGGGCCAGAAACCATCACTGAAGACGTTTTTCTGCATTTCGAGGAACAAGGCCAGATCGCCGGTCAGCATGCGCGACTCGATCAGGTTGGTCGCCACGGTCAGGTCTGACAACCCTTCCAGCAAACACTCCTCCAGCGTACGTACGCTGTGGCCGACCTCAAGCCGGAGGTCCCACATCAGCGTCAGCAACTCGCTGGTACGTTGAGCATCGGCATCGGAAAGCGGTTTACGGCTGAGGATCAGCACATCAATATCGGAAAGGGGGTGGAGTTCTCCGCGCCCGTAGCCGCCTACCGCCACCAGGGCGATACCGTCTTTTTCCGGGAAGCCGAAGAAGCGCCACAGACGGCGCAGCAGCCGGTCAATGAACAGCGTGCGTGCGGCAATCAGGCTTTCGGCATCCCGTCCTGCATCGAAGGCGCCGGCCAGGTGTTGCTGAAAATTATCCAGATGATTCTTCAGGAATTCTCGAGTGATTTCAGCATCTTCCCAGAGTATGGGCGATTTGGTTAATATTTTCAGCGTGCTGGCATCGGTCACATCTTTATTCATTTCACCGCTCCGGACAGATACTGCAGACATTAAAAAGCCGGCGGATGCCGGCTTCAGACTCACTGTAAGGGTCGATTTTACGGCGATTAGCCTTCGTGCGTCAGAACGGACGGAAGGGTTTCATCTTTACGCAGCGTCATAATTTCGCAGCCGTTTTCCGTTACTACAATAGTGTGTTCATACTGTGCGGACAAGCTGCGATCTTTGGTTTTTACCGTCCAGCCATCTTTCATCGTGCGGATGCGGTAGTCACCGACGTTCACCATCGGTTCAATGGTAAACGCCATGCCGGCCTGCAGCACCACGCCGCCGTCATCGGCATCGTAGTGCAGAACCTGGGGTTCCTCATGGAAGCCCTTACCGATACCGTGGCCGCAGTATTCGCGCACCACGGAGAACTGTTCGGCTTCGACAAATTTCTGAATTTCACGGCCGATAGCGCGCAGGCGAATGCCCGGCTTAACCATGCGCAGCGCGAGGTACAGGCTCTCCTGGGTGACGCGGCACAGGCGCTCGCCCTGGATAGTCGATTTACCGACGATAAACATGGTGGAAGTATCACCGTGATATTCATCCTTGATGACCGTCACGTCGATATTGACCACGTCACCGTCTTTGAGGATTTTCTCATCGCTTGGAATACCGTGGCACACCACTTCGTTCACGGAAATACACACCGATTTCGGGAAGCCGTGGTAGCCGAGGCAGGCAGATACGGCCTGCTGCTTGTTGACGATATGGTCGTGGCACAGGCGATCCAGCTCCCCGGTGCTGACGCCGGGTTTAACGTGAGGTTCGATCATCTCAAGAACTTCGGCGGCGAGGCGACCGGCCACGCGCATTTTTTCGATTTCTTCAGGTGTTTTGATTGAAATTGCCATTTACTGCGTCCGTATTTGTCGTCATTTACGACAAGAATAAAAAAAGTGCTGCAATGGTAACAGCCCGTCCGGACGCTGCCAATTGTCGTTTATGGCGATGCCCGTCCTGCACCGCTTTAGCCTGTGAAATGCGGGTTAACCAGGCAACAATTATTGGCGTCTGCGGCGGGTTTATGGTATAAAGCGCGCCGACGATTCTTTGTTCGGTGGATTTTTTCCCCAGTGAAGAACGCGAAAATCTCACATTGTGTAAATAACACACACGTATCGACACCTTACTCCGGGGTGCCCAAAAGCGTTAAAACTTTTGTGGTCGGTTGTATGGGATACGTGGAGGCCTAACCCCAATCAAACTATTTTAGAGGTAATCATGGCAACTGTTTCCATGCGCGACATGCTCAAGGCCGGTGTACACTTCGGTCACCAGACCCGTTACTGGAACCCGAAAATGAAGCCATTCATCTTCGGCGCTCGTAACAAAGTTCACATCATCAACCTTGAGAAAACTGTACCAATGTTCAACGAAGCTCTGGCTGAGTTGACCAAGATCTCTTCCCGTAAAGGTAAGATCCTGTTCGTTGGTACTAAGCGCGCTGCAAGCGAAGCGGTAAAAGAGCACGCTCTGAGCTGCGACCAGTTCTTCGTTAACCACCGCTGGTTGGGTGGCATGCTGACTAACTGGAAAACCGTTCGTCAGTCAATCAAACGTCTGAAAGATCTGGAAACTCAGTCTCAGGACGGTACCTTCGACAAACTGACTAAGAAAGAAGCGTTGATGCGCAACCGTGAACTGGCCAAGCTGGAAAACAGCCTGGGCGGTATTAAAGACATGGGTGGCCTGCCAGACGCACTGTTTGTTGTTGATGCTGATCATGAACACATCGCTATCAAAGAAGCAAACAACCTGGGTATCCCAGTCTTTGCTATCGTTGATACTAACTCTGATCCAGACGGCGTTGACTTCATTATCCCAGGTAATGACGATGCAATCCGTGCTGTGAGCCTGTACCTGACTGCAGTGGCTACCACTGTACGTGAAGGTCGCTCTCAGGACCTGGCTCAGCAGGCAGAAGAAACCTTCGCCGAAGCTGAGTAATAAGGCTTGCTCTTAACAGAGCCCCTTAATACCCGATAGATTTCACTTTACAGGAAGGCGGCAACTGAACGCGTCCGCAGAAGCTTACATCAGTAAGCGACTGTGGTGAGAGAAGGCAGCCAACACGCCTGTAGAGTGAAGGATGAAGGGTAAATCAGATGTGAATCTGTAAGGGGCCTCATGGCCCCTTTATTTTTTCGACTTCGCTTTGCCGCTTGTCACAATCGGCGAGGCAGAATGTATCTCCCGAGAAATAGACATGTGATGTGGACTTGCCAAGTGGTGAGCTACACAGATGCTAACTAACCGAGGATTAGAGAATGGCTGACATTACCGCTGCTCTGGTAAAAGAACTGCGCGAGCGCACTGGCGCTGGCATGATGGATTGTAAGAAAGCACTGACCGAAGCGAGCGGCGACATCGAGCTGGCGATCGAGAACATGCGTAAATCTGGCGCGATCAAAGCCGCTAAGAAAGCAGGCAACGTTGCTGCTGACGGCGTGATCAAAACCAAAATCGACGGCAACTACAGCGTGATTCTGGAAGTTAACTGCCAGACCGACTTCGTTGCTAAAGATGCAGGTTTCCAGGCGTTCGCAGACAAAGTGCTGGATGCCGCTGTTGCTGGCAAAATCACTGACATCGAAGTGCTGAAAGCACAGTTCGAAGAAGAGCGTGTTGCGCTGGTTGCTAAAATCGGTGAGAACATCAACATCCGTCGCGTATCTTCCCTGGAAGGCGAAGTGCTGGGTAGCTACCTGCACGGCGCACGTATCGGCGTTCTGATCGCGGCTAAAGGCGCAGACGAAGAGCTGGTTAAGCAGCTGGCAATGCACGTTGCAGCAAGCAAGCCAGAATTCGTTAAGCCAGAAGACGTGTCTGCTGACGTTGTAGAGAAAGAGTACAAAGTTCAGCTGGACATCGCCATGCAGTCCGGTAAGCCGAAAGAAATCGCAGAGAAAATGGTTGAAGGCCGCATGAAGAAATTCACCGGCGAAGTTTCTCTGACCGGCCAGCCTTTCGTTATCGACCCAAGCAAAACCGTGGGTCAGGTACTGAAAGAGCAGAACGCTGACGTTGTTAACTTCATCCGCTTTGAAGTGGGCGAAGGTATTGAGAAAGTTGAGACTGATTTCGCAGCAGAAGTTGCTGCCATGTCTCAGCAGTCTTAATTTCGATAAAGGAACCGCCAAACGGCGGTTCTTTTTTGCCTGCCTCTGGTGCAGCGCAATTTCAGTCTCATCCCAATAGCATTTTTCTCCTGCTTCCAGGATGATACCGCACAGTTTACACCCCTTTTTTCGATGATTGCTTCCAGGAAAAACACCATGGCGACTAATGCAAAACCCGTATATCAACGTATCCTGCTGAAACTGAGTGGCGAAGCACTGCAAGGCGCAGAAGGCTTTGGTATTGATGCCAGCGTTCTGGATCGTATGGCTCAGGAAGTGAAAGAGCTGGTTGAACTGGGCATTCAGGTGGGTGTGGTCATCGGTGGGGGGAACCTGTTCCGTGGCGCAGGCCTGGCACAGGCCGGCATGAATCGCGTTGTTGGCGACCATATGGGCATGCTGGCGACCGTGATGAACGGCCTGGCGATGCGTGATGCCCTGCACCGCGCCTATGTGAATGCCCGCCTGATGTCGGCAATTCCGCTGAACGGCGTTTGCGACAACTACAGCTGGGCGGAAGCCATTAGCCTGCTGCGTAACAACCGCGTGGTGATTTTCTCTGCCGGTACCGGCAACCCGTTCTTTACCACTGACTCCGCAGCCTGCCTGCGCGGCATCGAAATCGAAGCCGACGTGGTACTGAAGGCCACCAAAGTGGATGGCGTTTACTCTGCCGATCCGGTGAAGAACCCGGATGCCACGCTGTATGAACAGCTGACCTACACCGAGGTGCTGGATCAGGAACTGAAAGTGATGGACCTGGCCGCCTTTACCCTGGCGCGCGATCACCAGTTGCCTATCCGCGTGTTCAATATGAACAAACCTGGCGCACTGCGTCGCGTGGTGATGGGCGAAAAAGAAGGCACGCTGATTACGCATTAATATCAGTCTGCATTTAAAATGGTTAAGATAGGGTATATTCTGCCAGTCAGGGTTATCCTTCATACTCTACATAATTCGAGTTGCGGCAGGGCCGCGAGTCACCTGCAGCTTGAGTTATGAGGCGTATACCTATATTTGAACGGCGTCCGGCACGGCCGGATGCTGGTGGATCAAACAGAATCCAAGGGTTTCAACGTGATTAACGACATCAAGAAAGATGCAGAAGTACGCATGGAAAAATGCGTAGAAGCATTCAAAAACCACATCAGTAAAATTCGTACTGGCCGCGCATCTCCGTCTATTCTCGACGGTATCATGGTCGACTACTACGGTTCTGCGACTCCGCTGCGCCAGCTGGCGAGCGTCACAGTAGAAGACTCCCGTACGCTGAAAATCAACGTGTTTGACCGTTCAATCAGCAGCGCCGTTGAAAAAGCGATTATGGCTTCTGACCTCGGTCTGAACCCAATGTCGGCGGGCACCGATATCCGTGTTCCACTGCCTGCACTGACCGAAGAGCGTCGTAAAGATCTGATTAAAATTGTTCGCGGTGAAGCAGAGCAGGGCCGTGTGTCCGTGCGTAACGTGCGTCGCGATGCCAACGATAAAGTGAAAGCGTTGCTGAAAGACAAAGAAATCAGTGAAGATGATGACCGTCGTTCACAGGAAGACATCCAGAAAATGACCGACGTCGGCATTAAGAAAATTGATGCTGCGCTGGCAGAGAAAGAAGCGGAGCTGATGGAATTCTGATTTCATCATGATCCGATGAAACGCCGTACAGATCGCCTTTCCCATGAACGGCCGATCTGGCGGCGTTTTGCATTTACTCAATCCCTAAAAGGGCGGCTTTGCCTTTCCCTGGTTGCCGCCTGTGCCGGGTTACTACACAGAGCAGCCTCATGAAGCAATTGACCATTCTCGGTTCTACCGGTTCAATCGGCACCAGTACGCTGGCCGTCATTCGTGCTAATCCTCATCTGTTTTCCGTCAGGGCGCTGGTAGCCGGGCGTAACGTAGAACTGATGGTTGAACAGTGCCTGGAGTTTCGCCCCGCTTATGCTGCGATATCAGACGAGCAGGCGGCGGTCGACCTGCGCCTGCGCCTGCAGAGCCTGAACGTAAAAACGGAAGTCCTGAGCGGTGAACAGGCGGCCTGCGATCTGGCCGCGCTGGATGACGTCGATCAGGTTATGGCGGCGATTGTCGGCGCGGCGGGATTACTGCCAACCCTGGCAGCCATTCGTGCCGGTAAGCAGGTGCTGCTGGCGAACAAAGAAGCGCTGGTAACCTGTGGACGCCTGTTCCTTGACGCCGTCAGCGCGTCAAAAGCCCAGCTGTTGCCGATCGACAGCGAACACAATGCCATTTTTCAGAGTTTGCCTGCTTCCTTACAGCAGCAGTTAGGGTACGCTTCTCTCGAGGAAAATGGCATCGAAAGCATTATCCTCACGGGGTCGGGTGGCCCGTTCCGTGAGACACCGCTGGCTGAACTCAGCCGGGTCACGCCAGATCAGGCGTGTGCGCATCCGAACTGGTCAATGGGGCGAAAAATCTCCGTTGATTCGGCCACCATGATGAACAAAGGCCTGGAGTATATTGAAGCCCGCTGGCTGTTTAACGCCACGGATGCGCAGATGGAAGTCATTCTGCATCCGCAGTCCGTTATCCACTCAATGGTTCGCTACCGCGACGGCAGCGTGATTGCGCAGCTGGGATCGCCGGATATGCGTACGCCCATCGCCCATGCGATGGCGTGGCCGGAACGTGTTAATTCAGGCGCTCAGCCGCTGGATTTCACCCGCATGAAGGCGCTGACCTTCGCGGAACCGGACTACGCGCGATATCCGTGCCTGAAGCTGGCCATTGATGCCAGTCTTGCCGGACAGGCGGCGACCACCGCGCTGAATGCGGCCAATGAAATTGCCGTTGCGGCGTTTCTGGCCTCGCAAATCCGCTTTACCGATATTGCAGCATTAAATGTTGCGGTACTGGAAAAACTGTCAAGCCAGGAGCCGCAGAGCGTCGAGGCGGTACTCGCTATCGATGGTGAAGCGCGTGCTCTGGCGACGTCCCTGGTACCTCGTTTTTCTGTCCATTCGGCGTAACGCGATTTCGCGCGCCGCCATTTGTGGGCACCGGGAGGAGATGATATAGTCTCCGCCCACCGAACAGAGGTACGGCGTGATAAAGCGGATAAGCTAGCCCTTTTTGCACGAATTTCGTGCTGTGCGGGTGAAATATTCCCAGGCCGTTGTATTTCTGAACAAGGAAATCATTACGCGTTATGTCGTCCGAAAATTTATTACAAACCGATGACCAGGCGGGGCTGACACCTCGTCACGTGGCCATCATTATGGATGGCAATGGCCGCTGGGCTAAAAACCAGGGTAAGCTGCGCATTTCCGGCCATAAGGCGGGTGTTAAATCCGTGCGCCGCGCCGTTAGTTTCGCCGTCAGCAACAAGCTGGACGCGCTGACGCTGTATGCTTTCAGCAGCGAAAACTGGAATCGTCCGCAGCAGGAAGTTCTGGCGCTGATGGAACTGTTTGTCTGGGCACTCGACAGCGAAGTAAAAAGTCTCCACAAGCACAATGTCAGACTGAGAATTATTGGTGACATCAGCCGCTTTAATTCCCGTCTGCAGGAACGTATTCGCCGCGCTGAGGAACTTACTCAACAAAATAATGGACTAACGCTCAACATAGCCGCGAATTATGGCGGTCGTTGGGATATTATCCACGGAGTCAGAAAATTGGCAGAGCAGGTCCAGGAAGGTCTTCTTCGCCCCGATCAGATCGGGGAAGAGACGCTGGAACCCTATCTTTGCCTCAATGAACTGGCTCCTGTGGATTTAGTAATAAGGACTGGGGGAGAGCATCGCATCAGTAACTTCCTGCTGTGGCAAGTCGCCTACGCGGAGTTCTGGTTTACTGATACTCTCTGGCCTGATTTTGATGAACAAGTTTTTGAAGGTGCACTGAATGCGTTTGCACAACGAGAGCGCCGATTTGGCGGCGCAGCACCCGGCAGCGTATAGGCGCACTGGGGGTAATCTTTGCTGAAGTCTCGCCTGATTACCGCATTTATTTTGATTCCAATCGTGATTGCGGCACTGTTTCTGCTGCCACCGTTAGGATTTGAGATCGTCATTTTAGTGATTAGCATGCTGGCTGCCTGGGAATGGGGGCAGTTTTGCGGCTTTGCTTCGCGTTCGCAGCGGATCTGGCTGGCGCTGCTTTGCGGTTTGCTACTGGTCTTTATGCTCATCACTCTCCCGGCTTACCAACATCTGGTTCAACTGCCGCAGGTGAGCGGTGCGCTCTGGCTGGCATTGGGCTGGTGGGTCGCTGCGCTGCTGCTGGTGCTGTTCTATCCGGGTTCCGCCGCGCTGTGGCGTCATTCGAAGCCGCTGCGGTTGATATTCGGTCTGCTCACCATCGTGCCGTTCTTCTGGGGTATGCTGGCGCTGCGTCAATATCACTACGAAGCTGACCATTTTGCCGGAGCCTGGTGGCTGCTGTACGTGATGCTGCTGGTGTGGGGTGCTGATTCCGGCGCTTACATGTTTGGCAAGCTGTTTGGCAAGCACAAGCTGGCGCCGAAGGTTTCCCCAGGTAAAACCTGGGAAGGCTTTCTCGGCGGACTGGTGACCTCCGCACTGCTTTCGTGGCTGTTCAGCGCGTTTGCCCCGCTTGAGGTTTCACTGGGTACGCTGCTGGTCTGCTCGATTGCGGCAGCGCTGGCGTCGGTGCTGGGCGATTTGACCGAGAGTATGTTCAAGCGTGAAGCGGGCATTAAGGACAGCGGTAATCTCATTCCCGGCCACGGTGGTATCCTTGACCGTATTGATAGTCTGACCGCGGCGGTTCCTGTTTTTGCCTGTCTTTTACTGCTGGTGTTTGGGACTCTGTAGGGAAACATTATGTTGAGCGTACTCTGGAGTCTTGCCGCTTTTATCGTTGCGCTGGGGATTTTAATCACCGTGCACGAGTTTGGTCACTTTTGGGTGGCCCGCCGCTGCGGCGTCAAAGTCGAACGTTTCTCAGTCGGTTTTGGTAAAGCCCTGTGGCGTCGTCGTGATAAGCAGGGGACAGAGTACGTTATTGCCCTGATCCCGCTCGGCGGCTACGTCAAGATGCTCGATGAGCGTGTTGAAAGCGTGCCGCCTGAACTTCGCCATCAGTCCTTCAACAACAAAACCGTTCTCCAACGCGCTGCCATTATTGGCGCCGGGCCACTGGCCAATTTCATCTTTGCTATCATTGCCTACTGGCTGGTGTTTATCATCGGCGTTCCCGGCGTGCGTCCGGTTATTGGCGAAATAACCACCAACTCGCCTGCCGCAACGGCGCAAATTACACCCGGGATGGAACTTAAAGCCGTTGACGGTATCGAAACGCCTGATTGGGATGCAGTGCGTATGGCACTCGTTGCGAAGATCGGTGATGAAAGTACCACCGTCAGCGTAGCGCCGTTTGGTAGTGAACAAACGAGTGACAAACGCATCGATCTGCGCAACTGGCAGTTCGAACCCGATAAGCAGGATCCGGTTGCGGCTCTGGGTATCCAGCCCCGCGGACCCCAGATAGAAACGACGCTGGCGCAGGTGCAGAAGAACTCGGCGGCAAGCAAGGCGGGTTTGCAAGCGGGCGACAGGATCGTTAAAGTCAGTGGTCAGCCGCTGGACCAGTGGCAGGATTTTGTGACGACGGTGCGCGATAATCCGGGAACGGCAATCGCGCTGCAGGTTGAGCGTCAGGGTGGCTCGGTTGATTTAACGCTGACGCCGGACGTCAATCCCCGTAACAAGGCAGAAGGGTTTGCCGGGGTTGTCCCACGGGTGATCCCACTGCCTGATGAGTACAGAACGGTACGCCAGTATGGACCGTTTGCCGCAATCGGCGAAGCCAGCGCAAAAACCTGGCAGCTGATGAAGTTAACGGTAAGCATGCTGGGTAAACTGATTGTCGGTGATGTGAAGCTGAACAATCTCAGCGGGCCGATTTCTATCGCCCAAGGGGCTGGGATGTCTGCGGAATACGGCTTGATTTATTATCTGATGTTCCTCGCTCTGATTAGCGTGAACCTTGGGATAATCAACCTGTTCCCACTGCCGGTGTTAGATGGTGGACATTTGTTGTTCCTGGCGATCGAAAAGATCAAAGGGAAGCCGGTGTCCGAGCGAGTTCAGGACTTCAGTTATCGTATCGGCTCTATTTTGCTGGTGCTGTTAATGGGGCTTGCACTATTCAATGATTTCTCGCGCCTCTAGGAGCTCAGGAATTAGCCAGCGAAGGCCACAACAGGCCGGCGTGAGGCGAAATCCCCTTAGGCGATGAGAACCAGTTAGGAAGAATGCATAACAACGATGGCGATGAAAAAGTTGCTCATAGCGTCGCTGCTGCTTAGCAGCGCTACCGTATACGGTGCAGACGGATTCGTAGTGAAGGATATTCATTTCGAAGGCCTGCAGCGAGTCGCCGTCGGTGCGGCATTGCTCAGTATGCCAGTCCGCGTGGGAGACACTGTCTCCGATGAAGATCTCAGTAATACCATTCGCTCTCTTTTTGCGACCGGGAATTTTGAAGACGTTCAGGTCCTGCGCGACGGCAATACGCTGATTGTTCAGGTTAAAGAGCGTCCGACGATTGCCAGCATCACTTTCTCCGGTAACAAAGCGGTGAAAGAGGACATGCTGAAGCAAAATCTCGAAGCTTCAGGTGTGCGTGTGGGTGAAGCACTGGATCGCACCACCATTTCCTCGATTGAAAAGGGACTGGAAGACTTCTACTACAGCGTCGGTAAATACAGCGCCAGCGTGAAGGCGGTAGTTACGCCGCTGCCGCGCAACCGTGTTGACCTGAAGCTGGTGTTTACCGAAGGTGTTTCTGCGCAAATCCAGCAGATCAACATCGTGGGTAATAAAGCCTACAGCTCAGAAGAGCTGATCTCCCGCTTCCAGCTGCGTGACGAAGTGCCGTGGTGGAACGTGGTGGGTGACCGTAAATACCAGAAGCAAAAACTGGCCGGTGACCTTGAGACCCTGCGCAGCTTCTATCTGGATCGCGGCTATGCCCGTTTCAACATCGACTCCACCCAGGTCAGCCTGACGCCGGATAAAAAAGGCATCTACATTACCGTTAACATCACCGAAGGCGATCAGTACAAGCTTTCTGGCGTGACGGTAAGCGGTAACCTGGCGGGGCACTCGGCCGAGATCGAAGGGCTGACTAAAATCACCCCGGGTGAACTCTATAACGGCGCGAAAGTGACCCGCATGGAAGACGATATCAAGAAGCTTCTGGGGCGCTATGGCTATGCCTATCCGCGCGTTCAGACTCAGCCTGAAATCGACGACAGCAATAAAACCGTTAAGCTGCATGTGAATGTGGACGCGGGCAACCGTTACTACGTGCGTAAAGTCCGCTTCGAGGGTAACGACACCTCGAAAGATTCCGTACTGCGTCGCGAAATGCGTCAGATGGAAGGCGCATGGCTGGGCAGCGATCTGGTTGAGCAGGGCAAAGAGCGTCTGAATCGCCTTGGCTACTTCGAAACCGTCGATACCGACACGCAGCGTGTTCCCGGCTCGTCGGACCAGGTAGACGTCGTCTACAAGGTGAAAGAACGTAACACCGGTACGCTGAACTTCGGTATCGGCTACGGTACAGAAAGCGGCGTGAGCTTCCAGGTGGGTGTGACCCAGGATAACTGGCTGGGCACCGGTAATACCGTCGGTATTAGTGGAACCAAAAACGATTATCAGACCTACGCTGAATTCTCGATGACCGACCCGTACTTCACGGTCGACGGTGTCAGCCTGGGTGGTCGTCTGTTCTATAACGACTTTAAAGCCGATGACGCCGACCTGTCCGACTATACCAATAAGAGCTATGGTTTAGACGGTACGCTGGGCTTCCCGGTGAACGAGAACAACACCCTGCGCGTGGGTCTTGGCTATGTGCATAACAGCCTGTCGAACATGCAGCCGCAGGTCACCATGTGGCGCTACCTGCGCTCCGTTGGGAAAAACCCAACGCTGGATGGCGACGAAGACTACTCGGCTGATGACTTCACCTTTAACTATGGTTGGACGTACAACACCCTGGACCGCGGTTTCTTCCCGACGGCCGGTAACCGTACGAACCTGAATGGTAAGGTGACGATTCCGGGTTCCGACAACGCCTTCTACAAAGCGACGCTGGATACACAGCAGTATCTGCCGCTAAACCAGGACCGCACCTGGGTGATGTTGGGCCGTGGTCGTGTAGGCTATGGTGACGGACTGAGCGGCAAAGAACTGCCGTTCTACGAGAACTTCTATGCCGGTGGTTCCAGCACCGTACGTGGCTTCCGCTCCAATAACATTGGTCCGAAAGCGGCTTACCTGAACAATGGTTCTTCAGACTGCTCCGGCACCGACGTGAACAAGGTGTGTAATTCAGACGATGCCGTCGGTGGTAACGCCATGGCCGTCGCCAGCCTTGAGCTGATTACGCCAACGCCATTTATCAGTGAGAAGTACTCTAACTCGGTACGTACTTCACTGTTTGTGGATGCGGGTACGGTCTGGGATACTAAGTGGGAAAACACGGCTGAGACACGTGCGGCCGGTATTCCTGACTACAGCGATCCAAGCAACATTCGTATGTCTGCCGGTTTAGCGTTGCAGTGGATGTCACCGTTAGGTCCACTGGTGTTCTCCTACGCTCAGCCGTTCAAAAAGTATGATGGAGATAAAGCCGAACAGTTCCAGTTTAACATTGGTAAAACCTGGTAATTCGGTGTAGCAGGGAAGTACGCAAAAGAGTATCGCGCAGTTAAGTGATGGCCTGCTCAAGCGGGCCACACCATGCGCAACACATGTGTCCATGACACAAACGTTGATGGTAAGGAGTTTATAGTGAAAAAGTTGTTGTGTGCCGCAGGTCTGGGTATTGCTATGGCGGTTTCCGCTGGAGCCCAGGCAGCTGACAAAATCGCAGTGGTGAACGTTTCCAGCATTTTCCAACAGTTACCAGCGCGTGCGACCGTTGCGAAGCAGCTTGAGAATGAATTCAAAGGCCGTGCGACCGAACTGCAGGGTATGGAACGCGATCTGCAAACTAAAATGCAGCGTCTGCAGCGTGACGGTTCTACCATGAAAGCCAGCGATCGTAGCCGCATGGAAAAAGACGTAATGGCGCAGCGTGAAACCTTCTCAACCAAAGCTCAGGCTTTCGAGCAGGATAACCGTCGCCGTCAGGCTGAAGAACGTAACAAAATTCTGACCCGCATCCAGGATGCTGTTCAGAAAGTTGCGGATAGCGAAGGCTATGATGTGGTTATCGACCAGAATGCGGTAGCCTACTCGGCTAAAGCGAAAGACATCACTGCAGATGTCCTGAAACAGGTTAAATAATACATGTCTTCAATTCGACTGGCTGATTTAGCCCAGCAGTTGGATGCAGAATTGCACGGAGATGGCGATATCGTCATCTCCGGCATCGCTTCTATGCAATCCGCTCAAACCGGTCAGATCACTTTCCTCGCCAACAGCCGTTATCGTGAACAGCTAGCTTCCTGCCAGGCGTCAGCCGTGGTGCTGTCGGAAGCCGATCGCGAATGCTTTGCTGGCGCGGTTCTGGTAGTGAAAAACCCTTATCTGACCTACGCCCGTATGGCACAGCTGCTGGATACCACACCGCAGCCTGCCGCTAATATTTCGCCTGCTGCAGTGATCGACCCGACTGCCACGCTGGGTAAAAATGTCTCGATTGGCGCTAATGCGGTGATCGAATCCGACGTCGTGCTGGGTGATAACGTGGTTATCGGCCCTGGCTGCTTCGTGGGGAAAAAGGCACGATTGGGCGCCGGCAGCCGCCTGTGGGCCAATGTGACCGTTTATCATGAAGTGCAGATCGGCAGTGATTGCCTGATCCAGTCAGGTACCGTTATTGGTGCCGACGGCTTCGGCTATGCCAACGATCGCGGCAACTGGGTGAAAATTCCTCAGCTTGGCACGGTCATTATTGGCGACCGCGTTGAGATTGGCGCCTGTACCACCATCGATCGTGGTGCGCTGGATAACACTCAAATCGGGAATGGTGTTATCATAGATAACCAGTGCCAGATCGCACACAATGTTGTGATCGGTGACAACACTGCCGTTGCAGGCGGCGTGATTATGGCTGGCAGTCTAAAAATCGGTCGTTACTGCATGATCGGTGGTGCCAGCGTAATTAATGGTCATATGGAAATTTGTGACAAAGTAACCGTCACGGGAATGGGAATGGTGATGCGACCAATCACCGAACCTGGGGTATACTCTTCCGGGATTCCACTGCAGCCCAACAAAACCTGGCGCAAAACTGCAGCGCTGGTGATGAATATCGACGAACTCAGCAAACGCCTGAAGGCCGTCGAACGTAAGGTTGATAAAGACTGAGCGACGATTCATCACTTACGCTGCCCAGCTTTCATAAATAAAACATGCTAAGCAGGGAAAGCCAAGCGCACGGAAATGATTTGCGGCCTGCTAACGATCACCGATTGTTGCAGGCCGTGTTATTGATGCCATCAGAATGTTTAGGACAGGAAGAGTATTTTGACTACTGAAACTCATACTCTGAAGATTGAAGAGATTATTGAATTATTACCGCACCGCTACCCGTTTCTGCTGGTCGATCGCGTACTTGAGTTTGAAGAGCACAAGTATCTGCGTGCGGTGAAGAACGTCTCGGTTAACGAACCGTTTTTCCAGGGCCATTTCCCTGGTAAGCCGATTTTCCCGGGTGTGTTGATCCTGGAAGCGATGGCTCAGGCCACGGGAATTCTGGCGTTCAAAAGCGTAGGGAAACTGGAACCTGGTGAGCTGTACTACTTCGCCGGAATCGACGAAGCGCGCTTCAAGCGCCCGGTCGTGCCTGGTGACCAGATGATCATGGAAGTGACCTTCGAGAAAACCCGCCGTGGGTTGACGCGCTTTAAGGGCGTGGCGACCGTTGACGGTAAAATTGTCTGCGAAGCAACAATGATGTGTGCCCGCAGCCGGGAGGCTTAATTCGTGATTGATAGCACCGCCGTAATTCACCCAAGTTCGATCGTTGAAGACGGCGCCGTCATTGGCGCTGGCGTTCAGATTGGTCCTTTTTGCGTCGTAGGCGCGAACGTATCAATCGGCGAAGGCACGATCCTCAAGTCGCACGTCGTGGTAAATGGCCATACCCGTATCGGTAAGGACAACACCATTTACCAGTTTGCCTCCATCGGTGAGGTAAACCAGGATCTGAAATACGCTGGTGAACCGACCCGCGTTGAGATTGGCGATCGTAACCGCATTCGCGAGAGCGTAACGATCCATCGCGGAACTGCTCAGGCAGAAGGTTTGACCAAACTGGGTGATGACAACCTGCTGATGGTTAATGCGCATATTGCGCATGACTGCGTCGTTGGTAATCGCTGTATTCTGGCGAACAATGCCACGCTGGCAGGCCACGTTACCGTCGATGACTTTGCGATTATCGGTGGTATGACAGCGGTGCATCAGTTCTGCATCATTGGTGCGCACGTTATGGTGGGCGGCTGTTCCGGTGTGGCGCAGGACGTTCCTCCTTACGTTATCGCTCAGGGCAACCACGCGACGCCGTTTGGCATTAACCTTGTCGGCCTGCAGCGCCGTGGCTTCAGTAAAGATGCCCTGCATGCGATTCGTAACGCCTATAAGCTGCTGTACCGCAGCGGCAAGACGCTGGATGAAGTGAAGCCAGAGATTGCCGAGATTGCGAAAGCGCACCCTGAAGTTCAGCCTTTCTACGACTTCTTCGCGCGATCGACCCGGGGCCTGATTCGTTAACTCATGCCTAAGCATCCCTTAACGATTGCCCTTGTCGCCGGAGAAACCTCCGGCGATATTCTTGGTGCCGGTCTGATCCGTGCGCTGAAGGAAAAGCATCCTGACGCCCGTTTCGTTGGCGTAGCGGGCCCGCTGATGCAGGCCGAAGGCTGCGAAGCGTGGTATGAGATGGAAGAGTTAGCCGTGATGGGTATCGTTGAGGTACTCGGACGGCTGCGACGCATCCTGCATATCCGGCGGGATTTGACCGCCCGGTTTACCGAGCTGAAGCCTGATGTCTTTGTCGGTATCGATGCGCCCGATTTTAATATCACGCTGGAAGAGCGGCTGAAGCAGCGCGGTATCCGAACGATCCATTACGTCAGCCCGTCAGTCTGGGCGTGGCGTCAAAAGCGGGTATTCAAAATAGGCCGGGCAACCGATCTGGTGCTGGCCTTCCTGCCGTTTGAAAAAGCCTTTTACGACCGCTTTAACGTTCCCTGCCGCTTTATTGGCCATACCATGGCCGACGCGATGCCCATTGAGCCCGATAAGCTGGCCGCGCGGCAGGAGCTGGGCATTGCGCCCGATGCGCTTTGCCTGGCTCTTCTGCCGGGCAGCCGTAATGCCGAAGTCGAAATGCTCAGCGCTGATTTTCTGCGCACCGCCATGCTGCTGCGCCAAAAGTATCCGCAGCTGGAAGTGGTTGTCCCGCTGGTCAACCCGCGGCGCCGCGAGCAGTTTGAAAAGATTAAAGCTGACGTGGCCCCGGATCTGACCATGCATTTGCTGGATGGTAAAGGCCGTACCGCGATGGTGGCCAGCGATGCCGCACTGCTGGCTTCCGGCACCGCCGCGCTGGAGTGTATGCTGGCGAAATGCCCGATGGTCGTGGGCTATCGCATGAAGCCGTTCACCTTCTGGCTGGCGAAACGTCTGGTGAAAACCGACTATGTTTCACTGCCTAACCTGCTGGCCGGGCGTGAACTGGTGCAAGAGCTGTTGCAGGACGAGTGTGAACCGCAGAAACTGGCCGCAGCGCTGGAGCCACTGCTGTTTAACGGCGAAGACCGTCAACGGCTACTGGCGACCTTTGCCGAACTGCATCATCAAATCCGCTGGAATGCGGATGAACAGGCTGCGGCCGCCGTACTGGAGCTGTGTCCATGAGTGATTTTATTTATCCCAACGCGGCGCTAATTGCCGGCGTTGATGAAGTGGGCCGTGGCCCGCTGGTCGGCGCCGTGGTGACCGCCGCGGTGATCCTCGATCCTGCGAACCCGATCCAGGGCCTGGCCGATTCGAAAAAGCTGTCGGAAAAGCGGCGACTGGCGCTGTACGATGAAATCGTTGAAAAAGCGCTGAGCTGGAGCCTGGGGCGGGCTGAGCCGGAAGAGATCGACCAGATTAACATTCTGCACGCCACTATGCTGGCGATGCAGCGCGCTGTGGCCGGTCTGCACATCACGCCTGACTTCGTGCTGATCGATGGCAACCGCTGCCCGGCGCTGGCGATGCCCAGTCAGGCCGTAGTCAAAGGGGATAGCCTGGTGCGTGAAATCAGTGCGGCCTCCATTATCGCCAAGGTCACGCGCGACCGTGAAATGGCCGAGCTGGATTTGCTGTATCCTGAATACGGTTTTGCCCAGCACAAAGGCTATCCAACCGCCTTGCATATGGAAAAACTGACCCAGCACGGTGTAACGCCGCATCATCGCCGCAGTTTTGCCCCGGTGCGCAATGCGCTACTGGACGCCGAAATTGCCGCGACGCGCTCCCGTTCGCTGTAATCTTCTCCCTCAGTTTTAACGGAATCCCAGATGGCCGAACCTCGTTTTATTCATTTACGCGTTCACAGCGACTACTCCATGATCGATGGACTGGCGAAGACGGGCCCGTTGGTGAAAAATGCGGCGAAGATGGGCATGCCGGCGATTGGCATCACCGATTTCACCAACCTGTGCGGGCTGGTCAAATTTTACGGGACCGCGCACGGCCAGGGCATGAAGCCGATTATTGGCGCAGACTTTAACGTTGCCAGTCCGCTGATGGGCGATGAGCTCAGCCAGCTGACCGTCCTTGCCGCAGACAATGAAGGCTATCAAAACCTTACCCTGTTGATTTCCCGCGCCTACCAGCGCGGCTATGGCCCTGCGGGCCCGACCATCGACCGCGACTGGCTGATGGAACATCAGCAGGGCATTATCCTGCTCTCAGGCGGGCGACGCGGCGACGTTGGCCAGATGCTGCTGCGCGGTAACCCCACCGGCGTGGCCGAGTGCCTGAGTTTTTACCAGACCCATTTTCCCGATCGCTACTATCTGGAACTGATCCGCACCGGTCGACCGGATGAAGAAAGCTATCTGCACGCGGCGGTCGATCTGGCGATTGCTGAAGGGATTCCGGTGGTGGCAACGAATGAAGTCTGCTTCCTGCAGGAAGATGACTTTGATGCCCATGAGATCCGCGTCGCGATCCACGATGGCTTTACCCTCGACGATCCCAAACGTCCTAAAAACTACAGTCCGCAGCAGTATATGCGAACGGAAGAGGAGATGTGCGAGCTGTTCTCGGACATCCCGGAAGCGCTGGAAAACAGCGTGGAAATTGCCCGCCGCTGTAACGTAACCATTCGCCTCGGCGAGTACTTCCTGCCGCAGTTCCCGACCGGTGAAATGAGCACCGAAGATTTCCTGGTAATGAAATCGAAAGAGGGGCTGGAAGAGCGTCTGGAATTCCTGTTCCCCGACGAGCAGCAACGCATTGAACGCCGCCCGGAATATGACGATCGTCTGGAGATTGAACTCAACGTTATCAACCAGATGGGCTTCCCGGGCTACTTCCTTATCGTGATGGAGTTCATCCAGTGGTCGAAGGATAACGACGTGCCGGTGGGGCCGGGCCGCGGTTCCGGTGCCGGTTCACTGGTCGCCTATGCGCTGAAGATTACCGACCTCGATCCGCTGGAGTTTGACCTGCTATTCGAACGCTTCCTCAACCCGGAACGCGTTTCGATGCCCGACTTCGACGTTGACTTCTGTATGGAGAAACGCGACCTGGTCATCGATCACGTGGCCGAGATGTACGGGCGTGAAGCGGTATCGCAGATCATTACCTTTGGTACGATGGCGGCGAAAGCGGTTATCCGCGATGTGGGGCGCGTGCTCGGGCATCCGTACGGTTTCGTCGATCGTATCTCCAAACTGGTGCCGCCCGATCCCGGCATGACGCTGGAAAAAGCCTTTGCCGCAGAACCTCAGCTGCCGGAAATCTACGAGGCGGATGAAGAGGTTAAAGCGCTGATTGATATGGCGCGCAAGCTTGAAGGCGTCACGCGTAACGCCGGTAAGCACGCCGGGGGCGTCGTTATTGCGCCCACCAAAATTACCGACTTTGCGCCGCTCTATTGCGATGAAAACGGCAATCATCCCGTTACTCAGTATGATAAGAATGACGTGGAGTACGCGGGGCTGGTCAAATTCGACTTCCTCGGCCTGCGAACCCTGACGATCATCGACTGGGCGCTGGGGATGATCAACGCCCGGCGTGAAAAAGAGGGACTGGAGCCGATAGACATCGCGGCCATCCCGCTTGAAGACCAGAAAAGCTTCGACATGCTGCAGCGCTCGGAAACCACCGCGGTCTTCCAGCTGGAATCACGCGGTATGAAGGATCTGATCAAGCGCCTGAAGCCCGACTGCTTCGAAGATATGATCGCCCTAGTGGCGCTGTTCCGCCCGGGTCCGTTGCAGTCCGGCATGGTTGATAACTTTATTGACCGTAAGCACGGACGTGAAGCGATCTCGTACCCGGATATTGAGTGGCAGCACGAGTCGCTGAAGCCGGTGCTGGAACCGACCTACGGTATCATCCTCTATCAGGAACAGGTGATGCAGATTGCCCAGGTACTGGCGGGATACAGCCTGGGCGGCGCGGACATGCTGCGTCGCGCAATGGGTAAAAAGAACCCGGTCGAAATGGCCAAGCAGCGCGGCGGCTTTGAAGACGGCGCGAAATCACGCGGCGTTGACGGCGAACTGGCGATTAAGATCTTTGACCTGGTGGAGAAATTCGCCGGGTACGGCTTTAACAAATCGCACTCCGCGGCCTATGCGCTGGTCTCCTATCAGACTCTGTGGCTGAAGGCGCACTATCCGGCCGAGTTTATGGCCGCGGTAATGACCGCCGATATGGACAACACCGAGAAGGTCGTTGGCCTGGTCGATGAATGCTGGCGTATGGGCCTGAAGGTACTGCCGCCGGATATTAACTCCGGGCTGTATCAGTTCCATGTTAATGGCGATGGCGAAATCGTTTACGGCATCGGGGCGATTAAAGGCGTGGGCGAAGGCCCGATCGAAGCGATTCTTGAAGCGCGTAACGAAGGCGGATACTTCCGCGAGCTGTTTGACCTCTGCGCCCGTACCGACACCAAAAAGCTGAACAAGCGGGTGCTGGAAAAACTGATTATGTCCGGCGCGTTCGACCGCCTTGGGCCACATCGCGCGGCGTTGATGAGTGCACTGCCCGATGCGCTGAAGGCCGCCGATCAGCACGCCAAAGCGGAAGCGATTGGCCAGGCGGATATGTTTGGCGTGCTGGCGGAAGCCCCAGAACAGGTAGAGAAGTCCTATTCTGACGTCACGCCGTGGCCAGAACAGATCCAGCTGGATGGCGAAAGAGAAACTTTAGGGCTTTACTTAACCGGTCACCCGATCAACCAGTATTTAAAAGAAATTGAGCGCTATGTCGGTGGACTGCGCCTGAAAGACATGCACCCGACCGACCGTGGCAAAATGACCACTGCGGCCGGTCTGGTGGTGGCGGCCCGCGTAATGGTAACAAAACGCGGTAACCGGATTGGTATCTGTACACTTGACGACCGTTCGGGTCGTCTGGAAGTGATGTTATTTACAGATGCGCTAGATAAATTCCAGCATATGCTGGAAAAAGACCGTATCCTGATCGTCAGCGGGCAGGTCAGCTTTGATGACTTCAACGGCGGGCTTAAAATGATGGCCCGAGATATGATGGATATCGACGAAGCACGCGAAAAATATGCGCGTGGGCTTGCTATATCGCTGACGGACAGGCAAATTGATGACCAGCTTTTGAACCGTCTCCGTCAATCCCTGGAACCCCATCGTTCGGGGACAATTCCGGTACATCTCTACTATCAGAGAGAGGATGCGCGGGCGAAGTTGCGCTTTGGCGCAACCTGGCGCGTGTCGCCCAGCGATCGTTTGTTAAACGATCTGCGGTCGTTGATAGGATCGGAGCAGGTGGAACTGGAGTTTGACTAAAACAGGATTATTATGAGTCTTAATTACCTGGATTTTGAACAGCCAATCGCAGAACTTGAAGCGAAAATCGATTCACTGAAATCGGTTGGCCGTCAGGATGAAAAACTGGATATTAATCTGGATGAAGAAGTTCAGCGTCTGCGCGATAAAAGCGTAGAACTGACGCGTAAAATCTTCTCCGATTTAGGTGCATGGCAGATCGCGCAGCTTGCGCGCCATCCGCTGCGTCCTTATACGCTGGATTATGTTCGTAACGTTTTCACCGATTTTGATGAGCTGGCGGGCGACCGTGCCTATGCCGATGATAAAGCCATTGTTGGTGGTATCGCTCGTCTGGAAGGCCGTCCGGTGATGATCATTGGTCATCAGAAAGGGCGCGAAACCAAAGAGAAAATTCGCCGTAACTTCGGCATGCCGGCACCGGAAGGTTACCGTAAAGCGCTGCGTCTGATGGAGATGGCCGAGCGTTTTAATATGCCTATCGTCACCTTTATCGACACCCCTGGCGCTTATCCTGGCGTGGGTGCGGAAGAGCGCGGTCAGTCTGAAGCCATCGCCCGTAACCTGCGTGAGATGTCTGGCCTGACCGTGCCGGTCATCTGTACGGTGATTGGTGAAGGTGGCTCAGGCGGAGCACTGGCTATCGGCGTGGGCGATAAAGTGAACATGCTGCAGTACAGCACCTATTCGGTGATTTCACCGGAAGGCTGTGCGTCGATTCTGTGGAAAAGCGCCGACAAAGCGCCGCTGGCTGCGGAAGCGATGGGGATTATTGCCCCGCGTCTGAAAGAGCTGAACCTGATCGACAGCGTGATCCCGGAACCGCTGGGTGGCGCACACCGCAACCCGCTGGCGATTGCCGCTTCTCTGAAAGCGCAGCTGCTTGCCGATCTCGGCGAACTTGATGCGCTCAGCAAAGAGGAACTGCTGGATCGTCGCTATCAGCGCCTGATGAACTACGGCTACGCCTGATAACATCACGCTCTAAGCACTCAGAAGGGCCAGACAATGTCTGGCCCTTTTTATTTTCAATCCGCTATGCTTAATCCCCTGGAGTATTGTGACCAGGAGGCCACCTTGAACATTATCGCGATCGTAGAACCGCACAACGTTTTTTATAAAGATGAACCGATCCGACAGCTGGATGCCGCGCTGAAATTACAGGGCTTCCAGACCATCTACCCGCACGACGCTGCGGACTTGCTGAAGCTGATTGAGCACAATCCGCGAATTAGCGGCGTGATTTTTGACTGGGACGAGCACAGCTTCGAGCTGTGCAGCGAAATCAATCAGCTGAACGAGTACCTGCCGCTGTACGCCTTTATCAACACCCATTCGACGATGGACGTCAGCATCAACGAGATGCGTATGGCGATCTGGTTCTTCGAGTATGCCCTCAACGCGGCGGAAGACATTGCCCAGCGGATACGGCAGTACACCGATGAATACCTGGAAAACATCACCCCGCCGCTGACCCGCGCGCTGTTCACCTACGTGAAAGAGGGCAAGTACACTTTCTGCACCCCCGGACACATGGCCGGAACGGCCTTCCAGAAAAGCCCGGTGGGTTGTCTGTTTTACGATTTCTTTGGTGCCAACACCCTCAAAGCGGATATTTCCATCTCGGTGACCGAGCTGGGATCGCTGCTCGACCATACCGGCCCGCATCTTGAAGCCGAAGAGTATGTTGCCCGCACCTTTGGTGCCGAGCAGAGCTACATGGTCACCAACGGCACTTCGACCTCAAACAAAATCGTCGGGATGTATGCAGCACCTGCCGGAAGCACCGTGCTGGTTGACCGCAACTGCCATAAGTCACTGACCCATCTGCTGATGATGAGCGACGTTATCCCGCTCTGGCTGAAGCCGACGCGCAACGCGCTGGGGATCCTCGGTGGCATTCCCAAGCGGGAGTTCACCAGAGAGAGCATTGAACAAAAGGTGGCCCTGACGCCGCGCGCCAGCTGGCCGGTTCATGCGGTGATCACTAACTCGACCTACGACGGGCTGCTGTACAACACGCAGTATATTAAAGAGACGCTGGACGTTCCCTCCATTCACTTTGACTCCGCCTGGGTGCCGTATACCAATTTCCACCCCATTTACAGCGGGCTGAGCGGCATGAGCGGTGAGCGCACGGCGGGGAAAGTGATCTATGAAACACAGTCAACCCACAAGCTGCTGGCCGCGTTCTCGCAGGCGTCGCTGATCCACATTAAGGGAGACTACGACGAACAGACCTTTAATGAGGTCTATATGATGCACACCACCACGTCGCCTAACTATTCGATCGTCGCCTCCATTGAAACGGCGGCGGCCATGCTGCGCGGTAATCCCGGCAAGCGGTTGATTAATCGTTCCGTTGAACGCGCTTTGCATTTCCGCCGCGAGATACAGCGCCTGCGCGAGGAGTCCGACGGCTGGTTCTTTGATATCTGGCAGCCGGAAGGTATCGATGAACCGGAATGCTGGCCGATCCAGCCGGGTGAGGAGGACTGGCACGGTTTTCGCGATGCGGATGCGGATCATATGTACCTCGATCCGATCAAGGTGACGATCCTCACTCCCGGAATGAGCGAGCTTGGCGAGATGGCGGAGGAGGGGATCCCGGCGGCGCTGGTAGCGAAATTCCTCGATCAGCGCGGCATCGTCGTGGAGAAAACCGGGCCTTACAATCTGCTGTTCCTGTTCAGCATCGGCATTGATAAAACCAAGGCAATGAGCGTGCTGCGCGGGCTGACGGAATTCAAACGGGCTTACGATCTTAACCTGCGGGTCAAGAATATGCTGCCGGATCTGTACGCGGAGGATCCTGATTTTTATCGCAATATGCGTATTCAGGATCTGGCAAAGGGGATCCACTCGCTGATTTGCCAGCATGATTTACCGCGTCTGATGCTGCAGGCGTTCGCGGTTCTCCCGGAGATGAAGCTTACCCCGCACCAGATGTTCCAGCAGCAGGTGAAGGGCAATGTGGAAACCGTGGATATCAGCGAGCTGGTGGGGCGTATTTCGGCCAATATGATCCTGCCGTATCCGCCGGGCGTGCCGGTGGTAATGCCGGGTGAGATGATCACCGCTGAAAGCCGCGCGGTGCTCGATTTTCTGCTGATGCTGTGTTCGGTAGGGGAGCGTTATCCCGGCTTCGAAACCGATATACATGGAGCCACCCTCACCGAGGACGGACAGTATCGGGTGCGCGTGCTGAAAGATAATGTGGCGGTTTAGGCCGCTTTACGGAATCTGACCCGTTGCGGTCAGGCCCGTCGCTGCGTAAGGTACGGCTAAACAGTATTGATTCAGGTGGCAGCATGTCCGGTTTACAGTTAAAGCAGGTGCATCATATTGCGATTATCGCGCGCGACTATCCGCTCAGCCGGGCGTTTTACTGCGATATTCTGGGCTTCACGCTGACCGCAGAGGTGTATCGTGAAGCGCGGGATTCCTGGAAGGGCGATCTGGCACTGAACGGCAGTTATGTGATTGAGCTGTTTTCGTTCCCCGATCCGCCGTCGCGGCCTTCGCGCCCGGAAGCCTGCGGTCTGCGCCATCTGGCGTTCAGCGTGGACGACATTGATGCCGCCACGCAGTATCTGAGCGAACGCGGCGTGACCTGTGAGGATATTCGCGTCGACCCGCTGACCGGCAAGCGTTTTACTTTCTTCAGCGATCCTGACGGTTTGCCCCTGGAGCTGTATCAGGCTTAAAATAGGATCCTCTAAACCCGGCGTACCGTGCCGGGTGTTTTCTTCAGGATTTCCATGTCAGATCTTGCTCATCTTGAACGCGCCCTCACTACAGAGCAGCCCGTCCTGCTGGCCTACAGCGGCGGACTGGACTCAACCGTGCTGCTTCATCAGCTGGTGCTGCTCCGCGAGCAGTGGCCGTCGCTGCGGCTGCGGGCGTTGCATGTCCATCACGGACTCAGCCCGCTGGCGGACGGTTGGGTCGCGCACTGCCGCCGCCTGTGCGCGGAGTGGCAGGTGCCGCTGGAGGTGGTAAAAGTGGCGGTTGATGCACGTCATGGCGGCATTGAGTCGGCGGCGAGAAACGCCCGCTATCAGGCTATCGCACAGCACATCGACCCGTTGGAAACGCTACTGACCGCACAGCACCGGGACGATCAGTGTGAAACCCTGCTGCTGGCGCTGAAGCGCGGCAGCGGCCCGGCGGGCCTGGCAGCCATGTCGGCGGTGCAGATGCGCGGTGACAATCCGCATCTGCGCCCGCTGCTGGATTTCAGTCGTCAGCAGCTGGAGGCGTGGGCCGCACGCTATCGACTGAGCTGGATTGAAGACGAGAGCAACCAGGATCCGCGTTACGATCGTAACTTCCTGCGCTTAGAGGTACTGCCGCTGCTAAGCAATCGCTGGCAGCACTTTTCCGCCGCCGCTGCGCGCAGTGCAGCGCTGTGCGGCGAACAGGAACAGCTGCTGGATGAGCTGCTCGCCGAGTCGCTGGATGCGCTGATCGCCGACGACGGCAGCCTGGGCTTTACGCCGCTGCTGAGCATGAGCCCGGTTCGCCGCGCGGCGCTGCTGCGGCGCTGGATTGCGCAGCAAAACGGTACGATGCCTTCGCGGGAAGGGCTGGAGCGCCTGTGGCAGGAGGTGGTGCTGAGCCGGGAGGACGCCACCCCGTGCCTGCGGCTGGGGACGTCTGAGGTTCGTCGTTTCCGCGATCGCCTGTGGTGGCTGACCCCATCAGAACCGCTGGCTGATACGCAGCTTGACTGGGCGTCACCCTGGCTGCCGCTGCCGCTGCCGGGTGAACTGGGGCAGCTGAAGGTGGATGATGACGGTGTATTGCTGCGTCAGCCACTGGCGTCGGAGAGGGTCAGCGTGCGTTTTCAGGCGCGGGGTACGTTTCATATCGTAGGCCGGGCGGGGAGCCGCCCGCTGAAAAAGCTCTGGCAGGAAGCCGCTATTCCGCCCTGGCAGCGTGAACGCATTCCACTGCTGTTTTATGGCGAACAGCTGATTGCCGCTCTGGGGGTATTTGTGACCCGTGAAGGCGCGCCATCTTCAATGGAAACAGCCTGGCGGATACGCTGGCAACAATGAATTCAGGGAGTGCTATGTTGAAAAAAAGCCTGACGGCCGCGATCTTTCTGTTAACCAGCCTGCCGGTCATCGCGGCGGGCGACAGCAGCGCCGGGCAGCAAAAGTCCGCAGCCTGCATGGCCTGCCACGGCGCAGACGGTAAAGCCTCTGCGCCAATCTACCCTCATCTGGCCGGCCAGAATGAGGCGTATCTCGGGCTGGCGCTACATGCCTATAAAAGTGGTGCGCGCAGTGGCGGGCAGGCGGAGGTGATGAAGGCGTTTGTTGCCGGGCTCAGTGACGAAGATATCGAGGATTTAGCGGCGTACTATGCGGGTCTGAAGCCCTGACGGGGCAGGGGCGACGTGTTTCCGCCCCTGTGACTGATTGGCGTGTGGGTTAATCTGACTCGCTCACCGTGACGGTGCCAAGGTCGGGATGGCTGAAACTGGCGATATGATCGAGGCGCAGGTCACTGGATTCACCAGCGATCTCCACCGTCAGGTACTCAACGTTTTTCCGCGACAGAATGTCTTTCGCTTTGGCTTTCAGCTGCTCGCCGGTTTTCAGCGTCAGCGCCAGCGTCCAGTGTTTTTGGCAGGCGAGTTCCAGGCTGTCGTAGTCATCGCAGTTGATCGGTTTGTAGGCTTCATTCGTCAACATAGTCGCTCACCAATAAGTTAGCGGCAGCAAAGGCTGCCTGTTCCCTGATGGAAGAGTTTAGCTCAGGATTCCCGGCTATTTCATCGAGTGCTTTCAATACGCAGGCCAGAGCATCCGGCACGTATCCCAGATCGCCACTGCCGATCTCGGCATATTTACGGCGAACTAATTCACAATAGTTTTGCACTTGCACCTCCTTCAGAGTGTTTCTCTGACTAACATCGACTATAGCACAGGCTTTTATCGGAAATCAGCCGGAAACGGGTGAATTGCTGCGCCATCGGTTACAATGGCCGGCAACTAAGATAAGGATCCTTATGGCACTGAAAGCAACGATTTACAAAGCCACGGTTAACGTCGCGGATATGGACCGCAATGTCTTTATTGACCAGGTGCTGACGCTGGCGCGTCACCCGTCTGAAACCGAAGAACGCCTGATGCTGCGTCTGCTGGCGTGGATGGTACATGCACATGAACGTTTAACCTTCACCCGCGGCCTGAGCGCCGAGGATGAACCTGAAATCTGGCAGCTTAACGATCATAACGGCATCGACCTGTGGGTTGAGCTGGGGCTGCCAGAAGAGCGGCGCATTAAAAAAGCCTGCAGCCGCTCGCAGCACGTCTGGCTTTATGCCTATAACTGGCGCGCAGCACAGCCGTGGTGGCAGCAGAACCAGAACAAACTGGCGCAGCAGGATAATCTGTCCATTCGCTACCTGAACGATGAACAGCTCAGCGCGCTGACTCAGCTGGCTTCGCGTTCAATGCAGCTGCAGGCGACCATTCAGGACGGCACAATCTGGCTTTCTGATGACAGCAACCACCTTGAAATTCAGTTCGAGACGTGGTTGGATGCAGGTAAGAAGCCATGATTATTCTTTCACGTAATGTCACCATCCCCGATGCCGAAATCGATATTACCGCGATTCGCGCGCAGGGGGCGGGTGGGCAGCACGTGAACAAAAGCTCTACGGCCATTCATCTGCGGTTTGATATCCGGGCCTCCAGTCTGCCCGAGTTTTATCAGTCGCGTATGCTGGCCGCCAGCCATCATTTGATTACCCCTGAAGGCATCGTGATTATCAAGGCGCAGGAGTATCGCAGCCAGGACATGAACCGTGAGGCGGCATTAAAAAGGCTGGAGAATTTAATCCTCGAACTGACGGTTGTTGAAAAGGTCCGCCGTAATACGCGCCCGACGCTGGCATCGAAAAAGCGCAGGCTGGAGAGTAAAGCGCGTAAATCGTCGACCAAATCGCTGCGCGGTAAGGTGCGCAGCGACTAACGAACCCCGGGTTGACTTACTCAGGCAGCAGGAGATGTGATGAAAACGGTTTTATTAAGCTTCGGTGCCGCACTGGTACTGGCCACGCTGATCGGCTGTAATAACCACCAGCCCTCGCAGCAGTATGCGGCACTGGAACCGATGCGCCAGAGCTACAGCGGGCTGATACCCTGTGGGCATCACTGCCGCGACAGCGAATCATCGCTTTTCCTGGCCGCCGATGGCAGCTACGTGCTGGAGCAGCGGGAAGTCGGAGCCACGGGAATGCGCTTTGCGCAGTATGGAAAGTGGGCGCGTACGGCAGATACGCTGACGCTGGTGGCGATGAACGGTGAGAAACAGCTTTTCCGGCCAACGGAAGAGGGGCTTGAGGTGTTATCGGTTCGGGGAACGCCGGTAAACGATAAGCAGCGCTATCATCTGACCGCCCGTTCACAGCAGCCTGCCAGCTAAGCGCATTAAAGACTCTTTTCCCCGCCTGAAATAAAACGGCCACCGCAGTAGCGATGGCCGTTTCTCGTCAACAAATCGGGTAAATTACTTCGCCAGTTCGGCAACCAGGAAGTCGACGATCTCGTTGGTTTTGATCATACGCTTCTCGCCTTCACGACGGGATTTGTACTCAATCTCTTCGCTGTCGAGGTTACGATCGCCAATCACGATGGTATGCGGCACGCCAATCAGTTCCATATCGGCAAACATCACGCCCGGGCGCTCTTTACGATCGTCCAGAATCACATCAATGCCTTTGGCACGCAGCGTGCCGTACAGCTCTTCCGCCAGCTCTTTCACGCGGAATGATTTCTGCATGTTCATTGGCAGGATTGCGACCTGGAACGGTGCCAGTGCAGCCGGCCAGATGATGCCGCGTTCGTCGTGGTTCTGCTCAATCGCAGCCGCCACGACGCGGGTGATACCGATACCGTAGCAGCCCATGGTCATAATCTGGTTACGGCCATCTTCACCCTGCACGGAGGCTTTCATCGCTTCCGAGTACTTGGTACCAAGCTGGAAGATATGACCGACTTCGATGCCGCGTTTGATCTGCAGCGTTCCTTTCCCGTCCGGGCTGGCGTCGCCTTCCACCACGTTGCGGATATCCGCGACGCGCGGCAGCGGCAGATCGCGCTCCCAGTTAACACCCGAGAAGTGTTTATGATCGATATTCGCACCGGCGCTGAAGTCGCTCATCGCGGCAACGGTACGGTCGGCAACGACGGGCATTGGCAGGCCAACCGGACCCAGTGAACCCGGGCCGGCGTTAACCAGCGCACGGATATCCTCTTCGGTCGCGAAGGTCAGCGGTGCCGCAACGATATCAATTTTCTCCGCTTTGACTTCGTTCAGCTCGTGGTCGCCGCGCACCAGCAGGGCAACCAGCGTGTGGCCGCTCTCTTCGGTCGCTTTCACCATCAGCGTTTTCACGGTTTTCTCAACCGGCAGGTTAAACTGCTCAACCAGCTCGGCGATGGTTTTGGCATTTGGCGTATCGAACTGCGCCATGGCCTGAGTTGGCGCTGCACGGCCACCGGCTGGCGCGACCGCTTCCGCTTTTTCCATATTGGCCGCGTAGTCTGACTCGGTGGAGAACACCACATCGTCTTCGCCGCTTTGTGCCAGCACCTGGAACTCATGGGAAGCGCTGCCGCCGATTGAACCGGTATCGGCATCCACCGCGCGGAAGTTCAGCCCCATACGGGTGAAGCTCTGGCTGTAGGCGCGATACATCGCGTCGTAGGTTTCCTGCAGTGATTCCTGCGTGGTGTGGAAGGAGTACGCGTCTTTCATGATGAATTCACGCGAACGCATCACGCCGAAGCGCGGGCGAACTTCATCACGGAATTTCGTCTGGATCTGGAAGACATTCAGCGGCAGTTGCTTATAGGAGCTGAGCTCGTTGCGGATCAGATCGGTGACCACTTCCTCATGCGTTGGGCCGAGAACAAACGGACGATCGCCGCGATCGACAAAGCGCAGCAGTTCCGGGCCGTACTGCTCCCAGCGACCGCTCTCCTGCCAGAGATCGGCAGGCTGGACCACCGGCATTGAGATCTCAATGGCACCGGCGTTGTTCATCTCTTCGCGCACGATGTTTTCAACTTTTTTCAGCACGCGCAGACCGGTCGGTAACCAGGTATAGAGGCCGGATGCCAGTTTGCGGATCATCCCGGCGCGCAGCATCAGCTGGTGGCTGATCACTTCAGCGTCGGCAGGTGTCTCCTTCTGAGTGGAGAGCAGGTATTGAGTAGTACGCATGAGTTACGATTCCATATGAACGGAAGAGAGTCAAAAAACGTGGCGGCTAGTGTACCAGCGTGTCGGGTGAGTCAAAAGATGCCGGATCAAATTAACGTGGGTCGACAGCGATAACTTCTGTACCTGCAAGGGTGATACGCCAGCGAACGTTAAAATCCAGCAGCCAGGCGGCATATTCCCGGTCCGGCTCCTCGCCTTTACGATAGGCAGGTCGCGGATCCTGCGCGAGCACCTGAGAAATAAAACGCTCAAGATGCGGATAGCGGGGCAGATGCTGCGTTAACTGTTCATATGCCGCTGGCGTAAAGAACACGGGCATATCGGCTGCGGGCGCCTGCTGGGCAAAACCCGCACGGGCATCGGGCAGAGCTTCTGCAAATGGCAGGTAGGGTTTGATGTCGACAATCGGCGTGCCGTCAACCAGATCGAGGCTGCCCAGCTGCAGAATGACCTGCTGCTGTTCACAGCGAATGCCTTTCAGTTCCACAAGAGACATGCCGACCGGATTCGGGCGAAAGGTGGATCGGGTCGCAAATACGCCCATACGCGCATTACCGCCTAAACGCGGTGGGCGTACGGTCGGGCGCCAGCCGCCTTCCATGGTTTGATGGAATATAAACAGCAGCCAGAGATGGCTGAATGCCTCAAGGCCTCTCACCGCTTCCGGCTGGTTATAGGGGGCGATAAGACGGAGTTCCCCGCCGCCGTCCTCGATCAGACCGGGCTGTCTGGGAACGGCAAATTTCTCCTTCCAGGGGGAATGAATCGTACCAATTTGCTGGAAGGAGAATGACGACATTGACTTAGCGACTCTTATGGCTGAACTCTGACATGTGGCCTCGCGGTAGCAACCGGGCAAGCCACTCAATACTTCGCAGCGTTGCATCAGCAGGGCATGACCTGACAGTGCAGCAGCGCGTTTTTGCATTTGCTGGCGAACCTTGGCCAGATTAGACGAGAAATCTTTCGCCTGAGCCTGGCAATCATCACCTGAAACGCCTCACGGCGCAAGAAACGCCTGGCGTTCAGCGCTTCAACGATTTCACTCTGCGTTTAGCGATACGTTACGGCATGGTGGACCAGTAACGATTGTTAATTGGAAACTTTCAGTGCGGATCCCTGACAGATTGCCTGGCGGTAGCAGCCCTGCGCCGAACTCACAATTTCACATTTGTGCAGCAGTACTGCATTGGCCTTCATACCCGATGCGCGGACCTGCAGGCGTTTGCGTGCCGTCGCAATATTCGGCGGGGAATCCTGGGTACTGCTTTGACAGTCGTCACCGTACACTTCGCCGAGATCGCGGAAAGGCTTACTGACTAGTTCAGCGGCATCGGTATACAGCTTCACCGGGGCAGGGTGTGCAACGGGTTTCGTGCGGGCAGGCTCCGTTTGCGCTGGCTTGTCGATTGGCGTGATGGGCTGATAAGGTTTCTGCAGCAGCGAACAGCCTGTCAGCGACAGGGCGAGCAAACAGAGAGGCAAAACACGCATGGGAAATCCTCATGTTCGGTAAAAGTGGCGTTATTGAAGCAAGCCGAAGCAGAAATAACAAGAGGAGAGCGGGATATGCAGAACGAGAGTCATTTATTCGTAAAACAGGCAGGCCGCTGGCGCGGCCTGCAACCGGGGATTACCAGCCTTTAACCGCACCGCCGTTAAAGGTTTTGTTCGCCGCTTCGTTCACTTCGTCAGACTGATAGGCCTGCACGAATTTCTTCACGTTTTCTGCGTCTTTGTTGTCTTCGCGAGCCACGATCAGGTTAACGTACGGTGAGTTCTTATCTTCTACGAAGATACCGTCCTTCGCCGGGGTCAGGCCAATCTGGCTGGCGTAAGTGGTGTTAATCACCGCCAGAGCGATCTGCTGATCGTCCAGAGAGCGCGGCAGCTGTGGCGCTTCCAGCTCAACCAACTTGATGTTTTTCGGGTTCTCAACCACATCCAGTGAGGTTGGCAGCAGGCCAACGCCATCTTTCAGTTTAATCAGGCCCACTTTCTGCAGCAGTAGCAGTGAACGGCCGAGGTTGGTTGGATCGTTAGGAATGGCAACCTGTGCCCCTTCCTGCAGCTCATCCAGCGATTTGATTTTTTTCGAATAACCGGCAATCGGATAAACGAAGGAGTTGCCAACGGAAACCAGCTTATAGCCGCGATCTTTGATCTGCTGATCGAGGTATGGCTTATGCTGGAAGGCATTGACGTCAATGTCGCCTTTGCTCAGCGCTTCGTTAGGCAGCACATAATCGTTGAACGTGACCAGCTCAACGTCCAGACCGTATTTATCTTTCGCCACTTTCTGTGCCACTTCAGCAACCTGCTGCTCGGCACCGACAATCACACCGACCTTGATGTGGTTTGGATCTTTTTCTTTCTGATCGCAGCCAACCAGAGCCAGAGTACCAATCAGTGCGCCTACGGCAGCAAACGTTTTAAAATTAAAAGACATGTCCCTTCCTTAAATAACGAATATTACTGTTGTGTTTACTTATGAGTGACCGCGCGAACAATGCGATCGCCGCCAAACTGAATCAAATACACCAGAACAACCAGCAGGACTAAAACGGTATTCATCACCGTGGCGTTATAGCCAATATAGCCATACTGATAGCCAATCTGGCCCAGACCGCCCGCGCCGACGGCACCGCCCATCGCAGAGTAGCCGACCAGGGTAATCAGAGTAATAGTAGCTGCATTCACCAGACCCGGCAGCGCTTCCGGCAGCAGAACCTTGCAGATGATCTGCAGCGGGGTGGCGCCCATCGCGCGCGAGGCTTCAATCAGACCGGTTGGCAGTTCCAGCAGGGTGTTTTCTACCATACGGGCAATAAACGGGGCCGCACCAATGGTCAGCGGGACAATCGCCGCTTGCAGACCGATGGAGGTGCCGACAATCATACGGGTGAAAGGAATCATCCACACCAGCAGGATAATGAACGGAATTGAACGGAAGATGTTAACCACCGCTGACAGAACGCGATAAAGTTTAGCGTTTGCCACAATCTGTCCGGGACGAGTCACGTAAAGCAGCACGCCGACCGGCAGACCGATAACAAAACCAAAAAAGCCGGAGACAAAGGTCATCATCAGGGTTTCCCAGATGCCGCGGCCCATTAACCACATCATTGGCTCAGACATAACCTAACACCTCTACCTTTACATGATTTTGCTGCAGAAACGCTATAGCTGCCTGAGTATCGTCGGCGCTACCATGGATTTCCGCCAGCATAATGCCGAACTTGACGCCACCTGCGTAATCCATCTGCGCGCTGATAATGTTGTTGTTCACATTAAAGCGACGAGCGGATTCAGACAGCAGCGGCGCATCGACCGACTGGCCGGTAAATTCCAGGCGCAGTAAAGGAACGGTACTCTCACTGGCTTCCGGCGACAGGCGCTGAAGGTAATCTTCAGGGATGTCCAGATGCAGGGTGGACTGGATAAACTGCTGAGCCAGTGGCGTCTTCGGATGCGAGAAAACCTCACTCACCGTATCCTGTTCGATCAGCTTACCGTCACTGATCACCGCCACGCAGTCACAGATGCGTTTAACCACATCCATTTCATGAGTGATCAGCAGAATGGTGATGCCAAGGCGGCGGTTAATATCCTTCAGCAATTCGAGAATCGAACGCGTGGTTGCCGGGTCGAGGGCGCTGGTGGCCTCATCGCACAACAGCACCTTCGGATTGCTGGCCAGCGCGCGAGCAATCGCCACGCGCTGCTTCTGACCGCCGGAAAGGTTGGCGGGCCATGAATCATGCTTATCGGCCAGGCCGACCAGCTCCAGTAGCTCAGTTACGCGTTTCTTTATTTCGGTCTTCGACAGACTGCCCAGCTCCAGCGGCAGCGCGACGTTGCCTGCAACCGTACGCGAGTTCAGCAGATTAAAGTGCTGGAAGATCATGCCAATCTGGCGGCGTGCCAGCGTCAGCTGTCCAGAGGAAAGCGTAGTGAGATCCTGATTATCGACCAGCACTTTACCGGAGGTCGGGCGCTCCAGCAGATTTACACAGCGAATAAGGGTACTTTTACCGGCACCGGAAGCACCGATAACCCCGTAAATTTGTCCGGCAGGCACGTGTAGGCTGACATCGGACAGCGCTGTAATCGTGCGTGAACCCTGCTGGAACACTTTGGTGATATTTGAAAGTTTTATCATTGCTTTATTTATTATCGTGATGGGGTTGTCCGTGGCGTTCATTCTTATGGATCCGGCGGTGAAGCCGAACGCAAGTGGATGTTAAGGCATCCAGACGTCTAAATCAATCTAAGTCATTCAAACTGGCATTCTCTCTTCTATAGCAATCGTGAGATACTCTAGGGCAAATTTTTTAGCAGGAGTGACTACGTGGCTACCAATGTCCCGGCAATTTTTCTCGATCGTGATGGCACCATCAATATCGATCACGGTTATGTTTCAGAAAGCGACAACTTTGAGTTTATCGATGGCGTGATTGAAGCCATGGCGGAACTGAAGAAGATGGGCTTTGCGCTGGTGCTGGTGACGAACCAGTCCGGCATTGCACGCGGTATGTTTAGCGAAGAGCAGTTTATGCACCTTACCGAGTGGATGGACTGGTCGCTGGCCGATCGTGATGTCGATCTTGATGGCATCTACTTCTGCCCTCATCATCCGGAAGCCGTAGTAGAAGAACTGCGTCAAAACTGTGACTGCCGTAAACCGCAGCCGGGAATGCTGTTGACCGCACAGCAGGAATTGCACATCGATATGGCCGCTTCCTATATGGTTGGCGACAAGATAGAAGACATGATGGCAGGTGCAGCGGCTGGAGTGGGCAAAAAAGTACTGGTACGTACCGGCAAGCCAGTGACCGTCGAGGGTGAAAAAGCGGCAGATTGGGTGCTAAATAGCCTTGCAGAACTGCCTGCACGTATCAAACAGGGCTAAAAAGCAGCGTTTCGCACGAAGTTTAAGCAAGCAGATAAAAACTTTAGATTTCTGCTTGCGTTCCCGCTCCGCCTCCCTATAATGCGCAACCACTGAGACGGCACAACGACTGACAGGTCAGCCACTCAGAGGTTCAGGAAGTCTCTGAATCGCCGGAAAAAACTTCTCAAAAAGAAGTTGACTCCGAAGGAGAAGAGCGTAATATACGCCTCCTCGCAGCAGGAAGCCTCGGCACTGACTGCACTGCTCTTTAACAATTTATCAGACAATCTGTGTGGGCACTCGCAGGATTGATATCAACGTCTCCGGACGTAAAAAATATCAAGTCTCACGAGTGAACACATAATGAAATTCATTATGACGTTTTACAGATGAGCATCGCTGAACGTGTTTCAGCAAATCGAACT
>NZ_RJVB01000009.1 GCF_003751505.1 Erwinia sp. JUb26 | reverse complement strand
GAACGCCGCCTGCGGCGGCCCCGAAGGGGCGAGTATCAGGATGATACGAGTATTGTAGGGAAGTGCCAGGCATCAGATAAAGCAGAAGGCCATCCTCACGGATGGCCTTTTTGCGTTTGCACAGTTTAAAATTCCCCTGAAGTAGCCATTTTACAGTCCCGTATTCTGCTTTCTCTGCGCTGACATCCAGATTTCAATAAAATCAGCAACCTCTCCGACGTTATTTAAATCCAAGACTATATCCAGCTCAATTTTAACGTCGCTGGCGACGGCGATCGTCCAATGATCCTGCGTTAATTACACCGGACAAGACGTTGCGAGCTACCCGTTTTGCGCCGCAGAATAGTTAAAATCGCTAAATCCACCGTGTTAGATGTCCGAATAATTTTCTCTGCATATGTCATAATCGGCATGAGTATAAAAGGCTGTATGCCATATAAATCATAATGTTATAAACACAACATCATCACTACAATCATTTTCTTTGGCACTAAAGCTGGCGAGGAAAAACTCACGAGGATTATCAATGGACTCTATCACCGAAAAGCAGCAGGTAAGCACGCTGACTGCACGGCAACGAATCTGGGCGATTGTTGGCGCATCGTCAGGCAATCTGGTTGAATGGTTCGATTTTTACGTTTACTCATTCTGCTCGCTTTATTTTGCTCATATCTTCTTTCCCTCGGGAAATCCAACTACCCAACTGTTACAGACGGCCGGTATTTTCGCAGCAGGATTCCTGATGCGTCCGATTGGCGGCTGGCTGTTTGGTTACATTGGAGATAAGCACGGACGTAAAACCTCAATGCTGATTTCCGTCTGCATGATGTGTTTCGGTTCGCTGGTTATTGCCTGTCTGCCGGGCTATGACACCATTGGCGTCTGGGCTCCGGCGCTGCTGCTGCTGGCGCGCCTGTTCCAGGGACTATCAGTGGGTGGGGAATACGGCACCAGCGCAACCTATATGAGTGAAGTGGCTGCAGAAGGGCGTAAGGGTTTTTATGCTTCCTTTCAATATGTTACGTTAATTGGCGGCCAGCTACTGGCATTGCTGACGGTGGTAGTGCTCCAGCAAATTCTTTCTGATGAAGACCTGCGCAGCTGGGGATGGCGCATCCCGTTTGCGGTGGGTGCAGCCCTGGCTATCGTTGCGCTGTATCTGCGGCGTTCACTGAATGAAACTTCAGACAGCGCCTCACGCGAGAGTAAGGATGCTGGATCGCTGATCGGTTTATGGAAGCACCGTCGTGCTTTCCTGATGGTTCTCGGCTTTACCGCCGGCGGATCTCTGAGCTTTTATACCTTCACCACCTACATGCAGAAATATCTGGTCAACACGTCTGGCATGGATCATAAAACGGCCAGCGGCCTGATGACGGCCGCGCTGTTTATCTTCATGCTGCTGCAGCCGATCATCGGTGGATTGTCAGACAAAATTGGGCGAAGAAGCTCAATGTTGATCTTTGGCGGGCTGGCTGCGGTGTGTACGGTGCCGATCCTGACGCTGCTGCAAAGCGTACACGATCCGATCATCGCCTTTGTCCTTGTGATGCTGGCGCTGGTGATTACCAGCTTCTACACCTCGATTAGCGGCATCCTGAAGGCTGAGATGTTTCCGCCGCAGGTCAGGGCGCTGGGGGTTGGCCTGTCCTATGCGGTGGCCAATGCGCTGTTCGGGGGATCGGCGGAATACGTTGCCTTATCGCTGAAGGCGGCGGGCAGTGAAACCGCGTTCTTCTGGTACGTTTCCCTGATGGGCGCGGTGACTTTCCTTGTCTCGCTGATGCTACATAAACGTGGGAAAGGCCTTAAGCTGTAATTAGTGACCGAGGTTCCACAACGTATAGCCGGTGGCAGCACCGGCTAAATCCCAGGTAAAATCCTTCCAGCTCCATCCGCTGCCGCCTTCCCGGCTGTCGTACAACTCCTTTGCCGCACCGAGAGAAATAGCAAACGTCAGGCCAAAGCTGGCACTGCGGCCATCACTCCAGTTCTGCCGTTCCCCGTACGCATTGCCTGCCGCCGCCAGAAAGGCAGAAGAGATAAAGTGCTGAGCCTTATCGCGCCCGGTCCATTGATCCTGGGCCATATGGCTGCAGCCGCTACAGCAAAGCAAAACCAGCGGAACAAATCTGCGCACTGCTGCCTCCGATATAAAAAAGCCCCGTTAAAAACGAGGCTGTGGAACGGCTTTGGTCACTACAGAATGCGGCTAATCAGCCGGTCAATACGGATACGCCGCAGGCGACGAATCAGCTTACGGACCTTAACCGGATAATCGGCGATGCTTTCAAGATCGCGGAAGTTCTGGACCACGGTGGTGTGCTGACGAATCAGACCCAGCTCGCGATCGCGCTGTTCACTCAACTGCTGAAGCGGATCGTGGATCAGGATCGCATTTTCCAGATCGAGACGCCAGGCGCGAGGGTTCAGGTTATTACCGGTGACCATAATCCATTCATCATCCACCCACAGTCCTTTCAGGTGATAACTGTTTTCGCCGTCTTTCCACAAGCGCACCGTCAGCTGCCCGACATCAATGTAATATTGCAGGCGGCTGAGGAAACGGCGCAGGTTGATTTCATACAGGTAAGGAAGCGCACCGATGATTTTAAACGGTTGATCTTCCGGGATATAAAAATCATTCGCCGTCTTATCGCCAATGATAATCTCAACCTCTTTACCCCGGCGCAGCAGCCAAATGATATTACGCACCAGGATTGCGGGCAGGTTGAAATAGGGGGTACAGATCGTCAGCTTGCGCTCGGCGCAGGGCATCAGATGATAGATAGTTTTATTCAGCAGGCTGCGCTTGCCTAACCCGACCAGCGGCGTGACCGCCAGCTGTTCATTGTTGGCATTGCCGGTGAACTGATAATCAAAGCCGCGCAGATCCTGACGGAACTGGCGGGTTTCATTTTTAATTTCCGGGCTTTTAGGACGCTGATGACGATCGAGGCGATGGACCGCTTCGGCCTGGATCAGGTTTTTATCGATCCACCTGAACATCGTATCGGCCAGCTCACGGTTGGTGATGAGCTGATAGCGGTCATAGCGATATCTGTCACGCTGATGCAGATAAACATCATTGAAGCTGGCACCGGTATACAGCACCGTATCATCAATAATCGAACCTTTCAGGTGCAGCACGCCCAGCGCTTCGCGGGTGTTAACCGGAATACCGTAAACCGGGATCGCGATATCCTGGTTCTGGCTGGCCATTTCACAGTACCAGTCGGCATTGGTTGCCGAGGCTGCGGCACCGATTCGGCCACGCTGAGCGCGATGCCAGTCAACCAGCACGCAGATATCCAGCGTGGGGCGCAGGCGTTTCGCCGCGTAAAGCGCTGAAAGGATCGCCTGGCCGCCTTCATCATTTTCCAGATACAGGGCCACGATGCAGATACGCTGTGTCGCCGCGGCGATTTTTTCCAGCAGCGTCTGGCGAAAATCCGCAGGGGAATACAGCGTCGTGAAATCAGCAACTGACTGAGAGAGTTTAGGCAGTTGCGCAAGGTGCTGTTGGTGTTTATTGCGTTTAAAATTTGACAACATCACAGTGCGTTTCTTCTCTGTTCATAGAATGGCCTTTATCCGTAAAATCATGACCCTAACCGAGAATAATACCATTAGTTTGTATGAAAGGCGTTAGATTTACTTTTCCTTGCAACCTTCCTGCGCCAGCAGTGACAGCGACAGGCCAACAATGTCGTCTTCCAGCTGTACGTCTACGGCAAACCCCAGCTTGCGTGCCAGCGCCAGCATGCCCTGATTACGCGGCATCGTAATCCCATTCAGCTGCTGCAGGCCGTGATCGCGAGTGTAGACGATCATCTTCTCCAGCAGGCGGCGGCCGAGCCCCAGCCCCTTTAGATCGGAGCGCACCAGCACGGAAAACTCCGCGTCGATATTATCCGCATCCGAAATGGCGCGGGTCACGCCGATAATCTCATCCAGCCCGTTATGCTGGCGGACGGCAACGATCGCCATTTCCCGATCGTAGTCGATTTGCGTCATGTTAGCCAAATCGTCATGGGTGAACTCGTTGATCTCGCTGAAGTAGCGATAGTAGAGATCTTCTTTGGTGACCTGCGCGATAAACTGCTGCAGCAGAGGTTCATCTTCCGGCAGAATGGGCCTGAAGAGGCACTCCTGGCCATTCTTTAGGAAGATAGTCTCCTCCAGCGCGTGCGGATAGGGGCGGATAGTCAAACGATCTTCCGCATCGCCGTTGAATTCTGCCAGCTGTAGCGTCACGTCCAGCAGCGTAAACTCGGTGCCGGTGGCGAGTAGGGGATGGATATCCAGCCGGACAATCTGCGGGCAGTCGACAATCAGGTTTGACACCTGTACCAGCACCTGGCTCAGGCCAACAACATCGAGCGGATGCAGCGCGCTGCGCCCGCGAATTTTGCCGCTTTTAATCGCCTGAATCACCAGATAGCGGGCCAGCGTCATATTCAGCGGCGGCAGCGCCACCACCGCCTGACGGTCGCCCTGCCAGGTAATGCCGCCTTCTCCCAGCATAATCACCGGGCCGAAAAGTGGATCCTGCTCAACTACCACCCGCAGTTCCTGCGCTCCGGCGCGGTTTGCCATTCCCTGCACCAGCAGGCCGTGGATGCGTGCCTGCGGCGAAGTCAGCCTGACGCGATCGATAATCGCATCCGCCGCCTGCTGCACCTCACTGGCGGTGCGCAGATAGAGCATCACCCCCTGAACGTCAGATTTATGGCGGATATCCGGCGAGCGCAGCTTCAGCGCCACCGGATAGCCAATCTGCGTGGCGATTTGCACGGCTTCGCTGCTGTCCCCGGCAATCCAGGTGGGCAGCGTGTTCAGGCCGTAGGCCTGCAGGATGGGCTGAACCTCGTGCGTGTCCAGCGTAGTGGCACCGTTTTCCAGGGCCTGCTCGATCAGTAAATGGGCATCGCCGGTATTGGCGGTCAGGTTGGCGGGCAGAGCCGGGGTTTCGCGCAGCTGCTTCTGGTTGCGGCGGTACTCAACCATATGCATAAACGCCGTGACCGTGCCCTCCGGTGTGCGGTAGGTGGGGATCCCTGCATCGTTGAACAGCCGGCGGGCTTCCTGCGAAGAGTGCTCGCCGCACCAGTTGGTCAGCAGTGTGACCTGTCTGCCGCGCGGATGCTGTTTCACCAGCTCAATCACGCGCTGAGCGGTCAGGGTTGGCGGGGCAACGGCGCTGGGCGCATGGATGATCAGCAGTGCATCAACATCGTGGCTGTCGAGCAGCAGCGACAGCGCCTGCAGGTAGCGCTCCGGCGTGGCGTCATCCTTTAAGTCCAGCGGATTACCCGGCGTAATGCCTTCCGGCAGGCGCTCGCCAAGTTCAGTAAGTAAAGACTCACTTAGCGTTGCCAGCTTGCCGTTTCGGTCGTAAAGCTCGTCCAGTGCCAGTGCAGAAGGGGCGCCGCCGTTGCTGATAATCATCAGGCGCTCGCCGCGCAGCGGGCGCATATGGCTGAGCGTTTCCACCGCCGAAAACAGTTCGTGGGTATCCTGCACCCGCAGCAGACCGGCGCGCTGAATAGCGGCATCCCAGGCGGCATCCATCCCGCCGTGAGACTTCAGCAACTGGTGGGCATGCGGACTGCGGCCGCTTTTGATCACCAGAATCGGTTTATTGCGCGATGCGCTGCGGGCGGCAGAAACAAAGCGCCTGGCGTCGCTGAGATGCTCCAGATAAAGCAGGATCGCGCTCGTCTTGCCATCGCGCGCCAAAAAGTCGAGCAGATCGTCAGCATCAATATCCAGGCTGTCACCCAGCGCGATAAACCAGGAAAAGCCGAGCTGGCGCTGCTGCGCCCAGTCAAGAATGGTGTTTGACACCGCCGCCGACTGCGAGATAAACGCCAGTTTGCCTTTGAGGATCGGCACCGGCGAGAAGCTGGCATTCAGCCCCTGCCAGGGAGCCAGCAGCCCAAGACTGTTCGGGCCGAGCAGCCGGATTTGCCAGCGGCTGGCGCAGGCTTCCAGTTCGGCCAGCTGGCTGGCGGGGGCGGAGAGAATAATGCAGGCTTTACAGCCGCGTTCGCCGAGTGCGGTCAGCAGCTCCAGATTACGTCGGGCGTGCGTACAGATAATGGCCAGATCCGGGGAAAGCGGCAGGCTGGCAATATCCGGCCAGGCCAGAACGCCGCAAACCGCCTGATATTTTGGCGTCACCGGCAGTACCGGTCCGCTGAACCCGCCCGCCAGCAGGTTGCGCATCATCAGATATCCGGCACGCTCGGGCCGGGTGGAGGCACCGATCACGGCGATCGATTTCGGTCGCAACAGTGCTTCTAAACCGCGTTGGCTCATCTCCGCTCCCTTCGAAAAGTTATCCGCTACCCTGCAGTAACGTATTTTGATTCTACTCCGGGCGGTGGGAAGATGCTGCGCTGCGTGTCAGTTAATTGATCGTGGGCAGAGTTTAGGGTTCGTCATCGTCATGCCGAACGGAAGCCTGATACAGCGGATGATGCGGTTTCCCGGCCATGTAACGCTGGCGAAACAGGTCGAAGTGGCGGAACAGCGCCTCCCCGGCGGCGGTATCTCCGGCCTGCAGCAGCAGTTCTGCGGCGACTTCTGCCGTACAGTGCTGGCCCTCGCCGTGCGCCTCGCGCAGCTGATAGTTCGAGGGGCGAGTCAGGGCCAGCGACATCACCGGCAGGCCGTCAAGCCACGGACTTTTACGAAACATTTTCCGCGCTTCGGTCCAGGTACCGTCCAGCATAATAAACAGCGGGGGCTTGCCGCTGAGCGGCGGGGAATTCAGCACCGGGCGATCGGCATCGGCGTAGGACTCTGGGAAAACCACCATCGGCTGATAGTCGGGATTTTGTACCGCCAGTAGCAGCTCGGGATCCGGCTCCGTGCGCGACCAGCCAAACGCCTCGGTATCCGGCAGGATATCGGCAATAAGCCGCCCGGTGTTGCTCGGCTTCATCGGTTCGCTGTCAAACATCACCAGACAGAAACGGCTGCGGGCCTGCTGCGGCGACAGCGTGGCGCACAGGCAGTTCTTCTGCGGCAGCAGGCAGCGCTGGCAGCGTTGAATGCGGTTACCGCGGGCAAGGAACGGGCGGGTGGCGCGGGCAAGTCGCGCGGCGCGCAGGCGAAGGACGGCGTTTTCGGTCATCGGGGATCATCAGCAAAAAACGCTATTCTAACGGATTCAGGCCGGGCATGCCCGGCCTTGATTAGGCGATTTCGGCGGGTGGCGCTTAAGCCGCGCTGGCGCCTTTCTTAAAAGGGTATTAACGGCCGGTCAGATATTTTCATCCAGCCACTGGTCGAACGGGGCTTTCGGCATCGCGCCGCTGAGCATATCCGCCATCTGGCCCTGCTTAAACACCATGATGGTCGGAATGCTGCGGATCCTGAAGCGGGCGCTGAGCTGCTGCTCGGCCTCGGTATTCACTTTCAGGAAGCGCACTTTACCGCTGCGCTCCTGCGCCACGGATTCATAAACCGGCGCGAAGTTCACGCACGGGCCGCACCACGGTGCCCAGAAATCAATCACCACCGGCAGATCGTCCTGCAGGTATTTGTCCAGCGTCTCGGCGGTCGCATTAATCACCTGGCCGTCGAACAGCTGATTGCCGCAACGGCCGCATTTCGCGCCATCGGTAATACGTTCTTCAGGCACGCGGTTGGTGGCCTGGCAGGATACACAAACTGTATTCATCATTTACCTCGCAGATCGGCGATAGGGTAAGCGTTCACTTACCTCATTGATCGTTATAGTCCGGTCATTATGCGTGGCGATAATCTCCGCAACAAAATGATTTGTTCAATGGATATAATAGGTAATGTCTCATACGCTTTAGGCAGCAAATGCACCGCATCAGACGAGTTATCGGCTGATAAGAGGCTTTTATTGGAAGTTGATAGCTAACTGTTGCCACATCAGGTAATCTGCGCGCTTCGCGCTCAGCCCAGGTGGAGGAAAAATGAACGACGAATTTAAAGGTAAGAGCGGCAAGGTCAAAGTGATGTATGTCCGCGGTGAAGAAGAAGGTAGCGGTAGCAAGGGTGGATACAATCCTCGCACCGGCAAAGGCCCTCGCCAGGACGACACGCGCCGTCCATCTCGTAATGCTGACAGTAAGCCACGCGGCGGGCGCGATCGCGGCGAAGGGCGTTCTGACTCTCCGTGGCGCACCGTTTCCCGCGCGCCAAATACCACCCCTGAAACGGATAAACCGGATCACGGCGGTATCAGCGGTAAAAGCTTTATCGATCCGGAACAGCTGCGCCGTCAGCGTATGGAAGAGACCCGCGTGTATGGCGAAAACGCCTGTCAGGCGCTGTTCCAGAGCCGTCCGGAATGTATCGTACGCGCCTGGTTTGTGCAGAGCGTTACGCCACGCTTCCGCGATGCATTAAAGTGGATGGCGGCAAATCGCAAGGCTTATCACACCGTTGATGAAGCCGAGCTGCAAAAAGCCTCCGGCACCGAGCACCACGGCGGCGTTTGCTTCCTGATTAAGAAGCGCGTCGGCATGCCGGTTGGCGAATGGCTGGCGAAAGCCGATGAGAAAGACTGTGTACTGGCGCTGGAAGATATCGGCAACCCGCACAACCTTGGCGGCATTATGCGCAGCTGTGCGCACTTTGGCGCGAAAGGTCTGCTGGTGGATGATGCTTCCCTGCTGGAATCCGGTGCCGCAGTGCGTACCGCTGAAGGCGGCGCGGAACACGTGCAGGCGATTAGCGGCGAGAGCTTCGCTGCCGGCCTGAATGCTTTCCGTAAAGCGGGTTACACCATCGTAACCACCTCCAGCCATAAAGGTACACCGCTGTCGCAGGCTGAACTGCCGGCGAAAATGGTTCTGGTTCTTGGTCAGGAGCGTGACGGTCTGTCAGAGAGCACTCTGGAGCAGGGCGATCTCAGCGTGTCGATCGGCGGTACGGGCAATGTGGAAAGTCTGAACGTTTCCGTGGCAACCGGTATTCTGCTCGCCGAATGGTGGCGTCAGAACAACGCATAATCGGAATAAAATAAGGGCGGCTTTTCGCCGCCCCTTAACAGTTCCGCAGAGGCGGCCGGTTTACCGGCCGCCTTTTTTAATGCGCGCCGCCGCCACCGCCTCCGGCACCAAACGGAGGGCGGGCAAACCACACCAGCACCAGCAGGATCAGGAACACTCCCGCCGAGGCCCAGAAGATCTCATTGGCGGAGATAATCAGTCCCTGGTTAGTGATCTGCTGCGCCAGGTACGCCGAGGCCTGATCGTGCGTCATCCCCAGTTGCTCCAGCTTGCTGTACATCTCCTGAGAATTGGCGCTGTAGGGTGTCACGGACTCGGTCAGATGCGCATGGTGCAGCGACTCACGATCGGTCCACATGGTGGTGGTGATCGAGGTGCCGATGGAACCCGCCAGCGTTCGGGTGAAGTTCGACAGACTTGATGCCGCCGCCAGCCGTTCCGGCGGCAGGCCGGAGAGGGTAATGGTGGTAAGCGGCATAAAGAAGCAGGCTACGGCGAAGCCCTGAATAAACTGCGGCCACGCGGATGCGGCAAAGTCCATCCCCGGCTCAAAGGTATACGCGCGCCAGTAGAAACAGATCGCGTACACGATAAAGCTGAAGGTTACCAGCCGTCGCATATCCAGCTTGTGCGCGAAGCGGCCGATAATTGGCGACAGGATCACCGGGATAATCCCCACCGGAGCCGACGCCAGCCCTGCCCAGGTGGCAGTGTAGCCATATACCTCCTGTAGCAGCTGCGGCAGCAGTACGATCGAGCCAAAATAGAGCATATAGGCCAGGCTGATCGACAGGCACCCAATGGTGAAATTGCGCGACTTGAACAGCGACAGATCGACAATTGGGTGGTCGTCGGTCAGTTCCCAGACCAGCAGCACCACGATCGCGACCACGGCGACCACCGTTAGCGTTATGATCTCCGGTGAACTGAACCAGTCGAGTTCCTTACCCCGATCCAGCATAACCTGCAGGCAGCCCACGCCGACAACCAGCAGCACCAAACCCACGGTATCAATCGGCCGGATTACCGTTGGCGTCTCGCGATTGCGCAGCGTTTGCAGCGTCAGCACCACCACCGCAACGCCAATCGGCACGTTGATAAAGAAGATCCAGCCCCAGTGGTAGTTATCACTGATCCAGCCGCCCAGTATCGGGCCGCAGATCGGCGCGACGATCACCGTCATCGCCCATAGCGACAGCGCAATGCTGCGCTTCGCCGGGGGATAGTTGCTGAGCAGCAGACTCTGCGACAGCGGGATAAGCGGACCGGCGACGATCCCCTGAATCACGCGGAAGAAGATCAGCATGCTCAGGCTTTCCGACATGCCGCACAGCCACGAGGCGATAGCAAACGCCACCGTCGACCACAGGAACAGCTTCACTTCACCGATGCGCTTTGCCAGCCAGCCGGTAATCGGAATCGAAATGGCGTTGGCCACGCCAAACGACGTGATAACCCACGTTCCCTGGGAGTTTGACGCTCCCAGGTTACCGGCAATGGTCGGGATCGCCACGTTGGCAATAGTGGAATCCAGCACCTGCATAAACGTAGCCAGCGACAGCGCAATGGTCATCAGGACCAGTGGCGCGCCCTCAAGCGGTTTTTGTGCCATCACAACCTCCCGCTGGCTTAGTTAGCATTCGCGCGGATGATATCGGCAATCAGGGCGTTAGCCGGGGCCAAATCCAGCGCCAGCGCATCACTTTCGTAAGCAGGTTTACTGCGCACGCTGGTGGCCAGAACCGCACCGTCGCGATTACTGGTGTCGATTTTAACCAGCGTGGACAGACCGATACGCAGCGGATGTTTCGCCACTTCCTGCGCATCCAGCTCGATACGGACCGGCAGGCGCTGAACCACTTTGATCCAGTTACCGGTAGCATTCTGCGCGGGCAGCAATGAGAACACGCTGCCGGTACCCATATCCAGACCGACGACCTTGCCGTGATAGACCACGTCATCACCGTAGATATCGCTGACCACGGTGGCCGACTGGCCAATACGTACGCCTTCCAGCTGAGTCTCTTTGAAGTTAGCGTCTACCCACAGATTATCGGCAGGCACCACGGCCAGCAGCGGCGTGGAACTGGTGATCTGAGAACCGACCTGCACGCTGCGGCGTGAAACATAGCCGTTGATCGGGCTGATTACGGTGGTACGCTGCAGGGCCAGCCAGGCATCGCGCAGTTCGGCCGCGCTCTGCTTAACGGCAGGCTGATTTTCCAGCGAAGTATCCAGAATCATCGCCTGATTGGCATTGTACTGCTGGGTGGCCACGTCAAGCTGGGCCTGAGCGGTAGCGACGGCGTCACGAGCGTGCTGCAGATCTTCACGACCAATCAGATTGGCGGCACCCAGCGGCTCGCGGCGTTTCAAATCCGCCTGCGCCTGCACCAGTGCGGTTTTTTGCAGCGCGATGGTGGCCTGATACTGCTTGCCATTGATAATTAACTGATGCGTCTGCCGTACGCTGGTCGCGAGGGCCGTTTGCGCTTTCTCAAACGCCTGCTCGGCATCGGTCCGATCGAGGGTGATCAGCACATCGCCTTTTTTCACATAATCGGTGTCATCAAACCACACTTTATTGACGCTACCGGAAACCTGCGCCATAACCTGGGTCTGATTACCGGCAACATAGGCATCATCCGTTTCCTGATAGTGACGTAACACCAGGAACCAGTAAGTCAGATAAGCCACCCCGATAATAACAAACAGCACAGCCAGAAAAATCAGCGCGCCTTTGCGCGTCTTTTTTTTATTTTTCGGCTGCTGCGGATCCTGCGTGACCGCGTTTGCACTCATGTTTTTCTCCACGTTCTCTTGCCATTCAGGTTCGCCGGACATCCTGTCAGCAACAGCCTGAGTCTAAAATGCCAGCGGGGTTAGCGCTGGCATGAGTTTATTTTTGGATGCTTAAAGTAACGATTCCCAGAAACGGGTGTGTCGCACAATATGCTATTAGTGCTTCAATCAACGAGAAAGTGACGCGATAACCTGCTCTTCATCCATTTTATCTAAACGATTCAGCAATTTGCGAATAATGCCGTCCAGCTGGGATTTTTCGGAATCATTGAGCGAAGACCACAGCAACTGCAGACTCTGATGCTGGGGTGGCAGCAGCTGGCGCAGGAAATCATTGCCTTTAGGCGTCAGATGCAGGTGCAGGCAGCGGCGATCGTTATCGCTCTCGCGGCGCTCTATCCATCCCCGTTTTTCCAGTTCGTCGGCAATACGTGTGGCGTTAGTGCGGGAAGACCCGAGAGCTGAACTCAGCTCAGAAGGTTGAATGCTGTGATCTTCCTGCGCATCCAGCGTGATCAATGCCATGAACAGCGTCTCGTTAATTCCTTGAGCCTTCAGCATCTTGTTGCGATTTTCCAGTAATTTGCTCTGCATATGCATACACAAACGGGTCAGCACGATCTCCTGTAACGGGAAATCTTTCTGACGATTTGCTCGAAAATTAAGCATCTGTTCAATGGGGGAAAACGAACTTTCCATTATAAAGGGACCTCATTAATTGAAACTGGTGTCGTAACGATGATGGCAATTGGGAAAGAACACTTCCCCGGTTGGTGGCTGTTCACAAAGCCGAACTCATCATCAGTAATTTCCAGGTCACTCCATAACCCAGGGCGCTGAGCAGCGTTGATAAAACAATGCTGCGCGAAAAATAGAACGTCATACACAGCACGGCAAAGCCGAGCAGTGTGGGTATCAATCGGTCAGGATGCCGCAAAATGTCGGGCAGGCTGGAGACAACCAGCAGGGCACAAATAGAGGCGATGCCGATACTGTCTAACAGCAGACCGGTCACGCCGCGCTTGATGCTGGTGGCATTTTTCCTGCCGTGCAGGCGCAGCGGCAGGTAGCGAAACAGGAAGTTCACCAGGCCGACCAGGACGCCGAGAATAAGAATTTGCGAACTCACCGGTTCTCCCTGCCGCCCGGCGGCGGTAACAGTCCTGCCAGACAGCCGGTAACAATCCCGCTGAGAATGGCAACGGGAATAGAGAACAGCATCATGCCGGCCAGTGCCCCGGCCAGCGCGGCGATAACCGTGAAGCTCTGACGGCGCTGGAACGAGGCCAGCAGAAAGCTCAGGAACAGCGCGGGCAGCATAAAGGTCAGTGCGCCTTCAACCGCCGGGTAATCATCCAGCAGGCCGTTACCGGACCACGCTCCCGCCACCGTACCGGCCACCCAGGACAGCCAGGAGCAGAAGGCGATGCCCAGCATCCAGTTTTCGCTCCATCCTCGTTGGTCACGGTAAAGCTTTGCGGTTGCCGCGGCGAACACTTCATCGGTCAGGCCAAAGGCCCAGAAAGGCGTTTTCCGCGGATTGAGCTTCTGGCTAATGCGCTGACGCAGGGAAGGGCCGTAGAGAACGTGTCGCACATCCATGGCCATCACCGTCAGTGCCGCGATCCACAGGGACGCCCCCGCGCTCAGCAGCGCGGTAATCACAAACTGGCTGGCGCCGGCATAAATAATGCAGGAAAAGAAGATGGCTTCTAACGGAGTGAAACCCAGTTTCGTCGCATTCAGGCCAAAGGCAAAGGCCACCGGCACGTAGCCAATAACGATTGGCAGACTGTCGGTTACCCCTTCGCGCCAGCTTGAAGGCGGAAGACCGGTATTGTCCGAAAGATAATCTTGTTCAGCTGTCATAGCCCGTATCGCTTGTGGTGCTGAATAATTGCATGTGAAAAAATAACCAGCTTGAATAAATTGCGCTTAACATTACCAGAGTGTGAAATCTGTTAACAGGCGGTCGTACCTGAAAAAACTTCATTTTTAAATCGAAAAATCAGCCCGGGGCAGCCTCGTGCCTGGCATTTCGCCACCAGTTGAATAGATTAACGACGGTTAACAGAGCGCCGCAGGCGCAAACACCATACCAGCCCGCCATCTGATAGGCGGAGGCGGAAAGCAGAGAGCCCGCCGCCCCGCCGATAAAATAGCTGGTCATGTAACCTGAAGTGAGGCGATTACGCGCCTCGGGCATATGGCGATAGATCACGCTCTGGTTGGTGATATGCACGCCCTGTACCGCGAGGTCGAGCAGCAGAATCCCGATCACCAGCGCAATAAGTGAGTGAGCACCAACTGCCGTTATCCCCCACGACAGCAGCAGGAGCACCAGCCCCACGCTGGTGGTTAGTCGGGCTTTGCCTTTATCGGCCAGCGCTCCCGCCTGGCGCGCGGCCAGTGCGCCCGCAGCTCCCACCAGACCCAGCAGACCGATTTCGCCCTCAGAGTAGCCCCACTCGGGTGAAGAGAGCAGAAATGCCATCGAGGTCCACAGCACGCTGAAGTTGGCAAAAATCAGGCAGCCGGTAATCGCGCGGGTGCGTAATATAGGGTGCTGGGCAAACAGCGAGAAAATCGACCTCAGCAGCTGGCCGTAGTTCAGCGAAACCGATTGCTTATAGCGCGGCAGATAGCGCCACAGAGCCAGAGACATACAGACCATTAGTACGCTGGCGACCCAGTACACGGTGCGCCAGCCGCCCAGCTGTGCCAGCCCGCCCGCGACGGTGCGTGCCAACAGGATCCCCAGCAACAGCCCGCTCATCACCGTGCCGACAACCCGGCCCCGCTTTTCCGGCGCGGCCAGCGTGGCGGCCAGCGGCACGAGAATTTGTGCCACCACGGAAAACAGCCCGGTGAGTACCGTGCCCAGCAGCATCAGCGGCAGCGTTGGGGAGAGCGCGGTAATTACCATCCCACCCGCCGCCAGCAGGCTCATGGTCACAATTAATCCCCGGCGCTCCAGCATATCGCCCAGCGGCACCAGCAGCAGCAGTCCGGCGGCGTAGCCAAGCTGAGCGGTGGTGACAATAAAACCGGCCTGATGGAAGGAGAGATCGAATGCCTGGGCGATGGTCGCCAGCAGCGGCTGAACGTAATAATTACAGGCAACGGATAAACCGGTAGCGACAGACATCAGCGCAACCAGTGCGGGATTCAGTCCGGTATGGGGGGATTTCATGGCAGCCAAAACAGGAGTAAGAAATATCTCATAGGCTAATAGTAACCTAAAAAACTATTTCACTCACAGAATAATTAACAGGACAAACCAGTTTGCGCGGGGCCGGTCATCGTCGATGACCGGCCCTTGAACACGCGTTGCCGAAATGAGTTGAGCGGCTAATGCGTTTTTATTTTGCCGCGGCCAGCGCGTCCTTCACCCAGCCGTCAAACAGCGCCTGGTGCGCTTTGATCCAGCCATCAACGTGCGCGTTGATGTCCGCTTCCGAAGCCTGACCGCTGTGCATGCGTGAGTTCTGCGCATTGATATCCGCAATCGGCAGCTTCATTTCCGAGAACAGTTTCGCCGCGGCAGGGTTTTTCTCCGCCCAGGCTTTGTTGGCCACAATGTGCATGGTGTTCACCGGGAAGCCGTAGTTCGCGCCGTTTGGCAGCTTGGTGTCCACATCTTTCTGCTCGCCCGGCATGGAAGAGAACGGCACCTGCAGCCACACCACATCGCGTCCCGGCACCAGCACATCACTGACCCAGTAAGGTGTCCAGGTGTAATACAGGATCGGTTTACCCTCTTTAAAGCGGGTAATGGTGTCGGCGATCATCGCCGAATAGTTGCCCTGGTTGTGCTCAACGCTGTTGCTGAGATCGAAGGCCTTAATCTGATGGTTAATCACCGCCTCACAGCCCCAGCCTGGCGTACAGCCGGTCAGATCCGCTTTGCCGTCGCCGTTGGTATCAAACAGCTTCGCCAGCTTGGGATCTTTCAGCTGATCGATGCGGGTAATGTGATACTTCTCTGCGGTTTTCTTATCGATCAGATAGCCCTGCGCCGCGCCCTGAACATAGGTGCCTTCACGGTAGAATTTTGCGTCGCCGCCCGCGGCTTTATACATATCATCGTGCAGCGGCTGCCAGTTAACGGCGGTGAAGGTGGCATCGCCGGAAGCAATCGAGGTATAGCCAACGTTGTAATCTACTTCGCTGGTGCTATCGACGGTGTAGCCCAGTTTTTCCAGCGCGCGGCTAACCAGCTGCGTCTGGAAGGTCTCTTCACTGATGGTGCTCTGAACCGGCTTAACGGTGATGCCTTTACCCGGCAGATCGGCGGCGGAAACCTGAGCGGCGGCCAGCGTGGTTAACGCGGCGGCCAGCAGTGCGGTCTTGCGCATAGTAGCTCCTGGTTGTCATTAATTGTGTGGAGGTGAGCGGCGGCACGATTTCGCACCGCCGAAAGCTTATTTAATAAACGGACGGGTCAGCAGACCCAGTGGCCCGGTGGCGTACCAGCGACGGTTACCGCGGCTGCGAACGTCACGGCCCAGCGACTGGGTCAGACGGTCGAGGATAATCGCCAGAATCACGATGCCGACGCCGCCCACGGTAGCCAGACCCATATCGAGTCGGCCAATGCCGCGCAGAACCATCTGGCCCAGACCACCAACGGCAATCATTGACGCGATAACCACCATCGACAGGGCCAGCATCAGCGTCTGGTTCACCCCGGCCATAATGGTCGGCATCGCCAGCGGCAGCTGTACCTTGAACAGCATCTGGCGCGGACTGGCACCGAACGATTCCGACGCCTCGATCAGATCGGCGGGCACCTGCTTGATGCCGAGAATAGTCAGACGAACAATCGGCGGCAGAGCGAAGATAATCGTCACCACTACGCCCGGCACGTTACCGATACCAAACAGCATGACAATCGGCACCAGATAAACGAACGCGGGAGTGGTCTGCATGGCATCCAGCAGCGGGCGGATAATTTTTGCCGCTCGCTCGCTGCGCGCCAGCCAGATGCCTAAAGGCAATCCGATGACGATACAGAACAGCAGGGCGGTCAGCACCAGCGCCAGGGTGACCATCGCCTGCGACCAGGCACCGATGGCACCGATGGCGACCAGCGAGACCAGCGTGGCGATCCCCATTCCCAGCCCTGACATCTGCCAGGCAATAAGCGCAAACAGCACGATAGCTACCGGCGCGGGCATTCCGGTCAGCAGCTGCTGAAAGCCGCTGAGAATATAGTCCACCGGCAGGCGGATCCCCTGGAACAGCGGACGGAAATGAGAGACCACCCAGTCGATCCCGGAAGTCACCCAGCTGTCCAGCGGGATCAGCGTTTTGTGAAACGGGTCGAGAATATTGAAGTGTTCCACCTGCGGGGCCGGAGCGCTGTTCAGCCAGTCGCTGCCGCCGCTGGCCGCTGCGTGACCGCCGTCGGGTGTACCCCAGGCGTCACCGCCGGTGGTGGCTCCGCCGTCAGTCGGGGCTGAAGCCGCGCCGCCATCGGCGGGTGCCGATGCGCTGCTGCCCCAGGGATCGCTACTGGCGGAGGCTGCGCCGCCGTCAGACGGTGTTGTCGCGGTGTTGGAAGATGCACCACCGTCGGCGGGTGCTGCTGTCTGGCCGCCGTCAGCGGCGCTGGTGGAGGTATCCCACGGATTGCTGGTTTGTTTGCTCATGGTTGGCCTCCATCACGATCTAATGCCTGCAGTAACATGCCTTTGGAAATAATACCGATGTATTGACCCTGTTCGCCGGTAACGGGAACCGCGCAGGGAGCCTGCGCCACATGGGACAGCAGATCGCTCAACGACGTATCGCCCGGCACGGGGGCAGGATTTTCCAGAAGCGCATGATTCAGCCCCTCTCCGGCGGCCAGTGCCGCTTTCAGGGAATCGGTGGAAACCACGCCGACGAATTTTTCTTTCGCCAGCACGTAGCCGTATTCGCGGTCGTTGTCCTGCAGCAGCTTTATCGCCGAGCGTGGGCCAAAGCCCGGAGCCTGACGAATCAGTGCTGCGGCGCTGCGGCGGGCAATATCCTTCGCGCTGAATACCTGGCTGATATCTACGCCGCGGAAGAAGGTGCGGACATAGTCATTGGCCGGGTTATTGAGGATTTCATCCGGTGTACCCACCTGCACCACTTCACCGCCTTGCATAATCGCAATACGGTCGCCAATACGCATGGCTTCATCCAGATCGTGAGAGATAAATACAATGGTCCGCTGATGCCGCGATTGCAGTTTTACCAGCTCATCCTGCATTTCGGTACGGATCAGAGGATCGAGTGCGGAGAAGGCTTCATCCATCAATAATATATCCGGATTAATCGCCAGTGCGCGGGCTAATCCCACACGCTGACGCATGCCGCCGGAAAGTTCGTCAGGATAAGAATGGGCATAATTTTCAAGACCAACCTGGCGCAGCGCTTCCAGCGCTTTTTCCTGTCGTTCCTGTAGCGGCGTTCCCGCTAATTCCATACCGAAGGCGGTATTATTTAATACCGTCATATGCGGCATCAATGCGAATGACTGGAATACCATGCTGATCTTATTTCTGCGTACCTGGCGTAATTCACTGTCAGATATTTTGGCAATATCTTCACCGTCAATAATCACCTGGCCACGGGTGGGTTCAATCAGACGATTGAGAAGGCGAACCATGGTGGACTTACCGGAACCGGAGAGCCCCATGATGACGAAGATCTCGCCTTCTTCAATGGCCAGACTGGCGTCCTTAACGCCAAGAGACAGTCCTGTTTTTTCCAGTATCGCCTCTTTGCTGAGCCCTTTATCAATATACTTAAATGCCCGCTCGGGGTGTTCCCCAAATACTTTATATAAATTCTTAACTTCTAATTTAATTGCCATGCATTAATGAATTCCTGGTTGATTAATTTTCTTATAGAGGTTCTTCTTTCAGTTTAGTTATTAGCGATATATACCGTAGCACACTGAGACTGAGAGGCAACCCTTGCGGCGGCATTTGAAAATGCCAGGAGAGATGCCAGTGTTACAGAATGTCAGTGCTGGTAAGGGATTGCGCGGCATTGAGCATGGGTGAAAAAAAACAATATTTATCTAAGAAATATCCCTGTGTTGCGGAAATATGAACCCTCATAGGGCAAATATAAGGATAATCAGGCAGGGCTGAGAGCCGATTATTGGAAGCAAAAAATCAGCCGATTGGCTGATTTTAATTACTAATTTCGTGGGGGACTATTATAAGCGGGGGCCCTGCAAGGATCCCCCGATGAAGCGATTAAAAATCCCAGTCTTCGTCTTCGGTATCGACCGCTTTACCCATCACGTAGGATGAACCGGAACCGGAGAAGAAGTCATGGTTTTCATCGGCGTTCGGTGACAGCGCGGAAAGGATCGCCGGGTTCACGTCGGTCATTTCAGCCGGGAACAGCGCCTCATAGCCCAGGTTCATCAGCGCCTTGTTGGCATTGTAGTGCAGGAATTTTTTCACATCTTCCTGCCAGCCCACGCCCTGGTAAAGCGCATCGGTATACTCGACTTCGTTCTCATACAGCTCCAGCAGCAGCCCAACGGCGAACTGCTGCAGATCTTCTTTACGCTCGGCGCTCTGAGTTTCCAGCGCTTTCTGGTACTTATAGCCGATGTAATAACCGTGTACCGCTTCATCTTTAATAATCAGGCGGATAAGGTCGGCGGTGTTGGTCAGCTTGCCGCGGCTGGACCAGTACATCGGCAGATAAAAACCGGAGTAAAACAGGAATGATTCCAGGAACACGCTGGCAATTTTCTTTTTCAGCGGGTCGTTTTCATAATAGTGCTGCAGGATGATGTCGGCCTTGCGCTGCAGCGGCTCGTTCTCTTCGCTCCAGGCGTAGGCGGCATCCACATCGCTGGTGTGGCACAGCGTTGAGAAGATCGAGCTGTATGAGCGGGCATGCACCGCTTCCATAAAGCTGATGTTCGACATCACCGCTTCTTCATGCGGCGTCAGCGCGTCGGCCATCAGCGCCGGTGCGCCCAGGGTGTTCTGAATGGTATCCAGCAGCGTCAGGCCGGTGAATACGCGGATCGTCAGCTGCTGTTCATCGGCATTGAGCCCGTTCCACGCCGGAATATCGTTCGACAACGGAACCTTTTCCGGCAGCCAGAAGTTGCTGGTCAGGCGGTTCCACACTTCCAAATCCTTTTCGTCTTCGATTTTATTCCAGTTAATAGCGTGAACTTTCTTCAGTTTCATAATGATATCTTGAGTTCCGATTCCGGCACCGGCCGGTCGCGAATAAAAAGTAGACGGGCCGGAAGCATCCGGCCCGAGGTTCAATGTGCTGTTACAGCGAGCAGGAAACGCAGCCTTCGACTTCGGTTCCCTGCAGCGCCATCTGACGCAGACGGATGTAGTAAAGCGTCTTGATGCCTTTCTTCCACGCGTAAATCTGCGCTTTGTTGATATCGCGAGTTGTCGCGGTATCGCGGAAGAACAGGGTCAGCGACAGGCCCTGATCGACATGGCGCGTCGCTTCGGCGTAGGTATCGATAATCGCTTCCGGGCCAATGTCGTACGCATCGCGGTAGTAGTCCTGATTATCGTTATTCATAAACGGTGCAGGATAGTATACGCGCCCGGTTTTACCCTCTTTACGGATCTCAATCCGCGACACGATGGGGTGAATACTGGATGTCGCATGGTTGATATACGAGATCGAACCGGTTGGTGGGATTGCCTGCAGGTTCTGGTTATACAGGCCGTCCTTCATCACCGCTGCTTTCAGCGTCTGCCACTGCTCGCGGGTCGGGATTTCTATTCCGGCATCGGCAAACAGTTCGGCGACGCGTGCGGTGCGCGGCAGCCAGCTTTGTTCGACGTACTGGTTGAAATACTCACCGCTGGCATAGCGTGAATCGCTAAAGCCGCTGAAGGTGGTACCGCGCTCGCGCGCCAGCAGGTTCGAGGTGCGCAGTGCGTGATAGGTGACGGTATAGAAGTAGATGTTGGTGAAATCCAGCCCTTCTTCACTGCCGTACTGAATGCGTTCACGCGCCAGATAGCCGTGCAGGTTCATCTGTCCCAGGCCGATAGCGTGCGACAGCGCGTTACCCTGCTCGACGGAAGGCACGGAATTAATGTGGCTCTGATCGGAAACTGCCGTCAGGCCGCGCACGGCAATTTCAATCGTACGCGCAAAATCTTCCGAATCCATCGCATGGGCAATATTCAACGAGCCAAGGTTACAGGAGATGTCTTTGCCGATGCGGCGATAGCTGAGGTCGTCGTTGTACTCGGTTGGCGTATTGACCTGCAGGATCTCCGAGCACAGGTTGCTCATGTTAATCCGCCCGTGGATCGGGTTGGCGCGGTTAACCGTATCTTCAAACATGATGTACGGATAGCCCGACTCAAACTGGATTTCCGCCAGCGTCTGGAAGAATTCGCGCGGATTGATAAACGTACGGCGGATGCGCTCGTCGGCCAGCATCTCGTCATACTTGTCGCTGATGCTGATATCGGCAAACGGCAGACCGTAAATACGCTCCACGTCATACGGGGAGAACAGCGCCATTGGCTGATTGTCTTTCGCCAGCTGGAAGGTCACATCCGGGATCACTACGCCGAGCGACAGCGTCTTGATACGGATTTTTTCATCGGCGTTTTCGCGCTTGGTATCCAGGAAGCGCAGAATATCCGGGTGGTGTGCGTTGAGATAAACGGCACCGGCACCCTGACGAGCGCCCAGCTGATTGGCGTAGGAGAAGGCATCTTCCAGCATCTTCATCACCGGGATCACGCCGGAGGACTGGTTTTCGATGCGCTTGATCGGCGCGCCGGATTCACGCAGGTTCGAAAGCAGGAACGCCACGCCGCCGCCGCGCTTGGAAAGCTGCAGCGCCGAGTTTACCGCGCGACCAATCGACTCCATATTGTCTTCAATACGCAGCAGGAAGCAGGAGACCAGCTCGCCGCGCTGTTGTTTGCCGCAGTTCAGGAAGGTTGGCGTGGCGGGCTGGAAGCGCCCGGCGAGAATTTCATCGCTCAGCGACAGTGCCAGCGCCTGGTCACCCTGCGCCAGGGTCAGCGCCACCATGCAAACGCGCTCGGTGAAGCCCTCAAGGTAGCGTTTACCGTCGAAGGTTTTCAGCGTGTAGCTGGTGTAGAACTTCCAGGCACCCAGGAAGGTCTGGAAGCGGAAGCGGCGCGAATAGGCCTGCTCGAACAGCGCGCAGACGAAGTCGAACGGGTAGGCGTTCAGCACGTCGGCTTCGTAGTAGCCTTCAGCGACCAGATACTGCAAACGCTCGGCTACCGAGGAGAACTGCACGCTATTGGGAATCACGTGCTGAATAAAATACTGACGCGTGGCTTCGCGATCTTTTTCGAACTGAATGTTGCCTTCGGCATCATACAGATTCAGCATCGCATTGAGCGCGTGATAATCAGGGGCGGCCGCTGCGGCCTCTATGAGGGTGCTGTCTGTCGCTGCCAAAATTCGGTTACTCCCTTGTAAACGTTAGCGATATCGTCGGCGGTGCCCATCAGCTCAAAGCGATAGAGGTACGGCACCTGACATTTACGCGCAATAATGTCGCCAGCGAGGCAGTAGGCCTCACCGAAATTACGGTTTCCAGCGGCAATCACGCCGCGGATAAGCTGACGATTATTGGTATCATTAAGAAATTGAATCACCTGCTTAGGCACCGCGCCATGACTGGTGCCGCCGCCGTAGCTGGGCACTATCAATATATAAGGCTGGTCTACCTGCAGGCGCTGAGCGCTGTCTAGCGGAATGCGTCGCGCCGGCAGGTTTAAGCGGGTGATGAAGCGATGGGTATTTTCCGACTGGCTGGAAAAATAGACCAGCGTAGTCATCGCCTTAACCCCGTACGGCTGCCAGATGGCTCAGGGCCTGAATCTTATCCGGGCGGAAGCCGCTCCAGTGATCCTGTTCGGCCATGACGACCGGGACCTGACGATATCCAAGAGATTTCAGTGTTTCTACGTGAGCAGGTTCGCTATCAAGGTTAATCAGCTGATAGTCGATCCCTTTCTTATCCATCGCATTTTTTGTCGCGTTGCACTGGACACAATTATTTTTAGTGTAAATAATAATGCGCATGATTCGTATTCACCTTGCGGGCTGGTTAACTGAGTATCTGGCGCGGTAATTACTGCCCGACTCGCGCCGCCACTGCCACACCATGTTGCGTGGTCTTGATGAAGTGAATACTAGATATAGTGGCTCCAAAAAGCAACCACACAAGATATAGGAAAAGCGTATTTATTTAGTCACCCCGCTCACAAGCCTTGTGCCACAAGGTTTTGTGCCAATAAAAAAAATGCCCGCACTGTGAAGGCGAGCATTTGTTCAAAAAATAAACGGTACTAACGGCGGGTTGTGCTAGTGGTGATTAATGCGCCGATGAGTATACCGAGAGCGGTACCGATGCCTACGCCGTGCCAGGGCTTATCACGTACGTAAGTGCGCACCTGAGCGCCAGCATCCCTTGCCGCCTGAGTCACCCGATTGTGGCCCTGCAGTTTGGCACGGGTCTCTTTTAGCAGCGTTTCTGCACGATTTTTGGCACCTTCCACATCATCCTTCGCTTTACTGCCGTAGGATTTCAGCAAGTCATCCAGTGTATCTGCCAGCAGTGAGACATCCTCGCTCAGGTCAATATCGTTATTTTTCGCTGTCCGGTTGAACATTTTTGCTCCCTGGTTTTGAAATGTACTATTAAGTATAGGACAGGCTTAAAAACCGTAACGTTGAAAACCTGCGTTTTGGATTATTCCGAAAGCACTGACTATGTGGCCTGATGTAAGGTTGCGGGGTTTGCAGACACAGAGGAAAAAGCATGTATTTACGACCTGATGAGGTAGCTCGCGTACTGGAAAAGGCGGGATTTGAGATGGATACGGTTACCGCTAAAAGCTACGGTTACAGTCGGGGTGAAGACTACGTCTATGTTAATCGTGAGGCGCGATTGGGTCGTACGGCGCTGGTGATCCATCCGACACTGAAAGAGAGGAGCCAGGCCATTGCGGTACCGGCTTCAGATATTAAAACCTGTGAACACTATGTCCGCTTCCCGATGTATCTGGTTGGGGATTCGAACGATCATTATGGCATTCCTTACGGCTTTAGCTCGCGCGCCGCGCTGGAACGCTATCTGGAACGTATGTTTGACTGATTTTACCGCCGGATGCTGTTGCCGCGCGCAAAAAAAATGCGCCCGCAGGCGCATTCAGAATTCAGCAGGTAACGATCACAATCAGAAGTTGTAACCTACAACCAGATAGTAGCCAAAGCCGTTAGATTTGACGTGGAACGGACCGTTGCCGAAGTTCAGCTCGGTGCCATCGTTCCACTGGCCGCCGTTGTGGAAGTAACGCGCCACGAACGAGTAATGCCAGTGATCGTAACCCAGTGACAGGATATGGCTGGATGCGATGGAGTTGCTGGTACGCGCAGGGGCGGAATTGTCGCCCAGATCGGAACCCCAGTCGAAGTTGGTGAAGCCGATATAGCTCAGGTTACCGCCCCACAGGCTGGTCAGCGGGACAAAGTATTTCACCTTGAAGCGATAGCCATCCCACTCGTTTTCGTTAGCGGCACCGTAGTTCGCCCACTGATATTTCGCGTAGACGTTCAGTGACAGGCCAACGTCCGAATGCGTATCGATGTCGGTACCCAGACCCATATACCAGGTGTTCTGGCGGTTAGCGCGGTTGTCGCCCATATCGTAGATATAGTTGTTCGCGAAATACCACTCTTTGAATGGACCAAAGCCCAGGTTCACGCCGGTAAGCTTATCGATTGAGAAGCGCGGCTCAATTTCCATAAAGAACGGGGAACCGTTATCCCAGGCGCCTTTATCGTTGCCGTTGCCCACGCCGAAGAATTTAGGCACATCGATGTAGCCGTAGAAATCAAACCAGTCTTTTTTCGCGAAGGCTTCATATTCCAGGTAAACATCGTTGTTCAGCTGCGGTCCGAAGCGGGTGTGGTAGCTTCCGACAACGTTGACGCTCTGGTGCCACCAGTCGGAAACGTATTCAGGGCTGCCCGACTCTGCGAAAGAGACGTTGGTATAAGACAACGCTGCCAGCGCGCCAGCCATCATAATTTTATATTTCATTATATTACCACATGCTCAGAGACCATCCTCAGCAGCCAGCGCGAGGGTCAGGTTGGGTTATTAAAGGCACACAATCGGGCGCTGATATCGTTGACGAAAGCACCCGTCAGTTATGTTGCGGCAGTGTGCCGCTATCGGGTTCTAAGGAAATAGAGATTGCTCACACTTGTCAAATTCTGTTTCATTTCAAATCAGTTAAAGTGTGATGAATATCACATTAATAGTCATTCAGTAAGGGAACTTTCCGTTTTTACCGATTGTGCTGTTTAAGTCAGCAGCTAAACGTTTGCCTGCCACTGGCTCAAGAAAAAGAGAGCGGGGCTGAAGAAAAAGGCCGGCTTTACGGAATGAAGGATGGTGAGGAAAGATAACTTTTTGTTATGGTTCATCGGATTGGGGAGAGGAGATTTTGCTCAGTTGCAGCGATAGCGTAAGCCCGCCAGATGCTGTAGATCGGCACGCTTAGCCTGCTGCGCCAACGCGGGGAAATCGGCAAAAACGTAGCGCGAAGCCGGAACGGGCAGGCTGGCCATAGCGTGCCCGGGTAAAATTTCCAGGCGGCCGAAATGGGCCAGCGCCACGCCCTGAAAACGCTCGGGCAGCGTCAGCCGCAGCGCTGAAACCCCTTCCGGCGGACGCGAAGGCCAGCGCCGCTCGCTGACGTCGTAATTGCGGTAGCGGAGCAGGAACTTATCCGGCAGGCGGCAGCCGCTGTTCCACCACAGACGATCGAGCATATCAAAGTGGAAGCGCGTCCCGTCCGGGGATTCTGCCTGCAGCTGGGCCAGTGCCTGTGGGATCGCCTCACTCATCGCCTGCTGATAGTGCGGCAGGGTGGCAACACGCCCGGCGTTGATTAAGTCGATTGCCACGCGGGTACCGAGCAGATTGGAGTAGAGATCCTCCGGCGAAAAGGCCGAAACGCCTTCGGAAAAACCGGGTACCGATTCAAATCCATACCACTGCGCCACCTCATGCCAGGCGGCAAGTTCAAAGGCCAGATGCGCGGCCAGATAAACCGCCAGCCGATAGCGGTCGGTAGCGCTGGCGGGTGGCGTATAGGAGAACAGGCGTATCTCACGCTGGCCCAGTTCATCGTCAAGCTTTAGCGTGGTTGCCTGGCCCATTCGCGACCAGATATGGCTGAACAGCCACAGGGTGTTATCGGCGCTGTCGCGCAGGTGTGCCAGATCGATAAAACCGCCCCGACGGGTATAAACCAGACCGTTATGCTCGCTGTTCAGTCCAATCAGCGTACTGAGCGTATCCAGAAAAAGCGGGTTGAAGTGGTGCTGCCCGGTTTGCGCCGGGGCCACCACATTATCCAGCTGATACCACGGGACCGGCATGCCGAACAGCTTAGCCTTCAGGTTATAGCCGAAGGCACAGCAGGGGCGCAGGCCGTTTGGCTGCGGCAGGGGACGAGGCACCGGCCATACCTGCGGTGACTGGCCAGCCGGGAGGGTGAGATCGGCCAGAGCGGGGCTGGCAGCGTTAAAGTGTTGAGCCTGGCAGTTTACGAGGAGAAGCGCGGGTAACAGCAGCAGCAGGCGACACAGCCAAAATCTCAAAACGCCTCCCCGACCTGGAAGTAAAAGCCGGAGCTATGCTGACCAAGGCCGTAATCCATGCGGATATTCATGTTCTTCTTAAATTCGAAGCGATATCCGGCGCCAACCGACGGCAGCCAGTGCCCGTCAAGAATTTCACTCGGCCTGTCCGACATATTTCCGGCGCCCACCCATGCCACCACGCCGTGACGCCAGCTGAGCTTCTTGCGCCACTCCAGCTGGCTGGTCAGCATATTGCGGTCACGGTATCGTCCTTCGTAGTAGCCGCGCAGGTGGTGGCTGTCACCCAGCAGCGATTGCATGGTCCACGGAACCTGCCCGTTGGTAAAGCGGCTGTAGACTTCCCAGGCCACGAGGCTGGTATCGTTAACGGCATGGTAATAATCATACTGCGCATCAAAAGCATCGAAGCGATTATTGCTGGCAAACGCTGAGGTATACCGCGTCCAGGAAAGATTCAGTACCTGTCCTCGCGACGGATTTGCGACAAAATCGCGCGAATCGTAGCTGAATAACGCGCTGGCACCCGAGCTGAAGATATGGCGTGGCTCATTCTGCTGGTAAAAACTGCCGCTGGCTTTGTGCTGTAAGGATGAGGCTCCCTCATAGGAGAAGGACCAGCCTAATCCGGCATAGGTATGGTCCGCCAACTGGTAGAGTATTCGCGGCACGCCGCTGAATTTAGCTGAGTCGTAGGACTGTTTGCCGCGCTGCCCCCGCCCGGCGCGAAAACCCTCGCCCCAGTAGTGCAGCGGACGCCGGCTGAGATCGCCGGACAGATAAAAGCGCCAGCGATCGTCAGCCATAAACGTGTAGTTTTCGTAGCCGACGCCGAATGCTCCGGTTGAACTGGCAAACCCGGTGAAAGAGAGCGAGGAGAGCGGCGTATGACGCTGATGCTCATCCGGTCGATAAAGCCCGACCGCCGCCACGCCGACCCCGACGCCAAGCTCAGGCGTATAGAAAGGGCCGGGAACCACTCCCCAGTCAATCGTTTTACGCGTATCGGCTTTGCCGTCCGCACCTAATTTATTCAGAAAGCGATCGATAGCGTTACGGCTGGTAATAACGGTGGCCTGGCTCATCATCGAGACGGTCAGCAGGCCACAGAGAAAGGAGATATTTAACCGCATGTTTAGAAGCGAAACTCTCCACCGACCATAAAACTGTTACGGTTGGAAAAACCCACTTCGGAGGTGACGTTAAAGTTGCGGGTCAGCTCATACTGGCCGCCGACCAGGATATTCCACGGTGATTTCAGGTGCTGCTTCACCCGGAAACGCCCCTGCTTATCCGCGTTAACAAAGTCCACCAGGCTGCTGAGCTCGCCGGGCATATGCAGATCGCTGATATTGCCTTTGAAATCCTGATCGACATCCTGATACATCGTGCCGACCCACAGGCTGGCATGGGATACCGGGATTGAGAATCGCTCTACGCCGGGAACGGTAAAACGATAGCCGACGCGCGGGGTGAAGGTATATGCGGAGATACTCCCGTCCAGCACATCAAAGTGGGTGACGGTATAGTTGAAATCCAGGGTGCTGAACCAGTCGTGATAGCCGTAGGCCAGCGTGGTGCCGCCGCCCCAGGTTGTTCCTTTAAACTTCAGCGTAAAATCCAGGTCTTTGAGCTCTGATGGACACTCTCCCCCTGTAACACAGGCGCTGACGCTGGAAACGGAACGTCCTTTAGTATGCCCGACAATGCCGTAGACGTTCATAAACGGAAATAACCAGGTATCCAGCCTTGCCGTATCGGTTTTGCTTTTCTCCCGGGTGTGGCCGACGAGGATATTAAACATATTATCGACGGGAATGGGATCCATCCCGGGGAACAGGCTCGGAATTTTCAGATTGGAGAAATTGATACTCTTCACGTTAATATTCTGATGGATATCCATATGGGTGTAGCCAATACCATAAGGATCCGGTAGATCGTAGCCGCGCTGACGAATTTCTTTCCCAAAGAAGGGCAGAGGGCCGGTTGTTTCACCGAAGAGATCCGGTGCGCGCTCTTTAGCTGCAAGTGTGGCAGCCGAGGGATCGAGCGGATCGCTGTGGTAATCGTATGAAGCTGCTTCCTTTTCCGCAATCGGGACTGCGGCCTGCACCGCGACCGCGGGCACTGAGCACAATAAAACACCGCAAAGCGTATACGCTTCCCTGCAGTCAATCTTTCTCATCATTCCATTCCGTTTTAGGGTATTCCGTAAAGAAATGTATGATAGTTGATTAATACGTGTTTTATTAAACCAGAAAATGCGGCTAATTATAATGTTATGATTTTATTTTAAAATAAAAATGCATGATTTTTATTTTTTGGTTTTATAATCATAAATGATTAGTCCTAATCTTAATTAATGCGGGAGATGATGTTGCGGAATGTTTTTGAATAATACATTTGAATATATTTAGCCGATTCATTTAATGCTGTCGGGATAAACCAGCCAGCCGCCATCCCGACAATGTGATTGGCTTTAAGGCGTAACGTACCGACGCAGCAGTTGCAGGGCCAGCGGCAGTTCGGTGATCCCGTTGCGGCTAAGGAAGTGTCCGTGATCCGGCAGGGCATAGAACGGCGCATTCAGCTGCTGACTAAAACGCAGCGACAGCGCGGGCGGCACGATGTCGTCGTTAAGTGAAGCAATCACCGCGCGATGCGGCACCTGCTGCACAATACGGTCGGCATCAAATGGCAGGGACATAAAGGTATCCAGCTCCGGCAGTGGCGGGACATTCTCGCTAAAACCGGCCACCATAATCACCCCTGCGGCATTTTGCCCAGCGGGCTGCTGGTTCAGATAACGCAGAGCGGTGATGCAGCCGAGGCTGTGGCCAACGAACCAGGTCTGGCCGTCCACCTCGCCAACGCATTCGGCCAGCGCGGACTGCCAGGCCTTATCGTCGGGGTGCTGCGAATCCGGTAGTGCCGGAACGGTGACCGCAATCCCAAGCGCTTCGGCCTCACTCTTCAGCCAGTCAAACCAGTGATGGTGTGGTCCGGCCGTGTAGCCGTGAACGATAAACAAGCGAGGTGATGCCATGGCTTTCTGCTCCTGTGCGGTGAAATCGTGCTACAGCATAGCGAGAAAACGTGCCGATCTCACTTCCAACTCGACTGACCTTTGGCAATCACCAGCAGAGGTTCCGCCCGCTGCTGCCAGGGCTGGCGCAGGACAATGCGGTTGGCGAATTTATCAATACCGATTTCATCTTCTAAAAGACGATCCATTAAATCCTGAAACAGAGAGACGTTAGGGGCGATGATTTTCAGCAGATAATCGTAGCCGCCGCTAACGTTGTAACATTCCACGATTTCCCGATACTTGCTCGCGCCCATCTCAAACTTACGGAAGTCGGCGGGGTAGTGGCTGCTGAGCGTGATTTCTGAGAATACCACGACGTTGCTGCCCAGCCTGTCCAGCGCAATTTTAGCGCTGTAGCCCACAATAACCCCGCTCTGTTCCAGCCGTTTGGTGCGCGTTAAACACGGGCTGGGACTGAGGCTTATCGCCTCAGCCAGTTCCAGGTTTGAACAGCGTCCCTCGCGCTGAAGATGCTCGAGTATTCTGAGGTCTGCGAGGTCCAGGGATTTTGAATTTGACATAGCCAAACTATACCACAGGATTTAACTGCCCGGCGCGCGCGACAGCCGCTTCCGTGAGCGCCCGATCGAGCGCGTCGATGACCATGGCCGCCTGTTCTTCGCTCAGGATCAGCGGCGGGCGGATTTTCAGTACGTTGTGGCCTTTTGCACAGGCGCTCAACAGGATCCCCTTCTGGCGCATCCGGTTCACGACCTGGCTGGTCAGCCAGCGATCCGCAGTCCTCGACGAACGGTCGGATACCAGCTCCACGCCGACGAACAGACCGGCACCGCGTACGTCGCCAATCGCCTCGTGTCGCGCCTGCAGCTCGATAATGCCATCAAGCAGCAGCTTGCCCACTTTCGCAGCGTGGGCGATCAGTCCTTCCCGTTCGATGGTTTGCAACACCGCTAACGCCGCCGCGCAGGAGACGGTATTACCCGCGAACGTATTGAAGTATCGGGAGCGCTGACCAAACTCTTCCAGCACATCGGCGGTTGCCAGCAGGCCTGCAATCGGTTGGCCGTTGCCCATCGGCTTGCCCAGGGTAACAATATCCGGAATCACTCCGTGACGCTGGAAGCCCCACATAAATTCGCCGGTCCGGCCGAATCCTGGCTGCACCTCGTCGGCTATAAACAGGCCCCCGGCGCGTTTAATTGCCTCGACCGCCCCTTTCAGGAAACCGGCGGGGCCGGGCAGGATGCCGTCACTGGTGAACAGTGAATCAACAATTAGCATCGCGGGCTTGATGCCGTGGCGTTGCAGATCGGCGATGGCGGCTTCAACATCCTGCGTAAAGCGTGCGTTCAGATCGTCACCGTCGGCATGATAGTGGCAGGGTGCGGACACCAGACGCACGTGCGGCCCCAAATCGACCGACGTACCGAGCGACGGCGAGAACTGTGAAACCGCATCGGTGATGCCGTGATAGGCCGTTTCGGTGACGATAATCCCGGTGCCGGCGGTACGCATCTTAGCAATACGGTATGCGAGGTCGTTTGCCTCGCTGCCCGTGCAGGTGAGCATCAGGTGAGCCAGCGAGGTTTCCGGCACGGTGGCCAGTAAACGTTCTGCCAGCTCCAGAATCGTGTCGTGCAGGTAGCGGGTATTCGTCGCCAGCGTCTGGACCTGCCTGCAAATCGCCTCGCTTACCGTCGGATGGCAGTGCCCCAGCGAGGTGACGTTATTGTAAACGTCCAGATAGCGGCGGCCATCGGCATCAATCAGCCAGGCGCCCTCACCACGCACAATATGTAGAGGATGCTCATACATCAGGCGGTAGGCGGGGCCCAGCAGCGCATCGCGGCGCTGGATCATTTCAGCGGTCAACGCGCCGACGTCGGCACGGCCGGGTATATACGCGTTCACCATATTCAGGTCTGTGGTGCTTTTCATGGATGTCTCCCGTTGCAAATTTCAGCCAGCAGCCTGTCGCGCGCGTCGTTGCGGGAGAGGTCTGCCATTTGTGACAGCGCTTCCCAGGCGGCGGGATTATGGCGCAGAATGTAGTCGCGATTGTGGGGGTAGCGGACAGCGCGCCACTCCGAAATCAGCGCGGTAATAAGATGGCGGGTTGCCATCAGATCGGTCACGATTTCCTGTTCGGCAGCGGTAAGCGCCAGCGTGCGGTGATAGGCCGCAACAAACTCGGCCGGTCCCTCAAACGGATCGGCGCAGCCCGCCATATGGAAAGCCGCGGCGGTAGCCACTTCGCCGACCAGCGGCGCGTAGAGCAGGTCGCCGAAGTCAATGATTCCGGTAATGCGATCCTGTTCCTCCGGGGCGACCAGCACGTTGTAAAGGTGAAAATCGTTGTGTATCACCTGGGCCCTGAGTGCGGGCAGATAAGGCAGAACGTGCTGCTGAAAGCGCGCCATAAATTTCCCGGCCAGCCTGCTGCGCTCGGGATCGATAACGCTTTCCAGCTGTTCGGTCAGGCGATGCGCGGCCGAGACGTTCCACAGCAGATCGTGGCTGGCGGCAGGGTGTGAGAATCCCTGTAAGGCCAGATCGAGCCGGGCCAGGCAGGTTGCCATGGTGCGGCGCTGTGCGGAGGTCCGTATCGTTTCCTTAATCTGCACCCCGTCCAGATAGCTCAGCATGCGCACCAGGGTAGTTGAGCCGTCCTGCCACGTCACGTTTTCACAGGATTTTCCAGACAGCGTCGGCACGACGCGCGGGATGGGCAGCGCCGGTGAGGACTCTGCTACGTAATTCAGTGCGGCAATCTGGAAATCAACCACCGGCGCAGATTCAGACTGATTGCTGATCTTAAAGACAAATCGCTGCCCGTCCGCTTGTTCAATACAGCAGTTCTGATCGCGCTCGGCGGCCAGTAACCGCACCGTTCCTTCAATGCCATACAGGCCAGCGACTCGCGACTGGATCTCTGAAAGAGAGACGGCGGGCGCTGCGGTGTTTAATGCCGCAGCCTCGGTCGAGTGTTCCTTCAGCATCATGTTCCTCTCTTCATCATGCGGACCCCGGTAAGGATCAAAGGCCCAGCAGGCCGGGAAGCTGACGGAAGTCGTTGATCCGACTGACGTCGTAGCCATCAACGCTGGGCTCATGGCCGCGATCGATAAACGCCTTCGCCATGAAGCCGAGGTCGCAGGCCGTCATCAGGTCATAGCGGAAGCTGGACGAGCAGTGCATCATCTCTTCGGGCCCGCAGCCCAGCCGGTCAAACATGTATTCGAAGATCTGCGCGCGCGGCTTATAGGCACGCGCTTCTTCGGCGGTGTAAACGGCGTGGAAGGGCGCTTTGAGGTGGGCGATACTGTGCGGGATTAGATCGACCATCGAATTCGACAGGATCACCAGCGGAATGTGGTGGGCAACCCGCTCCAGCGTTTCGACCACGTGGGGATGGGGTTGCCAGGTCTTCACCGCGTTATACAGCGCCAGTGCGTCGGAGGAGCGATACTCAACGTTATGTGCCCGGCACGCCCGCTGAATCGCATTTTCCACCACCTGCAGAAACGGCTTCCAGTCGCCCAGCACTTCATCGAGACGATAAAAGCGGAAGCTGTCGAGAAAGGCCGGCATCTGCGTTGCCGCTACGCGATCGGTAAAAAGCCCTTTAGCCGTCGGCCCCATTTCAAAATTGATAAGCGTGCCGTAGCAATCAAAGCTGATAAATTTTGGCTTAAAAATCATCGCATTAACTCTCATTTGTGTTCGATTTAAAAAGTATATCGCCCCGTCCGAACACAAAAATTCATAAATGCGTATAAATCGGGCAAGATATTCTCCATTCTTCGCCACTCTCAGCATTTTTGATTTTTGTTATTCTGTGGGCGGCGTGCAGGGGGGATAAATGTGCGCTAACTGAAAATCATGCGGGTCATATTCAGGTATCAGTGCAAAGATGTTTTGAATTAAGCCGGGAATAACTGGAAAGGGAAGCGGTACTGAAACGTTAAAGTTTAAATCTCTGGCAAGAGGGAGACGGCTTATATAAACGCATGTAGTGTTTTATTTCCTAACGGAATACCATTTCCGTAATTATCACTAATGGCGTTAGAAAAGTGTTCCTCCAAGTTAAGACTATTTTTCGTATGGCAGCAAATGCGAGCATTGCTATATTATTGGTGGTAAATTACGCCATTAGTCGACCGAGCAATTCCCCCTTCTCTGTATAATTGATGGAACAATACTGGTGAAAAAGGACAAACATCTCAGAACCGGCGGTGACCCGCGTGCATTAGCGGATTATATTGCACTGCGTGAAGAATTAATGAAATTGTCTCATCCCGCCCGCCCGGATGTTGACTGGAAATATGCGGAATCCCTGTGCCTGAAGCTGTTTGAAAATAATGGCGTTGAGCTACAGACCGCCGCCTGGTATCTGTTGGCGCGCACGCATATTGCCGGGCTGGCAGGCATTAATGAAGGCCTGGCGCTGATTAATGCGCTGAGCACTTATCAGTGGTCGGTGATGTGGCCCGGTAGCACGCACAGCAGAATGGAGATTATCGCTGCCATGAATCAGCGGCTGCAGAATGCCTTTCGTACGCTGCCGCTGGCGGATCGCGATGACCTTACGTTGCTGTACCAGACCAAAAAAAACCTGGCTGCACTGATTGAACTATTAACGCGACATGAATTGAAACAGGCCAGCCGGCTGGATGTATTACAGCAGCAGGTCGGGCAGGCAATTACCCGCCTTGAGAATGCTCCACATGCTGAGCTTGCCGAATCGGAGGTGATACTTCCCCCGCAGGCCATTGCCTCAGAGCCAGCGGAAACGCTGTCCGAATCTGGCCCGCGTATTTATGTTGTCCATCCCGATCCTTCAGAAGCTGTTGCGCAGTCCCCGGGATCGTTGCGGCGGCAGGCAGAGGTGCGAGCAACCGTATTTAACTCCGCAGGATCCGCCGACTCAGGCTTTCCTCCCGCAGGCAGTCTTCCTGCTGTTCACCTGTCAGGACGCAGTGCGCGGCGCGCGTTTGTCGCCGGAATGGGCTGTGCGCTGCTGGTGGGCGGGGTGCTGCTATGGGGCTGGCACAGCGTTAACCGGCCTTCTGCGGCACGTCAGCAGCTGGCCGCTTCATTAACGCCGCTACCTGAAAGGCTGTCGGAACCGCAGCTGAGCGATCTTCGGCAGTCCGACCCCGATGCGGATATCTTCACGGACAAGATGCAGGAACAGCTTAAGTGGCTGATGTCGCTATCGCCGGGCTGGCCGGAGCAGTATGGCCGGGAGTTAATTGCTCAGGCCGTGGCGCTGTGGCCGGGCAATCCGAATGTGATGCAGATGCAGCAGGCCTGGCAGCAGCAGATGGAAAACAATGCGCTGCCGCTGGCGGCGATGAACAACTGGCACGAGGGCATGGACAAGCTGCAGCAGCTGGCCGAGCGGCTGAACGGGCTTGATGAAAAGCGCGGTAAATATATGACCGTCAGCCAGCTGAAATCGGAGGTGTTTACCATCACTCAGGCCTTTAACCGCACGCCTCCCGCCGAGGAGTTACTGCGCCAGTATGAAGCGGCTTCACCGGATTTACAGCGCAGGCAGGCTGAAATGGCACTCGATCGGCTGCAAAAAAGATTTGTGTTACTGAGCGGAAAAAGTCTTCCGGAGAGGCAAAACCAGCCCGCCGCAACAGATAATTAATCGGCAGTCATTGGCGTGATCACGCTGAAATCATTAACAAGCCCGCTCCCGGCGAATCATGCCGGGAGCGGGCTTCATCCGCGTCAAAACTTACCAGTTATCCAGAATGCGCTGGCGTACTTCTTCCGGATAGCCCTGTTCGAACGAGGCGTGCAGATGACGGGTGGTTTGCAGCGTATCGAACACCACCTTGGCACCTTTCCCCGCAACGTACTCCTCTTCCTCGTAGCACTGCGGCAGGCGGATCACGCGCTGATCCTCAAACACCACGCGGCGGCCTACCGGATGCACGCGGGTGGAGAGCACCCACACCACCTCGCGGAGATTGGTCGGGTCGAAGTCATCATCAACCACGTAAACCTTCGGAATAAACACCATCGCGCTGGTTTTAAACAGCACTTCGCCGATGCGCTGTGACAGTGCTTCGCTGGACATACCCGGCAGCAGCTCACGCCAGTTTTCCGGCATGACAATCAGCAGCCAGTGAACCGTTGAGTCTTCCGGGATCCAGGCCGCTTTCACCGGCAGCCCGGCTTCTCTCAGATAAGTCAGCGCATCGGCCGCCAGCCCCATCGCCCACAGCGTGTGCGATTCATCGGTCGGACGCCCGGTGATCGACATCGGCCAGATCGGATCGTCGCGATAGGTAATGGTTTCAACATGGAAGGTAGGCTGGGCGGAAGAGCCGGAGCCAAGGTAGCCGCCGTACTCGCCGTACGGGCCTTCCTGGCAGTCGCGGGTAATCGACACGTGTCCTTCGATCACAATCTCGGCGGTGGCCGGGACATCAAGATCGATGCTGACCGCTTTCACCACTTCAACCGGCGCACCGGCCAGCGTCCCGATATAATCCGCTTCGTCGGCGTGTGCCGGGATCGGAATACCGGACACGCAGGAGATCGCCGGGGCAGGGCCCTGGACCAGCGCGTAAGGCATCGGCTCACCGATCTTCACCCACTCCGCCCAAATTTGGCCGATATGCTGGCTTGGTACGATCAGCCCAACCATTCTTTTACCATCAACCTTCATCACGCGGGCGATGGCCCAGTTCACCCATTTGCCGTCCGGGGTTTTCACAATCAGCGTGCCCCAGGTATTGGCGTAGCGGCCGCCGTCTTTATCGTGGGCAAACGGAATGGGGAAGCGGTCGAGAGTGGCGTCTTCACCGCGCAGGATATTCTGCTGGCAGGGCGCGGCGGCCGATTCCACGCGCACCGGCGGAATGCCCGGTTTATGGCGAGCGGCGGACAGCGCCTCAACGATTTCCAGACCGGTAGATTCTGGCGCGAGGCCCAGCGACATCGCCACGCGAGCGTAAGGCATATCGCGACGTGAAGAGAGCGATGCCGGTGCGCCGAACAGGCGGAAGCCGGATTCTACGCCCGAGACATGATGGAACAGCGGAGCAGGAGACTGGATCTCGTAGCTGCGACGGGTTATCGCGCTTGGCTCAAAATCGCAGTCAACCTCACGGGTTACGTGCATGATGTCGCCCATGGCATCCAGCGCATCGATAAAACTTCTTAAATCGTTGTAATACTTCAACCGGCTCTCCTGATTGGTAGCGGAAGGTGGCGGGCGTTAGCCCCAGCGTTTAGTCAGATCGTTATCAATACCGAACTGATCGAGAATGCGGGAGACAAAATGGTTGATAATGTCATCAATGCTGGCCGGATTGTTATAGAAGGCGGGCATGGGCGGCAGCATCATGGCGCCGGCACGCGACAGCGCCAGCATATTTTCCAGATGAATGACATTCAGCGGTGATTCGCGTGGCACCAGTACCAGTTTTCGCTGCTCTTTCAGCGTAACATCGGCGGCGCGGGCAATCAGGCCATCGCCGTAGCCACCGCGAATGGCGGCCAGAGTTTTCATGCTGCAGGGCACCACCACCATGCCGTCAGCACGGAAGGATCCGCTGGAAATCGCGGCGGCCTGGTCGTGTTCACTGTAAGTCCTGGAGGCGAGAGCGATAACGTCCTGTACACTGTAGGGCGTTTCCAGTTGGATCGTGGCGCGGGCCCACTTCGAGATCACCAGGTGCGTTTCTACGCCCAGATCTTTGAGTGCGGCAAGCAGGCGAATACCAATCGCCGCGCCCGTCGCACCGGTCATGCCGACAACTAGCTTCATGCGGTTCCCTTTTGATCAATTTTTGGGATATAGTTTGAGTATAAACAGTTTGAGTTCGAACTATATGTTTATCGTTTTAAGGAGTCAAGACAGTCCATGTCACAAAATCCTGACTTAATTGTTGCCGCTCCCCTGTGGCCACACGGCGACAGCTCGCTGATGCACCTGATGCGCCGCGCCGGGCAGCATTCCACCACCTGCTGGGCACAGTGTATTGATACCGGTTTATCCGCCGTGCAGTACGCCATTCTGGTGGTGCTGGCGGAGGAAACCTGCTGCGATCAGCAAACGCTGGGAAATCGCGCCGGATTTGATAAAGCGACAGGCACTTATGTCATTGACCGGATGACGAAAAGCGGGCTGGTGAACGTGGTGGTCGATCCTGATAACCGTCGCCGTAAGCTGGTTTCGATGACCGAAGACGGTGAAGATATGCTGGAGAGGATGGTGGAACAGGCGAAAAGCGCTGAAAAAACCATCGCTTCCGGCCTGAATGAGCAGGATATTCGCGATCTGAAACGCCTGCTAAGCAAGCTGGGCGGATTACAGGAGCCCTGAAACTCATGCAGCAACAGTTAGCGCCTGAACAAAACGGTGAATCGAAGCCCGATCTGACCATCGGCTTTCTGCTGATGAAACAGTTCACCCTGGCTTCGGTGGCGGGGCTGGTGGAATCGCTGCGTTTCGCGGCGGATGAGTCGTTCTCCAGCCGCCAGATTTTTTGCCGCTGGGAATGGATGACCTGCGATGACCACCCGATCACGGCCAGCTGTGGCCTGCCCGTTTCACCCACTGCGGCGCTGGATTTCTCCCGCAACTGGGATTACTTCGTGGTGGCGGGTGGGCTGCTGGAGGAAACTCGCCAGCCGCCGCAGTGGCTGCTGCAGGCTCTGCGAGAGATCCATGCGCGCAATATTCCGATCATCACCCTGTGCAGCGGAGCCTTTGTGGCGGGCAATGCCGGCCTGCTGGACGGGCGCCAGTGTGCGATCCACTTCACCACCCGCGATGAATTCCGTCTGCGCTTCCCGAAAGCCATTCCGGTGATCGACAAAACCTATATCAAAGACGGTGGGATTATCTCCTGCCCGGGCGGAACGGCCATCGATCTGGCGGCGGATCTGATCCGCCAGCACTGCGGGCTGGTGCGATCGCAGAAGGTGCTGAAGTACCTGCTGGTGGACGACACCGCGGTGCCCGCCAGCCGGGCGAAGCAGAAAGAGAATCAGAACCCGCCGGATGTGTATGAAAACGACGTAGTCAACAAGGTGATCGAGCTGATGAAGCACCATCTTGACTCGCCGGTTCCGCTGGCGGAAGTGGCCGCCTTTGCCGGAGTCACGTTCCGCCAGCTGAATCTGATCTTTACCAAGTGCACCAGCTATTCGGCGGCGGTGTACTGGCGGCGGATGCGGCTGGAACAGGCGCGCAAGCTGATGGCCGACTCCAGCAACAGCATTAATGCCATTGCTGCCGCCACCGGCTTCGCCGATGCTTCGCATCTTATCGCCTGGTTCCGCAAGCAGTATGGTGAAACGCCCAGCTCTTACAGGAAGCGCCGTCGGGAAGTGGAAAAGCTGATTAAACCGTGAAAGCAGGGGCCGCGATGCAGCCCCGAGTTGGATTTACCAGGCGTTATTCTTTGACAGTTTGCCTCTGGCAGAGGCTGCTTCAGGCTGCTCATCGTCCAGCGATGCGGCATCCTCCAGGCTGCGTGAGGCGGTTTCCGGAGCCAGGAACCAGGAAACGGTTAGCCCCACGGCGGTGATCCCGGCGGCGATGTACATCGTTGGCCCAATACCGATGGACTGTAACGAAACCGGGATCAGCCAGGTGCCGACTGCCGCACCAATCCGCGACATTGACGTTCCGATACCCACCGCAGCGGCACGGATCTCCGTCGGGAAAATCTCATTCGGATACACCAGCTGCAGCACCTGAGCGCCGCCAATAAACAAGGCGTAGGTGCCGAACAGCAGCAGGATCACCGGCGATGGCCCGTCACGCAGCAGGCCAAGCAGCGCCAGCGCCAGGCCGGACCACAGGAAGCTTTGCAGCAGCAGTTTGCGGCGGCCCAGGGTATTGACCAGCCGGGTAGCGATAATGCAGCCGATAACAAACAGCAGCGTAATCGCCACCGAACCGTAAGAGGCCCAGCCGCCGCTCAGGTGCAGGGCATCCAGCACCTTTGGTGCAAAGGCGTAAACGGCAAACACCGGGATCACCGAGCAGGTCCAGAAAATGGTGATAAATGCCATGCGCTTACCGTAGCCGGAGTGCAGCAGGCTTCTGAACGACAGGTGTTTATTCTCCGACTGCGCGGGCAGGTTTTTCAGGCTGAAGTCGTCGCCGTACACCCGACGAATAATGACTTCGGCTTCGGCATGGCGTCCTTTACTGATGAGCCAGCGCGGGGATTCCGGCGTGCCTAAGCGGATCAGGAACAGCAGTACGCCAATCACTGCGGTGCTGGCCAGCGTTATGCGCCAGGCTTCTGCGCCGCCGAAGTAGAGAATCGCTTCGCCGGTCATATAGGCGGTGGCGGCACCGGCAAACCACAGGATGGTCAGCGTGGCGAGGCACGGGCCACGGTATTTTTTCGGTAGAAACTCGACCAGAAACGCGGTGGCTACCGGGTATTCAATCCCCACCGCCACGCCGCTGAGCAGGCGCAGGATAAACAGCATTTCGCCGCTCTGCACCCAGAACTGAGCCAGCGAGCAGAGAATAAACAGCGTCGGGCCAACGAAATAGATCAGGCGTCTGCCGAGGCGATCGGTCAGTACACCGCCTAAAAAGCCGCCAAAGAAGATGCCGATCAGCGCCGATGCGGCAATCAGCCCTTCCCAGAAGGCGTTGAGCCCCAGCGCCGGTGAAACTTTGGTCATGGCGATGCCGATGATACTCAGCACGTAGCCATCGACAAAGGATCCGCCGCCGGAGCGGACGGTAAGTAATCGGTGGAAGCGGCTCAGCGGCACGTCTTCAACAGAAATATGAGCAGACATGGTAACTCCTGTTTTTTCTCCGATACCGTTGAATAAAAAGCACAACATAATGACTGTAATAAACATGAATGCGAGGGATGCTTATTACGGTCACGGGGTTTATTACTTTTAATCACAGCATTAACGGGATTATTTTAAACCAGATAAATTCGCCAGAATGTTATCCGGAGCAGGTTGTTTTCATTAATTTATTCAGCAGGTGAAAATTTAGTGACGGTTTTATTAAATAGTGAAATCCTCTCCGGTTAAAGACGATAGAACAGGGCGATATTGTTTTAAAATTCAGTGACTATGGGATTGGGATTTCGGGAGGAGCGTACTCCTCCCATGAAAAAGCTACGAGGCCTTACAGGAGAGCTTTTTTTCAGCCACCGTGCGCGTTGCCCACCAGCAGGCAAGAGAACCGAGGCTGACCATTGCGGTGCCCTGCCAGAAGGAAACCGACAGCTGCGAATCGAGCATAAAGGCGGCAAGGATCGCGGAGATAATCGGAATAAAGTAGGATGCCGCCGCCAGAATGGTCACGTTTCCGTGCAGGATACCGACGTTCCAGGCCGCGTAACCGAAGCCCATCGCCATCGCCGCCAGCGCAAGATTAATCCAGACTTTAGTCGATAAAACAAACTCGGGCTGCGGTGACAGCAGGAATTTTACCCACAGCGTTAGCGCGGTCAAAATAAAGAACAGCGTAATGCCATTGCTGCCCTGAGCAATTCTTTTGGTGACCACACAATAGATGGCCCAGATAATCGCGCCGCTAAAGGCCAGACCGTAGCTCAGCGGGTTATCCATTATATTACTGGCCATTTCGCTGAGCGAGAAACCACTATCGCCACCCAGTACCCGGCAAATTCCCATCACCGAAATAATAACCCCAGGAATAATTAACAGGCTGGTTTTCTGCCGGTTAACAATAACCGATAGAACAATGGTCATACTGGGCCACAGATAATTCACCATACCGACTTCAATCGCCTGGCGGCCGGAATGGGTGAATCCCAGCGACAGCGACAGGCACAGCTCGTAGCAGACGAACAGCACGCTGCCGATAATCAGATAGCTGCGGGGGAACTTGCGGATGTTGGGGAAGCCGATGGTGAACAGCAGCAGTACGGCGCTGCAGGTATAAATCAGCGCCGCACCGCCAATCGCCCCAAATCCTTCACTGACGCTCTTAATCAATCCCACAATCGCGCTCCAAAGCAGGATGGCAATCAATCCTGTGAGCGTCGCTTTATTCTGGGGCATAGCCTTCTACCTCTGTTTACTGTGATCGCCAGCGAACCGGACGGGACAACTGTTAATACCTGGTTAAATGCAGCATCAAAACTATGCTTCCTGACCGGTGCTGTAAATATGCCAGATAGCGTAATAATCTCATAATGTGATCGTTATCGGAAATCATGTAGAAAATTTTTCCCGGTTAAAAATAGTTTTAATTAACTGATATTTAACACTTTAAAAATAAAAATCTGTATAAATATCCCATTCATGCGAATTTTTTTTGTATTTTATGGGTATACAAATAATCCTCCTTCATTGACCTGTCAAACCGGGCTGTGCAAATTGTTAACAAACGTCGCCATTTTCTGCCGCACAGCGGGTGATTTTGGTTCTTATTTTCCCCTGGAGGTTAACGTGTTGACATTTGATGGTATCTTCACCCCGGCAATCACCCCTTACGCCGCCGACGGCAGCATTGATTTCGCTCGCTTTGCCGACGTGCTGGAGTCACTGATTGAAGCCCGCGTACACGGCATTATCATCGGCGGTTCCACCGGCGAATACTACGCGCAAACCACCGAAGAGCGCCTGGCGCTGGTGGAACATGCCCGCAAAGTGATCGGCAACCGCCTGCCGCTGGTGGTGGGGACCGGAGCTATCCGCACGGAAGACGCCGTAGCCTTTGCGCAGCACGCCCGCGAACACAAAGCCGATGCCATTCTGGTGACCTCGCCGCCTTACGCGCTGCCGACCGAACTGGAAAACGCGCACCACGCGCTGACCGTTGATAAAGCCGCCCAGCTGCCGATCATGCTCTACAACTACCCGGGTCGTATGGGTATCAGCATGGGTGAAACCTATTTCACCGAAGTCAGCAAATCGAAAAACGTGGTGGCGATTAAAGAAAGTTCCGGCGATCTGAACAACCTGCATCTGCTGGCCATCAAATACCCGAACATTGCTCTTTCCTGCGGATGGGACGATCTGGCGCTGGAGTTCTTCGCCTGGGGCGCGCGCAGCTGGGTTTGCGCAGGTTCTAACTTTATTCCGCGCGAGCACGTTGCCCTGTATGAAGCCTGCGTGATTGAGAAGGACTTTGCCAAAGGCCGTAAGATCATGGCCGCCATGATGCCGCTGATGAACTTCCTCGACGGCGGCAAATTCGTGCAGTCCATCAAGTACGGCTGCGATCTGGCCGGCCTGACCGCAGGCCCGGTGCGCGCACCGCTGCTGGCGCTGGACGAAGAAGAGAAAGCACAGCTGCAGGCTGTGATTGCAGGCGTGAAACGCAACGTCGCTGCGGTTACCGGGTAAGGGGATAGCATGAGCCAGATTCAGACATTAAATGATGTGGCCGCTGTGGTTCAGGGGCTGAAATTTTCCGATAAGGCATTTATCAACGGTCGCTTTGTGGCGGCAGCCTCCGGCAAAACCCTGCCAACCACCAACCCGGCGACCGGCGATAAGCTGGCCGATCTCGCCGCGTGCGATATTACCGACGTGAACAGCGCCGTTGATGCCGCGCGTACCGCCTTTGACGCCGGAAGCTGGAGCCAGCTGCCGCCGGGCGAGCGCAAAGCCGTGCTGCTGAAGCTGGCCGCGCTGATGGAGCAGGAAGTTACCGAACTGGCGGTGCTGGAAAGCCTCGACAGCGGTAAGCCGGTGAGCGAATGCCTGGCGGTGGACGTGCCGGAAACCATTCACATCATCAAATGGTACGCGGAAGCGATTGATAAGCTTTACGACCACACCGCCCCGGTGGGCAACGGCGCGATGGCGCTGGTGGTACGTGAGCCGATTGGCGTGGTGGGCTGCGTGCTGCCGTGGAACTTCCCACTGCTGATGCTGGCGTGGAAAATCGGCCCGGCACTGGCTGCGGGCTGCTCGGTGGTGGTGAAACCCGCTGAACAGACTTCGCTGACCTCGCTGCGCGTGGCGGAACTGGCTTTCGAGGCGGGCGTGCCGGCTGGCGTGCTGAACATTGTTACCGGCACTGGTAAGGAAGTGGGCGAGCCGATTGGCCTGCATGCGGATATAGACATGGTGAGCTTCACCGGTTCTACCGCTACCGGCCGCCGTTTCCTGCATTATTCAGCGGACTCTAACCTGAAAAAAGTGGTGCTGGAGTGCGGCGGTAAAAACCCGGCAGTGGTCTTTGATGACGCAGAGGACCTGGCAACCGTCGCCGGACACGTGCTGAACGGCGCGTTCTGGAACATGGGTGAAAACTGCTCGGCCACCTCGCGCCTGCTGGTGCAGGAAGGGGTGAAGGATCGTCTGCTGGCACTGATCGCCGAACAGATCGGCAGCTGGCCGATGGGCAACCCGCTCGATCCGGAAAACCGTCTGGGTACGATGATCTCTGCCGATCACTTCAGCAAGGTCAGCGGCTATCTGGAAACGGCGCGCCAGGAAGGGCTGCGCATCGTGCAGGGCGGCGACACCGAAAACGGTATCTACGTCCAGCCGACGGTGATCGATGGCGTTACCCCGCAGAGCGCGCTGTTCCGCGAAGAGATCTTCGGACCGGTACTGTGCATCACCACCTTTAAAACGGAAGCCGAAGCGATTGCGCTGGCCAACGACACCCCTTACGGGTTGGCGGCATCGGTCTATACCGGCAAACTGAACCGCGCTATCCGTGTCTCCCGCGCCGTACGTGCCGGAACGGTGACGGTGAACTGTTTCGGTGAAGGTGATGCGACTACGCCGTTTGGCGGCTACAAGCAGTCCGGCTTTGGCGGGCGTGATAAATCGGCCTTCGCGCTGGATCAGTACACCGAGCTGAAAACCATCTGGATTGACGTTCCGGGTTCCGATAGCTAAGTTCTTGCTTTAACCCTCCGCTGCTCGCCATTCCTGGCGGGCAGCGCTCAATCTGCCAGCGCTCCCGGCCATAAGGGCAGGGGACAGGCCTTTTTCTCGCCAGAACCAATCCGCCATATTGCAAAAATCGCTCAACGATAAACTTCGTTACTTATTGATTATACGTAATTCTTACCCAAATGATGAAAGTGTTATGTCGATCCAGGTATCGCATGAAATATTTGAATTATTTTTGCTGTATACGCACTTTTTCTGTAGGTTAATCGGCATGGGATAGCGCGATTCTCGCGCAAAATTGAAGATGATGGCGTTCAGGAGGCAACATTGAGATCGGGAAAAGCTGCACTATATGAGGATTTGAAACGTCTCATTTTAACCATGGAACTCGATCCCGATGAGCTTCTGGACGAAGCCAGCCTGACGGCGCAGTACGGTTTGTCGCGCACGCCGGTAAGAGAAGTTTTCCAGAGGCTGGCCGGTGAAGGCTATCTGGAGATCGTTGAGAAACGCGGCGTTAGAGTGATCCCAATGAGCCACTCCAGCCTGCGTAATTTCTTCCTCGTTGCGCCAATGATTTATGCCGCCACCGGGCGCCTTGCGGTGCAGAACTACAAACCGTCGCAGATGAAGGCGCTGAAGGAGACGCAGAAGCGCTTTCGTAAGGCGGTGCAAACGCGCGATGCCGAAGCGCTGGCGCTGGAGAATAACCGCTTCCATGAAATCATGGGCGAGATGGCGGGCAACCCCTATCTGCAGCCGAGCCTGGGCCGTCTGCTGATCGACCACTGCCGTATTGGTCACACCTTCTTCCGCCCGCAGAATGCCGATATGGAACGCCGCCTGCAGCTCGCCGCCGAGCACCACGACGCGTTTATCGTCGCCATCGAGGCGCGCGACGAGCAGGCCGTGGTCGACCTGGTGTTCGAACATTGGGAGCTTTCCCGCGAGAATATGGAAATCTTTATTGCACCACAGGGGCTGAAGGCGGACTTTTAGCCGCCTTTATAAAGCGCTATTGCTAACGATTAATCACGAATAAAGGCCAGCAGGTCGGCATTGATCACATCCGCATGGACGGTATGCATGCCGTGTGGGTAGCCCGGATAAATAATCAGTTTGCTGTTGGCCAGCAGTTTATCCTGTAACACCGCTGCGGCTTTGTAAGGCACAACCTGATCGTCGTCGCCCTGCATCACCAGCGTTGGTACGGTAATCGCTTTTAAATCTTCGGTCTGATCGGTTTCAGAGAAAGCCTTAATACCTTCATAATGCGCCTGAGCGCTGCCGATCATGCCCTGACGCCACCAGTTCTGGATGGTGCCTTGTGACACCTGAGCACCGTCACGGTTGAAGCCATAAAACGGACCTGATGCGACATCAAGGTAGAACTGACCGCGGTTGGCAGCCAGGCCTGCACGGAAGCCGTCGAAAACCTCCAGTGGCGTGCCTTCAGGATTTTCAGCGGTTTTCAACATCAGCGGCGGTACAGCGCTGATTAGTACGGCCTTAGCGACGCGGCCCTGCGGCTGGCCATACTTCGCCACGTAACGAGCCACCTGACCACCACCGGTAGAGTGACCGATATGAACCGCGTTCTTTAAATCCAGATGCTCAACCACTGCGGATGCATCGGCCGCATAGTGGTCCATGTCATGGCCTTCGCTAACCTGGTCAGAACGTCCGTGGCCACGACGATCGATGGCGATGACGCGGAAGCCTTCTGCCAGGAAGAACAGCATCTGGTTGTCCCAGTCATCCGCACTCAGTGGCCAGCCGTGATGAAACACAACCGGCTGCGCGTCTTTAGAGCCCCAGTCTTTGAAATTGATATTTACACCATCATCAGTCGTTACAAATGCCATGAAACGTACTCCTTTATGAGGAAAAATCTTTTTCTTCTGCGGAATGTGCATCCCGGAAGACTTTAGGCAGGGACCATTTCAATATCATGAATATATTCAATGGGTTTTAAACGCATTGGGGATGACATTGATGACCAATGTTTCCAAAACTATAGTAGATAAATATTCTCAATATTTTTTGCAAACTATGCCATTTGGAAAACTTCGATCATGAGTGGACCCCGGCTCAGGCTTTTTCTCCATTCAGAGACGGAATGTCGGCGTGATAATCACACCTCTGAACTGAGTTTGCGGCAGTGATGTCGGAATGCGAACGGGGTCTTGTCTCTGGAGGATGCCGGGTGCAAAATCGAGGCTGACGCATACTCTCCAATCAGAGTCGTCCCCATTCTACTCTGGGCTGAATGACACCCTCCGAATTTTAAAGATACCCAGTGAAAGGATTCAGATGATAAAATTTGAAGATAAGAAGCAAAAGGCAATCGCGCTGCTGGAGGAAAAAAAGATGTGGCGGAGCAATTATGCGCCACCGATCCTGCGCTTGTGTTGGAAGCTTGGGGGGAAAGTACCGCCCTCACCGTTTGCCCCTTTCTGGCTGAATACGTTGTTATATACCGCCTGGTTCGGCCCTCTGTGGGGCGTTTTAATGTGGTTGAGTTCCTGGCAAAATCAGCACTTCAGCGTGTTGCGTGCGGTGTCTACCGCCCTCATTACCGGTTTGCTGTTTGGTATATCCATGGCGCTATTTCACTATTGGGGCAGGTGGAAAAACAAGCTTCCTGACTGGAAGAGTCTTTGATAGAGCAATGCTTTCGGGAGATTACAGGCACAAAAAAGCCCGCAAAGCTTTCACCTTGCGGGCTTTCAGGACTTCGGCGGACAATTCTGGTATCGCCGCTAAAGAATTTGGTGGAGCTGGCGGGATTTGAACCCGCGTCCGAAATTACTACACCGTCGGCACTACATGCTTAGTCCAGTCTTTACATTCGCCGGTTAGCTGCGGACGGACACGCTACTAACAAACTAGCCTGATTAGTTTTAACGCTTCAACCCCAGGCAGGGCTTCCACGCGATCTCTTTTGGGTTTGACCTCTCTTTGATCCCCGTCTTAAGAGCGGAAGCTAGGGAGAGAGGGCTCTTAGCAGGTTATTAAGCTGCTAAAGCGTAGTTTTCGTCGTTTGCGACTATTTTTTTGCGGCTTTTTACGAGGCAAACCGCCCCTCGGCATGCTCCTAGGGCTTCGCAAATCCCGTCGAATCCAGAATCAGCCCCAAGTAGAAAATCAGTATAACAGAAAAACCTGTCGCTATGCCAGTAGCTTAGCGATTCGCGTGCTTCATAATGCGCGCTTTGTCTAATTGCCATTCGCGATCTTTAATGTCATCGCGCTTGTCGTGCTCTTTCTTGCCTTTCGCCACGCCGATCTTCAGCTTAGCCCAGGCGTTTTTCCAGTACATCGACAGCGCCACGATGGTGTATCCGTCGCGGTTGGCTTTGCCAAAGATGTTGTCGAGTTCGCGCTGCTTCAGCAGCAGCTTGCGGCTGCGGGTTGGATCGCAAACCACGTGCGTAGAGGCCACGCTCAACGGCTGGAATGTTGAACCGAACAGAAAAGCTTCACCGTCGCGCAGCAAAATATAGCTGTCGCTGATATTGGCCTTTCCGGCACGGAGAGATTTAACTTCCCATCCCTGTAGCGAAAGCCCAGCTTCGAACTCTTCTTCAATGAAGTATTCGTGGCGGGCGCGCTTGTTCATGGCAATGGTAGCGGAACCGGGTTTATGTGCTTTTTTCTTTGTCATAGTGCCACTTAGTGTACATGAAGCCGTGATTTTTGGCATCCCCTGTAACGTGACCGAAAGGGGAAAGAGGTATTCTAGCAGATGCCAGGCAGGAGAGAATTTTTGTTTGAATCCCGGCAATGGTATTATTTAAAAGTTCTAAGTTTAGACAGGAATTGTTATGTCCCAGATTAGTCGTTCGGCACTGGTGCCGTACAGTGCTGAGCAAATGTACCGGTTAGTGAATGATGTCGACAGCTATCCGGAATTTCTGCCGGGTTGTACCGGCAGCCGTGTACTTGATGCCAGCAACGATCAGATGACCGCTTCCGTAGATGTTTCCAAGGCGGGCATCAGTAAAACCTTTGTTACCCGCAATACCCTGACCGATAACCAGAGCATTCATATGCAGCTGGTTGATGGTCCTTTCCGCAAACTGAGCGGCGGCTGGCGGTTTATCGCGCTCAGCGATGAAGCCTGTAAAGTTGAGCTGAACCTGGATTTCGAGTTCACCAATATGCTGGTTGAACTGGCATTTGGCCGCGTCTTTAAAGAGCTGGCCAGCAGCATGGTCCAGGCCTTCACCCAGCGTGCGAAAGAGGTTTACAGTGCCTGATATCGCGGTCGAAGTTGTCTATGCACTGCCGGAAAAGCAGTATCTTTACAGCGTTAAGGTGCCGGAGGGCAGCACGGTTGAAGAGGCGATCAGAGCATCTGGCCTGCTGGACCTGCGCAGCGATATCGACCTCAACGAAAACAAGGTCGGCATCTACAGCCGCCCGGTAAAGCTGCATGATGAAGTGCAGAGCGGCGATCGCATTGAGATCTACCGTCCGCTGATTGCCGACCCGAAAGAGCTGCGCCGCCAGCGGGCCGAGCGCGCAGCAAAAAAATAAGGCGCATCAGCGCCTTATTTTGTTTCCTTTCTTCGCCGGTTACGGCGAAGCGGATCAACCCTCAGATTTTGTCAGAGCCGGTTTATTATCAATGTTGGTCAGCGTTCCGTTGCTGTCGAAGGTCAGCGTCAGGGTTTGCTGCTTGATAGGCTCATGGCCAGGCTGCTGGCGGAATACGTAGTACCAGACGTTGCTGCCGAACGGATCGTGCATCATCGGTGTACCCAGAGTGTAAGCAACCTGCTGTTGCGTCATACCGGTGTGGATCTTGGCAACATCGTTGGCAACCAGGTAGTTGCCCTGGTTGATATCAGGCCGGTAAACCACTCGCTCCAGAGTGGAACATCCAGCGGTCATCATCAGAAGAACCACCGCAGCAGCAGTCAGCGTTTTACAGCGCATAAGTATGTTTATTCCTTTGTGGCTATTTGTATCCCCACCCACCTGAAGCAGCCGCCCCGGCAATCTGGGTCTATCAGTGTACAACTACGATACCAGCGTAAGTTGCCGATGATAATAAACCTTTACGCAGTTTAAAACCTCTGCGAAGCAAGGATATGACCACAAACCGGTAAAAAAGTGCAATGGTCAGGCGGCTAAAAGTTCTTTTGCGTTGGCCAGCGTGTTGCGGGTGACCTCGCTTCCGCCCAGTAGACGCGCCAGTTCCTGCAGGCGAGCGCGCTTGTCCAGGCACTGCATATGAGTTTCGGTCATCTCGCCGTCGGTTTCTTTGCTGACGAAGAAATGCTGATGGCCACAGCCTGCTACCTGCGGCAGGTGGGTCACGCACATCACCTGGGTTGATTCGCCCAGCTGGCGCAGCATCTTACCAACGACGGCGGCGGTCGGGCCGCTGATACCCACGTCGACCTCATCGAAGATCAGCGCCGGCGTATCCATCTTACGGGCGGTAATCACCTGAATAGCCAGCGCGATGCGCGACAGCTCACCGCCGGAGGCGACTTTCGCCAGCGGCTGTAACGGCTGGCCGGGGTTGGTGCTGACGCGGAAATCAATGCGATCGCCGCCTTCCGCCGTCAGGTGCTCAGGATTGAACTGCAGGTCGATGGCGAAGCGACCGTGCGGCATCGACAGCGCGTGCATGCTTTCGGTAATCAGGCGGCTCAGCTCTTCGGCAAAGTGCGCGCGGCGTTCGTGCAGCTGTTCGGCACAGTGCAGTGCGGCGGCGTGATGTTCAGCAACCGCCTGCATCAGTTCATCCTGATCGCTCTCCTGCTGGTCCAGCAGCTGCTGCTCTGCCAGCAGTTGCTGATGGAAGCCAGGTAACTCTTCCGGCGCGATATGATGCTTGCGGGCAAGGCTAATCTGCCGCGAGAGGCGCTGTTCCAGCTCCTGAAGGCGATTCGGGTCCAGATCCAGCCGATCGCAGTAGTGGCGCAGTTCGTCGCTGGCCTCGCTAATCTGGATGGCGGCTTCTTCCAGCATGCTAAACACGCCGCTGAGCTTGTCATCCATCTCGGTAAGCTCGCCCATCAGTTGACGAACGGTATACAGCTGGCTTTGCAGATTATGATCTTCGCCGTCAGCCAGCAGCAGCAGCGCCTGCTGGCTGACGGAGAGCAGATGCCCGCTGTTCGCCTGGCGTTTATACTCTTCGTCAATCTGCTCGTACTCACCCTGCACCGGCGCAAACTCGTTCAGCTCTTTTAGCTGGTACTGCAGCAGTTCGCGGCGCGCTTCACGCTCCTGAGCCTGCTGTTGATGATGGGCGAGGTTACGGCAGCTCTGATGCCACTGGCGATAGCGCTGCGCCATGTTTTGCAGCAGCAGCGTTTCGCCCGCGTAGGCATCCAGCAGGGTTTTCTGATGTTCGGGTTTGAGGAGCAGCTGATGCGCGTGCTGGCCGTGGATCTGAATCAGCGCCTGGCCCAGTTCACGCAGCTGGAAGAGCGGCACCGAGGTGCCGTTGATAAAGCCGCGTGAACGGCCATCGCTGCTGATAACGCGGCGCAGCAGGCACTCGTTGCCGTCATCCAGCTGGTTCTCACTCAGCCAGCGCTGGGCGGAGGGTGTATCCTTCAGCGAGAAGCGGGCGCAGATATCCGCACGGGATGCGCCCTGGCGAACCATATCCGCTTCGGCACGACCACCCAGACAAAGCCCCAGCGCATCGATAGCGATGGACTTACCCGCACCGGTTTCGCCGGTGATTGCCGTCATGCCGCGCTGAAAGTCGATCTCCAGTTCACGAACGATAGCAAAATTACTGATGGTCAATTGTGCCAGCATAGTTGCCTTCCTGTATGAAAACACATATATGGTTTTTCATACAGTATATACTGGTTTTATGACCAGTAAAGTAGGCTGGCGCAGTTTTAGAACAATTTTTTTGACCAGCCGAGTTTTGAGCTTAGCGTATTGAAATAGTTGTAATTTTTAGGGTGAATTAAATTCAGGTGATAGTCACTGCGGCGGATCAGCACATCTTCCCCTTCCTGAATCGGCAGGGCGATCTGGCTGTCGCAGCTGATTTCCAGATCGCTGCGCAGGGAAGAAAAGCGCAGGCGGATCGTACTGCTGCTGTTAATCACCAGCGGGCGCGCCGACAGGGTGTGCGGGAACATCGGCACTATCGCGATCGCGTCCAGCGACGGGGTTAAGATCGGGCCACCCGCTGAGAGAGAATAGGCGGTGGAGCCGGTCGGCGTGGAGATAATCAGGCCGTCGGAACGCTGTGAAAAGGCGAAGCTCTCATCGATGTAAACTTCAAACTCAATCATGTGGGCCACTTTGCCCGGATGCAGGACCACTTCATTGATGGCGGTGCCGATGCGCGGCGCGCCGGACTGGCGGCAAACCTGCGCCTCCAGCAGGAAGCGGCTTTCAACAAAGTATTCGCCTTCCAGTACGTCAGCCAGCTGCTGCTGGGCGTTATCCGGGTCGAGATCGGTCAGAAAACCCAGATTACCGCGGTTGATGCCGATCACTTTAATATCATAACGCGCCAGCACGCGCGCGGCGCCGAGCATGTTGCCGTCGCCGCCGACGACCACGGCGAGGTCCGCCTTCTGGCCAATTTCGGCCAGCGTACCGGTTTCCACCCCTTCCAGTTTCAACTCGCGGGCAATCTGGCGCTCTATGATCACCTGATAGCCGCGCGCGGTGAGCCAGCGGTACAGCATTTCATGGGTGGTGAGCGCAGTAGGATGCCGGGGATGGCCGACGATCCCGATGCAGTTGAAGTGGCTGTTCATGATTCTGGCATTCCTTACGAGGTAAACTCCCCCGACAATGTGACTGGTTCCCTTGAAACCGCGATTCTGATCCCCATAATAAGCGAACCAGCGATGGAATATGCACAAACGCGGAGAAATTCATGAGTAGTAAAGAACAGAACACACCAAACGAGCAAGTCTCAGACGAAATTGAGATCGAGCAGGCGAAAAACCAGGCCGCAGAGGCAGCAGAGGGCGTGGACCCACGCGATGAACGCATTGCGCAGCTGGAAGCTCAGCTGGCTGAATCTCTGGGCGGCGTGCGTGATGCACAGCTACGTGCTCAGGCCGAGATTGAAAATATTCGCCGTCGTGCGGAACTGGACGTTGAGAAGGCGCACAAATTTGCCCTGGAAAAATTCGCCAACGAGCTGCTGCCGGTGATCGACAGCCTTGAGCGTGCGCTGGAAGTGGCTGATAAAACCAACCCGGAACTGGCTTCGATGATCGAAGGTATTGAACTGACGATGAAATCGCTGCTGAACGCGGTAGGTAAATTCGGCGTGGAAGTGGTGGGCGAGACCCACGTGCCGTTCAATCCGGACGTGCATCAGGCGATGTCGATGATGGAATCTGAAGACGTTGCGCCAAACCACGTGATGATGGTGATGCAGCGCGGCTACACCCTGAACGGTCGCCTGCTACGCCCGGCGATGGTTGCGGTGGCGAAAGCCAAAGCCTGATAGCTAAATGTTAAAAAAAGCACCGTAAGGTGCTTTTTTTATCGCTGTTATTCAGGAAGATGCGGCGTCCAGTCTATTGGCGCTTCATTCCGTTCGATCAGCCACTGATTGGTTTTAGAGAAGTGCGAGGAACCGAAGAAACCGCGATGGGCCGACAGCGGGGAAGGGTGCGGCGCCTGTAAAACGTGGTGGCGCTGGCGGTCGATAATGCTGCCTTTCTTCTGCGCATGTGAACCCCACAGCAAAAAGACCACCCCTTCACGATGCTGATTGATCGCGGCAATCACGTTATCGGTAAACGTTTCCCAGCCAAATTTAGCGTGAGAATGGGCTTTACCGCCTTCAACGGTCAGCACGGTGTTCAACAGCATCACACCCTGGTGCGCCCAGCTCTCCAGAAAGCCGTGGTTAGGCCGCTGGAACCCGGGAATATCAGTCACCAGTTCTTTGTACATATTCACCAGCGAAGGGGGAACCTGCACGCCCGGCAGTACGGAAAATGCCAGTCCGTGTGCCTGATTTGGGCCGTGATAGGGGTCCTGCCCGAGGATCACCACCTTCACCTGCCCCAGCTCGGTCAGACGAAAGGCGTTAAAGACGTCTTTCTGTGGCGGATAAACCGTTTTGCCGGCCGCACGCTCTGCGGCGACCGCCGCCAGCGTTTCCCTGAAGTACGGTTTCTCTTTTTCCTCAGCCAGCACATCGTGCCAGGTCATGGTATTCACCATCGCCAACTCCTTTAAGTCTGTAGAGCGCGTAGCTTAACGTGGTTTGATAAGGGGTTAAACTTAAAAAATAATTGAATATTTACAAAAATTTTAGAAATCGGCATTTCTGGAAAATTGATACAAAACATGATGTTACTTGCACTGCCTCGATCCGCGGCTGACGACAGTTGATTTGGGTCAAAGAGGGCAGCATATCAGGCTGATATACAGAAGGTGGGTTTATCCATTCATTCGTGCGCAGTTCACTCTGCGCCCACCGCCTGGGAGGCAACATCATGATTACCGGAATCCAAATTACTCAAGCAAAAAATAGCGCGCTGCTGAACTCATTCTGGCTGCTGGATAGCGAGAAAGCGGAAGCGCGCTGCGTGTGCGCGAAATCTGGCTACAGCGAAGATCAGGTTGTGCCGGTCAGCGATCTGGGGCAAATCGAATATCGCGAAATCCCGCTGGAGATGAAGCCAGAGGTCCGCGTCGAAGGCGGTCAGCATCTGAATGTGAACGTGTTAAGCCGCGAAACGCTGGAAGAAGCGGTTAAGCATCCGGAAAAATACCCGCAGTTAACCATCCGCGTTTCCGGCTATGCGGTACGTTTTAACTCACTGACGGCGGAACAGCAGCGCGATGTGATTACCCGTACCTTTACTGAGAGTTTATAAGCCATAATCACCGCTTTTATTGGGTGACCTGTCGATAAACGCATCACGCCAGCAATCAGTTTAATTCACTGATTGCTGGCGTTTTTTTTATCATTTAGCAAAATCTAACGTCGGCAGGGAAACGCGTAGTGAACGCAAAGGCCAGTTTTGACATCAACGGCCTGTTTTTACCGCTAAGGTGCGAAAAAAAACCGCCTGTCGAAGGCGGTTTAATATCATGCAGTGCGATTATTCAGCACCGTCGGTTTTAGCCGCGCTTGGTTTACGGCGCTTACCGACATTTTTGGCGTCGCGGTGGCGGACTTTCGCACGCGGCTTCTCGTCTTCTTTCGCCTTTTCTTTCTTCTCTTTGCGTTTCGCCAGCACCTTCTTCGACGGTTTGCCTTTCAGCTTCTCGTTCGGTGGACGGGTGGTCGGACGCAGTTCTTCGATGATGCGCGACTTCAGTGGCTCCTGAATATAGCGGCTGATTTTACCCAGCAGCAGATTGTCGTGCGCTTCAACCAGCGAGATAGCGATGCCTTTCTTACCGGCACGGCCGGTACGGCCAATGCGGTGCAGATAGGTATCCGCCGTCACCGGCATATCGAAGTTGAACACGTGGCTGACGTCATCGATATCAATACCGCGCGCGGCGATATCGGTGGCAACCAGCACGTTTACGCGGCCTTCAGCAACGCGTTTAATCGCTTCGTTACGCTTAGCCTGCACCAGTTCACCTTCGAGGTAGCTGGTGTTAATCCCGGCTTCACGCAGCCATGCGCAGACTTCATGAACGCGCTCGCGCTTACGCACGAAGATCACCGCGCGGGTCACTTCCGGCTGCTTAAGCAGGTGGATAAGCAGGGCGGTTTTATGCTGCGTATCATCCGCACGGTAATACCACTGCTGGATTTTTTTACGCTCGCGACGCGCGGGATCGGCTTCAACTTCAACCGGCTCATTCAGGATACGCTCGGCGAAGTCCTTGATGGCTTCCCCTTCCAGCGTAGCGGAGAACAGCAGCGTCTGCTTGCGCCAGCGCGTTTCGGCACTGATCGTTTCAATATCCTGCGCAAAGCCCATGTCCAGCATGCGGTCGGCTTCGTCAAGGATCAGGGTTTCAACCGCGCGGCAGTCGAAGTTCTCTTCTTTAATGTACTGCAGCAGACGGCCGGTGGTGGCGACCACCAAATCCTGGTTTTCGCTGAACACTTCCGCGTGGTTCATAAACGCCACGCCGCCGGTGATGGTCGCGATGTCCAGGTGAGTATGTTTAGCCAGTTCGCGTGCCTGCTCGGCAACCTGCATCGCCAGTTCGCGCGTTGGCGTCAGGATCAGAACGCGCGGTGGGCCGGACTTCTTACGTGGGAAGTCGAGCAGGTGCTGCAGAACGGGCAGCAGGTAGGCCGCAGTTTTGCCTGTACCGGTTGGTGCCGAACCCAGAACGTCGCGACCCTCCAGTGCTGGCGGGATCGCCGCGGCCTGAATGGCAGTGGGGCGCGTGAAGCCTTTTTCCTGCAGGGCTTCCAGCAGGCTTTCGTCGAGTTCGAGTTCGGAAAAAGTGGTTACAGTCATGGTCTACCTCAGTTTGGGGCGCTGATTATAGACAGATTGAACGCGATCTTCATCTGTTTGTATCGGGTTAATGACTTTTCCTTCGTCACGGTTTGCCCTATGCTAGCGCCGTTTCTCTTTCAGGTCAGTCAAATGTCGCAACAGAAAGCCATTCTCCGTGCCAACGGGTTTACCTTTAAACAATTTTTTGTCGCTCACGATCGTTGCGCCATGAAGGTGGGCACGGACGGTGTGCTGCTTGGCGCATGGGCACCGGTTGCCAACGTAACCCGCGTGCTGGATATTGGCTCGGGCAGCGGTCTGATTGCGCTGATGCTGGCACAGCGCACGGCGGAATCGGTGCAGGTTGATGCCGTCGAGCTTGATGCGGCGGCGGCAGAGCAGGCGCAGGAAAACGTGGCCGCCTCGCCGTGGCCGGATCGAATTCGGGTTCATCAGGCCGATATTCTTGAATGGACGACGCGTTGTGAACAGCGCTATTCGCTGATTGTCAGCAATCCACCCTATTTTGCACCGGGTTCCGACTGTGCCACCCCGGAGCGCGCTTCCGCTCGCTATACCGGCGCGCTGACGCATGAAGCCCTGCTGGGCTGCGCCGAGCAGCTCATTACGGAGGAAGGCTTTTTCTGCGTGATCCTGCCGGAATCTGCGGGCAGTGCCCTGGTCGAGATGGCGCTACAGCGCGGCTGGCATCTGCGCTTTCGTACCGATGTGGCCGATAACGATACCCGGCCACCGAACCGCGTCATGCTGGCGCTGTCGCCGAAAGCGGGCGAGCAGATGCTGGATCGGATGACGATTCGGGGGCCGGATCAGCACTACTCCGAGGCGCACTGTAGCCTGACCCGCGAGTTCTATTTATTCCGCTAGTCGGGGAACCAGCACCGTCGGTCTGGCCTCGCCCAGCGCTTCGGGATAATCGAGCGTATAGTGCAGGCCGCGGCTCTCTTTGCGGTCGAGGGCGCATCGCACCATCAGCTCAGCAACCTGCACCAGATTGCGCAGTTCCAGCAGGTTGTTTGAAATGCGGAAATTGGCGTAGTACTCGTCAATTTCCTGCTGCAGCGTGTTAATGCGCCGCAGCGCGCGCTCCAGGCGTTTCGTGGTGCGAACAATCCCCACGTAGTCCCACATAAACAGCCGCAGCTCGTGCCAGTTATGCTGGATCACCACCCGCTCATCGGAATCATCCACCCGGCTTTCATCCCATACCGGCAGTGCCGTCGCCAGCTCAACGTCAGCCAGGCGACGATCGATATCCTCCGCCGCCGACCAGCCGTAAACCAGACACTCCAGCAAAGAATTTGAAGCCAGTCGGTTCGCCCCGTGCAGGCCGGTATAGCTGACCTCGCCAATCGCGTACAGTCCGCTGAGGTCGGTTTGCCCCTGCTGATTGACCATCACGCCACCGCAGGTATAGTGCGCCGCCGGGACGATAGGGATCGGCTGGCTGGTGAGATCGAAGCCCAGCGTCAGTAGCTTTTCGTAGATGGTCGGGAAATGAGCGCGGATAAAGTCCGGCGGCTGATGGCTGATATCCAGATACATGCAGTCGGCACCCAGCCGCTTCATCTCGTGGTCAATCGCCCGGGCGACGATATCACGCGGAGCCAGTTCGCCGCGCGGATCGAAGTCCGGCATAAAGCGAGAGCCATCAGGACGCTTGAGCAGTGCGCCTTCACCGCGCAGGGCCTCGGTCAACAGGAAGTTGCGGGCGTCTGGATGGAACAGGCAGGTGGGGTGGAACTGGTTGAACTCCAGATTGGCTACCCGACAGCCTGCACGCCAGGCCATGGCAATGCCGTCACCGGAGGCGACGTCCGGGTTGGTGGTGTACTGGTACACCTTCGCGGCGCCGCCGGTTGCCAGCACCACGGCCCGGGCGCGGCAGGATTCAACCTTTTCATGTTTCCGGTTCCAGATATAGGCGCCGACCACCCGACGTTCGCCCGGCAGGCCGATCTTGTCGGAAACGATCAGGTCGACGGCGTTGCTGCGCTCAATCAGCGTGATGTTGGGATGGCTGAGCGCCTGGCTGACCAGGGTGGTTTCAACGGCCCGGCCGGTGGCGTCGGCGCTGTGCAGGATGCGGCGGTGGCTGTGGCCGCCTTCGCGCGTCAGATGATAGCGCTGCTCACTGTTTTCCGGCGTTTCTTTATCGAAAAGCACGCCGTTATCAATCAGCCACTGAACGCAGTGACGAGCATTACTGGCGATAAAGGCAACCGCCTCGCGCTCACACAGACCGCTGCCGGCAACCAGCGTATCTTCAATATGGGACTCGATACTGTCAGTTTCATCAAACACCGCCGCAATGCCGCCCTGGGCATAAAATGTTGAGCCTTCGCTGACCGGGCCCTTACTCAGCACGGTAACGCGGTGTTTTTCCGCGAGTCGCAGCGCCAGCGAAAGGCCCGCCGCGCCGCTGCCAATAATCAAGACATCACAGCTGTAATCGGAAGAATGCGTCATGGTGTTTAATTTACTAAACAGGTTGTTTGCTGAGCATAGCACTCAAATTAATCAGGCAAAAAGGCTTTTTATCGACCAGTATGCAGAGTGTGATCCGCATTAAGATGCGCAGAACCGCCGCTCTGCATCGCCCTCAACGCGCAAGGTGGGGTTGTTAATAGTGTGAACTGAAGCTTTATGAAGCGATTAGAGGGTGAAAAACCTGGCCCCATGCGTTACTCTGCGGGCGTCGTCAGGGTGATGAACGATGCGTTCAGTATCCAAAGAAAGGCAGTGGCTCACAAATTGGCAAAAATGCATAAAAAAGCGCGCTGATTTGTAAATATGTCCTGATGGCCTCACAAAAATAATGGCGTAATGGAACTTCTCCTATGAATACCACTCAAATCGCGTGCTTGCTCGAAAACTATATTGGGTTATCACTGGGAGTTTGGTTACGCGTGGAAACAGATTTGGGGAGATTTTACCTCGGATGAGCGAGCAGTTAACGGATCAGATTCTCGTTGAGCGCGTGCAGAAGGGCGATCAGAAGTCATTCAATTTACTGGTAGTCCGCTACCAGCATAAAGTGGCGAGTCTGGTTTCCCGCTATGTACCTTCAGGAGATGTTCCTGACGTAGTGCAGGAATCATTTATTAAGGCCTATCGTGCGCTGGAATCTTTCCGGGGGGATAGCGCTTTCTATACCTGGCTCTACCGAATTGCCGTCAATACGGCTAAAAATTATCTGGTTGCTCAGGGGCGTCGTCCGCCGTCCAGCGATGTGGACGCTATCGACGCAGAAAATTTTGAAAGTGCGGGAGCACTAAAAGAAATTTCGAACCCTGAGAACTTAATGTTGTCAGAAGAACTGAAACAGATAGTTTTTCGTACTATCGAAACGTTACCTGAAGACCTGCGCATGGCGATTACGCTGCGCGAACTTGATGGCCTGAGCTATGAAGAGATAGCGGTTATCATGGACTGTCCGGTGGGTACGGTTCGGTCACGAATTTTTCGTGCGCGAGAAGCTATTGATAATAAAATTCAACCGCTTATCCAACGTTAGCAATAACGTACACAGGAAGGGTATTGAGGCATGCAGAAAGAACAACTTTCCGCTTTAATGGATGGTGAAGCACTGGATACCGAGCTGATGTCGGCGCTCAATTCCGATGCAGCACTACAGAAAAACTGGGAAAGCTATCATCTGATCCGCGATACGCTGCGTGGCGACGTCCCACAGCTGCTGGATTTTGATATCGCTGCCCGCGTGGCCGCGGCTATCGAAGATGAGCCAGCGAAAACTGTCACCCGATTGATCCCGGAAGCTCAGCCGAAACCCGAAGACGCTGAGAAAATGCCGTTCTGGGGCAAAGTGCGCCCGTGGGCCGCTCAGATTACTCAGGTTGGCCTGGCCGCCTGCGTTTCACTGGCGGTTATCGTCGGCGTTCAGCAGTACAACAAGCCCGTTGTGGGCCAGTCTTCAGATTCCCCGGCGTTTAACACGCTGCCGATGATGGGGCAGGCTTCGCAGGTTAGCCTTGGCGTACCGTCTGAAAACGCAACCAGCACCAGCAAAGTGAATCAGCAGGCGCAGGATCAGCGTCGTCGCGTGAATGCGCTGCTGCAGGACTATGAACTTCAGCGTCGTCTGCATGCAGAACAGCTGCAGTTCGATCAAAATCCTGACCAGCAGGCTGCTGCTCAGGTTCCCGGTAATCAGTCCTTAGGAATGCAACAGCAGTAATGAAGCAGCTTTGGTGTGCCGTCAGCCTTCTGGCTGGCAGCCTGATGTACTCCTCTGTCGCCCCGGCACAATCTCCGTCCGGGGCGCTGTTACAACAGATGGAGCAGGCAAGCCAGTCTCTCAGTTATGAACTCGCCTATATCAATGTCTCCAGACTGGGGATCGAATCCCTGCGCTATCGTCATGCGGTCATTGATAACAAAACCTACGCGCAGCTGTTGCAAATGGATGGACCTCGTCGAGAGATCATCCAGCGCGGCAACGAGATCAGCTATTTCGAACCGGGACTCGAGCCGTTTACCCTGGCGGGCGATCACATTGTCGATTCGCTGCCTGCGCTGGTTTACGCCGATTTTGAGCACCTCGCCAGCAGCTATGATTTTGTCTCAGTGGGCCGCACGCGCATTGCCGATCAGCTCTGTGAGGTGATTCGCATCGTCTCGCGCGATGGTACCCGCTATGGCTACGTGGTCTGGCTGGACAGTGAAACCAAGCTGCCGCTGCGCGTCGATTTGCTGGATCGCGACGGCGAAACGCTGGAACAGTATCGCGTGATCAGCTTTGCCGTCGATCAGGGCGTCAGTAAGCTGATGCAGGGGCTGGAAACCGCCAAGCTGCCGCCATCGCTGTCGGTGCCTGCGGGCAACAAGGCCACGTTTAACTGGAAAGCCGGATGGCTGCCGGCGGGAATGAAGGAAGTGGCGCAGAGCCGCCGCCAGATCCCGTCGCTTAATCGCCCGGTCGAGTCGCGCCTCTATTCCGATGGCCTGTTCAGCTTCTCGATAAATATCACCCTTGCGGATAAAAACAGCGCATCGCAGCTGTTGCGCACTGGGCGTCGTACGGTGCAGACTGAGGTGCGTAATAATGCGGAAATTACCGTAGTGGGCGAACTGCCACCCGCTACTGCCAAACGCATTGCTGACAGCATTACTTTAGGTACCACACCATGATGAGAGAATGGGCTACGGTTGTCTCGTGGCAAAACGGCGTGGCGACGCTGCATTCGGAAATTAAAACCTCCTGCAGCAGCTGCTCTGCCCGTAAGGGCTGCGGCAGCCACATGCTGAACAAACTTGGGCCGAAAAACGCCCACGTGATGAAGATTAGCAGCCCCGATCCGTTGATTCCGGGCCAGCGTATTGAGCTGGGCATCGCTGAATCCAGCCTGCTGAGTTCGGCGCTGCTGGTTTATATGTCGCCGCTGGTCGGGTTGTTTATTCTTGCCGGACTGTTCCAGATGCTGTTTCACAGCGATCTGGCCGCCGCCTGCGGCGCGCTGCTCGGCGGTATTGGCGGCTTTATCATTGCCCGTGGAATTTCCAGCATACTGGGCCGCTCGGCGTCGTACCAGCCGGTGATCCTCAGCGTGGCATTACCGCCGGACGCCCTGCACGTCACCACCGATGCCTGATCCTCTTCGCTTCTGCCCCAGCCACAATCTGGGGGGCAGGGCGAACTTTTGCATAATATTTACGCAATTCTTTGTTTCCACGCCGTTGCTGGTACTATTGGCACCCCGCGATGATTCCACCCCTTTGATATGTAGTGTAGAATGCAGCCTTTCGGGCCTCTGTTCGCCTGTGATATCACGCTCTCCTGATTTACTATCGCGAGAGTTCCAGAATTTGTAAGGCAGAAAAACCTCAATAATGAAGCACATAAGAAACTTTTCGATCATCGCCCACATTGACCACGGTAAATCGACGCTCTCCGATCGTCTGATTCAGATTTGCGGTGGCCTGACCGAACGTGAAATGGCTGCACAGGTTCTGGATTCCATGGATTTAGAACGTGAGCGCGGTATTACCATTAAAGCGCAGAGCGTCACCCTCGATTACCACGCCCCTGATGGTCAGACCTATCAGCTGAACTTCATCGACACCCCGGGACACGTTGACTTCTCCTACGAAGTTTCTCGTTCTCTGGCGGCGTGTGAGGGCGCATTGCTGGTGGTTGACGCCGGTCAGGGTGTTGAAGCCCAGACGCTGGCGAACTGTTACACCGCGATGGAAATGGATCTGGAAGTGGTGCCGGTTCTGAATAAGATCGACCTGCCTGCGGCCGATCCTGAGCGTGTTGCTCAGGAAATTGAAGATATCGTTGGTATCGACGCCACCGACGCGGTGCGCTGCTCGGCGAAAACCGGCGTGGGCGTACCGGACGTGCTGGAACGTCTGGTGCGAGATATTCCACCGCCGGAAGGCGATCCGGAAGGTCCGCTGCAGGCGCTGATCATTGACTCCTGGTTCGATAACTATCTCGGCGTTGTCTCGCTGGTGCGTATTAAGAACGGCACCATGCGCAAGGGCGACAAGATCAAAGTGATGAGTACAGGTCAGGTTTACAACGCCGACCGCCTGGGGATTTTCACGCCAAAACGCGAAGATACCGATGTGCTGAACTGCGGCGAAGTAGGCTGGCTGGTCTGTGCGATCAAAGACATCCTCGGTGCGCCGGTGGGCGATACCCTGACGCTGGCACGTCATCCGGCGGATAAAGCACTGCCTGGCTTTAAGAAAGTGAAGCCGCAGGTTTACGCCGGTCTGTTCCCGATCAGCTCCGACGACTATGAAGCCTTCCGCGACGCGCTGGGCAAGCTGAGCCTTAACGACGCCTCCCTGTTCTACGAGCCGGAAAGCTCAACGGCGCTGGGCTTTGGTTTCCGCTGCGGCTTCCTTGGCCTGCTGCACATGGAAATCATCCAGGAGCGTCTGGAGCGTGAGTACGATCTTGAACTGATTACCACGGCGCCAACCGTAGTCTATGAAGTGCAAACCACGGACAATGAGACCGTCTACGTTGACAGCCCGGGCAAACTGCCGCCGCTGAACAACATCGAAGAGCTGCGTGAGCCGATTGCGGAATGTCACATGCTGCTGCCGCAGGAATATCTCGGTAACGTGATTACGCTGTGTATCGAAAAACGCGGCGTGCAGACCAACATGGTTTACCACGGTAACCAGGTTGCGCTGACCTATGAAATCCCGATGGCGGAAGTGGTACTCGATTTCTTCGACCGCCTGAAGTCGACTTCACGTGGCTATGCGTCACTGGATTACAACTTCAAGCGCTTCCAGACCTCTGATATGGTGCGCGTGGACGTACTGATCAACGGCGAGCGTGTCGATGCGCTGGCGCTGATCACTCACCGAGAGAATTCTCAGTACCGCGGCCGCGATCTGGTCGAGAAGATGAAAGATCTGATCCCGCGCCAGCAGTTCGACATTGCGATTCAGGCGGCGATTGGTACCCATATCATCGCCCGCTCAACCGTGAAACAGCTGCGTAAAAACGTGCTCGCCAAGTGTTACGGCGGTGACGTCAGCCGTAAGAAAAAGCTGCTGCAGAAACAGAAAGACGGTAAGAAACGCATGAAGCAGGTGGGTAACGTTGAGCTGCCGCAGGAAGCGTTCCTTGCCATTCTCCACGTCGGTAAAGACAGCAAATAAGGCCCGACTTCGGGCTTTGAGGGAACTGGAATGGCTAATATGTTCGCCCTGATTTTGGCGATAGCAACGCTGGTCACCGGAATTATCTGGTGTATCGACAAGTATAAATGGGCACCGGCCCGCCGGGCTAAGCGCGCGGCGGCAAAAGCCGAAGGCACGCCAGAAACCAAAGCGGATAAACAGCCGGGCTGGGTGGAAACCACGGCATCGGTGTTCCCTGTTTTGCTGGTGGTGTTTGTGGTGCGCTCATTTATTTTTGAACCGTTCCAGATCCCATCAGGATCGATGATGCCGACGCTGCTAATCGGGGATTTTATCCTCGTGGAAAAGTATGCCTACGGCATTAAAGATCCGATTACCCAGACTACATTGATCCCCACCGGGCATCCTAAGCGCGGTGACGTGGTGGTATTTAAATACCCGAAAGATCCCAGTCTGGACTATATTAAGCGTGCCGTTGGCGTCCCGGGCGATCGGGTGACCTACGATGCCTTAAGCAAAACGGTTTCCATCACCCCTGGCTGCGGCGGCGGGAAGTGTGAAACCGCAGTGCCGGTCACCTATTCAGACGTTGAGCCGAGCGATTTTATCCAGACCTTCAGCGGTTTTAACGGTAATGAAGCCGGTAATGGTTTCTTCCAGGTACCACAGGGGAAATCGATGCCTGGCGGTCTGCGTTTAGCCACGCGTAATGAAACCCTTGGCGACGTGACTCACCGGATTTTACTGGTGACCCAGATGCCAAGCCAGTCGGCGTCTTACTACCAGCAGCCGGGACAGGAGCAGTCCACGTGGGTCGTGCCGCAGGGCATGTACTTTATGATGGGCGATAACCGCGATAACAGCGCCGACAGCCGCTACTGGGGCTTTGTCCCGGAACGTAATCTGGTGGGTAAAGCGACGGCTATCTGGATGAGCTTCGAAAAACAGGAAGGCGAATGGCCGACCGGCGTACGTTTGAGCCGGATTGGTGGCATTCACTAATACTCATCGTTGGATGAGTATATTTAACGGTTGGCTTCCCGGTTGGGGAGCCACTGCACACGAAACAGATTGTGTTGGTGTTCAGGCTCAGCCCTGTTCCGTGTGCAGCATAATTGACGCATTCAGAAATTGGTAAAGCATGAACCCCATCGTAATTAACAAGCTTCAACGCAAGTTGGGCTACACTTTTACTCATCAGGAATTGTTACAGCAGGCACTTACCCACCGTAGCGCCAGCAGCAAACATAACGAGCGACTGGAATTTCTGGGCGACTCTATTCTGAGCTATGTCATTGCCAACGCCCTTTATCATCGCTTCCCGCGCGTGGATGAAGGCGACATGAGCCGTATGCGAGCTACGCTGGTGCGTGGTAATACGCTGGCGGAAATGGCACGAGAGTTTGACCTCGGCGAATGCCTGCGCCTTGGGCCGGGCGAGCTGAAAAGCGGCGGTTATCGCCGTGAATCGATTCTGGCTGATACGGTTGAAGCACTGATTGGGGGAGTTTTCCTCGACAGTGATATCGGGACGGTGGAGCAGCTGATCCTCAGCTGGTACGCCAGCCGTCTTGAGCAGATCAGTCCGGGCGATAAACAAAAGGATCCAAAAACGCGCCTGCAGGAGTTTCTGCAGGGTCGCCATCTGCCGCTGCCATCTTATCTGGTGGTGCAGGTCCGTGGCGAAGCGCACGATCAGGAATTTACTATTCACTGCCAGGTAAGCGGCATGGCAGATCCGGTTGTGGGAACCGGTTCAAGCCGTCGCAAAGCTGAGCAGGCAGCGGCCGAACAGGCGCTGATTAAGCTGGGAATTGAATGAGCGAACAAACCACCCATTGCGGCTTTATTGCTATTGTAGGCCGTCCAAACGTCGGTAAATCGACCTTACTGAACCAGTTACTGGGGCAGAAGGTTTCCATTACCTCGCGTAAACCGCAAACCACCCGTCACCGTATCATGGGGATTCATACCGAAGGCGCCTATCAGGCGATCTACGTGGATACCCCGGGTCTGCATATGGAAGAAAAGCGGGCGATCAACCGCCTGATGAACCGTGCGGCCAGCAGTTCTATCGGTGACGTTGAGCTGGTGATCTTTGTTGTTGAAGGTACCAAATGGACCGCCGACGACGAAATGGTGCTGAACAAACTGAAAGACAACAAGGTGCCGGTGCTGCTGGCGATCAACAAAGTCGACAACATCACCGATAAAAGCATCCTGCTGCCGCATCTGCAGTTCCTCAGCGAGCAGATGAACTTTATGGACGTGGTGCCGATCTCGGCTGAAAAAGGCAATAACGTCGATACCATTGCCAACATCGTGCACAAGCTGCTGCCGGAAGCGGAACACCACTTCCCGGAAGAGTACGTCACCGATCGTTCTCAGCGCTTTATGGCCTCGGAAATCATCCGTGAAAAGCTGATGCGTTTCCTCGGTGCGGAACTGCCTTACTCCGTGACCGTTGAGATTGAACAGTTCGTCTCTAACGCACGCGGTGGCTATGATATCAACGGCTTGATCCTCGTTGAGCGTGAAGGGCAGAAGAAGATGGTCATCGGCAATAAAGGCGCCAAGATCAAAGTGATCGGTACGGAAGCGCGTAAAGATATGGAAGAGATGTTCGAGGCGAAGGTACACCTTGAACTGTGGGTCAAAGTGAAGTCCGGCTGGGCGGATGATGAACGCGCCCTACGCAGCCTGGGCTATACTGACGACCTCTGATTTTGATGGAAGGCTGGCAACGCGCATTTGTCCTGCACGCGCGACCGTGGAGCGAAACCAGCCTGCTGCTCGATCTGTTCTCTGAACAGCACGGCAGGGTGCGGGTACTGGCGAAAGGTGCCCGCTCCAAACGTTCCAGCCTGAAGGGCGCTCTGCAACCCTTCACCCCTCTGCTGGTACGCTGGGGAGGGCGCGGCGAGGTGAAAACCCTGCGCGGCGCTGAACCCGTTTCGCTGGCGCTTCCGCTGAGCGGCACCACTCTCTACTGTGGCCTGTACGTCAACGAACTGCTTTCACGCGTGCTGGAGCACGAAACCGCCTTTAACGAACTCTTCTTTGACTATCTGCACTGTATCCAGGCGCTGGCGGCGACGTCCGGCTCACCCGAACCTGCGCTACGCCGCTTCGAACTGGCGATGCTGGGCCATCTTGGTTACGGCGTGGATTTCATGCACTGTGCCGGAAGTGGGGAAGAGGTCGCCGATGAGATGACCTACAGCTACCGTGAAGAGAAAGGGTTTATTGCCAGCCTGGTGGTCAACAACCGCAGCTTCACAGGGCGGCAGCTGCGCGCGCTCTGGCAGCGGGAATTTCCCGATGCGGACACCCTGCGAGCTGCCAAGCGCTTTACCCGTATTGCGCTAAAACCCTACCTGGGCGGCAGGCCGCTGAAAAGCACCGAACTGTTTCGCCAGTTTCTGCCGAGAAAACGAGCGGACGTCGCGCCTGCGGCCGACGAATAGCGACAGGTCATACCCCTGCGCCCGTCGAACGTTGTACACTCGATCTCGATAAAACATTCGCGATCACCAGAGGACACCATGGCTGAGTTACTGTTAGGCGTAAATATCGATCACGTTGCCACCGTACGCAACGCGCGCGGCACGATCTATCCCGATCCGGTTCAGGCTGCATTTGTCTCAGAGCAGGCGGGCGCCGACGGCATTACCGTGCACCTGCGTGAAGACCGTCGCCACATCACCGACCGCGATGTGCGTATCCTGCGCCAGACAATTCAGACCAGAATGAACCTGGAAATGGCGGTCACCGATGAGATGGTCGATATCGCCTGTGAAATCGTGCCGCATTTTTGCTGCCTGGTGCCGGAAAAACGCGAAGAGGTGACCACCGAAGGCGGACTGGATGTGGCCGGTCAGCTGGATAAAGTGACCGCAGCGGTTAAGCGCCTGAACGATGCCGGGATTCTGGTTTCGCTGTTTATTGACTCCGATCGCCAGCAGATCGATGCCGCTGTGGCTTCCGGCGCGCCTTATATCGAAATCCACACCGGTGCTTACGCTGAGGCGGCAGAAGGCCCGGCGCGCGATGCGGAGCTGGCGCGTATTGCCGAAGCGGCTACCTACGCCGCAGGTAAAGGGCTGAAGGTTAACGCCGGTCACGGTCTGACCTATCACAACGTCCAGCCCATCGCCGTTCTGCCGGAGATGCACGAGCTGAACATCGGTCATGCGATTATTGGCCGTGCGGTGTTCAGCGGGCTGGCAGAGGCGGTGAAAGAGATGAAGCAGCTGATGCGGGAAGCGCGTCGATAATGGCGATTCTCGGCCTCGGTACGGATATTGTGGAAATTGCCCGCATCGAAGGGGTGATTTCACGCTCGGGTGACCGACTGGCGAAACGGGTACTCAGCCCTAATGAATGGGCGCAGTACCAGGCCCATCAGCAGCCGGTGCGGTTCCTGGCCAAGCGGTTCGCGGTGAAGGAGGCAGCGGCAAAAGCTTTCGGCACCGGCATTCGCGGCGGTCTGGCGTTTAATCAGTTTGAGGTTTATAACGACGCGTTAGGCAAGCCGGGGCTGAGATTCTTCCAGCACGCGCAGGACGTTGCGAAGAAGCTGGGTGTGATGCACGTTCACGTCACCCTGGCCGATGAGCGCCATTACGCCTGCGCGACGGTGATTATCGAAAGCTAACCCGCAGGGTGCAGCACCACGAACTTTTCCCACAGCTGGTCGTTCGTTTCTACCCGCTGTGGGTCGATAATAATGGTGTTATCAATCGGGCAGACCTGCTGGCAGGTCGGCGAATCGTAGTGGCCAACGCACTCGGTGCAGCGATCGGTGTCGATCTCGTAGTATTCCAGCCCCATCGAAATTGCCTCGTTGGGGCATTCAGGTTCGCACATATCGCAATTTATACAGCGTTTGGTAATCAGTAGTGCCATCTTGGATGAGGTGCCGTTAAAGTCATTCAATCAGTAAGTTAACAACCCGTTAAGTCGAAACGCCATAACCTACTGCTGCATATTCAATGCCGCGCACTTTACCACAACTGGCCAATAGCCCCAATAACGATGATGTTTTTACCGTGTAAAGACGTTATGTGTTTATGAACTTTCTGACTGCCATGATCAGGTCAATTTCTTAACCAGTGCCTCACTGTGCCGGATATGGCTGGTTGCGCGTTCCGGATCGCGCTGGATCAGTGCCATAAACAGCAGATCGGTGAGTGCCAGCTGCGCCATCGTAGAGGATATAGCCGCACTACGCGTGGTTTGCTCTTCCGCCACCGTATATAAACAGTGCGATGCCGCCTGCTGCAGCGTATTCGGCGTAAAGCCGGTAAAGGCCAGCACCGTTGCACCAATACGCTGTGCCTCCTGCGCCGCCAGGTTAATTTCCCGCCGCTCGCCGGTGTAGGAAACGGCCAGCAGCACGTCGCCGGGGCTCATCGCCTGTACGCTGGCCAGTAGCGCATGCATATCCTGTTCGGCGACCGCGCTGATACCGATCTTCATCAGCTTCCACGAAAAATCCTTGGCAACTAAGCCTGAAGCCCCGATGCCTACCAGCACGATGCGCTTGGCGTTGCGCAGCAGGCGCAATGTTTCCAGCAGCATCTCCTCGCTGTTGATATCCAGCGTGGCACGGATAGCCGACATTTTTTCCGTAAACAGCTTTTCACCCACGGTTTTTAGAGGATCGTCGCTGAGGATAAGGTTGTGCACGGTAATCGCATCTTTGTCCGCCAGCGATTCGCTAAGCGCCAGCTTCAGCGCCGGGAAACCTTTATAGCCCAGTTTCTGGGCAAATTTCACCACGCTGGACTGGCTGACGCCGGATTCATCCGCCAGCTTTTGTGAACTCAGGTGGCGCGCGTGGTCCGGCTGCGACAGCAGGTAGTCAGCCAGGCGGCGCTCATTTAGTGCCAGACTGGGATACAGCTGACGAATACGCAGCAGTGAACTCATCTTTTTTCCTCTTGCCAGTTCGAATTCAGCACGTTGAATTAACGACAATGATAACAGGCGCGACGCAAAGTCTAACCCCCCTGATTCGCCGTTTCCATATTTAGAAAGGCAAAATGGCAGGTGCAACAGGCGGGTAATCTGATGTGCCGGATATTTCTGCTTCTCGTTGTTCGACTAACGTTTACAATGATTTTAGTGTAAAAACGGTTTGTTTTGAATAAAATATTCAACAAATGAAATATCTGTTCGAATTAAAAATTCAGTCAGGGGGAAAGAATGGATCTGGGTTCACTGGTGTCGGAAACCCGCAATGCGGACACGCTCGATCTCGACAGTCTGTCAACGCTGGAGATGGTCACCCGATTTAATCAGCAGGATGCCACCGTGGCCGCGGCGGTCAGCCTGACGCTGCCGCAGGTAGCAAAGGCCGTCGACGACGCCGCCGCCGCACTGGCCGCCGGTGGTCGCATCATTTACATGGGCGCAGGCACCAGCGGCCGCCTGGGCGTGCTGGATGCATCGGAATGCCCGCCGACGTTTGGCGTCTCGCACGATCTGGTGATTGGCCTGATTGCCGGTGGGCCGGGGGCGATGTTTAAGGCCGTTGAGGGGGCAGAAGACGATGAACAGCTGGGTGTCAGCGACTTACAGGCGTTGGATCTCAGTCCCAACGATATGGTGATCGGCCTGGCCGCCTCCGGCCGCACGCCGTACGTTATCGGCGCGCTGCGCTATGCCCGCCAGCACGGGTGCCGCACGGCAGCCATCTCATGCAATCCCGGTTCGCCAATTGCCCGCGAAGCGGAAATCGCCATTTCGCCGGTGGTAGGGCCGGAAGCGCTGACCGGTTCAACCCGCCTGAAGTCGGGTACTGCACAAAAGCTGGTACTGAATATGATCTCCACCGGCGCGATGGTGAAAATCGGTAAGGTCTGGCAAAACCTGATGGTCGACATGAAAGCCACCAATATCAAGCTGGTGGATCGTGCTGGTCGTATGGTGTGTGAAGCCACGGGCTGTACTCATCAGCAGGCCGATGACGCGTTAGGGCAGGTCGACTACGAAGTGAAAACGGCCATCCTGATGATCCTGGCCGATCTGTCAGGCTCCGAGGCGCGCGAGCGGCTCGCCAGACACGGTGGTTTTCTTCGCGCTGCGCTTAACGAGCGCTAAAAGCGAGTTCTTCACTGACTTCTGACTACACTTACTAGATTCAACGACTGCGAGGACCCGGGTTTGACAATCAGTCAGGAACGACGCGTAATTTTTTTTGACCTCGATGGCACCCTGCATCAGCAGGATATGTTCGGTACCTATATGCGCTGGATGCTGCGGCGTCAGCCGCTAAACCTGCTGCTGGTGCTGCCGCTGCTGCCGGTGGTGGCGGCGGGCCTGTTACTGCGCGGCCGCGCGGCCCGCTGGCCAATGAGCCTGCTGCTGTGGTCGATTACGTTTGGCCACAGCGAACAGCGCCTGTTGCAGCAGGAAAACGAGTTCGCCCGCTGGTTTCGCCAGCGCGTAAAGGCCTTTCCGGTGGTGCAGCAGCGCCTGACGGATTACCTGAACAGCGACGACGCCGACGTCTGGCTGATCACCGGCTCGCCACAGCCGCTGGTGGAGCAGGTGTATTTTGATTCCGCGTTTCTGCCGAAGGTGAAATTGATCGCCAGCCAGATGTCCCGCTCCTGGGGGGGACGGGTGCTGGCGCTGCGCTGCCTCGGCCATGAAAAAGTCGCGCAGCTCGAGGAGCAGATCGGCACGCCGCTCCAGCTCTACAGCGGGTACAGCGACAGCAATCAGGACAACCCGCTGCTGTTCTTCTGCCAGCACCGCTTTCGCGTGACGCCCGTAGGCGAACTGCAACAGCTTGAATAAGGGCAGTCTGCCGGGCGCAATCAGTGTATAATGTCGCGCTTTTTTTCCGCTGGAGACTCAGGTGAGCGACAATAATGATGAATACTGGATGCGCCACGCGCTGATGCTGGCCCGCCGTGCCTGGGACGAAGGCGAAGTGCCGGTGGGCGCGGTGCTGGTTCATGAAGGCCGGGTGATAGGCGAGGGCTGGAACCGGCCGATTGGGCACCACGATCCTACCGCGCATGCGGAAATCATGGCGCTGCGCCAGGGCGGCAAAGTTATAGAGAACTACCGACTGCTCGACACCACGCTGTACGTGACGCTGGAGCCGTGCGTGATGTGTGCCGGTGCGATGGTTCACAGCCGTATCGGCCGGCTGGTGTTCGGCGCGCGCGATGAAAAAACCGGGGCGGCAGGTTCACTGCTCGATGTACTCGGCCACCCGGGTATGAATCATCAGGTACAGATAGAAGAAGGCATTCTGGCAGCGGAGTGTGCGGCAATGCTGAGTGACTTTTTCCGCCATCGCCGCGCGGAGAAAAAAGCGCTGCGTCAGGCGGGAAAATTGCTGTAGTCTCAGTTCATTGCCAGCTGTGGCGGGACGGCGGGGTAGGCATTGCCCAGCTCGGCTTCCGTCGCCGCCTTCTGCGCCAGCTTCCTTTCCTGGTCCTCCAGATACCCCACCAGGCTTATCTGATACTTACGAATATTCTCGACGTAGGCGTAGGCTTCATGCCCGCGTGCAAAGCCATAGGTAGTCTGGCTGTAGTAGCGCTTCTGGCTTAGCATCGGCAGACGCAGTTTTACATCCGCCCAGCTGTCAGGGTTACCCTGCTGCTTTTCCGTCAGCTTGCGGGCATCCAGCATATGGGCATAGCCCATGTTATAGGCGGCGAGGGCGAACCAGATACGTTCATCGTCCGGGATCCCCGCCGGGACTTTCTCCATCATCCTCACCAGATACTCGCTGCCGCCGCGCACGCTCTGCTCCGGGTCGGTGCGGTCCGTGACGTTCAGGCTGTCGGCGGTATTACGCGTCAGCATCATCATCCCACGCACGCCGGTTGGTGAGGTGGCCTGAGGGTTCCAGTGGGATTCCTGGTAAGAAATCGCCGCCAGCAGTCGCCAGTCGATGCTCTGCGCATACTTTTCAAACAGCGGCTGGATCCCCGGCAGCGTACCGTCGATGGCGCGCAGGAAAGTCCGGGTATCAACATAGTCGAAGGTGCCTACGTGGCCGAGGTACTTCTCATCCAGCCGCGCCATCGCGCCTTCTTCACCCATCTGGTTATAGAAGTCGAGCATCGCCGCATTCAGGCTGTCGTCCTGCTCGCGCTGAACATACCAGGTAACGGGTTCTTCATCGGTGATATCAAACGCCACCGCCAGCTGGGGATGGATGCGCTGCATCAGACCGATGGTTACCGAATCACCGACCGTGTAATCGATCTTGCCATCGGCAACGGCCTGCAGCAGCGTCTGCGGCGTCTGATCGGTGGAGATCGCCCAGTCAAGATCCGGGTACTGGTTCTCTTTCGATCCGCGCAGGGTAGAAAGATAAGCCGAACCGGAAGCCACAATCAGCCGTCCCTTGAGATCGCCAAGATTTTTTGGCCGCGTTGCGCCAATGCGATACACCAGCTGCTGCGAAACGGAATAGTAGGTCGGACCGGCGCGGAAATGCGCCAGACGTTCATTGTTGTAAATTAAACCGGCCGCCAGCACATCAGCTTTGTCATCTTCCAGATCGTCAAACAGATCGCTCAGGTTCGGGCGCACGGTCACTTCCAGCTTCACACCCAGATAATCGGCGAAGCGTTTTGCCAGCTCGTAGTCCATTCCGGCCGGTGATTTATTTACGGTGTAATAGGTCAGAGGAGAATTTATCGTGCTGACACGTAAAACTCCTCGCGATTTTATCTGTGCGATGCGGTCGGTTGCACCGCCGTACCAGGGTATCGACGGCCACAGTGCAAGCGCGAGCAGCACCATAACCAGCCCGATAAACAGGTAATTTAATTTTAGGCGTTTCAAATAGTTATCTCTCGGTGGCTCTCAGGTATCTGTCTTTCACGGCAGTATTTATTGGCTATAATTGCTCCTGAGCGTGGGGCATTTTGCTCAAGTCCGCGTGGCATCGCAACCTAATTCCACCTGAATCGTGTGATTTTCAGCCAATTCTGGATGTCGATTAATTCTGCGCAAACGGTTTCGTAACCGCTGGGGATTCTCTATAATAGCGCCCGTTTTCCCTGTTGCGCCCAATGAAGCGTCGCCCGGCGCTTCGAGACGAGAGATCTTTAATGATGGAAATTCTGCGTGGTTCGCCCGCCCTGTCGGCATTTCGTATTAACAAACTGCTGACCCGCTTTCAGGACGCTCACCTGCCGGTGAGTGATATTTACGCCGAGTACGTCCATTTCGCCGATGTCAGCGCACCGCTTGATGCGGATGCTAAAGCGCGCCTGCAGCGCCTACTGAAATACGGTCCTTCTCTCGCTGAGCATACCCCGGAAGGCCGCCTGTTGCTGGTGACTCCGCGTCCCGGCACGATCTCCCCGTGGTCATCCAAAGCGACCGATATCGCCCACAACTGCGACCTGCCACAGGTTCTGCGCCTTGAGCGCGGCCTGGCCTTCTATATTCAGGCTCCACAGCTGACCGATGCACAGTGGGGCGCGCTGGCCGCTCTGCTGCACGATCGCATGATGGAAACCGTCTTTACGGATCTGAATCAGGCCGAGCAGCTGTTCGCACACCATCAGCCCGCGCCGGTACAGAGCGTGGACGTGCTGGGTGAAGGTCGTGATGCGCTGGTCCAGGCGAATATCAAGCTGGGTCTGGCACTGGCCGAGGATGAGATCGACTACCTGCTGGCCGCGTTTGAAAAACTAGGGCGCAACCCGAACGACATCGAGCTCTACATGTTTGCCCAGGCAAACTCCGAACACTGCCGTCACAAAATTTTCAACGCCGACTGGGTGATTGACGGAGAGCAGCAGCCAAAGTCGCTGTTCAAGATGATTAAAAACACCTTCGAGAAAACCCCGGACCACGTGCTGTCTGCCTATAAAGACAATGCCGCGGTAATGGAAGGTTCTCAGGTTGGGCGTTTCTACGCCGATCGTCAGGGTGCCTACGACTTCCATCAGGAAGATACGCATATCCTGATGAAGGTGGAAACCCATAACCACCCGACGGCGATTTCGCCGTGGCCGGGTGCGGCGACCGGTTCCGGTGGCGAAATCCGTGATGAAGGCGCAACCGGACGCGGCGCGAAGCCGAAAGCCGGTCTGGTGGGCTTCTCCGTGTCGAACCTGCGTATTCCGGGCTTTGAACAGCCGTGGGAAGAGGATTTCGGCAAGCCGGATCGTATCGTGACCGCGCTGGATATCATGACCGAAGGCCCTCTGGGCGGCGCGGCATTTAACAACGAATTTGGTCGCCCGGCGCTGAACGGCTACTTCCGTACCTACGAAGAGCGCGTCAACAGTCATAACGGCGAAGAGCTGCGCGGCTACCATAAGCCAATCATGCTGGCCGGTGGTATTGGTAACATCCGTGCCGATCACGTGCAGAAAGGCGAAATCACCGTCGGTGCCAAGCTGATTGTACTGGGTGGCCCGGCGATGAATATCGGCCTGGGCGGCGGTGCAGCATCATCCATGGCTTCCGGCCAGTCCGATGCCGACCTCGACTTCGCTTCCGTTCAGCGCGACAACCCGGAAATGGAACGCCGCTGCCAGGAAGTGATCGACCGCTGCTGGCAGATGGGTGAAGCTAACCCGATTCTGTTTATCCACGACGTCGGCGCGGGCGGCCTGTCCAACGCCATGCCGGAGCTGGTCAGCGACGGCGAGCGCGGCGGTCGTTTCAATCTTCGCGACATCCTGAATGACGAACCGGGCATGAGCCCGCTGGAAGTCTGGTGTAACGAATCGCAGGAGCGTTACGTTCTGGCGGTTGCACCGGAGAGCGTCGCGCTGTTTGACGAGTTGTGCAAACGTGAACGCGCTCCGTATGCGGTGATCGGCGAAGCCACCGAAGAGATGCACCTGTCGCTGGCCGACAGTCACTTCGACAACACGCCAATCGATCTGCCGCTGGACGTGCTGCTGGGCAAAACGCCAAAAATGACCCGCGATGTTGCCACCCTGAAGGCGAAAGGTGACGCGCTGGTTCGCGACAGCATTTCTATTGCCGATGCGGTCAACCGTGTTCTGCACCTGCCGACCGTTGCGGAGAAAACCTTCCTCGTGACCATCGGCGACCGCTCCGTTACCGGTATGGTAGCGCGCGATCAGATGGTGGGACCGTGGCAGATCCCGGTTGCCAACAGCGCGATCACCACCGCCAGCCTCGACAGCTATTACGGTGAAGCAATGGCGCTGGGCGAACGTGCCCCGGTGGCGCTGCTGGACTTCGCCGCCTCCGGTCGTCTGGCCGTGGGTGAAGCACTGACCAACATCGCTGCGACCCAGATTGGTCCGCTGACACGCATTAAACTTTCCGCTAACTGGATGGCAGCAGCCGGCCACCCGGGTGAAGATGCGGGCCTTTACGAAGCAGTGAAAGCGGTCGGCGAAGAGCTGTGCCCGGCGCTGGGTATCACTATCCCGGTGGGTAAAGACTCTATGTCGATGAAAACCCGCTGGCAGGAAGGGACCGAGCAGCGCGAGATGACCTCTCCGCTGTCGCTGGTGATCACCGCTTTTGCCCGAGTGGAAGACGTGCGTAAAACCGCCACGCCACAGCTGCAAACCGTCGATAACCGCCTGCTGCTGATTGACCTGGGTAACGGCGTTAACGCGCTGGGTGCCACGGCGCTGTCTCAGGTTTATCGTCAGCTGGGTGACAAACCTGCCGACGTGCGTGATGCCAAACAGCTGGCCGGCTTCTGGAATGCGATTCAGACGCTGGTTGCCGATGGCAAACTGCTGGCCTACCACGACCGTTCAGACGGCGGATTGCTGGTGACGCTGGCGGAAATGGCCTTTACCGGCCACTGCGGCGTTGAGGCAGATATTGCCGCGCTGGGCAGCGACAGCCTGGCTGCGCTGTTTAACGAAGAACTGGGTGCGGTGATTCAGGTTGCTGCCGCAGACTGCGCCGCGGTTGAGCAGGTGTTTGCTGCCAACGGACTGGCCGAGTGCGTTCACGTGCTGGGCCGTGCGGTCGAGGGCGACCGTTTTGTGATTACCTCCGGTGATTCTGCGGTGTACAGCGAAAGCCGGACCACGCTGCGTACCTGGTGGGCAGAAACCACCTGGCAGATGCAGCGCCTGCGCGATAACCCGGCCTGTGCCGACCAGGAACACGAAGCCAAGAAAGACAACAGCGATCCGGGCCTGAACGTCAAACTGACCTTCAAGCCGGAAGAGGATATCGCCGCACCGTTTATCGCCACCGGCGCGCGTCCAAAGGTTGCCGTACTGCGTGAGCAGGGCGTTAACTCCCACGTTGAGATGGCGGCTGCCTTCCATCGTGCCGGTTTTGACGCGGTTGACGTGCATATGAGCGATCTGCTGGCGGGTCGTCGTGGTCTGACCGACGTTCAGGCGCTGATTGCCTGCGGCGGCTTCTCCTACGGCGATGTGCTGGGCGCGGGTGAAGGCTGGGCGAAATCGATTCTGTTCAACAGCCGCGTGCGCGATGAGTTCGAAACCTTCTTCCATCGTCCGCAGACGCTGGCGCTGGGCGTATGTAACGGTTGCCAGATGATGTCTAATCTGCGCGAGCTGATCCCAGGTAGCGAAGAGTGGCCACGCTTTGTGCGTAACCAGTCCGAGCGTTTTGAAGCCCGCTTTAGCCTGGTGGAAGTCGCGGCCAGTCCGTCGCTGCTGCTGGATGGCATGGTTGGTTCCCGTATGCCGATTGCGGTTTCGCACGGTGAAGGCTTTGTTGAAGTGCGTAGCGATGCGCACCTGGCACAGCTTGAGCAGAAAGGTCTGGTGGCGCTGCGCTTCGTCGATAACTTCGGTAACGTGACCCAGCAGTATCCGGCTAACCCGAACGGTTCTCCAAACGGCATTACGGCGGTCACCAACGAAAGCGGTCGCGTAACGATTATGATGCCGCACCCGGAGCGCGTGTTCCGTACCGTGAGCAACTCCTGGCACCCGGAAGAGTGGGGCGAGGACAGCCCGTGGATGCGTATTTTCCGCAATGCGCGTAAGCAGCTGGGCTGATATCTGTGTGAGTAGCCTGCTGTAAATCAGCGGGCTAATGGCAGGTTTGAAAAAGCCACCGTCCTTCGGGATGGTGGCTTTTTTTTGTCACTCTCTTTTTCGGCATGAGTGGCAAGATTTGAAGCTAAGCTGGAATTGCTGGAATTGCTGGAATTGCGGTGAATGAGGGCCAGCCTGGGCGGCTGCCGGGCGGTCCTCGCGCCGCTTTGCGGTGCCTTCGGTTTCGGCATCGGGCCTTGCGGATCGGCGTGGAGCGGGCGTCCTGCCCGCGCCACGCCTGAGCGCAGCATCCATGCTGCTCTCTCCGGTCCCGCCGCCTGCACCTCAGCGCTGCGGATTGCCCGGCAGCCGCCCAGGCTGGCCCTCTTTCGGAAATCGTCATCGCTTCTTATCTGAATTGAGACGGGTTCAGTCATGGGTGTTTATCCTGATCGGCAAGCTGATTTCGATTTCATTATCTCAATGGCAAGCGGGTTTCCCTGTCTGTATCGTTGTCTGGAGTGGACCATGCATACTGTCCGCGCCGCGCCGTTCGTAAAATGTGCGCAGGTTTCATCCTTTGATGATTCGATAGGATGTCGAAAGACGAGTTGTTAAGCAGCGACGCCAATATCAAAGCACAGACGGGTTGGGCCGGGAAACGGGCAATCCGCAGCGCTGAACGTAACGAGGGAGCCAGGATTTGCTCGCATGGACGCGAGCAAAAGGCGCAGCCGGGGCAGGAAGCCCCGTCTACGGCGGTCCGAACAGGCTCCCGACTGAAGAGAAGGAACCACGCAACGCGTGGCGCGAGGACCCGCCCGTTTCCGGGGCCAACCCGTCTACGCCAGCCCCGAAATCACAGCCCCGAAATCACCAGCCCCGAAATCACCAGCGAGAACAGGCCGTGCATCGCCAGCCTCCTGTTGCATATCCCCGACAATCCCCCCAAACCACTGTCTCCAAACGGAGACATTTAACTCATTGATTTAAATGGCACGTTTCGCACATCGCCAAAAGTGTTACTTTTCAGCGACACTTCGCCGGACCGACTGGTCAAAATGGTCCACAATAAAACTTAGCTGCACCCTAAAAATCACCATTTTATAATAAGTTAAAACATGAATTGTAAAACTGGCACGATGATTGCTATAATCTATTCAGCGGCTCATTCACCTGGTTATGACAGCCCTGCGCAAGCGGTCAAGTGCCCATAACGCCCAGAATGACGCACAAAACGGAGCCTGTCGTCCACCCCACCGATAATCGTTCACTTTGTGACGTTATCAAACATCGGACGCAACGTTGAGTTAGGCTCCACCTATTCAGCTTCGCTGCTCACCTGCAGCGTCGCCCGATGGCCGGTTCAGTGAACCGGCCATTTTCATTTCATCGCCTGGCTTTCCTCGCCGTCCACTCTCCGCTAGCATCACAGATAACCTGAACAAGAGATCTCTCCGTGAAGAAATGGCGTCTGTTTCCACGATCGCTGCGTCAGCTGGTGCTGATGGCGTTTTTACTGGTGTTATTACCGCTGCTGGTGCTGGCCTGGCAGGCCTGGGAAAGCCTGTCTGCGCTGAGCGATCGCGCGGCGGATACCAACCGCACCACCCTGACCGACGTGCGCCGCAGCGAAGCGATGGCGCGCACCGCGCTGGAACTGGAGCGTAGCTACCGTCAGTACTGCGTGCTGGATAACCCGATGCTGCAAAAGCTGTATCAAACTCAGCACAGCCGCTATTCGCAAATGCTCGATGCCCACGCGCCGGTGCTGCCGGACATCCGCACCTACCAGGCGCTGCGTCAAAGTCTCACACAGCTAAGCCAGATAAAATGCGATAACAGCACGCCGGTAAAAGCGGCCGCCGAGCAGCTGGAGGCATTCTCATCTGCCAATACGCAACTGGTGCAGACCACACGCGAAGTGGTTTTCTCTCGTGGGCTTCAGCTTCAGCGTGAAATTGCCGATCGCGGCCAGTTCTTTGGCTGGCAGGCACTGACGCTGTTCCTTCTCAGCCTCGGGTTGGTGGTGCTGTTTACCCGCATGATTATCGGGCCGGTGAAAGCCGTGGAGCGGATGATTAACCGGCTGGGAGAGGGGCAGCAGCTTGAACAGAACCTGATGTTTAAAGGGCCGCGTGAAATTCGCTCCCTCGGGCAGCGCATTCTGTGGTTGAGCGAACGTCTGACCTGGCTGGAGTCGCAGCGCCATGAATTCCTGCGCCATATCTCTCACGAGCTGAAAACGCCGCTGGCCAGCATGCGGGAAGGTACGGAACTGCTGGCTGACCAGATAGTTGGCCCGTTAACCGCGGACCAGAAAGAGGTGGTCAGCATCCTTAATGACAGCAGTCGCCGCCTGCAAACGCTGATTGAGCAACTGCTTGAGTACAACCGTAAACTGGCCGACGGCCCGCTGCCGCTTGAGGATGTGCCGCTGGCCCCCCTGATTGACACGCTGGTGGCCAGCCACAACCTGACGGCTCGCGCTAAGATGATGCATACCGACATCGACCTTCAGCTTGCCAGCTGTCGTGCTGAGCCGACATTGTTGCTGCGGGCAATCGATAATCTCTACTCCAATGCTGTACACTACGGCGCAGAATCCGGCCGCATCTGGATCCGCAGCCGCCAGCAGGGGGGCCGGGCAATCATTGAAGTCGCCAACACCGGCACGCCTATCCCTGCCGCCGAGCGGGCGATGATCTTCGAACCTTTCTTCCAGGGCAATATGCAGCGGAAGGGGGCCGTTAAAGGCAGCGGGCTGGGGCTGAGCATTGCCAAAGACTGCCTGCAGCGTTTGCAGGGCGATTTACAGCTGGTTGACAGCAAGGAAGCGGATGTTTGCTTCCGCATCGAATTAAATACCACCGCCGGGAATGACTAGTCATGCGCTTATCACCTTTTTCTGCTCTGTTGTCCCTGGACCACTCCGGCAAACTGGCCGCAGTCTCCGTGCTGGCCTCCCTGCTACTTGGCTGTAGCCAGGTACCGGAGAAAAGCAACAATTTGACGCATGATTCGTTTAGCGAATCCGAGCACCGCGTGGTGGATTTCCAGACGGTCTCCTGCGGGCAGGTCTGGGGCTTTAATAACGGGGCGGTGGTCAATAATCCGCTTTACTGGCTGCGGGCGATGGACTGCGCACAGCGCCTGTCGCCGGCCGAAGCCCGCGCCGAAGCACGCCGCTGGCCGGCGGATAACTGGCAGAGCCGCTTCAAACAGGCCGTCCTGCTCAACAACGGTAACGTCACGCCGATGGAACGCCGCCAGTATCTTCAACGCCTTGATGACTACAGTTTCGACTATCCCACCACCGTGCGCCCGTTGCTGACTCTGTGGCGGGAAGGGCAGGGATCGCTGTTGCAGCTGTCGGCAGAACGCACGCGCTACGCCACGCTGCAGCAGACCAGCGATGCGCAGCTTGATGCGCTACGTCAGCAGGAAATCGCGCTGAATCAGGAACTGGCGGTAACCCGGCGCAAGCTGGATTCCCTGACCGACATCGAGCGCCAGCTTTCATCGCGCCGCTCGCCCGATGCGGCCGACAGCAGCCACGCGGTGGATAAATCCGCGCCGGATGACGCGACATCTTCCGGCACTAAATCAGAGGACGATGCAACGCCATGATAAAAAAATCAGCCCGTCTGCTGCTGGTGGATGACGATCCCAGCCTGCTTAAGCTCCTTGGTATGCGCCTCAGCAGTGAAGGTTTTGCCGTTACCACAGCCGAAAGCGGGCCGGAAGCGCTGCGGGTGCTGGACCGCGAAACCATCGATTTGGCAATCAGCGATTTGCGTATGGATGAAATGGACGGGATGGCGCTGTTTGCCGAAATCCAGAAACGCCATCCCGGCATGCCGGTGATCATTCTTACCGCACACGGTTCAATTCCCGATGCCGTGGCCGCCACGCAGCAGGGCGTCTTCAGCTTCCTGACCAAGCCGGTGGACCGCGATGCGCTGTATAAAGCCATCGATGAGGCGCTGGCGCAGCGGGCTCCGGCCACGGACGAGTCGTGGAGCGAAAATATCGTCACCCGCAGCCCGCTAATGCTGCGTTTGCTGGAGCAGGCGCGCATGGTGGCACACTCTGACGTCAGCGTGCTGATTAACGGCCAGAGCGGAACGGGCAAGGAGATCCTGGCGCAGGCGATTCATGCTGCCAGCCCGCGTGCGGGCAAAGCGTTTATCGCCATTAACTGCGGTGCGCTGCCGGAACAGCTGCTGGAGTCCGAGCTATTTGGCCATGCGAAAGGCGCATTTACCGGTGCGGTGAGCAGCAGGGAAGGCCTGTTCCAGGCCGCTGAGGGCGGAACGCTGTTCCTCGACGAAATTGGTGATATGCCGCAGGCGCTGCAGGTTAAGCTGCTGCGCGTGCTGCAGGAACGTAAAGTTCGCCCGCTGGGCAGCAATCGTGACCTGGATATCGACGTGCGCATTATCTCCGCCACCCATCGCGATCTGCCAAAAGCGATGGAGAAAAAAGAGTTTCGCGAAGATTTGTTCTATCGTTTAAACGTGGTCAATTTGAAGATCCCGGCCCTGCACGAAAGAGCCGAGGATATTCCGCTGCTGGCGAACCATTTACTGAAGCAGTCGGCCGCGCGGCATAAGCCGTTTGTCCGCAGTTTCTCCAGCGACGCGATGCATCGCCTGATCGCCGCCAGCTGGCCGGGAAATGTGCGTCAGCTGGTGAATGTGATTGAGCAATGTGTGGCGCTGACGTCGGCACCGGTGATCGGCGACGCGCTGGTTGAGCAGGCGCTGGCCGGGGAAAATACCGCACTGCCTACGTTTGCGGAGGCGCGTAATCAGTTTGAGCTTAACTATCTGCGCAAGCTGTTACAGATGACCAAAGGAAATGTCACCAATGCTGCCCGACTGGCGGGCCGTAATCGCACCGAGTTTTACAAACTGCTTTCGCGACACGAACTGGACGCGGCCGATTTTAAAGAATAATTTTCAGTGCCGTTTTCACTATCAATTATGGTAGTTTAGCTGCCTGAAAATAGAGACAGACCGCGCCGCGTGACCTGTCCGGTGAAGTTAATCGTTGATTACCCGTCCGATACCGGAGGGAGAAATAAGGGTCTGCTATGAAAAAGATCGATGCAATTATTAAGCCGTTCAAACTGGATGACGTGCGCGAAGCGCTGGCGGAAGTCGGCATCACCGGTATGACGGTAACGGAAGTAAAAGGTTTTGGTCGTCAGAAAGGCCACACCGAGCTGTATCGCGGTGCTGAATATATGGTCGATTTCCTGCCAAAAGTGAAAATCGAAATTGTTGTCGCGGACGATATTGTCGATACCTGCGTCGATACCATTATGAACACGGCGCAGACCGGGAAAATCGGCGACGGCAAGATTTTCGTGTTTGATGTGGCGCGCGTTGTGCGTATCCGCACCGGCGAAGAAGACGAAGAAGCGATTTAACCACAGTCCTTCATTCGCATAACAGGGCCTGAATATTCAGGCCCTGTTCGTTTCTACTGTTCGGATCCGCAAAGAGTAAACTCCGTAACCAACTGCTTACAGAAATGATATCCAAGCCTTGCTGGCCTTGAAGCCAATCGTTTGCGCAAAAAGGCGGTCATGGCGCTATTCAACGGCTGGGTAACAGTTTAAACTGTTGCCCAACACCCCCAAGTTCCTTATTAAAAGTCAGTTGAGTCAGGAGATGCAGATGTTAAAGCGTGAAATGAACATTGCCGATTACGATGCCGATTTATGGCAGGCGATGGAGCAGGAGAAAGTGCGTCAGGAAGAGCACATCGAGCTGATTGCTTCAGAAAACTATACCAGCCCACGTGTAATGCAGGCTCAGGGATCCCAGCTGACTAACAAATACGCCGAAGGGTATCCGGGGAAACGCTACTACGGTGGCTGTGAGTACGTGGATATCGTTGAGCAGCTGGCTATCGACCGTGCTAAAGCGCTGTTCGGTGCCGACTATGCTAACGTGCAGCCGCACTCCGGTTCACAGGCGAACTTCGCGGTTTACACCGCGCTGCTGCAGCCGGGCGATACCATTCTGGGTATGAACCTGGCGCACGGTGGTCACCTGACCCACGGTTCCCCGGTTAACCTGTCCGGTAAACTGTATAAAGTCATTCCTTACGGCATCGATGAAACCGGCAAAATCGACTACAACGAGCTGGCCGAACTGGCTAAACAGCACCAGCCAAAAATGATCGTAGGCGGCTTCTCCGCTTACTCCGGCGTGTGTGACTGGGCTAAAATGCGTGAAATCGCAGACAGCGTTGGCGCATACCTGTTCGTCGATATGGCGCACGTTGCTGGCCTGATCGCGGCTGACGTTTACCCTAACCCGGTGCCTCATGCACATATCGTCACCTCAACCACCCACAAAACCCTGGCGGGCCCACGCGGTGGTCTGATCCTGGCGCAGGGCGGTGACGAAGATCTGTATAAGAAACTGAACTCTGCGGTCTTCCCTGGCGGCCAGGGTGGTCCTTTGATGCACGTGATCGCGGGTAAAGCGGTAGCGTTCAAAGAAGCGATGGAGCCAGAGTTCAAAACCTACCAGCAGCAGGTTGCTAAAAACGCGAAGGCGATGGTTGAAGTGTTCCTGGAGCGCGGCTATAACGTCGTTTCCGGCGGTACCCACAACCACCTGTTCCTGCTGGACCTGGTTGACAAAAACCTGACCGGTAAAGAAGCCGATGCCGCTCTGGGCCGCGCTAATATCACCGTGAACAAAAACAGCGTACCGAACGATCCGAAGAGCCCGTTCGTGACCTCCGGTATCCGTATCGGTTCTCCGGCTGTGACCCGTCGCGGTTTCAAAGAAGCTGAAGTTCGCGAGCTGGCTGGTTGGATCAGCGATATTCTCGACAATATCAATGACGAAGGCGTGAGCGAGCGCGTGAAGAAGCAGGTTCTGGATATCTGCGCGCGCTTCCCGGTATACGCGTAATCCGTTAGCCGTTCCTGAACTGCGAGCCGTTGCACAGATAACGGGGCACATTGTGCCCCGTTATTTTTTTATCTGTCCGCACGGTGTAGAGTAGCGCCGAAACTTATTCTGTCGGATGGAACATGACAATACGATCGACGTACTGGCTGGGGCTGGGCTACTTTACTTATTTCTTTGCCTACGGCGTCTACCTGCCTTTTTGGGGCGTTTGGCTGGAAGGCAGCGGCATGAAGCCCGAACAGATCGGTCTGCTGTTGGGCTGCGGCATGATCGCCCGCTTCACCGGCAGCCTGCTGATTGCTTCCCGCGTTACTAATCCCTCTCAGCTGGTCAATGCCTTGCGCCTGCTGGCGCTAATAAGTCTGCTGTTTGCCCTTGGTTTCTGCTTTGGATCGCAGTGGTTCTGGCTGCTGATGGTAATGGTGGGCTTTAACCTCGTGTTCTCTCCGCTGGTGCCGCTGAGCGATGCGCTGGCCGCCACCTGGCAGCGGCAAATCGCGCTGCCGTACGGACCGGTGCGGCTGTGGGGATCGCTGGCGTTTGTCATCAGCTCGGCGCTGACCGGCGTGCTGGTCAATCAGTATTCCCACCAGGCGATTTTGATGCTGCTGTGCGCAGGCTGCGGCGCGATGCTGGCCGGGATGCTGCTGCGTCCGGCGGTGATGCCGCAGGGCTCGGCGAAGCAGGGCAGCCATGCCGGCTGGCAGGTGTGGTTGCAGATGCTGCGGGAGAATTCGGTATGGCGCTTTATGCTCTGCGTGACGCTGATGCAGGGGGCGCACGCCGCCTACTATGGTTTTAGTGCTATCTACTGGAAGCAGGCGGGCTATTCGGCCAGCGTGGTGGGCTATCTGTGGTCGCTGGGCGTGGTGGCTGAGATTATCATCTTTGCCTCGAGCAATCGGCTGTTCCGCCGCTGGCGCGCCCGGGATCTGCTGCTGCTCTCCGGCGTTGCGGCGATCGTTCGCTGGAGCCTGATGGCCACCACTACCGATCTGGGCTGGCTGGTTGTGGCGCAGATCCTTCACTGCGGCAGCTTCACTATTTGCCACCTGGCGGCGATGCGCTTTATTGCCTCCCGTGAGGGGGCGGAAGTCATCCGCCTGCAGTCCCTTTATTCGGCGCTGGCGATGGGCGGCGGAATTGCCATTATGACCATGATCTGCGGCGTGCTGTTCCAGCATCTGCATGGCGGGGTGTTCTGGGTGATGGCGCTGCTTGTGGTACCCGCTCTTTTCCTGCGGCCAAAGGTCCGTTAGCTTTCCAGCAGCGCCCGGATGCTGCGCTGCTGGTGTTCGCCCAGCGGCAGTTCCGCGTGGATCAGCGGCGGTGAAAACAGCGGCAGCGTGGTGACATACGGCGTAATCACCAGGGATATTCCCTTTGGCGCGCTGTTACGCTGATAGTCATCCACCGTCAGGTATTTGATGTTCAGCGGCAGCAGCGTCAGTTCGCGCAGCTGCTGTTCAACACAGCGCTCCAGCTCGCGGTCAAAGCCGGTCAGCAGCAGCACCTGTTTTTCATGCAGGGCATTCTCCTGCATCAGCCAGGCACCAAAGATAATAGCCGTCAGCCCCAGCTCTTCATCAGAGAATTGCAGCGAGAATTGTTGTTCGAACTCAACCAGCGCGGCACGGGTCGTTCGCAGCAGGCGCGGATACTGCCTGGCGACGTCTTCCACCAGCGTGTGATCAATCCCCACGGCAAACTGCACCCGCTCCAGCGCCTGCCCCAGATGGCTGAACAGTTGGGCACACAGCTCGTCATGGTTGCTGAACTGCATGCCCGACAGCTGCTGAAAGCGTAGAATAAGCTGTTGAATCGCCAGCAGGAGCTGGCTTTCATGTTCACCGACGGGCTGGCTGACGCTGGGAATATGCAGCTGGCTAAACAGCAGCGCCAGCGGGATAGCATCATCCGCTGAGGTTTGCTGGTAGCCCTGCCGGTGCCAGCAGCGAAGGATCTCCTGCGCCAGTGCGTACTCCGTTTTGACACTCAGCCAGCGAGCCTGCTCAGGATTAAAATCCACCAGGCAGTCGTGTGCGAGCGAGTACTGCAGGTAAATCTGCAAAAAATGGCGGTCACGGGCGTTGTACTCCCGCATAAGCTGCCGGGAACAGTGCTGGATCAGTGCCTGTAAATTATGCTCATCATACAGTGCCTTGCTGACCTCGTTACGCTGCAGACGCTGCCTGATCCTCGGAGTGAAATAGTGGCAGACAAAGTCAGGGGATAGCCGCAGTGCCCGGCGTAAGCCGTGCAGCAGACAAAGGCGCTGGTTCAGCTGCGCGCCGTTCAGCCGTAGTAACCCCTGTTGATCCTGTTCGATAATCAGCTGGTGATAACGCTGGATCTCCAGCGTAACCTCCGCTATATCTTGCCGGGCTACCGCGTCTTCCACCCCGTTCAGCTGGCAGTACATTTCCAGCGTAACCTCAGGTTCTGGAAGACAAAGCATTAAAATGAGGTGGCAGCGCCGTTGCTGACGGGAAAAAACAGAGGTTTCTGGTGAGTAATCACTCGTCATCTGCGCTCCCGCTAAACGTATATTGTGTTAATCCTAGCCTGACTCTCTGCGGCTGTGGAGAGTCTGTAGACGTTTATTCGGCGCTTTTAAAGGCAGGTCACAAAAATAATTGGGAAATCCTGGAATGGGGTTGAATTTGTTACGTTATAACAGATACATTGTGGGGCTGATGCTGGCCGTTACGGTTGTGCCTGCGGCGTGGTCGCATCCGCACAGCTTTATTGATATGCAAACCACCCTGGTACACCAGGGGGACAATATCACCGGGCTAAAGATGCACTGGGTAATGGATGAAATTACCTCCGCCGATCTGCTGTACGACGCCGCCGACGCTAAACCCGATTCGGTTGTCTGGAAGAAGCTGGCGGCAGAAGTGATGGCGAACGTGCTCGGGCAGCACTACTTCACCGAGTTCTGGCATCAGAAGCAGCCGGTAAAATTTGAGAATCTGCCGCCGGAGTATCACCTGTCCCGGCAGGGCCACCAGGCAGTGCTGGAATTCGTGCTGCCGCTGGCGCTTCCGCAGCCGTTTAAGGGCCAGCGCTTTGTCTTCTCCACCTTCGACCCAACCTACTTTGTTGATATGTATTACGACTCGGAAAAATCGTTGAAAATCCCCGATGAGCTGGTAAATGAGTGCAAATTTGAGCTGAAAACGCCAAAGCCTGACGCGTCTATGCAGGCCTATGCACTATCGCTGGATAAAGCCGATGCCCCGGCGGAAGAGATGGATCTCGGTCGCCAGTTTGCTCAGACGGTGACGCTGGTATGTCAGTAAGTATCCTGCCGACGTCGGCGCGCCGCTGGCGGCAGCTGTGGCCGCTGTATCTGCTGGTCGTTGTCCTGATTGCCTGCGCGATGCTGGTGTGGCAGTTCTGGCCGCAAATTCTGCTGCAAAGCATTCTCTGGCAGAAAAGCCTGCACCAGCAGATGACCGCGCTGCTGCAGCAGGTTGCCAGCCATCCGCAGCAGGCCGGGCTGACGCTGATGGGCTTCAGCCTGCTGTATGGCGTTTTGCACGCGCTCGGGCCGGGGCACGGCAAGGTGGTGATCGCCACTTTTCTTGCCACGCATCCTACCCGGGTAAAAACCAGCCTGCAGCTGACCATGATGGCGGCGGTGGTGCAGGGCGGCGTGGCCATTGCGCTGGTCACGATAATGCTGGTGGTGCTGAAGCTCTCTTCGCGGCAGCTACATCTCAGCAGCTACTGGCTGGAAAAAAGCAGCTATCTGCTGGTGGCCGGGCTGGGATTATGGCTGTGCTGGCGCGCGGGGCGGGCGATGCTGCGCACGCTGCGCGCTTCCGGCAAAGCCAGCGGCATCACCATTCATCGCATTGTGCCAGCCGATCACCAGCACAGCGAAAGCTGCGGCTGCGGGCATCAGCACGTACCGGACAGCGCCCAGCTGGCCGCCGCCGTGGGCTGGAAAACCAAAAGCCTGGTGGTGCTGTCGATGGGAATGCGCCCCTGCTCTGGGGCAATCATGATGCTGCTGTTCTCAAAGGTGATCGGGGTATACGGCTGGGGCGTGCTGTCGGCGATAGCGATGGCGCTGGGGACGGCATTCACCGTCTCCGGCATGGCGCTGCTGGTGCAAATTTCCAGGGTACTGGCGCTGCGCCTGAGCCGCGATCGTCCCGCTGCGGGCTGGCAGAAGGTGGCGCTGAACTGCCTGGCGCTCAGCGGAGGAATACTGCTGCTGGCGGCGGGGATCGTACTGTGGCTGAGCGCGCAGCCGGATATCTCGGGGGGCATTCGTCCGCTGTTTGCCCGTTAATTTCGGGCAAAAAAAAGGCCGACGTCAGGTCGGCCTTAGTGAGACGGGTAAAGATTAACGCTTCAGCGCTTCGCTCAGCTCATCACGGATGCTGGCCAGGATAGATTTCACCACGCGCGGGTTACCGGCAACGATGTTTCCTGAAAGCATATAACCGTGTGCGCCAACAAAGTCGGTCACCAGACCACCGGCTTCACGAACCAGCAGTTCACCGGCTGCGAAATCCCACGGCTTCAGGCCGATTTCGAAATAACCGTCAACGCGGCCGGCGGCGGTGTAGGCCAGATCCAGCGCGGCGGAACCGGTACGGCGGAAGTCTGCACACTGGGTGAACAGTTTGCCAACGATGTTGATATAAGGGGTGGCGTGCTGTTTCAGCTTGAACGGGAAACCGGTCGCCAGGATGGTGCCATCCAGGTCGCGAGCGGTGCTGCCGCGCAGACGATAGCCGTTAAGCTGTGCGCCCTGGCCGCGAACGGCGCTGAACAGTTCATTACGCATTGGGTCATAAACTACCGCCACTTCGGTGCGGCCTTTAATGCGCACGGCGATAGAAACAGAGAAGTGAGGCAGACGTTTGATGAAGTTGGTGGTGCCATCCAGAGGGTCGATAATCCACTGTATATCCTGATCTTCACCGGCTAACTCACCACTTTCTTCAGTAATAATGGTGTGTTTCGGGTAAGACTTGCGAATCACCTCGATAATCTGGCGTTCCGCTTCGCGGTCAACATTGGTAACAAAGTCATTGCTGCCTTTCTGGCTGGCTTCGACTGCGTCCGGGGTTTCATAGTTCTTAGCAATTACGTTTCCGGCCTTGCGCGCAGCGCGCACGGCGATGTTGAGCATCGGATGCATGTAGTATCGTCTCACTGGATGTTAAAGAACGGTATCTCTTACTACCGCCAGCCTGCCGCTTAGTGGCCGCCGCCGTAGTTGGATATAAAACGGCGCGTACTATAGCAGGGAGAACGGCAAATGTCCTGAAAATATGATAGCATCGTTAAATTATTCCTCACACCTGACACTCTCATGCTGCAAAATATCCGAATCGTACTGGTTGAAACGTCCCACACCGGCAATATGGGCTCCGTCGCCCGTGCTATGAAAACCATGGGTTTAACAAACCTTTATCTGGTTAATCCACTGGTGAAACCTGACTCGCAGGCGATTGCCCTGGCCGCCGGTGCCAGCGATGTCATTGGTAGTGCCACTATCGTCGATACCTTTGATGAAGCGATAGCCGGCTGCAGTCTTGTTGTTGGCACCAGCGCACGTTCCCGTTCGTTGCCGTGGCCGATGCTCGATCCGCGTGAATGCGGCCTGAAAAGCGTGGAAGAGGGGCAACAGGCGCCGGTTGCGCTGGTGTTTGGTCGTGAACGCGTAGGCCTGACCAATGAAGAACTGCAAAAGTGCCACTACCACGTGGCGATTGCCGCGAACCCGGAATACAGCTCGCTAAACCTGGCAATGGCCGTTCAGGTCATTACCTATGAAGTGCGCATGGCCTGGCTGCAATCGCAGGAAAAAGACGCGCCTGAAGTGACCGAATCACCTTATCCGCTGGTGGACGATTTAGAGCGTTTTTACCAGCATATGGAGAAGATGATGGTCGCCAGCGGCTTCATTCGCGAGGCGACTCCGGGGCAGGTTATGAGCAAAATGCGCCGCCTGTTTACCCGTGCGCGCCCGGAAAAGGACGAGCTAAATATCCTCCGCGGCATGCTTTCATCCCTTGAAAAAAAGCGGGAAAATTGATTGTTTTTAAATTAAATCAATAACTTAATACTTGAGTGAAACACTTGGTTAAATAGTTGAGTGTTTTACTCGGTTAAATACTTGACCAAATTACTCAGGAATGGCAGACTTGCGTCCATATTTTGTTAACACCCATCCAGGGTTATAACCGAGGTCGTAAGCCATGAGACTGACATCCAAAGGCCGTTATGCTGTTACCGCTATGCTCGATGTTGCACTGCACTCTCACGAAGGTCCGGTACCTTTAGCTGATATTTCAGAGCGTCAGGGCATCTCCCTGTCTTATCTTGAGCAGCTGTTCTCTCGTCTGCGCAAGCATGGTCTGGTTGCCAGCGTACGTGGTCCGGGTGGTGGTTATCTGCTGGGTAAAGGGTCTGATGCGATCGCGGTCGGTGCAGTGATTACTGCCGTTGACGAATCCGTTGATGCCACTAAATGCCAGGGCAAAGAAGGCTGCCAGGGCGGCGAGCGTTGCCTGACCCACGTACTGTGGCGCGACCTGAGCGAACGCATCAGCGACTTCCTGAACAACATTACCCTGGCCGAGCTGGTTAACAATCAGGAAATCCTGGAAGTTGCCGACCGCCAGAACAGTAACGAAATTCGCCGCGTACCCAACGGTCGTGTGCTCGAAACCATTAACGTTAATCTGCGCGCCTGATCCTCATTTAACCGAGTCTTTTAAGCGTCGTGCAGATTATGTATCCCTGAGCTTTCAGATTGTCGTCCCGGTGACAGCGGGCTGAAAGCTCAGGGAAAACCTGTACGGAGCCTGACTCGCAATGAAATTACCGATTTACCTCGATTACTCCGCCACCACGCCGGCCGACCCTCGCGTTGCCGCGAAGATGATGCAGCACCTCACCCTTGATGGAACCTTTGGTAATCCGGCCTCGCGTTCCCACCGTTTTGGCTGGCAGTCGGAAGAAGCCGTTGATATCGCCCGCAACCAGGTTGCCGAACTGATCGGTGCCGATCCCCGTGAAATCGTGTTTACCTCCGGTGCAACCGAAGCCAATAACCTGGCGATTAAAGGTGCCGCTGAGGCAAATCAGGAAAAAGGCCGCCACATTGTTACCTGCACCACAGAGCATAAGGCCGTGCTGGATACCTGCGCGCAGCTTGAGCGCGAAGGCTACAGCGTCACCTGGCTTAATCCTCAGGCAGACGGCGTAATCGATCTTGCCCAGCTGGAAGCCGCGCTTCGTGATGACACGGTACTGGTGTCAATTATGCAGGTGAACAACGAAACCGGTGTAATTCAGGACATTGCTGCCATCGGCGAACTGTGCCGCTCCCGTGGGATCCTCTTCCACGTTGACGCTACCCAGAGCGTGGGCAAACTGCCGATCGATCTCAACACGCTGAGCGTCGATTTAATGTCCGTTTCTGCTCATAAAATTTACGGCCCAAAAGGCATTGGCGCGCTGTACGTTCGCCGTAAGCCAAAGGTGCGAATTGAGGCGCAGATCCACGGCGGTGGCCACGAGCGCGGCATGCGTTCCGGTACGCTGCCGGTGCATCAGATTGTCGGCATGGGTGAAGCCTATCGCATCGCGAAAGCAGAGATGGCCGAAGAGATGACGCGCCTCGCAGCACTGCGAGCGCGTTTCTGGACGGGGATCGGCGTGATTGAGCAGGTTCATCTCAACGGTTCGTTTGAGCACGGTGCACAGAATATCCTCAATATCAGCTTCGGCTACGTTGACGGCGAAGCGCTGATCATGGCGCTGAAGGATCTGGCCGTTTCATCCGGTTCGGCCTGTACCTCAGCCAGCCTGGAACCTTCCTACGTGCTGCGCGCAATGGGCGTGAGCGACGATCTTGCCTACAGCTCACTGCGATTCTCGTTGGGGCGTTTCACCACCGCTGAAGAGATTGACTATGCGATCGCGCTGATCGTGAAATCGATTGCGCGGATGCGCGACGTTTCCCCACAGTGGGCGGCGTTCAAGGCCGCAGGTGTGGCGGCTGCCAGCTAGACGTTAGCCTGGAAATCCGCATTTTGCCAACGGGCCGAATTAACTCTTCGGCCCGTTTCACATTCAGCATAAAAGCACGGCTGACAGCATGCGGTGAAAACATCTTTTGCGCATTTCTGTTAGTCTGGTGCGTCGATTTTGAATAGCATCTGTCCTGCGGCAAATCGCAGAGGCCGGGGATCTCCGGTCCACGACGTGAAAAATGAAAAGGAGCCATGCGATGACCACCTCTGTAATGAACATTACCCTGTCAACGGCTGCGGCCGATCCGCGCTGGGGCGAAAAAGCGATCCTCACCAGCAACGACAGCGGAATGACGATCCATCTCACCGGCAAAGATGCACAGAATATTATCCAGCGCGCCGCGAGAAAAATCGGCGGGCAGGGGATCCGTCATATCAGCCTGAGCGGCGACGGCTGGGATCTGGAAAACAGCTGGGCATTCTGGCAGGGCTACCGCGCACCAAAAGGAGCGCGTCAGGTGGAGTGGGCTGCGCTGAATGACGCTGACACCAAAGAACTGAACAGCCGTCTGAAGATCGTTGACTGGGTGCGTGACACCATCAATATGTCAGCGGAAGAGCTGGGGCCTGAGCAGCTGGCGACCCGCGCGGTGGATCTGCTGTGCGATGTCGGCGGCGATAGCGTCAGCTACCGCATCACCAAAGGCGAAGATCTGCGCCTGCAAAATTATGCCGGTTTGCACACCGTCGGGCGCGGTTCTTCTCGCAGCCCGGTGCTGCTGACGCTGGATTTTAATCCGTCAGGTAAAGAAGACGCACCGGTCTTCGCCTGCCTGGTGGGCAAAGGGATTACCTTCGACACTGGCGGCTACAGCCTGAAGCAGAGCAGTTTCATGGATTCCATGAAGTCGGATATGGGCGGTGCGGCCACCCTGACCGGCGCGCTGGCGCTGGCGGTTGCCCGTGGTCTGGACAAACGGGTGAAGCTGATCCTCTGCTGCGCGGATAACATGGTCAGCGGCAACGCCTTTAAGCTTGGCGACATCATCCGCTACCGCAACGGCAAAACCGTTGAGGTGATGAACACGGATGCCGAAGGTCGCCTGGTTCTGGCCGATGGCCTGATTGATGCCAGCGCGCTGAAGCCAAAGCTGATCGTCGATGCGGCTACCCTGACCGGGGCGGCGAAAACCGCGCTGGGTAACGATTATCACGCCCTGTTCAGCTTTGACGACGCGCTGGCGCAGTCGCTGTTAAGCTGTGCCGAAGAAGAGAGCGAGCCGTTCTGGCGCCTGCCGCTGGCGGAGTTCCACCGTGGCCATCTGCCGTCAAACTTTGCCGATCTTAACAACATCGCCAGTGCGGCAAATCCGGCCGGAGCCAGCACCGCAGCTGCCTTCCTGTCACACTTCGTCAGTGAATATAAGACCGGCTGGCTGCACATCGACTGTTCTGCCACCTACCGTAAAGGCGCGGTGGACCAGTGGTCTGCCGGCGCAACCGGTCTGGGCGTACGCACCGTCGCTAACCTGCTGCTGAGCCACGAATAATGGCGTTTGGGCGATCTTCATTCGCGGATCGCCCGCTAAAACATGGCCCGTAACCAAAAGAACATCACCATGAACGAACTTAACCCGCGCCTTGAAGAGGTGCTGAAGCTGGCCGCCAGTGAACCCGCACACCGCCCCGAGTTTTTCTCCCTGCTGATGGATGCCAGCGTGGTGGTCCCGGGCGAAAGTGCCGAGGCCGGTTCTGCGATTGATGCCAACACCCCGGTGGATTTGCAACACTGGGAAAAAGACGACGGCACCAGCATTATTCCCTGCTTCACGTCCGTTAGCGCTCTGGAGCAGGCGGTCAGCAGCGAGCAGGCTTACCTGGTAATGCCGCTGCGCACGCTGTTTGAAATGACGCTCGGTGAAACGCTGTTCCTGAATCCAAAGCTGCCGGAGGGGAAAGAGTTTTCGCCGCGTGAAATTGCCGATTTACTGGGCGATCACGGCAGCGCACTCAGCCAGCAGACCGTTCTGGAAGGCGGAACTTCCCTGCTGCTGTCGGAAATCGCCGAGCCGCCTGCACAGATGGTTGACTCGCTAACCCAGCTGTTTGCCAAATACAAATCGGTGCGCCGCGCCTACGTGGCACACATCCGTGAAAGTGCCGACCAGCCGGCGAATCTGCTGATTGGTATCGAAGCCGACGGCGACGTTGATGCGATCATTCAGGCGACGGGAAGCGTGGCAACCGACACCATGCTGGAAGATGAGCCGATCGATATTTGCCATGTTGTGGAAGGTGATAAGGGCATCAGCCATTTCTTTATCGCCCATATCAAGCCTTTCTACGAGCGCCGCTGGGGCAGTTTCCTGCGCGACTTCAAAGTGGTTAACCTCTGAGTGATGGCATAAAAAAGGCGACCACATGGGTCGCCTTCTTGCCTGAGCGCTAACGGAGCTTACAGAGAATCGTTAACGATCGGCAGATCGTTGCGGCTGCCCCATTCTCCCCACGAACCGTCATACAGCGTGACCTCTTTCATTCCCAGGCTGGTCAGTGCCAGAATCACCACCACCGCCGTGACGCCGGAACCACAGCTGGCGATAACCGGCTGGGCCAGATCGACGCCCTGCTGACTGAAGATGGCGCGCAGTTCTGAGGCGGGTTTCAGCTGGCCTTCGCTGACCAGGCCGTTCCACGGTACGTTCAGGCTGCCGGGAATATGGCCACGGTGCAGACCCGGGCGGGGTTCGTCTACTTCACCGTGGAAGCGGTTTGCCGCGCGGGCATCAACAATCTGTGCGCCGCCTTCATGGCTGACCAGCAGCACATCGGTCACGCGTTTAACCCGATCGCTGTCTGTGACCTTCGCATCGAAATCTCCTTCCGGCAGGCTGACTTCACCGCTTTCCAGCGGTAAATTCGCTTTCTTCCAGCCGGCCAGTCCGCCCGCCAGAATTGACACCTGCTCTGCGCCAAAATAGTTCAGCATCCACCAGGCGCGCGGCGCGGAAAACAGATTGCCTTCGTCGTACACCACCAGATGCTTATCCGCGCTGACGCCCAGCTCGCGCATGGCAACGGCGAAAGCCTCCGCACGCGGCAGCATGTGGGGCAGGGCGGTGTTGTGGTCGGACAGCGCTTCAATATTAAAGAACGGCGCGCCGGGCAGATGGGCAGCCAGGTACTCGGCGGTCACATCCCGCGTTAATTCCTGGCCCGGCGGCAGCATGCGTGTATCCAGAACCTGAACGTTTTCATCGGCAATATGCTCCGCCAGCCACTCGGCGGTCACAAACAGGGAAGGCGTCGTCATAGCGTCCTCATCGTTGACAGTGTTTTGCTGAGTGTCAGCGATTTTACCCTCTATCACAAGGGTAAATCCCGGTACTGCGAGGCAGCAGGCAAAATGCGTACGCCGGGGAATAGATATTGTACAGATTACCGATTACTATTTTAGAGAATTTGTAACACGAGTTGACAGTCACCCGGATGCAGCGGTGGGGCAAGGGGACTGTCAGAATAAAGGCATAATGGAATATAAGGTTGGTTCTGATGGATGTGCTCAGGCTGTTACTGCGTTTACCCTTTCTGCTGCTCAAGGGCTGTTGCTGGCTGATCTCTCGCGTGCTTTGGCTGCTGGGGCGTATTCTGCGCCCGCTGCTCGGCGAGATTAACTGGCAGGCACCGCGCTGGGCGGCAGCATTTGGCCGTGGTTTTAACCGTCTGGAGCAGGGCGTTATCCGCCATCCCAAAGTCATCAGCCTGATGCTGATCCTGCTGCTGGGCCTGCTGGCGGCGGGCTGGTACGGCTGGAACCTGTGGCAAAATCGCCCGCAGCCGATCGACGTTGCGCCGATTACACTGCAGCAAACCCATGTTGAAGCCGCCAACCCGCAGGCGCTGGATTATCAGGCGGCAACACTCCCTGAACAGCTTTTGACCCTCCATTTTGATACTTCCGCTGCCCCGATTGAACGCGTCGGTAAGCCGGTGGATAAAGGCATCAGCATTAAACCTGCGCTGGACGGTGAGTGGAAATGGTCCGACGCGCAAACGCTTATTTTTACGCCTAAATCCCCGCTGCCTTTGGGTGCGAGCTACCAGGTAGATCTTACTCCGAAGGTGCTGCTGGCCCCGCAGATCCAGCTGGAGCAAACCCGCTATCACTTCAGCGTTCCCGCCTTCGACTATCAGACAGGTGAGGCCGAGTATTACCAGGATCCGCAGAATCGCGGCCAGCACAGCGCCATTTTTAACCTGCGCTTTACCGTGCCCGCCGATGCGGCAAGCGTTGAGAAAAAGCTTTCTCTGGGCGTAGCCAGCGCCAAGGGGCAGGCTGAGAAACCGCTCAAATTCACCGTTAGCTGGGATGATAAAAAACTGAACGCCTGGGTTCGTTCTGAACCTTTGGTGGCGATGGATCACGGCGGTGTGGTACACCTGAAAATCGCCGAGCCGCTCAAGTCGTCTCTGCCGGGCAACAGCATTGAGCGCAAGGGTGAAAGCTGGGTGAGCGTACCAAGCCTCTACAGTCTGAGCGTCAACGATATTAGCGCGCAGGTGGTGGATAAACCGGGCAGCCCGAGTGAACGAGCGCTAATCGTCGGCTTCAGCGATGCGGTCGCCGACAAAGACGTTGGCAACGCGGTGAAAGCCTGGCTGCTGCCGCAGCGCGATCCCCGCCCTGAGGCAAAAAACGCGGACCAAAGCGAGTTTACCGAATGGAACATCGATAATATCGACCGGGCCGTTTTACAGAAATCGCCCCCGCTGCCGTTAAGCCTCAACGAGGCCGAAGAGGACTATCAGCCGCAGTTCAGCTTCAAATTTGATGCGCCGGCCCAGCGCTATCTGCTGGTGCAGGTTGACGCGCTGGTCACCTCCAGCGGCGGCTATAAACTGCCGCAAAAAGTCTGGCAGGTGATCCAGGTGCCGGATTTTCCGCAGATGCTGAGCTTCGCCGCCCAGGGCGCGCTGCTGCCGGTGAACGGCGATAAGCACATCAGCGTCGCGGCGCGTAACGTTCCGGGGATGAGGCTGGATATCAAGCGCGTGATCCCGAGCCAGCTGCAGCATATCGTCTCCTTCAAAAGCCGCGACTATGCCTCCGCTGATTTTAACCGCCTGAACGATGAGTATTTCACCGAGCACTTCCGTTATCAGACGGCGATCGGCAATCAGCGCCCGGGTGAAGTCAGCTATCAGGGGATCGATCTGTCGCGCTACCTGTCTACCGACAGCGCGTCCCATCGCGGTGTGTTCCTGCTTTCCCTGACGCCGTGGTCGCCAGAGCAAAAGGATCCGCAGCCGGGGGAAGAGGCGTATCAGGAAGAGGATGAAGAACAGCAGAGCATCGGTGACTCGCGTTTCGTGGTGGTGACCGACCTCGGCATTATTGCCAAACGCGCGCAGGATAAAACCCGCGACCTGTTCGTTCAATCCATCAGCAGCGGCCAGCCGGTCGCGGACGCGCTGGTCTCCGTGGTGGCTAAAAACGGTGAGAAGCTGCTGACTCGAAGGACGGGCGGCGACGGCCACGTCAGCTTCCCGCCGCTGGAAGCCTATACCAATGAGCGCCAGCCGGTGATGTTCCTGGTGGAAAAAGAAGGCGACGTGTCGTTCCTGCCCAGCGGGCGGGACAACGATCGTGGCCTCGACTTCTCGCGCTTTGATGTTTACGGCGAAACGACACCGGAAGATTCGCGTACCCTCAGCAGCTACCTGTTCTCCGATCGCGGGGTATATCGCCCCGGTGACACCTTCAATATTGGCCTCATCACCCGTGCGGCGGACTGGTCGGTGCTGCTAAAAGGTATTCCGGTAAGGGCAGAGATTCACGATCCGCGCGACAAGCTGATGCGCACCGTGCCGTTGACCCTCAACGCCAGCGGCTTCAATGAACTGAGCTTTACCACGGACGAAAACGCGCCGACCGGCGAATGGATGATCTACCTCTACCTGCCGGGTAAGGATGATGATTCCACCCGCCTGCTGGGCAGCACAGCGGTGAATATCAAAGAGTTCGAGCCGGACCAGCTCAAGGTTAAGCTGTCGCTGACCCCGGACAGGCAGTCGGGCTGGGTCAAACCCGCCGAGCTGAAGGCCAGCATTGACGTACAGAACCTGTTTGGTACTCCGGCACAGGGTCGACGCGTTGCCTCGAAGCTGACGCTGCGCCCGGTCTATCCGGCCTTCGATCGCTACCCCGACTATGCCTTCTATGAAGCGCGCCCGGCCGGTGAAGGGTTTGAAACGGAGCTGCAGGACAGTACGACGGACGACAGCGGGGCGGCCAATATCGCGCTGGATCTCAGCGGCTGGCAAGATGCCACCTGGCAGCTGCAGCTGCTGTCGGAAGCCTTTGTTGCCGGCGGCGGGCGCTCCGTCGCCGCCACCGCACGCACGCTGGTTTCGCCGTGGGACTATCTGGTGGGCTTCAAGCCGGACGGCGATCTCAGCTTTATCCGTCTGGGCACGCAGCGCAGCGTGAATCTGCTGGCGATCGGCCCGTCGCTTGAGCCGTTGGCGCTGGGCGACCTGAAGCTGGAGTTGCTGGAGCAAAAATACCTGTCGGTGCTCACAAAGCAGGAGTCCGGCGTCTACAAGTATCAGTCAAAACTGAAGGAAATCCCGGTCAGTGAAAACCGGCTGGAACTAGCGGCATCCGGCACCACCTTACCGCTGATGACCAACCAGCCGGGCGATTACGTGCTGGTGGTGAAAAATGCCAAAGGCGATGTGCTCAACCGTATCGCCTACAGCGTCACCGGCGACGCTAATATCAGCCGTTCGCTGGATCGTAATGCCGAGCTTAAGCTGAAGCTCGATCGCGCTGAGTATCAGCCGGGCGATGAGATCGAAGTGGCCATCAATGCGCCGTACACCGGCAGCGGGCTGATCACCATTGAGCGCGAAAAAGTGTACAGCTGGCAGTGGTTCCATACCACCACCACCAGTTCCGTGCAGAAGATCCGCATCCCTGCCGGGCTGGAGGGCAATGCCTATATCAACGTGCAGTTTGTCCGCGATATCAACTCCGACGAAATCTTTATGAGCCCGCTCAGCTACGGCGTAATGCCGTTTAAAATCAGCAACCAGGCGCGTAGAAACGCGCTGGCGCTGAGCGTGCCGGAGGTGATCAAACCGGGGAACGATCTCGTTATGACGGTCAACACCGACGGGCCGCAGCAGGTCGCGGTCTTTGCGGTTGATGAAGGGATCCTGCAGGTGGCGCGCTATCGCCTGACCGATCCGCTGGACTACTTCTTCCGCAAGCGCGAACTGAATGTGGAAAGTTCGCAGATCCTCGATCTGATCCTGCCGGAGTTCAGCAAGCTGATGTCGCTGACCTCCGCGCCGGGCGGTGACGGCGGCGAAAGCCTGGATCTGCATCTGAACCCGTTTAAACGCAAGCGCGACAAGCCGGTAGCATTCTGGTCCGGCATTACCGAGGTGAACGGACAGGCGCAGTTCACCTATGCGGTCCCGGACTACTTCAACGGCAAAATCCGTGTGATGGCGATTTCCGCTACCGCCGGAAAAATCGGTAAGGCGCAGACCTCCACCATAGTGCGCGACGACTTTATCCTGACGCCGAACGTTCCGGCGATGGTGGCGCCGGGTGATGAGTTTGATGTCAGCGTTGGCGTCAGCAACAACCTTGAAGGGCAGGGCAGTGAAGCGCTGCCCGTCACGCTCAGCGTAACGCCACCGGCGCAGCTGGAGGTGGTTGGGAGCGCAGAGCAGTCCCTGCCGCTGGCGGCGAAGCATGAAGGTGTGGTGACTTTCCGCCTGCGGGCAAAAGCCGCGCTCGGCGACGCCCCGCTGGTGTTCCGCGCCGTCTACGGCGATAAAACCAGCCAGCGGACGCTGAGCACCTCGGTGCGCCCGGCGATGCCGTATCGCACCCAGTCGGTAATGGGACGGATGAACGGCAGCCAGCAGCAGGTGGATAATCTGCGCCAGATGTTTGATGCCTATGCGCAGCGGCAGACGGCGGTTTCCTATTCGCCGCTGGTGCTGACCAGCGGGCTGGCGCAGTATCTGGCCGATTATCCGTATTACTGCTCCGAACAAATCGTCAGCCAGTCAATCCCGCTGCTGTTGCAGAGCGAACATCCTGAACTGAGGGGCAGCCTGTCGAACGATAAAGTGCGTCAGCAGCTCAAAGGCATTCTTGACGTACTGCGCTCGCGGCAAAACGGCGACGGGGCTTTCGGGTTGTGGACAGCTTCACCGCAGGCCGATCCGTTCGTAACACCGTACGTTGTTCAGTACCTGCTGGAGGCCAGAGCGGCGGGGTATCCGCTGCCTGCCGATATGCTGGATGAGGCCAACGTGGCGCTGCGAACCCTCGCCAGCAGCGGCTATGAGGACCTGTATCATCTGCGCCTGCGCGCCTGGGCGATTTACCTGCTGACGAGGCAGGGTGAAATCACCACTAACGCCCTGGCCTCGGTGCAGGAAACGCTGCAAAACCGCTTCCCTGACGGCTGGAAAAACGACCTGGCAGCGCTGTATCTGGCCTCTTCCTGGAAATTGCTCAAGGCGGACGATGAAGCTGAACGACTGCTGAAGCCCAGCTGGCAGGCACTGAGTCAGGCCTATGGTAAGAGCTGGTGGACGCAGAACTATTACGATCCGCTGGTGACGGATGCGACGCGGCTGTATCTGATCGTGCGCCACTTCCCGGAGAAAGTGTCCGCGATCCCACCACAGGTGCTGGAGAATATGGTGCAGGCGCTGCGTGAAGAGCGCTATACCACTTTCTCCTCGGCGATGAGCATTCTGGCGCTGGAAAGCTATGCCGGGCAGGTCGCGCAGCAGAATGATGTGCAGGGCCTGAAGATTAATCAGCTGAGCGGTGACGGTAAGGTTCCACAGCTCATTTCCTCCATTAAAGGCCAGTTCAGCCAGGGCGAGTTCAGTTCCGCTGCCCGCTCGGTTCAGTTCAGCAATCCGAACAGCGCACCGGCATGGTACGTGGTGACGCAGGCCGGATACGACCTTGCCGCGCCGCAGAAAGCGATCTCGCGCGGGCTGGAAATTACCCGTGACTATACTGATGCCGCCGGAAAACCCATCGATAAAGTGACGCTGGGCCAGACGATTTCGGTTCATCTGAAGGTCAGGGCGAATTCACAGCAGGCGCTGAGTAACCTTGCCGTGGTCGATCTGCTGCCGGGGGGATTTGAGGTCGTACAGCAGACGCCACCGCCGCCGGAAAGCAGTGAAGAGGAGGGCGAGAGCGAAAACCGTGGCGGATGGACCTCGCCGCTGGCTGCCGATGGCTCAACCTGGTCGGTGGATTACAGCGATATCCGTGAAGATCGGGTGATCGTCTATGGCAGTGCCACGCGTGAAGTTCAGGAGTTTGTCTATCAGATTAAAGCCACCAATACCGGCAGCTTCGTGATCCCACCGGCCTACGGTGAGGCGATGTACGATCGCGATATTCAGGCGATGTCCGCCGCGCAGGGGAAAATTCAGGTGGTGGCGGCTGAACCGTCAGCCGCGCCGTAACGCGGCAGATGACGTTTACGGACTGGCCCGGGATCAGGCGGCTGCTGCAAAATGCGGTCGCGGTGGTGATACTGCTGGCCCTGTTTTTACTGGGCTGGCGGCTGTGGCCGCACCCACCGCTGTCGCAGGGACTGCCGCTGTCGACGGCCTGGTACGATCGCCATGGTCAGTTACTGCGCTTACAGCTCGCCCGCGACGATCGCTACCGTCAGTGGACGCCGCTGACGGAGATGTCGCCGCTGGCGATCGACGGTATCCTGCTGCATGAGGACCGCTGGTTTTACGCGAATCCCGGCTTTAATCCGGTCAGCCTGCTGCGCGGATTCTGGCGCAGCTATATTTCCGGCGGCAGCAAGCAAGGGGGATCGACCATCACCATGCAGCTGGCGCGCATGAAGTGGCAGCTGAATACGCGAACCCCCGGTGGAAAGCTGGTGCAGCTGCTGCGTGCCGTGCAGCTTGAGCTGAATTACTCCAAGCACGACATTCTGGAAGCCTATCTAAACTACGCCCCTTACGGCCGCAACATTGAAAGCCTGGGCGCTGCCAGCCTGATTTACTTTAATAAACCCCCTGCGCAGCTGACGCTGGCGGAAGCATTAACGCTGGCCGTGCTGCCGCAGTCACCTAGCTTACGGATCGACCCGCGCAGCGGTGAACTCAGCCCGGCGCTGATGCAGGCGCGCAATCGCCTGTTTGCCCGCTGGCAAAAAACCTGGCCCACCGATGAGGGGCAGCAGGCGTTGTTTCGCCTGCCGATGACCCTGCGCCAGCCGCAGGCGCTGCCGTTTACTGCGCCGCATTTTATCGAGCAGCTCCAGCCGGGAGAACGTGCGCATAAGGTTGATACAACGCTGGATGCCACGCTGCAAACGCTGGTTGAGCGGCAGGTGCGTGCCTTTATCCTGCGCAATCAAAACCGGGGAATTCATAACGCGGCGGTGATGCTGGTGGACAGCCGCGATATGGGCGTGCGCGCGCTGGTCGGATCGGCGGGTTATTTCAATCGGCAGATCCAGGGGCAGGTTAACGGCACAACGGCAAAACGTTCCCCCGGCTCTACGCTTAAACCCTTTATCTATGCGCTGGGCATGGAGCAGGGCGTTTTGCATCCGATGACCGTGCTGAAGGATGTGCCGTCCACCTTCGGCAGCTATGCGCCGGAAAACTTTGACCGCCGCTTTCTCGGACCGGTGACCGCAACCGATGCGCTCAACTTCAGCCGCAATATTCCCGCCGTGGCAATAGCAGCGCAGCTGCGCCAGCCGGGCTTCTACCAGTTTTTACGACTGGCGGGCATCAGCAATATGGCCAGCGAAAAGCATTACGGACTTTCGCTGGTGCTGGGCGGCGGCGAGGTTACCGCTCAGGAACTGGCCAGGCTGTATGCCATGTTGGCTAACCGGGGTGAGCTGCGTCCGCTGCGGATGCGTGAAGGCGACCCGGCTGATGCCGGCGTCCGGCTGCTGAGTGAAGAAGCCAGCTTTATGACCCTCGATATTCTGCGCCAGCATCGTCGCCCCGGCGATACGCTGGCCCAGCGGCCTTCCTCGCTGCCGGTTTACTGGAAAACCGGCACCTCATGGGGATTCCGCGATGCATGGAGCGTAGGAATTTTTGGGCCTTACGTGCTGGTTGTCTGGGAAGGGAATTTTTCCGGCCAGGGCAATAACGCCTTTATCGGCGTGGAAGCCGCCGCGCCGCTGTTCTTTAATATTATCGACAGCGTGGTCGCCAGCTATCCGCGGATTCAGGAGCCGCGGCACCGCTTTCCCCCGCAGCTGAAAAAGGTGGATATCTGCCTGCCCAGCGGCAACCTGCCGACTCAATGGTGCCAGCAGCGCGGCAGCAGCTGGTTTATTCCCGGTAAATCTCCCATCACCGTTGATACCGTTTATCGTCCGCTGAGGATTGATAACCTGACCGGCAGGGTGGCCTGTGCGCCGTGGGACGAACAAAACAGCCATGTTGAGGTCTTCGAATTCTGGCCCTCGGATCTGGCGAACGTTTTTGCCAGCGCGGGTCTGCCAAAACGGCCGCCGCCCGCCGGGGAATGCCAGCCGGAGGCACAAAGCGGTTCCGCACCGCGAATTACCTCACCGCTGAAAAATACCACCTACACGCTGCGTCAGTCGCAGCGCGGGCGCGAGCATATCAGTTTCAGCGCGGTGACCGATGCCGACAGCCGCACCGTTTACTGGTTCGTTGATGATATCTATCTCGGCAGCAGCGCCAGCAAAACGCCGCTGGACTGGCAGCCATCGCGCTCCGGAGTGTACAGAATACGCGCGATTGACGATCGCGGCCGCGCCGACAGCCGTGCGGTTAGGATTGCCATCATTAACTGATTTATGCGGTTTTACCGCCGTTGGGTGGTTAATCAGCCAACGGCTGGGTAAAATGGCGGCAGGTGGCGAAAAAAGCCGCGACGCCGATCGTGTTTTTCAACATTTTCTTGAAACTCCGATAGGCATTTCCGCTTATGCACCCTTATAATCTGCGGCCATTTTCCCGGCCGGGACACTTTTCACGGCTAAACTCGACGTATAAAACAGGGGTCAACATGACTATTGAGCGTACCTTTTCCATCGTAAAACCTAACGCTGTTGCAAAAAACGTGATCGGTGCCATCTTCAACCGTTTTGAAAGCGCTGGCTTCAAAATCGTTGGTAGCAAAATGCTGCACCTGAGCAAAGAACAGGCCGAAGGTTTCTATGCTGAGCACCAGGGTAAGCCGTTCTTTGATGGTCTGGTAGAGTTCATGACTTCTGGTCCGGTAGTTGTTTCCGTACTGGAAGGCGAAAACGCCGTTCAGCGTCACCGCGATCTGATGGGCGCAACTAACCCAGCTAACGCTCTGGCGGGTACTCTGCGTGCTGACTACGCTGACAGCTTCACCGAGAATGCCACCCACGGTTCTGACTCTGCTGAATCTGCTGCACGTGAAATCGCCTACTTCTTCGGCGAAGGCGAAATCTGCCCACGCACTCGCTAACTAGCGGCTGCCAGACTGGCGTCAGGTACGGTGAATAACCCTGCGGTTTACAATTTATTTTTGTCTGCCGCTTTAACCTTACGTTAGTCGCGAGTACAATTATGCGCCCCGGTAGAGCTTGCTCTCCGGGGCGCTTCTTATTCTATTCACCTGAATTCACCGAAACAGCGCCATAACGTGTAATAACGAGGCCAGAGAACATTATGTCAGATACTATTGTGACGCCGTCGTCCGCATCGCCTGTAACCGTCCTGCCAAAAAAAGACAAAATCAACCTGCTCGACCTGAATCGCCAGCAAATGCGCGAGTTTTTCGCCAGCCTGGGTGAAAAGCCGTTTCGTGCCGATCAGGTCATGAAGTGGATTTACCACTACTGCTGCGATGATTTCGATGAAATGACCGATATCAACAAGGTCTTTCGCAACAAGCTGAAAGAGCTGGCGGAAATTCGCGCGCCGGAAGTGGCTGAAGAACAGCGCTCTGCGGATGGCACCATCAAGTGGGCTATTCAGGTAGGCGGCCAGCAGGTCGAAACCGTTTATATTCCAGAAAAAGATCGCGCCACGCTGTGTGTTTCCTCCCAGGTTGGCTGTGCGCTGGAATGTAAATTCTGCTCTACCGCGCAGCAGGGCTTCAACCGCAACCTGCGCGTTTCGGAAATTATTGGTCAGGTCTGGCGTGCCGCTAAAATCATCGGCGCAACGAAAGTCACCGGCTCGCGTCCAATCACCAACGTGGTGATGATGGGAATGGGTGAACCGCTGCTGAACCTGACTAACGTGGTTCCGGCGATGGAAATCATGCTGGACGACTTCGGCTTTGGTCTGTCCAAGCGCCGCGTAACGCTGTCGACGTCGGGTGTGGTTCCCGCGCTGGATAAGCTGGGCGATATGATCGACGTGGCGCTGGCTATTTCGCTTCACGCCCCGAATGACACAATTCGTGACGAAATTGTTCCGATCAATAAAAAGTACAATATTGAAACGTTTTTGGCCGCCGTCAGCCGCTATATCGGTAAATCTAACGCCAACCAGGGGCGGGTGACCATTGAGTACGTGATGCTCGATCACATCAATGACAGCACCGACAACGCCCATGAGTTGGCCGCGTTGCTGAAAGATACGCCGTGTAAGATTAACCTGATCCCATGGAACCCGTTCCCGGGTGCACCGTACGGCCGTAGCTCTAACAGCCGCATTGACCGCTTCTCTAAGGTGTTGATGGAATACGGCTTTACGACTATTGTCCGTAAGACGCGCGGCGACGACATCGATGCCGCCTGCGGTCAGCTGGCTGGTGATGTGATCGACAGAACCAAGCGTACTCTGAGAAAGAAAATGGCCGGAGAGGCCATATCTGTGAAGGCGCTCTGAAAGCCGGTTTTTTCCGGTAATCATCTGCCGCCGCGGGCTGTTGGCCCCGGGCTGATTGGCGTACCCTGACGGTTATGTCACAGTCCAGGGAGAGGCAGAATGCGCATCAGGATGATGGCCGCGGCAGCGTTGCTGCTGGTGGGATGCCAGACGTCACAGCAGAACAGGGCACTGGTTGAAACCCGGCTGCAGCTGGGTCTGGCGTATCTGGCGCGCGGCGAATTAGATGCCGCGCAGAGAAATCTGCAGCGGGCGTTGATGCTGGCACCGAATGATTATCGTACACAGCTGGCGGAAGCCCGCTATCAGCATCGGGCGGGCGACGATAGGCTGGCTGCAAAGCACTATCATCGTGCGCTGACGCTGGCACCGCAAAACGGGTATGTGCTTAATAATTACGGTGCGTTTCTTTGCAGATTAGGGCAGTATGATGCGGCACAACGGCATTTCATTCAGGCTGCTGAAGATTCAGCAAATGGGACTCGTGCCGACAGCGTTGAAAATTCAGGCTACTGTTATCTGAATGCCGGGCAGCAAGACAAAGCGCGTGATGCGCTGGCAGAAGCGGTGACAGCCGATCCTGCTAAGGGAATGCCCATGCTGGCAGAAGCCGAAAGGCGATTTGGAAAGGGGAGACGTGAGGATTCGCGGATCCTGTTAGACATTTATCAACACAGCTTTCCTGTTTCAGCGGAAAGTTTGTGGCTAGAGATTCGCTTCGCCGTGCAGGAAGGCCGCACTGCTGACGTTAAACATTTTGGGGGCCAACTTGCGCGAATTTTTCCACAATCGATACAGTACCAGCACTTTCTAGCTAATGAATACTGAAGCCACTCAAGAAAAATCTAACGTAAATTCAACAGGCGAGCGCCTGCGTAGCGCCCGTGAACAAATGGGCCTGACTCAGCAGAACATTGCTGAGCGCCTCTGCCTGAAACTTTCCACCGTTCGCGACCTTGAAGAAGATAAGACCCCGGCCGATCTGGCATCGACCTTCTTACGCGGCTATATCCGTTCGTATGCCCGTCTGGTTCGTATACCAGAAGAGGACCTGCTGCCGATGATGGCAAAACAGGCTCCGATCAGGGCGGCGAAAGTTGAGCCCATGCAGAGTTTTGCTCTGGGTAAACGTCGCAAAAAGCGGGACGGCTGGTTAATGATCTTCACCTGGCTGGTGGTGTTCGTGGTGGTCGGCCTGACCGGTGCCTGGTGGTGGCAGAATCATAAAGCCGCACAGGACGATCTGGTCTCATTGTCCGATCAGAACAGCTCCGTTAGCGATGACAACAGCCAGTCTATCCAGTTGGAAGGTAGTAGCGAAGGCAGTTCCCCGGACGCCTCCGCTCAGCCACAGTCCCCTGAAGAGGGGGCTTCGGCTCAGACTACACCCGTCGAACCGGTAGAAAATAGCGGAAATGCGGCGGCTCCAGCGGCTACCGCTCCCGTTGCTTCTGCGCCCGCCGCTTCGGCTCAAACCAGCCAGAATCAGCCTGCCGTGGTTTCGCCAAGCCAGGCTCCGGTTGATAGCACCACCGGCAGCCCGCTGCCAACCGCCAGCGCTGGCGTCAGCCAGCCTGCCGCCGATCCAAATGCGCTGGTGATGAGCTTCACGAAAGACTGCTGGCTGGAAGTCACCGATTCCGCAGGGAAAAAACTGTTCAGCGGGATCCAGCGCAGCGGTGGTAAACTTAGCCTTGCTGGCACCGCGCCTTATCGTTTGAAAATTGGTGCGCCAGCCGCAGTACAGATCCAGTATCAGGGCAATCCTGTCGATCTGAGTCGTTTTATCCGTACTAACCAGGTTGCTCGTCTGACAGTTGGTGCGCCATAACGCATCTTCTCTGGGCGCGAGCAATTGTGGAGAAAGAATATGCATAATGAAGCACCCATTACCCGTCGCAAATCGAAGCGCATTTACGTCGGCAAGGTGCCCGTGGGCGACGGAGCACCTATCGCCGTCCAGTCTATGACCAATACCAAGACCACCGACGTTGCTGCCACCGTTGCTCAGATCAGAGCACTGGAGCGCGTCGGTGTTGATATCGTTCGCGTGTCCGTGCCGACCATGGATGCGGCGGAAGCGTTCCGCCTGATCAAACAGCAGGTTAACGTTCCTCTGGTTGCCGATATTCATTTTGACTACCGCATTGCTTTAAAGGTCGCTGAATATGGCGTGGACTGCCTGCGTATCAACCCCGGTAACATCGGTAACGAAGAGCGTATCCGCCAGGTCGTTGACTGCGCGCGGCACTACAATATTCCGATCCGTATCGGCGTAAACGGCGGATCGCTGGAAAAGGATCTGCAGGAAAAATACGGCGAGCCAACGCCGCAGGCGCTGCTGGAATCGGCCATGCGCCATGTGGATCACCTCGATCGTCTCAATTTCGATCAGTTTAAAGTCAGCGTAAAAGCCTCTGACGTTTTCCTTGCCGTTGAATCCTATCGCCTGCTGGCAAAGCAGATCGATCAGCCACTGCACCTCGGGATTACCGAGGCGGGCGGTGCGCGTGCCGGTGCGGTTAAATCTGCTATCGGCCTCGGCTTACTGCTGTCCGAAGGGATTGGCGATACGCTGCGTATTTCGCTGGCGGCCGATCCGATTGAGGAAGTGAAAGTCGGTTTCGATATTCTGAAATCCCTGCGTATTCGCGCTCGCGGTATCAACTTTATCGCCTGCCCGACCTGTTCCCGTCAGGAGTTTGACGTGATCGGTACGGTGAATGCGCTGGAAGAGCGGCTGGAAGATATCATCACGCCGATGGATATCTCCATTATCGGCTGTGTGGTGAACGGCCCCGGTGAGGCAACGGTCTCCACCATGGGCGTCACCGGCGGCAACAAGAAAAGCGGCTTTTATGAAGACGGCGTTCGCCAGCGCGACCGCTTGGATAACAATAATATGATCGACCAGCTGGAAGCGCGTATCCGTGCCAAGGCGACAATCCTGGATGAATCGCGCCGTATCGATGTTCATCAGGTCGAGAAATAAATTTATCGCGTCTGGCCGAGGCTAATATAGCGAGTTGATAAGCTTATCAGCATGCTGCCAGACACAAAAAATGGAAAAAACAGTGGCGAAGAATATCCAGGCCATCCGTGGCATGAACGATTACCTGCCGGCTGACACCGTAGTGTGGCAGCGCATTGAGCAGATCCTGAAGCAGGTGCTGGGCAGCTATGGCTTCAGTGAAATACGTCTGCCGATTGTAGAGCAAACCCCGTTATTCAAACGCGCCATCGGTGAAGTGACCGACGTGGTTGAAAAAGAGATGTATACCTTCGACGATCGTAACGGCGAAAGCCTGACCCTGCGTCCGGAAGGGACCGCAGGCTGCGTGCGTGCCGGTATCGAACACGGTTTGCTGTACAACCAGGAACAGCGTCTGTGGTACATCGGACCGATGTTCCGCTATGAGCGCCCACAAAAGGGCCGCTATCGCCAGTTCCATCAGATTGGCGCAGAAGTCTTTGGCCTGCAGGGCCCGGATATTGATGCCGAGCTGATCATGATGACCGCGCGCTGGTGGAAAGCGCTGGGTATTGCCGAGCACGTTAAGCTGGAGCTGAACTCGATCGGTTCGCTGGAAGCGCGTGCAAACTACCGTGATGCCCTGGTCGCGTTCCTTGAGCAGCATATCGATGTGCTCGATGAAGACTGCAAGCGCCGTATGTATACTAACCCGCTGCGCGTGCTGGACAGTAAAAACCCGGACGTGCAGGCGCTGCTGAACGATGCGCCAACGCTGGGCGACTATCTGGACAATGATTCTCGTGAGCACTTCAGCGGCCTGTGCGCGCTGCTGGATGCGGCCGGCATCGCTTATACGGTCAACCAGCGTCTGGTGCGCGGTCTGGACTACTATAACCGTACCGTGTTCGAGTGGGTGACGACCAGCCTGGGTTCACAGGGTACGGTCTGTGCCGGTGGGCGCTATGACGGCCTGGTTGAGCAACTGGGCGGGCGTGCCACGCCAGCGGTTGGATTTGCCATGGGCCTGGAGCGTCTTGTCCTGCTGGTACAGGCAGTTAATCCAGAATTTGAACCGACGCGAATTGTTGATGTCTATGTTATCGCTTCGGGTCAGGGCGTGCAGTCAGCCGCGATGCTGCTGGCCGAGCAGCTGCGAGATGAGCTGCCCGAGCTGAAGCTCATGACCAACTTTGGCGGCGGCAACTTTAAGAAGCAGTTTGCCCGCGCTGACAAGTGGGGCGCACGCGTTGCTCTGGTTCTTGGTGAAGATGAAGTTGCCAATGGCCAGGTCGTGGTGAAAGATTTACGTAACGGCGAACAACAAACTCTGGCGCAGCGTGATGCTGCAACTCTGCTGGCTTCAATGCTGGAGCGCTGAGCCTGAGCAAAAGCACGATTTAAAGGAGTAGGACTGCGTGGAAGTGTATAGCAACGAAAACGAGCAGGTAGACGCGCTGAAGAATTTCTTTGCCCAGAATGGTAAAGCTCTGGTGGTTGGCGTGGTACTGGGCGCCGGCGCGCTGGTCGGCTGGCGTTACTGGAGCAATCACCAGGATGGCGCATCGCGTGAAGTATCTGCCGTCTATCAGCAGGTATCTTCTGCGCTGGATGCCAGCAAACCCGCAACGCTTGAAGCGGCGGCAAAGTTTGCCAGCGACAACAACAATACCTACGGTGCTCTGGCCTCTCTCGATCTGGCGAAGCGTTACATTGATAACAACCAGCTGGATAAAGCAGCCACACAGCTGCAGAGCGGCCTGCAGGATGCAAAAGACGCCAACCTTCAGGCTGTGCTGAATCTGCGTCTGGCACGCATTCAGCTGCAGCAGAAGCAGCCTGATGTGGCGCTGAAAACGCTGGAAAGCATCAAAGGTGACGGCTGGACGGCCATCGTGGCGGATATCCGCGGCGAAGCGCTGTTAAGCAAAGGCGATACCCAGGGCGCACGCGAAGCGTGGAGCAAGGGTGTGGCTTCTGATGCGTCTTCGACGCTGAAAGAAATGCTGCAAATGAAAATGAATAATCTGCCGGGTTAATCACGTTTTGGCCCACCGCTGGCGGCGTTTTGCGCGGCCGCGGCTCTGGTTATACGTGTATAAGGCTCCAATATTTGGCCTGAACAGGGCACAAGAGGGACTTCATGGAATTGCGTAAGATACTTCTGCCGGGACTGATTTCAGTCACTTTACTCAGCGGATGTTCATGGTTTAGCGGCGAAGAAGACGTGGTTAAAATGTCACCACTGCCGACCGTTCAAAACCAGTTCACTCCGGAAAAAGTCTGGAGCACTTCGGTCGGTGATGGCGTTGGTGATTTTTACTCTAACCTGCACCCGGCCTGGGCTGACAGCACCGTTTATGCGGCCGATCGCCACGGTATTGTTAAAGCACTGAATTCGGGCGATGGCAAAGAGCAGTGGAAAGTTGACCTGTCAGAAAAGACCGGTTTCTTCTCCAGCAACCTGCCTGCACTGCTCTCCGGTGGTCTGACCGTTGATGGCGCCCACGTTTATGTCGGTAGCGAGCGCGGACAGGTTTACGCATTAAACACCAACGATGGCAGCGTTGCCTGGCAGACGAAAGCCGCCGGTGAAGTGCTGTCCCGTCCGGTGATCAGCGACGGTCTGGTTCTGGTGCATACCAGCAACGGCATGCTGCAGGGTCTGGATCAGTCCAGCGGTGTCGTGAAGTGGTCAGTCAACCTCGACGTGCCGGCCCTGAGCCTGCGCGGAGAATCTGCTCCGGCTACCGCTTTTGGTGCCGCGATTGTGGGGGGTGATAACGGTCGCGTCAGCGCGGTTATCATGAACCAGGGCCAGATTATCTGGCAGCAGCGTATTTCCCAGCCGAGCGGCGCGACTGAAATCGACCGCCTGTCCGATGTGGATACCACGCCGGTCATCGTGAACGGCGTTGTTTACGCACTGGCCTACAACGGTAACCTGACCGCGCTGGATCTGCGTTCCGGCCAGATCCTGTGGAAACGCGAAATCGGCTCCGTTCACGATATGATCGTTGACGGTGGTCGTATTTACCTGGTCGATCAGGACGATCGCGTTATCGCCCTGAGCACCGACGGCGGCGTGTCTATCTGGCGTCAGAGCGATCTGCTGCACCGTAACCTGACCGCGCCGGTTCTGTACAACGGCTATCTGGTTGTGGGCGACAGCGAAGGCTACCTGCACTGGCTCAATACCGACGACGGTCGCTTTGTTGCTCAGCAGAAAGTTGACAGCTCAGGCTTCCAGACCGAACCGGTGGTGGCCAGCGATAAACTGCTGATTCAGACCAAAGACGGTGAGGTTTACGCGTTTACGCGCTAATATCTCCCCGGTTTACGTTATATAGCGGCTCCTGATGATTCAGGGGCCGTTTCGTTTTTCTCCTGGCGTGTTATCCTTACGCCATTGTCCTGAGCCCTGCGGCGGAAAAATCTGTCTGACGCAGAGAATAGTATTCGCAGCCAGGCGTAATTTTCAGTTATGAGGCTTCAATATGGTACCTGTGGTCGCGCTGGTCGGGCGTCCCAATGTGGGAAAATCCACCCTTTTTAACCGTTTAACGCGCACGCGAGATGCGCTGGTGGCGGATTTCCCCGGACTTACCCGGGATCGCAAATATGGTCGTGCCGAAATCGAAGGTCGCGAATATATTTGCATCGATACCGGTGGTATTGATGGTACCGAAGAGGGCGTGGAAACGCGTATGGCGGAGCAGTCGCTTCTGGCGATTGAAGAAGCTGACGTTGTCCTGTTTATGGTTGATGCCCGTGCCGGGTTAATGCCTGCTGACACGGCTATCGCTAACCACCTGCGTTCGCGTGAAAAGCCGACGTTCCTCGTCGCTAACAAAACCGATGGTCTGGATGCGGATGCGGCGGTGCTGGACTTCTGGTCGCTGGGTCTGGGTGAAATTCATCCGATCGCCGCCTCGCACGGTCGCGGTGTGACCAGCCTGCTGGAAATGGTTCTACTGCCGTGGATGGATAAAGTCGATCCCCGCGAAGTGACCGAAGAAGAAGAAAACGCCGCCTACTGGGCCGAGCTGGAGCGCAAAGAAGCCAAAGCGCGCGGCGAAACGGTAGAAGAAGAAAAAGAAGAGGAAGATGACTTTAACCCGCTGGATCTGCCGATCAAGCTGGCGATTGTGGGTCGTCCTAACGTCGGTAAGTCAACGCTGACTAACCGCATCCTCGGTGAAGATCGCGTCGTGGTTTACGATATGCCGGGTACCACCCGCGACAGTATCTATATCCCGATGGAGCGCGATGGACGCGAATACATCCTGATCGACACTGCGGGTGTGCGCAAGCGCGGTAAAGTGACCGATACGGTTGAGAAGTTCTCGGTAATCAAGACGCTGCAGGCCATTGAAGATGCCAACGTCGTGATGCTGGTGATTGATGCCCATCTGGGGATCTCGGATCAGGATCTGTCGCTGCTGGGCTTTATCCTCAACAGCGGTCGTTCGCTGGTGATTGTGGTGAACAAGTGGGACGGCCTGAGCCAGGAAGTCCGTGATGAAGTGAAAGAGACGCTGGACTTCCGTCTGGGCTTTATCGACTTCGCGCGCATTCACTTTATTTCTGCGCTGCATGGCAGCGGCGTCGGCAATCTGTTTGAATCCGTCACCGAAGCCTATGACTGCTCGACTCGTCGCGTGAACACCTCAATGCTGACGCGCATTATGAATATGGCCGCTGACGATCACCAACCGCCGATGGTGCGCGGCCGTCGCGTTAAGCTGAAGTATGCTCATGCCGGTGGCTATAACCCGCCGATCGTGGTCATCCACGGTAACCAGGTCAAAGACCTGCCGGACTCCTATAAGCGCTACCTGATGAACTACTTCCGTCGTTCACTGGAAGTGATGGGGACGCCGATCCGTATTCAGTTCAAAGAGGGTGAGAACCCGTTTGAAGGCAAGCGTAACTTGCTGACGCCAAATCAGCTGCGCAAGCGTAAGCGCCTGCTCAGCCATTTGAAGAAGAACAAGCGTTAATCTGTAAGGGAGCCTGATGGCTCCCTTTTTTTTCACTCAGTCTGCCGTCGTGTTGGCAGGTCGGTGAGACAGTTTTTTCCAGATATCATCCGGTCTCATTGTTTCCTGCGAATTTGCCTTCAGGTCCCAGAGCCCCGTTCGACTGTCACCGTTTAACGTCACAATATACCGGCAACCGCTTTTCAGGGCGTTCGCGTGCTGGCGTTTGATTTTGGCGCCCGTGAAATCACTCAGGACTTTAAAATCAGGCAGATGCCGTCGAAGCTGGTCCGCCAGAAGCAGGGCATCGATGCTGCGAGCGGGATCTTCACAGGTGACAACAATATCGGGATGATTGCTGACACTCCCCTTAGCCCCCACGGTTTCCAGCAGCAGTAGCAGTCGTTCAACGCCAATCGCGAAGCCGGAAGCGGGTAATGTTTTATGACTGAACAGCTCAACCAGCCCGTCATAACGCCCACCGCCGCAGAGTGTGCCCTGCGATCCCAGCTCGTCGGTTATCCACTCAAATACCGTGCGCGTGTAATAATCCAGCCCCCGAACAAGACGAGGATTAATGGTGTAGCCAATACCGGCGCTATCCAGCAGTCCACACAGTTCTTCAAAGTGCTGGCGTGATTCATGTCCCAGATAGTCGAGAAGTTTTGGGGCACCCTCGATCATGCTCTGCATATCCGGATTCTTACTGTCGAGAATACGCAGCGGATTGTTTTGCAAACGCAGCAGACTATCCTCGTCCAGAATCTCGCGGTGCTGTTCAAAATAACTCACCAGCTGTTGGCGATGCTCATGGCGTTCCGGCAGGGTGCCGAGTGAATTGATCTCCAGCCGCACGTAGCGCTCTACCTTTAATGCCTTAAAAATATCGCTGGCCATATAAATCAGCTCGGCGTCGATGTCCGCACCGGGCATGCCAAAAGTTTCCACCCCAAACTGGGTAAACTGGCGCAACCTGCCTTTTTGTGGCCGCTCATAGCGAAACATCGGCCCCTGGTACCACAAACGCTGCGTGCTGTTGTAACACATATTGTTTTCAATGATGGTTCTTACGCAGCCGCTGGTGCCCTCCGGGCGGAGAGTGATGTGCTCGCCGCTTTTATCCAGGAAGTTATACATTTCCTTCGACACAATATCGGTAGATTCACCGATCGCTCGCTCAAAGAGCGAGACGGGTTCCAGAATGGGGAGGCGAATTTCCTGATAGCCGTAGCGCCAGGTGATGTTTCTGACCTGACTTTCCAGCCATTGCCAGACGGGCGTTTCTTCGGGAAGAATGGTGCGCATTCCCCGGATGGCCTGAATTTTACTCATTTTCACTCCTTACCTGGTGACCGTTTTTTACGCGGCGTTAACCTGTCGGTCAGCGATAACATCATCAATCAGCCGATCGATTTGGCTGGAGTCCAGATGATGCGCGGTGACGATCAGGTGAGCGATATCGCCGGAGGTAGCCAGACAGTGTTTTTTCCAGACGGCTTCTGAAGGGCAGGGGAAGACGACGGTGATGGAGTTTCTGTTGCGCCACGCATTGATTCCCGCCTTCTGGAAACGCTCAACGGCATATTCGGCCAGGTTCAGGCAGCGTTCAATACGGCGTACCCAGCTTTCATGGCTATGACTGCGCACGGCTTCCCACATCATCAGCGGGGTATGCCCGTTGCGGGAGCCCGAGATAGTTTTATCGTGGGCAGAGATGTAATCGATCTCAACGGAGATGCGGTCGACGTTTTTCTTCTTCGCAACCACAATGCCGCAGGGAATGGGCGAACCGATCATTTTGTGGCCGGAAACGCCAATAGAATCAATACCGTCAGCAAAAGAATAGGCCTGTGGTTCGTCAACGAAAGGCAGGATCATGCCGCTCAGCGCGGCATCGGCGTGCAGGTAATAATCCTCACGCTTAAAGCCGGCCTCCTTCAGCCGTTGCTGAATCAGCGCGATATCATCAATCGCCCCACGCACGGTCGTACCGACGTTGGCAAAAATAATCGGATGCTTTTCATTGTCCCGGGCGATTTTATTCAGCAGGTCGTCGTAGTCGACCTCGCCGTTCGGCAGCGATTCCACCACACTAGATTTGATCCTCAGCAGCTTAACGATTTTTGCTACGGAATAGTGCGTATCTTTAGAGTAGTACAGCGTGCCATCCGGGAAGATTTCCCTGCCAAGATAGCAGCCAAACATATTGCTCTCGGTGCCGCCGTTGGTGATATATCCCCAGCTTTCGGCGAAAGGAATTTTGAACAGACTGGCGAAGTATTCCATAACTTCTTTTTCAAACTCGAAAGAGTTCAACAGGTAATTACAGTATTCGCCCCAGTCACCGCAGTTATTAATGGAGAAACGCATAAAACGTTCAAGATTAGTGTAATCAAAATCTGCGGACTCGGGATAACCCAGGTTGAAATATTGATTTTTAACGCAGTGTGACCAGAATGCATCAAGTTTATTTTGGCTTTCAATAGACAGAGTCATCGTGTTAATTCCTTTTTAATGGATGAAAGAAAGGTCGGATCAGGATTTTTTATCGAGATAAAGAATGTCATCCCCTTTTTTATTGCGGCCTGCGGCGACGAAGGAGAATAACGGAATGGTGAACATCATCATGACGATCCCCCAGAATATTGAATCAGTTCCTGAGCCCAGCAGTGCGAAAATACTGTAGATCATGCCAATCGCCACCATGACGGCGTAGAACATAAAGGTGGGGCCGCGATTCATTTTTTTGGACATCATAATGATGGGCAGAGAGATTAACGCGTACATGTAAGGCAAAAGGGAGGCAAAGACGGACATTAAAATGACGACTTCAAACTGTTTTGCCAGATTAGGCGAGGCGGTCATCATCAGGACGATACTCATCAGCACGCCGGTGAAAACCAGGCTTTTCATCGGGACATCATTTTTATTCACATCGGCAAAGAATTGCGGGAACAGCCCCTGCTGGGCACCCGCGCGTGGCCCCTCGGACTGCAGGATCAGCCAGCCGGAGATTGAGCCGAAGCAGGCGATAATACTGAGCGCCGAGGCGATATTGCCCGCGGTAGGACCAAACATATAGCGTGCTGCATCGGCGAAAGGTGCAGAGGAATTCACCAGTTCGGCGTGAGGCACCAGACCCATGATCACCGTGCAGCTGCCGACGTAGCAGACAGACGCGATCAGCAAGCCCATCACCGTGGCTTTCGGTACCGTGCGCTCCGGGTTATCGACCTGGCCTGTCGAAACCACGGCGGACTCCACCCCGAGAAATCCCCACAGCGCAATGGAGGCGGCAGAGATAATCGCCGAGCTGTCGCTTTTCCCCGTGCCGTTATAGACCTGGCTGAACATCGTTGGATCGAACCAGAACCAGCCGACAACGCCGATACCCAGTACCACAACCAGCATACAGCTGGCGGTAAAGGACTGAGCGCGACCCGCTACGCGTGCGCCCAGACTGCCGAGGCCGATAAAACCCCAGAGGATCACGATAGCCGTCACACAGCCAACGGTTGGGTCTTTGAGCTGCGGGAAGAAGTAGCTGAGATAGCCAATACCCGCGACCAGCAACGCTACGTTGCCGATCCAGGCGCTAATCCAGTAGCAGACGGTGGTTTGAAATCCCACGAAGGGACCAAAAGCATCGCTGGCATAGGCCACGATCCCGCCGTTACGCGGTGTGAGCAGGCTGGTTTTTGCGAAGACCAGAGCGATGGCGATGACCCCGATAATAGTAAACAGCCATCCCCACAGGGAAATATAACCAATACCGGCCAGGTTAGTCGGTAGCATAAATACCCCTGACCCCATCATGTTCGAGGCGGTGACAAGTGTCAGAGCCACAACGCCCATTTTATGGGCTGACTTTGCGCTGATTTTATCCATTTTATCTATCCTGTAACGTGGTGCCATTAATAATAAAAAGGTCGATTGAATTTGCGGTGATGTACGGAGTTTAAAAATGGGGAGGAGGGGAAAGATGATTTAGATCATTTAATATTGGCCTTTGTTTTTTTTCTGTAGGTCAGCGCGGCATGGGGTGATGAAAAGATTAAAAACGCGTTCCGTCCCCTTTTTTATTTACCTCTTTTCGTTAGCTGTACGCGTAAGCCTATTCTGCCCGTTTCCTTGGTCAGGGTTTTGTTTGCTTGACAATGATTGTGAATATGAAGGACTATTCTGGCGTGAAAGAGTCCGTATTCTTGTTTAATGGCCGTTCCTGTTTTTAATTAAATTTCCGAAATTATATGGGAGCTACCCATGTCCAGAACGTCGAGAGTGTATGTTCAGGGGTTGCCGCAACTCATTCAGCTTAAGGGACATAATAATGATATCGTCTTTAATGATGAGGATGATTATTTAACGTTCCTTAACTGTTTAAGACGAGCGGGCGAAATATTTGACTTCGCTTTGCATGCTTTTACCCTGCTACCCCATCAACTTATGTTGTTATTAACGCCGCAGACAAAAGAGGATCTGAGTCGGCTGGTTCAGCATATCGGCAGAAGCTATGTTCCCTGTTTTAATCAGAAGTATCATCGTAGCGGAAGCCTGTGGGAGGGAAGATATAACAGCTCGCTGATTGAACCCGAAGCCTATCTGCTTATTGCGCAAAAATTTGTTGATACCCGCCTTCGGGAACGGGAATATGTCGAGGGGGAACGACTGCCGTGGAGCAGCTACCGGCATAATATCGGTGAGCAGCAACTGCAAATGATTACCCCGCATGAACAGTATTTTCGGCTTGGCAATACACCTGAAGAACGTGCCAGACAGTATGCACGTTTTATCCAGTCCCCTCTTAGCCCTTCGATAGAAAAACGTCTGCAGGATTGCCTGAATCAGAATCGTTTGCTGGGTACACCGCAGTATTGCCAGCGCCTGGAAAGGCAGTTGCATCGGCCGGTACAGCCGAGGCAGGCCGGGCGACCGCGTAAATATTTTCACAACCAGGTCACCGACTGGGTGTGGCTGGAGAATCAGGCGGCCTGCCTGCTGTCCCGTTACTGCTATCAGGAAGTTCGGCTGCCGCTCCTTGAGAGCGAAGGCAATGAGGCAGTTTTTACTGCGCAAAATATGACGTCTCTCCTGACGGGTAACCGCAGCGCCCTGCTGCGCGGAGAGGGAACGATGGGGTGCCTGCAAATGCTCACTCAGCATCCGCATCTGCAGTCCACGAGCAAACTGTGGTACCAGGGAGCGATGTTTCGAAGTGCAGAAAATAAAGGGGAACATATCGAACAGTATCAGCAACTTGGCGTGGAAGCTTTCGGCTACGCGGCGGTGGATATCGAAGTGGAGCAGCTGGTCCTGCAGTATGATTTCTTTAGATCGCTGGGCCTGCAGGAAAATGTGGAGTTGAAAATTAACAGCACGGGAACTCCGCAGGAGTTCGCCGCTTTCCGCGCAGCGCTATGTGCTTTCTACCAGCCGTTCACCGGCCTGTTCGAATCGCAATGGCTGGACTGTCTGGCAATCCAACCGGAAAAACTGCTGTGTTCAGGCCATCCTTTGCTGGCTAAGCTACGTTCTCTCGCGCCGGAAATCAGCGACTATCTTGGGACAGACTCGCGACAGCGCTTTGATTTCTTACTGGCATCCCTGACGAAGGCCCACGTGCCGTTTGTGGTGGATCGGTGGCTTTATCCCCCTCATGCTTACTGCCACACCTATTTCGAATGGCACTGCGAGGCGCTGATGGAACACCGTTTGCTTTGCCGCGGTGGGCGTTATGATGACTGCGCCAGTACCGTGATCGAAGCCCCGATTCAGGCCTGCGGCTTTGCCCTGATGCTGGACCCGATTATGCGTTTAGTGCGTTTGACCGATAAACACCTGTTGAAGCAGCAGGTGACGGATGTGGTCATTATCCCCGATTCGCCAGCGGCCAGTACCGAAGCGCTGAACCTGGGCCGTTCGCTCAGAAAAACCTTTCCGCAGATGAGCATCGCCAATGACTTTTCCCATATGCGGGTCAATGCCTGCGTGCGTAATGCCAGACGGCAGGGCGGGCGATTTATTATCGTGGTTCCTCATGGCGGAACCGCTACCGACGTTGCTATTTACGATCGTGACAGTGGGAAAGAACAGCGAGTCAACCTCGCTAAGGCGATAAGCATACTCGGCCATAGTCTCAATTCTTTACCGGTGAGCCGTGGTGTAAAAAATGAACCATATGGATAATTTTTTAGTTGGATGTTAACTTTTTGTTTATCACAGAATGAACCTGGTGGTACAATTTTGGCGTTAGTTGCGGGAGCTTATGTCCGTCAGCCCAGGTTTGGCGGGTGTGTGAGCTTCAGCGGTTAACACCGGACGGGCTGGTCCCGCGTAATAATGTTAATAAAAATAAGACATCTATACTTATTGTAGCTCATCGTTATGAGCGGGATGGCAACCGCCACACACGGCGGCATCTGCCAGCAATAATGGCGTCTTATTCTCTCCAGGAGTGTTTTTGTATGTCTCATACAAATGCCGGGTCATCAAAATGGCTGGGCTTGTGGTGTTTCCTGCTAGGGTTAATTCTGCTGGCAGCAGGCCTGTATTTCGTCATTGGTGGTGTCAAACTGATTTCACTGGGTGGTAGCTGGTACTTTGCGATTGCCGGTATTGTTACCGCCATTTCAGCAATCCAGTTCTTCCGTCGTAAATCATCCGCAGTGCTGATTTTTGCTCTGGTGTTTATTGGTACCGTTATCTGGGCCATTCAGGATGCCGGTATTGATTTCTGGCCGCTGGTTTCCCGCGTGGTGTTCTTCGCCGGTATGCTGTTGCTGGCGCTGATTACCTGGCCGGCGCTGCGCAAGCGTGAAGGCAAACCTTCAGCAGCGAAGCTTTCCTATGGTCTGAGCGCGGTGACCGTGGTTGGCCTGCTGGTAACGGCGTTTGAAATGTTCCAGCCGCATCCGCCGGTTGCATCGAGCGGGCAGGAACTGCCGCTGGTGCCGGTGGATAAATCAACCGAACAGAAAAACTGGGATAACTACGGCAACACGACCGGAGGCAGCCGCTTTGTGGCGCTGGACCAGATCACGCGTGATAACGTGAAGGATCTGAAACCCGTCTGGACCTTCCATACCGGTGATATCCCGGAAAGCCCAACCGGCAACGGTGCTGAAGATCAGCAAACCCCGCTGCAGATCGGTGACCGTCTGTACCTCTGTACGCCGCATAACAACGTGATTGCCGTGGATGCGGATACCGGTAAACAGATCTGGAAAACCGAAATCAACGCGCAGTCCCAGGTATGGAACCGCTGCCGTGGCCTGGCTTACTTTGATGCCACTAAACCGCTGCAGCAGCCAAGCGTGCCGGATTCAACGCCGGTAACCTCGGTTGCTCTGGCTGCCGGTGATACCTGTCAGCGCCGTCTGTTGATGAACACCATCGACGCGCGCCTGGTGGCGATCAACGCCGATAACGGTGAAATGTGTCAGAACTTCGGTGATAAAGGTTTTGTTGACCTGAAAGCCGGTCTGGGGGATGCGGGCGATCCTAAGTATCAGCTGACCTCCGCACCAACGCTGGCGGGCACGACCGTCGTGGTGGGTGGACGCGTAGCTGATAACGTGCAGACCGATATGCCTGGTGGCGTACTGCGCGGTTTTGATGTGATCACCGGTGAAATGCGCTGGGCGTTTGACCCGGGCAATCCGGATCCAACGGCGAAGCTGGAAGCGGGTAAAACCTTCGTTCGCAGCACGCCGAACTCCTGGGCTCCGATGTCCTACGATCCGGCGATGAACACCGTGTTCCTGCCGATGGGTAGCTCGTCCGTTGACCTGTGGGGCGCAAACCGTAACGCGCTGGACCATAAATATGGTGCCTCTATTCTGGCACTGGATGCGACGACCGGTAAAGAAAAATGGGTGTATCAGACCGTTCATAACGATCTGTGGGACTTCGATATCCCAATGCAGCCAAGCCTGATCGACTTCCCGCAAAAAGACGGTAGCAGCAAACCTGCGGTGGTCTTTGGTACCAAAGCGGGCCAGATCTTCGTGCTGGATCGTCTGACCGGTAAACCGCTGACCGAAGTGAAAGAAGTGCCGGTTAAGCCTGGCAACATTCCTAACGAGCAGTACACGCCAACCCAGCCGAAGTCCGTTGGTATGCCGCAGATCGGTGCGGATACGATGACCGAATCTGATATGTGGGGCGCTACGCCGTTCGATCAGCTGGCCTGCCGTATCGGCTTTAAATCTATGCGTTACGATGGTCTGTTCACCGTTCCGGGTACCGACCTGTCCCTCAGCTTCCCGGGCTCACTGGGCGGTATGAACTGGGGCAGCCTGTCGACCGATCCGAACAACCATTACATCTTCGCTAACGATATGCGTCTTGGACTGTGGGTGCAGATGATCCCTGCACAAACCACCTCTGGTCCTGCCAGCAACGGTGGTGAATCGGTGAATACCGGCATGGGCGCCGTTCCGCTGAAAGGCACCCCGTTTGCCGTGAACAAAAACCGCTTCATGTCGCCGCTGGGCATTCCTTGCCAGAAACCACCGTTCGGTACGCTGTCAGCTATCGACCTGAAAACACAGAAAATTGTGTGGCAGGTGCCGGTGGGTACGGTGCAGGATACCGGTCCGTTTGGTATTAAGATGAAGGCGCAGATGCCGGTGGGCATGCCAACGCTGGGCGGTACGCTGGCAACTCAGGGCGGCCTGGTGTTTATCGCAGGTACTCAGGATTACTACCTGCGTGCTTTCGATACCTCAACCGGTAAAGAAGTGTGGAAAGCCCGTCTGCCGGTTGGCAGCCAGGGTGGCCCAATGAGCTACAAGTCGCCGAAAACAGGTAAGCAGTACATCCTGATTTCGGCGGGCGGTGCGCGTCAGTCTCCGGATCGCGGTGACTACGTGATTGCCTACGCGCTGGATAAATAAGTCGATCGACTTATTGGACTAATAAAAAACCGCTGTCTCTTTGAGATGGCGGTTTTTTTATGCCTGTCGGACCGCTGCAGACGCGCGTCCTGCGCGGCTGTGACTTCCGGCCGCGTCGATGCGGCCGAATCCTGGCTTCCTCTCTCCGTTCAGCGCTGCGGATTGCCCGCTCGGGGGCACATCCAGCCTGCATTCTGGCATTCGTGGTTCAGTTCAGGCCTCAGCAGGCGGCAATTTATCGCCGGTTTTTTAATGCTGCAGATGCCTGCGGCGAATTTTATCCTGATACATGCTGCTGTCCGCATCGTTGACCGCGAGGTCCGGCGTGCAGAGCAGTGGATTGGCCGCGATCACACCCAGACTCGCCCCCCCGTACTCAATCAGATTGCCGCGCAGTTCATACCTTCCCATCAGCTTATCTGCCAGCTGTGCCTTGAACGTCTGCACGTGATCGTCGCTGACGGTATCGAGCTGCGGGCCCAGGCTGGCGATAATAAATTCATCCCCGCCCAGGCGGCCGATAATATCTTCCGGGCCTGCGAACTGACGCAGCCGCTGGGCAATCGACTGCAGGAAGCGGTCGCCGCTTTCATGGCCGTAGCTGTCATTAATCGCTTTGAAGCCGTCAAGATCGACAAAGGCAACCAGTACCGAACGCTCCTCTATTGCCGCAGCGACAAACAGCTTCGGCAGGTAGTTGAACACCGAGCGGCGGTTAGGCAACCCGGTCAGTTCATCGGTCATGCTGACGGCGGTCAGCGCATCATTGGCCTCGCGCAGTTCCTGCAGCAGTTGTTCTTTACGGATGTACTGGCCGATTAGTTCGGCAAACAAATTGATGATCTGTTCCGCACGCCCCGACAGCGGGTGGCTCTGAGCGCTGGCGGCGCAGAGCGTGCCGTACAGCATGCCGTCGCCCAGCATCACCGGGGTACTGAGGTAGGTAGTGATGCCGAGCGCTTTAGCCGCGTCAGAATCGGGCCAGACGGCAGGTACATCGTTGGTGAAGCTGCGGCCATCTTCCATCGCGCGCTTGCACAGCGTGTCCTGCCACGGCACCGATAGCCCCTCGGGGATCTGCATTTTATGCGTATTGCGGGCATAGAGGATATGCTGAAGCCCTTCGGCATCATCAATATGCGTCAGGTAGGTTGATTCCATATCGGTAACCAGTTCAAGCATTTCCAGCAGCTGGCGTACAAATCCTTCCAGCGTTTTTTCCGATCCCAGCGCCGTTGAAATACGTTCAATCAAGTTTTCGGACATAGATCTTTTTCCTGGTAGTGAGGTCAAGCTTCGCCCCTGAAAGCAGAGGCTAAATTTACAAATAACTAACGGGCAGCCTTCTCGCTAAATATATGAATAAGCGGAAGCGACTCACGTTATTAAATTCACTAAATTCAGTAAGTTTTGTTATAAGACAGCAGGTAATGACAGACGTAATTATAACGACCCGTAAGCGCCAGCCGCCTTGTTAGCGGGGCAATCTGCACCTGATAAGCATCAGTGTCGCGATTCGACAGTTGCAGTACCGGAGCTAATCGACGTTATTGGGTAAAAAAATGCGTAAATGCATTCAGGAATGCATAATTGAAGATGAAAAAATTATGCAATTTATACACGCAATGATCAATACGTACAGGTATCAACGCGGATATATTGTGTTAAATAATGGCGTTATCAGATTTGTGCCATTCAATATTGGTCCAACCAGTTAACCGGCCATCCTTACTGGCTGCCGGGCATCGCCGCGCCGGAAGCGATAAACCACACCAAAAACGCCACGGCGGCAATAAAGATAACGGTAGGAGCTATCGCTCTTTTATTCACGGCTGCATACCTTAAGGGGTTGAAAAGAGGTGCGCCGTTCGATGAAGCGGCGCGTTGATGGCGATAATAGCACAGGCGCTGGCGATCGCAGAAATGCAGCCCGGTCGTTTACTTTTTCTGCTGTCCTCCCGGTTCCGGCTGGGCATCAATACCCGGGATTTTTTTGCGTGCGGATGCGGCCAGCAGCTGGCGTTCGCGCTCGTCCAGCTGTTGATAAAAGAAGCGGGCGGTCGCTTCCGCCACCTGCTGGCGTTCCTGATCGATAGTCACCAGATGGTAGCTCTCCTCCAGCTGAATAAACGCCGTTTTGCCGCCGTAGTGGCGTTCAACGTAGCGGGAATTGGCAATATCCGTGACGTCGTCCTCACGCGCGTGAATCAGCAGGGCCGGAACCCGGGTGGTGGGCATCACCCTTTTTGCCTCCCCTGCCAGCCGCAGCACTTCGCGCAGCATCACGCCCGGCGTGTTGGTGTGGCCCGCCGCCGAGCTGTCGCCGCTTTGCAGCCTCATGACGATACGCTCGCGCAGCTGCTCGTTTTTAATGCCGTACGGCGGCGCTTCCTTAAAGTGATAGTGATTGCGAAACAGCGGGATTTTTAGCAGCAGCGGCAGCATAAACGAGAACTTTGATACCGCCCAACCGTTACATTTCAGCGTAATGGCATAGAGCGCCAGTCCGCGCATATCCGGGAAGTGGTGGGCGAGGATAATCCCCATCGAGGCCCCCGCCGACAGACCTCCGGCGAATACTACATAGCCCTCGCCGGTCAGCCTTCGGTATTCCGTCGCAATTGCCTGCAGCCAGTCCAGCCGATTGGTTTGCAACAGCGCGTTCATATCCGCGCAGTGGCCCGGCAGCACGGGAATGGAAACGGTAAATCCGTAGCGGTGTAGACGCATTCCAATGGAGTCCATCTCCTTTGGTGTACCGGTCAGCCCGTGAATTAACAGCACGGCGATGCGGCTTCCCCGGTGAAAAATAGCAGTGGTCATGGTGCAGTCATACTCCGTTAATTATCCGTCTGATAGAACACTTTTAGCTGTCCTCTGGCCAGTAAGCGTTGCCCGCAGGAGACGTTGAATTCCAGCATGCTGAGACCCGCAAGCTCCGTGGTGATGGCCACGCCAATCAGCAGCGTTTCACCCATTTTTGCATCATCAACGACCCGGTAATGATCGACCGAAGCCAGCAGCGCGGTTGCGGATGCGCGGCCTGCACAGGTATCGACTCCCTTTAACCCACAGGCGGCCTGCGCGGCCAGTTCGATATAACCGCAGCGGTCCAGCAGGCCGTCTTCGCCGAGTAACAGATGATGGGCATGCAGCGTGACGGACGCCTGCACCTGCTGGCCCTCCGCGCTGAGAATACTGTCGATGCAGCACATCCCTTCGCGATGGGGGATCAGGCTCCGCGCGGGTAGGGGGAATGTCATCCTGACGTTTTGCACTATCGGACCGCCTGAGCGATGGTGGTTTTGATGATGAACTCCTGCAGCTCACCGAGCGTTTTGATGCTCACCAGCTCGGTATTTTTACCTAAGTGAATAGCAAAGGCTTTTTCAAAGGCGACGACCATATCGACCGCATCCAGGCTGTCCAGGCCTAAATCCTCATAGAGCTTTGCCTCAGGCAGCAGATCGTTCTGCTCCAGTTCAAACTCCCCGGCCAGGACCTGATTAACTTTTTCCTTCAGTGCGTTCTTATCCATCCTATTTTCCTTAATATCAGCGTTAAAATAATGCCCCAGACGCCTTAACGACAGGCTCTGACTGCGCTCAGCAGATTCTGGTGACCCAGTAAATAACCGCAGGCGAGAAAGGCGGAGATCGTGGCACCGATGACCCCCGGCCCGGTAACCGCCTGGCCTGCGATATACAGTCCGGCAACGCGAGTGACCGGCAGCGGATTGAACTGCGTTACATCGTGTGCCGCGCCGTACATCCCGCACTCCGGCGAATAGAGATACTTTTGCAACGTCACCGGGGTGGCGCCGTCAACCAGCCTCATTCCCTCGGTTTCCGGTATGGCGCGGCGTAATGCATCATAAAGCGCCGCCAGCCGCTGTTTTTTCAGCGCGCGATAGGCGGCGGGGCGTTTATCGTTACCGGTGCCATAAAACGCGCGGTATTCCGCCGCGCCGCAGGGGATCACCGCGACGCAGTCAGCCGAGTGATAGAGCCCACTATTGCGGTTGAGTATCGATGGCCCAGGCATTACGTAAAACGGCCCTTCATGCCCCCGATGGCTCGGCTGAAAAGCGTCGCTAAAGGGGCGATCGTGCCGACAGTAGAGGAGGTTCTTTTTGTTCAGCAGCAGCGGCGGTTCGGCTCCGCCAGAGAGATACAGCAGGTGCGCTGACATGCCGTCGTACAGCTGGTGCAGGCGATTCACCGCCGCCGGGCGCAGCGCTTTTTCCGGCAGCATCTGCGGCAGAAAACGCGGGTGCCCGGTGTAGATCACCGCGGAACAGGCCAGCCGTTCCCCGTTATCCAGCTCCACCTCGCTCAGCGAGCCGTCGGACCGGCAGTGGATCTGCACCGCGCTGCAGCTGCAGTGCAGCGCAACGTCCTCTTCCGCCAGCCGCTGTTCAAACGCGTTAGCCAGTGACAGTCCGCCCTTTGCAAAGGTGCGGACGCCGTCAAAGTGCGTGCCGGCGACGCGAGCGTGCTGCAGGAAGGAGACGTTATTCGGGGAAACGCCGTGATACAGGCAGGGGATCGCCAGCAGGGTCTGCAGCCAGGGATTGCGGGTGTAGCGGGCGATATAGTCCTGCAGCGGTATGTGCCAGCGCGGATCGGTTTCGTCCCTGCCGGGTATGCCCTGCAGGCTGTGAAAGACGGAAGAATCATAGGCCGCTTTCACATCGGCCATATAGTGCTGGATCCCGTCCTTTTCGGTCGGAAAATCGGCGGACAGCCCGGCCAGCATCATCTCAAAGTCGGCGGCCAGCGAAAACTCACGGCGATCGGAAAAACGCACGGTTTCAAAGTGGTGGCGATCGAATTCGACGCTGGGCAGATCGTCGATACCGAGGTAGCGAAGATAGGCGGTTAACAGGCCGTGCGGTGACAGTTCACCAACAAAATGAACGCCGCTGTCGAAGTAGAGACGGCTTTTCAGAAAGCCCCGCAGGGTCACGCCCGGCTCTTTTGCCCGTTCGACCAGTGAAACGCGGTAGCCGTGCATGGCGAGCAGCAGCGCCGAGGCCATGCCGGAAGCACCCGCCCCGATGACCACGGCTGAAGGTTGGGTTGCCATGTTAAAAACCGATGACCAGGCTGGAGTTGGTTCCACCAAAGCCTGCCGAATTACACTGCGCGGCGGTCAGCGGCTGCTGACGGGTTTCGGTGATGATATCCAGGTGCGATGTGGCGTCATCCGGGCCGTCAAAGTTGATGTTGGCGGCCATAAAACCGTTGCGTGCCATTAGACAGCTGTACACCACCTGGGCGGCACCGCTCATCCACAGTTCGTGGCCGGTCATCGATTTGGTTGAGGAGACCGGCACGCCCCGTTCACCGTAAATATCGAGAATATTCCCGGCTTCCATTGCATCGCCTAGCGGGGTCGACGTGGCATGCGCACAGAGATAGGAAATATCCTGCGGCATCAGCCGGGCATTGTTCAGCGCCATTCGCATCGCGCGACCCAGTCCCGTGCGGCTGGGCGCGACGATATTTTCCCCATCCGATGAGAAGCCGTAGCCGAGTATTTCGCCCCAGATCTGCGCCCCGCGCGCAACGGCAAGATCGTAGCGCTCCAACATCACTACGGCTGCACCGCCACTTGGGATCAGACCATCGCGGCTTTTGGCAAAGGGGCGGCTGGCGGACTGCGGGTTATCAACGCGGGTTGAAAACGCACCCAGACCGTCAAAACTGCAGGTCGCCTGCCAGTTAATCTCCTGCGCACCGCCGCAGATCATCCGGTCCTGACGCCCGAGCATAATCAGGTCCGCCGCCTGACCGATGGCGTGCCCGCTGCTGGCACAGGCCCCGCTGATTGACCAGCTGGCTCCCTGGGTGCCCAGAATCGCGTTGAGGTTGATGGTGGTGGTGGAGGTCATTGCCTGGAACACCAGACCGCTGCCCAGCAGCGAAGTTTGTCGCACTTCTTCCAGCCGCCTGGCCTGTTCAATTCCGGCCAGTACGCTGGAGTCACAGCCAAAGATCAGGCCGCTGCGATCGTTACGGATATCGTCAGGCGACAGGCCGGAATCGTTCAGCGCACAAAGGGCCGCTTCAGCCGCCCACTCAACAAAAAGCGGAGTGGTTTTACGCTGTTTACGACTTAGCGGAAAGCGACGGGAAAACGCGTTTATTGCGCCTGTCAGCGGCGAGTTAAAACCTAATTCCTGGCGGAGCGGATCGATAACGATCCCTGAATGCCCCTGATACAGCGCGTTCGTGACTTCCTCTGTCGACGTTCCAATGCTGGAAATAATCCCTAATCCTGTAATCGCCACCCGGTGTAACATATCCACTCCCTGTCCGTTTGGATGAAATAGTCATTCGGTGCGCAATGGCATCGTTTTTTTTACAATGGAATTCCTGCTTTCCTGCGAGAGGATAAAGTCTGTTTGTATAGCGTTTTACTTTATCAATATATTCCCATGGCGGTAAATATAAAAATCCCTCCTGGGCGGCTGTTTTTAAAAGCACTTTGTCATTGCGAGTTATTGTCTGTTTATCTTGCTGTTTGGTGCTGTTTTTATTTTAAATGATCGAGTCTCATTGTGTTAAATGTATTTTGTTTTGTTTCTGATGTTTTTATTCAATGAATATCACGCCTCTGGTGTAATTATTTTTTAATCTTAATCCGGGTTTAAATGATTATCGCGTAGCTTATTAGGCCGAACCCTAAATATGACGGAGAGAATTGACATGGATACGACGGCAACTACGCCGCAGAGGCCGGTTGGCAACGTTGCTCTGGTGACCGGGGCAAGCAGGGGAATTGGGGCTGCGGTTGCCCGCAGGCTGGCAGGGGATGGGTTTTCCCTGTGGCTGAACTATCGCCGTGAGCGCGCGGCGGCCGAAGCGGTGCGCGATGAGATCGTCGCCGCCGGCGGGCAGTGCAGGCTGCTGCCCTTTGACGTCACCGATGCCGCACGCTGCCGCGAAGTGCTGGAGCCGCTGATTGAGCAACAGGGGCCACCTGCGGTGCTGGTGAACAATGCCGGTTTTGCCTGCGATAAGGTGCTGGCGATGATGACGCTGGAGGAGTGGGAGCGTGTGATCCAGGTCCATCTTGGGGGCTTTTATAACGTCACTTCGACGGTCGTGCCCGCCATGCAGCGCAGGCGCAGTGGACGCATTATCAATATCGCCTCCACCGCCGGGCAAACCGGGGTGGCGGGACAGGTCAACTATTCGGCGGCGAAGGCGGGGCTGATCGGCGCCACCCGTTCGCTGGCGGTGGAACTGGCCCGCCGCAATATTCTGGTTAACGCGGTGGCTCCGGGCTTTATTACCAGCGATATGACCGCTGTGCTGCCGCTGGAAACGATCGCCAACACCATCCCGCTGCGCCGCGTGGGTAAACCGGAAGAGGTGGCATCGGTGGTCAGCTTCCTCGCCTCAGAAGGGGCCAGCTATATGACTGGCCAGGTGCTTGGCGTTAACGGTGGGTTATTTACCGGCTGATGCGGAGGGAGGGATCTGGCCCTGCTTCCAGCGCTGGCAGAATGCGGCATAAAAGTCGGGCTGCCGGGTCAGATACTCTCCCGTTGTCTGCATGAACATCTGCACGCTGAACCCGGTGGCGACGGTAGCCCCCTGCGCATTGAGAATTTTATAAGACATATTCATCCGTGCCGACTCGCACCAGTGCAGGCGGGCGATAATCCGGCAGCGCTCAGCGAATACCAGCGGACGATGGTAGTTAACAAACAGCTGTTTAATCGGTGCGGGGACACGTTCGCGGTAGAGGGTGCTGTAGCCGATTCCCAGATGTTCACCCAGCGCCACACGTGCGTCTTCAAAGTAGCTGGCGTAGTGTCCGTGCCAGACGATCTCCAGCACATCTACTTCGTCAAAACGAACAATTCGCTGCACGCTGTACTCAATGGGCGCCGGGGCCGCGCTGCCGTCCAGGCAGAGCGATGAAGCAAAATAGGGATAACGCATCATTGCCATGCCCCGGTGTGTTCCAGTTCGAAAACAATACGGGTGCAGGGGATATGATTACAGGCAATCGCCGCCTGGTATTCTCCGGTATGGCGACCGGGCTTGACGTCAACGGACACCGTGTCACCGGGCTTAATGGAATGAAGAAACTTGCAACGCCTGACGCCGATCAGTCGGGCACGTTTTCCGGCGGCGGCGGTATAGCGGGCCAGCATAATTTGCACGATGCCCGGAAGCACCGGGTTACCGGGGAAATGGCCGTGGAAGCCGGAAAAATCTGCCGTAAAAATAAAACAGCAACGCATATTATCAGGCTCGCCTTCGTGGCAAATTAACTGCGGTGGTGAAACGACGAAATGGGATAATTCTTCGGATAGTCCGGGCATATTTTTCTCCCTTTATGTACAGACAGTCCCGGTGATCATATCCGTCAGATGATTATTTACTTGTCGTGAAATGGCGTTCAGGGATAGTTATGTGTGGTTGGATGGGGAGTGGCGTGTGAATTATTTCTATAGCACAATATTGAGCGTCGCTAATACGGGGCGGCGATACGACCGCCGACCCGTTAATCAGGATCAGAAGAGATCGACCCGCACGTCCAGCCCTGCGGTACGTCCGTTATTCACCTGCGCGTAGGCCGCGCCGTTCTGCACGATGCCGTAGGTGCGGTAGCGGCGATCCATCAGATTATCGACGTAAGCGGCAATATTCACCCGCTCCGTTGCCTGCCAGCCGAGGCGGATATCGGTGGTGGCGTAGCTGCCCTGGCGCAGGGTGTTGTCACCGTCAAAATAGTGCTCTCCGACCAGATTCAGCGCCAGGCGCGGCGTCAGCGCACCCCACGGCGTATCAACAATACCGTTCAGGCTGGTTCCGGCACTGAAACGAGGAACGAACGGCACGCGGTTATCGGCATACAGTTCGCTGTCGCCGGTAAACTCGGAGCGTACCCAGTTGCCGTTAACATCCCATGACCAGCCCGGCGTGAACGTCCAGCTGGCGCTGAGTTCTGCCCCCGTGGCATCGGCGGCACCGGCGTTGCTCAGGCTCTGATAGCCCACCGGGCCGGAATAGAGCTGCAGGTTTTTAGTATGGGTGTAGAACAGGGCACCCTGAACGCGCAGTGCGTCGCCCTCATAGCGGGAACCGATCTCATAGTTAATCGACTTCTCCGCATCGTACGGCGCGGCGCTGACCATCGGCGTCGGCTGAATGCTGAATCCGGCAGGCTTGTAGCCCTGAGCCACGCGCACATAGCCGCGCAGCTCAGGTGTAAACTGCCAGCCCGCCGACAGCTGACCGAGCAGATTGTCGTCGCGGGTTTTGCCTTTGTCGCCCCAGCCGTAGCCCATGCTGCTGCCGTTGTAGTCAGTTTTGGACTTGTCGTGGGAGTAACGCAGGCCGCCGCCAAGATCGAAGCGATCGGTCAGATGCCAGGTCAGATCGCTGTAAGCGGCGAGCGTTTCGTTGGCGGTCCAGCCACGGGTACTGCTGATCGGGATCCCGCTCCAGGTATAGGCGGAGTCCACCGTTTCACGGCTGTTCTGGCGGTAAAGACCAAAGACCATATCCACCGGCGTGTTGCCGCCAAAGGTCGCCGCGCGCAGCTCCTGAGTATCCTGATTCCAGCGTTCCGGCAGACTGGCGTTATAGGCCGAATACGGGAACTCACGCTGATAATTCTGCTGCTGCCAGGCGCCGATCAGGCTGAACAGCCAGCCGTCGGTGCGATACTGGGTGCTCAGCGACTGGCTGTGGGTGCAGCGGCGCAGATAGGGATCGCCGCTACCGTCGCTGATTTCCAGCGTGCGGCTCTTTTCATTATCGTACGGCAGATAGGTGTCCTGGGTGGCGTGGGTGCACTCTTCGCTGACCGCGACGCTGGCTTCCCACGGCTGGCCGTCCGGCGCCAGACGCAGACGGACATCGCCAAGATTGGTGCGTGAGCCGCCCAGATTATCGCTACCGGTAGCCGGATTGGTCATTGAGCCGCTATCGACCTGACGCAGCAGGGTCGCGCTGCCGTAAAGCAGTCCGGGAGCCAGCGGGCCGCTGAGATTAATCTTGCTGTGGTAGCCTTCCCGGCTGGCAATGCCGCCTTCCACGTAGCCACGCACGGTGTCATCGGGTTTCCGCGTGACGATGTTAATAATCCCGCCCTGGGCACTTTTGCCGTACAGCGTCCCCTGCGGGCCGCGCAGCATTTCTACGCTCTCCACATCGCCCAGCGCCTGCATGGCATAGGTCGACAGCTGCGGTACGCCGTCAACGTAGATACTGACCGCCGGATTATAGAAGTCCTGTGCCGAGGAGATGCCGCGCAGCGAAACCGACTGGAAAATCAGGCTGCCGCTGTTGCCCATCGTCAGACCCGGCAGCACTTTTGGCAGTTCGTCGGTGCGCGTCACGTTGGCCTGTGTCAGCTCTTCCGCGCTGACTTTCACCGAGGAAACGTTCTTCGCGGAGGCAGAGTCCGGCGACTGTTTACTGGCGTTAACCAGCATGGTGTCTGATGTTGAGTCATTGGCCGCTGCGGCCAGGGCGACGGGGCTGAGCAGCAGGCTGCTAATGACCAGAGGAGTGAGGCGCAAGATAAGCATAGGAGCATCCCGGTGAGGAAAGAAAAAACCGAGCTTACGTGAGCACGGGTGGAAAACGGTTGCACAGGACGGACGAACATTGCACGATAAAGCTAAATAAAAATCATTATCACTCGGAGGGCCTTGTGTCTGATTCACAGCTGGCTAAACTGCCAACGTCGGGAATGCGGCGCTGGCAGCTGACGCCGAAAATCCGCCTAACTTCGGTGCAGGCCACGCTGGCCGACGATCTGGAGCTGCGCGGGGAGGGCGATGCCCACCTGTCGCTGGTGATTATGTGTGAGGGTGCCGGATGGTTCCGCCTCAACCGGCAGGCGATACAGCACTACTGCGCGGACAGCTTCTGGCTTTCATGCGCCAGCGGCCGCTGCCAGGGCTACGATTTTTTCCCGCGGCATCACTTTTATCACCTGCTGATCGTCGACTTCTCCCCTGAGCTATTGACGCTGGTGGAAGAGTGCGGCCTGCGGGTGCCCGGCGATGAGCCAAAGGTGTTTAGCGCGGCGCTTGCCGAACCGCTGAAGGCGGCGATGCTGGAGATTCAGCAGGGGTGGAATGAAGCCTCGCCACTGGCGGCCCTGCATCTTGAAAGCCTGGCGCTGAACGCGCTGTGGCTGGCGCTGGGACAGCTGCAAACGCAGCAGGAGGCGCGGCCGCAACCGACGGCATCCCGGTTGCCAAGCCGCGAGCGCAAGCGGCTGATTGCCGCCCGCGATGTGATCCGCCAGCAGGCCAGCGAGCCGCTGTCGATTGAAGAAATGGCGCGCACCGCCGGGCTTAGCCTGATGGCGTTTAAGCGCGGCTTCCGCGCCATGTTTGGCATCACGCCATGGAATTATGTGATTGAGTGTCGGCTGAAGCTGGCGCAAAACCTGCTGGAAGAAAGCGCGCTGCCGCTGAGCGATATCGCCCTGCGCTGCGGTTTCGCCCATGCCAGCCATCTGACGCGGTTCTTCCAGCGCCAGTATGGCCAGCCGCCGGGTCGCTATCGCAGCAGCTGTCAGCAGGTCCGCATGGCGGGCTGAACCGCCACGACACGACACGTTTAGCCGCACGGGAGTCAAGATGAACAGCAACGTCAATCAACCGCAGCCCGCGTGGCTGCGTGCCGGAATCAACGCAGCCTCACAGCTGCCGGACGATCGCCGCCGCGCCGCGCTGGCGGCCTTTCTCGCCGAAAGCGCCAGCCTGGCCCCGCTGCTGATGCTGCACAGCCTGATGCGGCTGGAGTTTTGTGCAGAGGATCGCTGGCAGATTGCTGACCGCCGCCAGCAGCTGCGGCTTGCCGCCTGCTTCGACGATCTGCTTGAGCGCTGGCATCTGCATCTGCTGGATGAAGGGCTGCTGGACAGCCACGACGATGACTTCTGGACGCTCGCGCAATGCGCGCCTGCAGAGCACCAGCTGGAACAGCGCATCGACGACGCACGCCACCGACTGCGCCAGTTGATGAACTGGCTGGATGATGCTACGCCGCTGGCGGACGCGCTGTTCAGCCGTTCGCAGCAGATGGAAGAGTGGCTGCGCGCGCCGTCGCTGGCGCAGGATCGGCGGCCGGATCTGAATCTGCATCAGCTGCTGCATCTGCCGGGCATCATCAGCGACTATTTTGCCGGGATCGCCGTCAGCGTGCTGCCCCTGCTGCTTGACGAGGCCCGCCGCGACGTTCCCAGCCTGCTGGCGCTGGGCCAGACGCCGCCGCGGCTGCAGGACTGTCTCGCCCGCGTCGCCGCTTCAGTGGTGCCGCTGGACACCGATCGTTCGCTGGCCGCCCAGCTGCCCGGCGACAGCCTGCATGATGCGGTTGTGCTGATTGATTTGCTTAATCAGCCGGATCCTCATTATCTGCTGGCCGAACTGCGGCCGTGGCTGGCTCCTGGTGCGGTGCTGATGCTGCTGCAAAATACCGCTGAACGGCCGCTGCACTGGGTGACGCCCGCGGCGGTTCAGGCCCATGCGCGCGTCGGGCAGCTGGAAGCACACTGCGAGCATCGCTGTCGGGAGATGCTGGACCGGGCAGGGTTTGCGCTGCTGCAAAGCTGGCCGCAGGTGGATTCGCCGATGGCGTTCGCCGGTCAGCGGTTGTTTGTTGCCCGTTACGATCCTTCTTCTTTTCGTTAGCTGCTGAGGTCTGAGATGTCTGAACACGTTATTGATACCCGCGCCTGGCCGCTGGTGCACTATATGATGCCCGAGCGTGTGGCCGATGAGGATGCGCCGCAGCACATTGCGGCGCTGCAGGCGGTGCTCGATCGCCAGCAGCCGTTCGTGCTGATTTTCAGCGGCGTGGAGCTGCCGAAAGATTCCGCTCACTTCTTTCGCCTGTATAAAAAATGGGGCAGCAAAACGCGCGCCGCGCAGCAGCGCTTCTGCCGGGGCGCGGTTCGGATAGAGCCGGATGAGGCAAAGCGACGCTCGCTGTGGCGCAAAGCGCTGCGCTATCTGACCACCCGCACGATCCCCTACCCCTACGAGGTTGTTGCCAGCGGGCAGCAGGCTGAACAGCAGGCGCAACGCTGGCTGCAGGATCTTAGCTAACTCCACTGCGGACACATTATGACGGTTAAAACGATTTCACCGCTGCTGACGCTGCGGCGGCTTCTTGCTGCGGAAAAATCAACGCTGCTGCTGGCGCTGACGATTTCCGCCAGCAGCGTATTGCTGGAATTACTGCCCTGGTATCTGCTGTGGCGGGCGGTGGGCGTGGTAGAGCAGGGCGGTTCGCTGCTGCATCTGGGCGGCTGGCTGGCGCTGGCGCTGGTGGGCAAATATCTGCTGGCGTCACTGGCAGGGTATTTCAGTCATCTGGCGGCGTTCCGCGTGCTGCACCACACCCGGCTGCGCATTGCCCAGGCCCTGACCCGGCTGCCGCTGATGCAGCTGGCCCCCTACAGCGCGGGCAGCCTGCGCAAGATCGTCATGAACGACGTGCAGCGGCTGGAGGACTTTGTTGCCCACCACACCGTCGATCTGATCTCTGCAGTGTTCAGCCCGCTGATTGCCGCGCTGTTTCTGTTCTGGCTGGACGGGGAAATGGCGCTGGCGGCGCTGTTGACCGTGCCGCTGGCTATTATCGCCCAGCGGCTGTGCCTGCGCGGCATGGCCGAACGCACGCGGGATTATAACCTCGCCACCGAGCGGCTGAATTCGGCGATCGTCGAGTACGTGCGCGGTATTCCGGTGATGAAGGCATTCAGCCAGGATGCGCGTTCTTTCCGCCTGCTGGACGATGCCCTGCGTGACTATCATCAGCTGGTGATGCGCTTTACCCGCCGGGCGGTTCCGGCCTGGTCGCTGTTTGTGGTGGTGCTGAACGCCAGCATCTTTATTCTGCTGCCGCTGGGATTGTGGCGCGTCAGCCAGGGAACCCTGTCGGTGTCCGCGCTGTTGCTGATCCTGATGCTCGGCAGCGGGCTGCTGAAGCCGCTGCTGCGCGTGACCTTTTTCGGCTCGCTGATCCGTGAGCTGTTCGCCGGTCTGAGCCGAATGGTGCCGTTTCTTGATGATGTCCCAGAGGGAACTTCTTTGTCCGTCGTCTCTAACGATCCAGCCGTATCTCTCATTTCGCATAGTGACAGTAACTTGATCGCCCGCAACTTGAGCTTCAGCTATGAGCAGCGCACGGTGATTGATGCGCTGGATATCACCCTTGAGCCCGGCGGGTTTTATGCGCTGGTGGGGCCATCCGGCGCCGGGAAGTCGACCCTGGCCGGGCTGCTGTCCGGGATGCTGCTGCCGACGGCCGGGACAATCACCCTGGGCGGCACGGCGCTGGCCGAGATAGATGATGCTACCCGTGCTTCGCTGCTGGCGGTGGTCAGCCAGCAGGTGTTTCTGTTCAAAGGCACGCTGGCCGACAACCTGCGGCTGGCGCAGCCGCAGGCCAGCGATGAGCAGTTGTGGCAGGCGCTGGAAATCGCCCAGGGGCGCGCATTTGTTGAGGCATTACCGCAGGCGCTGGCGACAAAAATCGGTGAGGGCGGTGCGCGACTCTCCGGCGGTGAACGGCAACGTATTGCCATCGCCCGCGCCCTGCTGGCGGAGACGGCGCTGCTGATCCTCGATGAGGCCACCGCCTTTGCCGATCTGTTGACGGAGGCGGCGTTCTACCGCGCACTGCGCCAGCAGCGTCCGGACACGACCGTGCTGACCATCGCCCACCGGCTGTTTGCCGTACAGCAGGCCGACTGCCTGCTAGTAATGGATGCCGGAAAACTGACCGGGTGCGGAACACATCAGCAGCTGTTAAACGATCACCCGCTGTATCAGCAGATGTGGCACAGCCAGTCTCAGCTGGCGCAGTGGCAAATCCGCCGAGAGGAAGATATCGATGTCAATGCTTAGCCCGCTTCAGCGCAGCGCCGAAGGCCGCCGTCAGGTGTTGATCGGAATGGTCCTGCGGCTGATGGCCCAGCTGTGCACCGTAGCGCCGCTGTTTATTGCCTGGCTGGCGATCGGCGACATCACGCCGGGTGCCGGAAGCTGGTTGCACTGGCCGCTGCTGCTGGGGGCGCTGCTGGCCTGTCTGTCGGTGCAGTTGCTCTGTTCGCACTTCGGTCAGCTTTACTGTTTTGTCGGCAGCTACGAGGTGATGCAGCGCTACCGTGAAGCGGCGGCAGAGCAGCTGCGGCGGCTGCCGCTGGGCTACTTTCAGCGCCACCGGCTGGGTGCCACCACCCAGCTGCTGACCGACCATATGATGCGGGTTGAGCAGATTTTCTCTCATCTGCTGCCGGAAGTAGTGACCGGGATAGGCACCGCGCTGATTTTTGTGCTGATCCTGCTGGCGATCAATGTACCGCTGACGCTGGCGCTGATTGCCCCGCTGCCGCTGGCGATCGGGCTGCTGTGGGGCGGATCGCGTTTTTTACTGCGCGGTACGCATCGGCAGAGCGAGCGGCTGCTGCGGGTGTCCGGGCTGCTGATCGAGTTTATCGGCGGCATTAAAACCCTGCGGCTGTTCCATCGCCATCAGGGGATGCTGGCAAAGCTTGATGACGCGTTTGGTGAGATCCGCCGCGCCAGCATGGGCCTGGAAGCCTGGGGAGCCGGGGCGGTGCAGCTGTTCCGCCTGTTTACCGAGCTGGGGCTGGTGGTGCTGTTTATCGTCGCGGGCGTGCTGCTGCAACAGCAGGCGCTGGATCCTCTGACCTGGCTGCTCTTTGTGCTGGTTGCCATCAAGGTGCTGGAACCGCTGCTGGATGCTGCCGCTTACTTCACGTTGATGAGCGTGATGCGCCAGTCGCAGCAGCGTCTGAGCGCGCTGATGGCCGAGCCGGTGCTGAATGATGAGAACAGCATGCCGCTGCCGGAAAATAACGAGATCCGCTTTACCGATGTGCATTTTTGCTACGATCGGCAGCCGACCATTCAGGGCGTCTCTTTTACGGTGCCGGAGGGCAGCGTCACCGCGCTGGTTGGCCCGTCGGGCAGCGGTAAAAGCACGCTGCTGCACCTGTTGGGCCATTTTTATCAGCCGCAGCAGGGAGAGATCGCGCTGGGCGGCGTGCCGCTGGCGCAGATCGGTACCCGGGCGCTGTATCAGCGTATTGGCTACGTTTTCCAGGATGTGCAGCTGTTCGATGGCACGGTGCTGGACAACGTCCGCCTCGGCAGGCCGGATGCCACGGAGGCCGAGGTTGTTGCCGCCTGCCGCGAAGCATGCTGCGACGAATTTATCCGCCAGCTGCCGCAGGGCTACCACACGCCGCTGGGAGAGGGAGCGCAGCGTTTGTCAGGCGGTGAACGGCAGCGCCTCTCTATTGCCCGGATGATGCTGAAGGATCCTCCGATTATTCTGCTGGATGAGGTGACCGCGCTGCTTGATCCGCTTTCGCAGGCGAATATCCAGCAGGCGCTGACCCGGCTGGCACGGGGGAGAACCGTGTTGATGATTGCTCATCGACTGCGCACCGTGGAATACGCGAGTCAGATTCTGGTGCTGGGAAATGGCCGGATCGCTGAACGCGGCACGCATCAGCAGCTGCTGGCGCAGGGCGGGATTTATCAGCGGCTATGGCAGGAGCAGTCGTGAACGGTAACCGTCAGATGATGTTTAAAAAAACGCGATTCTACGTACCAGAATGTTCTGTAAGCAGGCCGATTTCCTGCGGGCGCTGAGCCAGTGACTATACTGGTAGCTGTGAAAACCAACCGGAGGATAACGATGACCATTCATAAGAAAGGACAGGCGCACTGGGAAGGCGATATTAAGCGCGGTAAAGGCACCATCTCCACGGAGAGTGGGGCGCTGGATAATCAGCCCTATGGTTTTAATACCCGTTTCGAAGGCAAGCCCGGCACCAACCCCGAAGAGCTGATTGGTGCGGCGCACTCGGCGTGCTTTTCAATGGCGCTGTCGCTGATGCTGGGCGAGGCCGGATTCACGCCGGAGAGTATTGATACCGTGGCGGACGTTTCGCTGGACAAAGTCGATGGCGGCTTTGGCATCACCAAAGTGGCGCTGCAAAGCAAGGTGAAGCTGCCGGGTATCGCGAAGGATGAGTTCGATAAAATCATCCAGCAGGCCAAAGCGGGCTGCCCGATATCCAAGCTGCTGAGCACCGAAATTACCCTCGACTACCAGCTGGAAAGCTAAGCGGTATGCGACGTTGCTCCATAATTCGCCCACAGTGTTAAGAATACGTAAGGCCGGAGAAAAAGTTCCGCTAATCCGGCGGAATTAGGAGTCCGGGAGATAGGGAAGTGTTGACGGATGCCCGATATTGCTGGGTAACGACAGTATGCAGGTCGTGAGCAAATTGAGGGCATCAAGATGAAAAAAGCAACACTGGCACTGGTTCTTAGCGTATTAACCGCAAGCAGCTTCTTTTCCACCTTCTCGCACGCTGACGGCCCGGGAAATGGTCCGGAACGTCAGTGGCATCAGCAGGGCGGCGGGCAGCCTGACCGGGGCGATCGTCACGATCGCAGCGATCGCGGCGGCCCGGATCGTCATGATAATCGCGGACCCGATCGCGATCGCCATGAGCGTTTCCGCCCAGCCGAACGCGATCGCTTTGCCTGGAACGGCCACGACTTCCGCCGCGGCCAGCCGCTGCCTCCGCATTTCCGCGGCAACGACTACCGGGTTAACGACTGGAACCGCCGTGGTCTGTATGAGCCGCCGCGCGGTGCGTACTGGGGCTACATCGACGGCAACTATGTGCTGATTGCCGCGGCCACCGGCGTAATCACCTCGATTATTCTGGGCAGTGCGTTAGGCCACTACTAAGCTGATTCTGACCGGCGGTCGCTGCCGCCGGTTTTTTACTTCCTGGACATCACTTCTGTGACAAAAGACGTTTTGCATTATCCCCAACCCCAGCCTTTCATCCCGAACCGACGACAAAAAACGTCTGGCACACTTGATAAAGCAACACATTACCGGGTCATCTAATCCCTATTTTTCAAAACGATGGCTTGCATATCGTTACATCCCTTTTTCCCGAGACGGTCCGCAGAAAAGCCCCCTTTAAGGTGTTGCCAGCCGGTATTTGCTTACCTTACGATCCCTACAGATGAAATTATCACCAACCGAAAAGGGACATGACATGGTTGAGCGCGTCGTTAAGTTGGAAAAAAACGCCGATACGCTGTGGCAGGATGTGACAGCGGTGAAAGAGGATATCACGGTCATTAAGGCGGATATCACCACGTTAAAAGGCGAGGTCACGGTCATTAAGGCGGATGTCACCACGTTAAAAGGCGAGGTCACGGTCATTAAGGCGGATGTCACCACGTTAAAAGGTGACGTGAATGTGCTGAAGGAGGATGTAAAAGAGTTAAAGACGGAGGTGACCGGATTAAAAACGGATGTGGCCGTGCTGCAGACGGATGTGACCGGGCTGAAGAAAGACGTTGGTGTGCTGCAGGCGGACGTGACCGGGCTAAAAACGGATGTCGCCGTGCTGCAAACGGATATGACGGGCTTGAAGAAAGATGTTGGCGTGCTGCAGGCAGATATGACTGGATTAAAAACGGAAGTGGCCGTGCTGCAGACGGATATGACGGGTCTGAAGAAAGACGTTGGTCTGCTGCAGGCGGATGTCACCGTGCTGCAGACGGATATGGCGGAATTAAAATCGGATGTGGCGGTGATTAAATCCAATTACACCACCAAAGCGGATCTGCTGAGCCTGGAAAACAAGTTTGATATTAAATTTGAAGGGTTGCGCACGGAGCTTCACCGGTCGCTGGCGCTGCAAACTAAGTGGGTTTTTGCCTCACAGATGGGCGTACTTGGTCTGGGGTTGGGGCTGGCGAAGCTCCTGTTTTGATTAAATTGAGAAATATAGCCAGAGATCGGCTTGCAACTCATTTTCTGCTTAACTTTGCCGTTCATTAGCATATAGACGTCTGGACATATAGCCATCAACTTATGTAGCATGCTGTCATTCGAAATTCGTTAACGGGAACAACCGAATGGCACAGCAGGTAAAAATTCTGGACGGGGGCATGGGGCGTGAACTGGCACGTATCGGTGCACCTTTCCGCCAGCCGGAATGGTCTGCCCTGGCGCTGTATGAAGCACCGGAGCGCGTCCGTGAAGTCCACGACAGCTATATTGCTGCTGGCGCTGAAACGATCACCACCAACAGCTACGCGGTTGTGCCGTTCCATATTGGCGACGAACGTTTTGCCGCCGACGGCGCGCGCCTTGCCGCACTGGCTGGCAGACTCGCCCGCGAGGCCGCCGATGCAGCGAATTCACCGGTACGCGTGGCCGGGAGCCTTCCTCCCGCGCTGGGTTCCTATCGCCCCGATCTGTTTAACGAACAGCAGGCGCAGGCAATCCACCGCGTGCTGGTTGCGGCTCAGGCACCGTTCGTAGATTTCTGGCTGGGCGAAACCACCAGTTCGATTGCGGAAGCGGAATCCATTCACGCCGTGCTCGCCGGTCAGCCGCAGCCGCTGTGGCTTTCATTTACCCTGCAGGACGAGCCTGAACTGTACGATGCCGTCAGTACTCTGCGTTCCGGTGAGAGCGTGGGCGCGGCGGTAACTCGCGCGATTGAGCTGGGCGTTGAAAATGTGTTGTTTAACTGCAGTCACCCGGAGGTGATGTCGTCTGCGGTGAAACAGGCCGCCGCCGTGCGTGAACAACTTGGGGTGGAAATCGGCATCGGCGTTTACGCTAACGCCTTTGACCACGGCAGCAACAGCGGCGGGGCCAACGAAGGGCTGAGCGATCTGCGCAAGGATACGCACCCGGAAGGCTACCTGAACTGGGCGCAGGAGTGGGTGGCGGCAGGCGCTACGCTGGTCGGCGGCTGCTGCGGTATCGGCCCAGAACATATCGGGCGGCTGGCGGCAGAGCTGAAGTAATCTCCCGGCTACTGACAGATAAAACTAAAAAAACAAATTAAAATCAGGAAACACATCATGAATCGTCGCGACTTTATTAAAACCACCGGCGCACTTTCGGTGGCAGCGGCCTGCACCAGTTGGCCATTTACTGCTGCAACGGCGGCAGAAGCGCCATCCACCACGCCGAAAAAGGGCGGGCATCTGATTGTTGGCATGGATAACGCTTCAAGCACCGACCGCCTCGATCCGGCGTTCTGGTTCGAATCCTATATGTATTTCGTTGGCTCCCAGCTGTTTAACTGCCTGGCGGAAGTGGATGAAAACGGCAAAATCGTTCCTTCCCTGGCTGAAAGCTGGGAAACCAGCGACGGCAGCAAAACCTGGGTGCTCAATATTCGTCAGGGCGTGCAGTTCCACGATGGCCGCACGCTGACGGCGAAAGATGTGGTTTACTCGCTGAACCACCACCGCGATGAGAAATCCAGCTCGTCGGTGAAGGGATATCTCGACCCGGTTGTGTCACTGGAAGCCACCAGCCCAAATCAGGTGACGATCAAGCTGAACGAGCCGAACGTCGAGTTTATTGCTCTGCTCAGCGACGTGCATTTCGCCATTACCGCAGAAAATGAAAACTTTGATAAAGGCATCGGTACCGGCGCCTTTATTCTGGAAAGCTTCAAACCGGGCGTGCGTACGCTGGTGAAGCGCAATCCAAACCACTGGAATTCGGCCCGTGGTCACGTGGATTCCGTTGAAACGCTGGCGATGAATGACTCCACCGCGCGCGTTGCGGCACTGGCCAGCGGATCGGCGCATATCATAAACCGCGTTAACCCGCGTATTGTTGACCGCTTGAAGAATATGCCGAATATCCAGCTGCAGCGCTCGCGCGACAGTCAGATTTTCACCTTCCCGGGGCTGGCAACGGCGGCACCGTTTAATACCCTTGACGGCCGTCTGGCGCTGAAATACGCCATCGACCGCGAGCAGATTATTAAAACCGTGCTGGGCGGCTACGGCACCGTGGCTAACGACAACCCGATCTTCCCGTCCAGCCCGTACTTTGCGAAAGACATTCCTCAGCGCCCTTACGACCCAGAAAAAGCCAAATTCCACTGGCAGAAAACCGGTTTCTCCGGCCCGCTGGTGCTGTCGGTCGCTGAATCCGGCTTCCCGGGCGCGGTGGATGCTGGTCAGCTGTATCAGAACTCGGCCACCCGCGCCGGCATTCCGCTGAAGGTTGAGCGCGTGCCGGATGATGCCTTCTGGGATAACGTCTGGATGAAGAAGCCGTTTGTTTCTTCAAACTGGTCGCTGCGCCCGACGGCGGATGCGCTGTTGTCATTGGTGTTTACCAGTAACGCGCCGTGGAATGAGTCGCAGTGGAAAGAGCCTAAGTTTGACCAACTGGTTAACGCTGCCCGTGGCGAGCAGGATGAGCAGAAGCGCCGTCAGATTTACCACGACATCCAGCTGATGCTGGTGGAGCAGGGCAGCGAAATCATTCCGTTGTATGCCGACTCGCTGGATGCCAGCAGCAAAAAAATCAACGGGTTTGTCGCGATCCCGGGCTTCACCATGAGCGGCAACCGCGCTGCGGAAAAAGTGTGGTTCGCCTAACGGCTGCCCGGTTTAGCGTCAGTTTGCAGGATATCTTTTGAGTAATTTGCGTGAAACAAAGGGGAAGGGTCACCTTCCTCTGTTAAAACTAATCGGGCTTCGCCTACTGGCCGGTGTGGTGATGCTGCTGGTGGTATCGGCGCTGATCTTTATCGGCATCCAGCTGCTGCCGGGTAACGCGGCAACAGCCATTCTCGGCCAGACCGCGACGCCGCAGGCGGTGGCGGCGCTCAATGCTCAGCTGGGCCTCGACCAGCCTGCGCTGAGCCGCTATCTGGGCTGGCTGGGCGGCGTGCTGCACGGCGATTTCGGCCACAGCTTTACCAGCCGTGAAGCGATAGCGCCGGTGCTGCTGGATCGGCTGGGTAATACGCTGTCGCTGGCTTTCTTTACTGCCATCGTGGCCGTGCCGTTGGCGCTGGTGATTGGCTTCCTTTCTGCCCGTTATCAGGGCAGCTGGCTGGATCGTCTGCTGAGCCTGTTTACCCGCGCTGCCGTCTCGCTGCCGGAGTTTTTCTCCGGTTATCTGCTGATTCTGGTGTTTTCCATCACCCTGTTCTGGCTGCCCAGCAACAGCAGTATCTCCGACGATATGCCGCTCGGTGACAGACTGCTGGCAATCGCTTTGCCGTGCATGACGCTGATTCTGGCGATCCTCGGCCATATGAGTAATATGACCCGCGCCGCGCTGGTCAGTGCGCAGAACGCCGCCTGGGTGGATACCGCGTTGATGAAGGGGCTGTCGCCTTCGGCCATCCTGTTCCGGCACGTTCTGCCCAACGCGTGGGGGCCGATTATTAACGTGATTGTGCTGAACCTCGCCTGGCTGATGGTCGGCGTGGTGATTGTTGAGAACGTCTTTGTTTATCCCGGTCTGGGTCAGTATATGGTCGACAGCATCAGCAAGCGCGATATCCCGGTGATTCAGGACTGTGCCCTGCTGCTGGCGGGGATCTATATTTTGCTGAATCTGCTGGCCGATGTCGTCGCGCTGCTGGCTAACCCGCGCCTGCGTCACAGCCGCTAATCGGTGGGCATGATTTTTACCCCGGCGGTGCGGCAACGTAGACACTGTCGGGACTAACCAGGAATTGATGTGGATGTTTAGGTTGAAACTTGCGGTGCTGCCCGGCGTGACCGGGCTGGGCCTGTTTATTCTGGTGGCGGTATTCGCGCCCTGGCTGTCGCCGTATGCGCCGGACCAGGTGGTAGGCAGCGCCTGGAGCGGGGTGACGGCCGAGAACTGGCTGGGAACCGACAACCTGGGGCGCGATCTGCTTTCCCGCCTGATCTGGGGTACCCGTACTTCGCTGAGCGTCAGCGCCGTCGCCACGCTGCTGGCCTTCGCAGTCGGGACGTTTCTCGGCTTCCTGGCCGGCTTCTGCCGTGGCTGGGTTGACCAGCTTATCTCCCGGCTCAACGATATTTTGATGGCGATCCCGACGCTGATTTTTGCGCTGGTGGTGCTGGCGATGCTGCCGAAAACTATCCCGGTGATCGTACTGGTGCTGGGCATTCTTGAGTCCACCCGGGTGCTGCGCGTGGCGCGTTCGCTGGCGGTGGATATTGCGGCGCAGGAATTTATTGAGGTTGCCCGGCTGCGCGGCGAGCGCCTGAGCTGGGTGCTGTGGCGCGAGATCCTGCCAAATGCCCTCACTACGCTTATCGCTGAATTTGCCCTGCGCTTTATCTTTATCCTGCTGTTCCTGTCGGCGCTGTCGTTCCTGGGCATGGGTATTCAGCCACCGACCGCCGACTGGGGCGGGCTGGCGCGCGATAACAAGGACGGCATTCTGTTTGGCGTCTGGGCGGCGCTAATCCCCGGTGCGGCCATTGCGCTGCTGGCGATCGCCCTGAACAGCGTTGCCGACTGGCTGTTAAGCCATCACACCCGCAGCTGGCAGGAGTAAATCATGAGCCAACAACCACTGTTACGCGTTGAGCAGCTGCGGGTGACCGCCGGTAATGCTGTGCTGGTGCAGGATATCTCCTTCACCCTGAAAAAGGGCGAGGTGCTGGGGCTGATCGGTGAGTCCGGCGCGGGGAAATCCACCATCGGTCAGGCGATCCTCGGTCATTTCCGTTTTGGCATGAAGCTCGGCGGCGGCAAAATCCACTTTGCCGGGCGCGAGCTGACCGGGCTTTCCGAACGCCAGCTGCGCGGCGTGCGCGGTGCGAAAATTGCCTATGTGGCACAGTCTGCGAGCGCGGCGTTTAACCCGGCGAAAAAGATCGGCGAACAGGTCATCGAAGCGGCCATTCGCCACCGGATCCTGAACCGCCAGCAGGCCATCGTGCGGGCGATTGAGATTTTCAGTCAGCTCCAGCTGCCGGACCCGCAGGACTTTTTCCAGCGCTATCCGCATCAGGTCTCAGGTGGACAGCTGCAGCGCGCGATGATCGCCATGGCGATCTGCGCCGGTCCCGAGCTGATTATCTTTGATGAACCGACCACCGCGCTGGATGTGACCACCCAGCTGGAAGTGCTGAAGGCGATCCGCGAAGTGATCCGCCTGACCGGGGTGGCTGCGCTGTATATCAGCCACGACCTGGCGGTTGTCGCGCAGATCAGCCAGCGCATTATGGTGCTGCGCCACGGACGGGAAGTTGAGTGCGGTAACACCGCCGAGCTGCTGGCTGCTCCGCAGGAGGCCTATACCCGCGATCTGCTGCACAGCCACGGCGAGCCGCATCAGCCGCGCAGCACCACGCTGCCGCTGCTCACCGCCGAACAGATATCCGTGGACTATCAGGCCAACCGCGTACTGGACGACGTCTCGCTGACCATCGGGCGGGGCCGTACCCTCGCGCTGATCGGCGAGTCGGGTGCCGGGAAGTCGACCCTGGGCAGGTTAATTTGCGGGCTGGTTTCCCCCGCGCACGGCAGCGTGCGTTTTAACGGCCAGCTGCTGCCTGCCGCGCTGCGCCAGCGTACTCGCCAGCAGCTTCAGTCGGTACAGATGATCCATCAGCACCCGGATACCGCGCTGAATCCACGGTTAACTATTGGCGTACAGATTGCGCGCTCGATGGTTTGTCTGACCACGCTGACGCCGTTACAGCAGCAGGCGCGGGTCAGCGAACTGCTGGAAAAAGTTGGCCTGCCGCCGCAGTTGGCGGATCGTTACCCGCACGCGCTGTCCGGCGGCCAGAAACAGCGCGTCTGCATTGCTCGTGCGCTTGCCGTCGATCCGAAACTGATTGTCTGCGATGAGCCGACCTCCGCGCTCGATCCGCTGGTTGGTCGTGAAGTGCTGGCCCTGCTGAAATCGCTACAGGAAGAAACTGGCGTGTCGATGCTGTTTATCACCCACGATCTGCACGTGGTTCAGGCGGTCGCGGATGAGGTGATGGTGCTGCGCCATGGCAAGGTGGTGCGTCAGGGGCGGCTGGATCAGGTGTTTAACGCGCCGCTGGACGAGTACACCGCCCGGCTGCTGCGGGCGGTGCCTGAAATGCGCGTAGGATGGCTGGAAGAAGCCGGGGCAGTGGCGTAGTTCACTGCCTGGCATTTACTGGTGTGCAATCACCGAAGCAATCACGCCGCTGGCGATCGCGATCAGCACGTAGTTGCCGTTCACGTTCATCCAGCGATGGCCCGACGGCGGTGCTTTCAGTCCGTGTTTTTTCCAGTCGTTAACCTGATAGCCTGCGCCGCGATACTGCTGCGGCAGCGGGCGTCCTTTACGGAAGTCAGGCTGCTGGCGATCCTGCTTATTCGCGTGGGCCTGCTGATGCGATGCCTGCTGCGGTCGCGCGTTGTTTTCGCGCTGCGGCTGGCCGCCGTACGCGTGCTGGTTTTGCTGCGGCTGCCCGCCGTTGCCCTGCTGTTGTTTCTGCTGCGGGTGCTTAATCGGCTGCTGCTGTACGTCGCGGCCGTTGTCCGGCCCCTGGGCAAATGCGCTCAGGCTGCCGGTGGCAATCATCATTGCGGATAAAGCCATAACCAGGGTCTTTTTCATCTTGTTATTCCTTACGGTTGAATCAGTGTTCAGACAGAAGGAATGTGGCCTCCGGGCGGGGCGCTAACAAGGGTAAAAATCTGAAGAGTGCAGGTTTAACGTTTTTTTTAATTGGTCTTTACGAAAAACTGCAACGCCACCACCGGCAGCGTTGCTCTGGGGATCAGAAAGGGGTTTCCACTACGCCGCCGTCTACCCGTAAAGCGGCACCGGAGGTGGCGGAGGAGAGCGGTGAGCAGACGTATACCACCATATTGCTGACTTCTTCTACGCTGGCTGCGCGCTGGATCACCGAGGTCGGGCGATTGGCTTTAACAAATTCCACGCCCAGGTCTTCCAGCTTCGCGCCGTTCGCCACTTCCTGCTTAAACATCTCGGCAAAGCCGTCGGACAGCGTCGGTCCTGGCAGCACCGCGTTAACCGTCACGCCCGTACCGGCTGCGGCTTTAGCCAGGCCCCGGGACAGCGCCAGCAGGGCGGTTTTACTGACGCCATAGTGGATCATATCCGCCGGAATATTGATGGCGGATTCAGAGGAAAGGAACACTACGCGACCCCAGCCAGATTTGATCATCTGCGGCATATAGGCCCGGCTCAGGCGCACTGCGGACATGACGTTAATATCCCAGATGCTCTGCCACAGCGCATCGTCGGTTTCAAAGAAGTCGCCGCCGGGGAAAATGCCGACGTTGTTGACTAGGATATCGCACTGCGGTTCGGCTTCCAGCAGGGCGCTGCAGCCGTCGGCGGTCCCCAGGTCCAGCGCGTGGCCTCGCGCGCCGTGGCCCAGTTCATTTACCATCGCGTCCACCTGCTGCTGACTGCGCCCGGTAACAACGACCCGCGCACCGGCTGCGGCCAGCCCCTGCGCGATCCCTTTGCCGATACCTTTCGTGGAACCGGTGACGATGGCAGTTTTGCCGCTTACATCAATCTTCATCACATTCTCCTGTGCGGTTAGGTCAGGTGAATAAGTGTAGACACGATTCAGCGGCGCTGGGGATTAGTCGATGCGATAAGCCTGTTCCAGCATCCCGCGCTGTTGCTCCCGGCTGTAGCTGACCAGTGAGTTTTTACTGTTGGAACGCGCGAGGATCCACTCTGTTTCATCCACTGAGAGGGGCTGCGGATCCTGCCAGAAGGCCAGACCGGCGTGATCCATCAGCCACTGCTTTAGCTGCTCTGCCGGACGATCGCTGGCCTGCCGGAACAGCGCGATGTTCAGTTCCTGCATCAGCTGCGCCTGCTGTGGATGCGGACTTTCATCCAGCAGGGTGAGGAACGGCAGCAGCAGGCGGCCGCAGACCTCGCCGTGATGATAATCCTTGATGGCACCCAGCTCGCCGGCAATGCCGTGAATGACCCCCAGCCCGGCCATACTCAGGCTCTGCCCGCCAAGCCATGAAGCCAGCATCATTTGCTCACGCGCGTTATCCCCCCGCGAACCGCTTTCGGTCAGCATTGGCCAGCCGCGTACGAAGGCCTGCATACCGCTGATGGCGGTTTGACGGGTAAACGCATTGCCCTTCGATGACAAATAGGCCTCGAACAGGTGAGTAAAGGCATCTACCGCGCAGCAGACCAGCACCCAATCGGGCGCGCCGCGCAGCAGGTCAGGATCCAGAATAGCGATCTGCGGGACAAATTCAGGATGGCGCAGTGAGGCCTTTATCTTGATCTCGGCTTTATCGGTGATCACCGCATTCTGCGTGACTTCGCTGCCGGTCCCCGCCGTGGTCGGCACGGCAATCAGCGGCAGGGTGGCGCCGCTCACCGCCGTGTCACCGACTTTCTCCAGATAACGCAGCGTGTTCAGCGGATGCTGACTTAGCGCCGCCACCGCTTTCGCCGCATCCAGTACGCTGCCGCCGCCAATGGCGACGACGCGCTGGATTTTGCCACGCCAGCGCGCCACCCATCTGTCGATTTCAGCGGGTGACGCTTCGTGCGGCACAATTTCAATCCCGACCAGCAGAGGTTGTAGCTGCGGTTCCAACGTTTCCCACGCGGCGCTGCGCAGCAGCGAACTGCCGCAGAACAGCAGGGTCGGTAAGGGCGTTTCTGTCAGCAGACGCGGTAGCTGTTGCAGGCTGCCGCTGCCGAAAAAGGTCTGGCGATTGGCGATCAAGTGGCTGGTATTCATAAACGGACTATGGCCTTCAGGTTTACAGCTGGCCGGGAGCCGGGCAGCTGAAGGTGATCATCTGGTTTTGCGGTGAGTTGATAATACTGAACTGCCGATCGGAAACGCGCTGTGCCAGCCAGCCGTCGCGGGTGACGGCGGAGGGAATATACAGTTCGCGATTGGTGGTCTGCAGTGTGCCGCTGTCCAGCGTCAAATCGGGCAGGGTGACGGAAAACGAGTTGAAGCGGTCAACGACTAACCCCTGCACGTTACCCAGCGGCTGGCCTTCAAGGCTCTGACGCTGGCCGTTACATTCCACCCCTTTATAGTCGGAGGAGCAGGCCGCAAGCAGCAGAACCAGCACGGCAGACAGTGGCCGTATAAACGAGACAGCGGATAGGCGCGGTGGCATCAGCCTGAGACATGAGTACGGCATTACGCATCCTGTCGGTTGGGGGATCCTGAGTATAGCGCGAGTATAGCGCGGCGGTTATGTCGGACGGAAGCCATTGCGCACGACGGTAAATTTACACTTTCCGCTGAATAACCCTGCACTATGTAACAATATGCGGGTTCGATTCTGTGATTTTGTTAACAATAGTTCGCAAACGAATTAATGAGTGCTACAATCCTTGCGATTTTTGTGACGCATATCACATTGAAGTGTTTTTTAACGCGCTCTTTATCGTCACGATTCCCCAGAGCGGGGGAGCAGGGAAAGCAGTACGGCACGGTTTACGGGCAAATTGCGCAAGGGGTTGTATACTTTTGGCGAGTCTGCCCTGCGGTGACTGTGCATCAGCTCGTCAGGGAAGGCAGGTGCTTATTCCGGGAATACCGGGTTAATCTCATTTGTCGCAGTCGATTTGCGGCGCGGGGATTCTGGTATGGGATAGAGCGTTTTTTTGGTGCTTTTTAACTCCGAATCTTTCCAGTGAATAAAAATAAAACCTCTGTACTACTTCTGACGCCGATGTTTTTCATCGCCCCTGTCTCCGTCAGTTTTGCGCAAACCTCTGCAACCGCCGCTCAGGGACAGGATTCTACCCTGATGGTTATCAAACACCGTAATGGCCTGTCCGAGCTGGATACGCCTGCCGCCGTCAGCGTGGTGGAAGGCGACGATCTGCGCCACAGCGCGGCACAGGTGAACCTGTCCGAAAGCCTCGGCAGCGTGCCGGGCCTGCAAATTCAGAACCGCCAGAACTACGCGCAGGATCTGCAGCTGTCGGTGCGTGGCTTCGGCAGCCGCTCGATGTACGGCGTGCGCGGCGTGCGCATCTACGTTGACGGCATTCCCGCTACCATGCCGGACGGCCAGGGCCAGACCTCGAATATCGATATCAATTCCGTTGGCAAAGTAGAAGTGCTGCGCGGCCCGTATTCGGCGCTTTACGGCAACGCCTCCGGCGGCGTGGTGAATATTGACACTACCAGCGGTAGCCAGCCTACCACGCTGGAAGCGGGCACTTACTTCGGCAGCTACGGCACCTGGCGCAACAGCGTTAAGGCCAGCGGTGCAACCGGCGACGGTACCCAGGCCGGGGACGTAAACTACACGATTTCCGGCTCCCGCTTTACCACCCACGGCTTCCGCGATCACAGCGGGACGCAGAAGAGCCTCGGCAACGGTAAACTCGGCGTACGGCTGGATGACGTCAGCACCCTGACGCTGATGTTTAACAGCGTATCGGTGGATGCCAACGATCCCGGCGGCCTGAGCGAGGCCGAATATAAGGCCAATCCGAAGCAGTCTCCGCGCGGGGATCAGTACAACACGCGTAAGAGCCTTGACCAGACGCAGATAGGCCTGCGCTACCAGCGCCAGATGAGCGACAACGACGAGCTGACGTTGACCACCTGGCACGGCGAGCGCCACACCACCCAGTATCAGTCTATCCCTTACGCGACACAGCAGAATGCGGCCTATCCCGGCGGCGTGATCGTGCTGGAGCGTAAATACCAGGGGATTGATACCCGCTGGAAGCATGATGACCAGCTGGGATCGATGCCGGTTTCGCTGATTGCCGGCCTGGATTATGAAACCATGACCGAGCGCCGTCAGGGCTTCCAGAACTATAACCTGGTGAATAACGTACCGCAGTTCGGTGAGAAAGGGGATCAGCGCCGCAACGAGAAGAACACGATGTGGAATCTCGACCCTTATCTGCAAACCAGCTGGCAGCTCTCTTCCGCGTGGACGCTGGATGCCGGTTTGCGCTACAGCACGGTCAGTTTTGATTCAACCGACTACTATGTTACTCAGGGCAACGGTGATGACAGCGGCAGCGCGCGCTACCACAAGCTGCTGCCGATGGGCTCGATCAACTATGCGGTGACCGATGCGTGGAATCTTTACGCCTCCGCCGGTCGCGGTTTTGAAACGCCGACCATCAACGAGCTGTCCTATCGCTCAACGTCCGGTAGCGAAACCGGGCTGAATCTTGGCCTGAAACCGGCGACCAGCGATACCTTTGAAATCGGCAGCAAAACCCGCATTGGTTACGGCCTGCTGACCGCCGCCATCTTCCAGACCAACACCGACAACGAGCTGGTAGTGGATAAGAGCCAGTACGGTCGCGCGGTTTATAAAAACGCGGGTGAAACCCGCCGCCGTGGCCTGGAGCTGGGCTTCGATCAGCAGTTCGCCCAGGACTGGCGCCTGAAAATGGCGTGGACGCTGCTGGATGCCACCTACCGCAATGAGACCTGCTCAGCCAGCGGCAGCTGCACCCCTGCGGGCAACCGTCTTCCGGGTATCGCCCGCAATATGGGCTACGCCTCGCTGGAGTATGCACCGGAAACCGGCTGGCACGCCGGCGCGGACATTCGCTATTTAAGCAGCATTCAGGCCGATGACGCCAACGACGCCCAGGCCCCGTCCTATGCGGTGACCAGCCTGAACACCGGCTATCGCTTTAACTGGAGCCGCTGGTCGCTGGACCTGTTCGGACGCGTGGACAATCTGTTCGATCGCCAGTACGTCGGCTCGGTAATTGTTAACGAAGGCAACGGTCGCTACTTCGAACCGGCCCCGGGACGTAACTGGGGCGGCGGCGCGACGCTGGCCTATCAGTTCTGATTTTTATGCCGGTCTTTTAACGGCAACGGATCCAAAACGGCCCGCTCACGCCACCGGCAGCGGCGGGTCAGAACACACCGGATGGATGGCTAAACAATAACCGGGTGTTTTTAAAGATTAGGCTTACGCTTAATCGACGACTTTAAATATTGGTAAGGTTCAAATTATGCAAAGTAAAGCATCAAGGATCCTGATCCTGTTGACGACGATATTTGCCGTACTCAGCGGCCTGTATCTGTTAATTGGCGGTATCTGGTTAGCTAAACTGGGCGGTTCGCTCTACTACATTATTGCCGGTGTGATTCAACTGATCACCGCCTTTTTGCTGTTCCGCCGTCGTGGCGCAGCGTTACTGCTCTACGCACTGTTCCTGCTCGGCACCACTATCTGGTCGCTGTGGGAAGTGGGATCTGATTTCTGGGCGCTGACTCCGCGTCTGGATGTGACCTTCTTCTTCGGCCTGTGGCTGGTACTGCCATTTATCTGGCGTGGCCTGACCAGCAAAGGCGCTTTCCCGCGCACGGCGCTGGCCGGCGTGCTGGTATTTGTGGTTATCGTACTGGCTTACTCGGTATTTAACGACCCGCAGGAAGTGAACGGTACCCTGAGCACCGACCAGGTTGAACAGCCTGCGCCTTCTGCTGACGGCGTTGCTGCCGGTGACTGGCCTGCCTATGGCCGCACCCAGGGCGGTACCCGTTACTCTCCGCTGAAGCAGATCACCGATAAGAACGTCGGCGAGCTGCAGCAGGCGTGGGACTTCCAGACCGGCGATTTGAAAACCGCAACCGATCCGGGTGAAATCACTAACGAAGCAACGCCGATTAAAATCGGTGATGCCCTTTACCTGTGTACGGCGCACCAGAAGCTGTTTGCGCTGGATGCCGCGACCGGTAAAGAGAAATGGCGTTTTGATCCGAAAATGAAGACCGACCCGACGTTCCAGCACGTGACCTGTCGCGGTGTGTCTTACTACCAGACCCCGGAAGCCGCCGCGCTGCCAGCGGGTGCCAAGCCTGCGCTGTGCGCACGCCGCATCCTGCTGCCGGTGAACGACGGTAACCTGTACGCGCTGGATGCCGAAACCGGTGAGCTGTGTGCGGAATTTGGTGATAACGGCAAGCTGAACCTGCAGAGCAATATGCCGTTCAACAAGGTGGGCGGCTATGAGCCAACCTCACCACCGATTGTCACCCCGACCACCATCGTGATGGCTGGCGCAGTGACCGATAACTACTCCACGAAAGAACCGTCCGGCGTTGTCCGTGGTTTTGACGTGAAGACCGGTAAGCTGCTGTGGGCCTTCGATACCGGCGCTAAAGATCCAAACCTGCTGCCGGAAGCGGATCAGCACTACACGCCGAACTCGCCGAACTCCTGGGCACCAGCGGCATATGATGCCTCGCTGGACCTGGTGTATCTGCCGATTGGCGTGTCGACTCCGGATATCTGGGGCGGCAACCGTACGCCAGAGATGGAGCGTTTTGCTACCGGCCTGCTGGCGCTGAATGCGACCACCGGCAAGCTGGCCTGGTTCTACCAGACCGTGCATCACGACCTGTGGGATATGGACGTTCCGGCTCAGCCAACGCTGGCGGACATTGATGATAAGAACGGTAACAAGGTTCCGGTTATCTACGTTCCGACCAAAACCGGTGACCTGTTCGTACTGGATCGCCGCAGCGGTAAGCCGGTGGTTCCTGCTCCTGAGATGAAGGTGCCGGGTGGCCCGGCGAAGGGCGATCGCCTTTCTCCTACCCAGCCATACTCTGAGCTGAGCTTCCGTCCGAAAGAGCATCTGGCCGGTAAAGATATGTGGGGTGCCACGATCTACGATCAGCTGATCTGCCGCGTGATGTTCCATCAGCTGCGTTATGAAGGCCCGTTCACCCCGCCATCCGAGCAGGGTACGCTGGTGTTCCCGGGTAACCTGGGTATGTTCGAGTGGGGCGGTATTTCCGTTGACACCGACCGTCAGGTTGCCGTGGCTAACCCAATGGCGCTGCCGTTCGTTTCCCGCCTGGTACCGCGTGGTCCGGGTAATCCGATGGAACCGGACGAGAACGATAAAGGCGGCACCGGCAGCGAGTCTGGTATTCAGCCACAGTACGGCGTGCCGTATGGCGTGACGCTGAATCCGTTCCTGTCTCCGCTGGGCTTCCCGTGCAAGCAGCCTTCATGGGGCTACATTTCAGCGATTGACCTGAAAACTAACGATATCGTGTGGAAAAAACGTATCGGTACGGTGCGCGACAGTTCACCGGTTCCGCTGCCGTTCAAAATGGGTATGCCAATGCTGGGCGGCCCGGTTTCTACTGCCGGTAACGTGTTCTTCATCGCGGCGACTGCCGACAACTATCTGCGTGCGTTTAACGTGTCTAACGGCGAGCAGCTGTGGCAGGCGCGTCTGCCAGCAGGTGGTCAGGCAACGCCGATGACGTATGAAGTGAACGGTAAGCAGTACGTGGTTATCGTGGCCGGTGGTCACGGTTCCTTCGGTACTAAGATGGGCGATCATGTGATTGCTTATGCTTTGCCGGACAGTAAGTAAGCGTTAGTTTAATTTGGGGCGGGCCTGAGGGTTCGCTTCTGATATAGCGTTGAGGGCGGCCGTTTTTACGGCCGCCTTTTTTTATCTGCCGCGATCGCTATGACTGTGTTGGCTGGTGCCATTGTGACAGTGCTGACTGTTGCAGCGGTGACTGCGCGGACGGGTTACTGCCACGCCGGGCGGTCCTCACGCCACGCGCTGCGTGGTCCCTTCACGTCGTTCATCAGCCGGTCGGACCGGCTCAGACGGCACATCCGTGTGCCGACCGAGCCTTGCGCCCGCGTCCTTCGGGCTTATCCTGGCTTCCTCTCTCCGTTCAGCGCTGCGGATTGCCCGGCGTGGCAGTAACCCGTCAGCGCCGTAACTCTGGTGTGGTCTTCAGGCGATACATTGCAGTCTGAACCGTTTAACGGGCAGCGATAACAGTGAAATGAAGGTGCGCAGCCTCTGCCGGGGATACCGGACAATCCGCAGCGCTGAGGTGAAAGCAGCTGGCCAGGAGACGCCAACAGGGACGTTGGCGTCAGGCTAGGTCGGGTCAGGGATGACACGTCTTAGCCGTTCCGACCGGCCGGATGCTTTAACCGAAGGTATCACGCAACGCGTGACGCGAGGACCGTCCGGTATCCCCGGCAGAGGCTGGGAACCGGGCGCGGATTAACCCGCGACTTAACAAGCTACAGATTTCACTATTTCATTACCCGCAATGATCAACCACCCGGCAGCGCCTTCAACTGCGCAATCTGCTGCTGCCAGCGTGTAATCGCCGCTGCCTCATCCTTCAGACTGAACGTCACCCCGCTGGTCACCGTCGCATAGGGCGCGCGGTGAATCACTACCTGCTGTACGGCAGCATCAAATACCGTTAGCTGAAGATCGGTAATCGTTTCCTCGCGCTTCTTCGCCAGCGCCTGAATCTCAATCACCGCGCCGTCATCCACCAGCGCCAGCGTCATTTTACCGTCGTGGGCCAGATTGGCGGTGGTGGTCGAGCCGGGCCAGATGGCAAAACGCAACTGCTGCGGTGAAAGGGCGATGATTTCCCCCACGCTGAGCTGAGCCGCATAGGGCCAGCCGTTGCTGCCAACGCTGGAGAGGCGAATCGCCTGATGCAGATGGCTGTGGGGCAGTGAACCATCTAACAGGGTTAGCAGCGTTTCAGATAAAAAGGTGTCACTCATAGAAAACTCCATGTAAAAATTTCAGCATCAGCATCAGCATCAGCATCAGCATCAGCATCAGCATCAGCATCAGCATCAGCATCAGCATCAGCATCAAGACTCGTATTCTTTACATCCGGCGGCCAGCGCCAGCGATAAACCATGGCTCCGGCGTTGCAGACGACAAGAATAAGATATCGCCCTTATCCGGCCAGCATCTTCCCGCGTACAATCACCTTGCCCGGCTTGATATCGCTCTCGGTCGCGCGGCGAATCGCCAGATTAATCACCTGCCAGGCCATCTCGTGCAGATCGTGAGAAATACACGGGAAGTTAAAGCCGTAAATTGCCGCATGTGAAACTTCGTCAATACTGAACAGCGACACATCTTTCATCGGCTGAAGCTGGCTATCGATGCAGGACTTGATAATTCCCAGTGAAATCTGGTTGTTACAGCCAACAAAGAAGTCCGGCGGTGGATTGTTTTGCAGATAATCACTGGTGACGCTGGCGGCGATGTCCATATAGAAATCGGCGTACAGCACCTCAAAACTGGCGACTTTTCCCGCCAGCGCGGCGCTCAGACCGGTTACGCGCTCACGGGCAACGTTAGAATCTTCCGGTCCGGAAACCACCACGACTCGCTGCGCTTTATGATCCAGCAAATAGCGTCCCGCCTGCAGCCCGCAGTCCAGATTGTCGATATAGACACCGCTGCACGAACTGATATCCAGTTCGCGATCCACCAGGATCACCGGAATGTTTAATGCTTCCAGCTGCGCCATATACGCCGGTTGATAGTTGCGATCCGACGAGATCACCGACAGAACAATCGCGTCAACGTTATAGCCAATCAGCTTGTCGATGATACGGTTTTCATGCTCCTGCGATTCCCGAGAATCGAAAATCAGCGTGTCATAGCCCGCTTTTTCCGCTTCCAGCGTCATCAGTCGGGTCAGCCCGCCGAAAAACGGGTTGCCCATATCGGGGTTAACAATGCCGATAGTTTTACTGTCGCGCGCCCGCAGATTACGTGCGGCGGTGTTAACCACGTACCCCATCTCTGCAGCGGTTTCCAGTACCCTTTTCAACGTTTCAGGATGCACCTTGTCCGGGTGAGAAAAAGCACGCGACACGGTAATTTTACTGACGTTTGATTGTGCGGCTACGCTCGACAGCGTGGCCTTCATTTTCCGGCCTGGCGGCAATTTGTGCTCCTGATTTTTTGAATATCATTTTGTACCATTGCCGTATCATGACAGATCGCCAGACCTGAAGCGAGTCAATCCTTGCACGCGCTTATCCCTGGCGGTTTACCCGAGGATCGGTAAAGACATCCAGATCGTCGCGGCTTTCCGAGGAGAATTCGGATACCACCGCGCCGTGTTCGCCCGCCTGGAACCAGTGACGGGTATTGGGGGAGATAGTGTACTGCTCGCCCGGGCGCAGCAGTATGTAATTTTTGGCCGTATACCAGGCCTCCGCACCTTCCGGCGGCTGACCAATCCCTGCCGAGGAGGGCAGGCTGTCGTCGTCAACAAACAGCCACACTTCGCCCCAGCGGCAGCGGAAGGTTTCCTGTTTACCCGGTGTGCCGTTAAACGGCGGATGCAAATGTTCCGGGCACGTCTGGTGCGGGAACAGCACCAGCTCCTTGGCGCAGTAGCGCGACGTATTAACGTAGGTCAGCAGCTGCAGGCCGGATATCGGGTAATCCGGCAGCCCGAAGGTGGCAATTTCAATCTGCTGTTGCTCGGCCTCGGTGAGCTGAATGGCGGCCTGCTGCAAAAAATGGCGGGTTTGTTCAATGGCCTGCTGACGCGTACTCATGATCGTCCTCCGGAGATAAAACTGGTATCGGTAACATCATAAAAACGATCCCTGGATCGGTTTTACTGGCTTGTGGAGGCCATTATCCGCCTCATGACGTCGTTTCAGGGATCAAAAAGCCAAAAATTTAACCGAAGTCACACATTTTTAACCCGGAATCCGATATTGTCGCTGTCATGTTAATGTTATCGATACCATTTAGATATCACCGGGAGCCGAATATGAAAGCGTTAGTCCTTGCAGAAGCAGGCAAAATTGCCATTGAAGATCTCCAGTTTGATGAACCGCTGGGCGACACCGATGTGGAGATCAAGATCCACTCCGTCGGCATCTGCGGCAGCGATGTGCACTACTACCAGCACGGCCGAATCGGGCCATTCGTGGTGGAAGCGCCGATGGTGCTGGGCCACGAGGCTTCCGGCGTGGTGCTGGCGGTCGGCAAGGGCGTAAAGCACTTACAGCCGGGCGATCGCGTATGCATGGAGCCGGGCATTCCGGATATGCAGTCGGCGCAGTCGCGTGCCGGGATCTATAACCTCGATCCAGCGGTACGCTTCTGGGCCACGCCACCTGTCCACGGCTGCCTGCGCGAAACGGTGATCCACCCTGCGGCCTTTACTTTTAAGCTGCCGGACAACGTCAGCTTTGCCGAGGGCGCGATGGTAGAGCCGCTGGCGATCGGCATGCATGCCGCCACTAAAGCGGCGATCAAACCGGGCGATATCGCGCTGGTGATCGGTGCGGGACCTATTGGCGTGGTGACCGCGCTGGCGGCGCTGGCCGGAGGCTGCTCGGACGTGATTATCTGTGACCTGTTTGATGAAAAACTGCAGGTAGCGGCGAACTACGAAGGCCTGCACGCGGTAAATATCAAAAGCGGCCAGCTGGCTGCCACCGTGGCGCGCCTGACCAGCGGCAACGGCGTCGATGTGGTGTTTGAATGCAGCGGCGCGAAGCCCGCGATTGCCGGTATCAGTGAACATATCGCCCCGGGCGGCACCGCGGTGCTGGTGGGCATGCCGATTGACGCTGCGCCGATGGATATCGTGGCGGCCCAGGCAAAAGAGGTCACCTTCAAGACCATTTTCCGCTACGCCAATATGTATCCGCGCACCCTCCGTCTGCTCAGCTCCGGCAAGCTGCGCGTTCAGCCGCTGATCTCGCAGACCTATAAGTTCGTCGACAGCGTGGCGGCGTTTGAACGGGCGGCTGCGGGCAACCCTGACGACATCAAAATCATGCTGGAAATGGAGTAAGTCATGGCGCTGTATGCGGGCATTGACTGCGGTACCCAGGGTACCAAAGTGGTGATTGTTGATGACCAGAGCGGGACTCTCCTCGGTAGCGGTAGCGCGTCACATCAGCTGATCAGTGATTCATCAGGGCGGCGCGAGCAGCAGGCGGAATGGTGGGTCGATGCGCTGATTGCCGCGTTTAAGCAAGCGACGGCCGCGGCGGGCGTCGATCCGCAGCAGATTGCTGCGCTGTCGGTATCCGGCCAGCAGCACGGTTTCGTGGCGCTGGATGACGCCGGAGAAGTGCTGCACGCGGTCAAGCTGTGGTGCGATACCAGTACCGCCGATGAAAACGCCTGGCTGCTGGCGCAGCTGGGCGGTGAACAGGGCTCGCTGGAACAGCTTGGCCTGACGGTCGCCACCGGCTATACCGCCTCAAAAATCGTCTGGTTCAAACGGCAGCATCCTGAACTCTGGCAGCGGCTGGCAACGGTGCTGCTGCCGCACGATTATCTGAACTTCTGGCTGACCGATGTGCGCTGTGCGGAATACGGTGATGCCTCGGGGAGCGGGCTGTTTGATATCCGCCAGCGCTGCTGGGACCGCCGCACGGTCGAGTTAATTGACGACAGCGGACGCCTGTGGAACGCGCTGCCGCCGCTGATTTCAGCCGAGCGGCCGGTGGGTACGGTCTGCGATCGGGCGATTGACGCGCTGGGCCTGCGCCCGGATACGCTGGTGGCCAGCGGCGGCGGCGACAATATGATGGCGGCTATCGGCACCGGCAATATCCAGCCGGGGATCCTGACCATGAGCCTCGGCACCTCCGGCACGCTGTTTGCCTGTTCGGATAACCCGGTGGTGGCGGATTCCGCGATGATCGCCGGGTTCTGCTCCAGCACCAACGGCTGGCTGCCGCTGATTTGCACCATGAACGTCACCTCGGCGACGACCACGGTGCAGCATCTGCTGAATCAGGATCTGGCGTCGTTCAACCTGGCGCTGGAGCAGGCGGAGCCGGGTGCGGGCGGCATGCTGATGCTGCCGTTCTTCAACGGCGAGCGCGTGCCGGAACTACCGGGGGCGAAGGCCAGCCTGCACAATCTGGACAGCGATAATCTGACCCCGGCCAATCTTTGCCTGGCGGTGGTGGAAGGGGCGACCTACGGCCTGCGCTTCGGGCTGGATCTGTTCCGCCAGCAGGGCGTGGCGGTTGGCGAGATCCGTCTGACCGGCGGCGGGGCTAACAGTCCGCGCTGGCGGCAGATCGTCGCCGACGTGATGGACTGCCCGGTGGTGTGCCTGCATGAGAAAGAGAGCGCGGCGCTGGGCGCGGCAATCCAGGCGATCTGGTGCCACCGTCTGCACGACGACAGCGAACGGCCCCCGGCAACGCTGCTTGCCGAACTGAGCCAGCGGTTTGTGCGGCTGGACGAAAGCAGCCGCGCGCAGCCGGACGCCGACCGCACGCGCCGCTATGCCGATCTGTATCAGCGCTATCTGCATTTACTGCACAAAGAGCACGAGGTGAGTTTATGAGTCAGTCAGCCGGAGAGCAGTCCGCTTATCTGCTGGAGGTCAGCGGCGTGAAAAAGAGCTTCGGCCCGGTAGTGGCGCTGAAGAACGCCGAATTCTGCCTGCGGCGTGGTTCTATTCACGCCCTGTGCGGCGGGAATGGCGCGGGGAAATCGACCTTCCTCAGCATTCTGATGGGGTTTGTTCAGCCCGACAGCGGTGACATTTTTATTAACGGCAAGCGCTGCGAGTTTTCCCATCCGAAAGAGGCGCTGGCGGCAGGCATCGCCATTGTGCAGCAGGAATTAAGCACCATCGCCGATCTGACCGTGGCCGAAAATATCTGGCTGGGACGCGAGCCGCGCCGCTTTGGCTTTGTGGACTTCCGCCGGATGAATCAGCAGACCGCCGATCTGCTGGCGGATCTGCATTTCACCCTGTCGCCAACCGAGAAGATGCGCAATCTCAGCGTGGCGGAGCAGCAGCTGGTGGAGATCGCCAAGGCGCTGTCGCACGCCAATGCCGACATCATCATCATGGATGAGCCGACCTCGGCGATTGGCGAGGAGGACGTGCAGAAGATTTTCCAGGTGATCACCCGGCTGGCGCAGAAGGGCAAGGGGATTATCTACGTCTCGCACCGTCTGGCGGAGATCTTCCAGATTGCCGACAGCTACACCATCTTCCGCGACGGCAGCTATATCCATGAGGGGTTTCTGAGCGATATCACTCGCGAGCAGCTGATTGAACACATTATCGGCGGTGAGTTTGAAAACGAATTCGCCAAGTTCAATCGCCCCGGCGATGAAGTGATGATGCAGGTGAACAACCTGAGCTGGGGAAGGAAGGTGCGGGATATCAGCCTGACGCTAAGGCGCGGTGAAATCCTCGGTATTTATGGCCTGGTCGGATCGGGGCGCAGCGAGTTTCTCGACCTGATTTTTGGTATTCGCCACGCCGACAGCGGCACCGTGCAGCTGGGCGGGAAGACGCTGGCGCGCCATTCACCGAAGGAGTCGATTGCCAGCGGGATTGCCTATGTCACGGAAGATCGCAAAGAAACCGGATTAGTGCTGTGCCGTTCGGTGAATGAAAACATCAATATTGCCTCATTCCAGGATATCAGCCGGGGCGGATTTATCAGCGACCGCCGCGAGCAGCAGCGAACGCGAGAGATGATCCAGCGCTTTAACGTGAAAACGCCGGACGGAGATCAGCTGGTGGGCAACCTCAGCGGCGGCAATCAGCAAAAAGTGGTGCTGGGGCGCTGGGCGCTGGTCGATCCGCAGGTGATGCTGCTGGATGAGCCGACGCGCGGGATTGATGTCGGGGCCAAGAAAGAGATCTACCGCTTTATGTCCGAATTCGCCCTGAAGGATCGCGGCATTATTATGGTGTCATCCGAACTGTCGGAAATTATCGGCATGAGCGATCGCATCCTGGTATTTAAAGATGGGGCACTGGCCGGGGAATTATCGGCTGACAACGTCACCCAGGCGGAATTAATGAAGCTGGCGGTGTAAATCCGCTTTAACTATCTGACAGAAATCAGCGGGAATAATATTCCGGTACGCTGAATTCTGACCGGCTTATAAGAGAAAAAATGATGAACTCGACTCATTCACTGACACCTGGGTTGTCTTTATTCGCCCGAAATAAGCGTCACCTGCATAAATACGGCATTATTATCGCGTTCTTTGTGCTGTGCCTGGTCGTGACGGCCATTGGTGAAGTTCAGGTTGCTAAAGGAGCCTGGAGCAGTAACTACTTCCTCAGTAACGAAAATATGCTGATCGTGCTGCGCCAGATTTCGATAAACGGCATTCTGGCGATCGGCATGACCTTCGTGATTATTACCGCCGGGGTGGATCTGTCGGTGGGATCGGTGCTGGCGCTGAGCGGCATTGTGGCCGCGCGCTTTGCCACCACCAACACCGGGCTGGCGATTGGCGATACCGCGCATGCGGTGCTGATGCCGCTGATTATTGCGCTGGGCATCGGCATCGTCTGCGGCCTGCTGAACGGCACCATCCTGGCACGCTACCGCCTGCAGCCGTTTATCGTCACCATGGGCATGCTGTCTGCGGCGCGCGGTCTGGCGCTGCTGACCACCGACGGCAACCCGGTTTCCCAGCTTAACTCTGATTTCCGCTGGTTAGGTAACGGCTACGTGCTGGGCATTCCGGTGCCGGTGATCCTGTTCGTGGTGCTGTTTGCCCTGGCCTGGATCCTGCTGAATAAAACCCTGTTTGGCCGCTACGTTTACGCGGTGGGCGGCAACCAGAAAAGCGCGCGTACGTCGGGCATCAGCGTGGTGAAAATTAAGGTGCTGGTTTACACCCTGTGCGGTGCGCTGGCCGGGATTGCCGGTCTGATCCTCACCGCCCGTACCGGCTCGGCACAAACTAACGCCGGAGCGGCCTACGAGCTGGATGCCATCGCGGCGGTGGTGATTGGCGGCACCAGTATGGCCGGTGGCGTGGGAACGCTGATCGGTACGCTTTTCGGTATTTTAATTATCGGCGTAATGAATAACGGCCTCGATCTGCTCGGCGTGCAGTCTTATTACCAGCAGATTATTAAAGGCGCATTAATTGTGGTTGCGGTACTGCTCGACCCGTCGCGTAAACAACAGCGCGATTAATACGACGTTCACGGAATAAATAAACAGCCTGTTTAACAGGTGAGTATCCTACAAAAACCAGGAGTTAAAATGCACAAGATGACCAAAATAGCCCTGCTGACCTCCGGCCTGTTAATGGGCAGCATGGCCGCTCACGCCGCACCGGTTAAAATTGCCGTGCTGATGTACGGTATGAAAGCGGAATTTGTCCAGCTGATGGAAAAAGCCGGTAAAGAACATCCGGCGGTGAAAAGCGGCGATGTGCAGTTAACCGTTTACGATGGCCGTTACGATCCGCTGGTGCAGAACAACCAGGCGGAAACCGCCATTCAGACCCACGTCGATGCGATTATTATTAACCCAATGGACTACGAAGCGAATATCGACGTAGTGACCATGGCGAACGAGGCGAAAATTCCGGTGGTGGTGACCAACGCCCGCCTGAATACCGACAAAATGACCTCTGAAGTGGTGTCCGATGACGTACTGGGTGGCTACCTGGAAGCCAAAGCGGTACTGAAGAAAATGAACTGTAAAGGCAACGTGGTGATTATTGAAGGGCCGAAGGGCGGCAGCGGTGAGATCCAGCGCGGCCAGGGCAACGATAAAGCCATCGCCGAATGCGGTGCCGGTAACGTGAAGGTGCTGGAGCGTAAAACCGCCAACTGGTCACGCGCCGAGGCGCTGCCGCTGATGGAAAACTGGCTGCAGAAACACCGTGGTCAGATTAACGGCGTGATCGCACAGAATGACGAAATGGCGCTGGGCGCGATTGAAGCCATCAAGGGTGCCAACCTCAATGTGAAAGACTTCGCCATTGCCGGCGTGGACGGCGTTTCCGACGCGATCCGCGCGGTGCAGGCGGGTGAAATGGTCTCCATTCTGCAGGATGCTCATGCGCAGATGCAGGGCTCAATCGACGTGGCGCTGCGGGCAGTGAAGGGCGACAGCTATCAGCCGCAGTCGACCATCTGGAAGCAGTACGAAGGCAAAATGGCGTGGGATGATGGCAAATCAAAACGCTACTCCGTGCCGTGGACCGAAGTGACCACGGAAAACGCCACCCAGCTACTGGACGCACGTAAGTAATCAGATGCAGGGCCACCGTTCCTGAACGGATGGCCCTGTTTTTGCTTTTGTCTTAACTGCAACACTCTCGAAAGTTTTGTGACAAAAATATGAAGTTTATTTTATAGTTCAGTTTTATCCTGGTCGGTTTATTTTTGCTCTTTCCGCATTAGATAAACGGCACGACAACCAACCTGATTTAATTCCGCGCCTGACTCTCGTTCTTAATCTTCCCCTAAGAAAATTCATTTATGCTCTGTGTATAGTCGCGAGGATAAGATAACTCACCTGTTGTTAGTCAGTTATCGTCTCGGTCTGTTTTCATGGCTAACGTGTGTTTTTTTGACTTTGGCGTTTTCACCTGGGTCATCCCAACTATTGTCCACTTTCTCCGAGGTGCGGTTTTGCACGCCCCACGGTTAATTTCTGCCAGTTTATTGGTGCTAACTGTTTAGTGAGATTAATCAATGTTGGAGTTTTTACCTTTTTCCCGCCCTGCAATGGGCAGCGAAGAACTTGACGCGTTGGCAGAGGTTTTGCGTTCAGGTTGGATCACTACCGGCCCTAAAAATCAGCAGCTTGAGCAGGAGTTCTGTCAGCTAACCGGTAACAGTCACGCGATTGCCGTCAGCTCGGCGACCGCTGGGATGCACGTCACGTTAATGGCGCTGGGCATTCAGGCGGGTGATGAAGTGATTACCCCGTCGATGACCTGGGTTTCCACGCTGAATATGATCGCGCTGCTGGGCGCCACACCGGTGATGATCGATGTCGATCGCGATACGCTGATGGTCACGCCCGATCTGATCGAAGCGGCGATCACCCCGCGAAGCAAAGCGATTATTCCGGTGCATTACGCCGGAGTTCCGGCAGATATCGACGCGATTTACGCGCTGGGTAAACGCTACGGTATTACGGTGATCGACGATGCCGCGCATGCCGCCGGCACCTTTTATCGTGGCCGCCACGTCGGGGCATCGGGGACGGCCATCTTCTCCTTCCACGCCATTAAAAACATGACCTGCGCCGAAGGCGGAATGGTGGTGACCGACGATGCGGCGCTGGCCGACCGCGTGCACAGCCTGAAGTTTCACGGGTTGGGCGTGGATGCCTACGATCGGCAGACTCACGGCCGCGCGCCGCAGGCGGAAGTGATTACGCCGGGATACAAATACAATCTGGCCGACCTCAATGCGGCTATCGCGCTGGTGCAGCTGAAAAAGCTGACGCAGCACAACGCGCGCCGCGAGCAGATTGCGCGCCGCTATCTGACCGAGCTTGCCGATACGCCGTTCCTGCCGCTCAGGCAGCCCGACTGGCCGCATCATCATGCCTGGCATCTCTTTATTCTGCGCATCGATCCGCAAACCTGTGGCCTCAGCCGTGATGAGCTGATGCAGCGGCTCAAGGATCAGGGCATCGGCAGCGGGCTGCATTTCCGCGCGGCCCACACGCAGAAATACTACCGCGAACGCTTTCCTGAGTTAACGCTCCCCAATACGGAGTGGAATTCGGCGCGCATTTGTTCCATCCCGCTGTTCCCGACGATGACCGATGACGATACCAATCGCGTTATCGCCACACTGCGCCAGATTGCAGGTAAATAAGATGACAGACCAGGCTATTAAAAAGGTCTCGGTGGTGATCCCGGTTTATAACGAACAGGAAAGCCTGAACGAGTTAATCCGCCGGACGCAGGCCGCCTGCGACACGCTGACGGTGGATTATGAAATCCTGCTGGTGGATGACGGCAGCAGCGACAGCTCGGCGGAGATGCTGACCGCTGCCGCCGAGCTGCCGGGCAGTAAAGTCGTTGCGGTGCTGCTGAACCGTAACTACGGCCAGCACTCGGCGATTATGGCCGGATTCAGCCACGTGTCCGGTGATTTGATTATCACTCTCGACGCGGATTTACAGAACCCGCCGGAGGAAATTCCCCGGCTGGTGGCAGTGGCGATGGAGGGCTATGACGTAGTCGGCACCGTGCGTCAGAACCGTCAGGACAGCTGGTTCCGCAAATTTGCTTCGCAGATGATTAACCGCCTGATCCAGCGTACCACCGGTAAAGCGATGGGTGACTACGGCTGCATGCTGCGCGCCTACCGTCGCCATATTATCGATGCGATGCTGCACTGCCACGAACGCAGTACCTTTATCCCGATCCTTGCCAACACCTTTGCCCGCCGGGCGACGGAAATTCCGGTTATGCACGCCGAGCGGGAATTCGGCGATTCAAAATACAGCTTTATGCGGCTGATTAACCTGATGTACGACCTGATTACCTGCCTGACCACCACGCCGCTGCGCCTGTTGAGCGTGTTCGGCAGCGTCATCGCGCTGTCGGGCTTTGCCATTGCCGTGCTGCTGGTGGTGATGCGGTTGTTTCTTGGTCCGCAGTGGTCGGCGGAAGGGGTGTTTATGCTGTTTGCCGTGCTGTTTATTTTTGTCGGCGCGCAGTTCGTCGGTATGGGCCTGCTGGGTGAGTACATCGGACGCATCTATAACGATGTCCGTGCCCGCCCTCGCTATTTTATTCAGCGCGTTGTCAGTCACAACGCCGACTCGACACAGGATAAACAATGATGAAAGCAGTGGTTTTTGCCTACCATGATATTGGGTGCGCGGGTATTCGTGCGCTGCATAAGGCGGGGTTTGAGATCGAGGCCATTTTCACCCATGCGGATAATGCCGCTGAAAATCAGTTTTACGCCTCGGTTGCCCGCACGGCGGCGGAGCTGGGCGTGCCGGTCTATGCGCCGGAGGATGTGAATCATCCGCTGTGGGTTGAGCGTATTAAAGCGATGGCGCCGCAGGTGATTTTCTCGTTCCACTACCGGCAGATGCTCAGTGACGCGATCCTCAACAGCGCCAGCGAAGGGGCTTTTAATCTGCATGCCTCGCTGCTGCCCCGCTATCGTGGCCGCGCGCCGCTGAACTGGGTGCTGGTCAACGGCGAAGAAGAAACCGGTGTGACGCTGCACCGCATGGTCAAACGCGCCGATGCCGGGGCGATTGTCGCCCAGCAGCGGGTGGCGATCGACCCGCAGGATAATGCGCTGACCCTGCACCGCAAACAGTGCAGGGCGAGCGTCGAACTGCTGGATTCCAGCCTGCCCGGTATTCTTCGCGGTGATTTTACCGAGCGTGAGCAGGATGAAAGCCAGGCGAGCTACGTCGGGCGGCGTACGCCTGAAGATGGCCGTATTGACTGGTCTCAGCCAGCCCATCGTATTCACAATCTGGTGCGCGCGGTGACCGATCCGTGGCCGGGGGCGTTTAGCTTTGTGGGTTCCGGCAGATTTATCGTCTGGCAGTCGACAGCTCGGTACGATTTACCGGCGGCGAAGCCGGGCACCGTGCTGTCGGTAAACCCGCTGGTGGTGGCCTGTGGCCAGGGCGCGCTGGAGATCGTCACCGGCCAGGGCGACAGCGGCGTCTATATGCAGGGCAGGCAGCTGGCGCAGACGCTGGGGCTGGTCAGCGGGGCGATCCTGCACAATCAGCCGGTGTCGGCGATTAAGCGCCTGACCCGCGTGCTGATCCTCGGCGTGAACGGTTTTATCGGCAATCATCTGACTGAACGCCTGCTGCAGGATGATAATTTTGAAATTTACGGGCTGGATATTGGCTCCGACGCCATCAGCCGCTTTGTGGGTCATCCGCGTTTCCACTTCGTCGAGGGGGATATCAGTATTCACTCGGAGTGGATTGAGTACCATATTAAAAAGTGCGACGTGGTGCTGCCGCTGGTCGCCATTGCCACGCCGATTGAATATACCCGCAATCCGCTGCGCGTTTTCGAGCTGGATTTTGAAGAAAACCTGAAGATTATTCGCGACTGCGTGAAGTACCAGAAGCGTATCATCTTCCCGTCCACCTCCGAAGTGTACGGCATGTGTACCGACGATACCTTTGATGAGGACCACTCGAATCTGGTGGTTGGGCCGATTAACAAACAGCGCTGGATTTATTCAGTTTCCAAGCAGCTGCTCGATCGGGTGATCTGGGCCTACGGCGAAAAAGAAGGGCTGCGTTTTACCCTGTTCCGGCCGTTTAACTGGATGGGGCCGCGTCTGGATAACCTTAATGCAGCACGCATCGGCAGCTCGCGGGCGATCACCCAGCTAATCCTCAATCTGGTGGAAGGTTCGCCGATTAAACTGATCGACGGTGGGCGGCAGAAGCGCTGCTTTACCGATATTCGTGACGGCATTGAAGCGCTGTTTTTGATTATTGAAAACAAGCAGCAGAACTGCGACGGGCAAATTATTAACATCGGTAACCCGGACAATGAAGCCAGTATTAAACAGCTGGCGGAGCAGCTGCTGGAAAGCTTTGACCGCCATCCGCTGCGCCATCGCTTCCCGCCGTTTGCCGGATTCCGCGAGGTGGAAAGCAGCAGCTATTACGGTAAGGGCTACCAGGACGTGGAGCACCGCAAACCGTCGATTCGCAATGCGAAACGGCTGCTCGGCTGGCAGCCTGCGGTGCAGATGAACCGCACCATCGACGCCACGCTGGACTTCTTCCTCAATTCGGTGGATGGCGGAGAGTCTGCTGAATGATCAACGTTGGTCTGCGTATTGATGTCGATACCTGGCGTGGGACCCGTGACGGAGTGCCGCGTCTGCTGGAGATTTTGCAGCAGCAGCAAACCCAGGCGAGCTTTTTCTTCAGCGTCGGCCCGGACAATATGGGCCGCCACTTGTGGCGGCTGCTGAAGCCACGCTTTCTGTGGAAGATGCTGCGCTCCAACGCGGCGTCGCTCTACGGCTGGGATATTCTGCTGGCGGGCACCGCGTGGCCGGGACGTAATATTGGCCGGGGCCTTGCGGATCGGATCCGCTCGGCGGCAGAGCAGCATGAAATCGGGCTGCATGCCTGGGACCACTTTGCCTGGCAAACCTGGGCGGGAGTCTGGCCGAAGGAAAAGCTGCATGCGGAGATTGAACGCGGTGCCCGCGCGCTGGCGGACATCCTCGGCAGGCCGGTTAACTGTTCGGCCGTGGCGGGCTGGCGGGCAGATGGGCGGGTCGTCGCGGCTAAGCAGCGTTTCGGCTTTGCCTGGAACAGCGACTGCCGGGGCACCCATCCTTTCCGGCCACGTCTGCCGGACGGCAAGCCGGGCACGGTGCAGATCCCGGTAACACTACCGACCTGGGATGAGGTGGCGGGCACCTCGGTAAGCCGCCAGGCGTTCAATGATTTTATTCTCGACCGCATCGTTGAGCAGCGGGATGGCGTGCCGGTGTACACCATTCACGCCGAGGTCGAAGGTATCGCGCTAAGCGGGATGTTTGACGTGCTTCTGACTCAGGCGCGGGAGCGCGGCATTCGCTTCTGTCCGCTCGGTGAGCTGCTGCCCGATGATGTCACACAGCTGCCGATGGGCAGCATTGTCCGGGGTAGCTTCCCCGGCCGCGAAGGCTGGTTAGGATGCCAGCAACTTATTGAGTGAGACCGGATGAAGAGCTGGCGCATTACCCTGTCCCTGATCCTGATGTATGCCCTGTACTATCTGATCCCGCTTGAATTCCGCGCCCTGTGGCAGCCGGATGAGGTTCGCTATGCTGAAATCAGCCGTGAAATGCTGGCCAGCGGTAACTGGGTTTCCCCGCATTTTCTCGGCCTGCGCTATTTTGAAAAACCAGTGGCGGGCTACTGGATAAATAACCTCAGCCAGCTGTTGTTCGGCGGCAACAACTTTTCCGTGCGCTTCGGTTCGGTTTTCTCGATTACCCTGAGTGCCATGCTCGTCTGGTGGCTGGCGTTGCAGATTGTCGGGCAGCGGCGCACCGCGTGGCTGGCGGCGATCGTGTTTCTCTCCAGCCTGCTGGTTTATTGCATCGGCACCTATGCGGTTCTTGACCCGATGATTACCCTGTGGCTGGTGGCGGCGATGTGCAGCTACTGGCTGGCGGTGCAGGCGGAGACGCGGCGGCAGAAAATGGTGGCCTGGCTGCTGCTGGGGCTGGCCTGCGGTATGGGATTTATGACCAAGGGCTTTCTGGCCCTGGCGGTGCCGGTGGTGGCGATTGTGCCGTGGGCCATCTGGCAGCATCGCTTCCGCGAGCTGCTGATATACGGACCGCTGGCGGTGATGGCGGCGGTGTTAATCTCGCTTCCCTGGGGGATCGCGATTGCCCGCCAGCAGCCGGATTTCTGGTCGTACTTCTTCTGGGTGGAGCATATTCAGCGCTTTGCCGAGAAAGATGCGCAGCACAGAGCCCCGTTCTGGTACTACCTGCCGGTGCTGATTGCCGGTTCACTGCCCTGGCTGGGGCTGCTGCCGGGGGCACTGCTCCGTGCGGGCCGGGAGCGAGGTAACAGGAGCGGCGGAATGTATCTGCTGAGCTGGGTCGTGATGCCGCTGCTTTTTTTCAGCATTGCCAAAGGTAAGCTGCCGACCTATATCCTTCCGTGCTTTGCACCACTGGCGATCCTGCTGGCCGACTACGCCGTGCAGTCGGCGAAAGCCGGTGGCCGGGCGCTGCGGGCTAACGCGCTGGTGAACCTGGCGTTCGGCACGTTGGCCGCACTGGCAGTGTGGCTGGTGCTTTCGCCGTGGGGCCTGTCCCACCGTCCGGTTTATCAGCTTTCCGAGGGCGTTAAGGTGGCGCTGGGCGGCATGGCATTTCTATTCTGGGCGCTGATGGGCGCCGTTACGTTCACCGCGCGCGGCAGAAACTGGCCGCTCGCCGCGCTGTGCCCGCTCGGGATTGCGCTGGCCGTGGCGCTGGTCATTCCGGATAAAGTGGTGAATTCCAAACAACCGCAGGAATTTATTCAGGCGACGCAACAGCAGCTGGCGGACAGCCGTTTTATTCTGTCGAACAACAGCGGCATGGCTTCGGCGGTGGCGTGGCAGCTGAAGCGCAGCGACGTCGATATGTACGAGCAGTCGGGTGAACTGACCTGGGGGCTGAGCTACCCCGACAGCCGCGACCGGCTGGTGGCGAGTGACCGGTTTACCGACTGGCTGGCCGCACACCGCAGGCTCGGTAACGTGTCGCTGGTGCTGAAACTGACCGATACCGCACGCGACGCTGACCCCGGACTGCCCGCGCCGGACCAGGTTTATCGCCAGCAGCGCATGGTCCTTTACTTCTATCATCAGCAGCCATGAATATTCTGCTGATCCTGTTGGTCAGCCTGTTGAGCTGCGCCGGGCAACTGTGCCAGAAGCAGGCAACGACCAGCACCGGTCACGCCCGGCCACGGCGGCATCTGCTGCTGTGGCTTGGCCTGAGCGTGCTGCTGCTGGGGCTGGCGATGCTTGCCTGGCTGCGGGTTTTGCAGGACGTCCCGGTGGGCGTCGCCTATCCGATGCTCAGCCTGAATTTTGTCTTTGTGGCGCTCGCTGCCCGCTGGCTGTGGCATGAGCGGCTGTCGCTGCGCCACTGCTGTGGCATTCTGCTAATCGTGGGCGGCGTGGCGGTAATGGGCGGGTATACCTGATGGGCTGGGTAGGTGCCTTGTGCAGCGTGCTGCTGGTCAGTGCAGCGCAGCTGTTGATGAAATGGGCGATGATCCAGCTGCCGACTCTCGAACGCCCGCTGGACTTCGCTGCTGCTATTCTCACCTTTTCACCCCCCGCGCTGGCGCTGCTGGGCGGTCTGCTGGCCTATGCGCTTTCCATGCTGTGCTGGCTGCTGGCGCTAAAGCGGATGCCGCTCAGCCGCGCCTATCCGCTCCTCAGCCTCAGCTATCTGCTGGTCTGGGGGATTGCGCTGCTTATCCCTTCGCTCAGTGAGTCGTTTCTCTGGGGCAAGCTGGCGGGCGGAGCGCTGATCCTCACGGGCCTGCTGCTAATCTTCTGGCCGGACAAAAAAGACCGCTAATCGGCTAAAGGCGCTATGATTGCCGGGTTTTGGGATATCTAAATTAGCAGGACATTTAAATGATGGATAAAGATCGCCTTCTGGAGGTTCGGGAGGTCAGCTTTGCGCTGCAGGAGAAGGTTCTGCTGGCGCCGCTGTCCTTTTCGCTGGGCAAAGGGGAGTTTCTTTGGCTGACTGGTCCGTCCGGGGTAGGGAAGAGTACGTTACTGAAAATTATCGCCTCGTTGTTAGAGCCATCATCGGGTGAGGTGATATTTAACGGCCAGCCGCTGGCGACGTTAAAACCGGAACGCTACCGGCAGCAGGTTTCTTACGTTTTCCAGACGCCGGTGCTGTTCGGCAGTACGGTGTACGACAACCTGGCGTTGCCGTATCAGATCCGCCAGCGCGCGCCGCAGCGGCAGGCCATGATCGAGGGTTTAGCGCGGCTGAATCTGCCTGCGGAAGCGCTGGACCGCAGCATCGACCAGCTTTCCGGCGGGGAAAAACAGCGGGTGGCGCTGCTGCGTAATCTACAGTTCCCGCCCGATATTCTGCTGCTGGATGAGATTACCAGCGCGCTGGATGAGGAAAATAAGCAGGCGGTGCATCAGCTGATCGATGAACAGGTCGGGCAGGGCACCGCCGCGATCTGGATCAGCCACGATCGCCATGAAACCGAGAACGCGCAGCGTATTCTGACGCTGTCTGCACCGCAAAACGGGGGGGCAGCATGAACCAGCATAATATCACTAATGAGTCGCTGGGCCTGGCGCTGGTACTGGTGCTGATTGCCCTGCTGGTCAGCCGTAAGGAGAAGCTGGGGCTGGAAAAAGACATCGTCTGGAGCGTGGCGCGGGCGATTGTGCAGCTGGTGATCGTCGGCTATGTGCTGAAGTATATTTTCGAGCTGGACAACGGCTGGCTGACGGTGCTGATGGTGCTGTTTATCTGCGTGAATGCCGCGTTGAACGCCAAAAAGCGCAGCCGCGCCATTGATAACGGCTTTCTGATTTCGTTTGTGGCGATAACCTTGGGCACCACCCTGACCTTAACCATTCTGGTGCTCAGTGGGGCCATTGAGTTTATGCCGATGCAGGTGATCCCGATATCCGGCATGATCGCCGGGAATGCGATGGTGGCGGTGGGGCTGTGCTTCAGCAATCTTAACCAGCGCTTTGCCGATAACCGTCAGAAGGTGGAAGAGATGCTGAGCCTGGGAGCCAGTGCGCGAATCGCTTCCGGCAGCATTGTGCGTGACAGCATTCGTGCGGCGATGATCCCCACCGTGGATGCCGCTAAAACCGTGGGCCTGGTCAGCCTGCCGGGGATGATGTCGGGGCTGATTTTTGCCGGCATCGATCCGGTGAAGGCGATCAAATATCAGATTATGGTGACGTTTATGCTGCTGGGGACGGCCAGCCTGTCCACCATCGTGGCGGGGTATCTTGCCTGCCGGCGCTTTTATACCGCGCGGGTACAGCTGAAGTCGTGAAGGATTAAATCGGAACGTTGCCAGCTTGCCAAGTCATTAAGTCATCAGGCTGGCAGCGTGTGATGAGGCTGGTTTATGCTGCACTCAGGCTGACATAACGTTCACAGGCCCCAAATGAGGCCTGTGAACGTTATTGATATTGCGGCTAAATAATACCGCCTGTACTTCACTTTAGCGCGGTTGTGGGCGTTAACACTTACATATCCCACATCCCCTTAATGCCGCCTTTAGAAATTCACGTTAGCGCTGAGACCGCCAACAAAGGCGTTTTTCACTTCGCTGACCGCACCCGGTGAGGCGACGTACTGCAGGTTTGGCCGCAGGCTCAGCCAGTTGGTCAGGAGGGCGTTGTAGTAAACCTCATAGTTGTATTCCGACCCGTGCTGAATGGGCAGGTAGGTCGGGCTCTGGTAGTGACTTTCCCCGTTTTCTTCATTGATACGGTGCTGCATGCGCCCGTAGTTGCTGTTAACGTGAATGCGTCCCGCACCGACACCAATTTCATCCTGTGAACGAGCGGCGAACGGGCCTTTCCAGACAAAGGTCATCGCCTGATAGTTATCGGTTTTCGAGGTGCGCCGATCGTTCATCACGCCCTGTACCGTCATGCTTAGTCCACGCTGACTATCACCGTCCATCGCCGTCAGCTGTTGCTGCAGCAACAGATAGCCGCCGTAGGCATGGGCATCATCGTGATAGCTGCCGTTGCGGTAGCTGGAGTACTTGTTGCCGTTGACCGATGAGTAGTAGACGCCCATGCGATAGTTACCCGGCAGTTTTTCCGGCCCGAAGACCGGCTTCCAGCCCAGTTCGACCGGCACCATATTGCCGAGCGTTGGGCTGGTATCCAGGCGGAAGCCATTTCCGGTATCGTAATTACTGGCGGTTTGATTGTAGAAGCCGACCTGCAGGAAGACTTCCGGCGTGAAGTTGAGTTTTACGCGACCGCCCCACTGGGAAACCGGCCAGTTAAACCAGCGATCGCCGCGCCAGTTCCCCGGCTGTCCGCTGCCGAACGCCAGGTTTTCGAAATTGCTCTGGAATGAATCAAAATCTTCGCCGACGGTGACGCGCCCGGCTTTAACCTCGACAAGACGATCGAAGAAGCCTTTGTTCATCCAGAACTGGGTCAGGCGCCAGGTCTGGCCGCGACCATAAACTTCCTCTACCGATGACAGGCCACCGGTACGAGGATCGTTAATATGCTCGGTAAGGTCGTGGCCGTTTCGGCTGGTGAGAGTGAACTGGAACTGAGTATCGTCCCAGTTTAGCAGTTTTTCTAAATCGAGAGTGGTACCAAACGCCCACTGATCGGTATAGCGGGCGGTCGACGAGGTTTTATAGCCACCGGCCAGGTTGCTGGCGGACTCCATGGTGTAGTTCACCTGGAAATCGACGCCGTCGTCTTTCAACTCTGAGCGCAGACCGCCCCAGTCTCCGAACATATAGGATGAATCAAGGCTAAACGGTGCCATATCGGCGTGGGAAACAGCAGAAAACATCACGAGTGCGCCACCGCACAAGAGTGCAATCTTTTTCATTTTCCGATCTGCGTATGCTTTTCTTTGCATGATAATGACCTTTTTTATTATCACCCGCGGCGCGGTTCACTACATTCCATTAGTGGCTAACCGTCAGGCGCTTAGAGATAAAATGCTGAAATATTACCTGTCGCAATAAATGTGTTGCGGCTGGCGTATGACAACATGTAAACAAGTTTTGGGGATTATGATTTTGTGCGGATAATGCTGTTGTGAGAGGCTTAATTGTTTATAAATAATAGGTGTGATGAATAATTGTTTCAGTGAGCGTGTTTTCCGCCAGTTTACAATGAGTAAAAACTGGCGGCGAGGATTAAAACTTAATTCCGGCGCTCAGGCCGCCGACGAACGGCTGTGAGTTATCTTCCACAGCGCCGGGTTTGGTCGTTTGTTGCAGATTAGGGTGCAGAATAATATGCGGAGTTAAGTGATAGTTATAGTAAAGATCGTAGTTGAATCCTTCACCGTGCATGAGCGGCTGTGGCCTGTGGTCCTGATAGTTGGGCGGCACAGACAGGTTATCGGGTGAGGGATAACCGTTCACGGCGTTGGGATAGATATAATAGGGGACTTGCTGTTCGGGCATAATGTTCAGCGGTTTTGGCTTGGCATAAAGCGCGCCGCTAACCAACAGTAACGCCAGCGCACTCGCGCTGAAGACGAGGACGTTATACCGCATTTTCGACGGCGACAGCCTTTCCATAAATGATCTCCTTTTTAATCCAGCCAGTGGTATTCCCTTTCGTGCTCACCATGATTACAGCATGCCAGCACATGGCCGTTTCTCTTTAAAATGCGGTTGCAGGACAAATTCAGGGGATTGCGTGCAGACCGCATCAACTGATTTTCAGCCTGCGGAAGCTTAGCGTAAGATATCCTCAATACAACCGAAGGGAGTTTTTAACAGGTTATCAGGGAGAGCGTCTATGAGGAAACTATTGTTTGCGGTGTGGTGTGTGTTTTCTTTTGTCTTATCTTATTCAATATTCTTTTTATTGATTACGTTTATTCAGGTTAATATTATCCCGCGTGAGTTTATAGAAAGTTTTCTCCAGCTTTTATCGAACGCCGGTGAGGTGGCATTCACCCGCTGGATTTATTTATCTGGGAGTGGATTGTCGTTATTGTTAGCGATGATGACCTGTCACGAAGTATGGATGATGCATCATCAGGCTGAAGCCTGAAAAAAATAAACGCCCGTTCGCGGGCGTTTATTCTTATTTGATTACCCAGAATTAATGGGTTAACTATCTGCGGCCGAATATTTTAGCTGCCAGGAAACCGACTCCTGCTGCAATAACCAGTGAAACCAACGGAGAATCCTGGGTTTTGGTCTTCACACAGTCCAGGGCATCGTCAATGGCGTAGGAAGCTTTTGCCGCCTGCTGACGGACTTTCCCTTTGAATTCATGCTCAGGAGAATCGACGGCTTTACCAAATTCTTCCTGGCCTTTGCCGATAGCTTCTTCCGCTTTATCGTTCGCTTTATCAAACAGACTCATACTGCCTCCTTTGATGGCATGATTTCCTCATGTGAGATAATAAGCGTAGACCACTGTGGGCAGATGATTGTCGGAATTTGTATAAAAATATGAATATACGATGAACCTGGTGTAAAAAAAGGGGGATCCTGCGATCCCCCCTTTTCCTGATGAATATCAGTGATAACCTTCATCCGGCTTAATTTTGCCGCGGAACACGTAGTAGCTCCAGAAGGTATAAACCAGAATCACCGGAATGATCAGCAGACCGCCCACCAGCATAAAGCCCTGGCTCTGCGGCGGAGAGGCGGCATCCCAGATGGTGATAGATGGCGGAATGATATTCGGCCAGATACTGATACCGAGGCCGGTAAAGCCCAGGAATACCAGCGCCAGCGTGAGCAGGAACGGCGTGTAGTGCGCATGGCGCTTCAGCGCGCTTAGCAGTCCCCAGGCAGCGGCCAGCACCAGTACCGGCACCGGCAGGAACCAGAACAGGTTAGGCAGGCTAAACCAGCGATGCATAATATTCTCGTGCAGCAGCGGGGTCCAGACGCTGACGATGGCAATGACCACCAGCAGCGCCAGCAGCAGCGGCTTCGTCAGCGCGGTCATTTTGCGGTGCAGTTCGTTCTCGGTTTTCATAATCAGCCAGGTGCTGCCCAGCAGCGCATAGGCCAGAACCAGACCTACGCCGCAGAACAGCGTAAACGGCGTCAGCCACGCCAGCGCCGGGCCACTGTAGGTACGGTTGGTGACTTCGAAACCGTTAATGACCGCACCCAGAACGACACCCTGGCTGAAGGTGGCTACAAATGAACCGCCGATAAAGGCTTTGTCCCAGAACGGACGGTGTTCTTCGGTGGCCTTAAAGCGGAATTCAAAGGCCACACCACGGAAGATCAGGCCGATCAGCATAATCGTCAATGGTGCGGCCAGCGCGGTGGTGATCACCGCATAGGCCAGCGGGAAGGCACCGAACAGCGCGGCTCCGCCGAGGATCAGCCAGGTTTCGTTACCGTCCCACACCGGGGCGACGGTATTGACCATCATGTCGCGCTCAACGGGGTCCTTGTTGAACGGGAACAGGATGCCGATACCGAGATCGAAGCCATCCATAATGATGTACATCAGGGTGGCGAAGACAATGATGGTAAACCAGATAATGGAGAGATCGATTCCCATCTTATTTTCCCTCTTCCGATGAATTTAATTTTTCCTGCACCGCCGACAGCGGGCGAGAAGGCGTGTGCGAGGTCCCCGGTCCACCTTCTGGCGTATGGTCACCTTCACCGGTCTGCGGACCTTTTTTGATCAGATTCGCCAGATAGGTATAGCCGACGCCGAATACCGAGACGTAAACCAGGATAAAGGCTATCAGCGAGATCGCCATCTGCAGCGTACTGTGCAGCGAAACCGCATCGCGGGTGCGCAGCAGGCCATAGATCACCCACGGCTGACGCCCCATTTCCGTGGTGATCCAGCCTGCCACCAGCGCGATAAGCCCGGATGGCCCCATCAGCAGAACAAACCACAGGAACGGACGCGAAGTGTACAGGCGCTGGCCGCGGCGCATCCACAGGCTCACTACGCCCATCAGGATCATCAGCATGCCCAGACCAACCATCACGCGGAATGACCAGAACACCACCAGCGAGTTAGGGCGATCTTCTTTCGGGAAGCTTTTCAGTGCCGGAACCTGTTTGTCGAGGCTGTGGGTCAGGATCAGGCTGCCGAGGTAAGGAATTTCCAGCGCGTAGCGGGTTCGCTCTTCCTTCATGTCCGGGATGCCAAACAGGATCAGCGGCGTGGCTTCACCCGGTGGGTTTTCCCAGTGCCCTTCGATCGCGGCGATTTTCGCCGGTTGATGTTCGAGGGTATTCAGGCCGTGCGCATCGCCAATCATTGCCTGAATCGGCGAGACGATCAGCGCCATCCACAGGGCCATGGACAGCATTTTGCGAATGGCCGGGGTATCGTTTTTACGCAGCAGATGCCAGGCCGCCGAGGCACCCACGAAGAACGCGGTGACCAGGAAAGCCGCCACGGACATGTGCAGCAGTCGATACGGGAAAGACGGGTTGAAGATGATTGCCAGCCAGTCGGCAGGGACCACGATCCCGTTTTCCACCGCGTAGCCCTGCGGCGTTTGCATCCAGCTGTTGGAAGCCAGGATCCAGAAGGTGGAAATAATCGTGCCCAGTGCCACCATGCAGGTGGCAAAGAAGTGCAGGCCGCGGCTGACGCGATTCCAGCCAAACAGCATGACGCCAAGGAAGCCGGCTTCCAGGAAGAAGGCGGTCAGCACTTCATAGGTGAGCAGCGGGCCGGTAATACTGCCGGCAAACTGTGAGAATCCAGCCCAGTTAGTACCGAACTGATAGGCCATCACCAGCCCTGACACCACGCCCATCCCGAAGTTGACGGCGAAGATTTTTGACCAGAAATGATAGAGGTCGCGATAAACCTCGTTTTTGCTTTTCAGCCACAGGCCTTCCAGTACCGCAAGGAAACTGGCCAGCCCAATGGTGATAGCGGGGAAAAGGATGTGAAAGGCTACGGTAAAGCCAAACTGTATCCTCGCCAGGTGATACGCATCTAATCCGAACATTGCTTACCTCGATCTAGCATAATACTGCCTTTTATTTTTTTACCCACAATTAACAAATAGACTACATTGTGAAAAAGTGAAGGTGGCAAATTGCGGGTTTCTCATCTACGACGGCGTGATCCTAAGACCAAATCCGGTGAAGGAGTAGTAACAGTAATATTGATCGCGGGTATAACAGCAATGATTATTACGATGAAGTGTTTCGCAGGCAGGTTAAATCGCTGGCGGGAAATGTTAAAGCAGGCTAGTGAAATGCTGATGAGATGTGAATGAACTGTATAATTATGATGGGTAAGGTTTTTTTTCTTCATTCGTATGGCAGGAAATGCATCGGATACTTCTTCCTGATCTGAATTTTTGACGTTGAGCTGAGGTTTTTTTTATAGCGAAGAGGGATATGAAAATAACTTTATGTCACGGTATTGATATAATAACCACAGAAAATATAAAGGTTTAGTGAAATATGTGATCTTTGTGTTGCGTTTTTAGGTGGTAATTTAATTTGTTAATCTGCCTGCATTTATCTCACCGTTTCTCATCCCGCTATTTTCAACCTTAGTCCGAAAAATGTTAATAATGTAATACATAAAAACACGCATGTTGAAATGTTTAGTTACATTTAAATGGCATTTATCTGCGCAATGGTTGTCAGAAATCAAAATTCATCTGAGTGAAATATGCGTATTAGCCGCCGCCCGGACCGGCATGCTATAACAGCTGTTCTCGGCTATTGTCGGCCATCTTTGGGGAAGTAATATGGAAATTCTGTTGGCGCTGTTGCCGGTTTATGCGGCCTATTTGCTGGGTACCGCCAGCCCGGGCCCCAGCAATATGGCGATTATGGGAGTGGCAATGAGCCAGGGGCGGGTGCCCGCTCTGATGCTGGCCGCCGGAGTGATCAGCGGCTCGCTGTTCTGGGCGATGCTGGTGGCCACCGGATTGTCGACGCTGCTGCTGGCCTGGGCGCAGGCGGTGACGGTAATTAAAATCGTCGGCGGCCTCTATCTGCTCTGGCTGGCGTTTAAGGCCGCCCGTAGCGCGTCGCAGTCCAGGCCGCTGAATGAAGGTGGAGCGATAGCCATGCCGCTTCCTTATCATGCACTCTATCGCCGTGGTTTACTGTTGCACCTCAGCAACCCGAAGGCGATTATGGTCTGGATGGCGATTATGTCTCTGGGTATCCACGCCGACGCCTCTCCCTGGCTACTGCCGATGATTGTTGGCGGCTGTGCGCTGTTAGGCATCGTGGTGTTCAGCAGCTACGCGCTGCTGTTTTCGACCCGTGTGATGAGCCGGGGCTATCAGAAATGCCGTCGCGGTATTGAAGGGGTGTTTGCGCTGTTCTTCACTGCGGCAGGGATCAAGCTGCTGTCTTCACGCTAGGCGGTCAGCGGCGTAGCCAGAAGCTACGCCGCGTTCAGCCGATGGCTCAGGGCTGGTAACCGGCCAGTTCTTCTTCTGACATACCGGCTTCGCGTGCCGCCTGGCACAGCTGTTGCCAGCTGTTGGCATCGATCGGAATGCCGTGCTGCTGACGATCCGCCCGCTGCTCCTCTTCCCATTCACCGGGCACTTTAATCGGTTGTTCACCGGCCTGCGGCGACGCTTTTGCCCAGTCGATAAACCGCTGCGCTTCCTGCTGCATTTCCGGGGCATCGAACGCGGCCGGATCCAGCACGATGCTGGTCATGCAGTTGAAAATCGCCGCCGGTGAGGTTTGCAGTGAATCCTGATGGGTGGTTTTACCCCCGGAAAGCGCGCCGCCGAGAATTTCACACATCACCGCCAGCGCATAGCCTTTGTGCAGGCCGAACGCCAGCAGTGAGCCGTAAGGGGTGTCATGCATGACGGCGGGATCGCAGGTCGGCTGGCCGTGGCTGTCGATCAGGTTGCCGTCGGCAACCGGCACGCCTTTATTCCACGCCACCCGGGTTTTGCCGTAGGCGATGCCGCTGGTGGCGAAATCCAGCAGCAGCGGAGTCTTGCCGGGGCGCGGAAATATGGCACAGAACGGATTGGTGCCGAACCGGCGGTCGCTGCCGTTAAAAGGCGCGACCAGCGGATCGCCGACCACGTTGACAAAATGGAACGAGATAAATCCGGCGCGGGCACACATTTCTGCCCAGTGTCCGATGCGTCCGATGTGGTGAGAATTACGCAGGGCGATCGCGCACAGGCCCAGTTCGCGGGTTCGGCCAATCGCCAGTTCCATCGCCTGGTCAGCCATCACCTGGCCAAATCCCTGTTGGCCATCAACGGTTAACACCGCCCCGGCATCCTTAACGATCTGTAGTTCACGGTTTTGCTGCAGGTTTCCCAGCGCACGAGAGGTCATATAGGTGGGGATCATCCCCACGCCGTGTGAGTCGTGGCCGGCAAGATTGGCGGCAACCAGGTGATCGGCTATTTTTTTTGCTTCAGATCGACTGCTGCCCGCCTGTTGCCACAGGCTGTAGACCATCTGATGCAGGTTATCGGGGGCAATACGAATTTCATCCATAGCGACGCTCCATGTTTTAAATATCGTCTTTATCCTATCCGGGTTGTTGCAGGGGCGCGCAGGATTTTTTAAAAAAAAGCCCACAGAAAGTGGGCAACGAAAATTATTTCTCGACTTTACCACGAGATGGTACAGCGGAATTGTCTCACGATTTATTTGGATAAATATAATTGATTATTCAGATCAATTTACACATTTCGATCTTCTAAATCGATTACGGTAACAGCTGAACAATTCCTGTTACACGAGACGCAGCGCTACCGTCCGATTAGCCGGCAAGGGTGATGTCAATATCCATGGCTGCCAGTTCGCGATTCGCCGACGCCGACAGATGCGGATCGGTAATGATGCTGTCAAATCGATCGAGCGGCAGGGCGAGGAACGTGGCGATCTTATTGTATTTCGAACTGTCGGCCAGTAGCACCCGTTTACTGCTTACTTCGCTGGCGGCGCGTTTTACGGCAATTTTTTCTTCATCCGGGGTGAAGGTTCCCCGAGTGCCCCAGCAGGAGGCGGAGATAAATGCGATGTCGATCGACAGCCCGCGCAGGGCCTGTGCGGCGGCGTCCCCGACGCTTGAGCGGTTATCGCGACACAGCGTGCCGCCGGTGTGGATCATCCGACACTGGCTGCCATCGATCAGGAAGTTGGCAATCGCGAAGTCGTTGGTGACGATCAACAGGTCGTCACGAACGCTGAGTTCGCGCGCCAGCGCCAGAGTAGTGGTACCCGCATCCAGATAAATACAGCTGTTGCGTGGAATATGCTGCGCGGCGGCCGCGCCAATGGCCTGTTTTTCCTGGCTGAACATGCTGGTTTTATCCAGATGCGAAGGCTCACTGGCAAGGCGATCGGTTGAACGTACGCCGCCGGAAACCAGCATCACCGCACCCTGTTCTTCCAGTTTTTGTAGATCGCGGCGGATGGTCATATGGGAGACCGCCAGTCGTTCCGTCAGTTCAGCAATGCTGACCACGCCGCGTTCCTGCACCAGCGATAAAATTTGTTGATGGCGTTCAATAGGGATCATGCACTCTCCTTGCGAATGAGCGGGGTAACAGCACCACATTTTTTACCAATTTATCACGCCCGCGTTTTATCGTCACAGCTTTTCACCTTGTAAAAAAGACTATCCTGCTGAATGTATTTGCTTTTATTTGAATTTATCTTTATCGACTCGCTGTTAATCTATGTGAATGAGTCTGTATTGATTGTTAATTATTGTGATGAGCATCACCAAGTTTGGCGCTTAAAACGCCTATACTTCACACAAGAAAACAAATTATCACCAAAATTAACACGGAGAGCGTATGTCAAACGCAGCATCAATGTCGGTTTGTGTCGTTGGCCTCGGATCTATGGGCATGGGCGCGGCGCAATCCTGTATTAAGGCAGGCCTGCGGACCTGGGGCGTGGATCTCAATCCACTGGCATTGCAAACCCTGCGCGACAGCGGCGCACAGGCGGCAGAAAGCCGCGCTGATGATTTCGCCGACCGGCTGGATGCGGTGCTGCTGCTGGTGGTGAATGCCGCTCAGGTTAACGCTATTCTGTTTGGCGAGAACGGCCTGGCACCGCGCCTGAAGCCGGGCACTGCCGTGATGGTGTCCTCCACGATTTCCGCCGCCGATGCGCAGAGTATTGAGCAGCAGCTGGCTCAGCATCAGCTGATTATGCTGGATGCCCCGGTATCCGGTGGAGCAGTGAAAGCGGCAGCGGGCGAGATGACGGTGATGGCGTCCGGCAGCGATGCCGCCTTCGCGCGCCTGCAGCCGGTACTCGATGCCGTTGCGGGTAAAGTGTATCGCATCGGCAGTGAAATCGGTCTTGGATCCACGGTGAAGATTATCCATCAGCTGCTGGCGGGCGTGCATATTGCTGCCGGTGCGGAAGCGATGGCGCTGGCGGCACGTGCGGGTATCCCGCTGGATACCATGTACGACGTGGTGACGAACGCGGCGGGCAATTCCTGGATGTTTGAAAACCGCATGCGCCATGTTGTTGACGGTGACTACTCGCCGAAATCCGCAGTAGATATCTTTGTGAAAGATCTCGGGCTGGTGGCAGACACGGCGAAAGCGCTGCACTTCCCGCTGCCGCTGGCCTCAACGGCGTTCAATATGTTCACCTCCGCGAGCAATGCTGGCTTCGGCCGCGAGGACGACAGCGCGGTGATCAAGATCTTCAGCGGCATTACGCTGCCGGAAAAAAAGGAGCAGCAATAATGCGCCTGGGTGTGATTGCAGATGATTTTACCGGTGCCACCGATATCGCCAGTTTTCTGGTGCAGAACGGCATGTCAACGGTACAGGTTAACGGCGTGCCGCAGGACGATCGCCGACTGGATGCGGAAGCGATAGTGGTCAGCCTGAAGTCGCGCTCCTGCGCGGCGGAAAAAGCCGTTGAGGATTCTCTTGCTGCGCTGGCATGGCTGCAACAGCAGGGCTGCGAGCGGTTCTACTTTAAATACTGTTCAACCTTCGACAGCACCGCGAAAGGTAACATCGGTCCGGTCACCGATGCGCTGCTGGCCGCGCTGGGTGAAACGCAGACGGTGATTTCTCCGGCGCTGCCTGTCAATGGTCGCACCGTCTATCTGGGGCATCTGTTCGTGATGAACCAGCTGCTGTCCGATTCCGGTATGCGCCATCATCCGGTTACGCCGATGACCGACAGCAACCTGCTGCGGCTGATGGAAGCGCAGGCGACGGGTAAGGCCGGTCTGATTGCCAGCCAGACGCTGGATCGTGGTGCTGAAGCGGTGCGCGCCGAACTGGCCGCGCTAGCGGCAGAGGGGGTACGCTATGTGGTGCTGGACGCGCTTAACGAACAGCATCTGCTGACTCAGGGTGAAGCGCTGCGTGAGATGAAGCTGGTGACCGGCGGTTCCGGGCTGGCCATTGGCCTGGCGCGGCAGTGGGCGAGCAGCGGCTGGGATCGTGAGCAGGCGCAGGCAGCCGGTAAACCGCAGGGCGGACGTGCGGTGGTTATCTCCGGTTCGTGCTCGACGATGACCAACCGCCAGGTGGCCCGTTATCGTCAGCAGGCTTCTTCACTGGCGGTTGATGTAGAGCGCGCGCTGGAGCAGCGCGATGCCTATGCGCACGAGCTGTGCGACTGGGTGGCGGGTCATGCCGAAGAGGCACTGGCGCCGATGCTATTTGCCACCTCCGAGCCGGAAACGCTGCAGCGGATTCAGCAGCAGTACGGTGCGCAGCAGAGCAGCGAGGCCGTTGAGCAACTGTTCGCCAGCGTGGTGCGTGAACTGCAGCTGCGCGGCTGGCAGCGCTTTATCGTCGCCGGAGGGGAGACCTCGGGCGTGGTGGCGCAGACGCTGAAGATTGATGCTTTCCATATCGGTCCGGTGATTTCCCCCGGCGTTCCGTGGGTCCGATCGGTCACGCAGCCGGTATCCCTTGCGCTAAAGTCCGGTAATTTCGGTGATGAAAACTTTTTTGCCCGCGCGCAAACGGAGTTCGCAGTATGACTGAACAGCAGGCACGTGAAGAAATGGTCCGGCTGGGCGCCTCGTTTTTCCAGCGCGGCTACGCCACCGGTTCGGCGGGAAATTTATCGATGCGGCTGGAGGACGGCACGCTGCTGGCGACGCCGACCGGATCCTGCCTCGGCGAGCTGGTAGCGGAGCGCTTGTCGAAGGTGACTCCGGATGGGGAGTGGATCGGCGGCGATAAACCCTCAAAGGAGATCAGCTTCCACCGCGCTATCTATCAGAACAACCCGGCGTGCGGGGCCATCGTGCATCTGCACTGTCTGTATCTGACCGCGCTTTCCTGTCTGGAGGGGCTGGACAGCAAAAACTGTATTCGTCCTTTCACGCCTTATGTGGTGATGCGCGTTGGCGATGTGCCGGTTGTTCCTTATTATCGTCCGGGCGATTCTCGACTCGGTGAGGATCTGGCGAAGCTGGCGCCACACTATCGCGCATTCCTGCTGGCGAATCACGGGCCGGTGGTGGTAGGAAAAACGCTGCGTGAGGCCGCGGACAATACCGAGGAACTGGAAGAGACTGCCCGACTGATATTTACCCTGGGCGATCGCCCGATTTGTTATCTGACCGATGACGAAGTGGCTGAATTACGGAGCTGAAATCATGCCTAAGTTTGCTGCTAACCTTTCTACGCTGTTTAACGAACTGCCTTTCCTTGAGCGCTTTGACGCTGCGGCACAGGCCGGTTTTAAAGGCGTGGAATTTCTGTTTCCCTATGAATACGATGCGGCGGTACTGAAAGAGGCCCTGACGCGGAATAAGCTGGAGCTGGTGCTGTTTAACACCGCACCGGGGAACGCGGCGGCGGGAGAGTGGGGCGTTTGCGCGATCCCAGGACGTGAAGAAGACGCCCGTCGTGACATCGACCGCGCGCTGGAGTATGCGCTGGCGCTGAACTGCCGTCAGGTGCACGTGATGGCTTCGGTGGTGCCGCCGGGTGCCGACCGCGAAGCCTGGTGCCGTACCTTTATCGACAATGTGCGCTACGCCGCCGATCGCTTTGCGCCGCACGGTATTCGCGTGCTGCTTGAGGCGCTGAATCCGAAAACCAAGCTGAACTATCTGTATTCCAGCCAGTACCAGACGCTGGATATCGTTAAACGCATCGACAGGCCGAATGTTTTCACCCAGCTCGATCTTTTCCACGCGCAGCTGGTGGACGGCAACCTGAGCCATCTGATCGCCGATTACGTCGGTCAGTATCAGCATATCCAGATTGCCTCAGCGCCCGACCGCCATGAGCCGGACGAAGGGGAGCTGAATTATCCGTGGCTGTTCGATCTGATTGACCGCAGCGGTTATCAGGGTTGGATCGGCTGTGAATATTTCCCGCGTACCACCACTCTGGAAGGTCTGGGCTGGTTCGACGCCTGGAAATAATCTGACGTGAATACTCACCGCGCTGCGCAAATTTTGCGCAGCGTCGGGTTTCTGTTGCCTGAATCTGGCCACCCGCCAGGGGAAATGCTGCTGATAACGGCGCTCTAAAGCGCTGAAATAAATATAATTATTGAGGCTTATTTATGTCTACCGCCCTGTTATTAACGATCGCCGTTGCCAGCGTGCTTATTCTGCTGCTGCTGGTGATTAAAGCCAAAGTCCATCCCTTTGTCGCCCTGCTGGTGGTCAGTCTGCTGGTTGCCATCGCCACCGGGATCCCCGCCGATAATATTATGAAGGTGATTTCCGCCGGAATGGGCGGCCTGCTCGGTTCGATAACCATTATTATCGTGCTGGGGGCGATGCTGGGGGCAATTATTGAATGCTCCGGTGGCGCAGAATCTCTGGCGCAGCGCTTTACTCAGACGCTGGGAATTAAACGTACTGTGGCAGCGCTGACCATGGCGGCCTTTATTCTCGGTATTCCGGTGTTCTTTGAGGTCGGCTTTATTATCGTTATTCCACTGATTTATGGCTTTACCAAGGTGGCCCGCGTTTCTCCGCTAAAGTATGGCCTGCCGATGGCCGGTGTGATGCTGACGGTGCACGTGGCGCTGCCAACCCATCCCGGTGCGGCGGCCGCGGCGGGACTGTTGGGCAGTGATATGGGCTGGCTGATGCTGTTGGGCATTGCGGTGTCCATCCCCGTTGGCGTGGTGGGTTACTTCGTGGCGAAAGCGATGAACCGCCGCCAGTATCAGCTTTCGGTCAGCGTGCTGGAACAGTTACAGCTGGCAAAGCCGGAGGGTAGCCAGAACCCGTCGAAGGGCGAGCAGGCCCCCGGCGCGTGGTTGATTTCCTCGCTAATCGTTGTGCCGATCGTGCTGATTGTGGTGGGCACGCTGGCGCACACGGTGCTGCCGGAAGGGAATGTGATCCGCCAGGTGCTAACGCTGGTCGGTACGCCAGCGATTGCGTTGCTGATTGCGCTGGCGCTTTCCGCCTGGCTGCTGGGCCTGCGCCGTGGCTGGAGTCGGGATAAGCTCAGCGATCTGCTGGATCGCGCCATTCCCAGCTCTGCAGGGGTTATTCTGGTGGCCGGTGCAGGCGGTGCGTTTGGCAAGGTGCTGGTGGAGTCCGGCGTGGGCAAGGCACTGGCGCTGTCGCTGGAAACGATTAATCTGCCGCTGATCCCGGCCGCGTTCCTGCTGTCGCTGGCGCTGCGTGCGTCACAGGGTTCTGCCACCGTCGCAATTCTAACTACCAGCGGTCTGCTAACCCAGGCCGTCACCGGACTGAGCGATATGCAGCTGGTACTGGTGACGCTGTCGGCCTGTTTCGGCGGTTTGGGGCTTTCTCATGTCAATGATGCCGGTTTCTGGGTGGTAACGCGCTATCTGGGCCTGTCGGTTGCCGATGGCCTGAAAACCTGGACGGTGTTAACCACCGCTATGGGCCTGACCGGCTTTGTGCTGGTGTGGCTGCTGTCGGCGGTGCTATAACCCGCTGGCCTGCGAAGCGGAAATCTTCTTCTATACTTAAGCCACAGGAACTTACTGATGAGTTCTGTGGCTTTTTACCTTTGAAGGAGATGAAAAATGAAAATTATTCTCTGGGTCATCGCAATTATCTTTATCGTTGGGCTGTTAACGATTACCGGTGTCTTTAAACTCATTTTCTGATTGTCTTTCCGGCCGCCTGTTTATACTCTACAGGTGGCCGACATTAATTTTTAATCTTGGTTAATCATGCCTTTCGTCTTTTTAAATGTAACCACTTTCTATTTTCGTGGTTGTGTTTTTAGTATCTATTGCGAAATAAATACGGGGTTTTTATTATCAACCAAACGTCAATATGCCTCTGCGTGCACTAAAATATTTTCTTTTGCGGGATATACTCGCAGAACTTATATGGAGAAACGTGCCAAGGAGAAATGATGACGTTTAATGAAGAACAGCTATTACAGGATGAAGCGAAGTATTGTTCGTATGGTGATACGGTGCATTATGTTAATCCACCCAAAATCTTCGATCGCTGCAAAGGAAGCTATCTGTTTGATGCGCAGGATACTCCCTATCTCGATCTGCAAATGTGGTACTCGGCAGTCAACTTTGGTTACGCCAATCCCCGCCTTGATAACGCCTTAAAAAAACAAATTGACCAGCTGCCGCAGCTGGCCAGCCAGTATCTGCATCCTACCAAAATCGAGCTGTCAAAAATCATTGCTCAGGATATGGAGCGTAAATTTGGCCTGCCGGGCAGAGTGCATTTCAACGTCGGTGGCTCACAGTCGGTGGATGATTCCCTGAAGCTGGTGCGCAATTTCTGCAACGGTAAAAGCCGGATGTTCGCCTTTGAGGGCGGCTATCATGGACGTACGCTGGGTGCGTCATCGATTACCTCCAGCTATCGCTACCGCCGCCGCTTTGGCCACTTTGGTGAACGTGCGCAGTTTATTCCGTTCCCCTATCCGTTCCGCCGTCAGAAAGGCATGACCCCGGAAGAGTACGCGGAAAAACTGGTCGCTGATTTTGCCCGCCTGTTTGAAAACGAATACCACGGACTGTGGGATCCGAAAGCACAGCAGTCTGAATTTGCGGCATTTTATATCGAACCCGTGCAGGGCACCGGTGGCTACGTTATTCCTCCGCGCAATTTCTACCCCGCGCTGAAAAAGGTACTCGATCAGCATGGCATTCTGCTGGTGGTGGATGAAATTCAGATGGGCTTTTATCGTACGGGTAAGCTGTGGTCGGTTGAACACTTTGGGATTACGCCGGACGTGTTGGTGTTTGGCAAAGCGCTGACTAACGGCCTTAACCCGCTGGCGGGCATTTGGGCACGGGAAGAGATGATTAACCCAACCACTTTCCCCGTCGGATCCACCCACTCTACCTTTGCCTCGAATCCGCTGGGTACCGCCGTCGGGCTGGAAGTGATGCATATGCTGGCGGAGAAAGACTACGAGCGCCAGGTGATGGAAAGCGGTGCCTATTTCCTTGAGGGACTGAAATCTCTCCAACTGCAGCATAAAGAGATTGGCGACGTTGACGGTCTTGGACTGGCGCTGCGTGCGGAGCTTTGCGGGCCGGACGGATTCACGCCGGATAAAGCGCTGCTGGATAAGATGGTGGATATTGGTCTTTCCGGGACGCTGGAGTATCAGGGGCAGAAGACCGGGCTGGTGCTGGATGTGGGAGGGTACTATAAAAATGTTATCACCTTCGCGCCATCGCTTGAGATCAGCCGGTCTGAGATCGATCAGGCTATTACGCTGTTAGATCAGCTGCTGGTTCGGGCGAAACGCGAGCTGTACACCAGTAAATGATCAGGAAAAAGTACGTCAATCAGTGAGAACCAGCAACAGGGCGCGCTATTTGCGATGTATCCGTCGCAGGAGGTTATCGTACGAGCGCTGTTGATGGTGTGCCGTCATTCTCGATCCGGTTGAATCTGTTAACTATCGTAGTGCCATAGCCAGCCCATCTATCCGGGCTGGCGAAAGTGGCTGGCGTGAGTCAAAAAAGAGACTCACTGTACCTGCCGTTCCGCGTTCTCATCGACCTGAGCGATCTCCCCCTTTGCCAGCAACAGGATCCCGGCGAGGATCAACAACCCGCCGAAGGTTTTGGTCAGCGTCAGGCTGTCGTCAAATAACCAGACCGAAAGCAGCGTAACGCTGATAATTTCAAGATGCGATGCGGCAAATGCCGGGCCAATCGGCGCGTACTTCAACAGCGTCATCCAGGTGAAAAACGCGCCGGTATAACCCAGAAATCCACCATAAATCCACGGGTGGCTGAATATACGAGAGAGCCAGGCGACGTCCATCGTGAGCGGTGACGCATGAATCGCCGCCGCTTTAAAGCTGAGCTGCGCCAGCGTGTCGAACGCCATCAACGCGAGGAAGCCAATAATATAGAAGCGTTTCATTAATCCATCCCTGTTATCGCTACGCCCAACGAAATCAACAGAATGCCGGTTAAGCGCCAGCAAGTAAGCGACTCCTTAAACCAAATTCTCCCGGCCAGCATAATGGTGACAATGCTGGTTGAGCCAAGCAGGATGCCAACGGAAAGCGGGACGAGCGTCAAAAAGGCCAGCCACAGCAAAAATTCAATGGCGTAACAGGCCATACCCAGCCAGATCCACGGCCGCAGCAGCATATACCGCCACTGTCGCAGGCCCTCATAGTGTGCGCTACCGCTGGCTGCGGCTTTAAACGACAGTTGGCCCATGCTGTCGATCGCCACATTGAGAAACCACAGCAACAGGGTGAGATGACTCATAATGGCTCGCTGCCGGTGGTTTTCCGGTCCGGCAACAGATCGCCGTTGAGGGAAATCATACGTTCTCCTGCGATGGAATCGGCAAGCTGTCCTGTATAGTCAGACCTTCAACACAGACGCGCACCTCGCTGAAACTATTAAAAGGCGTGTGCGGAATCCCCCCTTTCAGGCACTGGGTTAGCAGGCTTTTTTTTGCCAGTACGTGACTGGCTTTAGCGGCAACGCAGAAATCGGAGCGACCGTCGCCAATGACTAAAAACGCGCGCGGGTTCAACGTGCGTGCAACCCGGCATTTGCAGGTGCCGCTGGCGAACTGACATTGCGGATCAAAGTGCGGAAAGCTGATGCGCCAGCGCCGCTCGCTAACCTGCTCAAGGTGATTGGCAATCACCGGCAGGCCAGCAATGTTGTTATTGCTTAAGATCCGTTCAATGGCGTAATCAAGGCCATCGCTAACCACATAAAGCGGGATAGCCTCAGTTTTTGCCCAGCGGGCAAAACGACAGAATTCTGGGTCAATTTTGATTTTATCCAGGCATTCATCCATCTGCTGGCGTGAAACATCAAGTAATGATATTTGACCGCTGAGGCAATCGCGAGAACCTATTTCGTTATTTTTCCAGCGCGTCTCCAGTAATTGCCAGTCAGGATGCCCAAACTTCTCCATTAATGTATCCGTAACATCGGCACAACTAATTGTGCCATCAAAATCACATACAATAATCCAGCGTGAATCCGCGCGTGTGATAGTGCCGGATAATTCCTGATTTTCCATATATAACGTCCGACTGTAGAGGGTAATAAGTTAGTGAACAGGCGTTGAGGCCGTTCAGCTAATTAACGGATTCAGTTTAAGGGGGAAGATATAAATAAGATATAAACAGAAACGGTGCATAAACGAACGGCTTTTGAATTAGCTGTCAAAAAGGCACAAATTGCATTTTCATCGTTAGGTATTTATCAGATCTGGATGATGTTTTCAAAGCGTGACAAAACGCGAATCGGAGAATGGATGCGATCGGTACCGGCTAACCGTCGGCAATGTGAAGGCTGCAAGGAGGATCAGGTAAGCGTTACGGCTATTTTTTTATCGCGCGGTGGAACAGATTTTCAGCAATCGTTGCTGGTAAAGTGCTGGAATGAGTCGATAAACTCGCCAGAGTATCGTGACTGCTGAGTCGTTTATGGCAGCACGCGCACATCGCCCCGTGATGTCCACCATTACTATTACCCACCGTAAAGATGAATTTTGTGCTTCCACACTGCCCACACCTTAACATTCTAATCACCAAAGCCTCCCTGTCTCCTAATGGATAGGAATTATCTTATCAAAAAACAGTCAGAGATCTATAAATAATATTTATTAGTTTTTGTTAGCTTTAATTTTGTTTAACTTTATGATAAGTAAGTTTATTTTTATAAATTCGCGTATTTTATACCCTGAAAAGACTCATTGATTCGTAAATAAATCGTGATTTATATGATTTAGCGTAAATTTTGTTCATTTTGGTATGGAATGCGACTGAAAGATCCTAAGCCGTTGCTCGCAGCGAAATTTTGTCCTTGAACTTACCCTTACCTGTGGATTTTTTGAGTAGTAATTGAAGTGATGACTTAATGTTTTTTCATTTATTTCAACGGGTTCAGTTTTTTATCTGGCCGTAGCAAGATGGCTGTGTGGGGAAAATACAGGAGTTAATGATGTGTTTAAGTGGAAACGCTATAATTAGCATTATTAGTCTAATATTGTCCGGGCCGAAATGTTGGGCCCATACAGGAAGTTGATTGTTAATCATTACCGGGGAGATGTGAGAACTATTATGGCAAGCCTGAAGAAATACCTCTTTTTATTGCTGCTGGGTGGCCTTTTTTCTGCAGGTGCGCAGGCGTCAAAGCTGAACGATGCGGTAGCGGAAGGGTGGAACTCTTTCACCGATAACGTCAGCCAGACCTGGAACGATCCGCAGACGATTGACCTCTACATACCGGCTATCACCTGGCATAACCGCTGGACCTACGACAAAGAGAAAACCGACCGCTACAACGAGCGCCCATGGGGTGCAGGCTTTGGGATTAGCCACTATAACGAGAAGGGAAACTGGAACGGCATTTACGTGATGGCTTTTAAAGATTCCTATAACAAGTGGGAGCCGATTGGCGGTTACGGCTGGGAGAAAACCTGGCGCCCCCTCGTCGACGATAACTTCCACCTGGGGGCCGGTTTCACTGCTGGCGTGACAATGCGCGATAACTGGAATTATATTCCTATTCCGCTGGTATTACCCCTTGCTTCAATCGGTTATGGTCCCGCATCATTTCAGATGACCTATATTCCAGGTACCTACAATAACGGTAATGTTTATTTTGCCTGGCTGCGCTGGCAGTTTTAACGGAAGAAAAGTGCGAAAAAAATGAGGGATGATAAAAAAAGACGATATTTGTCACTTTTTCATCATTGTCTACTGGACAAAAGCCTTCGCAATTGCTGTACTAGATGCCGACACAGTTTAGTGTCCATTTTTCATGTAAAGGTAATATAGATGTCTAAGATCAAAGGTAGCGTTAAGTGGTTTAATGAGTCCAAGGGATTCGGTTTCATTACTCCTGAAGATGGTAGCAAAGATGTGTTCGTACACTTCTCTGCCATCCAGAGCAATGGTTTCAAAACTCTGGCTGAAGGTCAGCGCGTAGAGTTCGAAATCACCAACGGCGCTAAAGGCCCATCTGCTGCTAACGTTGCCGCTATTTAAGTTATCAGACAGAATTTTTAAAACCCGCCTCATGAGGCGGGTTTTTTTTCGCCTGAAGATCGTCAAATGAGACCGAGCGGGCGAGGCCGGTGTAACAATTGTGACCCGGCGAGGGGAACAGCATGCCGAGTCATTGCATGCTAACGTGAGAAGAACAGTATCAGCCAGGCCACTGCTGCGCTACAGGCCAGCAGCATAGCTATGCTTTCAATCGGAGTGCGGGGAAGCCAGTTCATCGTGATCGCCTCTTACAGTGTGATGCGCTGAGTCTGCCGAAACATTATTAAGGAAACATTAATCGCCGGTCACCTCGGTTGATAAATGGATGCCGTTGCACTCTGATTACACTTATCAGCACTTGTAACATTACCTTGTGATCTGGCCCCTTGCGGGGACAGCCGGGCTGAGGCTATAAACAATGACAGGAATTATTTCTGTTAGGGTTTATCGTATTTACCGCTTGCCTGGTCTGGAGAGTGTGGATGAAAATTCGTCTTGCTGAAACGAAAGATGCTTTTGCCCTGAGCGCGCTGCTGGCGGAGTTGGGCTATGAAGGTACGGCTCCATTTATTGAGCGGCGGCTGGCGCAGCTGATAGCGGATGACACCGAACGCCTGCTAATGGCGGAACACGGCCATACCGTGCTGGGATTCCTTTCGCTGCATTTCATCCCTCAGCTGGCGCTGGCGGGGGATTTTGCCCGTATTAGCTATTTCTGCATTGCCGAAGGCGAACGCAGTAAAGGTGCCGGGCAGCAGCTGCTGGCGTACGCAGAACAATTGGCTCGCGATCGCGGCTGTGACCGGATGGAGGTTCACTGCCATGAGCGACGTGAGAAAGCCAATGCCTTTTATCTGCGCGAAGGTTTCACAGAATCGCCGCGCTACCATGTTAAGGAGCTGGGCTGAACGATGAAAGTTGCCGCCGGACAGTTTGCCGTACGCCGCGAATGGCAGGAAAACGCGGATATTTGTATCGGGCTTATGAATGATGCCGTGGCGCAAGAGGTGAGCCTGCTGGTGTTACCGGAGGCCGTACTGGCGAGGGACAACGGCGATCCTGACTGGGGCGTGCGCTCGGCACAGCCGCTGAACGGGCCGTTTGTCAGCCAGCTACTGGCTGCCAGCAAGCAAAATACGCTCACCACGATACTGACGCTGCACGTGCCGGATGGGGCGGGGCGGGTATTCAACACGCTGATCGCCATTCAGCGCGGTGAGATTATCGCCCGCTACAACAAGCTGCACCTTTACGATGCTTTTGCCATGCAGGAGTCCCGCAATGTCAGCGCGGGAGATGAGCTGCCGCCGCTGATAGAAATCGACGGAATCAAGGTTGGGCTGATGACCTGCTACGATCTGCGCTTTCCCGAGATGGCGCGGCGCCTGGTGCTGGACGGTGCTTCGCTGCTGGTGCTGCCCGCAGCCTGGGTCAGAGGCCCACATAAAGAGATGCACTGGGAAGTGCTGGTTACCGCCCGTGCGTTAGAAAATACCTGCTACGTGCTGGCGGTAGGGGAGTGTGGTCCGCGCAATATTGGTAACAGTCTGCTGGTCGATCCGCTCGGTATTGCGACTGCCAGAGCGGCTGAGGGCCCAGCGCTGCTCACGGCAGACGTGGACCCACAGCGAATTGCAGCCGTACGGCAGGCGCTGCCGGTGCTGGCTAATCGCCGCTTTGCCCCACCCGAACTGGCAATTAAAGAGCGTTGAGGGTTCGTATCCTGTTACAGATTGCCGCTAAGTCGGAGTCGTTGACGCGCGTTAAAATAGGCAGATTCGGGGTGTTTCTCCCCTCTGCTTAACGCGAAGAAGGTAGATATGGAAGGTTTAAGTATCGGCAAACTGCTGATTGTCGGCGCGCTTATCGTACTGCTTTTCGGTACCAACAAATTGCGCACGCTGGGCGGCGATTTAGGTGCCGCCATTAAAGGCTTTAAAAAAGCGATGAGCGACGACGACACGGCCGCGAAGCGCGCCGAGCCCGAAGCAAATCCGGCCGAGCAGCCCGCTCGCAAAGAGTAAGTCGGTTTCAGGCGAAAAAAAACGGATGACAGAGTCATCCGTTTTTTTCGCGCACAGGGCGGAGTTACTTCACTTCCAGACCTTTGGCCTGCATGTCTGCATGATAAGACGAACGTACAAACGGTCCACAGGCGGCATGGGTGAAGCCCATATCCATCGCAGCGGCTTTCATTTCATCAAACTCAGCCGGGCTGACGTAACGCTGTACCGCAAGATGGTGGCGGCTTGGCTGCAGATACTGGCCCAGCGTTAACATGGTGACGCCGTGGCGGCGCAGATCGCGCATCACTTCAACGATTTCTTCGTTGGTTTCGCCAAGTCCAACCATCAGGCCGGATTTGGTTGGGATATCCGGGTGCGCTTCTTTAAAGCGCTCCAGCAGCTTAAGTGACCAGTCGTAGTTCGCGCCCGGGCGCACCTGGCGGTAAACGCGCGGCACGTTCTCAAGGTTGTGGTTGAACACGTCGGGCGGTGAGGCGTTGAGGATTTCCAGCGCGCGGTCCATACGGCCACGGAAATCAGGCACCAGCGTTTCAATCTTGATCGTCGGGCTTTTCTCACGGATGGCGGTGATGCAGTCGGCAAAGTGCTGGGCACCGCCGTCGCGCAGGTCATCACGGTCAACGGAGGTAATCACCACGTAGCGCAGCGCCATATCGGCGATGGTCTGTGCCAGTTTCCCCGGTTCGTTGCTGTCTGGGGTGACAGGACGGCCGTGTGCAACGTCACAGAACGGGCAGCGACGGGTACAGATCGCACCGAGGATCATAAAGGTCGCGGTGCCGTGGTTAAAACATTCAGCAAGGTTTGGACAGGAAGCCTCTTCGCAGACGGAATGCAGACCATTTTTACGCATTGCGGCTTTAATGCCCTGAATGCGGCTGGAATCTGCAGGGAGTTTGATTTTCATCCACTCTGGCTTACGCAGTATTTCAGTACGCTCGGTCATCACGGTTTTCACCGGGATCAACGCCATTTTGTCTGCATCGCGGTATTTAACGCCGCGTTCCATCAGAATCGGTTTACTCATAGTCTTGCTAGTTCCAGGTTGGATTGCGGCGAAAGTACCCGCTAAACACTAAATGAGTTTGTGGTACACCCTTTTACTCTCGGACATCAGCCTGTCTGACCGTCTGCCCCGACGTAAAATTTTATGGGTGAATTCAACTTTTTTTGAAAAGGCATAAAAATTATATCATCTCTCGTTTACAGAAACAGCCTGCCAGTGCGAGAAAGCGTTACAGAATTGTAAATCAGAGCGCACATTTTAGCGGTAAATCGCGCGCTTTGCTCCACTGCACGTCGGTAATTGCCAGCTGGCGAGCAAAATTGTCAATCAGCAGCGGCTGAACGGAAGCCAGCGTTGCCTCCGGATGCAGCGCGTGAATGTGCGTCATCTCCAGACCGGCATAGCCGCAGGGATTGATGCGCAGGAACGGCGCGAGGTCCATATCAATATTCAGCGCCAGCCCGTGAAACGAGCAGCCGTTGCGAATGCGCAGGCCCAGTGAGCAAATTTTTCTGTTGTCGACGTAAACACCGGGCGCATCGGGGCGTGCGCTGGCGGTAATGCCGAGCTGGGCGAGGGTGGTAATAATCGTCTCCTCCAGCGCGGTGACTAACTGGCGAACGCCCACTTTACGGCGCTTGAGATTAATCATCACGTACATCACCTGCTGGCCCGGACCGTGGTAGGTCACCTGGCCGCCGCGATCGCTCTGCATCACCGGAATATCGCCCGGCATTAGCAGATGTTCGGTTTTTCCGGCCTGACCCTGAGTAAATACCGGCGAGTGTTCTACCAGCCAGACTTCATCAGGCGTGGCTTCGCCGCGCTGGTCGGTAAACTGATGCATGGCTTGAGAGACAGGTGCCCAGGGCTGCAGGCCCAGCTGGCGAATAATCAGAGTATCAGGAGACAAAACGCACGATCCGGTTAGAAAAGCAGGAGGGCAGTATAGCGCTGGTGCAGGGCAAGAACTAGTATGCCCGCACCAGATATGGGGTTACAGCACCATCCGAACAATTTCGATTTTACCCAGCTCTTCGTACAGCGTTTCAACCTGCTCGATGTGCGTGGCGGTGATGGTGATGGAAACGGAATGGAAGTTTCCTTTGCTGCTCGGCTTAACGTCCGGAGAGTAGTCGCCCGGCGCATGACGTTGCACGACCTCAACCACTTGATCGACCAGCTCTGGCTGTGCCAGCCCCATTACTTTGTAGGTAAACGAGGTGGGGAATTCGAGCAAATCTTTAAGGTTGGTTTTCATATGGACTCCGGTAACACATACAAGGAACCCCGTCGCTGCGGGAGTTCACAGATAGTAACAATATGGGGATATTGTGGGATAATTTCAAGAGACAGGCGAATAACCAGAATGCTATTCCGCAGGGGCCGATCGGCGATCGGCCCCCTTAATGCGCTGAATTAACCGAACCAGTGGTGGAACATCAGTTTGATGTAGTCCACGATTCGGCCGAAGAAGCCACCTTCCGGCACTTCATTCAGTACCACCAGCGGGTGTTGCTCAATGGTTTTGCCATCCAGCTGGAAGTTGATGCTGCCCACAACCTGATTTTTCTGCAACGGGGCATGCAGCTCGGTGTTGGTCAGGGTGTAGCTGGCTTTCAGATCTTTCATCCGGCCGCGTGGGATAGTCAGATAGACGTCTTTTTCCACGCCCAGCTGTACGCGATCGCTGTTACCAAACCAAACCGGCTCGGAGGCAAACTCTTTCCCGGCCTTCAGCGGCGCGACGGTTTCAAAGAAGCGGAAGCCCCAGGTCAGCAGTTTCTTGCTTTCGGTTTCACGGCCTTTGTAGGTCCGCCCCCCCATCACCGCAGAAATCAGACGCATCTGACCCTCGGTCGCGGAAGCCACCAGGTTGTAGCCTGCCGCATCGGTATGGCCGGTTTTGATGCCGTCGACGTTAAGGCTGGTATCCCACAGCAGACCGTTACGGTTCATCTGGCGGATGTTGTTAAAGGTGAATTCTTTCTCGTGGTAAACCGCATACTCGTCCGGCACATCACGGATCAGCGCGCGGCCAATCAGCGCCATATCGCGCGGAGAGCTGTACTGCCCTTCGGCATCCAGGCCGTGCACCGTCTGGAAGTGGGTATTTTGCAGGCCGAGCGCCTTGACGTAGTTATTCATCAGGCCAACGAACGCATCCTGACTGCCGGCGACATAATCGGCCATTGCCACACAGGCGTCATTACCCGACTGCAGCACGATGCCGCGAGTCAGCTGGGAAACCGGCACGCGGTCACCGGGCTTCAGGAACATCAGCGAAGAGCCTTTGAACACCGGATTGCCGGTCGCCCATGCGTCTTTACCGACGGTAACGATGTCGTCCTGATGGATTTTGCCGGCTTTAACTGCCTGGCCGATAACGTAGCTGGTCATCATTTTGGTCAAGCTGGCGGGATCGCGACGCGTATCGGCATTTTTCTCGGCCAGCACTTTACCGGAGTTATAGTCGATCAGGACATAAGCTTCAGCATCAATTTCCGGTACGCCCGGGATCATAGTTTTCATGTTTACATCATCGGCATAGGCGACAACGTTGAGGCTGAGGGCGATCAGCGATCCTACCGTCAGGCGTTTGATCAGTCGAGAAGGGGTCAGATTGCTCATGTTAAGAACGACAACATCCTGGCTAAGTTAAAAAAAGTGACTCACTATAGCAAAATCCTCTGGCAGCGACCCGCGCTAATTGTGGCGGGCCGGTCAGAATCACATTGCATTGGGTGCGACGGTAATAAACGACTGCTGGTTAGCTTCATTCGCCAGCCGCTGCTGCAATGCGGCGGCCTGCTGGCGGGAGCTGAAGCGGCCCAGTTGGACTCGATAAACGTTGCCGCGGCTGTCAACGGAGCCACGAACGCCAAACTGTTTGCCCAGGCTGTTGGCCAGCTGCTGTGCGCGGGTGCCGTCGCTCAGTGCGCCGACCTGCACCACGTAATTTCCGCTGCCGGCAGTGGGCTGCGAAGCCGCCGCAGCGGCAACAACCGCCGGTGGCTCTGATGACGTTGACGAGGTGACCGGCGTGCTGACCGGCTCGCTGCCTTCCAGCACGCCGTTGCGTAACGGCTGAGCGGCACCGAGGAAACCACCGCTGCGAACCGGTGCGCCAATACCGTCATCGCTGCTCAACGTGCTGTTGTCCACCGCGCGGATATTCTGCTGTTCAGGCTGTTCCGCAGGGGCAGTATAAACTTGTGGCTGTGACATCGCTGCGCCGCCACCCATGGTCATGCCCGCACCAATTTCCGGACGGGCAGGCAGGGCATAGCTCTGTTTTGCCACCGTGGTACCGATTGTTCCCGGGCCTGAGAGCGAACCGTCCGGTGCCACGGAAATATAGTCGAGGCGAACCCGGGTATTATTCGAGGTATTCAGCCGATCGGCCGCCGCGCGTGACAGGTCGATAATCCGGTCAGACGTGTACGGGCCGCGATCGTTAACGCGCACCACAATCATCCGGCCATTCGCCAGGTTGGTTACGCGAACGTAGCTTGGCAGCGGCAGCGTGGGATGCGCGGCGGTCAGCGCGTTGGGGTCAAATACTTCACCGATAGCCGTGCGATTTCCACCGACTTCTTCCCCGTACGAGGTAGCCAGACCGACCTGGCTGAAGTTGGAGGGATCCTTGATGACTTTATAGGTTTTGCCATTCACCGAGTAATCCTGGCTGGTACCGGGATTAATCGGTTCGTAACGCGGTTCTGCTCCGCCAATTTCTACCACCGGGCCGTTATACGCCTGCTGCTGCGGGGCCGGAGCCTGCTGCTCTGTATCAGTGGTACAGGCTGCCAGCATGGCTGATGCCAGGGCAATCCAAAGCCAATCCTTACGCATGTCTATGCCTCTTAAACGCTCTTCGACAACAGTTTTCGATGGGTGTGAATCGACATAATGATCCCAAACCCGGCCATCAGGACTATCAGGGCCGATCCCCCGTAGCTTACCAGCGGTAACGGCACCCCTACCACCGGTAAAATACCGCTGACCATGCCAATATTAACAAAAACATAGACAAAGAAGATCAGCATTAATCCTCCTGCCATTACGCGGCCAAACGTGGTTTGCGCCCGGGCGGCCATCATCAGCCCGCGCATGATCAGCAGCACGTAGAGTATAAGCAGGACCAGCACGCCCACCAGCCCCAGTTCTTCTGCCAGTACGGCAAAAATAAAGTCGGTATGGCGTTCGGGCAAGAATTCCAGCTGCGACTGCGTACCGTGCAGCCAGCCTTTACCGCGCAGGCCGCCGGAACCAATGGCGATTTTAGACTGAATAATATGATAGCCGGCACCGAGCGGATCGCTTTCCGGATCCAGTAGCATCATGACGCGGTCGCGCTGATAGTCATGCATCAGGAAGAACCACAGTACCGGAATAAACGCGGCGACCAGCACCACGGCAATGGCAATCAGCCGCCAGCTCATTCCGGACAGGAACAGCACAAACAGCCCGGAAGCGGCAATCAGAATCGATGTCCCGAGATCAGGTTGAGCGGCGACCAGCAGCGTGGGCATAAAAATCAGCACCAGCGCGATGGCGGTATTTTTCAACGTGGGCGGGCAGACGTCACGGTTAATAAACCGCGCTACCATCAGCGGTACGGCAATTTTGGCTATTTCAGATGGCTGAAAACGGACAATGCCCAGGTCCAGCCACCGCTGTGCGCCCTTACTGATATGGCCGAACGCATCCACAGCTATCAGCAGGATCACGCAGACAATGTACAGGTAAGGGGCCCAGCCTTCATAGACGCGAGGCGGGACCTGCGCCATCACCAGCATCACCAGAATACCCATGGCAATCTGGCCAATTTTGCGCTCCATCATGCCCGGATCCTGACCGCTGGCGCTCCACATGACCAACGCGCTGTAAATCAGCAGCGCGAGGATAATCAGACAAAATGTTGGGTCAATATGGATTCGGGTCCAGATTGACCGTTTCTGACGGCTATCATTCATACCGGTTATTCACCTTCATAGCCCGGCGGCACAGGCGCAGCGTCGGGCAGGTTGGTATTGTTGTCGCCCAAAATAATATGGTCGAGGATCTGGCGCATGATGGTGCCGACGGCCGGGCCCGCACCGCCGTTCTCCAGGATCATCGCTACCGCAACGCGTGGATGATCGTAAGGTGCAAAGGCGGTCATCAGCTTGTGGTCGCGCAGACGCTCGGTCAGCTTATGGGCGTTATACGTTTCATTGGCCTTCAGGCCGAATACCTGTGCCGTACCTGATTTCGCGGCGATTTTATACGGCGCATCTGCAAAGCTTTTGCGCGCGGTGCCGTTTGGACGATTGGCCACGCCGTACATCCCGTCTTTGGCAATTTCCCAGTAGCCGGTATGAATATCGGCGATCGGCGCGGCAGCGGGTTGACGCCACGGAATTTTCGCCTCGCCCTGCATGGTATCCATCATCAGATGCGGCGTTTTGATCACCCCGTCATTAATCAGGATCATCAGTGCCTTATTCATCTGCACCGGCGTTGCGGTCCAGTAGCCCTGGCCGATCCCCACCGGGATGGTGTCACCCTGATACCACGGCTTTTTGAAGCGCTTCATTTTCCAGTCGCGGGTTGGCATGTTGCCCGGCGTCTCTTCCACCAGGTCGATACCGCTCAGATGACCGTAGCCGAATTTGCTCATCCATTCGCTCAGACGGTCAATGCCCATATCGTAAGCCACCTGATAGAAGAAGGTATCCGCCGACTCCTCCAGAGACTTGGTGACGTTCAGGCGGCCGTGTCCCCAGCGCTTCCAGTCGCGGAAGCGTTTTTCAGAGCCCGGCAGCTGCCACCAGCCGGGGTCAAACAGGCTGGTGTTGCGGGTAATCACGCCTGCCGTCAGGGCGGAAACGGCAATATACGGTTTCACCGTGGACGCCGGTGGATAAGCACCCTGAGTAGCACGGTTAATCAGCGGGCGGTTTTCATCATGCAGCAGGCCGTTGTAGTCCTTGCTGGAGATGCCGTCGACAAACAGATTCGGATCGTAGCTCGGCATGGAAACCATCGCCAGCAGCTCTCCGTTACGCGGATCGGACACCACGACCGCCGCGCGGCTTCCCGCCAGCAGCGTTTCAATATACTGCTGCAGCTTGAGGTCGATGGTCAGATGGATATCGCGCCCTGCCTGCGGAGACTGCTCATGCAGCTGGCGGATCACCCGGCCACGGTTGTTAACTTCCACCTCTTCGTAGCCGGTTTTTCCGTGCAGGACGTCTTCGTAATAGCGTTCAATGCCTAACTTGCCGATATCGTGGGTGGCGGCGTAGTTTGGCCATTTGCCTTCTTTATCCAGGCGCTCGACGTCGCGATCGTTGATCTTGGAGACGTAGCCGAGCACGTGGGTTAGCGCAGAGCCGTAAGGATAGTAGCGGCGCTGATAGCCTTTGACTTCAACGCCGGGGAAGCGGTACTGGTTGACGGCAAATCGCGCCACCTGGACATCGTTCAGCCCGGTTTTCACCGCGATAGAGGTAAAGCGTCGCGAGCGTTTCCGCTCTTTCTGGAAAGCTTCGATATCTTCGTCGGTCAGGTCAACGATGGGTTTCAGCGCCTGTAGCGTTTCCTGCAGGTTATCGACCTTTTCCGGCACCAGTTCTATTTGATAAATGGTGCGGTTCAACGCCAGCGGAATACCGTTTCGGTCATAGATGATGCCGCGGCTCGGCGCAACCGGGACCAGCTTGATGCGGTTTTCGTTGGAGCGGGTGCTGTAATCTTCAAAGCGGACGATTTGCAGGTGGTAAAGGTTGACCACCAGCACACCGGAGAGCACAAGAATGCCCAAAAATGCGATAAGCGCCCGACGAACAAACAGCGTCTGCTCGGCGGTGTAGTCACGAAAGGAGTTACGTTGTAATTTCATCCGCTGCTTGTTTGTCCGGTTAACCCTGGTCGTTATTCACGATGATAGGGGTGGTTCGCAGTAATGCTCCATGCACGATACAAACTCTCTGCAACCAAAACGCGTACCAGCGGATGGGGCAGGGTCAGCGCCGAGAGTGACCAGCTTTGTTCCGCCGCGGCCTTGCAGGCGGGTGACAGGCCCTCCGGGCCGCCGATCAGCAGGCTGACATCACGTCCGTCCTGCTTCCAGCGTTCCAGCTGGCTGGCAAGCTGTGGGGTTTCCCACGGCTGGCCGGGTATATCCAGCGTCACGATGCGGTTGCCTTTACCGGTCGCGGCCAGCATCATTTCGCCTTCTTTTTCCAGAATACGTTTAATGTCGGCATTTTTACCGCGCTTCCCGGCAGGAACCTCGACCAGTTCAAACGGCATATCCTTCGGAAAGCGCCGCAGATATTCCATAAATCCAGTCTGTACCCAGTCGGGCATTTTTGTGCCGACGGCAACCAGCTGCAGCTTCACGACTTAACTCCAGAGCTTTTCCAGTTCGTAGAGCTTGCGGCTCTCTTCCTGCATAACGTGAACAATGATTTCACCCAGATCGACAACGACCCAGTCGGCAGCGGCGCGGCCATCTACGCTGAACGGACGCAGACCTGCCAGGCGAGCTTCCTGCACAACGTGTTCAGCAATGGAAACCACGTGGCGGGTTGAGGTACCGGTGCAGATCACCATGCAGTCGGTGATGCTGGATTTGCCCTGGACGTCGATAGCAATGATGTCCTGGCCTTTCAGATCGTCGATTTTATCAATGACGAAGTCTTGGAGTGCTTTACCTTGCAAAAGGTTCCCCCTTGGGATTGAGTTCGGGTCGGGCTGATGCCCAAAAAATTAGCGGCGCAGTATAGCATGCGGATTCGGGTTCCGATATAAACCCTCGCGCACGATAAATTCACTGACCGGCGGCGGTAGCAGGTCGGCATCAGGGCGTCCCTGATGGAGGCGGTCGCGGATCTCGGTCGCAGAGATCGAGACCAGCGGCGTATCGGCAAGAAAAACTTTACCAGCAGGCTGCTGATGCAGCTCTTCCGGCCGTTTTGCCAAATGGTGATCGAGCCACTGCTGATGTTCCGGCGTGGTCATTTCCCTGCTGTATCCCGGGCGCTGGCACACCAGCAGGTGGCACAGCGACAGCAAATCCTGCCAGCGGTGCCACTTGTGCAGGGTGAGCAGTGAATCCTGACCGATAATAAACGCCAGCGGCTGACTCGCCCCGCGCTCCTGCCGCAGTTCGGCCAGCGTCTCAATGGTAAATGAAGGCGTGTCGCGCTGCATTTCCCGCAGATCGAGACTAAACAACGGATTCCCCGCAATCGCCAGCCTGACCATCTCGATCCGCTGTGACGGAGTCGCTTCCGGCTGCGGGCGATGGGGCGGCACGTTATTGGGCAGCAGCGTGACGTTATGCAGCCCGGCGAGCGTCGCCAGAGCTTCAACGGGTTTCAGGTGACCATAGTGAATCGGGTCGAACGTACCGCCATACAGGGCATGAAGCTGGGATTGATCAGGCATCGCAGAAGCTCGTCGGGAAAGCCGGATGGCAAAGCAGCAGCGCCAGCGTTTCCAGTTCAGACCACACGGACTGGCCGTAATCCTGCTTTAGCGTCAGCTCAATGCGCGCCAGCAGATGAATGCCCTGAGCCAGGGTCGAGGATGATAGGCGCTGTAGCGCCTCGCTGAACAGCGTTCGGCGGTTTTGCCACACGCGGTGCTGATCGAACAGCGTGCGCATCGGCGTGTGGGTCATCTGACGCTTAAGCGTCGCCAGCAGCAGCAGATCGCGCTGCAGGGTGCGCAGCAGGATCACCGGTTCGCTATCTTCATTGCGCATCTGACGCAAAATGTGGAGTGCGCGCTTACTTTTTCCGGCCAGCAGAGCGTCAACCCAGTGATACGGGGTGAAATGTGCCGAGTCGCTGACCGCCTGCTCAACGCGAGGCAGCGTCAGCTTACCATCCGGCCACAGAAGCGACAGCCGCTCAAGCGCCTGTGAAAGCGCCAGCAGATTGCCTTCATAGCAGTAGCACAGTAGCTGGCTAGCGGCATCGTCTAAGGTGAGCTGCATTTTTTTCGCCCGCGCGCTGACCCAGCGAGGCAGCTGTGCCTGCTCCGGTGTCTGGCAGGGGATAGTGGCACCCTGGTTGCTCAACGCCTTGTACCAGGCGCTGTTTTCCTGAGCCTTGGTCAGTTTAGCCGCGCGAAGAATCAGCAGAATATCGCTGTGCAGCAGGCCCGAGAGCGTCAGCAGCTGCTCGTTCATCGCCGCGTTAGGGCCATTCTCCGGCAGGATCAGCAGCAGCGTCTGACGTGTAGAAAACAGGCTGAGTTCCTGGCAGAGCGCGAAAACGGACGGCCAGTCGGTGCTGGCATCCAGCGTGGCACTATGATGTTCGGTAAAGCCCTGCTGCTGTGCGGCATCGCGGATAGCATCCTGTGATTCCTGTAGCAGCAGCGGCTCGTTACCGCTTAATAAGTAGCAGGCGCGCAGCCCCTCACGGAGCTGCGCGCCTAGCTGTTCAGGGTAAATCCTGATCATCGGGTGTAGGAATCGTCCGACACTGCGTTGTCTGAACGCAGGTGATCGACTGAAGAAGGCGTGTGATCCAGCGTATTGATCGATGAATCATTCTCTGCCGCATGCACCGTCAGCAGTTTACGAACCAGCTGCTGAGATGCCTGAGTACGCATTTCACTAATGATAATCTGCTGTTCAGAATCTTTAGCCAGTGCGGCCAGCGGGTTATCAAAGAATGAACGATAAACGGTCGTGCTAATCGGGTAGATACCTTTATTTGGTACCAGCACCTGAGCGCTCACGATCATCATCATCGAGTATTCGGCAGTTTTACCATCCTGGAAGATCGACGCGGTATCACGGTTGATGCGCTCGCCCTGAAGTCGCAGCGACGGCACCTCGGTATTTTTATCCGTGCTATCCAGAATCTTCACATCATTCAGGCGCAGCTGTTCACGCACTGAACGTGCCAGAGGACCATAGGGATCTGACGTATCCAGCACCAGCGTTTTCATCTCCGTGGGCACAGACGTTGTGCCGCGCAGATGGTAGCCACAGCCGGCGGTGATCAACACCGCCAGGCCAACAAGCAGAGAGACTATCGGATGTCGCACAATTCCTCCTGACATCAACCCACAACCAGGTTAAGCAGTTTACCCGGGACGTAAATGACTTTACGAATGGTAACGCCGTCGAGATATTTCGCCACCAGATGCTCCTGTGCCGCACGAGCCTGCACCTGCTCCTGAGTCGCGTCTGCTGCAACGGTAATTTTACCGCGAACTTTGCCGTTAACCTGAACCACCACCAGCAGGGAATCTTCAACCATCGCTGACTCATCAGCCTGTGGCCACGGGGCGTTATCCACTTCGCCTTCGCCGCCCAACGCCTGCCACAGTTCGAAGCTGGCGTGCGGGGTGAACGGATACAGCATACGAACAACGGCCAGCAGCGCTTCCTGCATCAGCGCGCGGTCCTGAGCGGTTTCCTGCGGCGCACGGAGCAGTTTGTTCATCAACTCCATAATCGCGGCAATAGCGGTGTTGAAGGTCTGACGACGACCAATATCATCGCTGACTTTGCTGATGGTTTTGTGCAGGTCACGACGCAGCGACTTCTGCTCGTCACTCAGTGCGGCAACATCCAGCGCTTCGGTTGCGCCTTTTTCACTGTGCTCGAAGGCCAGTTTCCAGACGCGCTTCAGGAAGCGGTTCGCCCCTTCAACGCCGGATTCCTGCCATTCCAGGGTCATATCCACCGGGGAAGCAAACATCATAAACAGGCGAACGGTATCCGCACCGTAGCGTTCAACCATCACCTGCGGGTCGATGCCGTTGTTTTTTGACTTCGACATTTTGCTCATGCCGGCGTAGACCACTTCGCGACCGGAGGCATCCGATGCTTTGGTGATGCGGCCTTTCTCGTCACGTTCAACGGTCACATCAACCGGAGAAACCCAGTTACGTTCGCCGTTGTTGCCGATGTAGTAGAAGGCATCGGCCAGCACCATTCCCTGGCACAGCAGGCGTTTAGCCGGCTCGTCAGACGTCACCAGGCCCGCATCGCGCAGCAGTTTGTGGAAGAAGCGGAAATAAAGCAGGTGCATGATCGCGTGCTCAATACCGCCGACGTACTGATCGACCGGCAGCCAGTAGTTGGCCGCAGCCGGGTCCAGCATGCCTTTATCATAGTCCGGGCAGGTGTAGCGCGCGTAGTACCATGACGATTCCATGAAGGTGTCGAAGGTATCGGTTTCGCGCAGCGCTGGCTGGCCGTTAACCGTGGTTTTCGCCCACTCAGGATCGGCTTTAATCGGGCTGGTAATGCCATCCATCACCACGTCTTCCGGCAGGATAACCGGCAGCTGATCTTCCGGCGTTGGCATCACGGTACCGTCTTCCAGCGTGACCATCGGGATTGGTGCACCCCAGTAACGCTGACGGGAAACGCCCCAGTCGCGCAGACGGTAGTTCACTTTACGCTCGCCGACGCCTTTCTCTGCCAGCTTGTTGGCAATAGCGTTGAAGCCGTCTTCAAACGACAGACCGTCAAACTCACCGGAATTAAACAGCGTGCCTTTTTCGGTCATCGCTGCGGCGCTCAGATCCGGCGGCGTGCCGTCTGCGGCCAGGATAACCGGCTTAACGGTCAGATCGTATTTGGTAGCAAATTCCCAGTCGCGCTGGTCGTGACCAGGCACTGCCATCACCGCGCCGGTGCCGTATTCCATCAGCACGAAGTTCGCTACCCATACCGGAACCTGCTCACCGGTCAGTGGATGGATCGCAAAGCGGCCGGTGGCCATGCCTTTTTTCTCCATGGTGGCCATTTCTGCTTCGGCAACCTTGGTATTACGGCATTCAGCGATAAAGTCAGCCAGCGCCGGGTTTGACGCCGCCGCGGCCGCCGCCAGCGGATGGCCTGCAGCCACGGCCAGGTAGGTCACGCCCATAAACGTATCAGGACGGGTGGTATAAACGCTGAGCTTCTCTTCGCTATCGGCAACGTTAAACTCGATTTCCACCCCTTCGGAGCGGCCAATCCAGTTACGCTGCATAGTTTTAACCTGCTCAGGCCAGCTTTCCAGCGTGTCGAGGTCGTTCAGCAGTTCGTCGGCGTAGGCGGTGATTTTCACAAACCACTGCGGGATTTCTTTACGCTCAACCTTGGTGTCGCAGCGCCAGCAGCAGCCGTCGATCACCTGCTCGTTAGCCAGAACGGTCATATCGTTCGGGCACCAGTTCACCGCCGAAGTCTTTTTATAGACCAGGCCTTTTTCGTACAGCTTGGTGAAGAACCACTGTTCCCAGCGGTAGTACTCAGGCTGACAGGTCGCCAGTTCGCGACTCCAGTCGTAACCAAAGCCCAGCAGCTTCAGCTGGTTCTTCATGTAATCGATGTTGGAATAGGTCCACGGGGCAGGTGCGGTATTGTTTTTAACCGCTGCGCCTTCCGCAGGGAGACCGAATGCATCCCAGCCGATAGGCTGCAGCACGTTTTTGCCCAGCATGCGCTGGTAGCGTGAAATCACATCCCCGATGGTGTAATTGCGCACGTGGCCCATATGTAGGCGGCCGGAAGGATAGGGCAGCATTGAGAGGCAGTAATACTTCTCTTTACCTTCCTCTTCGGTCACTTTGAACGTTTGCTTCTCATCCCAGTATTTCTGAACGTGGGATTCTATCTCTTCCGGGCGGTATTGCTCTTGCATGGCTGCCAGTGGTCCTTTTTGAATAGCGCGAAGCTTATTTCTGATTTCATTAAGATCCGCATAGCATAGCTGATCCCCCCCCAACGCAACAACAGTAAGCGAGCGGCGAGGGGGCATTTCTCTTTAAGCTGGAAGCGCTGCGGCAAATTTGTGCAATGAAAAGCCGTGTTTTTTGTACAGGAACTAGAATGATAGGGAAATGCTTTCGTTATCAATAAGGAGAGTCCATGAACAAGGTTGCTCAGTACTATCGCGAGTTTATTTCATCCTTAACGAAGCGCCTGGAGCAGGGCGAGCGCGATATTGATGCGCTGGTAGAGAGCGCGCGACAGCGGATGAACAACCGTGGCGAACTGACCCGTAGCGAAATTGATGACGTCACGCGTGCGGTTCGCCGCGACCTAGAAGAGTTCGCCCGCAGCTATGCGGAAAACGAGCAGGAGCTGGGTGACAGCGTGTTTATGCGGGTGATCCGCCAGAGCCTGTGGAAAGAACTGGCCGATATTACCGATAAAAGCCAGCTTGAGTGGCGTGAAGTGTTTCAGGATCTGAATCATCACGGGGTCTATCAAAGTGGTGAAGTGGTCGGCTTGGGGAATCTGGTGTGTGAAAAATGCCAGTTTACCCGAGCGATCTATACGCCCGAAGTGTTAACCCGCTGCTCGGCGTGTGGGCACGATCAGTTCCAGCGTCAGCCGTTTGAGCCTTGAGGCCCGAGCCAGTCAAGTCTGATTGAGTCATTCGGGCACATTCTTGTGCCCGAATGACTCTCAAATCCAGATAGTCTCTGAGCGTCATGAACGACGGTATAACGTTTCCTGCTTATTCCGCTCGGCCTGCCTTAATGCAGGATTTTCGCCAGGAACTCTTTTGCACGCTCCGACTGCGGGTTGTTGAAGAAGTCATCCTTCGGTGAATCTTCCACAATCTTGCCTTCATCCATAAAGATCACCCGGTTGGCCACTTTACGGGCAAAGCCCATCTCGTGGGTTACCACCATCATAGTCATGCCTTCATTCGCCAGCTCCACCATCACATCCAGCACTTCGTTGATCATTTCGGGATCCAGTGCGGAAGTGGGTTCATCAAACAGCATGGCGATCGGATCCATACAGAGCGCGCGGGCGATGGCCACGCGCTGCTGCTGACCGCCGGAAAGCTGTCCCGGGAACTTGTTGGCGTGTGCGCCCAGCCCGACGCGCTCCAGCAGCTTCAGCCCTTTCTGACGTGCCTCGTCTTTATTACGCTTAAGGACCTTGACCTGCGCCAGCGTCAGGTTTTCCACGATGGAAAGGTGGGGAAACAGTTCGAAGTGCTGAAACACCATGCCAACGCGTGAACGCAACTGGGCAAGATTGGTGCGTTTATCGTTCACCGCCGTGCCGTTCACTTCAATCACGCCCTGTTGGATAGGCTCCAGGCCGTTAACGGTTTTAATCAGCGTGGATTTACCCGAGCCGGAAGGGCCACAGACCACCACCACTTCACCTTTCGTCACTTCCGTTGAGCAGTCGGTCAGCACCTGAAATTGACCATACCACTTAGAAACATTTTTCAGGGTAATCATTTAAACAGTCCTTTTTTTCTTTAAATAGCTGACCAACAGCGAAGCACTGAGGCTGATAACAAAATAGACCGCACCGGCAAACAGCACCATCTCAATTTCGGTTCCGTTGTTGATGCCGATGGTATCTGCAGTACGGAAGAAATCGGCCAGGCTCAGAACGTAAACCAGTGAGGTGTCCTGGAACAAAACGATACCCTGGGTGAGGAGCAGCGGCACCATGGCGCGAAAGGCCTGCGGCAGAATGATCAGCTGCATTGACTGCCATTTCGTCATGCCCAGCGCCAGCGCGGCATTACCCTGACCACGAGCAATACTCAGGATTCCTGCGCGGATAATCTCGGAGTAGTACGCGGCTTCAAACAGTGAGAAGGCCACCATCGCCGATATCAGGCGGATATCCGTTTTTGGCGACAGCCCCAGCACCTGTTGTAGGAAGCTTGGCACCACCAAATAGAACCACAGCAGCACCATTACCAGCGGTACTGAACGGAACAGGTTGACGTACAGGCGGGCAAACCAGCTGACGACGGTGATTGACGACAGTCGCATTACCGCCAGCAGGGTCCCCCAGATGATGCCAAAAATAACCGCCGTGACGGTGATTTTCAGCGTCACAATCATGCCGTTCCACAGGTAAGGCAGATTGGGAACGATGGTGCTCCAGTCAAATTCGTACATTATTTTCCTCCCGTATTGCCGGGCAGGCGCACTTTACGTTCAACCAGGCTCATCAGCAGCATAATCACCGCATTGATGGCGATGTAGGCCAGCGTAATCGCCGTAAAGGATTCGTAGGCGTGTGCGGAGTAATCCAGCAGTTTGCCCGCCTGCGCCGCCATATCCACCAGACCAATGGTTGAAGCAATCGCCGAGTTTTTCACCAGGTTCAGCATTTCAGACGTCATTGGCGGCACGATAACGCGATAGGCGTTAGGCAGCAGGACGTAACGGTAGGTTTGTGGCAGCGTCAGACCCATCGCCAGCCCGGCGTTTTTCTGACCGGATGGTAAAGACTGAATCGCGGCGCGGACCTGCTCGCACACGCGCGCGGCGGTAAACAGCCCCAGGCAGAGTACCGAACAGGTAAAGAACTGAATATTCGGGTCCAGCTCCGATTTGAACCACATGCCGATGCTTTCAGGCAGCAGCTCCGGGATAACCAGATACCAGATAAAGAACTGAACGATCAGCGGCACGTTGCGGAAAAGCTCAACGTAGCAGGTGCCCAGCGTTGACAGCCAGCGGTTAGGTACGGTGCGCAAAATACCAAACAGCGATCCAACCAGCAGAGCGATAATCCAGGCGCAGACTGAGACGGCAACGGTGACCTGGAAACCAGACCATAGCCAGCCAAGGTAGGTGGTATTACCGAACGGGGCCTGTTGCAGGAAGATACCCCAGTTCCAATCAATTGACATAAACGACTCCGGTAAAAAAAGGGTAGCGACCGCTACCCTGAAGATTGATGAGAGGCCCTGATGTACGCTGCGGGGAACGACCGCTTAATACCTTAGCCAGGCTGCGTGGCTTTTGCCCAATCAGCCTGGCCGTGTCTGTCCGGGCCTGTATTCAACAATCGTAGGGCAGCAGACTGCCCTTTATTTTCGTTATTAATTCATTGCCTTGTCGTTAGGAGACTTGAACAGCGCTTTCATATCGTCAGAGAGATCGAAGTCCATGGTCATGTTTTTCGGTGGGATTGGCTGTTTAAACCATTTGTCGAACCATTTCGCCGCTTCGCCGGACGTCTGCGTCTGCGCGATAGTGTCATCCATCAGCTTCTTGAATTCGCTATCACCCTTACGCAGCATACAGCCGTAGGCTTCATGCGACTGTGGCGTACCGAGAATTTCCCAGTTAGACGGTTTCTTGGCTTTCGCGCGTTCACCGGCCAGTAGAGCATCATCCATCATAAAGGCCACCGCGCGCCCGCTTTCCAGCGTACGGAACGAGTCACCGTGATCTTTCGCGCTGATGATGCGCATTTCCATTTTCTTCTCGTCATTCAGCTTGTTCAGCAGGATTTCAGACGTGGTGCCGGAGGTGACCACGACGCTTTTCCCTTTCAGGTCAGCAAAATCTTTAATCGGGCCACCTTTTTTCACCAGCAGGCGGGTACCGACAACGAAGATGCTGTCAGAGAAGGCGGCCTGTTTCTGGCGTTCGAGGTTATTGGTTGTGGAACCGCATTCGAAATCATAGGTGCCGTTTTGCAGCAGCGGGATGCGGTTCTGTGAGGTGATTGGCAGCAGCTTAACCTGCAGGTCAGGCTTGTTGAGTTTCTTTTTAACCGCTTCAACGATGGCGTCAGAATACGCCTGAGAATAACCCACCACTTTTTGCTGATTATCGTAGTAGGAGAACGGGACGGATGATTCACGGTGGCCCACGACTATTACGCCGTTTTTAGCGATCTTTTCCAGGGTCTGGGTTTGTGCATCTGCTGCCTGCGGTGCCGCAGCCTCTTCAGCCTGGGCAATACCGGAGGCAAAACCTGCCAGCGCAAGGCAAAGCCCCAGTTTCCGTAATTTCATGTTCCAACTCCTGTGCTGTTGTGGCGTGAATGACACTACGCCTGCGTGATGTTGTGTGTATTTCCAGCTGTTTATCTGTTTTTTGTACTGCGGTTAACGTGGTCTTTCTCAAATAACATAGCCGAATGTTAACGGCAGGATACGAAAAAGTTTTCTTTTTGCGAGTCATGCCGCACCAATCTGGCGCTTGATTATCACCTGAGATCCAAAATAGTGCATTTAATGCTCCATTATGGTGCGTAAGGCGTTTCGTCATGACTTTGTTAAGGGCGACACACGTTTTCACGGAAATATTTTGCAATCATCGTGCCAACGGCGGTTTTTTAACAAAAGTGCAGCATAAACGGCGAGCGGGGTGCAGAACGCACAGGGGATCCTGAGAGTCGGTCAGTAAGGTAGCGCAGACCGGTAATGCAGTGGAGGAGTAGCATTAGAAAAAGGGAGCTGGAAAAAGGCAGCGAGTACAGGTGAGGGAAAACGTAGTGATGGAAACGGGGGCCGAAAGAGTGCGACTTGAATAATGCAAGAAATGCGGGGCCAGCGCACAGGCTGGCCCCGGACAGATTTAACGCGCGGACCTGCGTGAGCGCCAGCGGCAGATGCCACCCAACACGACGAAGAGCAGCGAGATAGCCCACACGCCCCAGTTACCGATACGCGCATAAGGCGTCAGGCCCGTTGTTGGCGTGACCTTGGCAGACAGCACCTCAGCGGTGAACTGGGGAATAATCTGGCTGATATCCCCTTTCGCATCCACGATGGCCGTTACGCCATTATTGGTGCTGCGCAGCAGCGGGCGACCGAGCTCCAGCGCGCGCATCTGCGCCATTTGGAGATGCTGCCAGGGGCCGATGGAATGGCCAAACCAGGCATCGTTAGAGATGGTCAGCAGGAAGTTGGTATCCGGCTGGAAGTTATCCCGCACCTGCTGGCCCAGCACGATTTCGTAGCAGATCGCGGCGGTCAGATTAAAGCCTGCCACTTTGAGCTGCGGCTGAACGTAGCTGCCACGGCTGAAGGAGGACATCGGCAGATCGAAGAACGGAGCCAGCGGACGAAGCAGCGATTCCAGCGGGACAAACTCACCGAAAGGCACCAGATGATTCTTCTGGTAGCGGTTGCCGCTGAAGTAGTTGTAAGGCTCCGGTCCGCCTAGCACGATAATCGAGTTGTAGTCGTGGTAGCGGTTATTTTCGAGGCGCGAGTCAACAATCCCGGTAATCAGGCTGCTGCCGCCGTTGCGAAGCTGCTCATCCACCTCTTTCAGGAACGGCTGCTGCCGGGTTTCCAGATCGGGAATAGCGGACTCCGGCCAGATAATAATCGGTGCTTTGCCGACGAAGGGACGGCTAAGCGCGGTATAGGTTTTTAGCGTATTAACCAGCTGGTTAGGATCCCACTTCATCGATTGCGCGATATTGCCCTGCACCAGCGCGACGTCCACGGCGCGTTCCGGCAGCGGCTGGAACCAGTTGATCAGACGGAGAGGCCACGGCATTAAAAGCAGGGCCAGTGCGATGATACCCGCACCCCAGCGACGCTGACTGGCGGCAAAGACCAGCAGACCGGCAATCACCATCAGCATGAAAGTAATGCCTTCCACACCAACCAGCGGGGCCAGCCCTTTCAGCGGGCCGTTAATCTGGCTGTAGCCGAACTGCAGCCACGGGAAGCCGGTTAAGATCCAGCCGCGTAAAAACTCCGTTGCCTGCCAGAGAACCGGCGCCACCAGAACCAGCCGCAGCAGCGTGGTTTTCCGGAACAGGCGGTTAAGCAGGGTGGTAAACAGCATCGGGTACAGCGACAGATACGCTGCCAGCAGAACCACGAGGAAAATATTCACCGGGCCGGGCATACCGCCAAAGGTGGCAATGCTGACATAGACCCAGTTAATGCCGCTGCCGAACAGGCCAAAGCCCCACGCAAACCCTATTGCGCAGGCCTGCCTGGTGGTGCGGTTTAACGTTAGCGCCTGAAGCCCGATTAAAGAGACGAGGGCGGCCGGCCAGAAATCATAAGGGGAGAAAGAAAGGGTGCCAGCGGCACCCGTTAACAGCGCGAGCAGCAGGCGAACCCGCTGGCGCTGGTACATTGAGGCAATTGCCATAAGGTAATTACTCTTCCAGAGTGGGCTGTGGCGAGTTTTCCGGAACCCTGACATGGACCTGGATGATACGGCGGCTGTCGGCCATCGCGACTTTAAACTGATAACCGTCGATTTCGATACTCTCTCCGCGCGCCGGGAGATGGCCGAAGCCCTGCATCACCAGCCCACCGATGGTATCGACCTCTTCATCGCTGAAGTGGGTGCCAAAGACGTCATTAAAGTCTTCAATCGGGGCCAGCGCTCGCACGGTGTAGGTATGACGGCTCAGCTGGCGGATATCACGATCTTCTTCATCGTCATATTCATCTTCGATTTCGCCAACGATCAGCTCGAGAATATCTTCGATGGTCACCAGGCCGGAAACACCGCCAAACTCATCAATGACGATCGCCATATGGTAGCGCTGGGAGCGGAACTCTTTCAGCATACGGTCGACACGCTTACTTTCCGGCACCACAACGGCCTGGCGCAGGACTTTTTCTATACTGAACGGCTCGGAGCTGCTGCTCATAAACGGCAGCAGGTCTTTCGCCATCAGGATGCCTTCAACATGATCCTTGTCTTCACTGATCACCGGGAAGCGCGAGTGGGCTGAGTCAATAATCACCGCCAGACACTCCTCAAGCGACATATTGCGCTTCAGGGTGACCATCTGGGAACGGGGGATCATAATGTCGCGTACACGCTGCTCGGCGATATCCATCACCCCCTCCAGCATGTCCCGGGTATCCGGATCGATCAGCTCGTTCTGCTCGGAATCACGGATGAGCTCAAGCAGGTCATCACGGTTTTTTGGCTCACCGTGGAACAGCTGGTTGAGGATCAGGCTAAAAAATCCCTTTTTGCTACTGGGACTGTCGTTGTTCTGTGAATGGTCATCGCTCATGGCGTTTTTGAGTTAGTCTCTCTGTTAAGGGATCGGCTGCCCCCGTAGGGGCAAGGCGTACAGCAAGCTGGATACGCCAGTACTTATTCTTTCTCCGAAATGTACGGATCGGGATAGCCAAGAGCAAGCATTATCTCGGTCTCCAGCGATTCCATCTCTTCGGCTTCATCATCTTCGATGTGATCATAACCTAATAAGTGCAGGCTGCCGTGGATCACCATGTGCGCCCAGTGCGCCTCCAGCGCTTTTTCCTGCTCCTGCGCTTCTTGCTCCACCACCTGACGGCAAATAATCAGGTCACCCAGCAGGGGCAGTTCAATGCCCGGCGGCGCTTCAAACGGAAAAGACAGCACGTTGGTTGGCTTGTCCTTACCGCGATACGTATGGTTCAACTCATGGCTTTCCGCTTCATCCACCACGCGAATGGTGACTTCACTTTCCGGCTGGAACTGCGGCAGCACCGCTTCCAGCCAGCGGCGAAAGTCGGCTTCCGGTGGTAATCCCTGTTCACTTTCACAGGCTAACTGCAGGTCAAGAATGACTGTACTCATCTGGGCTCCTGTGAAGCGGCCTGCTGCAGGGCAAGCGGTTCACGTTTACGTTCTTCTGCCAGGGCATCGCGCCGTTTTTGATCGGCGCTTTCCCAGGCTTCATAGGCAACAACAATGCGGGCAACGACCGGATGGCGCACAACGTCTTCGCTGTGGAAGAAGTTGAAACTCAATTCCGGCACGTCAGATAACACTTCAATCGCATGGCGCAGACCGGATTTCAGATTACGCGGCAGGTCAATCTGGGTCACATCACCGGTAATCACCGCTCTTGAGTTGAAGCCGATACGCGTCAGGAACATCTTCATCTGTTCGATGGTAGTGTTCTGGCTTTCATCAAGAATGATAAACGCGTCGTTCAGGGTACGCCCGCGCATGTAGGCCAGCGGGGCGACTTCAATCACGTTGCGTTCAATCAGCTTCTCTACGCGCTCAAAGCCCAGCATCTCAAACAGGGCGTCATACAGCGGACGCAGGTAAGGATCGACCTTCTGGCTGAGATCGCCGGGCAGGAAGCCCAGTTTCTCACCGGCTTCGACCGCCGGACGAGTCAGCATGATACGACGGATCTCCTGTCGCTCCAGCGCATCTACCGCAGCGGCCACCGCCAGATAGGTTTTACCGGTACCCGCAGGCCCGATACCAAAGGTCACGTCGTGGTCGAGAATATTGGCAATGTACTGCGCCTGGTTCGGCGTACGTGGCTTGATCACGCCGCGTTTGGTCTTGATGTGAATGGCCTTGCCAAAGTCCGGCACGCTCTCAGCGGTCTGCTCCAGTACCCGGCTCTCTTTAATCGCCAGGTGGATTTGTTCCGGATCGATATCCGGAATGTGGCCACGCACGGGGGCGGTATCCACGTACAGATCGCGCAGAATATCCACGGCGGCGTTGACGCAAAGCGCACGCCCGACCAGCTTAAACGCATTATCCCGTCGGTTTATTTCAATCCCAAGACGGCGTTCCAGCTGCTTGATGTTGTCGTCGAACGGGCCACACAGGCTCAGCAGTCGGGTGTTATCGGCCGGGTCTAAGGTAATTTCACGTGTTTCAATATTCAAACTAATCCTTTGGGTCACTCAGGGCCAGGTTGAGAAAAGTGGACTTCACCGACTTAAGCGCCAGTGCCATAAGGGAATTATTTATGGCGAGGCGCAAAGGTGCAAGCGTCTCAGTCGATATTTGGGCTGAGATTTCAGAAACCAACCGTTGTTGCATGAAATAATGCGGCGAACTGGAAGCCTCGCCGCATTTTAAGGCGGGATCAGGGCTGGAAAGTACTCACGCCCAGTTCATTTTCTTTGCGGGTGCGGGCAATGACCGAGGCAGGGGACTCAATAACGCGCAGGCCCATCTGTTCTTCGCTACGCACCAGCACACCGCGCAGCGAGTTGGTATAGACATCCACGATTTCAACATCGACAAATTTGCCGATATGTTCAGGTGTGCCGGCAAAATTGACCACGCGGTTATTTTCCGTGCGGCCGGAGAGCTCCATCACATTTTTACGCGAAGTGCCTTCGACCAGAATTCGCTGGACGGTGCCGAGCATACGGCGGCTCCACGCCATCGCCTGCTGGTTAATGCGGTCCTGCAGGATATACAGACGCTGTTTCTTCTCGTCTTCCGATACATCGTCCGGGAGATCGGCGGCGGGCGTACCGGGGCGCGCAGAGTAGATAAAGCTGAAGCTGACGTCGAAGTTAATATCGCCAACCAGCTTCATGGTTTGCTCAAAATCGGCCTGGGTTTCCCCGGGGAAGCCGATGATAAAGTCGGAGCTCATCTGAATATCGGGTCGGGCAGCCAACAGCTTACGAATAATCGCTTTATATTCCAGTGCGGTATGCGAGCGCTTCATCAGCGTGAGTATACGATCTGCTCCGCTCTGTACCGGCAGATGCAGGAAGCTGACCAGTTCCGGCGTGTCGCGATAAACGTCGATAATATCGTCGGTAAATTCAATCGGATGGCTGGTGGTGAAGCGAATGCGGTCAATACCGTCAATGGCGGCCACCAGACGCAGCAGTTCGGCGAACGTGCAGATTCCGCCGTCGTAAGTTTCGCCCCGGTAAGCGTTAACGTTTTGCCCCAGCAGATTCACTTCCCTCACGCCCTGCGCTGCCAGCTGGGCGATCTCAAAGAGAATATCATCCGACGGGCGGCTGACCTCTTCACCGCGCGTATAGGGCACCACGCAGAACGTACAGTACTTGTTGCAGCCTTCCATGATAGAGACAAACGCCGTCGGTCCGTCCGCGCGGGGTTCGGGCATGCGGTCGAATTTTTCAATTTCCGGGAAGCTGATGTCGACCACCGGGCTTTTGGTGCCGCGCACGGTGTTGATCATTTCCGGCAGGCGGTGCAGGGTCTGCGGGCCAAAAACAATATCCACGCAGCTGGCGCGTTGACGAATGTGCTCGCCTTCCTGCGATGCCACACAGCCTCCCACGCCGATAATCACATCCGGTCGTGCTTCTTTCAGCTTTCGCCAACGGCCAAGCAGATTGAAAACCTTTTCCTGAGCCTTTTCGCGAATCGAGCAGGTGTTGAGCAGCAGTACGTCCGCGTCTTCCGCGTCTTCGGTCAGGGTATAACCGTGGGTGCTGTTTAACAGGTCAGCCATTTTGGATGAGTCATACTCATTCATCTGGCAGCCCCAGGTTTTAATATGCAGTTTTTTTGTCATCGACTTGCCATTTGTCATGCAGAAAAGAGTGCTGGACGCGTATCCTGTTGTTTCGCGACCAGTGAAACTGAGGTAACGGGGTTAAAATCCGGTACACTTACTAACTATCAGGATAACAGAATTCGCCCGGCGAGGTGTAGCTGTACAGCATAATTGGCAACGCCGGTGAAGGAAAAACAATGACAGAAAATGAGCAGAAGGTAGATGTGGCTATCGTGGGCGGTGGCATGGTGGGCGCCGCGTTAGCCAGTGGTCTGGCCCAGCATGGGTTTGAGGTGGTGGTTCTGGAGCAGGAAGCCCCGGCAGAGTTTGATCCGGCAAGCCCTCCCGACGTGCGTATCTCGGCCATTGGTGCCGCCTCCGTCGCTTTACTCAAACAGCTTGATGTCTGGCCCGCGGTCAGCGCCATGCGCTGTGTGCCTTATCGCCGGCTTGAAACCTGGGAGTGGCAGACGGCCCAGGTCTCGTTTGATGCCGCCTCGCTTGGCCTGCCCGAGCTCGGCTACATGGTGGAGAACAGCGTGCTGCAGCGTGCGCTTTGGCAGCGCCTGCAGCAGCAGCCTGTGCGGACAATCTGCCCCGCGCGGCTGCAGGGTTTGCAATCGATGAACGGGGGCTGGCAGCTCACGCTTGCTGATGGCAAGCGGCTGAATGCGCGTCTGGTGATTGGCGCCGACGGCGCTAATTCGCAGGTTCGCCAGATGGCCGGAATAGGGATTCGCGGATGGAACTACGCCCAGTCCTGTATGCTGATCAGCGTGCGCTGCGAACACGATGCCGGTGATACCACCTGGCAGCAGTTTACCCCGCAGGGGCCGCGCGCTTTCCTGCCGCTGTTCGACAACTGGGCATCACTGGTCTGGTATGACAGCCCGGCGCGTATTCGTCAGCTGCAGGCGATGCCGATCCCCCAGCTGCAAAAAGAAATTGCTGCACACTTCCCGGCGCGGTTAGGCAAAGTGACCGCCGTGGCCGCCGGCTCATTCCCGCTGGTGCGCAGGCATGCCATCGACTACGTTAAGCCGGGCCTGGCGCTGGTCGGTGATGCGGCCCACACCATCAATCCGCTGGCCGGGCAGGGGGTGAACCTCGGCTATCGCGACGTGGACGCGCTGATTAACGTGCTGAGCGAGTCGCGTCTGCGCGCGGAGGACTGGGCTTCGGAAGCGGTGCTGCTGCGTTATCAGCGTCAGCGACAGAAAGATAATCAACTGATGCAGAGCGGTATGGATCTGTTTTATTTTGCCTTCAGCAATCAGCTTGCGCCGTTAAAATTTGTGCGTAACCTGGGCTTGATGGCGGCAGAGCATTCCGGTGGGCTAAAGCGTCAGGCGCTGCGGTACGCGCTGGGGCTGTAGCTTTATTTCGGGTGGGTTGAAAGCCTGCCCGATGCTGTCATTAAGCGGTCTGTTTTATTGAGCGGTGAGTTTGTTTGAGCCAGGTAAACTACACATGTAAAAAAGCCCGCTTGCGCGGGCTTTTTTACTTTGTGGCTGGGGTGCAGGGATTCGAACCCCGGAATGCTGGTATCAGAAACCAGAGCCTTACCACTTGGCGACACCCCAATTTTCACTGCGACTGGCGAACCAGGCGACTTTTACTTTGCGACTTATAACAACCAGCCGTCTTTATATGGCTGGGGTGCAGGGATTCGAACCCCGGAATGCTGGTATCAGAAACCAGTGCCTTACCGCTTGGCGACACCCCAAAAATTTGGTGGCTACTACGGGAATCGAACCTGTGACCCCAGCATTATGAGTGCTGTGCTCTAACCAGCTGAGCTAAGTAGCCGTACGTTACTGCTTTACTACTTTCTGACTGGCTGGGATACCTGGATTCGAACCAGGGAATGCCGGTATCAAAAACCGGTGCCTTACCGCTTGGCGATATCCCAATGTCCGCATCGTGATAACACGACAGTCAGAAATCTAAATCTACTACAAAAACTGGCTGGGGTACCTGGATTCGAACCAGGGAATGCCGGTATCAAAAACCGGTGCCTTACCGCTTGGCGATACCCCATCCTTACTGCAAACCTCTGTCGGAAATGGTGCGGGAGGCGAGACTTGAACTCGCACACCTTGCGGCGCCAGAACCTAAATCTGGTGCGTCTACCAATTTCGCCACTCCCGCGCAAAAAGAAGTGGTGGCTACTACGGGAATCGAACCTGTGACCCCAGCATTATGAGTGCTGTGCTCTAACCAGCTGAGCTAAGTAGCCTTCTTTTTTTGCGTAACCTTCATCGGCGTTGCGGGGCGCATTATGCGGAGTTGGCCCAAAAGCGTCAACTAGTTTTTTCCCGTTTTTTGCCATAAACGTGTTGTTTGCATGGCTTGTGACCATTATGTCGATAAAATCAACGAATTCTGAGTCTAAACAGCATTATGGCAAAAAAAACGGGCCATAAAGGCCCGTAAGTATTTGTCAGACGGTAAGGATTAATAGGCGGACTGATGCACGCCAACCGCACGTCCTGACGGGTCGTCCATGTTTTTGAACGCTTCGTCCCATTCGATGGCTTTAGCCGACGAGCAGGCGACGGAAGGGCCGCCCGGAACGCATTCTGCCGCGCTCGGTACCGGGAACAGTTCTTCAAAGATTTCACGGTACAGATACGCCTCTTTTGAGGATGGCGTGTTGTACGGGAAGCGGAAGTGCGCAGTTTGCAGCTGCTGGTCGCTAATCTGCTCTGCGGCCACTTCTTTCAGCGTATCAATCCAGCTGTAGCCAACACCGTCGGAGAACTGCTCTTTCTGGCGCCATGCTACGCTTGCCGGCAGGTAGGATTCAAAACACTCACGCAGGATGTGTTTTTCCATTTTGCCGTTGCTGCCGCACATTTTGTCTTCCGGGTTGATGCGCATTGCCACATCAAGGAATTTCTTATCCAGGAACGGTACGCGAGCTTCCACGCCCCAGGCCGACATCGCCTTGTTGGCACGCGCACAGTCAAACATGTGCAGCGCATGCAGCTTGCGCACGTTCTCCTCGTGGAACTCCTGCGCGTTCGGTGCCTTATGGAAGTACAGGTAGCCACCGAAGACTTCATCCGCACCTTCACCGGACAGCACCATCTTAATGCCCATCGCTTTGATCTTACGTGACATCAGATACATCGGCGTTGATGCACGGATGGTGGTCACGTCATAGGTTTCAATGTGATAAATCACATCGCGAATCGCATCCAGGCCTTCCTGCACGGTGAAATGAATTTCATGGTGCACGGTACCCAGATGTTCGGCCACGGCTTTCGCGGCTTTAAGATCCGGTGAACCGTCCAGGCCCACGGCGAAGGAGTGCAGCTGTGGCCACCAGGCTTCGCTCTTGTCGTGATCTTCTACGCGCTTGGCAGCAAATTTCTTGGTCACCGCTGAAATGATGGAGGAGTCCAGACCACCGGACAGCAGTACGCCATAAGGTACGTCTGACATCAGGTGGCTTTTCACTGACTCTTCCAGCGCGCCTTTTAGAGCCGCTGCATCGGTTGTGTTGTTAGCCACGGCGGCATAGTCGAACCAGTCGCGCTGCCAGTAGCGTTTAATCTCACCATCGGTGCTGGACATATAGCTGCCTGCCGGAAACTCTTTGATCGTACGGCAAACCGGCACCAGTGCCTTCATTTCAGACGCGACATACAGGTTGCCGTGTTCATCGTTGCCCATATACAGCGGAATGATGCCGATATGGTCACGGCCGATCAGCCAGGTTTTCTTCTCGGTGTCATACAGAATAAAGGCAAACATACCCTGCAGATCGTCCAGGAAATCGATACCTTTTTCCTGATACAGCGCGAGGATCACTTCGCAGTCGGAATCCGTCTGGAATTCATAGCGGTCGCTCAGTTCAGCGCGCAGTGCCTGATGGTTGTAGATCTCACCGTTAACCGCCAGAACGTGGGTGTGCGCGGCGTTGTACAGTGGCTGTGCGCCATTGTTCACGTCAACGATCGACAGACGCTCGTGGGCGAGGATGGCATAGTCATCGGCATAAATGCCTGACCAGTCCGGGCCACGGTGGCGCATCAGACGAGAAAGCTCCAGCGCTTTCTTACGCAGTTCAGTAGGATCGGTTTTCAGATCGAGTACACCAAAAATAGAACACATACACAGCTCCCTAAACGACTTACCTTGCGGTATTGATATTGGTTTGAGGCGAGAGTTGCCGCCTGATGTATAAGAAAATGCGCTAACAGAGCAGACTATGCAAGCAATTTAGCCAATACCTGAAAAATAGCCCGTTGACTTGGCGTAATCTTTAGCGAATATGCAATTAATTTGCGTTTTTATTGATGAATCAACAAAAAGTGGCGAAAAGCGGATGAATTTTGCGCGATACAGAAAGACCCAGCCCGGCGTTAGCCGGGCTGGGGAATTAAAATATGTCGATATCCGCGACGGAGGGATAAACCCAGGTCGGTCGGAAGGGCATAGCGTCGATATCGCTGAGGCTGGACACGCCGGAAAGGACCAGGATGGTTTCCAGACCTGCCTGGAATCCGGCCAGAATATCGGTGCGAAGATTATCGCCAACAATAACCGTTTCCTCTGAATGGGCCTGCATCTTATTCAGCGCGGCGCGCATGATCCACGGACTGGGCTTGCCGACGTAGAAAGGCTGCCGACCGGAGATACGCTCAATCCCGGCGCACAGGGCGCCGCAGGCAGGGGAGTGACCGTGGCCGTGACTGTCCGGGTTGGTGGCAATAAAGCGTGCGCCGTTCGCCACAAAGAAGGCGGCTTTATGCATCATGTCCCAGTTAAAGGAGCGTGTCTCACCGACGATCACGAAATCCGGGTTGATATCGGTAATGGTAAACCCGGCTTTATACAGCTCATGGATCAGCGCACCCTCGCCAACGACATAGGCTTTTTTTCCTTCCTGGCGCTTCAGAAAATCGGCGGTTGCCATTGCGGAGGTATAAAACACGCTGTCCGGAAGGTCGATCCCTGCCGAAGCAAAGCGGTTCGCCAGGTCCATTGCGGTTTGTGAGGGGTAGTTGGTCAACACCACCAGCGGCATATCGTTTCCCATGATCCGCTGCAGGAATTCACGCGCGCCGGGCACGGCGGTATTGTCATGCATCAATACGCCGTCAATATCACAAATTACGTTCTTAATCGTCATGCACTTACAGTCCTTGATTAGGCTTCCAGAAGTCGCTGCAGCAGGATGCCGTTAAGCATCGCCCGTTTCGCCAGCGCAAAGGCCCCGATGGCCGACCGATGATCGATCTCTGAGCGTACGACCGGTAGATTTTTGCGGAACGCTTTTAGCGCCTGGGTGTTGATGCAGCTTTCAATTGCAGGCAGCAGGACTTTATCTGCCTCGGTTATCTCACCGGCAATGACGACTTTCTGCGGATTAAACAGGTTAATGGCGATGGCAATCGCTTTACCCAGATGGCGGCCTACATGTTCGATAACCTCAGCGGCCAGCGCGTCGCCGCGATTAGCGGCACTACAGATATGCTGGATCTGACAGTTATCCAGACTCAGACTGCTCGGATAGCCCTGCGTCAGCAGGTGGCGCACGCGGTGTTCAATCGCGCTATTGGCGGCAATCGTTTCCAGACAGCCAAAGTTGCCGCAGTGGCAGCGCTCGCCTAACGGATCAACCTGAATATGCCCCAGCTCGCCGACGTTGCCGTTGCTGCCAAGGAAAATGTGACCGTTGGCGATAATCCCCGCCCCCGTTCCGCGATGTACGCGCACCAGAATGGAGTCTGCGCAGTCGCGAGAAGCACCAAAATAGTGCTCTGCCAGCGCCAGGCTGCGGATATCGTGCCCGACAAAGCTGGTGACGTTAAAGCGTTTTTCGAGGTTGGCGACCAGCGGCCAGTGGCTGACGCTGATATGCGGCATATAGCGGATCACGCCGTTGGTTGGATCGACCAGGCCGGGAAGAATAACCGAAATGGCGATGAGCTCGCGCAGCTTGCGCTGATGCTGCTCATGGAAGGCCGCGATGGAATTAAACAGCGCGTGCTCCAGCGTTTCCTGGCTGCGCTCCGGCAGAGGATAGTGCTCCTCCGCCAGCGATTTGCCGCTGAGATCGAACAGGGTCAGTGTGGCATCGTTACGGCCCAGGCGAACGCCAATGGTGTTGAAGCCACGGGTTTCGCTGATAATCGAGATGGCCCGGCGGCCGCCGGTGGAGGCCTGCTGCTCAACCTCTTTAATCAGCCCGCGTTCAATGAGCTGCCGGGTGATCTTGGTGACGCTGGCGGGGGCAAGCTGGCTGTGTTCGGCAATCTGAATGCGCGATATGGGCCCCTGCTGATCGATGAGCCGATACACGGCCGCGCTATTTAGTTGTTTAACAAGATCAACATTCCCAATCTGGGCCTGGCCGCCAGTGCTCATTCAATATCTACTCGCTAAAGACCTCGTTACCGTTAACGATGGTCCGGGTGATTTTATAATCGCGGGTGAATACCGTCAGGTTCGCCACTTTTCCGGCTTCAATTGACCCTAACTGATTATCAACCCCCATTGCACGGGCCGGATAAAGCGTTGCCATACGTAGCGTTTCATCCAGGGCGATACCAACATGTTCGACGCTGTTCTCCACAGCTTCAATCATAGTCAGCGCAGAACCACTCAGAGTACCGTTCTCGTCAACGCACAGCCCGTTACGATAGTATATTGTTTTACCAGCAAAAATGAACTGGTCAATATTAGCGCCCGCCGGCGCGGTAGCATCGGTGACAAGCACCAGCTTGTCGCCCTTAATGCGTTTTGCGTTCCGAATGTTGGCGAAATGGACGTGTAAACCGTCGGCAATCACGCCACACCAGACGTCAGGGGAATCAAACAGCGCGCCGATCAAACCCGGTTCGCGGCCGGTGGTGGTTGGCATCGCGTTATAAAGGTGGGTGGCAAAGCTGACGCCTGCGGAAATGCCGCTGCGCGCTTCGTCATAGGTCGCATGCGAGTGCCCGGCGGAAATCACGATCCCGGCGGCACGCAGCTGGCGGATGACTTCCGTGCCCACTTTTTCAGGGGCCAGCGTAATCTTGGTAATCACGTCCGCATTTTCACACAGGAAGTCGACCAGCGCTTTATCAGGGGCGCGGATCAGTGCCGGATTGTGGGTGCCTTTCTTCAGCGGATTCAGCCACGGGCCTTCAAGGTGCAGACCCAGCGCCTGATTGGTGTTTTGTGCCAGCCATGCCCGCATCACTTCAACCGCGCGTTTCATCAGCTCGTCGGTGCTGGTAATAAGCGTCGGCAGGAAGCTGGTACAGCCGGATTTTTCATTCGCTTTCTGCATGGTATTCAGCGTTTCAACGCTGATTGCCGCAGGGTCATCATTAAACTGCACGCCGCCGCAGCCGTTAAGCTGCAGATCGATAAAGCCAGGGGCGATAATGGCACCGTTAACGTCACGGATTTCAATACCGTCAGGCACATCGCCGAGCGGGCAAACACGGTCGATCAGGCCATCGGCGATCACCACCGCATGCCCGTCGAGGACTTCATGGCCGGTATAAATACGACCCTGGGTTAAAGCGTACATAGTCATTCTCCTGACTTTTAATGCTGTTACGATCCGGCTGGCCTTAGCGAAGCCTCGACCAGCCGGATGCGATCGGTGAAGGGGAGGCGCACCTCCCGGCATCACAGACCGGTAATATTTTCCGCTTCCATTTCGCGGAAGTACTTCACGGTCTTCACTTTCAGTTCCATTGTGGCCGGCTCATCGCAAACCACTACAGACTTAGCATGTAGCTGCAGGCAGCTGATGGTCCACATATGATTAACGTTACCTTCAACAGCAGCTTTCAGGGCATGCGCCTTCAGGTGGCCGGTAACCAGAATCATCACTTCTTCGGCATCAAGCAGCGTACCCACGCCCACGGTCAGCGCGTATTTTGGCACCTGATCCACATCGCCACCGAAGAAACGTGAGTTGGCGATACGGGTATCGTGGGTCAGCGTTTTGATACGGGTGCGTGAAGCCAGCGAAGAGGCCGGTTCATTAAAAGCGATGTGCCCGTCGTTGCCCACGCCGCCCATAAACAGATGGATTTTGCCGTAGGAGCGAATTTTTTCCTCATACTGGCGACATTCTGCGTCAATATCCGGCGCATTGCCATTGAGAAGATTGATATTTTCGCTTTGAATATCAACGTGATCGAAAAAGTTACGATGCATGAAGCTGTGATAGCTTTCCGGGTGCTCCTTCGGTAGGCCAACATATTCGTCCATATTAAAGGTGACGACGTGCTTGAAGCTAACCTGGCCCGCTTTATGCATCTCAATCAGGTGCTTGTAGGCTTCCAGCGGCGTGCCGCCGGTTGGCAGGCCCAGAACGAAAGGGCGCTCTGCGGTAGGTTTGAAGTTGTTGATGCGGGTAACAATGTGGCGTGCAGCCCACTTACCGACCTGAGGAGATGTTGCCAGTGGAATCAGTCTCATGATGAACCTCGTAAAATGAGCAATATAAATATGGGTCTGAAAACGCTGCCCTGCTAACTAAGATTTATCGTAACGTGATTACGAACAGATAACAGAGGGATGAGTCCGTTTTGATTTTTCGTATCATAAAATAAGTTTGTTATGTTAGCCAGTCTAATGGTGGTAAAAATGATTTTTTTGGTGATTTTAATCACATAAGCAGTGATATAATTTGCGAAGCGAATTAATTTTTTTTTACACTTGTGACTGTGGTGTATACTGTCACTCAGACTGCAGAAGACCGTAAAAAAATAAACGATTTCTGGCACCTTAACGGGTTCAAAGGGGGAAAAGGTGAATATTTTAGGATTCTTTCAACGATTGGGGCGCTCGCTACAGCTGCCGATAGCCGTACTGCCGGTTGCTGCACTGATGCTGCGCTTTGGTCAACCTGATTTACTGAATATGCCGTTCATCGCACAGGGCGGCGGTGCAATCTTCGATAACCTCGCGCTGATCTTCGCCATCGGCGTAGCGTCAACGTGGTCAAAAGACAATGCTGGAGCAGCTGCGCTGGCTGGTGCCGTGGGTTACTTTATCCTGACCAAAGCGATGGTGACCATCAACCCAGCCGTCAATATGGGCGTGCTGGCGGGGATCATCACCGGTCTGGTCGCGGGTGCCACCTATAACCGCTGGGCCGATATTAAACTGCCTGACTTCCTCAGCTTCTTCGGCGGTAAACGGTTTGTGCCGATCGCCACTGGCTTCTTCTGTCTGGTGCTGGCAGCCATTTTCGGCTACGTCTGGCCGCCGGTGCAGAACGCGATTCACGCCGGTGGTGAATGGATTGTGGCTGAAGGCGCATTCGGGGCTGGCGTGTTCGGCTTCGTTAACCGTCTGCTGATCCCAACCGGTCTGCATCAGGTGCTGAATACCATTGCCTGGTTCCAGATTGGTGAATTCACCAACGCGGCAGGTACCGTCTTCCACGGCGATATCAATCGTTTCTACGCCGGTGACGGTACCGCAGGGATGTTCATGTCGGGCTTCTTCCCGATCATGATGTTCGGTCTGCCGGGCGCTGCGCTGGCGATGTATATGGCTGCGCCAAAAGAGCGCCGTCCAATGGTCGGCGGCATGCTGCTCTCCGTAGCGGTAACCGCATTTCTGACCGGTGTGACCGAGCCGCTGGAATTCCTGTTCATGTTCCTGGCACCGATGCTGTACCTGATCCACGCATTGCTAACCGGTATCAGCCTGTTTGTCGCTACGCTGCTGGGGATCCATGCCGGATTCTCCTTCTCGGCGGGGGCCATCGACTACGTGTTGATGTATAACCTGCCGGCCGCCAGCCAGAACGTCTGGATGCTGCTGGTGATGGGCCTGGTTGCATTCCTGGTTTACTTCGTGCTTTTCAGTGCGGTGATTCGCATGATGAATCTGAAAACGCCGGGCCGGGAGGATGCCTCTGACCTGGTGGTAACAGAAGAAGCGAACAGCAACACCGAAGAGGGGATGGATCAGCTGTCCCGCCAGTACATTGTGGCGATCGGTGGCTCTGATAACCTCAACGTGATTGATGCCTGTATCACCCGTCTGCGCCTGTCCGTTAAAGATGCCGGACTGGTTAACGATGCCGCCTGTAAGCGTTTGGGCGCATCCGGTATTGTTCGACTGAATAAACAGACGATCCAGGTGATTGTCGGTGCGAAAGCGGAATCCATCGCTGAAAGCATGAAAAAACTGATTGCCAAAGGGCCAATCGCGGCGGCAGCGGCTACCGCTACGCCAGTCGCACCGGCTGCGCCAACCGCGGCGCCGCAGGCCGTACCAAACGCCAGTAAAGGGATTGTTGGTACGCTGGTGGCTCCGGTGAGCGGGACCGTAGTGGCAATTGACCAGGTGCCGGATGAAGCCTTCGCCAGTAAAGCGGTCGGTGACGGGCTGGCGATCAAACCGACCAGCAGCACCGTCGTGGCACCGGCCAGCGGTACGCTGGTGAAAATCTTCAACACCAATCACGCCTTCTGTCTGGAAACGGATAAAGGGGCGGAAATTGTGGTGCACATGGGGCTGGATACCGTTGCGCTGCAGGGTAAAGGCTTTACCCGTCTGGTGGAAGAAGGTGCCCAGGTGGTGGCCGGTCAACCGGTGCTGGAAATGGATCTGGCCTTCCTGGAAGCCAATGCCCGTTCGATGATCAGCCCTGTCGTGGTCAGCAACATCGAGGATTTCTCTGGATTAACGCTGCTGGCAGGCGACACCGTCGTTGCCGGTGAGAGCCGTATCTACGAGATTAATGGCTAAAATACGATACTAACGTAAGCAGAAAGGGCGGCGAGCAATTCCCGCCCTTTTTTTATTGGATTTCCGTAACAAACGGTTGTCTCAGTCCCCCGCTTTGTGGATCATACTCCGTTATTTCGTAGCGAATTTATTCCAGGCATTAATTGAGGAAATTGAGATGAGTGAGGCTGAAGCCCGCCCAACGAACTTTATTCGTCAGATTATCGACGAAGATCTGGCGTCCGGTAAGCACAAGAGCGTGCATACCCGCTTCCCGCCTGAGCCAAACGGCTACCTGCATATTGGCCACGCTAAGTCGATCTGCCTGAACTTTGGTATCGCCAATGATTACCAGGGTCAGTGCAATCTGCGTTTTGATGATACTAACCCGGTGAAGGAAGACCTGGAGTTCGTTGAGTCCATCAAACGTGACGTGCAGTGGCTCGGCTTCGAGTGGAGCGGCGAGGTGCGTTACTCATCTGACTATTTCGACCAGCTACACCACTATGCGGTCGAACTGATCGAAAAAGGGCTGGCGTATGTGGATGAACTCTCACCGGAGCAAATCCGTGAATACCGCGGCAGCCTGACCGCGCCGGGTAAAAACAGCCCTTATCGCGATCGCAGCGTGGAAGAAAACCTGGCGCTGTTTGAGAAAATGCGCAGCGGCGGGTTTGAAGAAGGTAAAGCGTGTCTGCGTGCCAAAATCGATATGGCATCCAACTTTATCGTGTTGCGCGATCCGGTGCTGTACCGTATTAAGTTCGCCGATCACCATCAGACCGGTTCGAAGTGGTGCATCTATCCGATGTACGATTTCACGCACTGCATTTCCGATGCGCTGGAAGGGATCACCCATTCCCTGTGTACGCTGGAGTTCCAGGACAACCGTCGCCTGTATGACTGGGTGCTGGATAACATTACCATCCCGGTTCATCCGCGCCAGTACGAGTTTTCTCGTCTGAATCTTGAATACGCCATCATGTCCAAGCGCAAGCTGAGCCAGCTGGTGAGCGAGAAAGTGGTTGAGGGCTGGGACGATCCGCGCATGCTGACCGTGTCCGGTCTGCGCCGTCGTGGCTACAGCGCGGAGTCGATCCGTGAGTTCTGCCGCCGTATTGGCGTCACCAAGCAGGACAACAACGTTGAGATGGCCGCGCTGGAATCCTGTATTCGTGACGATCTCAATGAAAACGCCCCGCGCGCGATGGCGGTGCTGGACCCGGTTAAACTGGTGATTGAAAACCTGCCTGCTCATCATGAAGAGACGATCAGCATGCCGAATCATCCGAATAAGCCGGAAATGGGGACGCGTGAAGTGCCGTTCAGCCGTGAGATCTATATCGATCGCGCCGATTTCCGTGAGGAAGCGAACAAGCAGTACAAGCGCCTGGTGCTGGGTAAAGAAGTTCGTCTGCGTAACGCCTATGTGATTAGAGCAGAACGCGTCGCGAAAGATGAAGACGGTAATATTACCTGCCTGTTCTGTACCTGCGACGTGGACACCCTGAGCAAAGATCCGGCTGATGGGCGTAAAGTGAAGGGCGTGATCCACTGGGTTTCCGCCGTGCATGCGTTACCGGCAGAGTTCCGCCTGTACGATCGCCTGTTCAGCGTGCCGAATCCGGCGGCGGAGGAGGATTTCCTCGGCAGCATCAACCCGGAATCTCTGGTGGTCCGTCACGGTTTCGTTGAGCCGGGTATGCAGAAAGCGGAAGCCTCAGCGGCGTATCAGTTTGAGCGTGAAGGCTACTTCTGCGCTGACAGCGTTTATTCTTCTGCCAGCAATCTGGTCTTTAACCGCACCGTTGGCCTGCGTGATACCTGGGCTAAAATCGGCGAATAAGCCGATCCTGCTGCAATAAAAGGGCGACGATTCGCCCTTTTTTTTCGTCTAAATCTTCACTGGCACCGCGCCGCACAGAGCACGTTATGCCTCTGTAGGTCTGACCTGGCCCGGCTATATCGACAGTTTCTCAGAGAGAAAATCGATAAACAGCCGGGTTTTCCTCTGCATCTCCCCATGCCCTGCGAACACGGCGCTGACCGGCTGATCCGGCAACTGCCATGTCTCAAACAGGTGCTGCAGTCTGCCTGCGGCAATATCGTCACATACCAGCCATTCCGGCAGCACCGCGACGCCCATTCCGCCTAATGCCATCTGGCGGACGATTTGTGCCGAGTTGGCGGTATAAGCGGCATCGGACTTCAGTTCTGCAGTCTGATTATCCACTCCGCGAAAGGTCCAGCGGCCGGGATGCGTCAGGTTGCTGTTGTGGATCCACGGCATGGCGGAAACGTCCTGCAACTGCTGCGGGTGGCTGCGGCTTACCAGCGAAGGGGAAGCCACCAGTAAAATGGCATAATCCGTCAGCCTGCGGCTTTTTAGGGACGAGTCGCGCAGCGCCCCCAGACGTATCGCCACATCCAGCTTATTACTGACTAAATCATCCAGCGAAGCTCCGACGCTGTAGCTCAGTTTCAGCAGGGGATGGCGCTGGCAGAATTCGCCGACCAGCGGCATCAGGAACTGCTGGCCGAACTCCCACGTCGATGTGATGCGCAGTTCCCCTGAGAGGGAGTGATGCTCAGTGGCCACTCGCGCGACGGCACGGTCAATATCCGCAAAAATCAGCTTAAAGTCCTGATAAAACTGCTGCCCGTGGCCGGTCAGGGCGAGGCTGCGGGTATTGCGCACCAGCAGCGTGACGCCAAGCAGCTGTTCCAGGCTCTTAAGATGCAGGCTGACCATCGCGCGGCTTAAGCCGAGGTTGCTGGCGGCCCGGGTAAAGCTGCCGCTGTCGACGATGGCAAAGAAGGTATGGATCTTATCAAGATGAGCATGCATGAGATTATTCAGTTTTATCAAACAATCATTTAAATTTAGGCGTCTTTATTTGTCAGGTCAACCGCCGCTATGCTGCGCGTGGAGGTGTGACAATGCACTATGGTTATCGGGTCGCAGCGATTTTCCTGCTCGGCTTTTTTATAGATTGTATTAATATTTTTATGTCGGCTATTGCGCTGCCGTCGATAGCTGCGCAGATGTCCGTTGCGACGGAGTCCATCAGCTGGGTGGCAAACGGCTACATTCTGGGCCTGACGCTGATCGTGCCGCTGAGCGGCTGGCTGGCCTCACGCTTTGGCACCCGGCAGACTATCGTCGCCTCGATGTTGATTTTCAGCATCGCCGCGCTGGGCTGCGCGCGTGCTGATTCCTTCAGTACGCTAATCGCGTGGCGTTTTATCCAGGGGGCGGGCGGCGGGCTGCTGATCCCGGTAGGCCAGGCGCTGACCTTTAATCTGTTTCAGGGGCGGCAGCGCGCCGCTATTTCAACGCTGATCATGTGCGTTGCGCTGATTGCTCCCGCGCTGTCTCCACTGCTGGGGGGCATGCTGGTCGATGTGCTTTCCTGGCGCTGGATCTTCTACAGCAACATTCCGTTCAGTCTGCTCGCGGCGCTGCTGGCGGCGATATGGATCCGCCCGCAGACAACGGAGCGCATCCGCGCGGATATCACCGGAATTATTCTGGTCTGTGGCGCTTTGGGCATGTTGTTGAGGAGCCTGTCGCTGTTCAGCGAGCAGCAGGCTTTGCCGCAGGCCACGCTGTGGCTGGCCGCTGCTTTATTGCTGGCGTGGGGTTATCTGCAGCATTACCGACGACAGCCGACGGCCATTCTCGATCTCAGCCTGCTGCGCAATCCTCAGCTGAATCTGTCCATCGCCGTTTACTATGCTGTCCCGGGCGTATTTACCGGGGTGAATCTGCTTAACATCTTTTACCTGCAGCAGGTTTTACATTTCAGCGCCGGGCATACCGGCAGCTTTATGCTGCTCTACGGTGCCGGAGCGCTGGTGGCGATGCTGGTGGCCGGGCGGATTTATTATCGGGTCGGCGCACCTCGCTTATTCAGTTGCGGACTGCTGCTGCACAGCGGCGGCATTGCGCTGCTTTCCCTGGTCAGCGATTCAAACGGTAGTGGCATACTGTGTGCGGCCTATCTACTGATGGGGATCGGTGGCGGAATTGCCGCGAACTGCGCGCAGACTACGGCGTTAATCGAGCTGAACGAGCAGCAGATGACCCGGGGCAGTACGCTATGGAATATTAACCGCCAGCTTACGTTCAGCCTCGGTACCGCTTTGTTTACGCTGCTGCTGGCGGTACTGAGCCGTTATTTTCCTGGAGAACAGGCGTGGCATCTGGCATTTATTATTGCGGCAGCTAGCGGTTTGCTACCGCTGTGGCTGATTTATCAACGACGCTTTCATAAGGAAATCCAATGACTGATTTAACCGAAAAGGCTACGCAGAGCGTTATCGTTCTGCACCAGCTGATTGAGGCTGTTTTTCACGGCGACGGCAGCCAGATTACGGAGTTGCTGACGCATTTTGCCGACGATTTTGTAATGGTCACCCCGAGCGGCAAAAGCCTGGCGCTGGCTGACGTTGAAGCCTTATTCGGTCGGTTGACCGGAGCGCGACAGGGAATGACGATTACCATTGAGCAGTGCAGCGTTATTTCGCAGCGGGCAGAAGAGGTGGTTATTCAGTATCACGAACTGCAGCAGCAGCAGGATAATCATTCTCATCGCATTTCGCTGGCGGTCATTGACTGCGCAAACCAGCCACCGCGCTGGCGTTATTTGCAGGAAACAATGGTAGCCAATTAATTACCGTACTAGTCCGCGGGTGCGGGTTCATGTAGAATGTGCGGCGTTAATGCCGCTCACCCAGTGAATAATTCCGGTGATGGCGGTGAGTTTCCGTTTTTTGCTAAGGATTAGTCATGGATTTACCGGTTTCCGCCGCCCGCCTGCCTTCTACACTTTGGGGAACGTTAATTATTAGCGGCACCATTATCGGTGCCGGGATGTTTTCATTACCCGTCGTGATGTCCGGCGCCTGGTTCCTGTGGTCATCAGCATTACTGATTGTCACCTGGTTCTGCATGCTGCTTTCCGGCCTGCTGTTCCTGGAGGCCAGCCTGCATTATCCTGCCGGGGCCAGCTTCGATACCATTACGCGCGACCTGCTGGGGCGACGTTGGAACCTGATTAACGGTCTGTCAGTTGCCTTTGTCCTCGGGATCCTCACCTACGCCTATATCTCCGCCAGCGGAGCCATTATTCAGCACACGCTGAGCCAGCTTTCACTGCCGATCTCTGCCCGTAGCGCTGGTTTTGCCTTTACGCTGCTGGTGGCGGTGTTTATCTGGCTGGGTACGGCGATGGTGAGCCGTATGACGCTGATTTTTCTCGGCGCGAAGGTGATTACCTTTCTGATCATCTTTGGCGGGCTGCTGTGGCATATCGAACCCGTGAAGCTGCTGGACAGCCAGGGTGATGAAAGCCACTACCTGCGCTACCTCTGGATGGTGATTCCGTTCTGCCTCGCCTCATTTGGCTATCATGGCAATATCGCCGGGCTGGTCAGCTATTACCAGAAGAACGGCAGTCGGGTTTGCCGCTGTCTGGTGTTCGGCACGCTGATGGCGCTGGTTATCTACTTTATCTGGATTATTGGCACGATGGGCAACATCCCGCGCCATGAATTCAAAGCGATTGCGGCGCAGGGTGGAAATATCGACGTGCTGGTCGCCGCACTTTCCGGCGTGCTGCACAGTCCCTATCTGAACCTGCTGCTGGATATTTTCTCTAACTTTGCCGTCGCCTGCTCGTTCCTGGGCGTCAGTCTGGGCTTCTTTGACTATCTTGCCGACCTGTTTAAGTTTGATCGTTCGGCGATCGGCCGGCTAAAAACGACCGTTGTCACTTTTATTCTGCCGCTGACGGCCGCGATGATCTGGCCGAACGGTTTTCTGGTGGCGATTGGCTATGCCGGGCTGGCGGCAACGCTGTGGGCGGTAATCACGCCTGCAATGCTGGCGCGAAGAGCGCGTCAGCGTTTTAGCACGGCGGAATGGCAGGTCAGGGGAGGAATGGCACCGATCGTGCTGGTGCTGATTTTCGGTGCGGTGAATGCGCTGGTGTCCCTACTTTCATACTGGAACGTCCTGCCGGTGTATGCCGGATAACGCGCAAAAAAAAACCGGTGGGCAGCCACCGGTTTTCATACTGATATCAGAACGGATTACTCGTCGTGCAGCGTATCGTCTTCGCGGCAGTCGCCTTTAGAGCAATGGCCATAAAGGTACAGGCTGTGGTTGCTCAGTTTGATCCCGTGGCGAGTGGCGATTTCACGCTGACGTGCTTCGATATATTCGTCGCGGAATTCGATAACTTTGCCGCAGTCCAGGCAGATCAGATGATCGTGATGGTGCTGCTGAGTCAGTTCGAAAACGGATTTTCCGCCTTCAAAGTTATGACGGGTAACGATCCCTGCGTCATCAAACTGGTTAAGCACGCGGTAAACCGTGGCTAAACCGATTTCTTCGCCCATATCAATCAGGCGCTTATACAAGTCTTCCGCACTGACGTGATGGCCTTCTGGTTCCTGAAGCACTTCCAGAATTTTCAGTCGTGGAAGCGTGACTTTCAGGCCGGCCTTCTTTAATGCGGTATTGTTGTCAGTCATGCGGATATTGTCCTGTTACTTTGCTAGTCACTTAGTGGCTGAAAAGCCCTGAACATCGGTTGACGCTAGAGTTGGATGCGTCACAGTATAGAACTCATACATCGAAATGAAAACAACAAGGGATGCCTTAAACCACTATTGGATGTAAGGATAAATGTCATTACGTCCTGAGTGGCTTGCGTCCAAATCTTACAAAGTTAACATTTCGCTCTATCTCATCCCGTCGCACGACGATCGCTAAAGATCGTTTAGAGATGCTGAAGGATGAGAAAGCGGGTAACCGATAGGGTTATTGTACATTTTTACAGGTGGAAGTTACAAATACGTATCTATTACTTCTATAGGAAAAATCACTGGTTTGATGTGAGATGTCTCCCACATCAAACCGTTTGACTCAGGCTTCGATGATTTCTTTCAGCTGAAGTTCATCAAAAATTTGTTTAACCCACTTATCAACGCGCTCATTGGTCAGTTCCGGCTGACGATCTTCGTCGATGGCCAGACCCAGGAAGTGGTTGTCATCGGCCAGGCCTTTAGAGGCTTCGAAGTTATAGCCTTCGGTTGGCCACTGGCCTACCAGAATCGCGCCGTTTGGCTCAATGATGTCGCGGATGGTGCCCATCGCATCGCAGAAATATTCTGAGTAGTCTTCCTGGTCGCCACAGCCGAACAGGGCGACCAGCTTGCCGTTGAAGTCGATCTCTTCCAGCGTCGGGAAAAAGTCATCCCAGTCACACTGCGCTTCACCGTAGTACCAGGTGGGAATGCCCAGCAGCAGAATGTCGAAGGCTTCAAGGTCTTCTTTGCTGCTTTTGGCAATATCACGAACTTCTGCAACGTCTTTACCCAGCTGTTTCTGGATCATTTTTGCAATGTTTTCCGTATTGCCCGTATCGCTGCCAAAGAAAATGCCTACGATTGCCATGAGTTTAATAACCTCTTGAATCTTAATGATATGGTGGCTGCCAAAATTTTTGCAGATGGTGTTAATAATAGCAGACCGCCGAGAGCGGATAAATGCGTAATCCTGCTGCTTTTGTCGCTTTGTGCGTTGAGAGCACGCAGGGCGATCAGGATTGAAGGTGTTTTAGCTGATTCAGCAACATCTCTTCAATCAGCTCGCTGCGGCTCATATTGCGCGCATCGGCCAGCTGGTTCAGTGCGTCAACGGCTTCACTGTTCATTTTCAGCTCGACGCGCTTAAGCCCGCGAACTTTATCGCGCTTAAGCTGATTACGTTTGTTGATGCGCAGCTGCTCATCACGCGTCAGCGGATTAGTTTTCGGTCGTCCCGGGCGACGTTCATCTGCGAACAGATCGAGCGTTGTGCGGTCCGTGTTCTCTTTTGCCATAGAATAGTGATACTGAAAGGCTGGATTTCTGATGTGTCAGGCCGTTATCCGCCGGAAAAATCGCCAGCGGAAAAATGTCAGCGCGCATCATACCCCAGTGAAAGTGATGACGACAATGTTTTAACAACATAGGGAAATAATTGTTTTTACAGCACAAAAAATCGACGAATTGCGCGTAAAACTGCATCAGGTTTTTCAGCATGTACCCAGTGACCGGCACCGGCCACAACGTAGGCCCGCGCCTGCGGGAACTGTGCCAGCAGCGCATCACGATATTCATCCGCCAGATAGGGTGAACGCTCCCCGCGAATAAACAGTGCAGGATGCGGCCAGGCGGGCTGCGGTTGCCAGCCGATAATCTGGTCGTAGCACTGATACAGCACCGGCACATTGAAGCGCCATTCGCCTTCGTGGAACGATTTCAACAGAAACGGGATGACCCCTTCTTCCGTCAGCATCTGGCGCATCAGCGCTGCTGCTTCACTGCGCGAAGCGATGCCTGCATCCGTCACCGCCTGGAGCGCAGCGAAAATATCATCATGATGGCGGGTGGGGTAGGCGACCGGTGCCATATCAATCACCACCAGTCCGTCCACGCGGTCCGGAGCCAGCGCGGTCAGCATCATGGCAATCTTGCCGCCCATTGAATGGCCAATAACGCCGAAACGCTCAACACCCAGTCCGTCTAACGTTTCCAGCACATCCTGCGCCATCAGCGCGTAGTTCATCTCATTCGACCGTGGCGACAGGCCATGATTGCGCACATCAAGCTGGATCAGACGACGGTGCTGCTTCAGGTCACGAGCAAGGATGCCGAGATTATCGAGGCTGCCGAAAAGTCCGTGGATCAACACTAAAGGCAGATCGTCTGTCGCGGATTGTTCAGATTGCAGGCGGACATTCAAATTCATAGCAAAGTTCTTACAGTTGGAACGAAGGCTTAGGGTATCATGGATTTTACATTTTCTGCCGGGGGTAGCACAGGCGCTGCCAACGATCTTTTACGGCAAATTCTGACTTTTGCTGGCAAAGAGGGCTTAAGCTACAACCGGGCTGGATTTAACTTTATAATCCTGATGTTAGGATCCGGGTTCCAGAAAACAGATGATCCTGAGGATCGTGCCCGTTTTACCCCGATTCTGATAGAAGCAACAACCGTACTGGATAAAGATGAAAACGATTGAAGTCGACGAAGAGCTATACCGCTATATTGCCAGCCATACTCAGCATATTGGGGAAAGCGCATCGGACATTTTACGCCGCATGCTGAAGTTCACCGCCGGGCAGACTGCGCCAGCGGCACCGGTTGCCCAGGCGGCAAAAGAGCCCGCCGTGGTGAAATCTGAACCTCGCCCGCAGGACCGCGTTCGCGCGGTGCGTGAACTGCTGCTTTCCGACGAATATGCCGAGCAGAAGAAAGTGGTGAACAGGTTTATGCTGATCTTATCGACTTTATATACCCTGGACGCCAAAGCCTTTGGCGATGCCACCGAGTCGCTGCATGGCCGCACGCGCGTTTATTTCGCGGGCAACCAGCAGACGCTGACTCAGAACGGTACGCATACCAAGCCGCAGCATATTCCGGGCACCCCTTACTGGGTGATCACCAACACCAATACAGGCCGTAAGCGCAGCATGGTGGAACATATCATGTTATCGATGCAGTTCCCGGCGGAACTGACCGAGAAAGTTTGCGGTACCCTTTAACCGAAGCGTCAGGGAGAAGCGCCAATGGCCAATCACCCCCGTGCCGGGCAGCCAGCCCGGCAGAGCGATTTAATTAACGTTGCACAGTTAACATCGCAGTACTACGTCTTACAGCCTGAACTGGGCAATGCGGAACATGCAGTAAAATTCGGCACCTCAGGTCATCGCGGTAGCGCGGGTCGTCACAGTTTCAATGAAACGCATATCCTGGCGATTGCCCAGGCGATTGCCGAAGAACGTAAAAAGAACGGCGTGACCGGGCCCTGCTACGTTGGTAAAGATACCCACGCGCTGTCTGAACCGGCGATTATCTCGGTGCTGGAAGTGCTGGCGGCAAACGGTGTGGATGTGATTGTGCAGCAGGATAATGGCTATACGCCGACTCCTGCGATTTCGAACGCTATCCTTGAGCATAATAAAGCCGGAGCGGCACTCGCGGACGGCATTGTGATTACGCCTTCCCACAATCCACCGGAAGATGGCGGCATCAAATACAACCCGCCAAACGGTGGACCGGCGGATACCAACGTCACCAAAGTGGTGGAAGATCGTGCCAATGCCTTAATTAAGGACGGTCTGAAAGACGTTAAGCGTATTTCTCTCGATCAGGCATGGGCCAGCGGCCATCTGCAGGAGCAGGATCTGATCCAGCCGTATATCGAAGGTCTGGCGACGATCGTCGATATCCCGGCGATTCAGAAAGCGGGCCTGAAAATCGGCGTCGATCCACTGGGTGGATCCGGTATTGCCTACTGGCAGCGTATTGCTGAGTTCTACAAGCTCGATCTGACTATCGTTAACGATGCCGTCGATCAGACCTTCCGCTTTATGCACCTGGATAAAGATGGCGTGATCCGTATGGACTGCTCATCCGAGTGTGCCATGGCGGGCCTGCTGGCGCTGCGCGACAAGTTCGATCTGGCGTTTGCCAACGACCCGGATTATGACCGCCATGGCATCGTCACGCCTGCCGGACTGATGAATCCTAACCACTATCTGGCCGTTGCGGTGAACTATCTGTTCCAGCATCGTCCGCAGTGGGGCAAAGACGTCGCCGTAGGCAAAACGCTGGTTTCAAGTGCGATGATTGACCGTGTGGTTAACGATATCGGCCGTAAGCTGGTGGAAGTGCCTGTGGGCTTCAAGTGGTTTGTTGATGGCCTGTTTGACGGTACCTTCGGCTTCGGTGGTGAAGAGAGCGCGGGGGCATCCTTCCTGCGCTTCGACGGCACGCCGTGGTCAACCGACAAAGACGGCATCATCATGTGCCTGCTGGCGGCGGAAATTACCGCCGTGACCGGTAAGAATCCGCAGCAGCACTATGATGAACTGGCCGAGCGCTTCGGTGCACCAAGCTATAACCGTATCCAGGCTGCGGCAACGTCAGCCCAGAAAGCTGCCCTGTCGAAGCTTTCTCCGGAAATGGTTAGCGCGGACACGCTGGCGGGCGATCCGATCACCGACCGTCTGACTGCTGCGCCGGGTAATGGCGCATCCATCGGTGGACTGAAAGTGATGACTAAAAACGGCTGGTTTGCCGCGCGTCCTTCCGGCACTGAAGATGCCTACAAAATCTACTGTGAAAGCTTCCTCGGTGCCGAGCACCGCGAGAAGATTGAGAAAGAAGCGGTAGAGATAGTCAGCGCGGTGTTGAAAAATGCCTGAGGCTGATGTTGCCGCTGAGGCGACGCAGTCGCAGCGGTAATCATGATTAAGGCCATTCTCTGAATGGCCTTTTTTTGTTGCCGTAATTCAGGGAATAAAGCGATAGCCCACGCCGGTTTCCGTCAGCAGATGCTGGGGCTGGGCGGGATCGCGCTCCAGCTTTTGCCGAAGGTGGCCCATATAGATCCGCAGGTAGTGACTGTGCTCAACCGCATTCGGTCCCCAGACCTGAACCAGCAGCTGCCGCTGGGTCATGACCTTGCCGGGATGATTCAGCAGGCTGACCAGCAGACGAAATTCAATCGGCGTCAGATGCAGATCGCTGCCATCGCGGGTGACCCGCCGGGCGGCAATATCGACGCTGACGTCGCTAAAGGTAATTTGTGCCTGCTCGCTGCTCCCGGTCGATGCCGGACGGTGGCGCAGGGCAACGCGCACTCTCGCCAGCAGTTCACCCACGCCAAAGGGCTTCGTCAGAAAGTCATCGGCACCGGCATCCAACGCTATGATTTTATCCTGCTCGTCGCTGCGTGCCGATAACACAATGATCGGCATGCTGCTCCACTGGCGTACTTCACGAATAAACTGAATGCCGTCACCGTCCGGTAATCCGAGGTCGAGGATCGCCAGTTCAGGCTTGCGCGTGGCGGCCTCAATCAGCCCACGGCTGAGCGTGTCGGCATCCACCACGCGAAAGCTTTCGCCCTCCAGCGCCACACGTAGAAAACGGCGGATCTCTTTTTCATCTTCAACGATCAGAATCGTGGTCAAGGTTCCTCCGCACCGGCAGTCAGACCGATCTGCCGGGAAACGCCATTATGGTGGCTAATTTAGCAAAAGAGGCGACGGATAGCCCACTGCTGTTTCTCGATGCGCTCACTTGTTAACTAATCGATCATATCAACGGTAATTTTAAGTCTTTATTAACCATCATGTAACATAATTACAGTTTGGGCGAAAATAGCCCAAAATTCAGGCAAAATAAGTGGTCCGATCAGTAGTAAAATTACATTAAAGGCGCTATTATTTTGCTCAGATTACAGACGATTTTTTTAACCGATTTGAGGAGGACGTATGAATCTTTATCACTCTTATTCAACTACGCGGATTTTCATGCGTCGTGCAGCGGTTGTGCTCGCCGGTGTTCTCGCGCTGCCGGTCATGCTGTTCCGCGCCGACCGTGCCCGTTTTTACAGCTACCTCCACCGGGTTTGGTTGAAAACCAGCGATAAGCCAGTCTGGCTGGCGGAAGCCGAGTCGGTCTGCTGCGATTTTTATTAATCCCGGTTTCAACGCGACAGCTTTAAGCTAAACCAACAATTCAATGCCATTTTTTCAGTTTACTATCCCGCCTGAGTGCGGGATTTTTTTTGCGTAAAATCCATCAACAGAGGTTTTAAGAGATAAATCAGCGAAACTGATCTACACTCAAACCTGTACAATAATTTTTAGGTTGTATAGATATGAGCAAAAAAATTCCTGTTGGCATCAGTGCCTGCCTGCTCGGTGAGCGGGTAAGATTTGACGGTGGACATAAGCGCTCTGCTTTCGCGGCAGAAGAGCTGGCTCCTTATCTTCACTATGAGCCGGTCTGCCCGGAGATGGCGATTGGTTTACCGGCACCCCGGCCCGCACTGCGCCTGACTCAAGGCGAAGGGGATGAGGTAGCGCTGCGCTTTAGCAACGGTAAGGCGTCCGACGTTAACGGGAAAGATATAGCTGTGACCGAAAAGATGCAGACATTCTCCGCTGAAAAGGTGGCCCAGCTTCACCATCTGTGTGGCTACATCGTTTGTGCGAAATCGCCCAGCTGCGGCATGGAGCGCGTGCGGGTCTATCAGCCTGATAACAACAATAATCAAAAAGAGGGCGTCGGAATTTTCACCCGCGAGCTGATGGCGCAGCTGCCGTGGCTGCCGGTGGAAGAAGACGGACGACTGCACGATCCTATCCTGCGGGAGAATTTCGTCGCGCGGGTGTATGCGCTGCATGAGTTTAATCAGCTGTGGGCGGGCGGTCTGACCCGGGCAAAACTGATGGATTACCACAGCCGTTACAAACTGCTTCTGCTGGCACACTCGCAGCCAAAATACCGGGAAATCGGCCCGTTCGTGGCCAAAATGGATCGCTGGGAATCGCTGGAGGAGTTCGCTCTGGCCTATCGTCAGCTGCTGATGGATTTGATGAAGCTGCCCGCCTCGCGCAGTAATCACACCAATGTGCTGATGCACGTTCAGGGTTATTTCCGCCGTGAGCTGAATCCGCCTCAGCGCCAGGAACTGACTACGCTGATTGACAGCTACCGCCGCGGTATCCAGCCTTTACTGGCCCCGATTACCCTGCTGAAACACTATATGACGCAGTATCCGCATCCCTGGCTGACCGGGCAGCGCTACTTCTCGCCTTATCCTGAAGCCCTGCGGCTGCGTTACGGATACTAAATACATTCAGGGAGCATTATGACAACCCACCTGGTCTGGCTGCGTAACGATCTGCGCATCAACGACAACCATGCCCTTTATGCCGCCTGCCGCTCAGGCAGCGCGAAAGTTATTGCGCTATTTATTGCCACGCCGAAACAGTGGCAGAGCCATAGCATGGCCGCGAAGCAGGCGGAATTTATCTGGCAGAGTCTGCAGGATCTGCAGCAGTCACTGGCACAGAAGGGCATCGAGCTGCATCTTGCCGAATGTGATGACTTCAGCGCCTCCGTGGATCGGCTGCTGGACTTCTGCCAGGAGCACCGCGTTGACCGCATGTTTTATAACTATCAGTACGAAGTTAACGAGCGCCAGCGCGATGCTGATGCCGAGCGGGTGCTGTTTGATCATGATGTAATGGTGCAGGGATTTGACGACAGCCTGCTGCTGCCGCCCGGTAGCGTGCTGACCGGCAATCGTGAAATGTATAAGGTCTTTACGCCGTTCAGTAAGGCCTTTGTTAAGCGTCTGCAGGAAGGATTGCCCGAATGTTTTTCCGCTCCGGCCGTGCGCGAAAGCGGGCCGCTGAAAAACGTTTCTCCGCTGAAGCCCTTTAACTATCCGCGAGAATCCATCGACAGCACGCTGTTTCCCGCCGGTGAAAAGGCGGCGATTGCCAGGCTGCGTGAATTCAGCCAGCAACCGGTGACGCACTACCCCGAGCGGCGTGACTTACCCGCGCTGGACGGCACCAGCCGTCTTTCGGTGTATTTAGCCCTCGGCGTGCTGTCACCGCGCCAGTGCCTATATCGACTGCTAAAAGAGCATCCGCGCGGGCTGGAAGACGGCAAAGTTTTTGTCTGGCTGAATGAGCTTATCTGGCGAGAGTTTTATCGCCATTTGATCGTGGCTTACCCGGCGCTGTGCCGCCATCAGCCCTTTGTCCGCTGGACGCGTAAGGTCGCCTGGCGCGATGCACCCGAGCAACTTGCCGCCTGGAAGGAAGGCAAAACCGGCTATCCGATTGTGGACGCCGCCATGCGTCAGCTTAACACTCTCGGCTGGATGCATAACCGGCTGCGGATGATCGCCGCCAGCTTCCTGGTGAAAGACCTGCTGATCGACTGGCGCGAGGGCGAACGCTACTTTATGTCACAGCTGATTGATGGCGACCTGGCGGCGAATAACGGCGGCTGGCAGTGGGCCGCTTCTACCGGCACCGACGCGGCACCGTATTTCCGCATTTTTAATCCCACCACGCAGGGCGAACGCTTCGATACGGCAGGCGAGTTTATTCGTCAGTGGCTGCCCGAACTGCGGCAGGTGCCGGAAAAATATATTCATCAGCCCCATGAGTGGGCAAAGAAAATGAACCAAAGGCTCGATTATCCTGCGCCGATCGTGGAACATAAACAGGCACGCCAGCAAACGCTGGACGCCTTTGAAGCTGCACGAAAACAGATGGATTGATTATGCGCAATAGTGAACTCGAACAGCTGGTTAACCAGTTACTGAATGCCACCGCCTTTAAGGACTATGGCCCAAACGGGTTGCAGGTCGAAGGTAAGAGCGAAATTAAAAAGATCGTCACTGGTGTGACCGCCTGCCAGGCGCTTCTGGATGAAGCCGTGCGGTTGGAGGCTGATGCTGTGCTGGTGCATCACGGCTATTTCTGGAAAAACGAACCTTCGGTTATCAAAGGGATGAAGCGTCAGCGCCTGAAAACGCTGCTGGCGAACGACATCAACCTGTTTGGCTGGCATCTGCCGCTGGATGCGCACCTTGAACTGGGCAACAACGCCCTGCTGGCGAAGATGTTCGGTATCGAGATGAAAGGTGAAGTGGAACAGCTACTGTTCTGGGGCGAGTTTGCCCAGCCGATTAGCGGCGAACAGCTGGCGAAGCGCATTGAAGATACGCTGGGACGTACGCCTCTGCACTGCGGCGACAACGCCCCGGCGCTGATTAAGCGCGTCGCGTGGTGCAGCGGCGGCGGACAGGGCTTTATTGATGCCGCCGCCGCGTTTGGCGTTGATGCATTTATCAGCGGTGAAGCCTCCGAACAAACCATCCACAGCGCGCGCGAGCAGGGGCTCCATTTTTACGGTGCCGGCCATCACGCCACCGAACGCTGCGGTATTCAAGCGCTCGGTGAGTGGCTGGCCAAACATCACGGCCTGGATGTCACTTTTATTGATATCGATAATCCGGTCTGATCCCCGTATCAGCAACCTGCGGGAGGCAGCTGCCGCCGCCCCGTAGGTTGACACCGTTACGACAATCTCGCATAACTGTTTCCCTGTCCGTCAATGGCGATCACTTCCGCTCAGGAGGCTTGGGTGCAGCGAGCACGATGTTATTTGTTAGGAGAACGCACTGTGGTGCTGGAACTGGATCCGCCGGTTTCACTGAGCAGCCAGCAGCGTATATGGGGACTGGCGCAGCGCTTGCGCGGTCGTCCCGAAGTCATCGATGTTGTCCCCGGGATGAATAATATTACCGTCGCGTTGAGCGATCCGCAGCAAACCGCTCTGGATGCCATTGAGTGGCTACAGCAGTGGTGGGAAACCAGTGAAATACAGGTCCCGGAATCACGCTTAATCGACATCGCGGTGGTCTACGGTGGCCCGGCGGGTCCCGATCTTGACGAGGTCGCGCGCCACTGCGAAATGAGCGCCTCGCAGGTGGTTGCCTGCCACAGCGCCGTGGAATATGTCGTCTATTTTATCGGCTTCCAGCCCGGCTTCCCTTATCTTGGCGGTCTTGATAGCCGCCTGCACACGCCGCGTCGCGCCGAGCCCAGGCTACAGGTTCCTGCCGGATCGGTTGCCATCGGCGGGGCACAGACCGGTGTTTATCCCCTGGCCACGCCCGGCGGCTGGCAGCTGATTGGCCGGGCACAAACCACACTGTTCACCCCAGATCGGCAGCCGCCGGTGCTGTTGCGTTCCGGCGATCGGGTGCGCTTTGTGCCGCAGAAGGAGGGCGTATGCTGAAAATCATTCGTGCCGGGATCAGCACCAGCATTCAGGACGCCGGACGGAACGGCTGGGGTCAGTACGGCATCAGTCGCTGCGGCGCACTGGATACTCCGGCGATGCAGACGGCCAATATGCTGGTGGGCAATGCACCGGATGAGGCGGTTCTGGAAATCACTCTCGGGCAGTTTACCGCTGAATTTGGTCGCGACGGCTGGCTCGCGCTCACCGGAGCGGGGTGCAACGCAAAATTGGACGGAGAGACTCTCTGGACCGGCTGGCGAACGGCAGTGAAAAAAGGTCAGCGCCTCACGCTCAGTATGCCGCAGCGCGGTATGCGCAGCTATCTGGCCGTTAATGGCGGTTTTGCTGTCGAACCGCAGCTGGGATCGAAAAGCACCGATCTGAAAGCGGGTTTCGGCGGTCTTGCCGGACGAAAGCTGCGGGATGGCGATCGGCTGCCGCTGGGGGCAGCGACGCGTGATTTTAGTCAACCTGCGGGTGTACGGCAGCTGCTGTGGGGCAATCGGGTGCGGGCGCTGCCCGGGCCGGAGTACCATGAATTCAGCGTCGACAGCCGTGAGGCATTCTGGCGCACCGCATGGCGGCTCGACCCGCAAAGTAACCGCATGGGATACCGCCTACAGGGGCGTAAGCTCCAGCGCGAAGCCGATCGTGAACTGCTATCGCACGGGCTGGTTCCCGGCGTGGTGCAGGTGCCTGCCGGAGGGCAGCCGATTGTGCTGCTGGCCGATGCCCAGACTACCGGCGGTTACCCGCGCATCGCCTGCGTGATCGAAGCCGACCTCTATCATCTGGCGCAGCTGCGGCTGGGTGAGCCGATCCACTTTGTCCACTGCACGCTGGAAGAGGCGCTGCAGGCCAAAAGAGAGCAGCAGCGCGTGCTGGATCAGATCGCCTGGGGATTAAGGGCATGAAAATCGATCTTAATGCCGATATCGGCGAAGGATGCCCCGGCGAACGGGAGCTTTTGCCGCTGGTCACATCGGTTAATATCGCCTGCGGTTTTCACGCGGGCGATGCATCCACCATGCTGCAGTCGGTGCGGCAGGCGCTGCATGCCGGCGTGGCGATTGGCGCACATCCCAGCTTTCCGGACCGTGAAAACTTTGGCCGTACGGCGATGCAGCTGCCGCCGGACGAGGTTTATGCCCAGGTGATTTACCAGGTCGGTGCACTGAAGGCGCTGACCGAAAGCCTTGGCGGTAGGCTGGCTCACGTCAAACCCCACGGTATGCTGTACAACCAGGCGGCGCGAGGAATACCGCTGGCGGAGGCGATAGCCCGGGCGGTGAAGGCCGTCGATCCGGCACTGATTCTGGTCGGGTTGGCGGGGAGTGAATCGATTCGGGCTGCGCGGGCGCAGGGGCTGGTGACGCGAGAAGAGGTTTTTGCCGATCGCGGCTATCAGGCTGACGGTTCATTGGTGCCGCGCGGGCAGCCGGGCGCGCTGATAGACGACGTGGAGCTGGCTATTCGTCAGACGCTGGATATGGTGCAGCGCGGCGAAGTGCTGAGCGTGACGGGAAAGTGGGTGTCGGTAAAAGCGGAAACGGTCTGCCTTCACGGCGACGGTCCTCATGCGCTTAACTTTGCGCAGCGGCTCCAGCAGGCTTTTCGTGCCCATTTGATCGATGTCACCAACCGTTAGATTCGGTGGACCGAGTCTTTATCCGCCATTTTGTAACGGCTTCAGGTTCCCGGTCATAACAGGTTACAACCAGGTTCTCTCAACATCGGAATTTGGCATTTCACCGCCGCCGATATCATAGGTTAATGACGCAACGGAGTTTGCATGCCGGAAGGTCCTGAAATTCGCCGGGCGGCGGACCGCCTGGAAGACGCCATCAAAGGTAAAGTGCTGACCGATGTCTGGTTCGCTTTTCCTGAATTACAGACTTATCAGAATGAACTGACAGGGCAGCGCGTCACGGCCATTGAGACACGCGGCAAGGCGCTACTGACCCACTTTTCCAACGGGTTGACGCTCTACAGCCATAATCAGCTTTACGGCGTGTGGCGCGTGGTGCCGACCGGTAAACAACCTGACAGTAAACGCGTGCTGCGGGTCAGACTGTCGGCGGCGGATAAAACGCTGCTTTTATACAGCGCATCGGATATCGAACTGCTGGATGCCGACGGTGTGGCCGCCCATCCCTTTCTAAACAGAGTCGGGCCGGACGTGTTGGATCCCTTGCTGTCGGTTGAGCAGGTGCGCGAGCGACTGCTGTCTAAGCGTTTTCGCCGTCGCCAGTTTAGCGGGCTGCTGCTCGATCAAAGCTTTCTTGCCGGGTTAGGTAACTATCTGCGGGTTGAAATTCTCTGGCAGGCGGAGCTGGCGGCGAGTCATCGGGCCGAGGATCTGAGCGATGCTCAGTGCGATGTGCTGGCGGAAGCGCTGCTGGCGATACCGCGCCTTTCCTACCGAACGCGCGGTGAGGCGGATGAAAACCGCCATCACGGCGCGATTTTCAGTTTTAAGGTGTTTCATCGGGCAGGGCAGGCCTGTGAACGCTGTGGGGAAACCATCGTCAAAACGACCTTATCTTCGCGCCCGTTTTACTGGTGCCCTGGTTGTCAGAAATAAAAAAGCCGGGATGCAGATCCCGGCTTTTTATTGGCTCGTTTCCAGCTCTGATTAAAAAATCAGGCCAGCCTCGCAGTTACTTCTTCAGACTGGAGGTAAAATCACGCTTGTCGTAGCCGGTATACAGCTGACGAGGACGGGCAATCTTCACACCGTCATCGTGCATTTCTTTCCAGTGTGCAATCCAGCCAACGGTTCGCGCCATCGCGAAGATAACGGTAAACATTGAAGATGGAATGCCCATGGCTTTCAGAATAATGCCGGAATAGAAGTCAACGTTTGGATAGAGTTTGCGCTCAATAAAGTACGGATCGTTCAGCGCAATGTGCTCCAGTTCCATGGCGACTTCTAGCAGGTCATCTTTCATACCCAGCTCTTTCAGCACTTCATGGCAGGTTTCACGCATCACGGTGGCACGCGGATCGTAGTTTTTGTACACGCGGTGGCCAAAGCCCATCAGACGGAACGAATCGTTCTTATCTTTGGCGCGGCGCAGGAACTCAGGAATGTGTTCGACGGTGCTGATTTCTTCCAGCATACGCAGGCAGGCTTCGTTCGCGCCGCCGTGAGCCGGTCCCCACAGCGAGGCGATGCCCGCGGCGATACAGGCAAACGGGTTCGCACCGGAAGAGCCGGCGGTACGCACGGTAGAGGTGGAGGCGTTTTGCTCGTGATCGGCGTGCAGGATCAGGATACGATCCATCGCTCTTTCCAGCACCGGATTCACGACATATTCTTCACACGGCGTAGAGAACATCATGTGCAGGAAGTTACCGGCATAGGAAAGGTCGTTGCGCGGATAGGCAAAAGGCTGACCGATGGAATATTTGTAACACATTGCTGCCATGGTAGGCATTTTCGACAGCAGACGGAATGCGGCGATTTCACGATGACGTTCGATGTTAACGTCCATAGCATCATGATAGAAGGCTGCCAGCGCACCGGTGACGCCGCACATGACGGCCATCGGATGCGAGTCACGACGGAAGCCACGGAACAGATGATGGATCTGCTCGTGCAACATGGTGTGGCGGGTGACCGTCGTTCTGAATTCGTCAAACTGGGCTTTCGTTGGGGCTTCGCCGTTTAACAGGATGTAGCACACTTCCAGGTAGTTGGAATGCAGAGCCAGCTGATCGATAGGGAAACCACGATGCAGCAAAATGCCTTCATCACCGTCGATGTAGGTAATTTTAGATTCGCAGGACGCGGTAGAGGTAAAGCCTGGATCAAAGGTGAAATACCCTTTAGAACCTAAAGCCCGGACATCAATCTCTTCCTGACCTAACGTGCCTTTTAGCACATTAAGTTCAATAGGAGCTTCGCCTTCGAGGGTTAGCGTCGCTTTTTTATCAGCCATTTATAGTCTCCTTAGCGCCTTATATAGGGATCTTTAACACCGGGAAGTTACGCACTCCCAGCTCATTGCCAGGCGCAGAAGGTAATCATCTCTGTGGCATCTTTAAGGCGTGCAGGGTACAGAGTGACGGGCGCTCGTGGGCTGGGTTAGGCACATTCCTGAGAGTGTAGCATGGTAGTTAAGAGATCCGGTCTAAACATGCTTACGTTATAACCAATACCGTTGCTTTATAAAGAATACGACTCAATGTTACATAACTTGTGCTTAGGGGAAAGTGTATCCCCATAACTTTTGTGCATCATAGAACTTTTATTGCTCAGTTTGTAACAGAAATGTTGAAGTTATGTCAAATCAGGTAATTGAATTTGTATCAATTATGAAAACCGTGAATGCGATCACTGTTCTATCGAAATGTCTCCAAAGTGTTTGTAGGGGAATTGTAATGAGAATGTGATCCGCCTATACTGCCGCCAGGTCTCCGGGAATACCCTGTTGTAGGAGCCACCCAGCGTTTCATACGCGTCGTTTTGACACTGGATGTTGTTTTAGGTGCCTGGCGCAATGTTCGACTTGTTAACGCTGTCTGACCCGCCCTCAGGACCGGAGGAAGCAAAATAAGAAAAGCTGTGTGGGCAAAACCGTGAAAAAACAAAGACCTGTCAACTTGGATCTCACTACGATCCGGTTTCCCGTTACTGCAATAGCATCCATTCTCCACCGCGTTTCCGGTGTGATCACCTTTGTGGCGATCGGGATCCTGCTCTGGTTACTGGGTCTGTCACTCTCTTCACCCGAAGGCTTCCAGCAGGCATCTGCCGTGATGGACAGCTTTATCGCTAAATTCATTATGTGGGGCATTCTGACCGCGCTGGCTTATCACATTGCCGGTGGCATTCGCCATTTAATGATGGATTTTGGCTATCTGGGTGAAACCTTAGAAACGGGCAAACTTTCTGCGCAAATTGCGTTCGGTATTACTGTCGTGCTCTCAATCCTGGCTGGAGTCCTTGTATGGTAAGCAATGCTTCTGCACTGGGTCGTAATGGCATCCATGACTGGCTGTTACTCCGTGCCGCCGCCATGGTGATGACCCTCTATGTGATTTATATCCTCGGTTTTCTGGTGATGTCTGGGACCCTGACCTATGACATCTGGCGTGGTTTTTTCGCCTCTTCCTTTACTAAAGTTTTCACCCTTCTGACGCTGTTATCCATTCTGGTGCACGGCTGGATCGGCATGTGGCAGGTACTGACCGACTACATTAAACCACTGGCGCTGCGCATGATGCTGCAGCTGGTGATTGTGGTTGCGCTGTTGGTATATGCAATTTATGGAACTGTAGTGGTGTGGGGTGCGTGATGAGTTTGCCAGTCAGAGAATTTGATGCCGTAGTAATCGGTGCCGGTGGTGCAGGTATGCGCGCGGCACTGCAGATTTCCCAATCGGGCCAGACCTGTGCCCTGTTGTCGAAAGTTTTCCCAACCCGTTCCCACACCGTGTCTGCTCAGGGCGGTATTACCGTAGCGCTGGGTAACAGCCACGAAGATAACTGGGAATGGCACATGTACGATACCGTTAAGGGTTCCGACTACATCGGAGACCAGGACGCGATAGAATATATGTGTAACGTCGGTCCAGAAGCGATTCTGGAACTGGAGCACATGGGTCTGCCGTTCTCCCGTCTGGACGATGGCCGTATCTACCAGCGCCCGTTCGGCGGCCAGTCGAAGAACTTCGGCGGCGAGCAGGCGGCCCGTACCGCCGCAGCCGCTGACCGTACCGGCCATGCGCTGTTGCATACGCTGTATCAGCAGAACCTGAAAAATCACACCACGATCTTCTCCGAATGGTACGCGCTGGACCTGGTGAAAAACGCCGACGGTGCCATTGTCGGCTGTACCGCGCTGAACATTGAAGACGGTGAAGTGGTGTACTTCAAAGCCCGCGCCACCGTTCTGGCGACCGGTGGTGCCGGACGTATCTACCAGTCCACCACCAATGCGCATATCAACACCGGTGACGGCGTGGGTATGGCACTGCGTGCCGGTGTGCCGGTGCAGGATATGGAAATGTGGCAGTTCCACCCAACGGGTATTGCCGGTGCCGGCGTGCTGGTGACGGAAGGCTGTCGCGGTGAGGGCGGTTACCTGCTGAACAAGCACGGCGAGCGCTTTATGGAACGCTACGCGCCAAATGCGAAAGATCTGGCCGGGCGCGATGTGGTTGCTCGCTCGATCATGATCGAAATCCGCGAAGGCCGCGGCTGCGATGGTCCGTGGGGCCCGCACGCCAAGCTGAAACTGGATCACTTAGGTAAAGACGTTTTAGAAGCGCGCCTGCCGGGTATCCTCGAGCTGTCCCGTACCTTTGCTCACGTCGATCCGGTGAAAGAGCCGATCCCGGTTATCCCGACCTGCCACTATATGATGGGCGGCATTCCGACCCGCGTAAGCGGCCAGGCACTAACGGTAAATGAACAGGGTGAAGATGTGCTGGTCCCTGGCCTGTTTGCCGTGGGTGAAATCGCCTGCGTTTCGGTACACGGTGCTAACCGTCTGGGCGGCAACTCGCTGCTAGACCTGGTGGTCTTTGGCCGTGCTGCGGGTGTGCATCTGCAGGAATCTATTGCCGAGCAGGGTGAACTGCGCGATGCGACAGAAGAAGAGATCGAAGCCTCGCTGGCGCGTCTGAACCGCTGGAACAACAACGTTTCCGGTGAAGATCCTGCCGACCTGCGCAAGGCACTGCAGGCCTGCATGCAGAATAACTTCTCGGTATTCCGTGAAGGTGATGCGATGGCTAAAGGCCTGGCCGAGCTGAAAGTTCTGCGTGAGCGCCTGAAGAATGCCCGTCTTGACGATCGTTCCAGCGACTTCAACACCCAGCGCGTTGAGTGCCTGGAGCTGGATAACCTGATGGAAACGGCTTATGCCACCGCGGTGTCAGCGAACTACCGCACCGAAAGCCGTGGAGCGCACAGCCGCTTCGACTATCCTGAGCGTGATGATGCGAACTGGTTATGTCACAGCCTGTATCTGCCGCAAAGTGAAAGCATGACGCGCCGTGAGGTGAACATGCAGCCGAAACTGCGTGCGGCCTTCCCGCCGAAAGCGCGTACTTACTAGTTTGCGGAGAAACACATGAGACTCGAATTTTCCATCTATCGTTATAACCCGGATGTCGACGATGCTCCGCGGATGCAGGATTACACGCTGGAGTCTGAAGAAGGCCGCGACATGATGCTGCTGGACGCATTGATGCGTCTGAAAGAGAAAGATCCCACCTTAGCCTTCCGTCGGTCCTGCCGCGAAGGGGTATGTGGTTCTGACGGCATCAATATGAACGGTAAGAACGGTCTGGCCTGCATCACGCCGGTTTCCGCACTGGGCAACGGCAAGAAGAAAATTGTTATCCGCCCACTGCCGGGTTTACCGGTTATTCGTGATTTGGTGGTAGACATGGGGCAATTCTATGCTCAGTATGAGAAGATTAAGCCTTACCTGTTGAATAATGGGAAGAAACCACCGGCAAGAGAACATTTGCAGCAGCCGGAGCAGCGTGAAAAACTGGATGGCCTGTATGAGTGTATTCTTTGTGCATGCTGTTCCACCTCTTGTCCGTCATTCTGGTGGAATCCGGACAAGTTTATCGGCCCGGCAGGCCTGCTGGCGGCATACCGCTTCCTGATTGACAGCCGCGATACGGAAACCGATGCGCGCCTGGATAATCTGAATGATGCTTTCAGCGTATTCCGCTGCCACAGCATTATGAACTGTGTCAGTGTTTGCCCGAAAGGGCTAAACCCGACCAAAGCCATCGGCCATATCAAGTCGATGCTGCTGCAGCGCGGCGCATAACAGGTATGATATCCGGGAACCTCTGGTTCCCGGAGTTTTAACAGGTCATCTTTGTAAGATGTTTCCGACAGAGAGCAGTTGTTGGAAACGTCTTGCAAAGGTTCCCTTACGGGCCGGTCGCTCGTATCGAAGAACCGTATTTCGGTATGCCGTTTACACGGCGCGGGACTTGCAAAGGTTCCATAAACAACCACGGCGAAAAAAAGCAAAAAATGCTTAAGGGATCACAATGCAGAACAGCGCGATGAAACCCTGGCTGGACTCCTCCTGGCTGGCCGGCGCGAACCAGTCCTACATAGAGCAACTCTATGAGGACTTTTTAACCGATCCTGACTCTGTCGATGATGCATGGAAATCTCTTTTCCAGCAGCTTCCCGGTACTGGGGTTAAACCTGAGCAATTTCATTCCTCCACTCGCGAGTACTTCCGCCGTCTGGCGAAAGACGCTTCGCGCTACACCGCTTCCGTTAGCGATCCTGAAACCAATGCCAAGCAGGTCAAGGTTCTCCAGCTGATTAACACCTTCCGCTTCCGCGGGCATCAGCATGCCAACCTCGATCCGTTAGGGCTATGGAAGCTGGAGACGGTACCGGATCTTGATCCTGCATATCATGGATTAAGTGAGGCTGACTTCCAGGAGAGTTTCAACGTCGGTTCGTTTGCCATCGGCAAAGACACGATGAAGCTGTCCGATCTGTATGCAGCGCTGAAACAAACCTACTGCGGTTCAATCGGTGCTGAGTACATGCATATCACCAATACCGATGAAAAGCGCTGGATCCAGCAGCGTCTTGAGTCAGTGATGGGGCGTGCGTCATTCTCTGTCGAAGAGAAGAAGGGCTTCCTCAAACAGCTGACCGCAGCAGAAGGTCTGGAGCGCTATCTGGGAGCGAAGTTCCCGGGTGCGAAGCGCTTCTCACTGGAAGGCGGCGATGCGCTGGTGCCAATGCTCAATGAGATGATCCGTCATGCCGGCAAGAGCGGCACGCGTGAAGTGGTGCTGGGTATGGCGCACCGCGGACGTCTCAACGTACTGATCAACGTGCTGGGTAAAAGGCCGCAGGAGCTGTTCGACGAGTTCTCCGGCAAGCACAAAGAACATCTGGGTACCGGTGACGTTAAGTACCATATGGGCTTCTCTTCAGATGTGGAAACAGAGGGTGGCAGCGTGCACCTGGCGCTGGCGTTCAACCCTTCGCACCTGGAAATCGTCAGCCCGGTCGTCATGGGCTCGGTGCGTGCGCGCCTTGACCGTCTTGATGAGCCGAGCAGCAATAAAGTCTTGCCGATTACCATTCACGGCGATGCAGCAGTGACCGGGCAGGGCGTGGTGCAGGAAACCCTGAACATGTCGCAGGCTCGCGGCTATGAAGTGGGCGGTACCGTGCGTATCGTGATCAACAACCAGATTGGTTTCACCACCTCAAACCCGAAAGACGCCCGTTCGACTCAGTACTGTACCGATATTGGTAAAATGGTACTGGCTCCGATCTTCCACGTGAACGCGGATGACCCGGAAGCCGTTGCCTTTGTCACTCGTCTGGCGTTGGATTTCCGTAACACCTTCAAACGCGACGTGTTTATCGATCTGGTCTGCTATCGCCGTCACGGTCATAACGAAGCTGATGAGCCAAGCGCCACTCAGCCGGTGATGTACCAGAAAATCAAGAAACACCCAACGCCGCGTAAACTCTATGCTGATAAGCTGGAAGCCGAAAAGGTCGCCAGCCTGGAAGATGCCACGGAAATGGTCAACCTGTACCGTGATGCACTGGATGCCGGTGAATGCGTGGTGCCGGAATGGCGTCCGATGAGCCTGCACTCTTTCACCTGGTCTCCTTATCTGAACCACGAGTGGGATGAAAGATATCCGGAAACCATCGAGCTGAAACGCCTGCAGGAACTGGCTAAGCGCATCAGCACGGTGCCGGAAGCGGTTGAAATGCAGTCGCGCGTGGCGAAAATTTATAACGATCGCGCCGAAATGGCAGCGGGGAATAAACTGTTCGACTGGGGCGCAGCTGAAAACCTGGCCTACGCGACGCTGGTTGACGAAGGGATCCCATGCCGCCTGTCCGGTGAGGATATGGGGCGCGGTACCTTCTTCCATCGTCACGCAGTGATCCACAACCAGGCAAACGGTTCTACCTATACCCCGCTGCAGCACGTGCACAACGGTCAGGGTACTTTCAAAGTCTGGGATTCCGTGCTGTCTGAAGAAGCGGTACTGGCCTTTGAATACGGTTACGCCACCGCTGAACCACGCACGCTGACCATCTGGGAAGCGCAGTTTGGCGACTTCGCCAACGGCGCGCAGGTGGTTATCGATCAGTTCATCAGCTCCGGCGAGCAGAAATGGGGCCGTATGTGTGGCCTGGTAATGCTGCTGCCGCACGGCTATGAAGGTCAGGGCCCGGAGCACTCCTCCGCGCGTCTTGAACGTTATCTGCAGCTGTGCGCCGAGCAGAATATGCAGGTTTGCGTTCCTTCTACGCCGGCTCAGGTTTACCACATGCTGCGTCGTCAGGCGCTGCGCGGTATGCGTCGTCCGCTGGTGGTGATGTCACCGAAGTCATTGCTGCGTCATCCTCAGGCGGTATCTTCCCTGGAAGAGCTGGCTAACGGCGGCTTCCAGCCGGCGATTGGTGAAATCGATGAGCTCGATCCGCAGGGCGTGAAACGCGTCGTGCTGTGTTCCGGTAAAGTATATTACGACCTGTTGGATAAGCGCCGTAAAAACGAGCAAACCAACGTGGCCATCGTACGTATCGAGCAGCTGTATCCGTTCCCGCACAAAGCGGTGCAGGATATTCTGCAGCAGTACGCCCACGTGCATGATTTTGTCTGGTGTCAGGAAGAGCCTCTGAACCAGGGTGCATGGTATTGCAGTCAGCATCATTTCCGCGAAGTCGTGCCGTTTGGGGCTTCATTACGTTATGCCGGTCGTCCTGCATCTGCATCACCGGCAGTTGGCTATATGTCCGTTCACCAGAAGCAGCAGCAAGATCTGGTTGATGACGCGCTGAACGTTGAATAAATTAAGGAAAAATAATGAGTAGTGTAGAGATTCTTGTTCCTGACCTGCCAGAATCCGTTGCTGATGCCACCGTTGCAACCTGGCATAAAAAACCCGGCGACAGCGTTAAGCGTGATGAAGTGCTGGTTGAGATCGAAACTGACAAAGTGATTCTGGAAGTTCCTGCCTCAGCAGACGGCGTACTGGAAGCCATCGTCGAGGATGAAGGCGCAACCGTGACTTCTCGCCAGGTGCTGGGCCGTCTGAAAGAAGGCAACAGCGAAGGCAAAGAAACGTCAGCCAAGGCAGACAGCAAAGAATCGACTCCGGCGCAGCGTCAGAGCGCATCTCTGGAAGAAGAGAGCAGCGATGCCCTGAGCCCGGCGATCCGTCGTCTGATCGCTGAACATAACCTTGATGCATCAGCGATCAAGGGCAGCGGAGTGGGTGGTCGTCTGACGCGTGAAGACGTTGAGAAGCATCTGGCTAAGGCACCGGCGAAAGCTGCCGAACCTAAAGCTGCTGAAGCTGCACCGGCCAGCTCGCTTGGCAACCGTAGTGAAAAACGCGTACCGATGACTCGTCTGCGCAAACGCGTTGCCGAACGTCTGCTGCAGGCGAAAAACAGCACCGCCATGCTGACTACCTTTAACGAAGTCAACATGCAGCCAATCATGGCTCTGCGTAAACAGTACGGTGATGCCTTCGAAAAACGCCACGGTGTGCGCCTGGGCTTCATGTCCTTCTACATCAAAGCCGTGGTAGAAGCGCTGAAGCGTTATCCGGAAGTGAACGCCTCCATCGACGGCGAAGACGTGGTTTACCACAACTACTTCGACGTCAGCATCGCGGTATCCACCCCGCGCGGTCTGGTGACCCCGGTGCTGAAAGATGTTGATGCCCTGAGCATGGCGGACATCGAGAAGAAAATTAAAGAACTGGCCGTGAAAGGCCGTGACGGCAAGCTGACCGTTGATGAACTGACCGGCGGTAACTTCACCATTACCAACGGCGGCGTTTTCGGTTCACTGATGTCTACGCCGATCATCAACCCACCGCAGAGCGCGATCCTGGGCATGCATGCCATCAAAGATCGTCCTATGGCGGTGAACGGCCAGGTAGTGATTCAGCCAATGATGTATCTGGCGCTCTCTTACGATCACCGCCTGATCGACGGCCGCGAATCCGTCGGCTATCTGGTGGCGATCAAAGAGCTGCTGGAAGATCCGGCCCGTCTGCTGCTGGACGTTTAAAACCCCTGGCGTGCGGCCCCGTGCCGCACCCATCCTATGTGTAGCCGTTGCTGACGGCTAAGTCTTTTCAGACCTGAATGGATAGAACATCATGAACTTACACGAATATCAGGCAAAACAGTTGTTTGCACGGTATGGCTTACCGGCACCAACCGGTTATGCCTGCACCACGCCACGTGAAGCAGAAGAAGCCGCCTCTAAAATTGGCGCCGGTCCGTGGGTAGTGAAATGTCAGGTTCATGCCGGTGGCCGCGGTAAAGCGGGCGGTGTGAAAGTGGTGAACAGCAAGGAAGACATTCGTGCTTTCGCTGAAAACTGGCTGGGTAAAAACCTGGTCACTTACCAGACTGATGCAAACGGCCAGCCGGTAAACCAGATTCTGGTTGAAGCCGCGACCGACATCGACCAGGAACTTTACCTGGGCGCGGTCGTTGACCGTGCAACGCGTCGCGTGGTGTTTATGGCGTCGACCGAAGGCGGCGTGGAAATTGAAAAAGTGGCGGAAGAAACCCCGCACCTGATTCATAAAATGGCGCTGGACCCACTGACCGGCCCGCAGCCGTTCCAGGGCCGCGAGCTGGCCTTTAAACTGGGTCTGACCGGTAAGCAGATTGGTCAGTTCACCAAAATCTTTATGGGTCTGGCAACGCTGTTCCTGGAGCGCGATCTGGCACTGGTTGAGATCAACCCGCTGGTGATCACCAAGCAGGGCGATCTGGTCTGCCTGGACGGCAAACTGACCGCCGATGGCAACGCGATGTTCCGTCAGCCTGAGCTGCGCGAAATGCGTGACCCAAGCCAGGAAGATTCCCGTGAAGCGCATGCAGCGCAGTGGGAACTGAACTACGTGGCGCTGGAAGGCAACATCGGCTGTATGGTTAACGGCGCAGGTCTGGCGATGGGCACCATGGACATCGTTAAGCTGAGCGGTGGCCAGCCGGCTAACTTCCTGGACGTTGGCGGCGGCGCAACCAAAGAGCGCGTAACCGAAGCGTTTAAAATCATTCTCTCCGATGACGCAGTGAAAGCGGTATTCGTGAACATCTTCGGCGGCATCGTTCGCTGTGACCTGATCGCTGACGGTATCATCGGTGCCGTAGCGGAAGTGGGTGTTAACGTCCCGGTTGTCGTACGTCTGGAAGGTAACAATGCTGAACTGGGTGCCAAAAAACTGGCAGACAGCGGCCTGAATATTATTGCAGCAACCAGCCTGAGTGACGCGGCGCAGCGCGTTGTTGCCGCAGCGGAGGGTAAATAATGTCCATTCTGATCGATAAAAACACCAAAGTGATCTGCCAGGGCTTCACCGGCGGTCAGGGTACCTTCCACTCCGAGCAGGCGCTGGCCTACGGTACGCAGCTGGTTGGCGGCGTGACCCCGGGTAAAGGCGGCACCGAGCATCTGGGCCTGCCGGTATTTAACACCGTGCGTGAAGCCGTGGAAGCCACCGGCGCTACTGCCTCCGTTATCTACGTTCCGGCCCCGTTCTGTAAAGACGGTATCCTGGAAGCTATCGACGCCGGTATCAAACTGATCATCACCATCACCGAAGGTATCCCAACGCTGGATATGCTGACCGTGAAAGTGAAGCTGGATGAAGCCGGTGTGCGCATGATTGGTCCTAACTGTCCGGGCGTTATCACCCCGGGTGAATGTAAGATCGGCATCATGCCGGGGCACATTCACCAGCCAGGTCGTATCGGTATCGTTTCCCGTTCCGGTACTCTGACCTATGAAGCCGTTAAGCAGACCACAGATATCGGCTACGGCCAGTCTACCTGCGTCGGCATCGGCGGTGACCCGATCCCGGGTTCTAACTTCATCGATATCCTGAAGCTGTTCCAGGACGATCCGCAGACCGAAGCGATTGTGATGATCGGTGAAATCGGCGGTAGCGCGGAAGAAGAGGCGGCGGCGTTCATCAAAGAACACGTTACCAAACCTGTCGTCGGCTACATCGCCGGTGTGACCGCGCCGAAAGGCAAGCGTATGGGTCACGCCGGTGCAATTATCGCCGGTGGTAAAGGTACCGCTGACGAGAAGTTTGCTGCTCTGGAAGCGGCCGGTGTTAAAACCGTGCGCAGCCTTGCCGACATCGGCGATGCGGTCAAAGCGGTTCTGCCACAGAAATAACGTTAAAAAATCTCGACATGTTGGCCACCCTCGGGTGGCCTTTTTTACGATCCTCTGCCAGATTTTAAGTCATTCAATAAAAATGGCTTATTTATTATTAAATAGACTATTTCTCGCCATATCTTAAAACAAACCTCTTATTACCTTAATATTTAACTGCCACGTAAATATAAGGTACAAAAAGTTAACAATTCTTCCTTTGCTAGCATATAACCCCTGCATCAAATATTATTTTAGATCAAAAAAACACGACTTATTTACCAGGTATTTAGCTGGAAGAATTTGTCAGTTTTGGTATAAATTGCGCTATATCAAATGGATGTCCCGACCTCTTTTGAGCTGAAATTTGATCTGGTGATAAAAAACAATATTGCAATGAGAAACCCCTTTAACTATAAGCCTATTGGGGCGTATTATAATGGGTGCAAGTCTTACCGAAATTTTTAACCTGTTTTTAACTTTAGATCACCCTGGCGGGAGGCGTGCTGTTATGCGTCTAAAACCAATACCAGGAATAATTATGTTTTTCTGGGCCGAAAAATATACCTGAGTAATTTACTCAATTATTTTTTGCCAAGGCCCATTAGCGGAGCAAGGAGTCAAAATGTTGGATATTGTCGAACTGTCGCGGTTACAGTTTGCCTTGACTGCCATGTATCACTTCCTGTTTGTACCATTAACGCTAGGTATGGCGTTTCTGCTGGCAATAATGGAAACGGTTTATGTGCTTTCAGGTAAACAAATCTATAAGGATATGACCAAGTTCTGGGGCAAGTTGTTTGGGATTAACTTTGCCCTTGGCGTCGCAACAGGACTCACCATGGAGTTCCAGTTCGGTACCAACTGGTCCTATTACTCTCACTACGTAGGCGATATCTTCGGTGCGCCACTGGCGATCGAAGCCCTGATGGCGTTCTTCCTGGAATCAACCTTTGTCGGCCTGTTCTTCTTCGGTTGGGATCGCCTGGGTAAAGTGCAGCACATGGCGGTGACCTGGCTGGTTGCGCTGGGATCTAACCTTTCTGCGCTGTGGATCCTGGTGGCAAACGGCTGGATGCAGAACCCGATTGCCTCAGAATTTAACTTTGAAACCATGCGTATGGAAATGGTCAGCTTCTCTGAGCTGGTGCTTAACCCGGTTGCGCAGGTTAAATTCGTTCATACCGTCGCAGCGGGCTACACCTGTGGTGCGATGTTTATCCTCGGCGTGAGTTCTTATTACCTGCTTCGTGGCCGTGATTTGGCGTTTGCTAAACGCTCATTCGCAATCGCCGCCAGCTTCGGCATGGCCGCCATCCTGTCGGTGATCGTCCTGGGTGATGAATCCGGTTATGAAATGGGTGACGTGCAGAAAACCAAACTGGCCGCGATTGAAGCCGAGTGGGAAACCCAGCCCGCGCCTGCGGCGTTTACCCTGTTTGGGATCCCCGATCAGGATACGCAGGAAAATAACTATTCGATTCAAATCCCCTGGGCGCTTGGCCTGATCGCCACGCGTTCGGTCGACAAGCAGGTTACCGGTCTGAAAGATCTGTTGGGCCAGCATGAAGTGCGTATCCGTAACGGGATGAAAGCCTATGAGCTGCTGCAGGAACTGCGCAGCGGTAACCAGGATCCGGCAGTGCGTAGCGCCTTTAACGCGGCGAAAAACGATCTCGGATACGGGCTGTTACTGAAACGCTATACGGCAAACGTGTCTGATGCCAGTGAAGCGCAAATTCAGATGGCAACCCAGGATTCGATTCCACGCGTCGCGCCGCTCTACTTCTCCTTCCGTATCATGGTTGGCTGTGGGGTGTTGATGCTGCTGATTATCGGTCTGTCATTCTGGTCAGTACTTCGCAACCGCATCGGCAACTGTAAAACGCTGCTCAAATGTGCGCTGTACGGTATTCCTCTGCCGTGGATTGCTATCGAATCCGGCTGGTTCGTTGCCGAATACGGTCGTCAACCGTGGGCTATTGGTGAAGTGCTGCCAACGGCCGTCGCGAACTCTTCGCTGACCGCCGGTGACCTGCTGTTCTCAATGGGACTGATTTGCGGACTGTACACCCTGTTCCTGGTCGCGGAAATGTATCTGATGTTTAAATTCGCCCGCCTTGGACCGAGTAGCTTGAAAACCGGACGCTATCACTACGAGCTGTCCAGTACTCAATCGCAGCCAGCGCGCTAAGACAGGAGTTCTCACATGTTTTCTTACGAGATATTGCGTTTTATATGGTGGGTGCTGATTGGCGTACTGCTGATTGGGTTTGCCGTCACCGAAGGTTTTGATATGGGCGTGGGCATGCTGTCGCGTATTCTGGGTAAAACCGATACCGAGCGCCGCGTGATGATCAACAGTATCGCACCGCACTGGGACGGCAATCAGGTCTGGTTGATTACCGCCGGTGGTGCGCTGTTTGCCGCCTGGCCTACGGTTTATGCTGCGGCGTTCTCCGGTTTTTACGTGGCGATGATCCTGGTGCTGGCGTCTTTATTCTTCCGTCCGGTAGGGTTTGATTACCGTTCGAAAATTGAAGACATGCGCTGGCGTGGAATGTGGGACTGGGCCATTTTCATCGGTAGCTTTGTACCACCGCTGGTGATTGGTGTGGCATTCGGCAACTTGTTGCAGGGTGTGCCGTTCCATATTGATACCGATCTGCGTCTGTTCTACACCGGTAACTTCTTCCAGCTGCTGAATCCGTTTGGTCTGCTGGCAGGCATCATCAGCCTGACGATGTTCCTGGCTCAGGGAGCCACCTATCTGCAGATGCGTACTACGGGTGAACTGCATCTGCGTTCACGAATCACCGCGCAGATTGCTGCACTGGTAATGATGATTTGTTTCCTGCTGGCCGGTGTCTGGGTTGTCTACGGCATTGACGGTTACGTTCTGACTTCCGTCCTCGATCATAACGGCCCTTCCAATCCGTTATTGAAAGAAGTGAGCCATGAAGCCGGTGCCTGGATGGCGAACTTCCGCAGTGCGCCTGTCCTGTGGGTTATTCCTGCCCTGGGCGTGGTTCTGCCGCTGCTGACAATTCTGTGCTCGCGTCTGGAAAAAGGTGCCTGGGCATTCGTCTTCTCCTCTCTGACGATGGCCTGTGTCATTCTGACGGCCGGCGTGGCGATGTTCCCGTTCATTATGCCTTCAGTGACCGTGCCAAATATCAGCCTGACCATGTGGGATGCAACGTCGACTCTGCTGACGCTGAGAGTGATGACCGTCGTGGCCGCTATCTTTGTGCCAATCGTCCTGTGTTACACAATCTGGTGTTACTACAAAATGTTCGGTCGCGTGACCAAAGAGCAGATTGAAAGTAACAGCCATTCTCTCTACTAAGAAGGAGCGACACGATGTGGTATTTTGCCTGGATACTTGGCACGCTACTGGCCTGTGCCTTCGGTGTGATCACCGCGCTGGCGCTGGAACAGACGGAAGCAACAGCGAAAGATAAACACTAATGGGGCAGGGCATCGCTAAACTTTATCGGCTGATGGATAAGGTCCCGCTGCGGGCCTTGTCCCTGGTTGCCGCACTGCTGCTGGCGGGCTGTATGTTTTGGGACCCGTCACGCTTTGCTGCCAGTAGTGGTCATCTTGCTATCTGGCAGGGACTGGTGCTGATGTGGGCCGTGTGCAGCGGTGTCATTCATGGTGTGGGCTTTCGCCCTCGTCGCCTCCGCTGGCAGGGATTCTTCTCACCGCTTCCTGCATTTATTGTCCTGCTGGCCGGGTTAGCCTTTTTCTTTTTGTAGTTTCCCGTGGAGTCAGCGATCGCTGGCTCCCTATCCTCTGCGAAAGACCCTTGAGAAATCTTTTTTTAGCTTCATTTCTGTCAAGGTTTGTCTGATAAATGTGCTGAAATCAGAGAAGTTGTTACCGTCTGATAATTATTTTCGTTCCCCTCTGGCAACCCATTCCAAAGGCGTTATCTCTTGCGTATAGTAGCAACGTTTTCCTGTACCAACGTTAGCATTACCGGGATGTAGAGTGAGTACAACGCTGTTTCAATGGCCGGTTCGCGTCTATTACGAAGACACTGATGCCGGTGGTGTGGTTTACCACGCCAGCTATGTCGCTTTTTATGAACGAGCACGGACTGAAATGCTGCGTCAGCGTCATTTCAATCAGCAGGCGCTTCTGGAACAACAGGTCGCTTTTGTCGTGCGTCGTATCACGGTTGATTACCTTGCAGCTGCCCGCCTCGACGATATGCTCGACGTGCAGAGCGAGGTCATTGCCATGAGCAGAACGACCATGACATTTGCCCAGCGTATCCTTAATGCAGATGGCCGTGTGCTCAATGAAGCAGAAGTCCTTATCGCCTGCATCAACCCACATCTAATGAAGCCGATAGCGCTTCCCAAGTCTATTGTCGCGGAGTTCAAGCAGTGACTGACATGAACATTCTTGATTTGTTCCTGAAGGCGAGCCTTCTGGTCAAACTTATCATGTTGATTTTGATCGGGTTTTCAATCGCTTCCTGGGCGGTCATTATTCAGCGTACCCGTATCCTCAATGCTGCGACACGCGATGCGGATGCATTTGAAGACAAGTTCTGGTCGGGTGTCGAACTGTCTGGTCTGTATCAGGAAAGCCAGGCGCGCCGTGATGAACTGGGCGGAACTGAGCAGATTTTCTACGCGGGCTTTAAGGAGTTTGCTCGCCTGCATCGTGCCAATAACCATGCACCGGAAGCGGTGGTGGAAGGGGCGACGCGTGCCATGCGCATCTCGATGAATCGTGAGCTTGAAACGCTGGAAAACCATATTCCATTCCTCGGTACCGTAGGTTCCATCAGTCCGTACATCGGTCTGTTTGGTACGGTGTGGGGGATTATGCATGCCTTTATCGCGCTGGGTGCGGTGAAACAGGCGACCCTGCAGATGGTTGCTCCGGGTATCGCTGAAGCACTGATTGCCACGGCAATCGGTCTGTTCGCGGCTATCCCCGCCGTTATGGCCTATAACCGCCTGAACCAGCGCGTGAATAAGCTGGAGCAGAACTACGACAACTTTATGGAAGAGTTTACGGCTATCCTGCATCGTCAGGCTTTCACCAGCGACGTAAGCAAGTAAGTCGGAGGTTTTATGGCCAGAAAGCGTGGTCGCGGTCGCCGCGAACTGAAGTCCGAAATCAATATCGTTCCATTACTGGACGTGCTGCTGGTGCTGTTGCTGATTTTCATGGCAACGGCGCCGATTATCACCCAGAGCGTGGAAGTCGATCTGCCGGACGCAACCGATTCAAAAACAGTCTCCAGCGACGATAATCCTCCGGTGATTGTCGAAGTCGCGGGCGTCGGACAGTACAGCCTGGTGGTCGATCACGACCGGATGGAGCAGCTGCCGCCGGAACAGGTGGTGGCCGAGGCGCGAAGCCGCATTACGGCGAACCCGAAAACCGTGTTCCTGATTGGCGGTGCTAAAGAAGTGCCTTATGACGAGATCATTAAGGCGCTGAACTTGCTGCATCAGGCAGGCGTTAAGTCTGTCGGACTGATGACGCAGCCGATTTAATTCATCCGAACCGTTTTTGGGAACCGAGAGTGTCGAAGGCAACCGAGCAAGACGATAAGTTAAAACGAGCCATAACCATCTCCGTAGTGCTGCATATCATTTTGATTGCGGCGCTGGTGTGGAGCTCGTTTGACGAAAATATCGACGCCAGCGGCGGCGGTGGCGGTAGCGATATTGACGCGGTGATGGTCGATCCTGGTGCTGTCGTTGAACAGTACAATCGCCAGCAAAATCAGCAGAGCGACAGCAAGCGCGCCGAGCAGCAGCGTCAGAAGCAGGCAAAACAGCAGGCGGAAGAGCTACAGCAGAAGCAGGCCGCTGAACAGCAGCGCCTGAAGCAGCTGGAAAAAGAGCGTCTGCAGGCGCAGGAAGACGCTAAGCAGCAGGCAGCGGAACAGGCCGCCGAGCAGAAACAGGCGGAAGCCGCGGCCAAACAGGCTCAGCAGGAACAGAAACAGGCCGAGGCGGCAGCCGCCAAAGCGAAGGCTGACGCGAAAGCCGAAGCGGACGCCCAGGCTAAGGCGAAAGCGGATGCCCAGGCGAAAGCCAAGGCTGATGCGCAGGCACAGGCTAAAGCCGATGCCGATGCGCAGGCAAAAGCCGCAGCGGATGCGAAGAAAAAAGCGGAAGAAGAGGTCAAGAAGGCCGCTGCTGACGCGAAGAAAAAAGCGGAAGAACAGGCTAAACAGGCCGCGGCCGAAGCGGCTAAAGTTAAAGCGACCGCTGATGCTAAGGCGAAAGCCGCGGCTGATGCCAAAGCGGCGGCAGCAGAAGCTAAAGCGGAGGCTGCCGCCGAAGCGAAAGCTCAGGCAGCCGCTGATGCGAAAGAGAAAGCCGCAGCGGAAGCCAAAGAGAAAGCCGCCTCTGAGGCGAAGGAAAAAGCCGATGCCGCCGCGAAAGCGAAAGCCGACGCAGCAGCAAAAGCCAAAGCGGATGCGGCCGCCAAGAAGAAAGCGGCTGCCGAGGCGGCGAAAGATGCCGGTGACGTAGGCGATCTGCTTGGCGATCTCTCCTCCGGCAAGAATGCGCCGAAATCAGGCAAAGCAGCCGGCGGTGGCGGTGCAGCAGGGCAGGGCACGCAGAAGAAATCGGGTGCCTCCGGTGCAGCGATAGACAGCTATCTGGGCCAGGTCAAAGCGGCGATTCAGAGCAAGTTTTATGATGCGGACACCTTTGCCGGTAAAAAATGTGATGTGCGGATTAAACTTGCTTCAGATGGAACACTTTTTGATGCCACGCCGGCAGGTGGCGATTCGGCGCTGTGTCAGGCCGCGGTAACGGCGGCTAAGTCCGCACGAATTCCGAAACCACCGAGCGCGGAAGTGTGGCAGGCGGTAAAAGAAGCTAGGCTGGAATTTAAACCGTAAGAATGCGGTAACCAGCGGCATGTTGAACTATGTTAAGCATGCCGTACTCTTAGGTTTGTTGATACAAGGCTAATTTATCGTGGGCGCTATGCCCGGATAAGGGAGAAATAATGAAGCAGGCATTTCGTGTAGCGCTGAGTTTTTTACTGCTGTTTGTCGCCGTGGCGCATGCAGAAGTACGCATTGAAATTACTCAGGGTGTGAATTCCGCGCGTCCTATTGGCGTGGTACCGTTTAAGTGGGATGGCCCTGGCGCTGCCCCGGAAGATATTGGTGGCATCGTTGCTGCCGACCTGCGCAACAGCGGGAAATTTAATCCAATCGATCGCGCTCGCCTGCCGCAGCAGCCAACCTCTGTCGCTGAAGTGCAGCCTGCTGCATGGACCGCGCTGGGTATTGATGCTGTAGTGGTGGGTCAGGTACAGCCTGGCGCCGACGGCAGCTATCTGGTGTCCTACCAGTTGGTCGATACGTCTGGCAACCCGGGTGCAGTGCTGGCGCAAAACCAGTTTAAAGTCACCAAACAGTGGTTGCGCTACGCTGCGCATACCGCCAGCGATGAAAGCTTTGAGAAGCTGACCGGTATTAAAGGTGCGTTCCGTACCCGTATCGCCTACGTCGTGACCACCAACGGCGGCCAGTTCCCGTATGAGCTGCGCGTTTCCGACTACGACGGCTACAACCAGTTCGTTGTGCACCGTTCACCGCAGCCGCTGATGTCGCCGGCCTGGTCTCCGGACGGCAGCAAAGTGGCCTATGTGACCTTTGAGAGCGGCAAATCAGCGCTGGTTATCCAGACGCTGGCTAACGGCGCTATCCGTCAGGTTGCATCGTTCCCACGTCACAACGGCGCACCGGCATTCTCACCGGACGGCAGCAAGCTGGCCTTCGCCCTGTCTAAAACCGGCAGCCTGAACCTGTACGTCATGGATATTGGTTCCGGCCAGATCCGTCAGGTAACCGACGGCCGCTATAACAGCACCGAACCGACCTGGTTCCCGGACAGTCAGAGCATTGCCTATACTTCTGACCAGGCCGGACGCCCACAAATTTATAAAGTCAGCGCAAGCGGCGGTACTCCGCAGCGTATCACCTGGGAAGGTTCACAGAACCAGGATGCGGACGTCAGCGCTGACGGCAAATCAATGGTGATGATCAGCACCAACGGCGGCGCTCAACACGTCGCCCGACAAGATCTGGTAACGGGAGCCGTTCAACAATTAACGGACACGTTCCTGGATGAGACGCCAAGTCTCGCACCTAACGGCACAATGGTAATCTACAGCTCAACTCAGGGTATGGGTTCCGTATTGCAGTTGGTTTCGACGGATGGGCGTTTCAAAGCGCGTCTTCCGGCAACTGATGGACAGGTCAAGTTTCCTGCCTGGTCGCCGTATCTGTAATGCATATAAATATGTATGACAAACAATAATTAGGAATCAAAAATGCAACTGAACAAAGTGCTGAAAGGCTTAATGCTGGCACTGCCAGTAATCGCGGTAGCGGCTTGTAGCTCTCACAAGAACAACAACAACGACCAGACCAACGCAGGTCAGGACGGTTCTAACAGCGGCTACAACAACGGCGGCAACATGTCTTCTGACGAGCAGGCGCGTCTGCAGATGCAGCAGCTGCAGCAGAACAACATCGTTTACTTCGGTCTGGACAAATATGACATCCAGTCTGAATTCGCTCAGATGCTGGATGCGCACGCTAACTTCCTGCGTAGCAACCCGTCTTACAAAGTGACTGTAGAAGGCCACGCGGATGAGCGCGGTACTCCTGAGTACAACATCGCACTGGGCGAGCGTCGTGCTAACGCAGTTAAGATGTACCTGCAGGGTAAAGGCGTTTCTGCTGACCAGATCTCTATCGTTTCTTACGGTAAAGAGAAGCCAGCTGTACTGGGCCACGACGAAGCAGCCTATGCTAAAAACCGTCGTGCCGTACTGGTTTACTAAGAGACTCACATGATTAGTAGCTTCAGAACTCAACTATTGAGTCTGTCGTTACTGATTGGCATAGCGGCCCCCTGGGCCGCTAATGCCCAGGCAACAATCAGTAGCGTTGGCTCAGGCTCGGTCGAAGACCGCGTCACTACCCTTGAGCGTATTTCTAATGCTCAGGCACAACTCCTCCAGCAGCTTCAGCAGCAGCTTTCCGATACGCAAAATGATATTGATTCTCTGCGCGGTCAGATCCAGGAAAACAGCTATCAGCTGAACCAGGTTGTTGAGCGGCAGAAAGGTATCCTTCAGCAGATCGACAGTCTGAGCAGCGGCGGCGGGAATGCCGGTGCGCAGGCCAGCGGTGCGGGAGATGCAGCAGCCGGTGCGGCGGCTGCATCCGGCAGTGCGGCAGGCGATGCGACGGCGGCGGCACCAACTGCTGCGCCGACGCAGAGCGGTGATGCGAATACCGACTACAACGCGGCGGTTGCGCTGGTACTGGAAAAGAAACAGTACGATCAGGCTATCGCGGCGTTTCAGGCCTTTGTAAAAAAGTACCCGGATTCAACCTATCAGCCTAATGCCAACTACTGGCTTGGGCAGTTGAACTACAACAAAGGCAAAAAAGACGATGCGGCTTACTATTTCGCTACCGTCGTCAAAAGTTACCCTAAATCGCCAAAAAGCGCCGATGCGCTGTTTAAGGTTGGGGTGATCATGCAGGAGAAGGGCGACAAGGCTAAAGCCAAGGCCGTTTACCAGCAGGTCATAAAACTTTATCCAAATAGCGAAGCAGCAAAGCAGGCGCAAAAGCGTTCCGCAGCGCTGTAAAAGGCACGATTTGACCAGAATACGCCTGAATTCTGGTCTTAACGCGTGAAAGCTAAGCAGTTGAACGTAATGTGTTGAAATAGTGGTTGCGCTGGAAATTCAAATCAGTAATATATGCCGCCGTTGCCGGGGGATATGTTAACAGCGTCCAGCAGCACAAAAGTGGGTCGTTAGCTCAGTTGGTAGAGCAGTTGACTTTTAATCAATTGGTCGCAGGTTCGAATCCTGCACGACCCACCATCACTTAATGTGATGCACGGTGTAAATCGTGAAGGATGAGAACCGTAAAGGTTCGAGTCGAGCGAAAGCGAGACAACGTTGCGATTAGCGACGGCCCGAAGGGCGAAGTCATCCTGCACGACCCACCACTTCAAAGCATTAAAGATTTACCGAGCGTAGGGTCGTTAGCTCAGTTGGTAGAGCAGTTGACTTTTAATCAATTGGTCGCAGGTTCGAATCCTGCACGACCCACCATCACTTAGAGTAATACTTAACATGATGAGTGATGTAAATCGTGAGCAAGTGAAGTAAAGCAGTTCTGATATGGGTGATTAGCTCAGTTGGTAGAGCATCTCCTTTACACGGAGGGGGTCGGCGGTTCGAGCCCGTCATCACCCAC
>NZ_RJVB01000008.1 GCF_003751505.1 Erwinia sp. JUb26 | reverse complement strand
AAACTGGTTCATCAGTGCTATGCGGTACTCAGGCATCAGTGCAATTTTGATGAAAATATCGGCGCGGCAGGTTGATATTCAAGACGGTAGCTGTTGGCGTCTCCTGGCCTGCTGCCTCCGCCTCAGCGCTGCGGAATGCCCTGCAGCCGCAGAGGCTGTCTCCCCTTTCATCAATGGCGTCGCGGTTCAAAGACAATGTCAGATAAAACCACCTGGCATATTCAGCAATCATGTCGGGGGTTAAGCGATAACGCCAGATAAAGGGGCCAGATACAGGGGTGTTTTCAACAGGTAACGTGGAAAATGAGGCAAGGACGGGCGGGCTTTGGCAAGGCAATCCGCAGCGCGGAACGGAGAGTAAGGCTGGACTTGCCAACAGGACGTTGGCGAGAGGTGAAGCTGGCGCAGGGACGCGCCATCTTCACCGGTCCAAAAGGCTGACGACCGCAGTGAGGGAACCGGGCAAAGCCCGGCGCGAGGACCGCCAGGCCAAAGCCCACCCGTCCTCGCTGCCACCAGTCCGCCAACCAACAAAATACAGCAAACTAATCGACCTGCCGAACCTCAACGCGCCATTCTGCAGCGTTGAAGACTTCATCCAACGAAACGAATACACATAAGGTCGTATTCAACAGGCAACACGGAATGTGAGGCGAGGACGGGTGGGCTTCGGCAAGGCAATCCGCAGCGCGGAACGGAAAGAGGTCGTTTTCAACAGGCAACGCGGAAAGTGAGGCGAGGACGGGTGGGCTTTGGAAAGGCAATCCGCAGCGCGGAACGGAAAGAGGTCGTTTTCAACAGACAACGCGGAAAGTGAGGCGAGGACGGGTGGGCTTTGGCAGGGCAATCCGCAGCGCTGAACGGAGAGAGGAAGGCTGGACTCGCCAACAGGACGTTGGCGAGAGGTGAAGCTGGTGCAGGGACGCACCATCTTCACCGGTCCAAAAGGCTGACAACCGCAGTGAGGGAACCGGGCAAAGCCCGGCGCGAGGACCGCCAGGCCAAAGCCCACCCGTCCTTGCGACTACCCGAACAACAATCATCAATACAACAGCGATCTATCCACCTGCCATCTGAGCAACAGCCCCGAGGCAACAGCAAGCGAAACAAGCCGATTAATCGACCTGCCGAACCTCAACGCGCAGCTCTTTCGGCACTTCAAACACGATGTTCTCTTCGCGACCAATCAGCTCAATGGCATCCACACCACCCAGCTGGTTAAGCCGCTGGATCACCGCCTGTACCAGCACGTCAGGAGCCGATGCCCCGGCCGTAACGCCAACGCAGCGCGCGCCCTTGATCCACTCTTCCTGAATATCATCGGCAGAATCGATCAGCCGCGCCAGCTTACCGGCGCGCTGCGCCAGTTCGGCAAGACGATTGGAGTTAGACGAGTTTTTCGAGCCAACCACCAGCACCACGTCCGCATCCTTCGACAGCGTACGTACCGCTTCCTGACGGTTCGTCGTGGCGTAGCAGATATCGTCTTTACGCGGCCCGACAATTTTCGGGAAGCGCGCGCGCAGCGCATCGATTACTTCATAGGTGTCATCCACCGACAGCGTGGTCTGGGTCATAAAGCACAGGTTGTCTTCATCCTTCACCTGCAGCTTCCACACGTCAGCGGGCTCCTCCACCAGGTACATGCCCCCTTTCGGGTTATTGTACTGGCCCATGGTGCCCTCTACCTCCGGGTGACCGGCGTGACCAATAAGAATCGCCTCGGTGCCCTTGCGGCTGGCACGCGCGACTTCCATATGAACTTTGGTCACCAGCGGACAGGTGGCGTCGAACAGCATGGTTAAATCGCGCGCCTTCGCTTCTGCACGCACCGCCTGCGAAACGCCGTGGGCGGAGAAAATCAAGATGCAGCCATCCGGCACCTCGCTGATTTCCTCAATAAAAATCGCCCCGCGCTCGCGCAGGCTGTTAACCACGTAGCGGTTATGCACCACTTCGTGACGAACGTAAATCGGTGCGCCGTACATCTCCAGCGCACGCTCGACAATGCTGATAGCGCGATCAACACCCGCACAAAAACCGCGTGGGTTAGCCAACAGGATCTGCATTCGCCGCCTCCAGTACCGGATTGATCTCCAGTACTTCTACGTCAAAATGAATGGTCTGCCCGGCCAGCGGATGGTTGAAATCAACGGTGATTGAATCACCGGAAATCTCGCGGATCACACCGGGCATTTCGTTACCGTCCATGCCGGCGAACAGCATAATCGCGCCGACCTCCGGTTCCCCTGCCTGCATAAAATCGCGGCGCGAGAAGTACTGGATCAGATCCGGGCTGATGCCGCCGAAAGCGTCTTCAGACTCCAGCGCAAAAGCATGCTTGTCACCGACCTTCAGTCCGATCAGCTGGTTTTCCAGCCCCTCGGACAGGCTGCCGTCACCCAGACAGAACAGCGCAGGCTTGCCGTTATTGCGCGTGGATTCCGCGGTCGATCCGTCCGCCAGTTTTAAGGTGAAATGCACCAGCAGTGAGCTGTCGCGCTGTACTGTATCGATCATGCCCTACCCTTTATTCTTAGCCTGTTTACCGGCCGGGGTGATAAACCCTTCCAGTACGACCAGCGCAGCACCAATACAGATGGCGCAGTCGGCGATATTAAACGTGGCAAAGTGCCAGTCTCCAACGTAAAAATCGATGAAGTCCACCACGAAGCCATGATATGACCGGTCAAACAGGTTGCCTAATGCACCACCAACGATCAGCGCATAGGCGATGTTATTCAGTTTATTGCTCGCCGGGCTGCGGTACATCATCACCAGCAGCACGACAACGATGGCAATAGCAATACCGGCAAAGAACCAGCGCTGCCAGCCACCTTTATCGGCGAGGAAGCTGAAAGCCGCGCCGTAGTTGTGAGCATAAAAAAAGTTAAAATATGGCATCACCGGCATCGACTCATGCAGCATCAGCGTATTCATAATCCACTGTTTACTGGCGAAATCGATGCCAATCACCACCAGCACCAGCCATAGCCAGCGCAATCCGGTAGAGAGAACGGGGCGGCTCATTATGCAAACTTACGCAGTTCGCCGCTGCCCGCGACGTTGGTGGCACAGCGGCCACAAACGTCTGCATGCGCAGCGTTCTGACCGATATCGGTGGTGTAATGCCAGCAGCGCGGGCACTTCTCACCTTCTGCTTTATGCAGAGCGATCTTCAGGCCTTTGATGACCTCGCTCTGCTGCGCATCGTCGGTTGCCTGAGCGTAATCCGCCACCGCAGCACCGGAGGTCAGCAGCACAAAGCGCAGCTCTTCACCCAGGCTGTTCAGCTTCGCGGCCAGCTCAGCATCGGCGTACAGCGTGACGCTGGCTTCCAGCGAGCCACCAATGCGCTTGTCGGCACGCGCCTGCTCAATCACTTTGTTGACCTCAGTACGCACTTTCAGCAGGTCCGCCCAGTAGGCGTCGTTCATCGACTCGTCCGCCGCAAGGCTGAACAGGCCATCGAACCACTCTTCGGTAAACACGTACTGGCTGCGTTTGCCCGGCAGGTATCCCCAGATCTCATCGGCGGTAAACGACATGATCGGTGCCATCCAGCGCACCAGCGCCTCGGCGATGTACCACAGCGCGGTCTGGCAGCTGCGGCGCGCCAGGCCATCGGCCTTCGCGGTGTACTGACGATCTTTGATGATGTCGAGGTAGAAGGAACCCATTTCCACCGAGCAGAACTGCATCAGGCGCTGAACCACTTCGTGGAAATCATAGGCTTCGTAAGAGGCGACGATATCGTTCTGCGCATCCAGCGCACGACCCACGGCCCAGCGATCGACCACCACCATCTCTTCCGGCTTCACCAGATCGGTTTCCGGATTAAAGCCCGCCAGGTTAGCCAGCAGGAAGCGCGCGGTGTTACGAATGCGGCGATAGCTGTCAGCAGAACGCTTAAGGATTTCATCGGATACGGCGATTTCACCGGAATAGTCGGTAGAAGCCACCCACAGACGCAGAATATCCGCGCCCAGCTTGTTCATGACGTCCTGCGGCGAGACGGTATTGCCCAGCGATTTGGACATCTTGCGGCCCTGACCGTCAACGGTGAAACCGTGGGTCAGTACCTGACGATAAGGCGCTTTGCCCTTCATCGCCGTCGAGATCATCAGTGAGGACATAAACCAGCCGCGATGCTGGTCAGACCCTTCCAGATACATATCCGGGGTGTGGCCGCCGAACTCAGGGCGCGCATCCACCACCGAGTAGCTGGTTGAACCGGAGTCAAACCACACGTCCAGCGTGTCCGGTACTTTCACATAGTTGTCGGCGTCATCGCCCATCAGATCACGCGGATCAAGATCCCACCATGCCTGGATGCCTTCTTCCTCTACGCGCAGCGCGACTTTTTCCATCAGCGCCAGGCTGTCCGGATGCAGCTGCTCGGTGTCTTTGTGCACGAACAGCGACATCGGCACGCCCCAGGTACGCTGGCGTGAGATACACCAGTCAGGACGGTTCGCCACCATGGCTTCGATACGCGCCTGGCCCCAGTCCGGGATCCACTGCACGCCTTTGATCTCTTTCAGCGACTGCGCACGCAGACCTTTCTGATCCATGCTGATAAACCACTGCGGGGTGGCACGGAAAATGATCGGCGTTTTGTGACGCCAGCAGTGCGGGTAGCTGTGGTGCAGTTTTTCAACGTGCAGCAGTGCACCTTTTTCTTTCAGCAGCTCAACGATCATATCGTTGGCTTTAAAGACGTTAACGCCGTCCAGCGTCGGGTAGGTACCCGGCAGATAGGTGCCGTCCGGGCCAACCGGGTTCGCGGTTTCCAGACCGTATTTCTGACCGATGACATAGTCATCCGGGCCGTGACCCGGTGCGGTATGCACGGCACCGGTACCGGCTTCCAGCGTAACGTGCTCACCCAGAACGACCTTCGACTGGATCTGCTCCAGGAAGGGATGCTGGAACAGCTGAAGCTCCAGCGCCTCACCTTTGCATTCGCCCAGCACGGTCCACTCGGCGACGCCCGCGCGCTTCATCACGCTTTCCACCAGCTCTTTCGCCAGGATCAGGCTGCGGCCGTCGATCTGCAGCAGCTGATACTCAAATTCCGGATGCAGGGAGATACCGCGGTTAGCCGGCATGGTCCACGGGGTGGTGGTCCAGATAACCAGTGAAACCGGGCCTTCTGAAGCGGCAACGCCAAACTTCGCGCGCACGGCATCGGCATCCAGCGCGTTAAACATCACGTCAATGGAAGGTGAGGTTTTGTCGTAATACTCAACTTCGGCTTCCGCCAGCGCAGAGCGGCAGTCCAGGCACCAGTGCACCGGCTTCGCGCCTTTGTGCAGGTGGCCGTTACCGATGATTTTACCCAGCGCGCGGATGATGTTGGCTTCGGTTTTGAAGTTCATCGTCAGGTACGGGCGATCCCAGTCGCCCAGCACGCCCAGGCGGATGAAGTCGGCTTTCTGCCCTTCTACCTGCTCGGCAGCGTATTTACGGCAGGCAGCGCGGAACTCGGCCGGGGTGACTTTCTCACCCGGCTTGCCGATCATCTGCTCAACTTTGTGTTCGATAGGCAGACCGTGGCAGTCCCAGCCCGGCACGTACGGCGAATCGTAGCCCGCCATGCCTTTCGACTTAACGATAATATCTTTCAGAATCTTGTTAACTGAGTGACCAATATGAATGCTGCCGTTCGCATAAGGAGGGCCATCATGAAGGATAAAGGTTTTTTTCCCTTTTTTGGCTTCGCGGATGATGCCGTACAGGTTGTCATCATACCAACGTTGCAGCATTCCCGGTTCGCGTTTGGCCAGATCGCCACGCATCGGGAACCCCGTTTCCGGCAAATTCAGGGTAGATTTATAGTCACTCATCAGATTCTCGATTCCGTATTTCGCTTCAGTTCTGTTTAAACCGGTGTCTTTAGCCCGAAAAAGTCGCGGGCCGTCACCACATCTTTAGCAATTTGCTCTTTCAGTGCATCGAGCGAGGCAAAGCGCTGCTCGTTGCGAATTTTTTTACGCAGCACCACGTCAATATGGCGTCCGTATAGGTCGATAGCGACATCCAGCAGGTGCACTTCAAGCTGCTGACGCAGCCCGGCAACGGTCGGTCGGGTGCCAATATTGGCAACGCCCGGCAGTGGACGATCCCCCAGGCCCAGCACTTCAACGGCGTACACCCCTTTTACCGGGGAAACGGTACGACGCAGCGGCAGGTTAGCGGTGGGGAAACCAATCGTCCGGCCCAGTGCATCGCCGTGGACCACGCGACCAGAAATGCTGAAGGGATGCCCCAGCAAAACGGCTGCCTGCGCCAGGTCATCGTCTGCCAGCGCCTGGCGTACTGCCGTACTACTGATGCGTTTGCCATTATCGCAAAATGTCTGGGTGCTGATGACATCGAAACCGTATTCGACGCCAGCCTTCTGTAATAACAGGAAATCGCCCTGGCGACCAGCGCCAAAGCGGAAATCATCACCGACGACAAGGAACTGCACGCCCAGCTTATCGACCAGCAGATCGGCAATAAAGCTTTGCGCCGTATGGGCGGCAAAACGTCTGTCAAAGCGGACGCACAGCACGTTATCGATACCGGCCTGCTCCAGATAACGCACTTTTTCGCGCAGGCGGGTTAGCCGCGCCGGGGCACCGTCAACCGCGAACAGCTCCAGCGGCTGGGGTTCAAACAGCATCACCATCACCGGCAGATTGCGCTGTCGCCCTTCTTCGCAAAGGCGCGCCAGCAGCGCCTGGTGACCGCGGTGTACGCCATCGAAATTACCGATAGCCAGTACGCAGCCGCGATGCTGCTCTCTCAGGTTATGTATACCGCGGATAAACTTCATGGCTGGCTCAAATTTGTGGAAATCGGCGGATTATACCTTGTACAGCGATGAAGGTTAACCCGCGATTGCGGGCTTTCGCGCTTTCTTACTGCCATTTCATTCTGTATGGTACTTGCTGGCCATGGGATTATATTTTTCTTGTGAATAAGCTGTATTCGCCAGACTGAAGCTGGTAGAATCTTGCGCCATCGAAACGTAACCAAGTGCCAATGTTTCATCGGCGCTTATTTGCACAAATCCATTGACAACCGAAGGCGAAAAGGGCATATTCCTCGGCCTTTGAATTGTCCTCATAGAACTATTTGGGAGTTGGACCTTGGCTAATATCAAATCAGCTAAGAAACGCGCAGTAACGTCTGAGAAGCGTCGTAAGCACAACGCTAGCCGTCGTTCAATGATGCGTACCTTTGTTAAGAAAGTATACGCAGCTATCGCTACTGGCGATAAAGCAGCTGCACAGGCTGCATTCAATGAAATGCAACCTATCGTGGACCGCCAGGCAGCTAAAGGCCTGATCCACAAAAACAAGGCTGCTCGTCATAAAGCAAACCTGGCTGCACAGATCGGCAACCTGGCTTAATGCCAGTTTGTTAATCCGCGTTAAAAAGACCGCCTTACGGCGGTTTTTTTATGCCTGTTAAACGGCAAACAGCGCGCTGAAATCTTTATTGCAGATACGCTGCACCGCCGGATGCTGGATCATCCTTTCGGCAAAAATGACGTGGTACTCCTCCATCACCGCTTCCGGCCGGCCCAGTTCGACAATCCCTTCATCGTAGTAGCTTTCTTTTCCGTACAGCGTGGGTGCGACAAAAATGGCCCGGTTAGCGACACCAAAAGCCTTCATCAGCGCCGCATCGTCGAACTCACCGAGAATGGTCACGTCCAGATTCTGCGACTGAAACCAGTTCAGCAGCCGACGCCCCAGCATCGATCGCCGGCCGGGAACCAGCACATTATGCGCGGTCAGGCAGGCCGGAAACGCGCTGTCGGGCAGCGCGTCGTGGCACCAGAAGCTGACGCCGCATTCGCCCAGCTTGACGGAAAACAGCCCCGCCTGCTGCGAAGAATCGACCGGGCAGTCGGAGAGGATCATATCCAGCTTGTGCTCACTGAGCTGCTCCAGCAGCAGCTCATGGGTCGATTCAAAGCAGCGCAGATGAATAGGCTCCGCTTCCTGTACGGCGGTTGCGAGGATCTGGCTGACCAGCTTTTTGGACAGAGCATCGGCCACGCCGACGTCAAACAGCAGGCTCGCTTCCTTACGGTAGTTAACGATATCCAGCATTTCCTGGCTGAGGGTAAACATGCGGTCGGCGTAGCGGAACACCAGTTGCCCCAGCTCTGAGGGCACCAGCCCCCTTCCCTGACGTTTGAACAGGCGGCCCTGCAGACGCTCTTCCAGCGCCTTCAGCTGGCCGGTAATGGTCTGCGGCGTGAGGTTGAGTACCTCGGCAGCTTTAACCACCGAGCCGGTTTTACAGACCTGCCAGAAGTAATAGAGGTGGTTAAAGTTCATCTGCGACATGTCATCCTCCGCGACGCGCTACTTCAGCTTCACTCGCAGCAGCAGATAGCCCACCACGGCGGAAACCACCGAGCCGGCGAGGATACCCAGCTTCGCCAGCGTGACCATCTCTTCATGCTGCGCATCAAAGGCCAGCGAGGCGATAAAGATCGACATGGTAAAGCCAATCCCGCACAGCACGCCAACGGCGGCTATATCGACCATTTTGGTACGCTCGGGCAAAGCGGCAATTTTCAGCTTCACCGCCAGCCAGCAGATCAGCGTAATACCCAGCGGCTTGCCGATAAACAGGCCAAGGATAATCCCCAGCGGTACGGCGGAGAAAAGGCCGTTGAGCGAGACGCCGCTCAGCGAAACGCCGGCATTGGCAAAGGCAAACAGCGGCAGGATGATCCAGCTGACCCACGGCTGTAATCCGTGCGCTAAATCAATCGACGGTGAAACGTCCCCCTTTCCCTTCAACGGGATAAAGAAGCCGACGATCACGCCAGCCAGCGTCGCGTGAACGCCGGACTTCAGCACGGCCACCCACAGCACGACCCCGACCAGCAGATACAGCGAGGTCTTACGCACCCCGCACAGATTCAGCAGCGCCAGCGCCAGGACAGAGGCAGCCGCCACGCTCAACGAAACTAGTGAAAGATCGCTGGTGTAGAAGAAGGCGATAATCACGATGGCACCAAGGTCATCAATCACCGCCAGCGCCATCAGGAACATTTTTAACTGTACCGGTACCCGGCTACCCAGCAGCGCGAGGATCCCCAGTGCAAAAGCGATGTCCGTAGCGGTAGGGATCGCCCAGCCGTGGATCGCCAGTGGATCGTTATGGTTAAAGGCGGTGAAGATCAGGGCCGGAGCCAGCATTCCGCCCAGCGCGGCGATCAGCGGGAACATCGCCCGCTCGCGGCTGTTCAGCGAGCCGGTGACCAGCTCGCGCTTCACCTCAAGGCCAATCAGCAGGAAGAACAGCGCCATCAGCGCATCATTGATCCACAGCAGCAGATCTTTGTTGATGTCGAGTTCGCCAAAACGGAACTGCACCGGCATCGCCAGTAGCGCCTGATACCCCTGCTGCGTAGTGCTGTTGTTCGCCAGAAACATCGCGATGGCAGCGGCCACGATCAGTACCACACCGCCGGTGGCGTCATTGTTAAGCAGACGCTTGAGAGCTGTTTTCATCGAAGATTCCATTAATTCGAGTGTGAGCGTAAAGAAGCCCACAGCATACTCGCTTTAACTCTTCGTAAAAAACAGATTATAAATGGTTAACCGATCGGAATTTCCGAATGAAAAAAATGGGCAGCCTTTGTTGAGGCCGCCCATCTGATGACGCGCTTAAAAGATAAAAACGGATTAACGCGTCAGATCGTCGAAGAACTTTTTCACGCCGTCAAAGAAGCTCTTTGAACGCGGGCTGTTCTGATCGCCGCTCGGGCCACCAAAGCTCTCTTCCAGCTCGCGCAGCAGCGCTTTCTGCTTGTCGTTCAGGCTGACCGGAGTTTCCACCACCACGCGGCACAGCAGGTCGCCCTGCGCACCACCGCGCACGGATTTCACGCCTTTACCGCGCATGCGGAACAGCTTGCCGGTCTGCGTTTCCGCCGGCACTTTCAGCTTCACGCGGCCGTCAAGGGTAGGCACTTCAATCTCGCCGCCCAGGGCTGCCATCGCAAAGTTAATCGGCACTTCGCAGTACAGGTTGTTTTCTTCACGTTCGAAGATACGGTGTTTTTTCACCTGAACCTGAACGTACAGATCGCCCGACGGCGCGCCGTGCTCGCCGGCTTCACCTTCACCAGTCAGGCGGATGCGGTCACCGGTATCCACGCCAGCTGGAATTTTCACCGACAGCGTTTTCGACTTCTCAACGCGTCCGTGGCCGTGACAGGCGTTGCACGGATCTTTAATCACCGAGCCGCGACCGTGACAGGTTGGACACGCCTGCTGGACGGTGAAGAAGCCCTGACGCATCTGTACCTGGCCTGCACCGTGACAGGTTGAACAGGTCTGCGGCTTGGTCCCCGCTTTCGCACCGCTGCCGTGGCAGACTTCACACTCTTCCAGCGTTGGAATGCGGATCTCTTTGGTCACGCCGCGTACCGCTTCTTCCAGCGTCAGTTCCATGTTGTAGCGCAAATCAGCACCGCGTGCGGCGCGCTGTTGACGGCGGCCTCCGCCGAAAATATCGCCGAATACGTCGCCAAAGATATCGCTAAAGTCTGCACCACCACCACCGCCGAAACCGCCGCCGCCGCCCATTCCGCCCTGTTCAAAGGCAGCATGGCCGTACTGATCGTAAGCCGCACGTTTCTGCGCATCGGTCAGAATTTCGTACGCCTCTTTGATCTCTTTGAATTTCTCTTCGGCTTCTTTATCGCCCTGGTTGCGGTCGGGGTGGAACTTCATCGCAAGACGTTTATAAGCCTTTTTGATTTCACGCTCTTCCGCAGATTTGGAAACGCCTAAAACCTCGTAATAGTCTTTCTTCGCCATTGTTATTGATCCTGCCCTTAACATGCGTGCACGGGCGGGGAGAAATCTCCACGCCCGTGCTGGTTAATACGATGCTCCACCGAGGGAGCATCATGCCCGCTCAAGGGCGATTATTTCTTGTCTTTAACTTCTTCGAATTCGGCGTCAACGACGTCGTCATCTTTTTTGCCTTCGGCTGCATCGGCTGCGCCGCCAGCGGCCTGCTGCTGCTGAGCAAACTCCATCAGCTTGCCTGACACTTCCATCAGCGCCTGGATTTTCGCTTCAATCTCAGCTTTGTCTTCGCCTTTCAGCGCAGTATCCAGCTCGGTCAGAGCCGCTTCGATTGGCGCTTTCACGTCTGCTGGAAGTTGGTCACCGGCATCGGTCAGCTGCTTACGGGTGCTGTGCGCAACCTGGTCACCCTGGTTACGGGTCTGCACCAGTTCTTCAAACTTGCGGTCAGACTCAGCGTTAGCTTCCGCATCGCGCACCATTTTTTCGATCTCTTCGTCGTTCAGACCGGAAGAGGCCTTAATGGTGATCTTCTGCTCTTTACCGCTGTTTTTGTCTTTAGCGGATACGTGCAGAATACCGTCGGCGTCGATGTCGAAGGTCACTTCGATCTGCGGCATGCCGCGCGGTGCTGACTGGATACCGTCAAGGTTGAACTGGCCCAGTGACTTGTTATCCGCAGCGCGTTTACGCTCACCCTGCACAACGTGGATGGTTACCGCAGACTGGTTGTCTTCAGCGGTAGAGAACACCTGGCTGTGCTTGGTTGGAATGGTGGTGTTCTTGGTGATGAGTGAAGTCATCACGCCGCCCATGGTTTCGATACCCAGTGACAGTGGGGTAACGTCCAGCAGCAGAACGTCTTTCACTTCACCCGCCAGCACGCCACCCTGTACGGCTGCGCCCACGGCAACGGCTTCGTCCGGGTTAACGTCTTTACGCGGCTCTTTACCAAAGAACTCAGCCACTTTTGACTGCACCATTGGCATACGCGTCTGGCCACCAACGAGGATGACGTCGTTGATATCAGATACGGACAGGCCCGCATCCTGCAGCGCAACTTTCAGCGGCTCGATAGAGCGAGCAACCAGGTCTTCTACCAGTGATTCCAGCTTCGCACGAGTCACTTTGATGTTCAGGTGCTTAGGACCGGTCGCATCAGCAGTGATGTACGGCAGGTTCACGTCGGTCTGCTGGGCAGAAGACAGTTCGATTTTCGCTTTTTCAGCAGCTTCTTTCAGACGCTGCATGGCCAGCGGATCGTTGTGCAGATCGATGCCTGAATCTTTCTTAAACTCAGCCACCAGATAGTTGATCATGCGGCTGTCGAAGTCTTCACCACCCAGGTGGGTATCACCGTTGGTTGCCAGAACTTCGAAGGTTTTTTCGCCGTCAACTTCATCGATTTCGATGATAGAGATATCGAAAGTACCACCACCCAGGTCGTATACCGCGATAGTGCGGTTACCCTGGCCTTTATCCAGACCGTAGGCCAGTGCGGCTGCGGTTGGTTCGTTGATGATACGTTTGACTTCCAGACCGGCGATACGACCCGCATCTTTGGTTGCCTGACGCTGTGCATCGTTAAAGTAAGCCGGTACGGTAATAACCGCTTCGGTCACTGGCTCACCCAGGTAATCTTCTGCTGTTTTCTTCATTTTTTTCAGCACTTCTGCAGAGATCTGCGGAGGTGCTACGCGCTGGCCTTTCACGTCCAGCCATGCGTCACCGTTGTCAGCGCCAACGATTTTGAACGGCATGATTTTAATATCACGCTGTACTTCTTCATCCTGGAAGCGACGGCCAATCAGGCGCTTGATCGCAAACAGGGTATTCTGCGGGTTGGTCACGGCCTGACGTTTAGCAGGCTGACCTACCAGCGTTTCACCGTCCTGAGTGTAAGCAATGATGGATGGCGTAGTGCGATCGCCTTCCGCATTCTCCAGTACACGTGCCTTGCCGCCATCCATGATAGCGACACAAGAGTTAGTCGTACCCAGGTCAATACCAATAATCTTACCCATCTAAACGTCTCCCACTTAAATTCATTTCAAATCAGGTTATGAACCTTAAATGCGGGCATTTCTCACAGTTTCAACTGCTCATCCCGCTCTTTTTTTCCAGGTCCGTAGCCTCGGATGCCAAATAAGATGGGGCCGCAAAGCGCCGCATCAAGGGGCAACAGCAAAAAAAAGTCGTTTTTTTTTAAAAAAAACGGACCGGCGCAGGCCAGTCCGGTTTAACCACGATAAAACGAGGGTTACTGGGCGCTCACCTGCTGCAGTAAAACACGCTGCGCGGACGCGCGTTTGAGCCACAGGCCGACCAGTACGCCGACCCCGGCCAGGCCAAGAACGTAGTAAGCCGGTGCCATCGGCGTCAGCTTCATCATCAGCGTCACCATGATGGGCGTCAGCCCGCCGAAAATGGCATATGAAAGATTGTAAGAGAAGGAGATACCGGTAAAACGAACCGCAGGGGGAAATGCCGACACCATCACGAAAGGCACCACGCCAACAACGCCCACGCACAGACCGGCCAGCGCATAGGCGCTGAACAGCCAGGCCGGATACTCTGCGGCAACGGTAAAGAAGGTCCAACTGGTCACCGCCAGCAGCAGGCTGCCGGCAATCAGCGTGGTCGCCGCGCCAATACGATCGACCAGCGCACCGGAAATAATGCAGCCGAAAATCAGCATCACCGTGGCCAGGCTGTTCGCTTTAAGGGTCAAGGCGGCGGGCAGGCCGTGCAGTTTTTGCAGCAGCGCCGGGGCCATCAGCAGCACCACCACAATGCAGGCGGAGAGCAGCCAGGTCAGCAGCATCGACACCACCACGCTCTGGCGATGATGGGCAATCACCGTTTTCAACGGCAGCTCATCCGATAAGGCTTTGCGATGCTGCATTTGGGTAAACACCGGCGTTTCATGCAGCCAGCGGCGCAGGTACATGGCCAGCAGACCAAAAGCACCACCCAGCAGGAACGGAATGCGCCAGCCTGTCTCAGCGATGGCCTGCGGCGTCATGCTGGTATTTATCAGCGTGGCGACCAGCGAGCCCAGCAAAATGCCAAAGGTCAGCCCGGCGGTCAGCGTACCGCAGGCAAAGCCCACGCGCTTTTGCGGCACGTGTTCGGCCACGAACACCCAGGCACCGGGCACTTCACCACCGATCGCCGCGCCCTGCAATAACCGAAGCAGCAGCAGCAGAATGGGTGCAGCAATACCCAGCGTGGCATAGGTCGGCAGCAGCCCCATCGCCAGCGTGGGCAGGGCCATCAGCAGAATGCTCAGACTGAACATTTTCTTGCGCCCTTTGCTGTCGCCAAAGTGGGCCATAATCAGGCCGCCTAACGGGCGGGCAAGGTATCCTGCAGCAAAGATGGCGAACGTCTGCAGCTGACGCAGCCATTCAGGGATATCGGCAGGGAAAAACAGTTCGCCGATCACGGCGGCAAAAAAGACGAAGATAATAAAGTCGTAGAATTCCAGCGCGCCACCGAGCGCGGCGAGCACCAGGGTTTTATAATCCTGTCGGTTCAAAGGTCGTGCGTGTTCTTGTTCCATGATTCTTAGGGTAATTCCATAGTCAGAGAGCAGAAAAATAATTACACCTTGTAAAGCTATGCTTACTATAACGGCAATTATCATCTACACCAGACGGCACTGGATCTTATGCCTGAGAATCCTGTTTTTTAGCTGTTTGTTTCGCGGCGAGCGCTTTTCGGCCTGAATGCTGCTACCACCTGCGGGTGGGTCTCAATATAAGGCCCGTCCAGCAGCTGAATGCAGTAGGGAATGCTGGCAAAAATACCGTGCACGGTCGTCTTGCCCTGCTCATCCTTCAACCCTTCCAGCGTCTCTTTGATCGATTTAGGCTGCCCCGGCAGATTAATCACCAGCGACTGTTTGCGGATCACCCCAACCTGACGTGAAAGGATCGCCGTCGGCACAAAATTCAGGCTGATCTGGCGCATCTGTTCGCCGAAGCCGGGCATTTCACGATCGGCGATCGCCAGGGTGGCATCGGGCGTCACGTCGCGTCGCGCCGGGCCGGTGCCGCCGGTGGTCAGCACCAGATGGCAAAACAGTTCATCAACCAACTCGCAGATCGTCTGCTCGATCATCGGCTGCTCATCGGGCACCAGACGCTTCTCAATTTTGAACGGCGTCGATAGCGCTGCAGAAAGCCAGTCTTCCAGCGCGGGCAGGCCCTGATCCTGGTAGATGCCGTTTGCCGCGCGGTCAGATACGGAGATCAGGCCAATGCGAAGTGTATTCATAGGGATTTGCCGTCAGATAAAGAAAGTTAACGCAAGGATAAACCATAGCAAAGCAGGATGTATAGCGAGGGTGGGCGATATGAACAGTTGGGTCAGCCAAAATAGCTGGAGTTGTAGCAAGGCGGCAAGCGGGCAAATCCCCGGGAGTTTACAAAGGTAAGTGACCGGGGTGCGCCCGCACAGCCAACGCCGCTACAGCGTCAGATATGAAGCTGGGCCAGCCAAAATAGCTGGAGCTGTAGCAAGGCGGCAAGCGGGCAAATCCCCGGGAGCTTACAAAGGTAAGTGACCGGGGTGCGCCCGCGCAGCCAACGCCGCTACAGCTTCAGATATGAAGGCTGTTACAGCAGGTCAGCGATCATCTTGTCAAGCTTGCCCTGATCGACGGCAAAGTTACGGATGCCTTCAGCCAGTTTCTGAACCGCCATTGGATCCTGGTTGTGCTGCCACAGGAACTCTGCTTCGGTCATTTTCGCCGGACGTGCTTTCACTTCACCGGTGAAGGACAGCTTGCGCTCGATGCTGCCTTCGGTCTCAGCCAGCTCTTTCAGCAGGCCCGGAGAGATGGTCAGACGGTCGCAGCCAGCCAGTTCAATGATTTCGCCTACGTTACGGAAGCTTGCGCCCATCACCACGGTTTCGTAACCGTGCTGCTTGTAGTATTCGTAGATTTCAGTCACGGAAACAACGCCTGGATCTTCTGCTGGCGCGTACTCTTTCTTATCGGTGTTGGCTTTGTACCAGTCGAGGATACGGCCAACGAATGGCGAGATCAGGTACACGCCCGCTTCGGCACAGGCACGCGCCTGAGCGAAGGAGAACAGCAGGGTCAGGTTACAGTTGATGCCTTCTTTTTCCAGCTGCTCGGCGGCACGGATGCCCTGCCAGGTCGACGCCAGTTTGATCAGGATGCGGTCGTTGCTGATGCCAGCATCGTTGTACAGTTTGATCAGGCTACGCGCTTTAGCAATGCTGCCTTCGGTGTCGTAAGACAGACGCGCATCCACTTCGGTAGAAATACGACCCGGAACCAGCTTAAGGATTTCCAGACCGATGTTAACGGCCAGTTTGTCGGCTGCGAAAGAAACCTGTGCTTCTTTATCGCTGCTCTGCTCGCGCGCCCAGGTCACGGCTTCATCAATCAGCTTGCGGTATTCTGGGATTTGGGCAGCGCTGAGGATCAGAGAAGGGTTGGTGGTGGCATCCTGCGGTTTGTAGAGTTTCATCGCCGCGATGTCGCCGGTATCGGCAACAACGGTAGTGATCTGACGCAGGGAGGATAATTTGTCCGTCATAGTTGTCATTCTCATCAAGGTTGAAACAAGGTTGATTTGTCAGGGTGTTGAAAATGTCTGCCCCGGATGATAGCACGCGTACCCGGCCATGCAACAACCATAAAACCCTGTGCCACAGCGGGATAAAACCTCAACACAAACGGGCTTTTTCCGTTTCTTTACGATGAATCAGCAGATCCACCAATGACAGCGATTTGTCCTCTGTTAACGCTTTTTTGCTACAGTATGCGCTGGCAATTTTTCGCGATGCACAAGGACCCCCGATCATGCTGATGGTAATTTCCCCCGCAAAAACGCTGGACTATGAAAGCCCGCTTGCGACCCAACGTTTTACCCAACCCGCGCTGCTGGATGAGTCGCAGAAACTCATTAAAATTGCCCGCAGGCTTTCCCCTGCCGATATCGGTTCACTGATGCATATCAGCGACAAGCTGGCGGTGCTCAACGCGGAGCGCTTCAATGACTGGCAGCCGGATTTCACCCCGGAAAACGCCCGTCAGGCGATTCTGGCATTCAAGGGTGACGTGTACACCGGCCTGCAGGCGGAAGGCTTCAGCGAAGATGATTTCGACTATGCCCAGCAGCATCTGCGCATGCTCTCCGGCCTTTATGGCCTGCTGCGCCCGCTGGATCTGATGATGCCGTATCGACTGGAGATGGGCATCAAACTGGATAACCCGGCGGGGAAAGACCTCTACAGCTTCTGGGGCGACAGGCTGACCCATGCGCTGAATGACGCGCTGGCCGCGCAGGGTGATAAAGTGCTGGTGAACCTCGCTTCCGATGAATACTTCAAAGCGGTAAAACCGAAACAGCTGAACGGCGAGATTATCAAGCCGGTATTTTTAGATGAGAAGAACGGCAAGTTTAAGGTGATCAGCTTCTACGCCAAGAAGGCGCGCGGCCTGATGAGCCGCTACATTATTCAGAACCGCCTGACAAAACCTGAACAGCTGAAAAAGTTTGATGTCGATGGATACCACTTTGATGCTAATTTAAGTTCCGGCAACGAAATAATATTTAAACGCCACGAAAAAGCGTAGCTCGCGACATTATATCCTCCCGTGTAAATAATGAGAGGATATAATTACTAGTAAAATTCCAACATCATCGTACCGCTACCCTGGCGTGGCCCTGCGGGAATATCCAGTGCTTTTGCATGAAGGACCGACGAAACATTCACCCGGGTATCTCCTTCAGGCACGCTTAACGTCATTCCACTTATCAAATTAACGTCGTTGCTATACAGCGTGGTTGTTACCAGCCCGTCATTACCCAGTTCAATATCACTCTGTTTCAGCAGTTTTAACGTCATTGTTGCCGGTAAATTACATTTAATAATAATACCCTTCGATGCCCGATTACCGTTCAGAGAATTAGCCGCAAGCGTGTTATGATTAAGCGTCAGACTATCCTGAATGCTGCACTCCACCTGATCCTTGCCCGGCGGGGCGGCACAGTTCGAACCCGGTATCAGGGTGGCGATTAAGTTTTCGGTAACGGCCATTCCCGCACACATCTTGTCATACGGACCACCCATTATCCCAGCCCAGCCTCCGTTTTGGCCAAATTTTTGGGTAAACGCTTTCCAGGCATCTTGATCCGTTGCTCCAGCAGGAATATTCACTGATTTAAAATACGCCCCGCCACATCGGCTTATTGAACGGATATAAAGACAGACGCCCACCTTGCACCCCCCAGTGTGGCACATGACCCCCGTAGTGGGCTGCGATGGCCAAGAGTAATTACCATTGACTACCCCTGGGTTTGCTTTAAGAAACTCCATAGTGACAACCGACCAGGCGGATGACGAAAACAAATTCAATATGCAGAAGCACAGAATATAAAAAAACCTCATTTTTAACTCCTTTTAAATCTTTTTGGAAATAATCCTTGCAACTGCAAACCACAGCTAAAAAATGATACCATTTCTTTACTGTAATATAAACCGGTTATATACTATGCCACGTTGATAATTTCAGTGCTGAATGGATCAGCAGCGCAAGCTAATCTGCGTTTATATATGGAACCAGCAACAACTATGAATAAACTAAGAATTCACTTACTGACCATCCTGATCATTTTCCCCATTGCCTTTCCAGCCGTTTCCGGAACACCCTCGACGGTCACGGTGAAAGTCAACGTAATGGCTCCCACTCCATGCAAAATTAATAATGGCGACCCCCTGAATAGCGTGGATTTTAAGGAGATCAGGCCAGACAGAATTGATGGTTCTAATTATAAGCAACCGATCAATTACACCATCACCTGCAGCTCCTGGAGTAGTTCCCGGCAGATATCGTTAACGTTGGTGGGCGATGGGGCGAGCTTTGATAATAAATACCTTAAAACCGATCATCCCTCACTTGGCATAAAATTTCTGGCTGATGATAAACCGTTCGACCTGAACAAGCCACTGGTACCCAGTTACCCTAAACAGCCTGTCCTGCAGGCCGTACCGGTGAAGTCAGGTAATATCACAACAGGTGGGGGGAAGTTCAACGCCAGCGCCACGCTGAAAATAGACCTTCACTAAGTCTGACCACTGATAAAAAAAGGTCCCCTGAGGGGACCCTATCTCATGCCTACAGTGTTACTTCTTCAGCAGGAATTCTCGCAGATCGGCGAACTCGGCCTTCATCTTGTGCGACAGCAGCGGCAGATCCGCGCGCTCGGCCAGGGCTTCCGGCAGAGGCAGCTTGCGGTCGAGGATCGCTTCCACGCTCTCAATGAACTTCGCCGGATGCGCCGTGCCCAGGAACAGGCCAAACTCCCCTTCCTGGAGCTGATCGCGCAGCAGGCGATAGGCGATCGCCGCATGTGGCTCTGAGATGTAGCCCAGGTCGGCCAGTTCGCGCATGGTTTCTTTGGTGGTTTCATCACTCACCGCACCGAAGCCCAGATCCTGCAAACGCCAGGTTTTACGGCGGAAAATCTCTTCCACGCGCGGCCAGTTATTTGGCTGCGACACGTCCATGGCGTTAGACAGCGTGGCAACAGTGACATTTGGTGTCCACTGGCCGTCGGCCAGGAAGCGCGGCACGGTATCGTTGGCATTGGTGGCGGCGATAAAACGCTTCACCGGCAGGCCCAGTGATTTTGCCAGCAGGCCGGCGGTCAGATCGCCGAAGTTGCCGCTTGGAACCGAGATCACCAGCTGATTGCGTTTTTCCTGCGGCAGCTGCGCAACGGCTTCAAAGTAGTAGCAGATCTGCGCCAGCAGGCGGCTGATGTTGATCGAGTTCGCCGAGTTCAGGCCAATCGCCTTCTTCAGCTCTTCATCGTCAAAGGCCTGCTTAACCAGCGCCTGACAGGCATCAAAGTCACCGTCGATAGCGATAGTCTGGATGTTGCCGCCCAGCGTACAGAACAGTTTTTCCTGCAGCGGGCTGATTTTACCCTGCGGATACAGGATAACGACGCGCACGTTTTCCATACCGTAGAAGGCATGAGCCACGGCGGCACCGGTATCACCGGAGGTGGCGGTCAGAATAGTGATCTTCTCGTCTGAATCGCTGACATGCGACAGCATCTGCGCCATAAAACGGCCGCCGAAGTCCTTAAAGGCCAGCGTCGGGCCGTGGAACAGCTCCAGAGCGGCGATATCGTCCGTCACGCTGGCCACCGGTGCCGGGAAGGTAAAGGCGGTTTTCAGACGCGCCAGCAGCTGCTCTTTGGGAATTTCATCGCCGATAAATGCCGACAGGATTTTGCTGCTGCGAGTGACAAAGTCCTCCTCCAGCAGCGCATCAATATCGGTCAGTTCGAATTCCGGTAACTCCAGCGGAAAGAACAGGCCCTGCTGTGAACCCAGCCCCTGCTTCACCGCCTGGGCGAAGCTAACCTGCTCGTTGTGATCCTTAAGATTGTACAGTTTCATGCGTTATCCCAGTTTACGTGCGCCTGCCGTATCTAAACGACAAATATGAACGAAGCCTTCATCATTTTGCAGATAGTTCTGGCGAAGCCAGTCTGCCATCCGCTGTGCCGTATCCAGCTGATTGCACACGGCAAACAGCGTCGGCCCTGAACCCGAAATACCGCAGGCCAGCGCGCCGATATCGGCCGCCGCCTGACGTGCTTCGGCAAAGCCGGGCAGCAGTCGGGTACGGTAAGGTTCAGCAATCACGTCCTGCATCAGCTTCGCGGCCAGTGCCGGCTGCTGCGTGTGGCAGGCATGTATAAAGCCGCCGAGGTAGCGACCGTGACGAATAATATCCTCTTTGCGGTACTGCGCCGGTAAAATCGCGCGCGCCTCGGCGGTAGAGACTTTAATCCCCGGATACGCCATCACCCACAGCCAGTCATCAAAGCCTGGCACGGCCTGGCTGATAATGCCGTTTTCTTCCAGCATCAGCTGCATGCCGCCGAGGAAGCACGGGGCAACGTTATCGTAGTGAACGCTGCCGGAGATCCGCCCTTCCAGCTCGCCCATCAGCGCCAGAAGTTCGGTATCGTTCAGCGGCTTACCGCAGAACTCGTTCATGGCCATTAAACCGGCAACGACCGAGCAGGCGCTGGACCCGAGGCCGGAACCAATCGGCATGTTTTTTTCCAGCGTCATCGCCACCGGAACGCGCTTGCCGATCGCTTCACAGAAGCGGTCCCAGCACTGATAAACAATGTTTTCTTTCGGATCGGCGGGCAGTTTGCTGACAAAGCTGCCTTCATTGCGCAGGCTGAACTCATCAGCCGCTTCTACGCTGACGCAGTCGCCCAGCAGCGTGCCATCAATCGGCGATACCGCCGCCCCCAGCACGTCGAAGCCGACGCTGACGTTGCCAATTGAGGCAGGGGCATGAATCTTAACCATGTTTAAACTCCCAACTTCCACGACAGAGTGCGTAACAGATCGGCAAACACGCCCGCCGCGGTCACATCATTACCGGCACCGTAACCACGCAGCACCAGCGGAATTGGCTGATAGTAACGGCTGTAGAAGGCCAGCGCGTTTTCGCCGTTTTTCACTTTAAACAGAGGATCGTTACCGTCTACGGCATCGATCTTCACTTTACAGACGCCGCCCTCTTCAATCGCGCCAACGAAGCGCAGGACTTTGCCCGCATCACGCGCCGAGGCAACCCGGGCCGCAAACGCATCGTCCAGTTCCGGCAGGCGAGCCATAAAGGTATCGACATCGGCAATCGCGGTAAACTCTTCCGGCAGCACGGCTTCGATCTCAATATCATCCAGTTCCAGCTGATAGCCTGCCTCACGTGCCAGAATCAGCAACTTACGCGCCACGTCCATCCCGGAAAGATCGTCACGCGGGTCGGGCTCGGTAAAGCCCATCTCACGCGCCATGTTGGTGGCCGCAGACAGCGATACGCCTTCGTCCAGCTTACCAAAAATAAACGACAGCGAGCCGGAGAGAATACCGGAGAAGCGAAGCAGTTCATCACCGGCGTTCAGCAGGTTTTGCAGGTTCTCAATCACCGGCAGACCGGCACCCACGTTGGTATCGTACAGGAACTTACGGCGTGATTTCGCCGCCGCTGCACGCATCTGCTGGTAATAACTGTACGACGAGGTGTTGGCCTTTTTGTTCGGCGTCACCACGTGGAAACCATCGGCCAGGAAATCGGCGTAGCGGTCGGCAACCTGCTGGCTGGAAGTACAGTCAACGATCACCGGGTTAAGCAGATGATACTCTTTGGCCAGGCGCTTCAGCCGGTCCAGATCGAACGGCTCTTTTGTCGCCTGCAGCTGTTCCTGCCAGTTTTCCAGTGGAATGCCGTGAACGTTAGTCAGCAGCGCACGCGAATTGGCAATGCCGCACACGCGCAGATCGATGTGCTTGTTCTTCAGCCACGCCTGCTGGCGATGAACCTGATCGATTAATGCACCGCCCACGCCACCCACGCCGATCACAAACACCTCGATCACCTGATCGGTGGCGAACAGCATCTGATGCACCACGCGCACGCCGGTGGTCGCCTCATCGTTGCTGACTACGGCGGAGATAGAGCGCTCGGAAGAACCCTGCGCGATGGCCACGATATTGATGTTGGCGCGGGCCAGCGCGGAGAAGAACTTGGCCGAGATCCCGCGCAGTGTGCGCATGCCGTCGCCGACCACGGAGATCACTGCCAGCCGCTCCATCACGTCCAGCGGCTCCAGCAGGCCGTCTTTCAGCTCCAGATAGAATTCATCTTCCAGCACCTTGCGCGCACGTAACAACTCGCTCTGAGACACGCAGAAGCTGATGCTGTATTCGGATGATGACTGGGTGATCAGCACCACGGAGATGCCGCTGCGGGACATAGTGGCGAACACGCGCGCCGCCATGCCGACCATGCCTTTCATTCCCGGACCGGAAATGTTGAACATTGCCATATTGTTCAGATTGGTGATGCCTTTCACCGGCGTGTCGTCATCGCTGGCGCTGTCGCCGATCAGCGTGCCCGGAGCCTGTGGGTTGGCAGTGTTTTTAATCAGGCAGGGGATTTGGAACTGGGCGATGGGTGCGATGGTGCGGGGATGCAGAACTTTCGCGCCGAAGTAGGAGAGCTCCATGGCCTCCTGATACGACATCGACTTCAGCAGCCTGGCATCCGGAACCTGGCGCGGGTCGCAGGTATAAACCCCGTCGACGTCAGTCCAGATTTCGCAACAGTCGGCGCGCAGACAGGCGGCCAGCACGGCCGCAGAGTAGTCGGAACCGTTACGGCCCAGCACCACCAGTTCGCCGCGCTCGTTGCCGGCGGTGAAACCGGCCATCAGCACCATATTGCTGGCCGGAATTTTACTGGCAGCAATGCGGCGAGTGGATTCCGCGATATCCACGGTGGATTCCAGATAGTGCCCAATCGCCAGCAGGTTTTCGACCGGGTTGATCACGCTAACGCCGTAGCCGCGCGCCTGCAGAAGGCCTTCCATAATCGCAATCGAGAGTTTCTCACCGCGGCAGATGATGGCGGCGTTAACGCTGTCCGGGCACTGGCCCAGCAGGCTGATACCGTGCAGAACCTGCTTAAGCTGCGCGAACTCCCGATCGACCACGCCCTTCAGGCGGTCGAAGTCGAAGCCCGGCTGGGCTTCCGCCAGCCCCTGTAACAGCTCGGCAAAAATACGCTCGGCATCGGTAATATTCGGCGCCGCATCCTGCCCGCTGATAGTTTTTTCAATCATCGCCACCAGATGATTGGTAATTTTTGCTGGCGCGGACAATACGGTAGCAACCTGTCCCTGCTGTGCATTGCTTTCCAGAATGTCAGCCACACGCAGAAATCTTTCCGCATTGGCTACCGAGGTTCCACCGAATTTCAGCACTCGCATGTTCAAACTCTCCTGAATTTTTCACGAAAAAAAAGCCCGCACTGTTCAGGTGCGGGCTTTTTTCTATTTTACTCTTTATGCGTCAGCCCGCACCGTTACCTGTGGTAATGGTGGTGGTGGTGGTGGTAATAATGATTGTGGTAATCAGGCTGTTTTTACGCATTTTAGATTTATCGTCTGTCTGTCTGTAAAATCTGTCGGCCTTCAGAAGTAAAGCAATTGCCCCACTAAGTCAATTTTTTTATCGCCAGTGGCCCACCGGCCCGGCGACGTCAGTTGAGACAAATTTAGCCTGATGCCGATCTGTTCTGTTATCTCTGCGAAAGTTGGCAGTAAATCACGCCATCAATCCGGGATTAACCAGCGTTTTTATCTGCCAGCTTTTTTTCCACATCGTGAAGTAAACGGTGCAGCATTGCCGTATCGCGCTGCTGTAGCAGACCGAGGCGCTGCTGAAGCCAGTCCGCCAGTTTAACGTCATCCGCCACTTCCAGCGTCTCCAGCAGCTGCTGCGCACGCTGGCGTAGAGCCGCCAGTTGAGGAACCTCTGCTGCCGGTTCTGCGGCCGCACTGACCTGGCGCAGCGCCGAAAGCTGATAACAGAAGACCATTACCGCCTGGCCCAGATTCAGCGAAGGATAGTCCCCGGCCATCGGGATCCCGGTCAGCAAATCGACCTGCTCCAGCTCGTCATTAGTCAGGCCGCTATCCTCCCGTCCAAACACCAGCGCGGCGCTGCCGATCCACTGCTGCTTTTCTTCCAGCACGGCTTGTACCTGCTGCGGCGTGGCGTAGTAGCGAAACTTTGCCCGGCTGCGGGCGGTGGTGGCGATGCTGAAGTCGATGTCCTCCAGCGCAGCGGCCAGAGAATCCCAGCGGGTGGCGTTATCGAGGATTTCCGTCGCACCGTGGGCAACCCGCCTGGCGGCCTCGTCAAGATGCACATCGCTGCTGACGATACGTAACTCGCTAAATCCCATGGTTTTCATCGCGCGCGCAGCGGCACCGACATTTTCAGGACGAGCGGGGGATACAAGAATAAGAGGAAAACGCATAACCGCCTTTACTATTAACAAAACCCGGGCGGATACTTTGCCATGCCGGCCGCGCAAATGACAGAAAGTGATATTTAACAACTCGCCAACAGCACCACGGTAGCAATTTAAAAGCGGTGAATCTGATGTTACACTAGCCTTCTGTTGAATAAGCAATAAAAACCTGATGTTACGTAAATAAAACCAGTTTTATCAATTGATTAACAATTGTTAAATGTATAGCGAACGTTAGTTTAACCTCCCATGATTAATCGTTAGCATTTGGCTCCGTTTGTGAGCTAAGCTGGCATTCTGGGAAGAGTTTTTCACAAAACTGTTAACGTGCTACAATTGGTTTGATATAAGTCAACTAAGCGTTATTTTATTGCTTAATGGTTGTTGCCAGTGCTGTTATGTTGCCGTTGTTGCAGTTAGGATGTATGCCGTATTTGCACTGCCGGGGCATTCAGACGCCACCCGTTTGGCTACGCTGACCATGTTGTTGACAGTAACTTAGGTGTATCCAGAAAATTATTCTGTACTGCTGTTCTTTTACCGCTGATTTTTAACATCAGCCACGCGACAGCGGTATGTCCTGTTCCAGTTTTGTTGGCAATTTTAGGTAGCGAACACATGCAGACCCCGCACATACTTATCGTTGAAGACGAATTAGTCACTCGTAATACACTCAAAAGTATTTTTGAAGCCGAAGGCTACATGGTTTATGAAGCTACGGATGGTGCCGAAATGCACCAGATCCTGACGGAAAACGACGTCAATCTGGTAATTATGGACATCAACCTGCCCGGTAAAAACGGCCTGTTGCTGGCACGTGAACTGCGTGAGCAGGCCAATGTCGCTCTGATGTTCCTGACCGGTCGCGACAACGAAGTCGACAAAATTCTCGGTCTGGAAATCGGCGCTGATGACTACATCACCAAGCCGTTTAACCCACGCGAACTGACCATCCGCGCCCGCAACCTGCTGTCGCGCACCATGAATCTGGCCGCAGTTAGCGAAGAGCGCAAGCTGGTCGAAAGCTATCGCTTCAACGGCTGGGAGCTGGACATTAACAGCCGCTCGCTGATCAACCCACAGGGCGAACAGTACAAGCTGCCGCGCAGCGAATTCCGTGCGATGCTGCACTTCTGTGAGAATCCGGGGAAAATTCAAACCCGTGCCGATCTGCTGAAGAAGATGACCGGTCGCGAGCTGAAGCCGCATGACCGTACTGTGGACGTCACCATTCGCCGCATCCGTAAACATTTCGAATCAATTCCGGATACCCCGGAGATCATCGCCACCATTCACGGCGAAGGTTATCGCTTCTGCGGCGATTTGGAAGATTAACGGAAACCGTATTGAATCTGAATGGGCCGAATTTATTCGGCCCATTTTTTTGCTCAGAATCAATTAGTTCCGCAGATCACTTACCGCCCCATGGAATAATCGGCACCGCGCTGAGTGCATTTTTCGGCGAGCCGTCAACGACCTTGTCGGAATAACTCAGATAGATTAAAGCATTACGATTTTTGTCATAAAAGCGGACAACCTGCAGCTTTTTAAATACCAGCGAAGTACGCTTGCGGAAAACCACTTCACCATTCGATTTTCCCTGGGCAATTTTATCTGAAAGCGTAACAGGCCCCACCTGCTGGCAGGAAATAGCCGAGTCCGATGTATCCTCGGCAAGCCCCAGCCCGCCCTTGATGCCGCCGGTTTTCGCCCGGCTCAGATAGCAGGTGACATTCGTCACATCCGGGTCATCAAATGCCTCAACGACAATCTTATGATCCGGGCCAAATAATTTGAAAACCGTGTCAACCGAACCGACCTCTTCAGCCTGTAAAGAGAATGAAACCAGCGCGACTGAAGCGACTATTAACAATTTTTTAATTGTCATGACGTTACCATTTCAAAGAAAATAGCCAACATTGTATGTCATCTCGGATGACATACATAGCTCACGGCTACTCACGCGAACGACTATCAATGAGTAATTGATTCAGCACATTCTTAAAACTATAACCGCGTACTTAACTTTTGCTTTTAGTGCTACTATCCACCGACTTTGCTTTTTTGCTGCAACACTGAACTGAGTAGAATTGAGGACGATTTATGGACCAAGCCGGTATCATTCGAGATTTGCTTGTCTGGCTGGAGAGCCACCTGGATCAACCGCTGTCGTTAGATAACGTCGCGGCGAAGGCAGGCTATTCAAAATGGCATTTACAAAGAATGTTTAAAGACGTCACGGAGCACGCGATTGGTGCCTATATCCGTGCACGTCGGTTGTCGAAAGCGGCGGTTGCCCTGCGGTTAACCAGCCGTCCGATACTGGACATTGCTTTACAGTACCGCTTTGATTCGCAACAGACCTTTACCCGGGCCTTCAAAAAACAGTTTAACCAGACCCCAGCCTGGTATCGCCGGTCATCCGACTGGAACGCATCAGGTCTGCGCCCCCCTATTCGCCTTGGAGATTTCAAACTCCCGGAGCCGACGTGGGTCAGCATGCCCGAAACAGCGTTACTTGGGCAGACGCAGAGCTACACCTGCACTCTGGAACAGATTTCCCGTTTCCGCGACGACATGCGCCTGCACTTCTGGCGGCAGTTTCTGACCGAAACGGATACGGTTCCCCCGGTGCTGTACGGTCTGCACCAGTCACATCCCAGTTCTGAAAAAGATGACGAGCAGGAAATTCTTTACACCACCGCCGTTATGCCCGATCAGAACTCGAGCCAGCTACTCTCGGCACAGCAGGTCACGTTGGAAGGGGGGGACTACGTGCAGTTCACCTATGAAGGATCCACCAGCGGGCTGCAGGATTTTGTCCTGCTGCTTTACGGCACCTGTATGCCGACTTTGCAGCTTACCCGCCGTCACGGTCAGGATATCGAGCGCTTCTATACCCACGGCGGTAAGAAACGTGCTGAGCCACCGACGGAGATTCGCTGCGAATATCTGATCCCTATCCGACGCATGCCGGAGTAAGCAGGGGAAACAGTAAGGGGCCGGTCATACCGGCCCTTTTTTATTTAGCGCTGCAGTTCGTCTAGCGCGGGCTCGTCCAGGTGGGTGATATCCCCGGCGGTTTCCACCACCCAGCCGGAGGCCAGCCACGGGCTTTCCTGGTGCTCGATACGTGAAATCGAACAGTTACGTAGCCGCAGTCGGCGCTCCGCGTTAGCCGGCAGGCCGAGGATGGTGCTGAGCAACACACCCAGCGCCATGCCGTGGCTGACCAGCAGCGGGCGACTTCCCTCTGGCAGATCCAGACAGGCGTTGAGGGCCTGATGCATACGCTCTGCCATCTCACTCATCGATTCACCCTGCGGGATGCGACCATCCACGGTGCCGTCCACCAGCGCCTTGCGCCAGCTTTCTTCTTCCGGGTTGAGTGAATCCAGCGCGCGCTGTTCCAGCACGCCCATATTCAGCTCGCGCAGTCGCGGATCGACGGTAACATCACAGCCGCAGGCGTCGGCAATAATCTCAGCGGTACGGCGGGTACGACCCAGATCGCTGGCGATCACATGGGTAATTCCGAGGCTTTTAACGCGCTCTCCCACCTGATGTGCCTGTAATTCTCCCTTTACAGTCAGCGCGCTGTCTGACTGCCCCTGAATGCGACGAGCGGCATTCCAAAGCGTTTCTCCGTGGCGAACAAGATAGACCTGTAACATACGTTTTTCCGTTATACTGCGATTATTTACGTAAAGGGTTCAAACAATTATGTACCATGTTGTCGCTGCTACCAGCAATCCTGCCAAAATTAAGGCAATTACCCAGGCCTTCAGCGATATTTTCGGAGAAGGATCCTGCCACATTGAGGGTGTTGAGGTCGACAGTGGCGTAGCGGCACAGCCCATTACAAATACAGAAACGCGAACTGGCGCACGCCAGCGAGTGATGAATGCCAGACAGGTCCGACCTGAAGCCGACTTTTGGGTGGCGATTGAAGCCGGAATCGAAGAGGATACGGCCTTCGCCTGGATGGTGATTGAGAATCATAAGCTACGCGGTGAATCCCGTTCCGCCAGCTTTACGCTGCCCGCCATTGTGATGAAGGGTATACATGAAGGGCGCGAGCTGGGCGAGGAGATGGCGCGTCTGACCGGCATCGATAATATCAAACAGAAAGGCGGCGCTATCGGAGCCTTCACCGCCGGGCATCTGACCCGCACCAGCGTGTACCACCAGGCGCTGATCCTCGCCCTCTGCCCGTTCCATAACGACGTTTACAGCCAGCCGGTTTAAACCCGATCGCTGCCATTGAGCAGTTGCGCTTCCAGCCAGGCTTTCAGAGCCGGGGGCGCACTTTTCAGGCTGTTCGATCCGCGCGTAATGGTGGCGATCCCTGCACCCAGTTCGTTCTTCAGCTCGCGCTGGCTCATCTCGCCGCGCATCAGCTCTTCCACAATCCTCAGCCGGGTGCCCAACGCTTCACGCTCGTCCGGGGTCAGCATCAGCTGGAGCAGCGGCAGGTGCAGTTCGCTCTGATAGGCGCGCTGCATCAGGACGACAAAGCGCAACCAGTCTTCATTTGGGGGTTCAACGGATACCGGAACAGGGGAATCATCGGTCATGATGGGTTGCCATACTATTTAACTAGTACAGAAGTGTAGCATCATCCCCGCCATACTTGAAGCCGCAACTGCAACAGCCGCTGCGGCCTGAGAAGCCCTTTAATAACGCTGCTGCCACTCGCTGTCGGCAAACAGCTTGTCCGGCTTATTAAGGAAATAACGGTAATAGGCGTCATAGGCCAGCACGTTTTTCACATAGCCGCGCGTTTCTGAAAACGGAATGGTCTCAATAAACGCCACCGGATCCAGACGCCCGGCGCTGTTGCCCTGCCAGGTTCTCACCCGGCCCGGCCCGGCGTTGTAGGCGGCAGACGCAAAGATGCGGTTCTGTCCGAACTGCTGATAGACCGATTCCAGATACTGCGTGCCAATCTGAATATTGGTTTCCGGATCCAGCAGCTGGCTGCTGTTGCTGTAGCCGCTGATGCCGAATTTGGTCACCGTATGCTGGGCGGTGGCCGGCATCACCTGCATCAGCCCGGAAGCGCCAACCGGCGAGCGGGCTTTCGGATTCCACGCACTTTCCTGGCGCGCAATGGCCATCGCATAGCTTGGCGGAATGCTTTTCCCGTCGATGTAGCGCTCAAACTGGCTCTGCCACGCCAGCGGGAAGCGCTCCTGCAGGCTGTTCCACAGCTTACCGGCAATGGTCGCCTGCACGCTGAGATCCCACCAGCCCTGCTTCAGCGCATAGCTGGCCAGCATCTGCTGCTGACCGGCGGTGCGGCTGCCAATCAGATAGCTCCACTCGCTGCGCGCCAGATTATCCATGCCCCAGTACATCAACTCGCGCACCCGGGCAATTTCCGGCCCGGTGGTCAGCGCGCCGTCAATTGCCGGAGCCTTATCAATCTGCAACGGATATTCCACGCCCAGCCGCTGTGCGGCCACCATCGGATAGAAGCCGCGTTCCTGCATCAGCTTGCGCAGAATGCCTTCGGCTTCGTCATTGCGACCGCGTTCCAGCAGCAGGTCAGCCTGCCAGTACTGCCACTCGTCTTTCTCCTTCGCTTCCACCGGCAGGCGGGCAATCCAGGTATTCAGGCCACGGCGATCGTTGTTGCCCAGCGACATCCGCACCCGGCGCTCAACCAGCGAGGTCGAATCACTGCGCATCACCACATCATCACGCCAGCGGCCCTGTTCGCTGGTAATGTCGTTACCCATCATCCGCCAGGCCACCGCCTCTTTCAGCTCCTGCACCTGCTGCTCGTCGAGCTTCTGCTGCACCGTCAGCGAAGGGATCATCTGCCGCGCCAGTTCCGCATCGGTGCGTGCCACGCTGGCAAAGGCAATCGCCGTCGCCTGGCGGGTAAATTCAGTCGGACCAACGCTGGCCGCGAAGGTCTGAAGGGTCATCGGGTCGTTTTGCAGGTTCATTACCGCGCTGGCGATGGTCTGATAATCATCCGGCAGCTGCTTCGCCAGATAGTTAACCAGGCTACCGTTGCCCGCCTTCATCGCCAGGCGAATACGCTCCAGCGTGGTGATCGGATTTTGCTGCCCGGCCTGCTGCCAGACGGTGAAAAGTTTGTCGCAGGTGGCGGGCAGGGACGAGCCGGTCAACCAGATCTCTTTGGCGCCCTGCCAGGCCACCTGCTGCTCGCCGGTAGCCCATTTGGCGTAATACCAGTTACAGCGTGCGGCAACGGGCTTCGGGGCCTGCGGGCTGAATACCAGCAGCCCGCGCCAGTCTTCGCGGCGCGCCAGCTCATTAACAAACCGGGCCGGCAGCGAACGCACGGGCGGCAGCGTCGGATAGCGCTGGATAAAGGCGTTCACCGCCAGGCCGGTTTCCTGGCCCAGATCCTGCGTCAGCTGGCGATACTCCAGATAGGGATAAAGCGGATAATCCTGCAGGGTGGGCATCAGCTGCGCCACGGTATCCATCTGTTTGCTATCCCAGGCCTGCTTAATCTGTAAATAGCGGGTGCGCTGCGCATCCAGCGAATCTGCCTGCACGCTGCCTGCTGCCACCACCAAACAGGATGCTACTGTCCACAACTGCCACTTGTCCGCCATGACCTTCCCCACCTTACTTTATTAATCCTGAATACCTGAAACGACCCCCTTCATGCTAACCAGGTACGGCCGGTTGCGCCATGTGGCGAACAAATATTTACCGAAATCCCTTCAGCGCCCCATTTTTGGTCAATCGCTGCGCGCTGATTGTGCACACCAAAACGCAATAATAATAAAAACCACTACTATTCAGTTAGTTAAAAACATGGCACGCGCTTTGCTCTGTTGAATTCCATCTTGTATACCAGACGGAATTCAACATATGGCTTTAACCACAGGATTTACGTTACAGGACTGGCAGCATCACTATCAGCAGCATCCTGACTCGGTGCTGTCCACGCTGGAGTCGCTGCTCGCCGGGCTCTCCATCGCCGATAATGCCTGGCTGTACCTCGCCTCCCCCGCGCAGCTGCGGGCGCAGGTTGAACCGCTGCTGGCGGCCTGGCAGCAGAACCCGGCCTCGCTGCCGCTGTTTGGCGTTCCCTTCGCGGTTAAAGACAATATTGACGTCGCGGGCTGGCCGACCAGCGCCGCCTGCCCGACCTTCACTTATCAGGCCGAGGCCGATGCAACGGCGGTAGCCAGACTGAAGGCGGCCGGTGCCGTGGTGATGGGCAAAACCAACCTCGACCAGTTCGCCACCGGTCTGGTCGGCACGCGCTCGCCTTTCGGCGCGGTATGCAACACCTTTAATGCCGAATACGTCAGCGGCGGTTCCAGCTCCGGCTCCGCATCGGTGACCGCGCGTGGACTGGTTGGTTTTGCCCTCGGGACCGATACCGCCGGTTCCGGCCGCGTACCCGCCGGCTTTAACAATATCGTCGGCCTGAAGCCGACCAAAGGCTGGCTGTCGGCGACCGGCATGCTGCCCGCCTGCCGCCTGAACGACACCATTTCGATTTTTGCCCTGACGGTGGAGGATGCCTTCCTCGTCGCCAGCTGCGCCGGATGCTACGACAGCCAGGATGCCTATTCGCGCATTGACCCGGGCCTGGCTCCGGCCGCCCTCTCCACCGCGCCGCGCCTGGCGATTCCGGCTATCCCGGAGTTCTTCGGTGATGCCCAGGCCGCCGCCGCGTGGGAAGCCGCGCTGGCAGCACTGACCGCCGGAGGTGCAACGCTGCATCCGATTGATTTCACCCCGTTCCACCAGTTGGCCGAGCAGCTTTACTACGGCCCGTGGGTGGCCGAACGCACCGTGGCCGTCGGTGACATGCTTAACCGGCCGGACGAGATGGATCCGGTGGTGTACGGCATCGTCAACAGCGGCCATAACTACAGCGCCGTGGAAACCTTTAAAGCCGAATACCTGCGCGCCGAGCTGACCCGCCAGATCCAGCAGACGCTGAGCCAGTTTGACGCGCTGGTGGTGCCGACCTCGCCGACCATTCACACCCTCGAAGAGATGAAGCAGGAGCCGGTGCGCTACAACTCGCAGTTCGGCACCTACACCAACTTTACCAACCTCGCCGACCTGTCCGCGCTGGCGCTGCCCGGTCCGTTCCGCGCCGATGGACTGCCTGCCGGGATCACCGTGATCGCTCCGGCCTGGTACGACCGCGCACTGGCGGAGTTTGGCCGCCGCTGGCAGCAGCAGCAGGCGCTCAGCCTTGGCGCAACCGGGCTGCCGCAGCCCGCAGTTGCCACTTCATTACCTGCATCACCGCTGCATGTGCGCGTGGCGGTGGTCGGTGCTCACCTGACCGGCATGCCGCTGAATCATCAGCTGACCCGCCGCGACGCGGTGCTGATAGAAGAAACGACCACCGCCGCCTGCTACCGGCTGTATGCGCTGGCCAACACCACGCCGGCAAAACCCGGACTGGCGAAAGACAGCGCGGGCGCGGCGATTATCGTTGAGCTGTGGGATATCCCGCTGGCCCGCTTCGGCGAGTTTGTCGCGGAAATCCCGGCCCCGCTGGGTATTGGAACGCTGGAACTGGCCGATGGCCGCACGGTGAAGGGCTTTATCTGCGAACCGGCAGCACTGGCCGAAGCGACTGAAATCACCGCATTTGGTGGCTGGCGCAACTGGCTGGCCCGTCAGGAGACGTCACATGTTTAATACCGTACTGATTGCCAACCGCGGCGAAATCGCCTGCCGCGCCATCCGCACCCTGAAGCGCCTGGGGATTACCAGCGTGGCGGTGTTCTCCGATGCGGATCGGAATTCCCAGCATGTCAGAGATGCCGATATTGCCATCGCGCTGGGCGGCGAGAAGGCCAGCGACAGCTACCTGAAAATTGACAAGATCCTCAACGCGGCGCTGGAAACCGGCGCTCAGGCCATCTGGCCGGGCTACGGTTTTCTGTCAGAGAGCCTGCCGTTTGCCGCCGCCTGCGAAGAGGCCGGCGTGGTCTTTATCGGCCCGACCGCGCATCAGATCGGTGAATTTGGCCTGAAGCACCGGGCGCGCGAACTGGCCGCCGCCGCAGGCGTGCCGATGACGCCGGGCACGCCGCTGCTCTCCTCGCTGGATGAGGCACTGACCGCTGCAGAACGCATTGGCTACCCGATTATGCTGAAAAGCACCGCAGGCGGCGGCGGCATCGGTCTGACCCGCTGTGAGGACGACGCCGCGCTGCGCAGCGCCTGGGAGAGCGTCCGCCGCCTCGGCGAGCAGTTCTTCAGCGATGCGGGCGTGTTCCTGGAACGCTGTATCGATCGCGCCCGCCACGTTGAGGTGCAGATCTTCGGTGACGGCCAGGGCAAAGTGATTGCCCTCGGCGAACGCGATTGCTCACTTCAGCGCCGCAACCAGAAAGTGGTGGAAGAAACCCCGGCACCGAGCCTGCCCGCCGCCACGCGCAGCGCGCTGCTGGAATCCGCCGTCAAGCTGGGCGAGCTGGTGAACTACCGCAGCGCCGGCACCGTGGAATATATCTACGATGCCGCCCGCGACGAGTTTTACTTTCTCGAAGTGAATACCCGCCTGCAGGTGGAACATCCGGTCACCGAATGCGTCACCGGCCTGGACCTGGTGGAGTGCATGCTGCAGGTAGCCGCAGGCGAGCAGCCCGACTGGGCGCGTATGGCTCAGGCTCCGCAGGGAGCCTCGATTGAGGTACGCATCTACGCGGAAGATCCGCTGAAGAACTTCCAGCCCAGCCCCGGCGTACTGACCGAAGTCAGCTTCCCGGATGACGTGCGCGTGGACAGCTGGATCACCACCGGTACTGAAGTTTCCGCCTTCTACGATCCGATGATCGCCAAGCTGATCGTTCATGCCGAAAACCGCGGTGCGGCGCTGAAAAAAATGCAGATCGCGCTGAATCAGACCCGGCTGCACGGCATCGCCACCAACCTCGACTATCTGCGTCAGGTTGTCGCCACGGACGCCTTCCACAGCGGTAAGGTGTGGACGCGCATGCTGGACAGCTTCAGCGCCGCGTCGCCGGTGATTGAAGTGATTCAGCCGGGCACCTGGAGCAGCATTCAGGACTATCCGGGCCGCCTTGGCTACTGGGATATCGGCGTGCCGCCTTCCGGCCCGATGGATGACTACGCTTTTCAACTCGCCAACCGCATTGTCGGAAATGCGGAAGAGGCCGCCGCGCTGGAGTTTACCCTGCAGGGGCCGACGCTGCGCTTCCACAGCGATGCGCTGATTGCCCTGACCGGGGCGCGCTGCCCGGCCACGCTGGACGGTGAAGAGGTCGTTTACTGGCAGCCGCTGGCGGTGAAAGCGGGACAGACGCTGACGCTGGGCCGCGCGCAGCAGGGCTGCCGTACCTACCTGGCGGTGCGTAACGGTTTCGACGTGCCGGAATACCTCGGCAGCCGTTCGACCTTTGCCCTCGGCCAGTTTGGCGGCCACGCTGGGCGCACCCTGCGCGTCGCCGATATGCTGGCGATTTCGCAGCCCGAGCTGGAAGCCTGCACCACCCCGGCTCCGGTCAGCGAGCCCCGTGCGCTGCCTGCAGCCGCGCAGCCGGTCTACGGCGATGAGTGGCGCATCGGCGTGCTCTACGGACCGCACGGCGCACCCGACTTCTTTACCCAGCAGTCGATTGATGAATTCTTTGCCAGCGACTGGCACGTTCACTACAACTCTAACCGCCTTGGCGTTCGTCTGGTGGGACCGAAACCCGGCTGGGCGCGGGTTAACGGCGGCGAAGCCGGGCTGCATCCTTCCAACGTTCACGACTGCGAATACGCTATCGGCGCAATCAACTTTACCGGCGACTTCCCGGTGATCCTCACCCGCGACGGGCCGAGCCTGGGCGGCTTTGTCTGCCCGGTGACCATCGCCAAAGCCGAGCTGTGGAAAGTCGGCCAGGTGAAACCGGGCGATCGTCTGCGCTTCCACCCGATTAGCGCGGAAGAAGCTCATGCGCTGGAGCAGGCGCAGGCCCGCAGCGTGGAAAACCTGAGCGCGCTGCATCTGCCGAGCTTTGCGGTGCCGTCGCTGGCGGAAACCGTCCACGGTTCCGCCACCATCCTCGCCTCACTGAAAGCCACCGCCACCACGCCAACGGTGGTCTGGCGCCAGGCGGGCGACAATTACATCCTGCTGGAATACGGCGATAACGTGCTGGACCTGGCGCTGCGCCTGCGTATCCATCTGCTGATGACCGCGCTGCGCGAGTACGGCCAGCCCGGCGTTGAAGAGCTGTCGCCCGGCGTACGTTCGCTGCAAATCCGCTACGACAGCCGCATTCTCAGCCAGAAACAGCTGATGACGCTGCTGCAGGAGCTGGAGAAGAACCTCGGCGATGTCAGCCGGATGAAGGTGCCGTCGCGCATCGTGCATCTGCCGATGGCCTTTGAGGACAGCGCCACGCTGGGCGCGGTGGAACGCTATCAGGAAACCGTGCGCGCCAGCGCCCCATGGCTGCCGAACAACGTCGACTTTATCCAGCGCATTAACGGCCTCAGCAGCCGTGACGAAGTGAAAGACACGATCTTTGACGCCAGCTACCTGATCCTCGGCCTGGGCGACGTTTACCTCGGCGCACCCTGTGCCGTACCGATCGACCCGCGCCACCGCCTGCTGAGCTCGAAGTACAACCCGGCGCGAACCTTCACCGCCGAAGGCACCGTCGGCATTGGCGGCATGTACATGTGCATCTACGGCATGGACTCCCCCGGCGGCTATCAGCTGGTGGGCCGCACGCTGCCTATCTGGAACAAATTCCTGAAAAACGCGCAGTTTGCTGCGAATGAACCCTGGCTGCTGCACTTCTTCGACCAGGTGCGCTTCTACCCGGTCAGCGAAGCCGAGCTGGATGTGCTGCGCGACGATTTCCGTGAAGGCCGCGCCAGCGTGCGTATTGAGCACACCGAATTCGACTTTGCGGAACACACGCAGTTCCTCGCCGATAACGCCGGGTCTATCGCCGATTTCCGCCGTCGCCAGGCCAGCGCTTTTGATGCCGAAGTGGCGCTGTGGGCGCAGGAAGAGGAAGGCGCACCGCTCAGCAGCAGCGAGAATCTGCTGCCGCCGGAAGAGGACGACAGCGCCCTGCAGGTCAGTGCCGATATGAACGGCAACATCTGGAAAATTCTGGTGCAGGAAGGTGACGTCGTTGAGGCCGGACAGCCGCTAATCGTGGTAGAGGCAATGAAAATGGAGCTGGCAATCAACGCACCGCAGGCCGGTCGGGTAAAACGCATTGGCTGTCAGTCAGGCCGTCCGGTCAGTCCGGGCGATGCGCTGCTGTGGCTGGAATAGGGATCTGAATATGCAGGGATCGTCGCAGAAAAACAGCAAAGATCGGCCGGAGGTGCTGGCCGATCGCGTCTATCACGCACTGAAAAATGACATTTTTGACTTTCGTCTGATGCCGGGCGACCGCTTCAGCGAAAGCGAAATCGCCGCACGCATGGCGGTCAGCCGTACTCCGGTGCGTCAGGCGCTGTTTCGCCTGGAGCGTGAAGGCTATGTCGAAGTGTGGAACCGCCTCGGCTGGCAGGTTCGCCAGTTTGATTTTGCGTACTTCGAAGAACTGTACGACCTGCGCACGGTGCTGGAGTGCGAGGCGGTGAAAAGGCTGTGCCGCCTGCCCGCAAGGCAGTGCAGCGAGCTGCTCGACCGGCTGACGTGCTTCTGGATCGATGAACCGCGCCTGGCGGACTTTATTGCCGTTTCCCTGCATGACGAGGCGTTTCATATGGCGCTGGTTTCCGCCGCAGGCAACGAGGAAATGGCCCGTATTCACAGTGAGTTAACCGAAAAAATCCGCATCATCCGCCGCCTCGACTTCACCCGTGAGGATCGCGTTGATGCCACCTATAACGAACACGCGCAGATCTTAAACGCGGTACTACACCAGCAAAGCGAGGAGGCCCAAAAAATTCTGACCGACCATATTGCCGTCAGCAAGGCAGAGGTCAGAAAAATCACATTGCATATGCTCCAACAGGCGAGGCTACACACGGTTTCACCCACATAATCTTTTAAAAAATTTCAGGGGATTACTGATGAAAAGACGTTCATTGCTCAAGGCCTTTGCACTTTCTGCCACCGTTATTGGCATGGGATTATCCTGGAACGCTCAGGCGGCCGACACCATTAAAGTCGGCATTATGCACTCGCTCTCCGGCACCATGGCGATTTCCGAAACGCCGCTGAAGGACGTGGCGCTGATGACTATTGATGAGATCAACGCCAAGGGCGGCGTGCTGGGCAAAAAGCTGGAGCCGGTGGTGGTCGATCCCGCCTCTAACTGGCCGCTGTTTGCGGAAAAAGCCCGCCAGCTGCTGACGCAGGATAAGGCCGCCGTGGTGTTTGGCTGCTGGACGTCGGTATCCCGCAAGTCCGTTCTGCCGGTGTTTGAAGAGCTGAACGGCCTGCTGTTCTATCCGGTGCAGTATGAGGGCGAAGAGATGTCGCCGAACGTGTTCTACACCGGCGCCGCGCCAAATCAGCAGGCGATCCCGGCGGTTGAGTATCTGATGAGTGAAGACGGTGGCTCGGCAAAACGCTTCTTCCTGCTGGGTACCGACTACGTTTATCCGCGCACCACCAACAAGATCCTGCGCGCTTTCCTGCACTCTAAAGGCGTGAAGGACAGCGATATCGAAGAGGTCTACACGCCGTTTGGCTACAGCGACTACCAGACTATTGTTTCCAACATTAAAAAGTTCTCTGCCGGGGGCAAAACGGCGGTGGTATCCACCATCAACGGCGACTCTAACGTGCCGTTCTACAAAGAGCTGGCGAACCAGGGCATTAAAGCGACCGACGTGCCGGTCGTGGCCTTCTCGGTAGGGGAAGAAGAGCTGCGCGGGATTGATACCAAGCCGCTGGTCGGCAACCTGGCCGCGTGGAACTACTTCGAATCGGTGGATAACCCGACTAACGCCAAGTTTGTTGCGGCGTATAAAGCCTATGCCAAAGCGCACAAGCTGCCGAACGCCGATACCGTCGTGACCAACGACCCGATGGAAGCCACCTATGTCGGCATCCATATGTGGGCGCAGGCGGTAGAGAAAGCGGGCACCACTGACGTGGATAAAGTGCGTGCCGCGATGGCCGGACAGACCTTTGCCGCGCCGGACGGCTTCACCCTGACCATGGATCAGACCAACCACCACCTGCACAAACCGGTGATGATTGGTGAAATCGAAGATAACGGCCAGTTCAACGTGGTGTGGCAGACCGATAAGCCGGTTCGCGCCCAGCCGTGGAGCCCGTACATCGCCGGTAACGACAAAAAGCCTGACCACCCGGTAAAAACTACCAACTGATAGTCCCGTTCCGAAGGGCCAGGCGCTGCCTGGCCCGCTGAAATTCATCGCACCCGAGAAAAGCGAGAGAGCACACTATGATGCGATTGCTGCTAATACTGCTGTTCAGCCTGCCATGCCTTGCCGTGGCCGGACCGGCAGCGGACTTTTCCGCCGCCAGCCGCAGCGATCAGCTGAAGATCCTCCAGCAGTGGGCCGCCGCGCCGGACCCTGCCCGCCTGCCGCTGTTGCAGGCCCTGCACGGTGAAACCATGGTTCTGGACGAAAACAAACAGCCCTTCAACCAACTTAAAGATCGGCTGACGCCGCTGGAAGGCAGCGCCGCACCGGTAGGCGCCACCAAAAAGCTGTTTATGAACAACCGACTGCGCACGATGATTGCCACCACGCTGGCCGCCCATCAGCTGGTCAGCCCGCAGGCCACCACGCGGCTGAAGGCGGCGCGCGCGCTACAAAATGATGCTCAGCCCGATCAGCTGCCGCTGCTGCGCCAGCGTCTGGCCGCAGAGCAGGATAGCGACGTACACGCGGTATTAGCCCAGGCCGTTGCCGGGCTGCAGCTGGCCGACGGCGATCCGCAGGTACGCCTGCAGGCGGTCAAACTGCTGGGCGAAACCAGCGATCCGCAAACCCAGGCCAGCCTGGAACGCCTGCTGTCGCCACAAAATGAAGCGGATGCCGGCGTACGCGCCGCCGCCGCCGACAGCCTGAAGCAGATCCGCCATCGTCTGATGCTGGGCGAGGTGCTCGGCCAGGCCTTTACCGGCCTGTCGCTGGGCTCCGTGCTGCTGCTGGCGGCGCTCGGCCTGGCGATTACCTACGGCCTGCTGGGGGTGATAAATATGGCCCACGGCGAGATGCTGATGCTCGGTGCCTACGCCACCTGGATGGTGCAGAACCTGTTTCAACGCTTTGCCCCGGAGTGGCTGGCATTCTATCCGCTGCTGGCGCTGCCGGTGGCCTTCTTTATCACCGCCGCCATCGGCATGGTGCTGGAACGCACCATTATCCGTCATCTTTACGGCCGCCCGCTGGAAACGCTGCTGGCGACCTGGGGCATCAGTCTGATGCTGATCCAGCTGGTGCGCGTGGTATTCGGCACCCAGAACCTCGAAGTGGCTAACCCGGCCTGGCTCTCCGGCGGCATGCAGGTGCTGCCGAACCTCGTCCTGCCGTACAACCGCCTGGCGGTGATGGTGTTTGTGGTCGGCGTGCTGGTGCTGACCTGGCTGCTGCTGAATAAAACCCGCCTGGGGATGAACGTGCGGGCGGTGACGCAGAATCGCGCGATGGCCGACTGCTGCGGCGTGCCTACCGGGCGCGTCGATATGCTGGCCTTCGGCCTCGGTTCCGGCATTGCCGGACTGGGCGGCGTGGCGCTCTCACAGCTGGGCAACGTCGGGCCGGAACTGGGCCAGGGTTATATCATCGATTCCTTCCTGGTGGTGGTGACCGGCGGCGTTGGCCAGCTGGCGGGCACGGTGGTGGCCGCACTCGGCCTCGGTATTCTCAATAAGGTGCTGGAACCGCAGATTGGGGCCGTGCTCGGCAAAATCCTGATCCTCGTGCTGATCGTGCTGTTTATCCAGAAGCGGCCGCAGGGGCTGTTCGCCTTTAAAGGAAGGGTGATTGACTGATGACGCAACCCATGACGCTAACCGTGGCGCAAAAAGCGCCGCGTCTGACCCTCGGGCTGGGAGCGGTGCTGCTGCTGGCCCTGCTGGTGCTGCCGTTCCTCGCGCTGCTGCCGCAGGATAACCCGCTGGCGCTGTCGACCTATACGCTGACGCTGGTCGGCAAAATTCTCTGCTACGCCATCGTCGCCGTGGCGCTGGATCTGGTATGGGGCTACGCCGGGCTGCTTTCGCTCGGCCACGGCCTGTTCTTCGCGCTGGGTGGCTATGCGATGGGTATGTACCTGATGCGTCAGGCCGCCGGTGATGGCCTGCCCGCCTTTATGTCGTTCCTGTCGTGGAGCGAGCTGCCGTGGTTCTGGGCCGGAACGCAGCACTTCGCCTGGGCGCTATGCCTGATCGTGCTGGTGCCGGGGGTGCTGGCGCTGGTGTTCGGCTGGTTTGCCTTTCGATCGAAGATCAAAGGGGTCTACTTTTCAATCATGACCCAGGCGCTGACCTATGCCGGGATGCTGCTGTTCTTCCGCAATGAAACCGGCTTTGGCGGCAACAACGGCTTCACCGGTTTTACCACGCTGCTCGGCTTCCCGATTACCACCACCGGCACGCGCATCGGGCTGTTTGTCGCCACCGTGCTGCTGCTGGTTATCAGCCTCGGCATCGGCTTTGCGCTGGCCCGCAGCAAGTTCGGCCGCGTGCTGACCGCGGTGCGCGATGCGGAAAACCGCCTGATGTTCTGCGGCTACGATCCGCGCGGCTTTAAGCTGTTTGTCTGGACGCTGTCGGCGGTGCTGTGCGGGCTGGCCGGTGCGCTGTACGTGCCGCAGGTCGGCATTATTAATCCCGGCGAAATGTCGCCGACCAACTCGATCGAGGCCGCTATCTGGGTCGCACTGGGCGGGCGCGGCACGCTGATTGGCCCGATGCTGGGTGCAGCGATCGTTAACGGCGCGAAAAGTTGGTTCACCGTCGCCTTCCCTGAATTCTGGCTGTTTTTCCTCGGCCTGATGTTTATTCTCGTTACGCTATTCCTGCCGCGTGGCGTGATCGGCCTGCTGCGCAGGAGGAAACATGACTGAACAACTGTTTACCCAGCCCCATCCGTCCGACCGCCACCGCAGACAAACCGACCCGGTCCTGCAGTTGGAGAAGATCAATGTCTCCTTTGACGGCTTCCGGGCGCTGACCGATCTGTCATTGCAGATTGGCGTGGGCGAACTGCGCTGCATTATCGGCCCCAACGGCGCGGGCAAGACCACGCTGATGGACGTAATCACCGGGAAAACCCGCCCGGATACTGGCCGGGTAGTCTACGACCAGGATACCGACCTCACCACCCTGTCGCCGCCGGAAATCGCCCGCGTCGGCATTGGCCGCAAGTTCCAGAAGCCGACGGTGTTTGAAGCGCTGACGGTGTTTGAAAATCTCGAAATCGCGCTGAAAACCGATAAATCCGTCTGGGCCTGCCTGCGGGCAAAGCTCAACGGCGAGCAGCAGGACAGGATTGATGAGGTCCTCCAGCTGCTACGCCTCGGCGGCAGCCGCCAGCGCACCGCCGGACTGCTCTCACACGGGCAGAAGCAGTTCCTGGAGATCGGCATGCTGCTGGTGCAGGACCCACATCTGCTGCTGCTGGACGAACCGGCCGCCGGGATGACCGATGCCGAAACCGAGTACACCGCCGAGCTGTTTCGCGGCCTCGCCGGGAAGCACTCGCTGATGGTGGTGGAGCACGATATGGGCTTTGTGGAAACCATTGCCGACCACGTGACGGTGCTGCATCAGGGCCAGGTGCTTGCGGAAGGATCGCTGCGCCAGGTACAGGCCAACGAGCAGGTTATTGAAGTCTATCTGGGGCGCTGACATGTTAAAAGTATCGGAATTGAATCAGTACTACGGCGGCAGCCATATTCTGCGCGGGCTGTCGTTTGAGGCCCGCCCCGGCGAGGTTACCTGCCTGCTGGGCCGCAACGGGGTGGGGAAAACCACCCTACTGAAATGCCTGATGGGGCTGATCCCTGCGAAATCCGGCACCATCAGCTGGCAGGATAAGACCATCAATAGCCGCAAACCACACCAGCGGGTACAGGCCGGGATCGCCTACGTGCCGCAGGGCCGCGAGATCTTTCCCCGCCTGACCGTGGAAGAGAACCTGCTGATGGGGCTGGCGCGCTTTTCCGGCGCGCAGGCCGCTAAAGTGCCGGAGGAGATCTGGCAGCTCTTCCCGGTGCTGCTGGAAATGCGGCAGCGGCGCGGCGGCGATCTGTCCGGCGGCCAGCAGCAGCAGTTGGCGATCGGGCGTGCGCTGGCCTGTAAACCGCAGCTGCTGATCCTGGATGAACCCACCGAGGGGATCCAGCCTTCGGTGATCAAAGAGATCGGTGCGGTGATCGCCGGGCTGGCAGCGCGCGGCGATATGGCGATCCTGCTGGTTGAGCAGTTCTATGACTTCGCCGCCGAGCTGGCCGACAGCTACCTGGTGATGTCGCGCGGGGAAATTGTGCAGCGCGGTCGCGGCGAGGATATGGAAGCGGACGGCGTACGCGGGCTGGTGGCGATCTGACACCCGCCCTGGCCGCGCCTGCGTGCGGCCAGGATCGGTTTTCCGGCAGGTTTGCGCGGAATTTGCGGCGCTATCCTGTTGAAGGTACACTCCAAATGCCTGAAATGGTCCAGGGTAATCGTTTACCTTCACCGTCATTCGCCACATTGGAAGAACCATCATGGAAACCCGGCGCGACGAGCGCATAAACAAGCTGGCCCAGGCGCTGAAGCGCACCGATAAAATCCATCTGAAAGAAGCGGCCCGGCTGCTGGGCGTCTCTGAGATGACTATCCGCCGCGATCTGAATGAAGGTCCCGACGCGGTGGTGCTGCTCGGCGGTTATATCGTTGCCGATCCCATTCGCAATCAGAGCCACTACTTTGTTTCCGATCAGATGAGCCAGCACGTGGAACAAAAGCGGTTACTTGGCGTGCGGGCGGCGGCGTTGATTAACCCCAATGAGACGATCTATCTGGATTGCGGTACCACGATCCCCTGGATCATTGACGCCATCGATAACGATCTGCCGTTTACCGCCGTCTGCTGTGCGGTGAATACGTTTCTTGCCCTGAAGGAAAAACCGGCCTGCCGGGTGATCCTCTGCGGCGGTGAATTCCACCCGGACAACGCCATGTTTACACCGCTGGGCCAGCTGTCGGTGATGGACAATCTCTGCCCGGATAAAGCGTTTATTTCCGCAGCGGGCGTGGATATCAAACAGGGCGCCAGCTGCTACAACCTCAACGAGCTGCCGGTGAAACTGCTGGCGCTTCAGCGCGCGCGCCAGCGGCTGCTGGTGGCCGACAGCAGCAAATTCGGCAAGGTGCTGCCGGCGCGCATCGCCGATCTCAGCGCCTTCGACGGGCTGATCAGCGACGCCGCTCCGCCACAGGATCTGGGGATCCCGGTGATCTGCCCATAAAGCTGACGTCCCTACCGGCAACCGACAGCCCGTCAGGCTTTAAGATCGATCGTTAAGGATCGCCTCGCCGTCGCGCAGACGGCGCAGATTTTCACACACCCCGGCCACAATCCCACTGATGGAAATATCGGTCACGCCGCCGATATGCGGCGTGGCGATCACGTTGTGGCGGAACAGTCCATCCTGCGGGTCCGGCGGCTCCTGCCAGAACACGTCCAGCCCGGCTCCGGCCAGTTGTCCGCTCTCCAGCGCCGCCAGCAGTGCGCCCTTCTCGATCAAACCACCCCGACCCACGTTAATTAGGAAGCTGCCGGGCTTCATCTTCGCCAGCGCGGGTTCGTCAATAATATGGTGCGTTTCCGGGTTATCCGGCAGGCTCAGCACCACAAAATCGGACTCGGCCAGCAGCTCAGGCAGCTGTTCCATGGTGCCCAGCCAGTCCAGCCGATGGCGGCGGGCAAACTCCGCGTCCACGCTGCGCTTAACACCGGTTACCCGCATATCAAACGCCGCCAGCCGCTGCGCCAGCGCCTTGCCGATGCCCCCGAGGCCCACCAGCCCCACGGTTTTCCCCTTCAGGCCAAGGCCAATCGGCTGGCCGAGCCGACGATCCGCCAGCATCTGCGGGACTTCGCTGGCTTTACGGGCCAGGCCCAGCATCATCCAGATGGCCAGTTCGGCGACCGAGTCCGCATTGCCGGAGATATCGGTCGGCACGTTGGCGACCGCGATGCCACGAGCGCGAGCGGCGGCGATATCCACCCGCTCCAGCCCGGCACCCGACTGCTGGATCAGCTTCAGCCGATCGGCGGTGTGCAGCAGCGACTCGCTGACCTGGGTCATGGTCGGGATCAGCGCGTCAAACCCGGCCAGACTCTTCCCGGCCTGCTCTGCGGAAGCGACAAACTCAACGTCGGGCAGCGTCTCACGAAGCTGCTGGATCATGCCGCCCCAGGCATTTTCTTGCGCCGCGATCAGGACTCTCATCGATATCTCCATAATTTATAAGACAAAAAAATTAGCATAGCGTTACATGGTGAGAAATCAAACAGATATCCAATTGTTGGGGTGATATCGGGATAATCCGCTGCCTGGTGGCTGTGATTAAGCGGGGAAAACAGCTAAACTCCGTGGTTTGAAAGGGCAACAGTGCGCCCTGCTAATAACTCAGACCATAAGAGGCTCAATCTACGTGGCTCAATTCGTCTATAGCATGCATCGCGTCGGCAAAGTCGTGCCGCCGAAGCGTCATATTCTAAAGAACATCTCACTCAGCTTCTTCCCGGGTGCCAAAATCGGCGTGCTCGGCCTGAACGGCTCGGGTAAATCCACCCTGCTGCGCATCATGGCCGGCATCGATAAAGATATCGAAGGCGAAGCGCGTCCGCAGCCTGGCATCAAAATTGGCTATCTGCCGCAGGAACCGCAGCTGAATCTGGAACACACCGTGCGCGAATCGGTGGAAGAAGCGGTTGCCGAAGTGGTTGGTGCGCTGAAAGGTCTGGACGAGGTGTACGCGAAGTACGCAGAGCCGGATGCAGACTTCGACAAACTGGCTGCACAGCAGGGCAAGTTCGAAGAGATTATCCAGGCGCACGACGGCCACAACCTCAACACCCAGCTGGAACGTGCCGCCGACGCGCTGCGCCTGCCGGACTGGGATGCGAAAATTGCTAATCTGTCCGGTGGTGAACGCCGCCGCGTGGCGCTGTGCCGCCTGCTGCTGGAAAAACCGGACATGCTGCTGCTGGACGAACCGACCAACCACCTGGACGCCGAGTCCGTTGCCTGGCTGGAACGTTTCCTGCACGACTTCGAAGGGACCGTTGTGGCGATTACCCACGACCGTTACTTCCTGGATAACGTAGCGGGCTGGATCCTGGAGCTGGACCGTGGCGAAGGTATTCCATGGGAAGGCAACTACTCCTCATGGCTGGAGCAGAAAGATGCGCGTCTGGCGCAGGAAGCCTCCAGCGAAGCCGCACGCCGTAAATCGATTGAGAAAGAGCTGGAGTGGGTGCGTAAAGGCGCCAAAGGCCAGCAGTCGAAAGGTAAGGCGCGTCTGGCTCGCTTCGAAGAGCTGAACAACACCGAATACCAGAAGCGTAACGAAACCAACGAGCTGTTTATTCCACCTGGTGCCCGTCTGGGTGACAAAGTGCTGGAAGTCAGCAACCTGCGTAAATCCTACGGCGACCGTCTGCTGATTGACGATCTGAGCTTCTCCGTACCGAAGGGTGCAATTGTCGGCATCATCGGTCCGAACGGCGCGGGTAAATCCACGCTGTTCCGCATGATGTCCGGTCAGGAACAGCCTGATTCCGGCGACATCGTGCTGGGTGACACCGTCAAGCTGGCTTCTGTCGATCAGTTCCGTGACAGCATGGACAACTCGAAAACCGTGTGGGAAGAAGTGTCCGGCGGTCAGGATATTATGCGCATCGGTAACACCGAGATGCCAAGCCGTGCCTACGTGGGCCGCTTTAACTTTAAAGGCGTCGATCAGGGTAAACGCGTGGGCGAACTGTCCGGCGGTGAGCGCGGTCGTCTGCACCTGGCGAAGCTGCTGCAGGTCGGCGGCAACATGCTGCTGCTCGATGAACCGACCAACGACCTGGATATCGAAACCCTGCGCGCGCTTGAAAACGCCCTGCTGGAGTTCCCGGGCTGTGCAATGGTTATCTCGCACGACCGCTGGTTCCTGGACCGTATTGCTACTCACATTCTGGACTACCAGGATGAAGGTAAGATCGAGTTCTTTGAAGGTAACTTCACCGAATACGAAGAGTACAAGAAACGCACGCTGGGCGCAGAAGCGCTGGAGCCAAAGCGTATCAAGTACAAGCGTATGATTAAGTGATGAAGTAACCCCCTTTGCCAGATGGTATCAAGGGGGTTATCTCGTATGTCAATCATCATGAGCAGCGTCTAAAATCGTATCCCCGCCGTTATCCAACCGGTTGCTTTATTCTGAACGGTGACCAGTTCGTCACGTCCCTGTCGCCACGCATAGCTGGCATTAATAAATGCCCGCGTTTTAAAGTTATAATTAATTCCAACTCCGTATCCTTTCAGGGCAACCGTCTGATTAACAGCAGAAAATTTTTGTAGTTTCCCACGGCCGTAGTCATAGAACAGCTGGAAACTAGTATTGTCCATGCCGGGAACGTCCAGATTAAGCGAAGGTGAAATAACGAATCCACTGTCAATACTGGCGGCTGAGTTACTGTAAGCCCGCACTGCATATGCCCCGCCCAGCGACATTTTTTCCGCACCGTCAAGATTCTTGCTGGCCTGCTGTCCACTGAAGTTAAGCCCTAAAGTGATCCCCGGATACAATCCCTGAAGATAATTAAAACTTTCGGTTAAAACTGCATAACGGCCGCGTGTATCGCTGCCGTTCCATTCATCACTATTGCTGAGCACACCCAGAGCAGGAGATAGCCCATACTGAAGAATAAAGGGCTTACCCAGTAAACTACCCTGGCTGTCACCATTTACAGGCAGGCTGAATACCGGCGCATGCCGTCGGTTACTCATATCCCAAAAATTATCGTTCATACGCTTGAAATCAATATTCATGCCTAACGACAAATTATTTCGTCTGCCGCGTAACAGGGGATAACTGCCATAAAGGGAAGCAATGTCGGCATATCCATCCCCCAGTCCTCGCAGAGACGGTCCCCCCAACTTATAACTAACGCGCGAAAATGATAAACCCAGCCGCCCTCCTCTCACGCCAACAGGTGCATCCCAGGCAAGCCGCCCGATCAGCGTGTTGCCGTGGTTACTGTCATTTGTGGTTTGCAGAAAATCGGGGGCGGCATAGCCCAGTGCCTCAAGACGATCGCCAAGGCCCAGAGGACTGTTAATGTTAGCCTGGACGCCAAACCGCGTGCGACCGCTGGATAATGATCCCATATTATCAACCACCACCATGCCTTCCACACGCCGGGCAGGCGTGACATCCAACCATAATGCACTGCCCCCTGGTTCCTGACCTGCCTGTAAATAGGGGGTCAGCTCACCCACACCAGGCAAATTTGTTACATTTCCCAGGGAATTTTCAACTCGGGCAATCTGTTCTTTAAACTCATACATCTGCTTTACATAACGATTCAGCACACTGTCTTTCACCAACGAGCTATTTTTATGTATACGAATGGATTCAATTCGTCCCTGCATTACGTCTATAGTGACTACTCCACCCGTTATTTTTTGGTCAGGTATATAGGCATAGCTCAACCGCTCCCCGTGAGCCTGTAGCAGGGACGTAATATTAATCGCCACATTACGTAATGCATTCAACGTCATTTTCCTGTTACGGTAATCCGCTACCAGCTTCTCAACTTCATTCCTCGCGACCTCCGGCACATGGATAACACGAATAAGCTTTACTTCAATTTGGGCTCCGGCATTTTCATCCTCTGGCCTGGGTGTATTTTCCGGTAGAGATAAAGTTTCTGATTTTTCACTATTTCGTGGTGAAGGATTGTTGAGCATAGGGTTGTTTTTTAATATCTGTCCGCTAACCGACCCCATTTCAGCAGGCGTAGCAGCATGTAGCGGCACCGTCCCCATCATAAGACCTGTAAGTCCCGAAATCAGGGACAGAGGAAATGCTTTAAAAGGTGAAATTAAATTCATTAATCGGCTTAAAATCCATTTCAAAAAAAGCCACCTCAATATTTCTATTGAGGTGACATATTTATCATTATTTAATCTGAAGATGAAGCAGTTGCGCCAAAATCAGACCCATAAGGGAAAGTTTGGAGAAAAATGCACAATACAATCACAGACTGGCAGTGATTTTTATTGACTAGATGTTACCATCCACCCCTCTTAGGGGGGGCAAAGATATTATCACTACCATCTCCCCATGGGTCATTGTATCCACCAGAATGACCAGATCCACTATTACCCCATCCCCAGTCATTGTACCCGTCATGTTGTCCTGAACCACCCGGCTTTCCTGATTTAGGCTGGACTACGCCATTAACGATAACATCGCCTTTTGCATTTTTAAATTTGACATCAACATTTTTACCATTCAGGGTGAGATTGCCATTTCTGTATCCACCCGTTTGAACTGAATTAAGCGTAAGATTATTTTTTGCCGTTAAGTTTGCATCCCCTTCTACACTAATTGAATCTCCGCCATAGGCTGGATGAGAATCCTGGCTTTCGATAATATTATTGGCCTGGACGGTAAGGCTTCCATCGACAGACAACCCGTTAGAGACGATAAAATCTCCACCCGCCTGAATATCTGCAACGCCGCCAACGCTGGTTTTATCTGCCTTAACGTTTTTATCACCTTTAATAACAAGGTCATTACTAAAACGCGCGCCGGATTTTAACTCAATATCTGATTCATTGGATAAACGCAATGATCCAGCATTCCCGCTGATGCTCTTAATATTGTTGTGACCGGCCATCAGGTCATAATCAGCATAGGAAGTGTAACCGCTACCGCCAAGTTTCAAATTATCGGTATTAATAGAAGATGTTTTCCCTTGAGTGAGATTACCCGTCAAATTAATAGTAACATTCCTTGAAGAGACATCACCATCCAGCGTGATATTTTTACCGTAGAGTGATATATCCTCTGCTGAAGCCTTAGCTCCGGTTTTCTGGATAAAATTCTTCTCGGTAGCCAGAGTCAGAGAACGGCCAGCGGTAATATCGTCACCCATGGAAATGTCTTTCCATGAATGTAGATTTACGTCCTCTTTCATATTTATTTTTGCACCAGAAGATTGATTCACTCCTCCTCTGGAATCAACATACATGTTATTACCGCTCATATCACCATTAATATTCACGTCACCATCTGTGGTCGATAAATATAAATCACCATAATTATGAGATTTGTTATTAGCATTGATATCGCCACCGTAATTTGTAACGATTAATTTACTTTTGCTATTTACCACCGCATCGACAAACCCTTCACTGATTGAACCATGACCGGCTTTAATATTGTTCTTGTTTGTCGATTTATCTGCCAGTTCGTAGTTATTACCCCTTGTGACATTGTTAACACGAACTTCTTTACTAAACGTTGAATTTCGACCATTTTCGGTGGTTAACACATTATCAGACTGAATAATAACGTCACCATCAAATGTGCTTTTATCAACATTCACATAGCCGTCTTTTTTTCTACTAATAATTTTTATACCTGCATTTTTTGCGGTCAGATCGGCACCAATATTGGTATTTTGACCCTCAACGTAGATCTCACCCATCACCCCTGATTTTATCTTTCCACCAACATCAATCGTGCTGTTAGTGTTACCATAACTAATAAGAAGAACAGAACCATCATTCTGGTAGTTAACATTGCTGGCTTCTAATACGCCCGTGTTATTGATCACTCCACGAGTCAATTGGTCTGTAGCCCATGCTGTCAGCATGATGTTACCGCCTTTAGCGACAACAATTCCGCCATTTTTCACTAAGGCATTTAAGCTACCTGCATTCACTCTCACGTTCATTCGGCCGAGTGAAGGGAATGAAAGTGTGATATCTTTGCCTGCTGCTAAGTTGACATCACCCTGCTTAGTATTAATCTTGCCGTTATTTTCAACCTGACCCGCGCCAATCAGGGCAACGGAGTTAGCTGCATTAATATCACCCTGGTTAATCACCTTACCATCTTCATTACCGGTAAAGTGTAAGTTACCGTTATTGAATTCATCATTTTTTATATCAAGTGACGATGCAACAAGGCTTCCAACATTGATCGTAGCCCCCTTACTGATTAATACACCGTTCTGGTTAACGATAAACACCTTACCATTAGCGTTAAGCGCGCCCTGAATAACAGTTGGATCGATGCCATTTATCTTATTAAGAACAGATGAGTTTTGATTCTTTTGGTTAAAGGTCAACCTTTCGTTTTTACCTACATCCATATTATTCCAGTTAACAATCATTTTATCTGTATCTTGCTTTACAGTAGTTTGATTGTTGTTTTTGGAAATATTACCACTGCCACTGACAATTGTTCCATTCCCTACAGCACCAGCACTTCCTATAAATGACAAAGCTATCGCCAAAGAAACAGGCTTAATAACTAAATTTCCTTTCATATATAACTCCATTGTTTACTAACTAAGATCCACAATTATCTTAAATTAATGAGATCTAATGTCAATAAAATGAAAAATAGGAAAAAATCCATTATTCAATATCACAAAACTTAATTGATTAATAAAAAAATTAGCGACATATAAAATTTAGATTAGTGACATATCCAACAAGAAACAGCAGATAACATCGCATGATTTATAAAAAATTGAGATCGGGGCGTTTCATTTACGGCCTGAAGCTCATCTCTGCGTCGGCAGGCGGTCCTCACGCCATGCTTTGCGTGGTGCTCGCTGGCAGTCATAAACAGTTAATGGACTTTCATAGCATAGACAGATGGGGCGTTCAGATGAAGATAATATGCATGGGAGAAATTTATTCAGAATCCATGGTGACAGCAGAGAGCATCCCGGGGAAGCATCGGAGGGGTGTATCATCCTTGGTCCCGATGCAAGAAGAGAAATAATTAACTCGATAGATAAGACGCTTATCGTGGAGTAACTATGAAAAAAATCATGTTATTGACAACCCTGTTCTTTCCGCTATTTTCGCTAACTGCACCCCAGGATAGTTTGGAAAATAATCTAAATTACTGTGCCAGCGTGGGATCCTGGGCTGCTCAAAAAGTCATATCCCAGGAATTAAGTAAAAATAAAAATCTGGATAGTAAGAAAGCTACCGCATTGTGATCCACAGAACACGATTAAAAAATGAAAATAATCCGGTGACACTGGGTGACTGGGGGCAATTGTATACACAAACGATTACCATCACGATCCCCTATATTCATAAAAAGAAAAAACCGCTGACGCTTATTGCATCATCCATCATATCCGCAGCGGAATGTTCACTGACCGATCCCGCATATATCGATAGCACGCCGGAACATTATCGTTTCGATTAACGTCCTGATTATCAGCCTGAGGATTAGCGATAAAAATCCCCAAACACCGGCGAGCTCATCGCAAACTCAATAAAGCTTGCCAGCGCCGGCGTATTCAGCTTCCGCCCCGGATAGACCAGCCACAGTTCGTTGCCCTCTACCTCCCACTCCGACAGTACCTGCACCAGTGTGCCTGCGGCGATCGCCTCCTCGGTCAGAAAGCGCGGCAGCAACGTGATCCCGGCATGATTTAATGCACACTCGCGAGCATAAACCAGATTATCGGTCATATGGGTGGGCGGCAGCAGCCAGCGATAATAATCATCACCCCGCTTCAGCCCCCACTCGCTCCAGGCGTGATGGGCAATGCAGCGATGCTCTGAAAGCTGAGTGGGATCGCGCAGCGGCGCATAATGCGACAGATACTCGGGCGAAGCCACAAGCAGCCGCTCGCAGTAGCCAATCCGGCGGCCAATCAGCGATGAATCCTGCGGCTGCCCGGTGCGTAGCGCAATATCAAATCCCTCATGCACCAGGTCGCGGATCTGATCGGAGACCAGCACCTCCAGCGTGACATCGGGATACGCCTGCTGAAACGCCGCGTTAAAACGCGCCAGCAGTGTCGCACCGATTCCGGCAGGGGACGTGATCCGCAGCCGACCGCTGGGATTTTCCCGCAGGCGTTCAATCGCCTGCCCGGCACGTTCGCTGGCCTGCATCATCTCCTGGCAGTGCACCAGATAGCGCTCGCCGGCGAAGGTCAGATTCAGCTGACGGGTGGTGCGGTTAAGCAGGCGCAGGCCCAGCGCCTGCTCTAGCTGGCTGATGCGCTGGCTGACGCTGGATTTCGGCAGCCCGGCGCGTTTCGCCGCGGCGGTAAAGCTGCCGCATTCGGCCACCAGCGCAAAGAGCGCCATATCCTGAAGCTGTCTGAACATGATTGTTCACCTGAGAAGAACACTGAGTGCGTTATTGTCCATCTTATCATCCTACCGCTGAGCTTCTACACTGGTGTTAGCTCACTAAGGAGAACCGTATGACCATTAAAGCCATTGCCGTTAACCCGGAAAAACCGCAGCAGTTCATTGAAATCCAGCAGCCGCAGCCAACCCCCGGCGAGTACGATCTGCTGGTGGAAATTAAGGCCGTCTCGGTTAACCCGGTCGATACCAAAGTGCATAAGGGCGCTCAGAAGAACGGCTTACAGCAGCCGCGTATTCTCGGTTGGGACGCCAGCGGCGTTGTGCTGGCCGTTGGCAGCAAGGCCAGCGGTTTTAGCATCGGTGATGAAGTGTATTACGCCGGCGATATCACCCGCCCCGGCAGTAACGCCACCCAGCAGCTGATTGACGCGCGTATTACCGGCCACAAGCCGCGTCATCTCGACTGGGCGCAGTCGGCGGCGATCCCGCTCACCGCGCTGACCGCGTGGGAAGGCCTGTTCGATCGTCTGCAGATCGACAAAGCAGCTGAAGGTAAAACACTGCTGATCGTCGGCGGTGCGGGCGGCGTGGGGTCGCTGGCGATCCCGTTTGCCAAACTGCACAGCAAGGTGAAGGTGATCGCCACCGCCTCACGCCCGGATTCCGCACAGTGGTGCCAGGATCGCGGTGCCGATCTGGTGATTGATTACAAAGATATGGCGGCGGAACTGGCGAAGCACGGCCTCAAATACGTGGATTACATCTTCTGCCTGAACGACACCGACGGTCACTGGGCGGCAATGAGCCAGATTATCGCGCCGCAGGGGCAGATTTGTACCATCGTGGAGAACGAGAAACCGCTGAGTATGGACCAGCTGAAGCTGAAAAGTGCGGCGCTGCATTTCGAATTTATGTATACCCGCAGCATGTTCACCACCGACGATATCGCTCGTCAGGGTGAGATTCTGGATGCGACCGCGAAGCTGCTGGATGAGGGGAAAGTGGTTACCTCGCTCAGCAGAACGCTGCACGGGCTGAGCGTGGAAACGCTGACCGAAGCGCACCATCTGGTGCTGGAAGGCCATATGCGCGGCAAAGTGGTGATTGAGTACTGAGTCTGATAACAGCCGCTAGCGAGTAAATCACGTCGATAGCGGCCTGCCGGGCGGGCTGTTTACTGCGCGCCCAGCATCTCCTTCACCAGATCCACACAGCGCAGGAAGCGTTCGTCATAATTATCCTGCTCGACGTGAACAAAGCTGATGCCGTTCTCATTCAGCATTGATACCAGCAGTTCCTGGAACTCTTTGCGATCGACCGAACTGCCCAGGCTGCGCAGGCCGTCGGCCACCCACGGCACGTTGTTCTCCACCAGAATCACCAGATCGAAGCGGTATTCATCGATCAGCGCCTGCACGAAGGGATGTTCACGCCCTTCATACTTCTTGCAGAAGGCCTGAGTGGTGACGAAATCCGTATCGATAAAGGCCACTTTATTGGCGTATTTGACCGCGAAATCAATGTACTGAGCCTGACCCAGGGCGATTTTGTCGTAGTCAGAATACTGTAGCGCCATCTCATCGCCGCCCAGGTGTGAGAAGACGTAATCGCGGCCAAACTCCCATGCGCTGGTGGTGTTGAAGATGTTCGCCAGCTTGTTAACCAGCGTCGATTTCCCGCTGGATTCGCCGCCCAGGATCGCCACGGTGCGCACAAAGAACGGCTTCACTTCGGTAGGAATATATTCCCAGTAGCGGAACGGATCCTGGCGGATCTGCCCGCCGCTGATGCTCATAAAGGATCGCTGCGGATCGATCACCACCGTATCCACGCCCAGATGCGTTTTAAACTGCGGCGCATCGGCCTCTTCACTGGTATAGATCCGATCGGGCACAATGCCACGATCGTCCATAAAGGCGCGGACGCCTTCGCTCCACACGTCCCAGCCGTGGGGATAAGGCTCCATCCCCTCTTCATTAAACGAGTGGATGCGGATATTTTTCTGGTATTTAAAGGTCTGCAACAGCCAGCGCAAGCGGTCGCTGACGGTAGGCTGCTGCGACATCGCGCTGTCTTCAAACAGCTTTCTGTCGCGCGGTTCGTCATAGCCCATGATGATATGCAGCTCGTCCACCTGGCTGCAGGCGCGCTGGATCAGGTAAATATGGCCGGTATGCAGGGGGTAAAATTTACCGAACACCACGCCGATGGTTTTTTCCCGGCGCGGAAACTCCAGCCCGAGGAAGCGGTGCAGCGCCTCCAGCTTTTGCGCGCTGGGGCTTTTGATTTTGGCATTCAGCAGCTGGCTCAGGTAGCCCTTGGTCATGCCGCTGGCGTCAGCAACCTGCTGCAGCGTGCAGCCCTGCTGGCGAATGGCGGTTTTCAGATAATCAAACGACGACACAACATGCCTCCTGCGCGATCGGCGGGCCACTCGGCCCGCCCTGTCTCATTATAGGTCGTCAAGAATCGCCAGCGCATCCGCCAGCTTCTTCACTCCGTAAACCTTCATATTTTCCGGCATTTTCTTCGGCACGTTGGCCGCGGGCACAATCGCGCGGCGGAAACCGTGTTTAGCGGCTTCGGAAATGCGCTCCTGGCCGCTCGGTACCGGACGGATCTCCCCGGCCAGGCCGACTTCACCGAACACCACCAGATCCTGCGGCAGCGGACGATCGCGCAGGCTGGAGACCATCGACAGCATCAGCGCGAGATCGGCGCTGGTTTCCGTGACCTTCACCCCGCCGACCACGTTCACAAATACGTCCTGATCCGCCATCTGCAGGCCGCCGTGGCGATGCAGCACCGCCAGCAGGATCGCCAGGCGGTTCTGCTCCAGGCCCACCGCCACGCGGCGCGGATTGCCCATCATCGAATGATCGACCAGCGCCTGAATCTCCACCAGCAGCGGACGCGTTCCTTCCCACAGCACCATCACCGAGCTGCCGGAAGTCACTTCATCGCCGCGACTGAGGAAAATCGCCGACGGGTTGCTGACTTCGCGCAGGCCCTGCTCGGTCATCGCGAAGACGCCCAGCTCGTTCACCGCACCGAAGCGGTTTTTATGGCTGCGCAGCGTGCGGAAGCGGGAATCGGCGTCGCCATCCAGCAGCACCGAACAGTCGATACAGTGCTCCAGCACCTTCGGACCGGCCAGCGATCCGTCTTTGGTGACGTGGCCGACCATGACAATGGCCACGCCTGTGGTTTTGGCGAAGCGCGTCAGATAAGCGGCAGTTTCCCGCACCTGCGCCACGCTGCCCGGCGAAGACTGGATATCCGCCATATGCATCACCTGAATGGAGTCGATCACCATCAACTTCGGCTGTTCCTGCTCGGCGATCAGGCAGATCTGTTCGATGCTGGTTTCCGACAGCATATACAGATTTTCGGTCGGCAGACCCAGACGATGCGCGCGCATCGCCACCTGCTGGAGTGACTCCTCTCCGGTGACGTACAGGGTCTTCATCCCTTCCGACAGCTTGCACAGGGTTTGCAGCAGCAGCGTACTCTTGCCCGCACCCGGATTGCCGCCGATCAGAATGGCGCTGCCCGGCACCACGCCGCCGCCCAGCACGCGGTCAAATTCTTTAAAGCCGGTGGAGAAGCGCGGCAATGCCTCAAGGCTGATTTCCGACAGCTTCTGCACGCGGCTGGTACCGGCACTGCCGGCGTAACCAGACAGACGCTCATTGCGCGCAGCGGCCGGAGATGCGGCCAGCCGCACCTCGGTGATCGTGTTCCAGGCGTGGCAGGCACTACATTGCCCCTGCCAGCGCGGATAGTCTGCGCCACATTCATTACAGACAAAGGCGCGTTTTACCGCTTTAGCCAAAACTTCCCCTTAACGCTCTTCGTGAACCAGGCTGCCGCTGAGAATACAGAACACGCCCATCAGATCCGCATGACGGATGCTGACCGCGGCCTGTTCATTAACTTTCGGCTTGGCGTGATAGGCAATGCCCAACGCGGAGGCTTTGATCATCGGCAGATCGTTCGCGCCGTCGCCCACCGCGACCGTTTGCTCCGGTGCAATGTTAAACCGCTCGGCCAGGCGCTTCAGCGTGTCGGCTTTATACTGCGCATCAACGATATCGCCCAGTACTTCACCGGTCAGCTTGCCGTCGCGGATCTCCAGCACGTTGGCGGCCACAGCCGACAGGTGCAGGGTGTCCCGCAGGTGCTCGGCATAATAGGTAAAGCCGCCGGAGGCAATTGCTACCTCCCAGCCCAGGGCCTGCAGCTTCTGCACCAGCGAGGTCAGGCCCGGCATCAGCGGCAGCACGTCACGCACCTGCTTGAGAATATTGGCATCGGCATCTTTCAGCGTCGCCACGCGCTGGCGCAGACTGGCGGCAAAGTCCAGCTCGCCACGCATCGCGCGTTCGGTGACTTCGGCCACCAGCTCGCCGCTGCCGGCCAGCTTGGCTATCTCATCAATGCACTCGATTTCAATCGCCGTCGAATCCATATCCATCACCAGCAGACCCGGCGTTTTCAGATGGGGAATGCGACCCAGCGGCGCGACGTCCAGACCCAGTTCATGGGCCAGTTTGGTGGCGCGCGGCGTCAGGGAGCCGGCCAGGCGCAGCACCTGATAATCTTCCACGCCCCAGGCACTGACGATCACCATCGCCGCGCCCAGCCGGTGCTGAAAATCGGTCAGGCGGGCTTTGTCGAGCTGACGCCCATACAGCAGCCAGCCGGTTTGGCCCGCGCGGTAGTCCAGCGGCATGACTTCATCACCGCTGAGAGAAAGAGGTAACCCCGGCCAGAGAGAGACATCGGAAGGCAGGTCGCACCAGGTCAGACTATTTGGCATTACAGCTCCTGTAGGGACTTAATAACTACGACAGAACGACGATAAAGCTGGCAAGAGGCTACCCTGTTAGCCCGCCTTCTGGCAACATAAAGCAGGTCTGTCTGTCTATTTTTTGAAGGGTCACGATGGCAAAAGCCAAACTTAAATTTCGCCTGCACCGAACGGTGATTGTACTGATCTGCCTGGCGCTACTGGTGGTGCTGATGCAGGGTGCATCCTGGTTCAGTCTTGGCCGCCAGATGGCCCGCTCAGGACAGGTAGAAGAACTGGCCCAGACGCTGACCCGTCAGGTCGCGTGGACCCTGACGCCGCTGATGGAAAACGCCGACGATAATCACCAGAAAATCGTTGATACCCTCGACCAGCTCACCCATGAAAGCCGCATTCTGGATGCCGCAGTCTACGATGATGACGGTAGCCTGATCGCCCGCAGCGGCGAAAGCATCAACGTGCGCGACCGGCTGGCGCTGGACGGCCAGCGCGCCGGCAGCTACTTCAATCATCAGATTGTTCAGCCGCTGACCAGCAAAGAGGGTCCGCGCGGTTTTCTTCGCGTTACCCTGGATACCCACGTGCTGGTCACCGAAGCCAAGCAGGTGGATAACACCACCAATATTCTGCGGCTGATGATGCTGCTGGCGCTGGCTATTGGCATCATTCTCAGCCGTACTCTGCTACGCGATCGCCGGACCCGCTGGCAGCAGTCGCCGTTCCTGCTTACCGCCAATAATCCCCTGAGCGAAGACAATGACAGTGAAACTGAAACTGAAACTGAAACTGAGCGCGATTCTACGACTGCCGACGCAGTAAAAGACGTGCCAGATGGCCCGGTAAGCAAGACGAGTAAGTAAAATACGAAAGGGACAGCAGTAGAACGAGGCTGGCAGACGCCAGCCCCGAAGGGGACTTACTCTTTATCACCCAGCAGAACCGACTCCAGCGCGATAACAACCATATCGCTGAAGGTGGTCTGGCGCTCAGCGGCAGTAGTCTGCTCGTGAGTGCGGATGTGGTCAGACACGGTGCAAATCGCCAGCGCCTTCGCGCCAAACTCTGCGGCCACGCCGTAGATACCGGCCGCTTCCATTTCCACGCCCAGAATGCCGTATTTTTCCATCACGTCGAACATCTGCGGGTCCGGGGTGTAGAACAGGTCGGCGGAGAAGATGTTACCGACGCGAGCATCTACGCCCAGCGCCTTCGCCGCATCCACCGCGTTACGCACCATATCGAAGTCAGCAATCGCTGAGAAATCGTGGTCCTTGAAGCGCATACGGTTCACTTTGGAATCGGTGGAAGCACCCATACCAATCACGACATCACGCAGCTTAACGTCTGCACGTACCGCACCGCATGAACCCACGCGAATGATTTTCTTCACGCCGAATTCGGTGATCAGCTCTTTCGCGTAGATTGAGCAGGACGGGATACCCATACCGTGGCCCATCACGGAGATTTTGCGGCCCTTATAGGTCCCGGTATAGCCCAGCATGCCGCGCACGTTGTTCACTTCTACCGCATCCTGCAGGAAGGTTTCCGCGATATGTTTCGCGCGCAGCGGGTCGCCCGGCATCAGAACCACGTCAGCGAAATCACCCATCTCAGCGTTAATATGAGGCGTAGCCATGTTTTAATCCTTATTTATCGGGCCAGGTCGATGCCTGGCCGGTTACGAGTAATCTTGCGTGTTGTCGCCCGTTCAGGCATCAGCATCACTTCAGCAGGTTTTTGCCGTAGTCCATCGGTGACAGGCCAAAGTAGCTGGCAACCGTCTGACCAATGTCAGCAAACGTATCGCTATAGCCCAGGTAGCCCGGTTTCACGCCAGGGCCATAAATCAGTACCGGGATATGTTCGCGGGTGTGTTCCGTTCCGACCCAGGTCGGATCGCAGCCGTGGTCGGCGGTGAGGATCAGAATATCGCCCTCTTTCACTAATTCCATCAGCTCCGGCAGACGGCGGTCAAACAGCTCCAGCCCACCCGCGTAACCCGGAACATCACGACGATGCCCCCAGGTGGAGTCGAAGTCGACGAAGTTGGTAAACACGATGCTGTTGTCCGGCGCGGTGGTCATTTCCGCCACGGTAGCGTCAAACAGCGCGTCCAGACCGGTGGCTTTCACCTTTTTAGTGATGCCGACGTGCGCATAGATATCGGCAATTTTACCGACCGAAATCACTTCACCGCCCTGCTCATCCACCAGTTTTTTCAGAATGGTGGGGGCCGGTGGCTCTACCGCCAGGTCATGACGGTTGCCGGTACGCTCAAAGTGCCCGGCCTTGTCGCCGACAAACGGACGCGCGATCACGCGGCCAATGTTGTAGCCGCCTTCGGTCAGCACTTCACGGGCGATTTCACAGAGTTCGTAAAGGCGATCGAGGCCAAATGTCTCTTCATGGCAGGCAATCTGGAACACCGAGTCCGCAGAGGTGTAGAAAATCGGCTTGCCGGTCTTCATATGCTCTTCGCCCAGCTTGTCGAGGATCACCGTACCGGACGAGTGGCAGTTACCGAGATAGCCCGGCAGGTTGGCTTTTTCCACCAGCATATCCAGCAGATCCTGCGGGAAGCTGTTTTCCAGATCGCTGAAGTAGCCCCAGTCAAACAGCACCGGCACGCCGGCGATTTCCCAGTGGCCAGACGGCGTATCTTTACCGGAAGACAGCTCGCTGGCGTAGCCGTAAGCGCCGATGATTTCCGCGTCTTTATCCAGGCCCAGCGGGAATTTACCCGTGGAGGCTTCTGCGGCTTTGCCCAGACCCAGTTTGGTCAGATTAGGCAGGTTAAGTGGGCCTTTACGCCCTTTATCTGCTTCACCCTTGAAGCACGCCTCAGCAATGTGTCCGAGGGTATCCGAGCCTTTATCACCGAATTTATCGGCGTCTTTACTGGAGCCAATTCCAAAGGAATCAAGCACCATAATAAATGCACGTTTCATCCTGATCTCCTGCGCGATTGTCGCGATGAGCGTTAAAAAAATGCGATCAGAACAGAATACCGCTTATTGCGAGATTCTGCGATAGATAACCGGTGTTTTCTCGGGCTGCGTCTCAGACAGCGTCACTGCCGTCCTGACGGCGGCGGCGGCCTCCTGCCAGCTCTCTTCGCTGGCGGCGTGGATCACCGCCAGCGGCTGCTGACCGTCCACCGTCGTACCCAGCGCGGCAACGTCGCTCAACCCAACGCTGTAGTCAATGCTGTCGCTGGCGCGGCGGCGACCACCGCCCATCGACACCACCGCCATGCCCAGCGCGCGGGTATCCATTGCGCTGACGATCCCGGCACGATCGGCGTAAACCGCTTTGCTCAGCATTGGCGCGGGCAGATAGCTGTCCATGCGCTCGATAAAATCGGTCGGGCCTTTCTGGGCCGCCACCATACGGGCGAAGATCTCCGCCGCGCGGCCGTTATCCAACACGGTCTGCAGTTTTGTACGCGCTTCTTCCGCCGAGCCCGCCAGACCACCGGAAATCAGCATCTCGGCGCACAGCGCCATGGTGACTTCCAGCAGGCGCGGGTTGCGGTATTCGCCGGTGAGGAACTGCACCGCTTCACGGACTTCCAGCGCGTTACCGGCGGTAGAGGCCAGTACCTGGTTCATGTCGGTCAACAGCGCGGTGGTTTTACAGCCCGCGCCGTTCGCCACGCCGACGATCGACTGCGCCAGCAGCTCGGACTGTTCGAAGGTTGGCATAAAGGCGCCGGATCCCACTTTCACATCCATCACCAGCGCATCCAGCCCCTCGGCCAGCTTTTTCGCCAGGATCGAGGCGGTGATCAGCGGGATCGAATCCACCGTCGCGGTGATATCGCGGGTGGCGTAGAAGCGCTTGTCCGCCGGGGCCAGCGAGTTGGTCTGGCCGATGATCGCCACGCCCACCTCTTTAATGATCTGTCGGAAACGCTCATCGTCCGGGAAGATATCAAAGCCGGGGATCGCTTCCAGCTTGTCGAGCGTGCCGCCGGTGTGGCCAAGGCCGCGACCGGAGATCATTGGCACGTAGCCGCCGCATGCGGCGACCATCGGTCCGAGCATCAGTGAGGTCACGTCGCCGACGCCGCCGGTGGAATGTTTATCGACGATTGGGCCGTTGAGGTTCAGCGACTGCCAGTTCAGCACCGATCCGGAGTCGCGCATGGCCATGGTCAGCGCCACGCGCTCCGGCAGCGACATATCGTGGAAGTAGATGGTCATTGCCAGCGCGGCAATCTGTCCTTCAGAGACCGTATTGTCGCGCACGCCGTTGATGAAAAAGCGGATTTCTTCTTCGCTCAGCGCCTGTCCGTCACGTTTTTTTCGAATAATTTCCTGTGGCAGAAACACGGTAACCCCCAATAAGTTTAGTGTGGCCGCCGGGCGGCTCGGTGCTTGTTGTGTACATTTCATTGCATCGCCTGACGGAATGGCGATCTGCGCTGGCTGGCGGTGTCTGTGTCCAGGGCGGGTCCTCGCGCCGCTTTGCGGTGCCTTCACTCCGCTCGTCAGCCGGCCGGACCGGCTCAGACGGCACATCCTTGTGCCGACCGAGCCTTGCGCCCGCGTCCTGCGGGCTCATCCTGGCTTCCTCTCTCCGTTCAGCGCTGCGGATTGCCCTTGCCACAGACACCGCCAGCCCGCTTTGTTCCGTTAGTGTCGTCTTTGTGAAACACCAGGTCTGATGCTTGTTTGCATGCTGTGTCTGCTGCTTCCAGCGTCTATTGCGTTCAATGCTGTGGCCACCGGATTAACCCGACCACCGACACCGCCAGCCCGCTTTGTTCCGTTAGTGTCGTCGTTGAAAAACAGCAATCGGGATGCCTGATAGTAAAGGGCCTCTGCGGTGGCTTGATGGCAATCCGCAGCGCTGAGGCGAAAGCAGCGGGCCCGGAGACGGCAGCAGGGACGCTGACGTCAGGCGATGCGCGGGCAGGACGCCCGCTCATTGCCGATCCGTAAGGCCGGATGCCGGAGCCGAGGGCACCGCGCAAAGCGCGGCGCGAGGACCGCCATCCAGCCACCGCAGAGGCCCGAAACACCCACGACAACCAAAGCGACTAAATCGACTAAATCGACTAAATCGACTAAATCGACCTTTCGACCCAAAAGCCTTAACGCTCCAGCCACGACCAGCCGAATCCGCTACGCCAGCAAAACCCGCACCACCAAAACAAATACGCGATTAATACTTACTATCGCTGCTAGCCCCGGCAAAACCCGCCGCGTTCAGCAGGCTCGCCAGCAGGCTTGATGCGCCAAAGCGGAAATGACGCGCGTCGGCCCAGCCGCTGCCCAGAATGTCATCGGCCAGCTTCAGATACAGCGCCGCATCATCGGCAGTACGCACGCCGCCCGCGGGCTTAAAGCCAACCTGCTGCTGCACACCCTTCTCTGCAATCACCCGCATCATAATTTCTGCCACTTCCGGCGTGGCGTTCACCGGCACTTTACCGGTTGAGGTTTTAATGAAATCAGCACCCGCATCGATCGCGAGCGACGATGCTTTGCGGATCAGCGCCGCGTCTTTCAGTTCGCCGGTTTCGATAATCACTTTTAACAATACGCCCGCTGCCGCGCAGGCCTCTTTACAGGCTTTTACCAGCTCAAAGCCAACGGTTTCATTACCGGCGATCAGCGCGCGATACGGGAAAACCACGTCGACTTCATCAGCGCCGTAGGCAATAGCCGCACGAGTTTCTGCCAGAGCAATTTCTATATCGTCGTTGCCGTGCGGGAAATTGGTCACCGTCGCGATACGAATTTCCGGCGTGCCCTGTTCGCGCAGGGTCTTACGGGCGACCGGAATAAAGCGTGGATAAATACAGATCGCCGCCGTGTTGCCCGCCGGAGATTTCGCCTGATGGCAAAGGGCAATCACCTTCGCATCGGTGTCATCGTCGTTCAGGGTGGTTAAATCCATCAGCTTCAGCGCGCGCAGCGCCTGCGTTTTCACATCGGACATGGTTATCTCCAGAAAAGGGAATTAAAGGTCAGGCCTGACGCAGCAGCCACCCTACAATGTTAGAATAGTAACACTACGATAGAGTAATTTTTGCAGCACAGCTCACAATAAGGTGTTTCATCTTTCAGGATTATTGCATTTAATGTTAGATAAATCACACATTATCCGTGTGCGTTCGCTGTCGTCGAGATGTTACGGGCAGCATAACATTGCAATGTTACAATAATAACATTTTATGTGGCGTGGGATGTGAGCTGTGCTGCGCCTGCTAACAGGATAGTTCGTTTACAGGGCAAACAGCGTGCGGGTGTTTTCTCGAATGGTTTCAGCGACAAGCTCGGGCGGTTCAGGGCGCAGTTCGCAGAGGCTCTGCCAGACGTTTTTCACCCGTTCAGGCCGGTTTGGCTGGCCCTGAAAGCCCTGCAGCGGCATATCCGGTGAATCCGTTTCCAGCAGCAGTGAACTCAGCGGCAGACGGGCGATGGCGTTGCGAGTTTTACTGGCGCGGGGATAGGTAATGGTGCCACCCACGCCGATGGCGTAGCCCGCACGGATAAACGCCAGCGCCTGCTGCTCGCTGCCCGCAAAACCGTGGACCACGCCACGGCGCGGTACTTCAATGCGGCGCAGATGCTGCGCCAGCCGGTCGTGCGTGCGGCGTGAATGCAGGATCACCGGCAGATCGTAATCACGCGCCAGACGAAGCTGAGCATCCAGCACCGCCTCCTGACGTTCGAACTGCGGATGATCAATATAAAGATCCAGCCCCATTTCACCCAGCGCCACCAGCTTAGCGGGCCGCTGCCGCAGGATCTGCTCCAGCGCGGCCAGCGCCCGATCGTCGTGTTCATCGATCGCCATCGGATGCAGCCCGAGCGCGGCATAGATCGGAGGATGATCGGCGGCCAGCACCATTACGCGATCGAAACGCTCGGCCGAGACACTGACGGCAATAATTTTCTCTACGCCGGCTTCCGCGGCCAGGCGCAGGCTCTCCCGTTCATTGCCAACAAACGGAGGAAAGTCAAAATGACAATGGGTATCAACGAATTGCAGGTTCATGCCAGGGATCCTTTATCCAGCTCGCTATCAAATCCCACCGCCGGATCGACAATAATCCCCTCGCGATCGGGTTCGTTCGCCACCGGGGCAGGCGGAACCACGGCTTTAGGATGCAGCTGCCCGCCGCCCAGCCACTGGCCAAGCGTGGCGAGGAAATAACGCCCGCAGCGCCGCCCCAGATGATAATCCTGATTCAGCGACGCAACCCGGCTGCCCAGCGCGTTACTGGCCAGCGCGCGCGGCGGATAAATTTCGATAATACGCAGCTGACCCGGCGGCGCGTCGATAAAGCTCTGGATCTGGTGATAGCTGTCCTCGTGCAGCTGCAGAATGTTCACCAGCGGCTGAAGCGCACTGTCGCTCAGCCAGCGCTCAATGCGCTTCACCCACTGCGGCGTATAGGTCATCTGCGACGGCACGGTGCGGATCACCACAATGGTGTCGGCACCCAGACGCGCGGCTTCCCGCACCGGGATCGCATCGCTGATGCCGCCGTCCAGATAACTGACGCCGGACAGATCCACCCCGTTGCGATACAGGCCCGGGATCGCGCTTGAGGCTTTAATAATGTCGTGCCAGCTGTCGGCATCCGGGGAGAAGTAGTTGGCCGCGTAGTCATCGCTGCGGCAGGCGCACATATAGAATTCACGCCCGGAGCGGAACAGTTTTTCCCCGGCATCCAGCGCCAGTGGAAACTCCTTGCGGGTAACATCGACCAGCCAGTCGAGGTCAATCAGATTGCCACCGCGCACAAAGCGCAGCGGATTGAAGAACTGGCTGCTGGTGGTATAGCGGGTGATCACTCGTCGGGCATAGCCGGGCTGGCCGCAAACGTAGGCAGACAGATTCTGCGCACCGGCGGAGGTGCCAAGCAGGAGATCGAAAGGATTGAAGTGAGCACGCTGGAATTCATCCAGCACGCCAGCGGTGAAGATACCGCGCTGCCCACCGCCTTCACACACCAGGGCGAGGGTGCCCGGTCGGAAAGGTTTGAGACCCAGCGGCGCGATGTTGCCGAGGGTTATCGGGATGCGTTTGCCCAAGTCAGGTATCCTCTTAATACAAGAACCTTAGAGGATACCTGGTCTCAGTCACGCCCGTAAGGCGCTTTTTGCTTTTTGTTGCAATTCGATTAAATTGTTTCGGCTGCTAGAGTTTCTTACGTCCGGTAAACAGACTCACCAGGAAGATAATAATACCCACAACGAAGACGAGTTTTGCCGCCCATGCCGCAGTACCAGCCAGACCACCAAAACCTAACGCGGCTGCAATCAGCGCGATAACCAGAAAGATAATGCCCCAACGAAACATAAGCTTCTCCTTACCACCAAAGTTGAAATCGAACGGCTTGCATCTCTTCCCGATCCGGCATCGGTCACCCACTGCCGGAATCAGTCCGGGATGTCATTCAGCTCAGCAACTACGGGCTGACTGAATATCCTTTTTGCTATTTAACGCTCAGATCGTTCTTCACACTTTTGACGCCATCAATGGCTTTGGCAATTCCTTCAGCGCGTTCGGACTGCGCCTGAGTTTTCACCGTACCGGAAAGCTGGACCACGCCGTTGGTGGTTTCAACTTTCACATTGCGCGACGGCACGATGTCATCAGCTAAAAGTTTAGCTTTAATTTCGCTGGTCGTTGCCGCATCACCGGCGTAACCGCTCACGCTCTGTTTGGTGCTGTCTTTTACGTGCAGTTTATCACTGACGGATTTGACGCCCTCAATTCCCTTAGCCAGCGCGACTGCCTTTTCGGCCTGATCCTGTGAGGATACAAAACCGCTTAGCGTCACCACGCCTTCGTGGGTTTTAACGGAGATATCCGTACTTTTAATCGCTTCGTCATCAACCAGCGCCGCTTTAACTTTCGCCGTTACGCCGCTGTCATCCATGTAGTTACCGACTTTTTTCATAGAGCTATCGATTTTTGAACCCGCACTGTCGGCAGAGCTTTGCGTTTTATTCATCATGGACTCTTCTGCCATCGCAGAACCGCCCACCAGCGCAGAACCTACCAGTACAGCCATCAGAGTTTTAGCAATCTTAGTCTTCATCATCGATTCGTTCCTTTTTAGTCTTCATCACTCACAACGGTGAGCTTTTCAGCTACAAACGGCGTAGCTGTAGATTCCGGTTTCGGTTATCCATAACCGTCAACATCGCAGCATTTGCTGCCGTCCGTTTTGCGTCCTGTAGAAATTAATATAGTCAGGAATCAGGATTTCACCGGATAAGTCGGAGGATTTGCTGGTTAAAGCAGCAAAATAAAGGGGTTTTAGGAGTAGTCTGTAACGAAAAAGGGGGCCGACCTGCTGTGCAGATCGCCCCCCTTTCATGTGATGTCCTGCGAATCAGCAGGTGCGTAAATTCCGCGATTAATGCTCGCGGGTTTTACGGAATACCACATCAGGATAGCGTTCCTGGGTGATGTTCAGGTTGACCATCGTCGGCGCGATGTAGGTCAGGTTATCGCCGCCGTCGAGCGCGAGGTTAACCTCGTTCTTACGCTGGAACTCATCGAATTTCTTCACGTCACTGCACTCCACCCAGCGGGCGGTAGAGACGTTCACCGATTCGTAAATCGCTTCAACGTTGTATTCGCTCTTCAGGCGCGCAACCACCACGTCGAACTGCAGCACACCCACCGCACCCACGATCAGATCGTTGTTGTGGACCGGACGGAAGACCTGAACGGCACCCTCTTCAGACAGCTGAACCAGCCCCTTGAGCAGCTGCTTCTGCTTCAGCGGATCGCGCAGGCGGATACGGCGGAACAGTTCCGGCGCGAAGTTCGGAATACCGGTGAACTTCATGTTCTCACCCTGGGTAAAGGTGTCGCCAATCTGAATCGTGCCGTGGTTATGTAGGCCGATAATATCGCCGGGATACGCTTCTTCCACATGAGAACGGTCACCGGCCATAAAGGTCAGCGCATCGGCAATCACCACATCCTTGCCCAGACGGACCTGACGCAGCTTCATGCCTTTTTCATATTTTCCGGACACCACGCGCATAAACGCCACGCGGTCACGGTGTTTCGGGTCCATGTTGGCCTGGATCTTGAACACGAAGCCGCTGAATTTCTCATCGGCGGCGGTGACGGTGCGCACGTCGGTCGCACGCGGCATCGGCGATGGCGCCCACTCAACCAGACCGTCCAGCATATGGTCCACGCCGAAGTTACCTAACGCAGTACCGAAGAAGACCGGCGTCAGCTGCCCTTCCAGGAAAGCTTCGCGGTCGAACTCGTGGGACGCGCCCTGCACCAGTTCCAGCTCATCGCGCAGCTGCGCGGCGAGGTCTTCACCGATGGCCGCATCCAGATCCGGGTTGTCCAGCCCTTTGACGATGCGAACTTCCTGGATGGTATGGCCTTTACCGGTCTGATACAGATAGGTTTCGTCTTTGTACAGGTGGTAAACGCCCTTAAACAGCTTGCCGCAGCCAATCGGCCAGGTGATAGGGGCGCAGGCGATCTTCAGCTCGTTCTCCACCTCATCCATGACTTCCATCGGGTCGCGGATGTCGCGGTCCAGCTTGTTCATAAAGGTCAGGATCGGCGTATCGCGCAGACGGGTCACTTCCATCAGCTTACGGGTACGATCCTCAACGCCTTTCGCGGCGTCGATAACCATCAGACAGCAGTCGACCGCCGTCAGGGTACGGTAGGTATCTTCGGAGAAGTCTTCATGCCCCGGTGTATCCAGCAGGTTAACCAGGCATTCGCGATACGGGAACTGCATCACGGAGGTGGTAATCGAGATACCACGCTGTTTTTCCATCTCCATCCAGTCCGATTTCGCGTGCTGGTTGGATCCGCGGCCTTTTACCGTACCGGCAGTCTGGATCGCCTGTCCGAACAGCAGCACTTTTTCAGTGATGGTGGTTTTACCGGCATCCGGGTGAGAAATGATGGCAAAAGTGCGGCGACGGGCCACCTCTTGCATAAAGGGTGCATTAGACATGAAGTTCTTCTGAGCCAATTAATCGTTAATGGCCGGCATTTTCGCCGATTCTGTCGTCAGAAACAATGCAGAACGCCGCTTAATCGCCCGAAAGACCCGGCGTTGCTCGGCCAGGCCGTTTCAGCCGCCCTCTTTCCGCCTCGCAGATATCGCGTATGCAGCAGCCCTGCAGGTGATCGTTAACCAGTCCCAGCGCCTGCATCAGCGCATAGGTGGTCACCGGTCCAACCCAGCGCCAGCCACGTTTTTTTAACGCTTTCGACATCGCTTCCGCTTCGGGAGAAGTGTTATTGCCCTGCCAGTAATGAATATCCACCACCTCCGGGCGCGCTTCCGGCTGCGGTTCAAACTGCCAGAACCAGGCGGCCAGCGACCCCGCCTCCGCCACCATTTCCACGGCACGCTGCGCGTTATTGATCGTCGCGAGGATTTTTGCCCGGTTGCGGACAATGCTTTTATCCGCCATCAGTCTGTTGATATCAGCCTCGTCAAAGCGCGCTACTTTTTCGAAATCAAATCCGCCAAAGGCCCGACGAAAATTTTCCCGCTTGTTGTAAATCATCTGCCACGACATGCCGGAATGAAAACCCTCCAGGCAGACCTTTTCAAAAATTAGCCGATCGTCGGTGACCGGCCTGCCCCACTCGCCGTCGTGATAATCGGGCATCTGCGGCTGCCAGTAGCAGCAGGTACGGCCCTCGGCATCGACGATCAGCCCCGTTTCGTGTTGTGCATCGTTTTTTTCGTGTTTCATCTTCACCTCAATCCATTACGGTGCTCTTTATGGATAAACGCACGCCGGTTAGCAATGCTATATCTAAGCAGCGAAAAATGCGGCATTTGGCTTTTGTGGCAACGGTCCGCTATTTTTACTTCACCGGCGGCATCACAGCCGATTCACTTCTTAACAAGGGTATATCGCGTTATGAGCACCAACGACTATCAGCCAGCAAAGGTCTGGAGCGAGAATAAGGCACTCGGCGGCACCTGGGGCAGCATCAACCGCCCGACGGCAGGCGCACGCCACGAAGCCACTCTGCCAACCGGCAAACATCCTCTGCAATTGTACTCGCTGGGTACGCCTAACGGCCAGAAGGTCACGATCCTGCTGGAAGAGCTGCTGGCGCTGAACGAGCACGGCGCGGAGTACGATGCGCACCTGATCCGTATCGGCGAGGGCGATCAGTTCTCATCCGGTTTTGTGGCGGTGAATCCAAACTCCAAGATTCCGGCACTGCTGGATACCTCTACCACACCGGCAACGCGGGTGTTTGAGTCCGGCGCCATTCTGCTGTATCTGGCGGAAAAGTTTGGCCACTTCCTGCCAAAAGATCCTGCTGGTCGCACCGAAGCGCTGAACTGGCTGTTCTGGTTGCAGGGCGCGGCTCCGTACGTCGGCGGCGGTTTCGGCCACTTTTATCACTATGCGCCGGTGAAGATCGAATACGCCATCGATCGCTTTACCATGGAAGCCAAGCGCCAGCTCGATCTGCTGGATAAGCAGTTGGGCGAGCATCGTTATATCGCGGGTAATGAGTACAGCATTGCGGATATCGCTATCTGGCCGTGGTACGGCACGCTGGTGCAGGGTCTGATGTATGAAGCGGCAGAGTTCCTGGATGCGGCGTCGTACAAGAACGTGGTGCGCTGGGCGGACGAGATTGCGCAGCGTCCGGCGGTGAAGCGCGGCCGGATTGTGAATCGCACCTGGGGTCCGGAAGATCAGCAACTGGCCGAGCGTCATGACGCGTCGGATTTTGCAAAGTTGGGGCTGTAAGTTGCGGTGAGATCCGTGAACGGGGTGACCGTTACGGGGCAGGTCGCGGTGGGATCTGAGAATGGGGCTACCGTTACGGGCAGATCGCCGGGTCGCCGTGAATGAACTGAACCCCAAAACCCCTCCCTGGGGGGCTTGACTGCCGCATCCCTGCGGCAGACACCCGGCTAACCTGTCCCGTAACGGTTCCCCTTTCAAATCATTGCGTTGCTGCCAGTTAACGATCGTGAATCTGGACGTTCAGCAATTTTTCGCGGCGGGCTACCTGAGGGAAGTGACTTTCAGGCAGCTACTCAGGAGCATGCGGGCAATCGGGGCTGGGCGGGTTAGCGGACCGTCCGAGCACAGGGATGTGCGAGGCCGAGCGGACATGGACGTGACAGCGGGTCCGCGTTCCGACCAACCCCGATAAGCCAGACATCTAAACGTGCAGCAGCCTGAATCCACCAGCAACACCGAAGCCTTCAGGCAATCGGGGCTGGCCGGATAAGCGGACCGTCCGAGCACATGGACGTGCGAGGCCGAGCGTACAGGGATGTGGCAGCGGGTCCGCGTTCCGGCCAGCCCCGATACGCCATGCGCAGAATGAGCAGCAATTTCACTCTAAAATGCTCGATAAAGGCCCGTTCTGGCCGCAACCTTAACTCAATAACTTATCCTGCAACTCACCCAGCGACGCCACCTGCCACATCGGATTAATCCCTTCCGGCTGAGCACGCCCGTCAGCATTCAGCCAGCAGGTCGCCATCCCGGCATTGATCCCGCCGAGGATATCGGAATCCGGATTATCCCCCACCATCATCACCCGGTTGCGCGGCGGATTACCCATCTGCGCCAGCGCATAATCAAAAATCGCCGGATGCGGTTTGGCATGGCCCACCTGCTCGGAAATCACCAGCAGATCGAAATAGCCAAGGAAACCGATGCGCTCCAGCCGCGCCTGCTGAAGCGCGGTAAAACCGTTGGTGATGATGCCCATTTTTACCCGGCCCTTCAGCGCATTAAGCAGATCCGTTGCGCCCTCCAGCGGCAGGCAAATTTCGGCCATGGCGGTCAGAAAACCGCTGTTCAGATCGTGCGGGGTGACCTGCAAACGATCGGCCCAGCCCTGAAAACGCTGATGCTGTAACTGCAGGGCGCTGATTGCGCCATTCTGATAATCCACCCACAGCGGCTTGTTAATTGCCTGATAATCATCGTAATCGGCGTGGCTGAACTGCACGTCATAGCGCTCAAAAAGCCGCTGCAAACCGGCGAAAGCGTCGAAGTGAAACAGCGTGTCGTCAGCGTCAAATAAAATCCAGTCCCATTGGGTAAGCATCGGTCATTCCCGGTTAAATCGTTAAGGCCATAATCACGGCGTCTTCTTTGCCGTCTGCGGTCGGATAGTAGTTGCGGCGGATCGACACCTCATTGAAATCCAGCTGCTCGTAAAGCGCGATAGCAGGACGGTTAGAGGCGCGAACCTCCAGCCAGAGGGTGAGAATTCCGCGCTGCTCCAGCTCGGCGATCAGGTGCTGTAACAGCTCGCGGCCAAGTCCGCGGCGTTGAAAAGCGGGATCGACGGCCAGGTTAAACAGCGTGGCCTCGTCCAGCACCACCTGCGTGATAGCGAACGCCGCCAGCACGCCGTCGACCTCCAGACGCAGGTTCAGATAGCGTTCACCCTGATTGCTGGCAAAGGTTTTTTCCGACCAGGGAAAAGCGTGGCTGCGCTGCTCAATGGCAAACGCGGCATCAAGATCGTGCGTGGTGAGTAATGAAATCTGATTCATGTTGGCAAATCTGCTGCCATAGCGCCCGTTTGGCACCGGCATTGTGGTAGAGGTCCGCCAGCACTGGCGAAACAAGGTGGGTTCCGGCAAGCGTGGCCGGGGCATCTAATCCTAAGCACCAGCTGTGACAGCGGGTGTCATCCGGCAGCATCGCCAGCTGTTCAGGCGTAAGCATCTGTACCTGCGGTTCGCGCAGTTCCAGCGCGCGCAGCACGTCCGCAACCAGCGGATCCTGCAGTGCGGGTAGCACCTCGGCAATAATCACCAGCCGGGTTTCTGCGGGTAGCGTCACCGCAATTTCGCCCTGCAGGGCACGCGGACGCCGCAGCGTATACTGCGTAATACCCATTTGCTGTAATAACCAGTCGCGTCTGGAAGACATCATTTTTCCTGTCTGGCTGCCCGTGTGACCGGCATAGGGTAACAAAGCCTTCGAAACTGCGCCAACAAACAACTATAATCGCCGCTCTGATTTTTAAGGAGTGACCGATGTCCGCATTTACCCCGGCCAGTGAAGTGATACTGCGCCACAGTGATGAATTTTCCCAACGCCGCGTGCTGTTTGCTGGCGATCTGCAGGATGACCTGCCCGCCCAGCTGGAAACCGCACAGAGCCGGGCACATACCCAGCAATATCATCACTGGCAGATCCTCAACCGCGCTATGGGTGAAAACGTTCTCTTCGGTCTGGTCGCTACGCCAGAAATCGCCGAAGGCTGCGATACGCTGGTGTACTACTGGCCGAAAAACAAGCCGGAAGCCCACTTCCAGCTGCAAAACCTGCTGTCCCTGCTACCGGTTGGCACCGACATCTTTGTGATTGGTGAAAACCGCAGCGGCGTGCGCAGTGCCGAACAGATGCTGGAAAACTGGAGCAAGCTGGAAAAAATCGACAGCGCCCGCCGCTGTGGCCTGTACCACGGCCGTCTGGATAAGCAACCAACGTTTGATGCCGAAGGCTACTGGGAAGATTACCCACTGGGCGATCTGACCATCAAAACCCTGCCGGGCGTATTCAGCCGCGATGGCCTGGACATCGGCAGCCAGCTGCTGCTTTCCACGCTGACGCCGCACACTAAAGGCAAGGTGCTGGACGTGGGCTGTGGCGCAGGCGTGCTGTCCGTGATGCTGGCCAGCCACTCTCCGAAGGTTCGACTGACGCTGACCGATGCCAGCGCCAGCGCCGTCGCCGCCAGTGAAGCCACGCTGGCCGCTAACGGCCTGGAAGGCACCGTGGTCGCCGGTAACGTCTATTCCGGCATTACCGGGCGCTTCGATATGATTATCTCCAACCCGCCGTTCCACGACGGCATGCAGACCAGCCTGGATGCGGCACAGACGCTGATCCGCGGCGCCGTCACGCATCTGAATACCGGCGGCGAACTGCGCATCGTAGCTAACGCCTTCCTGCCGTATCCACAGGTACTGGATGAAACCTTCGGCAGCCACGAAGTGCTGTTGCAGAACGGCCGCTTCAAAGTGTATCGCGCCGTTAAAGGCCGCGCGCCGAAAGCATCACGTTAATGAACGTCAGGGGGCCGCAAGGTCCCCTGAAAGCGTGCTGAAACCTCCCAAAATCCCCCATTCGCTGTTTTTTCAGGCGATTGATCCAACAATAAAAAATAACTGTTGACGTCCCGGGTAAAATCTCTAGAATGCGCCTCCGTGGTTGCGATATAACGTTGTTATGTTGCGGGTATGCGAAGGTGGCGGAATTGGTAGACGCGCTAGCTTCAGGTGTTAGTGTCTTAACGGACGTGAGGGTTCAAGTCCCTCTCTTCGCACCAAAAACCATGTTATTCATATTACGCAGCATCTGCGCGAAGGTGGCGGAATTGGTAGACGCGCTAGCTTCAGGTGTTAGTGTTCTTACGGACGTGAGGGTTCAAGTCCCTCTCTTCGCACCAAATGCGGTGATATGAGTAAAAAAGATCAACAGGACGCGAAGGTGGCGGAATTGGTAGACGCGCTAGCTTCAGGTGTTAGTGTTCTTACGGACGTGAGGGTTCAAGTCCCTCTCTTCGCACCATGTTGATTTCTTCTCTCTGAAAGACTCCCGGCACGTATCCCCAGAAGTATAAAATTCACTCCCGGTATTATTCGTTTTATTCTGTTAGTCCTTAATCTTTGCGGTGATATATCCATCGTCCCTGATGGTGCTGATTATCTGCTTATTGCGTGCTGAAATTCACGGTAATGGCAGCAAGCCCGCCCACCAGCGCAATACACGACGGCAGCAGCATATAGTGACGCAAACGCTTGTGATAGAGCATCACCACGGTGGCCAGAAACGCCACGACCATCAGCATCCGCCATTCGGTGAATGACAGCTCCATCATTGCCATCAGCGGCATAACCGTGCAGGGCAGCAGAACGCCCCAACCGCTATCGAGTCTTTTACCCATCATCCAGCTTATCCCCCATAGTCCACACGCAGTGATCATTGCGGCTACCATAGCTGTGTCCACACAATTTCAAATGATAATGATTACCAATATCATATGACACTTTTTATCACTTTGCAGCAACATTGTTGAAACTTTATTCCGGCGGATGACAGCCTGATTGATAAATGTTAGATTGACTCGGATCACAATTCAGAAAAATCAAATAATAACAGCTCTAAACTATTCCAGTTGATAAGCATCTGTCGTCTGCAGCGAGCCATGCTTTGATATTCCAGGGCAGTCACGAGTAAATAAAATGCAAACTAAAATCTATGATGAATTGCTTAACAGCAAGCGTCGCCTGTCGTTGATGCTATTTCTTTTTTTAAATATTGTTACCGCTTTATTTTTGTCGCTTCGCGCCACCAGCCACACGCCACTCACGGCCTGCGCCCCCACGCTACTTATCGCGATATTCAGTGTGGCATTGCTAGCAAGATTGCTAATTAATCCTGCGGCACAAATACAGCGCCTGAATAGTGTGGCTCTATTTACCGGCATTCTATGGGCATGGCATATATTCTCCCGCTTTCATTATCAGTTCTATATCGCCGATAATTACCTGCTGGTCGCCCTGGTCAGCGTGTTCTTTATTAGCGCCATTGCACTGGGGGATCACCTGCTGGCGTTTTGCCTGCATGCCTTACCCACTGCGGCAACCGTGCTGATCCTGGATGGCGGGCGCAATACACTGTTAATGCTGTTTACCGTCACGCTGCCGCTGGTCGGCTTTACTCTTCATCACCTGATGCTGCGGCGGCTGGATAATTTTACCCGTCGCCTGCTCAGCCAGCTGTACGCGGAAAAAGAGTCCTACAGCGATCTCAGCATGCTGGACCCGCTCACCGGGTTGTATAACCGCCGTGGCCTGACCAACCGCCTGCAAAGCATTCTTGAGAAACACTCGGGCAATCACTTTGTCCTGCTGCTGGATATTGACAATTTCAAGGCCTACAACGACAACTACGGCCACACGATGGGCGATCAGGCGTTAATACGCGTTTCTACCGCCATTCGTGATGCGGTGCGCTCACGGGATGTGGTTACACGCTTTGGCGGCGAAGAGTTTCTGGTGCTGCTGACCAACGTGAATGAAACCATCGCGATGCAGCTGGCGGAGCGCATTCGTCAGTACGTGGTTAATCTGGAAATATCTCACCGTTTTAACGATAAGGTATCGACCCACGTTACTCTCAGCGCCGGTATTGCCCCGCTGGAAGGTGACGATTTTAACACCGCACTGACCAATGCTGACCGCGCGCTGTATCTGGCGAAGAATCAGGGGCGCAATATGCTGCTGTCCTGGCAGGACCTGATGCACAGCACCCAGCCACAGGCCGCCGATCCCCAGAATGTCTTCACCGGCGGAAAATAAAGGAGGAGTTACATGAGTCTGGAATCCGTACGTCAGTTCTTTGCCGAGCGAGCACCTGAAATTGCCATTATTGAACTGGAAGAGAGCACCGCCACCGTCGATCTGGCCGCGCGGGCCCATCAGGTTGAGCCGGGGCAGATTGCCAAAACCCTGTCGCTGAAAGTGAAAGATCGCGTGGTGCTGATTGTGACGCGTGGCGATGCGCGGCTGGATAACCGCAAGCTGAAGCAGGCGCTGGGAGCGAAAGCCCGCATGTTAAACGGTGAAGAAGTGGTGAGCTGGACCGGCCACCCTGTCGGCGGCGTCTGCCCGTTTGGCCTGGAACATCCACTCAGCGTTTACTGCGACGTTTCACTCCGCGACTACCAGGAAGTGCTGCCCGCGGCAGGCGCAATCCACAGCGCGGTGCGCATCGCGCCTGAATATATGGCCAGCCTGACCGACGCCGAATGGGTTGACGTCTGCCAGCAGCCTGAGTGATAAACCGACGACGGCCCCGAGCCGTCGTCCCTGTTAGCGGCTTTCCGCAGCGGGCCCTGCCGTATCTTCACTGCCAGAAATTTTGACGCCCTGTGTTTCCCGACCGAAGGCGACAATCAGGCAGATCAGTATCGCCACCGTCCCGGCTACGATTGCCATCGCCAACCCGTAATTATTACCGTGCGCTTCCGCAATTTTCGACTGCAGCGTCGCGTTCACCGACGCAATCAGATTCCCCAACTGATAGACAAATCCCGGCAGCACCGCACGGGCATTGGCCGGCACCAGTTCGGTCAGATAAGTCGGCACCACGCCCCACGCGCCCTGCACCATAAACTGCATCAGAAACGCGCCGCAGCCAATCATCCACGAGCCGCTGGAAAATGCCCACAGCGGCAGTACCGGCAGCGCAAGGAAAGCGGCAATCATCATCGCCTTCTTACGGCCAATTTTCTCCGACAGTGAACCGAAGAAGATGCCGCCCAGCATCGCCGCAATATTGTAAGAGATGGCAATGATGCTGACGGTTTGCGGATTGAAGCCGTGCTGCACCTTCAGGAAAGTGGGATAGAGATCCTGAGTCCCGTGGCTGAAGAAGTTAAAGCAGGCCATCAGCAGCACCAGATAGATACACAGCTTCCAGTGGCTGCGCAGCACCGGCATCAGCGCCGCGCTCTCCTTACGTTCGCGGGCCGCCAGCCACACCGGCGACTCCGGCACTTTAAAATAGATAAACGGCAGCAGCAGGATCGGCACTACGCCAATCAGGAACATCCCGCGCCAGCCCACCAGGCTGTAACACAGACCGAAGATAATAGACGCCAGCAGGTAGCCACAGGGATAGCCCGCCTGAAACACCCCGGACATCAGCCCGCGTGAACGATCGGGGATAGTTTCCATCGCCAGCGAGGAGGCCACGCCCCACACGCCACCCATCGCAATGCCGTAAATCACGCGGAAGATCAGGAACCACTCCAGCGTCGGTGACCAGGCGGAAAGCAGCTCAAACAGCGAAAAGATAATGATATTGGTCATCAGGATCGGGCGTCGTCCGTACTTTTCCGCCAGGCGGCCAAACAGCAGTGCACCGATCGGCCGGACCGCCAGCGTCAGCATAATCGCCAGCGAGACATCGGAAATTTCGGTGTGGAAATTGGCGGCGATATCGCTCAGCACAAAGACCAGAATAAAGAAGTCGAACGCATCCAGCGTCCAGCTGGCAAAGCTGGCGAACGCCACATTGCGCTGGGTTGAAGTCCAGTTAAGCATGGGGATGTCCTGTCCTGTAGGGGGAGGCTAATTGTTATTTATTTGTTTATAGCATGTGAAATCACACCCCGACCGGACGCTTTTGTCAGGCTTATCATCAGGGTGTAAGCAGAGGTTTCAGTTTGTTGCGTGCGTAATTATTAGGCAGGTAATTTTCGGGTGAGATCCAAAAGCAGGCGAGATCGGGTGGTGATCGGCCTGCCAGCCTCGTTATTAAGTAAGATTTGTGGGGGCAGCCGCCAGATACTGCTCCAGCATCGCCAGCAGCAGATCGTTATCCACGGACTGCAGCACGTGGATCAGTCCACCTTCCGGCTGGCCAATTCCGACATCCAGCCGCAGCGGCGGGCGATAACGCCAGGATTTGCCGCGCGTCATGCCCGGGCGCAGTTCAACGTCAACGTAGTAATCCGCCGCGCGGGCAACGTCCTGATTGATCAGCCACGCCACGACCAGCGCATCGTGGATCCAGCAGCCCGGCAGGCGGCGGGTCTGCATGGAGTAATCAATCCAGGGCCGTAGCGTTTCGCTGACGAATTCCGCCAGCGGCCCCGGCAGCTGCGCAATGCGGTCCAGATCGGCGTGGGTCATCATCGTTTTGCTGGTGACGTCCATCGGCACCAGCGTGATATTCGCCCCGCTGGTCAGTACCTGATGCGCCGCCTCCGGATCGATTCCGAAATTGGTGTCCTTAATAAAATCATCCAGCGCGAACACCCCGCCCATAATGGCAATCTCCTGCACCGCCTGTGCCATCTGCGGGTAGCGCTGTAGCGCGAGCGCAACGTTGGTCAGTGGGCCGATCGCCACCAGGGTAATCTCACCCGGGTTGTCGCAGATCAGCTGGCCGATTGCATCCCCCGCCGCCTGCTGCGTCGGTTCGAAGCTGGCGGGCTGGCGAACCCCCTGCCACAGATGCCCGAGCTGATTAGCGTTTACCCGCCGGTCCAGCAGCTCACGCCACGGCGCGGCCGGTTCATTCAGCGCCCTGTCGGCGCCCTTTACCACCGGCACCGACCTGCCGGTGCGCTGCATCAAATCCTTCGCCACGCTGTATCCCACCTCGCTGGGGGTATTTCCCGCGACGGTGGTGATCAGCTCCAGCGAGAGCGAGGGGGCCGCCAGCGCCAGCGCGATTGCCAGCCCGTCGTCTACGTTAGCTCCGGCAATCCCGTTGCCGGGATCGCAGTCAATAATTAATCTTTTCATAACTCGCTATCGGAATGACGGGCTGCCTTGCAGCCACAGGATTCACCAATCTCCAGCCGGTGGGAAAACTCGCGCAGCATCGCTTCACCGTTCCATTCGGCCAGCATGACGATCGCCGCTTTCGCGATCTCGGCCACCGGCTGACGCACGGTGGTCAGTGCAGGCACGTGATAGGCCGACTGTTCCGTGCCGTTGAAACAGACCAGCGCCACGTCCTCCGGTACCTTCAGCTCCTGCTCGCTCAGCGCGCGGATACAGCCAATCGCCTGCGCTTCATTGGTGGCAAACAGCGCACGCGGCACCGTTGCCCCCTGTAACATCTGTTTTGCCGCCAGATAGCCGCCTTCACGGGTGTAGGGCGTGCTGAAAATCCACTGCGGGTTTTCCTGCACGCCGTACTCCGCCAGCGCTTCCCGCCAGCCGAGCAGACGTTCCTGAGTGTTCAGCCTCTCCAGCGGACCACAGATAATGCCCGCCTCGCCGTAGCCGTGGCTTAACAAATGCGCGGTCACCTGCCGTGAGGCCTCGCGTTCATCCACTCGCAGCACGCTGACCTGCAACGCCGGATCGACGCGGTCCAGCATCACAAACGGCGTGCCGCTGGCCTGCAGTAAATCGGTATAGGGATGACGATCCACGCTGATATAAAACAGCCCGCTGACCTGCTGGCTGAGCATATTGTTAATCAGCTGCAGCTCACGCCTGCGGCTATCGCCCGAATCGCCCAACAGCATCACCATATCGTTTGCCAACGCCTCCTGCTGGAGCGCATGGGCCAGCGAAGCGATAAAGGCGTTATCGATATTCGGCACGATCAGCCCGTAAGTTTTGGTGGTGCCGGAGGCCAGCGCCCGCGCCACATTATTAGGCCGATAGCCGGTTTTCTTTATCGCCTTCAGCACGCGTTCGCGCGTAGTAGCCGCCACCGGACGCGGGCCGTTATTCACCACGTAGCTGACCACCGCCACCGAGGTTCCGGCTTCGCGGGCGACATCGGCACGCGTGGCGCGATGCGGGTTTGGCTTTGCGGCCGCCGACTTCGTCAGATTATTCACTGCCATTCAGCCACTATCCTTATGTATTCATTAAATTGCGTCGTCGGGATCGTTAAGATCGCGCCCGCGCGTTTCCGGTGCAATAAACGTAGTTGCCAGCCCAATCGCCGCCATCGCCACGAAGTAGGTGGCAATCGGCCACCAGTGTCCGGTCCAGGAAAGCAGCGCCGCGGCCACCAGCGGCGCAGTACCGCCGGAGAGTATCGATCCCAGCTCTTTCGCCGTGGCCATTTTCGTGTAGCGATGCGTCACGCCGAACAGCTCCACGCCCCACGCCGCCTGCACGCCAAAAATTCCCAGCGACGCCAGCCCCATACCGGTGACGATGGTCGCAATGACCACGGCCGGCTCGCGGGAGTCCAGCAGCATAAAGGCCGGGAAGGCATAGATAATCAGCAGCAGGCAGAAACAGCGATAGGTTATCCGGCGGCCAAAGCGGTCGGACAGCCAGCCCGCCAGTGGAATAATCAGGAAGCCCAGCAGCGAGGCAATAAACACCGCCGTGGTCGCCACGGATTTATCCACCGCCAGCACTTTCACCACGTAGCCGATGATAAACCCCTGAGCCAGATACGAGGGACCGTTTTCGCCAATCCGCAGGCCAACCATCACCCTGAAGGCACGGCTGCGCTGCCAGAACCCACGGCGATCGGTCGCTGCCGGCGCGCGTTGTGCCTGAGTGCGCTGCTGCTGTAGCGCCGCTTTCTGCCGTTCAAACACCGGGGTTTCGCGCAGATGGCGACGGATCCACAGCGCCACCAGCGCGATCAGCGAACTGCACAGGAACGGAATGCGCCAGCCCCACTCCTGCAGCGACTGCTGATCCATCTGCACCACGGCCAGCCACACCAGCGACGCCACCAGCGTGCCGCTGTTGGAACCCAGCGCAATGACCGAGGAAACCAGCCCGCGTCGCTGCGCCGGGGCATATTCACCGAGCATCACCGTGCCGCCGGAGAGTTCCGCCCCGGCGCCAAAACCCTGGGTAAAGCGCAGAATCACCAGGCAGGCGGGCGCCCACAGTCCGATGGAAGCATAAGAGGGGATCAGGCCGATCAGGGTGGTGGAAACGCCCATCAGAATAATGGTGGAGACCATGACGATTTTTCGGCCGCGGCGATCGCCCAGCCAGCCGAAGAACAGCGCGCCAATCGGGCGGGCAATAAAACCGACCGACCAGGTTGCGAAGCTGGAGAGCAGCGCCATTGAGGGGCTGGCTTCGGGGAAAAAGACATCGCCGAAAATAATCCCGGCGGCCAGCCCGTATAACGCGAAGTCAGCGTACTCCATCGCGGTACCCAGCCAGCATGACAGGGTCGCACGCCAGAAATCCCTGCGCCCTTCTTGAGTAGTTAACCGTTCATCGGCCGCCGCAGTGGACGGCTCGGAATGGGGTTCGGCAACGCTATGAGGTTGAGACATAGACAAATCCTGTTTTGAAAATCCATTTAAGGCCCCTGCCGTGTGCTTCCTGCATGGGGAAAAAACACGGTCGGGGGAGAGGAACAAAAAGCCCTGTAGTCAAGATCGGTAACGGGTTCCCTGGTGTTGGAACATGTTTTTCGCCTCGCGATCGCTGATTCAAAAGTGACCAGTCATATAAGTAACGCGATACAAAATTGATCTTCACGTGGCCGCCGGATTTCCCACGCCGTGAATTTTCTCTCAACACGCATTCTATCTACGCGTGTAGATAAATCAAGGCAGCAGGAGCTAACTCATTAGTTAATCTTGATATTTATCACTAAAAACCAATGGAATAACAAACAAAATCAAGGGGATAAAACGGGTTAAAAATTAAACTTTTTTCTGTCGCGATTAAACCCGACCGATGCTCAGCTTCCTTCGCCTGGCCGAATCACGCAGCCCGATTTTTAACGGGAAAATATTGCAGAAAAATGAACGTTGGGAAGATTAGTGGAAGCGCATTGCGGAAGTGATGCTGAGCAGATTATCCTGACACTCTTCTCAACTGTCTGTAATTTAACCCGTTACGGGACTTCGTAGTTTGCCTGGAAAATAGACATACAAATGGTAAACGCTGGATCGCCGCGCGCAGTTACATTATAATCTCGCGCCTCAGGCCCCATAGCTCAGTTGGTTAGAGCACGCGACTCATAATCGCTTGGTCGCTGGTTCAAGTCCAGCTGGGGCCACCAAATTTTAGCTTTAGAATCATATGATTAAGCCACCTTTTGACAGGTGGCTTTTTTGTTGTCTGAAGTTAAGTGGCGACAAAATGGCGACAGAGAATTTGCACTTTTTCTCAGCGGCTTCAACGTTGTAATCCATGAACCCTCCCGCCTAGCTTACTGCCTTACTGCCTTACTGCCTTACTGCCTTACCGCCTTATCGCCTTATCGCCTTATCGCCTTACCGCCTTATCGAATTTACCCCATGCCTTCACCCGCAACCTGATACCATCCCCACACCCAATTTTTTTCCGACCAAAAAACGCCCACACTCCCCTTCCAGATGAGGGATCGGTTAAAATTTGACTGATATGCTAGTCATTTATTTATCTATTCATAAAGCGATTCAATATTATGCCTGCTCGCACTGACACATTACGCCAGTTGCTCAACCAGGGGCCAATGACATCTCGGCAACTTATTGAAATAATGGAAATCATCCAGCCAACAATGTCCCGTGCATTAAGGGATATGAGGGATATGGGGATGACATTGTGCGGATTGGGGCAGGCCCATCTATTCAATATGCACTCCGCGATGGCTGGCGCGGATTCAGATCTGCGCCCATTTACCGCATCACGGATGAAGGGCGGGTCATGCCTCCTGGCCTGTTCTGGTGAATAGCCTTGTTACGCAGGGGCATGTCGATCCAGAATCGGCAGTCAGCACCGCACGGCTTTGGGCATTCGGCATGCTGATTGGCAATACCGACATGCACCACGGTAATCTGTCGTTCATCAGCGATCGTGGCCGTCCCTATCATCTCGCTCCGGCCTACGACATTCTGCCGATGGGGCTGGCACCCCGAACCGGCGGCGCAATCGTGAACGAGCTGCGAGCGGCGTCCTTGCCGGATGTGATTAGTCGGGATATCTGGCAGGAAGCGCTGGAGCTGGCTGAAAGCTTCTTTGCTGCAGTCAGCAGCTGCAATCGTTTCTCCGCCCATTTCGCCCCGTGCCTGGAGGCATTACGCCGTCATCTTGACGAGGCCAGCTTGCGTATCGCCCGCCAGGGATAAAAGGCGAGTTCAGCTCTACGGCTTAATGCTATGATTCGGTTAATGAGGGAACTGAAAAATCCGTAACGGGGACAATGAAAAACTATTCCTATCTTTACCTGTTCACTATTAGCATTGCGGTTCTGCTGGTGATATTCGGCTTTATCGTCTGGAACAGCGGGATTTATGCCGAAACCTTTCTTAATGATGCCACCAGGAAAAACTTTATCCTGATAACGCTGGGGTTATCGTTCTGCCTCTCTCTTTATGCTGTGCATCGCGGCCTGATTAAGAGCGAAAAACGCATTGATTACCTTAAGTTTTTCCTGGGATCGTTTATTATTCTCACGGTGATTGCCATTATTCCATTAATGACGGTCGCTTATTATCTTCCCGGTAAAACCTCAGCCTACGCCGCCAGCTACACCTATTCTCCACGCGGCCATAAATCCTGTGCAGGGGCCAATGTTGACGACCCCGATCTGGGGCGGAATATTAAAATATGCCACCCGGAAGGTAACTATCAGTTTGATAAAGACATTTTCGTTTCCAAAAAAACCAATGCGCTGGGTGCCGTTATTCTCTTTGCGCTAACAACGCCATGATCAACGTTATTAAACTGCGAGCCTGATATGCCACCGATTCACGCCATCGACAGATTAAACGAGCTGCTGTGCCTGATTGAATTGAGGAAAACCGCGCGTCATCTCGCCAATGGAAATTATGCGAGAGCTATCGTGGAGTGGGCCGAGGAAGCCGTTATTGCCGGCAATAATTCTGAACCGCTGCTGATCCTCGCTTCATTAGGGCTGGATGCCACGCCGAATGAGGATGAAATCCGCGACTACCTCGGCCGGTTTATGGCGGAAGCAGGCCTGGTCTATCCGGGGCCTAACGTTAGCGCGCTGGTATGGTTACGGACGGAACTCACGCAGCTGCTAAAACACAAAACCGTTGAGCACACGGAAGCACACCTGGCCTTTTTCTCAATAAACTCGATGGATTACGGCCCGCCATTTTTCACCAAAATCTGCCGCCATCTGAACTGGCTGTATTACTACCTTTTTGACGATTACGGTGGCGGTTATCCCTCAACGGTTTCTACGCTGATAGAGGCAGAGCTACTGACTATCGTACAAAAGGAAGTCACCCCCTATGCGCTGGTACTATCGAAAGATCAGTGGCTCAGCTGGCTTGCCGACGAGCCGCTGCCAAATCGGTAACGGTAGCAAAAGTCACAAAGCAGGCTGGCTGATGCCCCGAGCGGGCCATCCGCAGCGCTGAACGCAGAGAGAAAGCCAGGATTCATCCGCATGGACGCGGATGAAAAGTTCAGTCGGGCCACGGAGGGCCCGTCTGAACTGGTCCGACAGGCTGACGAACGGAGTGAGGGTACCGCGAAGCGGCGCGAGGACCGGCCCAACCGGGGCATCAGCCAGCCAGCGCAGACACCGTTATTCCAGAGGGCAAAACTACATTTTCAAACCAAGAAAGGTAAACGGCTTCGCCTCTTTATAGCTGTCGTTAGCCATGCCTGAATAGATATTGGTCTGATTTGGCCCCAGATCGAGCTTCATCACCCTGCCGGTTTTTTCCGAGAAATCGATCTTTTTCAGATCGGTCCAGAACACGTTCGGCGTCAGCGCCGATTCGAAGAAGTAAAGCCCGCGCTTCTGATCGGAAACGGTCCGCCAGCGCGTGGAGGAGATATTCGGCTGGCCGGGGGTTGAGATACCGTAAGGCACGGACACATTGCGGATCACGCTAAAGGTACTGGCGATAGCTTCAACCGCGTTTTCAGATTTAGGAATCGCATTGACGTAGAAACTGGCGCGGGCAAAGCGGTCCGGCGCGCTGTTGGTGCCCGGCAGCATCACCGTGCCCCCAATCTGCTTCCAGTACTCTTCCATTGCCAGCTGCTTCTCAAAAATCGGTGAGTTGGTCATCACCTGATAGCTGCGGCTGTGGTGAATCACCTGCTTACCATCGATATATTCGATAATCGCGCTGTCGCCGGTCGCGTCAGACAGCGAGAGATGCAGCGTGGCCAGCCGATTTTCTCCCGGCACTTTATCGGTGACGATGCTGAACGGTTCTTTGCTCAGCACATCAACCGCTTCCTGAACGGTGGCGAAATTATCCAGAGCGTACTGCGCCCAGGCGGCGATCGTCAGGCCAGGTTTTTTACTGTCGTATTTCGGGTAGGAAGACTCCACCAGCCACAGCACATTCGCTACCAGTCCCGCTTCGTTCATACCGTCGGTGGTGGAGATATCGTAGCCGGAGGCGATCACGCTGCCGTACTTTGAGCTCCACTTAACGGAGTTTGGACCGGCTTCGCCGGTGCGCTGCATACCGCGCGGGAAAATCCACAGATTGGTGCCGACATCCACCTTCCAGTCCATCGAACGCGCGGTAATCACCTGATCGTTAGCGCCAAGATAGACAAGCCGCGTGCATGCTTCCACCGTCGGCATCAGCATGCCCATCGTCAGAAGCGCGGCGCTACACTTCGCAAAAAATGAGTTCTTTTTCAAAATCATCGCTCTGTTTCCCTGTGTATTTTCTGTGTGAAGTTCCCAAAAACGGTATGTTAATGTAACAGTAACTGGCATTATTTTACCCAATACCGTTAATAAATTTTATAAAAGGGACGATGCTTTGAAACGATTTGCCGTCTTAGCTATTCTGCCTCTCTGCGGATTACAGGCTGCCTCTGCAGCACCTGATGCCCTCGCCACTACCGATAAGGCACTCATCAAAGCCACCGAAAAACCGGACTGGGCCTTTCAGGTCACGCCGTTTCTGTGGGCGGCAAGCATGAGCGGCAGCATCTCGCCGTTTCAGCGCGGCTCGACGGTGGACGTTGATAAGCCTTTTTCCGACGTGATGGACGATCTGAATTTCGGGGGATTTCTGGATATCTGGGCGCGCTACAATCGTTTCGTATTCTCCGGTAATCTGATGTATGTCGATACCACCGACAGCCATGCCAGCGGCCCGCTCTCCGCGTTCCAGATCCCGGGATTCGGCGTGACTATCCCACCCGGATCTAACGTTGACGCAAAAGTGGATTCTCGCCAGTTTATGGCCACCCTGCTGGGCGGCTATCGCGTGATGGATACACCGGACTTTACTCTCGATCTGCTCGGCGGCATGCGCGTATGGCACGTGTCGAATGATATTACCGTGTCGGCCAGCCATGCGTTGATTGGCAGCCGAACCGGCTCGTACGGTGAAAGTTTCAGCTGGATCGATCCGCTGGTCGGTGCACGCCTGTTCCTGCCGCTGACGGATGAATTTTCATTCCAGACTGAGGCCGATGTGGGCGGATTTGGTGTGGGGGCCGACGTCACCTGGTCGGTGCTCGCCAGCATCAACTACACCTTTACGGATAATATCTCGGCATCGGTGGGCTATAAGGCGATGAAGGTGGATTACGACCATAACGGCCACGTCTATGACACCCTGCTGCGCGGCCCGGCTATTGGGGTGACGTGGCGTTTCTAGTTAACGGTGCTCAAATCAGCACCGTTCAGTCAGCGGGCTGGCTTTCTTTTACCTGATTTAAACAGCGGCTACAGCGCCTGATGCTCTGTAGCTGCGTTATTTTAAGTGCCGCACCTTCCATCTCGCCAAAAGACTACACCCTTCACGTTTAAAAAGATGTACCCCATTAACTTCGGTTGTGGAGGAATAGAAAACACATGCTCTTGCGAGCACACCTCAATCGAACTAGAATCATGCGTAACTCAAAAGGCGCTCTCATGACAAAAAAAACATCAAATACACAGATAACGAAAGCACAGATCTACCGTGCCGTTGCCAGTTCTACGGCGATTGAAACCGGTGCTTCCGTAGAAAAAATTGAGCAGCAGCTAAAACGTTCTCAAAAACGAGCAAAAGCTGTCGGCCTTGCTCGCTAATCCGGGAATATATCACTCACCAGCCTTTTCATAGGCGCATAGTTGCCCGATATCCCCGCCTGAATCGCCCTGAAGTAAAACATTTTATTACGATCCCACAAACTATAATCCAGCATACAAGCCCCTGCCTGTACGGCCTGCATATCAAAAAGCAAACGAGCCAGACGTCCGTTCCCTTCCCTAAATGGATGGATAAGTATAAATTCTACATGGCATTCAGCCAGATACTTAATAAGCTCCACTCGGGATAACGTTTTTAACTCACCGTAACGATGGAGAAATTGTCTTTCAAACTCAGTAATCAGCAGCGGTATCCTGTCGGCAGCAGCAAAATGGAAGCCATCTTTAGTCAAATTTGCCTGGCGGAATTTACCTGCCCACTGATACACATTCCCCAACCACTGATAGTGCCAGTAACAAATATGCTCGAAAGTCAGCTTGCCTAGTGGTTTTAGACCGATAAACAGTTTCTCGTACAACATCAACAACAGACCGGACTCAAGCACATCCATCTCATGTGCATCGACGATACCCAAGTTATTGGCAAGTACCGTATCGTTCGAACCAGGTTGATATCTTTCTTCCGCTGAATTGAGATCGTATTTTGACACATCCATGTCTCCTGACGCGCTGGCTCACAATAATGTGATCAGCAGTTACTGATGATAATTAATCCCACTTTCTCAACACTCAATCACTATTGAGTAGTCCTCGCCAGATAATCATCACGTTTCAAACGATTTACATGATGGAACGAGATAAGCGGCCGGGAACGTGGCGCTTATCATGCTGGCTTTCCATCCATGCTCCCCCATTAAGTTAAAAAAAATGCCCAACCTGTTCAGGCCGGGCATTTCCGCAGTCGTGCAGCATTTTGCTGCCAGAGGCATCAGAAGTCGTAAGACATCGACACTTTCAGCTGGCGCGGCGTGCCCTGGTAAATATAGGTGCCGCCGCTTTCCACGCCGGACCAGTAGCGTTTATTGGTGACGTTATCCACGCCCACGCGCCAGACCAGATCGTTGTCCTGCACCTTCATGCGGTAACGCGCGCCGAGATCCAGCGTGGTGTACGCATCCAGCTTTTTGGTGTTGGCCGCATTGGCGTACTGCGAGCCGGAGTGGGTCAGGCGTGCCGTGGCGGTCAGGCCATCGATCGGCTTGATGTCATACTCCGCGCCCAGCACGCTGTAAAACTCGGCCACGCCCACCGCGTTCTTACCGTCGTTGGTGCCGTTCTGGGTTTTGGTCATCTTCGGATCCAGCCAGGTCGCGCTGCCGTTCAGGCGCAGGCCAAACACCGGCTCGCCGAAGACGTTCAGCTCCACGCCGCGGTTGCGCTGCTCACCGTCCAGCGAGAAGTATTTAGTTTCAGGGTTGGTCAGCCCTTTTGGCTTTTTGATTTCGAACAGCGCCAGCGAGCCGCCGACCCGGCCGGAATCAAACTTCACGCCCACTTCATTCTGCTTCGCCAGCGAGATCCCGGAAACGGTACCCGGGTTCGCCGTCGCCGTTGAAGGTGCCGTCTCACCCGGAGACAGCGACTCGATGTGGTTAGCATAGAGGGAAACCGACTCCCACGGTTTGAACACGATGCCGTAGGCTGGCGTCCAGCGATTTTTGGTGAAACGCTCTTTGTCTTTTTCCGCCGCCGTGCCGTAGCTGTAGTTGCGTACCACCACCTTCTGATGACGGGCTCCCAGGGTCAGCAGCAGTTTGTCGTCAAACATTCCCAGCGTATCAGACAGCAGGAAGCCCTGGCTGCGTACGCGGCTGGTTGGCCGTGGAGAATCGAGATCGCCACCGAATGAGGTCATCTCCGGCGGGTTAACGGCGGAAGGCTCGTAGATATTGGTCGGGACGGCGTCGGCCGCTTTCGCCATGCCGTAGGCGGTCTTCTCGCGGCGGGTCATCGCCGAATAGCCGAGGTTAACGCTGTGGTTCACCACGCCGGTGGCGAACTGGCCGCGAATACCGGCCTGGCCGCTGAAGGCATCGACAAATTTATTGGTATCCATACGGCTAATCACCGCATTGCCGTTCGCATCGCTGATTTTCGGCGTGCCGTAGGCACCGTACTCGTGGGAATGCTGCCCGCCGAGCGCGCCGTACAGCGTCCAGTTCTGGGCGACGTCATACTCCGCGCGCGCCATGCCGAACTCGCTTTCCAGATTGCTGTACACCCAGTCCTGGCTGTAGTTGCTGGTCGCTTTTGGCACTTCAGGAATAAAATCAACGCCGCTGACGTTCACGCCCAGTCGACCGCCGTGGAAGGCCTGCTTCTGATAGCCCATATCGAGGGAGGTGCGCAGACGATCGCCGCGATAGTCCAGCCCGATGGAGGCCAGCGTGGTGCGGCGTTTTTCATTATCCACTGCGGTATCGCCTTCGCGATCCAGCAGGTTCACGCGCGCGCCCCACTGATTATTGTCACCGAAGCGGCGACCGGCATCGAGGCTGGCACCCAGCTGGTTTTTGCCGGTGTAGTCCACGCCCACGCGGGTCAGAGGTACATCGTCCGCGTGTTTCGGTTCGAGGTTGATCATCCCGCCCACGCCGCTCGATGCGCTGCCGTTCATCAGCGCATTGGCGCCCTTAAACACCTCCACGCGCTCCACCATCTGGGTGGAGACCACCTGGCGCGGCATCACGCCGGACAGGCCGCCGAAGGTCATGTCATCGCCGTTGAGATCGAAGCCGCGAATGCGGTAGGTCTCCGCGAAGTTACCGTAGCCCTGCACGTTCTGGATCGACGCATCGTTGGCGACCACATCTTTGATGGTTTTGGCCTGCTGATCCTGAATCAGTTTTGAGGTGTAGCTGACGACGTTAAACGGCACATTACGCGCGTCCTGTTCGCCCAGCATGCCCATCCGCCCACCGTTCGCCACCTGGCCGTCAAGGTAGGCCGGAACCAGCTTATCGCCGCCGGGGGTGAACTGAGGATCAGCGGTAGCGGTGACCGTCAGGGTCTGCTCGTTGCTGTTCGCGGAAGTTGCGTTACTACTGGTTTCGGTGGCCGCTATGGCCGGCAGCGTTGCAGCGCCGACGGCCAACGCCAGCAGTTTCAGGCGAAATTGGCCAGAGGGGGATTGGGAAGCGAACATCTCTCATCCTGTCGGTATATGAAATGATAATACTTATTATTGAGCTTGCGATTATCCGACTCATTCTTGTCAGATCAAGCTAAAAATTCGCGGCGCGAAGCAGGATTGCCCTCTCCGGTTAAGGAGAGGGGATGCAACAGGCAGGATTTATCGCTGGCGTAACAACCAGATAAAGCAGGGCGCACCGATAAAGGTTGCTAGCAAACCCGCCGGAATTTGATAGGGAAAAATCACCACCCTGCCAAGAAGATCCGCCAGCAGCATCATCCCGCTGCCGATGGTAACCGCCGCGGCCAGCTGCGGTAGCGGCCGGTGCCAGCCCAGCAAGCGCGCCAGATGCGGAGCCATTAAGCCAACAAAGCTCAGCGGGCCAATCATCAGCGTGGCGGCGGCGATCAGTCCGGCCGACAGCAGCAGGATCAGCAACCGGGACTTCAGCATCGGCACGCCCACGCTGGTTGCCGTGACGCCGCCCAGCGGCAGAACCGTCAGCCAGCGGCGCAGCAGCGGGATCAGCGCCAGCAGCAGCACGGCCAGCAGCGATACGCCCAGCGCCTGCTCGCCGGTGACCCGATAGGTCGAGCCCGCCAGCCAGCTCAGCACCACGCCGCTGCGCGGATCGCCGCTGGCGAGGAACAGGGTCAGCAGCGTGCCGTAAACGGTGCTCAGCGCGATGCCCACCAGCAGCAGTCGGGTGGCGGAGAATCCTTCCCGGCGGGAAAGCAGCACCATCACCCCCAGCGTCAGCATCGCCCCCGCCGTGCCGGCCGGCAGCAGCCAGCTATCCACATCACCGGGTACAAGGAACATCAGCAGCACGATGGCACAGGCCGCACCGGAACTGACCCCCAGCACTTCCGGGCTGGCCATCGGGTTGCCGGTCATCCGCTGTATCAGCATGCCGGACGCCGCCAGCATCGCCCCTGCCGCCGCAGCGGCCAGCACGCGCGGCCAGCGCCACTGGAGTAATGAGAGATCGGAGATCAGCCACTGCCCGCCGTCACCGCTAAACAACGCAGCGGCGATCAGCAGCAGCAGTCCGCCCGCCACCAGCAGCGGGAGATAGCGTGAGGATCCTCGCTCACGTGCGGTGGCCGGGGCAACGGACTGCGCCACCTTGGTATGGCGCAGGCGCGGCAGCATCCACAGCATCAGCGGCGCACCGATCAGCGCGGTCACCGCGCCCGTTGGCAGTTCACGCCAGTAGTGGGCCAGCAGCATCACGGCCTGGTCGCTGATTAACAGCAGACCCGCTCCCAGCGCCGCGGAGCAGAACAGCCGGGGGCCGAGCCGCCGCACGCCCAGCAGACGCGTCAGCACCGGTGCGAACAGGCCGATAAAGCCAATCACCCCCACGCTGGCGACGGTCAGCGCACTCAGCGCCACGGCCAGCAGCAGCCCACTGATGCGCACCAGCGCCAGCCGCATCCCCAGATTGCGCACCACGCTGTCGTCCAGCCCCAGCAGCGTCAGCGGGCGGATCATCAGCACAATTAACACCACGGCCGCCAGCATCCGCGGCCAGAGAAACTGTACCGCGCTCCAGTCGTACTGGTTCAGCATGCCGCTGCTCCAGATAAACAGGTTTTGCAGCCGTTCGTGGTTGAACAGCGCCAGCAGGCTTTTGACCGCCCCGCTGTAGAGGCCAAACACCAGTCCGGCAAGGATCAGCGTAACCGGGGAGAGCTGCCGCCCCCAGGCGATGGCCAGCACCACCGCTCCGGCGGTTAGCCCTCCGGCCAGCGCTGCGAGCTGCTGGCCCGTCTCTCCCCAGCCGGGGGCAAACAGGATCGCCAGCGTCAGGCCAAGCTGGGCACCGGCGGCCACACCGAGCGTGGACGGTTCGGCCAGCGGGTTACGCAGGATCTGCTGAAACAGGATCCCCGCCACGCCCAGCCCGGCACCCACCAGCAGCGCCAGCACCGTGCGGGGCAGCAGGCTGAAGTGAAACAGCATCTGGCTGACGTCGCTTTCATCGGGTGCAACGATGGCGTGCAGCCACAGCCGGAAGTCCAGCTGATGCAGGAAGTTGCCCGCCAGCAGCGCCAGCATCAGCACCGGTAAAACCAGCCATAGCGTGCGGCTCATACCCTTGCCTCCAGCGCCTGCTCCAGCAGCTGACAGAAACGCAGCGCGGAATAGTTGGCGCCAAAGAACCACACCGCAGGCAGCAGATGCAGCTTCTCTTCGCGCACAAACGGAATGCTGCGCCACAGCCGGGCGTGGGCGATCTCCCGCATCGGGTCGTCATCGCCGTGCAGGAAGCAGAGCGCCCTCACGCCCTCCATCTTCGCCAGGCGTTCAATTCCGACGATGGTGCTGCCCCACTGGTTGGTTTCCCCCTGCCAGGCGCTGTGCAGCCCCAGCCGGTTGAGAATATCGCCGAACAGGCTGCCTTTGCCGAATACCATCACCCGGCGGCTGTCGAGGAAGCTGAACATCAGCAGCTTTTCCTGCCGATAGCTCTGAAGCCGTTCTGCGCTGGCATTCATCTGCCGATCCATCGCGGCCAGATAGCGATCGGCCTCGGCGTCTCTGCCCAGCAGGTTGCCCAGCGTGCGAATATCGGCGACGGTGCTGGCCAGCGGCCCGCGATCTGCGGTGCTGAACTGGCTGGTCCACTGTGGGGAAAGCGTGCTGATGCGTTTGGCGTTCGGGCCAAAGCCGCGCGATAACAGCATCAGCGACGGCTTAAGGCGCTGAAGCAGTTCCAGATTGGGCTCGTTGCGCAGGCCAACGTCAATGACATCCGGCCCGAGTTCAGGCTCCACCACCCAGCGGCGGTAGTTCGGCAGATCGGCGACCGCCAGCGGCATAATCCCCAGCGCCAGCAGCAGCTCCACCGGCCGCCATTCCAGCGCGATAACGCGGTGGGGATCGGCAGGCGCGGCCAGGAGTCCCGGCGTGGCAAAAAGCGGCGAACACGCCAACAGCATCAGCAGGCGACGGCGGGTGTGCTGTTCAGAGGTTAAGGTCATCACATTCAGGCATTAGTTTACGAATGAGTCGCATTATGCCTGAGCCGCCGTTCAGCGCCAAAAAAGTACGTCCGGCGGCGGGCGATCCTGACCCGGCATGAGTCGTGCTGAACGGCATTCGGGCCGCAGAGGTGAAACAGGAAAACACGGGCTGCCCGCGCACAGCAGCCGACGTAAATTGCCCCCTTCCGGCTACCTGCGCTAACCCAGATGGGCATGTTCCGATTACCCGCCACTGCACATCAACAGCACATAAAAATGCCCGCCCTGCACTTTTAATGTGCAGCGGTGCCTCCGGCTGTACTACCTACGCTTGCGGAATTTAATTTTTCGCCTCTACGCCATGATGAAAAATTCCCGTTTAAAAATAGTGTCTTATTACTTTATTCATCACCATCTCGCCCCTCATCTCCCCCGAATGGCACGCTTCATGCTTATGTCATTACATTCAAGTTACTTGAATACACTTCACACCACTTTCACCGGGGCGGTCATCATGAAACTTAAAACAACACGTTCTCTCTGCTGGGCCATGCTGTGTTCGGGGCTCTTTTCTGCGGCGGCGCACAGCGCCGATCTGCTGGATCGTATTAAAGCCGACAAGGCGATTACCATCGCCACCGAGGCGCGCTACGCCCCGTTTGAGTCGGTCGAGAATGGCAAGATCGTCGGCTACGACGTGGATCTGATGAACCACATCCTGCAGAAAAGCCTGCCGGGCGTGGCGGTTAAACAGCTGGATCTGCCTTTCCAGGGCATTCTCCCCGGCCTTGATGCCAAGAAATTCGACTTCGTGATCACCGCCGTTACCGTCAACAAGCAGCGGATGGATCACTTCGCTTTCACCGTGCCGATTGCCGAATCCACCGTTGCGCTGCTTAAGCGTGACAACGACGGATCGATTGCCTCGCTGGACGATCTCAGCGGCAAAGTCGTCGGATCGCAGGCCGGATCGGGCCAGCTACAGGTGCTGCAGGAGTTCAATGAAAAGCTGAAGGCCAGCGGCAAACCGGGGATCAAAGAGATCAAACAGTACGTGTCGTTTGATGAAGCCTATGCCGATCTGGCGAACAAGCGTCTGGACGGTGTTGCCCAGTCGCTGGCGAACCTCGGCCCGCTGATCAAAGCCCGTCCGGGGATCTTTACCACGCTGAAACCGATGCTGGGCCCGACCACCTACTTCGGCTGGGTGGGCCGCAAAGATTCCGACAGCGCCAGCATGGTGAAACTGTTCAGCGACGGCATCAGTGAAGCCAACCGCGACGGCACTATGAAGGCACTGCAGCAGAAGTGGTTTGGTTTCGTGATGGATATTCCGGCGGACAAAATGCCGGCACCGGCGCTGTAAGAGGAGTGATGATGGGCGAATTTCTTCCGTTGCTGACCTCATGGCTGCCGATGCTGTTTAACGGCGCGGTGACCACGGCCTCGCTGTGTATCGTGGCGATCGTGGCCGGTTTTGCCGTCGGCGTAATGATTTATCTGATGGAAAACGGCCGTTCACCTGTCGGCAGAACTTTCGCCCGTCTCTATATCAGTCTGTTTCGCGGCACGCCGGTGCTGGCGCAGGTTTTACTCTGCTTCTACCTGCCCGGCGAGCTGGGGCTGTCGCTGCCGGGCTATATGGCGGCGGTGCTGGCGCTGACGTTCAATACCGCCGCTTACCAGTCGCAGATTTTGCGCAGCGGCTTTGATGCCATCCCGCCGGGGCAGCTGGAAGCCGCGGCGATCTGCGGACTTAGCCCGCGCCAGACGCTGTGGCATATCCAGATCCCGCAGGTGCTGCGGCTGACTCTGCCGTCGCTGATATCCGAGCTGATCGACGTGATTAAGGCGTCGGCGGTGGTGTCGGTGATTGCGATTACCGACCTGATGCGGGTGGGGCAGCAGCTGGCCTCCGCTACCTATCGTCCGTTAGAAGTGTATATCGCTATCGCCCTCTCCTACCTGGTGCTGACCAGCCTGCTGGCGCTGCTGGGGAGCTATGTTGAACGGCGCTGGAACAGGGAGAACCGATGAACGATTTCATCCTTTATCTGCCGGACTTCGCCCGTGCGCTGGGCGTGACGCTGGCGATAAGCCTGAGTGCCGCACTGCTCGGGGCCTGCGCCGGGTTTATCCTGCAGGCCGTGGGCAGCCTCAGCCGCTGGCTGTTCTGGCCGTGGCGCGCGTACGTCTGGCTGATCCGCGGTACGCCGTATCTGGCGCAGCTGGCGGTGTTCTACTTTGGCCTGCCCGCCGTGGGCATCACGCTGAGCGCCGTGGAGGCCACGGTGATTTCACTGGCGATCTACAGCTCGGCCTACTTCGGTGAGATCTTCCGCACCGCCTGGCAGAGCATTGGCCATGGCCAGCTTGAGGCCGCGCAGGTTCACGACATTTCCGCCTGGCAGAGCTTCTGGCATATCCAGGCCCCGCAGGCGCTGCGGTTCAGCCTGCCGCTGCTGGGCAATCAGTTCATTCTGACCATTAAAGAGAGCGCGGTGGCCTCGATTATTACCGTACCGGAGCTGACCATGACCACCGGGCAGATCGTCGCCAACACCTATACCTACATCGTGCCTTACACCCTGCTGATCCTCAGCTACTGGCTGCTGGCGCAGGGTGTCAGCGTGGGCGTGCGGCTGATCGGCCGCCAGGCAACAGAGGGATAAGATGATGAGTAACGGACCGATTTTAGAATTACGCCACGTCGGCAAGTCGTTCGGCAGCAACCGGGTACTGGCGGGCATCAACCTGACGGTCAACGCCGGGGAGATCGTCACGCTGATTGGCCCTTCCGGCTCGGGCAAGACCACCGCGCTGCGCTGCATGAACTTCCTGGAAGCCTACGATGAAGGCGAGATCCTGATTAAAGGCCAGCTGCTGGGCTACAGCGGCACCGGCCGGGAGCTGAAACATCGCGACGGCGCCGGGCTGATTGCCGAAGTGCGCCGCCCGCTGGCGATGGTGTTTCAGCAGTTCAATCTGTGGCCGCACCTGACGGTGCTGGAGAACGTCTGTGCGCCGCTGGTGCTGGGCAAGAAGATGTCGCGCGATGAGGCCCGCAAAAAGGCAACGGTGGCGCTGGCGCAGGTCGGCATGCTGGAGAAAGCGCAGGCGCGCCCGGCACGCCTTTCCGGCGGCCAGCAGCAGCGGGTGGGCATTGCCCGCGCGCTGGCGCTGGAGCCGGAGCTGCTGCTGCTCGATGAACCGACCTCGGCGCTGGATCCGGAGCGCGTGGAGGAGGTGCTGGATGTGATTAAGGTGCTGGCGAACAACGGCATGACGATGGTGATGGTGACGCACGAGATGTCGTTCGCCGCCAAAATTTCCTCCCGCGTGGTGTTTATGGCCGACGGCTCGGTGATTGAAAGCGGCGCGCCTGCCACGCTGTTCCGCCAGCCGCAGACCGAACGCCTGAAATCGTTCCTGGCGCCGTGGTTTAAGCGCCCGCTGCAGCTGGATGATGCGGAGGCCACCCATGCCTGATGCCATCGCACTGCGCGCCGCTGATGCCATCAGCCAGCAGCGGCTGATGGACCGCCTGGCGCAGCTGGCCCGCTTCGGCGCGCTGGAGAACGGCGGCGTCGATCGCCAGGCGCTGTCGGACGCTGAGCTGGATGCCAGAGCCTGGCTGATTGACTGGGCCTGCACCCTCGGCTGCGAGGTATTTACCGATGCCTGCGCCAACCTGTTTATCCGCCGCGCGGGCCGTGAAGACCTGCCGCCGGTGGTCACCGGCAGTCATATTGATACTCAACCCGGCGGCGGCAACCTCGACGGCTGTTACGGCGTGATGGCCGGGATGGAGTGCCTGAGCGCGCTGGCGGCAGCCGGGATTGAGACACTGCGCCCGATTGAGGTCGCGGTGTGGATGAATGAAGAAGGCAGCCGCTTTGCGCCGGGCGCGATGGGATCCAGCGCCTTCGTCCAGCCGGAACGGCTGACGGATTACCTCAGCCATCAGGATGCGCAGGGCATCACGCTGGCCGACGCACTGACCCGCTGCCATCAGCGCTTCCCCGCCCTGCCGCGCCGCAGCGCCGTGCCGATGGCGGCGTTTATCGAGCTGCATATCGAGCAGGGACCGGTGCTGGAGCAGGCCGGGCTGCCGCTGGCCGTGGTGCAGGGCATTCAGGGCGTGCGCTGGTATCAGGTGACCTGCCTCGGGCAGGCGGCCCACGCCGGCACCACGCCGATGGCCGACCGCCAGGACGCGATGACCCTCGCCCGCCGCATCGTCAGCCAGCTGGAGCAGCGCGCAGAAACGCTGCCGAAAGACGAGCTGCGCCTGACGTTCGCCCGCTGGGAAGTAGAGCCTAACGCGATCAATACCATCGCCGGGCGGGTGACCTTTACCCTCGATTTCCGCCATGCCGATCCACGGGTACTGGCCGAGTTTGACCGCTGGATGCAGCAGATCGCCGCCGATAACGTGCGGGTTGAATGCGTCTTCAACAATCCGCCAGTGGCGTTTCATTCACAGCTGCTGGCGCAGCAGTTCGCCTGTAGCGACGCGCTAAATATTAAAACGGCCACGCTGACCTCCGGGGCATTTCACGATGCGATGCACCTGGCCAGCCACTGCCCGACCAGCATGTTTTTCGTTCCCAGCCATAAAGGCATCAGCCATAACCCGGCTGAATACACCGATCCTCAGTATCTGTACCTTGGCGCAAAAGCACTCGCCTGCTGCCTGACAGAACTGGCCAATCAACCGACAGGAGTTACTCCATGAGCACCCATACCTATCCTTCCTGCTGCGACAAAGATAACGGCAGCGCGCTGGGCACCAACGCCACCATTGGCGAACCGATTTCCGCCGACGGCACGCCGGCGATCGGCGAGCTGTACACCGTTCCTGCCCGCTGTGGCCGCGCGGTACGTCTGAGCAAGGGGCAGGTTATCCGCATCATCAACACCCCGGGCAGCCAGGTGTGCGATACCTGGCTGTTTAACAGCGCGGATTTAAGCGAGTTCTCCTCGATGGAGCACACCCGCGCCTTTATCAATAAAATCATCCCGCAGCCGGGCGACGTGCTGGTGACTAACCAGCGCCGCGCCATCGGCACCCTGCTGACCGATACCTCGCCGGGCGTGCACGACACGATGATCGCCGCCTGCGATCTGTATCGTTACAGCAATATGGGCATCACCGAGTATCATGACAGCTGCGCGGATAACATGCGCCTGGCGCTGAACGCCATCGGACTGCGCGCGCGCGAAGTGCCGCAGCCGTTGAACCTGTGGATGAACACGCCGGTTAACCCGGACTACACCATCTCGTGGCTGCCAACGGTCAGCAAATCCGGCGATTACGTAGAGATCCGCGCCGAAATGGACTGCATCGTGGTGATGTCGGCCTGCCCGCAGGATATCGTGCCGATCAACGGCCTGAACCCGCAGGAAGTCCATTTCAGCGTGACCGAATAACCGGCCTGTTTGGCCAGTGCAACAGTGCCCGGCCGCAGGCTGCCGGGCGTTTACGGATTGAAGGGTTGCAGACAGACACTTATGAAAAAAAACGGCGATAGCGGTGGCTTTGTTTTACCTGATTTGGGCATGCGCCTGCGCCATGCGCGTTTAGCGCAGGAGATCACGCTTAAGCAGCTGGCGCTGAAGGTCGGCTGTTCGGAGAGTTTGCTCTCCAAGCTGGAAAATGACGTGGCCTCGCCTTCGCTGGCGATGCTGCACCGGCTGGCCAGCGCGCTGGAAACCAATATTTCTGACCTGATGGCCGAAAGCTGGGTGGCGGACTCCCCGGTGTTAAAGCCCGCTCAGCGCCAGCGTAAACGCTTTGTGGCCCGCAACAAAAAGGGCGGGATTGAGCTGGAGAACCTGACTCATCACCACAAAGGTAGCCTGCTGCAGGGCAATATCCATATTATCGAACCGGGCGTGGCCAGCGACGGGCAGATTGAGCACCACGGTGAAGAGATGGGCTACGTGCTGGAAGGCGAGATTGAGCTGGCTTTAGGCGAGCAGACGTACACCCTCACCGCCGGAGATTCGTTTTATTTCCCCAGCAACGTGCCGCATGGCTACCGCAACAGCGGAAAATCGGTGGCGAAAGTGCTATGGGTGAATACGCCGGTGACGTTCTGATTGTTGCCGGAACAGAATGTTAGGCGACTCACTGAGTCGCTAAACATTGTCAGTGTGGCACAGAATCCGGCAAACATGCCCCTATGAGAAGATATCGTGGGATTTAATCAAGGATCCACCGATTCACAGCTGATTACGATTTTACCTGCCCCGTCAACCAGAACTTTTTATAGCGGGCGGGCGGAATGCCCACCAGGTTATGAAAAATTCGATGGAAGTTATTTACATTGTCGTAGCCAACGGCATTCGCCACCTCCGTCACGCCTAAGCTGGTACTGAGCAACAGCGTCTGCGCCTCGCCTATTCTGCGCCGGGTTTGATACTGCTTGGGGGAATAGCCTGAATAGGCTTTGAAAACGTGCGCTAAATAAAACTGGTTCATATTCAGCGCGGCGGTAATCGATTTAAGCGCAATATCACTTTTATAGCGGCTATCAATGTAGTCTTTTATTCTCTGCCCCAGCAGGGATTCCGAGGTGTCTTTTTCCTGTTTATTTGCCACCCAGATACTGCGACACAGCAGTAACAGTGCGCTGAGCAACGCCTGGCTGATTTCCTCACCGTAAACGCTTCTGCTGCTGACGTGCTGCCACATCTGGCCGAACATGCCGCAAATCTCGGCGTAAGCCTCTCCGCTGGGCATCACGGCAACCTGCGAACGGGCGGTAAGGAAATTGAGCGGCAGCCCGTCAAATTTCAACTGTTCAACCCCGCAGCTGAAAATCAGCAGATCGTCAGACGCATGGGGGTTTTCATCATGCAGGATGCCGTGGTTAAACAGCAGCACGTCGCCGCGCTTCACGTGATAGCCCCGGCCATCAATGTTGTAGATGCCGCTGCCCTCGGCGATAAACATCAGCTCAAAACGGTCATCGTGCTGGTGCATCACGCGTGGAATAGCGGCCTCCATACCTTCAGCCTTGCAGACAAAGACCAGTTTTGGCCGTGCGCCGTGCTCAAAGGATCGGGAAGAGGGCTGTGGGTTAAGGCAGTAAATCTGCATGATGTCTCCGGTGAGTGTGCCGCTATTCTTACATCAACGATGGCGGCAGTAGTCATCATTTTTGCTTTTTGTGATTATTTAACTTATTGATTTTAAAAGATTTGAAAATATCTGCCAGCGACAGAAATGGTTAAATTTGCTATCACTGCTTTTGCGAAAATGGAAACATGATCGGCGTCACATTTTAAATCTGTTCATAAATCACCCCGGACTGAGTCAGTTTAATACAGACACACAAGTTGAGAAAAAAATAGCTGACAGACTGCCGTTCAAAATCCCCTCACTTTATCCCGCGGGAGGGTGGGAAAATTAAAAATCATCAAAATGGTATATGCCTCGAAGCTTATTTCTAACCTTGATATTTTATTGTGCTGAACCTGAGCATTTTTTTTGCACCGGCCTCCGCTACCGCAGGCTGATACGTCAGACAATGGCCGATCCGCAACCTTCTTACACGCGCATCATCCACGGTAAAACATTACTTTCAACACATCTTGATTCTTGCTTTGTCAATCAATGCACTGGTTAATGTGATTAACATCACTTAATAAACGCATTGTCATGCGTAATTTATGATCTTCGGCACATTCCGAAATCATATCTCTTCGCCGTCATGGTTTTTTATTTTCACTTTGATGTAACGTAGCCTCAACGACAGCACTTTCACTACGTAACATCCTGGTGAAAAATGAAGGATAGTTTTCCTGCACATTCAGACTCGGTGGCTCAATATATAGCACCGGCCTGGGATATCTATAACTAATCATAACCTGATCGATAATATCGGCTTACCCCTGTTTTACCTTATAACCAGATGGAACAGTTATGTCTAATATTACAAACCTGCAAAGTAATAAACGGATGCGGATGATTACTATCGTCTCGACGATAGGCGGTCTGTGTTTCGGCTATGACACCGGCGTTATTTCCGGCGCCTTAATCTTTATGAAATATGATTTAAATCTGACGCCCGCTCAGGAAGGATTTATTACCTCATTCCTGCTCTTTGGCGCGGCATTAGGTTCCTTATTTGGTGGGTATTTCTCCGATAAGCAGGGACGCCGTAAAAATCTGCTGTGGGTCGCCGCGATCTTCATGTTTGGTGCATTAGGTACGGCGTTTGCCTGGGATGTGCCCTCAATGATCGTGGCACGCTTTATTCTGGGGCTGGCAGTCGGCTGTGCCTCGGTGACGGTGCCGATTTACATTTCCGAGCTGGCGCGGGCCGACCAGCGCGAGCGTCTGGTAACGGTCAACGAACTGATGATTGTGACCGGGCAGTTCCTTGCCTACAGCGTTAACGCCACCATCGTTAACCTTTATCCGGACATGGGCCACAACTGGCGCATCATGCTGGCCATCCCGGCACTCCCGGGCGCGCTGCTGTGGATCGGTATGCTGATGATGCCGGAGTCGCCGCGCTTCTTTATGCGCCGTGGCGAAACCGAGAAAGCGATTGCCGTATTAAAAACCATTCGCGAGCCGGAAGAAGTTGAGCGTGAAATCAGGGAGATCCAGCAGGTTATTAAGGCCGACGCGGTGAAGTTTAATCTTTTCGAGGAGCTGAAAAAGCGCTGGGTCGTTCAGCTGCTGCTCATCGGCCTGATGATCGTCCTCGCCACCCGCGTCACCGGCATTAACACCATTATGTATTATGCCCCAACGGTGCTGAAGTCGACCGGGCTTGGCGATGCGGCGGCGGTCACCGGCGCGGTCGCCAACGGGGTTGTATCGGTGCTGGCCACGCTGCTCGGCATGGTGCTCATTGGCAAACACTCGCGGCGCAAAATGTTCTTTACCGGGCAGGCGGGCGTCACCATCAGCCTGATATTAATCGGCCTGTCGTTTAACGTTTTCTTCCACACCGAAACCCTCAACGGCGTTGACACGCTGCACGCGAATTTCGACGGCGCCAGCTACATCATTCTCGGCTTAATGCTGGTGTTTTTAGTCTTTATGCAGGGGTGGATTGCCCCGGTGTTCTGGCTGATGCTGGCGGAAATCTATCCGCTGCGGATGCGCGGCGTGGGAATGGGCTTTGCGGTATTCGGCCTGTGGATCTTCGACTTTATTATCCAGCTTATTTTCCCGGTACTGCTCAGCCAGTACGGCGGCGGCATGACCTTCGGCTTCTTCGCTGCGACCAATATCGTCATGCTGGTGCTGCTGGTGAAATATCTGCCGGAAACGCGCGGGCTGACGCTGGAACAAATCGAGAAAAAGTTTCGTTTTTAACTTAAAGATGTAAGGGAAATAAAATGACGGTAAAAATCGGTTTAATTGGCCTCGGTATGATTGGCCGCGACCACCTTCAACGTTTTAACAATGTCATTACCGGCGCGCAGGTGACTGCGGTCTGTGATATTAACCGCGCAGCGGCCGATGCCGTTGCCGCCGAATATCACGCCACGGCGTTTTATGATGCCGACGAGCTAATTAACTCAGACCAGGTTGATGCAGTATTTATCTGCTCTATTGGCCCGGTGCATAAAGCGCAGATCCTCTCTGCGTTTAAAGCCGGCAAGCCGGTATTTTGCGAGAAGCCGCTAACGCCAACCGCCGATGAATCGCAGGAAATTATCGCCGCCGAAGTCGCGGCCGGTAAGCGCCTGCTGCAGCTGGGCTTTATGCGCCGCTTCGATCCGGGCTATCAGGCCCTGAAGCAAACCATTGCCAGCGGTGAGCTGGGTGAAATCATGCTGATCCACTGCGCGCACCGCAACCCGTCGGTCCCGGAAAGTTATACGCTGGAAATGGCGGTCAACGATTCGGCCACTCACGAAATCGACATCATTCGCTACCTGCTGAACGAAAATATCGTCTCGGTGCGCGTGGATAAACCGCGTAAGAAAACCAGCCGGGCGTATCCGCATCTGCAGGACCCGCTGATTGTGATTTTCGAAACGGAATCCGGCGTGCGCATTGATGACGAGCTGTTCGTTAACTGCAACTACGGCTACGACATCCGCTGTGAAGTGATCGGTGAGAACGCCATCAGCGGCCTGACCGAGCAGGCGCTGACCTACACTCGCTCACCCAACGGCGTCAGCCACCATATTTCACAGTCCTGCATGGAGCGCTTCGCCACCGCTTACGATCGTGAAGTGCAAAACTTTGTCGATAACATTTCCCGCGGCAGCGCCATGACCGGCCCGTCGTCCTGGGATGGCTACGTTGTTGCGCTGGTTTGCGATGCCGGTCTGGCATCGCTGAAAGATGGCCAGAAACACGACGTCACTATTCCAGAGTGCCCTGCCCTTTATTTGGCATAACACCGTCAGTGTCAGGAGAACGCCATGTTGAAATTGTCTGAAGAGGTTATTTATCTGGATTGCCAGGCCGCGAATAAAACCGAGGCAATTAAAATCGCAGCGGATGAGCTGGAAAAGGCAGGTTACGTGAAGCCCGGTTTTTTTGAGGCGATGCTGAAGCGGGAAAAAGACGTCTCGACCTGGATCGGCGCGGGCATCTCCTTTCCACACTGTGCCAAAGAACATATCGATCTGGTTAAAAAAACCGGCTTCCTTATTTTCCAGTTTCCAGACGGCGTGAGCTGGGGAGCGGGACAGGTGGTCTTTATTATGGTCGCCGTGGCGGCCACGAAAAATGAACACGTTCAGGTTCTGGCGGATATTGCCGATATGCTGGGAGATGATGCCAATACGTTAATTCTCGCCTGCGCTAAGACCAAACGTGAATTTATTCAGCAGTTTGAACAGCATTAATTCTATTGATTAAGGATGTAGCATGAAACTCGCATTATGTACCGACGTTCTGGCCGATCTTTCCTTCCCGGATATGCTGGATAAAGTGAAAGGCTACGGCATTTCCGGCGTGGAAATGACCGCCGGCGGCTGGTCCCCGTGCCCGCATGTGAAAACCGAAGAGCTGCTCGGCTCGCCGGAAAAACTGCGCCAGTTCCAGGCCGAGCTGGCCATGCGCGATATCGAAATCGTGGCGCTGAACTGCTCCGGCAACCCGCTGGCACCCGGTGAGCTGGGCGAGAAGCACACTCAAAGCAGCTACCGCGCCATTGAGCTGGCGGGCAAGCTGGGCGTGAAAAAGATCGTGATGATGAGCGGCCTGCCTGGCGGCGGGCCGGAAGATCGCGTGCCGAACTGGATCACCTCCACCATCTCCTGGCCTGACTATATGCCTGGCGTGATCGACTATCAGTGGAACGAAGTAGCCATTCCATGGTGGAAAAAATTCGTCCAGCACGCGAAGCAGCACGGGATCGAGAAGATCGCCATTGAAGAGTTCCCGTGCCAGCTGGTGTACAACCCGTCCACGCTGCTGCGCCTGCGTAACGAAGTGGATGAGATGATCGGGATGAACCTCGATCCTTCGCATCTGATTGCCATGGGCGCGGATCCGATCGCCGCGGCGCGTAAGCTGGAAGGCGCGATCTTCCACGTTCACGGTAAGGACGCCCGCATCGAGCGCGGCCTGGCGGACGTTGACGGCCTGATGGAGTATCAGCCGGTGACTAACACCAAAACCCGCACCTGGAACTATGTGGCGGTGGGCTGCGGCAAGGATCTGCTGTGGTGGAAAGAGTTCTTCTCGGTGCTGCGCATGACCGGTTACGACGGCTACGTGTCGCTGGAGATGGAAGATCTGACCATGAGCGTGGAAGCGGGATTACAAACGTCGATTGATGCGCTGAACGCGACGCTGAGCCGCTAAATCGGCTTCGAAGCATAATTATTTGCGTAACGGCATCACTTTAGCAATGCCGTTACGCTTAACCTGCCGGAAATTCAGCGCGATCTGCACGCCTTTTCACGCGACCTGCCAGCCTTCACACCGATCCCCTGTCATCCGCTATCAGCCCTGATCCTTCAGGCTTCAGGCTTCAGGCTTCAGGCTTCAGGCATTATCAGATACCTGATACACCAACGGGATAATCTGCTTCACGGTCAGCGGTGCCAGAACAACGCTGTCGAACTCTGCCGCAGACACCCATCGGACCTCTTCGATCTCCGCCGCAGGCTGTAGCTCACCGCTTACATTCCGGATGCGAAAAATATCGGCCACCAGCAGATGATCCGGCTCATTGGCGGCCACGTCGGTAAACTGCCCCAGCGGGGTCAGATCGCCCGGCGTAATCACCAGATCAAGCTCTTCCCGGAGTTCGCGGATCAGCGCAGATTGCGGCGACTCTCCGGCATCCAGCTTCCCACCCGGCTGCATAAAGTAGGAGGTATTACGTTTGCGCACCAGCAGCAGGCGCCCGGCATCATCGACGATCACCGCAGCGGCGATATGGATCTGCTTCTTATCAACCATGCTGGCTCCCGTCTGGCGAAGCCCACTTGGTTGCCGGCGGCGTGTAGTCGTTAAAATAGTCGATGATCTCCGCCAGGCTGTCGGAAAACAGCAGCATATCGATGTAGCTCTGCCTGATAAATCCTTCGGCGGCCATGCGCTCGATCATCGCCTTCAGCGGCTGGTAGAAGCCGTTTACATCCAGAAATGCGCAGGGTTTCTGGTGCATACCGAGCTGCGCCCACGTCCACTGTTCGAAGATCTCTTCCATCGTGCCCGCCCCGCCCGGTAACGCGATAAACCCGGAGGACAGCTCCGCCATGCGGTGCTTGCGCTGGTGCATATTCTCCACCACCACCAGTTCGGTTAGGCCGGTATGGCCGATCTCCCGTTCAAACAGCGCATGGGGGATCACGCCGGTCACGCGCCCGCCGTGCAGCAGAGCGGAATCCGCCACCGCGCCCATCAGCCCCACCCGTCCACCGCCGTAAACCACGGCGATATCTTTCTGCGCCAGCAGCTGGCCCGTGGCGCGCGCTGCATTCATATATTCAGGGGAACATCCTTCAGCTGAACCGCAAAAAATGCCGATTGAATTCATTTTTTTACCTTCGGAATCGTTCTGATCAATTAAGACGGCTGTCATTCGCTCACAGGATACGCCGGAGCGGCGATCGCTGCCAGAGATGGTCACGGCACGTGGCTTTTCCCAGCATCCTGCGGACATTATCCAGGCTACACGACGTGTGTTACCGCCATTCGTGAAGGGTGGGCAGAGGCTGCCAATCGCGTTTTATCACCGGTTTTCTATTGCCAGCCTTCCGCACTATGGCGCATGCTGTGACGTGATACAGAGACTGCTTCAACGTTGAGTAAGCCCGTTTTATGCCTGCAATCGATCAACTTTTCCAGCGGCTTTCCCGCTCGCCGTTCCGCCAGCGCTTTCATTTAGGCAGCGCAGAATATCGCTATTGCCATGAAAAAGGCCGGGCGCTGGTCGAGCAGCATACCGCAGAGTTTGTGCGCACCCGGCTGGCCCCGGCGGAACCGGCCAACGACGGAAAACAGACGCCGATGCGCGGCCATCCGGTGTTTATCGCCCAGCACGCTACCGCCACCTGCTGCCGCGGCTGCCTGAGTAAATGGCATGACATCCCACCGCATCAACCGATGAGTGAACGGCAGCAGCTGTGGGTGTGTGAGGTGATCCTGCACTGGATTAACCATGAGATGCAGCGGCCTGCTCCGCCGGCGAAAACAAAGAAAGCGGAGAAAGCCGTTAAAAAACAGCAGGAAGACGGGGGACAGATGGATTTGCTGTGAGCGCGTCAGATTTTATATGCTCTGGGCTAGTCTTTCGCACTGCTGTCGCATGCCGACATGAATGCCGTTCATCCAGATAGCTAAACGTTGCTGAGTACGCCGCAAATTTTCACCATTTCTCCTGTCTGGCAGGCGAATTAAACGATTACCTGCCGAACTAAATGTGATCCATTACGCCTTTCTACACAAAAGTGCCCGCCGCCGCCGACTGCAAATATGCCCACCAAAAAATAACAGAATCAACCAATTAGCGATCACTGCACAAACGTGCCGCCATACGCCATTTCATTAGACAAATGTGCAATACAATCCACCACAAAACCGACCTGAAACACGCGAATATTACTTTTAAGTCGTTCATCGATCGGGTTATATCAGATCAGGACAGCGAAAACGTGATTTGCACAAATGTGCAGAAACTCGAGGATGACGATGGAAACCAGCGACGATATCCGCCTGATTGTGAAAATCGCCCAGCTCTATTACGAGCAGGATATGACGCAGGCACAGATTGCCCGCGAACTGGGGATCTACCGCACCACAATCAGCCGCCTGCTGAAGCGCGGCCGCGAGCAGGGCATCGTGACGATTGCCATCAACTACGACTGCAACGAAAACCTGTGGCTGGAGCAGCAGCTCAAACAGAAATTCGGCCTGAAAGAAGTAGTAGTCGCCTCCTGTGAATCCCTGCTGGAAGACGATCAGCTGAATATTATGGGCCAGCACGGCGCGCAGCTGATTGACCGACTGCTGGAACCGGGCGATATCGTCGGATTTTCCTGGGGCCGGGCTTTACGTGCGCTGGTCGACAACCTGCCGCAGGCCAACCAGTCGCGGCATACGATTTGCGTACCGATTATCGGCGGCCCGTCCGGCAAGCTGGAAAGTCGCTATCACGTGAATATGCTGACCTACGATGCCGCCGCGAAGTTAAAGGCAGAATCGCACCTGGCAGATTTCCCCGCGCTGCTGGACAACACGCTGATTCGCAACGGCATCATGCAGTCAGAACATTTCAAAACCATCTCCTCCTACTGGGACAATCTGGACGTGGCCTTAGTGGGAATTGGCTCCCCGGCAATCCGCGACGGCGCAAACTGGCACGCGTTTTACGGCAGTGAGGAGAGTGACGATCTCAACGCCCGCAGCGTGGTCGGCGATATCTGTTCGCGCTTTTACGATATCGACGGGGAACTGGTGGAAACCAATATGAATGAAAAAACGCTGTCGATAAAAATGGAAAAACTAAAACAGGCGCGCTACTCCATTGGCATCGCCATGGGGGAAGCAAAATACTCCGGCATCCTGGGTGCGCTGCACGGTAAATATATTAATGGTCTGATAACCAATAAAGAAACCGCCGAGTCGTTACTGAAGTAAAAATCACAATGTGATTTCACGCGGCCATCGCTGCGGGGGATCCCTTTATCTGAAAACTGAGGGGCATATGATGAATACATGGTTAAACCTGGAAGGGAAAATAATTATTGTTACCGGTGGCGCATCGGGAATTGGCCTGTCAATTGTTGATGAATTACTGGCGCAGGGTGCTAACGTGCAGATGACCGATATCCACGGCGGTGATAAGTATCATAACGGCGAGAATTATCATTTCTGGCCCACCGATATTTCCAGCGCGGCTGACGTTAATCAAAGCGTGGAAAATATCATTCAACAGTTTGGCCGAATCGACGGCCTGGTCAATAACGCCGGCGTGAATTTCCCTCGCCTGCTGGTCGATGAAAAAGCACCGGCGGGCCGTTATGAACTGAATGAAGCCGCCTTCGAGAAGATGGTCAATATCAATCAAAAAGGCGTGTTTTTAATGTCGCAGGCGGTCGCGCGACAGATGGTTAAACAGCGTGAAGGAGTGATTGTTAACGTCTCGTCGGAAAGCGGACTGGAAGGGTCGGAAGGCCAGAGCTGCTATGCGGCAACCAAGGCGGCGCTGAACAGCTTTACCCGTTCGTGGGCTAAAGAGCTGGGTAAACACGGTATTCGCGTGGTGGGCGTTGCCCCGGGCATTCTGGAAAAAACCGGACTGCGCACCCCGGAATATGAAGAGGCGCTGGCCTGGACGCGCAATATCAGCGTAGAGCAGCTGCGCGACGGCTACAGCAAGAATGCCATCCCGATCGGCCGCTCTGGCCGCCTGAGCGAAGTCGCGGACTTCACCTGCTATCTGCTTTCAGAGCGCGCAAGCTATATCACCGGAGTGACCACTAACATTGCCGGCGGTAAAACGCGCGGTTAAGGAGAAAAAATGGTCAACGTTATTTTCTGTGCCCACGGCCAGTTTGCCTGCGCCGTACTGGATTCAGTCAGGATGGTGTATGGCGAGGTCAACGCCACGGCGGTGGAATTCGTGCCGGGTGAAAACGCCGGAGATATCACCGCCAAACTGGAAAAGTTAGTTAGTGCTCACAATGAACAGGAGTGGCTGATCGCCGTGGATTTACAGTGCGGAAGCCCGTGGAATGCGGCGGCGGCGCTGGCCATGCACAATCCCCGACTGCGGGTCATCAGCGGCCTGTCATTACCGCTGGCGTTGGAAGTGGTGGATAACCAGGACGCAATGAACATTGATGCCCTGTGTGAACACCTGACGGCCATAGCCAGTCAGTGCTGCGTCGTCTGGCAGCAGCCGGAAACCGTTGAGGAGGATTTGTAATGAACATTACGCTCGCCCGTATTGATGACCGCCTGATCCACGGCCAGGTCACCACCGTCTGGTCGAAAGTGGCTAACGCCCAGCGCATTATTATCTGCAATGATGACGTGTTTAACGATGAAGTCCGCCGCACGCTGCTGCGCCAGGCCGCACCGCCGGGTATGAAAGTTAACGTGGTGAATATTGAGAAAGCCGTCGCGGTTTATCACAACCCACAATATCAGAATGAAACCGTATTCTATTTATTTACCAATCCGCAGGATGCGCTGGCGATGGTTAAACAGGGCGTAAAAATTGCCACGCTGAATATTGGCGGAATGGCATGGCGACCGGGAAAAAAACAGTTAACCAAAGCCGTTTCTCTGGATGAGCAGGATATTCAGGCCTTCACCGAACTGGATAAGCTGGGTGTAAAACTGGATTTACGCGTGGTGGCGTCCGATCCATCGGTAAATATCCTCGACAAGATTAAAGAACACGCTGCCACAGAATAAAAAACAACAGCGCCTGTATTGATGCCGTGACAGGCAGGTACCGTCATATTTCAATGGTGAAAACGATGGAAATAAGTACCCTACAAATAATCGCTATCTTTATTTTTTCCTGTATTGCCGGAATGGGCAGCGTACTGGATGAATTCCAGACCCACCGGCCGTTAATTGCCTGTACCGTTATTGGCTTAATCCTCGGGGATTTAAAAACCGGGATTATGCTCGGCGGCACGCTGGAGCTTATCGCCCTCGGCTGGATGAACGTTGGCGCAGCGCAGTCGCCTGACTCCGCGCTGGCCAGCATCATCTCCGCTATTCTGGTGATTGTCGGCCACCAAAGCATCGCCACCGGTATTGCCATTGCGCTGCCGGTCGCGGCGGCGGGCCAGGTGCTGACGGTGCTCGCCCGCACTATCACCGTGGTGTTCCAGCACGCGGCGGATAAAGCCGCAGAAGAAGCGAAGTTCGGCACCATCGATCTGCTGCACGTTTCTGCGCTGGGGGTTCAGGCGCTGCGCGTAGCGGTTCCGGCCCTGGTCGTCTCGATGTTTGTCAGCGCCGATATGGTCAGCAACATGCTTAACGCCATCCCGGAATTCGTCACCCGGGGCCTGCAGGTCGCCGGCGGCTTTATCGTGGTGGTCGGCTACGCCATGGTGCTGCGCATGATGGGCGTTAAATACCTGATGCCCTTCTTCTTCCTCGGCTTCCTTGCGGGTGGCTACCTCAATTTCAGCCTGCTGGCCTTCGGCGGCGTCGGTGTGATTATCGCGCTGATCTATATCCAGCTTAATCCGCAGTGGCGCAAGGCCGAACCGCAGGCTTCCACCGCCTCTTCCTCCTCCCTCGACCAGCTTGATGACTGATGGTGACCCCCATGGAACAGAGAAAAATCACCCAGGGCGACCTGATTAAGATGTTTCTGCGCTCTAACCTGCAGCAGGCGTCATTCAACTTCGAACGTATTCACGGGCTGGGCTTCTGTTACGACATGATCCCCGCCATCAAACGCCTGTACCCGCTGAAGGAGGATCAGGTGGCCGCGCTGAAGCGCCATCTGGTGTTCTTCAACACCACGCCAGCGGTGTGTGGCCCGGTGATTGGCGTGACGGTGGCGATGGAAGAAGCGCGCGCCAACGGCGCCGATATTGATGACGGCGCAATTAACGGCATCAAAGTGGGCCTGATGGGGCCGCTGGCGGGCGTCGGCGACCCGCTCGTGTGGGGCACGCTGCGGCCAATTACCGCCGCGCTGGGTGCGTCGCTGGCGCTGTCCGGCAATATCCTCGGCCCGCTGTTGTTCTTCTTTATTTTCAATGCGGTACGCCTGGCGCTGAAGTGGTACGGCCTGACCTGGGGCTTCCGCAAAGGGGTCAACATCGTCAGCGATATGGGCGGTAACCTGCTGCAAAAACTGACCGAAGGCGCCTCGATCCTCGGCCTGTTTGTGATGGGGGTGCTGGTGACCAAATGGACCAGCATCAGCGTGCCGGTCATCGTGTCGCAAACGCCCGGCCCGGACGGCGGCACCGTGACGACCACCGTGCAGAACATCCTCGATCAGCTCTGCCCCGGCCTGCTGGCGCTGGGCCTGACGCTGCTGATGGTGCGCCTGCTCAACAAAAAAATTAACCCGGTGTGGCTGATCTTCGCGCTGTTTGGCTTAGGGATTATCGGTAACGCGCTGGGCTTCCTGTCCTGATCTTCCGCCCCGCACTGCTGGCGGGGCACACTAAACAATGAGGTGGTTTATGAAAACAACGGCTTTACGCCTGTACGGCAAACGCGATCTGCGCCTGGAAACCTTCGAGCTTCCTGAGATGCAGGGCGATGAAATTCTGGCCCGCGTGGTGACCGACAGCCTGTGCCTCTCTTCCTGGAAAGAGGCCAATCTGGGCGCGGACCACAAAAAGGTGCCGGACGATGTGGCTACCAACCCGATCATTATCGGCCACGAGTTCTGCGGCGAGATCCTTGCGGTCGGCAAGAAGTGGCAGCACAAATTCCACGCCGGGCAGCGCTACGTGATTCAGGCCAACCTGCAGCTGCCGGATCGCCCCGACTGCCCCGGCTACTCGTTCCCGTGGATCGGCGGTGGCGCTACCCACGTGGTGATCCCCAACGAGGTGATGGAGCAGGACTGCCTGCTGTCCTGGGAGGGCGATACCTGGTTTGAAGGATCGATGGTTGAACCGCTTTCCTGCGTGATCGGCGCGTTTAACGCCAACTATCATCTGCAGGAAGGCACCTACAATCACGTCATGGGCATTCGCCCGCAGGGCCGCACGCTGATCCTCGGCGGCACCGGCCCGATGGGGCTGCTGGCTATCGACTATGCGCTGCACGGCCCGATCAACCCGTCACTGTTGGTCGTCACCGACACCAACAAGCCGAAGATGAGCTACGCGCGACAGCACTATCATTCAGAGCCACAGACCGAACTGCATTATATCGACGGTAATGAAGCCGACTACGATACGCTGATGGCGCTGACCGACGGCAAGGGCTTCGACGATATTTTTGTCTTCGTGCCCAAGGAGCATCTGCTGACCCTTTCCTCTTCGCTGCTGGCCCCGGACGGCTGCGTTAACTTCTTTGCCGGCCCGCAGGATAAAGCGTTCAGCGCGCCGGTAAACTTCTACGACGTGCACTATGCCTTTACCCATTACGTTGGGACTTCCGGCGGCAATACCGACGATATGCGCGCCGCCGTTGAGCTGATGCAGGCGAAGAAAGTGAATGCGGCAAAAATCGTGACTCATATTCTGGGGCTGAATGCGGCCGGGGAAACGACGCTGGATCTGCCTGCGGTGGGCGGTGGGAAAAAGCTGGTCTACACCGGTAAATCACTGCCGCTGACGCCGCTGGGTAAGATTGCCGATCCGCAGCTGGCGGCGATTCTGGAGCGCCACCACGGGATTTGGTCCGGGGAGGCGGAGGAGTATTTACTGGCGCACGCTGAGGATATTAATGTGGAGTGATGTTTGCGGCTTCGGGCCAGCCAAGTGATGACGCTGGCGGGTTGTGCCCCCGGTCGGGCGGTCCTCGCGCCGCTTTGCGGTGCCTTCACTTCGCTCGTCAGCCGGCCGGACCGTCCCAGACGCGCGTCCTGCGCGGCTGGGCCTTTCGCCTGCGTCCTTGCAGGCGAATCCTGGCTTCCTCTCTCCGTTCAGCGCTGTGGATTGCCCGCTCGGGGGCACAACCCGCCTGCTATCTGACTTTCGTGTTGCCTGCTAAAGGTCGATAACGCTGTCATCAAAGTAACCGTTTTACACTTTGAGCAAGAGGTGATGAGGATACTTTCTACTCATAACTGGATACCTTCGCCAGCCAGATAGAACCTCAGTAAGCTTCCCCGTCACCAAAAGCACCTTCCAGCAGGCAGATTTTCGCCGCAAACTGTGCCCCGGCACGCAGCGCTGCCGCGATATCTCCATGCTGGCGGAAACTCAGCAGAAAGGCGGTGATAAACGCATCTCCCGCGCCCAGCGTATCGACCGGCGTGACCGCTTCCGGTGCCTGCTGATACCAGTTTTTCCCGTCAAACAGCAGCGCACCCTCAGCACCGCGTGTGGCGATCGCATAGCGGCTGCCTGCCTCAACCGCCAGAAACAGCAGTTCGCGGGTTTCCGTCAGAGAACGATCGGCGCAGGAGAAAAATGCCGCGTCCAGCCAGCGGCAGAGCGGCAGCGCCTGTTCGGTCAGGAAATCGTCCGAAAAATCATAGGTCAGCCAGCCGGGTAGATGCGCGAGTTCGGGTAGCTGTTCATCGATATAGCTGTAGCTGCTGGTGTGGATTAGCCCAAATTCCTGCAGCCAGTCGCGATGCTGCAGAATAAACGCCATCGATTCCGTCTGCCGCACGCCACCAAGATTGGAATCAACGAACACCCGCTCGCCCTGTTCGATAGTCAGGCGCGCATAGCCATTTTCACCCGCTACCTGGCGACAATAGCGCGTATCGATGCCGCGCCCGGCCAGCGCGCGATTCACGTGATCCGCCGCATCATCGTCGCCAAAGATCCCCAGATACGCGGCATCCGCTCCCAGCATCGCGGCATACACACTGAAGTTCAGCGCATTGCCGCCGGGGTAACGCACGCGGCGGTGTTCATATTTATCGACAACGTTGTCGCCCACGCCAATCACTTTCATCTTACGTTGCCCTTAATAGTCCACTACGCCCATATAGCGACGGGTTGAAAGCGGATGCTGGCGGATATCGGCCAGCGCCGCGCGGTAGTCGCACATAATGCTGTAAAACAGTACCGGGTTAAAGTAGTCCACCACCGACGCGGGCAGCGTGTTCAGACCCAGCTCGCGGGCATCCACCACCACGGTTTTGTCGTTGTAGCGGTTCAGGAACGACAGCGCGCGCTGGTCGAGTTCACGCGTGCGGCCTTCGTTCATCAGCAGGATAAACGGCACGTGATTGTCGGTGACTTCAAACGGACCGTGGAAAAACTCACCGCTGTGGATGGAGGCGGCGTCAACACGCTGCATCTCCATCAGCGAGCAGATGGCAAAACCATAGGCATGCCCGTAAGACGCCCCGCTGGACAGCACGTAAAACAGGGAATCATGCTGATAGCGTTCCGCGAAATCCGTACAGCGATCGGCCACCTTCGTCCGCCCCTGACGGATCACCGCATCAATCTGCGTGAAGCCCTGCTGAAAATCCTGCCACCCGGCGTAGTCTTCCACCTGACGCAGCACATCGACACAGAGGCTGAGGATCAGCGCCATCGGATTATCGGTCACCGGCGTATCATCCCCCCACTGATACAGCAGGTTATGGTCGGCCCACTGCAACAGCTGCGCTTCCGCATTGTGGGTCAGCGTCACCGTTGCCGCACCGCGCGCTTTCGCCAGCTTCGCCGCCGCCACCGATTCCGGCGTGTTACCGCCGTGCGAGCAGACGATAACCAGTGATGATGCCCCCAGTGCTTTCGGCGTGGCATAAACGAACTCATTGGCAGTCATCATCCACGAGCGCAGGATGTCGCTCTGTTCGCTAAGGAAATAGTGGGAGGGATACATATCCACCAGCGAACCGCCGCAGGCCACCAGGAAAATCTGACGCAGCGGGGTCGTCTGGAAATGGCTGCGCATCAGGGATGCGATAATAGTTTGGGTCTGCATGGCATTACTCACCGTAGATGTTGAAATTGAAGTATTTTTTCGCTAAACGGTCGTATGTGCCGTTGGCGCGAAGGGTATCGATAGCCTGATTGAACCGGGCCAGCAGATCCTTATCCTGCAGGCGCAGACCGATACCGGTTCCAGGACCGAAGATCGCATCGTCTTTAACCTGCGGCTGGATAAGCGTGAAGCTTTTACCCTGAGGCTTGCTGAGCAGCGCTTCGGTAATCACCACCGCATCATCCAGCGTGCCGTCAAGGCGGCCGTTAATCAGATCGGCGTACACCGATTCCGCATCCGGATAGGTAATGACTTCCACGCCTGCACTTCGCCAGTATTGATTGGCGTAGGTTTCAAAAACCGATCCCTGCTGCACGCCTATACGCTTGCCCTTGAGCGATTCCGCCGTGGGATGCAGCGAGCTGTTCTTCGCAGCGATCAGGAATGCGGGCGTATTGAAAAGCTTGTGGCTGAAGGCGATGGATTTTTTACGCTCTTCGGTGATCGATAACGATGAGAGAATGGCATCGAACTTCCTGGCCTGTAGTGCCGGGATCAGCCCGTCAAAGCCGTTCTGCACCCAGGAACACTGCACGTTCATCTCTGCACAAATAGCATTGCCGAGATCGATATCGAAGCCCACCAGCTGACCGCTGGCGTTTTTCGATTCAAACGGTGGGAAGGTGGGATCGATGCCGAAACGGAGCTGATCCGCTGCCGTTGCTGCGTTAATACCTGCAGACAGAGCGAAAGTGGCTGCCAGTACTGCGATGGTTTTTTTTATTTTCATAGCTGTTCCCCTGGTGTTGCATTTATACCAAAAAACATACCATGAGTATTGATATACGCTTTTAGTGCTTTATATAGCAACAATTATTGCTGGTTAAATACCAAAAAAACCGGCGTGGTATGTTATTATTTTCCCAATCCATCGCCTCGTTAAACTGCATTTAACTCATTAAAACAATATATTGATATTTAACCTGTTTCATTTTTAACATCAGAGATAAACAGACCATGACATCATCTGAAAAGCAGACCAGGAAGCCCAGAAAAAGCTATCTAGACGCGCGTAAGCGGCTACTGGAGATCCTCCATTCCCCTGATTTCAACAGCGGCGATCAGATCCCCGCTGAACGAGAGCTCTGCGAACTGCTGACCCTCAGCCGGATGACCGTGCGCAAACTACTGGCAGAGCTGGTGGAGGAAGGAGTGCTGGAGCGACGGGGTAATCAAGGTACCTGGCTACTGGATACGCCCATAGAGCGACCGTTACAGCCCGCGCTGGGGATCGGGAAGATCCTCGAGCTGAACGGCGCGGTTCCCAGCAGCCAGTTGATCTATTTTCATATTTCCACCGCCAGCGCCCGTATTGCGCGCCTGCTGCATATTGCAGAAGGTAACGAAGTGGTGATGATCAAGCGCCTGCGGCTGGCCGACGGTCAGCCATTCTGCCTTGAAACCAGCTATTTACCCCGGGCGCGGGTCGCGGATCTCAGCGCCGAAATGCTGGAAGAGGCCGGGTCGCTGTATCGCCTGCTGGCCGAACGCTACCAGATCCAGGATGTGTACGATGAAGGAACGCTTCGCGCTGCGGCGATGAACGAAGAGGAACATCAACTGCTGCAGGCGAAGCCGGAAAGCCCGGCGCTGGTATATCGCGGGGTGATTTACGACAGGCAGCGTCAGCCAATTGAGTATCTGGTTTCGGTCAATCATCCGCAGCGGGTGGCTTTTCGTATTAACGGGGGATTGAATGAGGTGGATGCTCCGGCGGTGTGAAGTGCATGGATTAACGGCGCTGGCGGATGTTAGCTAAGTCAGGAGCTTATGCTGGCGGGTTGTGCCCCCGCCTGCTTTCTGACTTCCGCGTTGCCTGAAAATGACCGGATTTCCATATCTGCGTTTAGCCTCGCTCGTCAGTCGTATGCAATACTTAGGATACGGATGTTTCGCAGACGTACATCCGACGATGGGATGGCTGAATGTGACGAGATCTTTTGCACGACATCCTGAGATGTTAAAAAAACCGAAGCCTATGCTTGGGTCGGTATATTTATGCCGTTGATCGCTCATTCCATGCATCGCTATACTGGATGTTGCCGTCGTTATATTTCCAGGTGATCCTTTCGTAACGAAGTTCTACACGTTCCATATGGTTACATTTTTCTACGGTTTTTGTATTGTACATAATCGGCGTCACGGCCACTACTTTCACACCTTCAAGGAACATATTAAAATATTCAACTTCCTGGCCAGCATCATTAATTCTGTACCATTTTATTTCAGCACTTCGTAGTGACTGTCCGGTAGCAACCGCTTTATAGAGATAGGGTGTTGAACTGTCGAACTCTTTCTCAATGACCATTGGAGCATGAATCCGGGTTCCGGTTACTTTCCCTGTATTATTATCCGTAGGGATATGTAATCCGTGGCCGAAACCAATAATTTCTATGCTACCTTCCCGTTTGTTAACATCGGATGAACCCTTAATCAACGTATCGCCGTCATCACGTAGCCACAGATGAGCAGGTATAGCCATAATCAAATTCCTTTTAATCATAAAGCCAGCGACCAGCTTTTGCTGATTCCACCAGCATATTTAACGTAAGTGGTTTTGGTTCAACCCACTGCCATTTATTTTCTTTTGACCGTAAAAAATTGATGGGAATGAATGTTTCTTCATTAGGCCAGTACCTGTGAAATGTGAAGTTCTGTCTTTTGACGGAAAAACGCATGAAGTAATCATCAAGTATGTCTATTGCATCATCATCAGCCCAGGGATATTTCCCCGTTGACAGACTGGTTTCTAAAGTCAGGGTCGGGCGTTTTAAAAAAGGGAAAACGCGGCTGTTCCAATTTTCATCATACCAGGCCATTACTTGCCGTTGCGTAACGCAGGAAGCACCCATTAAGCTCTTACCATATGCGATCGGAAGGATGTGCGAGGGTATTATATTTATTTACTGCTTTGAATGAAATTGTAGAAACATCAACTGCCAGTATTATCCAACCCAACACGGGAATGGTTCTGCCAACGAACGTTCCTAATTTTAGAGTCATTATTCTTTTGGTATTAGGAGGAAAACCCACCCAGGTTGGAAGTCTTACTGGCATCATACGCCCCCTGAATAATCGTCTTGAATAGACAGACGCAACAGAAGTTCCCGGTGTCGCACCTGCGAGTTTTCCTGCTACCGTTACGTTATTAGAACCCATATATATTGCAGTAACCGCACTAATGTCTGATATACCAAAATGGTCTAAGGTTTCATCAATCATAATCCAGAAGAATAACTCACCGGCACTTAGATTTGACGTGCCATCATAGAAGTAGGTTCCATTTAATTCTTCAACCGTATCCATAAATCAACCTTTCACATTCCATGTAATGGATTAAAGAGTACATATAAATCAAATGCAATTCACGGATTGGTTTATTAAATGTGTAACAATAAGCGAACAGTCAATATTAAACTGAAGAATCGATTCTTTGCGTAATAGTTAAACCATTAATACTAGCTATCGCCAGTGGTATTTAATCTGACTTGTACTGGAAAAAATGAGCAATGCCATATATTCCCTATCATGTTTAAAGATAATAATTTTCTCTGGCACGCAGCGCTGCCACGAGCTGGTTGTGCCCACGATCGGGCGTCCTCGCGCCGCGTTGCGGTTCCCTCACTTCGCTCGTCAGCCGGACGGACCGTCTCAGGCGGATGTTAGCAAAGTCTGGACCTAGCGATGGCGGGTTGTGCCCCCGGTCGGGCGGTCCTCGCGCCGCTGCGCGGTTCCCTCACTTTGCTCGTCAGCCGGACGGACCGTCCCAGACGCGCGTCCTGCGCGGCTGGGCCTTTCGCCCACTTCCCTGTGGGCGAATCCTGGCTTCCTCTCTCCGTTCAGCGCTGCGGATTGCCCGCTCGGGGGCACAACCCGCCTGCTTTCTGACTTCCGCGTTGCCTGAAAACCAATCAGGTCTTACTTCTTTCCGTTCTGTGCCGTGGATTTCCCGTCCGGGACACAACCAGCCTGCTGAAGGCCAGAAATATCACCATTCCTGCGATCGTTTTGCTTAAGTGCAGTTCATGACAAACCCATTTTGTGAACTGCCGTCGCTAGCTGAAGGTCCAGGATAACAACCTGAGAGCAGTCTTGAGCAATACAGCCGGTTTTGAGCACTCAACGCTGAACTACGTTCTTAAAACAGCGAGCAGTTAGCCAAAAGGGGTACGTCCTCTGCGGCCACCGGGCAATCCGCAGCGCTGAGGTGCAGGCTGCGGGGCCGGAGAGACCAGCATGGATGCTGGGCTCAGGCGCAGCGCGGGCAGGACGCCCGCTCTGCGCCGGTCCGAAAGACCCGTAGTCGAAACCGAAGGCATCGCGCAGCGACGTGAGGACCGCCCGGTGGCCGCAGAGGACGTGCCCCGATCGCCAATCCCACCGCCAGCCAGGCCGAAAGACCCACAGTCGAAACCGAAGGTACCGCAAAGTGGCGTGAGGACCGCCCGGTGGCCGCAGAGGACGTGCCACGATCGCCAATCCCGCAGTAACTCACGACGTCTACACAGCAGCCAATCCCGCCGCCAATCCGCTGAATTCATCCCCCAGCCCGGCAGCTCTTCCCCCGATTGCTATACTCATCAATCACCCAAATCGCACACCCTCTTCCCCTGGACAACAAGGAATACAAATGCTCGTGCTGTGGAACACCCTGATTGTCCTGGCGACCGTCGCCGCGATGGAAATGATTGCCGCGCTGACGCACAAATACATCATGCACGGCTGGGGATGGGGCTGGCACCTTTCACACCATGAACCACACAGCGGCAGATTCGAAGTGAATGACCTGTATGCCGTGGTCTTTGCCGCGCTGGCCATCGCGCTGATCGCCTTCGGCGCGTCCGGCGTCTGGCCACTACAGTGGATTGGCGCGGGCATGACGCTGTACGGCCTGCTCTACTTTATCGTCCACGACGGCCTGGTCCACCAGCGCTGGCCGTTTCGCTATATTCCACGTAAGGGGTATTTAAAACGCCTGTATCTGGCCCATCGGCTGCATCATGCGGTGCGGGGTAAAGAAGACTGCGTGTCGTTCGGCTTCCTTTATGCGCCGCCTGTAGCAAAGCTGCAGGCGACACTGCGCAGCCGCAACCAGCAGACACACGCCGATAGCGCCAACAACGATAAAGAAAAACAGGCTAGCGGGGACGCTGCCACAGATGGATCGCGCGAGGCGTCGGCTTCACGAGGCGAGAACTAAGCGCCTGCGTCGCGCCCTTTGCCAGTAGACCGACCTTTTCCATGCGACTTGTCCCCTGACGGCTATCCCAGGCGCGGGGGCCGGCCGCGCTCACCTTCACGCCAATTTCACGATAAACGCCGTGCGCCGAGGCAATCGCCCATGCGCTGCGCAGCGGCAAACCCGGTAGCCCCGCGCGGGCGGAGGCGTAATACGGTTCCGCGGCCGCCACCAGCCGCTTCGCCAGTCGCGCCAGCTTTTCGCGCCAGGCCGGATCGGCTATCCGCTCTGCGGGAATACCTTCCTCAGCCAGCCACTGCGCGGGCAGATAGCAGCGCCCCGCCTGTGCATCTTCAACGATATCGCGGGCGATGTTGGTCAGCTGGAAGGCTAAACCCAGGTCGCAGGCGCGATCCAGCACCGATTCGTCACGCACGCCCATCACCCGCGCCATCATCAGCCCCACCACGCCCGCCACGTGATAGCAGTAGCGCAGCGTATCCTCAAAAGTCTCATAGTGGGTTTCCCGCACGTCCATTGCAAAGCCTTCAAGATGCTCGAAAGCCAGACGCGGGGGAATGCTGTGGCTTAGGGCAACCTCCTGAAGTGCGGCGAAGGCCGGATCGTCCATTTTTACACCGTCGAAAGCGCGCTGCGTCTGCATCTTCAGGCGGTCGAGCCGCTGCTCCGCGCTGTCGCCGTCTGCTGCGGCCTGGTAAAAGCCGAGCACCTGCCCGTCGATCACGTCATCGCAGTGGCGGCACCAGGCGTAGAGCATCAGCGCGCTGCGGCGGGTGGGTGCATCGAACAGCTTTGATGCGGTGGCAAAACTCTTTGAACCGACCGCCATCGTTTCGGTAGCGTGATCCATCAGCGTGCCGTTGGTCATAGCAAATCCCCCAGCATCAGGCCCGCGGTGGCTTTCGCCGAACCGATAACGCCGGGGATCCCCGCTCCGGGATGCGTGCCCGCCCCGACCAGATAGAGGTTGCTTATCCTGCTGTCGCGATTATGCGGCCGGAACCAGGCGCTCTGCCGCAGGATCGGTTCGACGGAAAACGCCGATCCCTGCCAGGCTCCCAGCCGGTCGCGGAAATCAAACGGCGTAAACATGCGGTGCGTCACCAGCTGTTCGCGCAGGCCGGGCATGTAGTGCTGCTCCAGATAGGCGAAAATACGGTCGCGCAGGCGCGGGCCTTCCACCGTCCAGTCGAGATCCGCCGTGCCGAGATGCGGCACCGGCGCTAACACGTAATAGCTGCCGCAGCCCGGCGGCGCGAGCGAGGGATCGGTCACGCAGGGCGCATGCAGATAAAGGGAAAAATCTTCCGACAGCGTCGGCGAATGAAAAATCTCATCGATCAGCGCCCGATAGCGCGGCCCGAAGCAGACGGTGTGATGCGCCAGCTGGCTGTGATGCTTGTTCAGCCCGAAGTAGAGGACAAACAGCGAGTTACTCATGCGCTTGCGCTTGAGCGATGCGCCGCGCGCGGCCCCGACGGGGTGGTGCCCCAGCAGTTTTGCATAGGTTTGCACCACATCGGCGTTAGATGCCACCGAAGCCGCTGCAATCCGCCGCCCGTCCTTCAGCTGCACCGCGCTGATACGTTCGCCTGCCGTCTCCAGCTTCGTCACTTCCGCATTCAGCTCCAGCGAGCCGCCGAGATCCTCAAACAGCTTCACCAGCCCCTGCACCAGCGCCCCGGTGCCACCGCGCGCAAACCACACGCCCCATTCCCGCTCCAGCGCGTGGATCAGCGTGTAAATGGATGACGTGGCGAAGGGGTTGCCGCCGACCAGCAGCGAATGGAAAGAAAACGCCTGGCGCAGCTGCTCGTTTTCAATAAATTTCGACACCATGCCGTACACGCTGCGCCACGCCTGGAGCCGTGCCAGCTGCGGCCCGGCGCGTAGCATATCGCGGAAGGATAAAAACGGTATGCTGCCCAGTTTGAGGTAGCCCTCTTTAAACACCGCTTTCGAATAGGCCAGAAACTGCCGGTAGCCTTCCACATCGCGCGGATTGAGACGGTGGATCTGCGCTTCCAGCCGCGCCTGATCGTTGTCGTAATCAAAGACTTCGCCGTCCTCCCAGCAGAGCCGGTAAAACGGTGTGACCGGCAAAAGATCGACGTAATCCTCGATGCGCTTACCGGCCAGGCTGAACAGCTCTTCGATCGCCGTCGGGTCAGTGATCACCGTCGGCCCGGCGTCGAAGGTAAATCCTTCGTCCTGATAGACATAGGCGCGGCCGCCGGGTTTGTCGCGCTGCTCCAGCAGCAGCGTCGGGATGCCTGCCGCCTGCAGGCGGATCGCCAGGGCAAGGCCACCAAAGCCAGAGCCGATAACTACAGTTTTACTCATCGTGAAAAGCTCGCAGCCGGGGGGAAAATTTCAGTGCGGCGCGCAGGGCCTCGCCCACCGGAACCGGTGGCTTACCTGCCAGAATCCGCACCCTGTCTTGCAGCGTTAGCTGACCCGCGTAAAAGCGGGCAATCAGTCCATGGTTCAGTTGATAAAAGCGCTGCATCACCTGCCAGCGCCCCTGCGGCGGCCCGGCGAGAAACAGCATGCGGTTGAGCAGGCGAAAGAAGCGCTGGTGCCGCCACTGCGCCAGGGCGTAATCCTGAATCAGCCTGAACAGCGCAGCGGCATTCAGGTCTGGTGCGGCCGCGATCAAATCCGCCAGCGCCACCGCCTGCGGCAGTGAGTAACCGGTGGTCGCATGAAACAGCCCAACGCGTAAACCGCTGCCAGGCTGCCCCGCCTGCGCCCGCCAGAACGCACGGGCATCGCCCGACAGCGCGATCGGCAGATTGCCCTGCTCTTCCCGCTCCAGGCGATCGAGGAGCCAGCCATGACGATCCGCGTACTGGCGGATCTGCTGCCGGGCGAGATCGACATCCAGCGTGGCGCGGTCAATATAGTGCGTATCTTCAATCAGCAGCTGGCGGTCCGAAAGCGGCAGGGTGTAAACAAAACGGTAGCCCGCAGACTGGTCGACGGTGGCGTCCATCAGTATCGGCCGCGTCAGACCGTGCGGCTGACTCAGGCTCCACTGCTGGCCCAGAAAAGCCTGACAGCCGGTAATCAGATGGGGGCTGGGTCGGTAGCCGCGCCCGTCAATCACCGCCGCCGCGTTCAGCGTTTGTCCATCTTCCAGCGTCACCGTTTCCGGCGTCAGGCTGGCGACTCGCGTGCCGCTCCACAGGCTGTCACCCAGCGCCTGGCTGAGCACGGAAGCAAAGCGTTCGGAGGTCACGCTAATGTACTCCCCCGCCAGGGTACGGTTCAGCGCCGGGAAGCGCACGTCGTATCCCGCCCAGCGATGCGCCACCAGCGGCGCTATCCAGCGATGCTGCCCGGGCAGCAGATCGCGCTGATGGAAAGACCAGGTATGATTGCCGCCCGGCTCGGCATCTGATTCAAGCAGCAGCACACACAGCCCTGGCTGCTGCTGTCGTAACCGCCAGGCAATCAGACCATTCGCCAGCCCGCCACCCACCAGTATCAGATCCCAGCGAGGTGCACTCATTCAGCAGGTACCAGTTTCGCCTGGCGAAGATCGCGCAGGCTGCCGCTGCCGGTGCAGAAGCAGGCCACGCGCAGCTGTTCAATGATGACCTGAAAATGGTCGATCGTCGCCTCGCTGGAGACCGTCGCGCAGCCCAGCACACCCGCTGCCTGACCGGCGATATCCGCCCCTAACCGCAGCGCTTTCGCCACGTCGATGCCATCAACAATGCCGCCGGAAGCGATCAGCGGCACCTGCGGCAGCGCCTGATGCAGCTGTGTCAGCGCCTGCGCGGTGGGGATCCCCCAGTCGGAGAACGCCATCGCCACCGCGCGGGCCTGCGGCGATGCGGCGCGTTCACCCTCCACCGCCGCCCAGCTGGTACCGCCTGCACCGGCGATGTCCAGCATACCCACGCCCACCTCAACCAGCTGACGCGCCACCGGCACGGACAGACCCGCGCCAACCTCTTTGACAATCACCGGTACCGGCAGCGCTTCAACCGTATGAGCAATCGCGGCCAGCACGCCGCGCCAGTCGCGGTCACCACCGTGCTGCAGAGCTTCCTGCAGCGGATTGATATGGATAATTAGCGCGTCCGCTTCAATCATCCCGACCGCACGCCGGGCATATTCGGTGCCGTTTTTCCCAGCGATCTGCGCCGCGCCAAGATTGGCCAGCAGCGGAATATCCGGTGCGAGCTGACGCAGTTCACGCGTCAGTCCCCAGTCCTGTTCGCTTTCCAACGCCACGCGCTGGGAACCGACGCCCATCGCCAGCCCGAGTGCCTGAGCGGCTTCCGCCAGATGGCGATTGATGCTTTTCGCCCGCCGGGTTCCGCCGGTCATTGAGCTGATTAGCAGCGGCGCTTTGAGCGTTTTGCCGAATAGCGTGGTACGAAGATCGATGCGATCGAGGCTCAGTTCCGGCAGCGCACAGTGTTCAAAACGCCAGCGTTCAAAGCCGGTTGTACAGGTTTTCACCCTGCGCGATGCGTTCAGGACGATATCGAGATGATCGCTTTTTCGTTGGATAAGATCGCTCATCTGCACCCCGGCAGCGGCTGTGTGCCATTTTTGCCAAACAGCGCCATCTGTTTATCAAACCACGCATGCATAAAATGTCGGGTAGAGAGCCCGCGATGGCAGGCGCTGGCGATATGCTCATCCGCGCTGCGCAGATGTTCACGCAGCTTCTGATGAACCGCTTCGGCGCCCAGCAACGCCACCAGCGTCGATTTACCGCTGTCCTGGTTAGCGTCTTTACCGGTGTTGCTTAGCCCGTCGGAGAGATCGTCCATCAGCTGGAAGGCCTGCCCCAGATCCTGGGCGAAGCAGCGCAGTCGCTGGCGCGTTTGCAGCGGGGCCCCGGCAACGATGGCCGCCATCTGCAATGAGGCATCAAATAAACGGCTGGTTTTAAGCTCGTTGGTCAGCAGGATCGCCTCGCTGCTTCTCGCCCGGCTGCCTTCGCTGAGATCGAGATACTGCCCCTGTACCAGCCCCTGCGATCCCACCGCCAGCGACAGTTCCGCCACGGCCTGAGTTTTGCAGGCGGCAGACAACGACGGCGCCTCCACGACCACGCCAAAAGCGCGGCTCAGCAGCGCAACGGCGGCGAGAATGGCCACGCTTTCACCGTACTGAGCGTGGGTCGTCGGACGGCCGCGCCGCAGTAACGCATTGTCCATACAGGGGATATCATCCAGCATCAGCGAGGCGGCATGCACCATTTCAACCGCACAGGCGAGGTCGAGCAGGCCGGGCTGATCCACCGTACAGCCCAGATCGCGGGCGGCCAGGATCAGCAGCAGGGGGCGGACGCGTTTGCCCGCTGACAGCGTGCCTTCACGCATGGCGGTAAACACTAAATCCTGCTGTTCTCCGGCGGGCAAAAGCTGGTCCAGGCGGTTTTGCAGAGCTTCACGTAGCCTTTGCAGTTCGTCTTCATGATTGTTCATCGTTGCAGGCTACCCCTGACATTCACATGGCTTTATTTGCAAAGCCTAGTGCAATATTCAGAAATTTCTCTGAGTATCGGGAGTTGCGACAATCTTTTACAAAAAATAGATCGTTTGTACAGCTTTCTGGTGGTTTCAACCTGGGATTTAAGCCCGCAGCTGCTGAACTAAGGCGATCAGCTGCCGCACCTGTTCATCGGTCAACGCCCCGTCTTTGGCAAATCTGACCCGGCCCTGTTTATCCAGCACCACCACCGCCGCTCCTCCTTCAGCCAGCTGCCACGCGCGCCTGACTGCGCCCTTTTCATCAACGATAAACTGTGCGTCAGGCGTTTCCCTTTTGCTGCTTTCCAGGCTTTGCCGCACGAACATGGCGCTGCCGGGAATGGCATCGTCGGTGTTGACGATGGTGGTAATCCGCACCGTGGCGGTGGGGAAGCGGGCGTTTTCGATCGCCTGGATCAACGCGGCACTGCTCTCTTTCGCTGCCAGCCGCCCTGCCATATGCAGCACGATGCTCACCCTGCCGGTGAGCCGATCGCTGCTCCAGTTTTGATAGTGTGTTTCATCCTGCTGCACGGTCAACTCGCCACGATCGACCACGCCGATCGGCGGCAGGGGCTGGCCGGGGATCAGGTTGTGGGCGGAGGTGAAAAAGGGCAGGCCGCTGAGGGTCAGCAGCAGGGTAAGGCGCAACAGCATAGTGGGGTCCGGAGTTGGGGCTGGGTCACTGACTATAGGTGATGGTTTTGCGTTTTGCTCAGGGGTGATGGCTGCCGGACAGGCACAGACAGGCATTGTCGGGTCGTTTGCAAAGTCTGGGTTGGCGCTGGCGGGTTGTGCCCCCGGTCGGGCGGTCCTCGCGCCGCTTTGCGGTACCCTCACTTCGCTCGTCAGCCGGACGGACCGGCACAGACGGTTATTTGCAAAGTCTGGGTTATCGCTGGCGGGTTGTGCCCCCGATCGGGCGTCCTCGCGCCGCTGCGCGGTTCCTTCACTTCGTTTGTCAGCCGGACGGAGCGGCACATACGCGCGTCCTGCGCGGCTGTGCCTTTCGCCCACTTCCCTGTGGGCGAATCCTGGCTTCCTCTCTGCGTTCAGCGCTGCGGATTGCCCGCCCGGGGGCACAACCAGCCTGCTTTCTGACTTTCACGTTGCCTGAAAAACCCATCAGCTCTTCCTTCTTTCACAATACTGGCGAGATTCCCACATTCGGTGCTAATTAGCGTTCTTCAAACAGCGAACACTAAACCAAAAGGGGCACGTCCTCTGCGGCGGCCGGGCAATCCGCAGCGCTGAGGTGTAGGCTGTGGGGCCGGAGAGACCAGCAGGGATGCTGGGCTCAGGCGCAGCGCGGGCAGGACGCCCGCTCTGCGCCGATCCGCAAGGCCCATAGCCGAAACCGAAGGCATCGCAAAGCAACGCGAGGACCGCCCGACCGCCGCAGAGGACGTGCCCCGATCGCCAATCTCAACGCACAGCCAATTTATCGCTCAAAACAGTAACGCCAATCATTATCATTCTCGTCACCGTTAAGAATCCGTTTAGAAAGTGTTTATTAATGTAACGCCGCGTCTTGCAAAATTTCCTAATGGTTCTGAAATGAAAATCAATAAAATCACGGCTGCAATCCTTTTTGCGGCATCAGTACCCGTTTTTGCCCAGGAAGGCACTCTGGTTGTCACCGCCAGCGGCTATGAACAAAAACTCACCAATGCTCCTGCCTCAATTTCCGTTGTCAGCCAGGATGAACTGACCAAAAAAAACTACAGTGATTTGGGTGAAGCACTTAGCGGTATGGAAGGTGTAGACGTACGCGGCGGAACCGGGAAAACCGGCGGGCTGGATATCTCTATACGCGGCATGCCCAGCAGCTATACGCTGATCCTCATCGACGGTATCCGACAGAATGCCAGCTCCGATACCACCCCCAACGGTTTCGGTACCCTGAATACCGCTATGATGCCGCCGCTTTCCGCTATCGATCATATCGAAGTGATCCGTGGCCCGATGTCAACGCTCTACGGCTCTGATGCCATGGGTGGCGTGATCAACATTATTACTAAGAAAAACACCGACGAATGGCACGGCGGGCTGAACCTCTCTCATTCGGTACAGGAACACAGCAAATGGGGCGACAGCTCGACCGTGGGCCTGTACACCAGCGGCGCGCTGATCCCCAATACGCTGGATCTGACCCTGCGCGGCAACTTCGAACACCGCCAGGGTTCCAGCGTTACCAGCCTCAGCGATAGCGGCAGCGACACACGCGTTCCTTACCCTACCAAAAGCAATAACTACACCGTAGGCGGGCGGCTGAACTACAAAACCAGCGATAAAAATACTCTGTGGATCGATGGCGAAACCGCCGAGCAGGAGTATGACAACAGCCACAGTCAGCTTGGCCCGATCGGCACCAGCGGTGGCGGCTATCGCGACAAACTGCACTATCAGCGCAATAAAGTGGTTATAGGCCACGACACCGACCTGTCTCTGGGCCGCTGGAGCTCCAGTCTTTCCTATGCGGTCACAGAGAACAAAGGGCGCGTGCTGACCCCGCGCACGCTTTCTGCGGAGAACAGCGGTCTGAGTGGACAGGATCGCGAACTGAAGAACACCAATGCCATTTTCAATACCAGTCTCGTTGCGCCGATTGGTGACGACCACCTGCTGACCGTGGGCGGTGAATACTGGGATTCCCGCCTGAAGGACGGCATCGTGCTGGCGAACAGCGGCGAGACCTTCAAACAGAAAACCTGGTCCCTGTTTACCGAAGACGACTGGCAGATTATCGATCCGCTTTCCCTGACCTGGGGCGCGCGCTACGAGAAACACGACAGCTTCGGCGGCCACGTCAGCCCGCGCGCCTACCTGGTGTGGAACGCGCTGGACGACTGGACGGTGAAGGGCGGTGTCAGCACCGGTTATAAAGCCCCTTCCCTCGCCCAGCTACATAACGGCGTTAGCGGCGTGGCGGGCAATGGTCTGATTAGCACCCTCGGTAATCCGGACCTGAAGCCGGAATCCAGCGTTAACTACGAAACCGGGATTTACTATGAAAATGCCGACAATGTAAAAGCCAACGTCACCGGCTTTATCAGCAACTTCCGTAACGCGATTTCCAGTGAAACCATCGACGATTCGACAAACTCGTATCGTAACGTCGGTAAGGCGATTAACCAGGGGATTGAGTTCGCCTCCTCCTTCCCGGTGGTTATCCCGGAACTGACGCTGAATCTGAATTACACCTACACCGACAGCAAACAGCGCGGTGGCGATAATCCGGGCGCACCACTGACCAATACCGCACGCCATATGGCTAACGCGAAAATGTCGTGGCAGATGAGCGACGATCTGACCTCATGGATCGCGGCGGAATATCACGGCAAAACCCCGCGTTACACCACCGGCTACGGCAACCTGAGCGCGATTGAGAAAACGGTCTACGACGACCGCGGTGCCTATCTGAAGGCCTGGACGGTGGTGAACATGGGCGCAGCCTATAAAATCACCCCGGCGCTGACGGTGAACGGCTCGATCAACAACGTGCTGGATAAGGACTTCTCGAAAGTCAGTCTGTATCAGGCTGGTCGCAGCAGCACCTACGCGGGCGATTACTTCCAGACGCTGGCCTCCACCACCGGCTATGTAACGCCTGGCCGCAACTACTGGGTATCGCTGAACTACACGTTCTGAGCCAAAGAGTGAAAGACAGGCTTACCGCCCGGTAAGCCTGAACTCAAACTCTCAAGTTCTAAAACAGCGAGCAATTAGCCAAAAGGGGCACGTCCTCTGCGGCGGCCGGGCAATCCGCAGCACTGAGGTGCAGGCTGTGGGGCCGGAGATACCAGCAGGGATGCTGGGCTCAGGTGCAGCGCGGGCAGGACGCCCGCTCTGCGCCGATCCGCAAGACCCGCAGCCGTAACCGAAGGCATCGCGCAGCGACGTGAGGACCGCCCGACCGCCGCAGAGGACGTGCCCCACTCGCCAATCTCAACGCAACCCGGCAGCAAGACTCGCAGCAATCCCATCCCACCCCGCATCTGTAACCCCCATCTCTTTCTCCACCCGCCGATTAGTGTATGTTCTCAATCGTCATTTATTTTTAAGCGGTAATGAGATGAAACGGATTGAAATCATACTTGGAGAGCTGGAACGGTTAACGCAGGGACTCAGCCTGACCGACCTGGCAGAAGAAAAAGCCTGCACCGCAGAAGCGATGGGATTTAACCTCGGGCTGGCGCGCAACTCGGTGAGCAAAGACCTCAATCAGCTGTGGAATGATGGCCTGGCGATCAAAAGCCGCGGCCGTCCGGTGTTCTTCCTGCACCGCCGGGCGGCGGAGGCGCTGCTGGGCCGGTCGCTGGATGAGTCCGAACGCGAAGTGCGCTCGATTGCCGACCTACTGCCGCGCCAGGACAATCCCACCACCGACGATCCCTTTGTTGTGCTGACCGGCTTCGATCGCAGCCTGCGCGATGCGGTGGAAAAAGGCCGCGCCGCCGTGCTCTATCCGCACGGACTGCACGTGCTGCTGACCGGTCCTTCCGGCGTGGGCAAAACCTTTTTCGCCGAGCTGATGCACCGCTTTGCCTGCAAGCACACGGCGGGATCGCCGCCGCCGCTGATCTACTTTAACTGCGCGGAATACGCCCACAACCCGGAGCTGCTCTCCTCCCATCTGTTCGGGCATCGCCAGGGCGCGTTTACCGGCGCCAGTGAAAATAAAATCGGGCTGGTGGAACAGGCAGACGGCGGCTACCTGCTGCTGGATGAGGTGCATCGCCTGCCGTATGAAGGCCAGGAAAAACTGTTCTCGATCCTGGATAAGGGCGAGTATCGGCCGCTGGGGGCCAGCAGCACGCCGCGCCCGATTGCGATCCGGCTGATTTGTGCCACCACCGAACCAGTCAGCTCCGCCCTGCTGCGCACCTTCCAGCGGCGTATTCAGGTCTGCATCGATCTGCCGGGGATCCGTCAGCGATCGGTTGAGGAACAGATCGAGCTGATCGTCGGCTTCCTGCAGCGGGAAAGCCGCAAGATCGAACGCACCGTCAGCATTGATAAAACGCTGCTGCTCTGGCTGCTGAACAAGCCGCTGGAGGGTAATATCGGCCAGCTGAAAAGCGACATTCAGTTCCTGTGCGCGCAGGCCTGGGCGGCGGGGATGACGGAACATAACGAGACGCTCCAGCTGGATAAGCAGCTGGTGGAGAACCCGTTTAACGCCACGCCAGAGCAGCGCCAGCTGGTGGATAGCCTGTTTGCCGGTAAAGAGCGGCTGAACGTGGATGCGCGCACCCTGCCCGCGTTAAAAACCTCGCTGGCCAGCGGGATGGAGGCGGAAGAGAGCGATCTGTTCTACAGCTTCCTGACCCGCGAATACGTCAACCTGCGCAACAGCAACGTGCCGCCCGCAGAAACCCTGGCGATCCTGAAAAATAAGCTGAGTTCGATTTTTGAATACGGACTCTACAGCCGCGACAGCAGCACGCATCCACCGCGCTACGGCGATCGCATTGAAGAGCGGGTCACGCTGCTGATCGGCTGTGTGGAGCAGGTGCTGGGCTTTGCCCTGCCGGAGAACCTGCTGAACCCGCTGCGCAAACACTTTCTCGCGCTGATTGGCTACGTGCAGCGCGGGCTGATCCCGCAGCTTTATTCGTCGAATCTGATCCTCGACCGCTGTAAGGATGAGTACGAAAATGCCACCCTACTGTGCCGCAAAATCAACGAGCTGCTGCATATTCAGTGCCCGGCAACGGAGGTGGTCTGGCTGTGCCTGTTCCTCAAGGAGTGCCGCCACTACCGCCAGCGCATCGATGCCAGCCCGGACTGCGGAGTGATCCTGATTGCCCACGGCGCGACTACCGCCACCAGCATGGCGCAGTACGTGAACCGGGTGCTGGAGCGCGAGCTGTTCAGCGCCATTGATATGCCGTTTGAACAGTCGGTGCACGATACGCTGGAAACGCTGACGCAGATGATTCAGGCCCGCCAGTACCGGCGGCTGATCCTGATGGTGGATATCGGTTCGCTGGTCCATTTTGGCAGCACCATCAGCAAACTGTTCCAGATCGATGTGCTGCTGATGCCGAATATCACCCTGACCAGCCTGCTGGAAGTGGGGCTGGATCTCAGCTATGAAACCAGCGATCTGCCGCAGCTGGCCCAGCTGATGCAGGATAAAGGCATTGTCAGCCAGTTCTGCACGCCGCAGCAGGATCACGGCGGCAAGGTGCTGGCGATCTCCTGCATTACCGGCATGGGCACCGCGGAGAAAATCAAAAAGGTGCTGGAGGAAAGTTTCGGCGAACTGATGTCGCAGGATACCCGGCTGGCGATCCTCGATTACAACGAGGTGCGCAGCCTGGAGCGCGTGCAGCAGGCGCTGAAGCCCGGTGAACGACTGGCGGGCATCGTCGGTACTTTCCAGCCGGGGCTGCCGGATATTCCCTTTATCTCGCTGGAGGAGTTGTTCTCCGAGCAGGGGCCGGAGCTGGTGCTCAGCCTGCTGACGCCAGACCTCTCCAGCGCCGAGCGCCGCCTGGAAATGGAACGCAGCGCCATGCGCTTTATCAGCGCGCTGACCATGGAAAGCATCATCAACCATATTTCGGTGCTCAATCCCCGGCGCATTCTGAAAGAGATGGAGAGCGTATTTGACCATCTGACCACCGCCCTGTCGCTCAAACCGAGCCGCCAGGTGACACTGCGCTTCCTGATCCACTGCTGCTGCATGGTCGAGCGTATCGTGATTAACCGAAAACCGTTACAGATGGCGCTGGAAAACCGGCCCGATCTCGACGTCCGCGCGCTTAGTGTCATCAAAACCGCGTTTCTGCCGATCGAAGAGGCTTACGCGCTCCGCCTGTCCGACGCGGAATATTTTTATATCTACGAACTGCTCTACGGTTAATCCCTTATTCGACGGGGCCCCGCGCCCCGCCCTGCTTGCCACCTCCCCTGCGTGACACAAACTCTGGCACAGCCCTTGCTCTATGTACGTCTGTAAACGTAATTGAGCCAGGAGGCCACTTTGACTACCGCTGTCCCTACTGAACCCTTGCCCCAGATCCTGCTGCTGACTCACGGCGGCTGGGGAGAACAGCTTTGCAACAGCCTGCGCATGGTGACCGGCGAAATCCAGGGCGTAACCGAGATCGCCCTGATGCCGGTGGATACACTCGGCGAGTTTTATCAGCGGGTGGAAGCCGTGGTGAAGGCGATGCCGCGCGGCTCGCTGATCCTCACCGATTTTATCGGCGGCACCACCTCGAACGTGGCGGCGCGGCTCAGCGCGGACTATCCGGTGGCGGTGATTTGCGGGCTGAATGCCTCCCTGTTGCTGGAAGCGCTGGACCGCCGCGATGCGGGCCCGCTGACCGACTGCGTAACCGATCTGGTCGACGCCGGGCGCAGCAGCTGCCTGGACGTGGTCGCCCACGTTCGTCAATTACAACAACCACAATAAAAAGGAACACAGCATGGCAACGATCGTTTTATGCCGCATTGACAGCCGCCTGATCCACGGCCAGGTGGTCACCAAATGGGTTGGACAGTCCCAGGCCAACCGCATCGCCGTGGTCAGCGACGAGCTGGACGCCGATCCGTTTATGAAAAACATCTACCTGATGGCCGCGCCGCCGAATATCAAAGTGGACTGCTACAGCAATCAAAGCTTTGCGGCATCGTGGAAAGAGAATCAGCTGGGCGATGGCAAAGTGCTGGTGCTGTTCCCGTCGCTGGCGGCGATCCAGGATGCGGTCCAGCAGGGATTTGATGTGACCAACGTGCAGGTCGGCGGGCTGGGCGGCGGGCCTAACCGCAAAGCGGTCTTCCAGAACATCACCCTTGATGAGAAAGACGTCGGCATTCTGAAAGATCTGCGGGATCGCGGCGTGCAGGTGTTCTTCCAGACCATCCCGGAAGATAAGCCGCAGTCGCTGGACGATATCCTGAAAAAATTCTAACTCACTCACTGCACCCCTCTTTCAGGCGCAGCTCGCCTGAAGGATAAGGTGTAAAGGATAACACTATGGATACCTTACTTTTTGCAAGCCTGATGGGCCTGTACTACTGGTTTGCCCGTTTACGCCTGGGATATACCCTTTCCGCGATGCTGCTACAGCCGGTGGTGATCGCGGTGTTTGTCGGCCTGCTGCTGGGCAATATGCATACGGCGATGATTATCGGCGCGGGCATGCAGCTGGTTTACCTCGGCGTGACCTCCACGCCCGGCGGGAATGTGCCGTCGGACCCGGCGCTGGCCGCCTGTATCGCCATTCCTATCGCCGTGAAGGCCGGGATGGACCCGAGCCTGGCGATTGCTTTGGCGATTCCGTTTGGCGTGATTGGCGTGTTCCTCGATCAGCTGCGCCGCACGCTGAACGCCGCCTGGGTGCATATGGCGGATAAGCACGCCGAAACCGCCAATATGTCCGGCATTATGCGCTGTGCCTTTCTCTATCCCGCCCTGCTCGGGCTGGTGCTGCGCTTCCCGGTGGTATTTGCCGCCAACTACTTCGGCCAGAACGTGGTGGAAAGCTTCCTCAAGCTGATGCCGCACTGGCTGACCCACTCTTTTGAAATCATGGGCGGGATCCTCCCGGCGCTGGGCTTCGCCATCACCATTATGGTGATTGGTAAAAAGAGCCTGCTGCCGTGGTTTATCGGCGGATTCTTTGCGGTGCTGTACCTCAAGCTGGACATCATGGCGATGGCGGTCTTCGGTACCTGTGTGGCCTTCCTGATTAAGGGCCTGGCGAAAAATGAAGGAGCAGCATGATGAGCAGCGACGCAATGCAGCATGAACTGGTAGAGCGCGCGCGGGAGAGCCGGGCGCTGACCAAAGGCGATATCACCAAGGCCTGGTTTATTTACTGGCTGGGGGCGGAGGTTTCCAGCTCCTACGAGCGTTTGCAGAGCCTGATTTTCTGCGCCTCGATGACGCCGATTATCAAAAAGCTGTATCCGCAGAAGGAGGAACAGGTGGAGGCGCTGAAACGCCATCTGAACTTCTTTAACTCGGAGCAGACCTTCGGCGCGGTGATCCAGGGGATCGCCATCGCCATGGAAGAGCAAAAAACGCGGGGCGAACCGATCAGCGATGCCTCGATCACCGGGATCAAAACCGGCCTGATGGGGCCGCTGGCCGGGATGGGGGATTCGATCATCTGGGCGGCGGTGATGCCGTTGCTGATCGCTATCTTTATCCCCTTCGCCGCCGGCGGCAGCGCAATGGGCGGGATTATTCCGCTGATCCTCTATCCGGCGATTACCCTCGCGGTCAGCTACGGCATGATCCACAAAGGCTACACCCTGGGGCGCGATTCGATTATCGGCCTGCTGCAGGGCGGGCGGATCAAAGAGCTGATCTACGGCGCCAACGTGCTGGGCCTGATCATGATGGGCGCGCTTTCCGCTAGCTACGTGAAGATCACCACTCCGCTGAAGATCAGCGCCCTGGAAGGATCGGAAGTGGTGGTGCAGCAGATCCTGGATTCGATCGCCCCCGGCCTGCTGCCGCTGGCGGCGGTGTTCTCGGTCTACTTCTATCTGGTGAAAAAAGGGCCGCGCTACACCACCATTCTGCTGTCGATTGTGGCGCTGAGCGTGGTCTGTTCGCTGCTGGGGGTTCTGTAAATCATGATGCAAAATATCTATCAACGGCTGGGCCTGAAGCAGGTGATTAACGCCTGCGGCAAGATGACCATTCTGGGCGTATCCAGCGTGGCGCCGGAAGTGATGCAGGCCACGGCGCAGGCGGCGGCGGCCTTTGTGGAGATTGACCGGCTGGTGGATCGCAGCGGCGAGCTGGTTTCCCGCTATACCGGCGCGGAGGCCAGCTACATCACCTCCTGCGCCTCGGCGGGGATTGCCATCGCCGTTGCCGCCGCCATTACCCGCGGCGAGCCGGCCCGCGTGGCGATGATGCCGGACAGCACGGGCATGGCGAACGAAGTGCTGATGCTGCGCGGCCACAACGTGGATTACGGCGCGCCGATTACCAGCGCCATCCGCCTCGGCGGCGGACGCGTGGTGGAGGTCGGATCCAGCAATCTGTCGGCCCGCTGGCAGCTGGAAAGCGCGGTCACCCCGCGCACCGCCGCGCTGCTGTATGTGAAATCGCACCACTGCGTGCAGAAAGGCATGCTGGGCATTGCGGACTTTGTGGCGGTCGCCCGTCAGCATAGCCTGCCGCTGATTGTCGATGCCGCCGCCGAGGAGGATCTGCACGCCTGGGTCGCCAGCGGTGCCGATATGGTGATTTACAGCGGCGCGAAGGCGTTTAACGCGCCGACCTCCGGCTTTATTACCGGTGCGAAGCGCTGGATTGACGCCTGCAAAGCCCAGCACGACGGCATTGCCAGAGCGATGAAGATCGGCAAGGAGAATATGGTCGGGCTGGTGTACGCGCTGGAGAACTACCACCAGGGTCAGACCGTGGTGACCGCCGCACAGCTCCAGCCTACCGCCGAGGCGATTTCCGCTATTCGCGGACTGGCGGCCGATATCGAACAGGATGAGGCGGGCCGCGCCATCTGGCGTATCCGCATCCGGGTAGAGGCCAGCGTGCTGGGGCTGGATGCCCGCGAGGTGGAGGCGCAGCTGCGCGGCGGCGAGATCGCGATTTATGCCCGCCGCTACAATCTGCACCAGGGGGTGTTCAGCCTCGATCCCCGTACGGTGGCAGAAGGAGAAATGGCGCTGATCGTGGCGCGACTGAAGGAGATTGCCGAACATGCAGCAGATTAATTTTTATCGCCAGCGCGTGGCGCTTAACGTGCTGGCGAAAGATATCGCCAACGCCAGGGAAATCTATGACGCCGCCGAAGGCCATGCGGTTATCGGCGTGCTTTCCGCGCAGTTTGCCTCCGTTGAGGAGGGCGTGAGCGAAGTGAAACGCTGGACGGCCGCCGTACCTTCCATTTCCGTCGGGCTGGGCGCGGGCGATCCGTCGCAGTTTTATAAGGCGGCGATGATCGCCTCTGCCGTGCATCCGGCGCACGTTAACCAGACCTTTACCGGCAGCGGTTTTGCCGCCGGTGCGCTGGCGGCAACCGGCGGCGAAAGCACGCATATCAACGCGCTGGTCAGCCCCACCGGCACGCCGGGCGACGTGCTGATTTCCACCGGGGTCATCAGCAGCCAGGGAACTCCCGCCCGCGTCTCCTGTGATGCGGCGGTACGGATGATGCAGGATATGGGCGCACACGCGGCGAAGTTTTTCCCGATGGGAGGTGAGAAGTCCCTGCCCGAACTGCACGCGCTGGCCACCGCCGCCGCGCGCAACGGCATGACGCTGATTGAACCCACCGGCGGCATCGATCTGGATAACTTCGGCATCATCCTGCAAACCTGCCTGCAGGCGGGCGTACCGCGCGTGATGCCGCATATTTACAGCTCGATTATCGATCCGGCAACGGGCCGCACGCGGCCTGAAGACGTGGTGAAGCTGATGGATGTGGTGAAGGGGCTGGTGTGATGAAGGAAGCGGCGTGATGCGCTATTGCGGACAGCGGTAGTATTAGCGAATAGCAAAAGCATTAGCGGGTGCCCTGCGCGAGGAGGCCAATATTGGGCTTTTTCGCCGGGCACCCGATTGAGGTCAAAACCAATCCGTTGTTAAAGTAAAATCCCTTTAAACTTAAAAGGATTTTCACTATGGCTACAGCCATAAACACAGGAAGTGATATTCGTCATCAGGTGAAACGCCTTGCGATACTTTTGCTTTTCCCAGCGCTGTCATTTGCAGCAGCGACGATCACCACTATCCATGAAGACATTCAGCGCTACGGTGCAGCGGGATTTTCAGCTCATCTCTCACCCAATGACTGGCAGCTTACGCTGGATAATATCTCCAGCGGCAAAAGTGAATGGATAGCTCTTGCTGTGGATTTGGCCCCGTTGGTGAATCAACAGCAGGCCGATCAATTGACCACCGCTCTATATTATTCACTTGCGCCCAATGCGACAGCCACGCTGAAAACGCTGGCGGCGTTGGATAAGCAGCATAATCGCTATCAGCAGGGAACGGCTTTATCCTGTTTATTTCCGCTCGACAAATCCATGAAGGAGACAGTACGTGTTTATCATGATACGCGATTGTCTTTGCTTGATGCCGGACCGCAGGCAGCAGAATGCCTGTGGCTGTTAGAGGGTTGGATGGAGCAGGTCAAAGCAGAGAATTTGCTGAAAAACCAGAGCGTGCCTGATAACCATCACGGCGGTTGAACCGCACCGGTGCGACCAACCGCTGTGAAAGAAACCAGCCTGCCGATACAGGCTGAAAAGTTTACTCCAGCGCCGCCAGAATGCGGTAAGCCGCCTCTACCCTGAGCGGGTTCGGATAGCTTTTGTTCGCCAGCATCACGATGCCGATATCCTTCTGCGGGATAAACGCCGCGTAGCTACCAAATCCGCCGGTGGACCCGGTTTTATGTACCCAGGATGCCTGCTGACGCGGCGCGGGAGGTGCGATTTCCGTGGCTTTCATCGGGGCCAGCGCGACCTTATTATCGCTGCCGTCCACCACTGTTTTTTCCTGTAGCGGCCAGTTCAGCATCTCCCAGCCCAGCCCCTGATACATCTCGCCAACCTGCCAGTAACGCGACTGCGCCAGCGCGAGGCCTTTTTGCAGCGACGCATCGGTTACCTTCTCCGGCTGCATATTGGCCTGTACCCAGCGGGCCATATCCTCAATCGAGGTTTTTACGCCGTAGGCTTCCGCATCCAGCATGCCCGGAGAAACGTGCACCGCTTTTCCGTTGCGGTAGCCCCAGGCGTAGTTTTTAGCCTCGCTTTCCGGCACCTGATACCAGGTATGCTTCAGCGCCAGTGGTTGCAGTACGCGGCGGTTCATTGCCTGCTCAAAGCTCATTCCCGACGGCTTCACCGCCAGCGCGCCGAACAGGCCGATGCTGGCATTCGCATAATGGCGCTTTTCACCCGGTGCCCACTCCGGCTGCCAGGACTGGTAATACTCCTGCAGCGCGGCTGCGTCGGTTACGCTATCCGGCACCTGTAGCGGCAGGCCGCCGGCGGTATAGGTCGCCAGATGCAGCAGCTTTATCCCCTGCCACTGCTTACCGGAAAGCGCAGGCCAGTATTTGCTGGCCGGATCGCTAAGGCTGATTTCCCCACGGGCAATCGCATCGCCGCCCAGCACGCCGGTAAAGGTTTTACTGAGCGAGCCCAGCTCAAACAAGGTTTCCTGCGTGACCGGCTTCTTACCCGCCACGTCCGCCAGACCCCAGGTAAAGAAGTGGGGTTTGCCCTGATAAATCACCGCCACCGCCATCCCCGGGATCGCCTGCTCTTTGATTAACGGCGCGATGGTGCGGTTAACCACCTCGGCCAGCTGCGCGTCCGTGGTCGATGCGGCAAAGGCGGGAGTGGATGCAGCGAGGACCAGCGCGCTGACGAGGAGGGGTTTAAGCATGGGTATCTTCCTTAATGAGGGATTGGGTGCTTGTCACAGAGGTGACTGAACACGGCTGCCGATAGCGCCGTAAAGCATGTATTTTACCTCCCAGTATATGTCGATAAAACCGCTTTTCTTAAACATATGGCCCGAACATGTTTATGGCATCGACACGTTCGGCCGCCTTATCTGGAGCTGATTAAAACACCCTGCCTACGATTACATACTCATTAATGCTCTGATTTGCCAGCCATTGGGATCGGCAAGATCGGTGAGAATTGAAAAGTGTGTTGCCTGCGGTACATGAATTAGTCCTACATTCTCACCCACTTTTTCACAGGCCACAGCATAGTCTGTCGAATGACGTACCAGCTCGCTTAACTCGCTGGCACCCACAGAAATCAGGGTAGGCGAACCTTTCTGGATATGTAATAACGGGCTGTATTTATTAATTTCTTCAGCGGTCAGTTTTAAATTGTCCTGAAGCCAGCTTAAACTGATTGGTTTGAGATCCACCAGAGCACTGATCGTATGGACTTTAGTTATTCCTGGGTGTGAACGATATAATGCAGATAAATGCCCACCTGCGGAATGCCCTGCCAGGTATAAAGGGGAATTCGAGAGGCCCAGTTTATGTTTATCAGCGATGACATTCTCAATTAACATCTTAATTTCATTGACGATGTCAGTCATCGTCGCTTCCGGAGCGAGCGTATACTCAGCGAGAATGACATTCATGCCGTGAGCCACAGGTCCTTCAGCGATAAAGGCAAAATCTTCCTTATTACAATTGCTCCAGTAGCCGCCGTGGATAAAAATATAGGTTGGTGCATTAGCAACACCTCTGGAGAGAAAATCGAAACGCTGGCGAGGTTTGTTGCCGTACGTCAGGTCGCGGACCCAGCTATGTTTATTATACGTTTTTAAGCTACGAGCCTGAAAATCACGAAGTACCTCAGGGAAATTGTCGATGGCTTTTGTATTATTATACGCCGCATCAAGTTCTTCTTTATTCATGTTTTTATATAGAATGGAATTCATAAACACCTCTCAACTCACAGACGTTATTGTTAGAAGAAGATACCATCTACTGAAAATCAATTTTTAACGATTTCTGCTGGTTGTTTTTTGAGCTATGGGGTTTGGGCAGGTGGGTTTTGATGATATTTATCTTATTTTTCACTTTCCTTGAAACTATTAATTTCAAAACAAAAACTGGATAAGTATAGGAGCGAAGATGGTTTTAATTATAAAATATGACATCAAAATAAAACATGCAATAAAATTTAGCTCGAAACAAAAAAACGCTAACCATCTTCTCTAAGATGTAACCATTAACTATTACGGATATTCCAGCAGTCGCTATGAGTAATATTCCCATCCAGATATTTCCATGTGATTTTCTCGTAACGAAACTCAACGATCTCCATATGATTAAATTTTTCTTTCGAGCCATCTTTGATATCGTGCATTAATGGGAATAAGTTGACAACACGAGAATTCTCCATCAGAGTGTTAAAATACTCAACTTCCTGGCCAGCATCATTAATACGAAAAAACTTGAGTTCTACTCTTTTTAGATTCTCCCCACTGGATATTGCACGATAAAGATAGCCAGAAGAACGATCTATCTCTTTTTCAATAAGATAAGCCATATGTTGGCGTGTGCCAGTCAACTTGCCACTATTTCCATCTATTGGGATATGCACACCATGATGAATCCCTAACACTTCAATACTTTGCTCCCTTCCACATACATCAGAATCACCTTTAATGAGATTTCCGCAATCGTCATAGATAAACATATAAACTGGCATTGCCATTTAATCTACCTCCTTAAAAGGCCCCGACATGCCAACTACAGAAATAAGCTGCGAGAGGCATTTTTTTGCTTTTACAGTATTGTTTTTATAAAGTGCCTGTACCGTTTTTACGAAGTAGTCATTTCTTTCAGGCACAGTTTCATTATAAAGCGGCATTGAACAAATTATTTTTGTACTTACTGGGATTACACTGTCATTTAGCACTGACATTACTCCGCTGACATTATAAGGCATTGCCTGCGCCAGAGCGGTTCCCAGATCCTCGGCAAACCCTGCATCCGTTGCCGGTGCAAGTACAGAAGCTAGTTTCAACCATTTATCATCACCGCTGGCAATACCTTTCACAACATGTTCCCATTCACTTTCACTTTCAGCCGTAGCGTTTTCACTAGCCATATTATCGACAACCCGCTTCACTCCCTGGTGTTGAATGCGATCCAAAACCTGGCCAGGTGTAATCGTGTTTGGAACTGCCAACGTTGGAAAAGCAAGTAACATAAGAACTGAGATCACAATGCTTTTCACCTTACCACCAGTATATCGTCGCTTGAATTAAAAATTCCCTGTCGCAGTTGAGCGCCATTGATAATTATACATCCCTCAGAGCTTGCACCGATTGTGTTGGGGTTATCACCATGAATTCTGAAAGCTGTGCGGCCAAATGTATTGGTTCCCATGACAGGTTCAAGCTCAATGATCATATTCCCACGCCATAAATAAATTCCTTTGTATTTTTATGATTAATAATAATCTTCCATATTAGGTTCTAAAACATTGACTCACATCATTTTAATTGTTATGTATTTGAAAATGGATGAATCTCCATTATCCCCAGCACTTCGCCATTAACGCTTTAACTAATCTAAGCAATACGAAATCGACATCAAATTGCATTTAAATCCTGATTGATTGATTGAAAAATAACTAACCACATAAAATCATCTTGATTTAATATATTGCCCTCAAGAAAAATCCGTAATCAAATAACCCATGAAGCAAACCGCACCTGGCCTAAATAAATTTAAGCCAGCTGCAATATGATAAGTAACTTTATAAATAACCGATAACTGTCAGTTCAGATCTGTATTGATACCTCTAATCATCCCCCCCCTGGCTTTATAACAGCCGCTGCTCCAGGCTGGATGAAATCGTTTCGATTTCGCCTTTTAAGCTATTGCCACGGTACACCATCGACGTGTCGTATCGCTGATACTGCTCCTCCCGCGTGGCGCTGAACCAGTTAAACGATCCGATGCACAGCAGCCCGTCATCGCCCATCACAATTTTGCTGTGCACGCGATTCACCAGCTTCGTCGTAATGCCCATCTCGTTTAGCTTGCTCATTGCAGCCTGAAGGCGTTCCCGCTTCTCTTTGCGCTGCGTGGGATCGGTGTGAGCGGTATTAAAGCTTCTGTCCGTGACAACGGTAATATCGACACCCCGTGAACGTGCCTGAACCATTGATGCCAGGAAGCCCGTCTGTTCCAGTTTCTGCCAGGTCAGCCAGGGTGAAACGATGGTGATGTTCTTGCCGATATCATCAAAGGTCTGATTTAAAAACGCATCGTGCTGCTCTACCCCGTGAAGCGTAGAAATTTGGGTTTGTGCCTGGCTGAGGTCTTTGCGGGCCCTGAACTCAAAATGCAGGATATTGCTTTCCGACGCGAACAGGTATTTCGCCAGCAATCCTCGGGGCGTTGAGCCCGGCTGGATCTCAAACAGATCCATATCACCGAACACCAGGAAGCTGTCTTTGGCGCGAGAGACGGCGACATTCAGCATGCTGGCTTTCCTGTCGATAAATCCGCCATCTTCATGCTTGGAGTACACCGAAGAGAAAATCACGATTGCCCTTTCAGCTCCCTGAAGCGAATGCACCGTACCGACCGTCAGCGAGTCTTCGCCGCCGCCGCAGTTAACGTCGAGCGGCTCTAATGCATTCTTGATGGCCTCAACCTGTGCTGAAAACGGAGTGACCACGCCCACCACCTGATGCAGTGGTTTCCCGTAATGACGCTCGATGTCCTCTTTATGCGCTACCAGCCAGGCCGCTATCGTTTCGGCCTCAAAGCGATTATACCGGCTGCCGCTGTAGGCCTTCATCCCTTTGCCGTCGATATGCAGATACCCCATCGCCGGGAAGATCGCGCCCTTTTCAGCGCCGCGTTTCGGCTGCAGCTTTCCGTGGTAGCAGAGTGCGTTACAGTAGCCAATGATGTTATCGAAGCAGCGGCGATGCTCGTAAAGATACATACCGCGCGCCATTTCAGCGTCGTACTGATAGTGCGAACTAAACTGGGCAATCTTCATTACGCTGCCCGATGCCGCACTTTTGCCGGAGTCACACACCCGCACATAGGCTTCGGCCAGCTCTTCCTGACTGCCAACGGGGAGAATATTTTCCTCAAACATATTCCCCATATCAATGCTGGATACACTGCTCCAGATCGGTTCTATCTGCTCGGTATCACCGATCACTAACGCCTTCTTCGCCAGCGCGAAGGAAGCCGCCGCAACCTCCGGCAGCACCTGGCCCGCCTCATCGACGATCAGCAGATCGACCAGATTATAGAAATAGCTGTCCTCGAAGCTTTTCGATTCGCCGTTATGCTCGCTGATTTTCATATGCCGGGGCAGCATGTAGCAGGTCATCACCACGCAGGGCGTAAGCTTCATCCAGCGCTGCCAGCGCGCCTGAAGGGCTTTCGCTCCGTTGCGGCGTTTTTCCTGCTGCAGGTTGGGGATCTCAGCCATATCCATCAGCCAGCGCCCCTCCCAGTAGTGGGTGGCCAGCAGGAACGCGGGGAATCGGATATGGGTATCGGCCAGATCGTCGGCATCGGCCAGGCTCAATTCGTCTTCACCGGAATGCCCCAGTGAACGGGCCAGATCCTGCCAGTCGCCCAGCGCTTCACTCTCCCGCTGGCGAATATCCTCAGCCAGATCGATTTGCTGCTGGTACTCGCCCTGCTCCTTCTCCGCCTGCGCAATCAGGCCAGCGATAAAGCCTTCGATCCCCTCCGGGATCGCGCCCTGAAACCCGGCCATTCGGCTGCCAAACGTCTCATCCAGGAAGAGATTCATCTGGTAGAGGCGTTTGGTTCGAACAGGCGAAAGCCAGGAGAAGAACGCATAGACCATGGATTCACCGGCGCGGTACTGCTGCCACTGTTTTTTGCCCTGGTTCAACAGCGCGATTTCATCCGAGCAGCTCTGCACTAACGCGCTTTTTTGCTGGAGATACTGCTCAATATCGTCCCCGATGGCTTTACGCTGCTGGCGGATGCCGTTCAGCTTTTCCCAGGCCGGCTCGATTTTTTTCAGCTGCATGGCGGAGCGGATTAAACGTTGATGCAGGAGATCGACCACGCGTTCCGTCGTACTGCATTCTGCCGACGGGAATGCCGCCTGAGCTTTTGCCAGATAACAGGCCTGCGCGTCTTCCACGTAGTCGAGAGACTCAACGCGGGTGAAAAAATCTTCCGTTTGATACTTCTTCGCCGCTTCCGCCTGACGGGTTTGAGACGGGAAGTAAGCGCCATAGCTATGCAGATCGGGCAGCCAGCGCCCGGCCATGGCGCCGGAGCCTGCGGAGAAGTCCTTGCCGAAGGCTTCAATAATGTTGGTGACCGCCTGGTTATTGGTTGAGGTCGCCACCACGACCGGCGGTTCGGCTTTGTTGAGTGCCGCTTTCACCCATTCCGTCGCAATGATGGAGAGCAACAGCGTGGTTTTTCCGGTGCCCGGCGGGCCGTTAACGGCCAGAATATCGCCCGGCTGCTGGGTAAGATAATGGCTGAGGGCATCACGCTGCGCGGCGGCCAGCGGAAATGCATCCCCGGAATGTCCCAGTCGCTGGGTGAACTTTGCATTGGCGGCTAAAAGCGGTTTTAACGGCGGGGTGTCCGTTGCGGCAAAGCGCGACAGCAGCGGAACCTCTCTTTTAGACATCACCAGATGGTCGTACAGGGGAAGAATATGGAAGCTGGCCCCGTTGGCCTGACCCGCTTTAATCACGTAGCCATAGCCCGCGGGTTCGTACTGTTCGTGAGTGTCGCTCCACTGCCCGGCGACATGTTTTAAGAGAGCATCGATATCTTCCCGATATTTTTGCCACTGGTGATAGTGCTTAGCATGTCGATCCTCCCGCTGCTTTTCCGTCTCTTCACTTCGATCTTCTTCTTCATCCTCTCCGAAGGTGTATGAGTCATGCGTGGTTTTGTATCTGTCGTAATGCTGCATCTCGCCAATCGAAAAAGTGCCGGTGGGAAGAGGCTCAAGGAGATCGCGGGGGATGGTGGTTTGCGCGACGGGGAATAATAGCCCTTCACGGTTCAGGAGGGCGGAAGTGACCAGCGGCGTGACCACTCCCGGTGCGCCTGCCGTCCGCTCTTTGCCGTGCTTCAGCAGGCGGAGCCAGGCGTTAGGCCGCAGCAGCACCTCAACGGTTTTAACCGAGTCCTGCTCCCCCATAAAAAACGCCTGGACGACCTCGTCATTCAACCGCCCCGAGGAGATATCGCTCCACTGGGTAAATTTGTCCGCATCTTTGCGCTCGAATGCCCCTTTACCCGACTCTGCATCCGCCAGGGCATTACGCCAGTAAGAGGTGAACGCCTGCGTGTTCCGGTCCATATTCCATCCCTTGATTTAAAATCATTGATTTCGTTGATATAGATTCAGTGCATGGCAAAGTATTGTCCACGATGTGAGAGGGATCGCAATAATTTGTTTACCATTATTTATTACGACTAATCTGAATATGGGGTACGCAAGATGTTAATTGTGGGGATATTTTCAGGTAGGGAGGATCGGATGGGTTTCTGATGATTTATGACTACGTGTGGCAATTAAGTTAGTTTCGGGAATTAATTAGATGAGATTTTGGGGAAGATTATTTTAATGCTATAAATAAGAAAGCAAAATATGCACCACCATCGCCTTTAAGCCACACATAGGCAGGAATTAGAATTATTATTTACCCCTTATTTTATTTATAAACTTCACTGTTATGAGATAGACTGTAATAGCAATAGATAACATGATACTCCAGTCAATAAATGAATATGCATCATAGAGTGAATCAGCATTCACATCACCATACATAAAACGACAAAACTTTGATGCAAAACTATAGCTAATATAATATTCAGGACCAGGTAACGCATGGCCTAAACAAAATATGATAAGAATAAAAAAGGCGAACTTAATGACTTTACGGGCAACGGTTTGAGCCATCAGCGACCACCTCCACCCAACCGCGAGCCATCAAAGAACGCATACAGGGAACTTGCATAAGCGTAGTATTCATTAGCGCATTACGAATTATTGCAAAATCTGAATCGTGAGCCAGGGTGATACAGCCCTGTGATACCGTTCCCGGATGCAGGCGGAATAATCCACGATGAACGCCATCAACCCATGTTCCATCATCAATTCCCCAATCATCTCGATACAGTGCGAACCAATCTGACCGACCAAATTGGTGACGGCCTACAAATTTATTAGCCATATCGTGAATTTCTAATTTTTTTTGGGGGAAGCAATTCCCTTCTTTTCGATCAATAACCCAGTATTTTCCGGGTGGAATGGGCCCATTATCAGGAATAGCTCTGCAACCTCCGTGGTTGCGATACACTCCATTTCCAGTAAATGCCATAAAAAGGCCAACTCCGTAAAAATCAAATGGCGAATAATCTGCGTTGTTTAAAAGCAACCGTCCTTGCAAAGCCATAGTTTATCCTATCCCTGTTGTTACCGATGCTGCAAACTTCACTTCTGTGATACGAAACTTATCTTATACAGCCATTTTATATAAAGATCCAGATACCTATATGTGTACTGGAGATTGTGTTGGTTTGTTAATTATATGAACCAGTAATGTATAGCTCATATCACGAGGCAGCTTACTAAGTCGGATAATACTGAAATTGAAAGGGTTCTTTTTAGATATGAAAATCTGATTTAGCTATTCAGGTGTGTGTGATCTCCTCCCTGAAAACAGTGCCTGGAACTAAAAGCTGGGATACTTACACACTCAAGGGGGAGCAGATCAAACAGGCCTTACAGAGGCTGGATTTTAAGCACAAAAAAAGCCACCTTATGTTAGCTTGAATTTTCATACTCAATCTCTGGTGCGAAGGCCGGACTCGAATTTCACACCTAATAGACTGATATCAATGTTATTTAGAAACAGGAATAAATAGCTATACCCGCACTTGTACCCACAAGTTAAAATCCCTACAAAAAATAGACATTGCAAGTGGGTATAAAGCCACACCAGTAGAACACCGATATGGCTATCAAAGCAAGATTCAGGCAGATAGGAACGGTTTCATTAGGGACATCGTTCGCATCAACTCAGAACAAAGTCAGACGTGGTCGCAAAATGCACGATAACATTAAAATGAATCTTGCTATGCTAGTTCCCATGGCAAATCTCTGCGTCTATTTACTGGTTTCAGAGTACCCTCGTTTCTCAATTGTTGAGCGGCCCAACGAATGTCATATTGCCATGTATACAACATATCGCCCGAATCTCTAAGCTCAGCCTCGTAGCTGTCCCATACGTACTTTGAAACTTCGCGTGGCCAAGCACTACCATTACGTTCCCGAAGACACTCAATGATCCATTGTTTCATGCTTTCCCTAGTTACCATCATATATCCTGATCTTTACTCGTTGATTTATACCTCGCAATACTAGGCATTGACAGCTTCTGGTACAAGGTGGGTAGAAATTAAGCGCTTGTTGTCAGCTATGAGCTGAGAAGCGGACGAGCCGAAAATTCTTCATGTTCTCTACCATAGAGAAGTGGACTGAGAATTCTATTATTTATATAAGCAGTTCCTGATGATGAATACTTCAAGTTAAGAAAATACACCTTAAATAAAATCAAACTGATGATTTAATTAACTTATGATAATTGATTAGGATTTTTTTATATTACTCTTCACTTCTGTTATTTAAATTATCAACCATATTTTCATAATCAAATTTTAAATCTGAATTTCCTGCAAGTACTTCGGTTTCAGATGAGATGATATCAATCGAACTAGCTAGTTGAACTCGCCCTAAAGGGTTTGACGCATTCCATATATATTTTGGAGAGTGCTTAAGCATGGCTATAAGTTTTACAATCTCATTCATGACTAATTTTTTATTTAAGTTTTCATTAGCCGACTTGATAACATCAGGATATCGATACCATTTAAACTCATCTATTGTGGAAAAATCAATTAGACTCTTTCTTGGAACAAATGCTGTATATGGGATTTTTTTTAACTCTGATACTAACTCTTGTTTGACAAATACTCTTGCACCTTTACCTGTTCCTTCAAGTCTTACCGCGTCGGTTACTGCACCGCCACAAATAAACATACCTAATTTAGTGTTTATTTTATCGGGCTCAACGATCTGTCCATTTGCCAGCCCTCCCCTACAAAGAAGTCCACCTAGTACACTTTTCCACATTATATCCCTCGCGACATTAACTACTATATCTGGATCATCAGACCAGATGAATGCACAATCAGATAGTTGAGCCACTTTAATGTTTTTTATATGTGTTGTGGAAGATATTAACACCCTCCTAAACTTCAATAGTAATTTTGCGCAAAACTGATGCTCTGAAAACTTACTGTCATATCTAAAATTATGTGCTGAAAAATCCTTTTCACTAATTTCTATTTTACCTTGAGTTAAAGCTCCAACGCCAAGGATATCTACAAAAAAAACTGCTCCAGCATATTCTTTCAAAGTATATCCTATATATTATCTATAATAATCAAAAAACCAATGCAGGCTCTGAAACGAGCACTACCCATCATCATACCAGTGACATTACATTCTAATTTAAATTCAGTCGCATTTAGAATCAATAGCATTAGTAAAATAAGCAAAGCCCGCTTCTGGCTGTGAGTTCAACCGATGGATGCAACACATTGGTTAAAACACTCTGCGGGTGATTCATATTCTAGCGTTTTTCTTGGCCTCTCGTTGAGCTGATCTTACCCTCGTAATGTTGACACGCGCCTAAGCGAGGATCTGGTTTTCGAACTGTTCCGGGCTGATACCGCCGCAGGCACTGTGCCGACGCCAGCGATTGTAATCACACTCGATATAATTAAAAACGGTGATGCGCATTATTTCCCGGCTCGCAAAGCATTCCCCATGGATACATTCCACCTTCCGCGAGTGGAAGAAGCTCTCCGCGCACGCATTATCATAGCATTTTCCTCTCGCGCTCATACTGACGCGCAGGTTGTCTCGCTTCAGCAGCAACTGATAGTCCGCTGAGCAGTACTGCCCGCATCGATCGCTATGAACGATGACACTCTACGGTTGTTTACGCCACCAGAGGGCCATCTGCAGCGCATCGCAGGCAAGCTGTGCTGTCATCCGTGACGACATTGACCAGCCAATAACGGCCTGTGATCACAGGTCAATGACCACGGCAAGATACAACCAGCCTTCATCGGTGCGCAGGTACGTGATGTCACAGCACCACTTCTGGTTCGGACCGCTGGCGCTGAAGTCATGCTTCAGCAGCTTCTCTGACACCGGCAGGCCATGCTCACGGTAGCTGACCGGACTGAACCGGCGTGCGGCTTTCGCCGCAGCCCCTGACGACGCAGGCTGGCGCCGATGGTTTTCACATTGTACGTCAGGCCCTGAGCACGTAACTCTTCTGCCAGACGGGGCGCGCCGTAGCGCTGTCTGAACTGCTCCCGTGCGTTAATGACAGTGCACCGATTACGCCAGACATACCAGCCGCTGCGGGCCACACACAGCACCCGACACATGGCTTTAATACTGAATTCAGCCTGATGGTTTTCGATGAAGACATACTTCATTTCAGGCGCTTCGCGAAGTATGCCGCGGCCTTTTGGAGAATGGCCATTCCCATCGTCCATTTCAACCAGCTGGCATTTAAGGCGGGAAATTTCCGCCCCCTGCTCGCTTTCGCGCTCAGAGGATGTTTGTTTGCTGCGCCAGTTGTAGAGCTAGGATTCATACAGACTGAGTTCGCGGGCTGCGGCAGCAACACCGATACGCTCAGCAAGTTTCAGTGCTTCATTGTGGAATTCGGGCGTGTGCTGTTTACGCGTCTTATTTGTGGTTGATGCTGGCTTTCTCATGTGAGTCACCTCTGGTTAAGAGTGTACTCACTTAGTCGCGTGTCCACTATTGATGGGTAAGACCAGTAAAGGCTGTGCGCAGAAACGCCAAGACGGTCGGATACATCGGCAACGGAATAGCCTCGCTCCATTATCTGACGGACAGCTTCTGCCTTAAGTTCAGTTGTAAATCATGGTGTGGCCTTACGCTCCTCCTATGCTCAAACTATAGGGCAGGATCCTATACAGAAACGGGTCAGTCCAGTTTTTGACTTTGTTGGCCCTGCTAGCATGTCAATCAATGGCGGCACAGGCTGGCCGCATTACGATACAGTTAACCGAACAGGAGGAGACCGAAAGCGGTAAAACGCTGTGCCGGTATGAAAATTCCATTTACTCATTCAGGGATGTGACTCGGAACAAGCATTTCCCAAGCGTGTAAGCCTTCAATACGGATGATTCAGACTAATGAAGAAAGTAGCTCAACTTGCCAATTGGTGAATCGTTTTTTATACGCAAGCCTACTTCCCTGAGCCATTTGTAGTAATATTGTCCTCTTGTGAGGCGTTTTGATTCTCAGGATTAGCTGTGATGAAATGGACAAAACGCAGTTTTGAATTTTTTAGCAAATAAGTGGAAAAACGATGCGTCTTTTGGAATTGGCTGAACAGAATAGAAAAGAAGCGAACAAACTACTCAACCCCAAGACCAAATCAGCACTTGGGCAGTTTATGACTCCAGCCCCGATTTGCCTGTTCATGGCAAGTCTGTTCGACAACATCAAAAGCGACGTTAAGTTACTTGACCCTGGATGTGGGGTGGGCTCACTTTCCGCTGCATTCGTAGATCGAGCCCTATCCTTGGGGGTTGAAAGATTAGAACTTGAGGTCTATGACATCGAAGAGGTGATGCTGCCATTCCTGGATAACACACTAAAATCATGTGTAAATGAGTTTGGGAGAAAATTCTTACATAAAATTAACAAAAAAGACTTCATAATCGAGACAAGCCTGCGCATAGAAAACCTTTTCGCACAGGAAGAGATTGAAAAGTACAGCCATGTCATTATGAACCCACCATACAAAAAAATTCTATCCTCCAGCGCTCACCGAATCTCAATGAGCAATGCAGGTATAGAAACTGTCAATTTATATTCAGGGTTTGTTGCTTTAGCGTTAAAACAGTTAAAATCAGGTGGGGAGTTAGTGGCAATCATTCCTCGATCTTTCTGTAATGGCCCGTACTATCAACCTTTCCGGGAACAGTTGCTTTCAGAAACATCCATCAAGCACATACACATTTTTGACACACGGAATACTGCTTTTGCAGAAGATGAAGTTCTGCAAGAAAATATCATCATTCACTGCGTCAAAGGTGTATCTCAAGATGAAGTTACGATCACTTCAAGTCCAACATCTGATTTTCATCTTGATGAAGAAACCGGGCAAATAACAGCCACCGACATGACACAGCGTAAGGTTTCTATCGATAAAATAGTAAACCCTACAGATAAACAGAAGTTTATACATATCGCAGCAAGCCCGCGTGAGCAGGGCATAATTGAAAGATTGTCACCATTCACATCAACATTAGACGATCTAAAAATTCAGGTCAGTACAGGGCCTGTCGTTAACTTTCGACTTCGAGACGATCTGCGCGAAACTTTAGATGCAGAATCTGCCCCGCTTCTTTTTCCCCAGCATTTAAACGGGAAAGTTCATTGGCCCCTCGACGGAAAAAAACCAAATGCTATAAGGGTGTCAGATTTATCACGCCCATGGCTTTGGAAAAATGAGGGCTACTTTCTGATAATTAAAAGATTTAGCAGTAAAGAAGAAAAGCGTCGAATTGTAGCAACTTTGTATGACTCATCCCTTCCAGGTGAGTTGATCGGTTTTGAAAATAAAACTAATGTCTTTCATATTAAAAAAGTTGGTATGGACGCAGATCTTGCCCGTGGACTTTATGTTTATTTGAACTGTACTTTGTTGGACAAATACTATCGCCAGTTTGGTGGGCATACTCAAATCAATGCCTCAGACCTAAGATCGATCCACTATCCTCCACTGGAAATTTTGCGGAAAATGGGCCGTGAATTAGACAGTGAAGTACTTAGTCAAAGCCAAATAGATGAAATAATTAATAGGGAATTAGATTTGATGACAGATGGAAAAACGACTGATCCACTAAAAGCTCAAGAAAAAATCGAACAATCTCTTGAGATATTACGTTTGCTGGGGATGCCACGTGCCCAGATAAATGAACGTTCAGCACTGACCTTACTCGCGCTCCTTGACCTTCATCCTGATGGTGATTGGTCAAAAATACTACGACCTATGATAGGTGTCACCCCGATCATGGATTGGTGTAGAGATGTATATGGTAAAGAATATGCCGCTAACACACGTGAGGCTTTCCGTCGACAAACACTGCATCAATTTTGTGATGGTGGAATTGCCTTATACAATCCTGATGAACCCAACCGCGCAGTAAACTCTCCCAAAGCCTGTTATCAAATAGCATCTGAATTGCATACCGTGCTGCTAACGTATGGTACTCCTGAATGGGATGAATCACTCAATAAGCATATGGGAAGCATATCCACCTTGGTTGAACAGTATGCAATGGCAAGAAAAATGGAAATGATCCCTTTGAAACTAAACGATGGAACGGATCTCACCTTAAGTCCTGGTGCCCACAGTCAGTTAATCAAGGATATAATTGTTGAGTTTGGCCCTCGCTTCGCCCCAGAAGCCGAAGTGATATACATCGGCGATACTGGAGCTAAAGAAGATCATTTTCGCAAGGAGCGACTTGCAGAGCTGGGAGTAACGGTTAACCGCAAAGGAAAACTGCCTGATGTTGTTCTCTATTGGGAAGAACGTAATTGGTTACTGTTAATCGAGTCTGTCACCACCCATGGCCCGGTTGATGGAAAACGCCACGGTGAATTAGCGAAATTATTTTCGAATGCAAAACCAGGATTAGTTTATGTTACGGCGTTTCCTGACCGTAAAACAATGGCTAAATACCTTATGGATCTATCGTGGGAAACAGAGGTTTGGGTGGCAGATGCACCTACTCATATGATCCATTTAAATGGGGATCGATTCCTAGGCCCACATACTTAAAGTAAAAAGAACGAGCATTGAGGAGCCTGACATTGGCTCCTTTTCTTAAACCTTGCAAATGGCATCGCGTCCAATCGCAGCAGGAAAAAAATAGTCTGGCAGGCGAAGGATCATCATATCTCCTATGTAGTTAGCGCAACTCAGATAAATTTCCTGGCCTTCGCGACCATTTTCAACTCAGCCTCTTCTGCCTTCTTCCGTTCAAGCCAGGCCCGATCTTCCGGCGTCGCCAGAAACTTACGAGCATGGATCTTACTGTTGTTGCGTTTGGTTACTGCTGCATTCTCCACCATGATTGCCTCCAAATTAGCCCGTTGGTGGACCACAAAAGCAGGCTACAAAAAATCGCAGTCAGAAATCCAGTTGCCTAAATACCCTCCCAAATGCTGCCGAAGGCAATAAGTGACCTTTACGTGCCGTGTTGGGAATATAAAGGAGAGGCACCCGCAGCAGTAAGTATGTCCCTACGCAGGGAAGATAATGCCTTGTCGTGGTTTCTTAACAGGTAGCCGTTGTAATCCGGTGGCTGAAACCGTGGCAGAGCAGGACTCTTTTCCGATCCGGTTAGTCTTCCCAACATTACGCCTGTTTGTTCCCTGCAATGTAGTCTCGTCGTGTAGCATCATAGATGCGCCCCACGAAGCGCGAGCCAAATTGACAAGGGGTATGGGAAAAGTATTAGAGACGCTGGCGGCGTCTTTCGGCTTCAAAGGAAAATCGCAACGAAAAGACCAGCGACATAAAATTGAGCCGTCAGTGCTGACTGTTCACTTTTTTACAGGGTTGAGCCGGGAAACTATCTGCCACTGAGTGATAATATCCCAAAATCCACTACCAAACACAGAGCAATCATTGGTGATGTTATATAAGCAAAAACACAGGCTAGAAAGGCGGAATATTTTCGTTAACTCTCTATTTTTAAGAATTTATTCTTGACTGGTTAGAAGGGCGGGCTCGAAAATTAAACCAAGATAATGTTTTTACAATGCTTTTGATTAAGAGGTGCATCATATATCCTCATTTACGCCCCCATAAATATCTACAACTTTAATAAAACAGAGTGTTATAAACTTTAAAAAAATCCAAATATCACTTAAACAATTATTTTCTCGATTCGGCTCCGTGCTCAGCCCCTTACAGGAACTATTGACTCTAAAATGTAGCAATAATGATAAAAAGATTCTACGGAATAGTTTTCATACAGTTAAAATTCAGTTTTCACTTGTTAATATCAGTGCATCAGGCGTTAATCACTTCATTGAATATTCTTTGCGCTAGGCGAACACTATTCACGTTCAAACATTTAGAAAAGTGGCTAAGCAGATGTGGAGAGCCGGGGGTTTAGACATTCCATCAAAACAGCAGGTCAGCCTCACAGGCTTCACTCAACTCCAGACTGCTCCGCTTGACATTGTTCGTCATGTGGAAGCGCATCGATGCTGGTGCTGAGGCGACCTCAGTCAATTTTATGCGACAATAACGGAATGGTAATATTTCTTGATAAACCACATAATATCGCTAGTTACTTAAAATTCGTAATTTTCATTTTTGAGATTTAGTACCTGTTGAGTATGCAGAAGGAATAAAAATTATATTTCTAACCTACGTTTCAAAGCCGACAAGGTATTTAAAAAAACTTAACAAATTCTGGCCACTCAATTTAACAACCTAAATTTTTCATTTCATTATGCTATATGATTTCCGAACTTCATCATCATGACCAATTATAAAAAAATCAGCTCCTGATGCCTTAATCGCCGACTCCGCACTGACAAGTAGTACATCCAGCTGTTTTCTCACATTAGATTGCACATTTTTAGCATGATAACTTTTCATTGTATGAGGCTGTACGACTATCACTCTAAATTTTATCTGGCTGTTTTTTTCAAATGACTCTATTGTGCTTAAAAATGAAGCGTGATCACTTTTTTTATTATCATTCCAGCAATATTTCATATTTGAACTTCCAGCGCGTTCTTTTAAATCTTGAACAAGTTTTTTCCTATTTATATACCTTAAGTTTTTAATTGCTTGATTTAATACTATATCATGAGCACCAACTGAAACCCTCCGATCCGAGCTATTAGAATTTGCTGCTTTAATATGTATTAATGAAATATATATTTTCCCGTTGTATTCGACAACATGTATAAAATCAGCTTTCTCTCCAGCACCATCGTCACATAACAGCCACCACGACGGTTTATCGGTAGTAAGAAAATTTTCATGAGTATCCCAGAGGCCACTCCAGTTGTGCTTTATCCAGCAAAAAAGTGATTTCTGAGTACCTATTTTACTTAGAGCTACAATACCTTCATGCTCAGGCTTTTCTTTCAAAATATCAAAACCTTCAAAATCTGCCCAGATGAAATTATTGTAAGAAACATCCCGATATTCTGTTTTAAAGGCACGAGCATTAACAATAGCATGCCCTGATTCATACCAGCACTTTATTAACTCTGGGTAATTAAATATTTTAGAAAAGTAATCGAGCTCTTTCCTTTTTCCTTTCTTTTCATGTAATTCAATGTGTTTAAATTCTATTTCATAATCTTTAACAATAGGAGTGACTTTGATATTCCCGATGCTTATACCTTCTTTGAATACTTCTAAATTGACCGAGGATGAATTTATAGTATCCAATACCTTGTGAGTATAGTTATCACGAATTTTTTGCAATCTATCTTTTTTGGGTTCACTCAACCCGTTACTATGAAATTCAGGCTCAAGAAATGTTAAGTCATAAAGTCCTTTTAGATCTTTTATCTCTGATACGGGAATCGCCAAAATGCTTATAGGATTCTCAACTTTTTCTTTATTTTTATCTATTCTATCTATGATTTCGACAACTCTATTCTCAAATGTATCCCAATCTTTACAAGGCCCCCGCCATAGTGAAGACTTATAAGGATTTAAACCTATAGTGGTTTCTGTTCCATCTAGTGAGGTTCGAACAGCCGACATAGCAAAAGACTGGTCTTCAAGTGGATTCAAAGTTTCGGCAACACTCTCCCCTCCCAATATTTTTGAATCGGCCTTGAAACTCTCCCTTCCATGTATCCCTAGTAGCCATAGCATTTTAATCTTATCTTCATTAATAAAAAGATAATTAAGGTGTTCTATATTTATAACTTGAAGATCAGGAAGCAAGGTCGTGAAAAAATGAGTCCTAATTTCATCCTTCATACCTTTCTCTGAAGTATAAAACGCAAATGTTTTATTTAGACATATAGTAATAAATACATGATTCTCTTCATCCGTAAGAAAATTACCTTTGAACCAACTTGGAGTTTTCAAAACTTGGTAATGTGTATAAAATATTTTAGCTTCGCCTGATGAATCCTCGTGTGTCTCATTCAATACAACACTTTGCTCCTTCCTACCTTCCGTCTCAATAATTTTGACGATAACAGAATGGATTTCAGTAGCACTACTTTTTCCTTCACAAGTTCCTAAAAGGATGGAAAGGAAAGGTTTGATCTGCAACTTATCAACGTGATTCATTTAGTCACCATTGTCGTATCAGTTCTGTAATCTAATTTATAAATTGTCGATAAATTGAACTGTGATCAAGATCACTTAATTAACCATCACAACTTTTTAACATGATAAATTTCTTCATAAAAATCTTAACGAATATAACTTCAGACGAGAAAAAACCGGCCTGAATCAGTGCAGTGTTAATGATTTCCTTATGCATCGCAGCGGGGAAGCCAGTCCGCTTCACAGTCCTCGTGCAGCGTGAGATAGGTCTGCATACCGCTATTAGTCTTACGCTTCAGCAGCTCAATCTCAAACTCCTTCAATGTCTGTGACACAGCAAGCACGAAACCAGTCAGGCTCATCGGATGCGATGCCCTCTGGCCTCCATAGACGACAGGTAGGCGTGATAGAGTTAGCGACGTGGATTAATCGGCCTGATGTTAGCATTACCAATAAACATCCCGTTTGGCGTACTCAGCTGTGACAGATAACCGCAGAAATCAACCAGCGGGTCAGCGCTGCGCTTAATGATCTTACCCAGCAATAGTGGACACGCGGCTAAGTGAGTAAACTCTTCACCAGAGGTGACTCATATGACAAAACCAACAGCGACCAAAAAGCCCCGTAAACAACACACGCCAGAGTTCGGCCAGGAAGCCATCGAGCTTGATGAACATATCGGCGTGGCCGCTGCAGCTCGCGAGCTCAGCCTGTACGAATCACAGCTCTACAACTGGCGCAGCAAACAGCAAAATAAGGCAACGTCCCCTGAGCGCGAGAGCGAACAGGCCGCTGAGATTGCTCGCCTCAAACGCCAGCTGGCTGAAAAGGACGAGGAGCTGGCCATTCTCCAAAAGGCCGCGACATACTTCGCGAAACGCCTGAAATGAAGTATGTCTTCATCGAAAACCATCAGGCTGAGTTCAATTTAAGCTATGTGCCGGGTGCTGCGCGTGGCCCGCAGCGGCTGGTATGCATGGCGGAGCCGTGGCACGGTTATCAGTGCACGCCAGCGCTTCCGACAGAGACTGCGACAGCTTGGCCAGTAAAGCCTTCAGCCTGAGTAAACAGCGCTACGGAGCCCCTCGCCTGGCAGAAGGGCTGCGTGCGCAGGGTCTGACAAACGATAGCCTCCAGCCTGCGGCGTCAGAGTCTGCGGGAAAAAGCTTCTCGTCGGTTCAGTCCTGTCAGCTACCGTGAGCACGGTCTGCCGGTATCAGAAAACCTGCTGAAGCAGGATTTTAACGCCAGCGGCCCGAACCAGAAGTGGTCGGGAGACATCACGTACTTACGTACGGATGAAGGCTGGCTGTACTGGCCGTGATTATTGACCTCTGATCGCGGGCCGTTATCGGCTGGTCGATGTCATCACGGGTGACGGCAAGCCTAGCCTGCGATGCGCTTCAGATGGCGTTATGGCGGCGCAAGCGGCCAAAATACGTTATCGTTCATACGGATCGGGGCGGGCAATACTGCTTAGCGGACTATCAGGCGCTGCTGAAGCGGCATAATCTGCACGGGAGCATGAGCGCCAGGGGGAACTGCTATGATAACGCCTGCGCGGAGAGCTTCTTCCACTCGCTGAAGGTGGAATGCATCCATGGAGAACGTTTTACCAGCCGTGAAATAATGCGGGCAACGGTGTTTAATTATATCGAGTGTGATTACAATCGCTGGCGCCGTCACAGTGCCTGCGGCGGCCTCAGCCCGGAACAGTTCGAAAACCAGACCCTCGCTTAGGGACGTGTCCACTTCACGTGGGTAAGATCAGTATGCCTCTGCTGATTCGGCTTGAGCTTCTTTATTTTCTGCTTTGGTGTCTATCACCTGCCCTAACTGCTTTTTAGCTTCTTCACGCTTAACGCGAGCCTCAGCAAGCGTGACTGTCGGCCAGACACCAAACGCCAGACGGTCTTCTTTTTTGTCAGCAGGACGCCGGTACTTCATGCGCCAGTATTTAGATCCTTTGGCAAACACCTCAAGATACAAACCGCCACCGTCGGCCATTTAATAGTTTTTCTCTTTAGGATTTACGGTTTCGACTTGGCGGGCATTAAGCTTTACTTGGGGGCACATTTTCTATCGAAGTGAGGATGCCCCCAGCTATGCCCGGATTGCAACGGATATGCCCGGACGAATTTGGAGCAAAAAAAAAGCCTCTCGGCTTTTTTTCAGTAACTGTATATCAGTTACTGACGTTCTCAAACAATCTATGGTGCCGAAGGCCGGAATCGAACCGGCACGCCTCGCGGCGGTTGATTTTGAATCAACTGCGTCTACCGATTTCGCCACTTCGGCACTGAAGGGTATGCGGAAAACGTTGGCGATTATACCGTTACCCCCTGTTTACGCAACTCAAATCCTCACCCATCGTTACCAAGTGCTGAAAAATCCAGCGAAGCCCGATGCGAATTCCCGTCCCGCCCCAGATTACTCTCAATCCTTAGCCATTAACTGCGGCTGCTGTTGCGTTCACGGAACTCGGCTGTATTTTGGCAGTCGGAACAGTCGATTGTCGCGTTCGTGTTTGCATGCGGCCGGTATGATGACAGAACGTTAACAGGGCATAATCATGATGAAAGTTACCCACCTGGTCATGGCGCTTTCCCTTTCGGGCGCCCTTTTCTCCGCAGCAGCTAATGCCACCAGCTGGCAGGATCAGTTAAGCTCCGCCGCCAATGCGCTGGGGCAAAGTTCAGAGAGCGGCAGCGGCACCGCCAAAGATACTACCGCGCAGAGCGGCACCTCGCTGGGGGCGCTGGCCGGGCTGCTGAACGGCGGCAGTCAGTCGCTGAGCGCCGGGACCATGACTAACGCCGCCGGTGTGTTGCAGTACTGCATGAAGAACAATCTGGTGGATAACAACGTTTCCTCCATGAAAGAACAGCTGCTTGGCAAGCTGGGCCTGCAGGATACGCAGAAGCAGCAGCAGTCCACCGACTATCAGCAGGGGCTGCTGGGGCTGCTGAACACCGGCAACAATCAGCAGGTGAACCTCAAATCGCTGGGCGAAACGCAGCTCGGCAAGCAGGTAAAAACCAAAGCCTGTGATTTAGTGTTGAAGCAGGGGTGGAAGTTTATCTCTTAATGAACCACGCTTGTTAAGCGGAGAGGCTGTCCCCTCCCCGTTCTTTTCAGGGCTGCGCTAAGCGGCCCTTTTTTATTGCTGCCGATCGCATCCGGCATCAATAGTCAAAGACAGCCGCATCTTCAGCCGTCAGGATGATTACCCTGGCTGAAAATAATAAGGACAACGTCATGTCTGATTACCACTTAACTCACCTTTCTGGTCATCTGGGCGATATCGCGCTGCATCACTGGCCGGTGACGCAGCCGCGTTTTCTGGTGCTGCTGGTTCACGGCTACGGCGAGCATCTGGGCCGCTATCATCACGTTGCCGCAAAGCTGAATCAGCTGGGCGGCTACGTGTTTGGCCCGGATCATCTCGGCCACGGTCTGTCGCAGGGAGAGCGGGTGCTGATTGAGGATTACGACGCGGTGGTGGACGATGTGCACCTGGCGGTGGCCACGGTGCGTCAGCAGTTCCCCGACCTGCCGTTGGTAATTGTCGGCCACTCGATGGGCGGGATGATCGCCACCCGTTACGCACAGCGCTTCGCCGACGAGGTGCGCGCGCTGGTGCTCTCCGGTCCGCTGCTGGGTGAACATACGCAGATTAGCGATATGTATGGGCTGGAAGACATCCCCGATACGCCGCTGGATATCCGCACCCTGTCGCGCGATCCCGAGGTCGGCGCGAAATATCAGGCCGATCCGCTGGTGTGGCACGGGCCGTTTAAGCGTGCCACGCTGGGGGCGATGTGCGACATGCTGAGCACCATCCATCACGGTCCGGGCTTCGGCAGTCTGCCAACGCTGTGGCTGCACGGTGAGGGGGATAAGCTGGTGCTGCTGAATGAGAGCCAGCAGACGCTGAATAAGCTGCGCGGCAGTGATTTTGACCGTGAGCTGTACAGCGGTGCGCAGCATGAAATTTTTAATGAGACCAATCAGGATGAAGTGCTGCGCCGCGTCAGCGGATTTATCGTGCGCGCGCTTGGCTGAATCACAGCGGGGAGGATCGCTCCCCGCCTTCGATCGCTTCACCGTCAGCCCATTCCGGGCAGAGGCACCGCTTCACGATCGCACCGATTCCCGGCAATACCGTCAAAATACAATAAAACGAATGCCCGGCAGTGCCATCACTTCACAGAAGCGCCATCACTTCACAATCAGCCGGATACCGAGCAGCGCCATCACCCCACCGCCCAGGCGATCGAGCGGGGCTTTAAAGCGCAGATAGGTATTACGCGGGCCGCGAGAAGACAGCGCGAAGGCCACGAACAGATACCACAGTCCGTCAACCATCATCGCCACCAGCGGGATCGCCAGATACATGCTGAGGGAAACCTGCTGCGGCAGCAGTGCAGCAAATACGCCGCTGAATACCACGGCGGTTTTGGGATTGCTCAGCTGGGTGGTCAGCGCGGTCAGGAAGGCCCGGCGGGCGGTTTTACCGTTGCTGCCCGGCAGATCCAACGCTAAGGGCTGGCGCGCGCCGCGGAACATTTTATACGCCATCCACAGCAGGTAGAGGCCACCGGCGGTTTTCAGCACCAGCCACAGGGTCGGCACGGCGCTCAGCAGCGTGTGCAGCCCGGCAAGGGCGATAATGGCGAACAGGAAGCTTCCCGCTCCCATTCCTAATGCGGCACCAATGCCCGCGCGGCGCGATGACGCCACTGCGGTCCGCGCCACCAGAATAAAGCTCGGGCCGGGGCTCATCGCGCCCAGCCCCAGCGCTGCACCAATTGAGACTACCGATAATACCGCTGCATCCATCATTCACCTCCCTCATTGTTAGCCTTCTAACTTACTGAGTCTGTGGCCCGTCTGGCAATCGTGAGCATACAAAATTTTCTTCCACGCATGTACTGCGTTGGCACTGGTCGCGGCGCTCCGTGCAGGTGAAACCAACTCGCCTGGCGCGTTATCCCAATCCGGGCATGGCGCATGCTCTGTTACAGCACAGATGTCGGCCGCACCGCATCCTCCGTCTGGCGTCATCAGCGGCAATCGGGTATTTACAGCCCGGTGGCAGCGCGTCATTATTCGTCAGAGAACGGTAAATTTATCTAACCAATTGAGGTGACATGGAAAAGGATTTAACCACCCTGCTGGCGGAACGGGACGTGCTGAAGCACAAGGCCGAACTGGAGCAACTGCGCGAGGAGAATCGCCGGCTGCTGCAGCAGGTACAGGATAAAATCGACAATGCTCAGCTGGAAATCACCGACAAAGCCATCAGCCGCTCGATGGAGGTGCTGGAGAAAACCCGCCTCTGGCTGCAGTGGGGCGTTGCCGCGTTCGCGGTGCTGGTCACCGTCGCTGGCCTGATTGGCTACAACGGCCTCGATAAGCGGCTGACCGCCTACTACACCGATACGGTGCACAACTGGCTGCGCTTTGAGGATGACAACAGCGGCGGCCGTAAGGCGCTGGAAGATCTGCGCACCAGTGCCCTGCTGGACTCGTTAACCCTGCGCTACGCCCGCGAACGCAGCGGCTCCGGCTATGCCCGGGTCACACTCAACGCCGCGGAGGAGCAGCGGCTGATGGCGCTGATCGTCAATCCTGCCACCGATGAGTCGCAGTACCGCGACGCGCTGAATCTGATTATCAAAAGCCGCGGCATGTTCGGCCGGGTTTATGACGACGATACCGGTAAGCAGCTCGCCGCCATCGCCCGTGACGAGAAGTACAGCAACGCCAAGCGCGCGGCAATTTTCGCCACCATGCAACACGAGCGCGCTCTTCTGCCGCTATCGCGCGGGCTGCTCAATGATACCAGCGGGCGTAACGATGAAGGCATTCTGATGTATGCCTTCGACAACGTGCGCAAGTTCGACGACCGTCAGGCGCAGGCGTTCGCCAGGCAGCATCTGGAGAGCTTTAAAAACGACAGCTATCGTATCAGGCTGGCCAAATACCTGATCGATAGCGGCGCCGACGGCGAAAACATCGACCGCCTGCTCGACCAGCTGAAGCACCAGAAGCAGGAGATGTGGATGAGCGGCTATCAGGAGATCGTCTTCGCGCGCATTATGCATGCGTTGTCGGCGATACCGGTGGACGTGCCCGCCGCCGCACAGCTTCTCTCGCAGCAGATTGACGCGGGCCTGCAGCTGAAGCTGGACGATTTTGCCACTCAGCGCCCGTATATACAGCTGTCGCTGGAGCGATATTCGCAGTCGCTGGAGCAACCGCAGCAGGTGGTGGGCAATCCGGCACTGGTTGATGCGGTAGTGAAGGCGCAGCCACTAACTCTGGCGCGGCTGGCGCGGATGAGTGAGTTCTTCCAACTGAGCGACCGCAACTTCTGGCTCACCACGCTGATGATGCAGCCCGGCGCGGAAACCCGCCTGCAGCTGGCAGACGGACGCAAGGTGGCGGGCAGCGAGGTGCTGGCGGCGGTATGGCTGCGGGTCGAGCCGCGCGCCGGGCAGCCAGCGTTAATCGCCAGCTGGCGGGATAAAAGTGGCGCAGCACAGGAAGGTATCGTCAGCGGCATCGCAGGCGGGGAGAGCGCCCGCTTCCACGTTGATTACCATCAGGATCAGCTAACCAGCTATACGTGGCACCGCGACTACAGCGATCCGGACCTGCTGTAGCACAAACAAAGCAGCGCCGGGGAGGCGCTGCCGAAAGGCGAACCGCGCCCGCGGATTAACGGAATACCAGACCGCCGTCGATCAGCGGTGCCTGGCCGGTCATATAGTCAGAATCCGGGCCTGCCAGGTAAGAGACAAACGCGGCCACGTCGTCCGGGGTTTCGGCGCGGCCAAGGGCGATGCCGGAAACGTATTTATCGTAGGTGGCCCCCAGTGGCGCGCCGGTCTCTTCGGACATGCGTTTATCGATCTCCACCCACATATCGGTGCCGACCACGCCCGGGCAGTAGGCGTTAACGGTGATGCCGAACGCCGCCAGCTCTTTCGCCGCAGCCTGGGTCAGCGCGCGCACGCTGAATTTGGTGGCGGAGTAGATGCCGAGCAGCGCAAAGCCTTCATGGCCGGCAATGGAAGAGGCGTTGATGATTTTGCCCTTCTGCTTGCGCTCTTTAAACTTGCTGGCCGCCGCCTGAATGCCCCACAGCGTGCCCTGCACGTTGATCTGGAAGATCTTTTCTACTTCCTGCTGGTGACGGAAAGCAGGTTTTTGGTCTGGCTGATCCCGGCGTTATTGACGATCACGTCAAAGCCACCGAGCTGTTTCTCCGCCTCATTCACCGCCGCGAACACTTCTTCGCGCACGCTGATATCGGCTTTGATGGTGATCGCACGGCGACCCAGGGCTTTCACCTCTTCGGCCACCAGCTTAATTTTGTCGTCGTTCAGGTCTACCAGTGCAATATCTGCCCCGTCGCGTGCCAGTCGTAATGCAATTCCACGACCAATCCCCTGACCCGCGCCGGTTACCAGGACCACTTTTCCATTAATTGACATAGCGTTACCCTTATCAGATGAATAAACCAGCCCAGATAATTAGTCCGCTTATCATTTTATGCCTATGGTAATTTGTGCTATTGGATGTATTACGATTGATAATCTTGATTTACATAAGTCTACGCGTATTGCGGCAGTGAAAACGTCTGCACGGACTTGCCGTACAACTGCCGGGCCCTGCCTGCTATGCTTGAAGGATAATCACCCGCCTTTCAACCAGATGGATACCTGACTATGACCGAGCCGCTGCTGATTGCCCGAACCCCTGAACACCTGCTGCATCTGCTGCCCGCCTTTGCCAACCGCCACGGGCTGATCACCGGCGCAACCGGCACCGGGAAAACCGTCACGCTGCAAAAAATTGCCGAAAGCTTCTCCGCCATCGGCGTGCCGGTGTTTTTAGCGGATGTGAAGGGCGATTTGACCGGGATAGCGAAAGACGGCGTCAGCTCTGAAAAGCTCAGCGCGCGGCTGGCCAAAATCGGCGTCACCGACTGGGAGCCGCAGAGCAATCCGGCGGTGCTGTGGGATATCTTCGGCGAGCGCGGCCATCCGGTGCGGGCCACGGTCAGCGATCTCGGCCCGCTGCTGCTGGCGCGCCTGCTGAACCTTAATGAAGTGCAGAGCGGCGTGCTGCAAATCATCTTCCGCGTGGCCGATGACCAGGGGCTGCTGCTGCTTGATTTTAAAGATCTGCGGGCGATGACCCAGTACATCGGCGAGAACGCCAAAGCTTTTCAGAGCCAGTACGGCAATATCAACAGCGCCTCGGTCGGGGCTATCCAGCGCGGTCTGCTGGCGCTGGAGCAGCAGGGCGCGGAATACTTCTTCGGCGAGCCGATGCTGGATATCCGCGACTGGATGCGCACCGACGATGCCGGGCGCGGCATCATCAATATTTTAGCCGCCGAAAAGCTCTATCAGATGCCCAAGCTGTACGCCACCACCCTGCTGTGGCTGCTGTCTGAGCTTTACGAGCAGCTGCCGGAAGCGGGCGATCTCGACAAGCCGAAGCTGGTGTTCTTCTTCGATGAGGCGCACCTGCTGTTCAGCGACGCGCCCCAGGTGCTGTTGGATAAAATTGAGCAGGTGATCCGCCTGATTCGCTCGAAGGGCGTCGGCGTCTGGTTTGTGTCGCAGAACCCGGCGGACATCCCCGATATGGTGCTTGGCCAGCTCGGTAACCGCGTGCAGCACGCCCTGCGCGCCTTTACGCCGAAGGATCAGAAAGCGGTTAAGGCCGCGGCGGACACCATGCGCGCCAATCCCGCCTTCGATACCGTTACCGCCATTCAGGAGCTGGGCACCGGCGAAGCGCTGATCTCGTTTCTCGATGAAAAAGGCAGCCCGTCGGTGGTGCAGCGTGCGATGGTGATCGCCCCCGGATCGCGGATGGGTCCGGTCACCGACGACGAACGCAACGGTCTGATCAATCACTCGCCGCTCTCGGGCAAGTATGATGAAGTGCTGGACCGAGAATCCGCGTGGGAAAAACTGCAGCAGGGCGCGCAGGAGGCCAGCGATCGGGCCAGCGCACCGCCGGCCAAAGGCAACAGCGTGGCGGTGGATGACGGCATTCTCGGCGGGCTGAAGGATATTCTGTTCGGCAGCACCGGGCCGCGCGGCGGCAAGCGCGACGGGGTGATGCAGAGCGTGGCGAAAAGCGCCGCACGGCAGATCACCAATCAGATTATTCGCGGCGTGCTGGGCAGTATTATGGGTGGCAGGAAGAAGTAAGGAGCTTATGGATAAAGAACATGAACTGAGGCAGGCAAAGCGCCTGCCGCTGCTGTTACTGGGGGGCGCGGCGCTGCTGTTTATCGCCACGCTGATCTGGCCGCTGTACTACCCGCCGAGCCTGTGGGTGAGCGGGCTGAAGGCGGTGGCCGAGGCGTCGATGGTGGGCGCGCTGGCGGACTGGTTCGCGGTCAGCGCGCTGTTCCGCCGGGTGCCAATCCCGCTGGTCGGCCGCCACACGGCGATCATTCCGCGTAACAAGGATCGCATCGCCGACAACCTTGCGCTGTTCGTGCAGGATAAATTCCTCAACACCGGATCGCTGCTGGAGCTGATCCGCCGCCACGATCCGGCGCGGATCGTCGCCGAATGGCTGAGTAAAGCGGAGAACGCCGCGCGGCTCAGCGGCTATCTGCTGAAGCTGGTGCGCGGCTTTCTCGACCTGGCCGACGACCGGCGCATCCAGCAGTTTATGCGCCAGGCGATCCACAAGGCGATCGACAAGGTGGATCTCAGCCAGTCGTCGGCGCTGATCCTGGAAAGCCTGACCAAAAATAACCGCCACCAGCAGCTGCTGGATGACGCCCTCGCCCAGGTGCTGCAGCTGATTAACCGCCCCGGCACCCACGAATTTATCGCCCTGCAGGTGGTGCGCTGGCTTAAGCGTGAGCACCCGCTGAAGGAAAAAATGCTGCCCAGCGAATGGCTGGGGGAAAAGAGTGCCGATCTGGCGGCCAGCGCAGTGCAGTCGATTCTCAGCGAGATCGAAAACGATCCCACCCACGCGCTGCGCCAGGGCTTTAATCGTGCGGTGCAGCGGCTGATCGTACGGCTGAAAACCGATCCGGAGATGGCGCAGAAGGCCGAAGAGGTGAAGCGCTACCTGAAAGAGGACGAGGCGCTGAACGGCTATATCGCCCAGCTGTGGGGCGATCTGCGCGGCTGGCTGAAGGAGGATCTCAGCCGCGAGGACTCCCGCCTGCATGCGAAGGTCAGCGCCGCCGGGCAGTGGTTCGGCGACACGCTGATGCAGGATGCCACCCTGCGCAGCTCGCTGAACCAGCATCTGGAAGAGGCGGCGGCGGGCGTGGCGCCGGAGTTCTCCGACTTCCTCAGCCGCCATATCAGCGACACGGTCAAAAGCTGGGACGCGGCCGATATGTCGCACCAGGTGGAGCTGAATATCGGCCGCGATTTACAGCGCATCCGCATTAACGGCACGCTGGTCGGCGGCGCGATCGGCCTGTTGCTCTATCTGCTGTCGCTGATCCCGATGCTGATTTAGCTCAGCTGTGCCGGGCGATCTGCTGCTGGCTGTACTCGGCGCTGTAGAGGAACGGGGTGTGCAGCCCGCCGTCCAGGTGAGTAAACGGCACCAGCGCCCCGTTATCGTCAAACAGATGGATCTGCGCGGGGTCGATGGACAGTTCCACAAAATCCCCCGGCTGGCTGACGCGCCCCGGCGTCAGGCGCGCGGTCAGCTCCTGCTCCTCCACGCGGCACAGCGCCAGCGTATCGGAACCCAGCGGCTCAATCACATCGGCCAGCGCCGGCAGCGGAATGCGCTCGCTGCGTACGCCAAAGCGCGGCGGTTCCAGATGTTCCGGGCGAATGCCCATCAGCAGCCGGGTGCCGTGCTCCGCCTCAACCGAGCGTAGTGGGATCTCGCAGCGGCCAAACTTCAGCACCGGCCCGCCGGTCAGCTGCTGCACTTCCACTTCCAGCATGTTCATCTGCGGCGATCCGATAAACTCGGCGACAAACTTGTTCACCGGATGGTTATACACCTCCATCGGCGTGCCCACCTGTTCGATGCGCCCCTCGCGCAGGATCACCACCCGGTCCGCCAGCGTCATCGCCTCCACCTGATCGTGGGTCACGTAGATGGTGGTGGTTTTCAGCAGCGCGTGCAGCCGCTTGATTTGAATACGCATATCCACGCGCAGCTTGGCGTCCAGGTTGGAAAGCGGCTCATCGAACAGGAAGGCGCGCGGGCGGCGGATAATCGCCCTGCCCATCGCCACGCGCTGCCGCTGGCCGCCGGAGAGCTGCCCGGGTTTACGCGCCAGAAGATGGCTCAGCTGTAGCATTTTGGCGATCTCTTCCACCCGCTGGCGGGTATCTTCACGATCGTTATTTTTCATTTTCAGGCCGAAAGCGATGTTCTCCGCGATGGTCATATGCGGATAGAGCGCGTAATCCTGGAACACCATCGCAATCTCCCTTTCGCTCGGTTCCAGGTGGTTCACCACCTCATCACCGATGCGCAGCAGGCCGCCGGAGATCTCTTCCAGCCCGGCGATCATCCGCAGCAGGGTGCTTTTTCCGCAGCCGGACGGGCCGACAAAAGCCACGAATTCACCGTCTTCGATATGCAGATCGATACCGTGAATGGCCTGAATATGCTCGTAACGCTTGGTAATTTTTTCCAGTGAAATCACTGCCATGGTTGTTGCCTCATCGTTCCAGGTCATGGCCGGGATACCGCAGACTTCCAGACGACCATGCAGAGTGAAGGTAAGTCATCTCCCGATTTTTATTTTTCCGGGTCGATCACATTTTCAGAACCGTACATTGCATGTTTTTTGTTCGTAAGTATAAATATCGTTATCGATAACGTTAAACAAGTGTTAATAAAAAATGGCGATTGAAACTTTTAACCTGAGCACACTTCCTGGAAAAATCAGCGATATCGGCCGCCGCAGCAGCGCGCTGTTCGAGCTGTTACAGCAGCAGATCGTACTCGGCATCCTGCCGCCGATGTCGGTGGTGCTGGAGCTGGATCTGGCGCAGCGCTTTGGCTACAGCCAGAGCACGGTGCGCGAGGCGCTGCTGGCGCTCCAGCAGGAAGGTCTGGTTCATCGTCAGCCGCACCGGGGAACCCAAATCTCGCCCTGCACCGAACAGGAGGCGATAGAAATGATCCACATCCGCCACGATATTGAGTGCCGCGCCGTATCGCGCGTGCTGGAACTGACGGCGGATGCCCGCGCTCAGCTGCGCACCCTGCTACTGAAGGATATCGAGGCGATGATCGCCGCCGCCCGCGCCGGGGATGAGTATCTGCTCTCCTGCTACGACCGCGCATTCCACCTGCGGCTTTACAGCTGCGCGCAGCTGCCCAACGTCGAGCCGATCCTCAAGCGCTGCCTGGTGCACAACCACCGGTATAAAATTCTGCACTGCGGCGGCGGCGATACCTCGCGGCTGCTGGACAGCGCCGAGCGCCACCACCTGCTGATCGACGCCATCGACGGCGGAGACAGCGCGGCGCTGGTCGCCTGCCTGTCGCACCATATCCGTACCGCCGTAGATTTCGGGCCGGACCTGACCCAGCCGGACGCGGGGAAACTGCTGTGAGCCTGAACGGAGTGCCTTCGGCGGAAATGGCCGCGCTGCTGCGTGAACTCCAGCAGGAAGACGCCGGGCTGCCGGACCCGACCACGCTCTCCCCCGCTGAGGGACGGGCGCAGGCGGAGCGCGGCAACCGGCGCTGGAATCAGCAGTTGCCGCCGATGGCGCAGGTAACGCCGTTTACGCTGCAGGAAGCCGGGCAGCCGACGATTACCGGTACGCTGTACACCCCGGAGAACGCCGGGCCGGGGGCGATCGTCTACGTTCACGGCGGCGGCTGGGCGTTTTGCAGCGCCGCCAGCCACCAGCGCAGCGCGCGGGTGCTGGCCGCCGAAAGCGGCGTGCCGGTCATTCTGTTTGATTACCGCCTGGCCCCGGAACACCCTTATCCCGCCGGGCTGGAGGACACGCAGCGCCTGTGGCAGCAGCTCAGCAGCGGCAAGCTGTTCCCGCATCTGGACCGCCGGCGCCTGGGGCTGGCCGGTGACAGCGCCGGGGCCAATCTGGCCGTGGCGCTGATGCTCTCCCTGCCGGAAGACGCCGTTCGCCCCTGCTGCGGCCTGCTGTTTTACGGCGTGTACGGCGCGGATTTTACTACCGCCTCCTATCAACAGTTCGCCGGCGGCCCGGGGCTGACCCGCGAAAAAATGCAGCGCTACTGGCACTGGTATCAGCCGGATGCACAGGCGCGCCGGCAGCCGCTGACGGCCCCCCTGCACGCCAGCGATGCGGCGCTGAAGGCGCTGCCACCGCTGTGGCTGAATGCGGCAGAAATCGATCCGCTGTGCAGCGACAGCGAGCTGTTCGCCGCCCGCCTGCACGCGCTGGGGCGCGACGATCGCCTGAGCATCGTCCCCGGCGTGGTCCACGGTTTTATGCAGATGACCCTGCGCCTGCCCGCGGCAGTGACGGCACACAAGGAGGCGGCCCATGCCTGGCATCACCTGACGCGCTGAATCGCGACTGAACCCTACAGCTATCCTGCAAACTTATAAAATAATCAGGAGCACAAGAAATGAAACGAGTAATGTCATCGCTGACGTTAGCGGCCTCCCTTTGCCTGTCGGTTTCCGCCAGCCAGGCCGCCACTGTCCACTACTGGTATCACCTGGATAATGCCGACAACACCATGTCGGATTTAATTACTAAATTCGAAAAGGCCAACCCGGGAATTAAGATCGACGCGGAGAATATTCCGTGGAACAGCTATTACGATAATCTTTATACCTCGCTGGTGGGCGGCAACGCGCCGGATGCGGCAATGGTGAAAAGCTTCGCCCTGCCGCGCCTGCACGAGATGGAAGCCCTTGAGCCGCTGGATGCTTACATCAGTAAGTGGTCCGGCAAAGACGACCTGCTGGAAAATACGGTGGATATCGCGCGCGGCGGTATGGATAAGCAGTATTACCTGCCGGTGCAATATATCGTTTCCTATCTTTATTACCGCACCGACTATTTCGAGAAGGCCGGACTGACGCCGCCAAAAACCTGCGATGAGTTTTATGCCGATATTAAGAAACTCACTCAGGATACCAACGGCGACGGCAAAACCGATATTTACGGTTTTGGATTCCGCGGCGGCGTCGGCGGCCAGGATATGTGGGCACCATTGGTGATGCCGGCCGGCGGTGAATTCAGCAAGGGCGGGCTGACCAAACCGGCCGTGCTGCAGGCAAGCCAGCGCATTGTCGACGCCTACAAAGCCGGTGAGTTCCCCCCTTCCGCTACCACCGACGGCTTCAAGGACGTGATCGGCGCATTTAAAGCGGGCAAAACCGCGATGACCATCCACCATATCGGCTCGGCCAACGATCTGGTGGCGGTGCTGGGCGATAAAGTTTCCGCCGTGCCGCTACCGGCGTGCAATGAAAAGCGCTGGGCGCCGATCGCCGTGGAATCTAACGCCATCTTCACCACCGCCGCCGATAAAGAGGCAACGTGGAAGTGGATCGCCTTCCTCTCCAGCCATGAAAACAACGCGCAGTTTAACCGCGCCACCGGGCAGCTGCCGGTGACCAAAAGCGACACCAAAACGTGGAAAACCCATCCGCAGCGCTTTATCGACGCCACCGTCAACTCACTGCCGGACGCCCACGACTACCCCAATACGCCGCAGCTCTCTGACTTCATCAACACCGTCTGGCCGGTCAACATGCAGCAGGCGCTGCTGGGGCAGATCACCGTTGAGCAGATGAACAGCAAAATCGAATCCCTGTTTAGCCAGCAATAGCGCCGGCCGAACCGCCACTTTGAGGTGTGATTATGGTGATGGAAAATTCTCTCGCCCCGCCCCGGCTGCGCCGTACCGGGCTGGCGCGACGCGTGCTGCCCTATGCGCTGCTCTCTCCGGCGGTGCTGGTGACGCTGGCGATTGTCTTCCTGCCGATGGTGCAGGCCACGTGGATGAGCTTTCATGACTACGTGCTGTGGAAGCCGAAGGCCTTTACCTTCAGCGGCCTGAATAACTGGTACAAGATGTTTGCCGACGAGGTGTTCTGGACCTCGCTGAAACACACGGCGATCTGGATCGGCGTGACCATTCCCGCTCAGCTGCTGCTGGGGCTGGTTACCGCGCTGCTGCTTAACCAGCAGTTTTTCTGGCGGCCGCTGGCCCGTGCGCTGATCATCATACCGTGGGCGCTGCCCAGCGTGGTGATCGCGCTGATGTGGGCGTGGATCTACGATCCGAACTACGGCGTGCTGAACGACTTCCTGCTGCGCATGAAGCTGATCACCACCTCGATCGGCTGGCTGTCAAACCCGGATACCGCGCTCTATGCGGTGATCCTGACGCTGACCTGGCAGGGCTTCCCGTTCTTTACGGTGATGATCCTCGCCGCGCTGCAGTCGATCCCGCAAAGCTATTATGAAGCCGCCTCGCTGGACGGGGCCGGGCGCTGGAAGCAGTTCTGGCATATCACCCTGCCGGGGATCTCCGGCGTGCTGCTGACCGCCGTACTGCTGCGCATTATCTGGGTGGCCAACTCGATCGATGTGATCTTCGTGATGACCGGCGGCGGCCCCGGCTATGCCACCTATACCCTGCCGCTCTACTCGTTTATCAAAGCGCGCACCAACCTGGACTTCGGCTACGGCTCCGCGCTGGCGGTCAGCTTCACCCTGATGCTGCTGGTTCTGGTGGTGATCTACCTGCGCCGCACCATGCGGAGGGTTGCATAATGGTCATTAACAAATCCCTGCCGAAGCGCCTGCTGACGATACATCTGCCGATGCTGGCGATCCTCGCGTTCACGCTTGGCCCCTATATCTGGATGTTTTTCACCGCCATCACGCCGAAAGAGCGGCTGTTTACCACCGGACCCGGCATCAGCCATCCGACGTTCGAGAACTTTACCAACCTGTTTGCCCGCGTCGGTTTTCTGGAAAACATGATGCACAGCGCCATCGTGGCGGGCGGCACCGTGGTGCTCGGCCTGCTGCTGAGTATCCCGGCGGCGTATGCTTTCTCGCGCTTTAACTTTCGCGGCAAGCGGGTGCTGCTGATGCAGTTCCTGGTGATCAATATGTTCCCGGTGGTGCTGCTAATCCTGCCGCTGTTTGTGCTGATGAAACAGATCGGCCTGCTGGACTCGCATCTGGGGCTGATTATCGCTAACTCTACCGTCGCCATTCCGTTCTCCATCTGGATGATGACCAGCTACATCAACGGCATTCCCAAATCGGTGGATGAAGCGGCGATGACCGACGGCTGCAGCCGCCTGCAGGCGATGTGGAAAGTGGTGCTGCCGCTCTGCACGCCGGGCGTGATCGCCACCGGCATTTACATCTTTATCACCGCCTGGAACGAGTATCTCTACGCGCTGACCCTCGGCGGGCGCAACGTCAAAACCATTACCGTCGCCATTCAGAAGCTGATCGGCGAATACCAGATCGAATGGGGACTGCTCAGCGCGGGCGGCATTATCGGCGCCCTGCCCGCGACCGTCCTGTTCCTTATCGTACAAAAACGTTTAATCAGTGGCATGACACAAGGCGCCGTCAAAGGCTGACGGCGCAGGAGGATGTAATGAATAACCCGGTTGGCATTATCTCAATGCAGTTTGTTCGTCCGTTTTTAAGCAAGGATCTGTCGCTGTTCAGCCATATCCGCGAGCTGGGCTTCGATTTTATCGAGCTGCTGGTTCCCGAGCCGGAAGACCAGCTCAATCTGCACGAGGTGCGTCAGGCGCTGGCCGACAGCGGGCTGGGCGTGGTGCTGGCGGCCAGGGTCAATATGCAGCGCAGCATCGCCAGTGAAAACGCCGCCGCGCGCCAGGGCGGTATCGACTACCTGCGCTACTGTATCGACAGCGCCGCGCAGCTGGGAGCCACTATCGTTGGCGGCCCGCTGTACGGTGAACCGCTGGTGTTTGCCGGGCGTGCGCCCACGCCGGCGGATGATGCGCAGATTGCCCGTCGCCTTGAGGCCACCGTCAGCGCCCTGCGCCAGGTCGCTCCGCAGGCAGCCGACGGCGACATAGCGCTGGCGCTGGAGCCGCTGAACCGTTTTGAAACCGATATCGTCTGCTCCGTGGCGCAGGGAATTGAGGTGGTGGATGCCGTTGACCATCCGGCGCTGGGGCTGCTGCTGGATACCTTCCATATGAATATGGAAGAGAGCAGCCTGCCGGGCGCGATCCGCGCCGCCGGTTCACGCATCGTTCACTTCCAGGCCAATGAAAACCATCGCGGCTTCCCCGGCACCGGCCATGTGAACTGGGCCGAGGTGATGCGCGCCCTGCACGACGTCGACTATCGCGGCCCGGTGTCGCTGGAGCCGTTCCGCCGCGACGACTGGCGGGTGGGTCTGCCGATCGCCCACTGGCGCGCGCCGCATGAAGATGAATCAGAAAAATTACGCGCCGGACTGGCGCTGGTGAAATCCTCTTTAACCTTTGCAGGAGTGGCCGGATGAGTTTAACCATTGGCTGGGTCGGTTGTGGCCGACACGCAACGCAGATGCTGCTGCCGCAGCTGGCACCGAATAACGTCACCCTGGGCGCGGTCTGCGACCTGAATCCGCAGGCCGCACAGGACGTGGCCCGGCACTACGGCGTCTCGGCGGTGTACAGCGATTTTCAACAGCTGCTGGCGCACCCGGGGCTGGATGCCATCGGCATGGCGGTAGGGCCGCAGCAGCACGAGGAGTTTGCCATTGCGGCGCTGAAGCGCGGGCTGCCGGTGTTTATTGAGAAGCCGCCGGGCGGCAGCACCGAGGGGGCACAGGCGATTGCCGCCGCCTCCCGCAGAACCGGCGTGGCCGCTTATGTCGGCTTTATGAAGCGCTATTCTACCGGCAACAAGATCGCCGGAAACGTGCTGCGCAGCGGCGACTTCGGCGATGTGCTCGGCTTCCAGGGCAACTATATGACCGCGCCGGGCTACTTCAGCGGGGCAGTGGACTACACCAGCTTCTACCTGCATCACTGCGTGCATTATATGGATCTGATGCCGTGGCTGGTCGGCGCGGAAATCGTCGATTTGCAGGCCAGAGCGCTCGAGCATCGCCCCGGCCACCTGCTGGCGCATCTGAATATGGCGTTTGCCAACGGCGCGATCGGTACGCTGGTGATGGGCACCGTGCAGTCGCGCGGCACGCCGATGGAGAACATCACCGTGATGGGCAACCACCAGCGGATTGAGGTGGACAACGTAATTAACGTCGCCTGGCATCGCGACCCGCCGTTCAAGGCCGAGGATGAGCTGGCGCGGCTGGATAACGCCAGCGATACCCTGTGCTGGACGCCGAACTTTACCGCCGCCGCCAATGAGGATCATAAGGGTTACCACGCGCTGCTGCGCGATGTGTTCCGCGGGATGAAGGGCGAAAGCAGCCAGGCGCCGACCATTGAAGATGGCGTGCGGGCAATGCAAAACCTGGAGCGGATGATTGCGGCAATTAATCAGCAGATTCGGCAGAAATAACAGGGCTGAGACTGGAACAGGAACAGGAGCCAGGGCTGGGGCTGGAACAGGGGCCGAGACCGGAAGCTGCAACTGGAACTGGGACTGGAACCGGAACTGGAACTGGAACTGGAACTGGAACTGGAACTGGCGCAGTCAGTAAACAAGAAGGGCCGGACAAACCGGCCCTTCCTGGTAACAACGATGGCAGGATCTTGATTACAGCTACCCCCGCCCGCTGTGCGTTCCGGTATGGCTTTCGCCACAGACCATCGCTCAGGCTAAGACATCGCGCTTACCTTCTTCATCACGCGACATCCTGTTATGCCAGCACTACCTTCGTTTGAGCAGCAGGAACACGCTGAGGGCGAAGAACGCGGCACTCGGCAGCAGCGCACCCAGCAGCGGAGGAATATGGTAAACCAGGCTCAGCGGGCCAAAAATCTGGTCCAGCACGTAGAACAGGAAGCCGAAGCTGATCCCCACCACCACGCGGAAGCCCATCGACACGCTGCGCAGCGGGCCGAAGATAAACGACAGCGCCATCAGCATCATCACCGCCACCGACAGCGGCTGGAAGATTTTGCTCCACATATTCAGCTGATAGCGGCCGGGCGTCTGCCCGCTCTGCTCAAGGTATTTGGTGTAGTTATATAGCCCGCGAATCGACAGCGCTTCCGGGTCCAGCGCTACCACGCCCAGCTTGTCCGGCGTCAGCGAGGTTTTCCACTCGCCGCTCAGCGTCTGGCTGCCCTTGACCTGTTCAGGATCGGTCAGGTCCGACTGGTCAACCTGCGCCAGCTCCCACACCTTTTTCTCGGCGTTGTATTTGGCCGAAGCCGCATAACGCACCGACTGTAGCCGACGGTCATGGTTAAAGCTGTAAATACTGATCCCGGCCAGCTGGTTGTCATCGCGAATGCGCTCGATAAAAATAAAGTTATCGCCGTCTTTCGCCCACAGCCCGCCCTGCGTGGAGAGCAGCGAGCCGCCCACCAGCTGCTGAGCGCGGTAGTTACGCGCCATCTGCTCGCCCTGCGGCGCAACAAATTCACCGATGGCCATAGTCAGCAACACCAGCGGGATCGCCGTTTTCATCACCGAGGCGGCAATCTGCAGGCGGGTAAAGCCGGAGGCCTGCATCACCACCAGTTCGCTGCGCTGTGCCAGCGTACCGAGGCCGAGCAGCGCGCCGAGCAGCGCCGCCATCGGGAAGAAGATCTCGATATCTTTTGGCACGCTCAGCACGGTATACAGCCAGGCCCCGGCGGCGGTGTATTCGCCCTGCCCGGTTTTGCGCAGCTGATCGACAAATTTGATGATGCCGGAGAGCGACACCAGCATAAACAGCGTCGCCATGATGGTGTTAAATATCGTTTTACCGATATAGCGGTCAAGAACGCCAAACATCAGACTGTGCCTCTCTTGTTGAACCGCGCGCGCAGACGACGCATCGGCACCGTATCCCACATATTCAGCAGCACCGCCAGGCCCAGATAGCCCAGGTTAACCGCCCACATCCAGACGGCCGGGTCAATGCGGCCCTTGCCGCCGCTGGAGCGCAGGGAGCTTTGCAGCAGGAAGAACACCAGATACAGCAGCATCGCAGGCAGCATCGACAGCACGCGTCCCTGACGCGGGTTGACCACGCTGAGCGGCACCACCATCAGCGCCATCACCAGCACCGAGAAGATCAGCGTCAGACGCCAGTGCAGTTCGCTGCGGAAATCAGGTTTATCCGACTGCCACAGGGCTAACAGCGACGCCTGTTCAGAATCGTTCGGGTCCAGCGTGACGGTCTGATGCCCGACGATAGCCTGATAGTTTTTAAAATCGGTAATGCGGAAATCACGCAGCAGCGCGGTGCCCTCAAAGCGGGTACCGTTATCCAGCGTCACCACCTGAGAACCGTCGGCGCGCTGATTCATATGGCCGTGATCGGCCACCACCACGGACGGGCGGGCATTGCCTTTCGGCCGCAGCTGTGCGAGGAAAACGCTGTCAAAGGTGTTGCCCTTCACGTTTTCAATAAACAGCACCGACTGGCCGTCAGAGGACTGCTGGAACTGGCCCGCCGCCAGCGCTGCCGCGCCGGGGTTGGCCTTGGCGTTCTGCATCACTTCGCTCTGATGGCGCGATGACCAGGGGCCAAGCCAGCCGACGTTTACCGCCGCCAGTAGCGCAGTAAACAGCATCAGCACCATCGCCGCTTTGACCAGCACGTTTTTGCCCAAACCACAGGCGTGCATCACGGTGATTTCACTCTCGGTGTATAACCGGCCAAGCGTCATCAAAATGGCTAAAAACAGGCTCAACGGCAGGATAAGCTGCGCCATCTCCGGCACGCCAAGGCCCAATAATGTCAGTACTAAATTTGTTGGAATTTCGCCATCAACCGCGGCTCCTAAAATCCTGACTAACTTCTGGCAAAAGAAGATCAGCAGCAGGATGAACAGGATAGCCAGCTGGCTTTTGAGCATTTCCCGAACCAGATATCTAATGATGATCACGCTGAATACGCCTGTGAAAACTTGTCTTTTTGCAGGAAAATCGCTAGTTTCATCGCTTATACGCCATTTTTTCTCATCAATGGCCCTGTCATAGCTAAAATAGTATGGCAATAAATCGCGTTCTGGTGATGAAAAAACAAAAAATTATCACCGAAACTCAATCTGACGTTCGTGACTAAACGACGTTTACGCAACGACACTTTCCGTTACGGAAGCGACATATACTAGCCGCAGCAAGCGCCGTTGTCTTTAAGATTCAGGAGAGTGCATGGAGTTCAGTGTAAAAAGCGGTAGCCCGGAAAAACAGCGCAGTGCCTGTATTGTAGTGGGCGTATTTGAACCGCGCCGGCTGTCACCGATTGCTGAACAGCTGGATAAAATCAGCGATGGCTACATCAGCGCCCTGCTGCGCCGTGGTGAACTGGAAGGGAAAGTGGGGCAGACATTGCTGCTGCACCATGTGCCAAACATTCTCTCTGAGCGTATTTTGCTGATTGGCTGTGGCAAAGAGCGAGAGCTGGACGAGCGCCAGTACAAGCAGGTCATTCAGAAAACTATCAACACCCTGAACGACACCGGTTCAATGGAGGCCGTCTGCTTCCTTACCGAGCTGCACGTTAAAGGCCGGAATACCTACTGGAAAGTGCGCCAGGCGGTTGAAACCTCAAAAGAGACGCTCTACAGCTTCGATCAGCTGAAAAGCAACAAGGTTGAGCCACGTCGCCCGCTGCGCAAGCTGGTATTCAATGTGCCAACCCGCCGCGAGCTGACCAGCGGCGAGCGCGCGATCCAGCACGGACTGGCGGTTGCCGCCGGCGTGAAGGCGGCGAAAGACCTCGGCAATATGCCACCGAATATCTGTAACGCCGCCTACCTGGCTTCACAGGCGCGTCAGCTGGCCGACGCCTACAGCAAAAACATCACCACCCGCGTCATCGGCGAACAGCAGATGAAAGAGCTGGGGATGAATGCCTATCTCGCCGTCGGTGCCGGTTCGCAGAATGAATCGCTGATGTCGGTGATTGAGTACAAAGGCAACCCGGATGCGGAAGCGCGCCCGATTGTGCTGGTCGGTAAAGGCGTGACCTTCGATACCGGCGGCATCTCGCTGAAGCCGGGCGAAGCAATGGACGAAATGAAGTACGATATGTGCGGCGCGGCGTCGGTGTACGGCGTGATGCGCATGGTCGCCGAGCTGAACCTGCCGCTGAACGTGGTGGGCGTGCTGGCGGGCTGTGAAAACATGCCCGGTGGTCGTGCCTATCGTCCGGGCGACGTGCTGACCACCATGTCCGGCCAGACGGTTGAAGTGCTGAATACCGATGCCGAAGGCCGTCTGGTGCTGTGCGACGCGTTGACCTACGTGGAGCGCTTCGAGCCGGAAGTGGTGATCGACGTGGCCACGCTGACCGGGGCCTGCGTGATTGCGCTGGGCCACCATATCAGCGGCCTGCTGTCGAACCACAATCCGCTGGCGCACGAGCTGATCGGTGCGTCTGAACAGGCCGGTGACCGCGCGTGGCGCCTGCCGATGGCCGACGAGTATCAGGAGCAGCTGGACTCCAACTTTGCCGATATGGCAAACATTGGGGGCCGTCCCGGCGGTGCGATTACCGCCGCCTGCTTCCTGGCGCGCTTTGCCCGTAAGTACAACTGGGCGCACCTCGACGTTGCCGGTACCGCCTGGCGCTCCGGCAAGGCGAAAGGCGCGACCGGTCGCCCCGTTGCGCTGCTGTCTCAGTTCCTGCTTAACCGCGCCGGTCTGAACGGCGACGATTAACAGCATCGTGCGGGAGGCCTGAACGCTTCCCGCCCGGGCGGATGCACCTTTCGCCCGCTGCTGATAAGATAACCCTGCAATGGCGGACTCCGATCCGCCGTTGCTGTTTTTTCTCCAACCAGGCCAGAGGCATGAAAAACGCAACGTTCTATCTGCTGGAAACCGATACGCCGGTCGGCGGGCTGAGCGCGCAGGAAGCGCTGGTCTGCGATCTGGCGGAGGCCCGCTGGCGTGACGGCAAACGCGTGCTGATAGCCTGTGAAGACGAAGCGCAGGCTATCCGGCTGGATGAAGCGCTGTGGCAGCGCCCGGCCAGCGCCTTTGTGCCGCATAATCTGGCCGGTGAAGGCCCGAAATACGGCGCGCCGGTCGAACTGGCCTGGCCTCAGCGCCGAGGCAATGCGCCGCGCGATCTGCTGATCAGCCTGCTGCCGCAGTTTGCAGATTTTGCCACCGCTTTCTATGAAGTGATAGACTTCGTACCCTATGAAGCATCTTTGAAACAGCTGGCGCGCGATCGCTACAAAGTGTATCGCAGCGTTGGATTCCACTTGAATACGGCAACGCCGCCCTTGCCACCAACGACATAGCAGAACATGGAAAAGACATATAACCCGCAAGATATCGAGCAGCCGCTTTACGAGCACTGGGAAAAGCAGGGCTACTTTAAACCGAATGGCGATACCAGCCAGGAAAGCTTCTGCATCATGATCCCGCCGCCGAACGTCACCGGTAGCTTGCATATGGGTCACGCCTTCCAGCAGACCATTATGGACACCATGATCCGCTACCAGCGTATGCAGGGGAAAAACACCCTGTGGCAGGCGGGGACCGACCATGCCGGTATCGCCACCCAGATGGTGGTTGAGCGCAAAATCGCGGCCGAAGAAGGCAAAACCCGCCAGGATTACGGCCGCGACGCGTTTATCGAAAAAATTTGGCAGTGGAAAGAAGAATCCGGCGGCACCATTACCCGCCAGATGCGCCGCCTCGGCAACTCGGTTGACTGGGAGCGCGAGCGCTTCACCATGGATGAAGGCCTGTCCAACGCGGTGAAAGAAGTCTTCGTTCGCCTGCACAAAGAGAACCTGATCTACCGCGGCAAGCGCTTGGTTAACTGGGATCCTAAACTGCGCACCGCCATTTCCGATCTGGAAGTGGAGAACCGCGAATCCAAAGGATCAATGTGGCACCTGCGCTACCCGCTGGCCGACGGCGTGAAAACCGCCGACGGTAAAGATTATCTGGTCGTCGCGACGACCCGTCCCGAAACCGTGCTCGGTGATACCGGCGTGGCCGTTAACCCGGAAGATCCGCGTTATAAAGATCTGATCGGCAAGTTCCTTGTGCTGCCGCTGGTTAACCGCCGCATTCCAATCGTTGGTGACGAACACGCCGATATGGAAAAAGGCACCGGCTGCGTGAAAATCACCCCGGCGCACGACTTCAACGACTACGAAGTGGGCCGCCGCCACAAGTTGCCGATGATCAACATTCTGACCTTCGACGGTGATATCCGCGAATCCGCTCAGGTGTTTGATACCAACGGCGAAGAGTGCGACGACCACGGTACCGAGATCCCGCTGGCGTTCCAGAAGCTGGAGCGCTTTGCCGCGCGTAAAGCCATTGTGGCTGCGATTGACGCACTGGGCCTGCTGGACGAAATCAAGCCTCACGATCTGACCGTACCTTACGGCGATCGCGGCGGCGTGGTCATCGAACCGATGCTGACCGACCAGTGGTACGTGCGTACTGCACCGCTGGCGAAAGTCGCGGTAGAAGCGGTAGAAAACGGCGATATCCAGTTCGTACCTAAGCAGTATGAAAACATGTACTTCTCGTGGATGCGTGATATCCAGGACTGGTGCATCTCCCGTCAGCTGTGGTGGGGCCACCGTATTCCGGCCTGGTACGATGCGGAAGGTAATGTCTACGTGGCACGTACCGAAGCCGAAGTGCGTGCGGAAAACAACATCGCCGACGATGTGGTGCTGACCCAGGACGAAGACGTGCTGGATACCTGGTTCTCATCCGGCCTGTGGACCTTCTCCACCCTCGGCTGGCCGGAGAATACCGAAGCGCTGCGCACCTTCCACCCGACCAGCGTGCTGGTCAGCGGCTTCGACATTATCTTCTTCTGGATTGCGCGCATGATCATGCTGACCATGCACTTCATCAAAGACGAAGACGGCAAACCGCAGGTTCCGTTCAAGACCGTGTATATGACCGGCCTGATCCGCGACGACGAAGGGCAGAAGATGTCCAAGTCGAAGGGTAACGTTATCGATCCGCTGGATATGGTTGACGGTATTTCGCTGGAAGATCTGCTGGAAAAACGCACCGGCAACATGATGCAGCCGCAGCTGGCGGAAAAAATCCGCAAGCGCACCGAGAAACAGTTCCCGAACGGCATTGAACCGCACGGCACCGACGCCCTGCGCTTTACCCTGGCGGCACTGGCCTCGACCGGTCGCGACATCAACTGGGATATGAAGCGCCTGGAAGGCTACCGCAACTTCTGTAACAAGCTGTGGAACGCCAGCCGCTTTGTACTGATGAACACCGAAGAGCACGACTGCGGCTTTAACGGTGGCGAGCTGGAACTGTCGCTGGCAGATCGCTGGATCCTGGCTGAATTCAACCAGACGGTGAAGGCTTACCGCGACGCGCTGGACAGCTATCGCTTTGATATCGCTGCCGGTATTCTGTATGAGTTCACCTGGAACCAGTTCTGCGACTGGTATCTGGAGCTGGCCAAGCCGGTGATGAACGGCGGTACCGAAGCCCAGCTGCGCGGCACGCGTAATACGCTGGTCACGGTGCTGGAATCGCTGCTGCGCCTGGCGCATCCGATTATTCCATTTATCACCGAAACCATCTGGCAGCGCGTGAAGGTGCTGAAGAACATCAGCGACGACACTATCATGCTGCAGCCGATGCCGGCGTTCGACGCGGCACACGTGGATGCCGTGGCAATGGCGGATACCGAGTGGCTGAAGCAGGCGATTGTCGCGGTGCGTAATATTCGCAACGAGATGAACATCTCCCCGGCCAAGCCGCTGGATGTGCTGCTGCGCGGAGCCAGCGATGAGGCGGCCCGCCGCGTGACTGAAAACCACAACTTCCTGAAGACGCTGGCGCGTCTGGATAAGCTGGAGCTGCTGCCTGCCGGAGATAAAGGCCCGGTGTCGGTAACCAAGCTGGTTGAGGGTGCAGAGCTGCTGATCCCGATGGCCGAGCTGGTGGATAAAACCGCCGAGCTGGAACGTCTGGCGAAGGAAGTGGGCAAGATTGACGTGGAGATGGAGAAGATTACCGCCAAGCTGGGGAACGAAGGTTTCGTTGCCCGTGCGCCGGAAGCGGTTGTCGCCAAGGAGCGTGAGCGCCTGGCGGACTTCGAGCAGGCTAAGATCAAGCTGATCGAGCAGCAGGGCGTGATTGCCGCGCTGTAAGTTTTCTCCGCAAGTCTGATGATTGAAACCGCCGTCTGTTGATGGCGGTTTTTTTTTGCGTTTTACAGCCAGGATGATCGTTCTCGGGCTGAAGGTGGCTTTAGCTATGGATAATGGCTGTAAGTTCAGGCAGTGGCTGCAAATTTAAGAAGTGGCTGTAGGTTTGGGGAGCGTGGGCCCGTCCCGGCGGCCTGCGGTCGGTCCTCGCGCCGAGCTTCGCACGGTGCCTTCGGTTACGGCATCCGGCCTTTCGGACCGGCCAGGAGCGGGCGTCCTGCCCGCGCCTGGCCTGGCGCCCGCATCCATGCTGTCGCCTCCGGTCCCGCTGCCTGCACCTCAGCGCTGCGGATTGCCCGCTGGCCGCCGGGACGGGCCCACTTCATCCATCCTGCTGGCTTTTAAAAACACCGCTTAATCGCAAAAGGGGTCTTACTTTCTTTAAGGCTACATCTGAACGACAAAGCGGGCGGGCTGTGCTCTCGATCGGGCAATCCACAGCGCTGAGTGCCGAGAGGAAGCCAGGATTCGCCTGCAAGGACGCAGGCGAAAGGCACAGCCGCGCAGGACGCGCGTCTGTGCCGGTCCGTCCGGCTGACGAGCGAAGTGAGGGCACCGCGAAGCGGCGCGAGGACCGGCCCGAACGGGAGCACAGCCCGCCAGCCAGACACAGGAATCCCAGACGGCATCAAACGCATACTCAGCCAGACGTCGAACCTGACCCTACTCCGCCGCTCGAATCACCTTAATCCGCTCCGGCATATCCGGATGGGTACTCATCCATTCCGGTAAACTCAGCCCGTGACTCTCCTTCTCGCCCGACTGCTGAAGCTGGCTATAAATCTCCGCCATCGCCGCCAGCGAACGCCCCTGCACCTTCATCTGCGCAATCGCGTACGCATCAGCTTCCCGCTCCATGCCGCGCGAAAACTGCATCTGATGCACAAACGCCGCCGACTGCAGCAGCGTATCGCCAATCCCGCTGACGTCCCCGGTCAGCCACATGTAGCTCAGCGAGATCAGCGACGAACGCACCAGCATCCGCATGGGGTGGCGATAACGATGATGGCCAATTTCATGCAGCATCACCGCCGCCAGCGCATCATCGCTTTTCGCCATGCGCACCAGATCGTCACTGACCACCAGCGTGCCGTCCGCCAGCATAAAGGCGTTCGCGCCGCCGTCGAAATGCATGATCTTCAGCCGCAGCGGCACCGCGTCCTGCTTCATCTCTCCGGGAATAATACCGCTAAACAGGCGTTCCATTCGCTGCTGCTGCTCCGGCATCAGCTTACCATCGCTAAAGCCGCTGCTCTGCAACAGGGTCAGCGTTTGCTGCCCCACCTGCCGCTCGACGTAAGCCGGCATATTAGACGCCAGCGCGGTGCTGGCGGCAGGCAGGATCACCCAGACATAGAGCGCGATAGCGGCCAGCGTGGCCAGCAGGGTCAGACCGACGCCGCGACGGTGCCGCTCCAGACGATGCACCAGCCCCGGACGGTGGCGCTGCTGCCACCACTGACGAAAGGCGGCGTCGTCCTCCGGCACAAAGCGCCCACCGTCGGCAAAGGTCAGCGTCAGCGGAATCGAGCCCAGCGCGTCGGATACCGATATCGCGTTGAGCAGGACGATTTGCTGCTGCCCGTTGCAGTCCAGCACCAGATGCCGCTCATGTAATGTGAGACGGGCAGCCTCGCGAGCTGCCCGTCCGGGAGACTGATAATAGCCGTTAAGCTGCACAATCAGATTCCCGCGTTGAGATCGAAGGCGGAAACCACCTCTTCCGCCACTGCCGTACGGGCCGAGTCGTGATGAGCCATCACTTCATCCAGCGAGATATCGCCCTCCAGCTCGGTGCTGTTAGCCAGATAACGCGCCAGTCGAATTTCGGCAATCGGGGCACCCAGACCGAGGGTGAAGATCACGATCAGCGTATTGGTCAGCGTCAGTGCCAGGAAGGCGCCCGTCGACAGCGTAGATTTCAGGCGCAGCTTATCGCCCAGTTGGGTCTGGCCGAAAACATAATTACGTTGTGCTACCACTAAATAAGCGGAAGAGACTAAGCCACCGAACAGAATGACCAGGAAAGTCAGGAAAATATTCAGCACGTTTCCGGCCATCATATTACCCAGCATCTCCGGATCGCTCGCACCCATTGCCGAGGCATAGATAATAGAAGCGAAAAGCGAACCCACCAGCAGGCCACCGACAATCAGGAACGGCAGCATAATCAGGAAGCTGATCAAGACCATTTTAATAAATGTCTTTTTGCTCAGTTCGGCTTTAAACGACAGCTGGCCAAACGCCATATTATTGATATACAGATCGTGATTCAGTGCGGCAACGGTCCCCTGTATTGCCGCCAGCCCCACCAGATACAGCACGAAGCAGATCACGCCGACGGTCAATGTGGTGCTGATATTCCCGCTGGTCACACCTGCTGCGCCGATCATGCCAACCACCAACAACAGCGCCAGAATCATCAGTACTGGTGCCAGATACATCGTCCAGTATGCGCGGCCCAGGCGGCAGTGGTAGTTAAAGCGCACGCCGCGGAAGCTGCTCATCAGCGCGTTATAGCGCCAGCTGCGGATCACAATCCACGGTATCAGCGCAAAGAAGGCCAGCATAGAAATCAGGGTAAGGGTCGGGGAAATCGAAGAGATAATAAAGAACAGCACCAGACCAATAAAGACAATAATGCGGCCAATAAGGAGATTGATCGGACGCGCATGATAATCAAAACGATCGCCGGCAATTTCAGTATTACCATAGAAATAGCGACGGCGGCGTACGGTAGCCCAGGCGGAATATATCCCCAGCGTTACCATGGTCAGTAATGCATTGACTAACCAGATTGAAAAATATTCGCCCGCGCGGCCGTGGAACACCACCGGATGGCGCTGAGAATACGAAGTATTGTTTTCCATTAGATTTTCTTCCTGAAAATAAGAGGGTTCAATAATAAGTCAGAATATTTAAACGGTACAACTGTCCGCTATTTAAGCATGGCACTGATGGCTGAACAATGAAATAGTTATCATTAAGATTAACCCTGGTTATGCCGGGGAAACACTCATCCGCACATTGCATCATCGTCTCAGCAATGTTATTACACTTACCTGCTGCCGAACTGCTACGAGCCTGATTTATGACAACCGCGATTCAATCTACCCTGACTGTGCAAGTACGCCCGATTACGCTGGCTGATAATCCCCATATTGCTGCGGTGATCCGCACGGTTTCTGCTGAGTTTGGCTTAACGGCGGATAAGGGCTATACGGTGTCTGACCCGAATCTGGATCGTTTGTATGAGCTGTACAGCGAAAACAACAGCGCCTACTGGGTCGTGGAAGTTGCAGGCAAGGTAGTTGGCGGTGGCGGTTTAGCGCCATTGCAGGGCGGCGATCCTGATGTGTGCGAATTGCAGAAGATGTATTTCCTGGCGGAGGCGCGCGGTCTTGGTGTGGCGCGTAGCCTGGCGCTTCAGGCGCTGGAGTATGGCCGCGAGCGCGGGTTCAAGCGTTGCTATCTGGAAACCACCGCGTCACTGACGCGCGCAATTCGCCTGTATGAACATCTGGGTTTCCAGCATATTGATGGCCCGATGGGCTATACCGGACATGTAGATTGCGAAGTGACGATGCTGAAAGCGTTATAAGGCTTTTGCATTTTGCCTGAGTCGCCTGAACGCTGGCGCGCCCGCTCACTGGCGGTGATTTAGATTTGATGCTCTTTGCCTGAGTTGCCTGAACGCCGGCGCCCCCGCTGACTGGCGGTGGCTTCGGTCGGGCGGGTCCTCGCGCCGCGCCGCGGTTCCTTCTCTTCGCTCGTCAGCCTGTCGGACCGCCACAGACTGGGCTTCCTGCCCAGGCCGTGCCTTTCGCCCACGTCCGTGTGGGCGAATCCTGGCTTCCTCTCTCCGTTCAGCGCTGCGGATGCTCCGACCGAAGCCACCGCCAGTCCGCTGATAAACTTCTGCGTTGCCCGGAAAAACGGACACACCCACCAACAGCCCGTCGGCAAATAAAGCCTGTGTAACCTGGATAAGCGGACACACCGACAAACAACCCGTCAGCAAATAAAGTCTGTGTTACCCGGAAAAACGGACACATCTACCAACAGCCCGTAGGCAAATAAAACCTGTGTTACCTGGATAAGCGGGCACCTGAGGCGAAGGGAGAGCGGCCTCTGCGGCTGACGGACAATCCGCAGCGCTGAGGAGCAGGCAGTGGGACCGGAGAGACCAGCAGGGATGCTGGGCTCAGGCGCAGCGCGGGCAGGACGCCCGCTCTGTGCCGATCCGACAGGCCCGCAGCCGAAGCCGAAGGCACCGCGAAGCGGCGCGAGGACCGTCCGGCAGCCGCAGAGGCCGCTCTCCGGTCCCGGTCCCCTGCATGCAATCAAAAATCCGGCATCCCGCTATGAAAACGCAGCTCGCTATCCGGATCGCTGATTAAACGGGCTTCGGTTTCACCAATCTTCCGTACACGCGCACTGATATCCTGCCCTGAGATCAACTCAGCCAAGGCAAGATAATCCTGATAGTGCCGCGCTTCCGAACGCAGCAGTGAGACATAGAAAGCCGACAGCTCATCGTCAAGATACGGGGCCAGGCTGGCAAAACGCTCGCAGGAACGCGCTTCGATGTAGGCGCTACAGATCAGCTTATCCACCAGCGTCTGCGGCTCGTGGGTAGCGACTTCTCGCAGCAGCCCTTTGGCGTAGCGGCTGGCGGTAATTTTCGCATAGGGGATCCCCCGCGCCTGCATGATCTCCAGCACCTGATAAAAATGATGCAGCTCTTCTTTAATCAGCAGCACCATCTTATCCACCAGCTCATCGCCGTACGGTGTTTCTTCTCGGGTAATAATGGTTTTAGACAGCGCCCGGTGCTGTTCAAGAAACGTCAGATCGCTTTGCGAATTGTGGACGAAGTTTTCCCACGGCTTCAGCCACGCCAGCAGCGCATCGCCGCTGGCTTTATCAGCCACGTACTTACGGATCAGCCACATGGCGGTTTGTGCCGCTTTCAGCTCACAGACCAGGTGATCGGTAAGCAGCAGGGCCAGATTTTGCGGTTTACGCGCTTCGTCGATCCACGCCTGCGGGGTGCGGCAAAGCAGAAAGCCGTGAATGGGGGCAAGGAGGTGTTCGGTATTCATCATTCGGACCAGACAGGAAAGAATCATCACGCCGCAGAGTACCTGCGGCGTGCACTATGCAGGATTAGTGACGTACGCCGTTGTCTTCCTCGTCGTCAGCCTCATCTTCACCGTCTTCATCTTCGTCCTGGGCATCAGGATCTTCGAAGTAGGTGCCCCAGCCGTCGTAGTCAACGTTGAATTTCGCCACCAGATCCACCAGCTGTTCAACCTGCTGGTCGATCAGTTCGGCATTCAGTGCGCCTTCGCTCAGGATATCGCAGCACATTACGGTAGTGCCGTCTTCCAGCTCCAGCTCTTCCGGCTCGGTCACTTCATAGCCCAGCTTGAATGCTTCCACCGCCGCCTTTTCCAGCGCGTCGAAGCTGTCACAGGAAAAATGATGCTCAATGGTATACAGCGCATCAGGATCGCTACCGTCATCCAGCAGCTCTTCAATAATCAGCCGCGTCTCTTCACGCTGCTCTGCCAAAAATGCTTCATTAGCCATGATCCGTTCCTTAATTTATGGGTCTTGTTTGATTATTTTCCCACAGCGCCCTCTGCGCCACTACCTTTATACAAAAGTTTCTGCACGCCGGGGTTGAAAATGAATATTCATACGGTTAGATTGAATTTAAATTCATTAAAGATTACCTGGAGTGCTTTATGAGTCATCTGTATCAACGTCATTTCCTCAGGCTGCTGGATTTTACCCCCGCCGAAATCAACGGTTTACTCGCTCTGGCCTCAACGCTTAAGACCGATAAGAAAAACGGTGAAGAAATTCAGCATCTGAAAGGCAAGAATATTGCGCTCATCTTCGAAAAAGACTCGACCCGTACCCGATGCTCTTTCGAAGTTGCCGCTTACGATCAGGGCGCTAACGTCACCTATCTGGGCCCAAGCGGTAGCCAGATCGGCCATAAAGAGTCGATGAAGGACACGGCCCGCGTGCTGGGTCGGATGTATGACGGCATCCAGTATCGCGGCCACGGCCAGACGCTGGTGGAATCACTGGCTGAACATGCGGGGGTGCCGGTATGGAACGGCCTGACTAATGAGTTCCATCCGACCCAGCTGCTGGCCGATCTGCTGACCATGCAGGAACATCTGCCGGAGAAAGCCTTCAGCGAAATGACCTTCGCCTACGTTGGCGACGCGCGCAACAATATGGGCAATAGCATGCTGGAAGCGGCCGCGCTGGTGGGCCTGGATCTGCGCCTGGTAGCACCGAAAGGCTGCTGGCCGGATGAAAAACTGGTTGAAGAGTGTCGCGCAGCGGCGGAGAAAACCGGCGGAAAAATTACCCTGACCGAAGATATCGCGGCGGGCGTAAAAGGGGCTGACTTTATCTATACCGACGTCTGGGTTTCCATGGGCGAGCCAAAAGAAGTCTGGGCAGAGCGCATTGCCCTGCTGCGCAGCTATCAGGTGAATGCGGAGATGCTGGCGCTGACCGGTAATCCGCAGGTGAAATTCCTGCACTGCCTGCCCGCTTTCCACGACGATCAAACCACGCTGGGCCAGCAGATGGCCGAGCAGTACGATCTGCACGGCGGCATGGAAGTGACCGATGAGGTGTTTGAATCCGCGCACAGCGTGGTGTTCGATCAGGCGGAAAACCGTCTGCACACCATCAAAGCGGTAATGGTCGCGACGCTGGCGAAACTGTAGTAGCCCTGCGGGAGGCAAACGATTACCCGGCGCGCGTTTTTCACTTGCCGTGCCGTTTCGAATGCGTATAATGCCCCCCGTTTGCCGGGAGGAACCATGCCACAGAACGCTATTAACATCACCGTTCACCCACGTCTGTATACAGGCGGGCAGTGCCGTTTTTCCTTCCGTTGCACTACCGATCATCAGAAAAAAGCCCCTCATTGAGGGGCTTTTTTTTGTCCTTTTTTCAGTACCGGCGCGCGTAGAGGAGAGTGAACATGGCGACTATTGCCAATCCGCTATATCACAAACATATTATTTCGATTAACGATCTCAACCGTGAAGAGCTGGAACTGGTGCTGCGCACCGCCGCCAGCCTGAAGGCGAATCCTCAGCCGGAACTGCTGAAACATAAAGTCATTGCCAGCTGCTTCTTTGAAGCCTCTACTCGTACCCGCCTGTCGTTTGAAACGGCGATCCACCGCCTCGGCGCTTCCGTGGTCGGCTTTGCCGACGGCAGCAACACCTCGCTGGGCAAAAAGGGCGAAACGCTGGCGGATACTATTTCGGTGATTGGCACCTACGTCGATGCGATTGTGATGCGCCATCCGCAGGAGGGTGCCGCGCGCCTGGCGACCGAGTTTTCCGGCGGCGTTCCTATTCTGAACGCTGGTGACGGTGCGAACCAGCATCCGACGCAGACCCTCTTGGATCTGTTCACCCTGCAGGAAACGCAGGGCCGACTGAATAATCTGAACGTGGCGATGGTCGGCGATCTGAAGTATGGCCGTACCGTTCACTCGCTGACCCAGGCGCTGGCCAAGTTCGAAGGCAACCGCTTCTACTTTATCGCGCCGGATGCGCTGGCTATGCCGGCCTACATCACCGATATGCTGGATGAGAAAGGCATTGTCTGGACACGCCACGATAATATCGAAGAGGTGGTGCCGCAGGTGGACATTCTGTATATGACCCGCGTGCAGAAAGAGCGCCTGGATCCGTCCGAGTACGCCAACGTCAAGGCCCAGTTTATTCTGCGCGCCAGCGACCTGGCTCACGCCCGCGACAATATGAAAGTGCTGCACCCGCTGCCGCGCATCGATGAGATCGATACCGACGTCGACAGCACGCCTTATGCCTGGTACTTCCAGCAGGCAGGCAACGGTATCTACGCACGCCAGGCGCTGCTGGCGCTGGTACTGAACAGCGAACTGGCTAATCAGGAGAAACACGATGACGCACGATAATAAATTACAGGTTGAAGCGATTAAATGCGGCACGGTGATTGACCATATCCCGGCGCAGGTCGGCTTTAAGCTGCTTTCCCTGTTCCGCCTGACCGAAACCGACCAGCGCATTACCATTGGCCTGAATCTGCCGTCCGGCGAGATGGGCCGCAAGGATATCATCAAGATCGAGAATACGTTCCTCACCGACGATCAAATCAACCAGCTGGCGCTTTACGCGCCGCACGCCACGGTTAACCGCATTGATGACTATAACGTGGTGGCGAAAAGCTCTCCGACGCTGCCGGAGCGCATCGAGCGCGTGCTGACCTGCCCGAACAGCAACTGCATCAGCCGCAACGAGCCGGTGTATTCCAGCTTCGCGGTGAAAGCGCGTAATGCCAATCTCTACCTCAAGTGCAAATACTGCGAGAAAGAGTTTGCGCACCATGTGGTTATGGCGAACGACTGATTACTGTTTGCAGGTTTAAGCCGATGTGGTAAATATCGCTGGGGCGCACCGTGTCGCCCCGCAAACCTCAGACACATTCAGGAGAAACTATGTCTCGCGAAATCAGTACTGAAAACGCCCCGGCAGCGATTGGTCCCTATGTTCAGGGCGTCGATCTCGGCAGCATGATTATCACTTCAGGCCAGATCCCGGTAGATCCGAAAACCGGTAACGTGCCCGATGATATTACCGCGCAGGCGCGTCAGTCGCTGGAAAACGTCAAGGCCATCGTGGAAGCGGCCGGTCTGAAAGTCGGTGATATTGTGAAAACCACCGTTTTTGTGAAAGATCTAAACGACTTCACCACGGTGAATGCCGCGTACGAAGCCTTCTTCACCGAGCATCAGGCCAGCTTCCCGGCGCGTTCCTGCGTGGAAGTGGCTCGTCTGCCGAAAGATGTGAAGATTGAGATCGAAGCGATCGCCGTTCGTCGCTAAAAGTGCGGGCGGATTGTCATCCGCCCTGCTTTAGCCCAACCGGGGAAATCAGGTCAGCAGCTGCGATAAATCTTCCTGACTGAAGCTGGCCGGTTCGCTCAGTTCATCCGCCAGAATTTCCCCCGCCAGTTCTGCTTTATTCTGCTGTAACGCCACCACCTTCTCTTCAATGGTATCCGCCGCAATCAGCTTGTAGACAAAGACCGGCTTATCCTGGCCGAGGCGATAGGCTCGGTCGGTGGCCTGATTTTCCGCCGCCGGGTTCCACCAGGGATCGTAGTGGATCACCGTATCCGCCGCCGTCAGGTTCAGACCGACGCCGCCCGCTTTCAGGCTGATCAGAAACACCGGCACTTCACCCTGCTGGAAGCGCCGCACCGGCTCATTGCGATCGCGGGTGCTGCCGGTCAGGGTGACAAAATCAATGCGCGCGCGCTGCAGCTCTTCCGCAATAAGGGTCAGCATCGAGGTGAACTGCGAGAAGATCAGAATACGGCGATCTTCCGCCAGCAGATCGTTGAGCATCTCGCGCAGCAGCTTCAGTTTGGCGGAGTGCTTCACTTTTTCCGCCCGCGCGTCCTCCACCAGCCGCGGATCGCAGCAGATCTGCCGCAGTTTCAGCAGCGCATCCAGCACCAGCAGATGACTGCGCCCCGCGCCCTGCTGCTGTACCGCCAGCTGCACGCGATCCTGCATCGCCGCACGCACCTGGTCATACAGTTCACGCTGCGCGCCCTCCAGCGGCACGCTGCGCACGATGGTGTTTTTCGGCGGCAGTTCTTTCGCCACTTCCTGCTTGCGGCGGCGCAGCATAAACGGCCGCACGCGCTTCGCCAGCAGATCGCGACGGGCCTTATCCCCGTTGCGTTCAACCGGGATCCGCCATTCCTGCATAAAGTCGCGCTCGCTGCCGAGGAATCCCGGCAGCAGGAAGTCAAACTGCGACCACAGCTCGCCGAGGTGGTTTTCCAGCGGCGTACCGGTCAGGCACAGGCGATGACGAGTCTTCAGCCCGCGGATCACCGAGGCCGCACGCGAGGCGCTGTTTTTCACGTACTGCGCCTCGTCGAGGATCAGCATATGGTAGGCGTGCGCCACCAGCTGCGGCTGATCGCGCCACAGCAGGGAATAGGTGGTGATCACCACGTCGTACTGCTCAACCTGTTCGAAGAAGTCCTTGCGCTGCGGGCCGGTCAGCGCCAGCACGCGCAGGTCGGGCGCAAAGCGCGCCGCCTCGCAGCACCAGTTATGCACCAGCGTGGTCGGGACGACGATCAGCGCCGGGCGGTCAAGGCGTCCGGCCTCTTTTTCCAGCAGCAGGTGCGCGAGGGTCTGAATGGTTTTGCCCAGCCCCATATCATCCGCCAGCACGCCCGCCAGCTGATGCTGACGCAGGAACTGCATCCAGCTGACGCCCTGTAGCTGGTAATCGCGCAGCGTGGCTTTCAATCCCGCGGGCGGCACGACAGGCTGCACGCCGTCGTTGCCGCTGAGCTTCTGCGCCAACTGGTGCACCGCACTGTCGCTGTCAAAGGTCCAGCGGCTGTGAGGATCGCTTTGCCCCAGGCGGCCGACGTCCCATGCGGCCAGCCTGAGCGGCTGCGGATCCTGTCGGTCAAACAGGTCGATCAGGTTACCGACCAGTGGTTTGAGCTGAGCAGCGCGAAACAGCAAACGCCGGTCGCGTTCATCGCGCAGTTCAATTTGTTCGTCATCGGGAATGAGATTCAGGCTGCCGCCCATCCAGCGCCTGTCGCGGGCAAACAGCCCCGCCAGCAGCGGCTCCAGCCGCACGCGCTGACGCCCCAATTTCAGCGCCAGCTCCAGATCGAACCAGCCATCCAGCGCCTGCACCGCGCGCCCTTCAATGGCGTCCACCTCGGTGACGTTCCAGGTAAAGTCGCTGTCCATGCGGATTTTCCAGCCGCGCCTGCGCAGGGCCGGCAGGCCGGTTTTGATAAAGTCGCGCCATTCGGCGGGCGTTTCCGGGGCGAAGATCTCCGGTGGCAGCGGCGCGGGCGTATAGATATGGCCCGCCGGGATGGTTTGCAGCCCGGCGTTCTGGATCTGCACCAGCCAGTTCTGCTCTTCTTCAACATGCCGCGCAACGTGATAGTGCTGCCCTTTGCGATCGCTGAAGCTTTGCGCGCGGCTGCCGGCATCGACCCGCACGCCGGCATAGTCAAAGCTGACCGAGGCGAAGTCGAGCCGCTTTTGCCGGTGGCCGTAGTGGCCGTAACCGCTGATAAACTTCGCCCGGGATTCCAGCTGCAGGGTGGGAACCGGATCGGCGTCGATAGTATTCAGCACCTGGTCATTCACGGCCTGACGCGGGCGCAGATTTGCCAGCATCACCGCGGCAACGTGGCGACAGTTGTTTTTGACCGCGCAGCTGCATTCGCCGCTGGCCTGCAGCCTACCCTGGGGACGGCTGAAGTGGACCATTACGCTGTAAGGTTCTGCCGCTCGCCCGGCCACGTCACCGGTTAGCAGTCTGTTCTGCCACTGAATATTCTGCACGCTGGCGACCAGATCGCGCGCACGGGCAACGGTTCGTACCCCCAGCCAGCGGACGACCTGATTTTCGTTGTAGGTGACAGACGACATCGTGCAGTTATTCCTGGTTTAATCGGGCAAAGAGACTTTCGCCCCACGGCAACCGGCAATAATATTAATTCCAGGGGTAGGAATGCAACTGCGACAGCACGAGAGCACGGTAAAAGCAGATTGTTGCGGTCAACATCCGTAGCAATTCATCCACTCGACTGACTATGCGCCTCCACATCGTAATCTTTGTTTCAGGTCAACAAACCTTCGGTTAAAGTCGATCAAAGCACTATATATAGCGTTTAATATACCCATCGCAAACTACATATAGATTTCACAGGAGAGTGGCGGTGGTAACTGAGGTCATCAAACGGGACGGCTGCATCGTGGCTTTTGATCCCGCACGCATTGAGGCGGCGATTCGCGCGGCCGCTCAGGCAGCGAGAGTAGAGGATAACGATTACTGCGCCACCGTCGCCAGCCTGATCGGTGCGGCACTGGCCGATCGTCAGCGGGTGGATATTGCCGAGGTCCAGAAGGCGGTGGAGGATCGGCTGATGGCCGGGTCATATCCGCAGCTGGCGCGCTGCTATATCGAGTATCGCCACGATCGCGATGTCGCCCGGGAACTGCGCGGGCGGCTGAATCATGAAATTCGCGGGCTGGTTGAGCAGAGCAACGCCGCGCTGCTGAATGAAAACGCCAATAAGGACAGCAAGGTGATCCCAACCCAGCGCGATCTGCTGGCGGGGATTGTGGCAAAACATTATGCCCGCCAGCATCTGCTGCCGCGCGATGTGGTCACCGCCCACGAGCGCGGTGAGATCCACTATCACGATCTCGACTACTCGCCGTTTTTCCCAATGTTTAACTGCATGCTGATCGATCTGCGCGGCATGCTGACCCACGGTTTCAAAATGGGTAATGCCGAGATAGAGCCGCCGAAATCGATCTCTACCGCCACCGCCGTGACCGCACAGATTATTGCGCAGGTCGCCAGCCATATTTACGGCGGCACCACCATCAACCGTATTGATGAGGTGCTGGCTCCCTACGTTGAGGCCAGCCTGGCAAAGCATCGTCTGGTGGCGCAGAGCTGGCAGATTGCGGACGGCGAAGCCTACGCGCGCAGCCGCACGGAAAAAGAGTGCTACGACGCCTTTCAGTCGCTGGAATATGAGGTCAACACGCTGCATACCGCCAACGGCCAGACGCCGTTTGTCACCTTCGGCTTTGGCCTGGGGGAAAGCTGGTCTGCACGGCTGATCCAGCAGTCGATCCTGCGAAACCGTATTGCCGGGCTGGGGAAAAATCACAAAACAGCTGTGTTTCCGAAGCTGGTATTCGCCATCCGGGCGGGGCTGAACCGCCTGCCCGGCGAGGCCAACTATGATATCAAGCAGCTGGCGCTGGAGTGTGCCAGCAAGCGCATGTACCCCGATATTCTCAATTACGACCGGGTGGTTGAGGTCACCGGCTCCTTTAAAACGCCGATGGGCTGCCGCAGTTTCCTCGGTGTGTATGAAGAAAACGGCGAGCAGATCCACGACGGCCGCAACAATATCGGCGTCATCAGCCTGAATCTGCCGCGCATCGCGCTGGAAGCACAGGGCGACGAAAAACGCTTCTGGGCGCTGCTGGATAATCGGCTGCTGCTGGCTAAAAAGGCATTGATGACGCGCATCGCCAGGCTGGAAAACGTCAAGGCGCGTGTCGCACCGATTCTGTATATGGAAGGGGCCTGCGGCGTGCGGCTGCAGGCGGATGAACCGGTTGCCGGTATCTTTAAAAACGGCCGCGCGTCGATTTCCCTCGGCTATATCGGCATTCATGAAACGCTGAATGCCCTGAGCGGCGGCGCGGTTCATCCTTACGATGACGCCCGCCTGCGTGAAACCGGGCTGGCGATTGTCAGCCATCTGCGCCAGGCGGTGGAGCGCTGGAAAGACGAAACCGGCTACGGCTTCAGCCTGTACAGTACGCCAAGTGAAAACCTCTGCGATCGCTTTTGCCGTCTTGATGCCGCCGAGTTTGGCGTAGTCACCGGCGTGACCGACAAAGGCTACTACACCAACAGCTTCCATCTGGACGTTGAGAAAAAGGTTAACCCTTACGACAAGATCGATTTTGAGGCCGCCTACCCACCTTTAGCCAACGGCGGGTTTATCTGCTACGGCGAGTACCCGAATATTCAGCACAACCTGAAAGCGTTGGAGGACGTCTGGGACTACAGCTACCAACACGTGCCCTACTACGGCACCAATACGCCGATTGATGAGTGCTACGAGTGCGGGTTTACCGGGGAGTTCGACTGCACCAGCAAAGGTTTTACCTGCCCGAAATGCGGCAACCACGACAGCAGCCGGGTTTCGGTCACGCGGCGGGTGTGCGGCTATCTCGGCAGCCCGGATGCCCGCCCGTTTAACGCCGGCAAGCAGGAAGAGGTTAAGCGACGCGTTAAGCATCTTGCCTCCGGGCAGCTGGGGTGAATATTCATCAGTATTACCCGGTGGATATCGTTAACGGACCGGGCACGCGCTGCACGCTGTTTGTCTCCGGCTGTGAGCACCAGTGTCCCGGCTGCTATAATCAGAGCACCTGGCGGGTGAATTCCGGTGCGCCTTTTACCATTGAGATGGAGGAGCGGCTGATCGCCGATCTCAACGACAGCCGCATTCCGCGCCAGGGACTGTCGCTTTCGGGCGGCGATCCGCTACATCCGGCCAATCTGGTCGATGTCCGGCGGCTGCTGTGGCGCGTGCGGCGCGACTGCTCAGGGAAAGATATCTGGATGTGGACCGGCTACAGGCTGGCGGAACTGAGCGAACGCCAGCAGGAGGTCGTCGCGATGGTGGATGTGCTGATCGACGGGAAATATGTTCGGGAGCTGCGCGATCCGGCGCTGCTGTGGCGCGGCAGCAGTAATCAGGTGATACACCGGCTTCGCTGAAGAGCCGCAGTCATTAGAAAACAGATCGTAATGCGGTGCACAGGCGAGGCTGGAAAAAGCTCGTCGTTCTCCGCTGCGCCAGGAATCGAATGGCGAATGCGGCATCCGGCTATGGCAAATCACGCACCCTGCGCGCACATTTTTACGCTAAAGTAGCGGTGACTGCCGTTTCCGAGAATACTCATGAGCACAACCGCCGCCAGCTGGCGACTCTACATCCTGCGCACCGCTAAGGGCTTGCTGTATACCGGGATCACCAACGATGTTGACCGACGTTTTAACCAGCACCAGAACGGGAAAGGTGCGAAGGCGCTGCGTGGTAAAGGACCGCTGGAGCTGCTGTTCCATTGTGAAGCAGGCGATCGCTCGCAGGCATCAAAGCTGGAGTATCAGGTGAAACAGCTGAAGAAGCAGGAAAAAATCAGGCTGATTACCCACCAGCCTGAATCTTTAACCCTCTGGCTTGAACGGCTCAGAAACGGTTAAACGGCTCCGAATAGCCAATTTCACCGGTCGCGCCGTCGAAAGCATCGTCCGCCAGCTTGTAGACCTGGAATGCCGTTTGCGTATCGGGCCAGCGGCAGTGCAGCTGGTGCTGCGCCGCGCTGACAAAGCCAAATTTTGCGTAGAATTCAACGTCGCCCAGCACCACAACGGCCGCATAGCCGAACTCATTTAAGGTATCCAGCCCTTCATAAACCAGCTGTTTACCCAAGCCCTGTCCACGCACGCTTTCGTCAACCGCCAGCGGAGCAAGCCCCACCCACTGCCGATCTTCTTCATTCAGCGTGACCGGGCTGAAGGCCGCATAGCCCAGCACCTGGCCTTCATCATCGGTGGCAACTACGCCCAGCGTCAGCAACCCATCCTCGCGCAGCTGCTGCACCAGTTCGGCTTCAGCAGGCGTCGGGAAGCTGCGGCGCAGCAGGCCGTCGATGCTGGCGGCATCAACACCAATTTCGGTACGAATTAACATGACACACCTGCGCGATCCGGCGGGGAAGTCGCGTCCTCGTTCAGTCCGGCCTCGACAAAATCGGCCAGTTGCATAAGGCCGATGCGCATTGGCTTCGGCATGGATTCAATATCGATTGCGTCCATCAAATTCTTCACTTCCAGCCCCAGCTCGGTATCACCTTCAATATGCAGTCGACGCTGGAAGAACAGCGTATCGGGATCCTGTCTGCGCGCGGTAATGAGCAGCAGATCGTTGGCATTGCCGCGAAACCAGACGTCACAATCACTGCGTTCGGCAACCAAAAGCTGCCCTTTTTCAACCGTAACTGACCAGCGTAGCTCAAGATCGCTCACTTCAATACCCAGCCAGCGATTTTCAAGAAAATCCAGTTCGCCTTCTGCCAGAGCCTGCTGAAACTGCCAGCGCAGCAGCCCCTGCAGCAGCGGCTTTTTCAGTACAAACGGGGTGAATCGCAGCGGGAAACTCAGCAGCTGCGGCCCTTTACGGACGCAGTGGGTACGTAGCGGGTTCAACACCATTATTACTCCTTACGAAAAATTTCGCCTATTTTGCCACAATGGCGGAGCGCTTCAGGCGGCTGGATCAATAAAATGGGCGAACTATACGATTTTTAGCAGGGAATCCGTCCCTCATCAATACGCCATTCGATGCCTTAAATCAAAATTTGTCGCCGCTTTCCTCTCTAAAATCATCGATTCTTCTGTTTAATGGAATTGCTCCTTATGGAACTGCTGTGCCCGGCCGGAAATCTTCCGGCACTGAAGGCCGCCATTGAAAACGGCGCTGACGCGGTCTACATCGGTCTGAAAGATGAAACCAACGCCCGTCATTTTGCGGGCCTGAACTTCACGGATAAACGCCTGCAGGAGGCCGCTCGCTTCGTTCATCAGCACAGGCGCAAGCTGCACGTGGCGATTAACACGTTTGCGCATCCGGATGGTTACACCCGCTGGCAGCGGGCGGTGGATATGGCCGCCGGTGCCGGGGCCGATGCCCTGATCCTCGCCGACATCGCCATGCTGGCCTACGCCGCCGAGCGCTATCCTCACATAGAACGCCATCTTTCCGTGCAGGCTTCCGCCACCAATGCCGCAGCCGTGCGCTTTTACCAGCGTAACTTCGATGTGGCTCGGGTGGTACTGCCGCGCGTGCTGTCTATTCATCAGGTACGCCAGCTCGCACGGGATACTAACGTGCCGCTGGAGGTGTTCGCTTTCGGCAGCCTGTGCATTATGGCCGAGGGTCGCTGCTACCTCTCTTCTTATCTGACCGGCGAGTCGCCCAATACCGTTGGCGCCTGCTCCCCTGCCCGCTTTGTCCGCTGGCAGCAAACCGCTGACGGACTAGAGTCGCGGCTGAACGAAGTGCTGATCGATCGCTACGATGACGGAGAAAATGCCGGCTATCCCACCCTGTGCAAAGGCCGCTACAGGCTGGACGGACAGCGCTATCACGCGCTGGAAGAACCCACCAGCCTGAATACGCTGGAACTGCTGCCGGAGCTGATGGCAACCAACATCGCGTCGGTAAAAATTGAAGGCCGCCAGCGCAGTCCCGCCTATGTGGCGCAGGTGACACGCATCTGGCGACAGGCTATCGATCGCTGTAAAGCGGCCCCGGATAACTTTGTCGCCCAGCCGCAGTGGATGGCGGCACTGTCCGAGCTGAGTGAAGGTACGCAGACCACGCTGGGTGCCTGGCACCGGCAGTGGCAATAGGAGGAAGAGGATGAAGTATTCACTGGGGCCGGTGCTGTGGTACTGGCCGCATGAGGCGCTGCAGGATTTTTATCGTGCGGCGGCAGACAGCGAGGCGCAGATTATCTACCTTGGCGAATCGGTATGCAGCAAGCGGCGGGCAACCAAATTCAACGACTGGCTGACGATGGCCCGGGAGCTGGCTGCGGCGGGGAAACAGGTGGTGCTGAGCACGCTGGCGCTGCTGCAGTCTCCCTCCGAACTGACCGAGCTCAAGCGCTACGTGGATAACCGCGAATTTATCATTGAGGCCAGCGACTTTGGCGCGGTCACGCTGGCTAACGAAGCCGGGCTGCCGTTTGTGGCCGGGCCTGCGTTGAATGTTTACAACGCCGTGACGCTGGAACTGCTACTGAAGATGGGAATGACCCGCTGGTGCATGCCGGTCGAGCTGTCTCGGGACTGGCTGGTTAACCTGCTGACGCAGTGCGACGAACTGGGCATCCGCGATAAATTCGAAGTCGAGGTGATGAGCTACGGCTATCTGCCGCTTGCTTACTCGGCCCGCTGCTTTACCGCCCGATCGGAAAACCGCAGCAAGGATGAGTGCCAGACCTGCTGTATTCACTATCCACAGGGTCGCAGCCTGCATACTCAGGAAGATCAGCAGGTGTTTGTGCTCAACGGCATTCAGACCATGAGTGGATACTGCTACAACCTCGGTAACGAGCTGACCTCAATGCAGGGACTGGTCGACGTGGTGCGGCTCTCCCCGTCGGGCATTGATACGCTGGAGGTGATTAGCCAGTTTCGTGCCAATGAGGCAGGCCACAGCCCTGTGGCGCTGGCAGCAGGCGGTGACTGCAACGGCTACTGGCGGCGCGTAGCCGGGCTGGAGCTGGTCAGATAGCCATTCCTGTTAATCGGTTGAACGGCACCGCCAGCCGTTTTCGCGCAGTTTTGCCACCAGAAATCCTGTGGTGGCATACACTGCGCCCATTACCAGCAGAACCATCACATACTGCCTGACTTCGGATACCGGCAGCCCCATCTGATTAACTCCCGCGATCATTCTGGTCCCCCAGGTAGAGGGAAACATCATGGAAATGGTACGGACCCAGTCAGGCATCGACTGCACCGGCCAGATCGTGCCCGAAAGATAGTAGACCGGGGTGGTGATAAACGACAGCGACAGATAGATGCGCTCCACCTCACGAATACATTCGGTGAGCAGCTTCGCCAGCCCCAGCACCGCCAGTTGGAACGGCAGCGTCAGCAGCACTAACTCTGCCAGCGGAGCCGTTTGCCGGTAGCCCAGCACCCACGGCCATAGTCCAAACAATACTACCGATAAAAACAGCCAGATCGGTATCAGCGCCGATAGCGCACCCAGCGTGACCGACAGCGGCGGCCTGCCCTTGCTGCGCAGTGTTAAGTTGACCCGCACTCCGGCAATCAGCAGCGAATGCTGTAACAGCATCACCAGCAGCCCGGGGAATACGATAGCGGCAAAACCGATCCCTGGGTTAAACACGTCCACCGTTTGCCCAATCACGGGCGTGAGAATCACCTCCGCCTGGCGGGCGCTGAAGCCCTGTTTCATCATCAGCTGGATGCTGTACTGGCTCAGTACCTGCTGATAGGCGGCGATTACGTCCAGCTCTATTTGACCGTTCGCCAGTCGGTTGGTGGCATCACCGTAAACCGGAATATTCACCGGTTTCCCTGCCAGCATTTTCTGCTCCAGGTCCTGCGGCATTAATACCACCGCAAACAGCTTGCGCAGCCCGAGGTCGTGCAGGGCATCGGGCAGATTGTCGTAGATCTGCGTGTTCACCTTAGGCGTCGCATTCAGCTGGCGGGTGATCAGTCGGCTGGCCGTACTGTGGTCCATATCAATCACCGCCACCGGCAGGTCCCACACGCTGCGGTTCATATAAACGGTGCTCATCACGCACAGCGAAAGCAGCATCATCAGCCACATTGGTTTTTGCAGCATGCGCATCAGCGTGGAACAGAAGGTTTGCCACCACAGTTTCACTGTGCCACCTCCGGTTTCACCAGCCGCTGATAGAGGCGCTTGCGCACCAGCAGCGCTGAGATCAGAGGATAAACCATCAACAAGGCGCAGACGCTGAGCACCGGTTTTCCCGGCACGTCACGCAGGAAGAGATCAAACATGGCGTAGAGGGCATGGGTCAGCGGTTCGATATTAGATATCAACTGAGCAGGCCACGGCATCGACAGTTCGGGCATCGCGATTCCCGAAAAAGTCAGCGCAAGGCTAACGAAAATCCCCATCATGCTGTAGGCGGTAATCGCGCTGCCGGTAAAGGTAAACAGCATCACACCGAGACTCTGCGCTGCCATGACGTAAAAAAACGCCACGGCCAGCATGTAAAACGGGTTGCCGACTACCCTTGCGCCGAAGATCCCCACCAGCAGAGCGACCTCCGTCATCAGCAGCGCGGTATAGCAGAGGGTGAAAGGAAACAGCTTACCGAGCAGCGCCATGCCAAAATGCCGTTGAAAAATCAGCGGACGAGAACGCGCCAGCAGCCAGATGGTCAGCGTGACGGTAAACAGCTGCACCAGATGAATGCATGCCGCGAACTGCTGGTAGTAGATATAGCTGCCGCTGGCGTTGAACAGGCTGTCGTAATCCAGGGTGACGTTTGGCAGCACCGGCATCGTACGCCCGCTGGCAGCCACCAGCCAGGGTTGGTACTGGCTGTTCAGCTCGGCGATCGTGCCGCTAAAATCCTGGGTAGAGTAAAATCCGGCACCGTAAAACAGCGCATTATAATAGAGGGAGATACGTGGCTGCCTGCCGGCCAGCAGGTCGGCTTCGAAATAAGGCGGAATCATCAGCACTGAATAGTCTTCGGCACGACGAAGGCGTTCCAGCGCATCCGGTAAGCCGCCGTCAGCAACGGTGACCCGCGCATGAGATCCGGCATTCAGATGGCGGATCAGCTGGCGCGATGCTTCACTGTGATCGCGATCGACGGCGACAACCGGCAGATCGAGCAGCGTTCCGGCCGAGAAGTCACTGGCGATTAGCGCGAACAGCAGCAGCGGGAAACACCAGCCAAGCCAGTGGACCACCGGCTTACGCCAGGCAACCAGAATTTCATGGCGAAAGGCACGCTGAAAAGCCCACAGCCTGCGATTTACTCCTGCCATTGCCATAGCGCGCTCATTCCCTGACGGAGATCTTTTACCGGTGATAACGGATACAGGCGAACTTCAAACGTTTTCAGGTCGAAGTCGCCGGTTGCGCGAGTGGCGCGTTTGGTCGCGTAATCGCCCAGCGGAGCGATATAGCGCACTTCGGCCTCAATCTGCTGATTATTCAGCGCCGGTACGCGCAGCGAGACTTTATCGCCCTTGCGCACGTGGGCCAGAATATCCTCACGTAAATCAAAGACAAACCAGGCGGTGGGTAGTTCCAGAAGCGTAATCAGCGGGCTACCGGCATTGAGCAGCTCTCCACGCTCGGCGGGGATTGGGCCAACCTCACCGGCAACCGGCGATCTGACCAGCAGCTCATCGGTTTGCGCCTTGACCTCCAGCAGATCCTGCTCGGCCTGATGCAGCTGAGCGGCATAAGCAGCGCGCTGTTCAACACGGTCGCCATGCAGTCCCTCATCGAGATTCGCCTGTGCAGCCAGCACCTGTTGCCAGGCACTGTCACGGCTTCTACGGGCATTATCCAGGTCCTGGGCGGAAATATAGCCCTGCCTCGCCACGGAGAAATCACGTTGCCAGGTCGCCTGAGCATTGAGATAGTCAGTACGGGATTGTTCTAACAGTGCGCGTAAATTACGAATCGTCTCTTCGCGCGTACCGTTAAGAGAAAGATTCAGCGTCTGCTGTGCCCGATCGCGGGCCGCTTCGGCCGATTTCAGCTGGGCGATAAGTTCCGGAGCTTCAAGCTGGATGAGGGGCTGCCCGACAATGACATCATCACCGCGACGCACCAGTTTTTCGAGCACCCGGCCGTGGGCTTTAGAAGAAACAATGACTTCCGTGGCGTCAACTTCACCCTGCAGCAGTAAATAATGACTGTGTGCCCGGATGAGAATGGTCAGAGCGACGGCCAGAACGATCAGGAGAAGGGTAAAAAATGCCGTTTTTTTCATTGAAATCCCCCCGTTTTCGTTAATAAACGGGGAATCGACCAGCCAGCCATTGCATTTCCTTTGCATAAAAATGGTCAACGTTGAATGAATGTACGATCGCTGATTTAAGGTTTCTTACCGTAAAACCACTTTTAGCGGTATAACGCATTCAAAGGGGCCTGAATGAAGCTCATCTGCGGCCAAATCTTTTACAAAGTGCTGCAAACGGACAATCGTTTGGCATACATATGTCGTAGCCTTGAACGATGTATGATTGAGAATCTGAGAATAAGTGAGCGTCTATGTCTGAGAAAAAAACGGTACCGCTTTCGGTACTCGATCTTGCCCCTATTCCTCTTGGTGCTTCAGCGCGTGAGGCGTTCCACAATTCGCTTTCTCTGGCCAGACAGTCAGAGAAGCTGGGCTATCACCGCTACTGGCTGGCCGAACATCACAACATGACCGGTATTGCCAGCGCGGCGACCTCGGTGCTGATTGGCTATCTGGCGGCCAATACGCAAACGCTGCGGCTCGGCTCCGGCGGCGTGATGCTACCGAATCACTCCCCGCTGGTGATTGCCGAACAGTTCGGTACGCTGGAGTCACTCTATCCGGGCCGCATTGATCTGGGTCTTGGCCGCGCGCCGGGTTCCGATCAGCGCACCATGATGGCGCTTCGCCGTCATATGGGCGGACACGTGGATAATTTCCCGGCCGATGTGGCCGAGATGATTAGCTGGTTCGACGCGGCCGATAACGATGCGCCTGCTGTTCAGCCGGTGCCGGGTCTGGGTTTGAACATTCCGGTCTGGCTGTTGGGTTCCAGCCTTTACAGCGCGCAGCTCGCGGCGCAGCTGGGGCTGCCGTTTGCGTTTGCCTCGCATTTTGCACCGGATATGCTGATGCAGGCGCTGCATCTATACCGTGAAAACTTCAAGCCGTCGGCACGCCTGTCGCAACCTTATGCCATGGTGTGTATCAATATCGTTGCCGCCGACAGCGAGCGTGATGCGCGGTTCCTGTTTACCTCAATGCAGCAGCAGTTCATTAACCTGCGCCGGGGTAAACCGGGCCCGCTACCGCCGCCGGTGGAAAATATCGATAGCCTGTGGTCGCCGTCCGAACAGTACGGCGTGCAGCAGGCGCTGAGCATGTCGATCGTGGGAGATAAAGAGAAGGTGCGCCAGGGGCTGGCGAGCCTGATGCGTGAGACTCAGGCAGATGAAATTATGGTTAACGGCCAGATTTTCGATCCTGACGCTCGCCTTTACTCCTTTGAGCTGGCTATGCAGGTACGAAATTCGCTGTAGTTTTTCTTTTTCACGAATGGCAGACATAAAAAAACCAGCCCGAAGGCTGGTTTTTTATTGGGCATCAGTGATTATGCATCACGACGACGGGCTGGCGCGCTGCCGCCTTCTTCGCGACGCGGGCCACGGTTGCCACCGTCACGGCTGAAGCCGCCCGGGCGACGCTCACCGCTACGCTCGTTGCTGAAGCGACGACCGCCTTCACCACCACGACCACCTTCTGCACCACGACCGCCTTCACGACGCTCGCCGCTGCCGAAACCACCACGTGCCGGGCCGCCTGGACGACGCTCACCACCGCGATCGGTGCGTGGCTGTGCATCGCCAATCAGCTGCATATTCATTGGTTTGTTCAGAATACGCGTACGGGTAAAGTGCTGAAGCACTTCGCCCGGCATGCCTTTTGGCAGCTCGATAGTCGAGTGAGTACCGAACAGTTTGATGTTACCGATGTAACGGCTGCTGATATCGCCTTCGTTAGCGATGGCGCCAACGATATGACGAACTTCAACACCATCATCACGGCCAACTTCAATACGGTACACTTCCATATCGCCAACTTCACGACGCTCACGACGTGGACGATCGCCATCACGCTCACCGCGCGCTTCACGAGGCTCACGTGGGCCACGCTCTGGACGATCACCGCGACGCTCATCACGCTCACGGAATTCACGACGCGGGCGCTGTGGAGCATCAGCAGGAACAATCAGAGGACGTTCGCCCTGTGCCATCTTCAGCAGTGCTGCGGCCAGAGTTTCGATGTCCAGCTCTTCTTCAGGCTGCATTTTAGCCAGCAGTGCACGGTACTGTTCCAGATCGCTGCTTTCCAGCTGCTGCTGTACTTTTGCTGCGAACTTAGCCAGACGGCGTTCACCCAGCAGTTCTGCGTTAGGCAGCTCCACTTCAGGAATGGTCAGTTTCATGGTGCGTTCGATATTACGCAGCAGACGACGCTCGCGGTTCTCAACGAACAGCAGTGCGCGGCCAGCACGGCCAGCACGGCCGGTACGACCGATACGGTGAACGTAAGACTCGGCATCCATAGGGATGTCGTAGTTAACCACCAGGCTGATACGCTCAACGTCCAGGCCACGGGCCGCAACGTCAGTGGCGATCAGAATGTCCAGACGGCCATCTTTCAGACGCTCCAGTGTCTGCTCACGCAGGGACTGGTTCATATCACCGTTCAGCGCGGCGCTGTTATAACCGCTACGCTCCAGCGCTTCAGCCACTTCCAGCGTTGCGTTTTTAGTACGCACGAAGATGATGGCAGCGTCAAAGTCTTCCGCTTCCAGGAAGCGAGTCAGCGCATCAGTTTTACGGCCATAGGCAGTCCAGTAGCTCTGGCTGATGTCAGGACGCGTAGTCAGGCTTGACTGAATGCGCACTTCCTGTGGATCTTTCATGAAGCGCTTAGTGATACGGCGAATCGCTTCCGGCATGGTTGCTGAGAACAGCGCGGTCTGATGACCGTCTGGGATCTGCGCCATGATAGTTTCAACGTCTTCGATGAAGCCCATACGCAGCATTTCATCAGCTTCGTCCAGTACCAGACCACGCAGGTTAGACAGGTCCAGGGTGCCACGCTTCAGGTGGTCCAGCAGACGACCTGGGGTACCAACAACAACCTGTGGTCCCTGACGCAGAGCGCGCAGCTGCACGTCATAACGCTGGCCGCCGTACAGGGCCACAACGTTAATGCCACGCATGTGTTTAGAGAATTCGGTTACGGCTTCAGCTACCTGAACCGCCAGTTCGCGGGTCGGTGCCAGCACCAGAATCTGTGGTGCTTTAACAGTTGCATCAATGTTATTTAGCAGCGGCAGGGAGAATGCCGCAGTTTTACCACTCCCGGTCTGCGCCATACCCAGAACGTCACGGCCCGCCAGCAGGTGAGGAATACACTCAGCCTGGATTGGGGAAGGCTTTACATAGCCCATACCGTTCAGTGATTCAAGGATGTCAGCGTTCAGGCCAAGGTCGGAAAAAGTGGTTTGAATATCAGTCATGTAGTACACGTGCCTCGTAGATTTCGGCGGCCAGTCTACATAACTCGTCGTGAAAATTTTCAGTCATTTTCATCAAAAAGTGTGAACCGGCTCAAATTAGTGGTTTCGACGAACAAAAATGCCCTCATCCGCGAAGATGATGACTTTTCAAAGTTCAGGCAATAAAAGTTCGTCAGCTATTGCTGGTCAGATTCTGATAAATCGTCTTGTGTCTGGCCGAGTAGCGCCAGCTCCAACAATGCATATCGGTGCTCAACGAAGTTATGAACGTTGTTAGCGACCGTCAGCTTGAACAACGCATCTGCGTTGTCCTTCTCCCCCAGACTTAGGTAGTACTTACCTAAATAGAAGTTGGTTTCACTGAGATGTTCAGCGAGCGAAGTGTTATCCGTTGCGTCTGCCTGGAGGCGTTCGGTCAGCGTTTTTTCGCTGATGTCGCCCAGGTAGAACTCGACAATATTCCATCCCCATTGGTCCTTTACCGCTTTGTCGTAACGCTGCTTCAGCGAGACTTTGGCCTGTTCTGTGTCGATCTCACGTTCAGTGAGATACAGCCACAGGCTGCGGAAGGGATCGTTAGGATCGTCTTGATAAAACGCCTGCAGATCATCTTGCGCTAATTTAAATCTTCCGCCGTAGTAAAGGGCGATACCGCGATTTAAGTGCGCATAATTGTAAGTTGGATCAAGCTCAAGTACAGAATCGAACGCTTCATAGGCAGCATCAAAGTTGCCTGCCTGCGTTAAATATATGCCTAAGTAATTGAATACTTCCGGCATATCCGGTCTGATAGATAGCGCTTGTGAAAAGTCATTCCGCGCCAGTGCTCTCAAACCTAAACTATCATACAACACTCCGCGCTCATATAACAGCTGTGCGCGTTCATCATCGGTCAATGACCGACTGGCAAGAATTTGTTCCATGCGAGCAAGAATGACTTCCTGTTGCAGCGTAGGCTGCAGCGGAACTGCCAAAATTTCGTTCTCACGCCAATTGGTGTTGCTGCATCCTGCCAGCGTTAAAGCTGTCGCAACAAAACACCAGCGCAAAAATGGCTTCATTTCCCACTCCCACAAACAAACATTGGGATGAACATCCTGTCATCCGCCTGCCGCACACAGGGATCCAACCCTGCGATGAAACAGCTCTCCGCCATCGGACGGAGAGCTCAATGGTCGTGCTTTATTCTGCTTCTGGTGCCGCAGGAGCTGCTGCTTCAGGCTGAGCCTGTTCGCTGGCTTCTTTGATGCTCAGACGCACGCGACCCTGACGGTCAACTTCCAGTACCTTAACCGGTACTTCCTGACCCATCTGCAGGTAGTCGGTCACTTTCTCAACGCGCTTGTCAGCGATCTGAGAAATGTGTACCAGACCTTCTTTGCCGCCGCCGATTGCAACGAAGGCACCGAAGTCCACGATACGCGTGACTTTACCGTTGTAGATGCGACCCACTTCGATTTCTGCAGTGATTTCTTCAATACGACGAATCGCGAATTTCGCTTTCTCGCCGTCGGTTGCAGCAATCTTCACCGTACCGTCATCTTCGATTTCGATGGTGGTGCCGGTTTCTTCGGTCAGCGCACGGATAACCGAGCCACCTTTACCGATCACGTCTTTAATCTTATCAACGCTGATCTTGATGGTGTGGATACGTGGAGCAAACTGAGAGATATCGCCGCGCGGCGTGCTGATAGCCTGTTCCATCACGCTCAGGATATGCAGACGCGCACCCTTAGCCTGATTCAGTGCTTCATGCATGATTTCGCGGGTGATGCCTTCAATTTTGATGTCCATCTGCAGCGCGGTGATACCTTCGCGGCTACCGGCAACTTTGAAGTCCATGTCGCCCAGGTGGTCTTCGTCACCCAGAATGTCAGACAGAACCACGAAGTTGTTTTCGTCTTTCACCAGACCCATTGCGATACCCGCAACGGCGGCTTTGATTGGCACACCTGCATCCATCAGCGCCAGAGAAGCACCACAAACGGAAGCCATTGAAGACGAGCCGTTTGATTCAGTGATTTCAGACACAACGCGCACGGTGTACGGGAACGCATCGCCTTTAGGCATTACGGCCAGCACGCCACGTTTCGCCAGGCGACCGTGACCGATCTCACGACGCTTCGGTGAACCGACCATACCGGTTTCACCAACGGAGTACGGAGGGAAGTTGTAGTGGAACAGGAAGCTGTCGGTACGTTCGCCCATCAGCTCGTCCAGGTTCTGCGCATCACGTGCAGTACCCAGCGTTGCCGTTACCAGCGCCTGAGTTTCACCACGGGTGAACAGTGCGGAACCGTGAGTACGTGGCAGAACGCCGGTACGCACATCCAGACCACGGATCATGTCTTTTTCACGGCCATCGATACGTGGTTCACCGCGCAGAATGCGGCTACGAACAACGTCTTTTTCCAGCGCGTGCAGGATGTCGCTGATCTCGCCAGCGTCCAGGCTCTCATCTTCAGCCAGCAGTGCTGCGGTCGCTTCAGATTTGATCACGTCAACCTGAGCATAACGCTCCTGTTTTTCAGTGATGCGATAGGCATCGCTCAGACGTGATTCTGCCAGGGCTGCAATACGTGCATGTAACGCTTCGTTTACAGGCTCTGGCTGCCAGTCCCAACGTGGTTTACCGGCAACGGCAACCAGTTCGTTGATGGTGTCGATAACGATCTGCTGCTGCTCGTGGCCAAATACCACTGCACCCAGCATCTGGTCTTCACTCAGCAGTTCGGCTTCAGATTCAACCATCAGTACCGCAGCTTTCGTACCCGCAACCACCAGGTCCAGCTTACTCTCTTTCAGCTCATCGCTGGTTGGGTTCAGCACGTACTGGTCGTTCAGGTAACCGACGCGCGCAGCACCGATAGGACCATTGAACGGCAGGCCAGACAGCGCCAGCGCCGCAGAAGCACCGATCAGTGCCACGATATCCGGGTTAACCTGTGGGTTAACGGAAACCACGGTGGCGATAACCTGCACTTCGTTCACGAAGCCTTCCGGGAACAGTGGGCGCAGCGGGCGGTCAATCAGACGAGAAGTCAGCGTTTCGCCTTCGCTTGGGCGGCCTTCACGACGGAAGAAGCTGCCCGGGATGCGGCCAGCAGCGTAGGTACGCTCCTGGTAGTTTACGGTCAGCGGGAAGAAATCCTGGCCTGGTTTTGCATTTTTACGGCCGACAACGGTCACGAACACCGCGGTGTCGTCCATGCTTACCATTACGGCAGCCGTTGCCTGGCGCGCCATCATACCGGTCTCAATGGTGACGGTATGCTGACCATACTGGAATTTTTTTACGATCGGGTTCAGCAAAATTAGTTCCTTAAACATCTGGGCAGGGGTTGATGCCCGCCGTGGATTACTAATCTTCACCTTGCATCCTCGCGACTAATGACAACCCTGATCCCACATGGGATAAAGCCTCTCATTAGCCGCGCGAACCTCTGCAACTGAAGATCACACTCAGCAACAATACAATAGTTTGGCCGTAATTGCTGCCGATTGCTTGAAAAAAGGGGCCCATAAAGGCCCCTTTCCAGCGAAACTCATTCCAGGCTGTACGTTTGCTATTTTGTTATCAGATCGCTCTGAAAACGTAGCAGTACAGCCTTAAGACTTAGCGACGCAGACCCAGACGCTCGATCAGGCTGGTGTAACGAGAAACGTCTTTACGCTTCAGGTAGTCCAGCAGTTTACGACGCTGAGAAACCATACGCAGCAGACCGCGACGGCTGTGGTGGTCTTTCTTGTGTTCAGAGAAGTGACCCTGCAGATGGTTAATCTGCGCAGTCAGCAGAGCAACCTGCACTTCAGTAGAACCGCTGTCGTTAGTACCACGACCGAAATCAGCAACGATCTGCGCTTTAGTTTCAACACTTAGAGACATGAGACAACTCCAAATTATAAGGTAAATGTACAGGCGCCGATCTCTAATTCAGCAACCCAGTGTAAAGCCGCGCCATTCTACTCTGCGCAATGCGCAAGCGCAAATTTACCCGTCATCTTTCAGTCTGCAAAAGCACGCTCTGCCGCTGAAAGAGACTGAGTAAACTAGTCGAAATATTCGACAACCAGACGACGTGGCGCCACGCGCCCGTCATCGGCAATTTCGGCCATGCCGATAAACTTATGCTCGTCACCTTCGGTCACGCGTACCAGACCTTTGGTCGGTGCACCGGTCACCCGAACCGGCATGCCCTGTTTAAACCAGGCGGCCACTTCGCTGAGCAGATGCACTATCGGATATTCCGCTGCCGGGCTGTCCATCGGCATCAGCAAAGCGTCGAGCAGAACCGCAGGCGGCTGTTCGCTGCGGTGCGCTTCTTCCGCCAGCTCATTCAGCTGTTCCAGGGTGACCATCTTCGCAATCGGATAGGTGGCCACCTGCAAACGGCGCAGATAGGTGACATGCGCGCCACAGCCCAGCTTCTCGCCGAGATCGTCAATGATGGTACGAATATAGGTGCCTTTGGAAACGTGAATTTCCAGCTCCAGCTCGTTACCTTCATGGCGAATAAACAGCAGCTCGTAGACGTTGATGCTGCGCGACTCGCGCGGAACTTCAATCCCTTCCCGAGCATATTCATACAGCTTACGGCCCTGATACTTCAGCGCAGAGTACATCGACGGAATTTGCTGCGTTTCACCACGGAAGCCTTCAAGCGCTTCCATCAGTTCTTCCGCAGTAAAGGTCAGTGGACGTTCGCTGACGACGACGCCATCCGCATCGGAGGTATCGGTCCGCTGCCCCAGCCGGGCAATAACGCGATAACGCTTGTCTGAATCGAGCAGGTACTGAGAAAACTTGGTGGCTTCCCCCAGACAGATCGGCAGCATGCCGGTCGCCAAAGGATCCAGCGCGCCAGTGTGGCCCGCACGATTTGCGTTGTAGAGGCGTTTCACTTTTTGCAGGGCATCGTTAGAGGATAAGCCCTGCGGCTTATCCAGCAACAGCACCCCGTGGATATCGCGACCGCGACGGCGAGGACGGCTCATTAATCTTCTTTACCTTCTTCCTGCTCATCTTCTGTCGGACCACGGCGCTCAACGTCGTTTTTCACTACGTTGGTCACCAGGTTAGACATGCGCATCCCTTCAACAAGGGAGTTGTCATAGAAGAAGGTTAGTTCTGGCACAATGCGCAGACGCATCGCTTTGCCCAGCAGCGTACGGATGTAACCTGATGCATCACCCAGCGCACGCAGACCGGCTTTAATTGCCGCTTCGTCTTTGTCGTTGAGGAACGTGACGAACACTTTCGCGTAGGCCAGATCGCGGGACACATCAACGCCGGAAACGGTGACCATCATTCCCAGACGTGGATCTTTAATCTCACGTTGCAGAATGATAGCGATTTCTTTTTGCAGCTCCTGAGAAACGCGCTGCGGGCGACCAAATTCTTTCGCCATAATTTATCTCTCCAAATAATTTGGGAGGCCAGAAGCCTCCCAAATAATATCCTGCACTCTTCACATCGCCGCTGCGTTAACTGCTCTGCGGCAACGCGAAATCTACCGGATATCTGCCAGACGATTAGTCGATGGTACGCTGAATTTCGATAATTTCGAAGACTTCGATCATATCGCCAACGCGCACATCGTTGTAGTTCTTCACGCCGATACCACATTCCATACCGTTACGAACTTCGTTAACGTCATCTTTGAAGCGGCGCAGGGATTCCAGCTCGCCTTCGTAGATAACCACGTTGTCACGCAGTACGCGGATTGGGTTATGGCGCTTGATGTTACCTTCGGTGACCATACAGCCCGCGATAGCACCAAATTTCGGTGATTTGAACACGTCACGTACCGCTGCCAGACCGATGATCTGCTGCTTGTACTCTGGTGCCAGCATGCCGCTCATCGCCGCTTTCACTTCGTCGATCAGATTATAGATCACGGAGTAGTAACGCAGATCCAGGCTTTCAGAATCGATCACGCGGCGAGCAGAAGCATCGGCACGGACGTTGAAGCCAACCAGGATAGCGTTAGAAGCTGCGGCCAGAGTGGCGTCGGTTTCAGTGATACCGCCCACGCCGGAACCAATGATTCTCACTTTCACTTCATCAGTAGAAAGTTTCATCAGTGAATCAGCAATGGCTTCCACAGAACCCTGTACGTCGGCTTTCATCACGATGTTCAGTTCAGAGACTTCGCCTTCGGTCATGTTCGCAAACATGTTTTCCAGCTTAGATTTCTGCTGACGTGCCAGTTTGACTTCACGGAATTTGCCCTGACGGTACAGCGCAACTTCACGCGCTTTCTTCTCGTCACGAACAACGGTCGCTTCATCACCCGCGGCAGGAACACCGGACAGGCCGAGGATCTCAACAGGGATCGATGGGCCAGCGGTCAGAACTTCACGACCCAGCTCATCACGCATCGCACGAACACGGCCATATTCGAAGCCGCAAAGCACGATATCGCCTTTGTTCAGCGTACCTTCACGTACCAGCACGGTAGCAACCGGACCACGACCTTTATCAAGGAAGGATTCGATAACCACACCGCTCGCCATGCCCTGACGAACCGCGCTCAGCTCAAGCACTTCTGCCTGCAGCAGGATGGCGTTCAGCAGGTCGTCGATACCGGTACCCGCTTTCGCAGAAACGTTGACGAACATGTTTTCGCCGCCCCACTCTTCCGGGATGATCCCGTACTGAGTCAGCTCGTTTTTAACACGGTCCGGATCGGCTTCTGGCTTATCGCATTTGTTCACAGCCACAACAACCGGCACTTTCGCCGCTTTGGCGTGCTGGATTGCTTCGATAGTCTGTGGCATCACGCCATCATCGGCAGCAACAACCAGGATAACGATATCGGTAGCCTGAGCACCGCGAGCACGCATTGAGGTAAACGCGGCGTGGCCAGGGGTATCCAGGAAGGTCACCATACCGTTGTCAGTTTCAACGTGGTATGCACCAATGTGCTGAGTAATGCCGCCCGCTTCGCCAGAGGCGACTTTCGTGGAGCGAATGTAGTCCAGCAGCGAGGTTTTACCGTGGTCAACGTGACCCATGATAGTAACAACCGGCGCACGAGATTCGTGCACGGCATCGGTGTCACGATCGCTCATTACCGCTTCTTCCAGCTCGTTCTCGCGGCGCAGCGTCACTTTGTGACCCATTTCTTCCGCGACTAACTGGGCAGTTTCCTGGTCGATAACCTGGTTGATGGTGGCCATGGCACCCATTTTCATCATCGCTTTGATGACCTGGGAACCTTTAACCGCCATTTTGTTAGCCAGTTCCGCTACGGTGATGGTTTCACCAATCACAACGTCACGGTTAACGGCCTGAGCTGGCTTGTTAAAGCCCTGCTGCAGTGCGCTTGGCTTACGTTTGCCGCCTTTACCGCCGCGAACCTGCGCACGCGCTTCTTCACGATCGGTTTTGGCTTCAGCGTGTTTGTTGCCCTTTTTACGAACCGGGGCTTTGGCTGGACGAGCGGCGGTACGAGTACGGCGGTCACCTTCAACCTGCGCATCGTTTTCATCTTCCGCAGCACGCGCGTGAGTAGAAGTCGTGACGTGATAGTCAGAGGTGTCTTCTTCCTCTTTAACTGCCGTCCATTCTTCGCCTTTTTCTTCCGCCATTTTGCGTGCTTCTTCAGCTACGCGCTTCGCATCTTCTTCAATTTTGCGACGCGCTTCTTCTTCGGCTTTACGCTTCAGTTCAGCTGATTCAGCTTCACGGCGGGCTTTGTCGGACTGGGACGCCCGGGTCATGTCATCGGTATGTTGATTGCTCACTTTATCTCTTTCCGCTGCTTCACGTTTGGCTTTATCAGCTGCCTCACGCTTGGCCTGCTCCTCGGCTTCACGCTTCGCTTTCTCTTGAGCTTCGCGCTGGGCCTTTTCTTCAGCCTCGCGACGAGCCAGTTCTTCCGCTTCACGCTGTGCCTGCGCTTCTGCTTCAGCCTGTTCAGCTTCAGCCGGATCGCCTTTTACATAGGTGCGTTTTTTGCGGACTTCAATTTGCACCGATTTACTTTTACCCCCGGTGCCTGGGATATTCAAGGTGCTGCGTGTTTTACGCTGCAAAGTTAGCTTACCAGATCCACCGCCATGTTCGCGATGCAGATGGGTAAGTAAAGTTTCTTTTTCCTGCTGGGTAACAGAATCTGTTTCAGACTTTTGGATCCCTGCATCAGCAAACTGCTGTACCAGGCGTTCTACCGGTGTCTGAATCTCTGCCGCCAGCGATTTTACGGTTACATCTGTCGTCATACTGTTCCTTCCCGCTACAGTTTATTACGCGTCGTCGCCGAACCAGCAAATATTACGTGCAGCCATAATCAGCTCACCGGCCCGCTCATCGCTCAGGCCCTCAATATCTGACAGATCGTCAACACCCTGCTCGGCAAGATCTTCCAGCGTGCGAACGCCTTTCGCTGCCAGCTTAAAGGCCAGCTCACGTTCCAGACCTTCGAGGCCCAGTAAATCTTCCGCAGGTTGAACATCGCCAAGGCTTTCTTCTTTTGCCAGGGCCAGGGTGGTTAACGCGTTTTTAGCTCGGTCGCGCAACGCTTCTACTGTCTCTTCATCCAGGCCGTCGATCTCTAACAGCTCGTTGATCGGCACATAAGCCAGCTCTTCCAGAGAAGAGAAGCCTTCTTCTACCAGTACGGTAGCGAAGTCTTCATCGATATCGAGGTGTTTAGTAAAGACGTCAATGGCAGCGTGTGCTTCAGCCTGATGCTTAGCTTGCAGGTCGTCGACCGTCATCACGTTCAGCTCCCAGCCACTCAGCTGTGAAGCCAGACGCACGTTCTGGCCATTACGGCCAATTGCCTGAGCCAGGTTTCCGGCTTCTACGGCAATATCCATGGTGTGATTATCTTCATCAACCACGATAGAGGCGACATCCGCTGGAGCCATCGCGTTGATCACGAACTGCGCTGGATTATCATCCCACAGTACGATATCAATGCGCTCGCCACCCAGCTCGCTGGACACCGCCTGAACACGCGCACCACGCATACCAACGCAGGCACCGACCGGGTCGATACGCTTATCGTTAGTTTTCACAGCGATTTTGGCACGAGAGCCTGGATCGCGCGCGGCGGCTTTAATTTCAAGCACTTCTTCAGCAATTTCCGGCACTTCAATACGGAACAGTTCGATCAGCATTTCCGGCTTGGAACGGCTGACGAACAGCTGCGCACCGCGTGCTTCTGGACGTACGGCGTACAGTACGCCACGAATACGGTCGCCCGGGCGGAAATTCTCGCGCGGCAGCATATCTTCACGAATGATAACGGCTTCGGCATTGGTGTTAGAACCATCCGTAGGCCGAACTTCAAGAGAGATGTTGTCGCGGTTAACTTTCTTAACCACACCGGTAATGATCTCGCCTTCCTGCTCGCGGAACTGATCCACGACCATTGCACGTTCGGCTTCACGAACCTTCTGAACGATAACCTGCTTGGCGGTCTGAGTGGTGATACGGTCGAAGGTCACGGATTCGATCTGATCTTCAACGAAATCACCAGGATTCAGCGTTTCATCTTCGTAACGTGCGGCTTCCAGCGTGATCTCACGGGTCGGCAACGTGACTTCGTTTACAATCAGCCAACGGCGGAAGGTATCGAAATCGCCGCTTTTGCGATCGATGGTGACGCGAACGTCAATTTCCTGCTCGTATTTTTTCTTGGTGGCTGTAGCCAGCGCGCTCTCCAGCGCTTCGAAAATCTTCTCGCGCGGGAGGGATTTCTCATTAGAGACCGCTTCTACAACAGCTAAGATTTCTTTGTTCATCCTGGTATGCCTCAATCCGGACTTTTAAAAGTGGGGAACCAGGTTCGCCTTCTGGATGTTGCTCAGTGCGAACACTTCGTCGTTACCCTCAACGGCAACGGTAATCATTTCACCTTCGACAGATTTAATGATGCCCTGCCATTTGCGGCGGTTCTGTACCGCCATACGCAGAACCAGGCTAACTTCTTCACCAGTAAAACGTACGTAATGATCTGCGGTAAACATTGGACGTTCAAGACCAGGTGAAGAGACTTCAAGGTTGTATGGCACGGTAATCGGATCTTCAACGTCCATTACCGCGCTAACCTGGTGACTCACATCAGCGCAATCATCAACATTGATGCCATCTTCACTATCAATATAGATGCGCAGGGTGGATGTGCGACCGCGTACAAACTCAATACCGACCAGTTCGTAGCCAAGCGCTTCTACCGGTGCTGAAATCAGCTCTGTTAATTTTTGCTCTAATGTGGACAATCCCACCCCCAAGACATAAAAAAAGGGCCTATAGCCCAGTGTTACTGTTTCCTGATAACAAAAAACCCCGAAAATTCGGGGCTTTATGCGACTGGACCCTGTATACCGCAATAGCTGCGGCTCGGCACAATCCAAAAGAATTTTTTTCAAAATTCGCTGTAAACGCGCCGTTCTGTGCATACAGTATATTTGAAAAAGAACTCTAAGGGAAAGTGGTTGCGGGGGCCGGATTTGAACCGACGACCTTCGGGTTATGAGCCCGACGAGCTACCAGGCTGCTCCACCCCGCGTCCGAATACTACGCAAAACTTGCACAAAATGCAAGCAAAACTGAGATTTGGTACCGAGGACGGGACTTGAACCCGTAAGCCCATGCGGGCACTACCACCTCAAGGTAGCGTGTCTACCAATTCCACCACCACGGCACTAAAGTTGCGATTTTTTTATTTCTATCGCGTCGAAATGTTACTCAGGTCTTACTGCGGGATATCACTGCCCGGCGCTGCCGGTTTCGCTGGCGCAGTCTGTTGAGACTGTGCTGGCTGAGTCAGATTTTCCCACTCGCTTCCTTTCTGGGTTTTGTTGCTATTAAGGTTGCCCAGGATCAAGCTGATAATGAAGAACAGGGTTGCCAGCACTGCAGTCATACGGGTCATGAAGTTACCTGAACCGTTAGAACCAAACAGCGTACCAGAAGCGCCTGCACCAAATGATGCTCCCATATCAGCGCCTTTACCTTGCTGCAGCATGATCAGACCAACAAGGCCGATTGCCACAATAAGGAAAACTACTAAAAGAGCTTCGTACATAATCAACCTTCTTCCTTGCACGTTAAACGCGCATTAAAAGCTTCAAACCAGTTAAATCGATAGTGAATCACTACCCATCAGAAGCGGGTGTGAATACTAACCAAAGGCGCTCTCCCGCGCAAGGGCAATTTCACAACGCCACTCTGATTGCAGAAAAAAACGGCAAATGGTGAGTTTATGGAGAAAAAACGCGCGATTTATCCCTGATTTTTCGAAAGAAACCGGTGAACAAATAGCAAAACATGTATCGCATCGCCCAGCGTTGCTGATAGTGAAAAAGGGGCCGGATACGACCAGACCCCTTCGCCGAATCAGACGGCCTTCACCGCATCGGCAATCCGGTGAGCAAGCGCAGTAACCTGTGCTTCGTCTTCACCTTCGACCATCACGCGGATCAGCGGCTCGGTGCCGGATTTACGCAGCAGCACGCGACCGCGCCCTTTCAGCTCGGCTTCCACTTCGCTGGTCACCGCTTTAACCTGCGCATCTTCCAACGGGTCGTTTTCGCCACTGAAGCGCACATTAACCAGAATCTGCGGCAGCAGCTTCATTCCGCTGCACAGGTCGTGCAGCGTCATATGGTTGCGCACCATCGCAGTTAGCACTTGCAAACCGGCAACCACACCGTCGCCGGTGGTCGTTTTATCAAGCAGGATCACATGACCGGAGTTCTCAGCGCCAAGACGCCAGCCCTTTTCCTTGAGTTTTTCCAGTACGTATCGGTCACCGACCTTCGCACGTGCAAACGGGATACCCAGCTGTTTAAGCGCCAGCTCAAGGCCCATATTGCTCATCAGCGTACCCACAACGCCACCGCGCAGTTGCCCCTGACGTAAACCTTCACGGGCGATAATGTAGAGGATCTGATCGCCATCGACCTTCTGGCCGAGATGATCAACCATCATGATGCGATCGCCGTCACCGTCGTAGGCCAGGCCCAGATCGGCTTTCTCGGCCAGCACGCGTTCCTGTAACAGGCGCAGGTCGGTAGCGCCGCACTCTTTATTGATGTTCATCCCGTTGGGCTGAACGCCAATCGAGATCACATCCGCGCCCAGTTCACGCAGGACATTCGGTGCAATGTGGTAGGTGGCGCCATTCGCACAGTCCACCACGATTTTTAATCCGTTAAGGCTCAGCTCGCTCGGGAACGTCCCTTTGCAGAACTCGATGTAGCGCCCGGCAGCATCAACAATACGGCTGGCACGCCCCAGCTCGGCAGACTCTACGCAGGTGATCGGCTTTTCCATCTCGGCTTCAATCGCCTCTTCCACTTCATCCGGCAGCTTGGTGCCCTCAGTGGAGAAAAACTTGATGCCGTTATCGTCAAACGGATTATGCGAAGCGGAGATCACAATACCTGCTTCGGCACGGAATGTACGGGTAAGGTAGGCGACCGCAGGTGTCGGCATTGGCCCGGTAAAAGCGGCAGACAGTCCGGCCGCGGCCAGGCCCGCTTCCAGCGCGGATTCCAGCATATACCCGGAGATACGCGTATCCTTTCCGATGATAATTTTCTTCGAGCCGTGGCGTGCCAGCACCTTTCCAGCGGCCCAGCCCAGCTTCAGAACAAAATCCGGGGTGATCGGATATTCACCGACTTTGCCGCGAATGCCATCGGTACCAAAATACTTGCGGTTGCTCATAACGTTATTCTTCCTTCGCTGACTGTGTCGCTTCGACGACGCGCATCGCCTCTACGGTTTCTTTTACATCATGTACGCGCAAAATATGAGCGCCCTGCATGGCAGCAATCACCGCACAGGCAATGCTGCCGGTTAAACGCTGGCCGGGCCCCACGTTCAGCAGCTGACCAATCATACTTTTACGTGACATGCCGACTAATAGCGGCAGGCCAAAGTGATGATAATCGGCCAGATGCGCCAGAAGTTGATAATTATGGGAAAGATTCTTACCGAAACCAAAACCCGGGTCGAGCAGCAGCTGCGATTTTTTAATTCCTGCCGCTTCGCATCGAGCAATATGCTGAACGAAAAAGTCATCCACATCGCGCAGAATGTTCTGATAGTTCGGTGACTGCTGCATAGTTTTCGGTTCGCCCTGCATATGCATCAGACATACCGGCAGGCCGGTTTCCGCTGCGGCTTCAAGCGCGCCCGGTTCCTGTAGCGAACGAATGTCATTGATAATATGCGCGCCCACTCGGGCTGATTCGCGGATCACCTCAGGCTTGGAGGTATCTACCGATATCCACACCTCAAAGCGCTGGGCAATCGCCTCTATCACCGGAATAACGCGCTCCAGCTCCTGTTCCACGCTGACGTCCTTTGCGCCGGGACGGGTCGACTCTCCGCCAACATCAATAATCGTGGCACCGGCGTTAATCATCTCATTCGCGTGGGTCAGAGCATGGATCAGTTCGTTGTGCTTGCCGCCATCTGAAAACGAATCGGGAGTGACGTTCAGGATCCCCATCACATGGGGATGTGAGAGGTCGAGTACGGTATCTCTGGCGTACAGCTTCATAACGAACGGTCTCCGGTAAAATAAGATATAAAAAAACCCCGACCATAGCCGGGGTTTAGCATTATAACATCAGCAGGCCAACTTACTTGTCGCCAAACTGCTCTGACATCGTATTGCCTGGGTTTGGCGTACGTGGTTCATCGACCGGGCGCGGCGCCTTTGGCGTGCCGTTGTTGTCTGAGCTATTGCTGTTGCTCGGACCTTCCCAGCCGGCTGGCGGACGCACTTCACGGCGGGCCATCAGGTCATCGATCTGCGGAGCATCAATGGTTTCATACTTCATCAGCGCATCTTTCATCGCATGAAGAATGTCCATGTTCTCACCGAGGATCACGCGAGCACGCTTGTAGTTCGTTTCGACCAGTGCTTTCACTTCCTGATCGATGATACGCGCGGTCTCATCTGACATGTGCTTAGCTTTTGCCACGGAACGGCCCAGGAAGACTTCGCCCTCTTCTTCTGCATACAGCAGCGGACCGAGTTTGTCAGAGAAGCCCCATTGGGTAACCATGTTACGAGCGATAGAGGTAGCAACCTTGATATCGTTCGACGCACCGGTAGAAACATGCTCCACGCCGTAGATGATTTCTTCTGCCAGACGACCACCGTAAAGTGTCGAAATCTGGCTTTCCAGTTTCTGACGGCTGGCGCTAATCGCGTCACCCTCAGGCAGGAAGAAGGTCACACCCAATGCGCGGCCACGTGGAATAATCGTGACCTTGTGTACCGGATCGTGCTCTGGCACCAGGCGACCAATAATCGCATGCCCGGCTTCGTGGTAAGCGGTTGACTCTTTCTGCGCTTCGGTCATCACCATGGAGCGGCGCTCTGCACCCATCATGATTTTGTCTTTCGCTTTCTCGAACTCAACCATCGATACCACGCGCTTGTTACCGCGAGCAGCAAACAGCGCCGCTTCGTTAACCAGGTTCGCCAGGTCTGCACCGGAGAAGCCAGGGGTACCGCGAGCAATGATTGCCGCATCAATATCCGGAGCCAGCGGCACACGACGCATGTGCACTTTCAGGATCTGTTCACGGCCACGAACATCCGGCAGACCGACCACGACCTGACGGTCGAAACGGCCCGGACGCAGCAGTGCAGGGTCCAGTACGTCAGGACGGTTAGTTGCGGCGATAACAATGATACCCTCGTTACCTTCAAAACCATCCATCTCAACCAGCATCTGGTTCAGGGTCTGCTCACGTTCATCGTGACCACCGCCCAGACCAGCACCACGCTGACGCCCTACCGCATCGATTTCATCGATGAAGATAATGCACGGCGCGGCTTTTTTGGCTTGTTCAAACATATCGCGTACGCGGGATGCACCCACACCAACGAACATTTCAACAAAGTCAGAACCGGAAATGGTGAAGAAAGGCACTTTGGCTTCGCCTGCAATCGCTTTCGCCAGCAGGGTTTTACCGGTACCCGGAGGCCCGACCATCAGTACGCCTTTAGGAATCTTACCGCCCAGCTTCTGGAAACGGCTCGGTTCGCGCAGGTATTCAACCAGCTCGCCCACTTCCTCTTTCGCTTCGTCGCAGCCTGCAACGTCAGCAAAGGTGGTTTTAATCTGATCTTCTGTCAGCATACGGGCTTTGCTTTTGCCGAAGGACATCGCGCCCTTACCGCCGCCGCCCTGCATCTGACGCATAAAGAAGATCCAGACACCAATCAGTAACAGCATTGGGAACCAGGAGATGAAGATCGACGCCAGCAGGCTCGGTTCTTCCGGTGGTTCACCGACTACTTTCACATTTTTAGTCAACAGGTTATCGAGTAACTTGGGATCGTTGACGGGAATGTAGGTCGTGTAGCGATTACTATCTTTTTTGGTTACGTTAATTTCACGCCCGTTAATACGTGCCTCGCGGACCTGATCCTGGTTCACTTCCGACAGGAAGGTTGAGTAATCAACCCTACGGCCATTCGACTCGCTGGGCCCAAAGCTCTGGAATACAGACATCAGCACAACTGCGATGACTAACCAGAGAATTAGGTTTTTCGCCATGTCACTCAAGGGATTAACCTCTTATTACAACTGTGTTAACAGACAGCGTAGGGTACTACATATCCTTCACATCTGGAATCGCTGCGAAACTGCAGCGGCGGATCCGGCTATGAGGGTTACGGTTTGCGCCCTGTCGCTACAATATACACTTCACGCGAACGAGAACGTGAAGCGTCCGGCTTACGAATTTTTACTTTCGTAAACAGGGAGCGAATTTCCCGCAGGTATTCTTCAAAACCATCTCCCTGAAACACCTTCACTAAAAAGCTGCCGTTGGGTGCCAGTACGTCACGGCACATTTCCAGGGCAAGCTCACATAAATACATCGACCGGGGAATATCAACTGCGGGTGTACCTGTCATGTTGGGTGCCATATCCGACATCACAACCTGAACTTTAGTCTCACCAACACGTTCCAGCAGCGTTTTCAGGACTTCTTCATCGCGAAAATCGCCCTGAAGGAAGTCGACACCAACAATGGGATCCATCGGCAGGATATCACAGGCAATAACGCGACCTTTTGCCCCAATCTGCGTTACCACGTACTGTGACCAACCGCCCGGAGCCGCACCAAGATCAACCACGGTCATACCGGGTTTGAAAAGTTTGTCGCCCTGCTGTATTTCATCCAGTTTAAACCAGGCGCGCGAACGCAACCCTTTTTTCTGCGCCTGAAGCACATATTTATCGCTAAAGTGTTCCTGTAGCCAGCGGCTGGAACTGGCCGAACGCTTTTTACCAGTCATACAATTTCCAACTATGATTCAACGTAAGCGATAAATAACCGCACAAATCAGCGAAGCCGATTTGGTGATACACTCGAGATGGCGGTAGAATGACCCGTTTTCAATCCCAATGTAAGTAAAAAATACGATGAATCTGAGTACCAAACAAAAACAGCACCTGAAAGGTCTGGCCCATCCGCTGAAGCCAGTTGTTATGCTGGGCAACAATGGCTTGACCGAGGGAGTGCTGGCCGAGATCGAACATGCACTGGAGCACCATGAACTCATCAAGGTGAAAATCGCCACGGAAGACCGTGAGACGAAAGCCCTGGTGGTTGAAGCTATCGTGCGCGAAACCCGTGCAGTCAACGTGCAGGTTATCGGCAAGACGCTGGTGCTGTACCGTCCAACGAAGGAACGCAAGATCTCCATTCCGCGCTGAGGGGTCGGCTGGTCTGCTGACCGGCCTTTCCATATAAACTCAGGTCAGGAGAAAGTGCCACGCTCCTCATTCCGATAAAAGGCCGCAGTGCGGCCTTTTTCTTATCTTTACAAAACCCTCATCCATAATGAGGATAGCAAAAATCAGAGGTACTGAACGTTTAACACTTCATATTCCACATCGCCGCCGGGGGTTTTGATGATAGCCACATCATCAACAACTTTACCCACCAGGCCACGTGCCATCGGAGAATTGATGGAGATCAGATTTTGCTTAAAGTTAGCTTCATCATCACCCACAATGCGATAGGTTGACTCTTCATCAGTATCGACATTCAACACGGTAACGGTGGCACCAAAAATCACCCGACCGTTAGCGTTACTGGCCATTTTTGTGACATCAATCACCTGAGCATTAGAAAGCTTTGCTTCAATTTCCTGGATACGGCCCTCGCAGAATCCCTGCTCTTCGCGAGCAGCGTGATATTCCGCATTTTCCTTCAGGTCACCGTGCTCCCGCGCTTCAGCAATTGAGGCAATAATCCTGGGGCGTTTTACAGTTTTGAGCTCTTCCAGCTCTTCGCGCAATTTGTCTGCGCCTTTTAACGTCATCGGAATCTGATTCATCTCAATACCTCTTAAAATCTTTCCTGTTCAAAGTGTCGTCGTCCTGACGGATGGCATGCAGAAAAGGCGTTCTGCGGCGCTTTCTACTGATTTAAAACAAAAGAAGCCTGACCCGGAGGAAACTCCAGGTCAGGATCTATTTTTCAATTTGATACGTATTTTACCCCAGAGTTCCCTGGGGGTCATCGTTTACTTTCCACCGCAATGCACCGTAGTATGACAGCATCACCTGTCAGTTACCGCGAGATTATGCGATTTTCACGAATTGTTACCGGCCTTAGCTGCGCATTTATGCTGCAGGCACAGGCAGCCCCGGTCGAAGACTATACCCAGTACCTTCCCGACGGCGCAAACCTGGCGCTCGTAGTACAAAAAATTGGGGCGACAACGCCCTCTATTGATTATCACAGCCAGCAGATGGCGCTACCCGCCAGCACAATGAAGGTGATTACGGCGCTGGCCGCCATGCTACAGCTTGGCCCTGATTACCGCTTTAACACCCAGCTTGAAAGCAAGGGCAGCATCAGCGGCAATACGCTGCGCGGCGATCTGGTTGCCCGGTTCGGTGGCGATCCGACGTTAACACGTCAGGATGTGCGCAACATGGTTACCAACCTGAAAAAACAGGGTGTAGAACATATCGCCGGTAATCTGGTGATTGATACCTCGGTTTTTGCCAGCCACGATAAAGCGCCAGGCTGGCCGTGGAACGACATGACGCAGTGCTTCAGCGCGCCGCCGGGTGCTGCCATTGTGGATCGTAACTGCTTCTCGGTTTCACTCTATAGCGCACCGACGCCGGGGGACAAAGCCTTTATCCGCGTAGCCTCCTGGTATCCGGTGAATATGTTTAGCGAAGTCAGAACGCTGGCCAGGGGCTCTGCAGACGCGCAGTACTGCGAACTGGATGTGGTACCGGGTGAACTGAATCGCTTCACGCTAACCGGTTGCCTCACCCAGCGCGCGGAGCCGTTGCCGCTGGCTTTCGCTATTCAGGATGGCGCCAGCTACGCCGGAGCGATCCTGAAATCTGAACTGCAAAATGCCGGTATTGATTACAGCGGACATCTGATACGCCAGACTCTGGTCACCCAGCCCGGCACCGTGCTGGCACAAACCCAGTCGGCCCCGCTGCGGGACCTACTGAAAATCATGCTGAAAAAATCGGATAACATGATTGCGGATACCGTCTTCCGCACGATTGGCCATGAGCGCTTTAACGTACCAGGTACCTGGCGGGCAGGTTCAGATGCAGTACGCCAAATCCTGCGCCAGAAGGCCAATATCGACCTGGGTAACAGCATTCAGGTCGACGGTTCCGGGCTGTCACGCCACGATCTGATTTCTCCTGCTACCATGATGCAGGTACTGCAATATATCGCGCAGAACGATCAGCAGCTCAATATCATCTCGATGCTGCCGCTGGCCGGTTATGATGGCACCCTGCGCTATCGCGGCGGCCTGCACGAGGCGGGCGTTGACGGCAAAGTTTCGGCTAAAACCGGCTCATTACAGGGCGTGTATAACCTGGCGGGCTTTATGACCACCGCCAGCGGGCAGCGGGTGGCCTTCGTTCAATTCCTGTCCGGTTATGCCGTACCGCCGGAAGATCAGCGCCAGCGCCGCATCCCGCTGGTTCGCTTTGAAAGTCGTCTGTATAAGGACGTTTACCGGAATAATTAATCATTGAAAATATTAATTGTTGAGGACGATGAACTGCTGCAGAAGGGCCTGACTCTGGCGATGACCGGAGAAGGTTACGCCGTGGACTGCGCGGCGAATGCGACCCAGGCGGTCGCATTCCTGCGCAGCGGCCAGTACAGCCTGATCGTGCTGGATCTCGGGCTGCCCGATCGCGACGGTACCGAACTGCTGCGCCAGTGGCGCAAAGAACAGAACGATTTACCAGTGCTGATTCTGACGGCGCGCGATGCGCTGGAAGACCGGGTTGAAGGGCTGGATGCCGGCGCCGACGACTATCTGGTGAAGCCGTTTGCGCTGGCTGAGCTGAAAGCCCGCGCTCGGGCGCTGATCCGTCGCTATCAGGGACACAGCGATAACCTGCTGGAGCGCGGCGATATGACGCTGAATCTCTCTTCCCAGCAGGTTGCCGTCGAAAATCTTCCTGTCGAAGTCACGCCAAAGGAGTTCGCCCTGCTGACGCGCCTGCTGATGCGTCTGGGTCAGACGGTGCATCGCGAAACGCTGCAGCAGGACCTTTACAGCTGGCAGGATGATACCAGTTCGAACACATTAGAGGTCCATATCCATAATCTTCGCCGCAAACTTGGCAAAGATCGCATCAAGACCGTGCGCGGCGTCGGCTACCGTCTGGAAGAGCGTGAATGAACAGCATGCGTCGGCGTTTACTGATTATGCTGGCGCTAATCCTGCTGAGCTGCCAGCTGATGAGCGCGTTTTGGCTGTGGCATGAAAGCCGGGAGCAAATCAGCTTTCTGGTGAATGAAACGCTGACTAACCATGCACGTAATGAGCAAGTGGAAAACGAGATCCGCGAAGCGATTGCCTCACTGTTGCTGCCGTCACTTGTGATGGTGTGCTTTACCCTGCTGCTGTCATTCTGGGCCATTAGCTGGATCATTCGCCCCTTACGCTCACTGCAAAGCAGCCTGGCCTCACGCTCGGCGGATAACCTGACCCCTCTGCCGCTGCATTCGGATATGGATGAAATCGTCGCGGTTACCGGCGCACTGAATCAGCTACTGGCGCGTCTGGACCATACGCTACAGCAGGAGCGGCTGTTTACGGCAGATGCGGCCCATGAATTACGCACGCCGCTAGCCGGCCTGAGACTGCATCTGGAACTGCTTGAGCAGGAAGGCAATCCACTGGGTACGATGCTGGTCGCCCGGGTCGATCAGCTGATGCATGTCATCGAACAGCTTCTGATGCTGTCGCGTGCCGGGCAAATGATGGTAAGTGGTCACTACCAGACTCTGAGCTGGCAAGAAGTAGTACAGCCACTGCGTCAGGAGATGGAAGAGATGCTCGCGCTTAACCAGCAGCGGCTGATTGTTGAGGATACCAGCCACGGCAGCCGCGTGCAGGGTGACGCCGTACTGCTGCGTCTGATGCTGCGTAATCTGCTGGAGAATGCCTCGCGCTACAGCCCGCAGGGCGGCTGTATCACGTTGATACTGACGGCCACCGATAACGGTAGCCAGGTGACCGTGCGCGATGAAGGCCCGGGCATTGATGCCAGCGAGGTTCAGGAAGTGGTGAAAGCGTTCCGCCGTATGGACCAACGGTTTGGTGGCAGCGGCCTGGGACTGAATATCGTGCAGCGCATCGTACAAATCCATCATGGTCAGCTGAGCCTGACCAATCGCAGCGATCGCAGCGGGCTGAATGCAGGATGTCGGTTCCCACAGCAGCTCAACTGAACCAGCGATTATTACAGAACATTCTGGAATTTTAATTAGCAACGCTAACCCGTCGCACATCTATTACCTGTAATTACCCTGTCAGATCAACGAAAAACCGCTAATAATAGGGTAAAACGCTACTATTCCCTCACGAGTACGAGCCTAATAAATCAATTTACCTTTATTGACACTTAGCAGCATTCAACGTAGCTTACTGGCCCTGAAAGCAAATGATAATGATTCTTACTAAGTTTATCATTTAAATAAGGACGTAGAATGGAATTGTTAACCTCAGAAAGCACGCTGCAGTTTGCCGCAGATGCTGCCGCCAGTGGCTTTTTCTTTATGTCTCCGTGGCGGAGCCTCGCAGCGAAAGGTTGCTTTACCACGATCAATACTCCGGCGCTGGAAGGTGACATGCTGACGGGTCGTTTTCAACGCGATATCCGCCAGCATCTGTCAGAAGCGAAACGACAGGGGATCCTCAATCCGGTCGTCGTGGGTGCCATCCCTTTTGATGTCCGTCAGCCCTCTGCGCTGTTTATTCCTGAAACAAGCCACTTTTTTGACCGCAGCAGCTTCCAGCAACAGGTGCAGCCCCGAGGCTCAGTGCATAACGATATTCTGCGGCGTACCGCCGTGCCGGAGCAGCCTGAATTTATGCGGATGGTCAGTCAGGCCATCGCGGCTACGACTTCCCCCCGTCTGGATAAGGTGGTGCTGTCACGTCTGATGGACATCGTGACGGAAAAACCGGTCGACATTGATGGCCTGATGAAACAACTCATCACCCAGAACCCCGGCAGCTACAACTTTCACGTACCGCTTGCACAGGGTGGTTCCCTGCTGGGTGCCAGTCCGGAACTGCTGCTGCGCATGCACAACCGTCGTTTCTACACGCATCCACTGGCAGGCTCGGCAAAGCGGGACAGCGATCGCGAACAGGATCGCGCGGCCGGTCAGCAGCTCATGAACTCGCGCAAAGACCGCTATGAGCACCAACTGGTGATCGATGCGCTGCGCGATGTGCTGCAATCACGCAGCCAGCGCCTGGCAGTCCCTGCCGAGCCGGAACTGCTGACCACTGGCACGCTGTGGCATCTCGGCACCCTGATAGAAGGCGAAGTCAGTCATCCGGCGGAAAATGCCCTTTCACTGGCCTGCCTGTTGCATCCGACTCCGGCGCTGAGCGGCTACCCTCATGCCAGTGCCATGCGGCTGATTGCCGAGCTGGAACCCTTCGACCGCGATTTATTCGGCGGCATTGTTGGCTGGTGCGATGAGCATGGCAACGGTGAGTGGGTCGTCACTATTCGCTGTGGGAAAGTTGCCGGAAATCGGGTTCGCCTGTTTGCCGGTGCGGGAATTGTTCCCGATTCAACCCCTGAATCCGAATGGCGTGAAACCGGCGTCAAACTGGATACCATGCTGCGCGCATTTGGCCTCAATTAAAGGTAAATCATGACTATTCCCTATACTCGCTGGCCGGATGAGCTGGCTGCACGCTATCGCGCGAAGGGTCACTGGCTCGATCTGCCGATGACGGAGATTTTGCAACGTCAGGCTCAAAATACCGCGATCGCCGTCATCGAAGGCGACAGGCACTACAGCTACCAGCAGCTGGCACAGCAGTCGGATCGGCTGGCGGCCGCGCTTCAGCGGCGCGGGTTGAAAAGCGGCGATACCGCGCTGGTTCAGTTGGGCAACGTCGCGGATTTCTATATCGTGTTTTTCGCTCTGCTTAAAATCGGGGTGGCACCGGTGAACGCGCTATTCAGTCATCAGCGGAACGAGCTGGATGCCTACGCGGCGCAGCTACAGCCCGCGTTGCTGATTGCCGATCGCCAGCATCCGCTTTTCAGCAATGACGATTATCTGCAGCAGCTCAAGCGGGCGGTTCCGACACTGAGCGTTATCGCCTTACGTAATGAACATGGTGTGGCGATGTCGCTGGCGGGGATGGCCGATGAAACGGCTGATAACTTCATGGCAACCCCCTCTGCGGCGGATGAAGTGGCCTTTTTCCAGCTTTCCGGCGGCAGCACCGGCACGCCAAAGCTTATCCCGCGAACCCACAATGATTACGACTACAGCATTCGTGGCAGCGTTGAGATTTGCCAGTTCAGCAGCAGCACCCGCTATCTCTGCGCCCTGCCCGCCGCACATAACTATGCGATGAGCTCACCGGGGGCGCTGGGCGTCTTTCATGCCGGTGGCTGCGTAGTGCTGGCCAGCGATCCCAGCGCGAACCTCTGCTTCCCGCTGATCGAAAAACATCAGGTCAACGTGGCCGCGCTGGTGCCGCCGGCCGTCAGCCTGTGGCTGCAGGCTGTGCAGGAGTGGGGCAGCAATCGCGCACTGGCTTCCCTGACCCTGCTGCAGGTCGGCGGAGCCAGGCTGAGTGAGTCACTTGCCACCCGTATCCTTACGGAAATCGGCTGCCAGCTACAGCAGGTATTCGGCATGGCCGAAGGACTGGTCAACTACACCCGTCTGGATGATGACAGTCAGCACATTCTGACCACCCAGGGGCGGCCAATCTCTGAAGATGACGAGGTCTGGGTGGCTGATGAATTCGGCAATCCGCTTCCTGTCGGCGAGACCGGCCTCCTGATGACCCGAGGCCCTTACACCTTCCGGGGCTACTACAACAGCCCTGAACATAATGCCGCCAGCTTCGATCGGCAGGGCTTTTACTGCTCCGGCGATCTGATCTCTATCGCTCCCGATGGCTACATCACCGTGCAGGGCCGCGAAAAGGATCAGATCAACCGCGGTGGTGAAAAGATCGCGGCTGAAGAGATCGAAAACCTGCTGCTGCGTCACGGTCAGGTGATCCACGCCGCGCTGGTTTCCATGGAAGACAGTCTGATGGGCGAAAAAAGCTGCGCCTTTATTGTGGCACAGGGCGTGCTGAAGCCGGTGGCGCTGCGTCGCCATCTGCGAGAGCTGGGCGTGGCGGAGTTCAAACTCCCCGATCGCATCGAATGCGTGGCTTCGCTCCCCCTCACGCCGGTCGGCAAAGTGGATAAAAAACGCCTGCGCCAGCAGCTTGCCAATACTCAGAGCCTCTAATTTTCAGGAGAGACCATGGCCATTCCAAAACTCCGGTCCTATGCGCTGCCAGCGCAGGCAGAACTGCCGGTTAATAAAGTGAAGTGGGATTTTGAACCCGCACGCGCAGCGCTGCTGATCCATGATATGCAGGAATATTTCCTGAATTTTTGGGAAGAAGGCAGCCCGCTGGTCGCCCAGGTGGTGGAGAATATTGCCCGCCTGCGTCAGTTCTGTAAATCACAGGGGATCCCGGTGTTTTATACCGCTCAGCCCAATCAGCAGAGTGACCAGGATCGCGCGCTGCTGAATGATATGTGGGGGCCGGGTCTGAATCAGCATCCGGACCGGCAGCGGGTGGTCAGCGCACTGGCCCCGGATGAACAGGATCAGGTACTGGTGAAATGGCGTTACAGTGCCTTCCACCGTTCGCCGCTGGAATCGATTCTGAAAGAAACCGGGCGCGACCAGCTGATCATCTGTGGTGTATACGCCCACATTGGCTGTCTGACCACCGCCACCGATGCGTTTATGCGCGATATCAAACCGTTTATGGTTGCCGACGCGTTGGCGGACTTCAGTCGTGAAGAGCATCTGATGGCGCTGAACTACACGGCAGGACGCAGCGGTAAGGTCGTGATGACCGCCGAGCTGCTGCCGGCGGCAACGCCTGCCAGTAAAGCCCAGCTGCGCACGCTGGTTCTGTCGCTGCTGGATGATGATGCTGAAGATCTGGATGATGCCGACAATCTGGTGGATTACGGTCTTGATTCCGTACGGATGATGGCGCTGGCCGCCCGCTGGCGCCAGATCCACAGCGATATCGATTTTATCTCTCTGGCTAAAAATCCCAGTATTGATGGCTGGTGGAAGCTACTGTCACGGGAGCCAGCATAATGTCCGCCAGTTTCGATTTTAGCGGTAAGCAGGTATGGGTGACCGGCGCAGGCCAGGGTATCGGCTATCACACCGCACTGGCCTTTGTTGCCGCTGGCGCGTCCGTCGTTGGCTTTGACAAACAGTTCTCGCAGAGTGATTACCCCTTCCAGCGGGAAATCGTCGATATCGCCGATGCCTGGCAGGTAAAACGCGTCTGCGAAAAAGTGCTGTCCGATACCCGGCACCTGGACGTGCTGGTCAATGCGGCCGGGATTTTACGTACCGGCTCCACCGAGGAACTGGCGTTTGAAGACTGGCAGGCCTGCCTGGCGGTTAACGCCGGTGGCGCATTTAACCTGTTCCAGCAGACTCTGCCGGTATTCCGCCAGCAGCGTGCCGGAGCGATAGTCACCGTGGCGTCTAATGCTGCCCACGCGCCTCGCATTGGCATGTCGGCTTACGGGGCATCAAAAGCGGCGCTGCGCAGTCTGTGTATGACCGTCGCTCTCGAAATGGCACCTTACGGCGTGCGCTGTAATATCGTTTCGCCCGGCTCAACGGATACCGCCATGCAGCGCAGCCTTTGGCAAAGCCCGGAAGATGAGCAGCAGATGATTGCGGGCTACCCCGGACAGTACAAGCTGGGCATTCCACTGGGGAAAATCGCCCGGCCGGATGAAATCGCCAGCGCGGTGCTGTTCCTGGCTTCTGACAGCGCAGGTCACATTACGATGCAGGATATCGTGGTTGACGGTGGGGCAACGCTCGGTGCGTAAGTCGCAATCGCTGTGGAAGCGCCAGAGCAGCACGGAGGCGCTGAACCAGATGGCCGAAGGCAATATGATCGCCGGGCTGGGGATCTGCTTTACGCATCTGACAGACGACCGTCTGGAAGCGAGCATGCCGGTTGATTCCCGTACCCATCAGCCCTTCGGCCTGCTGCACGGCGGGGCTTCGGTGGCGTTAGCGGAATCGCTGGGGTCGATGGCGGGCTGGCTTTGCTCGCAGCCGGGACAAAACGTGGTGGGGACAGAAATCAGCGCCAGCCACCTGCGGGGCGTTTTCAGCGGCACGGTGCGTGGTGTGTGTCGTTCTTTAAACGCCGGGGCGACCAGCCAGGTTTGGCAGATTGAGATCTTTGATGATGGCGATCGGCTGTGCTGTATCTCACGCCTGACTACCACCATTATCGGCTAGCGGAAAATAAGCAGGGACGCCATGGCGTCCCTGTTGTCATCGAAGATTAGCGCTGATAAATGATTTCAACGCCTTCGTCGTCTTCATCATCCCAGTCATCATCCCAGTCGTCGTCTTCTTCAACGACAGGCTGCGTTTCTTCCAACTGCTGACGATGGTAGTCATCCCACATAAATTCCACCTTCTCTGGCTGCTTAGCTTCCAGTTCGGCTTCTTTCGGGTTGGCATTAATAAAGGACATAATGTCCCAGCATAATGGCGTGACGCCCGCGCGGTTAGCGGCAGAGATCAGGTAGTACTTATCGGTCCAGCCCAGTGCGTCCGCAATCGCTTTGGCGCGCGCTTCGGCTTCTTCGTTGTCCAGCAGGTCAACCTTATTGAATACCAGCCAGCGCGGCTTCTGGAACAGCTTCTCGCTGTATTTTTCCAGCTCGCCGAGGATCACGCGGGCGTTTTCCACCGGATCGCTTTCATCGATCGGTGCCAGGTCAATGGTGTGCAGCAGCACGCGGCAGCGTTCAAGGTGCTTCAGGAAGCGGATACCCAGACCCGCGCCATCGGAAGCGCCTTCAATCAGGCCCGGAATATCGGCAACCACAAAGCTCTGCTCGTTATCCATACGCACAACGCCCAGGCTTGGTACCAGGGTGGTGAAGGGATAATCGGCAACTTTTGGTTTTGCTGCGGATACGGCGCGAATAAAGGTCGATTTACCGGCGTTAGGCAGGCCAAGCATACCGACGTCAGCCAGCAGCATCAGCTCCAGCTGCAGATCGCGTTTTTCACCCGGCGTACCCATGGTTTTCTGGCGCGGACTACGGTTTACGGATGACTTAAAGCGGGTGTTACCCAGCCCGTGCCAGCCGCCTTTGGCTACCATCAGCTGCTGCTGGTGATGGGTCATATCGCCGATGGTTTCACCGGTGCCCTGATCGATAACACGCGTACCGACAGGCACTTTGATAACGATATCTTTCCCGCGCTTACCCGTACAGTCACGGCTCTGGCCGTTTTGACCACGCTCAGCGCGGAAGGATTTTTCAAAACGGTAGTCAATCAGGGTATTCAGGTTTTCGTCGGCCTGCATGTAAACATCACCGCCGTCACCGCCGTCGCCGCCGTCCGGTCCGCCACGAGGAATATACTTCTCACGACGGAAGCTGACGCAGCCATTGCCGCCGTCGCCTGCCACTGCCAGGATCGTCGCTTCATCAACAAACTTCATTTTACTTCTCCGTCACTCATTCGCCCGTGGCCCGATGCCTGTGCATCGGAACGGGATTGCTCCGCCGTGGCCATAAGCGATGACCCATTGCGGAAAATATGGCACCTGGCCCCCTGCTCGTTGCTCCGATGAAGCCCTGAGGCTTCAATGTCGCAACGGCAAAACGATCGGGCCGCCAGGCGATAATAATTCTGAAAACATCAGCGTAAAAAAAGACGTCGGCGCCACTATTACGCTGACCGATGCTGCCCGCCCGATGCGAGGAACACTCATCACCGACAGCAACACCACTGAACATAAAGTGTACAGCAAAAACAGGATCTGTTGCGAGGCCAGTCGACGCAGTAAAATTCCCAGCAGGTAGAATGTAAAAAGCCCCGCACTTAAAATGCGGGGCTTTTCATTTCGCAGCATTAAGTGGCCTGAAAGCCACTTGCGGCTCGAAAACCTTACTCAGCAACGATGCTGATGTATTTACGGTTGTTCGGGCCTTTAACTTCGAATTTGACCTTGCCATCTGCAGTTGCAAACAGGGTGTGGTCACGACCGCAGCCAACGTTAGTGCCTGCGTGGAACTTAGTACCACGCTGACGAACGATGATGCTACCAGCCAGAACTGATTCGCCGCCGAAACGTTTTACGCCCAGACGTTTTGCATTGGAGTCACGACCGTTACGGGTCGAGCCACCAGCTTTCTTGTGTGCCATTTGTCAGATCTCCTCTTAGGCGCTGATGCCAGTGATCTTCACATCAGTGAACCACTGACGGTGACCCTGCTGCTTACGGTAATGCTTACGACGACGGAACTTAACAATCTTGATCTTGTCGCCACGACCGTGAGCAACGATTTCCGCTTTGATCAGGCCACCTGAAACTAAAGGTGCACCGATTTTAACGTCTTCGCCGTTGGCAATCATCAGAACCTGGTCGAACTCAATGGTTTCGCCGGTTGCGATGTCCAGCTTTTCCAGGCGAACGGTCTGACCTTCGCTTACTCGGTGTTGTTTACCACCACTTTGGAAAACCGCGTACATATAAAACTCCGCTCTCGCGCTTGCCTTTTTTTGATTATCAGGCTGCGCTATAAATATTCACAATAGGGCGCGAATTCTACGCAACTTCGCCGCCAATGACAAGTGCCAGTTACGCTGTATTGCAGAAAAAAAACGCAACGTGAATGGGGACCTTTCGCCGTCGTGTTTTTCAAGTACAATCTGTCATACATTTCATGCCACAGGCACGCGTAAAGGCGCTTATCATACCAGCAAACTGAGCGAGCGATAGCTGAACAGACTGATGAACTTAGAACAGATAAATGAACTTACCGCGCAGGATATGGCGGATGTCAACGCGACAATACTCGACCAGCTGAACTCGGATGTATCCCTTATCAATCAGCTGGGCCATTACATTATTAGCGGCGGTGGTAAACGCATCCGCCCAATGATCGCCGTTCTTGCTGCACGCGCTGTCAACAATTACGACGGCAAGCAGCACATCGCTGTAGCGGCGCTGATTGAATTTATTCATACCGCTACGCTGCTGCATGACGATGTGGTTGACGAGTCGGACATGCGCCGCGGCAAAGCCACGGCTAACGCGGCGTTTGGCAATGCGGCCAGCGTGCTGGTTGGCGATTTTATTTATACCCGCGCCTTCCAGATGATGACCAGTCTCGGCTCGCTGCGGGTGCTGGCGCTGATGTCTGAAGCGGTAAACGTGATCGCCGAAGGGGAAGTTTTACAGTTGATGAACTGTAACGATCCGGACATCACCGAAGAGAGCTACATGCGGGTGATTTACAGCAAAACGGCCCGTTTGTTTGAAGCCGCCGCGCAGTCATCCGGGATTCTGGCCGGTGCCACCGCCGAGCAGGAACAGGCTCTGCAGGATTATGGGCGTTATATCGGCACCGCTTTCCAACTGATTGACGATCTGCTGGACTACAGCGCGGATGGCGAAACCCTCGGCAAAAACGTCGGTGACGATCTCAGTGAAGGTAAACCGACGCTGCCGCTGCTGCACGCTATGCGCAACGGCAATCCTGAACAGGCCAGTATGATCCGTAAGGCTATCGAAGAAGGTAACGGACGTCATTTACTGGAATCCGTTCTGGAAACTATGCGCCAGTGTGGTTCACTGGAGTGGACACGTCATGCCGCCGAGCAGGAAGCTGACAAAGCCATTACCGCTCTGAAGGTCCTGCCCGAATCGCCATGGCGCAGTGCGCTTGAAGCCCTGGCTCACATGTCAGTGCAACGCGATTTCTGATTGAAAATGCGCGGGAAACCGCGCGTTTGACCTCTCACCCCTGTCATTATCCCTGCCCTTGCTTCGCCTCTTTTCCAGCATAACTGCACAATGTAACGTTACATCTTTTTCCGACACTTTTGCGTGGGGCTACGCAAAACTGGCGGCCGGCATAAAAATTACTGGAAATTAAAGGAAACAAGTTGATATAAACCAACTTATAAGTTCCGTTACGATCGTCAGGATTTTTCGCGGTGAATACCAATACACCGGCAATCATCCCCTGAACAGATTGTTTCCTGTTGTTTCCACAAGTGCACAAGGAGAAAGAGCACGTGGCCTATGATTCTCATGACTGGCATTCTGCCGACATCATTGCAGCCCTGCGTAAAAGAGGCACCACGCTCGCCGAGCAGTCACGCCTCGCAGGCTTAAGCTCATCAACGCTGGCGAATACGCTATGCCGACCGTGGCCGAAAGGGGAATGGTTGATTGCCAACGCCCTGGAAATTCATCCGGCGGAAATCTGGCCCAGCCGCTATTACGATGCGAAAACCAGACAGCTAATCGATCGAAAGAAACTGATCAGGAAATAAAAAAGGGCCGGTGCTGATGACCGGCCCTTGAGCAGAGATGAGCTAGAGTACTTACTCGTCGCCGCTGATCCGCTGGATGTTTGCACCCAGAGCCATCAGTTTGTCTTCGATATGCTCATAGCCGCGATCGATATGATAAATGCGATCGACGATCGTTGTCCCTTCAGCAATACAGCCAGCCAGAACCAGGCTGGCTGATGCACGCAGATCGGTTGCCATCACCTGAGCACCTGACAGTTTTTCAACGCCGTGACAAATCAGCGTATTGCTCTCAATCTCTCCGTGCGCGCCCATGCGTACCAGTTCCGGCACGTGCATAAAGCGGTTTTCGAAAATGGTCTCGGTGATCACGCCGGTTCCTTCTGCCACCAGATTCAGCAGGCTGAACTGCGCCTGCATATCCGTCGGGAACCCCGGATGTGGCGCGGTGCGCAGGTTTACCGCTTTAGGGCGCTTGCCGTGCATATCAAGGCTGATCCAGTCCTCGCCCACCTCGATGTCGGCACCGGCCTCGCGTAGTTTGGCCAACACCGCATCCAGCGTGTCGGGCTGAGCCGCACGGCAGACGACGGCACCACCGGAAATAGCGGCAGCCACCAGGAACGTTCCTGTTTCGATACGATCGGGAAGCACGCGGTACACGCCGCCGCCCAGGCGCTCAACGCCCTCGATGGTGATGCGATCGCTACCCGCGCCGGTGATTTTTGCACCCAGCGTATTCAGGAAGTTGGCGGTATCAACGATTTCCGGCTCGCGCGCGGCGTTTTCGATAATCGTCGTCCCGGTCGCCAGCGTCGCGGCGCTCATGATGGTGACTGTGGCACCCACGCTGACCTTATCCATGACGATATGCGCGCCCTTAAGACGACCATCAACCGAAGCCTTAACGTAGCCCTCTTCCAGCTTGATCTCTGCACCCAGCTGTTCCAGGCCAGTAATATGCAAATCGACCGGACGCGCACCAATAGCGCAGCCGCCGGGCAGCGATACCTGCCCCTGACCAAAACGCGCCACCAGCGGGCCCAGCGCCCAGATAGAAGCACGCATGGTTTTCACCAGATCGTAGGGCGCACAGTAAACATCCACCTGACTGGCATCCATATGCACCGAGCCGTTACGCTCAGCTTTTACACCCAGCTGGCTAAGCAGCTTCATGGTGGTATCGATGTCCTTCAGTTTCGGGACATTCTGAATCTCTACCGGTTCTTCAGCCAGCAAAGCAGCGAACAGGATCGGCAGGGCAGCATTTTTAGCCCCGGAAATTGTGACTTCACCACTCAGCCGGGTTGGACCCTGCACACGAAATTTATCCATTGCAACTGCTCTCTGTTGTCAGACCAAAAATCTGCGGCTCAGCCCGCCAGCACATCATGGCGTGGTGGACAGCTGCCGCTTAGAAACCGTTTAACTTACGGTCACGCGCCCACTCTTCAGGAGTGTAAGTCTTGATTGAAACGGCGTGAATACGGTTGTCCGCAATGTAGGCCATCAGGGGTGCATAGACCGTCTGCTGCTTCTTCACGCGGCTCAGTTCACCGAATAATTCACCCACGGCGATCACCTGAAAATGGCTGCCGTCGCCGGTAACGTGGACTTCCTGCAGCGGTAACGCGCTCATAAGCACGGACTGAATTTCACTATTTTCCATGATGCTTTCAAATTCACCTGATAATAAACAGGCACACATATTAGTGGAATCTGCCTTACTCTTAAACAAGCAAAAAATGCCAGGGTCATCAGAAAAAGGCTAAATGAGAATGAATAACGCTATAAGCAGCGTAAGTCTGTTGGATTGGGGAAGCAGACAGGAAGACAAAGATCAACGAACTCAATATGTTCCGATTGACACGGCGGCAAGCGCCGCCGTATCCGCAATCAGCGATTATCCGCAATAATTTCCTGAAGATTATACAGGGTAATCAGCGAACGTAGCTTATCAGTGATGCCGGTGAAACGAGGCGTTTTGCCTCTTTGCAACACGATCTGCCGCAGATGGACCAGCAGCGCCAGCCCTGCAGAATCAACGCGTCCAAGGCTGGACACATCAATGGCATCCGCCTGCTGCATTAATTCATCCCGCTGCTGCCAGAGCGGCAGCAGGGTTTCACGCTCAAGCTCACCGCTAAGACGCAGCAGGCCCGATTCCACCGTCCAGTTAAGCAAACCTGGCGTCATGCTGCTCACTGCTGTTTGTCCAGCGTGATTGGCTGTTTCGCGTAAGATTTCAGCCGCTCGGTTAAACCGTCGATGCCTTTCTGGCGCAGAATGTCACTCCACTCGTTTTGTTTGGTGGTGATCATGCTGACGCCTTCGGCGATCATGTCATAGGCCTGCCATTCGCCCGTACGGCTGTTCTTACGCCACTGGAAATCCAGACGCACCGGCGGACGGCCGTTTTTGTCGATGATGGTGACGCGGATAGCGATGATATCGGCATTGCCCAGCGGCTGCTCGGGAGCAATCTGGTATGTCTGACCGTTGTAAAGCGCCAGCGCCTGACCATAGGCCTGCGCCAGATAGTCGCCGAAAGCACTGAAGTAGGCTTCTCGCTGCGCCGGAGTAGCCTCTTTGTAATAGCGACCCAGCACCAGAGCACCGGCATATTTCACCTGCACGTACGGCAGCAGTTCATCTTTGACAACCTGGCGCAGATAGTTGGGATCCTGCTTGATCTTAGGCTGTTCGTTCTTCAACCGGTCGAAGGTTTTTGCTGCCGCTTCGTTCATCACCGAATAGGGATTGGTTTTATCAGCCGCCGCGTTAGCCGCAATCGGGGCAACGATCAGCATTGCCACCATCAGTAAACGTTTAAACATTACTTATCCTCTTGTGGAGTGTTAGCTGCAGCCGGTGGCTCAGAGGCACCGTTATCATCTGCCTTATCTGCGCTCTTATCATCGCCATTTCCACTCTTATAGAGGAACTGACCGATGAGATCTTCCAGCACCATTGCCGACTTGGTGTCCTGCAGCGTGCTGCCGTCTTTCAGCGTTGCGGTCCCCATTTCCGGGTCATCGAAGCCGATATTCATCGCCAGATACTGTTCGCCCAGCAGGCCAGACGTGCGCACAGCCAGCGAACTGGTATCGGGGATATTGTTATATTTCTCGTCAATATCCATGGTGACCCGCGGTGAATAATTTTTCGGATCCAGCGTGATATCCGATACGCGGCCAATCACCACGCCACCGACTTTCACCGGCGATCCTGATTTCAGGCCGCCAATATTGTCAAAGGTAGCATAGAGTTTCCAGGTCGGTTCATTGCCGAGGGACTTCAGGTCGGCAACGCGCAGACAGAGGAAAACGATCGCGCAAAGCGCTAACAGCAAGAAGGCACCTACCCAAATTTCGCTTTTTTTCGTTTGCATCGAATTAATTCCCAAACATCAGTGCCGTAAGCACAAAATCCAGACCGAGCACTGCCAGAGAGGCATGTACCACAGTACGCGTTGTTGCCCGACTAATCCCTTCAGACGTCGGAATGGCGTCGTAGCCGTTAAACAGCGCAATCCAGGTCACGGTAATCGCAAACACGAGGCTTTTAATCACGCAGTTAATAATATCAGTACGCACATCGACCGCATTCTGCATCGCTGACCAGAAGAAGCCGCTGTCGATCCCCTTCCAGCTCACGCCGACTAACGCACCGCCAAGGATCCCTACGGCGACAAAAATCAGCGTCAGCAGAGGCATACTGATCGCCCCCGCCCAGAAGCGCGGTGAAACAATACGCCGCAGCGGGTCAACCGCCATCATTTCCATACTGGAAAGCTGTTCCGTGGCTTTCATCAGGCCGATCTCAGCGGTCAGCGCTGAACCGGCTCGCCCGGCAAAAAGCAGTGCGGTCACCACCGGCCCCAGCTCGCGCAGAAGCGACAGGGCCACCAGCATCCCCAGGCTGCTTTCCGCACCATAGGTATTCAGCACCAGGTAGCCCTGAAGGCCCAGCACCATACCAATGAATAAGCCGGAAACCACGATGATCAACAGCGATAATACGCCAACGCTGTACAGCTGCTTTACCAACAGCGGCGCATGCTTGCGAAAGCTGGGGACGCCGACCAGCGCATGGAACAGCATCAACCCGGCACGGCCAAAGGCGGCGCAGGTATTAATTCCCTGACGTCCTAATGACGCCAGCGCTCGTAGAAACATCAGTCTGTTAACTCCCTGAGCCGACTAAATCGTGAAGATAATCTCCCGCCGGAAAACGAAACGGTACCGGCCCATCGGCAATGCCATCAATAAACTGACGCACGCGCGCATCCTTATTATCATGCAGCTGAGCCGCCGTACCCTGAGCAACCACTTTTTGGTCGGCGATGATATACGCGTAATCCGCGATGCTCAAAACTTCAGGCACATCGTGGGAAACCACAATGCAAGTGACACCCAGTGAATGATTTAGTTCGTCAATAAGCTTCACCAACACCCCCATAGTAATGGGATCCTGGCCGACGAAAGGTTCATCAAACATAATCAGATCGGGCTCAAGCGCGATGGCGCGGGCCAGCGCAGCACGACGTGCCATCCCGCCGGATAGCTCAGAAGGTTTAAGCGTGGCGGCACCGCGCAGCCCCACCGCCTCCAGCTTCATCATCACCGTACTGTGCAGTAGCGGCGTGGGCAGTTGAGTATGCTCGCGCAGCGGCCAGGCAACGTTATCAAACACGTTAAGGTCGGTAAACAAGGCACCGGACTGAAAAAGCATGCTCATTTTTTTGCGGGCGGCATACAGGCGAGAACGCGAAAGCGTGGGGATATTTTCACCGTTGAACCAGATTTCGCCGCTGTCGGGCGCTATCTGGCCCCCGATCAAACGCAGTAGCGTGGTTTTACCAATGCCAGAGGGTCCCATGATAGCGGTGATTTTCCCTTTGGGCACCGTAAGCGAGATGTTATCGAAAATAGGCCTGTTGCCACGGGAAAAACACACATCCCGGACATCTACCAAATTCGTTTCCGTCTGGCTCATAGTTACCTCAATCCTCATTTCAGGCGTTAAATATACTTCCGATGGTAACGCATTAACCGCCGGGCTGGACACTTTTACAGAAACTTACCGCAATCACTTAGCGAAAGCTGGCATACGTTTTACTTTTTCGCTTTAGACCGTCAAAATCACCGGCATTAAAAAAACGTAACCAGAAACGCATCGTCACCAGCAGCAACCGACGATTATATCCGATAAAAGGACATTTCATGCTCGTAGCTATAGCACTATTGATTATCGGTTTAGCCTTACTGGTTTATGGGGCCGATCGTCTTGTGTTTAGCGCAGCCATTTTGTGTCGTTCACTGGGGATCCCGCCGCTTATTATTGGGATGACCGTTGTAGGCATCGGCACTTCCCTCCCCGAGCTGATTGTTTCGTTTTCCGCAGCCACGCACGGTCAAATGGATATCGCCGTCGGTACGGCCATCGGTTCTAATATTACCAATATCCTGCTGATCCTCGGTGGTGCGGCACTGCTGCATCCGCTAACCGTACATTCAAATCTGATACGTCGCGAGCTGCCGCTGATGCTGCTGGTGGCGCTGCTGAGCGGCATCATGCTTTTCGACAATTATCTGAGCCGGAATGACGGACTGGGGCTGATCTTTATCGCCGCCTGTTGGCTGGTGTGTACCATCAAAATCGCCCGCCGCGCCGAGCGTGAGAATAATGACACACTGACCCGCGAGCAGTTGGCCGAGCTGCCGCGTGATGACGTCGGCAATACCGTCGCGTTCCTCTGGCTGGCCGTTGCGCTGATTTTACTGCCGGTCTCAACCCGCATGGTGATTGATAACGCCACGGTGATTGCCGACTATTTCGGCATCAGTGAACTGGTGATTGCGCTGACCATTATTTCAGTGGGCACCAGCCTGCCAGAACTGGCGACGGTGATCGCCGGGGCGTTGAAAGGCGAAGATGATATTGCCATCGGCAACCTGATTGGGTCTAACATTTATAATATGGTGATTGTTCTTGGCATCCCGGCGCTGATTCATCCCGGCAGCTTTGACGCCAGTGCATTTGCCCGCGATTACTGGGTCATGCTGGCCGTCAGCGCCCTGTTTACGCTGATCTGTTTGCAACGCAACCGCCGGATTGGTCGGGTTGCTGGAGCGTTGCTGCTGTGCGGATTTATCCTCTGGGTGGTCATGCTGTATGGTTTCCCCTCAGTGACTTTCTGGTAAAAGGACTGAAGAGTTATGGCGCATATCATTACCGATACTGATTTTGACTTTATAAAAGCCGGAAAAGAGGTATTGCAGACCGAACGCGAAGGACTGGAACAGCTGGATCAATACATTAATGACGACTTCAGCCAGGTCTGTGCGCTGATTTCCCGCTGCCGCGGTAAAGTGGTGGTGATGGGGATGGGCAAGTCCGGGCATATCGGCAAAAAAATTGCCGCTACCTTTGCCAGCACCGGGACTCCCGCGTTTTTCGTCCATCCCGGCGAAGCCAGCCATGGCGATCTGGGCATGGTCAGCCCGAATGATGTGGTCATCGCCATCTCAAATTCGGGGGAATCTTCCGAAATTTTAGCCCTGATACCGGTGCTGAAACGCCTGCAAGTTTCCCTGATTTGCATGACCGGCCGCCCCGACAGCGCGATGGGGCGTGCTGCTGATATTCATCTGTGTGTTAAAGTGCCGCAGGAAGCCTGCCCGCTGGGCCTTGCGCCAACCACCAGCACCACGGCTACACTGGTTATGGGGGACGCGCTGGCGGTCGCCCTGCTCAAAGCGCGCGGCTTTACCGCCGAAGACTTCGCGCTGTCGCATCCGGGCGGCGCGCTGGGGCGTAAGCTGCTGCTGCGGGTTGATGATATTATGCATACCGGGAGCGAGATGCCGCATATCAGCAGCGATGCGTCGCTGCGCGATGCGCTGCTGGAAATTACCCGTAAAAATATGGGGATGACGGTCATCTGCAACGACCTGATGAAAATTGAAGGCATTTTTACCGACGGTGACCTGCGCCGCGTATTTGATATGGGCATTGACATCCAGCACGCCAGCATCGCGAGCGTGATGACCCGTGGAGGCATCCGCGTCAGGCCCAATACGCTGGCGGTAGACGCCCTGAATTTAATGCAGAACAAAAACATTACCTGCGTGATGGTGGCCGACGGCGATCGTTTGCTTGGAGTGGTACACATGCACGATATGCTGCGTGCCGGCGTTGTTTGATAAGGAATATAGCGATAATGAGTAATCCAGCCGCCGCCGTTGAGACCTGTTATGGCCCGGTCAGTGAGCAGGTCATGGCACGGGCTCAACAGATTAAACTGCTGATTTGCGATGTCGATGGGGTGATGTCTGATGGCGTGATCTATCAGGGTAACAACGGTGAAGAGCTGAAAGCATTCAATGTCCGTGACGGGTACGGTATTCGCTGCCTGCTGACCTCGGACGTCGAGGTGGCGATTATTACCGGCCGCAAGGCAAAGCTGCTGGAAGATCGCTGTGCGACGCTGGGAATTACCCATCTTTACCAGGGCCAGTCTGATAAGACTTTGGCCTTCCGCGAACTTCTGGATAAACTAGCGCTGAATGCCAGTCAGGTCGCCTACATCGGCGATGACCTGATTGACTGGCCGGTTATGGCCCAGGTTGGCCTGAGCGTAGCCGTTGCCGATGCACATCCGGTTCTGCTCCCTAAAGCCGACTACGTGACCCGAATTGCCGGTGGTCGTGGTGCCGTTCGGGAACTTTGCGACCTGATCTTAATTGCTCAGGGTACGTTTGATAAGGCCATAGGGCAGTCTGTATGAGTAAAACAAGACGCTGGATTACACTGTTACTGACGCTGATCGCCATCATTTTGATTGGCTGGAATCTGGCTGACTCGGATAACGGGGATGCGACGGTCAGTAACAACGATAGTGAACCCACCTATCTGAGCGATAATTCGCATACTGTCGTCTACAACCCCGAGGGTGGACTCAGCTACCGGCTGGTATCCGACAAGGTCACTTACTTTTCCGCTGACGCCATTAGCTGGTTCGACAACCCGAAGATGACGACTTACGATGAAAACAAAGTGGCGACCTGGTCGGTGCGCGCCGATAAAGCCAAGCTCACTAACGATCGCATGCTGTATCTGTACGGCAATGTCGAAGTAAACAGCCTGACGAAGGATGCGCAGCTGGAAAAAATTAAAACCGATAACGCGCTGGTGAATCTGACCACTCAGGATGTCACCTCAAACGATCGGGTTACGCTTTATGGCCGCAGCTTTAACTCTACGGGAATGAAGATGCGCGGAAATTTACGGAAGAAAACTGCCGAGTTGATTGAAAAGGTCAAAACATCTTATGAAATTCAAAATGAACAACAGCCTTAAGTTACTGACGGCATCTCTGCTTCTGGCTGCCAGCTTACCCGCTCTGGCGCTGACCGGAGATTCCGATAAGCCGGTCAACGTCGACTCGGAAAATCAGGCGCTGGATATGCAGGGCAATGTGGCCACCTTCACCGGTAAAGTGATCGTCACCCAGGGATCGATCAAGATCACCGCCGATAAAGTGGTGGTCACCCGTCCTGGCGGCGACAGCAAGAAAACCATCGTCGATGCTTATGGCAATCCCGCCACGTTCTATCAGATGCAGGACAACGGCAAACCGGTTCAGGGCCACGCGCAGAAAATGCACTATGAGCTGGAAAAAGATCTGGTTGAGCTGACCGGAAATGCCTATCTGGAGCAGCTGGACAGCAATGTGAAAGGCGATCGCATTACCTATCTGGTGAAAGAGCAGAAAATGCAGGCCTACGGCAGCAGCGGCAAACGTGTCACAACCGTGCTTGTGCCGTCACAGCTGCAGGATAAAAGCACACCGTCTAACGGTCAGAAAAAGAGTAACTAACCAACATGGCAACGTTAATTGCGGAAAACCTGGCGAAGGCCTACAAAGGCCGCCGTGTGGTTGAAGACGTCAGTCTGGAAGTGAAATCCGGCGAGATTGTCGGACTGCTGGGCCCCAACGGAGCCGGCAAAACGACCACCTTTTATATGGTGGTCGGCATAGTACCGCGTGACGCAGGCCGTATCGTGATTGATGATGAAGATATCAGTATCCTGCCGCTGCACGCACGCGCACGCAGGGGTATTGGCTATCTCCCTCAGGAAGCCTCCATCTTCCGCCGTCTGAGCGTTTACGATAATCTGATGGCGGTCCTGCAAATCCGTGACGATCTGACCAGCGAACAGCGGGAAGATCGCGCCAACGAGCTAATGGCCGAATTCCACATCGAGCATCTGCGCGACAGCCTCGGCCAGGCGCTTTCCGGCGGTGAACGCCGCAGGGTAGAAATTGCCCGTGCGCTGGCTGCAAATCCTAAATTTATCCTGCTGGATGAACCTTTTGCCGGGGTTGACCCCATTTCCGTTATTGATATTAAAAAGATTATCGAGCATCTTCGTGATAGCGGACTTGGCGTACTAATAACCGACCACAACGTCCGCGAAACGCTGGCGGTATGTGAGCGCGCTTATATCGTCAGCCAGGGACACCTCATCGCACACGGAACGCCTGAAGAAATCCTTGCCGACGAACAGGTGAAACGCGTCTACCTGGGCGAAGAGTTCAGACTCTGATAAGGTGTCCATTAGGTTTGTTTTTTAGGGAATTACTATCCTGAATATGAAGCAAGGTTTACAACTCAGGCTGAGCCAACAGCTTGCCATGACGCCACAGTTGCAGCAGGCCATTCGTCTGCTGCAACTCTCTACGCTTGAACTACAGCAGGAAATTCAGCTGGCGCTGGAAAGCAACCCGTTGCTCGAGCAGAGTGATGTTCATGAGGAGATCGACTCCCGCGAATATCAGGAAACCGAAGCGCTGGATACGCGGGAAGCGCTAGAGCAAAAGGATATGCCTGAAGAACTGCCGCTTGATGCCACCTGGGATGAAATTTACACCGCGGGCACGCCTTCCGGTACCGGTACCGACTATCACGACGACGAACTGCCGGTGTATCAGGGGGAAACCACCCAGTCGCTGCAGGATTATCTGATGTGGCAGGTGGAACTCACGCCGTTTACCGATACCGATCGCGCTATCGCCACCTCGATCGTCGATGCCGTGGATGAAACCGGCTATCTGACCATCCCGCTGGACGATATCCTCGACAGCATGGGCAATGAAGAACTCAGCATGGATGAAGTTGAAGCCGTGCTGAAACGCGTACAGCGATTCGATCCGGTAGGCGTGTGCGCCCGCGATCTGCGCGACTGCCTGCTGGTCCAGCTTTCTCAGTTCCCTGACGATCTGCCGCTGCTAAAAGAAGCGCGTCTGATCGTGAGCGATCATCTCGATCTGCTGGCTAACCATGATTTCCGCAGCCTGATGCGTTTAACCCGGCTAAAAGAAGAGGTACTGAAAGGCGCAGTACAGCTGATCCAGTCACTCGATCCGCGTCCGGGCCAGTCGATTAATACTCAGGAACCTGAATACGTTATCCCTGATGTGCTGGTACGCAAAGTCGGCATTCGCTGGACCGTTGAGCTTAATGCTGACAGCGTGCCGCGTCTGAAGATCAACCAGCACTATGCTGCGCTGGGTGGCTCCACCCGTAACGACAGCGATTCACAGTTTATCCGGAGTAATTTGCAGGAAGCAAAATGGCTGATCAAAAGCCTTGAGAGCCGCAACGACACGCTGTTAAAAGTGACCCGCTGTATCGTCGATCAGCAGCAGGCATTTTTCGAGCAGGGTGAAGAGCATATGCGGCCGATGGTACTGGCAGACATAGCCAGCGCAGTCGATATGCATGAATCAACAATATCGCGCGTCACAACGCAGAAGTACCTGCACAGCCCGCGCGGTATATTTGAGCTGAAGTATTTTTTCTCCAGCCACGTGAGCACTGAAGGTGGCGGCGAAGCCTCTTCAACCGCTATCCGGGCGCTGGTGAGGAAATTAATTTCGGCGGAAAATCCCGCCAAGCCGCTGAGCGACAGCAAGCTAACCTCTTTGCTTTCCGAGCAGGGAATTATGGTCGCGCGACGTACTGTGGCAAAATATCGAGAGTCTTTATCCATCCCGCCATCAAACCAGCGTAAACAGCTGGTCTGAAAGAACTGAGAAGGAAGACATCATGCAACTCAATATCACTGGACTAAACGTTGAAATTACCGAGGCACTGCGCGAATTTGTGACGGCGAAATTCGGTAAATTAGAACACTACTTTGACCGGATTAATCAGGTCTATATTGTTCTGAAGGTGGAAAAAGTGACTCAAATTGCAGATGCGACGCTGCATGTGAATGGCGGGGAGTTGCATGCAACCGCAGAAGAAAAAGATATGTACGCGGCGATTGACGGCCTGGTTGATAAGCTGGCTCGCCAGTTAAATAAACACAAAGATAAGCTTAAACAACACTAAATTTCACCCTGCGCTGATTGTTTCTGCAGCTTCCCACATCGGGTTAAGCTAAAGTCAGCGGCGGCTCGTCTCTTGATAAGGTACGAGCCGCTAATCAATCTGGGGTAAACAATGGCCAGTAAAACGGCTGAAGTTAACCGCCATGCGGATGTGAACACGTAAGTGAAACTATGATGAACAACGATCTGAAACTGGAACTGGGCTCGGTCCTGAACCTGTCCTGCACCCGAAACGGTGTACACTGCCAGAGTAAAAAACGGGCACTGGAAATTATCAGTGAACTGGCGGCCAAACAGCTTAACCTTCCGCATCAGACCATTTTTGAAGCGATTCTGACGCGCGAAAGAATGGGCAGTACGGGTATTGGTAACGGGATTGCGATCCCGCACGGAAAATTACTCGAAGATACGCTGCGTGCGGTTGGCGTATTTATCCACCTGGATCAGCCGATTGCCTTTGACGCGATTGATAATCAGCCAGTGGATTTGTTGTTCGCCCTGCTGGTTCCGGCAGACCAGTGTAAGACTCACCTGCATACGCTTTCGCTGGTGGCAAAACGTCTGGCCGATAAAACGGTTTGCCGACGCCTGCGCGCGGCTCAGAGCGATGAAGAGCTGTACGAGATCATCACGGAAGATCACGATTAAGCCAGCTGTAGTACATTCACCACGCTATCCGTGGTAACAGGTTAAATTGGGGGAAGAGTTAATGGTGCTGATGATCGTCAGCGGTCGTTCCGGTTCAGGTAAATCCGTGGCGTTACGCGCACTGGAGGATATGGGCTTCTACTGCGTGGACAACCTTCCCGTGGTCTTGCTGCCCGATCTCGCCAATTCGCTCTCTGAACGCAATATGTCTGCTGCGGTCAGTATTGACGTGCGTAATATGCCGGAATCCCCCGAAGTTTTTGAAACGGCGCTGAATAATCTTCCCGACTGCTTTTCGCCGCAGCTTTTGTTCCTGGATGCCGATCGCAACACGCTGATCCGTCGCTACAGTGATACCCGCCGCCTGCATCCCCTTTCCAGCAAAAATCTGTCACTGGAAAGCGCAATTGATGAAGAGAGCGATCTGCTTGAACCGCTGCGTTCCCGCGCCGACCTGATCATCGACACCTCGGAAATGTCCGTTCATGAACTGGCCGAAATGCTGAGAACCCGCCTGCTGGGCAAGCGTGAGCGCGAACTGACGATGGTGTTTGAGTCATTTGGCTTTAAGCACGGTATTCCGATTGATGCCGATTATGTCTTTGATGTTCGCTTTCTGCCGAACCCGCACTGGGATCCAAAGCTGCGTCCGATGACCGGCCTCGATCGTCCGGTGGCAGCGTTTCTCGATCGCCATACCGAAGTGCATAATTTTATCTATCAGACGCGCAGCTATCTGGAACTGTGGCTGCCGATGCTGGAAACCAACAATCGCAGCTATCTGACCGTGGCGATTGGCTGTACCGGCGGTAAACACCGTTCGGTATACATCGCAGAGCAGTTAGCCGACTACTTCCGTTCCCGTGGTAAAAACGTGCAGTCCCGTCACCGTACGCTGGAAAAACGTAAATCATGACCGTTAAGCAAACCGTTGAAATCAGGAATAAGTTGGGCATGCACGCCCGCCCGGCGATGAAGCTTTTTGAGCTGGTACAGAGTTTTGATGCTGAAGTGCTGCTGAGAAACGAAAGCGGTACGGAGGCCGAAGCCAGCAGCGTCATTGCGCTGCTGATGCTCGATTCCGCCAAAGGTGGACATATCGAAATTGAGGTAAGCGGCCCACAGGAAGCCGAAGCGCTGGCAGCCGTTATTGAACTGTTTAACGCCGGATTCGACGAAGAGTAATGCCCCTGTTGCAGAAGCCGCCTGTTAATCCAGGTGATTTCTGGAAAGAAACGCTTCACCACCCAGCTGGCGCATCTGACGCATGATCCACTGCTGGCGCTGGCGGACATAACCTGAAGGCGCTGCCGCCTTAAAGCGTATTGGGTTCGGCAGCACGGCCGCCAGCAGCGCAGCTTCGGACATCGTCAAACGGCTGGCCGGCTTATTGAAATAACGCTGCGCCGCCTCTTCCACGCCAAAGACACCGTCACCGAACTCAGCAATATTCAGATAAACGGTCAGAATACGTCGTTTAGTCCACACCGTTTCAATCCCGACGGTCAGCCCGGCTTCCAGCCCCTTTCGCACCCAGCTACGTCCGTCCCAGAGGAACAAATTCTTTGCCGTTTGCTGCGACAGCGTTGAAGCACCGCGCATACGTGCGTTTTCGCCGTTGTTGTCCAGCACCGACTGAATTGCATCTACGTCAAAACCCCAGTGCGTAGGAAACTTTTGATCTTCAGAGGCCATCACCGCCAGCGCCATCCACGGAGATATTTCATCGCGGCCGACCCAGTCAGAATGAGCAACATAATCAAAATTACCCTGTAGCCAGGAGCCAAGCTGTCTTTCAACCATCACCGCAGAGAACGGCACAGGGATAAAAGCGAAGATCACAATCCCCGCAAGCCAAAAACCAATAACGCCCAGCAGCAGACGCAACGCGACTTTCTTTATCCACATCCAGCGAGGACGTCGGTTACGGCTCATTCGTTGACTCCATCATCATACTCTCGTCAATACGGATTGTTTTCGTCTGGGGCTTGCGGAATCGGCACTTATCCAGGAATCGGTTCCATCGTGCACCATAGTTTAATACATTTAAGGCGGGCGCTCTCCGGCGGAGAAAATCATTTTTTAATTGATTTACATTGCTTATAAATTTCACTGAGTACATTTCGAAAGCACAAAATTTGAAATAGAAAACCAGCGATAAACGAAACAAAAGCGCGTCTTTTTTATGCTGATTATTAATAAACAGCCTCGTTTCGCTTGCTGAACTGTGTCAGCATTTATCTGCTGCATGATTGGCCGATGGCGATTTGTGCTAGCAGAAACCAAAACGTTTCGGTAAAACTCAGCAAAAACAACAAAAAATACAGCACTTACAATATATTAAACCCACAAAAACTGCTGAAATAGCGTTTCAGCCATTGGACTTCAGCAATTCGATTCCGTCACGTTACTCGTCAAGATGTCCGATGAGGAAAATACAACAATCGTACAATAATCCATCATAAAAAGAGCAAAATGAATTACCTGCTTGACTGAGAAAGTAATTTGATGTCTTCTATTTACAAACACTGCTCAACATCACACATTTTAATGAATCTGGTAACATGTGATGTTAGATTTGCTAAGGTAGTGGCTGAGAGTTTTACCCAATACCCGGCCTGCGCTCCAGACGATTATTATCAGAATAGCGTGGGTTTCCATTTTCCCTGGTGTTGGCGCAGTATTCGCGCACCCCGGCCTCGGTCGGGGTCATTTTTTTTCAGCGTCCAAAACCCATTCACGCAGAACATTCACGTCATTGCGCCATTCCTGTTTAAGCTCATCAATCCACTCCTGAACGTTGTCCCACCAGGCAGGTAGCTCAGGGCTTTGAATTTGTTTGGCAATCTGCTGCAGATGCACCAGCCCAACGGAACCCGCGGCACCTTTGATCTTATGTCCTTCTTCCGCAATGCCTTTCTGGTCGCGGGCCATCATGTTGGAATCCAATACGTCCAGGTAACCCGGCATCATTTTCTCAAACATCTCCAGGCTCTGATGAATCAGTTTCGGCCCAACCAGTTCGATGTACTGCTCCAGCATCACGACATCCAGCAGCGCCAGTTTTTTCTCATCCAAATTGATCTCCTGCGCAGGTATCACCCGCTCCTCGCTTTGATAGTCCCAGTATTTCTTAATCATCGCCGTCAGTGCAGGCACCGCCAGAGGTTTACTCAGCACATCGTCCATGCCCGCATCCAGGTACTCCCGCTTGTCCTTCAGTACGTTGGCGGTTAACGCCACCAGCGGCGGCAGTTGTTTACCAGCATGACGCTGATGAATAGCTCGCGCCACATCCAGGCCGGTCATATCCGGCAGCTGAATATCCAGCAGCACCAGATCGAATTCATCCGGATCGAACATATCCAGCGCTTCCTGCCCGGTCATCGCCACGTCGACGCTGTTGCCGAGTTTCTCCAGCACCGATCTTGCCACCACCACGTTAAGCTCAATGTCTTCCACCAATAGCACATGCAGCGCAGGCAATGGAAGATCGTCTTCAGGCTGCTCGTCCTCAACCTCTTCCGCAACCCGCGGTGCATTCAGCGTCAGCGTAAAGCATGAACCCTGCCCCTGTGCGCTACGAACGCTGATATCACCCCCCATGGCCTGCGCCAGACGGCGGGACACCGCCAGGCCAATGCCGGTGCCGGTTGCCGGTTTACCGCCGCGCTGATCTTTCACCTGATAGTACATGGCAAAGATCTTATCCTGTTCATCCTGCGGAATACCCATCCCGGAATCTTCCACCTCAAAGCACAGGCAGTCTTCATCGCGATAGCCCACCCGCACGACGATTTCGCCGCGCTGGGTGAACTTCACCGCATTGCCGATCAGATTCCACAGGATCTGCCGCAGGCGCGTGCCGTCCGCCACAATTTTGTGCGGCAGCGGAAGTTCCGGCTGCAGGATAAACTTCAGCCCCTTAGGCTCGGCCAGCAGGCCGGAGAGATTTTCCAGATCGGCCAGCAGGCCGGTGAAATCAAGCGGCTGATTATCCAACTGCACCTTCCGACGCTCGATTTTGTCCATCTCGATGACATCGTTGAAGATGTTTCCAAGGGTTATCGCAGAGACGTGAATGGTTTTCAGATACTTAAGCTGTTCCGGGTTTAAATGAGTATCCAGCAGAATCCGGCTCAGCCCGACAATGCCGTTAAGCGGCGTACGAAGCTCGTGGCTGATTGTTGAGATAAAAGTGGTCTTCTCCCTGCTGGCATTCTCTAACGCGTCCTGGTAACGCTTACGTTCCGTTATATCGCGTCCGAAGCCCATCAGACCGCTGCGTTTACCCACGCGGTCGTAATAAGGCACTTTGCGGATCTCAAAGCAGGCTTTGCGGCCGTCGGGATACTGCAGCCACTGCTCGTAGGTCAGAGAAACGTTGTGGCGGAAAACCTTTTCGTCCGTTTCCAACACTTTTAACGCGGCATCGTCGTCGTAGACGTCATTCGGGGTTAACCCAATGAGCTGCTTCTCACTTTTCCCCGTCAGCAGTTCCATCGCCCGATTACAGCCGGAAAACTGCTGATCGGCGTTACGGTAGAACACCAGATCCGGCGAAGCGTCCAGAAACGAGCGCAGGAAGGTTGACTGCTGCTCCAGTTCGATCTGCGCCTGTTCACGCCGTGCCATTTCCTCTTTCAGGCGGGTCATTACCTGCAGACGCGCTTCTTCCGCCTTAATACGATCGGCAATTTCCTGATTGAGCTGGGTAATGTTTTCCTTCATTTGCTGATTCAGCTCGAGATCGCGGTTGCGCATCTCCTCAAGCTTATCGACCAGCCGCGCCAGTCGCTGGCGTGACTCTTCCAGCTGCTCCACAACGACCGAAAGGAAATATACCGCCCAGGGCGTAATCAGCAGGCCAAAAAACACCGATCGCACCACGTCGATGCTTTCCACATGCCCGCGAAGCACCATGGTCACGGCCATCTGGACAATCATTGCCAGTACCACCAGGGCGGAAGCCAGCAGCAAAGAGAAGCGAACCAGCCCCAGCTTGACCATCAAATCAACGTAGTACTGCGCCAGTAATCGAATTTGTTTCATTTAGGATCCCTTCCGGTCTGTATCCCTCAATCATACCGGAATCGAACCAAAGTCCCACACGCTAACGCGCGCAAAGTTTTGCACAAAATAAGTGCAGCGCACCTTTCCTGACTCATCAAATGCACACTTATAGTTCACGAAAATATTATTCACCGATTCATTGCACGGTTATGGAACATTGAATTCGATTTAATAAATCCACTGCACAATAGTGGTGCAGAACACTCTCTAGCTTAATCGCTATTATCACGGAATTTTCGTCGCCGAAGAGCAGCGGTATTCCTGCGCGGAAATTACCTCTTCGGCCTGTGCTGGCGCGGCTCCTGCATGATTTATCAATTATTTTGGCATCAGAGCAAAAAGTTGTTGCCAGATATATTGACTAAATTTTATAACTGCATAATCTATAAAGCCGCTCAAAACCCAGTGTGCAGAGCTTCAATATTACTTTTCATAGCGATGATGCAGATCACTCGCCTTTCCTTTGCTACATCCAAACGAATAATCATTCATAAATTACGAAGAATTACTCACTCCTGACGTGATTAATTTTACTAATAACCCCCCCCGTTTAATTCAAATATCCCCACTGATTAAAAACAGTGTGTTGATGTGGGTATTACCCTCCAATCAGCACATTATGCTGCGACGAGGCGCAATGCCAGCATGGTGCAGCAATTTGCTCGCTGCACTATAGTGAGACAGCTCACACTTCTTTACATGCCACCTTACCTCCAACAGAGGTGAAATCAGGTTATATCTTCATATTTATCATGAAGTTAAACAACAAAACTCATTAAAAGGCATAAGAAAGATCGGTATTTGACCTCTGTACGCTTTCCCGATAAGTTGGGAATCCGCTGGAAGCTTTGCTTACGGGCCAGTGTCTCGGCATACATATGCAGTTAGACGACTCCCTCGTGATACCGGATATCTCCATTTAATGAGACCAGGAATCTAGAGAGTTTTTCATTCACGGACGATGTGCTTATGTCTCAGGATGGAATGCTCGGAGTCATGGTGTCCGCATTTTAGCGGCAAAGAAAAATGATACAGACCCTGAGGTGACCGCTCAGCTGCGTTCTGTGCCTGAACAATATAGGTAATGTACAAAAGAAGTTAAGGAGGCCCTCGATGTCTGACTCAAAACCGTATCCCTATGGCTTGTATGATCCAACAAAAGAGAGTGATAGCTGTGGCGTGGGTTTCATTACACGTAAGGACGGCGAGCAAACTCATGAGGTCCTCCAGATGGCACACAGTGCCCTGTGTACCGTTCCTCATCGCGGCGGCATGTCTGCTGAAGGCGTGGGCGATGGCGCGGGCGTCAACGTGGATATCTCACTGCATTTTTTCCGCAAAATTACCGGCCAGCAGCTTGAGCCGGGCCGTTTTGGCGTAGGCAATTTCTTTGTGCCGAAGGACAGCGCGCTGCGTGCCAATGCCGAGCGGCTGGTAGAAGAAACCCTCGCGGCCTACGGCCTGTCGGTGATTTTAAAACGCGATATGCCGCTGGACACCGACGTACTGCGCCCGGCTGCCATTGTGTCGCAGCTGCCTATCGCACAGTGGATCTTCGCAGTTCCCCAGGACATTGATAATCAAAACGATTTCGAAAAACGCATCTATCGTGCCCTGCTGGATATCGAAGCCCGTGCCTTTACCGAAAGTGAATTTGGCGGCCTCTACCCGCTGTCGCTCTCCTCGCGCACCCAGGTGTTTAAGGCACGCCTGAACTCCAATGAAGTGATCCCTTACTTCAAAGATCTGACCGATCCCGATCATCGCGTTCGCGGTCTGTTCTTCCATACCCGTTTTTCAACCAACACCGATCCGCACACCACGATGGCACAGCCGTTCCGTCTGATGGCGCACAACGGTGAGCTGAATACCGACCGTAAAAACCGCATCGCGGAATCCGCGCTTGCTTCGGCTCGCGGCAAGAAAATCGTTCGTCCAAAAGGTCAGTCTGACAGTTCGCGTCTGGACCAGAGCATCCACAGCCGCCTGATGGAAGATAATCTCGACCTGATTAACGCCGTAGTTTCCATGATGCCACCGGCCTGGGAAAACGATGACTCTCTTTCCGAGAACGTTCGCGCCATGCTCGAATACTTCTCTCTTTATGAAGAGAAGAACGACGGCCCGGCAGCGCTGATCTTTGGTAACGGTGAAATCATCGGTGCCCGCCTTGACCGCCTGGGCCTGCGTCCGCTGCGTTCGGTGGAAACTGCCGAATACATCGGCGCCATGTCCGAAGCCGGCCAGATCGCCTTCCCACCGGAAAGCGTGCTGCGCCGCGGCCGTATCGAAGCGGGCGGGATGCTGTACTACGATCACAGCGAAAAACGCAGCTACACCACCGTAGAAGCGCTGGAAAAGCTGGCTGCGGAGAAAGACTACCCGGCGCTGGTTGCTGAGGCACGTATCACGCTGCAAGAGCTGCCGGTGATCCCGGCGGAAAAACAGGGCTCACCGCTGCGCTATAGCGGCGATCTGAAAACCTATCAGCGCTTTGTGGCTTACTATTATAACCAGGAAAGCTTCAAATTCATGATGGATCCGATGCTGAACACCGGCGCTGAAAAAATTTCAGCCATGGGTTACGGCAACGCGATCAACGCCTTATCCGATCATGAAGGCGGCATGGCGCACTACTTCTCCCAGCGCTTTGCGCAGGTGACGAACCCACCGTTAGACTCCATTCGTGAAGTTGACGGTATGACGCTGCGCGTGGCGCTGGGTGCCAAGCCGCATCTGGGCCGCAGTAAAGGCCGCCAGATCATCGTGCCGACACCGATCCTGACGCATCTGGATATGCTGCAGCTGCGCGAGCAGGATGTGGCACCGTACGCCCGTTTTGAAATGCTCTACGCGCCGGTGCTCGGCAGCGATGTAGCGAGCCGCCAAAAGAATGCCGATGCGCTGGAACAGGCGATTGACGACCTTGCTCAGCAGGTGGTTGATTTTGCCCGTGAACAGGGTGGCATCGCGGTACTGACCGACCGCCACATTTCCTCAACGCAGGCGGCGATGCCGATGCTGTTGGTGGTGTCCGCCATCAACCAGCGTCTGGTGCAGGAAGGTCTGCGTCTTGACGTTTCTTTGGTGGTTGAAAGCGGCCAGAGTATTTCTTCGCACCACATTGCCGCTGCGCTGGGCTTTGGTGCTTCAGCCATCTATCCGCTCGGCGTGCAGATGCGTGCCGAAGAGAAATATGGCGAAGGCGAAGAAGGTAATAAAGCCTTCAAACGCTATGCCAAGGCTGCAGAAAAAGCCTTGATGAAAACCATGGGTAAAGTGGGCCTGTGTACGGTTGAAAGCTACAGCTGCGGTGAATTCTTCGAGCCAAACTTCCTGGATACCGAAGATCGCGTGCTGAAGAAATACTTCCCGAACATTAAAACGCCGGTGGGCGGTGCGGGCTTTGCGTCTATCGCGCAGATGGCCGTGGACTGGCACCAGAGCGCCCTGAAAATTCAGGGCGAAGCGGAAGTTCCGCTGCTGGGCCTGTTTAAAGAACGTGCAGAAGGTGCCGGTCACTCTTACGGTACTATTGCCGTACGTACCTTTATCGACATGACCGAGCAGCCTATCCGCTTCTCGGACAAGCAGCATGACGAAGATCAGTTTATCCGCCTGCTGACGCTGGCCAAGCTGGATAATGCCTTCAATATCAAAGCGAAGTCCTTTGCTGACAGCAGCTTTGAGCGTATCCCTGATGAGGTGATTAACGCCTTTACCATTACGCCGGATTACCGTCAGTTCTCCAGCCTGATGCACGAAGAACGTAAACGCCGTCCGGCCGCGCTGCGCGATATCCTGGCCTTCCCGTGCGATCTGACCCACGTTGACAGCCTGGCTGAATTCAGCCGCAAGCTGGGCCGCTACTCGCTGGTGAACAACAGCTTCGCCGTACGCGGGCTGACCTGTGAAGCCGGAAGCGCTGGCCAGTTCACCCTGCGTCTGACCGATGCGATTGAAGGCCTGAAGCCGGAGCACGAACGTCTGCTGGTGCTGGCTACCGCGCTGAAAAACCGCTTCCAGGATGAAATTGAGCACAGTGAAATCACCGCTGACGGTCTGCAGATCACGGCACAGGGCAAAGCGGCTGACTATTTGTCACGCATCTTCGCTACTCAGCCTTCCCTGCCGCTGAGCGAAGTCCAGCCGGCCTGCGAGATCACCCGCACGTTCGCTTCCGGCGCGATGAGCCACGGTGCGCTGGTTGCTCCGGCTCACGAAGCGGTTGCCCACGGTACCAACATGGTTGGCGGCATGAGCAACTGCGGTGAAGGCGGCGAGCACTATTCTCGCCACGGCACCATCCGCGCATCACGAATCAAACAGCTGGCATCCGGTCGTTTTGGCGTCTGGGCGGCCTATCTGGCCGATCCGATGCTATCCGAGCTGGAAATCAAAATCGGTCAGGGTGCAAAACCGGGTGAAGGCGGTCAGCTGCCTGCGCCGAAAGTGACGGTTGAGATCGCCGCTGCCCGTGGCGGTACGCCGGGCGTGGAGCTGGTATCCCCTCCTCCGCACCACGATACCTACTCCATCGAGGATCTGGCACAGCTGATCCACGACTGTAAGGCGGCGCGCGTTCGCGTCATCGTTAAGCTGGTGTCTTCTGAAGGGATCGGCACAATCGCGGTCGGCGTGGCGAAAGCCGGTGCCGATGTGATCAACGTGGCGGGTAACACCGGCGGTACCGGTGCAGCATCGGTGACCAGTCTGAAATACACCGGTCGCGTTGCCGAAATCGGCATTGCTGAAGTGCATCAGGCGCTCTGCGCCAACGGCCTGCGCGAAAAAGTGCTGCTGCGCTGCTCCGGCGCCCAGCAGACCGGTAGCGACGTGGTGAAATCTGCCCTGCTTGGCGGCGACAGCTTCGAGTTCGGTACGACCGCGCTGATGATGCTGAAATGCGTAATGGCGAAAAACTGTAACGTGAAATGCCCGGCCGGTCTGACCACCAATGCCGAAGCCTTTGATGGCGATCCTCGCCAGCTGGCACAATATTTCATCAACGTTGCGCATGAAGTGCGTGAGATGCTGTCGCGCCTGGGATTACGCTCCCTGCGTGAAGCGCGCGGGCGTTCTGACCTGCTGCACCTGATGGATCACCCGCTGGAAGTCGGCAAACTCGATCTGCGTGCCATGCTGACCGTGGTACCGGAAGTGAAGATCGCCAAACCGGTCTATCTGGAAAAAGATTTCGCCCTTGATAACGACTGGGTGGAGCTGCTGAACGACTCGCTGGTTGTTCAGGGAAGCACCGATATCCGTCTGGGCAATGGCATTACGCTGAACAACCGTAACAAGAGCGTCGGTGGCCAGCTGGCTATTGATATCGAGCGTATGCTGAACCACACGCTGAACGCGGAACAGCTGGCAAATATTCCTGCCGCGCTGCTCGACGATCGCGGCCGCCGCTACCTGGCGCCGGGCACGGTGAACATCTTCACCTCCGGTTCTGCCGGTCAGTCTTATGGCGTGTTCTGTAACGACGGGATGCAGATGACGCATTCCGGTACCTGTAACGACGGCGTCGGTAAAGGCCAGTGTGGCGGCGAGCTGATCGTTGTTTCACCTGGCGGCGGCTCTGAAGATGCTGAAGGCAACGTGCTGATCGGTAACTTCGCGCTGTTCGGTGCTACCGGTGGACGTCTGTTCGTACAGGGCCAGGCCGGTGACCGCTTCGCGGTGCGTAACTCCGGTGCTACCGCTGTGGTGGAAGGCGTCGGCGATTTCTGCTGCGAATATATGACCAACGGCGCCGTTCTGAACCTCGGTACGTTTGGTAAAGGCTTCGGTAACGGCATGAGCGGCGGCTTCGCCTACCAGTACGACCCGTACGGATCGCTGGCCAGCCATGCAGCCGGTGATTCCGTGCTGTTCGGCTCCATCGCCGAAGACAATGAAATGGCCCGCGTGCACAAACAGGCGGTGTTCACCATGCTGACCTGGCATCTGGAGGCGACGAAATCACCTCGCGCCGCCTGGCTGCTGGATCACTGGGAAACCGAGTGCCAGAACTTTGTCTACGTCATGCCGCGCTCCCTGCTGCTGTATCAGGATAGCGCAGAGATCCTCAAGGCGAAGAGCCGCAAGGATCTGCTGGAGGAGCTGTCTACCGCTCTGGCCGGCCATCAGGTAGCGAAATTCAAGGCCGCCTGGCGTGAAGGCAAGCCGATCGCTAACGGCGCAGTACCGGCCTACGGTGCGACCGACACGCCAGAAATGCTGGTGCTGTTAAATAACTACACCGTGCTCAGCTCCGCTCAGCAGCTGGCCCTTTCCCGCCTGCCGAAAGGCACCGCGGTGGATGATGCCGCCGTTGAAAAAGCGGTACGTAACCTGCTGATGACGGAAGACTTTGCCCTGATCTCTAAGCTGCAGCGTCACGCTCGCGCAGCGATTGAGAATTATAACGACGAAGAGCTGTCCTGCCTGATTGCTGCCAAACGTATGGCAGACTATAAGGCGGCGCTGACTCAGCGTAACATCCGCTCAATGGATAGTCTGGCGACCTACGGCTGGATCATCTACCAGGATGCCAGCAACCGTCAGGTGCTGGGTGGATTGCCTGACTTTGAGGAACTGTTTGCACGCGCCGCGCTGCCGGAGTTAGCCGCTGCGGTAGGCAAACTGGCCTGATAACAGCCTGAATCAACCCGCGTGAACTGGCGCTGTATCCTGCGGGGTGCAGCGCCAGAATGCGGGTTACTGAACATGACGAAACGGGATTGAGTATAAATAACCCATGAAAATTCCTTATATTCCTGAAGATGCACCATTTAATGGTGAACAGAAATTCTGGCTGGCAGGCTTCCTCGCCGGGTTACATTCACGTCTGCTGGTGCTGGAAGACAAACCGCAGGCGGGAGCAAGCGCAGGCGCGGCAACCACAACCCAGCTGCATATCCTGTTCGGTTCGCAGACCGGTAACGCTGAAGCGTTAGCGCAGAGCGCCGCGAAAGCCGCACGTGCCAAAGGTCTGGTGCCGGTGGTTCAGGGTCTGGGTGAAGTCGATATCGACGTTTTCGCCACCATGCGTCACGTACTGATTATTACCTCCACCTACGGTGAAGGTGAGATGCCGGATAACGCCGAACTGTTCTGGCAGGCGCTTTCTGCCAGCACCGCACCGCGTATGGAACAGATGCACTTTGCTATTCTGGCCATCGGCGATACCGGCTATGACGGTTTCTGCCAGGCCGGCAAATTCTTCGATATGCGTCTTGAACAGCTGGGCGCGAAGCGCGTATTCGATCGCATCGACTGCGATATCGACTACGAAGATCCCGCCGGTGAGTGGATCGCTAACTCCATGCCGCAGTTCGCCGCCAGTGCAGGCAGCACCGGCGCAGCGCTGGAGAACCTGCCGGAAGCACCGGTGATCCCGGGCAGCAACAAAAACAACCCGTATGCCGCCGCCCTGGTCACCAATAAGCGCCTGTCCGGCGAGGCGTCCGGTAAAGACATTCGCCACTTTGAATTCGATCTGACCGACAGCGGCCTGAAGTATGAAGCCGGTGATGCGCTCGGGGTGATCCCGGTCAACGATCCGGTACTGGTCGATCTGCTGCTGACGCAGCTCAAGTCCGATTATCAGAGCCCGGTTCCTGGCTTTGACCGCAGCCTGGGCGACCTGCTGACCTATCAGTTCGAAATCTCCGAGCCTTCGCGCAAGCTGATCGAATGGGTTGGCCAGAACACCACGAATCAGGAGCTGCGCCACGTTCTGCAGCACGATGATAAAGATGCGTTGGGCGTATGGCTCTGGGGTAAAGATACCCTGGATCTGCTGCAGCTGGATCTGACCCGCACGCTGACGACCGCTGAGTTTGTCACGCTGCTGCGCCCGCTTCAGCACCGCGCCTACTCAATTTCGTCCAGCTCGAAGGCGCACCCTAATCAGGTACACCTGACCATCGCTTCCGTGCGCTATCACAGCGCGGGACGTGCGCGTAACGGCGTGTGCTCAACCTATCTGGCAGAGCGCGTTGGCCGCGGCGGCAAGCCGGCGATCTTTATTTCGCCCAACAAAGCCTTCCGCGTACCGTCAAACGGCAACGCGCCGCTGATCATGATCGGCCCGGGTACCGGTATTGCGCCATTCCGCGCCTTCCTGCAGGAACGCCAGGCAACCGGCGCCAGCGGTAAAAACTGGCTGTTCTTCGGCGATCAGCATCAGGAGCACGACTACATCTATCAGGATGAGCTGAATGGCTGGCAGGAAAGCGGTCTGTTGACGCGTCTGGATCTGGCCTTCTCACGCGATCAGTCGAAAAAGATTTACGTGCAGAGCAGGATGCTGGAACAGGGCGCTGAACTGTTTGCGTGGCTGCAGGAAGGGGCTTACTTCTACGTGTGCGGCGATGCATCACGCATGGCGAAAGACGTTGATAAAGCGCTGTATGAAATCGTTGCTCAGTTTGGCGGTATGTCTGCCGAGCGCGCGGCTGACTACATCGATCAGCTGAAGAAAGAGAAGCGTTACCTGCGCGACGTGTATTAATCCTCTGGGATGCGGGCCAGCCCGCATCCACGATGGAGATTCAGTCAAAAAAAAACGGGCCAACTGGCCCGTTTTTCTATGCTGCTTTTCTGTGACTTACTTCACGACGCGTAGCGCCGGACGGCCACCGCGCGGAGGCGGTTCGTCATCAGGCGTATGATCGTCGCTCTCGTCATCAGGACGATCGCCATCGATCACCGACATCAGGGTTTCCGGCGCTTCATCCTGTCCAGCGGAAGCATCAAATTCCCCGGCACCTTCGTAGGCAGGTTCCGGTTCGAACATCGTTCCGGCCCCATTCTCACGGGCATAGATCGCCAGTACCGCTGCCAGCGGCACATTGACCTGCCGCGGTACGCCACCAAAGCGAGCGTTAAAACTCACTTCATCGTTACCCAGTTCCAGGTTCCCTACGGCGCGCGGCGCGATATTCAGCACAATCTGGCCATCACGCGCATATTCCAGAGGAACCATCACTCCCGGCAAATTAATGTCGACCACAAGGTGCGGGGTGAGCTGGTTCTCAAGCAACCACTCATAGAAAGCGCGCAACAGATAAGGGCGACGTGCGGTAAGTTGCGACATTTCCATTGTAATCAGCCCCGCGTTTGCAGGCGCATTTCACGCTCGGCTTCGGTCAGGGAAGCGAGGAACGAATCACGCTCAAAGACGCGAGTCATATAGCCCTTCAGCTCTTTCGAACCGGCACCGTTAAGCTCAATACCCATCTGCGGCAAACGCCACAGCAGCGGAGCCAGATAACAGTCCACCAGGCTGAACTCTTCGCTCATAAAGAACGGCGTGCGGGAGAACAGTGGCGCAATAGCCAGCAGCTCTTCACGCAGCTGCTTACGCGCCGCGTCGGCTTCCTGCGCCGTACCGTTCTCAACTTTACGCATCAGGCTGTACCAGTCCTGCTCAACGCGATGCATCATCAGACGGCTTTCACCACGTGCGACCGGGTATACCGGCATCAGTGGAGGATGCGGGAAACGCTCATCCAGATACTCCATGATGATACGAGATTCATACAGCGTCAGCTCACGATCAACGAGTGTTGGCACGGTACGGTACGGGTTGAGGTCGATCAAATCCTGGGGCAGATTATCCGTTTCAACCTGCTCGATCTCGACGCTAACACCTTTCTCAGCCAGTACGATACGAACCTGATGGCTAAAAATGTCAGTCGGACCAGAAAACAGCGTCATTACCGAACGTTTGTTGGCAGCGACAGCCATGTAAACCTCCAAGTTTATCCAGAAAATTACTGCGAATAGCCATCCACGCGGCGACTCGTTATTGCCATTAGCCCGATGATTGACCGCTCCAGCCACAGGCGAGAGCTGCACGTCATTGTTGCATGGCCAATGGGCACAAAGTGACACACAGTTTACCAGATTTTAGCCAGCTTGTGCGGGGACGAATACCGATTTACGAGGGAAAAGTGATAAAGCAAGATTGCTTTCGCGCTTTTTGCACCAGTAGAAAATAAAAAACCCGGCGCCAGGCACCGGGTTTTTCGATAATTGACTCTGCCGAAGCAGAATAAATTAACGTTTGGAGAACTGTGGACGACGACGTGCTTTACGCAGACCGACTTTCTTACGTTCAACCTGACGAGCATCACGAGTAACGAAGCCTGCTTTACGCAGTTCGCCACGCAGAGACTCATCGAACTCCATCAGAGCGCGGGTGATACCGTGACGGATCGCACCAGCCTGACCAGAGATACCACCACCTTTAACGGTGATGTACAGATCGAATTTACCAACCATGTCCAGCAGTTCCAGCGGCTGACGAACTACCATGCGGGCAGTTTCACGACCGAAGTACTGTTCCAGAGAACGCTGGTTGATTACGATGTTACCACTGCCCGGCTTAATAAATACGCGAGCGGTAGAGCTTTTGCGGCGACCAGTGCCGTAGTTTTGATTCTCAGCCATTGCCTGTAATCCCGATTAAATGTCAAGAACTTGCGGTTGCTGTGCCGCATGGTTGTGCTCGTTGCCCGCGTAAACTTTCAGTTTACGGTACATAGCACGGCCCAGCGGACCCTTTGGCAGCATGCCTTTAACCGCGATTTCAATCACGCGTTCAGGACGGCGAGCAATCATCTCTTCGAAGGTCGCTTGCTTGATACCACCGATGTGACCGGTGTGATGGTAATACACTTTATCGGTACGCTTGTTACCGGTTACGGCAACTTTTTCTGCGTTCAGAACGATAATGTAATCACCAGTATCAACGTGCGGAGTGTATTCCGCTTTGTGCTTACCGCGCAGGCGACGAGCCAATTCAGTCGCTAAACGACCTAATGTTTTGCCTGTTGCGTCAACAACATACCAGTCACGTTGGACCGATTCTGGCTTAGCTGTAAAAGTTTTCATCTAAAAGCTTACCCAAATTAAGTTACACGTTGGTGAAATCCCAAACGCTTGAATAAACGGTTGGAGCTCACACGACCATCTTGACCAGTAAGCCCACCCCTTCGGATAGAGTTACTGGAACACAAAGAGTTTTGGGAAAAAAACCTTTGTTGTAACGTGGGGTCGCAAGATTATAGAGAAGTCGTCCATAAAAATCGAACACTTTCTACGATAAAATTGCCGTTCCGCCAGGTCCTTTTTTAATCAGGGCAGATGTGGCAGCCGCAGGTATTCTTCACTCTGCATTTCCTGCAGGCGGGAAACGCAGCGCTGATACTCAAACTTCAGCCGCGTGCCCTGATAAATTTCATAAAGTGATGTTTCCGCTGAAACCACGAGCTTCACGTGACGCTCGTAAAACTCATCCACCAGCGCCAGAAAACGCCGGGCCTGATCTTCGGTTTTGTAAATCATCACCGGCACATCATACAGCAATACGCTGTGAAAACGGCGTGATAGCTCAATATAGTCGTGCTGGCTTCGCCCTTCTCCACACAGGGTGAGGAAACTCATCGCCAGCACGCCCTCCGCCATGCCGAGAGTCGGCAGCTGGCGATGGTTAATTTCCAGCGGTGCATGCGCTTCCCGCGCCTTACCGGCCAGCGCAACAAACATCCGCTCCATCTCCTTTGAGGTGGAGTCATCCAGCGGCGTCATCCACAGATGAGCAGAAGTCAGCGTGCGCAGGCGGTAATCAATGCCGGCATCGACGTTCATAATATCGCAGTGCTGCTTGATCATTTCGATGGCCGGAAGAAAACGCGCACGTTGCAAGCCGTTACGATAGAGATCGTCCGGCGGAATGTTTGAGGTCGCCACCAGAGTGATGCCGCGGCTGAACAACGCTTCCATCAGCGTGCCCAGTAGCATCGCATCCGTAATATCGGAGACAAAAAATTCATCGAAGCACAGCAAATCCGTTTCTGCCTTGAAGCGGTCGGCGACGGTTTGCAGCGGATCGCTTTTCCCCTGCAGTTCTGTCAGCTCTTCATGCACGCGCAGCATAAAGCGGTGAAAATGCAGACGCTGCTTGCGTTCTCCAGGAATTGCCTGAAAAAACATGTCCATCAGCCAGGTCTTTCCGCGCCCAACGCCACCCCACATATACAGGCCGCGCGCCGGAGGCTGGGAGTCAGTTTTCCCTTTGCCCAACAGCTTATTTAATTTGCCAAACAGCCCACCGCTGCTCTGAACCGGAGCGGCACGGGAACCGCTAAGCGCCTGCCATATGCCGTCAAGCTGGGTGATTGCTGCGTGCTGTACTGCATCAGGCTGATACTCGCCGTTTTCCAGCGCCTGCTCATAGAGCGCCAGAGGGGACATCTTTTGCATAATTTAGTCACATTCCCTGAAAAAATGGCCGTGCCGGAGGGTTGATCGTCGAAAAAAAAGTCGTTCTACACTAAGCGAAGCGGCCACAGGATTCCACTTCCATAACATTAGCGGTTATAGTGGCTAATAGTGAATGGAAAGACCCTACGGAACAACGAAGACAAAACGGGAGTTATTATGACCTGGGAATACGCGCTTATTGGGTTAGTTGTTGGGATTATTATCGGCGCGGTTGCAATGCGTTTTGGTAACAAGAAACTGCGTGAGCAGCGCTCGCTGCAGTATGAACTGGAAAAAAGCAAAGCAGAGCTGGCGGAATACCGCGAAGAGTTGACCAACCATTTTGCCCACAGCGCCGAGCTGCTGGACAATATGGCCCGCGATTATCGCCAGCTGTACCAACATATGGCAAAAGGGTCTAACGACCTGTTACCGAACCTGCCGGGAGAGAAAAATCCCTTTGCTTATCAGCTGACTGAGTCAGAAGCTGATAACGATCAGGCACCGGTTCAGATGCCACGTGACTACCCGGACAGCGCTTCCGGCCTGCTGCGCGGTGAACGCCCGGCAGGAAAGTAAGCCATTCTTATGGGGTGCCTGGCACCCCATTTCGTTGCAAATATCGCTGTCAGTCACACCTCAGAGCCTGCATGTGCAGGATTTTCAAATCACTTCTCCGGTAGCGAGAGCGTCGTAGCGATGAAAAAAAAATCATTTCTGTTAAGCGCATTAGCATTAAGTCTCGGCCTTAATCTGGCTCTGGTTGCCCCTTCCGCCCAGGCATCACTGCCTGCGCAAGTTGAAGGACAACCGCTACCCAGCCTGGCCCCTATGCTGGAAAAAGTGCTACCTGCCGTGGTCAGCGTCTACGTTGAAGGAACGCAGAAGCAGGACCAGCAGATCCCTGAGCAGTTGAAACGCTTTCTGGGTCAGGACGGTGAGCAGGATGACGGTCCAAAGCAGCCTTTTGAAGGTCTGGCGTCCGGTGTCATTATTGATGCGGCGAAGGGCTATGTCCTGACCAATAACCATGTAGTGAACGGCGCAGACAAGATTAAAGTACAGCTCAGCGACGGCCGTGAATTTGACGCCAAGCTGATTGGTGACGATGAACAAACCGACGTGGCGCTTATCCAGCTGAATGGAGCCACGAAGCTGACTCAGGTCACTATCGCTGACTCGGACCAGCTGAAAGTCGGCGATTTTACCGTCGCCATCGGTAATCCGTTTGGCTTAGGCCAGACGGCAACCTCCGGCATTGTCTCAGCGCTGGGGCGCAGCGGCCTGAATCTGGAAGGGCTGGAGAACTTCATCCAGACCGATGCCGCCATTAACCGCGGTAACTCCGGTGGTGCGCTGGTGAACCTGAACGGTGAGCTGATCGGCCTGAATACGGCCATTCTCTCCTCAGCGGGCGGCAATATCGGTATCGGCTTCGCGATCCCAAGCAACATGGCGATGGATCTGGCTCAGCAAATTATTAAGTTTGGTGAAGTCAAACGCGGTCAGCTCGGTATTAAAGGCACAGAAATGACCGCCGATATGGCCAAAGCCTTCAACGTTGACGTGCAGCGTGGAGCCTTCGTTAACGAAGTGCTGGCCGGTTCGGCAGCGGCGAAGGCGGGTATCAAAGCCGGTGACATTATCATCAGCGTGGACGGCAAGCCGATTAATAACTTTGCCGAACTGCGGGTGAAAATTGGCACCACCGCACCAGGGCAGGAAGTGAAGGTTGGCCTGCTGCATGAAGGTAAACCGGCTACCGTCAGCGTTAAGCTGGATAACAGTAGCCAGGCTACCGTCAGTGCAGAACAGCTGGCCCCGGCTCTTCAGGGCTCAACGCTCAGCGACGGAGCGGCAGCGGATGGCACTAAAGGTGTCAAGGTGGACAACGTTGAGAAAGGCACCCCTGCGGCCATCGCTGGCCTGCAGAAGGATGATGTGATTGTCGGCCTGAACCGCAACCCGGTTCAGAATCTGGCAGAGCTACGCAAGCAGTTGGAAGGCAAGCCCCCGCTGCTGGCGCTGAATATCATTCGCGGCAGCGACAGTATCTATTTACTGCTTCAGTAGTCCACCGCGCGGGCACAGGCTACTGTGCCCGCGCAACTCATGTTATCCTGCCAGTAGTTCATTCATTCACCGCTTAAAACCATGTTTCCTAAACTTTTACGTTCCGTGATATTCGGCCTGATCATAGCGGGTATTCTTCTGGTAGCCGTACCGGACCTTAAGTTCGGTGGCGATCTGCTGTCCCAGCCAGGCGACAGCGCCGACCAGGAACCGGTCAGCTACAATGATGCCGTGCGGCGCGCCGCACCAGCGGTGGTTTACGTTTATAACCGCAGCGCCAGCAACACCTCTGATGTCCTGGGTTCCGGAGTCATCATGGATCCCCGCGGCTATATTCTGACCAACAAACACGTGATCAACGATGCTAATCAGATCATCGTTCGTCTGCAGGACGGCCGTTATTTTGAGGCGATGCTGGTAGGTTCAGACTCGCTGACCGATCTCGCCGTACTGAAAATCACCGCCTCTAATCTGCCGGTTATCCCCATCAATCCGAAACGCGTCGCGCATATCGGCGATCTGGTGATGGCGATTGGCAACCCGTACAACATCGGTCAAACAGTCACTCAGGGAATTATTGGCGCGACCGGCCGCGTGGGGTTAAGTCCATCACGCCATCAGGACTTCCTGCAAACGGATGCATCGATTAACCGAGGTAACTCCGGCGGCGCCCTGATTAACTCGCTGGGTGAACTGATGGGGATCAACACGCTTTCATTCGATAAGAGCAGCGATGGCGAGACGCCGGAAGGGCTCGGCTTTGCCATTCCGACACGGCTGGCGACAAAGATCATGGATAAGCTGATCCGCGACGGACGAGTGATCCGCGGCTATATCGGTATTACCGGTGAGGAGATCCCACGCTTTACCGGCCAGAACACGACGCTGGAGCATCCGCAGGGTATTGTAATAACCGGCATGAATCCAACCGGCCCGGCGCAGACGGCCGGTTTACAAATCCACGATGTGATTACGCGGGTGAATAATGCCCCTGCCGTTTCAGCGATGGAAACCATGGATCAGGTTGCAGAGATCCGCCCCGGAACGGTGATCGAAGTGGAAATCCTGCGCAACGATAAGAAGATGACACTGCCGGTCACGGTGCTGGAATACCCGGAAGAGAATAAGAGCCAGTAGCGGGGAACGCTTCGGCTGTATCGCCCCGTCAGTCGACGGGGCGAAATACGGACTTACTTAATAAAATCTTCGCCGAGGGCGATATCTTTTTTCAGCGTATCCAGCATGTGATCCAGCGACTGCTGTTCGAACGCGCTCAGTTTGCCGATCGGCCGACGTTCAACAATACCATTTTTGCCCAGCAGCAGCGGCTGTGAGAAGAAGCGGGCATATTCGCCGCTGCCTTCGACATAGGCGCATTCCACCACATCGCTTTCTCCTTTCAGGGCGCGCACCAGCGACAATCCGAAGCGTGCGGCGGCCTGTCCCATAGAGAGCGTTGCTGAACCGCCACCGGCTTTCGCTTCAACCACCTCGGTACCGGCATTCTGAATGCGTTTAGTCAGATCCGCCGCTTCCTGCTCGGTAAAGCTCACGCCTTCAATCTGCGACAACAGAGGCAGGATGGTGACGCCAGAGTGGCCGCCCACGACCGGAACGTTCAGATCCTGTGGCTGCTTGCCCTTCAGCGCAGCCACAAAGGTGTTGGCGCGGATAATATCCAGCGTGGTGACGCCGAACAGTTTGTTTTTGTCATACACACCGGCCTTTTTCAGCACTTCAGCCGCAATGGCTACCGTGGTATTAACCGGGTTTGTAATAATGCCAATCAGCGCTTTTGGTGCGGTTGTAGCGACCTGTTCAATCAGATTGCGCACAATACCCGCATTGACGTTAAACAGGTCGGAACGGTCCATACCCGGTTTACGCGCCACGCCGGCGGAAATCAGCACCACATCAGCGCCCTGCAAAGCCGGGGTCGCATCTTCACCGCTGAAGCCTTCAATTTTGACTGCTGTAGGGATATGGCTAAGGTCTACCGCAACACCCGGGGTAACGGGGGCGATGTCATAGAGAGAGAGTTCTGAACCAGCCGGAAGCTGGGTTTTCAGTAGGAGGGCCAGAGCCTGGCCGATACCACCCGCTGCACCGAGAACTGCAACTTTCATCCTAAACTCCTTATTATTTTGAGCATGTTATGCCGGGAAATCCATCTGCTTAAGACCTTAGACGACCTGTGGGATAATGACGATAGCGGGTTTGCCATTTTGCGTACTTACGCACTAAAAAGCAGCAAATGCTGAAGATATGCCCGCATTACATCCTGTTATCGCTGGTCGCCAGTCATTGCAACATGCAGACATCGTGATCCGGCGTACCTTACACCTATAGCACTTATCCGAACAACATCAATTTTATAACAAATTGTTCACTTATTGTGCAGAATGGTACACGTGGAGTCCATTTCTTTTCAGTACCAAAGTTTGTTAGAATCCGCCCCCGGTAAAGCTGTCACCTCGCCGAATAATTCCCGTTTGCATAAAAATTCATTTAATTGCATAATAATGTACTATCCCGCTTGGGGTTCCCCCTTTCACTCCCTTTTATCGGTAACCTATGCGTAACCCATCAAAGCAAGAAGAACTGATTAAGGCGTTTAAAGCCTTACTAAAAGAAGAAAAATTCAGCTCGCAGGGCGAAATCGTTAATGCGCTGCAGGAAGAAGGCTTCGAGAACATCAATCAGTCAAAAGTCTCGCGGATGCTGACCAAGTTTGGCGCGGTACGCACCCGTAACGCGAAAATGGAGATGGTGTACTGCCTGCCCGCCGAGCTTGGCGTTCCTACCACCACCAGCCCGCTGAAAAACCTGGTACTGGACGTCGACTTCAACGATGCGCTGGTCGTGATCCACACCAGCCCGGGAGCCGCCCAGCTCATTGCCCGCCTGCTCGACTCACTGGGTAAAGCCGAAGGCATCCTTGGCACCATTGCCGGAGACGACACCATCTTTATTACTCCTGCACGCGCCTTTACCGTCAAACAGCTACATGATGCAATACTGGCGCTGTTTGAACAGGAGCTTTAAAAGGCAGGGTTATAAGCATAACCAGCCCGTTCCCAACGGTTAACTCCATGCTAACACCTGTTGCATGACGGTTTGTCAGGCCTATCGTCCAACAACGCCTAAGCAAATGCGGGCTGAACCGCACCACAACAGCAGATATGACTGGCCTTTAGATCAAAAGCAGGGGCCAGACATCGCGAAATTTATTTCACCCATGTGATCCGCCACAAATAACCGCACAAATAGTTAAAGTCGCGCAGGTTAATGTTTTTACGCGAATTTAACAGTCTCAGAGCAAAATATAAGCATTTGTTATAACGACTGGTTATAAAAACCGCACACAGTTGCAATAAATCCCAAAAAAATATTATTAGCCTGCTATTAATATTTCTCGTTATCAGATCTATACTTATTTCCGTGATGAGAATCACAGTAAATAAAAAGATAAAAACAGTTGACGAGGAATAAAATCATGAACATTAAAACTACTATTGCCGCTTTAAGCGTACTATCTGCCCTGTCATTCGGCACTTTTGCCGCCGAATCTGTCAATACCACTCAGGCACAAAATTTGCAGTCAATCGGTGTCGTTAGCGTAAGCGGCATTGCCGGTTCGCCAATGGATATCCGTCAGGCGCTGGACAGCAAAGCGACCGAGAAAGGTGCCAGTGCATACCGCGTTATCGAGAGCTATCAGAACGGTAACTGGCATGCCACCGCTGAGATTTATAAATAATACCGATTTAAAAACGTTATTCGGTTTCAACACAATTAGTACGGTAACCCCAAGAATAATAAATGCTTTTTAGCCCTTTCGGTTACCGAAAAAACATTATCTGGAGTCAATCATGAAAACCACATTTACTATCGCTGCTTTAGGTCTTGCTTCTGTTCTTTCATTCAGTGCCAGCGCTGCTCAACTGGTGAATACCGATCAGGTTGCTCAGCAGAATCTGCAGTCCGTCGGAACCATCAGCGTCAGCGGCATTGATGGCGCGCCAAGCGATATTCGTCAGCAGCTGTCTGATAAAGCGGACCAGCAGGGTGCGACCTCTTATCGCGTGATCGAAGCGCATAACGATGGTAATTACCACGCCACAGCTGAACTGTATAAATAAGTATTCGTACCGGATGCGTGGCGTCCGGCGATAATATTAAGAGCAGGTTTAATGCTGCAGCCCGTTACGTGAGAGCAGCTGTCATAAAATGCGGATATGTAGGGCAAGCGCCTGGTAGATGGTTGAAACCGCAGTCAGGATAGCGGGCACGTAACCGCTCAGATTTCTAAGCTATTCCTCGTCGATGGCTATCCGTTGATAGCCCAATATGACGAACCTTTTGGCCCCGCTCGCCGGGGCCCTTTTTGATGGCAGCTATCTGACATTGAAGTAGAGCTGGCCTTCCAGCTCCTCTTCCGCTTCATCAAACAGCAGAATCAGCGCACCATAGCGGCGCTTCTGACCACTTCCCAGATTGATAAACTCAATTTCCAGCGGTAAAGGCATCGCCACCGCAGTCAGCACATCCCACAAGCTGTCGAGATCGCTAATGTCGTGCGGCTCAAGAGCGAAGCGCTCGCTGAACTGGCGATAAAAATGCGCCCTATCGACAATCACGTTAAAGTCAAAAATCTCTTTTCTCATTAAGGCTGCTCCGCTGAAAAAACTGCCGGACGACATGCCGCCCGCCGGGTTACAGTCCAACAATATGCAGGTCAGGAATCGACCTTTTACTTCACATATACAACGCTTCAGGCCCACGGAAAGTGCCAGATGGCATTCCCAACACGCAGGTTTACATCAATTTTCCGCAGCAAGGTGTCCCGTCTGTACAAGCCCCTTTTCCTTAAAGATGAGATCGTTTATGGCTTGTCCCGGTTCGATTGCGGTTATATCAACAAGTATAGATGGCAAAACCATGCGGTTTTGTGACGGAATGACATCATCAGGCGGAAAAGTGCGGGGAGATGCCGGTAGCCTGCACTACCGGCGGCAGGATCAAATCTGAATCAGGGTATTCTGGTATTTTTTCAACATCTGCGCCAGCCGTGCCACCGGCTCGGTGACGCTAACCGGTGCCTCATACAGCGCCAGCTTTTGCTGGTAAATATCAAATTCGGACAGCAGACGGGTGAAATAGTGGCGCCGCTTCGCATCGCTACCCGCTGAAATCACTCGATCGGCGGTATGGCGCAGCTGCTTGTGGAAAGCCGACAGATCGTCGTTAATCGGGATCTCCGCATCGCGCAGCCTCTGGTGACCAATAATTAGCGTCAGCGCCAGGCGGAATTTATCAATATCGCCCGGGAAGATATTCAGCAGCATAAACAGCTGCTGATAAAGCGCGGGAAGATGGTTTTCCCGCCGCCTTGCCGTGTTGGTCGTCATCGCTGAAACCGCCGCATACATAAAGCGATTGAGCAACGTCCGGCCCACGCGCGCCTTGGAGCTGTCGCGAATAAGCAGGATCACCAGCAGCGCGACAAAACAGCCGATAGCCTGCCCCAACGCACCATCAAGGAAGGTGCTGACGTCGAAAGTCATTGGATTATCCAGCGTCAGAATATTAATCGTCCCCACCAGCGCGCCCAGCGTACCGATCTGACGCCGCTGAATAAAGATACCGGCCACAAACGCCATCACGCCGAGAGCGATGCACAGCAGCAGCATACTCTGCTGGGTAGCCGGCATGATCACCATGTAATAGAGTGCGCCCAGCGGCAGAGCGAACAGCATTCCGTAAAGGAAATCCTTGGCCATCATCAGCGGGTTAGGCATGCGCATTGCCAGGGCGGTGATCACCGCCAGCATAATCATCGCCCCACTGCCCGAGGCCCAGCCGGTCCACAGCCAGAATACGGAGCCCACGGCCGTCGCGACGAAGGTACGAACACCGTTGATAATTGCATGCCGGGATTCTGCCGACCGCATCCTGACCTCCGGCTCGGCATTCAGCACCTCTTCTTCGATCCGACTGATGCTGCTGTTGGTGTGTATCCCTTTTAGCAGCAGCAAATAGCGACTGGCTGCCCCCACCCAGCTGCGGATGGTCGCCGGCGTATTTTTGCTACCGCTGACGGTAATAATTCGCCGCATGATTTTCATCCGCTTGTGGATATCCGCCGTACTTTCAACCGGCTTTTCAAACAGCATCACAAACTGAGGCGGCACATAGCTCTGGCGGGAATTTTGGATCAGGAACGTTTCGCAAGCCTGGGTGATCAGCGTCAACGAAAGCGTGTTCATGACCGCCATACGGCGCTCGACCTTCGGCCATCCACCCGACTCCATCATCAGCAGCGAACGCATGCCCTTCAGCGCCGTAGTGCGACGCACCAGACCGGCCCAGGTTTTATCCACTTCATCCTTGTCGGCATGGGCGACGCACAGCTGCATCAGTCGGTAATGCTCCATCAACAGCGCATCGGCCTCGCGGTCAATATCCTGCTTGATGGATCGCGGTGAAAACAGCATATCGGCCAGAATGGCGCAGACGATCCCGATGATGATTTCACTACAGCGCTCTACGGCAAACTGCGGTGCCAACAGCAGCGAACCGCTTGAATCCACGCTGACGACGATAATCAATGCGGTATAGCCCGCCAGGCCTAGTGCGTAGGAGTTTTCCAGCTTGATGAGCGAAGAGAGCCACACGCACACGCCGGCCCACAGGCAGCACAGCAGCAGCATCAACAGCGGTGCACGGATAGTGGCGATCATGATGGTCAATGCCGCTATACAGCCGATAAACGTACCGACAATACGCAGCATGCCGCGATAGCGTAGCGCCCCGGAGAAGGGATCGCCCCCGGCGGCAAAGGCCGTACCGCCAGCGACAATCGCAGCGGTCATCACCGACCAGCGCGGGGTTTCAAGGTTGAATTCAAAGCCAACAAACAGCGCCAGAATGATGGCAAAGGTCAGCTTGATAGGGAATCGCAGACGATACCACTGCATCATTTACGCCACCTTAGCCAAACTCGCGCAGGCGATGCAGCAGTTTCATCAGCGGTGAAACGTCTTTTGCCTGGCGATCCTGCTCACCGGTCACCACCACCGTCGCCGTGGTACCTGACGGGAAGAGATTCCCCGGCTGCTTATCCAGACGAATACGGACCGGCACGCGCTGCGCCAGACGCACCCACTCCAGATTCGAATCGACGGTTGCCATACCTTTACTGTCGACGGTGCTGCTGCTGTTGGTCACCCCTGCGGCCACGCTGTCAACGGATCCCAGAATGACCTGGTTGCTGCCGAGCGGCGTGATTTCAACGCGATAGCCAGGGCGGATGCCGTCGAGTTTGGTTTCTTCCAGATAGGCGAGCACATAAAACGAATTCTGTTTAACCAGCGCCACCGACGTCGAACCACGGGTAATAAACTCACCGCCGTAAACGTTCAGGTTGGTGATCCATCCGGCTGACGGTGCCTTCACTACGGTACGCTCAAGATCCAGCTGCGCCAGATCGCGCGTAGCGATCGATTTCGCCAGTTGGTGTTCGGTGGTCTGGAAATCATTGTTGGCCTGATCGATCGCTTCCCGCGACATTGCGGAAACCCCTAACTGATTGCGGCGCGACGCTTCGCGGCGCTTTTCGCCGAGAATGGCCTGATAGTAGGCAACGTCGGCATTCGCCTCTTCCAGCGCTTTCTGGTAACGCGGCTGGTCGATGACAAACAGCACCTGGCCCTTCACGACCAGCTGGTTATCACGCACGCGCACATCGGTGATCAACCCACTCACATCGGGCGCAATGGCGACCACATCGGCGGTAAACTTAGCATCGCGGGTCCACGGGGATTCGGTATAAAACACCCAAACGCGGAAAATCAGAACAACCGCGATCGCCACCAAAATCAGGGTAATGGCGAAACGGGAAATTTTTTTTATTAGTGCTTTCACGATGACCTCAGACGAACAAGCGGGATACAAGGTAGAACAGACAGCAGTACAGAGCTGTATTAAACAGCGCCGGGTGCCAGACACTGTCATACAGTCCGGTCGGCATCAGCAGGCGGCGAACCAGCCAGAACAACATCAGTGACACGACAATTTCAAAAAAAATGGGCGGAAAGGAAAGCCCGAAAACCACGATAACAGGTAGCACACTCATCTCTTATCCTTGTAAAAACCATACCGGAATCTGAAGACGCATAACGTTCTCCCACCTGTTTCAGGGCAGTTTAAAGTTCAGGCTGATGATGGCCACGGAGCTGGGCCCGGATCACAACCGATACTCACAAAATAGTAGCTTATAAAGTGAGCTTTAAAATAGGAGTAGGACTTCAGAACGTTAGTCCGGCGCTGCTATAGTAACGCGCATGACTATAAGTTATCTACCAAATGTGATCTAAATCACTTTTAAGCTAGGGTTAATAATGGAAAGACTGAAAGGCATGTCCGTTTTCGCCAAAGTGGTTGAACTCGGCTCGTTCACCGCCGCGGCACAGCAACTCCAGCTCAGCGTCTCGGCAGTTAGCCAGATAGTGGCCCGGCTGGAAGATGAGCTGCAGGTCAAATTGCTCAACCGGAGTACGCGCAGCATCGGGCTGACCGAGGCGGGAAAGATCTATTTTCAGGGCTGTCGGAGAATGCTGTCTGAAGTTCAGCAGGTACATGAACAGCTGTGGGCATTTAACAATACGCCGATTGGCACCCTGCGCATCGGCAGTTCTTCCACCATGTCGCAAAACCTGCTGGCCCCGATGACGGTCGAGATGCTCAAGGAATATCCCGGTCTGACGATTAATCTGGTCACCGGCATTCCGGCCCCCGATCTGATTGCCGATGGCCTGGATCTGGTTCTGCGCGTGGGGACGCTGCAGGATTCCGGGCTGTTCTCCAGACGTCTGGGATCGATGCCGATGGTGGTCTGCGCGGCAAAAAGCTATCTGGCGCAGCACGGCACGCCGGAAAATCCCGCCGATATCAGCAACTTTTCATGGCTTGAGTACAGCGTGCGCACGGACAACGACTTTGAGCTGACCTCACCGGAAGGCAAGTCTGTACGCTTATCGCCGCAGGGGCGTTTTGCCACCAATGATGCCCAGACGTTAATCCGCTGGCTGAAGGCCGGAACCGGTATCGCCTATGTGCCGCTGATGTGGGTGATTGAAGAGATCAACGCGGGTGAGGTGGAGATCCTGTTTACCCAGTACCACTCCATGCCACGCCCGGTCTATGCGTTGTATACGCAAAAAGACAAGCTGCCGCTTAAGGTTCAGGTGTGCATTAACTACCTTATCAGCTACTTCGATAAGGTGGATGAGATCTACCGGGAATTTCGCAAGGTTTAGCGTGGAGATAAAACATCGGGCGGCCGCCTGTGCGATCGCCCGAGATAAAACAGATACTGCGAAGGAATACCCGGCCGCGCGTTACGCCGTGCCGCCTACCGTCAGTTTATCCAGCTTCAGCGTTGGCTGACCGACGCCAACAGGCAGGCTCTGCCCTTCTTTACCGCATACGCCGACGCCTTTATCCAGCGCCAGATCGTTGCCGACCATCGAAATCTGCTGCATCGCCTCGATACCTGAGCCGATCAAAGTTGCCCCCTTCACCGGCTTAGTCACTTTGCCGTTCTCGATCAGATAGGCTTCCGAAGTTGAGAAGACGAACTTACCGGAGGTGATATCAACCTGACCGCCGCCGAAGTTCGGCGCGTACAGACCATATTCCACGCTGGCAATAATGTCTGACGGGGTAGATTTACCAGCCAGCATATAGGTGTTGGTCATGCGCGGCATCGGCAGGTGCGCATAGGACTCGCGGCGACCGTTGCCGGTTGGCTTAACGCCCATCAGGCGCGCGTTAAGCTTATCCTGCATGTAACCTTTAAGAATACCGTTTTCAATCAGCACGTTGTACTGGCCAGGCACGCCTTCATCATCCACGGCCAGTGAACCACGCAGCCCTTCAATGGTACCGTCATCGACCACGGTACAGAGTTCAGAAGCCACCAGTTCGCCCATTTGGCCGCTGAATACCGAGGTGCCACGACGGTTGAAGTCACCTTCCAGACCGTGGCCGACCGCCTCATGCAGCAGCACACCTGGCCAGCCCGCGCCCAGAACCACCGGCACCGAACCCGCCGGAGCCGCCACGGCGTTCAGGTTAACCAGTGCCATACGCACCGCTTCACGCGCCCAGGCATCGGCACGCACTTCGCCATCTTCATTGGCCAGGAAGAACTCATAGCCGTAACGACCGCCGCCGCCGCTGGAGCCGCGCTCGCGCTTGCCGTTATCCTCAACCTGTACGCTTACGGACAGACGAACCAGCGGACGCACATCTGCCGCCAGCGTACCGTCGGTGGCCGCCACCAGCACCAGCTCATAGATGCCGGTCAGGCTGGCAGAAACCTCCTGCACGCGCTTATCGGCGGCACGGGCAGCGCTGTCTACGCGGTGCAGCAGGGCAATTTTTTCTTCACGGGTCAGGCTTTGCAGCGGATCGAGCGCCGGATACAGCGGACGATGCAGCACCGCGCCCAGAGTGTGCGACTGTCCGTTGCCCTGCTCGCGTACGATGCTCCTGGCCGCTGTAGCGCTCTGATGCAGCGCATTGAGGGTGATCTGATCGGCGTAGGCAAAGCCGGTTTTCTCACCGCTGACCGCGCGCACGCCCACGCCCTGATCGATATTGTAGGAACCATCTTTGATGATGCGGTCTTCCAGCACCCAGGATTCATGATAGCTGGACTGGAAATAGAGGTCGGCATAATCCAGCTTACGCTCGGAGAGCTGGCCGAGAATGGCAAACAGATCGTTATGACTAATGTTATTGGCAGCCAGTAGCTGCTCACTCACCAGATTCAGACTCATGAATTCTCACTCAGTATGGATGAGCCAGCTGCGGCTGGCCCTCAATATTCATTTAGGTTCGCTATACTTACAGCGTGAGGCAATTACCTGGCCACGTCAAATTCACTTATCGTCGTTTTCTCGCGGCTTGCGCAGGACCTCATTGATTTCAGGCTTATCAATCGGCCCACTAATGTGATAACGCAGTACGGAAATTTTATTCCACAGTGGCCCCAGCACCTTGCTGGCGGCAAATACGGCCGCACCGACCACCGGGTTCACCACAAACGCGACGCCCACGCCGACCGTTGTCGATATTTCCGGCGCCACCACCGCTTCCATATCAATCTGGCGTTTTACCAGATCCATTTTGCCCTTCATGGCGATGTCCGCTTCCAGGCCATCCACCAGCAGGTTATCCGTGTGCATCACGCCATTTTCTATCCACGCGGTGCCGTTGATCGAATCAAACCAGAAGCCCTGGCCAAAGGTGTCGCTGAAATCGAAGCGCAGCTTGCGGATCAGCGCATCGAAGCTGACCAGGCGCAGCAGCTGACCGGCACGCCCGGTGGAGACGTCGGTGATCTGCCCCGCGCCGAGGTGCGACTTCAGCACGCCGCTCAGCGTTTCTTCCGAAGGCTGCCACGGTGCAGAACGCCAGTGCAGATCGTAGTCGAAGTTGAACGGCGCATCGCGCAGCGGGCTGCTGATGCCAAACCAGTTGGTCGCCTCGTTGATTTTTTTGCCGCTCAGTACGCCTTTCAATGAGGTGCGCTGGGTGTCCGGGCGGTTTACCCATTCACCGTTAACCGTCAGGCGCGCATTACCGCTGTCGATCAGCCCATTATCCAGCTTCAGCGTATCGCCTGCCGGAGTCAGCGATGCCTGCATGCGGCCAAATTTTTGCCCGCGCAACCAGCACTCGGCGCAGTTAAGATTCAGCGCAGGCCAGCGGCTGAAGTCGATGCTCGATGCATCGCCAGGCAGCGGTGCTCCGCCGCCCGAGGTCTGCCACTGCGGGTTGTAATAGAGATACTTGAGCTGCGCGATCCAGGGACCGGAGCGCTTCATCATCAACGAGCCATCCACCTCTTTACCTTTCGCGGCGACCGTTGTATCGCCAGAAACATCCTGGCTCACCGTGAGGTTGAGATCCTGCCATCGCTGACCCGCCAGCGTCAGGGCGGGCGTATGAAGGCGGATATCTCCCGGCAAGGTGCTGCTTCCTGCTTTCCCGCTCTCCGAGCCGGCACCGGCCAGAAGCCCCATCCACGCGCTACCGTCCAGCGGCGGCAGATTCAGCACCATGCCCTGAGCATCAGGCAGCGGCGGCGTGCGTTTGGCCTCGTTCTCCCAGATGCCGCGATCGATGCGCAGCTGTTTGCCCAGCAGCCAGCGGCTGTTAAAACGATGGCTGCTGCCGACCGAACCGCTGAGATCGAAGCTGTTAAGATTACCTTTAGCCGTCAGTTTAACCGGCGTATTAGCGGGCTTACTGAGATCCAGCGGTGCAGGTAAGTGACTGCTTACATTTTTCAGGTCGCTGTCGATATCAACCTGATAGTTGGCACCACCGCCGTGCGGTAGTTCGATGTGAACTTTACCCTGCCACGGCAGATTTCCCGCCAGCTGCGATCGTGCCGCTGATGGAATCACGGTTAACTCACCAGGCTGCCAGTCGGCCTGCAGATCCACGCCAATCTGATAGTCTTTCTCGCCTTCCTGAGTAGTAAAACTGACCGCCAGCGGCTGACCGAACCAGCGGGCGTGCATCAGGTCGCTTTTCAAATTGCCGTTATCATAGGTGAGCCGTCCGGAGAGCTGCTCGAAGGTGGTTTCCAGCGGTTTAATATGCAGAGAATTGTTTTTAAAGTTAACGTCACCCGTAGCGTGGACCTGCTTGCCATCCAGCGGGATATCAATATGTAAGTTACCACTCACATTTCCGCCGACCTGTAGTTCATCCAGCGCCGCCCCCAGCGATGACTTCAGTGGCGAATCGTTGAAATAGTCGCGAACCTGCTCGCCACCGCCGCTGATTTCACCGTCGATTAGCAGCTTCTCTTCCAGATAATCAGGGATCACCGCCGAGATGTTGCGCCCCTGCACCTCACCCAACTTAGTCTCTTCGGCCTTCATCCACAGACCGTTGTTCACGAAGTCGAGATCGATCGCCAGGTTTTCCAGCAGCGGCCAGCCGGGTTCGAATTCGTAGGTAGCTTTCCGCAGCGGCACCGCCACTTCAAACATGCCCTCGTTGTGCTTGAACGGGAATTTGTGTGGGTCGCCGGCAAAGATCAGCGTCGCGTTATCCACCTGTCCCCCTTTCAGCGCACCGCTGAGATAGTGAGTCAGTGACGTGCCCATTAGCGGCTCGGGGAAGTAGCGCCAGGCATCAGCGGCATCCGTCAGCTTAATGCCGGCCAGGATGTCCAGCCGTGGGGCCTGTCCTTTCTGCTGCTGATAATGGAAATCACCGCGGGACCACAGCGATCGGGCCTGCACGTCAAGCTGCTCGCCGGACAACGTCAGCCCGTCGGCATTATGCTGCCAGTTCAGCGCACCGGAAGCCCGGCCGATCTCCAGCGGAGCGCGGAACATATCGCCGTAGGGCACGGTCGCCTGCTGAATAGCAAACGCCAGTTGCCCGTCCGCCGCACTGCCGGAAAGCGAGCCGTTAAGATGCTCGATACCCGGCAGCAGCTTCCACTGCTGCCAGCTGAGGTTTTGCCAGCGGGCCTGAAAACGTGTCAGCTCGGGCTGGTTTAGCGGGACATCGGCGGCCAGCGACTGTATCTCGCCGCGCGGCTGCAGCGCACGCCAGTTTTCCAGCAGTTCCGGCGACAGTTTGGCAAACAGCGGAACCAGCGGGTCGAGCGAACCCAGGTCCAGATGCGTGGCGCGCACGCGCATTTCCGCCTGCTTATCCGGCCCCGGCAGCTCGCTGCTTTGCGGCAGCCAGAGCATGGACAGCTGGCCCTTCGGCCACGGATTATCGTCGGTGATAAAGCGCGTTTGCGGGATGTTAAGCAGCCAGCCCCGGTTGAAGCGGCTGATATGCGCGGTCAGATTATCCACGCTCAGGTGATGCGGCCTATCATAACCTTCCCACTTCGCACCGCCGCGCTTCAGCCAGACATCGCCGCCCCAGATTTCACCGTTTTTCACTTCCATCCATGCGGCAAGGCTGAATTTCGCACTTTCAAGGCTGGTATTGTCGCGCATCCACTGCCCCAGCCACGGCTTCACATCCACATCGTCGGCCTGCATCCACACGCGGCCGGTATCCAGATAACCGTTGCTGTCGCTCAGATCGAGGCGAACCTGCACGACGCCGTGCTGGCCGGTAAAGCTGGAGAGGCTGACCAGCCCCTCGGCCCGGTGGCGGTTGCTTTCGTTAAGCCAGGTGAGCTGGGGGATCGCCAGTTTGGCGCGCTGGCCTGAAGGGGTAACGAAACTGATTTCACTGTCGCGCAGATCGAAGTGATCGAACTGCCGCAGAAACAGATTGTTGAGATTATCAGCCTGCAGATTGGTTTGACCGCCGCCGCCGGTGAGCGGCGTGTTGGTCACCAGATTAAGCTGCCAGAAGGTCAGATCGCGAAACTGCCAGCGCAGATGCAGCAGAGACTGCCAGACATCCAGCGCCAGCGTGACGCGCTGAATGCTAACGCTGCCACCGTCAGACAGCGCCGCCTGAATGTCTTTGACTTCCAGGCGCGGGCCGAAAGACTCCCAGTTGCCAGCCAGCGAGCTGGCCGTCACTTTCCCGCCCGCTGCGGCCGAGACACGCTCCAGAATCGGCTCGCGCCAGGTGTTCATATGCGGCATCACCAGGCGTAAGCCACTGACCAGCAGCGCAATCACCACAACTAACGTTGCGCCAGTCAGTAACAAAATCCTCGGCAGTTGCCTCACATGCCTCTCCTTGTCTCGTTCCGGGGGTAACAGTTTTTACTCTACATCATCACTACGTCAAACTGTTCCTGCGTATAGAGCGGCTCAATCTGGACTTTAACCTGCTTGCCGACAAAGATTTCAACTTCTGCCAGCGCGTGGGATTCATCGCTCTTCAGCGCCTCACCGACCGCCGGAGAAGCGTAGACGAGGAAGCGGTCGGAGTCGTAAGCATGATGTACGCGAACGATTTCACGCATAATTTCGTAACACACGGTTTCCACCGTTTTCAGCGTGCCGCGCCCTTTACATACCGGACAGTCCTGGCACAGTACGTGCTCAATGCTTTCACGAGTGCGCTTACGCGTCATTTCCACCAGGCCCAGCTGTGAGAAACCGTTAATCCCGGTCTTCACCCGATCTTTGCTCAGCGCCTGCTCCAGAGAGTGCAGCACCCGGCGGCGGTGATCTTCATTACTCATATCGATGAAGTCGATAATAATAATGCCGCCGAGATTACGAAGCCGCAGCTGCCGTGCAATGGCCTGTGTGGCCTCAATATTCGTATTGAAGATAGTCTCTTCAAGATTACGATGGCCGACAAACGCACCGGTATTAATGTCGATGGTGGTCATCGCTTCGGTCTGATCGATGATCAGATAACCGCCGGATTTCAATTCAACCTTACGGTCTAAAGAGCGCTGGATTTCGTTTTCGACATCAAACAGGTCAAAAATCGGCTGCTTGCCGGTGTACAGCTCCAGCTTAGCGGTCATTTCCGGGATGTATTCGCCGGTGAACTCCACCAGGTGTTCGAAGGTCTGGCGCGAGTCGATACGAATGCGATCCAGCGCCGCGCCGGCAAAATCACGCAGAATGCGTTGCGAAAGCGCGACCTCACCGTACAGACGGTAGCGGGTTTGGTTGCGCTTCTTACGCTCAATGACCTTGGTCCACAGGCGCTTCAGGAACGCGGCATCGGACGCCAGTTCTTCTTCACCCACGCCTTCCGCAGCGGTGCGAATAATGTAACCGCCCAGCTCATCGCAATAGCCGGAAACCACCGCTTTCAGGCGGTCGCGCTCGGCTTCACTGTCAATACGCTGTGAAACGCCCACGTGGGAAGCACCCGGCATAAACACCAAATAGCGCGAGGGCAAAGTGATATCGGTGGTCAGACGCGCGCCTTTGGTGCCCAGCGGATCTTTCACCACCTGTACCATCAGATCCTGCCCCTGACGAACCAGCTCGGAAATATCCCGCACCGAGAAGTTTTTCTGCTCATCGCCCGCCACGCATTCGGTGTGCGGCATGATGTCGGAAGCGTGCAGAAAGGCGGCTTTCTCCAGGCCGATATCAACAAACGCCGCCTGCATCCCAGGCAGTACCCGGCTGACGCGACCTTTATAAATATTCCCGACGATGCCGCGGCGTGCCTCGCGCTCGATATGAATTTCCTGCAAAATGCCGCCGTCGATATAGGCAACGCGGGTTTCCGACGGCGTAATATTAACCAGCAGTTCAGCTGTCATCTTGTCCTCTCACTTCACGCAGCGCCAGAAAGCTGCTGAACAGCTCGGCTGTTTCAACCAGCGGCAATCCCACTACAGCGTAATAGCTTCCGTTAATTTTTCTGACAAAGTTTCCACCCAGTCCCTGAATCCCATACGCACCGGCTTTATCCATTGGTTCGCCGCTGGCGATATAGTTCCTGATATCATCTGGTGTCAGTGAGCGAAACGTCACATCGGTGACAACGAGGCAATCAAGCGACCGCTGCCTGTCGGCAAACGCTACGGCGGTCATCACCTGATGGGTCTGACCGGAGAGCTTCGCCAGCATCGCGGCTGCGGCATCTGCATCGGCTGGTTTTTCCAGCACTTCATTATGTAAGACGACAATGGTATCGGCCCCAAGCACGGGCAGATCCTGGCGGGCAACGGCCACGCCGGCCTGCGCTTTTTCCAGCGCCAGCCGACGGACGTAGTGTTCGGCCTGTTCGCCGTCGCGACGCTGTTCTTCTACCTCGGTAGAGATGCGTTCAAATGACAAACCAAGCTGAGTCAGTAGCTCACGACGACGGGGAGAACCAGAAGCCAGATACAGGGATACCATAATTGTCCTTTATTGTACGGCAAACTGGCGGCGAATTTTTCTCATCAGTAAGAACAACCAGGGCCAGAGGATGCCGTCGATGACGCTGCTCCAGAAAATTTCTGGCCTGAACGAAACGTTGATCACCAGGAATTCGGCCCAGAAGACGATCACATCCATCGCCAGCGACAGCACCATCACCATCAGTGCCTGCTGCCACAGCGCCAGATTGCGGAACAGCTGGAATTTAAACGCCACCAGATACGCGATAATGCTCAATGCCAGCGCACGTACGCCCAGCGTTGAGCCAGAGATGAGGTCCATTATAGATCCCATCACGAATCCCGTACCGACATTTACCCGATGCGGCAGCGCCAGCACCCAGTAAATTAAGATCAGCAGCAGCCAGGATGGCCGGAACATAAAAATCTGTTCCGGCCAGGGCATGATTTGCAGCACCAGCGCGACGAGAAATGAGAGCCAGATAACCCAGCGGCCATGACTGCGATAGCTACTCAAGGCTGACCTCCACGCACCGGTGACTGGCGGCGAACCGGCGTCGCCTGAGCTGGCGCGGGTTCCGTCACGGCAGCCGTGCCGGGCGCGGCGCTACCGCTTTCACTCGCGGCAGGCGGTGCAGGTGGCCCCATCTCGCTTACCGGCGGCAGCACCTGAGGCATCATTTGCATTAGGCGTTCGTTGGCCACGCGGTGAACTTCATCCGGCGCCATTGGCATGCTGCCGTTTCGATCGGCACCCCAAAGTAGCAGGAGATAGCGCAGGCGCTGCAGTCCGGCGGTCGGGCGAGCCTGAATAACCGTGTAGGCACGCTGCGTATCGACTTTCACCGACGACACTACGCCGACGGGATAGCCTTCAGGGAAGCGCCCACCGAGACCCGACGTCACCAGCACGTCGCCGACACGGATATCGATATTGCCCGGCAGATGCTCCAGCTGCAAATCTTCCGTGCAGCCGTTGCCCGCCGCGATCACCCGGATGTCGTTACGTAGTACCTGAATTGGCAGTGCGTGTGAGGCATCACAGATCAGCAGCACGCGGCTGGTGATTTTACCGACGGCAACAACCTGTCCTACCACGCCCTTATCGCTGATAACCGGCTGCCCTTCGTAAACCCCGTTTACGCTGCCTTTATCAATGACGACCTGGTCGGTGTACGGATCGCTGCCGGTGGAGATCACCTGGGTGACCATTTTGTGTTCGTCCTGACGCAGCGGAGAACCCAGCAGCTCGCGCAGACGGGCATTTTCCTGTTTGAACTGGCCCAGCATCAGCAGTTCGCTGTTCTTCAGGATCAGTTCACGACGTAAGGCTTTATTTTCCAGCTCGACCTGCTGGCGAGAGGCCAATGTTTCAGAAACATCGTCCAGAATTTGACGCGGCCCATTGGCCAGAAAGTAGAATGGACTAACGGCGGTATCCATATAGGTGCGTATTTGGGTGAAAGCCCCCATACGACTATCGGCAACAATAACGCCTATTGCCACTATAACCGCTAAAAATAAGCGTAACTGCAGGGAAGGCCCCCTGCTGAACATCGGCTTCATAAAATCGGCGTTTTCCTCGACAACATGAAAAAGGAGTGCGGGCAGCGTCCCGTCACTCCCTTCAGGCAAATTATTCTTCGCTGAACAAATCGCCGCCGTGCATGTCAATCATTTCCAACGCTTTACCACCGCCGCGCGCTACGCAGGTCAGCGGATCTTCTGCAACGACGACCGGGATCCCGGTCTCTTCCATAAGCAGGCGGTCCAGGTTACGCAGCAGCGCACCACCACCGGTCAGTACCATGCCACGTTCGGAGATGTCAGATGCCAGCTCAGGCGGGCACTGTTCCAGTGCGACCATTACGGCGCTCACGATACCGGTCAACGGTTCCTGCAGCGCTTCCAGGATCTCGTTTGAGTTCAGCGTGAAACCACGTGGAACTCCTTCAGCCAGGTTACGACCGCGCACTTCCATTTCGTGCACTTCATCACCCGGGTACGCCGAGCCGATGCCATGCTTGATGCGTTCTGCGGTCGCTTCACCGATCAGCGAGCCGTAGTTACGACGCACATAATTAATAATGGCTTCATCGAAGCGGTCACCACCAATACGTACGGAAGAGGAGTAAACCACGCCGTTGAGGGAAATAACGGCCACTTCTGTTGTACCGCCACCGATATCCACAACCATCGAACCGGTCGCTTCAGAGACCGGCAGACCAGCACCGATTGCCGCCGCCATTGGTTCCTCAATCAGGAACACTTCGCGCGCACCTGCCCCCTGGGCAGATTCACGGATAGCGCGGCGCTCAACCTGCGTTGCACCAACCGGCACACACACCAGCACGCGCGGGCTTGGGCGCATGAAGCTGTTGCTATGTACCTGTTTGATAAAGTGTTGCAGCATCTTTTCGGTCACGAAGAAGTCAGCGATAACGCCGTCTTTCATTGGACGAATAGCCGCGATATTGCCGGGCGTACGACCCAGCATTTGTTTTGCGTCATGACCTACTGCCGCCACGCTCTTAGGAGAACCGGCACGATCCTGACGAATAGCAACGACGGAAGGCTCATTAAGAACAATGCCCTGTCCTTTCACGTAGATCAGGGTATTGGCGGTACCCAGGTCGATGGACAAGTCGTTAGAAAACATGCCACGGAATTTTTTAAACATACTAAAGGATAATCCTGCAAGCTGGGGGCGGAAAATAAAATCCGCTTACTTTACCAACCACACGAAGCAGCGACAAGGCGCAAAAACAGTCTACTTCGGTGAAAAATCATGCTATCTCGCGCCGGTGTCACAACCTTCAGCAGCATTCTCTGCAAAAAATGCTGATAACGCGGCATCCTGCCATGGGGTATAGACGAATAAAGCGGACATAACATACATAATATTTAACATTTTAGTTTCGCTTCGGCTGGCAAGGAAGCCGCTTCGAACCACACCGCGCGGCTATTCTACGTGAAAACCCGGCTAACGGCAGGCTAAACTCGATATCTTTGCGAATATTTTTTCACGTTGCTGTTGACCGGCTGAGAGGACGCAAAAAAGTCCCCCTGACCACCGGTAACGCCCAGCTCAACCAGGGTTTGCCACTCCTCTTTGAAACGTACTCCGGCGGCAAAAACCCGGGTTGATGTGTGCTTGCAGCTCTCAATCAGGCTCTGCACAAACAGCTGATTTTCCGTACGCCGCTCAATATTGCGCACCAGCCCCGGATGTAGCTTGATCAGCTCCACCTGAAACTGCCGTATATAAGCGGTGCTAACCACGGTTAACCCAGCCTGGTTGATGGCCACGCGGCAGCCAAAACCATAGATCAAACGAAACACCGGATCCAACCGGTTGAAGTGTTGACACACATCCGCTTCTGCAAGTTCAAATAAAATACGTTTTCTTTGTGATTTAGTGCATTGCAGCAAACTATCGCGCAGCCAGTTGAGGAAACTTCGCTGCAGCAGAGAGTCCAGCGTCAGGGGAATGGCCAGCGTCTCTTCTGGCCACAGTTCGACCAGCGTGAGGATCCGCGTCACCATCTGGCGGTCATAGCGCTCAGCCAGCCCAAGCTGCAGCGCCAGTGGCAAATATTCCGCGGCCAGCAGCTCTTTTTCGCCATCAAAGATGCGCGGCATCATCTCCCGATGATGAACCTGACCTTCGCTGGTGACCGCCGGTTTCTGATACAGACGAGGCCCACCGCGGTTCACGGTATTCTCCAGCAACGTACGCCATTTCACGCTGCCACGCCCCAGGTCCTGGAGCGCGCCTTCACCAACCGACCAGCTGTTCCCGCCCTGCAACGTCGCCTGCCGCGTGGCCAGCTCCGCATTTTCCATAACCTGCTGTGTGGTCTGCCCGCTGCGCCAGCCGCTGATTCCGATATGGATCATGTCTTCGCGATCCAGCATGCGCGTCGGAGGAAGCGTATCGACGGCCTTGATCAGCTGCGAAGCAATGCCATCGGCATCTTTAATGCTGCGGTGCGGCAGCAGCACGGCAAAATCACTGCGGAAATAACGCGCCAGCAGCGCGCCCGGATAGCGTAAAACAAAGGTCGACAGCAGGTTAACCAGTGCGAACAGATAGTCCTGAACGTCAGTATGTCCCCAGCGCTCACGCAGCGTGTCAAAATCCGGCAGGCGGACCATCATCACCATGCCGTGGGTGCCGACGGCCTCGGGATCTTCCAGTAACGTGGTCAATTGATTGTCAAAGAACAGACGATTATTCAGTCCGGTTCTCGGATCCTGCGCGGCAAAGGTGCGGATCAGCGTATCGACCCGGTAATGCTGCTCCCCCGCCTCTTTCAAATCCGCCAGCAGCAGGTCGATTGCGCTGCTCGCTTTCGGCGGCCATTCATGCACCGATCCCGGCCTGACGCTGGCACGCTCCCCTTTGATGATCGCTTCGGCGCGTATTTCCAGCTTTTCCAGGCCCCTCAGTTGCCGATAGAGCCAGCGGTGGGACTGCGCCAGTAAAAATGTCATGATCGCGACAACGGCCAGGATAGCCAGCAGCGTGGAAGCACCGATCATCGAGCTGAACCAGGTTTTGGTTGGATCGAGCCACATAATGCGCAGGGTTAAATCAGGATGCTGGCGGAGATGAATATCGGTCTGGCGAAAGCGGTTTGGCTCATCATCCAGCAGCGACTGCTGATGCCGGGTGACCTCCAGCAGTGTGTTGCTGCCGTCGTTCAGTTCGATGCGCTCAATCTGTAAGGGGTTCATGACCTGATGGAGCCAGGGGGAGATCTGCTGCGGAGACTGGCTTAGTAAGGCAATATCGACATCTTCAGCCATACGCTCAACCCGGAATTCTGCTCGCTGGTTGCTCATATAGAAGAAGCTGAGTACGCAGCCCACCAGCATTAGCAACATCCCTAATGCGCAGAGTAGCGTGACGATCGCAGAAAATTTGGTGGTTAATCGCATCCTTGTGCCCATTCAACTGCGGTGACAGATACGCCATTAACGGTAGTACACGTTCATAAATTAATGGCAGGTGGATAGCAGGCACCCTCGCCTGGGTAACACAGGATGGAAAAATAGCATAACCCGGATGACCTTTGCTTGTCTGGTATCAGATAATCAGAGGTTTCTGCGAGTATAGTCGTCCCAGGTATTTTTTTCATTGAACAACCGATTCAGGAGATTCACATGCAGGCACTGGTTCTCGAACAGGCAGACGGTAAGACTTTGGCCTCAATTCAGCAGGTCGACAGCAGCCGCCTTCCTCCCGGTGAAGTTACCGTTGATATTGACTGGTCAGGTATCAACTATAAGGATGCGCTGGCTATCACCGGTAAGGGCAAGATTATCCGCCAGTTCCCGATGGTGCCCGGTATTGATTTTGCCGGGAAAGTACACACCAGCAGCGATCCGCGCTTTCACTGCGGCCAGTCTGTGGTGCTCACCGGCTGGGGCGTTGGCGAAAATCACTGGGGCGGGCTGGCGGAACAGGCGCGGGTCAAAGCGGACTGGCTGGTTGCGTTACCTGAAGGCATCGATGCACGCCAGGCGATGATTATTGGCACCGCAGGACTGACCGCCATGCTGTGCGTGATGGCGCTGGAAGACGGTGGCGTGACTCCGGAAAGCGGCGACGTACTGGTTACCGCAGCCAGCGGCGGCGTGGGCAGTACGGCCATTGCGCTACTGCACGCACTGGGTTATCGGGTGACTGCCGTAAGCGGACGCGATTCTACACATGACTATTTACGCCAGCTGGGAGCGGAACACATTCTGCCGCGCAGCGAATTCAGCGAAGCTTCTCGCCCGTTGGAGAAACAGCGCTGGGCCGGAGCGATCGATGCCGCCGGTGGCCAGGTGCTGGCCAGCGTGCTGGCGCAAACCACGTGGGGCGGTGTCGTTGCCGCCTGTGGCCTGGCCGGTGGCTTCGATCTGCCAACCAGCGTAATGCCGTTTATTCTGCGCAACGTTCGCCTGCAGGGGGTTGATTCCGTCATGGCACCGACCGCACGCCGCATTGCCGCCTGGAAACGCCTGGTCAAGGCGCTCCCAGCTTCGTTCTATCAGCAGGCCACCCGTGAAATCGCGCTGGCGCAGGCACCGGAAGCCGCGGAAAAACTGTTAAATAATCAGATTACCGGCCGGACGCTGGTGCGGGTTCGCTGATCCCCTCGCCCCGGTTTACTCGCCGGGGCTGTTTTATCCGCAAATGCTTCATTTTCCCTAAACCCTCGCTGAAACTTCTTCCCCAGGCCATGCTCTAATCTAATATCCACAGTCTTTGTCGAGAAATCCTATGAAACACGTGAATAACCTGTCTGAAAACGACGTCACGCCGGAAAGCGTGTTTAATACCCGCCGCCGCACGCTGTTAAAAACCCTCGGGATCGGCGCGGCTGCGTTTACCCTGCCCGGCGCGGCGCGGGCTGATGTGCTTTCATGGTTTAAAGGCAACGATCGCCCTAAAGCGATGTCGGGTAAAGCGCTGGAATTCACTCAACCCGCGCAGTATCAGGCCGATCTGCCGCTAACGCCGGAAGATAAGGTCACCGGGTACAATAACTTCTATGAGTTCGGGCTGGATAAGGCCGATCCCGCCGCAAATGCCGGCACGCTGAAAACCACGGACTGGAAAATCACCATCGACGGTGAAGTGGCGAAACCACTGACATTAGATATGGACGATCTCTTCAAGCGCTTCCCGCTGGAGCAGCGCATCTATCGCATGCGCTGCGTTGAGGCCTGGTCCATGGTGGTCCCGTGGGTCGGCTTTGAGCTGGGTAAATTGCTGCAGGCCGCCGAGCCCACCAGCAATGCTCGCTATGTCGCCTTCCAGACGGTCTATGCCCCGGACCAGATGCCAGGTCAGCAGGATCGCTTTATCGGCGGCGGGCTGGATTATCCCTATGTCGAAGGACTGCGGCTTGATGAAGCCATGCATCCGCTGACCCTGCTCACCACCGGCGTTTATGGCAAAGCGCTGCCGCCGCAAAACGGTGCACCGATTCGCCTGACCGTGCCGTGGAAGTACGGTTTTAAAGGGATTAAATCGATAGTCAAAATCAGCCTGGTGAAAGATATGCCGCCGACGACCTGGAATCAGCTGGCGCCGAATGAATACGGTTTCTTTGCCAACGTGAATCCACATGTCGATCATCCGCGCTGGTCACAGGCCAGTGAGCGCGTCATTGGCTCCGGCGGGATCCTTGACGTGAAACGCCAGCCGACGCTGCTGTATAACGGCTACGCCGAACAGGTAGCCTCGCTCTATCGTGGTCTTGATTTACGGGAAAACTTTTAATTGATGCGCCTGAATGCCAAACACATTACCGCCCTGAAGGTTCTGCTGCATCTTGCCGGTTTCCTGCCGTTCCTCTGGCTGCTGCTCTCTATCGATCAGGGCTGGTTCAGCGCCGATCCGGCGAAGGATATCCAGCATTTCACCGGTAGAATGGCGCTGAAGTTTCTGCTGGCCAGTCTGGCCGTCACGCCGCTCGCCCGCTACGGTAAACAACCTTTGCTGATCCGCGTACGACGTCTGCTGGGTCTGTGGTGTTTTGCCTGGGCTACCCTTCACCTGGTCAGCTATTCGCTGCTCGAACTCGGCATCGACAATATTAGTCTGCTGGGTTCGGAGCTGATTTACCGTCCGTACCTGACGTTCGGATTGATCAGCTGGGTTATCCTGCTGCTGCTGGCCGCCACCTCTTTCCAGAAAGCCCAGCGCCGGTTGGGAAAACGCTGGCAAACGCTGCATTACACCGTCTATCTGGTGGCAATTCTGGCACCCATTCACTATCTTTGGTCGGTGAAAGTGCTTTCACCACAGCCGTGGATATATGCGCTACTTGCCGCGATCCTGCTGGCATTTCGCTTTAAAACCTTCCGCAAGTGGTGGCCATGGTGACGGGTGCAGCCCCCGCAGAGAGTGAGCTCTCTGTCACAATGGGATAAATCTTCGGCGTCTTTTTCACAGGTGCGGTGGATCATCTTCGCTGATAAGACCAGTATTTAGCTGCTAATTGCGTTGATATCGTTATAATGCCCGACTTCGTTCGCCAGCCAGCATCAAATTTCATCTGAATGAGGTGACAAACCGGCTTTGGCGATGTATTTTGTGCGATGCCTCAATTATCGCAGGAGATAGCAGCAAGATGACGGATAAGTTTCATGTACTCCTTTTGAACGGTCCCAACCTGAATCTGCTGGGTACGCGTGAGCCGGAAAAGTATGGCCACACGACGCTGGGCGAGATTGTCAGCGATCTGACGGCACAGGCCGCAGCGCTGAATGTTACCCTGAGCCATCTCCAGTCCAATGCGGAACATGCGTTGATTGATCGCATACATGAGGCAAAAGGCAATGTCGATTATATCGTCATCAATCCGGCGGCATTCACTCATACCAGCGTAGCGCTGCGTGACGCGCTGTTGGCAGTCAGCATCCCGTTTATCGAAGTTCATCTGTCAAATGTGCATGCCCGCGAGCCTTTTCGCCATCATTCATATCTATCTGATATTTCTGCCGGCGTGATCTGTGGACTTGGCGTCGACGGTTATTCCTGGGCTTTACAGACAGCGGTAAAACGCCTGTCACCATCTAATTAAACAGAGTACGGAACCACACTTATGGATATTCGTAAGATTAAAAAACTGATCGAACTGGTTGAAGAATCAGGTATCGCTGAACTGGAAATCTCTGAAGGCGAAGAGTCAGTTCGTATCAGCCGTTCCCCGGCTAACGTTGGCTATCCAATGATGCAGCAGGCCTACGCTGCCCCAATGATGCAGCCACAGCCCGCTCTGGCCGCAGCCGTGGCTCCAGCCACTGCACCGGCTATGGAAGCACCAGCGGCAGCTGAAATCAGCGGCCACATCGTACGCTCTCCAATGGTAGGTACCTTCTATCGTACCCCTAGCCCGGATGCCAAAGCCTTCATTGAAATTGGCCAGAAAGTTAACGCCGGCGACACTCTGTGCATCGTTGAAGCGATGAAAATGATGAACCAGATCGAAGCCGATAAGTCCGGCGTAGTGAAAGCGATCCTGGTCGAAAGCGGTCAGCCAGTTGAATTTGACGAGCCGCTGGTAGTCATCGAATAACGAGGCGAACCATGCTTGATAAAATTGTAATTGCTAACCGTGGTGAGATTGCGCTGCGTATTCTGCGTGCCTGTAAAGAGCTGGGCATCAAAACCGTTGCCGTACACTCCACTGCGGATCGCGACCTGAAGCACGTGCTGCTGGCGGACGAAACCGTCTGCATCGGTCCGGCTCAGTCGGTAAAAAGCTATCTGAATATTCCGGCGCTGATTTCTGCGGCGGAAATCACCGGTGCGGTGGCTATCCACCCTGGCTACGGATTCCTGTCCGAGAACGCTGATTTTGCTGAGCAGGTTGAGCGTTCCGGCTTTATCTTTATCGGACCAAAAGCGGATACCATCCGCCTGATGGGCGATAAAGTGTCCGCCATCACCGCGATGAAAAAAGCCGGTGTGCCTACCGTTCCCGGTTCTGACGGTCCACTGACCGAGGACATGGATAAAAACCGCGCCTTTGCAAAACGCATTGGTTACCCGGTGATTATCAAAGCCTCCGGCGGCGGGGGCGGTCGCGGTATGCGCGTTGTGCGCAGCGACAAAGACCTGGAACAATCCATTACCATGACGAAAGCGGAAGCCAAAGCGGCTTTCAACAACGACATGGTGTACATGGAGAAGTACCTGGAAAATCCACGCCATATCGAAATTCAGGTGATGGCCGATGGTCAGGGCAACGCTATCTATCTGGCCGAGCGAGACTGTTCCATGCAGCGTCGCCACCAGAAAGTGGTGGAAGAAGCGCCAGCACCGGGCATCACTGAAGAGCTGCGTCGCTTTATCGGCGAGCGCTGTTCTAAAGCCTGTGTGGATATCGGCTACCGCGGTGCGGGGACTTTCGAGTTCCTGTTTGAAAACGGTGAGTTCTACTTCATTGAAATGAACACCCGTATTCAGGTTGAGCATCCGGTGACTGAAATGATCACCGGCGTGGATCTGATCAAAGAGCAGCTGCGTATCGCTGCCGGTCAGCCGCTGTCAATCAAACAGGAAGAAGTGATCGTTCGCGGCCATGCGGTGGAATGCCGTATCAATGCCGAAGATTCGAACACCTTCCTGCCGAGCCCGGGCAAGATCACCCGCTTCCATGCGCCAGGTGGTTTTGGCGTGCGTTGGGAATCGCATATCTACGCCGGTTACAGCGTGCCGCCGTACTATGATTCGATGATTGGCAAGCTCATCACCTACGGTGAAACCCGCGATGTGGCTATCTCACGCATGAAAAATGCGCTGGCTGAGCTGATTATCGACGGTATCAAAACCAATATCGAACTGCAGATGAAAATCATGTCGGACGAGAACTTCCAGCAGGGTGGAACCAACATCCACTATCTGGAGAAGAAACTCGGCCTGCAAGAGAAGTAATCCTGCCTGCTCGTGGGCCTGCATCGTCAGGCCCATTCTCCTTCCCCGTAAGTCACTTCTAAGGTATTGCCGGGTCATGGGCCTACGTTGCTATCCCTGCATAAAAAAACCTTTGCCGTCACTCTGAGGAGATACGGATGGATACGCGTTTTCTACAGGCGAATAAAGAAGCGCGCTGGTCGTTCTGGCTGGCGGTGGCTTATCTTGCCTGCTGGGTGCTGACTGCCTGGCTATGGGACGACAGGCCGGGTATCACGGGTTTACCACACTGGTTTGAACTCTCCTGCCTGCTGGTGCCGGCCCTGTTTATATTTCTCTGCTGGCTGATGGTTCGCGTGGTTTTCCGCGATATTCCCCTGGAGGATGATAGTGAAGCTTGAGATCGTTTTACCGCTGATTGGCTATTTGCTGCTGGTCGCCGGTCTGTCGGTGTTTGCTATGCGCAAGCGCCGAGAAGGAAGCTTCCTCACCGAGTATTTCCTCGGTAGCCGTTCAATGGGCGGCTTTGTGCTGGCGATGACGCTGACCACGACTTACATCAGCGCCAGTTCGTTTATCGGTGGCCCCGGTGCCGCCTATAAGTACGGCCTCGGCTGGGTGCTGCTGTCGCTGGTACAGGTTCCCGCCGTCTGGCTGGCGCTGGGCGTACTGGGGAAAAAATTCGCTATTCTTGCCCGTCGTTACAACGCCGTTACGCTCAACGATATGCTGTATGCCCGCTACCGCAGCCCGCTGCTGGTGTGGCTGGCGAGCCTCAGCCTGCTGGTGGCTTTTATTGGCGCGATGACGGTGCAGTTTATCGGCGGCGCGCGCCTGCTGGAGACGGCAGCGGGTATCCCTTACGATACCGGGCTGCTGATTTTCGGCGGCAGCATTGCGCTGTATACCGCCTTTGGCGGCTTCCGTGCCAGCGTGCTTAACGATGCGATGCAGGGCCTGGTGATGCTGCTGGGAACGTTTCTGCTGCTGTACGCGGTAATCCACGCAGCAGGCGGAATGCACAGCGCCGTGGCCAAACTGGAAGCGATCGATCCCCGGCTGATTACGCCTTCCGGCGTGGATAACATTCTGACGCCGACGTTCCTCGCCTCGTTCTCGGTGCTGGTCTGCTTCGGCGTTATCGGCCTGCCGCATACCGCCGTGCGCTGCATCTCTTATAAAGACAGCAAAGCGGTGCATATGGCGATCGTCCTCGGTACTATCGTGGTCGCCGTGCTGATGCTGGGTATGCATCTGGCCGGTGCGCTGGGCCGCGCCGTGCTGCCGGATCTGGCGATCCCCGACCAGGTGATCCCGACGCTGATGATCAAGGTACTGCCGCCGCTGGCTGCGGGGATCTTCCTGGCCGCCCCGATGGCCGCGATCATGTCAACGATCAATGCCCAGCTGCTACAATCATCGGCAACGATCGTGAAAGATCTTTACCTGCGCGTACGGCCTGAGCAAATGGCGAACGAACGCCTGCTTAAACGCTTTTCCAGCCTGGTGACGCTGGTGCTGGGTCTGCTGCTGCTGCTGGCGGCGTGGAATCCACCAGATATGATTATCTGGCTGAATCTGCTGGCGTTCGGTGGCCTTGAAGCCGTGTTCCTCTGGCCGCTGGTGCTGGGGCTGTACTGGGAAAAGGCGAATGCCGCCGGCGCACTGAGCAGCATGATTACCGGCGCTGTCTGTTACACACTGCTGGCCAGCCTGCACATTGAGCCGATGGGTTTCCACCCGATTGTGCCCGCGCTGCTGCTCAGTCTGCTGGCATTTATTGCCGGTAACCGTTTTGGCCACGCTGCCGTTGAACCGCAGAAGCCCTCCACCCTGTTTGAATAAGAGAATTGCTATGCCCTGGATACAGATGAAGATTAATACGACCGGCGCTCAGGCTGAAGAGCTGGGTGACGCCCTGATTGAAAACGGTGCGGTATCGGTGACCTTCCAGGATACGCACGATAATCCGGTTTTCGAACCGCTGCCGGGCGAAACTCGCCTGTGGGGCGACACCGACGTGATCGGCCTGTTTGATGCCGAAACCGAGATGCCGGACGTGATCGCCGGACTGGAACAGCATCCGCTGCTGGGATCGGGCTTCCACCATAAGATCGAGCAGATCGAAGATAAGGACTGGGAACGCGAGTGGATGGATAACTTCCACCCAATGCGTTTTGGTCAGCGTCTGTGGATCTGCCCAAGCTGGCGTGATGTGCCGGACCCTGAAGCGGTTAACGTGATGCTCGATCCGGGCCTTGCCTTTGGTACCGGCACCCACCCGACCACCGCGCTGTGCCTTGCATGGCTCGACGGTCTGGATCTGGTAGGTAAAACGGTGATCGATTTTGGCTGCGGCTCCGGCATTCTGGCCATTGCGGCGCTGAAACTCGGTGCAGCACAGGCGATTGGCATTGATATCGATCCGCAGGCCATTCAGGCAAGCCGTGATAACGCTGAGCGTAACGGCGTTTCTGACCGCCTGTCGCTCTATCTTCCCCACCAGCAGCCGGACAACCTGATCGCCGATGTGGTGGTCGCCAATATCCTGGCGGGCCCGCTGCGTGAACTGGCACCGCTGATTAGCGTGTTGCCAAAAGACGGCGGTCATTTGGGTCTTTCAGGCGTGTTGGCGAGCCAGGCCGAAAGCGTCTGTGAAGCCTACGCGGAGACCTTCGCACTCGACCCGGTTGCCGAGAAAGAAGAGTGGTGCCGCATCACCGGTGTCCGCCACTAAAATTTCGCTGGCGCAGGTCATTAGAACTGCGTCAGCGCTTTCCTTACGTCACATGTGCCAAATAACAGTCAATCTGACGTGAAAAATGTTGTTATATTGGTCACAAAAAAAGAAAAATCTTTGTATACAATTTCAGCATATTTTTTTAATTTATTGTTTTATATGAACTAAAAGAAAATAGACAGGCACAACAATGCCCTTAACGGGCCATCAGTGGTGGATTGTTCAAAGTTTGGCCTTTCATCTTCCTGAAAAAATGCGTAATATACGCCGCCTTGCGGACACACTATGGTCAATTTTTTTTCATGCGCATAGGAAATCACCAGCTTCGTAATCGATTGATTGCAGCCCCGATGGCCGGGATCACAGACAGGCCGTTCAGGACCCTTTGCTATTCAATGGGCGCTGGAATGACCGTATCCGAGATGATGTCGTCTAACCCTGAAGTCTGGGCCAGCGATAAATCACGGTTGCGTATGGTACACAGTGATGAGCCAGGTATTCGTACCGTGCAAATTGCAGGTTGTGACCCGGAAGAGATGGCACAGGCCGCGCGCATCAATGCTGCATCAGGTGCGCAGGTGATTGACATCAACATGGGATGTCCAGCCAAAAAAGTGAATCGGAAAATGGCAGGTTCGGCACTGCTGCAGCACCCTGAGTTGGTGAAGTCTATCCTCTCGGCGGTGGTTAATGCAGTTGACGTACCGGTAACGTTAAAGATTCGCACCGGCTGGGACGGCGACAACCGCAACTGCGTAGAGATTGCCCAATTGGCTGAACGCTGTGGTATTCAGGCCCTGACAATTCATGGACGCACACGCGCTTGTTTGTTCAACGGCGAAGCTGAGTACGACAGCATTCGGACAGTTAAGCAGAACGTATCCATTCCGATTATCGCGAATGGAGACATTACTGACCCGCATAAAGCCAGAGCTGTGCTTGACTATACGGGGGCTGATGCCCTGATGATAGGACGCGCGGCTCAGGGAAGACCGTGGATCTTCCGGGAAATCCAGCATTATCTGGACACTGGGGAGCTGCTGGCGCCGATGCCACTAGCTGAAGTAAAGCGCTTGCTTATCGAGCACTTACGGGAACTGCACGACTTTTATGGTCACCGCAAAGGATACCGTATTGCCCGGAAGCACGTCTCCTGGTATCTCCAGGAGCATGCCCCAAACGACCAGTTTCGGCGCACATTCAACGCCATTGAGGATGCCAGCGAACAGCTGGAGGCGTTGGAGGCATACTTCGAAAATCTTGCGTAATTAGAAATAAAGAGCTGACAGAACTATGTTCGAACAACGCGTAAATTCTGACGTACTGACCGTATCTACCGTGAACTCACAGGATCAGGTGACCCAAAAGCCACTGCGTGATTCGGTCAAGCAGGCACTGAAGAACTATTTTGCTCAACTGAATGGTCAGGATGTGAGTGACCTGTATGAGCTGGTACTGGCTGAAGTAGAACAGCCTCTGTTGGACATGGTGATGCAATACACCCGTGGCAACCAGACCCGTGCAGCCCTGATGATGGGTATCAACCGCGGAACACTGCGTAAGAAACTGAAAAAATACGGCATGAACTGATACTAATCAGTTATGTGTTTGATAAAAGGCGCTCCTCGGCATGGGAAGCGCCTTTTTTAATGCAACCACCCCACGTCCTTCCTGATGTAGAGAGTTAAAACTCAACCTGCAGACCCTGTTAGCGGCCAAAGTGGTTTAAGGCGCAGGAAGAATTGAGCGGCCAGGCTTTATCGGAAATTCAATGATTCGGTTTTCATCATTTTGAATTTCAAAATTCTTCTCAGATTATTCGGCTTACCCTCTTCCTGTATGGCCTGTAACCTGTGTACACTCAGCGCCAATGGAAATGCCTTCGCAGGCCCGCCGCCCTCACCTTTCTGACTGCAGTGCGTAATGCCCCACGAATGTAAAGTTTTTGCCGGTAGCGGAACCCGGTTAAACCATCGTCCTGATTGGGTGTCTGAGTTACTGTACCGCAGCTATCCGTTTCTTTAATGCAATACAGATTCACCATCCCTTAACGCTATACGAGTAATTATGAAGCATTCACCTAAGTTCCAGAGGGGCTATCTGCGCCCGCGTTACTGGCTTACCTGGTTCGGCGTCAGCGTACTGTTTTTGCTGGTACAGCTGCCCTATCCGTTATTACACCGACTCGGCATTTGGATGGGCCGCACCTCAATGCGCTTTATGAAGCGCCGCGTTTCGATTGCCCGCCGCAATCTGGAACTCTGTTTCCCGGATATGGATCGGGAGCAGCTGGAACGTCGTATCGTCGGAAACTTTGAATCCCTTGGGATGGGGCTGATAGAAACTGGAATGGCTTGGTTCTGGTCTGACCGTCGCGTTAAGCGCTGGTTCAGGGTCAATGGCCTGCATAATCTTCAGGCAGCGCAGAGCGATGGCCGCGGTGCCTTAGTGATCGGCGTTCACTTTATGTCGCTTGAGCTGGGCGGCCGCGCAATGGGTCTTTGCCAGCCGATGATGGCGATGTATCGTCCGCACAATAACAAGCTGATGGAATGGGTACAGACCAAGGGGCGCATGCGCTCTAACAAAGCGATGATTAACCGCCGGGATTTACGTGGCATGGTTCAGGCGCTTAAACAGGGTGAAGCCGTGTGGTTTGCTCCAGACCAGGATTACGGCCCGAAAGGCAGCGTGTTCGCTCCGCTGTTCGCCGTCCCCCAGGCAGCCACCACCAGCGGCACATGGATGCTGGCCCGTATGGCAAAACCGGCGATGGTGACCGTCGTGCTTATCCGCAAAGAAGATGGCAGCGGCTATGAACTGGTGATCCAGCCGGAGCTGAAAGATTATCCGATCGATGATGAACAGCAGGCCGCAGCCTATATGAACCGGGTGATTGAGCACGAAATCATGCGCGCGCCAGACCAGTATATGTGGCTGCATCGACGCTTTAAAACGCGCCCGGCAGGGGCCGCCTCGCTCTACTGATATTGCCTCTGAAATTTGAAAGCCAGCGTATCCACGCTGGCTTTTATCATTCTGCTTACCAAAACCTTACAGAATTGATACCTCCTTCACACTACTTCCATATAGTGAAACTATTTGCACCAACTGTGACCACGCCATCTATTTTTGCCCCGCTCGGGTGCGCGATATTAATTAAACTTTCAAATCACTTCTAATTATTAGTAAAGCTTTCCAAGGAATTCAGAGCAATGCAAACCTGGCATTACCTTTGCAAAGCTGTGAATAGCCAGACAGGCAAGCGCACCACAGCGTGCGTTAAAACATAACAATATGATCCCGCCACACAGGATGCTTTATGAAAAAAATGATGCTCTCCACTTTGATTGCGGCTGCAACACTGTTTGCCGTTGCCAATCAGGCCCACGCGGGCACCACCCTGGATGCCATTAAAAAGAAAGGCTTCATTCAATGTGGTATCAGTGATGGCCTGCCGGGCTTCTCCTATGCGGATGCCAGCGGCAAGTTCACCGGTATTGATGTGGATGTTTGTCGTGCTGCGGCCGCTGCGGTATTTGGTGATGCAGGCAAGGTGAAGTACACCCCGCTGACCGCCAAAGAACGTTTTACCGCACTTCAGTCGGGCGAGGTGGATATTCTGTCCCGTAATACCACCTGGACCTCCGCGCGTGACGGTGGCATGGGCTTTATTTTCGCCGGGGTCAACTATTACGACGGTATCGGCTTCCTGACCCACCAGAAAGCGGGCCTGAAGAGTGCAAAAGAACTGGATGGCGCGACGGTTTGTATTCAGGCCGGTACCGATACCGAGCTGAACGTGGCGGATTATTTCAAAGCGAACAAAATGCAGTACACCCCGGTCACCTTCGACCGCTCTGACGAATCCGCAAAGGCGCTGGATACCGGCCGCTGCGATACGCTGGCCTCTGACCAGTCTCAGCTGTATGCCCTGCGCATCAAACTGGGCAAACCTGATGAATTTATCGTTCTTCCAGAAGTGATCTCCAAAGAGCCTCTGGGCCCGGTGGTCCGTCGCGGTGATGATGACTGGTTCACGATTGTGAAGTGGTCGCTGTTTGCCATGCTGAATGCTGAAGAGATGGGTGTCACCTCTAAAAACGTCGATCAGATGGCCGCGAAGCCAACCACGCCAGATATGGCCCACCTCCTGGGTGCAGAAGGTGATTTCGGTAAAGATCTGAAGCTCGATAACAAGTGGGCTTACAATATTGTTAAGCAGGTTGGTAACTATCAGGAAGTCTTTGACCGCAACGTCGGTAAAGACAGCCAGCTGAAAATTGCCCGTGGTCAGAATGCGCTGTGGAACAATGGCGGCATTCAGTACGCACCGCCAGTACGTTAATTCCTCCGAATACCGGGCACCGCTCCAGCGGTGCCCACATCAGAATTTCCGTTACTGAGGTTTCAACATGTCTCAACGCCCAACCGTAAAAAGGGATTTTTCATTCAGCAATCCTGCGGTTCGCGCATGGCTTTATCAGATCGCTGCGATCGCCGCGGTACTTTTCGTTGCTGGCTATCTGATCCACAACACCATCATTAACCTGGCAAATCGCGGTATTACCTCCGGTTTCGGCTTCCTGGAACGCAGCGCGGGCTTCGGTATCGTCCAGCATCTGATTGATTACAGTGAAGGCGATACCTACGCCCGTGTGTTTCTGGTCGGCCTGACCAATACGCTGCTGGTTTCCGCTCTGTGTATTGTCTTCGCCTCATTTCTCGGCTTCTTTATTGGGCTGGCACGACTGTCTGATAACTGGTTGCTGCGTAAAATCTCGAATATTTATATTGAGACGTTCCGCAACATCCCGCCGCTGTTACAGATTTTCTTCTGGTACTTTGCCGTATTGCGCAATTTACCCGGCCCCCGCCAGGCACTCAGCGCCTTCGACCTCGCGTTTGTCAGCAATCGCGGCTTATACATTCCCTGGCCTGAATATGCGCCGGGAACCTGGCCGTTCCTGATCGCGATTTTGCTGGCGGCGGCGGTGACTATAGCTCTTTTCCGCTACAACAAAATGCATCAGTTGAAGACCGGACAGCTGCGCCGAACCTGGCCCGCTGCCGTCGCCATGCTGATCCTGTTCCCGCTTGCAGCATCGCTGTTTGCGGGCCGCCCAATGCACTGGGATGTCCCTGAGCTGCGCGGCTTCAACTTCCGCGGTGGCTTCGTACTGATACCGGAACTGGCTGCGTTAACGCTGGCGCTGTCGATTTACACCTCTTCATTTATCGCAGAAGTGATTCGTTCGGGAATTCAGTCGGTACCGTACGGCCAGCATGAAGCGGCCCGTTCGCTGGGTTTGCCCAATCCGGTGACGCTGCGTCAGGTCATTATTCCGCAGGCAATGCGGGTTATTGTTCCGCCGTTGACCAGTCAGTACCTCAATATCGTGAAGAACTCTTCTCTGGCCGCGGCGATTGGCTACCCGGATATGGTGTCGCTGTTTGCCGGAACGGTGCTGAATCAGACAGGCCAGGCTATAGAAACAATCGCCATTACGATGGGGGTTTACCTCATTATCAGCCTGTCGATATCGCTGCTCATGAATATTTATAACCGCAAGATTGCCCTCATTGAGCGCTAAGAGAACGGACAATTATGACTGTAGCCACTCATGAAACTTCACCCGCTGCCCCCAACACGTTTGCGCGTGCCGTGACCTGGGCCAGAAAAAATCTGTTTTCAAGCTGGGGCAATACCCTGCTGACTCTGTTTTGCCTGTGGGTGATGTGGTCGGTTATCCCACCGGCGCTTAACTGGCTGGTCTTTCAGGCTAACTGGTTCGGCAACACCCGTGCAGACTGTACGAAGGAAGGGGCGTGTTGGATATTCATCCACGCCCGTTTTGGCCAGTTTATGTATGGCCTGTATCCGCATGAACTACGCTGGCGCATCAATCTGGCTCTGATTATCGGACTGGTTTCGATCGTCCCCATGTTCATCAGTCGTTTTCCACGCAGAGGCCGCTATATCGCCGTCTGGGCAATCGTCTACCCGATAGTCGTCTGGCTGCTGATGTACGGGGGTTATTTCGGCATGGAGCGAGTGGAAACTCGCCAGTGGGGAGGATTGACGCTAACGCTGATCATCGCATCGGTGGGGATCGCCGGAGCACTTCCGCTCGGGATCCTATTGGCATTGGGCCGCCGCTCGACCATGCCGGTGGTGCGTACGCTGTGCATCCTGTTTATCGAGTTTTGGCGGGGTGTGCCGCTCATAACCGTGCTGTTTATGTCCTCGGTGATGCTGCCGCTATTTATGGCTGAAGGCAGCACCATTGATAAGCTTATCCGCGCTCTGGTTGGGGTGATCCTGTTTCAGTCGGCCTATGTCGCGGAAGTGGTTCGCGGCGGACTGCAGGCGCTGCCAAAGGGCCAGTACGAAGCCGCGGAATCGCTGGGGCTGGGATACTGGAAAACGCAGGGGCTGGTTATCCTGCCTCAGGCTTTGAAACTGGTGATCCCGGGTCTGGTGAATACCATTATTGCCCTGTTCAAAGATACCAGCCTGGTGATCATTATCGGGTTATTCGATCTGTTTAGCAGCGTACAGCAGGCCACCGTCGATCCCACCTGGCTGGGTATGTCGACCGAGGGATACGTTTTTGCTGCACTGGTCTACTGGATTTTCTGTTTTAGCATGTCGCGCTATAGCCAGCATCTGGAAAAGCGCTTTCACACCGGGCGTACGCCGCACTGAGGTTAATTAAATGACTCAAATTATTACCCCTTCTGACGATGCGATGATGATTACGCTCGAAAACGTTAATAAATGGTACGGGCAGTTTCACGTGCTAAAAAATATTAATCTGGCGGTTAAACCGCGCGAGCGAATCGTCCTGTGCGGACCTTCGGGTTCCGGTAAATCCACCACGATCCGCTGCATCAACCATCTGGAAGAACATCAGCAGGGTCGTATTGTGGTTGACGGAACTCTGCTTAACGACGATCTGCGTAATATCGAGCGCGTACGCACTGAAGTTGGCATGGTTTTCCAGCATTTCAATCTCTTTCCCCACCTGAGCGTGCTGCAGAACTGTACCCTTGCTCCGATCTGGGTTCGGAAAACGCCGAAGAAAGAGGCGGAAGAACTGGCCATGCATTATCTGGAACGCGTCCGTATTGCTGAACATGCGCATAAGTTTCCCGGCCAGCTGTCGGGTGGCCAGCAGCAGCGCGTAGCGATCGCCCGTTCGCTGTGCATGAAACCGAAGATCATGTTGTTTGATGAGCCGACGTCTGCCCTGGATCCGGAAATGGTGAAAGAGGTGCTGGATACGATGATTGGCCTGGCCGAAGATGGGATGACGATGCTGTGTGTTACCCATGAGATGGGCTTTGCGCGTACCGTCGCGGATCGGGTGATCTTTATGGATCGCGGGGAAATTGTCGAGCAGGCACCGCCGCAGGAGTTTTTCTCTAATCCTAAGTCGGAGCGAACACGTGCATTCCTGTCTCAGGTTATCCATTGATTTTTAGATATTTTTAGTCCATATAGCGGGCCGTTTTCACTCGGCTCGTATAACATCACGATGACTTAAGGGTGGCTTCAATGCTTTCTGCCGGAAGATCAATTGCAGATGGCTTAATTTTAGACAAAAGAAAAAGCCCTCTGCTTTCGCAGAGGGCTTCATCTCTATTTGATGCCTGGCAGTTCCCTACTCTCGCATGGGGAGACCCCACACTACCATCGGCGCTACGGCGTTTCACTTCTGAGTTCGGCATGGGGTCA
>NZ_RJVB01000007.1 GCF_003751505.1 Erwinia sp. JUb26 | reverse complement strand
GTAGCTCAGGGTTTTCCCTTAGGGATGTTCCAAATTCACCCTGCTTCAGGTAGTGGTAGCTAACCACTACCGACTGCAATACTCAAGATACAAGGAATGTTGTTACATGGAGCAAGGATGTCCATTTTACACATGCACAATGGGTACCCCTATGAGTGGGATATCGAAAAAGCCAGGCAGAATTTGCACAAACATAACGTCAGTTTTGAAATGGCCTGCGAAGTCTTTGACGACCGCGATATCCTTTCGGTCAGGGATTACACGGAGAACTACGAAGAAGAAAGATGGCAGCATCCTGGAAGAGTCAGAGGCTGTACGCTGCTGTTGGTTGTCAGCACCGACCGTGATAATCGCATTCGAATCATCTCCGCCCGCAAAGCCGTGTCAAAAGAGATTAAGAGGTACGAGCAATGGTAACCAAGCAGCATCAAATTGATCGATTACTGCAGGCCAAGGATGAAGATATTAACTGCCAGGATGCTCCCGTTCTCTCGGATAATGAGTGGGCTACAGCGGAACGCGGTAGATTTTACCGTCCTCGTAAAGTGCAGAAAACAGTACGCATTGATGCCGATGTGATTCACTGGCTTGAAAGTCAGGGTCCCGGCTACCAGACCCGTATTAATAAAATTCTTCGTGAAGCCATGATAAGCGAAACTAAATAAATCCAGCCAGGCCATCAGGCCTGACTGAAAGCATCACATCAGCGCAATCACATCATCATCACCCGGTCGGCCGCCGCCGAGCGCTTCATCAAAGTAGCGGCGCGGTACGGTAAACTGCAGGCGCTCAATCGCCAGCTGCATGGCCCGGTCGTCAACCGCGTGTGGCAGATCGTCAATGATATCCAGCGTCACGTCACCGCCAATAGCCGTTAATCGCTCCTGCGCATCAACCGCATGCGTCAGCGGAACAGTCACGTCGTTATCACCGTGGATCAGGTGGATAGTGGTCCGCGTACTCGCCTTCTGCGGTAAAGCCGCATAGCGACCGCTGAACGCCACCACTCGTCCGGCCAGATCCGGGTGCCGGGCAACGGCCTCCAGGATCATTGTGCTGCCCTGGGCGAAACCGATCAGCGCGGTGGCTTCTGGCCGCACGCCGTTCTGCTGCTGCTGTTGACGCACGGCGTCAATAAAACCGGGCAGGGCTTCGCCAACGCGCGCAGACTCATCTTCACCGCCTGACGCATCGAACCACTGGTGGTCCGGCTCGGGCGCGCCAATACTGACCACCTGCGCCCGTGGAAAAGCTTTCGCAAACTCGCCACCGATCTGTGCCATCGCCACCGGTTTATCCCCGGCTGCGTGAAACAGTAAAAACAGCTGAGTGGCAGGAAGCGACGGGCTATGTACTACAACGTGGTCATATTTCATGGTGCTCTCCTTATTCGGTAGAGCGATCATACGCCTCTTACCGGTGGAGAAAACGGCAGATTTTTGACAGAGATGTTGGATTTATTGCAACAAGTTCACCCGCTGCTGCCAGCTTCCCGCCCGCCCGGCATCAATCATTGCCAGCGCCCGCTGAACTTCAGAACGCCATGCTAATAGAAGTGCCTTACGCCCGGCGAGGCGATGCTGGCGGCATATTTCCGCGGAGGATTGCCGCTGTAGCAGCGCGGCACAGAGCAGCGGTACGCTTTTCGGCACTCGCTGTGCCAGCCGCCCCAGCGCGGCAAGGCTGGCCTCAAACGGCCGATGGGCCCAGGCGAATCCCGCCAGCTCGCGCCAGTCGTCCTCATCCAGCTGACCAGCGCCCTGCTGGCAGTTGAGCGGCAGGGTCTGATCTTCCACCAGATGGCTTAACCAGTAGCCCTCGCGCTCAAGCCTGAGGGCGGCACGCGCCACCAGTGCCTGACCCGCTTCGCTCAGCGGCAGGATCGCCATCGCCGCATAGCAGCCGCTGCTGGCTTCGCGCTGGGTGCCAACGCGTACCAGTTGGAAGCCGCAGCGCTGCCAGAATTGCCACAGCTCGGCGGTGAAACCAAAGCTTACCGACAGGAAATCCAGCCTCTTGCCCTGCTCGCGGCAGAGAGCGATCAGCCGCTGGCCGCAGCCCTGCCCACGCCGCTGAGCGCTGACGGCAATCCGGCTAATGCGCCGCGACCGCAGCTGTGCCGCTTCGGGAAGCCCGGCATGCGCTGCCAGCGACTGCGCTACCAGATTGCCGCGCGGGCGGCGATATCCCGCCCACACCGCCCAGGCCAGTTCGACAGAAAGCCCGCCCTCATCAACGGCCCACAGCGCGCCCTGCACGGTTTCGCCCTGAAGGGCAGCGGTAAAATGCATGCCCGGCGCATCCATCATCCGGCGCAGATCCAACGGCGAGGTGCGATAGTGGGCGCTGGTCAGCAGCTGATAGACGGCGGCCATACGCTCGGGCTGACGCGTCCAGTCGTCCTGTTCCAGCGTCTGATACACGATATCCCCCTGCATCACCGGTGGCTCCGCATCGTCAAACAGCAGCGCTTCGGCGATCAACTCCTCAAGTGGATCGTTTTCCGCCCAGCGCAGCGGCGCATCCAGCTGATAGTGCTTCACCTGCGGCAGCGAGGCGCAGAATTTAAGCAGGAAACCGCGCCCGGTCCCTTCATAGCCCTGTACGGTGGTGGTGAGCAGCACGCGGGGAAACAGGGCGACCAGCTGCCGCAGCAGCGGTGCGGGAATGGCGGCGGCTTCATCAATCAGCAGCCAGTCGGCCTGATGCTGCCCGGCTTCGTCCAGCAGGCGGTCCGGGGCAATAAAGGCGTAATTGTCACCGGCGAAATCGGCCAGCACCGCCGTTGAAACTTTGGCGGGGGCGGTGACCAGGCAGCGCCCCCGCCAGCGGGCAGCCAGCATTCCCGCCAGCGCGGACTTCCCGCGCCCGCGCGGTGCCGTCAGTACGGAAATGCCCGGCGCGCTGTGCAGTAAGTCATCGAGGATCCGCAACTGCTGCTGACCGTCGGTGCGCCAGGCGGTGCTATCGGCCAGCGGCAGAAGGCTAAACGGCTGATGCTGATGCCAGACCGCAACGCGGTCATCGGCCAACAGAAGATGCTGCAGGCGTCGCACAAAGCGCGTGCTGGTGAGGGGAGCGTCACTCTCGCTCCAGCGCTGTGCGTCGGCGTCCGCCTGAAGCGGCCAGCGTTGCCACTCCGGCAGCAGCAGCAGCAGCCAGCTGCCCGCTTTCAGGGTGCCTGCCAGCGCGGCCAGCGCTTCGGCGTGAAATCCCGCGCGCGCATCAAATACCGCGTGCTGAAATTCCCGCCCCAGCAGCGTGCGCATCGCACCAGGCAGGCAGTGCAATTCGCTACGCGGCGTTTCGCCCACCCACAGCCAGTCGCCGGGGAGTTGGTTTATCCAGCGAGTGGCCTGCTGTTCCGCCCATAGCGCGTCGCCGCTGAGCACCAGCAAGCGTCGCCAGCCCTGCCGCAGCAGCTGTGCGGTGGCTTCCGTTGCCGTCACCCGCGATCAGCCCGCAAAGGTGTTGCACTGGCCGGGATCGCCACTGTCGAAGCCCTTTTTAAACCAGCTGTAGCGCTGCTTCGACGTCCCGTGGGTGAAGCTGTCCGGCACCACGCGGCCCTGGCTTTGCTGCTGCAGGCGATCGTCACCAATGGCCTCGGCGGCGTTCAGTGCAGACTCCAGATCGCCGGTTTCCAGTACGTTTTCCTGCTGCATATAGTGGCCCCAGACGCCCGCGAAGCAGTCGGCCTGCAGTTCCATTTTTACCGACAGCTGATTGACGGTGGTCTGACTGGCGCCCTGCTGCATCTGACGCACTTTGCTGTCGATACCCAGCAGATGCTGCACGTGGTGGCCGACCTCATGGGCGATGACGTAGCCCTGAGCAAATTCGCCACCGGCGTGGAGTTTAGTTTTCATCTCATCGTAGAAAGAGAGGTCGATATAGACTTTGCTGTCGGCGGGGCAGTAAAACGGCCCCATCGCCGATTGCCCGCGTCCGCAGGAGGTCGACGTCTGTCCACGGTACATCACCAGCGTCGGCGGGCGCCAGGTTTCGCCCATCTGCTTAAACAGCTGCTGCCAGGTGTCTTCGGTCAGCGCAAAAATAGTGCGGCTGAACTTTGCGGCTTCATCATCGTTAGCGCCCACCCGCTGCTGGCTGGTTGACTGCGTTAATGAACTGCCGTCACCGGTTATCAGCGGCGTCAGGTCATAGCCAAAGAAGCCCGCACCCACGACAACCACCAGCAGGATAATGCCCGCCTTACCGCGCGGCAGCCGAATGCCACCGCCGCCTGCCGAACCGGACTGGTTGCGGCGATCTTCCACATTGTCGCTCTCGCGACGTCCCTGCCAGCGCATAGGCGGCCTCTTGTCTGTAAAAGGTAATCACATTGAATATGTCGATTTTAGTCGGGCGGCAGGCGGAAAACCAGAAAAGTGACGTTCAGACAGGGAGAATGCAAAAGGCCAGGTAAACCTGGCCTTAAAGGTAGCACACGGTTTCAGGGGCGATGCCCCCCGACGCGGATCAGTCCAGCTTCACGCCAAGACGGGTCGCCACTTCTTCATACGCTTCGATCAGGCCACCAAGGCTCTGACGGTAGCGGTCTTTGTCCATCTTGTTCAGGGTCTCTTTATCCCACAGGCGCGCGCCGTCCGGGGAGAACTCATCACCCAGCACCACTTCGCCTTTGTACAGACCGAACTCCAGCTTGAAGTCCACGAGGATCAGGCCCGCATCCGCAAAAAGCTTGCTCAGCACGTCGTTGGCTTTGTAAGTCAGATCGCGCATCTTCGCCAGATTTTCTTTGCTGACCCAGCCGAAAGTTTCGCAGTAGGATTCGTTGATCATCGGATCGTGTTTGGCATCGTTCTTCAGGAACAGGTCAAACAATGGCGGATCGAGGATCAGGCCCTCTTCAACGCCCAGACGCTTCACCAGTGAACCGGCAGCACGGTTACGCACCACGCATTCAACCGGCACCATATCCAGTTTTTTCACCAGCGCTTCGTTATCCGAGAGCAGGGCTTCCATCTGGGTTGGGATTCCGGCTTCCTGCAGCTTGGTCATAATGAAATAATTGAACTTGTTGTTAATCATTCCTTTACGATCAAACTGTTCGATACGCTCACCGTCCAGCGCTGACGTATCATTACGGAATTCGAGTACCAACAGATCCGGGTTTTCGGTGCTGTAAACGGTTTTCGCTTTGCCGCGATACAACTCAGCTTTCTTTTGCATCTTGTTTAACTCCAACGTGTATCCCCTGAAAATCTGCGGGGTAGAGAACGATTACTGTCCGGGCCGCCTGCGGCAGCCCGCTAAAAATTTTTTGCCGGGCGAATTATATGTTCTGCGCGTAAAAAACCGAAGCAATCGTTTACGCAGCGGCAAATAAAAAGGCCGGGAGCGATTCCCGGCCTTCGGATTTACTTAAACGCCGCCTGGAACACGGCGACCAGCGCATCGTTTTGTGACTGCGTGAGCGGATGTCCTTTCGGATCGAGGAACTGCAGGCTACTACGGTTATCCAGGTCACCGATCTGGAGTTTGTAGTTACCGTTGGTCAGCTCCGGATCTTTCGCGCCCAGCGCATCCCAGGTACTGCTGCCCGGTGCCTTGTAGGTGACGTTCAGGCTACCCTGCGAGCGGTTGCTGTCGGTCACTTCCATGCCTACACGCTTCAGCGTGGCCGGCAGGCGCTGCCATACGGCGTTGAACGGCGCACGTACGATCAGGTTTGGCAGGCCGGTATCATCGGCACCGCTCTGCACATCGATCTGCGTCACGCTGCGGTTTGCCGCAGCATCTTCACGAGTGGTTTCGATTTTATCCAGTTTGGTGCTGATGTCGTTCAGCATCTGCGCGGTGTAGCGCTGAAGCTGGATCGGCGCAGTAACGGTTTTGCCTTCCTGCTCAAGCTCCAGCAGCTTAACGTTCAGCACCTGCTGATAGCCCTGCTGCTGCACGCTCAGCTGGTAACGACCGCGGTACTGATTGTCTTCATCAGCACGGTTCCACTGCACCCAATCGGTGGTCAACGTCTGAGCGGCGTCCTGACGGTCGACAATCGGATAGTTGTAGGACTGCACGGCACTGACAATCTGTGGCCAGATTGAACCGGTGCGTGAATCCAGCAGCAGCGTCCCGGTGTTACCGGCAAACTGGGTACGGGTACCGTTCATCAACGCCAGAGTCTGCGCCGGTGGACGAATATCAAGTTGCTTACCCACCTGCCCTTTATCGCTGACGTTCGGGATATCAAATTCACCGTTTTGCAGCGGCAGGATCATGCCAGCAGGTGCGTGCAGATCGCTAAGATCGGCTGCCTGCAGGTAGGATTCGTCACCGCTAACCTGACGCTTGTAACGCTGATCGTTAGAACATGCTGCCAGCAGCATCACTAACGACAGTCCCACCACTTTCGCGACCGTGGACTTTTGTACTGAGTAAGCCATCAATTCTCCCTAGATTTACAGCAGGCCGGCGTTTTTAAGAGCCTGCTCTACAACCGGACGACCGGCATCGGTCAGCGGCGTCATTGGCAGACGCAGCGTATCGGTTGCTATTAATCCTAACTTTTTCGCGGCCCATTTCACCGGAATAGGATTGGGTTCAACAAACAGCTTCTGATGCAGCTGCATCAGGCGCTGGTTAAGGCGGCGCGCTTCAGCAAAGTTACCCTGCTGTGCCAGAGCACAAAGCTCTGCCATTTCGCGCGCGGCGATATTCGCCGTTACGGAGATGATACCGTGTCCACCCAGATGCATGAAGTCCAGTGCCGTCGCGTCATCGCCGCTAACCAGCACGAAATCTTCATCAACCAGCTCTTGGATCTGACTTACCCGCGATAAGTTCCCGGTCGCCTCTTTGATTCCGATAATATTTTTAATTTTCGCCAGGCGGCCAACGGTTTCCGGCAGCAGATCGCTACCCGTGCGCGACGGCACGTTGTACAGCATCTGCGGCAAATCGGTGCTTTCCGCGATGGTTTTGAAGTGCTGATACAGCCCTTCCTGCGTAGGACGGTTGTAATACGGCGTCACGGTCAGGCAGCCGACAACGCCGGATTTTTCGAAACGTTTAGTCAGAGAGACGCCTTCAGAAGTGGCGTTCGCGCCGGTTCCGGCGATGATGGGAATGCGGCCATCGGCCAGCTCCAGCGTCATCAGTACCACGTCGCCATGCTCATCATGGCTCAGGGTGGCGGACTCACCGGTGGTTCCTACAGAAACAATTGCCGATGTACCGCTGGCAACATGATAATCAATCAGTTTTTTCAGACTCGCACGGCAGACATTACCTTTGTCATCCATTGGCGTAACGAGTGCTACAAGACTTCCCGTAAACATTGGCGATCCCCTCGACAAACAAGTGCTTCATGGTACGTTTGACCGAGCATTAAAAGCAAGCGGACAAGGCGGCTCAGGCCCTTGTCAGCAGTTTTTTTTATGTTTACCTTATGGTTATTAGCATTTAGACAGGAAGCATGATTTTGCCGCAGTCACCCGAGCACCACCTTGTTATCACCGCACTTGGCGTTGACCGCCCCGGAATCGTCAATACCATTACCCGCCACGTCAGCAGCTGCGGGTGCAACATTGAGGACAGTCGGCTGGCGATGCTCGGCGAAGAGTTCACCTTTATTATGTTGCTCTCCGGTAGCTGGAATGCGATTACGCTGATTGAGTCCACGCTGCCGCTGAAGGGCGCAGAGCTGGAACTGCTGATTGTGATGAAACGCACCGGCGCCGGCGCACGGTCGCCGATGCCGGCCACGGTGTGGGTTCAGGTTGAAGTGGTGGATTCGCCGCATATTATTGAGCGCTTCACCGATCTGTTTGATTCGCATCAGATGAATATTGCGGAGCTGGCCTCAAGAACGCAGCCGGCCCAGGATAATCAGCCACCGTTGCTCTATATTCAGATGACGGCACACAGTCCTGCCAGTCAGGATGCTTCATTTATCGAGCAGGCGTTTAACCGCCTATGTACAGAACTTCATGCTCAGGGCACTATTAAGGCGGTTTCGCACCACGATGCCTGAATGGTCCGTCCACCACCGTGGAAAGAACCTGTTTTAATTAGCCCACAGCATAAATGATAAAAAACGGAGTGTAGTGATGAATCCACTGAAAGCCGGTGATATTGCACCGAAATTTAGCCTGCCCGATCAGGATGGCGAGCAAGTTAATTTGGCCGACTTCCAGGGGCAGCGCGTTCTGGTTTATTTCTACCCGAAAGCGATGACGCCGGGCTGTACCGTACAGGCGTGCGGGCTGCGTGACAGCATGGATGAGCTGAAGAAAGCCGGCGTTGAAGTGTTGGGTATCAGCACGGATAAACCCGAGAAGCTCTCCCGCTTTGTTGAAAAAGAGATGCTTAATTTCACCCTGCTGTCCGACGAAGACCATGCGGTTTGCGAGCAGTTTGGTATCTGGGGCGAAAAAACCTTTATGGGGAAAACCTATGACGGGATCCATCGCACCAGCTTCCTGATTGGCGCTGACGGCAAGGTTGAGACGGTCTTTGACGACTTCAAAACCAGCAACCACCACGACATCGTGATGGATTATCTGAAAACCGCCTGATTCAACGCGGCTGACGATAGCGGATTATAAGGGCGGGCCGATAGCGGCCCGCCCTGTCATTACTCTTTGTACAGTTCGTCCGGCCAGGCATGCACCACCGCTTTAATCAGCGTCGCCAGCGGAATGGCGAAGAACACGCCCCAGAAACCCCACAGCCCGCCAAAAATCACCACCGACAGAATGATCACCAGCGGATGCAGATTGACCGCTTCTGAGAACAGCACCGGTACCAGAATATTGCCATCCAGCCCCTGAATAATCAGGTAGATAATCATCATGGTCCAGAAGTCACCGGTCAGCCCCCACTGCCCCAGGCCCACGCCAATCACCGGGATGGTCACCACCATCGCGCCGATATACGGGATCAGCACCGAAACGCCGACCAGCACCGCCAGCAGCAGCGCGTAGTTCATGCCAATCGCCAGAAAGCCTATCCAGCTGGCAATACCGACCACCACCATTTCCAGCACTTTACCGCGAATATAGTTGGAAACCTGCTGGTTCATCTCCAGCCAGACCTGCCCCGCCAGCCCGCGGTTGCGCGGCAGCACCCGACGAATGGCATTCAGCATCTGCTCTTTGTCTTTGAGCAGGAAGAAAACCATCAGCGGCACCAGCACCAGATAGATCGCCAGCGTCATCAGCCCCACCAGCGAGGCCAGAGAATATTTCACCACCTGATCGCCCAGCCCGCTCAGCCGGCTGCGCAGGTTTTCCACCACGATATCGATGATGCCGACATCCATCAGCGTCGGGAACCGCTCCGGCAGACGAGTGGCAAACTGATAGAGGCGGGTCAGCATGCTGGGCAGTTCGTGGGTCAGATTGATCCCCTGCTGCCAGGCAACCGGCACCACCACCAGCAGCAAAATCAACAGCAGCGCGGCAAAGACGATCAGCACCAGCGTGGTCGCCCAGCTGCGGGAACATCCCAGCCGTTCGAGCCGGACCGTGGGCCACTCCAGCAGATAGGCCAGCACAATCGCCACCAGCAGCGGGGCCAGCAGGCCGTTAAAGAAAAACAGGATGCAGAACGTTGCCAGCAGGATCGCCAGCAGGGCAATGGCCTGCGGGTCAGTAAAACGACGACGATACCACTGCAGTAAAAGTTCCAGCATAAGGAGTCCTTGCCTTGGAAAGATGAGGTGAGTGTAACTGAAACTCACCGCCCTCGCTGCTCGGCGGGGCGGGAGTCAAAATCAATACGAAGCTGAATGAACAACTTCCGGCTGCACGGCCGTTTTTTGCAGAGTCATCACCCGGTTACGACCGGCGTTTTTGGCCTGATACAGGGCTTCATCGGCCTGCTTAAAGGTGTTTTCCATGGTTTTCATCTCCGGCGTCCAGAAGGCGACGCCAATCGAGATGGTAATACTGCCCACCCGGTCCAGAACCTGAATTTCAATGCGCCTGCGTACCCGTTCAGCAATCGCCAGTGCGGTTTCGCTGTCGGTGGCGGGCAGGATCATCAGAAACTCTTCGCCCCCGTTGCGGCAGATCACATCGGTCTGCCGCGCACCGAATTCCAGCTGACGGGCAACGTTTTCAATCACATCGTCGCCGACGTCGTGGCCGAAGGTATCGTTAACCCGTTTAAAGTAGTCGATATCCAGCGCCAGCACGGCGAAAGACTGCTGCGTGGCGAGAAAATATTCCAGTACGGCGTTCAGACCGCGCCGGTTGAGCAGCCCGGTCAGCGGATCGGTCTGTACCTCGCTCTTCAACCGTCCGATCTTGTCCTGCATCAGCCCGATACCGGCCAGCATCGCCCGTTTGATCTGCGAGGCTTCATAATACCAGGAGCGAATGCCGCTAATTTCCCGGGATGCATCGTTCGTGTCCATCTGACTGGCCTTACGCGCCAGCTGCCAGAGCGGCAGGGCAATACGCTGGGCCAGCACCAGCGCGAGGATCAGCGTCAGCAGCGCAAACGGCACGGAGTGTTTCAGCACCTGTAGCAGCAGGCTGTTCAGCGGAGCCAGCGTCGCGTCTTTCGGTTTCATCGCCACAATCATCCAGCCTGAAGCCGGGACAATCGCATAGCCCGCCAGCATTGCCTGACCGCCATCACCGTTCAGCTGCAGGGAACCGTTGCTGTCTTTGTTTCGCTGTTCATCGTCAATAATCGGCGCGATGGTTTTACCAATCAGATTATGATCCTGGTGATAAAGCACCTGATTGCCCGCATCCACCACGTAAAGCGAAGAGCCATCGCGGTAAAACTGCTCGCCCAGCAGGGCGTTAAGAATGCTTTTCTTTTTCAGATAAATCGATCCGCCAACGTAGCCAAGATAGCCGCCGGTTTTCGACCACACCGGCCAGGAGATAAACACCAGCAGGTTATTGGCGGCGGAGATCGTCGGATCGCTGATCATCGGCTTGCGCTGGGTCAGCGCCTGTTTGGCGGCAGAAGAGGTCAGCCTCATGCCTTTCAGCATCAGCGACTCCGGGGAAATAGCCTTCACCCAGCCGTTGGCATCGACGATCACCACTGAGTTAAAGCTGCTGGTTTGCTCACGCAGGCGATCGACTTCCTTTTGCAGCAGCGTGTCATTATCCAGTCCCCCTTCCAGCATTTTGGCGCTGTAGGAGAGCTGTGACTGAGCCAGCTGGAAGAACACTTCCGAGGTTGCCGCCAGCTTGGTGGCATAGACCCGGTTCGATTCCAGCGTATTACCGATCAGCACATCACGCTGCACGCGCCAGCTGGCGTACAGCGAATTTGCCAGCGTGATAACAATACTTGCCACGGCCAGCAGCGTGATCAGCGTGCGCAAATCCGCCTTAGGGCGCAATTGCCTTAACATGGATTCACCATGGTGAATAATTTCATTTTTTTAGCGCCTTTTAGTTTTTATGCGCGTTTCTTTAAAAGTGCGAGATATGCCCTGGTAAAGCACGCTACGATTGTACACCTCCCAGTTGTTTTGGGAATATTCTAACGCCCGCGCCCTGAATTAATTATTAGCAACGTTGCTTACCAGTCCACTACCCGCCATTCAGCGCTAAGCGCAACACTTCCCTCGGTTTACCATTTCATTCGCCCCGGTCACTGGTTAAGATGTCGATGGGTGCGGAGTTTTCACCCTTTGCAGAACATTTCGGCATCCTGCCGGTCAAAAACTGGACGTCCTTGTTAGGGTTTACCTATGTTCAACCAATTGAAGAAAAGCCTGCTTGCTTCGCTGGTTATCTCCCTGTTGGCCGGTGGCGCTGCGCCAGTCTGGGCCGATACCACTGACAATTTGCCGGATATTGGTACGACTGCCGGGGGTACGCTGTCGGTTAATCAGGAGCTGGCAATGGGGGACTTTTATGTTCGCCAGCTGCGTGCCAGTGCGCCAATCATCAACGATCCGTTAATGAATCAATACATCAATCAGCTCGGTCAGCGGCTGGTTGCTCATGCCTGGTCGGTGAAAACACCGTTCCATTTTTTCCTGATCCGCAACGACGAAATTAACGCCTTTGCGTTCTTTGGCGGCAACGTCGTGCTGCATTCCGCCCTGTTCCGCTACAGCGATAACGAAAGTCAGCTGGCCTCGGTGATGGCGCATGAAATCTCGCACGTCACCCAGCGCCATCTGGCGCGCGCCATGGAAGAGCAGCAGCGTAACGCACCGCTGACGTGGGTCGGCGCGCTGGGTTCCATTCTGCTGGCGATGGCCAGTCCGCAGGCGGGTATGGCCGCGCTGAGCGGGACACTCGCGGGTACCCAGCAGGGAATTATCAGCTTTACGCAGCAAAACGAGCAGGAAGCCGATCGCATCGGTATCCAGGTGCTGCAACGCGCCGGGTTCGATCCGGAAGCGATGCCTTCGTTCCTGCAAAAGCTGGCCGACGAGTCACGTTTTTCCTCCAAGCCGCCGGAAATCCTGTTAACTCACCCGCTCCCCGACAGCCGACTGTCCGACGCCCGCAACCGCGCCAATCAGATGAAGCCGGTGGTGGTGCAGTCGTCACAGGACTTTTATATGGCCAAGGTCAGGGCGCTGGGGATGTTTTCTACCGGGCAGAATCAACTGACCGAAGATTTGCTGGATTCGCTCTCTAAAGGGAACAGCCGCGAGCAGGCGGCCGCGCAGTACGGTAAAGCGGTGCAGATGCTGGAAGCGAAAAACTATGCCGGGGCGAAAAACATTATTGCCCCGCTGCTGGCAAAGCAGCCGGATAACGTCTGGTATCTGGATATTATTACCGATATCGACATCGGCCTTAACCAGCCGCAGCAGGCGATCAATCGTCTGGTGGCGATTAAAGCCAGCGGCAGCAATCCGGTGCTGCAGCTCAATCTGGCCAATGCTTACGTGGAAGCGAAGCAGCCCGCCAACGCCAGCAAGGTGCTGTATCGCTATACCTGGGCCAATAAAGAGGATCCGAACGGCTGGGATTTACTGGCCCAGGCGTCGGCGGCTCAGGGGCTGTCGGATGAAGAACAGGCAGCCAGGGCCGAAGGGCTGGCGCTTGCCGGGCAGCTCGATCAGGCGATTCGCAGCCTGAGCAGTGCCAGTTCCCAGGTGCCGCTCGGCAGCCTGAAGCAGGCGCGCTACGATGCGCGTATCGATCAGCTTCGGCAGCTGCAGGAACGCTTCCGTCAGTATCAAAAAAGATAAAGCAGGCCCACCATAAAGAGGCCGGAGGAGATGCAATGACTGATGTACAGATTTACCACAACCCGCGCTGTACCAAGAGCCGCGAAACGCTGGCGCTGCTGGAAGATCGCGGCATTCAGCCGCAGGTGATCCGCTATCTGGACACGCCGCCGGATGCCGCAATGCTGAGAGCGCTGCTTAAACAGCTGGGTTTCAGCAGCGCACGCCAGCTGATGCGCCATAAAGAAGAGGAATATAAATCCGCAGGGCTGGATAATCCGGCGCTGAGCGAAGATGAGCTGCTGGCGGCGATGATCGCTCATCCGAAGCTGATTGAGCGCCCGATTGTGGTGGCTAACGGCCAGGCCAGAATTGGCAGGCCGCCTGAGCAGGTGCTGGAGATCCTGTAATCGCCCGCCTGATTACGTGCATTCAGGTGCCGGAAATCCTTCAATCGCCCGGCTTATTACATGCATTAATGAGGCCTGCGAGAAAATCTTGCGCCCCAAAAGGTCAGAGATCCAGCGCTTCCTTAACGAACGGAATGGTCAGCTTGCGCTGCGCGCTGATCGAAGCGCGATCGAGCTGATCGAGCGTCAGAAACAGGGTGCGCATCTCACGATCCAGCCGCTTCAGCAGGAAGCGGCCCACGTCTTCCGGCAGTTCAAAACCGCGCAGGCGCGCGCGCAGCTGAAGCGCCTGGAGCTTATCTTCATCGGACAGCGGCTGAAGTTTGTAGATCTGCCCCCAGTCGAGGCGCGAAGCCAGGTCGGGCAGTTTGAGGTTGAGCTGACGAGGGGGGCGATCGCCGGTGATCAGCAGGCGGGTTTTACCGGTTTCGAGAATGCGGTTGTAGAGGTCGAAGATCGCCATTTCCCACGGCTCATCTCCGGCAATGCATTCGATATTATCAATGCAGATCAGCGCCAGCTGCTCCATGCCATCGAGTACCTCAGGGACAAACCAGGTGCGTTTATCCAGGGGAACATAGCCCACGGCTTCTCCGGCCGCTGACAGCTCAGCGCAGGCCGCATGCAGCAGATGACTTCGCCCTCCACCCTCACGGGACCAGAAGTAGAAGTAACTGCCGTGTTCCTGGTGCAAAGCACTCTGTAGCGCGGCCAGCAGGGACGGATTCTCACCAGGCCAGAAGCTGGCAAAGGTCTCGTCATCGGGCAAATAAAGTGGCAGTGAAAGCTGTGCCGGCGTGTTCAGAATCACCTCAGGGTTTACGCTTGCAGAAATCACGAAAAGTTTAACACAACTTATCGGCGATCATGAAACGTAAAGCCAATGGACGGATCGGCGCATTTTGGCTGGATCGACGGTTGTCGTCCCCAGCGAGAAAAATATACTGAAGGTTGGTTTTATCCGTTATCGATCCCGATAATAAACAAGGAGCGTTTTATGTTTATGATCCCCCCGCTGCGCCGCAGCATCATGCTGTCCGGCATCGTTTGTTCCCTGATCAGCGCCGCTCAGGCCACCGATCTTACACACTGGCCAGCCCCCCAGGCGAAGCAGTTAACCCAGCTGATTGAACGGCATGCCAACCAGCATGCGTTCGCCGTTTTTGATCTCGACAACACCACCTGGCAGCACGATCTGGAAGAGTCACTGATTCCGTGGATGGAAAATCACGGTTATCTGACGCGTGAGCATCTGGATCCTTCCCTCAAACTAATCCCGTTTGAGGACCAGCCCGGCGCGCCCGAGAGCCTTTACAGCTACTATCACCGGCTGTGTACCATGGACGATCTGGTCTGCTACCCGTGGGCAGCGCAGGTTTTTTCAGGCTTCACCGTCGGCCAGCTGAAAGGCTATGTCGATGAAATGATGAAAGAACAAAAGCCGGTGCGGGTGGTTAAAACGCAGAACCAGCAGCAGATTTCGGCCGTAGTCTATCCGCCTAAAGTGTTGCCCGGCATGCAGGAACTGTTCAGCAAACTGCAGGAAAACGGCATTCGGGTGTATATCGTCAGCGCCGCGCAGGAGGAACTGGCGCGCGCTATCGTCAGCGATCCGCAATACGGCTATAACGTTAAGCCGGAAAACGTGCTTGGGGTAAATCTGCTGTTGCGCGATCCCAAAACGGGCCAGCTGACGACATCGCGCAGGCAGATCCGCGAAGGGAACTATCGGCCCAAGGCCAACAACAACCTGGTGCTGACCCCTTACGTCGTGGCGCCTACGACCTGGTTTGAGGGAAAAGCGGCAACCGTTCTAGCGTATATCGATCAGTGGCGTAAACCGATTCTGGCCGGTGGCGATACCCTGTATTCCGATACCTATATGCTACTGAACAGCGTTGATGTGGAGAAATCAGGGATGCGCCTGTGGATTAACCGCAGCGAGAAAACGCATAACGCCCTGCAGGCGCTGTTGAAGAAAGCCGTTGTCGACCAGAAAGCGGCGGGCGTAACGCCGAATGCCGAGATGAACTGGGTTGTCGTGCAGCAGAGCGAGCTGCAGTAAATTACTAAAAGAAAAGCACCCCCTTAACGGCCCGGATCGCCGGGTGTCGTTAAGGGGGCAGCAGAAATTCAGACGGCAGCGTTACTTCACGTCGCTGCGTTCATCCACCACGTCGATAATCTCTTCGTCCTTGCGCATCAGGCTGATAACTTTGAAGATCAGGCTCAGGCCGACGCCCACAATCGTTGCCAGCGCCATGCCTTTCAGCTCGGCGGCACCGATGTGCACTTTCGCGCCGCTGACGCCAATAATCAGGATCACCGAGGTCAGGATCAGGTTCTGCGCTTTGTTGTAATCCACTTTCGATTCAATCAGTACGCGAATACCTGACGCGCCAATCACCCCGTACAGCAGCAGCGATACGCCGCCCATCACCGGCACCGGCACGGCCTGAATCGCCGCCGCCAGTTTACCGACGCAGGAGAGCAGAATCGCCAGAATCGCCGCACCGCCGATCACCCAGGTACTGTAGACGCGGGTAATGGCCATCACCCCGATATTCTCGCCGTAGGTGGTGTTAGGCGTTGAACCGAACAAGCCGGAGAAGACGGTGGAGATACCGTTAGCAAACATTGAACGGTGCAGGCCGGGATCTTTCAGCAGGTCTTTCTTCACGATATTGGCCGTGACCACCAGATGCCCGACGTGCTCGGCAATCACCACCAGCGCAGCGGGCAGGATAGTGAAGATGGCGTACCACTCGAAGCGCGGGGTGTAGAACGTCGGCAGCGCAAACCAGTGCGCCTCGCGTACTGGCGTCCAGTCAACGATGCCCATAAAGAAGGATAAGGCATAACCGGCCAGTACCCCGACCAGAATCGGAATAATGGCCAGGAAACCGCGGAACAGCACGGAACCAAACACCGTCACGCCCAGCGTCACCATCGAGATGATGATGGTTTTGCTGTCGGGAGAGGTGCCGTCGGCAGGCAGCAGGCCGGCCATATTCGCGGCCACGCCCGCCAGTTCCAGACCGATTACCGCAACGATGGCCCCCATCGCCGCCGGAGGAAACATCACGTCCAGCCAGCCGGTACCGGCTTTTTTAACAATCAGCGCCACCAGGCAGAACAGCACACCGCACATGATAAAGCCGCCCAGCGCCACTTCGTATCCCAGCGGCAGCAGCAGCAGTACCGGGGAGATAAAGGCAAAGCTTGAGCCGAGGTAGGCCGGAATTTTACCCTTACAGATAAACAGGTACAGCAGCGTACCGATACCGTTAAACAGCAACACCGTGGCCGGGTTGATGTGGAACAGAATCGGCACCAGCACCGTGGCACCGAACATCGCGAACAGGTGCTGGAAGCTGAGTGGAATGGTTTGCAGCAGCGGTGGCCGCTCGTGTACGCCTATTGCGCGACGCGTCATGTTTCACTACCCCTTGATATGTTTGCCATAAAAAAGCCGACTCTGCGGTCGGCTTGATACTAAAAAAATATCTCACAGTAGAATTACATCCACCATAAGGGACTGACAGGCCAGGCGTTATCGTCGCAGGCAGTTTGGACACGGCCAGCGCGCAATAACCGGAGCGTACACTAAGTACGTGAGGATTATGAGCACTGCCCGGGTTCAAAATGGCAAGTAAGATAGCCTGGAACATACTTTACTTAGTACCGAAGATCTTATCGCCGGCGTCGCCGAGGCCAGGGATAATGTACCCCTTGTCGTTCAGCCCCTGATCCACCGATGCGGTGTACAGCTCAACATCCGGGTGCGCTTTCTCCAGCGCGGCAATGCCTTCCGGTGCCGCCACCAGAACCAGCACCTTAATGCTGGTGCAGCCCGCTTTTTTCAGCAGATCGATAGTGGCAATCATAGAGCCACCGGTGGCGAGCATCGGGTCAACGACCAGCGCCATACGCTCTTCAATATTGGAAACCAGCTTCTGGAAATACGGTACCGGCTCCAGCGTCTCTTCGTCACGGTAGACGCCGACCACGCTGATACGTGCGCTCGGTACGTGCTCCAGCACGCCTTCCATCATGCCCAGACCGGCACGCAGGATTGGCACAACGGTAATCTTCTTACCTTTGATCTGTTCGATCTGCACCGGGCCGTTCCAGCCCTCGATGGTCACCGTCTCGGTTTCCAGGTCGGCAGTCGCTTCATAGGTCAGCAGGCTTCCCACTTCTGACGCGAGTTCACGAAAACGCTTGGTGCTTACGTCGTTCTCACGCATCAGACCCAGTTTATGTTTGACCAGCGGGTGTTTGACTTCCACGATCTTCATTGTTGTACTCCCGGAGTGTTAAGCAGCAAAAAAAAATCGCGAGATTATAGCGCCATTTATCCGCAGCGCCATATGACTTCGTGCAATAGTTTAGTTAATCGCGGCAATCCTTGTCAGGATTCGCTAAAATTCACCTATCCGCAATGTGCGTTAAGATGGCACTCGCAAACGTTTGCCTGCACTGGTAGAATTACGGCGCTTTATTTTTACCACCACACCACCAACCGCAAACGCGTGGGGATTTCGCAGTGACCGACAAAACCTCTCTCAGCTATAAAGACGCCGGCGTAGATATCGATGCTGGTAATGCTTTAGTCGACCGTATTAAAGGCGTAGTGAAAAAGACCCGCCGCCCTGAAGTCATGGGTGGACTGGGCGGTTTCGGTGCCCTTTGTGCGCTGCCGCAAAAATACCGTGAACCCATTCTGGTTTCCGGCACTGACGGCGTTGGCACCAAGCTGCGTCTGGCGATGGACCTGAAGCGCCATGACACGATCGGTATCGATCTGGTCGCGATGTGCGTTAACGATCTGGTGGTACAGGGCGCAGAGCCGCTGTTTTTCCTCGACTACTATGCAACCGGCAAACTGGATGTGGATACCGCAGCCAGCGTGATCACCGGCATCGCAGAAGGCTGTTCACAGTCTGGCTGTGCGCTGGTCGGCGGCGAGACCGCTGAAATGCCAGGCATGTACCACGGTGAAGATTACGACGTGGCGGGCTTCTGCGTCGGCGTGGTCGAGAAATCCGAAATCATCGACGGCAGCAAAGTGACCGACGGTGACGTGCTGATCGCGCTGGGCTCCAGCGGCCCGCACTCAAACGGCTACTCGCTGGTGCGTAAAATTCTGGAAGTCAGCAACACCGACCCGGAAACCACCCAGCTGGAAGGCAAATCCCTTTCCGACCACCTGCTGGCGCCAACCCGCATCTACGTGAAAAACATCCTCAGTCTGATTGAGCAGGTTGACGTGCACGCCATCGCCCACCTGACCGGCGGCGGCTTCTGGGAAAACATCCCGCGCGTTCTGCCGGACAACACCCAGGCGGTGCTGGAAGAGTCAAGCTGGGAATGGCCAGCGGTATTCGGCTGGATGCAGCAGGCCGGTAACGTCAGCCGTCACGAAATGTACCGCACCTTTAACTGTGGCGTGGGCATGGTGATCGCATTGAGCGCGGCTGAAGCGGATAAAGCCGTACAGCTGATGAACGATGCGGGTGAAAAAGCCTGGAAAATTGGTACCATCAAAGCTTCTGATTCTGAAGAGCGTGTGGTCATCAATTCATGAAACGTATAGTCGTGCTGGTTTCCGGGAATGGAAGCAACCTACAGGCAATTCTGGATGCCTGTCAGCAGGGGCGGATTAACGGCAGCGTAGCTGCCGTATTCAGCAACAAAGCCGATGCCTTTGGCCTGGAGCGCGCGCGTGAAGCGGGCGTACCGGCTCATGCGCTGGCGGCTTCGCAGTTTGCCGATCGTGAAGCGTTCGATCGTCAACTGATGCTGGAAATCGATGCTTATGCCCCCGATCTGGTGGTACTGGCCGGCTATATGCGTATTCTCAGCCCGGCGTTCGTGCAGCGTTACGCCGGACGCATGCTGAATATTCACCCTTCCCTGCTGCCGAAATACCCGGGGCTGCACACGCACCGCCAGGCAATTGAGAATGGCGATGACGAGCACGGCACCTCCGTTCATTTTGTGACGGAAGAGCTGGACGGCGGCCCGGTTATTTTACAGGCGAAGGTGCCGGTATTCAGTGAAGACACCGAGGCGGATGTGACCGCGCGCGTTCAGCATCAGGAACACGCGATCTATCCGCTGGTGGTCAGCTGGTTCGTTGAGGGCCGCCTGGCGATGCGCGACGACAGCGCCTGGCTGGATGGTCAGCCGCTGCCTGCCGAAGGGCATGCTTTCGAATAAGTGATACAGGGCGGGCTATTTTCCGCCCTTCTTTTTAGCCAAACCGACCGGTAATGTAGTCTTCGGTCTTGCGCTGCCGTGGCGCAGTAAACAGATCGTCGGTCAGCCCAAACTCCACCACGCTCCCCTGATGCATAAACGCGGTATAGTCGGAAACGCGTGCGGCCTGCTGCATGTTGTGCGTTACCAGCACCAGCGTGAAGTGCTGTTTCAGCGTGCTCATCAGCTCTTCAATCACCAGCGTTGAAATCGGATCCAGCGCGGATGTTGGCTCATCCAGCAGCAGGATCTCCGGCTCAATGGCGATGGCACGCGCGATCACCAAACGCTGCTGCTGCCCGCTGGAGAGCGTCAGTGCGTTCTGCCACAGGTTATCTTTCACTTCACTCCACAATGCTGCCGCACGCAGCGCACGCTCTACCGTTTCATCCAGCACCCGTCGATCGCGGATCCCCTGCAGGCGCAGGCCGTAAACCACATTGTCATAGATGGTCTTGGGGAACGGATTAGGCCGCTGGAACACCATCCCCACCCGGCGACGCAGTACGGACAGATCGCGATCGGGGCCGAGAATAGACTGCTGCTGCAGGCGGATGTCGCCTTCCACGCGGCAGTTATCAATCAGATCGTTCATGCGGTTAAAGCAGCGCAGCAGCGTCGACTTACCGCAGCCGGAGGGGCCGATCAGCGCGGTGATACGATTTTTCGGTATCCGCAGACTGATATTATTCAGGGCCGGTTTCGCCCCGTACCACAAACTCAGATTATCCAGCTCAAGCGCGGTGTCCGCATCTTCAAATATGACAGCCATAACCATCCCGTATTAGTGCATCAGCGCACGGTAGCGCTCGCGCAGACGATGGCGAAGTATCATCGCCACCAGGTTTAATCCCAGGATCAGCAGTACCAGTAACAGCGCCGTGGCAAACACCAGCGGGCGATCGGCCTCGGCGTTCGGGCTCTGGAATGCCAGATCGTAAATCTGAAAACCAAGGTGCATAAATTTACGGTCGAGGTGCAGATAGGGGAACAGTGAATCAATCGGCAACTCGGGCACCATTTTGACCACCCCGACCAGCATCAGCGGCGCGGTTTCCCCGGCGGCGCGCGCCACGGCCAGGATCAGTCCCGTCAGCATCGCCGGCACCGCCAGGGGCAGAGTCACATGCCACAGCGTTTCCGCCTGCGTGGCACCCAGCGCCAGCGAACCCTGCCGCAGCGCGGGCGGAATACGCGACAACCCTTCTTCGGTGGCAACGATCACCACCGGCAGCGTCAGCAGCGCCAGGGTCAGAGACGCCCACAGCAGACCTGGCGTACCGAAGGTCGGATTTGGCAGCGTGCTGGCGAAGAATAACCGGTCGATGCTGCCGCCCATCAGCCAGACAAAGAAGCCCAGGCCAAACACGCCGTAAACGATTGACGGCACACCTGCCAGATTCACCACCGCGATGCGCACCAGCCGGGTCAGCATATTGCGTCCGGCGTACTCGTGCAGCCAGATAGCCGCAATCACCCCCAGCGGCATCACCACCACCGACATCAGCAGCACCATCAGTATGGTGCCGAAGATGGCCGGGAATACCCCGCCGTCGCGCTGGCCGTCACCGCTGCTGTCGCTGACAAAATGCCAGATTTGCTGACCGAAGTGCTGCCATTTCTGCCAGAAGCTGAGGGTATTTGGCTGCCAGGCGGAAACGATCTGCGCCAGCGGTATGCGATGCGTGGTACCGCCGGCATCGCGCAGCAGCAATACGGTGCTGTTGCTTTCGGCATGCAGCGCTGAGAGGCGCGATGCGTAGCGGGCAAACTGCCGCTGCAGCTCTGCACGGTCGGCCTCGTAGACCGACTGCGCCTGCGCATTAAAACTCTGACGGGCTATCTGTTTACTACGCTGCTTTTCCAGCGCAGCAATCTGGGTATTGAGCCGCGCCATGGACACCCGGCGCAGCTTTCCCGCTTCGGCGATATGCTGGCGTGCCTGCACCAAACGCTGTTGCAGGGTCTGGTTCAGATCGCGCGCCATCAGCATCTGGCCGCCTTCCTGCAGGCCTTCAAACCAGCCATAGGCATTGCCGCCGCTGAGTCGCTGCAGCACAATTACCGGGCCTGGCGTAGAGCGGTTGACGATTTCCGCAGACAGAATGGTACGGAAATCCGGCGCGGCAAAGTCGCGGTTGCCGGTTTTAATCAGGTAGCGGGTCACGGTTTCCGGCAGGTTCGGCGGCAGCGGCTGACCGCTGGCTTCCAGCTGCTGGCGGGAGACCTGCTGCTGCCCGGCGACTTCTCCCAGCAGCTGCTGTTCCCCCGACGGCGTGCTGATAGTAAACAGCGCTACCGGCTGCGGCCAGAAATAGCGCAGCCCCTGCCAGGCCAGCAGGGCTATCAGCAGCATAAACACCAGCAGGCTGACGGCGACGGCACCGCCGGTCAGCCAGCGCCAGCGATGGTTGTTGCGTTCCGCGTTCATCATCCCTGCACCTCCTGCTGGCTGTAGCGCTGGCGCAGCCGCTGACGGACCATTTCCGCAATGGTATTCACCACCAGCGTGAATACCAGCAGCACCAGCGCCGAGAGGAACAGAATTCGGTAGTGCGCGCTGCCTGCCGCCGCTTCGGGCATCTCAACGGCCACATTCGCCGCCAGCGAGCGCAGCCCCTGCAGCAGGCCGCCATCGGTGACCGGCGTGTTGCCGGTGGCCATCAGTACAATCATCGTTTCGCCCAAAGCCCGGCCAAAGCCAATCATCAGCGCGGCAAAAATACCCGATGATGCACCGGGCAGCACCACGCGGGTCAGGGTCTGCCACTGTGTGGCCCCCAGCGCCAGCGAGCCCTGCCCCTGCGAGGCGGGAACGCTGAAGATTGCATCTTCCGCCAGCGTGAAGATCAGCGGCACCAGCGCAAAGCCCATCGCCACCCCGGCTACCAGCAGATTGCGCTGCTGATAGCCCGAACTGAGACGATCGGCCCAGACCTGCCCCCAGATGGCCTGCTCGACCAGCGGCACAAACCACAGGCAGAAGCAGGCGGTCAACAGCAGCAGCGGCAGCAGAACCACCACCTCGCGCCCTTCGGTCAGCCAGCGTCTGCGCCAGCGCGGCGGCAGTTTCTGCCGCCCCCAGCTGCACAGCAGCAGCACCGCCGCCAGCATCAGCGGCAGCAGCATTACGCCCGACAGCTTGTCGCCAAGCCTTGGGGCCAGCCACAGTCCGGCAATCAGCCCAATCACCACGCTGGGCAGCGCGCCCATCATTTCAATGGCCGGTTTCACCCAGCGCCGCAGCCGGGGGGACATAAACCACGCGGTATACATCGCCGCCGCCAGCGCCAGCGGAGTGGCAAACAGCATCGCCAGCGCCGCCGCTTTCAGCGTGCCCACCACCATTGGCACCAGGCTGTACTTCCCCTGGTAATAGTCATTAGCCGAGGTCGACTGCCAGACGTAATCCGGCTCTGGATAGTTTTCATACCAGACCTTTTGCCACAGGCTGCGCCAGCTGATATCCGGCCACGGATTCTGCAGGCGGAAGTGCTGCCAGTGGCCGTCACGCTCCACCAGCAGTCCGTCACCTTCCGGTGAGAACTGCGCGCGCTGAATGCCAGCCGACAGCTGTCGGGTCAGGATCGCGCCCTGCTGTTTACTGGCGTACAGTTTCAGCTCGCCCTGCGGGCTGAGCGTGGCGAAGACGCGGCGATGAGCCTCACTGAACAGCAGGGGCTGCCAGCGGGCGCCGTCGAAGGCGCGGATAGGGCGGAGGTGAGGCCCATCGGCGCTGGCAATATCAAACCACTGCGAGACTCCCTGCTCGTCCGCGACCAGCAGAGAGCTGCCGCCGCTGAGCAGCGCAAGCGTTTTGGCTGGTCTCGGCAGCGTCACCGCATCACGCAGCCTGGGCGCGCCCTCTCCCAGCTTCCAGACACGCAGCTGGGAGCCGGAAAGGGTAAACAGCAGCTCGCCATCGGGTGAGAGCAGCAGCTGATTCACATTGCTGAGCGCTAAACGGGTGTTTTGGGCAGGCTGCTGTGGCTGCAGCTGCCACAGCGAAACGCCGTCAGCCCCTGCCAGCGCGACAACCCAGCGGGTTTCTGCGCTCTGCGCCACGCTGATTTGCCCAGCCCGGGCATCGCCGGAGGCAATGGGCACGTCTCCCAGTGGAAACGTCCACTGCGGCTTCTGCGGTGTGCTGAAATCAGGGCGCACCAGCAGCATACTGCCGCTGTTATCGAGCAGTAGCGTTGTCAGATTATCGGCGCTGGAGGCAGCGCGAACCGGCCCCGCCAGCAGCGTCTGGGGCTGAAGTTGCAGCGGCGGTTCAGACGGTGACTGAGGGTGCTGATCCAACTTTGGCTGCGGCTGAGTCGCATTCTGCGCTTCCAGAGCAATAAACTGGCCGCGGCCTTCTTGATCAATGCGCCAGCCCCAGCGCTGCACCTTATCCGTTCCCAGTGCTACCGACTGTCCGGGCTGCTCAAGCCTAATCTCACCGGCATTCTGGAAACCCGGTGCGGAAAATAACGGTATTACCACCCAGATAAGCCAGAAAAACAGCAATAGCATCACCAGAAGGATTGCGACCCCGCACGCGGTCACCACGCGCCGGGTCAGACGATCGGCAAATCGTCGGCTGCGGGCGTTATCGTGTACGGGAATCGGGTTGTCGATCATACCTGGTCTGTTTTCCATTTTGCTGTAAAGCCGCTATGTTGCCCGTAAGCGGTTAATAAGACAATTAGACAGTGCGATACAATGACATATGCCCGCCATAGCGGGGCTTCCCCGCCTTCCCTGTCACAAAACTGTCATACACCTGGCGTTGGACATTGTTGCCATACTCTCGCCATAATGTTGCAGAACAATGGATATCTTCATCCTGAATCGGCCGAACGGAGTAAAAATGGGTCAGGAAAAGCTTTACATAGAAAAAGAATTAAGCTGGCTGTCCTTTAATGAACGTGTGCTACAGGAAGCCGCTGATAAAACTAACCCGCTGATTGAGCGCATGCGTTTTCTGGGTATCTATTCCAATAACCTGGAAGAATTCTATAAGGTTCGCTTTGCCGATTTAAAACGTCGCATTCTGATCGGTGAAGAACAGGGTTCCCCCAGCACGCCACGCCACTTGCTGAAAAAAATTCAGGCGCGCGTGCTGAAGGCAGACCAGGAGTTCGACAGTCTGTATAACGACCTGCTGCTGGAAATGGCGCGTAATCAGATCTTCCTGATTAACGAACGCCAGCTTTCCCCCAATCAGCAAAGCTGGCTGCGCCACTACTTCAAACACCAGCTGCGCCAGCACATTACGCCAATCCTGATTAACGAAGACACCGACCTGATTGATTTCCTTAAGGATGACTACACCTATCTGGCGGTGGAAATCATTCGCGGCGAAGAGTTCCGCTATGCGCTGCTGGAAATACCGTCAGACAAGGTCCCGCGCTTCGTTAACCTGCCACCGGAAACGCCTCGCCGCCGCAAGCCGATGATCCTGCTGGATAACATCCTGCGCTACTGTCTGGGCGATATCTTCCGCGGCTTCTTTGATTACGATGCGCTGAACGCGTATTCGATGAAGATGACCCGCGATGCGGAATACGATCTGGTCAACGAGATGGAGTCCAGCCTGCTGGAGCTGATGTCTTCCAGTCTGAAACAGCGTCTGACCGCCGAGCCGGTGCGTTTTGTTTATCAGCGCGACATGCCCGATGCGATGGTTGAGCTGCTGCGTAAAAAGCTGAACATCTCCAACTATGACTCGATCGTTCCCGGCGGTCGCTATCATAACTTCAAGGACTTCATCGGCTTCCCTAACGTCGGTAAAGCGAACCTGGTCAATAAACCGCTGCCGCAGCTGCGCCACATCTGGTTTGACCGCTTCCGTAACGGCTTCGACGCCATTCGCAACCGCGATGTGCTGCTCTACTATCCGTACCACACCTTCGAGCACGTACTGGAGCTGCTGCGCCAGGCCTCGTTTGACCCCGCAGTGTTAGCCATCAAGATCAACATCTACCGCGTGGCAAAACACTCACGCATCATGGATGCGATGATCCATGCCGCCTACAACGGTAAGAAAGTCACGGTGGTGGTAGAACTGCAGGCCCGCTTCGATGAAGAAGCCAATATTCACTGGGCCAAACGCCTGACCGAAGCCGGCGTACACGTGATTTTCTCCGCGCCGGGCCTGAAGATCCACGCCAAGCTGTTCCTGATTTCACGCCGCGAGAACGGCGAAATTGTTCGCTACGCCCATATCGGCACCGGTAACTTCAACGAAAAAACCGCGCGGATTTACACCGACTACTCGCTGCTGACCGCCGATGCGCGTATCACTAATGAGGTGCGCCGGGTCTTCAACTTTATTGAAAACCCGTATCGCCCGGTCAGTTTTGAGCATCTGATGGTGTCGCCGCAGAACTCGCGCAAGATGCTGTATCAGCTGATTGATGCGGAAATCGCCAACGCGCAGAACGGTATTCAGGCGGGCATTACCCTGAAGATCAATAACCTGGTGGATAAAGGCCTGGTCGATCGCCTGTATACGGCCTCCAGCGTCGGCGTGAAGGTTAATCTGCTGGTGCGCGGAATGTGCTCCCTGATCCCCGATCTGGAAGGCATCAGCGAAAATATTCGCGTGATCAGTATCGTTGACCGCTACCTGGAACACGATCGCGTCTATATTTTTGATAACGGCGGCGATAAAAAGGTCTTCCTCTCCTCCGCTGACTGGATGACGCGAAATATTGATTACCGTATCGAAGTGGCCGTCTCCATTCTTGATCCTATTCTGAAACAGCGTGTGCTGGATATTATCGCCATTCTGTTAAGTGATACGTTGAAGGCCCGTTATGTCGATAAAGAACTGAGCAACCGCTATGTGCCACGCGGCAACCGCCGCAAGGTTCGCGCGCAGCTGGCCATTTACGATTATATTAAATCTCTTGAGCAACCTGACTGACACAACTATGCCAATATCCCATAAAAGTACGCCTAAACCGCAGGAACTTGCCGCTATCGACCTCGGTTCAAACAGTTTTCACATGGTGATTGCCCGCGTAGTGGACGGTGCCATGCAGGTTCTGGGTCGCCTGAAGCAGCGGGTTCATCTGGCCGATGGCCTGGACAGCAATAGCGTGCTGAGTGAAGAAGCCATCCAGCGCGGCCTGAGCTGCCTGGCGCTGTTTGCTGAACGCCTGCAGGGGTTCAGCCCGAGCAACGTGACCATTGTTGGCACGCATACGCTGCGTCAGGCGGTGAATGCCGAGGATTTCCTGCAGCGCGCTGCGGAAGTGATACCCTACCCGATTGAAGTGATTTCGGGCCACGAAGAAGCCCGCCTGATCTTTATGGGCGTAGAACACACCCAGCCCGAAAAAGGCCGCAAGCTGGTCATCGACATCGGCGGCGGATCGACCGAGATGGTGATTGGGGAAGACTTCGAGCCCCGGCTGGTTGAAAGCCGCCGTATGGGCTGCGTTAGCTTTGCCAACCTCTATTTCCCCGGCGGCACCATCAGCAAAGAAGCCTTCCGCCGCGCGCGGCTGGCTGCGGCGCAAAAGCTGGAAACCCTGGCCTGGCAGTATCGTCTGATGGGCTGGCAGTATGCGCTGGGCGCATCCGGCACCATTAAAGCCGCCTGCGAAGTGCTGGTGGCGATGGGCGAAAAGGACAAGCTGATTACCCCTGAGCGGCTGGAAAAGCTGTATGACGAGGTGATCAAGCATAAGTCTTTCGATGCTCTGAGCCTGCCGGGGCTGTCAGAAGAGCGCAAAGGGGTCTTTGTGCCCGGCCTGGCGATCCTTTGCGGTGTGTTTGATGCGCTGGCAATCCGTGAACTGCGCCTTTCCGACGGTGCGCTGCGTGAAGGCGTGCTGTATGAGATGGAAGGCCGCTTCCGTCATCAGGACATTCGCAGCCGCACGGCGCAAAGCCTGGCGAACCACTACGCGATCGACAGCGACCAGGCTCGTCGGGTGCTGGAGACCACGGAGCAGCTGTTTGAACAGTGGCGCGAGCAGAATCCAAAGCTGGAGAATCCGCAACTGGCCGCGCTGCTGAAGTGGGCTGCAATGCTGCATGAAGTGGGGCTGACTATTAACCACAGCGGTATGCATCGCCATTCGGCGTATATCCTGCAACACACCAACATGCCGGGGTTTAACCAGGATCAACAATCCCTGCTGGCAACGCTGGTACGCTTCCACCGGAAAGCGGTAAAAGTGGACGAAATGCCGCGCCTGACGCTGTTCAAACGCAAGCAGTTCCTGCCGCTGGTCTTCCTGCTGCGCCTCGGAACGCTGCTGAACAATCAGCGCCAGGCCACTACCCGCCCCAGCGATTTGCAACTGCAAACCGATGATGGTCACTGGACGCTGACGTTCCCGCGTGATTACTTCAGCCAGAACAACCTGGTTCAGCTGGATCTGGAGCGCGAGCAGAGCTACTGGAACGACGTCACCGGCTGGCAACTGACGATACAGGAAGAGCAATAACGCAGTGGGTTAATGCTTAACTGGGGTTCAGGCCGGCCTGAACCCTTTTTTACGGATATAAGAATCAACACGATGATAAGACCCGATAACTTCTTCGCGGAAAAGTACCAGCTTACGCCGCCCCACTCTGAAATCGTTGCCGCAATACCGTATCTGGAAGGCGGGAACGCGCTGGATGTGGGCTGCGGCAACGGCCGCAACAGCCTTTATCTCAACAATCACGGCTTTGACGTCACGGCATGGGATAAAAATACCGCCAGCCTGACGAGGCTGAATGACATTATTACCGCCGAAAATCTGACCGGCATCCGCACCGCCGAGCACGACCTCAACACCCTGCGTTTCAACGGTTCCTATGACATGGTGCTGTCGACGGTGGTGATGATGTTTCTGCAGCCGGAAACCATTCCGCAGTTGATTGCAGATATGCAGGCCAGCACGACCAGAAACGGTTTTAACCTGATCGTCGCGGCAATGGACACCCCTGATTATCCCTGCACCCTCGGTTTTCCGTTCGCCTTTAAATCCGGTGAGCTGAGCGATTACTACCGCAAATGGCACATTATCAAGTACAACGAAAACGTCGGTCAGCTGCATAAAACCGACGAAAATGGTCAGCGGATTTCGCTGCGCTTCGCCACCATTCTGGCGCAGAAGGCCAGCGTTAAAGACTGATTACCGCGCATCTTCCGGTGCCGCGACCAGGTTTGCCAGCGGTTCCGGAATGCCGATAATAAATCCCTGTAAATAATCCACGCCGAGCTTACGCAGTGCCATGGCGACTTCGTGCGTTTCCACATACTCGGCGACAATCTGCATGCGCTTTAAACGGGCAACCACGCAGATTGACTCAATGATCTGATAATCCAGGCTGCTCTGCAGCATATTACGCACAAAGCTGCCGTCGATTTTCAGCATATCCACCTGCACCTGCTTCAGGCGGGAATAGCTGGCATAGCCCGTACCAAAATCGTCGATCGCCACCCGGCATCCCAGCTGACGAAGCTGGGCGATAGTGCGATTTCCCCAGCTGTAATCACTCAGCATCGGCGACTCGGCGACTTCAATAATCAGTTGCCAGGGTTCGATATTGCTGGCCTTCAGGCGGGCGGCAATTTCCGCTGCCAGCTGAGGTCGGCACAGCGTGGCGGCAAACAGGTTGACCGCAAAGCGGATCCCCGGCAGCTGCTCACGATGCCGATCGATAAACACCAGCACCTGATCCAGCACCAGCCGATCGACTTCCCACGTCAGGCCGAACTCCTGCACCACAGGAATAAACTGGGCGGGTTTGAGATGTTCGCCCTGCGAGTTCACCATCCGCAGCAGGATTTCATGGTAATCATCCCCGCGCATGCCGTGGATTTTCTGCGTCATCAGATAGAAGCCGCCGCTCTGCATCGCCAACTGAATGTCCTGCAGCATCGCCAGCTTCTCGGTTAACTGACGCTGCACCGGCACCGTGTCCTTCTGCTGCAGGTTTTCCGCATGCCCGCTGTGCAGGGCAATCTCCGCCATTGCGCTCATTTCGCCCAGCAGTTCATACAGATAGTTTACTGGCGGCATCACGCTGCAGTAGCTGATGCCCACGTCTGGATGGATGGGCAGACCGTCCCAGCTCAGATGATAATCTTTCAGCCGGGCCTCCAGGCTCTCGATGCGCGCCAGATTCGCGGAATGCTCCAGCCGCAGCGCCAGATCAAATCCGGGAAGCTGGTAAACGTTCTCTGATGGCAGCAGCCAGGGTTTCAGATGCTCGGCCAGACTGCGCTTGTATTGAATACGTAGCTGCAAACCATACGTGCGGCTCAGACGGTCAAGATCGGGAATTCGCAGGAAACACAGCACCGCTCCGGCATGGTTAGTCAGTACCTGACTCAGGGCGCGGACATTAGGTAGCCCGATAACCGGATCGGTCAGGGCCATGCGCCGGGCCTTATCCAGCAGCCGACGCTGGCGCGTACTGATAGCCGACATCATCAGAATGGCCAGCGTAAAGACCAGCAGATTCGCTGAGATCACCGCAAGATGATATCCCTCGGTTGTCGGGCTCAAATAGCGGTCGCGAAGCTGATAAAGCACAATCAGCAATATCCCCCAGCTCAGGGAAGTAAACAGATAGCCAAAACGCGTGGCGGCCCACAGCATCAGCGGCAGCAGCAGAGGAATGCCGTAATCGGTCGCTAACAGATTTTCCTGCGTGTTACCAAACTGGGTCAGCATCAGCAGTAAAAACAGTACAAGGCTCAGCCACAGCATCCACTCCCTGACGGTCACGCTGGGGGCAAACTGATTACGGCAGCGCCGCCGTAGCGTATAGAAAAAGAGGGGTTTACGGATTATCCGCAGCGCAAAATAAAACAGCGGCGCGGTGGCCAGCAGGGCCAGCATGGCCGACTGGTAGTTAAGCAGGGTGTGGATGGAGAAAGGATCGCTGGAAAATATCGAATTGGTCAACGGCAAGATGTTCATCGGCGTGACAATCTGCAGCAGCACGATAAACAGCGTTGGCATGGCAAAGGCCAGCCAGAACAACCGCACGGCGACCGTCCGTAGCTCGCCCTTCCCCGCACGCCAGCTTCGGTTTGACTGCAGGCTGTATCCGCCCCAGCACATCGACAGCGTGATAAGAAACACGGCAATGATTATGGCCGCCTGCAGCGGCGTGTAGCGGTGAAAATAGTACCAGCTCAACGCAAGAGCGATCCCCGGCAGCGCCGCCCAGTTGAACACCATCAGGAGCGCTATCATCAATGCCAGGGGGAGGTAGATCAGGTAAACATACCCTTCAGGAAGCCATAAACGCACAGAAAGCGCAGAGGCCAGCGGCAGCATAACCAGCGACAACAGCAGAGGCAGGCCCCAGAATCGGGCTGAAAACTTTTTAAAAAAAACAGATTTAGTCATTTTTGTAATGTGCTTTAAACGAGCTGTGCAGGCTTTGAAAGTTTCGGTAACAATAAGTCAGGTTGATAATAATGAATAATGCCCTGGTGCTATTGTATGTTGAATATATGACCGCGGGTTGATTACTGTCAATGTTACTACAACTCCCCCCTTTCGGGAGTTGATTCTGTCGTTGAATAAGTATTTAAATACACAAAATATTTAGGCCACATCCGCCCAATGCCAGCAGCCATTGACCTGAGCGCTGTGCTGTGTCTAAATCAATCATCGCCCGTCAGGGTCTTACTGGATAAAGTGCGTGCACAACGCTATGTCATTTCGAAAACGTCAAAAAACCGGAACAATGACCCGTATCATCCTGTTCGTCAGTTTTATCATTTTGATAGGACGACTGATTTACGTGGTGCCTGGTGCGATAGAACATCATCAGCAGAAAAAAGCCGCCCCCGCCACAGCCGTCAGTGCCGTAAAAGATAATTAGCCGCATCCGGGCGGTTTATGTAGCAGGCTGTCGTTTGCGTCTGCCGCTTCCTCCGTGGCTTAAATCGACTAAGCTATAACCTCACATTGCCTGTTCATCGCCAGATTAAAGGACGTTGTATGTCAGCCCTTTCCCATGTTCAACAACTGGCTGAAATTCGTGGCCGCCTTCTTAACCTGCTGCTCAACGATAAAGATCTGGTTGATACCCTGCTGGGCCACCCGCTGCAAGAGTCCGCGGCCGAAGCCGAAGCCCACCGCGAACAGATTAACGAGATCAAGCACACCCTGCCCCTGCTCCACGCTGCGGATATTGCCGACCTTCTGGAAGCCCTGCCGGGAGAGGAGCGTCTGGCGCTGTGGAGCCTGATTGGCAACGATCGCCGCGGCCAGGTGCTGGTTGAAGTCTCTGAAAGCGTCTGGGAAAGCCTGATTGAGGAGATGAGTGACCGCGACCTGCTGCGTGCCATCGAACCGCTTGATATCGACGAACAGGCTTATTTAGCGCGCTATCTTTCAAGAGATTTAACCGGCCGACTGCTGACCTCGCTCGCGCCAAACCTGCGATCGCGCGTGCTGGACGTCATGCATTTTGACCGCGATCGGGTCGGCCGCATCATGGACTTTAATCTGGTCACGGTGCGTTCGGATGTGACCCTCGCCGCCGTACAGCGTTTTTTGCGCCGCAGAAAAATCATTCCTGAAGGCACCGATAAGCTTTTTGTTACCGACAAAAATAACACCCTGCAGGGCGAACTGCCGCTGACGGAAATTCTGCTGAATACGCCGGATAAAAAAGTTCATCAGGTAATGAACAACAGCCCGACCACCTTTCTGATTGATGACAAAGCCGAAGATGCAGCGGGTTCGTTTGAACGTTATAACCTGATCTCCGCCGCCGTTATTGATGCCAAGGGCAAACTTATCGGGCGCGTGACCGTTGAGGATGTGATTGACCTGGTCAATGATGAGAACGACAGCAATATCCGCAAAATGGGGGGGGTGAATCCGGATGAAGATGTCTTTGCGCCGGTGAAAAAAGCGGTACGTACCCGCTGGACCTGGCTGGCGATTAACCTCTGCACCGCGTTCATCGCCTCGCGGGTGATTGGCCTGTTTGAGGACACCATCTCACAGCTGGTGGCGCTGGCAACGCTGATGCCTATCGTAGCCGGGATCGGTGGCAACACCGGCAATCAGACGATTACCATGATTGTTCGCGCGCTGGCGCTGCATCAGGTTGAACCCGGCAACTTCTCGTTCCTGATTGCACGTGAACTCGGCGTTGCGCTGATCAACGGGGTGTTCTGGGGTGGGATCATGGGCGGCGTGACCTGGGCCATGTACGGCAATGCGGCGCTGGGTGGCGTGATGATGCTGGCAATGGTATTGAATCTGCTGCTCGCGGCGCTGATGGGCGTGCTGATACCGCTGCTGATGACCAAATTTAAGCGCGACCCCGCCGTGGGATCCAGCGTGCTGATCACCGCTCTGACCGATACCGGCGGCTTCTTTATCTTCCTCGGACTCGCCACCATTTTTCTTCTTCACTAAGCCCTTCCCCCCGTTTTATCTGCGGGGGATTGCCGTTTCTCACCTTAAAACTGTTATAAAATGATAATTAATGGTCTGTAATGTGACTTATCACGCAGATCAAATTCATTTTCGCCGCTAATCTAACAAAAAATAACAAAGCTTCACCATAATTAACGTTCCCGATCGCCGGATGAATATTCAACCGGAGCCGCAGGATCGTCGTTTCATTACCTGAAGAACGGATTTTCCTCTGACTCTTCCCTACACGAAGGATAAATAATGAATATGCAAACATCGGCACAGTCGCTCAGCGGCCCTATTAGCGATCGAGAGGAAAACGCGTGGAGACGAGCCGTCTGGCGTATTCTACCGATCCTGATGATCAGCTATATCTTTGCTTACCTCGATCGTATCAACGTCGGTATTGCCAAGCTGCAAATGTCGAACGACCTGTCATTTTCCGAAACCGTTTACGGATTAGGGGCGGGTATCTTCTTTATTGGCTTCTTCTTCTTCCAGGTGCCCAGCAATATCGTGCTGCAGCGCTTCGGCGCGCGGCGTTTGCTGGCCGCGCTGCTGGCAAGCTGGGCCGTAATTGCCCCGCTTACCGCACTGGTCACCACGCCGTTTCAGTTTTATGCCGTGCGCTTTATGCTCGGTCTGACCGAATCCGGCTTCTATCCCGGGGTGATCCTTTACCTCTCTTTCTGGTTTCCGTCCTACCGTCGTGGAAAGATGTTCGCGCTGTTTGCCGCCGCCGTACCGCTTTCCGGCCTGCTGGGCGGCCCGATTTCGGGCTGGATTATGGAACATTTCCATAATATGCACGGCCTTGCCGGCTGGAAGTGGCTGTTCATTCTGCAGGGTACGCCGTCTCTGCTGGTTGGCCTGCTGGTCTTAAAAATGCTGCCCGATCGTATTAACGATGCGAAATGGCTGACTGCCGACGAGAAAGCGATCATGAACGCCCGCGTGCAGGAAGATGCGGTAGAAGATTCGCCGCTGGAGCAGGCCAGCCTGGGTGCGGTGCTGCGCAATGGTAAGCTGTGGTTGCTGACCCTGATCTACTTCTGCCTGATTGCCGGTTTCTATACCGTCAGCTTCTGGCTGCCGACACTGGTACGTAACGCCGGGGTTGAGGATGTCTTCACGGTTGGTCTGCTGACGGCCATTCCTTACGCCGCCGCCATTGTCACCATGATTGTCGCCTCCCGCAGCGCGGATAAGCACCGTGAGCGACGCTGGCATCTGGCCGTGATTGCCATCATGAGCGGCGTGGGGATGGTTATCTCCGCACTCTATGCCGATAACCTGTGGATCGCCATGTTTGGCCTGACCCTCGGCGCAGCCGGCGGCCTGAGTACGCTGCCGCTGTTCTGGAGCCTGCCGACTGCCTTCCTCGGCGGTACGATGGCCGCCGTGGGAATCGCCCTGATTAACTCCTTCGGCAACCTGGCCGGTTTTGTTGCGCCTTATCTGATGGGCTTCCTGGCCGACCTGACTCATTCAACCCTGACCGGCATGCTGATCATCTCCTGCACGCTGTTTGTCGGCGCTGCGGCGATCTTCCTGATCCCTGGCCGTATTGTTAACCGCTAATTCTAACGAGGAAAAATTATGAATATCGTCATCACCGGTGCCGCCGGATTCCTGGGAAAAAAACTGGTTAAGGCGCTGCTGGCTAAAGGTTCACTGCTTAATCGCCAGGGCCAGTCGCAGGACATCTCGCGGATTACCGCTTTTGATATCGCGCCGCTGACCGGCATTAACGATCCGCGCCTGCAAGTGGTCTGCGGCGATATCAGCAACCCGACCGAGCTGGCTACTCTGATTAACGAAGAGACCGACAGCGTGTTCCATCTGGCGGCAATTGTGTCCGGACAGGCCGAACAGGACTTCGATCTTGGCATGAAAATCAACGTTGATGCCGCTCGCCAGATTATGGAGCGACTGCGCGCGTTACCGCAGCGTATTCGCCTGGTCACCACCAGTTCGGTAGCGGTGTTCGGCGGCAAACTGCCGGAAAAAGTGCCGGATGAGCAGGTGTGGATGCCGCAAAGCTCCTACGGCACGCAGAAAGCCATGAACGACCTGCTGCTGTCGGACTACAGCCGTCGCGGCTTCTTGGATGGCCGCAGCCTGCGTATGCCAACCATCGTCGTACGCCCCGGTAAGCCGAACGCTGCCGCATCCAGCTTTGCCAGCGGCATCATTCGCGAACCGCTGAACGGCGAAGCGGCAAACTGCCCGGTGAGCACTGATACCCGCCTGTGGCTGATGTCGCCGGATAAAGCCGTTACTGCACTCATCCATGGCCATGAACTTGATGGCGATAAGCTGGACCAGGGCCGCGTCATCAATCTGTGCGGCCTGGCGGTAACCGTTGAAACAATGATCGGTTCGCTGCGGAGTATTGCAGGAGATGATGTCGTTGCCCGCATCAGCCATCAGCCGGACCAGGCGATTATCAATATCGTCAACTCCTGGCCCGGCGATTTCCATGCCGACTACGCACGCCGTCTCGGCTTCAAGGCCAATGCCTCGTTTGACGAAATGGTCAGAGAATATCTGGCAGAGAAAGAAGCGACAGCCTGATAACCTCATGGCCGGTAATGACCGGCATTCCGGTGACTTATTCCTGTCGGTAACGCCGCTTCTGGTTGAGCAGATTGATACTTAATGCCACCAGAGCGGCCTCCTGAACGCCTACGGGCAGGCTATAGCTGCCTCGCCCTTCCAGCCACGACAGGACATCGGCAAGGTGCCAGAAGGCCGTTGAACCTTCATGCACCGGTGCAGGGAAAGTCAGATGATGCGCCATCATCAGTTTGCGCATATTTTGCCGGGAAACACCGATAAGATCGGCCACGTCGGTCAACCCAACATAATCCGGTGAAACCTCAAACAGCACCGCGTTGCCTAACACAGCCGCAATTTGCTGCATCGCGCTGTAAATGGCCTGATGCGCGGACTCGGCCTCTCGAATAAATTCCAGTGCGATGCGCCCAGGGATCCCTAACCCAATCAGCGCATCATCGCAGCCAGCCTGTGCCAGTTTTTCAACCAGCTCATCAGTATCACCGGCTGTCTCTGACAGCTGATACTTCAATGTAAATGTGTATTCCATGGCGTTCCTCTTCCTGATTGTGCCTCATACTGCTGACGAAAAGTGCAGTGCTCAACGACTCGCTTGAGCTGTCTGGCATGATTGACGGCATTCCTGGGCGTGCTCCAGATGCAGCAAATGCAAAATTCCCCACACCGACAGGCTACGCTGTTCCACGGACAATACATTTTTCCCCATGCATGCCCGCCTTTGCTGACCACATGCCAGCCCTCTCCTTCGGCGTACCTGAGTACGGCTTCAATTTCTTTTATGGCATGACAATGTCGATCCATCCGTTCCTCCATACTGCCCTCGGGAATTTGGGTTGTCAATCGACAACCACACTATTCTTTCCCCAACTCTGCCAGGTATGAATTAAAAAAACCAGAGCGAACCGTCGGCATCTGGACCGCTGCCGTAAACACGAAGGGGGATTTACATTGACCAGCATGTCGCTGCGGGCTGGCTCGCAAAATTTCACCAGCCACAGCAAAGAGAAGAGCAAGGATAAGAAGGGTATCGTTAGTTGTGCAGGCGGTCGCTTTGTAGATTATCGCCACCGATCCCACCGATAAAAGGCAGTCGCGGGCGCAGCGGGGCAAATTCCAGCCCCAGGTTCAGCCCCAGAATGTTGATCTCAATTCCCTCTTCAGCGCCCAGCGTTATACCGGCAAGGCCGAGCAGAGACACCTGCAGGCCACGTCCTGAAGGCGGCAGCCCAACAGGATTAAGCAGGGAGCGGAAATCTTTACCTACCGCGTTTGCTGGCATATCAAGCTGCAGATCGGGCACTTCGCGTCCTATATGGGCAAGGAAAGTATTACTATTAGGACCCGGCCAGGCGTGGTAGGTCTGTGGCCAGGGATAAGAGGCAATTGCCGCCTGAATTTTCGGGATCATTGCCTCTGCCGCCGGGCCTCGATGCTCCACGAGCAGGCGGGGCTTTGCGCCATACCAGAATCCATCCGGCGGGTTGGCGTTCAGCCTGACTTTGTCGCCATTACCCCAGCCAATCACTTCGTAGCGGCTGAAATGGGTTTCACCCGCACGCTTAAAGATAATCCAGGGATGCACCGCCACCTTACCTTTCCAGCCATAGGTGGGTGCCACATAGACCTGCACAATCGCCAGATTAGCCAGCCGGGCCGGATCGGGAGCTATCCCGGAGGAATCACGCCGCGCCGACCACCAGCCCTGCCCGGCTGACTCCGCGTGGTGGGTTGCCTGTGCCAGACTGGCGCCCAGCGACAGCAGCATAATGCACAGAATTATCAGACTCAGCGCTTTCAGTGGCAGCATGGCCAACTCCTTTATCAGTTCAGGGTGAATACAGCGAACAAAATTTCACATTCCACTTCGTTTCCGCATGATTCCGGGCGTGAGAACGCTCAGCGTCAAGCCAGGAATGTGCAGGAGGGGTACTGAACGTTTGCGGAGTGATGCAGGACAAAATTGCAGCATCTGTCGCTAAATTGACATAAAAGCGGAGGGCCGTCTATTGCCGGTCCGTGCTTATTACATACCTTGACAGTTGGTGGACGGCTTCCCCGATCGATGGCAGGATGAGGCCTGACGGCCTCTTTTCTTAATAGATATGATGGCACAGTGCGAGGAGTTATCTGATGAATACGCCGGACAATACGGGTGCCAGTAGCGACTGGGTCAACTTCCGTCGTGATGACGAGACCGGTATAGAAAGTATCAACGCGCATTTTCGTGGCCATGCCTACGATCCGCACGATCATGACGAAGTGCTGGTCGGCGTAACGATGCAGGGCCTTCAGCGATTTAACTGCCATCGCACTCTGCATACCAGCCAGCCGGGACGCGCGATCCTTATCGAACCCGGTGCCGTTCACGACGGCCACGCGCCGGATGTCGATGGCTTCACTTACGTGATGCTCTATCTGCCGCAAAGCTGGGTCACGGAGATGATGCAGCGTCGAGGCCTGGGCGATGTCTCGGTGATTGAAGCCGCGTTTCGCCATACCCTCACCGAGGATTCACAGTTAATCACAGCTATTCAGCAGGCTTTTTTTGCCGTTCATTATCAGGAAGGTCGCCTGGCTCGCGATCAGACGCTGGATCATCTGCTTTATCTGCTTTCCCGCCATATCGGTGACAGGCCAACCGCCGGCCTTGATGATTCGCTGATGCGAATGTATCAGCTGCGCGACTATCTTCATGCCCACATGCCGCTGGATATCGGGCTGGATGAGCTTTCCCTGCAGGCCGGTCTCGATCGCTTTCGCCTGACCCGTCAGTTCAAGAAGGCCTTCGGCCAGTCGCCACACGCTTACCTGGTACGGCTGCGGCTGCGCACCGCGCGGGGGCTGCTGGCTCAGGGCATTGAACCGGCGCGGGTGGCCTCACAGGTCGGTTTTTCCGACCAGAGCCATATGGGCCGCTGGTTCCAGCGAGCTTATCGCCTGTCTCCCGCCGGCTATCAGCGCCATTGCACAAACGTTCTAGACCGATCTGCCCGTCATCTTTGATGATGTCGTCCCTTAAAGATGACCGGAGAACGGCTACCGATGTTTGATACAAAAATCGCCTTTATCGTGCGTAACGATCTTCCCACCTGGCAGCGTTTAAACGTTGTGGCATTCCTGGCTACGGGAATTGCCGCCACCGCACCCGAAATCATGGGCGCACCCTACGTTGATGCAAAAGGCCGCCAGTACGGCAATATGTCCGGCCAGCCGATGCTGATTTTTGCAGCGGATATCGATGGATTGCAGACGGCGCATCGCAAAGGGCTGGAGCGCGAGTTAACCCTGATCCCCTATGTGCATGCGATGTTTGCAACCGGCCATGATGAGGCTAATCGCGAGGTGTTTATGGCCGAAGATGCAGACAGTTTAAATCTGGTGGGGCTGGGCGTACGCGGGCCGAAAAAGATTGTGGATAAGGTGATTAAGGGGCTAAGCCTGCACGGTTAAGCGCAGATAACGGTTCGCTCCTGCGCAATAGCGCTTTTTAAGCCGGACGCTGTCTTCCTGGAAAAGCGTCCGGCTTCATCAGCGATTACATCGTTAGAAACGATAGAGGCTGAATGGCTCAGGATTCAGCACCGGCGTCTTGCCCAGCAGCAGATCGGCGGTTATCTCTGCCGACACCGGGCTTTCCGTCATACCCCAGCCGGTAGCGGTGTTGATCACCATGCCCGGGTACTCTTTCACCACGGAGATGATTGGGTCCTCATCCGGCGCAATCGACATCGCACCACTCCAGCGATCGATAAGTTTCGAATCTTTAAACGCCGGGAACTCCGCTTTCAGTTTCTCCAGCGAACTTTCCAGCTCCGGCACGTCCGGTGCTGCGGTCATATCGCGATATTTCTCGAACGGCGACACTTCATTCAGCGCCCAGTGTTTTGGCTGCATAAAGGTGTTAATCAACTGCTCGTTGAGGGAGATGTGCACCGGGAAGTCCGGCTGGGACATCAGCGGCAGATACTTATAACCGTACATAAAGGATTCCTGCACAACCGGGGCAACAATCACGCGCGGCGAGGTTGCATAGCTGCCGTCTGCCTGTTCGCGGAAGTAAATATTGCCTGGCAGCGCAACGTTACCGCCCGGCGCACCCGGCGCGCCGCTGATCAGCTGCTGCGACTGGTAGGCTGGCAGCGTCGGTACATTGACATTCAGATTTTGCATAAACAGTCGTGACCATGCCCCACCGGCGACCACAACCTGCGACGTTCTGATCGCACCCTTCTCGGTTACCACATCTGAAATCGCCCCGCCCTGGGTTTCAACACCCCTTGCAGCACAGTTGGTGTAAATTTTCACGCCGATCTTCAGCGCGTATTCAGCCATCACGAAGGCAGCGATTTCAGGATCGAGGCTACCGGAATCTTCCTCAAATCCGGCAATTTTCCATTCGGAAGTTGCACCTTTTAAGCGCTTGCCCAGCTCGCCGCCTTCAATGATGCGGGTTTTGAACGGGATATCAGAACCGACTTCTTTATGTTTGGTGTCGATCCACTGTCTGACGTGTGCTAAATCTTCATCATCCAGAGGAACTTCAACCCTGCCCTGAGTACGATAGCTGGTATCGGCACCCACTTTGGCATTCATCTCGCGCCAGCGCTGCTTCGCCATATGGTGCAGCAGGAATGTGGCATCCGGCATTTTATATGTCATCACCTGACCATAAAAACGGCTCGACTGCTCACCGGCAATGTTCCCTTTTTCCACCACCACCACCGACAGACCACGCTCAGCCAGATTGATTGCGGTCATCACCCCCTGGATCCCTCCTCCTATAACCACCACATCAGCCTGCTTTGGCAGCGGTCCGTTGAGACCGTCGACAAAACCTGTGCGCGGTTTTCCAGGGATCAGCCGACCTTCACGAGTCAGCATCGGCGTGAGGATCCCGGCACCACCGACGGCAACAACGGCTGCACCACCGATTAAAAATTTTCTTCTGGTGATATTCATTTAATAAACATTCCTTATAAAAAACAGGTATTCAACTTTTCCCTGAGCGGCAACCTGTTAAATTAATCTGAGGTGGGTGATGCGCAGTGAACATCATCGAATCGCCCGGTGCTTTTGCTAAATACAGATATCTGGTGAAGCCCATCACCTGTCACAAAAAATAGAAATACGTCTTAACCTAAAAATAGAAAAGGGGATCCACAGCCAGTATTGATATAATCAACATTAGCTTTTCAGGAATTTAAAAAATGAGTTCCCGGCTATCTCTGGGCGTGCGTTTCCGGCCGACATTCACTGATATTGTGAGCGGCACTCAAGATTCCTAGCGGGTTCTCTGTAGCGGAAACGTCAATTTCCAGGATCGCGTATACGAGTACACATTCCTAATAATCTCCTGCCCATCTGCATCTGGCAGCGCGGCATCTTGGCGGTAAGAAAGCATCCATTGGGGCGCACATTAACAAAATTGCCACATAAAAACACCCTTTTATGCACTTAACCATAACCACCAACACCCTGAAAAACGGGCTAAAAGCTCATTTATATTCACTTTAATGAATAAAAAATGCATAAACAAACGTAAATCAGTGTAAATGCCATGATTAATTATTCATTCAAATAAAAATAAATTAATCAAAAAAAATGTACCTGTTCAGATTAACCCTGAATATTTAAGTGTTAATTTTAAGCAGAAATAATGGATTCCAGATAACCGGCAAGGCGTAAATTTCAGCGCTTCACATAAACCTGCCTATTTACGATCAGGGAGTGAGGGATATTTTACGCCCATTATTTAACTAAAGTTATCACTCATTGATGGCTGCTCCGTAATTAACCGACTTTCCCTGGGGACATTGCACTTCCTGGTCTACACTCACCTGATACTTCTGGCTTTTATCTTCAAATCATAAACGCGCGCACATTTTTTAGTACTGTTTATCGTAAAAATCATCCCTATATGGAATCACTGGCCAGCGCCTGACGTGCGGTCAAGACGGAGAACGATTTATGGCTAAGATTACGCACCAGCTGATTGCCGAGATCCTGCAGCGGGTCGGCGGTACTGATAACATTCGGGCCTGTGGGAACTGCATGACCCGCCTGCGTCTGACGCTAAACAATGACCAGTTGGTTGAGCACGAAAGACTGAAAGCACTACCGGGGGTGCTCGGCGTGATTAATACCGAAGACCAGCTGCAAATCGTTCTCGGCCCCGGAAAAGCGCAAACCGCCGCTGAAATGATGAATGCTATGCTGGCCAGCGGTGTGGATAGTGGTTTTGCAAATCCTGAAGTCGGAACGGTGGCTCGCGATAATAAGCAGAAGATCAAAGCCGGGCAAACCAGCGCCGTGCATCAGTTTCTGGCTAAGTTCGCCACAATCTTCACGCCGCTGATCCCGGGCTTTATTGCCGCCGGGATGCTGTTGGGGTTTGCGACACTGATTGAACAGAGCCTGCTGGCGAATGCCGCGGAGAAGAACGCTACTCTGGTGCAGATCGTCGGTTACATGAAAGTTTTCGGCAAGGGACTGTTTACCTTCCTGCCGATACTGATTGGCTATAACGCGCAGAAGGCCTTTGGCGGAACCGGCGTAAACGGCGCCATTATTGCCTCCCTGTTCGTGCTGGGCTACAGCCCCCAGGCAACGGTGGGCTACTTCTCCGGGATCGATAACTTTTTTGGCATGAGTATCGATCCCCGGGGGAATATTATTGGCGTGCTGATTGCCTCAATTCTCGGCGCGTGGATTGAACAGCAGCTCCGCCGCGTTATCCCCGACAATCTCGACATGATCCTCACTTCCCTGCTGACGCTGGTTATTACCGGCGCAATCACCTTTACCTTAATTATGCCTATTGGCGGCGAGCTGTTTAAGGGCATGTCGTGGCTGTTTCTGAACCTGAACGGCAACCCGTTTGGCTGCGCTATTCTTGCGGGGCTGTTCCTGATTGCGGTGGTTTTCGGTGTGCATCAGGGCTTTATCCCGGTTTATTTTGCGCTGATGGATGCCCAGGGCTTCAACTCCCTGTTCCCGATTCTGGCGATGGCCGGCGGTGGGCAGGTCGGTGCCGCGCTGGCGCTGTACTTCCGCTCGGCCAGGCACTCAGCCACCCGAGAGCAGGTGAAAGGCGCGATTATTCCCGGCCTGCTGGGCATCGGCGAACCGCTGATCTACGCCGTCACGCTGCCTCGGGTCAAACCTTTTGTCACCGCCTGCCTGGGCGGTGCCTGCGGCGGCTTCTTTATCGGCCTGGTGGCATGGCTGGGGCTACCGATTGGCATGAACACCGTGTTCGGCCCGTCCGGGCTGGTTACGCTGCCGCTGATGACCTCTAACGAGGGGATTTATACCGGCATGGCGGTTTACGCGGCGGGTCTTCTCATCGCCTACCTGAGCGGGTTTGTCATCACGTGGATTTTTGGCTGGAAGGATGTGGATTTGAGTTGAAGGGTGGGTTAGCAATTGATCATCAAGAGGTATGATGATTATACTCAGTGCGTAACTTAGAAGTTACAAGGAAGCCGTTCAAGAAATAAGGACAATAGAATGACAGCCAATACTAAAGCAGACACAGTATTAACTCAGGATGCTCAAAACTTTCCGCCCGCAGTAGACCGCGATGCGCTGTTTATTGAGGAGCTTCGCGCCGATCCTTCCTACGCTGAAATTTACCTACAAACCGCACTAGAGGACATTTATGAAGAAGGTGGCGTATCCGCATTTCTTACCGCTCTTCGCCGTGTGGTTGAAGCTCGTGGAGGAGTTGGCGAAATATCACGGCGCTCAAGTCTTGCACGCCAGAATATCTACCGGGCTCTATCTAATGAAGGTAATCCAACTATCAAAACGCTGACGGAAATCACCAGAGCTGCGGGTGTGCGCTTAACATCGAATCGCATTTAATAAAAAAGCCCCTGTAACAACAGAGGCTTTTTATATTATCTAAAACAGTGACTTGCTAAGAATTAGCCAGGAATCATTCCCACTCAATCGTGGCCGGTGGTTTACCGGAGATATCGTAAACCACGCGGGAGATGCCGTTCACTTCGTTGATGATACGGTTGGAAACGCGGCCGAGGAAGTCATACGGCAGGTGCGCCCAGTGTGCGGTCATAAAGTCGATGGTTTCCACCGCACGCAGGGAAACAACCCAGTCGTATTTGCGGCCATCGCCCATCACGCCCACGGAACGAACCGGCAGGAAGACGGTGAAAGCCTGGCTGACTTTGTTGTACAGATCGGCTTTGTGCAGTTCTTCAATGAAGATAGCATCCGCACGGCGCAGCAGGTCGCAGTACTCTTTCTTCACTTCGCCCAGTACGCGCACACCCAGACCCGGGCCCGGGAACGGATGACGGAACAGCATCGCGTGCGGCAGGCCCAGCTCCAGACCGATTTTACGCACTTCGTCTTTGAACAGCTCGCGCAGCGGTTCAACCAGGCCCATCTTCATCTCTTTCGGCAGGCCGCCCACGTTGTGGTGAGATTTGATGACGTGCGCTTTACCGGTGGCGGATGCCGCCGACTCAATCACGTCCGGATAGATGGTGCCCTGTGCCAGCCACTTCACGTCTTCCAGCTTCAGCGCTTCTTCGTCGAACACTTCAACGAACACGCGACCGATGATCTTACGTTTAGCTTCAGGGTCGTTCTCACCCGCCAGCGCGTCCAGGAAGCGCTTTTCGCCTTCAACGTGGATGATGTTCAGACCAAAGTGGTCGCCGAACATTTCCATCACCTGCTCGGCTTCGTTCAGGCGCAGCAGGCCGTTATCCACGAAGACGCAGGTCAGGCGATCGCCAATTGCGCGGTGCAGCAGCATCGCGGTCACGGAAGAGTCAACGCCACCGGACAGGCCGAGGATCACTTTATCTTCACCAACCTGCTCGCGCAGGCGCTCAACGGCATCTTCGATAATCTTCGCCGGGGTCCACAGCGCTTCACACTCGCAGATATCGCGCACAAAGCGCTCCAGCAGACGCTGGCCCTGACGGGTATGGGTTACTTCCGGGTGGAACTGCACGCCGTAGAAGCGCTTCTCTTCGTTGGCCATAATGGCAAACGGACAGGTATCGGTGCTGGCAACGGTCACGAAGTCGGATGGGATCGCGGTGACTTTGTCGCCGTGGCTCATCCAGACGTCCAGCAGCGGCTTACCGGCGGCGCTCAGGGCGTCTTCGATATCGCGGGTCAGCGCGCTCTGGGTTTTCACTTCTACCTGCGCATAGCCAAACTCACGCTCGTTAGAACCTTCAACCGCGCCGCCCAGCTGCATTGCCATGGTCTGCATGCCGTAGCATACGCCCAGCACCGGTACACCGGCGTTGAACACGTAGTCCGGCGCACGCGGGCTGCCGTGTTCGGTGGTGCTTTCCGGGCCGCCGGAGAGGATGATGCCGCTCGGTTTAAAACCGCGGATCTGCTCTTCGGTTACGTCCCACGCCCACAGTTCGCAGTACACGCCCAGCTCACGCACGCGGCGCGCAACCAGCTGAGTATACTGTGAACCGAAATCGAGGATCAGAATGCGGTGTTTATGAATATTTTCCGTCGTCATTGGCTATTCCAGGGCGATGTAATTCAAAATACGGGAAGTAAAACGCCCGGCTAAGCCGGGCGCACAGTGCAGGGTTAATCAGGAACCCATACGGTAGTTCGGGGACTCTTTGGTAATGGTCACGTCGTGAACGTGGCTTTCCTGAATCCCGGCACCGCTAATGCGAACAAATTCCGCTTTGGTACGCAGGTCGTCGATAGTACCACAGCCGGTCAGGCCCATACAGGAGCGCAGGCCGCCCATTTGCTGATGCACGATTGCTTTCAGGAAACCTTTGTAGGCCACGCGGCCTTCGATCCCTTCCGGCACCAGTTTGTCAGCGGCGTTATCGGTCTGGAAGTAACGGTCTGAAGAACCTTTAGACATCGCGCCCAGGGAACCCATACCGCGGTAGGACTTGAATGAACGGCCCTGGTAAAGTTCGATTTCGCCAGGTGCTTCATCGGTACCCGCCAGCATGGAGCCAACCATCACCGCAGAGGCACCGGCAGCGATAGCTTTGGCGATATCACCAGAGAAGCGAATGCCGCCGTCGGCGATAACCGGAATACCGGTCCCTTCCAGCGCGGCGACCGCGTCGGAAACGGCAGTAATCTGCGGTACTCCCACGCCGGTCACGATGCGGGTCGTACAGATAGAGCCAGGGCCGATACCGACTTTCACCGCGCTCACGCCCGCTTCAACCAGCGCCAGCGCACCGGCTCCGGTCGCAACGTTGCCGCCAACGATCTGCAGGTCAGGGTATTTCGCACGGGTGTCGCGAATACGCTGCAGCACGCCTTCAGAGTGGCCGTGAGAGGAGTCAATCAGCAGCACGTCAACACCTGCCGCTACCAGCGCATCTACGCGCTCTTCGTTACCGGCACCGGCACCGACGGCAGCACCGACGCGCAGGCGACCGTGTTCGTCTTTACAGGCGTTAGGTTTACGCTCGGCTTTCTGGAAGTCTTTAACGGTGATCATGCCCAGCAGGTGGAAGCTGTCATCCACTACCAGCGCTTTCTCAACGCGTTTTTCGTGCATTTTCTGCAGAACGATTTCGCGGGCCTCACCTTCTTTCACCGTCACCAGGCGCTCTTTCGGCGTCATCACGGCAGAAACCGGCAGAGACAGATCGGTTACGAAGCGAACGTCACGACCGGTGATGATGCCCACCAGTTCGTTTTCGCCGTTAACAACCGGGTAGCCGGCAAAGCCGTTGCGCTCGGTCAGGGCTTTCACTTCGCTCAGCGCGGTGGTTGGCAGCACGGTCTGCGGTTCAGTGACTACGCCGCTTTCGTGTTTTTTCACCTTGCGAACTTCATCCGCCTGGCGCTCGATAGACATATTTTTGTGGATAAAGCCCAGGCCACCTTCCTGCGCCAGCGCAATGGCCAGACCGGCTTCGGTCACGGTATCCATAGCAGCGGACAGCATCGGAATATTCAAACGAATAGTTTTGGTAAGCTGGGTGCTGAGGTCGGCAGTGTTCGGTAACACTGTGGAGTGAGCAGGAACGAGCAGAACGTCGTCGAATGTCAGGGCTTCTTTAGCGATTCTTAGCATGGCAATATCTCAACCTCAGGGTGAATGAGAACTTGTAAAATATTGCCGCGGCATTATACAGGCCGTAATCGATTGCCTCCAGTACTTTTTAATAAAAACTCTTGAAACCTTCGTTCAGCCATGTAGTATCGGTTAATTAACCTCCTGATTTAAAATTTGATCTTCATCACATGTCGCTACCGCCAACCGCCAATATTTTTACCGTTAGCCGTCTCAATACTACAGTGCGTAAGCTGCTGGAGATGGAGATGGGCCAGGTGTGGCTGAGCGCTGAGATCTCCAATTTTTCCCAGCCCTCTTCCGGCCACTGGTACTTCACGCTGAAGGACGATGGCGCGCAGGTGCGCTGCGCGATGTTCCGCAACAGCAACCGCCGCGTTGACTTCCGGCCGCAGAATGGTCAGCAGGTGCTGGTGCGTGCCACCATCACGCTGTATGAACCCCGTGGCGACTATCAGCTGATTGCTGAGAGCATGATGCCTGCCGGTGACGGACTTTTGCAGCAGCAGTTTGAGCAGTTGAAGCAGCGCCTGATGGCGGAAGGGCTTTTCGAACAGATTCACAAGCAGCCGCTGCCCGATCCGGCCCGCCAGGTTGGGGTGATCACCTCCGCCAGCGGTGCCGCACTGCACGACGTGCTGCGCGTGCTGCATCGTCGTGACCCTTCCCTGCCGGTGGTGATTTATCCAACGCAGGTTCAGGGTGCTGAAGCGCCTGCCGGTATTGTCCGCGCGATTGAGCTGGCCAATGCCCGGGGCGAGTGTGATGTGCTGATCGTCGGTCGCGGTGGCGGTTCGCTGGAAGATCTGTGGAGCTTTAACGACGAGCGCGTGGCGCGTGCGATTTTTGCCAGCCGCATTCCCATCGTCAGCGCAGTCGGCCATGAAACCGACGTGACCATCGCCGATTTTGTCGCTGACCTGCGTGCGCCAACGCCTTCTGCGGCAGCCGAACTGGTCAGCCGCAATCAGATTGAGCTGTTACGCCAGCTTCAGTCCCAACAGCAGCGGCTGGAGATGGCGATGGACTACTATCTCGCGCAGCAGCAGCGCAGCTTTACCCGCCTGCATCATCGACTTCAGCAGCAGCACCCGCAGTTACAGCTTGCCCGGCAGCAGACCGCGCTGATTAAGCTGCGCCGTCGTCTGGATGATGCCGTGCAGCTGCAGGTGCGTCAGGCCGTTCGCCAGCAGGAGCGTGCGGAGCAGCGGCTGAATGCTATTCGCCCGGAGATGCGCGTGGAGCGTCTGCGCCAGCAGCTTCAGCAGTGGCAGTATCGTCTGCAGCAGTCGATGCAGCAGCAGCTTAACGGCAACAAGCAGCGCTTCAGCAATCTGGCGGCTCAGCTTGAGGGCGTCAGTCCGCTGGCCACACTGGCACGCGGTTTCAGCGTGACGACCGCGGCCGATGGTCAGGTGGTGAAGAAAACGCAGCAGCTGCATCCTGGCGATACGCTGAAAACCCGGCTGGACGATGGCTGGGTGGAGAGTGAAGTGACTGCGGTTACGCCGATAGCACCGGTTAAGAAACCGCGTAAGCGTTCAGCTTCCTGATTCCTCTACTCCCGGTAAATTTGAGGATCGGTGAGCTTTTGTCTGTCCCGATCCCGCGCCTGCCAGCTGACGACTTTTATCGATTTAAGATTATTCGTGCTGCGTAAACGTAATACACCTGAGAAAATGGCGCCCGAGGCAAAATCCGCGATGACCACACGCTTTTCACCGCCCGGTGAAGATTGAAATTGCCAGAAACTTCCTAAATTACGCATCACGGCGTGCAAAACCGTGCAATGTTGCGCGTGCGCACGGCGATTCAATGCCAGACCAGGGTATAAAAACATTCCGCAGCCACAACCGGCCGGCGAATGCCCAGGAGGAAAGTGCAGTGAAGATGCAAAAATGACGCCATGCGACATTAGGGAGCCAGGCTTCAGCAGTATCGGTTGACTGAGTGATCAGCAACGCTAAGGTTTTCAGCCGAAATAACAAAAATTAAAATCCATTAACCTGTTGATAGTTAGATAAACGCCCCATAGCGAATGATAATTATTTTTTAATTGGGGTGGCAAAACAGGAAAGTCAGTATAGGATTATTCTCAAGAGAGAAAGGAGCCAGCATGTCGACATTTTCCATCATTTCCCTGCCGATGTTTGCGGTCGGACTGGGCTTAATGACGCAATTTTACAGCAAGAAAGATTTGAACTTCCTGGTACCCGGTGTGGTACTGATGACCGCAGGGCTGGTGAATACATTAATCGGCATTGGTATGAACTGAGGGAAGAACACCCATAGATACGCAACGTATCTATGGGTGAGAACATTATTTCCGGTTAAGAATTCTCAGGAAATCTTTTTCACTGGAAATTAATGATAGTGCATTAGAGATAATCTCGTCGCTAAAGATTGAGGCCACATCGCGCAGGACATCGATATGTTCTTTCTCTTTCGCTATGACGCCAATTGCAATAAACATTACGTTATTCCGATCCCAGATCACACCGTCCGGGAACTGGAATATCTCAATGCCGGTTTTCACAATGATATGGTTTTCGGACTTCGGTAAATGTGGCAGGGTGATGCCGTTGCCCAGGAAAGTCGAAACCTGACGTTCCCTTTCATTGAGAAACGCAACGCAGTCCTGGCTCACATACCCTTTCGCTTTAAACTCTTTACCGGCCATCTCTAACACTTCGGCTTTATTTTTTGCCTGCCGTCCAAGATGCAGGTTATCAACGGTAATAATATCAATCATAGTCCGCCTCCTTTTATTAAATCCACACTATCACGCTATCAGTTTCCGGCAGACAGTTCTTCTTCCAGCTGCTCCAGCGACTTGTTGGAGGTTTCCGGAAGTGCCTTGACGACGAACAGAATGGCCAGATAGTTAATAACGGCGAAGATCAGGAAGACAGGACCCAGTCCCAGTTTTGCCTGCAGTACCGGGAACAGATAACTGACGATCGCGTTCATTACCCACATAAAGAATACTGAGATACCCATCGACAGACCGCGAACTTTCAGCGGGAACAGTTCAGCCAGAACGACCCAGGTCAGGAAGCCCATGGTGCCCTGCATCACGCCCACGAAGATCGCACCCAGCAGCCAGATAACCGTCGCTTTCATATCACCGACGAGGAAGTAGTCAGCACCGGCGATAATCAGGTGTAGTGTCGCCATCAGCGCAAAACCGTAAACGATTAGCGTTTTACGTTTGAAGCGATCAACCAGATACATCACGCCAAAAATCATCCCGCCGACGGAGAAGACGCCGTTCAGCACGTTACAGATCAGCGACATTTTCTCAGAGAAACCGGCGGTTTTGAGGATTTCCGTCCCGTAGTACATGATGACGTTGACGCCGGTGGTTTGCTGGAGGGCGGCCCAGGCGATCCCCACCAGAATCAGTTTCATAATCCACGGCGTACTGAAGATCACCGAGGTGGCACTCTGGGTGTGCAGCTTCTTCTCTTTTTCAATCTCGATTAAGGTGATGATGTCCTGGTATTCCTGCACCGCGCGGGCTTCAGGACGGATCTGTTTCAGAATAGCCAGCGCTTCTTCCCGGCGGTTTTTACTGATTAGCCAGCGCGGACTTTCCGGTGCGCGCCACATGCCGATTAACAGGAAGATAGACGGCAGCGCCTGCACCAGTAGCATATAGCGCCAGACCTCCGGCAAATGCCCCCAGATCAGGCCGATCACCGCATTGACCGCAAAGGCGGCAAGCTGGCCAATCACGATGGCGACTTCATTTAACCCGGTTAGCCTGCCGCGCATTTCCGTCGGCGCCACTTCCGAGATAAAGGTTGGTGCGGTTACCGAGGCTCCCCCCACGGCAAAACCAAGAATAAATCGGGCAATAAGCAGGCTGGTTACGTTCGGGGCGGCGGCGGATAAGATGGCGCCAATAAAGAAGACAAAGGAGAGATAAATCAGGTACTTTCTGCGGCCGAAGAAGTCAGCCATTTTACCGCCGCCGATGCTGCCGAGTGCGGCACCGATCAGCAGCACGCTCATCACCAGGCCTTCGGTGTCCGGCGTCAGGGCCATGTTCTCTTTTAATGAAGAAAAGGCACCGTTAATCACCCCGGTATCATAGCCAAACAGCAGGCCACCGAATGTTGCGACTAAGGTTATCTGATGTAATCGTTTTCGTTGTTGCGTATTCAGATTCATCAACAAAGACATATATTTATCCTTTCATTAAATTACTTTTAAAACATCAGGAAATTTAAAAAAAGTGATACCTCACCGCCCCATGAAATGAGGTGACGAATAATCCTGACGCTTTTAAGCAGGGTAAACGGTTCTATTTAATAATAAAAATACGAAATAACCAACCTGGCACGGCAATGAAAATTATTATTACTCCCTCTGGTACTCTTTATTCAATTTCAATCATCAAACGTTAATACAGTCATTCAGTGGTGATGCTGAGAGAATATATTTGATGCACGCCACCACATACCGCTCGCCAGACCGTTTCGATCTCCGACCGTATGGTTCACACAGGGAGGGTCAACGACATCGATTCAGGTTCCTTTCTACCTTCACCGCGTCCGACTTAGTGGTGCAGGGCGTTTAGCCCAACGCTCATCATCTCAGCAAGTTTCATCACTCTTCAGTTTTTTACCTGCTGATAACATAGCACCCAAATCGGAATCAAAATTCTACACAAATCACAAAATGACCATTTAGTTTCATTAATATTCAAATTTTCGACTTTACATTTCATTACACGAAGTCACTATTACTGCATGATTAACCATGTTTTTTTTGCTTAACTGGGTAACTAATGAGGATAATATTGAAAACGTTACGGGTAACCGCATCATAACTTTTCGCTATTAACAAGGATTTCATTTCAAAAAACATTCAGATTAGAAAAAAAATTCCACATAGCGGACAGCGTTGAAAATAGCAAGATTATGCATATTCGCGGCGATTGCGACACTGGAACGGCCGGTTGATTAAGTTCCGGGCGTAACCTTTGTAACGCACGGGCAGTCGGTCTAGAATTCTGAGCATCTTTCAGCAACCTTGCCCCTACCATGAGCCACGAACCCGCTTCCGTCGTCAATGTGCCGCAGTCGCCTCCCGCCCGCTACCGGATGTTTCGGGCCTTACTCAATCGGGATAAAACGCCGGTCGCGGTGCTGATTTCCGCCGCCGTGGTCGGCACGCTGGTTGGCCTGGTGGGCGTGGTTTTCGCCAGAGCGGTGGAGGCGATCCAGCATTGGCGCACCGTCAACCTGACCGCCGACGTGCTGCCGGGATGGCCGCTTTACCTCTGCGCCTTTGCCGTTTCGGCAGCGCTGGCGGCAGTGGGATACTGGCTGGTCCGCCGCTTTGCGCCTGAAGCGGGCGGTTCGGGTATTCCGGAAATTGAGGGCGCGCTGGAGGAGCTGCGCCCGGTTCGCTGGTGGCGGGTGATCCCGGTGAAGTTTTTCGGCGGGCTGGGCACGCTGGGGGCCGGTATGGTGCTGGGGCGAGAGGGGCCAACCGTGCAGCTCGGCGGCAATATTGGCCGCATGGTGTTTGACCTGTTCCGGCTGAAAAGCGGCGAAGCCCGCCACTCGCTGCTGGCCACCGGTGCCGCCGCCGGTCTGGCCGCCGCGTTTAACGCACCGCTGGCCGGGATCCTGTTTATTCTGGAAGAAATGCGCCCGCAGTTCCGCTACAACCTGATTTCGATTAAGGCGGTGTTTATCGGCGTGATTATGGCCAGCATCGTCTTCCAGCTGTTTAACGGCGGTCGGCCTATTATTGATGTCGGCCAGCTGGCGGACGCACCGGTACCGACGCTGTGGCTGTATCTGCTGCTTGGCGTGCTGTTCGGCGCAGTCGGCGTGCTGTTTAACAAACTGATTTTCGTGATGCAGGATCTCTACGCGCGGATTTATCAGCGCCGGATCTGGCGAGTGGTGGTCACCGGGGCGATCCTCGGTGGTGCCTGCGGAGTGATGACGCTGCTGTTTCCGGCCATCGTCGGGGGCGGCAACCTGCTGATCCCAGAAGTCGCCCCGGGTACGTTCTCGTTACAGATGCTGCTGCTAATTTTTGTTCTGCGCCTGCTGACCACCCTACTGTGCTTCTCCTCCGGCGCGCCCGGCGGGATTTTTGCCCCGATGCTGGCCCTGGGAACGGTGCTGGGCACCGCTTTCGGTCTGGCGATGTCGCAGTTTTTCCCGCTGTATGCGCTCCAGCCCGCGACGTTCGCCATCGCCGGAATGGGCGCGCTGTTCGCCGCTTCGGTGCGCGCGCCGCTGACCGGGATTGTGCTGGTGCTGGAGATGACCAATAACTATCAGCTGATCCTGCCGATGATTATCACCTGCCTGGGTGCCACGCTGGTGGCGCAGTTCCTCGGCGGCCAGCCGCTTTACTCAACCATCCTCGCCCGCACGCTGGCGCGGCAGGGGAATCAGGCGGCGGAAGTGAAATAACGGCGAGATAAATTAAGGCCGTTGTCAGTGCTGCTGTCATCCAACAGGCTCAAGAATCACACATAATGGATTTTACATGTGTGTATATGTGTGCATAATTATAAAAAAGCCAGGAGGGCAAATGAAATCGTCGGACTTGATCAGGGAGTTAGCCGCCGCCGGATGTGAGCTCAAGCGACATAATGGAGGAAGTCATCAGATATGGTGGTCGCCTGTCACCGGAAAAACCTTCCCGGTGCCACATCCTAAAAAAGATCTACCACCTGGCACGCTCAGATCCATAAGAAAAATGGCGGGAATTTAATGTCTCACTACAGGAGGTAATATGTTTTTTTCTGTTGGTGTCGAAACGCCTCAAGATGACAGCACGGCATACGGCATAATTGTTCCGGCGTTTTCGGCCTATGGTTACGGATGCTTCTCCGCCGCCGATACGCAAAGTGAGATTGCGTCAATGGCACGCGAAGCTATTTTACTCACCATTGAGGATATGGTGCTTAGCGGTAAGTTTTCCGTTGAGCAGATTAAGGACGCAGGATATCTGACCTACTCACGCGATAGCGAGTATGCAGACTATGATTCCTGGTTTGTCATTGACGTTGATTTGTCAGCATTTGAAGGCAAGCAGCAGCGGCTTAATATTGCGCTACCTGACACGTTAATCTATCGCATCGATAACCGTGTTAAAGATCGACCAGACGTTTACCGCGATCGCAGCCACTTCCTGGCTGTAGCGGCAAGGCATGAGCTGTTAGCCGGATCCTGAGATCCTGTGTTAACGCATTACTCCCGATCCACCAGCAGCAACGTGCCATAGCTGCCCGGCGGAACGCGGTGAGGTGCACCCGCCGGGATCAGGTAATAGTCACCGGCGTTGAGGAAGACGGTCTTATCCCCGACGATAAGCGGCATTTCACCGTCGATAACCACCAGCAGTTCATCAAATTCGGTGTGGGATTCTTCAGGGATCCCCTCGCCACCCATTTTGATCAGTTTGATATTGGCGTTGCCCACGCCGCCCAGGACGGTTGACCGCCAGACGGTGGGTAAATCTGCTGCCAGCGTTGCCAGGTTTCCGTGACTCACCGCGTGCTCCTTTGGCTGAGTAAAACGATATCACTACCCTGTTTCTGCCCGAACGCAAATTCGTCATTGTTCTAAGCTATGCCGCCGCCGCGAGCGAGCAGTCGGCCGGCCGGCCAGTGAACCATTAACCGTCCGGCAAGAGAACCGTCAGCCTGCAAAAGAACGGTCAGTCTGCGAGCGAATAGCCAGCCAGGCCGCGCCGCGCATACCGCTGCTGTCGCCGTGCTGAGCCACCACGATCGGGGTGAGGAACCGGTCGGTAAACACCCGCTCGCCGGTGGCTTCCGCCAGCCCTTCCAGCAGCAGTGGCTCATTCGACAGCCCGCCGCCGAGCACAATCACGTTCGGATCGACGATATTAACGATCGTCGCCAGCAGCCGCGCCAACTGGCTCTTGAAGCGCGCGACCTGCTGTAGCGCCGGGAGATCGCCCTGCTGCGCCAGCCGGATAACCTCCGGAGCCGTGCGCTGCTCGCCGGTCAGCCGGAAATAGCGCTCCGCCAGCCCGGTGCCGGAAACAAATGACTCCACGCAGTTTTGCCTGCCGCAGTAGCAGATTGCCAGCGGGCCATCCTGCTGCTCGGTGTAGTCCGGCAGGGTGATATGTCCGCACTCCGCCGCGTTGCCCCACGCCCCGGTAAATATCTGCTGCTTCACCGACATCCCGCCGCCGCAGCCGGTGCCAAGGGTGATGCCGAACACCACCTCTGCGCCCTTTCCTGCGCCATCGCAGGCTTCCGACAGCGCAAAGCAGTTGGCGTCGTTGGCTATCACCACCGTGGTGCCCAGCCGCTGTTCGAGATCGGTTTTCAGATCCTGGCCGTTGAGCACCAGGATATTGGAATTTTTGATTTTGCCACTGGCGGGGGAAATACCGCCGGGCAGCGCCATGCCAATCGCTAACGGTTGCTGGCTCTGCGAACGTATTTCCGCCACGAAATCGCACAGCTCAGCAATAAACGCCGGATAGTCGCTTTTTACCGTTGTGCGTCGGTAGCGGGCTATTTCCTCGCCGGAGGCATTCATCACCACCGCCGCCATTTTGGTGCCGCCAATATCCAGACCGAGATAATGCATAACGTCTCCTGCTGTGAAATATATCCCCGTGCGCCGCCATTATTCAGACAGCAGGCATCCTGCACTGATTAACAGCGCGCACGGGAAAATGGTTACTTTAATTAGAAGTGATATTTAAATCTTACGCGCGCGCCATAGCGGTCTTTATCATCACCCTGTTCATTATCCATGCTCAGCCTGGACCAGTAGGCACCTAAATAAACATCGAAGTTATCCATTTCCATCACGTTGCGAATACGGTACGAGGCGTGCACGGTGTGAATATCATATTTACCCAGAATCACTTCGCTGGCGTTAACGATATCGGTATTGGCGAAGTTAAATTTCTGCACGTCGTTTTTCGCGTAAATATAGCCCAGCTCAAAATCGTGCCACAGGGCGTTGGTTCCGGCGCTGAAGTCTTTCTCGTCGGTGGCATCCAGATAGGCGGTGCTGAGGTTAAATACTACCCCGTCGTCCGGGTTAGATTTTTGCCCGTTCCAGCTGAAGGTGGCACCGTAGCCGTTACGTTTTGACTGGTCGTTAAAGTTACCGTTAGCGTCGTTGTAGCCGTAGGCATTGCTCACCACGTTGGTTTCCATGGCGATGGCGGCGGTGACGTCATTTACCGTATAGGCAACGATCGGACGCAGATAGATAACGTTCTTTTTATTCTCCAGCGCGTTGCCGTGATAGGCCTGATCCTGGAACAGTTTGGTGCCGTCGCTGGCGAAGGTGTTCAGCTCAAAGTAGAACGGCCCGCTCGTTTTGCTCAGCTGGATAGCGCCACCGGCGCTGCTGCGGCCACGGCCCTCTTTCATCATATAAATGTAGCCGAAGCCGTCGTCGTAGAGGTTGTTTGCCGTGTTGCCGGAGTACTCAATCAGCGTATCCTGATTAAGCGGGAACATATCGAAGGCTTCATAGCGCCCCACTTTCACCTTCCAGTCTTTTTCCTGACCGAAGAAGAAAGCGGCATCGTCAAGATTCATATTGCCGGAGAGATCGGCCAGCGGCTGCACGGTGAATCCGGCAAACTTATTATTCGCCACGCTGCGATACCCGTCCACGCCGAGTAAAATACGGCCGTTGACGTCCCAGCGTTCGGTATTGCCGGCATTCCAGTTATTGCCCGAATTAGTGCGCAGCGACGTTAACTGGCCGGTTTTACTCGCGGCATCCACGTTAAACTCCACGTCGCCATAAAACTTCAGGCTGCCTTCCGGCGTATCCACGGTAATTGCAGAAAGAGCCGGAACGGAAAACAGGAACAGGCTACAGAGATAATGATTAAATTTCATTATTAAATCCTTTCTTATTTTAATCGGATTGGGTTTTTATTATTTAATTTGCCATCAACATTTATGACTCTGCCTTTCTTTTTTAGATGAAATACCTCCCGGATAAACACATGAAATCGGCAAAGGTGCCGGACGCGCTTAATTTATCGATAATGTCATCATCGAGAATATTGGTCAGATAGTCATAAATAATCATACTATCGACAAAGGCGTCTTCACTGATTGCCAGCATGAAAACTAATTTCACCACTTTCCCCGCATCCCATTCGATGCCCTGCGGGAATACCGCTACGGTCACCTGGGTGGTGGAGGCCACCAGCCCCATCGGGTGAGGAATGGCGATTTTATCCGCCAGCAGCGTGGAGGCGTGCGCCTCACGCTCCACCACCGACGGCAAGTAACGGGCGTCCACTTTACCGGTGGACTCCAGCCGCCTGGCAAGAAATTCAATCAGCGAGTCCTTGTTATGCTCGGACTGCTCGAAGATAAAGAAATGCGCAGGTGAGAAATAGTTCATCACCGTATCCGCCGGAGAGCGATGATTGGTCAGGTAGTATTTGATGTTCTCCAGCTGCCAGCGCTCCGGCAGCGCGGGCAGATTAATCACCTTCCGGTTTTTCTCCGCCACCGGCACCATGCTAATCACCACGTCTTCGGCGATGTTTTCCAGCGCCTTATACTGCTGAACGGAGATCGGTTCGCCAATCGCCATGTTGGGGTACATACGCACGATCCGCTGGCAGACGATCCGCGTGGAGGCCATGCCCTGATCGCTGACGATCAGCGCGCTGACCGCACTGCCCTGATGCTGGTAGAGCGTATCTTCAAGCACCGCGCCGATGTGCATCACCAGATAACCGATCTCATCGTCGCTCAGCCTGCCGGTGAAAAAATTATCCAGTTCGCTGAAGGCGGTCAGGGTCATTTCGTACATCAGCGGATAGTGGCGCTTAATCTGATCCAGCAGCGGGTTGATAATGGTGATGCCGTGATTCACCCGGGTGCGCATCGCCTTGATGTGATTCAGCAGGTTCTTTTTTGACTGCTCGTCGTAGCTGACGTCGCAGTACCAGACGGAGCTGACGTAGCTTAAAAAATGGTTCATCACCGTCAGTTCGGCATCGTAGCAGTGGTCCGGCAGATCGCTGTCGCCGTTCACCGAGCAGAATGCCGACAGGTTCATCGCCATATAGTCCACTTCACCCGTCGGCACGCTGGCGTGCTCATCCGGCAGCAGCAGTTGCAGCACCTGCCGCGCGACGGGCTTCCACAGGATTTCGCACTGGCTGAAATCGTAATCCAGCAGCCAGTTGCCGCCGCGCATTCTCTCCAGCGCAATACCGCAGCACAGCGTAAAGGATCGCAGGTTCACATCGCTGAAGCGCAGCTGGTTATTCACCAGCAGCTGGCTTAGCGCGGTTTTGATTTCAGAAAACCCGCTGGCGGCCGCAAACAGCTCGCGGTAATCGCTTTCCGTTTCCGTTGAGCGCAGCAGGTGATCGTAAATACAGCGGCGGATATTCACTTCATCCCCGGAGATCCTCAGCCGTTCGTTACCCACCGCGTTAATGGCAATCTGATAGAAGGCGAAGTGGCGTTTCAGCAGCGCCACGTCGTTTTTCAGGCTGTAGATGCTGATAAACCAGTCCGACTCCAGCGCTTCCAGCGAAACAACGCCCTGCTGACGCAGCAGCAGCGCCATCAGCTGCTTTCTACGATCCGCGGCGGATCGCGTCTGGTTAACCGGTCTGTCGGACTCTTCCAGCAGGGCATGATAGCTGGCGGGGTCATCGAATTTTACCTCAAACCCCGTTTTGCGATCGTAGAGGAGACTGATGCCGTAGCGGGGGATGATATCGCTTAACTCTTTCAGATCGCTGCGAATGGTGCGCGTTGACACGTTCATTTCTTTGGCAAGAAACGCCTGCGTCGCCGGACCTTTGGCAATCTGTACGAAAATATCTCTGACCCGTTTATTGGTGAACAGTCTCATAGTTCTCTCTTAATCCCTGGTGATAGACAGCGTCTGGACATCATTCTGTTGCAGCTGCTGGCGTACCGGCATCGGCGTACGTTCATCCAGCATCACCGGGCGGGCATTCGTCAGATCCGGCAAAGCGACGGCCTGCTCCAACTGCGGGTTGTACAGCCTGACGATGTAGCCCGCGTCCTGCTCGGCGCATTTCACCGTACTGACCAGTGCATCGTTCTCCCCGTGCGGCAGGCTGAACAGGCTGAGCGTTTCCGGGTAGTCGCGCACCTCATCGTTGAGGCAGAAGCGCAGTCGTCCGTTGAGGAAGTCGCTGTCCTGATACACCGGGAAGGTGGTCAGCAGCTGCTTCGATACCCTTGCGTGCTGCCCCTGATTGAAGCTGCCGCTGTGGATGCGCCAGCCGAAGCTGAACGAGAGCGATCCGAGCAGCTGGGCATCCGGCGTGGCAATCACCGACTCGCCGGACGCGCGGCCCGGGCGGTACAGCAGGTTTTCTTTGCCCATATAGCCGAAGGTGCGGAACAGGGTCACGGCGATGGTATCAAAGCCGTCGCCGACGATTTCATACTCGCGCACGCCGTTGGTATGCAGAGTGAAACCGTGATGCTCGTCGTGCAGGTTGACGTAGCTCTGCATCGGTTCGATGGCGATCGGCTTCTCGTGCCAGTTTTCTTCTTCCCACACCGCCAGCGCGTTGCTGAGCTGCACCGGGCGAGTCACCACGCCAAACAGCTGATCGGCGCAGGAAACGTTGGCCAGAATGTCCGTGGCGAAGTGTACGCACAGGCGATGGCTCAGCACATCATTTTCCACGTCAACGTTGAAGCGGATCAGATCGTCGTCTTGCAGGCTGACGGTCGCCGCCACTTTCATCGGTGAACTGGCAATGCCCTGCGCTCGCTCTTCCAGGCTGGCCGGTACCGAGAGCAGATACTCCAGATGCAGCGTCTGGCGCAGATCGTCACGCTGACGGCGGGCCTGCACCAGCGTATTTTCCGAGGTGATGAACATGTCCTTGCGCGGCGGCGAGTAGTTGTAGGAGTCGCCGTCGTCACCGTTTTCCACCAGCAGCATCTGCCGCTGATAGCGCTTGCCGCTGACCTTGTGGGTAATCGCCAGCAGGCCGTTGCTCTCTACCTCAATACGGTAGGCCGCGTTTTCAATCACCGTTTCTGCATCCTCCCGGCGCGGGCTGATGCCGTCGGCGGAGAAGTCCAGATGCCAGCGGGTGTAGCCCAGCGCCGGAAGATCGCGAGCGGCCACCGTCAGTCGGGTGCGGAACACCTTTTCCGGGCGGTGATACGGTTTGCCCGGGTTCAGGCGGATGGTCTGATTCAGCACGTACTGGGTCAGATCTTCCTGCTCTTCAATTACGCACGGCAGCGCATTGCCGTCGGCATCCCGCAGGGTGAACGGCAGGCCGGGCAGCCACGCCTCGAAGGCGATCTGCTGCGTGACCGGATTCGGCAGCGGGTTGAACACGGTAAAGCTGTAGTCGTGCTCGCGCGGAATGCGGATGCTGATCTGCCGTGTGGCCGACTCCAGCAGGTTGTTCGCCAGATCGCGCGCTTGCTTGTAGCGGAAGGCGATATCGCGGTTGGTGTCGTCACTGTTGCAGCCGCCGATGCTGTCGTGCGCGGCGTTATAGAACATCAGCTTCCAGATATCCGCCACAATGCGCGCCGGATAGTCATGGCCCAGGCCGCGACCGATGGCCAAGACCGGCTCCAGGGTGTTGACCAGCAGCGCTTCCACCTCGTTGTTCAGCAGCTTGAGGTCGGCGCGGCAGGAGAAGATGGTTTTGTGCACGCGGGAGTGTTTGCCCTCGGTCAGTTCCCCTTGCAGCACGCGAACTTCCCCGGCAGATTCATTCTCCACCGCCTGCACAAACTCCAGCGGGCTGCTGATTTGGTAGTGGCGGGCACTGTCGCATTCATTAAACGAACGCACCAGCTCCGGCAGGTTTTCCCGCACCGGAGCCTGATCGAAGCCGTGCGGATAGAGCAGATGCTGGCGTGCGCTGCGGGCTTCGATCGGCGCCATTTTCTCGTCGAGAAACGCCTTCATGGTGGCCGGCGTTTCGTCAATCAGGCCGCCGTAGTGGTAGCCCCACGGCATCTGCACGGCAAAGACTTTATCGCCGTTATCGCCCTGCCAGAGAAACTCGGTTTCATGCAGGGTGTTATCGGCAATGCCGCGCCAGAACAGCGCGTGGCGGATGCCGAACTGACGATAAATCTGCGGCATGTTGCCGCCCTGGCCGAAGCAGTCCGGCACGTAGCCGAGCGGCAGGCTGTGACCGGCCTCGGCGGCTATGCGCTGACCGTAATACAGGTTGCGCACCACGGATTCCTGATGGATAACCAGCTGGTCGGTCTGGGTGTACCACGGACCGGTAATCAGGCGCTGTTCAGCAATCAGGTGATACAGACGCTCGCGATCTTCCGGTGCCCACTGCAGATAGCTTTCAATCAACGAGCTTTGCGCATCCAGCAGGTAGCTGGGGAAATCCGGGTTATCTTCCAGCACGCGCAGCACATTTTTAATATGGCTGAACAGGTAAATACGCGAGCGCGAGGTGGTGAAGTACCACTCCTGGTCCCAGTGCGTGTGGGTATAAACATGTACGGTTTTCTTGGTCATTACGTCGTCCCTAAACCACTCGGGTCATTAATCAAATTTGATTTCGATACTGTCCGCAGCAAAGTCATCGGCCTGCGCGCTGCCCGTCGGCTCATCGTTAAAGTTCACCAGCAGGTTGGCCCCGAAGGCGATAACCAGCGTGCCGACCAGCGCACCGGCGAAGTAGGCCCAGGCGTTACCGACGGTAAAGCCGCCATACAGCCCGCCCAGCGGAGGCATAATCGGATAGGCTTTCAGCAGGGCCACGGTCATGGCACCGGCGATACCGGCAAAGACGTTAAGCGGGATCAGGCGCGCCGGGTTTTTCAGCGTGAAAGGGATCGCCCCTTCGGAGATGCCGAGGATGCCCATAATCACCGAGCCGTTACCGGCCTCTTTCAGCGTCTGGCTGTAGTTGGCCGGGCGCAGGAAACGTGCGGCGGCATAGCCCAGCGGCGGGATAATAATTGCCACGTTGACCAGGATAGCGGGCAGATACACGCCGCTGAGGAACAGCACATTCGCCGTACCCCACGCCGCTTTATTCACCGGGCCGCCGAGGTCGAAGCAAATCATGCCGCCGAGCACCGCCGCCAGCACCACGGTACTGGTGCCGTCTTTGGTCATTTCCTGCACCCAGGACATCAGCGAACTGTTCAGCCAGCTCAGGGCATCGCCCAGCAGCAGCAGCATCACCAGCACCTGCAGGCCGACGGTGATAAACGGCAGGATAATCAGCGGCACCGACGTCGCCGCCGAGCCGGTGATGCGCACCTTGCGCGCCACCCAGTCGGAGGAGTAGCCCGCCAGCAAGCCGCCGATCGCCGCGCCGAGGAAGCCGGATCCGGTGATGGAGGCAATCAGCCCGGCGGTAAAACCGGCCGCCAGCCCTTTTTTCCCGGCGATGGAATAGGCCACATAGGCACCGAGGATATAATTCATCAGCCCGATTATTTTGAAGCCGATTTCCTGAGTCTGGTACAGCCAGTTTTTAATTCCCTGCACGTCGGCAAACTGATTCAGATCTGAGGCACCAAAAGCAATGCCGATAATTTTTGCTACGGCCACCATCAGTGAGCCGGCAATAATGACCGGCAGGGCAAAGGAAATACCCGTCATCAGATGGTTCTTAATATCCACCATTAATTTTTTCATAGATCACCAGAGTTATTTATTTTTACGTTCTTCAACGGCGGCGACGCATTTTTTTATCACTTCAGCGGCGTGGCTGACGCACTGGCCAATTTTTACCCGGATTATTATTTTGCCTTCAAAGCGCTCCTCTTCTTCTATCGATCGATCGGCGGCAATCAGCACGAAATCGGCCGCGCTAATGTCCGCCGGGGAAAGCTTGTTCATCATCCCCATGGCGCCCTGCTGTTCCACTTTGACGCTGTGGCCCAGTTTTGCGCCCTCTTTCTCCAGCGATTTTGCCGCCATGGGCGTATGCGCCAGGCCAGCAATGCAGGACGTGACTCCGACAATATTCATGCGTCTTCCTCAATGACCACACGCGACTGCATGTAGCTGAATAGTTCATCTTCGCTATGGGCATCAAACAGTTGCTGACGAAAATCGTCTTCGACGATCTGGCTGGCCAGGCTGTTGATGATTTTTAAGTGCAGCAGCTTCGCGCCGGATTCCGGTACGAACAGACCGAAGACGATTTTTATCGGGCTGTCGTCCAGGCTTTCCCAGTCCAGCGCCTGCTGCAGGCGGATAAAGATCACCCCGGCCTCGGTCACGTTGACCGTTTTGGCATGCGGGATGGCAATCTGGCCTTCAAAGCCGGTGGAATACTGATTTTCGCGTGCCCACAGATCCGCCTCTATTTTTTCTGCATCCGCCGCCCAGCCCTGCTCAACCGCCTGCTGCGACAGAAACTGAAAAATCTCCCCCTTACTACTAAAATGCTTATTCAGAAAAATGTTCTCTCTGGCGATCAACATAATTGCGACGTCTCCACTTTTGTCTTCAGCATGTCCTGGCAACATAATAAGCGGATTCACGAAAGCGAAAAGAGAACCGGTTTCCTCCGCCAGGGGGAAACCACTTGTTATTGCGGATAATAAAATGAGACTTACTTCTCAAAAGTTATGATAACTGTGATGTGGCGCTTATTTTTGGCGGGATTTAAGCGGAAGTGGAATATTGGGAATTGTGAGATTGGTGATATTTATTTTTACAGGTCGCTATGAATCGGTGAAGTGATTAAACCCACCCCCCAGAGACAAAGCGTGCACTGCCTTTGAGAGACAGCGTAACCACAGGCTGTTATAATTAAACCAACATGCGAGGGCTCTTCGATGACCAAAACAGCTAAAATCAGTGTTGCTAATCAAGTCCGCAGATTAGCTCAATCTCATAATGTTACAGCAGGACGTGACGGTTTTAGCCGCATGGCCGTAGCCATTACGCGCCTGGCCGGGGATGATGTTCAACTGGACAACATCGAACAGCTACTGGTGAATCTTAAACGAAAAGGCATTCTGAGTAAGTCGGAAGCGCTCAGCTTTCAGGATGAGTATCTCCACGAAAAGAAAGACTTTTATAATAAAGCTGCCGGATGATCTTCGATCCCTTCAACGATTTCGATACCGCTGGCTATATCCGGAATTTCCGGAGACTGAAAGATGCCGCAGAAGTGAAAAACTTTGAGCATATCTGTTTCGAACTCAGTATTGAAGATGCCTTGGATCTACTCGCCTCTCGGCGGACAATCGACTACGAAACCGTCCTCAACGTCCATGAAATACTCTTCTCTGATTGTTATCCCTGGGCGGGTAAAGATCGTAACGAACTGGTGCCGCACTTAGCCGTTTTCAAAGGAGCACTCCAAGACGAGAACGCCACCATTTTCGAACATCCCCACGCAATAAGAATGTCTGTCGATTACGCACTCAGGCTTGCTGCAAATAAAACCCGGTTCAAAGAGCGGCCGGGAGAAGTCATGGGGCAACTGGCATTTTCGCATCCTTTCCTGGATGGTAATGGGCGTACTATTTTGCTGGTTTTTATGGAACTCTCCTGGCGAGCTAACTTCACTATCGACTGGTCGAAAACAAATAAAGATGATTATCTTCAGGCTCTGAGTGCAGAAATCAAAGAGCCATTCAAAGGCCACCTTTATCGCTATCTGAGCCCCCTGGTCGTGGAGATCGATAGCCGAGAAAATTGGCCGAATATGATAAGTGGAATCAGAGGATTGGATGGACTGGATAAGGAAGGTATGGCCTATGAAAATCTGGATAATCCGCAGGTGAAGCAAATATATAAAGCATACGGCACCAGATATCCCACGGGGCCAGCGTCTGAAAATTCAGAAGACTGAATGATTAACTGGAAGTTACCTATACTTTTTCTGAAGATATTCTTTCACTGAGGTATCCGCCATGCTAGCCAATACGCTGATCGCCCTCGTGGCGGCAATACATCTCTATATCCTGATCCTGGAGATGTTTCTGTGGGATACCCCGACCGGCCGCCGGGCGTTTAACCTGAGTGAAGAGTTTGCCCGCAGCACCCGCGTGCTGGCGGCAAATCAGGGGTTGTACAACGGCTTTCTGGCCGCCGGTCTGCTATGGGGGCTGTGGCTTGGTGAAGGCGGTTTCCAGTTTAAGCTGTTTTTCCTCAGCTGCGTGATGATTGCCGGGATCTATGGGGCGGCGACGGCGAGCCGCAAAATCCTCTACGTGCAGTCGATTCCCGCATTGATTGCGCTGGCGGCGCTGTTGTATGGTTGATGCGCCCTTCTGCGTAATCCCACTTTCCGCATGTTACTTATCCATGTTCCAAACTTTTTAAGCGGTATCACAACTCTGTTTTAAATTCCTCGACCGCGCTGTTTGTCGCGCATCCGTTGTGTAATCTTAATTACTGTTATCGGTAACAGTGATGACCGTCTGCCGTTAAAACGAATATAAACGTTATTTGATACCAGGATGCCCAATGAATAAAAACGTCAAACTATCGCAAAAGCGTTGGCTCTATTTAATGCCGGTGATATTCATTACCTACAGCCTTGCCTATCTTGACCGCGCCAACTACGGTTTTGCCGCCGCCGCCGGTATTGATAAAGACCTGGGGATTACAAAGAATATTTCATCACTGATAGGTGCCCTGTTCTTCCTCGGCTACTTCTTCTTTCAGGTTCCCGGCGCGGTTTATGCCGTAAAACGCAGCGTTCGCAAGCTGGTGTTTGTCAGCCTGCTGCTTTGGGGTGTGCTTGCCGCCGCAACCGGCCTGGTGGCCAATATCCCGATGCTGATGATCATCCGCTTTACGCTCGGCGTGGTGGAAGCGGCGGTGATGCCGGCGATGCTGATCTTTATCAGCAACTGGTTTACTAAGGGTGAACGCTCGCGGGCCAATACGTTCCTGATACTCGGCAATCCGGTGACCGTGCTGTGGATGTCGATTCTCTCCGGCTATCTGATTCAGGCCTGGGGCTGGCGCGAGATGTTTATCATCGAAGGTATCCCGGCTGTGGCCTGGGCCTTTTTCTGGTGGTGGGCAGTGCGCGATAAGCCGTCGCAAGTGTCGTGGCTGTCAGCGAATGAGAAACGCGATTTAGAGCAGGCGATGGCCGCCGAGCAGCAGGACATCAAGCCGGTGAAAAATTACCGGGAAGCCTTTACCTCACGCAACGTAATCTGCCTGTGCCTGGTGCACGTATTCTGGAGCATTGGCGTTTACGGCTTCATGATGTGGATGCCGTCCATTATTAAGGCAGGCGCCAATCGCGATATCGTCTCCGTTGGCTGGCTGGCCGCCGTGCCTTACCTGGCGGCGATCGTGCTGATGCTGATCGTTTCGACCCTGTCTGACAAAATTCAGAACCGTAAGCTGTTTGTCTGGCCGCTGCTGCTGGTCGCGGGCCTGGCCTTCACCGGTTCGTGGCTGCTGGGCAGCGATTCCTTCTGGATCTCCTACGGGCTGTTAATTCTTGCCGCCGCCTGTATGTACGCGCCTTACGGTCCGTTCTTTGCGCTGATCCCCGAACTGCTGCCGAAAAGCGTGGCCGGTGTATCAATGGGCCTGATCAACAGTTTTGGTGCGCTGGGTGCCTTTACCGGAGCCTGGCTGGTGGGCTTACTGAACGGCCTGACCGGTAACCCGAGCCTGTCATTTGTGCTGATGGCGGTATCGCTGTTTGTCTCTGTGGCGATCATGTATTCGGTGCGTCCGGAGATTAAACAGGATGGCAAGCCGGTAACAGCGATCGGGGCTAAGGCTTGATGGTTTGAGCGCTGTGAAAAACGGTGTATCAGCACCGTTTTTCTTTCTACGTCTGCCCCAGCTTTCCCTCGCGCTACCGGTCATTGAGCGAACTAAGGCAGGGAACAGGCAAAAAGAATTACGTCCAGAGCTCTGAGTGCACAAGTCAGATCGAAATCCGCACATAGCCTGATTTTATCGGGCCAGAATATTCAACGAATTCAATAACTGCGTATCCAGAGTCTCTCTTACCGGAGTCGGTAAGCCATTCGCCACCCTGTAATTTTTGATTGCCGTTCGTGTTGCAGGCCCCATACTCCCGTCTATATTCCCGTTGTAGAATCCCCTGTCGAGTAACGCAAACTGCACTCGCATGATCAAACGTTTACGTTTTTCAGCATCCGAAGTCAGTCCATTACTTGCACGGGTACTTCCGTTCACTCCAGCTGAATTCGTGGTCGTGGAGGTATCAATGTTATTAGAACGAAGCGAACGAGCCGATGACGGAGAGGGTGACGAACCCGTTGTTGAACCTGAAGTGCCAGAAGAACTCGGTGAACTGTACGTTTTAGGGTAATAAGGCGTGCTGCCACCATAATAGCCACCGCCTGATGAAGAACGATGAGAACTGTGGCTGCGATGAGAGCTGTGACTGCGGTGCCCTGCAATATAAAACGGCACCTCAGTATTCAGCGGGGCTATCACCATGTCATGTTCATTGAGAGCCATTCTGGGTAAATCATTAGCTCCTGTAGATGCATCACTCGCCCAGACAGAGTTATTCAGAGCCAAAAATCCGGGAAGCAGGGCTGCGAAATTAAACTTTTTCATATTATTGGTCTCGGGGGTTGATGAAAACGTCCTTTTGATGAACTGAAATAGCCCGCACAGGAAGACTTCCGGGTGCATGTATCACATTCCTGGGGATAGTAATTCTTCCAATCGGAGATGGACTGAGTGGAAAACTGCCATGCTCTTTCAGGAAGATGACACAATGGATAATTGAAAATGGTAAGCGGAATGCCTGACCTGTAAGCGCTGTCCACAGCAGAAAGAATATTGTCGCTATAAATGTCATGCTCAATAAAGATTGATGACCAGTTTTTGCGGGCCCATCCTGTCGATTCCAGCCCCATCAGGGAAATCTGGTTAATGTTTGAGAACACCCGGCCAGCGAACTCTACGATGCTATCCAGCTCGTTATAGTTAGCCCGTGTTGGGATGATCCTCAGTTCAATGTTAATCCCTGAGTTCCCCGCATTAATTAGCCCTCTGACAGTCTCATTAAATGCTCCCTCGCTTCCCACCAGATAGTCATGCACGGATGGTCTGGAGGAATAAAGCGGTATGCCAAAGGTGATTCGCATCTTTTCACTGCGTTCTTTCATCCTCTGGGTAAATCTAACATCCGCAAAATTTCGCCCGTTTGTTAAAACGTGCAGGGCAGTTTCAGGCGAATTTTCAATAATAAAATCGAGAAAGTGCAGGAAGTCATCGCCATAGAGCAGGGGCTCACCTCCGCTCACTCCAACAACACCGTTTAAAGAGAAAGAGGCAATCGCGAGTGCCGACTGGTTCAGGAGCCAGTCATCGTTTCCCGTTTTAGGGGGCTGGGAACAAAACAGGCAGCCGTTGTTACATCGCTCAGTGACCAGGACCGTATTATGGTTAGCTCTGCGGGACAAAATCACTCTGAGCATATTGCCGTTATTAACGATCCCTATATCACCATCATCGATGGCATCGAAAAGTACTTTGCTCGTCACGGAATCTACAAAATAAGCGGATAGCGGTGAATCGAGCTGAGTTTCAGTGATCAGCAAATTTGGCAGATAGAACTGCGGATTTTCGGGCTTGAATTTGCACAGGCGATAGAATCCCTGCTGAACGGGTAGTTCTGATGAAAACCGGAAAATATCGTTTCTCAGTACCTCAGACATAAGCCCATCCTTTGAGCATTTCTGCCATCGGCCCATCCTGAGAGATCTCATCCAGCAGGAAACGGAACATACCTTTATGGTACTGACAAAAGGTAGATCGACTTTTGTCTCCAACGGGTTCGCCATAAACGCTGATGTTTTGGCAAGGATCGGCGCCACAGAACGGCTGATAGGCACAGGTATCACAACCTGGCATGGCAAAGTTAAATGAGGATGCCAGAGAGGAGCGATAGTACGCGTTGCGACTAAAAGATAACGAGGCAAATTCTCCGGCACTGAAATCTGCTTCCGGATTGACTTTCTGAAGCATACGGCTTTCGTCACTGCCGTAGACTTTACCGTCATAATTGAAGAGGATGCAGTTCAATACCAGACCGCTGGGTGATTTCAAATCTGCATAGCCGCTGAAGCCCGGATTGAAAATTCGCTTAAGATGAATAGAGGCCGAGTGCTCTACGAGAGGAACGCCCTTCTGATTCTGCAGCAGCACTTCCTGCATCAATTCTCGATAAAACTCGAAATACTCAGGCATTGAGAAAGTGAAGCTCTGCTTCTGGGCAAAGCCATAGGGACTGACAGGCCTGATAAACATATCGGTCAGCCCTAAAGACAGGTGAGCCTCAACTATTGAGGCGGGCTCTTTTGTCAGCTCTTTAGTCACCGTGGTCACCGTTGCGACCCTGCCTGTTCCAAGCTCCTCTGTGATTTTCTGAATACCCGTAACGGCTTTAGAGTGCGCCTTAAAGTCGGTAAGAATACGGTTCTTATTATGGATAGCCTCGTTGCCATCAAGCGAGACGGAAAAGGTGATGTTCCGTTCTTTAACCCAGGCAACAATTCGGGTATCAAGCAGAGACAGGCTCGTCGCAATAACCATTTCGAAAGCATCAATGCCTAATGCACTCTCACATTCTTCATAGATTTTTTGGACAAGATCGAATCTGAGGAGTGGTTCGCCACCCTGCACTTCGATTTTATAGGGTGCGGTGCCAAGCTTCTTAATCGCGGTGATGATCTGCGGTATCAGTTCAGGGTCAAGATCGTAGCCGTCAGCGGAGGCCGATGCTCTGCTAACCTGGCAATATTTGCAGGTATGATCGCATCTGAGAGTCGGCACAATCATGAAAATGGGCCGAACGGCCAGCTCATTCATCAGCCGCCTGGCGAAGGCCGAACTGAGCGAGGCTTGTGACACAGACTTAGTAGCATCGTCAGCGATAAACAACCGACTCTCGAGAAGTCTGGCAGTGTGATGCTCCGCCGGGAAGTTATTTTCCGCCAGGAAATTAAGCTCGGTGTTATCGACGAAGCTGTGGAAGCCCGCAAGGTTGCTGATAAAGACGTTGCCATTAGACAAACGGTCAAAGTTGAATGGCATCGTATTCATTGTGCAAGTCTCGAATCAATGCTCCTCAGGACATTGTCGATGATTGCAGTCCTGACCGGGCCCGTATGTGCCTGCAGTTGCTCTCTGAGCTTGTAATCGTTCAACAGCCGTTCAAACTCGAACTCAACTTCATCACCAGACGATTTAAATGACACGATCCAATCCCGATCGTCCCCATCAAGCTTCCAGTGAGTAATGGCACTCATCCAGTAAAGGCTGTTACGAACCACCCATTCCGAATATTCTTTTTTTCTAATGGTTTTTAGCATATCTACAGCTCTCATTCAGAAATACCACCCTCACATTTAGCGTGTGAGTCGCTATTGAAATCCAGGCTAGCAACATCCTAAATTTTTCCACCATGAAAATAAATCATTAAAATATTGATTATTATGAATTTTAATCAATAAAAATTAACAGAGGGTTATCATACCCACATAGTATGTAGTGAAAACAGAAATGTAAATTTTTTTCACATCAAATGAGTAACGATTTTTATATTGAAATAAATCTTATGATATGCGTGTTTTATATACGCCGTAAATGAAGTGAGCGATCGGACACATGTTACTAAAGGCACGATGAAAGAGCGTGAAAAATGACAAGGCAATAGCGCTGTAATAGGCTAATTTTTTGATGATGACGTGATTACGAAAAAAGGAAGGAAACAGGCTGGATGAAGAATGGGATAACGACTTGAAATTTAATGGCACGCCCTACAGGATTCGAACCTGTGACCTACGGCTTAGAAGGCCGGTGCTCTATCCAGCTGAGCTAAGGGCGCACGGTGAGTGGGTCGGATTATACGGTCAACCTCCGCTTAGTCAACGATTTTACCGCCTTTCACTACCCGATGACGAAGTAATGAACGATATCCTGCCAATCTCCGCCTGACAGCAGCGCCCGCTTCTGACAAAATAGAGCCAATCCCCGATTTAACTCAACACAGATGGATCCCCTCTCTGATGGTAGCAAAAATTATTGACGGTAAAACGATTGCGCAGCAGGTGCGACAAGAGGTTGCGGAAAAAGTACAGCAGCGTCTGGCGGCCGGTAAACGTGCGCCTGGCCTGGCCGTAGTTCTGGTGGGTGAGAACCCGGCGTCGCAAATCTATGTCGGCAGCAAACGTCGTGCCTGTGAAGAGGTGGGCTTCCTGTCTCGCTCTTACGATCTGCCCGCAACGACCGGCGAAGCCGAACTGCTGGACCTGATTACCGAGCTGAACAACGATCCGGCGATTGACGGTATTCTGGTGCAGCTGCCGCTGCCGGCCGGCATTGATAACGTGAAGGTGCTGGAGCATATCTCTCCGGCGAAGGATGTGGACGGTTTCCACCCTTATAACGTTGGTCGCCTGTGCCAGCGTGCGCCGAAGCTGCGCCCGTGCACGCCGCGCGGCATCGTGACGCTGCTGGAACGTTACAATATCGACACCTTCGGCCTGAATGCCGTGGTGGTCGGAGCCTCGAATATCGTCGGTCGCCCGATGAGTATGGAGCTGCTGCTGGCCGGTTGCACCACCACCGTGACCCACCGCTTCACCAAAAATCTGCGTCACCACGTGGAGCACGCCGACCTGCTGGTGGTTGCGGTTGGCAAACCCGGTTTTATTCCCGGTGAGTGGATTAAGCCAGGCGCGATTGTGATCGATGTCGGCATCAATCGCCTGGAAAGCGGCAAAGTGGTCGGCGACGTGGAATTTGAAGCCGCGTCCGAGCGCGCTTCCTACATCACCCCGGTTCCGGGCGGTGTCGGTCCGATGACCGTGGCCACCCTGATTCAGAATACCCTGCAGGCCTGTGAAGGCAGCGATGATGGAGCAGTAGAATAATGGCAACCTTTTCCCTTGGCGATCACCCACATGTGGATCTCTGCGATCTGTTGAAACTGGAAGGCTGGGTTGAAAGCGGCGCAATGGCTAAATCCCTGATTGCCGACGGTTACGTGACCGTCAACGGCGCGGTGGAAACCCGCAAGCGCTGCAAAATTGTTGCCGGTCAGACCGTCGAATTCGATGGCAACCAGGTTACCGTTACCGCCTGACGCTCAGTAGAGTGACTAAACGGGCGAACATTCTCCCGTTGACCCTGTTAAGCCGCTATTCCCCAGGATAGCGGCTTTTTTCATGCCGGAGCACAGATCCGTAGTGCATTTTTACGGCAACCCGTTCAACATTTCTCCATTCTCCTACCCACAAATGATTACCCCGTTGATAGTTGATTTATATCAATAAATTGCCGACAGCAGGCGTTACCCTTCCTTATCCCCTGTTAAAAACGGAAGAGGTAAAGCATGAAAGCTGCTGTAATCACACACGATCATAAAGTGAACGTTGTCGAAAAGACCCTCCGCCCACTCAAGCACGGTGAAGCGCTATTAAAAATGGATTGTTGTGGCGTGTGCCACACCGACCTGCACGTTAAAAACGGTGATTTCGGTGATAAAACCGGGATTATTCTTGGTCACGAAGGCGTTGGCGTCGTCAAAGAAATTGGCCCGGGCGTTACGTCGCTGAAACCGGGCGACCGCGCCAGCGTGGCCTGGTTCTTTAAGGGCTGCGGTCACTGTGAATACTGCAACAGCGGTAATGAAACCCTGTGCCGTGAAGTGATCAACGCGGGCTACACCACCGACGGCGGCATGGCAGAAGAGTGCATCGTGGTGGCTGACTATGCGGTGAAAGTGCCGGACGGCCTGGACTCCGCGGCAGCCAGCAGCGTAACCTGCGCCGGGGTCACCACCTATAAAGCGGTGAAGGTCTCCGGCATCGCGCCGGGTAAATGGCTGGTGATCTACGGCCTTGGCGGGCTGGGCAATCTGGCGCTGCAGTACGCGAAGAACGTCTTTAACGCCAAGGTGATTGCCGTTGACGTCAACGATTCGCAGCTGCAGTTCGCGAAGGATATGGGCGCGGATATGGTGATCAACTCGCGCACTGAAGACGCAGCGAAGCTGATCCAGGAACGTGTTGGCGGCGCTCATGCCGCGGTGGTCACCGCCGTTGCCAAAGCGGCCTTTAACTCAGCGGTGGATGCCATGCGTGCCGGTGGGCGTATTGTGGCCGTTGGCCTGCCGCCGGAGTCGATGAGCCTGAACATCCCGCGGCTGGTGCTGGACGGTATTCAGGTCGTCGGTTCGCTGGTCGGTACGCGTGAAGATCTCGCCGAAGCCTTCCAGTTTGCCGCCGAAGGTAAAGTATTACCGAAAGTCACCCGCCGTCCTCTGGAGGATATCAACACCATCTTCCACGAAATGGAAAGCGGCACCATCGTTGGCCGCATGGTGATTGATTTTACAGGGGCGAAATAATCCCCTTTAACCGGCCTGCTTCCCGCAGGTCGGTTGCCTCCAACCGTTATTCGAGCCAGGACTGTACCCGGTAAGCGCAGCGACGCGCCTGGCTAAGAATATGTTCAACCCGTACCACGTCGGCTTGCAGCACTTCACTAAAAATGGCCTGTTCCGCCCGACAAAAACCCTGACAGACCGTTGCCGCCGCGCAAATGGGGCAATGATTTTCAATCAGCAGCAGGCTGCCGTCATCCAGCGCCTCATACTCCGCCATATATCCTTCCGCAGAGCGGATCTCCGCCAGCCTCGCGACACGTTCGGTTAAACCGCCAAGCGCAGCCAGTTCATGCCGGTAAAACTCGCGGGTTTTCTTTTCACGTTTTTCAATCAGCAGATCGATCCCCTGCTCACCGAAGGATTCTCTGACGATTTCCAGCAGCTGAACGGTCAGCTCGGGGTGGGTATCCGGGAACTGCTTCTGCCCTTTCGCCGTCAGCTGCCAGAACTGCGAAGGTCGGCCCACGCCTCGTGACTCCGAGAAAGCGGCAACCAGTCCCTCCGCCGCCAGCTTGTTGAACTGCTGGCGCGCGGCCTCTGCGGTCATTCCTAACACCTTACCCGCTTCAGCAGCCTGCTGTGGACCACGGGTTTTCAGCAGATGAAGCAGCCGCTGTGATGTCGATAAGTGCTCTTCATGTGAAGGTTCCGTTGACAAGATTTTTATACCCCCACTAATATTCCAAGTGTTTTCTTGTTTTATTAATTTACCTCAGAGCTGTGCGGCCGACAACATCTGAGCGAATAACCATTATGCCTCACGGAGTCACTATGTCATCGCATGAAAGGAACTGGGGAGATCTTCTCTCCGGTCAGAATGCCGCACGCTCGGCTGCACTTTCCGGCGGCGTTGCGCTGCACGCCATCAATATCTATATCGCCACCACAGTGCTGCCGTCGGTCGTTCAGGAGATCGGCGGGCTGAATCTGTATGCGTGGAACACCACGCTATTTGTGGTTGCCTCAATCCTCGGTTCAGCACTGACCAGCCGTACCCTGAACCGCACCGGGGCGCGCGGGGCCTATATGATTGCCATCGCGCTGTTCCTTGCAGGCAGCCTGCTGTGCGCCCTGGCTCCCTCGATGCTGGTGATGCTGCTGGGCCGAACCGTGCAGGGGCTGGGCGGCGGTTTCCTGTTCGCGCTGGGCTACGCGATGATCTACGAAGTGTTTGAGAAATCGCTTTGGCCGCGCGCCTTTGCCCTGGTGTCGGGCATGTGGGGCGTTGCCACGCTGGTTGGCCCGGCAATTGGCGGTATCTTTGCCGATATCAACGCCTGGAGAATGGCGTTTGGCTTCCTGGTGCCGATATCGCTGCTGTACGCCTGGCTTATCTGGCGTGCGCTGCCCGCCGACGCTCAGGATCGCGGGCCTGCCGCACCGCTGCCGGGTATCCAACTGCTGCTGTTGACGGCGGCAGTGCTGGCCATCAGCCTCGGCAGCACCAAAGTGGAGCTGAGCTATAACCTGCTCGGGGTTGGCGTCGCGATCTTTCTGGTGGCGATACTGGTACGTCGTGAACTGAAAGGCGACGCTGGCCTTCTGCCGCGCAATGCGCTGCGCCTTCATTCACCGCTGCTGATGCTGTATCTGACCATTGGCCTGCTGGTCATCGGTATGACCAGTGAAACCTTTGTCCCCTACTTCCTCCAGCACCTGCACGGACAGTCTCCGCTGATGTCAGGCTATCTGGCGGCCCTGATGGCGGCAGGCTGGACGCTGGCCGAGGTGTGGAGCTCCGGCTGGCAGGGCAAGCGTATTACGCTGGCGATTGTTATCGGCCCGGTGCTGGTGCTGGCTGGAATGGTCATGCTGTCGCTAGCAACGCCGGTACAGAGCACCGAGGGCATCACGCTGCTGGTGGCGATCTCGCTGGCGCTGCTGCTGGTGGGATTCGGTATTGGCATCGGCTGGCCGCATCTGCTGACCCGAGTGCTGGAGGTGACCCCGGCAGAAGATCAGGACGCCGCCGCCACCTCAATTTCTACCGTTCAGCTATTCGCTACCGCGCTGGGCGCAGCGCTTTCCGGCATGCTGGCGAATATGGGCGGGCTGAACGTGCCGGGTGGTACCGAGGGGGCAATCAGCGCCTCGCGCGTACTGTTTGGCGTGCTTGCACTGGCACCGCTGCTGGCAATCTACAGCGCCAGCCGGGCAGCTAAAGCCAGGTAACCGGAACGATGCAGCTCAGACGGCGCCATCGCTTATCACCGTTGCGCCATCTACCTGGCCCAGCTGGTAGTGTCGCACCTCGGCGTGTTCAGCAATCAGCTGAGCCAGCAGCGGAGAATGGCTGGTTACCCACAGCTGGCTGTAGCGGCTGGCTTCGGCGATCAGCTCGGCGAGCGCGGGCAACAGATCGGGATGCAGACTGTTCTCCGGTTCGTTTAATGCCATAAATGCGGGCGGACGCGGACTGAGCAGCGCCACCACCAGGCAGAGAAAGCGCAGCGTGCCATCGGACAGTTCGGCGGATTCCAGCGGCCGCAGAATACCCTGGCGATGCATCAGCAGCTGAAAACGCCCGCCCTGCGCGTCTACTTCAAAGCGACAGTCGGGAAACGCCCGCTCAAGGGTCGAGAACAGCAGCTCGCTGTGCCCGCGTTCGCGAATCGTTTCAAAGGCGGCAGCCAGGTTGCTGCCGTCATGGGCCAGCACCGGTGAGCGAATGCCCACCTGCGGCGCACGCAGCGCGCTACCGGGCCACACGGCAAATTCGTGGTAGAAACGCCAGCCGCGCAGACTCTCACGCACCTGCGACACCTCTGGATAAAGATGCGGCTCCGCCAGCTGAGCAAACACCGATTCTTCCGCGTGCAGCGAGGCCGGGTAAGCCACTCTTTCACCGTCAATATTTTGCAGAAACGCAGTCTGATTATTGCGCTCCAGCAGCTGCGCCGATCGGCGGCGTCGGTGGCCGCTCAGCCACAGCTGTTCTTTTTTCACCAGCGGGTCGAGGTTAAACAGGCTGATCAGCGGCTCGGGAAAGCCAATTTCCAACTGATAGTCGAAGTCGCTCATTTCAACCGCCAGCACCATACGCTTCAGCTCGCTGTTGCGTTCGCCGGGCCGCTTTCCGCCCGCCCACATCGCCTTCTGAATGCCACCGTCCTGTGCCAGCCCCAGCGACAGGCGTTCGCATGCCGCTTCATGCAGCAGACGCACCGCTTTATACAGGTTGGATTTGCCGCAGCCGTTGGGTCCGCTGATGACATTCAACTGACCGAGTTCAAACTCAAGATGACGGATGGAGCGATAGTTAGTGAGGGCAAACTGACGGATCATAGTCACGCATCCCTGAATGAAACGGGCCAGCGATTGCTGGCCCGGAGTGAGGCGTTACTTACGACGCCAGCTGGTCCCGGCAGGGCCATCTTCAAGGACAATGCCCATCTCGTTCAGCCTGTCGCGGGCCACGTCGGCCTGCGCCCAGTTCTTCTCATTACGCGCGTCGATGCGCATTTTGATCAGCGCTTCGATTTCGGCGACTTCATCATCGTTGCTCTGTGCTCCGCTTTGCAGGAACAGCTCAGGATCCTGCTCCAGCAGGCCAAGCACGCCGGCCAGATGACGCAGGCGGGCAGCCAGTCCATCGGCTGCGGCTTTATCTTCTGACTTCAGGCGGTTAACTTCACGCGCCAGGTCGAACAGCGCAGAGTAGGCTTCCGGCGTGTTGAAGTCGTCATCCATCGCTTCACGGAAGCGGGCTTCAAAGGCTTCACCACCGGCAGGCGTGGCCGATGCATCGGTATTACGCACTGCGATGTACAGGCGCTCCAGCGCCGCGCGCGCCTGGTTCAGGTTATCTTCGCCGTAGTTTAGCTGGCTACGATAGTGGCCGGACATCAGGAAGTAACGCACGGTTTCCGCATCGTAATGCGCCAGCACGTCGCGTACGGTAAAGAAGTTGTTCAGCGATTTAGACATCTTCTCGCGATCAATCATCACCATGCCGGAGTGCATCCAGTAGTTCACGTACGGGCCATCATGGGCGCAGGTGGACTGGGCAATTTCGTTTTCATGGTGCGGGAACATCAGATCCGAGCCGCCGCCGTGAATGTCGAAGTGGTGACCCAGCTGCTTGCAGTTCATCGCCGAGCACTCAATGTGCCAGCCCGGACGACCGTTACCCCATGGCGATGCCCAACCCGGCTCGTCGGACTTGGACATTTTCCACAGCACGAAGTCCATCGGATTGCGTTTCACATCCGCCACTTCCACGCGCGCACCGGCCTGCAGCTGCTCCAGATCCTGGCGTGACAGAGAGCCGTAGGTCGGATCGCTGTCTACGGAGAACATCACGTCGCCGTTGCTGGCGACATAGGCATGCTCGCGGGCGACCAGCGTGCTCACCAGCTCGATGATTTCATCAATATGGCGTGTCGCACGCGGCTCCAGGTCCGGCGGCAGAATGTTCAGCGCGGCAAAATCGGTGTGCATTTCGGCAATCATGCGGTCGGTCAGTTCACCAATCGTTTCGCCGTTTTCGTTGGCGCGCTTGATAATCTTGTCATCAATATCGGTGATATTACGCACGTACTTCAGTGAATAGCCAAGGTAACGCAGATAGCGAGACACCACGTCAAACGCCACAAAGGTCCTGCCGTGTCCAATGTGACAGAGGTCATAAACGGTAATGCCGCACACGTACATGCCAACTTGACCGGCATGAATAGGTTTAAATTCCTCTTTTTGACGACTCAGGGTATTGAAAATCTTTAGCATTGAGACATTCCGTTTTAGGCGTGTGCGGGGTTAATAATAAAAATGATAATCCCGTATTCTGACGCATTTTTCATGCCAGCGCTACGCCAGGTATCGCTATAGCAGGGATGTTGTTATGCAGCAGGGCTGACTCGCCATCACATTTTGTGATATAAGAGCCGTCTGTCGCCTGGAGCGGACATTTGTCCATCCTCCCGACGCGCATTCTTAATACTCTAACCCTGACAGGATGAAAATATGGTCACTTTCCAGACTAACCACGGCGATATCGTAATCAAAACTTTTGATGACAAAGCGCCGGCAACCGTAAAAAACTTCCTGGAGTACTGCCGTGAAGGTTTCTACGACAACACCATTTTTCACCGTGTAATTAACGGCTTTATGGTTCAGGGCGGCGGTTTCGAACCTGGCATGAAGCAGAAAAACACCAAAGACGAGATCCGCAACGAAGCGAACAACGGCCTGAAGAACACCAAAGGCACCCTGGCGATGGCGCGTACTCAGGCTCCTCACTCTGCTACCGCTCAGTTCTTCATTAACGTTGCCGACAATGACTTCCTGAACTTCCGTGACGAAAGCTTGCAGGGCTGGGGTTACTGCGTGTTCGCTGAAGTGGTTGAAGGTATGGACGTGGTTGAGAAAATCAAAGCCGTTTCTACCGGCCGCAGCGGCATGCACCAGGACGTGCCAAAAGACGACGTGATCATCCAGAAAGTTACCGTCAGCGAGTAATAATGTCGCACACGCTGTTTATCGCAGATATCCATCTGTGCGTTGAGGAACCGGCAATTACTGCCGGTTTTCTTCATTTTTTACGCCGGGAAGCGCAGCATGCTGACGCCCTCTATATTCTCGGCGACCTGTTTGAAGCCTGGATTGGCGACGACGATCCGAATCCGCTGCATGCGGAAGTCGCTCAGGCCCTGCGCCAGCTCAACATCCCCTGCTTCTTTATTCACGGCAACCGCGATTTCCTGGTCGGCAAACGCTTTGCCCGCGCCGCAGGCATGACCCTGCTGCCGGAAGAGCAGCTGCTGGATCTTTACGGTAAGCGTGTGCTGATTATGCACGGCGACACGCTTTGTACCGACGACGTGGGCTATCTGCGTTTCCGCGCCAAGGTTCGCCAGCCCTGGCTGCAAAGGCTGTTCCTCACCCTGCCGCTGTCTATTCGCCAGCGTATTGCGGTGAAAATGCGCGCCGGAAGCAAACAGGCGAACAACAGCAAAGATATGGCAATTATGGATGTGAATCAGCAGGCGGTTGTGGCGGCCATGCATCGCCATCATGCGCCGATTTTGATCCACGGGCACACCCATCGCCCGGCGGTACATCAGCTGACCGTTGATGGCTCTGCGGCTGAACGAATCGTTCTGGGCGCCTGGCACGAGCAGGGATCGATGATTAAAGTCAGTGCAGACGAGACGACGCTGATTTCCTTCCCGTTCTGAATCAAAATATTGCCCTGAGATGGCCCTATAATCCGCTACGCAACCGTTTTCCTTGCCGCTGACTCATGCTATTCTCTCAGCCCTTCCCATCGGGTAGCCCCAGGGTTACTACGGTGACGTTTTAAAATCACAGGAGTCAGCCCCGCATGTCATCTAACGCCGCACCGGCCCGCATTGCTATTGTTATGGGTTCCAAAAGTGACTGGGCAACCATGCAGTTTGCAGCGGAAATCCTCACCAGCCTGGACGTTCCCTTCCACTGTGAAGTAGTTTCTGCCCACCGTACCCCGGACAAGCTGTTCAGCTTTGCCGAACAGGCTGCGGATAACGGCTATCAGGTGATTATTGCAGGCGCAGGCGGCGCGGCCCACCTGCCGGGTATGCTGGCGGCCAAAACGCTGGTTCCGGTGTTGGGCGTACCGGTGCAGAGCGCGGCGCTGAGCGGCGTCGACAGCCTTTACTCCATCGTGCAGATGCCGCGCGGTATTCCGGTGGGTACGCTGGCGATTGGTAAAGCCGGAGCGGCAAACGCGGCCCTGCTGGCGGCACAGATTGTTGCCCTGCACGATGCCGAACTGGCAACGCGCCTGGCGGCATGGCGTCAGTCCCAGACCGATGAAGTGCTGAACAACCCGGATCCACGGGGTGATGCATGAAACCGGTTTGCGTATTAGGCAACGGCCAGCTGGGGCGCATGCTGCGCCAGGCGGGAGAACCGCTGGGTATCGCCGTTTATCCGGTCGGGCTGGATGCGGAACCGGAAGCGCTACCGATTGCCGCCAGTGTGATTACCGCTGAAATCGAACGCTGGCCGGAAACCGCGCTGACTCGCGAACTGGCAGGCCATAACGCCTTCGTTAACCGCGATATTTTCCCCCAGCTGGCTGACCGCCTGACGCAAAAACAGCTGCTTGACCGGCTAGGCCTGGCTACCGCGCCTTGGCAGCTGCTTTCCGCCGCCGACCAGTGGCCACAGGTATTTACCACCCTCGGCGAACTGGCGATCGTGAAGCGCCGTACCGGTGGCTACGACGGGCGCGGCCAGTGGCGCCTGCGCGCGACCGAAACCGGCTCGCTGCCGGAAGAGTGCTACGGTGAATGCATCGTTGAGCGCGGCATTAACTTCTCCGGCGAAGTGTCGCTGGTCGGCGCGCGCGGTCACGATGGCAGCACGGTGTTCTTTCCGCTGACCCATAACCTGCATCAGGACGGTATTCTGCGCACCAGCGTCATGTTGCCGGTGGTCAATGCTGCCCATCAGCAGCAGGCCGAGCAGATGCTGTCAGCCATCATGAACGAGCTGAACTACGTCGGCGTGATGGCGATGGAGTGCTTCGTGGTGCCGGAAGGTCTGCTGATCAACGAGCTGGCCCCGCGCGTGCACAACAGCGGCCACTGGACGCAGAACGGCGCATCGATCAGTCAGTTCGAACTGCACCTGCGGGCGATCCTCGATCTGCCGCTGCCGAAGCCGGTCGTCACCAGCCCGGCGGTGATGGTGAATCTGATCGGTACCGACGTGAATCTGGACTGGCTGCAGCAGCCGCTGGTGCATCTGCACTGGTACGATAAAGAAGTGCGTCCGGGCCGTAAGGTCGGCCACCTGAATCTTTCCGACGTCAGCACCGCAGCATTAAGCGACGCGCTGAAAGCGCTGGTACCGATGCTGCCGGAAGAGTACGCCAGCGGGATTGCCTGGGCGGTTGAGAAGCTGAGCTGATTGCTTTTTTGCTGAGGTTTGCTGGTTAAGAAAAACGGACCTTTTCAGGTCCGTTTTTTTATGGCTGTTACCCCTGAATCCTGCTAATCGGTGTCGGGTTTGTGTCGCGGGAAGATCGCCGTCGGGCGTATCGGTGTCGGTCAGGTTTGCGCTGGTCCGACAGGCTGACGAACGAAGTGAAGGGACCGCAACGCGGCGCGAGGACCCGCCAGGCCAGGGCACCCACCGGTCGGCGTAAATACCGGCCCGGCAGTGACCGACGCGACGATCTCACCCCGCCTCATATCCCCGGAACAGCGCCCTGCCCTTCAGCAACCGCACGCCCAGCCAGCCGCCACACAGGGAAAGCAGCAGCGCACCGGTCAGCGGCAGCACCAGCCACAGCACGAAATCCGGCTGCCACGGGAAGTCGAACACTTTTCGCTGTAGTCCCCACAGGGCCGCTTCCGCACCGATTGCAGCCGCCGCGCCGGACACTACGCCAAGCAGCGCGAACTCGCACCACAGCGTGCCGCGCAGCAGCTTTTTGCCCGCGCCCAATGTACGATACACCACCAGTTCCTGCCGCCGCTGGCGCATGCCGACCTGGATTTGCGCCAGCAGCAGCAGTACGCCGCAGGCGGTTACCAGCACCACCATAATTTCCAGCGCCTGGCTTACCTGCGCCAGTACCTGCCCGATCTGCCGCAGAATACTGCCGATATCCAGCAGGCTCAGCGTAGGAAACTCGCGGTTGAGCTGCACCAGCAGCGCGTTGTTATTGTCCAGCCGGAAGCTGGTCAGCCAGGTCTGCGGCTGCGCATCCAGCGCCCCCGGCGGGAAGATGAAGAAAAAGTTCGGCTTCAGGCTTTCCCAGTCCACCTTCCGCAGGCTGGTAATTTTCGCCGTAAAGTCCTGGGTATCGCCGGTAAAGGTCAGCGTATCCCCCAGCTTCACCCCCAGCCTTCCCGCCAGTTCCTCCTCCATCGAGGTTTCCCCGGCCTTCGGCGGCCAGCTGCCTGCGGTCAGCGGATTGTGATCGGGAAGATCGCTTTGCCACGTCAGATTCAGCTCGCGGTTCAGCGACTCGTCCAGCTTCGGATCGACCGCCTGCTGATTGATCCCGGTCAGCCGCACGCGGGCCACCGGATAGAACGTTTCCGGCTTCACCTGATGCTGTTCAAGGAAGGTTTTCACCTGCGGCACCTGCTGCGCGGTCAGATTCAGCAGGAAATAGTTCGGACTACCCGGCGGCAGCTGCTGCTGCCAGCGATCCAGCAGATCGCCACGCATCACCAGCAGCAGCGCCAGCAGCATAAACGACAGCGAAAATGCGGCCAGCTGGCTCAGGGTGGTCCACGGCTGCCGCAGCAGGCGGTTTACCGCCAGGCGAAACGCCAAATTACGCAGCGTCAGGCGCCTGAGCAACAGCAGTCCGCCCCAGCCCACAGCGCCCAGCAGCAGCGACAGCAGCACAATGCCCGCCACCAGCGCCCACAGCAGCGTGCTGCCGCCCACCAGCAGGGCCAGCAGCCCCACCACCACCAGCGCCATAAGCGGCAGATAGATTTTCAACGGCCAGATATTCGCTACCGCGTCGCGACGCAGCACGCGCAGCGGCTGGGTTGCCAGCAGCAGGCGATACGGCCGCAGGCCAACCAGCAGCGAAATCACAAACAGCGAGCCCACCGCCCACAGCCACGGCCAGCCGCTGGCGGCAGGCAGTTCACCGGGCAGCACCGGGCGCAGCATGCGCAGCAGCAGCGCCTCAAACCCCATGCCGATCGCCCCACCGCACACCGCCGCCAAAAACAGTACCGCCAGCCACTGTCCGACAATCAGCTTGCGTAACGCCTTACGATTCGCCCCCAGGGTTTTCAGCACGGCAACCAGATCGTAGCGGCTGCGGCAGTAGTGGCTCATCGCCACCGCCACGGCGGCAATCGCCAGCATCAGCGTCAGCAGCGCCGACAGCAGCAGGAACTGCTGGGCGCGCTGCATGGATTTACCCAGCGCATCATCCGAGTTTTCCACGCTGATCCAGCGCTGGTCCGGCGTCAGCCGCGAGGCGATCCAGCCGTCAAAGCGCGCCAGCTGCTGCGGATTGCCGGCAAACTTATAATTCCAGGTCAGGCGACTGCCCGGCTGCACAGCGCCGGTTTTCTCCACGTCGGCCAGGTTCATCAACAGGCGCGGCGCGGTCTGGAACGGATTGAATCCGGCATCCGGTTCCTGAGTGACCTCCCCAGCGATGCGCAGCGTGGCATCGCCGACGTCAAGATTGTCGCCGCTTTTACGCTCGAGCAGCGCCAGCAGCCGGGGCGCGGCCAGCACGGTGCCCGCCGCTGGTTTTAACCCGGCCGGTTCGGTTGACAGCTGGCCGAACATTGGATAAGCGTCATCGACCGCTTTCACCGACGCCAGCTGCGGCGTATCGCCGGCGAAGGTCATGGTCATAAAGGTCAGTTGGCGCCCTACCTGCAGCCCGTCGCTGCGCGCCTGCTCCAGCCATTCAGCAGGCACCTCGCGCGAGCTGCGCAATGTGCGGTCACCCGCCATAAAATCACGGCTTTGCTGGGTTAACCCTTTTTCCATACGGTCGCTGAGCGAACCCAGCGCCAGCACGCAGGCCACCGCCAGCGTCAGCGCCAGCCAGACAATCAGCAGCGAGGGCGATTTCCACTCGCGCCAGAACCAGCGCCAGATCATGACTCCTCCCACAGCTTGCCGTCGCGCAGCCGCAGGCGACGATCGCAACGCGCCGCCAGCTGTTCATCGTGTGTCACCAGCACCAGCGTGGTGCCGAGGTCACGGTTCATGGAAAACAGCAGATCGGCAATGCGGTCGCCGGTTTTACGGTCCAGGTTTCCGGTCGGCTCATCGGCAAACAGCAGCGCCGGGCGGCCGTTAAAGGCGCGAGCCAGCGCCACGCGCTGCTGCTCCCCGCCGGAAAGCTGGGCGGGCAGGTGGCTGAGGCGCTGACCCAGTCCGAGCTGGCCCAGCAGCTGTGCCGCCTGCTCCCGGCTCTGGCGGTCATTCTCACCGCGCAGCAGCGCCGGAAGCTGTACGTTTTCCACCGCGTTCAGCGTCGGTACCAGCATGAACGACTGGAAAACGAAGCCGACATTTTTTGCCCGAAGCTCTGCACGCTGTTCTTCATCCATGCTGTGCAGCGGCTGACCCAGCATCATCACTTCCCCTTCGCTACCATCATCCAGACCGGCAAGAATGCCGAGCAGCGTCGATTTCCCTGAACCCGACTCGCCGATCAGGGCGATAGTTTCAGCCGGTTTGACAACCAGCTCAACTCCGGTGAGGATGGAAAGCTGATGCTCACCCTGACCGACGGACTTACTAAGACGATGAACTTCAAGAATGTTTTCCGCTGGCATTACCCTTTCCTGTTGCTGTTGGCTTTGATGACGCTGCGCGCGACGGCGGCGGATACGCTGCTGGTGCTGGGCGACAGCCTCAGCGCCGGTTACCGCATGTCCGCCAGTGCCGCATGGCCTGCGTTACTCAATGATAAATGGCAAAAATCACCCGCTATCGTTAACGGTAGCATAAGCGGTGATACCGCGGCCCAGGGCGTTGCGCGTCTGCCCGCTTTACTGAAAACACATCAGCCCCGCTGGGTGCTGATTGAACTGGGTGGCAATGACGGCCTGCGCGGCTTCCCGCCTAAGCAGCTTGAGCAGGATCTCGACAGCGCCATTAAGCAGGTTAAAGCCGCCGGGGCACAGCCGCTGCTGATGCAGGTTCGCCTGCCCGCCAACTATGGTCGTCGCTATACCGAATCGTTTGCCGCGATCTATCCGCAGCTGGCGGAACGCAACAGCATTCCGCTGGTGCCGTTCTTTATGGAGCAGGTGTATCTGAAACCGGAATGGATGCAGGATGACGGGATTCATCCGGCCCCTGCCGCTCAGTCGTTTATCGCCGACCTGATGGCGAAACAATTGGCTCCTTTAGTTAACCATGAGTAACCCGACTGCGAACGTCCCGACAGGTAAAGTTATGCAAAAATCTATCGTAATAACCGGCAGTTCCAGTGGGATTGGCCTGGCGGCGGCCAGCGATTTGCTGCGTCGCGGCTATCATGTGATTGCCGCCTGCCGCAAGCCGCAGGATGTGGAGCGGATGAACGCACTGGGCTTTAGCGGCGTGCTGCTCGATCTGGATGATGCGGAAAGCGTGGAGCGCGGAGCGGCGGAGATCCTCACGCTGTGTGAGGGCAGACTGTTCGGACTGTTCAACAACGGCGGCTTTGGCCAGTACGGCCCGCTGCAGTCCGTGACCCGCGAACAGCTGGAACGTCAGTTTTCCACCAATCTGTTCGGCACCCACCAGCTGACGATACTGCTGCTGCCCGCGCTGATTGCCAGCGGTAGCGGCCGCATTGTCAACACCAGCTCGGTGCTGGGGCTAATCTCCACGCCGGGCCGTGGTGCTTACGCCGCCAGTAAATATGCGCTGGAGGCCTGGTCCGATGCGCTGCGTATGGAGCTGCACAGCAGCGGCGTGCGGGTCAGCCTGATTGAACCGGGGCCAATCAGCACCCGATTTACCGATAACGTCAGCCAGGCACAGCAGGATAAGCCGGTGAAAAACCCGGGCATCGCCGCCCGATTTACCCTGCCACCAGAGGCGATTTTACCGAAGCTGCATCACGCGCTGGAAAGTCAGTACCCGCGCCTGCGCTATCCGGTGACGCTGGTGACCTGGGCGATGACCGTGCTGCGACGGCTGCTGCCGGGCCGGATGCTGGACTGGTTTTTACGGCAGAATTAGACGGTAGACCTTGAAGCCCGCCGGTCTGCCCCAATACACTAAGAAACTCATGTGAAAAGAGACGAATTCATGGCACCACACGCTGCGATTGTTGAAATTAATGAAACCAACCTGCACCAGACGCTGGAACAGTCAATGCAGGTTCCCGTGCTGTTTTACTTCTGGTCCGGGAGAAGCCAGCACTGCCAGCAGTTGACGCCGCTGCTGGAACGCCTGGCGCAGGAATATGCCGGTCAGTTTATTCTGGCAACGCTGGACTGTGATGCAGAGCCTGCCGTAGCGCAGCAGTTTGGCCTGCGCTCTATCCCAACCGTGTATCTGTTCCAGAACGGCCAGCCGGTTGACGGCTTCCAGGGGCCGCAGCCGGAAGAAGCCGTCCGCGCGCTGCTGGAAAAAGTGCTGCCGAAGGAAGAAGAGCTGAAGGCGCAGCAGGCAATGCAGTTGATGGACGAAGGCAACATGCTGGATGCCCTGCCGCTGCTCAAGGATGCCTGGCAGCTGAGCAATCAGCGTAGCGAGATCGGTTTTCTGCTGGCTGAAGTGCTGATTGAACTGAACCGCAGTGACGAAGCCGAAGCCGTACTGAAAGTGGTGCCGTTGCAGGATCAGGACAGCCGCTACCAGGGGCTGATTGCGCAGATCGATCTGCTGAAACAGGCGGCGGATACCCCGGAGATCCAGCAGCTACAGCAGCAGATCGCCGAGAACCCGGAAGACGCTTCACTGGCAACCCAACTGGCGATCCAGCTGCATCAGGTCGGCCGTAACGAAGAGGCGCTGGATCTGCTGTTCGTTCACCTGAAGAAAGATCTCGGCGCGGCGGACGGTCAGGCGCGTAAAATCCTGCAGGAAATCCTTGCGGCGCTGGGCACCGGCGATGCGCTGGCCAGCAAATATCGCCGTCAGCTTTATTCCCTGCTGTATTGATCGGCATTCAGAGGCTCATCCTGCGATGAGCCTCTTTAAGAATGGCTAAACCCGCTTCCCTTCCTTCACGAACAGCATCGCCACAAATCCCACCACGGTGATCATTGCAGCAAAATAGAAGCCCGCATTCAGCGATCCGGTGCTGTCGGCAATGAATCCGGTGACATAAGGGGCGAAGATCGATGCCGCCATACCGAAGAAGTTGTACAGGCCGAAGGCGGTACTCAGCGCGGCGCGCGGCGCGTTATCCGCCACCAGCGCAATCAGCACCGGGTTAAGGCTGATTTTGCCGATGAAACCGTACAGCACCAGCACGCCGATCAGCGCCGCCTCGCTGGAGGAGTAGACGATGCCGAAAATCGCCAGCAGCGAGAACGGCAGCATGCACAGCACAACGGGTTTCCGGCGGCCCAGTCTGTCGGAAATATAGCTGCAAATCAGCGTCCCCAATACCGAAATCCACGGCACGATCGAGGCAATGCCCGCGGCATGCACAATATCCATCCCACGCTCTTTTTGCAGGTAGTAAGGCAGCCAGGTGATGATGACGAAGAAGCCGTAAATCGAGCAGAAGATGGTGATGTAGGCCATCAGCAGGTTACGGTTTTTAAACAGATCGCTAAACCTGAAGTCGCCTTTCTTTTCTGCTCCGGCAGCAGGATTAGCCTCCGGTGCCGGTGCTTTTTCACGGATAAACACCAGCATCAGCAGCGCCACGATCAGTACCGGCAGCGCCATCGCCAGGAACGGCATCTTCCACGTCGTATGGTAATGCTCGATCATAAAACTGGAGAGGTAATAACCCAGCGCGATACCAAACGACATGCCGCTGCCGATCACCGCGCTGCCGAGGGTGATCCACTTTTTCGGAATGGCTTCGGAAGAGAGCGCATACTGCGGGCCGTAGTACACGCCCTGCGATGCCCCGGTCAGCATCCACAGCAGCATAAAAATCAGGAAGGTCGGTGAAATGCTGATGGCGGCCATAAACAGCGTAAACAGCATAAAACCGCTGACCAGAATGCGCTTTCTACCTAACCGGTCGCCGAGCATTCCGGCGGGCACCTGCAGCAGGGTGTAGGCGAGAAAGAACAGGCTGCTGATTAAGCCCAGCTGGCTTTTAGACAGGCCGAATTCGGTCTCGATCTGCGGCATCACCGGGCTGAGCACCGAACGTGCGGCGTAAATCACCACCCAGCCGAGGAAGAAAATAATAACGGTTTTAATCCAGTACGGGACCCGTTCATTTTTTGTTGTTTGCATAGCCAGACTCCCTGGTATGACGGGCGCAAAGGCCCATCCTGATTCCTGATAACACGATTACGGGGTCACTAACGTCCCCGCCGTTCCTGCCAGCACGGCGTCGATGTCCTTCAGTGCGCCGATGTGCGCGACTTTGCCGCTGCGCTGCACAAAGCGGCTGACCGCCGTGATTTTTGGCCCCATCGCGCCGTCGTTAACCGCCATCGGTGCCAGTTCGGCGGTGGTGGCGGAGCGGATCGCGCGCTGCTTCGGCGTTCCCCAGTGCTCATAGACCGCATCCGCGTCGGTGAGGATCACCAGATGATCGGCATCCAGCGCTTCCGCCAGCAGCGCCGAAGCCAGATCTTTATCGATCACCGCCTCGCTGCCCACCAGGCTGTCGCCCTCAGCAACCATCGGCACGCCGCCACCGCCGTTGCAGATGACGATATGATTTTTCGCCATCAGCAGGTTAATCGCCTCGATATCAATAATTTTCTTCGGTTCCGGCGACGGAACCACGCGGCGCAGATAGCTGCCGTCCAGCTTCATGTTCCAGCCGTATTTCTGCTCCAGCTCCTGCTGCTGCGACGGCTGATAAACCGGGCCGATAAACTTGCTCGGCTGCTGATAGGCCGGGTCATTGCTGTCTACCAGCACGCGGGTCAGCAGCGTGGAAACCGGCTGCGATGGATGATACGCCGACAGCTGCTGCGCCAGCATATATCCAATCATCCCCTGGCTTTCCGCTACCAGAATATCCAGCGGATAAGGCGGTACGTCGCGATAGGCGAGATTCTGCAGGGCGAGCAGCCCGACCTGTGGGCCGTTGCCGTGCACAATGGCGATACGGTACTTTTTCGCCAGCTTGCCAACCGCATCGGCGATAAGGGAAATACTGCGATACTGGTTCTCAGCGGACAGCACTTCGCCACGCTGTAACAGGGCGTTGCCCCCCAGAGCAATCACTAACGTTTCCATTCCAACCTCTGTTTTCTCTGAATTCAGGGAACAGGAAGCCCTGCCGGAGCGCGTCCGGCAGCGATTTTTCCTGCAAGTTTAATAAAGACCGTTGATAACTCTGGCCCCGGACCAGATGCCCAGCAGCGTATCCACGCCGGAGGAGTGGCCGATTGCCAGCAGCTCGTCAACGGCAGCGGGCAGCGAATGCTCGCCGGACAGCGCAGCCACAAACCGCTGCAGCGGCGAAGCGAAAATCCCCTGCGCGGCAAACCGTAAATAGTTGACGCTGACAAGCGTGGTCAGCTCATCCAGCGGACGGCTGGCGGCAAAGAATGCGGGTAGCCGGGGAACGTCAATACGCCGATCGAACCAGGCGCACAGCAGCATCCCCAGCACCGTGTCATCGTTGCCCGGCGTCAGGCCCGGGCCTTTACCCAGCACGCTGCTCCAGTCAACGCTTTCGCCCTGCAGCCACCCACGGAACTGCTGCTGCATCTGCAGGACTTCCGCGTTAAAAGGCGGAGTGATGAGGCGATCCAGGCGACCAAATAACCCGGTTTCCGCCGTGGTGGCGGCCAGCATCGCGTCCAGCGGAGCCGTAGCGATCTGCCCCGTGCGCGACAGATGCAGATCCGTGCGATGTTCCGGCGGGCAAAGACAGATATCCGCCAGCACGACCCCTTCAGGCGTCAGCTCACACGCCGGGGACTCCACCAGCTCATCGGAGAAATCGTCAAAGTCTTCATCGGCAATTTCCCAGCCCATCGGACTGAGTCCGCGCCCTTCCCGGTGCAGCGTCAGCAGCTGTTGACCGGGGGTGAGGAGATTGATGGCGTTGCGAAAATGGCCGATGCAGCGCAGTGGACCGAAGTCCTCTGTGGCATGACGGCTGACGGCCAGCGCAATACTCTGCATATCTCCTCCCCCTGGTTAACCGGCTAGTACTGACTTAACCGGTGATGCCCAGCTCTTCAGCCAGCGCTTCAATCGCTTTTTCAAAGCAGCCCAGCGGCGCACGTACGGTACCCGCGCCGATCTGGCCAACGCCCGCTTCACGGTGGGCAATGCCGGTGTTGATCAGCGGCGTGATACCGGTTTCGACGACTCGGCGCGCGTCCAGGCCCAGGCAGGCTCCCTGGAAATCCCAGGTTGGGATTTGCAGCATCATGTTGCGCTCAAGGAAGATTTCCGCCATCTCTTCGGAGATTTCGGTGGCGGCCGTCATGCCGCCTGCCGCACCGACAAAGCGGGTCACGCCAGGTGCTGCAACCATCGCCGCACCGCCGATACCGAAGGTTTCGGTGATTGCGCTGTCGCCGATATCCGGGTTTGCATCGGCCTGGCTGTAACCGGAGAAGAACAGACCTTCCGGGGTATTCACCGGCGCGGTGAACCAGCGATCGCCCATGCCGCTGATCTTAACGCCGAAGTTTTTGCCGTTGCGGGTCATCACCGTGACGATCGTGCCCTCTTTGATATCCGCACCGGCATCCATCGCCGCCTTGCAGTAGGCCATCGCCAGGTTGAGGAAGAACTGATCGGTGATGCTGAGGAAGTGCATCGCGCGGCCCAGCTCGGCCTTATCGCGATCCAGCAGGGTGATTTTCGGTGCCAGCTGGCGCATCAGCAGCGCGGAAGCGGCGATATTACGCTGGTGGAATTCGTCACCCATGGTAATGGCCTGGGCCATCAACGCGGTCAGATCGATACCGTCAGCAAAGGTCGCCAGCACGTCTTTCAGAATTGGGGTCAGCGAGTCGCGCATCCAGCGGTGGCGTTCCTGCACGTCCGGACCGTAGGCACCGAAGCGCATCACTTTGCCGATGCCTTCGTTCAGGTTGCAGTAGGCAAAGTTGCCGTGGGTGTGGTTTTTCACCACCACCATCGGCATATGGGCGGAGGTGATGCCGCCCATTGGGCCCACGGCACTGACGTTGTGGCACGGGACAAATTTGATTTCGCCGTTCTCCAGCAGCGCCAGCGCCTGCTGTTCATCACTGGCCCACTCTTCAAACAGGCAGGCTCCGATACAGGCTCCGCGAACCGGGCCGCTCATCTCCTGCCAGGTCACCGGCGGACCCGCGTGCAGCAGCGTTCTGCCCTGATTCAGTTCAGGGACCAGTTTTTTCGCTAAATCAACGTCAATCCAGTGTGGACGGGCTTCACGAATACGGGCAATCACCGCGGCGTTGGCTTGTTCAATAGAATCGTACATATCAATCCCTTACTTTAATTTTTTCAGTATGTTAGCTAAACGTTGGTTGCCGCCGGCAACCGGAGCCCACTGATAGTGAACCACTGAAATTTCGTTAGTCTGCAGGTCTTCCGCAAAGCTGCGCAGGCCTGCGTTGATCACCGATACGCCGTTCAACAGCGCGGGAACCGGCTCGGATGACGGAACAGGCTGCGGGGCGGTCAAATAACCCGCCAGCTCAACCGCTTCCGGCAGCGAATTCATCACCGCGATCCCGGCCTCGTGGAGGATGGCGATCTGCGCTGAGCGCTGCTGGGGATCCTGTTCTGTGCCGGTGACGGTGGCGATCACCGCCAGCGGATGAGCCGAACCGCGCTTTTCACGCAGGCGCTTCACCTCGGCCGCCATCGACCCTGCCGGGTCCTGCTGCGCACCGTAGCCGATCACCACATCCAGCAGCAGCACGCTGACCTGCGTCTGCTGGCTCAGACGGGCGATTTCCTGATTGCGGGTCGACGGGTCAATCATCGGATGCGGTTTGCCCTGGGTATAGAAGTCGTCGCCCATATCGATGATGCGATGGCCGTCGGCGTTCAGCATGGAACCGTGATGGTGGCTGCTGTCGGCTTCAACGCCGAGACGGTCGGCCAGCAGCATCGCGCACTCTGCGGCCAGCGTCCCACCCGCGTACAGACCGGAAATCTTTCCGCCGCACACCGCAGGCTGCTGTTCGGCCATCTGCTGCACGTGCCCCAGCATGGCGGCAAGGCGTGCGGCCTCATCCAGCGTGGCGGCGAAGGTGATATTGCCATCCTGCTTCTGCGCGGCTTTCGCGCCCAGGAACAGTGCCACCACCGGCTTGCCGAGGGTTTTCATTTCGGCAATTACCCGCGTACGCACCGCTTCCGCAGGAGGTTTAGACACGAATGCCAGCACCTTGCTCTGTGGATCGGCGGCCAGCATGCGCAGGGCGCTGAGGGCGCTGATGCCGCCGATGTCAGCGGTCAGATCGCGCCCGCCGAGGCCGATTGCGTGAGAAACGCCCTGCCCTGCGAGGGTAATTTGCGAGGTCAGCTCCTGAATACCGGTGCCCGATGCGCCAATAATGCCGATGCAGCCTTTGGGGGCCACGTTGGCAAACGCCAGCGGCGCACCGGCGATACTGGCGGTGCCGCAGTCCGGGCCCATCACAATCAGCCCTTTCTCGCTGGCTTTGGTTTTCAGTGCGCGTTCCTGCTCCACGCTGACGTTGTCGGAAAACATCATCACGTTGCAGCCGTCGTCCAGCGCCTGATCGGCCAGCTGTCCGGCATATTCACCGGCAATCGAAATCAGCACCAGATTGGCATCGGGCAGCTTCTGCCGTGCGGTGCGCCAGCTGCGGGCCTTGAGCAGACGTTTACCGCCCTGCTGGCCCTGGGCAATCGCCTTCAGGGCGGCATCCAGTTCGTCGACAATCTCTGAGGTGATCGATTCGTCTGAGGAGTCAGCTTTGATCGCCACGCAGATATCGTTCGGGGTGGCGTCATTAAACTGGGGGTGCCAGAAGCCGGTGGCTTCCAGCAGGGATTTGTTCGCGGGTGTCCCCATCATCACCGATATTTCATCAACGCGTGGGGACTCGCTGAGTTTACGGGAAATTAGCATCAGGCTGACTGAGTCCTGAAAACTCCCTTTTTTGATAAAAGCATGGACCATAGTAATATCCTTAAACATCTTGTGAACATCACAATCATTAACGGCGGCTAAATATTTTCATACTCTGTCTATTTTCGAGCCATTATTGCTGCCCGAAAACTACAAATAAAAACGACAGATAAAGGTGAGTGCTATCACACTTTACCCATTGTTAGAAAAAATCGTCGAATAACAGTCTGATTAATAAAATCACTGAAAAAGGAATGACCCGTTTATTAGAAATATTCTAATAATCACGAGAATATTCAAAGAAAATTTGAACCAATGGAATAATACCCGTCTGGATCACATTTTTTAACTTCCAGCTTTATACATTAGGCCGCAGAGGTGGATTAATTAAACCGCAGTAACCAAAGGACTATTTATGAAAGTCTCTAAGCAAGAATTATATCAACTTATTCGGAATAAAATTAATTCCGCAGGATTAAGCCAGGAACATGCCGGTATCGTCGCGGATGTTCTGGTTCATGCTGATGCACGCGGCATCCATTCTCACGGAGCGGTAAGAGTTGAATATTACTCTGAGCGCATCAGCAAGGGAGGCACCAACAATCATCCCCACTTCACCTTTGAAAAGACCGGTCCCTGCAGCGCGATTTTTGACGGTGACAACGGTGCCGGGCACGTCGCATCGAAGCTGGCGATGGATCGCGCTATTGAAATGGCGAAGGAAAACGGTGTGGCGGTCGTCGGCGTTCGCCGCATCGGCCACAGCGGCGCGCTCTCCTACTTTGTGCAGCAGGCGTCGAAAGCCGGCATGATCGGGATTTCCGTCTGCCAGTCCGATCCGATGGTCGTGCCCTACGGCGGCGCGGATGTGTACTACGGAACCAACCCGATTGCGTTTTCTGCCCCGGCGGAAGGCGACGAAAACATTACATTTGATATGGCCACGACCGTGCAGGCGTGGGGCAAAGTGCTGGACGCCCGTTCCCGCAACGCACCGATCCCGGATACCTGGGCCGTCGATGCCGAAGGGAAAAACACCACCGATCCTTTCGCCGTGAGCGGCCTGCTGCCGATCGCCGGCCCGAAAGGTTATGGCCTGATGATGATGGTCGATATCCTTTCCGGCGTGCTGCTCGGCCTGCCGTTTGGCAAACACGTCAGCTCGATGTATCACGATCTCAGCGCAGGTCGCGAACTGGGGCAGCTGCATATCGTACTGAACCCGGGCTATTTCACCAATGAAAGCAGCTTCCGTAAAAATATCAGCCAGGTCATGAAAGAGCTGAATGAAGTGAAACCGGCACCGGGCGTGGAAAAAGTGCTTTATCCCGGCCAGGGTAGCCATCTTCGCGAAATTGAAAGCGATCGTGACGGCATCGACATCGTAGATGAAATATATCAGTACCTGATCTCCGACGATATTTATCAAAAATCGTACGACCATAAAGATCCGTTTGCCAGCTGACGTCTCTGGCAATAAATTACTGCGGCGCTGGCATCGTTGATATAAACGCCATCGCCGTAATGTCTTATAAATAATCCGGGCAAAGCAGGGCTGCTGATTAAATGTACGTTTAACGCCCTTTACTTTACTCAGGGATTGCAAGCGGGAAGTTAACTATGAAAGATTTCCGACAAGAAATAACCGATATTTCCGGAAAAATATCCAAAATTGGTGCCGATCCTACCGGGGGTATGACGCGCCTGCTGTACACCAAAGAGTGGGTGGAAGCGCAGAAAGCGCTGAAGAACATCTTCGAAACCGCCGGATTTGCCGCTTCACATGACGCAACCGGGAACCTGTTTGCCCGCCTGCACGGGTCGAAATACCCCGAGCAAACCATTATGACCGGCTCCCATATTGACACCGTGGTCAACGGCGGCAATCTCGACGGCCAGTTCGGTATTGAAGCCTCTTTCCTTGCCGCTAACTACCTGAGAAACACCTACGGCCCGCCGCTGCGCTCGCTGGAAGTGATTGCTATGGCCGAAGAGGAAGGCAGCCGTTTCCCTTACGTCTTCTGGGGCAGCAAAAATATCTTCGGCCTGGCGCGCCGTCAGGATGTGGAAAATATCAGCGATGCCAAAGGCGTGAACTTTGTTGACGCGATGCATCAGGCGGGCTTTGACTTCCGCGCGGACGATCAGCCACTGCGCAAAGACATTGCCGCCTTCGTTGAAATTCATATCGAACAGGGCAAGGTACTGGAAACCGAAGGCAAAACCATCGGTGTCGTCACCAGCATCGTCGGCCAGCGCCGCTATGATATCCGCCTGAAGGGTGAATCCAACCACGCCGGTACCACGCCGATGGGCTATCGCCGCGATACGGTCTATGCCTTCAGCCGCATCTGCACCGAATCCATCACCAAAGCCCTCGCGGAAGGCGACCCGCTGGTGCTGACCTTCGGCAAGGTCGAACCCAAACCGAACACCGTTAACGTCGTTCCCGGCTTTACCCACTTTACGATGGACTGCCGCCATACCGACGCGGGAACGCTGGTGCGCTTTACGGAAGAGATTGAGGCGGATATGCGCCGCATCGCTGCTGAAATGGGCATTGAAATTGAGATCGACCGCTGGATGGATGAAACCCCGATCCCCATGGATAAACAGCTGGTCGAATGCGTCAGCCATCTGTGCGAGAAAAACAAGGTCAACTACCGCCTGATCCACAGCGGCGCGGGCCATGATTCGCAGATTTTCTCGCCGCGCGTGCCGACGGTGATGATCTTTGTGCCGAGCATTGACGGCATCAGCCATAACCCGGCGGAAAAAACCCATCTCGATGACCTGGCTGAAGGGGTGAAAGTCCTCGCCCATACGCTTTATCAACTCGCCTGGACCGAAGAGGGAGGCAGCCTGTGAGCACTAGCAAAGTGGCATCCGGTAACGGATCTGACCCGCTGTACTGGAAAAAGATCGTTGTTGTCCTCTGCCTTGGCTGGGCGGTGATCTGGATTTACCGCACCATCCTGACGCCGATTTTCCCTGAAATTCAGGCCACCATTGGCGCGCATTCCAACGCGGAAATGGGGCTGATCGCCAGCTTCTACTTCTTCGCCTATACCGGTATGCAGATCCCGTCGGGGATTCTGGTTGATAAGTTTGGTAAAAAAGTGGTGCTGATCCCGGGCTTCTGCCTGTTTATCGTCGCCACGCTGCTGATCGGTAACGCCACCAGCCTGACCATGGTTTACGTCGGTAGCCTGCTGGCCGGTATGGGCTGCGGCTCTTACTACGGATCGGCCTATTCACTGTCGTCCGAAAACATTCCGCTGGAACGCCGCGGCCTGGCCACGGCGATCATTAACAGCGGCTCCGCGCTGGGGATGGCTATCGGGCTTATCGCCTCCAGCCTGCTGGTGAAAAGCATGGGCATGGACTGGCAGCTGACGATATTTATGATCACCGCCCTGCTGGTAATTATGACGCTCGTCTTTGCCGTGGTGATTAAGAGTGGCTCTTACAGCAGCCATTTAGCCAGTCAGCCTGCCAGCACCACCGCTGCCGCAGCGCCGCAAGAAACGAACGAAGCCAGCGGCCTGTTCAGCATACGCATGATCTCGGCCTACGTGATGTACTTCGCCACCTGCTACGGCTACTACATGATCGTCACCTGGCTGCCGTCGTTCCTGCAGCAGGAACGCGGATTCGAAGGTGTGGCGATTGGCTTCTCCTCCGCGCTGGTGGCTTTTGCTTCCGTGCCGGGCGCGCTGTTCTTCAGCCGCATGTCGGATCGTTTCCGCAACAAAAAAGTCCAGCTGATCATCTTCCTGGAGCTGTGCGCGGCGGTGATGCTGGTCTGTACGGTGATCTCACCTGACGCCACCACGCTGCTGATCAGCCTGATCCTGTACGGACTGCTGGGCAAGCTGGCGGTCGACCCGATCATGATCTCGTTCGTTGCCGATAACGCACCGAAAAAAGGCTACGGCACCAGCTTTGGCGTCTTTAACTTCTTCGGCATGTCCTCTTCGGTGATTGCCCCCTTCCTGACAGGGGTGATTTCCGACAACACCGGTTCCAAGGTGATGGGCTTCTATATTTCGGCTGGCATTCTGGTGGTGGGCACACTGGTCTTCTTCATTGTGAACGTACTGATGAAGCAGAAAAGCAAACGTCAGACTGCGGCACAGGCATAACGCGGTATCCGGCCACGGGTGAGTGGCCGCTTAAATTTTAAAGGAGAATGATTATGGGATACTTTACGAATCAGATCGGCTATCCGACAGACCTTCTGGCATCGCGCTCCATTATCAAACGTAAAAACTATGCGCTGATCCCACCTGAAGGCCTGGTCAGAAACGTGATCCCCGGTTTTGAAAACTGCGACGTCACCATTCTGGCCACGCCAAAACTGGGCGCAACCTTTGTGGATTATCTGGTTACCCTGCATGACGGCGGGCGCAACCAGCAGGGGTTTGGCGGAGAAAACGTTGAAACCTTCGTCTATGTGATTGACGGTAAGGTCACGGCCTCCGCCGACAGCACCGACTATCCGCTGACCAGCGGCGGCTATTTATTCTGCCCGGCGGGCGTGACGCTGCGCCTGGAGAACACCAACGGCGGCCAGCCAAGCCAGCTGTTCCTCTACAAGCGGACCTACCAGCGCATCAAAGGCTACGAGGCCCACGTGGTCAGCGACAACGTCAAGAACCTCGAAAAAATTCACTACGAGGGGATGAGCGACGTCACCCTGCAGGACCTGCTGCCGAAAGAGCTGGGCTTCGATATGAACATGCATATCCTCTCCTTCAAGCCCGGTGCAAGCCACGGTTACGTGGAAACGCACGTGCAGGAGCACGGTGCCTATGTGCTGACCGGCGCAGGCGTGTATAACCTGGATAACGAATGGATCCCGGTGAAAAAAGGCGACTACATCTTTATGGGTGCCTATGTGCCGCAGGCGGGCTACGCGGTCGGTAAAGAAGAGTTCAGCTACATCTACTCGAAAGACTGCAATCGCGATGTAGACTGCTGATGTAAACCGGGCAGGTCATGCCGTTTGCTGCATGGCCTGCTTTATCCGCAGGCTCCTTTCAACTTTCTGCAACATTCATCAACTCTTTTCTGGCTCTGCATCATCATTCGTCTGCTGTTATCCTGTTAGGCTTAGCGTTTACCGTCCGGTTACGGAACGCGTTTATCAGGAGCCTATTCTCTGTGCTTGACCAGGAAACTATCCGTACCTTTATCCACGTGGCGGAAAGCCACAGCTTTTCGAAAACGGCCGAAGCGCTGTTCAAAACCCCTGCGGCGATCAGCTACCGGATAAAAATGCTGGAGGAGGATGTCGGCACCCAGCTGTTTATGCGCACCACCCGCATCGTTCAGTTAACGCCCGCGGGCGATCACCTGCTGGAGCGCTGCCGACAGTGGCTGGCCTGGCTGGACGCGATGCCGGGTGAGCTGCAGCAGATTAATCACGGCGTTGAGCGCCAGGTCAATATCGTGATTAATAACCTGCTCTACTCGCCGCAGGCCGTCGCAAAACTGCTGGCGCATCTGCATCAGAAATTCCCGCTGACCCAGTTTCTTATCTCCCGTCAGGTGTATATGGGGGTGTGGGATTCCCTGCTGCACGATGATTTCCAGCTGGCGATCGGCGTGACCGGATCCGAAGCGCTGGCCAACAACGTCAGTCTGCTGGAGCTGGGCGGCATCAGCTGGCTGTTTGTGGTGGCATCCAGCCACCCGCTCGCCCAGAGCGAAGGGCCACTGCATGAGGACAAGCTCCGCGCGTGGCCCGCCATTAATATTGAAGATACCTCACGCAACCTCACCAAACGCGTCGCCTGGCTGCTGCCGGGTCAAAAAGAGATTATCGTTCCCGATTTAAGCAGCAAGCTGGAGTGCCATCTGCAGGGGCTGGGCGTCGGCTTTCTGCCTGCTGAACTCTGCCAGCGCTACATCAGCAGCGGCCATCTAGTCAGCTGCGAAGTGGCCAATCAGCGGCAGCCTTCCCCGCTTTCGCTTGCCTGGAAAAATGAGGCGGGGAAAGCGGTAGAGGAGATCGTCTCCTTATTCCAGCAGCAGGCCGGGCCCATCCGCGATTTTCTGCAAAATATCGACCTTCCTGCGTAACGCCTCGCACTTCGTTCGCAGGCAGGGCAAAAAATTGCCCGCGCGGCTATGCTAGCGCACATAAATACAGCAAACTGGTCGCGGCAGGGCTGAAGCGGATCGGCCCTGATAATAACAATCCGGAGGTTATTAATGCTTGCTGTTATTCCCGTCATTATCATTCTGGCGCTGATTATCGTCTGGTCCGGGATCAAAATTGTCCCGCAGGGCTATCAGTGGACCGTCGAACGCTTTGGCCGCTATACCACCACGCTAAAGCCAGGCTTAAACCTGGTGGTGCCGTTTATGGACCGCGTTGGGCGCAAAATTAATATGATGGAACAGGTGGTGGATATTCCTTCTCAGGAGATTATTTCGAAGGATAACGCCAGCGTCACCATCGATGCCGTCTGCTTTATTCAGGTGGTCGATCCGGCCCGCGCGGCCTATGAGGTCAGCAATCTTCAGCTGGCGATCATCAACCTCACCATGACCAATATGCGTACTGTTCTCGGCTCGATGGAACTGGATGAGATGCTCTCTCAGCGCGACAGTATCAACACCCGCCTGCTGCAAATCGTTGATGAAGCCACCAATCCGTGGGGGGTGAAAATCACCCGTATCGAGATCCGCGACGTGCGGCCCCCCGCAGAGCTGATCGCCTCAATGAACGCCCAGATGAAGGCGGAACGTACCAAGCGTGCTGATATCCTTGAAGCCGAAGGGGTACGCCAGGCGGCGATCCTGCGCGCAGAAGGAGAAAAACAATCGCAGATCCTGAAGGCCGAGGGTGAGCGCCAGTCCGCATTCCTTGCTGCCGAAGCCCGCGAACGCGGTGCAGAGGCCGAAGCGCGGGCCACGAAAATGGTGTCAGAAGCGATTGCCGCTGGGGATATCCAGGCGATTAACTACTTTGTCGCGCAGAAATATACCGATGCGCTGCAAAATATCGGTGCGGCAAACAACAGTAAGGTGGTGATGATGCCGCTGGATGCCAGCAGCCTGTTGGGGTCGATCGCCGGTATCAGCGAACTGCTGGGCGATCGTAAAACGGAGCGGAACCGCTGATGCTGGTTGAACTGCTGGCCAATCCCTGGTGGCTGTGGCTGACGCTGGGCGGCCTGCTGCTGGCTGCCGAGATGCTGGGCACCAGCGGATATCTGCTGTGGAGCGGCATTGCTGCCGTACTGGTTGCACTGCTGGTATGGCTGGTGCCAATGCCGTGGGAGTGGCAGGGGATTAGCTTCGCGGTACTCACCGTACTCGCCGCACTGTGGTGGCATCGCTGGCTGCAGCGCCGGGAACGTCGCCAGCCCCCCTCCTCGCTGAATCAGCGCGGGCAGCAGCTTATCGGTCGCCGACTGACGCTGGACAGCGCGCTGGTCAACGGTTTTGGCCACGTGCGTATCGGGGACGGCAACTGGCGGGTGCAGGCAGCGGAAGACCTGCCTGCGGGCTGCAATATCGTAGTGGTGGCAGTTGAGGGCATTACCCTGCAGGTGGCGCGCCGCGAGGACTAAGCCGGTTTCTTCGTGGTGCAGCAGCCCGCCAGGTGATTGATAATCGGGCAGTCCGCGCTGTCATCACCGGGGCAGCTGGCCGCCATATCGAGCAGCCGCAGACGCATCTGCGTCAGCTGCTCGATATGGCTCTCAATTTCTTTCACCTTCTCCAGCGTGCGAGCCTTCACATCGGCGCTGTGGCGCTGCGGATCGTTAAGCAGGCTGACCATTTCCCGACACTCGTCCAGATTAAATCCCACCTGCCGCGCCTGGCGCAGCAGCGTCAGCTCTTCCAGCTGTTTCGCCGAGTAGGTGCGATAGCCGTTATCGCTACGCAGCGGCGGCGTCACCAGTCCTTTCTCTTCATAGAAGCGAATCGCTTTGCTGGTCAGGCCGGTTTTTCTGGCGACCTCACTGATATTCATTTTTGCTCCTTGACCTTCACCTTGATGGAAGGTTTAACCTTCATAACTACTGCAAATCGCGCACCGGGTCAAACCGGGCAATAAGGAGTTTTCTATGTCACACACCACGCTACTGGCGCTGGATGGCCTGACCTGCGGCCACTGCGTTAAACGGGTAACGGAAACGCTGTCTAAACTGGACGGTGTTGAACAGGCCGAGGTCACGATTAACGATGCACGCATCACCGGCAGCGCCAGCGCAGAAGCGCTGATTGCCGCCGTGGAAGGCGCAGGCTATCACGCAACCCTGTCAGCGGACGACAGCCACCCAAAGCCTGATCCGCTGACAGAATCAGAATCTCAGCCGGAAGCGCTGACAGCGGCCGTTTCCCAGCTTCCGGCATCCGACGCTGGCGACAGCTATCAGCTGTTAATTGACGGCATGAGCTGCGCCAGCTGCGTAGGACGAGTACAGAATGCCTTACAAAACGTGCCGGGCGTCAGCCAGGCGCGGGTTAATCTCGCCGAGCGCAGCGCGCTGGTGCTCGGCACCGCCTCGCCGCAAACGCTGATCGATGCGGTCAGCAGTGCCGGCTACGCCGCCGAAATTATTGAAGATGAAACCGAACGCCGCGAGAAGCAGCAGCTGAGTGCGCAGACCGCCACGCGCCGCTTCCGCTGGCAGGCCGCGCTGGCTCTTGCACTCGGCATCCCGCTGATGGGCTGGGGGATGATCGGCGACAATATGATGCTCACTGCGGAAAACCGCAGCGGCTGGCTGGCGATCGGCGTGCTCACGCTGGCGGTCATGGTAATAGCCGGTGGCCATTTCTACCGCAGCGCCTGGCGCAGCCTGCTGAACCGTACCGCGACGATGGATACCCTGGTGGCCCTCGGCACCGGTGCGGCGTGGCTTTACTCCATCAGCGTCAATCTGTGGCCTGAATGGTTCCCGATGGAAGCCCGCCACCTCTATTACGAAGCCAGCGCGATGATTATCGGCCTGATTAACCTCGGCCATATGCTGGAACAGCGTGCCCGCCAGCGCTCCTCGCAGGCGCTGGAAAAACTGTTGGATTTGACGCCGCCGACCGCCCGCGTTGTCACCGAAAGCGGTGAGCGCGTGCTGCCGCTGAGCGAAGTCCAACTCGGTATGACGCTACGCGTCACTACCGGTGACCGCGTGCCGGTCGATGGCACCATTGTGCAGGGTGAAGCCTGGCTGGATGAAGCGATGCTGACCGGTGAGGCGATCCCGCAGCAGAAATCCCCGGCCGATACGATTCATGCGGGGACGGTTCTTCAGGACGGCAGCGTGTTGTTCAGCGCGCAGGCCATCGGCAAAAACACCACGCTGTCCCGCATTATCCAGCTGGTGCGCCAGGCGCAGAGCAGCAAGCCGGAAATTGGCCAGCTGGCCGATAAAATTTCGGCGGTGTTTGTCCCGGCGGTCGTTCTGATTGCCCTGCTGAGTGCGGCAATCTGGTATTTCATCGGCCCCGCGCCGCAGATTGTCTACACGCTGGTGATTGCCACCACCGTGCTGATTATCGCCTGCCCCTGTGCACTGGGGCTGGCAACGCCGATGTCGATTATTTCCGGCGTGGGCCGGGCGGCCGAGTTTGGCGTGCTGGTGCGCGATGCCGATGCACTTCAGCGCGCCAGCACGCTGACCACGCTGGTGTTCGATAAAACCGGCACGCTAACCGAAGGCGCACCGCGCGTGGTTGAGGTTGTCTTGTTCAACGATGCGGCGGCAGCGGACGTGGAGCGCCAGGCGGCGGCCCTTGAGCAGGGTTCCAGCCATCCGCTGGCGCGGGCGATTATCGACCACGCCGCGGTGGCGTCACTGCCGGACGTTGCGCAATTTCGTACAATACCGGGCCTCGGCGTTAGCGGCATACTCGACGGTAAGCCGCTGCTGCTGGGTAACCTGGCGCTGATGGAGCAGCAGCAGATTGATACCCGGGACGCTGCCACACCGCTGGCTGAGCATGCCGCCAACGGTACTACGCCGGTGCTGCTGGCGGCGGACGGGAAAATCGTCGCGCTGTTTGCCATCCGCGATCCGCTGCGTCAGGAAAGCGTCAGCGCATTACAGCGCCTGCATCGCCGCGGCTACCAACTGGTGATGCTGACCGGCGATAACGAAATCACCGCCAACGCCATCGCCCGGGAAGCAGGAATCGACAGGGTGATCGCCGGAGTGCTGCCTGAAGGCAAAGCAAAGGCGATTAGCGAACTACAGCGGCAGGGTCAGCAGGTAGCGATGATCGGTGACGGCATCAACGATGCCCCGGCGCTGGCGCAGGCCGATGTCGGCATTGCGATGGGCGGCGGCAGCGATGTTGCCATTGAAACGGCGGCGATCACGCTGATGCGCCAGGACCTGAACGCCGTGGCGGATGCGCTGGCGATTGCCAAAGCCACGCTGCGCAATATGAAGCAGAACCTGCTGGGCGCGTTTATTTATAACGCCTGCGGTATTCCGATTGCGGCCGGAATACTCTATCCACTGACCGGCACGTTGCTCAATCCGGTGGTGGCCGGTGCAGCGATGGCGCTCTCTTCCATCACCGTGGTGAGCAATGCAAATCGCCTGATCCGCTTCCGCCCGCCGCAGGATTAACGTTTCAGGCCGGGGCAGGCCAGCGTGCTGCGTTTTGCCCTGTCGCTCAGCGACTTATCGCGTTAGCATGAGGGCTATTAACGCGATCCGGCGGAGGGATAATGGGGAAAGTCATTCACGCACTGCGGCGGCTGTCGCGCAGGCTCTGGCCGGTAGAGTATCGTTATCCGGCGCTGGATATTTCCCTCGGCCAACGGCACCTGCATCTGGTAGGCAGTATCCATATGGGCACGCGTAATATGTCTCCGCTGCCCGGAGAACTGCTCAACCAGCTACAGGCTGTCGATGCGCTGATTGTGGAAGCGGATATTACCGCCGGTGGATCCCCGTTCAGCGACAGCGCGCAGTGTCCGCCGCTGGAGCAGCGCCTGTCGGCGGATCGGTTCCAGCAGCTGGAGAAACGGTGCGGCGAACTGGATATCGATTTGCAGCGTATCGATACCCTGCCCGCCTGGCAGGTCGCGCTGATGCTTCAGGCGCAGCAGGCACAGCGCCTGGGCCTGCGTGCCGATTGCGGCATTGACTATCAGCTGCTGCAGGCGGCGAAAGAGCGGCAGATAAAAATCATTGAGCTTGAGGGGCCGGAAACCCAGCTGGCGCTGCTGAAGTCGCTGCCGGATGAGGGCATGACGCTGCTGGAAGATACGTTACAGCACTGGCACGTCAATGCCCGGCTGCTGCAAACGATGGTCAGCTGGTGGCTGGAAGCGCCGCCGGGCAGCAGCGGCAAAACGGTACTGCCGGATACCTTCAGCAGCAGCCTGAGTGATTTATTGATGCATCAGCGCAATCAGCGATGGTGCGAGCAGCTGCATGCGCTGCCGCCTGGCCGCTATGTCCTGGCGGTTGGCGCGCTGCATCTTTACGGTGAGGGAAATCTCCCCGAGCTGCTGGGGCGCTAAAAAAAATGGCCGATATCGCTATCGGCCAGTCAATAAGGAATTTTTTTATGATTTTGGTTATCTATCAGCACGGGTGCTGACGCGGGGCAGATTGTCGCTCAATGCGCACTTTTTCTCCAGTACTTTTATTCACCAATTTTAAGCGGCATGTACGCGGTTAATACGGGAAGGATTTAGGCGATGACTCCGGCGGTAAAACTTTTAGAAAAACAGAAAGTAAGCTTTACGCTGCATCCTTACGAGCACGACAGCAACGAAACCAACTTCGGTGACGAGGCGGTGCGCAAGCTCAATCTTGACGCCGAGCGGGTCTATAAAACGCTGCTGGTAGCGCTTAACGGCGACAATAAAACCCTCGCGGTTGCCGTCACGCCGGTGGCCGGGCAGCTCGATCTGAAAAAAGTGGCGAAAGCGCTAGGGGCGAAAAAGGTCGAGATGGCCGACCCGCAGTTTGCCCAGCGCAGTACCGGTTATCTACTGGGCGGCATCAGCCCGCTGGGGCAGAAAAAACGCCTGCCGACGGTAATCGACCATCTGGCGCAGCATTTCGCAACGATCTATGTTTCCGGCGGCAGGCGCGGGCTGGATCTCGAACTGGCACCAGGCGACCTGGCAAAATTGCTGAGCGCGACGTTTGCCGATATCGCCAAACGCGATTAATCCGGCCGCTGATTAATCAGCTGATCGATCATCCAGCGCCCCGCCGGGCCGGGCGGTGAAAGCCGTGACCAGGCAACGTCCACACGGATATTCTGCGGCCAGCCCGCCACCGGCAGTTCGCGCAATAGCCGGTGGCCAAACTGTTCGGTCAGCCAGCGCGGCAGCACGCTCCAGCCAAATCCCTGCTCCGCCATCTCCAGCAGCAGCAGATACGACGGCGCCAGCCAGATTTTGCCTCCCGGCACCGGTTCCTGTTCAGTCCAGGTATTCAGCCGCAGCTGCCTGACTCCCTGCAGCTCGGCTTCCGTCACGCTGTCCTGCTGCGCCAGCGGATGATCCTTATGCAGGTAAATCGCCATTTTCGCCTCCACCTGTAGCCGGCGAAGGCTGATATTCGCCGGATAGCGATCCTGCACGCGGATCACGCCGATATGCGCCCTGCCGCTTTGCAGCAGATCGATCACGTCGCCGTCCTCGGCAATCATGCATTCAAACTCAATATCCGGGTAACGGCTGGCAAAGCGTTTCAGCAGATGCTCGTGATGATCGGCCTGCCAGAAATCGGAGATCGCCAGGCGTAGACAGGGCTCGACATCACCCGCCAGCCGCATGGCCAGTTCGTCCAGCTGCGCGGCGGCATTCAGAATCGCATTGACCTGCGTCAGCACCCGCTGGCCGTTTTCGGTCAGTACCGGTGTGCGGGCTTCACGATTGAACAAAATCAGCCCGAGATCGCTTTCCAGGTTAGCCACTGCGGTGCTGACCGTCGACTGACTTTTGCGCAGCGCCCGCGCCGCAGCGGAGAACGAACCGCTTTCTACAGTTTGTACAAAGGCCTCAAGGGATTCCGGTGAATAACGCATCGCTGATGTATCGCTTTTATCGATGGATAATCATTTTATCTTAGCAGCAAAAGGATAGAAAATACGCTTTCTAATCACTCTGGAGGACATATGTCCACTCGTACACTGAAAGAACGTTTTTATCATGCTGCAGGCTTTGAACTGGTGGCCATCGCGATCGTTTCTCCCGTTGCCGCCTGGCTTATGAACAAACCGCTTTTTCAGATGGGCGCACTGGCTATTATGCTTTCCACGGTGGCGATGATCTGGAACATGATTTACAACGCCGGGTTCGATCGCCTGTTCCCGCGTGAGCGGGTGAAGCGCGGGCTGGCGCTGCGCGTGATGCATGCGCTGGGCTTTGAAGGTGGCTTTATTCTGATTGGTCTGCCGCTGGCGGCCTGGATGCTGGGTGTGACGCTGTGGCAGGCATTTCTGGTTGAGCTGGGCTTTTTCCTGTTCTTCCTGCCCTACACGGTGGTCTATAACTGGGCCTACGATAAGCTCCGCGAGCGCCTGATCCGTTCGCGCGAACAGCGCCGTCAGGCTCATACCTCTTCCTGATGGTGTGGATATGGAGCACTCGTGTGCTCCATATCCACTGCCGCAGCCGACTTTACTCTGCTTTTTTGTAGACGATTTCTCCAGCAGGCTGATACTTCGCCGCATCCAGCGGCGAGTGGCCCTGAATGTATTGCTTCAGCACCTCTGCATCGACAAAACCGGTGTTTACATAACTGGCCTGCTTATCGACCTGCGGATAACCGTCGCCACCGGTGGCGTTGAAGCTCAGGGTGGCCATGCGGTAAACCTTATCGTCCTGCAGCGGTTCGCCGTTAATTTTCACCTCGCTCACTCCGCTGCCGTCGGCAATCAGGCTGACGCGGGCAAACTGCGCATAGGCGCCGGAATCCACCTGCTTATTCGCCACCACCGCCAGATAATCGCGCACTTCGCTGCCTTTCATATCCACGTAAACCAGAGTATTGCCAAACGGCTGCACCTTAAGCACGTCTTTATAAGTAATGTCTCCGGCTTCGATCGAGTCGCGTACGCCGCCGCCACTCATCACCGCAAAATCGGCGTTGGTGCGTTCAATCTGTCCTTCCAGGATCAGCCGCGCCATATTGGTCTGCACGAAGCGTACCTTGCTGCGATCGCCTTCAAGGTGGCCGTTAACGCTGCCAATTTTCACCCCAAGCTGCGCTTCACCCTTTTTCTGGAACGGCGTCAGCAGTTTCATCATCGCCGGATTTTTGTCGATTTCAGCCGTGTAGTTCACCCAGCTGGTGCCGCCGTCGGCGTTGGTGACTTTATGCTTCAGGTTGATCGGCACCAGTTCGTAATGTTCCAGCTTCAGCTGGCCGTTGCGGAAGGTGAAGTCGGCGCGGCCAATGTACTTGCCCCACTCGTGGGCCTGCACGATCCAGGTGCCGTTCTGGCGATCCGGCGTACAGGGTGTGCCCGGCACGTAGTCCGCCTGCTTGACGTTCTCCTGCGCCATACAGACCGGATCCTGTGAGTGCCCACCCACAATCATATCCAGGTAGCCTGCAGGCAGCTCGCGGGCCATTTCCACATCGCCCGGCGCATTCGATCCGTGATTACCGTTGTCATAGTGCCCCATATGGGTCGCGGCAATAATCACATCCGGTTTTTCTTTCGCCCGCAGAGCTTCCACCACCGCTTTCGCTTCGGTTGCCGGTTTATGGAAGACGATATCGGTGAAGTTTTCCGGGTTGCCAATCTTGGCCGTGTCGTCGGTGGTCAGGCCGATAACCGCGATTTTCAGTCCCTTACGGTTAAACAGCGCATAGGGCTGGAACAGGCGCTGGCCGGTACTTTTTTGATAGATATTGGCGGAGAGCAGTGGGAACTTCGCCCACTTCTGCTGCTGGCGAAGCACCGGCAGCGGATTATCAAACTCGTGATTACCAATCGCCATGGCGTCGTAGCCAATCAGGTTCATCCCGCGGAAATCAGGCTCGGCATCCTGCAGATCGGATTCCGGTACGCCGGTATTAATATCGCCACCTGACAGGATCAGCACCGCCCCACCGTGTGACTGCACGTCCAGACGGATCTTATCCATCATGGTTTTCTGCGCCGCCAGCCCGTATTCACCGTGCTCATTGTTCCAGAAGCGACCGTGATGATCGTTGGTATGCAACACGGTGAATTTATAGGTACGGTCTTTTACCCATGCCTGCGCCATCAGCGGCGCGCTGAGCAGCCCCACGGTCAGCAAACTCAAGATACGTTTATTGAATACCGGCACTGCACTTCTCCTTGTTTCATCAACCGCAAACAAAACCGCATAAATGCAGCTCTGCCAAAATAATCAGCAAAAGTATTCACTTTTTGTGACAGCCCCGCAACCGTAGCGCCGAAATAGCTCTAAATGGTAATTACTCGCGCGAAGGTTGTTCGCTATAAAAGAGGGCTTTGCAGTGATTTTGCTTCTCTGCACTCATAAAAACATAATTGGATGACAGGTTAATTTAATGGCAAGTGAATCCCCGCTCTCTTCTCCGACATCGCCCCTCCGGCGCACGGCTTTTGGCATTCTCGGTGCCATCAGCGTTGCCCATCTACTGAACGATATGATCCAGTCGCTGATTCTGGCGATCTACCCGCTGCTGCGTGCGGATTTCTCGCTCAGCTTCGTGCAGATAGGCCTGATCACCCTGACCTATCAGCTCACCGCGTCTCTGTTACAGCCGCTGATTGGACATTACACCGATAAGCATCCGCAGCCGTGGTCGTTGCCCATCGGCATGGGCTTTACGCTTTCTGGCCTGATCCTGCTGGCGCTGGCCGGAAGCTTCACCACCGTTCTGCTGGCCGCCGCGCTGGTCGGCACCGGTTCGTCGGTATTTCACCCGGAATCCTCACGCGTCGCGCGGATGGCATCAGGCGGGCGTCATGGTCTGGCGCAGTCGCTGTTCCAGGTCGGCGGTAATTTTGGCAGCTCGCTTGGCCCGCTGCTGGCCGCGCTGGTGATTGCGCCCTACGGTCGCGGCAACGTTGCGTGGTTCTCGCTGGCGGCGCTGCTGGCGATTGTGGTGCTGCTGCAAATCAGCCGCTGGTATCAGACGCAGAATCGCATGGCGAAAAAAAGCACCGTGCCAGCCGACAGCTCGCTGCCGCGCCGTCAGGTGGCCTTTGCGATTAGCATTTTGCTAGTGCTGATTTTCTCCAAATATTTCTATCTCACCAGCCTGAGCAGCTACTACACCTTTTATCTGATGCAGAAATTCGGCCTGTCGGTACAAAGCGCGCAGCTCCACCTGTTTATTTTCCTGTTTGCCGTGGCGGCAGGAACGGTGATCGGTGGCCCGATCGGCGATAAGATTGGTCGTAAGCGGGTGATTTGGGCCTCTATTCTCGGCGTGGCCCCCTTTACGCTGCTGCTGCCGCATATGAACTTATTGTGGACGGGCGTGCTGTCGGTGATTATCGGCTTCGTGCTGGCCTCGGCGTTTTCCGCCATTCTGGTCTATGCCCAGGAGCTGATGCCGGGACGTATCGGTATGGTTTCCGGACTGTTTTTTGGTTTTGCCTTCGGTATGGGTGGACTGGGTGCCGCCCTGCTCGGGCTGCTGGCGGACCACACCAGCATCGAACTGGTCTACCAAATCTGCGCTTATCTGCCGCTTCTCGGTATTCTTACGGCTTTCCTGCCTGATAACCGGCGTAAATAGTCCCTTACCGGTGCAATTGTCTGATTTTTGCACCGGTTCACGCTCCGGTAACACCAGCACTGTAATCTGATAAGTGTGTAAAATCGCACTTACTGACAAATTTCACCGTATGGCTCATATTTTTTTCCCTTAGTCTCAATAAACACAAGCGCGAGGGCGGATTATGCCATACACTGAAAACTTACAACTGGACACATTTATACTCTAATTAATTCGAGTTGCAGTACAGCGGAAGGCCCCCCAGCCCGGCGCACGGATCGCACAGTGACCAGGGCAACAAACAGGGCATCTGCCACTTGAAGTATGACGAGCAGGCATACATAAGGAGACAGGCATGCACCACACCACACCGCTTATCACCACCATAGTAGGAGGCTTAGTTCTCGCCTTCCTCCTCGGTATGCTGGCTAACCGCCTGCGCATCTCTCCCCTTGTTGGTTACCTGCTGGCTGGCGTTCTTGCTGGTCCTTTTACCCCTGGCTTCGTCGCCGATACCAATCTTGCTCCCGAACTGGCTGAACTGGGCGTGATCCTGCTGATGTTCGGCGTGGGTCTGCACTTCTCGCTGAAAGACCTGATGGCGGTAAAGTCGATCGCCATTCCCGGCGCTATCGCGCAGATAGCCGTGGCGACGCTGCTGGGAATGGGGCTTTCGTGGGCGATGGGCTGGTCAATGCTGACCGGATTAGTGTTCGGGCTGTGCCTTTCCACCGCGAGTACGGTGGTGCTGCTCCGTGCACTGGAAGAGCGTCAGCTGATTGACAGCCAGCGCGGGCAGATTGCGATTGGCTGGCTGATTGTAGAAGACCTGGTGATGGTGCTGGCGCTGGTGCTGCTGCCTGCCATCGCCGGGATGTTTGAAGAGGGTAATGCCAGCATTGGCCTGCTGCTGCTCGATCTGGTGATCACCATCGGTAAAGTGGTGGCCTTTATGGTGCTGATGATGGTGGTTGGCCGCCGCGTGGTGCCGTGGATCCTCGCCCGCAGCGCCGCAACCGGCTCACGCGAGCTGTTTACCCTGGCGGTGCTGGCGCTGGCGCTGGGTATCGCTTTCGGCGCGGTCGAGTTCTTTGATGTCTCCTTCGCGCTGGGTGCCTTCTTTGCCGGTATGGTGCTTAACGAGTCCGAGCTGAGCCACCGCGCCGCCCACGATACGCTGCCGCTGCGCGACGCCTTTGCGGTGCTGTTCTTCGTGTCGGTCGGCATGCTGTTTGACCCGATGATTCTGGTGCAGCAGCCGCTGGCGGTGCTGGGCGCGCTGGCGATTATCGTCTTCGGTAAATCCCTTGCCGCGCTGTTCCTGGTGCGGCTGTTCGGTCACTCGAAACGCACCGCGCTGACCATTTCGGTCAGCCTGGCGCAGATCGGTGAATTTGCCTTTATCCTGGCCGGACTGGGCGTATCCCTGAACCTGCTGCCGGAAACCGGTCGTAATCTGGTGCTGGCGAGCGCCATTCTGTCGATTATGCTGAACCCCATCCTGTTTGCCGTGCTCGAGCGCTATCTGGAAAAAACCGAAACCATTGAAGAACAGACCATGGAAGAGGCGATTGAAGAAGAGAAGCAGATCCCGGTGGACCTGTGCAATCACGCCGTTGTGGTCGGTTTTGGCCGCGTTGGCAGCCTGCTGGGCAGCCGCCTGATGGAAGCCGGTATTCCAATTGTGGTCGTTGAAAACAGCCGCCCGCGCGTCGAAGCGCTGCGCGAGCAGGGAATTAAGGCGGTATTAGGCAACGCCGCCCGGAGCGATATCATGGACCTGGCGCGCCTCGACTGCGCGCGCTGGATGCTGCTGACCATCCCGAACGGCTACGAGGCCGGAGAGATCGTCACCGCCGCCCGTGAAAAGCGCCCTAACATTGAAATTATCGCCCGCGCCCACTACGACGATGAAGTGGATTACATTATGGAGCGCGGAGCTGACCGCGTGGTGATGGGCGAGCGTGAGATCGCCAACAGCATGCTCAATCTGATCCTGCTCAACCCGGTTGAAGCGCCGGCAGAGTGCCCGATCTGATGCCCGTAATAAGGGACGATTCACATCGTCCCTTTTTTATCCCATCGGCTCAACGCCAGAGAGGGCAGATCGGCTGATTTAACCTTCCCTGCTTTTCCTATCCCCGCATCAACGTTCCCAGTAAGACTCTTCCAGGCTGTCTTCCCGCTCCGGCAGACCACGCGACAGGCGCGGTGAATGCTGGTTCAGCACCTGATAGCTGACGCGGTTAGCGTACTTACACACCTGCGCCAGCGAGGAGTAGGTCAGATAGCTGCGCCCGTGTTTACTGGAGTTGGGCACGTTGCTGCGGTGGAAGTTGTTGGCGGTAATATCGTGCAGCAGCGCCGCCAGCGCGCCGTCACCCGCACCGTTAGTGTTCATGATTTTTTCCGGCCCACCCATATAAGGTGCGATATGGGAGAAAATCCGCAGCGGGACGGTGCAGTCCTGATGGCGCATGGCGCGGCTGAACTCGTACTGGTTAAATTCCGGGATAGCACCGGGCAGCAGCGGATGGCGGGTGGTGCGCTTGCCCTCTTCCTCCGTGAACCCGGCCATATACAGACCGTTCGGTCCGGCTGTGCACAGCACCAGATCCACCCAGTCAAGGGCAATATTCGAGGCCTGGAGCGGATCGCTCTCGCCGGTCAGCTCAAAGGCCTCGTCTTCATTCATCGCCACGATCGACACGTGATCGCGCATAAAGTCGCGCCAGAACTGCGGATTATCGGCAATGACGTATTTGGTACCCAGCGTCAGCACCACCGGCACGTTATGCTTTTTGGCATAGTGGATGGCCTGCATGGTCGCTTCCGGCATCGGCTCACCCGGCTTACAGCGCACCAGATAGGAGGTCAGCACCAGCGCCGATGAGCCCGCAATCACCTCTTCCGGCACGCTTTCCGCACGCAGTTGGTTCATCATGCCCGGACTGATGGCAAAGGTGCGTTCGCCGTTATCGCCCACCAGCGTGAAGCAGCGGCCAATCGCGCCGTCAACGCCCTGCAGATAGTTCAGGTCGGTGCGGCTGGAGGTATGGCACAGGTAGCGGTAAGCATAGCTGCCAATCTGGATGTGGTTGCACATCACGCCCAGCAGCACGGAGCGGTCGTCGGCCAGAACGGAATAGTTGTGCAGCGTGTTGCCAATGGTGCCACCGGCAAACTGATGGGTGATCAGATTATCGCGCATCAGCTCTTCATACAGCGACTGCGCCACATCATCTTCAATCACCAGCGAATGACCGACGCTGAGGCCGTAGCGGTGCACAAAGTCATCATCCACTTTGGCTTCAATATCGACAAGGATCTGGTCAATGCCCACTATCCAGCTATTTGCCGCCTCATTTTCCGGCTCAGCGACCTGTAACAGCGGATCGCGCGCGCTGACGGGGAAATAGTGTTTGGATTTACGTTTACCGGGGAATTTCATAATTGCAGGACCAGAAGGGGAAGCAGGCCGCAATCATAGCATATTTGCGCAACGAGGCGATCGGCACTGAACGGCCGATCGCCTGCTCAGTTAGCGGTACTGATTAACCAGTTCCAGCATCATGGCGATATGCGCTTCATCGTCGTTCAGCGCAGGGATGTACTCAAACCGCGTGCCGCCCGCGTGCAGGAAGAATTCACGGTTCTGTTCGTTGATCTCTTCCAGCGTTTCAAGGCAGTCGGCAGAGAAGCCCGGGCTCATCACCTGCACGTGCTTCACGCCCTTGGCGGGCAGACCTTGCATGGTTTCATCGGTGTACGGCGTCAGCCAGGGCTCGCGGCCAAAGCGCGACTGGAAGGTCAGCATGGCTTCGCTGTCACTCAGACCCAACGAGGCTTTCAGCCCGTTAAAGGTGTCGTAGCAGCGCTGCGGATAGTCGTCACCTTCATCCGCAAAGCGCTGCGGAATGCCGTGGAACGAAGTGACCAGCAAATCCGGCTTACCGTGCTGCGCGAAAGAACGCTCGACTGACGCCTTCAGCGCGGCGATATAGGCCGGATGATCGGCATAGTCGCGAATAAAATGCACCGTTGGCAGGCTGCGGTAGCCGGCAAACACGCTGCTGAGGCCGTCCCACACCGAGGCCACCGTCGAGCAGGAGAACTGCGGATACAGCGGCAGAACGATCAGCTTATTCACGCCCTGCGCCATCAGATCGTCAACGGCGCTTTTCAGGCTGGGATTGCCGTAGCTCATCCCCAGCGCGACCGGAATATCGAGTTTCGCCGCCAGCGCATCGCGCTGACGCTTGCTGAACACCAGCAGCGGCGAGCCTTCGTCGGTCCAGACGGAAGCATAAAGTTTTGCTACGCGCGGCGATCGAATCGGCAGGATACCCAGATTCAGAATCGGCCACCACAGCCAGCGCGGCGTATCAACCACGCGTTTATCACTGAGGAACTGCTTAAGATATCGTTTTACTGCGGATGTGGTCGGAGCATCTGGTGTGCCTAAATTGACCAGCAGTACGCCTGGCTTATCTTGCCTCATTGTTATTCCTTTTGATGGCATCAGCGGAGATGAAAACGAGACTCATTCTAACGGAAAATAGCGGGGGAAAAACCAATTGCTGTAAAAGGGGACCAGAATTATCCGACCCCTTTCAGACTTAACCGAGGATTTTAGCCAGCTCAGCGCTGACTTCGGCCACTTTACGCGTGCCGTCGATCTTGTTGTACGCGGTGTTGCCCGCTTCGGCTTCTTTGCTGTAGTAAGCAATCAGCGGCGCGGTCATCTGATGGTACTCAACCAGACGTTTACGTACGGTTTCTTCCTGGTCATCTTTACGCGTGGTCAGCTCTTCGCCGGTCACGTCGTCTTTGCCTTCCACTTTAGGTGGATTGAAGGTTACGTGATAAACGCGGCCGGATGGTGCGTGAACGCGACGACCGATAATACGCTCAACGATCAGTTCGTCTGGAACAGCGAACTCCAGCACGTTGTCGACTTTGATGCCCGCTTCCTTCATGGCATCAGCCTGAGGGATAGTGCGCGGGAAACCGTCAAGCAGGAAACCGTTACGGCAGTCTTCCTGAGCGATACGCTCTTTGACCAGCGCGATAACCAGTTCATCAGTCACCAGTTTACCCGCATCCATAATCTCTTTGGCTTGAAGACCTAACTCCGAACCGGCTTTAACAGCGGCACGCAGCATGTCACCCGTGGAGATTTGCGGAATACCGTATTTCTCCATAATAAACTGAGCCTGAGTCCCCTTACCTGCACCCGGAGCCCCGAGCAGAATAATACGCATTGCGTAAATCCCCTTGCGAATTGCTTATATGTTTACTTTATCCAAGTGTATGAACATACCATTAATGGCCCGCCCACCACAAGGAAGCGCGCGGCTATCCTGCATCCGCGTAGCGTTGTACATCCACCCGGCGACGGGCATAAACGGTCTGGGACACCACCGCCATAATAATGACCGCCCCGCCAATAACTGCATGAATAGTAGGGATTTCATCCATAAACAGATACATCCATAGCGGAGCCAATGCCGTCTCAAGCAGGAGAAACAGCCCGGCATTGGCCGGAGAAACAAAACGGGTCGATAATGTGATCAATCCCATTGCCAGCGGCATAATCAGCGCGCCTTCGGCAACCGACCAGCCATACTGCGCGGGCGTCAGCATTTTCAGACTTTCGAGGAGATCGGTGCCGGACCACAGCGCAATCACCACCGAAGCCAGTATCGCTCCCAGCGAAGGCAGCCCGGCCGTCCCGCCGCTCACGCGCGAGGTAAAAATAAAGGCCAGTGCCATGGAGAATGCCGTCCCCAGCGCGTAAAGGTTGGCAATGCCGCTATGGCCCTCACTGCGGCCGGACATCACCACCGCCACGCCGATAATGCCCGCCAGCGATGCCAGCATCACGCTGCGGTCGATGCGCATCTTAAAGAACAGACGGGAAATCAGCGACGAAATAAACGGCGTAGAGGAGATGATCACCAGCACCGTCGCCACGCTGCCGCGGTTCAGCGCATTGACGAAACAGGCCGAGGAAATGCAGAAAAACAGCGTCGACAGCGCATTATCCTGGGTCAGCCAGGGGGTGCCTAACGTTGAACGACTTTTCCGCCATAGTAGCCAGACCAGCAGACACGTGCCCCACATAAAGATGCCGCGCAGCACAACGATCAGCCACGAATTTTCGATGCCCATCATGCGGATAAACACCGAATCGGTGCTGAGAATAATGCCACCCATAATGCCAATCAGGTTGCCATTCACCGGCAGTGCGTTTTTCATTTCCCCTCCCACAGGGCGCGTAGTTGTTGTTCTGTTTCATCCGTCATATCGATCGACTGGCTGCCATCACCGCGCGCCCAGCTGGAGAGCCGCAGCGTGCCGGTCTGCTCGAAATAGCTCGCACCGGCCGCTTTCACCTGCTGCTTCAGGGCTTCGCTGAGTGGCGGCACGTTAAAGCAGCTAAACGGTCCACCCGCCTCACCGATCGAATCAAAATCCATCCCGCCCACGTCTTTCAGGCTGATGGCGCCGACGCTGGCCATATTAAACGGCTGCCAGTCGGGGCTGCGGAGATTGTCCAGCGCCTCGGTCAGCGGTTTATCCGACGCGGTGGATTCCTCAAACAGCAGCAGTTCACTGCGCATCAGAGTGCTGAAGTCTTCCGGACGCAGGGCAATGATCGCCAGCCCGATAGTCAAAGAGGCATGCTTGTGCAGCGGGGCAACGAATATCGAGCTGTCGGCGATCAGTTCCGCATGGCGGCAGGTCGCGAAGCTGTGGGAGGCATCGACAACGCCTTTGCCCTTACTGCCCTTCAGGGCGTTAACTTCGGCGGTGTAGGGATTGACGTGGGTGATAATCGGCACCGCTCCCGGCCCGGTAAAATGGGTATTGGGGAAGTTAAACAGCTCGCTGACCGGCTGATAGTGGGAATGCCGCGCCAGGCACAGGGTGGTTTCCTGCTTGTGAAACAGATGGGACAGGATCACCAGCCCGACCCGCACCGACTGGATAAAGAATAACTCGTACTTTTCCAGTCCGTAGACGTGGGTCAGTTCTTCGCGGAGTTCATCTCTCAGCATACGCGCTCGCTTATAAAACTGGTCGCCGTGGACCTGCTGTAACTGAAGGGAGAGTGAGGAGGTATCCATTAATTAATTAACTCTTGCTGGAAAAGAAGCGGCATCACGTTATCGCGGAATATTGAACCCACGGCGATCTCGCAGGGAGGCAGGCGGTAGTTCACCCAGGCAATTTCTTCAATCTCAGAACCCGCGCGCGGCTGCCCGCTGATTTCGACGTGATAAACGTGATTTTCAATCGCCGTTTGTTCAAATTCGGCCCGGCCGTGGAACAGGCCAAACGGGCGGAAGGCTTTGACCTGGACGCCCAGCTCTTCCTGAAGTTCTCTTTTCAGACAGCTGAGGTGATCTTCCCCAGCCATCGGCTTGCCGCCGGGGGAAATAAAGATGCTGGTACCGCGTTTACGCGTCAGCAACAGCGAGCGTTGATTGATGATAATGGCTGCGCATTTAACGATAACTTTCATGGCAAACTCCGCGTGGCGTAACCCGCCGGTTACGCCACGATTAGCGGTTTAACTCAGGCAACGGCGCTGGCTTTCAGCACCGGGGTCAGCAGGGTTTCACCGGACAGGAAACGCACGATGTTCTGCGCCAGCGGGGCTTTTTCACGCAGATAGGCGAGGATCACTTCGTCCGACGGCGTGGAGAAGCTATCGGCGAAAATGCTAATGCCTTCCAGCGATTTGGTGGAAATGCCCAGCTGCAGCAGACGGTATTTCACATCGTCCGCCGACTGGGCGAATTCATAGACGGGTGACTGATAGTTGATGTCGTACTGAGCCATCATCTCCACCAGAAACGCCTTCGCCACCTGACGCTGCTCCGGGAATTCCATCTGATAGTGGGTGATACCATCGTTAATGGTGTTAATACCGTTGCGGTGGCAGAAATCGACAAGGTGTGCGTGAATGGCTAGCTTTTCCCCTAAAAGCACCAGATTTTTTCGGTACTTAAGGATGTCACTTTCCAGGTTTTCAATAGCGATTGAGCGGAACGCCCCGCTGATGTCGGCAACGGTATGATCGACGACCAAATCACCGAAGCGGTTTCTTAATTCATCAACGCGATGCGCTAAAATTCCACGATGCAGTGAACATCCGCTGTTTCCTGACCAGAGGTGCACAGGGATACCCTGTAACATCAGATAACACGCTGCCAGCGTACTATCGCGACCACCGGTAAACATTACGAGCTGTGGTTTTACGGAATACTGAGTTGTCATTTTCCTTTCCTTCACATAGCTGTTGTACGTAATCGTGGGCTGACAAGAAAAAAATATGCTGTATGCCTATGGAGTTAAAAGAGAAAATATCCTCACAGGGCAACGGGCCTGTTGATGACTCCGGGGTCAGAGTAGGTAAATTCGGCTGGACTTTAAAATGATATAAACAGACACTGGATGTGAGATTTTCTAACGGATGGGGCCATGTCCGGACTACCTTCACTGCGCGCCCTGCGCTATTTCCATCAGGCAGCGCTGCATCAAAGCTTTAGCCTTGCTGCACAATCACTGCACGTGACGCATAGCGCGGTCAGCCATCAAATCAAACTTCTGGAAGAGTGGTTAGATAAGCCGTTGTTTCTGCGGGTTGGCGGCCGGGTCCAGTTGACCTCGGACGGCGAGCGGCTGAAGGTCTGCTGTATACAAACCTTCGGCGAGATTGAATCAACCTGTGAAAAGATCCGCGCGCGCAATCTGCACAGCCTGACGATTTCCTGCGCCCCCAGTTTTCTTGCCCAGTGGCTGATCCCGCGGATCAGCCGTTTTACCAGCCGCCACGCCGAGATCGCCCTGACCTTCCAGACCCATGTCGACATTGAGCGCGTACGTAACGAACACTGCGATCTGCTGATCGTCAGCCATGAGCAGCCGGTTGGCGACGATATCGCCGCCACGCTGATCACCGTTGATTACATTGGTCCGGTCTGTTCGCCGGAGTTCGCCAACCGCTTCACCTATGAAACTGACTTCGCCACCCTGCCGCTGCTGCATGCCGATACCAAGCTGCACGCCTGGGCTGAGTGGGCAAAAAAGACCGGGGCACGCGGCGATTTCTGGGCCGGACGCCACTTCGATAATCTGACGCTGGCAATCCAGGCCGCACGCAGCGGCATGGGCATTATCATGACGCCGCAAATTCTGGTGAGAAAAGAGATTCAGGAAGGATCGCTGATTGCGCCGCTGGGCTTTGCCGAGGTGGATCGCGCCACCTGGATGATGGTGAAAGAGACCCGCCGCGAGGAGCAGGAGATCGCTCTGTTCCGCCGCTGGCTGCTGGAAGAAGCATCCGGCGGCGTCTGAACCGGGCGGGATATTGAGGCATAAAAAAGGGCCAGATTATCTGGCCCTTTTCAGCTTACGCGTCGGTAATTAGCCCAGCAGCAGCTGGTTCATGCGGCGGATAAACTGGTTTGGATCCTCCAGCGAGCCTTTTTCGGCCAGCAGCGCCTGATCCAGCAGCAGCTCGATCCACTCGGCGAAGCGTGCTTCGTCCTGGGTATCGGCGGCGCGTTTAACCAGCGCGTGATCCGGGTTCAGCTCGAACAGGTACTTCACGTCCGGCACGTCCTGGCCCGCAGCGGCAAACAGCTTGGCCATCTGCGTGCTCATTTCGTTGGCATCGGTGGTGACGATAGCCGGAGTATCGGTCAGACGGTGGGTCAGACGGACTTCTTTCACACGCTCGCCCAGCAGCGTTTTCACACGTTCAACGAACGGCTCCAGCGCCTTCTCGGCTTCCTTCTGCTCTTCGGTTTCTTCGTCGGCCAGTTTGCTCAGCGCATCGTCGGCTTTGCTGACGGACTGGAACGGCTTGCCGTCGAACTCGGTCAGGTAGCTCATCATCCATTCGTCGATGCGATCGGAGAGCAGCAGGACTTCAATACCTTTTTTACGGAACAGTTCCAGGTGCGGGCTGCTCTTCGCCGCGGCATAGCTGTCGGCGGTAATGAAGTAAATCTTCTCCTGACCTTCCACCATGCGGCTGATGTAGTCTTCCAGCGACACGGTTTGCGCCGGGCCTTCGCTGCTGGTTGAAGCAAAGCGCAGCAGTTTCGCGATGGTCTCGATGTTGGCGCTGTCTTCCGCCGGGCCTTCTTTCAGTGCCAGACCGAACTGCTGCCAGAATTTCTGATACTTCTCTTCGTCATCCTTCGCCACTTTCTCCAGCATCTGCAGGGAACGCTTAGTCAGCGCACTGCGCAGGGTCTGCGTGATGCGGCTGTCCTGCAGGATCTCACGGGAGACGTTCAGCGGCAGATCGTTGGAGTCGATCAGCCCCTTCACGAAGCGCAGATAGTTCGGCATAAACTGCTCGGCGTCATCCATGATGAATACGCGCTGTACGTACAGCTTCAGGCCGTGCTTGTGATCGCGGTTCCACATATCCCACGGCGCCTGGGCTGGAATGTACAGCAGGCTGGTGTATTCCTGCTTACCTTCCACGTGGTTGTGGCTCCAGGTCAGCGGGTCGGTGAAGTCGTGGGCAACGTGCTTGTAGAACTCTTTGTATTCGTCTTCGCTGATTTCAGACTTGCTGCGGGTCCACAGCGCCTGGGCCTTGTTGATTTTTTCCCAGCTGGTGGTGTCGTCTTCTTCGTTGTGGGATTCAATCTCAACCGGCAGGGCGATATGGTCGGAGTATTTGCTGATGATGCTGCGCACGCGCCACGCATCCAGGAACTCGTCTTCGCCTTCACGCAGGTGCAGGGTAATTTCGGTACCGCGATCCTCTTTAGTGATGTCCGCGATGGTGTATTCACCTTCGCCAGCGGACTCCCAGAATACGCCTTCATCGGCGGCGGCACCGGCAGCGCGGGTGCGCACGGAAACTTTATCGGCGACGATAAACGCCGAGTAGAAGCCCACGCCAAACTGGCCGATCAGCTGGCTGTCTTTCGCCTGGTCAGAACCCAGCGATTCAAGGAAGGATTTGGTACCGGACTTGGCAATGGTGCCCAGGTTTTCAATGACTTCGTCACGACGCATACCGATGCCGTTATCGCTCAGCGTCAGGGTACGGTTTTCCTTGTCGACAGAAACACGCACGCGCAGTTCGCCGTCACCCTCGTACAGATCGGGGGTCGATAATGCACGGAAACGCAGCTTATCGGCGGCGTCCGAGGCGTTAGAGATCAGCTCGCGCAGGAAGATTTCTTTGTTTGAATAGAGTGAGTGGATCATCAGGTGCAGAAGCTGTTTCACCTCTGACTGGAAGCCACGCGTCTCTTGTCCTTTCATGGTCATTGCTACCTCAACTAAAACAGGTTGATGAACGTTGAGGGTAGAGATGGGGGAGAAGCGCAGGATTTTCAAGGCGGCACGAAAATTCGTGCCGTTTGAATGGTCAGAATTTAATCTTGTGGCGTCCGGCCAGGGAGTGGGACAGCGTGGTACCGTCCACCATTTCCAGTTCACCGCCGACCGGCACGCCGTGAGCGATGCGGCTGGCCTCCACGCCATACTGTTCACACAGGCTGGCAATGTAGTTGGCGGTGGCCTCGCCTTCTACCGTCGGATTGGTGGCGAGGATCACTTCCTGAATGGTTTCTTTTTCCAGTCGCTGCTCCAGACGATCCAGGCCGATATCTCCCGGTCCGATACCGTCCAGCGGGGAAAGGTGGCCCATCAGCACAAAGTAACGGCCGGAAAACTGCCCGGTCTGTTCGATGGCATGGATATCCGCCGGGCTCTCCACCACGCAGATCTGGCCGTTCTGCTGGCGACGCGGGTTCGCGCAGATGGTGCAGATCTCCTGCTCGGTGAAAGTCCGGCAGTCCGCACAGTGTCCGATTTCGGACATCGCGCGGGTCAACGCCTGCGCCAGACGCATACCGCCGCTGCGATCGCGCTGTAGCAGCTGAAAAGCCATGCGTTGGGCCGATTTTGGCCCAACGCCCGGCAGGCAGCGCAGCGACTCCATTAATGCTTCAAGGAGCGGGCTGGTTTGCATCAGAACGGCATCTTGAAGCCAGGCGGCAGCTGCATACCGGAGGACACGGCGGCCATTTTCTCTTTCTGCGTTTCAGCAACGCGGCGGGCCGCATCGTTGAATGCCGCAGCAACCAGATCTTCCAGCATGTCTTTATCGTCTTCCAGCAGGCTTGGATCCACTTCCACGCGACGGCAGTTGTGCGCGCCGTTGATGGTCACTTTCACCAGGCCGGCACCGGATTCACCGGTCACTTCCATTTTGGCGATCTCTTCCTGAACCTGCGCCATTTTGTCCTGCATTTGCTGGGCCTGCTTCATCAGGTTACCCAATCCGGCTTTACCAAACATAAGTTCTCTCTCTTTCGCTCAGGCCACACCAACAACACGGTGATGCGGCGGGTTACACAGGGCGGATACTCTCTTCATCCACGTCGGCGTCAAAAAAGCGTCGCAGCGTCTGAATATTAGTATCCGCGATAATCGACTGACGCGCCTGCGCCAGTTTCTCTTCATAAATTTTTTGCCGCCACTCCAGCGGCGTCAGCACTGCCGGATTATCATCTTCCACCACGGTTAATTCAATGGGATGACCGGCGGCGTTGTTCAGTGCGTCACTCAGCGCCTTCTGCGCAGAAGGGGAATTCAGATGCCGCTGGCTGGATCGCAGATGCAGACAAACGCCGCCGTCCGTCACCTCTTTCCACGCGTTCAGTGCCAGCTGCTGCACCAGGCGCGGCATGGTCAGGGTAGCAATTTCTGCCGCCCAGGCATCGCGCTCCAGCGACTCCTCCGTCAGTTTGACGATCAACTCCGGCGTTTTTTCATGCTCCAGCGCGCTGCGCAGCGCTTTCGGCGTCGCTACCGGTTCGGCTTTTACCTCAACCTTCGGGGTCTGCGCCTTCCAGCGGTACGCTTCCTCTTTTACCGGTGCGGCGGGGGCAGCATCCTGTCGCGGGCGATTCTGCCCACGTTCGGTTGCGGCAGCCAGACGCTCCAGTGCAGAGCTGGCCGGCCGCGCACCCTGCGCTGCCGGCTCACTCTTTTTTGGTTTGGTCGCTCCCTGCTGCCGCATTAGCTGGGTACGCGCCTGCAGCAGCTGGCTGGTGCTGTCGGGAAGTCCCTGAGGCGGCGGCGCATCCGGGATGGTATGCGCGGCGGCCGGTGCGGACGGCGGAGTCAGCGGTGCCTGGGGTGCAGGCTGGGGCACGGCCTGGGCAACGATCGCCGGGCGGGCAGCCGGTTCGGCAATCACCGCTTTAGGATGAAAAGCCAGCGCACGCAGCAGCGTCATCTCAACGCCCATGCGGCGATCCGGTGCCAGCGGCAGCTCTTTACGCCCCACCAGCAGCGTCTGGTAGTAAAGCTGCACGTCAGCAGGCGGCAGCACTCTCGCCAGCTCGCGCAGACGCTGTTCAATGACAGCCATGTCCTCGCCGAGCGCCGAGGGCAGCAGCTGAACCATCGCGATGCGGTGCAGCAGCGTCAGCATTTCAACCAGCAGCGCTTCCCACTCCACGCCGCGCGAGGCCGCCTGGTTGAGCAGCGCCATCACCTGCGCACCGTCCGCGCTGACCAGCGCTTCAATCAGCGCCAGCGGCTGTTCATCGTCCAGCGTGCCGAGCATATCGTTCACCGTCACGGTGGTGACCGCGCCCTGCCCCATGGCGATAGCCTGATCGGTCAGGCTGAGCGCATCACGCATACTGCCGTCGGCGGCGCGCGCCAGCAGCTGCAGCGCCCGCGTTTCGGCGGAAATCTGCTCAACCTGCAGGATGTGCTCCAGCTGACCGCGGATCTGATCCTGATCTAAGGCTTTCAGATGAAACTGCAGGCAGCGCGACAGGATGGTCACCGGCAGCTTCTGCGGATCGGTGGTCGCTAACAGGAATTTGACGTGTTCGGGCGGCTCTTCCAGCGTCTTCAACAGGGCGTTGAAGCTGTGGCGCGAGAGCATGTGGACTTCATCGATCAGATAGACTTTAAAGCGCCCGCGCGCCGGTGCGTACTGCACGTTATCCAGCAGGTCACGGGTGTCTTCGACTTTGGTCCGCGAAGCGGCATCGATCTCAATCAGATCAACAAAACGGCCCTGTTCGATCTCACGGCAGTTATCACACTGCCCGCACGGGGTGGCGGTGATGCCGGTCTCGCAGTTCAACCCCTTGGCCAGCAGACGGGCGATCGAGGTTTTCCCAACGCCGCGGGTGCCGGAAAAAAGATAAGCGTGATGGATACGGCCCAGCGAAAGACCGTTAGCCAGCGCGGTCAGGACATGCTCCTGCCCAACGACTTCAGTAAACGCTTGTGGACGCCACTTACGGGCCAGTACCTGATAGCTCATTCGGACTTCATCATTGTTCTGAATCAAAAGAAGATACTATAACAGAATCCTCTCCTGCCCGTCGCGGTTCCTGTCGGATCGTTCCCCCTGCGGAGCGCGCACGACAAATTTGTTGAAAACGCCAGCGGGAAAAAGATGTTTTTTCAGTCAATTTTAATCAGGCAGTTTATTTACGCTTTAATGATGAAAAACTCACAGAGTTATTTTTTCGTCAGCTCATAATTTAAAAAATACGCTATCCCGCCTTCTGTAAAAGAAGCCCCAGCAAGATGTAATTTTTTTGAAAATAGCCAAACACAAGGGAATCAAAAAAATAAAATACAGTCAGTTATCAACAGAGTCGGCTTGGCAAACGCAACCGCCACTTACTGACACGATTTAATTTTATTGTGTTCCCCATCGTTCAATACAGGTTCCTGACAGAAACCCGATGAAAAAGAATTTTCCTGGATTGCTTTTATTAAGTAGCCTGGCTGCCTATGGTGCCGATGACTTTAAGGTAAATAATATTACCTTTAGTGGCCTGCAGCGCGTTACGCCCGGTGCCGTTTTGCTGAATATGCCGGTACGAACCGGTGATACGGTTTCCGCGCAGGATCTCAGCGAGACGGTACGCGCCCTGTTTGCCAGCGGTAACTTTGAGGATGTGCAGGTACTTCGCGACGGCACGACGTTGATCGTGCAGGTCAAAGAGCGGCCCACCATCGCCAGCATCACCTTCGCCGGTAATAAAGCGATAAAAGATGACATGCTGACGCAAAACCTGGAGGCATCCGGCGTTCGCGTGGGGGAAGCGCTGGATCGCACAACGATAACCTCCATCGAAAAAGGGCTGGAGGATTTCTACTTCAGCGTGGGCAAATACAGCGCCAACGTTAAGGCGGTTGTCACGCCGCTGCCGCGCAACCGCGTCGATCTCAAGCTGGTGTTTACTGAAGGGGTTTCCGCCAAAATCCAGCAAATTAACCTGATCGGTAACCAGTCCTTCAGCTCTGACGAACTGCTTTCTCAGTTCCAGCTGCGCGATGAGGTGCCCTGGTGGAATCTGGTCGGCGATCGGAAATATCAAAAGCAAAAACTGGCGGGCGATATCGAAACGCTGCGCAGCTTCTATCTCGATCGCGGCTACGCCCGTTTTTCCGTCGACTCCACGCAAATCAGCATGACGCCGGATAAAAAGAGCTTATTTATTACCGTCAATCTTACCGAAGGCCAGCGCTATACCCTGTCGTCGGCAGAAGTCAGCGGTAATCTGGCCGGCTATTCCGCGCAGATCGAAGAGCTTGCTCGCATCAAGCCGGGTGAAACCTACAGCGCGGCTCAGGTAACGCGCATTGAGAATGATATCAAAAAGCTGCTGGGACGCTACGGCTACGCCTGGCCTCGGGTGCAGACTCAGCCGGAGATCGATGACGCGACGAAAACCGTCAAGCTGCGCATCAACGTCGATGCTGGTAATCGCTTTACCGTGCGCCATATTATCTTTAACGGCAATGACACCTCGCGTGATACGGTGCTGCGGCGCGAAATGCGCCAGATGGAAGGGGCCTGGCTGGGCAGCGATCTGGTGGAACAGGGGAAAGAGCGGCTTAACCGACTGGGCTATTTTGAGAGCGTGGAAACCGAAACGCAGCGCATTCCCGGCAGCAGCGACCAGGTTGATGTGGTGTATAAGGTGAAGGAGCGCAATACCGGCACCCTGAACTTCGGTATCGGCTACGGCACCGACAGCGGTATCAGTTTCCAGGTCGGCGTGACGCAGGATAACTGGCTGGGCACCGGCAACAGCGTCAGCTTTAGCGGCACCAAAAACGACTATCAGACCTATGTTGAAGTCTCCGCCACCGATCCTTATTTCACCGTGGACGGTGTCAGCCTCGGCGGCAAGTTTTTCTATAACGATTACAGCGCCGAAGATAACTCGCTGGCGGAATATAACCTGAAAAGCTTCGGCTTCGGCAGCAACCTTGGCCTGCCGGTCAGCGAACACAGCATGATGAATCTGGGGCTGGACTATGTTTACAACAGCCTGACCGATATGGAGCCACAGCTGGCCACCTGGCGCTATCTGGCTTCGCGCGGGATCGACCCGGCGGTGGTCACTAAGGACGGCGACAGCGACTCCGATTTTGTCGCCAACGATGTCTTCGCCAGCATCGGCTGGAGCTATAACTCGCTGGACCGGGGCTTCTTCCCCACTTCCGGCGTGAGTGCCAGCTTCACCAGCAAAATCACCCTGCCGGGATCCAGCAACAGCTACTTTAAAAATACCCTGAACGCCAGCGCCTACCTGCCGCTCAGCGACAGCCATAACTGGGTGCTGTTAACCCGCACCAAACTGGGCTATGCAGGTGGACTGGGCGGCAGCGATGTGCCCTTCTATGACAATTTCTACGCCGGTGGCTCCAGCACCGTCCGTGGCTTCTCGTCGAACACTATCGGCCCGAAGGCGGCGTATTACCGCTGCAACGGCAGCGAAAGCAGCTACGGAGCCTGCCCGGTGGAAAAATCAACCGATGCTGTGGGCGGCGATGCGATGGCTATCGTCAGCGCCGAGCTGATCCTGCCGACGCCGTTTATCGGCGATCGCTATGCCAGTTCGCTGCGCACCTCGCTGTTCGTCGACGCCGGAACGGTGTGGGATACACAGTGGCAAAACACCGAGCAGACCGAAGCGGCAGGGATCCCGGATTACGGCGATCCTTCGCAGGTTCGCGTCTCTTCCGGTCTGGCCGTGCAGTGGCAGTCACCGCTGGGGCCGCTGGTCTTCTCCTATGCGCTGCCGCTGAAAAAGTATGACGGTGATAAATCGGAGCAGTTCCAGTTCAATATTGGTAAAACATGGTGATCGGCGATATTTTAATTGTAGAAAATTACAAAAACATTACCCGATCATATTTATCTTTGACAGATTCATTACTCAGATGAATGTTATTATTCGATCGTGAAAGGGTTATGAGCAAACTCCTCACCATCGTTGTTATAGAGTAAAAAAAGGTCACCTTCGCCGGTGACCTTTATTTTTCATTAAATCCACTTAATAAAAACCCCACCACACTAAAAGCCAAAAAAAAACAAAAATAATATGCAAGATAGCGCCAGATATTGCGGAGAAGTCTTCTCGCTAAAGAATTTAGCCTTCTTTTAAGGATCGGATACGACCCATAACGTCAAAAGGAAATTGACTATGACCTTCCCCCTGAACACCCATTCCATCATTCACCCGGAGCAGCATTCTGCACCGGGTTTCAGTGCTACCTGCCGTTTACTCCTGCCAGCCCTGCCGCTGGTCAATTTTTAATTAAGTGAGAACACCGAATGAAAATACTTTGCGCGGTACTGAGCGTTCTGCTGCTCGTGGCTCTTGGCTATATTTTTCTTCAGCATCAGGGAGCGCCGGAAAAGATTGCCCTACTGGATGTGGAACGAATCATCGCCGAGTCCGCGCCAGGTAAGGCCGGCCGTGAGCACCTTAACATTATCGACCGGGGCTTCCAGAAGGGCATGGAAGATTTACTTAACAGCTATCGAAACGCATCGGAGGAAGAACAGCAGCGCGTAATGAGCCATGCAGAAGAAACGCTGGTCGGGCAGTTCAGCGTGGAAGAGCGCCGCGTGAGTGATGCGCTAAAAAAGATTATTTATGAGGAAGCAGAAAAGTGGCGTAAGCAACATGACGTTGGCGCCATCTTCCCAGCTCAACTGGCGCTGGTGAGCAGCGATCGGCAACTGGACTGTACCGATGAAATACTGGCCACGGTTGACCAACGGCAAATCACCTTTGCGGACCTCCCGGTGTTGCAGATTAACCAGCCGCCAGCAATCGCACCCGTTTCACCGTTTGCTAAGAAAAAAGCGGACGAGAAAACCACTGTACCTGAAGTGACCGAACCAAACGACACGAACGATCGGCAACAAAAACGTTCTGCAGCGGCTACGGCCACGATGGGAACGCAAACGGACGGAGTTGCAGGGCAAGCGACGGAGTCAGAAGGTACAAAACGATCTTCCAATACTTCAGCGGCGGATTAATGGATAAGTAGCGCTAAAGCCGCTAACGATAACAGCGCAGAAGGCAGAAGGGATGACGGTGGGTCAGCGACGGCCGCCCACCGGATATCATCAGTGACCCGGGAAGTTCACCAGGCTGTAAACGTCCAGACCCAGCGCCTTCAGGCGCGATTCGCCCGTCAGATCAAACAGATTGATAATAAACGCAGCGTCTTTCACCGTGCCGCCCGCGCGATGGATCAGCTTAACGGTCGCTTCAATCGTCCCGCCGGTCGCCAGCAGATCGTCCACCACCAGCACCACATCACCCGGCTGGATGGCATCGCAGTGCAGCTCTAAACGGTCGGTGCCGTATTCCAGCTCGTAACTTTCGGAGAAAGTCTGACGCGGCAGTTTGCCCGGTTTACGCACGGGAATAAAACCCACTCCCAGACCCAGCGCAACGGGTGCACCGAACAGGAAGCCACGCGCTTCAGTACCCACAACCTTCGTGATACCCGCATTACGGTAGCGTTCAACTAACAGCTCAATGCTCAGCGCATACGCTTTCGGGTCTTCCAGCAGGCTGGTGACATCACGAAACAGGATGCCCGGTTTTGGGTAGTCCGGGATGCTTTTGATACTGTTTTTAAGAAAATCTAGCTGCTGCGCAGTCGCGGTCATAATGTTATGCCTGGTAAATACAAATCTGACTCGCACAGCTTCCATTCCCCAGGCCGTGGATCGGTCGGGTGAAATTCAAACGAGAAAGGGAAGCCGCGCACGAAAACGACCAAATCTATGCAAACTGACCGGCAATTGCAACCGTGTTTGAGAAAATCAGCGATTTTCTTGCTCTTCCTCAACCACCGGCAGCCGGGCCATAAACACCAGCAGACAGCACAGGATCGCCAGTAACATCAGGCGAACCCAAAGAATTTTCACCATCCACAGTGAAAAAGCAAAGGTCAGCAGAATAAAAACGATCGCCCTGCTTTTTGCCCCCGGGGGCATGGCGCGATGCTGCTGCCAGTGCCGCAGGTAGCGACCAAATACCGAACGATGAAGCAGCCAGTGATGAAAACGCGGGGACGATCGGGCGAAACACCAGGCGGCCAGCAAAAGAAAAGGTGTGGTCGGCAACAGCGGCAGGATAACACCGAGGGTGGCCAGCACCATCGCCAGCCAGCCGAGAATCAATAAAATATAACGTTGCATGGCGTATCCGTAAAAACAGGTCGTAAACAGGTTATCATATCGCAATCGCGACCACGGAGAAGAACATGAAAAGTGCAGGGTTACTGCAGCAGCTGGATACTCAGCTGGCACAGTTAGCGCGCGCCGTGGAGCCACACGCCAACCAGCGTACGGCTAAGGCGCGTTTCGACCATCAGCTGTTTCACGGCCATTCCACCCGGCTGGGGGATTATCTGCTGGAAGTGCAGCAGACGATGATGCAACTCAAGCAAAGCGTGCAGGACAATCGCGCGGATCGCGTCGCTTGGATGGCCGAACGCGTGGTGTTGCAAATGGGCGCATTACAGCGCGAGCTGGCCACCCAGACGCTGCGCAGCCGCGAAGCCGAACCGGTGGTGGAAAAGGAGAATCTTTACGAGAAACTCTCCCAGCATCAGGAATTTGAGCGCCGCCTACGCGCGATGATTGCCGATCGCGAAAGCCTGCTTTCGGTTCAGGAGACGCTGGCGCAACAGCAGCAGCTCCAGCGCGAACTGGCCGCATTGGAGGGCCGCCTGCAACGATGTCTGCAGGCGCTGAAACGCATTGAACGCAGTATTGAAAACCGCGAGCGCGATCGTTAGTCGCAATGGCGAACTATACTAACAGCACAATCTGGCTGGAGAGGTAAAATGGGGCTGCTTTCCTGGATAATCATTGGGTTACTGGTTGGTATATTTATTCGGCGCTACTTCCCCGGCCGCCCCGGCGGACGAACGGCAACGCTGGTCCTGACCACGATAGGTGCACTGATTGGCGGCTATATCAGCAGCTATTTTGGTTTTGGCTCGCTGGCGCTGATGGATGTGCGCTCAGAACTGATTGCGCTGGCTGGCGCACTGGTGATGGGCGTGGTGATTAAGATTTTGCGCATCTGAAAAAAGGAAATGGTATGTCGCTGGAAAACGCCCCCGAAGAGGTCAAGCTGGCCGTCGATTTGATCATGTTGCTGGAGGAAAATCGGCTGGATCCGCAAACGGTGCTGGCCGCGCTGGCGATCGTTCAGCGGGACTTCGAGCGTAAAATCGCTGAAAAAGCCTAGCGGTCGGGCGTCGGGTGGCGCAGCGTGGGGCAAAACATCAGCATTTCCATCAGCGTATCGACCAGCTGTGGCGCATCTTCGGCGAGGTTAAAGCTATCGGGCATAAACAGCCAGTTTTCGATAATTCCGCTGATGTAGCCACGGATGATGATGGCCGCACGTGAAGTGTTAAGGTTATCCGGCAGCTGTTTTGCCACGATGCACTGTTTTAAAACATCCTCTATCTTTTCATAACATTCCAGATAGAGGTTCTGCTGCATCATCTGCAGCGTTGCCATTTCACCGACAAATTCACATTTGTGATAGATAATCTCCATCAATGCCCGTCTTCTTGGGTCACTGGTTGTCGCGTCAAAGACATAGAGTATCATTGCACGCATAACAGACAGTGGATCCGTAGGGTATTTTGATTGATACTCAATTTCCAGATCCGCCATAACGGAGTCGGACTGTGCCCAGATTTCGTTCAGCAAATCGGTTTTATTTTTAAAATGCCAGTAGATTGCCCCGCGCGTAACACCAGCGGCAGCGGCAATGTCAGCCAGCGACGTTTTGGAAACGCCGACTTCTGAAAAGCGTTCGATCGCTGCATTGATAATGTGATTGCGCGTTTCCTGCGCCTGCTGTTTGGTATTTCGTGCCATAGTGGGGTTTTTACAAAATGGTAGATTTACATACATTTCCGAATGTATGTACCATAGCACGACCATAATTTAAACGCAGCAATGGGTTTATGGGTTTGTGATCCATTGAACAATCGATACCGGACATTCGAGGTTTATTTATGAACAAAAACAGAGGGCTAACGCCTCTGGCGGCCGTTCTGATGCTTTCAGGCAGCCTGGTACTGGCAGGATGTGATAACAAAGAGCAACAGCAGGCCGGGCAACAACAGGCTCCTGAAGTGGGTATCGTCACGCTGAAAAGTGCCCCACTTAAAATTACCACCGACCTGCCGGGTCGTACCTCATCTTTCCGTATCGCAGAAGTTCGCCCGCAGGTTTCTGGCATTATTCTGAAGCGCAATTTTGTTGAAGGTAGCGACATCAAGGCGGGTGAATCCCTTTATCAGATTGACCCGGCGACCTACAAAGCCGCATGGGACAGCGCGAAGGGCGATCTTGCACAGGCCCAGGCTAATGCACAAATTGCCAGCCTGACCGTTAAGCGCTACAAGCCTTTACTGGGTACCAAGTACATCAGCCAGCAGGACTATGACCAGGCGGTTGCCACGCAAAGCCAGACCGCAGCAGCGGTTCAGGCCGCGCAGGCCGCGGTGGAAAGCGCACGCATCAACCTTGCTTACACCAAAGTCACCTCGCCTATCAGCGGGCGTATTGGTAAATCTTCCGTTACCGAAGGTGCGCTGGTGACCAGTGGCCAGACAACCGCTCTGGCTACCGTTCAGCAGCTGGACCCGATTTATGTCGATGTCACTCAGTCAAGCGAAGACTTTATCCGTCTGCGTAATGAACTGAACGCTGGTACGCTGCAGCAAACCGACGGTAAGGCCGAAGTTAAGCTGTTAATGCAGAATGGTAGCGAGTACGCGCAGAAGGGTACATTAGAATTCTCTGATGTCACCGTCGATGAAACCACCGGTTCCATCACGCTGCGCGCCGTGTTCCCTAATCAGGATCACAGCCTGCTGCCTGGCATGTTTGTTCGTGCGCGTCTGGATGAAGGCACCAACCCGAATGCGCTGCTGGTTCCACAGCAGGGCGTGACCCGTACCCCAACCGGCCAGGCTACGGCTATGGTGGTGGGTGCAGACAATAAGGTTGAAGTGCGCAATCTGACTGCCGACCAGGCCATCGGCGACAAGTGGCTGGTGACCGGCGGGCTGAAAGAAGGTGACAAAGTTATTATCACCGGACTACAGCGTGTCAAACCCGGTGCGGCAGTAACGCCACAGGAAGTAAGCGAAGACAGCTCCAAAGCCGCAGCACAGCCTCAGGCGCAGTCTGAACAAAGCAAGTCTTAACAGGAGCCACTGATTCATGGCTAAGTTTTTTATCGATCGCCCGATCTTCGCCTGGGTTATCGCCATCATTATTATGCTGGCGGGCGTACTGTCGATCCTGAAACTGCCGATTGAGCAATATCCTAACGTTGCACCTCCGGCAATCGAGATCTCCGCGACCTACCCTGGCGCCGATGCGAAAACCTTGCAGGACTCCGTCACGCAGGTTATCGAACAAAATATGAACGGCATTGACGGCCTGATGTATATGGGCTCAAGCAGTGACTCAACGGGTACGTTGCAGCTAACGCTGACCTTTGAGTCCGGCACCAATGCCGATATCGCTCAGGTTCAGGTTCAGAACAAGCTGCAGCTGGCCATGCCACTGCTGCCCCAGGAAGTTCAGCAGCAGGGTATTCGCGTTCAGAAATCCTCCAGCAGCTTCCTGATGGTCGCCGGCTTCATTAATGATGACGGCACCATGACGCAAAACGACATCTCCGACTATATTGGGTCAAACGTTAAAGACCCAATCAGTCGCGTCGCGGGCGTGGGCGATACGCAGCTGTTCGGTGCGCAGTACGCGATGCGCGTCTGGATGGACCCGCACAAGCTCAACAACTACCAGCTGACGCCGGTGGATGTGATTAGCGCTATCAACACGCAGAACTCCCAGGTGGCGGCAGGCCAGTTGGGTGGTTCACCGCCGGTGAAGGGACAGCAGCTGAACGCCTCAATCATCGCGCAAACGCGTCTGACCTCTGCGGATGAGTTCGGTAAAATTTTGCTGAAGGTCAATACCGATGGCTCGCAGGTTCGCCTGAAGGATGTTGCGCAGATTGAACTGGGCGGTGAGAACTATGAGATCATCGCCCGCTTCAACGGCAAACCGGCTTCTGGCCTGGGGATTAAGCTGGCGACCGGCGCTAACGCGCTGGACACCGCGGCTGCCGTTAAAGCCGAACTTGCCAAACTGGAGCCGTTCTTCCCATCCGGTCTGAAAGTGGTTTATCCGTACGACACCACGCCGTTCGTTAAGATCTCTATTAACGAAGTGGTAAAAACGCTGGTCGAAGCGATCGTGCTGGTCTTCCTGGTGATGTATCTGTTCCTGCAGAACTTCCGCGCCACGCTGATCCCAACAATCGCCGTGCCGGTCGTCCTGCTGGGTACGTTTGCCATCATCAGCGCCTTCGGCTATTCGATTAACACCCTGACGATGTTCGGTATGGTGTTGGCGATAGGGCTGTTGGTGGATGACGCCATCGTGGTGGTGGAGAACGTTGAGCGCGTGATGGCCGAAGAGGGCCTGCCGCCGAAGGAAGCCACGCGGAAATCGATGGAGCAGATTCAGGGTGCCCTGGTGGGTATCGCCCTGGTGCTGTCTGCGGTATTTATTCCGATGGCCTTCTTTGGTGGGTCAACCGGGGTTATTTATCGTCAGTTCTCGATTACCATCGTGTCTGCGATGGTGCTGTCGGTAATTGTGGCTCTGATCCTGACTCCGGCTCTGTGCGCCACCATGCTGAAGCCGATTGCCAAAGGCGATCACGGTAAAACCACCGGCTTCTTTGGCTGGTTCAACCGTCTGTTCGACAAGAGCACCCAGCACTATACCGACAGCGTGGGTCATATCGTTCGCAGCACCGGTCGTTATCTGGTGATCTACCTGCTGATTGTTGTCGGCATGGCTTTCCTGTTCCTGCGCCTGCCAACCTCGTTCCTGCCGGAAGAGGATCAGGGTGTGTTACTGACCATGGCGCAGCTGCCTGCCGGTGCCACTCAGGAACGTACTCAGAAAGTGCTGGATCAGGTGACTGACTACTATCTGACCAAAGAAAAAGACAACGTGAACTCGGTGTTTACCGTAAACGGCTTTGGCTTTGCAGGACGTGGGCAGAATACCGGTATTGCGTTTGTCAGTCTGAAAGACTGGGATGAGCGAGCCAGTTCGGAAAACAAAGTTCCGGCGATTGCCGCCAGGGCGATGGGCGCATTGTCATCTATTAAAGATGCGATGGTAATTCCATTCAACCTGCCTGCGATTGTGGAGCTGGGTACCGCAACCGGTTTCGACTTCCAGCTGACCGATAAAGCTGGCCTGGGCCATGAAAAACTGACGGAAGCCCGTAACCAACTGTTGGGCATGATCGCTCAGCATTCGGATACGCTGGTCGGTGTGCGCCCTAACGGTCTGGAAGATACGCCGCAGTACAAACTGACTATCGACCAGGAAAAAGCGCAGGCGATGGGGGTATCACTCTCTGATATCAACACCACGCTGGCTGCAACCTGGGGCGGTTCCTACGTAAATGACTTCATCGACCGCGGCCGCGTGAAGAAAGTGTACGTGATGGGTGAAGCCCCTTACCGTATGCTTCCAAGCGATATCGGCAACTGGTATGTCCGTTCCACCAGCGGTGAAATGGTGCCATTCAGCACTTTCACCACCGGTCAGTGGATCTACGGTTCACCGCGTCTGGAACGCTATAACGGCCTGCCTTCTATGGAGCTGTTAGGCCAACCGGCTCCGGGCAAAAGCTCGGGTGAAGCCATGAACCTGATGGAAGATCTGGCAGGAAAACTCCCAACCGGTATCGGCTACGAGTGGACCGGCATGTCCTATCAGGAGCGTCTGTCAGGAAACCAGGCCCCTGCCCTGTATGCGATCTCGCTGATTGTGGTCTTCCTCTGTCTGGCGGCACTGTACGAGAGCTGGTCAATTCCGTTCTCGGTGATGCTGGTTGTTCCGCTCGGTGTGGTCGGTGCGCTGATTTTCACCACCCTGCGCGGGCTGAGTAACGACGTTTACTTCGTGGTGGGGCTGTTAACCACCATAGGACTGTCGGCGAAAAACGCCATCCTGATCGTTGAGTTCGCTAAGGACCTGATGGAGAAGGAAGGAAAAGGCCTGGTGGAGTCGACTCTGGAAGCGGTACGTATGCGTTTACGTCCAATTCTGATGACGTCACTGGCATTTATCCTCGGCGTACTGCCGCTGGCTATCAGCTCCGGTGCCGGTTCCGGCGCGCAAAACGCCGTAGGTACTGGCGTAATGGGCGGCATGGTGACAGCAACCGTTCTGGCTATCTTCTTCGTTCCGGTGTTCTTCGTGGTGGTTCGTCGCCGCTTCAGTAAGAACAAAGAGGAACTGGAGCACAGCCACCCGGTTGAGCATCACAAATAATCGACATCCGTCGAAAACGATTAAGAGGCCGCCCTGTGCGGCCTCTTTTTTTTGCAGTTGCAATTTGAAAAGCGTCGGCGCATACTAATGTTATAGTATAACATAACAAATGGAGTGAACGATGAAACAGGGTATTCATCCTGCCTACCGTCAGGTGGTGTTCCATGACACCACGGCCGATACTTACTTTGTGGTAGGGTCCACCATCAAAACCGACCGTACCATCGAGCATGAAGGAAAAGTCATGCCTTACGTGACGCTGGATGTGTCTTCAGCCTCACACGTTTACTACACCGGTAAACAGAAAGACTTCTCTAAAGAAGGCAGCGCAGCGCGCTTCAGTCAGCGCTTTGGCGGCATTCTTAACGTCATGAAAAAGTAAGGGATCCCAATGCAGGTATTGAGCTCACTGGCATCAGCCAAGAAACGCCATAAAGATTGCAAAGTCGTGCGCCGCCATGGCCGGGTGTTTGTCATATGTAAAAGCAACCCGCGCTTCAAAGCCGTGCAGGGCAGAAAGAAAAAACGTTAATAATAATCGTACTATGCCGAGGCGAATCATTCATTGATTCGCCTTTTTTGTATGCGTTTATTTTTATTGGTAAGCAATATCATTGCACAAGAATAAAATTATCTTGTAAATACATTTATTTAACCCGCTTTAATCGTGAAAAAACCTTTTATCAAGACGGTATCCCCCCGCATTTTATGTCAAAGAATTCACTATAAAAACAGTAAGTTATATAAAGCTCATCATCATCCAATCGCCTTATCACGACGATAACGTCGATATTTGATGATTGCTGCTGTGTAGTGGCACAGAATCTATAAAACCCTGTCATTCAAAATGTTACGCATCATAATTAAATAGGGATATCACAATGAAACGTTCAACATTAGCATTAGCCTTGTCATGCGTTATGTTTTCCGCGGCCAGCATGGCATCGACCCCCATTCAACTCTCCTCCTTCAATAATTTGCCAGATGATAACGAGGTAAACGGTTTTCACGGAAGCTTCCTCTACAGTGATACCGGGACCGTCAACGGCTTTGATCTGCCGATCCTGGGATACGGTGAACTGGAGCAGCTAAACGGGTTGCAGCTCGGTGCCGTTGCCGGTTCGCATATTCGCAACGGCATGAATGGTATGGCTATCGGTCTGTTTAACTGGCATGGCGGATGGGATAACGGTGTTAACATCGGCCTGGGAAACAAGGTGGGCGATCTGAGCGGGGTTAACCTTGGTCTGTACAGTGCGGCAAAAAGCGTTACGGGGGCAAACTTCGGCATCATTACCCAGACGGGAAGTATGAAAGGGTTGAATATCGGCCTGTTGGGGAACTATACCGCAGAAAACAGAGATGGGATAAACGTCGCGACGGTTAACTGGACGCAAAAAGACAGTACCGGGATTAACCTCACCGCGCTGAACCATAGCGGCAATACTAAAGGTGTCAATATTGGCGCACTCGGCAACTGGAGTGAAGGTGATATCGAGGGGATTAACCTCGGCCTGGTCAACGTCTCAGGCAACGTGACCGGTTTGAACCTGGCGCCGCTGTATAATCTGTCTCAGGATACGGTGGGGGTTAACTTCGCTGCCTTCAACATGTCACATAACGTGCAGGGTGCCAACATTGGCCTGGTCAACAGGACAAACGATGTGCAGGGAGGAAACATCGGCGTGGTTAACGTAGCCCATAACGTCAACGGTATGAACGTTGGTGCCGTCAACGCCTCGACGGGGTTCACCAACGCGGATATTGGTGCCTTCAACTACTCCGACAGCACCTCGTTCCAGATTGGCCTGGTTAATGCCACCAAACATCTTGAAGGACTGCAGATTGGGGTGATCAATATTGCGACCAATGCTACCGTTCCGGTACTGCCGCTGATCAACTACCATCGTACATTCTGATCGATGGGAGTAAGGCGGATCGTCAGGCGATCCGCTTCGCTATTTACTTCATGCTGGCAACGATTGCCGTGACGTTATGCTTAAATGCGGCGACGTAGCTGTCCGCTTCTCCGCCCTTCTCCGTTAATGCTTCCGGATACAGTTCTCCACCCTGCTTAGCGCCGGTGGCAGAGGCGATCTGTTTAACCAGACGAGGATCGGTCTGGTTTTCAATAAACCAGGCGTTAATCTTCTCTTTTTTCAGCTGCGTAATCAGCGCGGCCACATCCGATGCACTGGCCTCAGACTCCGTTGAGAATCCTACAGGCGAGAGGAAGCTGACGCCGTAGCGCTGGCCGAAATAGCCAAAGGCATCATGACTGGTTAAGACCTTACGCCTGGATTGCGGGATCTGCGCAAACTCCTGCTGCGCCCAGCTATCCAGCTTTTTCAACTGCTCGATGTAGGCACCGCCCTGCTGGCGGAAATAGGCGGCATCGGCCGGGTCGGCGGCGATCAGCGCGTTCATCACGTTAGTGGCGTAGACGACGCCGTTCTGCATGCTGTTCCACGCATGAGGATCGGTGATCGTTTTGCCATCCTCTTCCATTTTTCGCGTATTGATTCCACTGGAAGCGACAACGGTCTGGCCTTTATAACCAGAAGAGGTAATCAGGCGATCCATCCATCCTTCCATCCCCAGGCCGCTGACGAATACCAAATCGGCATGAGCCAGCGACTGACTGTCCTTTGGCGTCGGTTCAAAGCTGTGCGGATCGCCATTCGGCCCGACCAGACTTTTCACCACTACGTGCTCACCGCCGACGTTTTGCACGATATCGGCCAGCACGCTAAAGCTGGCAACGGCCTGTACCGTTTTTGCCATCACCGCCGGGGCGGTTAAGAGGGCTGACAGGGCCAGCACCAAAGGTAACTTCTGCATATTTTTACTCCTTCGCCATAGACAATATTCTGCGTCCGGAAAAAATACCGCCGCAGGGTCCAAATAAAATTGAGATAAAGAACAGCACCGCCGCACTCAGAACCACCGCAGGCCCGGCAGGCAGCGAGAGGTAAAATGAGGCGCAAAGGCCGATGAAACTTGCGAATGTCGCCAGCAGCATGGCTGCTGCGAGGGTGCCGGAGAGATGCCGGCTCCAGAAGCGGGCGCTGGCAGCAGGCAGCATCATCAGGCCAACGCTCATTAACGTCCCCAGCACCTGGAAACCGGCAACCAGATTAATCACCACCAGCACCAGAAAAATTCCGTGGACCAGCGGTGAGGTCCAGCGGTTCTGCGCCGCCAGAAACGTCGGGTCAAACGCATCGATCACCAGCGGGCGATAAATTAATGCCAGTACCAGCAGAGAGATGCCGCTGATACTGCTGACCAGTAGAATGGAGGGGGCATCAACGGCCAGCAGGGAGCCAAACAGCACGTGCAGCAGGTCGACGCTGGAACCGCGCAGCGACACCAGCGTCACCCCTAATGCCAGCGACCCAAGATAGAAGCCGGCAAAGCTGGCATCCTCCCGCAGCGGCGTGTAGCGGCTGACCGCACCGGAGAGCAAGGCCACCGTCAGCCCGGCAATCGCGCCGCCGATCCCCATCGCCACCAGCGACAGCCCTGAAATCAGATAGCCAATTGCCGCCCCCGGCAGAACGGCGTGCGATAACGCGTCGCCAACCAGGCTCATACGCCGTAGCAGTAAAAACACCCCGAGCGGCGTTGCACTCAGTGAGAGAGCGACACAGGCCACCAACGCACGACGCATGAAACCAAATTCTATAAACGGCTCAATCAGCATCATGCTCGTGCCTCCCCGCTGCGGGAAAAATTCAGTCCGGTGACGCCGCAGGTGCGGCAGGACCATTCGCTGTGGTTCGCTTTCAAACGCAGTACCTGAGGAAAATGATTCGCGACCGTCGCCATATCGTGCAGCACGACAATCAGCGTGCAGCCTGCGCGGTGGCGCTCCGCCAGTAGCTCGATCAGCAGAGCGATGGTGTCGCTGTCGACGCCGCTAAACGGCTCATCCAGCAGCAGTAATTCGGCATCCTGAATCAGCAGCCGGGCAAACAGCACGCGCTGCAACTGGCCGCCGGACAGCGTACCCGGTGACGCATCGACAAACGGCAGCATGCGGACGCGCTCCAGTGCTTCAAGCACCTGCCTGCGCTGCTGGCGATTAATCCCGCCAAACCAGCCGCACTGGCGCCAGAAGCCCATCGCCACCAGATCGAATACGGTCAGGGGAAAGGTTTTTTCAAGTTCAGCATGCTGCGGTAGCCAGGCAATCGTCGGGCGCGGTGTCGGCAGGCTGATACTGCCGCTCACCGGTGGGATCATCCCACACAGGGTTTTCAGCAGCGTTGATTTGCCGCTGCCGTTGTCGCCAACCAGCGCCGTCATACTGCCCTGGGTAAACTCGCCGACCAGCTCAGGCGTCACTGCGCGCTGCTGGTAGCCGACAATTAACTTATTCAGGGTTATCATCAGGCGGCCGCCCATTCAGTCATCAGCATCAGCAGCACGACTAGCGCGAGTGTTAACGCCATTCGTAACCATGCTGGCCAGCTGAACAGGGTGCCAAATCGAGAAAAAGAAGAGGAAGGGTAGCGCATAGCATCATTCAATATGTTATAACATAACAACAATCTACTGCTAAAATTGGCGAATTGATAAGATTAAAATGTATCTAAGTATTACATTATGCCGTGACGAACTGTGCGATGATTTATATAAAGAAAATTCAACAAGCGTGAAGCGACTCAAAGAAAAGATGCGCAATATGAAATAACAATCAATTGACAAATCATAACGATAGACTAAACCAGAATGACACAGGCTAGGGTTTTGCTGTAAAAATGCGTCATCTTTATTAGCAATAATTAACTTCGGAGTAAAAAATGCACAGAACTTTACCATTAAAAAATCGTCAAAGTGACATTACTCCACTAGAATTAATTGAGGAAATTAAACAGAACATTCCGAAAATAGAGGAAGATCTGGTCGGCAACTTGATGTGGTATTCCCCGAATGCCCGTTATGTTCCGAATACTCTGAATGTTATTTCCCTGGAAGAGCTGGGGCAATCACGTTATAAAATGAACTATAGTTTCCTCTGGAACGTCTTCAATGCCTGCCTTGATATTGATTCAGACGAAACCAGTAATAACTCGGTCAATTTTGTCCTGGCAGATGGCGCATTGGTGTTTGATTTCATTGACAACGAACAGGACTCCATGTCGGAAGAATTGTAATAATCAGTCAATCAGTTAACAAAAAAATGAAACTAAGTTATATTTTAAATAGATGTTTCATTTGAAGAGTAATTATCACTTCCTGGCCTACCGAGTATAAAAGTGCTGTTAATCAGCATGTTTTTCTAGCGATGGAGGGGAAAAAGATGGACGAATACTCACCGAGAAGGCATGATATTGCACAGCTGAAATTCTTGTGTGAAAACCTGTATGATGAAAGTATGGCAACGTTAGGCGACAGCCATCACGGCTGGGTTAACGACCCTACTTCAGCCATCAACCTGCAGCTTAATGACCTGATTGAGCACATTGCTGCTTTTACTATGAATTACAAAATCAAGCACGTTGATGATACCGATCTGATTGGACAGATTGACGATTATCTCGATGATACTTTTATGTTATTCAGCAACTACGGCATTAATGCACAGGACCTTCAGCGTTGGCAAAAATCAGCAAAACGCCTGTTCAACATTTTTGCAGAAGAGTGTGCGCCCGGCCAAATTCAGGCCAGCCATTCCTTTTAGTAACCCACTACTCCTTACGGTTTAATGATGACTGAGAAACTTTTAACTAAAACTGATTATCTGATGCGCCTCAGACGCTGTCGTTCTATCGACACTCTTGAGCGCGTGATTGAAAAGAACAAGTACGAATTATCTGATGATGAACTGGCTATATTTTATTCAGCAGCCGACCATCGTCTTGCAGAACTCACCATGAATAAACTTTATGACAAAGTCCCTGTTGCCGTGTGGAAATTTGTCCGCTGACATTTAAATGGTTTTGATTTTAATAGAGTAGCGTGGGCAGAGCTGGTTTGGGCGTAACGGGCGACGTCCAGCCAGCAGAACGTCGGAAAAGATGCTATCAGAATTCACTGGAATCAACCGTCAATGCACGGAAAGGATGTCTGCTATACGCAGGGCATCGAACTGAAACTCTAATTAATCCCAGCGCTTCACAATTAACCTTCGAGGTTTGTACTCTTACGTAATTTGTAGAGTTCAATCGCTTTATCGCGCGTGATGCGTAGCTGTGCCTCAGACATGATAATTCCCCAGATAGTACCCTGCTGCTGTCGGTAGTAACTTTGCATTGCCTTAATGTAAGCATTCCGATACGCGATCCAGGCAACCTGCGAGGTTTTCATCGCAGCCTTAAACTCCGCTGATTGATCGGCTAACAGCAGTCGGTACTGGTTATTGAGTTCCGCATCCCACCCTGCCAGTCCCACCTTGTAACATTCAACCGATGCCAGGGTATTTTCCGCATTCGCCGTACACGTTTGCAGCTTGCTGTCTAACGCTTTACCCACATTATCCTCCGCGAGAGCAGGAAGGGATAATGAACACAGCACCAGGCCTGTTAACAGTATCTTTTGCATTTTTATCTCCTTAGTAATGACATCACACAGGAGAAACTATGCCGTTCTACACGGGTATTGCAACGTTTGTCTCAGAGGTTTATCGGCGTGGCTGAATATAATGGAGGCGTTTGGACGGCAGAATTGGGTGGGGGCCCTGCCAGCTACATCCCGGCACACGCGTCATTTGTTACGGCTGCTTCCTTCCGGACCTGACCGAATTCACAAATTAGCATTGCGGGAGAACCAACAGGGCCCCCATTGACGGCCTCGGATAACCGAAGCGCAGGCGCATTATCAATGAACCCCAGGGCAATTGCAAGCCAGCCCCCGATGACCGTTTGTTTCTTGCACAATACGGCGGATATTCCTTCATCGGAGGCCATATAGCGTCCATTAATCTACCCACAAATCCTCGCCCCTCCTTTATACTCACCCTGTTGCAGGACGCCTTACTCGTGGCAGGAACCTGCTAACGGTTATGCTCAGGAGGAACATCTGAACTCAGAACACGACAATTTTCGACAGCGCATCTTTCAGATCCTCGCGGCCATTCCTTACGGCTCCGTCACAACGTACGGAGAGATTGCCAATCTGGCGGGCTCACCGAGAGCTGCGCGTCAGGTCGGCGGCGTACTGAAACGCCTGCCGGAGGGCAGCAAGCTTCCCTGGCATCGGGTGATTAACCGACTGGGCGAAATATCACTGATCGGCGATGATTTAAGTCGACAGCGACAGGCGCTGGAAGCAGAGGGAGTTGAGGTTTCGCCGGAAGGTAAAGTCGATTTGAAGCGCTATCGCTGGAAGCCGTAATAACGCCCCCGCAGGGGCGTTACATCGTTCGGAGAACCGATCAATATGCGGTCGGTGCAGGAACTGCTGAGGAAGGTGTCACCTGCGTTGGCGACGTTGACGGCACCGAGGTCGCTGCGCCGCTTTGGGTCTGTAACGGCATTGATGGCACCGGGACCAGCGTCAGATCCTGTCGCGTGCCGCCCGTGGTCACCACCTGCTTCACCGAATCGGTAATAAACAGCATTTTGCCATCGACCGTTACGGCTGCACTGAGCAGAATGCGCGCACCGGGCTGAACATCGGCCGGATTAAACGGCAGAACGAACTGGAACGGTGCCTGCTTGCCTTCGGTACGCGTCACCCGCTGTGACAATACTTTCGACGGCGCATCGGCCAGTGAGGCGTCTGAGAGCGTCACCGTCAGTACCGCATCCGGCGGCAGCGCTATTTTCTGGCGTATCCACACCGTACCGCTCACGTTTGGCTGCTGGATCACGGCCTGCTGACCCTGCACCTGCGAACCCAGTGTCGGTGTTGGCACATCTTTGCTTTTATCCGCACAGCCAGAGATTGCCACCGCAAGTGCGGCACTGCTTAATACAAGCCAGAGTTTCATGGATGTCTTCTCCTTTTTAATCCCTACGGCGCGATAATGCCGTTCATGGGCAGAGCTTTACTGCCCGTCAGGCTTTAATTCTGGCACATGTTGCTGGATTTTTCCTGTAACCAGCTATTTTCATTCTTTCCGCATAAACTGCGCAGATCCCACAAACAGGCGTTGACGCTAACTGGTCGGATCTCGCAAACTGAGGACTGAAATTTTCAAGAGGATGCCGCACATGAGCCAGGCGCTGCAAAATTTATTAAATCTGCTCGATTTGGAAAGCCTGGAAGAGGGGTTATTCCGTGGGCAAAGTGAAGATCTTGGCCTGCGCCAGGTCTTTGGCGGCCAGGTTGTCGGCCAGGCGCTCTATGCAGCCAAACAGACCGTGCCCAGCGAACGCATTATCCACTCCTTTCACAGCTACTTTCTACGCCCCGGCGACAGCCAGAAGGCGATTATTTACGATGTGGAAAATCTGAGGGATGGCAACAGCTTCAGCGCCCGCAGGGTTAAAGCCGTTCAAAACGGCAAACCGATTTTTTACATGACCGCCTCATTCCAGGGCCCGGAAAGCGGCTTTGAGCATCAGAAAACCATGCCGGTGGTTCCCGGCCCGGACGATTTGCCCTCCGAGCATGATATCGCGCAAAAACTCGCGCAGCATATCCCCGCGCCCTATCGCGACAAGTTCCTGTCGGAAAAGCCGTTTGAAATCCGTCCGGTGAAGTTTCACAACCCGCTGAGAGGCCATGTGGATGAGCCGTATCGCCACCTGTGGATCCGCGCGAACGGAACCATGCCGGAAGATAAGCGCATTCATCAGTATCTGCTCGGTTACGTATCCGACTTCAATTTCCTGCCGGTCTCGCTTCAGCCGCACGGTAAAGGCTTCCTTGAGCCGGGGATGCAGGTCGCTACCATCGACCACTCTATGTGGTTCCACCGTCCGTTCGACCTCAGCGAATGGCTGCTGTACAGCGTGGAGAGCACATCGGCTTCCAGCGCGCGTGGCTTTGTTCGCGGTGAGTTCTATACCCAGCAGGGAACGCTGGTGGCTTCAACGGTGCAGGAAGGCGTTATTCGTCAGCGCGAATAAATTAGTGTCAGACAATAAAAAAGCGGGCCATATTGGCCCGCACGTTTTTTTATTTTTAGCGCACTACTTTTCTTTTTGCTTACCCGACCAGATTACTGGTTGTAAGCATTCTCGCCGTGGCTGTTGACGTCCAGACCTTCACGCTCCTGGTCTTCAGGAACACGCAGGCCAACAATCATATCCGCCACTTTGAAACCGATGAACGCGACAACGGCAGTCCAGACGATGGTCAGTGCAACGCTTTCCAGCTGTACCCAGACCTGATGGCCCATCGTCACGCCTTCTGCATAACCTACGCCGCCCAGTGAAGATGAAGCGAACACGCCGGTCAGGATACAGCCAACGATACCGCAGACGCCGTGAACACCGAACACATCACATGGGTCATCAACGCGCAGCCATTTCTTCAGGGTGGTCACACCCCACAGGCCAGCCAGACCGCCCACCAGACCGATAATCAGAGCACCACCGACGCCAACGTAACCGCAGGCTGGGGTAATCGCAACCAGACCGGCAATCGCACCGGAACTGACGCCCAGCAGTGAAGGCTTACCGCGCAGTGCCCACTCGCCGAAGGTCCAGGTCAGCATTGCGCCGGCCGTTGCCACGACGGTGTTCAGGAAGGCCAGACCGGCGATTTCGTTCGCAGTCCCTGCTGAACCGGCGTTGAAGCCAAACCAGCCGAAGTACAGGATCGCAGTGCCGGTGAAGACCATCGGCAGGTTATGAGGTTTGAAGGCTTCTTTACCAAAGCCCGCACGTTTGCCCAGCAGGTAAGCCCCCACCAGACCCGCTACCGCGGCGTTGATGTGAACAACGGTACCGCCCGCGAAGTCCAGCGCGCCATCCTGAGCCAGGAAACCACCCGCCCAGACCATGTGTGCAATCGGCAGATAGGCAAAGGTCAGCCAGATCAGTACGAAGATCAGCACCGCTGCGAAGCGAATACGCTCAGCAATAGCCCCAACAATCAGGCCCACGGTGATACAGGCAAAGGAAGCCTGGAACGCCACGTGAATATACTGGTAGAAGGAACCCATCAGCGTCGTTGGCGCAATGCCTTTCAGCATCGCCCAGTCAAAGCTGCCGAAGAACGCGTTGCCTTCGCTGAAGGCCAGAGAATAACCGTAAACCATCCAGACAACGCAGACCATGGCGAAGGTCATTGCCACCTGGGTCAGCATGGACAGCACGTTCTTACCGCGGATCAGGCCGCCGTAGAACAGTGCGATGCCCGGGATTGTCATAAACAGCACCAGCGCGGTGCAGATCATCATAAAGGCGTTGTCGGCTTTATCCGCTACTGCCGGAGCGGCAGCCATGGCAAGCGACGGTAACAGAGCAATGCTGGCAAGGCCAAACTTAGCGAGTTTCTTCATTTTATCCCATCCCATCACAATTCTTAGCCCCGAATTACAGTGCTGCTTCGTCAGTTTCGCCGGTGCGAATACGGATCACCCGCTGCAGTTCTGCAACAAAGATTTTCCCGTCACCAATTTTGCCGGTGTAGGCGGCTTTGCTAATTACATCAACCACTTCATCGATCTGGTCGTCTGCAATCGCAATATCAATTTTTACTTTTGGCAGGAAGTTAACGCTGTACTCAGCTCCGCGATAAAGTTCTGCATGCCCTTTTTGTCTGCCAAAACCTTTAACTTCTGTCACGGTCAGACCCTGAATGCCGATAGATGACAGTGCTTCACGCACGTCTTCCAGTTTGAACGGTTTGATTACCACGGTAACCAGCTTCATACGATCCCCTCCAGTATTGAATACGGTTGTTTCACGAACACGGATTTACTAAAGCAAAGGCTGTGCCAGAAATGAAAAACAGGCTGTTTTCAGGTGATTAGTCAGTGTTGATCTGAGGTGCAGCCTGGGATGGGATGCTGCGAACAGAAAGCCTGTAAGAGGAGTATAGAAAAAACGCACCTTAACGGTGCGTTTTGCGTGGGTTCAGTGCATTAATCAGGGGCAATGGTTATTTTTTCGCCTGAATTTGGTGCATTCTCTGCTGCATAATGATCAGCTCTCTGCAGCAGCCAACTCTTCACCCGCCAGCTGTAGCTGGTACATTTGCCAGTAGCGGCCCTGCGCGGCCAGCAACTGCTGATGATTGCCACGCTCCACTGCCTGCCCGCGGTGCAGAACCAGGATCGTATCGGCTTCGGTGATGGTAGAAAGGCGATGGGCAATGACCACCAGCGTGGTCTGCTGGCGTATGGCCCGCAGCGCCTTCTGGATTGCCTGTTCGGTACCCGAGTCAATATTGGCGGTGGCTTCATCCAGGATCAGGATCTTCGGCGTTGCCACCAGAACCCGCGCCATCGCCAGCAGCTGTTTTTGCCCAACGGACAGGTTATTCCCCTGCTCGCCCAACCGGGTGTAGATTCCGTTGCACATGCTTCGCGCCAGGGAAGCCAGCTGCACGGTTTCCAGCGCCTGCCAGACCGCCTGTTCGCTAATATCCCGCCCCAGCGTGACGTTGGCAAAGAAGGTATCGGCCAACACTACCGGATCCTGCTGCACCATCGCCACGCTCTGGCGCAGCGAGGCGTGGCTGAGCGATTCCAGCGGGCGGCCATCCAGCAGGATCTCGCCCTTGCTGAGCGGATAGTAGCCCATCAGCAAATTGGCCAGCGTGCTTTTGCCGCTGCCCGTATGGCCAACCAGCGCGACGAAATCGCGCGGGGCCACGTCCAGATTGATATCGGTCAGAACCGGCTTGCCGGTGCGATAGGCAAAGGTCAGATTGCGAATCGCGATGCTGCCGCTGGACAGCGGCTGTGCGTCTTCGCCATAGGGCTGGCGCGGTGCATCCATCAGCTCAAAAATGCGCTCACCGGCGACCACCGCCTGCTGTAACATCGACTGCTGCGTGGTCAGCTCGATAAGCGGCTCGTTAAGGCGGCCCAGATAGTTAATAAAGGCGTAAAGTACCCCAACCTCTATCGCTCCCACCGACGAAAAACCAAACAGCAGCATCAGGCCGCACAGAATCATCGCGGAAAACAGGCTGAGCAGCGGCCGCAGCAGAAAACCATCCAGCCGCAGCGTCTGCATCCGCGCCAGATAATGCGAGCGGCTGGCGGCACCCATGCGCTCACCGAAGCGCGCCTGCTGGCGAAACTGCTGGATAACGCTCATGCCGTTGATCGCTTCATTAAAGCCGTTGTTGATGTCTGCCAGATAGCTGCGCACCCGGCGAACAATCGGCGTGCTGTAACGCTGATAAATCAGCATCACGATCAGCACCGCCGGGAAGATAGCAATGGCGATCAGCGCCATGCGCCAGTCGAGGCTGAACATCGCCACCAGCATTGCCCCCACCAGCGCTGCGCTGCGCAGCACGGTCGCCACCACGGTGACGTAAAGATCGCGCACCACTTCGGTATCGTTGGTGACGCGAGAAATAATCTGCCCCACCGGCTGGGTATCAAATGCGCTGAGCGGCTGGCGCAGGGCGGCGTCCATGACGTCGGTACGCAGGCGCTGCACCACGCCTACGGCGGCCTCGTTAAACAGCAGTGACTGCCAGTAGTGCAGCGCCGCAGCCAGCAACTGCAGCAGCAGGAAGCTGGTTATCAGACCGGCCGCCAGCCCCAGCGGCATATAATGTTTCGCCACCATATTGTCGATGAAATAGCTAATCAGCACCGGCCCCAGCACTTCGGCCGCGGCCGCCACCCACAGCATCAGCACCGCAAGACTCAGCGATTTGCGCCACGGCGCGCCATAGGAGAGCAGGCGTTTAAGCGTTGGCCACAGCCGCCGGTTGTCATTCGCCATGCGGCACCTCCTGTTCTGATTCATCCTCGTCCAGCGCCGCTTCCAGCTGCTGATAGCGGTACATATCGCGATACCATCCGCTGGCTGCGGCCAGCTGTTCATGGCTGCCGCGCTGGGCGATTTTGCCATGCTGCAATACCAGAATTTCGCTGGCTTCGGTCAGGGCGGAAAGCCGATGCGCGCTGATGATAATGGTACGCCCTTCGCCCCAGCTGCGCAGATTGTGCAGGATCTGGTGCTCGGTGCGGCCATCGACCGCCGACAGCGCATCATCCAGCACCAGAATTTCGGCATTGAGCAGCAGCGCGCGGGCTATAGAAATACGCTGCTTTTGCCCGCCGGACAGCATCACTCCGCGTTCCCCGACTTCCGTATCGTAGCCCTCAGGCAGGCGCAGGATGTCGTCGTGCACGGATGCCAGCATCGCCGCCCGCTCGATCTCATCCTGCGTGGCCCCCGGATTGCCGAGGGAAATATTGTTGGCAATGGTGTCGGAAAACAGGAACGGCGTCTGGCTGACCACCGCCAGGCGGCTGCGCCAGCTGTCCAGCTGCAGTTGGGTGAGCGGAATATCGTGATAGAGAATGTCCCCGCTGCCGATATCGAAATGGCGCTGGATCAGGCTCAGCACGGTGCTTTTCCCCGATCCGGTTGGGCCGCACAGCCCCAGCATCTGGCCGGGTGCCAGGCGGAGATGAATGTCCGACAGGGCCGGCTGGGCGGCTGCCGGATAGCGGAACTCGCCGATCGCCACCTGGAGCTCACCGCGCCCTTCCGGCAGGACGGTCTCGCCATCGGTGACCGTCGGTGCTTCCGACAGCAGCACCTTGATGCGGCTCCACGCCGCGCTACCGCGCTCAACGATGTTAAACATCCACGCCAGCGCCAGCATTGGCCAGATCATCAGGCCGAGGTACATCACAAAACTGGTCAGCTGGCCCAGGCTTATCTCGCCGTGCCACACCATCCAGCTGCCGCCGCCGATCGCCAGCAGATTCGACAGACCAATCGCCACGTAAATCGTCGGATCAAAGCGGGCATCAACCCGGGCGACGCGCAGGTTTTTTTCGCCGGTATCGCGGGCAATGTCGGCAAACTGCGCCGACTGGCGATCTTCCAGACCAAAGGCTTTGATCATGCGTATGCTGGTCAGGCTCTCCTGGGTCTGATCGTTTAACGATGAGAACGCCGCCTGCGCCAGTTTGAAGCGGTTATGCAGCTGATCGCCGTAGCGTTTAATCACCAGCGCCATCACCGGCATCGGCAGCAGCGCCAGCAGCGTCAGCTCCCAGCTGATCTGCGTGCTCATCACAATCAGCACGGCGCAGCCCATCACCAGCGAGTCCACCAGGGTCAACACGCCTTCCCCGGCGGCAAAGACCACGCGGTCAACGTCGTTCGTTGCACGGGCGATCAGGTCACCGGTACGGTGACGCAAATAGAATTCGGGATGCTGCCGACTAAGCTGGCGATAAAAATCTTCACGCAGCTCCACCGCCAGCTGATAGGACGCACCAAACAGCAGCACGCGCCAGACGTAGCGCAGTAAATAGACCACCACGGCGGTGAGCAACATCACGCCAACCCACACCAGCAGCCGCTGATGGCTCATCTGCTGCTGGCTGACACCGTCAACGATTGTGCCAACAATATGGGGCGGTAGAAGCTGCAGCAGCGCAATGACGATGAGCAGCAGAACGGCGCCCACGTAGCGCCGCCATTCGCGAAGGAAGTACCAACTTAGCTGGCTGAAAAGTCGCACAAAATATCCTGGTTATCGACCGGAAAAAAGACGGCTGCCGTTCAGGGGGCAACCGGCAAAGCGGTGGTGTATTTTATCTCTTCCATGGCAAAACTCGAAGTGACATCGATCAGGCCCGGAATGCCGTTGACCAGCCGTTTGTAAAAGCCGTCGTAGCTTTTCATATCGGCCACCTGCACCTTCAGCAGGTAGTCATATTCCCCGGCCATGCGGTAAAACCCCATCACTTCAGGCATCGCCTGCACTAAGGCGACAAACTGCTGGAACCAGCTGCTGCTGTGCTGCTGGGTTTTTATCAGCACAAACGCCGTCAGCCCCAGCCCCAGCTTTTCGCCGTCAAGCAGTGCCACCCGGCCGCGAATATAGCCCTCATCCTCAAGCCTTTTCAAGCGCTTCCAGCAGGGCGTGGTGGTCAGGCTGACCGCGTCGGCCAGCGCCTGCAGCGAAAGCATACAGTCCTGCTGTAGCAGGTTAAGCAGCATTCGGTCTTTTTTATCAAGCGGGTTTTGTAGCAAAATTTTCTCTCACTGGTCGTTTGTGCAGCATGATTATAGCAACCTTTTCCCCAGCGGTTTAGTTAATCTGACACCTCTCCAGTCCATTTCAGGGATGATGATGATAAACAAAAATATTTACCGCAACCTGCTCATTGCCGGGCTTTTTACCGCCGTCGCACTGACATGGGGGACGACGTGGATGGCGATGAAAATCACCGTTGCCACCGTTCCTCCTGTTTTCGCAACCGGGCTGCGCTTCCTCTGTGCCGCCCCGCTGCTCTTACTACTGGCCCGCTATCGCCGTGCTCCGCTGCTGTTTCCCGTCGGGCAGCGTGGTTTCCAGCTGTGCGTCATGCTGTTTTACTTTGCGATTCCGTTTACGCTGATGATCTACGGCGAACGCTACACCTCTTCCAGCCTGGCGGCGATTATCTTCGCCACCATGCCTGCGGCGGTGCTGGCGGCGTCGTTGCTGTTTCTGCGGGAGAAAACGTCACTACAGCAACTGCTGGGGCTTGCAATCAGTCTTGGCGCACTGAGCACCATTCTCTGGCATGAAACCCAGGCCAACGGGGTGAGCCAGCTAAAGGGGATTCTGGCGCTGGTCGCGGCGGTGCTGATCCACGCATTGATGTACGTTCAGTGTAAAAAGCGCTGCGCCGGGATTTCCGTGCTGAGCTACAACGCCCTTCCCTGCCTGGGTGCCGGGGTGCTGTTGACGCTGACCGGTCTTGGAGAATCACCGGATTTTCACGCGTTTGCTCCTGAGGCACTGATGGCTATCGCTTATCTGGGATTCGTTGCAGGCGTGGGGGGGATCCTGTGCTACTTTGCCCTGCAGCAGGTTGCGCGCCCGTTCCAGGCCTCGCTGGTGTTTCTGGTATTCCCGCTGATCGCTATCGCGCTGGAAAACTGGCTCAACGGCAGCAGTATCAGCCGCGAATCCTTACTGCTGCTGTTACCGTTCCTGATGGGGATTTTACTGACTCTGTATCGCGGCGCACAGCGTAAACAAGAATCGGCTTTGCCCGCAGCATTGCGTCAGTAAATAAAAACAAAAAAGCCGGACATCATGTCCGGCACACTGGAAAACGGGTCTCAGTATTCGGGGGAATAGTCGAGATGTGGTGTGTTAAGCCAGTGATTGAGGTAATGCGACACTCCCTGCGTCGCGCAATGTCCAATAACGGGTAAATGCGGCAGCTGTGCTTTCAGTTGCGCCATCGCATTTTGCATTACAAAGCCATATCCAACCTGATTCAGCATTTCCACATCGTTCATCGCGTCACCGAAGGCCATGCAGGCCGCCATCTCAATCTGCAGATGGCCGGTAAGGCGGGTGAGTGCCGATCCTTTATTACAGCCCAGCGGCAGCACCTCCAGGCAGTGGCTGGCGGAGAAGCAAAGGTGAGCGCTGTCTCCAAGGGCTTCACGCAGCTGGATCAGCAGCTGGCACAAATCTTCATGCTCGCCGAGAAAGCAGATTTTGGTTACCTGATGCTCCGCCAGGGTGCGCGGATCGGCAACCTGATAGCGAAAACCACTCAGCTGATGCGCGTCTAAAATTTCAGGTTCATCAAATTCGGTAAACCAGCCGTCGTCGTTGAAAACGTGCAGGCTGGCTTCGGTCTGCCAGTGGCTGTGGATCACCTGTCGGGCCACTGACGGTGGCAGATCGGAACCGAACAGCAGGCCCCCCGCCGCATCGTGAACCCGGGTTCCGTTGCCGCTGATTAACCAGGCGGGAAGATTGTGCTGCTGCATCAGTGGCTGCATTTCCAGGAAGTGACGCCCGGTAGCAAAGGCCAGCTGTACCGGATGCGCCTGTAGCGATCTCAGGCTCAACAAGGTTTGTTCCCCAAACTCATGAGTCGGTAAAAGCAACGTTCCATCCATATCAAATGCGGCAAGGCGAACCATAATCACTCCGGCAACGGTGGTTAATCTGTCAGCAAGTATCCCCTGGTATTTACGGAACAAATAGTGAATACTTTTCTAAAACTGTTCCGGGTTTAGGCTGATGCGTGTAATTAACCGGTTAAATCAATACCAGCGGCTTTGGCAGCGCAGCGAAGGCCTGCCGCTGTCGTCCAGCGTTAGTGAAATAGCCAACGGCTGTTTTTGTAGTGAGCGCCACGTTCGTACACTGCTTAATCAGTGGCAGGATGCTGGCTGGCTGCGATGGGAAGCACGCGCAGGGCGCGGCAAGCGTGGAACCGTAACCTTTTTTCGTTCGCCTGAAGAGCTGCGTAGCGAAATGATGCTGCAGCAGTTGGACAGGGGGCAGCCGCAGCATGCCCTGCAGCTGGTGCCGCTGGCCACCGAGCAGCTCAGCCAGCTTCTGCAGCCGTTTCTTGGCGGCCAGTGGCAGAATAACCAGCCGACCCTGCGTATCCCCTACTACCGCAAGCTGGATCCCCTGCGGCCGCTGGTGCTGGCCGGGCGTGCGGAGCAGCACCTTGCCCAGCAGGTGTTCTCCGGACTGAGCCGTCTGGCCGGTGACGACGCCATTCCCGACCTCGCCCATCACTGGCAGATTAGCGACGATGGACTGAGCTGGTTTTTCTTCCTGCGCCCTCAACTGCGCTGGCATCACGGTGAAGCGGTCAATGCCCACCAGCTGCAGCAGTCGCTGTTAACTATCCTTGCCAGCCCGACCGGGGAGCGGATGCTCGCCAGCGTGAAGAGCGTGTCGCAGGCGCATGCGCTGTGCCTGCGCATCGATCTGCACTTTGCGGACTACTGGCTGGCTCACCGTCTGGCCAGCGTCTGCTGCCTTTTACCCCATCCCGATAATCCGGATATCGGTACCGGCCCGTGGCGGCTGGTCGCCAATTCAACGATGCTGGTCAGGCTGGAAAGTCACGGCTGGTATCACGGCGTCCACCCCCTGATGCAGGCGGTTGAATACTGGATTGCACCGCAGCTTTTTGACCGGGAGCTCGGCACCAGCTGCCGCCATCCAGTTCAGATAGCGATAGGCGCACAGCAGGATCTCGCCCAGTTGCAGCCGGTGAGCCAGCGCATCAGTCTGGGATTCTGTTACCTGGCGATTGGCCAGCGCTCCGGGCTCAGCCCCGCTCAGGCACAGCATATTATGGCGCTGGTGCATCAGTCGGGGCTGGTAGAGCAGCTGCCGCTGGAGGAAGGGCTGATTTCGCCCAGCGGTGAGATGCTGCCAGGCTGGCAAATTCCGCAGTGGGAGCCCGACAGGCACATGGCACTGCCCGCGACGCTCAGCCTGCACTATCATCTGCCGGTAGAACTGCATGCGATGGCTATTCGCCTTCAGCAGCTGCTGGCCGCACAGGGCTGTCGGTTGACGCTGCACTTTCACCCGGCGAAAAATTGGCAGGATTATCACTTGCTGCCGGAGGCCGACCTGGTGATGGGCGATCGCCTGATCGGTGAGGCACCGGTGTTTACCCTCGAAAGCTGGCTACGGCTGGATCCGCTATGGCCAGCGATTATCGGCCAGCCGTGCTGGCAAAACCTGCTGGCATCGCTGAATGAACTCCAGCAACACGGCGAGGCGGCCAGTCGGCACGATGCAATGCAGGCGGTGTTTCAGAAACTGATGCGCCAGGCCACCATTACGCCGTTGTTCAACTATCGCTATCAGGTCAGCGCGCCGCCGGACGTCGAGGGGATCCGTCTGAATGCGTGGGGGTGGTTTGATTTTTCCCGCGCGTGGATCCCGCCACCGGTTGCCATTGACTGAGTGAAACTACCTTTCTGCCAGTGCAGGCAGTACCATAGCGGGCAGAACATTATCAGGAAGAGCAAGTATGAAACGTGCAGTCGTAGTATTCAGCGGGGGTCAGGACTCAACAACCTGTCTGATCCAGGCCCTCAAGCAGTATGACGAAGTCCACTGTGTCACCTTTGATTATGGTCAGCGGCATCGGGCGGAAATTGACGTTGCTCAGCAGCTGTCAGTGTCGCTGGGTGCCCGCGCGCACAAGGTTCTGGATGTCACCCTGCTAAATGAGCTGGCCGTCAGCAGCCTGACCCGCGATAACATCCCGGTTCCCACGTGGGATCCTGCCAGCAGCGGCCTGCCGAGTACCTTTGTACCGGGGCGCAATATCCTCTTCCTGACGCTGGCGGCAATTTATGCCTACCAGGTGGAAGCCGAAGCGGTGATTACCGGTGTGTGTGAAACCGATTTTTCGGGCTACCCTGACTGCCGAGATGAGTTTGTAAAAGCGCTCAACCAGGCCGTCTCACTGGGCATGGCGCGTGATATCCGCTTCGAAACGCCGCTGATGTGGCTAAACAAGGCGGAAACCTGGGCGCTGGCCGACTACTGGCAACAGCTCAAACTGGTCCGCGAGCAAACCCTAACCTGCTACAACGGCATTCAGGGCGACGGCTGTGGTGAGTGTGCGGCCTGCCATCTGCGGGCTAACGGCCTGCAGGAATACCAGCACAATGCCACCGCCGTAATGCAGGCAATGAAAACAAAAACCGGCCTGGTCTAACGGGCGGTGTCAACCGGGCTCCCCGCCCGGTGAACCCTGCCAACAGGCCGAAGAAACGAATAATGATGAAGTTAAGATGATCCCGCTTAATTGAATAAGTAAAAACATCGTACTCTATTCACTCAGCGCCAGCATCGCCTCCATCCTCTGGCGCAGTTCCCCTTCCATCGGCTGCGCCTTTTGAGTCCGCAGATCGATACAGACAAAGGTTAACAGCGCATCGGCCACCGTCTCACCGTCGGGCTGCAGCGTGACCGTTTGCGCAATCACGCCGCTTTTACCGTTCAACTGCTGTACCTTGCTGTTGACCAGCAGGACATCGCCGAGCACCGCGGGCCGACGATAGTTGATGTTGATATTGACCACGATAAACGCCAGATGATTCGTCGACATCCAGTGGAAGGCTTCGGTTTCCTCGAGCCAGGCCCAGCGGGCTTCTTCGAGAAATTCCAGATAGCGTGCGTTATTCACGTGTTGATAAACATCAAGATGGTAGCCACGAACTTTTATGGTGGTCTGCATTGCTTCCGCTCTCCGAGTAAAAAAGGCCACACCAACTGGTATGACCTCCAACAGGTTAGCAGCCGGAGCGTCTGCTTTGCATCCGACGTGCCCGACTCGCGAAACGGATCACAATTTAATTCGTGTTAAATTACGTTCGACCAGTGCCTTGCCAATCCCCGGAACTTCCGTGAGCTGATCCAACTGGCTGAAAGGGCCATATTTGTCACGATAGCTGACGATCGATTCCGCTTTTTTTAGCCCCACGCCGTTCATCGCTGCCGCCAGCTCCTGTGCGTTGGCACTGTTAATGCTTACCTGCCCACCCGCATCCTCGCCGCTCTTGCCAACCCCCTGCGGCGCCAGCGTTTTCACTTCCGTTCGGGTTTCAGCCTTCACGTCCTTCGGTGTCTCCGCGTTGCCTGCTGCCAGCGCGGGGGTGATAAGCGCCATACCAAATGCCAGTGAAAGAGCCTGAAGCGTTGATTTAAACATGCTGTTTTCCTCCATGTGTTTGACAGCATCACCAACCTACGACAGTGCTTTAAGGGCGGCAAATGGCAGATTTCAGAAATGGAAAAGGCCGCATAAGCGGCCTTTCGTGTTGCAATCAGTTGCAGTGGGTTTGCGAGGCTTACTGCGCCTGAGCCGCCGCACCGTACTTGATTTTGGCTTCCTTACGCAGGTTAGTCATCAGCGCCTCAAAGGCAATCTGTGCGTTATTCTGCGTCACGCCCTGAACCAGCGCGGTTTTCTGTTCAGCCGGCATTTCACCGCTCTGCACTTTATCCAGCGCCAGCAGCACAACATTGCCCTGCATATCTTCACCCACGCCGTAAGAGGCTTTTCCTGCAGCAGGCAGCGGCAGCGTAAAGGCAGACTGCGTCAGCGCATCCTGCCCGGTACGCGCCAGCGTCTTGGTTTCACCAAAGCTCAGGCCAGCCGCTTTCAGCGCCTCATCACCTTTACCGGCTTTCAGATCCGCCAGCAGCTTATCAGCCTGCGACTTCGCTGCCGCCTGCGCTTTCTGCTGCTTCAGAGTGTCGGTAATCTGCGCGGTCACTTCGGCCAGTGGCTTAACGGCTTCAGGCTTGTGCTCGCTGATGCGCAGCACGAAGGCACGATCGCCATCGACGGTGATAATGTCTGAGTTACGGCCAGGTGCACCGTTATCCCCGGCAAGACCGCCGTTGAAGATCGCTTCCTGTACCGGCTTAAAGTTCAGCTCGGCTGGCAGGCTGTCATGGCTGAACCAGCCCGTTTGCACGGCTTTAACGCCGGCCGCTTCTTCTGCACTCGCCAGTGACTCAGTGTCGTTGCTAGCCGCATCGCTGACTTTCTGCTGCAGCTTATAGTAAGCATCAACGGCTTTTTCCTGCTTCACTTTCGCTGCAATATCATCATGAACGTCGGCCAGCGCTTTAACCTGCTGCGGCTGAATGTCATCCAGACGAGCGACGATAAAGCCGACGGAGGATTTGATGATCCCTGACAGCTGGCCTTTGTCTTTCAGACCTGAGTTTTTCAACTCGTCAGGGGTCGTTTCCGGCTCCAGCCAGCCCATATCGCCTCCCTGACGCGCAGAGATCGGATCGGCTGATTTTTCTTTTGCCAGCGCGGCAAAATCACCGCCGTTCTTCAGCGCATCCAGCACCGACTGCGCTTCCGCTTCGGTTTTGGTCTGAATGATGCTGTAGCGATTGCGCTGTGGCTGGGTGTAGTCCTGCTGGTGCTCATCATACCAGCCCTGGATTTCACTCTCGCTAACCTGCCCCTGCATGCTCGCCGCATCCAGCTTGATGTAGCTGACGCGGAACTGCTCAGGAGACATGAAGTTGTTTTTGTTCTGCTGGTAGTAGCTATCAATTTCTTCCGGCGTCACGGCCTGTTTAGCCGCCAGGTCACCGACGTTAATTGTCACTTCACGCACCAGGCGCTGCTGGGAAATTAACGCGGCCAGCGCATCGCTTTCGCTGCCCAGCACAAAGTCGGTGCCGGTTACGGACTTAATCAGCTGCTGGGTGGTCAGCTGTTTGCGCAGCGCTTCCGCATACTGATCGGCCGTAAAGCCCATGTTGCCAATGATGCCCAGATATTTGGCGTTATCAAATTTACCGTCAGTCTGGAATGCGGGCTGGGTGAAGATTGCCTGCTTGATTTGATCGTCGCTGATGGCGAGGCCAATTGTTTTCGCATACTGGTCCAGCAGGATTTCATCGGTCAGCTGCGAAAGCGCCTGCTGACGGATCTGCTGCATGTAGCCTTCGTTACCTGCCAGCGCGGAGAATTGTTCGCCCAGCATCTGCTGCTGACGCGCACGCTCGTTGCTGAATGCCCGCTCAAGCTGAGCACGACTGATTTCCTGACCGTTCACCTTAGCCGCATAATCCCCACTGCCGCCAGTCAGGTATCCGCCCACGCCGGTAAGAACAAAGGACAGGATGATCAGACCCAGTATAATTTTGAGCACGACATGGTTCGAGGCCGCGCGTAAATTGTCCATCATGGTGTGACAACACTCCGCTGTAGTGTGAATGTAAAACCTTGCGCCATCGTCCCGCGTTCCCGAGGACGTGCAACGCCATGCATTGCTGCAACTCCAGTGACGCCAGGGAGTTACATCCTGTAGACAACCGCATTATACGAATGTCACTGAATCTTAAAAAAAAGGCACATCATTCTGATGATGTGCCAGTATGTTACATGAGAACGCCCTGGCGATCCTCACTCCGCCGAAGAAATCTGTTTCAACGGCAGCATATTGCTTAGTTAACGGCGTCTTTCAGCGCTTTACCGGCACGGAAACCCGGTACTTTGCCCGCAGGGATAGTGATTTCTTTACCTGTTTGCGGGTTACGACCGGTACGCTCTGAACGCTCACGCACGGAGAAGGTGCCGAATCCTACCAGCGCCACTTCGTCGCCAGCCTGCAGAGAATCGGTAACCGAGGCAATAAACGCATCCAGTACGCGTCCGGCTGCAGCTTTGGAAATATCTGCATTTGCAGCAATTTTGTCGATCAACTGTGACTTGTTCACCTAATCATCCCCTCTTTTATTTTTTCACACCGTGACTGGCACCCTGCCAGCAACGTATGTGCAGTCGTTTATTATGACCGCGAACCTAACATGTTGAGCCAGCATCATCGGCAATCGTTGCGGTGACTGGCTTAACAGCATCCTAACTTAGCGGGACAAAAAAAAGCTGGCAAGTAACAATTCACCTGCCAGCCCTCGTTTTATGGCGATTTATCTTAAATCACTATTTTTCGGTGACGACCTGCATGCCGGCTGGGGCATTTTGCAGGGCCAGCTCCAGAACTTCTTCGATACGCTTAACCGGATAAATCTTAAGATCGGCAATCACGTTGTCCGGGATCTCTTCCAGATCGCGCTTGTTCTCGTCCGGAATTAAGACCGTTTTGATTCCGCCGCGATGCGCTGCCAGCAGTTTCTCTTTCAGACCCCCGATCGGCAGAACCTGGCCACGCAGCGTGATCTCACCGGTCATCGCCACATTGGCACGCACCGGGTTACCCGTCAGACAGGAAACCAGCGCGGTACACATCGCAATACCGGCACTTGGGCCATCTTTCGGCGTTGCGCCTTCAGGAACGTGAACGTGGATGTCACGCTTCTCGTAGAAGTCACCGTTGATGCCCAGCTTGTCGGCACGCGCACGTACCACGGTCAGTGCAGCCTGGATTGACTCCTGCATCACTTCACCCAGAGAACCGGTGTAGGTCAGCTTGCCTTTGCCAGGCACACAGGCGGTTTCAATGGTCAGCAGATCGCCGCCCACTTCCGTCCACGCCAGACCGGTAACCTGACCGACGCGGTTTTCGCTCTCAGCACGGCCATAGTCAAAGCGCTGCACGCCGAGGAAGTCTTTCAGGTTATCGCCGTTAATTTCGATATGCTTCAGGGATTTATCCATCAGCAGCGATTTCACCGCTTTACGGCACAGCTTGGACAGTTCGCGCTCAAGGCTACGCACACCCGCTTCACGCGTGTAGTAGCGGATAATGCCCACGATCGCACTGTCATCGACTGAAATTTCATTTTTCTTCAGCGCATTACGTTCAATCTGCTTCGGCAGCAGATGCTGTTTGGCGATGTTCAGTTTTTCATCTTCGGTATAACCGGAAAGACGGATCACTTCCATACGGTCCAGCAGCGGAGCCGGAATGTTCATTGAGTTAGACGTTGCCACGAACATCACATCGGAGAGATCGTAATCCACTTCCAGATAGTGATCGTTAAAGGCAATGTTCTGCTCGGGATCGAGCACTTCCAGCAGCGCGGAAGCCGGATCGCCTCGCATGTCCGAAGACATCTTGTCGATCTCATCCAGCAGGAACAGCGGGTTTTTCACCCCGACTTTCGCCATTTTCTGGATCAGTTTGCCCGGCATCGAACCGATATAGGTACGGCGGTGACCGCGAATTTCCGCTTCGTCACGCACGCCACCCAGCGCCATACGCACGTATTTACGTCCGGTGGCTTTGGCAATGGACTGCCCCAGCGAGGTTTTGCCCACGCCCGGAGGTCCTACCAGGCACAGAATCGGGCCTTTGATTTTGCTGACGCGGCTCTGTACGGCTAAATACTCGAGGATGCGGTCTTTCACTCGCTCAAGACCGAAGTGGTCGGTATCCAGCGTTTCCTGCGCCTTAAGCAGATCTTTCTTCACTTTACTGCGCGCATTCCACGGAACCTGAACCATCCAGTCGATGTATCCGCGAACCACGGTGGCTTCAGCCGACATCGGCGACATCATTTTCAGCTTCTGCAGTTCGGCTTCGGTTTTGTCCTTTGCCTCTTTCGGCATTTTGGCCGCGTCAATCTTACGCTTCAGCGCTTCATTTTCGTCAGGCGCATCGTCCATCTCGCCCAGCTCTTTCTGAATGGCCTTCATCTGCTCATTCAGATAGTACTCACGCTGGCTTTTTTCCATCTGTTTTTTCACGCGGTTACGGATGCGTTTCTCAACCTGTAGGAGGTCGATTTCCGATTCCATCATCGCCATCAGATATTCCAGACGTTCGTTAACGTCGGACATTTCCAGCACGGACTGTTTGTCAGCCAGCTTAAGCGGCATGTGCGCCGCGACGGTATCGGCCAGGCGCGCAGCATCATCAATGCTATTGAGTGAAGTCAGCACTTCAGGTGGGATCTTTTTGTTCAGCTTGATGTAGCCTTCAAACTGATTGATCGCCGTGCGTACCAGCACTTCCTGCTCACGCTCTTCAATTTCCGGCGACTCAAGGTACTCTGCCTGCGCGGCAAAATGGTCACCGTTGTCGGATAAAGTCGTGATATGAGCACGCTGTAAACCCTCTACCAGCACTTTCACCGTGCCGTCCGGGAGTTTCAGCATCTGTAAAATGGAGGCGATGGTCCCGACTGAGAAGAGGTCGTTAATGCCCGGTTCATCCGTTGAAGCTTCTTTCTGAGCGACCAGCATGATCTTTTTGTCATGATCCATGGCGGCTTCAAGGCAGCGAATGGATTTTTCGCGACCAACAAACAACGGAATGACCATGTGCGGATAAACCACTACGTCACGCAACGGCAACACAGGGATTTCAATGCGTTCAGAACGCTCAGGATTCATAGAGCTCTCTCTTAGTTTAATTTCCGCCAGGTAAGGGGAACCGCATCATCCTTAACAGAAGCGGTTTACCCACAGGTATTTGAGTATATGGGGATGAATGGAATAGATTCAACGTTGGGGTTACCAGAAATGTTAAAGGGGGAAGAATTTCCCCCTTTTCGGATAACTGACTGGAAAGATTTGTTTATTTATTCGCCAGATGCCTGCTGCGCTTCCGGTTTGCCGTAAATCAGTTTAGGTTCGCCGTTGTTTTCAATTACCGAGGCGTCAACCACCACTTTCTCTACGTCTTCCATTGAAGGCAGATCGTACATCGTATCCAGCAGCACGCCTTCAACGATGGAACGCAGTCCACGCGCACCGGTTTTACGCGACAGCGCTTTTTTGGCAATCGCCGTCAGCGCTTCATCGCGGAACTCCAGATCCACGCCTTCCAGGTTAAACAGCGCCTGATACTGCTTGGTCAGCGCGTTCTTTGGCTCGCACAGGATCTGGATCAGCGCATCTTCGCTCAGCTCGGTCAGCGTCGCCACCACCGGCAGACGCCCGATGAATTCCGGGATCAGACCGAATTTAATCAGATCTTCCGGCTCCACCTGCGCCAGCAGCTGGCCTTCGGTCGCCTTCTCCGCTTTGCCTTTCACCGTGGCGCCAAAACCGATGCCGGTGCCGGTATCTACGCGCTGGGAAATCACCTTATCCAGGCCGGCAAACGCGCCGCCGCAGATAAACAGGATCTTCGAGGTATCGACCTGCAGGAACTCCTGCTGCGGATGCTTACGGCCACCCTGCGGCGGCACGGCGGCAACCGTCCCTTCGATCAGCTTCAGCAGCGCCTGCTGTACGCCTTCACCGGACACGTCACGGGTAATCGACGGATTGTCCGACTTGCGGGAGATCTTGTCGATCTCATCGATATAGACAATCCCGCGCTGCGCCTTCTGCACGTCGTAGTCGCATTTCTGCAGCAGCTTCTGGATGATGTTTTCCACATCTTCCCCCACGTAACCGGCCTCGGTCAGCGTGGTGGCATCCGCCATGGTGAACGGCACGTCCAGCAGGCGCGCCAGCGTTTCGGCCAGCAGGGTTTTACCGCTACCGGTCGGACCGATCAGCAGGATGTTACTTTTACCCAGTTCGATACCGTTGCTGGTATCGCCGTTGCGCAGGCGCTTGTAGTGGTTATACACCGCCACCGACAGCACCTTCTTCGCCCGCTCCTGGCCGATGACGTAGTCATCCAGATGGTGGCGAATTTCGTGCGGCGTAGGCAGCGAGTTGCGCTCGCGGTGCGGCGCAACTTCTTTAATCTCTTCGCGGATGATGTCGTTGCACAAATCAACGCACTCATCGCAGATATACACTGACGGGCCGGCAATCAGCTTGCGGACTTCATGCTGGCTTTTGCCGCAAAAAGAGCAGTACAGCAGCTTTCCTGAACCGTCTTTGCGTTTGTCTGTCATCAGTAACCTCATGTCTTGGTAAACAGACCTGAAGTGGGCTGTCTAAATTTACGCGTATCAGCAGATAATATAGCCCATTTTAGGGCAAAACAGGGAGTAAAAGTCCGCACCGGCCCGCGGTTTTGCCGCGCAAATATTCACAGCAATGACTGTTGATTTAGCTACCTGTTTGATTATGCTAAACTCTCGTGACTAATCAGATCCCGATGGAGTGTAAAGCATGCCTCAAGAGCCAAAGAAAGAAGAAAAAGGCCAGGAAGAGAAGAACTCAGCGCTGGCAGTCAATAAGCTGCTGCAGTCACGCTCTATTATCATTTCCGGCGAGATTAATCAGGAACTGGCTGAGAAAGTAACGGCCCAGCTGCTGATCCTGCAGGAGATGGGCGATGAGCCGATCAAGCTGTTTATCAACAGCCAGGGCGGCCATGTGGAAGCCGGCGACACCATCCATGACATGATTAAATTCGTGAAGCCAAAAGTGGTGGTGATTGGTACAGGCTGGGTTGCCAGCGCTGGGATCACCATTTTCCTGGCGGCCGATAAAGAGAATCGCTACTCGCTGCCGAATACCCGCTTTATGATCCACCAGCCGCTGGGCGGCGTGCGCGGTAAGGTTTCAGATATTGAAATCGAAGCGAAAGAGCTGCTGCGCGCCCGTGAGCGCATCAACAAGCTGATCAGCAAAGCCACCGGACAGCCGCTGGAGAAAGTCGAAAAAGACACCGACAGCAACTACTGGATGAGCCCGGAACAGGCTATCGACTACGGCATCGCCACGCACGTGATCGGCCAGTGGGATGAACTCAAGGTCTGATTTCTCCGCTGAAAGACTGATGTAAAAATGGCCCGCAGTTTTCGCTGCGGGCCATTTTTTATTATCAGACGGGCGTTGATGTTATTCGCCAGACGCCTGCTGCGCTTCCGGCTTGCCGTAAATCAGTTTAGGTTCGCCGTTGTTTTCAATTACCGAGGCGTCAACCACCACTTTCTCCACGTCTTCCATGGAAGGCAGATCGTACATCGTATCCAGCAGTACGCCTTCAACGATGGAACGCAGTCCACGCGCACCGGTTTTACGCGACAGCGCTTTTTTGGCAATCGCCGTCAGCGCTTCATCACGGAACTCCAGATCCACGCCTTCGAGGTTAAACAGCGCCTGATACTGCTTGGTCAGCGCGTTCTTCGGCTCGCACAGGATCTGGATCAGCGCATCTTCGCTCAGCTCGGTCAGCGTCGCCACCACCGGCAGACGCCCGATGAACTCCGGGATCAGACCAAATTTGATCAGATCTTCCGGCTCCACCTGCGCCAGCAGCTGGCCTTCGGTCGCCTTCTCCGCTTTGCCTTTTACCGTGGCGCCAAAACCGATGCCGGTGCCGGTATCAACGCGCTGGGAAATCACCTTATCCAGCCCGGCAAATGCACCTCCGCAGATAAACAGGATCTTCGAGGTATCGACCTGCAAGAACTCCTGCTGCGGATGCTTACGGCCCCCCTGCGGCGGCACGGCGGCAACCGTCCCTTCGATCAGCTTCAACAGCGCCTGCTGCACGCCTTCACCGGACACGTCGCGGGTAATCGACGGGTTATCCGACTTGCGGGAAATCTTGTCGATTTCATCGATATAGACAATCCCGCGCTGCGCCTTCTGCACGTCGTAATCACATTTCTGCAGCAGCTTCTGGATGATGTTTTCCACATCTTCCCCCACGTAACCGGCTTCGGTCAGTGTGGTGGCATCGGCCATGGTAAACGGCACGTCCAGCAGGCGCGCCAGCGTTTCGGCCAGCAGGGTTTTACCGCTGCCGGTCGGGCCGATCAGCAGGATGTTACTTTTACCCAGTTCGATACCGTTGCTGGTATCGCCGTTGCGCAGGCGTTTGTAGTGGTTATACACCGCCACAGACAGCACTTTCTTCGCCCGCTCCTGGCCGATGACGTAGTCATCCAGGTGATGGCGAATTTCGTGCGGCGTAGGCAAGGAACTGCGCTCGCGGTGCGGCGCAACTTCTTTAATCTCTTCGCGAATGATGTCGTTGCATAAATCAACGCACTCATCGCAGATATACACTGACGGGCCGGCGATCAGCTTGCGGACTTCATGCTGGCTTTTGCCGCAAAAAGAGCAGTACAACAGCTTTCCCGAACCGTCTTTGCGTTTATCGGTCATTCACTCCCCCTCATTGTCGCACTCACTGCCCTGGCGGGTCAGCGACGGCAGGCCAGCACGATGTCTGGCCTGCAAGGCGACGGATACATGGCAAAACAGATCAGTTACGCTGAGCCAGTACGGAATCGACTAACCCATACTCTACGGCTTCAGCCGCCGACAGGAAGCGATCGCGGTTAGTATCACGCTCAATCGTTTCCACGCTCTGGCCGGTGTGCTTCGCCATCAGTTGATTCATCATCTGTTTCGTTTTGATAATTTCACGCGCGTGAATATCGATGTCAGAAGCCTGGCCCTGGAAGCCGCCCAGCGGCTGGTGGATCATGACGCGTGAGTTTGGCAGGCAATAACGTTTGCCTTTTGCGCCTGCGGTCAGCAGGAATGCGCCCATTGAGCAGGCCTGTCCCATACAGATGGTGCTGACGTCCGGCTTGATAAACTGCATGGTGTCGTAAATTGACATGCCTGCGGTAATGACGCCACCAGGAGAATTAATGTACAGGTGAATGTCTTTTTCCGGGTTCTCTGCTTCCAGGAACAGCATCTGGGCCACGATCAGATTAGCCATATGGTCTTCAACCTGACCGGTCAGGAAAATGATGCGTTCTTTGAGCAGGCGCGAGTAGATGTCGTAAGAGCGCTCTCCGCGAGAGGTCTGTTCAACAACCATTGGCACTAAAGCCATCTGAGGTGCAGTTAATTCACGTTCGCCACTGTATGACATTATCGTCTCCTGATACATTTCATTTGGCCACACTCCGCAGCGATTCTACTTGAGAGCGATCGGGAACACTATGATTCCGGTCCTTTCCGCCGAAGCTACTCAAGCACTCAATCAGCCTGATAGCATCGTTGCATACTCTGAAGAACGCGTATGCCAGTGATAACAATCTGGGGATATTGCCCCGCTATTTCAAGCATAACAACGTTTTTATCAACTGCTAACCAGGAATATCGGCTCAGGCGACAATTTGCGGAATAAATAAACAAATTGTTAGCAAAAGCAGGCGATTCCGGGTCGTTAAATAGCAAAAGCCCGCAGCCAAGGGCCGCGGGCTTTTGTTGAACAACCAGTAAAACTAAATCAGGCCTGAGCGGTCTGGTTCATCAGTTCCTGGAAGTTAGTGGCTTTCTCAGTCACTTTCGCTTTTTCCAGCACGACTTCAACAGCCTGCTCTTCCAGCGCTACGTTACGCATGTTGTTCATCAGCTCGTTATTTTTGCTGTAGAACTCAATCACTTCTGACGGATCTTCGTAGGCAGAAGCCATTTCTTCGATCAGTGCTTTAACGCGGTCTTCGTCAGCTTTCAGCTCGTGGGTACGAATCACTTCGCCCAGCAGCAGGCCAACCACTACGCGGCGTTTTGCCTGCTCTTCGAACAGTTCACGAGGCAGCTCAAGAGCCTGCTTCTCGTTACCGCCAAAGCGCTGTGCAGCCTGACGCTTCAGCACGTCGATTTCGCCGTCGATCAGGGCCGCAGGAACGTCGATGTCGTTAGCCGCAACCAGACCGTCGATAGCCTGAGACTTCACGCGGTTACGCACGGCGCCTTTCAGCTCACGCTGCATGTTCTTACGCACTTCGGTACGCAGACCCGCCAGAGAACCATCAGCCACGCCGAAACGCTTGATGAACTCTTCGGTGAATTCTGGCAGCTCACGCTCTTCAACTTTCTTCAGCACGATTTCAAACTTCGCTGCTTTCCCTTTCAGGTTTTCAGCGTGGTAATCTTCCGGGAAGTTAACGTCGATAGTGAAGGTTTCGCCGGCTTTATGGCCAACAACGCCTTCTTCGAAGCCTGGGATCATACGACCCTGGCCCATGGCCAGGACGAAATCAGAGGCTTTGCCGCCTTCGAATTCTTCACCGTCTACAGAACCGGTGAAATCGATGGTTGCACGATCTTCTGCGCCCGCTGCTGCCTCGGTTTCTTTCCAGGTCGCCTGCTGCTTACGCAGGGTATCCAGCATCGCGTCAACGTCTTCGTCAGTGACTTCTACAACCGGTTTTTCAACTTCGATTGCTTCCAGACCCTGCAGCTCGACTTCCGGATACACTTCAAATTCAGCAGAGAACGTGAAGTCTTCACCGATTTTGTAATCGCCCGGTACGTAGTTTGGCGAACCGGCCGGATTGATTTTTTCTTTGATGATCGCATCAACGAAGTTGCGCTGCATCAATTCGCCCAGCACGTCCTGACGAACGGAGGCGCCGTAACGCTGTGCAACAACGGTCATCGGTACTTTTCCTTTACGGAAACCGTCGATGCGTACTTTCTTGGCTACGCTAACCAGCTCGTTTTTAACCGCAGTTTCGATCACGTCTTTAGGAACGGTAATCGTTACGCGACGGCCCAGGCCCTGAGTTGTTTCTACTGAAGCTTGCATCTTATTACCTCAAAAAATCACGTGCTCGGTCAACTTCAGATGCACCCTGCTATGGTGGAAACACCGATAACCGAATGAATCTAAGAACCGGGACGGCTTCTGATGCCAGAACCGCATTCCCTGTTAACAGAAGCGTCCCGAAGACATTCTGTAAAAAATAGACGCCGCATTATAGCGGCAACGTCTAAGCGAGTCGAGGCTGCACACTCCCCCGACGCACGCTACTTTTTACATTTTTGCGATGAAACCGCAAGAAATTGATGAGTGAAGCGGCTTTTCTCAGGCTTTATCACGAAAAAACGGCCCAGAGGCCGTTTGGTATTGAAGGGTAATGCGGGGTCAGGCCAGCGTACCGGCACCTCGACAGTTTGGCGAGGCGGGTACGGTATCCTGCAGGCTTTCCCACTCTTTCACCGTGTAGCTGTGCAGCGCCAGTGCATGAACACTCCCGGCCAGCTCATCCGCCAGCACGCCGTAAATTGCACGGTGCCGCACCAGAAAGCGCTGGTCGATAAAACTGTCACTGACGATCACCACCTTGAAGTGACTTTCCGCCCCCGCAGGGACATTGTGACGATAGCTTTCGTCATGGACCTCAAGGTGCACCGGTGAAAATGCCGTACGTAACTTTTCTTCTATTTGTTCACGGATCATACCCGAACTCCTCTCCAGCAGAGAACTGCGCCCCATCTCTTTAAATGTTAGTCGTTTTTTATGCAATGCCGACGCACTTTAACGAAATTTTCAAATCAGCCAACATTTTTACTTATCGAACATGCAACACTCGAGCCTGAATGCAGTCCAAGCCTCAAGCGTTCAGTCGTCCGAAAAAGCGACAACGCGATGAATTTACGCGCTATCGGGGCTTCCCCTGACTACAGGCGATGTTATGATGGCCGGAGTTTTGTCAGCAATACAACTCACGTTATCGAGAAAATAAGCATGTTAAAAAAATTACTGTTCCCTCTGCTGGCCATGTTCATGCTGGCTGGCTGTGCGACAAGCAGCAATACGCTTGATATTTCACCAAAAATCAAATTACCTCAGCAGGATCCAGGTCTGATGGGCGTCACCATCAGTATCAACGGTGCCGACCAGCGTAGCGATCAGGCGCTGGCAAAAGTGAACCGTGACGGCCAGCTAATCACGCTGACCCCTTCACGCGATCTGCGCTTCCTGCTGCAGGAAAGCCTGGAGAAACAAATGACCGCCCGTGGCTATATGGTTGGCCCAAGCGGTGCCGTTGACCTGCAGATCGTGGTGAATAATCTGTATGCCGACGTGACTCAAGGCAACGTGCGCTACAGCATTACTACCAAGGCCGATATTTCGATCATTGCGACCGCTAAAAACGGCAACAAGCAGGTGAAAAACTATCGTCAGGTCTACAGCGTGGAAGGTGCCTTCAACGCCAGCAACGAGAAAATCACCAACGCGGTTAACGCCACTCTGGGTGACGTGATTTCTGATATGGCTCAGGATACGTCGGTCAGCGAGTTCATTAAGCAAAACGCTCGTTAATCATTGCAGGCCCGCCAGGATAGCGGGCCTGACTTTAAGGTCCGTATGCCCAATCACTATTTGCAGATCTTCACCCGGCGCAACTCCGCCCTCCTTTTATTACTTGGTTTCGCATCCGGCCTTCCCCTGGCATTAACCTCCGGCACCCTGCAGGCGTGGATGGCGGTAGAAAATGTCGATATCAAAACCATTGGCTTCTTCTCTCTGGTCGGCCAGGCCTACGTTTTTAAGTTTCTCTGGTCGCCGCTGATGGACCGCTATACGCCACCGTTTCTTGGCCGTCGACGCGGCTGGTTGCTGATCACCCAACTGCTGCTGATTGTCGGCATCGCCATGATGGGCTTTATGCAGCCCTCACGCGATCTGACACTGCTGGCGGCGCTGGCGGTGCTGATCGCTTTCTGCTCGGCTTCGCAGGATATTGTTTTCGACGCGTGGAAAACCGACGTGCTCAGCGCGGCCGAACGCGGTAACGGTGCCGCCATCAGCGTACTGGGTTACCGGCTGGCGATGCTGGTTTCCGGCGGACTCGCGCTGTGGCTGGCCGATCGCTACCTCGGCTGGCAGGCAATCTGGTGGCTGATGGCGCTGATGATGGTGCCCGGCGTCATTGCCACCCTGCTGGCAAAGGAACCGGATAACACGATTGATGTGCCAAGGAACCTGGAACAGGCGGTGGTTGCGCCGCTGCGCGACTTCTTTAACCGCAACAATGCGTGGCTGATCCTGTCGCTGATTGTCCTTTACAAGCTGGGCGATGCCTTTGCGGCCAGCCTGACCACCATATTCCTGATCCGCGGCGTGGGCTTTGACGCAGGCGATGTTGGGCTGGTCAATAAAACGCTGGGATTACTGGCAACGATCGTCGGTGCGCTGGTCGGTGGGGTGTTAATGCAGCGCCTCAGCCTGTTCCGTGCGCTGATGCTGTTCGGCATTTTGCAGGCGGTGTCCAATCTGGGTTACTGGATCCTGTCGGTGACGGATAAACACCTCTACAGCATGGCCGCGGCGGTTACCGTGGAAAACCTCTGCGGCGGCATGGGTACGGCGGCGTTTGTCGCCCTGCTGATGACGCTGTGCAACCGATCGTTTTCGGCCACCCAGTTCGCTCTGCTTTCTGCCCTGTCCGCCGTGGGCCGGGTGTATGTCGGGCCGGTCGCGGGCTGGTTCGTTGATGGCTGGGGTTGGCCGACCTTTTATGCCTTCTCGGTTGTGGCGGCGCTGCCCGGACTGCTGCTGCTGGCGGGCTGCCGCTCAACGCTTGAATACGCACAGAATCATCCAGACTTCCTGCCGCGCACCGCCTTTCCCGCCGGCTACCGCTGGGCGCTGCGCAGTCTGCTGCTGGGATTGCTGCTGTTAATACTCTGGCTGGTCGGTCTGGCACTGAACGCATCGGGTTTAACCGCGCTGGACTCTTTTGTTTCCGGGTTGTTAAAAATAGCGATTTTACTGATGCTGGCAGGTATTGCTGCGGGAACGTTACTTGATTTTTTGGCGGGCCGCAGGGTGTCAAATAGTGCCGATTAAATCGCCGTTTGCAGGGGTGAATTTGATTTGTTAAGTAAATTATTTCAATAACAAATTACTAACAAAAATCCAGGCAGTTGTTATGCCTGCCTGGATATGCCTCATGTAACAGATTACGACTACAACTGCCAGTTGATTAAAAATAAAATTTTTTAGCTTTTCAGGGCAAAGCGGAAAAGTTTTATCCTCAAAATAATTTAAAATAAAAGGTATTAAAACCCGGTGCGTAATTAGTTTTATCCCGTTTATTATCACACAATTGATAAGGACTTGTTAAATAATTGGATCAATAAACGTCTGGTTATAGCGTATGGATTTTGAGCCGCGTTTTTTTCATAGAATTTTGTTATATTGCCTCCAACCCCTTGCTGGCATTAATATTTTGTCACCACCAGCAACATATGTGACAGCCCTGGCAAAAGGCGTCAACACCTCACTGACACAACCTGTTGCAGGTTTACAGTACTGAAACCTTCCCGTAAAATGCCGCCACACTTAAACGACAATAGAGCCCTTGTCATTGAGGTCGTTAAATGAGACTCAGTAAATACAATAAAAGTTTGGGGATTTTGTCATTAATCGCAGGCACCATTTTGTTAAGTGGTTGTGATAGTGCATTGTTAAATCCCAAAGGACAGATTGCGTTGGAGCAACGTTCGCTGATACTGACGGCTTTTGGCCTGATGATGATCGTCGTTATCCCCGCCGTCTTGATGGCCGTGGTGTTCGCCTGGAAATATCGGGCATCAAACACCAACGCGAAATACAGCCCAAACTGGTCACACTCTAACAAAGTGGAAGCCGTTGTCTGGACTGTTCCAATCTTAATCATTGTTTTCCTTGGTATTCTGACGTGGAAGTCTACCCACGCGCTGGAACCGAGCAAGCCGCTGGTTTCTGACAAGAAGCCCGTTGAGATTCAGGTTGTTTCGCTTGACTGGAAGTGGCTGTTTATTTACCCGGAACAGGGTATTGCAACCGTCAACCAGATTGCGTTCCCCGCTAATCGCCCAGTGAACTTCAAAATCACCTCTAACTCAGTGATGAACTCCTTCTTTATTCCTACTCTCGGTAGCCAGATCTACTCGATGGCCGGAATGCAGACGAAGCTTCACCTGATTGCGAATGAGCCAGGCACCTTTAACGGTATCTCCTCGAACTTCAGTGGTCGTGGTTTCTCTGGTATGAAGTTTAAAGCGATCGCGACTCCTGACGAAGCAACCTTCGAGCAGTGGGTGGCAAAAGCGAAAGAGTCAACCTCTACACTCGCGACAATGGATGATTTTAACAAGCTGGCAGCGCCTAGCGAAAATCACCCTGTTGAATTCTTCTCAAGTGTGAAACCTGGTCTGTTCCTGGATGTGATCAATCAGTTCCAGATGAATCACGGCGGAAGCATGGACATGTCATCGCATGAAGGTATGGATATGAGCCATTCCGCTCACGCGGGAGCAGAGGAATAATACAATGTTAGGTAAATTAACACTGGATGCAGTGCCCCTTCACGAGCCGATTATCGTTATTACGGTAGCTGCCATCATTCTTGGTGGTATGGCGCTTGTGGCTGCAATCACTTACTTCGGTAAGTGGAACTATCTTTGGAGCGAGTGGCTGACCTCTGTCGACCACAAAAAACTCGGTATCATGTACATCATCCTGGCCTTCGTCATGCTACTGCGTGGCTTTGCCGATGCGGTGATGATGCGTAGCCAGCAGGTGCTTGCCTCTGCCGGTGAAGCCGGATTCCTGCCACCGCACCACTACGACCAGATCTTCACCGCTCACGGCGTGATCATGATCTTCTTCGTAGCGATGCCGTTTGTTGTTGGTCTGATGAACATTGCTGTTCCTCTGCAGATCGGCGCACGCGACGTGGCCTTCCCGTTCCTGAACAACCTGAGCTTCTGGTTCACCGTTGTCGGTGTGGTACTGGTTAACCTGTCACTGGGCGTGGGCGAATTCGCTCAGACCGGCTGGCTGGCTTACCCACCACTGTCCGGCGCGGAGTACAGTCCGGGAGTCGGGGTTGACTACTGGATATGGAGTCTACAGTTATCCGGTATTGGTACGACATTAACAGGTATTAACTTCTTCGTTACTATCCTGAAGATGCGTGCGCCTGGCATGACCATGTTCAAAATGCCGGTGTTCACCTGGGCTTCACTCTGTACTAACGTATTGATTATCGCCGCGTTCCCGGTTCTGACCGTGACCCTGGCACTGCTGACGCTTGACCGTTATCTTGGTTTCCATTTCTTTACCAATGATATGGGCGGCAACATGATGATGTACGTCAACCTGATTTGGGTTTGGGGTCATCCGGAAGTTTACATCCTGGTTCTGCCAGTCTTTGGTGTGTTCTCCGAAATCGTTGCTACCTTCTCTAAAAAGCGTCTGTTTGGTTACACCTCTCTGGTGTGGGCAACGGTAGTTATTACCATTCTGTCCTTCATCGTTTGGCTGCACCACTTCTTCACCATGGGTGCGGGTGCGAACGTTAACGCCTTCTTCGGTATTATGACGATGATCATCGCCATCCCGACCGGTGTTAAAATCTTCAACTGGCTGTTCACCATGTATCAGGGCCGCATTCAGATGCACTCTGCGATGCTGTGGACCGTTGGCTTCCTGGTCACCTTCTCCGTAGGTGGTATGACCGGGGTTCTGCTGGCCGTGCCGGGTGCTGACTTCGTTCTGCACAACAGTCTGTTCCTGATTGCTCACTTCCATAACGTGATTATCGGTGGTGTGGTATTCGGTTGCTTCGCCGGGGTGACCTACTGGTTCCCTAAAGCGTTCGGCTTCACGCTGAATGAAAAATGGGGTATCCGTGCGTTCTGGTTCTGGATTATCGGCTTCTTTGTTGCCTTTATGCCGCTGTACGCACTGGGCTTCATGGGTATGACGCGTCGTATCAGCCAGGATATCGATCCTCAGTTCCACACGCTGCTGGTTGTGGCTGCCTTCGGTGCTGCGCTGATTGCCTGTGGTGTTGCCTGCCAGCTGACTCAGTTCTACGTTTCCGTTCGCGACCGTGAACAGAACCGTGACCTGACCGGTGACCCATGGGGCGCGCGTACGCTGGAGTGGGCAACCTCTTCACCACCGCCGTTCTATAACTTCGCCGTTGTTCCTCACGTTCACGAGCGCGATGCGTTCTGGGAAATGAAGGAAAAAGGTGAAGCTTATAAACAGCCGACGCACTATGAAGAAATTCATATGCCGAAAAACAGCGGCGCCGGTATCATCATTGCTCTGTTCGCTACCCTGTTTGGTTTTGCCGCAATCTGGCACATCTGGTGGCTGGTGGGTCTGTCCTTCCTGGGCATGATCGTGACCTGGATCGTGAAGAGCTTTGACGAAGACGTGGATTACTACGTTCCTGTTGCCGAAATCGAAAAAATCGAGAATCAGCACTTTGACGAAATTAGCAAAGCAGGTCTGAAAAATGTCAACTGAAACTCTGGCTAAACACCACGACGACGCCCATGGGGACCATGGGCATCACGATGCGGGCGCCAACAAGATCTTTGGCTTCTGGATCTATCTGATGAGCGACTGCATCATCTTCGCAACCCTGTTTGCGACGTATGGTGTGATGGTAAACAACACCGCCGGTGGCCCGGCAGGCAAAGATATCTTTGAACTGCCGTTCGTACTGGTTGAAACCGCACTGCTTCTGTTGAGCTCCATTACCTACGGTTTTGCAGTCATCAACATGAACAAAGGTCAGAAAGGCGCCGTTCTCGGCTGGCTGTTCATGACCTTCCTGTTCGGTGTGGGCTTCATCGGGATGGAAATCTATGAATTCCATCACCTGATCAAAGAGGGCTTCGGCCCGGATCGTAGTGGCTTCCTGTCGGCATTCTTCACGCTGGTTGGTACCCACGGTCTGCACGTGACCTCTGGCCTGATCTGGATGCTGGTACTGATGTTCCAGGTGTCCAAGCGTGGCCTGAACGATACTAACCGCGCACGTATCATGTGTCTGAGCCTGTTCTGGCACTTCCTGGATGTGGTTTGGATCTGCGTGTTCACCATTGTTTACCTGATGGGAGCCATGTAATGAGTCATTCTGTAAACGAACATGGCGGCGCGTCTCACGGTAGCGTGAAGTCATACATGATCGGCTTTATCCTGTCGATCATTCTGACCGGTATCCCGTTCTGGATGGTCATGGACGGCGGTGCTTCTAAAGCGGTTACGCTGACTGTGGTTCTGGTGTGTGCGGTTGTTCAGCTGCTGGTTCACCTGGTGTACTTCCTGCACCTGGACAGCAAGTCCGAGGGCGGCTGGAACATGGTTGCTATCGTCTTCGCGGCGATCATCATCCTGATTGTTGTTGTCGGCTCTCTCTGGATCATGTGGAACCTCAACTACAACATGATGACCCACTAACAGAGCTACTGTGATGATTAAGCGATACCTGCAAGTAACAAAACCAGGGATTATTTTCGGGAATTTAATTTCTGTTATCGGGGGATTCCTGCTGGCTTCTAAAGGCAGCATTGATTACTCCCTGTTTCTCTTCACCCTTGTCGGCGTTTCGCTGGTGGTGGCATCGGGTTGTGTTTATAACAACTACATCGACCGCGACATCGACAAAAAGATGGAGAGAACCAAGAATCGGGTGATGGTCAAAGGCCTCATCTCGCCGAAACTGAGTCTGGTTTATGCGACCGTTTTAGGTATTGCTGGCTTTGCGATGCTGTATTTCGGAGCAAATCCGCTGGCCATGTGGCTGGCGGTGATGGGTTTCGTGGTTTATGTCGGCGTTTACAGCCTGTACATGAAGCGCAACTCCGTCTACGGCACCCTGATTGGCAGCCTGTCCGGCGCGGCACCTCCGGTGATCGGCTACTGTGCGGTTTCCAATCAGTTCGACGCCGGCGCGTTGATCCTACTGGCTATCTTTAGCCTGTGGCAGATGCCGCATTCCTATGCGATTGCTATCTTCCGCTTTAAAGATTACCAGGCAGCCAACATTCCGGTTCTGCCGGTGGTGAAAGGCATTTCCGTGGCGAAAAACCATATTACGCTGTATATCCTGGCGTTTATGATTGCCACACTGATGCTGACGCTGGGTGGCTATGCCGGATATAAATATCTGGTTGTCGCTGCGGCGGTAAGCGTCTGGTGGCTGGGTATGGCACTGTCAGGTTACAAAACCTCAAACGACCGCGTTTGGGCACGTAAGCTGTTCGTGTTTTCAATCGTTGCCATCACCGCGCTGAGCGTGATGATGTCCGTCGATTTCATGACCCCAGCCTCTAAAGATCTGCTGACTTACGTCCGGTAAGCAAAGCTGCATCACGATATAAGGGCGCGATTTCGCGCCCTTTCTTTTTGTTACGACTTCTTCGCAAGTAATGTTTTACCCGCCCTCCCCTCGCACATAAACTATGCGCACTAAATGCATGAGGTAGTAATGAACGATAATAAAATGACCCCGGTCGAGCTTCGTGCTACCTGGGGCCTGGGGACGGTTTTTTCCCTGCGTATGCTGGGTATGTTTATGGTCTTACCGGTCCTCACTACTTACGGCATGGCTTTACAGGGCGCCAGCGAGGCGTTAATCGGGCTGGCCATCGGCATCTACGGTTTAGCCCAGGCCGTGTTCCAGATCCCCTTCGGTCTGCTTTCCGATCGTATTGGCCGCAAGCCACTGATTGTGGGCGGGCTGCTCATCTTTGTACTGGGTAGCGTGATTGCCGCGTTAAGCACGTCAATCTGGGGCGTGATCCTCGGCCGTGCGCTGCAGGGCTCGGGCGCGATAGCCGCCGCGGTGATGGCCCTGCTCTCCGATCTGACGCGTGAACAGAACCGCACCAAGGCGATGGCCTTTATCGGCATCAGCTTTGGCATCACCTTCGCGATTGCTATGGTGTTGGGTCCTGTCATTACCAATGCGTTCGGCCTGCATGCGCTGTTCTGGATGATTGCCGTGCTGGCAAGCTCTGGCATTGTGATCACCCTGCTGGTGGTGCCTTCCGCGTCCAGTCACGTGCTCAACCGCGAGTCGGGCATGGTGAAAGGCAGCTTCCGCGACGTGCTGGCAAACAGCCGGCTGGTAAAACTGAATTTCGGCATTCTCTGCCTGCATATTTTACTGATGTCGAGCTTCGTCGCACTGCCGGGCCAGTTTGAACGCGCGGGCTTACCGGCCGCCGAACACTGGAAAGTGTACCTGGTGACCATGCTCATCGCCTTTGTCAGCGTAGTGCCCTTTATTATTTACGCCGAAGTGAAACGCCGGATGAAGCGCGTGTTTATCTTCTGCGTGGCGCTGATGCTGGTGGCGGAAGTCGTCCTCTGGCTGGCAGGCGGCCATTTCTGGACGTTGGTTATCGGCGTGCAGCTGTTCTTTGTCGGCTTTAATCTGATGGAAGCCATTCTGCCGTCGCTTGTCAGCAAAGAGTCCCCTCCCGGCTTCAAAGGGACCGCCATGGGGTTGTACTCAACCAGCCAGTTTATCGGTGTGGCGATCGGGGGCAGCATGGGCGGATGGGTATTCGGTCACTTCGACGCGCAGAGCGTGTTTGTGGTGGGTGCGGTGATCGCCGCTATCTGGCTGGTGGTCAGCATCACCATGCAGGAACCGCCTTACGTCAGCAGCCTACGTATTACGCTGGACGCCTGCACATTAGAGAAAAATGAACTGGAGCAGAAGCTGAAAACGGAACCGGGCGTCACGGCGGTGTTTATCGTGCCGGAAGAGCAAAGTGCCTACGTTAAAATCGACAGTAAGGTCACCAGCCGCGCCACGCTGGAAAAACTGATAGTTTCAGCGACGTAAACACGCCCCAAAACCACGAAATGCACCATCCTGCCACCGGGTCGGTGCCAGCCTTAAGGCCCGCACGCCGCTTCGAGTGCGGATTTAAGCTTGAGCCGTTACACGCAAACCGGCTCGGTAACAGGGGCCGGCTTGCTATTCCGCGTCCGCCCCTCTGAGTGGGGAACGCGGGCAGGCACATCACGCCGTCATCAAACGGCGAGCCAATCAGTCGCGGAAGTTTTTAAACTGGAACGGCTGACCCAGTTCGCCCTTACGCACCAGCGCCATGGCGCCCTGCAGGTCATCACGTGACTTACCGGTAACGCGCACTTCATCGCCCTGAATCTGGGTTTGTACCTTCAGCTTGCTGTCTTTAATCAGCTTCACCAGCTTTTTCGCCACGTCGCTCTCAATGCCTTTTTTCATTTTGGCATCGACGCTCCAGTTTTTACCGCTGTGTTCGATTTCATCCGGCACATCCAGCGCCGCATTTTCAATGCCGCGTTTCAGCAGTTTTTCCTGCAGGATATCCAGCAGCTGCTTCACCTGGAAGTCTGACTCGCTGGCAACCTTGATGGACTCGTTCTTCTCGTTCAGCTCAAAGCTGGCCTGGACGTTACGGAAATCAAAGCGGGTGGCGATTTCGCGGTTGGCGTTTTCAACGGCATTACGCACTTCCTGCATGTCAATTTCGGAAACGATATCGAAAGATGGCATGATCTATTCTCCTGAGACTAAAGTGACAGGCATAATACCTGCTTGCCACGGGTAAATAAAACTGCGGACGCTGAAAGCTATAATAATCAACAGATGCGCGGGTAAACTGTTTAACTCACCCCGCCGCGGGGAGGAACAATGAAAATTACCGTACTGGGATGCGGAGCTTTAGGGCAGATCTGGCTTGCTGCTCTTGAACAACAGGGACATGAAGTTCAGGGCTGGTTAAGGGTTCCACAACCTTACTGTTCTGTAAACGTGATTGATTTGCACGGCTCCACTATCAATAAAACACTGATCGCTAACGATCCGACCTTCCTCGCCAAAAGCGATCTGCTGCTGGTGACGTTAAAGGCGTGGCAGGTGTCTGAGGCCGTAAAGAACCTGCAGTTTATCCTGCCGGAGAACTGCCCGGTACTGCTGCTGCACAACGGTATGGGTACGCTTGATGAACTAAAAACGCTGCGCCAGCCGCTGCTGCGCGGCGTTACTACACACGCGGCAAGGCACGACGGCACGGTAGTGGTCCACGTTGCCTCCGGGATCACCCACGTTGGTCCGATTTCCCCTGACGCCGTAGCAATGAGCGATCTTGCGGAAACGCTGCACGCCGCGCTGCCGGATGTGGCCTGGCACAACAACGTTGCCTCGGCGGCGTGGCAGAAGCTGGCGGTGAACTGCGTGATTAATCCGCTGACCGTATACTACGACTGCACTAACGGCGAGCTGGTGGATCACCGCGAAGAGATTGACGCACTCAGCAACGAAGTGGCCGCCGTAATGGAACGCGAGGGCCAGCATATCTCACGTGAATGGCTTATCGACTACGTGATGGATGTGATCCGCAGCACCGCAGGTAACACCTCCTCGATGCTGCAGGATATCCGCGCCCAGCGCCGTACGGAAATTGACTATATTAACGGCTACGTGATCCGTCGTGCCCGCGCCCAGGGCCTGACAACGCCGGAGAACAACCGTCTTTTTGAATTTATTAAGCGAAAGGAACAAGATTATGACCGCGAACGCATCGGTGCTGGTTTGCCTGGCACCTGGGAGTGAAGAAACCGAAGCCGTTACCACCATCGATCTGCTGGTGCGCGCGGGTATTCGCGTCGTCACCGCCAGCGTGGCCGAAAATGGCGATCGTGAAATTGTCTGTTCACGCGGAGTCCGCCTGCTGGCGGATGCGCCACTGGTACAGGTGGCCGACGACGAGTTCGACGCCATCGTTCTGCCCGGTGGCTTAAAAGGCGCCGAGTGTTTTCGCGACAGCCCGCTGCTGGTCGAGGCGGTACGGCAGTTTCACCTGTCCGGCCGCATCGTAGCCGCCATGTGTGCCTCACCGGGAACCGTACTGATCCCACACGATCTGTTCCCGGTAGGCAATATGACCGGCTTCCCGGGTCTGAAAGAGACCATTCCCGAAGGAAAATGGATGGATCGCCGCGTCGTCTGGGATCGAAGAGTGAATCTGCTGACCAGCCAGGCACCGGGCACCACCATTGATTTCGCCCTTAAGCTGATTGATTTACTGGTAGGTAAAGATAAAGCGCGTGAGGTTGGCGAACAGATGGTGCTGGCAGCGGGAATTTACGACTATAAAGATTAATCAACATCCGTTGATGTCAACTCGCTGAGTGACTGGCGATACGACTGCAAAATGACACTCATCAAGCGTAAACAACGCTGGCGAACGTGATTTTATTGCAGCGCGGATATCCGAGATTCTTCTGAGAGATCTGGATATCCGCAGCTGGACAGATGGGATTTGGCAACAGCGTGCTGCCATCCCGTATTTTAAGGACGATAGATCTTAACGTTAGTGAAGCCCTGTTCGTGCAGATACAGCGCCTGCAGACGGCTCATTACGCCGCGCTCGCAGTACAGCAGCCAGGTTTTGGTCTGATCGAGATCGCCAAACTGGGTGCCCAGCTTGTAAAACGGCAGGGATTTCACCTCAACGCCTTCAACCTCAAGCGGCCGGGCTTCCTGCTCGTCGTTGGAGCGGATATCCAGTACCGCGTCATTGGCACCCAACGACGCCACGGTTTCCACTTCCACGACTTCTTCCTGAGTCTTCTCGGCGATCTGGCGGATATCGACGTTAGTTGCTTCTTCCACCATGCGGTCAAGAATAGCGAAATCGAAGTTCTGTTCTTCCGCTTCAATTTTCGCCTTCACCGCCTTCACCGTCGGGCTCTTCGAGATCACGCCACAGTATTCCGGCATGGTGCGGGCAAAGTCTTCCGTCCCGATTTCACGCGCCAGATTAATGATGTGCTCTTTATCGTGCGAAATCAGCGGGCGCAGGATCAGGGTATCGCTGGCGTTATCAATTAAACGCAGGTTGGTCAGTGTCTGGCTGGAAACCTGGCCCAGCGCTTCGCCGGTGACCAGCGCCTGTACGTCGTAGCGTTCGGCCACTTTCGAGGCCGCACGCACCATCATGCGCTTCAGCACCACGCCCATCTGGCCATCGTCCACTTTTTCCAGGATTTCGCCGACCACCGGCTCAAAGTTGATCGCCACAAAGCGCACGCGATGCGAACTGCCGTAGCGTTTCCACAGATAGTGGGCCACCTGGCGCACGCCGATCTCATGAGCGGCCCCGCCCAGGTTGAAGAAGCAGTAGTGAACGCGGCAGCCGCGGCGCATCAGCATGTAGCTGGAAACGCCGGAGTCGAAACCACCGGAAATCAGCGACAGCACATCTTCCTGGGTGCCGATTGGGAAACCACCGATACCTTCAAAGCGGCCGGTGATTAGCAGCAGGCGGTCGTCTTCAATTTCCAGATTAACCGTCACGTCCGGGCGGTTCAGCTGCACGCGGGCGGAAGCCACGTGCTGGTTCAGGCCGCCGCCAACATAGCGTTCTACGTCCTGCGAGCTGAATTCATGCTTGCCGCGGCGCTTAACGCGTACGCAGAAAGATTTCCCTTCGATGCGTTCGCGGTTCAGTTCCAGCGTCTGCTCAAAGATGTTATGCACATCGGTGTAGGGGCGATCTTCAACTTCCAGAATATGGTGGATACCCGGAATGCGCGTCAGCTCACCGATGATGATCGGGCGCTGGCTTTCGTCGCGCGCACGCACTTCGATATGGTCCCAGTGGCGCACCACGGCAAGGTTTTCATCGTAGTGTTTAAGTACATTGCGAATGTTTCCGGTCAGGATTTTGATAAAACGCAGGCGTACGGACTGGCTTTTGATGGTGATTTCTGGGAATAACTTAATGATAAACTTCATGGTGGCATGGGTTCGCTAGGCAATTAAGTGCTGAAACGAATGGCACTTAGCTGGTAAAATCAGGGTCTTGCAAAAGGGCTCATGGCCTTTGCATTCAGGCGCAGCAGTATATCATCTTTGCCCGACAGGTGCTTATTCATCTGCTGCCTGCCTGCTACTCAACCGTAAAATTATTCTGTTCCCGCGCACATATCGCGTGATGGTCAATGGAAAGATGACGGGTATATTTTGCTAATCATTTCGAGTCGGATACCATACGTCATTATCCGTTGATAGCTATGACAAGTCAGGATCACACATGCCGAAAAAATCCGAACAGCCTGCCAGCTTTGAAAGCTCACTGCAGCAGCTGGAACAGATCGTCACCCGCCTCGAAAGCGGCAATCTTCCGCTGGAAGAGGCGCTGAATGAATTCGAGCGCGGCGTCCAGCTGGCGCGCACCGGCCAGCAAACCCTGCAGCAGGCCGAACAGCGGGTACAAATCCTGCTGAGCGACGATAAAAACGCCGATCTGACGCCTTTTACCCCGGAAAATGACTGATGGATTTCATCGCATTACAGCAGGCGCACCATCAGCGCGTGAATACCGCTCTGCAGGGATTCATCGCCGCCCTGCCTTTTCAGAGCACTCCGCTGGTAAATGCCATAGAATATGGCGCATTATTAGGAGGGAAAAGGCTGCGTCCTTTCCTGGTTTACGCCACCGGACAGATGCTGCACGCCGATGACAGCGCCCTGGATGCGCCTGCAGCGGCCGTTGAATGCATTCATGCCTATTCCCTGATTCACGATGATTTACCCGCCATGGATGACGACAGTCTGCGCCGTGGGCAACCGACCTGCCACATTAAATTTGGTGAGGATACGGCGATCCTGGCGGGCGATGCCCTGCAAACGCTGGCCTTTTCCATTCTGGCCGATGCCCCAATGCCCGGCGTGACTGCAGAGTTCCGCATTGCGATGCTTTCCGAACTGGCGCAGGCCAGCGGCGTCGCGGGGATGTGCGGTGGACAGGCGCTGGATCTCGCCGCAGAAGGTAAGCGAAGTGATTTAGCTGCACTTGAGCAGATCCACCGCCATAAAACCGGTGCGTTGATCCGTTCGGCCGCGCGCCTGGGCGCGCTGGCCGCAGGTGAAAGGGGCCGTAGCGCTCTGCCTGCACTCGATCGCTATGCCAGTGCCATCGGGCTGGCATTCCAGGTTCAGGACGATATTCTGGATGTGATAGGTGATACCGCCGTGCTCGGCAAACAGCAGGGAGCCGATCAGCAGTTGGGCAAGAGCACGTACCCGGCACTGTTGGGGCTGGAGGGAGCACGGACAAAAGCATGGGATCTCTATCAGGAGTCTCTCAGCGCATTAGAAACGCTGGCCGCGCAATCCTATAATACCACCCCGTTACGGGCGCTGGCCGGCTTCATAATTGAACGCGATAAATAGCCATAATGAGTCACTGATGAGTTTTGAACCTGGAAAATACCCGACGCTGGCGCTGGCATGCACGGTGCAAGAATTACGTCTGCTACCGAAAGAAAGCCTGCCCAAACTCTGTGATGAGCTGCGCCAGTATCTGCTCGACAGCGTGAGCCGCTCCAGCGGCCACTTTGCTTCGGGTTTGGGCGTTGTTGAGCTGACCGTTGCGCTGCACTACGTCTACAACACGCCTTTCGACCAGTTAGTGTGGGACGTTGGCCATCAGGCCTATCCGCATAAAATCCTGACCGGGCGACGCGATCGCATCGGGACGATTCGTCAAAAAGGCGGTCTGCACCCGTTCCCGTGGCGCGATGAAAGTGAGTACGACGTGCTGAACGTCGGCCACTCTTCAACGTCTATCAGCGCCGGGCTGGGCATGGCCGTTGCCGCTGGGAAAGAAGGCAAGGATCGTCGTACCGCCTGCATTATTGGCGACGGGGCGATTACCGCCGGTATGGCGTTTGAAGCGATGAACCATGCGGGCGATATCAAAGCCGATCTGCTGGTGATCCTCAACGACAACGAAATGTCGATTTCCGAAAACGTTGGCGCACTGAATAACCGCCTGGCGCAGCTGCTTTCCGGCAAAACCTACGCGCGCCTGCGTGAAGGCGGCAAAAAAGTGCTGACCGGCCTGCCGCCGATTAAAGAGCTGGTGAAACGCACAGAAGAGCACCTGAAAGGCATGGTGGTTCCCGGCACGCTGTTTGAAGAGCTGGGCTTTAACTATATTGGCCCGGTAGACGGCCACGACGTGCTGGCACTGGTGCAGACCCTGCGCAATATGCGTGCCCTGAAAGGGCCGCAGTTCCTGCACATCATGACCAAAAAGGGCAAGGGCTACGCCCCGGCCGAGCAGGATCCGATTACCTGGCACGCGGTACCGAAATTCGATCCGGCCAGCGGCCTGCTGCCTAAAAGCGCCGAAGGTCTGCCGTCCTATTCAAAAATCTTCGGCCAATGGCTGTGTGAAACCGCCGCTCAGGACGAAAAGCTGATGGCGGTGACCCCAGCAATGCGCGAAGGATCGGGCATGGTGACCTTTTCACGCGAATACCCGAAACAGTATTTCGACGTGGCAATCGCCGAGCAGCACGCGGTGACGTTTGCGGCCGGTCTGGCCATTGGAGGCTACAACCCGGTCGTGGCGATCTACTCGACATTCCTGCAGCGCGCTTACGATCAGCTGATCCATGATGTGGCGATTCAGAAGCTGCCGGTGCTGTTTGCCATCGATCGCGGCGGCATCGTTGGTGCCGACGGTCAGACGCATCAGGGTGCATTCGATATCGCCTTTATGCGCTGCATCCCGAACCTGGTGATCATGACGCCAAGCGATGAAAACGAGTGCCGCCAGATGTTCTACACCGGCTATCACTATCAGGACGGCCCGAGTGCGGTGCGCTACCCGCGCGGAACCGGAACCGGCGCCACCATCGAGCCGCTGGCTTCCCTGCCGCTGGGCAAAGGAGTGGTGAAACGTCAGGGCGAGAAGCTGGCGATCCTCAACTTCGGCACCCTGTTACCGGAAGCTGCCGCTGCCGCTGAAGCGTTAAACGCCACGCTGGTGGATATGCGCTTCGTTAAGCCGCTGGATGATGCGCTGATTCTGGAACTGGCAGCGACTCACGATGCCCTGATTACGCTGGAAGAAGGCGCGATTAAAGGCGGTGCGGGCAGCGGCGTGAACGAACTACTAATGGCGAAGCGCAAACCGGTGCCGGTACTGAACCTCGGCCTGCCGGACGTGTTTATTCCCCAGGGCACTCAGGAAGAGATCCGCACCGACTTCCAGCTGGATGCCGCCGGGATCCAGCAGCAAATCGCCGGATGGCTGCAGCAGTAAACATCCTGTGCTCCCCCGTCCTTCGGGGGAGTTCCTCACCTGCTATGCTTACGCAACGATAAATAGCAGGAGTCGCCATGAAAACCATTCAGTTAGCGAACACCGACCTGACCGTTTCACGCCTGAGCATGGGCTGCATGACCTATGGTGAACCCGATCGCGGCAACCATGCCTGGACGCTGCCGGAAGAGAGCAGCCGCCCGCTAATCAAACAGGCGCTGGAAGCAGGCATTAACTTCTTTGATACCGCCAACAGCTATTCTGACGGCAGCAGCGAAGAGATCGTCGGTCGTGCTCTGCGCGACTTCGCTCGCCGCGATGAAGTCGTGGTCGCCACCAAAGTGTATTTCCCGATGAGCAATATTTCCGGCGGCCTGTCGCGGAAAAACATTTTGCAGTCAATTGATGACAGCCTGAACCGGCTGGGCATGGAATACGTCGATCTGCTGCAAATCCATCGCTGGGACTACGATACGCCGCTGGAAGAGACGCTGGAGGCGCTGCACGACGTGGTGAAAGCGGGTAAAGCACGCTATATCGGTGCCTCTTCCATGTACGCCTGGCAGTTTGCCAAAGCGCTATATACCGCCGATCGCTACGGCTGGACGCGCTTCGTCAGCATGCAGGACCAGTACAATCTGATCCAGCGTGAAGAGGAGCGGGAAATGCATCCGCTGTGCCTCGCAGAGAATATCGCTGTGCTGCCGTGGAGCCCGCTGGCGCGAGGACGACTGACCCGACCATGGGGTGAAACCACCGCACGTTCAGTCTCAGATAAATACGGCCAGACGCTGTATACCAGCAATGAAGATAACGACGCCGCAATTTCCGCCCGCGTTGAAGCGATTGCCCACAGCAAAGGCGTCAGCCGCGCGCAGATCGCGCTGGCCTGGCTGCTGAGCAAACCGGCGGTCAGCGCGCCGATTATTGGCGCATCGCGCAGCGAACAGCTGGCCGATCTGGTTAAGGCAACGGCAGTGGAACTGACTCAGGAAGAGATTATCGAGCTGGAAAGCGTTTATCAGCCGCACCCGGTTGTTGGGTTCGAGTAAGCATGCCCTGCTGCGTCTGAGGTGGATGTCAGCTTAATCTGTTGGCGTGATGGCGTGATGATTTAACAAATAGCAGGAGTATTGAAACAGGACGATAATCTTTTCGTCCTGTTTCGGGCAGGCTTTCCAATCGGGATTACATTCATCCCGATCGGTGAATTACATCAGCCAGTATTGACCGGCCAGGTAGAGGATCGCGGCAGAAACAATCCCGGCTACGATGTCATCCACCATGATCCCCATGCCGCCGTGGACGTTACGGTCAAACCAGCGGATCGGCCACGGCTTCCAGATATCAAACAGGCGGAACACCAGGAAGCCCGCCAGCACCCACTGCCAGCTATTGACCGGGATCGCCATCAGCGTGATCCACATGCCGATGAACTCGTCCCAGACGATGCTGCCGTGATCGTGAATGCCCATATCCTTCGCGGTGCGATGGCAGAGATAGACGCCGATACTGATCCCCAGCAGCAGCACCAGCACGTAAAGATCCTGCGGTAGCAGGTTCAGCAGATACCAGAAGGGGATCGCCGCAATCGAGCCCATGGTGCCGGGCATCCACGGGCTGAGGCCGCTGCCAAAACCGGTCGCCAGCAGATGCCAGGGGTTACTCATCTTCAGGCGGCTTTTCGCCACATCTTTTTCACGCGCCAAAATGGTCAAATCCTTTATGGTTAAACTCCACGACTTTGTCGTTCTGCAACAGAACCAGTCCCTCTGACTGCGGGCCCATCTGACCGATACAGGTAAACGGTACGCCAAGATAGCCGAGCGCCACATCCAGCGCGCCGCGATTGATTTCCGGCACGGTGAAGCACAGCTCGTAATCTTCGCCGCCGCTCAGTGCCCAGTGCAGGCACTGCTCGGGGCTGAAGTGCTGCTTCAGCGATGCTGACAGCGGCAGCGCATCCAGATTGATCCGCGCACCGCAGTCGCTGGCCTTCAACACGTGGCCAAGATCGGAAATCAGCCCGTCGGAAATGTCGATCGCCGACGTTGCCAGATCCCGCAGGGCCTGGCCCTGCAAAATACGCGGGATCGGGCGCAGGTGCCGCTTGAGTAAGGCCTCATGCGCCGAGGGATCGCTCAATTCAGCCTGCCCCAGCAGCAGCGCCAGACCGGCGGCACTGTCACCGAGCGTGCCGGTGACGTAAATCCAGTCACCGATGCGCGCGCCGGAACGACGCAACGCCCTGCCCTGCGGCACAAGGCCATGGATCCCCAGCGTCATGCTGAGCGGGCCACGCGTGGTATCGCCGCCGATCAGCTGCATATCGTAATAGTCGAGCAGCTCAAACAGGCTGTCGCTGAAGCTTTCCAGCCAGCTTTCATCCACATTCGGCAACGTCAGGGCAAGGGTCAGCCACGCGGGATCGGCGCCCATTGCAGCAAGGTCGCTAAGATTCACCGCCAGCGCTTTGTAGCCGAGGTCGGCCGGATGGATATCGGTAAGGAAATGGATGCCAGCTACCAGCGTATCGGTACTAATCGCCAGAGACTGTTTTTCAGGTACGCTCAGCAGGGCGCAGTCGTCGCCAATACCTTTTTCGACATCGCGACGGGAGCTTGTTACACGATCAAAGTAACGTGCTATCAGTTCAAATTCGCCACAAGCCATAGTGCATTCCGGGAGTAAAAATAAGAGGCCGGGTTAGCGGCCTCTTGAGAGATTATTTGCGGTTAGGACGGATCTGCGGAGCGGCTTTATCCAGCACGCCGTTGACAAACTTATGGCTGTCTTCAGCACCGAACACTTTCGCCAGCTCGATCCCTTCATTGATGGCCACTTTGTAGGGAACATCTGAACGCTTGCTCAGTTCAAACAGAGAAATACGCAGGATTGCCTTTTCTACCTGTCCCAGCTCTTCCAGCTGGCGTGACAAATAGGGTTTCATCAGGCCGTCGAGGTATGCACTGTTAGTTGCAACGCCGCCGACCAGCTCACGGAAATAATTGATATCGACGTCTTTAACGTCCTGTTCCGCCAGAAACTGGTATTCGACATCAGCGATGTCGTTTTTGGAGATCTGCCACGAGTAAAGTGCCTGAACAGCACATTCACGGGCGCGGCGACGAGCAGCAGGTTTCACGAAATTCCCCTTAAATCAGGCTTTGATGGCTTTTAATACGTTAATCATTTCCAGTGCGGTCAGGGCTGCTTCAGCACCTTTATTACCCGCTTTGGTTCCGGCACGTTCAATGGCCTGCTCGATGTTTTCAGTCGTCAGCACGCCAAAGGCAACCGGGATATCGCTGTTCATGGCAACGCTGGCCAGGCCAGAGCTGGCCTCACCTGCCACATATTCGAAGTGAGCGGTGCCGCCACGGATAACGGTACCCAGCGCCACAACGGCATCGTGCTTACCGGCATTTGCCAGCGCGCGTGCGGTCATTGGCAGCTCGTAGGCACCCGGAACCCAGACCACGGTGATATTTTCATCTTTCACCTGGCCAATACGTTTCAGGGCATCAATCGCGCCGCTCAGCAGGCTGTCGTTGATAAAGTTGTTGAAGCGCGCAATAACCAGGGCAACGCGCGCATCAGGAGTAGCAACAGCAGCTTCAATAACGTTCATAAATCTTCCTTTCAGGGTTCTGTTTGGCCCCGCAGGGGGGCGGATTCTATCACACTCTTTATCCGTCTGCTTGCTTTTGCGCAAACGGAAGCGCAGGCAAAATCATCAGCGGAGGATGACCGTCAGCTCAACGGTATCGCGGCGTCAGCGTCAGGCGCACATCCGGGCCCACCTGGCGAACGTCGCTGAAGACAAACTCCGGCGCATCGGCCAGCCGCTCCAGCCCGGGCAGCTGGCACAGCCCGCGGCCCGCATCCCCCAGCAGCTTCGGTGCCAGATAGACGATCAGCTCATCCACCACGCCAGCCTGTAACAGCGCACCGGCAAACTGTGCCCCGGCTTCCACCCAGACGCTGTTAATTTGTTTTTTACCCAGCAGCATAAACATCGAGACCAGATCGAGCCGGTCATTGTGGCGCGGCACGCTAAACTGGGTGACATTTTCCGGCCAGGACTGCGCATCGATTTCATTACGCGCCAGCCAGGTTTCCCCGGATTGTGCAATAAGTCGGTGCTGCGGCATGACGCGATTCTGGCTGTCGACGATAATTCTCACCGGCTGGCGCAAATCCTCTGCGGCATAGCGCGAACGAGTGCAGGCATCCAGCTCATCGTAACGCACCGTCAGCGACGGGTTATCGGCCAGCACGGTCGCGCTGGTGCTGAGAATGGCGGAACTTTGCGCCCGCAATCGCTGCACGTCGCGTCGTGCTTCAGGCGAGGTGATCCACTGGCTTTCACCGCTGGCCATGGCCGTGCGGCCGTCCAGCGAAGCCCCGAGCTTTAGCTGCACCCAGGGGAAACCGGTACGCATGCGCTTGAGGAAACCCCGGTTCAGCGCTTCCGCTTCCTGCATCATCAAGCCGTGACTGACCTCGATACCGGCCTGCTGCAGACGATAAAGCCCGCGCCCCGCCACTTCCGGGTTGGGATCCTGCATCGCCGCCACCACCCGGCTGACGCCTGCGGCAATCAGCGCGTCGCAGCAGGGCGGCGTACGGCCGTGATGGCTGCAGGGTTCGAGGGTGACATAGGCTGTGGCACCGCGGGTTTTATCTCCCGCCATCCGCAGCGCATGCACTTCCGCATGTGGCCCACCGGCGCGCCGATGATAGCCCTCACCGACGATTTCGCCGTCACGGACAATAACGCAGCCCACGTTTGGGTTGGGTGTGGTGGTAAAGCAGCCTAGGCGCGCCAGCTCAAGCGCCCGCGCCATATAGAATTCATCACGCATCGCATCAGTCCTGTAAGCGGGCGATCTCTTCGCCAAATTCCCGAATGTCTTCAAAGCTGCGATAGACCGAGGCGAAGCGGATATAAGCGACTTTATCCAGCTTTTTCAGCTCGTCCATCACCAGGCTGCCAATCAACTTGCTGGCCACTTCTCGCTCGCCGGTCGCGCGCAGCTGGCTTTTGATATGGCTGAGTGCGGTTTCAACCGCGTCGGAGTTAACCGGGCGCTTCTCCAGCGCTTTCATCAGGCCGCTGCGCAGCTTGTCTTCATTAAACGGTTCACGCACGTCGTTGCTTTTCACCACGCGTGGCATTACCAGTTCGGCGACTTCGAAAGTCGTAAAGCGCTCATGACACACCAGACACTGGCGGCGGCGACGCACCGACGTCCCTTCCCCCACCAGACGGGAGTCGATCACTTTGGTATCCACGGCGGAACAGAATGGGCAATGCATGATGCGTCCTGATAATCCTTGAAATTGACGGTTAGTGTAACGCGAACCAGGCCGCCTGCCAAAGCCACGCCGCGCAAAACTGCATGACTTTATGCGGCCCGCACCGCAAAAGACAGCTTTTCGGGGCAGGCTATTCAGACCGCTTTGCTCTAAGATAAAAGCAAATGTTCATCGGAAGGAAATGAATAATGACAACGGGTTATCTGAAACTGTCACTGATCGCGTCGCTGCTGGCGCTGGCCGGTTGCTCCAGCGCACCGTCGCAGCCGAAAATCAGCCAGCTACATAACGAAGTCGGCAAACTGAGCAAGGAAATGCGTCAGCTCACCCGACAGGCCAGCGCGCTGGAACAGCAGGGGCATCTTAACAGCGGTGCCGCTCAGGGTGCCTGGCTGCTGCCTCTGGCGAATACCGGGGTGATACTCAAAAGCCAGGCGGGCGATCTGAAGCTGTCGCTAAGCCACATTCAGTCTGAAGCCAACGGCACCCGTGCCACCCTGGATATTCATGCCACTGGCGATGCGCCACTGCCGCCGTTCAGTGCAGAGGTTGAATGGGGCGAATTGGATAGTGCCACCGGTCAACCGTTGAGTATCAGCAGCCTGTCGCAAAAAATTGAGGTCACCAGCGCGCTGTTACCGCGCGGCCAGGTCAGCGTGTCGCTGCGGCTGAGCAGTCTGTCGCCGGAACGGCTGGGCTACGTGCGGATACACGATGTGGTGCTGACGCCGTCAGCCACGGCGGAAAGTACGCCATAAAAAAAGGGCCACGCAATGTGGCCCTTCGTTTTATGGCTGTTCAACCATATGGCTGTTCAACCATTAAGGCAGAATCGAAGGCTGATCTGCGCCCTCTTTCTCCACTTTTTGCTGGATCATATGCTCGCGCTTCATGCCCAGTTTCAGCGCCAGCGCTGAAGAGACATAAATCGACGAGATAGTACCGATGGTGATACCGATCAGCATGGTCAGGGAGAAGCCTTTCAGCAACTCGCCGCCGAAAACGAACAGGATCATGACCATCGCCAGCGTCGTTGCCGAGGTGATAATGGTACGGCTCAGCGTCTGCGTCAGGGAGACGTTGGTGATATCGTAAGACGATCCGCGACGGATTTTGCGGAAGTTCTCACGAATACGGTCCGATACCACGATCTTATCGTTCAGCGAGTAACCGATAACCGACATCAGTGAGGCCACGATTGTCAGGTCGATCTCAACATGGAACAGCGAAAGCAGCCCCATAGTGATCACCACGTCGTGCGCCAGCGCCAGCACGGTGCCCAGCGCCAGACGCCATTCGAAGCGGAAACCGATATAAAACAGGATGGCAATCAGCGCGGAAAGCAGCGCCATGCCGCCTGCCGTTGCCAGATCGCTACCCACGGTCGGCCCAACGAACTCAATACGCTTTACGGTCGCATGCTGCTGGGTGGTGTCATTAATCACCGCCAGCACCTTGCTGCCCAGCTCCTGGCCCGCATTGCCTTCGTTCGGTGACATACGCACCATCACATCACGGCTGCTGCCAAAGTTCTGCACCTGCGGTTCTGCGAACCCGGCTTTCACCAGGCTTTCGCGCATCACGTCCAGATCGGTTGGGTTTTCCAGGTTGATCTCAATCACCGTACCACCGGTGAAATCAAGCCCCCAGTTAAACCCACGCACACCGATAATCGCTACCGAGATAATCAGCAGCAGACCAGAGATGATGAACGCCAGCGTATCCCAGCGCATAAAGTCGACGACTTTACGCCCGTGATTCATTTGTTCAACACTATGTTCCTGTGACACAACGCACTCCTCAGATAGACAACTTGTTGATGCGTTTGCCGCCGTACATCAGATTAACGATGGCACGGGTGCCGATAATCGCGGTAAACATGGACGTTGCCACACCGATCGCGGTGGTGATAGCAAACCCTTTAATCGAGCCGGTACCCACTGCGTACAGAATGATAACTTTAATCAGCGTAGTAACGTTGGCATCAACGATACTGGAGAACGCACCTTTATAGCCTTCATGGATCGCCTGCTGAACGGAACGCCCGTTGCGCAGCTCTTCCTTTATTCGCTCATTTATCAGTACGTTAGCATCGACCGCCACCGCCAGCGTCAGGACGATACCGGCAATTCCCGGCATCGTCAGCGTCGCGCCCGGCAGCAGGGACATGATACCCACAATCAGCACCAGGTTTGCCAGCAGTGCGCTGGTCGCCACCAGACCGAATTTCTTGTACCACACCACCATGAAGATGATCGAAGCGATCAGACCCCACAGGCAGGCTTCCAGACCCTGAGTGATGTTCTGTGCACCCATGGTTGGACCGATGGTACGTTCTTCGACAATCTGGATTGGCGCAATCAACGCACCGGCACGCAGCAGCAGCGACAGCTGACGGGCTTCGTTCGGGTTATTGATGCCGGTGATACGGAAGCTGTTACCCAGGCGAGACTGGATGTTCGCAACGTTGATCACTTCTTCCTGCTTCACCAGAATCGAACGGCCGTTGGCGTCTTTCTTCCCGCTGTCTTTGTATTCAACAAACAGGGTAGCCATCGCCTTACCGACGCTGTCTTTGGTGAAGTTGGACATGATGTTACCACCAGCGCTGTCCAGGGAAATATTAACCTGAGGCTGGTTGTACTCATCCATGCTGGAGGTGGAGTCGGTAATGTGGTCACCGGTGAGGATCACGCGTTTGTACAGCACGACCGGCTGGCCATCGCGCGTTTCCTTCACTTCAGAGTCGCCCGGTACGCGGCCGTTTGCGGCGGCGGTGGCATCCACGCTGGTGTTAACCAGACGGAATTCCAGCGTTGCCGTAGCACCGAGGATCTCTTTCGCACGCGCCGTATCCTGAATACCCGGCAGTTCAACCACGATGCGGTCCGCACCCTGACGCTGTACCAGCGGCTCAGCAACACCCAGTTGGTTAACGCGGTTACGCAGGATGTTGATGTTCTGCTGTACCGCATATTCACGGGCTTCACGCAGACGTTCGTCACTCATCACGGCGGTCAGCGCATTGCTGCCGCTATTGCTAATAACCAGGTCACGATGACGACCCGTCAGATAGCTGACTGCCTGATTACGCGCATCCGCATCGCGGAAACGAATTTCCATGCCGTAGTTATCGGTTTTGCGAACGTTAACGTAAGGAATATTTTTATCACGCAGATCGCTACGCAGGTTATCGATATTCTGCTCCTGGAGTTTACCCAGAGCGGTATCCATATCGACTTCCATCAGGAAGTGAACGCCGCCGCGCAGATCAAGACCGAGTTTCATCGGCTCGGCATTCAGCAGGGTCAGCCATGTCGGAGTAGCCGGCGCAAGATTAAGCGCCACAACGTAATTCTCGCCAAGAGCCTTCATAATTGCTTCACGGCCGCGCAGCTGCACGTCGGTGTTAGCAAAACGCGCCATGATAGCGCCGTTTTCCAGGGCAATAGATTTGCTCTGGATATTATCTTCTTTTAATGCGTTTTGGATCTGAACCAGCGTTTGCTCACTGGCGGCGCTTCCGCGCGCGCCAGTGACCTGAACAGCCGGATCCTCACCATAAAGGTTAGGCAGTGCATACAGCAGGCCGACGAGTAATACGACGACCAGCATGATGTACTTCCATAAAGGATAACGGTTTAACACGGCAGTTCCCTTAGGGACATCAAAAATTACAGCGCCTTCATCGAACCTTTCGGCAGAACGGCAGCTACGAAGTCACGTTTGACCACAACTTCAGTGGTTTCGTTCAGGGCGATAGCAACATAACCCGTTTCCGCTACTTTGGTTACGCGACCAACCAGGCCACCGGTGGTCAGTACTTCATCACCCTTAGAGATTGAGTCCATCAGTTTTTTGTGCTCTTTCGCACGTTTCTGCTGAGGGCGCAGGATCATGAAGTAGAAAATCAGACCAAATACAACCAGCATAATCACCAGAGAGTAAGGACTTCCCTGTGATGGTGCTGCAGCTGCCACGGCATCAGAAATGAACAAGCTCATTAAAATTCCCTCATTGTTTAATTATCAGACGTTAATGGCGGAACCGCCGTCCCCGTCCGTTGGTAAAATTCAGTCACGAAGTGCTCTAATTTACCTTCTTCAATAGCCTTACGTAAACCCGCCATCAGGCGCTGGTAGTAACGCAGATTATGAATGGTATTCAGACGCGCTCCTAAAATCTCATTACAGCGATCGAGATGGTACAAATAGGCACGGCTGTAATTGCGACAGGTGTAGCAATCACACTCGGCATCCAGCGGAGACGTATCATCTTTATACTTCGCGTTACGGATTTTCACCACACCATCGGTGACGAACAAATGTCCGTTACGCGCATTACGGGTAGGCATCACGCAGTCGAACATATCAATACCACGACGAACGCCTTCAACCAGATCCTGCGGCTTACCGACGCCCATTAAGTAGCGCGGTTTATCTTCAGGAAGCTGCGGGCAAACGTGCTCCAGAATGCGGTGCATGTCGTCTTTTGGCTCACCGACCGCCAGGCCGCCCACAGCGTACCCATCAAAGCCGATCTCCACCAGTCCTTTAACCGAGACATCGCGTAAATCTTCGTAAACACTACCCTGAATGATACCGAACAGCGCGTTTTTATTACCAAGCGAATCAAAGCGATCGCGGCTGCGCTGCGCCCAGCGCAGGGACATTTCCATTGAACGCTTAGCGTAATCCCAGTCGGCCGGATACGGCGTACATTCATCGAAAATCATCACGATATCAGAACCGAGATCGTACTGAATTTCCATCGATTTTTCAGGATCGAGGAAGATCGCGTCGCCGTTGATTGGGTTACGGAAATGCACGCCCTTCTCGGTGATTTTACGAATATCACCCAGACTGAAAACCTGGAAGCCGCCGGAGTCGGTCAGAATCGGCCCCTTCCACTGCATGAAATCATGCAGATCGCCGTGCAGCTTCATGATTTCCTGGCCAGGACGCAGCCATAAATGGAAGGTGTTGCCCAGAATGATCTGCGCACCGGTATCCTGCACTTCTTCCGGCGTCATGCCTTTTACCGTGCCGTAAGTCCCCACGGGCATAAAGGCCGGGGTCTCCACCACGCCACGGTCAAAGACCAGGCGGCCGCGACGGGCGCGGCCGTCGGTAGTATCTAATTCAAACTTCACATTGCCTCCACCGGAGAAACAGTCCGATGTTAATGGTGATAAGAGGGACAGCCGATGCTGCCCTCGGGAAAAATCAGCCCTGCCCTGGGATCTCGTGGCAGGCCTGCAAATTACGGGTAATAAACATCGCATCGCCATAGCTGAAGAAGCGATATTCCTGCGCCACCGCCTGCTGATAGGCGTGCATCGTATTTTTATAACCGGCAAAGGCGGAAACCAGCATAATCAGCGTGGACTCCGGCAGGTGGAAATTGGTCACCAGCGCGTCGATCACCTGATAGTTGTAGCCAGGATAAATAAAGATTTTGGTATCGCCAAAGAACGGCGCAATCAGCGCATCATCAGCGGCCTGCGCCGCGCTTTCCAGCGATCGTACCGAAGTGGTGCCGACGGCGATCACCCGATTGCCGCGTGCCTTACAGGCCAGCACCGCATCCACCACATCCTGCGGCACTTCGGCATATTCGGCATGCATAATGTGGTCTTCAATGCTGTCCACCCGCACCGGCTGGAAGGTTCCTGCGCCAACGTGCAGGGTAACAAATGCGGTTTCCACGCCCTTCTCGCGCAGTGCGGCCAGCAGAGGCTCGTCGAAATGCAAACCGGCGGTCGGTGCCGCGACGGCACCCGGTTTCTGGCTGTAAACCGTCTGATATAGCTCGCGGTCCACGTCCTCGTCCGGGCGGTCGATATAAGGCGGCAGCGGCATGTGGCCGATGTCGTTCAGAATATCCAGCACCGCACGCGGGTCGTTAAATTCAATTTCAAACAGCGTGTCGTGGCGCGCGGTCATGGTTGCCTGCACGCTTTCATCCTCGCCCAGCAGCAGCGCGCTGCCCGGTTTCGGCGACTTGGACGAGCGCACGTGGGCCAGCACGCGCTTATCATCCAGCATGCGCTCAATCAGCACTTCAATTTTGCCGCCGCTGGCCTTGCGGCCAAAAATGCGCGCCGGGATAACCCGCGTATTGTTGAATACCAGCAGGTCACCGGGATTAAGTTTATCCAGTAAGTCGGTGAACACCCCGTGCGTCAGCGCGCCATCCTCACCGTTTAACGACAGCAGGCGGCACCCGCTGCGCTGAGCCTGCGGATAGTGGGCAATCAAAGATTCTGGTAACTCAAAAGAAAAATCGGCAACGCGCATGGTCATTCACATTCAGGGAAATCAGGGCGCATATTCTAGCTGAAAAACGGCAACTTCTAAACCTGCCCTTGATCTTTCCTGCCGCCGTTGCGTAGCGGTTCGTAAAAATGAGATATAGTAGCGGCATGAACTATCTCGCTCACCTCCATCTCGCCACGCTTGCCAACAGCTCGCTGCTGGGCAATCTGATGGCTGATTACATCCGCGGCAATCCGCAGCAGCAGTTTCCTGCCGAGATTGCCGAGGGCATTGCCCTGCACCGACGCATTGATGCGCTGACCGATTCGCTGCCCGAGGTCCGTGCGGCGCGGCAGCTGTTTCGCGCCGAAACGAAGCGCGTGGCACCGATTACGCTGGACGTTATCTGGGATCATTTTCTGTCACATCACTGGGCTAAACTGGTACCGGAAATTTCCCTGCCAGTTTTTTTGGCTCAGGTTAAAAGTGTGATCGAGCCACAATTGCCGGGTACGCCGGAAGGGTTTCAAACCCTTAACCATTACTTATGGCGCGACCGCTGGATGGAGCGTTACGCCGCCGCGCCCTACTTGCAAAATGTCCTACGCGGAATGGCCAGCCGACGCCCGCGCCTGGCGGCCCTGAGCGAAAGCTATTACGATTTTGAAGAAAATTATCAACAACTTGAAAACCTTTTCTGGCAGCTTTATCCGCAGATGATGGATCGCGCGCGCCTGCAGACATTGTGAAAAAGTCCATAAATCACTTAGCGGTTGCCCTTTTCAATAAAAAGGTTATTGTATGATACTGTTTTAGTATTACCCTACCTTTTGATAGGCGTAACCTATCTGAATAATCGGCGTATTACGCTGGCTTGCGGCAGGATGCACACTTTATACTTCCCGCATCTTGTCACCTTCTTCCAACTTACTTTTACAGGAGTGAATATGGTCCTGGTAACTCGTCCAGCCCCTGATTTTACCGCCGCAGCCGTACTGGGCAACGGTGAGATCGTAGAGAACTTCAACTTTAAAAAACACACCGCTGGTAAAGCCACCGTTGTGTTCTTTTGGCCAATGGACTTCACCTTCGTCTGCCCTTCTGAGCTGATCGCTTTCGACAAGCGTTATGCTGAGTTCCAGAAGCGTGGCGTTGAAGTCGTCGGTGTTTCATTCGACTCAGAGTTCGTTCACAACGCATGGCGTAAAACTCCGGTTGATAAAGGCGGCATCGGCGAAGTGCAGTACGCCATGGTTGCTGATATCAAACGTGAAATTCAGAAAGCCTACGGTATTGAGCATCCGGACGCGGGCGTTGCCCTGCGTGGCTCTTTCCTGATCGACAAAGCCGGTGTGGTTCGCCACCAGGTAGTTAACGATCTGCCGTTGGGCCGTAACGTAGATGAAATGCTGCGTATGGTTGACGCGCTGCAGTTCCACGAAGAGCACGGCGAAGTGTGCCCAGCTCAGTGGGAAAAAGGCAAAGAAGGTATGGGCGCATCGCCAGAAGGCGTAGCGAAATACCTGTCTGAAAACGCCGCTAAGCTGTAATTTCAGCTCTGCAAAAAACTCGCTTCGGCGAGTTTTTTTTTGCCTGCAATTACAGGTCGGCGTTCTTTCAGAGATAAAAAAGCCGCCATCCTCACGGACAACGGCTTTTATACGCTTAAGCGACAAGTCTCGTGCGGCTTGTCCGCGTCAGATATTACGACGTTTAACCCACTGCCAACTCACCAGCAGCAGCAGGATCCACGCAATACCGACGTAAAGCGATACGCGAGTATCCGGGAAGTAGCCGATCAAACCGATAATAAAGACGAGGAACAGGATGCCAACCGTTGCGGTAAACGGCCCGCCCGGCAGCGCAAACGCCAGTGCCTTCTTCTGCTCGGCGCTCAGCGTACGACGGAAGCCAATCTGAGAAAACAGGATCATAATCCACACCCAAACGGTCGCGAACGTCGCCAGCGAAGCAATCACCAGGAAGACTTTCTCAGGCATCAGATAGTTCAGATACACCGCCAACAGCATGGCAACCATCATGGCCATGACCGTCACCCACGGCACGCCTTTGCGCGAAACGTTAGAGAAAGCTTTCGGTGCATGTCCCTGCTCTGCCATACCGTGCAGCATGCGTCCAACGCCGAAAACATCGCTGTTAATCGCCGACAGCGAGGCGGTGACGACCACAAAGTTGAGGATGGCTGCAGCGGCGGCAATACCCATATGCTGGAAGGTCAGCACGAACGGACTGCCGTTGGTGCCTACCTGGTTCCACGGGTAAATCGACATAATGACAAACAGCGTGCCCACGTAGAACACCAGAATACGCATCGGTACGGTGTTAATTGCACGCGGAATCGATGTCTGTGGATCCTTCGCTTCACCGGCGGTAATACCAATAATCTCAATCCCGCCGTAGGCAAACATCACCACCTGCAGCGACAGCATGGTGCCAATCCAACCGTTCGGGAAGAATCCACCGTTGGTCCACAGATTGCTGATACCGGTTGCCTGCCCGCCGTTGCCCAGCCCCCAGAAAATAATGCCGAGACCCGCCACAATCATGATGATGATGGTGGCGACTTTGAACAGCGACAGCCAGAACTCCACCTCACCAAACACTTTTACCGTGGCGAGGTTAATGGCACCGATAATCAGCACCACGCTCAGGACCCAGATCCAGTGTGGAACGTCCGGGAACCAGAAGCCCATATAGATACCGAAGGCAGTCACGTCGGCTATGGCAACAATGAGGATTTCAAAACAGTAGGTCCAGCCGGTGATATAGCCTGCCAGCGGGCCAAGGTAGTCCTGCGCGTAGCGCGAGAAGGAGCTGGCCTGAGGATTGTTGACCGACATTTCGCCCAGCGCACGCATAATAATATACGCCACCGCACCGCCGATCAGATAGGCCAGAATCACGCTGGGACCGGCCATTTTGATGGCATCGGCCGAGCCGTAGAACAGGCCGGTACCGATTGCCGAGCCCAGGGCCATAAACCGAATATGGCGGGTGCTCAGTCCCTTTTTAAGTGTCGAACTTGTCATCTCTATACCTGTCGACCCCTTACCCGATCGGGCAAGGGGAAGTTTTACAACGCTTATTGCTGATGCGCAGTAACCGACTGGTGGCCTGACACGCGATCGTATACGGCTACCAGTACCAGCATCACCAGTGAAGGTGGCAACCATGCCAGTCCCTGATCCGCCAGCGGCAGATTTTGGGCAAACCCAGGCAGCAAGGCCTTAAATTCCGTGGTTTTGATAGCGTCAATAATACCGAAAATCAGGCTAACTAACATCGGTAAAGCGATGATTCGGCTGCTTTTGTGCCACCATTTCAGGGTGAAACTCAACAACACCAGCACAATGCATGGCGGATAAATCGCCGTCAGCACCGGAATAGAGAACTGGATCAGATGGCTCAGACCCAGGTTTGACACCACCATCGAGAACAGACCGAGGATGAACACCAGCTGGCGATAGGTTAAAGGCAGCAGGCCTTCAAAGAATTCCGCACAGGCGCAGGTCAGGCCAACCGCAGTGACCATACAGGCTACAAAAATCAGCGCGGCAAGGAAGAAGCTGCCCATACCGCCGAAGGTGTGCTGCACGTAGGCATGTAGAATAGCGGCACCGTTCGCCTGCTGATCGACAATCGATGCGCTGTCTGAACCCAGCTTGAACAGGCTGAGATAAACCAGCGTCAGGCCGACACCGGCGATCAGACCGGCAATCACCGTATAGCGCGTCAGCAGCTTCGCGTTGTCGATACCGCGTGAACGCGCGGCGTTGACGATAACAATACCGAACACCAACGCGCCCAGCGTATCCATGGTCAGATAGCCGTTAACGAAGCCGCTGGAGAATGCCGCACGCTGATAGTCGTGGGTGGCCGGAGCCAGGCCACCGGCGGGCCACAGCAGCGCCGCAAGTCCCAGGATGGTCAGCGCGACGATTTTCAGCGGTGCCAGCACGTGGCCGACGGTATCCAGCAGTTTGCCCGGATACAGAGAGATGCCGATCACCAGCGCAAAGTAGATCAGGCTGTACACCAGCAGCGGCAGAGCGCCATCGCCGGTCAGCGGAGCAATGCCCACTTCGAAAGAAACGGTCGCGGTACGCGGGGTGGCGAACAGTGGGCCTACGGCAAGATAGCAGACCGTTGCCAGCACCACGCCGGCCGCTTTACCGATTGGCGAGCTGAGGGCATCAATCCCCCCACCCACGCGTGCCAGCGCAATAACGGTAATCACCGGCAGACCTACCGCGGTGATCAGGAAGCCGATAGCTGCGGTCCAGACAAATTCGCCGGACTGAATACCCACCATCGGCGGAAAAATAATGTTTCCGGCACCTACGAACAGGGCAAAAGTCATAAAGCCCAGCGCCAGAATATCTTTTGGAGTTAAACGATGTGTCATAAGGAACGGTGCTGCCTGTACTGGTATTGAATCGTGATGTCAGGTTTATCCCCTGTGTCGCCCGGTAAACGTTGCAAAATCAAGCCAGTGCAGTGGAAACCACCGTATATGAGCCGAACGGGCAGCGAATCAGAGCTGTTTATTTTCTATATGCAGGGGGATGATGAAAAAACGGAGGTAAGTAAAACGTTTATAGCGGAGAAAGGCAATACGGGATCCAAAAAGCAGTAGTATATAGCGTAAAAATAACAACAGGCAGCGTATATCATTAGTTAACGTGAATATCGCGTTACATGATTTGTATCTTTTTTATCCGACCCGGCGTTAATTTCTGCATTTTTTCCTTACATGATGCACAAAAGGCGCGTAAAAACGCGCCTTATACACAAAATGACAGGGGAGAAAGCGTTACCAGACGCGGTTAGCGATATCCACCACCAGACGAAGCTTGGCCCACTGCTGCGCTTCCGTCAGACTGTTGCCCTCCTCGGTGGAGGCGAAACCGCACTGCGGGCTCAGGCAGATCTGATCCAGGCTAATGTACTGCGTCGCTTCCTTAATCCGCTGCTCCACCGTGGCCGCCTCTTCCAGCTCACCGGTTTTAGTGGTAATCAGACCCAGTACCACCTGCTGATTGCCCGGTTTGATAAAGCGCAGCGGCTCAAAGCCACCGGAGCGCTCATTATCGTACTCCAGGAAGAAGGCATCAATATTTACGCCGCCGAACAGGATCTCCGCCACCGGTTCATAGCCGCCTTCCGAGATCCAGGTTGAGCGGAAGTTTCCACGGCAGACATGCAGCCCGACAGTCAGGTCGTCCGGCTTGCCTTCCAGCGCCTTGTTCAGCACGCGGGCATAGGTCTGCGCCAGTTCTTCCGGATTATCGCCGCGCTCGCGGATTTCACGCTTCTGATCGTCGGAGCACAGGTAGGCCCAAACGGTATCATCCAGCTGTAAGTAGCGGCATCCGGCATCGTAGAAGGCTTTGATCGCATCTTTATAGGTCTGCGCCAGATCGTCAAAGTAGTCTTTAAGATCGGGATACACGGTGGCATCAATCACTTTACGACCGCCACGGAAGTGCAGCACGCTCGGGCTGGGAATGGTCATTTTCGCCACGGCATCGCCGCTGATGCTTTGCAGGAAGCGAAAATCTTCCAGCATCGGGTGGTTGCTGAAGCCCAGTTTACCGGTGACCTTCACGCCGCGCGCTTTGGTCTGTACGCCGTTGAACTGAATGCCCTGCTCGGCTTCGTAACGCTCTACGCCGTCCAGACCGTCAAAGAAATCAAAATGCCACCAGGCGCGACGGAACTCACCGTCGGTCACCACCTTCAGGCCCGCTTCGCGCTGCAGTTCTACAACCTTGCGGATTTCAGCATCTTCGATCTGACGCAGCGCAGCGGCGTCAATCTCACCCGCTTCAAACTGTTTACGTGCCTGCTTGATCGCGGCCGGACGCAGAAAGCTGCCAACCACTTCGGCGCGATAATGGGTAGATGTTGTCATAGTCGGTTACTCCTGGCCTGCCATCCGGCACATAATTTAGGGTAGTAATAATTACCACTGGTTATTTTTGGACATCTGGATGTCTATATGTCTGGTTGTAAGAGTGTCATGAGAAACGGGCAGCGGCAAACGAGGAAAATTCATCGCAGTTGAAAAAAATTCATCTTCCAGATGAGGATCAACTGCGATAAGGCAGGCCGAGAGGGGATTACGGCGCCAGCAGGTTCATTGCGCGGTCGCGCTGCTGCTGTGACAGCGGCAGATAACCGGCCTGGCTGACCAGCTTCTGGCCGTCCGGCGACAGCGCCAGGCGCAGGAATGCGGCCGTCAGCGGCTCCAGCGGCTTACCAGGGGCTTTATTGACGTAGATATACAGCGGGCGAGCATAGGGATAGAGTCCGCTACGGATATTTTCCGGCGTCGGGGCGATCCAGTCGCTGCCGCTGCGGGCCACCGGCACGGTTTTCACCCCGCTGATATGAAAGCCCGCGCTGGCATAGCCAATGCTGTTCAACGTACCGGCTACCGCCTGCACCACCGCCGCCGAGCCGGGATACTCGCCGACATCCTTGCGGAAATCGCCGTTGCACAGCGCCTGCTGCTTAAAGAAACCCCAGGTCCCGGAGGCAGAGTTGCGGCCAAAGCGCTGCAGGCCGCGATCGGGCCAGCCCGGCTGCGTCAGCTTTAAATCGCCCCAGGTCACAGGCACATTGAGCGCGCCGCAGCGGCGGGTAATGGAAAAAATGGCGTCCAGCTGCTGCACGTTCAGCCCGGGCAGCGGATTATCCTGGTTAACCACCACCACCAGCGCATCCATCGCCACCGGCACCGCCAGCGGCGGATAGCCGTAGCTGTCCTCAAACAGCTGGCGCTCCGGCGCCTGCATCGGGCGGCTCATCGCCCCGAGCTGCGCGGCTCCGGCCGCCAGCGCGGTAGGCGCCGTGGACGATCCCGCCGCCTGGATCTGCACGTTGATCCCCGGGTACTGACGGTTAAAGCTCTCACCCCATAGCGCCATCAGATTGCCCAGGGTGTCGGAGCCGACGCTGGATAAATTCCCCGCCAGCATGCCTTCGCGTGCCGGGGAAACAGAGGTAAACAGCAACAGCGCCAGCGCCATCAGCTTTTTCATAGCAACAAACCCGTCAGATTAACGAACCGCATTCTCAACCAGTTCGGCGCTCACAATCAACCTTGGCGGCAGCTGGAAGCTGAAACAGGTTTCTTTATTCGGCTCGCTGGTGATATCCAGCCGGGCGTTATGATGGCTCAGCGCATGCTTCACAATCGCCAGCCCCAGTCCGCTGCCGCCGGTCTGACGTGAACGCGCCTTATCCACTCGATAGAAGCGCTCGGTGAGGCGCGGAATATGTTCGGCGGCAATGCCCGGTCCATTATCCCGCACCTTAAACTGCGCGCCGTGGGTGTTGCGCAGCCAGCTGATATCAATACGTGTTCCGTCCGGCGTGTGGTTCACCGCGTTATACACCAGATTAGAAATGGCACTGTGCAGCTGCTCATCGTTGCCGTACACGCGCAGATGGGGGTCGGTATGGAAGTGGATCTCATGGCGACCGTTGCTGAGAGTTTCCGCCTCGCGCTGCAGAATGCGCAGCATTCTCGGCACATCCACTTTCTCCTGCAGATCCAATGCCGGAGCGGCTTCAATACGCGACAGCGTCAGCAGCTGTTTCACCAGGCTGTCCATCCTTCGCGTCTGTTCCTGCATAGTGTGCAGCGCCTTGTCGCGCACTCCGCCTTCCAGCACCGAATCATTCATCATTTCCAGATAGCCCTGCAGCACGGTGAGCGGCGTGCGCAGTTCATGGCTGACGTTGGCAAAGAAGTTACGCCGTGCGCCCTCCAGCTGATGCATCTGGGTGACGTCCCTCGCCACCATCAGCCACTGCCCTTCGCTGTAGGGCATCACGCGGAACTCAATATGGCGATGGTTATTCAGCACCAGCGTCAGCGGGCGGCTGAAATCACGCTGGCGAAGATAGCGGGTAAATTCAGGATAACGCAGCAGGTTAAGGATATTCTGGCCGTTATCCTCCGGCCAGCGCAGCGCCAGCATTTGCTGGGCCAGGCCGTTACACCAGAAAATCGTGCCTTCTTCGGTGGTCAGGATCACCGCATCGGGCAGTGATTCTGCTCCGCTGCGAAAACGCTTAATCAGATGCCCCAGCTCTCGGCGGCGACGGCGATTCCTCGCCTGCATCTGATAAAGTCCATAAAACAGCGGCTCCCAGCTGCCCCGTCCGCTTGGCGGGGTCATGCTGCGGTCAACCCACAGCCAGTGGGAAAGGCGAAGTAAGTTATTGAAGTGGAAACCCAGCACGCAGAGCACTGAGACTAACAGCAGCCAGGGCAGATACCCGACCAGTAGCCCGAGCAGTAGCGCGGGCAGGCTGGCGAGCAGCAGCTCCAGAAATAATCTCTTCCAGGAGAGGCGTTCCAACACGGTTCAGACTCCAGTGCGAACGATCAGTAGCGTGCAGAGAAACGGTAACCTGTTCCACGAACGGTTTGTACCATGCGATCGTGCCCGGTCAGCTCTAAGGCTTTACGCAGGCGACGAATATGCACGTCAACGGTACGGTCTTCGACGTAAACGTTAGTCCCCCAGACGTGGTTTAGCAACTGTTCGCGGCTGTAAACCCGCTCCGGGTGCGTCATAAAGAAGTGCAGCAGCTTATACTCTGTTGGCCCCATTTCCAGCGGCTGGGTATCCGACATCACGCGGTGAGAGGACGGGTCGAGGCTCAGCCCCTGCATCTCAATCACCTCTTCCACCGCCATCGGCGAAATACGGCGCATCACGGCTTTGATTCGCGCCATCAGCTCCTTCGGCGAGAACGGTTTGGTAATGTAGTCGTCGGCACCCACTTCCAGGCCACGCACGCGGTCTTCCTCTTCGCCGCGGGCCGTGAGCATCATCACCGGAATATCACGGGTCATCGCTTCACGCTTCAGATGCTTAATAAACTGAATGCCGGAGCCGCCCGGCAGCATCCAGTCCAGCAGAATCAAATCCGGCCAGGGTTCAATCAGCAGGCTGACCGCGCTGTCGTAATCCTCAGCTTCAATAGGTTGATAGTCGTTTTGTTCAAGAACGAAACACAACATCTCGCGGATTGGGGCTTCATCTTCAACTACCAAAATACGCTTAGCCATTATTGCTCCTGCTAATGTGACAGGCTGTCACGGGGGATATGCGGCGTCATTATGCGTCAGTTTTATGACAATTTTATGAAAAAAACACCCCTGGAATCGGGAGCATAGAGAAAAAGCAGCGCGGATGATTTCATCCTGACCGCCGGCAATCACTTGCCCCGTTCACAGCAACAGCGTTTATAATCCCCCGCAACATCATCAGGCTATGCAGGGAGTGACATGCGCATCATTCATACCGCCGACTGGCATCTCGGACAGTTTTTCTATACCAAAAGCCGGGCGGCTGAACATCAGGCCTTTCTCGACTGGCTGCTGACGCAGGCGGAAGCGGAGCAGGCTGATGCGATTATAGTCGCCGGTGATATTTTTGATACCGGATCGCCGCCGAGTTACGCCCGCGAGCTGTATAACCGCTTTGTGGTGAATTTACAGCAGACCGGCTGCCAGCTGGTGGTGCTGGGCGGCAATCACGATTCGGTGGCGACGCTGAATGAATCGCGTGAGCTGCTGGCCTGCCTGAATACCCGGGTGATCGCCGCCGCCAGCGACGATATCTGCGACCAGGTGCTGGTGCTCAACACCCGCGACGGCCAGCCGGGAGCGATGCTGTGCGCCATTCCGTTCCTTCGCCCGCGCGATATTATGCGCAGCCAGAGCGGCCAGTCGGGGCGCGACAAGCAGCAAACCCTGCTGGAGGCCATCACCGACCACTATCAACGCTGCTGGCAGGAGGCGCTGGCGCAGCGGGCCGCCCTTAATCTGACGCTGCCGGTGATCGCCACCGGGCATCTGACTACCATGGGGGTGACCAAAAGCGACGCGGTGCGCGATATTTACATCGGCACGCTGGACGCCTTCCCAGCCGATGCCTTCCCGCCCGCTGACTATATTGCGCTCGGCCATATCCACCGCGCCCAGCGCGTGGCTAACAGCGAGCACATTCGCTACAGCGGCTCGCCGATCCCGCTGAGCTTTGATGAGTTGGGCAAAGAGAAAAGCGTTTTCGTGGTGGATTTTGCCGACGGCGCGCTAAGCAAGGTTACCCCGCTGGCGATCCCGCTGTTTCAGCCGATGCAGATGATTAAAGGCTCGCTGGAAGAGATTGAAGAACAGCTGGCCGCGCTGGAGCCGGATCCGCAGGGAAAATTAATCTGGCTGGATATCGAAATTGTGACCGATGACTGGCTCAGCGAGCTTCAGCGCCGCATCCAGCAGCTCACCGAAACGCTGCCGGTGGAGGTGGTGCTGCTTCGCCGCAGCCGCGAGCAGCGAGAGCGGGTCATCGCCCGGCAGAATAATGAAACCCTCAGCGAACTGAGCGTGGAAGAAGTATTTGCCCGCCGCCTGGCGCTGGAGGAAGGCGAGCCGGAACGGCTGGCGCGCGCTGAAGCCCTGTTCGCACAGACGCTGGAAGCGGTACGCAACGAGGAGCAACCGTGAAAATTTTAACCTTACGCTTTAAGAATCTGAACTCGCTGAAGGGCGAATGGAAAATCGACTTCAGCGCCGAGCCTTTTGCCAGCAACGGGCTGTTTGCGATTACCGGCCCGACCGGAGCCGGGAAAACCACCCTTCTCGACGCCATCTGCCTGGCGCTGTATCACGAAACCCCGCGCCTGAAGAGCATCACCCAGTCGCAAAACGACCTGATGACCCGCGACACCGCAGAATGCCTGGCGGAAGTCGAGTTCGAGGTAAAAGGCGTTGCCTGGCGTGCCTTCTGGAGCCAGAACCGCGCGCGCGGGGCCGCCGACGGCAATCTTCAGGCGCCTCGCGTGGAGCTGGCGCGCTGCGAAGACAATCAAATCGTCGCCGATAAGGTCAAAGATAAGCTGGAGATGATTGCCAGCCTTACCGGCCTGGACTTTGAGCGCTTTACCAAATCGATGATGCTGTCACAGGGTCAGTTCGCGGCGTTCCTTAACGCCGATGCCAACAAGCGTGCCGAGCTGCTGGAAGAGCTGACCGGTACCGAAATCTACGGTCGGCTGTCGGCGCAGGTCTTTGAGCGCCACAAGCTGGCAAAAACCGAACTCGACGGCCTGCGTACCCAGGCATCGGGGATGGATCTGCTGAGTGATGAGCAACAGCAGGAGTTCAGCGACCGCCTGACGCAACAGGTTGCCGATGAGCAGGTACTCACTTCGCAGCTGCAACAGCAGCAGCAACAGCTGCAGGAGTGGCAGCAGTTGGAGCAGCTTCAGCAGGACCAGAAAAACCTCGTCCAGCAGCAGCAGAGGCTGACGGAACAGCTCAGGCAGGCGCAGGACGCACTGGGCAATGCCGCACAGCAGCGGGAGCAGGCACAACAGGCGGAGGAGCAGCATCAGGCGCAGCGGCTGGTGCAGGAAACGCTGATTGCCGAGCAGGTGATCCCGCTTGACCATCAGCTGTCTTCGCTGGGCGATCGGCTGAAACAGCTGGAGCAGGAGCGAAGTCAGCACCAACTGTCACTCCAGTCCCGCCAGCAGGAACGTATAAAAAACCAGCAGATTCAGCAGGATAAACTGTCGGCGCAGCAGCAGCTGCAGCAGTGGCGGGATGCGCATCCCCGCTTCGCGCATTATGGCGAATCTCTGCCGCTGTGGCGTGAACGATTCAGCCAGCAGCAAAAAAGTGAGCAGTCACTCTCTGCCCTGCGCCTGCGCGTTGAGGCCCAGCAGCAGGAACTGCAGCAGCTGGATCGCACCCGTCAGCAGCTCATTCAGCAGGCCGTTCCACTCCAGCAGCAGCTCACCGAAGCGCAGCAGGCGCTGGAAAAGGCCGCTCAGGTCCTGCACCCCCTGCAACAGCAGCACTCTGCCGAATCCCTGCGCGTCGGGCTGCAACAGTTTGCCCACCAGCGTCCACAGCGCCAGCAGTTGGCTACGCTGCAACCGCAGTGGCAGCTGTTAACCGCCCGGCGAAGCCGCCTGCAGCAGGATGAGCAGCAGCTGGCGCGGGAAATAGCGCAAACTAGTGAGCAGTTACTTACACTACGCACCAGCTGGAAAGAGAAAAACCAGCATTTGCAGGATGTTAAAGCGCGCCGCGACCTTGAACAGCGTATCGCCAGCCTGGAAGAACATCGCGCCCGCCTGGAATCGGGCCACCCCTGTCCGCTGTGCGGCTCGACCGATCACCCTGCCGTCGCGGAGTATCAGGCATTACAGCTTTCGGAAACGCAGCAGCGACTGGCGGAACTAGAACGGCAGGAGCAGGAATTAAAAGAGCGCGGCAGCGCCTGTAGCGCGCAGCTGAAACAGTGGCAGCGACAGGAAGAGCGCCTGAAGCAGGATCGCCTGGAGGCCGACGAGCAGGCCGCTCAGCTTGAACAGCACTGGCAAAACGCGGTGCAGGCGCTGGCGCTGACCTTCAGTCCCGATGACGGCGAGCGGGTGACGGCCTGGCTGCAAGAGCAGGAGCAGCTGGAGCAAAATCAGCAGCAGCAGCTTAACGCCCTCGAGCAGGCGGAGCGCATCTTTCAGCAGCAGAAAGAACATCTCTACCAGCAGCAGCAGGCGGTGCAGACGCTGCAACAGCAAACGCAGCTTCAGCAGCAGCAGTTTGATACCGCCAGCCGCCTGCTGGACGAGCAGCGCCAGCAGCTGACGCAGGAAGAGCAGCAGGCTGCTCAACAGCGCAGCGCACTGGCCGAAAGCCTGCTGCCGCTGGAGCTGGCGCTGCCGGAGAACGGCGACTATCACGGCTGGCTGCAGCTGCGTGAACAGCACTGGCAGCAGTGGCAGCAGAACGCCACCGCGCTGACGCAGCTGATACCGGAGCTGGCAACCCTGAGCAGCCGTCAGCAGGCGCTGGACGAGGAGCTGGCGCAGCAGCAGGCACAGCTGGAGGCACAAAACCAGCGCATCGGCGAGCAGCAGCAGGCACTGGCTCACTGCCAGCAGCAGCGTCAGCAGCTGTTTGGCGATCGCATCATCGCTCATGTTCAGCAGCAGCTGCGCGAGCAGGCCGCCGAGTATGCTACCGCCTCCCGCCGCTATCAGCAGCTCTGGCAGCAGCAGCAGGACCAGGCAAACACCCTGCTCGGCCAGCTTCAGTCGCTGGATGCGCAGCTGCTGGTGCTGGCGGCGCGACTGAAAGAGAGCGAAGAAAAGGTCAGCCATCAGCAGGAAGGCAGCCCGGAAAATGGCCAGGATAGCGGCACGGTGCGTGACACGCTGGCCGCCAGCGTGGCGGAACTGGGCCGTCAGCTGCGTGAGAATGCCGGTTTACAGGGACAGCTTCGCCAGCAGCTGAGCTACGACGCCTCGCGCCGCCAGCAGCTCCAGTCCCTGCTGGCACAGATCGCCGATAACGAACAGCGGGTGGAGGACTGGGCGTATCTGAACCAGCTGATCGGCTCACGCGATGGCGATAAATTCCGCCGCTTTGCCCAGGGGCTGACGCTCGATCACCTGGTCTGGCTGGCGAATAATCAGCTCAATCGCCTGCACGGCCGCTATCTGCTGCAGCGCAAAACCCAGGAGGTGCTGGAGCTGGAGGTGGTGGACACCTGGCAGGCGGATGCCCGCCGCGACACGCGCACGCTGTCCGGCGGCGAGAGCTTCCTGGTCAGTCTGGCGCTGGCGCTGGCGCTCTCCGATCTGGTCAGCCACAAGACGCGCATCGAGTCGCTGTTCCTCGATGAAGGCTTCGGCACGCTGGATGCCGAGACGCTGGACAGCGCGCTGGATGCGCTGGATGCGTTAAACGCCAGCGGTAAAACCATCGGGGTGATCAGCCACGTTGAGGCGATGAAGGAGCGCATACCGGTGCAGATTCGGGTGCGTAAGATCAACGGTCTTGGCTACAGTCGGCTGGAGACGCCGACGGGATAAGTATCACCGGTGGGCTGTAGCACAGGCGATCGGTGACTGATCGATGGCGGGTTATGTCGCTGGAACAGAGTTGCTGGGTGCCCGGCCTCTGCCGGGGCTGCCGGGCGGGTCCTCGCGCCGCGCTGCGGTCCCTTCGGCTCACGCATCCGGCCGCACGGACCGGTGAAGACGTGTCATCCCTGACCCGACTTCGCCTGCCGCCAACATCCCTGTTGGCGGCTCCTGGCCAGCTGCCCTCCCCTCAGCGCTGCGGATGTCCCGGCAGCCCCGGCAGAGGCCGTTCCCCTTTTTTCATTTTGCTCGCTGCGTAGTAAAGACCGCTCCGGCATCAACGCGAAGACCGGCTGGTGCCCCGGAGTGGCAATCCGCAGCGCTGAGCGCAGTGAGAAGGTTCGGATAAGCCCGCAGGACGCGGGCGCAAGGTGCGGCCGGGACAGGGAGGTCCCGTCCGTGCCGGTCCGGAAAACCGACAAACGGAGCGAAGGAATCGCGCCTTGCGCGACGCGAGGACCGCCAGCCCGGGGCACCAGCCGGTCAGCGCAGAGCGCCGGTGGGGCAGACTACACCCGTAACCATCTCATTTAGCCGTTGATCTACCGATCACATGAATCAAGCTGCGGCTGCACGATACGATTCAAACGTTAACTCGCCTGCTCCTCCTGCCGCCACTGGCGAGGACTCACGCCAAACCAGCGGCGGAAAGCGCGGGAAAACGCACTCACCTCGGAATACCCCAGCAGCAGCGCCATCTCCGAAATAGGCAGCTGCCGCTGCTGCAAATAGTGGGTCGCCATCTCACAGCGCACCTTATCCACCAGCGCGGTAAAACTCACTCCTTCCTCCCGCAGCCGGCGCTGTAAAGACCAGCTCGACATCCCCATATTTTCCGCCACCTCTTCCAGCGTCGGCTCTCCCTGCAGCAGCGCCATATTCACCTGCGAACGAGCCCGATCGACAAGATTCTGCTGGCTGGCACTAGCGTTAAGCCGCTGGATAGCATCCTGCATCACGCCCAGCAACAGCGGATCGCTGTCCGGCATCGCGCGCGCCAGATCGCGCTTCATGATCACCAGCGAGTTAAACGGCTGATCGAAGTAAACCGGCGCATCAAACACCTTACAGTGCTCGTGCCACTGCTCGGGGCGCGGATGCTCAAAATGCACCTCACGCGGGGCCCAGTTTTTTCCGGCAGCGTGGCGGATAAGATTGAGAAACATGCCCAGCGTCAGTTCGGCATCCTGACGACGGCAAAGAATAGCGCCGTGGCGCACCTGATAATCCAGCCGCCAGCTGTCCCCTTTGTCTACCAGGCGGGTTAAGGTATCGCGCTGATGCCAGGGAAACGCGTGCACCACATTGTGCAGCGCCTGTTCCAGCGTTGCGCTGCACAGCCCGATATAGCCAATCAGCCCTAATGACTGCGGTTTAAACTGCCTGCCGTAGTGTAAACCGAAGTTATCACAGTCCGAATATCGCGCCGATTCTTCCATCACCCGACAGTAGTTAATCAACCCCAGGCTCAGCGTCGGCTGTGCCAGCAGCTCGGCATCAATGCCGCTGATGCCGAAAATGCGGTCCACGTCCCCGCCCCGTTCACTGATGAAACCACTTAATCCGCTGGCTGCTGCCGCCAGAACGCCGCGATTGCTGACGCTCCCACCGTGCAGAACATGGCTGAGATCGGGATGTCTGTTCAGTAAAGTTTGCATGATCATCATCACCTTAGTGCCGCCGTCGATAACCTGATAAACAGCAAATATCGTACCAACTGCAACCGGAGTGAAAATCAACATGTTAACGTCACCCGACGGTGTATCGGGCACCGCCAGCGAGCAGTGCTGCGCCCTGGCGGTGCAGGATCATGCGCCGATCGGCAGCCCGTCGCGCGCCAGATAGGAACGGCACAGACGTACCGAATGATCCGCCCATTGCGATCCCAGGCTTTGGGCCATTTCCGTTTCCGCATGCGATCCCGCCCAGGCGAGCAGCTGAATGCGGCGCTGGATCAGCAGCGTCGGCACTTTCTCCATGTCGGCATCGTTGATGTGCGCCACCTGCTCATAGCCGCGCAGCCAGTGATCCACCCACTCGCCGGCACGAGGATGATGCTCAACAAAACTGATCGCCGCCGCCAGATCGTGCAGATACCAGCCGAAACCGCAGTCGTCAAAATCGATCACCCGCGTCTGGCCGTTATCCAGCAGCAGGTTGGTCAGCCGCAGATCGGCGTGAATCAGCCCGTAGCGCTGCGGATCCTTACCAAAGTCGGCCATCTCATCGCCAACCCGCGCAATGGCTTCCTCGACGATCCGATGATCGGCTGAACGGAGATTCGGCGCATCGCGCCAGTCACCCCAGTGGCTTTGCGGACTGACCATGGTGTGGTGATCCCAGACGATCCGCTGGAAGCCCGCCGGGCGCTGCCAGCTGCGGCTGTGCTGGTGCAGGCGGGCGGTGATATTCCCCAGCTGCTGGAAGGCGCGCGGATCAACGTCGGTGCCCGGCATCTCCCCTTCTATCCAGTTGAACAGCACGGCGTGACGAACCGAGCCGTCCGCCATGGTCAGGGTCTGCACTCGCTGCCCTTCAACATCGCTCACCGCCTCCGGCACTTCAATGCCGGTCTGGCGCAGTGCATCCAGCCACTGCAGTTCACTTTCAATATCCGCCCGCTGATGATAGTCGGCGCGGTGCAGCCGCAGGGCGTAGCGTTTTCCCGCAGCCTGTAGCAAATACGTCGAGTTTTCTGAACGACACAGCAGGTTCAGCTTTCCCTGCAGCGCAGGTGCGTAACGGCTCAACGCGCATTCGGCCAGGCGCAGCAGCGCCTCATTACTCAAGGTGTCATATTGTTTGGCGGTCATCATCCGGCTCCATAGTCAGCGTTAGTCTGTACTTCCGTGCTATCAGCATCCTGCACCCGACTCTTTCCAGCTTGACCTTAAACGACCCAGTTTTGACCGCAGCGTACAGGCGGCATTTTCCGCGTGAGTAAGTTGACCGCAGGCGACAAATCTCATTGCCGCCGTCAAGTTTCCCCCCAGGCAGCGGCGGCATTATCGGGTCACGACAACATCAACGACGGGGAATACGCTATGAACAACACTTTGAAGCCCGCATTAGGGACGATACATCTGTGGGGCATTGCGGTAGGGCTGGTGATTTCAGGGGAATATTTTGGCTGGAGCTACGGCTGGGGCGTGGCGGGAACGCTGGGCTTCCTGCTGACGACGTTAATGGTCGCGACGATGTACAGCTGTTTTATCTTCAGCTTTACCGAACTGACCACGGCGATCCCCCATGCCGGCGGCCCGTTTGCCTACAGCCGCCGCGCGTTTGGTGAAACCGGTGGCCTGATTGCCGGTATGGCCACGCTGATCGAGTTTGTCTTTGCGCCACCGGCCATCGCCATGGCCATCGGTGCGTATCTGAACGTGCAGTATCCGGAGCTGAACCCGAAATATGCCGCCGTCGGGGCCTATGTGGTGTTTATGACGCTGAACATCCTTGGCGTGAAGCTGGCGGCGATGTTTGAACTGGTGGTCACGGTGCTGGCGGTGTTCGAACTGCTGGTGTTTATGGGCGTGGTTGCCCCGGGGTTCAGCATCGCGAACTTTGCCGCCAACGGCTGGGCGGGCGGTGAACACTTTGGCCTGCCTGCGGTGTCCGGCATCTTTGCGGCGATTCCGTTTGCCATCTGGTTCTTCCTCGCTATCGAGGGCGCAGCGATGGCGGCAGAAGAAGCGAAGGATCCGAAGCGAACCATTCCCCGCGCCTATATCGCCGGGATTCTGACCCTGGTGGTGCTGGCGATTGGCGTGATGCTGATGGCGGGCGGTGCCGGAGACTGGCGTACGCTGTCGAATATCAACGATCCACTGCCGCAGGCGATGAAGATGATCGTCGGCAGCAACTCGAACTGGATGCATATGCTGGTGTGGATTGGTCTGTTCGGCCTGATTGCCAGCTTCCACGGCATTATTCTCGGCTATTCGCGTCAGTTCTTCGCCCTCTCCCGCGCCGGATATCTGCCCGCCGGTCTGGCTAAACTGTCGCGCTTTCAGACGCCGCACCGGGCCATTATCGCCGGTGGCGTGATTGGTATTGCGGCCATTTTCAGCGACAGCTGGATTAACCTGCAGGGCATGACGCTGACCGCCGCGATGATCACCATGGCCGTGTTCGGTGCCATTGTGATGTATCTAATGAGTATGCTTAGCCTGTTCCGCCTGCGCCGTACTGCACCAGAGCTGGACCGCAGCTTCCTTGCGCCGGGCTACCCGATTGTTCCGGGCATTGCGCTGGTGCTGGCGGTGGTGTGCCTGATAGCGATGCTGTGGTTTAACCCGCTGATCGGTGCTGTCTTCGTTGGGCTGATGGCGGTGGCCTACATCTGGTTCCTGATGACCAAAAGCCTGCGCGACAACGCTCCGCACGATGCAATGCTGCAGGGCGAATAGCTCTTAAATCAAAGGTTCCGCCCAGGCAGAACGCAGACATCCGGGCACGGCCATCATCGCGATGACCGTGCCCGTTGTTCTCTACCACTCAGGACAAAACAGGGCGACGTCGGAGCTTACAGCGGCCACAGCCACGCGGCACCGCGCACGCCGCTGGAATCACCGTGCACCGCCTTGCGAATCGGCGTGGCAAACTCACCACCGAATACCCAGTTTTTCACCAGCTGCGGCACCGTCTGATACAGCCTGTCGACGTTACTCATGCCGCCGCCCAGCACGATCATATCCGGGTCGAGAATGTTCACCACGTGCGCCAGCGATTTAGCCAGCCGCAGCTCGTAGCGGCCCATCACCAGCTCCGCCACGGGATCCTGCTGCTCGATCTGCTGAATAATCTCCGCGCCTTTACGGTCGATGCCGCTGAGCCGCTGATAGTCGGTGGCAAAGCCGGTGCCGGAAATGAAGGTTTCGATGCAGCCCGCTTTACCGCAGTAGCAGGGCACTTCGCGGCGGTAGTTCAGTTCGTCTTCGTCCATCCAAGGCAGCGGATTATGCCCCCACTCCCCGGCGTTGCCGTTGCCGCCGCCGTGCGCCTGGCCGTTTAGCGCCACGCCGGCTCCGCAGCCAGTGCCGATAATCACCGCGAAGACCGTTTGCATGCCGGCCGCAGCCCCATCTACCGCTTCGGAAACGGCCAGGCAGTTCGCATCATTGGCGATGCGCACCTCACGCCCCAGCAGCTGCCGTAAATCTTTATCCAGCGGCATGCCGTTCAGCCAGGTGGAGTTGGCGTTTTTTACCAGACCGGTCACCGGCGACAGCGTGCCGGGGATCCCCATTCCCACCGTCCCCTGCTGCCCCGTGGCTGCTTCAGCACGCTTCACCAGATCGGCGATAGCCGCCAGCGTCTGCGCATAGTCGTTACGCGGCGTCGGCACGCGGTAGCGATACAGCTCCTCTCCCTGGTCCGAGAGCGCAATCACTTCTGTTTTCGTGCCACCCAAATCGATACCGATACGCACCGCTTATTCCTTATCATTTAACGTTCAGATCATTACCTTAGAAGGCGAAAGGCTGAAAGGCAATGAAACCCCGCCGCCGATTCGCTATCATGCGCGCTGACTTTGAACTTGCGCGCCATTTACGCGCCCTGAGAGGGAATGCACCATGCTGTGGTTTAAAAATTTAATGGTTTATCGTCTTAATCGCGAGATCCCACTGGCGGCAGACGAGATGGAAAAACAGCTCGATGCCTTCTCTTTCACCCCCTGCGGCAGCCAGGATATGTCGAAAACCGGCTGGGTTTCCCCGATCGGCCCGCGCAGCGACGCGCTGACCCACGTCACCAACGGTCAGATCCTGATCTGCGCCCGCAAAGAAGAGAAAATCCTGCCTTCTCCAGTGATTAAGCAAGCGCTGGAAGCCAAAATCAGCAAGCTGGAACACGAACAGTCGCGCAAGCTGAAAAAGACCGAAAAAGACTCGCTGAAGGATGAAGTCCTGCACAGCCTGCTGCCGCGCGCCTTCAGCCGCTTCAGCCAGACCTGGCTGTGGATCGACACGGTGAACAACCTGATTATGGTTGACTGTGCAAGTGCGAAAAAAGCCGAAGACACGTTAGCCCTGCTGCGTAAAAGCCTCGGTTCGCTGCCGGTAGTACCGCTAACGCTGGAAAGCCCGATTGAGCTGACGATGACCGAATGGGTGCGTTCCGGCGATCTGCCTGCCGGGTTTGCGCTAATGGATGAAGCCGAGCTGAAAGCGATTCTGGAAGACGGCGGCGTGATCCGCTGTAAAAAACAGGATCTGGTCTGCGATGAAATCGCTAACCACATTGAAGCCGGCAAACTGGTGACCAAACTGGCGCTGGACTGGCAGGAGCGCGTTCAGTTTGTGCTGTCGGATGACGGTTCACTGAAACGTCTGAAGTTTGCCGATACGCTGCGCGAGCAGAATGACGATATCGATCGGGAAGACGTTTCCGGGCGCTTTGACGCCGATTTTATTCTGATGACCGGTGAACTGGCTGCGCTGATTAGCAACACCGTTGAAGCGTTAGGCGGCGAGGCCCAGCGCTAAGCGGATAGCAAAAGGGCGGACCCGTGGCCCGCCCTTTTGCTGGATTTCGCAGATTAATCTTTCAGATAGCGGCACAGATAAGCAGAAGGCTCGGCAACCTGAAGATGGAATTCGCTGTGGCCTGGAACGTTGAACACATCGCCCGGCTGATAGTATTTCCACTCTGCTTCGCCCGGAAGCAGCACTTTCAGTGAGCCGCTCACTACGGTCATTTCTTCCGCCTGTGCGGTGCCAAAGGTGTATTCGCCTTCCGCCATCACGCCCACGCTGGCACGGCCGGTGCTCGCGCTGTCAAAACCAATAGACTTCACTTTACCGTCAAAATACTCACTAACGTTGAGCATATAAATTCCTTAAAATCAGAGACAAAGGTAAGCAGGCAATATAGAGGCATTTTCACCGGGCTGTCACGCTTTTTCAGCCGCCTGCGTGACCTTTACAGCAGCAATTCTGCCGCCAGCCTGGCGACCAGCACGTTCGGCAGCAGCACCGGTATCCCCAACAGCTTCTGCAAAAAATCACGATGGCGCTGCTGATAGCCAATGCTGTCCAACACCACCACATCGGCCCCCTGCTCCTGCAGCGACAGCGCCGCATCGATCAGCAGGTCCTCATCCGAGTGCTCCGGGCTGGCAACGGCAAAACAGGGCGGGTGGGAGAGATTTTTCCATTTGCCCGCCAGCCGGTCTTTCAGGCCGTCCTGCGGCAGCATAATTCCCACCTGATGACCTTCGACGATAGCTTCAACCAGCGGCGGCACGATGCGGTCCGGCTCCAGCAGCGTCGCGTGCCGGGTCGTCAGCCCGCTGAATTTTTCGCTGCTGAGCAGCAGAATAATTTCATAGCCCGCCTCCTCCAGCCGATCGATCCGCTGCTGCAGGCCGCGCTCAATGCAGGCCGCCGAGAGCAGCAGCTGGCTGCCATCGTTCAGTCTAATGGCCATCACATTTTCGGCGGCCACGGCCCCGTACAGCTGCTCAATCTGCGCCAGCGTCAGGCCGTCCAGCAGCCCGCTGTGCACAATGCGATCGGCGGGCAGGTGCTCCAGCAGCAGCGGAACAATGTCACTATTCGTTGACTGTCCGGGCGTCAGCGTGACCAGGGTATTATTCATAGATTACTGCTCCGCGATGTAAAAACGGCACGGTCCCCGTACTTGCCAGCCAGCTGGCGGGTAACCATCTGCAGCGCATCCAGCGCAGTGGGTGAAAAAAGCTGATCCTGGTTTTGCGTTGGAAAAGAGAGGCTGAGCGCCACGGTTTCTCCACGATGTTTATTGCTAAGCGTGGTGGCGATTGCACTGATGCCCGGCAGGGCTTCGTTGCGTGCCAGCGACCAGCCGCACTCACGAATGCGCTCCAGCTCGGCCAACAGCTGCTGCAAGGTTTGCGGCGAATTCGCCGAGTTGACCCGCCAGGCACCGGCGTACAGATTGCGCACATAGTCATCGCTGTAGCGGGATAAAATCGCACGGCCCACCGAGGTTTCAGCCGCCGGGAAGCGGCTCCCCGGCGGGGTGACGGCCTGAACGTACATTCGCCCCTGGAACATACGCATCACCATCACGTCACGCCCTTCCAGCACCGAGATATAGCCAGTACAGCTGGATTCAGCGGCCAGTCTCGCCATCATCGATGACGCACCATCGACCAGCGGCGTGGAGAGATAGTGGCTGGCCAGTGACAGCAGCATCTGCCCCAGGTGGAAACAGCGCGTATCGGGATTTCGCTCCAGCAGCCCCTGACTTTCCATGGTCGCCAGCAGCCGCGAGACGGTGCTTTTCGGCAGTTGAAGCGCCGTGACCACCTCGGTAAACGACAGCCCCTGCTGCCCCTGAACCAGACCCGGCTGATGAAATAATTTGAGTACCGCCGTGGCATTTTCTAACGTTGTCATTCGGTGAGTTCCATTTTCAGGAACTCGTGTTCCTGTTTTGTTAATTCACACTACGGTCGGCGGGATCGGCGGTCAAGAATTATAAATTTCATCGCCGGAATGGCAAAAATGCGGGCTGCGGCTTAGCCGTGTGGCGGAGGAGTTTTTGTCCTGGAAAGCATCGTAGAGAGGAAATATTGCCGCAAAACAGACGTAAACGTTAGAGTATTATGCTGCAACCAGCACAGGTAAGTAGAAAATACTCCCCGCTCGAAAAAGGAAGATGAAGAAATGGTAATGCGGCGTCCCTGCCCAGCGCTTACTCTTTTGACCGATCTTCATATCGCGCTTTGGCATCCAGCGCTTCCTGCTCGGTTTCGTGCTCGCTGATCAGGGAATCGGGCTTGGGATGATCGGCACGCAGTTCGTACCAAATCACGGTGTTGTCGGGTGCGCCCTTGTTCACCGGCACAATCGAGGCATGTCGTGGATAAGGTGGTTTGCCTGGCATAACACATTCCCTCCTGCGGTTAGCGACTCAGTTAATATCTCTGTAAATCAGATCCGGCTTCGGACCTGACTTAATTATAGACATTATCAGCCACTTATCGCATTGAGGCGGGAGATACAGAATTATCCGCAGGTCGGCCGAAGACAGGTTCAGCTGGCGCGGGCCAGGGAGAGTACGCTAACGATCTGCTGTACAACGTCTTCCGGAGACTGCATCGCATCCACAATATGGTGTGCCGCCTGGCGGTAAAGCAGGTCGCGGGCCGCAAGCACCTCGGCCATCTCCTCGGCTATCGGGCGGCCGGTCAGCGTCGGGCGCTGCGCATTGTCAGGATAGGCTTCCAGCCGCGAGGCCAGCACTTCAGACGGCGCGTTAAGATAAATAACCTGTCCGTTATCCTGCATAAACTGACGATTCTCGGCGGCCAGAATCATGCCGCCACCGGTGGCAATCACTTTACCGGGGCCGGTCACGGCGATCAGCGCGCCGGACTCACGGTTGCGGAAACCCGGCCAGCCCTCTTCCGCCACAATTTCCGCCACGGTTTTACCGCTAATCTGCTGCAGATAATAATCGGTATCGCAAAAGTCATAACCCAGTGCCGAAGCCAAAGCCTGGCCAACGGTAGTTTTCCCGCAGCCGCGAGCGCCGATGAGATAAATGGGTAATGACATAGCAGGAATTTCCTAACAAAGCGGAATAATGAACGATGACGGGCATGATACCGGACATTTTCTGCCGGGACCACTAGTAACGTTTTATTTACAGCCAGCCGGGCACAACATTCAATCAACTAGCTGTTTTAGATGAATATTTATGTGTAAAAAATAAGTTACAGCGTACTTATTTCGCCCGTTTTTGCTGCTGTAACCATTTATCCAGCTCGTTAGCGAAGGCCTGGCGATCGCGCTGGTTTAATGTTGGAGGCCCGCCGGTCTGCACGCCGCTGGCCCGCATGGTATCCATGAAATCGCGCATCGTCAGGCGCTCACGAATCGTCGCTTCGCTGTAGCGCTCGCCGCGCGGATTCAGCGCCACCGCCCCTTTTTCCATCACTTCCGCCGCCAGTGGGATATCGGCGGTAATCACCAGGTCGCCCGCTTCAGCGCGCTGGACAATTTCATTATCGGCGACGTCAAAACCCGCGGCGACCCGCAGGGTGCGTAAAAAACGCGACGGCGGCACGCTGAGCGACTGGTTTGCCACCAGCGTCACCATCACCTGCTCACGATCCGCGGCGCGGTACAGCACTTCTTTGATCACTTTCGGACACGCATCGGCATCTACCCAGATTGGCATCACCACTTCCTTCGATTGAAAATTGATAATAAGGGCGATCTTCCCATTCTTTTGCCGAATGGCAAACTTAATCTGCCGCGGCCGGTCAATTTAGCGTTTACTGCGTCCGGTTAAAACCTTTCGGTTTCAGCCTGCTCAAAGCTGCGCTAAGGTGAAGGGCAGCATCAGTACTCACTTTTTTACAGAACTCGCAGGGAGAATACGGTGGACAAGAAAATCGGTTTTATTGGCTGCGGCAATATGTCGAAGGCTATCATTGCTGGTCTGGTCGCTGCCGGGCAGGTTACGCCAGGAAATATCTGGGTTTACGACCGTAAGCCGGCAACCAATAAAATGATGCAGGAGCAGTACGGCATTACCCCGGCGGAAAGCGCGGAAGAAGTTGCCCGCGAGGCCGATATCCTGTTTGGTGCGGTGAAGCCCAATGTGATCCTCAACGTGCTGAAGGACGTCGCCAACAGCCTGAATAAAGAGAGCGTGGTGGTGTCTATCGCCGCAGGCGTAACGCTCGATTCGCTGGCCAGCGTGCTGGGCCACGATCGCAAAATTATCCGCGTAATGCCGAACACCCCGTCGCTGGTCAATGAAGGCATGACGTCGGTAACGCCAAACGTTCTGGTTTCCCACGAAGAAGCGAATGAAGTCGTTGAGATCTTCAACGGCTTTGGCAAAGCGGAGCTGGTGCCGGAGTATCTGATCCATTCCGTCGTCGGCGTAAGCGGCTCCGCACCGGCCTATGTGTTTATGTTTATTGAGGCGATGGCGGATGCGGCAGTGCTGGGCGGCATGCCGCGTGCGCAGGCCTACCGCTTTGCCGCGCAGGCGGTGAAAGGCTCCGCGCAGATGGTGCTGGAAACCGGTAAGCATCCAGGCGAGTTGAAGGATATGGTGTGCTCGCCGGGCGGCACCACCATTGAAGCGGTAAAAGTGCTGGAAGAGAAAGGCTTCCGCGCCGCCGTTATCGAAGCGATGCAGCAGTGCATGGCAAAGTCGGAGCGGATGAGTAAAGCGTAATCCCTTCTCATGCGATTAGCGCGGCGGATAAGTGACAGGCTATCCGCCGTCAGCTAATCCTGCCAATCCTGCCAATCCTGCCAATCCTGCCAATCCTGCCAATCCTGCCAATCCTGCCAATCCTGCCAATCCTGCCAATCCTGCCAATAAGGTTAAGCCACCGCCGCCGCCCAGTGGCAAACCGCTCAATTCCTCTTTCCTTTCATTCACAGAGAATATTCAGCCAATCGCCACCCGTAATTAACTCTGACAAACAAGTTTCCAGAAATCATCGAATAACTTCCCCGAGAAATTGCTGATTAAGTATTGTAAAAGAGAAGATTGGCCGGAGGTTTGAATAAAAGAAGGCAGGTATCATTATCCACCCGTACCAAAAAAACGATAGAAAAACACCAGCGGTGACCGAATTAACAGGACTGGAGATAAGCGGCCAATATGACCGCTTAATTAAATATGGCCCTGTATTCTGGCGGGCCGAACGTTAGCTTTTCTTCAGGCAGCTGCTCATAAAGGTTTTACGCGCTTCGCCCTTCAGTTCTTTTTGGCCGGCATCCGCATTACAGGTTTTCATTTTCATCTGCTGCGGCGTCATTCCCTCTACTTTCGCATCTTTTTTCAGGCAGTTGCTCATGAACGCCTTACGATCATCGCCCTTCAGCGCCTTTTCGCCGGCCTGCTTATTGCAGAGCGTCATTTTTTGCTGCTGCGCGGTTTGCTCCGCGGCACCCGCATAACCTGCTGCGACAGCCGAGAGCAGTAAAACCGCGATCGTCATTTTCATCTTCATATCCTTCCCATCCCTTATTGTTTTCAGTACGGGTAAAGTTTGGCACGGCTTTGCCGTTAGGCGAGAAAAAGTGCAGAGATTTGTATCGGGCATCACAGCGGCAGGCGAAAGCACCGCCGTCGCTGGCGGTTACGACCTGTCGTGCTCAGGAATAGATTACTGGCGGGGATGATTCAGTAGGCGTTGAATATAGCTTTGCAGCAGCGAGAGATCTTCCGGGTGCTGTTGTTCCCCAACGGAAGCCGTCTGGATTGCTGAATCAATACTTTCATTTATCTGCCGCAGTTGTTCTGCATCGGTTTTACGTAACAGCGCGGTTACGACAATCTCTAATGCTTCAACCTGGGCAACCAGCTCTTTGGATTCCGTTTCTTTTTCGGCAAGCCTGATCAGTAATTCTGCAATGAGATTCTTCATGCGACTGTCTCAGCAAGGTAAAGTAAGACGGTAACACTGGTTTAAATAAAAGAAAACAGTAATCGCTTTATATTTTCGCGACTTATGCACTGAAAAAGCGCAAACGACGGTTTTTAGATTTCGAAACGTTTCGCTGTCATATAAATACAATATAACGGGGGAAGGAAAGGTGCAGAACAGACCCCGAAAGTACGGACGACTTCCGGGATCCTGGTGATTAACGGCCCGGCCCCATAAATCCACCGCGAGGACCGCCGCCGCCCCAGCCGCCACCACCGCCTCCCCAACCGCCGCCGCCGCCGCCACCGCCCGGAGGAGGGAACAGGCATCCACTGAGCACTGCCACTAACGCGACGATGCTCGCCGCCTTAAGAATACGAATCATGTTAAAACCTCACGGGTCACAATATGAGGATGCCCTCCTCATTTCTCCCGCGATAGTAAGCGCGGCCTGGGCCGCTCACAATGCAGAATAATCCGGTTAGCGGCGCTTTTTACTCGCCGTAACCGCGCTTAACGATTTACTGTTAATTTCCTCGCACAACCCTGCTCTGGCAGCGGAAGTCATCCGCGTTCTTCACGTGAAATTGCCGCGATCCGCCTCGCATTACACAGGATTTCCACTTTACAACCACGCTAATTCACGCCAATGTGAGCGCATAACATTGATGAGGTTTTAACCATGACCGATCGCGCTCCGCTTTCCCTGCAACAGCTGGTGTCTCTCCGTTACTGGGAGAACCCTGCCGTTACTCAGCTCAACCGCTTACCCAGCCACCCTCCCTTCGCCAGCTGGCGTAACAGTGACGAAGCGCGCAGGGATCTTCCCAGCCCGTCGCTCCACCCCCTCAGCGGTGAGTGGAGATTCAGCTACTTCAATCGACCGGAAGCCGTGCCTGATAGCTGGATCACCGCGGACCTGAGTTCGGCCGATCGCGTCACCGTGCCGTCAAACTGGCAGCTTTCCGGCTATGACGCACCGATTTACACCAATGTGCAGTATCCGATTCCGGTCGATCCGCCGCGCGTTCCTGCCGAGAACCCAACCGGCTGTTACTCGCTCACATTTAACTGCGCGACCGACTGGCTGCAAAGCGGGCAGACGCGGATCATCTTCGACGGCGTGAACTCGGCCTTCTATCTGTGGTGCAACGGCACGTTTATCGGCTATTCGCAGGACAGTCGGTTACCGGCGGAGTTCGATCTCAGCGCCGTGCTGCAAAGCGGTACAAACCGTATTGCGGTGATGGTGCTGCGTTGGTGTGACGGCAGCTATCTGGAAGATCAGGATATGTGGCGGATGAGCGGTATTTTCCGCGACGTCAGCCTGCTGCATAAGCCCGCGGTGCGCCTGCAGGATGTGCAGATTGAAACCCGCCTGAGCGCGGAATTTCACAGCGCCGACCTGCGCGTACTGGCGGTCTGCTCCGAACAGGATGCCCGCGACCATCAGATTAACGTGACGCTGTGGGAGGGGGAAAACCGGATTGCCGAACAAAACCAGCCGCTCGGCAGCGCGGTCATTGATGAACGTGGCCGCTACAGCGACCGCACGTTGCTCAGCATCAATGTGCCGCAGCCGCGGCTGTGGAGTGCGGAAACCCCGCACCTTTACCGGGCGGTGGTGACGCTGCTTGATGCCAGCGGAACGCCGCTGGAGAGCGAAGCGTATGACGTCGGTTTCCGTCATATCGCGGTGGAAGGCGGGCTGCTGAAGCTCAACGGCAGGCCGCTGCTGATCCGCGGTACCAATCGTCACGAACATCATCCCGATCGCGGCCAGGTGATGGATGAAGAGACGATGATCCGCGACATCATGCTGATGAAGCAGCACAATTTTAATGCCGTGCGCTGCTCGCACTACCCCAATCACGCCCTGTGGTATCGCCTGTGCGATCGTTTCGGGCTGTATGTGGTTGATGAGGCGAATATCGAAACCCACGGCATGCAGCCGATGAACCGCCTGTCGGACGATCCGCAGTGGTTTAATGCCTTCAGCGAGCGCGTCACGCGCATGGTGCAGCGCGATCGCAACCACGCCTGCATTATCATCTGGTCACTCGGCAACGAATCCGGCCACGGCAGCACGCACGATGCGCTTTATAGCTGGGTGAAAAGCCACGATCCCAGCCGCCCGGTACAGTATGAAGGCGGAGGAGCCAACACCGCCGCCACCGATATTATCTGCCCGATGTATGCCAGAGTGGATCAGGATCAGCCGTTCGAAGCCGTACCAAAATGGTCGCTGAAGAAGTGGATCGGTCTGCCGGATGAGCAGCGCCCGCTGATCCTGTGTGAATATGCCCACGCGATGGGCAACAGCCTCGGCGGCTTCGACCGCTACTGGGCGGCGTTCCGCCAGTTCCCTCGCCTTCAGGGCGGATTCGTCTGGGACTGGGTCGATCAAAGCCTGACCCGTCATGAAGCGGACGGCAGCCGCTGGCAAGCCTACGGCGGCGACTTTGGCGATACGCCTAACGATCGCCAGTTCTGCATGAATGGCCTGGTCTTTGCCGATCGCACCCCGCACCCCTCCCTGTTTGAGGCGCAGCGCGCCCAGCAGTTCTTCCAGTTTGCCGTCGAGAGCTATGCCCCGCTGACACTGCGTATTACCAGCGAATACCTGTTCCGCAGCAGCGATAACGAAATCGTGCGCTGGCGCATTGAGCACGAAGGACAGCATGTCGGCGGAGGCGAGCAAACACTGGCGCTGGCCGCCGAACAGAGCATCAGCGTGGTACTCGGTGACGTGCCCGCGCTGGCCGGAGAACTGTGGCTGCGGGTAGAGGTAACACAGCCTGCCGCCACCGCATGGTCGCCCGCCGGGCACCGCGTGGCCTGGGACGGCTGGCGTCTGCCTGCCGCGCTCGCACTGCCGCAGCCGCAGCAGAGTCGCGACCGTCCACGACTCACCACGACCGGACAGCAGTTCGACGTGCAGCACGGCGAGCAGCGTTGGCAGTTCAGCCGCAGCAGCGGCGAGCTGACGCAGTGGCTGCGTGGCGAGCAACCGCAGCTGCTCTCCCCGCTCTCCGATCTGTTTGTACGCGCGCCGCTGGATAACGATATTGGCATCAGCGAGGTGACCCGCGTCGATCCTCACGCCTGGGTCGAGCGCTGGCGACGTGCGGGCTACAATCAGCTCGAACCGCTGTTGATTAGCCTGCAGGCGGATGAACTGAGTCACGGCGTGCAGATTAGCAGCGTCCACGCCTGGCAGAGTGCGGGGGATACACGCTTTATCAGCCGCAAGCGCTATCTGTTTGACGGCGAGGGTAAACTCACCCTCGACGTTGAGGTGGATATTACCCCCGGGCAGCCGGAACCCGCACGAATTGGCCTGCGCTGTCAGCTGGCGGAAGTAGCGGAACACGCCAGCTGGCTAGGTCTGGGACCGCATGAAAACTATCCGGATCGGCGGCTGGCCGCCGAGTTCTCCCGCTGGCAACTGCCGCTGGCCGAACTCCGCACCGACTATGTCTTCCCGGGTGAAAACGGGCTGCGGGGCGGCACCCGCGTTCTGGAGTATGCCGGACTGAAGGCGGAGGGGGATTTCCACTTCTCGCTGAACCGCCACAGCATTGAACAGCTTCGCGATACGTCACATCGCCACCTGCTGCACGATGAGCCGGGATGCTGGCTGATCCTTGACGGTTATCATATGGGCGTGGGCGGTGACGACTCGTGGAGCCCGAGCGTTAACCCGGACTTCCTGCTGTCTGCCCGGCAGTATCGCTATCAGCTCACGCTGTCACTTACCTGATGTGGCCTCCCCCGCGCGGTTTCCGCGCGGGCGGCGGTAAATCCAGATCAGCTGCACGGTATTCACCAGCACCACCACGGCGGTGGCGCCAAATACCCAGCGGAAGCCCCCGGCGGCTGAAACCGCCGATCCCATCAGCGGCCCAACCACGTTGCCAAGATACATAAACGACTGGTTATAGCCAAAAATCCTGCCGGTTACCCGATCGCTGCAGTAGCGCAGCAAAAGAGTTTGCACGGCGGGCATCATCGCCCCTTCGGCAAATCCCAGCAGGAAGCGCAGAATGCCCAGCTCAAGGGCGCTGCTGGCCCACGACATGCCGACAAACAGCAGTATCGAAAAAATCAGCGATGCAAACAGGATGTACTGCGCGCCAATGCGGTCGCCAAGCTTACCCAACGACGGTGCGGACAGCAGCGCAGACACCCCGGGGATCGCCGCCACCACGCCGCTAAGAAAAGCAATGTTCTGCACGTTTGGTTCAAGTTCGCGCACGAACAGCGTCAGAATCGGGCTGATCGAGCCGTTGCATAGCTGGATGACCAGCGTGGTAAAAAACAGGCTGATGGTCAGCGTTGGCCACGGCAGGGTTCGGAACACCATGCTGCCGCTGAGATTGTCTTCTTTTTTAACGCGTATCACGCCGCTCTCTTTAATCAGGAACAGCGTAATCAGAAAGCTTATCAACAGTAGCCCGGAGGTGATGATAAATACCGCGCGCAGACCAATCCAGTCAGCCAGCAGCCCGCCCATCAGCGGCCCCATAATCACCCCGCAAATTTGCGCCGTGGACACCATGCTCATCGCCCAGCCGCTGCGCTCGCGCGGAACCTGGGCCGCCACCAGCGCCATCGCGTTAGGAATGTAGCCAGAGGTCAGCCCCATCAGCGCACGCAGCGCCAGCAGCTGCCAGACGTTGGTGACAAAGGCCTGCAGCAGGATCACCACGCCCATACCGAGCGAAGCGCGCAGCAGCATCAGCTTGCGCCCTTTACGATCGGCAAGGCTGCCCCACATCGGGGAAACAATCGCTGAAACCAGGAAGGTGATACTGAAAATCAGCCCGGACCAGAGCGTCAGTGATGCGGAGTCGGTCACGCCAAGCTGTTCAACATAGAGGGGAAGAAACGGGATAATCTGACTGATCGCCAGCCCGGTAAACAGGCACCCAAACCAGACAGAGATTAAATTAACCTTCCAGGATTCCATCGGACTGTGCAGCGGCCTTATAAGATATAACGGGCGACAAGTGTACCAACTGTCAGCGGCGGCGTGCGGGCAAATAAGGTAATCAACACCACTTCAGAATTATCTACTAACAGCGGCAGTGCTTCCGCTCTGAAAAAGCAAAAAACCCGCCGAAGCGGGTTTTTTAACTTTCATCATCTCAGACGTTAAACGCCGAGCGAATGAAAAGAGTGACTATCTTACAGCGCAGTTACGTTAGCAGCTGCTGGGCCTTTCTGGCCGTTTTCGATAGTGAACTCTACTTTCTGGCCTTCTTCCAGCGTCTTGAAGCCGCCGTTCTGAATTGCAGAGAAGTGTACGAAAACGTCTTTGCTGCCGTCGGTTGGGGAGATGAAGCCGAAACCTTTCTCAGCGTTGAACCATTTTACCAAACCAGTCATTTTGTTAGACATGAGTCTTTCCTTCAATTATGTAGTAAGCCACAGTGGGCACAAGGTTTTTCAACAGGGGATTACTATGAGGCACTCAAGAAGGAAGTCAGGAATAAGCTATGTAACGCTTTAACTGCAGACTGCTTTACTAAAATTGCTCGCATACGTGGGTCTGTATCAAAACCAACGCATGCATTTACTCATAACCCCGCGCGCAGTACAAGCAGGAAAAAAATAAAAAGCCGCCACAATGATTAACTCACTGATTATTATGAAAATATATTTTCATCTTCTACGACCTGTTTTTTAAATACACAGTGTTACTGCTTTCAATACTGTCAGGTAATAGATTATCGACAAGCGCTGACGGGTTTACGCCAGCCTTCACCTGTCGACAGATAATTATGTACTATCATTGACTAAATCGTTGTTCCACCGAGGATAATACGGAATGTTTGAACTGTTTAAGGCCGTGGGTCTGGGTCTGGTCGTGCTGTTGCCGCTGGCCAATCCACTGACGACCGTAGCCCTGTTCTTAGGGCTGGCGGGCGATATGAACTACCAGGAACGCAATCGACAGTCGCGGCAGGCATCGATCTACGTGTTTATCATCATGGCCGTCGCCTACTATGCCGGTAATGTGGTGATGGACACGTTTGGTATCTCGATTCCCGGCCTGCGTATCGCCGGAGGCCTGATCGTGGCGTTTATCGGTTTTCGCATGCTGTTCCCACAGCAGCAGGCGGGGCACTCGATGGAGGCCGAGCACAAACTGGATGAGATGAGCGAGCGTAATAGCGTCAATATCGCCTTCGTTCCGTTGGCGATGCCCAGCACCGCCGGGCCGGGTACGATTGCGATGATTATCTCCACCGCGTCGACGATCCACAGCGGCACCGCCTTCTCTCCCTGGGTGATTACCGTCGCCCCCGTGCTGACCTTTCTTGCCGTCAGTCTGATCCTGTGGGGCTGCCTGCGCAGCTCCGGGGCGATTATGCGTCTGGTGGGCAAAGGCGGAATTGAAGCCATCTCACGCCTGATGGGCTTCCTGCTGGTCTGCATGGGCGTGCAGTTTATGATTAACGGCACGCTTGAGGTGATTACCACCTATCACGCCGGATAAACGTCCCCTGTTCCGGGCCACTTCAGTCGGCCTGGAAACTTTTCAGAGTACTTAAAAATATTTCCTGGTGTTACTGGCATTCCGCCACTGCACTTCTACAGTTTACAGAATCTCCGGTCATTTTTTTCAGGTAGCGGGAGCGGACGATTCTTGCCCACCCCTCTCGTATTCACATTAACGGTTATGAATTCACTGAAGGCGCTTCGCCCTTTAGTGGACGCGTCTGTGGAGGTTTATCATGGCTTATCACGTACAGGGCGCAGGCCGCGCAATTACCGACTACTTTAACAGCCCGGCTTTCCAGGCACCGAAGGAAAGTGAACTGCTTGAAGCAATCATGATCGAGCTGATGCAAAACGGAAAACCGCCCAGCAACGAGGCCATCATTGCCAGCGTGATCGCCCGCCTTGAAGGGGAAGCCGATGAAGCTCTGCTTCAGGGATACCGCAATCTGCTGACGCAGATTTTTAACGGCGGCAAATAAGCGCACCACGCGCCAGAATCCCCCTCTGCACCACCACGTTTATCGCGAAAAAAAACCCGCACAGGGCGGGTTAAAGACGAGCATTGCATATCTGGAGTGACGAGGAAGTCACGTTGTGTGCAGCCAGATACTGCCAACCGCGCGTTGCAGGATGATGACAGCACAAACCCGCCTGCCCGTAGGGGGAATATTCCCTATACGAATGTTTACACGGCAAACGATTGTTATTCGGCATAGCGTCATTAAGATAGGCGCCGAAAGCAGGCTGGAGATGGCAGATGAACAACTGGTATATCGTACTTATTAACCGCTTTAAAAAGGTCGGCCTTTACCTGCTATTGCCTCTTCTTTGCCTTATTCTGATTATCCGCCTGGTCGATGGCATTCGCGCGCCCGACCTGCCCGCTGATTTTGCCAGCCGGTCACTGCATACCATCGACGGACGAGATTTGACCCTCGCGGAACTTAGCGAAAAAAAGCCGCTACTGGTGTTGTTCTGGGACCGCTGGTGCGCGGCCTGCCACGACACCATTCCACTGATGGTCCGGCTCAACGGTAAACGAACCAACGTGCTGACCGTTGCCAGTCAGTCGGGAAACGACATCAGCATTGTGCGCTACCTGGATGGGCATCACATCACGCTACCGGTGGTCAACGACAGTAACGGCAGCCTTGCGGCCCACTGGCAGGTGACCAGCAAACCTACGCTGATTTTTGTGGCAAAAGGAGAAGTGGTCAGCACCAGCAGTGGCTGGACCAGCAACACCGGCGTGCTGCTGCGTCTGTGGTGGGTCAGAAAATGGCAGTACTGACTGGCCTTTCCGGCCAGCCAGTGTCGGTCAGCCGCAGTAAACCCGGGTTATGTTGCCCTGCTGATCGCCCGAGAAGTTAATGCGATTCAGATTAAAGTCCATGGTTACGGCAGAATTGTAGGGGATCGCGCGTACCGGCTTTTCGAAACGCAGCGTTTCCAGCGCGCTGAGCGGTTTGCCAACGTACTGCTGTAATTCCGATGCGCCGCAGCGATCCATTTCCGGATCCACCGGGTGATTCGCCGCATTTTTCTGGCCGGACGACTGGCAGCCCGCCAGCGCCATCAACGCCGCAACGAACGCTATTTTTCCATAATGTTTCACTGTTCCTGCTCCTCTTTCGCGTAAATAATCGGCAAATTGAGTTAAAGATTAACAGATTAACGCCCGAATGCGCAGGTAAAAGCGCATTTGTCTGACCCGCACGATTAGCTCCTCTGCGCACGCATCGCTCAGAAAACAGCCAGATTTCAGCTATAATTTTAGGAGTTTTCCCAAAGAGGAGATTCTTATGGAACTGGCTATCTTTGTTACCTTTGCCGTCATCATGACGCTGGTCGCGGTGCGAGTCCGCTAACGTCCTCCCGGCCCCGGTGATTTTCTCCGGGGCATTTGCGCACACGAGCGCCTCCTCCATCATTCACTTTTTCCCGCTGCACCTTCACCTTTTTTCCCACGATGTACCCCAAACTCGACAGTGTTCGCAACAGTTGTTAACATCGGAAAAAACCTTCCAGGACAGGTTGTTGCCATGAATACCGCTCCCGACAGAGTGTCCCAAACCCTGCTCTGTGCCGGGATGTTGATTATCTGGTATGCCGTTACCCTGCTGGTGAGATATCTGCCCAACCACGCCATGCTGGTCAGCAGCGGCCTGCTGATGCCGGTGCTCTGCACGCTGGAATTTGCCGTGCTGATCCCGCTTTTCCGCTGGTACATGCGTCACTACGGTGACATCCACATCGGTAAACTCTTCCCGCGTCAGGTCATGGTATTCAGCGTGCTGCTGATTATGCTGCTGGTAAGCCAGGCCTTTTATATGCAGCGAGAGAGCTGGACGGGGGGGCAGTTTAGCGGCAATGCAACGAGCTCGATCCTGTTCGCGCTGGCCGTGGTACTGCTGGCCCCGGTGTACGAAGAGATCCTGTTTCGCGGCTATTTAATGCAGGGATTTTTACTGTGGGCGCCGCGCCAGCGGGTTGCCTGTTCGCTGCTGACCTCGCTGGCCTTCGCCGCCATCCATACCCAGTATGCTCATCTGCAAACCCTGATCGCGCTGCTTGCGCTGTCGCTGCTGCTCTGCGCCGCACGGCTGGTTTCGGGCGGTTTGAAGTTACCTATTTTCCTGCATATGCTTAATAACCTGCTCGGCGTTGCGCCCTGGCTGTGGCTGACCTTCAGCCGCTAGCGTCATTGGTTGCACTAAGGCAAAGGTTATAACCTTTCGACTCCCCTTATAACGTTCGCGCATATCGATAGCGAATAATCTACTATTGCTCTTATCTGTTGTTCACTTACACTCGCGAAAAAATGTAAGGCAAGGAAACGTCATGAAATTTACAGTCCCTTCAGTTATTGCACTGGCGCTGGCGGCATCCTTTGCCGCAACCGCGGCGACCCCTCCTGATACATTGGTCATTGCGCAGTCGATTGATGATGCGAACAGTTTCGATCCGGCAGACGGCTTCGAACTGACCTCCGTGCAGGCATTTACCAACCTCTATCAGCGTCTGGTTCAATCCGATCCACAGAACCCGACCGATCTGAAGCCGACGCTGGCCACCGAATGGCAGCCCGGTAGCGATAATCGCAGCATGACCTTTACCCTGCGCGACGGAGCCACCTTCTCGTCCGGCAACCCTTTGCGCCCGGAAGACGTGATTTTCTCCCTCTCCCGCGTGATTAAGCTGAACCTTGACCCGTCATTCATTCTGGCGCAGCTGGGATGGACCAAAGATAACGTCGACTCGCATCTTAAAAAGATCGATGACAAGCACGTTCAGCTGAGCTGGACGGCGGATGTCAGCCCGACCTACGTGCTGAGCCTGCTGGCCGCCCCGGTATCCTCCATCGTGGATGAGAAAACCGTGTCGGCCAACGAGAAGAACGGCGACTTCGGCAATAAGTGGCTGGCCCAGCACTCCGCGGGCAGCGGCCCTTATCAAATCCGCAAATATATTCCGCATGAAGTGGTGCTGCTGAGCGCTAACCCGAGCTCTCCGGCCGGTGCGCCCAAGCTGAAAAATGTGCTGATCAAAAACGTGCCGGAACCGGCCGCGCGCCGCCTGCTGCTGGAACAGGGCGACGCGGATATCGCGCGTAACCTGGGGGCCGATCAGATCGCCTCACTCAAGGACAAAGCGGGCGTGAAAACCCTCGCGGTACCGATGGCCTCGCTGTACTACGTGCAGTTCAATATCGATGCCAATCCGGTGCTGAAAAACCCGGCCCTGTGGGAAGCCTCACGCTATCTGTTCGACTATAAAGGCATCGCCAACGATCTGCTGAAAGGCCAGTTCCAGGTTCATCAGTCGTTCCTGCCGGAAGGTTTCCTTGGCTCGCTGAACGATAATCCGTTCACCTACGATCCTGAAAAAGCCAAAGCGATTCTGGCGAAAGCCGGGCTGAAAAACGTCAGCTTTAAGCTGTCGGTCAGCAACCAGCCGCCGTACCTGGATATTGCCCAGGCCCTGCAGGCCAGCTTTGCTAAAGGCGGTGTGAAGGTCGAGGTCCTGCCGGGCATCAGCTCCGAGGTCGCCACCCGAGTGAAAGCACATCAGTATGAAGCCACGTTGAACGCCTGGGGCGCGGACTACTTCGATCCGAACACCAACGCCGCCGCCTTCGCCTATAACCCGGAAGACGGCAGTAAAACGCTGGCATGGCGCTCCAACTGGCACATCCCTGAGCTGAGCAAGCAAACGCTGGCGGCCACCGCCGAAAGCGATCCGGCGAAGCGCGTGGAGCTGTACCACAAAATGCAGCGTGAAATTCAGCAGAACTCCCCGTACGTGGTCGGCCTGCAGGCGCGTAACCTGGTTGCCCTGCGTGACAACCTGAAAGGCTACGTGCAGGGAATTAACCCGGACATGGTTTACTACAGCCAGGTCAGTAAATAATGGCGGAACCTGCTGCCAAAGAACCGGTACCGCGTCAGCGCGGTACCGGGCTGTTCTGGCGCCGCAGCAGCGGTGCCCTCAGCGTGGTGATTTCGCTGGTGGTGACGCTGCTCGGGCTGCTGGTGTTTACCTTCGGCTTATCCCATCTCTCCCCGGTCGATCCGGTGCTGCAGATCGCGGGCGATCACGCCAGCGAATCGACTTATGCGCAGGTGCGGCGTGATCTTGGCCTCGATCAGCCATTGCCGATGCAGTTCTGGCACTATCTGGAACACCTGGTGCGCGGCGATCTCGGCATCTCCAGCATTACCAATCAGCCGGTGGCCAGCGATCTGCTGCGCACTTTTCCGGCAACGATTGAGCTGGCCACCTGTGCAATGATCTTCGGCGCCGTTTTCGGCATTACTCTGGCGCTGCTGGCGGCATGGAAGCCGGGCAGCCTGCTGGATAACGTCGCGCGTCTGATTTCACTGCTGGGCTATTCGGTCCCGGTCTTCTGGCTGGGTCTGCTGGGCCTGCTGCTGTTCTATGCGGTACTGCACTGGTCGGCAGGGCCAGGGCGGCTGGATGATATCTGGATCTATACCCTGGAGCCAAAAACCGGGCTGGTACTGATCGACAGCCTGCTCTCCGGCGATCCTGAAATGTTCCGCAACGCTATCGCTCACCTGTGGCTACCGGTAGTGGTGCTGGGTCTGCTGTCGATGGCGACCATCACCCGCCTGCTGCGCGCGGCGCTACTGGAAGAGAACAGCAAAGAGTACGTGACGCTGGCGCGGGCGAAAGGCGCCAGCCGGGGACGGATTCTGCTGCTGCATATTTTCCCTAACGTGCGCGGAACGCTGATTACGGTGCTGGCGCTTTCCTACGCCACGCTGCTGGAAGGCTCGGTGCTGACGGAAACGGTGTTCGCCTGGCCGGGCGTGGGGCGCTATATGACCACCGCGCTATTTGCCTCTGATACGCCCGCAATTCTCGGCTCGACCCTGCTGATTGGCGGCTGCTTTATCGTCATCAATGCGCTGGCCGATGCGCTCACCTACCTGACCGATCCGAGGACACGATGACGCAGGCTCTTGATTCCGAAACGGTAAAGCCGTTTAAAAAACGGCGAAATATCACCCTGACCGTTGGCCTGACGCTGGTCGGGATACTGATTTTCGCCGCCCTGTTCGCGCCGCTGCTGGCACCTTACGATCCGAACGCGCAGGAAATGGCGGTGCGCCTGATGCCGCCATCCGCCAGCCACTGGCTGGGCACCGACGGCTTTGGTCGCGATCTGCTGTCCCGCGTGATATACGGCGCGCGCCCGACGCTGCTGCTGGTGTCGCTGATTCTGGTGCTGACCATCCCGGTGGGGATGTTAATCGGCATCAGCGCCGGCTACCTCGGCGGCTGGAGCGAGCGCGTGCTGATGCGTATTACCGATATTTTCCTCTCGCTGCCGAACCTGGTGATTGCGCTGGCGCTGGTGGCGATGATGGGCCCGGGACTGATGAACGGCGCGCTGGCGCTGGCGCTGACCAGCTGGCCGCCGTTTGCCCGCCAGGCACGCGCGGAAACTCTGGCGCTGCGCCGCAGCGACTATCTGGCCGCCGCAAGGATGCAGGGCATTAACGGCCTGCGCCTGATGTTTGGCCATATTCTGCCGCTGTGCCTGCCGACCGCCGTGGTACGCGCGGCGCTGAGCCTCGGTGACATTATTCTTTCAGCCGCCGGCCTGGGCTTCCTCGGCATGGGCATTCAGCCACCGACCGCAGAGTGGGGATCGATGGTGGCCGAAGGCAGTAAAGTCATTTTCGACCAGTGGTGGGTCGCTGCCGTTCCCGGCGGAGCGATTTTATTTGCCAGCCTGGCCTTTAACCTGACAGGCGACGGCCTGCGTGACCGACTGGATACCCGTAATGGTGACTAATGCTGATGCGCCGATTGTGGCGGAGGGCCTGACGATTTCGGCCCCCGGCGGCGCGGCGCTGGTAAAAAATATCAGCTTTACCCTTGGCCGCGAGCGCGTGGCGCTGGTCGGCGAATCCGGTTCCGGAAAATCGCTGACCGCCCGTAGCCTGATGGGCCTGCTCTCCCCTTCTCTGCGCCTGCAGGCGCGCACGCTGAGTATTGCCGGTGAAAACGCACTGACGCTGAGCGAACGCCGCTGGAGCCAGCTGCGCGGCAGCCAGCTGGGCATGGTGATGCAGGATCCGAAATATGCGCTTAACCCGATGCGCACCATCGGCTGGCAGGTCGCGGAACCGCTGAAACTGCACGGGCGTTTCAGCCGCAGCGAAGTTAAAGAGAAGGTCTGTGACATCCTGGCAGCGGTAGGATTGCCGCAGCCCGCACAGCTAATGGAACGCTATCCGCATCAGCTTTCCGGCGGGATGGGCCAGCGCGTGATGCTGGCAATGGCGCTGATTGCCGAACCGCGTTTCCTGATTGCCGATGAGCCGACCTCAGCGCTCGACCACGCGATGCGCGATCAGGTGCTGGGGCTGATCCGCCAGTTGGTGGAAGATCGCAACATGGGCCTGCTGCTCATCAGCCACGACTTACAACAGGTATCCGAGCACTGCGAGCGGGTGATGGTGATGTATCAGGGCGATATTCTCGACACCCTGCCCGCCGCCGACTTACCGCACGCCACGCATCCCTACACCCGGACGCTGTGGTCGTGTCGACCCAATAAATCCACTCACGGCAAACCGCTGCCGGTGCTGGACCGCGCCGCGCTGATCGGCGGAGGCAAACATGATTGAGTTAAACCAGCTCAGCGTGGCCCATCGCCAGGGCTACGATCTGCGTACCGTGGTGGAGGATGTGACGCTGTCGGTCAACGCCGGTGAGTGCTTTGGCCTGGTCGGCCCGTCCGGCTGCGGGAAATCCTCGCTGCTGTGGGTGATGGCCGGGCTGAATCCGCACTGGCAGGGCAGCATGCGGCTGGCAGACCACCAGGCCGAGCCGGGCAAAGCCTTTACCGGCCAGCTACGTCGTGACGTGCAGATGGTGTTTCAGGACCCCTACGCTTCGCTGCATCCGCGCCATCGCCTGCGCCGTACGCTGGCCGAGCCGCTGAAGCTGCTGAAGGCGGATAACATTAACGATCGCATCAACGACGGTTTTCGCCACGTCGGGCTGGATCCTGAGATGGCCGATCGCTATCCGCACCAGCTCTCCGGCGGGCAGCGCCAGCGCGTGGCTATCGTACGCGCGCTGCTGCTACAGCCGAAGATCCTGCTGCTGGACGAGCCGACCTCCGCGCTGGATATGTCGGTGCAGGCCGAGATCCTCAATCTGCTCAACCAGCTTAAGCAGCAGGATCATCTGACCATGGTGCTGGTGAGCCACGATCCCGATGTGATCGATCATATGTGCGATCGCGCGGTGCAGATGGATAAAGGCCGGATCGTTGGCTAAGCCGTTGATCCGCCAATTATGTTAATCAGCTAACCTTAGTCAGATCCGGCATTTCCGATCGCGCATCACGCGCCTATAGTCCTGATATATCCCACTATTTCAGGACATGGTAATGCGAAAAATTGCTCCTCTGGCGCTCGCCTGCGCTCTGGTTTTCGGACACACGGCGCAGGCGGCAACGCCTGCCGATACGCTGATTGTGGCCATCTCCCTCGACGGTATTATCAGCTTCGACCCCGCTGAGAGTTTCGAAACCGTTAGCACCAGTAGCCTGATTAATGTCTACCAAACATTGCTGAAGCCGGATATCGACGACCCGCGCAAACTCGCGCCTTCTCTGGCGACCGAATGGCAGGCGGGCAGCAGCGAACACAGCCTGCTGTTTACCCTCGCACCCGGCGCGAAGTTCGCCAGCGGCAATCCGGTGACCAGCAAGGATGTCATCTACTCGCTGACCCGAGCCGTCAAGCTAAATAAAACCCCGGCGTTTATCCTGGCGGAATTCGGCTGGACGGCGGAAAACATCGATGCGCAGTTCACCCCTCACGGCGACAACCAGATTGAAATCCGCTGGGTCTCACCGATTGGCCAGGACCTTGCCCTGCGCCTGCTGACCTCGCCAATCGCCTCGGTCGTGGACAGCAAGCTGGTACAGCAGCACGCACAGGGCGATGACCTGGGCAATGCCTGGCTGCATACTCATTCTGCGGGCAGCGCCGCCTACAGCATCCGCAATTATGTGCCGCAGCAGGCGCTGGTGCTGGAACAGAACCCGTATGCGCAGACCCCGCCGCACCTCAAGCGCGTGATCCTGAAAAGCGTCACCGACGCCGGATCGCGGCGGCTGCTGCTGGAAAACGGTGATGCGGACGTGGCCTACGATCTCGGTGCCGACCAGTTCGCCACTCTCAAGCAGCAGGGCAAGGTTAACGTCGCCAGCTTCCCCTCCAGCCTGATTTATTATCTTGGATTCAATACCCAGGATAAGCAGCAGCCCGCGCTGGGCAACCCGGCGCTGTGGCAGGCCGCACGCTGGCTGGTGGACTATAAGTCAATTTCCGAACAGCTGCTGAAAGGGCAGTATCAGGTACATCAGACGTTCCTGCCTGCGGGCTTTGACGGCGCGCTGACCAACGAACCGTTCCACTACGATGTGGCAAAAGCCAAATCGATTCTGGCGAAGGCCGGTATAAAACCGGGCACCCGCTTTGCGTTAACCATCGTCAACCAGCCGCCTTACAGCGATGTGGCGCAGGCGCTGCAGGCCAGCTTTGCCAAAGCCGATATTCAGCTGGATATTCAGCCGGTGGCGGAGGCCGAACTGTGGAGCAAAATGCGCGGCCGTAACTTCCAGTCGATCTTTATCTACTGGGGCGCGGACTATGTGGACGCCAACAGTAACGCCAGCACCTTTGCTTATAACGTTCCCGGCGGGCCAAAAACGCTGGCCTGGCGCGTCGGCTGGACGATTCCGGATCTGAGCGCGCGCACGCGGGAAGCGGCAGCCGAAAGCGATGTGCAGAAGCGCACGGCGCTGTATCAGCAGTTGCAAACGGATATTCAGCAGAATTCACCGTACGTGGTCGCACTACAGGGGCAAAAACAGGTGGGACTGGGCAAACAGATTCAGGGCGCGTATCAGGGAATTGGCGTCAGCCTGCTCTACTTCGATCGCGTAAGTAAGAAGGAGTAACACGGGCCGGGGTGATAGCGGGTACGGCGGCTGCCGCACCCGCAGGGATAAACGGTCACGCCATTCAGGAGATCGCAGAATCCGAGGAGTGCTTGTTCTTATCCGCTTCGAAGTGAGCTTTAAACTGCTCATAAATCGAGATCATGTTACTGGCATCACCCTGTAACGGGCTGAGTTTACCGGCACGGACCAGTTCTATAACCAACTGAAGGGCAGCCTGTTTCGGGCTGCTGGATGGATGTGCAATTTCGTTCGACATAAAAATCCCAACTCAGTGAAAAGCAAACTTTAGCAAGTTTAGCCTTTTTTCGTTACCCTTTTTGTCGCCGTAAAGTCTGCAACACCCACCCTGTTGGTTCACTCCCCTCAGCCGAACAAAGTTGTACAATAAAAATAAACCTGTACAGAATGAAAAAAATCATTAAAGTGAACCGCGTAACGTATTATGCATTTGCATAGCCTCGGAAAGTGCAGTTGGATTTCCACTTTCCGAGGTAATTTTTTCCTTTCTCTGATTATTTTTGGATCTAAAAATAATAAATAATTGATCGAAAACAATGCCAATTTTCTCTCGGTAGTCTAAATTTTAACCACCACTGACAGCTGAGAGGTACAGAATGAAAAGACAGTCCGTCGCCTCATCCGTTATTCGAACCGTAGCCTATGACGTGGAAAAACGGGTCCTTGAGGTAGAAACGCTGAAGCATGGAACGCTGACCTACAACAACGTCCCCCTGACCGCCTGGCATTTCTTAATGGCCGCCCCGTCGAAGGGATTGTTTTTTTACGAACACATAAAGCAGCGGTATCCGCAGCACTAATTTCTCTCCCGGCGGGGTGATTTACCTCGCCGTTCAACGCCCAGCACCGACCCCCGCCCTCTTCTCTGTCGCCTTTCTCACAGAAAATTTATTTAGGCCTGCGTTTGAACTGTGCTAACCGGCACAATGCGTTAAAATAGCCCCATCAATAGAGATTTACCTCAGGTTACATTCCGTTTCAGAAGGACGTCCGATGCCACCGCGCCACCGCCACGCGAATTTACGCGCCTGTCTATCCCTGCCCCCGATCCTGCTCATTCTGGCATGCAGCCTTGTGCCGCTTAACAGCCAGGCGGAGCAGGTCACCGTTTCGCTGAGTCAGGAGCAGAACGGCGGCGAGGCAGGACGCGCCTGTATTTATGTTTATCAGGGCAAGGCGGAATATCGTCAGGTCAAGGCAGATGAAAACTGCCCCGCGGAGATCGTCGTGGATCGTGATAAGCGTTAAAAAAGGTAGGATTTAATTACGGCTGCAATGGCCGCCCGGTTGATGCCGGGCGGGCCGCTGACTCCGGTGGCAGTCGCACCGGTTGCCGGCAGTGTCAGTAACCTGCCTCCGCAAATTTATGCGGCTGATTAATCGCCCTGCGGGCAATCCAGTACAGTAAAATACGTTCGTCATCTTTATCCTGGTCGGCCATAGAGAGCAGCTTTAGTCCAAGCGTTGCTTTATTGACGGGCTGTCCGGTAACGCTGAGGTCAACCACTGCCTTGCCGATGATATTGCACACTTCATCTTCGCTAGAGATAGGTAAATCTGTTTCGCCGATCATTGTCTCCTCCTCGTTGGTTGTTTTTAAAGCATAGCGTATCTGCGCGCGTTTCCCACCAGAGTCGGAACAATCGTGATAACCACCACATCAGTGATGAAAATGCGAATCGCAGCACTGACGGGAATGTGCGGTAGCCTGTTGAAATCACTGGCGGGATACGGGTCCTGAAGGCTATTGTGTCGCTTATCACCTATACTAATGGTGACCCCAATCTGCCAAAGGAGTGAGCAATGCTAATTGGCTTCGTATTACTCGTCAGCGCCTGCGGTCATGATGCCTGTGACGCACTACCGGTATCAGAACATATCTTCCCCACGCGAGTGGCGTGTGAGCAGATGGCAGAACGGATCCACGAACGTCGCCCAACGGCGGTGCTTCTCTGCGGAGAGGTGTATCGCTAAAGGCACTCTTTCCGATATTTTTCAGGCGTCATTCCTGTCGCCTTGTGAAACATGGCAATAAATGAAGAGGGATTGCTGTAGCCCAGCGTGTAAGCAATCTCCTGTACGCTGATCGCATTTTTCAACATGGACAGCGAGGTCAGAAAACGCAAGCGGCCGCGCCATTCGCGAAAAGAGATATTCATCAGCTGGACGAAACGCCGGGATAGCGTCTTTTCCGAGGCATAAACCAGTTTCCCCCACTGAGCCAGCGATCGCGTGTCCCCCGGATTTTGTCTGAGGCCATCAATAACGGGCTTGATAAGACGATCGTCCGTCGTTGGCAACCACGTCCCCGATGGCGTTTGCTGTAATAATTGATCCACCAGCACCTGCCCTAAGGTCAGATCCTGTGGCCGGGTGAGCTGTTTGATCTGCCGCTGGCGGAGATCGCGGATAATTTCCCGCACAATGCCGGACAGCGGCAGCACGCAGGCCTGAGACGGAAGCTTCAGTGCGATGGCCGCCGGAAAGGAAACCGAACAATAGTCGATATTTTTCCGGTTAAAGCTACAGTGGCTCACCCCGGCAGGGATCCAGACGGCAAACTGCCAGGGAGCGGTTAAAACCCGCTGATTCTCTATCGTAATCTCCATCACCCCGCCATCGCTGACGTTCAACTGTCCCCAGCTGTGCCGGTGCAGCTCCACTTCGGTATTCGCCGTGATCTCCTGGCTCAGGATGGAGATACTTTTCATCAGTTCGGTATCAGGATCCAGCAGCGTCGAGATCTTCTCCGCCGCGACTATTTTGCTCATCGTCGTTCCTCACTGCTGAGCGCCTGCCAGGCCCGTCCCAGGTCCAGGCAAAGCTGCCGGGCCAGGAATAATTCAGCCCCGTCCGAATCGTCATTTTTAGCGACCCCGCTGAGGCATTGATCCCAGAACGCCTCGTCCGCACAAGTAAAGTCACAGCGCTTCGTGGACAGCCAGCGCTCAACCTGAGCCCGCAGCGGCCCTGAAGCCACCCGCCACGTTTGTGGGAAGCTCTGCTGCCACTGACTGACCAGCAGCTGCAACGATCCCAGACTGGTGATAAAGGCAAACAGTTCCTCACTGCGGTTGACCGTTCCTGAAAATCGCACCCAGCGATCGTATAGCAGAATCAGTTTGTCGGCCGGACATTGCGTGGGATGAGACAGGGTGTAGCGCAATTCACGCAGGGATTGAAAAAGTAACGCGGACAGACGCACCGTGCGCTTTTCCGGCAGGATCAGATTGATGCCCAGGGCAAAACCAAGCATCCCGGCAAAACAACCGGTCGCGTTATTGATAAATTCAGAATAATCAAACTGCGGGGGATTAAGCGGAGGGGCGACAAAGTAAAAGGTGGTCAGCAACGTAATCCCTCGCATCATACGGGCGTCACGCGCCAGCATTTGCGCCCCGTAAATAATCACCGGCAGCTGAGCCGGAAAGTACAGATCGGGGTATCTTGCCAGGGCTACGCTACTGTAAACACACTGTAGCCAGACCCACCCCAGCAGTATCCCCTGCAGCGTACCGTTTAACGCTTCTGCACCCGTTTTTTCAGGCAGCTGGGCAGAGGAAAGCAGCACAATATAGATGACGCCGAAGGTCAACATGACCTGCCCGGCGGCCCAGGCACTTTGATACCAGATGGCCAGCAGCAGGACCGTGGTGGCGACGGTACGGAGTGCTCTGCGCGTTGCCTGACGTACATCAGTATGCTGTTGAAAGTTAAACACGCCGAACCTGAATCCTGCCGGAGGATGCAGACGGTATTTTTTGTAATGCGTCAGCTGTTCCAGCTCCTGCTGAAACTCCGCATAAAGCCGGGTGAAGAAGCGGCCTTTACCGGGTGAACATTTTCTTAGCAGGGAAGTTAAAAAAAACAGCCTGATGGCAATAAACAGATAAGAATCCAGCGCCTTAACTTCACGGCCGCTCAGCTGATATTCATGGCGAAGGCTTTGCCGGTGAGCAATCGGCAAAGCGAGGTTCGCCAGTAAATGGTTCAGGCGTTTAGCACTCACGCTATACCCATGTTTCAGACTGCGGTTGACAGACAACAACGAATGATAAAGCCGGGCCAGCGGCCGGGCCGTATGGCGCTTCTGGTAAAGCGGGAAGATCAACGCGCTGCTGACAACCATCACCACCACGCCAAACAGCACGTTAGCCGCGCGATCGTGATAGATCTGCCAGACCCGATCGGGATCCACCAGCACGGGAAAACCAACAAAAGCAAAGGTATAGCCCGCTAACAGAAACAGATACGTCCGGTCAGAATGAACGATACTGGCGATAAACGTCATGCTGCCCAACCACAGTAAGGTCAATACCAGCCAGGTCCGTGGGCTTTCCGGAAACAGCGCGGCTGACAGCATCCCAGCGCCGAGCCCCAGAACCGTGCCGTAGATGCGGTTAGTCGCCTTATGATAAAGCCCGCCAACAAAGGTTTGAGTGACCACAATCGCACTCATCACCGCCGTTGAAGCGCCCTCAATATCAAAGTAAAACGACAGCCACTGGATAGAGACAATCGCGAAGGTGATTTGCAGTACGCGCAGCAGAGTTCGACGATGAGCCGGGTTAAACGTGGACATATGCGCTCCTCAGGGCTGTATTGCCACCGTGCAGGTCATCCCGGCCACCAGCGTAGTTCCCTGCAGGTGGCGGAGATCGAGAGCAATGCGCACCGGGATCCTCATCGGCAAACGCACCCAGTCAAAGGTCGGATTCACATTATGCAGGGTACCTTCACTTCCCTGATTGCTGTGATCGACAATACCGCGAGCGATATTTTCTACCGTACCGTGCAGCGTAATATCGCTACCCAAGAGGGTAATACGAACTGACTGACCGGGATGTATGGCCGCGATTTGTCCCTCCTGAAAATAGGCGTAGGCATAAAAACTCTCCGCATTTACCAGGGTCATAACCGGCTGCGCGACGTTAATATAGTCCCCCTGCTGAACCAGCAGATTGGTGACAAAGCCGTTGACCGGAGAATAGACTTTCGTCTGATGCATATTCCGCAATGCCTGACGGTATTGCTGTTCGCTTACGTGGTAATTCGCGATGGCCTGCTGGTAATCCAGCCTGGCATTTTCTTTTTCTTCTTTACTCACAACATTATTGGTCAAACTTTCACGGCGATGTGATATTTCAGACATCTTTAACATGGTTATTCTGGCGGACTCTTTATAGGCTTTGCTTTTTTCCAGTGCAATAGCATAATCTCCGTCATCAATTTCAAATAACAGATCGCCGCGTTTCACCTGCTGATTATCTTTTACCCACAGTCGATTAAGTCGACCGTTGACTTCACTGGCTGGAATAACCACATCGGCACGGATGCGGCCATCACGGGTCCAGTTATCCTTCTGTTCGCGATTCCACACCTGCCACAGACCGAAACAGACCAGCGGTAGCAGCAGCATCGTAAGCAGTCGGTTTTTTGCTGCTGACATCACCAGCCTCCCGGCAGTAGATAGCACACGCAAAAGCACAGAAAGTAACAGACCATATTTAGCCATGGCCGATGCCCCGCTCCGCGTTGAAGGCCGCTTTCGGTCATTAGCCACATCGCCGTTTTATAACCGCACCACCCCAGCAGGGCAGCGACTAAAATCCAGGGGAAGGCTATTCCAAAAAAAATAATATCGCGCATTAATGATGGTCTCAGTGATACACCACGGCGGTGGCACGACTGTTTCCTTCCGATTCGAATGAGGTGATAGCGAAATATCGGCATCCCAATGCATCACTTTTCTTTGAGAGTAATTTCATCAGTTCATCCGATGTGGCATCAATACGGGAAACGGATATCACCCCGCATTTAACTTCATGATGGGAAATATCATCCACCCTGGATATTTCACTGGCAGAATAAGCTGAAACAGTGAACAACAGAGAGGTGAGCAATATCATTCCTTTCATTTCCGATTCCTTATCGTCGTTGAGGTAAATCTGAATACAGCCATTATTCCATGTCCGAATATTTACTAATAACGTTATTCGGACAGCAAATACTGACTTTCAGACAGCGACGAAGGAACCGCATCAAATGCACTGCCCTGAAGGCAGTGCACCGGCTTTATTCAGAACAGCAGTGATACCAGCCAGAAACCGGCGATGGTCATCAGCAACGATCCGATGACGTGGACCAGAACGGACGTTAGCGCCCAGAGGTAGTTTCCCGCCTGCAGCAGCGTAACGACCTCCAGCGAGAAGGTGGAAAACGTGGTCATGCCGCCGCACAGGCCGGTGGTAATCAGCAGCTTCCATGCCGGATCCAGCTGTGGATTACGGATAAACCACGCCATTGCGGCTCCGATAATCAGCCCCCCCACGAGGTTAACCAGCAGCGTGCCGGGCGGCAGATTAGGAAACAGGGAATTCAGCCGCACGGCAAGCAGCCAGCGGATCACACAGCCGGCGCAGCCGCCAATCATTACGGCCAGTAAAGGTTTCAGCATACAATCCTCAGCACTTTCGAGGCGGGGTGCCAGCGGGCAGAAAACGCATGACCTGACACGCCGACCTCGTGTTAACGGTCAGGGTTATCAGGCGTCATCAGCCCCTTGCGAGCAGGGCGGTTGGGAAAGGTGGAACACCATCACCTTGTGAACCACAAGATAATCAGTCATTGCCGCATTTGCAACAGCGGGCTGCGGCGACCGCGCCCCCGGCGACTATTCCGGCTCCATCCAGGTGCTTTGAAAATCAAACCAGCCCAGATTATTCAGACGGATCCCCTGCGCGTTCTCCGGGGCCTTCAACCGCATCCAGTGATGGAACAGCGGCTGTAGCCAGCCTGCGCCGACCACCTGCTGCACCAACTGGCGGGAGTCGATCGTGCCGTCGCGCCACTGCTGCTGCCAGAGCTGAAATCGTTCGGGATCGCCGCCGGAGATATGCGGCTGCAGCAGCGGCATGCCCAGCAGCCAGGCACCGACGTTCCACTGCTCCGGCACGGGAAAATTCACCGTACCCAGCCACAAATCGACCTCGGCCTCGCCGCTCGCCCACTGCGGGTAGTCCAGCTCCACCATATCGAGCGCGATCCCTTCCGCCGCCAGGTTTTTCCGTATCATCGCCGTCAGCATCGCGTATTCAGGATGCTGCCGATGGCATGCCAGCCGCAGCACGGCGCCGTGAGGCTGCGATTCAGCGGCGGCAAACGGGGAATCACTGCGGCCCTCATCTATGCAGTGAAACCAGGCGGGAAGCAGGCTGCCCGTTGGCACCCACAGCGGCCTGATAGATTCCACCAGCTGCGATGCCAGCTGCCACGGGCTGAGAATTTCGCGCAGCCAGCGCCGCCGTTCGATGGCCTGCCAGTGGCGCGAACGGCTGTCGCACAGCAGAAAATAGCCGCCCTGCTCCAGAAACATCTCCGCCAGCGGCTCGGAGGGCTTACCGGTAAACTTTTCGGCCTCGCCGGAAACATAGGCGATATCGCTGATGCTGGAACTGAGCCACGCGGCGGGCTGGCCAGCGGGTATAAACTGTTCGCTGGCCGCCGCATGAGCGACATCCGGCCAGACGATGAGTTCGACTTCATCCAGCAGCCCGCGCAGGCCAAAATAGTGCTCGAATGCCTGCATCTTCAGGTGCCAGCGATCGTTTTCGATCACCCGGTAAGGGCCGGTACCGACCGGGTGCGCGGCAAAATCATCGTTCCGCTCGCGATCGGCGGGCAGGATCAGCGCGGCGGGATCGCTCAGCAGCAGCGGCAGCCGATCGTCGGCGTGGTGCAGTTCGACGATCACGCTCAGCGTGCCCTCCGCCATCACCCGTTTAATATGTGAAAATAACGGCAGCGCCGCGCTGCGGGAGAGCGAGGCAACCACATCTTCACTGGTCATCTCACGGCCATCGTGAAAGCGCACGCCGCGGCGGAGAAAAAAACGCCAGCGCAGCGCATCCAGCCGACGCCAGCGGTGGGCCAGATCGCTTTCAACTTCGCCGCTTTGCGGATCGATGCGCGTCAGTCCGCTAAAAATTTGCCGCACCAGATGGTTCTCCGAGCGCCTTAGCGGCGTGCCGGGGCAGAGGTTCAGCATTTCGCGGTAATAAGGAATACGCAGCGACTGATAGTCATCATCAATGCGATAGCCCAGCCGGGTACGAAGCAGGCTGGCGAGGCGGCTTTTTTCCTCGCCCAGCAGCTCAACGGCGGCGGCAAGGTTCCCCGTTTCCAGTAAACGATCCGCTTTTTCCACTTTAAGCTGCTGCTCATCGCGCAGCAGCTTCAGCTGTGCCTGCCGACCGCGCCCCGGCGCAGCCTGCCAGTTCAGCCAGCCCTCACTCTGCATTTTTACCAGCAGTGCCCGCATATGGCGCTTACTGCAGCACAGCGAATCTGCCAGCGCCTGCAGGGTTGTCACGGCTTCGCGAGCGGGAAACAGCGTCAGCAGCCGCAGGTAGTGGTGTTCAAGTCGTTGACCGTACATAAAAGAGGAACCTTGAGCGAGAAAATCCAGCTGTTTTTAATCTCACCTTTTTAGTCCATTCTGCACCGAACGGCAATCCTCCTTCATCGATCACAGGACCGCATCCATGACCCGACAGCTGAACAAAGACACGACGGTATGCATGTCGCTGGCATCCCGCCCGGGAAATTTTGGCACCCGCTTCCATAACTATCTCTACGACGCGCTGGATCTCAACTACCTGTATAAAGCCTTCACCACCACCGATCTACCCGCTGCTATCGGCGGCGTACGGGCGCTGGGCATTCGCGGCTGTGCGATTTCCATGCCGTTTAAAGAGGACGTCATTGCGCTGGTCGATGAGCTGGATCCGTCGGCGAAGGCGATTGATTCGGTGAATACCATCGTGAACACCAACGGCTATCTGAAGGCTTACAATACCGACTACATCGCTATTGCCAGCCTGCTGAAGCAGCATCAGGTCGATCCCGGGCTGACCTTCGCCCTGCGCGGCAGCGGTGGCATGGCCAAAGCCGTGGCGGCAGCGCTGAAGGATGCCGGATTTAATCAGGGCTATATTATTGCCCGCAATGAGAAAAGCGGACGCGAGCTGGCGGCACTGTACGGCTTTGAATGGCGTGAAGATCTGGGCGACCTCCAGCCCGACCTGCTGATTAACGCCACGCCGACCGGCATGAGCGGCAGCGCGGAAGCAGAACTGATGTCGTTCACACCGCGCCAGGTTGACGCGGCCAAAGTCATTTTTGAAGTCGTGGCGCTGCCGGAAATCACCCCGCTGGTGCACTACGCGCGGGAGAAAGATAAAACCGTGATTACCGGCGCGGCGGTGTTTGCCATCCAGGCGGTGGAGCAGTTTGCCCTGTATACCGGCATCCGTCCCGACGATGCGCTGTTCAGGGAAGCTGCGGCTTACTCCCGGCAGTAACACTCATTAGAGGCAGCCAGGGTACTCTGCCTTACGCTCGTTACGCGGGTAGTCGGTCGGCCAGGCTAAATGCGCCCTTCGCTGCCGCAGATTCTGATTTTTTCCGCCACTACCTGCTTCATCGCCTGCTTGCCCGGCTCCATATATTCGCGCGGATCGCTGGCCCCGGGATGCGCGTTGAAGTGGGCCTTTACCGCGCCGGAGAAGGCGATTTTCAGCTCGGTGGCCACGTTCACCTTGCAGATGCCGAGAGAAATGGATCGCCTGAGCATCGCTTCCGGGATCCCCGACGCCCCATGCAGCACCAGCGGAATATCCACCTGTTCGCGGATCTTCGCCAGCCGATCAAAATCCAGCTTTGGCTCCCCCTGATACAGCCCATGTGCCGATCCGATCGCCACCGCCAGCGAGTCGATCCCGGTGCGGCTGACGTATTCCTGCGCTTTGGCCGGATCGGTGAAAAAGCTTTCGCTTTCGTCGACGATCACGTCATCTTCCTGCCCGCCCAGGCGCCCCAGCTCGGCCTCGACACTGACATCGTAACGATGGCACAGGCGCACCACATCGCGGACTTTTTCAATATTCTGCGCGAAGGGATAATGCGAGGCATCGATCATTACCGATCGCACTCCGGCATGCACTTTACGGCTGATATCGTTGAGATCCTCATGATGATCGAGGTGCAGCGCGATCGGCAGATCGTACTTTTTCGCCGCCTGCTGGCAGATGGCCACCAGATACTCCAGTCCGGCGTAGTTCCAGGTACCGGTAGTGCCCGCCATAATCACCGGCGAACGCAGCTCCGCTGCCGTTTCGGCAATCGCCTGCACGGTCTCCAGGTTATGAACGTTAAATGCCGGTACGGCATAGCCCTCACGCTGCGCGTTGAGCAGCATCGTACGATTAGAAACCAGATACATTATGCCTGCTCCTTATCCGTGACTGAGAAATCGAGCATGATTTTTCCGCTCATCGGTTTGCCCGCCAGCGCGCTGACCGCCTCGGCGTAATCCTGCGGCGCGGCCTGGACCGCAATCAGCGAAGAGAGGTCGATCGACCCCTGCTCAAACAGCCGCACGGCCTGCTGCCACTCCACGCCGGGCCACTGGCCCGAATAGTTCATCCAGCTGCCGAGAATCCGCAGCTCCTTGCGCAGGATCAGGCCGAAGGTGCCGCTGCTCAGCGGCAGATCGCGATGCAGCGTACCGATCAGGCCGATCTGCGCCTGCGGCCCGGCGATCTGAATGCTCAGCTCCACGGTTTGCGGGCTGCCGGCGGTTTCCAGTATCAGCTGATCGAAACGGCGTGAGTCCAGCGCGGTGCGGATTTCTGCGGCGCTCATTTCCGCGCTGTTAAAGGTGTAGTCCGCGCCCAGCTTCTGCGACAGCGCCAGCCGCTCAGGGTTGATATCAATCGCCGTGACCGAACGTGCGCCCAGCGCCTTCGCGCACTGCATCGCCAGCAGGCCGATCGTACCCGCACCAACGATAATCACCTCTTTGCCTTCGCAGCCGCCGGCCAGCTGCATTGTATGCAGGCTGACGGTCATCGGCTCGAAGAAGGCGCCTTCGGTCGGCGTGGTGTTCTCCGGCAGCAGGAACAGATTGCTGCGCGGCACCACGATAAATTCACGATTGCCGCCGTCGCTGCGGGAACCGATAAACCGGTAGTGGCGGCACTGGGACCACAGCTGGCGCTGGCATTCTTCGCACTGAAAGCAGGGCTGCAGCGGCACGCAGGCAACCAGATTGCCGGGCTGTAAATCATCGACCTCGCCGCCGGTCTGCCTTACTCGTCCGCAAAATTCGTGGCCGAGGGTAATCGGATAGAAATGCGCACCGTGGTGAAAAATACGCGGGATGTCGGAGCCGCACAGCCCCGAGCTGATCACCTCAACCAGCACATCATTAGCGGCTTCAATCTGAGGCAACGGTCTTTCTTCAACCGTAACGCTGCCTCCGGCGTGTATCACGACAGATTTCATGAGTGAACTCCAGAATGGCGGGGGATCTCCCCCCGCAGTTTATTCAGACAGGGTTTTAGAGCTGGAAAGCGTGGGTTCCGGCGGGGTGCTGAAGCTGCGGGCGCGGCGCCACGTCAGCAACACACCGGCAAGGTAGATCAGGCTAATCACCACCAACGCCGTGACGTTTTGCCAGGTCAGCAGCTGGATCAGAAGGTAAGTGATCGGTGAACCGCCCTGGTCCATCGAAGCCACCTGCCCGCCCGCCTTCAGCGCACCGGCGTTGGCCGCCAGCTGGGTATGCAGCCCGATGGTCTGGGTGGCGATCCACAGAGTGATGCTCATGATCACCGTACCGGAAATCAGCGTGCGGAACAGGTTGCCCTGATGCACCGCCACTGCCATCGCCACAAAGAAGCCGATGGTCGCCAGGTCACCGAACGGCAGGACCTTATTCCCCGGCAGCACCACCGCAATCAGGATAGTAAGCGGGATAAAAATCAGGCTGGCAGAAACCACCGAGGTCTGTCCCAGCAGCAGCGCAGGGTCGAGTCCGATAAGAAACTCCTGGCCGCCAAAACGTGCTTGTAGACGTTTGCGGGCATGCTTCGCAATCGGATTGAGGCCATCCATAATCGGCTTAATCACTCGCGGCATCAGCAGCATCACCGCGGCGGTTTTTACCGCCAGCTGCAGCACGTCTTTCGCATCGTAATGCGCCAGCAGGCCGATAATGATCCCCATGATAAAACCGACCGTCACCGGCTCACCGAAGGCGCCAAAGCGCTTTTGCACATCGTCGGCGCTGAAGTGAATACGGCGCAGACCCGGCACCTTATCGATCAAGGTATCCACCAGCACCGCAATCGGCCCCATATAGGCGGAGGTGCCGTGCGGCACGGCAATGCCGTCGAGATCGAAGAAGTTTTTCGTGTCGCGGGCAAACCAGTCACCGAGCTTGTAGGCAAACGCCGCGTGAACCACCACGCCGAGCATGCCCAGCCAGTAGGAGCCGGTGGCAATGTGCACCATCGCGCCGGTGAAGGTCATATGCCAGATATTCCAGATATCGACATTCACCACCCGCGTCATGCGGGTCACCAGCATCAGGATGTTGACGCCAATGGCGACAGGAATGGCAATCAGCGCAATCTGCGACGCCCAGGTCATCGGTGACGACCCCGGCCAGCCGACATCCACCACCTCAAGACCGATTTCGAAGTTGGCCGCCATCGCTTTGGCGGCAGGACCAATGGAATCAAGCATCAGCCCAATCACCAGCCCGATACCGACGAAGCCAATACCAATATGCAGGCCCGACTTAAACGCATCCCCCACCTTCATCCCCAGGCTGACGGAGAAAATGATAATCACAAAAGGCAGCATCACCGTTGGTCCGAGGTCGAGGATATAACGCATTATTTCCGTAAACATGAGATCACCCCTGCAGAATGGTCAGGATTTTATCCCGCAGCGCGTCGATACCCACGCCGGAGATAAACGGCATGCCGTGTACCACGGGAATATCTCCAAACTGCCGATCGACGCGCGCCGTCGTACAGATCAGGTGGACGCCGTCCATGTAGGTTTCGATTTCGTTCACCCGACACTGAACCAGCTCGGCTTCAATGTGGTTCTCATCGCACAGCTCTTTAATTTCTTCAGCGGCCATCGTCGAAGTAGCAACGGCACCGCCGCAGGCAACAATGATTTTGCGTTTCATTTTTTTTATTCTCCGTTTGCAGGGTCAGGGATAACGTTATGCCGCAGCAGCCAGGATTCGTTCGCTAAAACAGTGCGCGACATCATCTTCCGCCGCGTTAAGCAGGCTGCTGATAAACTCCGGCTGCTGCAGCTGGCCAAACAGCGCCCGCAGTAGCTTGAGCTGCTCCTGCGGGTGGGTCACCACCAGGGCAATAATCAGCTCGGCGTTGATACTGCCGTCATCATCCGCCTGCTGAAACGCCACCGTTTTTTCCGGGCGGATCAGATAGATAGCCGGTGCAATGGCGTGCGAAGCATCGCAGTGGGGGATCGCTACCGCATGGCCATCAAGCGCAATCCCGGTGGGATACGTGGCTTCTCGTTCCAGCAGCGCGGCAGGATAGCTGGCGCGGCACAGCCCCTCCTGCACCATGCGCTCACCGATATGCCGCAGGGCATCGGTGGCGCTGGAAAAATTCATCGCCGAAGAGACGATCAGACGGTAGTCATGCATGGCTTACCTCTTTTGGTTGGGTGACTTCAGGGTTACAGCCCCACGCGTAGTCGCGCAGTACGTCCTGGATTTTGTCGATAATCAGCGAGTGCGGATCTGCGGCAAGGGAGCCCGTCAGCACGCGGTCGAACTGCTTGGGCAGATACTGGCTCAGCAGCCCCAGCGGGATTGCCTGCTGGTTAAGATTTTCAGTCAACGCGCTCAGCGCATCGCTGATACGGCCATTCGGCCAGTAGTAGCGAATGCGATCCGACAGGCTGTAGTGGATATCCACCAGCGACTGGCTGAACGCCGGGCGATAGTATTTTTTCCAGTAGCCCGGCTCGTCCAGCATCACCTGGTCGATTACAGCAAGGATCTGGCTCTGTTTCTCAGGTGCAACCAGCGCTTTTTCGATATTGGCCAGGGCAAAAATCGCTTCGCGCAGCGCGAAGGTCAGCGCCGGGCCGACTTTCAGAATGGCAAAGTGATCTTTCACCAGTGCACGATAGGCGCTGCGGGTCTGATAGTCGGTGGAGTGTGCTTCATACACCACTGGCGTCGAGTCAATAAACTCGCTCAGCGCCCGTGCCTGCGACGGCTGGTAATGGATCACGCTGCTGTGGTCAAACTCCACGCCCGGCTGGACCACCAGGCCGATAATGCGCGGAATGGCCTGTTCAAGACCGGCTTCACGGAAGGCCTGATGATGCAACGCCAGCGTGTGTGCCGCATCTTCCGGGCGGGTAACGTGGACCTCATGGATGGCCGAGGCTTCACCGCCCGGTACAGGCACTTCGGTGCCGATTACGTAGGTCAGTAACGCTTTTTGCTGTGGCGTTGCCGTTTCTTCGGCAATACGGCAGAGTTCGGCGGCGCGCTGCGCGACGGTCTCCGGCAGCAATGGCACCGGATCTTCTGCGCAGGACATCGAGGCATCCAGATGGATCTTGCTGAAGCCGGCCTGTACGTATTCCGCAATCAGCACCCGGGATTTTTCCATCGCCTGTTCCGCTGGCTCATGCTGCCAGCAGTTGGGTCCGAGGTGATCGCCACCGAGGATCAGCCGCTGTTCAGGGAAGCCGACGCGCCGGGCAATCGCCAGCACGTAATCGCGGAAGGCAGCCGGACGCATGCCGGTGTAGCCGCCGAACTGGTTAACCTGATTTGAGGTAGCCTCGATCAAAACCTGCCGCTGGCTGTCGAGATCGAAGCGCAGTGCGGCTTCAATCACCAGGGGATGAGCAGAACACACGGAGCAGATACCGCAGTCCAGACCGTCTTTATGTTGCTGAATTATCGTTTTCATCACGTCCTCCGAAAGTATGCGTAAACAATCGTTAATTTTCGCAAACGGCACAATCTCTTTCCTTTCGTTGTGTGATCGTGATCTATTTATTTTCGAAACCATTCTTTATCTTTCGTTTTCTTTCTTTTGGTTAATATACCGAAGAATTGATGTACGAATTGATTTTTATATCGCCAAAACAGTAAGTTAGCGACAGGGGCGTTGTCGCGAACCTCTACAGCTTCGGTGCATGCTCACAATCCTGAGATTTTTGTTTTACTTTCTATTCCTTTCGTTTTAGGATTCTTCGACCAGCTCAAAGGAGTGTTGATGAATACCTTCGAACGCAGAAACAAAATAATCGAAATGGTGAACCGCACCGGCAGCGTGCTGGTGAACGATATCTCCGCCAGGCTGGGAGTGACGGAAGTGACCGTCAGGGCCGATTTGCGACTGCTGGAAGAACGCGGGCTGCTCAGCCGTTTTCATGGCGGTGCCGCGCGCAAAGAAGGTTCGGCTCCAGCCGAAACCACAGTGGAAACCCGCGAGATCAGCCTGACCGATCGCTACCAGCTGGCTGCCGATCCGAAACGGCGTATCGCCATTGAGGCAGCAAAGCTGGTGCGGGAAGGAGATACCGTGATCCTCGACAGCGGCAGCACCACTAAACTGCTGGCTGAAGAACTGGTGGCGATGAGCAGCATTACGGTGATCACCAACAGCCTGCCCGCGGCGAATATTCTTTTTGAAAATAAAGACATCACCCTGGTAATCTGCGGCGGCACCCTGCGGCATAAAACCGTTTCGCTACACGGTAATATTGCCGAATACGCGCTGCGTGACGTGTCGGCCAACCTGATGTTTGTCGGCGCGGACGGACTGGATGATGAGAACGGCATCACTACCTTTAACGAAGGCTATGCCATCAGCGGCGTAATGGCTGCAGCGGCGCAGCAGGTGATCGTGCTGACCGACTCGACGAAGTTTGGCCGTAAGGGCTACAACATCGTGCTGCCGGTGGAGAAAATCGATACCGTTATCAGCGACCGCGAAGCACCGGAAGACACGGTTAACAGCCTGAAGAAAAAAGGTAAGAAGGTGATTCTGGTTTAGCTTCTGGCCGACTAAAGAAATTGATTGGGGTGCCGAACAGGTAGCTTAAAAATGACTGCGGTCGGCAGGATAGATGTATGAGCAGTTCACTGCCGTACAGGCAGCTTAGAAACGTTGCTGTGATAGTGACGGCGCTGTTGAGTAGTTTACTGCCGTACAGGCAGTTTAGTCTCCAGTCAAATCGGTGGTTGAAATGCCTGTACAAGCGCCGTGTAAATACCGATACCCGTGCCGAAACAGCTTTATCAATGATGGTATACCGGCTACTGTCGTTTCATCGTTATTTAACTAATAGCAGTCATCGCGCTTACTGCTTATTTTTCGCAGCATAAAACCAGGCTTTAAAATATTTAAGAAAGCTGTAAGAAACGGCATACACGCCGGTCACAAGTCCCACCCTTCCGTCTTTCCACGATCCGTTCAGAAAATACCATTTAAACATGGCACCAAACGCGCTTAATGCTCCCCGGCTCAATGACGGCCTGATGGTTGTATATTTCACTGCGCGAGAGGTATAAACATTCAGTTTATTAAACACCTCATGCAGGGAATAAAATGTATCGTGCCTGACGCGGCCCGCTAGTACTTGCCGCTGCACATCCCCTTCTGCCGCATCGTCAACCGGGCGATCGTTAAACTTCACGCGCTGCCGATGATAGAGCCGGACGGGAAAATCAGGAGAGGAAACCGGGTAGATTGTGCGCACCGGCTGACCCAGCACGTACCAGTAGCGAGGAAGGCAGTAAGCAACACCTTTATTATTCAAACCTTCTTCTTTGATCCTTCTGATGTCGGCGATAGTGTCGTCATTGAGAATTTCATCGCTGTCCATGCAAAGCACCCAGTCATTTTTAGCCAGCGAGACGGCATAATTCATCTGTTGTGCGTGAGTGGTGTAGACATGATAGTGGCTGGTGATGCCAAAGTTTTCGAGAATTTCCAGCGTACGATCGTTACTGCCGGAATCAATCACAATAAACTCATCGGCAACAGGAATTAAGGATTTCACTACGTCATTTAGCAGACGTTCTGAATTACAGGTAAGCAGACAAACTGACAGCATAGATCCCTCTATTGAATTAAATACACTCTTATTCCCTAAGAGCAAAAATCTTACAATCCGGGAGAAATAAAATTCAGGTGATTTTTCCCGAAAAAATACAAACGAAAAACCCGCGGAGTATAGTGGATATGTCCATTTCCTAAATTAACAAAAAATGCCGGACTGATGCGTGAAAACACTCAGCGTTTGCTATCCACGACCATTCTCACCGCTAAACCCGCCAGCACCATCCCCATCAGCCAGCGCTGTGCTCTTTGCCAGCCTGGGCGCTGGGCGAGGAATGCGGCAATCGAGCCAGCAGCAAAAATAATCAGGCCGTTGATCAGCATACTGATCGCAATCTGGGTAAAGCCCAGCGTCATCGACTGCCCGAGGACATTGCCCGACTCGGGGCGAATAAATTGAGGCAGCAGCGTGAGGTACAGCACCGCCGCTTTGGGATTCAGCAGGTTGGTCAGCAGTCCCATGGTAAACAATTTTCGCGGGCTGTCGGGCTGGAGTTCACGCACCTCAAAGGGGGATTTGCCGCCAAAAATCGCCTGCCACGCCATCCACAGCAGATAAGCGGCCCCGGCAAAACGCAGCGCGTCATACGCCAGCGGTACCGCCATCACCAGTGCGGTGATACCCAGCGCGGCACAGAGCATGTAAAACATAAAGCCCAGCGCCACGCCAGTGAGTGAGGTGAATCCCGCCCGTCGGCCCTGGCACAGCGATCGGGAGATCAGATAGATCATGTTGGGGCCGGGCGTGAGTACCATGCCGAGAGAGACGGCGGCAAACGGCAGGATCTGGCTGAGTGTCATCATGAGTTCGGGTCCTTGTATCGGCTACGTTCAGGGTTCTGCATTGGCAGGAGATCAGGTTTCGACCTCTGCGAATAGGCCTGATTTCGGCATTTCCCGGGGAGCGGGGATCGCCTTCTGCAAATAGGCCCAAGCTCGGCATCGCTCGGAGATCGGGTTTCGACCTCTGCGGCTGCCGGGCGGTCCTCGCGCCGCGCCCTGCGCGGTACCCTCGGTTCCGGCTGCGGGCCTTACGGATCGGCCTGGAGCGGGCGTCCTGCCCGCGCCAGGCCTGATGTCCGCGTCCATGCGGCCATCTCCGGCCCCGCAGCCTGCACCTCAGCGCTGCGGATTACCCGTCAGCCGCAGAGGTCGATCCCCTTCAAGCTATAGCATTGCTGCTTTAGGACAACTTTAAACACCAGACAGATAAAATCTACAGCACTGGCTGACAATTTTCGACCATCATTGACGCGAGATAAACTACCAGGAAACACGAAAGCTCAAAGCTCAAAGCTCAAAGCTCAAAGCTCAAAGCTCAAAGCTCAAAGCTCAGGCAGGCAGTTTCAACCATCACTAACGCAGGAATAAACAGTCAGGCAACACGATAGCCAAAGAGCGGGCTGGCGGCTTCTACGATCGGGCAATCCACAGCGCTGAACGCAGCGAGGAAGCCAGGATTCGCCCACACGGACGTGGGTGAAAGTCACAGCCGCGCAGGACGCGCGTCTGTGGCGGTCCGGCTGGCTGACGAGCGAAGTGAAGGCACCGCAAAGCGGCGCGAGGACCCGCCCGACGGAAGAGCCGCCAGCCTGCGTAGGCTCCGAACACAGCCAACACGGAATCAAACCGTCAGACAACACAAAGCTGAAGCACAGGCTGAAAGTTCAACCATCACCAGTTCAGGATTAATCAGTCAGGCAACACGATAGCCAAAGAGTGGGCTGGCGGCTCCTACGATCGGGCAATCCACAGCGCTGAACGCAGCGAGGAAGCCAGGATTCGCCCACACGGACGTGGGCGAAAGCCACAGCCGCGCAGGACGCGCGTCTGTGGCGGTCCGGCCGGCTGACGAACGGAGAGAAGGCACCGCAAAGCGGCGCGAGGACCCGCCCGACGGAGGAGCCGCCAGCCTGCGCAGACTCCGATCGTTTCCAAAACGGCATTAAACAGCCAGCTAAAGTGCTGGCTGGCACAGGCTCCGGGCAATCAGCCAATCACCCGCGGATCGTATCATCCCCAAACGCCACCCACTTATACGTGGTCAACGCTTCCAGCCCCATCGGTCCACGCGCGTGCAGCTTCTGCGTGCTCACCGCCACCTCGGCTCCCAGACCAAACTGGCCTCCGTCGGTAAAACGAGTGCTGGCATTCACATAGACCGCTGAAGAATCCACCTCGTTAACGAAACGATCGGCATGCTGAATGGTGCGCGTCAGAATCGCATCGGAATGCTGGGTACCGTACTCGCGAATATGAGCGATGCCCTCATCCAGATCGTCCACCAGCTTCACGTTCAAATCCAGCGCCAGCCACTCGTCGCGGTACTGCGCATCGGTCACCGCGCTGACGCTTGCCGGGCCGCTTTCCAACAGCGGCAGCGAACGCGGATCGGCGTGCAGCGTAATCCCCTCTTCGGCCATCCGTGCGCTCAGCACAGGCAGGAAACTGTCGGCAATGGCGGCATCAATCAGCAGCGTTTCCACCGAGTTACACGCGCTTGGACGCTGCTTCTTGGCGTTAACGATCACCTTCAGCGCCGCTTCCTGCTCGATGCTGCGATCGACATAGATATGGCAGACGCCGATGCCGCCGGTGATCACCGGGATGGTTGAATTCTCGCGGCACAGCTTATGTAAACCGGCCCCGCCACGAGGGATCAGCATATCCACGTAGCGATCCAGCTTCAGCAGCTGGTTTACCAGCTCGCGATCGGGGCTTTCAATCGCCTGAACTGCGCCCGCAGGCAGGCCGTGCTGCTGCAGAGCATTCTGGATCACCCGCACGGTAGCGGCGTTGGTACGATAGGTTTCTTTGCCGCCGCGCAGGATCACCGCGTTACCGGTTTTCAGGCACAGGCTGGCAACGTCAACGGTGACGTTCGGGCGCGCTTCATAAATCACGCCCACCACGCCGAGCGGCACGCGGCGGCGCTCAATGCGCAGACCGCTGTCCAGCTTGCCGCCGTCAATCACCACGCCAACCGGATCGGCCAAATGACAAACCTGGCGTACATCGTCGGCAATGCCTTTCAGGCGCGCCTGATTCAGCATCAGGCGGTCCAGCAGCGCGGCGCTCATGCCGTTCTGACGTGCATCGGCCAGATCCAGTTCGTTAGCGGCCAGAATCTCCGCGCTCTGTGCTTCCAGGCTGTCGGCGATCGTCAACAGCACCTGATTTTTTTGTTCGGTAGACAGCACCGAAAGCTGATATGACGCGGCCTTGGCCGCTTTACCCATTTGCTCAAGCATTGGTATTCCTTAGCTGACAATCATATCGTCGCGGTGCACGGCAACCGGACCATATTCATAACCTAAAATATCGCCAATCTGCTGGGAGTGATGCCCTGCAATCATTCGCATGGCATCGCTGTTATAGCGCGACACGCCATGGGCGACATCGCGCCCCTGCAGGCTGCGAATGCGGATCACTTCACCACGGGAGAAGTTGCCGCTAATCTCGCGAATCCCCTTCGGCAGCAGCGAACTACCGCGCTCCAGAATGGCGGCAAGCGCACCGTCATCCACCACCAGCTCACCGGCTGGCGGCGCACCAAAGATCCAGCGCTTGCGGTTCTCCAGCGGGGTGGCAAAGGCATGAAAGCGCGTGCCAACCGGCGTTGCGGCGATCACATCGCCGATCACACCCGGACGGCTGCCTGCGGCAATGATGGTGTCGATGCCCGCGCGGCAGGCCACATCCGCCGCCTGCAGTTTGGTCGTCATGCCGCCGGTGCCCAGACCGGAAACGCTGTCTCCGGCCAGCGCACGCAGCGCGTCATCAATCGCATGAACGTCGCTAATCAGCTCCGCTTCCGGATTATTGCGCGGATCGGCGGTAAACAGGCCCTGCTGATCGGTCAGCAGCAGCAGCTTATCGGCACCGGCCAGAATCGCCGCCAGCGCCGACAGGTTGTCGTTATCGCCCACTTTGATTTCGGCGGTAGCCACCGCGTCGTTTTCGTTAATCACCGGGACGATATGGTTATCGAGCAGCGCGCGCATGGTGTCGCGGGCGTTAAGAAAACGCTCACGATCTTCCAGGTCGGCACGCGTCAGCAGCATCTGACCAATATGGATGCCATAGATGGAAAACAACTGTTCCCACAGCTGGATCAGACGACTCTGCCCCACCGCAGCCAGCAGCTGCTTTGAGGCGATGGTGGGCGGCAGTTCGGGGTAGCCCAGATGTTCACGCCCGGCCGCCATCGCGCCCGAGGTAACAATAACAATCCGGTGGCCAGCCGCATGTTGCTGTGCGCACTGACGCACCAGCTCAACGATATGGGCCCGATTCAGCCGACGCGATCCGCCGGTCAGTACGCTGGTCCCCAGTTTCACCACCAGGGTCTGGCTGCTGCTCATTATTTCCTGCCGTTTTTGTCATAAAAGAGTGCAAAGAAACGTTTTAACAGGAGTCGTGCAGGAAGCCAACAGCCAGGCGGGGAAAAGCGTGAAAAAGCCCTGACCATTTGCTAGTCGAAAAGTTCGTGATTAACAAGAAATGTTTAAAACTGTAATAAAACTTTAATACAGAAAAGGTAAAACGTTCGTGCCTTAGAAGAGCCTCCGGGCCACTTAGTCCAAAGTAGTTCAGTCGAAGTCTGCCCCGCAGCCGTCTGGAGTATGAAGGGACATAAACTTTACTCTTTCGGGATTGATAGCAATGAAGAAAAGCGCACTGGCAATTTTAACCGCCGCACTGGCCCTGTCCACCGCCGCTCAGGCTGCTGAAGTTTACAATAAAGACGGCAACAAACTGGATCTGTACGGCAAAGTGAAAGGCCTGCACTACTTCAGCGACAGCGCTGGAAACAACGGCGACAAATCTTACGTTCGTCTTGGCTTCAAGGGCCAGACCCAGATTAACGACCTGATGACCGGTTACGGTCAGTGGGAATACCAGTTCAACACTAACAACACCGAAAGCACCGATGCGCAGACCGGTAACAAAACCCGTCTGGGGTTCGCCGGTCTGAAATTCGGCAGCTACGGCTCCATCGACTACGGCCGTAACTACGGCGTACTGTACGATGTGGAAGCCTGGACCGATATGTTCCCGGAATTCGGTGGTGACGGTACTGCACGTACCGATAACTTCATGACAGCGCGTACTACCGGCGTGCTGACATACCGTAACAGCAACTTCTTCGGTCTGGTTGATGGCCTGAAGTTCGCCCTGCAGTATCAGGGTAAAAACGACGCGGGCGGCGCTAACGACCGTACCAGCGTAGCGCGCCAGAACGGCGACGGTTACGGCGGTTCACTGGTTTACGCACTGGGCGACAGCGGCGTGAGCATCAGCGGTGCCTACACCTCTTCTGACCGCACCAACAACCAGCAGGCGCAGGCTTACGGCCACGGCGACAAAGCGGATTCATGGGGTACGGGCCTGAAGTACGATGCCAACAACCTGTATCTGGCGGCTATCTACTCTGAAACCCGTAACATGACGCCAATCAGCGGCACCAGCACCGTGACCGGTTCTTCCGTTAGCGGCATGGCGAACAAAACTCAGAACGTGGAACTGCTGGCGCAGTACCAGTTCGACTTCGGTCTGCGTCCGTCACTGGGCTACATCCAGACCAAAGGCAAAGATATCGAGAACGGTATCGGCGATGAAGATTTAGTGAAATACATCGATGTGGGCGCAACCTATTACTTCAACAAGAATATGAACGCCTACGTTGACTACAAAATTAACCAGCTGAAAGACGACAACAAACTGGCTCTGAACACCGACGACGTTGTTGCTGTAGGTCTGGTTTACCAGTTCTAAGATGTAAAACTGTACCACCCCTCGTTGTGTCTACTTAAAACAAAGGCTGGAATTCTCCAGCCTTTTCTTATTCTCAGAACGCATCACGCGCTCAGCTTTACCGGCTCCTCGGCGAAATCAGCCGCAGGGCGTAAATCCAGCTCCAGCTCTTTCAGCAACGCCTTCAGGCGCTCGTGGAACTTGCGTAACGTCTCTTCAAGGCGGGCATTGTTATCCTTACCCTTTACGGCTGTCGGCTTCCAGTTGCCTTGCTTGTCAAACAGACCAAAGTAGTACTCGTAGGTGAAATGGTCCGCCTGCGCTTCCAGTTCCATCCACCAGCCCCAGAATTCTCGTTCTTCCGGTGCGGGTTTGACATTGACGCAAACTGCCAGACAGTCGAAGAAAAAGCGATCGTTTTCACACTTGTTCTCACGGATGTACGGGCCTAAAGAGCCGAAACGCTTCATTAAACGGCTTTTAGGATGTCCACTCGGTAACGTCATCGTTAAACCTCCTTGGTTGGGCCTATAGTTGTAGCAAAGTCAGGGATTTTAGCAACTCATGCGCTTAACTGCCGGACCAGCCAGTCACAGATATCGTGCAGGCCGCGGTCAAAATTATTCATTGATGGCGAAGGTTTGATCGGCAGCAGCTTGCCGCTGACGGAAGAGTTGACGATCGACCGCGACTCTTCCTCCGGGCTGAACGGATCGTTCGCCCAGTAGCCGGAGAGCATCGGTACGGTGCAGCGGCGGCCCAGCAGCCCCTGCAGCTTCAGCGAGAAGCGGCTCAGTTCAATGCGCAGCGCACTGTCGGACGTGCTGGACATCCCCAGCCGGCTGGCCAGCATGTCCATATACATTTCCGGGATCCGATCCTGCAACGCAGTGTCGCTTAACAGGCTGTGAACAATCGGCCCCAGACACGCCACGGCGCGCAGACGCTGCGGTTCGAGGTAAGCCAGACGGACGGCGATGTTCGCGCCGAAGCGGAAACCGAAGACGCCGACGCGGGTATGATCGACCCATGCCACCTGCTCCAGCTGGCGCAGCACGTGCTGATGCAGGAAGCTGGAGTCATGCGTTAATTTCCATTTGGCGGAAAAGCCCACCGACGGTACGTCGAGGGTCAGCATGGCGATGCCGCGCGGCGCGAGGTAATCATGGAACAGGCGATAATGGTCGCTTTGCAGCGAGTCGAGGTTGGCACACAGCATCACCGTTGGATAGGGTGCCGATACGCCCGGCGGCATGTGCAGGAAGCCGGTGACCGGGCTGCCGTCGGGAATGTTAAACGTCAGCTCACGCAGTTCGCCCGACAGGCGACTGGTCGCTTCCTGATACGCGCGGTTCGCCAGCAGCTGTGCCTGCTCGGCCAGCTCATCCTCTTTCAGATAGGGATAACCCGCAAGGCTGTACAGATTCGCCGCGTGCAGCCAGTACTGCCCGGACAGCAGATCGTCCTCACACTCGCTGGCCTTTTGCTGCCACTGCGCGCCCTGCTTTGACCACTCATAGATCCAGTTGCCGCTGCGATAGCCAATCACCGTATCCAGCAGCCGATCGTCGGTATGCTCCACCCGGCTGACCGCAATACGTGCCAGCACTTCGCTGATTTCCTGCGGCGTCAGTCCGCGCCAGGCCCACAGCAGGCGATTGATCATGCGATACCAGCCAGCGTGGCTTTCGCCATCCAGCGTGGAGTTGATGTTTAACGGACGATGATGATGCACACGCCGCACCAGCGACGAGGTTTCAGGATGCTTAAAACGCGGTTTGAACAGTTCTTCGCTGAGGTTTTTCGGCGACATGGCAGGGAGTTCCTCCGGCATTCTGGACAGGCGTCCAGTCTATCGTAGCCGCTGCCCGCGCGCGAAGGATAAAAACAGACGCGCCCGGTAAAACCGGGCGCGCATTGAGCCATATCAATCAGTCTTTAACGATTGGCGGGATGTAGGCAACGCCCATGTCCCATGGCTGCTCAATCCAGGTATTTTGCGGGATATCGATGATGTAATCATCGACCAGCGGACGACCGGCCGGTTTGGCGAAGATAGTGACAAAATGCGCCTGCGGGTACATGTCGCGGATCGCCTGCGCGGTGCCGCCGGTGTCAACCAGGTCATCAATCACGATAAACCCTTTGCCGTCCCCTTCTGCACGCTTCAGCACTTTCATTTCACGCTGGTTGTCGTGATCGTAGCTGGAGATACAGACGGTATCAACGTGGCGAATGCCCAGCTCGCGAGCCAGCAGTGCAGCGGGGACCAGGCCACCGCGGCTGACGGCGATAATGCCCTGCCACTGTTCAACAGGAAGCAGGCGCTGTGCCAGTTTACGGGCATGAATCTGCAGCATGTCCCAGGTGACGACGTATTTTTCACTCATAAAAAGATCCCGACCAGAAACTGGCTTAAAAATGTGCAATGGGAAAGGTTGCGCGAAATTATAGAGATCTGAAGCGCTAAAAACCAGCACCAGAGGCGCCAATAACCGCTTTTTTGCCGGGGCGAAGTAAGCAGGCCCAGACAAACGGTGATACTATTTCCCCATCGCGTCAGATCCGCTGACGGGAATTGTCCAACCGAATTTAACGCACGCCTCTGCCTTAACGGCGGTCGGCGGTGCTGACACAGGAGAGTCAACGTGTCTGAATTGTCTCAATTATCCCCGCAGCCACTGTGGGATATTTTTGCCAAAATTTGTTCCATTCCCCATCCTTCCTATCATGAAGAAGCGCTGGCCAGCCACATTATGTCTTGGGCTAAAGAGCAGGGGTTCTGGCATGAACGTGACCAGGTCGGCAATATCCTGATTCGTAAACCCGCCACGCCGGGCTTTGAAAACCGCAAGCCGGTGGCCCTGCAGGCGCACCTGGATATGGTGCCGCAGAAAAACAACGACACCGTGCACGACTTCACTACAGATCCGATCCAGCCGTGGGTAGACGGTGAGTGGGTGAAAGCGCGCGGCACCACGCTGGGTGCCGATAACGGCATCGGTATGGCGTCCGCGCTGGCCGTGCTGGCGGATAACAGCGTTGAGCACGGTCCGCTGGAAGTGCTGCTGACCATGACCGAAGAAACCGGTATGGCCGGCGCATTTGGACTTCAGGCCGGCTGGCTGCAGGCCGATATCCTGATCAATACCGACTCGGAAGAGGAAGGTGAGATCTACATGGGCTGCGCGGGCGGTATCGACTTTACCAGCACCCTGGCGCTGACTCGTGAGGCGCTGCCAGCGGGCTATCATACGCTGAAGCTGACGCTGAAAGGGCTGAAAGGCGGCCACTCCGGCTGCGATATCCACATCGGTCTGGGCAACGCCAACAAGCTGCTGTCCCGCTTCCTGTTCGCCCACGCGGCGGATCTCGACCTGCGTCTGATCGACTTTACCGGCGGTACGCTGCGCAACGCAATCCCGCGTGAGGCGTTCGCGACCCTCGCGGTTGCAGCCGATAAGGTCGATCGTCTGAAATCACTGGCGGCAGGCTATCTGACCACGCTGCAAAATGAGCTGAGTCTGGTCGAGAAGAATATCGCTATCGTCACCGAAGCCGTTGAAAGCAGCGAACGGCCGCTGACTGCCGCGAGCCGAGATGCCTTTATTGCCCTGCTGAACAGCACCCCGAACGGCGTGATCCGCAACTCTGACGTGATGAAAGGCGTGGTGGAAACCTCGCTGAACGTCGGCGTGGTGAAGTTTGAGGGCGACGAAGCGGTGATTAACAGCCTGGTGCGTTCCCTGATCGACAGCGGTAAAGAGTACGTGGTGGAAATGCTGACCGCGCTCGGCCAGCTGGCGGGAGCCAAAACCCTGGCGAAGGGCAGCTACCCTGGCTGGCAGCCGGACGCGACCTCGCCGGTGATGGCGCTGGTGCGTGAAACCTACGAGAAGCTGTTTAACCGCACGCCGAATATTCAGGTGATTCACGCGGGTCTGGAATGCGGTCTGTTCAAAAAACCGTACCCGGAGATGGATATGGTGTCTATCGGTCCCACCATCACCGGCCCGCACTCGCCGGATGAGCAGGTGCATATCGCCAGCGTTGGCCTGTACTGGCAGCTGCTGACCGCGCTGCTGAAGGCGATCCCGGCGAAATAAAAGTATTTCCAGCCCGGGAATCGCCACGCTAAGCCATGCGAGTGTTCACACAGCAGGATGTATGCAAACCCTGCCTGTGTTCTCCATGGAATGCGCTATCTGATGAACGCTACCGCATAACACTGCGGCAGCGTTCTTAATCATGCCATGCCCCGCTACAACCCCAGCAGCAGCTGCCGCTCTAGCTGTGGATTCAGCAGCGTCACGTGCAGCCCCACCAGCCTGACCCCGCGCCCTCCCCGCCGCTCGTCCCAGCTTTTACGCGCCACGGCGATCAGATCGGCTTTATTCAGCTCCGGCCAGACGTGTTCCTGGGTGGTTAGCTGGAAGTCATTAAACTTCAGCTTCACGCCCTGACGGGCAATCTGGCGGTCCGGCTTAATTTTGATCAGCCGACGTTCCAGCTCCTCATACAGCCGATCGATAATTTCCAGGCATGCTTCCCAGTCGTGAATATCTTCTGACAGCGTGCGCTCCACGCCGAGGGACTTACGCTGACGCTCGGTGATCACTTCACGATCGTCAAAACCGTGGCTGCGTTCCCACAGTACCCGGCCAAACTTTCCGAAGCGCTTAAGCAGCATCGCCAGATCGCTTTTCTGCACATCGGCGCAGGTATTCAGCCCCAGCTCTTCCAGTTTGCGGGCGGTGACTTTGCCCACCCCGGGGATTTTTTCCAGCGGCAGGGAAAGCAGAAAGTCGGGCATCTCCTCGGGGGTAATGACGCACTGGCCGTTGGGTTTGTTGATATCAGAGGCGATCTTTGCAAGGAATTTAATCGGTGCCACGCCGGCTGAGGCGGTCAGATCCAGTTCCTGATGAATAACCTGGCGGATTTCGCGCGCCATTAGCGTCGCGGAGCCCTGGCAGTGGGAGCTGTCGGAAACATCAAGGTAGGCTTCGTCCAGCGACAGCGGCTCAATCAGCGAGGTATAGCGGGAAAAAATTTCACGAATATGGGCGCTGGCTTCTTTATAAGCCTCATAGCGTCCGGGGATGACTTTGAGATGGGGGCAAAGCTTTAGGGCCATAGCCGTTGGCATGGCGCTGCGCACGCCGTATTTGCGCGCCGGATAGTTGGCGGTGCTGATGACTCCACGCTCAACCCGGCTGCCGCCAATGGCGATCGGAATATCACGCAGGCTCGGATCGTCACGCATTTCCACGGCGGCAAAAAAGCAGTCCATATCCACGTGAATAATCTTACGCATAACGCCCCCCGACAACGCACTGTATAAGTATACAGTTAAATCAGGCGATATCAATAAATGTCGGTTCACCCGCAATCACGGCAGTAATAAGGTTTTTAATCTTCACTATCTTGAGAAAAAAATAGACAATGCTATGGTATCGCCGCGATAGCGGATTTGTCCTATATTGCAAGTTACAGACGCCTTTCGGCGTTGCACCCCACCCTCTTTTTCAAGGGAACAAGAATGACCAAAATCGCACTGCTGTTTGCGATGATTTTTCTGCCCGCCGTTGTCTTTGCCAGCGTACCCGACGCGGTACAGCCACTGGCTCCGGTCAGCAAAGAGTTAAAGAAACAACTGCTGGGTACGCCGGTGTATCTGCAGATCTTCAAAGAAGAGCGCACCCTTGAGCTTTACGGCAAGATCGGTAACGAATACCGCCTGCTCGACAGCTATCGCATCTGTAATTTTTCCGGTGGACTGGGGCCAAAGCGTCGCCAGGGGGACTTCAAGAGCCCGGAAGGATTTTACAACGTTGGACTTTCCCAGTTGAAGCCGGACAGCCGCTTTTATCGTGCCATCAACGTCGGCTTCCCGAACGAGTACGATCGCCAGCAGGGCTATGAAGGCAAGTATCTGATGATCCACGGCAACTGCGTGTCCATTGGCTGCTATGCCATGACCGACGCCTATATGGACGAGATTTATCATTATGTGGAAGCCGCTCTGCGCAACGGCCAGCAGCGCGTTGACGTCAGCATTTATCCGTTCCGCATGACCGAAAGCAATATGCAGCGCCACCGCTACTCGACCTATTTCAGCTTCTGGAAAGAGCTTCAGCCCGGCTATGCGCAGTTTGTGCAGACAAAACAGCCACCGTCGGTCAGCGTCAGCGGCGGTAAGTATGTGCTGAGCCGCCCGATGATGAGCGGCACAGGCGCGCCGGATTCAGCTCTCGCGCTCACCCAGACAAAATAGTACCCATTCGCCTGGGGCGATCTTGTTCCAGGTTTCGTTAGCCGTCAGCGGCTGCGTTGCAATCACCGTGACCACGTCATTCGGCGTGGTCTGCTTCTGAAAATCGATTTCCACGTCCTGATCCAGCAGCTTCGCTTTGCCAAACGGCGCACGGCGGGTGATCCAGAACAGATTGGTGGAACAGAACGCCATCAGATAGCGCCCGTCCGACAGCAGCATATTGAATACGCCCTTCTCCCTTAGCTCCCCCGCCAGCTCGGCGATATAGCGGAACACCGCAGGCCAGTTTCCCGGCGTGCGCGGATAGCGCGTGGTCAGCTTATGCAGCAGCCAGCAGAAGGCCAGTTCGCTGTCGGTCTCCCCGATCGGCCGGTAAGGCCCGGTATCCAGATTCTTGTAGCCTTTCAGCTGGCCGTTATGCGCATAGGTCCAGTTACGGCCCCACAGTTCGCGGGTGAAAGGATGCGTGTTTTCCAGCGACACTTCGCCACGGTTGGCCTGGCGTATATGCGCCACCACCGAACACGACTTGATCGGGTAATCCTGCACCAGACGCGCAATCGGCGACTGGAAGCTCGGTTGCGGATCTTTAAATGTGCGGCAGCCTTTACCCTCGTAGAAGGTAATACCCCAGCCATCTTTATGCGGACCCGTTCCGCCACCGCGCTGCACCAGCCCGGTAAAGCTAAAACAGATGTCCGTCGGGACGTTCGCGCTCATCCCGAGCAGTTCGCACATAGTGATTCCTCGTCAACAACCTTGAAACGGATAACCGTGGAGTGCCCGCCGCGCAACGTCGCAGGCGGGCAACGGCAGGGATTACTTCGCCATCTCTTTTTCGATCAGCAGGATCAGGATATGGATCACTTTGATGTGGATCTCCTGAATGCGGTCGGCAAAACCAAAGTGCGGCACGCGGATTTCCACGTCCGCCGAGCCGTCCATCTTGCCGCCGTCTTTACCGGTCAGGGTGATCACCTTCATCCCTTTGGCACGGGCAGCGTCGATCGCTTTAATCACGTTGGCAGAGTTGCCGGAAGTGGAGATCCCCAGCAGCACATCACCCGCCTGGCCTACCGCTTCAACGTAGCGGGAGAAAATGGCGTCAAAGCCAAAGTCGTTGCCCACGCAGGAGATATGGCTGACGTCAGAGATCGCAATCGCCGGATAGCCCGGACGGTTTTCACGATAGCGGCCGGTCAGCTCTTCGGCAAAGTGCATGGCATCGCAGTGCGAACCACCGTTACCGCAGGAAAGCACCTTGCCACCCGCCTTAAAGGAATCGGCCAGCAGCACGGCCGCCCGCTGAATCGCATGGATGTTAGCGTCATCGCTTAAAAACTTATTCAGCGTGTCGGCGGCTTCGTTTAGCTCGGCGCGAATGATGTCCTGGTACATAGGGAGAGATCCTTTTTAGGAATAAGTGACGGGTTAAGTTTATCAACTTGCCAGAAGGGCGTGAAGCAATCTCCCTTTCCCTCGCGCGGTTTACCCGGAAGTGCGGCGCTTTGTGAGCCAGGTTGTAATTATTATGTAAACAGATTGCATCTGAGCCAGCGCTAATCTAAACATATAACCAACAGGTCGGACCTCTTACAACTTACGGAGCGCACGTTATGATGGTTCTCAGTATTGTGGCGACAATCGTGCTGATTGGTGCCCTGTTTTATCACCGCGTCAACCTTGTGGCAGGCAGCATCGCGCTACTGGCGTGGACTGCCGTTCTTGGCCTTGTGGGACTGTGGACCTTCTGGCTGCTGGTCCCGCTGGCCATCATCCTGCTGCCGTTAAACCTGCTACCGATGCGCCAGGCTATGTTTGGCAAACCGGTGCTGCACACCTTCCGCAAGGTGATGCCGCCGATGTCGCGTACCGAAAAAGAAGCCATCGACGCCGGGACCACCTGGTGGGAAGGCGATCTGTTCCGCGGCGCGCCGGACTGGAAAAAGCTGCACAACTACCCGCAGCCGCGTCTGACCGAAGAGGAACAGGCGTTTATCAGCGGTCCGGTGGAAGAAGCCTGCCGCATGGCGAACGATTTTGAAATCACCCACGAAATGGCCGACCTGCCGCCGCAACTCTGGGCCTTCCTGAAACAGCATCGTTTCTTTGCGATGATCATTAAGAAAGAGTACGGCGGGCTGGAATTTTCCGCCTACGCGCAGGCTCAGGTTCTGCAAAAGCTGGCCGGCGTTTCCGGCATTCTGGCCATCACCGTCGGCGTGCCTAACTCCCTCGGCCCCGGCGAGCTGCTACAGCACTACGGTACCGAAGAGCAAAAAAATCACTATCTGCCCCGCCTGGCGCGCGGCGATGAGATCCCCTGCTTTGCGCTGACCAGCCCGGAAGCGGGCTCCGATGCCGGGGCGATCCCCGATACCGGCGTGGTGTGCATGGGCGACTGGCAGGGCGAGCAGGTGCTGGGCATGCGCCTGACCTGGAACAAACGCTACATCACCCTCGCCCCTGTGGCCACCGTGCTGGGGCTGGCGTTCAAACTGTCCGATCCGGATCGTCTGCTGGGCAACACCGAAGAGCTGGGCATCACCTGCGCGCTGATCCCGACCCACACCCCGGGCGTGGAAATCGGCACCCGTCATTTCCCGCTGAACGTGCCGTTCCAGAACGGTCCGACGCGCGGGAAAGACATTTTTGTACCGATTGATTTTATTATTGGCGGCCCGGCGATGGCCGGTCAGGGCTGGCGGATGCTGGTTGAGTGCCTTTCCGTCGGTCGCGGCATTACCCTGCCGTCTAACTCCACCGGCAGCCTGAAGAGCATTGCGCTGGCGATTGGTGCCTACGCCCATATCCGCCGCCAGTTCCGCCTGCCGATCGGCAAGATGGAGGGCATCGAAGAGCCGCTGGCGCGCATTGCCGGTAATGCCTATGTGATGGATGCCGCTGCGTCGCTGATTACCTACGGCATTATGCAGGGAGAAAAACCCGCCGTGCTGTCGGCGATTGTGAAATACCACTGCACCCACCGCGGCCAGCGGGCGATTATGGATGCGATGGATATCGCCGGGGGCAAAGGCATTATGCTCGGCAACAGTAACTTCCTCGCCCGTGCCTACCAGGGCGCACCGATTGCGATTACCGTTGAGGGCGCGAACATTCTGACCCGCAGCATGATCATCTTCGGCCAGGGGGCGATCCGCTGCCACCCTTACGTGCTGGAAGAGATGGAAGCCGCGCAGAATAACGACGTGGCGGCCTTTGACCGGGCGCTGTTTAAACATATCGGCCACGTCGGCAGCAATAAAATGCGCAGCCTGTGGCTGGGCCTGACCGGCGGCCTGACCAGCGCTTCGCCAACCCGCGACGCCACCCGTCGCTACTATCAGCATCTGAACCGCATCAGCGCTAACCTCGCCCTGCTGTCCGATGTTTCGATGTCGGTACTCGGCGGCAGCCTGAAGCGCCGTGAACGGATCTCGGCTCGACTGGGCGACATTCTCAGCCAGCTTTACCTCGCCTCGGCGGCGCTGAAGCGCTATGACGATGAGGGCCGTAACGAAGCCGATCTGCCGCTGGTGCACTGGGGCGTGCAGGATGCGCTGAATCAGGCCGAAACGGCGATTGACGATCTGCTGCGTAACTTCCCGAATCGTCTGGTGGCGGGCCTGCTGCGCGTGGTGATCTTCCCGACCGGCCGTCACTGCCGCGCGCCGACCGACCGCCTTGACCACCAGCTGGCGCGTATTCTGCAGCTGCCTTCTGCCACCCGCAGCCGTCTGGGCCGCGGCCAGTACCTGGCACCGAGCGAACACAACCCGGCGGGCCAGCTGGAGCAGGCCTTAACCGATGTCATGGCGGCGGAAGTCATCCACGAACGGGTGTCGAAAGAGCAGAAAAAACATCTGCCGTTCACCCGCCTGGACGTGCTGGCTGCCGAAGGCCAGCGGGCCGGCTGGTTAACTAAGGCGGAAGCCGACGTCCTGATCCGCGCCGAGGCCAGCCGTCTGCGTTCAATCAACGTCGATGAGTTTGCGGCCGATGCGCTGGCGACCCGTCCGGTGAGGGCTGAAGGCGCTGATAAGATCGCGCTGGATAAACCAACGAAGCCGGGGGAATCTGCGGCAACAGCGCCGGGTCAGTCCGGCAAGCTGGATGATTCAGCCTCGGTCACGCTGGAGAAACCCGCCGCGGTAAAGCCGCAGGGGGCGGGTAAAACCGAAGCGGCGTAGCTTCAGGTTGCCTGAGTTTGACGGCCTGACGATGCTGCCTGGCGGTTACTTTTGTTAGACCACCGGGCAGCTCAGGCAGCTCAGGCAACTCAGGCAGCTCAGGCAGCTCAGGCAGCTCAGGCAGCTCAGGCAGCTCAACCGCATCAGAAACCCACAATTAAAAAAACGCCAGCCTGTGAGGCCTGGCGTTTTTCTCGCTAATAAAGCTGGGCCACATGCGCCAGCGACGGGCAACCGGCCCATGCCATCAGCATTCAGCCATTCTGGCGAATACGCATAATCAGCGCATCGATATCCGGCACGTGGTTCGCCAGCAGGATCAGACTGCGACCAAGGGTAATCGCCTGGCGCACGCACTCCACCTGCATCGCGCGATCGTCGATATTTTTAATGTCGGCAACCTGCGACATGCCGACGGTGCGGCGGATCAGTTCGGTGCCGCAGTAACCGATGGTGTCACGCCACACCTTGCCGAGGAACTCACGCGCGTATCCCGGCGTCGCCAGCGCGCGATCGGTACTCTTCTCGGCGGCCAACGCCAGGAAGCCTTCCGCAAAGCTGTTCCACGTATCGCGCACGTCGTTCAGGCGCTGCTCGCGCGCATCGGCGGCTTCCCTTGGCACCAGTAATCCCGGCGCGGCGCAGTAGCTAATCAGCAGGTTGCCGATCGCCGTGCCGATATCAAAGCCAATCGGGCCATAGAAACCAAACTCGGCGTCAATCACCTTCAGGCGCCCTTCGGCAACAAAGATGGAACCGCTGTGAATATCCCCGTGCAGCAGCGCTTCGGCATGGCTGAAGAAACGATGCTTCAGCCCGGCAACGGCCACTTTCAGCTCTTCATCATCACGCAGGGCTTCGGCCAGGCGCTCCAGCTCGCGCGGATAGGCGTTGCGATCGTGCTGCTCGTACGGTTCGTTGAAGAACAGCTCTTCGGTGATATCGCACAGTTCCGGGTTGGTAAAACGGATCACGTCCTTTTTCTTCTGATACGGATGCTGGAAGAAATCGGAGGTATGGAACAGCGTCTGGGCCAGGTAACCGCCCAGCTGCGTCGCGGCCAGAGGATAGTTTTTCCCTTTCACCAGCTCGCCGCGCCAGATGGCGTGATCGGAGAGATCTTCCATCACCATTACCGCCAGTTCGGCGTCGTAGTGCAGGATGTTGACCGTGTGCTCCGGGCAAAATTTGCCGTGCTCAATCAGGGTTTCCGCTTCCAGCCTTGCCCGGTCCAGGGTCAGCGGCCAGGATTCCCCCACGCAGCGGACATAAGGCAGCGCCTGCTTGACGATCACCCGGCTGATGCCCTGGGTATCGAAAATCTTAAACACCAGGTTAAGATTACCATCGCCCACTTCCAGCGAATCGACCAGGCTGTCAGGATTATTCACGCCGCCAAACTGGCGAGCATATTCCACGGCATCCGCTGCGGTGAACGTACGGTATTGCGACATTACCCTAACCCCCATAAGACAAATTCGTTTTAATAAGCCGTTCAGACGTCTATACATCCATCAGACATGTTGGCACAATGTGTCGCATTAAAGCAACCAGGATTTCACTTATGCAGACACTCAGTACCACCAGCCTTCAGATCCGCGACGGTCAACTGTGGATCCTCGACCAGCAGGCCCTGCCGCAGAAAAAAATCTGGTGCCCGACGCCGGATGTTGCCAGCCTGGTGGAACATATCAAAACGCTGCGGGTGCGCGGTGCGCCGCTGATCGGGCTGTCCGCGAGTTTGCTGCTGGCGCTGCTGGCGGAACAGGGAATGCCGCGTCCGGCGCTGACGGAGGCGCTGGAAACCCTGCGCGCTTCGCGCCCGACGGCGGTTAACCTGATGAACAACCTCGATCGCATGAAGTTAGTGCTGGCGCAGGACAACTATGCCACCGCGCTGACCGACGAGGCGCTGCGCCTGGTGGCGGAAGATAAAACCCTGTGTGACAACATCGCCGAAGCGGGCAGCGCGCTGATCGTTCCCGGCAGCCGCCTGCTGACCCACTGCAATACCGGCGGGCTGGCGACCGCCGGCGTCGGTACCGCGCTGGGGGTCATCGCCCGCGGCTGGCAGCAGGGAAAAGTCACCAGCGTGTGGGTCGATGAAACCCGTCCGTTATTGCAGGGCGGGCGCTTAACGGCGTGGGAGCTGGGTGAACTCGGCGTTCCTTATCATCTGATCTGCGATTCGATGGCCGCCAGCCTGATGGCGCAGGGCAAAGTCGATGCGATTTGGGTCGGCGCGGACCGCATTGCCGCCAACGGCGACGTCGCCAATAAGATCGGCACCTACAGCCTTGCGGTGCTGGCGCAGTACCACAACGTGCCGTTCTACGTGGCCGCGCCGCACACCACGCTGGATCGCCACTGCCCGGACGGCGGCGCTATCCCAATCGAGCAGCGCGCGGCCAGCGAAGTGACCGGCGTGGCGGGCAGCTTCGGCGACGTAACCTGGGCACCGGAAGGCGCGCAGGTTTACAACCCGGCGTTTGACGTTACGCCAGCGTCATTAATCAGCGGATGGGTTCTGGATACCGGCGTGGTCACCCCGGAGCAGGTGACTGCGGGCATTTTTCAGCCCCGCGAATGACGGAGTGAATCAGCGGGTCGGAAAATGATCCGCTGTACCGTGAATGTCATTGCCCCTTTCGCACGGATCGCTCTAAGGCTCTGGCTGACGGTCGCTTCTCGTCAATAAAGGTCTTTCGAAGTCAACGGAGTGTGCAGTGCGGGGTACGAGGTAAAGAGAACGGGGAGGCTGAAGCAGCAACCCCGTTATGTAAATTAAGGCAGGCGCGGGTAGGCGTCAGCGATAGTGTCGCCGGTGAAATTGGCGATCCAGCCTTCCTGATTGTCGAAAATACGGATCGCGGTGAAGTGCGGCGCGGAACCCATATCAAACCAGTGCGCGGTGCCTTCTGGCACTGAGATCAGATCGTTCTTCTCGCACAGGATCTGATAGATGTGCCCGTCCAGATGCAGGCAGAACAGACCGGCACCCTCAACGAAGAAGCGAACTTCATCTTCAGCGTGGGTGTGCTCCGAGAGGAATTTAGTGCGCAGCACGTCTTTCTGCGGGTTATCCGCACGCATGCTGATCACATCCCAGCTCTGATAGCCTTTCTCGGCCACCAGGCGATCGATCGCGTGCTGATAGGCGTTGATCACCGTCGCGGCATCCGGGTTTTCCCCCAGATCGCGGTCGGCTTCCCAGCGCTCAAAGCGCACGTCTTTGGATTTCAGCTTTTCGGCGATTTCCGCCGCATCGGTACTGTGCCAGACCTGGGTGGCCGCATCGGTATCGGTAAAAATAGTCAGTGCACTCATGAATTCAACAGCTCCTGGTTAATCTGATCGAAACCTGAAACCTGGCGATGGCTGCTCTCGGCATCCGCCTCGCCACGTATTAACTGAAGGGTATTCCAGCCCGCTTCCCGTGCGGCGTCCAGCTCCTGGTGGATATCGGATAAAAACAGCAGTTCCGCCGCGGGCAGCGCAATCTGCTCCGCGATGTTGCGGTAGGAATTCACTTCACGCTTGGCACCGACGTGAGTATCGAAGTAACCGCTGAACAGATCAGTGATATCACCCGCATCGCTGTAGCCAAATAACAATTTCTGCGCTGCTACTGAGCCAGATGAATATACATACAGTGCGATGCCCTGCTGCTGCCACTGTTGCAGCGCAGGCAGCACGTCGGCGTACAGATGGCCGGTAAAGCTACCGTTCAGATAGCCGTCGCGCCAGATCATGCCCTGCAGCGCCTTCAGCGCGGTAGACTTACGATCTTCATCCATAAAGCCGTACAGCACCTCAATCAACTCCTGCGCCGTGGCATCCGGACGATTCACCTCAGTGCGAAGATCGGCCAGCGCCTGAGCCACCGCAGGCTGCTGCTCGTTGCCTTTGATAAAGGCAGGCAGGTTTTCACGAGCGTAGGGGAAAAGCACGTTATGAACGAAGCGAATATCGCTGGTGGTGCCTTCAATATCGGTAACAATAGCGCGGATCATTGGCTCTCCAGAACGCGGCGTTGCAGTTCACACTGGAAGAGAAATTCCAGTCCTTCAAGATGGCGGCGCGCCTCGTTAACGTCTTTGCCCCAGCAGGTCAGCCCATGGCCGCGCAGCAGAAAACCGTAGCGCAGCGGATTCTGTGCAGCAAACTGCTCGATGCGCTTCGCCAGACCATCAATATCCTGATCGTTATCAAACAACGCAATCGGCACGCAGTCCAGATGGCTGTGCTGGCCCGCCAGCGTTTTCTGCATCTCATAACCCTGCAGCTCCAGCGCAGCGCCTTTCTCCACGCGCGAAAGCACGGTTGAGTTGACGGTGTGGGTATGCAGTACCGCACCCGCTTCCGGGAACAGGCGATAAATCAGCGTATGCAGGCCGGTTTCCGCTGAGGGTTTGCGCCCGGAGGGCACGCGATTGCTGGCAATTTCCACCTGGATAAAGTCATCGCGAGTCAGGCTGCCTTTGTCTTTACCGGATTCACTCAGCAGGCAGAACGCCGCGTCCTGGCGGATGGACATGTTGCCGCCGGTGGCCGGAGCCCAGCCGCGTTCACCAATCCAGTGACAGGCGCTAACCAGCTGATCCAATTGTGAGGTCTGGGTCATCTCTTTTTTTATTCCTCTGGGACTATTTATTCAGGACTTGATTTTAGCCGTCTAAGCGTCTCGATTGCCAAATAGTATCACCGTGATATATTGGCAGCAACACAGGACACAACATCATAAAACCGCATTCAGCAAGGGTTGTAACCATGAGCCAGACGTCATTCACGCCAGAGAGCAAGCTGCCCGCACTGGGCACCACCATCTTCACACAGATGAGCGCGCTCGCCCAGCAGCACAACGCGATCAATCTATCCCAGGGGTTCCCGGATTTTGACGGCCCTGCATATCTGCAGGAGCGCCTGGCTTATCACGTCAGCCAGGGCGCTAACCAGTACGCGCCGATGATCGGCGTGGCGCCGCTGCGTGAAGCCATTGCGCAGAAAACCGCCGAGCTCTACGGCTATCAGCCGGATGTGAACAGTGAAATCACCGTCACCGCCGGTGCCACCGAAGCGCTGTACGCGGCGATCACCGCGCTGGTGCGTCCGGGTGATGAAGTGATCTGCTTCGACCCAAGCTACGACAGCTACGCCCCGGCAGTGACGCTGGCGGGCGGCGTGATGAAGCGCATTGCACTACAGCCTCCCGGCTTTCGCGTTGACTGGGCGGAATTCACCGCCCTGCTGTCGCCGCGCACTCGCCTGGTGATCCTCAATACGCCGCATAACCCTTCCGCGACCGTGTGGCAGAAAAGCGACTTCGCCCAGCTATGGCAGGCGATTGCCGCGCAGGAAATTTATGTTCTGAGCGACGAAGTGTACGAGCACATCTGCTTTGATGAAGCCGGCCATGCCAGCGTGCTGGCGCATCCGCAACTGCGCGAGCGGGCGATTGCCGTGTCTTCCTTTGGTAAAACCTTCCATATGACCGGCTGGAAAGTCGGCTACTGCGTGGCCCCCGCCGCGCTGAGCGCAGAAGTGCGCAAGGTGCATCAGTATCTGACCTTCTCGGTCAACACCCCGGCGCAGCTGGCGCTGGCCGATATGCTGCAGCAGCACCCGGAGCACTACCGCGAGCTGCCGGAATTTTACCGCGCCCGCCGCGACCGTTTTGTTGAGGCTCTCTCCGCCAGCCGTTTCAAGCTGCTGCCGTGCGAAGGTACCTACTTCCTGCTGGCGGATTACAGCGCTATCTCGGATCTCGACGATGTGGCATTCTGCCAGTGGTTAACAAAAGAAGTGGGCGTAGCGGCGATTCCGCTGTCGGTGTTCTGCGCCGATGCCTTCCCTCATAAACTGATCCGCCTGTGCTTCGCCAAACAGGAAGCCACGCTGGACGCTGCTGCGGAGCGATTGTGTCAACTTTAAAAATTAGCGTACTCCAGCAACCGCTGGTCTGGATGGATGGCGAAGCCAACCTGCGTTTCTTTGATTCGCTGCTGGACGGCCTGAAAGAACGCGACCTGATTGTGCTGCCGGAGATGTTCACCACCGGTTTTGCGATGGAAGCGGCAAAAAGCTCGCTGCCAGAAAGTGAGGTAATTAGCTGGCTGCAGTCAAAAGCCGCTGCAACCCACGCGATGGTAGCCGGCAGCGCGGCGATCCAGACGGCAAAAGGCGCGGTTAACCGCTTCTTCCTCGTTGAACCGGGCGGCGCGGTGCACTTCTACGATAAGCGCCACCTGTTCCGCATGGCCGGTGAGCACGAGCACTATCTGGCAGGCGATCGCCGTGAAGTGTTTGAGTGGCGTGGCTGGCGCATTCTACCTCAGGTGTGTTACGACCTGCGCTTCCCGGTTTTCGCCCGCAACCAGAATGACTACGATCTGGCGCTGTACGTGGCGAACTGGCCTGCCCCGCGCGCCCTACACTGGCAGGCGCTGCTGCAGGCGCGAGCGATTGAAAATCAGGCCTATATTGCCGGATGCAACCGCGTGGGCACCGACGGCAACGGCCACGGCTACAGCGGCGACAGCCGGATTTTCAGCCCGCTGGGAGAGATACTTGCCGCCGGAGAGCCCCACCAGCCTGCAATTCTTGAAGCGGAGCTGTCGCTGGAGAGTTTGCGCGAGTATCGCGAGAAGTTTCCGGCATGGCGGGATGCAGATTCATTCAGTTTATAAATATACTAACGGCCCGTTACGGGCCGTTTCTTTACCGCGCGCGTGGATTATTCCCCCGACATCATGGGCGCAAGATGGCGATACAGGGAGCGGAATCGCGCCTGTTGCCCGGCATACTGCGCGTGCAGGTCAGCATCGGGAATATGCTGCTGTTCAAGCGACAGCGGCGGCAGGAGATCACCAAAGGTGCTGTGCGGCGACAGAGCAAGCTGTGCCAGCCTGGCCGCCCCCAGCGCCGGCCCTACATCTCCATCCGTGCGGTAATCCAGCACTTTGCCAGAAATATCGGCCAGCATCTGCCGCCACCAGGGGCTTCGTGCGCCACCGCCAATCAGCGTGATGCTGTCGGGATTAACCCCGGCGGCATTCACCACGTTCATCCCGTCGGTCAGCGCATATCCCACGCCTTCCAGCACCGATTTCGCCAGCTCCGCCTGACCATGTTCATGACCTAAGCCAAAAAACACGCCCCGGGCATGCGGATTATTGTGCGGCGTACGCTCCCCGGAAAGATAAGGTAAGAAGATCGGTCCGCCCGCGCCGGGCGCGGCAGACTGTGCCTTTTCGATCAGGGCGGGAACGCTCCCCACGCCGGTTAAGCGTGCGGCCCAGTCCAGACAGGAAGCCGCACTGAGCATCACCGACATCAAATGCCAGCGGTCGGGCAGCGCGTGGCAGAAAGCATGAACCGCGCTTTCAGGATTACTATGGTAACCCTCGCTGACCGCGAAATAGACGCCGGACGTCCCCAGCGACAGCATTGCCGCACCGGGATCGACAATACCGGCCCCCACTGCACCGGCCGCGTTATCGCCGCCGCCCGCGACGATCGGCACCGGCGGAACGCCCCACTCGCGGGCAATGCTCGCGTGGAGGACCCCGGTGATATCGCTGCCCTCAAAGAGTTCAGGCATATGGCCGCGGGTCAGGCCGCAGCTTTCCAGCATGCGGTCGCTCCAGTCGCGGCGGGCCACATCCAGCCACAGCGTGCCGGAGGCATCCGACATATCGCTGGCAAAGCGGCCCGTCATGCGAAAGCGCAGATAATCTTTCGGCAGCAGCACTTTATCGATTTGGCGAAACACATCCGGCTCGTGGCGCGCCAGCCAGAGCAGCTTTGGCGCGGTGAAGCCCGGCATCATCAGATTGCCGGTTATGCGCCGTTGCTCAGGAATGGCCACCTCAAGATCGCGGCACTCTTCGCCGCAGCGGCCATCGTTCCAGAGAATGGCCGGGCGCAGCACACGCTGCCGCTTATCTAACAGCGTGGCGCCGTGCATCTGCCCCGCCAGGCCTATCGCCTTCACGTCCGCCAGTGAATGCCGCTGGCCGAGTGAACGAACGGCACTGTCGGTAGCCTGCCACCAGGCCTGCGGATCCTGCTCGGACCAGAGGGGGTACGGCCGCTGCAGCGTCAGAGCTTCCGTATGGGAGGCAAGCACTCGTCCCTGTTCATCCGCCAGGATCGCTTTGACGCCCGACGTGCCGAGATCGATTCCAATGTACATATTGAGTGTCCTGAACAGGCGCCACCCGCAGGTGGCGCGAAGGGATTAATCGAAGAGGTAACGATTAACGAGGTTTTCCAGATGTTCCTGGCGACCGCTCTGGTGCTGAGGCGCAAGGTTGTTTCCGCTGGTGTAGTCAGCAAGCGCTTCCAGAGACAGATTGCCCTGCAGAATTTGACGCCCCTGCGGGCTGCTCCAGCCGGCGTAGCGTTCTGCTACCGTCCGCTCCAGCTCGCCGTCCTCGATCATCCGCGCCGCCACTTTCAGCGCCAGAGCCATGGTATCCATGCCGCCGATATGGCCGTGGAACAGATCGTATTTGTCCGTGCTTTGACGGCGAACTTTGGCATCAAAGTTCAGCCCGCCGCTGGTCAGCCCACCGGCTTTGAGGATTTCATACATCACCAGCGCATTTTCCTCCACGCTGACCGGGAACTGATCGGTATCCCAGCCGCACTGCGGATCGCCGCGGTTGGCATCAACGGACCCGAATATACCCAGCGCAATGGCGGTGGCAATTTCATGATGGAACGAGTGACCCGCCAGGGTGGCATGGTTCGCTTCCAGATTCAGCTTAATTTCATTTTCTAAGCCGAACTGCTTGAGGAAGCCATACACGTTTGCCGCATCATAGTCGTACTGGTGTTTGGTCGGCTCCTGCGGCTTCGGCTCAATCAGCAGAGGCCCGGTGAAGCCGATTTTATATTTGTGTTCGACCACCAGATTCATAAAGCGGCCGATCTGCTCGCGTTCCTGACGCAGGTCGGTATTCAGCAGCGTTTCGTAGCCTTCACGGCCGCCCCACAGCACATAGTTTTCTCCACCCAGTTTGTGCGTGGCATTCATCGCATGAAAGACCTGCGTCGCCGCCCAGCAGAAAATATCAGGATCCGGGCTGGTCGCCGCGCCGGCGGCATAGCGTGGGTTGGTGAAGCAGTTCGCGGTTCCCCACAGCAGCTTCACGCCGCTCTCTTCCTGTTTGCGGGCCAGAACATCGGTCATTTCCGCCAGGTTGCTCTGATACTCACGCACCGACCGGCCTTCCGGCGACACATCGACATCGTGGAACGCATAGAACGGCACATCCAGCTTGTGGAAAAACTCGAAGGCGACGTCCGCTTTCAGCTTGGCCAGTTCAAGTTCGTTCCCGGCTTTCTGCCACGGGCGGTCAAAAGCCCCGACGCCGAACATATCGGCACCGTTCCAGCAGAACGTATGCCAGTAGCAGGCGGCAAAGCGCAGATGATCTTTCATGCTTTTACCCAGGATAACTTCATCCGGGTTGTAGTGGCGAAATGCCAGCGGATTGCGGCTCTGTGTGCCTTCGTAGCGAACTTTGTCTAATCTGTCGAAATAGATGCTCATTGCAGACTCCGGGTTGAGGGAAAAAAAATCTCCGTGTTGCCTCATCCTCTTCGCAATGGCCCGGCGCCTCAATTGCGATATTTCGCGACCCGATTGCGAGAATTTGCAACCGTGCTGGCGATCACATTATTTGGCCGCCCACACGACAAAATGCAAACAATTCATTGAAATGAAAAGGTAAATTCAATCTTCACTCCGAAGTGCCGTGGCGGTTATCCTCCCGGTACTGCCCGGGGGGGATGCCGTACGCTTTTCTGAATACGGCATAGAAGTACGGCAGAGAGGGATAGCCGCAGACCTGCGCAATTTCTGCCACGGGCAGCGCCGTAGCGGTGAGCATTTCCCTGGCGCGGGTCAGTTTTTCCGCGTGGATAGTCGCGTGCAGCGAGAGCCCCGTTTCCGCCTTAAATCGCGTATCAAGGCTGGTACGGGAGAGGCCAACCGCATCCAGCACCTGCTCCACGCGGATGCCGTCACTGGCATGACCGCGGATAAAGTGCATCGCCTGAATCACCGCCGGATCGTTCAGGGAACGATAGTCGGTCGAACGCCGGCCGATCACCCGCTGAGGAGGAATAAGAATGCGCTGCATCGGCAAGACCTCACCGTCGATCAGACGCTGAAGAAGCCTGGCTGCCTGAAAACCCATCTGCCGGGTCCCCTGCACCACGGAAGAGAGAGACACGCGCGACAGATAGCGCGTCAGCTCTTCGTTATCAATACCGATAACCGACAGGGTTTCCGGCACCGGAATATTCAGAGACTCGCAGGCCTGAAGGATATGGCGGGCGCGTGAATCGGTAACGGCAATAATGCCACAGTGGGGAGGAAGCTGTTGCAGCCAGTCAGCCAGGCGGTTTTGCGCATGCTGCCAGCTCACCGCCGAGGTTTCGCTTCCCTGATAAACGCGCAGCGGGTAGCCATTGCGGCTGGCCAGCCGGCGAAAGGCCATTTCGCGCTCCTTAGCCCAGCGGTGATGAATGCTGTCCGGCAGGCCGTAGAAGGCAAACTGCGAAATCCCTTTCTCCTGCAGATGCCGCCAGGCCAACTCGACCTGGGCCGCGTTGTCCGTGGCAATATAGTGAACCGCCGGATACGGGGAGTGAAGACGGGATCCGCCCACCCCCACCACCGGCACCGCAACGCCAGCAAGCTGCGCCTCGATGCCCGCATCGTCATAGTCGGCGATAACCCCGTCACCCAGCCAGTCGGTAACCGGTGCTAAGCGCATGCGAAAATCATCTTCGATAAAGATATCCCACCGGCTTTGCGATGCCTGCAGGTATTCGCCCACCCCCTCCATCACCTGCCGATCATAGGCTTTGTTGGCATTAAACAGCAGGGTGATTCGATAACGCCGTGCAGCCCGGCGATGGGGATGCCATGCCATGTCGTCTCCGTTACGCTGGTGCCATCAGAGGATGGGGGCTCAGCCCGCGTCCACAGGCTGATAGGAGAAGTAGTCGAAATCGGCAAAGGCTTTCTCCCCCGTGAAATCCTGGCAGCAGACCCCGACAAAGGCGCCGGTAAACCGCTCGTGACCACGCTCTTTAAAGTATTCATCGGACAGTTTGCTGTATTCCACATACCCCCCCACAGGATGCCACTCCCGCTCATCAAGGGAGTAAAAGAACCAGGCGGCATCGTGGTCTACTTCCACTTTCAGGTAAACCGGGCCGTCATCGTCGAGGGCGATACCGTCCCCGCTCGGTTCACTGAAACGATTAAGGTCGTTAATCAGCAGGTTAACGGTGCGTCTGCCGCGCTCATCACGCGTGAGATAGAGGTAGAGAAAATTGGTGGTGTCGTAGTAACAGACCAGCCCGGCCATCTGCTGAAAGGAAGTGGGCTGGAAATCGATACGGGTTTGCGCCCTGAAGGCAAAATCGGTCTGCCTTCTGGCCACCAGGCTCTGGTGATGATGAGAGCTAAGGGATTCCTGGCCCCGCAGGCGAAGCCAGCCCTTTCGCGCCGTCAGGCTGCAAAACGCGTCGGCCAGGGGAATGCGCAGACTCTGGTAGTGAAACGGCAAGGTCGGCTTATCGAAGTCATCCCGCACGGCCATCGCTGGCCAGGGTTTTTCCGGCAGCAGCGTATGGACCACCTGTTCCGGGGTGTTTTTCTCATTAATCAGCCGCAGCCAGCCGTCCTGGTTCCAGTATACTTTCTGAATGGCCGTTTCCCTGCCCATCGGGCTTCTGCCCCGCGACGGCAGCGGCCTGCCGCACAGGTGAACGATAAACCACTCCCCCTGCCCGGTTTCAATCAGATCCGCGTGGCCGACGCGCTGAAGGGGCAGCCGGCAGTCATAGCGGGAGGTCATCATCTGACCGCAGGGATCGGTTTCATACGGCCCCATTAGCTGCCGGGATCGCGCCATGGTCACACCGTGATTGTAGAAGGTGCCCCCTTCGGCGGTCAGCAGATAAAACCAGCCATCGCGCTCATAAAGATGCGGCCCTTCGGTTATCCCCAGTTCGCTGCCGTTATAAATTTTTCGGCATTCCCCTATAAGCTGCTTACGCTGTTCATCGTACTGCTGGATGATGATGCCGTTCCATTTCGGGAAGCCCGGCTTGCCGCCATCGCGATAGCTCATTTCCATGCTGACCAGCCACTTGGTGCCGTCGCTTTTATGGAACAAAGAGGGGTCGATGCCCCGGCTGTTGAGATAGGTGGGTTCTGACCATTCACCTTCAATGTCCGTCGTGCTGACAATATAATTATTCACATCCCAGAAGCGGCCTGACAGGTTTTTAACATCGCTGAAGACCAGATAAAAAATACCGTTATCAACCGTCAGGCAGGGCGCAAAAACGCCGCCGGAGTCGGGATTACCTTTCATATCCAGCTGGCTGACCCGATTTAAGGGATAAGATATCAATGTCCAGTTTTTTAAATCGTAAGATTTGTACAGGCTCACCCCGGGAAACCATTCAAAGGTCGACGCGGCAATATAATAGGCATTGTTCGCAAAGATGATCGACGGATCGGGATTAAAGCCGGGTAAGATAGGATTAATAATCGTGGTCATCTTGCTTCTCCTTTAGCGCCCGACAGCACGGCGTCGGCACCCTCTTGCTGATTGGTGCCCTCAGGATGGTTCGGGCTGAGATCGTAATTTCTCAATACCAAGATCAGGCTGAGAATTAACAGTGCGGGAATGATAGTAAAAATTAATCTGATGCAGAGCGTGGCCGAATCCAGCTGGGTTGGTACGTTGCCCACATAGCCGCCGACGGTGAGGATCCATCCCATCAGTGCACCACCTATGGCAATGCCAACCTTGATCGCAAAAATATTGGTTGAGAACACCAGGCCGCTGAAGGACTTGCCGGCTTTATTTTCAATATTGTCAATAATATCGCTGAGTAAGTTCCACTGCAGCGGCGTTGCCGTTGAGTTGATGACGTGAATACAGCCGATAATGCAACAAATCAGAACCGCGTGCTGCGCCGGGATAAAGAACAGCGCAATCATAATCAATGCCTGTACCGTCATCGCCATTTTATACGCGAACACTCGCTCTAATCGGGAATAGAGCGTGGTGGTAAACATTGACCCTACAAACTTAGCACCGAGGATGATGGTAAGAACCACGCCGACCAGCTCGGGCCGGTGCAGGTAATAGGTGACAAAATACATCGCCCCACCGGTCTTTAATATTCCCGCCGTCAGGTTAATGACGTTCAGCAGGAATAAACGCCGCCAGTTTGCATCCGACGTCAGATAGCGAAGCTCGCTGAACACCATGCTAAATTTTTGTGATTTATCTACCGGGCGGATATAGCGTTCCTGGGTCAACGCGAAGCAGAGATAAAACATCACGGTGCTGGCCACGCCCATCAGCACCATGGCATAGAAATAGCCCTGCTGAAGGTTGCCGCCGCCCAGCACTTTGGTCAGCGGCAGCGCCACGGCGGAAACGACAATGCCGCCCAGCGCCGCGAAGGCAAAGCGGTAGGACTGCATCGACAGCCGTTCATCGGAGTCCTGAGAGAGATTATTGATCATCGCGCAGTACGGCACATTCACCAGCGTGTAGAGCAGGGAGAGCGCCGTATACGACACGTAGGCATAGATAATTTTGCCGCTTTCACCCAGATCCGGCGTGAAAAAGGTCAGCGAGCCAAGAATGCCGAACGGCAGGGCAAACCAGAGCAAGTAAGGCCTGAACTGGCCGTGCCGGGTCGAGGTGTGATCCGCCAGGAAGCCAATATAAATATCAAAAAAGGCGTCAACAATGCGGACGAAAAGAAACATCACGCCCATATGGAAAGGGCTGAGGCCGTAAATATCGGTGTAGAAGTAGGCCATAAACAGCATGATGGTTTGCCAGATGATGTTCGATGCGCCATCACCCAGCCCGTAGCCAATTTTCTCTTTAATCGTCAGCTTGGACATAGATTACCTTCTGGTGTTGTGTCTGCAGGATCGGGGGTAGCGGGCCAGCTGGTATCAAAAATAGGCTTTATCGGGGCAGGTTGATGTAGAGAGATTGCGGCTTTATATAATTTTTTTGCGCTTTGGGTGTAACGACGATCACCCTTTTGAAAAAAGCAATTCAGCTCAGCGGTGTCATCAGGAAGCGCACCGGCGGCCGGTCAGCACAGAGAGCATTTTTTCGCGATCCGACGGCAGACCGGTCAGGGCAACGGGTCGTGTTTAGTGGATAGCTGCTTCGTAGAGCGGCTGTAGGTCCTGAATTTTTTTGGCGTTACGCCCATCAGCGATCGGAACTTAAAACAGTAATAGGCGCTGTCGGTGAATTCACACTGGTAGGCGATCTCCGTGATGCTCAATTCCGTCGTTCTGAGCAGCTCGGCTGAGGCGGCAATTTTCTTTCTGACCAGATAGTCCTTAAAACTAATCTGCATGATTTTTTTGAAGGTGCGGGAAAAATGGCTGGATGAAAGCCCGCAGCGTTCGGCGGCGTCGTTCAGCGTGATGCTGAAAGTGCGATCTCGTTCAATCTGCACCACAAAATCGATAAGGCTGTCGAAGGTGCTGTTCTTGTCTTCGCTGACGTTCACCTTAACGGCCTGCTCTGCATGGCCGTAAACCGTATTCAGCAGCAGCGTTAATAACGGGTTGGATTCGCGGGAGCTATGCGGTTCGTCGTGCAGTTGCGTAAACCAGGTAAACAGGAACTGCATGCGTTCCGCGTCACGCTCGTTGAGCTGGAGAACAAATCCAGCGTGCTGGCCGGTAAAGGGCAGCGGGCATTTGAGCCGGTTCATGACCGCACTACTGTACTGCAGCAAAAACCGCTCGTGATCGGGGGTAAACGCCAGCTCCATATCATGCAGGATCATCGATCCTACAAAAACCAGCGTATTGTCGCGCAGCGCAAGTTTTTCACTGCCGATGGAGTACGATCCTTCGGCGCGGCGGAACCACATAATCTCATGTTCCAGATGAACATGAGGGCGAATATATACCCCTTTTTCAGGCACACCTTCGCGCGCGCGCAGCAGGTAATCCACCCCGAGGGTGGTTTCAATTTTTTCGAAAAAGCGATCGTCGTTCCACATCAGGCGCAAGATTCTTACAAAACGGCGGCAGGGAACCCACACTATCGGGGGTTATAAGGTAGAAAATCAATATTACTTTCTCCCACCCTGCGCCGTTACCTAGAACACTACGCCACGATAAACGTGGACTGAGGCACGATATTACGCCCTGCCCGCCACCTCATTCACCACCTGCACGTAGGCCTGAACCGCCTGCGCCACGTCTTCCGTGGTCACCGATTCTGCCGGGTGATGGCTGATGCCGCGATCGCAGCGCACGAACAGCATGGCTGACGGCCAGCGCTCGGCCACGGCGATGGCGTCATGCCCGGCTCCGCTCGGCAGCGACAGGCTGCGCCCCTGCACCTGAACCACGGCGCGGGTCAGCGCGGCCTGCAGCTCGGCATCACAGGCGGTGGCCGGAATGCAGTAATACTCCTCGGCGCTGAAGCTGATGCCGCGACGCTGCGCAATCGCCTCACCTTCAGCCAGCAGATCGGCCAGCAACGCGGAAAGCGGGCCGTCTTCCGGGCCGCGCACGTCGAGCGACAACGCCACATCGCCGGGGATCACATTCACCGCGCCGGGCTGGCACTGCAGCGTGCCGACCGTGGCCACCAGCTGCGGACCAACCTGCGGCGTGTGCCGTTCGATATACAGCATCCACTCGGCGGAGGCAGCCAGCGCATCTTTACGGTGGCTCATTGGCACGGTCCCGGCATGACCGGCCTCACCAACAAAGCGACAGTTCAGGCGGTGCGCACCGTTAATCGCCGTCACCACGCCCAGCGCCAACTGCTCCTGCTCCAGGCACGGTCCCTGCTCGATGTGCAGCTCCAGATAGGCCACGAAGTCTTCGACATCGCGCGCCGACTGCCAGATGCGGTCGGCATTCAGCCCACAGTTTTTCATCGCCTGCGCCACGGTAATGCCGTTGGCATCCGGGTGATCGACCCAGCTTTCCGGCCAGTTGCCGGTCAGGCCGCGACTGCCCAGCAGGGTGATGCCGAAACGGGTGCCTTCTTCATCGCAGAAGCCGACGATTTCAATGGCCAGCGGCAGGCGTTCGCCGCGATCGTGCAGGTACTGCACGGTTTCAATGGCGGTCAGCACACCGAGCATGCCGTCATAGCGCCCGGCGTTGCGCACCGTGTCCAGGTGAGAACCCAGCAGCAGCGCTTTCGCGTCGACCTGCTGGCCCTCATAGCGTCCGCAGATGTTACCGACGCTGTCCTGCCACACTTTCATCCCCGCCGCCGTCATCCATTTACCGACCATCGCGTTAGCCCGCAGCAGCTCCGGCGACAGATAAACGCGGGTCAGCTCGCCCGGCGTTTCGCTGATTTCTGCCAGCGCATCGCAGCGGGACATCACCCGCGCCGCCGCCTCGGCAGCGGCGGCAGCCGTCATCAGGCAGTCAGTCATTAACGGCTCCCGTTATAGTGATCCCAGGCCGCCTGCATCGCAGCGCCCTGAGTTGTGCGGAAACCAAGGTGGTTCAGCACGGATTCCAGCGCGCTCAGCGTCTGCATCACGCAGTCTTTACGCGCGTTGTAGCCCATGGTGCCGATGCGCCACACTTTGCCAATCAGCGGGCCAAAGGAGGTACCGATCTCAATGCCGAAATCTTCCAGCACCAGCTTACGCACCAGATCGCCGTTGACGCCCTGCGGGATCACCACGCCGAGCACGTTGTTCATTTTGTGGTTGAGATCGCCGAAGGTTTCCAGCCCCATTCCCTGAATGCCTTTCAGCAGCGCGTCGCCGTGCAGCTTGTGGCGGGCGATGCCGTTATCCAGCCCCTCTTCCAGAATCAGGCGCGCGCATTCGCGGGCACCGAACAGCGCGGAGGTGGCTTCGGTGTGGTGGTTCAGGCGCTCAGGCCCCCAGTAATCCATGATCATGCCGAGATCGAAGTAGTTGGAGTAGATCATCTCATCGTCGCCGTCCTGATGCGCATCGGTACGGATCCCCGCTTCCACGCACTTGCGCTTGCGGATAACCTCTTCCATCTGCGGACTGAGGGTGATCGGCGACGTGCCGGACGGGCCGCCGAGGCATTTCTGCATCCCGGCGGAGACGGCATCCAGTCCCCAGGCATCGGTTTCCAGCGCGTTACCGGCGAACGAGGCCGTGGCGTCGGTGTAGAACAGCACGCCGTACTTACGGCAGATGGCACCCAGCTCTTCCAGCGGTTGCAGCATGGTGGTGGAAGTATCGCCCTGTACGGTCAGCAGCAGGCGCGGCTTCACTTTTTTGATCGCGTCTTCAATCTGGTCCGGGGTGAACACTTCACCCCATGGGATCTCAATGGTGTGGACTTCGGCGCGGCAGCGGCGAGCGATCTCGCATAGCAGATGGCCGAAACGGCCAAAGACCGGCACCAGCACTTTGTCACCCGGACGAATAGCAGACAGCAGGATAGCCTCGATGCCCGCGCGCGAGGTACCGTCGATCAGCATGGTCCACTGATTTTTGGTGCGGAACACGCCGCGATACAGCGCCATCACTTCGTTCATATACTGAGTCATGGCCGGATCGTACTGCCCGATCAGCTGGCTGGACATGGCGCGAAGCACGCGCGGGTCGGCGTTAATCGGCCCCGGCCCCATCAGTAAACGCTGCGGCGGGTTGATCTGGGTAAATTTAGATAAATCCATCATCGATTCCTATATGTAAATAACGCTTCAGACGTTACTGGTGCAGGTCAGTAGCCTAAAGCCCACGCACCGAGGAGATAAACTGTTTAAGCTCATTGGTCTGGGGATTGGCAAACAGGGTTTTACTGTCGCCCTGCTCCCACACGCGGCCCTGATGCATAAACACTACGCGGTCGCCCACTTCGCGGGCAAAATTCATTTCATGCGTCACGAGGATCAGCGTCATGCCCTCTTTCGCCAGCTGCTCCAGCACTTTCAGTACTTCGCCAACCAGCTCGGGATCGAGCGCAGAGGTGATCTCATCGCACAGCAATACTTTTGGTGACATCGCCAGCGCACGGGCAATCGCCACGCGCTGCTGCTGGCCGCCGGACAGGTTGGCAGGATAGTAATCCATGCGATCCCCCAGCCCGACTTTATTGAGCATTTCCGCCGCCAGCGCCCGGCACTCGGCGTCGCTTTTTTTCAGCACGCGGCGCGGTGCCAGCATGACGTTTTCCAGCGCGGTCATGTGCGGGAACAGATTAAAGTTCTGGAACACCATGCCGACCGAACTGCTGATCTCACGCGACTGGGATTCACGATCGGTGATGGTCATGCCGCCGAGCTTAATGCTGCCTTCCTGATAGCCTTCCAGCCCGTTCATACAGCGCAGCAGGGTGCTTTTCCCCGAGCCGCTGCGGCCGATGATGGAGATCACCTGGCCCATTTCGATGTCGAGATCCACGCCCTTCAGTACGTGGTTGTCGCCATAGTATTTCTGCACCTGATTAATGGTGATGAGCGGCATTGAATTTCTTCTCCAGATACTGGCTGTAGCGGGACAGCGGATAACACATCAGGAAGTAGCCCAGCGCCACCAGCCCGAAAACTTTAAACGGTTGATACGTCACATTGTTGAGAATGGTGCCGGCTTTGGTCAGCTCGATAAAGCCGATAATCGACGCCAGCGCCGTGCCTTTCACCACCTGTACGGCAAAGCCCACGGTCGGCGCGATGCCGATGCGCAGCGCCTGCGGCAGAACCACGCGATACAGCGTCTGGCCGAAGCTCAGACCGAGGCAGCGGCAGGCTTCCCACTGCCCTTTCGGCAGCGCCTGGATGCTGCCGTACCAGATATCGATCAGGAAGGCGCTGGTGTAAAACGTCAGTGCCAGCGAGGCGGCGGTCCACGGTGAAACGTCAATGCCGAACAGCGCCACGCCGAAGAAGGCCAGGAACAGCTGCATCAGCAGCGGCGTGCCCTGAAACAGCTCGGTCCAGGCGCGAATAAAGCGGCACGGCCAGCGGCGCCGAGTCAGGCGAACCATCACCAGCGGCATCGCCACCAGCGTGCCGCCGAAGAATGCCGTCAGCGACAGCAGGATGGTCCAGCGCGCCGCCAGCAGCAGATTACGCAGGATGTCCCAGTCGGTAAAGGTCGTCATTACGGCTGCTCCCCGAACCATTTACGCCCGGCGGCCAGCAGCAGCTGACGCATGGCAATCGACAGCGCCAGATACATCAGCGTGGTCACCAGATACACTTCAAAACTCAAAAACGTCCGCGACTGGATCAGGTTGGCGGCAAAGGTCAGCTCTTCATAAGAGACCTGCGACACCACCGAGGAGCCGAGCATCACGATAATGCACTGGCTCACCAGCGCCGGATAAATGCGCTTCATCGACGGCGGCAGCACCACGCGGATAAACGTCTGGGTGCGGGTTAAGCCCAGCACGCGACCGGCCTCCCACTGCCCTTTCGGCGTCACCTGAATACCGGCGCGGATGATTTCCGTGCTGTAGGCACCGAGGTTAATCAGCATCGCCAGCAGCGCCGCCTCTCCGGCGGTCAGTTTCAGGCCCAGGTTGGGCAGGCCGAAAACGATAAAAAACAGCTGAACCACAAACGGCGTGTTGCGGATCAGTTCGACGTAAGCGCCCCAGCAGCGGCTGAGTATGGAGGGTGTGCCGCTTCGAAGCGCAGCACCCAGAATACCCAACCCCACGCCCCCTACGGTCGCCATCACCGTCAGCTGGATGGTCACCCACAGGCCGGAAACCAGTTCCGGCCAGTAGGGCCACAGCGCAGGAAAATTCAGTTGCCCGATCATCAGTCAGTCCCGATTAACCCAGGTCAGCGGGCAATGGCGCTTTCAGCCACTCCTGCGACAGTTTGTTCAGCGTATCGTCCTTCAGCGCCTGGCCGATCAGCTCATCGACTTTGGCCTTCAGCGCCGGTTCATTCTTCTTCATGCCGATAAAGCACGGCGAGTCTTTCAGCATAAACTTCGCTACCGGCGCTTTGTCCGCGTTCTGGCGGGCAATAGCGGCCACGACCAGGTTACCGGTCGCCACATACTGCACCTGTCCAGACAGATACGCCGACAGCGTGGTGTTGTTGTCTTCGTAACGCTTCACTTCCGCCTCTTTCGGCGCCACGCTGGTCAGCACCATATCCTCAACGGCACCGCGGGTGACGCCAATGGATTTGCCGCTCAGATCCGCCGCATCTTTTAGGGTGCCATCTTTCGGGCCAAACACACCGAGGAAGAACGGCGCATAGGCGCGGCTGAAGTCGATCACTTTTTCACGTTCCGGGTTTTTACCCAGGCTGGAAATCACCAGGTCCACTTTATCCGTTTGCAGATAAGGCACGCGGTTTGCGCTGGTGACCGGCACCAGCTGCAACTTAAGTTTCATTTGCTTCGCCAGGTACTTCGCCATATCAATGTCATAGCCCTGCGGCTGCAGGTCGGTGCCCACTGAACCAAACGGAGGGAAATCCTGCGGCACGGCAATACGGATAACGCCACGTTTTTCAATATCTTGTAATTGATCCGCCAGCGCCGAAGCGGTAGACGTCAGCAGTAAAGCGCCAGCCAGTAATGCAAATAAGCCTTTTTTCATTCTCACTTCCCCAGTTAATACATCATGAAACGAAAGATTCTTAAAGAATTTATTTGCAACTAATGTGCCACCGGGGATTTTAGCGTTGATTTTTCTTGCTGAAATCGGTGGCCGTACGCCACACCCTTGATAAAACCTGTTTAAAATCAGAATACACGGAAGAGATTCCACGATAAAAAACGGGTTATTACGACGAAAAAAATCAGAAAAGGCATATCAGGACACGGGAAAAGCGCAATAAAAAGGGGCACCGACTGCTGCCCCATAATCAGGCAAAGCACCAAATTAGTGCCCCATCAGCGCTGTTCCAGCTCGTCCAGTTCACCGTAAAGGTCGGCAATTTGATGGATCCGCTGACGCCCGTTGCTGAGTAACTCATGCAAAACGGCATTCGACAGCAGGTTCACCAGGCTGTTGGCCGCCGAATAGCTGTCGAAGGCCGATACGCTGTCCAGCGGCGCGCACAGCTGCCAGCGCGCCAGCCCGAGGGTTGGCTGTGCCTGAGGTTCGCACATCACCAGCGTAGGGATATGGCGCTGCTGCAGCTGCTGTAACAGCGGCCGGATGATGCGCGGGCGGCGGCGAAACGCCACCACCACCACCAGGTCCTCCGGCGTGATGTCGATCAGCTCTTCAGAAAAGGTTTGCCCCGGCTGCGGCAGCAGCTGCACCCGGCTCCTGACCTGAAGAAGCTGCTGGCGCAAGTGCAGCGCGACCGGATACGAGTTGCGTAAGCCAATAATGAATATCCGCTGGCTCTCACACAGTGCATTAACGACCTGGCCGAAATGCGTGCTGTCGAGGGCATTCACCCACTGCGTGAGATTCGCCATTTCCTGCTTGTAGTGGCGGGCTAACAGTGTGTTTCCCTGTACCGCGTCACGGACATCCGTCAGCGGCATGCCGCTCTGACGCAGCGTACGCATTTCGCTGCGCATATCTTTATAGGTGTCATAGCCCAGGCGTTTAAACAGGCGGCTCACCGTGGCCTTCGATACCCCGCTCAACCGTGCTAGTTCCGCGCTGTTATAGCCGATCAGGTCGTCGTAATGATCGAAAACGAAATCCGCAATACGCTGCTCCTGCGGCGAGAGTTGCGCATAGTGACCGCGCAGGCGTTCATCAAGCTGCTTCATGTCTATGCATCCTGTAACTTTTGTTTCATTCCACCGATCATATACAAATAACGTGCCTGTCTGTAGCGACGGCTGAAAAACCTTGCCCGGCCGTCAATTCGTCGTCCCACACCCCAGTACTGAACGCCGCCCTGATTATGATGAAAAAACTGGAATGACTCTTGCTTGAGTCAGAGTCAGTTCGAGCAATAACGAGAATAATATGAATCAGAGCAATATGGCACCGCAGGGGATGGCAGTGACCCCACATCATCTGGCCAGCGAGAGCGCGCTGGGAGTTTTACGGGCGGGAGGCAACGCCATAGAAGCCATGGTCGCTGCCGCAGCCACCATTGCGGTGGTCTATCCCCATATGAACGGGCTGGGCGGCGACGGCTTCTGGCTGATCGTTCCGCCGGGCGGCGAGCCGGTTGCCATTGATGCCAGCGGTTCAGCAGGCTCGCTGGCCGATCTCGACTTTTACGCCGGCGAAAGCCATATTCCGCATCGCGGCCCGAAATCGGCACTGACCGTGGCGGGAACCGTCAGCGGCTGGTCCGAAGCGCTGGCCGTATCCGCCGAGTACGGTGGCGATGCCCTGCCGCTGGCTCGTCTGTTAAATGATGCGATCCGCTATGCGGCGGACGGCATTCCGATCACCGCATCTCAGGCTGAAGCCACCGCCAGCAAATACGCCGAACTGGCTGAACAGCCCGGTTTCGCCGCCACGTTCTTACCGGGGAATGAGATCCCGAAAGCGGGAAGCCGCTTTGTGCAGCCAGACCTTGCCGCTACGCTGATCCAGCTGGCAGATGAAGGGCTGGAAACGTTCTATCGCGGCCCGCTGGCACAGCGGCTGGCCGCAGAGATGTCGCAGCTCGGAATGCCGATCACGCTGGAGGATCTCAATCGGCAGCAGGCACAGCGCCGCACGCCGCTGCGTATTCGCCACCGGTCCGGCGACATCTACAATATGACTCCGCCCACCCAGGGCCTGGTATCGCTGGCCATTCTGGGCATCACCGATTGTCTGGCGATGGAAAATGCGGACGAGGCGCAAACCATCCACCGCATCGTGGAAGCCACCAAGCTGGCTTTCGGCCTGCGCGACAGCCATATCACCGATCCGCGCTTTATGCGCGAAGAGGTGCAGTCGCTGCTGACGCCCGAGCGCCTGAAGCAGCTTGCCGATCGGATCGATATCAATCAGGCCGCATCGTGGGGCAACGGCAAAGGCCCGGGTGATACCGTCTGGATGGGCGTGATGGACAGCAGCGGGCTATCCGTCTCCTTTATTCAAAGTATCTACCACGAGTTCGGCAGCGGCGTCGTGCTGCCGGGCACCGGAATCACCTGGCAGAATCGCGGTGCATCGTTCAGCCTGGATGCCGATCATCTGCTGGCGCTGGCTCCCGGGAAACAACCGTTCCATACCCTCAATCCGGCGGCCGCACGGCTGAACGATGGCCGCACGCTGGTTTACGGATCGATGGGCGGCGACGGCCAGCCGCAGACCCAGGCCGCCATTTTCACCCGCCATGTCGTCCAGGGAATGCCGCTGCAGCAGTCGCTCAGCGCGCCGCGCTGGCTGCTGGGCCGCACCTGGGGGCAGCTGTCCGATTCCCTGAAGCTGGAAGGACGTTTCAGCGCGGAGACCATCAGTGCGCTGCGGGCGCTGGGACATGAGGTCGAGCTGCTGCCCGATTTCAGCGAGGCGGTGGGCCACGCGGGTGCGATCGTCCGCCATACCAACGGCATGCTGGAAGGGGCTTTCGATCCCCGCAGCAACGGCAGCGCCGCCGGTTTTTAGCAGGAGAAGAACATGACGCCAACTCAGCCCGACTGGGCAACGTATATTTTACAGATGGAGCAGATCCTCGGCATGGATCTGGATGAATCGCGACGTGCCGAGCTGCTGGTGCAGTTCACCCGCATTGCCGCGATGGCTGCGCCGCTGATGGCCTTTCCGCTGGATGATCGGCTGGAAGTGGCGGGAGTGTATAAAGCATGAATCTGGCCGCGCTCTCCATCACTGAAATCCGCCAGGCGCTGGCAACGGGCGATCTGAGCGCCACGGATATTGCCGACTGCACGCTTGCGGCGATAGAACGGCACAACCCGGCGATTAACGCCTGGACCGGCGTCACCCGAGATCGCATGCTGCAGGAGGCTCAGCGCCTCGATCGCCTGCGGCATGACGGCCAGCCTCTTCCCGCACTGGCCGGCGTGCCTTACGCGGTTAAAAACCTGTTTGATGTGGCCGGTCATACCACACTGGCCGGAGCCAGCCTGTTCAGCGACCGTCCCGTTGCCAGGGAGGATGCCTGGGCGGTGCGGCAGCTGACCGCCAGCGGAGCAATGCTGTCAGGCATGCTGAATATGGATGCCTACGCCTACGGTTTCACCACCGAAAACACCCACTATGGCGCAACGCGAAACCCGCATGATACTTCGCGTATTGCCGGAGGGTCGTCCGGCGGTTCTGCAGCCGCCGTGGCCGCCGGGATGGTGCACTTCGCCCTCGGCACCGATACCAACGGCTCTATTCGCGTGCCGGCCTCGCTGTGCGGGATATTTGGGCTGAAGCCGACGTTTGGCAGGCTGTCGCGCAGCGGGAGTCATCCGTTTGTTGCCAGCCTCGATCATATCGGCCCGCTGGCACGCCGGGTCAGCGATCTGGCAGAAGTGTACGATGTCCTGCAGGGCAACGATCCCAGCGATGCATTTCAGGCGAGTGAGCCGTCTGCCACCACCGTTCCACAGCTGGATCGCGGGATTGACGGCCTGCGCGTTGGTGTGCTGGGCGGATATTTCCAACAGTGGTGCGATGAGCACGCCCGCACCGCCGTGGCCACCGCGGCAAAAGCGCTGGGAGCCAGCGAGGAGCTTCTGCTGCCGGAGGCCGAACTGGCCCGCGCGTCGGCGTTTATCCTGACGGCCGCCGAGGGCGGAAACCACTATCTGCCCGCGCTGAAGCAGTCGCCGGAGCGCTTTGAACCGGCTTCCCGTGAGCGGCTGCTGGCCGGTGCCATGCTCCCCTCCGCATGGTACGTTCAGGCCCAACGTTTTCGCCGCCACTGCCAGCAGCAGGCGCTGGCGCTGTTCAGAGATGTCGATGTGCTGATCGCCCCCGCCACGCCGACCTGCGCCACGCTGATTGGTCAGCCGACCATGCGCATTAATGGCAACGACTTGCCAACCCGCGCGAGTATGGGCATGCTGGCCCAGCCGATTTCATTCCTCGGACTGCCGGTCGCTACCGTCCCGTTAATGGCGGCGAGTGGCTTGCCGATTGGCCTGCAGCTGATCGCGGCACCGTTTAACGAACAGGCCTGTCTGCGTGCCGCCAGGGCACTGGAGCGGATGGGAATTGCGCAGGCGACGCCTGCAAACATGGAAGATAAAAATGAAAAGTGAACATATCGATCGCCCGGCGATCCTTGCTGAAGTGACGGCGGCCTTTTACCGCTACGAGGAAGCCTTAATCAGTAACGATACCGTCGTTCTGGATGAGCTGTTCTGGCACGATGAGCGCACCGTACGCCTGGGGGCCGGTGAGAATCTGTATGGTATCGACGCCATCCGCGAATTCCGCGCATCACGCTCGCCCGCCGGTCTGAACCGCCAGCTGCAAAACACGGTGATATCCACCTTCGGCGAGGATTTTGCCGTTTGCAGCACCGAATTTACCCGCGAGGGCAGCGGTAGAATCGGGCGTCAGCAGCAGACCTGGGTGAAACTGCCCTGCGGCTGGCGAATTGTTGCGGCACAGGTCAGTTTAATTCCCTGATTTTCAGTCGCCGATAATGTCAAAAACGGATGGGTTTCCCCATCCGTTTTTCGATCAGGCCTGCGGTGCCGGATGCGTTTTTACCCAGTGTTCGGCGATCTGCTGGCGGGTACAAATCCAGACGTTATCATGCTGCTGGATATGATCCAGGAAGCGCTGCAGCGCGCGGAACCGGCCCGGGCGGCCAAGCAGGCGACAGTGCATGCCGATGGAAAGCATTTTCGGCGAGGTTTCCCCCTCTTCATACAGCACATCGAAGCTGTCACGCAGATAGGTGTAGAACTGCTCTGCGGTATTAAAACCCTGCGGCGTGGCAAAACGCATATCGTTGGTTTCCAGGGTGTAGGGAATAATCAGGTGCGGTTTAACGGTGCCATCCTGACAGGTGACCTGGGTCCAGAACGGCAGATCGTCGCCGTAATAGTCACTGTCGTAGGTTAACCCGCCCTGCTCCACCACCAGCCGACGCGTGTTTGGACTGTCGCGCCCGGTGTACCAGCCCGTTGGCGTTTTGCCAAACAGATCGGTGAGCGTATCCAGCGCCTGCTGCATGTGCTGGCGCTCGGTTTTCGCATCCATTCCCTGGTAGTGGATCCAGCGCCAGCCGTGGCTGACGACGTCGTAATCGGCGTTTTTGATCGCCTCGACGATTTCCGGATGGCGGGCCAGCGCCATCGCCACACCGAATACCGTCAGCGGCAGGTTGCGCTTCTGAAACTCATTGTGGATGCGCCAGAACCCGGCGCGGGAGCCGTATTCATACAGCGAATCCATCGACATATGCCGCTCGGGATAACTTGCCGCGCCGATGATATCGGACAGGAACTGTTCGGAGCCCGCATCACCGTGCAGGACGTTGTTTTCCGCGCCCTCTTCGTAGTTGAGTACGAACTGTACGGCAATCCGCGCTTTACCCGGCCAGGCGGCGTGTGGGGGATTACCTGCGTAGCCAATCAGGTCACGCGGGTAGTTTTTGTTGAAGCTGTATTCTTTCTTTTCCGGACTATTGCTCATCAAAACATCCTTAGTATCGGAACAGATCGTTGCCTTAGTTTAGGCGCTCAAACTGACCTGACAGTGTTTTTCGAATGGGATAATCCAGATCGCCATGCTTGCTGGTGTTTAACCCCAGAGCCAGCAGTGACTCCACCATTTTTACCGCTGCACCCACGCCATCAATGACCGGTACGCCGAGTTCGTGGGTCAGTTCTCTCGCCAGATCGGCCATGCCGCCGCAGCCGAGCACAATGGCGCCGCTGTCGTCTTCGCGCATGGCTTGTATACAACGCTGGCGCACTTTTTCCTGCGCAAGGCCGCTGCCGTCTTCCAGCGCCAGCACCGGTAAATCGATGGCGTGTACCGCAGCACAGTGATGCTCAAAGCCGTACTGCCGCAGCAGATGGCGGGCAATAATCACCGTGCGCGGCAGCGTGGTGACAATCGAAAAGCGGGTGGCAACCATTGTCGCCATATGCATCGCAGCCTCGGCAATACCCACCACCGGGCCCTGCGCCAATTCGCGCGCGGCCAGCAGGCCGGGATCGCCAAAACAGGCGATGACGTGCCCCTGAGCGCCCTGCTCGCGCCCTGCCTTAATCTGTTCCAGCACGCCAATCGCCGCGACCGCCTCGTCGAAATGCCCTTCAATTGAAGGCACGCCCTGCTGGGGGCAAACGGCAAGAATCTCAGTATTACCGGCGGCCACCGCACGTGCCGCCGTGCCGATGGTTTCGGTCATCGCCAGGCTGGTGTTGGGATTGATCACCTGAATGATCTGCTTATTCATGCTCAGGCTCCTTTTGCCGCAAACAGGCGGGCAAAGTCAGGTAGCGTTTCGCCGCTGCGCTCAAAGTGCAGACTGGCCACAATATGATCGAAATGTTTCCGTAATGCGTCAGTCAGGCGATCCAGCGCTTTCTCACGCAGCAGTTCCAGCAGCCGATCGTGGTCGTCGCAGCGGCAGCCGTGCTGCCAGGGTGCGCCGTAGGCCGCCACCACCAGCGAAGAGCGCTGGCTGAGGCGCGTGACCATTTCGGTCAGCACCTGATTGCCGGATATCGCCTGTAGCTGAATATGGAATGCGGCTGAAAGGCGGATCGCCGCTGCGCCATCGTGAACGACATGCGCCTGCTGTTCCTGCTGGTTAATTTTTTCCAGCGCCACCAGATGCGGCCCCTGGCAGTGCGCCAGCACGTCAGGCAAATTGGCGCACTCGATCAGGCTGCGGGTGCGGAAGATATCCTGTGCCTCTTCGACGGACGGAGTTGCCACCTGCGCACCACGTTTGGGCGTCAGGGTGATCATTTGCACCGCCGCGAGGCGCTGAAGCACTTTGCGAATGCCGGTGCGGCTCACGCCAAAGACCTCGGAAAGTGCCTCTTCCGGTAATTTACTGCCCGGCGGCAGCTGATGTTCAACAATCGCCGTCATTAGCGCCTGATAGATAGGTTCGTCCTTATCACTCAGGTCAGAGGCCGTTTTCAGCCCGGTTTCACTCTTCATTACCTTCTCCGGTAAACATCATGTCCATCGATAATCGTACACAGCAATAACCAATTTTTGTATACAAAATTTTAAGATCTGGCCTGGATCCTGCAATGACCTTCTCAGACAGATTTATTACTTACTGCATTCAGAGGAGCAGGTTTCATGCCAAAGAGTCAAAATTCTTCCCAGGCGGCGGCATCAGAGGCCGCCAAAAACTACAGTCCACGGCTGTGTAATGAAGACCTCGCTCCCGTGCGCAAGCAGAACTGGAGCTGGTACAACATCTTTTCTTTCTGGATGTCGGATGTTCACAGTATGGGGGGCTATGTGGTGGCCGCCAGCTTCTTTACGCTGGGGCTGGCCAGTTGGCAGGTGCTGATGTGTCTGCTGGTGGGGATCTGCATCGTGCAGCTGTGTGCGAATCTGGTGGCGAAGCCCAGCCAGATGACCGGCGTTCCCTATGCGGTGGTCTGCCGCCAGGCCTTCGGTGTATTCGGTGCCAATATCCCGGCGGTGATCCGTGGTTTAATCGCCTTCGCCTGGTACGGCATCCAGACCTATCTGGCCGCCAGCGCGCTGATGCTGGTGTCGCTGAAGTTCTGGCCTGCCCTGGCACCGATGACGCAAGTTTCCTGGCTGGGCCTGTCACAGCTGGGCTGGATCTGCTTCGGCATTATGTGGCTGCTGCAGGCGATGGTGTTCTGGCACGGCATGAATGCGATTAAGCGCTTTATCGATATCGCCGGCCCGGCGGTGTATGTGGTGATGGGCGCGCTTGCCGGATGGATTGTATACAAGACTGGTTTTGACGGTATTTCATTTACGCTGGCCAGCAAATCCCTGAGCGGCGGCGAGCAGGTCTGGCAGATGATTACCGCCACCGCGCTGGTGGTGTCTTACTTCTCCGGTCCGCTGCTGAACTTCGGCGACTTCGCTCGCTACGGTAAAAGCATGGGTGAAATCCGCCGCGGTAACCGCTGGGGCCTGCCGTTTAACTTCCTGCTGTTCTCGATTGTGACCGTGGTGATCGTTTCCGGTACGCAGTCGCTGTTTGGCCGCATGATTACCGATCCGATTGAAACCGTCAGCATGGTGGGTAATGACCTGGCGGTGGCGATCGGCCTGTTAACGATGATCACCGCCACCATCGGCATTAATATTGTTGCCAACTTTGTTTCTCCGGCCTTCGACTTCTCTAACTGCTCACCGCAGAAAATCAGCTTCCGCACCGGCGGGATGATTGCCGCCGTGGGTTCCGTACTGTTAACGCCGTGGAATCTGTTCCAGTCACCGGAGTTGATTCACTATACGCTGGACGTGCTGGGCGCATTTATCGGCCCGCTGTTCGGTATCCTGCTGGCAGACTTCTATCTGCTGAAGCGTAGCCAGATCTCCGTTGACGACCTGTTTGACGACACGCCGAAAGGAAAATACTGGTACAAAGGCGGCTTCAACCCGAAAGCGATTGCCGCGCTGCTGCCGTCGGTGGGTATTGGCCTGGTGATCAGCTTTATTCCTTCGCTGCACGCGGTGGCTAACTTCAGCTGGTTTATCGGCGTGGCGCTGGGCGCAGGCACCTACCGCTGGATTGCCCGGGGTGAGATGGCCCAGGCCCGCGCGGGTGGTGACTATCGTGCCGACGTGGTGATGCAGAAAGAGCAATAGAAGAAAGGAATTCATTCGCTCAGATCGTCATACCCGCCAGCTAAGTTTTAAAGGAGGCCGTAACGGATAACGTTGCGGCTTTTTTTCGTCAGAATGTTTTTTGAGGGAAAAAAAACGAAAAAGGCCGATTCTTTCGAATCGGCCTTTCTCTGTATACTTGGCGGAACGGACGGGGCTCGAACCCGCGACCCCCTGCGTGACAGGCAGGTATTCTAACCAACTGAACTACCGCTCCGCGCTTTGTTCCCCGTCGGGAACGAATCGGATATTACGGATCGACAAAACGTTCGTCAACGCTTTTTATTCAGAATTATTTCAACTGGTCTTTTTTTGCTCTCTACGCGGTTTTATTGCGCGTTTTTAGTGACTTACTCCACATTAATTTCTTGTGGTCGCCACAGGCAGCTGCCGCCCTTCTTCTGCACCAGATCCAGACGTTTTTCATGCTCGGCCAGTTCATCTTCGCTGGCGCGCAGCACACGCAGCCCCGATGAAGGACGCGCAATGCGATGAATGGTATCGCCGCCGTTTTGTTCTTCCTTTTCGCCTTCCATTGAAAACGACAGCGACGTCTGGCCGCCGGTCATGATCAGGAAGACTTCCGCCAGGATTTCGGAGTCAAGCAGTGCGCCGTGCAGCGTTCGCTTGCTGTTATCTATTTCATAACGCGAGCACAGGGCATCCAGGCTGTTACGCTTACCGGGAAACATCCGGCGCGCCATCGCCAGGCTGTCCGTTATCTGGCAGAAGGTTCCCGTTTTCGGGATATTGCGTTTGAGCTTGCCGAACTCATAGTCCATGAAGCCAATATCGAACGAGGCGTTGTGGATGACCAGCTCCGCGCCGTCGATGTAGGCAAGAAAGTCATCGGCAATGTCCGCAAAGGTCGGCTTGTCGGCAAGGAATTCGTCGGCGATGCCGTGAACGCCAAACGCTTCCGGGTCCACCAGCCGATCGGGCTTCAGATAAACGTGGAAGTTATTGCCGGTCAGGCGGCGGTTAATCACCTCCACCGCACCAATTTCAATGATGCAGTGCCCTTCATAGTGGGTACCAATCATGTTCATACCGGTGGTTTCGGTATCAAGTACGATCTGGCGTGTGGTATTTACTGTGCTCATAGGACCCGTTTATGTCAGACTTGGCGTTTTTCTACAGGGAGTCTACCAGAGATGCTTAAGCAGGTAGAAATTTTCACCGATGGTTCTTGCCTCGGCAACCCCGGCCCCGGTGGATACGGCGCGATTCTGCGCTACGGCGAGCATGAAAAAGAGTTCAGCGCCGGGTTCCATCTGACCACCAATAACCGCATGGAGATGATGGCGGCGATTGTGGCGCTTGAGGCACTTAACAAGCCCTGTAAGGTCGTTCTGAGTACCGACAGCCAGTACGTGCGCCAGGGGATCACCAGTTGGATCCATAACTGGAAGAAACGCGGCTGGAAAACGGCGGATAAGAAGCCGGTTAAAAACGTCGATCTGTGGCAGCGCCTCGACAGCGCACTCGGCCATCATGAGGTGAACTGGATGTGGGTAAAAGGCCACGCCGGTCATATCGAAAACGAGCGCTGTGACGAACTGGCCCGCAGCGCGGCGGGTCATCCCACCTTTGATGACGTCGGCTATCAGTCGGGTTCCTGAGGGAACCGCGAATGAAACTGGCGGGTTGCCCCCACCGTCTGGAGTTTCGCCTTGCTGGCGCTCTTTTTCGCCGGATTCATAATCAGCGGGAAGGTGCGCTTGCGGGCCACGATGAGATTCAGGCAGCCCAGCGCGGGCAGATGCGTGCTGATCATTTTCCCGCCCTGTCGGCTCCAGGGCAGTACCTGAAAACCACAGCGCTGTACCACTTCATAATTCAGCAGGCTCAGCCAGTCCAGCAGCCGCATCTGGGTAAACATCCGACTGTTCCAGGGGATCATACGGTGAACGCCCGGGATCAGTTTGCCGACGCCCAGCATACTGAACAGGTTGAAGCCGGTTATCAGCATCCAGCCGTCATCAATTAATACCCTGTCGACTTCGCGCAGGATGCGATGCGGATCGCTGCTCCAGGCCAGCGTGTGGGCCAGCAGGCAGGCATCCACCGATTTCGATTCAAACGGCAGGCTGAGCGGATCGGCCTTCACCTGGAGCTTATCGCCCTTCAATCCCACGTTGACCTGATGAGAGATGGCACAGGCTTCCGTATCAATTTCCGCACTCAAATCTCCCACTTTGAGCAGATGGAAGCCATACAGTTTGGCCAGGCTGGGTCGCAGATGATGGGCCAGCGCATCACGATAAAACTCACCGCAGGGGATTTGCGACCATGAGTCAGGCACGTGGCGGATTTGGCGTGTTTTAGCAGGCTTCATGCTTTACCATCTTCTATCCATTATGAGTACATACCCAGTCTGATTAACGTAGCTACAGAACAGCTAACGCGACGTCACTGATGAAAAGTATAGAGAGGTGAATATGAATCTTATCAGCATTCCGGCACTTCAGGATAACTACATCTGGATGTTAAATGACAGCGAGGGCCGCTGTCTGATTGTCGATCCGGGAGAAGCAGCGCCGGTTTTGCGCACCCTGTCCCAAAATCAGTGGCAGCCGGTCGCGATTTTACTGACCCATCACCATCACGATCATGTCGGTGGCGTGGCTGAAATACGGGCTCAGTATCCCAATATTACGGTGTACGGTCCGCAGGAAACCCAGGATAAAGGGGCCACCAACATCGTCGCTGAAGGCGAAAAAGTCAAAATTCTTGGGCTGGAATTCGATATTTATGCTACGCCCGGTCACACTTTGGGACATATCTCATATTACAGTTCCCCTTATCTTTTCTGTGGAGACACGCTGTTTTCCGGCGGCTGCGGAAGACTGTTCGAGGGAACACCTAAACAAATGTTCGAGTCCTTTCAGAAACTTAACTCACTTCCGGCCGATACGCTCGTTTGTTGCGCGCATGAATACACATTATCGAATTTAACTTTTTCACACGCGATTTATCCGCAACATAAGGAAATAGAGCGCTATCTGCTTAAAATTAAGGAGTTACGCTCAAAAAACCACATAACTTTACCGACAAAACTGGAACTTGAGCGAAAAATTAATGTTTTTTTAATGACGCAAGATACTGAATTACAGAAGTTAATTGGTTTAGAAACAACTATGCAACATGAGTGGCAGGTATTTGCGGCGTTACGCGCGAAGAAAGACCACTTTTGATATTTTAGGTTGTCATGAGGGGGGCGAGCACGTATTATTGCTCGTCTTTTAAGCGAACTATTGACACACACATGAAGGCTAAAGCGATAATTCTCGCCTCGGTCTTGCTGGTGGGGTGCCAGGCATCAAAGCATGATGCCAACATTCCTGAACAGCATGCACAGAGTTTGTCTTCGGCAGGTCAAGGTGAAAATGGACAGTACTCAGATTCAATGTTGTCCCCTCGATGGCAGGACGACGGAACCGGCCTTGCGCAGGGTCAGGATCTGTGGAATTTCATTAGCGACGAGCTGAAGATGAAGGTTCCGGATAATTACCGGATACGCGAACAGAAACAGAAGTACCTGAAGAACAAGAGCTATCTCCACGATGTAACATTACGGGCAGAGCCGTATATGTACTGGATAGTCGAGCAGATTAAGCAACGCAAAATGCCGATGGAACTGGTACTACTACCCATAGTGGAGAGCGCTTTTGACCCCCATGCAACATCATCTGCGAATGCCGCTGGCATCTGGCAGATTGTGCCGCAAACGGGGCGAAACTACGGCTTGAAACAGAATCAATGGTACGACGGGCGACGTGATATTGTCGCATCGACGAAAGTTGCTCTGGATATGATGCAGCGCCTTAACGACATGTTTGACGGCGACTGGCTACTAACGGTAGCCGCCTATAACAGTGGTGAAGGCCGCGTGATGAAAGCCATGAAGGCGAATAAAGCCAAAGGGCGGCCGACGGATTTCTGGTCGCTGGCGCTGCCGCGCGAGACGACGGTTTACGTCCCGAAAATGCTGGCTCTGGGGCAGTTGCTCAAGGACAGCAAGCGTTATGGTATACGACTGCCAACGACGAATGAAACGCGTGCACTGGCCCGTGTTGAAGTCGGTCAGCAGATTGAGCTGACGCAGGCCGCCGATATGGCGGGCATGTCGCTGAGCAAGCTGAAAAGCTTTAACACCGGGTATAAACGCGGTACGACGGCCCCTAATGGTCCTCACTACATTATGGTTCCGAAGTCCAACGTTGCTCAGTTGCGTAACTCGCTGGCAGAAGGTGATATTGCGGCCGTTCAGCCAACGTCGCTGGCGAAGAACAGTGTTTCCCCGACCACCTACAAGGTGCGTAACGGTGATACGTTGTCCGCTATCGCCAAGCGCCTGAGCATTCCGGTGAAGACGTTGCAGCGCGCGAATAATCTGCGCACGGCCAGCATCAAACCCGGTCAGGTATTGAGCCTGGGAAGCAGCAGCAGTACGCGGCTGGCAAATAACGGCGACAGCATCACCTATCAGGTTCGTAAGGGTGATTCTCTGGCCAGTATTGCGAAGCGTCACGGTGTGAATATTAAGGATGTAGTGCGCTGGAACAGCGTTGCTAATAATGCCAAAAATCTTCAGCCGGGCGACAAGCTGACGTTGTTCGTAGATAACAACGCAACGCCAGACAGCTAATTTGTTGTTATACCAGTTAAAAAGCCAATCTCCGGATTGGCTTTTTTGTTTTCCCTTCCCCCAATGTCATCCCCTCCCTTGTGCAATATGTGATCCCGCTAGCGCTTCCTGTGCAGCGACTGTGATGCAGATCGGGTTATTGTGCACCCCCTCTTGTATGGTAGTACACCTGAAATCTAATGTTAGATACGTGTTTAATTTTTGATCTAAAAACACGAGAAAAATAACAACACCAGGGATCTCGCTCTGACAGAGCATCACCAGAGCGGCACCAATAACGTCGATTTCAAAGGCACAGGATATGACTCATCCCTCTTCAGAAATGGCCCAGCGGGCCGAAAGCACAACCGCACCGCCGCTGCCTCATCAGCATCCGGCCAGGCGCGGGTTGATGCGTTTTATTCCCCGAGCGCATCCTGTTTCATGGTGGATGCTGGTGATCACTACGCTCGCCATTTTGATGAACTCTATCGACCGAATTATTTTGCCCACGCTGCTACCGGCGATCATGACGTCGTTTAATCTCACTGAGGTGCAGGCCGGCTGGCTCAATTCACTCAGCTTTGTCGGCACGTTAACGGGCGCCATTCTGTTCGGTTTATTTTCGGACTGGGTCGGGACCGGGCATAAACGCTGCTACAGCTGGTGCGTGGCGGTACTGGTTGAGGTGGTATCCGGCGTGGCGACCGCATTTTGTAAAACGCTCGGTATGTTTCAGGCACTCCGCGTGGCGATGGGCATGGGCACCGGCGGCTCCGAACCGATTAACGTTGCCCTGCTGGGTGAGTGGTGGCAGAAGGAAAATCGCGGATTTGCGATTGGCGTTCACCATACCGGTTTTCCCCTTGGCCAGTTTATCGGGCCGGTGCTGATTGCCGCTATTCTGGCCTTTGCCACCTGGCGTGAAGCGTTTCTGTTTATTCCGATGATTGGGCTGGTGATTTTAGTGGCTCAGCTGTTGCTGGGAACCAAGAAAAACCACGATAAGGTCAATCAATGGATTGTTGAAAACGGGCTCACGCCGCCGGTAACGGAATCCCTGCAGCAGACCGTTGAGCAGTCTTCCATCTGGGCTAATGTTCTGTCCTGCCTGAAAAATCGTAACTGCCAGTTAGCGATACTGCTGATTTTCGGTTTTACCTGGGCGGAGATGGGCATTGCTAACTTTCTGACGCTACAGTTAACCCGGGAAGTGGGTCTGGATCTCTCTACGGCGGCAATCATCTCCGGGGCTTCCGGCCTGACCGGATGGATTGGTCAGATCGTCTGGGGAAGTTTCTCTGACGTCAAAGGACGCAAACGCTCCCTGACGATTATCATCGCGGGCTGGATCCTCGCCGCTGCGCTGTGCGTCTTTATCCACTCAGCCGCGCTGGCATGGGCCATTCTTATCTTCTGGGGACTTTTCCGCAACTCGCCTTTCCCGGTGGCCTATGCGCTGTTAATTGATTCGTCACCCCGTGCCGCCGCATCAAGTATGGGGCTGATGATCGGCCTGGCGGTCGGTATCGCCGGTATTCTGGTGGCACCGGTCAGCGGCTGGATCATCCACAGCTACGGCTTCACCACGCACTACCTGGTGATTGCGGCCGTGCTGGTGATTTCCTGTATTCCACTCTGGTTAATTAAAGAAACCGTTAACGTTAAAAAGGCCTGATATGAGCACTGAACTGGTTAATCTGCTGAGCCGCCACCGTTTGATTGAGCTGAGCCATCCCTATGAGGAGTTCATGCCGGTATGGCCGACTCACGGCAAGTTTTTCTGCCATCGTTCAGAAGACTATGACGCGGGAGACGGCAACTATAACTGCCAGCTCAGCCTTGGCGATCACTGTGGCACCCACGTGGATGCACCGATTCACTTTATTGCCGAAGGGAAAACCATCGACGGTATCGATGTCCGCCAGCTCACGGGGCGGGGACGCTGCCTGGATATGTCCCACGTTGAGAAAAACGGGGTAATCACCCTCGAACAAATTCTGCAGTGGGAAGAGCAACAAGGTGCGATAGCTTCAGGCGATATCGTCATTTTTCGCACCGGTTATGATAAAAAATGGCATCCCCGCCCCCATCACCGGGCTTTTCTGCAGGACTGGCCGGGGCTGTCGGGCGAAGGGGCGCGCTATCTGATTGATAAAGGGGTCACCGTGTTTGGCACCGATGCGATGTCGCTGGACAGCTTCAGCAGCGAGGGGCATCCGGCGCATCATGCCGTGCTGGGTTCTGACTGCCTGATCGTCGAAAATCTGGCCAATCTGCACTGTCTGCCCACGTCGTTTACCTTTATCGCGCTACCGCTGAGGATTAAAGGCGCATCGGCCTCGCCGGTGCGGGCGATTGCCCTGGTGGAGCAGGAATAAGGCTCAGGGCCTGCTGGCCTCAATGAAAATGATGTCCGTGGTAAAGCTGCCGTCGGGTTGCAGTGCATAGTATCGCTGAACGTCGCTGGGCGCGGAGTGTTGGTAGGCGCGGATGGCCTGCACCATGACCTGTGGCGTACGCATGCGCTCAACCCAGCTGGTAAATTCCAGCTCCAGTCGGTCATGAGAAATCGATCCGATGGACAGCCCTGACTCCGTAAACAGCGTCAGCCATTCACCGGGAGAATAGTCCCTGACGTGCGAGGTATCACGCAGGGCTTCAACGGTCTGCAGCCAGATATCCAGCACCGGATTTCCCGGCGCATTCACGTCCATGAAAATGGCTTTGCCACCCGGTTTCAGTACGCGACGGACTTCACGCAGCGCACTGCCAACATCATGCCAGTGGTGAGCGGAATAGCGGCTGATGACGATATCAAATTCATCGTTGGCAAACGGTAGTTTTTCCGCATAGCCCTGCCGGATGGTCAGATGGTGATAGCCCCGTTCCTTTGCCGTCTGCGCCACCACTGTCAGCATTTTTTCTGACAGATCGTAAGCCACAACCTCTTTAACGTGCTGTGCGGCAATAAAGCTGGCGTGCCCGGCACCGCAGCCTAAATCCAGCACCCGCGCGTCAGATGCCGCATAGAGGCGTTCGCTCAGCTTAACCAGATCGCGCCCGCTGGCGTGTACTGCGCTGGTCAGATAGGCACCTGCCTGTTCGCCAAACTGCTTATCGACGTGATCGTGATGCCGGGCTGCCATAAAAATCCTTAAATTTCAGAAGGTGTCCACGGAGCGGGAGTGGAACTCCACCAGTAGCGGATTGTGATCGGAGGCCGTGGTGACCAGCACCGAGGCTTCGGCTACACCCATGCCACGGTAGAAAACAAAATCAAGCGGGCGGCCGAAGGCCTTACGACGATGATCGTCGGTGAAGCGCACTTCGCGCAGGCCCATTTCTCGGGAAAAACGATACAGGGCATTGATGCGCTGACGGCTCCAGGCATTAAAGTCTCCGGCCATAATCACCGGCCCCTGATGATGCATGATTTGCTCACCAATCGGCCCCAGCTGCTTGCTGTAGACATCTATGCCGATGCTGAAATTTACCGCATGGATGTTCACCACCATCAGCATCTGGCTGTTCGGCAGCGGATAGGCGGTCACCAGGGCGGACTTGGAGAGCCGCAGCAGCGGTTCACGCTCACGCAGCGGGCAGCAGTAAACCGGGTGCGCGGATGCCAGCGTCATCACGCCTGAGGGATGCTGTGGCAGTACGAAAGCGGGAACCTGGTCTGCCGCAAGGTAGTTACTGGTGGCAAAGCGCACCAGCTCAGGGGTGGTTTGCGCCTCCTGCAGAAGCACCAGATGCGCATCTTTCCCAAAGTTTTGCAGCACCGACAGCCACTCGGCCCGCTGCTGCTTGAAGATATTCCAGACCAGAACTTTCAGCGAGGTTTCCGTGGTAAGCGGCGCGCCAGGCGGTAATGCCTGCCCGACATGAAGCATCGACCCCGGCGGAAAAATACGTTCCGCTGGCTGCCCTGCTACATATCTCATGGCATAAGTCTTTTTTCGCACGTTATTGCCTGCACTGTTACAACGAAGGATGCTTTCCATCTTTCAGTTATAGGGGCTTTGCCGTGCAGTTTCAATCACCGCGCTGTAATTCCCCGGCCTTCTCCGTAAGTAAATGCAAACAGTGTGCTGACGAACAGACTGCCGCTTTTGCCAGCGGCCTGGGGGACTGACTGAACCGCTTTGGCTCTCACCCTGCCCCACAGGCAAACGCGTCTACAGAAGATATGGCACGGCAGTCATGAAGCACGCCGCCGAAAGCGTTCAACCTCTTCAGGCAGGCGATACAGCGAATCGATCGCCACATCCGCCCCTGCGGCGATGAGCCGATCGGCGTGATCCGGGGTAGTATGTGAACCACCGGTAAAACCCACCACGTACATACCGGCCCGTTTTGCGGCCATCACGCCGTGTACCGAGTCTTCAATCACCAGCGTGTTACCCGGCCGCGCATCAAACTGCCGTGCGCCGTGCAGAAAAATATCCGGCTCAGGCTTACCTCGCCCCGGTCCCAAATCCCTCGCCGAATAGACATGCGGTGCGAACAGGCTTTTTAGTCCAACCTGCGTAAGCACAGCGTCCAGCTGTTCGCTACCGGAATTGGAGCAGATGCATTTCGGCGTGGCAATCGCGCTGACCACCTCCATGCTGCCCGCGATCCTTTCCAGATCGCTGGCAAAGGCCGCCATCAGCCGGGGGTAAAAATCCTCACCGATGTTGGCGGGCAGGCTCACGCCTCGATCCTGGCTGACTCGCTCGATTAGCGCATCCCAGTCGAGACCGCTGTATAAACGCGTAAAACCGGCAACGTCAATGTCTACACCGTGCTGATTCAGCAGCGAGACCGCTAATCGAATACCGATAATTTCAGAATCAATCAGCACGCCGTCACAATCAAAGATGATCAAATCCAGGGTCTTCATTGTCTGTTTTTCACCACGTCTCGTGTACGAAGGGCGGCTAAGCGCCGCCCGAAGGTTAACTGTTTACGCTCCCAGCCTGTCTGTCAGGCCACGTTCAGTTGCTTTTTATACTTCACCAACAGCTGCTGGATATCGCGAAGCCGCGACACCGCAATCGAAGAGAGCTTCTCCTTCGACACATTACGGTCAAGCGAGATGCAGTCCTTCCACAGTGAACGCCCTGCAATCACCCCGGAAGCACCGTTGCGCAGAGAGATATCCACCTGGGTGAGGAAAGTGGAATGATCGACCCCGGCAGACAGCACGGCCCACGGTACATCACCGCAGATATCCGTGACCGCCGCACAAGACTGTTCGCTCCCCGGATAAGGGATTTTCAGGACTTTAGATCCGCACTCTATGCAAACCTGGCAGCCTTCCTGAATCAGCTGAGGGATTTTGCTCTGGTAGTCCTCTTTGCTCTCACCTTCCAGCTGATAGGTCAGAAACTCAACCACCAGGAACAGATCCTCGTGGGCGAAGTCGGCGATCACATCGCGTAACGTCTGCAGGTTGGCCACGTTGGCTTCCGGCTTATCGCTGCGCAGATAGATCATTATCTTGCCGCCCGTCGCCCCCAGCTCGCGAACCTTACGGGCGGTGATCCCTTCCACCATGTTAGAAATGCGATACCCTTCCGGTGACGTACTCCAGCCGGAGGCATCCAGACCAATCAGCAGGCCTGTATCGCGCGGCACCACGCCTTCGTCAATGATCCCCGGAACGGCACAGATCGGGTCGACCAGCACACAGCCAGCCTGAGAAGCCAGATAGGCGGTAATATCGTATTTCGTTTTTCCTAAGGTTTCATTACTAATGAGCGCCTGCTCTTCTGGCGTTGCCGCCAGTAAAGTACGCATACCGCCACGCTGGTCACAGGCAACCACCATCATTGAACCAGTGGCATCGCAAATCATTTGATAACCACGTCGTTCTGCCGTTGTCATTTTGTTCATAATTTTATTCCTCATAGGGAGAGAGTCAGTAAATAGAGATTAATTACGCTGATTATTTTCTTTGACCCAGCTAATCAGTTCGTCATAGCTGCCGCTAATATTCTGCTCAAAGGTATAAAGTTTCCCCAGGCACATTGGCTGCGCACGCTCTGCTAGCAAAATAAGCTCAGGGATATATTCCTCACCCGGATGGCCTTTCACCCGGCAGTGACAGCGATTTTTATATCGCTCGGCCACCAGACTGGGCGAGGCCTTAACCCAGACTTCTAACACGCTGACCTCGCCGATTTTTTTCAAATACCCCTCAAGCACCGATTTATCACGAAATCCAAACCAGGCATCCATAATAAATACCGTTTCCGGTGGAGAAGACTGCACAATGTTAAACATGGACTCATAGGCCGCATAACCCAGCTTTCTATTTAGTGGCCTGTCGATAACATCCGCGAACTGAACCATAAAAGGTTCTTTAATTTCATCGATACTCAACACCGGATAAGAAAAATAATCGGCAATAACTTTCGCGACTGAACTCTTACCGGATGCCGGGATACCGTTGACTAAAATCAGTGTTTTCATAATAGCCCGATAATTTCATCAATCGTTTTCGCTTGCCTGATATGCCGTAACGTCTCCTCCTGCTCCAGCAGTCCAACTATGGATGCTATGCCTTCGGTGATATGGGAGTCCCCATTCACACCGCCGAACATCACAACGATATCTACCGGAGGGCTGCCGTTAATCGACGTCGGTTTATTTAATGTCACCATACTAAAGCAGTCTTTAATGACGCCACATTCCGGTCGCGCATGGGGAATAGCAATCCCTTCATCAAAGACATAATAAGCACCGTATTCGAGCGTATTATCAATAACCGCCTGTGGATAGCTCTCAGTAACAAATCCACCGTCAATTAATGGTTTTGCCGCCTGGTGAATGATTTCATTCCAGGAATCGACTTCCATCTGGACTTGAATATACTGGTTCTTTGCAAGAAAGGCTTTTATGCTCATGTTACCTCATATATTTTTTCGGATGGTATTCCTTAGCTCATCCATTTTGATGAAGACATCATCTACACGATGGCGATATGCCTTGCTGGATGAATAAATCTTTATTGCCTGGTTATATTTAACCATTAATGTTTTCTGCGCATTATTATCCGCGGGATTCCTCGCCAGTTCAGACTCAAGCGAGATCAACTCAGCGGTAATTGTATCGGCCTGTTCATTATTATCCGTTTCCTCTGCTGAATTTGCCGGGCTGAAAATTTGCTTTAGCTTTGAGAACATACTTCCTCCTACTTGCTCAATTTTCTGTTGGCGAACCAGACGATAAATACGACGAAGGCGATAAAGCCGATGACAAATGGCCATTCATTCTGGAAGGCGTGGCCGAGAACCAGCCCGGTCGCGATCACATCTGAATCACTGAAGGTGACGCCTTTAAAGCCGAAGGTTTCCAGCAGAGGCACCAGGATTGCCGGCAGCAGGGTAATAAACAGACCGTGTACCACACCGCCAATAATCGCGCCCTTGCGTCCTCCCATTGCGTTGCCAAACACCCCCGCAGCACCACCGGCGAAAAAGTTGGTGAGCAGACCCGGCAGGATCATCGCCAGACCAAACATAGGGAACACAATCATGCCGATAATCGACCCCACGGTGGTGGCCAGGAAGCCAACAATCACCGCATTAGGGGCATACGGAAACAGTACCGGACAGTCGAGAGCGGGTTTAGCATTCGGCACCAGGCGCATGGCGATACCACGGAAGGCCGGTACCAACTCGTTAAGCAGCAGGCGTACGCCGCTATATAAGACAAAGACCCCGGCAACAAACTGCATCGACTGCATAAATGAAAACATGATGTAGTTGGTGCCGTTGGAGAACTGTGCGATATAGTCAGGCCCGGCGAAAATGGCTGGAATGATATACATCGGCACCATGATAACGGCCATCGACAGATAGGTGTCCTGCAGGAACTTGAAGTTGTCCGGCAGCGTCAGGTCTTCAGTTGAGCGCGAGTTCTTGCCAATGGCTCTGGCAACCGCCGCCTGTACCAGGTAGCCGATGGTACAGAAATGCCCCAGTGCAACATCATCGGAATCCGTGATCTTACGGACGATTGGCTGGGCGATGGCCGGCATCAGTACCGCCATTATGCCGCCGAAGATCCCCCCGGTCAGAATCAACGTAGCCCCCGTCAAACCGGCTTTATAGCCAATCACGGTGCCGATGGTCGCCATCCACAGCAGCGCCTGCCCGGTCAGGAAGATATATTTAAACGGCGTGATGCGGGCAATAAGGATGTTGACGGCAAAAATCACTAACAGCGTCAATGCCACTTCCGAGCCCAGCTCACGATTCGCTACGCCTGCAATAGCCGCAACGTCGGTTATGTAGCCCTGCATACCAAAACCGCTGGTAAAGATGTCGTTGAGGAAGGTTAAGGCGGCAACAATGATATTGATGCCCGCCATCATGATCAAAAGGCCCAGTAGCGTTTTGAAGGTGCCCTCAATGGTTTTACCGACGGATTTCTTCTGTAAGATCAATCCCAGCATGGCGATCAATGCAATCAGTATTGAAGCCTGGCCGAGAAAGTCTTTCACAATAAAATGAATAATAGCGTCCACTTGTCACCCCAAGTTTCAGTTTGAGTTCATATAGGCGAGGATTTTTTCTTCTATTTCTTTTTTATCAGTGAGCTTATTTAATATAATGACTTTCTTTTTTTGATCTTCGCTGGCATCCGATGTTAATACATCAGCGAACATTTTCTGCGTCAGAATAATGTCATATTTGAATGAGGAGGCTTCGGATACCGTAGTGTGCTCAATATCAGCATCAATACAGAGTTTTTGTAATACGGATTTTGCGCTCATCTCAATCGCAAAACTTGAGCCAAGACCACAACCACATACGCAGAGTACTTTAAGCATGTTAATACCTCAGATAAGGTTATTTATTTTAGCCAGTTTGTAGAGGTTACTATCTTCATCCACTAAACGTTTGTCGGAATTTTCAAGATCGATCGGTATTGCTTTATTATTGTTGTTCATAACAATGACTTTATTGATCAGGCCGCTTTTGATGCATCGCACGACTTCCTCTGCAAGAATAGCGCCTTGAATAATCTCTTCACCGGTAGGCTTACCGCTGCGTAATCCATATCCCAATATAGTTTTTCTTATCCTAATACCAATTTTATGTTCGAGCTTACCGATCATCGTATCGATAGCGCCCTGGAATCCTGGGGTGTACTCTTTGGTGTAACCCTCCGAACAGAGTATTATCACGCTATTCTGGCTGTCGATTTTTTGTTTTATCCGCCCTGCCAGAACGTCTATGTCCCACGGTACTTCGGGGATCAAAGCAATATCCGCATTGCTTTTTAGCGCAGCCTGCAGGGTCAATTCACCACAATAGCCGCCGAGCAGCTCAATCATGAAAATTCGACCCGGTAAGCCGCGCCCCGTATTACGTAATTTCTCAACCTCACTAATCACCTGCTCGCAGGCGGTAGAAAAACCGATGGTATAGCTATTCCCCGTGATGTCATTATCAATCGTCATACCCACGCCATAACAGTTGATATCGTAACTGCTGAGGACTTTTAAAAACTGGAAAGAACCGTCTCCTCCTCCCATGATTAAACAGTCTAATTTCTTTTGACGTATATTTTTAGCAATTCGCTCATAGTCCAAACGTCTGCACTTATCTTCTTTTCTTCCTGAAGCAATAATCGGCACGGACGAAATCGATAAATCAACCAGATCGCGACGGGATATATCCTTGCAGCGATTTTCAATCAGGCCATTAATTCCGCCATCGAAAATCACTATTTCAGCTTCCGTCATACGGTCAATCTGAAATAAAAAGTTATTCATTCCGCTGACATCACCACCGCTTATTACTAATCCTATTTTCATGGCTGACCTCGGATATACCTTCACCGGAAAACGTGCAGTGAATGTTAGAGAACCATGAATATAATTTTTTGAAGCATGTCTCATTTTTGAAACGATTTTGGCTATTACCGGGTATTGACAGCCTGATAATAAAGCTATTTTTGTGATGTAAATCACTTATTTTAATCGGTTATTTTATAGAAAACTCAATAACCAATTGATATAAAACAAAAAATATTATGTGATCCATGTAGTGCTATTTCTTCTGCCTGGCTTAAATAAACGATTCGCTATTTTGTGATTAATTTCACATTAATCTGGGTTCTGAGATTTGGGTAAGAGCAGGGCGGGTCCTCCCCGCAGTGGGAATAGAGGTGTGGAGGTGTGATGAGTGTGCGTATGAAGATACGATGTTGTGCAGACCTGAAGGCGCAAAGGTGAACGGTTGTAGCAGATAGAAGTTACGAAAGATATCAAGATATGAAGGTATCAAGGAGTGAAGGTGCTGGTAGATGTAGATGTCAGTATGAAGATGCGATGGTGTGCGGATTTAGGAAGGCTAGCGTGGCATCTGTAGAAGCCGAGGGGATATGATGACACGATAGCAGTGAAGCCAGAACGCCCGAGGAGGGGTTGTAAATATAAGAGGGATATGAAGATGTCAAAACGAAAAAGCCCTGAGCTAATGCTCAGGGCTATCGTAATAAGTGGCGGAACGGACGGGGCTCGAACCCGCGACCCCCTGCGTGACAGGCAGGTATTCTAACCAACTGAACTACCGCTCCACCGATTCTGTACTGATATCAGAAAACGTCTGATTTCAGGTGTTTCGCCTTTACCTTGTCAGGGGTAAAGTCACGATCCGTTAAGGATCTTAATTTGATGCCTGGCAGTTCCCTACTCTCGCATGGGGAGACCCCACACTACCATCGGCGCTACGGCGTTTCACTTCTGAGTTCGGCATGGGGTCAG
>NZ_RJVB01000006.1 GCF_003751505.1 Erwinia sp. JUb26 | reverse complement strand
TTCACGTTTTATGGTAATGAGGATATCGCCGATTTAAGGCATCCGGTATTTTCAGTTGAGTTGAATAATTCTGGTTTGGAAACGAAAAACTATACCGATTCACAGCTTGTCGATATCTGGGACAGAATCACCCGAACGTTCAGATATCGCCCCGGAGCATTCTGAATTAGGTACTGAAAGAAATGATGATCGCTACGTGAAGTGAAATAATTGAATTATTGTCTGCGCTGGATGGTATTTCCTTCGCAATATCTATTACTCTCTCGATAATATAACATTCTCATGAAAATGGCGGTCTATTTGAGGATGTTTAGCTTTAGGCAAGAAAATACTGCGATGGCTAATAAGCGGAAGGAAAGGTTCTGCTGTGTTATCTGCGGGAGCAGCGGTTTATATAATGCAAAAAGGAGGAGGGCAGCACGACAATGCTCACTCCCACCTGTCGCAAAATGCCTCAACGTCCGCATCCTGAAAATCGGCCAGCCGCGCAATAATGGTTTCCAGCGGCCAGTCCCACCAGGCAATCTGCTGCAGCCTGAGACCGATCTGCGGTGAAAAGCGTGAACGGATAGTTCTGGCAGGCACGCCGCCGACGATAGTGTAAGGCTCGACGTTTTTACTGACCACCGCCCCGGCGGCAATCACCGCGCCGTCGCCGACGGTAACCCCGGGCAGCACTATCGCCGCATGGCCGATCCATACGTCGTGGCCGATAACGACCTTATCGTCCCGGCGGCGGCTGAAAAACCCGGCGTCGCGCTGCGCGCTGGCCGAATAGTATTCCGGGCAGTAGGTGATGCGATGCTGTGAAGGGCGATCCATCGGATGATTCGGTGCGCCAATACGCACGCTGTTGGCAATGGCGACAAACTTCCCAATCGTGGCATCGGCCACGCTGCAATATTCCCCAATGTAGGAGAAATCACCCAGCGTGCTGTACTCCATCTGGCTGTTTGCCAGCACCTCGCACTGCTTTCCAGTGACGCATTCGCGCAACCGCACGCTCGGATCGATCCAGGTTTCTGCCAGCTTTACGTGATTCATGTGCTTTTACTCTCATCGCGGATGGCGTGAGTGTAGCGGCAGGATATGTCGGGAACATGACGGAATGGGATGCGCTGTTTTCAATAGGGAGGAGCACGGTTGCAGCGGGATACGAACTGATGAAATGGTGTCCCCTGCAGGAATCGAACCTGCAACTAGCCCTTAGGAGGGGCTCGTTATATCCATTTAACTAAGGAGACAGCGGCGGGAGTATAGCGCAATTCCTGCCGCAGATTAACTACTTACCTGACTGACTGCGCAATTTACCATCAATCCGCCGCCGGTTTGCGCTGCTTTTCCTTCTCGCGCTTCGCTTTTGCTTCCGCCTCGGCTTTGGCTTTGTTGCGCATATCGTTGCGGATTTGCGCGTGGCTGAGCAGGGCAAAAATAAAGGTGCCGCCGATGATATTGCCCGCCAGCGTCGGCAGGGCGAACGGCCAGATAAACTGCTGCCACGGGATATCGCCGTTAAAGACCAGATAGAAGATCTCGACGGATCCAACCACGATATGGGCCAGATCGCCCAGCGCGACCAGCCAGGTCATCAGGATAATCACCCAGATTTTGGCGGCTCCGGCGGAAGGAAACATCCAGACCATGGTGGCGATGATCCAGCCGGAGACCACCGCGTTGGCGAACATCTCTTCCGCCGGGTTCTCCATCACTTTCTGGCTGATGCTGACAAACGCGCTGCGGGTCGCCTCGTCAAAAATCGGCATATGGATAAAGGCCAGCGAGGCCAGCGCCGTGCCGATCAGGTTGCCCAGCAGCACCAGCCCCCACAGCCGCATCAGCAGCAGGCCGTTGCCCAGGGTGGGTTTATGCATCACCGGCAGCACCGCCGTCACCGTGTTCTCGGTAAACAGCTGCTGACGGGCCATGATCACGATGATGAAGCCGAAAGTGTAGCCGAGGTTCTCCAGCAGGAAACCGCCCGGCACCTCGTGCAGATTCACCTGGAAAATGCCCTTCGCCATTAGCGAGGCACCCATCGAAATGCCGGCGGCAATCGCCGAAAACAACAGCGCCAGACCGTCGCGCTCCAGCTCTTTTTCTCCCTCCTGACGTATCTGCTCATGCACCGCGGCGGCGCGGGAAGGCAGCACTTCCTCATCGACTTCAATTTCCTTTCCCTGTTCGCTCTCTTCGCTTTCGACTTCATTTTCAGCGTTTTGATCATGCGGCTTATTGTTCATCTTTCCCCCGGAGACACGTTCATAACCTGTTAAGCGTAGCGGAGTTTTTTATCTGGTAGAGGCGCATGAGAAGAAGGGCAAAAGGGTGAAACGTACGATGCCGTGCAATCAGAAGAGTAACAAAGCTTTAACTGCGACGTTTTCACAGGTAAAAGGCGGCTGTAATAGTGAATTAACCCGTGATTAGTGTGGATATCTTGCCCGTGCGTTTCCCGGCAGGCATCGGGCCTGTGGTATGATCCATCGCCCTGTTTTCAATGTGTGAATCTTCCATGCTGGCTGCCAGAAATCTTACCTGTAGGCGCGATAACCGGACGCTGTTTAGCGGCCTGAGTTTTTCCGTGTCCGCTGGGGAAATCGTACACGTTGACGGCGCGAACGGCGCGGGGAAAACCTCGCTGCTGCGCATTCTTGCCGGGCTGAGCCGGGCGGATGAGGGAGAGGTACTCTGGCAGCAGCAGCGCATTGATCGACAGCGTGAAGTTTATCATGCCAGTCTGCTGTACCTCGGGCATCAGCCGGGGGTGAAGGCGGTGTTAACCCCACTGGAAAACCTCCGCTTCTTCCATGCGGATTGCCCACAGTCGCTGCTGTGGCAGGCGCTGGAGCAGGTCGATCTCAGCGGTTATGAAGATGTCCCCGTGGCGCAGCTGTCGGCGGGCCAGCAGCGGCGCGTGGCGCTGGCGCGGCTGTGGCTGACCCGGGCACCGTTGTGGATCCTTGATGAGCCGCTGACCGCGATTGATCGGTCCGGAGTAGAGGCGCTGATGGCGCTGTTTGCCCGCCACACGGCGCAGGGAGGCGCGATGATCCTCACTACTCACCAACCGCTGCCCTTCGGCAAGCAGAAGATCAGCCTCGTTCGGCTGACCGCGGCGGAGGAAATCTGATGTTCTGGCGCGTGCTGAAGCGGGAGCTGCGAATTGCGTTCCGCAGCGGATCGGAAGTGATGAATCCGCTGTGGTTTTTTTTAATCGTTATCACTCTTTTTCCACTGGGAGTGGGTCCGGAGCCACAGCTGCTGGCGCGGATTGCGCCGGGCATCGTCTGGGTTGCCGCGCTGTTGTCCTCTTTGCTGGCGCTGGAGAGGCTGTTTCGCGATGATTTTATCGATGGCTCGCTGGAACAGCTGCTGCTGATGCCCGCGTCGTTGCCGCTGACCGTGTTGGGCAAGGTGGCCGCACACTGGATGGTCACCGGCCTGCCGCTGCTGCTGCTCTCCCCGCTGGCTGCGCTGCTGCTGTCGCTGGATGTTGCCAGCTGGCGCGCGATGGCGTTAACCCTGCTGCTGGGCATGCCTACGCTGAGCTTCCTAGGTGCTATCGGCGTGGGGCTGACAGTCGGCCTGCGGCGAGGCGGCGTGCTGTTAAGCCTGCTGGTCCTGCCGCTGGCGATCCCGATACTGATTTTTGCCAGCAGCGCGATGGATGCTGCCGGGCAGGGGCTGCCGATTGGCGGCTATCTGGCGATCCTCGGCGCGTTGCTGGCCGGGAGTTTTGCCCTTGCGCCGTTTGCTACCGCCGCCGCGCTCAGGATCGGCTTGCAGTAGCAAGGCACAACCCCAACCATCGCGTGCCGGGCGTGAAGCACCGAACGTTTTTTCTTTTATTGTGAGCAGGTTAAACATGTTGAAATGGATCCATCAACTGAGCAAGCCGGAGCGGCTGTATCACATCTGCGGGCGTTTCATTCCCTGGTGTGCGGCCGCCGGTACACTGGCACTGCTGCTGGGATGGGCGTGGGGACTGGGTTTTTCCCCGGCGGACTATCAGCAGGGCGACAGCTATCGCATCATTTATATCCATGTTCCCGCCGCGATGTGGTCGATGGGGATCTACGCGGCCATGGCCGTTGCGGCGTTCGTTGGCCTGGTGTGGCAGTGGAAAACGGCCGATCTCGCTGCCGCAGCGATGGCCCCGATCGGTGCCGTTTACGCTTTTATCGCCCTGGTGACCGGCGCGGCATGGGGAAAACCGATGTGGGGCACCTGGTGGATCTGGGATGCGCGGCTCACCTCGGAGCTGGTTCTGCTGTTCCTGTATATGGGCGCGATCGCCCTACGTCACGCCTTTGACGATCGCCGCACGGGTGGCCGCGCCGCCGGGATCCTGATCCTCGTCGGCGTGGTGAATCTGCCGATTATTCACTACTCGGTCGAGTGGTGGAACACGCTGCATCAGGGATCCTCCGGCGTGATGCAGCAGGCCATCGATCCCAGCATGCGCTCGCCGCTGCGCTGGTCAATTCTCGGTATGCTGCTGGTCTTTGTGACTCTCACGCTGATGCGCCTGCGCAACCTGCTGCTGCTGAGCGAAAGCCATCGTCCGTGGGTGGTGGCGATCGCCCTAAAAGGAGGGCGCAGGGTATGACTCCGGCATTCTCCAACTGGCAGGACTTCTTTGCGATGGGCGGCTATGCCAGCTATGTCTGGCTGGCGGTGGCCTGCGCGCTGCTGAGCCTCGGTGGCCTGATCCTCTGTACTGTCATCCAGCGCCGTCGCCTGCTGACGGCAATCCGCCAGCGTCAGGCGCGCGAACAGCGTATCCGGGCGGCAAAACTCAATAAAAACCGCCCCACGTCGGCAGGGGGCAGTCATGAATTCACGTCGTAAAAATCGCCTGATCCTGACGCTGGTGGTGCTCGCTGGCCTCGGCATCGCCACCGCGCTGGTGATGTACGCACTGCGCGCCAATATCGACCTGTTCTATACCCCCAGCGAAATTATCGACGGCAAAGGGGAAGCACGGCTGAAGCCCGCCCCGGGCCAGCGGCTGCGGGTTGGCGGCATGGTGATGCCGGGCAGCGTGAAGCGGGATCCCCACACGCTGAAGGTGTCGTTCCAGCTGTACGACAACAGCGGGGTGATTAACATCAGCTATGAGGGAATTCTGCCGGACCTGTTCCGCGAGGGGCAGGGCGTGGTGGCGCAGGGCGTGCTGGAGGACAGCCGCCACGTGCAGGCAAAAGAGGTGCTGGCGAAGCACGATGAGAAATACACCCCGCCGGAAATCAGTGATGCGATGAAGAAAAATCATCTGCCCGCCGCTTCCGGCATGCGCCGGGAACGTACGCCATGATCCCGGAAGTCGGCAGTCTCCTGCTGTGCCTGGCGCTGGGCGTGTCCCTGCTGCTGATAATCTATCCGCTGTGGGGCGCTACCCGCCGGGATACGCATCTGATGGCACTGGCGCGACCGCTGGCCGTTGGGCTGTTCGCCTGCGTTGCCGGTGCTTTTCTCGTACTGATACACGCCTTTGTGGCCAATGATTTCAGCGTGGCGTACGTGGCCGCTAATTCCAACAGCCTGCTGCCGGTCTGGTATCGCGTGGCGGCGACCTGGGGCGCGCATGAGGGATCGCTGCTGCTGTGGGTGCTGCTGCTCAGCGGCTGGACGCTGGCGGTCGCCCTGTTCAGCGGCAGCATGCCGCCGGAAGCCATCGCCCGCGTGCTGGCGGTAATGGGGATGATCAACCTGGCCTTTTTGCTGTTTATCACCCTGACCTCAAACCCGTTTGTTCGCACGCTGCCGGACCTGCCGATTGACGGCAACGATCTTAACCCGATGCTGCAGGATATCGGGCTGATCTTCCATCCGCCGCTGCTGTATATGGGCTACGTCGGCTTCTCCGTGGCCTTTGCGTTTGCCATTGCCTCGCTGCTGGCCGGTCGGCTTGATACGGCGTGGGCCCGCTGGTCGCGCCCCTGGACGATTGCCGCCTGGGTGTTTCTGACCGTCGGTATCGTGCTGGGATCGGCCTGGGCCTATTATGAGCTGGGCTGGGGAGGCTGGTGGTTCTGGGATCCGGTGGAGAACGCCTCGCTGATGCCGTGGCTGGCCGGAACCGCGCTGCTGCACTCGCTGGCGGTCACCGAAAAGCGCGGCGCCTTTAAGGCGTGGACGGTGCTGCTGGCGATTACCGCCTTTTCACTCAGCCTGCTGGGCACCTTTCTGGTCCGTTCCGGCGTGCTGGTCTCGGTGCACGCATTCGCCTCCGATCCGGCGCGCGGCATGTTTATCCTCGCCTTCCTGGTCATCGCTATCGGTGGATCGCTGCTGCTGTACGCCATTAAGGGGGGGCGGGTACGTGGCAGAGTGCAAAACGATGTCTGGTCGCGTGAATCGTTCCTGCTGGGCAATAACGTGCTGCTAATCGCCGCCATGCTGGTGCTGCTGCTCGGTACAATGCTGCCGCTGGTGCATAAGCAGCTGGGGCTGGGCAGTATTTCCATCGGCGAGCCTTTCTTTAATACACTGTTTACCTGGTTAATGGCGCCGATGGCGTTGATGCTGGGCATCGGGCCGCTGGTACGCTGGCGGCGGGACAATCCTGAAACGCTGTGGAAAAGGCTGGGCTTTGCCGCGCTGGCGACCTGCGCGCTGTCGATTCTGCTGCCGTGGCTGATGCAGGATCGGATTGAGGCGATGACCGTCGTTGGCCTGCTGATGGCGATCTGGGTGATAGTGCTGACGCTGATGGAGCTGCACGAACGCGCTGCCCATCGTCACGGCTTTTTCAAAGGGCTGCTGCACCTGTCGCGCAGCCACTGGGGCATGGTGCTCGGCCATCTCGGCGTCGCGGTCACGGTGATTGGCATCGCCTTCAGTCAGAACTACAGCGTGGAGCGCGACGTCAGGATGAAGGCCGGAGACTCGGTGGATATCCATAACTATCATTTCACCTTCCGCGCGCTGCGCAGCCTGCAGGGGCCAAATTACTCAGGCGGCGTGGGCATCATCGACGTCACCCTCAACGGTCAGCCGGAGGCCACGCTGTATGCGGAAAAACGCTACTACAGCGTGGCCCGCACTATGATGACCGAAGCCGCGATTGATGGCGGCTTCACCCGCGATCTGTACGCCGCGCTGGGGGAAGAGCTGGAGGGCAATGCCTGGGCGGTGCGCATTTACTACAAACCCTTTGTGCGCTGGATCTGGTACGGCGGCCTGCTGATGGCCGCAGGCGGCGTGCTTTGCCTGCTGGATCCCCGTTACCGCGCGCGCAAAAAAACACCGGGGGCGGCATGAACAGGAAAATATTGTTTATCCCGCTGTTCCTGTTTCTGCTGCTGGCGGCAGCGCTGCTGTGGCAGCTAAGCCGCAACGCCAGCGGCGACGATCCTACCCGTCTGGAATCCGCGCTGGTGGGCAAACCAGTGCCGGAATTCCGGCTGGAGTCGCTGGAGCCGCCGGGGAAAGTGTACGACAGATCGGTGCTGCTGACCGGTCGGCCGATCCTGCTGAACGTCTGGGCGACCTGGTGCCCGACCTGCAGGGCGGAACATCAGTATTTGAATGCGCTGGCGACGCAGGGAGTGCGGGTGGTAGGGCTGAACTATAAGGACGATCGCCTGAAGGCGGTGAACTGGCTGAATACCCTGGGTAATCCTTACACCTTGAGCCTGTATGACGGTAACGGCATGCTGGGGCTGGATCTGGGTGTGTATGGCGCACCGGAAACCTTCCTGATTGATGGCCGCGGCATTATCCGCTACCGGCACGCCGGTGATCTGAACGAAAAGGTCTGGCGGGATGAAATAAAGCCGCTCTGGCTGAAATACAGCCGGGAGGATGCGCCATGAAGCATTTTCTGATCGTCCTGGCTCTGATGTTATTGAGCACCGCCGCACTGGCGGACAGCATCGATACCCGGCAGTTTGACTCGGTGAGTCAGGAGCAGCAGTACCGTCATCTGACCGAATCGCTGCGCTGCCCGAAATGCCAGAACAACAGCATCGCCGACTCTAACTCAACGATCGCGGCGGATATGCGCCTGAAGGTCTACGAGCTGCTGCGCCAGGGGCAAACCCCGGAGCAGATAAAGGCGTGGATGATCGACCGCTACGGCAATTTTGTTTCCTATCAGCCGCCGGTGCAGCCCTCGACGTTAATCCTCTGGGCTGGCCCTTTGCTGTTTATCGTCATGGGCGCGCTGGTGATTGTGCTGCGCGGGCGGCAGCGTTCTGGTGCCGCCGGAACCGGAACCGCGAGTCAACGCGTGAGAGGGAGCCAGTGTTACGATGTTGGTCAGATGGAGCCGAACGCCGAACGCCAGGCGACGGAGTTCGCGCGAGCGCCGTCCCTGCCGAGCGCGTCAGGTCTGGCGGATGGAGGGCTTATGTCGCCCCCTCCATGCGATCCTGCCAGCCGGAACCCTGTCCTGACAGAGCCGCCGACAGCCCAGCCGCTGAGCCGCTGGGCGCTGCTGCCGGGCGGCGTGCTGCTGGCGGTTATCAGCGTGGGATTTTATTTGAAAATCGGCGGGCTGCCGCAGGTGCTGGCCTGGCAGCAGGTAAAAAGCGAGCTGCCCGCTTTGCGCAGGCAGGTGATGGACCCGCAGGCCGCGCCGCTGAACGTGGAACAGCTGGTGCAACTGGCACTGGGCATTCGCAGCGAACTGCAGCGTGAACCGCATAATCTGAACGACTGGATGATGCTGGGTAGGCTGGGGATGGTACTGAACAATCCCGCCATCGCCACGCAGTCCTTCGAGCGTGCCCTGAAGCTGGTACCGGATAATGCCGAGGTCAGGCTGAGCTACGCCGAGGTGCTGACGCGCTCCGGCGATACGCAGGATAACCGCCGGGCAGGCGCTATGCTGAGTGAGATGTTACAGCACGACGGCACCAACCTGCGCCTGCTGGGGTTATTGGCATTTAATGCTTTTAACCAGCAGGATTACCCCGCAGCCATTGAAGCCTGGGATAAGATGTTGGCACTTTTGCCGGCCAAAGACCCGCGTGTGGAGGTCATTCGCCGCAGTATTGCACAGGCCAGAAGCGCGTCCGGGCAGCAAAACAGTCGTCTGGCGCTTCAGGTAAATCTGTCGCCGGAGGCAGAAAAAATGTTACCGGAAGGTGGAGTGTTGTATATTTCTGTTTCTGACGGAACCACTCCAGTTCCCGTTGCGGTGAAAAAGTTGCCGCTGAGCCATTTTCCTCTATCGCTCACGCTGGATGACAGTAACGCAATGATGCCGGAGCGCTTGCTCTCAGCGCTGCATCAGGTGCGGGTTCGCGTTGAAATTTCGCGCGACGGCAGCGCCAATCCTCAGCCCGGTGACTGGTTCGGGCTGAGCGAGGTTACGCCATTCAACGGTCAACAGCAGCTTGCGGTCACAATCGACCAGCAGGTGGCAGACGATAATCCATAAACCAGTACAGGGAGAAAAAAATGAACTATCGCCTGACGGGCTTAGTGCTGGCAAGCGTAATGATGGTGGGCTGCGCCAGCTCTAAGAACGCCGATGATCCTCAGGGACGTTCCGATCCGCTGGAAGGTTTCAACCGGTCAATGTTCAACTTTAACTACAACGTGCTGGATCCGTATGTCCTGCGCCCCGTTGCGGTCGCATGGCGTGACTACGTACCGGTACCGGCGCGAAACGGGCTGGGTAACTTCTTCAGCAACCTGGATGAACCGGCCTCAATGGTGAACTACTTCGTTGAGGGGAACCCCTACAAGGCGATGATTCACTTTAACCGCTTCTTCCTGAATACCCTGCTGGGTATGGGCGGCCTGATTGATGTGGCTTCAATGGCCAACCCGAAACTGGCAAAAGAAGAACCGCGCGCCTTTGGTAGCACGCTGGGCCATTACGGCGTCGGTTACGGCACGTATGTGGTGGTGCCTGGCTACGGCAGCTTCACCCCGCGTGAGGATGTCGGTGGCCTGGTGGATGACCTCTATCCGCCGCTAGCCTGGCTGACGTGGTGGATGTCCGCCGGTAAGTGGGCGCTGGAAGGGATTGAAACCCGTGCGCAACTGCTGGACTCCGACGCCATCCTGAGCAATTCGAGAGATCCTTATGCCTTTATGCGTTCGGCCTACTTCCAGCATCATGATTTCCTTGCCAGCGACGGCAAGCTGATCCCGCAGGAAAACCCGAATGCGGCGGCGATCAAAGACGAACTCAACGATATCGACTCGCCGTAGTGTTCGCAGCGCTTTATCGCTGTCGCGCTGCATAAAAAAGGCCCGCTGGTTTCCCGGCGGGCCTTTTTCGTACTGAACGGCAATCAGAACTTGTAGTTAAAGCTTGCGCCGTACAGCCAGGCCTTACCGGTAGAGTTGAAGGTGTAAGGACCTTCTTTCACTGTCACGTGCTGGCCGTGCATATAGGAAACGCCAACGTCAACCGAAGCGTCTTCGTTGAAGGCATAAGACGTACCGGCGCTCAGCCACAGACGGTCCTGGTCCGGAATGGAAATGGAACGGGTCTGAGCTGGAACCGGGCTGTCATCGAAGGCGATACCGGTACGGAAGGTCCAGTGATCGTCATGATAGTAGGTGGTACCCAGCGCGATGCGGTAGGCATCCTTGAAGCTCTCATCCTTGTAGAACAGCTCCTGTCCGCTGCTGCCGGTGGCTTTCAGCTCCTGGAACTGGCTCCAGCTGGTGTAGGCCAGGCTGTAGTGCACGGCCCACTTCGGCGCCACCTTGTGGAAGCCGGACACTTCCCACATTTCCGGCAGGTTCAGCGTCAGCGCGCCGGGGATGGTGTTGCCGTCGGTGCCAAACGGCAGGCCGAGGCCCAGCGCCTGGTTCAGCGGGTTAATTGAGCTTGGCAGGCTGCTGCGGTAGTCACCGTCGAAATCGATCTTCACTTCAGAACGGTAGGTCAGGCCGAAGCGGTTATTTTCATCCACTTCATACAGAATACCAGCGTTCCAGCCGTAGCCCCATTCATCACCCTTCAGGTGGGCAATCTGGGTATTCGCCGGAATACCCAGCGAGCCGAGTGATTCACCGGCGTAGCGTTCAATTTTGGCACGCGCATAAACCGCATCAAAGCCCACGCCCAGGCTGAAGTGCTGGTTCAGGCGGTAGGCGGTGCTGAGGTTAAAGTTCATGGTGGTCAGGTCGGTTTTACCGGCGTAAGGCCCGGCGGTGTAGCTGTCGTTAAATTCGGTCGCCAGGCCGTAGTTAGACGTCACGCTGGCACCTAACCACCACTGATCGTTCAACGGCTGCACGTAGTGAATATTCGGCACCCAGGCAGTTGGGGCGATATTGCTCGCATCCAGGCTTTTACCGCTGGCCGACTGGCCGTCGATATCTACGCCGGGATCGATAAATACGGCGCCGACGGAGAACATCGGGCGATCCATCAGCGCCATGGTTGCAGGGTTACGGCTGGCGGACGCGGCGGTATCGCCCATCGCACCTTCGCCGGAGTAGGCACGGCCTAAACCAATAGAGGAAAATTCATTCAGCTGAAAGCCAGCCGCAAACACATTTGAAGAAACAAGGGCCACTGCCACGGCAAGTGTAGATTTCGTAAACAGGTTTTTATGGTTCATAACCACAACCTCATTAGATTTTATTAAACTCTGTTACTTGAAGTAACAAGGGATCGCGGATTGTAGGGACTGACTGACAGGCAACAAATCAGACCAGTGGCCCAAGTATAGGTCCGACCTGTACAGATGTTGCAATAATGTTTTCGACTTATTTCCAAAATGATGCAAGAAAAGAGATCTGACTAACAAAAACTTACAGGCTGAAATTTCGCACACCGTCTCTGATTGCGGTGGATCAAATAATAGTGTGATTTTCATCACTTCCAGGACTCATTTCGCCCGCCCGCTGGAGCCGGAAAAGCCGCCGGCGTAAAATGGACGTAGTCTTAAATTAACCTGCCGCTCACTGTCGCGGCATGCCGGAGGATGAAATGACCGACGCAATTAACCGCTGTAGCGCCAGCGAAACGGCAGCCTGTTGCTGCGTAGATGTGGGCACCGTGATGGATAACACCGACTGTACGGCGGCTTACCATCGTACTTTCGCTAACCGTAGCGAAGCCGAAGCGATGCTGACGTCGCTGACGGCGAAAGCGCGTGAGGTCGAGTCCGATCCCTGCGTCATCGAGAGTGCTTTTGCTGAAACGCCGGACGGCGTGGTGCTCGACTGCAGCTTTACCTTCAGCTGCCAGGCCGAAACGCTGATCTTCCAGCTCGGTCTGCGCTAATCTTGCAGGCCGGTATGTGCTGACCCGCGGTGGGGAGCGCCATGCTCCCCACAAACCGTGTTTTCTCTCGCATTTTTTCCTTCCCGCCGTAGCGCCCCGCCTTATTCTGGTTAACACTGAGGAGGTCAGACCTCTTTGGCAGCGATGCCGTCCATCGACACGAAACAGGTGATAACAATGAGCAAAGCGCTACCTTTGCTGACGCGCCAGGGCGACCGTATCGCCATAACCCACGGGCTGCGCACGCCGTTTGCTAAACAGGCGACGGCCTTTCACGGCATCCCGGCGCTGGAACTTGGGCGGATGGTGGTCAGCGAACTGCTGGCCCGCAGCGAAATCCCCGCCGATATTATCGATCAGCTGGTCTTTGGCCAGGTGGTGCAGATGCCGGAAGCGCCGAACATCGCCCGTGAAATCGTGCTGGCCAGCGGCATGAGCGTCCACACCGACGCCTACAGCGTCAGCCGCGCCTGTGCCACCAGTTTTCAGGCGGTGGCGAACGTGGCGGAAAGCCTGATGGCGGGCAGCATTCAGGTGGGGATCGCCGGTGGTGCTGACTCTTCCTCCGTCCTGCCGATTGGCGTCAGCCGCAAACTGGCACGAACGCTGGTCGATCTCAACAAGGCGCGCACTCTGTCGCAAAAACTGAAGCTGTTCAGCCAGCTGCGTCCGCGCGATTTACTGCCGGTACCGCCCGCGGTCGCCGAATACTCCACCGGGCTGCGCATGGGCGATACCGCCGAACAGATGGCAAAAAGCCACGGCATCAGCCGCGAGCAGCAGGATGCACTGGCGCATCGTTCGCATCAGCGTGCGGCCCGCGCCTGGCAGCAGGGGCTGCTGAATCAGGAGGTAATGACCGCGTTTGTTCCGCCGTGGCATGCCGCGCTGGAACAGGACAACAACGTTCGCCCTGATTCAAAGCCGGAAGACTATGCCCGCCTGCGCCCGGCGTTCGATCGCCGTCACGGCACGGTGACCGCCGCCAACAGCACGCCGCTGACCGACGGCGCGGCGGCGGTGATCCTGATGACCGAATCCCGCGCGCGCGAACTCGGCATCATCCCGCTGGGCTATCTGCGCAGCTACGCCTTCACCGCCATTGGCGTGCGTGAGGATATGCTGCTCGGCCCGGCGTGGTCTTCCCCGCTGGCGCTGGAGCGCGCGGGCATCACCCTCAGCGACCTGACGCTGATCGACATGCACGAGGCGTTTGCCGCGCAGACTCTCGCCAATCTTAAAATGTTCGCCGACGAGCGCTTTGCCCGTGAGGTGCTGAAGCGTCCGCACGCGCTGGGCGAGGTTAATGAAGAGATCTTTAACGTGCTGGGCGGCTCCATCGCTTACGGCCACCCGTTCGCGGCCACCGGGGCGCGGATGATCACCCAGACGCTGAACGAGCTGCGGCGTCGTGGCGGTGGTCTGGGGCTGGTCACCGCCTGTGCGGCGGGTGGTCTTGGCGCGGCAATGGTTCTGGAGGCGGAATAATGGAACAGGCATCAGCATTTACCCTGACGATGCGGCTGGACAACGTCGGGGTGATTACCATCGACGTGCCGGGCGAGAAGATGAACACCCTGAAGGCAGAGTTTGCCGGAGAGATCCGCAGCGTGCTGCAGCGCGCCTGCGCCAACCCGCAGCTGGCCGGGCTGGTGATCGTCTCCGGCAAGGCGGACTCTTTTATTGCCGGGGCGGACATCGCGATGATAGCGGCCTGCAGCAGCGCGCAGCAGGCGGAAAAGCTGGCGCAGCAGGGGCAGAAGGTGATGGCCGAAATCGCGGCGTTACCAGTGCCGGTGGTGGCGGCAATCCACGGCGCGTGCCTCGGCGGCGGCCTTGAGCTGGCGCTGGCCTGCCATCACCGCGTCTGTACCCTGGATGAGAAAACCCGTCTGGGATTACCCGAGGTGCAATTGGGCTTGCTACCGGGTTCCGGCGGCACGCAGCGCCTGCCGCGGTTAATCGGAGCCTCGGTGGCGCTGGAGTTGATCCTCTCCGGAAAAGCCCTGCGCCCACGGCAGGCATTGAAGTGCGGGCTGGTGGATGAAGCGGTGCCGCACGCTATTCTGCTGGAAACGGCAATAAAAACCGTGCTGAAAGCGCGCGAGGTGAGAAAACCGCTGCCGCTGCGCGAACGGCTGCTGAGCGGCCCGGCGGGCAGGGCGCTGCTGTTTAGCATGGCGAAACGCCGCGCGCAGGCGAAGACCCACGGCAACTATCCGGCGGTGAATAAGATTCTGACGGTGGTGCGCCAGGGGCTGGAGCAGGGCAGCACCAGCGGCTACGAGGCGGAAGCGAGAGCCTTTGGCGAGCTGGCAATGACGCCGGAATCCGCCGCGCTGCGCGGGCTGTTTTTTGCCACCACCGCGCTGAAAAAAGATCCGGGAGCCGCGGGCGAACCGCGAGCGCTGCGCAGCATTGGCGTGCTGGGTGGCGGGCTGATGGGCGGCGGTATCGCCTGCGTGACCGCCACCCGCGCCGGGCTGCCGGTGCGTATCAAGGATATTAATGCGCAGGGCATCAACCACGCGCTGAAAACCAGCTGGCAGGTATTAAGCAAAGCGGTTAAGCGGCGGCAGCTGACGGACGCCGGGCGGCAACAGCAGATGGCGTTGATAACCGGCGGCACCGACTATCAGGGCTTCAGCCAGCGCGACCTGATTATTGAGGCGGTGTTTGAAGACCTGGCGTTGAAGCAGAAGATGGTGGCGGAAGTTGAAGCCCACTGCGGGCCGCAAACGATCTTTGCCTCCAACACCTCTTCGCTACCGATTGCGGATATTGCTGCGGGCGCGCAGCGGTCGGAAAACGTGATTGGCCTGCACTATTTCAGCCCGCCGGAAAAAATGCCACTGGTGGAGGTGATCCCGCACGCGGGCAGCAGCGATGTCACCGTAGCGACGGCAGTGGCGCTGGCGAAAAAACAGGGCAAAACGGCGATCGTGGTGGCGGATAAGGCCGGTTTTTACGTTAACCGTATCCTTGCCCCTTACGTGATTGAGGCGATGCACTGCCTGCTGGCTGGGGAGCCGATTGAAGCGATCGACGATGCGCTGGTGAAGTTTGGCTTCCCCGTCGGCCCGGTGCAGCTGCTGGACGAGGTGGGGATTGATGTCGGCACACATATTATGCCGGTGCTGGAGCAGGCCTGGGGTGAACGCTTCGCGCTACCTGCCGCGCTGGGCGCGGTGCTGAACGATAACCGCAAGGGGCGCAAAAATGGCCGGGGCTTTTACCTCTACGGCAAACGCCCGGGCGGGAAGAAAAAGGCCGATGCGGAGATTTATCGCCTGCTTAAGCTGACGCCAAAACCTTGTCTTAGCGCACAAGATCTTGCTACGCGCTGTGTAATGATGATGCTCAACGAGGCCGCCCGAACCCTGGAGGAACAGGTGGTGGGCAGCGCGCGGGATGGGGATATCGGTGCGGTATTCGGTATTGGTTTCCCGCCGTTCCTCGGCGGGCCGTTCCGTTATATGGACCGGATGGGGATCGCTCAGGTGGTGAACACCCTTGAGCAGCTGGAGCAGCGATTTGGCTCCCGCTTCGCGCCCTGCGAACGGCTGAAAAAAATGATGGAAGAACAGAAAACCTTCTACGGACCGGATGTTACGCTGGATAGCGGCGACGTTTCAGCGAGTTAATTCTGAGCGATAAGGAGGTTGCTCTGTCGGGTTGTTCTACCGGTCGCTCACTAAGTAAACAATCGGTTGACTATACTAAAGGCATTAGGTACAACACACCGTTCATTCTATGAATGAAGAGTCGGTGGCGTTATACCTCCGGCGTTTTTGTTTAACAACAGCGGTGCTATATGCAAGTTTTTATAATGCGTCACGGTGATGCGGCTCTGGATGCAGCCAGTGATTCAGTAAGACCTCTGACCCACTGCGGCTGTGATGAGTCCCGTCAAATGGCGGCCTGGCTTAACGGTCAGTCTGTGGATATCGAACGCGTGCTGGTCAGCCCTTACCTGCGGGCAAGGCAGACTCTGAATACGGTGCGTGAAGCGCTGACGCTGCCCGCGGGCGAAGAGGTGTTGCCCGAGCTGACGCCCGGCGGCGATCCGGCTCAGGTGGCGTGCTATCTGCAGGTTTTGGCTAACAAAGGCGTGAAATCGGCGCTGGTGATTTCGCATCTGCCGCTGGTGGGGTATCTGGTTGCCGAGCTCTGCCCGCAGGAAGCGCCGCCGATGTTTTCAACCTCCGCCATTGCCTGCGTTGATTTCGATCCGGACAGCGCCCAGGGCAAACTTGAGTGGCAGGTTTCACCCGCCAAACTCGCCAAAGCGATCTAGCTTACGGCTCCGGGTCGGCCTCGTTCTGCGGTCGACCCATTTTGCACTGTCCACCTTTTTAGTCCAGGCGTCCACGCCGCCGTATCTCCATTCCTTGTTCTGCCTGACCGGCACCCGCCCTACACGCATTCAGAAGCTTTGATCAATCGTCTTGCGCCAAGTCCGAAGTCTTTACGGCAGCTCCGGCGGCGTCCACTCTTCCACTTCAATCAGCACCAGCAGGGCCGCATCGCCGCCGAACAGCTTGGGTGCCTGATGAAACGCCGTGACCCACGGATGCTGAGCAAGCCACAGCGGCGTCTGCTGCTTCAGAATATGTTTGCCGTGCCCGTGCATCACGCTGGCGCAAAAAATATGCTCGCGCCGACAGGCGGCAATCAGCGCCCCGAGTTCCTGCTTGGCCTGCTGCTGGGTCAACCCGTGCAGATCGAGAAAAATCTCCGGCGTATAGTCGCCGCGGCGCAGCTTTTTCAATTCGTAGTGGCTGACGTCGGATCGCACATAGCGAACCGGGCCTTCGTTGGCCAGCAGCGGCTGGAATTCATCGGAAAAGTAGTGGCTGGCATCCATCTGCTCGGACAGCAGGCGTTTTTGCGGCACTTCACTGACTTTCTTACGCGGCGGTTTGTGAACGATGGTGTCCTGCGCCAGCTTGCGCGTCCCGCTCATCAGCCCGCGAAACAGCGCCTGGTCCTCCACGCTCAGTTTCTCTTTTTTACTCATCTCAACTCACTGCCTGTTCTCAGAATAGCGCGGGTAACCGGCCAGCATTCCGCATCATCATAATGTTTTCTGCCGCTAGTCTACCTTTTCTTCCCCCCGGTACTAAACAAATCTCAGCTTTTTCACCCCCTCGCGCTGAATTATCTGCGGCTTCGTGGCAAACTAGCGCCCGGGTTTAACGAACGGCCTGCGGAGGGCACTTTGGACAAAATTTTCGTCGATGAAGCAGTGAATGAACTGCACACCATTCAGGATATGTTGCGCTGGTCGGTCAGCCGCTTTTCTGCTGCTGATATCTGGTACGGCCACGGCACCGACAATCCCTGGGACGAAGCCGTTCAGCTGGTGCTGCCAACGCTCTACCTGCCGCTGGATATCCCGGAAGATATGCACACCGCGCGCCTGACCTCCAGCGAGCGTCACCGCATCGTTGAGCGGGTGATCCGCCGCGTTAACGAGCGCATTCCGGTGGCCTATCTGACCAATAAAGCCTGGTTCTGCGGCCATGAATTTTACGTTGATGAGCGCGTGCTGGTGCCGCGTTCGCCGGTGGGTGAACTGATCAATAACCGTTTCGACGGCATCATCAGCGACGAGCCGCGCCACATTCTGGATATGTGTACCGGCAGCGGCTGCATCGCGATTGCCTGCGCTTACGCCTTCCCGGAAGCGGAAGTGGATGCGGTGGATATCTCCACTGACGCGCTGGCGGTAACCGAGCAGAATATCAGCGCTCACGGCCTGGATCAGCACGTTACGCCAATTCGTGCCGATCTGTTCCGCGGACTGCCGGAAACGCAGTACGATTTGATCGTGACTAACCCGCCATACGTCGATGCGGACGACATGGACGATCTGCCCGATGAATATCGCCACGAGCCGGAGCTTGGCCTGGCGGCGGGGCGCGATGGCCTGAAGCTGGTGCGCCGTATTCTGGCCTGTGCGCCAAACTATCTGAGCGATGACGGCGTGCTGATCTGCGAAGTGGGTAACAGCATGGTGCATATGATTGAACAGTACCCGGATGTGCCTTTCACCTGGCTGGAGTTCGATAACGGCGGTGACGGCGTGTTTATGCTGACCAAACAGCAGATTATCGATGCCCAGCATCACTTCAAAATGTTCAAAGACTAATTAGAAAAACAGATCGAGGAGCCAGTATGGCGGGTAATACCATTGGACAAGTATTTCGGGTAACGACGTTTGGCGAATCTCACGGTATCGCCCTCGGCTGTATCGTTGACGGCGTGCCGCCGGGCATTCCGTTGACCGAAGCCGATTTGCAGCACGATCTCGACCGTCGCCGCCCTGGCACCTCGCGCTATACCACCCAGCGCCGCGAACCGGATCAGGTCAAAATCCTTTCCGGCGTGTTTGAAGGCCGCACCACCGGCACCAGCATCGGCCTGCTGATCGAGAACACCGACCAGCGTTCACAGGATTACGGCACGATCAAAGATCTGTTCCGCCCAGGCCATGCCGATTACACCTACGATCAAAAATACGGCTTCCGCGACTATCGTGGAGGCGGCCGTTCATCCGCCCGTGAAACCGCTATGCGCGTCGCGGCGGGGGCGATTGCCAAAAAATATCTGGAAATGAAGCACGGTATTAAAGTGCGCGGCTACCTGGCGCAGATCGGCGACGTGGCCTGCGAGCTGAAGGACTGGGATCAGGTCGAGCAGAACCCGTTCTTCTGCCCGGATCCGGACAAAATCGAGGCGCTGGACGAGCTGATGCGCGGTCTGAAAAAAGAAGGCGACTCGATTGGCGCAAAAGTCACGGTGATGGCGGAGCGCGTTCCGGTCGGCCTCGGCGAGCCGGTCTTCGATCGCCTGGACGCCGACCTGGCGCACGCGCTGATGAGCATCAACGCGGTGAAGGGCATTGAAATTGGTGACGGCTTCGCGGTGGTTAACCAGCGCGGCAGCCAGCATCGTGACGAAATCCGAGCCAGCGGCTTCCAGAGCAACCACGCGGGCGGCATTCTCGGCGGCATCAGCAGCGGCCAGACGATTATTGCGCATCTGGCGATGAAGCCGACGTCCAGCATCACCGTACCGGGCCAGACCATTACCCGCAGCGGCGAAGAAGTGGAAATGATCACTAAAGGCCGTCACGATCCCTGCGTGGGCATTCGCGCAGTGCCGATTGCCGAAGCGATGATGGCGATTGTGCTGATGGATCACCTGCTGCGCCATCGTGCGCAGAATGCGGACGTTCACACCGATATCCCACGCTGGTAACGACGATGAAAAAGACGCTGCTTGTGCTGTGTTCCCTGCTGATTTCTGCGGTATCCGTGGCGGCGACGCCGTGGCAGACGATCCGTCAACCGATAAGCGGTGCACCGCAGTCGATTGGCGCGTTCTCCAACGGTTGCATTATCGGCGCTCAGGCGCTGCCGCTGGAAGCGCCGGGCTATCAGGTGATGCGCACCGATCAGCGTCGCTATTTTGGTCATCCCGATCTGATTGCCTTTATCCAGCGTCTTAGCACGCGCACCACCCAGCTGGGCCTGGGCGAAGTGCTGGTGGGGGACATGGGTATGGCGGCCGGTGGTCGCTTCAGCAGCGGCCACGCCAGCCACCAGTCTGGCCTGGACGTGGATATCTGGCTACAGCTGCCGAAGCAGCGCTGGTCTCAGCAAATGCTGCTGAAGCCGCAGCCGCTGGATCTGGTCAGCGCCGACGGTAAAAACGTCGTTGCGCGTCACTGGCAGCCGCAGATCGACAGCCTGATCAAGCTGGCCGCGAAGGATAATGAGGTCACGCGTATCTTCGTTAATCCGGCGATCAAAAAGCAGCTGTGTGCCGATGCCGGTGCCGATCGCGACTGGCTGCGCAAGGTGCGTCCGTGGTTCCAGCACCGTGCGCATATGCACGTGCGCCTGCGCTGCCCGGCGGGCAGCCTGCAGTGTGAGGATCAGCCGCTCCCGCCTGCGGGCGACGGCTGCGGGGCCGAGCTGCAAAGCTGGTTTGCTCCGCCAAAACCGGGCACCACCCCGCCGGTAAAACGCGAGCCGCCACCGCTGCCGCAGGCCTGTCAGGCGCTGCTGGATCGGCATTTGCTCTGATCGCCGTAACATTCAGGATTTAAGGAATTCAGATGGAGTGGTTTGCCGTTGCCCCGTGGCTGCTTGGGGTGCTGTTTCTGGTGGCGTTGCTTGCCGGTTTTATTGACTCAATCGCCGGAGGCGGTGGCCTGCTGACCGTTCCGGCGCTGCTCGCTGCCGGGCTCTCCCCGGCGCAGGCGCTGGCGACCAACAAGCTACAGTCCGTTGGCGGCTCGTTCTCCGCCAGCCTCTATTTTATTCGCCGCAAGGCGGTGGATCTGCGCGAGCAGAAGCTGAATATCGCCCTGACGTTTCTGGGATCGATCTGCGGCGCGCTGCTGGTGCAGCACGTTAAAGGCGACATTCTGCGCCAGCTACTGCCGCTGCTGGTGATTGCCATTGGCCTGTACTTCCTGCTGATGCCGCGCATCGGCGAAGAGGATCGCCATCGTCGCCTGCACGGTCTGCCGTTTGCGCTGGTCGCCGGGGGCTGCGTCGGTTTCTATGACGGCTTCTTCGGGCCGGGGGCCGGGTCGTTTTACGCGCTGGCGTTCGTCACCCTGTGCGGTTACAACCTCGCGAAATCAACCGCGCATGCCAAAGTGCTGAACTTCACCTCAAATCTCGGCGGCCTGCTGTTGTTTATGCTCGGCGGGAAGGTGGTGTGGGGCGTTGGCGTGGTGATGCTGGCGGGGCAGGTGTGCGGTGCGCGCCTCGGTGCCAGAATGGTGCTGAGTAAAGGCCAGAAGCTGATCCGCCCGATGATCGTGATTGTTTCCGCGGTGATGAGCGCCAAGCTGCTGTTTGACAGCCACGGTGCGGAAATCATTGCGTGGTTCCACGCGCTGTAGGCAGCATCAACCTGCCGGATCAGAAAAAATCAGGCGCTACCCCCTACGGTTAAGCAAAATTTAACCGCCGTAGCGCCTGACAAAGCCTTCGCCTTCCTTACCTGAGATTCAGCCCCGGCTGACGTTGACCCAGCGGCGCTCATCCATCGAATCCTCAATTGCCTGCAGGATCCGCTGGTTCTCCCAGCCAAAAGCAAAGTTCGGGTAGCAGTCGTCATCGCGGCAGATGCCCTGCACCAGATCGTGCACTTCCAGCACCTTCACGTCGAAATAGCCCAGCCCGCCGCCGCCAAAATCAAAGCCAAAGAAGGCGGAGTAGGACGGGATCTGGCTACCGGCATACAGGGTTTTGAAGCCGCGATCGCGCTTGTCATCGTTAAAGCGGAACACCTGCAGTTCGTTAAAACGCTCGCCGTCCATATACAGCGTGCCTTCGGTGCCGGAAACTTCCCAGTAAACGCCGAAAATGCGTCCGGCGGCGATGCGCGAGGATTCAATCACCCCGGCGGCACCGCTGTCGAAGGTGACCAGGCACTGCATCTGGTCGTCGTTCTCCACTTCACGACGTTCGGCGTTTGCTTCTACCTTGCTGGCGTAGCCGCTGTCCACGCCCGGAACCGGACGGGTTTTCAGGTGCGTCTGGCCGCTGGCGCAGACTTCGCTGACGCCGCCCATCAGATACTGCGCCACCGACAGCGTGTGAGCGCCCAAATCGCCGAGCGAACCGGAACCGGCCAGCTCCTTCGAGCAGCGCCAGGACCACGGCAGTTCAGGGTCGTTATAAAAGCCCTGATCGAAGGTGCCACGGAAGCGCACCGGCGTGCCGATTTCACCGCGTTCAATCAGCTGTTTTGCCAACTGCGCCGCCGGGGTTTTGATGTTGTTAAACGCCACCATGGTTTTCACCCCGGCTTTGCGTGCGGCTTCAGCCATCTCGCGCGCCTGCGGCTCGGTCACCGCCAGCGGCTTCTCGCAGTAGACGTGTTTACCGGCGGCGATCGCCTCCAGCGCCATCTGATGATGCAGATGGTTAGGCGAGGTGATATCAATCACGTCGATATTCGGATCCTGCAGCATTTCGCGCCAGTCGCCGAACGCGTGCAGCGCGCCAAAGCGTTTCGCCGCCTGCTCGGCCATCGCCTGGTTTTGATCGGCAATCGCATACAGCACCGGCGTTTTTGGCAGGTTGGGGTACAGCAGCGCGGCGCGGCGGATAGCGTCGGCGTGTGCCTGGCCCATAAAACCAGAGCCGATAAGGCCAATATTTAGCGTGTCAGACATGATGATTCCTTACAGCGAGAAGAGGGAGTTAACGTGGTTAAAGGCACGCGTCACCGTCGGTACCGATGGCGCTTTCAGCGGATCCTGCTCGGCTTCCACAATCAGCCAGCCGCGATAGCCGCTGCCGTTGACGTAGTCGACCACCGGCTGATAGTCGATATAGCCGTCGCCCGGCACGGTAAACATGCCGCCGCGCACGCCCTCGTTGAAGCTTTGATCCTGCGCGTAAACCTGCGCCATGCGCTCGCGGCGAATATCCTTCAGGTGGATATGGCAGATACGGCTGCCGAAGCGGCTAATCAGCGCGTTCAGATCGCTGCCTGCAGCCACCGCGTGGCCGGTATCCAGCAGCATACCGACGTCGTCAGCGGTGGCGGAGAAGAAGCGCTCGATCTCATCCTGGTGCTCAACCAGCATCATCAGATGGTGATGGTAGGCCAGCTTCAGGCCGTACTCCTGATACAGCACCGAAGAGAACTCGCTCATCCGCCGCGCATAGGCGTCAAAATCGATGGCGCTGAGCGCAGGTGAGTGAGAGATGCCGATATCCAGCGGCGTCTCCCCCGGCATGCCGCCGCACTCGCCGTACACCATCACCTTACAGCCGAGGCCGCTCAGCAGGCGGGCGTGATCGGCCACGTTATGTAATTCCTGTTCCACGCTGATATCGGCCAGCGTGCCGGAGAACCAGCCGGAGGCCAGCGACAGGCCGGTTTCCTGCAGCAGAGGCCGGAGGGCGGACGGTTCACGCGGGAACTTACGCCCCAGCTCAATCCCCCGATAGCCGATAGCGGCGGCTTCCTGCATGCACTGCAGGGCCGAGACGTTATCGCCCAGATCTTCCAGCACGTCGTTGGTCCACGCCAGCGGGCTGACGCCAAGTTGAACATTGGTGTTGCTCATCATTTCTCCTGTCTGAAATCAAAGTTTGATCTGCGTCGCAAAATCAGACGCTGCATCAGCGTTGAGATTGCATCCGCCGTCATCCGGCTGAAGATGGGAGAAAAGATAGCCTGACAGGCCCGGGAGGGTACATGACCAGACTAGTGAGAAAAATGTCTGAAATCACACTACCTGTTGCACCGACGGAGGGGTATTTTGGACTGTCGCGCTACGGTGCGGGGGAAACGCACGGTCCGCGCGTGCAGCGTGGCATCCAGTTTATTGCCATGCTGAGTGGCAGCGTGACCATTGAGATTGACGAACGTCCGCAGGTGTTACAGCCGGGGATGCTGGCGCTGTTGCTGCCCGGCGAGCGCGAGTTTTTCCGTTTCGATCCCGCCGTGTCAAGCGAGCACATCTGGTGCCAGCTGGATTTCGCCGCGCTGCCGGGGGATTTCAACCGCGATTTGCAGCATCTGCCGTCGACGATTGTCTTTGATAACCAGGTGGAACAGCTAATGGAGCTGGGCATGAGCCTGGCCGCACAGCCCGCCGGTGCCGCCCGCGCGCTGGTCTCGCTGGCGGAAACGCTGCTCTACTATTACGCCTCGCGCGGTGACGGCCCGCACGGCGATACGTTAGAAACCATGCCGAAAGGGGTGCGTGAAGCCTGCCGCTATATTGCGATGCGCTATCAACATCCGCTGGCGCTGGAGGATATCGCTGCGCGGGCACACTGTTCGGTTAACCATCTTATCGCGCTGTTTCGCCGCCATTTACATCAGACTCCGGCACGATACCTGCGTGATGTGCGCCTTCGCCACGCCGGGCGTCAGCTGATCCACAGCGAGCTGCCGGTGGCGCTGATTGCCGAACAGTGCGGGTTTGTTTCCCCGTTCCATTTTTCCCGCGCCTTTAAGGAGCATTACGGGCTGGCACCGCTGGCCTTTCGCCGCCAGTCGCAGACGCTGTAATAGTGCTCGTCACCGGGCTGACATAATGCGACAATTGCGCGTTTTTTTACTTTGACGACAAACAGCTATGAGCACGCAACACCACTATCAGCAGCTGATTGAGATCTTCGATCGCTGCTTTATTGATGATTTTCAAACCCGCCTGATTAAAGGCGACGATGAGCCGATCTATCTGCCGGCAGACGACACATCCCCGTGGAACCGGGTGGTGTTTGCCCACGGCTACTATGCCAGCGGGCTGCATGAGATTTCCCACTGGTGTATTGCCGGGGCCGAGCGCCGCAAACTGGTGGATTTCGGCTACTGGTACTGCCCGGACGGGCGTGATGCGACCACTCAGGCGCAGTTTGAATCGGCGGAGATTAAACCGCAGGCGCTGGAGTGGCTGTTTTCTGTTGCGGCGGGCTTTCCGTTCAACGTAAGCTGTGACAATCTTGAAGGAGATTGTGAGCCAGATCGCATTGCTTTTCAGCGCAAGGTTCATGCGCAGGTAATGACTTATCTGGAGCAGGGCATCCCCGCCCGCCCGGCGCGTCTGATTGCCGAACTCCGCTCGTTTTATACCACTCCACCGCTGACTGCGGAGCTGTTTCCCTGGCCGGAAGACCTGTAATGCGCGTGGAGCGAATTGCCTACAGAGGAATGATATGATCGATGAATTCGAGGCGCGTATTCTGGGCCTGATTGATGACATGGTTGAGCACGCCAGCGACGACGAGCTGTTTGCCAGCGGCTATCTGCGCGGCCATCTGACCGTAGCGGTGGCTGAGATTGAGCTCGCCGGTAACCATACGCCGGAAGCGCTTCAGGCCCACGTGCAGCAGAGCCTGGAAAACACCATTCAGTCCGAACTGTCGCCGCGCGATCAGGCGCTGGTGATCGGCATGTGGGAAAATCTGTTCCGTCAGGCACGCCAGACTTCTTAACGTGCTGTGAGGTAAAACCACTGCGGTGGGTCATATGACTTCCCGCTGTGGTTTTTCTGTATTACGTTCCGCCCCTCACTCCCACGCCGTTTTTAACCCGGACGATATCGGCAATGATTGCCAGCGCGATTTCAGCCGGGGTTTTACCGCCGATGGCCAGGCCGACCGGGCCGTGAATGCGTGCCAGCTGCCCTTCATCAAGACCTGCAATCTTCCGTAGCCGCTCCCGTCGTTTTTCACTGTTACGCCGTGAACCCAGCACGCCGATGTAAAAAGCCGGGGTCCGGCAGGCTTCCATTAACGTCAGATCGTCAATACGCGCATCATGAGTCAGGCAGAGCACCGCGCTGTGCGGGCCGCATCCGTGCCGTTCCAGGTAGCGGGCGGGGAAATCCGGCAGCACCTTTTGCCCATCAACAGCCGTACGCAGCGCCTCGCGATGTTCGCACACCAGCACCGTAAAGCCGACGGCGCGTGCAAATTCGATGCAGTATTCCGCTACCGGCGACAGTCCGGCAATAATCATCTGCACCGGCGGCGCGAGCCGCAGCCGGAGCGTGGTGCCGCGCCAATCGACGGCAGGGCCGGGCGCAGCTGGCGGGCAGGTGGCGAGCCTGGCGGGCTGGCCGGGCTCCAGCGTTTTTTCCTGTGGAAACTCACCGCGCAGGGCCAGCAGCATGCGGTGCAGATAATCTAACGTTGTTGCCGTGGCCGGGAGATACTCCACCAGCACGTCAAGGCTGCCGCCGCAGGGCAGTGTTATCTCCGAAAACTCGCTGCCCGCACCGTAGCGCACCCGCTGGCTCGGCCTGCGCCAGGCTCCCTGCGTCAGCCGCTGCATAAAGTGTTCTTCGATGCAGCCGCCGGACAGGGAACCGCGCGATCCCCCGGTCTGACCGATCGCCATCAGCGCACCTGGAGAACGCGGTGCCGATCCCCAGGTACAAAGCACGGTGCACAGCCAAAGGTCCCGGTGCTGCCCGGCTTCGCCCAGCGCAAATTCCAGCACTCTGATATCCGGTGAATACATGGTTATTGCTCCCTTTGCCAGTCGGCAGGCACATCAATGTCCCACACGCAGCCGGGGTCGTTGACCTCAATTTGCAGCGGCGGGCAGCGATCTAAAATGCCGTTCGCTCCCTCATCCCCCTTCAGCGCCAGCAGCGACTGGCGCAGGACCCGGCTAAAGCCAACCGGATGTCCCGGCTGCTGCCGCCACACCGGGCGCACGGTATCCGCGAACTGCAGCGCCTGAAACACCCGCATCACCGTATGCTGCTGTAGCCACGGCATATCGGCCAGCATCACCAGCCAGCCGGTCCACCACGGGCGGTTGGCCACGCCCGCGGCAATCGAGCTGCCTAACCCCGGGCTGGCCAGCAGCGTCACCGCGCAGTCGTAGCGGCGGGCAAGGGCGATCATCTCCTGTTCTTCCGGGCGCAGCACCACATTAACCTGCCTGCCCGCGACGGCGGTCGCCAGCTGCAGATTGCGTTCCAGCAGCGGAAGCGGGTTGCCATCGGCGGGGTTCGCCTGGAGTTTGTGCTGCCCGCTCTGCAGGCGGTAGCGGCGGCTTAAGCCCGCCGCCATCAGCAGGATCCCGGTGCTGGCGATCATGGTTTCGCCTCCGTCTGCTGGCGAATCGCCTCAACGCGATCCCCCAGATCCGGCCAGGAGGCGCGCTGTGCAAGATCGGTTCGCAGGTAGTTCAGCAACACCGCGATCTGCTGGTTAGTCAACTGATAGCGAAAACCGGGCATCGTGCCTAGTCCGGGCGTGGCGGGATGTGGAATACCGTCCAGCACAATGCGGATCAGGTTGTCGGGGCTGTCGCTGTACAGATTGCTGTTGAGCAGCAGCGAGGGCCGCACACCGTAAAGCGTCGGGCCCGTATTCTGTGCGTGGCAGGCCATGCAGGAGCCTGAGAACTGGCGGGCTCCCGGGGAGTCGGCCTGCATCATTTGCTGCCCGGCCTGGGTGCCGATCTCTTTACCGTGGTCCGGCCACGGCGGCTGAAAACTGGTCAGCCAGGTGGCAATTGCCTGCACATCGTTCTCCGGCAGCTGCGACAGCCCGTCGGTAATCACCGGTGCCATTGGCCCGGTAGCAACCCCGTGAGAGGCGGCATAGCCGTTGCGCATAAACGCCACCAGCTGTTGATGATTCCAGACGATCGGCGCCGGTGAATGGGCGTTCAGCGCCGGTGCGCTCCAGCCTTCGGCGCTGCCGCCGCTGAGATGCTGGCTGCCGCCTTTTTCCGCGCCGGCCAGGTTGCGCGGCGAATGACAGGCACTACAGTGGCCCAGCCCTTCGCCCAGGTAGGCTCCCCGGTTCCACTCCTCGCTCTGCTGCGTATTGACCGGGGCCGGGCCTGGCTTCAGATACAGCCAGTTCCAGGCGAACATGCCCTGGCGAATGCTGAAGGGAAAGTGCAGCTCGGTACGCGGTGGGCGGTAGTTCACCGCGGGCTGAACCATCAGCCACGCGTAAAGATCCTGTAAGTCGTCATCCCGGCTGAGAGTGAAGGAGGTATAGGGGAACGCCGGATAAAGATAATGCCCCTGACGGTTAATGCCGTAGCGCATCGCGCGCTTAAAGGCGGGATAGGACCAGTTCCCGATACCGGTTTCCACGTCCGGGGTAATATTGCTGCTGTAAATCGTGCCGAACTGCGTTTCAAACGCCAGCCCTCCGGCATCGCGCGGTCCACCAGCCCGGGTATGGCAGACGCTACAGTCGCCCAGCGCGGAGAGAGTTTTGCCGCGCGCAATTTGTTCGGCGCTGAACTGGCTGGCTGGCGGTGGCGTCACCGGCACGATCTCCGGCTGCAGGCTAAATACCAGCAGTACCGCCGCAGCGGCCAGCAGCAGTGCGGACAGCGACAGTGCTCTTTTTTTCCAGCGGTTCATTTATCTGCTCCCTGTAAAACCTGCAGCACCCGCTCCGGGGTAAACGGAGGGGCGCGGAATCGCCTTCCTGTGGCGTCAAACAGCGCGTTGGCAATCGCCGCCGCGCCGGGAACCGAGGCCGATTCACCCGCCCCCATCGCAGGTTCGTCGGGATAATCCAGCAGCTGGATATCCACCTCCGGCAGTTCATCAAAGCGCAGTAATGGATAGCTTCCCCACTCCAGCGACGTGGTGCCCTGACTGTCAAAGGTGACGGTCTCTTTTAGCACCCGGCTACAGCACTGAATGATATTGCCGTGAACCTGATGGCGAACGCCTGCCGGATTGACCATCTGCCCGCAGTCGTGGGTGACGAACACTTTTTCAATGCGCACGACGCCGGTGCGGCGGTTGACCGTCAGATCGCAGACCCACCCCGCCCAGGCGGCTCCGAAGCCGGGAAATTTGCTGTGGAAGTAGCGCGCCCACGCGAAGCCGCGCCCGTGCAGACTGTCGCCCTGGGGCTGCTGGCGGTAGGTCGGACCTTCCTGCCAGCCAGCCCGCTTTTTCAGCTGCTGGATAAGTGCAACGGCACGCTCGTCTTCCAGCGAACGTAAACGGAAGGCAATGGGATCCTGCCCGGCGCGCCAGGCGGCTTCATCCAGCCAGCTCTCATGAGCAAACACGTTGGGCAGGGCCGACACGCCGCGCATCCACGAGGCACGCACCAGCGGTGCGGCATCTTCACAAATCACCCGCATCTGCGGGAAGCGATACTGGGGAATGGCGGAGCGGTCCCCCATGGTTTGCACGCTCGGTTTATTCTCGACTTTACGCGTCAGCAGCAGCGGCAACGTTGTGGCGTTATTGGAGGGATAGCAGGTGCGCAGTTCATAACAGGAGACGTTAAGATTTTTGTCCAGGCCGCCGCGCACGCGCATCAGCTGCCCGCTGCCTTTCGGTTCCCATGCCGCCTCCTGCTCGCGCATCAGCTGGACGCGAACGGGACGGCCCGTTGCCTGCGACAGCAGCGCGGCATCCGCCGCAACATCATCCGCGCAGTTGCGGCCATAGCAGCCGGAGGCTTCCATGCGCTTGACCTCAATCCAGCGGGCGTCCCTGTCCAGCAGCAGCGCCAGATCGCGACGCAGGTCGTGCGGGTTCTGCGTACCGGACCAGATCACCGCCTGGCTGGAGGTGACGTCGGCCACCGCGCAGGAAGGCCCAATCGATCCGTGCAGCTGATAGGGCCAGACGTAATCGGCATCGATCGCGATATGCCGCGCGCCCAGCGCCGTATCGATCCCCGCATCCTCACGCAGTACACGCGGGTTTTTCGCGCAGTCGGCCAGCGTCACCGGCAGACTTTCGGGGTCGAGCGGCGGGACTTTCGCCCAGGGCTGCCACTGTATTTTCAGCGCACGCATGGCGGCGATGGCCTGCTCTTCCCGGTGGGTGACGATGCCAACGAAATCATGCCTGACTACGATTTTGACAATGCCGCGCAGGTGAGCGATGGAGCATTCATCCACGGAGATCAGGCTGTGGCCCAGCGGAGCGCTGCTGTCGGCACCTGGGTAGGGTGGGCGAATGACGCGGCCATGCAGCATGCCCGGCAGGCGCAAATCGTGGATCCAGCTCAGCTCTCCGGTGACCTTAGCGGGAATATCCACGCGGGCAATCGACTGTCCGACATAGCGCGGTTTCGCGGTGTTCAGCGGGGTTTTGGGATCGAGGGGCTGATGGCTGTACTCATCGCTGGCAAGCTGGCCGTAGGGCAGCCGACGGGCTGGACGGCGGCTGTCCACCACCCATCCGGCTTCGGTATACAGCTGCCCGGCGGGAACCTTCATCGCGGTGGCGGCCAGCTGGATCAGTTGCTGACGCAGCTGGCTGGCGGCTTTGCGCAGCGGGATCGCCGTAACCTGTAACGTGGAGCTGGCGATGGTCGGTCCCTGGTCGGGCGTCAGAGAGGTATCGCCGAGGATCAGGGTTATCGCGCTGAACTCGACATCGAGCGCATCGGCCACGTACTGCGTCAGCGCGGTGCGCACGCCGGTGCCCAGATCGACATGGCCGCTGAACGCGGTCACGCTGCCGTCAGCGGAGAGGGCGATAAAGCTGTCCAGCTGGCCCGGCGAACGTTCGCTGACCGGGAAAATAGAGTCTGAGGTGCCGGATGCCAGCGTGGGATGCCGCAGCAGGGCGCTGACGCTGAGAAAGCCGCCCGCCTGCAGCAGGCGGCGTCGGGTGAGCGCAAAGGTGTTGATCATGGCGGCCCCCCGGCAACGATCGCCCGGGCTTTTTCCGCCGCGCGCAGGATTTCCAGGTGGGTGCCGCAGCGGCAAAGATTGAACGCCAGCTCGCTTTTAATCTGCTGCGCGGAGGCATTCGGCAGGCGGTTAAACAGCGCGACCAGCGTCATAATCATGCCGTTGGCGCAGTAGCCGCACTGCGCCGCCTGCTCATCAATAAACCCCTGCTGCACCGGATGCAGCTTTGAACCCTCGGCCAGCCCTTCCAGCGTTACGATGGATTTCCCTGCCACGTTGCCGGCAGGGATACTGCAGGAACGTGCGGCCAGGCCATCAAGATGAATCGTACATGCACCGCATTCGCCCACGCCGCAGCCGTATTTGGGGCCGTTAAGCTGGAAATCATTGCGCAGGATATAGAGCAGGGGTGTATCAGACAGCCCATCGTCGATCTCGACGGGTTTGCCGTTAAGCGTGAAGCGCATGGCTGAATCATCCGTTGATGGTCGGGCACGTCCGTGTTCAAGGTGCCCGGCCTGAAAATAATAAAACCCATGATAAAATCACGGGTTTCAAAATTTTAGGTGATTTGCATGCCGGCTGTTAAGCGGATTTCCTACGCTATCGCACGATTAGAATAAAAGGTGAGAATCATCTCAGCATCCGCCCCTTCAGCAGCTTGCGCACCCAGTAGCGATTTGGACTGATGGCGGCCAGCGTGGCGCTGTCCAGCGGTATCGGCTCAGCGCATAGCTGCGCGGCAAGAACCTCCGCCGCCAGCGGGCCGCTGCACAGGCCGCGTGAACCCAGCGCACCCAACACAAAGACGCCCTCATGCACCGGCGCGGGCTCGGCCAGTTCCGGATGCTGAGAAAGCTGTGCGTACTGTGCAATCAGCCGATCGTAATCAGGCAGCGCGCCGATGAGCGGCAGGTGATCGCGCGAGGCACAGCGCACGCCACAGCGTGCGGACTCCGCGCTGATATCAATCTCCTTCGGCCATTCCGCCTGCGGCAGACAGCGGAGCAGGCGGGCCCGGTTTTCCTGCTGATCCGCATCGCGGTAATCGGTGCTGCTGTCGCCGCGGCGGTAGCTGGCACCGATGCAGTGCTGCTGATACTGCGGACTGACCGGCGTCAGGTAGCCGTCGTAGCACAGCACCTGCCTGAGCGCCGCCAGCCCGCTGCCGCCGGTGATGTGGCTGACCTGGCCGCCGACGGCATACACCGGCAGCTTCTCGCTCTGGCTCAGTTCGGCAAGACGGTGGCCGCTGCACAGCACCACGTTACGGTGCTGCACGGGATCCTGCTGGCGGAAGCTCAGCTGCCACGCCTCCTGCTGTCGGTTTAATCCGGTCAGGTCGTGCTGCCAGTGAACGGTCATTCCCTGCTCGCAGGCCTGACGGATCAGTCCGGCGGTCAGTTCGGCGGGGGAAAGCCAGCCGCCTGCAGGATACGTAATGCCGCCGCAGCCGGTTTCCACCCCGGTAATCGTCCTGGCTTCTTCGGCATCCACCGCTCGCGCGATATCCGCAGGCAGTGCCATGCCCAGCATATTCGCAATTTTATCCTGGCTTTTTTGATCCCATCCGAGCTGGGTCACGCCGCACCAGTCGCGCTCAAAGGGAACGTTCAGCGCGTCGTACAGGCGCCGCGCAAAGGTAAACGCTGCGGGGAAGAAGGTCGCCAGCGCCGGATCGTGATGAGTCAGTAATGGATAAAGTGCCCCCTGACGATTGCCGGAAGCGCCCTCGGCGGGTGCGGATGCCTCGCTGTAGAGGGTGACCCGCTTGCCGCGACGCAGCAGCGCATTGGCCAGCAGCGCGCTCGCAACGCCGCCGCCGATCAGCGCGATGTCGTCACCACTGGCGGCCGGGCGGGCATACCACGGTGTCTGAGCGGGGGCTTCAACGGCGGCAGGCAGATGGCCGACCAGCATCTCACGCTTTTGCCCGTAGCCTTTGCGCTTGCTGACACTAAACCCTGCTGCCAGCAGTCCGCGCCGCACAAATCCGGCACAGGTGAAGGTGGCGAGCGTGGCACCCGGCCGCGCCAGCCGCGCCATGCAGGCGAACAGCGCATCGGTCCACATGTCCGGGTTTTTCGACGGGGCGAAGCCGTCCAGGAACCAGGCATCCACCTGCTGGTTTAATGTGTCATCAAAAGTGTGAATAAGCTGGTTAATATCGCCAAACCACAGGTCCAGGGTAATGCGACCGCCGTCCAGCAGCAGGCGATGGCAGCCTGCCAGTGCGGAAGGCCACTGTTCACGCAGGGCGCGAGCGTAAGGTTCAAGCTCCGGCCAGCTGGCGTGTGCGGCGGCGAGATCGTCAGGGCTGAGCGGGAATTTCTCGCAGCTGATGAAATGCAGGCGCTGGAGCGGGGCATCGGGCTGCTGCTGGTGGAAGCGATCGAACGCCTGCCAGAGGGTCAGGAAATTCAACCCGGTGCCAAAACCGGTTTCGGCGGCGATAAACAGATCGCGCGGATGCTGAGCAAAACGATCGGGCAGGCCGTTGCCGTCCAGGAAGACGTATTCGGTCTCTTTCAGACCATTCTGGTTTGAGAAATAGACGTCATCAAACGCTCGGGATACAGGTGTACCCTGTTCGTTCCAGCTTAGCGCAGCATACTCAATTGGGGCGGTTTTCACGACAAAGGCTCATTGCTCAGGCAGTGGCGGGATTCTAACTATGTGAGCCAGGCTACGCAAATTTACACAAGGAAAACGCTGATCGGACTTGTTCGGCGTACATCTGTAAGCTAGAGTGCGTGTCGAATCCTAATAATAGAAGTAGAAGAGGTATTGAATGAAACGTGCTGTGATTACTGGCCTTGGAATCGTATCCAGTATTGGTAACAACCAGGAAGAAGTTCTGGCGTCATTACGCGAAGGACGTTCCGGTATTACCTTCTCGCAGGAGCTGAAAGATTCGGGTATGCGTAGTCACGTCTGGGGTAACGTCAAACTGTCTAAAGACGATATCTCCGCGCGTATCGATCGCAAAATGCTGCGCTTTATGAGCGATGCTTCTATCTATGCTTTCCTCTCAATGCAGGATGCCGTAAAGGATTCCGGCCTGACTGTTGAGCAGTATCAGAATAACCCACGCGTGGGTCTGGTTGCCGGTTCCGGCGGCGGTTCTCCGTTCTATCAGGCGGCCAGCGTTGACGGTATGCGTGCGAAAGGCCTGCGCGGCGTCGGTCCGTACATGGTAACCAAGGCGATGGCCTCCGGCGTGTCTGCCTGCCTGGCGACCCCGTTCAAGATCCACGGCGTGAACTACTCTATCAGCTCCGCCTGTGCGACCTCTGCCCACTGCATCGGTAACGCAGTTGAGCAAATCCAGCTGGGCAAGCAGGACATCGTCTTTGCCGGCGGCGGCGAAGAGCTGTGCTGGGAAATGTCCTGTGAATTTGACGCCATGGGCGCACTCTCTACCAAGTACAACGAAACCCCGGAAAAAGCCTCTCGTACCTACGATACCAGCCGTGACGGCTTCGTTATCGCCGGCGGCGGCGGCATGGTGGTGGTAGAAGAGCTGGAGCACGCGCTGGCGCGCGGCGCGCATATCTACGCTGAAATCGTTGGCTACGGTGCCACCTCTGACGGCGCAGACATGGTTGCTCCATCTGGCGAAGGCGCGATGCGCTGCATGCGTATGGCGATGGAAGGCGTGGATACGCCGGTCGACTACCTCAACACTCACGGCACCTCGACTCCGGTTGGCGACGTGAAAGAGCTGGGCGCGATCCGTGCGGTCTTCCCGGACAAAACCCCGGCGATGTCGGCCACCAAAGCGATGACCGGCCACTCTCTGGGTGCCGCAGGCGTGCAGGAAGCCATCTACTCGCTGCTGATGCTGGAGCACGGCTTTATTGCGCCAAGCATTAACATCGACGAGCTGGACCCGGCGGCAGAAGGCCTGGATATCATCACCGAACCGACCGAGCGTGAACTGACCACCGTTATGTCCAACAGCTTCGGCTTCGGCGGCACCAACGCCACCCTGGTGATGCGCAAGCTGAAGTAAGATTTTACCGGGGGTGAGTCCTCACCCCCGTTTATTCCGTTGCCTTATCGTTTCCCTTCTCGCGGTCTTCCGGCGTCTGATACCAGTACCAGCCGTCAAACGGCGTCATCAGCGTGTCACCCACGACCGACAGTGGCAGATCGAGCGCGCACAGCGCCGAATCATAAAAGCAGTGATAGTCCTGCTGTGTTCCTGAATAGAATGAGTTTCTCTGATAGTTTTCTTTGGTCCTGCTGTCCACGGTGGCGCAGGCGGTGAGGGCCGTCAGGCAAATAATCAGCGTGAGCATCCGTAACATAGTCTGTTCCCTGTATGCGTTGGGCTTAGACAACTTACGGAGGATTGCAAAGCGGGGTTGGGCGATACGTGCGGGATGCTGCTTACCGGCAGATGTGTCCGGCGTCAACTACTCACTACTGACGCCATCACGCGTTTACTTCAGCATAAAATCGTACTGCAGGTTCATCTTAATATCGTAATAGTCCAGCCGGTCGCCAAAGGCGCTGCCGTTGCGGTGCTCCCGGGCTTTGTTCAGCACCAGCAGCGCCTTCGCACCTTTAAACAGCCCGCTCTGCGGCTGATAGCCGAACAGCAGATTGGTACTCAGCCCGTTAATCGTCACCCGGTGGCGGGTATCCTCATAGCCGTGGGTCAGAATCGGCGCGATGCCGACAAAGGTGTCGCCCGGCAGATTCAGCGTGCCGCCGAGCTGTACCGACCACATATCGCTGTGGTTACGGTCGATGCTCAGATCGAACGGATAGCCCAGATCGGTATCGATGCCGCTCAGCCCGTTAGGCTTATTGCCGGTTTTACCCACCCCGAAAGAGAGCCGGCCGCGCGGCACGATATAGCTCAGCTGCCCGCTCATCACCCACGCGTTATCCGGCCCGTCATAGCCGGCACTGGTGCCGTTAAGCCGGGCGTAGAACGCCATAAACTCGGGCTTAATAACCGCCTGTCCGTCACCCGCCAGTGGAATGCAGCGTGCGGCTTTGGTCATCACCTGCGCCGCCACATCCTCCTGCCAGGAAACGGCCAGCCCGGCGTTATCGCACTGGCGCTGCCAGGCCAGCGCGGCGACGTACTGCGGCCGGAGCGTGTCGTGACGATAGGTTTCCGGGTTAAGCGGCCCGGTTTTATGTACGCCTTCCGCCACGTCGGGGTAGGTATAAATCCCGTGGCGATACATGGCATAAATATCCAGTTCCTCATTGATCCGATACTGCATCAATACCGCATCGGATAATGTCGGCACCGTTCGCTGCGACGACGAGTTAATAATTAACAGATCCTTGCCGCCGGTATAGGCGCTGTCGGTCACCATCCGTCCGGCCTTAATATACAGCTGTTCGGAAAGTTTAAATTTCAGCGCGGCGGTATAGCGATTAAAACTGTCGGTGCCGTTGAGATACCAGCGTGAACTCCAGTTATTTCGTGCGCCCAGTTTATAAACGTAATAATCACCAAGATCCACGCCCACGCGGTTCTGATAATAACTGCTGTTATATTCCAGCGCTGCGCCCTGCACCCAGGCATAAATATCCCGCCCGCTGCCAGCGCTGGGCTTGTCGGCCCGGCGCAGTTCGTTTCTTAAACGCAGTCTGACCTCATCATCATCCTGCTGATTAAATGAAGAGGCGAACAGCGGCCAGCTGCAGAGCAGCACGCAGCCGCCGATCAGCGTATTTCTCGCTATCAGTGTCATCATTATTTACCCCGAATGGGTTATTATTCTGTTCTGCGGCGGTAGACCTGGTTTTCTTCCAGCGTCTCTAAGAATTCCTGACTGTTCTTCTTGCGCTGTTCTATCTCAATTAATATTTGCTGATAGCGTTTTTCGGTCAGCGGATAAAAAAACATCCCAATAAAAGCCAGCAGCATAAAGAGCGCGGGGATCACCGCCACGGAAATTTTAATTCCCATCAGCGCTTCCGCCGTTTGCGGCTGGTTAGATACATAGCCGAACGAGACGAGAATAAACGCGGGCAGGGAACCCCCCAGCGCTTGGCCACATTTGCGGGTGAAGGAGAATAGCGAGTAGGTTAAGCCTTCAATGCGTACCCCGGTGCGATATTCGCCGTACTCCACGGTATCCGCTTCCAGCGCCCACATCACCGTCATGCACAGGCTGGCACCAAACGAAGCGCAGGCAAACAGGGCAAATGCGACGTACGGCGATGCAGAGAGGAAAAAGAACAGCGTGAGATAGCTGCAGGCGGCAATCCCCGAGCCGAGCAGGAAGGTCGCTTTTTTCCCGATGCGTCTGACCAGCCGTGGCACCAGCGGGGCAGCGAGTACCGCGCCAAGGAAGGTCTGAATAAAGATCAGTACGCTGAAGTAGCTCATATCGTTGAGGATATAGCGCACGTAGTACAGCCCGGCGGCGCTCAGCGAAAAGGTGCCGGTCAGGGTGGCTATCGCCACCAGGCACAGAATAATCAGCGGGCGATTACTCTTCAGCGTCCGCAGGCTGATGCGCAGCGAAGGCTGCTCGACCGTGCGGGTGATATTTTCCCGCGTGCTGGCAAAGCACATCCAGTACAGCCCGACGCCGACCACGGCCAGAATCGCGGTATAGAAGGTGTAGGTGGACTGTGACTCACCGTGACCGCCGCCAATGGCCGGAGAAATCACGAAGGCCAGCAGCGTATAGGTAAACGAGGCCATAATCGTACGGGCAGCTCCCAGCCTGGCGCGCTCCTCCGGGTTCTGGGTCATGGCGGTGGAGAGCGATCCGTAGGGGATATTGACCAGCGAGTAACACACTCCGAGGCCCATATAGGTCAGGTAGATATAGAAAATTTTCTGACCGTCGCTTAAAAATTGCGGCACGGAAAACACCAGAATGCTGAAGACCATCAGCGGCACCGCGCCGAACAGAATAAACGGCCGGAATTTTCCCCAGCGGCTGCGGGTGCTGTCCACCACTCTGCCCACCACCACGTCGGCGACGGCATCGAAAACCCGCACCACCAGCAGCATGGTTCCGGCTACGGCGGCATGGATCCCGGCGGTATCGGTGTAATAGTTCAGTAAAAACATCGCGCCCATAGCAAAGGCGAAGTTGTTAGCAACGTCGCCTAAGCCATAGCCCACAATATTTTTCCATGTGAGGCTATTTTTCATCGGGGATTACTCCGCATCGCCGGGTTTGGTAAACGGGGTGCGTGACGTCCAGCGCTCGCGCAGGACAAACGCGGAGGATTTTGGCTTCCGGTCACGGGTGAAGATGCCTTTTTTGTTGCCGCCGACGCGAATGATATTCTGCGAGGTAGCAAAGTCGGCAAAGTTCCATACGTGTTCACCGACTACCGCACTGACGCGGTCGAAGACCCGGTGATACATGTCGAGGAAAGCGTTCTGGAACTCTTCGCTCCACATCTCCTGATAGGAAGAGTGCAGCCCCGCCAGTGTATCGGCACCGTATTCGGTGATGATAATCGGCCGGTGCAGCTTCTCCTGCCAGGCGCGCAGCTCGGCTTCCAGCGCGCGTTCCGCCTTCGCCAGATTCGCCGACTGGGTGTACCAGCCGAAGTAGCGGTTCAGGCACACCACGTCAAACAGATCGGTAATGGTGTCGCTTTCGGCAGTACAGAACATCACGTTGACACAGGTGATCGGACGCGTCGGGTCCAGTTCGCGCGTGGCGGCAGCCAGTGGGGCAAAATAGTCCCTGGCGCCCTGTTGGTTGGCATCCGGCTCGTTGGCGATGCTCCACATCACCACCGACGGGTGGTTCTTGTCGCGGGCAATCAGTTCTTCAATCGCCCGCAGGTGCGCCCGCTGGGTTTCCTCGTTGACCGCTTCGTCGGAGAACAGCTGTGCCGGTTTGGCCGCGCCGTCAAAGGTGATGCCCAGCGCCAGATTCAGCCCCACCGCCGGGGTTTCGTTAATCACCACAATACCGTGTTCGTCCGCCCAGTCGAGCATCTCTTCGGCGTAAGGGTAGTGCGATGTCCGGTAGGAGTTGGCCCCGATCCAGTTCATCAGAGCATGATCGTGCACCATCAGCGCGTGATCGAAGCCCTTGCCGCGAATATCGGCATCCTCGTGGCGGCCAAATCCGGTGAAGTAGAAAGGCTGGTCGTTAATCAGGAACTGCTCGCCCACCACTTTTACCGTACGGATGCCGACGCGCAGTGGATACTCATCGTGGTGGCTGCCGTTGCTGCAATGGGCCCACAGGGTGTAGAGATAAGCGTTGCCCGGCTGCCACAGATGCGGTGCATTCACCTGCAGTTCACCGCTGGCTCCCTCACTTTCAGCCACCACCTGCTGCTGGCTGTCCTTCAGCACCACCCGCACCTGACCTTCGGCCGCCACGCTGTAGCGGACGGTAGCTTGCTGGTGGTTGTCTGCGAGATCGGTGACCACGTGGATATCGCGGACGTGGGTTTCCGGGGTGGTGTACAGCATCACGCTGCGATGGATCCCGGCATAGTTAAAGAAATCGTGGAAGTAGAGCTGCTCGCGTTTACCGGCATCGTCCTGCACGATGGTGCCCGGCGGGATGGTCTGCCAGCTCAGCTCGTTGTTAACGCAGACGGTAATGCGGATACTCTCACCGGGCTTCGCCTGCGGGGAAATCACGCATTCAAACGGGGTATAGCCACCCTGATGTTCCATCACTTCCCGATCGTTTACCCACACTTTGCCGTAGTGGGTCACCGCGTCAAAGCGCAGCACGATGCGGCGATCCTGCCAGCCCGCAGGCACGATAACCGTACGCTGATACCAGACGTTGCCGACGTGATTGCGGATTTCCGCATCGGCAAACTGCTCATTGAAGCTGCCGGGGACCGCGATGCTGCGGCTGTCATTCAGCGGCTGCTGCCACCACTGCTGGTCCATTCCCTGATTGTCGCGGTCAACGGCAAAGTCCCACAGGCCATCCAGCGTTTTGATTTCGCGACTACGGGTTTCAACGGGTTTTAACATCGATCTTTCTCCATTACAGGTTTAAGTTCCGTAATGGTTAACCAGTTTTAAAAAGGTCAACCAAATTACTAACGGTTTAAACAAATACCATGCAGGACCGAAGATCGTTAACGGCAGAAGCAATCGGTGCTGGATGGATCATAAAAGCCGCGCGCCAACCGACAAAAAGGAGAGGGGCTTCACGTTCGGCGATCGCGGGTCATTGACTTTCGAAGTTAAATGATCAATCGAACGTTCGTTCGAGCGCGGGTCGCATAAAATAACGCGGTGGTATCGGATATAACATGCTGTTTTAAATTATAATTATAAAATACTGGGTGAAGGGTGAAGGGTGAAGGGTGAAGGGTGAAGGGTGAAGGGTGAAGGGTGAAGGGTGAAGGGTGAAGGGTGAAGGGTGCTGGCGGGCGCGCCGTTTAGCCAACCGGGCGCAGCACGCCGCCAATCATTGCCGACAGTGCCCGGCGGCGCTGTGCTGCGCTCAGCGCGGAATCGGTGGCGGTATCGGCCAGAATACCGTAGGTCAGCGAGAGCAACAGGCTGGATGTGGCGGGCAGATCGAGATCGTCAGCCACCGCGCCCTGCTGCTGCGCCTGCCGCAGGCGGGACTCAATCATGCTCATAATCGCCTGATGTTTGCGCTCCAGCATTTCCGCCACCTGCGGGTTACGCATACCTTCAGCCATAATCTCCACCACCAGCGCCCGCTGCGCGCGATCCTCCTCGCGCACCGCCAGCAGGTTGTTGACGATCGTCTCCACCAGGTCGCTGTCGGGCTGGTCCTGCACGAAGCGGGAAAAGGCACGCAGCTGGTCTTCTTCAATGATCGCCTCGACCAGTGCCTCTTTACTCGGGAAGTGATGATAGAGCGTGCCGGGGCTGATCCCGCTGGCTCTACAGATGTTTTTCATCGATGCGCCGTTGAAGCCGTCGCGGGAAAAACAGGCACGCGCTGCGGCCAGCACGCGCAGCCGGGTCGGAGAAGGGGAAGGGATTTCAGGATCCATGCTGCTCACTCGGCGTCAGGAATTGAGGTGATTTAGCGGCCAGGATGCAAACAGATAGCCGTCAAAATTGATGTCATCAACGTCGGAGAACTCCAGCAGACGGTTTTTGACGTTTTCCAGATGCTGCCACATCGCCTGCTTGGCGGCTTTGGCATCTTTCTTAATCAGCGCAGCGAGGATCTGCTGATGGTCGGTCAGCCACTGCTGGCGATAGTGGGTATCTTTAAGATGGCTGTGCAGCTGGATCCACATCGGATTATTTTCACGCCACTGCCAGGACTGGCGAAACAGGTCAACCAGCATACTGTTGTGGGTCGCTTCCGCAATCGCGAGGTGAAACTGCATATCGCCGCTTTCGTGGTCGTCGCTGACCAGCTCCTGCTCTTCAATCTGCAACGCCCGGCGCATCTTAATAATGTCGTCACGAGTGGCCTGCTGGGCGGCAAACTCGGCGATATTACTCTCCAGCAGCTGGCGCGCCTGCAGCAGCTCGAACGGCCCGGCGGCGCTGTCGGAGGTGACCGCCGGGCCCGCGTCGGATGCCTCCGCAGGCATATCGGTCACGAAGATCCCCGCGCCGCGCCGCACGTCGACGAGGCCTTCGATTTCCAGCATGATCAGCGCCTCACGCACCACCGTCCGGCTGACGTTCAGCCGCTCGGCGATTTCACGCTCGGGCGGCAGCCTGTCGCCCACCGCGTACTGCTGCTGGGCAATCATGTTACGCAGCAGGGTTCCCACTTCCTGGTAGGGGCGCTGCTGGCCGGTCTGTTTTATCGTGCTATCCGCTTTCATCTTCTGTACAGGCATCCGCAGTCACCGATTGATGTCGGCCACTATAGCATAATGGGTCAGCCAGTTTCTGCGTCTGCCGTGGGGAAGATCACGTCGTGGCGAAATAGCGCTGCGCGTTTTTAAAGCAGATATCCTCGACCAGTCCGCTGAGCATTGCGTCGTCGTCCGGCAGTTCGCCATCCTCCACCCACTGGCCAAGCATATTGCACAGCAGGCGGCGGAAGTACTCGTGGCGGGTGTAGGAGAGGAAGCTGCGCGAGTCGGTGAGCATACCGACAAAGTGGCTGAGGAAGCCCATCTGCGCCAGCTGGGTCAGCTGCGCGGTCATGCCGTCTTTCTGGTCGTTATACCACCAGCCGGAGCCAAACTGCACCTTCCCGGCGATCCCCGCCCCCTGAAAATTGCCAATCATCGTTGCCAGCACCGCGTTATCGCGCGGGTTGAGGCAGTAGAGGATAGTTTTCGGCAGTTCGTTGCTGACGTCCATGCTGTCCAGAAGGCGGGAGAGCGGCCAGGCGATAGCACCATCACCAATGGAGTCAAATCCGCAGTCGGCACCGAGCTTCTGGAACATTCGCGTATTGGTATTGCGCAGGGCACCAATATGCAGCTGCATCACCCAGCCGCGCGCCGCATATTGCCGCCCCAGCCACACCAGCACGGCGGTGCTGAACTGCGCCGTTTCCAGTTCGCTCAGTTCGCCGCCGGACAGGCGCTTGCTGAGGATTAGATCCAGCTGTGCATCGTCCGGCACCGGGGCAAAGCGCAGCGTTTCAATGCCGTGATCGGCTGCGCGACAGCCGTGGCGGGCAAAGTGATCCAGCCGCCTGGTCAGCGCGGTGCGCAGATGTTCAAAGCGGGTGATGTTGACGTCCGCCACGGCGGATAATTTGTGCAGATAGTCGGCGAAGCCCTCAAGTTCGATTTTAAAGGCTTTATCCGGTCGCCAGCTTGGGGCAACCTCAACGGAAAAATCTGGGTCTTCCGCGATCTGGCGGTGGTAAACCAGTGAGTCGATGGGATCGTCGGTGGTGCCGACCATCTGCACGTTCATCTGGCGCATGATCCCGCGGGCGGAATACTCAGGTGTGGCCAGCTGCTGGTTGCACCGCTGCCAGATTGCCGGGGCGGTGTCTGGCCCGAACAGCGTACCGCTGATGCCAAATGGGCGGCGCAGCTCCAGGTGCGTCCAGTGATAGAGCGGATTGCCCAGCGTGCGCGGCACGGTATTCGCCCAGGCGAGGTATTTATCGTAATCGCTGGTTTCACTGCCGGTGATTAGCGATTCATCAACTCCGGCGGCACGCAGCGCGCGCCATTTGTAGTGGTCGCCCGCCAGCCAGATCTGGCTGAGGTTTTCAAAGCGCCGATCCTCAGCAATCTCCTGCGGATTGAGGTGACAGTGGTAATCAAAAATCGGCATATCCGCCGCGTAGCGATGGTAAAGCTCACGCCCGGTGCCGTTGTGCAGTAAAAAATTCTCACTCATAAATGCGGTCATTTGATTCTCCTTCAGAGTTAACGTGCGGCTACCGTGGCGGCGGCACCGTCGTTGAGTAACTGGCAGTAGGCGGCCGTGACCGCGTCGACAAACTGGGGATGCGCCGGTAAATCGCTGCCGAAGATGTCGCCGATCGCCAGCAGGGCGCGAACCCGTTCTGACGGGGTGTGCGGCTGCCGGGATATTGCCTGCAGCGTGGCGGCCAGCGGGTCAACCACCTGATAGGCGTTGCCGCGATCGTCAACCCCGCCGACGTAGCGCATCCAGCCCGCCACGCCCAGCGCCAGATAGCGCCAGTCGCTGCCCTCGCGCAGATGTTGACGGATCGGATCCAGCAGCCGCTGCGGCAGCTTCTGGCTGCTGTCGCTGGCAATCTGCGCGGTCTGATGCTTCAGCGACGGGTTGCTGAAGCGCTCAATCAGCCGTGCGGCGTAGCCTGACAGGTCGGTGTCCGGCGGCATGGTCAGCGTCGGGGCCTGTTCATCCCGCATCAGCGAACGTGCCGCACGGCGAAACGCAGGGTCGCTGATCGTTTCCGCGATGGTGCGGTAGCCCGCCAGATAACCCAGGCAGGCGAGGAAGGTGTGGCTGCCGTTGAGCATCCGCAGCTTCATCAGCTCGAACGGCACGACATCGCTGACGAACTGCGCGCCGACGCGATCCCACTCCGGGCGGCCGTTGACGAAGTTGTCTTCAATCACCCACTGGTGGAAAGGCTCGCAGGCGATGGCGCAGGGGTCGTAAACGCCCAGCTGCTGCGCAATCTCCTCCAGGGTTTCAGCGGTTGCGGCGGGCACAATGCGGTCGACCATGGTGCAGGGGAAGGTCACGTGTTGGGCAATCCACGCCGCCAGCTCGGCATCTCGCGCCTGTGCCAGGCCGATGACGGCCGCCCTGGCGACATGGCCGTTCTCGCGCACGTTATCGCAGGAGAGGACGGTAAAGCCCGGCAGCCTCCGACGGCGGCGAATAGCCAGCGCCTCCACCAGATAGCCAATCGCCGACTGCGGCTGCTGCGGATGAACCAGGTCGTGCTGAATCAGCGGATTATTCAGGTCCAGCTGACCGCTTGCCGCGCCGGTACAGTAGCCTTTCTCGGTAATGGTCAGCGAGACGACCGCCGTTTCCGGCCGGGCCAGCGCCTCCAGGATTGCCTGGCCGCCGTCGGACTGTGGATGCAGGGCTTCTGCCACTGCGCCGACAATATGCAGTTCGGTGCCACTGGCCCCGCGTTCGGCAACGGTGTACAAGCAGCTTTGCGCGTTCAGATCGCCAATCAGCTGCGCGCCGCGACCCGACATCAGGCTGACTTCGCAGATGCCCCAGTCGCTGTCGCTGCTGCTCAGCAGCCGGTGGGTATACAGCGCCTGATGCGCCCGGTGAAACGCACCGCAGCCAAGGTGGACGATGCGCGGCACCAGGCGCGAAGCGCCCCAGCTTGGGCGTGCAGCGTTAACCGCCCCGCTAACGAGGTTCTGTTCCATAGCAAACTCCTGTTATCCGCTACGCCTGCGCGGCGGCAGGGTCTGCGGGTAAGACGATAAGATCGGAAAGCGTGGCGTCGGCAGGGGATGCCCCTGCCGCACGGTTTACTGAGTGAAGAAGGCGCGGTGAATGGCTAATTCAACGCCGCGCATTTCGGCCAGGCCCTTCAGGCGGCCAATCGCCGAATAGCCGGGGTTGGTTTTTTTATGCAGGTCATCCAGCATCTGGTGGCCGTGATCGGGGCGCATCGGGATAAGATCGTCGCTGCCCTCGTCACGGCGGCGCTGCTCCTCTTCGGCAATCGCCTTGATCACCGCATACATATCCACGTCGCCGTACAGATGCGCGGCCTCGTGGAAGGTGCGCGGGTTTTCCTCGCGGCGGGTGGATCGCAGATGGGCGAACCAGACGCGCGGCGCGAATTCCTGGAACATCGCGACCAGGTCGTTCTCGGCAAGCACGCCGTAGGAGCCGGTGCAGAAGGTGAAGCCGTTAGCCGGGCTGCTGACCGTTTCCACCATCCACTGCATATCGTCACGGGTGGAGACAATGCGCGGCAGGCCGAGGATTGGGCGCGGCGGATCGTCCGGGTGAACCGCCATGCGGATGCCCACTTCTTCCGCCACCGGAATAATCGCCCGCAGGAAGTAAGCGAAGTTTTCGCGCAGTTTGGCTTTATCAATGCCGTCGTAGGTCGCCAGCACCTGGCTGAACGCTTCCAGCGTATAGCCCTCTTCGGCACCCGGCAGACCGGCGATAATATTGCGCACCAGTCGTTCTTTATGCGCGTCGCTCATGCTGGCAAAGCGCTGCGCGGCCTGGCGAATCTCTTCCGGCGTATAGTCCGCTTCCGCGCCTGCGCGTTTCAACAGATGCAGCTCGAACACCGCAAATTCAATCTGGTCGAAGCGCAGCGCCTTCGCGCCGTCCGGCAGCAGGTATTCGAGGTCGGTTCGCGTCCAGTCCAGCACCGGCATAAAGTTGTAGCACACCACGTTAATACCGCACTGCGCCAGGTTGCGCAGGGTTTGCTGGTAGTTGCGGCACCAGAGATCGACCTGACCGCTGTGGGTTTTGATCTCTTCGTGGATCGGCACACTTTCCACCACCGACCAGACCAGGCCCGCGGCTTCGATAATCGCTTTACGCTTGAGGATTTCCTCCACCGACCAGGTCTGGCCGTTGGGAATATGGTGCAGGGCGGTCACCACGCCGGTGGCTCCCGCCTGGCGCACATCGGCCAGCGTTACCGGATCGTCAGGGCCATACCAGCGCCAGGTTTGTTTCATGTTGGATCCCTCTTTTATCTGCTGTGAACGGTGGGATGACGCGTCCGCCGTGTATCGGGCGAACGAAAGATCATCGGCTGGCAGATAAAATCGGTCAGGCGGGAAGTGAAGTCAACCAATTATCTTTCATTGGTTGACCTGTGTAGCATTTTTAACGATTAATCCTGCGCTTCACGCAGCACCTTACCGACGTTGCCGCCGGGATGCACGGCCTGCAGCGTTTCTTTACTGTAGCCGCTGCGGCTCATCAGCGCGGCCACCATCGCATCAAAAACCGCCAGCACGCTGATAATTGAGGTGGTAGCGAGCATCTGTAACGGGTCGACCTCCTGACTTTTCGGCATCAGCAGCAGCAGATCGGCCTGCTGGGCGATGGCCGACGCGGCGTTTTCGGTGACGGCAATCAGCGTGGTGTTTTTCGCCTTCACCGTCGGCAGCAGTCGCGTTAGCTCGTCCGAATTGCCGCCGCGTGACAGCATAATCAGCACGTCGCCCTCGCGCAGAAAACCAATATCACCGTGGGCGGCGTCGGCGGCGCTCAGCCAGATCGCCGGATGCTCGATGCAGGCCAGCATATGGGCAATTTTACGCGCCGCGATGCCGGAGGTACCGATGCCGGTGACCGCAATCTTGCCCCGGCAGGTGGCCAGGGCATCAAGCACCGCCTGCCACTGCGGGCGATCGAGCTCGGTTTCCAGCGCGGTCAGCGCCTGGCGATAGGTCTGCCAGGCCGCCGTCGCCTGCTGCCAGTCGGGCAGGGAACTCATGATCCCTCCTGCATCATCTGGCGATACTTCATCTGGTCGTGATACATCTCGCGGAACACCTGGTACTTACGATCGTAGTAGCGTTTGATTTCGTTGGTCTGCGGCGTCACGGTTTTGCCGATGCGGCTCATGGCGTTCATCGCCTCCGGCAGCGTGTCGTACACGCCTGCGGCCACGGTGCCCATTATCGCGCCGCCCAGCAGCATCGCCTCACTCTCTTCGGCCAGCAGCATGGTACAGCTGGTGGCGTTGGCGTGCTCCTGCACGAAGATCGGGTTCTTGGTGCCGCCGCCGCTCGCCATAATGGTATCGATGCTGTAGCCGCTCTGGTTCATCGTTTCGACGATATGGCGGGTACCCAGCGCGATCGCCTGGATGGTCGCCAGATACTGCAGCGCCATATCTTCCGGCGTGCGGGAGAGCTTCAGCCCGGTCAGCATGCCGGTCAGATGCGGGTTCGCGCGCGGCGAACGGTTGCCGTGGAAGTAGGGCAGCATATGGATATCGCGGGTGAGGAAGGCGATCTGATCCACCTCTCCGGCCATCTTGCGCAGCAGTTCGTTCAGCACCTCGTAGATGGTTTTTCCCTGGCTTTTACCCTGTTCGCGCAGCGTGATGTAGCACGGATGCGACTGGATGATATGGTCAATCAGCGCGCCGGTGGCCGACTGACCGCCTTCGTTCAGCCAGAAGTCGGGCAGCACCGCCGAAAAGTACGGCCCCCAGACGCCTTTGATAAAGCGCGGCTCGCGGGAGATCGCCATATGCCCGGTTGAGGTACCGCCAATCAGCGCGATGCGGCGGTCAAAATCGGCCAGCTCGCCGGAAGGGCCGGAGGCACCCAGCGTGCCCAGGCTCCCGGCGTGGGCATCGATGATCGAGGCGCTGACCGCCGTACCCGGCAGCAGCCCCAGCTCCAGCGCGGCGCGCTGGGTCAGGCCGCGGCCCAGCGGTTCGCCCATGCTTTTCACTTCGCTGCCGATCTTCGCCATATCGTGCTCAAGCAGGTCTTCCAGGCCAATCTCGCGGAAGTAGCTGGCATCCCAGCCCTCTTTATGCGCCAGATAGGTCCACTTACACACCAGCGAACAGAGCGAGCGGGTGGTATCGCCGGTGGCGCGCCAGGTCAGAAAATCGGGCAGGTCGAACAGGTGGCCGATGTTATTCCAGCTGCCGGGCATATGCTGCTTCAGCCACATCAGCTTTGGCGTTTGCATCTCCGGGGAGATCACGCCGCCCACGTAGTCCAGCACTTCATGCTGCATGGCGTTGATGCGCTCGGCCTGCACGATGGCGCGGTGATCCATCCACACCACCACGTTCTGCTCGTTACGGCCGGACGGGCTGACCGTCAGTGGCTGGCCTTCTTTATCCAGCACCACCAGCGAACAGGTGGCATCAAATCCCAGCCCCTTAATCTGTACCGGGTTGATATTGCACTGGTTAAGCGCATCGCGCACCGACTGGCACACCGCCTGCCAGATATTATCCGAGGACTGTTCAACGAAATCTGCCTGCGGGCGAAACAGCGCAATTTCGCGGCTGGCCTGGCCCATCATTCGGCCGGTAATATCAAAAATGCCCGCGCGTGCGCTACCGGTCCCGACATCCACACCAATGTAATAGCTGCTCATTTTTTCCCTCGATAATCAGTTTTTGCGATTCTGTAGCGCAATAAACAAGATAAGTACGCCGCCCCAGAGCGCCATGGTCAGATAGCTACTGACCCCCAGCAGATTCAGTCCGCTTTCCAGCATTTGTAAGACAATCAGCGCCAGCACCAGCCCGATCACCCGGCCAAAGCCGCCGTCGGGGTTGATGCCGCCCAGCACCGAGGCCAGGATGGTTACCAGCAGCCAGGATTCGCCGTAGCCTGCCTTGGCCGAGTTAAACATCGACATCATCAGCAGCGCCGCCGCCCAGCTCATCAGTGCCGACAGGATATAAACGGTAATCAGCACGCGGGTGGTATTCACTCCGCTGAAGCGGGTGGCCTGTAAATTCGAGCCCAGCAGCAGGATACTGCGGCCCAGGGTGGTGCGCTCCAGCAGCAGCCACAGCAGGGCGGCTACAGCCAGGAACAGCAGCAGCGACAGCGGAATACCCGCCAGCGAACTGTTACCGATCGCCTGGATCAGCGGCGGGAAGCCGGAGATCACCGCGCCGTTGGTCAGCAGAATATTCAGCCCGGCAATCAGCGTCATGGTGCCGAGTGTGGCCAGAATCGGTGACACGCCGATCACCGCAATCAGCACGCCGTTCAGCACGCCGATGGCCACCGCCAGCAGCAGCCCCGCCAGCAGGGCAATAGCCAGCCAGGCCGGCTGGTCGGGATGGGCGACGATAATCGCCGCCATCACCAGCGAGCAGGCGTTGGCGCTGGCGATAATCGACAGGTTGATGCCCCCGGTCAGCATGGTGACGCCCATACCGAGCGCCAGCAGGCCCAGCACCGGCAGCTGGCTGGCGATGGACTGGAAGTTACCCACGCTGAAGAAGCGCGGGCCCAGCGTCAGGGAAAACAGCACCAGTACGATGGCAATCATTAACAGCTGCAGGCGAATAATGCGGTCGCCTGGCAAAACCTTCAGCAGACTTTGCATCTTAGTTCCCCTTAACCTGTTTGCGTTTCTCATTCCACGCCGTGGCGCTGACGCTGAGCAGAATAATCGCCCCGCTGAAGACCATGTGCCAGTAGGAGGAAACGGCCAGCAGCGTCAGCCCGTTCTGCAGGAAGGCCAGCAGCAGCACGCCGAGCAGCGTCCCGGTCAGCGAGCCGCGCCCGCCGCTCATGCTGGTGCCACCGAGCACCACCGCCGCCAGTACCGTCAGCTCGTAGCCGACCAGCGAGTTAGGTGCCACCGACTGAGTAGTCTGCGCCTGAACAACCGCCGCCACGCCCGCCAGCAGGCCCATATAGCCATAGACCCGTAGGTGCAGGCCGCGCAGGTTAATACCGAGGCGCGCCGCCGATTCGCGGTTGCCGCCCATGGCGAAAATCTGACGACCCAGCCGGGTGTAGTTCATCAGGAATCCGGTTACGATAAAGGTACCCAGAAGGCAGAGCAGCGGCAGCGTCAGGCCGTATTCATAGCCGTCGGCGGCGGTAAAGGTGAACCAGTTAATGCCGTTCATAAACCAGTCCGGGAAGCCGTACAGCCAGGTGCCGCCGGTGAACCACACCAGCAGGCCGTAGAACAGATTCAGCGTGGCGATGGTGATGATAATTGCCGGCACCCGCAGCAGATAAACCAGTAGCCCGTTCACCATACCCAGCAGCAGGCCGACGACCATTGCTACGGCAAAGACGCTGATCAGATTGCCGCCGTGCGCCAGCATGGTGCTGGCCGTCACGTACTGCGCGATGGCGGTCATCGCCGGGAAGGAGATATCAATCCCACCGGCGATCAGCACCACAAACAGGCCGCAGGCCAGAATGCCGAGAATGGCATAGCTGGTGGCCACGTCGGTCAGGTTACCGAGGGTTAAGAATTCGCTGGTGCGCAGGCTGAGGCCCACCGCCAGCAGCAGGATCAGCATCCCCAGCCAGAACTCGTGATAGCCGATAAGCTGGCGTAATTTATTATTCATTGACCACCCCGGCGATTTCGTCTTCGCGGCACTGGTGCGGCGCGAAGCTGGCAACCAGCTCGCCTTTACGCATCACCAGTACCCGATGGCTGTTGTAGTAGGCTTCCGGGATCTCATCGCAGATCATCAGCACCGCCATGCCCGATTCGGCCAGCTGGCGCGCAATGCGATAGATCCCTTCTTTATTGGCGATATCCACGCCGACGGTCGGGGAGTCGAGGATCAGCACTTTTGGCTGCGTCGCCACCCATTTACCGATCGCCACGCGCTGGGCGTTGCCGCCGGAGAGCGTCTGCACCGGCAACTGGTTGTCGGAAACTTTGATATTCAGTTCGCGGATCAGATCGGCCGCCTGCTGCCGCGCTTTCTGCCGGTCCATCAGGCCCAGGCCGCTGCGCAGACGATCGAAGATCGACACCAGCAGGTTGTCGAAAATCGACTGCGGCATAATCAACCCTTCGCTCTGGCGATCTTCAGAAACGTAGGCAATGCCGTGGCGAATGGCGTCGCGGTTGTGGCGCAGCTTCACCGGCTGGCCGTCAACGATCAGCTCACCGCTTTCCGGCTGGCTGATGCCAAACAGCGACAGGCACAGTTCGGTGCGTCCGGCCCCCAGCAGGCCGACGATGGAGACGATCTCGCCGCGCCGCAGCTGTAAATTGATATTCTTATATTCGTTGCGGCGGCTGAAGTTGCGCACCTCCAGCAGCGGCGTTTCGTTACCGTCGGCGCGATGCGGCAGGTGGCTGAAGCTGAAGCGCTGGCCGGTCATCAGAAACGCCAGCTCATCGCTGTCCAGCTCGCTGGCCTGCCAGGTGCCGACCAGCTTACCGTCGCGGATCACGCTGATGCGGTCAGACACCTCCATGACTTCATCCAGCTTGTGGCTGACGAACACCACGCAGATCCCGGCGGCCTTCAGCTCGTTGACCACACGCAGCAGGCCGTTAACTTCATGACGAGTCAGCGAGGCGGTGGGCTCATCCATAATCACCAGGCTGGCTTTGGCGGCCAGCGCGCGGCAGATAGCGACCAGCTGGCGATCGGCGATCGACAGTTTTTCCACTTTGCGTGATGGATCGAGGTTGACCCCGATGCGGTTCATGGTGTCCACCGCCAGCTGGCGCATCGCACGGCGATTGACCAGCAGGTCGCCGCCCGGCAGCATGCGATGGATGGCGATGTTTTCCATCACCGTCAGGTTCGGGAACAGCGACAGATCCTGATAAATCACCTGCACGCCGTAGAATGAGGAGAGCGCCGGGGTCAGGCGCGGGAAGCGCTTGCCGTCAACGCTGATATGCGAGCCTTTATCGGGCTGATAAACGCCGGAGATCACTTTGATCAGCGTGCTTTTACCGCAGCCGTTTTGCCCGGCCAGGCAGTGGACTTCTCCACGGTTCAGCGTCAGCGAGACGTTATCCAGCGCGCGCACGCCCGGGAACGATTTGCTGATATTTTCCAGCGAAATAAAGGTATTTTGCATGGCCATAAGTTAGTGCCCTGGTGTTGGGGAGAGGGCCAGCAAGCGCTGGCCCGAATCAATCAAAAGCCGAGGGATGCTGCGTTGTCTTTGGTGACTTCCAGAATGCGGTTAAAGCGGATCACGTGATGCTCCATATCCACATCCGCCTTGCCGATGCCGTCGATGGTCAGGTCAGGCGTAACCTGTTTGCCGTCCAGCAGCTGGTCTGCCAGGCTGACCAGCGCGAAGCCGGCATCTTTCGGATCCCACAGCAGGGCTTTCTTGATGTCGCCGGAGGCCAGGTAAGGCGCTGCCTGGGCCGGCATGGCAATACCAACCACGGCAATTTTGTTTTTCGCACGCTTGCTCTTCACGGCCTGACCGGCACCAATTGGGCCAAGGGAGCCGAAGCCAATAATCCCCTTCAGGTCCGGGTAGGTGCGCATCAGGTCAAGGGTAGTGGCGTAGGATTTATCAATGCTCTCCGCCACCGGCAGGCGGGAGGTGACTTCATGCATGTTAGGGTATTTTTCTTTCTGGTATTTAATCGCCGCGTCCGCCCAGGCATTGTGCAGCGGCACGGTCAGTGAGCCAACGTAAATGGCATAGCCGCCCTGGCCGCCCATCGCGCTGGCCAGCTCATCCATATTTTTTTGTGCGTACTTCACGCTGTCGATAGTTTCCACATCCCACTGGCCAATCTGCTGGTCAGGGGATTCGTGGGTCAGCACCACAATGCCCTGATCGCGGGCTTTTTTCAGCACTGGCTCCAGCACCTTAGCGTCGTTGGGTACCACGATAATTGCATCGACTTTTTTGGCGATCAGGTCTTCAATCACTTTGACCTGCTGCGCCGGATCGGCGGTGGATCCCCCCACCTGATAGGCGTTAACGTCGAGTTTCTTCGCCGCTTCATCCACGCCTACCGCCATGCGGGTGAACCAGGGAATGCCGGTCACTTTGGCGACCAGCGCAATATCGTGTTTTTCCGCCGCCATCAGCGGGGTGGTTAACAGCATGCAGGCGGAAACGACACATGCATTCAGTAATGCGAGATTGAATTTCATAGCAGTACCTTTGTTTTGTAGGGCGTGTTTTTGTCAGGTAACAGGGGTTTTAACAGCGGCACCAGGATAGCAAGAACGATTTGCGGAAGATCTGAGCAGAAGAAGATTATGTGATCGGTAACTTTTTATGTTTATTTTTATGATTTTTAAGGTTAAATAATTGTTAATTATTATTGTTTGGTAGTAATTTTACTCCAAATTATAGTTATCATTTTGTTAATTATTATTTTTTTGTTAACAAATAAATATCATTTTTCTTCTTTGACTCTATGCCTCGGGCGAAGATGGTCATTTGGCGTATTAATCCGGCAATTTTGTTATCAAAACTGCGAGAATCCTCGCATTTCGCTCCCCGTGCGCCATGCCCTGAAGGCAGTCAACGTTAGAATTTATTACGTTATTTTCGTACAAAATGCAGTTGCTCTGTCAGGAACGGTGAATGCGAGGCATCTCACGAACTCCTTTTTCATTTATTGACGAAATGAAATTTAACAGCCAATATTTTATTCTTTGAAAAAAAAATTCCATAACGTGACTGCATACTCTGCGGGCCGCGTTGGTTTTTCCTCAGGAGATGTAAGCATGTCGGTCAGTGTTGAAGCGCGCCCCGCGCAGGCTACCCGCGAGCTGGCGCGGATTTCGTTTGCCGTTTTTCTTACCTATCTGACCGCCGGGCTTGCCCTGCCGGTGATACCTCTTTACGTTCATCAGGAGCTGGGCCTCAGCAACGTGATGGTGGGCATCGCGGTCGGCATTCAGTTTTTCGCCACGCTGCTGACGCGCGGCTACGCGGGCAGACTGGCGGATCAGCGCGGCGCCAAGCGCACCACCGTACAGGGTATTCTGGCGCTTTCGCTGGTCGGCGTGGCCTATTTGCTGGCGGCCTTTCTGCCGCTGCCGGTGGCCGGAAAGTTTGCGCTGCTGGTGGCGGGCAGGCTGCTGCTCGGCTTTGGCGAAAGTCTGCTGCTGACCGGAAATCTCACCTGGGGCATGGGGCTGGTCGGGGCGAAGCGCTCAGGCCAGGTGATGTCGTGGAACGGTATGGCGATTTACGGCTCGCTGGCCGCCGGTGCACCGCTGGGCCTGCTGCTGCACAGTCAGTGGGGCTTTATGGCGCTGGGCGCGGCCACGATTCTGCTGCCGCTGGTGGCGCTTTTGATTAACTTCAGTATCCGGCCGGTGCCGGTGCTGGGTGGAGAACGCCCCTCGCTGTGGAAGGTGGTGGGGCAGATTATGCAGCCCGGCTGCGCGCTGGCGCTACAGGGTACCGGCTTTGCAGTGATCGGCACCTTCACTTCGCTCTATTTTGCCGATCGCCTGTGGGGCAATGCCGGATTTGCGCTCACCGCGTTTGGGGTGGCGTTTGTGATGGTGCGAATTTTCTTCGGCGGGCTGCCGGACCGGCTGGGCGGCGCGCGGGTTGCGCTGATCTCATTAGGCGTTGAGGCACTGGGCCTGCTGCTGCTGGGCGTTGCGCCAAACGGCTGGGTGGCCCTGGTCGGGGCGGCGCTGACCGGCTGCGGCTGCTCGCTGGTGTTCCCGTCGCTGGGCGTTGAGGTGCTGAAACGCGTCGCGCCGCAGGTGCGCGGCACGGCGCTGGGCGGATTCTCCGCCTTCCAGGACATTGCCTACGGCGCCAGCGGCCCGCTGACCGGCATTCTGGCGACCACCTTCGGCTACGGTTCGGTGTTTCTTGCCGGGGCCGCCTGCGCGGCGTTAGGGATCGTCGTTACCTTTAGCTTCGCCCGCAGTGCGGTCAGTAGCTGAGGCGAGCCAGCTTACCGACCGCCTGGATGATTTCATTCGGCTGGAGCGCCGAATATCCCAGAATCCATCCCTCACGGGCCTCGCTGCCCGGCTGATGATAAAGCGGCGACAGGCGCGGCAGCAGCAGCCCCCGGGTAGCCGCCTCTTGCGTCAGTCGCTGCTCACCGCCGTGGTTTAACTGCACGGTGAGCTGTAATCCTCCCTGATGGGCCAGCGGCGTCAGCCTGTCGCTCAACTTTTCCGCCAGCTCACGGCACAGCAGATCGCGGCGACTGCTGTACAGCTGACGCATAAGACGCAGATGTGCGGCGAAGTGGCCGTGCTGGATAAAATCGGCGGTCACTGCCTGCATCAGCTGCGCGCTGTGGCCGTCCATCATGCTTCGCAGGCGGCAAAGCGGTTCGATCAGCGCGTCGGGAACCACCATGTAGGCCAGACGCAGCGAGGGGAACAGCACCTTGGAGAAGGTGCCGAGGTACAGCACCCGTGCGTTATCTTCCAGCCCCTGTAGCGCAGGCTGCGGGTTACGGTCGTAGTGAAATTCGCTGTCGTAGTCGTCTTCAACCAGCCAGCAGCCGCTGCGGCGGGCAAACTCCAGCCACGCCAGCCGACGCGCCAGGCCGAGGGTGACGCCGGTGGGATACTGATGGGAAGGCGTCAGATATACCAGCTTTGGCGTGCCTTCTTCCTCCGGAATTGCGCCGCGATCGTCGACTCTGATACCGGCAATTCGCGCCCCGGCACTGCGAAAGGCGTGCCACGCACCGGCGTAACCTGGCTCTTCAAGCCACACCGGATCGCCGCTGTCGCACAGCAGCAGTGCGATCATCTGCAGCGCCTGCTGCGAACTGGTAAGTATCATAACCCGCTCGGCGCTGCATCGGACGCCGCGCGACTGGCCGAGGTAGTCTGCCACCGCCGCCCGCAGCTGCGGTAAGCCCTGAGGATCGCCATAGCGCATCAGCTTTTCGCCTTCCAGCCGCTGCCGCTGCTGCATCAGACGCCGCCAGGTGCGGTGCGGGAAGGCACGGAGATCGGGCGATCCGGCAGCAAACGCCTGCGGATACGGCGGGTCTTCGCAGCCGCCGCCGTGATAAATCAGGCCGCCACGCGTTGAAAGCTGCACCGGAGGGGAAGCCACCGCTCGGGCGGGGGCAACAGGCAGATCGTGGGCCACAAAGGTGCCGCGCCCGGTTTGCCGCGTCAGGTAGCCCTCGCTCTCCAGCTGGGCATAGGCCGCTTCGACCGTTACGCGGGATATCGCCAGATCCTGCGCAAGCAGGCGGGAAGAGGGCAGGCGCGCCGCACTGCCGAGTGCGCCGCTGCGGATGGCTTGGCGCAGCATGGCGCAGACGCGTTCGCGCAGCGTGGCGGCCTGCTGCTGGCCGAACAGTGCCAGATACGGCACGGCGTTATGCGACATATGGGTCTTATCCCTCGTTGATTACTGGTCTTACCGTTAAGGCCAATCTGGCTCTATCATGGCAGCACTTACTTCAAGAGGATATGTATTATGATGTCATCCGCCGTTTTGCAGTTTCCCCCAATGACACCAGAACAGAGCGAAGCCCATCTACGGCAAAAGCTGGCCTGCTATGCGGACGCCTGGGATCTGGCGCAGGACTTAGCGCAGGGGATCGAAGAGATTGTGGCGATCGACACGCGCTCACCGGAGCAGTATCAGGCCGGGCATATCTGCGGGGCCATCAGCTTTCCGCATCGCACCATGACCGCCGAAACGCTGGCGCAGCTCGATCGTAGCAGGGTGTACGTGACCTACTGCGACGGTATCGGCTGCAACGGTTCGACCAAAGGGGCGTGGAAGCTGGCGGCGGCGGGATTTCAGGTCAAAGAGCTGATCGGCGGGCTGGACTTCTGGCTGCGCGACGGCCATCCGGTGGCCACCGGTGACGCGCCAGGCAGCTGGCCGGAAGCGGTCATGCTGCCCGACTGCGGCTGCTAAATGCGCCTTTCAGGCGAGTTGTGATCCTTGTAATGCCGTTAAAACAGGATCCACAGCAGCACCACGATCAGCAGCAGGGAAAATGCGGTGAACACCGGACGACGGGTAAAAGGTTGCAGCACCGGCGGCAGCGTGCCCCACCGCATCTGCGAGGCACTATCCTCCCCGGCCCGCAGCTGCGCGGCGCGATGCCTGAACAGCGCATTCAACAGATCCTGCACCTGAGCCGTACTCAACAGCGTGAGCGGCTGCGCGCTAAAGCGCTGCTGGCAATGATCCTCCAGCAGACGCAGCTCTGCGGCATCCGGCGGCTGTTTCAGCGCCGCGATCAGCTGGCTCAGCGTCGGGCTACCGTGTTGGCTCAGCGTGTGGCTGACCTGTAAGTACTGGGTCAGCAACGGGAAAAATCGTGATGGGATCGGATCGCCGCTCTGCAGGCTCACCACCTTCATCAGCGCCGCCCACTGCTTTACCGGCGATTCCCCGGTCGCGGCCGCCAGGCGGGCAATCTGCAGATTCAGCGCCTGATGCTCGGCCGGCAGCAGCGAACGATCGGTTACCCGGTTCTGCTGCGGCTGAGGAATCGTCATCTGGCCGTTTTGCAGCATGGTCAGCACCTGGCGCAGCTGATCGGGGTTCAGCGAGCTGAGCACCGTCTGGCCAAACTGCTGGCGGATAAAGTCGCTCACTGCCTGGCGATTATTGCCGGCGGGCAGCAGCTCGGTTAGCTGCTGCTGAAGCTGCCGGGTGGCGTGGGTATTTTGCACCTGTGCCAGTCGGGTATTCAGGAACTGTTCGGCCAGCGGAAAATGGCGAGCCAGCAGTCCGGCATCGTTCTTCACGCCGACCTCATGACGCAGCCCGGCCCACAGCTCCACGGATTTCAGCGAACTGAGAGACATAATCTTAACGATCAGGCGCTCGAGCGTGGTGCGCTGGGCAGGGGAGAGCGGCTGGTCGCCGGAGGCGCTACGCGGTGCGTCGGACAGGGGCGCGATCGTCGGACGATCGCCGGGGGATGGCGCTCCGGGGCCACTTAACGGTTGCATGGCAAAAATCCTTCAGTCGGGTTCCGGGGCGTGCCGTAACAGAGAAAATAATGTCACATGATAACAATCCCCCCCGGCGATCGAAAGGCCACCGGGTGGGAATAAGGCGTATTATCCCTGTTTTTTATCCTGGCTGCTGCGCTTCAGCGGCATTCGCAGCTGCTGGGCGAGGATCACACCCAGCAGGGTAACGCCGCCGCCGATAAAGTGATAGCTCTGCAGGGTTTCGTGCAGGAACGCCACGGCGATAATCGCGGTAAAAATTGGTGCCAGGTTCATAAAGATGCTGGCGGTGCTGGCCCCCAGGCGCATCACACCCTGGATCCACACGTACGGCGCAACGATTGAAGCGGGAATGGCAGCAAACAGCACCAGCGGAATATTGTGCATATTCAGCGACACATCCGGCGCCATCAGGAAACCGGGCGTCAGCAGGATGACGCCAAACAGGATCTGCATCCACAGACTCTGCCAGTTCGGCAGCGGGATCGCCCAACGCTTGGTTAATACGCCGTAGAGCGCGTAGGAGGTGGAGGCGGCAAACATCATCAGCTCGCCTTTCCCCATGCCGTGCGTCAGCAGCTGCGCCGGATTGCCCTGACTGACCAGCCATACCAGCCCGCCAAACGACAGCACGCTGCCCAGCAGGATCCCCACCGTGGGCGCCAGCCGCAGGATAAAAATGCTCAGCAGCACGGTTAGCAGCGGGATCAGCGCGTTGAGTATGCCCATAAACAGCGCGCTGACGCTGTGCGCGGCGAAGTACGCCAGGCTCTGATACAGCACCATGCCCAGCAGGCCGAGGATCAGCAGTTTCCACCAGACCTGCGCAATTTGCTGCCGGTGCCGCCAGACGCCGGGCAGCGCGAACGGGGCCAGTACCACCAGGGCAATCAGCCAGCGATAAAAAGAGATAGCCGCAGGATCGATCGCGCTGGCCGACATTTTGCTGACGATGGCGTTAATTGACCAGATCAGAACGGCCAGCAGGGGAAACATAAAATTCATCAGGTTCTCGCGTTATTGTCTTCACAGTCCAGAGGGGGCAGAGTGTAATCTTGTCTCATTGAAAACAAATAACGATAATCAGACATTATTCCTCCGGGATCGGACAAGATGATTCAGCAACTGACCTATACGCCGCCCGAGAATGCCGCCGGGATGAGGCTGTTTTTCCGCTATGAGCAAACCAACGCGCAGACGGAGTACCTGCCCCACAGCCACAGTTGGGGGCAGGCGATCTTTGTGAAGAGTAACGTGCTGGAGATGCAGGTTGAGGGCGAGCGCCTGTTGACCCCGGCCAATATTCCCATCTGGATCCCGCCGGGAAAAATGCACGCCAGCTATAACCACAAGCAGGCGTTTTTCCGCACGCTGAACATTGCCGGTTCCCTGTGCCAGCAGCTGCCCGATCGCGCCTGCCTGCTCCGCGTCAGCCCAATCGTTCACGCCATTATGGACGATATTGCCGCGCGCAATCTGCTGGTGCCGGAAACGGAGGAAGACTGCCGCCTGGGCGAGGTACTGCTCGATCAGCTGCGGCAGGCGCAGATCGGCCCCAGCTATCTGCCGTCGACCCGCGATAAATATCTTGCCCCGGTATTACAGGCGCTGGAGCAGAATCCGGGCGATAACACCACTCTGGCGCAGTGGGCCAGCCGCGTCTACACCACCGAACGTACGCTGTCGCGCCGCTGCCAGGCGCTGCTGGGGATGTCGTTCAGCGAGTGGCGGCAGCGGCTGCGCTTTCTGCACGCCGTGGCGCTGCTGGAGCAGGACAAAAGCGTCCAGGACGTGGCGCTGGAGCTGGGCTACAGTTCGGCATCGGCGCTGATTGTGATGTTTCAGCAGCAGTCCGGCACCACGCCGGAGCGCTATCGCCAGCGCATCTGAGGCGTGGCTTTCAGGCTAACGGGGGGTTATTCGGCAGGGGGCTTTATGGCAGAATAGCGCTCCTTATTGAGCCAGACTGGAACCCGCTTGTGAAAATCCTCGTTGATGAAAATATGCCGTACGCGCGTGAGCTGTTCAGCCGTACCGGCACCGTGGTTGCTGTTCCCGGACGCCCGATCCCGGCGGCGGAGCTGGATGATGCCGACGGCCTGATGGTGCGTTCGGTGACCAAAGTGAACGCCGCGCTGCTGGACGGTAAGCCGGTTAAATTTGTCGGCACGGCAACGGCGGGCACCGATCATATCGACGAGAACTACCTCAGCCAGCAGGATATCGCCTTTTCTGCGGCCCCTGGCTGCAACGCTATTGCCGTGGTGGAGTACGTTTTCTCCGCGCTGCTGCTGCTGGCCGAGCGCGATGGCTTCCTGCTGAAGGATCGCACCGTCGGCATCGTTGGCGTGGGTAACGTCGGCGGCCGCCTGCAGGCGCGGCTGGAAGCGCTGGGGATCCGCACGCTGCTGTGCGATCCGCCGCGCGCCGATCGTGGGGATGCGGGCGACTTCCTGCCGCTGTCGACCCTGGTGGCCGAAGCGGATGTGCTGACCTTCCATACCCCGCTGTTTAAGCAGGGACCGTATCAGACGCTGCACATCGCCGATGAAGCCCTGCTGCGGGCATTGAAACCCGGCACTATTCTGATTAACGCCTGCCGTGGTCCGGTGGTGGATAACACCGCGCTGCTGAAGGTGTTAGAACAGCGCGACGACCTGAGCGTGGTGCTGGACGTCTGGGAACCGGAGCCGGAACTGTCGCTGCCGCTGCTGGATAAAGTGGATATCGCCACCGCGCATATCGCCGGCTATACGCTGGAAGGGAAGGCGCGCGGCACCACCCAGGTGTTTGAAGCCTGGACGCAGTTTATCGGCCAGCCGCAGCAGGTGGCGCTGGATACCCTGCTGCCCGCCCCGGAATTCGGTTCGATTACTCTGCGCGGCGAACTGGATCAGCCAACGCTGAAACGTCTGGTGCATCTGGTGTATGATGTGCGCCGCGATGACGCGCCGCTGCGCCATGTGGCCGCCATTCCGGGTGAGTTTGACCGTCTGCGGAAGAATTATCTGGAACGTCGTGAATGGTCATCGCTGCGTATACAGTGCGATAACGCCGAAACGGCCTCGCTGCTGGCGAAGCTGGGTTTTAATGCGTCCGGTGAGTAAGTATTTGTAAAACCGTGCGTTCCCCTCCCTTTATGGGAAGTATTCTGAAACATTGCGGTGTTCCGACACCGCACTTTTTTTATGTCATTATCTGGAGTAAACCAACATGTCTGACGGCTGGAATATCGCGCTATTAGGTGCGACAGGCGCAGTAGGGGGAGCTTTACTGGAATTACTGGCTGAACGCCAGTTCCCGGTTGGTGAGCTGTATTTGCTGGCAAGCGAGCGCAGCGCGGGTGAAGTGCGGCGCTTCGAGGGTAAATCGGTGCGGGTGACCGATGCGGCAGAGTTTGACTGGTCGCAGGTGCAGCTGGCGTTTTTCGCCGCCGGTCGCGAGGCCTCTGCTCGCTATGCGGATGATGCCGCCAACGCCGGGTGCCTGGTGATCGACAGCAGCGATCTGTTCGCGCTGGAGCCGGACGTGCCGCTGGTGGTGCCGGACGTTAACCCACAGGTGCTGGCCGACTACCGTAACCGCAACATCGTGACCGTGGCGGACGGCTTAACCAGCCAGCTGCTGAGCGCGATCAAGCCGCTTGTTGATAATGCCGGTCTGGGCCGCTTACAGGTGACCAACCTGCTGTCGGTGTCTTTCCGCGGCAAAGTAGCGGTGGATTCGCTGGCCGGTGAGAGCGCGCGTCTGCTGAACGGTATGCCGGTAGAAGAGAGCCACTTTGGCCGCCAGCTGGCATTTAACCTGCTGCCGCTGCTGGCCGATGCCGAAGGCAGCGTGGCGCAGGAGCGTCAGCTGGTGGAGCAGGTGCGCAAGGTGCTGCAGGACGAAGGTTTACCCATTGCCGTCAGCACCGTGCAGGCCCCGGTGTTCTACGGCAATGCCCAAATCGTACATATCGAAAATCTGCGCCCGGTTTCTGCCGAAGAAGCGCGGGAAATCCTGCTGGAAGCGGAAGACATTAACGTCACTGATGAAACGGATTATCCGACCCCGGTTGGGGATGCTTCCGGCAGCGCACACCTGAGCATCGGCTGCCTGCGCAACGATTACGGCATTCCGGAACTGCTGCAGTTCTGGTCGGTGGCCGACAACGTGCGCTTCGGCGGCGCGCTGATGGCGGTGAAAACGGCCGAGAGGCTGGTGCAGGAGTATATGTACTAATGTCGGACATCAACGTGCCACAGCCGGTGTATAAGCTGGCACTGGGCATTGAATATGATGGCAGCCAGTACTACGGCTGGCAGCGGCAGAACGAAGTGCGCAGCGTGCAGGAGAAGCTGGAAAAGGCGCTGTCAAAAGTGGCCAATCATCCGGTAGTGGTGTTCTGCGCAGGTCGGACCGATGCGGGCGTCCACGGCACGGGGCAGGTGGTGCATTTTGAAACCACCGTCCAGCGTAAGGATGCGGCGTGGACGCTCGGCGCCAACACGAATCTGCCGGGCGATATCGCCGTGCGCTGGGTTCATGCGGTGCCGGATGACTTCCACGCGCGCTTCAGCGCCACCGCGCGGCGCTACCGCTATGTGATTTATAACCAGCGGCTGCGCCCGGCGATCCTCGGCGGCGGCATGACCCATTTTTATCATCCGCTGGACGTGGAAAAAATGCAGCGTGCCGGTCAGTGCCTGCTGGGCGAGAACGACTTCACCTCGTTCCGCGCCGTGCAGTGCCAGTCGCGCACGCCGATGCGTAACGTGATGCATCTCAACGTCAGCCGCCACGGTGCCTACGTGGTGGTGGATATCAAGGCCAACGCCTTTGTGCACCATATGGTGCGCAATATCGTCGGCAGCCTGATGGAAGTGGGCTGCGGCAATCAGCATGAAGGCTGGATAGCCGAACTGCTGGCGGCGAAAGACCGGACGCTGGCGGCCGCCACGGCGCGGGCGGAAGGGTTGTATCTGGTCGCGGTGGATTACCCCGATCGTTTTGCTTTACCACGTCCACCGATGGGACCGCTGTTCCTCGGGGATTAATCTGGCCTGGATTTCTAAAGGAAGCCTTTATGGAACTGATTCGTTTTGTTGTCGATTTCATTTTGCATATCGACGTCCACCTTGCGGAGCTGGTGGCGCAGTACGGCGTGTGGGTTTACGCCATTCTGTTCCTGATCCTGTTCTGCGAAACCGGGCTGGTGGTCACGCCGTTCCTGCCGGGAGACTCGCTGCTGTTCGTGGCCGGGGCGCTGGCCGCACTGCCGGGCAACGACCTTAACGTTCATACCATGGTGGCGTTGATGGTGGTGGCGGCGATTATCGGCGATGCGGTGAACTACACGATTGGGCGGCTGTTCGGCGATAAGCTGTTCAGTAACCCGAATTCGAAAATTTTCCGCCGCAGCTATCTTGATAAGACGCACGCATTTTACGAGCGTCACGGTGGGAAAACGATTATTCTTGCTCGCTTCGTGCCGATCGTCAGGACTTTCGCGCCATTTGTGGCCGGAATGGGTAAAATGTCCTATCGTCATTTTGCCATTTACAACGTATCGGGCGCGCTGCTGTGGGTGCTGCTGTTTACCTATGCCGGTTATCTGTTTGGTAACATGCCGATGGTGCAGGAAAACCTTAAGCTGCTGATTGTGGCGATTATCCTGCTGTCTATTTTGCCGGGTGTCATCGAAGTGTGGCGTCATCGCCGCGCGGCGCGTCAGCAGAAGCAGCAGTAACAGAAATCATCAGGCGATACCCGTCCGACCAGATTTTTATCCACAGTCACGGGCGGTTATGGTTTAATGAGCGACAATTTATGGTTTGTGCCGCCGGCATTTTTGCGGCACAAAAAAGAAAAACTGGCTTACCCTGCGGGGAAACCAGGTTCAAACAGAAAGGTCATCAATGAGCTGGATTGAACGAATTCTCAATAAGAGCACAATCACCCCATCGCGTAAGGCAAGCATTCCTGAAGGCGTCTGGACCAAATGTGACAGCTGCGGGCAGGTTCTTTACCGTGCCGAGCTGGAGCGTAATCTGGAAGTCTGTCCGAAATGCGATCACCACATGCGTATGCACGGTCGTGACCGCCTGAACAGCATGCTGGATGAAGGTTCAACCACTGAACTGGGCAGCGAGCTGGAACCGAGGGATGTGCTCAAGTTCCGGGATTCCAAAAAATACAAAGATCGTCTTGCGGCAGCTCAGAAAGAGACTGACGAAACCGACGCGCTGATCGTCATGAAAGGCACCCTGCACGGGATGCCGGTCGTTGCGGCGGCGTTTGAGTTCTCCTTTATGGGTGGCTCAATGGGTTCCGTGGTTGGCGCGCGCTTCGTGCGTGCGGTTGAGCGGGCGCTGGAAGATAACTGCCCGATGATCTGCTTCTCCGCTTCCGGCGGTGCACGTATGCAGGAAGCGCTGATGTCGCTGATGCAGATGGCGAAAACCAGTGCGGCACTGGCTAAGATGCAGGAGCGCGGTCTGCCGTATATCTCCGTGCTGACCGACCCGACCATGGGCGGCGTGTCTGCCAGCTTCGCGATGCTGGGCGATCTGAACATTGCTGAACCGAAGGCGCTGATCGGCTTTGCCGGCCCACGCGTTATCGAGCAGACGGTGCGTGAAAAACTGCCGCCGGGCTTCCAGCGCAGTGAGTTCCTGATCGAAAAAGGCGCGATCGATATGATCGTTCGCCGTCCGGTTATGCGCTTCAAACTGGCCAGCCTGCTGGCTAAGATGATGAATCTGCCTGCCCCGCAGGAAGAAGAAGTCAAAGAGGCCGAAGCGACCGGCCCACAGAGCCAAGAGGCCTGACCGATGATGAGAAAGAGGTCTTCGGGCCTCTTTCACCAATGAACCGTAACTTTGTGAACGGGACACATGGATAATCTTCCTCAAGCCACGTCGCCTCTTGCCACGTGGCTTTATTATCTTGAGCATTTACACTCTCAGGCTATTGAACTCGGGCTGGATCGTATCCGCCGGGTGGCCACCTCACTCGATCTGTTAACACCCGCCCCGAAGGTCTTCACCGTTGCCGGTACGAACGGCAAAGGCACCACCTGCCGCACGCTGGAAACCGTGCTGATGGCCGCCGGTTATCGCGTTGGCGTGTACAGTTCACCCCATTTAATCCGCTACACTGAACGTGTACGCATTCAGGGCGAAGAGCTGGCCGAATCCGCGCATACCGCGTCGTTTGCCGCTATAGAAGCCGGGCGCGGCGAGACCTCGCTGACCTATTTCGAATACGGCACGCTGTCGGCGCTGTGGCTGTTTAAACAGGCGCAGCTTGACGTGGTGATCCTCGAAGTGGGGCTGGGTGGACGGCTGGATGCGACCAATATCGTTGATGCGGACGTTGCGGCGATCACTAGCATTGCGCTGGACCACGTTGACTGGCTGGGGCCGGACCGCGAAAGCATCGGCCGCGAAAAAGCCGGGGTGTTCCGCCAGGGTAAACCGGCGGTTGTCGGCGAGCCGGATATGCCGTCGACCATTGCTGACGTAGCGCGGGAGGTTGGCGCACAGCTGCACCAGCGCGATCGCGACTGGTCCTATCGCCTGACCGACGGCGGCTGGTCGTTCCGTGATGCCAGCGGCAGTATTGAAAATCTGCCGCTGCCGCAGGTGCCGCTGCCGAACGCGGCTACCGCGCTGGCGGCGCTGCGGGCGTCGGGGCTGCCGGTTGATGAGGCGACCATTCGTGCCAGTCTGCATCAGGCGATCCTCCCCGGTCGTTTCCAGACCGTGGCGCATTCGCCGCAGGTGATTCTGGATGTGGCACACAACCCGCACGCGGCCGCGTATCTTGCCGGTCGCCTGGCGGAACTTCCGCAGCGCGGTAAGGTTCATGCCGTAGTGGGAATGCTGCACGATAAAGATATCGCCGGAACGCTGGCCTGCCTCAGTCCGCAGGTAGATTACTGGTACTGCGCACCGCTGGAAGGCCCGCGCGGCGCTTCCGCCGAGCAGCTGGTCGCCCATCTTCATGGGGCGCAGGCGTTTGCTTCCGTGGCGGATGCCTGGCATCAGGCGATGCAGCAGGCGGCAGAACAGGACATTGTGCTGGTGTGTGGATCGTTCCACACCGTCGCACACGTAATGGAAACGATGGCAACGGAGAACGGCAGTGGCAAGTAAGTTTCAAAACCGTTTAGTCGGCACCGTTATTATTGTAGCGCTGGGCGTGATCGTGCTGCCCGGCCTGTTGGATGGTAAAAAGAAACACTATAAGGAAGAGTTCGCCGCCATTCCGCTGGTGCCGAAACCGGGCGACCAGCAGGAAACCGATCTGGTGCCGCCGGTCACGCAGTCGCTGCCGGCGCAGCCGCCGGAAGGGGCGGGCGAAGCGATAGGTCGCGCCGGTGGCGAGAACTCCTCGCAGGCCGACAGCGGTTCGACCGCACCGCAGTCGAACAATCAGCCCACGCTGGTTTCGCCGCCGCCGGTGCAGCAGCAGGTTCAGCAACCGGTGCAGCAGCCGCCAAAAGTGGTTGAGAAGCCGAAGCCGGTTGAGAAACCCAAACCGGTTGAAAAACCGAAACCGGTCGAGAAGCCTCCTGTTCAGCAGCAGCAGCAGCAGCAGCAGCAGCAGCAGCAGCAGCAGCAGCCTCAAACTCAGCCTAAGGTGGAAACACCGGCAGAGAAACCGGCACCGGCTGAAACGGCACCGACCGGCCAGGCCTGGGTGGTCCAGCTGGGTGCGCTGAAAAATGCGGCCAAGGTGAACGAAATCGTCGCGCAGCTGCGGCTTTCGGGCTATCGTGCTTTCACCGTGCCAGCCACGCCGGTTGCCGGGCAGATCACCCGCATCTACGTTGGGCCGGATGCGTCCAAAGCCAAAATGCAGGCGGCGGTCGGTGAGCTGCAGGGGATTTCCGGACTTGGCGGCGTTGTTAAAGCATGGGGTGCACGCTAGCCGTCTCCCGGCGGATTGAGCGGAAAGAGCGATTATTGTAACAGGTGCCACCCGATGAATAGCGGTGTGGCACCGGCCTGCGCCTGGCCGAAAGCAGCGTGATATAAAGCAAATCAACGAATTGCATTCTGGCGTCGTGAGCGGCAGGAATGTCGCCCTCCGCCGGTTTTTTCAGCGTTTTCGTTTATTTAAAACGACGCAGGAAAACCCTACGCAAACGTTTTCTTTTTCTGTTAGAATTCGCCCCGAACTGGATGCAGGGGCGTTTTCGCGATTACTGTCACTGGAAGAGTTCATGGTCTGGATAGATAACGTCATTATTGCGGTTATAGCTTTTTCGGCTCTGGTTAGCCTGATCCGTGGGTTTATACGAGAAGCACTTTCTCTCGTCACCTGGGGATGCGCATTCTTTGTCGCCAGTCATTACTTCTCCTACCTTGCCGTCTGGTTCACAGGATTTGAAGACGAGCTGATTCGGAATGGAATCGCCATTGCAGTGTTATTTGTTGCCACGCTTATCGTTGGCGCAATCGTTAACTATGTAATTGGTTCGCTGGTTGAGAAAACCGGCCTGTCGGGTACCGACAGAGTACTGGGCGTCTGTTTTGGGGCACTGCGTGGCGTACTGATTGTGGCCGCTATGCTGTTTTTCCTCGATACATTCACCGGCTTTTCCAAAAGCCTCGACTGGCAGCAGTCGAAGTTAATCCCTCAGTTCAGTTACATCATCGGGTGGTTTTTTGACTACCTGAAGAGCACGTCGAGTTTTTTGCCCCGGTAATTGCACCGGGGTTGCGGCTATGAGGAAATGTCAATATGTGCGGTATTGTCGGGATCGCCGGTTTTATGCCGGTCAACCAGTCGATTTATGACGCGTTAACGGTGCTTCAGCACCGTGGGCAGGATGCCGCAGGCATCGTGACCATCGATGCATTAAATTGCTTCCGCCTGCGTAAAGCAAACGGTCTGGTCAGCGATGTATTTGAAGCCCGCCACATGCAACGTATGCAGGGTAATATGGGTATCGGCCACGTGCGCTATCCAACGGCAGGAAGCTCCAGCGCTTCTGAAGCCCAGCCCTTCTATGTGAACTCTCCTTACGGGATTACACTGGCCCATAACGGCAACCTGACCAATGCGCACGAGCTGCGTAAAGAGCTGTTTGAAACCGGTCGCCGTCATGTTAACACCACGTCGGATTCTGAAATCCTGCTCAACATCTTTGCGCAGGAAGTGGATCGTTTCCAACAGGATCCGCTGGAAGCCGAAAATATCTTCTCCGCCGTTGCCGCTGTGCATCAGCGCGTACGCGGTGCTTATGCCTGTGTAGCGATGATCATCGGCCACGGTCTGGTTGCCTTCCGCGATCCCAACGGCATTCGTCCGCTGGTGATCGGCAAGCGCGCGCTGGTTGATGGCCGTACCGAGTATATGGTGGCCTCTGAAAGCGTGGCGCTGGATACGCTGGGCTTTGAATTCCTGCGCGATGTCGCCCCGGGCGAAGCGGTTTACGTGACTGAAAAAGGTCAGCTGTTTACCCGCCAGTGCGCTGAGAATCCAAAGGTTAACCCGTGCCTGTTCGAGTACGTGTACTTCGCGCGTCCGGACTCCTTCCTCGATAAAATTTCGGTGTACAGCGCTCGCGTGCGCATGGGCACCAAGCTGGGTGAGAAAATTGCCCGCGAGTGGGAAGATCTGGACATCGACGTGGTGATCCCCATCCCTGAAACCTCCTGCGATATCGCACTGGAGATGGCGCGTATTCTTGATAAGCCATACCGTCAGGGCTTCGTGAAAAACCGCTACGTTGGCCGTACCTTCATCATGCCGGGACAGCAGCTGCGCCGCAATGCGGTTCGGCGCAAGCTGAACGCTAACCGCGCTGAGTTCCGCGGCAAGAACGTGCTGCTGGTGGATGATTCCATCGTGCGCGGTACCACCTCCGAGCAGATTATCGAAATGGCCCGTGAAGCCGGTGCGAAAAAAGTGTACCTGGCATCGGCGGCCCCGGAAATTCGCTTCCCGAACGTGTATGGCATCGATATGCCAAGCGCGACTGAGCTGATCGCGCACGGCCGTGAAGTCGAAGAGATCCGCCAGCTGATCGGTGCGGATGCGCTGATTTTCCAGGACCTTGACGATCTGATTGCCGCGGTGAAGGAAGAGAACCCGGATATCGCTCAGTTTGAGTGTTCGGTATTCAACGGTATCTACGTGACCAAAGACGTCGATCTGCAATATCTTGAGTATCTACAGTCGCTGCGTAACGACGATGCCAAAGCGCTGGCCCGTCAGAACGAAGTTGAAAACCTGGAAATTCACAACGAAGGCTAAGCGTCTCGTGTGGTTAGCAGGTAAGATGGGCCGGAAGCAATTCCGGCCCGTTTTTTTTTAAGGATTTGGTATGAAAAGACTGATTATCGGCATCTCTGGTGCCAGTGGTGTGATCTATGGCATTCGCACGCTGCAGGTTTTACAGCAGGTCAGCGACGTGGAAACACATCTGATAATGAGTCAGGCCGCGCGGCAAACCCTGGCGCTGGAAAGTGACTACACGCTGCGTGAGGTGCAGGCGCTGGCCGATGTGGTTCATGACGTGCGCGACATTGCCGCCAGCATCTCCTCCGGTTCGTTCAAAACCGCCGGCATGGCAATCCTGCCGTGCTCGATGAAAACCCTGTCCGGGATCGTTCACAGCTACAGCGACGGGCTGCTGACCCGAGCTGCGGACGTGGTGCTGAAAGAGCGTCGGCGACTGGTGCTCTGCGTGCGTGAAACGCCGCTGCACCTGGGCCATCTGCGGATGATGACTTCTGCGGCAGAGCTGGGTGCCATTATTATGCCGCCGGTGCCTGCGTTTTATCACCGCCCGGAAAATGTGATGCAGATTGTTGACCAGACGGTGAACCGCGTGCTCGACCAGTTTGACATCACCCTCGATCAGGATCTGTTTACGCGCTGGCAGGGTGCATAGCGGATGGTGCACTGCACCAGCATGGTTCAAATGTTGGTGCTGAATCGCATTTCGTGCAGATGTTGCACCATTGTGAAACATTGTTGCCGCTAAGTCCCTTCAAACCTGCTATATATTCCCCAGCAAACCGGGCATTTACGCTGCCCTGCTTAACACGCTGAAAAAAGCGGAGATTGCCACAAAATGTGGCATGAAATCTGCAAAACAAACTGCGTGGACAAACATCACGAATCCTATAATAAGACGACTCGAGGGTAATCTATGAAAAAGCAGGTCCTGGCTCTTTCCCTGTTGCTGGCTATCACCTCAGCAGGCAGCGCATTCGCTGCCGGTCCAAAAACGCTGCGCATCGGCACCGATCCAACCTATGCACCGTTTGAAATGAAAAATGCCCAGGGGCAGCTGATTGGCTTTGATATCGATCTGGCCACCGAAATTTGTAAGCGTATGGAAACCAAATGTACCTTCGTTGAAAGCGACTTTGATGCGCTGATCCCGTCGCTGAAAGCGAAGAAAATTGACGCGATCATCTCTTCCCTGTCGATCACCGAAAAACGCCAGCAGGAGATCGCCTTCTCCGAAAAACTGTACGCGGCGGACTCCCGTCTGATCGCGCCAAAAGGCTCTAAAATCGAGCCAACGCTGGAATCGCTGAAAGGCAAAAACATCGGCCTGCTGCAGGGCACCACCCAGGAAACCTACGCCAACGATAACTGGCGTCCGAAGGGTGTGACCGTTACGCCATACGCTAACCAGGATCTGGTGTATCAGGATCTGACCGCGGGCCGTATCGATGCCGCATTCCAGGATGAAGTGGCCGCCAGCGAAGGCTTCCTCAAACAGCCGGCCGGTAAGGACTACGCGTTTGCCGGTCCGTCTGTGAAAGACGAAAAAATCTTCGGTATTGGTACCGGTATGGGCATGCGCAAAGACGATCCGGCGTTAAAAGCAGCGATCGATAAAGCTTTTGATGAAATTCGCAAAGATGGTACCTACGATAAGTTGGCAAAAAAATATTTCGACTTTAATGTATACGGCGATTAAGTAGTCCCTGTCTGCCAGCCTCACTGTGCTTGCGGTGAGGCTGCACTTTTGACCTTAACGACAGGATAATATTTATGCTGTATGGCTATTCTGAAGTCATTTTTAAAGGCGCCATCGTTACGCTGGAACTGGCGCTCAGCTCGGTGGTACTCGCCGTGGTGCTCGGATTAATCGGTGCCGGGGCAAAACTCTCCAATAACCGTCCGCTGGCAATGATCTTTGAAGGCTACACCACGCTGATCCGTGGCGTGCCCGACCTCGTTCTGATGCTGTTAATCTTCTACGGTCTGCAAATCATCCTGAACCACGTGACCGATTTTATCGGCGTCGGGCAGTTTGATATCGACCCGATGGTGGCAGGTATTATTACGCTCGGCTTTATCTACGGGGCCTACTTTACTGAAACCTTCCGTGGGGCCTATATGGCGGTGCCGAAGGGGCAGATCGAAGCCGCAACCGCTTACGGCTTTACGTCTTCACAAATCTTCCGCCGCGTGCTGTTCCCGGGCATGATGCGCTTTGCGCTGCCGGGCATCGGCAATAACTGGCAGGTGATTCTGAAAGCCACCGCGCTGGTTTCCCTCCTCGGGCTGGAAGACGTGGTCAAAGCGACGCAGCTGGCGGGTAAAACCACCTGGCAGCCGTTCTACTTTGCCATTGTGGCCGGGGTGATTTATCTGATCTTTACCACGCTGTCTAACGGCGTGCTGTGGTGGCTGGAACGTCGTTATACCGTGGGTGTGAAAAGGGCTGATTTATGATTGAGATTGTTCAGGAATACTGGAAAGCCCTGCTGTGGACCGACGGCTATCGCTTTACCGGCGTGGCGATGACCCTGTGGCTGCTGATTATTTCAGTGGTGATCGGCGGCTGTATGGCGGTGTTTTTATCCATTGCCCGCGTCTCGCAGCACAAAGCCGTGTGGTTCCCGGTGTGGCTGTTTACCTATGTGTTTCGCGGCACGCCGCTTTACGTGCAGCTGCTGGTGTTCTATTCGGGCATGTACACGCTGGAGATCGTCAAAGGCACCGAGATGCTGAATGCGTTCTTCCGTAGCGGGCTGAACTGTACGCTGCTGGCCTTTACGCTGAACACCTGTGCCTATACCACGGAGATTTTTGCCGGGGCGATCCGCTCGGTGCCGCACGGTGAGATTGAAGCCGCGCGCGCCTACGGTTTCTCCACCTTCAAACTTTACCGCTGCATTATCATGCCTTCGGCGCTGCGCACCGCGCTGCCCGCCTACAGTAATGAAGTGATCCTGATGCTGCACTCTACGGCGCTGGCGTTTACCGCGACCGTGCCGGACCTGCTGAAAGTGGCGCGCGATATTAACTCGGCAACCTATCAGCCGTTTATCGCCTTCGGACTGGCGGCGGCGCTGTATCTGATTATTTCCTATGTGCTGATTAGCCTGTTCCGCAAAGCGGAAAAACGCTGGCTGGCACACGTTAAACCTTCTTCGTCACACTGAGTAAAACTATGGCTGAAAATAAATTAAGCGTTACCGAACTGCACAAACGCTATGGTGAACATGAGGTGCTGAAGGGCGTATCGCTACAGGCGAATGCCGGCGATGTCATCAGTATTATCGGCTCTTCGGGTTCGGGTAAAAGTACCTTCCTGCGCTGCATTAACTTCCTGGAGAAGCCAAGCGAAGGCACCATCTCGGTGAATAATGAAAATATTCACCTGGTGCGTGATAAAGACGGCCAGCTGAAAGTCTCCAACAAAGAGCAGCTGCGCACCCTGCGTACCCGGCTGACCATGGTGTTCCAGCACTTCAACCTGTGGAGCCACATGACGGTGCTGGAGAACGTGATGGAAGCGCCGATTCAGGTGCTGGGGCTGGGCAAAAGCGAAGCGCGCGAGCGGGCCATCCGCTATCTGGACAAAGTGGGTATCGACGAGCGGGCGCGGGCTAAATATCCTGTGCACCTTTCCGGCGGCCAGCAGCAGCGCGTGTCGATTGCACGCGCGCTGGCGATGGAGCCGGAAGTGCTGCTGTTTGATGAGCCGACTTCGGCGCTGGATCCTGAACTGGTGGGCGAAGTGCTGCGCATTATGCAAAAGCTGGCGGAAGAGGGCAAAACCATGGTGGTTGTGACCCATGAGATGGAGTTTGCCCGCCATGTCTCCAGCCACGTGATTTTCCTGCATCAGGGGAAAATTGAAGAGGAAGGCGCGCCGAACGAGCTGTTTAACAACCCGAAAAGCGCCCGTCTGCAGCAGTTTTTATCCGGTGCACTGAAGTAACGGCCCGTAAGGGGAAAGCCACGTGCGCTTTCCCCTGCTAATGCTTACCCATCACGTCGGCTAACGCGTCATCTAACTCATACCAGCGGAAACGAAAACCGGACGCCTCCAGGCGCTGCGGTAATACGTGCTGCCCGCCGAGCACCAGCACCGCGGATTCGCCCATCAGCAGGCGGATTGCGCTGGCCGGGGTGCGGACGATAGCAGGGCGGTGCATCGCTTCGCCCAGCGCGGCGGCAAACTGCTGATTGCGCACCGCATAGGGTGCGACCAGATTAAACGGCCCGTGCAGCGTCGGATGCTCCAGCAGCCAGAGAATGCCGTTCAGCATGTCATCGATATGGATCCACGGCAAAAACTGTTTGCCGCTGCCGAGCGGCCCACCGACGCCCAGTTTAAACGGCAGCTTCATCTTTTCCAGCGCGCCGCCGGAACGGCTCAGCACCACGCCGGTCCGCAGCAGGCAGACGCGGGTGTGCTCGCCTGCCGCCAGCATCGCCAGCTTCTCCCAGGTATCACACAGGCGATGCGTAAACTCATCGTGGCCGGGATCGTCCTCGGTCACCACCAGCTCGCCGGTATTGCCATAAAAGCCGGTGGCGGAACCCGATATCAGCACCGCAGGCGGCGTGCTACTGGCGGCAATCAGTGCGGCCAGCCGCTCGGTGATCTGCCAGCGGCTGCTGCACAGCAACTGTTTCTGCGTCTCGCTCCAGCGCTTCGCGGCGATCGGCTCTCCGGCCAGATTAATCACCGCATCAATGCCGTTGAGATCGCGCTGCTTCTCCAGCCCGGACCACAGCCGGACTTTCTCGCCAAGTTTTTCTCTGGCGCCAGCCACATTGCGGGTCACCACGCTGACCTCGTGACCCTTCTCAAGCAGACGGGCAACGAGCGGCTGGCCGATCAGCCCGGTACCGCCGGTGAGCAGAATATGCATGCTGTTGATCCTTTTCGCTGAGTCGCTGTTACGGTCACTTTCAGCATAGGTGAAGATAGCAGCTCTACCTGTGACAATGCGCACGGTGGCTGATAACAATGGATTTTTAGTGCGTTACGGGCAGATAAACCGTAGCGAAAATTGCTGCCATTCTGATTTGCCATCCGGCTTACACGAGATGTTTGCCTTCGGCCGAAAAACCAGCTAAACAGGTGTTTCAATCCGTAACCGTCGAAGGACGCCCGATGAGTCACCCGAATATCATTCTGTGGTCAGATGCTAACTTTTTCAGTCCGTATGTGATGTCAGTTTATGTTGCGCTCAGTGAGAAAGGGCTGCCTTTTACGCTAAAACGCATTGATCTTGCCCGTGACGAACATCACGAACGGGCCTACGGGGAGATATCGCTGACGCGCCGCGTTCCGACGCTGCAGGTTGATGATTTCCTGCTCTCGGAATCGTCGGCGATTGCCGAGTATCTGGAAGACAGCTTCCCGGCACCGGAGTATGAGCGCCTTTATCCCCGCGATCGTCAAAAACGCGCCAGAGCGCGCGAACTGCAGGCCTGGCTGCGCAGCGATTTTATGCCCCTTCGCCAACAGCGTCCGACGGACGTGCTGTTCGCCGGCGCTCGCCTGGCTCCGCTGGATGACGCCGGAAAGGCCTCGGCCCAGGCGCTGATTGCCGCCGCCGAGCGGCTGCTGCCCGCAGGCCAGCAGAATCTCTTTGGTGAATGGACGATTGCCGATACTGACTTTGCCGTGATGCTGAATCGCCTGGTGCTGCACGGCGATGCCGTACCGCAGCGGATTGCCGATTACGCGCACTTCCAGTGGCAGCGCGCGTCCGTTCAGCTGTGGCTGGCGGAATCGGCCAGGCTGGCCTGAACCGAATGCGCACAAATTGATGATTGCGTCGCGGGGCGTTAATCATTAATTTAGGCGGATCGCGCTGCGCCGCGAATCATAATGACCACACGGCGCACAGCGCCAGAACAAAAAGGGATACGGATGGTGGAGCAAGAGCCAGGCACTGAGTGGGTCGATATCGTTAACGAAGAGAACGAGGTCATCGCCCAATCCAGCCGAGCACAGATGCGAGCTCAGTGTTTACGACACCGGGCGACCTATATCGTGGTTCACGATGGTATGGGGAAAATTCTGGTTCAGCGTCGTACCGAGATCAAAGATTTCATGCCGGGCATGCTGGACGCAACGGCGGGCGGCGTGGTGCAGAGCGGTGAAGAGATGCTGGAATCCGCACGTCGCGAAGCGGAAGAGGAGCTGGGCATTGCGGCCGTCCCGTTTGCTGAGCACGGTCTGTTTTATTACGAAGATGAGCACTGCCGCGTGTGGGGTGGATTGTTCAGCTGCGTTTCTCACGGCCCGTTCGCCATGCAAGAAGAGGAAGTGGATGAAATCATCTGGATGACGCCGGAAGAGATCACCGCCCGTTGCGATGAATTTACCGACGACTCGCTGAAGGCCCTGTCGCTGTGGCTGACCCGCAACGGCGAAGGTGAGTAAAGCAACGGTGAATCATCTCCGCTAAATAAACCGGGGCTCAGCGCCCCGTTTTTACCTCCGTGCTCGACGCAATGTCACCGGCTAGTGAGCCGGGCTGTGGCGCATTTTCTCCCCGCGACGTCGCAGCACCTCCATCACGATCAGCAGAATAAGCGATGCCCCGATCATCAGCGTGGCGGCGGCAGCAATTGTTGGGTCGAGATTTTCGCGAATACCGGCAAACATCTGGATCGGCAGCGTACGCTGGCGCGGGCTGGCAAGGAACAACGTCACCACCACTTCATCAAACGAAGTGGCAAAGGCGAACAGCGCACCCGAAAAAACGCCGGGCGCAATCAGCGGCAGCGTGACCTTACGAAAGGTGAGCAGCGGCGATGCGCCAAGGCTGGCCGCCGCCCGCGACAGTGAGGTGTCATAGTTTTTTAATACCGCCATCACCGTGATCACCACAAACGGCACGCCCAGCAGCGCATGAGCCAGCACCAGCCCGATGTAGCTGTTCAGCAGCGACAGTTTGGCGAAGAAGAAGAACATCCCCACGGCAATAATCACCACCGGTGCCACCATCGGTGAGATCAGAATGGCCATCACCAGCCCCTTACCCCGGAACTCGCCGCGCACCAGGCCCATCGCGGCCAGAACGCCCAGAACCGTGGCCAGCAGCGTTGCCAGCGGAGCAATCAGCAGGCTGTTGCCCAGCGCGCCAATCCACTCCTGCGAATTGAAAAAGGTCTGATACCAGCGCAGTGAAAAGCCGCTGAGCGGATAGCTGAGAAATGAGCTGCTGTTAAACGACAGCGGCACGATCACCAGAATCGGCACGATAAGAAACAGCAGTACGGCGGCGCTGTAGAAATTGAATGCGCTGTTCCACAGGCGCAGGATCAGGGTTCCCTGTTGTCTCATGGCGGTCTCCTTAATGGGCTGCCGCTTCGGCAGCGGTGCGGGTTACGCGAACATAAACGATGTACAGCAGCAGAACGATCACCAGCAGCTGGCTGCCCAGTGCGGCCGCCATCCCCCAGTTCATGGTGCTGTTGGTGAAGAAAGCCACAAAATAGCTGACCATCTGGTCGTCAGGGCCGCCGAGCAGGGCAGGCGTCACGTAGTAGCCAATCGCCATCATAAACACCAGCAGCGCACCGGCGGCGATACCGGCCCAGGTCTGCGGAACGTAAACGCGCCAGAAGGCGAGAAACGGATGGGCGCCGAGCGAAATGGCTGCGCGCACATAGGCCGGAGAGATACCCTTCATCACCGCGTACAGCGGCAGCACGATAAACGGTAGCAGGATATGCGTCATGGCGATAAACACCCCGATGCGGTTAAACACCAGCGTCAGCGGGTGATCGATGATGCCGGTGGCCATCAGCGCGCGGTTGATTAGGCCACCGGACTGCAGCAGCACGATCCAGCTGGCGGTGCGCACGATCAGCGAGGTCCAGAACGGCAGCAGCACCAGAATCATCAGCAGGTTGGCGCGGTTGGTCGGCTGTTTCGCCAGCCAGTAGGCCAGCGGATAGCCAATCCCGACGCAGAGCAGGGTGACCACCAGCGCCATCCACAGCGTGCGCAGCAAAACGTTGACGTACAGCGCTTTGTCGGCGGGGATCGCCTGTACCTTGCCGCTTTTCACATCCACCTGACGATCGAACACCGACAGCAGATAGTAGCCGGTCAGCGGTGCCGAGACGCGCTTCAGCGTCTGCCAGGTGCTGAGTTCGCCCCACAGCGGCTGGCCGGCAATCAGCGCGGCTTTAACCTGCTGGCCGTCTGCCGGAACCAGTCGTGGCGCGGTGACGATCATCCTGCGAAAGGCGCTGTCTTCATAGCTCATGCGCTTGGCAACGGCGGCGATCTGCCCACCGTCGCGGGCGGCAACCAGTTCCTTGCCCAGCGTGGCGAACAGCGCCTCGTCGGGCAGGCTGTTACCGGACCAGCGGCTCAGAGCGGCGCTGGTCTGCGGCAGGCCGTCATGGACTTCCGGGTTCTCCACGCTTTTGCTGAGAATGGAGAGAATAGGGAACAGAAAGCAGACCACGATAAAGATCAGCAATGGCGCAATCAGCAGCAGCGACCGACGGGTTTTGCCGCCGTCCGTCTTGCGCAGGCCCTGGCTGAAAGAGGCCGCAGGCTGCGCGGGTGGGCGGGGGGATTCCATTACCGGGTTTTGACTCATTGCTGGCTCCTTTATAACCTGCCGGGCCGGACGGGCTGTAGCGGCGGAACGAGCCACCGGCTACAGCATTAAACGGGGGAAGCGAACTATTTAGCAGCCCAGGCGTTGAAGCGCTGTTCCAGATCTTCGCCGTGCTCCAGCCAGAAATCGCTGTCGACCTGAACGGACACCGCCAGGTTATCCGGCGCGGTAGGCAGCTTCGCCAGGCGGGCTGGGTCCAGCAGCGGGCTGGTTTTGATATTGACCGGGCCGTAAGGGATATTTTCGGCGTAGACCTTCTGGTTTTCCGGCTGGTTGGCGAAGGCAATAAACTGTTCGGCCAGCGCTTTATGTTTGGAGCCTTTGACGATGGCCCAGTTGTCCAGATCGTACAGGGCGTTATCCCAGACGATTTTGAAATCATGCCCTTCGTCCTGTGCGGCACCGATGCGGCCGTTATAGGCCGAGCTCATCACCACGTCGCCGGAAACCAGCCACTGCAGCGGCTGTGCGCCGGATTCCCACCACTGTACGTAAGGTTTCAGCTGGTCGAGCTTTTTAAAGGCACGATCGACACCCTGCGGCGTGGCCAGCACGTTATACACGTCCTCACGCTTCACGCCGTCTGCCATCAGGGCGATTTCAAGGGTGTATTTGGCGCTCTTACGCAGCGCGCGCTTTCCGGGGAAGGTTTTCACATCCCAGAAATCCGCCCAGCTGGTGGGGCCCTTCTTCAGCTTCTGCGCGTCATAGGTCAGCACCGTGGACCAGACGAAAATCCCGGCACCGCACTCGCTGACCGCCGCCGGGATCAGATCGGTTTTCCCGCCCAGTTTGCTCCAGTCGAGGGTTTCAAACAGGCCTTCTTCACAGCCGCGCTTCAGCTCCGGCGTTTCCAGTTCGACTACATCCCAGCCGATCTGGCCGGTTTCGACCATTGCACGAATTCGTGCCATTTCACCATTGTATTCACCGGCCTCAATGTTGCCTTTACCTGCGGCGATAAACGGTTTGTAAAAGGCTTTGTCCTGCGCATCCTTGTTGGTTCCGCCAAATGAAATGACCGTCAGGCTTTCCGCCTGAGCCTGCATTGCCACGGCGGCAATAATCAGTACCGCTAACTTCTTCACCATGCCAGTATCCTCTGAGGGGCTGTTAATTGTTGATTGGCTTATTGTTGTGTTGCGACTTACCTGCACTATCTGTGCCACTTCCCTGTGGCCGGGCCGGTCAGGCCCGTAATAAAGAGGTCAGCAGCGTCAGCGCCTGGCGGAACTGGGCATCCGGAATGGTGAGCGGATAGAGGAAGCGGATGACGTTGCCGTGCACGCCGCAGGTCAGCAGGATCAGTCCCTGCGCCAGGGCTCGCTGCTGGATGTCGCGGGCGATTTCCGGCGACGGTTTTCCGCTGGTGGGATCGTTGAATTCGGCCGCCACCATGGAGCCGCGGGCGCGTACTTCAACCAGTGCCGGATTGCCGCTGGCGTTCAGCGTTTCCACCAGCTCCGCACCGAGCTTCAGCGCACGGGCGCACAGCTGTTCTTCATCAATCACCTTCAGCACCGCCAGCGACGCGGCGATGGCCAGCGGGTTACCGGCATAGGTGCCGCCCAGCCCGCCCGGCAGCGGTGCGTCCATCAGTTCGGCTTTCCCGCCCACCGCCGAAATCGGCAGGCCGCCGCCCAGGCTTTTGGCCATGGTGATCAGGTCCGGTTTCGCCTCCGGGTAATATTCGCTGGCGAACAGCCTGCCGGTGCGGGCGAAGCCGGTCTGAATTTCATCGGCAATCATCACAATGCCGTGGCGATCGCAGAGGGCGCGCAGAGCCTGAACGAACTCCGGTGGCGCGATATTAAAACCGCCTTCGCCCTGGATAGGTTCATAGATGATTGCCGCCACCTGCTGCGGGCTGATATCGCAGCGGAACAGCATTTCCAGGCTTTCCAACGCGTCGTCAACGCTGAAGCCGTGCAGGGCGTTGGGATAGCGAGCGTGGAACACCGAACCGGGGAATGGGCCGAAGGCGGTTTTATACGGGGTGACTTTTCCGGTCAGGGTCATGGTCATCAGCGTGCGGCCGTGGAAGGCCCCGCTGAAGGCGATGACGCCGGGGCGTCCGGTGGCCGCGCGGGCAATTTTCACCGCATTTTCCACTGCCTCTGCGCCGCTGGAGAAGAAGGTCGTTTTGCTCTGTCCCTCAATGGGAACGCGCTGGTTAAGCTGCTCGGCCAGCTCGATGTAGTTTTCATACGGGATAACCTGGAACGCAGTGTGGGTGAAGCTGCCGAGCTGCTCGCTGACCGCGGCCATCACTTTCGGGTGGCGATGCCCGGTATTCAGCACCGCGATCCCGGCGGTAAAGTCGATATATTCGCGTCCCTCGTGGTCCCACAGCGTGGCGTTTTCAGCTTTGACCGCATAAAAATCACACATCACACCCACGCCGCGCGGTGTGGCATTCAGGCGACGCTGCTGTATTTCACTGTTGCTCATGGTATTCCCTCGTGTTTGGCGAATCGTGGCCGCTGCCACGTAGTTTCAGGCTCTCCTTGCTTTTTAACGTTTTCGGGGTTTTATAATCCAGAGCCAGTTTTTTTTATTTCAAGGAACCAATTTTGCGAACACTGCTCGGTGACCTGCTTGCCTCCCGTCTGAGCCAGACCCCGTCGGGGACGCTGAACAAGCGTCTGTATGATGTTTTGCAGTGTGCCATTCAGGATGGATCCATTGCCCCCGGCAGCCGACTGCCTGCCAGCCGCGATCTGGCGAAAGATTTATCCGTCTCCCGCAATACCGTGCTGGCGGCCTATGAGCAGCTGCAGTCCGAGGGCTATCTGCAAACCCGTGCCGGAAGCGGAACGTTCGTCTGTGAGGTGCTTCCTGAGAGCGTGCCGGATGCGGAAGTGGCTCCGGCTACCGCCCTGCGACCGTTTAACTTCGTTCGGCTGTCCACCCGCGGCTCGCGCCTTCTGATGCGCAGCGGGGCAGGACCGCACCAGTGGGGCGCGTTTATGCCCGGCGTGCCGGATGTCAGCCATATGCCGCATGATATCTGGCGAAAAATTCACTTGAAGCTCAGCCGCCGTATGCCGGTCGAGGCATTAAGCTACTCCAGCCACGGCGGCTGCCTCCAGCTGCAGCAGGCGCTGGCGGAGTATCTGCGGGTGATCCGATCGGTCAACTGTACCCCGGAACAAATCCTGGTTACCGCAGGGACCCATCAGGCGCTGGATCTGCTGGCGAAAATGCTCTGCGATCCCGGCGATCGGGCGTGGATTGAGGAGCCGGGTTACTGGGGGATCCGCAACGTGCTGGCGGTGAACGGTATCGAGCTGCAGCCCCTACCGGTGGACGACGAAGGTCTGATGCTGGCGGATTTTAACGCTGATGCACGGCCACCACGGCTTATTTGCGTTACGCCTTCGCACCAGTACCCACTGGGTTCGGTGATGAGCCTGCAGCGGCGGCATCAGCTGCTGGACCTGGCCCGCCAGGCGGGAAGCTGGGTGATTGAGGATGATTACGACGGCGAGTTCCGCTTTGCCGATTCGCCGATCCCGGCGCTGCAGGGACTGGCCCCGGATGCCCCGGTGATCTATCTCGGCACCTTCAGCAAAACTCTCTATCCGGGGCTGCGGCTGAGCTACATGGTGGTGCCGAAGCCGCTGGCGGCGCGGATGAAAATGGCCCACTCCGAACTGTATCGCGGCGGCAACGGTCTGGTGCAGCTGACGCTGGCGGAGTTTATCCGTGAGGGGCACTACGCCGCCCACGTGCGTAAAATGCGCCAGCTGTACAGCCGACGCCGCGCCGAACTGGTGCGGGTGATCCGCGACACGTTGGGGGAGGGATTTATTGCCCAGCAGAGCAATGCGGGCCTGCATCTGGTGCTTTCGCTGCCGGCTGACATTGACGATGTGGCGCTCAGCGCCGAGCTGGAGCAGAACGGCGTGCTGACCCGCCCGCTGTCGGCCTACTACCTGCTGGGCAATGCCAGGCGCGGTCTGCTGCTAGGCTATGCCTGTGTTGAAGAGCACGAGATGGCGGAGAAGTTTGCACCGGTTCTGGCCTGTCTGAGGCGACGCCTGCCGGGATGAGCGGCAAAGGGCAGGGGCTGTGCACCTGCGTGGTGCGGGCCGATCGTTAGCCTGTTTCTGCGGGAAGAGAACGGGGCTGAGTCTGGTTTAATTTAAAAAATACAATAGAAAACAATAGCCTGAAGAATTATCTCTCAGGCTTGTTTTTTTCGTTTTTTGTCAAATTCTGCTTGTCGAAGCGAAATTTGTTGTGGTAGAGCTAAAAAAGAGCCACCCAGAGGATGCGCCCGGTGTGAGTAATGCATAAAGCGTGCCTGGGATAAATTTCCCGCTTCGACGAGACAAAAATGATGAGATCGCTGGTGAGTTTTAAGAACATCAAAAAGAGCTACGATGGCGAAAAGCTGGTCGTTCGCAACCTGAATCTGGACGTGCATGAGGGGGAATTTCTCACCCTCCTTGGGCCTTCCGGTTCGGGGAAAACCACCAGTCTGATGATGCTGGCCGGATTTGAAACCCCGAGCGACGGGGAGATTTATCTGCGTGAAAAACCGCTGCATACGCTGCCGCCGCACCAGCGTGATATCGGTATGGTTTTTCAGAATTATGCGCTGTTTCCGCATATGACCGTGGCGGAAAACCTGGCTTTCCCGCTGTCGATTCGCCGGCTCAGCAAGGCGGATATTAAAGAGCGGGTTAGTCGCATTCTGGATATGATTAAGCTCACTTCGCTGGCGGATCGCTATCCGGCACAGATGTCGGGCGGGCAGCAGCAGCGCGTGGCGCTGGCCAGGGCGCTGGTATTTGAGCCGAAGCTGGTGCTGATGGATGAACCGCTGGGTGCGCTGGATAAGCAGCTGCGCGAACATATGCAGCTGGAAATTAAGCAGCTGCATCAGATGCTTGGCCTGACTATCGTTTACGTAACCCACGATCAGAGCGAGGCGATGACCATGTCGGATCGGGTGGCGGTGTTTAACGACGGTATGATCCAGCAGATGGACAGCCCGGGTAAGCTTTATGAGCAGCCCGATAACGCCTTCGTGGCCGGATTTATCGGCGAAAACAACAGCCTGCTGGCTACCCAGCTGCGCGCTGAAGGGGAGTATTATCGCGTTCAGCTCGATGACGGCTGTCAGCTCAGCGCGCTGAAAGTGCGGCCCAGTTCGCCGGGTAAAAAAATCCAGCTCAGCATCCGGCCGGAACGCATTAACGTTAACGCCCCGGCGGCGGGCGATCAGCAGGTTAAGGCGAAAATTCAGCAGTTTATCTACCTTGGCGACCATGTGCGTATGCTGACCGAGGTGGCCGGTCAGGGGGGCTTTATGGTGAAGCTGTCGCCGGCAAAAATGGACAGCCGCTGGCAGCCGGGCAGCGAGGTGATGCTTTCCTGGCAGCCTGAGCACCTGCGGGCGCTGGACGTGATGTTACAGTAGCGGGTTAGCTGCTGCCGTGGTGCCTGCGCTGACGGGTGGTTGCCCCGTCTGGCGGTCCTCGCGCCACGCGTTGCGTGGTGCCCTCACTACGTTCGTCAGCGCCGCGAGTGTCGAGCGGTCATCAGGTAAAAAGATATCCCTGATATTTCCTGGCGATAGCAGATGCCAGCCGATGATGTGCGGCGTGGTGCGGTGCCGACCGAGTTTCTCTTTTTTATTCAGAACTCGGATTTTCAGACATGAAGGCTGGCCTGTTCGGTGATCTTTAAAAGCGACGAAGAAAGACTGAAGGTGGCACAGCCCTGGCGGCGGCTGAAGGACAATCCGCAGCGCTGAGGTGGAAGCTGATGGCCAGGAGATGCCAGCAGGGAGGCTGGCGTCAGGCGGGGTCGATACATGGATGTATCGTCTCCGCCGGTCCGGGCGGCCAGCAGCTGTAACCGAAGGCACCACGCAGCGCGTGGCGCGAGGACCGCCCGGCAGCCGCCGCCAGGGCTGGGCACCTATCCCCAGAAACCGCAGCAAAAACATCCAAACCGCAGCGACAATATCCAAACCGCAGCGAAAACATCCAGATAATAAGCCCTGTCATCCAAACACCAGCCATAAAAAAAGCCGCTATCCCAAAGGATAACGGCTTTAATCGAACTGCATCACGCCCTAAGACCCGCTACAGCATCACGCCCTGAATCAGCCTTCAGCCTGCTTTGACTGAATCGCCGTCAGTGCGATGGTGTAGACAATATCATCCACCAGCGCACCGCGAGACAGGTCGTTCACCGGCTTACGCATACCCTGCAGCATTGGACCGATGGAAATCAGGTCCGCAGAACGCTGTACCGCTTTGTACGTGGTGTTACCGGTGTTCAGATCCGGGAAGATAAACACGGTAGCACGGCCGGCAACCGGGGAGTTTGGTGCCTTAGACTTGGCAACATCGTCCATGATCGCGGCGTCATACTGCAGCGGGCCATCGATTACCAGATCCGGGCGTTTTTCCTGTGCGATACGAGTCGCTTCGCGCACTTTCTCAACGTCGCTACCGGCACCGGAGTTCCCGGTGGAGTAGGAGATCATTGCAACGCGCGGCTCTATGCCGAAGGCCATCGCAGAATCCGCTGACTGAATGGCGATCTCGGCCAGCTGCTCCGGGTTTGGATCCGGGTTGATGGCGCAGTCGCCGTAAACCAGCACCTGCTCAGGCAGCAGCATGAAGAATACGGACGAAACCAGCGAACTGTTTGGTGCCGTTTTGATCAGCTGCAGCGGTGGACGAATGGTGTTCGCCGTGGTGTGAACCGCACCGGAAACCAGACCGTCAACTTCACTCGCTTCCAGCATCATGGTGCCGAGCATCACGTTGTCTTCCAGCTGCTCCTGCGCAACCACTTCGGTCATGCCCTTGCTCTTACGCAGCTCAACCAGACGAGCAACGTAGTTTTCACGCACCACTTCCGGGTCAACAATCTCAATACCTTTGCCCAGCTCAACGCCCTGCGCTGCCGCTACACGCTGGATCTCTTCCGGGTTACCCAGAAGAATACAGGTGGCGATGCCGCGCTCGGCACAGATAGCTGCCGCTTTCACGGTACGCGGCTCGTCGCCTTCCGGCAGAACGATACGCTTACCGGCTTTACGCGCCAGCTCGGTCAGCTGGTAACGGAAGGCTGGCGGAGACAGGCGACGGCTGCGCTCGGACGCGGCAGTCAGCGACTCGACCCACTCGGCGTCGATGTGGCTGGCAACGTATTCCTGCACGCGCTCAATACGCTGGGTATCGTCAGTTGGCACTTCCAGGTTGAAGCTCTGCAGGCTCAGAGAGGTCTGCCAGGTGTTGGTATCGACCATAAATACCGGCAGGCCGGTCTGGAAGGCGCGCTCGCACAGCTTCTGGATTGGCGCGTCAATGGCATAGCCACCGGTAAGCAGAATCGCACCGATATCAATACCGTTCATTGCGGCCAGACAGGCGGCAACCAGCACGTCCGGACGGTCTGCGGAGGTCACCAGCAGCGAGCCAGGGCGGAAATGCTCCAGCATATGCGGCAGGCTGCGCGCGCAGAAGGTCACCGACTTGATGCGGCGGGTCTGGATATCGCCTTCGTTAACGATACGCGCGTTCAGGTGACGGCACATATCGATAGCGCGAGTGGCGATCAGCTCGAAGCTCCACGGCACGCAGCCCAGAACCGGCAGCGGGCTGTTGGCAAACAGCTGCTTTGGATCGATGTTGGCGACGCTGGCTTTGTTCGAGTCATCGAAGATTTCGGACAGATCCGGGCGAGTACGGCCCTGTTCGTCCACCGGGGCGTTCAGCTTGTTGATGATCACGCCGGTAATGTTTTTATTCTTGCTGCCGCCGAAGCTGCTTTGGGTCAGCTCGATGCGCTCTTTCAGCTGCGCCGGGGAGTCGTTGCCCAGCGACATCACGAAGACGATTTCAGCGTTCAACGTTTTCGCGATTTCATAGTTCAGCGACTGCGCGAACTGATGCTTGCGCGTTGGCACCAGACCTTCCACCAGCACCACTTCCGCATCGCGGGTGTTTTCGTGGTAGCGGGCGATGATCTCTTCCATCAGCACGTCCTGCTGGTTGGAGCCCAGCAGAGATTCCACGCGGCTCATTGCCAGCGGCTCGGCGGCCGGGATGCTGGAGTTTTTGCGGATGATGGTGGTGGTTTGATCGGGGGCATTGCCGCCGGTACGCGGCTGGGCGATCGGTTTGAACACGCTCAGGCGAACGCCTTTACGTTCCATAGCACGGATAACGCCCAGGCTGACGCTGGTCAGGCCGACGCTGGTGCCGGTAGGGATCAACATAATAGTACGAGACACGATAACCTCTCTTATAGCCTGCGTTTATCTGTCTGCATCTTTGCTGAAGGCATGTTTGCAGCGTAAAGCAGGGCTATAGCGTAACTTCTGCTGTCTGAAAACAACTCCGTCAGCCTGAGCTGACGGAGATTGGTAAATTAAGCGGTCAGGCGGGCTGCGTCCTGCGCGATAACCAACTCTTCATTGGTTGGGATCACGATGGCCGGACGGGTACCTTCTTTGTTGATGAAGCCCGATTTGCCGAAGCGGGCGGCCAGGTTGCGTTCGTGGTCAACCTCGAAGCCCAGCAGCGCCAGTTTACCCAGCGACAGCTCGCGCACCATTGCGGCGTTTTCACCGATACCGCCGGTGAAGATAACCGCATCCAGGCGGCCATCCATCAGTGCGGTGTAGGCACCGATATATTTGGCCAGACGGTGGCAGTAAACGTCCATCGCACGTTTGGCATCGGCTTTGGTTTCGTAGTTATCTTCCACGTAGCGGCAGTCGCTGGTGACTTCGGTCAGACCCAGCAGGCCAGACTCTTTGGTCAGCAGCTTGTTAATGGCGTCAACGTTCATGCCCATAGTGTCGTGCAGGAAGAACACCACGGCCGGATCGATATCGCCGCTGCGGGTGCCCATGACCAGGCCTTCCAGCGGGGTCAGACCCATTGAGGTGTCAACGCACACGCCGTTGCGGATAGCGGAAACGGAACCGCCGTTGCCCAGGTGGCAGGTGATGATGTTAACATCTTCAACCGGCTTGTTCAGAACCTTCGCCGCTTCCTGAGTCACATAGTAGTGGCTGGTGCCGTGCGCGCCGTAGCGACGTACGCCGTGTTCTTTATACAGTTTGTACGGCAGGGCGTAGAGGTAAGACTCTTCCGGCATGGTCTGATGGAATGCGGTGTCAAAAACGGCCACGTTTTTATCAGCCAGGTGCGGGAAGTTTTTCAGCGCTTCATCAATCCCGATCAGGTGTGCCGGGTTGTGCAGCGGTGCGAAATCAGAGGCGTCTTTGATGCCCTGGATAACGGAATCGTCGATCAGCACGGACTGGGTCAGCTTCTCACCGCCGTGAACGATACGGTGGCCGATTGCCGCGATTTGTGCTGACAGTTCTGGTTTTTGTGCCAGAATAGTTTTAACCATGAAGTTTAGTGCTTCACTGTGCGCCGCGCCGGCACCCAGAGCCGCTTCCTGTTTAGCGCCGTCCAGTTTCCATTTGATACGGGCTTCCGGCAGGTGGAAGCATTCAGCTAAACCTGACAGGAATTCGTCACCGTTTGCCGGATCGATGATGGCAAACTTAAGGGAAGAACTACCGCAGTTCAGAACCAGTACTAACTTACTCGACATGGAAGGTCCTATTTATTTAAAAGTGGCGAAATAAAACTCAAACAGACTATCAGCGTAGCGCATGAAAGCTGGTACATTAATGACACATGTCATACTGAAGATAACTTTACAGTGACCGGCAGTAAAAAAATTTTGGGTATTTTACGGGATTTTTTGAAATCCTGTTCGATCTTTCTGGGACCGACCCTTCTTGATTGCAGTTGCCTGCTGTTCAGAGTCGAAAACGCGCTCAGGATAACCAGAGTGGCCCACAAAGACAAAATATTTTGAATAATGTCATGTAAAGTTGGTGTATTGCGGTTTTTTTTTAATTTTTATCTCTGAAGTTGAGGTCCGCTATGGCGAATGAATCTGGCTCCGTTGGTTGGTTCAAGCTGTTCCAAAATGGGCAGCACTATATGAAAACCTGGCCCGTCGATAAACGTCTTGCGCCCGTGTTTCCTGAAAACCGGGTGGCGCGCGCCACCCGCTTCTCGATTGCCTTTATGCCGCCGCTGGCGGTGTTCACCCTGACCTGGCAAATCGCGCTGGGCGGCCAGCTGGGTCCGGCAGTGGCCACGGCGCTGTTTGCCTGTAGCCTGCCGATGCAGGGGCTGTGGTGGCTGGGCAAGCGTTCGGTGACCCCGCTGCCGCCGACCTTATTATCCTGGTTCCACGACGTGCGTGAAAAATTGCAGGCGGCGGGTCAGGCGATTGCGCCCGTAGAGGGTAAGCCGACCTATCAGTCGCTGGCAGACGTGCTGAAGCGCGCGTTTAAGCAGCTGGATAAAACCTTCCTCGACGATCTTTGATCCTCAAGATTGATCATCGATTAACGTGTTAAGTTATCCCTTTACGGGTTTTCATCTGGAAACCCGTTTTGCATCAAAGAAGCTCCCCGCGCGGCTGTGAGATCCTTATCCACAATATAATTTCCGCAACCAGGGAGCCTCCCGATGGATATGACCTCAGCCCAACGTTTAATTCTTTCCAATCAATACCAGATCATGGCCATGCTTGATGCCGAAAATGCCGCGCACTATCAGCGCTGCCAGACCATTATCAAGCGCGGCTATGGTTTGCAGATGCGCGAACTGGACAGCGAACTGAGCCAGCTACCCGAGGCGGAATGCCGCACGCTGCTGGCGATGATGGAGATGCATCACGCGCTGCATATATCCTGGAGTAATCTGAAAGATTCGCAGGATATCGATCCGCGCAGGCTGCAGTTTCTCGGTTTCGATGGCAGCACGGAAGGGCGCTACCTTGGCTATACGCGCTTTATGGTCGAGCATGAAGGGCGCTACACGCACTTCCCGGCCGGCAGCCACCGCTTTGATGCACAGGTTCCGATGTGGGAAAAGTATCAACGGATGCTTACGGTATGGCACAATTGTCCGCGACAGTATCATTTGAGTGCGAATGAAATCGCACAAGTCATTAACGCCTGATGAGGAAGTCGCAGTGAAGTGTAAAGGTTTTCTGTTCGATCTGGATGGCACGCTGGTAGATTCCCTTGCGGTTGTTGAACGCGCCTGGAGTAACTGGGGCCGTCGTCGGGGGATTGAGACCGAAGAGATCCTGGCTTTTATCCACGGCAAGCAGGCTATCACCTCACTGCGTCACTTTATGCAGGGTGCCTCGGCTGAAGAGGTTCAGCAGGAGTTTCTGGCCCTTGAGCGGCTGGAAGCTGAGGACACGGACGGTATCGTGGCGTTACCGGGGGCGCTTTCCCTGCTGGCAACGCTCGATGAGCTGCAAATTCCCTGGGCTATCGTAACCTCCGGCTCTGTGCCAGTTGCCAGCGCCCGTCATGGCGCTACCGGGCTGCCGGAACCGCAGGCTTTCGTTACCGCCGAGCGCGTTGAACGCGGAAAGCCGGAGCCCGATGCCTATCTGCTGGGGGCGCATCTGCTGGGCCTGGAGCCGGAAGAGTGCGTGGTGGTGGAAGATGCCGCTGCGGGCATTCTTTCCGGCCTTGCCGCAGGCTGCCACGTGGTGGCCGTCAACGCGCCTGCCGATTCGCCACGCCTGAACGAGGTGGATATGGCTCTGACCTCGCTGGAAGAGCTAATCGTTCACCGCGATCCTGACGGGACGGTGAATGTCCATCGTAAGCACTAATCCCTTGATTTAACCCCGCTATTGCGGGGTTTTTTTATGTCATGCTGTTGGCAATTGTGGCCGTATGACGGGAATCCGCCGTGAACAATCAACTGCTCTGGGTACTTTGCCTGCTGGCAATGGTGGTGATGCTTTTTATTACCGGCAGGCTGCGCATGGAAGTTGTTGCGCTGCTGGTGATTATTGCCTTTGTGTTGAGCGGCACGCTGACGCTGCAGGAGGCGACGCTCGGCTTCAGCGATCCGAACGTGATCCTGATCGCCGCGCTGTTTGTCGTTGGTGAAGGGCTGGTGCGCACCGGCGTGGCGCTTCAGCTAGGGGAGTGGCTGATTAAAGTCGCGGGCAACAGTGAAAGCCGCGTGGTGGTGCTGCTGATGCTGACCGTCGCCGGGCTGGGGGCGATCATGAGTTCGACCGGCGTGGTAGCGATTTTTATTCCGGTGGTGCTGAGCGTGGCCGCCAAAATAAACAGTTCCCCCGGCCGCCTGATGATGCCGCTGAGCTTCGCCGGGTTGATCAGCGGGATGATGACGCTGGTTGCCACGCCGCCTAACCTGGTGGTTAACAGCGAGCTGGTGCGTGAGGGGCTGAACGGTTTCGGCTTTTTCGCGGTCACGCCGATTGGGCTGGTGGTTCTGCTGCTGGGCATTGGCTATATGCTGCTGGCGCGTTTCTGGCTGGTGACGCCGGCCGCCGCCGAGCGTCCCGGGCAGGCCCGGCGCACCTTCCGCGAACTCATCCATCAGTACCGGTTAAGCGGCCGCGCTCGTCGACTGGCGATCCGCCCGGACTCGCCGCTGATTGGGCATCGACTGGATGATTTACAGCTGCGCGAGCGCTTCGGTGCCAGCGTGGTGGGTCTTGAGCGCTGGCGAAAGTTTCGTCGGGTGATGGTGCCGGTGACCGGAACCACCGAGTTTCGTAGCGGCGACGTGCTGCTGATCGATATGTCCGCCGCCGAGATCGATCTGCGGGAGTTTTGCGCCAGCCAGCAGCTGGAACCGATGGTACTGCGTGGTGAGTATTTTTCCGATCGCGCCCGCGACGTCGGCATGGCCGAAGTATCACTGCTGGCCGACTCACCGCTGCAGGGAAAAAGCCTGCGCGAAATCGCGTTTCGCTCGCGATACGGCATCAGCGTGGTGGGAATGCGGCGCGGCAGTGAGGTGCTGGAGAACGCCTTCACCGATGAGCCGCTGGCACTGGGCGATATTCTGCTGGTAATGGGCGACTGGAAAAAGATTGCCCAGATCCAGCAGCAGACCCAGCGTGATTTTATGGTGCTGAATCTGCCTGCCGAGGTCGATGAGGTTGCTCCTGCCAGCAGTCAGGCACCGCATGCGCTGTTCTGCCTGGCGCTGATGGTGGCGATGATGCTGACCGAGGAGATTCCCAATCCGATTGCCGCTATTATTGCCTGTCTGTTAATGGGCAAGTTCCGCTGTATTGATGCGGAAAGCGCGTGGCGGTCAATCCACTGGCCGGGGCTGATTCTGATTATCGGGATGATGCCTTTCGCGCTGGCGCTACAGAAGACCGGCGGCGTGACGCTGATCGTTGACGGGCTGATGCAGCTGGCGGGAGGCCACAGTCCGCAGGTGATGCTGGTGTGTTTGTTTGTGCTTTGTGCGACGATCGGGCTTTTTATTTCCAATACCGCTACGGCGGTGCTGATGGCACCGATTGGCGTGGCGGCTGCACATCAGATGGGCGTATCGCCTTATCCCTTTACGATGGTGGTGGCCGTGGCGGCATCGGCAGCGTTTATGACGCCGGTGTCATCGCCGGTGAATACGCTGGTTTGTGCGCCGGGCGGATATCGGTTCTTTGATTTTGTGAAGGTGGGTGTGCCGTTTACGCTGATTGTGATGGTGGTCAGCGTGCTGTTGATTCCGCGTTTGTTTCCGTTTTGAAGATTCGTCGCTGCAAGGTTCCTTCTGCTCCAGCATCGGGACTGTGTGCTCTTCGCTGCTGGCTATGTGCTTTGGGGCCAGTCTCTGCGGCTGTCGGGCGGTCCTCGCGCCGCTATGTGGTCTCTTCAGCTCCAGCATCGGGACTGTGGGCTCTTCGCTGTTGGTATGATGCTTTGGGGCCAGTCTCTGCGGCTGTCGGGCGGTCCTCGCGCCGCTATGCGGTCTCTTCAGCTCCAGCATCCGGCCTTTCGGATCGGCGCAGAGCGGGCGTCCTGCCCGCGCCGCGCCTGATCCAGGCATCCATGCCTGGCTCTCCGGCCCCGCTGCTTACGCTTCAGCGCTGCGGATTGCCCAACAGCCGCAGAGACTGGCCCCTTTTCCACATAGTGCTCGCTGGTTGTGACGTTAAGTTTTAATGGCTTCAAAGTCCGATCGTGTTTTCTTAAAAGTCGACACCAGAATTCAACATCAGACGTGTGGCCTGTCCGCCATGGGAATCTGTAATTCAGAACTCAATATGAAAGCCCCAATTCGGCTGCAGGGACGCGGACGAACGCAGTGAAAGCATCGCAAATGGGGCTAGGATCTGCCTGAGCAGGGGCATGGACAGCTTAAGCCAACTCCCAGGTTTGCAATCAATCTGGATTCAGATTGTGAAGAAGAAACTCACCGTTAAATCCTTAGATTTTTCAGGCAACACGAAAGTCAAAAGCAGGCTGGCAGTGCCTCCGTTCGGGCAATCCGCAGCGCTGAACGTAGAGAGGAAGCCAGGATTCGGCCGCATGGACGCGGACGAAAGTCACAGTCGGGCCAGGACGACCCGTCTGTGGCGGTCCGATCGGCTGACGAGCGAAGTGAAGGGACCGCAACGCGGCGCGAGGACGCCCGACCGGGGGCACTGCCAGCCAGCGCAACCACTTATCTCTGTATTACCCCTGAAATCAGTACGTAAATAACTGAGACCTGTACAGAATTTATAAAATAAAAACGCATTTATTTTCATAAACACAAAAAAAATCCCGTTCTCATTCGTTGTAGTAACCAGACAGACATCGATGGACTAAAAATCGATGCATAACATCGTGCTTACTATCAGGGGACTGGGATCTAATGAGTTCGTCAGTGAAAATGAATGTGGGGCGCCGTGTCGGAACACGACTGTTTAGCGTCACGCTGCTCGGCAGTATCACGCTGCCGCTGGCTGCGCTGCCGTTTTCCGTGCAGGCGGAAGAGGCAAAACAGGTTAACTTCCGTATTCCCGGCGGTTCGCTCTCGTCGGCGCTGGCCGACTTCGGCCGCCAGTCCGGCATGCAGGTCAGCTATCTACCGGAATATGCAGCAGGGCAGCGTTCTGCCGGCGTTACGGCGACCACCACACCGGCTGACGCGCTCTCCCGACTGTTACAGGGAACCGGGCTCAGCTACAGCTTTACCGGCAGCAACACGGTCACGCTGAGCCAGTCGGCAACCACCGCTGCGGCAGGCGATGATTCACTGATGCTCGGCACCATTACCGTTAATGCTAAAGCGGGCGGTACCCCCGCCGATGCGCCTTATGAATCCGCAGGATCCAGCGCTTACCTGTCAGGTGAGCAGGTGGATCGCTTCCGTGGTACTTCGGTGGGTGACTTCCTTTCCGGCGTGCCGGGCGTACTGAACGGCGATGGCCGCAACTCCGGTGCGCTGGACGTGAATATTCGCGGCATGCAGGGCCAGGGTCGCGTACCGGTGATCGTCGATGGATCCAGTCAGGAAACGACCATCTATCAGGGCTATAACGGTTCTAACTCGCGCAGCTATATTGACCCGGACTTTATCGGCTCAGTTTCGATTGAGAAGGGCGCGAGTATGGGTGCAGATGCCGTCGGTGCTACCGGTGGCGTGGTTCGTGTTAACACCATCAGTGCGAAAGATATTTTGCTGCCGGGCGAGAGCATCGGCGTGCGGCTGAAGGGCGGATTCAACGGCAACAGCGGCAGCGTGCCGCGTGAGGGCACCCGAGCGGGGATGAAGAAAACGCTGGGCTACGTCTGGGATGGTCCGCCGACCGATATGTATTATGAAAACGATACTAACCGCCCCGGGCTGTTTGAGGCCACCGGGGGATCCGGCAGTATCGCCATCGCCGGAACCAGTGAATATTTTGAAGGCGTAGCGGCCTACGCCCAACGCTACAACGGTAACTATTACGCCGGTAAGCACGGCGGCAACCAGCCTCATCCCGCTTTTGATGTTGATAATTATGGTAATGAACGCTGGATAAACGGTGGCGTCAGCCCCTATCGCGCTGGCGAACAGGTACTTAACACCTCGCTGAACAATGAGTCATGGCTGCTGAAAGGCAAGCTGAAGATGGTGGATAATCAGACGCTGGAAGTGGGATACAGTAAGTACATCAGCGACTATGGTTACCAGCTGGGATCGACCTACTATATCACTCAGGGGCTTTATCAGGGGCGGCTCAGCAATATCACTCTGGATACCTGGACCGCACGCTATAACTGGCAGCCTGAAGAAACCGACCTCATCAACCTGAAGATCAACACCTTCTACAATAAGGTGGATAACCGGGCGAACGCTACTAACTATAGCAACACGCAGTACGTGTTGAACGATGCGGGAATGCTGGTGGGGTCAGAGCGCTGGGGCGGTACGCTGTCGAATACCTCATTGCTGAACACCCCGGCAGGCGACGTCAGCGTGGAATACGGCGGTGGCTACACGCGTGAAGATGTAGGCAGCCCGGATGGCATCGTTTATACCCCGAGCACATTCCTTTCCATTCCGCAGCCGCGCGAAGGCAATCGCCGCGAGAGTAACGCGTTTACCACCGTAGAGTGGAAACCACAGGACTGGCTGACGCTGAACGGGAACCTGCGCTATCAGCATTACAAAACACTGGATAATGCCCCCACGTTGGCGGAGCCGTACGAGCGCACGGACAAAGGCTGGTCGCGGATCGCCAGTGTGACCGTGGAACCCTGGGAAGGCGTTAAGCCGTATGTGAAATACAGCAACGTGATGCGCAACCCAAGCATCTTTGAATCCTTGACCAGCCCGTCCTTCGGCATGCCGGTTTCTGATAACCCGGTGAAGCCGGAGCAGGCACGCAGCTACGAGCTGGGGATTAACTTCCTGCGCGACGGCGTGTTCCTGCCTGAAGATAAACTTCGCCTGCACGCGGCGTACTTTGATAACAACGTTGATAACTACATTACCCGTTCCAATATTCCGATGGAAACCCCATGGTTTACCTGGTACGCACTGGGTCGTGTGAATCTTAAGTCGGCTGAGATGCGCGGTTATGAAGTGACCGCCGAGTACGATACGGGGAAAGTGTTCGGTAGCATCGGCTGGAACCATTACACCCACGTGATGTTCTGCGCCGTCCCGGGCAGCATTAACCCGGAATACACCGAATGCGCGGCGGGCGGGATCTACAACAGCTTCGCCCTGCAGCAGGTGCCGCCGAAGGATACCGTAACGGTGAACCTCGGCAGCCGCTTCCTTGACGACAAGCTGACCGTGGGCACGCGGTTTAACTGGATCGGTAGCCGCTATACTGAAGGGATTGGTGACGGCAGCGAAAAAACGATTCAGTCACTGGGGGTAGGTTCAATCCAGGCCTCTAAATGGAATCCGTACGCGCTTATCGACCTGTATGCCAGCTATCAGCTGAACAAAAATGCCAGCTTCGATCTGAATATCGATAACCTCACGGATCGCTACTATGTTGAAGCGATGAGCATCATGCCGCAGCCGGGCCCTGGCCGGACGCTGCGCGGAAGCGTCACGCTGAAGTTCTGATAATCCAGGGCGGGGCATCCGCCTTGCCCTGAATCCGCCATTCGCCTCTTCTGCCCGTACTGATTTCTTGCCAATTCCGCCCCGACGTAAAAAAACTGCCGATTTAACAGAAAATTTATCCTCCGTATTCGTTTTATTAACCAGAGACCCGAATTCCCGGGGATGCCGTAGGGATTTATGCAATGAGGTTGGTTAGACATGGCAACGCCAGTGACGTTTGATGATGTGCAGCGCGCCGGTAAAACGAGCTGGCTGACGGGCAGCCTGCTGGCGTTAGGCCTGCATATTGGTGCCGCGGTGTGGCTAATGTGGATGCCGCCAATTACCGCCGCCGATAATACCCCGCCTGCGGCGATTATGATCGAGATGGCGGATACCGCCCAGGCGGTGCTGACCGAACGTAATGACATCTCACCGGAAAGCCAGAATTCGCAGGCAAGCGAAGAGAAAGTGAAGGAAGAGACGCAGAGCGATGCCGCCGCTGCACCGGCCGTCGATCCTCAGAAGCAGCCGGAAAAAGAGCCGGAGAAAGCGGCACCGAAGGCGGAAAACCCGGATGTCGTCCAGCGCACCGCTGCGGGGGCGAAAACGAAAAAAGACCAGAAGGGCAAATCACAGCAGGAAAAACAGAAAAAACAGAAGCAGCAGCAGGCGCAGCATCAGGAGCAGGTGTCGGCAAAGCAGGCGGTTCAGGCTCAGGTGCAGACGCAGCAGGCCGAGCGCACCGCCGCGCAGAAAACCAACGCCAGCAGTTCGGTTTCCACTCCTCAAGAGGCAAGCTGGGCAGGACGAGTGATGGCACACCTGGAGAAGCGTAAGCGCTATCCGGAAGCGGCGCAGGAGCGTGGCGACACCGGCACCGTGCTGGTGCGTTTCACCATTGATGATGACGGTAATGTGCTGAGCGTTTCGCTGGCGAGAAGTTCGGGCGTCGCCGAGCTGGATCGTGAGGCGCTGTCGCTGGTTAAACGCGCCTCGCCAGTGCCCGCTCCGCCACCCGGCGCGCAGAAAACCCTGACCGCGCCGGTGGCGTTTTTCCCTAAGCGCGGTTGAGATAGCTGAAAGGTAGCCCCGAAATGGCAGCGATGCTGCCTCGCCGGGCGCTGCTGCACCCGCTACAGGGATTCCTGGCTTATCTCATCCAGCGATAGACTGAAGCTGGGGATAAAGACCTCAACGAAATAGTCCATCTCCGGGCTGTGACGCTGGGCGAGGGTTTTCTCCAGTCGGGCTTTCGCCAGCAGGAATTCGTTATTGCCCGCCGACAATTCCTCCAGGCATTTCAGGTAGGCACAAAGCGCATCTGCCTGCTTAACGATCGCCGTTTCCGCTTCGCTGTGCTGATGTTCGTCGATCAGCGGTGCCCAGGCCGAGCGCAGCTCTTCCGGCAGCATTTCAATCAGCTTCTTCTGCGCAATCTTCTCGATTTTTTTGTACTCATGGGCAATCTGCGCATTGTAGTACTTCACCGGGGTCGGAAGATCCCCGGTCAGCACCTCACTGGCATCATGATACATCGCCATCAGGGCGATGCGACCCGGGTCGAGATTGCCGTTAAATTTTTTGTTTTTAATCACCGCCAGCGCATGAGCAACCATCGCCACCTGCAGGCTGTGCTCCGACACGTTTTCAGTGCGCACATTGCGCATTAACGGCCAGCGGTTGATCAGTTTCAGACGGGAGAGGTGGGCAAAAAAGTGGCTTTGATTCATCAGGTGTTTCCGCTTGCCCGGATAGCCGCGCTGCCGCTATCCGGGACTGATATCTGAAGAGAGGAGACTTACTGGTGGTAGCCGCCGAGGAAACGGCCAAACTTGGTGATGGCCATTTCCAGATCGTCTACGCGCGGCAGCGTAACGATGCGCACATGGTCCGGCCACGGCCAGTTAAAGGCGCTACCCTGCACCAGCAGGACTTTTTCCTGCAGCAGGAAGTCGAGAACCATTTTCTGGTCATCGTGGATGTTGAATTTTTTCGCGTCGATTTTCGGGAACATATACAGCGCGCCGTCCGGCTTCACGCAGCTGACACCCGGAATATCGTTGATCAGCTCCCAGGCACGGTTACGTTGCTCGTACAGTCGTCCACCCGGCTGGATGAATTCGCTGATGCTCTGATAGCCGCCCAGCGCGGTCTGAATTGCGTGCTGCGCCGGAACGTTCGCGCACAGGCGCATCGACGCCAGCATTTCCAGCCCTTCAATATAGCCTTTCGCGTGCTTCTTCGGCCCGTTCAGCACCATCCAGCCCTGACGGAAACCGGCAACGCGGTAGGTTTTTGACAGACCGTTAAAGGTAATGGTCAGCAGATCCGGTGCCAGCGCGGCGATCGAATGATGGCGGGCGGCATCGTAAAGAATTTTGTCGTAGATTTCGTCAGCAAAAATAATCAGATTATGCTGGCGGGCGATCTCGACCACTTCAAGCAGCAGCTCTTTGCTGTATACCGCACCCGTTGGGTTGTTCGGGTTGATGATCACAATGCCGCGAGTGCGTGGGGTGATTTTGCTGCGAATATCGTCAAGGTCCGGGAACCAGCCTGCTGACTCGTCGCAGAGATAATGCACGGCCTTGCCGCTGGAGAGGGACACGGCAGCGGTCCACAGAGGGTAATCCGGTGCCGGAACCAGCATTTCGTCGCCGCTGTTCAACAACGCCTGCATCGACTGAACGATCAGCTCGGATACGCCGTTACCGATATAGATGTCTTCAACGGTGGTATCGCGAACACCCAGCGCCTGATAGTGCTGCATGATGGCTTTACGCGCGGAGTACAGGCCTTTTGAGTCGCAGTAGCCCTGAGCGCTGGGCAGATTACGAATCACATCGACCAGAATTTCGTCCGGGGCTTCAAAACCGAAAGGGGCAGGGTTACCGATATTGAGTTTAAGAACCTTGTTACCTTCTTCTTCGAGGCGCTTCGCTTCTTTCAGCACCGGGCCGCGAATGTCATAACACACATTATCCAGTTTGCTGGACTTATCAATTTGGGTCATCTCGGTCACCTTGACTTGCAGGAGGGTTTTCCTGCCGTGGAAAACTAAACGTTACACAATGTACTCCTCTCCTTAATGCTTTTGAAGGGTGGCCACGGGGTTTGGCGCGTTAAACGCGCTTTTTTCATGCGGCTCACACGACTGCACGGAGTCGGTACGCTTTGTGGAATTAAATACTGAAAAACGATGAACATTCACCACTAAAAACAGGTCTGAAACGAGCTAAGTTGAGTGCAAATTTCTCTTATGCGGACAAAAGGTTGGGAGATATTGCACAATTCATTAACGAAAAGTGGATTGATGATTGCTGAAACAGTCAAAATAAACTTATTATTTGGTCGCTTTTTGCACCCGTAAGGTTGCCCTGGAGCGCTCAATCGTTTGCCAGTGCGCTGTACCAGTCAGAAGATTGAATGCGTCCAATTCTTATACGGAATTTCGATTTTAGTACATGCTGGTCTCACAGGAGTGCCGCTGCTGATAAAATCTTACTTTAGAGATAAGAATAATCGTATTTAGGCTTAAAAAGTAGGCGGCAGTATGTCAGGATAACTTTCAGGAGTCTTTCCGCCAGTTTGCAGGGCGCTTCTGGTAATAAAAAAATGGTTTTTATACCCTAAAAAGGTAAGGAGATCTTACTATTCCTTCTGCTTTTAGGGCGTGTAGCGATTGCAGATTCTCCCGCGTGATTCTGTACTGCTGATCCGAATTTGAGCGCTTTTACCGATGAGGTTTGCCGGATTCCGCGGTCATCTGTGAGCCAGCTGTCGCTTATGGGTTAGTACAGTTTGTAATCGTGATTAATCAGAGTAAGACACCTTTCTCACTTTCCGTGCTGGTCGTACTGTTTACCTGGCCGGAAGTCGTGCAGGGCCTTACATTGAGAGTTCAAGTAATGCATCAGGTGAGCGTAGTGCATTCATACTGATGAAATTACGTATTGATTATCGACTTATCTTTTTGATAAGAAAGTAATAACACCAGGGTAGCTGTTCGTAAAAAACTTATAAAGTGAATAAAAACATGACTAGTGCAAATCGTCCGATACTTAATCTCGACCTCGATCTGCTGAGAACTTTTGTGGCCGTCGCCGATCTGAACACGTTTGCTGCCGCTGCGGCGGCCGTATGCAGAACCCAGTCAGCCGTCAGCCAGCAGATGCAGCGTCTTGAGCAACTGGTTGGCAAAGAGCTGTTTGCCAGACATGGACGCAACAAATTATTGACGGAACATGGTATTCAGCTGCTGGGCTATGCGCGAAAAATTCTGCGCTTCAACGATGAAGCCTGCACCTCTCTGATGTACAGCAACGTTCAGGGTGTGCTGACGATCGGCGCATCGGATGACACTTCCGATACCATTTTACCGTTCCTGCTGAACCGTGTGACCTCTGTTTATCCGAAGCTGGCCATCGACGTGCGGGTGAAGCGTAACCCGTTCATGATGGAGATGCTGAATCAGGGCGAAGTTGACCTGGTTGTGACAACCTCCAGCCCGATGAACTTCGCCTGGCAGGTACTGCGTACGTCGCCAACGCTGTGGTACTGCGCGGCGGATTATATCTTTCAGCGCGGAGAGGCGATTCCTCTGGTGCTGTTGGATGAGCCAAGCCCTTACCGTGATATGGCCATCGACCATCTCAACGAAGCCAGTATCCCGTGGCGCATCTCCTATGTTGCCTCTACTTTGGCTGCGGTACGCGCAGCGGTGAAGGCCGGTCTTGGCGTTACCGCGCGTCCGGTTGAGATGATGAGCCCCGAACTGCGCGTGATGGGCGCGGCGGAAGGCTTACCGGTTCTGCCGGATACCGAATATCTGCTGTGCCGTAATCCGGATAGTGACAACGAACTGGCGCTGGCTATCTTTAACGCAATGGAGTCCAGCAACGATCCTTATGCGCTGGTCAATGCGAGCCCTGATAGTGCCGCGCTGCTCGATGAGGATGAGTGATCTGCAATGCTAAATGCGGATGACTCTCATTCGTAAAGGTAATTTGCATTAAATATCAAAATAAGAGCCTTTCAGTGTTTATTTAACCTGAAAGGCTTTTTTTTGCCATTTTTTTGTCATCTAAATACGGTTTCTTCATCAATAAAAAGTGTTCCTGCCTCCCTTGTCCATAACGTCATAGAAACGCCAGCTGCGCTGCTGTAGACGCCAGTATCAATCTTGCGATGAATTGATTTTGCACAATCTCTGCCGGCCAAATTTTGGCCATAAAACACAGAAGTGTGTCCTCGATCAAAAAAATAACCCTATTAAGGGGCAGGAAAATATGATTATTCCTGCCAAAATAGAGATTGTTAAATACGCGATCCGAACAGGGTTTTAGCTGCTACATTATTATCAGGTCCTACCACTGACTCGATTTAGCTTAGTTTTTGAGCATTAATTGTTAATATAATGTTGCGTCTGTAAATTAGTGTGCGGATACTTTTGTCAAAGTTGACAAAAGGTTATTGAAAGGAGTAAAAAACCCCATAAAATAGCTGCCTAATTAAAAAAGGCAGTAAAATTTATAAGGTTTTTTATTTTTCCCTTGAATCGATGTGGTGTGTTAACTGCCAGAGATTAGAGCAGGACGCGAAACACCACTTTTGGTGAGTAAGCAAGAGTATGTCAACAACCACAGAAGTCGTCGCCCATCACTGGGCATTCGCTGTTTTCCTGATCGTCTCAGTCGGTTTGTGTTGCCTGATGTTGGCCGGAGCGTGGTTCCTGGGCGGAAAAGGCCGGGGAAGGTATAAAAACACGCCTTTTGAGTCGGGAGCTCCTTCCGTTGGAAGCGCAAAACTGCGCCTGTCTGCCAAATTCTATCTGGTAGCCATGTTCTTCGTTATCTTCGACGTTGAAGCCCTCTATCTCTACGCATGGTCGACAGCGATTCGCGAAAGCGGATGGGTCGGTTTTGTGGAAGCCGCCATTTTCATCTTGGTATTGCTTGCTGGTCTGGTTTATCTGGTTCGCATTGGCGCACTGGACTGGGCGCCTGCCCGCCGTCGCTTTGACGTGAAACCAACCACCATCTCGCACTCCAACCGTAATACGCAGTAACAGCGAGGCAAAAAGATATGGACTATACGCTCACCCGCATAGACCCCAACGGTGAGAATGACCGTTACCCCCTGCAAAAACAGGAGATCGTTGCCGATCCCCTGGAAAAGCACGTTCATCAAAACGTCTACATGGGCAAGCTGGAACACGCCATGCACGACCTGGTGAACTGGGGACGCAAGAACTCCCTCTGGCCGTTTAACTTCGGTCTTTCCTGTTGTTATGTCGAAATGACCACGTCGTTTACTTCGGTACACGACGTTGCGCGTTTTGGCTCGGAAGTTATTCGTGCTTCGCCTCGCCAGGCCGACTTCATGGTGGTTGCAGGAACCTGCTTTACCAAAATGGCACCCGTCATCCAGCGCCTGTACGACCAGATGCTGGAGCCTAAGTGGGTGATTTGTATGGGCGCCTGCGCTAACTCGGGCGGTATGTACGACATCTACTCCGTGGTTCAGGGCGTTGATAAGTTCCTGCCGGTTGATGTGTATATTCCAGGCTGCCCGCCGCGTCCTGAAGCCTATATGCAGGCGCTGTTATTGCTGCAGGAATCGATTGGTAAAGAGCGTCGCCCGCTGTCGTGGGTGGTCGGCGATCAGGGTGTCTATCGCGCCAATATGCAATCCGAGCGCGAGCGTAAACATGCGGAGCGCATCGCGGTGACTAACCTGCGCAGCCCTGACGAGATTTAAGCCAGGCAGTTTATGGATGAGGTCAGCAACAGCACAACAAGACGACAAAACAACGTGCGCCGACCCGCCTTACGCCAACACTGAGTGCCTGTTTGACAGGCCAGAATGGTGAACAACTTATGACAGATTTAACCACGCAAGATCTCGCACAGCCTCTATGGCAAACCCGCGACCACCAGGATGACCCGGTGATCGGCGAGCTGCGTAACCGCTTTGGGCCTGATGCCTTTACCGTACAACCCACACGTACCGGGATCCCGGTTGTCTGGGTGAAGCGTGAGCAATTGTTGGAAGTTATTGAGTACCTGCGCAAGCTGCCAAAACCCTACGTCATGCTGTATGACCTGCATGGCATGGATGAACGCCTGCGTACCCACCGTGCCGGTTTACCGGCGGCGGATTTTTCCGTTTTCTATCACTTCATCTCCATTGAACGTAATCGCGACATTATGCTCAAGGTGGCGTTGTCTGAAAACGATCTGAATGTGCCGACCATCACCAAAATTTTTGCCAATGCCAACTGGTATGAGCGCGAAACCTGGGAGATGTTTGGGATTAATATCGTGGGCCACCCGCACCTGACGCGCATCATGATGCCGCAGAGTTGGGAAGGACACCCGCTGCGTAAAGACTATCCGGCACGTGCGACCGAATTCGATCCCTTTGAGCTGACCAAGCAAAAAGAAGATCTGGAAATGGAAAACATGACCTTCAAGCCGGAAGACTGGGGCATGAAGCGTGGGACCAACAATGAGGACTACATGTTCCTCAACCTCGGTCCTAACCACCCGTCAGCGCACGGTGCGTTCCGTATTATCCTGCAGCTGGACGGCGAAGAGATCGTCGACTGCGTGCCGGATATCGGCTATCACCACCGCGGTGCGGAAAAGATGGGCGAGCGTCAGTCATGGCACAGCTACATTCCCTATACCGACCGTATCGAATACCTCGGCGGCTGCGTTAACGAAATGCCGTACGTGCTGGCAGTAGAAAAACTGGCCGGAATAAAAGTGCCAGAGCGCGTGGAAGTGATTCGCGTCATGCTGTCAGAACTGTTCCGTATCAACAGTCACCTACTGTACATCTCTACTTTTATTCAGGACGTCGGCGCTATGTCTCCGGTGTTCTTTGCCTTTACCGACCGCCAGAAAATTTATGACGTAGTGGAAGCGATTACCGGCTTCCGTATGCACCCGGCCTGGTTCCGCATCGGCGGCGTGGCGCATGACCTGCCTAACGGCTGGGAACGCCTGCTGCGTGAGTTCCTCGACTGGATGCCAAAACGTCTGAAGGCCTACGAACAGACCGCGCTGAAAAATAGTGTTCTGATTGCCCGTGCCAAAGGTGTTTCTGCCTACAACATGGAAGAAGCACTGACCTGGGGCACCACCGGTGCCGGCCTGCGCGGAACCGGTCTGGACTTTGACGTGCGTAAATGGCGCCCGTACTCCGGTTACGAAAACTTCGATTTCGAAGTGCCAATCGGGGGAGGGGTGAGCTGTGCTTACACCCGCGTGATGCTCAAAATGGAAGAGATGCGCCAGAGTATGCGTATCCTGGAACAGTGCCTGAAAAACATGCCTGCCGGTCCATTTAAAGCCGATCATCCGCTGACGACGCCACCGCCTAAAGAGCGCACGCTGCAGCATATCGAAACCCTGATCACGCACTTCCTGCAGGTTTCATGGGGGCCAATTATGCCTGCCAACGAATCCTTCCAGATGATTGAGGCGACGAAGGGGATTAACAGTTACTACCTGACCAGCGACGGCAGCACGATGAGCTACCGCACACGCGTGCGCACGCCGAGCTTCCCGCACCTGCAGCAGATCCCTTCGGTGATCAACGGCAGCCTGGTATCCGACCTGATCGTATACCTCGGTAGTATCGATTTTGTTATGTCAGACGTGGACCGCTAATTATGCACGATCAAAGAATTGCGATCGAAACGATCGATGAATCCGGGGCTTTCATGCTGAGTGCGGCAGAGCGCGATGCCATCGAGCACGAAAAGCACCACTACGAAGATGCCCGCGCAGCGTCAATTGAAGCGTTGAAAATCGTTCAGAAACAGCGCGGCTGGGTGCCGGACGGCGCAATCCATGCGATTGCCGACGTACTGGGCATTCCTGCCAGCGATGTGGAAGGCGTGGCAACGTTCTACAGCCAGATTTACCGCACGCCGGTGGGACGCCATGTGATCCGCTACTGCGACAGCGTGGTGTGCCATATCACCGGTTTCCAGGGCATTCAGGCCGAGCTGGAAAACAAGCTCAATATCAAGCCTGGCCAGACGACTGCGGACGGACGCTTTACGCTGCTGCCAACCTGCTGCCTCGGCAACTGCGACAAGGGACCGGTAATGATGGTGGATGAAGATACCCACGTTCATTTGACGCCGGAAGGTCTCGCCAACTTACTGGAGCAGTATCAATGAAAACGATTATTCGTACTGCCGAAACGCATCCGCTGACGTGGCGCATGCGTGACGATAAGCAGCCGGTATTCTTCGACGAATACCGCAGTAAGAATGGCTATGCCGGTGCTGAAAAAGCGCTGAAATCCATGTCGCCGGAAGAGATCGTAGGTCAGGTAAAAGACTCCGGTTTGAAAGGCCGCGGCGGTGCGGGCTTCTCCACCGGTCTCAAGTGGAGCCTGATGCCGAAAGATGAATCCATGAACATCCGTTACCTTCTGTGTAACGCCGATGAAATGGAACCGGGCACCTATAAAGACCGCCTGCTGATGGAGCAGATGCCGCACCAACTGGTGGAAGGCATGCTGATCGGTGCTTTTGCGCTTAAAGCCTACCGTGGCTACATCTTCCTGCGCGGTGAATACATTGAGGCGGCGGCGAACCTGCGCCGCGCGATTGCCGAAGCGACCGAAGCGGGCCTGTTGGGTAAAAACATTCTTGGTACCGGTTTTGACTTCGAACTGATCGTTCATACCGGTGCGGGCCGCTACATCTGCGGTGAAGAAACGGCGCTGATCAACTCGCTGGAAGGCCGCCGCGCTAACCCGCGCTCCAAGCCGCCGTTCCCGGCCTCTGCCGGTGCATGGGGCAAGCCGACCTGCGTTAACAACGTGGAAACCATCTCGAACGTCCCGGCGATTATTGCCAACGGCGTTGACTGGTACAAAAACATCTCCACCAGTGAAGATGCCGGTACCAAGATGATGGGCTTCTCCGGCCGCGTTAAGAATCCGGGCGTGTGGGAGCTGCCGTTTGGTACGACCGCGCGTGAGATCCTGGAAGAATATGCCGGTGGCATGCGTGACGGCCTGAAATTCAAAGCCTGGCAGCCGGGTGGGGCAGGGACGGACTTCCTGACCGATCAGCACCTCGACCTGCCGATGGAGTTTGCCAGCATTGGTAAAGCCGGCAGCCGTCTGGGCACTGCGCTGGCTATGGCCGTCGACCATGAGATCAATATGGTGTCGCTGGTACGCAATCTGGAAGAGTTCTTTGCCCGCGAATCCTGCGGCTGGTGTACGCCGTGCCGCGATGGCCTGCCGTGGAGTGTGAAAATTCTGCGTGCGCTGGAACGTAAACAGGGGCAGCCGGGGGATATCGAAACCCTGCTGCAGCTCTGCCGCCAGCTTGGCCCGGGTAAAACCTTCTGTGCGCATGCGCCTGGTGCAGTAGAGCCACTGCAAAGTGCCATCAAATATTTCCGCGAAGAGTTCGAAGCGGGTATGGCGCCTCAGGTATACAGCAACGCGCACGCGATCAGCGGCATCCAGCCGAACCTGTTAAAGGCTCGCTGGTAAGCAAAGTTTAACGCCCGTTTTTTATCGGGCCTTATGGAAGCATGTTCACTATGGCTACTATTCATGTAGACGGTAAAGAATATGATGTTGATGGCGCAAACAACCTGCTGCAGGCCTGTTTGTCCCTCGGCTTAGATATTCCTTATTTCTGCTGGCACCCTGCGCTCGGTAGCGTCGGTGCCTGCCGCCAGTGTGCGGTGAAGCAGTTCCAAAATGCCGAAGATACCCGTGGTCGTCTGGTGATGTCCTGTATGACGCCAGCCTCCGACGGTACCTTCATCTCAATTGATGACGGTGAAGCAAAAGAATTCCGCGAAAGCGTGGTGGAGTGGCTGATGACCAACCACCCGCACGATTGTCCGGTCTGTGAAGAGGGCGGTAACTGCCATCTTCAGGACATGACGGTGATGACCGGCCACAGCTTCCGCCGCTACCGTTTCACCAAGCGTACCCACCGCAATCAGGACCTCGGCCCGTTCATCTCCCATGAAATGAACCGCTGTATCGCCTGCTATCGCTGCGTGCGTTACTACAAAGATTACGCGGACGGCACCGACCTCGGCGTTTACGGTGCGCACGACAACGTTTACTTCGGTCGCCCGGAAGACGGCGTGCTGGAAAGTGAATTCTCCGGCAACCTGGTTGAAATCTGCCCGACCGGCGTGTTCACCGATAAAACCCACTCCGAGCGTTACAACCGTAAGTGGGATATGCAGTACGCGCCAAGCATCTGCCAGCAGTGCAGTATCGGCTGTAACACCAGCCCGGGTGAGCGCTATGGCGAACTGCGCCGTATCGAAAACCGCTATAACGGCACCGTTAACAGCTACTTCCTCTGTGACCGTGGCCGCTTTGGTTATGGCTACGTGAATCTGAAAGATCGTCCGCGCCAGCCTGTGCAGCGTCGTGGCGATGACTGGATCACCCTGAACGCCGAGCAGGCAATGCAGGGGGCGGCCGACGTGCTGCGCCAGGCGAACAAAGTGATCGGTATCGGCTCTCCGCGTGCCAGCGTAGAAAGCAACTTTGCGCTGCGCGAACTGGTTGGTGCGCAAAACTTCTCTACCGGCATCCCTGCAGGGGAGCAGGCGCGTCTGGATCTGATGCTGGAAATTCTGCGCGACGGCGGCATTCATACCCCATCCCTGCACGACATCGAAAGCTACGATGCGGTGCTGGTGCTCGGTGAAGATCTGACTCAGACCGGTGCGCGCGTTGCGCTGGCCGTCCGTCAGGCGGTGAAAGGCAAATCTCGTGATATGGCAGCGGCGCAGAAAGTGGCCGACTGGCAGATAGCGGCGATCCTGAATATCGGTCAGAACGCCAAACACCCGCTGTTTGTGACCAACGTTGACCAGACCCGTCTCGATGATATCGCCGCGTGGAGCTATCGTGCACCGGTGGAAGATCAGGCGCGTTTGGGCTTCGCAATTGCCCATGAGCTGGACGCCAGCGCACCGGCGGTCAGCGATCTGGATAAATCCCTGAACGGTAAAATCGACGTCATCGTGCAGGCGCTGGCCGGTGCGAAGAAGCCGTTAATTATTTCCGGCACCAATGCCGGCAGTGAAGCGGTGATTCAGGCGGCAGCCAACGTGGCGAAAGCGCTGAAAGGCCGCGGGCAGGATGTCGGTATCACCCTGCTGGCCACCGCCAGTAACAGCATTGGCCTCGGCATGATCGGCGGTAACACACTGGATGCCGCGCTGCTGGAGCTGGAAAGCGGTTCTGCGGATGCGGTCATCGTGCTGGAAAACGATCTCTATCGTCAGCTGCCGAAAGCCCGGGTCGATGCCGCGCTGAAAAATACGCCAAACGTGATTGTTATCGATCACCAGCGTACGGCAACCACGGAAAAAGCCGGCCTGGTTCTCTCCACCGCCAGCTTCGCGGAAAGTGACGGTACGGTCGTTAACCAGGAAGGCCGCGCTCAGCGCTTCTTCCAGGTTTATGACCCGGCCTATTACGACAACAAGGTTGAGATGCTGGAAAGCTGGCGCTGGCTGCATGCGCTGCAAAGCACCATTAACAGCCGCGAGCCGGACTGGACGCAGCTGGACCACGTGATTGATTCCTGCATCGTTGCGCTGCCGCAGCTGGCCGCGATCAAAGATGCGGCACCGGATGCCAGCTTCCGTATTCGCGGCCAAAAACTGTCGCGTTCACCGATTCGCTCCAGTGGCCGTACCGCGATGCGTGCCAACATCAGCGTGCATGAACCGCGTCAGCCGCAGGATAAAGACACGATGTTTGCCTTCTCTATGGAAGGGAACAACCAGCCGGGCGCAGCCCGCTCGCAGATCCCATTCGCATGGGCTCCGGGCTGGAACTCACCGCAGGCGTGGAACAAATTCCAGGCCGAAGTGGGTGGTCATTTGCGTAACGGCGATCCGGGCGTGCGCCTGTTCGAAGCCGGTCCGTCGCAGCTGGGATGGTTTGAAAAAATCCCTGCCGCCTTTGTGGGCAGCGATAACCGCTGGCGCGTTGCACCTTACTTCCATCTCTTTGGCAGTGAAGAAATGACCCAGCGTTCGCCGGTGATGCAGAAGCGTATGCCGGAAGTGTATGTGATGGTTAACCCGGACGATGCGGCGAAACTTGGCGTTAACGCCAACAGCGCCGTTCAGTTCAATTGCCAGGGTGAAACCCTGCGCCTGCCGGTGCGCTTCTCCAGCACGCTGCAGGCAGGGCAGGTCGGTCTGCCGCTGGGCTTACCGGGTATCCCTCCGTTCCTGTCGGGTGCTGAAATCGACAATCTGCAGGAGGCGGCACAATGAGCTGGTTGACACCGGAAGTTATCGACATTTTGATTGCCGTCGGCAAAGCGCTGGTCATCCTGATGGTGGTGGTGGCCTGCGGCGCGCTGATGAGCTTCGGCGAACGCCGAATTCTCGGCCTGTTCCAGAACCGCTATGGTCCTAACCGCGTTGGCTGGGGCGGATCGCTGCAGCTGGTGGCGGATATGATCAAAATGTTCTTCAAAGAGGACTGGATCCCACCGTTTACCGACCGGGTGATCTTCACCCTTGCGCCAATGATTGCTTTTACCTCGCTGCTGCTGGCGATGGCGATTGTGCCGGTGACCTCCACCTGGATGGGGGCGGACCTGAACATCGGTCTGCTGTTCTTCCTGATGATGGCGGGTCTGGCGGTGTATGCCGTGCTGTTCGCGGGCTGGTCGAGTAATAACAAATACTCGCTGCTGGGTGCTATGCGTGCCTCGGCCCAGACCCTGAGCTACGAAGTGTTCCTCGGCCTGTCGCTGATGGGCGTCGTGGCGCAGGCGGGCTCGTTCAACATGCTGGATATCGTCAACAGCCAGGAACATATGTGGAACGTGATTCCGCAGTTCTTCGGCTTCCTGACCTTCTGCATCGGCGGCGTGGCGGTGTGTCACCGTCACCCGTTTGACCAGCCGGAAGCGGAGCAGGAACTGTCGGACGGCTATCACATTGAATACGCCGGTATGAAATTCGGCCTGTTCTTCGTCGGTGAGTACATCGGTATCGTTACCGTGTCTTCACTGATCGTGACGCTGTTCTTCGGTGGATGGAACGGTCCGTGGCTGCCGCCAATCTTCTGGTTTGCCATCAAAACGGCCTTCTTCATGATGATGTTCATTTTGATCCGTGCTGCGTTACCGCGTCCGCGCTATGACCAGATGATGTCGTTCGGCTGGAAAGTTTGTCTGCCGTTGACGCTGTTGAACCTGCTGGCGACTGCCGCAGTGATTCTGTACACGGCGCAGTAAGGGGTTAAGAACATGACATTAAAAGACATTGCCGTTGGTTTCGGTACGACAGTACGCAGTATCTGGCTGATTGGTCTGAACGCCTTCGCCAAGCGCGAAACCATGATGTACCCGGAAGAGCCGGTGTATCTGCCGCCGCGCTTCCGTGGGCGCATTGTGCTGACACGTGACCCGGACGGGCAGGAGCGCTGCGTTGCCTGTAACCTGTGTGCGGTTGCCTGTCCGGTTGGCTGTATCTCGCTGCAAAAGGCCGAGATGCAGGATGGCCGCTGGTACCCGGAATTCTTCCGTATTAACTTCTCGCGCTGCATTTTCTGTGGCCTGTGTGAAGAGGCTTGCCCGACCACTGCGATTCAGCTTACCCCGGACTTCGAACTGGGCGAGTTTAAGCGTCAGGATCTGGTGTATGAAAAAGACGACCTGCTGATTTCCGGTCCGGGTAAATATCCGGAATATAACTTCTACCGGATGGCGGGTATGGCGATTGATGGTAAAGACAAGGGCTTTGCTGAAAACGAAGCTAAACCTATCGACGTCAAGGGCTTGTTACCTTAAGGAGCCAGGCATGGAATTTGCGTTTTATCTTTGCGGACTGGTGGCGGTGCTGGCGACGTTGCGCGTTATCACCCATACCAACCCGGTACATGCGTTGCTGTACCTGATCGTCTCATTACTGGCGGTGTCCGGTGTATTTTTCTCGCTCGGGGCTTATTTTGCCGGTGCGCTGGAGATCATCGTTTATGCCGGCGCGATCATGGTGCTGTTTGTCTTCGTGGTCATGATGCTGAACCTCGGCGGTGCGGAAGTGCAGCAGGAGCGTGAATGGCTGAAACCGGGTGCCTGGGTGGGGCCGGGCCTGCTGTCGCTGGTGCTGCTGGTGGTATTGGTTTACGCCATCCGCACCGTGAATGACCAGGGAATTGACGGCACGATGATTGATGCCAAGCAGGTCGGTATCAGCCTGTTCGGGCCTTACGTACTGGCGGTTGAGCTGGCCTCAATGCTGCTGCTGGCCGGTCTGGTCGTGGCGTTCCATATCGGTCGCGAGCAGCGTGCAGGTGAACTGCTGAGCAACCGTCCGGACGACGCGTTAAAAAGTAAGAAGGAGGAGAGAGTATGATCCCTCTGCAACATGGACTGATTCTGGCGGCCGTGCTGTTTGTACTTGGGCTGACCGCTGTAACCATCCGTCGCAATATGCTGTTTATGTTGATCGGCCTCGAAATCATGATTAACGCCGCGGCACTGGCGTTTGTGGTTGCGGGGAGCTACTGGGGTCAGGCCGATGGTCAGGTGATGTTTATCCTGGCGATCAGCCTGGCGGCTGCCGAGGCCAGTATTGGCCTGGCGCTGCTGCTGCAGTTACATCGCCGCAGCCAGAACCTCAACATTGACAAAGTGAGCGAGATGCGCGGATGAACCTTCTCTATTTAACAATCCTGTTTCCGCTGATCGGCTTCCTTCTGCTGGCGTTCTCTCGTGGCCGCTGGTCGGAAAACCTGTCGGCTACCGTGGGAATGGGTTCCGTCGGACTGGCGGCGCTGGTCACGGCCTATGCCGGGATCGACTTTTTCAATAATGGACAGCAGGTGTTTAACCAGGCGCTGTGGACCTGGATGCACGTTGGCAACTTCAAAATCGACGTAAACCTGACGCTGGACGGCCTGTCGCTGACCATGCTGTCGGTGGTGACCGGCGTTGGCTTCTTCATCCACATGTTTGCCTCCTGGTACATGCGTGGGGAAGAGGGCTACTCGCGCTTCTTCGCCTACACCAACCTGTTTATCGCCAGCATGGTGGTTCTGGTGCTGGCCGACAACCTGATGCTGATGTATCTGGGTTGGGAAGGCGTGGGCCTGTGCTCCTACCTGCTGATCGGCTTCTACTACACCGAGTCGAAAAACGGCGCCGCGGCAATGAAGGCGTTCATCATTACCCGCGTCGGTGACGTGTTCCTGGCATTCGCGTTGTTTATTCTCTACAACGAGCTGGGTACGCTGAACTTCCGTGAAATGGTCGAGCTGGCACCGGCACACTTTGCGGCTGACAACCATATGCTGCAGTGGGCCACGCTGATGCTGTTAGGCGGTGCGGTCGGTAAATCCGCGCAGCTGCCGTTGCAGACCTGGCTGGCCGATGCGATGGCGGGTCCAACCCCGGTATCCGCACTGATCCACGCCGCGACAATGGTGACCGCCGGTGTTTACCTGATTGCGCGTACCCACGGCCTGTTCCTGCTGACGCCTGAAGTGCTGCATCTGGTGGGCATTATCGGGGCGATTACGCTGGTTCTGGCGGGCTTCGCCGCGCTGGTGCAGACCGATATCAAACGCGTGCTGGCTTATTCAACGATGAGTCAGATTGGCTATATGTTCCTGGCGCTGGGCGTTCAGGCGTGGGATGCGGCTATTTTCCACCTGATGACCCACGCGTTCTTTAAAGCGCTGCTGTTCCTCTCGTCCGGCTCGGTGATCCTTGCCTGCCACCACGAGCAGAACATCTTCAAAATGGGTGGCCTGCGTAAGAGCATTCCGCTGGTATACGTCTGCTTCCTGGTGGGCGGTGCGGCGCTGTCGGCGCTGCCGCTGATTACCGCAGGCTTCTTCAGTAAGGATGAAATCCTTGCGGGTGCGCTGGCGAACGGCCATATCAATCTGATGGTTGCGGGTCTGGCGGGCGCCTTTATGACGTCTCTCTATACCTTCCGCATGATCTTTATCACCTTCCACGGTAAAGAGAAGATTCATGCGCACGCCGGGAAAGGGATTACTCACCATCTGCCGCTGATCGTGCTGTTAGTTCTCTCAACCTTTATTGGCGCAATGATCGTACCACCGCTGAAAGGCGTACTGCCGGAGACCACCGAGCTGGCTCACGGCAGCGTGATGATGCTGGAAATTGCCTCCGGCGTGGTGGCGATTGTCGGTATTCTGCTGGCCGCCGCACTGTGGCTGGGCAAACGCACGCTGGTGACTGCGATTGCCAACAGCGCACCGGGCCGTTTCTTCTCCACCTGGTGGTTTGCCGCCTGGGGCTTCGACTGGCTGTATGACAAAGTCTTCGTTAAGCCTTATCTCGGCATTGCCCGCCTGCTGCAGCGCGACCCGCTTAATTCAGTGATGAATTTACCGGCAATCCTTGCGCGTGTGGGTAACAAAGGCCTGGTGATTAGCGAAAACGGCTATCTGCGTTGGTATCTTGCCGCGACGAGCATCGGTGCCGTTGTGGTCCTGTATCTGCTGATGGTGCTGTAAAGGTTAGTGAGTTGGGGTGGAGCTGAGCTTCACCCCAGTAGAAAAATTCGAAATAAAGGGAACAAACCGCCATGTTATTACCTTGGCTTATACTCCTCCCCTTCGTCGGTGGTCTGTTGTGCTGGCAGCTCGAACGCTTTGGTCCCAAAGTGCCGCGCTGGATTGCATTGATCGCGATGGGGCTGACGCTGGTGCTGTCACTGCAGCTGTGGCTGCAGGGTGGCTACTCACTGACCCAGGCTTCCGGGCTGCCGCAGTGGCAATCTGAATTCAACGTGCCATGGATCCCGCGCTTTGGTATCAACTTCCACCTGGCGCTGGACGGTCTGTCGCTGCTGATGGTGGTGCTGACCGGTCTGCTCGGTCTGATGGCCATTCTCTGTTCATGGAATGAAATCGAGAAGTGGCAGGGCTTCTTCCACCTGAATCTGCTGTGGATCCTGGGTGGCGTTATCGGCGTGTTCCTTGCCGTCGACCTGTTCCTGTTCTTCTTCTTCTGGGAAATGATGCTGGTGCCGATGTACTTCCTGATCGCGCTCTGGGGCCATAAAGCCTCCGACGGGAAGACGCGTATCACCGCAGCAACCAAGTTCTTCATTTATACCCAGGCAAGCGGTTTGATCATGCTGATCGCCATTCTGGCGCTGGTATTTGTTCACTACAACGCTACCGGCGTGTGGACCTTCAACTACGAAGATCTGCTGAAAACGCCAATGTCGCATACGGTAGAATATGTCCTGATGCTTGGCTTCTTTATTGCCTTCGCGGTAAAAATGCCGGTGGTACCGCTGCACGGCTGGCTGCCGGATGCGCACAGTCAGGCACCGACTGCGGGTTCTGTTGACCTGGCGGGTATCCTGCTGAAAACCGCAGCCTACGGCCTGCTGCGTTTTGCTCTGCCGCTGTTCCCGAATGCGTCAGCGGAGTTTGCGCCAATTGCCATGTGGCTGGGGATTATCGGCATCTTCTATGGCGCATGGATGGCGTTCTCTCAGTACGATATCAAACGTCTGATTGCTTACACCTCGATCTCTCATATGGGCTTTGTCCTGATTGCCATCTACACCGGCAGCCAGCTGGCTTACCAGGGCGCGGTGATCCAGATGATTGCACACGGTCTGTCTGCTGCGGCGCTGTTTATCCTCTGTGGTCAACTGTATGAGCGCCTGCACACGCGTGATATGCGTCAGATGGGTGGTCTGTGGTCGCGTATCAAATGGCTGCCGGGCCTGTCGCTGTTCTTCGCGGTGGCAAACCTGGGGATGCCGGGTACCGGTAACTTCGTCGGCGAGTTTATGATCCTGACCGGCAGCTTCCAGAGCGTGCCGACGATCATTCTGATCGCAACGTTTGGACTGGTGTTTGCGTCGGTTTACTCACTGATCATGATGCAGCGCGCTTACTATGGTGCGCCGAAGTCAGATACGCCACTGCGCGGCATGTCAGCGCGTGAGTTCCTGATGATCATGGTGCTGGTTGTCCTGCTGGTGCTGCTGGGCGTTTATCCGCAGCCGATTCTGGATACCTCCCACGCTGCGATGAGTAACATCCAGCAGTGGTTTACCGCTTCAATTTCAACTACAAGGCCGTAATTCGCCATGACAATAACTCCTCAACAACTGATCGCACTTCTGCCGCTGCTGATCGTCGGATTGACGGTGGTAGTTGTGATGCTGTCCATTGCGTGGCGACGCAACCATTTCGTCAATGCAACACTGGCGGTGATTGGCCTGAACCTGGCGCTGGTTTCTCTTTACTTTGTCGGCCAGGCAGGGCCAATGGATGTCACCCCGCTACTGCGGGTGGACGGCTATGCCATTCTCTATACCGGTCTGGTGATCCTGGCCAGCCTTGCTACCTGTACCTTTGCCTATCCGTGGCTGGCTACCTACCCGGATAACCGTGAAGAGTTCTATCTGCTGGTGCTGATTGCCGCACTGGGCGGCATCGTGCTGGCCAGTGCCAACCACCTGGCGTCGCTGTTTATTGGTATTGAGCTGATCTCCCTGCCGCTGTTTGGCCTGGTGGGCTACGCCTTCCAGCAGAAACGTTCGCTGGAAGCGGCCATCAAGTACACCATCCTCTCTGCCGCAGCGTCGTCATTCCTGCTGTTCGGTATGGCGCTGGTGTATGCCGATTCCGGTAACCTTGGCTTTGTGGCACTGGGCAAGAGCCTGACCGATGGTCTGATCCACCAGCCGCTGCTGCTGGCCGGTCTTGGCATGATGATCGTAGGCTTTGGCTTCAAGCTGTCGCTGGTTCCGTTCCACCTGTGGACGCCGGACGTTTATCAGGGCGCACCGGCTCCGGTAACCACGTTCCTTGCTACCGCCAGTAAAATCGCTATCTTCGCCGTGCTGATGCGCCTGTTTATGTATGCGCCGATGACCGACAGCGAAGGCGTGCGCACGGTACTGGGCATTATCGCCGTGGCCTCGATGCTGTTCGGTAACCTGATGGCGATTTCGCAGAGCAACATCAAGCGTATGCTGGGTTACTCCTCCATCGCGCATATGGGGTATCTGCTGGTGGCGCTGGTTGCCGTGCAGACCCATCAGCTGTCGCTGGAAGTGGTGGGCGTTTACCTGGCGGGCTATCTGTTCAGCAGCCTGGGCGCTTTCGGTGTGGTCAGCATGATGTCCAGCCCTTACAGCGGGCCGGATGCGGATTCACTTTACTCATACCGTGGTCTGTTCTGGCATCGTCCGGTGCTGTCTGCGGTGATGACGGTGGTGATGCTGTCGCTGGCAGGTATTCCGATGACGCTGGGCTTTATCGGTAAATTCTATGTGCTGGCAGTCGGCGTGAGCGCCGACCTGTGGTGGCTGACCGGTGCGGTGGTGCTCGGTAGCGCCATCGGTCTGTACTACTATCTGCGCGTCACCGTCAGTCTGTATCTGACGCCGCCGGAACTGGCCATGCGTGATGCGCCGTCTAACTGGGCGTTTACCGCTGGCGGTATTGTGGTGTTGATCTCTGCGATTCTGGTGCTGCTGCTGGGTATCTATCCACAGCCGCTGATTTCACTGGTCAATCTGGCACAGCCGCTAATGTAAGTTACGGCAATCCAGGTAATAATCGGGCCCTTGTGGCCCGATTTTTTTTGCTCAGAGGAATGATATGGATCTGAACTGGCATGATTTACACCACAGTGAACTCACTACCGGCCAGCTTTACCAGCTGCTGGCACTGCGTAACGCGGTCTTTATTGTTGAACAGCAGTGCCCGTATCTGGATATCGACGGCAGCGATCTGACCGGGGACAATCGCCATCTTCTCGGACTTATTGACGATCGCCTGGTGGCCTACGCGAGAATTCTGGTGCCACAGGAAGCCGACCAGCCGGTGAAGATCGGGCGGGTGATTATTTCCGGTGAAGCGCGGGGTCTGAACCTGGGCAGCCGGTTAATGGAGCAGGCTATCGACAGCAGCGAACGCCACTGGCCGCAGCGGGCGCTTTTCCTGTCTGCGCAGGCGCATCTGCAACGATTCTACGGCCGTCTGGGATTTGTGGCGGTTAGCGATGAATATCTTGAGGATGATATTCCGCATGTCGATATGCTGCGCGCAGGCTAATCCGCGCAACTTCATTGCAAGGCGGCCCGTGAAAGGCCGCCTTTTAACATCTCCCTGGTTGCCGGGAAACGCCAGCGAAGTTAACCGGCGGTCATAATCCGGTCGTCGACGTATTTTCGCTTATCCGGCGGCGGCGGGAAGTACTGATACAGCCAGGTTTCACTCAGCGTGTCGTCTTTGGTACGCAGGAACATACGCATATTCACCGGCGCGGTAGAGTCGCTGTTCGGGTACCAGTCAAACAGAATACGATAGCCGTTGATCGGTTCAACGAAGAGGATCTCGACCTGTTTGAGCGTGCCGGAGCTGACTTCGATCACCGGCTCAATGCCCTTCGGTGCGGCGGCTTTCAGATCGCCACCGACAAAGTCCACGGCGAAACGGCGTGACCAGACGTCCGGATAATGCTCACCCGGTGCCCAACCTTCAGGGAAACCGCCCATACCGGTGCGGGTGGCGTTAACCCGCGCCAGACCACTGCGAACCGGCGGCAGGCCGCTCCAGTAAAGTTTGTACTGGAAGCTGTGCTCGCTCCCGGCCTTGATCGGTTCGGCAGGCTGCCAGAAGCAGACGATATTATCCAGCGTCTCGCCGGTGGTCGGGATCTCCATCAGATTCACCGCACCTTTGCCCCATTTCCCGACCGGCTCCACCCACAGACTTGGGCGCTTGTTGTACCAGCCGATCACGTCCTGATAGTCCTGGAAATCATGATTGAGCTGTAACATGCCGAAGCCGCGCGGGTTTTCATCCTGGTAGGCGTTAAAGGTCAGACGCTGCGGGTTGTTCAGCGGGCGACAAATCCACTCTCCGGCTCCGGTCCACATAGCCAGACGATCGGAGTCGTGGATCTGCGGATGGATGGTGTCGCACATGCGGCGTTCGTTGTTGCCGCAGCTGAACATGGTGGTCATCGGAGCGATACCTAACTGCCAGATATCCTTGCGCGCATAGATGTGGTTTTCCACTTCCATCACTACGCGTTTATCCTCGCAGTGGATGATGAACTTAAACGCGCCGGTGCAGCTTGCACCATCCATCAGGGTATAGACGGTGAAAGTGGTATCATCGGCCTTTGGCGTTTCAAACCAGAAGGCGGTGAAGTCCGGGAACTCTTCTTTCCCGTTGCTGAATGTATCAATCGCTACGCCGCGTGCAGACAGCCCGTACTGGAAAGTTTCATCGACCGCGCGGAAGTAGCTGGCCCCCAGGAAGGAGACGATGTCGCGGCGTGCCAGTTCGGGTTTCTTAAAGGCGCGGAAACCGGCGAAGCCGAGGTCGGTTTTACCTTCCAGCTGTGCGGTATCAACGTGCGCATTGTTGTAGTTGAACAGCTCGGGGCGGAAATGGATCTCGCGCGCTTCGCGGCTGCCGCTGTCTACGGAGAACATGCGGATGCGGCGTTTGAATCCCATCCCCACGTGGAAGAACTGAACGTCAAGCTGACGGTTGTCGATGCCGTTCCACAGCGAGTGGTTGGCGTCATACTGGATTTCGTTATAGGCCTGTGGCGTTAAGGTGGCCAGGGTTTGCGGCAGCGGTGCAGGAGCGCCACCGTAGGGTTTTTTCGCCAGATCGGCGGCTAATTTTTTGAGCACGTCAAAATCAAATCGCACGGCGGTGCCGTCGGCAATCTCGCTGTCTGCCCAGGCGGCCTGAGAGAACAGGGTGGAGATACCAGACATTCCACTTAAGGTGGCGAATGCCATTGACGCTTTCATAAACATTCTTCGATTCATGCCAGAAATCATATCCTTTGCTGAACGGAGCTTGTGTTGACTGTCGCGCGTACTTCACGCATTCGCGTCGCCGGATTTGGCCCGACTACAGGGAGTTACGACAGCTTGCCTGGTGAGTAATTCAGTTCAGGCAAAATTTATCAGATAATTCCAAAAACCGCAGTGATTTCCACTGCGGAGATGCGCGGAAGGCGCAATAAACAGCCTCTTTGCCAACGGGTGGCAGAGCCCGGCATCCGGGTTGTGGAAGTGTACGGGCCCTTTTTGCCATGCAGCGCGAAAAATAGGGTCTATAGTTACTCAGCAAGCAATATGTAATTCGCCCACGGAGGATGACAATGGCTACACAGACTGAACCGCATGAGACTCGACTGGATGACGATCTGGCTTTGCTGACCAAAACGCTGGAAGAAGTGTTGAAGTCATCGGGCGATCCGGCTGACCAGAAGTATGTTGAACTGAAGGCGAGAGCGGAAAACTCACTTCATGAAGTGAAATCGCGCATCAGCAATGCGTCTGATACCTATTACTACCGTGCTCGTCAGGCCGTTTCCCGCGCCGATGACTACGTGCACGATAAGCCGTGGCAGGGTATTGGTGTGGGTGCCACGCTGGGTCTGGTGATCGGACTGCTGCTGGCCCGCCGCTAACCCCATTCACCCGGGTGCCCGCCCAAGGGCACCTGATTTCTCCGCATTATCCCTCTCGAAAATCTCCTGCTTTTACTCCGACTAAAACCGGCGAAATACGGGTTCAAATCAAGAAGATCGCAAAAGTGCCTGCTTATAATGACTTCAGTCAATTTGATCTGGAGTGGCAATGTCGCACGCAACGTTCAATCGCCGCTGGGCAACGGTTCTGACAGAAGCACTAACGCGGCACGATATCCGGCACATTTGTATTGCCCCCGGATCGCGCTCCGCGCCGCTGGCGCTGGCCGCCGCCGCCAATGAAAAGCTGGTCTGCCATACCCACTTCGACGAGCGCGGCCTCGGCTTTTTAGCGCTGGGGCTGGCAAAAAGCAGCGGGCAGCGGGTCGCTATTGTGGTGACTTCTGGAACGGCCGTTGCGAATCTCCATCCGGCGCTGGTGGAAGCCGGTCAGGGTGGCGAAAAGCTGGTGGCGATTACCGCCGATCGGCCGACTGAACTGATTGGCTGCGGTGCTAATCAGGCCATCAAACAGCCGGGCATTTTTGCCAGCCACGTTACTGCCACTCTGAATCTTCCCCGACCGACTCCCGAAATTCCTGCGCGCTGGCTGGTGTCTGCGCTGGATACGCTGCTGGCAGGGCAGAAAAACGGTGCCGTGCATATCAACTGCCCGTTTGCCGAGCCGCTGTATGGTGATGATGAAGGGGAATATCTGGCGTGGGCTAATGAGCTGGGCGAGTGGTGGCACAGCCCGGATCCCTGGCTCCGCTATCCTGCTGTGCCGGGCGTTCCGCTGATGCCGGACTGGTTCTTTGCCCGTCAGTTACGGGGCGTGGCGATCGTAGGCAGAGTCAGTGCCGCCGAGGGGCAGAAGATTGCCGAATGGGCTGAACAGCTTGGCTGGCCGCTTCTTGGCGACGTTCTGTCACAGAGCGGCCAGCCGCTGCCGTTTTCTGCACTCTGGCTGGGGCATCCTGAGGCCCGTAAAGCCCTGAATGAAGCACAGCTGGTGATACAGTTCGGCAGCAGCCTGACCGGCCGTAACCTCTTACAGTTCCAGCAGCAGTGCAGGTCGGCGAAATGGTGGTTGATCGATCCGTTACCCGGCCCGCGCGATCCCGCTTTTCATCAGGGCATTCGGGTTCAGGCCCGTGCGGGGGAATGGCTGGACAGCCATCCGGCGATGCCGCGACAGCCCTGGTGCCCGCAGCTTCAGGTACTGGCAGATCGGACCGGCCGCTACCTTACACAGCATCTGACCGCTTTTGGCGAGGCGCAGCTGGCGCAGCGGCTGCCAGAACTGCTGACGGAGAAGGGCGTACTGTTTCTCGGCAACAGCCTGGCTATCCGGCTGGTGGATGCGCTGGCCCGCCTGCCTGCAGGCTACCCGGTTTACAGCAACCGCGGTGCCAGCGGTATCGACGGGCTGATTGCTTCGGCCGCAGGCGTTCAGCGTGGACTCGGGCAGCCGCTATTGCTGCTGCTGGGGGATCTCTCCGCGCTGTATGATTTAAACAGTCTGGCACTCCTTCAGCAGGCTTCCGCCCCGGTTGTGGTGCTGGTGATTAACAACCAGGGCGGGCAGATTTTCTCACTGCTGCCGACGCCACAGCGCGAACGCGAGCGCTTCTTCGCTATGCCGCCACGGATTGATTTCAGCCACGCAGCGGCGGCGTTTGGCCTGAACTACCGGCGCGCGGAAAACTGGCAGGTGCTCGAAGAGGCGGTCGCTGAGGGATTCACGCGCGGCGTCACGCTGGTGGAAGTGGTTTGCGACGGCGATGCGGGGGCGCAGACCCTGGCAAGCCTGCTCAGAGAGGTGATGACGCTGTGATTTTACATGCGCGCTGGCAGGGGCATCATCATAGCATCAGGCCGGTACTGGTCTGGCTGCATGGTTTCCTGGGCAGCGCAGATGACTGGCTGCCGGTGCAGCACTATTTCAGGCACTGGCCGCTGCTCAGCATTGACCTGCCGGGCCACGGCGGTTCACAGGGGCAAACCGTCAGCGGCTTCGACGAACTCTCGCAGCGGCTGACCGCGACGCTCAACCACCATCAGGTCGACAGTTACTGGCTGATTGGTTACTCCCTTGGCGCACGTCTGGCGTTTTATCACGCCTGCCGCCACGATGACGGCAGGCTGTGCGGGCTGCTGGCCGAAGCCGGTCATTTTGGCCTCGCTCGTCAAAGCGAGCGTGAAACACGCCGCGAGCACGATTTTGGCTGGGCGCAGCGCTTCCGCCAGCAGCCCTTGCCGCTGGTGCTCAGCCAGTGGTATCAACAGCCGGTGTTTGCCGAATTCACCAATCCGCAGCGGCAGGCAATGATTGCCCGTCGGCTGAACAATCGCGCGGAGGGGCTGGCGAGCATGCTGGAAGCCACCTCGCTCTCTGTTCAGCCCGATCTTCTGCCTGAACTGCGGAAAAAAACGATGCCCTTCCATTACCTGTGCGGTGAATGGGACCTCAAATTCTTACAGCTGGCGCGGCAGTCGGGCCTGGCTCCGGTGGTCATCCGCGATGCCGGACACAACACTCACCTGGCAAATCCGATGGTGTTTGCCCACCAGCTTTCGCTGTTGCTGAATCACAATTAACAGGAGCTCCTATGATTTATCCCGACGAATCCATGCTGACTGCCCCGGCGCAGTGGCTGCCGGCACCGCTGGAGTTCAGCGACATCCGCTATCACAAAACGGCGGATGGCATCGCTAAAATCACCATTAATCGTCCGCAGGTGCGGAATGCCTTTCGCCCGCTGACGATAACGGAAATACAGCAGGCGCTGGACGATGCCCGCCGCGATCCGGCGGTTGGCGTGATTATCTTGACCGGGGAAGGCGATCTGGCTTTTTGCTCCGGGGGCGATCAGAAAGTTCGCGGCGATTACGGCGGCTATCAGGACGACGCCGGGGTACATCACCTTAACGTGCTGGATCTCCAGCGCCAGATCCGCACCTGTCCCAAACCCGTTGTGGCGATGGTAGCGGGCTATGCGGTCGGCGGTGGCCACGTGCTGCATATGATGTGCGATCTGACCATCGCGGCGGATAACGCGCAGTTTGGTCAGACCGGGCCGAAGGTTGGTTCGTTTGACGGCGGCTGGGGTGCGGCCTACATGGCGCGTATTGTCGGGCAGAAAAAGGCGCGTGAGATCTGGTTCCTCTGCCGGATGTACAGCGCGCAGCAGGCACTGGATATGGGGTTGGTCAACACGGTGGTACCCCTGGCGCAGCTTGAGCCGGAAACGGTGCGCTGGTGCCGCGAGATGCTGCAAAACAGCCCGATGGCGCTGCGCTGCCTGAAGGCAGCACTGAACGCCGACTGTGACGGACAGGCCGGATTGCAGGAGCTGGCCGGTAACGCCACCATGCTGTTTTACATGACTGAAGAGGGGCAGGAGGGGCGCAACGCTTTTAACCAGAAGCGCCAGCCAGATTTCTCTTCTTTCAGGCGTAATCCATGATGCGCAGCGCAACGCTGTTTGGCTATCAGATCGCGCTGGACGCGGGCGTCATCCTGCGCGACAGGCGGGTGAAAAGCCGCGAGGGAATGCTGGTGAGGCTGGTCAGTGAACGGGGTGAAGGATGGGGGGAGATCGCCCCTCTGCCGCATTTCAGCACGGAGACGAACGGGCAGTCGCAGCAGCAGGCCGTAAAGTGGCTGGATCGCTGGTGTGCCGGGGAACAGCCGCCCGAAAGCCCGCTGCCTTCAGTGGCTTTCGGTATCAGCTGTGCGCTGGCCGAGCTGGAAGGGCAACTGCCCGCTGAAGGGAACTGGCAGAGCGCGCTGCTGTGCAGCGGCGATCCGGATGAGTTGTTTAACCGCTTACAGAGTCAGCCTGCCCCGCTGGCAAAAATAAAAGTGGGGCTGTATGAGGCGGTGCGTGACGGAATGCAGGTGAATCTGCTGCTGGAGGCGTTGCCGAATCTGACCCTGCGCCTGGATGCAAACCGCAGCTGGACGCTGGAAAAAGCCTTACAGTTTGCCCGCTATGTATCCACCGAGCTGCGCGGGCGCATCGCTTTCCTGGAAGAGCCGTGCCGCACGGTAGTGGAGAGCAAGGCCTTTGCGCGGCAGACCGGTATTGCGATTGCCTGGGATGAAAGCCTGCGTGAGGATGCCTCGCTGCTGAGCGCGCAGCCGGGCGTCAGGGCGGTGGTGATCAAGCCCACGCTGACCGGCAGCATTCACAAGGTGCAGCAGAAGGTCGCAGCGGCGCAGCGGCTGGGGTTAATCCCGGTAATCAGCTCCGCGCTGGAGTCCAGCCTTGGCCTGACGCAGATGGCGCGGCTGGCGCAGTGGCTGACGCCGGGAACCGTACCCGGGCTGGATACGCTGTCGTTGATGCAGCAACAGCTGCTGCGTCAGTGGCCGGGCTGCACATTACCGCTTTCAGGGATGGAGGAACTGCAATGTCTGTGGCAGCAATAAACGACTGGCCCTGGATGCACTGGCAGCAGCGTTACCCGCAGGCGACGGCCATTGACAGCGGTGATGAAACGCTCAACTGGCACCAACTGGTCGAGCGCATTGCCGGGTACGCTAATGGCTTCCATCTGCAGGGCGTGAAGCCCGAAATGGTGGTGGCTCTGCGCAGCCGCAACGGCCTGCAGGCACTACTGGCGTGGCTGAGCCTGCTGGCGTGCGGCGCAAGAGTGCTGGTGCTCAATCCGCAATTGCCCGATTTGCAGCTGAATCAGCTGTTACCGGGGCTGGGCGTATCGTTTGCCCTCAGCATCGATGCACCTGCGGTTCCTCAGACGGCACCGCTGTACCTGGAAACGTCCTGCGGGCGTGTTCATCACCCCTGGCAGCGGGATGCGCTGGCGACGCTGACGCTGACCTCAGGAACGACCGGACGGGCGAAAGCGGCGGTACACACTTTTGACGCTCACCTGCACAGCGCGGCGGCGGTTATCGGCCTGATGGATTTCACCCCACGGGATCGCTGGCTGCTGTCGTTGCCTCTGTTTCACGTTTCCGGGATGGGCATCGTCTGGCGGTGGCTGTCCGCCGGGGCAACGCTGGTCGTTGAGGAGTCACGTGATATGACGGCGGGGCTGGCGCGCAGCAGCTTTGCCTCGCTGGTGCCAACTCAGCTGTGGCGTTTACTCAATCAGCCTACGCTGCCCTCCGGTCTGCGTGCCGTGCTGCTCGGCGGGGCGGCCATTCCAGCAGAGCTGACCCGTCGGGCGGAGGCCGCCGGGATCCGCTGCTGGTGCGGCTATGGCCTGACGGAAAGCGCGTCGACGGTGTGTGCCGGTCGCGCGGACGGCTCCGGCAGTACCGGTGCGCCGCTGCCGGGGCAGGAACTGCATCTGGTGGCGGATGAAATCTGGCTGCGCTCACCGACGCTGGCGCAGGGCTACTGGCTTGATGGCGTGTTGCAGCCGTTAACCGACGACGATGGCTGGCTGCACACGGGCGATCTGGGCCACTGGCATCAGGGCAAACTGTGGATTGACGGGCGACGCGATAACCTGTTTTTTTGCGGCGGCGAGGCGGTGCAGCCCGAGGTGATTGAGCGGGTGCTGCTGGCGCACCCGGCCGTTACGCAGGCCGTCGTCGTGCCGCAGACGGATAGCGAATACGGCCAGCGCCCGGTCGCGCTGGTGGCGGGCGACATCGCTTTAAATCAGCTTGCGGGCTGGGCGGCCCCTCAACTGGCGAACTATCAGCATCCGGTCGCCTGGTATCCACTGCCAGAGCTGGCAGGAGAGGGCATTAAGCCGTCGCGTCACCGGCTGCAGGCCTGGCTCCGCGATCGGAAATAGAGGGGAAAATCGCATTGTTTTTATCGGGCGGGCTTCTTACAGTGTAAAGACCTGAGAAACCCGGAGATAAAAATGATAAGAGTGGAAATGCTTGCCACTGGTGATGAAGTGCTGCACGGTCAGATCGTGGATACCAACGCCGCATGGCTGGCGGGGGTGCTGTTCGAAAACGGTTTACCGATGACCAGCCGCCAGACGGTGGGTGACAGCCTCCCGGAGCTGGTCAGCGTGCTGACCGAGCGCAGTAAAATCGCCGATGTGCTGATTGTTAACGGTGGCCTTGGCCCGACCAGCGACGATCTCAGCTCGCTGGCTGCGGCAACGGCGGCCGGCGTCGGCCTTCAGATCCACCCGGAGTGGCTGGCCAAAATGGAAGCGTTCTTCGCCAGCCGCGGCAAACCGATGGCCCCCAGCAACCGCAAGCAGGCCGAAATCCCGGTCGGCGCTGAAATGCTGGATAACCCGGTGGGCACCGCCTGTGGTTTTGCGATTCAGCTGAACCGTTGCTGGATTTTCTTCACGCCCGGCGTGCCGTCAGAGTTTAAAACGATGGTTACCGGCGAAATCCTGCCACGCCTCAAATCCCGTTATCAGTTACCCGAACCGCCGCTGTGCCTGCGAATGACCACTTTTGGCCGTGGTGAAAGCGATCTGGCTTCGGCTATAGAACCGCTGCCGCTGCCGGAAGGCGTGGTGGTGGGCTATCGCGCTTCGATGCCGATTATTGAACTGAAGCTGAACGGTCCGGCGGACAAGCTGGCCGAGATGGAGCAGTTCTGGCAGCAGGTGCGTGAAATCGCCGGTGACAGCGTGATTTTCGAAGGTCTGGAGGGGCTGCCGGAGCAGCTGGCGCGTCGGCTGGGCGAACGCGAGCTGTCGCTCTGCGTTAGCGAACAGTTCACCGCAGGGCTGCTGCAGTGGCAGCTGGTTTCAGCCGGGGCCGCACTCAACGCGGGTAACGTGCTGCCCAATCGTCCGGAGTCCCTGAAGCAGCTGGCGGATCGCAGCCGCGTGCTGGCACAGGAAAACGATGCGCAGGTGGTGCTGATTGTTGGCGGGATCGAAGACGATAAGCTGGGTTTTGCGCTGAATACGCCGGACGGCGTTTTTGCTCAGCGCGTGAAATTTAACGTCAGCCGCCACGGTCTGAAAGCCCGGCAGGATATGGTCGCCATGCTGGCGCTGAACATGCTCCGCCGCTGGCTGAATGGTCAGACGGTCACCACCGGCCACGGCTGGATTGACGTGGTGGAAACACTGTAACGGCAGGCAGACAGGACGGGCAGCGACGCGGCGGTTGCCAGGATAGGAACGGGATTTTTTCTCCGGTGGGAAACCGCCGAATTACAGTTCGATCTCGATATCGCCCTTTGCCTGGCAGCAGCAGGGCAGGATCTCGCCCTGCTGAATAAACGCCAGCGGCTTGCTGGCGTAGCTGACTTCGCCTTTCAGCAGGCGGGTACGGCACGAACCGCAGTAGCCTTCCCGGCACTGATACTCTATGCAGACTTTATTCGCCTCAAGCGCGGCGAGCAGGGAGGGATGATGCTCCCTGCACTCCAGCTGCGTGCCGGAAGCACGCAGGGTAATAATCGAACGCGTCATTTACAGTTCGAAGTCGCTGAGATCGTCGGTATTCACTTCCGCATCAATCTGGCCGACCAGGTAGGAGCTGACCTCAACTTCCTGCGGTGCCACCTGCACGTTGTCCGACACCAGCCAGGAGTTAATCCATGGGATTGGGTTGGAGCGGGTTTTAAACGGCAAATCCAGACCCACGGCGTTCATACGAATATTAGTAATATATTCAATGTACTGCCACAGGATATCCTTGTTCATACCGATCATTGAGCCGCCGCTGAACAGGTATTCCGCCCACTCTTTTTCCTGCTCGGCTGCCAGCACGAACAGATCGTAGCACTCCTGGCGGCACTCTTCGGCAATCTCGGCCATTTCCGGATCGTCTTCACCGCTGCGCAGCAGGTTCAGCATGTGCTGGGTGCCTGTCAGGTGCAGGGCTTCATCACGAGCGATCAGCTTGATGATTTTGGCGTTGCCTTCCATCAGTTCGCGTTCTGCAAAGGCAAATGAACAGGCGAAGCTGACGTAGAAACGAATGGCTTCCAGCGCGTTGACGCTCATCAGGCAGATATACAGCTGCTTTTTCAGCGAACGCAGATTGACGGTGACGGTTTTGCCGGCCACCTCGTGGGTACCTTCACCCAGCAGATGCCAGTAGCTGGTCATCTCGATCAGATCGTCGTAGTAACCGGAGATATCCTTCGCGCGGGAGAGGATCTGCTCGTTAGCCACGATGTCGTCAAAGACCACGGCCGGATCGTTAACGATATTGCGGATGATATGGGTGTAAGAACGCGAGTGGATCGTTTCTGAGAACGCCCAGGTTTCTATCCAGGTTTCCAGCTCTGGGATCGAAATCAGCGGCAGCAGCGCCACGTTAGGGCTGCGCCCCTGAATCGAGTCCAGCAGCGTCTGGTACTTCAGGTTACTGATGAAAATGTGCTTTTCGTGATCCGGCAGCGCCTGATAGTCGATACGATCGCGTGAAACATCCACCTCTTCCGGACGCCAGAAGAAGGAGAGCTGCTTTTCAATCAGCTTTTCAAAGATATCGTATTTTTGCTGATCGTAGCGGGCAACGTTGACCGACTGACCAAAAAACATCGGCTCCAGCAGCTGGTCATTTTTGTTCTGTGAAAACGTGGTGTAAGCCATAAACAATTATCCGTCGTGGTAGCTGAATCGTGCTACAGGAAATCAGGGAGGGGGCCAGCGATGGCCCCCTGAAGATTAGATTTTGCAGGCGCCGCTTTCGCAGCCGTCATCCTGAACTGAAGGCACCAGATCATCCTGTGCATCTTCCGCACCATCACGGGTGTTCTGGTAGTACAGCGTTTTCACGCCGAACTTATAGGCGGTCAGCAGATCTTTCAGCAGCTGTTTCATCGGCACTTTACCGTTGGCGAAGCGCGTTGGGTCGTAGTTGGTGTTAGATGAAATTGCCTGATCGATAAACTTCTGCATCAGACCCACCAGCTGCAGATAGCCGTCGTTGTTCGGCATTTCCCACAGCAGTTCGTAGTTGTCCTTCAGACGCTCATACTCCGGCACCACCTGGCGCAGAATACCGTCTTTAGACGCTTTGATGCTGATATGGCCGCGCGGCGGTTCGATGCCGTTGGTGGCGTTAGAAATCTGCGAAGAGGTTTCCGACGGCATCAGGGCTGAAAGCGTGGAGTTACGCAGGCCGTGAGTTTTGATCGACTCGCGCAGCGCTTCCCAGTCCAGATGCAGCGGCTCGTTGCTGATCGCATCCAGATCTTTCTTGTAGGTATCAATCGGCAGAATACCCTGCGCATAGGTGGTTTCGTTAAACCACGGACACGCACCCTGTTCGATAGCCAGGTCGTTAGAGGCCTTCAGCAGCCAGTACTGAATCGCTTCGAAGGTTTTGTGCGTCAGGTTGTTGGCGCTGCCGTCGGAATAGCGCACGCCGTTTTTCGCCAGGTAGTAGGCGAAGTTGATCACGCCAATACCGAGGGTACGACGACCCATAGCACCGCGTTTAGCGGCTGGGATTGGATAATCCTGATAATCCAGCAGGGCATCCAGTGCGCGGACCGCCAGCGTGGCCAGCTCGCGCAGATCGTCAAGGCTTTCAATCGCACCCAGGTTAAACGCGGAAAGCGTACACAGGGCGATCTCACCGTTTTCGTCATTCACGTCCAGCAGCGGCTTGGTCGGCAGCGCGATTTCCAGGCACAGGTTAGACTGGCGAACGGGCGCGATAGCCGGATCGAACGGGCTGTGGGTGTTGCAGTGGTCCACGTTCTGAATGTAGATACGGCCGGTAGAGGCGCGTTCCTGCATCATCAGCGAGAACAAATCGACCGCTTTCACGCGCTGCTTACGGATGCTGTCGTCTTTCTCATATTTGGTGTACAGACGCTCAAATTCTGGCTGATCCGCGAAGAAGGCATCGTACAGACCCGGGACGTCGGACGGGCTGAACAGGGTGATCTCTTCCCCCTTCAGCAGGCGCTGATACATCAGCTTGTTCAGCTGCACGCCGTAGTCCATATGACGCACGCGGTTACCTTCGACGCCGCGGTTGTTTTTCAACACCAGCAGGCTTTCCACTTCCAGGTGCCACATCGGGTAGAACAGCGTTGCCGCACCGCCGCGTACGCCGCCCTGGGAACAGGATTTCACGGCGGTCTGGAAGTGCTTGTAGAACGGAATACAGCCGGTGTGGAACGCTTCACCGCCGCGAATCGGGCTGCCCAGCGCGCGGATGCGACCCGCGTTGATGCCGATACCGGCACGCTGTGAAACGTATTTCACGATTGCGCTGGAGGTGGCGTTAATCGAATCCAGGCTGTCGCCGCACTCGATCAGCACGCAGGAGCTGAACTGGCGGGTTGGGGTACGTACGCCGGACATAATTGGCGTCGGCAGAGAGATCTTAAACGTGGAGATCGCATCGTAGAAACGCTTAACGAAGTCCAGGCGCGTTTCGCGCGGGTAGCCGGAGAACAGGCAGGCGGCGACCAGAATGTAGAGGAACTGGGCGCTTTCATAAATTTCGCCGCTTACGCGGTTCTGCACCAGATACTTCCCTTCCAGCTGCTTAACCGCCGCGTAGGAGAAGTTCATATCACGCCAGTGGTCGATGAAACCGTCCATCTGCTCGAACTCTTCGCGGCTGTAGTCTTCCAGCAGGTGACGGTCATACTTGCCCATCTCCACCATGCGCGAAACCTGGTCGAACAGCTTCGGCGGCTCGAACTGGCCGTAGGCTTTTTTACGCAGGTGGAAAATCGCCAGGCGGGCGGCCATATACTGGTAATCAGGCGCATCGCGTGAGATCAGGTCGGCCGCAGACTTGATAATCGTCTCATGGATATCAGAAGTACGGATACCTTCGTAGAACTGGATATGCGAACGCAGTTCAACCTGAGAGACGGAGACATTTTGCAGCCCTTCGGCAGCCCAATCGAGCACACGGTGGATTTTATCTAGATCGATGCGTTCGGTACGGCCATCGCGCTTAGTGACAAGCAGACTCTGATTCATGTCGCGTTTTACCTGTTTTAAACAAATAATCCCCACGTTTATGCACAGCTTGCTCGTTGTGAGTAACTCTGTGGATAAACACTATATATAGGGGCTGAGAGAAGAATGGATAACAATATGGTGAGTATTCTAGTAACTTTCGTGGGGTTAACAAGCCTTGATTTTCACTGAAAATTGCTGTCGGCGCAGGGGCATTTTGGCTAAGTCCGCGTTTCTCAAGGCCCAAGGTCGATGTCAATGGGAAAAGATTTTTTTTCTAAATATGATCGAGCGCGGAAATATTGCGCAGCGTTGAAATTTACAGATTTTTCTGGCTCTAATGCGATTGCGATCGGGCGGAATTTTGTAGCAAAGGGCAGGCTGCGAAAAAAAGCCCCGGCCGGGTGACCGGGGCTGAAATTTTACTCAACGCGGTGCGTATGCACCATATAGTTGACGTCGACACCGGGTGCCAGCTTGAAGTGGTTGGTCAGCGGGTTGTAGTGCAGGCCAATCATATGGCGTTCGCGCAGCGTGGTTTCATCCACCCAGTTCAGCAGCTCGGCCGGGCGAATAAACTTCTTAATGTCGTGCGTACCGCGCGGCACCATGCGCAGAACGTATTCCGCACCGACGATCGCCATCAGCCAGGCCTTGCTGTTGCGGTTAATCGTGGAGAAGAACACCTCGCCGCCGGGCTTCACCAGCTTAGCGCAGGCGTGAACCACCGAGCACGGGTCCGGGACGTGTTCCAGCATTTCCATGCAGGTCACCACGTCGTACTGGCCGGCAAACTGCTCGGCGTGCTCTTCAACCAGCTGCTGGACGTAATCAATTTTGACACCGCTTTCCAGCGCGTGCAGGCGGGCAACCTGCAGCGGCTCCGCGCCCATATCAAGCCCGGTCACGATCGCACCTTCACGCGCCATGCTTTCCGCCAGGATCCCGCCGCCGCAGCCAACGTCGAGGATTTTCTTACCGAACAGCCCACCGGCATGCTGCGCAATATAGCCAAGGCGCAGCGGGTTAATGCGATGCAGCGGTTTGAACTCGCCTTCCAGATCCCACCAGCGCGAAGCAACGGCTTCAAATTTAGCAATTTCACCGCTATCAACGTTCTGTGCGGCCCCGTTTTGTTCTTTATTCATTGGGTTATTACTCCAGCCAAAGTTTGCTGCAGTATACATGTTTCGCGATGCCTGTGGGCAACGCTGCGGGCCACCGCAGCGTCAGAATGCAATAAAGCGGCCAAACTAACGCTTTCCATTCACCACCTGGGCGCAGTGTGATATACTTTCGCACCTTTGAATCCGGGAATAATCTAGAGGGATAGCGGCTCCATGAGCGACCTAGCCAGAGAAATCACACCGGTTAATATCGAGGAAGAGTTAAAGAACTCTTACCTGGATTATGCCATGTCGGTCATCGTTGGCCGCGCATTACCAGACGTTCGTGATGGTCTAAAGCCGGTTCACCGCCGTGTGCTTTACGCCATGAACGTTCTCGGTAACGACTGGAACAAACCGTATAAAAAATCCGCCCGTGTTGTCGGCGACGTTATCGGTAAATATCACCCGCATGGCGATACTGCCGTGTATGACACCATTGTGCGTATGGCACAGCCGTTCTCCCTGCGTTACATGCTGGTGGATGGCCAGGGTAACTTCGGTTCCGTCGACGGCGACTCCGCTGCAGCGATGCGTTACACCGAAGTGCGCATGTCTAAAATCGCCCACGAACTGCTGGCGGATCTGGAAAAAGAGACCGTCGATTTTGTGCCAAACTATGATGGCACCGAGCAGATCCCGGAAGTGATGCCAACGCGGGTGCCTAACCTGCTGGTGAACGGCTCTTCCGGTATTGCCGTGGGGATGGCGACCAACATTCCTCCGCATAACCTGACCGAAGTGATCAACGCCTGTCTGGCCTTTATCGAAGATGAGAACATCACCGTTGAAGGACTGATGGAGCACATCCCGGGGCCGGACTTCCCGACGGCGGCAATCATCAATGGCCGTCGTGGCATTGAAGAGGCCTACCGCACCGGCCGTGGCAAGATCTACATTCGCGCGCGCGCTGAAGTTGAAGCCGATGCTAAAACCGGTCGCGAAACCATTATCGTGCACGAAATTCCATATCAGGTGAACAAAGCGCGCCTGATTGAGAAAATGGCCGAACTGGTTAAAGAAAAACGTCTTGAAGGCATCAGCGCACTGCGCGATGAGTCCGATAAAGACGGCATGCGCATCGTGATTGAAGTGAAGCGCGATGCGGTCGGTGAAGTGGTTCTTAACAACCTCTACTCGCTGACGCAGCTGCAAACCTCCTTCGGTATTAACATGGTGGCGCTGCATCAGGGCCAGCCTAAAATTATGCCGCTGAAGGATATTCTTGAAGCCTTCGTGCGTCACCGCCGTGAAGTGATTACCCGCCGTACCATCTTCGAGCTGCGCAAGGCACGCGATCGTGCGCACATCCTTGAAGCGCTGGCCGTGGCGCTGGCCAACATCGACCCGATCATTGAGCTGATCCGTCGTGCGGCATCGCCTGCTGAAGCAAAAGCGGGGCTGATTGCGCGTTCGTGGGAGCTGGGCAACGTTTCTGCGATGCTGGAACGTGCCGGTGACAACGCCGCGCGTCCGGAATGGCTGGAAGAGCAGTACGGTATTCGCGACGGTCAGTACTACCTCACCGAGCAGCAGGCTCAGGCGATTCTGGATCTGCGCCTGCAGAAACTGACCGGCCTTGAGCATGAGAAGCTGCTGGACGAGTACAAAGAACTGCTGATGCAGATCGCTGAACTGCTGCGCATTCTGGAAAGCGCCGACCGCCTGATGGAAGTGATCCGCGAAGAGCTGGAGCTGATCCGCGATCAGTTCGGCGATAAGCGCCGCACCGAAATCACCGCGAACAGCGCCGACATCAACATCGAAGACCTGATCACTCAGGAAGATGTTGTGGTTACGCTTTCGCATCAGGGTTATGTTAAGTACCAGCCGCTGAGCGACTACGAAGCTCAGCGCCGTGGTGGTAAAGGTAAATCGGCAGCGCGCATCAAAGAAGAAGACTTCATTGACCGCCTGCTGGTTGCCAACACGCACGATACTATTCTGTGCTTCTCAAGCCGTGGCCGTCTCTACTGGATGAAGGTTTATCAGCTGCCGGAAGCCAGCCGTGGTGCGCGTGGACGTCCAATCGTCAACCTGCTGCCGCTTGAGGCCAACGAGCGTATCACCGCGATTCTGCCGGTGCGTGAATACGCCGAGGGCTGGAACATCTTTATGGCGACCGCCAGCGGTACCGTGAAGAAAACCGCTCTGACCGAGTTCAGCCGTCCGCGCAGCGCCGGTATCATTGCCGTCAACCTGCGTGACGACGACGAACTGATCGGCGTGTCGCTGACCAACGGCAGCGATGAGGCGATGCTGTTCTCCGCCGCGGGTAAAGTGGTGCGCTTTGCGGAAAGCGCCGTACGTGCCATGGGCCGTACCGCTTCCGGCGTGCGCGGCATCAAGCTGGCCGAAGGCGATCGCGTGGTGTCACTGATTGTGCCACGTGATGACGGCGCGATCCTGACGGTGACCCAGAACGGTTACGGTAAGCGTACGGCTAATACGGAATACCCAACCAAATCGCGTGCAACGCAGGGCGTTATCTCGATCAAGGTCACCGATCGCAACGGACCGGTTATCGGTGCGGTACAGGTGGTCGACAGCGATCAGATCATGATGATTACCGATGCCGGTACGCTGGTGCGTACGCGCGTTTCGGAAGTCAGCGTGGTTGGCCGTAACACCCAGGGCGTTATTCTGATCCGTACTGCGGAAGAAGAAAACGTGGTGGGCCTGCAGCGCGTAGCCGAACCGGTTGCGGAAGAAGAGCTGGATGCCATCGACGGTAGCGTCGCGGAAGGGGATGACGAGATCGCCCCGGAAGTGGACACCGATGATGATGCCCCCGAGGCAGATGACGAGTAATCGTTGATGCTTGCCAGTGAGAAAAGCCGGTTCAGATGAACCGGCTTTTTTATTGCCAAAAATTGAAGACTGGAAGAGGTTACGCAGAAATATCCCCTCTGTCTGACGGCGGTGACCAAAGCTGATAAAGATGCACAGCACACAAAAGGAAAGGTGGCTATGCATATTACCGTCAGAAAGTTTTCAACTCCCATGCTGAGTGATGCGGTGAGTTATCTGGTGAGCGTGGATAAGCGTGATGGAAAGAATAATGAATACGTTGTGGAAATCGCCCGACTGAATGAGTCGATGTATTGTGTATTTGATGAAGTCTGGTCAGAAGAGTATTTACGAAATTGCTGCTGGATGGTTAGTTTTTATACTCTTGATGCGTTATTCTCTCTTGAGTTGTGTGGCCGGTTTGAGCCGGATAAACGGATGGCGTTTACTCGCCGTGAGCTGGAACATTTACGATAACCTTTTACAGCGCTATGCGGTGAAAAAAGGTTTTTATTACCATCGGACATGGGTGCAGGAGGCTGTTTATGTCATCGAAAAAAAAGGGAAGAAATCAGGCGAAAAGCCAGATAACAGGTCGCCCCAGCCGGGACGACATTGTGAACAAAGCGAAAGCGATTATGCAATCGAATGCGAGCAGGATGCATGACATTCTGATGAAGCATGGCTCGCTGGGAGAGCTGGGGCCTGAACTCTCAGCCGAACCTCCCTCTGCGTTTAGCGGCTAAGGATTTTTTGCGGTACTTTCAATTCCCAGGTGCTGGAGAAACACTGTAATTGCGGTGATCGTCTGCTGGTGAATCAACTCCCGCTGCGACGCGGGAGTATCGCAGATAAATGCTTCCCCTTCTTCAGCCAGAATCTTCTCTGCCGTCGGCTGACAGACCGGCAGGAAATCAAAGTGCCCGGCCTGCTGAATGACGATCCTCGGAGTGGGTATTTTCTCCGTTCCCAGCGTCATTTTTCCCGTTGGCCGGCTGTAATAGCCTGCGGCAATCGTCAACACCGGAATGGAAATGGCCTTCAGGCTTTCCGGCGTCAGGACATAGCTCATCCCCGGATCGAGCGCGATGGCAAATTTAATGCGCGGATCGCGATAGTTAGCCGCGAGGCGGGCATCATCGGTTTTCTCCAACTGTACGCCGTTCTGCTTGTAGAAGCGGCAGTCCGGCATCTGCGGCATAGCCTCACAGTAATGATCTAAGCGCTGGCGGTTAATCAATCCGCCCGCCAGCGCCAGCACGCTGTAACCGCCTTTGGAGTGGCCTGCCGCGCCGATTTTCGTTGCATCAATGGCGTTCTTCCATGCGGAGTCAGTAAGATAGTGATCCAGTATCAGCGACAGGTCACGGGTTTGCAGCGTAAGATCCGTTTCGGGCCGTGAATCCCCGGTGGTACTTCCGGGATGGCTGGCCGCCACCACGATAGCGCCGCGTTCTGCCAGTGCCGTCGCCAGCCAGGCAAGATTCGTATTATTCCCTCCGCTACCGTGGCTTAATAAAATCAGCGGGAAGTGGCCGCTGGCGAGCGGGGCATCGGGGATCGCTCTGTATCCGGTAAATACACTATTGTTGCCCATCAGCTGCGGTTCGCCTCTGCCAGAGGTGGGATAAAACAGCCGCACCTTGAGATCTCGTCCCGAGGAGATGTTTTCCAGCGTTTCCAGTCGGCTTCCCACGCTATAGCTCCAGCCGCTGACGGGAATGAGTAAAAGGACCAGGTAAATAAACAGGCGCATTAATTTCTCTCCTTGTGTATAAAGAGCCCATTATCAGTTTGTTAGCGCCGCCTGGCGTCCTCGATCGCGATAGAGTCCTATGTTGATACCGATTAATTTTTTGCTGAGCCTGATTTGCCTGCTGCTGCTGATTAAACGCTGGCAGGCGGGATGGGTGTGGCGCATTCTGCTGCTGCTCTGCCTGGTCCACAGCCTGAATGCAGGAATCAGTACGCTGTTGAACAGCGGCGTCTGGCATAAGCTGCAGCCGATCACCGGTGCCATGCTGCCGATCGCCTGCCTGCTGGCGCTGATGGAGCAGCAGGGAAAGCCGCTGCGCTACGGTGTTAGCGCACTGCCGGTATTGCTGATGGTGGCGGTCGTCATCGGGCTGCCACAGGCTATAGATGTGCTGATGCCGGTTATCTGGTTGACCTGCGCGGGTCTGATGCTGTTTTCGCTCAAGGCAGGCAGCGATGCGCTGCCAATGGTGATGCTGGAGCGCAGCACGCTCACCGTTAAAACCTGGCGTTGGCTGGCGATCGTGCTGATTTCGGTGGCGCTACTGGATGTGATCGTGTCGCTGCTGGTTAACGTTGCCGGTGGGGCAGGTGTTGAGCTGCTGCTGTTTTGTGGGAATCTGCTGGTCTGTGCGGTTTTATCGCTGCCGCTGGTGCTGGCACCATCGCATCACGCCGTGCCGGAATGTGAGTCTGAGTCTAAACCCGTTGTGCCAGGACAGCCCGAAACCGGGGATCTCGATATTCTGCTGTGCATCGAGCGTCTGATGCAGGATGGCCTGTACCGGCGGGCAGACTTAAATCTGGCGCTACTGGCGCGTAAAGCCGGGATCCCGGCGCGGCGTGTTTCAGCGGCGATTAATGCGCTGCGGCAGCAAAGTGTGTCGCAATATGTTAACGGCTGGCGGATTACAGAGGCCTGCGAGCGCCTGCGGGGAGAAGACAGTACCATTATTGAGATTATGGAGGAGGTCGGATTCCAGACGAAATCCAACTTCAATCGCGAATTTCGCCGGGTTTGCGGTACAACTCCGACGGAGTGGCGGAAATCCCCTTCAGAACAGACTGAATTAACGCGCTGAGTCTGTGGTGCAAACTGGCTTTTTTAGCAAGCTGGCGCTACTGTATCGGCACGTTTTCTACCATCAGCCTGTTTCGGACGCCAGTGGGTTCCATTTGAAATATCTCGTCTCTTTCCGCACCACGTTAAGAATTTCCCGCTATCTGTTCCGCGCGCTGGCGTTGATGTTGTGGACGCTGGGTGCGCTGCTGACCGCGTTTTACATTATCAATGTATTGCATGAAAGAGAATCGCAGGTCCGTCAGGAGTTTAACACCAGCTACGACCAAACGCAGTGGTATGTCCGGCACTCGGCGGATGTCACCCGCGAGCTGAAGTTTATTGCCGAGAACCGGCTGAATGCCGCCAGCAACGGGCTCGATCTGTTAAGCGGCGTCTTCCCGGGTAAAACCGCCACGCCGCAGTTTTATCCGCTGTATGCCGATTCCGACTGTAGCGCGATGAGCAATACGTGGCGCAGCTCTCTCGAATCCCTCAGCTACTTCCTGCACTACTGGAAGGATAACTTTGCCACGGCCTACGATCTGAACCGGGTCTTCTTTGTGGGCGGCGAAAGCCAGTGCCTGGCCGACTTTGGCGTCGGCAACGCCTCGGTGGACCGTGAAAGGGCATTAAAACTGTTGAATGAGCGTATCCTCAAGTACCGCAACGGCAATGAGGATGAGCGTAAAAGTAGTCTCTTCTGGGTGGCTCCGGCGGCGCAGCCCGGCGTCGGCTACTACTACATGATTACCCCGGTTTACATCGCGAATAAAGTGGCGGCGCTGCTTGGCATCGAGCAGACCATTCGCATGGAAGATTTTATTACTCCGGGAAGCCTGCCGGTAACGGTGACGCTGGTCGATGAAGATAATCAGCGAGTGCTGTCCTCAGCGCGCGGCGGTCCGGCGTTTTCATCCGATGATTTACCGGATGACGACGGCTGGTTTGGCTATGTGCAGGGCTATAAACAGTTGATTATGAAGAAGAGCCTGCCGCCTTCTTCCCTTAGCGTGGTGTATTCCGTGCCGACCGATGTGATGGTGGAACAGCTGAAGATCCTCATCGTCAATGCGGTGCTGCTGAACCTGATAAGCGCACTGCTGCTGTTTACCCTGGCATGGCTGCTGGAGCGGCGGATGTTTTTACCGGCGGAGGATAACGCGCACCGCCTGGAAGAACACGAGCAGTTTAACCGTAAAATCGTCGCTTCCGCCCCGGTGGGGATCTGTATCCTGCGAACCAGCGACGGCACGAATATCCTCAGTAACGAGCTGGCGCACAACTATCTCACTATCCTGACGCAGGAAGATCGCCAGCGGTTGACCGAAATTATCTGTGGCCAGCAGGCTAATCTGGTGGATGTACTGACCGGCAGTAATACCAACCTGCAAATCAGCTTTGTTCACTCCCGCTATCGCAACGAAAACGTCGCTATCTGCGTGCTGGTGGACGTTAGTGCGCGCGTGAAGATGGAAGAGTCGCTGCAGGAGATGGCGCAGGCGGCGGAGCAGGCCAGTCAGTCCAAGTCGATGTTCCTGGCCACCGTGAGCCACGAACTGCGTACGCCGCTGTACGGCATTATCGGTAACCTCGATCTGCTGCAAACCAAAAGCCTGCCCCAGGGCGTTGAGTCGCTGGTCACCGCGATGAACAACTCCTCCAGCCTGCTGTTGAAGATCATCAGCGATATCCTCGACTTCTCCAAAATCGAATCGGAGCAGCTGAAAATCGAACCGCGCGAGTTCTCCCCGCGCGAAGTGGTCACACATATCACCTCGAACTATCTGGCGATGGTGATTAAGAAACGCCTGACGCTGTGGTGCTTTATCGACAGCGAGGTGCCGGTGACGCTGAACGGCGACCCGATGCGCCTGCAGCAGGTGCTTTCTAACCTGCTGAATAACGCCATTAAATTCACCCATACCGGCGGCATTATCCTGCATGTCTACGTGCGCGATGGCTATCTGGCGTTTCGCGTGCGCGACACGGGCGTGGGGATCCCGGCCAAAGAGGTGATCAAGCTGTTCGATCCGTTCTTCCAGGTCGGCAGCGGCGTACAACGCAATTTCCAGGGAACCGGGCTGGGGCTGGCAATCTGTGAAAAGCTGATCAACATGATGGACGGCGATATTGAAGTGGACTCCGAGCCGGGAATGGGCAGCCAGTTTATTATCCGCATTCCCCTTTATAACAGCCAGGTCGTGGCGCCGGTGCTGAATGCAGGGCTACAGGACAAACACTGCTGGCTGGCGCTTCGTAACGATACACTGGCGGATTTCCTCTGCCGCTCGCTGCCGCAGCAGGGCATTCAGGTTCATCGCTATGAGGGGGAATATGGCGCGGATGATGTAGTGATCACCGACCATGATTTCCAGCCGGACAGCGACGTACGTGCGGTGATCCGCTTCGACGGCAGCCATAACGGCGCGCCGCAGGAGCTGATTGCCGGGCGCTGGATCTACAGCACGATTGCGCCTCACGAACTGGTGGCGCTGCTGGGGCGGATCTACCGCGTTGAAGTCGAACTACCGGACGGGCTGCCGCAGGCGGTTGCCGCCGAACCGCGAGCGGTCAGCAACGACGATATTCTGATTCTGGTGGTGGACGATCATCCGATAAACCGTATGCTGCTGTCCGATCAGCTGGGTTCGCTGGGTTACAGGGTGAAAACCGCGCAGGATGGCGTTGACGCACTGAACGTCATCAGCCGCAGTGAGATCGATATTGTGCTGACCGACGTGAATATGCCGAATATGGACGGCTATCGCCTGACTCAGCGTCTGCGCCAGCTGGGGCAAACCTTCCCGGTGGTCGGCGTTACTGCCAACGCGCTGGCAGAAGAGAAGCAGCGTTGCATGGAGGCGGGGATGGATAACTGTCTGTCGAAGCCGGTGACGATGGATGTTCTGCAGCAGGCGCTGGCGTTTTATGCAGAGCGGGTAAGAAAGGGCAGGGCGGATTAATACGCACGGGGCGGCCCGAAAGCGCCGCCCCGTTGCGGATCAGTCTTTATCGACCGATGACATGCTGACGGATGAAAGGTAGTTCAGCAGGGCAATGTCGTTTTCCACGCCCAGCTTCATCATCGCCGACTTCTTCTGGCTACTGATGGTTTTGATGCTGCGGTTCAGTTTCTTGGCAATTTCAGTCACCAGGAAGCCTTCCGCAAACAGGCGCAGTACTTCGCTCTCTTTCGGTGACAGGCGTTTGTCGCCGTAACCGCCCGCGCTGATTTTCTCCAGCAGTTTCGCCACGCTCTCTGGCGTATATTTTTTGCCTTTCTGCAGTGCAGCCAGCGCCTTCGGCAGGTCGGTTGGCGCACCTTGTTTTAGCACGATGCCTTCGATATCCAGATCCAGCACGGCGCTGAGAATTGCCGGGTTATTGTTCATGGTCAGAACGATAATGGACAGGTCAGGATAGTGGCGCTTGATGTATTTGATCAGTGTAATGCCATCACCGTATTTATCGCCTGGCATAGACAGGTCGGTGATCAGCACGTTGGCCTCAAGTTTTGACAGGCTGTTGATCAGGCTCGTTGAGTCTTCAAATTCCCCAACGACGTTGACCCATTCAATTTGCTCGAGGGATTTACGAATACCAAACAGGACAATAGGATGGTCGTCGGCAATGATTACATTCAGGTTATTCATATTATGGGTTACCTTGCTGCAGCAGGTCGTTGACGTAGTGGTCAATTTCACTGGTGGTATTTTTAATGTTTGAATCGTTACATTCGCGGATGTGCTGCTCTAGCATTTCGCAGAGCTGCTTGCCGGGGAGCAAGTTGAGCATGGCAAACACACCTTTCAGCCGGTGTGCTGTCTGAGCAAGCGCACTGTATTCCCTGTTTGCTGCCTCATTATACAACCTCCTGACATCATCCGGAACTGTGTCCACAAATAGCTGGAAATAACCGCTGGCAAAAAGCTGTGCCAAATCCTGCGGTTCCATGCTGTCATCAACCGACTCCTCCTGAGCCAGCTGTTGTTCTATCAGCTGCAGCAGTGCGTCCTGCATTGCGCTGCTGATATTGAAATTAACCCGATACTGGCCGTGTGCCAGTAACGTAAAGCCCGGTTCGTCATCGGCCAGCAGAAGCGACCACGGCGTCAGTTTCGCCGGATCGTCAGTAACCAGCACATCGTGCTGCTGGCCGGAGAAGCGTTCATCCGGCGTGATGCAGTTCGCGCCCCAGTCTTCAAGCTGACGCACCACAATTCTGCGTACGTCATCAACGGTGATATCAATCAGGGCATTAACGCCGTCCAGCAGCTTCTCTTCCTGATCCTGCTGAGGCTCCAGCGACATGGGCAGCTGGATGCTGTAGCGTGAGCCGATCTCCGCCGCCGCGTGGATCTCCATCTGGCCGCCGAGCTGTTTGCACAGCTGCTTACAGAGGAAGAACGCCATACCGGACGCCTGACCAAAGCGATCTTTATGCGTTTCACCAAGGAACGGGAAGTCGTTGTTGGCCATTTCATCAGCGGAAAGGCCGGATCCGGTATCGACAATATCAATCACCAGCCGATCCGGGTTTTCCGGCAGCGTGTCAACGGTAACGCTGACCCGCCCCCACGTGGTGGTGGTGATGGCATAGTACAGCAGCGTGGAGAGAATTTTTGCCACCGCGCGCCGATCGCCCAGCCGCAGCTCATCGCTGCTCAGGTGGTTGGCGATCATCAGCGTCAGGCCTTTTCGCCGCATTGCCGGCAGAACGTCCTGAGCCAGTTCGTCCAGCAGGCCCTGCAGGCTAAACGGGCTGACCTCGGGTGCCCAGTCCAGCGTTTCAAGCTGGTTAAGCAGTACGATATCGTCAATCAGCCGCTCCAGGGACTGCGCGGATTCCAGAGACTGATGCAGTGATTCAACATCGTAATCACTGCCCAGGGTCAGCAGTCGCTGGATCACGTCGTTCAGCGGGCGCTGGAGAGCATGACCCAGATTTTGCAGCAGCTGCTGCCGAGACTGGTGGTTTTTATCGAGCACCTGCTGCGCCTTCTGCAGCTTTTTGTTCACCAGCAGCTCACGATCCTGGTCGCGCATCATAAACAGCTGCGTATGCGGTGAAATCGCGCTGCGCGCGTGGCGGATCTCATAAACTTCGTTGTTCACCGTTGCCTGCAGGACGCCCTGATGCTGATCGGACATGTTAATGATTTTCTGCAGGTTTAAATGCGGCAGCAGGTGCTCGGCAATCTTGTTGCTGAGCAGGGTGCGGTTGTTGGCGAAGTCGTAGACCAGCAGACCCACCGGCAGCGTGGCGATAATCTCTTCATTCAGCTGGCGCAGGGATTCCAGCTCGGCGCTCTGATTCTCACTGGGGCGCAGCGACTGCTGGCGTAGCAGGAACAAACCGGCCAGCGACAGCAGTAGCAGGCTGAGATTCGCCAGTAGCGGCCAGAGCAAATTGTGCAGTGTATCCAGCGCCAGCTCGGTCACCGGCACGCGATAAACCAGCTGGAGTGGGGTGCCGGAAAGCGAGGTGGCGATTTCGATATTCGGGTTCACCCAGTTGATGCGCGCTTTATTACTGTTATTCTCGCTATCGCTGCCTTCCGCTACCGGCGAAGTATCCTGCCGCAGCTGGAAGTTTTCCAGCGGCATGGCTTCAGGAATGATGTCGTTGACCGGTAGATCGAACGCCACCACCGTCGCCAGATGGCCGGGCTGATTAAAGGTGGTGCGCATGGTGAAATAGTGGTCGTTCTGCCAGCTCAGACGGCGCAGCGGGGAGAAACTTTCACGCTCATCCAGCGCATTCGCCTGCTGCAGCATCTCCGCGCGCCGCGCCTCAACGATGGTGCTGATGGCGCTGTCTTTATAGCGGGATGCCATATCTTTCAGCGGCAGCGTCGATACCAAAATCAGGCTGTTATCCTGGCCGTTGAGAAAATACATCGACCACGTGCTGTTTTCTGCGCCCCACAGGGTGTCCAGATAGTTGGACATGCGCAGTGACATGTCCAGCGTACCGCTGTCGTGCGAACCAAAAATCAGCGCTTCCGTTTTACGCCTGCTCTTTTCCAGCGCGTAGACATCAGGGCGCAAACGCGTTTCCTGCAGGCTTTCGGACGGAGAGGTACCCGCCGCGCTGGCGGCAAGGTTTTCATAAATCTGCCAGGTAGCAAAACGATACGTATCAATGCGCTTTTGCATGACATGAGTGATGTCGTTCATCACATAGTGCCGGGCCGTGAGCCAGGCGCTGACGGCGTTCTGGATCATAAAGCCGGATGCCAACAGTAGCAGCAGAATAAACAGCACGAAAAATCGCGTAACGTTAGCGGAGGTCAGCGGAAATTTATAGGTCGTCATACGCTGGCACCGATCATCGGGTAATCGCTCGCGCACTGGCGGCAACGACGAGCAGCAGTGCGGCCACGGCGGTAAACGCGATGGAAAGGCTCGACAGCTGGGCGATAAAGCCGATCAGCGCCGGTCCGGCGAGAATACCCGCATAGCCAATGGTGGTCATCGCCGAAATGGCCAGATTGACCGGCATGGTTTTTTGACTGCCTGCCGCGCTGAACATAATCGGTACGGTATTTGATGCGCCAAACCCCACCAGCAGGAAGCCGAGTAGCGTCATTGTCGAGTCGTCGATGGTCACCGCCAGCCCTAATCCTGCGGCGGCGCACAGTGAACCAAAGAACAGCGTTGCCGTTCGGCCTGCTTTTAACACAACCCAGTCGCCGCATAATCTGCCAATGGTCATGGCGACGGAAAAGACCGCATAGCCCATCCCGGCCTGCGCGGCGGGCATATCACGGTTATGAGTTAAAAACAGCGCGCCCCAGTCAAGAATGGCGCCTTCGGCCAGAAACAGGATAAAGCACAATACGCCGAGGAACAGCACCCAACCGCGCGGCACCACAAACACGGGCGTATCCGGCTGATGCAGGCGTTCATTAAGGATATGGCTCTGGCAGAACAGATAAAGTGCAATCAGCAGTAGATTAATCACCAGCACCGCATGGACCGGCGTCATGCCCAGCGCCAGAATCAGGCTCATTAGCCCGGCTCCGATGATACCACCCATGCTGAAGAAGCCGTGGAAACCGGACATCATCGCTTTGCCCGAACTTTTTTCGACTTCTACCGCCTGAATATTCATCGCCACGTCGATCGTGCCGATCGACGCCCCAAAGGCAATCAGCGCGAGCGCGAGCGAGAAGGGGGAGGAGAGCACGGCCAGCAGAGGAAGCAGCATCAGTAACAGGATACTGCCGCAGGTTATGATTCGCTTACAGCCATAACGACCCACCAGAATACCGGTCAACGGCATCGCAACCAGCGAGCCCAGCCCGAGAAACAGCAGCAGCGTGCCGAAGGAGGCATCGCTTAACACGGCACGATCTTTCGCGTAGGGGACCAGCGGAGCCCAGGCGGACATGCCAATCCCGGCAATCAAAAAGACCACGCGAGTGGCCCGCTGATTTAGCCGCGCTTCAGTTGCTGAGATTTGCGTTTCCAGTGTTGTCATTTTATCCATTCAGCCTGTGCAAAGTTAACCCCGTTTTTTACCATAATTGCCGGTGGTAAAGAAGCGCAACGCTGCGTTGGGGCGCTATCTTTGCCGATCGTCAGGGCTATCTCATCCGTCAGGCAGAGTTAATAGCCCGAAAGGAAAATGCTGTGAATCGGAATCGTCGGGAAGTGGTTATTTCCCAGAGGAGTCCTGGCTCCGGCAGGTGCTGACAACGACACCCGTAAGCAGGAAGGGATCATCAACCGCTGCGATGCGCGCGTTGCGATAGTCACGGAAGGGGATGAGTTATCGGCTGGGGATTCCGCGCTAATCAACGCGATTACGCGTGAATTGGAAGATTAATCGGAGTCGATAATTTTTCCTTTGCGCAGGAATGATGGAGAAAAGGTATTTAATTTCTGTGGGAAATTAATTTTCCAGTTTCTGAAAGGTGAATTTCGGGAAAAAAAACCGGACCATAAAGTCCGGTGGAAATATTTGGGGTGACACAAATCATTCGGGGGAATGAAGGTAATAATGAAATTAAATGATGATAGCGTAATTATTATAGCTTCCGCTGAATGGAAATATTTATCATTCAGTGCGCACGGATTTTGGTTTAAATTATTGATTTTTAGTAATTAAATTAATTTTTGATTATTGGTGCTATATAAGTTATCAATAAGTGCCGTATAAAAGTTCCCTGAAATTCATACTTTGAAATATATGGAATATGTTCTGAAACATATTCTTGTATTTGGTATCATTTTCTTCATGGATTATTGCTCATAGTCCATTAATATGATTTTCAACGCTGAATTAATACATTCAGTACTCAGTGGTAAAGCAGTGGCAAATAAGACAAATATAATGAGAGGGTACTAACATGAAGCTTCGCGTTCTTTCGCTGATGATTCCAGCTCTGCTGGTAGCCGGTACCGCTGGCGCAGCTGAAATCTATAACAAAGACGGCAACAAACTGGATCTTTTCGGCAAAGTTGACGGCCTGCACTACTTCTCCGATGACAACGGCACAGATGGCGACCAGTCCTATCTGCGCTTCGGTTTCAAAGGTGAAACTCAGGTTACCGACCAACTGACCGGCTACGGCGAGTGGGAATATCAGGTTGCACTGAACAATGCGGAATCCCAGGGTACCGATAACAACTATACCCGTGTTGGTTTCGCCGGTCTGAAATTTGGCGATGCGGGTTCACTCGACTACGGCCGTAACTACGGTGTGATGTACGATATCGGCGCATGGACTGACGTTCTGCCTGAGTTCGGTGGTGATACCTACGGTGCGGATAACTTCCTGTTCCAGCGCTCAAGCGGCCTGGCAACCTATCGTAATAACGACTTCTTTGGTCTGGTGGATGGCCTGAACTTCGCCATTCAGTACCAGGGCAAAAACGGCAACGCTGAAGAAACGAACAACGGTCGCGATGTTCTGGGCCAGAACGGCGATGGCTGGGGTCTGTCAACCACCTATGACATCGGTGAGGGCTTCGGTATCGGTGCCGCGATGTTCTCTTCCGATCGTACCGACGATCAGAACAACAGTGCCGTACTGGGCCACGGCGATCGCGCAACCGCTTACTCAGGCGGTCTGAAATACGACGCGAACAACATCTACCTGGCGGCAATGTACAGCCGTTCTTATAACGCCACCCGTTTCGGCAGCCTTGATTCGACCGCTTACGGCTACGCTAACCAGGCGGATAACTGGGAACTGGTTGCACAGTACCAGTTCGACTTTGGTCTGCGCCCATCGCTGGCGTTTGTTAGCTCACGCGGCAAACAAATCGAAGGTTACGGTTCTCAGAACCTGAAACGCTACATTGATGTGGGTACGACTTACTACTTCAACAAAAACATGTCCACCTACGTTGATTACCAGATCAACCTGCTGGATGACAGCGCATTCACTAACGCAGCGGGTATCAACACCGACGACGTAGTTGCAGTTGGTCTGGTTTACCAGTTCTAAGAGCTGTTGCTGTTGGCGGGCTGAAGAATATCCTGAAGCCTGTGAGTTGAAAGTAACTGAGCCGCTATCTTTTCAAGATGGCGGCTTTTTTATCACCTGCGGCTGGGTAACCCTCACTTCAATTCACCTCACATCATCCTTTCCGAAACGTGCCTGCATTAAACCGCCATGCGTTTTTCACTCATTGCGCATTGCTTATCGCTGCGGTATGGCGAGCCCGGCCCGACCTCTGCGGCGGCTGGACGGTCCTCGCGTCATGCTGCGCATGATGCCTTCGTTTCCGGCTTCTGGTCTTGCGGACCGGCACGGAGTGGGCGTCCTGCCCACGCCGTACCTGAAACCCGCGTCCATGCGGGTCTCTCCGGCCCAGAAGCCTGCACCTCAGCGCTGCGGATTGCCCGGCCGCCGCAGAGCTCGGGCCTTCTTAACCTTGGCATAGCTTCCATCCACATTCACCTGTGCCTTTGTAAGCAGCCGACACAACGTTGCTTAGCGAAAAGGTTGATCCCGTCGTGGAGCCATCTCCAGCGCACAACGCGAAGAGGAATCCTGGATTCACTTTCAGGCAACGCCGAAGCCAGAAAGCAGGCGGGTTGTGCCCCCGGTCGAGCAATCCACAGTGCTTAACGCAGAGAGGAAGCCAGGATTCGCCTGCATGGACGCAGGCGAAAGGTACAGCCGCGCAGGACGCGCGTCTGTGCCGGTCCGTCCGGCTGACGAGCGAAGTGAAGGAACCGCAAAGCGGCGCGAGGACCGCCCGCCCGGGGGCACAACCCGCCAGCGCCAGCTCCTGACAGCCATCGCCGCCATCGAAGTCCCTACAATCACTCCCGTGAACTTGCCCTATTTCTAAACCGCCCCTGAATCACCACACCTGCTACCCTTGTCATTCCAGCCCTTGGCAAAGATAATCATCGCCAGCAATTTTCTAGAGCATTTAAAAACGGCGCAGTCCGAAGCTTTGGCGCCGTCCGCATTAGCAGCAAAAAGGTTAGAAAAAAATGAAAGCAAACTGGCGACACCTCATCAGCCTGGCGGCCGCATTTCTGCTGGTCGCCTGCGACAACCCGCAAACTCCCGCACAGCGTGACGGAATGGTGCTGGAAGGGAAAACGATGGGCACCGGGTGGCGCGTCAGCCTGGCCGGCGTGGATAGCGCACGCCGCGAGGCGTTGCAAAACGCCATCCAGCAGCAGCTCAATAACGATGACCACGAGCTTTCAACCTGGAAAAACGACTCGGTGCTCTCGCGTTTTAATCAATATCGCGGCAGCGACCCACAGCCGGTTAGCGACAACATGGCCGATATTATCACCCTGGCGCTGCGTATCGGCCATCAGACAGGCGGCGCGATGGATATCACCATTGGCCCACTGGTCAATCTGTGGGGATTCGGCCCCGACAAACAGCCCGCCAGCACCCCGAGCATCCAGCAGATAGATGCCGCCCGCGCGCTGACCGGATTGCAGCATCTGCAGGTCATTAATCGCGCCGGGCAGGCGTATCTGCAAAAAGATCTTCCCGAGCTGTACGTTGACCTGTCTACCGTGGGCGAAGGTTTCGCGACCGATCATCTGGCCCGGCTGATGGAAAAAGAGGGCATCAACAACTATCTGGTGTCGGTGGGCGGTGCGGTGCTGACGCGTGGGCAAAATGCGCAGGGCAAAGCCTGGCAGGTGGCGATTCAGAAACCGACCGATCGCGAAAATGCCGTGCAGGCGATTGTTGATCTGCAGGGGTACGGCATCAGCACCTCCGGCAGCTATCGCAACTATTATGAGCTGGACGGCAAACGGATCTCTCACGTTATCGATCCGGTCACCGGTCAGCCGATCCAGCATCGTCTGGTTTCCGCCACGGTGATTGCCACCACGGCGCTGGAGGCAGACGGCTGGGATACCGGGCTGATGGTGCTGGGTGAAGAGAAAGCCAAAGCGCTGGCGCTGCGTGATAAGCTGGCGGTCTATCTGATCTATAAACAGGGCGATGGCTTTACCAGCTGGATGTCGCCACAGTTTAAGGCCTTTATACAGACTGATACCGGCAGTGATAAACCCTGAGGAGAGGCTATGCTCGATCTGTTTGCGGAAGAGGACCCCTGGAGCGAACCGCTGGCCGACGGCGCGGTGATCCTGCGCCGACGCGCACTGAGAGACGCCGATGCGCTGCTTGAATTGGTGGCGCAGATAGCGGTACAGAATCCGTTTCATCACCGCATCACGCCCGGCGGTCACCGTATGTCGGTGGCGATGACCAACTGCGGGGATCTGGGCTGGACCACCGACTCGCGCGGCTATCAGTACAGCGAGCAGGATAATGCCATGGGAACCCGCTGGCCGCCGATGCCGCCACTGTTTCGCCAGCTTGCCGTCAGCTGCGCCGCCGAAGCCGGTTTTCTCAATTTCAATCCCGACGCCTGCCTGCTTAACCGCTATGAGCCGGGAGCGAAGCTGACCCTGCATCAGGATAAGGACGAGCGCGACCTGCGTCAGCCGATCGTCTCGGTCTCGCTGGGGTTGCCTGCGGTTTTCCAGTTTGGCGGATTCGAGCGCAGCGACGCCACCACGCGGGTGCTGCTGGAGCACGGTGATGTGGTGGTGTGGGGCGGCCCGTCGCGGCTGCGCTATCACGGCATTCTGCCGCTGAAACCCGGCGTTCATCCTCAGGCCGGAGCCTTCCGCTTTAATCTGACCTTTCGCCGCGCGCACTGATCCCGGATTAAACCGCAGCCAAAGCTGTGATAATGAGAATTAGTATTGATCTCGCCGGTCAGCTCATTACACTGCTAGCTGCTTTTTTACCTGCCGGGATGTTTTCATGGAGTTGCTTCACGTCGTCTATAAGCAGTATCGCTGGCCGTTTATCGGCGTGATAGTGCTTAGCCTGCTCAGCGCGGTGCTGGGTATTGGCCTGATCGCCTTTATCAACCGCGAACTGATCGTTACCCTCAACTCTTCACTGATGGTGCTGCCGCAGTTTCTCGGCCTGCTTCTGCTGCTGATGGCGGTGACGCTGGGTTCTCAACTGGCGCTGACCCTGTTGGGTCACCACTTTGTTTATCGCCTGCGCGGCGAATTTATCCGCCGTATCCTCGATACCCGCGTTGAGCGCATCGAGCAGATTGGCAACGCCCAGTTGCTGGCGGCGCTGACCAGCGACGTGCGCAATATCACCATCGCCTTTGTACGTCTGCCGGAGCTAATCCAGGGGATTATTTTAACCGTGGGATCGGCGGCCTATCTGGGCTGGCTGTCACCTAAAATGCTGGTGGTCACCGCGGTGTGGGTTGCCATCACCATCGTGGGTGGCTGGCTGCTGGTGTCGCGCGTTTATCGCCATTTGGAAGTGCTGCGTAATACCGAAGAACGCCTGTATGCCGACTTCCAGACCATTATCGAAGGCCGCAAAGAGCTGGCGCTGAACCGTCAGCGCGCGCAGCAGATTTTTGACCACGTCTACGGTGAGGATGCCCGCACCTATCGCCATCACATTGTGCGTGCCGATACCTACCATCTCAGCGCCGTTAACTGGTCGAACATTATGATGCTCGGCGCAATCGGGCTGGCATTCTATCTGGCAAACAGCCTGGGCTGGGCGGATACCGCCGTGGCCGCCACCTATTCACTGACGCTGCTGTTCCTGCGTACGCCAATGCTCTCTGCCGTTGGCGCACTGCCGACGCTGCTGACCGCGCAGGTAGCGTTTAACAAGCTCAACACCTTCAAGCTGGCCGACTATCAGGCCGAATTCCCGGCGCAGCAAGGCAAAAAGGCGTGGCAGACGCTGGAGCTGCGTAACCTGGTGTTCCACTACGGGGATAACGGATTCAGCGTCGGGCCGATCAACATGGTCCTCAACCGTGGCGAACTGGTCTTTCTGATCGGCGGCAACGGCAGCGGAAAATCCACGCTGGCGATGCTGCTGACCGGGCTGTACCAGCCGGTTTCCGGCGAGATCCTGCTCGACGGCAAAGTGATCCAGCCCGAGTCGATGGACGATTACCGGCAGCTGTTCTCGGCGGTATTCACCGATGTGCATCTGTTTGACCGCCTGATCGATGACAGCGGCCAGCCGGCCGATCCCGAGCGGGTTCAGGCGTGGCTGGAGCGGTTACAGATGCAGGATAAGATCCAGCTCGACGGCAACCGCATTCTGAATCTGAAGCTGTCGAAAGGGCAGAGCAAGCGCCTGGCGCTGTTGCTGGCGACCGCCGAGCAGCGCGACATCCTGCTGCTCGATGAGTGGGCGGCGGATCAGGATCCGCACTTCCGTCGTATCTTCTACCGCGAGCTGCTGCCTTGGCTGCAGGGCATGGGCAAAACCGTCTTTGCTATCAGCCATGACGATCACTATTTCCTGCATGCGGACCGCCTGCTGGAAATGCGTCAGGGGCATCTCAGTGAACTGACCGGTGCCGAGCGGGATATGGCCACGCTGGATGCGGTTAAACGCACCGATACCGCGAACTGAACGTCAAAATGACTTTGCATAACTTCAGCTACTTTTGTTATTAGTCAACGGCTTAGTAGAGGGGTAAGCTGACTGTGACGGTTGAGTACCGCCGTTAACTTCCCTGAACTTTCTCGTCGTCTTACCAAATGGTTGCAACGGCTTATCATCATGATAAGCCGTTTTTTTATGCGTCAGAGAGGAGAGGGTGTTACAGAACTTTGGCGAGGAAGCGGCTGGTGCGCGGATGCTGCGGATTATTCAGCACCTGCTGCGCGCTGCCCTGTTCAACGATTTTACCGTCCACCATAAACACCACATTATCAGCCACTTCACGGGCGAAGCCGATCTCATGGGTGACCACCACCAGCGTGGTGCCGGAACGGGCCAGCTTTTTAATGGTGTCCAGCACTTCACCGACCAGCTCCGGATCCAGTGCAGAGGTCGGTTCATCAAACAGGATCACGCGCGGGTCGAGCGCCAGTGCGCGGGCGATGGCGATACGCTGCTGCTGCCCACCGGAAAGATGGCGCGGCCACGCATCCGCCTTGTGGCGCAGCCCCACCGCATCCAGCAGTTCACCGGCGCGGGCAATCGCCTGCTGCCGGGTTAAGCGTTTATGCACAATCGGCGCTTCTATGATGTTTTCCAGCACCGTCAGATGCGGGAACAGATTGAAGTTCTGAAAGACATAACCCACTTCGGTACGCTGCTTGAGGATCGCCTTCTCCTTCAGTTCGTACAGCTTGTCACCCTTACGGCGATAGCCAATGTAGTCACCGTCGATACGGATAAAGCCTTCGTCGACGCGCTCCAGGTGGTTTATCGCCCGCAGCAGGGTGGATTTACCGGATCCGGAAGGGCCGAGGATCACCGTCACCGAACCCGGCGGCAGCTCCAGCGACACGTTATCCAGCGCCTTGAAGCGGCCAAAGCTTTTGCTGACCTGAGTAATCGAAATATGGCCGCGCACCGCGTGGCTGTGCAGATCGAGGGCTTCTGACATCGTTAGCTCCTTAGCGGGGTGATCGCCGCAGTCTGACGGCGTAAGCGCCAACGTGGACGCGGACTAGAAGATTCACGGGTTGCACTGCGGGCCAGCCAGCGCTCAACGTAATGCTGCAGAATCGACAGTACGGTAGTGATCAGCAGATACCACACGGCGGCCACCATCAGTAGCGGGATAACCTGCTGCGTGCGGTTGTAGACCATCTGAATGGTGTAGAACAGTTCCGGCATCGCCAGCACGTACACCATCGCGGTGCCTTTGGCGAGGCTGATAATTTCGTTAAAGCCGGTCGGGATAATCGAGCGCAGCGCCTGCGGCAGGATAATGCGCAGCGTGCGGCGCGAGCCCGGCAGGCCCAGCGCGGCGGCGGCTTCAAACTGCCCCTGATCGACGCCGAGGATACCTCCGCGAATAATTTCGGCGGTGTAGGCCGATTGCACCAGCGTCAGGCCAATCACGGCGGTGCTGAACTGGCCAAGCACGTCAATGGTCTGGTATTCGGCGAAGGTCAGCGGGGTAAACGGAATACCAATCGACAGCGTGTCGTAGAGGTAGGAGAAGTTGTAGAGAATAATCAGCACCACAATCAGCGGCAGCGAGCGGAACAGCCAGATATAGCCGAAGGCCAGTCCCGAAAGCAGCCACGAGGGCGAAAGGCGTGCCAGCGCCAGCAGGCCGCCGAAGACAATGCTGAGCACCGTGGCAATCAGCGTCAGCAGCAGTGTCTGGCCCAGGCCGCTGAGGATCGCCGGGTGGAAGAACCAGTGGGTGAAGACCTTCCACTCCCAGCGCGGATTAAAAGCGACCGACTGAATCACGACCGCCAGTACAAACAGGGCGATAAACCCGCCCAGTACTCTGAGCGGGTAGCGCGCGGGGACGACGCGCAGGGTTTCCGTTTCATTCAGTTTCATGCGCGGCCCCTGCGGTAACATGTTGATTCAGCGGCTTACGGAAGCGCAGGCGGCCATCGTGCGGCGGCAGGCTGTACTCTTCCGGATTGCGGGTAATGTCAAACTGCGGCTGATAGCCGTGGGAGAGATAGAGCCTCACCGCTTCCGGCTGGCGGAAACCGGTGGTGAGAAACACCCCCTGATAACCCGCCAGCGCGGCGCGTCGCTCCAGTTCCACCAGCACCTGCAGTGCCAGCCCCTGGCGGCGCAGATCGCTGCGCGTCCAGATGCGTTTCAGCTCGGCGGTTTCCGAATCGAGCGCCTTGTAGGCGCCCATCGCAATAATTTCGCCGTCGCGCTCCAGCACCACAAACGTACCGCGCGGCGGCAGATACCATTCGGTCAGCTCGACTTCCGCGTCGCGGGCAAAAAAGTCACCGTAGCGGGCGCTGTATTCGCCGAACAGACCGTCGATAATCGGTGCCAGCTCCGGGGCTTCCGGTGACAGCTGGCGGAACTGTGCTTGACTCATCACGAACTCCTTAGTCGCCCAGACCCGGCGGATTGATCTCGGAGCGATCCAGGCGTTCAATGCCTTCACCCCAGCGGTTCAGCACTTTGTCGTACTCGCCGCTTTTAATTACGCCGTTCAGCGCAGTGTTCACCGGCGTGACCAGGCCATTGCCTTTCTTCAGCGTGACCGCGATGTGTGCGGCCTTTGGCCAGCCGCCGTCAACGCTGCCCACCAGTTTGGTCTGGCCGGTCAGCGCCGCTTTCCATGCGCCAATCACGTTAGGACCGAAGTAGGCATCCGCACGGCCGGACTGCAGGGACAGCGTCTGCGCGGCGTCATCCTTAACGTAGATTGGGGTAAACGGCTTCAGGCCTTTTTTCTGGTTGGCTTCATCCCAGGCCAGCAGGATCGCTTCCTGGTTGGTACCGGAGCCGACGATAATGCGCAGGCCGGCAATATCTTCCGCTTTTTTCAGCGAGGTGATTTTGCTGGTGGACTTGACGTAAAAGCCCAGTGAATCCTGACGGTAGGTGGCGAAGTCGAACTTCTCTTTACGCTCTTTGGTGACGGTCACGTTGGTGATCGCCGCGTCGTATTTGCCGGAGCTGACGCCCAGCGGCCAGTCTTCCCAGGAGGTTGGCACCACGTTCAGTTCAAGGCCCAGGCTGTCGGCCACCAGGCGGGCGATATCCACTTCGCTGCCCTGCAGGGTTTTGTTGTCGTCAGAGAACAGCGTTAGCGGCGGTGAGTTCAGTGCAGCCACGGCAACGGTAAATTTACCCGGTACGGCGAAGCGGTGATCTTTGGGGATCTGCGCCACGGCTTCAGGGTTCACCGGCGCATGGATCGGCGCGGCGTTGGCTTCCACGCTGATACCGGTGCCGTTCACGGTGACGGTTTCAGCCCAGGCTCCGCTGGTTAACAGGGCAGTAGCAACGAACAGTCCTGACAGTAATGAGGTTTTAATCATGATGTTTACTCTTATTATTTGAATGTGCAGGTGGAAACGCAGTTTGCTGTGGTTAACTAATTTCACGCAGCGCGGCTTCTGCCAGCTGGCTGAAATAACGGGCGGCCGGTTCGATCAGGCTTTCATCCGGCTTAAATCCGGGATGATGCAGGCCGAATTCGCTGGCGCTGCCGATACTGACGAAGGTGCCGGGGGTGTTGTGCAGGTAGAAAGCGAAATCCTCCCCGCCCATTTGCAGGTCGGCGTGCTGCACGTGGTAGCCAGCTTCGGCCGCGACCCCTTTACTGAATTCAGCCCAGCGCTCGGTGTTGACCAGCGCCGGGGGACCCGCATGCCAGTTCAGCTTCGCGGTTGCGCCGAAGCCTTCGGCAATGCTGCTAATCAGCTGCTGGAAGCGCTGTGGTAATGACGCGCGAATGGCGTCGTTGTGGGTGCGCACCGTGCCTTCCAGCACTACGGTCTGCGGCAGCACGTTCCAGGTATTGCCGCCCTCAATGCGGGTCACGCTGACTACCACTGATTCCAGCGGGCTGTAGCTGCGGCTGACCAGCGTTTGCAGCGCGGTAACGATCTGGCTGGCAATCACAATCGCATCAATACCCTCCTGAGGACGGGCGGCGTGGGCACCTTTACCGGTGACCTCGAAGTCAAAGCGGTCGACGTTGGCGTAGAACGGCCCGCCGCGTGTGGCGAAGGTGCCAACCGGCAGTTCCGGCGCGTTGTGCATGCCGAAAATGGCGCTGACGTTGTCCAGCGCACCGGCCTTAATCAGCGTTTTCGCGCCGCCAAAGCGTTCTTCCGCAGGCTGGAACAGCAGGCGCACCCGGCCCGGCAGCGTTTTCTCCCTTGCTTTCAGCAGCAGGGCGGCACCGAGGATCACCGAGGTATGCACATCGTGGCCGCAGGCGTGCATCACGCCCGGATTCTGGGAGCGAAATTCAACCGGTACAACCTCTTCGATCGGCAGGGCGTCGATATCGGCACGCAGCGCGATCAGCGCGTCACCCTGACCGATTTCGGCCACCACGCCGGTATTCAGTCCGTAAGGCTGCGGCTCAATGCCCGCACTGCGCAGCCAGCCCTGGATACGTTCGGTGGTGGCAAATTCCTCGTTGGACAGCTCGGGGAACTGATGCAGCTCACGTCGCCATGCGATTAACTGTTGTCCAAGATTCTGACTCATTGTGCTGTGCTCCTCAGGCGGCGACCAGGCGATGGCTGGCCAGTAATTCCAGCGATTTCACCCGCGCCGCGCCGCTGCTGACCGGCGTATCAATAACAAACTCTTCAATGCCGTACTGCTGATGCAGCGCGTCCAGCTCGTCGTGAACCTGTGCGGCCGTGCCTTTAATCACCGCCGCTTCACGCGGTTCGATGCGGTAGTTCGTGGCGTTGGCCTGGCGAATAAAGGCTTCGGCCTGGGCAATCGTACCGACGGTCACGCTCTGGCCGTTCTCCACATGCACACGGTAGTGCTGCAAATCGGCCGCCAGCAGATCGGCATCCGCCGCCGACTCAGCGACAATCACCTGTACCGCCACCAGCGCCGACTGCCCGCCGCTCAGGCGACGATAGGTTGCCAGCGTCTGTTCCAGCTCCTGGCGGTTACCGTTGAGGTGCGCGGCGAAAACAAACTGCCAGTTCAGCTCGGCGGCCAGCTGCGCGCTGCCTTCGCTGGCACCCAGCAGAAAACGCTGAGCCGGGCGAACCGGGACGGGCGTTGCCAGCAGTTGGTCTTCGATCTGGCTGTCGCTGGCGGTGGGGCTCAGCCAGCCATCCAGCGCGCGCAGCTGGCTGGCAAAGTCACCTTTCGCCTCGGCGTTAATGCCGTGCTGCAATGCGCGGGTGGACAGCGGCAGGCCGCCCGGTGCTTTACCGACGCCGAGGTCGACGCGGCCCGGGGCCAGAGAGGCCAGCAGGTTAAAGTTTTCCGCCACTTTATAAGGGCTGTAGTGCTGCAGCATCACGCCGCCGGAACCGACGCGCAGATGGCGGGTATGGGCCAGGATCCAGGCAATCAGCACTTCCGGAGACGGGCTGGCCAGCGCCTGCGTATTGTGGTGTTCGGCCAGCCAGAAGCGGTGAAAACCCCACTCTTCGGCTTTTTGCGCCAGCAATAATGTCCGTGCCAGCGCCTGGGAAGGGGTTTCACCTTCTGCTACCGGACTTTTGTCCAGCAGGCTCAATTGATAAGCCATAATTAATCCTTAATGTGCTTCAGTTGCTGGCAATTATTGAAGGGAGGCGCGAGGGGAGTAAAACAACAAATCCGGCATATATCATTCATCAGATGGGATAAGCGGCTATTACCAGCGGCTGGCAAAGGCTGTGCGAAATGGATATTTTGCGGAGGCGATAAAATAAGGTTTACTCACCTTTCACAACATAGAGGAGCAACGTATGAAAGGTTTATGGCTGCATTTTACCCGTTTCTTCCAGGTGCCTGCCGGCATGGCAACGCTGGACAGCTGCCGGGTGGTTGAGGCGATGATTCCGATGGTGGAACTGTACGGCGTGGACCTGCACGATCTCCAGCTGCAGGACCGCACACCGCGCGACGGTAAGTAAGCTATGCAGACGACGCCTGCAGCCCGATAACCCAGGTTAAAACCGTATCGGGCTGTAACTCTACTTCTACCGTAAACGCTCTTCCGGCATAAAATTCACCCGAAAACGTCTCGGTCAGCCGCAGCGTAATCTGCTTATTCAGCGAATCCCAGCCGACGACCTCCGCCGCACTGAAATCCATAAAACGCCGCAGTTCGGGCCAGATCGCCTTATACAGGCTCTCTTTCGCCGAAAAAACCACCGTCAGCGCACAGGCAAACGACAGCTCAAGCCGTTCTAACAGCCTGTTTTCCGCAGGATTAACGATCATCTGCGCCATCTCTAACGCCGGTTCCTCTGCCATCATCTGCTCGCAGTCGATGCCCGGCAGCACGTCGCGGCGGCGGGTCAGCAGCGCGCAGATGCGCTGGTGGGTGTGGGAGAGCGAGCCGCGAATTCCCGCAGGCCACAGCGGGGCGCGATCCTCATCGTTGTGCAAAACAAACTTTTCGATGCCCAGCGTTGCCAGCGCCTGTTGCAGGCCGTAGCGGCTGGCGAGATATTCCGCCCGGCGCTTGTTGACCGCTTTATGCAGCCTGGCGGGAAGCAGGATGTTCAGCGTATCGAACAGATCAGGGGCGAAATGTGCTTCGTCAAAATGGATATCCAGCAGCAGGACATCGGGATAAGCGGCGAGTGGGCTGAGAACCGAACGGCGAATAAACGGGGGTACTACAGGCAGCTTTACGGAAGACATAGCCACTAACCGGTTGAAAGATGATGCCTAATTTAAACAGGTTAGTGGCCAGATATCAAAACCGAGTGGACAGACTCAGTGATTGGGTGGGATCGCGAGATTTTTAATCGACACCACAAAATGCTCGTTGCCTTTGGAGATCTTGGCGCCGCGGGTGCACCAGTGGCTGGCGAGACGGAAAAAATCATCGCTACCGATGTCGTAGGCCAGTTCTACTTTGTGGATCCCCGAATGAAGCAGTTCTTCTGCATCTTTAAAATTTGTCGCTTTTACTGTCGGCATGTTAGTCATCCTGTTGTACACAGTGCGATGAAAAGTGTATCCACAGCGTATGATATTTGTGTGACAGTTTTGTTTCACCGCAGGGGGTTGCTGACAATATGAGATGTCAGCTGCAAAATTTTGCAACGTGCTGTAATGCAACTGGCTGCTACAGCAGCGCCTGAATCCCGGCAATCAATTTTTCCACCCCCGCCTCAACCTTCGACCTCGGGCAGCCGACATTCAGCCGCAGGAAGCCGTTGCCTTCTTCTCCGTAGGTGTAGCCCGGCATAATCGCGACCTTTTGATGTTCGATCAGTTCGTTTTGCAGCAGGCGATCGTCGATGCCCAACGGGCGAAGGTCGATCCACGCCAGATAGGTTGACTGCGGCGGCTGCCAGTTCAGCTGTGGGAAGGCGTGATTCAGCCGGTCGGCCACGTGGTGCAGATTACCCTGCAGGTAGTCGCGCAGGGCATCAAGCCAAGGTTCACCGGCACGATACGCCGCCACGTGGGCATGAATGGCCATCACCGCCGGGGAAGACAGGCCATCGCAGGCTTTCAACTGGTGCAGGTAGGCGTCACGAGATGTTTTGTTGCCAATTAGCCCGTAAGCCCCGGTCAGCGCGGGAATATTAAAACTCTTGGAGCCGGAGGTGACCAGCGCCCAGTCGCTACGCGCCACGTCAGTCCACGGCGTATGCCGATTGTCACCCCAGACCATATCCATATGGATCTCATCGCTGATGATCCGCACGCCGTGGCGTTCGCACAGCTCAGCCATCAGCTCAAGCTCCGACCTGGTCCAGACTTTCCCGGTCGGATTGTGAGGGCTGCACAGCAGCAGTACCTTGCAGGCGGGCTGCTGCAGCAGGCTTTCCAGCAGTGGTTCATCCATGATCCAGTCGTTGCCCTGTCCGATCAGCGGGCAGGGCAGCAGGCGGCGCTGATTGCCGTCTATCACCTTAAAAAATGCGTCATAGGCCGGAGTGAAGGTCACCACACCATCGCCCGGCTGGCTCCACTGGCGGATCAGCTGCGCCACCATATAAATGACTGAAGGACCGTAGACCACCGTTTCGGTTTCAATGCGGCTGTTAAAGCGCTGCTGGAACCAGTGGGCAATCGCGCCGAGAAAATCGTCGTGCTGCCAGCGGCTGTAGCCCAGCACGCCGTGCGCAAGGCGATGCTGCAGCGCTTCAAGAATGCACGGCGCGGTGGGGAAATCCATATCCGAGATGGTGAACGGCAGCAGATCGGCGCTGCCGAAGCGATCGGCGACGTAATCCCACTGGGTACACCAGGTTCCATGACGGTCGGTGACGGTGGAGAAATCAAAAGACATGCGCTTCACTCCCTGAACAAAGCTGAAAAGGGCGGCCTGAGCCGCCCGCGTGGGGATTTTAGACGGTGAGCGGTTCCGCTGTCGCAGGGCGGGGAGCCGAGCGGATCAGGGCATCAAGCTCGTCTTTGACCGACTGCACCTGCGGGCCAATTACCACCTGCAGGTTATGTTCATTAAGATGCACCACGCCAATCGCCCGGTTAGCCTTCAGCGTGGCATCGTCCACCAGCGTCATATCTGCCACCGACAGGCGCAGGCGGGTGATGCAGTTATCCAGTGACACGATGTTACCCGCTCCGCCCAGCGCGGTAAGAATAGCCGGGACGTTATAGCCCGATTTACTGGAAGACGGAACGGCGGCAGCGGCAGGCAGGCTGTCCGATTCGCGGCCCGGCGTTTTGATGTTAAAGCGGGTGATCGAGAAGCGGAAGATCGCGTAGTAACCCGCGAACCAGATGGCCGAGACAACCGGCACCAGATACCACTTGGTAGCGGTGCCGTGCAGAATACCGAACACCACGAAGTCGATGATGTTGCCGTCCGTATTGCCGATGGTTACACCCAGTACCGACATCACGGTGAAGCCCAGGCCGGTCAGGAATGCGTGGATCACGTACAGCGCAGGTGCCACGAACAGGAACAGGAATTCGATCGGTTCGGTGGTGCCACCCACCACGCAGGCCACCACACCGGAAATCAGCAGACCTTTAATTTTATGACGGTTTTCCGGTTTCGCACAGTGGTACATCGCCAGCGCCGCACCCGGCAGTCCTCCGAGGAAGGCCGGCATCTTGCCCTGCGACAGGAACTGTGTGGCGCTTTCCGAGAAGCCGTGGGTGGTCGGGCAGGAAAGCTGCGCCTGGAAGATAGTCAGCGCGCCGCTGACTTCACGGCCGCAGACATCCAGCGTTCCACCCGCTTCGGTAAAGCGGATCAGCGCCACCAGAATGTGCTGCAGGCCGAAAGGCAGCAGGAAGCGCTCGCCGGAACCGAAAATCATCGGGCCAAAGACACCGGCACCCTGAATCAGACGGCCAAGGCCGGTAATTCCGGCGGCGAAGAACGGCCAGATCAGCGGGATCAGTAAACCGACCAGGCCCAGCACCACGGTGGTGACAATCGGCACGAAGCGGGTACCGCCGAAGAACGCCAGCGCATCCGGCAGGCGAATGGTGTTAAAGCGTTCGTGCAGTCGATAGACGATAATACCGACGATTACCGCGCCAAGAATGCCGGTATCGATAGACTGAATGCCCAAAATCATCTGGATGTTATTGGCCTTCAGCACCGCCGGATCGGTGGTGGGCAGCGTGCCGTTAGCGGTCAGATAGAAGTTAACGGCGAGATTCAGCACGGCGAAACCCACGAAGCCGGAGAAGGCGGCAACGCCTTTATTCTCACGCGCCATGCCCAGCGGGATAGCAATGGCAAACATCACCGGCAGGAAGCTGAAGGCGAAAGATCCAACCTTACTCATCCAGACGAAAATCAGCTGAAGGATCGGGTTGCCCAGTACGGGCAGCAGGGTGATCACATCGCGGCTGCTTAACGAGCTGCCGATGCCCAGCATAATGCCGCAAAACGACAGCAGCGCGACCGGCAGCATGAAAGTTTTACCCAGGCTCTGGAAGAACTCCCAGAGTGTGAAACGTTGTTTTTTATGTGCAGGCATACCCGCTCCCCAATGGTGTTGTTAGGCTCTGTGTAGCTGGCGGCTAAGATAAAACGTTTTACCTAAATATTACGTGTTCGAGCTCACACAATCCGATCATTTGAGTATTTATGCGGTTTAAAACAGGTTTAACGTTTTACTCAAAGTCATTAGTCAGATATAACTCTCTGACCACGCTAATTATTTGTCTCTGAGACCGTATAATGGCGGCCGGGAGTGATGCCGTTTCGTGGAGTCCGGTATGAACGAAAGAGTCCGATGAGCCAAAAAAAGATCACCATTATTGATGTAGCCCGCCACGCTGGCGTGTCGGTCACCACCGTATCGCTGGTGCTGGGCGGCAAAGGGCGGATTTCTCAGGCAACGGCTGAGCGGGTTAACCGTGCCGTCGATGAGCTGGGCTTTGTGCGTAACCGCCAGGCCAGTACGCTGCGCGGTGGGGAATCCGGCGTGGTCGGGCTGATTGTTCGCGACATCTGCGAGCCGTTTTACGCCGAAATGACCGCGGGCCTGAGCGAAATGTTTGAAGCGCAGGGCAAGGTTTTATTCCTGCTGCAAAGCGGGGCGTCGGGGAAAGGCCTGATGCGCTGCTTCGACACGCTGCTCACGCACGGCGTGGACGGCATTGTCATTGCCGGCGGCGAAGGTTCGATGAACGGTCTGAAGGAAAAAGCGGAAGAGCAGGGTGTGCCGCTGATTTGCGCCACCCGCTCCGGCGGCATTGACGGGGTTGACGTGGTGCGGCCTGACAATATGCAGGCGGCGAAAATGGCCACCGAATATCTTATCAGGCAGGGGCACAAGCAGATCGCCTATCTTGGTGGGCTCAGCAATTCACTGACCCGCGCTGAGCGCCTCGGTGGTTTCTGCGCCACGCTGTTGCAGTACGGTCTGCCGTTTCGCACGGAGTGGATTATCGAATGCGATTACCAGCAAAAGTGTGCGGCGGATGCCACCGAGGCGCTACTTACCCACTATCCGAAGATCAGCGCCATCGTGTGCCATAAGTCTTCCGTTGCGCTGGGGGCATATTTTGGCGTGTTGCGCACCGGCGCGGAAGTCGGTGGCGGGGCGGTGGACAGTTTCTTCCAGCAAAAAATTGCCCTGATTGGGATGGAAGACGCCCCCGAATCCGAGCTAACCGAGCCGCCGCTGACCTCAATAGCCAACTCCGCGCGCGAGATCGGCCACGCCACGGCACGGCGTCTGCTGCTGCGCATCGGCGGGCAGAATCTGGAAGCGCAGAACATTATCGTGCCGCCCGCGCTGGTGGAGAGGGAATCGGCGTGATGGCGCTGATAAAATTCAGGCACAAAAAAACCAGCCGTAAGAGGCTGGTTTTTCTAAGGTATTTGGTCGGCACGAGAGGATTTGAACCTCCGACCCCGGACACCCCATGACCGTGCGCTACCAAGCTGCGCTACGTGCCGATAATTGCAGCATAGTTTACTGAACTGGCCTTCGAATGCAAGTAGCTAACATCTTGACTGCGTTATATTTATACAGCTAGTTAGCGATGAATCGTTTTTCGTCGGTCAGCACCTGAAGCAGCAGCGCCAGCTGCGGCTTGTGGTTTTTCAGCTCCTCGCCCTGCGAATTCCACGCCGTATAGCCACCGTTGTTATCCAGCAGCAGGGTTTCATCGGCGGTGGTAATCACCAGGCGGTGATGACTGATACTGCTTGCCACCCAGTCATGGCGACGCTTCGATGAGAACAGATCTTCCCCCTGCGAATAGTCAGCCAGCGGCGTACTCACGTGCAGAAGCCGCTGCATCAGGGTCGCCATAATGTCCTGATGGTCGGTGAGCTTATTGACCGTTTGTGCGGGAGTTTCCGGCCAGTGGACGATCATGGGCACCTGCAGCGCCGCGCGATTGCCCGGATTGTCGTCGCCTTCCAGCACCACGCCGTGCTGGGCGGTGATCACCACTACGGTGTTATTCAGCAGCCCTTTCTGCTCCAGCGTGGTCAGCACGGTCTGGATCTGCCGATCGACATCGGTAGCGGCGCGGCTGTAGCGGCGCAGGCGCTGCTTATCGGAACTCTCCCCGTCGCTGTTGTTCGCCGTGGTTAACGACAAATAAGAGAACCACGGACTGCGATCGTCCTTGTGCCCGTTCAGCCAGTTTTGCCACTGGCCGGTGGTCTGATCGTTGCTCTGCTCGCGGGCTTCCGGCAGCGAGAAATCAGACAGCAGCGCCTGGCGATACAGCGGCGAGTTAAAGCCGTCGCTGGCGAACAGGCCGAACTGATAGCCCTGCTGGCCCAGCGTGCCAATCAGAGTAGAGGCGATGCGCGATGAGAGCACGCCGTCCATATAGCTCGGTGAAATCCCGTAAAACAGCCCAAACAGCCCGGTATCATCGGTTCCGCCGGAGCTGAAGTGCTGGCTGAAGCGCACGTTGCTTTCCGCGAAGCGCGTCAGGTTCGGCAGCATTTTCGGCATGGTGGCTTCATTCAGCCCGTCCACGGTGATCACCAGCAGGTTATTGCGCGTCCCGCGATCGCTGACGGTAATGTCGCTTAGCGGGTAGGCGACCGACAGGGCTTCAGGGTTACCCTGCTGCACCAGACGGCGCTGATACTCCTGCGCATCCAGCAGGCCGTATTTCTCCAGGAAGCGTCGTGCCGTCATCGGATAGGAGAGCGGCAGATTCGAACGCTGCATGGTAATCGGACGGTAGAAGTTAGCATCCGCCCAGATATACATCAGGTGGCTGGCAAAGAAGGCGCTGATAAACAGCGCCGCCAGCGGTTTGCCGAAGCTGCGACGGTTAAGGCTGCGCAGCTTCTGCCAGCTCCAGGTGGCAAACAGCATCTCCACGAGGAAAATAACCGGCACGCTGATAAACATCAGCTGCCAGTCGCGCGCCAGTTCGCTCTGATCGGGGTTAATCACCAGTTCCCAGACGACCGGGTTCAGGTGCAGGTGGAAGCGGTCAAAAACCGCACCGTCGACCAGAATCAGCGTCAGTCCCGCCGTGGCTATAATGGCCGACAGGAAGCGCAATAGCCGCTGCGACATCACCACGAAGGTCAGCGGGAAAATAATCAGCAGATAGGCGGCAAAAACGATAAAGCTGAAGTGACCGATCCAGCTGCTAAAAGCATAAATCCGACCGGCCAGCGAGGTTGGCCAGTCAGAAACAAACAGGTAGCGGCTACCCAGAATGAACGCGAAAACGATGTTAAACAGGGCGAACCAGTGCCCCCAGCTTATCATCTGGGAGACTTTTTCACGGTAGCGCTGCCGATTTGTTACCATAACGGGATCAGAGTCGTCTCATCAGTGGGCTTTGTCATCGCGTACCGACGCCTGAAGCGCTTCGGCAAACGAACGAGCCATGGTCTGGCGCTGCGCAGGGGCAACGCTGGTATTGAGCAGGTTGGTCACCATATTGCCCAAAACCATCAGGGAAAGATCGGTAGGAGTCTGGTTTTTTTCCAGTACCTGAACCAGTTCTGCGAGGATTTTCTCCACGCGTTCGTTAGTGTAACGGGATGATTGTGCCATAGCATCTATTTTACTGAGATTTAAAAGGCGTCATTTTAGCGTAACAGCAGGTTTTTTTCTGCATTTTTATCGTCAGCAACGGGTTAATGTTGTTGCTGTTTAGTTGATCGCAAGCGCACTCGGTGATTGAATACGCGCCCGTGCCCAAAGGAGAGTTTACCATGAGTCTGGATATCGACCAGATTGCCCTTCATCAGCTGATCAAGCGTGATGAACAGACGCTGGATCTGGTTCTGCGCGATTCACTGCTGCCGTCCACCCCGGCGGTCACCGCCATGATGGAAGAGCTGCATCGCGTTTACAGCGCCAAAAGTAAAGCCTACGGCCTGTTCAATGAAGGAAGTGAACTGGCCGATGCGCTGCGCAACTGCCGCAAGGGCGAAGATGATTTTCTGGCCTTCAGCCGCGCCGCCACCGGCCGCCTGCGCGATGAACTGGGTAAATATCCCTTCGCGGAAAGCGGCGTGGTGCTGTTTGGTCAGTACCGCTACCTGGCGGTGAACTACCTGCTGATTGCGGTGCTGAGCAGCCAGAACAGCATGCGCGTGAACGAAGAGCTGGATATCAGCAGCACGCAGTTCTTGGATATCAATCATGCCGATATCGTGGCGCGCGTTGATTTGACCGAGTGGGAAGCCAACCCGGAATCAACCCGCTATCTGACCTTCCTGCGCGGGCGGGTAGGGCGTAAAGTCGCCGATTTCTTTATGGATTTCCTCGGTGCCAGCGTCGGTCTGGATACCAAAGCGCAAAACCGTGGGCTGCTGCAGGCGGTGGATGATTACTGCGCGGAGGCCAGCCTCGATAAAAACGAGCGCCAGAACTACCGTCAGCAGGTGTACAGCTATTGCAACGAGCAGCTGCAGGCGGGCGAGGAGATTGAACTGCAGGGGCTGTCGGAAGAACTGGCGCCGCTGGGTGAAAAAACCTTCCAGGCGTTTACCGCCGAGCAGGGTTACGAGCTGGAAGAGAGCTTCCCGGCCGATCGCAGCACCCTGCGTCAGCTGACCAAGTTTGCCGGCAGCGGCGGTGGCTTAACCATTAACTTTGACGCCATGCTATTGGGCGAACGTATTTTCTGGGATCCCACCACCGATACGCTGACCATCAAGGGCACGCCGCCCAACCTGCGCGATCAGCTGCAGCGCCGCACCAGCGGCAAGTAACCGGCGAGGCGGGCCTGATTCTGGCCTGCCCAAATTCAGCATAAAAAAAACGCCGCAAATGCGGCGTTTCTTTATACATCAATGACGAACGAGCGATTAAGCGCGAACGAAGTCGATGTGGTGCAGTTTTGGCTTGAACGGGTGACGCTGAACAGCCTGCACTTTAACTTTGATTTCTTTGCCATCTGCAACCAGAGTCAGCACTTCTTCGTAAAAACCAGGCTTAGCCTGCAGGTTCATTACGGAGTCGTGGTCCAGTTCGATAGCGATAGCTTCTTCTTTGCCACCGTAAACGATAGCTGGGAATTTGTTAGCTACACGCAGGCGGCGGCTCGCACCCTTACCCTGCTCTTTACGTACATCTACATTGATAGTGAACATTTAAAAGTCTCTTCAGTTTTAGTTCCTGCTACAGGCGACCCAGCAGCAGGCGGATTGTTCAGCCTTTGCAGAGCAAAAGCGGGCGGCATTATAGCCCTGTTTGCCGCTGCGGGCAATGTAATAAACTCAGCGCAGCTCATTAGCGCGGCGAAAACGTCCCTGGTAATCAAAGACTTTTTCCCGAACCTGCCAGAAATGGCGCTGTTTACGGGCGACAACAAAATCGGGATGACGCAGCAGCGGCTGGAGGGTAACGATATCCTGAGCGGTTTTCCAGCCCAGCGGCACGCCCGGCGCCCGCTGATGCGGGCGTAAAAACAGCTGCTCAAAGGCCGTGCGCTGCGCCGGGCTTTTCAGCCGGAAACGCTCGCTCACCTCGGTAGCCTCTTCATCAAAATAGCGCGCCTTCAGCCATTCTCCATGCTCATCGCTTCCGGCTTCCAGCACCATCGCCGCACAGCGCAGTACCAGCGCATCCTTCAGTTTCAGCGCGGCTTTCAGCATGTCGTCGGGATCGACCAGAATCGTGTCGCACTCCCGGCAGCGGCGGGCGGCAATATCATTTTCGGCGTTGCACTGCGGGCAGTTCTTGAAGCGGAAGCGGTAGTCGCACTGCTCGCGATTGCCTTCATCATCCTCCAGCACGCCCTGGCAGCGGCGGCCAAAGTGCTCAATAATCGTGCCGTCGGCGGTGGTTTTCCCCCAGAAGGTGTTGGCGAAGCCGCAGCCGGGACAAAATACCTGCACCGGCTTGTTGTCGCTTTTTCCTTTGGGTGCCCCCACTTCTGGCGTAAACAAATCGTGGGGATTGCCGGCATAGTCGAGGATCAGACAGTCGCTTTTTCCCGGACTGAGGCGCAGCCCGCGGCCGACAATCTGCTGGTAAAGGCTGACCGATTCGGTCGGGCGCAGAATGGCAATCAGATCGACGTGGGGCGCGTCAAAGCCGGTGGTCAGTACCGCAACATTGACCATATACAGCAGCTCGCGGGCCTTAAAGGCGGTAATCAACGCGTCGCGTTCGGCGGCGGGCGTTCCGGCGCTGATTAACGCTTTGCTGTCCGGCAGCAGGCCGAGAACCTCCCGGGCGTGCTCGACGGTGGCGGCGAAGATCATCACTCCCTGACGGTCGCGGGCAAACTCGACGATCTGCTGAATAATATGCGGCGTAATGCGATGCTGCTGTTTCAGCTCGCGGTTGAGATCGGCCTCGCTGAACAGGCCGTTTTCCTGCGCCTGCAGGCGGCTGAAATCATACTGCACCACCGGCATATCCAGCCGCTCGGGGGGCACCAGAAAGCCATGTTTGATCATATAGCGCAGCGGCAGCTCATAGATGCAGTCGCGAAACAGCGCCTGCTCGCTGCCGCGCACCATACCGTGATAGTGGAACTGATAGATCCAGCCTTTACCCAGCCGGTAGGGCGTGGCGGTGAGGCCAAGCAGCCGCAGCTGCGGATTGAGCTGGCGCAACTGATTGATGATTTGCTGATACTGGCTGTCGTCGGCATCGCTTATACGATGGCACTCATCGACGATCAGCAGTGAAAAGCGATCGTCAAACTGTGCCAGATTGCGCGCCACCGACTGCACGCTGCCAAACACCACTTTTGCCTGGCTCTCTTTGCGTTGCAGCCCGGCGGCAAAGATATCCGCCTGCAGTCCATACGCCTGATATTTCCCGTGATTCTGCGCCACCAGCTCTTTCACGTGAGCTAGCACCAGCACCCGGCCACGCGCCACGCGGGCCAGTTCGGCAATCACCAGACTTTTACCCGCGCCGGTCGGCAGCACGATGACCGCAGGCTCGGCGGAGCGGCGAAAATAGCTGACGGTGGCATCCACCGCCTCCTGTTGATAGGGGCGCAGGGTAAAAGACATGAACACTCACAGCGTAAAAAAATATTTGGCTATTATGCCATGAAAGGGGGTAATGAGGACTATTCCCCCTGTGCCGCAGGGACATCTGCCGCTATACTGTGCTTTCCATTCTGGATGAGCGCTCCGCGCCACATCACAAGACGTTAATCGTCAGTTTTCATTCCAAAATACAGGCAGTGCAGAGTTAATGCGACTTGATAAGTTTTTATCCCAGCAGCTGGAAGTCAGCCGCGCCATCGCCGCGCGTGAGCTGCGAGCAAAAAGAGTGACCGTTGACGGCGAAGTCGTGCGCGATGGCTCATTTAAACTGACCCCGGAAAACACCGTGGAGTTTGACGGTAATCCGCTGCAGCAGCAGCTGGGTCCGCGCTACTTCATGCTGAATAAGCCGGTGGGTTATGTCTGTTCCACCGACGATCCCGATCATCCTACCGTGCTGTATTTCCTCGCCGAGCCGACCGCCTATAAGCTGCATGCTGCCGGACGCCTGGATATTGATACCACCGGCCTGGTGCTGATGACCGATGACGGGCAGTGGTCGCACCGGATTACCTCTCCGCGTCACCACTGCGAGAAAACCTATCTGGTCACCCTGGAGCATCCGCTGAGCGACGACACCGCGCAGCAGTTTGCCGATGGCGTGCAGCTGCACAATGAGAAAACCCTGACCAAGCCGGCGGTGCTGAAAGCGCTTGACGAACATCACGTGCGGCTGACCATCAGCGAAGGTCGCTACCACCAGGTGAAACGTATGTTTGCCGCGGTGGGGAATCGCGTGGTGGAACTGCATCGTGAACGCATTGGCGATATCAGCCTGGATGCCGATCTGGAGCCGGGTGAGTATCGTGCGCTGACCGAGGAAGAAGTGGCCAGCGTCGGGCTGACGCGCTAGCGGACAATCGGGCTGACGCGCTAGCGGACAATAACGTTTTCAAAGGGGCAGTGAGTGTCAAAGGATAAGAATTCTTCCGTCGGATTGGTGGTGATCCTCGGTTTGCTGGCGATGCTGATGCCGCTGTCGATCGATATGTATCTGCCCGCGCTGCCGCAGATTGCCCGCGAGTTCGGCGTGTCGGCGGGCAGCGTGCAGATGACGCTCAACGCCTATATTCTTGGCTTTGCGCTCGGCCAGCTGATTTACGGGCCGCTGGCGGACAGCTTTGGTCGCAAGCCGGTGATTGCGGCAGGCACGCTGATCTTTGCGGTTGCGGCTGCCGCCTGTGCGCTTTCGCAGAGTATTGAGCAGCTGATTAACATGCGCTTTCTGCACGGCCTGTCGGCCGCGGCGGGTAGCGTGGTGATCAGCGCCCTGATGCGCGACAGCTACTCGAAAGAGGAGTTCTCGCGCATGATGTCGTTCGTCATGCTGGTGACCACCGTTGCGCCGCTGCTGGCACCGATCGTCGGCGGCTGGCTGCTGCTGATCTGGAGCTGGCACGCGATTTTCTGGACCATCTCCGTGGCGGCGATTATTACCACGCTGCTGGTGGTCACGCAGATAAAGGAGACCCTGCCAAAGGAAAAGCGGCAGCGGTTTAACCTGCGCACCACGCTGGGTAATTTCCTCTCCCTGTTTCGCCATAAGCGGGTGTTCAGCTATATGCTGGCCAGCGGCTGCTCGTTTGCCGGGCTGTTTTCGTTCCTCAACGCCGGGCCGTTCGTTTACATCGAGCTGAACCATATTTCGCCGCAGGACTTTGGCTACTACTTTGCCCTGAACGTGGTGTTCCTGTTCCTGATGACCCTGCTGAACAGCCGCTGCGTGCGTCGCTTTGGCCCGCTGGCGATGTTCCGCTTTGGTCTGCTGGTTCAGTTTACGATGGCGGTCTGGCTGCTGCTGGTCAGCGCGCTGGATCTTGGCTTCCTGCCGCTGGTGTTTGGCGTGGCGATGTTTATCGGCTGTGTAGCAATGGTGTCGTCGAATGCGATGGCGGTGATTCTGGATGAGTTCCCCCATATGGCAGGAACCGCCTCGTCACTGGCAGGCACGCTGCGCTTTGGCGTCGGTGCGCTGGCCGGGGCGCTGTTGTCTACCATGACGTTTAACAGCGCGTGGCCGATGGTCACGGCCATCTTTATCTGCGCCACCCTGTCGGTTGCTCTGTTCCTCTATGCGGCACGCCCGCGTCACGCTCAGTCCGCGTAAACCTGCTGCCGGGCCGCTTTTGGCCCGGCAGCTATAGTCCTCGCCCGGCACCGCTCTGTTGATTATTTGTGAAAAGCCAGCCTTGAAAAAGTAACAACTTTGCTACGAAAACGGTTGTTATCCCACGAGTAACGCGGTAAACATATCCCATAAATGAGAGTTACCTCTCAAAAAAAGACTATAAAAAATGTGGATAAGTCAGACGATTAAACCGGTCTAAGATAAATAATATTTTTTATCAAGGTCTTAGGTTTATTTCCACAATTGATGATTTACCTTGTAAAATAATTGTGAAAAAATTGTTTAAAAGTCACTCTGGGGGGGACTATGTTGAATACGTTACAACATTCAGTGGTGCATCGTTTACCGGCCAGCTATCGCCGCTGTAGCGGTCCCGTCGGTGTGACCGTGGAACCACAGGCTGCCAACGTGCTGAACAGCGATGACGACCTGATCGGCCTGCGGCTGCTAAGCCATAACGGTGACTCTGCGTGGGAAATCATGCAGAACATCAAACTGGCGCTGGCGGATATGCAGCTGGAGTGCTCCGTACTGGAGCTGGAAGGCGAGCCCTGCCTGTTTGTTCACCGCCAGGATGAATGCACTACCACCTGTCGCCTGAAGAATTTCGGCGTGGGCATTGCCGAAACCTTTGCCGGTGAACGCCGCGATTAAGCCAGCATCAGCAGCTGGCGGGTGTATTCCTGCTGCGGCGCATTAAAAATGCGCTCACATTCCCCCTGTTCGACCACTTCTCCCTGCTGTAACACCACCACCTGATGACAGAGCGATCGCACCACCTGCAGATCGTGGCTGATAAAGATATAGGCCAGCCGGTGCTGCTGCTGAAGTTTCTTCAGCAGGGCGAGGATCTGTTTCTGCACCGAACGGTCCAGGGACGAGGTCGGTTCATCGAGAATAATCAGCTGCGGCTGCAGGATCAGCGCGCGGGCGATGGCGATGCGCTGGCGCTGGCCACCGGAAAACTCTGCCGGGTAGCGCTGGCGCGTTTCAGGATCCAGCCCCACTTCCTGCATGGCGGTAATAACCTTCGCTTCCCGCTGCTCGGCGTTAAGCTCGGGATGATGCACCTGTAACCCTTCGGCGATAATCTGCAGCACGTTCAGCCGTGGATTCAGCGCCGAATTCGGGTCCTGAAACACCACCTGAATCTGACGCCGTACCGGCAGCATCTGTTTGCGGTTCCACTGGTGCAGCGGCTGGTTGTTGAACCAGATTTCGCCGCCGGAGGCGATAAGCCGCAGCAGCGCCAGCCCGGTAGTGCTTTTGCCGGAGCCGGATTCCCCGACCAGGCCCAGCGTTTCACCGGGATGCAGGGTAAAACTCAGCGACTTCAGTGCGTGGTTGAAGTCCACCGTGCGCCGCATCAGTCCTTTTTTAATCGGGAACGCCACCCGTAAATTCTCAACTTTCAGCAGCGGTGGGCTGTCAACATCAGCGGCATCGGGGTGGCCTTCCGGTTCGGAGTCCAGCAGCTGGCGGGTATAAGGGTGCTGCGGTGCGCTAAACAGCTGCTGCGTGCTGTTGTGTTCCACCGCCTGACCGTTGCGCATCACGGTGACGTTGTCGGCCAGCTGACGCACGATATTCAGGTTATGGGTGATAAACAGCAGGCCCATGTTCAGCTCCTGCTTCAGTTCTTTCAGCAGGACGAGGATCTGCGCCTGGACCGTCACGTCGAGCGCGGTCGTCGGTTCGTCGGCAATCAACAGCTCCGGCTGAGTCAGCAGCGCCATGGCAATCATTACGCGCTGGCGCTCGCCGCCGGAAAGCTGGTGAGGGAAATCATTTAATCGCCGGGCGGCATTGCGGATGCCGACGCGATCCAGACAGCTGAGCATCTCGGCGCGTGCGGCTTCACGGCGCATGCCGCGATGCAGCGACAGCACTTCATACAGCTGTTTTTCAATGTTGTGCAGCGGATTCAGCGAGACCATCGGTTCCTGAAAGATCATCGCCATGCGGTTACCGCGCAGGCCGCGCAGGGTGCGCTCGTCGGCGTGCAGCACGCTCTGGCCGGCAAACTGAATATCGCCCTGTTGATACACCACCGGCGGGGTCGGCAGCAGCCGCATCACCGACAGCGCCGTGACGCTTTTACCGGAGCCGGACTCGCCGACCAGCGCCACGGTTTCGCCCGCATCTACCGACAGCGAAAGCCCGTCCACCACGCGCCGCTCCACGCCGCCCTGGCGGAAAGCAATGCTCAGATCCTGAATCGAAAGTAGCGCCATATCAGTGCACCTTGCTCGGGTCGAAGGCGTCGCGCACGGCTTCACCAATAAAGATTAACAGCGACAGCAGGATCGCCAGCGAGAAGAAGGCGGTCAGCCCCAGCCACGGAGCCTGCAGGTTATTTTTCCCCTGCAGCAGCAGTTCACCCAGCGACGGCGAACCCAGCGGCAGGCCAAAGCCGAGGAAGTCCAGTGAGGTCAGCGTGGTAATCGATCCGCAGAGAATAAACGGCAGGTAGGTCAGCGTGGCGACCATCGCATTGGGCAGCATGTGGCGCGACATGATGCGCCAGTCGCTGACGCCCATCGCCTGCGCGGCACGGATATAGTCAAAGTTGCGCGTGCGCAGAAACTCCGCGCGCACCACGCCGACCAGGCTCATCCAGCCGAAAATCACGGTAATCGCCAGCAGCCACCAGAAGCCGGGCTGCACCACGCTGGAAAGCAGGATAATAAGGAACAGCGTCGGCATGCCCGACCACACCTCAATAATGCGCTGGCCCCACAGGTCGACTTTACCGCCGAAATAACCCTGCGTTGCCCCGACAATAATGCCAATCACGCTGGAAAACAGCGTCAGCATCAGTCCGAACAGCAGGGAAATCCGCGTGCCGTAGAGAATGCGTGCCAGCACATCGCCGCCGTTGGCATCGGTCCCCAGCCAGTTCTCCAGCGAAGGTGGTGATGGGAAGGGGCGGGTGCTGGCGAAGTTGATGGTGCTGTCGCCGAAGCGGATGGGTGCCCAGATAGCCCAACCCGCACTCTCCAGCCGCTGCTTCAGCCACGGATCCTGATAGTCCGCAGGCGTCGCCAGCGGCCCGCCAAAATCACTTTCGGTGTAGTTCACCACCAGCGGGAAGTAGGTGCGATCCTGATAGTGCGCCACCAACGGCTTATCGTTAGCCAGCAGCTCGGAGCCGAGGCAAAGCACGAAAAACACCAGGAAGATCCACAGCGACCAGTATCCGCGGCGGTTGTTTTTAAAGCGCGCCCAGCGAGCCTGATTAATCGGATTTAAATGGCTCATCAGCGCCCCTCGAAATCAATACGCGGATCGACCAGCGTGTAGGTGATATCGCTGATGATATTCAGCAGCAGCCCGATCAGCGTGAAAATATACAGCGTGCCGAACATCACCGGATAATCGCGCTGAATGGTGGCGTCGTAGCCCAGCAGCCCGAGGCCGTTAAGCGAGAACATCACCTCGATCAGCAGCGAACCGGTAAAGAACATGCTGATAAAGGTGGCCGGGAAACCGGCAATCACCAGCAGCATGGCGTTACGGAACACGTGGCGATAAAGGATCTTTTCTTCATCCAGCCCTTTCGCGCGCGCGGTCACTACATACTGCTTGCGGATCTCATCAAGAAACGAGTTTTTAGTCAGCATGGTCAGGGTGGCAAAGCCGCCAATCACCGTCGCCAGCACCGGCAGGGTAATATGCCAGAGATAGTCGGTGACTTTGCTGTACCACGGCAGGCTGTCGAACTGCGGCGATACCAGCCCGCGCAGCGGGAACCAGTCCAGGTAGCTGCCGCCGGCAAACAGCACAATCAGCATGATCCCGAACAGGAAAGAGGGGATGGCATAGCCAATGATAATCGCCGTGCTGCTCCAGATATCAAACGCGCTGCCGTTGCGCACCGCCTTTTTAATGCCCAGCGGAATAGAGACCAGGTAGATAATCAACGTGCTCCACAGCCCCAGCGTTACCGACACCGGCAGGCTCTCTTTGATCAACTGAATCACCGAGCTACTGCGGAACAGACTGTCGCCGAAATCGAAGCGCAGGTAGTTCCACAGCATGGTGAAATAGCGTTCGTGCAGCGGCTTATCGAAGCCGTAACGTTTGGTGATTTCCGCAATGACCTCCGGGTCCAGGCCGCGGGATCCGCGATACTGGCCGTCGGCGGGGGAAGCATTCAGCGAGCTGCGCGCGTGGGAAGCGCCTTCTCCGGCGGCCCCCGGCAGGCCGGTGGTCTGGCCGAATTCGATATTGGCAATCGCCTGATCGACCGGGCCACCCGGCGCAATCTGCACGATGAAAAAGTTAATGGTGATAATCGCCCACAGAGTGGGAATGATCAGCAGTAAGCGACGAAGAATATACGCACCCACAGTCTGGCTCCTTAACGACGCTGCGCCGGCAGCTGTGCGGCTTTATTGACATCGTACCACCAGCTGTCAAAGCCCAGCGAATAGGTTGGGCGGGTGGTCGGCATCGAGAATTTATTCCAGTACGCATAGCGATCGCTGGCGCTGTACCACATCGGGATCATGTAATAGTTCCACAGCAGCACCCGGTCCAGCACGCGACCCAGCGTAATCAGCGCCGGTTTATCGCCCTGATGCTGGTTGATTTGTTCAATCAGATGATCGATCAGCGGACTGTTGACACCCGGCCTGTTGTAGCTGGAATCGATGTAGCTGCTGGCCCAGTAAAACTGTAGGCCGGTATCGGGGGTGGCAAAAGCCGCATAGGGCGAGGGCAGCATATCGAAATCGCGGCTGCGCAGGCGGGACAGATACTGCGAACTGTCCACCTGGCGCACATCCATGGTAATCCCGATCCGCGTCAGATTATGCTGGAACGGCAGTACCCACTGGTCGTTGCCGCCGCTGCGCAGCAGCAGCTCAAAGCGCATCGGCTTACCGCTTTTCACGTTGACCAGCTGACGATTTTTCAGCTCCCATCCGGCCTGTTTTAACAGGTCGAGCGCCTGCAGCAGTTTGCCACGATCGTAGCCGCTGCCGTCGGAGGTCGGCGGCTGATAAATTTTATCAATCACCTCGGCGGGATACTGGCCCTTCAGCGGGCCGAGGATTTCCAGCTCGCTGGCGTCGGGATAATTGCGGGCGGCGTATTCCGTGTTCTGGAAATAGCTGTCGACCCGTTTATAGGCGTTATAGAACAGCGCTTTGTTCATCCAGTCGAAATCAAACACCAGCGACAGCGCTTCACGCACTTTCGGATCGCTAAACTGCGGACGCTGAATATTAAAGGCCAGCCAGTTGGTGTCGGTGGCCACGGTGTTCGGCACCGGATCTTTAATGATGTAGCCGCGCTCAAAGTTATTGCCGCTGTACTGGGTGGCCCATTTTTTAGCCGACCCTTCCGCGCGGAAATCAAACGCCCCGGCCTTAAAGGCCTCGAAGGCCACGTTATCATCCAGATAATAGTCGTAGCGGATTTTATCGAAGTTATTGCGGCCCTTATTCACCGGCAGGTTCGCCGCCCAGTAATCTTTGACCCGTGAGTAGGTAATTGACTGGCCGACTTTGTAGGCGGTAATACGATAAGGTCCGCTGGACGGCGGTGGATAGGGCAGGGGCTCACCCAGATTGCGACTTTTCCAGAATTTCTCTGGGAACACCGGCGATGACAGCAGCGACAGCATTTTGTCGCGATCCGGCTGCGGTTGTTCGAAGCGCACCGTCAGGCGGGAAATCGCCTTTGCCGTTACGCCTTTATAATAGACGCGATACTGCGGTACGCCCTGGGTCATAAACATATTGAAGGTAAAGGCAACGTCGGCGGCGGTAATCGGCGAGCCGTCCTGGAAACGGGCTTGCGGATTGATGTTCACTTCCACCCAGCGGTAATTGTCAGGGTAGCGCGCGAACTCCGCGATCAGTGGGTAAAGACTGCCCACTTCATCTTCGGAAGAGGCAAACAGGCTGTCATACAGCGTTTCCGTGCGGGCGCCGGGGCTGCCGCGCAGGGCATAGCGGTTGAAGTTGTCATAGGTGCCGATAGCCGAAAGCGTAATACTGCCGCCTTTTGGCGCGGCGGGATTGGCGTAATCAAAATGCGTAAAGCCGGTGGCGTATTTGGCGGTACCAAGCTGGGCAAAACTGTAGCTCTCATTAATCTTATCAGCCTGCGCGCAGGCGGCAGTGAGGCTGAATAAAGCAAGGGCAACAAGGCGCACAATCATGGTTAAACCGACTCCCGGAGGTGAAAAATAGTGACAGGCAAATCAGACTGACAGTAAAGCTTACCGGGCGCAATGATAGTTAAGGCTTTTTACCCGTTTTGACAGTTGATGCTAACCGGCCAGTATCAGATGATCGTTGGGGGCTGGATGGTCATTGAAATAATCCACCAGCTGCGGCACCGTGCGGGGACGGCTGAATAAATAACCCTGTAGGTGGCTGATGCCGCCGTTGATGAGCCACAGCGCCTGCTCGGCGGTTTCCACGCCCTCAGCCACGGTATTCAGATTCAGTTTCTGCGCCAGCGTCAGCACCGCATCCAGCACCGGGGAATTAACGGTTTCAGTCCCAATGCTGAGTACAAATCCGCGATCGATCTTCAGATAATCAAACTTAAACTTTTCCAGATAGATTAGCGCACTGTGGCCGGTGCCAAAATCATCAATAGCGATTTTAATATTCTGCTGACGGATCCAGTGGAAAATATCATCCGCACTGCGGTCATCCACCATCGCGCGTTCGGTAATTTCGAAAATATATTCGAAATGATTTTGCGGCATGGCTTCCAGCCAGTCGAGCACATCCTGACGGAAAGTCGGATAGCTTAAATGCAGTGGGGAAATATTAATGCCAAGCCGTGTTCCGGCGGGGATCGTCTGGCAAAGCTGATGTGCATCCCGTGCCACCAGCTGAAATAAGTGCCGGGTAAGCGGCACGATCAGGTTCTGTCCTTCGGCATAACCGATAAACGCATCCGGTGGAATTCGTCCTTCGGTCGGGTGCGTCCAGCGCAGCAGGGCTTCAAGTCCGTAGGTTCGGCCCGAACTGGCTTCTATCACCGGCTGGTACTCCACGTGAAACTCGCCGCGCTTCATACCCTGCTGGATCTCTTTGCCCTGGCGCTGGCGCAGCAGAAGTACCAGGAAGCAGGCAAAGGCGGCGATGATGCTGAGCAGCAGTCCGGCCAGCAGAATGACATGTACATCGCGAGCGGGGAGGGTCTCCCCATAGAAATAGAGCGTCAGGGGATAGCCGGAAAGGGTGATTGTGCGCAGCGGGCGCTTCGGTAAATCCGCAAGATTTATCACCCCGTCAGTCCAGGTGGTCAGCGCGTTATCTTTCGTGGCAATCGCCATGCCGGCGATCTCCAGATGGCGTGAAGTCAGCAGCAGGTACGGGGTCAGGTTCACGTTCAGCGTGACGAATACGCCGTAAGACGGGTGATTGGCGTCGGAAAGCCATATCGCAATAGCTGGTTTACCTGGCACCATTGGCGTATCGGGTATCAGGCGAATATCCAGGGGTCTGGCGATATCGGTTAAGGGGGAAATGCTTTTCACCGCCAGCGACATCGGCCCGGTGGCGGAGGAACAGAAGGCCACGCCGTTCTTGACCAGCAGGATGGCGCGAATATTCGGTGCGAATGCGGCGCGCTGGATCAGGTCATTGCGTATCTGGTCGCAGTTGGCAATGCTGGCGGCGGCCTGCAGAGGCTGAAGCGTTTGCTGAAGTTCACCGAACATATTGATGACGTAGCTTTGCGTATAGCCAGCCAGCCGATCGTGGCTTTCGGAATGGCGGTTCCAGGCAATGCTCAGGGTAATGGTAATAAACAACAGAAAAAAAATAAAACCAGTGGCGGCACTCAGACAGACTGTCCTGCGCGGCTGGGGAACCCGTCGCGTGACGTTTGTTGGCAGTGGCATAGGGTTATATCTCCCGTTATAGCCGGTTTTTTATTATTTATTAGTCACAAACTGCTTCTCTGGTGTAAGCAATGCAGGATATAACGGCAGCGGGTTTCTGTCTTCATATTCTTTTGATTATCAATAGTTTTTTTGCCGAAAAACGGGCGAAAAAAAACGCTGCCGGGGCAGCGTCTTTTTATCTCGTGTTTCGCAGACTTCAAGGGATGAAATCAGCTTTGCGTTCGGCTCAGAACCCGGCGCGCATCGCGGTAGCGATTCTTCCAGTACGACTCGTTGAGATTAGAAATCCTCACGCCGCTACTGGTGGATGCATGCACAAAGTTGTCATTACCGATATAGATACCGACATGACGACCCGTAGAACCTGCGCGGAACAGAACTAAATCACCCGGGCGCAGCTTCGTGCGCTGGATACTCTTTCCGCTGTCTTCCTGCTCGTAAGTCGAGCGAGGAAGGTCTAAACCAAACTGTTCACGAAACGTTGTCTGAACAAAGGCCGAGCAGTCAATGCCACGTTTGCTGGTACCGCCTAAACGGTAACGCACGCCTTTCCAGTCTGCGTATTGATCCATCAAACGGGATTTAATATCCACGTTCTGAACCATCTGTTCGAATTCATCCTGAGACGCTTGAAGTAAAAAACCGTTCTGATCTTTAACTGCATGAGTATCAGTTTGTACATTGTGCCCGCTGTTCGAACTACATGCTGACAACAGTGCCGCTAACGCGACGGCGGGTATAGCCCGCAGGATATATCTCAGAATAGGTTGAGACTTGACCATTATGTTTGTAATCCCTTGAAGTCCTTAACGACAGAGCCGTTAGTTAAAATGCGAAACGAGACGAGATTAATTAGCGCATCACAAGATGACAATTTCGGAATCTTTAAAATGTGTTAGCGAGCACGTTTTAAAATGTAACAGACCGAAATATTTTACCCATTTTGCCTAACCGAAAACGAGATTACCCCATTACAAGGCCCATAGCGAGGGGTTTTAAGTACTTTTTTATAGGTTTTTTTGATGTGAAATAACCAGATACGCATTTGGTCAGAGAATCGGCAATAAAGCGGGTTTTAACGTAGAAAAGTGCGCGGCTTTGTGACAGAAGGAGGTGTCCGGCAGGAATTAGGAATTATCTCAAAGGATCACAGGCGGTTACGCTCCCGGCCCCGTAGAGGCAGGTATAACAAAAGGCTCTGAGTGATTTATTCGCTAGCCTGCTAATTAATTTTTAATCCGCACCAAAGATAAGAAAATTATTTATCCTTAATGCGGATTTTACAGCTGGTTTAATAGAGGGATCACTTTGCCGGTTTATATTTTCCAGGCAGATGACGATAAAGCCAGTTCACCAGATAATCGCTGGCCGGTGTCATTAACCACCAGCTCATACCCACCAGCACCACCGAGAGTGACCCTACGGCAACGTCGGTAAACCAGTGGGCGCCAATCATCACGCGCGGCATCGCAAACACCAGCACGATCAGCACCGCCAGGGCAAACGCGCGGCGGCTGAAGTACCGCAGCATAAAGCAGGCGAAAATCATCAGCATCATGCCGTGGTCGCCGGGGAAACTGTCCGCCGACGCATCTTTAGCGGGAATCCCGGTCAGCTCAGAGACGTGATGCACGCCCGGGAAGAATTTAGTCGGGCTGGCATGCGAAACCGGGATCAGGTGTCCGAGCTGGTTCAGGCCCACGGCGCTAACCAGCATGGTGATGCCGATCGCCAGCATTCTGCGGCGCCCCTGCGGCGTTTCGCGACGCCAGAAGTGCAGATAAAGCCCGCCCATTGCCAGCAGGGAAACGCCGTCAAAGGCGCGGAAGTTGGTGATGGCTAGCAGCCACAGCAGCGGTTTACTGGTCACGATGCGGTCGTTAAACCAGTAGAAAATCCCTTTATCGATGGCAAACCACGTGCCGTGGCCTGCGGGCAGATACCAGGAGAAAAAGAGGATTAACCCCAGCGCATTCAGTAAAAGGATGGTCAGTAAGCGTTTAGTCGTCATAAATACCAGAAAGTCATAAGCCAGGTCGCGGCGTAGATTATCCCTGATAGTGTAAACGAAGTTTCAACAAAGAGGTTTGCAAACTGTTCCAGTCCGCTCGCGCATCGTCGATCAGTTCAATCCGACTGTCCGGCGGTTCGGCGGAGCGGGTCTCAATATGGAAGTCTGCGCCCTGACGGTTAATGCTGACCAGGCCTTCCGCAATGCGCATCACGCCTTTCACGCGTGATACCGGTGCCAGCCGCGCCCACTCCAGCAGGCCGATGGTATCAAACACCGTCTCGCCGTTAAAAACCCAGCCGCAGGCATAGTAGCCCTGGCCCTCATTCAGCGCCCGGCGCCACGGCATATTCTCGTCGGGTTTGAGTGCCGCCAGCCGCGAGGGTGCGGTGCTGTGGTGATGATGAGCCGGATGCGGCAGCTCGCGCAGATTGCGGCGCGGCGTATCCAGCAGCGATGAATCAATCTGGCCGTGCTCGGTGGTGACCAGCGTGCGCCCGGAGGCCGACTGCTGCTGGAAGCTCTGCAGCGCCTGGCGGCTGGCATCGTCCCAGCGATCCTGCTTGTTGGCAATAATGATATCGGCAGCGGCCAGCTGGTCGCGGAAGTTCTCATTATCCACCACCCGCGCGTCCAGCAGCTGGCGCGGATCGAGCAGAGTAAGCGTGGCGCGCAGATCGATCCACGGCTCATAAACGCTGGCGGAGAGCATATCGAGGATTTGTTTTGGATGGCCCAGACCGGTAGGTTCAATCAGCAGCCGATCCGGCTTCGCCTGTTTCAGCAGCATATTCAGCCCGACCTGCATCGGCAGGCCGTTAACGCAGCACATGCAGCCGCCGGGGATCTCCTTCAGCACGGCACCGGTTTCCGCCAGCAGCGCGCCGTCAATGCCGACTTCGCCAAACTCGTTGACCAGCACCGCCCACTTTTCACCTTCAGGCTTGCTGGCCAGTAAATGGCGCAGCGTGGTGGTTTTGCCGCTGCCAAGAAAGCCGGTGATCAGATTTACCCGGGTCATCATTGCTCCAGTTAATGCATTTTCTTTTTGTTATAACATAACAAAAAGGGCGATGTCATCGCACATCGCCCCCGTCCGGCAGAACTAGTCTGCGCGGCTCATGTAACGACGCTCTGGAATATGAATGCGGATTTTGTCGCCGTTGCTCAGGTATTCCGGCACCTGCACGACCAGGCCGGTGCTCATGGTTGCCGGTTTGGTACGGGCGCTGGCGGAGGCCCCTTTAATACCCGGCGTGGTTTCAACGATTTCCATATCCACGGTCTGCGGCAGTTCAAGCGCCAGAATCTGGCCATCCATCGTCAGCACCTGAATGCCGGGAATGCCGCCTTCCGGCAGGAACAGCAGTTCGTCTGTGATCTGATCCTGCTTGAAGTTGTACGGGGTGTAATCTTCGTCATCCATAAACACGTATTCGTCACCGTCTATATAAGAGAAGGTCACCTGGCGACGGCTGAGGGAAATGGTGTCGAGAATGTCATCGCCCTTAAAGCGCTCTTCAACCTTCAGGCCGGTACGCACATCGGTAAAGCGCATTTTATACAGCGTGGACGCACCGCGTGCGCTTGGGCTTTGTACATCAATATCTTTTACCAACAGCAGTTTGCCGTTGTAGCTGATGGCCATACCTTTTTTGATTTCGTTCGCTCTTGGCATAAAACGGATCTCACGTGGAAGAGAGGAAAATTTATCGCGACAAGGTACTCGCGCCCGGGCTTTCAGGCAAGATCTGCCTGCATCGCTAAGCGGAAAAAAATCGGTCGTCGTAACCTTAACGTTATCCCGAACAGATGTGTTTAACCGCGGATAAGGCCACACTTCAGTATGCAATCCATCATTAGCGACATTATATATCGCAATGAGGGGCATTCTGCTAATGTGGCGCCCAGTAACCCCGCGTAGAGAATTTCGATGGAATGCCGTATTGACTGTGGTGCCTGCTGCATTGCGCCGTCTATCTCCAGCCCGATCCCGGGCATGCCCAACGGCAAGCCGGCCAACACCCGCTGCATTCAGCTGAACGACCATAATCTGTGCAATATTTTCGGCTCGCCGCTGCGGCCAAAAGTGTGCGGAGGGCTTCAGCCGTCCCGTGACATGTGCGGCACCAACAGCCTGGATGCCATGACGTATCTGGTGAATCTGGAAGCGGCAACGGCACCCTAACTGATCTTCGTCTCTTCCTTTTACTTAATTGCGTACAGCCATCGCCATGTAACCTGCGTTGCCGGACAGATTTATCTGGTCAACAAGCCTCTTGCTTAACCCCCTTCAGCACTTTTCCTGGTCAATTCTTCTGCTTTCAGCACGCCTTCAGCTAACGCGCTCGCGCCCGGCGTTTGATGAGATAAATCTCAACAAAATGTGCGGGCCGTCAAAAATCTGCTACGTGGTTTACAGTAAAACTTGCCACATGACGTCATTACCGACCACAATCCTTGAAACGTTTCAGCGTTGTCTCCACAGGTTGTTCACTCAGAGATAGCGCTTTTTTTCTCAAATTAGCTGAAACGATTCAAATTCAGCAGCGAGGAGAACCATGTTCCAGTTAGAACTCAACGCCATTAAGCCCGGTGCGCAGGCGTCCGACAAACAAGATGCCATCCGTCAGGTCGCCGCCGCGCTGACCGCCGCCGGTAACGTGGGCGAAGGCTACGTTAACGGTATGCTGGCCCGCGAACAGCAGACCTCGACCTACCTGGGCAACGGTATTGCCATCCCACACGGCACCACCGACACCCGCGATCTGGTGCTGAAAACCGGCGTGCAGGTGTTCCAGTTCCCGCAGGGCATCGCCTGGGGCGACGATCAGACCGCCTACGTGGTGATCGGCATCGCCGCCAAATCGGATGAGCACCTGGCGCTGCTGCGTCAGCTGACTCACGTCCTGAGTGATGACAGCGTGGCCGAACAGCTGAAAACCACTGATTCTGCGGAAACGCTGCGCAGCCTGCTGATGGGTGAAAAGCAGGGTGCAGAATTCAAATTCGATACCTCGCTGATTGCCACCGACGTGGCCGCCAGCGATCTGATGACGCTTCAGGCGCTGAACGCCGGTCGTCTGCAGCAGGCGGGCGTGGTTGATGCCTCCTTCGTCAGCAGCGTCATCGGCGCGAAGCCGCTGAATCTGGGGCAGGGCATCTGGCTCAGCGACAGCACCACCGGTAACCTGGGCAGCGGCGTGGCCGTCAGCCGTGCCGCCGCGCCGATCGACGTTAACGGTGAGAGCGCGTCACTGCTGATCACCGTGGCCGTTGCCGACGACCAGCCGCTGACCGTGCTGAACTACCTGAGCGATCTGCTGATTGCGCAGAAAGCTGACCGTCTGCTGAAGGCCGACGCGGCGGGCATTCTTGCCCTGCTGACCAGCGAAGTTTCCGAGCAGGCCGACGTGCTGACCGAAGAGTTCACCATTCGCAACGAACATGGCCTGCATGCCCGTCCGGGCACCGCGCTGGTCAGCGTGATTAAACAGTTCAACTGCGATGTAACCGTGACTAACCTCGACGGCAGCGGTAAACCGGCTAACGGCCGCAGCCTGATGAAAGTCGTGGCGCTGGGCGTGAAGAAAGGCCATCGCCTGCGCTTTACCGCCAGCGGTGAAGATGCCCGCGCGGCACTGGATGCGATTGGTGAAGCCATCGCCGCCGGTCTGGGCGAGGGGGCAGCATGAGCAGACGCGTCGCCACCATCACCCTGAACCCAGCTTACGATCTGGTCGGCTACACGCCGGAGATCGAACGCGGTGAAGTTAACCTGGTGAAAACCACCGGACTGCACGCGGCCGGTAAAGGCATCAACGTTGCTAAAGTGCTGAAAGACCTGGGCATCGACGTGACCGTCGGTGGCTTCCTGGGGAAAGAAAACCAGGATGGCTTCCAGCACCTGTTCAGCGACTTAGGGATTGCCAACCGCTTCCAGGTGGTTGAAGGCCGTACCCGCATCAACGTCAAGCTGACCGAGAAGGGCGGTGATGTGACCGACCTGAACTTCTCCGGCTTTGAAGTTACCGGGCAGGACTGGGATCGCTTCACCGCTGACTCTCTGACCTGGCTGGGCCAGTTCGATATGGTCTGCGTCAGCGGCAGTCTGCCGGCGGGCGTCGATCCGGATGCGTTCACCGAGTGGATGACCACGCTGCGCACCCACTGCCCGTGCATCATCTTCGACAGCAGCCGCGAAGCGCTGGTCGCCGGTCTGAAAGCTGCGCCATGGCTGGTGAAACCGAACCGCCGCGAGCTGGAAATCTGGGCTGGCCGCAAGTTACCGACATTACAAGATGTGATTGAAGCAGCACATTTGCTGCGTGAGCAGGGCATTGCTCACGTGGTGATCTCACTCGGTGCCGAAGGGGCGCTGTGGGTGAATGCTTCAGGCGAATGGATTGCAAAACCACCTGCCTGTGAAGTTGTCAGCACCGTGGGTGCCGGTGATTCCATGGTTGGCGGGCTGATCTACGGCCTGCTGATGCGTGAATCCAGCGAGCACACCCTGCGTCTTGCAACTGCCGTGGCGGCGATGGCCGTCAGCCAGAGCAATGTGGGCGTTACCGATCGTACCCAGTTGGCCGCAATGATGGCGCGTGTCGACCTACAACCTTTCCATATTTAACAGCAGGAGACGCATAATGAAAACGCTGCTGATCATAGATTCTTCGCTGGGGCTGGCAACGGGCTATCTGGCAAAAAACATCACTACCGCCGCTGCGGCAAGTGCCGGACTGACGCTGACCGATAACCCGGCAGAAGCAGACCCGGTGATTGTTGCCGGTAAAAATATTCCTGCCGACAGCACGCTGAACGGTAAAGCCATTTACCTGGCGGATATCGAACAGCTGCTGCGTCAGCCTGCTGAAGTGCTGGCGAAAGCGCAGACCGATGCCCAGCCATACCAGGCACCGGTTTCCGTGGCGAAAGCCGCAGCCCCGGCCGCGGGCCCGAAACGCATTGTTGCCATTACCGCCTGCCCGACCGGCGTGGCGCACACCTTTATGGCGGCGGAAGCCATCGACACCGAAGCGAAAAAACGCGGCTGGTGGGTGAAGGTGGAAACCCGTGGTTCCGTCGGTGCGGGCAATGCCATCACCCCGGAAGAAGTGGCGGCGGCCGATCTGGTTATCGTTGCGGCGGATATCGAAGTGGACCTGGCGAAGTTTGCCGGTAAGCCGATGTATCGCACCTCTACCGGACTGGCGCTGAAGAAAACCGCGCAGGAGCTGGATAAAGCCGTAGCGGAAGCCAAGCCTTATCAGCCGCAGGGCGGCCAGGCTTCAGCCCAGGGCGAAGACAAGAAAGAGAAAACCGGTGCCTATCGTCACCTGCTGACCGGCGTGTCCTACATGCTGCCGATGGTGGTGGCGGGCGGTCTGAGCATCGCGCTGTCGTTCGCGTTTGGTATCACCGCGTTCAAAGAGCAGGGCACGCTGGCGGCGGCACTGATGCAGATCGGTGGCGGCAGCGCGTTTGCGCTGATGGTGCCGGTGCTGGCGGGCTTTATCGCCTTCTCGATTGCTGACCGTCCGGGTCTGACCCCGGGTCTGATTGGCGGGATGATCGCCACCAGCATTAACGCCGGCTTCCTCGGCGGGATTATTGCTGGTTTCATCGCCGGTTATGCGGCGAAGTTCCTCAGTCAGAAGGTCAAGCTGCCAACCAGTATGGAAGCGCTGAAGCCGATCCTGATTATTCCGCTGGTCGCCAGCCTGATCACCGGTCTGCTGATGATCTACGTAGTGGGCAAACCGGTTGCCGGTATCATGTCCGGCCTGACCACCTGGCTGGCAAACATGGGTACGGCGAACGCGGTACTGCTGGGTGCGGTGCTTGGCGGCATGATGTGTACCGACATGGGCGGCCCGGTGAACAAAGTAGCCTATGCCTTCGGCGTCGGACTGCTCAGCTCCTCAACCTACGCACCGATGGCGGCGATTATGGCTGCCGGTATGGTGCCACCGCTGGCGATGGGCCTGGCGACGATTGTTGCACGTAAAAAGTTCAACAAGGGTCAGCAGGAAGGCGGCAAAGCGGCGCTGGTTCTGGGTCTGTGCTTTATCTCTGAAGGTGCGATTCCGTTTGCGGCTCGTGACCCGATGCGCGTTCTGCCATGCTGTATCGTGGGCGGCGCGGTAACCGGTGCCATCTCGATGGCGATTGGTGCAAAACTGATGGCGCCGCACGGCGGTCTGTTTGTCCTGCTGATCCCAGGAGCAATCACGCCGGTGCTGGGTTACCTGATGGCGATTATCGTCGGTACGCTGGTGGCCGGTCTGACTTACGCGGTGCTGAAGCGCCCGGAAGTGGAAACCGCAAAAGCGTAATCTCCAGTCGGGCCAGGGTGAAACGCCCGGCCCCGATAGCAAAACGGCCTCGCACTGCGGGGCCGTTTTTTTATGTCTGACTTCTACTTCTACTTTTGCTCGGACTTCAGCCAGGCAATTTCATCCTTCCAGATCTCCGGATCGATGGTTTCCAGAATCATCGGGATCCCGTCAAATCGCGCATCTTTCATCAGCCAGCTGAACACCGTTTTACCGATATTGCCTTCGCCGAGGCTGTGATGGCGGTCAACGCGGCTGTTAAATTCGCTTTTCGCATCGTTCAGGTGCATGCCGCGCAGATAGCGGAAGCCGACAATCCGCTCAAACTCCTCGAAGGTTTTCACGCACTCTTCCTCGGTGCGCAGATCGTAGCCGCCCGCAAAAGCGTGGCAGGTATCGATGCAGACGCCGACGCGGGATTTATCCTCTACGCCGTCGATAATCGCCGCCAGGTGCTCAAAGCGGAAACCGAGGTTGCTGCCCTGGCCGGCGGTGTTTTCGATCACCGCAGTGACGCCTTCGGTCTGGTCCAGCACGATGTTGAGCGATTCCGCAATGCGCTTCAGGCACTCGTCTTCGCTAATCTGCTGCAGATGGCTGCCGGGGTGGAAGTTTAGTAGCGTCAGCCCCAGCTGCTGGCAGCGGGTCATCTCATCAAGGAAGGCGTCGCGGGATTTCTCCAGCGCTTCCTCAACCGGATGGCCGAGGTTAATCAGATAGCTGTCGTGGGGCAGGATCTGGCCGGGAGCATAGTTATATTGTTCGCAAGCGCTGCGGAAGGCGGTAATCACCTCGTCCGTCAGCGGGGCCGCGCGCCACTGGCGCTGATTTTTGGTGAACAGCGCAAAGGCGGTTGCTTCCAGTTCAAAGGCGCGTTTAACCGCCTGATCCACGCCGCCCGCTGCGCTGACGTGAGCACCGATAAATTTCATGCCGTTCTCCTGTTAATGGCCTGAGTCATCTCCGGCTATGATAACCGGAAACGCCGCCAGATTATGCCATCAAATGGCCTGCCAGCAGGTTAATCGCACCGCCGCCCACAATCAGCCAGATAAACAGCATTCCGCCCAGCAGTAGCGGACGCAGCCCGGCCCGCTTTAAATGGTCGAAGCGGGTGGTGACGCCCAGCGCGGCCATCGCCATAGCCAGCAGCACGTTATCCAGTTGGTTTATCGCGCTGACGATGTCTTTCGGCAGCAGGTGGAACGAGTTAAACAGTGCCACGACGATAAACAGCAGGGCAAACCAGGGAAAGCTCACCGCCGACTTCTGCGTGCCGCGGGCAGCGGCGGGGCGCAGGCGTTTAATCTGCCAGCTGAGGATCACCAGGAACGGGGCCAGCATCATCACCCGCAACATTTTTGCAATCACCGCGGCGTTTTCGGTTTGCGCGCCAAGGGTATGCCCGGTGGCGACAACCTGCGCCACTTCATGCAGAGTGGAGCCGATATAAATACCGTAGCTTTCCGGCGTGACCGCCGGGAACAGCGCCGCCGTCAGCGGATACAATAAAGGATAAAGAAAGATAGCCAGCGTGCCGAACAGCACCACGGTGGCCACGGCGACGGTCACCTTCGCCGGATCCGCTTTGATCACCGGCTCGGTGGCCAGAATGGCCGCCGCCCCGCAGATGCTGCTGCCCGCGCCGATCAGCCAGACGGTTTCGCGATCGAGCTTAAGCACCCTGCGCCCCAGCCAGCAGGCGAGGCAAAACGTGGAGCCGAGCACCAGCACATCAATCACAATGCCGCTAACGCCGACATAGGCAATCTGCTGGAAGGTCAGGCGAAAGCCGTACAGCACGATCCCGACGCGCAGAAGTTTTTGTTTGGCGAAAGCCACCCCATCGTGGCAGGGACGGGTAATATAGGGATAAACCGTATTACCAATAAGGATACCGAAGACGATAGCCAGCGTCAGCGCGCCCAGCCCAAGGCCAGACAGCTGCGGAAAACTGCCCGCGACGATCGCCACGGCGGCGATCCCTCCGGCCAGCGCCAGCCCGGGTAATAAATGCACGGGCTGCGGCAGGTGTTTGGTGAATGTCATTTCGGTCATATCGATCTCTCCTTAAAAGCCATGAAGATCATGCAGGCATCTTGCTTAAAAGAGAAATTGATTATATTTTTAATATAAACCACTATAAGTGTTAAGCGGAGTTGGCAGGAAGCTGGCGTCGCAGCACGCTTGTGAAGCCGTGTCATGGCTATAAAGGAAGCATTATGCATATTACGTTACGCCAGCTGGAAGTGTTCACCGAGGTACTCAAAAGCGGATCGACGACTCAGGCTTCTCAGGTGCTGGCCCTGTCGCAGTCAGCGGTCAGCGCCGCGTTGGCCGATTTGGAAGGCCAGCTCGACGTTAAGCTATTCGATCGCGTGGGCAAAAGGCTGGTGATTAACGAACACGGACGCCTGCTGTATCCGCGCGCCGTCGGCCTGCTGGAGCAGGCGCAGGAGATCGAGCAGCTGTTCCGCGAGGACAACGGTTCGCTGCGCATTGCCGCCAGCAGCACCATCGGCAACTATCTGCTGCCGGGGATGATCGCCCACTACCGCCGTGATTTCCCCACGCTGCCGCTGGAACTGAGCGTGGGGAACAGCCAGGATGTGATCAATGATGTGGCGGATTTTCGCGTTGATATCGGGCTGATTGAAGGGCCGTGCCACATGCCCGATCTGATTACCGAGCCGTGGATGGAGGATGAGCTGGTGGTGTTTGCCGCGCCGGGCGCGGAGATTCTCACCCAGCCGGTGACGCTGCAAAGCCTGGCGGCCGCGCCGTGGATCCTGCGGGAGCAGGGGTCGGGTACGCGGGAAATCGTTGATTATCTGCTGCTGTCGCATCTGCCGCAGTTTGACCTGGCGCTGGAGTTAGGCAACTCCGAAGCGATCAAAAACGCGGTGCGCCACGGCATGGGCATCAGCTGCCTGTCGCGCCGGACCATCGCCGAGCAGCTGGAACTGGGGACGCTGGTCGAAGTGTCTTTGCCGCTGCCGAAACTGAAACGCACGCTGTACCGTATCTGTCACCGGCAGAAACATGTATCGAAGGCCCTGAGCCGTTTTCTCAGCTACTGCAAAGAGTAAAGGTAAGCCATCGCGGATGCGGCGGGGAAACCGCTGACGCGATCATCACGTCTTATTCTAATGATCGCCGGACGATCATGAAGCTAACTTATAACGTCGCGTTATCGCTATACGCTCCCCGGTAGTTTGTTACAATCGCGCCTCATTTTAGAAAAGCACAGCGATTAAACATGGATCATGACATAAAAACAACACAACAGCCTGGGTTAAGGCGTGAACTCAAAGCTCGTCACTTAACGATGATCGCCATTGGCGGCTCAATTGGTACCGGTCTCTTCGTCGCCTCAGGCGCAACTATTTCTCAGGCAGGACCCGGCGGAGCGCTGCTTTCCTACGCGCTGATTGGCCTGATGGTCTATTTCCTGATGACCAGCCTCGGTGAGCTGGCCGCGTATATGCCGGTATCCGGCTCATTCTCCACCTACGGCGCCAAATACGTCGAAGAAGGTTTCGGCTTCGCGCTGGGCTGGAACTACTGGTACAACTGGGCGGTGACCATCGCCGTTGACCTCGTGGCTTCGCAGCTGGTGATGAGCTGGTGGTTCCCGGACACCCCGGGCTGGATCTGGAGTGCGTTATTCCTCTGCGTGATCTTCCTGCTTAACTATATTTCGGTGAAAGGCTTCGGTGAGGCGGAATACTGGTTCTCGCTGATTAAAGTGGCCACCGTGATTATCTTTATTATCGTCGGCGTGGCGATGATCGTCGGCATTTTCCGTGGCGGCGAAAGCGCCGGCTGGCATAACTGGCAGATTGGCGATGCGCCGTTTGCCGGGGGCTTTGCGGCGATGATCGGCGTGGCGATGATTGTCGGCTTCTCCTTCCAGGGCACCGAACTGATCGGCATTGCCGCGGGTGAATCTGAAGACCCGGCTAAAAATATCCCGCGCGCGGTGCGTCAGGTGTTCTGGCGGATCCTGCTGTTCTACGTCTTTGCGATTCTGGTGATCAGCCTGATTATCCCGTACACGGACCCCAGCCTGCTGCGCAACGATGTGAAAGATATCAGCGTCAGCCCGTTCACCCTGGTCTTCCAGCACGCGGGTCTGCTGTCGGCGGCGGCGGTAATGAATGCGGTGATCCTGACGGCGGTGCTCTCGGCGGGTAACTCCGGCATGTACGCCTCAACGCGTATGCTCTACGCCCTGGCCTGCGATGGCAAAGCGCCGCGCATTTTCAGCAAGCTGTCGAAGGGCGGGGTGCCGCGCAACGCGCTGCTGGCCACCACGGTGATTGCCGGTCTGTGCTTCCTGACCTCGATCTTTGGCAACCAGACCGTCTACCTGTGGCTGCTGAACACCTCAGGCATGACCGGGTTTATCGCCTGGCTGGGTATTGCCATCAGCCATTATCGCTTCCGCAAGGGCTACGTGGCTCAGGGGCGGGATCTGGCAGATCTGCCGTACCGTTCCGGCTTCTTCCCGCTGGGGCCGATTTTCGCCTTTGTGCTGTGCCTGATCATTACTCTGGGCCAGAACTATCAGGCGTTCCTCGCCGACACCATTGACTGGTACGGCGCGGCGGCCACCTATATCGGTATCCCGCTGTTCCTGATTATCTGGTTCGGCTTTAAGCTGACGCGCGGCACGCGCTTTGTGAAATACAGCGAGATGGAATTTCCCAAATTCGATAAGTAATACTGTTGAATAACCTGAAAGGCGCGAATTTCGCGCCTTTTTTAATTCCTCACGCCGCGTTACAAATATTATTGATAAGTATTATCATTTGCTTTCTTTTTTTCTCCATAATTCCTACAATCTTGCCTTTCTCCCGGTCAGGGCACGATCCGGGCTTTCCCGAACAGGTATTGAAGATGAGTGTGACCCACGATCCCATAAAGCTATCCGACGAGACGCCGCCCGACAGTGCAATGGGGCGCTATCACCGGGTACTGAAGCACCGCCTGCTGATGATGGGGGTGCTGTTACTGGCGATCGTTGCCTCACTGATCCTCGACTTCACCCTTGGCCCGTCCGGCCTTACTCTGCACGCGCTGTGGCAAACCCTGCTTTCCCCTGAATCCGTTGATGCCGGGACCCGGGTTATCGTCTGGGATATCCGCCTGCCGTATGCGCTGATGGCGGTGGTGGTCGGCCTGGCGCTGGGGCTGGCCGGTGCCGAGATGCAAACCATCCTCAATAACCCGCTGGCCAGTCCGTTTACGCTCGGTGTTTCTTCCGCCGCCGCCTTCGGTGCCGCGCTGGCGATTGTGCTGGGCATCGGTATTCCCGGCATTCCCGACCAGTGGTTTATCTCCGCCAACGCCTTCGTCTTCGCGCTGTTTGCCGCGCTGATGCTGGATGCGGTCACCCGCTGGACCAAGGTCGCCACCTCCGGCGTGGTGCTGTTCGGCATCGCGCTGGTGTTTACCTTTAACGCGCTGGTGTCGATGATGCAGTTTATCGCCAGCGAAGATACGTTACAGGGCCTGGTGTTCTGGACCATGGGCAGCCTGGCGCGCGCCTCGTGGGACAAGCTGGGCGTGCTGTGCCTGGCGCTGCTGATTCTGGTGCCGCTGTCGCTGCTTAGTTCGTGGAAGCTGACGGCGCTGCGCCTCGGTGAAGATCGCGCGGTCAGCTTCGGCATTGACGTGCGCCGCCTGCGCCTGGCCACCCTGCTGCGCATCAGCATTCTCTCCGCGCTGTCGGTGGCCTTTGTCGGACCTATTGGTTTTATCGGCCTGGTGGCCCCGCACATCGCGCGCATGATTTTCGGTGAAGATCACCGCTTCTATCTGCCCGCCAGTGCGCTGACCGGTGCGCTGGTGCTGTCGATGGCCTCCGTCGTCTCGAAGAACATTATCCCCGGGGTGATCATTCCGGTTGGCATCGTCACCTCGCTGGTCGGCGTGCCGTTCTTCCTGAGTATTATTCTGCGCCATCGGGGGAATATCTGATGCAGGGACTGACAATCAGCGGCTTCAACGCCGGTTATCCAAAGCGCCAGATCATCACTAACCTCAATGTGCCTCTGCTGCCGCGCGGGAAAATCACCGTGCTGCTGGGGCCGAACGGCTGCGGTAAGTCAACGCTGCTGCGTTCGCTGGCGGGCCTGAACCGCGCGAAAGGTGAAATGTGGCTTAACGGTGAAGAGCTGATGACGCTGCCGTTTGCACAGCGCGCCAGCCGCGTGGTGTATCTGCCGCAGTCGCTGCCTGCCGGGGTACACCTGCACGTGCTGGAGTCGATTATCGTCGCCCAGCGGGCCTCCGGCGGGCGCAGCAGCGCGGCCAGCGAAGCCGAAGTGATGGATCTGCTGGAGCAGCTGGGCATCGCGCATCTGGCGATGAGCTATCTCGACCAGCTTTCGGGCGGCCAGAAGCAGCTGGTGGGGTTGGCGCAATCGCTAATCCGCCGCCCGGGCCTGCTGCTGCTTGATGAGCCGCTCAGCGCGCTGGATTTAAATTATCAGTTCCACGTGATGGAGCTGGTGCGCCGTGAAACGGAGAAGCGAAATATCGTCACCGTAGTGGTGGTACACGATATCAATATCGCCCTGCGACACGGCCAGCATGTATTAATGCTGCAAAACGGTGAACTGATTGCCGATGGTTTACCGGAAGACGTGATTACTCCGGAGAGTCTTGCGCGCGTGTACGGCGTTCGTGGTCGAATTGAACGCTGTACGTTGGGAACGCCGCAGGTCTTGATTGATGGATTAGTAGAAGCACCCTCTTTTTAGTTCTGGCAAGCGCGCGCCGCAGCCCGTCCAGCTCCGGCAATTCAAAGCGCAGGATAAGCGTCAATTAACCGGAATATAACCGGAAAACCGAGCGGATAAACTCCGCCGATTAAGACAGTTACGGTATTTGCCGTAGCCATTTCGCTGTTATTGCTTTGCATTCATGGAGAAAGTTATGTTTAGGTTGAACCCTGTAATGCGCGGGGGCCTCTGCGCGTCTGTTATAATGATGTCCTTCCCGCTGCTGGCTGAAGACGTTGAAGCTGAAGAAAAACAACGTGAACAGCAGATGGTGGTTACCGCTTCGGCCACCGAAGTGAATCTGAAAGATGCACCTGCCAGTATCAGCGTGATCACCGCCGAAGATATCCAGCGCCGTCCGGTGCAGAATCTGCGCGATGTGCTGCGCGACGTTCCCGGCGTGCAGCTGACTAACGAGGGCGATAACCGTAAGGGCGTCAGCCTGCGCGGCCTCAACAGCAGCTATACGCTGATTCTGGTCGACGGCAAGCGCGTCAACTCGCGTAACGCCGCCTTCCGCCACAACGATTTCGACCTTAACTGGATCCCGGCCGATGCCATTGAGCGCATCGAAGTGGTTCGCGGGCCGATGTCATCGCTGTACGGTTCAGACGCGCTGGGCGGCGTGGTGAACATTATCACCCGTAAAGTGGGCAAAGCCTGGCATGGTACACTGAGCGCGGACACCACCGTACAGGAACACCGCGATCGCGGCGACAGCTACAACGGCAGCTTCTTTACCAGCGGTCCGCTGATTGACGATCTGCTGGGTGTGAAGGTATACGGCAACCTCGGCAAGCGCGAAAAAGACAAACAGCAGCCGTCCGACACCGGGGCTAACGGCCTGTCGCCGCGCATTGAGGGCTACACCAACCGCAACACTAACGTGGAATTCGCGCTGACCCCGACCAAAGAGCAGGATATCAGCCTGGGTTACGGCTTCGACCGCCAGGACCGTGACTCCGACTCGCTGGATAAAAACCGTATCGAACGCCAGAACTATTCTCTTGGCCATAACGGTCGCTGGGACTGGGGTAACACCGAGCTGCGTTTCTACGGCGATCGCGTGGAAAACTACAACAGCAGCGCCGGTAATGCGGTAGCGAGAAACAACTCGCTGGACGGCAAGCTGGTTCTGCCGCTGGCGGACATCAACCAGATGCTGACCTTCGGCGGCGAAGTGCGCCACGATAAGCTGGAAGACAGCGGCACCCTGAAGGGCAGCGGCAAAACCTCCGCCAGCCAGTACGCGCTGTTTGTGGAAGACGAGTGGCGGATTATTGACTCGCTGGCGCTGACCACCGGCGTGCGTATGGACGATCACCAGACCTTTGGCGATCACTGGAGCCCGCGTGCCTACCTGGTGTACAACGCCACCGATACCATCACCGTGAAGGGCGGCTGGGCTAACGCCTTTAAAGCGCCTTCACTGCTGCAGCTCAGCCCGGACTGGCAGAGCGGTTCCTGCCGCGGCAGCTGTACCATTGTCGGCAGCAAAGAGCTGAAGCCGGAAACCAGCGAAAGCTTCGAACTGGGCCTGTACTACGCCGGGGAAGAAGGGCTGCTGGAGGGCGTGACCGGCAGCGTAACCGCCTTCCAGAACAACGTTGACGATATGATCGATATCGCCCGTACGTCCAACGCCGCGCTGGCACCAACCTACCCGAACTACGTGGGCGTGGATGACAACGGCAATCCGACGTTCCGCTACTACAACGTCAACAAGGCACGTATCACCGGTCTGGAAACCGAAGTCGCGGTGCCGTTCAACGACCAGTGGAAGCTGACGCTGAACTACACCTACACCGACGGGCGTAACCTGAGCGGCGGCGGCAACAAACCGCTGCAGGAACTGCCGCTGCACACCGCCAACAGCACCCTGGACTGGAAGCCGCTGCAGGATTGGTCATTCTTCCTGCAGGCAAACTACTCCGGCCAGCGCCGTTCACTGACCGCAGACGGCCCGACGCCGGGCGGCTACGTGATGTGGAATACCGGAGGAGCCTGGCAGGCGACCAAAGCGGTTAAGCTGCGCGCCGGGGTGATGAACCTGGGTGATAAAGACCTCAACCGCGACGACTACACCTTCAACGAAGACGGCCGTCGTTACTTTGCCGCGGTAGATTACACCTTCTAATCTCCGCCGGGGCCAGCGGCGCAAGCCGCTGGCCCCGCTTCATTTACGACACCAGCAGATATCTGGCGTGGAAGCGCAAATGGTCCTCGACGAAGCTGCTGATAAAGAAGTAGCTGTGATCGTAACCTGGCTGCACGCGCACGGTCAGTGGGAAGTCCACCTCACGGGCAATCTCCTCCAGGCGTTCAGGCCGCAGCTGATCGGCAAGGAACTGGTCGCTGTCACCCTGATCGATCAGCACCGGTAACTGGTTAGCGCTGTTACGCATCAGCCAGCAGCTGTCATATTCCTTCCAGCTTTCAACATCATCGCCCAGATAGGCGCGGAACGCTTTTTGTCCCCACGGCACTTCCAGCGGGTTAACAATAGGCGCAAACGCCGAGGCCGAACTGAAGCGGCCCGGATTGCGCAGCGCGATGGTCAGCGCACCGTGTCCGCCCATCGAGTGACCCATAATGGCCTGACGGTCGCTGACGCTGAAGTTACCGGCAATCAGCGCGGGCAGCTCGCTGTTGATATAGTCGTACATTTTGAAATTCGCCGACCACGGTTCCTGGGTGGCGTTGAGGTAGAACCCTGCGCCCTGGCCGAGATCGTAACCTTCATCGTTGGCCACGCCTTCCCCGCGCGGGCTGGTATCCGGCATTACCAGAACCAGCCCCAGCTCTGCCGCCACGCGCTGTGCGCCGGACTTCACGCTGAAGTTTTCATCGGTGCAGGTTAAACCGGCGAGGCACCAGACCACCGGCGGCGGGGTGCCGTCTTTCGGGCCGGGTAAGAAAATGCTAAAGGTCATGGTGCAGTTGAGGCTGGTGGACTGATGGCGGTAGCGCTGCTGCCAGCCGCCGTACAGCCGGTGTTCTTCAAGTAGCTCCAGAGTGGATGGCATGTATTCTCCTGATGTGTTCTGTCGTCGTTCAGAGTCAGGCCCGTTTGCGCGGGCCTGACTCTGACTATAGCTTACCGGTGCGCGGCTTATTATTTGTTAAAATGCACCACGGTACGGATCGACTTGCCGGAGTGCATCAGCTCGAACGCCTCGTTGATGTCTTCCAGCGGCATGGTGTGGGTAATAAAGTCGTTCAGCTGGAACTCGCCGTTCATGTAGCGATCGACGATGCCCGGCAGCTGCGAACGGCCTTTAACGCCGCCGAACGCGGAGCCGCGCCATACGCGGCCGGTCACCAGCTGGAAAGGACGGGTAGCGATCTCTTCACCTGCACCGGCCACGCCGATAATCACCGATTCGCCCCAGCCCTTGTGGCAGCATTCCAGCGCGGAACGCATCACGTTCACGTTGCCGATGCACTCGAAGGAGAAGTCCACGCCGCCATCGGTCATCTCAACGATCACGTCCTGAATCGGCTTGTCGAAATCTTTCGGGTTGATCAGATCGGTTGCGCCCAGCTTGGTGGCCAGATCGAACTTGCTGGTATTGATATCAATACCGATGATGCGACCGGCTTTCGCCATTTTTGCGCCAATAATCGCCGACAGGCCGATACCGCCCAGGCCGAAGATCGCCACGGTGTCGCCTTCTTTCACTTTCGCGGTGTTCAGTACGGCACCCATGCCGGTGGTTACGCCGCAGCCCAGCAGGCAGACTTCTTCCAGCGGGGCCTCTTTGCTGATTTTCGCCAGCGAGATTTCCGGTACCACGGTGTACTCGGAGAAGGTCGACGTGCCCATGTAGTGGAAGATCGGCTGGCCGTCTTTGAAGAAGCGGGTAGTCCCGTCCGGCATCAGACCTTTACCCTGGGTGGCGCGGATCGCCTGGCAGAGGTTGGTCTTGCCGGACAGACAGAATTTACATTTGCCGCATTCCGGTGTGTACAGCGGGATCACGTGATCGCCCACGGCGACGCTGGTCACGCCTTCGCCCACGGCTTCAACAATGCCGCCGCCTTCGTGACCCAGTACCGCCGGGAACACGCCCTCAGGATCTTTACCCGACAGGGTATAGGCGTCGGTGTGGCACACGCCGGTGGCGGTAATGCGCACCAGCACTTCGCCTTTCTGCGGCGGCATCAGATCCAGTTCTTCAATCTTCAGCGGTTCACCGGCGGCCCAGGCTACGGCGGCACGTGTTTTAATCATTTGCATTTCAGGCTCCTGTCAGTCACTCCGATCCGGTGAATTCCGGTCGTGAGCAGGGTGTTTAAGGTTAAGGGGACGTGATAAGCCCGGTCAGTCGCTGGACTTATTATCAAACTGTTCAATAATCAGGTACTTCAGTGCTTCAACATTCGGCGTGAAGGCATCCCGTCGCCACACCAGCCGGGTGTCGGTATCGCGGAATTTCGCCGGCAGCGGATGCTTGCGCACGCGTTCATGGCCCGGCAACAGCGTCAGCACGCCCTCCGGCAGCAGGGCAATGCCGCCGCCGCTGGCGACGCAGGCCAGCATGGCGTGATAGGACGGAATATCCATCACCGGCCCGTGCTGCACACCGTCGGCAAGAAACCAGTTTTCAAAGCGCTGGCGGTACGAGCAGCTGGGGCGAAAGGTAAACAGCGTGGCTCCGGCCGCGTCCGCCGGGCTGGCGATTGGCGGATGCTCAAGGCTGCTGATCAGCACCAGCCGTTCGGAAAAGGCCACGCAGCTGTTCAGCTCGTCCATATTGATCGGTCCGTCGGACAGCGCGGCGGCCAGCGTGCCTGCGCGCACCTGTTCGAGGATCTCGCCGGAGGTGCCGGTGGTCAGCGACAGCGTGACGTTTCGGTAACGCTGATGGAATTCGGCCAGCAGCGAGGGGAGGCGGCTGGCGGCGGTGCTTTCCATCGATCCCAGCGCAAAGTGCCCGGCAGGTTCGCCGCCGTGGGCCATCGCCATCGCTTCGGCGCTCAGTGCCAGAATGCGCTGCGCGTAGCAGAGAAAGTTATGCCCCATCGGCGATAGCCGCAGGCGCTGCTTCTCGCGGATAAACAGGTCCGTGCCGAGCTCCTCTTCCAGCTGACGCAGGCGAGTGGTGAGATTCGAGGGCACGCGGTTAAGCTGTTCCGCCGCGCGGACAACGGAGCCGCTGTCGGCAACGGCGCAGAACATTTTAAGCTGGGTCAGATCCATATTCTTTTTTCGTAAGCAACTTGGTGTGAATTATTCACTTTTTGAGAGTTTACCGATCGCATAGACTACTGGCAATGAAAATCGGGCACGGGAGAACAAAATGGCCGTTCGTGTGGCATTCAGCGCATTTCTGGCGCTGGTAGTAGCGATGGGGATCGGGCGCTTTGCCTTTACCCCCCAGGTGCCTTTAATGATAGACGATCGCCAGCTGTCGCTGACCAGCGCGGCGGTGGTCGCCGCCCTAAACTATCTTGGCTATCTGTTTGGCTCCTGGGACGCGATGCGCGCCACCCGCCGGGTGGAGTGGCGCCTGCAGGCCGGGATTTGGGGGGCGGTGACGCTGACGCTGCTATCCGCCTGCGTGGCGGGGCCGTGGTGGCACGGCGTGGTGCGTTTTCTGATCGGCTGGGCCAGCGGCTGGGCGATGGTGCTGATCGCCGCGTGGAGTAATGAACAGCTGCACCACTACGGGCGACCTAGCCTGAGTGCGGCGGTGTTTGCCGGGCCGGGCACCGGGATTTTCCTCAGCGGCATGCTGGCGGTGGTGCTGCATCACTGGCAGATCGATGCCGCGATGGCCTGGCTGGCCTACGGCGTGATGGCGCTGCTGCTGGTGCTGTTGATTGCCCGCAACCTGCCGCGCAGCGGCCAGCTGCACCGCCCGGAAACCGCGCCGGAACCGCTGAAGCTGACCGCCGGGCTGAAAAAACTGATGTGGAGCTACAGCCTTGCGGGGTTCGGTTATATCCTGCCGGCGACGTTCCTGTCGCAGATGGCGGCGGCGCGCTTCCCGGGCAGCGCCTTTGCGCAGTTTGCCTGGCCGGTGTTTGGCGGCGCGGCGGTGCTGGGCATTATCGCGGGCATTCTGATCCGCCGCTACGGCCACAGCAATCGGCGCCTGGCGTACGTGCTGGTGCTACAGGCTATCGGCGTCTTCGTCTCCGGCCTGCTGCCGGGGATCGGCGGGCTGGTGCTCGGTGCGGTGCTGGTCGGCGGCGGCTTCCTCTGCGTGGTGCAGCTCTCCCTGCAGTACGGTCGTGAACTGGCACCCCGGCATACCCGCTATCTGGCCGGGCTGCTGACCACCGGCTATGCGCTCGGCCAGCTGGTGGGGCCGTTGCTGTCGGCGATATCCACCGCCTTAACCGGACGGCTGGAACCGGCGCTGTACGTGGCGGGCGTTGCGCTGCTGGTGGCCGCCGCGCTGGTCTGGCGGCGCGATGCGGCGGCTGAATGAAACAGTTTCATCGACAATTAAATTGATTCACTGGATCGCGCGCCGAATGTATTACAAAATACCGCCTCAGAAATTTCGCCGGGCCCGTTGCGCCCGGCTGGTCACCTGCTGGAGAAGAGAATCACATGGCGACGTTGAGTCAGGAAGCCGCACTTGTTCATGAAGCACTGCTTGCTCGTGGGCTGGAAACCCCGTTACGCGCCCCGGTGCGTGAAATGGATGACGACACCCGCAGACAGCTGATTGCCGGCCATATGACCGAAATTATGCAGCTGCTGAACCTCGATCTGGAAGATGACAGCCTGCGTGAAACTCCGCAGCGTATTGCCAAAATGTACGTGAACGAGGTGTTTTCCGGCCTAGATTACGCCAACTTCCCGAAAATCACCGTGATCGAAAATAAGATGAAGGTTGATGAAATGGTGACGGTGCGTGATATCACGCTGACCAGCACCTGTGAGCATCACTTCGTGATTATCGACGGTAAGGCCACCGTAGCCTATATCCCGAAAGATAAGGTGATTGGCCTGTCGAAGATCAACCGCATCGTGCAGTTCTTCTCCTCGCGCCCACAGGTGCAGGAACGCCTGACGCAGCAGATCCTCGTGGCACTGCAAACGCTGCTCGGCACCAACAACGTGGCGGTATCCATCGACGCGGTGCATTACTGCGTGAAGGCGCGCGGTATTCGCGATGCTACCAGCGCCACCACCACCACCTCTCTGGGCGGGCTGTTCAAGTCCAGCCAGAACACCCGGCAGGAGTTCCTGCGTGCGGTGCGTCACAGCTGATTGACAGCCTGAGGCGACATCCTGCACTGTAGGGGCAGGCCGGTTCCGCCGGTCTGCCCGTTGTCGATCCACGCCCGGGCGACCCGAAGAGATGAACCTCCCTGGATGAATGCACCCGTAACCCGTATTGCCACGCTGGATTTTATCCGCGGGGTCGCCATTCTCGGCATCCTGCTACTGAATATCACCTCCTTTGCCTTACCGAAAGCCGCCTACCTGAACCCGGCCTGGCACGGCATGCCCGCGGCCTCCGAGCTATGGGTCTGGTCGGCGATGGATCTGCTGGCGCAGGCGAAATTCCTCACCCTGTTCGCCATTCTGTTCGGTGCCGGATTACAGATGCTGCTGCCGCGCGGCAAGCGCTGGCTACAGTCGCGGCTGTCGTGGCTGGTGATCTTCGGCTTGCTGCACGGCCTGCTGCTGTGGGAAGGGGATATCCTGCTGGCGTACGGCCTGGTGGGGCTGGTGGTATGGCGGATGATCCGCGACGTGCCCGGCACGCGACAGCTGTTTAATACCGGCCTGATGCTGTACGTGGTCGGCAGCGCCATTCTGGTGGTGCTGGGGATGGCCTCGGGGCCGAATCCCAACAGTTCATGGCTGCCCGGCGCCGCCGACGTGCAGTATGAAACTTTCTGGCGCACCCACGGCGGCTGGGAAGCGCTGCGCAACCGACTGGATATGCTGGGATCGGCGCTGATGGCGCTGGCGGCGCAGTACGGCTGGCAGCTGGCGGGCCTGATGATGTGCGGCGCGTCGCTGATGCGCAGCGGCTGGCTGCGGGGCACGTTCAGCGTGCAGCACTATCGCCGCACCGGCTGGCTGCTGGTGCTTGCCGGGATGGCGATTGAAATCCCGTCGATTGCCCTGCAGTGGATGACCGGCTGGAGCTTCCGCTGGTCGGGCTTTTTCCTGCAGGTGCCGCGCGAAGTCAGCGCGCCATTACAGGCGCTGGGCTATGCTGCGCTCTGCTTCGGCTACTGGCCGCAGCTTCAGCGGCGGTTTATCACCAGGGCGGTCAGCGCCGTCGGGCGAATGGCGCTCAGCAACTACCTGCTGCAGACGCTGATCTGCACCACGCTGTTTAACCATTTTGCGCTGTTCAACCACTTCAGCCGCCTGCAGCTGCTGGCGATCGTGCCCGCCGTCTGGGCGGTTAACCTGCTGTTTTCACTCTGCTGGTTGCGTCTGTTCCGCCAGGGGCCGCTGGAGTGGCTGTGGCGCAGGCTGACCTCGCTGGGCCTGACGCCGCTGGCAGAAGATGACAGGCATCACAAAGGTTAAAACTTTGTATGTAACCGTTTTCAGCCGTGTGACGCAATTCACGAAGATGGCGCGGCCTGACTGACAAAATAGACGGCAGAAACGCGTCAAGGTCAGGAAGGGCTATGCAAAATCTAATCTTCTGCGGTAATCGGTCATGATTACCATTCGTGATGTGGCCCGTGAGGCGGGCGTCTCCGTGGCAACCGTCTCCCGCGTGCTGAACAACAGTGCGGCCGTCACCGGTGAAACCCGCGATGTCGTATTAAAAATCGTTGAGCAGCTGGGCTATCGGCCGAACGCCAACGCGCAGGCGCTGGCCAGCCAGGTCAGCGATACCATCGGCGTGGTGGTGATGGACGTATCCGATCCCTTCTTCGGCGCGCTGGTGAAAGCGGTGGATACCGTTGCCCAGCGCCTGCACAAACATGTGCTGATCAACAACTCCTATCATCAGGCGGATAAAGAGCGCCACGCCATTGAAGTGCTGATTCGCCAGCGCTGTAACGCCCTGATTGTTCATGCAAAAGCGATGGGTGATGACGAACTGTCGTCGCTGATGCAGCAGGTGCCGGGCATGGTGTTAATCAACCGCATCATCCCCGGATTTGCCCACCGCTGCGTATGCCTGGACAACGTCAGCGGTGCGCTGATGGCGACACGCATGCTGTTACAGCACGGGCATCAGCGCATCGGCTATCTGGGATCGGCGCACCCGATTGAAGATGACGATCAGCGCCGCCACGGCTGGATGCAGGCGATGAGCGAGCAGGGCATCACCCCCGCCGAAAGCTGGTCCGCCTGCGGCGAGCCGGATTTACAGGGCGGCGAAGCGGCGATGGTGGAGCTGTTGGGGCGTAATCTGCAGCTCAGCGCGGTATTTGCCTACAACGACAGCATGGCCGCCGGTGCGCTGGCGGCGCTGAAAGACAACGGCATTGCCGTGCCGTTACAGCTTTCCGTCGTCGGATTTGATGACATTCCTATCTCACGTTACACCGACCCGCAGCTCAGTACGGTTCGTTATCCTGTTGTTTCTATGGCGAAACTGGCTACCGAACTGGCGCTGAAAGGTGCGGCGGGGCAGCTCGACCACAGCGCTCAGCACTGCTTTATGCCGACGCTGGTGCGCCGTCATTCGGTGGCGCTGCGGCAAAATGTGTCGGCCGTCACTAACTCAGGCGATTTGCTGGTGTAACCGTTTTCAATCTGTGAGTAAATTCACAGTTAATTAACATGGCCTTCTCTATGATGGCAGCGTCTGCAGGGGCTGAAACATGATGTAACGACAGGGCTGGCTTTCTCACTGTCGTTATCAGCCCCGCTCGGTAAGTTTACATACAGCATTCAGGAAGCCTTTCCGCACACGGACGTCGGGTTTGGTGTTAGCCATAGTCGGCCCGCGCAACAACTTCTGTTTCGCCGCCCACGAATCGATCGCCACGCGAGCACGCCGTGCCCGCATTGCGTGAGTACTACCCTACAAAAAAACCGGAGATACCATGAATAAGAAGGTTTTCACTCTTACCGCCCTGGTCGCCAGCATGATGTTTGGCGCCGTTGCTCACGCTGCTGATACCCGTATCGGCGTGACCATTTATAAGTATGACGACAACTTTATGTCGGTGGTGCGCAAGGCCATTGAGAAAGAAGCCAAAAACAGCTCGGACGTGCAGCTGTTGATGAATGACTCCCAGAACAGCCAGTCAACCCAGAACGACCAGGTTGACGTGATGGTGGCGAAAGGTGTGAAGGCGCTGGCCATCAACCTGGTTGACCCGGCGGCGGCTGACGTGATCATCAGCAAAGCCAAATCCAACGATATTCCTGTCGTGTTCTTCAACAAAGAGCCATCGGCGAAAGCGCTGGCCAGCTATGACAAAGCCTACTACGTCGGTACCGACTCGAAAGAGTCCGGCGTTAAGCAGGGCGAGCTGATTGAAAAACACTGGAAGGCGAATCCGGCCTGGGATCTGAACAAAGACGGCCAGATCCAGTTCGTGCTGCTGAAAGGCGAGCCGGGCCACCCGGATGCTGAAGCACGTACCAAATACGTGATCGACACCCTGAACAAAGACGGCCTGAAAACGCAGCAGCTGCATCTGGACACCGCGATGTGGGATACCGCACAGGCGAAAGATAAGATGGATGCGTGGCTCTCCGGCCCGAACGGCAACAAAATCGAAGTGGTGATTGCCAACAACGATGCGATGGCGATGGGTGCCGTTGAAGCGCTGAAGGCCCACAACAAATCTTCCGTACCGGTATTCGGCGTGGATGCACTGCCGGAAGCCCTGGCGCTGGTGAAATCCGGCGCGATGGCCGGTACCGTGCTGAACGATGCGGACAACCAGGCGAAAGCCACATTCGATATGGCGAAAAACCTGGCAGCGGGCAAACCGGCGACCGAAGGCACCAACTACAAACTGGAAGGTAAAGTGGTTCGCGTCGCTTACGTTCCGGTCGATAAAGACAATCTGTCACAGTTCGCGAAATAAGTATCACCTGGTGCGGGGCGTCCTGCCTCGCACCAGGCGTTGAATCAGGTCACCCTTTCAGCCAGGTAGAATTATGGGCAGTGATAACGTGCAAACGCAGCGCGAATTTTTGCTGGAGATGACGGATGTTAATAAGTCATTCCCGGGAGTTAAAGCGCTTGATAATGTGAATCTAAAAGTCCGTCCGCATTCAATTCACGCCTTGATGGGGGAGAATGGTGCCGGTAAGTCGACCTTATTAAAATGCCTGTTTGGCATTTACAGTAAAGACTCGGGGAGCATTATTTTTCAGGGTGAGGAAGTTAATTTCAAAAGCTCTAAAGAGGCGCTGGAAAACGGCGTGTCGATGGTGCACCAGGAATTAAACCTTGTTCTGCAACGTACCGTCATGGATAACATGTGGCTTGGCCGTTATCCAAAAAAAGGCTTCTTCGTCGATCAGGATAAAATGTATCGCGATACCAAAGCGATCTTCGACGAGCTGGATATTGATATCGATCCGCGTGACAAAGTGGTATCACTTTCCGTTTCGCAGATGCAGATGATCGAAATCGCCAAGGCTTTTTCCTATAACGCGAAAATCGTGATTATGGATGAGCCAACGTCGTCGCTGACCGAAAAAGAAGTTAACCACCTGTTTACCATTATTCGTAAACTGAAAGATCGCGGCTGCGGCATTATCTATATCTCACATAAGATGGAAGAGATCTTCCAGCTGTGTGACGAAATCACCATTCTGCGCGACGGTCAGTGGATTGCCACCCAGTCGCTGGAAGGGCTGGATATGGATAAGATTATTTCCATGATGGTCGGTCGTTCGCTTAACCAGCGTTTCCCGGATAAGCATAACGTACCGGGGGAAACCATCCTGGAAGTGCGAAACCTGACCTCGCTGCGCCAGCCGTCGATTCGCGACGTTTCCTTCGACCTGCGCAAAGGGGAAATCCTCGGTATCGCCGGACTGGTGGGGGCCAAACGTACCGATATCGTCGAGACGCTGTTCGGCATCCGCGAGAAATCGGCGGGCACAATCCGCCTGCACGGCAAGCCGATTAAGAATAACAGCGCCAACGAGGCTATTAACCACGGCTTTGCGCTGGTAACCGAAGAGCGCCGTTCAACCGGTATTTACGCCTATCTGGATATCGGCTTTAACTCGCTGATTTCGAATATCCGTAAATATAAAAATAACATCGGCCTGCTGGATAACAGCCGGATGAAAAGCGATACCCAGTGGGTGATTGACTCCATGCGGGTAAAAACCCCGGGGCATAAAACCTCTATTGGTTCGCTTTCCGGCGGTAACCAGCAAAAAGTCATTATCGGCCGCTGGCTGCTGACCCAGCCGGAAATATTAATGCTGGATGAGCCGACGCGCGGTATTGACGTTGGGGCGAAGTTTGAAATTTATCAGCTGATTGCCGAGCTGGCGAAGAAAGATAAGGGAATCATTATTATCTCCTCGGAAATGCCGGAATTATTAGGCATCACCGATCGGATACTGGTAATGAGTAATGGCCTGGTTGCAGGCATTGTCGAAACGAAAAATACCACGCAAAACGAAATATTGCGTTTGGCATCGTTGCACCTTTAATGATGTAAGGGCTGTTACTATGAATGCAGTGAATAAAAAGAATGCGCTCACCTGGTTAAAAGAGGGCGGGATTTACGTGGTGCTGCTGGTCCTGCTGGCGGTGATCATTATCCAGGATCCAACGTTTTTAAGCTTAATGAACCTGAGTAATATTCTGACCCAGTCCTCCGTGCGCGTGATTATCGCGCTGGGCGTGGCGGGGCTGATTGTCACCCAGGGTACCGACCTGTCTGCCGGCCGTCAGGTTGGCCTGGCCGCGGTAGTGGCGGCAACGCTGCTGCAGGCGATGGATAACGCCAATAAGGTGTTCCCGCATCTGGAAACCATGCCGATTGCGCTGGTGATCCTGATTGTCTGTGCGATTGGTGCGCTGATTGGCCTGGTGAACGGCCTGATTATCGCCTACCTGAAAGTGACGCCGTTTATCACCACCCTGGGCACGATGATTATCGTGTACGGCATCAACTCGCTGTACTACGACTATGTCGGCGCTTCGCCGGTGGCCGGTTTTGACGAGAAGTTCTCCACCTTTGCGCAGGGCTTTATCCGCATGGGTGACTTCAAGCTGTCCTACATCACCTTCTACGCGATTATCGCCATCTTCGTGGTGTGGATCCTGTGGAACAAAACCCGCTTCGGTAAAAACATCTTCGCCATCGGCGGCAACCCGGAAGCGGCAAAAGTGTCCGGCGTTAACGTTCCGTTCAACCTGATCCTGGTTTACGCGCTGTCCGGCGTATTCTATGCCTTCGGCGGGATGCTGGAAGCGGGCCGTATCGGCTCTGCCACCAATAACCTCGGCTTTATGTACGAGCTGGATGCGATTGCGGCCTGCGTGGTGGGCGGCGTGTCGTTTGCTGGCGGCGTGGGTACGGTTGCGGGCGTGGTGACCGGGGTGATCATCTTTACGGTCATCAACTACGGCCTGACCTATATCGGCGTGAACCCATACTGGCAGTACATCATCAAGGGCGGCATCATCATATTCGCGGTGGCGCTGGATTCCCTGAAGTACGCGCGTAAGAAGTAATCTGTTTGTGAAAAGGGCTGCGCGATGCAGCCCTTTTCCACCAATCCATTAGTCAATGGCGTCAGCCGCAGGGACCTTTCCCTTACCAAACCGCTGCGCAAGAACAGAAAGCAGCCCCGGCATACACATCCCCGTCAGAATCAGCGCACCGCCCAGCAGAACGTTGACCGACAGGCTCTCGTGCAGCAGCCAGACGGCAAACAGTGCCGAAAATACCGGCTCAAGATTGTAGATCAGCACCGCGCGGGTCGGTGAGGTGTAGCGCTGATAATGGGTCTGCACCCAGAAGGCAATCACCGTAGAAAACAGCGCCGTGACCAGCAGGGCCCACACTAGTGAACCGTCCCACGTTTGCGGGAACCACTCGCCGCCGGTGGCGTGCTGCATCAGCATAATCACCGCCGCCATAGTGGCCACCTGTAAAAACGTCAGGGCGGTATTGTCGTGGCGCACGCTGAGCTTATCCAGCGCCAGAATATGCAGCGCCGTAAACACGGAACCGATAATCACCAGCGAATCGCCCCACTGCAAATGCCAGTCGTGCATATCGGACATCACCAGCAGCCCGGCCACGCCAAACAGCACGGCGATAATCGCCGACGCGGAAGGCAGCTTGCCCGCCAGCGGGCCGGAAAGCAGCAGCACCCAGACCACCGCCAGCCCGGCAAGAAAGCCGGTATTGGATGCCGTGGTGGTTTGCAGCCCGAGGATCAGAAAGACGAAGGCCGCACCGAGCAGCAGACCCAGAGAAATGCCCGCCAGATAAGTCCGGCCGCCTATACCCGCCAGGCTTTTCGCGCTGAAGGGCAGCATCACCAGCGTGGAGAGCAGAAAACGCAGTCCCAGCACCATCAGCACCGGATGTAGGGCAACCGCCTGCTTCATTACCGGGAAGCCAATTCCCCATCCGGCGGCAACGCAAATCAGCAGCAGCTCCGCTATCCAGCGTTTGCGTGCGGTAACTTCATTCATTCGACAACTCCCGGTCCCTGACAGATTAATGCGTGTGGTGGTTACTTCCCTTTCTGCTGGATTTCCAGCAGCTGCTCCGGGGTGACGGCCGGATAGCTTTGCGCGTCTTCAGGCACTTCATGGACTGCCGGGATCGGCACCAGCGGCCCGAGGAATCGCGGTTCGCGCTTCATCAGATACAAATCGGCCAGCGCGCCAAGGCGAGCGCCCACTTCACGCAGCCGCACGCTGAGCATGTTTTTCGGTGAGGGCACCGCGTAGCACTGTGCCTGAATGCCCATATGCAGGGCGATAAACAGCGCGCGCTCGCAGTGGAAGCGCTGGGTAATAATAATAAAGTCGTTGGTGTCGAACACCTTGCGGGTGCGGACAATCGAGTCCAGGGTGCGGAATCCGGCGTAATCCAGCACGATATCGGACGGCTCCACGCCTGCCGCAATCAGGTCACGGCGCATGGTCATCGGTTCGTTATAGCTTTGCTGGGCGTTATCGCCGCTCAGCAGCAGATAGTTGACCTTGCCGCTGTTGTAGGCGTTCATCGCACCCTGAATACGATACAGGTAGTACTGATTGATGACCCCGGTGCGGTAGTACTTGGCGGTGCCCAGTACCACGCCAACCTGACGGTGGGGCAGGGATTTCAGATCGTCGTAAATATAGGGTGCGGTTTTCCAGCTCATCCAGCGATCCAGGCCAAGCGCGGTCAATACCATCAGAGCGATGATGATAATCAGACCATAAGCCAGGCGTTTGAACATACTGAACGGTGCTCGAAATAACGAAGAAAAGGTGGTTCAAGGCTACTGTAGGGAGAGAGGGGAAGCAAGCCACGGCGCTCCGTATGGCGGTTTTTCACACAAATCGCCGGGCGTAGTGTGACGCCCGGCAGATTCTTCTTAGATCGAAGTACGACGATAGTTACGATACTGCGGCAGCCAGAAGTTGGCGGCAATCGCTTTGGACAACACGTCTTCCGAGGTGACCACCGCCACGCCCGCCAGCTGTGCGGCTTTGCCCACGGCCATCGCGATCACTTTCGACACGCCCTGGATATCCTTCACTTCCGGCAGTACCGGGCCTGCGCCGTCGTTCGCCAGCGGTGAGCAGTCGGCCAGCGCGCGGCTGGCGGCCATCAGCATGCTGTCGGTCACGCGGGTAGCGCCGGAGGCAATCACCCCAAGGCCAATGCCCGGGAAGATATAGGAGTTATTGCACTGGGCAATCGGATAGGTTTTATCCTTCCAGATAGCCGGTGAGAACGGGCTGCCGGTGGCGACCAGCGCGTTACCGTCGGTCCAGGCCATAATGTCCTGCGGCGTGGCTTCCACGCGGGAAGTCGGGTTAGACAGCGGCATGATAATCGGGCGCGGGCAGTGCTTATGCATTTCACGCACGATCTCTTCGCTGAACAGGCCCGGCTGGCCGGAAACGCCGATCATAATGCTTGGACGCGCGTTGCGGACCACGTCCAGCAGCGAGAGGGAGTCGCTGCTGCTGTCCCAGCCCGCCAGGCGCTCGCTTTTCTGCACCAGCTTGCTCTGGAAGTTCAGCAGGTTGGGCAGCTTGTCGGTCAGTAGGCCAAAGCGGTCGACCATAAACACGCGGGCGCGCGCTTCGTCTTCGCTCAGTCCTTCGGATTTCATCTGGGCGATGATCTGCTCGGCGATACCGCAGCCCGCCGAACCGGCACCGAGGAACACCACATTCTGCTCGCTCAGCTTGCTGCCCGCGGCGCGGCTGGCTGCCAGCAGTGTACCCAGCGTGACGGCGGCGGTGCCCTGAATGTCGTCGTTAAAGCAGCAGACTTCATTACGATAGCGCTCCAGCAGCGGCATCGCGTTCTTCTGGGCGAAGTCTTCGAACTGCAGCAGCACGTTTGGCCAGCGGCTTTTCACGGCGGTGATGAACTCGTTGACGAAGCTGTCGTACTCTTCGCCGGTAATGCGCGGGTGGCGCCAGCCCATATACAGCGGGTCGTTCAGCAGCTGCTGATTGTTGGTGCCGACATCCAGCACCACCGGCAGGGTGTAGGCCGGGCTGATGCCGCCGCAGGCGGTGTACAGCGACAGCTTGCCGATCGGAATCCCCATGCCGCCGATGCCCTGGTCGCCCAGGCCGAGAATACGTTCACCGTCGGTCACCACGATCACTTTCACATTCTGCTTGGTGGCGTTCTGCAGCATGTCTTCGATGTTGGCGCGGTTCGGGTAGGAGATAAACAGACCGCGTGCGCGGCGGTAGATCTCTGAAAAGTGCTCACAGGCGGCACCCACCGTCGGGGTATAGATGATGGGCATCATCTCTTCCAGATGGTTGTCCAGCAGGCGGTAGAACAGGGTTTCGTTGGTGTCCTGGATATTACGTAGATAGACGTGCTTATCGTTATTGTTTTTAAAATCCTGGAACTGTCGCCAGGCGCGTTCGGCCTGTTCTTCAATCGTTTCAACCGTTTCCGGCAGCAGACCGTTGAGGTTGAAGTCATTACGCTCTTCAATGGAGAAGGCGCTGCCTTTGTTCAGCAGGGGGAATTCCAGCAGGATCGGACCGGCGTAAGGGATGTAAAGCGATCGTTTACTTTCGTATTCGAGTTCCATGCAATTCGTACTCTGGTTGCTATCGTGATGATGTGGGGCCAATCCTAAAATAAATCATCTGAAAAAACAGCTTTTGTTAATAAGTAATAACAAAAGCTGGGATCTTTCTCGAATTGCTGGCGGGTTTTTACGGCTGGATCAGGGGAATGACGCTGAAGCGGGTGCAGCCGAGTGCGGCGAGGGTGGCGCGGGTTGCGGACTGCTGGCTGAGCTTCGCTTCCGGCGATTCGGCCAGCACCGCGCGGGCAATGTTGGCGGTGGCGTAACCGGCCAGGTTCAGCAGGTTCAGCGCCCCCTGCAGCGGCGGCAGCGACGGGTTAAAGGCGGCATTTTCCGCATAGCGCCCGGCAAAGATCGCGCCATCGTTGGTTTCCAGCGCCACGCCGCTCCACGCCTGGCTGTACGGTGCATGGCTGCCGTTGGCCGCGGCCAGCGCTGCCTGCTCCAGCGCATCGCCGGAAATCGCCATGCCGTGATCGACGTCATCCATCAGCAGAGTCGTAATGTTGAGATCGCGCGGGCCAAACGAATCCGGCAGATAGTCGCCGAGCGTGGCCGCCGCACGACCCGGCAGTTCGATGGTCAGGGCGGTGCCGCTGTTCAGCTCGTTCATAAACTGGCGGCAGTGGCCGCAGGGGGTGTAGTTGACGGTGATGGCGGCCAGCGCACGCTCGCCCCGGAGCCATGCGTGCGTCACCGCACTCTGCTCGGCATGCACGGTTTGCTGCATGGTGCTGCCGCTGAACTCCATATTGGCACCGAACCACAGCGTGCCGCTGGTACCGCGAGCGATGGCTCCCACTTTGAAATCGGACAGCGCGGCCAGCGCACAGGCGGCAGCCAGCGGCAGCAGGGCAAAGGCCAGCTCGCTGTCGTCGTAGCCGCACTGCTGTTTCAGCATGGCGGCATCATCGGCGCTGATGCGGCCGGAAAAATCCACAGAGGAAATAAGCGGCCGCAGGGCAATCTGTAACGGCTCGGGAAGCGTGGCGAAGGCCGCCAGGAATCTTGGATGCATTTTAGGCCTCTTTATGCTGGATGCGGGCTCATGTTAACGAGCCGGCAGCCAGTTATATGTGATCTGCATCTCTCTGTCAGTGTAATAAATGAAATTGATATACAAATTGCGAGATCTCTCGCAAGTTTTACCCCAGCCAGTGCAGCAGAACGGGAAAAATAAACGGTGCCAGCAGCGAGGTGATGATCGCGCAAAGCACCAGCGCCAGCGAACTGAACGCCCCTTCCTGCGCATCCATCTCTACCGCGCGGGCGGTGCCGATAGCGTGCGAGGCGTTGCCGATCGCCAGCCCGCGCGCGGAGGCGGCCCGCACCCGCAGCAGATTCAGCAGCATATGACCAAACACCGCGCCCAGCACCCCGGCCATCAGCACGCAGATCGCGCTTATCGCCGGGATGCCGCCCAGCGAGCCGGAAACCGCCATGGCGATCGGCGTAGTGACCGATTTCGGCAGCAGAGTGGCGGCGATCTCGGGGGTAGCACCCAGCCACAGGGCAATTGCAGTACCGGAAATCATCGCGGTCATACTGCCGATAAAGCAGACGCTGATTATCGACTTCCAGCGGGCGCGGATCTGATGCATTTGTTCATAAAGCGGCAGCGCAAGGGCCACCACGGCGGGCTGCAGCAGGCTGTTCAGAATGGCGCTGCCCTGGAAATAGCGGGTATAGGGGATCTGCAACAGCAGCAGCAGCGGAATAATCACCGCCATCGCAATCAGCAGGGGATTCACAATGGAAATCTTCACCCGTGCCGCCAGCTGGCGCGCCGCCAGAAACACCAAGACCGTTAACGGAATGGACCACCACATATCACTCATCGCGTTCCCCCTGTGGGGCCAGCGGCTGGCGGTGCATGCGCTGCGTCAGCACGCCCACAGTGACCAGTACAATCAGCGTGCTCACCAGGCAGGAGACGACAATCGGGCCAAACTGGGCGGTAAGAATATCCATGTCGTTCATTACGCCGACGCTAATCGGCACGAACAGCAGCGCCATATAGCGGATAAACAGGCTACAGCCGGGCCGGACCCACTCAACGGGAAGGATCTGCGTGGCCAGCAGGGCGAACAGCACCAGCATGCCGATAATACTGCCGGGAATGGTCACGGGGAGCAGGCTGGAAATGCCGATACCCACATACAGGCAGAGGTAGATAATGAAAAAAGCGCGGATAAACTGCCACAGAATCAGCGGGGCGCAGCGCATGATAACCTCCTGAATTTCAGAACGTTAATCATACGATTAATTGACTTAATGCGCTACCCGGGCGGGAAGCGGCAGAAATAACAAAGGGGCGAACGGTTGCCCGTTCGCCCCTTTCAGGCCAGCTTATTTAACCTGCTGACCGGGCTGTGCGCCGCTGTCCGGGCTGAGCAGGAAGATATCCTTGCCGCCAGGGCCCGCAGCCATCACCATTCCTTCGGAAACGCCGAAGCGCATTTTACGCGGGGCGAGGTTCGCCACCATCACCGTCAGGCGACCGACCAGCACCGCCGGGTCCGGATAGGCTGAGCGAATGCCGGAGAACACCTGGCGGGTTTCACCGCCGAGGTCCAGCGACAGGCGCAGCAACTTGTCGGAGCCCTCAACGAACTCCGCGTTCTGGATCAGCGCAATGCGCATATCCACCTTGGCGAAGTCGTCGAAGGTAATGGTGTCCTGAATCGGGTCGTCGGCCAGCGGACCGGTTGCAGCCGGTTTCGCCGCCGCGGCTTCCTCTTTCGAGGCTTCGATCAGGCCGTTAACCTTATCCATCTCCACGCGGTTATACAGCGCCTTGAACGCCGCAATATTGTGACTCAGCAGCGGCTGATGAATACCTTCCCAGCTCAGTTCCTGATTAAGGAACGCCTCAACGCGATCGCTCAGCTGCGGCAGCACCGGCTTCAGCCAGGTCATCAGCACGCGGAACAGATTAATGCCCATTGAGCAGATCGCCTGCAGATCGGCATCGCGGCCTTCCTGCTTCGCCACCACCCACGGAGCCTGCTCGTCCACGTAGCGGTTAGCCACGTCGGCCAGCGCCATAATCTCGCGAACCGCACGGCCAAACTCGCGGCTGGCCCAGGCTTCGCCAATGCTTTCTGACGCATCGGTAAAGGTTTTGTACAGCTCAGGATCCGCCAGTTCTGCCGACAGCTGCCCGTCGAAACGCTTATTGATGAAACCGGCGTTACGGGAGGCCAGGTTCACCACCTTATTCACGATATCCGCATTCACGCGCTGCACGTAATCTTCCAGATTCAGGTCGATATCGTCGATGCGTGAAGACAGTTTCGCCGCGTAGTAGTAGCGCAGGCTGTCGGAATCCAGGTGCTGCAGCCAGGTGCTGGCCTTAATAAAGGTACCGCGCGACTTGGACATCTTCGCGCCGTTCACCGTCACGTAGCCGTGAACAAACAGGTTGGTCGGCTTACGGAAGTTGCTGCCTTCCAGCATTGCCGGCCAGAACAGGCTGTGGAAGTAGACGATATCTTTACCGATAAAGTGGTAGAGATCGGCATCGGAGTCGGTCTTCCAGAAGGCATCGAAGTCGATGTCGCCGCGCTTGTCGCACAGGTTCTTAAACGCGCCCATATAGCCGATAGGGGCATCCAGCCAGACGTAGAAATATTTGCCCGGCGCGTTCGGAATTTCAAAGCCGAAGTACGGCGCATCGCGGGAGATATCCCACTGCTGCAGACCGGACTCGAACCATTCCTGCATCTTATTCGCTACCTGCTCCTGCAGCGCGCCGGAACGGGTCCAGGCCTGCAGCATGGCGCTGAACTCCGGCAGATCGAAGAAGAAGTGCTCGGAATCGCGCAGCACCGGCGTGGCGCCGGAAACCACCGACTTCGGATCGATCAGCTCGGTCGGGCTGTAGGTGGCGCTGCACACTTCGCAGTTGTCGCCATACTGATCCGGGGCCTTACATTTCGGGCAGGTGCCTTTCACGAAGCGGTCCGGCAGGAACATGCCTTTTTCCGGATCGTAAAGCTGGGAAATCGTGCGGTTCTTGATGAAACCGTTTTCTTTCAGGCGCATATAGATCAGCTCGGACAGCTCACGGTTCTCTTCGCTGTGCGTAGAGTGATAGTTGTCATAGCTGATATCGAAACCGGCAAAGTCGGTCTGATGTTCTTGACTCATTTCGGCAATCATCTGCTCCGGCGCGATGCCCAGCTGCTGAGCTTTCAGCATGATCGGCGTACCGTGCGCGTCATCGGCGCAGATGAAGTAAACCTGGTTGCCGCGCATTCGCTGGTAACGGACCCAAATATCTGCCTGGATATGCTCGAGCATGTGTCCGAGATGAATGGAACCGTTGGCGTACGGCAGGGCGCACGTTACCATAATTTTTTTCGCGACTTGAGTCATAGTGAGACTTGCTTTACCTGTTGAAAAAGGGGTTTAGATGGTAACCGAAAGCCACTCCCTGCGTAAACAGGGGGTTCGTCCACGTGGGGATATTTAAGGGGTGCGTTCACCGGCGCCGGATGGGATCTGATATAATTAACGCCATAACGCATTCATTATCACAGACCACAACAAGGAGTAGGGATGACGTCACAAGCGAAGGGAGGGCACTCCCCGGAAGCGCTGCGCGCTATCGTCATGGGGGTGCTGGCCACCTTTGAGCATCCAACGCTGCAGCACAATCTGACCGCACTGAAGGCGCTTCGCCACTGCGCATTAATTGATCACTCCCTGCACATCGAACTGACGATGCCATTCGCCTGGCAGAGCGCCTTTGAAACGCTGAAATCGACCGTTAGCGCCGAACTGCTGCGCCTGAGCGGGGCGGAGGCCATCAGCTGGCGCCTGTCGCTGAACGTGGCCACCCTGCAGCGGGTGAAAAATCGCCCGGGCGTGAACGGCGTGAAGAACATTATCGCCGTCAGCTCCGGCAAGGGCGGCGTGGGGAAATCCACCACGGCGGTCAACCTGGCGCTGGCGCTGGCCGCCGAAGGCGCGAAAGTGGGCCTGCTGGATGCGGACATCTACGGTCCCTCCATCCCCGATATGCTGGGCACCGACGCGCAGCGCCCCAGCTCGCCCGACGGCAAGCATATGGCACCGATTATCGCGCACGGCCTGGCGACCAATTCAATCGGCTATCTGGTGACCGAGGATAACGCCATGGTGTGGCGCGGGCCGATGGCCAGCAAAGCGCTGATGCAGCTGCTGAACGAAACGCTGTGGCCGGATCTGGATTATCTGGTGCTGGATATGCCGCCGGGGACCGGTGACATTCAGCTGACGCTGGCGCAGAACGTCCCGGTGACCGGCGCGGTGGTGGTCACGACGCCGCAGGACATTGCGCTGATTGATGCCCGCAAGGGGATCGTGATGTTCGAGAAGGTTAATGTGCCGGTGCTGGGCATTGTTGAGAATATGAGTATCCATATCTGCAGCCAGTGCGGCCACCACGAGCCGATCTTCGGCACCGGCGGGGCAGGGCGGCTGGCGGAGCAGTATCATACCCAGCTTCTGGGCCAGCTGCCGCTGCATATCAGCCTGCGGGAAGATCTGGACGACGGTGAACCGACGGTGGTGCGTCGGCCGGACAGCGAGTTTACCGCGCTGTATCGCCAGCTGGCGGGCAGCGTGGCGGCCCGGCTTTACTGGCAGGGCGAGGTGATCCCGGAAGATATTTCTTTCCGCGCGCTGTAACGCAGGCGGGTTGGGATGCGCATCATCCCGCCCGTTATACCAGTCGTACGTGCCGCTGCGGAAAACCGTCCACCATTGAATAGTCAAAGTCGATTTTTCCGGCATCAAACAGCTCAACAATCAGCGTGAAATCGTTGTCCGGTGATACGTTGCAGCGGTGATTGAGCAGGGTATCCTGCAGGATGAAATTCCGGTCGCCGCGGGCGATGCGCTGTAAATACTGCAACATCTCATAGGCGCTTTTACTTACGCCGGCCTGTTCGTTTAGGGGTCTGTGAGTCATCGTCTGTTCTGGCGCGATCTGAATATGAAAGGGCGTATTATAGTCCGTTATGCTTAATGGACGGCAAGCCGATTTTATATTTCAGCGCCAGCAGGCGCAGCAGCGTGCAGATGATAATCGCCGTCCAGGCACTACAGGCCTGCGGAATATAGCCCACCGAACCGCTGATTTCGATGGCTGCACCGATTAACGCGGCGCTGGCGTAGATATCCTGACTGAAGATTATCGGCGGCTTGCCGATCAGCAGATCGCGCAGGCATCCTCCGCCCACCGCACTGACGCAGCCGAGCAGTATCGACAGTTCAACATTTTGCGTATGTTGCCAGGTTTTATTGGCGCCAAAAGCAGCAAAGAATCCCAGACCCAGCGCATCGAAAAACAGCGTAGCCTTTTCAAATGACAGGATAAGGCGCTGAAAGAACGCCACGCAGAGGATGGCGGCCACGATCGTCAGCAGATAGCTGAGGCTGACCAGACCTGCCGGAGGCAACGCGCTGATGCAGATATCGCGCATCACGCCCCCTCCGACGGCGGTGGCCGCCGTCAGTACGAACACGCCGAAGATATCTAAATCCTGTTTGACGCCGGCCGTCGCGCCGCTCAGCGCAAAGGCAAAAGTCCCGATCAGATCGACGGTGTGAAAAACATTCAGCATGCCACAGAACCCTTGTCTGCATAAAAGGCCACGGATGACCGTGGCCGTGCGGAGATTACAGCCAGGTCAGTGCGGCGACGATCATGGCTTCCATTCCCGCCTGCACCGTGGGCTTCAGTTCAATCTGAAACAGTGAGGAGTGATTGGCCGGGATCTGATGCACGGTATGGTTTTTCACGGCATTATCCCAGATGGATTCTTTCGTACCGCCAACAAACCAGAACACATAGGGCACCTGCCACCGGCGGCCAAACTGACTGAAATCTTCGCTGTTCATCGCCGGTTCGGTAAGGTACGCACGTTCGCCAAAAAACGTGGTGAAGCTTTCGGCCAGCAGCTCGGTAGAAACGCGATCGTTTTCCGTCACCGGATAGCTGTTAATCACGCTAATCTCCGGATCCTTCGCGCCCGATGCGTGGCTCTCGCAGGCACAAATGCGTTTGACCGAGGTCAGAACGTTATCGCGCACGCTGCCCTTAAAGGTCCGGATATTCAGCTTGAGAATGGCTTCGTCCGGGATGATGTTCTCTTTGGTTCCGCCCTGAATGGCACCGATGGTCAGCACGGCGCTGTCCTGCGGAGCGGTTTCGCGTGAAATCACGGTCTGTAATCTGACGGAGGTGAATGCCGCCATCATCACCGGATCGATGGCGTTTTGCGGTGTGGAGCCGTGAGCGCCCTTACCGTGGAAACGAACGTGGAGGCTGTCGCCCGCGGTGAGAATAGAACCTGCGCGGTAGCCGATCGTCCCGGCTTTACCGACCATAACGTGCTGCCCCAGAATAATATCGGGCAGGGGATAACCGGTTTTCATATCTTCAAGCATGGCCAGCGCACCGGAGGCGGTCTCTTCGCCGGGTTGGAATACCAGCATCAGCGTACCCTGCCAGGCATCGCGATGCGCCATCATGACCGAGGCCACGCCCAGCATCCAGGCAACGTGCAAATCGTGACCACACATATGGGCGACCGGGGTTTTATCACCGTCCAGCGTTTGCCCCATGGTTTGGCTGGCGAACGGAAGACCGGTTTTCTCAGCCATCGGCAGCGCGTCCATATCGGCACGCAGCATGACGGTTTTCCCTTTACCGTTGTGTAAAATGCCCACGACCCCGGTTACGCCGACTTTATCAGTCACCTGATAACCGAGTTTGGTCAGATAATCGGCGACGATTTTGGCGGTTCTGAACTCCTGCATCGACAGTTCGGGGTGAACGTGAAAATCTTTATAGAGGGCGGTGATTTCGGGGATCAAGCGGGTAATCGTACCTGAGAGTGGCGCTATTCGCTGTTTCATCCTGGCTCCTTGCTTGTTATATCAGCGTGTCGTCAGATGATGCGTGGAACACCGCGCCACTCCTGTATCAAAAGCTGCGGAATAAAACCTCAAAGCACATAGTGCATTAACAGGTAATCACCCTGTTCGCTTTCTCCCTGCGCCACGGTGCGCCAGCCGTGCTTCTTATAGAAGCTTTGCGCCTGCAGATTCTCAGCCAGACACTTCAGCGCGCCGGTGGAGGTAAACGACTGCTGTACCGCCTGCAGCAGGGCGCTTCCGGCACCGCTTCCCTGCCACTCCGGGTCAACAAACAGGCTGTGCAGGAAGTTGTCCTGCGCCAGCACCGCGGCAAACCCCACGCGATGCCCCTCCTGTTCCGCTACCAGAATCTGCTCACCCAGCGTGGCCTGGTCAAAATCCTCTAAACGCCAGTCGCTGTCGTCCAGCCAAGTCCAGCTGTGCCTGCGGGCCGCTAAAAACAGCGTGCGCAGGAAAGGACGATCGGCTTCGATGTAGGGGCGGATGATCATGTTCTACTGACTCCTGAAATGAGAGCGCCAGATGGCAATCGGCAGAGTGTATAGCAAAATCAGCACAGAATACTTAGTGAAAACAACGGCCAGAGGGGGATAGAAAGTAAGTTGATGTAGATGCTGAGAATTTAGTTTCAGCCAGCACGGTATCCGCACGGGTCGGCTATGATGCGATACATTCATCTGCAAATTAGGTGTTGAGGAGAGGTTTAATGCAACGGGAAAGCTGCGCGCCCCGGCTTTGAATTTAAATACCGCGATAAAGCAGTTAAATATCGTGAAAATTAACCCCTGCTGATTAATTTATATGCGGCCGGGGGCATTTTTTGCGGGTTTTGGGGTAATGAGAAAATTCCTATTATTTCAGGAGCTAATAACCATTTCAGTGATTACCAATATAACTGATAAAATAAATATTCTTATAAATCAGTGCTTTGTAATTTCAATGTCGATATTTATTAGGATTAATACCATGAAATTTTCGCCTTTCGGAGACGTCTGGAAAACGTCCCGGGCTGGGATATAACACTCCCAATTGACAGATATTTACCTTAGAATAATTCCCATTCACTAGTACACCCACAGCAGCCTGAAACGCGTTCGGAGGCATTATCCGATCGTGGCCTTCTCGGGCCCTGAATGTGGTTAATGATTATCGACAAGTAGCACAGTGCACTGGTAGCTGTTGAGCCAGGGGCGGTAGCCTGCCTGGACGGGTGATATTTTTTAATCACATTGCCCGCTCGTTTTTACACCGCTACCGCAAATTTAATCATAGTGTCATCTGATTTTCGTATACCTGAAAGTTTATAGTTGATAATTGGAAAGTGCGCAAAATAATTCAGATTTATTCCGGCGGATTGTACTTGCTATATTTGATTCTTAGCGAAGCGAACTGAACTGCGTTACTCATGAAAGAAGTGAAAATAGTTATAAATCAAAGCATCTACCTGAATCAAAAGGCTTTTATCCTTTGGTTGTTTCAGTGCCGTTCATTTTACACCTCAGAATACGGGCTAATCCCATATAAGATTCGTGGTTAAGCCCAAGCGCAGTACCCTACAAAAAGTTTAATTAAACTCCTCGCTTTACCCCGGGAATGACCGCATTTCCCGGCCGCAACACTTAGCACGCGAAATAGTTATGGTCTGCCGGAGATGTTTTCAGAGCTTTTACTCTTGCAGCCTGAAACCAAAGATAATTTTTAGCGAAAAATTGTGGTTATAAGTGGCCTCATTATCGGGCGTGAAGTAGTATTGTCATACTTAAAACCGCACGTTTTGGTACTGCAAAAGACCAGTATTATCAGCAACAGCCGCCGGTTTTTCGGCACTGTGCAGAATTCACGCCGCATCCTGGGGGATGCACAGGGGGAAATCTAAGCCTATGACAGCAACAGCAGCACCGTTTGTTTCACCTTTACACCCCTTGCTTAACCGCGCCAGCAGGCGTGATGCCACACCAGGATGGGCGCGACACATCACGGTAACTTTTCATAACGTTTTAGCTATGGTTGGTAAAGAGACCCGATAGAGCATTCACCTTCTAAGCTCAGGCTATTTATTGCTGCTGATGGCAGCAGATAAAAATGACGACTGTTAGTAATTGCACCCTAAAACGGACACTGACAGATAACTCTCTTATTCATTGATGATATGAACTTATGACGAAGAAATATTTGAAACTTTCGGTGGTTGCAGCAGCAATTGGGTTATTGAGTGGTTGTACCGTAATGCCGGGGCAGGGGCTTAGCACCTACGATAAGGATGTGATCCAGTCCCAGGATAGCGACTTTGACGTAAGCAAAATGGTTAACGTGTTCCCGATGACGCCAAATCTCATCGACAAGCTGCGCCCGGAAGCGGTGATCTCCCGTCCTAACCCACAGTTAGACTCTTTGCTGAGCAACTATGAATACCGCATCGGCGTGGGCGACGTGCTGATGGTGACCGTATGGGATCACCCTGAACTGACCACCCCGGCCGGTCAGTACCGCAGCGCCAGCGATACCGGCAACTGGGTTAACGCCGACGGCACCATTTTCTATCCTTATATTGGTAAGGTGCAGGTAGTAGGTAAGACTCTGGTGCAAATCCGCCAGGAAATCAGCAATCGCCTGACCACCTATATTGAAAGCCCGCAGGTGGATGTGAGCATTGCGGCGTTCCGTTCGCAGAAAGCCTATGTGACCGGCGAAGTGATTAAATCTGGCCAGCAGGCGATTACCAATATCCCGCTAACCGTAATGGACGCCATCAATGCGGCGGGTGGCCTGGCCCCGGATGCCGACTGGCGCAACGTGGTGCTGACCCACAACGGTCAGGAATCTAAACTTTCCCTGTATGCGCTGATGCAGAAGGGCGACCTGACCCAGAACAAAATGCTGTTCCCGGGCGACATTCTTTACGTGCCGCGCAACGACGATTTGAAAGTCTTTGTGATGGGCGAAGTGGGCAAACAGTCGACCCTGAAAATGGATCGCAGCGGTATGACGCTGGCCGAGGCACTGGGTAACTCGGAAGGTATTTCGCAGGTTATGGGCGATGCTCAGGGTGTGTTTGTGGTACGCCAGCTTAAGGGTGATAAAAACGGTAAGATTGCCAATATCTACCAGCTGAATGCCAAAGATGCATCGGCCATGGTGCTGGGCACTGAGTTCCAGCTGCAGCCTTACGATATCGTCTACGTGACTACCGCACCGATCGTTCGTTGGAATAGAGTTGTATCTCAACTGGTGCCTACTATCACCGGCGTACATGATATGACTGAAGCTGTTCGTTATATCAGAAATTGGAACTAATCATGTTTAATTCAATTTTAGTTGTGTGCACGGGTAATATATGCCGCTCTCCGATAGCTGAGCGCCTACTAAAAATTAAACTTCCAAATAAAGTAATTGAGTCGGCAGGGACAGGCGCCTTAGTTGAGCATCCTGCCGATGATTCTGCAATAGCCGTTTCCCAAAAACACAATCTGTCTCTTGATGGTCATTCAGGGCAGAAGTTTACCGCGAAGTTGGCAATGAAATATGACCTTATTTTAGTTATGGATAAAGGTCATATTGAGAAAATTAGCCAGATTTATCCACAAGCACGCGGAAAAACTATGCTGTTGGGTTATTGGCTAAATGAAATGGAAATACCAGATCCTTATAGAAAAAGTTTAGAAGCTTTTGAATACGTATATCAGTTAATCGACCAAGCTTGTGATAGCTGGGTAGAAAAGCTTAACGTTTAATCTTTCAGGAATAAAGTGCATGTCATCAGCAATAACTAACAAACCGTCTCCTCCTGAGTCTAACGAACTTGATCTAGGCAGATTCATTGGCGAGTTGATAGATCATCGAAAGTTGATTGTTTTTGTAACATTAATCTTCGCCGCTTTATCAGTAATTTATGCGTTGCTGGCGACTCCAATTTATCAAGCTAACTCCTTGATTCAGGTTGAACAAAACCAAGGCAACTCAATATTGAGTAGCCTCAGCCAAGTTTTGCCAAATGTACAACCGCAATCAGCTCCAGAAATTGTACTGCTCCAGTCAAGGATGGTCTTGGGAAAAACGGTCGATGACCTTAACCTTCAGACTATTATTGAAGAGAAGTCTTTTCCTGTTATTGGACGCGGCTGGGATCGCCTAACGGGTAAAGCTCAAGGTAAAGTTGAAGTAAGCCATTTTTATTTACCAACAACAACACCAGGTGTAGATCCTGATATTACTTTAACGGTCATTAGCAATACCAAATATAGATTAACGGTTGGTGACACTTTGATTGAGGGAATGGTTGGTGAGAAAATTACTAAGGATAGTATTTCGATAAAAATCGATAGTATTAATGCAGAGGTTGGTGATGAGTTTGATATTACCTATCAAACAAAACTTGAGGCTATTACCGCCCTACTAAAAGCATTTTCAGTTGACGAGCAAGGTAAGGATACTGGTATGCTTACTTTAACGCTGACTGGTGATGATCCTGTATTAACGACAAAAATCCTAAAAAATATCAGTGAAAATTATCTTGAGCAGAATATTGAAAGACAAGCTGCGCAAGATGCCAAGAGTCTTGATTTCCTTAATCAGCAATTGCCAAAAGTAAGAACTGATTTAGATAATTCTGAAGATAAACTGAACTCATACCGACGTCAAAAAGATTCTGTAGACCTTTCGCTGGAAGCGAAAAGTGTTTTAGATCAGATCGTTAACGTTGAAAATCAATTAAATGAGCTTACCTTCCGCGAAGCGGAAATTTCGCAGCTATTCACTAAAGAGCATCCAACATATAAAGCATTACTTGAAAAACAAGAGACCTTAAATAAGGAACGTATAAACTTAAATAAGAAAGTTTCTGCTATGCCGTCGACACAACAGGAAGTTATTCGATTAAGTCGTGATGTAGAATCAGGTCGTGCAGTTTATATGCAGTTATTAAACCGTCAGCAAGAGCTAAGTATTGCTAAATCCAGTGCGATAGGAAATGTTCGGATCGTTGATTCAGCTATTGCAAATCCAAAACCTATAAAGCCGCAAAAAATATTGATTGTTCTTGCCGTGACAATGTTTGGTATGATCGTTGCTGTTAGTGGCGTACTAATGAAAGTATTTCTTCGTCGTGGAATTGAGTCTCCAGAGCAACTGGAAGAAATGGGAATTAGCGTTTATGCAAATGTTCCGGTTTCAGATTGGTTAGTTAAGAAACAGAACGAGAAACTTAGTTCTAAGAATAAAGATAAATTTGGATTGTTGGCGGCCCATAACCCAACCGATATTGTTATTGAAACGCTCCGTAGCCTTCGCACAAGCCTGCATTTTGCGATGATTGGTGCGAAAAATAATATATTAATGATTTCAGGTGCTAGCCCAAACGCCGGTAAAACATTTATCAGTTCAAACTTGGCATCAGTGATTTCACAAGCAGATAAGAAGGTATTGTTTATCGATGCTGATATGAGGAAAGGTTATGCTCATAAAATGTTCGATGACAAGAATGATTTCGGATTATCAGAACTTTTGTCGGGTGAAGACAGTTTTGTAAAAGGTATACGAAAAGTTGAATCATCTGGTTTTGACTATATAACCCGTGGAGCAATCCCTCCAAATCCTGCAGAGCTACTAATGACATCTCGTTTTGAAGCGCTCCTGAAGTTTGCTTCAGAAAATTACGATATTGTTATTGTTGATACTCCGCCAATTTTGGCTGTAACTGATGCAGCTACCATCGGAAGATATGCTGGTACTACTCTTATTGTTGCGAGATTTGAAGAAAATACGCCTAAAGAAATAGAGGTCAGCTATCGACGCTTCGAACAAGGTGGCGTTGTAGTTAAAGGATGCATTTTGAATGGTGTGGTTAAAAAAGCAGGTAGCTACTATGGCTACGGCTACAATCACTATGAATATGACTATTCAACCAAAGATTAAAGTATTGCTCTTCCCGAAAGGGAAGAGCCTTTTTTCAGTGATTGATGATATAAACTATAAAAAATAATTGTAATGTTGATATTAACATCTTAGATGAGATAAGGAAAAAGATGCTATTTATATTATCATCTGTAATTGCCTTGTTTATTGGTATCTACTCGCTTTTTTCAGCAAAGAAATCGTTAATATTTTTTGTACTGTTAATTGCTATTGTACCCACAGGTAACTCCTATGCGGATTTCATATCTAAGCAAGGGGTGTATTTTTTTGATTTTTATCTATTTGGTGTATTATTTGTTTATGTGTTGAAATCAATGAGGATTGGAGGTTTAAAACCTGCGGTTCCTTATGTTGTAATTTTTGGTTTGTTTATTTATATATTATACATTATTGCGAGTTTAATATTCGGGAACCATCTCAATAAGTTTTTATTAAAAGATTTAAGGCCTCTGATCATGATAACCACGGCATTGGTTTTGATGTCGGTGATGAGAGAGTCATTTTTTTCTAATAAGAGAATGATATTACAAATTCTAACGATTATGTTTTTGTTCAGCCTTGTGCATTTATTACCTCCAAAATTGGGACTCTCAGTATACAAAGATGAATACTACGAAGATAACGCATACAGGTATCTGGATGGTTCAACATATGTAGCCGCTTTGTATATGATTTATTACTTATTATCGGGAACTATACGCGAGCAACAACCAAAATGGGCTAGAATCTGTTTTTTTGCCGCCATAGTTTGTGTGTTTGTCGGTAACTCAAGATTTATGATCCTCGCTATTCTTTTTGGCGTGATAATTTCTAATGCGAAAGATTTGAAAAAGATATTCTTCTATTCCTTTGCTTCTTTGATTGTCGTTGGGCTTTTCTTGGGAGTAAGCAGCTACGTAGGTGCCAGTCGTGTAACCAGCGGGCTATCACTCGATGTGTTGTTATTCCAAATCTCGAACAGATTCTCACCAGCCATTACATTGATAAACAATATGACAGGTTTTAACTATTTGTTCGGTTATGGTGCAGGCACTTATTTTGATATTCCGTGGTTTGCATATCGTGGATTAGACTCAGAAAACGTATCAGTAGATAGTCTGTATTTAACGATGTATGTGAAATACGGTGTGTTCGGACTATTTTTCATCTATGTGTTCACTAAATCAGTAGTAAATAATCTGGATAAGAAAACAAAGATAGCATTTGCTGTATTTTGTACGATTATGTATTTCGTTTCTGCAGTGCCCTATCATCCATATTCTCTTGGGTTAATAGTTGGCTCGGCTATGATACAAATATTAAACAGAAAAAATTCTGAAATAATTAGTTAGAGAATATGTGATTATGAATTTAATAAAAGGGTCTCTGATATCTCGGTTATTAAAAGATTCGACATGGAGCATGATAGCAACATTTTCAAACAAAGTTTCGCTAGTTGTTGTCGGTATTATTATTTCGCGATTGCTTGGTGTCGAAAATTTTGGAAAATTTGCAATCATCCAAAGTGTGGTAATTATGCTGGCTAACGTAGTCGCACAATCTATCACAACGGCAACGTCAAAACATATTGCAGAATTCCTTAAAACGGATGTAGTAAAAGTGAGTAGGGGTATAGCTATTACTCTGCTTTTTTCGTTGTTTTTTGCATTAGTTATTGTGGTATTTTCCTCAATTTATGCCAGTAGTTTTGCTAAATATCTGTTACTCCATGAGGAATTATCCCAGTACGTTAAAACCACCGTCTATATTATTGTGCTAACAGTACTGCTCGGATGGATTCAGGGTGTGTTTTCTGGATTAGGGAAGTTTAGGATAAATGCTATAATCAATGCAATCATATCTATTGTAACTGTTGCTTTAGCATTCGTAATGACGAAGGATTATGGTTTCGATGGCGCAATTTATAGTTTTATATCATCACAAGCAATCGCAGTTATAGTTAGTGTTTTATTTATCTTTAGATGCATTAAAGAAAAAAATGTCAAGATAATATTTAAAAATTGCTTCACAGAAACGAGCGTTATTACCCATGTTGGTCTTCCTATCTTACTAACTGGCTTAATTGTTGCCCCTGTAACATGGTTCTCAAATAAGTTATTATCAGCACTGGTTGATGGTTTACAACAGTTGGCAATGTTTTCGGCATCTATGCAGTGGAGCGCAATATTTACACAAGCATCTGTTGTTCTTGGAACTGTGCTCATCCCATTACTCGCATCTAAAAAGAATGAAAAGAATAGTCAACTTGAAAAAATAAACTTCTATTCAAGCTGGATCTTTACAGTTATATGTACGATACCAATTCTTCTATTCTCTGATGTATTTATCAGAATCTACGGCCATTTTGATAACGCAATACAATTTAGTTTATGTATTTCCTTTGTTTTGTTTGGTGCGATCCTTACGTCCTTTAAAAGTGGTATAGCAAGAAAAATAGTTATCTTGAATTTATCCTGGTTTAGTGTGATAAGTAATATCTCTTGGGCAACAATATTTGTTGTTTTTGCTTTGTGTTCAAAAAAATATGGAGCAATAGGTATTACTGGTGCTTTATTTTTCTCTCAGCTACTTCATTTTTTGGTCACAACGCCTTACTTTATAAAAAGGAAGATAATTGATTATAAGTTAATATTAAATTTTAAAGTCTTGTTAATATCAATCGCACCAATAATCGCATTGCTGATCAGACTTTATATTGACAATGGAATTATTCGAATAATCAGCCTTCCAATTTTGTTGGTTGTAACTTTGTTCCTCTCTTTCAAGCTTTTCAAATCAAACCAGTAGGGTAAAATGAAAAAAAATAAAGTATATATTCGTGGGGCATATGCTCCTGGCAATATTGGTGACGATGTTTTAATGATTAGTGTTATCAATATTGTTAAGAAAGTTGTTAAAGATGAACATATCTCAGTTGGTGTGGAACATCCAGAGTTAGCAAAAAAATTCAATCCTAAAGTAGATTGGGTTCATATTAAAAAACCTATTTCAGCTGAAGTCGTCGTTTTTGGTGGAGGCGGTCAGTTTTTCTCATTCAATCCACCTCCAGGAATAAAAATCGGTTTCTTTGCAAAATTCAAAAAAGCGTTAAAAGCGCAAGAAAATATATTTTCTGCCGTAGAACGTGTTTATGTCTCTTACAAAGGGGCTATTGATAAAATTTTCTTCTATAAAAAAATGAGTGCTTTCTGCATTGGTTTGGGGCCATTCGATAATAAAGGAAAAAGTTTCGAGCGAGCCAAACATATTATTAATAAATGTGACTATATTTCCGTTCGTGACGATAAAAGTAAAGCATTTTGTGAAATGTTGGGTTATAAAAATGCAGTAGAATTTACTGACCCAAGTCTTTTATCCAACATTTGGTATCCAGAAGAAGTTGCAAAACCTTACTATAGTGAGGACGGTTATGTTTCACTTGTCCTACGCGACTGGCCACACGATGCAAATGGGCAGAATTGCATTGCAGAGATGATTAAGTTTGGTGAGTATCTTATTGAAAAAGGTGAAAAAGTTAGATTTGTTTCGCTGTACAAAGAACGAGAGGCTCAACTATTAGCCGATAATTCACGATTTGAATGGTTGATTTGGGATCCGAAATTACACACCATCCCAGAGTTCATGAATGAATTTATTAACAATAGTGAAGTGATAATTAGCTCAAGAGCACATGGGGTTCTTTTACCTGCTTCACTTGGTGTTCCTACGATTGCCGTGGCAATAGAAAATAAACTGATCAAGGTTCATGGAATGATTTCAGATGGTAATATTCTTATTAATGAAATGAAACCAGAATGCTTTATAGAAAATTTAGCGCTATTCAGAGAAACAAAGGAAGTATTACGTAACAACCTTCAAAAAGATATTGAAATGAATAAGGTTAAGGTGACGAATGCAATCGAACATTTTACTAGCTGGCTTAAGAATAACGTCTGAAAATAGATTTTTTTTTTCGCCGTATTTTCTCTTCTAACCGTTAACTCTGTTAAAGCAGACGAAGTTAATATTAACTCATTAGAGAGAGAAGGGCCTATCAGTTCCAAAATTCAAAATTTCCAAGGGATCAGAAATTTCAGAGAGTTAGGCGATGGTACGAACAGTTTTAGAGTTAAATTCCCTGCTGGTTCATATGATCCAATGTCCATGCAAAAACGTTCTTTGCAATATGGAGGGATGAATTTCCGGTACAAGCCAGGTGGGTTATATAAGGAAAGTTGCTCTATTGTTCAATACTACGTCAGATTTCCGAGCGATTTTGATTTTGTGAAAGGTGGTAAACTCCCGGGATTATTTGGTGGCGAGGGGAATACCGGGGGGAAAATACCCAACGGCTCAGATGGATTCAGTGTTCGCATTCTCTGGACGAAAGATGGAAAAGGGCAGATCTATGCATATCTGCCCTCATCAAAAAAATGGGGAACTGGCCTTGCTAAGAATACATGGACGTTTAGTCGAGGACAGTGGACTAAAGTAACAATGTTAGTGCAATTAAATTCGCCGAACCATACAGACGGAAAAATACGGCTGTGGATCGGAGGTGAAAAAGTTGCAGAATTAGCTAACGTTGTTTTCAGGAATAATGAAAATCTTTTGATTAATGGGCTGCTTTTTTCTACTTTTTTCGGAGGGAATAATTCTTCCTTTGCCCCCAGAACTGATCAATATATTGATTTTAAAAATGTAATGATTTCGAAAAACATTTCACCAGAAATGAGATGCAGCGATGATTAAATTGTTTAAGTTAAACCTGAAAAAACTATATATATCTTCCTCAAACACCATCATTTCCTTTTCATTTTTTTTTAGCCTACGTAGGTTATTTTTAAAGTCTTTATTGAAAGTAAATGTCGGTAGTGCTTCTACAATTCATAGAAAAGTTAGGTTGTTTGACGTAGGTAAAATGAAAGTAGGCAGTAATACTACTATAAACTACGGATGTTATTTAGATAATAGAGGTGGATTATATATTCATAGTAATGTCAATATTTCTCACGATGTAAAAATTTATACAATGGGTCATGATGTTGATGATCCTATGGCAAGTTTAGTATCACGAAGTGTGGAAATATTTGACAACGCATGGTTGTTTCCGAATGTGTTAATCATGCCTGGTGTGATTATAGGTAAAGGGGCGGTAGTTTATCCGGGTAGCGTTGTAACTAAGAGCATTCCAGAATATGAAGTTTGGGGTGGAAATCCTGCAAGGTTCATTAAGAAGAGAAACAATAACATAGTCTATAAAGCTGCATTTCCGGTGTGGTTTGGAATATAATTGAGGTGTAAATGTCTTCAATAATGATTGCTTGGGTTCGTTACCAAAGGCGAGCTGATATAATGAAAGAGTTCTGGGGTTATAAGGATATATACATAACTTCGAATTTTAAAGGAAAAGTCCTGAAACCATTTGATTATATTTATAAAATATACCAAACCATTCTGGCACTTCGAAAAGAAAAACCTGACTATTTATGGATGCAACTGCCGCCAACATTTATGATCTTCATAGGCGCCTTGTATAAAATGCTGTCAAAAAAGAAAGTCGTTCTAATTGGGGATTTCCATAATAGTGCAATGAGACCAAAGTGGTTTAACATCATTGGCGTAAAGAAATTTTTGAATAAACTTGATGTTTTGATTGTTCATAATGAACAAGTTCGTTCCGAACTGCTGCTCAAGGGAATCTCTTCACATGTAATTCGTGTTCTGGAAGATATGCCTTTTTCATATGAGAAAAGCGTTGACATTGAGGTTAATGGAAAATCGGTCCTATTTCCTTGCTCGTTTGATATAGATGAACCTTTAGATGTAGTGTTAAACGCTGCGAAGCTCATGCCTGAAGTCGAAGTATATATTACTGGAAAGTATGAAGGGAAGATTGAGAAAAGTGTTGTACAAGGTGCTCCAGCTAATGTTAAGTTCACTGGCTATTTATCAAAAGAGAAATTTGATGAGTTATTCTGGTCAAGTGGCGTTATTCTTGGTTTAACTACACGTGACAATGTTCAGTTAAGTGTTTCAAACGAAGCACTTAGTGCCGAAAAGCCAATGGTATTGTCAGATACCACGACGCTCAAGAATTTGTTCGGTGAAGCGGCTATATTCGTAGACTCGTTAGACTCTGAATCTATATCAAGCGGGTGTGTAAATGCACTCAATGATATTGCGAATCTCGAGAATAAAACTCGTATTCTAAAAGAATCACGAACGGAGAGATGGTTTAATCAGGCACAAAGAGTTAGAGAAAAAATGATTTAGTGATTTCATTTTTGCGCGGAGGGAGTATGAAAAAAGTTTTATTTGTATGCTCGAGTGGTGGGCATTGGGTTCAAATGACAAAGATTATGAAGGAACTCGATTTTAACGAATTTCATCCTTTGATTGGTACGTGTTCAAATGTTGATAGTTTTAATTCTATTAACATAGATAGATTGCCAGACTTCAATAAAGACAAAATAATAAAGACTGTCTCCGGTGCTTTTACGATTTTAAAATATATACTTGCAAAAAAACCGGATATTGCCATTTCAACAGGAGCCGCGCCTGGTATTGTTGCTTTGTTTTTTGTTAAGTTGCGTGGTGGTAAAACTATTTGGATAGACAGTATTGCGAATACAGAACGTTTGTCCTTATCTGGAAAAATGGCTCTTCGATTTTGTTCCGTGGTTTTGACACAGTGGCCCCATTTAGCTGACGGTAACAAGATCCAGTACAAAGGGAGAGTTATTTGATGATTTTTTGCAGCGTAGGCACCCAGTTGCCTTTTCAGAGATTAGTGGAATTCATCATTAGATGGTCAAATGAGATCGATTTTAATAAAACAGAAATCATCATTCAATCTGGCAGTTCTGTTGATGTGGCACTTCCTGAGAATATTAAAGTTCTTGGGTTTATATCTGTGCAGGAATTTTCCTCGATTTTTGAAAGAGCCGAATTGATAGTCTCTCATGCAGGGATGGGTAATATCATTTCTTCTTTGGAATTAGCAAAACCAATTGTTATCTTGCCACGATTAAGTTCTCTTAATGAGCACAGGAACGACCATCAGATCGATTCTGCTAATAGGTTTTCAGAACTAGATACCGTTTTCGTTGCGAATGATTATGATGATTTTTGCGATTCCATACGAAATGCAAAGGAATTTAAATCTGGTTCTCTGGAAATGAAATACCCAGAAAGGGAAAAATTAACCAATTATCTTAAAGCTGAAATATCTAACTAAATCAGCTTCCGATTAATTTATTTTACGTTCAACTTTAAGTAACGAATTAACATGGGATTTAATTAATGATTCTTCCAGTTATCATGGCGGGTGGCACAGGGAGTAGATTATGGCCAATGTCTCGAGAATTATACCCTAAACAGTTTCTACGGCTTAATGGCGACAACTCTATGTTGCAGGAAACAGTTGTCAGATTAACTGGGTTAGATACTTTTTCACCTATGTTAATTTGCAATGAACAACATCGTTTCCTTGCCGCAGAACAATTACGTCAAATTGGTCACTTATCTAATAATATAATTCTGGAGCCAGTTGGGCGTAATACTGCGCCTGCAATAGCACTGGCTGCTTTGAGTGCAACAGCGAATGGTGAAGATCCTTTATTGTTAGTTCTTGCTGCTGATCATCTTATTGCAGATATTCATGCTTTTCACCATGCAGTTAATACAGCTATCCCACTTGCTGAGCAAGGGAAGCTTGTAACTTTCGGTATCGTACCCACAGGGCCTGAAACGGGCTACGGATACATTCAACGTGGCGATTCATTTGGTAACACTGCATTTGGCGTTGAGCGTTTTGTAGAAAAACCTGATATAAAAACCGCGCAGCAGTATCTGGAAAGCGGTGAGTACTACTGGAATAGTGGTATGTTTTTATTCAGTGCAAAGCGGTATTTACAGGAGTTGAGTGTTTTCAGACCAGATATTTTGGAAGCCTGTCAGCATGCAATTGCCGAAGTTAAAATTGACGCTGTGCAGGATTTTATTCGAGTAAACCGCGATGCATTTTCTACGTGTCCTGATGAATCTGTAGACTATGCGGTAATGGAAAAAACAAATGATGCGGTAGTGATTCCATTGGATGCCGGATGGAATGATGTTGGCTCATGGTCAGCGCTCTGGGAAGTTAACGCGCAGGACAGCAATGGTAATGCATTAACAGGTGATGTTTTCATACATAATACCTCCAATTGCTACATCAATACTGATGATACCTTAGTTGCGGCAATTGGCGTAGAGAACCTGGTTATCGTTAATACTAAAGATGCTTTATTAGTTATTGATAAATCTCAGGTTCAGGATGTTAAAAGAGTAGTTGAGTATCTGAAAAAGAATAACCGTCGTGAGTATAAATTACATCGTGAATCCTATCGTCCATGGGGTCGGCAGGATAAAGTTGTTGACACCCCACGCTATCAAATTAATCGCGTGACGGTGAAGCCTGGCGGTAAGTTCTCTTTGCAGAAGCATTTACACCGTGCAGAACATTGGGTGGTCCTGTCAGGAACAGCAGAGGTAACGCTTGAAGATAAAACCTATCTGTTAACTGAAAACCAGTCAACCTTCATTCCAATCGGCTCTGTACATATGCTTGAAAACCCTGGTAAAATTCCTCTTGAACTACTGGAGATTTCATCTGGTTCTTACCTCGGTGAAGACGATATTATTCGGTTAAAAGACCATTATGGTTATTGCTAAATTTAGGGAAATACTATGCCTGGTGAATTAACCTGCTTTAAAGCTTACGATATTCGCGGAAAATTAGGCGTAGAGCTTAATGAAGATATTGCCTACCGCATTGGTCGTGCCTACGGTGAATACCTGAAGCCAAAACGAATGGTCCTTGGCGGCGATGTTCGCCTGACCAGTGAAGGTCTTAAGTTAGCCCTGGCCAAAGGCTTACAGGATGCCGGGACTGACGTCATCGATATCGGCCTGGCCGGTACCGAAGAGATCTACTTCGCAACCTCATACCTGAAAGTTGATGGTGGCATTGAAGTCACCGCCAGCCATAACCCGTTAGACTATAACGGCATGAAACTGGTACGCGAAGCATCTAAGCCAATCAGCGGTGATACCGGCCTGCGTGACATTCAAAAACTTGCCGAAGCTAACGACTTCCCTGCAGTTGATGAAAGCAAACGCGGTTCTTACAAGCAGCTTTCCATTCTGGACGCGTACGTAGACAAACTGCTTAGCTACGTTGATTTAAACAACTTCAACCGCCCGTTGAAGCTGGTTCTGAACTCAGGTAATGGCGCTGCGGGCCACGTTGTGGATGCAGTGGAAGCTCGCTTTAAGCAGGCGGGTGTTAATGTCGAGTTCATTAAGGTTCACCATACTCCAGACGGTAACTTCCCTAACGGTATTCCTAATCCACTGCTGCCAGAGTGCCGCCAGGACACGACGGATGCCGTTGTTGCGCATCAGGCTGATATGGGCATCGCCTTTGACGGTGACTTCGACCGCTGCTTCCTGTTTGATAATCAGGGCAACTTTATTGAAGGCTACTATATCGTTGGTCTGCTGGCCGCGGCATTCCTGGAGAAAAACCCGGGATCGCGCATCATTCACGATCCTCGCCTGAGCTGGAACACGGTAGACATCGTAGAAAAAGCGGGAGGTGTACCTGTCATGTCTAAAACCGGCCACGCGTTTATTAAAGAGCGTATGCGTCTGGAAGATGCCGTCTACGGCGGTGAAATGAGCGCGCATCACTACTTCCGTGATTTTGCTTACTGCGACAGCGGTATGATCCCATGGCTGCTGGTTGCCGAACTGCTTTGCGTGAAAGGCAAAACTCTTAGTGAACTGGTTGGTGACCGCATGGCGGCTTACCCGGCATCCGGCGAAATCAATAGCTCATTAGAAGCTCCAAAAGAAGCGATCGCTCGCGTACTCGAAAAGTACCAGGGCGATGCTATCAATGTTGATTACACCGATGGGATCAGCGTTGAGTATGCAGACTGGCGCTTCAATCTCCGTAGTTCCAATACTGAGCCTGTTGTTCGTTTGAATGTCGAATCAAGGTCCGATTCAGTTCTAATGAAAAATAAAACTAATGAAATTCTAAATATTCTTCGTTCCTAAAATTTTAGCGGGTGATTGAATAGTAAAGCAATCACTCGCTTATCTGATTTTTTAATAATTAATGATATCTATGTGCATTAGTAACAGATTCATAAATTAAAATTCCATGTCTTAACCTAGATCGAAATATTTTATCTTCTTACCCTCACTTTAGGTTGTTGACCTACAGCTAACAAGAGTGAAACTAGAATGACAATTCTACATCATCGTACACGTTCTAATGCGAATGCTTCATTGATATCAATGGTGCAGCGTTTTTCAGATATCTCAATAATATTTCTTGGCTTATATGTAGTTTCTTTCGTGAACGGGCGTTCTTTTGACTATAAACATTTATTGATAGCGCTTATGGTACTTGTTGTATTCCAAATGATAGGAGGGATGACAGATTTCTATCGTTCGTGGAGAGGGGTAAAGTCCTCAGTAGAAATTATACTGATTTATAAAAATTGGACTCTTAGTCTTTTATTTACTTTAGGCCTTAGTTCGTTATTAAGTGATTTTGACCTCAGTTTTAATATTTTCATTCAATGGTATTTGGTCGTGATCGCGGGTTTCTTCTTCTGCAGAATGGGAATTCGATTAAGTTCAGGAATTTTACGTAGAATGGGTTACAACACTCGTAAAGTAGCACTTGTAGGAAATATGCCTGCGGGTATCAACTTGATCAGCAGTTTCCTCGACGAGCCGTGGATGGGGTTTGTCGTCGTTGGGGTTTATGATGAGCAACCAATTGAAACCACGACAGGCATTACTTACGCGGGTGATTTTGACAAACTAATCGAAGATGCTCGTGAAGGTAAGTTGGATCGTATCTACATCGCGATGAGCATGAAAGATGAGTCCAAGATTAAGGATATTGTTAAACGCTTAACGGACACGACCTGTTCTGTTTTACTGATACCGGATGTATTCACCTTTAATATTCTTCAATCGCGTACTGAAGAGATTAATGGTGTACCGGTTGTTCCACTGTTTGATACACCACTTAATGGAATCAACATGGTATTCAAACGCCTTGAAGATATCATTGTGTCGTCAATTATACTGCTGTTTATTTCCGTTCCATTACTTGTCATTGCCTGTGCTGTGAAACTGAGTTCTCCAGGCCCCGTTATATTCCGTCAGATCCGATATGGTATGGACGGTAAACCGATTATGGTCTGGAAGTTCCGTACTATGTCCGTGATGGAGAATGGCGCAAAGGTTACACAGGCTAAGCAAAACGATCCTCGTGTTACCAAGTTGGGTAAATTTTTACGGAATACCTCGCTGGATGAATTACCGCAGTTCTTCAACGTACTTTTTGGTCAAATGTCAGTAGTAGGGCCTCGTCCTCATGCTGTTGCGCACAACGAACAGTATCGCTCGCTGATTGAAGGCTATATGCTACGCCATAAAGTTAAGCCGGGGATAACAGGACTTGCACAGATTAATGGCTTCCGTGGCGAAACTGATACGTTGGATAAAATGCAGAAGCGAGTTGATTTCGATCTGATCTATATCCGTGGCTGGAGTATTTGGTTAGACCTGAAAATTATTTTCCTGACTTTCTTTAAAGGTTTTGTGAATAAAGCTGCGTATTAATTCAGATGCTCTTTAAAAACGTGTTGAACATGATGTTAAGATGAGTAAAAAACCCGCTATGCGGGTTTTTTACTTTATAATTCTTATGCTTGATTTCGCCATTCCCTTTGCATATTCTTTCCATCGATACAAATGACTCGGGGTGCCCCTTCCTGTTTTTTCCCAGGATCCGGCTGAGAAAAACCCGCATAACCTGAACTGGATAATGCCAGCGGAGGGAAGTCAGATGCCTCCAACCGGCATCGCCTTCTTGATCGCCGGTTGGGAGTATAGATGAGCCAACCCATTCCCCTCAGCCACCACGACGTGGCGCACTCTCTGGCGTTGTTCCGCCAGCAATCCCCCCTTATTCACTGTATGACCAATGATGTGGTGCAGACCTTTACGGCCAACGTGCTGCTGGCGCTGGGGGCTTCCCCGGCGATGGTGATCGATGCCGAAGAGGCCGCACAGTTCAGTGCGGTAGCCAGCGCGCTGCTGGTCAACGTCGGTACGCTGACCCGCTCGCGCAGCGTGGCGATGCTGGCAGCGGTCGAGTCGGCAAACGCAGCCGGGCGCAGCTGGTCACTGGATCCGGTGGCGGTCGGCGCACTGGCGTTCCGCACCGAGTTTTGCCAGCAGTTGCTGGCACATAAGCCTGCCGCTATTCGGGGTAACGCCTCCGAAATCATGGCGCTGGCGAAAGAGGCGGTCTCCGGGCGTGGCGTGGACACGCAGCATCAGTCCGATGCCGCCATTCAGGCCGCACAAAAACTCGCTTTGCAGAGCAGGGCGGTCGTCGCGGTAACCGGAGAAGTGGACTTCGTGACAGATGGGGAGCGCATTCTCAGCGTCAGCGGCGGTTCACCGTTGATGACGCGAGTGGTGGGCACCGGCTGCGCGCTGTCGGCGGTGGTGGCGGGCTTTGCCTCGCTGCCCGGCGATCGTCTTACGCACGTTGCCAGCGCCTGCCGCGTGGTATCGCTGGCCGGTGAACGCGCCGCCGCCAACGCATCAGGACCGGGGAGCTTTATTCCCGCCTTCCTGGACGCGATCTATCAACTGACGCCGGAGGAACTGGCATGAAGCGAATTAATGCACTGACCATTGCCGGTACCGATCCCAGCGGTGGGGCAGGTATTCAGGCGGATCTCAAAGCGTTCTCTGCGTTAGGGGCTTACGGCACCAGCGTGATCACTGCGCTGGTTGCGCAGAATACTCAGGGCGTGCAGTCGGTATACCGCATCGAGCCGGATTTCGTGGGTGCGCAGCTGGACTCGGTACTGTCGGATGTGCGGATTGATGCAATCAAGATTGGCATGCTGGCGGAGTCAGACATTGTGGAAGTGGTAGCCGATCGCCTGCAGGCGGCAACCGCACCGTGGATCGTGCTGGATACGGTGATGCTGGCGAAAAGCGGCGATCCGCTTCTCTCCGGGCAGGCGGTCGCCACGCTGCGTGAACGCCTGCTGCCGCAGGTCTCGATTATCACCCCAAATCTGCCGGAGGCGGCCGCGCTGCTGGACTGTCCGATGGCCCGCAACGAGCAGGAAATGCGCGAGCAGGGCCGTGAACTGCTGGCAATGGGCTGCCAGGCGGTGCTGATGAAGGGCGGTCACCTTAGCGATTCAGAAAGCCCGGACTGGCTGTTTACCCGCGAGCTGGAGCAGCGCTTCACCGCGCCGCGCGTCAATACCCGTCATACTCACGGCACCGGCTGCACGCTCTCTGCCGCGCTGGCGGCGCTGCGTCCGCGCCACGATAGCTGGGTGGCAACCGTGCAGGCGGCGAAGACCTGGCTGCAGGGCGCGCTGGAGCAGGCGGATTCGCTGGAGGTCGGGCAGGGGATTGGTCCGGTGCATCACTTCCACAAATGGTGGTAGTGAATGCAGGGACAAACGCGCTTTCGTGCGAATTAGTCTGAAAAATCCAGTCAGCAATTTGCCTGGACAAGGAATCAGGTCCACCCTGTTGAGGTCAGAAATCAGTCGGATTTCTGCACACCGGGCCATCTGACCGTTGCCAGGTCGTGGCCCTCCCTACCTTTGACAGGAGTTATCATGACGGACATCGTACAGTTATTGGGCAAAGAAGCAGATTCTCTTTTGCAACATCGCTGCATGACTATTCCAGCAGACAGCCTCTATCTTCCGGGATCGGACTACGTAGACCGGGTGATGGTTGATAATAACCGTCCCCCGGCGGTGTTACGCAATATGCAAACCCTGTATAACACCGGTCGTTTAGCCGGGACAGGTTACCTCTCTATCCTGCCGGTAGACCAGGGCGTTGAGCACTCTGCCGGTGCGTCCTTTGCCGCTAACCCGCTGTACTTCGACCCGAAGAATATCGTCGAGCTGGCGATTGAAGCGGGCTGCAACTGCGTCGCCTCCACCTATGGCGTGCTGGCCTCCGTATCCCGTCGCTACGCGCACCGCATTCCGTTTATGGTCAAGCTGAATCATAACGAAACCCTCAGTTATCCCACCCAGTACGATCAAACCCTGTATGCCAGCGTAGAGCAGGCGTTCAACCTCGGGGCCGTGGCCGTGGGGGCTACCATCTATTTCGGTTCCGAGCAGTCGCGCCGTCAGATCGAAGAGATCTCGGTGGCGTTTGAGCGCGCGCACGAGCTGGGGCTGGTTACCGTGCTGTGGGCCTATCTGCGCAACAACGACTTCAAAAAAGACGGCGTGGATTACCATGCGAGTGCGGACCTCACCGGTCAGGCGAACCATCTGGCGGCGACCATCGGTGCCGATATCGTTAAGCAGAAAATGGCGGAGAATAACGGCGGCTACAAGGCGGTCAAGTTCGGCCACACCGACGAGCGGGTTTACACTAAGCTGACGACCGATAACCCAATCGATCTGGTGCGTTACCAGCTGGCTAACTGCTATATGGGGCGCGCGGGGCTGATTAACTCCGGCGGTGCCGCAGCGGGGGATACCGATATCGCGGAGTCCGTACGAACCGCCGTGATTAATAAGCGCGCCGGGGGAATGGGGCTGATCCTTGGCCGTAAAGCCTTCAAGAAATCAATGAAAGACGGCGTGGCGCTAATTAATTCCGTGCAGGATGTTTATCTGAGTAAAAAAGTCACCATCGCTTAAAAATATGACAGGCGGACATAAAATATCCGCCTGTCATATCCTGCTGCTTGCAATATAAAGTACCCTGGTGTTGGCGCAATCTTCCCGCCAACAAATGGCTAGCTCAAATGCGGTACGTGGGTCAGGCTTTTGGCCAGATTGATTATCTGGAACAGCACTTTAGTCCGCTTTGATTTACTTTTCTTCTTCAGGTTATTTTTATGAGAAAGTACGGTCTTCAGCTTGATGTTAATATGTTCAGAAATCTCTACCGAGCTTCTTTCTTTCATCCACAGACTAAGAATTTCAGACTCACGCTTGCTGAACGACAGCGGCGTTTCATCAGCCGGGTAGCTAATGGGCTGAGCAGCCTGCTTTAACCTGTTGGTTGTGACCAGGTTTTTCACCGTGCCGATGGACACGTTCTGCGCCATGATCACCACGTTCGGCTTGATGTAAATGTAATCTTCAAATGATGAATGAACCACCCGCATAAAGATAATGAACAGGGTTTCGGGATTCATTGCAATCAGTTTTTTTATCTCTTCCCTGTCATTTTCCGTGTTGTAAACGGACTCACAAATAAAGGCTATTTGCGTCGAACCTTGCTGTAATAGTCGGTCGCAGTTTGGAAGATTATCCAGCAGGTGAATATCCTTTTTCTTACCGCCGGCTTCGTTGATAACGCTTTTTAATCCATGGCTGAAATAATCACATTTATTTAATATGATATAACTCATAAAGTACAGCCTTATTTAAGTGGGTTAACTGCAATGATTGCCGTTATTTATTATGTAACACTCAATATCGATAACGAATAGTGATGACGCCAGGGGAACATCAGCGGGTGCCGATATTAATGTAATATCAGGTTTCGCTAATTACGCCGATCTTGTGATGTAGATCTACTATAAAGGCTCAGTGTACAGCCGCAAATGTCTCAGACCGTCAATTCTTGTCTGTACGCCTCATCAATAACGAAAAAGGAGGGGCGGGGCGCATTTTTCGCCCCGGAGCGCTATTTTATACAGCGTCGAACCATTCGCTATTCTGTTCTGCTATCGGAGTTATTGAGAAGATCATCTCCTGCAGATGGGCGCGCATGGCGATTTCAGCAGCATGAGCGTCTTTTGCCACCAGCGCCTGATAGATTTTCCAGTGCTGTTCTATCAAACTTTCGGGCGGCGAGACCTTGCTGAGGGTCAGAAAACGTACCCGATCCATCGTCGCTTTGATGTTTTCTACCGTTTCCCACGCCAGCCCGCAGTTGATGCTTTCGGCAATCAGGCGGTGGAACTCATCGTCCAGCACCAGAAACGCCTGGCTGTCGTGGCGCTCCGCCGCCAGCTTCTGCAGCTGCAGGTTGTGCTCCAGTGCGGCCAGCCCGGTTGCACTGGCTTCCTGCGCGGCACGGCGCACCACGGCCACTTCCACGGCTTCACGGATAAAGCGCCCGTCGGCCACCCGCTGCGCCGATATTTTACGCACGAAGGTGCCGCGCTGCGGCAGCACCTGCACCAGCCCGGCCTCGGCCAGTTTAATAAAGGCCTCGCGCACCGGCTGGCGGGAGACGTTAAAGCGGGTAGAGACGTCTTTTTCGGACAGCAGGCAGCCGGGGGGAATGGCGCAGGTCACGATTTCATGGCGCAGGTAGCGGTAAATCTGCTGATTTACCGGTTCGCTGGCGGTAATGGTATATACAGTCGACATTCGGCAACGTCCCTTTAGCGACAGGTCATCTCAACCCGTCTGCGCATGGTAGCAAAGCGTTCAGTCTAATCAGCAAGATGGCGAAGCGCCAGGGCTTTATCAGCCCCGGCACGCGGGCGGTGCAAACGCGGTCAACGGACCAGGCTGACCCACTGATGAACGGTTTTTTTCGCGCCCAGTTCCCGCAGCAGGCGGTAGAAGTGATTGACCCTGCTGACAAACACGCGGCTGGCAGGCAGATCGTCGCCGAAGACGCTGCTCAGCCCCAGCAGCGCGTTGACGCGTTCCTCTCCCTCATGGCTCTCCGCCACTCGCTGCGCCAGCTCTGCGCGCAGCGGATCGTTGATTGTTATTGTTTCTCCCTGCTCGCTAAAGCCGCCGACGTAGCGCATCCAGCCCGCCACGCCCAGCGCCAGCAGATCGAAATTGCTGCCGCGCTGCAGATGCCAGCGGATGCTGTCCAGCCAGCGCTGCGGCAGCTTCTGCGTGCCGTCGTTGGCGATCTGTGCCGTGCGGTGCTTGATGGCGCGGTTACGATAGCGGGCAATCAGCGAATCGGCGTAGGCCTCCAGATCCACCCCTGCGGTGCGCAGGGTGACCGCCTGCTCCGACAGCATCAGGCGCCGCGCGGCCTGCAGGAACAGCGCGTCGTCCATGCAGTCGCTGATATGCTCGTAGCCCGCCAGATTGCCCAGGTAGGCGAGGAACGAGTGGCTGCCGTTGAGCATACGCAGCTTCATCTCTTCGAACGGCAGAACATCTTCCACCAGTTCGGCCCCCGCCAGCTCCCAGGACGGACGGCCGTTAACGAAGTTATCCTCAATCACCCACTGGAAAAACGGCTCGCACACCACGCCTGCCGGATCGTCGCAGCCCAGCTGTTCGCGCAGGGCTTGATGCGTTTCTTCGGTCATCGCAGGAACAATGCGATCCACCATGGTGGAAGGGAAGGTGAGGTTGTCCGCAATCCACTCAGCCAGCTGCGGATCCTGCTGGTGGGCCAGCTGGCTAATCACCCGGCGGGTGACGTGGCCGTTTTCCGGCATATTGTCGCAGGACATCACGCTAAACGGCGGCAGCCCGGCCTCGCGGCGGCGGCGGATGGCGGCCAGAATAATCCCCGGCAGCGACTGCGGCGCATCGGGATGAGCCAGATCGTGCACAATCGCCGGCTGCGCCAGATTCAGCTCGCCGGTTGCCGGATAATGACAGTAGCCTTTTTCGGTCACCGTCATCGACACAATCGCTACCTCCGGCTGGCTTAGCGCGTTAATCACCGCCTCAACGCCGTCCGACTGGCCGTGCAGCGCCTGCGTCACCACGCCGATAATCCGCAGATCCAGCCGGTCATCGGCCATTTCCGCCACGCTGTAGCACAGCTGCTGCTGGCGCAGGGCGTGGATGGCATCGCCGTTGTTCAGATTGATTTCGCAGTAGCCCCAGTCACTGCCCTGTTCGGCAGCCAGCCTGTCGCTGCATACGGCCTGGTGAGCGCGATGGAAGGCACCAAAGCCGATATGCACCATTCGCGTCCGTAATGCGCTACGGTCATACGCGGGTTGCTGCACGCTTGCGGGAAGGTTCTCCACAGACAACATAAATTATCCTTAATTGAAGGTGCGGGTGCGTGCCCCGCACGACCATTTAAACTGAAACAGTCTTACTGTATTTTTTCGGCGGGCGAACCACCACCAGCACCAGCAGGGCACCCAGCGCGGCGATGCCACCGGCAAGGATAAAGGCGCTGTCGAATTTACCGGTGTGCTGCACGATATAGCCGGTCGCAATCGGTCCGATAATGCCCGAAATGCTGCCGATCAGATGGATAAAGCCGCTGATGCTGCCGACGCGGCTTTTATGCACCACGTCCTGAATAATCGCCCAGTAGATCGCCCCGGTGATATACAGGAAGAAGATAGACACCGACATCAGCCCCACCGCAGGCACCACGTCTTTCACCGTCCCGGCGCAGGCCACGCAGATTGCGGCGGCGAACAGGCACACCACCAGCACGATTTTTCGCGACAGCAGCAGCTTGCCGGTCATGCGGAAAATCTTGTCGGAGATGATCCCACCCAGCGCCAGCCCTACGAAGCCGACAATCCACGGGATCATGGTGGTAATGCTCATTGCCTTGATATCCAGACCGTGCGACTGCACCAGATAGGCCGGGAACCAGCTGAGGAAGAAGAACAGAATATAGTTGTAGCAGAAGAAGGCGAAGGCGGTGACCAGAATAATCGGCTGGCGCAGATAGTGGCCCAGGCCATGCTGCGACTGCGACAGTTCTTCCTCGGCGCTCAGCTGCTCGTCTTTCATCTGGGCGATCAGGGCGCGCTCGCGTTCGCTGATCAGCTTGCTCTTCAGCGGGTTATCGGCGGCGATAAAGAACCACACCACCATCCAGATAATGCCGATCGAGCAGATAATGGCAAACGCCGGACGCCAGCCGAAGGCCAGCGACAGATAGCCGATAATCGGGCCGGCTATCGCGCCACCGAGCGGTGAGCCTGCGCTGAGCAGCCCCATCGCGGTCGCCGCCTGTTTTTTCGGGAACCAGCCGTTAATCGCCTTATTCGCCGAGGCACAGATCGGGCCTTCCGCCATTCCGAACAGCACGCGCAGGATCAGCATCGACCAGAAGCCGGTGGCCAGGGCGGTAAAGCCGCAGAACAGCGACCACATGCCGACCGCCACGCCGAGGGTGATGGTCGGGCCGAAGCGATCCGTTGCCAGGCCGCCGACGAAGTTGAAAATTGCATAGCCGAAGAAGAAGCTGCCAAAAATAAGGCCGAACTCTTCCGCATTGAGCATCAGGTCTTTCTCAATCATCGGCACGGTCAGCGACAGCGCCACGCGATCGAGGTAGTTAATCATATAGACCAGGAACAGCAGCAGTACGATGGTCCAGCGCAGGTTTTTAATCATCATGACTCCTTCCCCTCTTTCCGCCCTGCTGGCGGTTGGGGGTTTTCAGGTAGAGGTATGGTGGCCGGAGGGCTGGGTCAATCCCTCCGGTGTTGTTGCTAGCTGACTTTCAAAATCACTTTGCAGCAGCTGCGCGGATCCTTCTCAAACAGGGTCATCGCCTGTTCGATCTGGCTGAGCGGCAGGGTATGGGTGACCAGTTTTTCCGGTTCGATCAGCCCCTGTTCAATCCAGCTGATCACCTGCGGGAAGCGGTTGCTGTTCAGTCGGGAGGTAAACAGCGACAGCTCTTTGCTGGTCAGACTTTGCTGGGTCACGGAGCAGGGTTCGCCGGAGAAACCGAGCAGGCCAATGCGCCCGGCGGGTGAGGCCAGCGCGGCGGCTTCGGCAAGGATCGACGGATGGCAGGCGGCATCAATAATCAGCGTCGGCTGCACGTCGCTGAGCTGGTCTGCCAGCGGGATTTCGCTGTTGTTCAGTGCGCGATCCGCGCCGTTGTTCAGCGCCAGCGTCAGGCGTTCGGTTATCCGGTCGGCGACGATCACCGTTTTCACCCCGTACACGCCTTTCAGCACCTGGATCGCGGTCAGGCCCATTGGCCCGGCACCGTAAATCAGCGCCACGTCGTCGGGCTGCGGCTGTAAGAAGGCGGTGATATTGGCGGCGATAGTAAACGGCTCGACCAGGCTGGCCAGCGTATCGGGAATACTTTCCGGCAGCCGCCAGGCATTTTTGGCGGGCGCCAGTGCGTATTCGCTGAAGCCGCCGTCGCGATGCACGCCGATCACCTGCAGTTCTTTGCAGACGTTGGGGCGACCGATGGAGCAGGGATAGCAGTGGCCGCAGCTGACCACCGGATCGACCGCCACGCGCTCGCCAATACGCGCACTGTCCACGCCGTCGCCCACCGCATCAATCAGGCCGAAAAACTCGTGGCCGATGGTCCGGGGATAGCGGGCAAACGGATTATGCCCGTGCCAGATATGCACATCGGACCCGCAGATGCTGGCGTACTGCACCTTCACCCGCACTTCGCCCGCGTCCGGCAGCGGCAGCGGACGTTCCTGAATCTGCAGCTCGCCGGGGCGTTCAATCACTACACTTTTCATCATGCTCTCCTTACCAGTTCCACAGCGTGCCGTCTTCCAGACGGGCAACGGGCAGATACGCCGGTTCATAGGGATATTTCGCCGCGAGCTTTTCATCGAACTCAATGCCGAGGCCCGGTTTTTCACCCGGATGCATATAGCCGTTATCAAACGTCCAGCTGTGCGGGAACACTTCCAGCATCTGCTCGGAATACCCCATGTATTCCTGCACGCCGAAGTTCGGCACCCACAGGTCGAAGTGCAGCGCGGCGGCCATGCAGATCGGTGACAGGTCACTCGGGCCGTGGGATCCGGTACGCACCTGATACAGCGAGGCGAAGTCGGCGATGCGGCGCATGCCGGTAATGCCGCCCGCGTGGGTGATGGTGGTGCGGATATAGTCGATCAGCTGTTCTTCAATCAGCTGTTTGCAGTCCCAGATGCTGTTAAACACTTCGCCCACTGCAATCGGCGTGACGGTGTGCTGGCGGATCAGGCGGAAGCTTTCCTGGTTTTCGGCAGGCGTCGGGTCTTCCATCCAGAACAGGCGATGTTCCTCTACGCTTTTGCCAAAGCGCGCGGCTTCGATCGGCGTCAGGCGGTGGTGCATGTCGTGCAGCAGGTGCTCATCAAAGCCAAATTTGTTGCGGATGGCATCGAACAGTTTTGGCGTGAAGTCGAGGTATTTTTCGGTTGACCACAGCTGCTCTTCCGGGCGCGCGCCTTTGGTTGCCGGCTCATAGGCTTCGCCTTTGCCCTTGGCCATGCCGTAGGTGGTTTTCATTCCCGGCACGCCGCATTGGGCACGAATGGCCTTAAAGCCCAGCTCTTTATGTTTGGCGTAGTCGTCCATCACTTCATCGATGCTGTGGCCGGTGGTATGGCAATAGACCATCACTCCGGTGCGCGATGCGCCGCCGAGCAGCTGATACAGCGGCATGTTGGCGGCTTTGGCTTTGATATCCCACAGCGCCTGGTCAACGGCAGAGATCGCGGACATGGTGACCGGTCCGCGACGCCAGTAGGCACCTTTGTAGAAGAACTGCCAGATATCTTCGATCTGATGGGCATCGCGGCCGATCAGCTGCGGGCAGACGTGATCTTTCAGGTAGGACGCGACGGGCAGTTCGCGGCCGTTGAGCGTGGCGTCACCGATGCCGGTCAGTCCCTGATCGGTGGTGATCTTGAGGGTGACAAAGTTTCTGCCGGGGCAGGTGACAAACACTTCCGCTTTAACAATTTTCATTTCAATCCGCCTTATTGACTCACTATGGCGCAAAATTACGCTAATGACGTACTACCATACAAGTTGAATTGGGTGGAATTTCGAGAGGGATCACAGAATGGGGGGAGCTGGACACTGGTTCGTTTGGGAGGCGCTGTGAAGTTTGGGGATGGGGTTCAGCCTCTGCTGCTGCTTCAGGGCGGTCCTCGCGCCGTGCGTGGCACGGTGCCTTCGGTTACGCCATTGTGCCGGCCGGACCGGCCAGGATTGAACGTCCCTGTTCAAACCCGGCCTGACGCCAGCATCCCTGCTGTCGTCTCCTGGCTCAATGGCTTCACCTCAGCGCTGCGGATGCCCTTGCGCAGCAGCAGAGGCTGACCCCTTTAATCATTCCATCGCTTTTGGATTTGAATAACAGGCTGGTCGGCCTACTAAGAATGATGCTGCATAAATCAACTCACAGTATGGAAATCCTGAGAGTCCAATAATCGGGATGCGTTAAATAATAAGGTGCTGTGAGATGTGTGGGCAGGGTTCAGCCTCTGCTGCTGCTCCAGGCGGTCCTCGCGCCGCGTTGCGGTGCCTTCGGTTACGCCATTGTGCCGGCCGGACCGGCCAGGATTGAACGTCCCTGTTCAAACCCGGCCTGACGCCAGCATCCCTGCTGTCGTCTCCTGGCTCAATGGCTTCACCTCAGCGCTGCGGATGCCTTTGCGCAGCAGCAGAGGCTGACCCCCTTACCAATGTCTTCGTTTTAGGTTTTTCAGGCAACGCAAAGTCAGAGAGCAGGCTGGCTGTGCCCCCGGGCGGGCAATCCGCAGCGCTGAACGGAGAGAGGAGGCCAGGATTCACCCGCATGGACGCGGGTGAAAGTCACAGCCGGGCCAGGACGGCCCGTCTGTGACGGTCCGACAGGCAGACGAACGAAGTGAAGGAACCGCAACACGGCGCGAGGACCGCCCGAACGGGGGCACTGCCAGCCAGCGCTAACTTCCAACTCTGCAAACAACACAACACAGCCTGCAAACAAGCCCTAAAACGGTGTCCCCTGCAGGAATCACACTCAAAACTATGCCAACAGCTCACACGACGGCGGCAACCGACACGCCAACGCATCCGGCATCACCTCAATCTTAAACTGCGTCCCCGTCAACGGCTCCCCGTCCAGATTAAACGTCATCTCATTCGGCGCATCAATCGTCAGCCACGGCAGCGACGCCGTAATCAGATTCGGATTCTCCTCGTTACTGGTCAACGTGTGCAACAGCGTCGGCAACAGCTCCTGCGACGTCGCAATCGTCAGCTCCAGCTTACCGTCGTTAATCAACGCCTGCGGACACAAACGCTGACCGCCGCCCGCCTGGCGCCCGTTGCCAATCCCAATCACCAGCGCATCACCCTGCCACTCAAAATCCGGCCCGCGAAGATGACAGCTGTCCGCCTTCAGCGTATCCATCCGCATCAAACCATGGATGAAATAGGATACGCCGCCCAGCGCCGACTTCAGCTTCTCCGGCGTTTCGGTCGTGATGCGCGTACCGAAACCGCCGGTCGCCATATTGATAAAATAGCGATCGCCGTTCACCCGCGCTAAATCAATGGCCGACGCCTTACCGATAATCGCCAGCCGCAGCGCATTCTCCATCTCCAGCGGAATGCCCGCGCTGGTGGCGAAATCGTTGGCGGTGCCCAGCGGCACCAGCCCCAGCACCGGGCGATGTTCCGGCGACAAACCGGCCAGCGCGGTGGCAATTTCATTAATTGTCCCGTCGCCGCCGGCGGCAATCACCGTGGTCGCGTTGAGGTCCACCGCTTCACGCACGTAGCGCTCGCCGTCGCCGTGCTCCCAGGTCACGCGCACCTCCAGCCGGTAGCCTTCCTCGCGCAGGGTGGCAATCGCCTGGCGCAGATCCTCATTGCCCGCGCTTTTACCGTTTAAAATCGCCAGCGTGATTGAATCGTTTACCATTTTTTTTATTTTCCTGAAGTAGATGGCGGATGGTCTCAAGATATAGCATATCCTGTTACAGACGGTGAACCGCAGGACGGCAGAAGCGAAAATTTTCGGAAAAAAGGACAAGAAAAAGCCCGGACGGGGGAGCCGACCGGGCCAATGAGGTGGTTCATTCCGATCGGAGTTCAGCTTGATATCCGGTCGTGCAGAGAATGCTGTTTAATGTTTGTCGTTAGGAGCCAGCGCATCATAGCGGGGAACCTCCCCCCGTACTGTGATCGGATTCTAAGATCGATAACCTTATGAAACTTCTTTCGCCAGTTCCGCCGCGTGCGGATTGCGCGTGGTCGTCCCGGCCAGATTACGCATCAGCAGCGCATAGCGCAGGTCCATCTCCTCCGGCAGCGGCAGCCACACCAGATGGCCGTTGCCCGGAGCCACCTCAATTGCCTGCGCTTTACCGTTCTCCATTTGCGTCAGCGTGAAGTTGATGTTGCCCGCCGGGGTCATCAACTCCAGACTGTCGCCGACGCTGAATTTATTCTTCACGTCTACCTGCGCCAGCGCGCCGCGGCGTTCACCGGTAAATTCGCCGACGAACTGCTGGCGATCGGAAACCGAATAGCCCGCGTCGTAGCTCTGATAGCTGTCGTGCGTATGGCGACGCAGGAAGCCTTCGGTATAGCCGCGATGCGCCAGCCCTTCGAGCGTTTCCAACAGGGCGGGGTCGAAAGGCTTACCGGCGGCGGCATCATCGATGGCGCGGCGATAAACCTGGGCGGTGCGCGCGCAGTAGTAAAACGACTTGGTGCGGCCTTCAATTTTCAGGGAATGCACGCCCATCTGCGTCAGCCGCTCCACGTGCGCCACCGCGCGCAGATCCTTCGAGTTCATAATGTAGGTGCCGTGCTCGTCCTCAAAGGCGGTCATGTATTCACCGGGGCGCATCGCCTCTTCGATCATAAACACCTTGTCGGTCGGCTGGCCCACGCCCAGCGTCGGCTCAACGTTCTGCACCGCAATCGGCGGCTGGCGATGGACGATGTTGCCGATCGCATCCTCTTTGCCTTCTTCCACGTTATATTCCCAGCGGCAGGCGTTGGTGCAGGTCCCCTGGTTTGGATCGCGCTTGTTGATGTAGCCGGAAAGCAGGCAGCGGCCGGAGTAGGCCATGCACAGCGCGCCGTGAACGAAAATCTCCAGTTCGATGTCCGGCACCTGCTGGCGAATTTCGCTGATCTCTTCCAGGGACAGCTCGCGCGAGAGGATCACCCGCGTCAGCCCCATCTGCTGCCAGAATTTCACCGTGGCCCAGTTCACCGCGTTGGCCTGTACCGACAGATGAATATCCATCTGCGGGAAGGCCTCGCGCACCAGCATTATCAGGCCGGGGTCGGACATTATCAGCGCGTCCGGCCCCATATCGATCACCGGCTGCAGATCGCGGATAAAGGTTTTCAGCTTGGCGTTGTGCGGGGCGATATTCACCACCACGTAAAACTTTTTGCCCTGGGCGTGGGCTTCGTTGATGCCGATCGCCAGGTTCTGATGGTTAAACTCATTGTTGCGCACGCGCAGGCTGTAGCGTGGCTGACCGGCGTAAACGGCGTCTGCGCCATACGCAAAGGCGTAACGCATATTTTTCAGCGTGCCGGCCGGGGAGAGAAGTTCCGGTTTAAACATGATGTCTCAGTCTGATGTCAGGTCAGATATTGCCAGGATGGCTGCCCCTGCGGCGTGACGTCGCGAAGGGCAGATTTCGGTGCGGGATTGTAAGGCAGAGAAGCGGGAGAATAGTTGATCTAAATCAATCGGCAGATATCGGCTTCCCAGCGATAGCCCATGCCGTACACCGCGCGGATAAACGGCTGGCTGGCATCCAGCAGCTCCAGCTTGCGGCGCAGGTTTTTAATGTGGCTGTCGATGGTGCGATCGGTCACCACGCGGTAGTCGTCGTACAGCTGGTTCAGCAGCTGCTCGCGGGAGAAGACCTTGCCCGGCTCGTGGGCCAGGGTTTTCAGCAGGCGGAACTCGGCGGGCGTCAGGTCCAGCGGCTTATCATCCCAGCTGGCCTGGAAGCGGTTCTCATCCATACGCAGCAGCGAGGTTTGCACCGCCTCTTCTTTCGGCCGCAGGCAGCGCTTGAGGATGGTTTTCACCCGGGCCACCACTTCACGCGGGCTGAACGGCTTGCAGATATAGTCATCCGCGCCGATCTCCAGCCCCAGCAGGCGGTCGATCTCTTCGGTTTTGGCGGTGACCATAATCACCGGCAGCTCCGAGAAGCGGCGCAGCTCACGGCATACCGACAGGCCATCCAGCCCCGGCAGCATCAGGTCCAGCAGCATCAGGTCGGGCGCGTTCTGCTTCGCCCACTCCAGCGCCTCGTCGCCGCGCAGCAGATGGTGAGTGCGGTAGTTTGCGGCCTGCAGATAGTCCACCAGCAGCTGGCCGAGCTTGGGCTCATCTTCGACGATTAAAATCAGCGGTGCCGGTTTTTCCTGCTCCATATCTCTTCCTCAGTACGAATTAATCAGTGCGGTTTATTGGGTAAGCTTACCGTAATTTTCAGGCCTCCGGCGGAAGAATGCCCGGCGCTGAGCGTGCCGTCGTGAGCGGCAACAATATTCTGGCAGATCGCCAGCCCCAGCCCGGATCCGCCGCTGGCGCGGTTGCGCGAACCTTCGGCGCGGTAGAAGCGTTCGAAAATCTGCTTCAGCTGATCGTCATTCACCCCCGGCGCGCTGTCCTCAAAATGCAGCACATTGCCGCCGGGGCCGGTCTCAAGCTGAATGTTCAGGCTGCCACCGGCGTCGGTATAGCGCAGGCTGTTCTCCATCAGGTTGGTTAACAGCTGCCCCAGCCGGTCCGGATCCCCAAACTGCGGCGCGGCCTCCGGCAGCGACAGGTTGAGCTGTAGCCCATGCTGTTCATAGCGATGGCGGAAGTTCGCGGCGACCATTTCCAGCAGCGGCACCAGGTCGGTATCGCGCTTGCGGTAGGCCAGCGCGCCCTCGTCTGACAGCGACAGCTGGTGGACATCATCCACCAGCTTGGTCAGGGTGGCGACCTCGCCCTGCAGTGAAATAATCGATTCCGGCGTCAGCTTGCGTACGCCGTCCTGAATCGCTTCCAGTTCGCCGCGCAGGATCGCCAGCGGGGTGCGCAGTTCGTGGGAAATATCGGCCATAAACGCGCGGCGCATGCGTTCGTTTTTTTCCAGCGTGCTGGCCAGGCGGTTGAAGTCCTGAGCCAGGCGACCCAGCTCGTCGCGGCTGGTGGATTCCACCCGGCTGGTGAAATCGCCGGCGGCCAGATGATGCGTACCCTCAACCAGCCGTTTAACCGGTGCCAGCAGCCCGCGCGACATCAGCCAGGTCACCAGCGCGGCCAGCAGCATGGTCAGGCCGACGATCATCCAGCTGGTGCGGTTTTGCTGCCGATCGAAATTAATATCCGCCACGCGGGTCAGGCGCTCGGAAGGGGATCCTACTACCCAGCCGACCACCTTATTGTTGCTGGTGGTGATCGCCCGGCGCGTGCCTTCCGGTGGCACCGGGCCGCGCGGTCCCATCATCACGCTGAAGTTCTGATCGATAATCCAGAACTGCGTGCGCCAGCCGTGCGGCGGCAGCTGGTTGCTGGACTCCGGGTTCTGATCCAGCGAGCGCAGGATATTGAACACCAGCCGGTTGTTATTACGCAGGAAGGTCCAACTGCCGTGCTGCTCGTACTGATCGGCCAGCGCATCGCTCAGCATGGAGATGCGCTGTTCATTGCCGCGCTTAATGTAGTCGATAAAACCGTGCTCAAAGCTCAGCCGCACGCCCCAGTGCATGGTAATTAACACCAGCATGCAGGTCGACAGGATAGCGGCGAACAGCTTGGCGGTGATGCCGATGCGTAGACGGGCAAAAATCATTGTTTTCTCCTGCGGGCCAGTACCGTGTTGGGGGCGATTTCCGCCGGTACGCACCAGAACACCAGCGCGGGCAGGGCAATCACCAGCGCCATACAAAGGTAAGTCCAGATAAATGCCTGATGCACCAGCGGGCTGTCCGCCGCCGCCTGGTGGCCGAAGGTGCCGAGCAGCAGTCCGGCAACGGTCACGCCGATACTCATCGACAGCTGCTGCACCATTGACAGCAGGCTGTTGCCGCTGCTGGCGAGATCGTCCGGCAGCTCTTTCAGCGTCAGGGTATTCATTGCCGAAAAACGAATGGCGTTGACCATGCCCTGTAAGAACAGTACCAGCGGCAGCAGCAGGCTCCAGCCCAGCAGCGCCACCACCGGGAACAGCAGCGTGACCAGCGCCAGCGCGACGGTGGATCCCACCAGCACGTGGCGATAGCCGAAGCGGTTAACGATCTGCACCACGATGCGCTTCATGCCCATATTGCCCAGCACCATCGGGATCATCATCAGCCCGGCGTGCAGCGGGCTGTAGCCCATACCGATCTGCAGAAATAGCGGCGTCATAAACGGCAGCATGCCGCTGCCGATACGGGCGGTCAGGCTGCCAAGAAGGCCAATGGAGAACACGCGGTTGTCAAACAGCTTCAGGCTGAACAGGGCGAGATCGTTGTGGCGGGCGTGCAGCAGATAAAACAGCATCGCAAACACCCCGGCAAGAATAAACAGGCACAGCAGCAGCGGAGAAATCCCCAGCCCGCGCTGGCCGTCCAGCGCCAGCGTCAGCGTCGCCATGCCCACCGCCAGCAGCAGGTAGCCGGTGAAGTCGAAGCGGCGGACGATCAGCGTGAAGTTGGGCAGCAGACGCAGCGTGGCGATAGCACCGACGATGCCGACCGGAATGTTGATCAGGAAAATCCAGTGCCAGCTGGCATACTCCACCAGCACGCCGCCCAGCGTCGGACCCATCAGCGGGCCAATCTGTCCCGGAATGGTGACGAAGGTCATCGCCGCCATATACTGATCGCGCGGCACCAGCTTCATCACCGTCAGGCGGCCCACCGGCACCATCATTGCGCCGCCGATGCCCTGCACCACCCGCGCCATAATCAGCTGATCCAGCGTGCCGGACAGGGCGCAGCACAGCGAGCCGATGCTGAACAGGATAATCGCGCTGAAAAACACGTTGCGCACGCCGAACCGGTCCGCCAGCCAGCCGCTGACCGGCAGCATGATCGCCACCGTCAGCACGTAGGAGACAATCACCGAATGCATATGCAGCGGGCTTTCATGCAGGCTGGCGGCCATCGACGGCAGCGCCGTATTGACGATGGTGGTGTCCAGCGTCTGCATAAAGAAGCCGAAGGCAACGATCCACAGCTGCCAGCGAACGGAGGAGGGCGGCGAGGCGATCACCTTACGCTTCCTCTGACACACGCTCAGGGCGCGGCTTACGACGCAGTTTATCCATATACAGATAAACCACCGGCGTGGTGTACAGCGTCAGCAGCTGGCTCATCACCAGGCCGCCGACGATGGTGATCCCCAGCGGCTGGCGCAGCTCCGCACCGTCGCCGCTGGTCAGCACCAGCGGCAGTGCACCGAGCAGGGCGGCCAGCGTGGTCATCATAATCGGCCGGAAGCGCAGCAGGCTGGCCTGCTCGATCGCTTCCCGCGCCGTCAGCCCGCCGTTGCGCTGCGCCTCAACGGCGAAGTCCACCATCATTATCGCATTCTTCTTCACGATGCCGATCAGCAGCATAATCCCGATTAGCGCGATCAGGCTGAACGGCGCGCCGAACAGTTCCAGCGCCAGCAGCGCTCCGACGCCCGCCGAGGGCAGGGTGGAGAGAATGGTCAGCGGATGGACGTAGCTCTCATAGAGAATACCCAGCACGATATACACCGTGGCGATCGCCGCAATAATCAGCCACAGCTGGCTGCTCTGCGATTTCTCAAACTCCGCCGCCGTGCCGGCGAAGCTGCCGCGCACGCTGGACGGCACGCCCAGCGCGGTCACGCTGCGATCGATCGCCGCCGACGCCTGCGACAGCGATACGCCTTCCGGCAGGTTGAACGAGATGGTGGAAGAGGCCGACAGCCCCTGATGGTTGACCGACAGCGGCGAGTTCGCCGGTTTCCAGCTGGCAAAGTAGGAGAGCGGGATCGATTTCCCGTCGCTGTTGATCACGTACATCTGATTCAGCGCACTGACGTCCTGGGTGTAGCGCGGATCGACCTCCATCACCACTTTATACTGGTTCAGCGGCTGATAGATGGTGGAGATCTGCCGCTGGCCGAAGGCGTTGTTCAGCAGGTTATTGACGTCGGACACGTCAATGCCGAGGCTGGACATCGCCGCGCGATCGTAGGTCAGCGCCATCTCTGCACCCTTATCCTCCTGGTCCGAGTTGACGTCGGCCAGTTCGGGCAGGGTGGCAAAGGCGCGGCGGATTTTCGGCTCCCACTCTCGCAGGTCGTCAAGGCTGTCCGACAGCAGGGAATACTGATATCCGGCGTTGGACTCGCGTCCACCCAGCCGCAGATCCTGCACCGCCATCAGGAACAGATTCGCGCCCGGCTCTTTCGCCAGCTTGGTGCGCAGGCGGGCAATCACCTGCTGGGCGTTCTCAGTACGCTCGGACAGCGGTTTAAGGGAAATAAACATCGAGCCGCTGTTGGCGCGGAACCCGCCGGTAAAGCCGACCACGCTTTCCACCGCCGGATCGTCATGCACGATGCGCATAAAGTCCTGTAGCTTATCGCGCAGCGACTGGAAGGAGATGCTCTGGTCCGCCTGAATAAAGCCCATCAGCCGCCCGGTATCCTGCTCCGGCATAAAGGTTTTCGGAATGGAAACGTAGAGGTACATAGTTAGGCCGATAGTGCCGAGGAACACCAGCAGCGTCCAGCGCGCGTGATTCAGCACCACCCGCAGCGAGCGGCCATAGCCCTGCTGGACGGCCATAAGCACCTTGCCGACACCGCGAATGCGCGGCTGCTGATGCTTGCGCTGCGGCTTGAGCAGCAGCCCGCACATCATCGGCGTCAGGGTGATCGAAATCAGCAGCGAGATGCCGATCGCCACCGACAGGGTGACGGCAAACTCGGTAAACAGGCGGCCAATCAGCCCGCCGAGCATCAGCAGCGGCAGGAACACCGCCACCAGTGAGATACTCATCGATAGCACGGTGAAGCCGACTTCACGCACCCCCTGCAGCGCGGCCGGGATCGGCTTCATCCCAGCTTCGACATGGCGGGATATATTCTCCAGCACCACGATCGCATCGTCGACCACAAAGCCGGTGGCGACGGTCAGCGCCATCAGCGACAGGTTGTTGAGGCTGAAGCCGCACAGGTACATGGCGGCAAAGGTGCCGATCAGCGAAACCGGCACCGCCACCGCCGGGATCAGCGTGGCGCGGCCTGAGCGCAGGAAGGCGAACACCACCAGGATCACCAGGCCGACGGAGATCGCCAGCGACTGCTCAACCTCATGCAACGAGGCGCGGATGGTCGGCGAGCGGTCCTGCGCCACGTTCAGCTCAATGGACGCCGGGATGATCTTGCGCAGCTCGGGCACTTCGGCGCGGATGCGGTCGACGGTGTCGATGATGTTGGCTTCCTGCGATTTGCGGATCATCAGCAGGATCGCCGGTTTGGCATTCGCCATCCCGGCATTGCGCACGTCCTCAACCGAATCGGTGACGGTGGCGACGTCGCTCAGGCGCACCGCCGCGCCGTTGCTGTAGTGCACGACCAGCGGCTGATATTCCGCGGCGGTTTTCAGTTCGTCATTGGTTTTCAGCTGCCAGCGCTGGTGGTTATCCTCCACCGCGCCCTGCGGCTTGCGCACGTTGGCGTTGGCGATGGTTTCCCGCACCGCATCCAGCGACAGGCCCTGGTTAAACAGCGCCTGCGGATTCAGCTCCACGCGCACCGCGGGCAGCGAGCTGCCGCCGACCGAGACATCACCGACGCCCTCAATCTGCGCCAGCTTCTGCGCCAGCTGGGTGGAGGCGTAATCGTACAGCTGACCCTGCGAATAGGTATCCGAGGTCAGCGTCATGATCAGGATCGGCGCGTCGGACGGGTTGGCCTTGCGGTAGGTTGGCCGCGACGGCATGCCGCTCGGCAGCAGGCTTTGCGCGGCGTTGATTGCGCCCTGCACGTCGCGGGCGGCACCGTTAATATCGCGGTCGTAGTCAAACACTAAAATGATGCGCGTGGAGCCCAGCGAGCTGCTGGAGGACATCTCGGTCACGCCCGCAATGCGCCCCAGCGCCCGTTCCAGCGGCGTGGCGACCGACGACGCCATGGTTTCCGGCGACGCCCCCGACAGCGAGGCGCTGACCATGATCACCGGGAAATCCACCTGCGGCAGCGGAGCCACCGGCAGCAGCCGGAAGCCCAGCACGCCGGCCAGCAGGATCGCCACGGTCATCAGGATGGTGGCGACCGGGCGATGGATAAACAGCGCGAAAAATTTCACTCTGCCTCCCGGCGCGCAAAGCGCTGGCGAGTGGCGTGCGACAGGCGGTCAAACAGCAGATAGATCACCGGGGTGGTGAACAGCGTCAGCACCTGGCTGACGATCAGTCCGCCCACCATTGCCGTGCCCAGCGGGCGGCGCAGCTCCGCGCCCACGCCGGTGCTCAGCATCAGCGGCAGCGCGCCGAGCAGGGCGGCCAGCGTGGTCATCAGGATCGGGCGGAAGCGCAGCAGACAGGCCTGATAAATCGCGTCGTACGGCGACATGCCCTGTTCGCGCTCGGCGGCCAGCGCAAAGTCGATCATCATGATGGCGTTCTTCTTCACGATACCGATCAGCAGGATGATGCCGATAATGGCGATCACATCCAGCTCGCTGCCGCTAATCAACAGCGCCAGCAGCGCGCCCACGCCCGCGGTGGGCAGCGTGGAGAGAATGGTAATCGGGTGAATAAAGCTCTCGTAGAGAATACCCAGCACGATATACATCGCCACGATCGCCGCCACGATCAGCCAGACGGTGCTGGAAAGCGCGGCCTGGAAGGCGAGGGTGCTGCCCTGGAACTGGGTCATGATTTCAGCCGGCATCTCCATGGCCTTCTCGGCCTGGGTCACCGCATTCACCGCCTGCTCCAGCGAGTAACGGTCGCTGACGTTGAACGAGAAGGTTGCCGACGGGAACTGGTCGAGATGGTTGATGCTAAGCGCGCCGTGGCGCTGTTCCACGCTGGCAATCGCGCTCAGCGGCACGCTGCCGCCGTCGGTGCTGTTCAGCCGCACGCTTTGCAGCGCGGCCAGTCCCGGCGTGGCGGTGGTGTCGTGCTCCAGCACCACGCGGTACTGATTCGCCTGAGTGTAAATGGTGGAGATCAGACGCTGGCCGAAGGCGTTATACAGCGCGTTATCCACGTCGGCCATGGTAATGCCGAGACGGCTGGCGGTATCACGATCGACGCGGATATAGGCCTCCAGCCCCCGATCCTGCCAGTCGTTGCTGACGTCCTTCAGCTCCGGCATGGTGTTCAGTTTTGCCAGCAGCTTCGGCACCCACAGGCTGAGCGAGTCGAGCGATCCGGCCTGCAGCGTAAACTGATACTGCGTGCGGCTGACCTGGGTATCAATGGTGAGATCCTGCACCGGCTGCAGCCACAGGCTGATGCCCGGGATCTGCGCCACCTGCTGCTGCAGGCGGGCAATCACCACCGGAATGCGGTCGTCGCGCTCATCCAGCGGCTTGAGGTTGATTTGCAGTCGGCCGCTGTTCAGCGCGGAGTTGGTGCCGTCCACGCCGACAAACGAGGTGAGGCTCTGCACCGCCGGATCTTTCATAATCACCGAGGCCACTTCCTGCTGACGCTGCGCCATGCTGGCGTAGGAAACCGACTGCGAGGCCTGCACGGTGCCGGAGATAATGCCGTTATCCTGCACCGGGAAGAAGCCTTTGGGGATCACCAGCCACAGCATCACGGTAATCGCCAGCGTGCTCAGCGCCACGCCGAGGGTGATCCACGGATGATTCAGCACCCGGCGCAGCAGGCTGCCGTAGCGGGCAATGACCTTGTCAAACATCGCCTCGCTGGCGCGTGAGAAGCGGTTCTGCTTGCGCAGCGACTCTACGCTGAGCATGCGTGCGCACATCATCGGCGTCAGGGTCAGCGAGACAATGGCGGAAATCAGGATCGCCACCGCCAGCGTCACGGCAAATTCGCGGAACAGCCTGCCGACGATATCACCCATAAATAGCAGCGGGATCAGCACCGCAATCAGCGAGAAGGTCAGTGAAATAATGGTAAAGCCGATCTCACCCGCGCCCTTCAGCGCTGCGGTCAGCGGTTTTTCCCCTTTCTCGATATAGCGCGAGATGTTCTCGATCACCACAATCGCATCATCCACGACGAAGCCGGTGGCGATGGTTAACGCCATCAGCGTCAGGTTGTTGATCGAGAAACCGCAGAAATACATCACCGCAAAGGTGCCGACCAGCGACAGCGGCACCGCCACGGCGGGAATAATGGTGGCGGGTACGTTGCGTAGGAACAGATAAATAATCATCACCACCAGCGTGATGGCCAGCAGCAGCTCAAACTGCACGTCGTTAACCGAAGCGCGGATGTTATTGGTACGGTCGGTCAGCAGCTTCACTTCCACCGATTTCGGCAGCGAGGCGGTCAGCGCGGGCAGCATCTCGCGGATGTTATCGGCGGTATCGATGATATTGGCACCCGGCTGGCGCTGCACGTTCAGCACGATCGCCTGCTGGCGATTGGCCCACGCGCCCAGCCAGCTGTTTTCCGCACCCTGCTCAACGGTGGCGACATCGCCCAGCCGTACCGGTGCGCCGTTAAGGTACGTGACAATCAGCTGGCGGTAGCCTTCGGCGGTTTTGATCTGGTCGTTGGCCGACAGCGTAATGGCGCGCTCCGGGCCGTCCAGGCTCCCCTTCGCCGAGTTGACGTTGGCATTGCTGATGGCGGTACGCACCGTTTCGGTGGTGATCCCCATCGACGCCAGCGCCTGCGCGTTCAGCTTCACCCTGACCGCCGGGCGTTGCCCACCGGACATCGTCACCAGCCCGACGCCGGAAACCTGCGAGATTTTCTGCGCCACGCGGGTTTCCACCATATCCGCAACCTGGGTCATCGGCATGCTGGTGGTGGTCACGGCGAGGGTCATAATCGGCGGATCCGCCGGGTTCACCTTGCTGTAAACCGGCGGGTTAGGCAGATCGCTGGGCAGCAGGTTGGTGGCGGCATTGATTGCGGCCTGTACCTCCTGCTCGGCCACGTCCAGCGGCAGCGTCAGCTGGAACTGTAAGGTCACCACGGAGGCCCCGCCCGCACTCTGCGAGGACATCTGCTTCAGGCCGGACATCTGACCAAACTGACGTTCCAGCGGCGCGGTGACCGCAGAGGTCATCACGTCCGGGCTGGCACCGGGATACAGCGTCACCACCTGGATGGTCGGGTAATCGACTTCCGGCAGCGCCGAAACGGGCAGCGAACGGTAGCCGATAATCCCGGCCAGCAGGATCGCGACCATCAATAGCGTGGTGGCGACCGGGCGCAGAATAAACTGGCGCGACGGCCCACCGCCGTTGGAAGGCATTCCCTGCATCAGTCGCTGGCTCCCTTGGCTGGCTGCGCGCTTTTACCGGAGGTCAGCGGCGTGGACTGCGCGGCGACGATTTCGACTTTTGCCCCGTCGGTCAGGCGGTCGATGCCGTCGGTAACCACCTTCTCACCGGCCTGCAGGCCGCTGTTAATCACCACGGTTTCGCTGTCCTGAATGCCGACGGTCACGGATTTTTTGCTGACTTTATTCTCGGCGTTGACCACCCAGACAAAGTGGCCCTCGTTACCCATTTGCAGCGCCGCCGCCGGGATCACGATGGCATCCTGCAGCGTGGCCACCTTCAGCCGCGCATTGACAAACTGGTTGGGGAACAGCCGGTCGTCCTCATTGCTGAAGCGGGCCTTCAGCTTGACGGTGCCGGTGGTGGTGTCGATCTGGTTATCCATGCTCAGCAGCGCGCCCTGCGTCAGCAGCGTTTTATTGCTGCGGTCCCAGGCCTCAACCGGCACGGCACCCTGTTTCTGTGCGCTAAGAATGGCGCTGATATCGTTCTCCGGCAGGCTGAACACCAGGTCGATCGGATGGGTCTGGGTGATCACCACGATGCCATTGGTGTCGCCGCTGGTGATGTAGTTGCCGATATCCACCTGTTTCAGACCCACGCGGCCATCAATCGGTGACGTGATGCGGCTGTAGGTGAGGTTGAGCTTCGCGCTGGCGACGCTGCCTTCATCGGCCTTGAGCGTACCCAGCGTTTCGCTGACCAGCGCTCGCTGCGTATCAAGGTCCTGCTGGGAAACCAGGCTGGTTTTCGCCAGCTTCTCGTAGCGCGCCAGGTCGCGACGGGCGTTTGCCAGCGTTGCCTGATCCTTCGCCAGCTGGCCTTCCGCCTGCATCAGCGCAACCTGCCACGGGCGCGGATCGACCTCGGCCAGCAGCTGTCCGGCTTTCACCTGTTGCCCTTCGGTAAAGTGTAGCGCCACCAGGTCGCCGTCAACGCGGCTGCGCAGAGTGACCGTGTTGGCTGCGGTCACGGTGCCGAGGCCGGAGAGATACTGCGGCACGCTTTTGCTCTGTGCTTCCGCCGCCTGCACCGGGCTTAACTCTGCGCCCATGCCGCCCGGACCGCCTGGCCCACCGGGGCCGCGCCCGCCACGGCCACGAGAATGAGAGGATTTACCTTCGTCGGCGGCAGGCTGCGCTGCCGGCGCATCAGCATGGCTGTGCCACCAGTACAGGCCACCGCCGACCAGTACGGCAAGAATAATAACCAGTGGAATAACGGGGAAACGGCGCTGTGCTTTCATTAACTCTCATGCTCTCCGGTAGCGGGGAAATGTCCAGGTGGGAAGAAAAGGCATCCACACTTCATAGTAGCCAATTATAACTGACGAAAAATGAAGGAAATAAGGATAACTGTCTAGTTCTGCATTGTCTTCTGTTCACATTCTGCAAATTATTAGACAGAAAATGTCGAAGCGACAGATAGTTAGTCTGCTAAGATTGATGCCGTGCAACCCACCTACCAGGAGATTGAAATGAGTACTTCAGAACATCGCCAGCTTGGTCGTTCCGGCATTCAGGTTCCGCTACTGACCTTTGGGGGTAACGTTTTTGGCTGGACGGCTGACCAGGCCACCTCTTTTTCCCTGCTGGACGCGCTGGTGGAGAAAGGGCTGAATTTTATTGATACCGCCGATGTCTACTCCCGCTGGGTTCCCGGCAACGAGGGCGGGGAGTCAGAAACCATTATCGGCAACTGGCTGAAGCAGAGCGGCAAGCGCGACAAAATCATTCTGGCCACCAAGGTGGGGATGGATTTGGGCGACGGTAAGACCGGTCTGGCACCGAAATATATTCGCCAGGCGGTGGAGGCTTCCCTCACACGTTTGCAAACCGACTATATCGATCTGTATCAGGCGCACCGCGATGATGAAGATACGCCATTACAGGACACGCTGGCTACCTTTGATGCATTAATTAAAGAAGGCAAGGTACGCGCTATTGGTGCCTCAAACTACTCTGCCGATCGTCTGAGCGAAGCGCTAAAAATCAGTGCGGATACCGGGCTGGCGCGCTATGAGACGCTACAGCCGGAATACAATCTGTACGATCGCGAAGGCTATGAAAGTGGTCTGGAAGCGGTGGTGCAGGAGCATGGCCTGGGCGTGATTAACTATTATTCGCTGGCCAGCGGTTTCCTCAGCGGTAAGTATCGCAAGCCGGAAGATGCGGCGAAGAGCGCGCGTGGGCAGGGCGTGGTGGAGAAGTATCTCAACGATCGCGGGCTGAAGATTGTTCATGCGCTGGTGCAGGTTGCCGAGGCGCATCATGCGTCGCCAACGCAGGTCGCGCTGGCCTGGCAGATTGCCCGTCCGAGCATTACCGCGCCGATCGTGAGTGCGACGTCGCTGGCGCAGGTGGATGAGCTGGTGAAGGCGACCCAGTTGAAGCTGAGTGATGCGGATAAGCGTTTGCTTTCCGAGGTCAGTAGTTACTGAGTTGTTTGCAGCGTAGGGAGTTAGCGCTGGCGGGTTGTGCCCCCGTTCGGGCGGTCCTCGCGCCGCTGCGCGGTCCCCTCACTCCGTTCGTCAGCCGGGCGGACCGTCACAGACGGTCGTTTGCAAAGCCTGGAGTTAGCGCTGGCGGGTTGTGCCCCCGTTCGGGCTGGTCCTCGCGCCGCGTCGCGGTCCCCTCACTTCGTTCGTCAGCCCGTCGGACCGCCACAGACGGGCCGTCCTGGCCCGGCTGTGACTTTTGGCCGCGTCCATGCGTCCAAATCCTGGCTTCCTCGCTGCGTTCAGCGCTGTGGATTGCCCTCTCGGGGGCACAACCCGCCTGCTGTCAAACTTCCGTGCTACTTGACGGAAATAATATTGGACTGTGATACAAAGGTATCAGGTCAAGTAATGTTTAGCCCGTTCCTGCTGTTGTAAGATGGCACCAATCAATCGTTTTTTAAATACCAGCGTGAGGATTATACTGAGCATTAACCAGACGAGAATAACTTCAAGTAAACCAAGAATAGTCTCTAATAATTTTTTTTCCTTTGGCGTTTTTTTTATAAACTCGGCGAGTATCTTCTGATCCTTTTCTTCGGAGAATACCTGACATATATTCGTCGCCAGATCGACAGATATTGCCGAAATCTGCGCTATCTTCTCGGTCGAAATCAGCTGGCAGGATGAACGATCAATTTCCCAACGATGATCTTTAATGAAAGAAACACCCGTTGCCTTATCCAAGTTCATAAAGAAATTCTCTCCCGTGGTTTTAAGCGTTAACGCCGCCCAGTCTGCGGGAACCTGGATTACACGAGTGTGGAGGTAACCAGAAAGTATCAGTGCGCAGCTAAATATCGTGACAAGAATTGTAGTAGCAATGATGTCCGACCGTTTGATGTCAGGAATTCTCTGTAGTGATATTTTGATCATAAGGATTCGCAATATCCATACGGGTATTCCGGACTTTTTGAAGAGTTCATGATGATCGGTTGAAGGTGCCCTCAATTTTTTAATGACTGAATAGATGGCGCCAAAGATAGTTATTAACCCTGTAATTATAGCAAGGGTGGATTGCAGGAGGTTCAGGTTGGTTATTTCTGTCATCACCGTATCCCTTCAATGATTTTTTACTATACTCTATTCCTGATTCTCAAAAAGCAATAATAAAGTTAAATAGCCGCGTGAAAAAGTAGATCCCTCTGCGGTGTCAGCTCATCCATGGGGCGGTGGATTAATTGGTCTACATTATCGGGTGTTGAAGGTCTCGTCTCTTTACTCACCCGGCGCGGGCGCCAGTGGCCTTATGAATATATCTGTTTGCTATTACATTAACTTGTAAGACATACGCTGGGTGATTTTGGCTATCCGCGCTCACGCTAGGATAACGAACTGCTGGCAATAAAAATCAATGTGATAATCGGATACAGGTGACATGCCGGGAAGCTCCTGTACTGGTTACCTGCTGCTGGCCTGGTATGGCGCATGGCGGTTCCCGTACTGCGTATTCGCGATCCGCATAAAGCGAAAAAAAGGGCGCTTATCCATGAAGCTATGGAGACGGCCTGTACGTTCCCCCTGGAGCAATCATGGACTGGGAAAGTTTAGCGATGTTCGGCGCAGCTCTTTAGAAGCCTTGAAATTATCAAAGGGGACAGCCTCTGCTGCTGCGCAAGGGCATCCGCAGCGCTGAGGTGAAGCCATTGCGCCAGGAGACGACAGCAGGGATGCTGGCGTCAGGCCGGGTTTGAACAGGGACGTTCAATCCTGGCTGGTCCGGCCGGCACAATGGCGTAACCGAAGGTACCGGGCAAAGCACGGCGCGAGGACCCGCCCTGGAGCAGCAGCAGAGGCTGAACCCCACACGCCTGTTCCGCAGCGGCGTTGTATGACATACCTGAAGGCACCATGCTACACACTGCAACGCGTTGATGGGACTCGCAGCTTTGAGGTATCATCACCGCCCTGTACACGTACTCCATCGCCACAGGGCAAACCGTATGAACAAGAAAAAGATATTTATCGTCTACCTGCCGGTCAGCCTGGTGTTCTTTATGATCCTGCCGGGCGCCATCCTGCGCGACATGCCGCCAGAGCGCTTTGCCTCGTTCAGCCATATCACCAGCCTTGGCGGAATACTGAACCCGATTGCCTCCGTACTGCTCTTCCTGGCGATCGTCTCGGTGATTCTGGCCGTTATTGCCGTTCCGCTGATTGGCCGCTGCGCCCGCGCGATAATTAATCGACGCAAAGCATAGGCCGCGGCGCCTTCTGCAACAGGCCGGACCATAATCACCCGGCCTGCAGAGATTACAGCCGGGGGAACACATCACCGCTCTCTTAGCGGAACATCACCTGCGCCCAGCGTGCCAGACCCGCCGTCACCGAGCCGAAATCATCCCCGCTGGTCAATGGAATATCCGGCAACTGACGCTGCAACGCTTCACGCAGCACCGGTGACTTCGCGCTGCCGCCGGTCAGATAAATCACATCAGGCTTCGTGCCGCTGGTCTCCAGCGCCAGCGCAACCTGCTCCTGAATACGCTCAAGAGGCTGGCTAATCGCCGCCTGCAGCGCCGCCACGCTGATATCCGTTGACAGCCCGCCGTCGATGAAATCTAACCCCGCCAGCGTTTGCGGCCGATCGGAAAGGGCAATTTTGCTCTCTTCCGCCGCGCGCACCAGACGATAGCTCAGGCGCTGACGCCAGACTTTCAGCAGGCGCTTCACCTTCTCCGGCTCGCGCGCATCGCGGATCAGATCCTGCAGCAGCTTGTTGCTGGCGGCGGCATAGAAATCACTCTGTGCCGGAACGTCGTTTATCGCGACCGCGTTCCACCACGGCAGGGCGGGCAGGCCCATTCCCTTCACGGTTTCACCGCCCAGTCCCAGCAGCGGCATCAGCTCCTTAAAGGCCAGCATGATATCCAGATCGTTGCCGCCCACGCGGCAGCCGCTATGGCCCAGCAGGCTGTCGCTGCGGTCGGATTTATCGTGCCACTTCGGCCCCATCAGCAGCATCGAGCAGTCGGTGGTTCCGCCGCCGATATCCACCACCAGTACGCGGCTTTCCTTAGTCAGCGTCGCTTCGAAGTCCAGACCGGCGGCTACCGGCTCAAACTGGAAAATGACATCGCTAAAACCGGCACGGCTGGCCGCGCGGGCGAGGATCCCTTCCGCCTGCTGGTTGGCGTCGTCACCGCCCAGCCCCTGGAAGTTGACCGGGCGGCCGATTACCGCCTGGGTCACGCTGTCGTTCAGCGCGCTTTCCGCCGACTGGCGAATGTGCAGCATCATCGCGCACACCAGGTCCTCAAACAGCGCGACCTGCTGCGGCTTCAGGCCGCTGGCACCGAGGAACGATTTCGGTGATTTTACAAACCACACCTCTTCCGGATCGTCCATATACTGTGCCAGCGAGGCCAGACCGAACTTCACACTGGCCGGTGTGACTTCAATATCTTCTTCGCGGTTGAAGGCGACGGCGCGGCGCAGCAGCGCCTGGCTTTCGGCCTGCGGCGTAGGCACCTGATGATGGCGGAACAGCCATTCACTGACGGCTTCACGAGTTGGCGCACACAGCATTGAGGGTAAATAGGGCGAACCCTGCTCTAATGGCAGCATTTTGGGCTGGCCGTGTTCCATGATGGCGACCGAGCAGTTGGCCGTACCGTAGTCGAAACCGATAAACATCGTTCTCTCCGCTGAGTGGGGAAAAAAAGGGGGCGACTTTAGCCTGGCCGTGTCGGCAGAGCAAGGGGGATGTGTGGTTTTATTCGCAGGGGAGGGGGAGGCGAAGGGATCAGGGCTGCGGGCCGGTATTGCTCTTTTCGCCGTAGACCGCAATCTGGCCCCGGCCGCTGTTTTTGGCCTGATAGCAGGCGATGTCGGCCTGCGCCATCACTTCAACCGCGCTGCTGCCGCTGTCAAAGGTGGTGAGCCCGGCGCTGGCCCCCACGAAGAACTCGTGACCTTTCCACAGAAAGCGATACTGACTGATAGTCGCGACCAGGCGGCCGGCGATCTCGCTGGCGTCCTCAAGGGAACATTCCGGCAGCAGCATGCCGAATTCATCACCGCCGAGGCGGGCGAGGAAGTCGCTGCCGCGCAGCTGGCGCATCATGATCGTCGACAGCTCGCGCAGCAGGGCGTCACCGGCGGCGTGCCCGGCGCTGTCGTTGACTGCCTTAAAGCGGTCTAAATCGACGAAGGCCAGCACGTGGTGCAGGTGCTGATTTTCCTGCGGCATCAGCAGAACCTTCAGCCGCTGTTCGAAGCTGGCACGGTTCGGCAGGCGGGTCAGCATATCGTGAGAGGCGCTGTAGCGTAGGCGTTTGAACATTTCCCGCGACTCGCTGACGTCCTGAATCACCATCACGCTACCAATATTGTCGCCTTCCTGGGTGCTTAACGGTGACAGGCTGTAGTTGATGGCAAACTGCTCCCCGGCGCGGTTGTGCAGGACCAGATCCTGGTCGGGGGAGGCCGCCGGTTTGGTATTTTTCGGCAGCGCGCAGCTGAGGACGATCTCCTGCTCCGGCCCTTCGCCGCCGCGGGTGATCTGCAAAATTTCGGCGATAGGCTTGCCCACCGCGTGGTGCTGCGGCCAGCCGGTCATTTTTTCCGCCACCGGATTCATAAAAATCACCTGCATCTCTTCATCGGTACTGATCACCGCTTCATCAATGGCATCCAGGGTGATGTGCATCCGCTCCCTCTCCTGATCCAGGGCATCGGTCAGTTGGCGGAAAACGGTGACGTCCTGATTAATTCCCAGCATGCGTGAAGACTGGCCCGGCTCGTCGGCGACCATATTGCCCTGACAGCGGATATAGCGGATGCCTGCGGGGGTTTCAATGCGGTACTCAACGTCCACCGGTGAGCTGTTTTTTACCGCCTTATCCAGCAGCGCTTCTACCTTTCTGCGATCGGCGGGAAGCAGGCAGTTCAACCAGTTTCGCTGGGTAATACTCTCGCTTTCTGGCAGATGGTAGAGCTGGAACATGCGCCTATCCCAGTTCATTTCACCGGTTATCAGATTCCACTCCCACACGCCAATTCCGCCCGCCTCATTGGCCAGGGTGATGCGTTCCATCAGCTGCTGATTCATTTTTTCGGTCAGCTTCAGCCCGGTGATATCTTCGATTTGCGAAATAAAATAGAGCGGCTGCTGCTCGCTGTCGCGCACCAGTGAAACCGCCAGCAGTGCCCAGACGGTTTTGCCGTCGCTGCGCAGGTAGCGTTTTTCCATGCTGTAGGTGGCGATCTCGCCGGCCAGCAGGGCATTCATCTGCGTCAGATCGGCATTCAGGTCATCGGGGTGGCTGAGCTGCTGGAAGGTCATCCCTTCCAGCTGATAGCGGCTGTAGCCCAGCAGGCGGCACAGCGCTTTATTGACCTGCAGCCACTGGCCGCCGGGCGCCACCAGCGCCATGCCGATCGCCGAGTATTCCATGGCGTGACGAAAGCGGGTTTCACTCTCCGAGATATGCTTGCGCTCTTCGCGGAACGAGTGCATCACCAGCGTCATTAAATGGCTGGGGACCAGCGCCAGCAGGAAGGGCAGCCAGGGAATAGAGACTGCCAACGGCCTGCTGATAAAGTCCTGGGCGATCAGGTTGAGCGCCAGCATCAGGGAGATCATCGATACCGTGACCAGATAAACGATAAACGCGGCCAGGCGCGGCAGGCGCACGGCGCTGTAGAACAGAATGACAATCACAAAGGCAAACGACCACGGCAGATAGCGCAGCGCCAGCCAGCAAAGCACCAGCGTGACGAGCAGGGTGAGCACCGTCTCTATGATTACCCGATGCTTCATCAGCGAATCGCGCTGCCACAGCAGTGCCACCGGGCCGAGCGCCAGCATGCCGATCACCTCGGAGGCCACCCAGGTGGAGAAAAACTGGGTGAGCGAGGCGGCGGGAATGTTCAGCAGCGCGCTGGCCAGCATCGCGCCCAGCAGCGGCGTAAACAGGCCGACCGCCAGCATCATCTTGACCCAGCTGTAAAGGGTATTCAGCGGCGCATGGTGATCCAGAAGCAGGCGCAGCATCACGCCGCCCATCAGCGCCTGGGCCAGATTGATCAGCGGGAATTTCAGATTGGAGAGGCCGGGGCCGAGAATAATGGCGTTGGCGCAGATCACCCCGACCATGCAGCCGCTCAGCAACAGCGGCAGGTTTCGTACGGGATTGCGGAAAACCACGATGGTCATCAGCGCCGTGGAAAACCACAGCGGGGAAATCTGACCGCTGATTTTAATCAGCTCAAGACAATAAAAGGTGGATGCCAGGCTCAGCAAGCCCAGCAGCAGGCTGTTCAGCCACTGCGTCCGGCTATGTTGTACATTGGCTAACGTTTCTGAGGCCATCCACACTTATCCAGCACGGCGCCGGGCTGCGGCGCAATCGTTATCTCTAAAGCCATGCTAGCACAAGAAAACCAGGTTGAAGTGAACGGCACGAAAAACCTGCGAGAAGTGACACAGATATCCGGTGCGTTTATTACTTGATTTTTAACAGGTCCGCGCGGGTCCAGGGATGGTCGATACCGGCAATCTGCGCCGACAGGTGCTGAAGAAACTGCTGGGTGGTGGCGACCCTGCCGTTGCTGAACAGTAATACCGGCACCAGCAGCGCGATGCACAGCTGCGCCAGTGAAAAACCACGCGGGCGAACGGTGCGCTGGCTGAGCAGAAACGCGGTGCTGAGGGTAAAGCCAAGGATCAGGCCGGCGATCACTTCGCTAACCGAATGGGCGTTAAGCTCCAGCCGCGACAGCCCGACAATCACCGGGATCAGATAGCCGACGGCCAGCAGAACGCGCCGCCACAGCGAGGAAAGGCGGCCGCTCAGCAGCCAGAACATCACCGGCCACAGCGTGGCGGACATGGCACTGTGGCCGCTGAATCCGGTGAAATTAAACCGCACGCTGCCAATGCCGAACCCCAGGAAGGCAATTTTGGACAGGCTGACCACCAGACCCGCACAGCCGAACGCCAGCAGCCAGAACCAGACGGCGCGTTTGTCGTCGTTTTTCCAGCGCAGCAGGAAGGCGATAATGACCGCAGTCGGCAGCAACAGCATGCTGTCACCGAAATAGGTCAAAAGATGCATAATGTGATCTGGCACGCGGTTTCCTTGAGGCTTTTTTGCTTGTCGTACTTTACCCGGACGCCAGCATATTATCTAACGGTATAATCTGAAAAGGTCAGGGATGCTTTTTTCTGGCATCAGATGGGTGAACTCCCTATAATTGCGCGCGCTATGCCCTTCATATTTCAGGAAGCTGGCTATTTATCCTTTCATTTTGTCTCGGAATCAGGTCGTTAATTTATGGCTGACAAGTCGCATCAGTGCGTCATCGTAGGTATCGCAGGCGCTTCAGCCTCGGGGAAAAGTCTTATTGCCAGCACGCTGTATCGTGAAGTGCGCGACCGTGTGGGTGATGAAAATATTGGCGTGATCCCAGAGGATGCCTATTACAAAGACCAGAGCCATTTAACCATGGAAGAGCGGGTCAAAACGAACTACGACCACCCGAGTGCCATGGACCACACGCTGCTGCTTCAGCATCTGCAAATGCTGAAAGCCGGGCAGTCGATTGAACTGCCGGTCTACAGCTATGTCGAACACACGCGTGAGAAAAAAACCATCACGCTGAAGCCGAAGAAGGTCATTATCCTGGAAGGGATCCTGCTGCTGACCGATGCGCGTCTGCGTCAGGAGATGAATTTCTCGATCTTCGTCGACACCCCGCTCGATATCTGTTTGATGCGCCGCATGAAACGTGATGTAAATGAACGTGGCCGCTCGATGGACTCGGTGATGGCGCAATATCAGAAGACGGTGCGCCCGATGTTCCTGCAGTTTATTGAACCGTCGAAGCAGTATGCCGATATTATCGTGCCGCGCGGTGGCAAAAACCGCATCGCCATTGATATCCTCAAGGCGAAGATTAATCAGTTCTTTGAGTAATCCCCGGCCCGTCTGACGGGCAGGCTACGGCGGCAGAATGGTGTTTATCCCGTCGCTGCCGTCGCCGCTTTTATGCATTTCTGAATAGGTTGGAGTACCCGTTATGAGATTATGTGACCGCGATATTGAAGCCTGGCTCGATAATGGCAAACTGGGCATTACCCCGCGCCCACCGGTAGAGCGCATTAGCGGCGCTACCGTTGATGTTCGCCTTGGGAACCAGTTCCGCACCTTTCGCGGCCACACGGCAGCTTTTATTGATTTAAGCGGGCCGAAGCATGAAGTCAGCGCCGCGCTGGATCGGGTGATGAGCGATGAAATCGTCCTGCCGGAAGGCGAGGCGTTCTATCTTCACCCGGGCGAGCTGGCGCTGGCGGTAACGTTTGAATCGGTCACTCTGCCTGATGATCTGGTCGGCTGGCTGGACGGGCGCTCCTCCCTGGCCCGGCTGGGGCTGATGGTGCATGTGACCGCGCACCGCATCGATCCGGGCTGGCACGGCCGTATCGTGCTGGAGTTCTATAATTCCGGTAAGCTGCCGCTGGCGTTACGCCCCGGTATGCTGATCGGCGCACTGAGTTTTGAACCCTTATCGGGCCCGGCAGCACGCCCGTACAACAGCCGCCAGGATGCGAAATACAGAGATCAGCAGGGCGCGGTTGCCAGTCGAATCGACAAAGATTAAAGGTGGCAGAGGCATGAAAAGATTGATAACCACACTGGCCATTTTACTGGTGGTGATGGTGGCCGGAATGACCGCGCTGGTTCTGCTGGTCAATCCCAATGATTTTCGCGCCTACATGGCCCAGCAGGTTGAACAGCGCAGCGGCTATCAGCTGGCGCTGAAAGGCGATCTGCGCTGGCACGTCTGGCCGCAGCTGAGCATTTTGTCCGGGCCGGTCACGCTGACCGCGCAGGGCGCGTCTCAGCCGGTGGTCAGTGCGGAAAACATGCGGCTCGATGTCAATCTTCTGCCTCTGCTCTCCCACCAGCTTTCCGTTAAGCAGGTGATGCTAAAAGGTGCCGTTGTCCGCTTAATCCCGGAAAGCGAGCGCCAGCGCCCGGCGGACGCACCGATCGGTCCTGCGGGCGGCCCGGTGCCGTCGGTAATTGAGGACGTCACTCGCGGCTGGAAATTTGATATTTCTCATCTGCAAATCGTTGACAGCCTGCTGGTGTGGCAGCAGAACAACGGCGAGCAGCTTAACGTGCGTGATTTTAATCTGCGCCTCGATCAGACCCAGCCACGGCAGGCGACGCTGGAATTCAGCAGCCGCATCAGCCGCGACCAGCGCGATCTGCGATTGCAGTTCAGCAGCGAACTCGATATCAGCCATTATCCCCGTCAGATTAGCGCCGCGATAAAACAGCTCGACTACCAGCTGCAGGGGGCCGATCTGCCGCAAACCGGCATCAAAGGCCAGGCGGCCATGGCGGCCAGCTGGGACAGCGCGACTCAGCGCTTCAGCCTCCGCGACATCCAGCTAAGCGCCAATGACACCCAGCTTAGCGGGAAAATCAGCGGAACCCTCGGCAACCGGCCGCAGGTGGTGGCGGAACTCAGTTCGCCTACGCTGAATATGGATTCACTGTTAGGTATTACCGAAACCGCGAATGCGGACACGGCCCAGCAAAGCCAGCGATCCGGTCGTGCGCCGGTGATCGCCGAGTCTGCGCCTGCGAATAATGCCGACTCGCCGCTCAATGCCATCGACGGCAGCCTGGATCTGAACATCGCTAAACTGCGCTGGCGCGGCATTGATATGGCTGACGTCAAGCTGAAGGCCAACAACCAGCAGGGGCTGCTGACGCTGGCCAGCCTGCAGGGGCAGGCTAACGGCGGCCGTTTCTCTCTGCCGGGCAGCATCGATGTCCGCAGCCCGCAGACGAAGGTTGTCCTGACGCCGTCGCTACAGCGCGTGGGCATCGGCCCGCTGCTCAAGGCATTTAATCTGCCGGATACTCTCAGCGGCGAGCTGTCTTTGAACGGCGATTTCGTCGGCAACGGCTTAACGGTGGCGGAATTTAAGCAGCAGTGGCGGGGCAGTGCGGATCTCAAGCTGGATAACGCCCAGTTTGCCGGGCTGAACTTCCAGCAGCTGATCCAGCGCGCCGTGGAAGGCAACAGCGATAAAGTGCGCGGTGAGCGCAGCGACCAGCCGGTCCTGCAGCAGATTAGCGGCCACGCCACGCTGAACAACGGCCTGGTGACCTTCCCCGATCTGAGTGCGCAGTCGACGATGCTCAACTATACCGGCAGCGGCACGGTCGATCTGGCCAAAAGGGCGCTGGATATTAACTTTGGCGTCACCGTGACGCAGGGCTGGCAGGGTGACGATACGCTGGTCCGACGCCTGCAGCAAACGCCGGTGCCGCTGCGTATTTACGGCCCGTGGTCGACGATTAACTACAGCCTGAAAGTCGATCAGGTGCTGCGCCAGCAGTTGCGCGACGAGGCCAAACAGCGGCTGAAAGAGTGGATGAGGCGCAACCCCGAGAATGAAAACCGCAACGATGTGAAAAAGCTGCTGAAAGATATGTAAGGCGGGTGTGCGCACCTCGCCTTAACTGCGGTTCGGTTAATCTTCTTCCGGGGGGGGAACGATCTGTACTTTCTGCACCCGATGGTTCTCAACCTGCAGGGTGCGGATCAGATAGTCCCCAATCTGCACCTCTTCTCCTTGCTGCGGCACGTGCTGCAGATGCTCCATCAGCAGCCCTGCCAGCGTATTGTATTCGCGCTTTTCATCCAGCGGCAGCGGCACATACATCGTCAGATCGTCCAGCGGCATATGACCGTTGGCGGTCCAGCTGCCGTCGGCGTTTTGCTGAATATCGTAACGCGGATCCAGCCGCTCCCCCTCATTTGGCAGATTACCGGCGATGGTTTCCATCACGTCGCTCAGCGTCACTACGCCCTCAACCGAACCAAACTCGTCCACCACGAAAGCAAAGTGGGTACGGGCGTTGCGGAACTGTTCCAGCGCAGGCAGCAGCGGCAGCTGTTCTGGAAACACCAGCGGCTGGCGGATTAACGCCCGCAGATCGAGGCTGTTGCCGTGCAGCGCCTGCTTCAGCAGCTCAATCACGTGCACCACGCCGAGCGGCTCTTCGCTGTTTTCGGTGATGATCAGGCGCGTATGCTGGTTGCTGTCCAGGCGGGCCATGATGTCTTCCGGCGATTCGGCCAGGTCAATATGCTGGATATCATGGCGGGAGGTCATAATGCTGCTGACGCTGCGCTGGCCCATCGCCAGCACGCGGGCGATCATCATCCGTTCCTGCTTGTTAAATATCGCCTTTGGCGCAGTGTTGCTGGCGACCAGCGAAGCGGTTTCCGCATCCAGCTCCGCCGGTTCGTGGCTGCCGCGCAGCAGGCGCAGGACCGCTTCGGCGGTGCGTTTACGCAGCGGCGATTTAGCGGACAGAAAACGACGACGGTTAAACTGGGAAAGCTGGTTCAGCGCCTCAATCATCACCGAGAAGCCGATGGCCGCGTAGAGGTAGCCTTTTGGAATATGGTAGCCAAACCCGTCGGCGACCAGGCTGAAACCAATCATCAGCAGGAAGCTGAGGCACAGAATAATAATCGTCGGGTGGCCGTTAACGAAGCGGGTCAGCGGTTTGCTGGCCAGCAGCATCAGCATGATTGAGATAATGACCGCGGCCATCATCACCGCCAGATGGTCCACCATACCCACGGCGGTGATCACCGAATCGAGTGAAAATACCGCATCCAGTACCACGATTTGCGCCACAACCGGCCAGAATCGTGCGCCGCGCTTTTGCGGATTCTGCTCTTCATCTTTCCCTTCCAGCCGCTCATTCAGTTCAACGGTAGCCTTAAACAGCAGGAAAATCCCCCCGACCAGCATAATGGCATCGCGCGCGCTGAAGGCGTGCCCGGCAACGGAGAACAGCGGGGCGGTGAGGGAAGAGAGCCAGGAGATCGAGGCCAGCAGCATCAGGCGCATGACCAGCGCCAGCAGCAGGCCGGTGACGCGAGCACGGTCGCGCAGGGCGGGAGGCAGTTTCTCCGCCAGGATAGCAATAAACACCAGGTTATCGATGCCGAGCACTAATTCCAGCACCACCAGGGTGACCAGTCCGGCCCAGATTGACGGGTCGGCGATCCATTCGAACATTGTTTTTACCTGTTAACCAAAAGTTGTTGCGTAATGATGAGTGCGAATCCTCACTATTTCAACTGATAATCCCCCCCGGCGACGGTTGTTGATTATTAGCATTTATTGACTCATGAGGAATGAATGATTTATTGCGCAGCAACAGTAACAACACCCGCTTTTTACGCTGGTTTTATTGCCGATGACAGAGCATATTATTCAGCCGTACGGACTGGATATTTAAAGCGCGATAGCGACCGGATACTTAAGTTTAACCTGGTACTGATAGCGGAAGAATTTTCAGATTAAGATTATACTTAACGATCGTACCAATAATGCATAATCAATGAACGCTTATTACTTCATTTATATGGAAAAATTATGACCAAGCTTAAAGCAGTTATCCCGGTCGCGGGTCTCGGTATGCATATGCTCCCTGCTACAAAAGCCATTCCTAAAGAGATGTTGCCTATCGTTGATAAGCCGATGATTCAGTATATCGTCGACGAATGCGTGGCAGCGGGCATCAAGGAAATTGTTCTGGTCACCCATGCTTCTAAAAATGCAGTAGAAAACCACTTTGATACCTCTTATGAACTGGAAGCGCTGCTTGAAGCCCGCGTTAAACGCCAGCTGCTCAGCGAAGTCCAGTCGATTTGCCCGCCGGGCGTGACCATTATGAACGTCCGCCAGCCGCAGCCGCTGGGCCTGGCAAACTCCCTGCTGTGCGCCCGCCCAATGCTGCACGATGAAGCCTTTGTGGTGCTGCTGCCGGATGTGCTGCTGGATGATTCGTCAGCGGATCCGCTGCGCTACAACCTGGCCGCGATGGTCGCCCGCTTTGAAGAGACCGGCCGTAGCCAGGTGCTGGTTAACCGCCTGCCGGACGCCGACCTGTCCGAATACTCGGTGATCACCACCAAAGACCCGCTGACCATTCCTGGCCGCGTCAGCCAGATCGTCGATTATGTTGAGAAGCCGGAACAGCCGCACGTGCTGGACTCTGACCTCTCCGCCGTTGGCCGCTACGTGCTTTCCGCCGATATCTGGTCCGAGCTGGAAAATCTTGAACCGGGCGCGTGGGGACGCTATCAGCTAACCGACGCCATCGCGAATCTGAGCAAAAAAAGCCCGGTGGATGCGCATCTGCTGTCGGGGCAAAGTTTCGACTGCGGACGCAAGCTGGGCTACATGCAGGCGTTCGTCACCTGGGGACTGCGTAACAACGCCCAGGGTCGCGAATTCCGCGATGCAGTGAAGAAAATTCTGGCTAAATAACAATCTGTTGGCGCGACGGATCTGCCCCGCCGCGTAAAGGAGTCTACATGGCTATTTTAGTAACGGGTGGTGCAGGCTATATCGGTTCCCACACGGTTCTGTCGCTGCTGGCACGCGGTGATGATGTGGTGGTACTGGATAATCTGAGCAACGCCTCGCGGGAATCGGTGAATCGCGTTGAAAAGCTGACGGGCAAAACCGCAACGTTCCACGAAGGCGATATTCTCGATCGCGCCTGCCTGCGCGACATCTTTGCCAGCCACGACATCAGCGCGGTGATCCACTTCGCCGGGCTGAAGGCGGTAGGGGAGTCAACGCGCAAGCCGCTGGAGTATTACCAGAATAACGTCACCGGCACGCTGGTGCTGCTGGAAGAGATGCGCAGCGCCGGCGTTAACCAGTTTATTTTCAGCTCCTCGGCCACCGTTTACGGTGCCGATGCGCCGGTTCCCTATGTGGAAACCACCCCGATTGGCGGCACCACCAGCCCTTACGGCACATCCAAGCTGATGGTTGAGCAGATCCTGCGCGACTATGCCAAAGCCAACCCGGAATTTAAAACCATCGCCCTGCGTTATTTCAACCCGGTCGGTGCGCATGAGTCCGGCCTGATTGGTGAAGATCCTAACGGTATCCCGAATAACCTGCTGCCGTATATTGCCCAGGTGGCGATCGGTCGTCTGGAAAAACTGGGGATTTTCGGTGATGACTATCCGACCAAAGACGGGACCGGCGTGCGTGACTATATTCACGTCATGGACCTGGCGGAAGGTCACCTGAAAGCGCTGGATCACCTGCCCGCGATTGCCGGTTACAAGGCCTATAATCTGGGCGCGGGTGAGGGATACTCGGTGCTGGAGATGGTTAAGGCCTTTGAGAAAGCCTCCGGTCGTGCGGTGCCTTATCAGGTTTCGCCACGTCGCGATGGCGATCTGGCCGCCTTCTGGGCGGATGCCTCGCTGGCGGACAGGGAGCTCGACTGGCGGGTTTCTCGCGGCATTGATGAAATGATGCGCGATACCTGGAACTGGCAGTCAAATAACCCAAATGGTTATCGTTAATTATCAATTGCTATAGTAATTAAATGAAAAGCTCCCTTTGTGGGGGCTTTTTTTTATTCGTGTTGCCATGGCTTCCAAATCGGGTTTGGTTTTATCTTCTGAATTATATGGGAAAAATCCCAATGACGATTTTTTAACGCTAGCTGATATAAAAAACAGCGTAAACGCTGCTTAATTGCGCACTTATAGCAAGTATCCCTACTCTTCATAAAAATTTTCAAATTAAACTTGTGCGCGTCATGCCGAGGCGGGAGAATTAGTGATTCTTTTGGTAATCCTTGGTGTGATTTTGTTTCCAGGAGTTATCTGAAGAAAAAATTTAGTCAGGCAGGATAGTCTGACTATGCTTGAGTAGGGGAAATCGCGTTAAGCGAACTGGATTGCTGTGCCAGGGGCGGTAGCGTGGTTTCATTAGAGCGAAATGCAAAAAGCTAAGTGAGCATTGGTGCACATATGCAAGAGATCGTTCTCATCTTTCTGGGAGCTTTAGCGCTGTTGTTTATTGCGAGGAAAGTGGCTCGCAAAGTGGGGCTGGTGGACAAGCCCAATGCGCGTAAACTCCATAGCGGGCATATCCCTTTGGTCGGCGGTGTTTCAGTCTACTTCTCTTTATGGATACTTTATGCGCTTCAGCCCGCGTGGCTGCCTGATTTTGATATCTATATGATTTGCGCCACCCTGCTGCTGCTGGTGGGCGTGCTTGACGATCGCTTCGATCTGCCGGTGATGCCGCGCATGGGCCTTCAGGCCGCGGTGGCAGGCATTATGATGTACAACGGGCTTTATCTGTCATCACTTGGCAATATCCTGTTTGGCTACCAGTTAATTCTGGGTGCCTTTGGCTATGTGATTACCCTGTTCGCGGTGATTGCGGCCATCAACGCCTTCAATATGGTCGACGGCATTGACGGACTGCTGGGCGCACTGTCCTGCGTGACATTTGGCTCCCTGGGCATCGTGTTTATCATGGGCGGTAACGATGATATGGCGATGTGGTGCATGTGCCTGATGGCCGCGTGCCTGCCGTATATCCTGCTTAACCTTGGTATTCCCTGGGGCAGGAAATTCAAAGTCTTTATGGGTGATGCCGGCAGCATGCTGATTGGCTTTACGGTGATTTGGCTGCTGATTGTGGCTTCACAGGGGCAGGATGCCATTATGAGCCCGGTAACGGCGCTGTGGCTGATTGCGGTCCCGCTGATGGACATGATGCGCGTGATGATCGCCCGCATTCGTCGCGGCAGCAGCCCGTTCCGCCCCGATCGTGAGCACATGCACCATATTCTGATGCGTGCCGGCCTCAGCGGTCGCTGGACGTTGGTGATTATGACCTCCGCTCAGGTCTTCAGCGGCATGATCGGCATCATTCTGGAAGGCTGCCACGTGCCGGATAACTGGCAGCTCGCGCTGTTTGTCGGCAGCTTTATTTCCATGCTGTTTGCGATGAAATCGCTGGAAAGACTGAAAGTGACCTTTGGACGCTTCCTGGCCGTAAAATAGGCCGATTTGGCGTGCCTTTGCGCTGGGGACACCGTTCCTCAGCGCAACTTTGCCAGGCGCTATAACAAGAGAGATACCGCGTGAAAATTTTAGTGACCGGCGGCGCCGGATTTATCGGCTCCGCCGTCGTACGTCATATCATCAGCGAAACCACTGACAGCGTCGTCAACGTTGATAAGCTCACCTATGCAGGCAACCTCGAATCCATTGCCTCGGTCAGTTCAGATCCCCGCTATGCCTTTGAGCAGGCCGATATCTGCGATAAAACCGCCATGGCGGCCATTTTTGCCCGCCATCAGCCGGACGCGGTGATGCACCTGGCTGCGGAAAGCCATGTTGATCGTTCTATCAGCGGCCCCGCTGATTTTATTGAAACCAATATCGTCGGAACTTATGTGCTCCTGGAGGCTGCCCGCCAGTACTGGAACCAGCTGGACGGTTCGCGCAGGGCGGCTTTCCGTTTCCATCATATTTCGACCGATGAAGTGTATGGCGATTTACCGCATCCGGATGAAGTCGGCGATGCACAAAGCCCCCTGCCGCTGTTCACCGAAACCACCTCATATGCTCCCAGCAGCCCCTATTCGGCCTCTAAAGCCTCCAGCGACCATCTGGTTCGCGCGTGGCTGCGTACCTATGGCCTGCCGACGGTGGTCACTAACTGTTCCAACAACTACGGCCCTTATCACTTCCCGGAGAAGCTCATTCCGCTGGTGATCCTTAACGCGCTGGAAGGCAAAAATCTGCCGATTTACGGCAGGGGCGATCAGATCCGCGACTGGCTGTATGTCGAAGATCACGCGCGCGCGCTGTATACGGTAGTGACGAAAGGCAGCGTGGGCGAAACCTACAATATTGGCGGCCACAACGAGAAGCAGAACCTGCAGGTGGTGGAAACGATCTGCGACCTGCTGGACGAGATGGTGCCGAAAGCAGGAAGCTATCGCCAGCAAATCAGCTACGTCGCGGACCGTCCTGGCCACGATCGGCGCTATGCGATCGATGCCGATAAAATCGGCCGCGAGCTTGGCTGGCAGCCGCAGGAGACCTTTGAAAGCGGCATTCGTAAAACCGTGCAGTGGTACCTGGACAACACCGAGTGGGTCAGCAACGTCAAAAGCGGTGCCTATCAGTCTTGGATCGCACAAAACTACAGCGAGCGTCAGTCGTGAAAATTCTGCTGCTGGGTAAAAACGGCCAGGTGGGATGGGAGCTGCAGCGCGCGCTGGCCCCCTTGGGGCAACTGACGGCGCTGGCTTCTGACTCAACTGACTACTGCGGCGACTTTGCGCGCCCGCAGGATCTCGCTGAAACCGTGCGTCAACTGTGCCCCGATGTGATTGTGAATGCCGCGGCCTGGACGGCGGTAGACAAAGCCGAATCGGAAACCGAACAGGCGCATCAGGTCAATGCCGCGAGCGTTGAGGTGCTGGCAAAAGAAGCCCATAAGCTGGGCGCGCTGCTGGTGCATTACTCCACCGATTATGTCTTTCCGGGGGAGGGCGATCGCCCGTGGCAGGAAAGCGATGCCACCGGCCCGCAGAACGTTTACGGTGCCAGCAAGCTGGCGGGTGAGCGGGCAATCCAGCAGCATTGCAAAAAACATCTCATCTTCAGGACCAGCTGGGTGTATGCCAGCCGGGGCAATAACTTCGCCAAAACCATGCTGCGTCTGGCCGCCGAACGTGAAGAACTGTCGGTGATTAACGATCAGTTTGGCGCACCGACCGGTGCCGATTTAATTGCGGACTGCACCGCACACGCGATCCGCATGGTGCAACGCACCCCGGACGCGACAGGGCTGTACCATCTGGTGGCATCCGGCACGACGAGCTGGTTCGATTACGCCCGCTTTGTGTTTGCCGAAGCCCGCAGTGGGGGGCGTGAACTGACATTGAAACATCTGCATGCGGTGCCCACCAGCAGCTATCCCACGCCCGCGCGCCGTCCGCTGAATTCCCGACTGGCGACTGATAAGTTCTGCTCGACCTTCGGACTCACCCTGCCGGAATGGCAGCTGGGCGTGCGGCGGATGCTGCAGGAACTCAACGATGCGCGGAACCTGCTTTGAACCTCTGCGTTTGAATTAAAAAGAGAAAAATTATGAAGCGTAAAGGCATTATTCTCGCTGGCGGTTCCGGAACCCGCCTCTACCCGGTCACCATGGCGGTGAGCAAGCAGCTGCTGCCGATCTACGATAAGCCGATGATCTATTATCCGATCAGCACCCTGATGCTGGCCGGGATCCGCGATATTCTGATTATCAGTACGCCGCAGGACACGCCGCGCTTCGAACAGCTGCTGGGCGACGGCAGCCAGTGGGGGCTGAATCTTCAATACAAAGTGCAGGACAGTCCGGACGGGCTGGCGCAGGCGTTTATTATCGGCGAAGAGTTTATCGGCGACGATAACTGCGCGCTGGTGCTCGGCGACAATATTTTTTACGGACACGATCTGCCGAAAGAGCTGGAGGAGGCCGTCAGTCAGCCTTCCGGTGCCACGGTATTTGCCTACCACGTCAACGATCCGGAGCGCTACGGCGTGGTGGAATTCGACAGGCAGGGCATCGCGGTCTCGCTGGAAGAAAAACCGCTGGAGCCGAAAAGCAACTACGCGGTGACCGGCCTGTATTTCTACGACAACAGCGTCGTTGAGATGGCGAAAAGCCTCAAGCCTTCCCCGCGCGGCGAGCTGGAAATTACCGACATCAACCGCCTGTACATGGAGCGCGGCACGCTGAAAGTGGCGATGATGGGCCGTGGCTATGCGTGGCTGGATACCGGTACGCACCACAGCCTGATTGAAGCCAGTAACTTCATTAAGACCATCGAAGACCGTCAGGGGCTGAAGGTCTCCTGCCCGGAAGAGATTGCCTACCGCAAAGGCTTTATCGATGCGGCGCAGGTGAAAAAGCTGGCGGAGCCGCTGGCCAAGAATGATTACGGCAAGTACTTACTAAAAATGATTAAAGGTCAGTTCTGAAATGAAGGTAACTCAAACGGCGATCCCGGACGTATTAATTTTTGAACCAGCCGTTTACGGGGATGAACGTGGTTTTTTCTTTGAAAGCTTTAACCATAAGGCGTTTGAAGAAGCGGTAGGGCGCAGCGTCGAATTTGTACAGGATAACCACTCCAAATCGGCAGGCGGCGTGCTGCGCGGCTTGCACTATCAGCTCGCGCCGTACGCACAGGGTAAACTGGTGCGCTGCACGGCCGGTGAAGTTTTCGACGTTGCCGTTGATATCCGCCCCGATTCTCCGACTTACGCTAAGTGGGTCGGTGTTAACCTTTCGGCGGACAATAAGCGCCAGCTGTGGATCCCTGAAGGTTTCGCGCACGGTTTTCTGGTGTTGAGCGAGAGTGCAGAGTTCCTGTACAAAACCACGAATTATTACCATCCGCAAAGCGATCGGGGCATTATCTGGAACGACCCAACGCTGAACATTGAATGGCCTTTGCGTGAGCAGCCTTTACTCTCTGAGAAAGACCGCCGCCAGCCTCTGCTCAATTGCGTTTAACCTGAACCGTACGGCCATTGATTCACTATGCTAAAGAACGGACTGTTTAGAAGTATTATTATCCTCGCCTCCGGAACGGCGCTGGCGCAGATCATCTATCTGGCCTTTATTCCCATCATCACCCGCCAGTATGGCCCCGAGGCTTACGGGATGATGGGCAGTTTTATGTCGGTGATTAATATCCTGATCCCGCTTTCGGCGCTGAGCTATCCCATTGCGGTGGTCCTGCCAAAACGCACGCTTCTGGCCTCGCTGCTGGTCAGGCTCTGTTTATGGCTTGGCGGCATCATCGCCGTTCTGTCTCTGCTGCTGCTGGCCTTTGCGCAGATTGCGTTTCCGCATGCGCTGCCAACGGACAAATATCCGCTGTGGTTCTGGCTGTTAATCCCCTTGATGATACTGGCGCTGCCGTTTCAGCTGAGCGGCCAGCAGTGGTTGATCCGTACGCGCAGCTACAAGCAAATCGCGCATATTTCGGTGATTCAGGCCGCGGCGGTCAATATTTTGCGGGTAGGGGGCGGGATGCTGGCGCCACTACCGGTAACGCTGGTGGGGATTACGGCCGTTGGCTACCTGCTGCAGGCGCTACAGTTTTTTGGCCGGGCGCTGAAAGCCGGTCTGCGCGTTAAATCCCGCACGTTTCGTTTTAGCCGCATTAAGCGGGTTGCCCGCCACTACTATGACTTCCCGCTTTTTCGCACGCCGCAGGCGCTGGTTAACTCGCTCTCGCAAAGTTTGCCGGTGTTTATTATCGGTTACTATTTCGGTGCCGCCGAAGCCGGATTCTACGCGCTGGCACAAACCATACTCGGCGCGCCGGTTACGCTGTTGAGTGGCGCAATCAGTAACGTCTATTACCCGCGCGTCAGCGAAAAGGTGAACAGCGGTTCACCCATTTTCGCCTTCATCACTAAATCAACGCTGCTGCTGCTGCTGACCTCCGCCGCCATTTATCTGGTGGTCATTCTTTTCGGCCCGTGGATTTTTAGCCTGGTGTTCGGCGAGAAATGGCATATCGCCGGCGAATACGGACAGTGGATGGCGATTTACTGTATCTTCTGGCTGGGAGCCAGGCCGGCGATTGATTCCATTCCCTCATTAAAAATCCAGCACTACTTCCTGGCGTATGAGGTGATTTCAATGGTGCTGCGCGCGGCCGCGTTGATGTTTGGCGTGCTGGTGCTTAAATCGAGCCTGGGCGCGATGGCCGTGTTTTCACTGGTTAACGCCGCGGCCTATTTTTCTCTTTCCGTTATGGTGATGGTCATGGCTAAGAAATTTGATAAAAAAATGGTAAAACATGTCGACTGAGATCGCACCGCCAGTCCCTAACGGCTATCGCCAGTATGAAACACTGCTGTTCAACCTGCTGATCGGCTTGACGATTTTTAGCGTCTCTTTCCGCATTCTGGTGCTGGCTATCCTGTTTATGCTGCTATCCAGCATCGTGGTGCTGATTCGCTTCAGGGCACCGATGCGCAGCTACCTGTTTGTCGGCTACATCATGGTGTTCTTTACGCTGTGGTATGTCTTCGGCCTGGGGCATTTTGAGCGTGGCCCGGGCAAATTTACCAACCTGGTGTTGCTGATTGTTTTCAGTTTTATTCTGTTCTTTGTGCTGGGCTATCAGGAGGCGCAAACGCGCCGCAAAACCTGGATTAACTTCTTTTGCCTGTGCAGCATTGCCTATGTGCTGATTGTTTGTATTTACAGTAAGCTGCACGGCTACCCGGGATATAACCTGGTCTATGACGTCGTCAACCGCAGTGAAGAAAACTCGCCGCTGTATGCGCTGCAGCTGGTGCTGTTCACCATCGTCTGGCTGAACAACAACTGGCAGATGCGCCATCTGATTATGCTCACGGTGCTGTCCCTGTTGTGTTTCGTATTCAGCGCGGTGTATCTGGGTTCGCGTGCCGCCTTTATTTTGCTGGTGCTGTTCTTCGCGTTTAAAACCTCGTCAAACCCCAAGCGGCTACTGCTGATCTGTGCCGTGGGCGTATTGATTGTGACGCTGGCCCTGTTTGCCATCGATATTTCCCGCTGGATGTCGCTGCTGGACTTTGGGGGCTTCTCCGAACGTGGCATCGATAGCCCGCGCTTCAGTATGCTGGTCTACGGTTTTAGCAATTTCCTGAATTATCCGTTTGGCGGTATGCAGGTGCAGGCGGAAGGCTACACCGGCATCTGGTTCCACAATATGCTGCTGGATCTGGTCCGTGTTTCCGGCACCATCGTGATGTTTATGTGGTTACTGGCCCTGGTGTTCATCGGCTGGATTCTAATCCGCTACCATAGCAAAACGCGCTATTTAATCGTCTTTGTCATCCTCAATATTGCCCTGATGCAGGACCTGGCCTTCGACGGGTTTTTCAACATTATGGCGTTGGAATTTTACGTTATGGGGCATGCCATCTATCTGAGAAATGACAGATTGAATAAACGCACGAGGCAAAATGTTTAATACAACGCTGTTTATTGATGAATCGCCCGTTTACGGGGGACATGAAGAGATGTTCCTGCGGCTGTTGGCCCAGAGTGAATGTCCGGCGGGTCAAAATATCACCATCGTTGCCAATAAGAAAAATCAGAAGCTGATCGACGAAATCGATAACCTGAAGGTGCGCACGGGCCTGCCGATTGTGGTAATAACCCACGAGTTTTCGGGTTTTCCGGTCCGACCGCTGACCAATCTGCTGGCCTGGCGCGATGCCTTTGCCCTGTACCGCATCATCAGAAACGGCGGTTTTACCCAGGTGATGGTCGTGCAGGGCACCATCGAAATCGGCGGCTTGTCGCTGCTGGTGGCACGGCTTTCCGGCTGTAAGGTGCTGTCCTACATCCCGATAACCAAAAGAAGTCGCCTGCTGGGCGTGACGCTGGGCGGCTTTCGTGACTGGCTTAACCGGCTGTTTTATTACCCGCTGGCACATAACTTCATCACCATCTCCGAGTTTAACAAGCGAGAGCTGGTCGCCGATTTTGCCGTGCCGGAAGAAAAAATCAGCCTTGTTTACAACTTCAACGAACCGACGTTCTCCACGCGTCCTTCCGTCAAACCGGTTGAGCTTCCCGCCGGGATTAACTTCCTGTTAATCGGCCGCGTTGATTTCCTGCAGAAAAGGCAGCAGGAATTCCTGCGAGCGTTTACCGCTCAGCAGGCCCACAGCGATTTAAATCTGCATATCGTCGGTGATAACAGCTCAGCTGAATCAGAGTTGCTGCGCGCGGAGTTTGCAGGCAACGCAAACATTGTGTTCCACGGCTGGTGCGCGCCCGATCGCATTGAAGCGCTGATCCAGGCGGCGGATGGCATCGTGCTGCCTTCCCGCTTTGAAGGCGTGCCGCTGGTGATGGTTGAGGCGGTGAAGCTGGGGCGGGTGGTGTTCGGCAGTGATGTCGACGGCATGAAGGAGTTCCTGCCGCCGCAGTGGCGCTTCCCGGCGGACGATTTGCCGCGGGCGATCGCGATGATGGCGTCGGCTTCCGCGCAGCAGCATGAAAATGCGGAACTGATTAAGATCGTGCAGGAAAAGTTCAACCAGACGTTTAATCCGCAGCTTTCCTCCTCTGCGTTTAACGCGGCTTTAGGGATAAACCGAGTGCCAAAAATAGTATTAGACTGCCGCCTGATGACGGCCCGCCCAACGGGCATTGCGCGTTACTCAGAGAAGTTTCTGGCTTATTACATCGAGAAATACGGCGCGGATAACGTGACAGCACTGCTGAATGAAGCACGGCCTGATGTCGCATGTCGACAGCAGGTGATTGCGCTCAAAGCGTTTAATCTGCTGCACTGGATGCGTTTCCCCGGCTGGTTAAAACAGCAGGATTACACCCACTACATCAGCTTCCACTATTCCGGACTGATGCGCCCGGTCAAAGGGATCAAATCCGCGGTCACGGTGCATGATTTAATGTTTGAGCTGGTGCCGGAATTCTTCAGCGGCTGGCTCAAAAAGCTGATAGGTAAACGCTATTTTCGCCTGCTGGTGGGGAAAAGTATGGCCGCCAGCGATTTGGTGTTGAGCGTTTCCGCCACCACGCGGGATGACGTCAGGGCACTTTATCAGCGGGATTCGGCCGTCACCGGCGAAGGCCTGTTCCTCACCGCACAGCCGGACAGCGCGATTATTCATACGCTGGGTTTACAGGATAAAGGCTATCTGCTCTATACGGGCAATAATCGACCGCATAAAAACATTCCTGCGCTGCTGGCGGCGTTTGCTGAACTGCGCAAAACGCAGCCGGGACTGTCTCTGGTATTAGTGGGGCATACCGCCGCTTCGCCGCAGGAAGGGGTGATTTATCCCGGCTTCGTCAGCGATGAACAGCTGGTGGCCCTGTATCAACATGCGCGCGTCTTTGTGTTCCCTTCGCTATACGAAGGATTCGGTTTACCCATCCTCGAAGCGCTGGCCAACGGCTGCCCGGTGATTGCTTCCGATATTCCGGCGTTCCGGGAATTTGCGAACGACAATATTCGCTATTTTGAGTTGGGAAATCACGCCGCGCTGGTGGCCCTGCTGTTGGAGAAACCGCAGTTTTATCCCGACCAGGCCGAGGTGATTTTGCAAAAATTCAGCTGGAAAAGCACCTGGCAGAAGCTTGACCGCATTCTGGAAACCTGGCTATGAAGAAAGTCATCGTCCTGCACGATTTTGACGGCAAACCCTATTTTAAAGCGCTGGAGCAGGTTGCCGATGTGGTGTATCTGAATACGCGCCCGTTTCGGTTTATGCTGCGCGATTTGCTGAAGTACCGCAGGATCCAGCGCGAAACGCTCAATTCGTTTTTCTTTCTGTTTAAGCTACCGTTTATCAGACAGCAAACGATTCTACTGGGCATGGCACCGTTTAATATTCGCCTGCTGATTTACAGCTTTCTGTGTAAACACAACCGCGTTCTGCTGCACACCTCCTGGCATCAGTGGCAGGGCGAGGTGCCGTTTGAGTATCCCAAACCGCTGCGCGGCTGGCTAAAGCGTGCGTGGCGGCACCGGCTACCGCGCTTCAGTGGCATTGTTGCGGTCACCGATGAAACCGCGCGATCGGTTAGCCAGTTTCTGCCTGAATTAACGGCGCGCATTGTCACTATTCCTCACGTGGTGGACATCGATCCGATTAACGCGGACGCGTTTGAAAAAAAATGGCAGCAAAGCCCGAACCGTTTCCTGTTCACCGGTCGGCTTACCGCAGCGAAAGGCGTCGGTACCTGCCTTGAGCTGGCTGAATATGCCGCGACCGCCGATCCTGAGCTGGAATTTCATATTGCCGGTCGGGGAGAGGCGGAAAGCCAGGTGACGGCCTATCAGCGCGGGCTCGCTAATCTACACTTCCACGGATTCATCAGCGATCGCGAACAGCTTAAATCCCTGATGGCCCGCAGTCATTTCCTTCTGCTGCCATCACGCAAGATAAATGGCTGGGAGGAGCTGTTCGGACTGGTTGTTATTGAAGCAATGAGTCAGGGCTGTGTGGTGATTGCCTCCGATCACATTGGACCGCGAGAAATTATCACGGACGGCGAAGACGGCTTACTCTGCCGTGAGGAAGACTTTGCCGGGAAGGCTAAGCAGCTGATTGACGGCCTCAGTCAGAATACTTTGCGGCATGCACGGCTGGCAGATAAAGCGTTAGCGGCCAGCCGCAGCTACTCAATGAACGTTGTTGCCACGATGTGGTCAGGTTTGATTAATAAATTTTAGTTATTCAGGGGTGGAATGAACATCTATATTAGCGTTGTTTCGCATGGTCATGCCGAAATGATTAAGCAGATTAACTGCCTGCCTGAACTGGCATCACAGTTTAACGTGGTTTTGAAGTGTAATAAGCCACAGGATGCCGTTGCGTTAAATGACTGGTGTGCTGAAAATAATATCGTCATGATCGGCAGTGACTATGGTTTAGGCTTTGGTAAAAACAATAATTTCGTCTTTGACTACTGCCAGCAGAAACTTAATATGCAGGGCGAGGACATTTTTATTGTGCTTAACCCGGATTTGCATATCACGGCGCAGCAAATATCTGAACTTGTAGCAAATATGCAGAAAGATCGCGTGGCGTTTGCCGCCATCAATCTTTTTAAGAATGATGAGAAAACGGTCTATGATAACTCTATCCGCAAGTTCCCAACGCTGAAGGACTTCTTCCAGTCGTTTATTTTCGGCGTTAACAAATGCATCATTGATAAGTCGACAGTTTTTACGCCCACGCCCGTGGACTGGACCGCCGGGTCGTTTATGGCAATTAAAGCGAGCCACTATCAGCAGCTTTCCGGCTTCAATGAAAAATACTTTATGTACTGTGAAGATATCGATCTGTGCTACCGCTCGCAGCTGCTGCAGGTCCCTGTTGTTTATTATCCCACTATCCATGCGCTACATTTTGCCAAGCACGCTAACCGCAGCGTGTTCTCTCGTCATTTTATGTGGCATTTACAGAGTACATTCAGATTTCTAATCTTTAAGTTCACTCACCGGCTGCACTCCAGCCGTGGTGCGTAAGATTATTTAATCACGCCATTACTCGAATTTATTGGCCGCCCGATTGATGAAATAAAACTAATGACGGCGGCGGATTCTATTCACTAAATGTGCTTAATTAAGCATCAGCTCCGGCTGGGATGTGATAATTATGGCACTTTTTAGAGGGGTATTTGGTGAGTTTTATTCAATATATCTGACTATCGCACCAATCACTATCCACATTACCTAAACCTGAGTTAACATGTCTGGAACATTGACCGCAGTCACATTGCTGCAGGTAAAATCACGTAGACAGGAGTAGGTATGTCCAAGCAACAGATCGGCGTTGTGGGTATGGCTGTTATGGGCCGCAATCTGGCACTCAACATTGAGAGCCGCGGCTATTCAGTTTCTATCTTCAACCGCTCTCGTGAGAAAACCGATGAAGTGGTCGCAGAGAACCCAGGTAAAAACCTGGTTCCGCACTATACCGTCGAAGAGTTTGTTGACTCACTGGAAAAACCTCGTCGTATCCTTTTGATGGTGCAAGCCGGTGAAGCGACCGACAAAACTATCGCCTCCCTGACTCCACACCTGGATAAAGGCGACATCCTTATCGATGGCGGTAACACCTTCTACAAAGACACCATTCGCCGTAACCGCGAACTGTCTGAGCAGGGCTTCAACTTTATCGGTACCGGCGTTTCCGGTGGCGAAGAGGGCGCACTGAAAGGCCCATCCATCATGCCTGGCGGCCAGAAAGAAGCTTACGAGCTGGTTGCTCCAATCCTGACTGAGATTGCAGCGCGTGCCGAAGGCGAAGCCTGCGTGGCTTACATGGGTCCGGACGGTGCGGGTCACTATGTTAAAATGGTGCACAACGGCATCGAATACGGCGACATGCAGCTGATCGCAGAGGCCTACTCTCTGCTGAAAGGCGCGCTGAACCTGAGCAATGACGACCTGGCGAAAACCTTCAGCGAGTGGAACGCAGGCGAGCTGAGCAGCTACCTGATCGACATCACCAAAGATATCTTCACCAAGAAAGACGAAGAAGGTAACTATCTGGTTGATGTGATTCTGGATGAAGCCGCAAACAAAGGTACCGGTAAGTGGACCAGCCAGAGCTCCCTGGATCTCGGCGAGCCGCTGTCCCTGATCACCGAGTCCGTCTTTGCCCGCTACCTCTCCTCGCTGAAAACCCAGCGCGTTGCGGCATCGAAAGTGCTGACTGGCCCAACCGTGCAGGCAGTATCTGGCGATAAAGCCGAGTTCGTTGAGAAAGTGCGTCGCGCGCTGTACCTGGGCAAAATCGTTTCTTACGCGCAGGGCTTCTCTCAGCTGAAAGCGGCTTCTACCGAGAACAACTGGGATCTGAACTACGGCGAAATCGCTAAGATCTTCCGCGCGGGCTGCATCATCCGTGCTCAGTTCCTGCAGAAAATTACCGATGCCTATGCCGATAACGCTGACATCGCTAACCTGCTGCTGGCTCCGTACTTCAAAAACATCGCTGACGAATACCAGCAGGCGCTGCGTGACGTTGTGGCCTATGCCGTGCAGAACGGTATCCCAACGCCAACCTTCTCTGCTGCCATCGCTTACTACGACAGCTACCGTTCAGCGGTACTGCCGGCGAACCTGATTCAGGCTCAGCGTGACTACTTCGGTGCGCATACCTACAAGCGTACTGATAAAGACGGTGTGTTCCACACCGAATGGCTGGATTAATCCCGTCATCAACCTCCCGCGTTGCGGGAGGTTATTTCTTCTATTCCCCCCGTCCCCGAAAATTTTTAAGATAATCCCTATCCTACCTCGCTGACTCTTCAACTATTTTTACCTATACTTACCGCCTTTGCGTTAGCTTTCCTTTGTGTTGAGTAAACTGAAACTATGAGTCGCGACAGCCATTCCCATTCTGAGCAGCACCCGCACTACCAAAATTCCTATAATCGAGATGAAGAGCTGGGCCTGCTGGATATCCTTGTCCAGCTGTGGGCCGGTAAAAAAATCATTATGGTATCGATTGTGGTCACCGTATTGCTCGCGCTGGCCTATGTGCTACTGGCTAAAGAGAAATGGACATCAAAAGCGATTGTGACGCTGCCGGCCGCAGGCCAGGTGGCGAACTATAACGCCGCGCTAAGCGTGCTCTATGCACAGAGCCCGCAGGACAAGCCGGCGATTGGCGATTTGCAGCAGCAGCTGTTTAACCGCTTCGGCAGTTCAATCAGCGCGCTTTCTTCCGAACTGGAAAACCTTGACGAACCGCTGGAACTGAAAGTTCAGCAGGTGATTAAAGGCAGCCGTGAGCCGCTGCGCATTTCCTTCACCGCGGAAACCCCGGAGCTGGCGCGCAAGCAGTTGGGTGAGTATATCCAGCGCGTTAACGACGACGTGGTGGATGACTACGGTGCCGATATCCGCCGCAGCCTGAGTGTGAAAACCCGCGAGCTGACGGATTCACTGGATACGCAGAAGCAGGTGGCGTTGGATAAGAAGCAGCAGCGCATTGATGTGATTAAGCAGTCGCTGAAAATTGCTGAGGCGTCGAACATTAACCGCTCCCAGCTCAACCAGGCTGAATTCCTGTCGGATGATACGCTGTACCTGCTGGGTACGGTCTCTTTGCAGGCGATGATCGCCAACGAAGCGACGAAACCGCTGCCGCTGGATGGGGCGTACTACGACACGCAGCGTTCACTCCTGGCGATGACCCATCTGAAAATTCAGGTGGATAACCTGCAGTCCTTCCGCTACATCGCCCCGGGCGATCTGCCGATTCGACGCGACAGCCCGAAACGCGTACTGACGGTGCTGCTGTCGATTATCCTCGGTGGCATTATCGGTTCCGGCATCGTGATTGGCCGCCTGGTCAGCCAGCAGTATCGCCAGCGTAAACAGTCTTAAACGTTGACGCCGCGGCCGGAGCCATCCGGCCGCACGCTGTTTCTTTCACACCCGCTATGCCTCTTCCCGTAAAAAACTCAGGATAGTCGGTGCCGCAATGCGCTGATAGTCCTGCGTATTCAGCACCATCGACTTCTCCAGCAGCCCGGCGTTAAACGCCAGTTCGTCATAGCGCGTCAGCAGGCTCGGATCCGCCACCAGCAGCAGATCCGGATGAAAACTAAATGGCGGGATGGCGCCGAATACGCATCCGGTCAATTTATCCACCTCGGCCGGACTGGCAAGCGAGGCGCGCAGCCCGCCCAGCGCCGATGCCAGGCGTGAGAGGTCAGCCTGTTTATCGGCAGGCAGCACCGCCAGCACGTGCTGCTTCACGCCGTTCCCCTTCACGTGGCAGACCAGCGCTTTAGCGCCCTGGCCCAGCTCGGTGCCGCGCAGCGCCGCCACCTCTTCACATTTCCCCATCGCCGCGTGTTCCATTACCCGGTAACGCGCCTGATGCCCGTCGAGCAGGGCGGTGAGCTGGTCAAACGTACTCATGATTGCTCCCTGTCATAAAAAAAGGGCCGGATAACCGGCCCTTATTGTATTGTGAACGATTATTTGTGCCGCTGGCGCAGATTGTCTATCACCGCCGACAGGTTCAGATCCTGATCCTGTAACAGCACCAGCAGATGATAAACCAGATCGGAGGCTTCGTTGGTCAGTTCGAAGCGGTCGTTAACCGTTGCGGCCAGCGCGGTCTCCACGCCTTCTTCACCCACTTTCTGCGCGATGCGCTTGGTGCCGCTGGCGTACAGGCTGGCGGTGTACGAGCTTTTCGGGTCGGCGTGCTTGCGTTCGGCCAGCAGCTGCTCCAGCTGATACAGGAAGGTCCAGTCCGGTGCGGCCGGAGAGAAGCAGCTGGAGGTGCCAAGGTGGCAGGTTGGCCCAACCGGGTTGACCAGCACCAGCAGCGTATCGTTATCGCAGTCCGGGGTGATGCTGACCACGTTGAGGAAATGCTCGGAGGTTTCCCCTTTGGTCCACAGGCGCTGTTTGGTCCGCGACCAGAAGGTCACCTTGCCGGTAGCCAGCGTTTTATCCAGCGCTTCCTGATTCATATAACCGTGCATCAGAACTTCGCCGGAAACGGCGTGCTGCACGACGGCGGGCATCATCCCGTCGGTTTTTACCCAGTCCAGCTTAGCCAGCTGTTGTTCAGTTAACATGCGCGGATCTCCACACCTTTTTCTACCAGGAACGCTTTCAGTTCCCCAATATTAATAATCTGCTTATGGAAGACGGACGCGGCCAGCGCGCCGTCAACGTCGGCATCACGGAATGCCTGATGGAAGTGTTCCATGGTGCCCGCGCCGCCGGAGGCAATCAGCGGCACCTTGCACACTTCACGTACTTTCTGCAGCTGCACCAGGTCGTAGCCGTTACGCACGCCGTCCTGGTTCATCATATTCAGCACGATTTCACCGGCCCCACGCTTCTGCACTTCCTGCACCCAGTCGAGGGTTTCCCACTTTGTGACGCGGGTACGGCTTTCGTCGCCGGTGTACTGGTTTACGTGATACTTGCCGCTTTCGCTGTCGTACCAGGTATCAATCCCGACCACGATGCACTGCACGCCGAAGCGGTCCGCCAGGCGGGTGATCAGCTCCGGATCGGCCAGCGCCGGGGAGTTAATCGAAATCTTGTCGGCACCGAAGGAGAGCAACAGCGCCGCATCCTCAACGGACTTAATGCCGCCCGCCACGCAGAAGGGAATGTCGATGACTTCCGCCACGCGCGAAATCCAGCTTTTATCCACCACGCGGCCATCGCTTGAGGCGGTGATATCATAAAACACCAGCTCGTCGGCGCCTTCCTGGGCATAGCGCTGCGCCAGCGGCACGATGTCGCCGATAATCTCGTGATTACGAAACTGCACGCCTTTGACCACCTGGCCGTCGCGCACGTCGAGGCAGGGAATTATCCGTTTTGCCAGCATGAAATTGCCTCCGATACGTTGAATTTATCTTCCAGCAGCGCGCGTCCGACGATCACGCCCTGCGCACCGCTGCCGCGCAGGGCGGCAATGTCGTCCAGCGAGCCGATGCCGCCGGAGGACTGGAAGGCAATTTGCGGGTAGCGCGCGGAGACTTCGCGATACAGCTCAACGTTCGAGCCGCTCAGCGTACCGTCGCGGGAAATATCGGTGCACAGCACGTGCTTCAGGCCAAACGGCAGGAACTGGTCGATGACTTCTTCCAGCGTGATCCCGCTGGCTTCCTGCCAGCCGCTGATCGCCACTTCTTTACGGTTGTTGGCATCAATACGCACGTCCAGCGCCAGAACGATCGCTTCCGCGCCGTACTGCTTAAACCACTGCTGTACTTCTTCCGGCTGCTTGATCGCCGTAGAACCGACCACTACGCGGGTCGCACCGGCGTTCAGCAGCGCCTCAACGTCGTCTTTGGTGCGGATGCCGCCGCCAACCTGCACCGGCACGCTGACGCCTGCCAGCAGTTTGGTCAGCAGCGGGATCTGGCGTGCAGCCGGATCTTTTGCGCCGGTCAGATCGACCAGATGCAGCACGGTCGCACCCTGAGCCTGATAATCCTGCAGGCGCGGCAGGGGATCGCTGCCGTAGTCGCGCTGCTGGCCGTAGTCGCCCTGGTGCAGGCGCACCACCTTGCCATCAATTAAATCTAACGCCGGGATAATCATACCGGTTACATCTCCAGGAAATTTTTCAGCAGCTGCGCGCCAGCGGCACCGGAACGCTCGGGGTGGAACTGCACGCCGTAGAAGTTGTCTTTCTGCACCGCAGCGGTAAACGGGGAACCGTAGTTGCACTGGGCAATGGTGTACGGGTTCACCGGCATGGCGTAGCCGTGGACGAAATAGAAGTACGACCCGTCTTCAATGCCGCGGAACAGATGATTACCGGCCTGCGAGGTGATCTGATTCCAGCCCATGTGCGGCAGCGGCAGGCCAACATCCTGCATGCGCTCCACCGGGTGTTCGATCACATCCAGCGTCGGAATGCCGCCGCTTTCATCGCTGTGCGAGCCGAGCAGCTGCATGCCCAGGCAGATGCCCAGCACCGGCTGCGTACAGGCTTTGATCAGCTCAATCAGGTCGCGTTCGCGCAGCTGGTCCATCGCCGCCTGCGCGGTGCCGACGCCCGGCAGAAACAGCTTGTCGGCATTCAGCACGATATCGGCCTCACGGCTGACCTGCGGGTTGTATCCAAGGCGCTGTATCGCCCACTTTACCGAGGAGAGGTTGGCGCAGCCGGTATCCAGGATCACCACGTCCATTACAGTACTCCTTTCGAGCTTGGCAGCGTGTTGCCCTCAACGCGGATCGCCTGGCGCAGGGTGCGGCCGAAGACTTTAAACAGGCTTTCCACGCGATGATGATCGTTTTTGCCCTTGGTGCGCAGGTGAAGTGTCGCGGCCATGGTGTAGGAGAGCGAGCGGAAGAAGTGTTCCACCATCTCGGTGCTCAGATCGCCCACGCGCTGATAGCTGAACTCGGCTTTGTATTCCAGGTGCGGGCGGCCGGAGATATCCAGCGCGCAGCGCGCCAGGCATTCGTCCATCGGCAGCACGAAGCCGAAGCGACCAATGCCACGCTTGTCGCCCAGCGCCTTGAGCAGCGCTTCGCCCAGCGCCAGACCGGTATCTTCCACGGTGTGGTGATCGTCAATGTACAGATCGCCCTTCACGTCGATATTCATGCGGAAGCCGCCGTGGGTGGAGATCTGGTCCAGCATATGGTCGAAGAAGCCGACGCCGGTGTTGATTTTGCTGTCGCCTTCGCGGTCCAGCCACACTTCAACCTTGATCTGCGTCTCTTTGGTGCTGCGGTTGACCAGCGCGTAGCGATCGCGTTTAGTCAGCTGCTCTTCAATCTGCGACCAGCTCAGACCGTTTTTGCCGTACAGCAGGCCGGTGATCCCCATATTCTGCGCCAGCTGCACGTCGGTGGCGCGGTCGCCAATCACGTAGCTATTGGCGGTATCCAGCGCGCCTTCGGCCAGCCACTCGGTGACCATTTTGGTTTTTGGCTTGCGGCAGTCGCAGTTATCTTCCGGTTTGTGCGGGCAGATCAGGATATCGTCAAACGTCACGCCCTGAGAGGTGAGGATCTGCATCATCAGATTGTGCGGGCCGTCGAAGTCCGCCTGCGGGAAGCTGCTGGTGCCCAGTCCGTCCTGATTGGTGATCATCACCAGCCGGAATCCGGCTTTCTGCAACGACAGCAGGGCGGGAATGGCATCCGGCTCAAAGGCCAGTTTATCCATGCGGTCCACCTGAAAATCTTCCGGCGGCTCAGAAATAATGGTGCCATCGCGATCGATAAAAAGGACTTTCTGACTCATGCTTGCTCCTGAGATACGGTTGCGCCGGGTAAGGATTTCAGCGCGCTGATAACACGGTCACACTCTTCGCGGGTGCCGATGGAAATACGCAGGCATCCGGAGAGTCCCGGCTGCTTATTCTGGTCGCGCAGAATAATACCCTGATCCCACAGCGTCTTGAAGACCTGGCTGGAGGCGGTAATGCGCGCGAGAATATAGTTGGTTTCACTGTCAAAAACTTCTTCAACGCAGTCGCACTGGCGCAGATCGGCAATCAGCTTTTCACGGTTGGCGATCAGCTGGCCAACATGCTCACGCATCAGCGCAATCCCCTCGTCGCTCAGCGCCTGACCGGCGATATCCGCCACCGGGGTGGACAGCGGGTAAGGGGCGATCACTTTCAACAGCAGCGCGATCACCTCGGCATTCGCCAGGGTGAAGCCGCAGCGCAGGCCCGCCAGCGCAAAGGCCTTTGACAGCGTGCGCAGAATCACCAGATGCGGGTAATCCTTCAGCCAGCCGGCCAGCGACGCCTGCGGGCAGAATTCAATGTAGGCTTCATCGGCGACCAACAGCGCTTTACCGCGCGTCATCTCCAGCAGCTCACGGAAATCGTCCGGGTTGATGAGGTTGCCTGTCGGGTTGTTCGGGCTGCAAACGTAAACCAGCTTCACGCCGTCCAGCTGTTCGGCAATACCGGACAGGTTCAGCTGCCAGTCTTCACGCGCTTCAACGGTGCGGTACTCCACGCCGATGGTTTCCGCGCTGACGCTGTACATGCCGTAGGTCGGCGGACAGAACAGCACCGCATCCTGGCCCGGCTCGCAGAAGGCGCGCATCAGCAGCTCGATGCCTTCATCGGCCCCGCGGCTGACCAGCACCTGATCCGCATTCAGCCCGGCGTAGGCGGCATAGCGCTCAATCACCAGCTTGGGCTGGCACTCCGGGTAGCGGTTCAGCGTCTGCTGGCTGAGGTTAAACGGCACCGCCAGCGGATATTCATTGGCATTCAGCCAGACGTCGCCGTTGCCGCCCAGACGACGGGCGGACTGATACGGGGTCAGCGCGCGAACGTTTGCGCGGGCCAGCGCTTCGATGGAATTCGTGCTCATTGCTTCTCCTTGAGTGCGGCGACGCGCAGGGTGACGGCATTCTTGTGGGCGACCAACTGCTCGGCGGCGGCCAGAATTTCGATGGTCGCGGCCAGACCCATAAAGCCTTCCTGGGTCAGTTCCTGCACCGTCATCCGCTTCTGGAAGTCCGCCAGGCCCAGGCTGGAGTAGGTGGCGGTATAGCCGTAGGTCGGCAGCACGTGGTTGGTACCGGAGGCATAGTCACCCGCGGACTCCGGCGACCAGTCACCGAGAAACACTGAACCGGCGCTGGTGATGCTGTCCACCAGATCGCGCGCCCGGCGGGTCTGAATAATCAGGTGCTCGGGTCCGTAGCGGTTGCTGATCTCCACGCACTGCTGCAAATCGCGTACCACAATCAGGCGGCTGCTCTCCAGCGCTTTGGCGGCGATCGCCGCGCGCGGCAGTTCAGCCAGCTGACGTGCGACCGCCGCGGCCACCGCTTCCGCCATCGGCAGCGACGGGGTCAGTAGCACCACCTGAGAATCCGGGCCGTGCTCCGCCTGCGACAGCAGGTCAGAGGCGACGAAATCGGGCGTTGCGCCTTCATCGGCAATCACCAGCACTTCAGACGGACCGGCAGGCATATCGATCGCCGCACCGTCCAGACGCTGGCTGACCTGGCGCTTGGCTTCGGTAACGTACGCGTTGCCCGGGCCAAAGATCTTGTCTACTTTCGGCACGCTTTCGGTGCCGAACGCCAGTGCCGCAATCGCCTGCGCGCCGCCCACCTGGAACACTTCCTGCACGCCGCACAGTTTGGCGGCATAAAGGATTTCGTCGGCAATTGGCGGCGGCGAGCATAGCACCACGCGGCGGCAGCCGGCGATGCGGGCAGGGGTGGCCAGCATCAGAACGGTGGAGAACAGCGGCGCAGAGCCGCCGGGAATATACAGGCCCACCGAGGCCAGCGGGCGGGTCACCTGCTGGCAGCGCACGCCGGGCTGGGTTTCAATATCCACCGCGGGCAGTTTCTGCGCCACGTGGAAGGTATCAATATTGGCGACCGCAACGGCCATCGCCTGCTTGATTTCGGAACCGAGACGCGCGCAGGCGTCTTCGATTTGCTGCTCGCTGACGCGCAGCGCATCAACCTGCGTCTTGTCAAAGGTGGCACTGTAGTAGCGCAGCGCGTCGTCACCCTCGATTTTGACCTTCTCAAGAATACCGCGCACCGTGGTGCTGATACTGTCCGAGGCGGAAACCGCCGGGCGCGTTAACAGCGCCTGCTGCTGCTCTTCACTACAGTCCTGCCAGACAATGGGGGTCATCGTGGTCGCCATGGGATTACTCCATCATCTTCTCAATTGGCAGCACCAGAATGGAGCTCGCCCCGAGGGATTTCAGTTTTTCCATGGTTTCCCAGAACAGCGTTTCGCTGCTGACCATGTGCATCGCCACGCGGCTCTTATCGCCCGCCAGCGGCAGAACGGTAGGGCGCTCGGCACCCGGCAGCAGGGAGATAATGTCTTCCAGACGCTCGCTCGGCGCGTGCAGCATGATGTATTTTGACTCGCGAGCCTGAATTACGCCCTGAATACGGGTCATCAGCTTGTCGATCAGTTCCTGCTTGGCGGCAGGCATTTCACCGTCGCGCTGGATCAGGCAGGCTTTAGAGCGGTAAATCACCTCAACTTCACGCAGGCCGTTGGCTTCCAGCGTGGCGCCGGTGGACACCAGATCGCAGATCGCATCGGCCAGACCGGCACGCGGTGCCACTTCAACCGAACCGTTCAGCAGGCAGGATTTGAAGTTAATGTTCTGTTTATCGAGGTATTTTTTCAGCAGGTGCGGGTAGGAAGTGGCGATACGCGAGTTCTGTAAACAGGCCGGACCGGTATATTCGTCATCCACCGGCATCGCCAGCGACAGGCGGCAGCCGCCGAAATCCAGGCGACGCAGGGTGAAATAACGCGGATCTTCGCCCTGAGCGCGGCGGGTCAGCAGCTCTTCTTCCAGCACGTTCTCACCGATAATGCCGAGGTCAACCACGCCATCCATCACCAGGCCTGGAATATCGTCATCGCGTACGCGCAGGATATCAATCGGCATGTTCTCAGCGAAGGCGATCAGACGCTGCTGCTGCAGGTTAATTTTAATGCCGCAGCGGGCCAGCAGTTCGCGTGATTCGTCACTTAAACGGCCTGATTTCTGCATAGCTATGCGTAAACGGGTGTTATCTAACATCGGTGCTAATCCTCTTTTCCTGTCTGCTTTATATTAATCATGCCGTTGGTCAGTCTGTCATCTCAGCATTCGGGCCCTGTGTTCGGCCCAAAAAAAAGCCCCCGGAAGGTGATCTTCCGGGGGCCATTTCGCGACTCGAGCACCACTGGAAGATCCTAAACGTCTTCCAGCACACATCGCCTGAAAGACTAGTCAGGGTGATGGTGGTGATGATGGTTAAACTGAACGCGAGTCATAAAATTCTCTTGGATGAATGTCTATTCATATCGTGACAAATAACCTAACCAGGATAGGAAGATGACGCAACACTTTTTTGTTAATGTTGAAAGATTCTCTTATTCACGGGCGGTTGTCAGCGGCATTGGGCTGGCGTAGCCTGAGGCATACTGGTTGTAATAAACGGGAGCATGGACATGAAGAGAGTCGCGATTGTCGGGCTGGGCTGGCTGGGAATGCCGCTGGGGCTGTCGCTCACCGCCGCCGGAATGCAGGTCACCGGCAGCAAAACCACGCCGGACGGCGTTGAAGCCGCGCGCATGTGCGGCATTGAAAGCTACGTGCTGGAACTCAACCCGGAACTGGTCTGCGAGGCGGATGACCTGGCCGCGTTGCTGAGCGTCGATGCGCTGGTGATTACCCTGCCCGCCAGCCGCACGGCCTCCGGCGGCGAAAGCTATCTGCTGGCGGTACAGCAGCTGGTGGACAGCGCACTGGCCTTTAATATTCCGCATATTATCTTCACCAGCTCAACCTCCGTGTACGGCGATCGCCCGGGTATCACCAAAGAAAGCAGCGAACTGACGCCGGTCAGCGTGGCCGGACGCACGCTGCAGGAGCTGGAAAGCTGGCTGCATCAGCTTCCCGGCACCTCGGTGGATATTTTGCGGCTTGCCGGGCTGGTGGGGCCGAAGCGCCATCCGGGGCGATTCCTGGCCGGTAAAGAGGGGCTGAGCAACGGTGCGCAGGGGGTGAATCTGGTGCATCTTGAAGATGTGATCGAGGCGATCCGGCTGCTGCTCCAGCGCCCGAAAGGCGGGCACGTTTACAACCTGTGCGCTCCGGTTCATCCCTCACGCAAAGAGTTTTATCCTACCGTCGCACGCCAGCTAGGCCTGACGCCGCCGACCTTTATTGATGACGACGCCGTTAAGGACGGCGGTAAAATCATCGACGGCAGCAAAATCTGCCGCGAGCTGGGCTTTGAATATTGCTACCCGGACCCGGGCAACATGCCGCTGGCGTAACCCTTAACCGGTGGCGTTCGTCACGCTTCCAGCCTGAGCCCTGCACGAATGCAGGGCGTTCGCACGTCAGGCCGCGTTCTCCGGGGCATGACCGAAGAAGGCCGGGTCGATCCTCTGCTCTTTAAGCCAGGGATGGATGGCCAGATAGCGGTAAACCTCCGGCCCCGGCGTTATCGGCGGATACTGATAAATTTCATCCAGCCGCTCCAGCGTGGTGTGCAGCATCGGATTGCGGCAGTACAGGCTTATTTCCTCGCTGCCGTCCTTAATCTCCTTCTGCAGCTGCGCGATAATCCACAGCGTCGGTCGCCACCAGTCATAGGCGAAATCCACATGGCGGATCACCGTCGCCGCCGCCTGGCGGTGGGAAAGCATGGCGAAGAAGTTAAGCACGTTGTCCAGCTTCAGCCGCGCGTTGCGATCCAGCGCGATCACCTCATCCAGACCCATCTCGTTCAGTTCCGGCTTCAGCTCGGCATACGCCCCTGCGGCCGAGACAGGGAACGGCTTCCTGCCGATCGGGAACAGGCGGCTGCTGAGATATTCGGCATACGCTTTATCTCTCACCGCAATCAGCAGGGCGAGAAATGCCTCGTCTTTCACCTTCTGAAACTCATCGGTGGTGAAGGTGGTCAGCAGTTCAAAAATGGAGCGCTCAACCAGATCCTTCGCGGATCGTTCTGATTCGATGTACTGGAAGCGGAAGGTAATCACTACCCCGGTAAAGGCCAGCGCGGTAAACAGCACGTTGATGGCGTTGTAGATCGCGCCTGTGGGTTCGCCGAAGGCGGCGCTGGAAACATAGCGGGAGAGGGGGTACGCCGCCGCCCAGAACAGGATGATGCCAAAAACCACAATAACGAAGAAGCGGGTGTTGCTACTGGTTGAATTCATGACGGTTCCTCAGGTGACCGGCCCGCATTTTACTGCGAACCGGCCGGATTTAAACCCCCAGTCGGTCGCGCAGCGCATACCAGGCGGCTCCGATCGCGGTCAGCGGCACGCGCAGGGTGCGGCCGCCGGGGAAGGGCAGATGCGGCAGCTTCGCAAAGGCATCAAAGCGTTCGGCGTCGCCGCGCATCGCCTCGGCAATCAGTCTGCCGGAAAGATGGGTACTGGTCACCCCGTGCCCGCTGTCGCCCTGCATGTAGTAGACGCCGTTCTCCAGGCGGCCAAACTGCGGCATTCTGGACAGTGTCAGCAGGAAGTTGCCGCTCCACGCGTAATCAAACTTCACCCCGGCCAGCTGCGGGAAGGTTTTCAGCAGCTTGGGGCGGATCAGCGCATCGACATCGGACGGTTCGCGCGCACCGTAGACCACGCCACCGCCGTACAGCAGGCGGTTATCGGCAGTCAGGCGGAAATAGTCCAGCAGATAGTTACAGTCCTCAACGCAGAAATTATTCGGCAGCAGCGACCGCGCCACCTCGGCGGCAAGCGGCTCGGTGGCGACAATCTGCGAGCCGCAGGGCAGGCTTTTTTTCGCCAGACGGGGTTCCAGATGCGGGGCCAGATAGGCGTTCCCGGCAAAAATCACAAACTTCGCCTGAACCTGACCTTGTTCGGTACTGATGCGGTGCGGCGTACCGTACTGCACGGAGGTGACCGCCGAACGTTCATAGATCCGCCCGCCGTGACGGCGAATGGCCTCGGCCTCGCCCAGCGCCAGATTCAGCGGATGAATATGCCCGCCGCTGCGGTCCAGCAGCCCGCCAACGTAGCGATCGCTGCCCACCTCGCGGCGAATGGCCTCGCTATCCAGCAGCTCAAGCTGGTGATTGCCATAGCGCCGCCAGCGCTGAGACTGCGCGTCAAGATGCTGCATCTGTCGCGGGGTGAGGGCGGCAAAAACACCGCCGGGGCGATAATCACAGTTAATGGCGTAGCGGTCGATGCGATCGCGAATGATCTCCGCCCCTTCGAACATCATGCTGCCCAGCAGCCGCGCGGTCTCGCTGCCGTAGCGCTGTTCGATGACGTCAACGTCGCGGCTGTAGGAATTCACAACCTGCCCGCCGTTGCGGCCGCTGGCACCGAAGCCAACCTGCGCGGCCTCCAGCACCACCACATCGTAGCCCGCTTCGGTCAAAAACAGCGCCGAGGAAAGGCCGGTAAACCCGCCGCCGATGATGCACACGTCGCACTGAACACTCTCTTTCAGCTGTGGCCAGGCATCATGCGGGTTGGCGGTTGCTGCATAGTAGCTATTCACATGCATAGTTTTTCCCTTATACCCGGCTGCACCGGGTGATTCATGGCTAAAACGTTGCGGGCGTATGGGCGCTGATAATGCAGCAGCGCCGGGTAGAGGCATTGGTAAAACTGTGGGGGTTGCCGGTATCAATGACATAGCTTTGCCCGGCATGCAGGTGATAGCTCTGGCCGTTGATATTCAGCGTGATCTCGCCCTCCAGCAGCGTGCCGGTCTCCTCGCCCTGGTGACGAATTTTTTCACCGGTGGTGGACCCGGGCTCATAGGTTTCCAGCAGCATGGCCAGCGTTCTGCGTGCGTTACCGTTGTGGATCAGCTTCAGCGACACGCCCTGGCCGCCGATATCGATCAGCTCGTGCTCCTCGATCACTACTTTGGGCACGTCGTCCACCACCGGTTCGGAGAAGAACTCGGACAGCGACAGGCCATACACCTTCAGTAATTTTTGCAGCGTGCTCACCGCCGGGCTGACTTTATCCTGCTCAATGGTGCTGATCGCACTGTGGGTCAGGCCCGAAAGCTCCGCCACGCGGCGCTGTGACAACCCCATCTGCTGCCGGAGTTCGGATAACCGCCGCCCGGGAGCCAGGGTGATTTCGCTCATCGTTTTTCCTTCCTGAAACGCTGGCCGGCTGCGATCAGCCCGCCAAAAATCTGTCGTGAGGATTCCGACCCGGCGCTTTGCCATTCCGGGTGCCACTGAACCGCCAGAGCGAAAGGGTGCTGAGCATGGCTGACGGCTTCAATCAACCCGTCGGCGGAACGCGCTTCGGGGCGCATCTTTGCCCCCAGCGAGCGGATGCCCTGCTGATGCAGGGAATTCACCCGCAGCCTGCTGGCGTTATTCACCAGCGGTGAGAGCAGCCCGTCCGGCTCCAGCCAGACCTCATGAGCCGGGGAGTACTGCTCCTCCAGCGTCAGAGACGCATCCTCCCGATGATCCTGCATCCCGGCGACCAGATGCAGCTGGCGGTGCAAATCGCCGCCGGTGGCCACCACCAGCTCCTGCAGCCCCCGGCAGATCGCCAGCAGCGGCATCTGGTTTTCCAGCGCGTAGTTGACCAGCGCGAAGGCCAGCCGGTCGCGGCCGGGATCGGCATCCGGCTCTTCGCCGGACTGATGGTAATGATGGGGTTCGATATTACTCGGGCTGCCGGTCAGTAAAATGCCATCCAGCGCCGCCATAGCGTTTTCTAATAGATGAGGGGCAGACATCAGCCCGTGGGGCAGCGCCAGCGGAATACCGCCTGCCAGCAGCACGGCATCGAGATATTTATTGTGCACCATCTGCGTGGGATGTCCGCCTTTATCGATCTGGCACATCACCACGCCAATCAATGGTTTGTCAAAAATAATGCCCATTCTCACCCCGTTACACTGTTAAAAATATCAACCGGTGGAACCGCCCGTGGCGCAAAACTGTGCAATATAATGTCAATCTAGCAACGGGATGGGTAATATTCAAACGTGATGAGGCGAAAAATAAAGCAGTTAGTTACATTTGCACACTCTTTGTGTTGGCGCTATGTTAATAGTGTGGCTGTTATTTTGAGCAACGCTCAACAACGAAACGAACCTGGTGGGTGGCATCATGACCAATATTGTCGAAGTCGAAGATTTCACGCGGCACAGTGAAGAGAAACGAACCACCGCGTTCCAGAGTGAAGTGCAGACTTACCTGGAACGCCATCCTGAAACGCAGTACGTCGATATTCTCCTCAACGATTTAAATGGTGTTTTCCGCGGTAAACGCATTCCCATTGCCAGCCTGAAGAAACTGGAAAAAGGCTGTTACTTCCCGGCTTCCGTCTACGCCATGGATATCCTCGGCAACACCGTGGAAGAAGCAGGTCTGGGCCAGGTGCTGGGCGAACCGGACAATATCTGTGTTCCCGTTGAAGGCTCGCTTATTCCCTCCGCTTCCGATCCCGAACATCTGGCGCAGATCCTCCTGACCATGCGCAATCAAGATGGCACTCCCTTTGACGTTGAACCCCGCAATGTTCTCAACCAGCTGTGGCAGCAGCTGCGCAATCGAGGACTGTTCCCGGTGGTAGCGGTAGAGCTGGAGTTCTATCTGGTCGACAAGCAGCGCGATGCCGAGGGCTATATACAGCCGCCGTGCGCGCCGGGCAGCGACGAGCGCAATATGCAAAGCCAGGTGTACTCCGTTGATAACCTGGATCACTTTGCCGACGTGCTGAGTGAAATCGACGAGCTGGCGAAGCAGCAGGGCATTCCGGCTGACGGCGCGCTGGCTGAGGCCTCGCCCGGCCAGTTTGAGATCAACCTGCATCACACCCGCAACGTGCTGAGCGCCTGCGACCACGCCATTCAGCTGAAGCGCCTGATCCGTCAGGTGGCCGAACGTCACGGCATGAACGCTACCTTTATGGCCAAGCCGTACGAAGAGTACGCCGGCAGCGGCATGCACGTGCATATCAGCATGCTGGATGCCGCCGATCACAATGCCTTTATCTGCGATGACGGTAGCGATTCGCCGCTGCTGAAACGCGCGCTGGCCGGGATGATCGATCTGATGCCCGCCTCGATGGCGCTGCTGGCACCCAACGTCAATGCCTACCGTCGTTTCTTACCGGATGCCTTCGTTCCGCTCCAGGCCTCCTGGGGCCACAATAACCGCACCGTGGCGCTGCGTATTCCCTGCGGTGACAGCGACAACCATCGCGTGGAGTACCGCGTTGCCGGTGCCGACGCCAATCCCTACCTGGTGATGGCGGCGATTCTGGCGGGGATCCTGCACGGGATGGATAACCAGCTGCCGCTGCCGGTCGCCGTCAAAGGCAACGGCCACGAGGCGGAGGGCAATCCGCTGCCGATCCGCCAAAGCGATGCGCTGTATGAGTTTGAACAAAGCCATGCATTACAGAAACTACTGGGTACGCGCTTCGGTTTTGTCTGGCACAGCTGCAAGCATCATGAGCTGATGCACTTTGAGCGGCTGATCACCGCCACGGAAATTGACTGGATGCTGAAAAACGCCTGAGGGGGCGGCTGGCGGGGCGTTAAGGCGCGTAATCGGCCGCGAAAACGTGCTTTGTTCAATAGGATAATCCGTAAATTTGTAACTGAAAGTCTCAAAAGCTTGTCAGGGTGCCTTTGTTTGGTGCAAAATATGCGCCCTGCAATAAGAAAGATCATGTAACCGACGCTAACTCATCCTGGCGGCGGTTATTTTTTTTATGCAGGTTAACGAATTTCGTATTTTAAGAGGCCGGTCCAGAACCGGATAGATATAAGCTTTCAGCACACACAGTGACGTGTCTTATTGAGGAAACAAACATGGGGCAACATCTTCTTACTCCAGCATCTGCTGGCATTCGCCAACGCGACGACTACGGCGCGAAAGCAGGATCTCACTTTACTCCTGCCTGCAATACCCTCAATCCTCTTATGAAAGACTCTCGCAGTACGCGAAGTTTCCCTGTGGTTCAACCCAGAAAGGTTGACTCTATGGGGAGGCTGAATCATGTCGCTTAATACCGCTACTCCTGGCGCACAGCCTCGTGCCCACCTGAAGAAAACGCTGACGTTAATGCCTGTAGTGATGATGGGCCTGGCTTACATGCAGCCAATGACCCTCTTCGATACCTTTGGCATTGTTTCCGGCCTGACTGACGGTCACGTAGCAACCGCATACGCATTTGCGCTGATTGCTATTCTGTTTACCGCGCTGAGCTACGGCCAGCTGGTTCGTCGTTTCCCGTCTGCGGGTTCGGCGTATACCTATGCGCAGAAAGCGATCAGCCCGCACGTCGGCTTTATGGTCGGCTGGTCTTCACTGCTTGATTATCTGTTTATGCCGATGATCAACATTCTGTTGGCCAAAATTTACTGGGAAGCACTGGTTCCCGGCATTCCATCATGGATATTCGTGATCATGCTGGTGGGCTTTATGACCCTGTCTAACCTGAAAGGCATTAAAACCGTTGCCAACTTTAACAGCGTGATCGTGGTGCTGCAGGTGGCGGTGATGGTGGTCATTATGGGCATGGTGGTCTGGGGCGTGGCGCACGGCGAAGGTGCCGGTACGCTGGTCAGCAGCAAACCTTTCTGGTCTGAAAATGCCCACGTTGTGCCGATGATAACGGGAGCGACCATACTCTGCTTCTCGTTCCTCGGCTTCGACGGCATCAGCTCGCTGTCTGAAGAGACCAAAGACGCAGGCCGCGTGATCCCGAAAGCGATCTTCCTCACCGCATTAATCGGTGGCGTGATCTTCGTGGTCGTCTCTTACTTCCTGCAGCTGTACTTCCCGGATATCTCTCGCTTTAAAGATCCGGATGCCTCACAGCCGGAAATCATGCTGTACGTGGCGGGTAAAGCCTTCCAGTTCGGCATTCTGATTTTCTCCTGTGTGACCGTGCTGGCTTCAGGTATGGCGGCACACGCTGGCGTATCGCGCCTGATGTACGTGATGGGTCGTGACGGCGTGTTCCCGGAGCGCTTCTTCGGCTACATCCATCCGAAGTGGCGTACCCCGGCGCTGAACGTGCTGCTGGTTGGCGCCATCGCGCTCACCTCCATCACCTTCGACCTGGTGACGGCCACGGCGCTGATTAACTTCGGTGCGCTGGTGGCGTTTACCTTCGTTAACCTGTCGGTGATTTCGCAGTTCTGGATCCGTGAAAAGCGTAACAAAACGCTGAAAGACAACTTCACCTTCCTGATCCTGCCGATGCTGGGTGCCCTGACGGTGGGTGCGCTGTGGATTAACCTGGAAGAGAGCTCCATGGTTCTCGGCCTGGTGTGGGGCGCAATTGGGCTGCTGTATCTGGCCTTCGTGACCCGCAGCTTCCGCAACCCGGTGCCGCAGTGCAGTGAAGATCTGATGTAACGGTTTACCCGTTTTGCAGCAGGCCATAAAAAAGGGCGGTTCAGATGAACCGCCCTTTTTCGATCCCGCCGCCGGAGATGACCGTCAGGACACCAGCTCGCGGGCGTATTCAAACAGCGCCTTAAGCTGTGCCAGCTTCGCGGCATCGCCTTCGTACTGATTAAACAGTGCCTCCAGCTCCTGCACGTAATCCTGCACGCGCTGCGGATTCAGCATCTCGCGGCGGTGCTGCAGCCATCGTTGCTGCTCGGCATCGTCCAGCGTGCCGGGGAAATTGCGCGCGCGGAAGCGGAACAGCAGCTTCTCGATGCGGGCATCGGCAAAGGTCAGATCCAGCGCGGGCAGATTCTCCGCCGCCGTCTGGCGAATAATATTCATTGCCTGGCGATCCGCATCGCTAAAGAAGCCGTTATACAGCTGGGCATCGACGTCGTCCGACGGGGTAAACGGCTCCGCCTCCGCAAACAGCGTCACCACTTTTTCACGCACTTCCGGGTGCTTTCGCAGCAGGGCGAGGTTATTCAGGCAGCGCTGGCGATCGATATCCAGTCGCGCCGCATCTTCCGGGCGCAGCGTATTGGCCGGGGCCACCACCGGGCATTTATTGATATGCACCAGCTTAAGCGGCACAGGGGAGGCGTCGCCCAGCTCATCGCGGCGGGTATACAGCCGCTCACGCAGCTGCTCTGCATCCAGCGTCAGCAGTGGCGTCATATCGCCGGCCAGGTCGCAGGTAATCAGCGCGTTGCGGTTATCGGGATGCCAGGCCAGCGGGGCGATCCAGCTGGTATTGCCGCGCGCGGCGCCAAACATGCCGGAAATATGCACCAGCGGCTTCATCTGTGGGATATCCACCAGCGCGGTGATTTTTTGCTTGTTGCGGTGGGTGAACAGGAAATCGTACAGCCTCGGCTGCTTTTCTTTGACCAGCTTCGCCATGGCAATCGTGGCATAGACATCGGACATCGCATCGTGCGCGTTGGCATGCTCAACGCCATTGGCTTTGGTCAGATGCTCCAGGCGGAAGCTGGGAAAGCCGTCGTCGTTTTCCGGCCAGACAATGCCGTCCGGGCGCAGGGCGTAGCAGGCGCGCATCACATCCAGTAAATCCCAGCGGCTGTTGCCGTTCTGCCAGCTCCAGGCGTACGGGTCATAAAAGTTGCGGTAGAACAGATTGCGGCTGACCTCATCGTCAAAACGCACGTTGTTATAACCAACGATGCAGGTACCGGGTTCGCTGAACAGCTGGTGGATACGGCGGGTGAATTCCGCTTCGCTCACGCCGCGCGCGCGCGCAATCTGCGGCGTGATGCCGGTGATCATCACCGCTTCCGGCTGCGGCAGATAGTCATCGGCGGGCTGGCAGTAAAACACTTCCGGTTCGCCGATAATATTGAAATCCATGTCGGTACGAATGCCCGCGAACTGCGCCGGGCGGTCCAGCGAAGGACTTTTACCGAAGGTTTCGTAATCGTGGAAGAGGAAGGTAGGCTGTGCGCGATCGTTTTTCAAAGTTTATATCCGTTCACTTTTGTTCAAATAGCCCTGAGCGATGCAGAACGACGTTTCAGGTATGGTAAACCATTATCCCCTCGCTCTGAAGTGACGAATGTGCCGCGCTAAATCCAGCCTGCCCGCAGGGCAAACAATGTGGCCACGCATTTCTGGACTGTGACGCGCTATAGTGTGTTGCCCACTCTCGCCTGACGGCCGGTTACGGGTTACAATTAAACCGGGTTACTGTCTGAAATCGGGGAATAAATTGCCTGTAAATCTGTTAGCCATTCCGCCCGTTGCGTTAAGCAGCTCGAAAGCCGCTGGCATCCTGCTGATCAATGAAGGGCCCGGCCCGGTGCGGTCGAAAGCCCTGTACACCCAGGGCGACCGCGATCTGCAACAGATGGCGTCGATGACTAAAATATTGACCGCGATGGTGCTGGCCGATCTCAAACCCGATCTCAACACGCTGCTGACCCGTACCGATGCCGATTCAGCCCTGGGATCCGGCGCGAATCTCAACGTCAGTGAATCGATCTCGGTCAATGACGCCTTCTACAATCTGATGCTGCCGTCCTCCAACGTCACCGCCAATATGATTGCCCGCATCTGGGGCGGTAAGCTGCTGAACGCGGAAGGGGTGACTGACTACACCGACCGGCAGGCGCTGGTGCGCTGGGTGCGGCAGATGAATGCGAAATCACGCGCCATCGGCATGGGTTCGGCGCTGTTCACCACGCCATCCGGGCTGGGGAACAATCATGCCAGCGTGATCGGTGCCCTGAAGATGGTGGCCCGCGCGACCCGCTATCCGATGATTATGCGCAGCTGGAAAACGCAAAACTACCGGCTGAAGGTGTTTGGCGATACGCCGCGTATCGAAACGATTTCAAATACCAACAATCTGCTGTTCTCCGATCTGGAAGTCATCGGCGGTAAAACCGGTACGCTGACGCCCATCTACAATCTGGCCTGCGTGGTATCAATGCCGCACAATCAGCTGCTGCTGGTGGTGACGCTGGGTGCCGAGCGGGCAGAGGATCGCTTTACCGACTGCAAGGCGCTGATTGACGCGGTAAAAATGCAGTATCAGACGCCCAAAGCCAGCTGATGCGGTAATGCGCTGATAATTCATATTTTCTTGCAATTTAATTACACTTTGCCACGCGATATCTCGTACAACATGCGCAGTTTTTTGTTGGTTAATTCGAGGATGTAGCGGTGAAGAAGCGTCAGCTTGGAAGTGTATGCCTGGTTTTATTACTGAGTACGGTCGCCCGTGCTGAAGATCTCCCCGCTGAGAACGCGCTGACGTTCCCGCTGACCCCCCCGGCGATTGATGCCGCCTCCTGGGTGCTGATGGATGCCACCACCGGGCAGATCCTGACGGCGGGTAATCCTGATGAACGCCGCAACCCGGCCAGCCTGACCAAGCTGATGACCGGCTACGTGGTGGACCGCGCCATCGATAAAAAGCGCATCAGCCGCGATGATATTGTTACCGTTGGTAAAGATGCCTGGGCTGCCGGTAACCCGGTGTTTAAAGGCTCCTCGCTGATGTTCATCAAGCCCGGCGATAAAGTCACCGTCCGCGATCTCAGCCGGGGAGTGATTATCGACTCCGGCAACGATGCCTGCGTGGCGCTGGCCGACTACGTGGCGGGCAGCCAGTCCAGCTTTGTCGATATGATGAATCAGTACGTCAGCAAACTGGGTATGACTAATAGCCATTTCGAAACGGTACACGGGCTCGATGCGCCGGGGCAGTACACCACCGCCCGCGATCTGGCGATCCTCTCCCGCGCAATCATCAGCGGCGAGCCAGACTTCTATCAGATGTACAGTGAGAAATCGCTGACCTGGAACGGCATCACCCAGCAGAATCGCAACGGGCTGCTGTGGGATAAAACCCTGCATGTGGACGGCCTGAAAACCGGCCATACCGACAGCGCCGGGTTTAACCTGATCGCCTCCAGCGTGGATGGGCAGCGCCGTCTGATCGCCGTGGTGATGGGTGGAAAAAGCCCGAAAGGGCGGGAAGAACAGGCCCGCAAGCTGCTGACCTGGGGCCAGAGCAACTTTGATACGGTGCAGTTGTTCCACGCCGGAAAAGAGATCGGCCACGAGAAAGTGTGGTACGGCAACCCGCACAGCGTGCCGCTCGGCAGCGAGAAAGACATTTACCTCTCCCTACCGCGCGACGAGGTGCAGAAAATCAAAGCGCGCTACGTGGTTGAAAACAAAAATCTGGAAGCGCCGCTGAAGCTGCACGAACAGGTGGGTACCATCCAGCTGGTGGAAGGCGATAAGCTGCTGACCAGCTATCCGCTGGTGACGCTGCAGCCGGTCGAGCAGGCGGGTATTTTCACCCGCATAGAAGACTACATCCAGCGCAAGCTGTAAGCCTGGAGGGCGGCGGGGCAGAATGCTCTCGCCGCCGCAGCGCATCCCACCCTCTGCCGAGTTATATTCTGCCAGGCTTTATCCTTAGCGCATGACTGTATTTATCAACGTCCTGTGCAAGAATGGAAATGAATTGTTTCCTTAAAATTAAGAATAGCAATGTTAAAAGATCTGCGTGATGTGGCATTGTTCAATGCGATTGCCAGTGGCGGAACCCTGTCTGCTGCCGGGCGCCAGCTGGGCATATCGCTGGCGGTGGTCAGCAAGCGTCTGACGCAAATGGAGCAGCAGCTTGGCGTGCGGCTTTTTCACCGCACTACGCGGCACGTCTCGCTGACCGATGAAGGGCTGGTATTTGCAGAGCATGCGGTACGATTGCAGCAGGAGCTGGAGGCCATCGACAGCGCGCTGGCAAACCGGCTGGGCCGGGCAAGCGGCACGCTGCGCATCACCGCCTCACACAGTATGGGGCAGCGCTGGCTGGCACCGATCCTCAACGAGTTTATGACCGAACATCCCGGCGTTAAGCTACAGCTGCATCTCAGCGATCGGGTTATCGACCTTGCCGCCAGCGGCTATGACCTGGCGATTCGCTACGGCGCGCTGGCGGATTCGCGGCTGGTGGCGCGCGAGCTGGTCGGCAACCGGCGCGTGCTCTGTGCTTCGCCCGGCTATGCGGCAAAGCACGGCCTGCCGCAAACGCTGGAAGAGCTGAGCGCCCACTGCTGCATCGTCACCGGAGATGCGCCGATGACCGAATGGCGTTTTGGCAGCGATGACGATCCGCGCAGCGTGCCGATCAACTCACGGCTGCAGGTGAATACCGGAGAAGCGGCGCACGCGCTGGCGCTGAACCATGCGGGGATCGCCATGAAATCCATCTGGGACGTTGCCGGAGACCTGCGCGACGGGCGTCTGCTGACCGTTCTCGGCGACTATCCGTTACCGGCGGCACCGCTGCATGCCATCTGGCTGAGCGGCCTGCATCAGCCCCCCCGGGTGAGGCTGTTTGTTGAAAAACTGCGGCTGCAACTGGCGCAGCACTGGAAAAATTTTTAACCCGTGACAGGTAACGTCGCGGGCATATGCCGTCGCTGAGGTCATCGCCTCGGCAGTGGCGGATAGCGTTACACCACAACACGAAAAGGAATGACTGTGATGAGAGTGGAAATTCAGCAATTACCGGCCGGTCAGCTGGCGGGATACCGCCTGGAAGGGCCGTGGGAAAAAACCGTTCCGCAGGGATTTTCCCGGCTGAGTGAGTGGGTCAGCCGCAACCCGCTGAAGGGCGAATGGCTGGCGGTGTACTACGGCGACCCGCAGCAGATACCCGCCGATCGGCTGGTGGTGGATACCGGCATCAGCGTGCCATCCGACTTTATCCTGCCGCTGGACAGCGAGGACGTACAGCTTCGGCCGATCCCCGCCGCGTGCTATGCCGTTGCGCAGGTCCAGGTCAGCGACGGGGATTTTGCCCGACCGTGGCGTGAGTTTTTTGATGGCTGGCTACCCGGCAGCGGCTATCAGCGCGCGGAGGGGCCGTGTTTCGAACGCTACCTCAACGACGGCTCGCAAACCGGCGTGTGGGATCTTCTGATCTGCGTTGCGGTTGAAAAATTCCAGGAGTGATTGCCCCTGATGATGTGAACACATTATTGAAAATGTGTTACTGAATCGCGCCAAAAAAACGTAATACGTTAAGGGTTTGATAACGTGCGGTAATCACAGGGTATTATGCTGATTACCGTACGGAAATTATGTCAAAAAGTCGCTGAAAACATCCCGCCTCGGCTGTCCATCCTCTGTGCTTCAGGTATCATGAGCCGCTATTTCTGATCCTGTTCGGAGCCTGTTTTGCGACCCGATACGCCGCTCTCGGCCCTGCATTTTAGCGTTTACCGCAACTATCGCATCGTTCACGGCGTGCGCATCGCCGTGGCCTTTGTGTTGACCTTCCTGCTGGTTCGCCTGCTGGATATTCCCGAAGGCAGCTGGCCGCTGATCACCCTTGTGGTGGTGATGGGGCCGATCTCATCGTGGGGCAACGTCTTTCCCCGTGCGGTTCAGCGCATCGGTGGCACCATCTTCGGGTCGATATCCGGGCTGATTGCTTTAAAGCTGGAGCTGTTTAACCTGCCGATCATGCTGGTGTGGTGCGCCGTGGTGATGTTTATCTGCGGCTTCCTCACCCTGGGGAAACATCCGTATATGGCGCTGCTGATCGGCATCACTCTGGCGGTGATCTGCGGCGGCACGCCGGGGGATATCCACTCTGCGCTGTGGCGCGGAGGCGATGTGATCCTCGGTTCCCTGCTGGCGCTGCTGTTCACCAGCATCTGGCCGCAGAAAGCCTATACCCACTGGCGCATTCAGCTGTCGGACTCGCTGCTGGAAACGGCAAAAATCTACCACGCCGGTTTTTCGCCAAACCTGGTCGAGCAGCCGCGCCTGACCCGCCCGCTGCAGCGGCTGCTGGGCAAGGTGGTGAAGATGCGATCGCTGATCGAGCCAGCCAGTAAGGAAACGCGCACCCCGCGATCGGTGTTTGAGGCCATCCAGACGCTCAACCGCAATATCGTCTGCACCCTGGAACTGCAGCTGAATGCCTGGTGGGCATCACGGCAGAGCCATCTTATCCTGCTCAATGCGCCAACCCTGCGGCGCACGCAGCAGATGACGGAAGACATGCTGCGCACGCTGTCGAAAGCCATCGTGGATGGCAACACCGAGCAGATGGCGGCCAACAGTGAAGAACTGGCCTCAATCAGCCGTGAACTGCGCCAGCTGATCGCCGAGGCGGGCGGTGATGAACAGGTTGAAACGGCGATCCACGGCTACGTCTGGCTGAGCCTGGAAATGGCCCGCCAGCTGGAGCGACTGTCCGAGCTGTTACGCCTCGCGCTGCGAAAATAAAACGATTCAGCAACTACTTACTGCGGGATGGTCAGCGCCAGGGTAAGATAGCGGCATTCGGTTGAGCAGATTTAACATTGCCATCGGCCGCGGTGTGCCGCTAAGCTGATAGCCACGACAGTGATGCCTGTGCAACAGGCCCAAAAGAAAGGTGTCTTCATGGAAAATGCAAAGCAATCATTTCAGGACGTACTGGAGTTCGTGCGTATGTTTCGTCGCAAAAACAAACTGCAGCGTGAAATCGTCGACAATGAAAAGAAAATCCGCGACAACCAGAAACGCGTGCTGCTGCTTGATAACCTGTCCGAGTACATCAAGCCGGGCATGAGCGTGGAAGCGATCCAGGAAATCATTGGCAGCATGCGCAGCGATTATGAAGACCGCGTTGATGACTACATCATCAAAAATGCCGACCTGTCGAAAGAACGTCGTGACCTGTCGAAAAAACTGAAAGCGATGGGCGAGCCGAAGTAATCTTCGAATCTCACAGCGTCGCGGACGTGTCGCGGCGTTGGTCACCCGAACGTCCAGAAGCCACTATGCAGATAGTGGCTTTTTTTTGCCCAAATCACCGTGTTTTGAGGTGTTAATCTTACTGCGTCTGAGTCAATGCTCTACTGCTCTGGATCCTGCGCCAGCACCCGCGCCAGGCGCTGAAGCTCTGCGGCGACCCGAGCACTGCCCGGTTTACCGTTGAACACCGGGGCAGTGCTGTCCCTCACCACCAGTTCGGTGGCAAACATTTCCGCCGTCGCCTGTTCTGCGGGCTGTTCCACGCGCCGGATCAGCCAGTCCACGCTGCGTTCCCCCAGCAGACGCATATCCTGGCGTACGGTGGTCAGCGGTGGCTGATACCACGCGCTGTCGGCGGTATCATCGTAGCCCACCACCGAAATCTCCGTCGGCACCACGATGCCGCGCTGGTGCAGCGCCTGCATCGCACCCAGCGCCATCTGATCGTTGGCCACCAGCAGCGCCGAAGGTAACTCGCGATCGGCCAGCTGCATCACCGCCCGATAGCCCGAACTGGCGCTCCAGTCCCCGAACAGCTCGGCCTGCGCGACAAGCTGATGCTGCTCAAGCACCTGACGCCAGGCGTCTGACCGCGCGCGCGCGGCCACCGACGACGACGGCCCGTTGAGCAGCACAACGCGGCGATGGCCCAGCGCCAGAAGATGCTCCGCGCCCTGACGGGCACCGGTTTGCGCACTGAAGCCGCAGCTTGCCACCGGCGCATCCTCCGCCACGTCAAGAAACAGGCAGGGCAGGGATCCGGCCATTGCCTCAATCTGCTGCGCCGCGGCGGTTTCCAGCGGCAGATTGACCAGCAATGCATCCACCCGCTGCGCCAGCAGATCGCTGACCGCCGCCTGGGCAGCGCCCGCATCCGCACCCGCCATCGCCATCACCAGATGCCATCCCAGCTGGCTGGCGCGCTGCTGCATCGCCGAAGCGATCTGCGCCGGGGCCAGCAGGGCCAGATCGCTGGTGGCCAGCCCCAGTGTACGGGTGTTTTTTCCGGCCAGCTGCTGGGCAACGCGATTCGGCACGTAGTTGAGCGAAAGCATGGCCGCTTCAACCCGGCTGCGGGTCGATTCGGCTACCCGGCTGGAATGATTCAGCACCCGGGAAACGGTCTGATAGGAAACACCGGCGGCACGCGCCACGTCATCCAGCGTCACGGAACGGGATTTCATCAATAGCTCCTTAAATGATGGCGCAGTGTAACAGTAACACCGTGGCTCTGTGACCACCGGTTTAATAAATTCTGCGGCCGCGCCATGTCATCCGCGCCAGAAGAACACGTGACGGCGCGGGCCTGCATCACACCGGCAAAGTACCTTGAAACATAAAAAGACTTTGCATAACGCCCGCGCTTTAACCATCATTATTCAGTCCCTACTCTCCCTGATAAAAAGCTGGAATGACCTTGCAAAACCTCAGAGTTTCTCTGCAGCAGGCTATTCAACGTACCGCGTGGTATCCCAAAAGACGCTCCTGGCGAGTGTTGTTCTGGCGTGAAGTCACGCCGCTGGCCGTACCGATATTTTTTGAGAACCTCTGCGTTCTGCTGATGGGGGTGCTCAGCACCTTCCTGGTCAGCTGGCTGGGGAGCGAAGCGATGGCCGGCGTCGGCCTCGCGGACAGCTTTAACCTCGTCGTCATCTCCTTTTTCGCCGCCATCGACCTCGGCACTACGGTGGTGGTGGCCTTCAGCCTGGGCAAACTGAATCGCGAAAGGGCCGTGGCGGCCGCCCGCCAGTCGCTGATTATCATGACGCTGTTTGCCGTGCTGCTGGCGATTGCGATTGAGTTTATCGGGCCGCAGATTATCGACCTGATTGCCGGAAAAGCGGAGCCGGAAGTCAAAGCGCTGGCGCTTTCCTATCTGCAAACCACCGCGTGGAGCTATCCGGCGGCGGCCATTGCGCTGATCGGCTGCGGCGCGCTGCGTGGCGCGGGCAACACCAAAATCCCGATGCTGATTAACGGCGGGATGAACATCCTGAATATTGCCATCAGCAGCGTGCTGATTTACGGCTGCTTTTCGTGGCACGGGCTGGGATTCGTTGGGGCCGGGCTGGGGCTGACGATTTCCCGCTACATCGGTGCGGCGGCGGTGATCTACGTGCTGGTGATCGGCTTCGTTCCGGCGCTGAAAATATCGCTAAAAAGTTACTTCACCCGGCTGAACGTTAATATCCTGCGCGAGGTGTTGGGCATCGGGGTTCCCGCCAGCATCGAGTCGGTGTTGTTCAACGGTGGCAAGCTGCTGACGCAGATCTTCGTTGCCGGAATGGGTACCGATGTGATTGCCGGTAACTTTATCGCCTTCTCTATCGTGTCGCTGATTAACCTGCCGGGGAATGCCCTGGGCTCCGCCTCCACCATTATCGTCGGCACGCGACTCGGGCGCGGGCAGCTTGGCCAGCCGGAGCGGCTGCTGCGCTATATCTTCTGGCTGTCGAACATCGGTCTGTGCGCGCTGGCCCTGCTGACCGTGCCGTTTGCCGGCGTGCTGGCGGCGTTTTACACCCAGGATCCGCAGGTGGTTCACGTGGTAAAAATGCTGGTGTGGCTGAACGCGGCCTTTATGCCGTTCTGGGCTGCGTCCTGGGTGCTGCCCGCCGGGCTGAAGGGCGCGCGCGATGCACGTTACACCATGTGGGTGTCGCTGCTCAGCATGTGGGGGGGCCGCATCGTGGCGGGCTATCTGCTCGGTATTGTCCTCGGCATGGGCGTGGCGGGGATCTGGCTGGGCATGGCGCTGGACTGGATCATTCGCGGTGCCTGTTTCCGCCGTCGCTTCAATAGCGGCCGCTGGCTGTGGAAGTATCGCCCGGTCGCCAAGTAAGTTGCCGACGCCGCTCAGCGGCGTCGTTATCAGCAGCAAACGCACAGATTGTTACTTTTTTCCTACTCTCTTAGCGGATTGCTGCTTGCGGTGAAGATATATCATGGATATATTTTTATGCGTTAATACGAATCATTACCAGTTCAGCCATCGCCCAGGAGAATTATCTTGTCCGAAAATAAAAGCCGCGCGCCGAAGCGCGTTCGTAACGAACTGCGCTTCCGTCAGATTACGGTGGCCGCAAAGACCCTCGTCGCCGAAAACTTCTGGCGTATCGACTTTATCGGTGACGATCTGGCCGGGTTCATCTCCCCGGGCTTTGATGACCACATCAAAGTGTTCTTCCCTGATGCCGCCACCGGCGAACTGCAACTGCCGGAAGTCACCTCCGACGGCGTGGTGTGGAAAGAAGGCACCCGTCCCGTTTCCCGCGACTACACGCCGCTGTGGTTTGACGGGGTGAAAAACACCCTGACCCTGGATTTTTATATCCACGACGGCGGCGTTGCCAGCAGCTGGGCGGCGCAGGCGCAGGTTGGCGATCCGCTGGCGATTGGCGGCCCGCGCGGCTCAATGATCGTGCCGGAAGATTATGCCTTCCAGCTTTACGTCTGCGACGAAAGCGGCCTGCCGGCGTTTAAGCGCCGCAAAGAAACCGTGCAGGGCGGGGTACGTAAACTGTTCGCCTTTGCTGATGAAGCCAGCGGCAGCCTCTATCTGGACGGCCTGAACGGTATTGATGTCAGCTGGCTGGGTAGCGGCAGGATGCACGGCGAACGTCTGCAGACGCTGATTAGCGAACTCGACAGCATCCAGCTGCCGCACGATGATTACTTTATCTGGCTGACCGGAGAAGGTGACGCGGTGAAGCAGCTTAACGACTACTTTGTTATCCAGCGCGGCTGCGACGACAACTTTGTCCGTGCAGTGGCCTACTGGCACCAGAAGTAACCCTGCGGACCGCCGCGCCGGTTGTGTTTCACCGGGTGGCGGTCTACTATCATCCCCCTTCTTTTTCCGCACGGGCAGGCGATGAAACGACCGCAATTTCCCTTTACTTCCTCAGACAGCGAACCGCGCGCCGTCTGCGTCAGCCAGCGCAAAAAACGCCGTGAAAAAATGCTCGACGGCAGCGATATCCGCCTGCTGGTGCTGCATTTTCTCAGCCAGGGCGAGGCCCACGGCTACGAGCTGATCAAGGCCATTGAGGATCTGTCGAAAGGGGAATACACGCCCAGCCCGGGAATCATCTATCCCAGCCTGACGCTGCTGGAAGAAACGGCGATGATCGCCGCCGTCGATCCGCAGGCGGCACGTAAAGCCTATCGCCTTGAGCCGCCGGGCCGTGACGCGCTACAGCAAAACCAGCCCGATCTGGCGACAATTGTTCAGCGTCTTTCTTCTCTGGCGGTGCTGGTGCATAACCGCAGCGTGCCGGAAGTTGAGCGGGCGATCCACAATATGAAAACCGCACTCAACACGCGGCTGTCGCAGCAGGATATCTCGCAGGAAACCCTCTATGCGATTGTCGATGCGCTGGACGAAGCGGCGAAAAAGATCGAACGCAGCTAGCTGGTTTGCCAGAGCCAGAGCCAGAGCCAGAGCCAGAGCCAGTCTGCCTTTGCCATAGCCAGTGTCAGTGTTGTTGGCTTCGCCCAGATGCACGCCGTGCCTCCAATCTCGCAGTTCGGCCCAGATTTTTCCTGATGCATGCAGGCTTTTATTGCCCCGCTGTTTCAGCCCAGTGCATGATTTCTCCCTGACTCCTGACTCCTGACTCCTGACTCCTGACTCCTGACTCCTGACTCCTGACTCCTGACTCCTGACTCCTGACTCCTGACTCCTGACTCCTGAAGCCTGATGTCTTTCTCAATACCAATCCCAATTGCCGAATTTTCCAGGTTGCAATCACATCAACGCGCAGGTCATTCCGCTTACCCGCCGGAAAAGGTATCAGGCGCCGCCGATCCTCCACCTAACTTTCTGCATGTGCTCGATTATTTAAATCCATTTTCTTATCATTATTTTTCAGTATTGAGTTTTATATCGAAATAATTGTGAGGAAATTGTGAAGGGAGTGAAAGTTTTTCGAAAGCAGGTGTCTGGTTAATTTAACGCCCTTAACGCTATCCTGCAGAATTAATTATTCTTAATAATAAAGTGAACTTTCTGTCCTGTGTTCTATTGATAAAGAGAATCATTCCTATTAATATCCCGCCGCTTTAAAAATATAATAATATTAGTGAAACTTAACTGATTTCGTATTCTTTTTTTATCGAAGCAATCCGTGAGCCAATACTAATAACAAGCTAAGGGTAATTAAATGCTCACCACGTCAAAATTACAGGGAATCAGTGCGCCGGTAATGAAATGGGCGGTACTGGCCGCAGCGATTCACTGTGCCTGCGGCTATGCGCAGGCTGAAACTTCTGCCACAGCGAACGCCGCAGCAGAAAGCAGCAACGAACAGGGCACGATGACCGTTACCGCCCAGGCTCCGCTCCAGGGCGGCAGCAAAACCACCATTACCGCCGAGCAGATGCAGAAGAACGGCACCACCGATTTCGGTTCGGTGATGCGCTATCAGCCGCTGATTAGCGCAACGGGAGTCAGCGGGGGATCCACCGCAGGTAAAAGCGGCTTTGACCGCAGCGGCTACACCGGATTTAATATTCGTGGACTGGAAAGCAACCGCGTTGGTTTAGACGTGGATGGGATTCCATTACCGGATGCCACCGGCCGCAGCTATGTAAGCCGTGCGGGATTAAATACCTTTGGTATTGGCCGCGACTATATCGATCCCTATATGTTTGGCAGCGTGGATATTGACGCCGGAGCCACCTCCGTCGAGCAGCCGAATACCTCGATTGGCGGCAACGTCTCCTTCCGTAATAAATCCGCCGACGATTATCTGTCCCCGGAACGTTCCACCTGGTTTGGCTACCAGAGTGATTACGACTCGTCCAACCGCGGCTGGCATAACGGCATCACCGCCGCAGCGGGCGACAGCACCCTGCGCGGCGTCTTCGTGCTTAGCCGTCGCGACGGTCAGCAGACCAGCAACAACAGCGATGAAGTCAGCGCCTACCCGACGAACTGGCACTCCACCGCGCTGATGACCTCCGGGATCTGGCAGCCGAACGACGAACACAAATTCAGCGCTACCCTGGACTACTATCACAAGGTTAACCACAGCCATTACGACACCTGGAATACCGCAGGGACCAGCACCATCGGCGACAGCCAGCAGCAGAGCGATACCCGCCGCTGGGGCGTGAGCCTGGCGGACGAGTACACGCCGGACAACGGTTTTGTCGACAGCCTGTCGAGCCGCGTTTACTACCAGCATACCGAAGCGCATGACAACACCTACATGCCGACCGATGCTAACGGCACCATGCAGCACGTCTACTCGGACTACAACGTTGATACCTGGGGCTTCGACACGCACGGCAACAAAACGATTGGCCGCCACGATCTGAGCGCCGGACTGAACGGCCGCATCACCGATACCGAGCGTCCGTTCCGTCAGGATCCGGCACCGAGCGTCTACAGTGTGATCATGCAGCCGCAGGCAGACAGCCGCAGCTACACCGTCGGTGGCTTCGTGCAGGATAAGATCAACTTCGATCTGAACGGCAGCCGTTTCGCGGTGATCCCGGGCGTGCGCGCGGTATATCAGAACACCAAGCCGCAGAACTTGTCCAGCCTGACCACCGGCAGCACCGTGCTGACCGCCTCCGAGCTGGAAACCCTGTATGGCTCGGCGAACAGCGACAGCCAGATCCTGCCGTCGCTGATGCTGCAATACGATCTGACCCCGCAGATGATCACCTATCTGCAGTACAAGCGCGGCGCGCAGTTTGCTAACGCCAGCCAGCTATACGGTTCGTGGAACCTGGGCTCCTCCTATGCCGGCACCGCGCAGTACGCGCTGATTGGTAATGCGGACCTGGAAACCGAAACCAGTAACAACCTGGAGTGGGGCGTGAAGGGCAACGTGACCGACGGCGTGACGCTGAACGGTTCCCTGTTCTACAACACCTACAAGAACTTTATCGCCTACAGCCGCTACACGCGTGCGGGTAGCCCGGACAAGTTCACCAACGTTCCGTCGAACATCTATACCGTTTATCAGGCTGAAAACCGCGATAAAGCCTATATCTGGGGCGGAGAGCTGAGCAGCAAGGTGAACTTCGGCACCTGGTTTGAAGAGGTTAACGGCCTGAGCGCGACCTTTGCCCTCGGTTACAGCGAAGGTAAATCCAAGTCCAGCTACGATGGCGACAAATATGTTGATATCGACAGCGTAGCGCCGATGAAAGCGGTAGTGGGCATGGCGTGGGACGATCCGGCGAAGCGCTACGGTGCGGCAGTGGTGGCGACCTTCGTGAAGGGCAAGCAGGCCAGCGCGACCAACCGCGAGAGCTACACCAACAGCGGCACGGCGCTGACCGATTCCAGCACCGAGTACAATCGTATTCCTGGCTACGGCATGGTGGATATGACCGCGTACTGGCAGGTGGCGAAGAACGTGAAGTTGAGCGGCGGTATTTATAACCTGACCGATCGCAAGTACTGGGATTATCTCAGCAGCCGCGATCTGACCGGCAGCACCACGCAGGATGCCTACGAGAAGGCGCTGGCGGTGATGCCAGGCCGTACGTTCCAGGCGGGGATTAACGTCGATTTCTGATGAGGTCGGTCAGTTATCGGGTTAGGTTTTTGCTCGCTTAGTGAAGTTTGAAGCCGCTGTCTCTTTGGGGATAGCGGTTTTTTTAAGCATGCGATAACGGCGGTGCTGGCTCCGAGCCTTCATGGCTTGTTGCTTCGAGTCTGGGTGATTCAGGCCCGGCCTCTGCGGTTACCGGGCGGTCCTCGCGCCGCTTTGCGGTGCCTTCGATTACGGCTTCTCGCCTTCCGGACCGGCTTGGAGCGGGCGTCCTGCCCGCGCCACGCCTGACGCCAACGTCCTGTTGGCGTCTCCTGGCTCGTCGCCTCCACCTCAGCGCTGTGGATTGCCCGGTAACCGCAGAGGCCGGGCCTTTAATACGCTGTGCTCGCTGCTTAAGTCTCGATGCTGTTCTCTAATCGACTAGATTTTCATCCTTCAGGTTACTGGACAGGGGGATGCTGGCTCTTTAACCGCAGAGGCCGTGCCTTTACTACATTATGCTGGCTGCTTAAGTCTGGATTCTACTCTTGAAATGACAGGCTTCTAACACCTTAAAGCGATTGGATAAGCGGACGCATTCTCAGTAACTACAGAGTCTAAACCTTGGATCCACTTTACTGGATATCGAAAATCTAAGTTCTGAGCTCTGAGCTCTGAGCTCTGAGTTCTGAGTTCTGAGTTCTGATTCCGGAATTGATCGCTGCAATCGTCGTTCGCCTTTTTCTGCCAGACAACACTTATGCAAAAAGCAGACGGGGTGTGCCCCCGAACGGGCAATCCGCAGCGCTGAATGGAGCGAGGAAGCCAGGATTCGCCTGCATGGACGCAGGCGAAAGGCACAGCCGCGCAGGACGCGCGTCTGTGGCGGTCCGTCAGGCTGACGAACGAAGTGAAGGTACCGCGAAGCGGCGCGAGGACCGCCCGGGCGGGGGCACACCCCGTTGGCTTTGCCACTACAGTCACCGGCAAAACCGCCCAACAACGCAGGACGCGCGTCTGTGGCGGTCCGTCCGGCTGACGAACGAAGTGAAGGCACCGCGAAGCGGCGCGAGGACCGCCCGGGCGGGGGGCACACCCCGTCGGCTGAGGCTCTGAAGTCACCGGCAAAACCGGGGGCACACCCTATCAGGTTGTTAATCAGCTAAACGATAACGCGCCAGCCAGTGCGCATACGGCGCTGGCAGCACCCACGACGGATCCTCAACGTTCAGCTTCTTCGCCAGATAATACGGATAGTGCGGATTCGCCAGATGCGCGCGACCAATCATCACCAAATCCATCTGCCGATCGGCAATCACCCGCTCCGCCACTTCCGCCTGCTCCACGCCCCAGGACGACGCCACCGGCAGACCGGCCTCGCGACGCACGCGCTCGGCAATCGGCGCCAGGAAGCCCGGGCCCCACGGAATGTTGGTTTCCGCAACGGTAAAGCCTACGCTGACGTTCAGCAGATCCAGCCCGCCCTGATGCATCAGGCGCGTCAGCTCAATCGACTCGTTCAGCGTCTGCTCGTCCTGGCCGTCATACTCCAGCACGCCGAAACGCGCGGTCAGCGGCAGATTCTCCGGCCACACCTCACGTACGGCGGCCAGGGTTTCCAGCAGGAAGCGGCTGCGGCCGGCAAAATCGCCACCATAGCTGTCGGTACGCTGGTTGGAATGCGCGGAGAAGAAGCTCTGCGCCAGATAGCCGTGGGCAAAGTGCAGCTCCAGCCACTCAAAGCCGGCATCGCGCGCGCGGCGGGCGGCGGCAACGAAGTCGCTTTTCACCCGGTTAATATCATCCAGCGTCATCGCCTGCGGCACCTTTGGCAGATGATGGCCGAACGCAATGGCGGAAGGGGCAATGGTCTGCCAGCCGCGGCTGTCGCCTTCGGCAATATGATCGTCGCCTTCCCACGGACGGTTGGCGCTGGCCTTGCGACCGGCGTGACCAATCTGAATACCCGGAACGGAACCCGCCGCCTTAATCGATGCCGCAATACGCGCCATGCCTTCCGCCTGTTCATCGTTCCACAGCCCGGTGCAGGCCGGCGTGATGCGGCCCTCGGGTGAAACGGCGGTGGCTTCCACAATCACCAGACCCGCGCCGCCACGGGCGATCGCCGGATAGTGAACCTGATGCCAGTTGTTAGTCAGGCCGTCAACGGCGCTGTACTGGCACATTGGCGGTACCGCAATGCGGTTACGTAGCGTAACGTCTTTCAGTTTAAACGGGGTAAAAAGCGCAGACATAGATAACCTCAGTAATAAAAGATCGACGAACACGTGGCCTGTCGATAAGTGGCGATCACGGTAAGCGATGGCCACGCATAATCGCTAAGCCGTATGTGCGGAACGCTCTGACCGATCGTCGCCTCAGCTCAGTGCGGTAAAAAGAAGGTTACGCAGCCAGCGATGGCCGGGATCGCGATGGCTGCGTTCGTGCCAGACCAGGGTTTTGCTAAAGCCTGCAACCGCGATCGGAGGCGGCACCCGCAGTAAACCGTCGGTAGATTCTGCCAGCCTGCGCGGGACCACGGCAATCAAATCGCTACTGCGCAGGATCTGCGGCAGCACCAGGAAACTGTTTACTGCCAGCGTCACCCGTCGCTGACGGCCAATTGCGGCTAGCGCCTGGTCGGTCACACCGCGAAACTCACGCCCGCTGTGCGAAACCAGCACGTGGTCCAGCGAGCAGAAGTTATCCAGCGACAGCTCGCCGTGCAGCAGGGCCGGGTGATCGGGCCGCAGCAGGCAGACGTACTGCTCGTCAAACAGATGACGTGCGTGCAGATCGGCAGGGGTGATGTCCGGAGTCAGCAGCGCCATATCAACCTCGCCGCGCTCCATCTGTACGGCCAGCCGATCGCTTTCCACCGGCTGCACGCTCACCCGCACGCCGGGAGCCTGCTGGCGCAGCGCGGCAATAAACGGCACCGCCACCGCGCTCAGGGCGTAATCGGTCGCGGCGATGTTCAGCGACATCTGCGAGCTGGCGGCATCAAACGCTTCGGGCTGGAGCATCCGATCGATGTCGCCGAGGATTTGTTTTAGCGGAACGGCCAGCGCCAGCGCACGCAGCGTTGGATTGATGCCGTGCTGGCCGCGGGTAAATAGCGGATCGTCAAAATGCTCGCGCAGGCGATTGAGCATCGCGCTCACCGCCGGTTGCGTCAGCGACAAACGCAGTGCGGCCCGCGTCACGCTGCGTTCATCCAGCAGCGCATCCAGCGTTTTCAACAGATTTAAATCCAGCGTGCGTAGTGGGCTACTCATCGACTCCCCGGCGGCTAATGGGTCAGATATCACAAGAAATAATATCTGAAATAAAAAATGCTGATTGGTTTTATACCACCGTGCCACGCATTATGCCGTGGTTTTCGGCAGGCGCATCCCGCGCACTGGCCGACCAGACTCACCGAGAGGAATCTTCATGAATGCCATTCACTGGCCGCAGGGCTACATTCCTGGTTTTAGCGACAACTTCGCCAGCAACGAAATGATTATCACCGGCCTCAGCGTCGCGGCGCTGTGGGACAAACTGATTGATACCGCCGCCTGGCCCGGTTATTACAGCAACGCCAGCGATATTCAGTTCCACGACGGCAGCGGCCCGTATTTGACCGAGGGGGCACGTTTCCGCTTCACCACCTTCGGCTTTGTGGTGGAAAGCGAAGTCAACGAATTCGTCGCGCCGGAAGTCGGTGGTGCGGCGCGTATTGCCTGGCACGGCGGGTGCGGCGAGGGCGACAGTCGGCTGGATGTGCATCACGCCTGGCTGATTGAGGCGCTACCGGGGGACAGGGTGCGTCTGCTGACTCAGGAAACCCAGAACGGTAAACCGGCGGTTGAGCTGGCCAGCGCCCGACCTAACCCGATGATCAACGGCCATCAGCAGTGGCTGGACGGGCTGATCGCCGCTGCGCGCGCCGGGTGATTTCGCGTGCATGATAAGCGAATCCTATCTGACGATAAGCGTAACCTTGCGGGGGCCACGGCGGAATTCCGCTAGTTTATTAACGTTCTGAACCCTACGTTAATAAGGATGCCCGCAATGAAACAACAGATACTGATTATCCAGCCGCTGATGCCCGCGCTGAGCGAGATGCTGCACCGCGACTACCAGTGCCATCGTCTGTACGAGCAGCCGGATGCGGCGGCCTGGCTACAGCAGCACGGCCAGACTATCCGCGCGGTCGCTACCCGTGGCGACGTCGGGCTGGCAGCTGACGTGATGGCCGCGTTACCGGCGCTGGAAGTGATTGCCGTGTTCGGCGTGGGGACCGACGCCATCGATCTGGCCGCCGCCCGCGATCGCGGCATTACCGTTACCGTTACCGCCGATATCCTCACCGATGACGTCGCCGACCTGGCGCTGGCGCTGATGCTCAGCGTCTCGCGGCAGATCGTGGCGCAGGATGCCTTCCTGCGCGCGGGCGAGTGGGCAAACCGGCCGCCGGTGCTAGGCAGCAAGCTCAGCGGCAAGCGCGTCGGCATCCTTGGGCTGGGGCGCATCGGCTCAGCCATTGCCCGACGCTGCGCCGCCTTCGATATGCACATCGGCTACTGCAACAGCCGCCAGAGTGATGAACCCGGCTGGCAGCGCTTTGGCGATCTGCATCAGCTGGCGCTGTTCAGCGATGTACTGGTGCTGGCGGTGCCGGGTGATGCGCGTAACTACAAAGTGGTCGATCGCGAGGTGCTTCACGCACTGGGATCGCAGGGTGTGCTGATTAACGTCGCGCGCGGTGCGGTGGTGAATGACGACGATCTGATCGCCGCGCTGGAAAATCACACCATCGCCGGCGCGGGGCTGGATGTGTTCGAAGGTGAACCGGCAATCGATCCGCGCTTTTTCGCGCTGGAAAATACGGTACTGACCCCGCATATCGCCAGCGCCACGGTGGAAACGCGGCAGGCGATGGCACAAAACGTGGCGGATAATCTCGCCTCGTGGTTCGCTCACGGCAAAGCCATTACGCCGGTTGCATAACGAAAAAGGCACCCGTTATGGGTGCCTGTTATCAACACAGGATAGTGTTCTTTTACCGCCTAGAATCGCCCGTCGATAATCTCCACCTGCTTGTTTTTCAGCGTCTCATCAATCCAGCCGCGCTCCAGCTCGCCGCGCTTCGCCAGCTCGAAGTTGCGCTCGTCGACGATCAGATAGGCCTGCGCCGCTTCCAGAATCTGCGCCGCATCGCCGTGCGGGATGACGATCACCCCGTCGTGGTCGCCGAGGATAATGTCGCCCGGCGACACGTGAATATTACCGCAGGCGATCGGCACGTTGATTTCGCCGGGGCCGTCTTTATACGGGCCGCCGGGGGTGATGGCGGCCGCATACAGGTGGTAATCCATCTTGCCGATGCCTTCGATATCGCGGATCGGGCCGTCCAGCACCAGCCCCTCAATACCACGCTGGCGGGCCCAGGTGGTCATCACTTCGCCCATCAGCGCCTGGCTGCGATCGCCTTCGTTGGACACCACGATCACATCGTCTTTACCGGCCATATCCATCGCCTTGTGCAGCATCAGATTGTCGCCGGAGCGGGCCTTAACGGTGACCGCCAGGCCGCACATTACTGCGTTGCGCGGGGCGCTCATCAGGCGAATTTCACCGGACAGCGCGGGCAGGCGGCTCATGCAGTCGGCCACCACGGCGGCGGGCAGCGTGCGGAAGGCCTCGACGTAGCCAGCGGCTTCGAGATTACGTTGTAAGAAAATACGGTTTCCTGCGGGCATAGCGATTCTCCTGATCGATTATTTCAGCTGGCTAACGGCGGCGGCAATCTGGGCGGCCCCGGCCTGAAGCGTGGCAAGGTCTGTGGCAATAGAAAGGCGGAAGTAGGGCGAAAGGCCGTAGGCGGCACCGGCAACCACCGCCACGCCCGCGCTCTCCAGCAGCCACAGCACCACCTCACTGTCGTTTTTCAGCACCTGTCCCTGCGCGGTGGTTTTACCCAGCAGACCGCCGCAGTTGACGTAAAGATAAAATGCCCCTTCCGGCACGCGGCAGCTCAGGCCAGGCACGGCATTCAGGCGGGCGGCAATATCGTCGCGGCGCTGGCGGTAGATTTCGCGGCTGTGGGTGATAAAGCCGGTGCCGCTGTTCAGCGCGGCCAGGGCAGCGGCCTGGCTGACGGAGCTGGCATTGCTGGTGGACTGCGATTGCAGCGTTCCCATGGCGGTAATCAGCGCTTTCGGTCCGGTGGCGTAGCCGATGCGCCAGCCGGTCATGGCGTAGGTTTTGGACACGCCGTTGATCACCAGCGTGCGGTCGGCCAGGCGCGGTTCTACCTCCAGCAGATGCACATTCGGGCTGTCGTCGTAGCGCAGATGCTCGTAAATATCGTCGGTCATAATCGCCAGATGCGGATAGTCCAGCAGCACATCCGCGAGCGCGCGCAGCTCGGCGCGGCTGTAGGTGGCGCCGCTCGGGTTAGACGGCGAATTGAGGATCAGCCAGCGGCAGCGGCTGGTAATCGACGCCCGCAGCTGTTCGGCGGTCAGGCGGAATCCGGCCTCTTCCTGGCAGGTGATCACGACCGGGCGGCCATCGCAGGCCAGTACCATATCCGGATAGGAAACCCAGTAGGGTGCGGGGATCAGTACCTCGTCGCCGACTTCCAGCGTGGCGGCCAGCGCGTTGAAGATCGCGCTCTTTGCACCGTTGGTGACGATAATATCTTCCGGCTTTACCGTCAGATTATTCTCACGCAGGAACTTGGCGGCGATCGCTTCGCGCAGTGCGGGTGTGCCGTTGTTCTGCGTGTAGCGGGTTTCGCCGTTGCGGATCGCGGCGCAGGCCGCCTCGCAGATTTCCGGCGGGGTATCGAAATCTGGTTCACCGACCACCAGGTTAATAATGGCTTTCCCTTCACGCTTGAGGGCGTTGGCGCGATCGGATGCGCTGCTGCTGGGAGAAGGTTTAATACGCGTAACGCGGGCGGCAATACGGATAGCACTCATGGTCACTCCAGTCTGTTCCGGGATGCCTCTACGTTACGAATAAGCGGCGGACGACGGTTAAGAGGAGTTTGTTCTGATTCAAGAGCAAAAGCTTATGGATGGGGCCCAGTGATAAGTAAAACTCCCCGCAATGGTGCAGGGCGCTGCGGGAAGCAAGCAGTTGATAAATGGCTGGATAGCGAAATAACACGATCTATCTCACTGTTTTACATATTAACTTTTTTGTCATCCGGCTTTGCGGGGCAGTTAACACTCAGGCTGGTCCGGATCTTGCTACACTTCCGTTCACTTTTTCTTAACATTCTGTCCGGTGACGAGAGGTATGACAATGAATCTCAGGCGGCTCCGCTACTTCATCAAAATTGTCGACGTTGGCAGTTTGACTCAGGCGGCCGATATTCTGCATATCGCCCAGCCAGCCCTCAGCCAGCAGTTGGCCTCGCTGGAAAGCGAAGTCAAACAGCAGCTGCTGATCCGCACCAAGCGCGGCGTGACGCCGACCGAAGCGGGCAGCATCCTTTATGCCCACGCCCAGGCGATACTGCGCCAGTGTGAGCAGGCGCAGAGCGCCATCGACGGTGCGGGCCTGGCGCTGAGCGGCCAGGTGTCCGTTGGCCTGGCACCGGGTACCGCCGCCTCGCTGCTGGCGCTGCCGCTGATGGAGGAGGTGCGTAAACAGCATCCCGGCATCCTGCTCTATTTCAACGAGAGCTTTGGCACCACCCTCAGCGAGCTGATTATGAGCGGGCGCATGGATATGGCGGTGCTGTACGGTAATCGTCAGATCCACGGACTGGCCTTTATTCCGTTGATGAAAGAGGATCTCTACCTGGTGACGCCGCAGAGTGAAATCAGCTTCGGTAAAACCGTCACGCTGGAGCAGATCGCCCATCTTGAGCTGTTCCTGCCGCGCCCGTACAACATCATGCGCAAGCTGGTGGACGAAGCCTTCGTGCAGAAAAACCTCTCCTATAAGGTGAAGTGCGAAATCGAATCGGCTACCACCCTGGCGCAGGCGCTGGAGGGCAACCTCGGCGCGACCATTCTGCCGGAGTCTATCGCCCGCAATATGGTGAAACAGTCCCGCGCGCGGATGTCGAAAATCATTGATCCGGGCATTCAGGCACCGCTGTCGTTCTGCACCTCCGACCATCTGCCGCTCTCCCAGCCTGCCGAGGCGGTGAAGAAGATCCTGCTGTCGCTGATGGCCGAACGCACCCACGACAACCGACCGCTGACCCTGGTCAGCTGACATCACACGATGCGGCCGCCAGCCCGTTCTGACGGGTGGCCGCAGTCACCACGCCGCTGTTCCAACGGCCGCCGAAGTCACCACGCTGCTGCCCCTTTTCCGGGCGGGTGATCCCCGTATCTGTCCTCCCACCTCCGTCATTAAACGGGCGATAACGCGCGTCCGCGTGCCTGACCCGCGCCGGTCAATCGTCGTCGTTTTTCGGTAATAAGTCTGCCTTATCCCCCTAAAGCGAAACCCTCTTACAGACCGCCTGAAACGGCGGGATACAGTGTGGCTATCGCATTTTTCCGTTAGCGGATATGAAGTTGAGGATGAGGAATGGACCCAGCACGTCAGTTACAGGCCCCGCAAATTAGCTGGCTTGGCACCCACGCGGTACTGTTTGAAGCCCCCGGCGAGATCACCCTGGAAAACCAGCAGCGCATCTGGGCGCTGGCCGATTACGCCAGCGGGCTGGCAGCCATTCGCGGCGTGGTGCCGGGCATGAATAACCTGATGCTGGTCTTTGGCCCGCAGATGAGCGGCGGCGAGCAGCTGTTTGACCACCTGCGCCAGCAGTGGCAGCGCGGTGAAAGCAAAACCTTCTCCGGCCGGGTGATCGAGCTGGATGTCACCTACGGCGGCGAGCCGGGGCCGCATATCTGTGACGTGGCCGAACACACCGGCATGACCATTCAGGAGATCGTGCAGCGCCACACCGAACCGCTGTACCCGGTCTATGCCCTCGGCAGCCATCCGGGATATTGCTACCTCGGCAATATGGATCCGCAGCTGGCCACGCCGCGCCGCGCCAGCCCGGTACAAAGCATTCCCGGCGGATCGGTGTCCATCGGCGGTGTCCAGACCGGCGTTTCCGCCTCTCCCGGCCCCAGCGGCTGGAACACCATTGGCCGCACCGATTTCGTTTTCTTTGATGCCCACGCCGCGCCGCCGGTGCGGCTCCAGCCCGGCGACAGCATTCGCTTTCGGGTAAGCAGGGTACTGGCATGATCGTGATTGAACGCACCACCGCACTGTCCAGCGTGCAGGACGAAGGCCGCTTCGGCGCGCTGCACTACGGCGTAGGCACCGCAGGCGTAATGGACCCGCTGGCGCTGCGGCTGGGCAACGCGCTGCTCGGCAACCAGCCGGACGATGCGGTCATTGAGATCCCCCTGTTCCCGTTCCGTCTGCGTTTCACCCGCGACTGCGCCTTTGCCATCAGCGGAGGCGACAGCCCGGCGATGCTCGGCGAACGGCGTGTTCCGGCCTGGTGGGTGGCGCAGGCGCAGGCGGGCGAGGTGCTGACCCTGCACGCCTCACGCTTCTCGGCGCGCAGCTATCTGCATCTGCCGGGTGGGGTTGACGTGCCAAAGGTACTGGGATCGCGCAGCACCCAGCTCAGGGGCGAATTTGGCGGCTTCCACGGGCGCGGATTACAACAGGGCGACAGGCTCAGCGCCGCCCGCGATGCGTATCGGGGCGCGGTGGACTTCGGCATTGCCTCTCCGCGCCTGAGCCTGTGCGACAGCCCCGACGGCGTGCCGCAGATCCGCGTGCTCCCTGCGGCGGAGTACGGCGCGTTTACCGACGCATCGGTGGCGCGCTTCTGGCAGCAGCAGTGGCGCGTTTCCCCGCAAAGTAACCGTTACGGCTACCGGCTGGACGGCGAAGGGCTGGTGGCAAAAGCGCCGCTGGAGATGCGATCCCACGGCATTATTCCCGGGGTGATCCAGGTGACCCACAGCGGCCAGCCGATTATTCAGATGCGCGACGCCCAGCCGAGCGGCGGCTACCCGAAACTCGGCACGGTAATCGATGCCGATATGTGGCTGCTGGGCCAGGTGCCGGTGGGCAGTAACGTACAGTTTGTTGAGGTGAACTGGCCGCAGGCCGACGAGGCGGAACGTCAGCAGCAGCGATGGCTGGCGGGACTCTGCCAGCGTATTGACGACTACCGCCGCTGCCCGCTTTAACCGGGAGGAGAGAAAATGCCCACCATTCGTGAACTTCAGGCCATTACCCGCCGACTGCGGCGCAGTGGCATAGACAGCATTGAGATTAAAGGCGACGGCTACAGCGTGCGCATTCGCTGCGGCGCTGAAGGGATGCCGCTAACCGGTGCCGCTTCCGGGGCCGTAACAACCCCGTCGGGACTGGCACCGTTTACCCCGGCTGATTCCGCAGCCGCCTTCCATACGCCGTCATCAGCATTATCCGTTCCCAATGCACAACGGCCATCAACGCGTACGTCAGCTAATGCTGCTTATCCTGCATCCCCGCAGCCCAGCCTCGTTGAGCTGGGCGCGCCGATGCCGGGGCGCATCTGGCTACAGGACCCGCTAACCGGCAAACAGATTGCCGCCGACGGCCGCACGGTGAAAACCGGCGATCTGCTGGCGCTGCTGCAGGCCGGACCGATCTGTCTGCCGCTGCGGGCCGGGGCCGACGGGCAACTGGATGAGTACGCGGTTGCGCAGGGCGATCGGGTGGAGTACGGCCAGCCGGTGGTTCGCATCGTTAAAACGGAGGCAGCACAATGAGAAGCATCGATCTTAACGCCGACCTCGGTGAAGGCTTTGGCGACTGGCGCATCGGCGATGATGCCGGGTTAATGGCGCTGATCAGCTCCGCCAACGTCGCCTGCGGCTTCCACGCCGGGGACGCGGCGATCATGGCCAGCAGTGTGGCGCTGGCGAAACGGCACGGGGTGGATCTCGGAGCGCACGTTGGCTTCCCCGATTTAGCCGGATTTGGCCGACGTCGGATGCAGATCGATACGGAAACGCTGGCGCACTACGTCACCTATCAGCTCGGGGCGCTGGCTGCTTTTGCCCGCGTGGCGGACTACCCGCTGAGCCACATGAGCTTCCACGGCGCGCTGGGCAACATGGCCGCCGAGGACGAGGCGCTGGCAAGGCCGCTGCTGGCGGCGGTAAAGGCGTTTGACCCGGATCTGATTATCAGCACCACCGCCGCCAACGCGGTGGAGCGCTGCGCCCGCGAGCTGGGGCTGCGCGTGGCCTGCACGTTCCTTGCCGATCGCGCCTATCAGGCCAACGGCCTGCTGGTGCCGCGCGGCACGCCGGGCGCGGTGATCCACGACCCGCAGCAGGTCAGCCAGCGGGTGATAGATCTGCTGAAAACCGGCTGCGTCACGGCGATTGACGGCACCCGGCTGCCGATGGCGATTTCCTCGATTTTAATGCACGGCGACACGCCCGGGGCGCTGGCGCTGATTGCACAACTGCGGACCGATATCGCCGCACAGGGCGGAGAAATTCGTCCGATATCTAAACATTTTATTGAATAAACAGCGAGATAGCTTAGATTGTCTGGCTCTATAAGATCGGCTTATTGCCACAAAGACTTTACCTCTTACCCCTCGGCGTGGGGGAGGGGATACAGTCAAAGACAGAGCAAAAATAACAACAGGAGAAGTGAATGCCATTTTCAGATTATAAAACCGCACTGGTGACCGGCGCTTCCGCCGGAATGGGTGAAGCCATCGTTGAGCGTCTGTGCCAGGAGGGTATCGTGGTTCACGCGGTGGCCCGTCGTCATAACGAACTGGAGCAGCTGGCGGCGAGAACCGGCTGTATTCCCCACGCCATCGACGTCTCCGACGTGCAGGCGCTGAATGAGCTGTGTCGTGACCTGTCAATCGACATCCTGGTGAACAACGCCGGGGTTTCCCATCCCGGTTCCATCCTGCAATCGCAGGAGTCGCAGATCGAAACCCAGGTCGACGTCAATCTGCGCGCGGTGCTGCACCTCTGCCGCCTGCTGGTGCCGGGCATGGTCGAGCGCGACCGTGGCCACGTGATTAACATCACCTCGATTGCCGCAATTTACAACTTCGGCGGCAACTCCATTTATCACGCCACCAAAGCGGGCGTTCATGCGCTCTCACGCCAGCTGCGCGTGGACTGCTATGGCAAACGTGTGCGTATCACCGAGATCTGCCCGGGCCGCGTGGCGACCGATATCTTCGGCAATGTCACCGGGGATAAAGAGGCCGCGCGCCGCGAATTTATCGACGGCTTCGAACTGCCGACGGCGAAAGATATTGCCGATACCGTGGCCTTCGCCATCTCTGCGCCGCTGGCGGTGAATATCGGCAATATTGAGATTACCCCCACGCTGCAGGTGCCGGGCGGGTTATCCACCATGCGCCCCGGTGATGTTGCGCGTTAATCCGAACTGAGTGAGGGCGATCGACGATGAACGGTTCACTTGATTTTAGCGTCATTCTGCACGGCCAGTACGGACAGATGATCGTCGATGGCGTCGCGTTAACGCTGAAGCTGGCGGTGGGTTCCTGGCTGCTGGCGATGATCCTGGCAATGGTGCTGGTGGTGATCCGGCTGACCCCGCTGAAGCCGCTGCAGTGGCTGGTGGCGGCCTACGTTTCCTGGCATCGCAATGTGCCGACGCTGATCCAGCTGATGATCTGGTACTTCGCCGTGCCCACCCTGCTGCCGGAATCGGCGCAGATCTGGCTGAATGACTACAACGCGGAGTTTCTGTTCTCGATGGTGGCGCTGGGGCTGTGCCAGGCGGCGTATTTTTCCGAAGACATCCGCAGCGGCCTGCGCGCCACGCCGGACGGGCAGCGCGAGGCAGCAAGAGCGCTGGGCATGGGCTACGTGAAGTCAATGCGGCTGATTATTCTGCCGCAGGGCATCCGCAACGCGCTGCCCGCGCTGATTAACCACACGGTGCTGCTGTTTAAAAACACCAGCCTGGCGATGGTGATTGGCGTGGCGGACCTCACCTACGTCACCCGCGAGATCGAAAACTACACCTTCCGCACCTTTGAAGCTTATCTGGTTTCGACGCTCTGTTACCTGTTCTTCTCCCTGCTGTTGATGGCCGCCGGTGCGCTGCTGGCACAGCGTTTCCACCGCGTCTACGCGAGGTAAGCTGAATGAGTGAAATGCTGACGATTTTACAGCAGAACGGCATGCTGTTCCTGATGGGCCAGTATCCCAACGGCCCGCTGGGCGGGGTACTCTGCACGCTGCTGGTGTCGCTGATGGCGATTGTGCTGGCGCTGCCGCTGGGCGTGCTGCTGGGCGTGGCGCGCATCTCGCCGTACCGCATGCTGCGCTGGCCTGCCACCGCCTGGGTCTATGTGCTGCGCGGCGTGCCGCTACTGATGGTGATCTTCTGGACTTACTTCTGCGTGCCGCTGCTGCTGGGCCACACGCTGAGCGGCTTCGGCACCATGCTGGTCACATTAGTTATCTATGAAAGCGCCTACATTGCGGAAATTGTCCGCGCTGGGATCCAGGCGCTGCCGCAGGGGCAGTACGAAGCCTCCCGCGCGCTGGGGATGAGCTACACCCGCACCTTCCGGCTGGTGATCCTGCCGCAGGCGCTCTACAACATGCTGCCGAGCCTGGTCAGCCAGCTGGTATCGATCATTAAAGACAGCACCCTCGGCTACGTGATCAACGTGCCGGAGCTGACCTTTGCCGCTAATCAGGTGAATAACCAGTTGCTGACCAAGCCGTTTCAGGTGTTCGCCATTGTGGCCATCAGCTACTACGTCATTTGCTTCAGCCTGACGTGGCTGGCCGGTTATCTGGAGCGGCGCATTGCCGCTAAACGACGCGGCCCCGCCGTCAGCACGGCACCACAGCGCGCCGCGCTGCTGGTCAACAAACCCGCTATCGAGGAGTAAGGCATGAATCCGATTATTCGCTTTAACCAGGTTAATAAATGGTATGGCGCCTATCACGCGCTCGCCGACCTCAATGCGGAAGTGAACAGCGGCGAGGTGGTGGTGGTCTGTGGGCCGTCCGGTTCCGGCAAATCCACGCTGATCCGCACCGTCAACCGGCTGGAGCCGATCCAGCAGGGCCAGATTGTTTTCGACGGGCTGGATATTCACGGCGCCAGCACCCAGCAAAACCGGCTGCGGGCGCGGATCGGCTTCGTCTTTCAGAGCTTTAACCTGTTTCCACACCTGTCGGTGATCGACAACGTGATGCTCTCCCCGGTCAAGGTGCTGGGCGTGCGGCGCAGCGAGGCGAAGCAGCATGCCCTGGCGCTGCTGGAGCGGGTGGGTCTGGCGCACAAGGCCAACGCCTGGCCCGCACAGCTCTCCGGCGGCCAGCAGCAGCGCGTGGCGATTGCCCGGGCGCTGGCGATGAAGCCGCCGGTGATGCTGTTTGATGAACCGACCTCGGCGCTGGACCCGGAAATGGTCGGCGAAGTGCTGAACGTGATGCGCAGCCTGGCGAACGAAGGCATGACCATGATGTGCGTGACCCATGAAATGAATTTTGCCCGCGAGGTGGCGGATACCATCTGGTTTATGGATGAAGGAAAAATACTGGAAAAGGCCGAGCCAGACGCCTTCTTTACCCGTCCCCAGCACCCGCGCGCGCAGCGTTTCCTCACCGACCTGCGTCAGCACTGAAACCGAAACGGAGCCTGAAATCATGAGAAAAATTACCACGCCGCTGCTGTCACTCTGTCTGCCGTTAATGCTCAGTGCCGCACTGCCCGCCAGCGCCGATACGCTTGCCGATATCAGTAGCCGCGGCCAGCTGAACTGCGGCGTCTATGCCGATGTGCCGCCGTTCTCCTCGCCGGATGTCAAAACCCGCCAGCTGGCCGGGATGGATGTCGATCTCTGCAACGCCCTGGCGAAGCAGCTGGGGGTAAAAGCCAACCTGATGCCGGTCTCCGTTGAGGCGCGTATTGCCGTGCTGACCACCGGGCGGGTTGACGTACTGATTGCCAACCTCGCCTACACCAAAAGCCGCGCCGCGCAGATCCAGTTCAGCGATCCGTACTACATCGCCAAAGAAGTGCTGGTGGTGAAGGAAGCCAACGCCGCGAAAACCCGCGCCGATTTCAAAGGCAAACGCCTCAGCTCCACCAAAGGCTCCACCTCCGAGCAGTCGATCCGCCTGGCGCAGGCGAAGCCGGTTACCTTCCAGGACACCGCCTCGGCGTATCTGGCCCTGCAGCAGAATAAATCGGTGGGCTTTGTCACCAACGGCATGACCGCCACCCAGCTGGTGAACCGCGCCAAAGCCGACGGCATTAATCTGGCGATCCTGAAAGAGCCGATGGCGCTGGAGCCGGTAGCGGTGGGGATGCAGAAGGGCGACGAGGCGCTGCTGGCGAAGGTGAACGACAGCCTGGCAAAAATGGAGCAGGGCGGCGAGATCGACACCATCTGGAATCGCTGGCTGGGGCCGGACACCGAATACAAAATGGTGCGCGAGGATAAAGTGCAGCCGCTCAGCCAGCTGAAGTTTGAGGCGCTGGAGTAGACTTGTAACAGCTCATCAGCTTGAAGCGCTGGAGTCTGGTTTACAATTGCCCCCAGCTTGCGGCTTTGGGGCAACCAGCCCCTCAGTGCTAAGCAAAGAATGACGTTTTATCTCTGCCCCCCGGCCAGCTGGCGGGCAGAGTCAACAGGGGTGGCAGAAAGTGCCGCAACGTCGGTCAGCAGCGCAATCAGCAGGGCCGACGGCGGCAGATGACCGGCGATGTTCCGCCGCGCCTTGGCGATAATCTCCGCCTCGTCCAGCGGGCGGTCGGCGCTGCCCAGCGGCGTGTAGCGCTCCTGCTGCATGCTGGCTCCGCTGTGATGATGTACGATCACCCGCGCTCCCGGCTGCCGCGCCGGGCCGCACATCCGCCCGGTAAATTCCTCATCGATCTGCGCCGTGACCTTCGCCACCAGTGCCGACATCTGCGTCGAGCCGCGCGTCTGCGGGCTGTACCACTCCGCACCCGGCGGCAGGCGCAGTGCAACAGCGGCCAGCGTCCACGGCAGGCTGAACTGGGCGTCGGTGGCGTTGCGCGGCGTTCGGTCCATCATATCGTCAACCAGCCGGGGGAAAGTCTGCACCTCGATGCGCTCGATCTCGTCGGCTGGCCAGCCGGTCTGTGCCATCACGGCATCCATACTTTCCAGCGCGCAGGCCAGCCAGCGGCAGGCGGGATAGCGCTTAAAGCTGCCGAATCCGGCATACCAGTGCTCGCCCAACCCCCCGGTAAGAACGTCAGGCCGGAAGCGATCCGAGCCGATCATCCGCCAGAATCCCTGCTCGCCGTCCAGCACGTCCCGGCTGCCGGTGATGCCGCTGCGGGCCATAATTGCCGCCTGCACGCCCGCCTGCGCCGCCGGAGCCACCGCGTCCTTCAGCGCCAGCAGCGGGCGCTGCTGCCAGTTGTACTTATGCAGGCTGGGCAGCGGCGTCAGCGCCGCCGCCAGTCCGACGGCATGATGCAGCTGCTCCGCGTCCAGATCCAGCAGCAGTCCGGCGACCAGCGCTGCGCCGATCGACTGATGCTGTGCCACGCCGTACACCTGATTAAAGCGCTCCACCGACGGCTGGATCGCCTGAATCAGCCGGTTGTTGACCTCAAAGCCGACGGTCAGGGCGGTCATCAGCTCCGCCCCGCTTATCGGCGATTCACGCAGATCGAGCGCCGCCAGCGCCGCCGCCACCAGCGTTGCCCCGGGGTGGCCCAGCCCTTTGCCGTCGATCTCCACGCCGTCGTCGTGGTCCAGCCCGTTAATCAGACTGGCATTGGCAAAGGCGGCGGCCAGCGGGCTGAAGCCGTCGGGCTGGCCGAACACAAAGCTGCCCCCGCTGCCGCCGGAAAGCCGGGCGGCGGTGAGGAACGGCTGCATCACCGGGCTGTCGCAGGCCGCCCAGCCGCAGGCGAGGGCGTCCAGCAGATGCAGGCTGACTTTATGCTGGATAGATTCAGGGATGTCCTGAGCGCGAAGCGCGGCGGCGAAGGCCACCAGCTCGCCGGTTACGGAAGTTGTCATAGCAATTAACGTTTAAAATAGCGGGTGCGGATCTTTCTCTCGGCGTAGCTCGCCAGCAGGGAAAGCGGAAGGATAGTGACCACGAAAAACAGCGCGACAAAGGTCAGCGTTTCCAGCGGGCGGAAGGTGGCGGTACTGAGACGCTGCCCCTGATACAGCAGTTCGCCGGTGGCGATGTAGCTGGCCAGCACCGAATTCTTAATCGACATCACGCACTGGCTGACAAACGCGGGCAGGATGCGCAGAAACGCCACCGGACCGGTCACGCGCAGCAGCACCTTCAGCGGTGTCATCCCTACCGACAGCCCGGCTTCCACCAGACCGTGATCGACCGACTGTAAGCCGGAACGAAAAATCTCGGCAAAGAACACGCTGCCGTACAGCGCAATCGCCAGCACGCAGGTCCAGTAGGACGAGAAGGTCAGACCAAACAGGATCGGCAGGCAGTAATAGGCCCAGACAATCAGCACCAGCGGCGGCACGGAGCGTACCACTTCAATCAGTCCCTGGGCGGGGAAGCGGACCAGACGGCTGGACGAACCGCGCAGCGGAGCGAGGATCATGCCGCCAAGAATGCTTAGCGTGACCGACGCCGCGACAATTTTGCCGGTCATCAGCATGCCGTCCAGCAGAATGGCGTGATACTGCAGCAGAACGGAGAAGTCCCAGTGATAAACCGGCATCAGAGAATATCCTCCGCAGATACTCCGGAGAGAGTCATAAAGTGGCGGATCGGTGTATGACTGTCGTCGGCCCAGATCTGCTGCGGTGTGGCTTCATCAACCAGCTTTCCGCCCTCCATCAGCAGCAGTCGGCTGCACACCTGCAGCGCAAAACGCATTTCGTGCGTCACCACAATCAGCGTGGTGCCGCTTTTGGCCAATTCGGCAATCACCGCCAGCACTTCGCCAACGGTTTCCGGGTCCAGCGCCGAGGTCGGCTCATCAAACAGAATCACCTCCGGCTCCATCGCCAGCGCGCGGGCGATGGACACCCGCTGCTGCTGCCCGCCGGAGAGCTGCACCGGGAAGCTGTCGGCCTTATCGGCCAGCCCCATGCGATCCAGCAGCTGCATGGCGCGGGCGCTGGCCTGCTGCTTCGGCTGTTTCAGCACCTGCACCGGGCCTTCAATCACGTTTTGCAGCACCGTGCGGTGCGGCCACAGATTGAAGTGCTGAAAAACCATCGCCATTCTGGCGCGCTGGCGGGCGAGAACCCGGCGGCCAACCGGCCTGCGCGACGCGCCCTGAAAGCCGATCTCCTCATCCGCCAGCCGGATATAGCCGCCGTCCGGCGTTTCCAGCATATTCAGGCATCGCAGCAGCGTGGATTTACCGGCGCCGCTGCGGCCAATCAGCCCGATTACCTCCGAGGGGTGAACCTCGAAGGAGACATCATCGATAATCGTGTTTCCGGCGAAGGACTTTTTCAGTCCGTCGACCACCAGCAGCGGCGTTGAGGCATGAGCGTTCATTACTTCTGCGTCGCCGGCAGGGTGTATTTTTTCCAGATGGCGTTCAGCGTGCCGTCTTTTTCCAGCTGTTCCAGGCGACTATCCAGCCAGGCCTTCAGCTCGGGGCGCTGCTGGCGCAGGCCGATATTAGTCGGCTGTTCTTTTACCGGGGTGGGGATAACCACCGTACCCTGATGCCGCTTGCTGACGTACTGCGCCATCTGGATATCGTTGTTCACCACGGCATCCGCGCGGCCGCTCTCCATCTGCAACAGCATATTGTCGCTGTCCGGCACGATGATCCACTGCGCTTTCGGTGCCTGAGGCTGCAGCAGCGTTGCCGCCGCCGAACCGTCAATGGCTGCCAGCTTCACGTCAGGGCTGTTGATGGTGTCCCACTTTTCGAACTTTTTGGTCTCTTTTTGCAGGGTCAGAATGCCCATCTGGTGGGATCCCATCGGACGGGTGAAGTCGGCGGCCTTAGCTCTTTCCGGCGTTTTATTAAAGCCGCCTAGAATATCGAAACGGTCCGACTGCAGTCCGGCCACGGCGGTGCCCCATTGCGTATCGACGTACTCGATTTTAATATCGGTGCCCTTGGTCAGCGTCTGCACCACATCGGGAACCAGCCCGACCCACTGATTGGTCAGCAGATCCTTCTGATACCACGGCGGGGCGTTGACCGCGCCCACGCGCAGCGTGTGGGAAGGCAGAATGGTGTCAATGCTGACGGCATCCGCCGCCGAAGCCTGACCGAAAAAGAACCCTGGTATCAGCAAAAACGCCGACATCAAACGTGATGTAAAAAGTTTCATTTTATACTCCTGAGTGAATATAATTATGGATTCTATAACCCGTAGTGCATATATCCCAAATGCATAATACGCATATCGTTAGCAGGTTTATTCATGACGCCGAAGCAGATGGAAGTGTTCATCCACGTGGTCCAGTCGGGTTCGGTTACCGCCGCCGCACAGCAGTTAGCCATGTCCCAGCCCTCGGTCAGTAAAAGCCTGGCCCTGACCGAGCAGCAGATGGGCTTCAGCCTGTTCGATCGCTATAACGGCAAGATGCAGCCGACGCCGGAGGCCGCCCAGCTGTATGAAGAAGCGCTGCGCGTGCATCAGGATCGGGTGCGGTTCGACCGCTTCGTGGAGCATCTGCGCCGCTACCGCGTCGGGCAGCTGCGGGTGTGCGCCACCCCGGCGCTGGCGCTGAACCTGCTGCCGCAGGCGCTGGCCCGCTTTCGCGAGGAATTCCCGGACTACGGCGTGGTGGTGGATATGTGCGTCAATCATGAAATCGAACAGGCGGTGGAAGACGGGCGCTACGACCTCGGCTTTGTGGTTAAACCGGGGCACGGCACGCCGGACGATCCGCTGCGGGTCAGCCGGGGAGAAATGGTCTGCGTGCTGCCGGAAGGGCATCCGCTGGCGCAGCAGGCGGAGGTGAACTGGCAGGATATCGCCCCGCACGAGCTGATCTTTATCACTACCGACACCCGGCTGGTGGCGATGATTGCCGAGGTGGTGCCGGAGTTTCGCCAGCGGCAGGTGGCGGCGGTAGAAACCAATCGCTACAGCATGGCGATTAACCTGGTGAAGCACGGCGGCGGCGTGACCATCGTTGACCGTTTTTCGCTGCTGGAAATCGACACCCGGGGGCTGGCGATAAGGCCTTTCCGCCCGGCGCTTCAGGTGTCGGTAATGGCAGCGGTAACGGCGCGGAGCCTGGCTTCACGCCCGGCGGAGGTGTTTATTGCCGCGATGAAGGGGCTGATGCACTGAACTCAGCCCCGTTACCGTTAGCCGGTTAACCTCAGAACCAGGTTTCCAGCTGCGTGCCGACCATCAGCGAACCGCCGCTGTGATAGCCCGCGTTGCCGAAGGTATCGGTTGAAGAGTAGTTATCCAGATTTTTGTCCCAGTTCATCCAGGTGACGAAGAATCGGATCTCCGGACGCTCGAAGAAGTCGGTGACGTTCTGCATTTTAAAGGTCGGCGCGAAGGTCAGCTTGTAGTAGCTGCCGGACACCGGCTTATTGCCGTTAAAGCCCTTCGGATCGATGTCCATATACTGATAGCTGGCCTCGTACTGCAGGGCAAAGTTCTGATTAATTTCCTGAATCAGCCGCGTGTTCAGCGTCACCCAGTCATAGTGATCGGATTCGATGTAGCGGCTGTTGCTGCTTTGCGCCACCAGCAGCGGGGCAATACTCAGTTTGTCACTCAGCCGGGTGATGCCGTAGGTGGCGAACTTCACCGTCCAGGCATCGTCAATCAGATAGCCATCCGATCCCGGCCCGCGCACCTCGGCCCCCAGCGCCTTACCGTACAGCAGCACGGTTTTGGTCGACCCCTCGTTAAGGCCGTAGAAGCTGTCGCCGTGCCACGCCAGCATGGTGTTGAAGCCGTGCGAGGCGGCGTTATCCTGCGCCAGACCGTCGTTGATCCGCTTGTCGTTTTCCTTCGAATAGAGGCCGTTCAGCATCCACTGCCAGCCGCCGACGCGGTTGTTCAGCGAGAAGGTGTAGTTCTGGATAAAGGTATTATCGGCGCCGGTCATGTTGTTGTATTCAACGTTTTCCATCGCATCGATATCGTTGAAGTTACGCCCGTAAACCGACAGGTTGGTTTTCACGTCGCCGAAGAAATTCACGTCGTAAATCCCCGCGCCGGTGCCGATCAGGTTCATCATGTCCGAATCCAGCCAGTGGATATCGAAGTTATCCCGATCCTCGCGCTTGCCCGCCCACAGCGTTGAGCCGCTGAATGCGCCGGTGAAGGTGGGCAGATCGCTCATCTCCACAAACGCCTGGCGCAGGTTCATCTGGCCGTTAAACGCGCTGTCGGTGTTATAGGTTTTGTCCCACTCGGCAATTTTCATGTAGTAGCGGAAGCTCGAATCGTTGGCATAGTGGCGCTTGTAGTCGAAGTCGGCGGTAACGTAGGTATCGGCTTCATTACCCAGGCGGCCAACGCTGCCGCCGGTGCTGCCTGCGGGCGTCAGTGAAGGGCCGACCGTAGTGGTGGTGCCCTGTTTTCCGCTCAGAATACCGGTGCGGGCGTAGCCGCCGAATTTAATCTCGGTATCGTCATTAATAATATCGCTCTTGCTGTTTTTATTTTTTAATTCCGCGTCGCTGGCTCGTTTCTCCGCCACGGCAATTTTATTTTCAGCGAGCGTTAATTGTTTTTGTGAAAGCTTAAGTTCTGCCTCCACTTTTTCCAATCTGGCGTTAATTTCCGCCAGGGTTAATTCCGCTGCGTGCGCAGGGAAAGTACAGGCCAGGGTACAGAAAGTAAGAAAGGCTATTTTCATCATGAATACCTGTGAGTCACCCTGCTCTGAATAGAAATATTCAGGGCATGCGGGTTGCCATTAATAAAGTGAAGCGTGCTTTTACAGCAAAGGATTACGGCAAAGGGTTTACGGCATCGGTCTGTGATTTATTATCGTTTTTTATTATCCACCCTGACCAGCAGCAGCGTGCAGACAAAGGCGAAGACGGCCACGGCCACGCCGACGGTGATATAGGTAATAAACTGATAGCGGTCGTACAGGTACATCAGCGGCGACAGCAGCACCGCCAGCCCGTAGGAGTTGGCTTTGATCGACAGCAGGGAGAGCACCATGCCGCCCAGCGCCGAACTGCACAGCATCACGGCAATCGCCCGCATACCGGACTGCATGACGATACCGAACAGCGCAGGTTCCGAAACGCCCAGCAGCTGGGTGACGGTGGCCGAGATCCCGGCGGTCTTAAACGCCACGTTTTTCGACTTGAGGGAGATCGCCAGGCACACGGCGGCGTTGGCGAACCCGTACATTGCGCAGACGGTGATCAGCGGATTGAACCCGGTGCCGGCGATCAGCGACGTCTCAATCATAATGAACATATGGTGCATCCCGGTCATCACCGCAATCGGATAGATAAAGCCGATCAGCAGGCCGCCGATACCGGCAGGCAGCGCCAGGAACTGCTGGATAGCCATTACCGCATAGTGCTCAAAGCCGTGCACCAGCGGGCCGAGCACCAGCAGCGCAATCGCCACGGCGCAGAGGATCACCAGGAACGGGGTGAAGATCAGATCCATCGAGTTGGGCATAATCCGGCGGAAAACCTTCTCCAGCTTTGCGCCGATAATGCCGGTGATCAGCGCGGTCAGTATCGACCCCTGATAGCCGACCAGCGGAATAAAACCGAAGAGATAGATCGGCTGCGCGCTGCCGTAAGCGACCGAATAGGCGTTAGGCAGGGCGGGGGACACCAGCATCAGCCCGATCAGAAAACCGATAATCGGCGTGCCGCCAAACTTCTTAAACGCCGACCAGCAGATAAACGCCGCCAGAAATGCAAACGCCGTATCGCACAGCACGGTCATCAGGGTGGTCACCGAAGCCGGCAGGGCAAGGGTGCTGGCGCCAAACATCGCCAGCACCGTATCGTTAAACAGCACCCCTTTCAGCCCGAGGAACAGCCCGGTTGCCCCCAGCACCGGCACGATTGGCACAAACACGTCCGAGAGGTGGCGGATCCCCGCCTGCAGCGAGCCGCTGCCCTGGCGGCTCATCTCATCCTTGCTGACTTCGCTGATATTAAACGCCTGCATAAACTCGGCGTAAACTTTATTCACAATCCCGGTGCCGAGAATCACCTGATACTGCCCTGAGTTAAAAAAGACGCCTTTCACTTCACTGACGTTTCTTATTTTTTCATCGTCAATCTGAGCGCGATCTTTTACCTGAAGACGCAGTCGCGTTGCACAGTGGGTTGCGGAAATAATATTTTCCCGGCCAATGACATTCACCAGTTCAATAGCAATATTTTTATATTTATTCATGTTGGGTGGTTCCCTTAATAAGAATGCTTTGATAAGGCTTTAATGATGTACTGAACTGCGGGTAGTTATTAACGATAATTTCTCCCTCCGGTAATGGATAATAAACCTCGTGTTGACTGAGGTTGGTCACAGAAATAAAGCATGCGCTCTCCGTGCGGCGCTGATAGCTGATAATTTCCGGTTCGGCGGTTACCAGCGGGATAAAATCACCCCAGATCAGCGCATCGGAATATTCTTTGCGCAGACGAATCAGCAGCTGGTAAAAGGCAAACACCGAATCCGCATCCTGCTGCTGTGCGGCGGCGTTAATCAACGCGTCCTCTGCGGACAGCGCCAGCCAGGGTTTCGCCCCCTGATTAAATCCGCTGTTTGCCGTGTTGTCCCACGGGAACGGCGTGCGAGAGTTGTCCCGCGAGCGGTGATTGACGAACGCCAGCGACTGCCGCTCGGAGAACCCTTCCGCCAGCGCGCGATGGTAGTTATCAATGCTGGAGATGTCGTCGAACTCGCTGATATCGCTGCGGCAGAAGTTGGTCATGCCCAGCTCCTGGCCCTGGTAGATGTACGGCGTGCCGCGCAGGAAGAAGTACATCGACGCCAGGCATTTCGCGCCGATGGCATTCTGATAGTCCGGGTGAACCAGTTTTGACAGCGCTCGCGGCTGGTCGTGATTCTCAATAAAGCTGGTGCCCCAGCCGCACTGCGCAAAGGCGTTCTGGCTGTCGAACAGCGCGTCGCGGAACTCTGCCACCGTCCAGTCGCGGCGGCGGAACCACTCCGAGCCGTTTTCCACATCGATGTCCGCCGCGTGGAAGTCAAAGATCATATCGAAGTAGCCGTTCTCGCCGATAAACTGGCCGTATTCCGCATAGGGAACGCCCGGCGCTTCACCCACGGTCACGCAGGCAAATCTATCAAAGGTGTTTTCCTTCAGCTCGTTCAGAAATACGTCAATGCCGGGGCGGTTGCGCGCCTTGCTTTTTATCGACCCCAGCCCGTCCGCGCCGTCGACCGGCACGGAGGCGTAGTCGGCATCTTTCTTGATAAAGGTAATCGCATCCACGCGGAATCCGGCCACGCCTTTCTCCAGCCACCAGTTGATCATCCGGTAGATATCGTGGCGCATCTGCGGGTTTTCCCAGTTCAGGTCGGGCTGCTTTTTGTGGAACACGTGCAGGTAATACGTCTCTTCTCCCGGCACCTTTTCCCACGCGCTGCCGCCGAAAATCGATCGCCAGTTATTGGGCGGCAGGCCGTTGACCGCCGGGCGGAACAGATAATAATCGCGATAGGGGGATTCCGCATGGGCCAGCGCCTGACGGAACCACTGATGCTCATCGCTGGTGTGATTCACCACCAGGTCGATCATGATTTTAATCCCCAGCGCCGCGGCTTTCTCGATCAGCATATCCACATCGCGCATCTCGCCGAACTCCGGGTTTACCGCGTAGTAATCGGCAATGTCATAGCCGTTATCGGCCATCGGCGACAGATAGAAGGGCGAAATCCACAGCAGGGTCACGCCCAGCGACTGCAGATAGGGCAGTTTTTCGATGATGCCCGGCAGGTCGCCAACCCCGTCGTTGTTACTGTCTTTGAAGCTCCTCGGATAGATTTGGTAAATCACGGATTCCTTCCACCAGGCGTTATCCTGGTCTCTTTGCTGCTTTAACATGTCCACCTCTATGATGTGGTATCGATACCACATTGTGATAAAAAAAATTTACGCCGACTTTCTGAGCACCAGTTCCGCTTTCAGATCGTCACTGTTGTAGCGGTAGGGTTTACCGGCGATAAGCGCAATTAAATACTCCACCGAGAACTGGCCCAGCTTGTCCACCGGCTGATTCACCGTGGTAATCGGTACACTGACCATTTCAGAAACCGGCAGGTTATCGAAGCCGACCACCGCGATATCCTGCGGCACCCGGATATCATGGTTGGTCAGCCAGGTCACCAGACCGCAGGCCACATCGTCACTGCCGGTAAATACCACGTCGGGCCGTGCGGAAGGGGGCAGCGCCGCCAGCTGTTCCGCCAGGCGGATGCCGTCTTTGTAGCTGTGCAGCCTGCGGAAAATCAGCGCGTCATCAACGGATCTGCCCGCGGCCGCCATCGCCTTCAGGAAGCCCCGGTTGCGGCGCTCGCCGTGGCCTTTTTGCAGAAAGTCGCCGCCGGTGCAGTAGGCGATTTTCTGGTAGCCCTGTTCGAGCAGATAGCCCATCGCATTAAACGTTGCCTCTTCATCATCCACCCGCACCACCGGCAGATCCGAGCCCTCCACGCGGGTGTTGCACAGCAGAATAGGGCCGTGCTGCTGGTATTTTTCCAGCACCGATTTATCGCTCTCCACCGAGCAGAGGATCAGGCCATCAATAATCTTTTTCTTCAGCAGATCGAGGCAGTTGGCCTCTTCCCCCGCGCTGTCGTGGTTCTGCACGATCAGCACCGAGTAGCCGTTTTTACGTGCCGTGACTTCCAGCGCATCCACCAGATTAGCGAAAAAGGGGTTGGTTATCCGCGACACCAGAATGCCGATGCGATGCGACTTCACCCCGCGCATCTGCTGCGCGGCGGTGCTTGGCTCGTAGTCCAGCGCCTTCATCGCCGCGAGGATACGCACTTTCTTATCTTCGGAGATGTAAGGGTGGTTATTCAGAAAGCGCGAGACGGTCGTCACCGACAGTCCGGCGTGCTCTGCCACATCTTTAATGGTTGCAGTCATAATGTATGAAATCGATATCAGAATGCCGCTACGCTATTTTTTGCCGGCAGAATTGTCAAACGCAACCTTCCAGAATTTGATCGCAATCACATGAAAGCGGTCAGAAATTTCCAGATGGCAGCCAGGGGGCGGCAGCGTGCGGTAAAAGTTGAGAGCCAGATCGCATTACTGCATTCAGGGGATTGCCAGCCTGCACCGGCTCTGTCGATAATCGCCACGCAACGAGCTTTACAGGTTGCCGTGATTTTTATTAAGGCGTGTAACTGGTAAAGCAGGCAAGACCAAAATAAAAATGCTCCTCCATCATGAGGTGCATTTCTTATTTTGGTCTTTTTTTTTGGTTTTTTTCCGGGGAAAACAGTGGATTACAAACAGCTCGCCCATCAAATCCTGTCGCTCGGCGGCGGAAAAAGCAACATCAGCAGGCTCACCCACTGCGCAACGCGGCTGCGAATGGAATTTAACGATCGCGCCAAAGTTGACGCGCAGGCCATTGAAAAACTGCCGGGCGTGATTGGCGTGGTGGAGAGCGGCGGCCAGTTTCAGATTGTGGTCGGCAATCAGGTGCAGCAAACCTATCGCACGCTGATGTCGGAAATTGGCACACTCAACGCGCAGCCCGCTGGCGGAAACGCGGCGGCGAAAAAAAGCGGGATATTCAGCCAGATTATCAGCGTGATCTCCACCACCTTCACCCCGGTGATCCCGGCGATTACCGGCGCGGGGATGATCAAGGCGCTGCTGGCAATCCTGAAGCTTTGCGGTTTAATCAGCGCCAGCAGCACCACCTATCAGCTGCTGGATACCATTGCCGACGCCGCGTTCTTCTTCCTGCCGGTGCTGCTGGCCTACGGTGCAGCGATTAAATTTGCCTGTAGCCCGATTCTGGCGATGACCATCGCCGGGGCGCTGCTGCACCCAAACCTGGCGCAAATGCTGGCAAAAGGCGGCGACATCACCTTTATCGGCATCGATGTGCGGCTGGCGGACTATGCCGGTTCGGTGCTGCCGATTATTTTCACCGTCTGGCTGATGTCGTGGGTGGAGCGCTTTGCGGAAAAAGTCTCGCCGTCGATGCTGGTGTTTTTTATCAAGCCGATGATTGTCCTGTTGGTCACGGCACCGCTGGCGCTGGTGGTGGTGGGGCCGTTTGGCATCCTGCTTAACGATCTGGTCGCCGCCGGTGCCGCCGTGGTTAACGGGAAAGCCAGCTGGCTGATTCCAATGCTGATGGGCGGTCTGCAGCCTTTCCTGGTGATCACCGGCACGGCGTGGGCGATGACGCCGATTGCCACCGCCCAGCTGACCCGTCAGGGCTTTGAAACCATCAACGGCCCCGGCATGCTGGCCTCGAATATTGCGCAGGGCGCGGCAACGCTGTGCGTGGCGCTGAAAACTAAAAATAAAGATCTGAAGCAGCTGGCGTCGTCGGCCGGTTTCACCGCGCTGCTGGGGATTACCGAACCGTCGCTGTACGGCGTGACGCTGAAGCTGAAGCGCCCGCTGATTGCCGCGATGATCGGCGGCGGCTGCGCCGGGATTTACGCCGGGCTGAGCGGCGTGGTGCGCTATGCGTTTGTTTCGCCGGGCCTGGCCGCGCTGCCCGCGTTTATCGGCGATAATCCGATGAATATCGTCCATGCACTGATCACCTGTGCCATCGCCATTGTGGTGACTTTCGCGCTGACCTGGTTCCTCGGCTTTGACGATCCGCAGCCGGAAGGAGAGGGTGATTTATCGCCTTCTGATGGTTCCCCTTCAGCCGGGGCGAAACCCGCCGGTAGCGGAGCATCTCCGGTGTCTAAGGTGGCAGTATCAGCCACGGCCGAATCGAAACAGGCCAGCCCTGCGGCATCCTCCATCGCCAGGTCGGAAGCGCAGGCCGCACAAGGTGCTGGATATCCCTCTGCCAGCGCGACGCCGCTGGCAAATACTGCCCCGGCATCTGCCAGCACCGCGCCGGTGACAAATACTGACACGTCAGCGGCTCATTCGCAGCCGTCTGAAACGCTGCGCAGCCCGCTCAGCGGCCGCATTGTGCCGCTCTCCGCGGTGCCGGACGACGTCTTCTCCCTCGGCCTGCTGGGCCAGGGCGTAGCCATCGTCCCGGATCGCGGCGTGCTGCTCTCCCCGGTAGCGGGGGAAGTGGTGACCTTCCTGCCGTCTAAGCACGCGGTGGGCATCAAATCGGACGGCGGTGCGGAAATTCTGATCCATATCGGTATTGATACGGTCAATCTGGCCGGTCAGCACTTCAGCTCTGCTTTGCAGGTTGGCGACCGCGTCAGCCCGGGTGACGAACTGGTGAGCTTCGATCTGGCGGCGATTATTGCCGCCGGCTATGACCCGATCACCCCGGTGCTGGTGGTTAACAGCGAAGAATATGGGGCGGTTGAGGCCGTTGCTGACGGCCAGATCGCCACGGGGGCCGATCTGCTGGCTCTGAGAAATCAATCAAGGGAGACTACAGCATGATTTATCGTCAGACAGCACCGTTCCCAGCCGATTTTTTATGGGGCGCTTCAACCTCGGCCTATCAGGTAGAGGGCGCGTGGAACGAAGACGGCAAAAGCCCGTCGGTGATTGATATGTGCCAGCACGCGGCGGAAACGGCGGATTTTACCGTGGCCAGCGATCACTATCATCGCGTGATGGAGGACGTTGCGCTGTTCGCCGAGCTGGGGCTGAAGGCCTATCGCTTCTCGATTGCGTGGACGCGCATCATCCCCGGCGGCGTCGGGGAGGTGAATCCGGCCGGTCTGGCCTTCTACGAGCGGTTGATTGACGAGCTGAACCGCCACGGCATAGAACCGATTGTCACCCTGTACCATTTCGATCTGCCGTGGTGCCTTGAGCAGCAGGGCGGCTGGAACAACCGGGCAACCATCGACGCCTTTGTGGCGTACGCGCGCACGCTGTTTACCCACTTCGGAGAAAAGGTTCGCTACTGGCTGACCATCAACGAACAGAACACCATGATCCTCCATCCGGGGGCGATTGGCCTGCCGGAAGGCGGCGTGATGCCCACGGCAAAATCGCTGTGGCAGCAGAACCACCATATGATGCTGGCCCAGGCGCAGGTGATGGCGCTCTGTCACCGCCTGCTGCCGACGGCGAAAATCGGCCCGGCGATCAACACGACCTCGATGTATGCGGAAACGTGCAAACCGGAAGATGCCATTGCGGCGCACAACTGGGAAACCCTGCGCGGCTGGAATTTCCTCGACGTGGCGGTACACGGGCGCTACAACTCGCTGGCCTGGCGCTACCTGCTGGACCGCGATATCGCGCCGGACGTCGCTGAAGGCGATGCGGCGATCCTGCAGCAGGGCAGGCCGGACTACGTGGCGATCAACTACTACTCTACGGCCACCATCGCCGCCAGCCGCGGCGACGCCTCGGATATCAGCGCCCGCGCCGGGGATCAGCAGATTATGCTGGGTGAACCCGGTGTTTATCGCGCGGCGGAAAATCCCTTCGTCGGCAAAACCCAGTACGGCTGGGTGGTCGATCCGGTGGGCCTGCGCCTGACGCTGCGCAAAACCTGGGAGCGCTACAACCTGCCGATCCTGATCACCGAAAACGGCATCGGCGCGCCGGACGAGCTGGAAGCGGGCGAGGTGATTAACGACGACTACCGCATCGACTTTTTACGCCAGCATATCGCGCAGCTTCAGCTGGCGCTGGCGGATGGCGTGGAGGTGATCGGCTACTGCCCGTGGTCGGCGATTGATGTGGTCAGCACCCATCAGGGCTACGGCAAACGCTACGGCTTTATCTACGTAAACCGCGGCGAGCACGATCTGAAAGACCTGAAGCGCATTCGCAAGCAGAGCTTCGGCTGGTATCAGCAGGTGATTGCCAGCAACGGGCAGAGCCTGTAAAACAACACGCAGCAGACAATGGCCGGGTGGCGATAAATGGAAAAAATGACGGTAGTAAAGGTGCTGAATAACAGTCTGGTGTTAGCCAGTACCCCCGGCCATGAAGACGTGATTGCGATGGGCAAAGGGCTGGGCTTCAGCAGCCGGCCCGGCGACGAGCTGGATCCGCAGAAAATCGAAAAAATCTACGCGGTGCAGAACAGCCCGGCCGCCCGCGACTACCTGCGGGTGATTGAAAACTCGCCGGAATACCTGCCGCCGCTGGTGCAGTCGCTGATCGACCAGGCCAACGTCGGGTTGAACGGCCGCCTCAGCGAGCAGCTGTTTTTTACCCTGATGGATCACCTCAGCTTTGCGATTGAGCGTTTCCACAAGGGCATTGCCATCCAGAACCGGCTGCTGTTTGAGGTGAAGCGCTTCTATCCGCGTGAATTCGCGCTGGCGCAGCAGGCGGTCAATACGCTGAATCAGCGGCTGGCCATCAGCCTGCCGGAAGAGGAGGCGGGTAACATCGCCTTCCATCTGGTCAACGGGCAGACCGAGGTGCTGAATATGGAATCCACGCTGCTGTCGGTGAAGATGCTGAAAGATATCTTCAACATCATCAAATATCACTTCCGCGTGGAGATCGATCGCGACTCGCTGAACTATCAGCGTTTTCTGACCCACCTGCAGTTTTTCATCCAGCGGATGATCGAACGGCGGCAGATCGCCACCAAAGACGATTTCATCTTCGAACAGGTGCGCGGCGAGTATCCCGATCACTATCGCGCCAGCCAGCTGATCGGCGAATACGTGCTGAATCTGCTGCAGGTAACGCTCACCACCGACGAGCTGCTGTACCTGATGATCCATCTGGTGCGGGTGGTGCCGACCGAGACCGAATAGACTCAGCATACTGACGCTAAACCTGCTCTCCGCTCTACAGTTTGAATTTCACACCTCACAGCGGTCATTCGCGACCTTCAGATATTCGATTTCATGCAGTAATTTCAGCCCGATACCTCATTCGGGCACCGTTCGCTTGTAGCGCACAACTGACGTCTCATTCTGCTTTCCAGCTCCTCTGTACCCTCAACTAAAAATCGTGAATCCCGTCTCAAAATGCGGATTTAGGCCGTCCGCCGTCTTGCAGGCCGTCTTACAGAGTGATAACAATATACTTATTCACAAATAATCGTGAAGTAGTAAAGTAATTCACAAGACCTTCAACCAGGGACACTGCCATGTCAGAACTAAAGTTTGCCACACGTCTTAACTCTTTTGCCTCCGGGGCCTGGCGCTACTGGCCAGAACTCAAGGGAAAACCGTCGGTACTGCAAATGATTGAGCGGGCCGCCACGGCGAAGGGGCTGACCCATCTGGATTTGAACTATCCTCAGCACATTACTGATGATGTCAAAACCATGCGCCTGAAAATTGAGGATGTCGGACTGGCGGTCAACGGCATGCAGATGCGTTGGGATGCGCCAGAATTCAAAATCGGTGCCTACACCAATCCCGATGCGAAAGTCCGCCGCCAGGCCATCGAACTGACCAAGCGCGGCATTGATGCCGGGCGTGAGTTTGGTGCCAGCATCATGACCCTGTGGATGGGCCAGGACGGGTTTGACTACTGCTTCCAGGCCGACTACAAAAAAATCTGGGAAGATGCGGTCAGCGCGGTGCGTGAAGTGGCGGAATACGCGGGTGATATGGATGTCAGTATCGAGTACAAGCCGAATGAACCGCGTGCGTTTGCCATTTTCCCTAATGTCACCACCTGCCTGCTGGCGGTGGAAGAGGCGGGCTGCCCCAACCTTGGCATCACCCTCGACTTTGCTCACGTGCTGTATGCCAACGAGATCCCGGCCTATGCGGCCGCAATGGTTGCCCGCCGCTCGCGCCTGCTCGGACTGGATCTGAACGACGGCTGGGGCAAGCGTGATGACGGTCTGATGGCCGCCTCGGTTAACCCGCGCGCCACGCTGGAATTCCTCTGGCAGATGAAGCGCGACGGCTACAAGGGCGCCTACTACTTCGATACCTTCCCGGACGCCAGCGGCCTTGATCCGGTACGTGAAGCCGAAACCAACATCGCCACGGTCACCCGGCTGCTTAAGCTGTGCGACCAGCTCGATGATAACGCCGCGCTGCACGACGCCATCCGTCGTCAGGACGCGGTCACCTCCCAGCAGATCGTTAATGACATTATGCTGGCGCGTTAGTCTTTACCTGAAAAATCAACCCTATAACAACATCAGGATAGATCATGAAAAAGCCATTACTCTCTGTACTCACCGCCACCTTATTCTGCTCCAGCCTGTATGCCGCCGATCTGCCGCCGCTGCAGTCGGATACCGAACCGGACCGCACCGACTGGACGCAGCTAACTGAAAAATATGGCCCGCTGCCCGCTCCGGCCAAAACCCTCAAGATTGGCGGCGTATCTAAAACGCTGACCAATGAATACTGGCGCTCGCTCGGTGACGGCTACAAGGCCAGCGGAGCAAAATACGGCTTTACCGTGGAATATCAGGCGGCGGCCAATGAAGACGACCAACTGGGCCAGCTGTCGATTGCCGAAACGCTGATCTCCCAGGGCTTTAATGGCCTGCTGGTGTCGCCGCAAACCGATGCCAACCTGCAACCGGCCTATGAAGTGGCGAAAAGCAAAGGGATCCCGGTGGTGAACGTCAATGACGCGGTGATGCCCAACGCGGCGAACTACGTGGGCAACGTGCAGAAGGATAACGGCGTGCGCGTGGCGCAGTGGTTTATTCAGCATCATCCTGAAGGCGGAAAAGTTGCGGTGATTGAAGGCCAGCCGGGTGTCTATGCGGCCGGGCAGCGCACCAAAGGCTTCCGCGAAACCATTGAGAAGAACGGCAAGTTCACCCTGGTGGCCAGCGTACCAGCCAACTGGAGCCGCGAAAATGCCTACAACGCCGCCGCCACCATTTTGCAGCAGCATCCCGACCTGATTGGCTTCTACGCCAACAACGACGGCATGGCGTTGGGCGTGGTGGAAGCAGTTCGCGCGCAGGGTAAATCTGCCCAGACCGCGGTATTTGGCACCGACGGTATTTCTGACGCCTATGCTTCTATTAAACGCGGCGAGCTGACCGGCACCGTTGACAGCTTCCCGGTTCTCACCGGTGAAGTGGCGATGGACGTCATGCTGCGCCTGATTAACGGTCAGAAAATCTCGCGCGTGGTCTCCACGCCGCAGGCGCTGATCACTAAAGAGAATGTCGATGCGTTCTCCACCAAAGATAACGACAAGCTGCGTCAACTGCTGAAGCAGCAGTAAGCCGGGGGCGGAGGGGTTATGGAACAATATTGTTTGACGATGCGCGGCATCAGTAAAAGCTACGGCAGCGCTGCGGCGGTTCAGAACGTTGATTTCTCCGTGCGGCCCGGTGAAGTTCACGCGCTAATCGGTGAAAACGGCGCGGGAAAATCGACGCTGCTGAATATTCTCTCCGGCGTGCGTGCGGCGGACGCGGGCGAGATCAGCGTGGATGGCATGGTGGTGCAGATGAAGAATCCGCTCTCCGCGCGCCAGGCGGGCATCGCCATGATCCACCAGGAGCTGCAGCACGTTCCTGAACTCTCCGTTGCCCAAAATATGTTTCTCGGACGGCCGCTGACCCGTTTCAAAGGCTGCTTTGTTGACCGTAAAGCGCAGTACAAACGGGCGCAGGCCATCCTGCGGCGGCTGGATCCGAGCATTGACCCGAACGAGCCGATCAAAAATCTGAAAGTGTCGCAGCAGCAGGTGGTGGAAATTGCCCGGGCGCTGCTGGACGATGCGAAAATTATCGCCATGGATGAGCCGACCTCCAGCCTGACGCCGCGCGAGTTCGATCGCCTGGCGGAGCTGATTAGCGATCTGAAGTCGATGAACGTGGCGCTGATTTACGTTTCGCACAAGATGAACGAAATCTTTAAGGTCTGCGACCGGGCGACCATTATGCGTGACGGCAAACAGGTTGGGGTGGTGAACATCTGCGATGAAACGGAAGAAACCATCGTCACCAAAATGGTCGGCCGCAAGATTGAAAAAGTGCAGCATCAGTCATTTATCAGCGACCGCGAAGTGCTGCGGCTGGAGGGGCTGGGCCGCGATCGCGCGGTGCTGCCCGCCAGCTTCAGCGTCCGCGCCGGGGAAGTGCTTGGCATCGCCGGGCTGGTGGGGGCCGGGCGCACCGAGCTGCTGAAGCTGATCGCCGGCATTGACCGTAAGACCTGCGGCGACGTCTGGGTTGACGGTGCCAAAGTGACAAAGCTTAACGTCAGCACGGCGATCCGCGCCGGTATCGGGCTGGTGCCGGAAGATCGTAAAAAAGAGGGCATTATCAAGCAGCGTGCGGTGAAGATGAATATGGCGCTGCCGTCGATGGCGAAGTTTACCCGCCAGGGGATCGTCAACCAGCGCCAGCTGGATAAGAAAGCGCTGGCGGTGATGACCGATCTGAATCTGCGCCCGTTAAATATTGAAAAGCCGATCGGCACGCTGAGCGGCGGAAATCAGCAAAAGGTGATTATCGGGCGCTGGGTCGCGGCGGATAATAAAGTCTTTTTATTTGATGAGCCGACGCGCGGAATAGATATCGGTGCCAAATCTGAAATTTATAATTTAATTGAAAAGCTCGCCCACCAGGGAAAAGCCATTATCGTTGTGTCATCGGAAATGCCGGAGATTATCCGTATTTCTGACCGGGTACTGGTGATGCGTGAAGGGAAGATTACCCGTGAACTGTCCGGGGATGAGATCACCGAAGAGAATATCGCGCGCTACGCGATCAACGATCTGGCTTAAGCTACGACATTTATTAAGGTAATAATCATGATGACGCAAGGTAATACTCAGCCGAAGTCTTCCCCGACGGCGCTCTTTAAATTTAACGTGCGGGATGCCGGTACATTAATCGGCCTGTTAATTATTGTGGTGACTTTCTCACTGTTGTCTCCAGTATTCTGGACGCTGCCTAACCTGCTGAATATTTTACAGCAGTCTTCAATTAACGCGATTATTGCGCTGGGCATGACGCTGGTCATTATTTCCGGGGGGATTGACCTGTCGGTGGGGCCGACCGCCGCGCTGTCTGCGGTGCTGGGGGCTACCCTGATGGTTGCCGGTGTCCCGGTGCCGCTGGCGGTGATGGCGACGCTGGGCGTCGGCGCACTGTGCGGCGTGTTTAGCGGCACGCTGGTGGCCTATGCCGGGCTTCAGCCTTTTATTGTCACCCTGGGCGGTCTGTCGCTGTTCCGCGCGCTGTCGCTGATTTTTACTAACGGTAATCCGATTTTTGGTATTCCGATGGAGTTTCGTAACGTCATCAACAGCACGCTGCTCGGCGTACCGACACCGATTATTATCGTCGTGGCGATTGCCATCACGCTGTGGGTGGTGATGAATAAAACCCCGCTGGGGGAATATATTCTGGCCGTCGGTGGCAATGAAGAAGCGGCCAGGGTTGCAGGCGTGCCCGTGAAGCGCACCAAGGTGACGGTATTTGTCATCTCCGGCGTGCTGGCCTCACTGGCATCACTGATCCTGATCGGGCGACTCGGGGCCGCCGAGCCGACGCTGGGTAACCTGTGGGAGCTGGATGCCATCGCCGCCGCGGCTATAGGAGGCGCATCGCTGATGGGCGGCAAGGGGAGCATCGTCGGTACGCTGATTGGGGCGGTGATCCTCGGTTCGCTGCGTAACGGGCTGACGCTTCTTAATATTCAGGCGTTTTATCAATTGCTTGCCACAGGCCTTATTATTATCATAGCGATGTTGATTGACAGAGCGACACGAGGCAAGTAATGAAGCAGGATCCGCGAGCCATAGGCGCTCAAATACGCATGAGATTACCCAGCCTGACGCCACTGGAAAGAAAGGTCGTAGACGCGATTACGTCAAAAACGGATTTAAATGAGCAAACGTCTATTAAAGAAATTGCTCAGGCGAATAATGTTTCTGAAGCGATGATCGTTAAAATTGCCAAGAAGTTAAGTTTTTCAGGATTTCGTGAATTCAGAAGTAGTTTGGTCTTTTATAACTATTCTGAGGTGGCCGGGCTGCATGCGGAAATAGAAGCGGATGACTCGTCGGAGCAATTGCTGGCGAAGGTATTCAGAACCTCCATTCAGGCAATGGAAGAAACCATGTCTATTTTGGATATTTCTGAATTCAACCGGGCGGCGGAAATATTATTCAAAGCGCGGCATATCGATCTGTATGCCGTCGGCGGATCCGCCACCGTGGCCCGTGATTTATCCCACAAGCTGCTTAAAATTGGGATTAAAACCACGGTCTACGATGATGCGCACATCATGCTGATGTCTGCCGCCGTGCTCTCGGATGATGATGCGGTTATCGCCATCAGCCATTCAGGGGCCACGCGGGCGGTAAACGATCCGATCAAGCTTGCGTCGCGCAACGGTGCCAGAGTGATTGCCATTACGAACTATGCCGAGTCGCCGATTGCGCGCAATGCGCAGGTGGTGCTCAATTCAACCTCTCAGGGATCGCACCTGCTCGGGGAAAATGCCGCGTCACGTATCGCCCAGCTGAACATTCTGGATGCCCTGTTTGTGGCGATAGCACAGAAGGATTTGAAGACGGCGGAAAAAAACCTGATGAAGACTCAGCAGGCGGTCCAGGACCTCAGAGAATACTAATCATGAATCAGATCCTCGTTACCGGCAGTCTCCATTACGACATTTTGATCGCCGCCCACCATCGCCCGGAAAAAGGCGAAACGGTGATCGGCAGCGGCTGCGCCTACAAGTTTGGCGGCAAAGGTGGCAATCAGGCGATATCCGCCGCCCGTGCTGGTGCGGCGGTGCGCTTTGCCGGGGCGGTCGGCGCGGACAGTCAGGGTGAATTTCTGCTGGCGGAGCTGCGACGCAACGGCGTCGATACGCAGCACGTGGCGGTAGAGCAGGGCGTGCCTTCCGGCATGAGCGTAGCGATTCAGGATGCCAGCGGGGACTATGGTGCGGTGGTGGTCTCCAGCGCCAATAACCATATTTCGCCGCTGATCTTCAGCCAGGACGCGCTGTGGCAGCAGGTATCAATGCTGGTGCTGCAAAATGAAGTCCCCGAGGCGGTAAACCTGGCCGCCGCCCGCGCCGCCCGGCAGCGCGGCATTCCGGTGTGCATTAATGCCGCTCCCGCGCGCCTGCTGAGCGGGGAACTGCTGGACTGCCTCGACGTGCTGGTGGTGAACGCGGTGGAAGCGCGGGATATGTGCGGCATCGTGGTCGATTCACTGGCCGACGCGATGCGGGCGGCGGTGTCGCTGACCGAACACTGCCGTGCGGTGGTGGTGACCGCCGGGGAGCACGGTGTTGCCTGGTGCGAAGCCGGGCAGGCTGCCGGTTCGCTGGCCGCGATAAAAGTCGAACTGGTCAGTACCCACGGCGCGGGCGACTGCTTTATGGGGATGCTCTGTGCCTCTTTGCTGCGTGGGGAAACGCTGGCAGAGTCGCTCACCCGGGCGAACCAGGCAGCGGCCGAACACGTTTCGCGCCCGGCCGTGTGATGTCCTGACGCCGGTTTATCCCCCGTGGCATCGCGCTGCGGGTGGATAAGCGACTCGGTAACCTCGGCGCGTGTATCGCCAGCTACCGGTTTATCTGACTCGTCGGTTACGCGCGGCGGCTAAACGCTGTCGCTCAGAAAGCGTTCCTCCAGCGTTGCCTCCAGCGCCAGCATTGACGCCTCGGCGTGCTGCATATGCGCGCGCATAATCGCCTCCACTTCCTCCGCATCCTTGTGGCGCATCGCGTCGATCAGGCGGCGCTGAAAGTTGATGCCCACCCGGCGATCCACCGGTTCCGGGCGTTGATAAATATCCTTGCACACTGCCAGATCCTTCAGCAGCCGCTGTAAGAAGTGGCAGAGAAACGCCAGCAGCACGTTGTCGGCATAGCTGGCGACCACGCCGTGAAAATCCAGCTCCGCCATCCGCTGCGCCCAGCGCTCATCGTCGTCGGCGGGCGGATGGTCGTAGACGGTAATCAGCTGGTTCAGTCGGGCAAAACCGGCCTCGTCGATGGCGTGGATCGCGCTGACGGCGGCGATCGGCTCCAGCGCCTTGCGCAGGGCGTAGATATTGCCGATCGACAGTTCGCGGGTGAACAGATAGTTGGAAAGCAGGCTCATGGCGCGGGTTTCGGTCATCGACTCGATAAACGCGCCGCCGCCCGGCCCGGTTTTGGTGCGGATTAGCCCCTGCACCTCCAGCGATTTCAGCGCTTCACGCACCGTGCCTTTTCCCGCGGCGTAGTGCTGGGCCAGATCTTTTTCCTGCGGCAGCCGGTCACCCGGCACCAGGTTATCGCGAATGATGGTTTCTTTAATCGCATCGACGATTTCGTCAGTGCGCTTGCGGCGCGGTGCGTCCGGGGTGTCCTGGCTCATTAATTCTTTCCTTCACAGACGGGGGGCGCTGGCGAGCAGACTCTGCGTGTAGCTGTGCTGAGGTGAACGAAACAGCGTGGCGTTATCGGCACATTCTACCAAATCTCCGTGATACATCACCGCCACCCGATCGGCAATCGATTCGACCACCGCCAGATCGTGGCTGATAAACAGGTAGGAAAGGCCAAACTGTTCTTTCAGCTGATCCAGCAGCAGCAGAACCTGCGCCTGTACCGACACGTCCAGCGCGCTGACCGGTTCATCCAGCACCAGAATACGCGCTTCGGCGGCCAGCGCCCGCGCCAGGGCCAGCCGCTGGGCCTGCCCGCCGGAAAACTCGTGCGGATAGCCGATCAGGGCATCGGCGGGCATTTTCACCGCCTCCATCAGCTCCAGCATCCGCGCTTTTCGTTTGGCACCGCCGTAGCCGCACAGCGCCTTCAGCGGCACGTCCAGCGTATCCGCAATGGTTTTTCGCGGGTTCAGCGAGGCGACCGGATCCTGAAACACATACTGGATCAGCCGCCCGTTTTCTTTACCGTTGCGCCCGGAGCCCGTCTCATTGCCCATCAGGCGAATGGTGCCCGAGGTCGGCGTTTCCAGCCCGACCAGCATGCGCGCCAGGGTACTTTTTCCCGAGCCGCTTTCGCCCACCACCGCCAGCGTTTCCCCGGCGGCAAGATGCAGTGAAATCCCTTTGACCGCCTGCACCTGATGTGCCGCCGGGCTGAACCAGCGTGCGGCGTGGCCGAAGGTTTTTGTCAGGTTTTCTACCTCAATCACGTTGCTCATACGCGCTCCTGCTGGGGCTGGCTGGTGGGATAAAGCGCCGCGACCTGGCGCAGGAAATCACGGCCCTGGCCGGCCTTCGGCACGCTGGCGATCAGCCGTCGGGTGTAGTCGTGCTGTGGATCGGCCAGCACCGTCGCGGTGTCGCCGCTCTCAACAATTTCGCCGTGGCGCATCACCGCCACGCGATCGCAGATCTGCGCAATCACCCCGAAGTCGTGGGTGATAAACAGCAGGGTCAGGCCGCGTTCGCGGCGCAGGTTTTGCAGCAGTTCCAGGATCCTGGCCTGCACGGTAACGTCCAGCGCGGTGGTCGGCTCATCGGCGATGATAATTTCCGGGGCGTTCGCCAGCGCCATCGCAATGCCCACGCGCTGGCGCTGACCGCCGGAAAGCTGATGCGGCCAGGCGTTAAACCGCGCGGCGGCATCGGGGATGCCAACGTCCTCCAGCAGGGCGATCGCTTTCTGCCGCGCCTGGCCGCGCGATAGCGCCTGGTGCGCCTGAATGGCTTCGACGATCTGGTCGCCGATGCGTAACTGCGGATGCAACGTGCTCAGCGGATCCTGGAAAATATAGGCGACGCGCGCCCCCCGGCGCTGGCGCAGGGCGTCAGGAGAAAGCGACAGCATCTCTTCGCCGTCCACGTACACCGCGCCGCCGCTGATTTCACCCGGCGGGGAGGCCAGCAGGCCCATAATCGACAGCGCGGTAACGCTTTTCCCCGAGCCGCTTTCGCCAATCAGCCCCAGGCATTCCCCGCGCTGCAGATGGAAGCTGATGCCTTTCACCGCCTGCTGCGCCTGTTTTCCGGCGCGGAAGCTGACTGCCAGATCCACCACCTCCAGCAGGGCACCGTCGGTTTTTGCCACCGGTACGGCAGGGCGGGTGACGGTGGTGACCGCCTGCGCCCGCTGCAGCACGCCGGAGCGCAGCCGCGGATCGAGCAGGTCGCGGATGCCGTCGCCCAGCAGGTTAAAGCTCATTACCAGCAGGAAGATCATAATGCCCGGCACCAGCGATACGTGCGGCGCGCTGAACATCTGCGCGCGCCCCTGGCCGAGCATAGAGCCTAAATCCGCATCCGGCGGCTGAGTGCCGAGGCCGAGGAACGACAGTCCGGCGGTTTCCAGAATCATCCAGCCGATGGTGGTGGACATGGTCACCACGATCACCGGCATCACGTTGGGCAGCACTTCGGTGAACAGCACCGACGCGTGGCTTTTGCCGGAGAGCCGCGCCGCCTGCACGAAGTCGCGCTGGCGCAGGCCGACGGTCAGGCCGCGTATATTACGGGCAAAAAAGGGAATATTGACCACGGCGATGGCGTACAGCGCATTCAGCAGCCCCGGCCCCAGCACCGCGACAATCGCCAGCGCCAGCAGAATATAAGGGAAAGCCATCAGCATATCGATCAGCCGCATCAGCAGGCTGTCGGTGCGGCCCCCCGCGTAGCCCGCCAGCAGGCCGATCAGCGTGCCGAACAGCGCGGCCAGCAGCGTGGCGCTGATGCCCACCGCCAGCGACACCCGCGTCCCCCAGATCAGCCGTGAGAGCACATCGCGCCCCAGCGGATCGGTGCCCAGCAGATGCCCCGGCGACAGCGGCGGCAGCAGGCGCTGTAGCAGGTTGGTGGCATCGGGATCGGCCAGCGGCAGCAGCGGCGCGCAGAGGGCGACGATCGCCGTCAACAGCAGAATAATCAGCCCCAGCGTGGCCAGGCGGTTCGCCAGCAGCAGCGACCAGAGCGACGGGCGGTGGCGCGTGGAGGGCGCCGTCAGGATCTGGCTCATGATTTTAACCTCGGGTCGAGAAGCGCCTGCAGGATGTCGGCGCACAGGTTGATCAGCACATAAACCGCGGCGGCAACCAGCACGCCGCCCTGCACCAGCAGCAGATCGCGGGTGGCAACGGCTTTCACCAGCATCGCGCCCAGTCCCGGCCACTGGAAGACGGTTTCAATGTACACCGCGCCGCCCAGCACGAAACCGGCCTGAATGCCGATGACCGGGATCACCGACACCAGCGCCATGCGAAAGGCGTGGCGGTAAATCACCTTCGACTCGCTCAGACCGTTGGCGCGTGCGGTACGAATAAAGTCCTGACGCAGCACCTCCAGCATCGCGGTGCGGGTCAGGCGGGCGATCACCCCGGTGGCGACAATCGCCAGGGTGACGGCGGGCATGGCCAGATGATGCAGCAGATCCAGCCAGCCGCCGCCGCCCCAGATGGCGAACATCCCCGAGGCTGGGAACCACTGAAGCTGAACGGCGAACAGCATAATCATCAGCAGGCCTATCCAGAAGGAAGGCATGGAAATCCCCACCAGTACGCACAGGGTGATTAACCGATCGCCCCAGCCGAACTGGCGCAGCGCGGAGGCAATCCCGGCCAGCAGCCCGAGCACGGTACTCAGCAGCAGCGCGCTGCCACCGAGGATCAGCGTGGCCGACAGCCTTTGCAACACCTCGTCAATCACCGGGCGGTTCAGCACGTAGGAGCGGCCAAAATCGCCGTGCAGGATGTTGCCGATCCAGATCAGATACTGCTGCCACAGCGGCTTATTCAGTCCGAGATCGCGGGTGATGCGTTCCACGTTTTCCGGCGTGGCCCAGGCACCCAGCAGCGCCTGGGCCGGGTTGCCGGGGATCATCGCCATAATCAGAAAGACGATCAGCGAAAGCCCAATAAAGATGGGAACGATCGCCAGGACACGTTTTAGCGTGTAGTGCCACATAGTCAGGCTCCTGCGTCGGCGTTACTGTTTGGTCACCCGATTGAGTAACAGGTTAAAGTTCGGTTGCAGCGAGAAATGATTGATGCGCGTGGAGGTCACGGCATTCTGCTTCCAGTTAGCGACAAACAGCCACGGCGCGTCGTTGTGCACAATCTCCTGCACCTGGCGATAAAGCTGCCCGCGCTCCGCGTTATCGGTGGTCAGACGGGCTTTCTCCAGCAGCGTATCCACCTGCGGATTGCTGTAGTAGCCCGAGTTAAAGCCGCCTTTTTTCGGCCAGGCATCGCTGCGCAGGGTTAAAAATGGCAGGGTATCCGGGTCATTGGTCATCCACGCCATCTCCGCCATATGGGTCTGCGGCGTCAGTCCGGCGTTGACCTTGGACAGATAGGTGTTCCATTCGTAGGTTTCAATTTTTACGTTCAGTCCGACCGCCTTCAGATCGGCCTGAATGGCGGTGGCCATCGGCACCGGATCGAGCATCCCCGATCCTCCCTCCGTGACGTAGAAGGTCAGGGTTGCGCCTTCCGCTCCCGCCGCTTTCAGCAGGTCGCGCGCCTTCTGCGGATCGTACGGGTAGGCCTTCACGTCGGGATTCGCCGCCCAGCTGAACGCCGCCGGGATAGGGCCGTCGGCCACGTCCGCCGAGCCCTGGAGAATATTGTCGACCAGCGACTGTTTGTTCACCGCGTAGTTCACCGCCTGGCGCACGCGGACGTCGTTAAACGGTGGCACCTGGGCATTCAGCATCACGTACCAGACGTGCGGACCGGTGGTTTCATACAGACGGAAGCGTTTGCGCTTTTCAGCAAACAGCTTCACCGTATCCGGCGGGACTTCCACCATTGCATCGATCCCGCCGGAGAGCATCTCCGCCACGCGGGTATTGCCGTCGGTAATCGGGCGGAACACCACGGTGTTGACCGCCGGTTTACCGTCCCAGTAGGACGCATTCGCCGTCACCACCACGCGCTGGTTGGCGCGCCATTCGCCAAACTGAAACGCTCCGGTTCCCACCGGATGGCGGCCAAAATCCTTGCCGTATTTTTTCACCGCGCTGGGTGAAACGATCAGCCCGGTCGGGGTGGCCAGATTGGAGAGGAACGGCGCGAAGGGCTCTTTCAGGTGGAACACCAGCGTCTGCACATCCGGGGTATCAATGGATTTGATGCTGGAGAAGAAAAACGCCAGCGGGAACGGCCCGGTATCGTGCCACGGGTTCTTCTCGTCGATCATGCGATCGAAGGTGAACTTCGCCGCTTCGGCGTTGAACGGCGTACCGTCGTGGAAGCGCACGTTGTCGCGCAGGTGGAAACGGTAGGTGAGGCCATCCGGGCTGATCTCCCAGCGGGTGGCCAGCGCCGGTTCGATATCCAGTTTGCCTTCGCCGTTGCGCACCAGTCCGTCATACATATTGACCAGAATGCGCGAGTCGTTGGCGGCGGTGGCCACCTGCGGATCGAGCGACTGCGGCTCGGCAACCTGACCTATCAGCAGCGCATCGGCGGGCGTGGCGGCCTGAGCCAGCGGCGCGCCGAGCAGCGGGCACAGCAGCAGGGCGCCTGTGATTAAAACCTTGATTCGTCGCGTACTCAGCATGGTGGCCTCATCTGCTTCGGGAGTGAATACCGGTTGTCCTGATTATTATTTATGCGTATAAATAGGGCTTATTGCAATAATTTATCCATATAAATTTAGTCTGACCCTGCGACTGGAGCTGACATGACTTTCTCAATCGTCGCGCGCGATCCGCGTACCGGCGCGTTCGGTGCGGCCACGGCCACCGCCGGTCCGGCAGTGGGTGCGCTGGTGATCCACGGTGCTGCACGGGTGGGCGCGATTGCCACCCAGGCGATGACCAATCCGCTGTATGGCATTCACGGTATCGCGCGGCTGCGTGAGGGGTTTTCCGCCACCGAAACGCTGGCGATGCTGCTGCGGGAAGATCCGGAAGCACCCAGAAGGCAGGTAATGATCGTGGACCGCAGCGGCAGCGTGGCGCACTGGAGCGGCCCGCTATGCGGCGTTTATGCCGACAGCCTGTCGGTAAACGACGGGGCGGTGGGGGGGAATTTACTGCTCAATGCGGAAACGCTGGCGGAGATGCGCCGGGAATATCAGATGGGCAGCGAGCTGCCGTTTGCCGATCGGCTGCTGGCGGCAATGCGCGCCGGGGCCGCAGCCGGGGGCGACAGGCGCGGCATGCATTCAGCCGCGCTGAAAATCTGGTACGATCGCGAATACCCCGACGTTGACGCCCGCGCCGACTGGTCCGCCGCGCCGCTGGATACCCTGCAGGAGGTGCTGCACCAGCTGCGTCAGCCGCTGTTTGCCGGGTTCTTTGCCGAGATCCCGAAGGGGGATCCGCAGTAGCGCGGGAAAAATTTTGACGGTTGGCAGTTATCCGAACAGGTACTTCGCCACGGCAAGGCCGACGCTTGCAATTGCAATCATCGTCGTTGCTAACCATCTGGTCTGGTTGGTAAGTTCTTTCTGCACATCGGTTCTGATTAGCTGTACATCCTCTTTTGTAGCGAAGCTCTTCGATCGCTCAGAAAGCGTTGCCACATCTACACGAATCTTTTCCATCATGTCCTTGTCATCCACGTCCTGTTCTCCCTTACATGGCTTCACTGCCTGGTAAATTAATCACGCCCTTACTTCAACATGATTATTCTTTAACCAATTCTGTTGCTGTCAGGCAAACTTTGCAATGCGATGATTTTCCAGAATGCAGGTGTGAAGCCAGGGATCAACGGTTTCCTTTCAAAGATCGATAACAATCTCCCCGGAGTGGCTGCGCGAGCAGCACAGCGCGATATGCTGCGCCGGGGCGGTTTTTTCCTCTTCGGACTGCACGGTATCGCGGTGATCGATAACGCCGTCGATGACCGGCGTCAGGCAGGCGCCGCACAGGCCCATCTCGCAGGAGAGCGGCACGGCCACACCATTTTCCAGCAGCACCTGGGCGATGCTCTTGTTTCCCGGAACCGGCCAGCGTTCCCCGGTGGATCCCAGCGTGACGGTAAACGTGCCGTCCTGCGCTCCACCCGTCGTCGGGGCCGCGGGCTGGAAGGCTTCGCTGTGGATCTGCTCCGTCGCCCAGCCTTTCGCCCGCGCGGTTTCCGCGACCGAAGTCATAAAACCCTGCGGACCACAGATGTAAAGATGCTGTTCTCCCTGCGGCGCGGCGATGGTCTGCACCAGCCGCTGGCGCGGGCTGCCTCCCTCGTCGGAACAGTGAACGGTACACATCGCCAAATCGCTGTTTTCCATCAGTTCAGCGATAAAGGCGGCGCTGCGGCGGCTTTTTACAAAGTAGTGCAGCTCAAAAGGTGTGCCCGTCGCCCTCAGTTGCAATGCCATCGCGTACAGCGGAGTGATGCCGATCCCCGCCGCCAGCAGCAGCACCCGCCCCGCAGGATGCAGGGGAAACAGGTTGCGCGGCGCTGAGATCATCAGCCGCTGGCCGGGGCGCAGCGTGTCGTGAATATAGCGCGATCCCCCGCGCGATGCGGCTTCACGCGCCACGCAGATCAGATAGCGGTTCGCCTCGCCGGTTCCGGTCAGCGAATACTGACGGATAAGCCCGCAGGGCAGGTGGAGGTCGATATGCGCTCCGGGCTGCCAGTCGGGCAGCGGCTCAGAGCCGGTGCCCACCAGGCTGACCGCCAGACTTTTGTCGCCCTGGCACCACAGGCCATCGACCCTTGCTTCCAGCATGTCAGTCATCGCAGCCTCCTGTCAGACGAGGAAAAAGTCGCCGAAGCCCATTTTTTTCAGGCCGCGACGGTAGGCAATCGAACTGCGGTCGGCCGGGATATGCGCCTCCAGGGTGAGGTCCAGCGGCAGCCTTTCCGGGCGCTGAGTCTCCACCATCAGCCGGTCCTCCTCAAACACCCGCAGGTTAAAGGCATGCACATCCTCCACCGGCACGTGCAGATCGACATTGCGGGCGATCGGCGCAAACATCCGCGTGACCCGGGCCGACACCGGCGAGGCGGCATTCATAATCACCATCCGCTCCTCGCCGGGGAAATGAATGGTCAGCGTGGCGGTAAACGGCAGGTGCATTTCAAAATGTCGCAGCCACTGGAACCCTTCCGGCGCGCGGTATTCCGAGTGCGGCGCGTAGTTGCTGACCGAACTCCAGTAGTCGGCAACGAAGCCGAACGGCGTTTCCTGCGGCTTGTAGTCCGGAACCCGCTGGTTGTCGGCATCGGCGAAGGTATCGGTATGCACCCAGGCAAAGTGGGCGACGTCCAGGAAGCCCTCTACCTGGCGACCGGCGAACCCGTTGACCTCAAAGCCCGGGCAGTTGATCTGCTGGTAGCCGTCTTCGTCCCACAGCGGCATGCTCGGCAGCGGCTGCGGGTTGTCAGCATCGAAGTCCAGGCAGGTCCAGATCAGCCCGTAGCGCTCTTCCACCGCGTAGCTCGTCAGGTTCAGCTTCGCGGGTACCGGCTGGTCCGGGCTGGAGGGAATGCGGTTACAGCGGCCGTCTTCGCCAAAGCGCAGGCCGTGGTACGGGCAGATAATGCCTTCCTCATCGTGAAAACCCAGCGTTAGCGGTACGCCGCGATGCGGGCAGACGTCGCGTGCTACGACGACTTTGCCCTTGATGCGATAGATAACCAGCTGTTCGTCCAGCAGCGTGGCTTTCACCGGCACGGCGTCGATGTCGCAGGCGCGGGCCACCGGGTGCCAGCATTTCGCCAGCTTCAGCCAGTCATCCGGCTCGAAGGTGCAGTGCGCGGGGGGAGTGGGTTTGTGCGTGTTCATCGTCGGCCTTCCTGCTCACAAAAAGTAGTTGTTTAATTGTTGTGGGTTTATTGTTGTCATATTAGGGTGTACGCATCCATCAGCATTAATTCACCAGGGTGTTGCAAAAATGAGTACAGGTGCCGCATGAGTCCGTTTTCCCGTTTTGCGCTCTACTTTGCCGAAGTGGCCCGCTGCGGCAGCCTGCGCCGGGCGGCGGAAAAGCTGCATATTTCCGCGTCGGCGATTAACCGCCAGATCCTGCAGGCTGAAGAGGAGTTCGGTACGCCGCTGTTTGAACGGCTGCCGGAAGGGCTGCGGATGACCACGGCGGGGGAGCTGCTGTATGACAATATCCTGCGCTGGCAGAAGGAGTTTCGCCTGACGCGGCAGAAGTTTGATGAGCTGCAGGGGCTGCGGCGCGGCACGGTCAACGTCGGGCTGGTGCAGGCGCTGGCGGAAGGCAGCTTTGCCAGCGCGCTGTCCGATATCATCGCCGACTGGCAGTGGCTGGAGCTGGTTTTACAGGTGGCCGACAGCCATACGGTCAGCCAGAAGGTCCGGCAGGCCGATCTCGACTTCGGGCTGATCCTCGACCCGGAAGGGCAGGCGGGGCTGAGCGTGCTGGCGTTTGTCGAGCTGGAGATGGGCATCGTGATGCGTGCGGATCACCCGCTGGCAGCCTGCGGGCGCATCTCGCTGGGGGAACTGAGCGGAGAGCGCCATATCCTCCCCGGCGCGCCGCTGATGGTTCATGACCGGGTGGCGATGCTCTACCGCCACCATGATTTTTCCCCGGCGAACACCATCAGCTGCAATGATATCCGGCTGATCAAATCGCTGGTGCTGAAGGGCAGTGGCGTAACGGTGCTGAGCCTGCTGGACGTTCACGACGAGGTAAAACGCGGCCAGCTGGCGTTTGTGCCGCTGCGCGGCGCGCTGCTGCGGCCGCTGACGCTGGCACTCTGTACCGCGCCTTCGCGCCAGCTTTCGCGCCCGGCGCAGATGGCGATCCAGAAGCTGACAGCGGTGCTGGAGGCGATGCAGTCCACGGCCCCAGCCTGAGAGGCGTCAGCCCAGCGGTCCGCCCTGAATGGTTTCGCACATGCCGTTGATGATGCGCTCGCCGGTTTCCTCCTTCAGTTCCTGATACCAGGCCTGGGTGAGCGCCATATCCTTGCCGTGGGTCACGTCACAGCGCTTGCGCGCCTTGAGCACCAGGTCACGCACGCGGTCGCAGCGCTGCGTTTCATACTCGCGCAGCGCCGATTCGATATCGCGGTTCTCGCGGAAAACGGCACCGAGCACCACCGCATCCTCCATCGCCGCACAGCCGCCCTGGCCGATATCCGGCGTGGTGCTGTGCCCGGCGTCGCCCAGCAGCGCCACTTTCCCGCGCACCAGCCGGTCAAACGGCTCGATATCGTGGATCTCAATGCGGTTGGTGGTGTCGGGGTTCAGTGTGGCAATCAGCTTCTGCACCGGTGCGGCCCAGCCGCTGAAATAGCGGGTGAGATCGGCGCGCAGGGTCGTGCGATCCTCCGCCAGCCCCGCCGGGAGCGGCACGTCAAAAAAGAAGTAGAAGCGCCCGTTGGAAACCGGCATCAGCGACACGCGCTTGCCTTCGCCCACAAAGGTGGTCCACTGTTCGGCGGGGGCCAGGCTTTCATCGATGTCCACCAGGCCGTTCCAGTTAACGTAGCCCGCGTAGCGCCGCTCCGGCGTGTAGCCCAGTACGTAAGGACGCAGCGCTGAGTGGCTGCCGTCGGCGGCAATCAGAAAATCGCCGTGGGCCGAGGTGCCGTCGGTAAACCAGACGGTCACGCCGTCGCCGTTTTCCTCGGTGTGGGTGACCCGCTTGCCGAACTGCACCCGATCGCGCCCCCAGAAATCCAGCATCTCGCGCTGGAGTTCTGCACGGGAAACCGGGCAGGGGCGGCCGCCGGTGCGTGAGATCAGCGGGGCCAGGCTAAACCGGGTAAGCGCCTCACCGCTGAGATGATCCTGATACGCCATCGCCCGCAGCGGCCCGCCGAAGGTTTCAATAATCTCGCCCATGCCGAGGTGGTGCATGCACTTTACGCCGTTTGGCCAGATGGAAATTGCCGCCCCCACCGGTTTGATCTCTTTCACCGCTTCGTAAACTTCGCAGGTAATCCCTGCGTTTTCCAGCGCAACCGCAGCGCTCAGGCCGCCAATGCCGCCACCGATAACTATTGCTTTCATTTTTCTCTCCTGTTCAGGCGTCGTAACAGGATTCAGCAATTTGCGTACCAGGTCGGCAAAGGCGCTGGCGGCGGGGTTTTCATTGCGCCTCTATGCCGATCTGCCTTTTTTTAGTGCAATACATCGCAGTCTCTGCCTTATCGTGAATCAATAATTTCTTAACCGGCATGGAGGAATCTAACGTTTCACTGTGCCGTGGCGGTTGAACGGGGGAATGAATGGCCCTGAATGATGAATTTATCTTATTGAAATTACGTGGATAATCGGCCGGGAAGAAAAATATCCGCCCCGTTCGGGCGACTCTGGTCTGGTTTGTGCAGTGTGCAGATATCGCTTATTCGCAACGGGATGCAACAACCATGGCTGATGAAAAGAACGACACGCTGATTTACGGACTTGAGCAGAAGATCCCACCGCTTCCGGCCTTTTTCAGCGCGCTGCAGCACGTGCTGGCCGGGCTGGTGGGGATCATCACGCCGCCGCTGATTATTGGTGCCACGCTCGGGCTGGGCGACTGGATGCCGTATCTGATCAGCATGTCGCTGCTGGCCTCCGGCATCGGTACGTTTCTCCAGTCCAACCGCGTGTGGGGCATCGGCGCGGGGATGATCTGCATGCAGGGCACCAGTTTTGCCTTTCTCGGCGTGGCGATTGCCGGTGGCATCTGGGTAAAAGGTCAGGGCGGCGGCCCGCAGGATATTATGGCCATGCTGTTTGGCGTAAACTTCGTCGCCGCGCTGGTGCCGGTGATCGTCAGCCGCTTTATCGAACCGCTAAAAAAAATCTTTACCCCGATCATTACCGGCAGCGTGATTGCGCTGATCGGCATCAGCCTGATTAAAGTCAGCGTGATCAACTGGTGCGGCGGCGAGCAGTCGCAGGCGTTCGGCAGCATGAGCAATATCGCCTTAGGGGCCGGTACGCTCGGCGTAATCGTGCTGCTGAGCTGCGCGAAAAACCGCTGGCTGCGCCTCTCTTCGGTGGTGGTGGGCATCGCCGTTGGCTGTATCGCGGCCGCGCTGAGCGGCAATTTCCATCTCACCGGCATCGGTGACACCTGGTTCCGCCTGCCGTCGCTGTTCCCGTTTGGCTTCCAGTTTAACAGTGCGATTTTCCTGCCGATTGCCTTAGTTTCGCTGGTGTGTATTCTTGAAGCGGTGGGCGATTTAACGGCCAACTGCCTGATTTCGAAGCAGTCCATTAACGACGGCGCTTTTCGCTCCCGCCTGAAGGGCGGTATTCTGGCCGACGGCATCAGCTGCATGGTGGCCGCCATGCTGTGCGCGTTTCCCAACACCACCTTTGCGCAGAACAACGGCGTGATCCAGATGACCGGCGTCGCCAGCCGCTACGTTGGCCGCTATATTGGGGTGATCCTGATCCTGCTGGGGCTGTTCCCGCCGTTTGGTGAGATCCTGCGGCAGATCCCCACGCCGGTGCTGGGCGGCGCGACGATGGTGATGTTTGGCTGCGTGGTGGCGGCCGGGATCCGCATTATTACCCAGGTGCCGTTAAACCGCCGCGATATGCTGATCGTCGGTCTGGCGTTCGGCTTCGGCCTGGGCGTGGAGGCGGTTCCGGCGTTTCTCGCCCACTTCCCGCCGATTATCGGCAACCTGTTTGGCTCGGCGGCGACCAGCGGCGGGCTGGTGGCGATTGTCCTTAACCTGATCATTCCCGAAGAGAAAACCGCCGCGCCGGTCGCGGCAGCAAGGAGCAGTAATGACGGCGCTGAGTCACTTTAATCATCTTTCATCCCCGCAGGCGCTGGCCCTGATTGAACCTTGCGTGGCAATCCCGGCATGGGGTGAAGCCGTGGTGGCGTCGCGGCCCTATGCCAGCCGCGAATCGCTGCTTAACGCCGCGCGGGTGGCGACGCAGCGCTGGGGAGAAGCGGAGCTGAATCAGGCGCTGAGCGCGCATCCGCGCATCGGCGAAAAGCCCGCAGGCTCGCAGGCGCACGCCGCGCTGTCGCGGCAGGAGCAGGGCGCCGTTAACGATCAGGACTCACAGCTGGCGCTGGCGTTGAAGGCGGGTAATGCCCGCTATGAGGCACGCTTTGGCCGGGTGTTCCTGATCCGCGCCAAAGGCCGCAGCGGCGAGGAGATCCTGGCCGCGCTGGCGCAGCGTTTAAACAACAGCGACGCGGAAGAAGTGCAGGCGGCACTGGAAGCGCTGCGCGACATTACCCTGTTACGACTGGAAGGAGCAATAAGCGAATGACCACTCTGAGCACCCATATTCTGGATATTTCCACCGGTAAACCCGCCGCAGGCGTGGCGCTGCGGCTTGAGCAGGGCGAGCAGGTTATCGCCAGCGGGCTGACCAACGCCAACGGACGGCTGGGCGACTTCGCGCCCGCGCCGCTGCCGCCGGGGCGCTACCGGCTGGTGGCGGAAACCGGCGACTGGTTTGCGGCAAAGGGGCTGGAAACGCCTTTCCCCTGCGCGCAGATTGACTTCATTATCCCGTCCAAGGCGGACGATCACTACCATCTGCCGTTTCTGATTGCCCCCGGCGGCTGGTCCACCTATCGCGGGAGCTGATCGGGCGGTGATCTACTCCGAACCGCAGGGCGATAGCTGCGCTTCAACGGCGGCAGCGACTCGAATCGCCACTGCTGTCTGTTCCCGGCTCAGGCTGTTATTCGTGATATCCTCGGATTGAATCTGCGATCTACCGTAAAAAATACTTTGCCGGATTAAAATATTGCTCTGAGTGAAAAATATAATAGATTTCATTGGGTTAATTGTTTTTTTCAATCAAAGCAACGTGTTGGAAAAGGGGGCGGGTCAGGTTATTATCGCTTTCGGCAAACCGATACCTACGCCTTTCATAACGCCTGTCTCTGGAAAGCGAAAAGTTTAGGCGCTTCATTTTTGGTTATTCAAAACTAAAAAGTAATTAAATTTTTAACAGATGAGGTTTCATTTTTCACTAGTCTGTGGGGGATGTATGACTATTTTTATTGAAAAGCTGTTATCGGCATGCGATCGTGAATATACCAAGTTCCGATCTGGAACGCTGAAGGAATACGATAACGCGGTTTATAAACGCGTCGGCGAATACTGGAAGGCCATCGATATTGAAAATATCGATGGTAAAACGCTGTCAAAAGATAAGCATGGAAAGTTTTATAATCCGGCCTGGTCGTCAGCCTTTATTTCTTTCGTTGTCAGAAATTCCGGGGCAGGCAGTTTATTTAACTATTCTTCGGCGCACTGTCATTATATCGAGTCGGCAAGAAAGGCGAAGGTAAACGGCACTGACAGCGCCTATTATGCCGTTTCACCCGATTCGGATATTCCCGCCCCGGGTGATATTATTTGCTCGGGCCGCGAATATGCCAGCGAATACAGTTTCGAAAACGCCGAACTGGCTTACAGGGCCGACGGTTTCTATCCTTCACACGGTGACGTGGTTATTTATGTTAGTCGGGAGCAGGGATATATTATCACCGTCGGTGGGAATGTCGGCAATTCCGTAAAGCAGAAAAAAATACTTATCGATGACAACGGATATTTAGTGGACAGAGTGGATGGTAATAATCTTTTACCGTGGCTGGCCCTGTTGAAATGTCAGCTGTGAAGGATAGCGGAAAATAAGCGATTGTGCTTATTCTGAGCATGCAGCAAGCGGTTAACCGTGATTGAGCCGTGCCTTCCCCCATTCGGAGCATTCCAACAGGGTGGCCGCGATGTCGGTATCAACAGAATCCGTCCGGGCAGCAGTTCATGATTATCGTCACAGTTCCTGGCGAGGGGGCTTGAGCCTGGCGGTGTGATTGGTTATAACAGCGTCCTGGACGTTATCAGATAACCCTGAGCGAAACCTGATCGCATTGAAACCGTAATGGCTTCAATGCAATCAGGTTTTTTTTTGTCTTTTTTATGAACAAGGTCACCCAGAAGATGGCTGCAATGAAAGTCGACAAGATACTCAGCAATAACGCGGTGCTGCTGATCAACGCCAGGCAGGAAGAGGTGGTGGCCATCGGGCGCGGGATTGGCTTTGGCAAAAAGCCCGGCGACAGCGTCAATGCCACTGAGATCGAAAGCCAGTTCGTGAAAAAATCCGAGGGGCTGGCGGATGTGTTCGCGCAGCTGCTGGCGGAGATCCCACCCGCGCACCTCGCCGTGACCCAGCGGATTATCAATTTGGCGCAGCAGCGTCTGGCGATCACCGTGCAGGACACGTTGTTTATGGCGCTCAGCGACCATATCAATTTCGCCCTTCAGCGCCACAGCAGCGGACTGGCGATCAAGAACTTCCTGCTGTGGGATATTAAACGCTTCTACGCCGAGGAGTTTGCCGTCGGGCTGGAAGCGCTGGGGCTGATCGAGCAGGCGCTGAGTATTACGCTGCCGCAGGATGAGGCGGGATTTATCGCCCTGCATCTGGCCAATGCCAAAAACAACAGCGACATGCAGAGCACTATGGACAGTGCAACGATCATCAGGGACGTACTGAGCATTTTGCAGTACGATTTCAAGCTGACCTGGGATGAGGACTCGCTGGACTACCAGCGTTTCGTGACCCATCTGAAATTCTTCGCCCTGCGGCTGCTGAATCGTAAAACCGTGGCGCACGGTGATGACAGCATCTATCAGGGTATTACCGAAATGATGCCGAAGGCCTGGGCCTGCGCAAAGAAAATCTGTCACTATGTGGATAAGAACTATGGCTGCCAGCTCACCACCGACGAGGTGATGTTCCTGACCATCCATATCAACCGCCTTAGCGGCGGTTAAGCTGACTAACAGGTCACACTTCAGGGCGTAACTGAACCTATCAGGCGAAACCTGCTGCAGCACTGACATCTCGCGATGCCGGTGCTGAGCAGGTTTTTTTGTTTTCAGACCTGCACAGATAACACGCAGGTGAATGAGTGATAAAGGAGAACGTAACGATGAATATGGCATTCCCGAAAGGATTTTTGTGGGGCGGTTCGGTAGCGGCCAACCAGGTGGAAGGCGCATGGAACGAGGGCGGGAAGGGCGTTTCCACTTCCGATCTTCAGCCGCAGGGCATCCACGGCAGTGTGGTGGAGCGCGATGCTGACAGCCACGGCGTGAAAGACCAGGCCATCGATTTCTATCACCGCTACCCGGAAGACGTGAAGCTGTTTGCCGAGATGGGCTTTAAAGTGCTGCGCACCTCTATCGCCTGGACGCGTATCTATCCCGAGGGCGATGAGAGCCAGCCGAATGAAGAAGGACTGGCGTTTTACGACCGCCTGTTTGATGAAATGGCGCGCTACGGCATTCAGCCGCTGATCACCCTGTCGCACTACGAGATGCCGTATGGGCTGGTGAAAAAGTACGACGGCTGGGGCGGCCGTGAGGTGATTGCGCTGTTTGAGCGCTATGCGCGCACGGTGTTCACCCGCTATCGCGATAAGGTGAAGTACTGGCTGACCTTCAACGAAATCAATATGGCGCTGCACGCACCGTTTACCGGCGTCGGGCTGGCGGGGGAAAGAAGCAAGCAGGAGATTTATCAGGCGATCCACCATCAGCTGGTGGCCAGCGCCCGTGCGGTGAAGGCCTGCCACGAGATTATCCCGGATGCCAAAATCGGCAGCATGCTGCTGGGCGGGATCCGCTACCCGATCACCTGTAAGCCGGAGGACGTGCTGAAGGCGCAGAGCGTGAATCGCGACTGGCTGTTCTTCGGCGACGTGCAGGCGCGCGGGGCCTATCCGGCGTGGATCCAGCGCTTCTTCCGCGAAAACGACATCGTGCTGAATATCACCGCGCAGGATGCCGCCGACCTGAAAGAGACGGTGGATTTTATCTCCTTCAGCTACTACATGAGCGGCTGTGCGGCGGCGCAGCCGGAGCTGTATCAAAGCTCGCGCACCAATATCATGAAGATGATCCCCAATCCGCATCTGCAAAGTTCTGAGTGGGGCTGGCAGATCGACCCGCAGGGCTTGCGCTTCCTGCTGAATGAACTGCACGACCGCTACCTGAAGCCGCTGTTTATTGTCGAAAACGGCCTGGGGGCGAAAGACATTCCGGCGGCGGATGGCTCGATCCAGGACGATTACCGCATCCAGTATCTGCAGGCGCATCTGGTGCAGGTGAGGGAAGCGATTGAAGACGGCGTTGAGCTGATGGGCTACACCAGCTGGGGGCCGATCGATCTGGTCAGCGCCGGTACCGCGCAGATGTCGAAGCGCTATGGCTTTATCTACGTCGACCGCGATGATGAAGGCAACGGCACACTGGAGCGCCGCCGTAAGAAGAGTTTCTTCTGGTATCGCGATGTGATTGGCAGCAACGGCGGCAGCCTGAGCGATCCCGTCTGACCGTGTGAGAACGCATTGCCCGGGCGCCCTGCGCGCCCGGGCGTGCTGCCGCTATGGCGTCACCGTTACGATGGCGCGGCGATAAGAGAACAGCGACGGCGTTCCGTCATCCTGTACCTGCAGAATGATATGGAACGGCGTCGCTGTTTTTACCGCAGGCGCGGTAAAGCTCAGCGCTTCACGCTCTGTATTTTCCAGCTTCAGCTCCGGGCCAAAGTGGATATTCATGGCGGTGGCGGTCGGCTCTTTGTACTGCCACCAGCGGTAGCTGAGCCGGTTGTTGTCCACATCGTACGACCCCTTCGCCGACAGCTGGACCCCTTCACCCGATTTCACTTTTAGCTCGACGATCCCCTGTCCCGGCTGCCCGTTCAGCACCAGCTGCGGATTGTGGTTGGCCTTTTTCACGTCCGGGGTCACGCTCCACTGCATACGTGCGGCAAAATCATTTTGATACGCCTCGCGCCAGCGCCAGATAGTGGCGCTGGCGGTGCGGTGGCTTTTGCCATCGACGCCGGTGACCGTATCGGAGGTGCTGGTGCGCAGCCCGCTGCGGCTGTCGGGCGTCACCGCCGCATAGCGTCCCCCCCAGCCGCCGTATTCCGGATGTTCCGGCGCGTTCAGCCCGTTTTGCAGCAGGTAGAGGAACGAGGGCGTATCGCCTTCCATGGTGTATTCAATGGCCGGATAGGCCGCGCCCAGCGGTCCCTGATTGCGGATATTACCGGCCAGCCAGTCGTTGTTGACCTGGCTCATATCGCCGCCCTCGGCAAAGCGCGACGACATGCCGCTCCAGGTGGCGATGAAGTAGTCATTCCAGGCGTGAATGCTGGTGATGTAGCGCAGGGCAGGGAACTGCGCGCGGATCCATTCGCCGGTATTGTCCTGATCGGATATTGCATAAACGCGGATTTTGCTGACGAACGCCTCGACCTCTTCCGCGCTGCGCGTAGCGCGCACGTCGTACAGCGCCTGCGCCAGATCCACCGCACCGCCCCAGACGTCGATCCACAGCGGGCGCGGGTCCGGTTTATCCACCGACTGGATAATCAGCGCCGAGGCCTCGGTGGATTTCCCCGCGCCGACGTAGTCCATACCGTAGCCGGCGCGACCGGCCCGCACCACAGAACGCAGTTCCTCGGCGCTCGGGTAGCCTTCCGCGTGCCTGCGCAGATTCGGTAGCGCCAGCGCATAGGCGTCGATGCGTTTGTGCATCATCTCCGGGTTAACCCGGTCACGCAGCCAGGTTGAGGTGGTGGCTATCAGCCCCTCCACGTTAAATTCGTTGCTGTACACCAGGAAGCGCACCAGCGACTGCGAGTCGTCCGGCTCATTGCCGATGTCGGACAAAATCAGAATGCGCGTTTTCTGCTGCGCCGCCTGTGCCTGCATAGGTGCCTGCGCCTGCGCGTGCGTTTGTGCCTGTTGCTGCGTCGCTGCCTGTACCGCTGCGGCAATGGCGCAGCTGCTGGTGAGGGTACAGGCGAGCATCGTGCCGAGTAGTGGGTTTAACCGGGCCATCATCGTTCTCCATTGGGGATCGCCAAAAAAAAAAAAACCTGCTTTCCGTTGCCGGGTAAGCAACAGAAAGCAGGTTTCGCCAAAAGGTCAGTAACGTCCTGAGGGCGTAGTTATAAGAATCGGGCCCCGCCGGGGCAATCACTATTCCTGATAAATGTGATGCAACCGCCGTATTTAATTCTTTCCCACCGCTGTCAGAATGAAATTTTAGTGATGACTTTCACAAAACTGAATATATCGGTGGCGTTTCCCCAGCGGTATTGTTAAAAGATGGGCGTTCTTCAGGACGTGACCAGAATGCTCTGGGCGAAACCTGGATAAAGCAGTGTGTTTTCTCACACTATTTTATCCAGGTTTTTTTTTGCTTTTTTTCCTGCTGGCCAGCGGATACAGGCAACGATCGTAAACGCACTGCAATGACTGTCGTCGATAAAACGGGAATTATTATCATGAATACTGAAGTGCTGGCAGGAAATATACTCAAGCTGGTGGGTGGGGAGAACAACGTTGCCTCGCTGGTGCATTGCGCCACGCGGCTGCGCTTTAAAATTATCGACAATAGCAAGGTCAATCAGCCGGAGCTGGAAGCGCTGGACGGCGTGATCACCGTGGTGAGAGGCTCCGGCCAGCTGCAGGTGGTGATCGGTAACCGCGTGCCGGACGTGTTCCGCGCAATCGGTGCCATCTCCGGGCTGCTGGACGACAGCAAAAGTAACAAGGCGGCACCGGAGCAGCAGAACAGCGCTTCGGTACTGGGCCGGCTGATCGATCTGGTGTCGGGGATTTTCACCCCGCTGCTGGGGGCGATGGCCGCCGCAGGGGTATTAAAAGGCGCGCTGGCGATTGTGCTGGCGGCGGGCTGGATGACCAGCAAAGAAACCACCTACATTATTTTGCATGCCGCCTCGGACAGCCTGTTCTATTTTCTGCCGATGCTGTTGGCGATTACCTCCGCGCGTAAATTCGAAACCAACGTATTTGTTGCGGTGTCGATTGCCGGCGCGCTGATTTATCCCAGTATCCAGCAACTGTTTACCGCCGGTAATCCGGTGACCTTCTTCGGCCTGCCGGTAATGATGATGAAATATACCGGCACGGTGATCCCGATTATTTTCAGCGTCTGGCTGATGTCGATTCTGGAACGCTTCCTGAACCGCCATATTCACGAAAGCGTGCGTAATATCCTGACGCCGTTCTTCCTGCTGACGCTGATGGTGCCGCTGACGTTAATGACCATCGGGCCGGTGGGCGTTTCGGCGAGCGAGGCGGTGGCGTCACTGTTTGTCAGCATCTACGGCATCAATCCGATTATTGCCAGCGCGCTAATGGCGGCGTCGTGGCAGATCCTGGTGATCTTCGGCGTGCACTGGGGCTTTGTGACGGTCTTTATCAACGATATTTCGGTGATGGGCCACAGCTATCTGAAGGCGGCTTCCAGCCCGTCGGTGTTTGCCCAGTCCGGCGCGCTGCTGGCGGTGATGCTGCGTACCAAAGATAAAAAGCTCAAGGCGCTGGCGGGAAGCAGCTTTATCGCCTCGCTGTTCGGCATTACCGAACCGGGCGTGTACGGCGTGACCCTCAAGCTGAAAAAGCCGTTTATCTGTGCGGTGATCGCCGCCGGCTGCGGCGGAGCCATTGCGGGCTATGCCAAAAGTTCCGCCATTTCCATGGGGATGCCGGGCCTGCTGACCCTGCCTATCTTCTACGGCGAAGGTTTTATCGGCTTTATTATCGGCTGTGTGGTGGCCTTTGCCGCCAGCCTGGTGCTGACGCTGCTGGTGGGCTTCGATGACCCGGCGCTGAAAGCCACGGCTCAAACCACACCTTCCGCACCTACGCCAAGGGAAAAACGCACGGTGAGCGCGGAAACTTCTGCGGCAGCAACGACAGCACCGGCGGCGCAGGTGGTCAACGAGCAGATCGCCGCCCCGATTTCCGGCACGGTGATCCCGCTGACGGCGGTCGATGACAAGGTCTTCTCATCCGGCATTGTCGGCCAGGGCTTCGCCATTGTGCCGGATGAAGGGCGCGTGTACTCCCCGGTGGATGGTCATATCGCCAGCACCTTCGCCAGCGGCCACGCCATCGGCATTAACTCCACCGGCGGCGCGGAGATCCTGATCCACGTCGGTATCAATACCGTGCAGCTGGAAGGCCAGCATTTCCAGATGCAGGTGAAAGAGGGTGATGAGGTGAAAAAGGGCCAGCTGCTGCTGACCTTCGATCTCGACGAAATTAAGCAGGCGGGATACGACACGGTGACGCCGGTGATTGTCACCAACAGCGAAGCGTGGCGCGAAATGAAGATCAGCGATAAACCGCATTCTCGCTTTGGCGAACCGGTGATGGCGCTGTCGCTTTAATGAATTAATGCGAAGTAGAAATAAAGTCTGTAGCGGCGTTGGGCTGTCGCCGTAGTGAATAAAACAACATTGACAGTTATCTAACACTATCCCTTCAGGACGTAACTGATTTAATTCAGGCGAGACCTGCAACCGGTGGAAATGTATTCCACCGGCGGCGGGTCTTTTTTTTGCGGGGATGCAATACCCTGGGGTAATAATGAAAGCGAAACAACTGAATTATAAAAAAACGATGATCGCGGCGGCGCTATTCTCTTGCTACGCCATCAGCGGCCAAGCCGTGGGGCAAAAACTGACGCTGGAACAGCGCATGGAAATGCTGGAGGCGCAGCTGCTGGCCACCCAGCAGAAACTGCAGGCCTACGAGGATAAAGAACAGGCACAGGCGGCTTCGGCTCGTGCTGATTCGGCGGCATCCGGTTCTCCGGCGGGTTCTGCTGCTTATGCTGCCTCGGCTCCGTCTGCGGGCAGCGTTACTGCTGGCGTTCCGGCAACCTCTGCGTCATCGGTCGCCCGGACCGCCTCCGCCGCTCCCGCCGAACCGCTGGAGCTGTCGCCGGATACGCTGAAGCAGATCAGCAAATATGTGCAGGACGACACCGGCTTTAAATACTCCGGCTATTTCCGCTCCGGCTGGGCCAGCACCACCAACGGCGGGCCGAAGTCCTGGGGCGTGGGGTCGCTGGGGCGCTTCGGTAACGAATACGACGGCTGGTATAACCTGTCGCTGAAAAAACGCGCGTGGCGCGAGGGCGATAAATCCATCTGGGCCAACGTGCAGTTTGAGGGCGATTTAGGCCTAACCCAGAGCAACGAATCCTTCGAAAAAGGCATGTCCGGCGGCGGCATGGGCAAGCTTAGTAAGCTGTACGTGGAGGGTAACGGGCTGCTGCCGTTCGCCCCGGAAGCCTCGGTGTGGATCGGCAAACACACGCTGCCGCAGTATGAAATTCAGCTGCTGGACTGGAAAAGCAACCGCACGCTTTCCGGCGCGGGCATCGGGATTGAGAACTGGTCGATGCCGGTGGGATCGCTGAGTATGGCGCTGACCCGCAACGACATCGATAACTACAGCACGGTGTGCGCGGCGGGTTCCTCAACCTGTAGCGATACCACCCAGGTTAACGTGAATATCGCCGAAGTTCGCTATAAAAACCTGCCGATAACCGACAATGTGACGCTGGAGCTGGGGGCGAAATACGCCTTCGCCAATCAGACCGATGAACAGAAAGAGGCGCAGGCGGATAACGACTACTACAAGGTCAAATCCTCGTGGCTCGGCCAGGCGATTCTGCGTCATCCGCTGCTCAACGGCACCAACGAACTGACACTACAGGTGGCTGATAACTCGCTGGCCAGCCAGTTTATGAGTATCTCCAGCGCCAACCCGGATTTTGACTACAACAGCTCCTACTACGGCATTCACAGTGATGGTATCGGCTGGCGTCTGGTCAGCCAGGGCGAGTTTTACCTGAGCGACAAGATCATCATGGCGCACGCGCTGGTCTACGGTCGCGGCCACGATCTCTACTCCACCTACACCGGCGCACACACCGACTTCGAAACCGCGCGCGCGGTGATCCGCCCGTCGTGGATCTGGAGCCGCACCATGCAGACCGCGCTGGAGCTGGGCTACTTTAACCAGCAGAACCGCGCCAACAACCTCAGCTTTGATGAGTCCGGCTATAAGGTGACGCTGGCGCAGGTCTTTAAGGTGGATACCAGCATCCTGAACTCGCGCCCGGAAATCCGCCTGTACACCACCTATCTGAAGGCGCTGGAAAACGAGATCGACAGCACCACCTTTAACGACGGTAAAGACTATCAGATTAGCTTCGGCGTGCAGGCTGAAGTGGTGTTCTGATTTTCGCGCAATCGATATTCAGTTACTAAAGGAAGAAACGATGCCTCCTGCGCAATCGGCAGGGGGCATTTTTCCATTAACCCTCTTTGTGAAACGCCTGCTCCCTGACTTCCTAACTTCCTAACTTCCTGACTTCCTGACTTCCTGACTTCCTGACTTCCTCAGCTGTTTTCTCTTCTCGTTTATCACTGATTCATCGCCGTGCAACGCTGTTCGCCAGTGGTGCATCCGGCGAAGCAGAGAAGAGAAATTGCAGGGTTGAACACACTTTTCGTAAGAAAATCGTAAAAAGAGTAAATGAATATTCACCCATCTTCTTTTTTTACACTAACGTTACAGCGTGGCTACGCTGGATGAGTTTTGCATAGTGATTGCATAGTTATTCATATTAATGCGTTGATTTCCCGCAGGAAAACCTCTCCCGATCTCTTTTATGCACTCTCTGGCACGATCGATGCTTTATCCGGGCTGTAAACGCGCTTTTTAAATGACAATAACTAAGGGTAAAGGAATGTTTAAGAAACTCGCCGTGGCTTTAGCTCTCTTCTCGGCTCAGCAGGCCGGTGCTGCCGTTGAATATGGTGATTACGCCAAAGAAACCCTCGATACCTTGATCCACGATTATCCCGGACGCTATCGCGATACCGATAACTTTGTCGGCGCGGCACAGTGGATGGAGGACCGCATGTCTCCAGGCTATAACGTTCTGCGCCAGGATTTTACCTGGACTACGCGGGGTCAGACCCGCGCCTCGCAGAACGTGATTGCTTACAATAAAGGTTTGCAGGATGACTATATTGTCACCGGCGCACACTTCGACTCCTACTACGGCAGGCCGACGCTGGAAGCGCTGGACGATAACGCCTCGGGCGCATCGCTGCTCACTGAAATCGCCCATAATCTGAGCGGTATTCAGACCGAGCGCACGCTGGTCTTTGCTGCATTCGGTGCGGAAGAGGAGGGGCTGCGCGGATCGGCGGCGATGGTCGACGAGCTGGAGGCCAACAACCTGACCGGCAACCTGAAAGGGATGATCAACATGGACAGTATGATCACCGGGGATATGCTTTACGCCCACGCCGGGGATAACAGCGTCAGTAACCCGGCGTTGACCAGCCTGCGTGACCAGCTGTTCCGCATTTCCGAAGAGCTGGGTGTGAAGCTGTATACCAACCCGGGGCTGGATCCGCAGTATCCGGCTGGGACCGGTTGCTGTAGCGACGGCGACAGCTTTAATATTCTCGACATTCCGGTGCTGTATCTGGAAGCGACCAACTGGGATATCGGTGATAAAGACGGCTATACCCAGACCACCAATCCGGCGGTGCCGGGCGGGGCAACCTGGCACAGCCCGGCCACGGATAACGAAGAATTTTTGACCAGCGTGTTTGGTCAGGAAAGAATTACCCAGCGCCTGCACGACGTTTCGCTAATCCTCACCCGGCTGCTGCTTGAATGGTCCAATACCGACCTGCTGTACTCCGCATCTTCCGCAGGCCAGCTTCAGCGCGTGGTGGAAGAGAGCCTGCAACGCCAGCACCAGAACCTGAACGATCTGCACGATGGTCGCCGTCAGCTGCTCAGCCTGCAGCCTCGCGAAGCGGGCACGTGGGGAGGCGCTGTCGGTATTGAAGGCCAGTCTACTCCGGCGGATGGTTTTGATACCGTGCCGCAGGGCCGCGCGCAAAATACCCTGGCCTATGCCCTGGTCGACTATCAGTTCAACGAACGCGCCGTGCTGGGATCGAGCCTGAGCTATCAGCGTAATAAAGATAAACTGGAGCGTGACGGATCGGTGAAAGGCGACACCTGGCAGCTGGGGGTTTATGGCCAACTGACCTTTGATAACCCGCTGTGGCTGACCGGTGACCTGTCCGCCGGACGGGCCAGCCTCGATACCCGCCGCTCGGTGTTTATCGAATCAGGCGATGGCCTGGCGCTGCTGGACCACACGCTTAACGGCCATACCAACGCCAACTTCTACGGTGGCCGGGTGAACGGCGGCTATGACTTCACCTTCGCTAAGCTGCGTACCGGGCCGTTTGCCGGACTGGACTACCAGCACTATTCGGTTGACGGTTTCAGCGACCGTGAAGATCTGCGCACCGCCGTGGACTACCAGAAGCAGGATTTCAACTCGCTGGAGGCCTCGCTGGGCTGGAAGATTTCCTCATCATTCAGCTTTGCGCAGCATCAGACCCTGCTGCCGTACGCGCATCTGTCCTGGGTTCGTGAACTCAGCGACGGCGTGAATGACCAGTTCAACATTCGCGACCGGGCGGAAGGGGGCGTGCGCAGCGTAAATATCGGTGCGCCGGACAAGAGCTTTGGCCGCGGCGGCGTGGGCGTGCAGTGGCTGATGGGCGATAACCTGTCGCTGTATACCGACGTCAGCAGCCGTTTTGCCAATTCCGACGGCGCGCAGACCCAGTACACCGTGGGCGGCGCGTTCCGATTTTAACTGATGTGGCTGGTGTCAGGGGCGGTTCTTCCGTGGGATCGACATCGGGTGATGACCCGTTTGCGATGTTCACAGCTTCTCCACCAGCGTTTTTAACTGCGTAATCACCTTCTCTTTCTCATCGTCAGTTTCCCCGCTGTAAGGGCGGGTGGACTGGCGGATAATCAACCGCGTCGGCAGCAGTTCGCGGATCTTGATCTGCGGCGCGGCCATCAGCTGGATCAGCCTTTCCACCGCGCGTTTCCCCAACACATTGAAATCCTGAGCGACGGTGGTTAACGGCGGCTGGAAGTAGAGGCTGTCCGCCGTATCGTCATAGCCCGTCACCGAAACGGCCCGGCTGCCGGTGCGATTCAGCTGCGCCAGCGCGCTGAGCACGCCGAGCGCCATCTGATCGTTGGCCACCACCATTGCGCTGACCCTGGGATGCTGGTGCAGCAGTTCGAAGGTTTTTTGCCAGCCGCTGGCGGCGCTCCAGTCACCAAATACCGTTACCGCATTGCTGATCCCCAGCCGGTGCAGCGCTTCTCGCCAGCTGCTCAGGCGCATACGGGCGGAAACTGAGCTTTCCGGCCCGGCCAGCAGGCCGAACTCCCGGTGCCCGGCGTCCCACAGGTGCTGCACGCAGGCCCCACAGCCGTCGCGGTGATCGAAACGCACGCAGCAGACGTCGCTCTCCGGCGAGACATCCAGAAACAGGCAGGCAATATCGCTGTTTTCCGCCGCCAGCCGTTCCGCCACGCTGCTTTCCAGCGGCAGGCTGATAATCGCCCCGCGAATATGCTGGGCGCGAAACTCATTCAGCCGGTCCTGCAGCGACGGGTAATCGGCCTGAACCGGCATCGCAATCGACACTTCCAGCTGGTGCGATCCGGCGTAGCTTTTCACCGCGGCGGCGATTTGCGACGGCGCGTGCAGCGTCAGCGAGGCGGTAATCAGCCCAATCGACGGCGCGGATTTCCCCGCCAGCAGCTGCGCGGAGCGGTTCGGCACATAGTGCAGCGCCTGCATCGCGCGGATCACTTTGTCACGGGTGCGTTCGGCCACCACCGCAGGATTATTCAGCACCCGGGAAACCGTCTGCTGGGAAACGCCGGCCTCGCGGGCGACATCTTCTAAGGTTGCCAAATGGCGCTGCATGCGGTGCTCCTTATTCCGGTAAAGGTGAATGTCGTGCGCTAACATTTTATGTTTAAAGAACGACAAAAAGCAGCCATTTTCCCGGCGTTTCGTGACGGCGGGCGGGTTTCATTTTCGCCGTTATTGCGGCATTAACGAAAATATCTGATAACGAAATCATTCATGTCAGGCGATAGACATTATAATACGGAATATCACCATGAAACTTTCTGAACTTGTCCCACGTGAACGGCACAACTTTATCTATTTCATGCTGTTCTTTTTCTTCTACTACTTCATTATGTCGGCCTACTTTCCGTTTTTCCCCGTGTGGCTGGCGGAAGTTAACCACCTGACCAAAACCGAAACCGGGATTGTTTTCTCCTCGATTTCCCTGTTTTCCATTGTCTTCCAGCCGGTGTTCGGCCTGATTTCCGATAAGCTCGGGCTGCGCAAACATCTGCTGTGGACCATTACGGGGCTGTTAATCCTCTTTGCGCCGTTCTTTATCTTCGTGTTCTCACCGCTGCTGCAGATGAACATCATCGCCGGCGCGCTGGTGGGCGGGATCTACCTGGGGATGGTGTTTTCCAGCGGTTCCGGCGCGGTGGAGGCCTATATTGAACGCGTGAGCCGCGCCAACCGCTTTGAATACGGCAAGGTCCGCGTTTCCGGCTGCGTCGGCTGGGCGCTGTGTGCGTCAATCACCGGCATCCTGTTCAGCATCGACCCGAATATCACCTTCTGGATCGCCTCCGGATTTGCGCTGATCCTCGGCGTGCTGCTGTGGGTATCCAAACCCGAGAGCAGCAACAGCGCCGAAGTCATCGACGCGCTGGGCGCCAACCGCCGGGCGTTCTCAATGCGCACCGCCGCCGAACTGCTGCGGATGCCGCGCTTCTGGGGCTTCATTGTTTACGTGGTGGGCGTGGCCAGCGTGTATGACGTGTTCGACCAGCAGTTCGCCAACTTCTTTAAAGGGTTTTTCTCCAGCCCGCAGCGCGGCACCGAAGTGTTTGGCTTTGTGACTACTGGTGGGGAATTACTTAATGCACTAATCATGTTTTTCGCGCCGTTTATTATTAACCGCATCGGCGCCAAAAATGCCCTGTTAATTGCCGGATTAATTATGTCCATGCGTATTCTGGGATCGTCCTTTGCCAGCTCGGCGGTGGAGGTGGTATTCCTTAAGATGCTGCATATGTTTGAGCTGCCGTTTTTACTGGTCGGCACCTTTAAGTACATCTCATCGGCGTTTAACCCCAAGCTTTCCGCCACTCTGTTCCTGATCGGCTTTAACTTATCGAAACAGCTATCCGGCGTGGTGCTCTCGGCGTGGGTAGGGCGGATGTACGATACCGTCGGCTTCCACCAGGCTTATCTGACCCTGGGCTGTATTACGCTGAGCTTTACGGTGATTTCTATCTTTACCCTTAAAGGCAGTAAAACGCTGCTGCCGGCAGCGGCTAACAATAGCGTGGCGTGAGAGGGAAGGGCTGCCATGGAGGGCGGGCCTTTGTGCTTACTGAATTAGCCTTACGCGTGATCCTCTTGCCTCCGGCGGTGCAAAGATTTGGAAGCCGTGCCGCATTCTTCCTGCCTGAAACGTCATAACTCTTTGAGCCGGTGGTGAAGTTTTCTATCATCGGCTTTCTTTGTCATGGACTCAGCTCCTGCATGATAACAGGCTAAACTAAGGAAATTACCACAATGGAATTGATTAATAATTGCGCACGCATCGCCGACAATGTTATATTTAAATATAATTTTTGGAGGTGTTCTATGCATATTGCTCGCCTGAAAAAGGTTGGAGGCTCCGTCATGCTGGCGGTTCCTCCTGCCGTGCTTAAAACGCTGGGGCTGACTACCGATAGTGAAGTCGGCATGACCATTGATAATGGCCGCCTGATTATTGAACCCCAGAAACGACCGCATTATTCCCTTGATGAGCTGCTGGCGCAGTGCGATCCGCACGCAGAAATCAGTGACGAGGATCGGGAATGGGCTAATGCCTCAGCCCTGGGTAAGGAGGTCCTGTAAATGGACAGGGGAGAAATCTGGCTCGTCTCTCTCGATCCCACTGCGGGGCACGAACAACGCGGAACGCGGCCGGTGCTGATTGTTTCACCCGCTTCGTTTAACGCCTTCACCCGGCTCCCCGTTGTTGTGCCAATCACCAGCGGCGGCAACTTCGCCCGCACGGCAGGCTTCGCCGTTTCTCTGGATGGTGCGGGAACGAAAACCACCGGCGTGATCCGCTGCGACCAGCCCAGAACTCTTGATATGGAAGTGCGTAACGGCAGACGCCTGGAGCGGGTACCCGAGGTGATTGTCAATGAGGTGCTGGCAAGACTGGAGGCGATTCTTGGGTGATGTTTTGGGGGGAGAAAGTGGAGTACATCCAGCAGTCCGCTCAGGGGAACTTGAGTGGGCTTATTTGCCTGGTTTAGGAGAGCGTTGTCTATTCGCTGGAAGGTGATCCAGGCGCGGAAGATTAATGGGTGGGGAGAATAAGTGAAGGGCTGTTTAGGGAGATCGGTTAGTCCGCTTTGTGCCAGAAGCGGACGTTGATAGCTCTGAGCTATAGGGAGCAATTGACACAGTGATTTATGAGTTAGCTTCACGTTTTTTTATCCCCGGATAATAGTGGTAAAGAAAATTCAGACGCAGGTTTGCTATATCCTGCCGTCCGATTTTGGCATAAAATTCAATTTAATAATTATTGATTTAATCGATAGCGGGCAATTTTAGTGTTGCGAAATGCGCTCACCCATATCTCATTACCGACCTCAAGTCCGGTTGTTGCAGCGGCATACGTCTTCATATTTTCCCCATCAACCAGTACACGAAGAGTAGATAAATTATTGGGATCTACTTCAATGATTTTAAAGGGAACGGGGCAGACATCTTTATCAGAAGCAACACAATTAAAAATGCTGGTAGCCGACTGAAGCTGGCCTGCAACTATCAGTTTTCCGTCTCTGGACCAACTCAAATTATCTGGCTTCATTCCAATATTCACCTGAAGAGGTTTACCGCTCCCTGAAGACGTAGGTAATCGTAATATGCTCTCGCTCCCCCAACCTGCGATGTAGTAAAATTTGCCATCAGGGCTGATTTTAAGGCCGTTGTTAAGCGGAAGTTCGCTGCCTGCAACCCTTTTAAAGCCATGTTGTTGGCTCCACTCCAACAGATAACCGGTATTCACTCTATTTTCCAGTTGCTGCATTAGAGCTCTGTTATCGGTTTCAAAAGAAATTGTTACAGCCAGACCACCGTTGCTGAGCGGAACCACAGCATTTGGGAAAGCTTTATCGGGCATGATCAAACATCCGCTCCATGTAAAAGCAGGTTTGGAAGTGGAGAGGTCAATGTTGAAGAATTCAACCGACATTCGTTTTCCGCGATTGACAGCCATCAGTTGATGCGTGCCATCAGTTGTACTACGTATAGCAAGTCCACTCATCGCAAGATCGTCCATCTTCAGAGGTTTGCAGGTTGGGTCGCCAGCAGAAGAAACGAAGGCGACCTTGGCATTCACCTGATGAGCATTCCCAGAAGCTGAATCAATGAGATATAGATAGCCTGGCTTCTCATTCCCCGGTGTTTTATCCGTAGATGTGACAACCCAGGGCGTATTTGGAATGACAACCATATCTTCAGGATTGACGGTATTTTTGACATATCCAATAAATTCCTGTGCCTGCAACGTCGCAGAATTTATCGCCATGCTGAAGAGCAGCGTAATGCCAGCAAGCTTACTTATTTTCAAATGGATCATGATTTTTTCTCAAGGAGCGGTCAGTACGCATACTCTAAATAACAAACTGAAGTTGTTAAATAAGCTTTAAATCATTACATTGATGACTGAAATTCCAGCATGAGGGTATTATGGATCTTGGAGCAATAGCGGCTTTTGTATCTGCAGCGGAAGGTGGTAACTTCACCCTGGCAGCCACGGAATTGGGAATTAGTGCTTCAGGCGTGAGTAAAGCGATATCACGTCTGGAAAATGAACTGCATGTCAGGTTGTTTAACCGCACAACGCGCAGTCTAAGTCTGACCGATGATGGGGCGGCGTTATACCAGAGATGTAAGCAAATCCTGAGTGATCTTGATGACGCTAAATTAGCTATGTCCCAGGCGCAGAGCGCCCCCAGTGGCCGCTTGCACGTAAGCATGCCTTCAGCGTTCGGACGTTCGCAAGTTATACCAGCAATCTCTGCCTTTATGCGGCAATACCCTCTCGTTAAGGTGGATGCCAGCGTAACCGATCGTTTTGTGGATGTGGTGGAAGAAGGTTTCGATGTCATCGTGCGTATTGGGGATCTGCCTGACACCCGAATGATAGCGCGCACTTTGGGGGTAACACGTTTTGTAGTAGCCGCTTCGCCTCATTATTTGCAGCAACAATCGCGACCTGAAAAACCTGAAGACTTACGCCATCATAATTGTGTGTCATTTATTTCTCCCCAGACCAGAAAAATTACTGAGTGGATTTTTTTTCAAAATGAACAAAGAATTGTTCATCTTCCTGCCGGGACGCTGTCATTAGACGATGGTAATGCCATGGTAGATGCTGCGATTAGCAATTCCGGTGTAATTTATTGTCAGGATTATCTAATTGAAAGTGCTGTAAAAGAAGGTAAGCTGGAAAGGATCCTTGGCGATATTATGACGCCAGAAAAACCTGTGGTGGTAATGTATGCGCAAAACCGCCATTTATCACCAAAGGTACGTGTATTCGTTGACTTTATGGTCGCCCACTTTGCCAGCAGGAACAGGGAGTTGGTGTAATGTTCAACAATTAAAGTGATTGAAAATAACAAGTTACATCCCAATATCTTTATCTTTTTTGTATATCGAAAAGTTCTGTCCCCCACTCAATCTTCATCTTATAGTTTCTTCAATCCCGATCAATCAAAGATGAGTTGACATTGCTCAGTAAAAAGTTAACAAAATAAAAAATGAGAATGACACTACGAACCCAGATACTTTCATACATTAATAACTCAGCACCAATGTCTAATCTTCGCTCTCAGCAGACCATTAGCGTCAGGTGTTTGTCCGCTGTGTGCCAAGAGCAGAGGTAGGATCATTAATCATCAAAAACATGCTTGTTGAGTTATTCGTTTTCCCATCAATACCACTCTGAAGCTTTGGGGGTCGACATTGACTACCGCATAGCGTATCTGCGGACAAATCAGTTCTAAGCTTCGTTTGCTACAATCAAGCTGCATTAAAGTGCGTGCGCCGGATTGGGTTTGCACCCTATTGGTCTCAGGATAGTCGCTGCAATCAAATCCTTCTTTAATTAACTTTTCTTTCGCCGCATCCAGGCTCATTCCGATAAGATTTAGGCTCTCGACTTCTCTGGCATGCGATTTTTCAGAAACTCGAGTCAATGAGCATCCGCTCAGTAATTGAGCGAAGAGTAAGAAGAATATAGGGATTAATTTCTTTTTATTTTTTGTTTTTTGCATCAGACTGACCTTTAGGTTTTATACCTTTGAACTATATCGTTATATTTTGTAATAAACAGAGTGAGGAGTAAAACTCAAAATTCTCCGCTCAAAACCTATATACACCTGGGGTGACTTGTTCCCCGTTGATTATCACACGCGAATGTTAGTCCTGCATCCCCGCGGTCATGACAAATGAGAACTTCCGTTCTTCGCTCTAAGCAGACCTAACAGCCTTGCTTTAGGTCCGCCCGTGCCGGGATCGGAGGTTTACTGGCATCACCCAACGTCTGTCAAAGAACTGAGTGAGGCTACCGCAATTCTTGACCATTCGTTCCATAATTGTTAGGGTGATGACTGTCTTTACCGTGGGAGAGCCTGATGGCGGGCAGACCGAGAGAATTTGATGACCAGTTCGTGATTCAGGCGGCTATGGATGCGTTCTGGAGAAACGGCTTTGAAGCGACCTCCGCTCAGGAGCTCGTTGAGAGTACAGGGCTTGGCCGTGGAAGTCTGTATGCGGCTTTTGGTAATAAAGAAAATCTCTACCATGAAGCCCTGCGCCGTTATCATAGCTCAAGCATTGAGTTTCATGAGGCGGTATTCAGCCAGGCCGGTAGCGTTAAGGACAGGTTACGCATTCTGCTTGAAAAAGGTATTGAACTGGATTTCAGCGACATAGAGCGCAACGGCTGTATGGCAATATTCTCTCCCCTGGAAAGAGCCGCTAAAGATAAAACCGTTGAAGAGCTCAGCCGCAGTTATATCAAAAAGCTTGAGGCAATGTTCATCAGACTTTTTGCCGCCGGGATTGCTGCCGGGGAGTTTCAGGCCGAACGGCAGCCTGAAGTTATGGCTAAGGCATTTATGTGTGCCTATTTTGGTTTCCGGGTATTCGGCAGAATTGTGCATGAGCCTGAATATCAACGGGATGCGATCGAAGCGCTAATAATGAGCATTTAGTTCAAAGGCCATTCGGCCTTTTTATTTACCCAATTATTGAATGATCATTACACTATTCACAGGAGAAAAATAATGTCTGAAGATTTAAACAAAAGTCAGCTGATTACCGCCCGTTACGGTGAGAAAGATCGACCAGAGAACATTATCTGGAATGCGCAGATAGAAGGGCTGCTCAGCCATCGTTCCGTCAGGATTTTTTCACAGCAAGCCCTGCCGGAATACTGGTTTGAGACGCTTGTTGCGGCCGCTCAGTCCGCGTCAACATCCTCAAATCTTCAGCAATGGAGCATGGTGGCAGTTACCGATCCTGCACTTAAGGCGCAGGTCAGAAAGCTCTCAGCGGGAGAGAAAGGTCTGGCGAACGGATACATTGAGGAGGCTCCTGCGATACTGCTTTGGATTGCAGACCTGTCACGAAATCACAATTTGACCGTTTCAGATGGCCTTACGCCGGTTGTACATGATTACCTTGATTCATTTGTTATGGCGACAGTTGATGCCGCGCTGGCTTCACAGAATGCAACAGTGGCTGCAGAGTCAATCGGGCTGGGTACGGTTTATATCGGTGCGACACGTAACAAGGCTAAAGAACTGGCTGAGCTTATCCAGCTTCCAGCCCACAGCTACGTCGTATGCGGCCTGGTGGTCGGATGGCCTGCAACTGACAGCGATGCAGCTATACGTCCGCGCTTCCCTCAAAGCGTGGTGGCACATCATAATTTTTACAGCGCTTGTGATTTTGAGGCTCACGTCAAACGTTATGAGGAGACATTCCATGCATTCCGGGAAGGTCTGGGAATGAAAGATAAAACCTGGAAACAGGCGGTTCAGGGGGCAGCGACCAGCCTCGATTATATGGATGGTCGCCAGAACCTCCGCGCCACTCTTGAAGAGCGCGAGTTTGGTTTTAAGTAAGATCGTTCAGGCTGCTGTGTATGCATACGCAGCAGCCAGTTCATCACGCACTTTTGCCGCGATAGCTGTTCCGTTTCGTGCCAGACTCGGCCATGCCACACTTCGCGCTATGTTCGCCACTATCCAGTAAGCCTTAATGTGATGAAACGAATACCGACACTGGCTGCGCGGGTGGCAGGGCGAAGTGCTGCTGCATGCGTTTTATCTCCTCTGCCGGTGGCAGACCAAACAGGCGTTTGAACTCGCGATTGAACTGCGATGGGCTTTCATAGCCGACGGCGTAGCTCGCAGCAGCGGCGGTGAGCTGCTGGCGCACCATCAACATCCGCGCCTGGTGCAGGCGTACCGATTTGACATACTGCATCGGCGGCATCCGGGTTATCGCTTTGAAATGGTGATGAAACGTCGGCACGCTCATTCCGGCTTCGATCGCCAGTTGCGGCAGCGTTAACGGTTCCGCATAGGTGGCATGGATGCGTTTCAGCGCTTTGCCGATTTTGCCAAACTGCCCCTGCAAAGCCAGCGCGGCGCGCATCGCATTGCCCTGTGCACCCGTCAACACGCGGTAATAAAGTTCACGTACCCGCCCGGGGCCGAGGATGGGCGCCTCAAGCGGATTATTCAGGGCTTCAAGCAAACTCAGCACGGCCGTTTGTACCGCGTCGTCCATCGGGCTGGACATCATGCTTTGCGGCGCGGCGGGAGGATGCGGGGCGCCATGCTGTTCAATCTGCAGCATCAGTTCAGTGGCCAGCTGAAAATCCAGATGCATGTAAATCGCCAGCAACGGACGTTCAGCCGAGGCGTCCGTTTCCATCACAAACGGCACAGGCACTGAAACCGCCAGGTAGTGCTGCTCATCATATAAATAGGTCTGCTGACCAAAATAGCCCCGTTTGCTGCCCTGGCAGACGATCACAATACCCGGGTCATAAAGCACTGGCGTTCTGGCAAGCGGACGATCGGCACGCAAAATTCGCACATCGGGCAATGCAGTGAGGTTGTAACCCTCCTGCGCCGCAAGTGCTTTTATCCGGGTAATCATTTCAGACATCTCAGCACCTCATAAAATCAGGCAATAAAAAGAGAAAATAAGGCCTAAAAATGCGTCATGGCAGAGAATACCATGCAATCTCCACTGTTTATGGGAGTTCTTTTATGACATTGGCAAAAACGATCTTAATCACCGGAGTCAGCAGCGGCTTTGGCCGTGCGCTGGCGCAGGAAGCCCTCGCCTCGGGCCATCGCGTTATTGGTACCGTTCGTACCCACGAAGCACTAAACGCTTTCGAGGCGCTCGATGCACAGCGGGCTTTTGGACGCCTCCTTGATGTAACGGACTTTGAGCGCATTGATGAAGTCGTTGCGGAAATTGAGTCCACCCTCGGTCCGATTGATGTGCTGGTGAACAATGCCGGGTACGGTCATGAGGGCATCATGGAAGAATCTTCGCTTACTGAGATGCGCCGCCAGTTTGACGTGAATGTGTTTGGTGCCGTGGCGATGATCAAAGCCGTGCTGCCGGGCATGCGTCAGCTCCGTTGCGGCCATATTATCAATATCACCTCGATGGGCAGTTTCATTACCCTGCCCGGCATCAGCTATTACTGCGGCAGCAAATTTGCGCTGGAGGGGATATCCGAAACGTTAAGCAAAGAGCTTGCCCCGTTCAACATCTACGTGACCGCCGTGGCACCCGGTTCGTTTCGCACCGACTGGGCAGGGCGCTCGATGGTACGAAGTGCGCGTAGCATCCCGGACTATGATGCTTTGTTCGATCCCATCCGTCAGTCTCGTGTGGAAAAAAGCGGTAAGCAGCTCGGCGATCCCGTTAAAGCCGCAAGCGCTATGCTGGCAATCATGGAAAGCCGGAACCCACCAACGCATTTATTGCTAGGCAGTGATGCGCTGGGTTTAGTGCGGCAAAAGCTCGCGGCATTGGGGAAGGAAATAGAAGAATGGGAGAAACTAACCTGTTCAACGGATGGCTAATCGGCCGCTGAGCCAATAGCTCTCTCGTTCATCGATGATGGCCAGCCGCGTAAATCGTTATTTCACGCGGGCCATCATGCTGATCTTCTGACCGTTTAACGCAAAACAAAAAGCCCGCTTAAGTTTCCTTAAGCGGGCTTCTCTAAATATGGCTCCTCTGACTGGACTCGAACCAGTGACATACGGATTAACAGTCCGCCGTTCTACCGACTGAACTACAGAGGAATCGTTTGAACGGGGCGCATAGTATCGAGCGGGGGAGGGGATGTCAAAGGCTGATTTGATGTTTCTGATTTGACTGCTGATAAAATCGGCAGTTGATGCGTTTTTTGTGCTGTAGCCCCCATTTTTTTATCTTTTGTGTACTGCTTTGCAGCTTGGATCCGCGTTGCATTGGCGGTTACATCTCTTTATGCAAGCGCGATCACGTTTATTTCATTTTCATATTGAGTTGTGTATTTTTGAAATATATATTCCAGTTAGTTTTTCATTTCGTTCCATTTTGCCACCCCTACACCCAAGGATTTGTCATGCAAAAAGTCAGAATCGGACTGATCGGCACCGGCTACATCGGACGCTGCCACGCTATCGCTTACTCTCAGGCTTCTACGGTATTTAAGCTTAAAGGCGAACTGGTCCGTGAGATGGTTGCCGAGGTTAACCCGGACGTAGCGCGCGCTCAGGCCGCCGCGCTGGGCTTTAACCGATCGACCGGAGACTGGCGTGAGCTGGTGGCGGACGAGAATATCGACGTGGTGGACATCTGCGCGCCAAACTTCCTGCATAAGGAAATGGCGCTGGAAGCGATTCGCCACGGCAAGCACGTTTATTCCGAAAAACCGCTGGCGCTGGATGTGGCAGATGCGGAAGAAATGGTTCGCGCAGCGGAAAAAGCCGGGGTAAAAACCCTGGTGGGCTTCAACTACATGAAAAACCCGACCAGCCAGCTGGCGAAAGAGATTATCGCTCGCGGTGAAATCGGTGAAGTCGTGCATTTCTACGGCACCCACAACGAAGACTATCTGGCTAACCCGAACACCCCGCTGGACTGGCACTGCCAGAAAGCACTGGCCGGACTGGGCGCGCTGGGCGATCTGGCTGCGCATATCGTGAATATGGCGCACTTCCTGGTGGGCAACATCAGCGAAGTCAGCGGCGATATGATGACGGTCATCAAACAGCGTCCGGACCCGAAAGATCCATCTACGCTGCGCGATGTGGAAAACGAAGATCAGGCCAGCGCGCTGCTGCGCTTTGCCAACGGCGCACACGGCGTGATTGAAACCTCGCGTATTGCCTGCGGCAGCAAAATGGGCCTGACCTATGTGGTCACCGGCACCAAAGGCACCATCCGCTACACTCAGGAGCGCATGGCCGAGCTTGAGCTGTATATCCACGACGAACCGGCCGGTCGCCAGGGCTTCAAAACCATCCTGACCGGGCCTGCGCACCCAGACTATGCGGCATTCTGCATCTCTGCCGGTCACGGTATCGGCTTTAACGATCAGAAAACCGTTGAAGTGCGCGACCTGATTAACGGCATCGCCGCCGATGACCGCATGTGGCCGGACTTCGCGGAAGGCCTGCAGGTGTCGAAAGTGCTGGAAGCGATTGCCGTTTCCGCTGCGGAAGGCCGCTGGATGAAAGTGTAATTCAGAGCGATTTCGCTAAGTAAAACAGGCTGCTGACACGATCGTCACGCAGCCTGTTTTATTATTCCCGTCTGGCACGGCGAGCAGCGACTTTTGCCAGCGCCGCCCACTCCGGATCGCCTTTGTTATGCACCAGCGAGTTCCGGCTGTTATCCCGCTCCAGCCTGGCCATCGGCACGTTTTTCTCTCCCAATCCCAGCCCGATAAATCCAATGCGCATGCGCTGAATCCATAAATTATGCGGGTGATGCCCCGTGCCGATTGTCGCCCGCCTGCGGCTAAAGCGTTTAACTTCAAGGGTATTGTATGTATGATAATAATACTCATTTACAACCAGATTCTAACCATGAAACCTCAATCTTCCGTTACCCGCCTGATGTTTGCTGCCGGTGCGCTAGCGCTGGGCGTGATGCTCAGCGGCTGCGACCAGTCTTCCGACGATGCTAAGTCCGCGTCACAGCATGATGCTGCTGCCCATCAGAACGCCGCCGACGGCGCGCCGCACGGTGCGGGACATTCGGATCCTGCGCAGGCCGACACCGGGCATCAGGACACCGCGCGCGGCGAACAGCCGCAACATTCCGCTCCGGGTGAAACGTCTGGTTCAGATCGGCAAAACGCGGTGGTGAGCGAACCGCAAAGCTGGCCGCGCACCCTGCAAACGCCGAAAGGCGCGGTGACCCTGCAACAGGCACCGAAGCGGATTGTGTCCACCAGCGTCACCCTGACCGGTACGCTGCTGGCGATTAACGCGCCGGTGATCGGTTCCGGCGCCACCGGGCGCAACTCGACGGTGGCGGATGAGCAGGGCTTCTTTACTCAGTGGAGCGCGGTGGCGAAGGAACGCCAGCTGAAACCGCTTTACGTGACCGAGCCAAACGCGGAAGCGATTGCGGCCGAAGCTCCCGATCTGATTATTATCGCCGCCACCGGTGGGGATTCAGCGATCAAGCTCTACGATCAGCTGTCGACCATCGCGCCGACGCTGGTGATTGATTACGGCAATAAAAGCTGGCAGCAGCTGGCGGTTCAGCTGGGCGATATCACCGGGCATGAGAACGAGGCGAAAGCGGTGATCGATCGTTTTGAGCAGCGCGTGCAGCAGGTGAAGCAGGAGATTACCCTGCCGCCGCAGCCGGTTTCGGCGCTGGTTTATTACGAAGACGGGCGCGGCGTGAATCTGTGGACGCCAGAATCGGCGCAGGGCAAGCTGCTGACCGAACTGGGATTCAGCCTGGCGATGCCGCCGGCGGACGTTCACGGCGGCACCAGCATGGGCAAGCGCAACGATATTATCCAGCTGACCGGCGAGAATATGGCGGCGGGGCTGACGGGCAAGACAATGATCCTATTCTCGTCCGATGATGAGACGGTGCAGAAGGTGGAGGCGAATCAGTTCCTGGTGCATCTGGAGCCGGTGAGCGCGAAGCGAGTGTATTCGATGGGGCCGGATACGTTCCGTCTGGATTACTACAGCGCCAGCAATATGCTGAACAGCATTGAGCGGGATTTTAAGGCACAGTGAGTTCGTCGTGCTCACTTTGAGCTTTTCCATTGAACGCTAAGATATCGCGCAAATGATAAATATCCGCTCGGCGTCATCCCATTCAGTAATGATTATTATCACCTGCATGACTCAGGTGGGATAACACGCGTCATTTTCCCGCCGGTAAGGCGGGCCTTACCGGTAACCATCCAGTGAGGTCAGTTATGAACAACAACACGCCAGAAACGATAGCAAAAGCCACGCTCCATCTCCTTTGTGGAAAAATCGCCTCGGGTAAATCCACGTTAGCTGACAAACTCTCCGCCTCTCCCGTTACTGTGACCGTCGGTGAAGATCGCTGGCTGGCTGCGCTTTATGCCGGTGAAATGCAGTCTGTAGCCGATTACGTACGATGTGCCGCAAAGCTCAAACAGGCGATGAAACCGCACGTGGTTTCATTACTGCAAAGCGGCGTTTCGGTGGTGCTGGATTTCCCGGCAAATACCCGGGCAAATCGTGAGTGGATGATGGCGATTGTCCAGGAGTCAGGTGCTGATAATCGATTGCACTATCTGAAAGTCTCTGACGAGGTATGCAAAGCGCGTTTACGCGCTCGCAACGCGGAAGGCTCACACGATTTTGCGGCGACGGATGCACAGTTTGAGTTAATCACCCGCTATTTCACCGAACCTGCGACGGATGAAGGCTTTACGGTGATTGAATACCGTTAATTATTGGCCTGGTTCCCCTTTACTGGCACTTTCAGGCAGGTAAGTGCGTGTTTGAAAATTCTGGGCGATGTGCTCTACCGTTAAGTAAGGAGTACGCAGGAAATATCGCGGAAAAATAAAAACTCAGGGCTGGATTATCAGTTGAAGACGGTTTTGGATTTTCAGCGTATTTCTTAAAAGCTAACGTTATGTCAGCATTAAAGGTCCGTTCATTTTGACTTCGTGAATTTTTATTAACGGTGTTTTCAGGTTTTAAACACGCTAAGCGAAAGAGTTAAAGTTTCCAGGAATAAGGACCCGTCCCTGAGTTACAGATCGTATTATCCAGAGTCATGATGGACGCAAATACTGGAGTCATTCACCACTTGATGAGGTGAAGAAGAGGATGCCGGGCTGGAATCAGACCGAATACAAGGAGAGTAACGATGAGTACCAATCCCGCGATAACATTCAGCCACAGCCATCATCTGCTGGCGGTGAGAGGGTGTCAGCCTGAGCTTGATGTGCTGGCCTTCGAAGGCGATGAAGCCCTGAGCCAGCCGTTCAGCTACCGCATCGAATTCACCAGCAGCGATCATGCCATCAGTAAAGAAATGATGCTGATGAAGGCGGCCTCGCTGACCCTGCAGGCGCCGGTTGACCAGGGCTGGGGCATTAAAATCCAGCAGCCGGTGCGGGTGATTCAGGGCGTGGTGACGGGCTTTGAACGCCTCAGCACCGCCAGGGATGAAACCCTCTATGCCCTGACGCTGCAGCCCCGGCTGGCGCTGCTCGACCGTTCGCATCAGAACGCCATTTATCAGGACATGTCGGTCCCGCAAATCGTCGAAAAAATCCTGCGCGAGCGCCACCGCATGCGCGGCCAGGACTTCCTGTTTTCACTGGGTAAAGAGTATCCGCGCCGCGAGCAGGTGATGCAGTACGGCGAGGACGACCTGCACTTCATCCGCCGGCTGCTGGGGGAGGTCGGTATCTGGTTTCGCTTTACCGCCGACACGCGGCTGAACATCGACGTGGTGGAGTTTTACGACGGCCGTAAAGGCTATGAACCGGGCCTGACCCTGCCGTCGGTACCGCCGTCGGGCCAGCAGTCGGCGGGCGTGGATGCGGTGTGGGAAATGGCAAGCCATCACCGCGTGGTGGAAAAGCAGGTCAGCACCCGCGATTACAACTACCGCCAGGCCACGGAAGACATGAACATCCTGGTGGATGTCACGCGCGCCGACCCCACCACCTCGGGCGATGCCTACCATTATGCCGATAACTACCTGACGCCGGGCAGCACGTACGACCGCAATCCGGCGCCGGAGTCCGGGGCGTTTTATGCCCGCATCCGGCATGAACGCTACCTGAACGGCCAGACTCAGACCCGGGCCGTCACAAGCTGTCCGACGCTCTCACCGGGCCAGGTGCTGAAGGTCACCGGCGGTGATGAAGTGGCGGAGGTGTTTGCTTATGGCGTGCTCATCACGGCGATGCACAGCCACGCGCGGCGCGATGCGGACTTAGCCGTCCATTTTGACGGTATCCCGGACAGCACCGGTTTCAGCTTCCGCCCGCAGCCCGGCACCCGTCCGGTGATGGCGGGAACGCTGCCTGCCCGCGTGACCAGCACCACGCCGAACGACCTCTACGGCCATATCGATAAGGACGGCCGCTACCGGGTCAACATGCTGTTTGACCGGGATAACTGGGAGACGGGATTTGAAAGCCTGTGGGTGCGCCAGTCCCGCCCGTATGCGGGGGACACGTACGGCCTGCACCTGCCGCTGCTGGCGGGGACGGAAGTGGCGATAGGCTTTGAGGACGGTAACCCGGACCGTCCCTTTATCAACGGGGTGCTGCACGACTCGGCGCACGGCGACCACGTCACCATCCGTAACTACCGGCGCAACGTGCTGCGCACGCCGGCAAACAACAAAATCCGCCTTGATGACAACCGTGGGCAGGAGCACATCAAGGTCTCGACGGAGTACGGCGGCAAAAGCCAGCTGAACCTCGGCCACCTGGTGGACAGCGAACGGCAGCAGCGCGGCGAAGGTTTTGAACTCAGAACCGACAGCTGGGGAGCGATACGGGCGCAGAAGGGGATATTTATCTCGGCGGACGGCCAGCCGAAGGCGCAGGGTGAGGTGCTGGATATGGGGGCGGCGGTCAGTCATCTGGCTGACGCCCGGGAGCAGATGACGGCCATTTCGGATGATGCGCAGACGGCGACGGCAAATCCGGCTGACCTTCAGGTGCAGATTAAACTGCTGGAACAGCAGCTGACCGACCTCAAAAAATCGGTGCTGCTGATGAGTGCGCCGGATGGTATTGCATTGACCAGTGGACAGCACCTTCAGGTATCAGCCAGCCAGAACCTGATTGCCACGGCGGGTAAAAATGCCGACGTCAGCGTGGTGAAAAACCTGTTTATCGGGGTGGGTAATGCGCTGAGCGTGTTCGTCAGAAAGCTCGGTATCAAGCTGACAGCCAACCAGGGCCCGGTAAAAATACAGGCGCAGAATGACCTGATGGCTCTGCTGGCGAGGAAGGAAATCAGCATTGTCAGTACGGAAGATGAAATCAACATTATTGCGAAGAAGAAGATAACGCTGAACGGCGGGGGAAGCTATATCACCCTTGATGCCAGTGGCATTGAATCCGCCACTCAGGGGGAGCATCGGACCAGAGCCGGGCACTACGGGCGAAAAGATAAGGCCAGTGAGCCAAAAGACTTCCCGAACGTGGCGCCTGAAACTACAGAACCTTCCAGTAAATTCAGCTTTTCCTGACAGGGAGTCACAACATGATTATCAGCCCACCGTTTCTGAGAGATAAAGAGGCAACTCAGTCTGATTCAGACTGGGTTGCAGCGATGATGCCCGTTAATTCCCGCCGGGGATATCCTCTGAATGCCTCAGAGTCCTGGCATGGGGGCATCCATATATCGCATACGGATGCAGGCACGCTGCCGGAGAAAGTGAGGGCAATTGCTGACGGGACGGTCGTGTCGTTTCGTCAGCCTTCTCCCCCATGGAAAAGGGATAAGTTCCCGCTGAAGTATGCGCCCGTCAGGGGAACGGATGACGGGTATGTTTTACTGAAACACGAAACTGAAATAGGTTCCGGAGAGAACGGTAAGGTTGTTTTTTACTCTCTGTATATGCATCTGAAGTTTTTGGAAGCAGAGATAAAAGCTGACGCCAGAATCTACCGTAAAGAACCTCTGGGCTCTTCCGGAATGTGCGACGGGCAGAATGAATTTCACTTCCAGGTTTTCTGCGATGACGACAACGTCCGGAAACTGACGGGCAGAAAAATAGAGGTGCTGGATATCTCGAAAGATGGCCGCACCGATGCGGTTTACGGTGATATCCATTTTTATCTGCCAGCAGGAACGGCGTTTTACGACAAAGCACCGGAGAACAACAGTACTTCCACAACAGGTATTTCTGAACGCTATACCAGCAACGAGCCTCTGTATGTCAGCATGACCCTGGCACAGGGCAACTGTACGATGGTGACCCGACAAAAAAATACACAAACTGACGGGAAATATAATCTGCTGGGCGAGCCGCTGGTTAACGCCGATGGAGAAGACTACGAATACAATCTTTATAAAACTGCGATGCGGAATTATAAAGAGAGCCCGAGCGCCGGGTTCGAATTGTTACGTTTTGGCCGGATAATCAATACGGAGCATGAAACGCTGGTGCCGGCAGACGCAGCATTATGGATGACGGCCAGTTATCCGGGTGGAACCGGGGTGGTCAATCTTGCCGCTGCGGATATTAAAAAGTTCAGCGATGCCGATTTTCCTCACTGGACGGGATGGCGGCTGGTTGATGATGACAATGATACTCACAGCCAGTGTAATTCGGCGATTATTAGAAAGTTGCAGGAAGCGGGCAGTTACGAATCTCAAAGCAACAGGCTTATATGCCGTTTACCGTTTGAGTGGGAAAAAAGCACCATCGATGCCAGGTATAAATGGCTGATGACCGGTCTGCCCTGGGAGCAGTGCACTGCGGAAAATACGGCCATATGGCAGGTCCCGGGGACACAGGAAACGAGGGACAGGGTACTGATGAGTGAAGAGGATTATGGCAGGTTTAAGCAGCATGCAGAAGCACTGTGTTTTGATCCCGGAACTCTCGGTAGTGGAAGGTTGTGGCATTTAGATCCCCGCGAATTTATTGAACATTTCAGGAAGTGTATATGGTTAGATAAATCAGATTTAAGTAGGATTTACTCAAAAACATCTGAAGCGATCAGAGAGAAGTACCGTATTTCTTTGAATGCGGTATTGGCTAAATATGGTATGAATACTCCAGGGCGAGTTGCTCATTTTCTGGGTCAAGGCGCGATTGAATCACAAAGCTTAAATCTTATGGTTGAAGGAACAGTTTCATTTAGTCACCATCCAGAACATCCATCATTCGCAGATGAAACTAATGGGTACTATTCAGATTCGACTGATTTATATGGATATTTTCATAATTATGAGAGGCGTGGTAATGATTTGGGGAATGTTGCTAAAAGCGAATTGCGAGATTCAAGAAATAATAGTTTGGTTGTAGTGATTGGGAGAGATTCCAGAAATAGACCTGTTTTAACATCACCTCAACAGGGGGTTGTAGATGCAAGTTTATCTCATGTTGGGGATGGGATGAAATTTCGCGGAAGAGGATTTAAACAGCTAACTGGTTTGTCAAATTACACGGGATATTGGACTTATAGAGGATGGTTGCATCGTACGGATTACGACAATAATTGGTGGGAAAACCCTCAGCGGTTAAGAGTTCCCATAATCGATACTCCTCAGAATATATCTACAATACCTTATAATTGTATTGATTCCGGAGGCCATTTTTCAGCCAAGAATGGGGTGCTAAGAAGGACTGATGCGGGCGTTACTCGCGATAGTTCAAGATCTGTGAGTATGATAATAAACAGGTGGGATGAACAATCTTTTGGCCGACGATATCAATCAACACAAAAAGTATATTCTATTCTTGGGGATCTTTAAATGAAAGTTATGATAATATTCCTTCTGATTTTATTTTCCGGTTCGAGCTATAGCAGAGAAAGCTATCAGTCAATCGATCTTAAAGATGCGTATATTGCTATACCTACTAAATGGAATGTTAAAGAGAAGGAGGGATGTTTGTTTGTTAGTAAGGGGAATATGCAATCAACTAGCTATCTTAAAGTGTGTCGAGGGAATTCAAGTAGTGAAAGTGATTATTTTACTATGAATGACGACGGGGTGTGGGAGGCTATTACTGATGGTGTTGCCGTTCTGGCAGATGTGAATGTTACAACGGAATATACTGGCATGAGCGCAATTGTTTTGTGTAAATATAAAGATAGCGCTGGCTATCATACAGATAAATGCTTTCAAGCAGAAGTAGACTTACCAAGTCATATAAATTTCATATTTACCGGTAAAGGGGATTCATCTTTATTTAATGATTATAAGGAATCATATCTTTCATTTAAGATTAAATGATACTTGAAGGTTTTTTATTCTAGGCCGGTCAGTGTGGATAAGATCAGATAGCGAATCAGGGGTCGGTTAGAACTCAGGAAGGAATGATTTTATGGAGTTCATCACTCACGGAGATATCAGAGTCGTTAGTACCGATAACCGTATCGAAATTATTGCCAAGAAACAGGTCACGATTAACGGGATAGGATCTTAATACCAATGGAATTGAATCCGCCACTCAGGGGGAGCATCGGACCAGAGCCGGGCACTACGGGCGAAAAGATAAGGCCAGTGAGCCAAAAGATTTCCCGAATGTGGCGCCTGAAACCACAGAACTTTCCAGTAAATTGAGTTTTTCCTGACAGGGAGTCGCAAGATGATTATCAGCCCACCGTTTCTGAGAGATAAAGAGGCAACTCAGTCTGACGCAGACTGGGTTGCAGCGATGGAGAGGATTTTGATTTCGTCATCTTACTATTGCTGTGATGCGGGCGGGTTCTATTGGGTTCAAAAGCAAAGGATGAAACTTAAAAATAAAAAGTTAATTAACTGGGGAGCACTGAGTATACATTACTGGGCCGATCAAGGTAATTCCTACGCAGAAGTTAAAGCGGTAACAAAGTGTGTTAATGGTGGGAGTAATGGATTAGATGGTCTCCGATGGCCTTGTTTTGAACACGTATATTACGCTTTAAATGATAGTGTTTCACCAATTGATAATGTTAAATTTATAAGTTGAAGGTATTTTGGTATGAAAAATAAATTATTAGTTGCCTTTTTGATACTGGGAGTTGCGATTGGAACTAGTGCTAAAGATATTGACTTTTGTAAGACTATAGAGTTTGATACTAGAGGGTTCAATTATAGTTATATTGAACAAGCATCATCTGATCCTGAATGCCGAAACAACCCCGTTCCTCTTAAGTACAAAGGAGTGAGTGATGTGTTTAACCTTACTTCAGAGGCTAACCCAACTGGAGGGGTAAGCTATTTGACATGGGATGAATTAAATAAAACTTATAGCTATGATAAAGGTGAATTAAAAAATACAGTGAGTGATATTGTCAAGGGGAATTCTAATTATAAATATCTTGAGGAATTGCATCCTATTGTTGTGATTAAATTCACACCCAAAGGAAATGGTGGGGTTGTTGTTTCAGATGTTATTTTTGAAGATAAAAAACACAAACCCATAAGCATTGTTAGGGATATATATTTCTATTCGCAAGATAATTATGCTGCAGTATATAGTTCCGCTCCGATTAAATATTCACAACAAAACGAGATGGTGTTTATAAACAAAGTTGAATCGCTGTTTGAAACAATGTCTATCCATTGGTGATGAGCGGTGTTATTTTGATGGATATTTTAACTGAATAGGGTCGGTTATCGATCAGATGATTTTAATGTCTTTTTATGAGAAAGATTGAAATGAAATTAATGTGGTTATTTTTAATATTACTGGCTTGTGAGTCAGGTGCGTCTGAAATAAAAGAATTAGACCGCTGGGATTCACTTGTTATAGGTGGGGTTGCCATTTCTCCGGAAAGGGGAGTTATATCTATTTATAGCGATAAAAAGATTCATACAATTGCAGAAAATAAATATTTTCTACTGGTAAAAGGGTATGAATCTCGCCCTGGTCACCCATTAGGACGATGCGGGGCAGGGCAGGAAATGTATGCCGACATTTACCAGGTTGAAGCTAAAAAAGCGACCAGAGTACAACGTATAATGGTGATTAGTTGCTGGCGTTCACTGGAATTAAGTAGCTGGCAGAAGCAGGAAGATTTCTCATCGATTACATGGAATAAGGATGGAGTTATGTTTGACTGGATTGTCCCGCCTAAATTTACCAACCTGCGCGCACAACTGAATCTTAATACTGTTTCACCTGAACTGGTCTTTACACCCTGATTATGCCGGTAAATCTTAAAATCATCCCCCCCGCAGCCTGGCGCCCGGCGTCCATACGTTTCGGCTACTGGCTTTCGGCTCTGGGTGCGCCAGCTGTTGTGGCTGCAATAGCGGGTCTGGCAGTTGAACGGCAGGGTGAGGGTACAAAATTCTGGATACTCTTTCCCACTGCCATCATGTTGGTCTGGTCACTGGTGTTTATTCTGCGATTGCTGTTCTGGCTGTTTCAGCACAATTATGCTGATGGCTGGGACAGAAGGCGCGAAGAAACATTATTGTTGGAAACACGACGGGGCCGGCGGGCACTGCAGATCCTGCATGTAAGCGTGGATATTCCGTTACCAGAGGAACCGGGACAGACTCCGGTGGCACTGTTAATGGCAGGGCCCTCACTACTCAAAAGCCAGCCCTGTCGCGGTCGCGAAGACTGTCGTTTACATACATTTTTCCCCACCCCTGCTGTGGAGCAGGAGAGTGATGATTCACTGGATCCCGAACAGCAGGATCTTATGGTGTTTCAGGCCCGGCTTCAGACGCTGCTGGCTGATGTTGCAATCGCACTCGCACCGTTTTCCCCGAAACAAACGCTCGCGGTGCTGTTCGAGGCTGAGACCTCTATTCTGCCACGTCGTTACATCCCGGTCTGGCACGACAGCCTGAAGGAGGCGGGGATTGCACAGCCAATTGAATATGTTGATGGCCACGGTGCGCAGTTTATTGATGAGTGGCTTGATAACCGTATCAACGATAACTCACTGCTGCTCGTCATTGCTGCTCAGGTCGCACCTGAAATGCGTCAGGGAAGTGCCGAGGCAATGGTGGCGTTGCTGCTGGGCAACAGACTTACGCAGAATACGGTAACGCCGCTGGCATTGTTGCACCGCCCGGAAAGGGCCGTTCCACAATTGCCTGATGAAGGCATAGCGCAGGCAGTTGACTGGGTACCTCTGGAGGCCGGGCAGGTTAAACATCTCTGGCTCAGTGGTCTGACTGCAGAGGAGGCTTCCGCCGTTATCCCGTCGATGGCGCTACCGCTTCTTTCCGGCGTACCGTCACCGGCAGGCCGTCATAACACCGACCTTATCTTAGGAGATGCCGGTTGTGTGTCCCCGTGGTTGGCCGCAGCCATAGCGACACTTGTTGCGCAGCAGACCGGCTCCGCACAACTGGCTATCAGCGGCGATACTGGCTCCGGGACACTCTGGATACAGGCCATTACCCCCGCGCGAATCATTAAAGCGGAGCCGGACACGGGAATAAATGGCATTGCACGCACTGGCTGAATGGTGCCGCAGGCAGCGGAAGCGGCGTCATGCACAGACAGAAGTACAGAAACGTATGAAAGTAAAAAAAGGGAAGGACAACGCGATGGCAGTTGGACATTTTTTGTTTCAGGACGATTTGACAAGCTGCGGTGGGGTGATTACGGAAGGAATGCCCGACCATATGCATTTCGGACGACTGCAGGCATGCGAAGAGCACAGCGTAACCTGCGGTAAGTATCCGGGTCTTTTTAAAATCATGGGGGGCTTACCTGACGATTTTATTCATGGCCGCCGTATTGCCGGTACGCTCCACAGCAGAAGTACCTGCCCGTGCCGGGCTGAGTTTATTCCGTCGATATACACCGATACCTATGAATTTTTTCCTCAATAGTGCAAAGGCGGCAGTCACTCAGCAGATCCGGATACCCGGTGAATTCAGCTAAGGAAGGCGAAGCATGAGTCAAGTTATCTCGTTGTTTAAAAAACCCAAAGTCATATTCTGGCTTGTTATGTTAATTGCGCTGGTCGGCAGTATTGCTGTTTCGGCTGTCGTTTACTGGCATCCTGAGAAATTACAGCTAATCAGAGATACCCCGGCCTGGCATGCCTGGCTGAGCGGTTCTGTGGCAACTGGCATTGCTTTTGCCGTAACTGGAGTGTTTCTGTTCTTTGGCGCGCATGCTGAAGGTAAGCGCAGCTTCATTCAAGAGCGGAAAAATGCGCAGGGTGATGATGTTAAGGTGTCACCAAAGGAAAAGACGACTCCCGAATCTGCTGTAGTGGCGATCGGTCAACAGATTCGGATCCATCTTCGCCGACGCTACACACTTTTCTGGCGCCGCAAGGTCCGCCTGCTGCTGGTCACCGGCGATGAAGACGCGATTGAGCAACTGGTTCCCGGGCTGAAGCAACAGCAGTGGCTCGAAGGCGAGTGCACCGTCCTGATATACGGCGGCAGCCTGAGTGAAGAGCCGGATCCCGGGTTGTATCACGCGCTGCGCACACTGCGCCGCGGGCGTCCGCTGGATGGCATCGTGCGCGTGCTGGGGCCGGACCGGCACCTGACGCCGCAGACAAGCGACAGCGACCTGCGCGGCCTGGAGAACATCGGCCAGCGGCTGCGCTACCAGCCGCCCGTCTGGCTGTGGCAGATGTGCAGCAGCCTCTGGCCGCAAAACGACCGCACGCAGCAGGCCGTGGGGGCCACTTTCCCACCCCGCGCCACCCCGGACGACATTGTCAGCAGCCTGAACCGCCTCCTGCCGCAGTTACGTGAGCGGGGAATGGCGCAGGTGCTGGCAAATAACCGGCATGACTTTTTACTGCGCCTGGGGCAGCGGCTGAAGTCCGGTGACATCGATCGCTGGAAGCAGCAGCTGGCGCCGTGGCTGTCTGCTGCGCAGTCGCGCGTGCCGCTGCGTGGTCTGATGTTCAGCCTGGCACCCGACGGGCCGCAGACCGTGGCAGCAGAGGATGATGTCGCAGAGGAGCCGCACCCGGCGGCGCGCGGCACTCATCCCCACGCGCTGCTGCTCACCGCCTCATGGCAGGGTATTCTCGGCGACTGTTGCCGCGCCCGTGGCTACCGTGTGGCTCCCGCCTGGCAGCCGCCGTTGATGTGGTCGCTGATGGCCCTTCTCGGTCTCTGGGGCGCGGGGCTGCTGCTGTCGTTTGCCCTTAACCGGCAGCAGATTATTCAGGTTGCGGAAAAAGCGCACGCGCTGGTGGAGCATCCCGCCGTCTCCGATGACCAGCTGATGGCCCTGCACGCCCTGCGAAACGAGGCGGGCCGCCTGCAGCATGCTGCTCAGCAGGGTGCGCCCTGGTTTCAGCGCTCTGGTCTCGATCACCACCGTCAGCTTCTGGCCGCCATGCTGCCGTGGTACGGCGTGGCGAACAACCGCCTGATCCGCGATCCGGCGAACGAGGCGCTTATGCAGCAACTCAGCGCGCTGGCAAACTCAGCCCCGGACAGCGACCGGCGCAGGCAGCTGGCGAAACCCGGCTATGACCGGCTGAAAGCCTGGCTGATGATGTCGCGCCCGGATAAAGTGGACAGCGCATTCTACGTCCGGACGATGAAGGTGGCACAGCCCGCGTATCCCGGCATCTCTTCCGGCCTGTGGCAGAGCCTGGCACCGGACCTGTGGGCATTTTACATCGCCGGGCTGCCACAGCAGCCGCAGTGGAAAATCACACCGGATACGCAGCGGGTCAGCCAGATCCGTCAGGTGCTGCTCGGGCAGATTGGCCGCCGCAACGCCGAAAGCACGCTGTACGAAAACATGCTGAAATCCGTCCGTCGTAACTTCGCCGATGTGTCTCTGGAAGACATGACCGGCGGCACCGATGCCCGCCGTCTTTTCACGACCAGCGGCGTGGTGCCCGGCATGTTTACCCGCCAGGCGTGGGAAGGGGGCGTCAGGCAGGCGATCGACAAAGCCGCGACGTCCCGGCGCGAGGAAATTGACTGGGTGCTGAGCGACAGTCGCCAGGCGGTGGCGGCCGAAATCACCCCCGAAGCGCTGCGGGCGCGCCTGACACGCCGTTACTTCACCGATTTTGCCGGCAGCTGGCTGGGCTTCCTCAACGGCCTGCGGCTGCAGCCCGCGCACAATATTGCCGATGTCACCGACCAGCTGACGCTGATAAGCGACGTGCGCCAGTCGCCGCTGATCGCGCTGATGAACACGCTGGCCTGGCAGGCACAGGCGGGGCAGCAGAAGGAAGCGCTGTCTGATTCGCTGCTCCGTTCCGCTAAAGATCTGGTTGGCAGCCGGGAGAAACCGCTTATCAGCCAGCAGACTGCGGGGCCGCAGGGGCCGCTGGACGAAACCTTTGGCCCGCTGCTGCAGCTGCTGGGCAAAAATAACGAGGCCGTGATGCCGGCGGACGGCTCGCTCAGCCTGCAAACCTGGCTGACCCGCATCACCCGCGTGCGTCTGCGGCTGCAGCAGGTGGCGGGCGCATCCGATCCGCAGGAGAGGATGCAGGCGCTGGCGCAGACGGTGTTCCAGGGGAAAAGCGTTGACCTGACCGACACGCAGCAGTACGGCAGCCTGATCGCGGCCAGCCTCGGCGAAGAGTGGAGCGGCTTCGGCCACACGCTGTTTGTCCAGCCGCTGACGCAGGCGTGGGAAACGGTGCTGCAGCCCTCGGCGGCCAGCCTGAACGACCGCTGGCGGCGTTCCGTGGTGGAAAACTGGCGAACGGCGTTTGAGGGTCGCTTCCCGTTCGCGGCGGGCAAAAGCGATGCGTCCCTGCCGATGCTGGCGGAGTTTATCCGAAAAGACAGCGGGCGCATCGACAGATTTTTGACGACCGAACTGTCCGGCGTGCTGCATAAAGAAGGCAGCCGGTGGGTGCCGGACAATGCCTCCGGCCTGGGATTAACCTTTAATCCGGCGTTCCTAAAAGCCGTTAACCAGCTGAGCCGGCTGTCGGACATTCTGTTTACCGATGGCCGCCAGGGGATCGGCTTTGAGCTGCAGGCGCTGCCCGCCGCGAAGGTCACCGAAACGCAGCTGATGATTGACGGGCAGAAGCTGCACTACTTTAACCAGATGACCGACTGGCACAGCTTCCGCTGGCCGGGGGACACGTG
>NZ_RJVB01000005.1 GCF_003751505.1 Erwinia sp. JUb26 | reverse complement strand
TCAGAGAACTTCCTGAACCTCTAACACGCTGGCCTGTAAGCCGTTGTTCCGTGTCAGTGGAGGCGCAGTATAGGGATTTTCTGACGGCTGACAAGTTTTTATTGCAAATAAATTACCAAACGTCTTATTTTTAACCAAGTGAATAAAAAGAATACAACAAGCGTTCAATAATCCCCCAGATATAACCAGAAAACAGCAGGTGCCCATCACAGAATTGATAAATGAGATGCTATTCTTGCTGCACCGCAGGCAGATTTCTGCTGGCCTCCGAAAATAAAAAGGACGACCAATGATAAAATCCGCGCGCAGTATGGCCGGACTTCCGTGGATCGCCGCCATGGCGTTCTTTATGCAGGCGCTTGATGCCACTATTCTCAACACCGCTCTGCCCGCTATCGCCCATAGCCTGAACCGTTCACCGCTGGCGATGCAGTCAGCCGTTATCAGCTACACCTTAACCGTTGCCATGCTGATCCCCGTCAGCGGCTGGCTGGCCGATCGCTTCGGCACACGTAAAGTGTTTATCGTTGCCGTTTTCCTCTTCTCTTTTGGTTCCCTGGCCTGTGCGCTATCGAACTCGCTGGGCATGCTGGTGATCTCTCGCGTGATACAGGGCGTCGGCGGCGCGATGATGATGCCCGTTGCGCGACTTGCCCTGCTGCGAGCCTATCCGCGCAGCGAGCTGTTGCCGGTGCTCAACTTTGTCACCATGCCCGGCCTGATTGGTCCGGTACTTGGCCCTCTGCTGGGCGGGGTACTGGTGACATGGGCGACCTGGCACTGGATATTTCTCATCAATATCCCGATTGGGATCCTCGGTATTTTCTATGCGCGAAAATACATGCCGGATTTCACCACGCCGAAACGACGGTTCGACCTGCTGGGCTTCCTGCTATTCGGGCTTGGGCTGGTTGGGATATCGAGCGGTATCGAGCTGTTTGGTGAACGAGTAGTCTCCAGCCTTATCGCGCTGAGCGTGCTGGTCGGGGGAATTCTCCTTCTTCTTCTATATATAGTGCATGCCCGTCGCCACCCTTCGCCGCTGCTGCCGCTACCGATGTTTAAAACCCGCACCTTCTCCGTCGGCATTATTGGCAACATCGCCTCCCGACTGGGCACTGGCTGTATTCCGTTTCTGATGCCGCTGATGTTACAGGTGGGCTTCGGCTATACCGCACTGATTGCCGGATGCATGATGGCCCCGACGGCGCTGGGATCGATTCTGGCCAAATCGCTGGTGACTAGAGTGCTGCGCTGGTTTGGCTACCGCAAAACATTGGTCGGTATTAGCGTGATTATTGGCGTGCTGATCGCGTCATTTTCCCTGCAGTCAGAAAGCTGGGGCGTACTGGCGATGTTAATCCCGCTGTTCATTCTAGGGATGGCGATGTCCACCCAGTTTACGGCGATGAACACCATCACCCTCGCTGATTTAACCGATGCCAATGCCAGCAGCGGCAACAGCATGCTGGCGGTAACGCAACAGCTGGCGATTGGGTTTGGTGTCGCTGTCAGCGCGGCGGTACTGCGCTTTTATGAAAACTTCGATGGCACGACTTTCCAGCACTTCCACGCCACCTTCCTGACCATGGGGGTCATTACGGTGATTTCCGCGCTGGTGTTCCTGCTGTTGAAACCCGGGGACGGCCGCAACCTGATTAGCGACCGAGATAAAAAGAAGAAAGCTTAGCGTTCACCCACCGACGCGCGCGCAATTAACTCCGGGGTCAATACCAGCAGCTGCTGGCTGGCTCCGGGGCTGCTTAGCCGATGTAACAGCGTATCGATCGCCAGTTCACCCAACTCATCTTTCGGTTGATGGATGGTACTCAGTGGCGGGGTCATATAGCGCGCCAGTTCAATATCATCGTATCCCATCACCGCCATATCCTGTGGAATGGTCATCCCGGCCTGGTAAAGCGCCTGATAAACGCCAACGGCCATGGCATCATTACTGGTAAACACCGCCTGTGGTCGCGGTTCCAGCGTTAACAGCTGCTGCATGGCATTGAAGCCACCTTCAAACTCAAAATCACCGTCAACAAGATACCCGGGCAGGATCGGCAGTTCCGCCGTGGCCATCGCGCGCTGATAGCCTTCAAGGCGCAGGCGAGCCGGCGTCTTATCCTGAGGACCGGCAATACAGGCAATACGGGTATAGCCACGGGAAATCAGATGCTGAGTGGCCATTTCGCCGCCCAGCAACGAGTTATCCTGAATGATGTCGCTGCCGCCTTCAAACGGTGCCCAGTCCATCATCACCGAAGGTATAGAAGGATAGCGACCAAGGATCTCAGCAGAAGGCAGATGGCTTTCGGTACACATGATCAGCAGACCATCAACACGCTTTTGCAGCAGCGTTTCCAGGCTCCGATCCATGCGGTCCTTATCCCCCTCGGTATTACACAGAATCAGGCTGTATCCGCGCTCGTAACAGCTACGTTCAACGCCTCGTACCACTTCCGCGTAGAACGGGTTACTACTGGCGGTCAGCAACATGCCGATGGTGCGGGTCTGATTCAGTTTCAGACTGCGGGCCAGCGCCGACGGCGCATAGTTCAGCTCGCGGATTGCCGAAGTCACCTTCTCTCGAATCACTTCACTGACGAAGCGATTGTTATTAATGACGTGGGAGACGGTAGAGGTTGAGACGCCCGCAAGCCGGGCGACATCTTTCATAGTGGCCACGTTTACTCCTGCGATAGCAAGAAGCTGTCGATCTCTTCACGCCAGGGTACGGAAGGCTGCGCGCCATGACGCGTCACGGCAATCGCCGCGGCGGCATGGGCAAAGCGCACCGACTCGGGCATCGGCTTTTTCTCCAGCAGTGCGGTTATCAGCGCACCGTTAAAGGTATCTCCGGCTGCAATGGTATCCACCGCCTCAACGCGGAATCCCGGAATACGCTGGCCGTTGCCCTGCTCGCTCAGCCATACGCCGCGGCTACCGAGGGTGATCAGTACCGAATCAATCCCTTTGGCATGCAGTACGGCGGCAGCCTTCGCGGCATCCTCATCGGTCTTTACGGCCACGCCGGTCAGGATCTGCGCTTCGGTTTCGTTAGGGGTAATCATATCCACCAGCGACAGCAGTTCATCGGAAAGCGCCGTTGCCGGGGCCGGGTTCAATATCACCCGGGTCTGATTCTGGTGGGCAATACGCGCGGCGGCCAGCACGCTGTCCAGCGGGGACTCAAGCTGCATTAACAGCGCATCGGCATCGGCAATCACCTGCTGATGCTGGGCCACGCGCTCGGGCGTCAGTGCCGCATTCGCACCGGCATAAATCCCTATAGTGTTTTCACCTTCGCCGTTCACAAAAATCAATGCCACGCCGGTAGACTCACCCTCAACGGCAGCGACCGGAGCGACATCAATACGGTCGGCCGACAACTGTTTGCGAATGCGATCGCCAATATCGTCCTGGCCCACGCAGGCAATAAAGGCGATATCCGCGCCGCTACGTCCGGCAGCAACGGCCTGGTTTGCCCCTTTCCCACCAAACGCGACCTGATACTGCTTTCCGATCACCGTTTCACCCGGGCGAGGAAAATGCGCCAGGTTAAGAATGTGATCTGCATTGATGCTGCCAAGGACAGCCAGTTTGCCGGTATTTTTCATATGGGGAATCGTCCAGATAAGTGCGCCACCCGAAGGTGGCGCGTGCCATGCTTTTCTTTGATTTATTTGGTGACCAGTTTCAGGTCTACCGGATTTACCGCGTCGACTTTCTGCCCTTTCAGCACTTTATCAGCCGTCTCGACGCCGATAGAACCAATCTGCTCCGGCAACTGAGCCACGGTCGCGGCCAGTTTGCCGCCTTCAACAGCCTTCACCCCATCAGGCGTGCCGTCGAAGCCCACAACCACCACACCAGATTTACCGGCAGTTTGCAATGCGCGTAATGCACCCAGCGCCATTTCATCATTCTGGGCAAACACCGCCTGCACATCAGGATGCGCGGTCAGCAGGTTCTGCATCACGTTCAGGCCCTTGGTGCGATCGAAGTCGGCCGGCTGGCTGGCGAGGATATTGAATTTATGCGCATCGGCAGCCTGTTTGAAGCCTTCACCACGCTCACGCGCGGCGGACGTACCGGCAATCCCCTGCAGTTCGATAATTTTTGCGCCGTCACCCAGCTTCTGAGCGATGAACTCACCGGCCTGCTTACCACCAGCACGGTTGTCAGAGGCGATATGGCTAACCACCTTGCCCTGCGTGGCGACGCGGTCAAGCGTGATCACCGGGATGTTGGCCTGGTTAGCCATTTTCACCGCGTTGCCTACCGCATCAGAATCGGTTGGGTTAATTAGCATAACCTTGGTGCCGCGAACGGTCAGGTCCTGCACGTTCGCCAGCTCTTTCGCCGGGTTGTTCTGTGAATCCAGCACCACCAGGTTATAACCCAGCTTATCGGCTTCTTTCTGTGCCCCATCTTTCAGCGAGACAAAGAAGGGATTGTTCAGCGTGGATACCACCAGCGCGATAGTGTCTTTTGCCAGCGCATTGGTGCTCAGGGTCGCGCCTAACAGTAAAGCCAGTGCAGTCAATTTTTTCATGTTTTTAATCCTGTAGGGTAATCAGTTATTTACTGCTTTTGTTGTCTACCAGCACCGCCAGTAAAATCACTACAGCTTTGACGATCATTTGGTAGTAAGAAGAAACACCGAGCAGGTTCAGCCCGTTGTTAAGGAAACCGAGGATCAGCGCACCGATCAGGGTTCCCATAATTCGACCTTTGCCCCCGGCAAGGCTGGTGCCGCCGAGCACAACAGCCGCAATCGCATCCAGCTCATAGCCGGTTCCCGCCGTTGGCTGCGCGGAAGAAAGGCGCGCCACTTCAATGGTGCCGGCCAGCGCGGCCAGCATACCGCACAGCGCATAAACGGTGATTTTTACCCGATTCACGCTGATGCCTGAAAGGCGAGTCGCCGATTCGTTACCGCCCAGCGCATAGATATAGCGACCCAGGCGAGTGTGATGCAGCATGTACCAGGCGGCGAAGAAGACAATCGCCATCAGCCATACCGGCGTTGGGATCCCCAGCGGGCGACCAATACCGAACCAGCCAAACAGGTCCGCATTGTCGCTGAAACCGGTATTCACCGGGCTGCCGTTGGTGTACACCATGGTCACCCCGCGCAGCAGCAGCATCATCACCAGCGTGGCAATAAAGGCCTGAACCTTACCTTTCGCGACAATCGTACCGGTAATACCGCCGATTAAGGCGCCCAGTGCCAGCGAGGCGACGACCGCCACCAGCGCATTGACTTCCAGTCCGACGATCGATGCCGCCACGGCACCGGTCAGCGCCAGCAGCGAACCGACGGAGAGATCGATGCCCGAGGTCAGAATAACCAGCGTCATCCCCACGGCCATAATGGCGTTAACCGAGGTCTGTTGCAGAATATTGAACAGATTAGCCACGGTGAAGAAGTTCGGGCTCATGCTGGAGACAATGGCGATCAGTACCACCAGCGCAATCAGCGATTTCTGTTCAAGCAGCCACGCCTTACTGATCAGGCGGCGTGAAGGGATTGTTTGCGTACTCATAGTTATGCCAGCTCCGCGCTGTATTGTTTGCCTACCGCCGCCGCCATCAGAATTTCCTGCGAGGCTTGTTCAATCGGGAAGTCACCGCTCAGGCGCCCTTCGTGCATCACCAGCACGCGGTCGCTCATGCCCAGCACTTCCGGCATTTCAGAAGAGACCAGGATGATGCTCAGCCCCTCTTCTTTAAACTGGTTAATCAGCTGATAAATCTCTTTCTTCGCGCCAACGTCCACGCCGCGCGTTGGTTCATCAAGGATCAGCACTTTAGGCCGGGTCATCAGGCCGCGTGCGATAGCCACTTTCTGCTGATTCCCGCCGGAAAGCAGGCCGATCGGCTGGTTCATTGAGGGGGTTTTAACGTTAAATAGCTTGATAAAGTCGCCGACGGCCAGTTGCTCTTCAGCGTGCTTCAGGCGACCGCCGGTATGGCTGAAATACTTAAGGGCGGTCAGCGACATGTTCTCTTTTACCGACATCCCTAACACCAGACCATCGCGCTTGCGGTCCTCAGAGATATAGACGATGCCGTTGAGCAGCCCTTCTTCTGGCGAACGCGACACAACGGTTTTGCCATCCAGCGTCACCGTACCGGCTGAACGCGGCAGTGCGCCGTACAGCACCTTCATTAATTCAGTACGCCCCGCCCCCATCAGGCCTGCCACGCCGAGGATCTCCCCTTTGCGCAGGGTAAAGCTGACAGCATCAACGCCCGACCCGCTGAGGTTTTCCACCTTCAGACGAATATCACCCGGCGCTTTATCCAGCCGCGGATACTGCTCTTCCAGCTTGCGGCCCACCATCATTTCGATCAGCGACTCTTCGCTCAGCGTATTCACCTCACGCTCGGCAATAAACTGACCGTCGCGGAAAATGGTCACGTCATCGCACACTTCGAAAATCTCTTTCATGCGGTGGGAGATGTACACAATGCCGCAGCCCTGCGCCTTCAGCTCGTTGATCACGCGGAACAGCGAGGCGGTTTCGGTATCGGTCAGGGCATCCGTTGGCTCATCCATGACGATGACTTTGGATTCATAGCTCAGCACTTTGGCAATCTCAACCATCTGCTGGTCGCCGATCGACAGGTCGCCCACCAGTTTGTGGCTGCTGAAGCGCAGATTCAGACGTTTCAGTAACGCATCCGCCTTCTCGTGCATCGCCTTCCACTGAATGCGGCCAAAGCGGTTCACGAACTCGCGACCGAGGAAAATATTCTCCGCAATGCTCAACTGCGGGATCAGGTTAAGTTCCTGATGGATAATGCCTATCCCGGCTTCCTGCGATGCCTTCGGCCCGTTGAACGTCGTTTCTTTACCCAACCATTCAAAGCTACCGGCGTCGCGAGCGTAGATCCCGGTCAGGACTTTCATCATGGTGGATTTACCGGCACCGTTTTCCCCCACCAGCGCCATGACGCGCCCCGGGTAAACGGCAAGTGCGGCCCCCGACAGCGCTTTCACGCCGGGGAAGGATTTCTCAATGCCTTTCAGCTGCAGTAAAGGTTGCATAACGGCCTCAGAAGGTCACGCCAGCGTTAAGGATGATATTCGCATACGGGGAGCACTCCCCGCTGCGAATAACAGCCTTACTACGTTGTGTTTGTTGTTTGAACTGTTCGTGACTGATATAGCTGATACTGATGGTGTTTCCCTGGTGTTGTTGCAAGGATTCAAGCAGGGCGATCAGTTCGCTATGGAGCTGCGGGTTATGCTGCAAAATCTCTTCCGCAAGGATGGCACTCTCAACCTGCATTTCTTCAGTCACCGTTTTGGTTACCTGCAAAAAACTGGGAATACCGTGAGTCAGCGCGAGATCGATACGCTGCGGGCCGTGCGGAACAGGCAGGCCGGCATCGCCGATGGTCAGGCTATCAGTATGTCCCAAACGGGAAACCACGGACGAAATATCAGAATTCAGTAAGGTGCCTTTTTTCATCTTTCACTCCAGAGCGAAACGTTTCGCTGATTGCAGTTTAAGCAACGGCCAGGGGAAAACAATCGTCAGATCGTGAAAATGTGATCGCCATCGAAACGTTTCGCTGTCGTTGCAAAGGGATGAAATTGTCGCGCGCGGGAGGCTACCGGAGAGGGGTGTGGAAGTTGTTGAAATCTGGAGCGGCAAACAGGGGCAGCGCGAGATAATCTTCCAGCGAACGGCGGTATCCGCTTGATGCTGGAAGAGGAGTTTATCGCTCGCGCTGCCTCAAACCGGGCCTTACTGGCCGAGTTTTTTGATCTGCTTCACATCCAGTTCCAGGGAGTTGAAGTCTTTATCCAGCTTGCCCTGAAGTTCTACAGTGTCTTTCGGACCAACGGTCTGGCCCTGCCAGCGCTTATGGTCAATCTCTACCGTCATCGTGCCGGTAGCATCGCGAAACAGATAGTCTTCATCACCGATGCGTTTCTCGATATTGCCGCGCATCGTTACCCAGGCATCGTCGCTCATATCCTGTGCCTGCTTCACGGTGGCTACCGTGCCATTCGGGCCGTTAAATCCTCCGTGATGTACCACCGATGTCGGCGCGTTCGGGTCAACAAAGCCACCTCCCTGTACGGCCAGAACCGGGGTAGAAACCAGGGCGGTAATCGCCAGTAATGCAGCTGTTTTCTTCATATTCATCTTTATCACCTTTCTTCCTGAACGGAGGCAGTTTTCCACTGCCGGATAGACTCTGAGGGTGATTAAAACAAACGCTTCTTAACAGGATCTTAAGGAACGCCGGCTGATGAGTTTATTTCTGTTTACTGTGTAAATTCTGGCAATTTCGCCGATTGTCCCTGTACAGGCGGCATCCTCATTTCGTATAAAACCGCTAACAGCAAAGGATAAGCCGATGAGAATTTTACTGATTGAAGACGACCGCCTGATTGGCGACGGGATAAAAGCCGGGCTGGGCAAGCTGGGGTTTAGCGTTGACTGGTTTACCGAGGGCAATGACGGTTTGCTGGCCCTCGGCGCGGCCCCCTATGACGCCGTCGTCCTGGACCTCAGCCTGCCGGGGATCGACGGCATGGCGATCCTGCGCCAGTGGCGCCAGCAGGGCCGCGATGAGCCGGTGCTGATCCTGACCGCCCGCGATGCCCTTGAGCAGCGGGTCGAAGGCCTGCAGCAGGGCGCAGACGACTATCTGTGCAAGCCTTTTGCGCTCGCTGAAGTAGCGGCACGGTTGCAGGCGCTGATCCGCCGACGTCACGGCCAGCTGCAGCCCACCCTGCAGCACGGCGCGGTGATTATGGAACCGGCTTCCCACAGCGTTACCCTGGACGGTAAACCGCTGGAGCTGAAAGCGCGCGAGCTGGCGCTGCTGGAGCTGTTTCTGCTCAATCCTGGCCGGGTGTTGACCCGTGCCCGGCTGGAAGAGAAGCTCTACGGCTGGAATGAAGACGTCTCAAGCAATGCGGTAGAGGTGCATATCCACCACCTGCGCAGAAAGCTGGGCAGTGAATTTATCCGAACCGTTCACGGCGTGGGCTACACGCTGGGGGCGCTATGAAAAACAGAAGCCTGCGGCTGCGGCTGACGATCGGTTTTCTGCTGCTGAGCATTCTGTGCTGGGGAGCGGCCGCAGTAGGCGGCTGGTGGCAAACGCGGCACAACATCAATCAGCTGTTCGATACCCAGCAGATGCTGTTTGCCAAACGGCTGGCGGCAATCAATCCCGAACGACTCAGCGCCGATCCCCTCACCCTGCCGAAAACCAAAAAGCTGCTGCATCATCACCGTGGCGATCAGGAAGATGACGCGCTGGCCTTCGCCATCTTCAACCGCGAAGGAAGAATGCTGCTCAACGATGGCGATAACGGCAAAGATTTCGTGTTTCATTATCATCGCGACGGGTTCACCGACGGCCGGTTGAAAGATGATGACGATATGTGGCGGGTACTGTGGCTGACCACGGCGGACGGCCGCTATATCGTCGCGGTGGGTCAGGAGTGGGAATACCGCGATGATATGACCCGCGATCTGGTGCGGGCCAGCCTCACCCCGTGGCTGCTGGCGCTGCCGGTGATGCTGCTGCTGATGCTGTGGCTGGTCAGCCACGAACTGAAACCGCTTAAGCACATCGCGCGACAGCTGCGCCAGCGAGCGGCGGATGACGCCGCGCCGCTGGTGGCAGAACGCGTCCCACAGGAAGTCCGGCCACTGCTGGACGAGCTTAATCAGCTGTTTGCCCGCATAGGTGCCATGCTGCTGCGCGAACGGCGCTTCACCTCCGATGCCGCCCATGAACTGCGCAGCCCGCTGGCGGCGCTGAAGGTGCAGGCCGAAGTGGCACAGCTGGCTCACGACGACACCGCGGCGCTCGGCCACGCGCTGGGTAATCTGGATGTCGGCATCGATCGCGCCACCCGGCTGGTGGATCAGCTACTGACGCTCTCAAGGCTCGATAACGGCCAGGATCTGCAAAAGCAGCCGCTGGAAATGCAGTCCCTGCTGCAGCAGGCGGTGGTCGATCATTACGAACGTGCGCGGGAAAAAGGGATAGAACTCAGCCTTGACGCCCCGGAACACCCGCTCAGACGGCAGGCAAACCCGCTGCTGCTGGCCCTGATGGTGCGAAATCTGCTGGATAATGCCATCCGCTATGCGCCAGAAGGCAGCCAAGTGGCGCTGACGCTAACGGAAAACAGCCTGACGGTGAGTGACAACGGCCCGGGTATCCCGGCGGATCTGCTGCCGCGCATCGGGGAACGCTTTTATCGCCCTCCCGGCCAGCAGCAGTCCGGCAGCGGTCTGGGATTATCGATCGTTCATCATATTGCCCGGCTGCACGGCATGGGGGTAACGCTGAAGAATCGGGATGAGGGTGGATTATGCGTTACGGTGTGGCTGTAGGGCGCGGCCATATTCAGACCGCGCCCGGTCATCAGATTTCGACCTGGGTCCCCAGCTCAATCACCCGGTTAGGCGGGATTTCAAACTGATCGGGCGCGCGTAGGGCGTTCTTTTGCAGCATCAGGAACAGCTTACCGCGCAGGCGCAGATACCACGGTCGTTTACCGATAATCAGCGACTCGTGGGACATAAAGAACGAGGTTTCCATCATCCGGCAGCTCAGCCCTTCCAGGCCACAGCGGTGGAAGATCTCCTCGACGTTAGGCGTTTCACGCCAGCCGTAGCTGGCCACCACGCGCCAGAAAGTTGGGGAAAGCTGCTCAATGGTCACGCGTTTCACATTATGCACGTACGGTGCGTCTTCGGTCCGCAGCGTCAGCAGCACCACCCGCTCATGCAACACCTTGTTATGTTTGAGATTATGCAGCATGGCAAAAGGGATCACGTTCAGCGCGCGTGACATATAGACCGCGGTTCCCGGCACCCTGACCGGCGGCGATTTCTCCAGCGAGGCGATCATCGCCTCCAGCGAGTTGCCGTGCTCATGCATACGGCGCAGCAGTCTGAAGCGTTCGCTTTTCCAGGTAGTCATAATCACAAACATCACCAGCGCCAGCGCCAGCGGCAGCCAGCCACCGGAGAAGACCTTCACCAGGTTGGCGGAGAACAGGGAAATATCAATACACAGCATCGCCACGAGGATCAGCAGTGCCAGATAGCGATTCCAGTGCCAGTTTTTGATCGCCACCGTTGTACACAAAATCGCGGTCAGCACCATGGTTCCGGTCACCGCAATACCGTAGGCCGCGGCGAGGTTGCTGGAGTGCTTAAAGCCGATAATTACGATCACCACGGCAACAAACAGCAGCCAGTTGATCACCGGAATATAGATCTGGCCGGATTCCTGCTCTGAGGTGTAAACAATACGCATCGGCGGCAAATAGCCCAGACGAACAGCCTGGCGCGTCAGCGAGAACACGCCGGAAATGACCGCCTGAGAGGCGATAACCGTGGCCAGGGTCGCCAGCAGCAGCAGCGGGATCAGCGCCCAGTCAGGTGCCAGCAGGAAAAATGGGTTTTTGATGGCTTCAGGATGGGCCAAAAGCAGCGCGCCCTGGCCGAAATAGTTCAGCACCAGCGACGGCAGAACCACGATAAACCACGCCAGTCGGATAGGGAATTTGCCAAAGTGGCCCATATCCGCATACAGCGCTTCCACCCCGGTAATTGCCAGTACCACGGCCCCCAGCGCAAAGAACGATACGGTTTTATATTCAATAAAGAAGTGAACCGCCCAGTAGGGGTTCATCGCCTGCAGCACGTCCGGGTTATTGAGGATGCTGCGCGCACCCAGAACGGCCAGCACCACGAACCACACCAGCATGACCGGCGCAAACAGCTTACCGACGATGCCGGTCCCGTGCTTTTGAATGATAAACAGCAGGGTCAGCACCGCGATGGCCATTGGAACGATGTAGCTGTCGAGCGACGGCGCGGCAATCTCGAGCCCCTCTATCGCCGACAGCACGGATACCGCCGGAGTGATGACGACTTCGCCATAGAAGAAGCTGCCGCCAATCAGGCCCATAATCAGCAGGATCGCAGTAGCACGCCCGCCGGTATTACGCCCGGCCAGCGACATCAGCGTCAGAATACCGCCCTCACCGGCGTTATCCGCGCGCATCACGTAGGTGATGTACTTGAGGGATACCGTCAGGATCAACAGCCAGAAAATCAGGGAGAGGAAGCCGAATACCGCATCGCGCTCTACGCCAAAGCCGAACTGTCCCGACAGACATTCGCGCAGGGTATACAGTGGGCTGGTACCGATATCACCGTAGACCACGCCGATTGCGGCAAGGGTAACGGCACCAAGGGACTGCTTTTTGTCAGAGCTCATAGGTTAATCTTTTGTTGCAGCAGGCCAGCGCGGGATTGCGCACAGTTTACCTGGCTATCAAAAAGCGCACAGTATGCATGATTCATCATGAATGCCTATTGTTTATTGACGGGATATCACCCAATCGGAACTAACTTCAATGGCCAGTGTCACCCTTTGATAATAAAAAAGCTGACTGCTATCAACTCTTTCAAGCATCATAGTCAGTAGTGTTTGCGCTCGCCAGCCACGATGCTGGCCTGACCGTAGAAAAAGGATGGATGTTTGATTATGGCCCAGTCTCACTTACTGGCGGAGCGTATTTCCCGCCTGAGCAATGCATTAGAGAAAGGACTTTACGAACGCCATCACGCGATTCGACTCTGTCTTCTTGCCGCCTTGTGCGGGGAAAGCGTTTTTTTACTCGGGCCACCGGGCATCGCTAAAAGCCTGATCGCCCGTCGCCTGAAGTTTGCCTTCCAGCACTCGCGCGCCTTTGAATATCTGATGACCCGCTTCTCAACGCCGGAGGAGGTGTTTGGCCCGCTGTCCATTCAGGCACTCAAAGATGAAGGGCGCTATCAGCGTCTGACCAAAGGCTATCTGCCCGATGCGGAAATCGTCTTCCTTGATGAGATCTGGAAAGCCGGCCCGGCGATCCTCAATACCCTGCTGACCGCTATCAACGAACGCCGTTTTCGCAACGGCGACAACGAAGAAAAAATCCCGATGCGGCTGCTGGTGACCGCCTCTAACGAACTGCCGGAAGCGGACAGCGGGCTGGAAGCGCTGTATGACCGCATGCTGATCCGCCTGTGGCTGGATAACGTCCACGAGAAGCAGAATTTCCGCAGCCTGCTGACCCACCAGCAGGATGAAAATCAGAATCCGGTAGCGGAATCGCTGTGCATCAGCGACGAGGAGTATCTGGCCTGGCAGCAGGGCATTACTAAAGTGAACCTGCCGGATGATGTGTTCGAACTGATTTTCCAGCTGCGTCAGCTGTTAGAGAACCAGCCTGAAGCGCCGTATATCTCCGACCGACGCTGGAAAAAAGCCATTCACCTGCTGCAGGCCAGCGCCTTTTACAGCGGGCGTAATTCGATTGCACCGATCGACCTGATCCTGCTGAAAGACTGCCTGTGGCACGACGTGAATTCGATGAAGCTGCTGGATCGCGAAATCGATAATCTGCTAACCCAGCACGCGTGGCAGCAGCAGCCAATTCTGCTGAAGCTGCAGCAGGTTAATGCCCGCCGTCTGGCGCTTCAGCAGCAGCAGAGCGTGGAGCAGGCCATTCGCCTGGAGAAGCACGGCGGCATGTTCAGCCGCAAACCCCACTTCGAGCTGCCCGCATCAATGTCCGCCGATGAGCTGACCCTGATGCTACAGAAGCCGCTGACGCTGCATGATATGCAGGTCACGCACGTTACCCTGGCCCGCGAGGCGCTGCATCACTGGCTGCAAAAGGGCGGAGAGGTGCGCGGCAAACTGAACGGCATCGGCTTTGCGCAGATGCTGGACCTGCACGTGGACGCTCAGGAGTGCCTGACGCTGCGTGATATCAGTCTGCAAAGCACGCGGCTGATGCTGCCCGGTAAACTTCAGCAGGCGCTGCCGGAAGAGATTGTGCAGGCACTTGATGAGCTGGATACCCAGCTTCGCGCCCAGCGTACGCTGTTCAGCCAGCACCATCGCTGCCTGTTTATCAGCGATGACTGGCTGGCCCGCGTTGAGGACAGTCTGCAGCAGGTAGCCGAACAGCTGAAGCAGGCGCGTCAGTGATCTCACTCGATACGCTGAGTATGTTACTAACCATCAGCGAAAACGAGCTGATCGAAGAAGTGGCCATCGCCATGCTGGCCTCGCCAAAGCTGGCCGCCTTTTTTAAAAAATTCCCGGGGCTGAAAAATGCTCTGACTCGCGATCTGCCCAACTGGAAAGCCGGGGTGCTACAACAGCTGAAATCCACCCCGGTTCCCGATGATGTGGCCGAAGAGTTCAGCCGCTTTCAGCATTTCCAGTCGCTGAATTCGCACGAATTCAGCGCGCAGCTGCCCGAACTGCTCACGTGGCTGGATGCCAGTCACTCTCCATTTGCCGAAAAAGCCCGTCACCTGGTGGAACATACGGAGGCAGGTCACCTGAGTGCGGCACAGCAGACGCTGTTTTTACAGCGCTGGCGGCTGAGCCTGACCCTGCAAACCCTGTCGCTGAACCAGCAGCTGCTGGACCAGGAGCGCGACAAGCTGCTGGCCGAGCTACAGCACCGGCTGGCGATGAGCGGCCAGCTGGCCCCGGTGCTGGCCAGCGATGATGAAGCGGCGGCGGGCAGACTGTGGGATCTCACCCGCAGCTCGCTGCAGCGTGAGGATTATCAGTTGATCGTGCAGTACGGCGATTTCCTGGCGGGGCAGCCCGAGCTGATGAAGCTGGCTGAACAGCTCGGCCGCAGCCGTGAAGCCAAAGCCGTGCAGGCGGAAGACGCGCCGCTGGAAGCGTTCCACCAGCTGGTACGCGAGCCGGAAAGCGTGCCGGAGGAGGTCAACGGGCTGCATCAGAGCGATGATATCCTGCGCCTGCTGCCGCCGGAGCTGGCCACCCTCGGCATCAGCGAACTGGAATTCGAATTTTACCGTCGGCTGGTGGAAAAACGGCTGCTGACCTATCGGCTGCAGGGAGAAAGCTGGCACGAAAAAATCACCGAACGGCCCGTGGTCCATCAGCATCATGACGAACAGCCGCGCGGGCCGTTTATCGTCTGCGTTGATACCTCCGGATCGATGGGCGGTTTTAACGAACGCTGCGCTAAAGCCTTCTGCCTGGCGCTGCTGAAGGTCGCGCTGGCGGACAACCGCCGCTGTTACATCATGCTTTTTGCGCACGAGGTCGTCGGCTATGAGCTGACCGCCGGAGACGGCATCAGCCAGGCGATCCGTTTCCTCAGCCAGCGCTTTCGCGGCGGCACCGATCTCGCCGCCTGCCTGGATGAAGTGCTGAAAAAACTCAGCAGCAGCCCGTGGCAGGATGCCGATGCGGTTATCCTCTCGGATTTCATCGCCCAGCGCCTGCCGGAAGAGCTGGTTAAACGCGTTCGCGATCACCAGAATCGCCAGCAGCAGCGCTTCCATGCCGTTGCCATGTCCGATCATGGAAAACCGGCCATCATGCGCATCTTTAACCATATCTGGCGCTTCGACACCGGACTGAAAAGCCGCCTGCTGCGCCGCTGGCAACGCTAATCCCCCTCCCCTTCGCCCTTTGCGCAAAATGCGGCAAACCTTATTTGCTATAGTCATATCTCGGCTTTAGCCAACAGGCAGATGGGAGCATCACGTGACAGCACAACAACAACATCAGAGCGGGCTTCCCGCCCCTACCCGCACGCTTCTTCTTAACGGCGGCGATCCCGAACAAAAACGGCAGCAGCTGCTCGCCTACTTTCGCCAGACCTGGGAACTCTACGAGCGCCTGTTTGACTGCCTGGCGGACGAGCGGGCGTATTACAACAAAGCGATCCCGCTACGCCATCCGCTGATCTTCTATTTTGGCCATACCGCCACCTTCTACATTAATAAACTGATGGCGGGCAGGCTGATTGACGCCCGAATTGATGACCGGATCGAAGCCATGATGGCGATCGGCGTTGATGAAATGAGCTGGGACGATCTGGATAACAGCCACTACAGCTGGCCGTCGGTTAGCGAACTGCGAGACTATCGTGGCAAGGTGCGCGCGCACGTCGAACAGTTTATTGCAGAAATGCCGCTGTCGTTGCCCATCGGCTGGGACAGCCCGGCGTGGGTGATCCTGATGGGGATTGAACACGAACGCATCCACCTGGAGACCTCCAGCGTGCTGATGCGCCAGCTGCCGATCGGATGGGTTAATCCGCAGCCCCACTGGCCGGCCTGCACCGAAGCCCGCCACGATCGTCTTACGGTGCCGGAAAATGCACTGATCGCCGTCGCCGGTGGCCATGTTACCCAGGGAAAAACCGACCCGACCTACGGCTGGGATAACGAATACGGCACGCACGTGAGCGAAGTGAAGCCGTTTCGCGCCAGTAAAATGCTGGTCAGCAACGCCGAGTTTTTCACGTTTGTGGCGGCGGGTGGCTATCAGCAATCCCGCTGGTGGGATGAAGAAGGCCAGGGCTGGCGCGATTTTTCCAAAGCCACCATGCCAACCTTTTGGGTCGGCAGCGCCGAACGGCCGGATACCCTGCGGCTGCGGCTAATGACGGAAGAAGTGCCGATGCCGTGGGACTGGCCCGCCGAAGTGAATCAGCTCGAGGCCGCGGCCTTCTGCCGCTGGAAGGCAGAAGAGACCGGCAAATCCATCCAGCTCCCGGCAGAGAGCGAATGGATGCTGCTGCGCGAGCAGGTCGCGGGCGATCAGCCCGACTGGGAATCAACGCCGGGTAATATCAATCTGGCTTACTGGGCTTCATCCTGCCCGGTCGATCGTTTCAGCCAGGGGGAGTTCTTCGACCTGATTGGCAACGTGTGGCAGTGGACCACCACGCCCATTAACGGTTTTGAAGGCTTTCGCGTGCACCCGCTGTACGACGACTTCTCCACGCCCACCTTTGACGGTAAACATGCGCTGATCAAGGGCGGCAGCTGGATCTCCACCGGCAACGAGGCGCTGAAATCTGCTCGCTATGCGTTCCGCCGCCACTTCTTCCAGCATGCCGGATTCCGCTATGTCGTCTCCAGCCATCAGGAAACCATGGCGCAAAACCCGTACGAAACCGACACCATGGTATCGCAGTATCTCGATTTCCAGTACGGCCCGGAGTATTTCGGCGTAGCCAACTATGCACATGCGCTGGTGGAAATCGCCTGCGGACTGACGGATAAACGGCAGCGCGCGCTGGATCTCGGCTGCGCCACCGGCCGTGCCAGCTTTGAACTGGCGCGTCACTTCGAGCAGGTGGTGGGCATGGACTATTCGGCGCGCTTTATCGATGTCGCGCTGCAGCTGACCGGCGGTGAAGACTTCCGCTATGTCACCCAGGAAGAGGGCGATCTGGTGGAGTATCGTCAGGTCAGATTGAAAGATTTTGGTCTGGACAGCCATCAGGCCAGCCGCATTCAGTTCGTGCAGGGCGATGCCTGCAACCTGAAGCCGCAGCCTGAACACTACGATCTGGTGCTGGCCTCCAATCTGATCGACCGTTTACGTCAGCCCAAACGCTTCCTGCAGGATATCAGCGGCATGATCCGCAGCGGCGGCGTACTGGTGCTCTCCTCCCCTTATACCTGGCTGGAAGAATATACGCCGAAGGAAAACTGGCTCGGTGGGATACGCGAAAACGGCGAAGCGTTGACCACTTACCAGGCGTTGCAGCGGCTGCTGGCGGCGGATTTTGAAGAGATCGCCCCCGCGCAGGATATCCCGTTTGTCATTCGCGAAACGGCGCGTAAATATCAGCATACGCTGGCACAGCTGACCCTGTGGCGTAAGCGCTGATATCTCTAATCCCGCAGGCACGCCGGTGCCTGCGGTTCACGTCAATCGATTTGCCATCGTCTTCACTATCCCGCACAGTAGCGCTATTCCGATCGCCGGTAATTAATCATGGAGCCGCTATGGCCGAAAATATGCAGCCCGATAATCTCGATCGCGGCATTCTGATTGCCCTGATGGACAACGCCCGTACCGCCTACGCCGAGCTGGCAAAGCAGTTTAACGTCAGCCCCGGCACCATCCACGTGCGCGTAGAAAAGATGAAGCAGGCGGGGATCATTAAAGGTACGCGGGTTGAAATCGATCCGAAGCAGCTGGGTTACGACGTCTGCTGCTTTATTGGCATCATTCTAAAAAGTGCCAGAGACTACCCGGCAGCCGTAGCCAAACTTGAACAGCTGGACGAGGTAGTGGAAGCCTGGTACACCACAGGGCATTACAGTATTTTTATCAAGGTGATGTGCCGTTCTATTGATGCATTACAGTTGGTATTGATCAACAAGATCCAGACCATAGACGAAATCCAGTCCACCGAAACACTAATCTCGCTGCAGAACCCGATCATGAGGGCGATCAAGCCCTGATCGGGGAGTTATCCCCTCTCCCGAACGATTTCCGGACGATCCTGTGAATCATTTTATGCACAGATGTTTTCCTTAGTGCTTAATACTGTATCGACGTAATACCCCCACTTACCCACAGGTAGATCCCAACCTGATCACAGAGTACAATGCCCCCCTTTGTGACTCAGGGATCCCATCATGGCCGACATTACCTTAATCAGTGGCAGCACCTTAGGCAGCGCAGAATACGTTGCCGATCATCTGGCTGAAAAGCTGAACGAGGCAGGTTATACCACCGAGACGCTGTACGGTCCGGAACTGGATGAAGTACAGCCTGAAGGGATCTGGCTGGTGGTGAGCTCAACTCACGGTGCCGGTGAACTGCCTGAAAATATCCAGCCGTTCTTTGACGCTATAAAGGAACAGCAGCCGGATCTGAGCAATCTGCGCTACGGCGCGGTGGGCATTGGCAACCGTGAATACGACCTGTTCTGTGGTGCCATCGATCAGTTTGAGACGCTGCTGAGCTCGCTGGGTGCGAAACGCATTGGCGACTGCCTGAAAATCGACGTTCTCGAACATGAAATTCCTGAGGATCCTGCCGGTGTTTGGGTGGAAACCTGGAAGGATTCGATCTGAATAACACCTCGATCGGGCTGAGATCGCCTCGTTGATCCGCCCGATCGTCACGTTTCAGCCCCTGAGTTTTGTAAATTATGTGCTTTTTCGCCTGATTTTCCAGCATTCGTCTGTGGATAACTAAGCTTAAAACACGGTAATAACCGGTTGTTATCCAAAGAACAACTTGATACCTTGCCTGGGCCTGTGAATAACTAGTGATTTAGATCCCAGCTTATACGGATCGGGATCACCGATCATTCACAGCTAATGATCCTTCTTAATCGGTTGATCCTTATCAGCAAAAAGCGCTTATCCACAGAAACGGTCGATCCTAATAGAAGATCTAATAAAGAGATCTTTAAATAAAAAAGATCTTCTTTTTAATACGTGAAGATCCCGCCGCTTTCCCCGTCGTCTAAAGTTGAGTAGAATTCACACCCCAGACAACAGTCCCTTAATCGCACAAACCGCGAGGTGCAGTACCATGTTTTATCCAGATCCCTTTGACGTCATCATCATCGGTGGTGGTCATGCGGGAACCGAAGCTGCAATGGCGGCTGCCCGTATGGGTCAACAAACCCTGTTATTAACCCACAACATCGATACGCTCGGGCAAATGTCCTGCAATCCGGCGATCGGGGGTATCGGGAAAGGACATCTGGTTAAAGAAGTGGATGCACTGGGTGGGCTGATGGCCCATGCTATTGACCAGGCCGGCATCCAGTTTAGGATACTAAACGCAAGCAAAGGGCCTGCCGTCAGGGCAACCCGCGCTCAGGCGGATCGCGTGCTGTATCGTCAGGCGGTTCGCACCGCGCTGGAGAACCAGCCGAACCTGATGATCTTCCAGCAGGCGGTTGAGGATCTGATTGTCGAAAACGATCGCGTCGTCGGTGCCGTGACGCAGATGGGCCTGAAGTTCCGCGCGAAAGCCGTGGTGCTGACCGTTGGGACGTTCCTCGATGGCAAGATCCATATCGGACTGGATAACTACAGCGGTGGCCGTGCAGGCGATCCGCCATCCATTCCACTAGCGCGCCGCCTCCGTGAACTGCCGCTGCGCGTTAACCGCCTGAAAACCGGTACGCCTCCGCGTATTGATGCCCGCACAATTGATTTTTCAGTGCTGGCAACCCAGCACGGCGATACCCCGCTGCCGGTCTTCTCGTTCATGGGCAATGTGGCTCAGCATCCACAGCAGGTGCCGTGCTACATCACCTACACCAATGAGAAAACCCACGATGTGATCCGTAATAACCTCGATCGCAGCCCGATGTATGCCGGGATCATCGAAGGGATCGGACCTCGCTACTGCCCGTCGATCGAAGACAAAGTCATGCGCTTTGCCGATCGTAACGCGCATCAGATCTTCCTGGAACCGGAAGGCCTGACCAGCAATGAAGTTTACCCTAACGGCATCTCCACCAGCCTGCCGTTCGATGTGCAGATGCAGATCGTCCGTTCCATGCAGGGAATGGAAAACGCCAAAATCGTGCGCCCTGGCTACGCCATTGAGTACGATTTCTTCGACCCGCGCGATCTGAAACCGTCGCTGGAAAGTAAATATATTCAGGGGTTGTTCTTTGCCGGACAGATCAACGGCACCACCGGCTATGAAGAAGCCGCCGCCCAGGGACTGCTGGCCGGGCTGAATGCCGGTCGTTTCTCTGCGGATAAAGAGAGCTGGGCGCCACGCCGCGATCAGGCTTATCTTGGCGTGCTGGTTGACGATCTCTGCACCCTGGGCACGAAAGAGCCGTACCGCATGTTTACCTCACGCGCGGAATACCGCCTGATGCTGCGTGAAGACAACGCCGATCTGCGCCTGACCGCTGCCGGTCGCGAACTGGGGCTGGTCGATGACGCCCGCTGGGCGCGCTTCAATGAAAAACTGGAGCGCATCGAACTGGAACGCCAGCGCCTGCGTGATATCTGGGTTCACCCGAAATCCGCGACCGTTGATGAGGTCAATACGGTCCTCAGCGCACCGCTGACCAAAGAAGCCAGCGGTGAAGATTTGCTGCGTCGCCCGGAAATGACCTATCAGCAGCTGATGACGCTGAGCACTTTCGCACCGGCGCTGAGCGATGAGCAGGCCGCCGAGCAGGTTGAAATTCAGGTTAAGTACGAAGGCTACATTGCGCGTCAGCAGGAAGAGATCGACAGACAGCAGCGTAACGAAAATACCCTGCTGCCTTTGGAACTGGATTATCGTCAGGTCAGCGGTCTGTCTAACGAGGTGATCGCCAAACTCAACGATCACAAACCAGGATCGATCGGCCAGGCTTCGCGTATTTCCGGCGTTACGCCTGCGGCGATCTCCATTCTGCTTATCTACCTTAAAAAGCAGGGACTGCTGCGCAAAAGCGCGTAAGAACCGGGCCTGGGGCTGATTAGAATTCGCCCCAGGCCGGCATTTCTGCTGTCGTCATTATTCATTTTCTGGACCATCGCCTGTGATTAACAAACTTTCCGCCCTGCTTAAGAGCGCCAGCATTTCCCTGACCGATCTGCAAAAACAGCAGCTAGTTGGCTACGTGGACATGCTGCACAAATGGAATAAGGCCTATAACCTGACCTCCGTCCGCGATCCTGAACAGATGCTGGTGCGCCATATACTCGACAGTATCGTAGTGGAACCTCATCTGGAAGGTGAGCGCTTTATCGATGTGGGAACCGGCCCCGGGCTTCCCGGCGTGCCGCTGGCCATTGTGCGCCCGCAGGCACACTTCACGCTGCTGGACAGCCTGGGTAAGCGCGTGCGTTTCCTGCGACAGGTCCAGCATGAGCTAAAACTAGAGAACATTACTCCGGTACAAAGCCGCGTTGAAGATTTTCCTGCTGATCCGCCGTTTGATGGCGTGATTAGTCGCGCATTTGCGTCGCTGAACGATATGGTCAGCTGGTGTCACCACCTGCCGGGTTCAGAGGGGCGTTTTTACGCGCTGAAAGGCCAGCTTCCTCAGGATGAGATCGCTGCTCTGCCGGCGGGCTTCGTTGTTGAAAAGGTCGCCTCTCTCGCCGTTCCTGAGCTGGAGGGTGAACGCCATCTGGTGGTCATTTCGGCAAAAAACTGATTTTTTAAGTGAAAAAAAACTGCCTGTATCAATGCTGGCGGTTTTTTTTTCGCCATTTTTACGCTGTCAGGTGGCGATAATTCAGGGTATCATCGGCCAATACCCATTGAATTTGTATGATTTTTTCGTGCATTTAAGGCGATCTACGCGCTGCCGCTTTTCAACCGGTCATCATTTTTTCATTTTTTTCAGACCAATCAGCCTGGACGGAGCTGTTGCCATAGGGTTAAATCAGAACGCGGAAACGCATTGACAACTTCGTTTACATTTAACGTCCCATTCACAATTTATTATCACAACGATCACCTTGTCCGTGGCATTTTAGAGACAGAATAGTCACGCGAGAAAATATATCTTCTTAATAAATTCTCGTAAGTAATGGCTTTCAAGTTGTTAAATATTTGCTGGCGATGTCAATAAGCGGATTTAATCAGGATAATGGTCTGTTTTGCTAACAGACTAAATATAAGATACTGATAATTAAATGTTTGTTTGGGTTGTTGTAATAATTATTAGCATCGATCTTGTTTCTCTACTCGAAATGATATTACTAATTTGTGATCTTCCGCACGCTTTGTGAGCAAATTAGCCTCTTTATTTCAGAAAAATGGACCAGTCGGGCGGAAGTCATTTGTTTCGGAAAATAGGCCGCTGGAAAGAATTTTAAATAATTGTTCACCTTTTCTCTACTTATCCATTGAAATCACAGGTGCGCCCCGTATAATTTGCACGTTTTTTGCTGCTTGACTCAAAAGAGTAAAGGCAGTTTTATACGACACGCGACATAGCCCGAGCGGGGCAGGAGAGTTTCAGCGTCATGTCAGTGTCCCTTTACAGAGTGAAATTTGCCCGAACCGTGCTGATGTTACAGCTGGTGACATTCGTCTTAATCGGTGCGCTGTTTGCCCTTAAAGATTTGACCTGGGGCGTGTCCGCTCTGTTAGGTGGACTGGCAGCCTGGCTGCCAAACATGTTGTTTATGATTTTTGCCTGGCGCCACCAGGCGGGACATGAAGTAACAGGTCGGCTTGCCTGGACGTTCGTCTTCGGCGAGGCGCTGAAAGTGGTCGTTACTATTCTCATGCTAATCGTGGCGCTGGGTGTGTTTAAGGCGGTGTTTACGCCGCTGGGACTGGCCTGGTTATCGGTGCTGATTGTGCAAATCGTCGCGCCGGCTGTAATCAACAACAAAGGGTAAGGGCATCATGGCTGCAGGAGAAATCTCTACGCCGCAAGAATACATAGGCCACCATCTGAATAACCTTCAGCTGGACCTGCGTACCTTCGAGCTAGTGAATCCGCACGACGCTCCGGCGACGTTCTGGTTATTAAATATCGACTCCATGTTTTTCTCTGTGGTGCTGGGACTGGTGTTCCTGGTGCTGTTTCGCAAAGTCGCGAAGTCAGCAACCAGTGGCGTACCGGGCAAGTTACAGGCCGCTGTCGAGTTAGTTGTTGGCTTCGTTGACGACAACGTACGCGATATGTACCACGGCAAAAGCAAACTTATCGCTCCGCTGGCCCTGACGATTTTCGTCTGGGTATTCCTGATGAACTTCATGGATCTGCTGCCAATCGATCTGTTGCCATACATTGGTGAACATGTCTTTGGGCTGCCAGCATTGCGTGTGGTGCCTTCCGCAGACGTGAACGTTACGCTGTCGATGGCGCTTGGCGTATTTATTTTGATTCTGTTCTACAGCATCAAGATGAAAGGCATTGGCGGCTTTACTAAAGAGCTGACTTTGCAACCCTTCAACCACCCCGTATTTATTCCGATCAACCTGATTCTGGAAGGTGTGAGCCTGCTGTCCAAGCCTGTTTCTCTGGGTCTGCGACTGTTCGGAAACATGTACGCGGGTGAATTGATTTTTATCCTGATTGCCGGCCTGCTGCCGTGGTGGTCACAGTGGGTTCTGAATGTGCCTTGGGCCATTTTCCACATCCTGATCATTTCGCTGCAAGCTTTCATTTTCATGGTCTTAACGATTGTCTATCTGTCGATGGCATCTGAAGAACACTGATTTTTTTCTCAACACTACTGCGTTTTAACTGAAACAAACTGGAGACTGTCATGGAAAACCTGAATATGGATCTGCTGTACATGGCTGCCGCTGTGATGATGGGCCTGGCGGCAATCGGTGCTGCGATCGGTATCGGCATCCTCGGAGGCAAATTCCTGGAAGGCGCCGCACGCCAACCGGATCTGATTCCTCTGCTGCGTACGCAGTTCTTTGTTGTAATGGGTCTGGTGGATGCAATCCCAATGATCGCCGTTGGTCTGGGTCTGTACGTGATGTTTGCTGTCGCGTAAATAACCGATTGTTTATCGCCGACGCAGGTCAGCGATAAACGGCTTCTGCCGCTGTAACGGCGGCAGAAAAAGTTAACTTAATAAGAGGCATTGTGCTGTGAACATTAATGCAACAATCCTCGGCCAGGCCATCGCGTTCATCCTGTTTGTCCTGTTCTGCATGAAGTACGTATGGCCGCCGCTGATGGCCGCTATCGAAAAGCGCCAGAAAGAAGTTGCTGAAGGCCTTGCTTCCGCTGAACGTGCCAAAAAAGATTTGGATCTCGCGCAGGCTAATGCGACCGACCAGCTGAAAAAAGCGAAAGATGACGCTCAGGTAATCATTGAGCAGGCGAACAAACGCCGTGCACAGATCCTGGACGAAGCGAAAGCCGAGGCTGAACAGGAACGTAACAAGATCGTCACCCAGGCGCAGGCTGAAATCGATGCCGAGCGTAAACGTGCACGTGAAGAGTTGCGTAAGCAGGTCGCGATGCTGGCTGTTGCCGGCGCCGAGAAAATCATTGAACGCTCCGTGGATGAAGCTGCTAACAGCGACATCGTAGATAAACTGGTCGCTGAACTGTAAGGGAGGGGCTGATGTCTGAATTTACTACCGTAGCTCGCCCCTACGCTAAAGCCGCTTTTGACTTTGCGGTTGAGCATCAAAGTGTCGATCGCTGGCAGCAGATGCTGGCGTTTGCCGCCGAAGTGGCTGGCAATGAACAGGTATCAGAACTTCTTTCCGGCGCTCTGGCGCCGGAAGCGTTGTCTGGCGCTTTCATCGCAATCTGTGGTGACCAACTCGACGAAGCCGGCCAGAACCTGATTAAGGTTATGGCTGAAAACAAACGTTTGCCAGCGCTTACCGCTGTTCTGGAACAGTTCATCCAACTGCGTGCCGCACATGATGCGACCGCCGAGGTTGAAGTTATCTCTTCCACGACATTGAGCGATGAACAGCTGACCAAAATCAGCAGCGCGATGGAAAAACGTCTGTCACGCAAAGTTAAGCTGAATTGCAAAATTGATAAGTCTGTAATGGCAGGCGTAATCATCCGTGCGGGTGATATGGTCATTGACGGAAGCGTACGCGGTCGTCTCGAACGCCTCGCAGACGTCTTGCAGTCTTAAGGGGACTGGAGCATATATGCAACTGAATTCCACCGAAATCAGCGAACTGATCAAGCAGCGCATTGCTCAGTTCAATGTAGTGAGCGAAGCTCACAACGAAGGTACTATTGTTTCCGTAAGTGACGGTATCATCCGCGTCAACGGCCTGGCCGATGTGATGCAGGGTGAGATGATTGCCCTGCCGGGTAACCGTTACGCTATCGCACTGAACCTGGAGCGCGACTCCGTTGGTGCCGTAGTGATGGGCCCATACGCTGACCTCGCCGAAGGCATGAAGGTTAAGTGTACTGGCCGTATCCTGGAAGTTCCGGTAGGCCGTGGCCTGCTGGGCCGCGTGGTGAACACCCTGGGTGCACCTATCGACGGTAAAGGCGCTATCGACAACGACGGCTTCTCGCCGATCGAAGTGATTGCACCGGGCGTTATCGATCGTCAGTCCGTTGACCAGCCTGTACAGACCGGTTACAAATCTGTCGATGCGATGATTCCAATCGGCCGTGGCCAGCGTGAGCTGATCATCGGTGACCGTCAGACCGGTAAAACCGCGATGGCGATCGATGCGATCATCAACCAGCGCGATTCCGGCATCAAATGCGTTTACGTTGCTATCGGTCAGAAAGCCTCTACCATCGCTAACGTGGTGCGTAAGCTGGAAGAACACAACGCGCTGGCTAACACCATCGTTGTTGTTGCAACCGCATCTGAGTCTGCTGCTCTGCAATACCTGGCACCGTATGCCGGTTGCGCAATGGGCGAATACTTCCGTGACCGCGGTGAAGACGCGCTGATCGTATACGATGACCTGTCTAAACAGGCCGTTGCTTACCGTCAGGTTTCCCTGCTGCTGCGCCGTCCACCGGGCCGTGAAGCATTCCCAGGCGACGTGTTCTACCTCCACTCCCGTCTGCTGGAGCGTGCTTCCCGCGTGAGCGCCGACTACGTTGAGCGTTTCACCAACGGTGAAGTGAAAGGTAAAACCGGTTCTCTGACCGCGCTGCCAATCATCGAAACCCAGGCGGGTGACGTTTCTGCGTTCGTTCCGACCAACGTAATCTCGATTACCGATGGTCAGATCTTCCTGGAAACCAACCTGTTTAACTCTGGTATTCGTCCAGCAGTTAACCCGGGTATTTCGGTATCCCGTGTGGGTGGTGCAGCGCAGACCAAGATCATCAAGAAACTGTCCGGTGGTATCCGTACCGCGCTGGCACAGTATCGTGAACTGGCTGCGTTCTCTCAGTTCGCATCCGATCTGGACGAAGCAACCCGCAAACAGCTGAGCCACGGTCAGAAAGTGACCGAGCTGCTGAAACAGAAACAGTATGCGCCGATGTCCGTAGCGCAGCAGGGTCTGGTGCTGTTTGCTGCCGAGCGCGGCTTCCTGAATGACGTCGAACTGGCGAAAATCGGTAGCTTCGAAGCGGCACTGCTGTCCTTCGCGGATCGCGATCACGCTGAGCTGATGGCTGATATCAACCAGACTGGTAACTATAACGGCGAAATCGAAGAGAAGCTGAAAGGCCTCCTCGAGACGTTTAAAGCAACCCAGTCCTGGTAATGTCTGGCGGCTTGTTCCTTAGGGGGCAGGCCGCAAGGCTTTGAGGAGAAGCTTATGGCCGGCGCAAAAGAGATACGTAGTAAGATCGGCAGCGTGCAAAACACGCAGAAGATCACCAAAGCGATGGAAATGGTCGCCGCCTCCAAAATGCGTAAATCGCAAGAACGCATGGCGGCCAGCCGTCCTTATGCAGAAACCATGCGCAAAGTGATTGGTCACATTGCGTTAGGTAATCTGGAATACAAGCACCCTTACCTGGAAGAGCGCGCCGTTAAACGCGTTGGCTATCTGGTCGTATCTACCGACCGCGGGCTTTGTGGTGGTTTGAACATTAACCTGTTCAAAAGATTGCTGGCAGATATGAAAGGCTGGGCAGATAAAGGCGTTGAGAGCGATCTCGCCATTATCGGTTCTAAAGGCCTGTCATTCTTCAGTTCTGTCGGTGGCAACGTGGTTGCTCAGGTAAACGGAATGGGTGACAAACCTGCCCTCTCCGACCTGATTGGCCCGGTCAAAGTGATGCTGCAAGCATACGATGAAGGCCGCCTGGACAAGCTGTTTATTGTCAGCAACAAATTTATCAACACCATGTCTCAGTCTCCACAGATCGTACAGCTGCTGCCGTTACCGCCAGCGGATGATGCGGAAGGCGTTGTGAAGAAGAGTACCTGGGACTATCTGTATGAGCCGGATCCGAAAGCGCTGCTGGACACGTTACTGCGTCGCTATGTCGAATCTCAGGTTTACCAGGGTGTTGTAGAAAACCTGGCCAGCGAGCAGGCCGCGCGAATGGTGGCGATGAAAGCCGCAACCGACAACGGCGGAAACCTGATCAAAGAGCTGCAGTTGGTATACAACAAGGCTCGTCAGGCCAGCATCACCCAGGAACTTACCGAGATCGTCTCGGGGGCCTCCGCGGTTTAACCAGGTATACCCTGCTGCGTTTCGTACCGGCGGGGTATAAACGAATTAGGTAGAGGATTCAAGATGGCTACTGGAAAGATTGTCCAGGTAATCGGCGCCGTAGTTGACGTCGAATTCCCTCAGGACGCAGTACCACAAGTGTACAGCGCCCTTGAGGTTAAAAATGGTGATGCTCGTCTGGTGCTGGAAGTTCAGCAGCAGCTGGGTGGTGGCGTGGTTCGTACCATCGCCATGGGTTCTTCAGACGGCCTGAAGCGCGGTCTGGAAACTGTTGACCTTGAGCACCCGATCGAAGTACCAGTTGGTACTGCAACACTTGGCCGTATCATGAACGTGCTGGGTGAGCCAATCGATATGAAAGGCGATATCGGCGAAGAAGAGCGCTGGGCGATTCACCGCGCGGCACCTTCATACGAAGACCAGTCAAACTCTCAGGAGCTGCTGGAAACCGGTATCAAGGTTATCGACCTGATGTGTCCGTTCGCTAAGGGCGGTAAAGTTGGTCTGTTCGGTGGTGCGGGTGTAGGTAAAACCGTAAACATGATGGAGCTGATCCGTAACATCGCGGCTGAGCACTCAGGTTTCTCCGTATTTGCCGGTGTGGGTGAGCGTACTCGTGAGGGTAACGACTTCTACCACGAGATGACCGACTCTAACGTTATCGACAAAGTATCACTGGTTTATGGCCAGATGAACGAGCCACCAGGAAACCGTCTGCGCGTTGCGCTGACCGGCCTGACCATGGCTGAGAAGTTCCGTGACGAAGGTCGTGACGTACTGCTGTTCATCGATAACATCTACCGTTATACCCTGGCCGGTACTGAAGTATCAGCACTGCTGGGTCGTATGCCTTCTGCGGTAGGTTATCAGCCAACGCTGGCGGAAGAGATGGGCGTTCTGCAGGAACGTATCACCTCAACCAAGACGGGTTCAATCACCTCCGTACAGGCCGTTTACGTTCCTGCGGATGACTTGACTGACCCATCACCAGCCACCACCTTTGCGCACCTTGACGCAACCGTGGTACTGAGCCGTCAGATCGCTTCCCTGGGTATCTACCCGGCGGTTGACCCACTGGATTCTACCAGCCGTCAGCTGGATCCACTGGTTGTTGGTCAGGAACACTATGACACTGCGCGTGGCGTTCAGTCACTGCTGCAGCGTTATCAGGAACTGAAAGACATCATCGCCATCCTGGGTATGGACGAACTGTCAGAAGAAGACAAACTGGTGGTAGCACGCTCTCGTAAGATGCAGCGTTTCCTGTCCCAGCCGTTCTTCGTGGCAGAAGTATTCACCGGTTCTCCGGGCAAATACGTGTCGCTGAAAGATACCATCCGTGGCTTTAAAGGCATTATGGAAGGCGAGTTCGACCATCTGCCAGAGCAGGCTTTCTACATGGTGGGTTCCATCGAAGAAGCCGTGGAAAAAGCGAAGAAACTGTAATTTTACCCTGAGTCATTCAGGTTGCAGTAATGCGGCCTGAAGTATGACGGGTTAGTTTCTCAGGAGGTTAATTATGGCTATGACTTTTCACCTGGACGTTGTCAGCGCAGAACTGCAAATGTTCTCCGGTCTGGTACAAAGCATCCAGGTATCAGGTAGCGAAGGTGAGCTGGGTATTCGCCCAAACCACGCCCCGCTCCTGACTGCCATTAAGCCTGGTATGGTTCGCATCGTTAAGCAGCACGGTGACGAAGAGGTGATTTACCTCTCCGGCGGCGTGCTGGAAGTGCAGCCTGGCGCGGTTACCGTGCTGGCTGACACCGCGATCCGTGGTACCGACCTTGATGAAGCGCGCGCGCTGGAAGCGAAACGCAAAGCTGAAGAGCACATGAACAGCTCTCACGGCGATGTAGACTTCGCTATCGCGTCGGCAGAACTGGCGAAAGCCATTGCTAAGCTGCGCGTCATTGAGTTGACCAAGAAAGCGATGTAACTCAGGTTTAAGCTGCAGAATGCCAGTCAGGAAACTGACTGGCATTTTTTTTGCCTGTCGTTTCAAATCTCCGCTGTTCTGAAAGCTAATTTCGGGCCAAGAAAAATGTAGTATTCTTAGCGCTAAACCGCTTTACTTTCCTCATCAAAACAAGAATCAGGATGTCTATGTCTACCAGCCCGATGAGCGTGGTGATCCTTGCCGCTGGCAAAGGAACCCGCATGTACTCCGACCTGCCAAAAGTGCTGCACCTGCTGGCCGGAAAACCGATGGTTCAGCACGTTATCGATGCCGCCAAGGCGCTAAACGCGCAGCAGGTTAATCTGGTTTACGGCCACGGTGGCGATCTGCTGAAAAGCACGCTGGATGATGCCTCGCTGAACTGGGTGCTCCAGGCCGAGCAGCTGGGAACCGGGCATGCGATGCAGCAGGCCGCACCTCATTTTGCCGATGACGAAGATATTCTGATGCTGTACGGCGACGTGCCGCTGATCTCGGTGGATACCCTGCGCCAGCTTCAGGCCGCTAAACCCGAGGGCGGCATTGGTCTGCTGACGGTGATCCTCGATAACCCGACGGGCTACGGCCGCATCATTCGTGAAGGCGGCAAAGTGGTTGGCATCATCGAGCAAAAAGATGCCGCACCGGAACAACTGCTAATTAATGAAATCAATACCGGCATCCTGCTGGCCAACGGTGCCGACCTCAAGCGCTGGCTGGGCAAGCTGACCAATAACAACGCGCAGGGTGAATACTACATCACCGATATCATTGCGCTGGCCCATCTGGAAGGCCGCCATATCGAAGCGGTACACCCTGCCCGCACCACCGAAACCGACGGCGTCAACAATCGCCTGCAGCTGGCCACGCTGGAACGCGTTTATCAGGCCGAACAGGCTGAAAAACTGCTGCTGGCTGGCGTGATGCTGTTGGATCCGGCGCGCTTCGATCTGCGCGGTACGCTGGCGCACGGGCGTGATGTGGTGATTGATACCAATGTCATCATCGAGGGCCATGTGACCCTCGGCAACCGCGTCAAAATTGGCAGCGGCTGCGTGATTAAAAACAGCGTCATTGCCGACGACAGCATTATCAGCCCGTACACCGTGATCGAAGATGCACAGCTGGCCGAAGCCTGCACCGTCGGGCCGTTCGCCCGCCTGCGTCCGGGAAGCGAGCTGGCGGAAGGGGCGCATGTCGGTAACTTTGTTGAGATGAAAAAAGCGCGCCTGGGCAAAGGTTCCAAGGCGGGCCATCTGAGCTATCTGGGCGATGCCGAGATTGGTACAAACGTCAATATTGGCGCAGGTACAATCACCTGCAACTACGACGGGGTGAACAAGTCGAAAACCATCATCGGTGATGATGTGTTTGTCGGTTCTGATACCCAGCTTATCGCACCGGTTAAGGTGGCTGACGGCGTCACCATTGCCGCCGGAACGACTATTATGAAAGACGTGCCCGCCGCCGGGCTGGTCTACAATCGGAAAGAGCAGCAGCTGAACGCCAGCTGGCAGCGCCCGGTAAAGAAAAAATAAGTTTTCAACGGGACGGGGGAAAACCCCGCCCGATATAAAAAGCAGTAAACATAAAAATAATCCCCACTTTCTACAAAGGCTCGGGGAACCGGAAAATACGCGTCATCCTTCAAGCTACAGGTGTGTTGGCTTCGCCCGCTCACCCCGGTCACATAGTTCGCTATGCTCCCGGGGATTCACGGACTTGCCGCCTTCCTGAAGCATGAAGGATTGAGCGTTTTAACCGGAAAATCAGGTCAGAAGACAACGCTGATGGCATACGAAATGCCATTAAGTCAGGAAAATTTACTATGTGTGGAATTGTTGGTGCTGTAGCGCAGCGTGATATTGCAGAAATCCTGCTTGAAGGCCTGCGTCGTCTGGAATATCGTGGTTATGACTCCGCCGGTCTGGCCGTTGTTGACCAGCAGGGTCATGTCACCCGCCTGCGTCGTTTGGGTAAGGTGGTTAACCTGGCCGAAGCGGCGGAAGTCACGCCGCTGGTGGGGGGAACCGGTATTGCTCATACCCGCTGGGCGACCCACGGAGAGCCGTCGGAGGCCAATGCGCATCCGCATATTTCCGACCATATCATCATTGTTCACAACGGCATTATCGAGAACCACGAGCCGCTGCGTGAGCTGCTGATTGAACGCGGTTACACCTTTGCGTCCGAAACCGACACCGAAGTCGTTGCTCATCTGGTTCACTGGGAGCAGAAACAGGGCGGATCGCTGCGTGAGGTGGTGCTGCGCACTATCCCTCAGCTGCGCGGTGCCTACGGCATGGTGATTATGGACAGCCGCGATCCGTCGACGCTGATCGCGGCACGCTCAGGCAGTCTGCTGGTGATTGGTCGCGGCGTGGGGGAGAACTTCATCGCTTCCGATCAGCTGGCGCTGCTCCCGGTCACTCGCCGTTTCGTCTATCTGGAAGAAGGCGATATTGCCGAAATCACCCGCCGTGACGTGATCATCCTCGATCGCGACGGCAACACGGTGAAACGCGCGGAAATCGAATCCAACGTGCAGTATGACGCCGGTGATAAAGGGATTTATCGTCACTACATGCAGAAAGAAATTTATGAGCAGCCGGTGGCGATCAAAAACACCCTGAGCGGGCGTTTCAGTCACGGCGAGGTGGATCTTTCCGAGCTGGGGCCTAATGCCGACGCGCTGCTGGCGAACGTTGAGCACATCCAGATTGTGGCCTGCGGCACCTCCTACAACTCCGGTATGGTATCCCGCTACTGGTTTGAATCGCTGGCTAACGTGCCGTGCGATGTGGAGATCGCCTCCGAGTTCCGCTATCGCAAATCCGCCGTGCGTAAAAACAGCCTGTTGATTACGCTGTCGCAGTCCGGTGAAACCGCCGATACGCTGGCGGCGCTGCGCCTGTCGAAAGAGCTGGGCTACCTGGGATCGCTGGCCATCTGCAACGTGGCCGGTTCTTCACTGGTGCGCGAGTCGGATCTGGCGCTGATGACCAAAGCCGGCACTGAAATCGGCGTGGCCTCCACCAAAGCCTTCACCACCCAGCTGACCGTACTGCTGATGCTGGTGGCGCGGGTGGGTCGCCTGAAGGGTATCGACCCGCAGGTGGAGCACGATATCGTGCATGCCCTGCAGGCGCTGCCGAGCCGCATTGAGCAGATGCTGTCGCAGGATGAGCTGATCGCTGAACTGGCGGAAGATTTCTCTGATAAACAGCATGCGCTGTTCCTCGGCCGTGGCGATCAGTACCCGATCGCCATGGAAGGGGCGCTCAAGCTGAAAGAGATCTCCTATATTCATGCGGAAGCCTACGCGGCGGGCGAGCTGAAGCACGGCCCGCTGGCGCTGATTGATGCCGATATGCCGGTGATCGTGGTGGCTCCTAACAACGAACTGCTGGAGAAGCTGAAGTCGAACATTGAAGAAGTTCGCGCGCGCGGCGGCCTGCTGTACGTGTTTGCCGACGTCGATGCCGGATTTGCCAGCAGCGAAGGGATGCGGATTATTCCGCTGCCGCACGTTGAAGAAGTGATTGCACCGATCTTCTACACCGTGCCGCTACAGCTGCTCTCCTATCACGTGGCATTGATTAAGGGCACCGACGTCGATCAGCCGCGTAACCTGGCGAAATCCGTCACCGTAGAATAATTTCTACTCCGCCGTCTCTGTTTACAGATCCCGGCTAAAATATAATCCAGCCTGCTGACCTTCAGCCGGCTGGATTTTTTTTTCTTTCGGCAGCGGGATTATCCGGACGGGCGGCAGGAGCAGGACATGTTACTGAAAAAGTTGATGGCGATACTGATGGGGCTGGGCGGGCTGGTGGGGATATCCGGTGGTGTGCAGGCAGCCCGACCACCGCAGCCCGCGATGGATGCGCCGGGGGAGTGCCGCGACAGCGCTTTTTTACAGCAGCATCCGCTGACGGAAACCCTGCGCGCCGAGCCCTTTGTGATTTTCTACACCCGCAGCGGCGACAATGCGCCTCCGCTGGATGACACCACCGGCAGCGGCACGCCGGACTACGTTAAAAACGTGGCGATCCAGCTGCAGGCCGCCAATCAGTACTACCAGCAAATGCTGCGGTTAACCCCGCCGCTGGCGCAGCCGCGCTACCGACTGGCAAAAGCCATCCACGTCTACCTTTTCGATCTGCCGCGCGGCAACGGTATGGCGTTTGATGAAGTGACGCGGGTGAAGGGTGAGGACGGCAGCTGGCTGCCCTGTGCCTTGACCATCCGCATCAGTTCTAAGCTCAATCAACCGCTTAATCCCACGCCGGCCCACGAGCTGTTTCACCTTTATCAGTACGGCTACACCCAGTTTAAAGTCGGCTGGCTGCTGGAGGGCATGACGCGCTGGATTGAATCCGCGTTTAACGGCGAAATTATCATGTCGAAGAAACTCCAGGCGCGGCCGCCACTGAAAGGCGCTGAGCTTTATGCCCTGCGCTATTCAGCCTGGCCGTTCTGGCAGCGACTGGCCCGGGAGAAATACGGCACGGTGACGCTGTCGCCGGAGCTTGAGGCGGTACGCTACCTCGACGGTAATCCTGTTTTCCGCACCACCACCCTGCCGGGTGGCGAGGCGCTGGAACCGCTGCTTACCCGGCTGCAGGCGCTGAGCCGTGAACAGTCCCGCCAGGCGAATCTGCCGTTCTATCAGTGGCCGGAAAAGCTTCAGCAGTCGCACCAGTTTGACGACGTGATCTGCCAGGCGATGGAAGGCATTGAGTGTTCACGCTGAATGCCCGTTACGCCGCCCGGCAGTAATATGACCATCAGATTACCAGCGGCAGGACGCCCTGCCGCACCCGGGATCGGCGGCGGCCAGCGGTTTCTGCCGTTGCGCAATAATCCAGCGACGTTGATTTAAAGCCCATCCGTAATGTCCCAGTGTGCATGTCATAAAAGTGTCATATTTCGTACATTTTACTGTCACCAAACTGTCCTATTTTGCCTCCAGCAGCAAACATTATTCAGATAAACACAGCACTGGCCTGACTTTTAATCCCGTGGAGGGAACATGACACTGATGCACAAAACCCTGGCTCAATTCGTCGCCGTAACCCTGTCCCTGAGTGCGGTATCTGCCATGGCAGCCACCAACCTGACTGGCGCTGGCGGTACCTTCCCTGCTCCGGTTTATAACAAGTGGGCTGCGGAGTACAACACCGCAACAGGGACTCAGGTTAACTATCAGGGGATCGGTTCCTCCGGCGGCGTTAAGCAGATCATTGCTAAAACCGTAGATTTCGGTGCATCTGATGCGCCAATGAAAGACGAAGACCTTGAGAAAAATGGTCTGTTCCAGTTTCCGACAGTTATTGGCGGCGTGGTACTGGCGGTTAATATTCCTGGTATCAAATCTGGCCAGCTGATCCTCGACGGTAAAACCGTGGGCGACATCTACCTGGGCAACATCAAAAAGTGGAACGATGCCGCGATCACCAAGCTGAACCCGGGCGTGAAACTGCCGGACTCTGACATCAACGTGGTACGCCGCGCTGACGGTTCAGGTACCTCTTTCGTGTTCACCAGCTACCTGTCTAAAGTGAACAGCGACTGGAGCAGCAAAGTCGGTAAAGGCAGCACCGTTAACTGGCCGGTCGGTCTGGGCGGTAAAGGTAACGACGGCGTGGCCGCATTCGTACAGCGTCTGCCTGGCTCAATCGGCTACGTAGAATACGCTTACGCCAAGCAGAACAGCCTGGCCTACACCAAACTGGTGGATGCCGATGGTAAAGCCATCTCCCCTGGTGAGAAGAGCTTTAGCGACGCGGCTAAAGGCGCAGACTGGAGCCAGTCTTTCGCTCAGGATCTGACCTTCCAGAAGGGTGATAATGCATGGCCGATCACCTCAACCACCTTTATCCTGGTGCACAAACAGCAGGCTGACGCTGAGAAAGGCGCAACGGTGCTGAAGTTCTTCGACTGGGCTTATAAAAACGGCGGCAAAACCACCGCAGGCCTGGACTACGCTTCCCTGCCTGAGTCAGTGGTAACGCAGATCCGTGCCGCATGGAAAGCGAATATCAAAGACAGCTCTGGTAAAGCGCTGTACTAAGCTTCGGCTGACTATCCCAGGGGTCAGGCTTGCCTGACCCGATACTTATCCGCAGTATCAAAATCGAGAAGACTATGGCTGCAACCAAGCCGACATTCAAAGCTCCCGGCAAACAGGGTGACATTATTTTCGGTGCGCTGGTAAAACTGTCCGCGCTGATTGTTCTGCTCCTCCTCGGTGGCATTATTGTTTCCCTGATATTTTCCTCCTGGCCCAGCATCCATAAATTTGGTCTCTCCTTCCTGTGGACCAAAGAGTGGGATGCACCCAACGAACAATTCGGTGCGCTGGTTCCGATTTACGGCACCATCGTGACCTCCGTTATTGCCCTGATCATCGCCGTTCCGGTGAGCTTTGGCATTGCACTGTTCCTGACCGAGCTGGCACCCAACTGGCTACGCCGCCCTCTTGGCGTGGCAATTGAACTGCTGGCGGCCATTCCCAGTATTGTTTACGGCATGTGGGGGCTGTTTATTTTTGCGCCGCTGTTTGCCAAGTACTTCCAGCAGCCGGTCGGCGATGTGATGTCGAATATCCCGATTGTTGGCGCGCTGTTCTCCGGCCCGGCATTCGGTATCGGTATCCTCGCGGCGGGCATTATCCTGGCAATCATGATCATTCCTTACATCGCGTCGGTGATGCGTGACGTGTTTGAACAGACGCCCGTGATGATGAAAGAGTCGGCTTACGGCATCGGTTGCACCACCTGGGAAGTGATCTGGCGGGTCGTACTGCCGTTCACCAAAAATGGTGTGATTGGCGGCGTGATGCTCGGACTGGGTCGTGCACTCGGTGAAACGATGGCGGTGACCTTTATTATCGGTAATACCTACCAGCTCGACAGCGCCTCGCTGTTTATGCCGGGCAACAGTATTACCTCGGCACTGGCTAACGAATTTGCTGAAGCGGAATCCGGCGTGCATACCGCGGCGCTGATGGAGCTGGGGCTGATTCTGTTCGTCATTACCTTTATCGTGCTGGCATTTTCCAAGCTGATGATTATGCGACTGGCGAAAAGTGAAGGAGCGCGCTCATGACCACGATGGAATTGCAGGCTCGCGCTGAACTGGAAGCGTCGCGCCGTAAAATGCAGTCCTGGCGGCGGATGAAAAACCGTATCGCCCTCACCCTGTCGCTGCTGACCATGGCATTTGGTCTGTTCTGGCTGGTGTGGATCCTGTTCGCCACCGTGACTCGCGGTATCGACGGCATGACGCTGTCGCTGTTTACCGAAAACACCCCGCCGCCGAATACGGCCGGTGGCGGTCTGGCTAACGCCCTGGCGGGCAGCGGCCTGCTGATTTTCTGGTCAACCGCGGTCGGTACGCCTCTGGGCATTATGGCGGGTATCTATCTGGCCGAGTACGGACGCAAGTCCTGGCTCGCCGAAGTGATCCGTTTTATTAACGATATCCTGCTGTCTGCCCCGTCGATTGTGGTCGGCCTGTTCGTCTACACCATCGTGGTGGCGCAGATGCAGCACTTCTCCGGCTGGGCCGGTGTGGTGGCGCTGGCGCTGTTGCAGATCCCTATCGTTATCCGTACGACGGAAAACATGCTCAAGCTGGTTCCTGACAGCCTGCGTGAAGCGTCCTACGCGCTGGGTACGCCAAAGTGGAAGATGATTTCGGCGATTACGCTTAAAGCGTCAATCTCCGGCATCCTGACAGGCGTGCTGCTGGCGATAGCCCGTATTGCCGGGGAAACCGCGCCGCTGCTGTTTACATCACTGTCGAACCAGTTCTGGAGCACCGACATGATGCAGCCGCTGGCGAACCTGCCGGTCACCATCTTTAAGTTCGCCATGAGTCCGTTTGCCGAATGGCAGAGCCTGGCCTGGGCGGGTGTGCTGATTATTACGCTGTGTGTACTGTTACTGAACATCCTGGCACGCGTAGTTTTCGCCAAGAGTAAACATTAATTAAGCAGCGCGGCTGCGGCGGCGCGGACTAAGTGAGAGCAAAATGATTAATACTTCCGCTAAGATGATTCAGGTTCGTGATTTGAACTTCTATTACGGAAAATTCCACGCGCTGAAAAACATCAACCTGGATATCGCCAAAAATCAGGTTACCGCGTTTATCGGTCCGTCTGGCTGTGGTAAATCCACCCTGCTGCGTACCTTTAACAAGATGTTTTCTCTTTACCCGGAGCAGCGTGCGGAAGGCGAAATCCTGCTGGATGGCGATAACATTCTCACCGCCAGCCAGGATATCGCCCTGCTGCGCGCACGCGTGGGCATGGTCTTCCAGAAGCCAACGCCGTTCCCGATGTCCATTTATGACAACATCGCCTTCGGCGTTCGCCTGTTCGAAAAACTGTCGCGTGCCGATATGGACGAGCGCGTGCAGTGGGCGCTGACCAAAGCCGCGCTGTGGACGGAAACCAAAGACAAGCTGCATCAGAGCGGATACAGTCTGTCCGGCGGCCAGCAGCAGCGTCTGTGTATCGCACGCGGCATCGCGATTCGTCCGGAAGTGCTGTTGCTGGATGAGCCGTGTTCGGCGCTGGATCCGATCTCAACCGGTCGTATCGAAGAGCTGATTACCGAGCTGAAGCAGGACTACACCGTGGTGATCGTGACCCACAACATGCAGCAGGCGGCACGCTGCTCCGATCACACGGCATTTATGTACCTGGGCGAGCTGATCGAGTTCAGCGATACCGATACGCTGTTCACCAAACCGCATCAGAAGCAGACGGAAGATTACATTACCGGCCGCTACGGCTGAAAACAGGCAGTTACCTTTGCCAATTTGCGGCGGCGGCCTGCCCGCCCCCAAACTGACTGCGTTATTAACGCCTGTTTTAAACAGGTCTGGAGTTTGAGATGGAAAGCTTAAATCTGAACAAACATATCTCCGGCCAGTTCAACGCCGAGCTGGAGCATATTCGTACCCAGGTAATGACCATGGGGGGCATGGTGGAGCAGCAGCTGACTGACGCCATTACCGCCATGCATAACCAGGATGGTGAACTGGCCAACAAAGTGATTGAAGGCGATCACAAGGTCAACATGATGGAAGTGGCGATCGATGAAGCCTGCGTGCGCATCATCGCTAAACGTCAGCCGACCGCCAGCGACCTGCGCCTGGTGATGGCAATCATCAAAACTATCTCCGAGCTGGAACGCATCGGTGACGTGGCGGAGAAGATCAGCCGTACCGCGCTGGAGAAATTTACCCAGCAGCAGCAGCCGCTGCTGGTGAGCCTGGAATCACTGGGCCATCACACCATTGAGATGCTGCACGACGTGCTGGATGCCTTTGCGCGTATGGATCTGAATGCGGCGATTGAAATCTATCGCGAAGACAAGAAGGTTGACCAGGAGTATGAGGGCATCGTGCGTCAGCTGATGACCTATATGATGGAAGACCCGCGCACTATCCCGAGCGTGCTGACCGCGCTGTTCTGCGCCCGCGCCATCGAGCGTATCGGTGACCGCTGCCAGAACATCTGTGAAATCATCTTCTACTTCGTGAAGGGGCAGGACTTCCGCCACGTCGGCGGCGACCAGCTGGACAAGCTGCTGGCCGGTGACGACGGCGGCAGCAACCCGGCCTGATAATCAGTGGGGCCGATAATCGCGGCCCCGCTTTTTTTGCTGAACGCTCGCCGGGTATTCCTCCCCCGAGCGGCTTCTCTGCTTCAATATCTCGTTGACTCATTTTTTATTCATCGCTCTCCGTTCTCTCCTCTTCTTCTCTCATTGACGGTTTTTTCTGCTCACGCTGTTTCTCCATCCTCGTCTTTCTGATCCCCCTTGCGTCAGGGCTTTTTCCCTACCCGCCGCCCTGCTGATGCAACCGGATTTATTTCAGGTATATACTTGGCGCACAATTTGAACGATACGGCTTTGAAATAATGTCTTCTTCTCCTTCTGCCCAACGCGGCGTAACGCCGGGTAAAGCGATGGTTGCCGCCGTCAGCGGCTATGCAATGGATGGTTTTGACCTGCTGATCCTCGGCTTTATGCTGCCGGCGATTAGTGCTTCTCTGGTGCTTAATGCGTCTCAGGCGGGATCGCTGGTGACCTGGACGCTGATCGGCGCGGTGATTGGTGGGATTGTCTTCGGCCACCTCAGTGACCGACTGGGGCGTATTCGCGTACTGACCTTCACTATTCTGATGTTCTCGGTGTTTACCGGGCTATGCGCGGTAGCGCAGGGCTACTGGGATCTGCTGGCCTACCGTACGCTGGCCGGCATGGGATTAGGCGGCGAATTCGGCATCGGCATGGCGCTGATCGCCGAGGCCTGGCCCGCCAATAAACGCAACCGCGCCTCGGCGTGGGTCGGCATGGGCTGGCAGCTCGGCGTGCTGCTGGCGGCGTTTATCACCCCGTTCCTGCTGGACATTATCGGCTGGCGCGGCATGTTCCTCGTTGGCCTTCTTCCGGCGCTGGCCTCTTTTGCCATTCGTCGCGGCATGGGAGAGCCGGAAGCGTTTACGAAGCATGTCGACGTGAATCAAGGGCTGTCGTTCCTGGCACGCATCCGGCTGCTGTTTGCCGACAGGGCGACGTCTAAGGCCAGTATCGGCATCTTTATCCTCTGCTCGGTGCAGAACTTCGGCTACTACGGGCTGATGATCTGGATGCCCAGCTATCTCTCCTCCAACTTTGGCTTCTCGCTGACCAAATCCGGCCTGTGGACGGCGGTGACCGTGGTGGGTATGACCTTCGGCATCTGGCTGTTTGGCCTGCTGGCGGATCGCTTTGCGCGCTGGAAGATTTTCCTGATCTATCAGGTAGGTGCGGTGGTGATGGTGGTGGTTTATGCCCAGCTGCGTGACCCGACGGTGATGCTGTTTACCGGCGCGCTGATGGGGATGTTCGTCAACGGCATGATTGGCGGCTACGGCGCGCTGATCTCTGACACCTATCCGGTGAAGGTACGCGCCACCGCGCAGAACGTGCTGTTCAACCTCGGTCGCGGCGTCGGCGGCTTTGGCCCGCTGGTGATTGGCCTGCTGGTGGGCCAGTGGTCGTTTACCGCCGCCATCACCCTGCTGGCGCTGATCTACCTGCTGGATATCTTCGCCACCCTGTTCCTGCTGCCGAAAAAACAGGGCAGCGAGGACGTGCTGGGAGCGATTGGCTGATGCCCGTCTGGCCCGGATGCGATTATCGTCCGGGCCGAGCGGGTCTATCGCGCAGAGATCCGCACTTCACACGGCCGCAGCAGTTCCCCGCTCAGATTGCAGACTCTCACTCCCTTGCTGTTCCGCCAGCGTACCGTATTTACATAATGCATAACGTTTCCCTTCAGGTTTAATGGGTTGCCGACGAGGCCAGCATTCGCCGAAAGGCGCGGCCCTGGCTGTCAAACAGGTAGCAGCACTCCACTGGCAGCCCGACGCCGACGGTTTCGCCCACGCGGATCGTCGAGCGCTCGGGATTACGCACTACCCAGGGTTCACCGACGTTGCCGTTATCCAGATAGAGGTAGGTTTCATTACCCATATGTTCCACGAACATCACCTCGCCCTGATACTCGCACTGCGCGAGGCTACCGCCGCGAATATGCTCCGGGCGGATGCCGATATTCACGCTTTGCCCCTCGGCTTCGGGCGGCGTGGCAACAGGCAGCACCAGCGATTTACCGTTATCCAGCTCCACCACGCTCTGCCGCTCTCCGGCACGGCGCAGCACCGCCGGGATCAGATTCATTTTAGGGGAGCCGATAAACTGGGCGACAAATTCGTTAGCCGGATGGTCGTACAGCTCCAGCGGCGTGCCAACCTGTTCAATATTCCCCTGATTCAGCACCACAATCCGGTCTGCCAGGGTCATGGCCTCCACCTGATCGTGAGTGACGTAAATAATGGTCGATCCCAGCCGCTTGTGCAGCGAGGCAACCTCCATGCGCATCTGCACACGCAGTGAGGCATCGAGGTTAGAGAGCGGCTCATCGAACAAAAACAGCCGGGGTTCGCGCACTATCGCCCGACCAATCGCCACGCGCTGGCGCTGGCCGCCGGAAAGGTCCTTTGGCCGCCGCTCCAGCAGGGGTTCCAGCTGCAGGATGCCGGCGGTTTCCTGCACTCTGCGCGCGATCTCATCTGCCGGATGGCCCGCCAGCTCCAGCGCAAAGGCCATATTCTTAAACACGCTCATATGCGGATAAAGCGCATAGGACTGGAAGACCATGCCGATGCCGCGTTCGGCGGGGCTGTCATCGTTGACGTAGCTGCCGTCGATATACATGCCGCCGCCGCTGATCTCCTCCAGACCGGCGATCATGCGCAGTAGCGTGGACTTGCCGCAGCCGGAAGGCCCGACCACCACCACGAACTCGCCGCTGTTAATCTGAAGATCCAGTGACTTAATGACTTCCGCTTTGTTGCCGTAGCGTTTTTGCAGGTTTTTCAGCGTTAATTGCGCCATATTCTCTCCACTCAGCGTTTGCGATAGCTGGACGGGGCGCCGCTGCGCCCCCTCTCTGAACTTATTTCAGGTAATTAAGCCACGGGCTCTGGCGCGATATCATCACATCCACCAGCTCCGGAATGGCACGGCACTTATCGTTGACCGAATCCACCAGCAGCGCCTGAATTACCAGATCGCGCGAGCCGTTAAGGATCGCCTCCGCGGTCAGATCGTGAACACCAATCTGGTTGCACAGCAGCCCGGCGATGCCGGACGGAACCTCAACCGGAATGCCATGCACTCCTTTACGGTCGATAATGGCCGGGACTTCCACCGCGATAAATTCCGGCAGCTGTTTGATAAAGCCCTTGTTGGGGATATTTACCGCGGCTTCTTCATAACCGGAGTCGTTAATTATCCCCTCCATGATTGCCACTACCCGCTCTTTCATCTTCAGCTCGATCGACGGCTGAACTTGGCCGAGGTAGTTGCGATAGAAGGTATAGAAGTCGAGGATGCCCCGATGGTCACTGACTTCGCTGGCCCAGCGAATGTACTCGCCGAAGTGGCTGTCGCTGGTGATCGGCAGATAGTTAAACTTCTGCAAAATTTCCTTAAACAACGTGCGGTCCGACCATTCCCAGGCACTGTCCCGGCCGCCCAGCGCGGCGCGCTCGGTGGCACCTTCCGTCTCCAGCACCTTCCCGTGGATACGGGTGTAGGCCAGGATATCGCTGTAGCCCGGCAGGCGGGAGAAATAATCCGGCGCTTTGGCACGCACATCGGCATAGGCATCCTCGCCGCTGTCCTTATAGCGCGCCTCCAGCAGCACGCTAAAGTGGTTAAGTCCACCGGCCCGCAGGTTGAGATTGTCAAAGGAAGTGCCCAGCATTTCCGGCAGATAGCGCTCCAGAGAGGCAATTTCGTGGCACATGCCGACAAAATTCAGCTCCGGGAAACGGCGGTGTACGGTGGTACAGATACGGCTCATCGGGTTGGAGTAATTAAATACCCAGGCCTGCGGGCAGATATCGGCAATATCGGCGCAGATATCCAGAATCGGTGGGATGATACGCAGCGAATGGAACAGGCCGCCGGGGCCGCCGTTCTCGCCGTATACCTGCTGAATGCCGTACTGCTGCGGGATCTGCCAGTCGAGATCCCACAGCGCGAAGCGATCGCCCACCTCAATGGAGATAATCACAAACTCCGCGCCGCGCAGCGCTTCCCGGCGGTCGGTGGTGGCGCTGATGATAAACGGCAGATCCTGATGCGCGATAAAGTCACGTGCGGTTTTTTCCGTCACCGCCAGCGCAACGGGATTAATATCGAGCAGCACGATCTCACTGCCGTACAGCGTGGTGCTCTGGAAGATATCACCGAGCGTGCCGTAGCCGAACTGCGCGCTGCCCGCACCCACTAAAACGATTTTTGTAGCCATTTGCTTATCTCCTTGAGGTAAATCGACATTAGCCTTTAACTGCGCCGTTAGTTAATCCGCTGACGATGCGGCGCTGGAACAGCAGTACCAGCCCGACGATCGGCAGCGTGACGATGACCGAGGCCGCCATGATGGTGCCCCACGGAAGTTCATACTGAGAGGCACCCTGCAGCATGCCGATGGCGACGGGCACGGTGCGCTTGCCGCTGGAAATCACGAAGGTCAGTGCGAACATGAACTCATTCCATGCGCCGATAAACGCCAGCAGCCCGGTAGTGACCAGCGACGGCCCCATAATCGGCGCGAAAACGCGGGTAATAATGGTCCAGGTACTGGCGCCGTCGACGATCGCCGCCTCTTCCAGCTCCACCGGAATAGCGCGCATAAAGGTGGTCAGCACCCAGACGGTAAACGGCAGTGAAAACGTGGTGTAAGAGAGCACCAGCGCGCCCAGCGAGTCATACAGGCCCATAAAGCGCACCAGCTCGAACATGCCGGAAAGGACCGCCACCTGCGGAAACATCGAAACGCAGAGGATGGTAAACAGCAGATATTTGCGGCCGCGAAAGCGGATGCGCGCCAGCGCAAACGCGGCGGTGATGGAAACCAGCAGGCACAGGCCCACCGTCAGGGTCGCCACCGTCATCGAATTCAGCAGGCTGCGGGCGATGCCGCTTTCCATCAGCGCGTTCACGTAGTTGCCCCAGTTCAGCCCGTCCGGCAGATAGCTGACGCGGAACAGATCCTTGCCTTCCCGCAGTGAGGTCACGATGGCGTAGTAAAACGGGAACAGGCAAAGAATACTGGCCAGCGACGCGCCGGAAAAAATCAGCGCCTTATGGCCCATTTGCTGCTGGTGACGGCTCAGTTTCATTTGTTCTCTCCGTGATTGAAGCGGCCTGCGGCCAGGAAGCAGGCGGCAATACCCGCGACCATCATGAACACCAGCACCGAGGCCGCAGAGCCGGAACCCATCTGCTGATAGCTGACCATCAGGTCGCGGGCATAGCCGGAGACCGATACCGTGGCTTCGCTGTTGGAGGTCAGGACGTAAATCAGGTCAAACACCCGCAGCGCATCCATCACGCGGAAAATCAGCGCCACAATCATCGCGGGCATAATCAGAGGCAGCGTGATGCGGCGAAAGCGCTGCCAGGCGTTAGCCCCGTCAACCCGGGCTGCTTCATACAAATCGCCGGGGATCAGCTGCAGCGCGGCCAGCAGCATCAGCGCCATAAACGGCGTGGTTTTCCACACGTCGGCGATAATCACCGCCCACATCGACAGATGCGGTTCTGCCACCCACGCCAGCGGCGTGCTGATAACGCCCAGCTTCAGCAGCAGGTCGTTCACCACGCCGTACTGATCGTGAAACATCCAGCCCCACATCTTGGCGGAGACGATGGTCGGAATGGCCCAGGGAACCAGAATGGCCGTGCGTACCAGGCCCTGACCGCGAAACTTCTGGTTCATCAGCAGCGCCAGCAGCATGCCGAACACCAGTTCCAGCGATACTGAAATCAGGCTGAAGCGCAGCGTGTTGCCCACCGCCAGCCACCACTGCGGATCCGCCAGGATGCCGAAACGATGGCCGCCTCCGGCGAAGTCGAGATAGTTAGCGAAGCCAACAAAGCGATAATCGTCCGGCGTGTCCAGCATCGCATCGGTGAAGCTGTAGAACAGGGTGCGTAACAGCGGCCACCCCGCGACCGCCGCCAGCAGCAGCATAGCGGGCGCCACCAGCAGCCAGGCAACGCGACTGCGCCGCTGCTGGTGGTTCAGTTTGCTGCGTTTTGCCGTGGTCACCGCGTGCGGTTCCGGCGTTGCCGTCAGGGATAAGGAACGCGTTTCATCTTTCATCGTGCAGGCTCCGGTGTGTTTACAGGGCGATATCAGCGCCACTCTCTGGCTTTAATCCGTTCCAGCCTCTGCTGCAGGCCAGCGACCGCCGTTTCGCCATCGCTGCTGCCGCGAAGCACGTTAAAGGTGGCGTTGTAGATTGCCCGGGATACCTGGGCGTACTGTCGTTTGGTCTGGGTGGCCGGGCGCGGAATGGCGCGGGCGAAAATTTCCTTGAAGCTGGCGAGATAGGGCACCTGCGCCAGCACCTGCGGATCGTCATACAGCGCGGTGCGCGACGGCGGCCAGCCCATCAGCGTCAGCCCTTCACGCTGGGATTGGGCATCGCTGACGATTTTCAGCAGTTCGAAGGCGGCGTCGGGATTTTTGGTGTAGGCGCTGATCGCCCACTGCCAGCCGCCCAGCGTGCTGAGTGAGCGGCCTTCATCGCCCGCCGGGAGCGGCATCAGGCCCACTTTGCCTTTGATGGCGCTGCTGCTGTCCTGAGTCAGAACCCAGGCGTACAGCCAGTTGCGCATAAACAGCGCATCACCGTTCTGGAATACCGCGCGTGACTCCTCTTCCATATAGCCCAACGCACCACGCGGCACGATGGTGCCAATCCAGCCCGCGGCTTTATCCAGCGCCTGCGCCGCCTGCGGATTATTGATGGTGATCGCTCCATCCTGAGTAATGAAATCGCCGCCGCGCTGCGAAGCCACCCACTCCAGCGCGTTGCAGGTCAGCCCCTCGTAGGATTTACCCTGAAACACCAGACCCCAGAAGTTTTTATGCCCGGCCTCGCGTTCCTGCTGCTGAATGCGCGCGCTGATGCGAGCCATCTCATCCCAGGTTTTTGGCGGCTGTTCGCCGTAGCGCTCCAGCAGGTCTTTGCGGTAGTAGAGCGCGCCGGTATCCAGAAAAGCGGGAACGGCTTTCACCCGGCCGTTAACGACGTTGTTCTGCCAGGCGGAAGGGAAAAAATCGTCGCGCATCGAACCGACGCGATCGGTGAGGTCCAGCAGGTGCTTGTTCAGTACGCCGATCCACACGGTATCCGCCTGAAACAGGTCGATGGCGCTGCTGTCTTTGGCTGCAAACAGCTGCTGAAACAGCGACAGCTTTTCATCCGAGGCGCGGGGGAGATCGATAAACTCCAGCGTATGGCCGGTCTGCGCTTCAAAGCGCTGCTTGATGTCATGACAGAACTGGCGGCCTTCCCTGCTGGGTGGGCACTCCATGCGCAGGGTATCGGCAAGGGTGGAAGCGGACAGCAGCGCCGCCGCACAGACAAGCAGGCTCGGAATCACTTTTCTCATGACGTCCTCTCAGTTAGCGGCCGGGTGCCGATACCGGACAAACTAACGAAAGCGGATCATTGAAGGAAATCGATTTAATTGGCTATGCTATAGAAAATATCTATGTCACTTGCGGAAAATATGATCGTGGACAAAATTTTACGTCAGTTTATCGAAGTCGCGATGTTGGGAAATGTGAGCCATGCGGCAAACAAACTTTGCCTGAGCCAGCCCACGTTGACCCATAACATGAAGAAACTGGAAGAGAATTTAGGCGTACAGCTGCTGGAACGCACCTCAACCGGAGTGAATACCACAGAATTTGGTGAGCTGCTGCTGGAGCAGGCTCAAATGATGCAGCGTATCTACGATAACACCCTGATTAAGCTGGCTTCGATAAAAGCCCGGCAGGGGCAGAGCCTGCGTATGGGTGCCGGACATGCCTGGTGGTATATGTTCGTGCGCGACAGCTTTAACGCCTATCGCACCCTGCACCCGACAGTCAATATTCATATCGATCTTGGCAACCATTTACGCCTGATGGATCTGCTATTAGGTGGCGATATCGATCTGTTTATCGGACATGAAATCAAAGGATTGAATCCGAAGGCGGGCATCAGTTTCCTGCCGCTGTTCAGCACACGCGACAGCATGTTTGTCCGCAGTGGGCATCCGCTGCTGGGCAGGCCGGTGGAGGAGTACGAGCTGCTGGGATTCCCCTATGTCGAGCTGACGCCGGACGAGAGCCGCTACCAGCATATGATGGATGATATGCAGCACAAAAGGCAGGCGCGGAATCGTCTGCACCTGGCCGAACGGGTGATTTGGTCCACCAGCTCGATGATGTCGGCGGTGGATATGATTAATGATTCTGACGCGATGATGCTGAACTACCCCTCATGCATGGCGGGATATTTTGCGCAATATGGGCTGGAACCGTTGCAGCTGGCGGAGGAAAGCCAGCCGTGTACGGTCGGGATCTACCTGATGCGGGAAAAGGCCGATGCGCCCCACGTCGTGCAAATGCAGGAACTGTTAAATCAGTACCTTGAGCCGGTTCGCCACCGGGTATCGTAGCTACTTCTTGCCGACGAGCTCGACCAGCGCCTGATACAGTGGGCGGGCCTGGCCGGGCCCCATCACCAGCTGAAGCTCAGTCAGCTGCGGGGCGACGGTGACCTCGAGCAGCGCTCTGACCGAGGGCTGTTGTTCAATAAGCTGCCTGTCTAACTGTGCGCTATCATGCAGTCGGATGCGAACGCGGCTGGCGCAGTAGCGCAATGTGGCGAGGTTATCCGCGCCGCCCAGTGCCGCCAGAACGGCGGTAGCAAGTCGTTGGTGTTCCATGATCTCTCCTGACCGGTGCCTGTGCTGTAGCAGCATAGGGTCAGGGAGGGGGCGAAGTGAAATCGATTTATTCCCGCCGGATATAGACCGTTTCTATACCCGGCGCTGGCCGGGCAGTTATCGCGTCAGCCGCCAGCCTTTTTCCTGCCACAGCGCGGGCAGCTGCGCCATATCGGTAAACGCGGTGACCAGCGGATGGTCGATCGCGGGGTTGTGCGCGTCCGCGCAGTAGTAAAATACCGGGATACCGGCGGCGATCCCCGCTTTGGCACCGGCTTCGGAGTCATCGACCAGGATGCAGCGATCGATCGGGATGCCCATCTGCTGCGCGGCGTGGTACATCAGCTCCGGCTCGGGTTTCCAGTGCTGGATATCGTAGCCGCTATAGAGGCGATCGTTAAAAAACGGCAGCATCCCGGTCAGGCCCAGCGAGTGTTGCATTTTCGGTACCGTGCCGTTGGATACCACGCACATCGGCACCTGAAGGCTTGCCACCAGCGCGTTAGCGCCGGGAATTGCCTTCAGCTCCAGATCGAACAGTCTTGCCACTTCCGCCCGGTAGGCCGGTTCCAGCACCTCGACCGGGGTGGTCAGGCCGTGCTGTTCACAGACATCGGCCACGATGTCATACAGTTTTACGCCCTTATATTTCTCAAACATCTCCTGCAGCGACAGCGTGACGCCGAACTGCGCGAAGGTATTGACATAGCCCTGGGTACAGAGCACTTCGCTGTCGACCAGCGTTCCATCACAATCAAAAAATACACACTCCACTGACATCTGCGCGTCCTTCAGGTTGGTTAATTTTTTTCCACTTTGCGTAACTGTAACAGGATTGCGGTCGGGAAATGTCAATTACTGTTAACAGCCGGGATAACAGGGCGAAAACAGCGCAATCGGTTGCGAAAAAACCGGGTGATCCACATCGCAAAATGACAATTATGGGTTAGGATATCCACCGACTATTTTCTCCGCTCTGGAACCCCATAATGACTAATCCCGGTTTGTTACAACGGATTTTTAAACTGCAGGAGCATGGCACCACCGTCCGTACCGAGGTGATTGCTGGTTTCACCACGTTTCTGACGATGGTGTACATCGTTTTCGTTAACCCACAGATCCTCGGCGTGGCCGGTATGGATACGCAGGCGGTCTTTGTTACCACCTGCCTGATCGCGGCTGGCGGCAGCATCCTGATGGGGCTGGTAGCGAACCTGCCGGTGGCGCTGGCTCCGGCGATGGGTCTGAACGCCTTCTTTGCCTTCGTGGTCGTGGGAGCGATGGGCATCTCCTGGCAGGTAGGCATGGGGGCGATCTTCTGGGGCGCGACCGGGCTGCTGCTGTTGACCATTTTCCGCGTGCGCTACTGGATGATCTCGAATATCCCGGTTAGCCTGCGGGTGGGCATCACCGCCGGTATCGGGCTGTTTATTGCGATGATGGGGCTGAAAAACGCCGGGATCATCGTGGCGAACGAAGCCACGCTGGTCAGCGTGGGTAACCTGACCTCGCACAGCGTGCTGCTGGGTGCGCTGGGCTTCTTTATCATCGCGATTCTGGCCTCCCGCAATATTCACGCGGCGGTGCTGGTGTCCATCGTGGTGACCACCGGGATTGGCCTGGCAATCGGTGATGTGAAATTTACCGGCATTTTCTCCGCGCCGCCCCCGGTGACCTCCGTGCTGGGCCAGGTGGATCTCGCTGGTTCGCTGAATATTGGTATGGCCGGGATTATTTTCTCCTTCATGCTGGTTAACCTGTTTGACTCCTCCGGCACGCTGATTGGCGTCACCGACAAGGCCGGTCTGACCGATGAGAAAGGCAAGTTCCCGCGCATGAAGCAGGCGCTGTACGTTGACAGCATCAGCTCGGTGGCCGGTTCATTTATCGGAACCTCTTCCGTGACCGCTTATATCGAAAGTTCGTCCGGCGTGTCTGTCGGTGGTCGTACAGGGCTGATGGCGGTGGTCACCGGCATCCTGTTCCTGCTGGTGATGTTCCTGTCGCCGCTGGCCGGTATGGTCCCCGCGTATGCGGCAGCCGGTGCGCTGATTTACGTCGGCGTGCTGATGACCTCCAGCCTTGCCCGCGTGAAATGGGACGATCTGACCGAAGCCGTTCCGGCCTTTGTCACCGCGGCGATGATGCCGTTCAGCTTCTCGATTACCGAAGGGATCGCGCTGGGCTTTATCTCTTACTGCGTGATGAAGCTGGGCACCGGCCGCTGGCGTGAAATCAGCCCGTGCGTGGTGGTCGTTGCACTGCTGTTCGTGCTGAAGATCGTGTTTGTCGATGCACACTAACCGCAGTGCTTGAGGCATCAGGGTGGCCTTGCGCCACCCTGATCTCAGGAATAGTGGTGCTGCTTCTCGGCAGGCAGGCTGGTTAAACGCAGCGCGCGTGGCCCCATATTCAACGAAAAAACGTTAATACTCTGCAGTGAATTCCACCCTTCTGCTTCGTCATACTCCCACAGCTGTAGCCGATCGGTTCCCGGCGAGAGCGCGCAGGACCACACCATCAGTGCTTCCACATCGCAGATAGCCTGAATATCCGCCAGCGTTGAAGAACGCAGCCTTCCCGAAGCGGGATGCAGACGCAGGGCATCAAAACCGCCGCTCCCTTCCCCGGTCATTTTCAGAATGCTTTGTCGAAGAGTCCAGATCTGGGTGCAGGCTTCTGACGGATCGTTCTGGGCGTTGATCCAGGCTTTCTCACCGGAGGAAAAAGAGTGCAGGTACTGCTCTAAAGTCTGACGGCTGTGCGCGCGAACGATTTCCATATCCAGGCCAGCGCGGCAGCCCTCTTCCGCCAGCAGCACGCCCACCATATTACCGGCGTAGGAAATGCTGAAATCAGGCAGCTCGGGATCGGAAAAAACGGGGCGTCCGCCGTCAGTAAGGCGGATATCGGGGAGCTGAGGGATGCCATACACCCTCAGCATCATTTCCGCCAGCAGCGTTCTGGCTGCAAGATAGCGGCGGCGGCGCTTCTCCGCAAGACTGGCCGAATGTTCTACCAGCTGTAGCGGAAGTCGGTGAACCTGCGCTTTCGTCTGGACAAGAGTCCAGCGTGCAAAATGACTTGCCATCTGTCACTCCATGAAAATGGTCGGGTAATCATCAATGCTATTGTAAGAATAATCTTACGACTTTTCACCCGTGATCCCCTCAATGGGGTGAAATTCGGATTAATATCATTTCCTCTGTGGTTAAACCGAACAGAAGCGCACCGGATAAGAAAAAATCCAGATAACCCTCGTTTTTGATGTCCTTTATACAGCATAAAATCCATAAATAAGCTGAATATTGTTCATTCCCCACTATATCGTCCCGTTAATAGTGTGATGCTGCATTTGCAGCATCACAACAACATTCCTGCTGCAAATGAAGCATATTCAATCATTGATTATCAGCGCAATTCACTGAATTAAAAAGAAAATAACCTTTATCAACATTGGCACACATTCTGCTTACGTTCTTATAACCTAAGTGTTGGTTTCTTTATTTATAAATCGCAAATAGTTATATGAGAAAGCGGCAAAACAACCTGAAACGCTGCTGACCAGGAGAGAATTATGTCGTTATCAGAAGCATCCCCGGCCTCGCTGGCGGCACTGCGGCATGCGTGGATCGCGGAACGATCGGCCGAAGCCGTTAAGCCTGGCGCATCGCTACAGCTTTCGGGCATCGCGCTCTCATTCGGCGGGGTAAAGGCCCTAAGCGACGTCTCGCTGGTGGCGGAGCCGTCATCGCTGCTGGCGATTATTGGTCCGAACGGCGCGGGAAAAAGCACCCTGCTGAATGTGATCTCCGGCCTCTACCGCCCCGATCGCGGCGAGATCGCCCTCGACGATCGTCGCTATCGCGCTCTCCGTCCGCAGCATCTGGCCCGCGCCGGTGTGGCACGCACCTTCCAGAATCTGGCGCTGTTTAGCGGTCTGTCGGTGACGGATAACGTCCTGCAGGGTCTGGCATACAGCCGGAAAACGTCGCTGCTGGGTGAGATATTCGGCCTGCCGCGTGCGCGGCATGAAACGGCAGGTCAGCTGCAGCAGGCGCGCGCGGTCATCAATTTCTTTGGCCTGGATGCAGTCGCGTCCAGCCTGACTTCCAGCCTGTCATACGGCATGCAAAAGCGCGTTGAGCTGGCGAGAGCGCTGGTTGCCCGTCCTCGCCTGCTGCTGCTCGACGAACCGATGGCGGGGATGACGCTGGCGGATAAACAGCAGCTTAGCGATCTTATCCGCGAGATACGCCGCCATTTCGGCACCACCATTTTGCTGATCGAGCACGATATTGCCGTGGTGATGAGCCTGTCCGATCGCGTTGTGGTGCTTGAGTACGGGCGCAATATCGCCACGGGAACCCCGAATGAAATCCGGCGAAACCCGGCGGTGATTGCGGCCTATCTGGGTTCATCGGCGGACACCGCCGCACCGGAGGCCAGAGGATGAACATTGACTGGCTGTTCCTGATTGAAGTCAGCGTCGGCGGCCTGCTGTCGGGCGTGATGTATTCGCTGGTCGCGCTGGGTTTTGTGCTGGTTTACAAAAGCTCCGGGGTCTTCAACTTTGCCCAGGGCTCAATGCTGCTGTTCTCGGCACTCACCTTCGTTTGCCTGGTCGAACGCGGCTGGTCGGTGTGGGCCGTGCTCCCCGTTACCCTGGTGGCGATTTCGCTGCTGGGCATGCTGATTGAGTTCTCCGTGCTGCGGCCGTTGGTGAATCAGCCGCCGATCGTACTGTTCGTTGCCACGCTGGGCGTGTCCTACATCATCGAAGGTGCCGCCCAACTGCTGTGGGGTACACAGGTTCACGCGCTGGATCTGGGCATCGACGACACACCGTTTGAAGTCGGCGGCGTGCTGATCAGCCAGTTCGATCTGTTTGCCGCAGGCGTTGCCGGGCTGATGGTGCTGCTGCTGAGCCTGTTCTTCCGCTATACGCACACCGGGCTGGCGTTCCGCGCGGTGGCGGATGATACCTTTGCTGGTCTGGCGGTGGGTCTGAATATCGGGCGCCTGTGGGCGGTAGTCTGGGCGGCGGCAGGGATTGTCGCGCTGGTCGCCGGGCTGCTGTGGGGGGCAAGGCTGGGCGTACAGTTCTCGCTGTCTCTGGTGGTGCTGAAGGCGCTGCCGGTGCTGGTGCTCGGCGGGTTTGATTCGGTGGCCGGGGTGATTGTTGCCGGACTGCTGGTTGGGCTGATCGAAAAGCTGGGATCGGTGTATCTCGGCCCGCTGCTGGGCGGCGGGATCGACAGCTGGATCGCCTACGCCGTGGCGCTGCTGTTCCTGCTGATTCGCCCTGCGGGCCTGTTTGGCTCCCACCGTTTATCGAGGCTGTAACCATGTCGACTCTCTCTACGACCGCCCTGCCTCGCCGCAATATAGGATGGCTTATTCTGCCCGTCGTGGCATTTATTCTGCTGCCGCTGGTCGGTAACGAATACCTGTTTGATGCGGTGCTGACGCCGTTCCTGGCACTGTCGCTGGCGGCGCTGGGGCTGAACGTGCTGGCAGGCTATACCGGGCAGATCTCCCTCGGCAGCGCCGCCTTTATGGCGGTGGGTGCCTATGCCGCGCTGAACCTGATTGGTCGCCTGGACCTGCCGCTGCCGCTGGTTTTACTGCTGGCGGGCGGCATCAGTGCGCTGCTGGGGCTGATCTTCGGCCTGCCGAGCCTGCGGCTCAGCAGTTTTTATCTGGCGATTTCTACGCTGGCGACGCAGTTCTTTGTCCAGTGGGCGCTGAACAACTTCAGCTGGTTTTCGATGAACAGTGCGTCCGGCGTGGTCTCGGTGGCTCCGCTGCATCTGGGCGCGTGGATCGTCGACAGCTCCGAGCGGCGCTATCTGTTCACTCTGACGGTGGTCAGCCTGCTGACCTGGCTGGTCTGGCGGTTGGTTAACAGCTCGGCCGGACGCAACTTTATCGCCGTGCGCGACAATCCGCTGGCGGCCCGGGTCATCGGCGTACCGGTGTTGCGTACCCGGATGATCGCCTTCGGCTTCTCCTCTTTCATTATCGGTATTGCCGGGGTGCTGTGGTCGTTCACCTATCTGCGCAATGTTGAACCGGCGGGGTTCAATCTGGACCGGTCCTTCCAACTGCTGTTCATTATCATCATCGGAGGATTAGGTACGGTCCGCGGCGCGTTTCTTGGCGCGGCGCTGCTGACGCTGTTCCCGCTGCTGCTCTCCCGCCTCGGAGGATGGCTGTTTGGCCAGCAGGTGGATTCCGGCGTGCTGGAGCTGGTGCAGAACATCATCGTCGGCGTTTTGCTGATCGGGTTCCTGATTGCCGAGCCGAAAGGGCTGGCGGCGCTGACGCAGCGGCTGGCGTCGTTTTTCACCTCGCGGAGAACATCATGACTGACCGTAACGCGCTGCTTGAGGTATCGCATCTCAGCGCCCGCTATCAGCGCCATATCGTCGCGCTGGAGGATATTTCGCTCACCGTGGGCGAAGGCGAAATTGTGGCGCTGCTTGGGCGCAACGGCGCGGGGAAATCCACCACCCTGCAGGCGATCTCACACCTGCTGCCCGCCCGTCGCGGTGAGGTCAGCGCGGGCCGCGTGCTGTGGCGCGGCACGGATATTACCGCCGAAGCCCCGCACCGTCTGGTGAAGCGCGGCATTGTCCCGGTGCTGGAGGGACGGCACTGCTTTGTGTCGCTGACCCTGGAGGAAAACCTGATAGCCGGTGCGCTGGCGCGTTCGGCCTCCCGGGCGGAGATACGTCAGGGGCTGGAGGAGATCTATCAGATTTTCCCGCGGCTGAAGGACAAACGACAGCTGGCCGCCGGGCTGGCCTCCGGCGGCGAACAGCAGATGGCGGCCATCGGCCGCGCGCTGATGGCGAAACCCCAGCTGCTGCTGCTGGACGAACCCTCAATGGGCCTGGCCCCGCTGATTGTTGAAGAGATTTTTGCGGTGCTGACCCGTCTTAACCAGCAGAAAAAGCTATCGATTCTGGTAGCAGAACAGAATTCCACGGTGGCACTACGCCACGCCCATCGCGCTTACGTGCTGGATACCGGCAGCGTGGCGCTTTCCGGCAGTGCGCAGGCGCTGAGCCAGCAGGAAGACGTACAGAGAATTTATCTGGGCTTTGCAGCATAACTTTTACACAGGAGAATACCGATGAGTACGCTTCATACCGACGATGCAGTCACCGCACCTCAGCCACATTCCACCAGCACCGCTCCGCGCGGCGTGCCCGGCTATCCACGCCCGGCGCAGCCCGCGCATGTTATCCAGAGCGATGAAGAGGCTATCCGCGTGGCCACCGAACTGGCCGCGCAGTTCGTTCTCACCGCCGCCGAGCGCGATCGCGATCGCATCCTGCCGATTACCGAGCTGGACGCGTTCTCACAAAGCGGGCTGTGGTCAATCAACGTGCCGAAACGCTTTGGTGGCCCGGAAGTGTCTTATGCCACTCTGGCGAAGGTGGTGCAGATCGTTGCCGCCGCCGATCCGTCCATTTCGCAGATCTCCCAGAACCATCTGGGCGTGGTGGCGGCAATCCGCACGGTCAGCGATGAAGCACAACAACGTGCGCTGTTTGCTCAGGTACTCAGCGGCGTGCGCTTCGGCAATGCCTTTTCCGAGTTCGGCAGCAGGCGCGCGGCGGATTTCGAAACCCGTTTTGTCGACGACGGCGATCATGTTCTGGTCAGCGGCAAAAAATTCTATTCCAGCGGCGCGCTGCTGGCGCATCTGGTGCCGATCGTGGCGCTGGATGACCAGGGGCGGGCATGGTACGCGATTGCCGACCGCGACGCGCCGGGACTGACGGTGATCGACGACTGGTCTGCCTTCGGCCAGCGCACCACCGCCAGCGGCACCGTGCTGCTGGATAACGTGCGGGTGCCGAAAACCCATCTGGTTCCCGGCTATAAGGGCTATGAAGCCCCCAGCGCCGACGGCGCGATTTTCCAGATTGTGCAGGTGGCGATTGATTCCGGCATCGCCGAAGCGGCCATCAACGAAACCATCCGCTTCGTACGTGAGAAATCGCGTCCCTGGGTGGACAGCGGGCTGGACCGCGCGTCCGACGATCCTTATACCATTCAGCGCGTGGGCGATCTGACGCTGCGGCTGCATGCTGCTGAAGCGCTGCAGGAAAAAGCGGGCCTGTGGATCGATCGCGCGGTGGCAGAACCGACGGCGGAGAACGTGGCAAAAGCGCAAATTGCCGTGGCGGAAGCCAAGGTGCTGAGCACGGAAATCGCCATTGAGGCGACCAACCGCCTGTTCGAACTGGCGGGCACCCGTTCCACCCTCGCCGAGCACAATCTCGATCGCCACTGGCGCAACGCCCGTACCCATACGCTGCACGATCCGGTGCGCTGGAAGTACGCCATCCTCGGCAACTACGCGCTGAACGGGGTCAATCCCCCGCTGCACGCCTGGAGCTGACGGCTTCGCCGGGCAAAATAATTCTACTAATAACAGGGCATGAAAATGGTAAAAATGAAGGTGATAACGCTTACCCGGCTTCTCGTCGGGGTTACGCTGCTGCTGGCGCAGCTCTCGCTCAGCGCCAGGGCGGATGAACAGTATTTCCCGCTACAGAGCTATCGCGTCGGCCCCTATGCCGCCGCCGGCAGCGGCTTCTTCGGCGGGTTTATTGACTACTTACAGCTGATTAATCAGCGTGACGGCGGAGTCAACGGCGTCAAGCTCACCTGGGATGAGTGTGAAACCCAGTATGAAGTGGAGCGCGGCGTGGAGTGTTACAAACGCCAGAAAAGTAAGCCCGGCGTTGCCGCGTGGAACCCGCTTTCCGTGGGGATTGCCTATGCGATGATCGATGACGTCACCCGCGATAAAACGCCGCTAATCACTATCGATCATGGCCGTACCGATTCGACCGACGGCCGCGTCTTCCCGTATGTCTTCCCGCTGCTGCTTAACCCGTACAGCGAAACGTCGGGGATCATCAAATTTATCGGTACCCGTCTGGGCGGTCTGGACAAGCTGCAGGGGAAAAAAATTGTCGTGCTGTACCACGGTTCGCCGTACGGCAAGGAAACCATCCCGATCTTTGAGCTGCTGGCGAAAAAATACGGCTTTGAAGTGCAGCAGATTGAAGTGCCGCATCCGGGCAACGAACAGCAGTCGCAGTGGCTGACCATTCGCCGGGCAAAACCGGATTACGTGGTGCTGCGCGGCTTTGGCGTGATGAACCCGGTGGCGCTGAAAACCGCGCAGAAGGTCGGTTACCCGGCGGATCATATTATCGGTAACGTCTGGTCTAACTCCGAAGAGGACGTGATCCCGGCGGGTAACGCGGCGAAAGGCTATATTGCGCTGACCACCCAGGCTTCCGGCTCGGTTTACCCGGTAGTGAAAGAGATTATTGATAAGGTCTACGGTGCCGGTAAGGGTAATCTGCAGGATCGGAAACGCATCGGCAGCGTCTATCATAACCTCGGCATTGTTAACGGCATTCTGAACGTTGAGGCGATTCGCATCGCGCAGCAGAAGTTTGGCCACCGCACGCTGACCGGCGACGAAATCCGCTGGGGCTTCGAGCATCTGCAGCTTGACGCCGCCCGCGTCGAAGCGCTGGGCGCCAAAGGCCTGTTCCACTCGATTAACGTGACCTGCGAAGACCACGAAGGCCAGGGCCGCGTGACCTTCCAGCAGTGGGACGGCAGCCAGTGGAAAGTGATCAGCGACTGGATTTCACCGGACTGGGCATTGTTGCGCCCGATCATTGAAAAATCCGCCAGCGCCTACGCGAAGGAAAATAATATTACGCCGCGTAACTGCCAGACTGAGAATTAATCTTTGATAAAAACCTGCATTAACAGGCCGTTAATGCAGGTCAGTAAATGCTCACTTATGTGCAGGTCTACACGCTATAGCCGGTAATAATCATGCTAACGGCTATAGCGTGTAAATATTGTTTCACCGGCTAAAGCGTGTAATATTCATCTTACCGCCCACAACCGGTAAGGTGCCAAAATGAAGGTTACTAACAGCAAACAGCTGAGTAGTTATCTGAAAGATGTCCGTATCACGCAGAAGCTTTCACAGGGCAAAGTGGCCAATAAGGTGGGTATTCGCCAGGATACCGTATCCAGCTTCGAACAACATCCTGATTCCACCAAGCTGGAAACCTTCTTTAAGATCCTTTCGGCATTGAATTTAGAGTTGACCGTCACGCCCAGGAAAAGCGATGCCGACAGCAATGAGGCTTCCGGGGCAGCATCTTCATGGAAAGAGGAATGGTAATGGCAGCGCTTGATGTTTATATGAATGGCTATCATGTAGGGGTATTAACAAAAACGGGGAGTGGAGCACATCATTTTACCTATGATGCGAACTGGATTGAGCTGCCGGGCAGTCGTCCTGTCTCACTCTCTATGCCGCTGCGCCATCAGCCCTATCAAGGTGATGAAGTTTATAATTTCTTCGACAATCTGTTGCCTGATAACCCGGATATCAGAAGACGAATTGTTACCCGGCATCAGGCAGATTCTACCCAGCCGTTTGATCTGCTGGCCAAAGTGGGCCAGGACAGCGTTGGTGCGTTGCAACTGGTACCCCAGGGAAAATCCGTCAGCGATATAAAACAGATCGAATATAAGTCCCTGTCCGAGCAGCAATTTGAAAGCATATTAACGGGATACCAGTCGGATGCTCCACTGGGGATGATTGACTCAGAAGATGATTTTCGTATCTCAATTGCCGGTGCCCAGGAAAAAACGGCACTGCTCTTTAAAGATGGTGGCTGGTGCCTGCCCATCAATGCCACGCCAACGACGCATATCCTCAAGTTACCGATTGGTAAGATCGAGAGTCACTCCTACTCGATTGATATGTCTGACAGCGTTGAGAATGAATATATATGTATGATTATTGCCCGGGAGTTCGGGCTGCCGGTACCGCAATGTTTTATGCTCAGAGCCGGAAAGATAAAAGCGCTGGCGGTAGAGCGGTTCGATCGTAAATATGCCTCGGACGGTCGCTGGATTATGCGACTGCCGCAGGAGGATTTTTGCCAGGTGTTGAGTGTCCCTCCCGCGCTGAAATATGAAAATCATGGTGGACCAGGGATTTCCGCCATAATGTCGTTTCTGTTAGGGGCGGTTGAGCCAGAAAGGGACCGCTATAGCTTTATGAAGGCTCAGGTGTTGTTTTGGCTATTGGCCGCCACGGATGGGCATGCAAAGAATTTTTCCGTTTTTATTGAATCCGAGGGACGATATCGTCTCACGCCTTACTATGACATTCTCTCAATGTACCCGGGGATTGGCGGCCGGGGTATTGACCACAGGGATGCCAAACTGGCCATGGGGCTGACTGGCTCAAAGGGCAAGAAATATGCCATTGAGCAGATTTTCCCTCGTCACTTTTTCCATACGGCTCAAACCGTTGGGTTTGCCAAAGAATCGATGGAAAGTATTCTGACTGAATTTGCACAGTCGATGGATGACGTTGTGGAGAAAGTCAGAAACCAGCTACCAGCAGAATTTCCTGCACTGATTAGTGATTCAATTCTGCAAGGCATGCAGTCCAGGGCAAGAAGATTAATGACTGGCTGGAGGTAGGCACCTTATCGGTGCCTCACAGTTAATCACTTACCAATACAGAAACTAGAGAATATCCGGCCCAGCAGGTCATCGGAGCTGAATTCGCCGGTGATCTCACTCAGGCTTTGCTGCGCCAGGCGCAGTTCTTCCGCCAGCAGTTCACCCGCCCAGGCGCCCAGCAGCTGATGTTTGCCCTGCTGCAGATGCTCTGCCGCCAGTTCCAGCGCCTGAAGGTGACGGCGACGGGCCAGGAACCCCCCTTCCATATTGCCCGAGAAGCCCATGCTGGCCTTGAGATGGTCGCGCAGGACGTCCACACCTTCGCCGGTGCGGGCGGAAAGGCGAATAAGTGAGTGACCGTTTACTTCCGTAATTCCCAGCGTCTCACCGGTCATATCGGCTTTATTACGCACCACGGTGATCGGCAGCGCTTCCGGCAGGCGGGCAATAAAGTCCGGCCAGATCTCCGCAGGCTCGGTTGCACCGGTGGTAGTGCCGTCGACCATAAACAGCACGCGGTCGGCCTGTTCGATCTCTTTCCACGCACGTTCAATGCCGATGCGCTCCACTTCGTCGCTGGCTTCACGCAGCCCGGCGGTATCAATGATATGCAACGGCATGCCGTCGATGTGAATGTGTTCACGCAGCACGTCACGCGTGGTGCCGGCAATATCGGTGACGATTGCGGCATCGCGCCCGGCCAGCGCGTTGAGCAGGCTGGATTTACCGGCGTTAGGGCGGCCGGCGATCACCACCTTCATCCCTTCGCGCAGCAGGCTGCCCTGGCGCGCTTCGGCACGCACGCCGTCAAGATCGGCAATCACCTTGTGCAGCAGGGCTTCAATTTTGCCGTCGGAGAGGAAGTCGATCTCCTCATCCGGGAAGTCGATGGCCGCTTCCACAAAGATTCGCAGGTGAGTAAGTGCTTCCACAAGGTTGTTAACGCGGGTGGAGAATACGCCCTGCAGCGAGTTGACGGCCGAGCGTGCCGCCTGTTCGGAGCTGGCGTCGATCAGGTCGGCAATCGCTTCCGCCTGGGCCAGGTCCAGCTTGTCGTTGAGGAAGGCGCGCTCGGAAAACTCGCCCGGGTTGGCGATGCGCAGCCCGGGAAGCGCCACGATGCGTTTCAGCAGCAGGTCGAGGATCACCGGGCCGCCGTGGCCCTGCAGTTCCAGCACATCTTCGCCGGTAAAGGAGTTAGGGCCGGGGAACCACAGCGCAATACCCTGATCGAGCGTGCTGCCGTCGGCGTCGCGGAACGGCAGGTAGTCGGCGTAGCGCGGCTTAGGCAGCTTGCCCAGCAGCAGCTGTGCCACTTCCGCCGCTTTGCTACCGGAAACGCGCAGAATCCCTACGCCGCCGCGTCCTGGCGGCGTCGCCTGGGCAACAATCGTATCGCTATGGCTCATGGTTAACTCTCTTTTGATGCAAAAAAATAAGGCGGTCTGCATGACCGCCTTAGTGTAAACACTGTGTACGATATTGACACGCGGCAACCGTAAAAAGGCTGCCGCGTGTTTTTAACCTTACGCTTTCTTCTTGTCGCGGCTGTGCAGGCCACGTTTTTCCAGGCCGCGATAAATCAGCTGCTGCTGGATAATGGTCACCAGGTTACTGACGATGTAGTACAGCACCAGGCCTGAAGGGAACCACAGGAAGAACACGGTGAAGATCACCGGCATAAAGGTCATGATCTTCTGCTGCATCGGGTCGGTCACGGTGGTCGGCGACATCTTCTGGATGAAGAACATCGTGATACCCATCAGGATCGGCAGGATGTAGTACGGGTCCTGCGCGGCCAGATCGTGGATCCACAGTGCGAACGGCGCGTGACGCAGTTCAACGGAGCCCATCAGCATGTAGTACAGCGCCAGGAAGATTGGCATCTGGATAACCAGAGGCAGACAGCCGCCCAGCGGGTTCACTTTCTCAGACTTATACAGCGCCATCATTTCCTGACTCATGCGCTGTTTGTCATCGCCTAAACGCTCACGCATCGCCTGAATCTTAGGCTGCAGCATGCGCATTTTCGCCATGGAGGTGTACTGCGCTTTGGTCAGCGGGTACATGATGCCACGAACGATAAAGGTGATAACGATAATTGAGAAGCCCCAGTTACCGATAAAGCTGTGCAGGAATTTCAGCAGCTTAAACAGCGGCTGAGAAATAAACCACAGCCAGCCGTAGTCGACGGTCAGGTCCAGGTGTGGGGCAATCGCCGCCATTTTGTCCTGGATTTCCGGGCCAACCCACAGGGTCGCCTTCAGCTCCTGCTGAGAACCTGGCGCAACCGTCACCGGTGCAGATTTATAACCGATAGCCGCAACGCCGTTACCCAGGTTACTGGTGTACAGCGTGTTGCTGCCTGCGGTCTGTGGGACCCAGGCGGTAGCGAAGTACTGCTGCAGCATCGCCACCCAACCGTTGGTGGTGGTGGTGCTCAGGTTTTCGTTATCGCTGATCTTATCGAATTTGTACTTCTCGTAGTTGGTCTCACTGCTGGAGTAAGCCGCGCCACGGAAGGTGTGCAACGCAAAGTTGTTGCTGCCGGTATCACGATGCTTAGGCAGGTCGATAGTCTGTTTCAGCTGACCGAACATCGACACTTCCAGCGGCTGCTGGGTGGCGTTGTTGATCTGATAATCGACGCCAATGGCGTATTCACCGCGCTTCAGTACGAAGGTTTTGGTGTAAACGGCGCCATTTTCAGCGGTAAAGGTCAGCGGGATACGCAGTTCGCTCTGACCATCGGCCAGCTCGAAGCTATCCTGAGAAGCAGTATAAAGAGGACGACCGCCGTTTGCCGGGTTGTCCGGGCCGTTACGACCGGTCAGGCCGCTCTGCGCCTGATACAGGAATGCCGGGGTATTTTCCAGCAGCAGGAAAGGCTTATCAGAACCCAGTGAGTCCGGATAGGTCAGCAGTTGTGCCTGGTCAATATCACCACCGCGAGTATTAATGTTTAAAGACAGGACATCGGTCTTAACGGTGATCGTTTTACCCTGGCCGCTGGCAGGAACACCCTGGTTAGCGACATCACCCGCTGCTGTCGTGGTCTGTGTGGTCTGAGTCTGCAATGGCTGAGGATTATTATCCGTCTGCCACGCTTGCCAGATCATAAAAGACACGAACAGAAAAGCGATGAGAAAGAGATTGCGTTGCGAATCCATCGTTAATGTTCTCTGGTATCAATGGTTGTTTGGCGGTACCGGATCGTCGCCACCTGGGTTCAAAGGATGGCATTTTAATATGCGTCTCATCGTCAACCAACTCCCTTTTATCACACCAAACCTGCGCAATGCCTCAATTCCGTATTGCGAACAGGTAGGATGAAACCGGCAGTGAGGTCCTAATAACGGGCTGATTACGCGTTGGTACACGCGAATCAGCCCGATCAGGAACCGCGAGCCAGGCGACAATGGCGACGCCATAATTTCTCCAACGCTTCCGTCAAGGCCTTGTTATCAAGGTCAGCGACCCCTTTCTTCGCCACAATGACAAAATCCATTGCGGGAAGTTCATGTTGACGCAGGCGAAAGCTTTCTCGGGTCAATCGCTTGATCCGATTGCGTTCATGCGCGCGTTTAACATGTTTTTTTGCGACGGTCAGACCGATGCGGGGATGCCCCAGCGTGTTCAGGCGGCCGAGAATGGTGATTTGCGGCGTGCCAGCCCGTTGTGGCTGCTGGAAGACGAAAGTGAAATGAGTGGGAGTTAACAAACGTAACTCCCTGGGAAATGCGAGCTTAACCACTCAGCGGTTAGCTTTTATTACTTAGAAACGGTCAGACGAGAACGGCCTTTAGCACGACGACGTGCCAGAACCTGACGACCATTTTTATTTGCCATACGAGCACGGAAACCGTGTGAACGGTTACGCTTCAGTACGGACGGTTGAAAAGTGCGTTTCATGGCGATTTCTACCTAAACTTGAATAATTTCACTTGGTGACGCGTTAACTGGCCAGAAAAACCGACCGACGCCTCAGTGTATCTTTAATAAAGAGGCGGGATTGTAATAATTGTACAGTCCAGAGTCAATTTACTTCGCGTGAAAACCGCGCCCTGATTGCCCGTTTTGACCCGCAAAAACAGCCATAAGGGCCACGGCGCAGCACGCCGGGGCAAGAATTATACGGCCTCTGCCAAAAAGCGCAAGGATCGTGCAGGATCTCTTGGCGATCCCGTTACATTGTTTTTGCGGCAATAACGTGATGGCACCATTAAATTTCACTGAATGCAGACGATCCTGAATGTCTTTTGCGCAGGGTGGCGTAAACTAATCTGCGTTGTATGCGCCTGTGGATAAATTGGATCAAAACTGTGTAGAAAGTGAAGATCTCTGCGGCGGTTTACGCTATGATCCGCCGTTCCGCTAACGATCCTCCGGGTCGTCTTGCTAACCGCATGCTTCCAGGATGCCGGGTTAGAGTGGAGTAACCGTAGATAACGGTTCGCATGCGTCTCATCGGCATGCGTCAACAATGATGAAATTATCGCTTCAGCGCCCTTATTATTTCTTATCGAATTTTTTTTCGAGTGGAGTCCGCCGTGTCACTTACGCTTTGGCAACAGTGTCTTGCCCGTTTGCAGGATGAGCTACCTGCCACCGAATTCAGCATGTGGATACGCCCCTTGCAGGCCGAACTGAATGACAACACGCTGGCATTATACGCACCAAATCGGTTTGTACTCGACTGGGTTCGGGATAAGTACCTGAATAATATCAATGCACTGCTGAATGACTTCTGCGGGCCAAACGTTCCGCTGCTGCGATTTGAAGTCGGCAGCAAGCCGGTGGCGCAGCCCGTCAGCCAGCCGGTGATGGCCAGCGCACACGCGAGTGCGCCGGGTTTTGGCACCCGTGCGGCACCGGTTCGCCCAAGCTGGGACAACCTGCCTGCGCCGGCGGAGCTGTCGTACCGCTCGAACGTTAACACCAAGCACAACTTTGACAACTTCGTTGAGGGTAAATCTAACCAGCTGGCGCGCGCGGCGGCGCGTCAGGTGGCCGATAACCCGGGCGGCGCATACAACCCGCTGTTTCTGTATGGCGGTACGGGCCTCGGTAAAACGCACCTGCTGCATGCGGTAGGCAACGGCATTATGGCGCGTAAGCCGAATGCGAAAGTGGTGTATATGCACTCTGAGCGTTTCGTGCAGGACATGGTCAAAGCCTTACAAAATAACGCTATCGAAGAATTTAAACGCTATTACCGTTCGGTCGATGCACTGCTGATCGATGACATCCAGTTCTTTGCTAATAAAGAGCGTTCTCAGGAAGAGTTCTTCCATACCTTTAATGCGCTGCTGGAAGGCAATCAACAGATCATTTTGACCTCGGATCGCTATCCAAAAGAGATCAACGGGGTTGAGGATCGTCTTAAATCTCGCTTTGGCTGGGGCCTGACGGTGGCGATCGAACCGCCCGAGCTGGAAACCCGCGTGGCGATCCTGATGAAAAAAGCGGATGAGAATGACATTCGCCTGCCGGGCGAAGTGGCCTTCTTTATTGCTAAGCGCCTGCGCTCAAACGTGCGCGAGCTGGAAGGGGCGCTGAACCGCGTGATTGCCAACGCCAACTTTACCGGCCGGGCCATTACCATCGATTTCGTTCGCGAAGCGCTGCGCGATCTGCTGGCACTGCAGGAAAAGCTGGTCACTATCGACAACATCCAAAAGACGGTTGCCGAATACTATAAAATTAAAGTGGCCGATCTGCTGTCGAAGCGGCGTTCCCGCTCCGTAGCCCGCCCGCGCCAGATGGCGATGGCGATGGCCAAAGAGCTGACCAACCACAGTCTGCCGGAAATCGGCGACGCTTTCGGGGGTCGTGACCATACCACCGTGCTACATGCCTGCCGCAAAATCGAGCAGCTGCGTGAAGAAAGTCACGACATTAAAGAAGATTTCTCCAATCTAATCAGAACATTATCTTCCTGACTATGAAATTTATTGTAGAACGTGAGCGTTTACTTAAGCCATTACAGCAGGTCAGCAGCCCGTTAGGCGGCCGCCCTACTCTGCCGATCCTCGGTAACCTGCTGCTGCAGGTCGATGAAGGCACCCTGCGGCTGACCGGTACCGATTTAGAGATGGAAATGGTCGCGCGCGTGGCGCTGACTCAGGACCATCAGCCTGGCGCCACGACGGTTCCGGCGCGTAAATTCTTTGATATCTGCCGTGGCCTGCCCGAAGGCGCTGAAATCACCGTGATTCTGGAAGGTGACAGAATGCTGGTGCGCTCCGGCCGCAGCCGTTTCTCGCTTTCCACCCTGCCCGCCACCGATTTCCCGAATCTGGACGACTGGCAGATCGATGTGGAATTCACCCTGCCGCAGGCAACCATGAAGCGCCTGATCGAAGCCACGCAGTTCTCGATGGCGCATCAGGACGTGCGTTATTACCTGAACGGCATGCTGTTTGAAACCGAAGGCGAAGAGCTGCGCACCGTCGCTACCGACGGGCACCGCCTGGCTGTCTGCTCGATGCCGGTGGGGCAGTCTCTGCCCAACCATTCGGTGATCGTGCCGCGTAAAGGGGTGATTGAGCTGGTCCGCCTGCTCGACGGTGGCGATACGCCGCTGCAGGTGCAGATCGGCAGCAACAACATCCGCGCGCACGTCGGTGATTTCATCTTCACCTCCAAGCTGGTTGACGGCCGTTTCCCTGATTATCGCCGCGTATTGCCGAAAAACCCGGATAAAACCCTCGATGCAAGCTGCGATCTGCTGAAGCAGGCGTTTTCCCGTGCGGCGATCCTGTCCAATGAGAAGTTCCGCGGCGTGCGGCTGTATATCAGCGAAAATCAGCTGAAAATCACCGCCAACAACCCGGAGCAGGAAGAAGCGGAAGAAATTCTGGACGTGAGCTACGGCGGTACCGATCTCGAAATCGGCTTCAACGTCAGCTACGTGCTGGACGTGCTGAACGCACTGAAGTGTGAAAACGTGCGTCTGCTGCTGACCGATTCGGTTTCCAGCGTGCAGATTGAAGATGCAGCCAGCCAGAATGCGGCCTACGTTGTTATGCCGATGAGATTATAGAGAATATCGGCCTGGCTTACTTGCCATTCTGGTCCCGGGCAGTGCTCGCCCTTGGTCACATACTTCAGTATGCTCCCAGGTTCTGTGCGCTGGCCGTAACCAGACTGGCTGCGCCGCCGACGGCCTGGATCGCATATGTCAGGTAAAATCCCCTTCACGCTGGATTCGTTATGGCTTTAACCCGCCTTCTTATTAAAGATTTTCGCAATATTGAAAATGCGGATCTGACGCTGGCCCCGGGGTTTAACTTCCTTGTGGGGCCCAACGGCAGCGGCAAAACCAGCGTGCTGGAAGCGATCTATACCCTCGGCCACGGGCGCGCATTCCGCAGCCTGCAGGCCGGTCGGGTGATCCGCCATGACCAGGATGCCTTTGTGCTGCATGGCCGTATTGGCGGTGCCGAGCGCGAGATCTCGGTTGGCCTGACCAAAAATCGCGCCGGCGACAGCAAAGTCCGCATCGACGGCAGCGACGGGCATAAAGTGGCCGAGCTGGCGCAGCTGCTGCCGATGCAGCTGATTACGCCGGAGGGGTTTACCCTGCTGAACGGCGGGCCGAAATTTCGCCGCGCCTACATCGACTGGGGCTGCTTCCACAACGAGCCGGGCTTTTTTAACGCCTGGAACAATCTGCGCAGGCTGTTGAAGCAGCGCAATGCCGCGCTGCGTCAGGTGACGCGCTACCAGCAGATCCAGGCATGGGATCGCGAACTGGCCCCGCTGGCCGAGCAGATAAGCGCCTGGCGCGCGGCCTACAGCGAAGCCATCGCCGCCGATATCAATACAACCTGTGCACAGTTTTTACCCGAGTTCGAGCTTAGTTTCTCCTTCCAGCGCGGCTGGGATAAAGAGAGCGACTACGCGGAGCTGCTTGAACGCCAGTTCGAACGCGATCGCGCACTGACCTATACCGCCACCGGCCCGCATAAAGCGGATTTCCGCATCCGGGCCGAGGGCACACCGGTAGAAGATTTACTGTCTCGCGGCCAACTTAAGCTGCTGATGTGCGCCCTGAGGCTGGCGCAGGGTGAGTTTCTCACCCGACAGAGCGGGCGACGTTGCCTGTATCTGATAGATGATTTTGCCTCTGAGCTGGATGAGACGCGTCGACAGCTGCTGGCGTCGCGTCTGAAAGCCACTCAGGCCCAGGTTTTCGTTAGTGCCATTGGAACTGAGCATGTGTTCGATATGGCTGACGAAAAGGGCAAGATGTTCCACGTGGAACAGGGTAAAATAGCGGTTCAACCTGAAGATTAAATGAGCGAGAAACGTTGATGTCGAATTCTTATGACTCCTCAAGTATCAAAGTTCTGAAAGGACTTGATGCTGTACGCAAGCGCCCTGGTATGTATATCGGCGATACGGATGACGGTACCGGTCTGCATCACATGGTCTTCGAGGTCGTGGATAACGCTATTGACGAAGCACTCGCCGGCTACTGCTCCGATATTGTTGTTACCATTCATGCCGATAACTCGGTTTCCGTGCAGGATGATGGCCGTGGTATCCCTACCGGTATTCACCCGGAAGAAGGGGTTTCCGCTGCCGAAGTGATCATGACCGTTCTGCACGCAGGCGGTAAGTTTGATGACAACTCGTATAAAGTTTCCGGCGGTCTTCACGGCGTGGGTGTTTCGGTGGTTAACGCTCTGTCTGAAAAGCTGGAGCTGACGATCCGTCGCGAAGGCAAAGTCCACCAGCAGATTTATGTGCACGGCGTGCCGCAGGCTCCGCTGAGCGTGACCGGCGAGACTGAACTTACCGGTACCCGCGTGCGCTTCTGGCCAAGCCACCAGACTTTTACCAATGTCATTGATTTCGAATATGAAATCCTGGCGAAACGCCTGCGCGAGCTCTCCTTCCTGAACTCCGGCGTGTCGATCAGGCTGGAAGATAAGCGTGACGATAAGAAAGATCACTACCATTACGACGGCGGCATCAAGGCGTTTGTCGAGTATCTGAACAAGAATAAAACCCCTATCCATCCAAATGTGTTCTATTTCTCTACCGAAAAAGACGGCATTGGCGTGGAAGTGGCGCTGCAGTGGAACGACGGCTTCCAGGAAAACATTTACTGCTTCACCAACAACATTCCTCAGCGCGACGGCGGTACGCACCTGGCCGGTTTCCGTGCGGCGATGACCCGTACGCTGAACGCCTACATGGACAAAGAAGGCTACAGCAAGAAAGCCAAAGTCAGCGCCACCGGTGACGATGCGCGTGAAGGCCTGATTGCCGTGGTGTCGGTGAAAGTGCCGGATCCTAAGTTCTCCTCGCAGACCAAAGACAAGCTGGTCTCCTCCGAGGTGAAAACGGCGGTTGAGCAGCAGATGAACGAACTGCTGAGCGATTACCTGCAGGAAAACCCGAGCGATGCGAAAATCGTCGTCGGTAAAATTATCGATGCCGCCCGTGCGCGTGAAGCCGCACGCCGTGCCCGCGAGATGACCCGTCGTAAAGGCGCGCTGGACCTGGCGGGCCTGCCGGGCAAGCTCGCCGACTGTCAGGAGCGCGACCCGGCGCTGTCTGAAATCTACCTGGTGGAGGGTGATTCTGCAGGCGGTTCAGCCAAGCAGGGTCGTAACCGTAAAAACCAGGCGATTCTGCCGCTGAAGGGTAAAATCCTTAACGTAGAAAAGGCGCGCTTCGACAAGATGCTCGCTTCGCAGGAAGTCGCGACGCTGATCACCGCGCTGGGCTGCGGCATTGGCCGTGACGAATACAACCCGGACAAACTGCGCTATCACAGCATCATCATCATGACCGATGCCGATGTCGATGGTTCGCATATCCGTACCCTGCTGCTGACCTTCTTCTACCGTCAGATGCCGGAAATCATCGAGCGCGGCCACGTGTATATCGCGCAGCCGCCGCTGTACAAGGTGAAAAAAGGCAAACAGGAACAGTACATCAAAGACGATGAGGCAATGGACCAGTACCAGATCGCTATCGCCCTTGATGGTGCCACGCTGCACACCAATGCCAGCGCCCCTGCGCTGGCCGGTGAGCCGCTGGAGTCACTGGTGGCTGAATTCAACAGCACGCGCAAAATGATCAAACGTATGGAGCGCCGCTATCCGGTGTCGCTGCTGAATGCGCTGATCTACAACCCAACGCTGAGCGATCTGTCTGCGGAAGCTGCGGTGCAAAGCTGGCTGGACACCCTGGTAGGCTGGTTGAACGAGAAAGAGCAGCACGGCAGCAGCTATGCCGGTGTGGTGCGTGAAAACCGTGAACTGCACATCTTTGAGCCGGTGCTTCGCATCCGCACCCACGGTGTGGATACCGACTATCCGCTGGATACGGAGTTTATGCTGGGCGCGGAATACCGCAAAATCTGTACGCTGGGTGAAAAACTTCGCGGCCTGATTGAAGAGGATGCCTACATTGAGCGCGGCGAACGCCGTCAGCCGATTGCCAGCTTCGAGCAGGCGATCGACTGGCTGGTGAAAGAGTCACGTCGTGGCCTGTCCGTTCAGCGCTACAAAGGTCTGGGTGAGATGAACCCGGATCAGCTGTGGGAAACCACCATGGATCCCGATAGCCGTCGCATGCTGCGCGTGACGGTGAAAGATGCGATTGCGGCCGATCAGCTGTTCACTACCCTGATGGGTGATGCGGTTGAGCCACGTCGTGCCTTTATCGAAGAAAACGCCCTGCGGGCGGCAAACATCGATATCTAAGACCCGATACAGGGGCGGCTTGTTTCAGGCCGCCCCTGAATTATCCTTTCTGCCTCTGCCTCTGCCTCTGCCTCTGCCTCTGCCTCTGCCTCTGCCTCTGCCTCTGCCTCTGCCTTTATTTCTGCCTTAATTCTGTCTCGGCTATTTCAGTTAATCCCCTGCACCATGAATCGCATTGCCACTTTTAGCGAATGCGGACTGGCAAACTGTCTAACCCGCTGGTGATCGCCCGCTGAATCGCGCTAGCATGGAGGAAAACATGAAGCTAAGGAGTGTGGCATGGCGATTAAATTAATAGCGATTGATATCGATGGGACGCTGCTTAACCCGCAGCATGAAGTGACCCCACGCGTAAAGGCGGCGATTGAAGCGGCACGCGATAAAGGTGTGGCGGTGGTGCTGGCAACCGGGCGGCCGTTCCTCGGCGTACAGCGCTACCTGCGCGAGCTGGGCCTGGAGAAAGAAGGCCAGTACTGCATCACCAACAACGGCGCGCTGGTGCAGAAAGCAAATGATGCCAGCTGCGTGGCCGAAGTGCCGGTGACCTTCGAAGACTATCTTTATTACGAGCAGATGTCCCGCGAGCTGGGCGTTAACTTCCAGGCGCTTACCCAGAGCCATCTTTATACCGCCAACAAAGATATCAGCCGCTACACCATCCACGAAGTGGGCCTGACCGGCATGCCGCTGCGCTACCGTACCGTTGAGGAAATGGACCCAACGCTTATCTTCCCGAAAATTATGATGATCGATGAGCCTGAGCGGCTGGACGCGGCCATCGCCCGCATTCCTGCTGAAGCTTACGAACGGAATACCATCATGAAAAGCGCCCCGTTCTTCCTGGAAATCCTCAATAAAGAGGTGAACAAAGGCGCCGGCGTTAAGCTGCTGGCGGAACGTCTTGGCCTGCAGCGCGACGAGCTGATGGCGCTGGGCGATCAGGAAAATGACCTGGCGATGCTGGAATTTGTCGGTACGGGCGTGGCGATGGGCAATGCGATTCCGGTGGTGAAAGAGGTCGCCCAGTTTGTGACGACATCCAATCGTGAAGACGGTGTCGCCGTGGCGATTGAGAAATTTGTTCTGTAAAAGGACTGCCCGATGAGTGAACAACAGATCACCTTCGCCCCCCGACATCATCAGCTGACCAACATTAACGTCTGGACCGCCGACAGCCAGTGGCTGGTCTATGACGTGCGCCCTTCCGGGGCGTCTTTTACCGGCCTGACTATTGAGCGGGTCAACGTCAGCAGCGGCGCGGTAGAGGTGCTGTATCAGGCGCGGGACGGTGCGCATGTTGGCGTGGTAACCGCCAGTCCGGATCTTCCGCCGCGCTATGTGTGTATCCACGGGCCGGAGCATCCTGACAGCCTGTGGAAATATGATTTTCACCACCGGCGCGGAGTGATTATTCAGCACGGCGTGGCTGAGAATCTGGACGCCTGCGATATTACGCCGCCCTTCACGCCGGGCGCGCTGCGCGGCGGTTCCCACGTTCATGTCTTCAGTCCGGACGGCAGTCGCTTAAGTTTTACCTACAACGATCATGTGATGCATGAGTGGGACAAAACTCAAGATTTACGCAATGTTGGCGTTGCCGTACCGCTGCATGCGGTGTGCCCGCCCAAAAGCCATCCGCGCGAATACGACGGCAGCCACTACTGCGTGCTGGTCAGTCAGACAACCGCAGCACCGCAGCCAGGCAGCGATGAGATCAATCGCGCTTACGAAGAGGGCTGGATTGGCACCCGGGGCTATCGGCGTGGCGCGCAGCGTCAGCGCTGGGCGCTGGCCTTTATCGGCGATACGCTGGCGACAAACGGCGAGAAGGTGGCGGAAGTTTTCGTGGTCGATCTGCCGGAGGACAATGCCGATTTTGCCGTTGCGGGCGTTTCTCCGCTGGAAGGTACGGCGACGCGGCTCCCTGCTCCACCTAAGAGTGTGCAGCAGCGGCGCATCACCTTTACCCATCAGCGGCGTTATCCAGGTCTGAGCAGCATGCCGCGGCACTGGCTGCGCAGCGCTCCGGACGGCAGTGCCATTGCCTTCCTGATGAAGGATGATAACGCGGTGGTTCAGCTGTGGACGGTGTCTCCGCTAGGCGGCGAACCGCGTCAGGTTACCCGGTCGGAGAGCGACATTCAGTCCGCCTTCAGCTGGCATCCTGACGGCGGCAGCCTGGCGTTTATCTGCGACAACAGCGTGACCCTCTGTACCCTGGAGACGGGAAAACTGCGCCGCATTACCCCACGCAGTGAAACCGCCCCCTCAGCGGATGCGGTGGTCTTTTCCCCCGATGGCCAGCACGTGGCCTACCTGCGCAGCCGTGACGGCTATCAGCAGATTTTTATGGCGTCGGTGAATTAGCGGCCATCGGCGCCGCCTGCGACAGTCCGTCGGCGGTCCGGTTTTGCTGCTCGCTACGGCGTACGCGCTCGCGTGGCGAGTCTGTATCATCGGTGCGATAGTAATCCCACGGCAGCAGCAGCGTATCCATCACCGCCGAGAACGGTAAATCAATCGCCGCCAGCGGTTTCATCGCCCAGCTGCTGTTTTCATCGGTCAGCACGCTGGCGCTGGCGCGCGTGCCTGGATAATAGCCCTGACTGGGGCCGGTATGGGTCATAACGCTTGAGCAGCCGCTGGTTGCGCCAAGTGAGGCGCAGGTGAGTAATCCTGCAGCGGTATACTTCTTTAATGCCTTCATCATTTACTATCCCTTCAGTCGTTGCAGCCTGCTGAGATCTGTCGTCAAACGCGGAAAAATCCCGGCCCACTCTACGGTGGCTGGCACTAAGGCCGACGAACTCATCCCTGAGTGTATGACATTCAGTGCGATCGGGTTAAAAAAATCACAATTTACCCTTGAAAGCGCCACTGCTGTCACCATTTTACTACTACGGTCAGTAAGGTGCCTGTGCCGACAGGGCAGCACCTACTGCGCCAGCGACTCGTCCATTGTGGAGAGTCGATATCCTAATAACTCGCTGAATATCAGGAGCTTAATAATGCGTAATTTCGACCTTGCCCCACTGTATCGTTCATCCATTGGCTTTGACCGTCTGATCAACCTGCTGGAATCTAATCAGGGCCAGGGGAACAACGGCGGCTACCCACCGTACAACGTGGAGCTGGTGGCTGAAAACCATTATCGTATTACAATTGCCGTGGCCGGTTTTGCAGAAAGCGAACTGGAAATTACCTCCCACGACAATTTGCTGACCGTTCGCGGCTCGCATCCTGAAGATCAGGAGCAGCGCACCTATCTGTATCAGGGCATCGCGGAACGTAACTTTGAGCGTAAATTCCAGCTGGCAGAGCACGTCCACGTACGCGATGCTCGCCTGGAAAATGGTCTGCTGTACATCGACCTGGAACGCGTGGTGCCGGAAGCCAATAAGCCGCGCCGCATTGAAATCCTGAAATAATGTTTATGCAGGGGCCGCCGCTAAGCGGCCCCTGTTGTTTATCCTTCGCTTCGTGCCCGCTCTAACTCTTCTGCCAGAATCGCCACACCCCGTTCGATCACTTCACTGTCCGGAACATAGTTCATGCGCATGCACTGATGCGTATGCGGCCACTCTGCCTCCAGTCCCGGGAAGAAGAAATGCCCCGGCACCATCAGCACGCCGCGCTGCTTCAGCCGCTGGTAGAGAATTTCCGTGGAAACCGGCAGGTCCTTAAACCACAGCCAGAGGAAAATCGCGCCTTCTGGTTTGTGGATCAGGCAGCGATCTTCCGGCAGATAGCGGCGAATAACCGCAATCGTCTGTTTAACGCGTTCCTGATAAAACGGCTTGATCACCTCTTCCGACAGCCGTAGCAGATCGCCACGCTGGATCATTTCATGGGCGATGGCCGGGCCGATACTGCCGGGAGCGAGGCTGATGATGCCGTTCATATTGCTGATGGCCGAAATCACCTTTTCATCGGCGATGATGATGCCGCAGCGTGAGCCGGGCAGCCCCAGCTTGGACAGGCTCATGCACAGAATGATGTTCGGATTCCACAGCGGGCGCGCCTCGCTAAAAATAATGCCCGGGAAGGGAACGCCGTAAGCATTATCAATCAGCAGAGGAATCTCGTGCTGCTGCGCCAGCGCGTCCAGCTTCAGCAGTTCATCATCGGTGATGACGTTGCCGGTGGGGTTGGTTGGTCGGGAGACGCAGATCAGGCCGGTATCTTCGCCGATATGCAGATGCTCAAAGTCCACGTGATACTTGAACTGGCCTTCCGGCAGCATTTCGATATTCGGTCGGGTGGAGACAAACAGATCTTCATCCAGCCCGGCATCGGCATAGCCAAGATATTCTGGAGCCAGCGGGAAAAGTACGCGCTTTTTCTGACCGTCAGCGCGATGCCCGGCATACAGGTTAAACAGGTAGAAAAAGGCGCTCTGGCTGCCGTTGGTCAGGGCAATATTCTTCGGCGAAATCTGCCAGCCCTGCTCTTTACTCAGCAGCTCCGCCAGGGAGTTCAGCAGCGTGCTTTTACCCTGCGGGCCGTCGTAGTTGCAAAGCGCATCCGTCAGCTTGCCTTCGTCGTGCATCTGCTGCAAAAGCTGATGGAAATAGTCATTCATTGCGGGGATCTGCGCCGGATTACCGCCGCCTAACATCACCGTACCCGGCGTGCGTAAACCCTCACCCATATCTTCCATCAGGCGCGTAATGCCCGAGTGGCGCGTAAATTTGTCACCGAAAGCCGAGAAGCTCATACCCTGTTAATCACTTGTTATTCACTGAGGGTGACCACCTTAACGCTGGCTCCGGTGTGATGCAATCTTCGTGCACCCGGGAACGCACGCGAGTGGGATAGCCTGCCTGGCAATCATGATTTTTCACTGGTCCTGATAAAAATAGCTGAATCGTTAAGTCTGCGGTGATGGGTAATCTGCTCTGTATCTCATTAAAAATGAGAAACCGATCGTTATATGCATTTTTTAGTGAGTAATAGCACGTTTATCAGACTAAAAATGGCCAAAAGTTCATCCGGTGATGACTGTCACATTTTTATCCCGTGCTGATTTGTAGTCTTGATGCCGTTAAAGCTAAATCAATTCAGCAAAAGGGATAGTGTGATGAAAAAAAGACTTCTGGCAGGGTTAATTACGGCATTCATTTGTGGTCAGGCATCGGCGCAAAGCTGGCTGCTGACGGATGCTGAAACCAGTGTGGAAAAGGGAAACTGGCAGGTAAACAGCCAGCAGCTGAAGCTTTCCGGTGAGAACTTCAGCATTCAGCAAAAGGTTCTGCACGGTGGTAAGCAGGAAGGCTCGAAAGTGCTGACCATCACCAGTAAAAACGGCCTGACCATCGCCCTTAGCCCAACGCGAGGCATGGATCTGCTGCATGTTAACGGCCACGGCGTGCGACTTGGCTGGGATTCTCCGGTCGATGAGGTCGTCAATCCGGCTTACATCAATCTGGAAAGCCGCAATGGCCTTGGCTGGCTGGAAGGTTTTAACGAAATGATGGTGCGCTGCGGCTTTGAGTGGACCGGCCATCCGGTGACCAAAGACGGCGTGATTTACACGCTGCACGGCAAAGCGGGCAATACCCCAGCGTCGAAAGTGGAAGTCATCGTCGATGAAAAAGCGCCGCATGAAATCCGTATTCGCGGCCTGCTGAAAGAAACCACCTTCAAAAAAGCGAAGCTCGAAACCTGGACCGAGCTGCGCTACGTGCCTGGCTCTGACTCCTTTACCGTGCACGATGTGCTGACCAACCACGCGGACTATCCGCACGATTACCAGATTATCTATCACAGCAACTTCGGTACGCCGATCCTTGAAAAAGACGCGCGCTTTATCGCGCCGCTGAAGTCGGTTTCACCATTTAACGATTACGCGAAGAAAGGCCTGAACGACTGGAATGTTTACGGCGCGCCGACTAAAGATTTCGACGAGATGGTGTTTAACCTCACGCCGAAAGCCGATGAAAACGGTAAAACTGTGGCCGCGGTGATCAACAGCAAGGGCGACAAAGGCGCATCAATTGAGTTCGATATCAAACAGCTGCCGCTGCTGACCATGTGGAAAAATACCGATACGCAGAAGCAGGGTTACGTGACCGGGATTGAGCCAGGCACGAACTATGCCTACCCGGTGACCATTGAGAAAGAACAGGGTCGCGTTAAGCAGCTCCAGCCGGGGAAGAGCACCGAGTTTACGCTGACTTATTCCCTGCTGAAGGATGCCAGCGCGGTGCAGCAGGTTGAGCAACGGGTGCAGAAAATCCAGGGTAATGAAACCGTGGCGGTTAGTGAGACACCGATTGCGAAGGAGTAATCCTTTCTAAAGCGTTATGGGGCAGGTCGCGGTGGGATCTGCGAAAAGGGGCGACCGTTACGGGCAGAACGCCGGGTCGCCGTGAACCCGGTCCCTGGGGGCTTGGCTGCGGCATCCCTGCCGCAGACACCCGGCTAACCTGTCCCGTAACGGTTCCCCTTTCAATTCATTGCGTTGCGGCCAGATAACGATCGTTAATCTGGTCGTTCAGAGATTATTCGCGGCAGGGGCTGTGAGCGGGGTGACCTTTACGGGGCAGGTCGCGGTGGGATCTGCGAAACGGGGCGACCGTTACGGGCAGAACGCCGGGTCGCCGTGAACCCGGTCCCTGGGGGCTTGGCTGCCGCATCCCTGCGGCAGACACCCGGCTTATCTGCCCCGTAACGTTCACCTTTCAAGCGAATTGATCGCTGCTTCCTCGTCACGTACACCGTTCAGGCTTTGGTGTTACTGCTTTCTCGTCACGTTTACCGTTAAGACTTTAAAGTGGTGCCGCAGCTTCTCATTGCATTCGCTTCGTCGCTTTAGAGTTCAGCACTCACTTTCTCTAATCTATGGACTTCCTTCTATCAGCCCATTTTATTGCGAGTGACCCCTGAGCAATTTCAATCCGGTAAACAAGAGTGTGAAGCCGGAAGAGACGGATTTTAAAAACAGCAACACCTTAGTTTACGGGCAATCGGGGATGGACGGGTTAACGGACCGTCCGAGCACAGGGAGGTGCGAGGCCGAGCGAACATGGACGTGGCAGCGGGTCCGTGTTCCGGATAGCCCCGATAAGCCAGTCACTTAAACGTGCAGCAACCCGAACCCACCCGCAACCCGTTTCCCCACCCCCTATTCGCTAAATATCATCAGTATCGCCCCGGAAAAAATCACCACCCCGACAAAAAACAACACGATCGCTATCGCTGAATTATCCTTCTTCATCTTATCCCCCTCAGAACCACTGGCCGAAACGGCGGATATAAAGACGCTTCATGCCCTGTGCAACCAGGCAGTAGCCGAGCAGCGTTGCCAGCAGCCACGGGAAGTAGCTCCACGGCAGCGGCACCAGCCCGACGGCGTGGCCCAGCGGCGAGAACGGGATTAGAATTCCGGCAATCATCACCAGCCCGGTTGCCAGCATCACCGGCAGCGCGGCGCGGCTCTGAATAAACGGAATCTTGCGGGTGCGCAGCATATGCACCACCAGCGTCTGCGACAGCAATCCTTCCACAAACCAGCCGGACTGGAACAGCGCCTGGCTTTCCACGCTGTTGGCGGCGAATACCGTCCACATCAGCCAGAAGGTGGTGATATCGAAAATGGACGATGTGGGGCCAATCCACAGCATAAAGCGCCCGATGTTCTTCGCATCCCAGCGGCGCGGTTTGCGCAGAAACTCTTTGTCCATTTTGTCCCACGGCAGCGCCAGCTGGGACAGGTCATACATCAGGTTTTGCAACAGCAGATGGATCGCCATCATCGGTAAAAACGGAATAAACGCGCTGGCCACCAGCACCGAAAAGACGTTGCCGAAGTTAGAGCTGGCGGTCATGTTCAGATACTTGATTATATTGCCGAAGGTTTCGCGCCCGGTCATCACGCCCTGCTCCAGCACCAGCAGGCTTTTTTCCAGCAGGATGATATCCGCGGATTCTTTAGCGATATCCGTAGCGCTATCAACGGAGATGCCAATGTCCGCCGCGCGCAGCGCCGGTGCATCGTTAATGCCGTCGCCGAGGAAGCCGACCGTATGTCCGTTGTGCTGCAATGCCTGCAACACGCGGGTTTTTTGCTGCGGCGTCAGGCGGCAGAACAGCGTGCGCTGCTCAACCAGCAGGCGGAGTTCGTCGTCACTAAGCTGCGCGATTGCACTGCCGCACAGCGGTTCACCCGGCTCCAGGCCCACGTCGCGGCACACTTTGGCGGTAATAATCGCGTTGTCGCCGGTCAGGACTTTTACCGTGACGCCGTTTTCATGCAGGGCCGCTATCGCCTCTGCCGCGCTCTCCTTCGGCGGATCGAGGAAGGTCAGCACGCCGCTGATAATCAGTTCACGCTCGTCATGAATGCTCAGCGGCAGCGAGAGCGGGCTGGCCTCGAGATCCCGCCAGCCCACAACCAGCACGCGGAATCCCTGCTGGTTGTAGCTCTCTGCCTGCTCACGCAGACGCTGACGCGCGGCATCATCCAGTGGGCGGATCTCATCGCCATCGCGCCAGAAGCGGGAAACCGCCAGCATTTCGTCCACCGCCCCTTTGCAGACCAGCATCTGCTGCTGGTTCTGGTCCGCCAGCAGAATTGACAGACGGCGGCGCTCAAAGTCAAAAGGCAGTTCGTCAATTTTGCGATAACGCCACAGATCGTTGACCGCCATATTGCCCTGGCTGAAGGCCAGTACGGCTTTATCCATCAGATTCTTCACGCCGGTCTGATGGCGGCTGTTCAGCCAGGCCAGCTGCAGTACGCGTTCGTCGCTGCGGTCGTGCAAATCTAGGTGGTGAGACAGAATGATGCGATCCTGAGTCAGCGTGCCGGTTTTATCGCTGCACAGCACGTCCATCGCGCCGAAGTTCTGAATGGCATTGAGCCTTTTCACCACCACTTTCCGCCGCGACAGGGCAATCGCACCCTTCGCGAGGTTGGAGCTGACGATCATCGGCAGCATTTCCGGGGTCAGCCCCACCGCGACCGCCAGCGCAAACAGTAGCGCATCGCTCCAGTCGCCTTTGCTGTAGCCGTTGAGCAGCAGAACGATCGGCACCATCACCAGCATAAAGCGGATCAGCAGCCAGCTGACGCTGTTCACGCCGCGATCGAACGCCGTCTGCGGGCGCTTACCCAGCAGTGAGGTGGCCAGTGAGCCGAACCAGGTGTGGCCACCGGTTGCCACCACCACTGCCGTCGCGCTGCCGCTGGCAACGCTGGTGCCCATCAGGCAGATACCCGGCAGGCTGAGCAGCTCCTGTTCGCTGACTGGCCCGGCAACATTTGGGCTGCTTTGCGTGTCATATTTTTCGATCGGCAGCGCTTCACCGCTCAGGGCTGCCTGGCTGACAAACAGATCGCGCGAGGCCAGCAGACGCACGTCCGCCGGGATCATATCCCCCGCCGACAGCCGCACGATATCGCCCGGCACGACCTGCTGCAGCGGGATTTCCATCTCCATCGCTTCACTGTGCGTGTGGCTGCGGCGTATGACCGTGGCGGTAGTACGCACCAGTGATTTCAGCGCTTCCGCCGCTTTGTTGGTGCGATATTCCTGCCAGAAACGCAGTAAACCGCTCAGGCTGACCATGATCATGACGATAATCACGCCGGTCAGATCGGTCTCCTCACCGCGCTTCAACGGCAGCAGGTAATCGGTAACAAAACTGATGGCCGCCAGTGCGGTCAGCACCCAGATAAACGGGTTATTAAACGCCTGAAGCAGCTGTACCGCGGCCGCCGGTGCTTTTTCGCTGGCGACCTGGTTGGTGCCGTAGTGTTCCAGGCGCTCAGCGGCATCTTCAAAAGTCAGCCCGTGGCGTTGAGTATTCAGCTGAGCGAGGGTGTGTTCCTGGCTCCGTGTGGCTGCGCTGGCGATCGCCAGTTCGCGCGCCTTTTTCAGGTTAGCGTGATGCATTTTCATCTGCCTGCTCCTTGAATGAAGTTTTTTTACGCGCAGGAGAACGGCTCCTGCAAACGAGGTTTTTTCAGTAAATTCAGGGAAGGAGGCGTGGCAGGCAGACGGAAAGGACGTGAAACGTTAGTGCGTTATCCTCCCGGGTTCATCCTGCCATCGCCTCTCTCGTGACGGAGGTTCTTTCATCGTGTGCTCCTTAGTGATGCTGGCGCGCAGCAAAAATCGCCCGACAGCAGAGGGATGCTCTGATGCCCGGCCATGCAGCAGCGCCGCTGGCGAAGACCAGATCGAATGAAATTGATTTACGGGATGAAACAGCTCGGAAGAGAGTTGCAGCATGGCCCGCCGTTTTTTACGGCAGGCACACAATAAACGGAGTGGACCTGCCTTCAGTAATGTTCAGGTAAAGGGTGACTGTCCAATGAAATGCAGGCTCCGTTAGTAATTTGCCGAGATTCTAATCGCCGGGCTACGCAATGTAAACCCGGAGATTAATGACGGGAAGTAATAAATATTATAAAAATAAGTAGTTGATTTTAATGCAAAAACTTCCAATCGCTGTTAAAAATGTCGAGAATCCTTTCCTAAACTGTTTATCAACGGATGTGCAAAACGTCCGTTTACGGCTTCGCTAAGGGGTAAATCGTCCGCGTCCAGCCCTCGTCCGGACGATCGGGATAGCTGAGAAACGTTTCTCGCCTGACCGACTTTGAAACGGTGGTCAGCCAGTTACCATCGCGCCAGACAAACGCTTCCTGCACCGCACTCCAGCTGGCTGAAAAATGCAGGTAGCGGCCGGCAATGTGCAGATCGTCCTGGCTGAAGGGCTGTGGCGTATTGCCGCTGCGCAGCCGTCTCCCCTGTTCGCGGGCAAAGTCGCACAGCGGCGCCAGTTCCGGTGGCAGGCTGAACTCAGGGCTGCCCTCATCGATTTTCGCCAGCATCACGCCGGCCTCCTGCGCGGCGTCCACCATCACCCGCAGCGCAATCTTCGCCCAGTCGTTGTTCAGGCTACGGCGAAATACCACTGCTGCCCCGACGCGTTTGCGTGCAAGCCCTTCCTGGCTGGGCGGCAGCCAGTCGTCATGCCAGCTCTCAACCTTCAGCTCACCACTGTTCAGCAGTGGTTCCAGGGCCGGATTGTTCTGCAGAACTCGCCTCTGTTCATGGGCCTGGCGTACGATCTCCGTCATTTCGTCCGGGGTATCGTCGGACGCGTAGGTGAACTGCGGCTGGCTGAGGAACAGATATTCGTCTTCCTGCGGATTGTAGCCGCCGCCGATATCCGAGTGCGCGCCGGGCAGAACCAGTTCGGGATAATCGGGGGCAACGCTTTGCAGGCAGAAGTTATAGCGATACTCGTGTGCTGCGGCAATTTGAAAGACCCGGCGCGCAATGCCAGATGGTAATGACAGATGCAGGCCGCTGCCGTGCGGGGAGTGGGGATCGAATCTGTTGGTCATATTCGCAATGCCCGCCACGCCGTCGAACAGTCCGAGAAAGCGGGTGCCGATCGTCGGCATATCGCGATAGGTTGCTTCCTGAAATCCCTCTGCAATCGCGGCTGCCAGCGCGGGGTCTTGCGCGAAAAGACGATTAGCAAAGTGGCGTGCTGCCGCTGCGCCGCGGCTGAAGCCGAAAAGGTCGAATGCCAGCCGGGTAATCTGCCCTTCACCATTCATCTGACGGATAACCTGCCGTAGGATTGCGGGCAGCGCGGCAATCGCCTCGTCCGTTTTGGCAATAATGCCACTCTTTCCTTCGCCGATGGCAAAACCGCTAATACTGTCCGCCTGGCCGGAATGCGTGCCAACGCCGCTGATATATAATCCCCGCTGGAATGGATTCCAGTTCCCCTCTTCCGCACGATAAAGCGTGAACAGCCGGTAAATATTGGTGTAATGCTTATCGTAACTACAGCGGGAAATATCGCCGGGCCTGGCCGCGTCAGCGCTGTCCGAAAGACGATCGCGTCCTTTTTCACCTGAACAGCACATTTCAAGACGTTTCAGTGTGTTATTGGCGTTGTTGCCGCTGCCGTCAAAAAAAATTCCAATCGATAGTACCCTGTTACGGGAGATATCGCCGCTGGCGGAATTATTCTCAAATAGGACGGTTTTATCACTGTGAGTCATTGTATCCATAATAACCTTTCCCTGGTGATTTTTGATATTTACGACTAATTTTTGATGTCTTCTGAGAGGGTATTTTAATTAAAAAAACATCGGCATTAATTGATTCATATTATAAATAAATTGCCTGCGTGGCGGAAAAAAGACGGTTGAAAGGTGGAAAGTAGTTAAAAACCCTGGTTGTGGGTTACTCTTTAACCAAAGATCGGCATTTATCACCGACTCCTAACTTTTATTTTCCATTTTTTAGTGATTAACTCCAAAAAACGCTTCGTTTTCCCTGCCATGTTCTCGCAAATATCACATATTAAAAATTATCCACTTTTCCAGAGGAATCCTTAAAAACAGTCCGCACTTTCGCCATTGAATGCGATTAAACCTCTGCGTAAGATTCTTTTTCGTTTATTAGAATAAAGAAACAATTATGCAAGCCTCCATCGCTCCATCTATCGCCGCTGAAGACGCTGCACCCGTAAACTCCCGTAGTAAAGTGGTGGTTGCTTCTCTGGTCGGTACGGCTATCGAATTCTTCGATTTCTATATTTATGCTACTGCGGCAGTGATCGTTTTCCCGCATATTTTCTTCCCGCAGGGTGATGCCACCGTCGCCACGCTACAGTCACTGGCGACCTTTGCTATCGCCTTTGTGGCCCGCCCGATCGGCTCTGCGCTCTTCGGTCACTTTGGCGACCGCGTTGGCCGTAAAGCCACGCTGGTGGCTTCGCTGCTGACCATGGGGATCTCGACCGTGATCATCGGCCTGCTGCCGAGCTATAACAGCATTGGCGTGTTTGCTCCGATGCTGCTGGCGCTGGCCCGTTTCGGTCAGGGCCTGGGTCTGGGCGGCGAATGGGGCGGTGCTGCTCTGCTGGCAACCGAAAATGCGCCCGCGAAGAAACGCGCGCTTTACGGTTCCTTCCCGCAGCTCGGCGCGCCGATCGGCTTCTTCTTTGCTAACGGCACCTTCCTGCTGCTCTCCTGGCTGCTGACCGATGAGCAGTTTATGAACTGGGGCTGGCGCGTACCGTTCGTGCTGTCTGCGGTGCTGGTGCTGATTGGTCTGTACGTTCGCGTCTCGCTGCACGAGTCACCGGTGTTTGCCAAAGTCCAGAAAGAGAAAAAACAGGTTAAGGTGCCGATTGGTACGCTGCTCAGCAAGCATCTGGGTGCCACGGTGCTCGGTACCTTTATCATGCTGGCGACCTACACCCTGTTCTACATTATGACCGTCTACTCCATGACCTTCGGAACGACCGCGGCACCCAACGGGCTGGGCATTCCACGCAATACTTTCCTGTGGATGCTGATGGTGGCGGTAATCGGTTTTGGCGTGATGGTGCCGATTGCCGGCATGCTGGCTGACCGCTTTGGTCGTCGTAAAACGATGATTGTCATCACCCTGATGATTATTGCCTTTGCGCTGATCTTCCCCTCCATGCTGGGTTCAGGCAATCAGGCGCTGGTGATGGCGTTCCTGCTGTGCGGGCTGAGCATTATGGGCCTGACCTTTGGCCCGATGGGTGCGCTGCTGCCAGAGCTGTTTCCGACCGAGGTGCGCTATACCGGTGCCTCGTTCTCCTACAATCTGTCGTCGATTCTGGGCGCGTCCGTGGCACCATATATCGCCACCTGGTTAGCGCACACTTACGGCCTGTTCTACGTCGGCGTCTACCTGGCTTCAATGGCGTTCCTGACGCTGCTCGCGCTGATTAAATGCCGCGAAACCCGTCACGAGTCACTGTTTGATTAATTATTCAGGCGGCCATGCCGCCTGAAGCACGCATTAACCCTCTTCGCCGCCACATGTCTGTGGCGGCGATTTTTTTTAGTTTTGAGTCCGCACGCTCCGCATTTCCACCCATCAAAACGTGCCACGTTTCATTGGCTATTTCCCCTTCATCTGTCCCAGAATCTTCGTACACTGATTCTGGTCATTTTCGCTGGGGGAAATCAGCGCCAGCAGGGCAGCAGCCGGAGCGACCACCGCACCCAGAGCCACCGCCGCCGCACCGCGGGCAATCAGCGGGCCGGCTTTCACCCCTGCATCGGGGTTTTTAAAGGTGCCGCGAACGTACAGCGGCGAGCGCAGGGTGATAATACGAATGCCTTTGCTTTCCGGGTCAATTGACAGGTCCAGGCGTTCGTTAGCGAAGTTGGTGGTGCCGGTAATATTGATCACCGCATTTTCCGTATCGAAGACAAACAGCCGCGATGAGGCCAGCCCGTTTTTGACCTGCAAATTCGCCGCCGCGCAGTTGATTTTCACCTCATCGTCGCCGAACAGTTTGCCCACCACGTAGTTGCCCACGTTAAGCCCGACGATTTCCATCAGGCTGCGGCTGATCAGCCCGTCGTTCATCAGCAGCTTCAGGTCGCCGTTGCTGGTGGCCAGCAGGTCGGCCACCGAATTTCCGCGCCCGCTCAGCGTGGCATCGCCGTTCAGCTGCCCCAGCGCGCTTTGCATCGCCTGCACGTCCGGGAACAGCTGGCGTAGCTTGAGGCTGCGTGCGTGTACATCGGCCCGCCCCTGTAGCGGCGTTTTATCCCCTTCCAGATGGATCGTCGAATTTATCGTGCCGCCCGCCATGCCGAAGCGCAGCGGATCGAGGCGCAGGTCGCCGTTTTTCAGCTTAAGATGGGTGGAAAGGTCGCTCAGCGGCAGAGAGCTGCCGTGTTCGATGCGTTTGCCGCTAAAGCGCACGTCCGCATCCATCACGCTCCAGCTTTTACTGTCGAACTTATCATGCGGCAGAACGCGATCGGCGGGCTGCGTGGAGGCGTCTCCGCGTTTCTTCTTCGCCTGCTCTGTCTTCTCACTGCCTTTACCCGAGTTCACGCCGATCAACGGACCGAGGTCGGCCATCCGCAGCTGGCGCGATTCCAGCTCGCCCTCCAGTTTTGGCCGGGGTTTTGTCTGGCTGTAGGTCAGGGAGCCGCGAATATCGCTGTCGCCAATATGGCCGTTAAAGTTCTGATAGCGGAACACCGCGCCCCCGGTCTCGCGGAAGCGGGCGCTGAGATGGCCGTCGGTTTCATACGGCGGGGTATCCGGCAGCAGCACGCCGGTCAGGCCGTAGAGGTTGGCCAGCGTGTCGCCGGAAAAACGCAGCCTCAGGTCAACGCCGCCGGGATCCATCGGGTTCTGGATGGTCCCCGCCAGTCGAACCCGGGTGGTTCCGCTGCGCACGTCGGCCTGCACAGGGAACGGCGTGGTCTGGCTGCGAAGGGAGAGCATGCCGCCGATCTTGCCTTCGCCGGTCAGTTTTTCTTTGTTATAGGTGCCGCTGGCCTGCCAGCCAAAGACAAAATCAGCCGCGCCCTTCTGTTTATCATCGCCCCCCGCCAGCTGGGCATAGGGCACCGGTTTACCCAGCGGGTCGACCGTTACCTTCACATCGGCCTTATTAATCGCGTCGCGGTAACCAATCGTCCCCTGGTCAAAGACGATATTGTCCAGGCGGAATGACCAGGCGGAAGGCGGCTGATTGGGGTCTTTGCTTTCGCTACCGGCCAGATTAAAGGTCCAGTTGTTTTTGCCATCGGCGGTTTGTACCAGCTTCGCCTGCGGCTGCTGTAGCTTAATCCACGGCAACCACACTTCTTTGCCCAGCAGCGCCAACGGCGAAATCGAGGCATCCACGCGCTCAAGGTGCGCCATGGTCAGATCGGGGATCTCCGGCGGGTTGCCCAGCATAATGTCCTGAGCATGAATGTGCGGCCACGGCACCCAGCTGCGCCAGCCCGGCTCGCTGCGGTTACGTTCCCAGGCCACGCCCAGATCGCCACGGATGGCAAACGGACGGTTAATTTCCTGCGAAACCTTGCGGTTGATCGTCGGCTTTAAACGGTTCCAGTCGAACGTGGCAATCAGCACCACCAAAGCCACCAGCAGCAGCACCAACACACCGATGGTCCAGCTGATTGTTTTCCCGGTACGCGACATTCGCTTCTCCTTACCCTTTTTACGCTTATGTAAAGATAGTCCAGGGGGGAGGATCTGGCATCCGTAAAGGCGGCGGCATCCGCTTACGTAATAAGTGAACTGACATCACGATAAAAATAAAACATCGTTTTAAATATTGACTGGGCACCGCCGGGCGGCGAGACTGGTGAAAAAAATTTCCCACGGGCCGAGAAAAATGACGCAACAGAAAATTGCCGTAATAGGCGAATGCATGATCGAACTTTCCCAACGCGGCAGCGATATGAGCCGGGGTTTCGGCGGCGATACGCTGAATACGGCAGTTTATGTCGCTCGCCAGGTACAGCCGGAGGCGCTGCGCGTGGATTACGTCACCGCGTTAGGCAAAGACAGCTTCAGCAACGAGATGATTAGCGCCTGGCAGAGTGAAGGGCTGCACACCGATCTGATCCAGCGGCTGGAAAACAAGCTGCCGGGCCTGTACGTGATTGAAACCGATGCCAGGGGCGAGCGCACCTTCTGGTACTGGCGCAACGATGCCGCCGCCCGCTTCTGGCTGGATGGCGAGCAGGCTGAGGCGATCTGCCAGCAGCTGGCGCACTACGACTATCTGTACCTGAGCGGCATCAGTCTGGCGATCCTCAGCCCGCAGAGCCGCGAAAAGCTGTACACCCTGCTGGCCGCCTGCCGCGCTAACGGCGGAAAAATCATCTTTGATAACAACTATCGTCCGCGCCTCTGGCCAAGCCGTGAAGAGGCGCAGTCGGCCTATCAGGCGATGCTGGGCTATACCGATATCGCCTTCCTGACGCTGGACGACGAAACGCTGCTGTGGGGCGAAGCCGAGAGTGCCGAGGTGATTCGCCGTACGCGCGCGGCCGGAGTGCAGGAAATCGTGATTAAACGCGGGGCCGATGCCTGCCTGGTGGATACGGGCGCGGAGCCGCTGCTGGAGATCCCGGCTATACGGCTGTCTGCCGACAGCGTGGTGGATACCACCGCCGCCGGGGATTCGTTCAGCGCGGGCTATCTGGCGGTGCGCCTGACCGGCGGCAGCGCGGAAGAGGCCGCAAAGCGCGGGCATCTGACGGCCAGCACGGTGATCCAGCATCGCGGCGCGATTATTCCGCGTGAGGCAATGCCGGTATAGGACCGCAGGGTAATTAACTAAACCGGCTGCCCACCATTAAGCGGGCAATATCGACGGGGTTATCACCTGAACAGTCGGGTGTGGAAGGCGATCTCGATTGCAGCGAAGCCTGTCAGCGGCTGTAGATCGGCACCGTCAGCAGCCAGCTGGCGCGCTGCGCATCAAGCGTGGCGCCGCGAGCAGATCCGGCCTCGGGTAGCGTCCAGTCGGCCCGTTCGATTTTCTGCCGGTAGCGCTGGCTCTTCAGCTGGTTGTCGGCCTGCACCAGCAAGGGAATCAGCCTGACGCCAACATGGTCGAGGCTGGGGTAAGGCCAGCGCTTCGCGCCGTCGCTCCAGGGTGCCATAAAGTCCAGCGCGGTTAACAGCCCGGCACCCTGCGGCGTTCGGAAATGCCATAAATCCCCTTTTCCGCTGTGGCCAACAACCGTCGCCAGCGCAGTCAGCGCCTGTAGGTTAAACCAGCTGTAGTGAAACGAACGGGTTCGCGCCAGCTCCAGCGGCTGGCGGCCATCGGCGGTCAGCTGACCCGCCATCCGCCGCTGCGCCTGCTGCAGCATCTGGTGGATAACCTCGGGGCGCTGAACGTACCAGGCAATCCCCGCCACCTGCGCGCTGTACCAGCTGCCGTGGTTATTCTTCGCGGCGGCCTCACCCTTACCTTCACGGCTGGTCAGCAGCCACGCCAGATAGTCCTTCATCCACTGCTGCATCTGCTGTTCGTCCTCCGCCCGCCATCCCGGCGCCTGTCGCAGCATCACCAGCGAGTCGACAACGCGGGTGGCAAAGTAGCGGCCGTCCAGCACGCCGGTATGCCGCCCGTCGGCAATGCCCGGCACGCCCTGGGCATACTTCAGGTTGGGGTTCATGCGTGTGGCCGGGTTGATAAACCAGTGACGGATTAGCGCGATGGCTTTATCCGCATAGCGCCGGTCGCCGGAGAAATACCAGGCGAGGGTTAACGTTTGAACGTTGGCGGTAAACGACGCCAGGCGCACGCCGTCGCTTTGGTTATTTTTGCTTGCCGGATTAACGTGACCGTCGCGCTTCACCCACGGTAAGCCGTCCGGTTGATGGCTGTCGGGCCACCAGTAGGCGCTGAGGCTGAGGTAGTCATGTTTTGAACCGCCGGGCGGGGTCATCCCTTTATCGGTGACGCTGAGCAGCGGCTGCTTCAGGGTTTTATCCGCTGCACGATGCAGCGTCTGCCAGGCGGCAAGCGTCAGTTCCGGTGCCTGCTGCTGCGTCAGGCGCTGGCGGTTCAGTGTCAGGTCGCTGGCGTTGAGGAAAGCATAATCCTGCGCGTAAAGCGCGGGAGAGAAGGCTGAGAGGATCAGCAGCAGGAAGGGAATCACCCTGCTGAAAGAAGAAGGGCGGCCCCGAAAGGCCGCCCTGCGTTTACTGCGCTGGCGCATCCGTTGCTACCGCCGGGTCGGCCGGGGTGGCGGGAGCCTGTGGCGCGGCTTCAACCGGCTTCATAATTTTCTCCCAGCTTGCCTGCAGCTGCCCGGCGTTAATTTCCGGCTCGCCCTGCGGCTGCATCAGCATCATGGTGATATCCTGGGTCAGCTGCTGGCGCAGCTCCTGGTTCAGCATGTCCAGCGTCAGGCCGGAAAGAAACGCCTGGCGCAGCTTCTGGTACTGTTCCGGAGCGATATCCACCACCGCATTCTGCTGCGAACGCAGGCGCTGGCTCATCAGCACGTCGGTATCGGTACGGGCATAGGTGGCAAACAGCTTGTTCAGCTCGGTATTTTTCTGCGCCATCAGCGTATCAAATTCCTGCTGTGTCAGGCCCTTGTCGCGCACGCTGGCCATCTCTTTCGCGATCAGATCCAGGTTGGCGCTGAGCGCCGCGTTGTCCGAATCAATATTGATGGCACACTGGGCGCGCTGATACAGCACGCGGCAGTCAAAGCCAACCTGTACGCCCTGGGCTTTATTCTCGCTCAGCACGCGCTGAACGTGCCAGAACAGCGCTTCGCGCGCCAGATCGCCCTGCCAGTAGCGCTGCAGATTTTGTGATTCGCGGATCGGCATCCAGGGGTTGTCCCAGACCAGCGCAAGACGGTCCTGGCCGAGTGCCGGATTCACCAGGTTTACCGGCTGCGGTGGCAGCGGTGATAGGGTGGGCACCGGCGCAGGCTGTTCGCGCTTGCCTTCCAGCGGCGAGAAGACTTTGTTGATCTGCTCGGCCAGGCTGCGGCTGTCGACGTTGCCGACGACAAACAGGGTCATCGCATCAGGCGTGTACCACTGTTTATAAAAGGCGTTGAGCTGTGCCAGGTCGACCGGCACCTTCACCGCAGAGGCCGGGTCGTGGCCAAGCAGCGTCGAGCCTTTCAGCCGGTAGCGCCACCAGACATCCTGAGTATTGCCGGGCCAGGTACCGATGGGGTCGTCGGCGTTGAGCGCCGTGTTGACCACCTCGGTGTTGATGGTCATTTTATCCACGGTCGCCGCCAGCCAGGTCAGGGCTTCTTTGACCACTTCCGGGCGGTTGTTGGGCAGACTCAGGTTATAGACCGTGTAGTTATAGGAGGTGATCGCGGGAGGCAGCGGATGCTGCGGGTCGATGCTCTGCTGCCAGAGTGAACGCTGCTGCGCGGGTTCGAGCGCGGCGTTGTGCACCAGCGCCAGGCGCGGTAAAAGATGGCTGTAGCCGATCTGCTGAGCGCTTTCGACCAGCGATCCGGTATTCACCAACAGGCGAACTTCAATGCGGTCGCTCGGTCGCTGGGGTGTGGTTAACAGCTGCCAGCTGAAACCGTTATCCAGTTTTCCCTGCTGCCAGGCAGGATCGGGTTGGAGGGTTTCAGCCTGTACCGTGCAGCTGGCCGCTGCCAGTACTACCCCACCAATCAAAAGACGAATTCTGGTGCCCTGCATGTGAACCCCTACTCAATCACAAACCAAAAAGAATCACTGGTGATCTGTTACCTGCTGCCCGCGACATTTCAGCCGGTCAAAAACCCTGGGAAGCCGCTGTATTTTAAAGGAACAGCTTGTTAGACCACGCATCGGCGAGGATGTCACACAGCGGAGTAAAAAATCATTAAAAAGTGTTGGATGTTATTATGCAAATGCCCGCCGCGAGGGCAAGTCGCGGCGGGCATTTCTGTGCAATTTTAATGAATTAAGTGCTTAATGCGCGCTATCAGAGAGCTTTTTTTGGTTTTTTCCGGCATTCAGCGTCGATTTTAGCTGGTTTTCATCCAGCTGGCCGACCCACTTCGCGACGACCACGGTGGCCACGCCGTTGCCCACCAGGTTGGTTAACGCGCGGGCTTCTGACATAAAGCGGTCAATACCGAGGATCAGCGCCAGGCCGGCAACCGGCAGGTGTCCCACGGCGGAGAGCGTTGCCGCCAGCACAATAAAGCCACTGCCGGTCACACCCGCCGCGCCTTTGGAGGAAAGCAGCAGTACCACCAGCAGGGTGATCTGGTGGAAAATATCCATGTGGCTGTTCGTCGCCTGGGCAATAAATACCGCGGCCATGGTCAGATAAATCGACGTTCCGTCCAGATTGAACGAGTAGCCGGTGGGGATCACCAGCCCGACCACGGATTTTTTACAGCCGAGCTTCTCCATTTTATCCAGCATGCGCGGCAGCGCGGATTCAGATGAGGAGGTGCCCAGCACGATCAGCAGTTCTTCTTTGATGTAGGCAATAAACTTAAAGATATTGAAGCCGACCACGCGGGCAATTAATCCCAGCACGACCACCACGAACAGCACGCAGGTGATATAGAAACACACGATCAGCTGGCCGAGCTGCACCAGTGAACCGACGCCATATTTACCGATCGTAAAGGCCATGGCGCCGAATGCGCCAATCGGTGCCAGGCGCATAATCATATTGATGATGCCGAAAATCACCCGTGAGAAGCTGTCAATAAAGTTGAAGATCAGCGTGCCTTTATCGCCGAGGCGATGCAGGGCAAAACCAAACAGTACGGCGAACAGCAGCACCTGCAGAATATTACCGCTGGCAAAGGCCCCGATCACGCTGCCGGGGATGACATCGAGCAGGAAGGCAACAATGCCCTGTTGTTCGGCCTGCTGGGCATAAATCGCCACGGCTTTGGCATCCAGCGTCGCGGGGTCGACGTTCATTCCCGCCCCGGGCTGCAGCACGTTGACCACAATCAGACCGATAATTAGCGCAATCGTGCTGACCACTTCAAAATAGAGAAGCGCCACCGCGCCGGTGCGTCCGACGGCCTTCATGCTCTCCATACCGGCAATACCGGTGACCACGGTACAGAAGATTACCGGGGCAATAATCATTTTGATCAGCTTAACGAAGCCGTCGCCCAGCGGTTTCATCTGCGCGCCCAGTTCCGGGTAGAAGTGGCCCAGCAGTACGCCAATAGCGATGGCGGTCAGCACCTGAAAATACAGGCTCTTAAACAGGGAAAGTTTCATAAAATATCCGTTCACGGCGGGGAATCGATAGCGCGAAAATAACATCCGGGTAACGGGATTGATATAACCAGAGGGAATACGGGGTCAGCCATAACGCAAATTTATGAACTGAATCACTTCAGCAGAAAATTCCTATAACCACAGGTAAATTAACATTCTTCACGCTCATTTAGCGCATTTCCGAGGGAAAAATAATAGCGATCAAACCGGTCCCGCGGTAAGGGTTCTGAATAGAGATAGCCCTGGCCAATATAGATATCCCGCGCCAGAAGCCAGTCGCGCTGCGCCTCGGTTTCTATCCCTTCCGCCACCACGTCCAGTTTACTTATCGCGGCTATCGAGGCCACAATGAGCACCATGGTGTCATCATCCGGCAGCGCAGAAACAAAGCTGCGGTCTATTTTAATCTTGCTGATCGGCAGGGACTTAAACTGGTTAAGCCAGTTCAGGTTGGCATAGCCCATGCCGAAGTCGTCCAGCGCCACGGAAATTCCCGCCTCGTGCAGCGCCTGAAGCAGGTGCAGCGCACGATCGGACTCACCCACCTGGGCCGTCTCGGTAATTTCCAGCACCAGGCTGCCGGGCGTAATGTTATGCCGATCGATATGTTCACGCAGATGGGTGACCATATCGGCATCGCGCAGCTGAATCGGTGACAGATTGACGCTCAGCGTCAGCGCAATCCCGCGCTGCTGCCAGTCTGCCAGCAGGCGGCAGGACTCTTCGAAGACCCAGCGCCCCAGGGCGTTAATCACGCCGATCTCTTCGGCATTCACAATCAGGTCGCTCGGCAGGCACCAGCTGCCGTCCGGCTGCTGCATGCGCAGCAGGGCTTCCGCACCGATGACCTCTCCACTGCGCATATCCACCTGCGGCTGCAGCCAGAGGGCAAATTTCCCCTCTTCGATGCCCTGCAGAATGTCGAACTCCTGGGTCAGGCGCTTCTCGGCTTTTTCGGCCAGCTCCGAGTCGAAGAACAGAATTTGATTTTTGCCCTCATGGCGGGCGGACATCATCGCGGAGACGGCACGCGCCAGCAGCTCAGCGGCGTTCTGCTGGCCTTCCGCACGCTGTGCCATACCGATGCTGACCGTTGGCCGTAGCTGCATATGCTGCAGGCTGACCGGCTGATTGAGCGTCTGCAGCAGGGTATTTGCCAGCCGCAGCGCGCGGAACGGGTTATCGGCCTGCCTGACCAGCAGCGCGAAGTCGCAGTTGGACAGCTGCGCCAGCACCGTTTGTTCATCGATGCAGCCGCGGATTTTCTCCACCAGCGTCAGCGTTAACGCATCACGCTCGCTGTCGCTGACGATGCCGTTGGCATCCAGCAGCGTCTCAATACGCAGCACCAGCACCGTGAAGACGCCGCCGCCTTTCACCGTGCGCAAATGCTGTTCCAGCAGCGCCAGGAACAGGGTTTTATTCGGCAGATCGGTCAGCAAGTAATGTGTGCTGAGGCGGCTGATATCCTCGTTCATCGCGCCCAGCGTCAGCTGATTGCGGTTGTAATTGCGGATCAGCAGGCCAATTTCATCATTGCGGTGGTAGCGCGGCAGCGCCAGCTGATGGTTCAGCAGTTCCTGCGGCGCGAGGTCCTGCAAATCCTGGGCGATTTTACGCACCGGGCGGACGATCAGCCGGTTGATGCACCAGCTGATGGCGATAGAAAGGATCAGCGCCAGCAGCAGGAAGGTGGTCACCATGGTGGAAACGGCGCTGAGGATAAACTGGTATACCCGCCAGGAATCGGCCTGCAGGATCAGCAGCGCCAGCGGCTTAGGGTTGGCGGGTTCTATGGAATAGAGCGGTACGGTGATCTGTACCGGCAGTTCAAACAGGGTGGCAATAAACTTCGGCACCGGCTTTTCCGGCTCGAAATCGGTATGCAGCGCCTGCAGGCCGTTAGGCAGCACCACTTCGGCCCGCGCCAGGATCCCGGCCGGGCGCAGAGAGTTCAGGATGAATTCAGCCTGCGGAATGTCCGCCTTCAGCACCGCCTGAGACAGCGGCTGGCGCACCGTATGGGCAACATTCTCCATTTGCTGGGCGTAGTCGATTCTGCGCTGCTGCACAAAGTGGAAAAGCTGAATAACGATAAAGATGCAGATGGTGACGACCGCAACGCCCGACACCGTCGCCATTTGCTTAATCGTGAGTGAACGACTGACGCGCAAGCCTGTTCTCCAAAGCCTGAATCCCCGGATTCATGGCGCATAAGGCAAAAACTGCCCTGAGTATATCCTATGGCAACCGCTTGTTAAGCTATGACGCTCTGCGACTCTTGGTTTAAGCGTTTTCCGATCGTTTTCCTTGCCGTCGGCAAGACGGGGGACGGGCTCCGTAGAGCCCGCTACGGGGACTGTTGCAGAAACGCCAGCCAGGTCAGCAGATGCAGGCTGGATGAGTAGTAATCTTCGTTACTGCTCAGCGCATCGTTAAGATAGCCGGTTTCATTCAGCGTCAGATCGCGCACCGACAGCAGGCCACCGGCCATATTGTACGGGGCCTTTTCGCCGCTTAATACATCTATCCATGCCGGCGTCTGCAGGCGCGAATAGCCGCCCCAGAAACGCTGGAACGGGACCAGCTGAGGGTTCTGCGCGTCGTACCAGTGCAGATACAGCGGGATGCGGATCGCATCGTAGCTGAAGCGCGGCGGCCAGGCGGCGGCCGGAGCAAAGGTGCCGTCGGCGTTGAGCGCTACCCAGTCCAGCGGCAGGTTCGTGTCGCCAAAGTGCATCTGCGCCAGCAGCTCCATTCCGTCACTAATCAGCTGATTCCACACCTGCAGATGGCTGCGCCGGGCAAAGTCACGCCAGGCGGGGAAGACAAAATAGGAAGGATTCAGGATAACGTAGCTGTTCTTATTAAATCCCTGAGCACCCGGCAGCATTACCGTATAGCCGCCAAACGGCACCACGTTTTCTGCCAGAATGGCCCGCTGGATAGCATCTGACGCCTTCAGATACGACTGCACGTGCCATTTTTCCCCGGCCTGCTGTAGCGCCCAGGCGATTAGCACATCGCCATCGGAGGCGTTGTTTTTGTCCGCCACCGGATCGGCCTGAGTCGGGATATAACGCCAGTAGAACAGGCCGTTACTCGGGTTTTTCAGCGTGTTTTGCGTCCAGTTCCACAGCTTGTCGAAACTGGTGCGGTCGTTGTATTGCACAGCCATCAGCATGGCATAGCCCTGCCCTTCCGTATGGCTGACGTTTTTATTACCGGTGTCCTGAATGCGACCATCGCTGGTCATAAAGCGCGTTTTAAAACTGCCCCAGCCGTCAGCAGCCATGGCCTGGGTACATCCCAGCGCCAGTGTCAGCATTAATACAGTCGCCCTCAACATCGCAATCATCGTTTCACTCAGGCCTTATAGCGGAAGCGGAGTGACGCATCGCCGGTCGCTTCCGCACTCAGCGAAACGCGGTCGTATCCACCCTGCTCGCGCAGCCAGCGGGCGTACAATCCGGTCAGAACGGCGCTCAGGGCCAGATGCCACTGATGCAGCGGCAGTGCGGCATCGGCCACAGGCAGCGCCAGATGCTCGATGACCATTGCGCTGTCGGAAGGCTGAATGTCGATAAAGCCCCAGTTAAACCGTGCCAGTACCTGGTTAATCTGCGTTTCCAAATCACCAACGGTCGCCGCTTTAGCCAGTGGGTAACGACCCGCAAGGCTGTCACCCATCTGCTGCAGGAAAGCCTGGCTTTCACGCTCGCCAGCATTGCCCATCATGCCGCCGATCATCACGCTGAGCAGGTCAAACCAGCCTGGCTGACACTGCTGCTGACGATAATATTGCAGGGTACGATCCTGTAACTGGCTCATGCTTATTGACTACCTCCCAGCATGTAACGGAAATAAAGTTGCGCCGTGCTTTCGTTATATTCACCGAAGGTGTCATAACCCAGCTGACCACCAACGGTGATGTTTTTATTAATCTTGTAATCCGCACCCGCATGCAGATTATAGCCAATTCCGCTCTTGCTGCCGCCGGAATAGTAGGCTTCTTTCGCAAAACCAGCAGTAACTGCCGATTCCAGCGCGGATTGCCACTCAGGATTGTTCGGATAATAGGCGCTGCGATCCTGCGTGTAGGCCTGATAACCTGCCGATCCGCCGATGCGTACGCTCAGGTCGTCATAGCTCTGCGAATAGTCGATCGGGAATGCCACGCTGACGAAGTTTTGCGGGCTGAAGTAGCCGCCCTGACCGTAGCTGTAGTAGCTGAGGTTCTTTTTGAAGTCCATCCAGCTCAGGCTGATACCGGTTTTCAGTTCGCGGTCGTCGTAGTGGTACGGACGCACGTAGGCACCCGCGTTAGCGACCAGGCTCTGGTTGCTTGCCACGTTCTCACCCAGATAGCTGTACGCGCCCGCGCCGACGTAGAATCCGGCATCGCCGTCATCATAGCTCAGCAGGGCGTTACCGCCGTTCTTGGTCACCCGGCCCCAGTTGCTGCCGGAGAGCTTATCCTGCACGCCGACGTAGGAGAGCAGGCTGTCGGTCACCGCACGACGTTCGCCGGTGAGGATCAGCGTCAGGTAATCGGTCAGCTTCGGTGCCCACTTCACGCCACCGACCATGGTGCTCAAGTCCTGACCCAACGGCGTGCTACCGAGGTCGATCTTGTAGCTGGTCCCGGTCAGCGCCAGGTTCAGCTCAACGCCGCTGGCACTCTGTGAGTCGCTGGTGCCGGCACTGGCACTGTCGACGCTTGGCTTACGCGTGGAGGCGACCAGATAGTTTTTCAGCGCCGTGTTGTTGTTCAGGCTGGTGAGGTTTTTCAACCCGGTGGCGGTCAGCGGGTTTAAATCTTCAAAGCTAATACCGTCCAGCGCGGTCAGCGCGGTCGCTACCCCCGGATTGGTGGTGTTGAAGGTCGCCAGATCGGTCGCGTTCAAGCCGCTGAGGTAGGTCTGCTCGCTTTCGATGGTACTGACCAGGTTTCCGATAGCCTGTTCGGTTGCGCCCGAACCCAGGCGGCGATAGGCATCGCCGGTGGCGCTGCCTGCGCTGAGATTAATCGGCGTAACGGTAAAGTCAAAGTGCGCGTCGCCCAGCGGTGAACTGGTCCAGGTCAGCGGCGCTTTGGCTTCGGTCAGTTTACTGAGGCCATTTTCACCGTCGCGGCTGCGGATCTGTACCCCAGCCTGCATCCAGGTTCCCGTGTCTTTTTCCAGATCGGCCATCATGGTATCAATCTGGGCCAGCGTCTGGTTCTCACGCACCAGCGGGGCATTGCCCATGGTGAAAGTGGCGCCCGGAATATCGCGGTAATCACGATAGGTCGGCGACAGCTGCCACGGCATGGTTTTGCCGTAGGTTGACGGTGAAGGACGCGGCGAGAGTGTGGTGCGGTTGATAAACGGGTTATCTGACATTGCCAGCCCGCCGATCCCCGCGCTGCTGCCGGTGTCTGCACCCGAAAGACCGATCACCTTGCCGCGCGCCGTGCGCAGGTAGCTCAGCGCTTCGTTGTGGTCGCCGTCGGCATTCGCCACGCGTGCCAGCAGCAGCAGGCGCTCCGGCGACTGCTGTCCGCGCAGGCCGGTACTCAGCGAGCGCGCACGTGGCACGTCGTTCAAGGCCAGCGCCACGTTGATGGCACCTTCACGCGCGTCCTGATTCGGCGTATCGCGCGTCATCAGGTAGTCGTAGACCACGCCCGCTTCTTTGTTCATTTTGCCGGACTGATAGAGCCGCGCCATCGCGAACATCAGGTCGGTGTTCTGCGGATCTTTCTGCAGGGCGGTAATCAATTTGTCGTAGGCGGCCGCGTACTGTTTCTGCTCGCGCAGGCGGTCAACTTCATTGATTACGCCACCGTTACGGATCCCGGCCAGCTGAGTTGGCGTACTGCGCGACTGGATTTCCGGGCTGCTGAGGAAGCTTTGTGCTTCGGCGCCAAGCCCCGCCTGCTCAAGCACGGATGCCTGGGCAGCATAGTCACCGGCGTTACCCTGCACGCCACGGCGCATGTTGCCGCGCACGACCGATACGGCGGTGCTCATATCGCCTGCCTGGGCCAGCGCTTTCGCCAGATTACCGGCGTCGGACGGACTGGACGGTGGATTCGCCGCCAGCACTTTCAGCGTGTTGGCCGCAGCCGCACTGTTGCCCTGTGCCAGGTACTGCTTCGCTACATCCATCTGCTGATTAAAGCTGGCGCGCTGTGCCAGCGTGCGCATATCGGCGTTCTGGCTGCGGGCCGGAATACGCGACAGCAGGCTGTTGGCCTGCGCCCAGGATCCCGTTTCGCTGGCGAACAGCGCGGCGGCGTAAACTTCATTGCTGGAGGCGCCGTTGCGATAGGCGGGTTGCATCACGCCAGCGGCCTGAGCCGCATTGCCCTGCTGCTGATAAATTCGTGCCAGATCGAGGCGCAGCCACGGATCCGACGGGAAGCGCTGCATCCCCTGCTGCAGGATCGACACCGCGCGCTGCGGGTTACCCGCCGCCAGCGCCTGTTTCGCTTCGTTACGTACCGGATCGCTGGTGGCGACCGGACGCGGAGTGACCGCGGCGCGCACGCTGGCAGGCAGCGAAGCCAATAGCGTATTGGCTTCCGCCGTCCGATTCTGCTGACGCAGCACGTAGAACAACCCTTCTTTGGCAGGGCGGTTGTCTGCATCGGTTGCCAGCACGCTGCGGAAGGTCTGCTCTGCCTGATCGAGCTGATTGCTGCGGCGCAGCACGTCGCCACGGAACAGTTTGGCGGAGACGCCTTTTTCACCGGCGGCCTGAGTCAGTGGCTCACTGAGCGCGAGCGCCTGGGCGGTATTACCGGATTTCAGCGCCTGCTGCGCGGTGGCGAGCTGGCCGTAGAAACGGGCATCTTCCGCCTGCTGCTGGCGCTGCTGGCTGTTGTTGCCGCCCAGTTTGGCCGCACGTTCAAGGTAGTCGGCGGCCTGCGTATAATTGCCGTTGCGCTGGGCAACGTAGCCCAGGCCGGCCAGCGCATCCGCGTCTTCCGGGTTAACCTGCAGCACCTGGTCGAAGGCGTTTTGCGCGCTGGAAACGTCACCGCTGTTCAGCGCGTTAAAGCCCTGACCCTTGGTTTCGCCACCGACGTTTTTACGGTAATAGGCCATCACCGCCGTATCCTGCGGATGGCGCTGCTGGTAGTTCTGATACAGCGCATCGTCGGTCGGTTTTGGGCCCAGCCACAGCAGCGCCTGGCGCAGCGAGCGGTCGGCGTCCGGGTTGGCCGGAGCCATCCCTTCCAGCGACTGCAGGCCTTCACGACGGGTAGATTCCTGGTAGGTCAGTGCCTTGGCCAGCGCCAGCTTCGCGGCGTTGTCCTGTGGATTTTGGGCGCTGAACTGGCGCAGGTTATCGATCGCCTGCGGCAGCATGTTACGGTCACCGGCCATCGTCAGATAGTATTCCGCCGCCACGCTGGCAGGCGGTTGGTTGCCGCTGAAGGTGTTGCGCCAGGTTTGCAGCGCGGCGGCGGTGTTGCCGGTGCGCGCCTGCTGGCGGGCCAGCGACAGCTGTGCTGCCGGAATTGACTGCATCTGGCGAGCGTTGTCCAGCTCGACCAGACGCGGATCCTGTGGCGACACTTCGCTCAGCCGGGTGCGCCATTTGGTCATGCCTGCGGTGTCGCCGTTCTGCTGCGACCACAGCGCCATCAGATACATGGCCTGGGTGTTATTGCCGTCCACCATCAGCACTTTCTGTAACGCTTCACGCGCCAGATTGTCATGCGATTTCTGATGCCAGTAGTTTGCCTGGTCAAAAAGCGCCTGAACGGCCGGGTTGTTATCAGCCGCCATCAGCGGGAAGGACATCGCCGACAGCACAAGGCTGCCGCCGATCATCCAGCTATGGCGAATTCTGGCGCTTAACTGTGTGAGTTGTGTTTTCATCATTCTTTTTTCTCGCCAGAGGAACGGGACGGTTTCGGCGGATGCAGACGACGCCATGAGTGGCGCTTCAGCAGCACATAGGTACTTAATCCCACTAATGTCGAACACAGCAGCGCTACCAGGGCCATCAGAACGGAGTGCTGGTTGGCATACCACACCACCATCATGTACCACGGCATTTGCCCGCTCGGGAACTGAGCGCCGACGCGGAAGCTGCGAACGCCGGTTTCATCGGTAATGATAGCCGTATCGCCACGAATACCGGCGTTGATGCGCTGCAGGGTTAAATCGTTGCTCAGTCGGGCCAGCTGATCGTCGTCGGTGGCGATGGTCATCACCACCAGACGGCTGCCGTTCCACGGCGAGCGATAGCTGACGAAGCCGCGCCAGTCTTCGTTAGAAGACAGATAACGGTCGGCATCCAGCGACTGCCGTGACCAGTCACCGGTCAGCCAGCTGCGCAGTTTTTCCACCGTCCCCTGCACTTTCACGCCCAGCGTATGACCGTGAACTTCATACGGTGAAGCGGCCAGAATCGACTCGTTGAACGCAGTCTGACCGAGCGTGGAGACCGCCAGCACGTCGCTGTTTTCCAGACGTTCGCGCATGGCGCCGCCACCCGGTACGCCGAACACCACGTTGTTGTAGGCCAGCGCGACGCCGGTCGCATTACCGGAACGTCCTGCCATGTTCAGCAGCGTGCTAATTTCAGCATTGGCCGGCTTCTCAGGCAGCATCAGCACGGTCTGAGAATAGTCAGCCAGACGCGAGAACGGGAACGAGGCGCCGACGAAGTAGGACAGATTCGGCAGCATCGAGAAGTGACGCGTGTGGCTCAGGTCGATAGAGGAGTCTTCTTCGATCCGGCTCTTGATATTATTGTTGGTCAGGACGCTGCAGGGCGCGCTGGCCTTCGGTTTGATGTTGAAATAGAGCTGCAGCTGGTTATCACCATAAATCAGATACGGATCCAGCTTCAGGGTGTATTTCTCCTGACGCGCGTCGCCGCCCAGGCGGTGCCAGACATTTTCCAGCAGTCCGAGCTTATTCACCGTCAGGTTACGCAGGAAGGTGCCGTTCAGGGTGACGTTGAGGACGGAGTTATCTTCATCAATCCAGTTTTCAGACGGGAAACGATAGTTCAGCTGCAGCGGCAGCGTATCGCCGTCCCACAGGAACAGATCCGGTGCCGCACGGAAGTTAACCCGCAGGGCGTCATGCCAGATGCCGTTAGCGGTCAGGTTCTGATCCTGGCGCAGCAACTCGCTGAGGCGAACCGGGCGTTCGGTGTTGATCCAGCGCGGTGCGTCATAAGGTTTACGCAGCGGCAGCGTCTGCTGCCCGACTTCGAGCTGGGCGTTGTCGACCTTCATTGGCTGTAACAGGCGGGTTGCCGCCTGGCGCAGCTGCAGATCGTCTTTACCGACCACCAGCAGCAGCTTGTAGACCGGGTTATCCGGGTTATCGACGATTTTCAACAGCGGTACGCTGGTTTCCGGCAGCGTCAGGCTGGAGATCACTTCACCCGGATGGCCGAACACCACGCCGTTTTTCTCCGGCAGCTGGCCGCGCAGCACCGGGAAGGTAATCCCGCGGTAGTCTGCCTGAATCCCCAGCCACGAGGCCAGGATTGCGGCCGCGCTGACCTCGCCCGGCTGAATATTCTCACCAAACGCCATGGTGACGCTGGAAGAATTCATCCGCAGCGGGTCGAGGAACGGCCGTGGGAAATTGCTCAGGCTGGTACCGATATTCAGCTGCTGGCCTTCCAGCGACAGCGTGGTCGTTGGCAGGATGGTCACCTGATACTGATCTTCGCTGTCGCGCTCGCACAGGAGCTGGTCGGCATCGTTGATTTTGAAGCTCAGGTTGTTGCTGGAAACCACCATCGCCGCCGGAATATCCAGCTGATAATCTTCACTTTCTTTATCCGACGCGCTCAGCGGCAGCGTACCCAGAGGCTGACCGTTCATCATCAACTGCAGCGAGGTATTGCGCGCGGCCAGCGCGGAAGAGACCTTCAACGACAGATTCATACGCGCATTGGTGATCACTTCATCGCTCGGCAGCGTAAAGGTGATGCCTGACTGCAGCTGACCACCGGTCAGCAGCACGCCCTGCGGTTGCCCCATCTGCGCCACGGTCACCGTACTGGAGAGCGGCTGATTCAGGGACACCATCGCAGGCGCGGTGTCAGCGGGCGGTGCAGGCAGCGGAGGCAGGCCAGGCAGCTCGGCCACCGACCCCGGCGGCAGCGCCGGTTCGTTACCCGCAGGCAGGCCGTTATCTGTGCCCGAACCAGGGGCATCATTTTCTGATGCCGCCGCCGGCTGATCGTTCTCTTCTGCCTCGTTACCCTGATTCGCCGGCATAAAGTTATTTAATAAGCTGCCAACCTGCGAATTGTTGTTTGCCGTATCGGCGGCGTTCAGATTGCTTAGCGTCAGCGCCGTACTCAGGCACAGTGCGCGAAGTAGTAATTGCTTCATGCCACTCCATCCTTCTCAGCACGCATACGGCGCTTTTTATTCGCGCGACGATCTTTCCAGGTCAGCCAGAACAGTTCAAATACCGTACGAATGATATTCACCAGCGAGCGCAGTGGGTTATCTTTCGGCCCTTCCGGCTTCAGCCAGGCATCGGCACGGGACAGCACCACGCGCACCAGCTCGCGGCGGCGCGACAGGGGGATATCCTTGAACTGGAAGCGCAGCACGCCGGAGTCGGCGCTGATCAGCTGTACCGGAATTGAGATCGCACCGGAGTGCAGCATCAGCTCAATCGCTTCAATTTCATCGTTTTCATAGCGCTGGTCCGGTGCGGTCAACTGCGCGCCACCCATCGACAGGTTGATGGTATGGCAGCGTGAGGAGATCCCGCTGGCATAGTGGACAATCGCCGGGATATTCACATCGATACGAATGGTTTTACGGACCTGTTTGGTTTCACGCGCCACGGCAATCGCCGCCATCAGAATAATCAGGCTGAAGGTGGCCCAGCCGACGTTCAGCGCAATAACGTACGGGTCCACGCCGAAGTAGTCGTGAGCGGTGGCGCGCACGATACCGCTGATCACCCCGGCTGCCAGCAGCAGGGCGCAGATCACGTGCGGACGAACGATGTTGAAGTCGAAGAAGCCCACGTCCAGCAGGCCGCCTTTATCCGTCACGTTAAACTTACCGTGCTTCGGCGAAATCATCGTCAGCAGCGTAGGAATAACCAGGTGGAAGGCCATCACCGTTTCGTAAATTTCACCCCAGAAGGTGGCGCGGAAACGGCCATTCATGCGGGAGTTGACGTACAGCGACAGCACCAGGTGCGGCAGCACGTAGGCGAAAATCAGGCTGGCCGATGAATGAATAATATTCAGGTTAAACAGCAGGTAAGCCAGCGGTGCCGTCAGGAACACCACGCGCGGCAGACCGAACTGGAAGTGCAGCATGGCGTTGAGGTAGCACAGGCGCTGCTGCCATTTCAGACCACGGCCCAGCAGCGGGTTGTCGACGCGGAAAATCTGCGTCATGCCGCGCGCCCAGCGGGTACGCTGAACGATGTGCAGGCCCAGACGCTCGGTAGCCAGACCGGCAGCCAGCGGGATCGCCAGAAACGCGGAACCCCAGCCCAGACGCTGCATTTTTAAGGCGGTGTGTGCATCTTCGGTAACGGTTTCTACCGCAAAACCATTGATCTCTTCCAGCGCGGAACGGCGAATAACGGCGCAGGAGCCGCAGAAGAACGTCGCGTTCCAGTTATCGTTACCCTGCTGTACCGGGCCGTAGAACAGTGCGCCTTCGTTAGGGATTTCACGCGCGGCTTTCAGGTTGCGTTCAAACGGGTCCGGCGAGTAGAAATAGTGTGGCGTTTGCAGCAGCGCCAGTTTCTCATCTTTCAGGAAGGCGCCGACGGTAGCCTGCAGGAAGGTGCGTGTGGCCACGTGGTCACAGTCAAAGACGGTAATCAGTTCGCCCTTGGTGATTTTCATCGCGTGGTTCAGGTTACCGGCCTTGGCGTGGCGGTTATCGTCGCGGGTGATATAGCCCACGCCGACATCGGCGGCAAAGCGGGCAAACTCGCTGCGTTTGCCGTCATCCAGCAGGTAGATTTTTAATTTTTCGCGCGGGTAGTCGATGCACTGCGCGGCCAGCACGGTGTCGCGGACCACATCCAGGCTTTCGTTATAGCTGGGAACGTAAACGTCCACCGTCGGCCAGAGTGAAATATCATCGGGCAGAGGTTCAATCGTACGTTTTAGCGGCCAGGACGTCTGCAGATAGCCGAGAATTAAAATCAGCCAGACGTAAAGTTCGGCGATAAACAGGCCGATACCCAGGATCGCCTCCACTTCGGAATTGAAGTGCAGGGTTTCAGTGGCGCGCCAGTATATATAGCGGGTCGACATGATCGCGGAAAGAAATACCATGATCAGCGAGACCGGCTTGCTTTTAATAAAGCCCAGCAGGAACACAATACCAATGGAAATCAGACCAAAGGTATATTGTTTCTGGCTGTCCATCGGAGTGATGATGATTACCGCCGCAACGGGCAGTAAAATGAGTAAGAGCAGGTAAAACAGGACTTTATTCATAAGTCATCCTGAACACGTGTGGGTATAATTCTTCGTGGCTCACTTCACCACGCGTCTTCAGGCATCCGTGCCAGGTTCCTGTAACCCGCTAGCGCGACTGAAGCGGCGCATGCATCTCGCCGTCGCCGACCTTGATATCAAGCAGCGCGGAAAGGCGTTTTGCGATCAGTTCGATATCGAACGCGGCAGCGGAGACAGGACTGAAATCAAAAATAGACTGCTGGGAGGCATTAGCTTCGGCCACGCTTTCGTCACGATTCACCACGCCAATTAACCGGTCACCGAGGCGCTGCTGCATAAACAGCGTGACGTCGCGGCTGATATTGCGGCGGCTGTCGCTCTGGTTCAGCACAAAATAGTGGCCGTTGCGATGGTTCAGCGCGCTGCCGATCAGTTTTTCATTTTCCACCTGTGGCAGCAGCGACAGCGAAGCCGTGTCGGCAAGCATAACCACCAGGTGCATATCGGCCAGTGCTGCCATCGCCTTCAGCGCCGGGCCAGGACCCGGAGGGAAATCAGCAACAATCACCAGGCCGGGATAGTTCAGCACGGTGTTCAGACCGCGGATAATGAAGTTCGGATCGTGGGTCAGATTATCTTCGAACTGCATCCGCTGCTGTTCCGTGACGTCACCGTAGGGCAGAACGAAAATATTACCGCCGGTGGTGAGAATGGACTGGCTCCAGTCGGAAGATTCGGCGGATTTGGCAACAAAGCCGCGCCCGTCCGACAGCGGTACGCCAAAGTGCAGGCGCAGCGCATTCTGTACATCAAAATCGATCGCCAGCACTTTGCTGCCGCTGCGGGCAAGCGCGTGTGCAAGGTTGGCTGCCATGGTGGTTTTACCCACACCGCCTTTAGGGGAACAGACGCAAACTAACGGCATGAGGCAATTTTCTCCAGCAGGGATTGTAATGGCATCTCTTTAGAAACGATCTGCTCAGCCGAGCCATGGGCCGGGCTGAATAACTGTTTATAGCTGATATTTGAAGATGTTGCCGCAGACTGCGCCTGAGGCTGTGCCGCCGGTCTGCTCGCGAAAAGCGGTGCGGCTACCGGTGGCTGTGACTGATAAAGCGGTGCGGCCTGCTGCTGTGGATAACCCGGCTGAGGCTGCGATTGATACAGCGGAGCCACCTGCTGTGGCGGGTACAACGGCTGCTGCGAAACCTGCTGGGAAGCGGAGTAGGGCTGCTGCACGTTCTGCTGCGGCTGATACTGCGGCGCGACAACCTGCTGAGGCGGCGGTGTGACCGGCGGTGACTGCAGCAGCGTATTCAGCTGCGGTTGCACTGGCTGAGGCGGCAGCGGGAAACCGGACTGCAATAAAGGCTGCGCGTTCGGCAGTGCAGGTTCCGGTTGCTGTAACAGCGCGTTAAGCTGCGGCGCAGCGGGCTGCTGAACCGGCGTCTCCTGCTGCACCTGAGGCGCATTTGGCTGCGACTTCGCCAGCTGATCGAACAGCGAACCCGACGCCTGCGCGACGGACTCCGGACGCAGATCGGCGACTTTGGTCAGCTGGACCGTCGGTTTCACCGGTGCAGCTTCCGGCTGTGGTGTCACCGCTGCGGAGGCCTGTGGCTGCGTGTCCGGCTTCAGCGATGATGAAATGCTGTCAAATAGCGACGCACCCACTGAAGGCGTGTGGTCCTGCGCGGAAAATGACGGCAAAGGCTGAGCGGGCGCCGCGGCTACCTGCGGAGCTAGCAGCACCGACGGATCGATAGGCTGAGGTGCAACGACATCAATCCTCTGACTCTTATCCAGCACCGGGTCGGTGCCATCACTGAGCAACTGCTTGATAATGGCCCAGTTTGAGCTGTCAGAATGGAGTGACTGCTCGGACATATCTTTGAATTCGATGTGGTTTGTTTGCGTTTTTTCTTTAAAACGCTGCAAGTCATCATAACTTTTCATAGAAGCGATCGCGCAGGAGGAGGATTTTACGGCAATATAGCACACTCTTTTTAAAATCGTCAGATTAATCTCAGTGCGCAGTTTGCTGATTTTCAATCAGTAAATTAATGGGTTACTAGCAAAATTATTTATTGCAGACGTTATTTATCGTAATAGTGACTATGTTAATAAATTGGATAATTTTACCGGATTAAAGGCTTTCAATTCACAAACCTGGAATAGCTTAAAAATAGTTATTAACTTCCTTTCCTTAATTTTCCTTCAAATGATTAAGGTTATCGGTTAACTCGTTCTCGTTGCTGGGAAAAATCCATTTTTTCGTAAAAACAACCCTGTTACTTCTCTTAAGTGTTTAAGACGGGTACGGTTTCGGTCCGGTAAAAAATAAAGCGGAGCTAATCTCCGCTTTTGCATCACGACCGTCTTCAGGCTGCCGGTTCGCTCTCATCCTGTTCTACAGCAAAGCAGGCGACCTGCTGCCCGCCCCAGGATTTTAGCTGCGGCTGTAGCTGTGTACAGGTGCCGAGCCGACGACGGCAGCGGGCGTTAAACGCGCATCCCGGCGGCGGATTCAGCGGGCTGGGTAGCTCGCCGGTGAGTTTGATACGTTCGCGTCGATCGTCCGGGTTAAGACGCGGCGTGGCGGAAAGCAGCGCCTGGGTATAAGGGTGACGAGGATTAGCGAAAATCTCTTCTTTCGTCCCCTTCTCTACGCAGCGCCCCAAATACATCACCATCACTTCATCGGCAATGTGCTCCACCACCGACAGATCGTGCGAGATAAAGATGTAGGAAAGTCCCAGCTCCTGCTGCAGATCCATCATCAGGTTCAGTACCTGTGCCCGCACCGACACGTCCAGCGCGGAAACCGGCTCATCGGCAATCAGTACGTCCGGGTCGAGCATCAGGCCACGCGCAATAGCAATGCGTTGGCGCTGGCCGCCGGAGAACATATGCGGATAGCGATCGTAGTGCTCCGTTTTCAATCCCACCTTCGCCATCATCGCCAGAGTTTTTTCCCGACGTTCGGCTTTGGTCAGGTTGGTATTGATGACCAGCGGCTCTTCGAGGATCTGACTGACTTTTTTACGCGGGTTCAGCGAGCCATACGGGTTCTGGAAGACAATCTGAATCTTCTGACGCCGCATCTGCTGCGCCTGCGGATCGTGTTTCAGCAGGTCCTGCCCCTGATAAAACAGCTGGCCTTCGGTGGGCGTTTCGATCATCGTCAGCAGGCGGCCGAGGGTGGATTTTCCGCAGCCGGACTCCCCCACCACCGCCAGCGTTTTGCCGCGTTCGAGGTTAAACGATACGCCGTCCAGCGCTTTCACCAGTCGTTCCTGGCCGAACAGGCCTTTTTTAACCGGATAGTGTTTCTTCAGATCGATCGCCTGCATCAGCAGGGTCGGATTCGTTCCTTCAGGCTTCATAAGTGGGTCTCCCGGCATCATCCAGTGGGAAATGGCATTTGGACTGACGCCCTGCAAGATCGCGCAGCGGCGGTTCTTCCGATCGGCAGCGGTTGGTGGCGTACGGGCAGCGCGGATTTAGCAGACAGCCGTTGGGGCGGTCATATTTACCCGGTACCACGCCCGGCAGCGAAGCCAGACGCGCCTTGTCGGTGGAAAATTCCGGCAGCGCGCGCAGCAGAGCCTGGGTGTAGGGATGGCGCGGCGCTTTAAAGATATCCACCGCTTTACCGGTTTCGACCACCTGCCCGGCATACATCACAATAATGTGCTGCGCGGCTTCCGCGACCAGCGCCAGATCGTGGGTTATCAGGATCAGCGCCATATTTTCCTGGCGCTGCAGATCCAGCAGCAGCTCAATAATCTGCGCCTGAATGGTCACGTCCAGCGCGGTGGTCGGTTCATCGGCTATCAGCAGCTTGGGACGACAGGCAATCGCCATCGCGATCATCACGCGCTGGCTCATACCGCCCGACAGCTGATGCGGATAGACATCCAGCCTTGAGGCCGGATCGGGGATGCCCACCTGGTTTAGCAGGTCGATCGCGCGCTGACGTCGGGTACGGCGATTGCCGCCCTGATGCACCTTAATGGCTTCCATAATCTGGTAGCCCACGGTGTAGCAGGGGTTCAGGCTGGTCATCGGGTCCTGGAAGATCATCGCGACCTCTGAGCCCACCAGTTGGCGGCGCTCTTTCTCGGAGATCTGCTGCAGGTTGCGCTGATCGAAGACCAGCTGATCCGCCATCACCTTGCCGGGATAATCGATCAACCCCATGATTGCCAGCGAGCTGACGGATTTACCGGAGCCGGACTCGCCGACGATGCCGACCACCTGGCCCTGTTCAACCTGGTAGCTGATGCGGTCTACGGCGCGGAACGGTGCTTTTTCGTCACCGAAATGCACCGAGAGTTTATCTACAGTTAATAGTGCCATCTCGCTGCCTACTGTTTGAGTTTCGGGTCAAGAGCGTCGCGTAAACCGTCGCCCATCAGGTTGAATGCCAGTACCGTCAGCAGAATGGCAACACCGGGGAAGGTGACCACCCACCAGGCACTTTGCGCATACTGCAGTACGTCGGAGAGCATGGTGCCCCACTCCGGCGTAGGCGGCTGCGCGCCCATACCCAGGAAACCCAGCGCGGCCATATCGAGGATCGCGTTGGAAAAGCCAAGAGAAGCCTGCACGATCAGCGGTGCCAGGCAGTTTGGTAAGATATTGATAAACATCTGACGCATCGCCCCTGCCCCCGCCACGCGCGAAGCGGTGACGTAGTCGCGGGTCACTTCCACCAGCACCGCCGCGCGGGTCAAACGGATGTAGTGCGGCAGAGCAACAAAGGTCAGCGCCAGCGAGGCGTTCACAATCGACGGGCCAAAGATCGCCACCAGCACCAGCGCCAGCAGCAGGCTCGGCAACGCCAGCATAATGTCGACCAGACGCATAATCGCGGCATCAACCGCGCCGCCAACGTAGCCGGCGATCAGGCCGAAGACCACGCCCATAATCAGCGACAGAACCACCACCAGACAGCCGACCAGCAGCGACAGGCGCGCGCCATACATCAGGCGGGAAAGGACATCGCGGCCGATATCATCCGTACCGAGAAGGTACTGCCAGCTACCGTTCTCATGCCAGACCGGTGGGCGCAACAGCGCGTCGCGGAACTGCTCTGCCGGTGCATGCGGTGCCAGAACGTTGGCAAAAATAGCGATGACAATCATGACAACGACGTAAACCAGGCCGATCACCGCGCCTTTGTTACGCTTAAAGTAGTGCCAGAATTCCTGTAATGGGGTCATCGGCTTGGGTGCAGCAGGGACGCTGCCCGGATCTATAACAGACATAGTGGCCCCTTATTTCTTGTGGCGTATGCGTGGGTTGACCACGCCATAAAGCACGTCGACCAGCAGGTTAACGAGGATAATCAGCGTGGCAACCATCAGCACGCCGCCCTGAACGACCGGGTAATCACGGCGCTGCAGTGCATCGATCAACCAGCGACCCAGGCCAGGCCAGGAGAAGATGGTTTCGGTCAGGATCGCCCCGGCCAGCAGCGTGCCGACCTGCAGGCCGATCACCGTGACCACCGGCAGCATCGCATTGCGCAGGGCGTGGACGACAATCACCCGCATCGGGGTCAGCCCTTTGGCGCGTGCGGTACGAATATAATCCTCGCCCAGTACTTCCAGCATCGCCGAGCGGGTCATACGCACGATCACCGCCAGCGGAATGGTGCCCAGCACCACGGCAGGCAGAACCATATGCATCACGGCATCGATGAAGTCGCCCGGTTCGCCCCAGATCAGCGTGTCGATCAGCATAAAGCCGGTCAGCGGCAGCGTGTCGTCGAGGAAGACCGTATCGCTGATGCGCCCGGACACCGGGGTCAGGTTGAGCTGCACGGACACCAGCATGATCAGCATCATGCCCCACCAAAAAATCGGCATCGAGTAACCGGTCAGGGAGATGCCGACGGCGGTGTGATCGAAAATCGACCCGCGTTTGACCGCGGCCAGCACGCCAACGGGGATACCGACGATCACCGCAAACAGCATGGCGCAGATGCCCAGTTCCATCGTTGCCTTGAAGCGTGGAACAAATTCGTCCCATACCGGCACGCGGCTTTTCAGCGATATACCTAAATCGCCGTGCAGCACGTTCCAGACATAGGTGAAGTATTGCTGCCAGAGTGGCTTATCCAGACCAAGCTGGGCCAGCAGCTGAGCGTGACGTTCAGCGGAGATGCCGCGTTCACCCGCCATGATCAGCACCGGGTCGCCGGGGATCATGTGGACAAACGCGAAAGTTAACAGGGTGATACCAATAAACGTTGGGATAACAAGTCCCAGCCGTCGGAGTATGAACTGCAGCATATTCCGTACTCTCTTCTGTTTCCCGCCGGTCTTAGCCTGCGGGATTATTATTGCTCACATCTTGCAGCCGGGTAGACCCGGCCACGACGCAGCGAACTGCGCCTTGACCTGAATAAACAAGGATTAAGCGGGCTTCGAAACATCGAAAGGGGTTGAACAGGCCAGGTTACGGCTGTCCAACCCCTTATCGGGTTCGTTACTCGGCGATATCAACTTGGGCAAAGTAGTGTCCGCCCAGTGGATCAACCACGTAGTTGGATACTTTTTTGCTCACTGGCTCATACACGGTTGAGTGGGCAATGATCAGCGCCGGAGCCTGGTCATGCATCACCACCTGAGCCTGTTTGTACAGTTCGATACGTTTGTTGTGATCGTCCGTCGCACGGGCTGGCTGGATCAGATCTTCAAACGACTTGTCACACCAGCGTGAGTAGTTGGAGCCATCTTTGGCTGCTGCGCAGCTGAACAGGGTGGCGAAGAAGTTATCCGGATCCCCATTATCACCGGTCCAGCCCATCATCACGGTCTGGTGTTCACCGGCTTTAGCACGCTTCAGATACTCGCCCCACTCATAGGTGACAACCTTGGCCTTCACGCCGATTTTCGCCCAGTCGCTCTGGATCATTTCCGCCATGCGGCGGGCATTCGGGTTATACGGACGCTGAACCGGCATCGCCCACAGGTCGATAGCAAAACCATCCGCCATGCCGGCTTCTTTCAGCAGCGCTTTGGCTTTTTCCGGGTCATAGGCGTAGTCCTGCACCGCGTCGTTGTAGCCCCACATGGTTGGTGGGATCAGGTTTTTCGCCGCCTGGCCTGCACCCTGGTAAACCGCGTCGATGATCGCCTGCTTGTTCACCGCCATGGTCAGCGCCTGGCGCACCTTCAGGTTATCCAGCGGCTTCTTCTCAACGTTAAACGACAGGTAGCCGACGTTCAGACCCGGCTGCTCCATCAGATTGATTTTGGTGTCTTTCTTCATGCTGGCGATATCAGCCGGGTTCGGATACGGCATCACCTGGCATTCGCCTTTCTGCAGCTTGGCGTAGCGCACGGAGGCATCAGGCGTGATGGAGAAGACCAGACGGTCAATCTTAGGCTTCTCGCCCCAGTAGTTGGCGTTGGCTTTGTAGAGGATGCGTGAATCTTTCTGGTACTGCTGCAGCTGGAACGGACCGGTACCGACCGGATTCAGATCGACTTTTTCCGGCGTGCCCGCTTTCAGCATGTTGTCGGCATATTCCGCAGACAGAATGGAGGCAAAGTCCATTCCCAGGTCGGCGAGGAACGGTGATTCAGGACGGGTCAGTACGAAGCGTACGGTGTTGTCATCAACCTTCTCAATTTTGCTGATCAGGTTAGGCATGTCCATGCCTTCAAAGTATTCGTAGCTGCCGCCGGAAACGCCGTGATACTTGTTGTTTTTATCCAGCTGACGTTCGAAGGTGAAGACCACATCGTCGGCGTTAAAGTCACGCGTCGGCTTAAAGTCTTTGGTGGTTTGCCACTTCACGCCTTTGCGCAGGTGGAAGGTGTAGGTTTTACCGTCTTCGCTGACGTCCCATTTTTCCGCCAGAGCCGGATGCAGTTCCGTGGTACCGATGGTGAATTCCACCAGGCGGTTATAAATCTGACGCGAGCTGGCATCGTAGGTGGTGCCGGAAGTGAACAGCTGTGGGTTAAATCCTTCCGGCGAGCCTTCAGAACAATAAACCAGGGTTTTCGCCTGTACGCTGGCGGCCATCAGTAGTGCGATAGCGCTGAAACCGACCTTCAGCATCCCGGATTTTGTCAGGGAAATACTCATGCTTAGCTCCAATAGTGATGTGATGTTGTGTGTTGCGTGCCGACCGATAATTTTTTTGTGTGGTCTGGCGTAATGCCTTGCGGCGTCAGTCGCGGGAGTGGAGTTTGTGTTGCTTTGCCTGCAGAGAAACGCTCAGACAAATCTCCTTACCTTTTGTACTGGGGTTTCAATTTGTCAACAGTTTCAGGGAACGTCAATACAATCGTAGTGTATTTACGCAGAGTGTGAGAAACCGCATGCAAATATTAAAAAAACAATTAGTCCTTTTTTATGGATTAAAAACTTATGGTAAGGTCACAAAACAAGATTAATCGCTAAAAATACCACATCAATCCAGCGGATCGCGTTGAGAAAAAACCTTTTAAATAAACCGAATTACCCTACCTGTTACGCGATAAAATTATCCATACGGCTAACTTATAGATAAAAATGCTGCAACAGCGGGGTGAAAAATAGCGATCACACGTTAATCGGCCATTAATGGAATTCATCGCGAATTAAGATTTTATTTACATGTATAACAGGATGTTAGGTTGTTAATTCGTGGTTTCTAACGTGATTTAGAACGGCGTATAATTTTGCAACAGCAGAGTTTTATGTTGGGGGTGGGGAAATTGTCGGTGAGTTGTTGCCTGTAACGTTGGTGGTTTTCGCGGGCGGGTTCCGGCTCTGATCGGCTGGTCCTCGCGCCACGCGCTGCGTGGTGCCCTCACTCCGTTCGTCAGCCTGTCGGACCGCCGCAGACGGGCCGTCCTGGCCCGACTGCGGCTTCTGGCCGCGTCCGTGCGGCCAAATCCTGGCTTCCTCTCTCCGTTCCGCGCTGTGGATTGCCCGTTCAGAGCCGGATCCCGCCCGCTCGTGTGGTTATGCGTTGTCTGACTTAAAAGCCGGTAGGATATTTAACGGGATAGGTATAACGGAGAAGAGGGACGGGCAGGATGGTTGCTCCTGCCCGTTTAGGCGGTAAATCAATTTAAGTCTGCGCCACGCCGGTCCATCGGCGTGATTAAGCATGGGATAGCTAAGCCAGAGTGGCTTAGTTCGCCGTGCCGCTCTCGGCTGCCAGTTTCGGATCCGCGCACCAGTTATTCGACTGCTTGATACCGCCGTTGGGTGAGGTATAGCCCAGGCAACCCATAATGGTATCGAATAGCTCTACGTGGCGATGCGTTTTACCCGCGCGTTGCTGCTCCTGCAGGCGTTCAAATGCACTTTTATTGTTGGCATCAGCCAGATACTTGTCCGACGCCCAGACAATCATCGGCACGCGGAACTGCTCCGGCGGGGCCATATTGCGCGGGGTGCCGTGCAGATGCATATTGTCGCTGATCGATTCACCGTGGTCCGCCGCGTAGAAGACGATGGCTTTCTTATCACGCAGCTGATCGAATACGCTGTCAAGCACCGTATCGGTGTACAGAACCGAGTTATCGAAAGCGTTAATTAACATGGCTTTACTGCAGGTGTCGTCCACCCCCATGCATTCCGGCTGATAGCGCGCGTATTCACGCGGATAGCGCTGCGAGTAAAGATAATGGGAGCCTTTGGTGTGCAGCACGACCAGATGTTTCCCCTGCGGGTGGCGATCGATCGATGCCTTCAGCTCCGGGATCAGCAGCATATCGTCCACCGATTTGCCCTGATTGCGCTGCTCGGAGCCAATCTGCTCGCGGAAAACATAGTTATCGGCGTCGGTATTGTTGTAGAACCAGACCTCACTCTGCATCGCGAACAGCTCGGAGCTGAAGCCTAACTCTTTCAGCACGGCGAAGACGTTTTGCTCTTTCAGCGTCCGTCCCGGGTTGTCCATCGTGCCGCCCTCGCGAACGAACATGCAGCGCAGAGAGAGCTTGGTCGCGGTATCACAGGATTCCCCGCGGAAGGCGACCAGGTTTTTTTCACGCGAGAGCTTCGGTGTGGTGTCGCGCTCATAGCCCAACAGGCCCATATGGTCCCAGCGCGTGGTTTCGCCAATCACGAACACCACGTAGGTGTCGTCAAGGCCAGCAGATGGCGCTACGTAGCTAAACTTCTTTGCCGGATCGAGCAGGTCATCGTGCTCCATCTTTTCATCGTAGCTGGTGTAGGCAAACAGCCCCAGCGCCGAGAGCCAGTTTGACGGCAGATAAGAGTGAGCCACTACGCCACCGTAGCTCGGCAGGTCGATGTTGGTCAGCTTCTCATTGGCACTCTGTAACTTGTCGAAATAGCGAATGGGCAGCCAGACCAGGGCCACGGCCAGCAACAGCGTCAGCAGCGGTTTAATGCGCTGGCCAGGCGTTTTTAGCTGTTCCAGCAGCGTCATACGCTGTTTATTGGTCCAGATCAGCACCAGCGGTACGATGCTCACCAGCACCATCCACAGAATAAAGTGATAGCCCACCACTTCCTTCGACAAATCGACATCGGTGGTCATCACCGATGCCACAATCCCGTAGCCGATCACCACATTGAAGAAGGTCATGTAATAGCTGGCCGACACAGAAATTAGCACCAGCAGGGTTGCCGTAACGCGGTAAAACCATTTTCCACCGAGCGACAGCAGGCGCATCAGGAAGAAGGTGAGCATGATCGCCGCTGTCACTTCGGCCAGGGCGGAAAGCCAGGGCATAGGTTTAAAGCTGGAGAAAACCGGTTCAAAACGTCGGTAAAATACTGAGAGGTTGAGGAAAATACCGATATAAACGGCCAGCATCAGAGATAACTTCTGCTGGGTAAGCATTTTAATATAATTCATTGGGCCCTTTAGTCCTGGCGTAACCTAAACAATATCTATACACATTCCGAACATTTATCAGACCCTGGGGCCGCCTTAGAGTTCGGAAAAAACCGATAAACCTAAATTCCCTTTTATAAACAAGCTATTATTACAGAAAAGATGTAGAGCTATTCGATCATCGCCGCCAGTTAACCACATAAACCAGCAGCGACCGGTTAACTCACTGTACTATCAGCATTATTGTCACAGTTGGCCGCAATCAGGAGCACATCATAATGTACACACTCGAAGAACGTGCCCGACGCTATGCCACTAAAGCACATGCCGCAGCGGGACAACGACGCAAGTATACCGATGAACCTTACATCGTCCACCCTGCTGCGGTGGTGGAACTGGTTCGCAGCGTCAGCGACGACGAGGAAATGCTGGCTGCCGCCTGGCTGCATGATACCGTTGAGGATACACCCGGCACACTCGATGATCTTGAACAACGCTTTGGCCCACGCGTCGCTTCTCTGGTTGCAATGCTGACCAATAGCGGCAATCTTCCCGGTCAAAACCGCACCGCGCGCAAAGTCGCACACTTTCGCCACACGGCCGCAGCGTCGCCCGATGCTCAGACGATTAAGCTGGCTGATATCATCGACAATACCCGCTCGATTATTCATTTCGATCCGCATTTTGCCCGTATCTATCTGATCGAGAAGCGTGTGCAGATTACGCTGCTTACCGCCGGGAATAAGACACTATGGCAGCTTGCCGATCGTATTATTGAGCAGGGTATCCATCAGCTTGGCCAGCCCCCTTACAGCGTACCGGATGACTGGTTTACGCTTCAGGAAGCGAAGTATAGATAAGGATTGATCATCCGCTCTGACTCACCCTCAATTTCGGCAGATTGCTACCCTGGCATTCTGTGCGATTGTATGGTCCACGGCATAGAATGCCAGGAATCCCAATTTCATATCCCTATAATTGCCCGCTGATGAGTCTACCGGGGGCAATAATGTCTGAAGATCTACTTACAATTAGAAATAAAGTTAGTATTTTTCTCCTCTTTGCAGCATTTCTTAGCGCAATGATGGGTTTGGTGTTTGTTGATGTTGTCTGGATGAGTGATGAGTTACATGAAGCCTCGTTTACGGAAATCACGCAGGAATTACTACTGGCCGTGATTGCAGCCCTGTTTATCTACCACGCCAGAAAATCGCCAGAGCAGCGTCCGATACGGATTTTGGTTGCGGGTTTTTTTTGCTGCATGCTGATCCGTGAACTGGATTTTCTGTTTGATAAGATCAGCCATGGCAGCTGGTTCTGGTTTGCTCTGGCAGTGGCGGGTGTCTCGATGATTGCTGCGCTGCGCCATCCCCGCTTTCTGGTTTCGGGCCTGGCCGATTTCATGCGTCACCCCGCCTGGGGGATGATGACGGCGGGCATGCTAACCATCCTGGTTTTTTCCCGCCTGTTTGGCATGAATGAATTATGGCAGCATCTAATGCCGGGTGATTATCATCGTACGGTGAAAAACATGGCTGAAGAAGGTAGCGAACTGTTGGGTTATACCCTTTGTCTGTTTGCGACTCTGGGATATTTAATGCCGAGTAAAAAGAAGTAGAAGATATATTGATCGCGCCATCAGGTTATTATTTAAACATGCTATCTGAGATGTGTGCGATCAATGCTTAATAGACGTAGTGAGTAGAATTATCCTGTAATCCCATAAAAATGGCAGGACTCAGAGGTTCATGAATAAAAATGCTAAGATTTGCGCTTAATAATTAATCGAAATATAATTTAAGTTATTGGTCGTGTTGACAGATGAAGCGTATTTTCAGTGCAATTATCTTTATGTTTCTTAAATGTACCCGCATGAGTCGCTAATTTGGGGGGGGTTCCAGGTGTTCCAGGGAGTATAACATTCTCAACCTTGATCTGATGGCATAAACGTCGCGTGCCCTGAGATTTCACCTTTCTGGTCTGGCAATTAATGACATCGGTCTTACGTAAAATATAAGATAGCTGAAAGGATGCCCGGCGTTCGGTGATGGCAAAGACGGTAGAGACTTGTTTGTGCCCAATCCACTTTTTCTGCATCAGCCCCCACAATGCGATAAGAACATATAAAGGCTGGTCAGCATACTCATTCAATTCTTCAGGTACACGGCCTCCATCATGATTGCTTTGTTTAACAACCATTGCTGTTCCCTTATGAGGAGATGTAACGTTTTTGTCTTTACTCATAATCATGCCTTCCCTGTGTGATAAGAAATGTACACTTCCGATGAGATTCAAGGCTCATTTTTTTACGTGAAAATGGGAAAAATGGGCAAAGAGTATTTGCCCAACCCGCAGTGACACAGAAAAAATAGCGAAACGCAGCTAAAAATATTTCCCCATTGCTAAAGTAGCAATGGGGAAGAGGCTTACCAGGAGTAATTAACGCCTACGTTTGCCTGCCATGGACGTTCAAGGTTATCGCCAGTGGTGTAATTGAAGCTGGCATAACCGCCGACATTCTTCATCAGCTGGACTTCTGCACCGCCGCCGATTTGGAATGCAGCACCATCGATGCTGTTATTCATATTAATGTTGTTCAGTCTTGTTTCATTGCTATCAGCAAATTCGTTGAGCGCGGCCATATGCAGATAAGGTTTAATATAACCTTCATTCAGGTCGAATGTATAACCCACATCGGTACCGATTTCACCCACCATTGATTTGAAATCGTCGCCATTAACAACCATGCCGTTATTCATGGTGTAGTGTGCGCCGTCAATAACACGGCCGGTCGCTTGAACATACGGTTCAGCAAAGTACCCGCTGTCTTCCCAGGTGTAACCCAGTTTCATACCCAGGCCGTAGCCATTGGTAGAGAAGTCAGAACGTGAACGTTGACCATCCAGAGTTCTGGCGTCGCCGCTGTTGCTGAAGTGGTTGTACTGCCCAGACGTATCAACAAAAATGCCGTTTTCGAAGCGACGTGACAGATAGAACTGCGCACCGTAGCTGTCTAGATCGCCACTGCTGTTCATTACATCAAGGTCAGAACGCGCTGACGAGAATGCCAGACCGGCCAACCAGCTGCCGCCATTTTTCGCATCGAACAGGTTATCAACGCCCAGCATGACACCGTTGGTATTTAACTTATACCCAGCGCCGGCTGACGTTGTATTGTGATTTTCTCCACCAAAGTAAGAGATCCATACACCACCATCATCCCTGGCGTGGCGTGAAGCGGTCATATGTTGGTTAAGTGCATCGGACTCCATGCTGGCAACATTCACCTGCGCTGCTGCCATGCTTAATGCCGTTGCTGCGCTGTTTGACAAGTGACCGTTATTTTTAAAGTAAACGTTACGCTCGTCATGCACTTTGTCATTAAGGGTATCGTGAACGTCATACTGGTAAACACCCAGCTCGGTACGTCCAGTGAAGTGTGCATCGCTACCTTTATCCAGATAATTAACGAAGCTGTGTGGATTCACGCCGTTAACACGATCGCGATCGGCAACGTAGCCGTCTTTGACATAGGGTTCTACGCCAGAGTTAGCGATTTTCAGATGGTACTCACCTTTCGCTGTACCTTTGACCTGAACTGAACCATAGGTGTAATTACCGCCAAGGTTGAGCAGTGGGTCGACGACGCTTTTACCCACGGTGATATCCGATGTCTGATAGTGGCCGTTACTGTCTTTGTCCTGGTTCAGGTTGCCATGAACGACAACGCGAGCAGCCCCGAGGTCTTCATAGCGACCGCGATCCCCCAGGGTTGCGGTATTGTCTTCCTGATTGATCAAATTCAATGAAGAGTTAGACAGGTTCATATCATGTACGTCGCTGATCGCCAGACCGCCATCAGCCGTTGCGGCAGCATTCCACACCGCGCCGTCTTTCACATTCATGTCCGGGTTCCAGGAAGAAACCAGGGTATCGTCAGGACGGGAAGTGTTAGTGATACCGCCGACTTTACCATTCAACGTGCTGTGGTTCAGGTTAACGGTAACCGCTGTCCACGCATTCTTGTCATTGGTGCGTAGGGTGTTGCTGACGCTGTTGACGGTGTTTTTATAGATGGAAGAGGCAGACGACGAACCATCAATGGCATCCTGTCCCATAACGGCCGGAGCCTTCGGATCGGTGACATCGGTCAGTTGAACATCAAAGCCAGTAGAGCCGCCAGCGGTAATGTCGCCGTTGACTACGGTATTGTTGGTCAGATTCAGCGTGGTGCCGTTATGTTCACGATCCATGACCTGTGGATTGGTTATGCTGGCATCGTTTGCAACATATTCACCGGTCTTCGTATCCCGTACTACGTTGACATTGATCGTTGGCTTATAGCCATCGTGGGTAATATTAACGTTGCCATTCAGCGTCGAGCTGTTCACGTCCACACGATTAGCGTGACCGGACACGTTGAGTGCGGAACCCGCGTTGTTTACTCCCCCGGTCAGCGTCGAGTTGTTCTTCACAGAGACATATAAGCCAGAGCCGGAGATATCTACTGCAGTGGATTTTTTATCGGCATCGCGACTGTAATTACCGTTATTTTTGTGGCTACCATCGTAGTTATCGTCTTCGCGCACCGCGGCGGTGTTTTTGGCGGTAATCTGGGCGTTATCTAAAATAACGTTTGGCGTTTTGGCGACCTGATGGGTCAGCGTTTTTTTAGTGCCAATATGATTGCCGTTGCCGTCGGTAGCGTAATTCACGCTGTTGCTGTTAATACTTAAACCGGTCGCTGAAGGACGCATGGTGTAGGCATGCTCTTCACCCGACTCATTCCCTGATGGATAAACCGGCACAGAGTCAGTATTCAGCGTGTTATCAATAGTGGTGTCTTTAATCACTAAAACATCGCGAGCGCGATCGTGCGTGGCGGTTTCCTGCAGATTACCATCAACGGTAACCGCACCGACGCTTTGCTTCAGGCTTTTTACCTGAGAATAAATTTTTGCGTTTTGCAGACCAAAGTCACCGCCGGTGCGATCGACGGGGCGGATATAAACGTCAGCATTCTGATCGAGGGTAACCTCTTTACTGACTTTCAGAGGGATTTTGTGTCCTGCAGTATCAAGAACAAAGGTGCCGTCGGATTTCTTCTGATATTGAATCGCGCCGCTGGCGTCACGTTGATAAAGCGTCACGCTCTGCTTTTTTTGATAGCGATTATTTTCGGTGCCCATTTTCAGGCCGTCAACCACACCAACCGGCACAGAATAACCGTCAGAGGCAGTCGATCTTGCCTGACGTTCACCGTGAACCGCACGCTGATAATCTTCGTAAATAAGGTAGTTAGCATCGCCTGGTAGGCTTGGAGCGGTCGAGTTTAAATAGTCTTTATAACCGCTGCTGTTGACCAGTGCGTTGAAACCCTGAGTGTCCGTGTTAATCGCATCCCATTCACTTCCGGTCTGGGTATTATTGACAACAGGAAGGTCGCTTCCACCGATAAATACGGCACCACCGCCGTTATATTGCCCCTGGGCGTCATGGCTCAATGCCGACTTGTCTTTCACTGCGACGGAAGATGACGTGGTGGCGGAAAATGCTGGGGCACTAAGGCTGACGATGACTGAAGCCGCCAGAACACTCAGCTTGAAACTGTTTTTTCTCATCACTGCAATTCCTTTTATAATAAACAATTAAACAGTTCGCCTCACTGGCCTCTGTTTTCTTACATTAATTTTTAAGCATAAAACCCTACGCCAGAAATAAATATTATCTCAGCGAGAAACCAATTAAATATTTAACTCGGAAGAAGGCAAGTCCCTTCAGGTCATCCTCCATGAAAATCAGCTGAATATTACAAATCGTGTTGATTGCAGCTAATAACTGTAAAGCAAAAAAAAGTAATCAACTTGATAAGAATTTCTTGTTGAAGATAAGTTTTGAATGGTATGAAAAATTTTAAATGAAATCTTTAGTCAGAAAATAACCATGAGAAAAGTATTTAACTCTAAACATTAATGATAAATATAAATAAAATATCGCATTTGATTATTTTTTGTGTTTATTTGTCGCAATCTATTTAGTGGGAATTTATGGATATTATGCGAGTGATGAATTTTTTTTCGGAGAGATAAGCGGATTTTTGATGGGTTTATATAGGGGGGTTGGGTTTTTTTGATTGAAATAAATAACTAAAAATGTCGGAGAGTTGTTAACTCTCCGACGGGTTAATATTATATGAATTTATTAGAAGTTCAGTTCAAGCGTCGTTCCAATTGCACGTTCGCGGAGCGTAATTGGGGTGTTTCTGTCATTTGAACTAATACTTAAACTATGATCGTTATCAAATAAATTCTGCGCATATAGCGTTGCACGACCATATTTAAAGGTGTAGGCCAGTTGCGCATTGGAAACCCAGTACGGAGAAATACGGCCACGATTATCATTATCATAGGCCGAGTAATAAGAGCCGCTGAATTTCACGTTACCGCTGAGCTCAACGCCCGGCAGCAGCATATATTTCGCGCCTACGTTAGCCGTATAGCCCGGTGCCCGAGGCAGTACATTGCCTTCGTTGGTGCTGCCGTTAAACTCTTTGATCTTTGTTTTCAGCAGGCCTACAGAAGAATTTAATTCGAAATCAATTGTCGGTTTCCAGATGGCGCCAAATTCTGCACCGTAGGTCACCACTTTATCCGCATTATCGATAATTGATGAGCCTGATGACAGCGTGTACGGCAGCTGCATATTTTTATAGTCGTTGTAGAAAACGTTACTGGTCAGATCCAGGTCGGCCGCATCAATATGGTGACGGGTATACAGCTCATAGTTCCAGACGTATTCCGGATCGTAGGTGTAGGTCACCACAGGCGTTGCGAAGGTGATACCTGCGCCACCGGCATTATAACCGCGGGCGATTTTGGCACCGAAAGTCTGGCCTTCAATCGGTTTCCACGCCACGTCCAGCTTCGGCAGGAAGACGTTGTAGGTTTCATCGAAGTTCACCGCAGAAGCGCCGCCGCTGCCAACGCGACGGCGATGCTCACGTTCCAGACGGCTGGAAGCGGTGACATCAACCTCTTCGGTCAGTGCATAGGTCAGCTCGGCAAAGGCCGATGAGGTTTTGGTTTCATCTTTGAAGAAGCTGCCACCGTACAGGAACACATCCTCATCCTGGCTGGCGGTGAAGTAGTTCAGTCCGGCCAGACCGCGCCAGACGTTGTCTTCAGTGGCAAAGTTTACCAGTGGTGACATCTGGAATTCATGACCATCTACGTTCGCACTGACGTTGCTGGCGTAGGTATGGCGATGCTGGTTGAAGGCGGTATACAACGCTTTGTTTGACAGGCGCAACTGCTCTGACTGATCCCACGAGATATCCCAGATCGTGCTGTTGTACTGGTTCTGGAAGACCGGGCGACGACGATCGTAGCGGGCAACGGTGTTAGTTTCCGGGCTGAGCGCTTCGTTCTGTGGCGCGATGCTGTCAAAGTGGTTCACCGTCAGCTTGGTGCTCAGTTCGCGTAGCGATGACGGGTTATACAGCAGCTTCATACGCGCGGTATTGGTTTCAACCTGCTTCACTTTGCCCGGATAGGGATCGTAATCAATCAGGTCGACGGTACTCTGACGGCGCTGGCGGTCAAGGCTGACGCGGAAGGCCAGTTCATCTTCGATCAGCGGACCGGAAACCATCGCTGCCGTTTGCGAGGCGTGCTGGTTACCGATACCGCCTTTCACCGCGCTTTCCCATTCAAACGACGGGTCACGGGTGGTCATCACCACCGCACCGGCAATGGCGTTACGTCCCTGCACATAACTCTGCGGGCCGAGGAAGACTTCGGTACGGTCCACATCCCACAGCGACTGGCTGCCGAACGCCATTTCGTTGTAGCTCAGTGAACGGCCATCGACGGACATGTTGATACGCGGGCGTGAACCGGTGAAAAACGCGGTTGCGCCGGTTGCCGGGCCGGAACCGTCTAAGCCACGAATGGTGGGCAGATCGTTACCCGGGCCGACATCGGTAATGTTCGGAATCATCTGCATGATGTCGCGAATTTCCACCGCATGCGGCAGGGAATCGATTGCGTCTTTGTCGTAGACTTTGACGCTGGAACCGGTGTCATAGATCGAGCGGTTGGTCTTCTCACCGGTCACGATCATCGTATTATCAACGGGCGTTTCGGCTGCTTTTTGTTTGTCTTCGGCGACGTTATCATCAGCCACTTTTTCTTCCGCTGCGGCGGCTTGCCCTGCGCTTAATACGCATAAGCCAATTAACAGCGATGAAAATGTCCGTTTGAAAACCCGTCCTGCCACGAGCTGGTGTTGAGCCTGAGTCTGCTCGGCCATGTGTCTATCTCCTTTCCCAGATGCGCACTGCTTTTATTGTTTTTACGAGGGTGAAACGACAATAACATTCACATTATTAATGGATTTGTCTGCCTTCCTGGCTTGTAGTTATGCATTACCTACGCTGATTTTCTGCGAAAACAATAATCACATGGGTAAATTATTCCTTTTAACCATGATGTTAACGCGCCATCATGCTGTCTGGCTTAAAAGTTTCCAAAATGCGGTGAGTAAATATGCGCGCAAAAATCGTCAAAAATAATAATGATTTGCATATGTTAATGCAAATCATTATCAAATGTAACAAAAGTAAATTTTGGTTTTATGTTTCAGTGAAAGGATTATTTTCAGTTATTTATACTGGTTCGGGTTTAAATTTGCCGGGTACGGGTCAGCAACCAGAGCAGATAGAGCCCGCCAATAATTCCGGTCATGCGTCCAACGGGCACGGTGATCCCTACAGGCATTAGCTGGGTGAATAGATCGGCCAGCATCAGCAGGCAGGCGCCCATCAATGCTGCCCCCATCACCGGGACTCCCTTTCCACCGGTTAGCCTGACGACCAGCTGCGGCGCAGCGAGGGCAACAAAGGCGATCGGCCCGGTGGCGCTGGTTGCCACCGCCGCCAGCATCACCCCGGCAAACAGCATCAGCACACGCATACGTTCAACCGGGATCCCCAACTGACGGGCCAGGTCATCGCCCATTTCCATTAAGTTCAGGCGATGGGCACCCAGCAGGACCAGCGGCAGCAGCACGGCAACACCGACGATCACCGGAATGGCGTGATCCCAGCTGCGCGCGGCGGTGGTGCCGGAAAGCCACAGATTGGCCATGATGGAATTGTCGAGATCGCCTTTCACCAGCAGTAAGCCGTTGAATGCGCTGAGGATGGCACCGATGCCGATGCCGGTAAGGATCAGCCGGTAACCCCGTACCGCGCCGCCCTGTCGTGCCAGCAGGTAGACCAGCAGTGCGGTCAGCAGGCCGCCCGCTAGCGACCACATCACCACCTGTAGCGTACCGCCATCAAACAGGACGATCTGCATGATGGCACCGCTGGCTGCGCCGGTGGTAAATCCGATAATGTCAGGCGAACCCAGCACGTTGCGTGAGATCGACTGAAAAATCGCGCCGGAAACACCGAGTGCGGCACCGACAAACAGCGCCACCAGCACTCTGGGCAGGCGGATATTGCGGATAACGTGGCCGAAAATCTCCTCCTCGCCGCTGCCGGAGAGCGCGGCCAGCACCTGGGGAACGCCAATCGGCAGGCGGCCCACGGTCATGGCATAGCAGCCCAGCGCTAGCGCTAAGAGCAGTAAGCAGCAACAGACCGCCAGATTGCGCAGCGAATAACGCAGCGAAAACTGCCGCCACTGCCAGACGCGGCCGGAAACCGGAAAATCCTGATTTTTCATGCCTGCACCCTCTTCCAGTGCCTGACCAGCCAGATAAATACCGGCCCGCCGAGCAGCGCCACCATAATGCCCACGCTGATCTCTCCGGGGTAACCCACCAGCCGGCCAAGCGTATCCGCTGCCATCACCAGAATGGCCGAAATCAGCATCGACCACGGCAGCAGCCAGCGGTGGTCCGCGCCGGAAAATGCCCGGGCGAAGTGCGGTGCGGTCAGCCCGATAAACCCGATTGGCCCGGCGGCGGCGGTTGCCGATCCTGCCAGCAGTACAATTGACAGGGCCGCCAGCAGCCAGATGCGCAGTGGATTTACCCCAAGTGATTTACCCAGATCGAGGCCGAGAGCCAGCGTATCCAGCGCCGTCGCCAGGATCAGCGCCAGCACCACGCCCGCCAGCACCAGCAGCGAGACCGGCAGCAGCACCGCATAACCGCGCCCCTGTAGCGAGCCGACAACCCAGTGGCGGAACTGGTCAAACACCGCCTCATCGCTGTTAACGGTGATCAGCTGCGTTAGCGCCAGCATGACTATCGACAGTGCGGCACCGGCCAGCACCATTCGCACCGGGTTATTGCCGTGCAGACCGCCCAGCGCGCATACCGCGCCGCCGGTCAGCGCCGCCCCGCCCAGCGCAAACCAGATGTACTGATTGATATCGGCCAACCCGAGAAAGGCGATCGCCATGACGCTGGCGAGCGTAGCCCCGGCATTCACGCCGAGGATCCCCGGATCGGCCAGCGGATTGCGGGTCAGCGCCTGCATCACTGCCCCGGCCGCGCCCAGCGCCACGCCAACAACCAGCCCGAGCAGCGTGCGTGGCAGCCGCAGATAGTGCACCAGCAGATGCTCGCTGTTGCGTGGGTCAAAATTGACCAGCGCCTGCCAGGTGGTCGCTACCGAAATCGAACGGGTGCCGATAAACACGCTGCTGATGGTCAGCAAAATCAGCAGCAGCATGCCCCAGAGCAAACCGCTGCGGCGAAATGCCGGGCTGAAAATCTGATTCATTGCCCGCTGGCTGCCGGTGCTTTGGCGAAGTTTTTCACCACGTCGCGCACGATCTCGCTGGCGCTGTAATAATCAATGCGGAAGGAGTTAATTCCCAGGCTGTAAACCCGCTTCGCTTTCACCGACGGCAAATTCGCCAGCATCGGATCGTGCAGGAAGGCATCGACACGCTCCTGCGGCGCGCGCAGCAGGAAAGTCGTCGCTGCGGTTATCTGAGTCAGGTTTTCGTAGGTTGCCCAGACAAAATCGTTCTGCGCTTTGACGGTGGTTTGCCAGGCCGGGTTTGGATCTTCCATTGTAAAGCCGAGCGATGCCAGCAGGCTGCTGTGCACGCCTCTGGCCGTGGCGATCGGGTTAGGAATACCGGGGCCGTTATAGCTGATGATATTGGCATGGCCCGGCGGCACGGTGATTTTTTCCCGCGCCTGCTGGACGAGGCGATCGAACTCGTTAATACGCGCGCTGGCTTCTTTTTCCAGCCCGCCCGCATCACCCAGCAGCGTCGCCAGCTCCTGCCAGGTTTGTCCGCCGTAGTCGACGACGATCGTCGGTGCGATTTGACGGAAGTCCGCCAGCTGCGCCTTCGCAGAATCCGCCCCTCCGGTGGAAACCACAATCAGGTCCGGGGCTGCCGCATACGCCTGTTCCAGATCGACGGTACCTGCCGACCATAGTTTTTCCAGCTTGCGCTGTGCCGCAACGGACTGCCACTGCGCGTACCAGTCGCCGTTCACGCCGGTGGCGCTGCCCGCCAGCGGCGCGTCAATCGCCAGCAGCGTGCCGGTCACGGTGACCGAGGTCGAAAGAATGCGTTTCGGTTTCGCCGGAATGGTGGTGGTGGTGCCGTCCGCATTGTGGAACTGGCGCGGCCAGCCTTTTTCGCCTTCAGCCTGGCTGGAAAAAGCCGCCATCAACAGCATCAGAGGTAAGCAATATCGCAAAATTATATTAATATTGTTCATATATCCCTTCATTTATAAGGACTACTTTGCGCAGTACACGCTGCCCTGCGCCATTGCGTAATCGTCAAACGACGGGCAGTATATTCCGCACGCACACCGACAACAACATCAGTAAATGCAAGGATATAAGGAGAATGGAATGAACAGTAACAGGCAGCTCTGCGTCGGATTATCGCTTGCTGTAACCTGGCTTACCGGCAACGGATGGCGCCGAGGTGACAGCAAGGTTGAGGATATTTACTCAAGCGAATTTTATGTTGATATTGCCCGCCGCGCCGAAGCAGCAAAGCTGGATTTCCTGTTCCGCCCCGATGCGATGTGGCTGTCGCGCCAGGCGGTAGTCGAATCTCCGGCCTTCAGCAGCGTTGATCCTACGCTGCTGATGGCGTCCATTGCCGCGCATACCCAGCGCATCGGGCTAGTGTCTACCGCTTCCACCACCTTTATGCCGCCGTACGTGGTGGCGCGTCAGTTCCAGTCGCTGAACCAGCTCAGTCGCGGCCGTGCAGGCTGGAATGTGGTGACCTCGCTGGCCGGGAATCTGAATTTTGGCCTCAGCGAAATGCCTCCGTCGGCGCAGCGCTATGCGCAGGCGCTGGAGTTTACTGACGTGGTGCGCAAACTGTGGCGCAGCTACCCGGCAGAGGCGCTGCGCATCGATCGCGAAGCGGGCGTGTATGCCGACTTTGATAAAGTTGTGCCGATCGATCATCAGGGAGAACACTTCAACGTGCAGGGGCCGCTTAACGTACCCGAGTGGGACGGGCCGCGCATTCCGCTGTTCCAGGCGGGAGCGTCCGATTCCGGCCGTGACTTTGCTGCCCGCACCGCCGATGCCATCTTTGCGGCTACCCCGGATATCGCGGCGGGCGTGGAACTGCGCAGCGATCTGCGCCGCCGGGCCGTTGCACACGGACGCAGCGCCGATGATATTCGTCTGATGCCGGGCGTCAGTCTGTATCTGGGCAATACCCGGGAAGAGGCACGCGAACTGTATCGCGCCACGCAGGAGGGGCTGGACCCGGAGCGCAAATTCGCTCGCGCCAGCGAGCTGCTCGGCATTAACCTCCGCGAGCTGTCGCCGGATACCCGCGTTACGCCGGAGATGCTGCCGCCGCCGGGTAAAGTCTTCAGCCAGACTCACGCCAATCTGCTGCGCAGGCTGATTGAGCGCGAACAGCCGCTGCTGCGCGATCTGATGACGCGACCGGAAGTGGTGGGATCCGCCTACTGGCAGGTCATCGGAACGGTAGAAGATGCGGTGCGCGAGATCCGCGAACGCTTTGAGGCGGGCGCGCTGGACGGCATTATCGCCATTCCGGGCGGTTCGCCGGGCTGCATGGATCTCACCCTCAGCCAGCTGATGCCGCGCCTCACTGAAGAGGGCCTGCTGCGCAGCGAGTATTCATCCACAACGCTGGCCGGGCACCTTGGGATCCGCTGAGTGTTGTCGGGCTGCCGCTCTCCGGCAGCCCAAGTCCTGTCGTATAAACGTCACGTTCCGGCAATAAAAACGTCATTCCCGCCCGCCAGGATATGGCTCTGTTTCTATTGTCAGGATCCGCTGCACGATGACCTTCAAAGCGCTGCCTCATCCCCTTTCTCCGCCGCAGCGGCTGGCGCTGGGCGAGGCCGGTATTCTTTACCAGCCCCCGACGTTACGCTCACCGAATCCGGCCGACGGCATCCTGCGATTTGGTCTGATTGCCGATCCGCAGTATGCGGATGCCGATCCCGATCTGGAAAACAACCTCTACTACCGTCACGGACTGCACAAGCTTTCTTCGGCGATTAGTACCCTCAACGATCTGCCGCTCGATTTTGTTGCGACGCTGGGCGATCTGGTCGATCGCCACTGGTCTGGCTACAGCGAACTGCTACCGCGCTATGATGCGCTGCGCCACCCGCATGCGGCGATTATCGGTAATCACGATGCGCAGGTGATCTCCGAGCATCTGGCGACGTTTACCCCGCCGCTGGGTCTGCCAAAAAGCTATTACCACTTCCGCCTCAGCGGCTATCGCTTTCTGGTGATCGACGGTAACGATATCAGCCTCTACTGCAATGCGGGCAACGGCGACGACCTGCAGCAGGCGCGCGCACAGCTGGATGAACTGCTGGCGCAGCAGCAGCCTCAGGCCCAGCGCTGGAACGGCGCGGTCGGCGAGCAGCAGCTGGCATGGATTGAGCAGAATCTGCAGCAGGCGCAGGCACTGGGGGAAACGGTGATCGTCTTTGGCCACTACCCGCTGGCACCGTTGAAAAAGCACATTTTGTGGAACGGTGAAGCCGTGGCGGATCTGCTGTGCCGCTATCAGGTCCGCGCCTACTTTGCCGGCCACGACCATCGCGGCGGCTACTATCGGTGTGAGAATACCGATTTTATTACCCTGAAAGGGATGCTCGACGGACCGGATAACGTGCCTTTTGCCGTCGCCGAACTGAGCGGAACCCGGCTGACGATCGTCGGCTTCGGTGGCGAAATCAGCCGGATCCTGCCGTTAAATCACCGCGAGCAGCCGCAGGAGGCGGATAGCGAGAGCCGCCTGTAAAACCTGGGGCAATTATGTGATAGCCTGTCACGAAATTAATCCGGAATATTATCGTCATGAAAGAATTACCGCCCGCCTTGCAGCCGCTGATGGCCGGTTCCCGTGAAGGATTACAGGCCCGCCTCGACGAGGATCTCGCACTGCTGCTGCGGGTGTTGGAAATTTACGATCGACGTACCGTTGCCGAACGCCTGCAGTCAGTCGGCGGCGACGGCTGGACGCGCGAGTCGCTGAGCCGCTGGATGAACGGTAAGTCCGCCCCACAGGCATTAACCGCAGCGGAAGTCAGCGCGCTTGAAGCGATGCTGCCGCAGCCACCGGCGCATCATCCTCACTATCCCTTCCGCTTTATCGATCTCTTCGCGGGCATCGGCGGCATTCGCAGCGGCTTTGAAGCGATTGGCGGTCAGTGCGTGTTCACCAGCGAATGGAACCCCTACGCGGTCAGAACCTATCGGGCTAACTGGTATAACGATGAGCGCGCGCACACGTTTAATACCGATATTCGCAAGGTGACGCTGAGCGATAAGCCCGAGGTGGCTGAAGCGGAAGCCTATACCCATATCGACAGGCAGATCCCCCAGCACGATGTGCTGCTGGCGGGCTTTCCCTGCCAGCCGTTCAGCCTGGCGGGCGTCAGCAAAAAGAATTCCCTTGGCCGGGCGCACGGTTTTGAATGCGATACGCAGGGGACGCTGTTCTTTGACGTGGCGCGGATTATTGCCGTCAAAAAACCGGCGATTTTCGTGCTGGAGAACGTAAAAAATCTGAAAAGCCACGATAAAGGCAAAACGTTCCGGGTGATCCAGCAGACGCTGGACGAACTCGGCTACGACGTGGCCGATACCGACGTTAACGGTGCCGCCGATCCAAAAATTATCGACGGCAAGCATTTCCTGCCTCAGCACCGCGAGCGCATCGTGCTGGTGGGCTTCCGCCGCGATCTTGACCTCGCGAAAGATTTTACCCTGCGCGATGTTGCGAAGTTCTATCCGCCGCAGCGCCCCGCCTTCGCCGATCTGCTGGATAAGCAGGTTGAGAGCAAATATATCCTGACGGTAAAACTGTGGGAGTACCTCTACAACTACGCCAGGAAGCACCAGGCGAAGGGTAACGGTTTTGGCTACGGGCTGGTGTCACCCGCGGATCGTCATGTGGTGTCGCGCACCCTGTCCGCGCGCTACCACAAGGATGGTTCCGAGATCCTGATCGACCGGGGATGGGACAAGGCGCTGGGCGAAAAATCGTTCCACGATGCGGCTAACCTCGAACACCGTCCGCGCAGGCTGACGCCGCGTGAGTGCGCCCGCCTGATGGGCTTCGAAAAACCGGGCGAAAAGACGTTTCGTATTCCGGTGTCGGATACCCAGTCCTACCGCCAGTTTGGTAATTCGGTGGTGGTGCCCGCCTTTGCCGCCGTGGCCCGGCTGCTGGAGCCGGTGATTTTGCAGGCTGTGCAGAAAACCCGTTCTGCCGAGAAAGCCGCAGGCTAACACGGCCGGAAAGCGGATTTGTCACGGCGCGGAAAGCGGATCTGTCCCCTTTCCGGCCGCGTTCTTACCTCTCCGTCGTTTTTTGACGTTATTCCTTTCGCGATGACGGCGCCTGCTGCCAGGCGAGGTAGTTGCGCTGAATGGCGATCTGATCGGCGATGTATTTCGCGTCGTGCCAGACTCCCCAGATAAATGACGAACCTCGGCGTGACTGCCACGGTAAGCCGAGAAAATAGACCCCGGATTCCGATGACACGCCGCGTTGATGCTGGGGCTTACCCTGCGCATCGAAGGCGTCAACGTTCAGCCAGCGATAATCGGTGGTAAAGCCCGTTGCCCAGATAATGGCGGTGATATTGCTATCGGCCAGATCAAGCCGCAGCTCCGGTGACGTCATACAGGCCGGTGCCGGGCGAATTACTCGCGCCTGAGGCTCCTCCGGAAGGTCCTCGCCGTTGCGGGTCACCCATGCATCGGCAGCGTCCAGCAGCGACAGATAGTTCTCATCCCCGCGCTCGATGTTCTGCGCCAGGTCGTTTTCAAACTCCGCCACGCCGTTGGTAAAATGCTTCGTGCGGCCCACCAGCCTGACGCCTTCCTCCGCCAGTTTGCGGAAATCAACCGTATGGCCGCCGTTGGCACCGCTGACGGCGATCGTCACGTGTTCTTTCCCCGGTTCCGTGGTCGCTTTATCCCACAGCCCCAGCACGCCCAGCCACCAGCAAAAATCGCGCCCGCGATAGCTGCGTGGCGGGCGGTCGTGCGGGCCAACGGAGAGATACACTTCTTTTCCGGCGCGGTTAAGCTCCTCGGCGATTTGCACGCCGGATGAACCGGCACCGACGATCATCACCGCCCCGGCGGGAAGCTGCGCGGGGTTACGATAGTGTGCCGAATGCAGCTGCGTCAGTTCTGCGGTTTGTGGTGCGACGGCAGGAATGGCCGGGCACTGGAAAGGACCGGTGGCCACCACCAGGTGGCGGGCCTCAAAAACGCCGACTGAGGTTTCAACGCGAAAGCCGGGCTTGCCGGTATTGCGATCGACCCGTCGCACCTCAACGCCGGTGCGGATGGGGGCATCGAAGCGGCGGGCATAGGTCTCCATGTAGTCGGCCACGCGCTCTTTCGGCACAAAACCGTCCGGGCTGATGTCGGAAAACGCCATGCCGGGAAAGCGGTCGTGCCAGGCGGGGCCGTTCGCCACCAGCGAATCCCATCGCCCGGTGCGCCAGGCTTCAGCAATACGATTTTTTTCTAACACGATGTGGGGGATGTCCAGCCGCGTCAGGTGTTCGCTCATCGCCACACCGGCCTGACCGGCACCGACAACCAGCGTATCAATGAAGGTTATTTCTGGCGTCATTTCTCTGTCCTCAGGGCTTATTGAATCGTCAAATGCAGCCTAAGGAGCGAATCAGATACGGTAAAATATTATTAAGTTCATCACTGACGATAAATTAACGATGCAATAAAAATTCGTCTGCCGCCGCTGCAATTCTCCCTGCTTATCTCAAATGTTGCATTTTCGTTAAATCACTACTGGATTGTCCTGCACAGTTTTTTCATTCTTTCTGACCATAAACATACTTATTTACCCGTCGAAAAAAGAGAGCGCATTATCGCCTCAATATAAAAACGATGCGCCAACGCCTCGACACCCCTGTACTTTCTGACTTTGGAGCCTGCTATGTCGCCAACAGAAACTTCACCGCCGCTGATTGAGAAACACACCATTGGCTACGTTCCTCCCGCCGATCGTCACGGCAAAACCCGCGATCTGTTTACCCTGTGGTTTGGCGGAAATATCGCCCCGCTGCCGATCGTCACCGGAGCGCTGGCCGTGCAGCTGTTCCATCTGAACTTACTGTGGGGCGTGGTGGCCATTCTGGTCGGCCATCTGGCGGGCGGCGCGCTGATGGCGCTGCACTCCGCGCAGGGCCCGCAGATGGGTATTCCACAAATGATACAAAGCCGCGCCCAGTTTGGTTCGCTGGGTTCACTGCTGGTGGTGGCGATTGCCGGCGTGATGTACGTGGGCTTTTTTACCTCGAATATCGTGCTGGCCGGTGAATCGCTGCACGGCATTGCACCCAGCATACCGCTGCCGGTGGGGATTGTTATCGGGGCCGTGGGATCCGGGATTATCGGCATTATCGGCTATCGGTTTATCCACGTGCTGAACCGCATCGGGACCTGGGTGCTGGGGATCGGCATCGTGCTGGGCTTCGGCTATATCTTTAGCCATATCCACACCGCAGATTTCCTGACGCGCGGTGGCTTTTCACTTTACGGCTGGCTGGCGACGGTGTCGCTGGCCGCGCTGTGGCAGATCGCCTTTGCACCCTACGTTTCCGATTACTCCCGCTATCTGCCGGAGGATGTTTCCGTGGCGGGCACCTTCTGGGCCACCTATTGGGGGTCGACGCTCGGCTCCAGCCTGTCGTTTATTTTTGGTGCGGTGGCGGTACTCGCGACCCCGCCGGGGCTGCAGACCATGGATGCCGTCAGGATCGCCACCGGCGCGATTGGCCCGCTGATGCTGGTGCTGTTTATGCTCAGCGTGATCAGCCATAACGCCCTGAATCTGTACGGCGCGGTGATGTCGTTAATCACCCTGGTGCAGACCTTTTTCTGGCGCTGGATCCCCGGCAGCAGGAGCCGATCGGTGCTGTCGGTCATCGCGCTGGTACTCTGCTCGGTGGCGGCGATTTTTGCCTCGGCGGACTTCATCAGCCACTTTGTGGATCTGGTGCTGGCGCTGCTGGTGGTGCTGGTTCCCTGGACCGCAATCAATCTGATCGACTTTTATGCCATCCACAAAGGTCACTACGATATCCACTCCATTTTTCAGGTAAATGGCGGGATCTATGGTCGCTATAACCCGCAGGCGCTGCTGGCCTACGGCATCGGCATTGTGGTGCAGATCCCCTTTATGAACACCCCGCTTTACGTGGGCCCGGTTTCCGCCTGGATTAACGGCGCGGACCTCTCCTGGCTGGTTGGTCTGCTGGTGACGTCACCGCTTTACTACTGGCTGGCCAGCCGCAACAGCGCGTACCGCCGCAGGCAGCAGAGCGACTGCCGTCCTGCCTGAATTTTCCGTCGGCCGCCGAGAGCGGCCTTCCTGACCCGTTTTACAGGAGTTAATCGATGAGCAAACCAACGCATACCCGCATTCGCATGTTTAACACCAAAGCGACCTACCCGAATCAGAGCCTGGATAACGATCTGTGCCAGGCGGTGCGGGCGGGCAATACCGTTTACGTACGTGGCCAGGTTGGCACTGACTTTTCCGGTGCGCTGGTGGGACTGGGCGATCCGCGCGCGCAGGCGGAGCAGGCGATGAAAAACGTGAAGCAGCTGCTGGAAGAGGCGGGCAGCGACCTGTCGCACATTGTCAAAACCACCACCTATCTTACCGATCCGCGCTACCGCGAACCGGTCTACCAGGAAGTGGGAAAATGGCTGAAGGGCGTGTTCCCTATCTCCACCGGTCTGGTGGTGTCGGGGCTGGCGCAGCCGCAGTGGCTGATGGAAATTGATGTGATTGCCGTGATCCCGGACGAGGAGGCGCTATGACCTTTTCAATCGCTGCACGCTGTAGTGAAACCGGCCAGTTTGGCGTTGCCGTCAGTTCATCCAGCATGGCGGTGGGCGCCCGCTGCCCGTGGGTGCTGAGCGGTGCCGGTGCCGTATCCAGCCAGAACATCACCCTGCCAGCCCTCGGCCCGGAAATCCTTTCAGCGCTGCATCACGGTGCCAGCGTACAGGGGGCATTAGATGCCGCGCTGGACCGTGACGAACACCGCCAGTATCGCCAGGTGACGGTCATTGGCCGTGATGGCCGCACCGCCGCCTTCAGCGGCGCACGGACGCTGGGAGTGCATCATGCCGTGCAGGGCAGAGACTGCGTGGCCGCCGGGAATATGCTGGCGGGGAAACCGGTGATCGTCGCCATGGTCAGCGCCTTTGAGAACAGTCGGGGCCCGCTGGCACAGCGACTGATCCTTGCGATGGAGGCGGGGCTGGCGCAGGGAGGAGAAGCCGGGCCAGTGCATTCTGCCGCGCTGAAAGTGGTGGGCGATCGCAGCTGGCCGCTGGTCGATCTCCGGGTTGACTGGTCCGATGAGACCCCGCTTGCCCGGCTGGCCGCACTCTGGCAGGCCTGGGAGCCGCAGGCGCAGGACTATCTGACGCGAGCCCTCGATCCGCGCCTGGCGCCCGGCTATGGCGTACCCGGCGATGAGTAGCCCGGTGCGCGATCTGCTGGCGCAGCTGCTGGCGTTTGATACCACCAGCCGCGAATCTAATCTGGCGCTGATCCACTTTGTTCAGGGCTGGCTGAGAGAACACGGCGTGGAGGCCCGGCTGCTGCACAACGACAGCGGCAGCAAGGCGAATCTGTATGCCCGCATCGGGCCGGACGGCGCGGGCGGCGTGATGTTATCTGGCCATACCGACGTGGTGCCGGTCGATGGCCAAACGTGGAGCGTGCCGCCATTTGCGCTGACGGAGCAGGACGGTCGCTACTACGGCCGAGGCAGCACCGATATGAAGGGTTTCCTCGCCTGCGTGCTGGCTTCAGTCCCCGATTTTATCGCCCAGCCTCTGCGCCAGCCGCTGCATCTGGCGTTTTCCTACGATGAAGAGGTCGGCTGCCTCGGCGTGCGTAGCCTGACCGAAATGCTGGCCGATGCGGCGGATAGACCGGCGCTATGTATTATCGGCGAACCCACGCAGATGCGGCCGGTTTACGGCCATAAAGGTAAAGTGGCGATGCGCTGTAACGTGCGTGGTCACGCCTGCCATTCCGCCTATGCGCCGCAGGGAGTGAATGCGATTGAGTATGCCAGCAGGCTGATTGCCCGATTGATGGATGAGGGCGAACGGCTGGCTGAAGTGCAGGACAGCCGCTTCGATCCGGCGTTCAGCACCCTGCAGGTGGGTATGATTTCCGGCGGCGCCGCGTTAAATATCGTGCCTCAGTCCTGCCAGTTTGACTTTGAGATCCGCCACCTGCCCGATGCGCCCGCCGACGCGGTGATTGAGCGGATCGGGCAGTATGCGCAAAACGAACTGCTGCCCGCGATGCGGCAAAAAGCTGATGACTGCAGCATCACTTTTCAGCCGCTCAGCCAGTATCCCGGCCTGCTGACCGATCCGCGTTGCCGGTTTTCCCGCCTGCTGGCCGAATGGTGCGGCAGCGACAGTTTCAGCACCGTTGCCTTCGGCACCGAAGGCGGATTGTTTCATCAGGCGGGTATCACCACGCTGGTCTGCGGTCCGGGGAGTATGGAACAGGGGCATAAGCCGGATGAGTTCATCAGCGTGGATCAGCTCGATGCCTGTATGAATATGTTGGGTAATCTGACGCGCTGGCTGCGCGCCTGAACGGCGCGCGGGCTTAATTTCACAGCATGCCAGACAGCTCGGCCTTGCAGTATTCCACGAACAGCTCGGCGGGCTTGGTTAACCGATCGCCCGCCAGCCAGGCGGCAGCCAGCCCGGATCCTTCCACCTCATCTTTCAGCTCCACCAGGGATAGCGGCTTACCGTCGTAGCTGAACTGGCCGCTCGGACGGGTCACCAGCACGGCAAAACCAAAACCGTGGCCTACCATGCCACGCACCATTTCAATCGACGGCGAGCTGAAGACAATATCCGGCGTGATGCCCGCGCGGGTAAACAGGCTGATAAAGTAGTTACGGCTGGGCTGCACATCCAGCAGGATCATCGGTTCATCGGCCAGGTCAGACAGGGAAACCGCATCCTGCTGCGCCAGACGGTGGTCGGCAGGCAGTAGAATATACGGCCTTCTGGGGGCCACCAGCGGCTCAACGGTGAGAGAATTGTCGAGGTCGTGCTGGTAAAGCAGCGCCACGTCGAAGCGGCCAGCGGCCAGCCCGTGCAGGAGCTCATGCTGCTCGCCGTCGCGGATCATAATCTCCACGCCGGGATACAGTGCCTTAAAGCCGTGGATAAGCCTGGGCAGGATCAGCGGGGCCACCGTTTCAAAACAGCCGATATCGATTTTTCCCGCCACGATATTCGTATCGGCCAGCGCATTTTGCTCAAACTCATGGGCCATTCGCAGCAGTTTGACCGCCTTACGGTGAAAACGGGCGCCGGAAGGGGTCAGCGATACGCCCTGCGCGTGATGACGAATGAATAACTGCACGCCGAAGCTTTCTTCCAGAATCTTTATCGCCGTTGAGATCGATGGCTGCGCGATAAATAACGTGCGGGAGGCTTCCGCCACGCTGCCGCATTCAACCGTCGTGACGAAATACTTCAACTGACGCAATGTGTAGTTTGCCATAGCCCATCCTTATTCGTTCTCAGGATCATATCCGGCAAAATGGCGGCGATAAAGCGTTTATCTGTGTTGAACTTCACGAATTTTGCAGTCAGTTTTAGGCGGTTGCCTGAACGCTGAGGCTGTCAAGGACAACTGCTGACATTGTGGTTACGGCGGTAATGCTGTTATCTGATAGCTGGAGAAAACGGTGCCTGGGATCGGGCATTTAACCCGTGTAAAGAGATCGCATGAACGCTGAGATAACCCTGCCCCTGCAGCAACAGAATAGCAATATTTTCCGCCTAGCCGCCGCTCAGGCGCTGGCGGGTGCTAACGCCGTGGTGTTTTATACCACCGGTGCGATTGTCGGCAACAGCCTTGCGTCGGACAGCACGCTGGCCACCCTGCCGCTGACCATTTTCGTGCTGGGGATGGCCGCCTGTATTTTACCGCTCGGCGCATTCGCCAGAAAGCGGGGGCGCAGAGCCGCCTTTATGCTCGGCACCGGCACCGGAGTGATAACCGGGCTGGCCGCCGCGCTGGCGGTGGTCATCGGCTCCTTCTCCCTGTTCTGTCTGGCCGCGTTTATGGGCGGAGCCTATGCGGCCGTGGGGCTGTCGTTTCGTTTTGCGGCCACCGATGGCGTGGCCAAAGAGCGTCGCGCACGGGCGCTGTCGCTGGTGATGGGCGGCGGCGTGGCGGCGGGCGTTATCGGCCCGATGCTGGTGACCGGCACCATGGATCTCTGGCCGCCGCATACCTTTGCAATGACCTTTATTGCCCAGGCGCTGGTGGCCGCGATTTCCGCGCTGGTGCTTTCCGGCGTGAAGTCGGCCGAGCCGGTGGCGCAAAACAAGGCCAGCGCCGCTGGCCGACCGCTGGCTGAAATTATTCGGCAGCCGGGTTTTGCCCGCGTGGTATTTACCGGCGCGGTGGCCTATATGGTGATGAATTTTCTGATGACCGCCGCCCCGTTGGCGATGCATATGCACGGCATCTCGCAGGAAGCATCGAACCTGGGCATTCAGTGGCACGTGATTGCCATGTATGCGCCGGGATTTTTTACCGGCGGGCTGATTAGCCGCTTCGGCGCCTCACGCGTTGCCGCCGCGGGGCTGGCGATCACCGGTCTGTCGGTGCTGGCCGGGCTGGCCGGAACCGAAATCGTGCACTACTGGGTATCGCTGATCCTGCTCGGCGTTGGCTGGAACTTTGGCTTTACCGGCGCATCCGCTCAGATCGTTGATTTCCACCGCCCCGAAGAGAAAACCCAGGTGCAGTCGCTAAATGATTTCATCGTGTTTGGCGTGATGATTATTGGTTCATTCTCTTCCGGCGCGCTACTGCATCTGTTCGGTTGGAATGCCGTACTGTGGGGATCGCTGGTGCCGGTGATGGTGGCGCTGCTGACGCTGATATCGATAAAAAAGCGCGGATAACCAGGCATATACGGATAACAATTAAGTTGCAGACAGGCAGACAGGCAGACAGGCAGACAGGCAGACAGGCAGGCAGACAGGCAGACAGGCAGGCAGACAGGCAGACAGGCAGACAGGCAGACAAGGCAGACAAGGCAGACAAGGCAGACAAGGCAGACAGGCGCTCAGCAGCGGACAGGCTGAGCGCCTGCCCGCTGGCGAACGTAAGTGTTACCAGATGCCCACAATCTTCATCCACGCGCCGCCCGCCAGCAGCCAAATGGCAATAGAAACGAGCGACACGAGGAAGCTGACGCCCCACCACTGGCCGGTAGAGTTGTAGCCGGACCCGAACAGCGCCGGGCCGGGGCCGCCGGAGTACTGGGTCAGCCCCATCGACAGATTGGAGGTGTAGCCCAGCGTCAGCGCAGCCAGCAGCGGCGGCACGCCGACCGAAACGGCCACCGCCAGGAAGGCCAGATACATCGCGGAGATATGCGCCATTGCCGACGCAAAGAAATAGCGCGTATAGAAGTAGACCAGGATCAGCACCAGGAACACCAGCAGCCAGTCAAAGTGGCCGATATAGCCGACGATGCCCTTGGAGATCCAGGCAATCATGCCGTATTTGTTCAGGGCATTGGCCATCATCACCAGCACCGCGAACCAGAACATCGTATCCCACGCCGTTTTCTCTTCGATAATGTTCTTCCACGACATAATGTTGGAGAGCAGCAGGATCACCAGACCAATAAAGGCTGAAAGCGTGGCCGGGATCTGGAAGAAGATATCGCCCGCGGTCCACAATACAATCAGCAGCACGAAGTCGAACGCCAGAATTTTCTCGGCAAGGGACATCGGGCCCATTTTGCGCAGTTCTTCCCGCGCGATGCCCGGTATTTCCGGCGTTTTTTTCAGTTCAGGCGGATAAATATAATAGAGGCACAGAGGAATAATCAGCAGCGTCAGCAGGCCGGGCACGATAGCACCTAAGAACCAGATCCCCCAGTTAATCTGAATCCCCTGGCTGGCGGCCAGTTCGGCAATCAGCGGGTTTCCGGCCATCGCCGTCAGGAACATCGCACAGATAATGGCATCAATCTGCGAAACGCAGATCATCAGGAACGCCCCGGCCTTTCTGGCCGTTGGTCCCGGCTCGGACTGATACGCCGTGGCGATCGACTGGGTGATAGGATACATAATGCCGCCGCCGCGCGCCGAGGCGGAAGGAATGCCCGGGCCGAGCACCATATCGGACAGCGCCAGGCCGTAGGCCACGCCGAGCATGCTGTGCCCGCACTTCGAAATGAACCACAGCGCGATGCGCCTGCCCAGCCCGGTTTTAATCACCGCGCGGGAGATAAACATCGCAATACCAATCAGCCAGATAGTGCCGTTGGCAAAGCCGGACAGCGCGGCAACCTTGCCGTTGCCGCCGCCGGAGATCGGCGTCAGTCCGGTCATCGCCGACACCACCAGTGCCACCATGGTCACCGCACCCATCGGCATCACTTTTAAAATAATCGCCAGAATGGTGGCGGCGAAGACCGCGAACATATGCCAGGCAAAAATATCCAACCCGGCGGGCGGCGGCGTAAACCAGATCAGCAGACCCACAAAGAGCGTGAAAACGCCCTTCCACAGTGGAAATGCCAGTTTTACCTGCACTTGCTCAGTCATCATTATTTTCCTTTATTTTCCCCTACGTACTTTTTGAACAAAAACAGGCATCCACACCTTGATGGATATCAAGGATGGTAATTAATCCATCTTAATTTACTTAATACGGGAGGAGGTGAAGGTAAAAATGGCCTGGCCGAGTGGGGGCAGTGATTTTATATTCGGAGTTATTCAATTTATGGAAATAAAATTAAGCGGAGCGGCCTTTATACCGCTGCAATTTTAAACCTTCTACTAAATCCTGTTTCATCGGCGATCACCAGCAATTTAGCTTCGTCCATGGCTTTACGTCGCATGGCCGAAAGCTCAGGCCTGAAGACATGATTATTCCCTTTAATATTAAGCGGTAAGGTAATACCGACGATCAGCTGTTTTTCCAGCAACCATGGTTCGTCGTCTGCAACCCAGTGCACTCTTGCGTTAAGCTCCATCCAACGATCAAGCCACTGTTCTCCCAAATGCGTAAAAGTCGTTCGGGTGCCTGACCCCACTCTGCGTAGAGGGAAACCACTCTCTTTAGCCAGCAGTATGCCCAACGTTCTGCGCAGCGTTGAACCTTCGGCATTGCCGCTGTAATGAGTTCTGATACGCGTTTTTAACGTGGCGCGGCTGTTGGGTTTGCCCTTTTTATCCGGTGAGATACCAACATACAGCAGCGTAAAGCCTTCTCTCGTGATACAGCCGTCTGTTGGCACGCCTGGAGGAATATCTTTAAACCACCAGAAATATACGCCATTGACCGCCGGTACCGGCGATGGACGAGCCATTACTTCATTTCTACCGTAGGTTTTTTCAGGATAAAAATCGAACACAGGACTCCTCCCGCTGAGTTTTTCCCAATACGTTACCCGATTATTATCAGAAAGGGAGAGCGAAACATCCTGCCCCCAACGGGAGCAGGATAACGAATTTATGCTGCGCTCAGATTTTGCGCGTTATAGCGCCGCAGCTTATACAGCGTGGCTGCCGCCGCGACCAGCGCCGGAACGCTGAGGAACATCAGAATGCTGTCGGCCTGCCACTGCTGAGAAAGCAGCTGGGCGCTCATCATGGTGCCGGCCACGCCGCCAAAGCGCCCGACGCCCTGCATCCACGCAATGCCCGTAGCGCGGCAGTGGGTCGGATAAAAGGTGGCCGCCAGGGTTTGCAGGCCCGACTGCGCGCCGTTCATGGTGATGCCCATCAGGAAGATCAGCCCGCCGAACAGCACGATATGGTTGTTCTCAAAGCCGAGCGCCAGCGCAAACAGCATCGTCAGGGCAAAACCGGTCATCACCACTTTGTGCGCCTCCCAGCGGTCCATCATCCAGCCCGCCAGCAGGATCCCCGCCGTGCCGCCGAAGGTAAACAGTGAGGTCAGCCAGGCGGATTCCGCCAGCGGATAGCCCATACCCAGCATCAGCGTTGGCATCCAGCTCAGCAGCACGTAATAGATCACCAGACCCATAAAATAGGTCGTCCACAGCATCAGCGTACCGGCCAGCCAGGGCTGGCTGAACAGCTGCGCCACGCTGCCTTTTTTGCTGGTGGTGCGCTCCTCGTCCAGATAAAAATGCGTCACCTGCGCCAGATCCCCGGCGATAAACCGCTGCGCAATCCGCCGGATTTGCACAATATCTTTGCCGCGATGCACCAGGTATTTGACCGATTCCGGCAGGAACAGGATCAGCAGAACGGTGAGCGCCAGCGGGGCAATGGCTCCGGCCAGCAGCACGCTGTGCCAGCCGTAGTTGGGGATCAGCCAGGATGAGATCGCCCCGCCGCCCGCCGCGCCGAGGGGAAAACCGCAGTACATAGTGTTAATGGCCATTGAGCGGCAGCGCTTAGGAGCAAACTCAGAGACCAGCGTAATCGCATTTGGCATCGCCGCGCCCAGCCCGAGGCCGGTGAGAAAGCGCCACAGCGTCAGCGTATTCAGCGTCTGCGCGTACGCAGTACCCAGGCTGGCAAGCCCGAAGAACAGGCAGGAGAAAACGAGCACCTTTTTACGGCCCAGGCGATCCGAGGCCGGTCCGGCAACCAGCGCGCCGAGGGAAAGCCCGAGCAGCGCGGCGCTCAGCACCGGCCCGAGGTCCTGCCTCTTAATGCCCCAGTCGGATGACAGCGTGGGGGCGATATAGCCCATCGCCGCCGTGTCGAATCCGTCGATAGCGAGGATCAGAAATCCCAGGATGATAATCACCCAGTGAAAGCGTGAAACCGGTGCTTCGTCGATTGCCTGCTGGATATTCACTTTACCCGAGTAAACCATGTCACCCCCGCCCGTTGTGATGTGTATTAGTGCATATGATCTGATCATGTACTTTCCTGTATATACATTTGCAATCGACACAAAAAATTGTCAAATCGACTTAGCGTAAGTGTTAAGTAGTCGTTGTTTTTGGATGAAAAATGGACGGTTGATGAGGTTGGTAGAGTCGTATAATCCGGATTGACTAACTAGCGATATTTACAGCGTGTTAGGAGGGGATCGATTTTTTTTGACGATATAAAACGGATCGTTAGAACGATTATATTTCCCTGACCCGCAGATAAACCCGGCGTTCGCTGGCGCGAATATCGCGGATGCGTTCCAGCATCTCATCGAAGTAATCGGGTACAGCGGAGGTGCCAATGGGCGGATTTTTCAGCCGCTCATCATCCATGACAAACCCTTTTATCAGATATTCCTGCAGAGTTTGCGTGGCCCACTGACGGAACTGCGTACCGCGAGTGGATCGAACGCGGTAACCGACGGCGAGTATCGCGTCAAGATTGTAGTGCTCTAACTCTCTGGCTACTCGCCGGTTTCCTTCCTGTCGAACTATCCGGTATTTCCGGATGGTTGAATTTCGATCAATCTCGCTTTCAGTAAACAGATTAACTCAATGCTCGTTAATGGTGCGCACATCTTTGCCGTACAGTTCAGCAATCGCCGCTTGCGTCAGCCAGAGTGTATCGGACTCAAAGCGACATTCAACACGCAAGCGGCCATCGCTGCTGGCGAAGATCAAAAATTCGCCTGCTGGAGAATGTGTGATGGGATCGTTGCTCATGTCGCCTCCGCTATGCTGCAAAATGTCCTGGGCAACGGCTTAGTATGCCAGAGATACCTGCATAAAATGACTGTACGGTCGTATCCATTTTGCGGGAGGCCTCCCAGCCAGCAGATGCAATGCCGCGTTGGTTACATTGCGGCCGAACGGAGGGAGGTGTTAACTGGGAAGATATCTGGAAGAGATAACAGGTGAGCTTAAGAGACACTCATTGGCGGAAGATCACAGGAGTCGAACCTGCCCGGGACCGCTGGCGGCCCCAACTGGATTTGAAGTCCAGCCGCCTCACCGGAGACGACGATCTTCCCTCTTAAACACAGAAGCGCGGCGAGTATACCATCGGTGATACCCTTATAAAAAGCAGGGCTTCATTAAATAAGGTCACGGATGTCCTGCAGGGACAGCATCGTGTCCGTTTATGACCTTCTTTTACCCGCTTGTCCTTGCCATCATAGGGTTATTCCCTTCAGGCAAGGAGTCCGAAAATGACCGATACCGTTTTACTGGTAATTGATGCGCAGCAGTCGTTCTATCATCGTGGCTATCAGCAAACCCCCGAAACGCCCGCGTTTGAGCAGGCGCTGAGCCGGCTTATCGCCGGCTGCCAGCAGAAAGCTATTCCGGTAGTGGACGTGCTGCATGTGGAAACCGAAGGCCCGTTTTCACCGGCGTCCGGCCTGGTGGTTCGCCTGCCGTTTCTGACCCATCAGGCGGCGCACGTCGTGAAAAAAACGGTACATAATGCGCTGACGGAATCCGGTCTGCTACAGTGGCTGGAGCAGCGGCAGGTGAAGCACGTGATCGTGAGCGGTATCCGTACCGAACAGTGCTGTGAAACCACCGCGCGCGTGGCGTCGGACCTCGGCTACCGCGTGACGTTTGTGACGGAAGCGACGCTGACGTCCCCCCTTACCCATAACGGCATTACGCTCAGCGTGGCGGACTTGCGCCACCGTACCGAAAGCGTGCTGATCGATCGCTTCGCCGCGATCCGCACGGTGGAGGAGTGCCTGCAGGAGCTTGCATAACATGACAATTCCGGTGTGGTTTTTGACCCTGCCCGGGGTGATGACCCTCGACCTGACCGGCCCGGCGGAGACGCTGAAGCTGGCCGACGGGGCGTTCAGCCTGCACTATATCGGCCCCGATGAAACCGTGCTGAGCTCAACGGATATGACCATTAGCCGCATCCAGCCGCTGCCGGAAGCGTTACCCCCCGGCAGCCTGTTGGTGGTGCCGGGCGTGCAGGACTCCTCGGTATGGTTCGATACGCCGCAGGCGATTGCCGCGCGCAACTGGCTGATGCGCATTCAGCCCGCGATCCATGCCCGCCATATCAGCTTGATCTGCGTGTGCTCAGGCTCGCTGCTGGCCGCCCGTGCCGGGCTGATGCACGGCGTGGAGTGCACCACCCATCATGAAGTTATCGCGAGGCTGAAAGCCGCCGAACCTGCCGCTATCGTGCGGGAAAACCGCATCTTTATCGAAGATCGCGGCATCTGGACCAGCGCAGGGATTACCGCCGGCATCGATCTGTCGCTGCATCTGATTAATCGCCTCTGCGGCTCGCAGATGGCGCTGAACGTGGCGCGGGAAATGGTGGTTTACTTCCGCCGTTCGGGGGATGACCCGCAGCTTTCGCCGTGGCTGCGCTACCGCAACCATATGCACCCGGCCATTCACCGCACTCAGGATCTGCTGATCCAGCAGCCGGAGCAGGAGTGGTCGCTGGATGACATCGCCGATCGGGTCCACGTCAGCGCGCGCCATCTGACGCGGCTGTTCCGCCAGCATCTGGGCATTAGCGTGCGTGAGTATCACGAGCAGCTGCGGCTGGCGATTGTCCAGCAGCGGCGCCAGCAGGGCGAAGGCAACGAGCAGGCGGCGCTGGCGGCAGGGTTCTCCTCCTCCCGCCAGCTGCGTCGCGCACAGCAGCGCTGGCAGGCGGACTAGCTGACCAGGTGATGTTTATCGATGCGCTGCAGGCCGATGGCCAGCAGCAGGCTGCCGCCGAGGGTGATGGCAAACACCAGCGGGATGTCGATCAGCGGACGATCGGTATTATCCAGCCCGTGGGTGCGCATGTAATGGATAAACAGCGCGTGGAAGCCGTAAATCGGCAGGGAATAACGCGAAATGGTGGCTAAAATCGGCAAAGGCCGCTCGTTTAGCGTGTTTTTAAACAGTACCAGCAGGCTGACGGCGGCAATAAACACCGCCGGACCGCAGTAGAGGTACCAGGTATCGGCGAAGGCCCCGTTAATCGCGAACTGGCGTTTGGTGCCGAAGGCAATGACCAGCACGCAGACGATAAAGGTTATCGCCGCCAGCCAGCTAACGCCCCGCCTGTCGGTTTTCATCGTGCCGATGGCCCGGCCGGTCAGCGCGTACAGCAGATAGTAGATGGAATCCCCGTTGATATAGAGGTTCACCGGCAGCCAGTGAAAACGGGCAATCGAGCCGTCAACGGTATTCGGGTTCGCCAGTACCGCCAGCACCAGGATCACAATCGCCATATAGCCCGCGCTGACCGGCTTCACCTGAATCAGCGGTGAAAACATATAGATGGCGATAATCGCGAAGAAAAACCACAGGTGGTAAAAAATCGGCTTTTGCAGCAGGTTTTTCAGCGATGTGACTTCATTAATCGGCGTCAGCAGGCTGATGTAGGCCAGCGCAATCGCACTGTAAAACAGCAGGCACAGCACCACCCGCAGGAAATGGCGCTTCTGCGCGCTGCGCTCGCCGAAGAACAGGTAGCCGGAGATCATAAAGAAGATCGGCACGCACACCCTAGATGCCGAATTCAGCAGGTTTGAAAGGTCCCAGCTGTGCTCGCCGACCGACATGCCGGTGGTCACGTACCAGGTGGTGGTGTGGATCATAATCACCATCAAACACGCCACTGCGCGTAAATTATCTATCCAGCCAATTTTCTGCATTATTTCAATCCTGTTTGCCGGAAAAGTCCGTATCGATGCTCGCTAATTCTGGCCAGGAGAACGGACTTCAACAACCCGATGGGCAAAAACTCGGAACAGGACGAATAAAATGTGTGGCGTCGCCGACAAAAGCAGCGGATTCGATTAAATCACCGCCGTTATCATTACCATTTTGGTAATCAACCCGGTCAAAGGGTATACTGACGCCCACTTTTTTAACCACTCGTATCGCGTGCGAAATCAACATGCAAAAGTTTGATACCAAGACTTTCCAGGGCCTGATCCTGACCTTACAGGATTACTGGGCGCGCCAGGGCTGCACCATCATCCAACCGCTGGATATGGAAGTGGGCGCTGGTACTTCTCACCCGATGACCTGCCTGCGGGCGCTGGGGCCAGAGCCAACGGCGGTGGCCTACGTGCAGCCGTCACGCCGCCCTACCGACGGCCGCTACGGTGAAAACCCGAACCGCTTACAGCACTACTACCAGTTCCAGGTGATCATCAAGCCATCGCCGGACAACATTCAGGAGCTGTACCTCGGCTCGCTGAAAGAGCTGGGCATGGACCCGACCATCCACGATATCCGCTTCGTGGAAGACAACTGGGAAAACCCAACGCTGGGTGCCTGGGGTCTGGGCTGGGAAGTGTGGCTGAACGGCATGGAAGTGACGCAGTTCACCTACTTCCAGCAGGTTGGCGGCCTGGAGTGCAAGCCGGTTACCGGTGAAATCACCTACGGTCTGGAGCGCCTGGCGATGTACATCCAGGGCGTGGACAGCGTTTACGATCTCGTGTGGAGCGACGGTCCGCTGGGTAAAACCACCTACGGCGACGTGTTCCATCAGAACGAAGTGGAGCAGTCCACCTATAACTTCGAATACGCCGATGTCGATTTCCTTTTCACCTGCTTCGAGCAGTACGAGAAAGAAGCGCAGAGCCTGCTGGCGTTGGAAAAACCGCTGCCGCTGCCTGCCTACGAGCGTATTCTGAAAGCCGCACACAGCTTTAACCTGCTGGATGCCCGCAAAGCCATCTCCGTCACCGAGCGTCAGCGTTATATTCTGCGTATCCGCACCCTGACGAAAGCCGTGGCCGAAGCCTATTATGCCTCCCGCGAGGCGTTAGGCTTCCCGATGTGCAATAACAAGAAATAAGAGGCAGCCATGACTGAAAAAACCTTCCTGGTGGAAATCGGCACCGAAGAGCTGCCTCCGAAAGCCCTGCGCAGCCTGGCCGAGTCTTTCGCAGCAAACTTTACCGCAGAGCTGGATGCGGCTGGCCTGGCCCACGGCGACGTGAAGTGGTTCGCCGCGCCGCGCCGCCTGGCGCTGAAAGTCGCCAACCTGAGCGCCGCACAGCCGGATCGCGAAGTAGAAAAACGCGGCCCGGCAATTGCCGCCGCGTTTGACGCCAACGGCGTGGCCACCAAGGCCGCTGAGGGCTGGGCGCGCGGCTGCGGTATCACCGTCGATCAGGCTGAACGCCTGAGCACCGACAAAGGTGAATGGCTGGTGTACCGTGCGAAAGTGACCGGTGAGCGCGCTCAGGCGCTGCTGCCGGCAATGATCGCCACCTCACTGGCGAAGCTGCCGATCCCGAAACTGATGCGCTGGGGCGCGTCTGACGTGCAGTTTGTGCGTCCGGTGCATACCGTGACCATCCTGCTCGGCGACGAGTCCATCCCGGCCACCATTCTGGGTATCGATTCGGCGCGTACGATCCGCGGACACCGCTTTATGGGCGAGCCGGAATTCACCATCGACAATGCCGACCAGTATCCTGCGATCCTGCTGGAGCGCGGTAAAGTGCAGGCGGATTTCGAAGCGCGTAAAGCCACGATTAAAGCTGATGCTGAAGAAGCAGCCCGTAAAATCGGTGGCGTCGCCGATCTGAGCGAAAGCCTGCTGGAAGAGGTTACCTCCCTGGTGGAGTGGCCGGTGGTGCTGACGGCGAAGTTTGAAGAGAAGTTCCTCGCGGTTCCGGCTGAAGCGCTGGTGTACACCATGAAGGGCGATCAGAAGTATTTCCCGGTGTATGACACCGCGGGCAAGCTGCTGCCAAACTTCATCTTCGTGACGAACATTATCTCGAAAGATCCGCAGCAGATTATCTCCGGTAACGAGAAGGTGGTGCGTCCACGCCTCGCCGACGCCGAGTTCTTCTTCAATAGCGACCGTAAGCGTCGTCTGGAAGATAACCTGCCGCGTCTGGAAACCGTACTGTTCCAGAAAGAGCTGGGCACTCTGCGCGATAAAACCGACCGCATTCAGGCGCTGGCGGGATGGATTGCTGCCCAGATCGGTGCGGATGTGAATCACGCGACCCGTGCTGGCCTGCTGTCCAAGTGCGACCTGATGACCAACATGGTGTTCGAATTTACCGACACCCAGGGCGTGATGGGCATGCACTATGCGCGTCACGACGGCGAAGCCGAAGACGTTGCGGTCGCGCTGAACGAGCAGTATCAACCGCGCTTTGCCGGTGACGAGCTGCCGTCTAACCCGATTGCCTGCGCGCTGGCAATCGCCGATAAGATGGACACCCTGGCCGGCATTTTCGGCATCGGTCAGCATCCGAAAGGCGATAAAGACCCGTTTGCTCTGCGCCGTGCCGCGCTGGGCGTGCTGCGTATCATCGTTGAGAAAAACCTGCCGCTGGATCTGCAAACCCTGACGGAAGAAGCGGTGCGCCTGTACGGCAGCAAGCTGTCTAACGCCAAGGTTGTGGATGAGGTGATCGACTTTATGCTGGGGCGTTTCCGCACCTGGTATCAGGAAGAAGGCCACAGCGTGGATACCATCCAGGCCGTGCTGGCGCGTCGCCCGACCCGCCCGGCGGACTTCGATGCCCGCATGAAGGCGGTCTCCCACTTCCGCACGCTGGAAGCCGCTGCCACGCTGGCCGCCGCCAACAAACGCGTCTCTAACATTCTTGCCAAGTCCAGCGAACCGCTGAACGACAGCGTGCAGGCCGTGCTGCTGAAAGAGAATGAAGAGATCAAGCTGGCGACCTACGTGTCAGCCCTGAGCAGCAAGCTGCAGCCTTACTTTGCAGAAGGCCGCTACCAGGAAGCGCTGATCGAGCTGGCTGAGCTGCGCGAGACGGTGGATAACTTCTTCGACAAGGTGATGGTAAATGCCGATGACCAGGCGGTGCGTATTAACCGCCTGACGCTGCTGGCTAAGCTGCGCGAGCTGTTCCTGCAGGTCGCGGATATCTCCCTGCTGCAGTAATCTGCGGCCATCAGGGGCGGGCCATCGGTCCGCCCTTTTTTATCGCGCAGACACCCCGACTTACAATTCCGCCTTGCCCCTCGCGCACCATTTCCTTACCCTGTGCGGTTTTTGCCATTCAGGTTAAGACATTTATGCAATCCTTTGGATACGCTGCCAAAGCAGCCAACACCCCTCTCGAACCCTTCGAATTTAAGCGTCGCGACCTGCAGGCCGGTGATGTCCATATCGACATCCACTACTGTGGTGTGTGCCACTCTGACCTGCATATGGCGCGTAACGAATGGGGCGTCAGCCAGTTCCCGCTGGTGCCGGGCCACGAGATCGTTGGGCGCGTCGTCGCCGCCGGCAGCGACGTCACCGCGTTTAAAGCGGGCGACCTGGTTGGCGTGGGCGTGATGGTCGACTCCTGCGGCCACTGTGCTCAGTGCCACGGCGGCGAAGAGCAGTACTGTGAAGAAGGTTTTACCGCAACCTATAACAGCGAAGAAAAAACCATTGGCGGCATGACCTTCGGCGGCTACTCCGACAGCATCGTGGTCGACAGCAAGTTTGTGGTCTCCGTGCCGGAGAATCTGGAACTGAGCGCGGTCGCACCGCTGCTGTGCGCCGGTGTGACCACGTGGTCGCCGCTGAAGCACTGGAACGTACAGCCTGGCCAGCGCGTGGGGATTATCGGGCTGGGTGGCCTGGGCCATATGGCGGTGAAACTGGCGAGCGCGCTGGGTGCTGAAGTGGTGCTGTTTACCACGTCCCCGGCGAAAGGTGCCGACGCGCTGCGTCTGGGTGCCAGCCAGGTGGTGGTGTCGAAAGATGCAGAGCAGATGGAGAGCGTGAAGAACAGTCTGGATATGATCCTGGACTGCGTGGCCGCACCGCACGATCTCGACCCTTACCTCAACGCGCTGAAAACCAACGGTCACCTGGTGCTGGTGGGCATTCCTGACTCACCGCATAAGTCCCCAAACGTCACGCCAATCGTGTTTAAACGCCTGAGTATTTCCGGCACCTCGATCGGCAGCATCAAGGAAACCCAGCAGATGCTCGATTTCTGCGGCCAGCACAATATCGTGTCGGATGTTGAGGTGATTCGCCTGAATCAGGTGGAAGAGGCGTTTGAGCGGATGCTGAAGGGTGATGTGAAGTACCGTTTTGTCATCGATATGAAAGCGGGGCGCTAAGGCTTTTTTGCATAAAACCCGCCCTGTGGCGGGTTTGTTTTTTTAGCTCTTTTATCTTTCCAGCAACTGTCGTCCCAGATACGGATTCGAATGAATCAACTGCATCAGTTTTTGTGCGCTGCCTGACGGCTTGGTACGTTGTGCTTCCCAGCTTTTCACCGATGAAACGCTCACGCCCATTGCCAGGGCAAACTCATCAATCTGCATGCCGCTAATTTCCCTGATCCGTTTGGGTTCGGGCATCGCTGCTTCACTCTCGATTAATGCGCCAGCCTGCAACACATCACGCGTCAGCACGATCTGCTCCAGGTTGGAGAGTAATTCAAACATTGGATCTTTTGTTTCCATAAGCACACACCTCATTAAAATCACTTAATGTGAACGACCAGAGGAGTTGAGCCTCAAGCACAGGCTCAGAATACTGGCGAACATCAACCGCTGGAAAACTGCGAGGCAGCACAGGGAAACGCCAGGATCCTAAGTATTAGACGAATCCTGGTGATACAGGTCATATTTTTTAATTATTTTTTTGTTTTGCTTTGCAAAAAATGGAAGACACTCTCTCCGTCTCCTTTATTGTCATTGGCTTAGGTCTTATAAGCCTTGCTAATCTGTTTAAGGAGAGATCGAACGATAAACCGTCCCGTCAGCCGGGCAGACGTCATTACCGTTCCCCGATGGTCACATTGTCGATCGCGCTATCCTTCGAAAACGAGTTCGACTATCCTTCATTCAGGATTTATCTTCTTCACAACCCGCAAGATGTTTAACAGGAGTTTTTTCTCATGACCACAGGACCTGCACGCATCTGGATGCGTTTGCTGGTGCCGTTTATGGCGCTGTTTCTGGTGCTGCAGCTGACCGGCTGCGGTGATAAAGAAGCCGACCAACGCAAGGCGTTTATCGATTTTCTGCAAAATACGGTGATGCGCAGCGGCGAGCACCTGCCTTCGCTGAGCGAAGATCAGAAGCAGAAGTTCGGCAATTACGTTAGCGATTACGCCATTATTTACGGCTTTTCTCAGCAGGTGAACAAGGCCGTTGATACCGGGTTAAAACCGGTGGTGGATGAGCTTTCCGCGATCCGCACACCGCAGGACTATCTGACCCGCCGCGATTCGCTGCGTCAGGCCAGCGGCTCCCTGGGCGTGCTGAACCAGCAGATTCAGACGGCCAAAACGCAGGCCGACAGCAGCAAAGCCACGCTGAAGCAGCCGGAAGACCTGAAAACCGTCTACGACAATGTCTTTAATAAAGTGGTGACCCAGCCGGCGGACGCATTAATGCCTCTGCTGCCGACGCTACAAACGCTGAGCCAGGATGTGATTCAGGCCGGTGATTTCCTGCAGCAGCAGGGAACGCGCGTCAGCTTTAACGGCTCGGCGGTGCAGTTCCCCACGCAGGATCAGGCATCGGCTTATAACACCCTGATGAGCAACCTGAGCATGAATGCCCAGGCACTGACTCAGGCGCAAAGCGTACTGCAGAACAGCATTCAGTAATATTGCAGTGGGGCTTACCTCCCACCGTGATAATAAGGCCACCCGTCGGTGGCCTTATTTATTCCCTGCGTGAACCTGAATATCCGTTCGTCGGGGTGGTATATTCTTCCCCGCCCGTGACGGAATAAAAGTGGAATAAACGTGTAGCCTGATATGTAGCTTAGTTACAGAGCGTGGGCAGAGCTGATCGCGTTCGAATGGCGGCACATGAGCCGGCATGTAAAGAAAAGTTTCTTGTGATCTACATCACAAATAAAGAACAAAGTCCGCATTCAACTACGTGATTTATATCACATTATTGGCCTGTTGATGCTCGAATTTTGACCTTTGTGGTTTTTTTACACAAGTTTATTGTGATCAATATCACAATAAACCCCTCCTCCCCCCCTCATACATAGTGATCCAGATCACACATAATTCACCGACTACGCAGCGTCATATTCGCGTGATAGAGTCCGCTTGCATACAGTGATACTGACGGCTTTTTAGCCGTAATCGTCTTCAAACAACATCAGCGCGCTCTCTTACATGGTCAGCGCGTACCAATAAGAGGTGTGCTTTTATGTCCTCATCAGATATCAAGATCAAGGTTCAGAACTTTGGTCGCTTTCTGAGTAATATGGTAATGCCAAATATCGGGGCATTTATTGCCTGGGGTATTATCACCGCGCTGTTTATTCCAACCGGATGGCTGCCAAACGAAACGCTGGCGAAGCTGGTTGGCCCAATGATTACCTATCTGCTGCCCTTGCTGATCGGTTATACCGGCGGACGCCTGGTCGGTGGCGATCGCGGTGGCGTAGTCGGTGCGATTACTACCATGGGTGTGATCGTCGGTGCCGATATGCCGATGTTCCTCGGCTCAATGATTGCCGGTCCGCTGGGCGGTTGGGCAATCAAAACCTTCGACCGCCAGGTTGACGGTAAGATTAAAAGCGGCTTCGAAATGCTGGTTAACAACTTCTCTGCCGGTATTATCGGCATGCTGTTGGCTATCCTCGCATTCCTGGCTATCGGTCCGCTGGTTGAGGGCCTGTCGCATATTCTTGCCGCCGGCGTGAATCTGATGGTGCAGAACAACCTGCTGCCGCTGACCTCAATCTTCGTTGAACCGGCAAAAATCCTGTTCCTGAACAATGCGATTAACCACGGTATCTTCTCGCCGCTGGGTATTCAGCAGGCCAGCGAAGCCGGTAAATCTATCTTCTTCCTGATTGAAGCGAACCCGGGCCCGGGTATGGGCGTGCTGATGGCCTATATGTTCTTCGGCCGTGGCAATGCTAAACAGTCTGCCGGCGGTGCGGCGATCATCCACTTCCTGGGCGGTATTCACGAGATTTACTTCCCGTATGTGCTGATGAATCCGCGTCTGATTCTGGCGGTGATTCTGGGCGGTATGACCGGCGTCTTTACCCTGACGCTGCTGAACGGCGGTCTGGTATCACCGGCCTCTCCGGGTTCCATCCTCGCCGTACTGGCAATGACGCCAAAAGGCGCCTACTTCGCGAACATTGCGGCCATTGTTGCTGCCTTCGCCGTCTCCTTTGTGGTGTCAGCCGTTCTGCTGAAAACCAGCAAGGTGAAAGAAGAAGACGACATCGAAGCGGCTACCCGTCGTATGCAGGAAATGAAAGCGCAGTCAAAAGGCCAGTCAGCAACCGTAGCCGGTGCCGATGCGCTGCACTCCGATTTATCCCACGTGCGCAAAATCATCGTGGCCTGTGATGCCGGTATGGGCTCCAGCGCCATGGGTGCAGGCGTGCTGCGTAAGAAAGTGAACGATGCGGGCCTGACCACGATTTCTGTGACCAACACGGCCATTAACAGCCTGCCGGGCGATGTGGATCTGGTCATTACCCACCGCGATCTCACCGAGCGTGCGATGCGCCAGGCGCCCCATGCGCAGCATATTTCCCTGACCAACTTCCTCGACAGCGGCCTGTATAACGATCTGACCGCGCGTCTGGTCGAAGCTAACCGCAGCGCCGAACATCGCGAAAAAGTGAGCACCACGCTCAGCGACAGCTTTGATGAAGGCCAGGAGCATCTGTTCAAGCTGACCGCCAGCAATGTATTCCTCGGCAATCATGCCAGCGAAAAAGAGCAGGCGATTCGCTTTGCCGGTGAACAGCTGGTAAAAGGCGGCTACGTTGAGCCGGAATACGTCGAAGCGATGCTGGAACGTGAAAAACTGACGCCAACCTACCTCGGTGAGTCAATTGCCGTGCCGCACGGTACGATTGCCGCGAAAGACCGCGTGCTGAAGACCGGGGTAGTATTCTGCCAGTATCCGGAAGGCGTGCGCTTCGGTGAGGAAGAAGACGACATCGCTCGCCTGGTGATTGGTATTGCCGCCCGCAATAACGAGCATATCCAGGTGATTACCAGCCTGACGAATGCACTGGACGATGACAGCGTGATTGCCCGACTGGCGACCACCACCAGCGTACAGGAAGTGCTGGATCTGCTGTCCGGTAAAACCAGCGCCTGATTCAGCGAGTGGTGATGTATTTCCGCAAGGGCCGGGCATGCCCGGCCTTTTTTGGATCGAATCCTGAACAATTTAAGTGGGTAATATCATGAAAGCTTTACATTTTGGTGCGGGCAACATTGGCCGGGGATTTATCGGTAAACTACTGGCCGACGCCGGTATTCAACTGACTTTCGCGGACGTTAACCAGGTCGTACTGGATGCGATTAACGCACGCCATGAATATCCGGTTCACGTGGTCGGCGAACAGGCGCAGGTTGAGATCGTAAAAGGTGTGAATGCGGTTAACAGCACCAGCGACGATATTGTCGATCTGGTGGCTGAGGTTGATATCGTTACCACGGCGGTTGGTCCACAGATCCTTGAGCGTATTGCCGGCGGCATTGCGAAAGGGCTGGCCAAACGCAGTGATAACGCTAATACCCGTCCCCTGAATGTTATCGCCTGCGAAAACATGGTTCGCGGCACCACGCAGCTGAAAGGCCACGTGCTGAAAGCGCTGCCCGAGCAGTATCACGCCTGGGTTGAAGCGAACGTGGGCTTTGTGGATTCCGCCGTTGACCGTATCGTGCCGCCTTCCGAGGCGGGCAGCAGCGACCCGCTGGAAGTGACGGTCGAAACCTTCAGCGAATGGATTGTGGATAAAACCCAGTTCAAAGGTGCCCTGCCCGCTATCCCGGGTATGGAACTGACCGACAATCTGATGGCATTCGTCGAGCGTAAACTGTTTACGCTCAATACGGGGCATGCGATTACGGCATATCTTGGGCAACTGGCGGGGCATAACACCATTCGCGAAGCGATTCTCGATCCGCAGGTGCGTGCCGTGGTCAAAGGCGCGATGGAAGAAAGCGGTGCCGTGCTGATTAAGCGTTACGGTTTTGAAGCGGATAAGCACGCGGCCTATATCCAGAAAATTTTGGGCCGTTTTGAAAATCCGTATCTGAAAGATGACGTTGAACGCGTAGGCCGCCAGCCGCTGCGTAAGCTCAGCGCCGGTGACCGCCTGATTAAGCCCACGCTGGGCACACTGGAGTATCAGCTGCCTCACGATAACCTGGTGACCGGCATCGCCGCCGCGCTACGCTACCACAGCGAACAGGATCCGCAGGCACAGGAGCTGGCTGAGCTGCTGGCGAAGCAGGATGTTGCGACCACGCTGGCTGAGGTCTCCGGCCTTGATGCCAACAGCGATGTGGTTAAGGCCGTAGTGAAAGCCTGGAGCGCTATGGCATAATGCCGTTGAACGCGCTCCTCAGGGACGAACAATCCGGGCACAGCCTCACCGCTGTGCCCGCGCTGATATCACTACGCCATATGATGAACGATATGCAGGCACTTATGGAACAACCTCAGGCTTTTGAAAACAGGGTGCTGGAGCGCCTGAATGCCGGACGTTCGGTAAGAAGCTTTCTGATCGCTGCCGTTGAATTACTGGCGGAGGCGATTAATATGCTGGTCATCCAGGTGTTCCGCAAAGATGATTATGCCGTTAAGTATGCGGTGGAACCGCTTTTACACGGCGATGGCCCGCTTGGCGAGCTGTCTGTTCGCCTGAAGCTGATTTATGGCTTAGGCATGATTAACCGCAGCGAATATGAAGACTGTGAACTGCTGATGGCGCTGCGTGAAGAGCTGAACCATGATGGCCACGAATACCGTTTTACCGACGATGAAATCCTTGGCCCCTTTGGTGAGCTGCACTGTGTGACTCCCCTTCCTCCCCGCCCGGATTTCGCCGTTGAAGATGCGGAATTACGTAATATGCAGCAGCTGCGCTATCAGCAGGTGGTGCGTTCCACCATGGTTCTGTCCCTCACCTCGTTGATTTCGCTGATAAGCCAGAAACAGGCCTTCAAAAAATAGCCTCTCCTTACCCGCTTTAGACCGGTTTGGTGTATCCTTTGCAGCAATGAATCATTGTTACGGTTAATCGTTATGAAAGAACAAGTACAGTCAGAAATTAAAATCCTTAGTGACAAGCTGGATGCCCTTAATCACAAAGAGCCAGGCCTGCTGGCATCGGGCGACAGCGAGAAGCTGGGTGAACTGCTGAATGAGAAAGACAAGCTGATCGCTGAGATCGAACGTTTGCGCAATGTGCGGGCAGAGAATCTCAGTAAAGAAGCCCAGCAGCTTAAAAAGCTGCCCTTCAGCCGTGCTATTACCAAAAAAGAACAGGCCAATATGGGCGCGCTGAAAAAAAGCGTGCGCGGTCTGATCGTCGTACATCCAACCACCGCTCTGGGCCGCGAACTGGGCCTTAAAGAGATGACTGGATTTGCTAAGGCAGAATTTTAAGAACGCTGCCCGGAGCTTGTGCCGGGCATCTTAATTTTTTTGACGTCGGAGCGGCTTGCCTGTTTTCAGCCTTACTATCAAAGGGTTAATTCTCATCTGGCATTGTGTCAAAGTCCACTAAAGGTCGTTATACCCACCGCGTCTCCCGTACCTGTAAATTAAAACCGTTATATCCTATTAATCCCCCACGCCCAGTGCCATAACCTGCATTAAGTTGTTTCTTTAGTGCTATATGCTAGTGATGAGTTGCTTAGCAGTTTTTAACTGTCGCAACTTTGGATAAACAATGACATTAGACTCGCATTTATTATTTTTTTTACGAAGTTCCAGAAATTTATATCGAATTTTAGGTATCGGTTTTTTTTTCTTCAATTAGCGTACTGTATTTGCAATAATTACTTTCAACGAGCAAGCATGAATAGTTATTTATCCATGATTGTTAATATCATGAAATATAATTAATGGCCGCGTTCGTTAAATCGTTTCTTAATAGATTCAGTACAAAAAGCTTTTTGCATTCTTGAAAACGGACAAAAAGATATTTTCATATCAATAAAGGAATAGTGTAATGGAACTGAAAAAAATTGTACTTGGCGTTGCTCTGGCAATGGGTATGACTGGTTTTGCTCAGGCTGCAGCAGGTGATCCTACTCCAACCGATCAGGGTAGCGGCAGCTTCACCTTCAAAGGTTCTATTATTGATGCGCCTTGCTCGATTGCCGGAAATAAAGATCAGGTTGTTGAAATGGGACAGATCTCTAATGCGGCTCTGATTAATGGTGATCAGCGGTCTGTAGCTCGTGACTTCAGTATCAAACTGGAAAAATGTGTTATTACAGATAAAAAATCTGTGAGCGTAACCTTCACGGGTCCTAAAGGTACAATTCCTGATTCTCTGGGCATGGGTAAAGTTACCGGTGCCAGCCTCATCATGAACGACGGTAATAATCAGCAAATTAAGCTGGCTGAACCTACCAATCTGCAGGACTTGGCGAATGGCGATAACACGCTGAGTTTCTCTGCCTTTGTACAGGGTAACCCAGGTGTGACTGAAGTCGAGCTGGGTGAGTTTACTGCTGTTACTAACTTCACCCTTGCTTATCAGTAATATTCGGTACTGATGAAGAGTACATGTGGAGGATAACTCCACATGTACTGATTTCGCTTGTAATTGTTAGGTTTTCTCTATGTTCAAGAAGATAAGCGTTTTAGTTTTATTGTTGAACATGAGTGCTGTTAGTCAAGGTTACTCCTCTGGTTTGATGTCTTCTGACAATGGGCAAGGGCGAGTGAATATGATTGGTAGCATCATTGATGCAGCCTGCGCAATTGATATCAATAGTATCGATCAAACCATTGATATGGGCGTAGTACCCGTCAGCCGAATTGTACGAGATGGGCAAAGCGTTAAAAAAAATTTCTCTATAAATCTTATTAATTGCGTTCTTAATAAAAGTGATAAAGATTCCACCAGGTGGCAATATTTCACCATTACTTTCGATGGATTGAATGATGATGGATTATTTTCTGTCGAAGGTGATGCAAAAGGTATCGCGATAAAAATCATTGACAACAGTGGAAGTATTGCCAGGCCAGGATTGGCTCTTCCTCCTGGAAAGATTGAGTCAGGAGATATTTCACTTAACTTCTCCATGCAACTTGTCAGTAATCATCGGGCACTACAAGCGGGTGATTACAACGCCGTAATTAAATTCAAAATGGATTACTACTAACACAGCGATATCATTTTGACAGATTAATCCTTAGCTGAAATGAACATCGGCATGGCGCAGAACCATTGATGTAAATGACTCTATGGCGCTGGAATGGAAAAAAAGGTCAGGGAATGATGACGCCATATTATTTTAGGTCTTTTTCTACACGCCCGCATCTGCTGGGATTATTAATTAGCTGTCTCATTAGCGTGGCGGCCTTTCCTGCTAATTCTCAGGACTTCAAATTTAACGTCGACGTTCTCGATGTTAACGACCGTAAAAACATCGACCTCGACCAGTTTGCCCGCGCCGGTTTTGTTATGCCGGGTGACTACATCATGTCTGTAAATATTAACAAACAGCAGCTGAGAGAACAGCCGATTAGCTTTTATCCGCCGGAGAACGATCCAAAAGGCAGTGATGCCTGTATTACGCCGGAGCTGGTTAAGCAAATTGGCCTGAAGCCACAAATGAAGGATAAGTTGACCTGGTGGCACAATGGTGGATGCCTGGTGATTGATAGCCTGAAAGGTACGGTGGTTAAAACCGATCTGTCGGCTTCGGCGGTTTATCTGAGCATTCCCCAGGCTTATCTGGAGTATGCTGCCGATGACTGGGATCCGCCTTCGCGCTGGGATAATGGTATCCCAGGGTTGCTGTTTGACTACAACGTTAATGCGCAGGGGCAACGCCAGAGTAAGAGTGGTGATAAATCTTATGACGCCAGCGGCAACGGTACGGTCGGTGCCAACTTCGACGTATGGCGTTTTCGTGCCGACTGGCAAAGCCGGTATAACCATCGGTCTGGCAGTAACTCATCAAACAAAATGACATGGGACTGGAGCCGTTATTACGCCTACAGGGCAATAGCACGTCTTGGTGCAAAACTGACGTTGGGCGAGAACTATCTCAACTCCGATATTTTTGACAGCTTCCGTTTTACCGGCGCAACGCTGGTCACCGACGATGGCATGCTGCCGCCGAATTTGCGTGGCTATGCACCAGAAGTCTCTGGCGTGGCAAAAACTAACGCCAAAGTTATTATCAGCCAGCAGGGCCGTGTGTTACAGCAAACCCAGGTGGCATCGGGGCCATTCCGTATTCAGGATATTAACGATGCGGTTACCGGTAAATTAGATGTACGTATCGAAGAGCAGGATGGAAGCGTGCAGGAGTTTACGATTAACACCGCGAACATTCCTTATCTGACCCGCCCGGGAACGATTCGTTACAAAATTGCATCCGGTCGTCCAACCGACTTTCGGCATCATGCTAACGGACCCATGTTTGGATCCGCTGAATTTTCCTGGGGTATCAACAACGGTTGGTCGCTGTACGGTGGTGGTGTATCTGATGGCAGATATAACGCGCTTGCTCTGGGTATTGGTCGCGATCTTATGTTCCTGGGGGCGCTGTCTTTTGACGCAACGCAATCCCGGGCAAAACTGCCCCATAGCGATGAGATATATTCAGGCGGTTCGTATCGTTTGAGCTATTCCAAACGCTTTGATGATTATGATAGTCAGGTGACCTTTGCGGGATATCGTTTTTCACAGAAAAAATACATGAGCATGAGCGAATATCTCGATACGCGTGTGACCGGTGTGCGGTCTCAAAATAGTAAAGAGATGTATACCATATCATTTAATAAACAATTCCGGGATGCCGGTATAAGTACATACCTGAATTATAACCACCAGACCTACTGGGACCGGCCGGAAAACGATCGCTATGATGTTACCGTATCAAGTTATTTTGACTTAGGGCGCTTAAAAAACTTAAGTTTATCATTAACTGCTTTTCGTAATAAATATGATAGTCATACTGATGACGGAATGTATCTGTCGCTATCATTGCCCATGGGCAATGATGCCAGCCTGAGCTATAACGGCAGCTGGGGACGTTCGGATAACACGAATAAAGCGAGCTATTACAAAAAGATTGATGAACACAATAACTATCAAGTGAGTAGTGGGTTGTCACACAGTAAAGCGTTAGCGAGTGGTTACTACTCTCATGAGGGCGATATTGCACAGGTTGATGCGAATGCCACTTATCAGGAAGGCGATTACAGTTCGGTAGGATTAAGTATCCAGGGGGGAGCAACGGCGACGCTAAAAGGTGCGGCACTGCATCGGACCAGTATGATTGGTGGCACGCGAATCCTGTTGGATACCGACGGCGTTGCCAATGTACCGGTGAGTGGCTATGGATCGACGACCTCATCTAACCGATTCGGTAAAGTTGTACTCGCCGACGTCTCCAATTATTACCGAAACCAACTCAGCATTGATCTGAATAAGCTGCCTGAAGATGCTGAAGCTATTCGTTCGGTCACTCAGGCAACCTTGACGGAAGGTGCTATCGGGTATCGTAAGTTTGAAGTGATTTCTGGTGAAAAATCGATGGCGGTACTCCGCCTGGCAGACGGATCGACACCACCGTTTGGTGCCACGGTTAAAAACGGCAGGGATCAGAGCGTAGGGATTGTTAATGACGGCGGTAGCGTGTATCTGTCCGGCATCAAAGCCGGTGAAACAATGAAAGTATTCTGGGACGGTAAAGAACAGTGTGAATTACCACTGCCTAAAACTCTGTTAATTGGCGAAGAAACAAATTTACTACTGCCATGTCACGTAGTGGCTGTTAACAAAAAATTAGATGAGATGAAATAATGAAACAAAAAATTATTATGGGACTGGTTTTGGCTCCTCTGACGGTCCAATCAGCCTTTGCGGCTATCGCGTTAGATCGTACACGTGTTGTTTTTGATGGGAGCCAAAAATCGATTAGCCTGAGCGTCAGCAATGAAAATAAACAGCTACCTTATCTCGCTCAGGGCTGGCTTGAGGACGAAAAAGGCAACAAGATTAATTCACCCTTGACCGTACTTCCGCCGGTACAGCGTATCGAGCCGGGCGTTCAAAGCCAGGTCCGCATTCAGTCTGTGGGCGCAGAGAAGGCCTTACCTCAGGACCATGAGTCGCTGTTTTATTTCAATCTGCGGGAAATTCCACCGCGCAGCGAAAAGCCTAATACGCTACAAATTGCGCTGCAGACACGCGTTAAGCTTTTTTATCGCCCTGCTGCGCTAATGACCCAAAGTAACAGCGCACCGTGGCAGGAAAAAATCACTCTGACTCGCCAGGGCGATCGCTATGTGGTGAATAACCCGACCCCGTACTACGTCACTCTTATCGATGCCAGCAGCAGCGTTAAGGGGCCATCAGCAAAAGACTTTGAAGCGGTGATGATCGCGCCTAAAGGTGAGGCCCCGATTAACATTACTGCCGGTATTTTAGGTAACAGCCCGGTATTAACCTATATCAATGACTACGGTGGACGTCCTCAGCTGCAGTTTACCTGCAGTGGCATCACCTGCCAGGCGTCACCGGTTAAGTCCAAATAACGGATAGACAGATTAAACGGCGAGATAAGGAGATCAGGTATGCAAAGACAACAGGGAGAAGAAAATTGCAGGCCACCGGCGCAGAATAAACAACCTTTTCGCTTAATCAGGTTTGCTGTTGCGACAGGAGTTCTTGCTGCGTGCATGCTAAATCACTCCGCCATTCAGGCGGCAGATAACTGGGACGTTGACGGTGCCCATGGCCAAATTCACGTTCATGGCTCGTTAAATGAAAGTGCCTGCCGTCTGGCAACCAGCTCTGTCTGGCAGGATATTGCTATGGGTGATATAGGGACCGCACAGTTACGTCATATTGGCGATCGCGGCAAAGCGGTGAAAATCGAATTAAAACTGGAGGACTGCGCCTCCTCCGCTTCACGAATTAGTGATAGCTTTACGGGAAACGTAACGTGGAGCAAGAGGCAACCCTCCGTTTCAATTAGTTTTAAGGCACCCCTGGATGCCGATAATTCTCAGCTAATAAAGGTCAGCGGAGCAAGCGGGTTTGCACTGCGCCTTACGGATATGCTTGGGAGAGATGTGCGCGTTGGCGGTCATGCATCTCCTCTTATGCTGACCCCAGGAAGTAATCAGCTGATTTACACCATTATCCCCGAACGTACTCGCGCGAATTTAGTCGCTGGCAGCTGGTGGTCTCTGATAAATGTTGGCCTTGATTATCAATAGTTTTATAACAAGGAAAGTAATAATGAGGTTATTGAGAAAGAATGTCGTACTCGTTCTGTCTATTTTATTCTGTCACCAGACCAGCGCCGCTGATAATTTAAAATTTACAGGTACTCTGGTGATTCCACCGCAGTGCACCATTGGTAATGCGGCAGGAGGAATGATTGAAGTACCGTTTCCAGGTCGTATGCCGATCAGTAAAATCGATGGTGTTAACTTTATACTTCCTGTTCCATATAACCTGAAATGTGGTAATGGAACACCGGGATTGGATCTACAACTAACGCTCGTTGGGAGTTCACCCTATGGCGATGGTGTCCTCAAGACTAATCTCGGAGACTTGGGGATTCAGATTTACTATGGTAGCGCGAGCTCAAAAAAGAAATTCACGCTGAACAAACCTATTAACATTAATTTTAAAAATCAGCCTGAACTATGGGCCGTTCCCGTTAATAAGCCAGGAGGAACTCTGAAAGACGGTTCCTTTGAAGCAACGGCGACATTAAAGGCTGAATACCACTAATTGGAGCTGGCTCGATGAAAATATATCACAGGTTTAGCAGGTCGTTTTTATATACTAGCCTGCTGATATCGTCTTTGGCAGCAGGGTCGTATGTTTATGCTGATGAAGAAAAGAATGGAACTGATAACCTGAAGTTTTCGGGGCAGTTGGTCGCGCAGCCCTGTATTATAGGTCCGGGAAATGAATCGCTTGAGGTTGATTTTCATTCAATAATTGACACGTCGCTATATCTGCACGAGCGGTCTTACCCTCGCCCATTTAGCGTAATTTTGTCCGAGTGCGATCTAAGCGTAGGTAAAAGCGTGCGCATATCTTTTACCGGCAATAAAAGCCTCGCTCTTCCTGGCCTGCTGGCGGTAAATACGGATAGTTCAGCTGCTGGCATAGCTATCGGCCTTGAAACAGCCAGTGGTTCACCGCTTCCGTTAGGTAAAGAAACCTCAGAATATCAGCTGAAAGAAGGGGAAAATAGCATTGATTTTAAAGCATTTATTCAGGCTGAGCCAGATGCGATAAGTAATAAAAGTATCGTATTGGGACCGTTTGCAGCCACTGCAACATTCTATCTTGAGTATGAGTAAATCATTAATCCGATAATCTTTACATCAATAATATTACAAAAATTTTAATTTTTTGTATTGAATAAAATTTATTTCTCTTCCTGCTGAGTGTGGTGAATTCTTCAAGATCTAAAATTGACACTCAGCAATACCGCTTTATATATAATTTTATCTCTTTGGTTAAAAATAATCTTGTGTGTCATGCCTACCAAAATTGTTTTATTAAAAATCTGAAATTGAATTAAAAGTTAAATGTCGCCATAAAATTCCCTATAATGGTTTTAGCTATCAAAGAATTATACGCGATATAATATATCGCAATTAATCTATCAATGAAACCCTGCTTTTTTTATTAAATCCTCTGAGATACAATCCTCACGAATGCCATCAGGAGATAGCAGGGGGGAGTTGTTGAGAGTGAAAACAACTTCCTGGGTTAGGGATAACATCAGGATCTATTATGAAAAAAAACCTTTTAACAGTTGTCATCAATGACCCAAATCGCTTCTTTGCTGAAGGGCTAATGGACTGTATACGCGATAACTCATCATCAATGGGAATGAACATAGAGTTTACTGACTGTGTTTTTAATAATCGGGCGAAACTCGTATTTCTGGCGGCGGATACAGTATCTGTTGCTAATCTTCATTATTTGAATCGCAGGCAGGTTTCGCGCGCAATGAGCGTATTTATAATACATGATACGGTATCAGCTAATGCGGCGAACTCATTAAAAATTAGCAAGTTAAATCAGTATTCTCCTTTATTCAGAAATCAGTCTATTGATGACGTGTCTGCTGCTATTCGCCACCATCTCGAGCCGCAGTCTGATTTGCGTAACATTCTGATACCACCATGTTCAGTTCGTACTAAGAACAATTTTACTCGGCGTGAGACTGAAATACTGCGTTATCTCGCTCGTGGTATTAGCAATGGAGCTGTTGCTCATTTTCTGCATATCAGTGAGAAAACCGTCAGTGCTCATAAAAGAAATATTATGTCTAAGCTGAACATGATTCGCCCTGCCGAGCTCAATTACTGGCTGCTCCAGGAAGGGTGGTGTGAATCATGGCGTGCACGTGAAAAATAACTGAGATACCCATGATTATAACGTATTCGAAATTATTTTTTCATGTTAAAAATAAATCGATTTTGTTTTTTGCATTTTTTTTATTTGGTTGTCAGACGGCATCAGACCCAGGAAAATCGATGGTAAATACATCATTGAATGCGGGTCAAGTGCAATCTACCGCCGTGAGCTCTCCTTCCGCTTCTTCTTCCGTCGACTCTGGAAGAACCGGGCTTGAACCACAGAACGGCAGTACCGTACAGCATAGCGATAAGTATAAAACGGACAGTGAAAAACTTGAGCAGTGTCAGTCTCAGCTGGAAGCGCTGAAAGTCATGAGCCCTGCCCAATATACGCGTCTGCGTAGTTCATTCGACTATCTGATGAATGGCGCTGCGCAATACGCCAACCTTCGTCAAAAAACCAATGCCGATACGCAGGACACGGTAGATGCGCTGTATCGCTATCGCGCTAACCTGCTCTGCGCGCAGATCGCGCAAACCCTGCTGGATGGATTGACACGCCGAGGTGAGGCTCGTCCATGAACCGTAAGCCTGGCCCATTCCCTTTCGTTCATTCTCCGATCGCATTGCTTATGCTGAGCCTGACGGTTATGGGCAGCCCGGCTTATGCTGAATCTGATGAGGCGCCAGCCGTTCTGCAATTTGCGCGTCAGTATCAGCAGCAGCAGATCGATTTTCCACGCTACACGCCATCAAAAAAAGCGCCTAAGCCGAAACGCAAGACCCTGCCTAACCCTAAAAAACCTGTTCCCGTATCTGTGGTCAATAAGACGCCGATGACGGAGCCGGATCGACTTCAGCTGGTGCAGCTACAGAGCAGCATTTCGCAGAAAGAACAGGCGATCGCTGCACAGAATCTCACTATTCAGAAGCTCGAAAAGCAGCTCTCCGTATTGCACCTTGCGGCACAAAAAGCATCGGTTTCCCCTGTCGTATCAGCGCATGACGTGCAGATGGTACAAAAAATGGTTGAGAGTCTTTACCGGACATTTACCCTGCGCCCGGCACCTGAGGCTCTGGCCGAAAATCTTAAGCAGGCTAACCAGCAGGCTGCCAGAGCGCGACAGGCGGAATCTGTTCTGCAGGAGCAGCAAAAAGACCTGAAATTGCAGCTTGGTAAGTTACAGAATCAGCTTACGGTTCTCAAAAATGATCGTAGCCAGATGACTGGGGAACGTGAATCGTCACTCAGCGCTCAGTTGGAAAAGCAGAACACGCTCAACCATCAGTTGGAATCAGACCTTACGGCAAATCGTCAAAAAGTCTTGCAGACTTCAGATCGGGTCTATCAGCTAGAATCGTCGATACGTAAGCTGGAAAGCGAGAATAAACAGTACGCCGACGATAACAAACAGCTTTTGCTGCAAATTTCCGGGCATAGCAACGCCAGCGAAACGCTGGCGTCGGTTAAGAACCAACAGAGTAAGCTGCAGGACGAACTGGCTACCCGCCAGCAGCAGCTTACTCATCTGCAAAATGAAAAACAGCAGATGCAGCAACAGTTGGCAGCAGCACCTACGCCTGCTCAGCTTGCCGATAGCCAGAACAAAGTTAAAGCTCTGCAAATAAAGCTGGATGAAAATGTTCAGCAGTTACAGAAGCAGGAGCGCAGCGCTAGCGAGCAGGTGAAATCAAGCAGTGAAGTGCTAATCGCTGAAAAAAAATTAGCGGAAGATAAAATCAAAGCTCTGCAAGTAAAACTGGACGCTTCGCAAACTCAACAGGCTGCCATCCAGTCTGAGAAACAGCAGCTTCAGCAAAAGCTACAGAGCAATCTGCTCAGTAAAGAAGAAAACAGTGCGGCGATTGCCGGTCAGATTAAAGCGCTTCAGGATAAATTGGCTACTGCCCAGCTTCAGCAGACGGCCATGCAGGCGGACAAAGAAAAACTTCAGCAGCAGCTCGATCACGCGCCAACTCCGGCACAGTTGGCCGACAGCCAGTTGAAAATCAAAGCACTTCAGGGGCAGCTGGATAATGCGCTACTACTCCAGAGCAAAGAAGGCGTTACCAGTGAAGACGCGAAAGTCAGTGATCCCATCATCACCGCCGATTACAAAGCGGCAGAGGATAAGGTTAAAGAACTCCAGCAAAAACTGGATGCAACGCAGGCCCAGCTTACCGAGGCGGCAAAACAGAGTGCAGCGCCTAAAGTGAAAGGTACGCCTGAGATGAATTCGGAAACGCTGAAGAAGAAAGCAACCCGCGAAGCTTATGCCGTTGGCATCTCTCTTGGAACAGAGATCCTTCAGATCCAGGCAGAAAACCGTAACTGGGCATCAACGGACAGCGATAAACCGAGCGTTCTGGCCGGGATTATTGATGCATTCCAGGGGAAAGAAAAGCTCGCTCCTGATGAACTGCATAAAGCGCTGATGAATATCAGCGAGCGAGTAAAATCCGGTCGTGAAAAATATATGGGCGATTTAGATAAGTCGACTAAAAAATTTATTGCCAACTTTACCAAACAGAAGAATGTCAAAAAAAGCGATTCCGGTTTCTGGTATCGTGTTGGTTATGTCGGTGATGTCCCTATCCCTGCCGGTGCGACCATTGATGTGGTTGTTAAAGAAAGCCTGGCAAATGGTATGATTATTGAAGATATGGATGCGAAAGGTATTGTACTGACCCAGCCAATTTCAGCATTCCCACCGGTATTCCGGGAAGCACTCTCGAGGCTGAAAAATCATGGATCAATTACTATCGTCGTACCACCGTCGCTGGCCTATGGGGACAAAGGTTATCCTCCTAAGGTGCCACCGAATGCGACTATGGTTTATGATCTTCGCGTTTCAGATATTTATCCAGAACAGTCGAAGAAGTAATGATATAGTCGGGCAATGTAAACGATAACGCATTCAGTAATACTGAATGCGCGATTTTTTCACCGGTCAACCAGTAAAAGACTCGGTTTTATTCCAGTACAAGCTCTTTCTCTGTTTAACAGAGGTGATAACGCCTTCTTTTTCCAATTTGATCAGGATATGCCTGGCATTGTAAATGCTGAGTTCAGATCTGTCGGCGATATCTCTGGTGCTGGCATACACCTTAGTATCACTTTCTTTATAAAATTCCTGCAGTGCAGTGATGACACGTTCAACGGATGTTGCTCTTTGAAAGTACCTGGTGGATTCAATCATTTTATAACTCCTTCTTGGTAAACCCGGCTCCTGCCGATAAATAAAAAACCAACCCCTGATAGTCAAGTGGAGTAATGATAACTTTTGTAGTTATAAATCAAAACTTAATATCAATTAGTTGAAAATTACAAAATAAAAAACCAAATTAAATTCATTTGTTAGATTAATATTCTAACGATGGTGTGAAAAAATAAAATGTTTAGAATGTTAAATCGCGGATGTTAAGGAATGACACAACTTAAAATATTATCAGGTCATAAAGACATCTTATAATTAACGAGTTCAGGATGCCAGGTGAGCTTTTTAATCGTCAAGTTCCTGCTGTTCGTGAATAGACTTGTAATTTTTACATGCAGATACCCAATGAAATACTTGATAAACAATTTCGTTGAATTTGATTCTTGCGCTGGAATACTGACTCTGGTAAGCGACGAAAGTATTTCTGTAGCGCTTTCGAAACCGGGTAGCCGGCTTTTGAATGAGTTAATTACTCATTCTGGTATCACGCTATCGCGCGAGGAATTGTTAGAGCGCGTTTGGGAAAATCATGGATTAATCCCTTCCAGCAACAATCTTAGCAACCATATCAGTTTCCTGAGAAAAGTTTTCTCACAAATTGGAATGGAGGATAATATTATTATTACCTCTCCCAGAGAGGGTTTCAGACTGGAGGCTGATGTGCAGAAATTCACTGATAGCCCTTGTGAGCAGAGTGAGTCGCCTGTAAATAATGATCGTGATGAGTATTATGAGGATTGGAATAAGGATGTGGTTCCTCCAGTGGAGCAGTCTTTTGCCAGGCGGTGCAGAACTAAAATAATAATACTACATCTGTGTCATTTCACTAAAAGAGAAATTATAAATAGAAAATTCATTGTTCTTACTGCAGTTTTATTATCTCTTGTTGTAATAAGAAATGGGTTTCCTGGTTTTTTTTATTCAAATGGAAAAAACGCCACTTCATCAATTGGTTTATGTGAGATTGTAGATTTAGCTTCAGGAAAAGGAATTAACGACAAAGAGAAAGTGAATCTTGTAGAGGATATTATCAACGAGAAAAATATTAACTGTGTTAATAAACGAAGCCGTATTTATCTGAAAACAACACAGGTCACTAAGGACACAAAACACAATCAGCGGTCGACTTTTCTTGTGCAGTGTTTATCCGGGCACATGGAAATAAATTCCACGTGTGAGAGTTACCTCTCACTAACGCTACAAAAACCATGAAGAAAATCATTTTTTTTTGCGGCGTAATGCTCAGCTTAATTGCCGGAACCGTTATCAGCCTGAGCAATAAAAATCCTCCTTCCGGTGATGGGAAACTGGTGCTCTCCTGCAGGGCGAAGGTGGATTTTGAGATAAAACAGCCCGATGCATCCGCGCATATGGAAGGGCGACTGAGCCTGACGACATTGGGCAGCAGCCGTCTGGCGCTGCTTTATACCGGGCGGCTGACCGCGCCGGAAGGCCGTTTTATCCTGAGTAGAACGCTGTTAATGGATTACCAGTACCATCCAGAAAATCACGTGCTGGAACTGACGTGGGATCGCAGCATCGTCAGTGAGATAGACACGGTTCCCGATGAGGTGTTCTACCGCAACCTGATGAAAAGTAAATTCTTTATCCTGTATTTGACTCGGTTCAATGACGGAGCATGGCTGGTTTCAGGGTTGACGACACCGCTGTATGTGTGTAACGACAGATAATAAAACGGCTTATTGCGGCAGGCGCAATAAGCCGTTTTATTGAAGCAGATAGGGAATATTCGGTGATTACTGACGGCGCTGAATGTAGGTGATCGCCAGCGCAACCGCCAGCACCAGGCCTTTAATAATATCCATGGCGTAGTAGGGAACGGACAGCATCACCAGACCATTTTGCAGCACGCCGAGGATCACCGCGCCAAGCAGGGTTCCCAGCGCGTTTGGCTTACCGGCGCCGGCCAGAGAAAGCCCAATCCACGCGGCGGCAACCGCATCCATCAGGTACCCGCCGCCCGCGTTAACCTGTGAAGAACCGATACGGGAAGCCAGTAAGATACCGCCCAGGCCGGCCAGCAGTGAGGCGATAACGTAAGCCACCACGCGATAGCGGTTGGTGCGGATCCCGGACAGGCGCGCGGCCTCCGGGTTGCCGCCGATGGCGTACATGCGGCGTCCGTGCTTGGTGAGTGAGAGCAGCAGCTGCGCCAGCACCGTCACCACCAGCATCACGATAACGATAATCGGCACCTGGCCCAGCAGCGAGAACACCGCCGGAATGGTGCCTTCTGCCATATCTCCGCTTGGCAGTACCATATTTTCCGTAATGGAGCCGCCAAAGCTGTAGGTCATCGCCACACCCTGCACCACAAACAGGCTGGCGAGCGTGGCCAGCATGTCAGGGATTTTCAACACCACGATCATAAAGGCGTTAAACAGGCCAACCAGCGTACAGAGCAGCAGCGTCAGCGCAATCGCTGCCGTGGGGCCAAACCCGTACCAGACGAAGAAGGAGATCACCAGCGAGTTTGCCAGCGATGCGGTTGAGCCGACGGAAAGGTCGAAACCGCCGATAGTCAGTGAGATCGATACGCCAATCGCAATCACCGTCACGATAGCGATTGAGCGCAGAATATTGATGATGTTACTCGGCTCCAGGAAGCTGTCTGACGCCAGGCCAAAACCGATAATCAGCGCTGCTACCGTCAGCAACATTCCCCACTTATAGAGAAAATCAAACAGCTGGTGCCGGACAGATGTTGTCGGCTTGAGGGAAATTTCTTTGCTGCTCACGCAGGTGTTCCTCCGGTGGAATAAAGTAAAAGTGTTTCTTCGTCGGTTTCACTGGCGGCCATTTCGGCCACAATTCGCCCATCCCACAGTACGCAGATGCGGTCGCACAGCCCGACCAGCTCGGCAAATTCGCCGGAGGCATAAATGACTCCCTTGCCCTGGCGAGCCAGCCCGTCGATCAGTTCGAACAGGTCTGTTTTTGCTTTGATATCAACGCCCTTGGTAGGTTCGTCGAAAATCAGCACATCAGCATCATTCCGCAGCCATTTGCCAATCGCCACTTTCTGCTGATTGCCGCCGGACAGTCGACGCAGCGTTTGTCGCGGGCCGGTGGTGCGGATCCCCAGCCTGGCAATCACCTCCTCCGCCCAGCGCCACGCCTGGCGATGGCCAAACAGGCTCCAGCGGGAAAAACTGTTGTCGGCGCTAACGCTAAGATTCATCACCACCGATTCATCAATAAAAATGCCCTCTTTTCGCCGCTCCTCGGGGATCAGCGCCATGCCCTTTTCAACGGCGGCATGGGGTGAAGTCGGCTTCCACGGCCTGCCGTGCAGTTCTCCCTGGGTAATCCGGCTGCTGCTGGCCCCAAACAGCGCCTTGCACAGCTCGGTTTTTCCTGCACCGGCCAGTCCGGCAATGCCCAGGATCTCCCCTTTACGCAGCGTCAGCGTAATATCCTTCAGCAGCTGCTCGTCGTGCAGGCCGTCGATGTGCAGCAGGATGTCTTCGCTGAACGGCGGGCGGCGCGGCGGATAGATGTCGTCTAACTGGTGGCCCAGCATCTTTTCCACAATCTGCTCGCCGCTGAGGTCCTGCATCGGGCCGCTTTCAATCAGCTCGCCGTCACGCAGCACCGTCAGGCGATCGCAGATAGCTTTTAGTTCATGGATGCGGTGCGATATAAATACCACGCCAATACCGCTGTCCTGCAGGCGGCGAACCACCGCAAACAGGCGATCGCTTTCGTGCTGGTCGAGCGGCGCCGTCGGCTCGTCCAGAATCAGAAAGCGGCAGTGATGCGATAGCGCACGGGCCAGTAAAATCTGCTGTTTTTCCGCCAGCGTGCAGTGCTCGACCTTGCGGCGGACGTCGATTTGTACATCCAGCTGCTCCAACAGCGCGCGGGCCTGGCGGCGCATTGCGCCCCAGCGATAAAGCTGGCCACCTTCTGCCAGCCGGTCCAGCATAATGTTCTCCGCCACGCTCAGGCCGGGCACCAGGGCCACATCCACTTCCTGCTGGACCAGATGAATGCCCAGCTGCTTGGCATCACGCGGGGAGCGAATCGTTACCGGCTGGCCGTCGAGCAGAATCTCACCGGTAAAATGATCGTATGCCCCTGACAGGACGGCCATCAGCGTTGATTTACCGGCCCCGTTGGCGCCGGTCAGTGCATGAACAGAGTGTCCCTCGAGGGTGAGGTCCACCGATTTGAGTGCCATAAAACCGCCAAAAGCGATGGAGATATGGCGCATTTCAAGGCGATTTTGCGCGGTCACAGGCGTGTATTCTCTGGCTTATCAATGAGGATGCGCTGCATTTTTTAATGAATTATCACGGCAGGCAACAAACGAAAGAGCATAAGCTAACACAAAATCTTATTAGCCATCCAGATGTCTATATATAACAGAGTTTCGCGCTAAATCCCGGATGAAAAGCAGTACATAACAGTGAATTTCGACCTGAAGCCAGTGCAGTTATATCATTAAGTTCACTGGGCGATGAAAGCTGGGTTAACGCGTTATAACGTGGAGGACATGCGAGGATTGAGACGCATAAAAAAACCGGCAACGCATCGCGTCACCGGCTTTTATCACGCCTGCGGCAAGTTACTTCGCAGCAGCGAACAGGTCAGCAGCCTGATCCCAGTTAACCACATCCCAGAAGGCTTTGATGTAGTCAGGGCGTTTGTTCTGATATTTCAGGTAGTAAGCGTGTTCCCACACGTCCAGACCGATGATTGGCGTACCGGATGCACCGGAGATCGCTTCACCCATCAGCGGGCTGTCCTGGTTAGCCGTAGAAACGACCGCCAGCTTGTCACCCTTCTTAACCAGCCACGCCCAGCCTGAACCGAAGCGGGTGGTTGCTGCTTTTTCGAATTCTGCTTTGAACGCGTCAACGCTGCCGAAATCTTTTTCGATAGCCGCTTTCAGATCGCCGCCCAGCGTGGTGCCGGTTTTCAGACCTTTCCAGAAGAAGCTGTGGTTAGAGTGGCCACCGGCGTTGTTACGCAGTGGGCCTTTCTTATCCGCTGGCAGCTGGTCCAGTTTAGCAATCAGTTCATCAACAGGCAGGTTGGCGAATTCAGTGCCTTCCAGCGCCGCGTTAGCATTGTTCACGTAGGCCTGGTGGTGTTTGGTGTGATGGATTTCCATCGTCTGCTTGTCGAAATGGGGTTCCAGCGCATCGTATGCGTAAGGCAGGGATGGTAGTGAATAACTCATGTTCATCATCTCCATTAATCTTAGGGGGTGCCAGTGTGGCACCGGGTAAGCAGTCGGATCATTATAGTTAAATAAATGATCGGGAAAAGGGTTATCAATGCCCCGAACAAAGTAAGGGTATCGTTCACAGCGGGTGAAAGGCACGGGTTATAGCATTTACGCGTAGGGTTACAATGAAATGATCTAAGGGAACGTTAAGCCCGCAGGCAGGGATGCTGGCCGGTTTGACCCGGCCAGCAGAGCAGCAAACTAGCGGGTCAGCGCCGCCAGCGACTTATCGAGCGCACCGACCAGCCAGTCGATATCGCTTTCCTGGAACGCCAGCGGCGGGCGCAGCTTCAGCACGTTGCCGTAAGGCCCGGCCACCGAAGTCAGCACATGGTTGTCACGCAGCATTTCGGTAACGTCCAGCGCCAGCTGTTTATTCGGCGCTTTACTGGCTTTATCCGTCACCAGCTCAAAACCGATAAACAGCCCGGCACCGCGCACGTCGCCCACGCACTCGTACTTTTCTTTCAGCGTTAGCAGTTCTGTCAGCAGCTTCGCGCCCACCACGCGGCTGTGTTCCTGTAGCTTCTCCTCTTCAATCACCTTCAGCACCGCCTGCGCCGCGGCCATCGCCACCGGGTTGCCGCCAAAGGTATTAAAGTAGGGGATATCGTCGCTGAAGGCCGCCAGCACATCGCTTTTGGCCAGCAGACCGGAAACCGGAATACCGTTACCCATCGGTTTACCGGTGGTGATCACATCCGGCACCACGTCGTGGCGCGCGAAGCCCCAGAAGGTATCGCCGGTACGGGCAAAGCCCGGCTGAACCTCATCGGCAATAAAGATGCCGCCGTTCTTATGCACCACGTCAACGGCCTGCTTCAGGAAGCCGCGTGGCCCCGGCAGCACGCCGTCGGAGGAGAAGATGGAATCGGCAAGAAAGCCGGCAAACTTGATGCCGTGCGCGGCCATATCGTCGATCTGCTTCTGAATTTCACCGGCGAACCAGGCGCCAAGATCGGGGGTATTAACGCGATAATGGTCCGGCGGCGGCACCAGACGAGTCGTTGCCGCCATCGGCTGCCCGCTCCCCAGCGCGGGCGAGGCGCCGGAGGTGAGATCGCTGGTGCCGTGATAGGCTTCCTGGCTGACGATAATCCCGGTTCCACCGCTGTATGAACGCGCAATGCGGATCGCCAGATCGTTGGCCTCCGAGCCGGTGCACATATACATCGCGCGATCGACGGTCGCCGGGGCGGTGGCTAACAGCTGTTCGGAGTAATCAAGGATCGATTCGTGCAGGTAGCGGGTGTGGGTGTTCAGCTGCTGCATCTGCTGATACACCGCATCAATCACCGCCGGGTGGCAGTGGCCAATACTGGCGACGTTATTGTATACGTCGAGATATTTGTTGCCCGCCGCATCCCACAGATACTGCCCCTTGCCTTTCACCAGATGCACCGGCTTGCGGTAGAACAAACGGTAGGACTCACCCAGCACTTTGCTGCGCTTATCGGTCAGTTTACGCACGTCGGCATCCAGCCCGTCAGCGTGCTCGGCTCGAAAACTGTTGGTATCCATGATGGTTGAACGTGTAGCCATTGATTGCTCCCGTTACAAAAATGAGGTGTGCCCGGCGGCAGGCATTCAGTGATGTCTGGGGATTATCATGGCAACTTTTTCGGCAAATGCAACAAAATACACAAACGCAATAAAATACACATGCAGAGCCGCGCATTGTCAGTTAGGCTATGGCGGTGAGTTATCGTCAGGAAATCAGAATTATGCTGCAGGAAACACGCTTACATCGCATCCGCGCACTGCTCAGCACGCTGAATCAGGTGAGCACCGAGCGCATCATTAAAGAGCTGGGTATCTCCCGGGAAACGGCCCGTCGCGATATTATCGAGCTGGAAGCGCAGGGCCTGGCGCGCCGGGTACACGGTGGTCTGGTGGCGCTGGACGCCGCACCGGAACCGCCGCTGACCGTACGCAGTAGTTCAATGGCGAAGGAGAAGCGCGCGATTGCCCGTGCGGCGGTGCAGCTTTTACAGCCCGGCCAGACCCTGTTTATCGATGCGGGCAGCACCACCACCATGCTGGCGGAAGAGCTGCGTTCGATGTCCGGCCTGACGATCGTCACCAACAGCCTGAACGCCGCGCTGAAGCTTAGCGCAGCGGAAGAACATGAGACGCTGAACAACGAGGTGATCCTGCTGGGCGGCAGCATGCGGGCGGGTGCGCAGGAAACGCGCGGCGAGCTGACGGTCAGCGAGATTTACCGCTATCGCGCCGATCTGGCGCTGCTGTCGCCGGTCGGCGTGGACGCCCGTCAGGGTGCCAGCAGCTTCCACCCGCACGAGGCGGCGATTGCGCGGGCGATGACCGAACAGGCTGGCGGGCTGATCCTGCTGGCCGATCACAGCAAGATTGGCATCAGCAGCCGCATGAACTACGCCAGCATTCGGCAGATCGGCACGCTAATCAGCGACCAGGGGGCGGCCACGCTGCCCGCCATGGCGGCCTTACAGCAGATACTGCCGCAGGTACTGCTGGCGTAAATCAGCCGCCAATCAGCCGCTGCGGATGGGTGTACACCGTTGCGCGGCCGGGCTTGCTGAAGCCGACCAGCGTCAGATTACTGCGCTGGGCCACCTCAACCGCCAGTCGGGTGGCGGCGGAGACGGCAAACAGGATCTCCACGCCGCACATCGCGGCCTTCTGCACCATCTCGTAGCTGGCGCGGCTGGAAACCAGCACCGCGCCCGCTCCCCAGTCGGCCCGGCTGCGCAGGCCAAGCAGCTTGTCCAGCGCCACGTGGCGGCCCACATCTTCACACCCCGCGGTTAAATGGCCGTCAGGCTGGATCCAGGCGGCAGCGTGAGTGCAGCCGGTCAGCTGGCCCACCGGCTGGAAGTCGTTGAGCTGGCGCAGGGCGCTGTCGAGATGGCTAAGGTTGAAGGTCTGACTGAACGGCAGGGCATCAATGGGCTTGCCGATTTCCGCCAGCTGCTCCACGCCGCAGACGCCGCATCCGGTGCGCCCGGCCATCGCCCGGCGGCGCTCTTTCAGCCCCATAAAACGACGGCTGGACAGCTCAACGTGCACTTCAATCCCTTCGCAGGCATTTTGGATATCAATACCGTAAATCTCCGTCGGGCTGCTGATAATCCCTTCCGATAACGAAAAGCCAACGGCAAATGCTTCCAGATCTTTCGGCGTGGCCATCATCACCACGTGGGAAATGCCGTTATACACCAGCGCCACCGGAACCTCTTCCGCCAGCCAGTCCGAGCGGGCGAGCTGCAGGTTATCTCGTGGCCAGACTTCCCCTAAACCGGCGCCGATAACCTCAGCCGGATTTATGTCGATATTGTGCTGTTTTTCGCTCACTCTGTTTTATCCTCAACCAACAACCACACGGTTAATGTGGTAACATTGCGGCCGCATGCGTTTCAACTGGGGCAATTGTGAACCTCTGAAGGAAACGCCGCAAAAATAAATGAGTCACATCGATACAGGAAGAATCCGATGAATGTCAGCAGAAGACGCTTTTTCAAAATCTGCGCGGGAGGGATGGCAGGCACCACGGCCGCCGCTCTGGGCTTTGTCCCGACTGCCGCACTGGCGGAGAGCCGCCAGTACAAGCTGTTACGCGCTCGCGAAACCCGCAACACCTGCACCTACTGCTCTGTTGGCTGCGGACTGCTGATTTACAGCATGGGCGACGGGGCAAAAAATGCCAAACAGTCGATTTTCCACATTGAAGGGGATGCGGACCATCCGGTAAACCGGGGTGCGCTTTGCCCGAAAGGGGCTGGCCTGCTGGATTACATTCACAGCGACAGCCGCCTCAAATACCCCGAATATCGTGCGCCCGGCGCCAATAGCTGGCAGCGCATCAGCTGGGATGAAGCCTACGATCGCATTGCCCGCCTGATGAAAGACGATCGCGATGCCAACTTTGTGGCACGTAATGAAGAAGGCGTCACGGTTAACCGCTGGCTGAGTACCGGGATGCTGTGTGCTTCCGCCTCCAGTAATGAAACTGGCTATCTCACGCAGAAAATCACCCGTTCGCTCGGCATGCTTGCCGTCGATAACCAGGCGCGCGTTTGACACGGACCTACGGTAGCAAGTCTTGCTCCTACGTTCGGCCGCGGTGCGATGACCAATCACTGGGTCGACATCCGCAATGCGAATCTGATTATTGTGATGGGTGGCAACGCCGCTGAGGCGCATCCGGTGGGATTCCGCTGGGTGATGGAAGCCAAAATTCATAACAATGCCAAACTTATCGTTATCGATCCGCGCTTCACGCGAACCGCGTCGGTGGCCGATTTCTACACGCCTATCCGTTCCGGCAGCGATATTACCTTCCTGTCCGGAGTTCTGCGTTACCTGATTGAACACGATACCGTTCAGCACGAATACGTCGCGTCCTATACCAGCGCCAGCCTGCTGGTGCGGGAAGACTTCAGCTTCGATGATGGCCTGTTCAGCGGCTACGACGCGGAAACGCGCAGCTACGATAAGAGCAGTTGGAACTATCAGCTGGATGACCAGGGCCACGCCCTGCGCGATCCCACGCTTCAGCATCCCCGCTGCGTCTGGAACCTGCTGAAAACGCACGTCAGTCGCTACACGCCGGAAATCGTGGAACGCATCTGCGGCACGCCGAAGGCCGATTTCCTCAAGGTTTGCGAAATGCTGGCCGAGACCAGCGCCCGCGATCGCACCGCGACCTTCCTCTATGCCCTTGGCTGGACGCAGCATTCGGTGGGCGCGCAGAACATCCGCACAATGGCGATGATCCAGCTGCTGCTCGGTAATATGGGCATGGCGGGCGGCGGTATTAACGCCCTGCGCGGCCACTCCAATATCCAGGGGCTGACCGACCTCGGCCTGCTGTCGCAAAGCCTGACCGGCTATATGACGCTGCCTTCCGATAAGCAGACCACGCTGCCCGCTTATCTTGACGCCAACACGCCAAAAGCGCTGCTGCCGGGCCAGGTGAACTACTGGGGAAACTATCCTAAGTTCTTTATCAGCCTGATGAAATCCTGGTGGGGCGACAAAGCCCAAGCGGAGAACAACTGGGGCTTTGACTGGCTGCCGAAGTGGGATAAAGGCTACGACGTGCTGCGCTACTTCGACATGATGCACCGTGGCGAAGTGAACGGCTATCTGTGCCAGGGCTTTAACCCGCTGGCTTCTTTCCCGCATAAGAAGAAAGTCAGCGAGTCACTGTCTAAGCTGAAATTCCTGGTGGTTATCGATCCGCTGAATACCGAAACGTCAACCTTCTGGGAGTCCCACGGCGAGTATAACGACGTGCATCCGGCTGAGATTCAGACGGAAGTGTTCCGCCTGCCGTCAACCTGCTTTGCGGAAGAAGACGGTTCGATCGTCAACTCGGCGCGCTGGCTGCAGTGGCACTGGAAGGCGGCGGACGGCCCGGGCGAAGCGCACAACGATGGTGAAATCCTTGCCGGTATCTACTCGCGCCTGCGCAAGCTTTACGCCAGCGAGGGCGGCGCAGTGCCGGAAGCGGTCCTGAACATGACCTGGGACTATCGGACGCTTGATTCCCCGGCATCGGAAGAAGTCGCGCAGGAGAGCAACGGCCGCGCGCTGGTGGATCTGGTCGACGATAGCGGAACGGTACTGGTTAAAAAAGGCCAGCAGCTCAGCAGCTTCGCACAGCTGCGTGCCGACGGTAGTACGGCCAGCGGCTGCTGGATCTTCGCCGGCAGCTGGACGCCGGAAGGTAACCAGATGGCGCGGCGCGACAACAGCGACCCGTATGGCCTGGGCAATACGCCGAACTGGAGCTGGGCATGGCCGCTTAACCGCCGCATCCTTTACAACCGCGCCTCCGCCGACCCGCAGGGGAAAGCGTGGGACCCCGAGCGTCAGCTGCTGCAGTGGGACGGCACGAAATGGGGCGGGCAGGACGTTGCCGACTACGGCACGGCACCGCCGGGTAGCGAAGCCGGGCCGTTTATCATGCAGGCGGAAGGGCTGGGTCGTCTGTTCGCCCTCGACAAGATGGCGGAGGGTCCGTTCCCGGAACACTACGAGCCGTTTGAAACGCCTATCGGCACCAACCCGCTGCATCCTTCGGTGATTTCTAATCCGGCGGCGCGCGTGTTTGCCGACGACCTGAAGGCCATGGGCAACGCGGCGGAGTTCCCGTACGTTGGCACCACCTACCGCCTCACCGAGCATTTCCACTACTGGACCAAGCATGCGCGGCTTAACGCTATTGCGCAGCCGCAGCAGTTTATCGAGATCGGTGAAGTGCTGGCGGAGAAGCTGGGCATTGCCAAAGGGGACTGGGTGAGGGTCAGCTCTCAGCGCGGCTATATCAAAGCCGTCGCGGTAGTGACCAAACGCCTGCGGCCGCTGATCGTCGACGGTAAAACGGTCGATACCATCGGCATTCCGCTGCACTGGGGCTTTACCGGCGTGGCGAAGAAGGGATTCCTGGCGAACACCCTGACGCCGTTTGTCGGCGATGCCAATACGCAAACGCCGGAATTTAAGGCGTTCCTGGTCAACGTGGAGAAGGTGTAATCGATGGCTTATCAATCTCAGGACATTGTCCGCCGTTCGGCAACCAACGGTTTTACCCCCGCTCCACGTGCGCGCGACCACCAGCAGGAAGTGGCCAAGCTGATCGACGTGACCACCTGTATTGGCTGTAAAGCCTGTCAGGTGGCCTGCTCCGAGTGGAACGACCTGCGTGATGAGGTGGGCAGCAACGTCGGGGTGTATGACAACCCGGCCGATCTGTCCGCGCAGTCATGGACGGTGATGCGCTTCTCGGAAGTGGAAGAGAATAACCGACTGGAATGGCTGATCCGTAAAGACGGATGTATGCACTGTGCCGATCCCGGCTGCCTGAAGGCCTGTCCGTCCGAAGGGGCGATTATTCAGTATGCCAACGGCATCGTCGACTTCCAGTCGGAGCAGTGCATCGGCTGCGGCTACTGCATTGCCGGCTGTCCATTTAACGTGCCGCGCATCAACCCGAAGGACAACCGCGCCTATAAATGCACGCTCTGTGTCGATCGCGTTAACGTCGGGCAGGAACCTGCCTGCGTGAAAACCTGCCCAACCGGTGCGATCCACTTTGGCAGCAAAGAGGAGATGAAAACGCTGGCGGCCGGACGCGTGGAGGAGCTGCAGGGGCGCGGCTATCAGCACGCCGGGCTGTACGATCCCGAAGGCGTGGGCGGTACGCACGTGATGTACGTGCTGCACCATGCCGACAGGCCGCAGCTGTATCACGGGCTGCCGCAGGATCCGGCCATCAGCCCGGCGGTCACCTTCTGGAAGGGCATCTGGAAACCGCTGGCGGCGATCGGCTTTGCCGCCACCTTTGCCGCTTCGGTATTTCACTATGTTGGTATCGGGCCCAATCGGGTTGAAGAAGATGATGATGATGAGGAGGAACAGCCATGAAAAAGCCGCAGCGTATTCAGCGCTACAGCGCACCGGAGCGCATTAATCACTGGTTGGTGGCCATCTGCTTTATCCTGACCGCGATCGGTGGACTGGGATTCTTCTTCCCGTCGTTTAACTGGTTGATGCAGATCATGGGTACGCCGCAGCTGGCGCGTATCCTGCATCCCTTTACCGGCGTGGTGATGTTTGTGGCCTTCCTGCTGATGTTTTTCCGCTACTGGCGGCACAATTTGCTGGAGCGAAACGACATTCTGTGGGCAAAAAACATCCATAAAATTGCCCAAAACGAAGAGGTGGGCGATACCGGGCGCTATAATTTTGGGCAAAAGTGCGTATTCTGGGCAGCAATACTCTGTTTAGTGCTGCTGCTGCTAAGCGGCGTGGTGATTTGGCGCCCCTGGTTCGCCGGCTACTTCAGCATCCCGCTGATCCGACTGGCGCTGGTGGTGCATTCTGTCTCAGCCGTGACGCTGATCGTGGTGATTATGGTGCACGTTTATGCCGCACTGTGGGTGAAAGGGACGATTACCGCCATGGTTGAAGGTTGGGTTACCGCAGGCTGGGCTAAACGGCATCACCCGCGATGGTATCGCTCACTACGCGAGCAGCAAAACCCACCGCGACAACACGAGAAAGGTCCCTGATGACGATTAGAATTATTCCGCAGGACCGGCTGGAGAAGGATAAAAGCAATGTGGCGGAGGGTATCCCGCCGTTGCTTTTCCCTCAGCTGAAGCATCTGTACAGCCGTCGCGCTGCCCGTCTGCGGCAGCTGGCGGAGAAGAATCCGCTGGGCGACTATCTGCGTTTTGCTGCCGTTATCGCCACCGCGCAGGAAATCGTGCTGTACGATCATCCGCTGCAGCTTGATTTGCAGGCGCGGCTGGAAGAGAGCGCGCGCCTCGGCAAACCGCCGCTGGATATCGCCACGCTGCCGCGTGATGCTCACTGGCAGCGGATGCTGCATTCGCTGATCGCCGAGCTGAAACCGGAGATGAGCGGGCCGGCATTGTCGGTGCTGGAAAACCTGGAAAAAGCCTCCGCCAGCGAGCTGGAACAGATGGCGGCAGCGCTGCTGGCTCATGACTTCGCCCAGGTCAGCAGCGATAAAGCGCCCTTTATCTGGGCGGCGCTGTCGATCTACTGGGCGCAGATGGCGTCGCTGATCCCCGGTAAGGCCAGAGCCGAAGCGGGCGAACAGCGCCAGTTCTGCCCGGTGTGCGCCAGCGTACCGGTCGCCAGCGTGATCCACATGGGCAGCCATAAAGATGGTCTGCGCTACCTTCACTGCAACCTTTGCGAAAGCGAGTGGCACGTGGTGCGGGCGAAGTGCAGCAACTGCGAACAAACGCGGGATCTGCACTACTGGTCGCTGGATAGCGAAACTGCGGCGATTAAAGCCGAAAGCTGCGGCGACTGTGGGACCTACCTGAAAATGCTTTATCAGGAAAAAGATCCGGCCGTTGAACCGGTTGCCGACGACCTCGCCTCGCTGATCCTCGACGCGCGGATGGAGCAGGAGGGTTTTGCCCGCAGCAGCCTGAATCCCTTCCTGTTTCCCGGAGAATAAGCCATGAAGCCGACCGGCAATATTTCTCCGCTCCGCCTGGGCAACGTGGCGATTCACCGTGAGTAACTTGTTTCATCAGCTTCCCTCCGTTGACAGCCTGCTGCGCCAGCCCGCGCTGAAGGCGCTTTCCACCGAATGGGGCCACGTCATGCTGGTCGCCATTCTGCGCGAGATGCAGCAGAGCGCGCGTGATCATATCCGTCAGCATCAACAGCTGCCCGCCTGGAGCGACGACTGGGCAGGCTATGCCCGTAGCCAACTGCTGCTGCACAGCCGCAGCGGGCTGCGTCCGGTGCTGAACCTCAGCGGCACCCTTCTGCACACCAACCTTGGCCGGGCGCAGCTGGCTGAAGCTGCCGTTGCCGCAGCAGTACGAGCGATGCGATCCCCCGTCACTCTCGAATATTCGCTGGATGACGCCGGTCGCGGCCACCGTGACCGGGCGCTGGCCGATCTACTGTGCCAGCTTACCGGCGCAGAAGATGCCTGCATCGTCAACAATAACGCGGCGGCGGTGCTGCTGATGCTGGCCGCGCTGGCACCGGGTAAACAGGTGATCGTCTCACGCGGTGAGCTGGTGGAGATCGGCGGCGCGTTCCGCATCCCTGACGTCATGACCCAGGCAGGCTGTACCCTGCGCGAGGTGGGCACCACCAACCGCACGCATCTGAAAGATTACCGCCAGGCGATTGAGGAAGACACCGCGCTGCTGATGAAGGTGCACACCAGCAATTATCAGATTCAGGGCTTTACCAAAGCCGTCAGCGAGGAAGAACTGATCGCGCTGGGTGAGGAATCAGGCCTGCCGGTGGTGGTCGATTTGGGCAGCGGCTCGCTGATCGATCTCAGCCAGTACGGTCTACCCGAAGAACCGATGCCGCAGCGGCTGATTGCGGCGGGCGTCAGCCTGGTCAGCTTCTCTGGCGATAAGCTGCTGGGCGGGCCGCAGGCGGGGATTATTATCGGTAAGAAAGTGCTGATCGAACGCCTGCAGCAGCATCCGCTGAAGCGCGCGCTGCGGGTGGATAAAGTCACGCTCGGCGCGCTGGAAGCCACGCTCCAGCTTTATCACCAGCCGGATAAGCTGGCGGAACAGCTGCCCACACTCAGATTCCTGACCCGCACCCAGGCGGATATTCATGCCCAGGGGCTGCGGCTGCTGCCCGCTGTGGAAGCCGCCTGCGGGCAGCGGTTCTGCGTAGCGCTGGCACCCTGCTCTTCGCAGATCGGCAGCGGCTCACTGCCGGTCGAGCGCCTGCCGGGTACGGCAATTACTCTGACCCCTCGCGACGGCAGCGGCAGTACCCTGATGGCGTTCAGTAATCAGCTGCGGCAGGGCGATGTGCCGGTGATCGGGCGCATTCACGAAGGTGCCCTGTGGCTCGATCTGCGCACGCTGGAAGACGAAGAACTGTTTATCAGGATGATCAATGCATGATTATTGCCACCGCCGGTCACGTTGATCACGGGAAAACCTCGCTGTTACAGGCGCTCACCGGCGTGAATGCCGATCGGCTGCCGGAAGAAAAATCGCGCGGCATGACCATTGATCTCGGCTACGTCTACTGGCCGCAGCCTGATGGCGAAATCGTCGGATTTATTGACGTGCCCGGCCACGAGAAATTCCTCAGCAATATGCTCAGTGGCATAGGCGGCATCGATCGCGCCCTGCTGGTGGTGGCAGCCAATGACGGCGTGATGCCGCAAACGCGCGAACATCTGGCGCTCCTTCAACTCGTCGGGCGACCACCGCTGACCGTGGCTATCACCAAAAGCGACAGCGTGGAACCCGGTCGGCTGGCAGAAGTGGCGCAGCAGATCGCTGCTCTCACCCAGCAGATGGGCTGGCAGCAGGTCGCTCAGTTTGCCACCAGCACCGTCAGCGGTGAAGGGATAGCGGCGCTGGCGGACCATCTGCGCCAGCTTCCGGCCGGGAAATCCCGTCGCGCGGGGCCGTTTCGCCTAGCTATCGATCGGGTATTTAACGTCAAAGGTGCCGGACTGGTGGTCACCGGGACTGCGCTCTCGGGTGAGATCGGCGTGGGCGATACGCTGTGGCTGAGCGGCGTCAATCAGGCCGTCCGCGTGCGCGGCTTGCACGTGCAGAATCAGCCGAGCCAGACTGCGCACGGCGGCCAGCGGGTGGCGCTGAATATTACCGGCAGCGTGGAAAAATCCGCGATCGCGCGCGGCGACTGGCTGCTGTCTTCGTTACCGGATGCTCCCGCTGAGCGAGTTATCGTTGCGCTTGAACAGCACCAGCCGCTGCGCCAGGGACAGCCGCTGCATCTTCATCACGGCGCCCGCCATATTACCGGACGCCTGTCGCTGCTGGCGGATAACCTGGCGGAGTTGCTGCTCGACGCGCCGCTGTGGCTGGCCGATAACGATCGCCTGGTCCTGCGCGATATCGGTGCGAAACAGACGCTGGGTGCGGCCCGGGTGCTGCTGCTGGCGCCGCCGAAACGCGGCAAGCGGCAGCCCGAGTTTCTCGCATGGCTGCACCAGCTGGAACGGGCGCGGGACGATGCTGAAATTATCGGCCTGTATCTGCAACAGCATCCACGGACGCTGTCGGAACTGAGCTGGGCACGTCAGCTCAGCGAGGATGCACTGGTCGGTCTGGACTGCCGCCCCCGGCCCGAGATTATCGCGGGCCATATGATTTTGCCGCAGACGATTGCGGACTGGCAGCAAAGGCTGCTCAACGAGATGGCGCAGTATCATCGCAGCAATGGCGATCGGCCCGGTCTCGGACGCGATCGCCTGCGGCGCATGGTGTTGCCCGATCGGCCGGTCGGGCTGGCAGGCAGTGTGATCGATCGGCTGATCGATAGCGGCATGCTGGTTAACAGCCGGGGCTGGTTACATTTACCCGATTTTGCCATTTGCTTCGAACCGCAGGAAGCGGCGCTCTGGCAGCGGGCTGAGCCGCTGTTTGCCGATGACGCCCGCTGGGTGCGGGATCTGGCCCTGGCGCTGAACTGCCCGGAAGATTTGATGCGGCAGGCGCTGCGCAAAGCGGCACAAAATGGATTTATCATCGCGGTGGTGAAGGATCGTTACTACAGCCATCAGCAGATTAGCCGTTTTGCCGATATCATTCGCCAGCGCGATGCCGAGGGACTGAGCAGCAGCGCTGGCGATTTCCGCGATCGGCTCGGCGTTGGGCGCAAGCTGGCGATACAAATTCTGGAGTTTTTTGACCGCTGTGGTTTTACCCGCCGCAAAGGGAATGAGCACCTGCTGCGCGACGGCGGGATGTTTTTATAACTCGTAGTTTACCGATTCTCTATGCAGCATCCGTAACGTTCCCTCCTGGGTTGATTGACCACAAATAAACCCTGCGCAACCTGTGGGATAAAAGTGAGTACGCTTACTTTTCAGTGCCCGGCATCGAGCCAGGCAGCATTAACAGGGGACGTTATGAATGACTTCAGGAAAGAGAGGCGGCTAAAGTGGCTGCGCGGCTGGCGCGTGCTGTTGCTGATGCTGCTGGGCCTGGTTATCGGCCTGCTGCTGGTCGCCGGTGGCGCCACCGTCATGCACAAAACCAGCGATACCGCCTTTTGCGTCTCCTGCCACAGCATGGAGAGACCGCTGGCCGAATACGAGGGCAGCGCTCACTTTCAGAACCCGGCCGGTATCCGTGCCGAGTGCGCCGACTGCCACGTTCCCGGCGAACCCGTTGCCTTTATGCTTACTAAGATCGCCGCAGCTAAAGACGTTTACGGCGAAATTACCGGAAAGATAGATACTGAAGAGAAGTACAACGCCCACAAACTGGCGATGGCGGAATCGGTGTGGAAAACCATGAAGGCTAACGACTCCGCCACCTGCCGCAGCTGCCACAGCTTTGATGCCATGGATATTCTCGCCCAGCGTCCCGAAGCCCGCAGGGCGCACCCGGTGGCGATAAAAGAGAATCAGACCTGCATCGACTGCCATCGCGGCGTGGCGCATATCCTGCCGGATATGACTTCCAGCAACGCCGCCGGTGCCAGCCAGCTTGCCGCCCTGACGACCAACGTCAAACCCGCAGACAGTCCGCTTTACAGCATCAAAACGCAGTCTTTTGTGCTGGAGCCTGGCGTCACCCGCCCCGCCGGCACGCTGTTCCCGTCTACGCCGCTGATCCCGCTGCGCCGTGAAGGTTCGCTGACCGAAGCGCAGCTGGAAGGCTGGCAGCAGGACGGGGTTGCCGGGGTAATTTATGGCGCGCCTGGGCGACGCATTATTCGCGCGGTGCTGGACGAAAATAGCCAGCAGCAGCTGAAAATCCTGGGATCGCAAGCCGACAGCCAGACCGACACGCAGTGGCATCAGGTTGCTCTAACCGTCTGGTTCCCCTCGGAAGCCCTGATCGCCGATCGGCAAAAAATCTGGCAGTACGCCGCCGACCTGATGTCCGCCAACTGTACCGGCTGTCACGGCCTGACCGCGCTGGATCACTTCACCGCCAATCAGTGGATTGGCGTAATCAAAGGCATGGCTCCTCGTACCGCACTCAATGAGGAGCAGCTGCGCATTCTGACGCTGTACGCGCAAAACCACGCCAGTGATATGCCGGCCGGGCAGCTCTCTGCACAAGGACGTTCTCATGACAAATAACGCATTCTCCGGCCTGTCGCGCCGTCGTTTTCTACAAATGGGCAGCACCCTGCTGGCCACCAGCGCGTTGGATCTGCTGTTTTCTCCCTCTGCCGTAGCCCGGGCGGTAAGCCAGGCGATGGCGCTGTTTGCCGCGCTGCGCCCGGCGAAAAAAGGCATTCTGACCTCCGCGCACTGGGGAGCTTTTGAAGCGATTGTTGAGAAGGAAAAAATGGTGGGTGTACGGCCGGTACAGGACGACCCGGTGCCCAACGAGTTGATCGAGATGGCGCCGTGGCAGGTTCACGCCGCTAATCGGATTACCTCGCCGGTGGTGCGCAAAAGCTGGCTGGAAAAGGGCCCCGGCAGCCGTAACGACCTGCGCGGGCGGGATGAGTGGGTGAAGGTCAGCTGGGAAAAGGCCATCCAACTGGTCAGCGATGAAATTAGACGGCTGCAGTTGACCTTTGGCCCCTCCTCAATTTATGCCGGTTCCTGCGGCTGGAAAAGCACCGGTATGCTGCATAACTGCCGGGCGCTGCTGCAACGCCTGATGAATCTGAGCGGTGGATTCCTGAACTACAGCGGTGACTACTCAACCGGTGCCGCACAGGTGATCATGTCCCACGTTATGGGGTCGACCGAGGTGTACGATCAGCAAACCACCTGGCCCAACGTGATTGATAACAGCGAACTGGTGGTCCTCTGGGGATGCAACCCGTGCACCACGCTGAAAAACAGCTTTAACGTGCCGGATCACGTCGGGCTGGAAGGCTTTGCCGCGCTGGCGAAAAAAGGCACGCGGATCATCGCCATCGACCCGATCAATAACCCCGGCTCGAAGCAGCTGAACGCGGAGTGGATCGCACCGCACGCCTACACCGACGCGGCGATGCTGCTGGGTATTGCGCACACTCTGCTGAGTGAGAAACTTCACGATGAGGCCTTTCTGCAGCGTTATACCACCGGTTTTGCACCGTTTCGCGCCAGCCTGCTCGGCGAGCACGACGGCGTGGCCAAAACGGCAGAATGGGCCAGCGATATCTGCGGCGTTGAGGCCGAAACGCTGCGCCAGCTGGCGCGCGACATGGCGAATAAGCGCACGATGATTATGGCGGGCTGGGGCATTCAGCGGCAGCATCACGGTGAACAGCCGCACTGGCTGCTGGTGACCGTGGCGGCCATGCTCGGCCAGATTGGCATGCCGGGCGGCGGCTTCGGGTTCAGCTACCACTACTCCTCCGGCGGCAGCCCGTCGGCGAAGGGCGGTATCCTGTCGGGCATCAGCGCCGGGCAGGCACCGCAGAACACACCTGCACCGATCCCGGTGGCCAGAATGGCCGACTGCCTGGCCAATCCGGGAAAAACCATTGATTACAACGGCCGCCGGGTGACCTATCCCGACGTAAAAATGGTCTACGTTGCCGGGGGTAATCCGCTGGTACACCAGCAGGATACCAATAACCTGCGGCAGGCGATGCAGCATCCGGAAACCATTATTGTGCATGAACCCTGGTGGACGCCCACGGCAAAATTCGCCGATATCGTTCTGCCCTGCACCACCAGTTATGAGCGCAACGATATGGATATGGGCGGCGATTACTCCCAGCGCTATGTGTTTCCGATGCACCAGTGCGTTCCGCCACAGCACGAGTCGCGTAACGACTTCGACATCTTCCGCGATATTGCCGCCCGGCTCGGCGTTGAGCAGGCCTTTACCGAGGAGCGGGATGAGATGCTGTGGCTGAAATCGATGTACGACAACATGAAGGATCAGGCCCGCAATGCGGGCGTGCCGCTGCCGCCCTTCGATCAATTCTGGCAGTCAAACAACTACATTCGCTTCCCGGTGCCGGAAAAGAATAAAAACGGGATACGCTTCGCCGACTTCCGTGCCGATCCGCTGCTCAACCCCTTGGGCACGCCGAGTGGACGCATCGAGATTTTCTCCCGCAGCGTGGCGAAAATGAATTACGACGACTGTGCGGGGCTGCCGGGCTGGTCCCCGCCGCACGAGTGGCGCGGCAGTGCGATCGCGGAGCGCTATCCGCTGTCGCTGAATACCTCTCACCCGCCGCACCGCCTGCATTCGCAGCTGGACAACACCCCGCTGAGAGACAAATACGCGGTCAGCAACCGGGAGGCGATGCTGATTAACACCCAGGATGCTGCGGCCCGGCAGATCCAGTCCGGGGACCTGGTGCGTGCGTTTAACGATCGCGGGCAGATTCTGGTCGGTGCGCAGGTGAGCGACGACATCCGCCCCGGCGTGGTTCGCGTCTGCGAGGGAGCCTGGTACGACCCGGCGGATCCGGCCGAATCGCAAACCCTGTGTAAAAACGGCAGCGTTAACTGCCTGACCTTTGATATCGGTTCCTCCCGGTTAGCGCAGGCTAACTGCGGCCATATGGCACAGCTGGAGATTGAAAAATATTGCGGCGGGGAGCAGAAAAACACCGCCCATTCGGTGCCTTTTGGCGCTTAAACGGTTAAATTCAGTACCCAACCCGTTAATAAGGAATGTTATTTATGCAACGCTGTGGCTGGGTATCTGAAGATCCGCTTTATATCGCCTATCATGACCGCGAGTGGGGCGTTCCCCACAATGACGACCGCTCGCTGTTTGAAATGATTTGCCTGGAGGGCCAGGTCGCCGGGCTGTCCTGGCTGACCGTGCTGAAAAAACGGGAAAACTATCGCCAGCATTTTCACCACTTTGATGTTCAGGCCGTCGCACGCATGGATGAAGGCGATATTGAACGGCTGATGCAGGAGAGCGGTATTATCCGCCACCGGGGAAAAATTAACGCGATTATCGCCAACGCCCGCGCGCTGCTGGCAATGGAAGCCGCCGGGGAATCGTTCCGGGATTTTGTCTGGAGCTTTGTTAATGACGAACAGCAGATCACCCGTTTCGGCCACTACCGCGAGGCGCCGACCACCAATTCAGCTTCCGATGCGCTCTCTAAAGCGCTAAAAAAACGCGGGTTTAAATTTGTCGGATCCACGACCTGCTACTCGTTTATGCAGGCCTGTGGATTAATCAGCGAACACACCACCGACTGTTTTTGCCACCCGGATAACAGTAAATAGCTTTCGCTTACACTTTGAGAATTTGCCTGAGTATTTTCCTCATCATTGCGCGCCATAATTAAGGCTTACGGGCGACGTTGCCTGCGATGAATGAAATGAAAGGAATACTCATGAAAAAAAGCGTCATCACTCTTTCCCTGATACTGAGCGGCACGCTTGCGCTGGCCGGTTGTACCACTAACCCCTACACCGGTGAGCGTGAAGCTGGCAAGTCCGGTATCGGTGCAGGCCTCGGTGCCGCGGTAGGTGCTGGGGTAGGCATGCTCTCTTCCTCGAAAAAAGATCGCGGCAAGGGCGCACTGATTGGTGCTGCCGCCGGTGCCGCCCTCGGCGGCGGCGCGGGCTACTACATGGACGTGCAGGAAGCGAAACTGCGCGACAAAATGAAAGGCACCGGCGTGAGCGTGACCCGCAACGGCGACAATATCGTGCTGAATATGCCGAGCAACGTCACCTTTGACAGCAGTAGCAGCACGCTGAAACCGGCCGGAGCCAACACGCTGACTGGCGTGGCAATGGTCCTCAAAGAGTACCCGAAAACCGCCGTGAACATTATCGGCTATACCGACAGCACCGGCAGCCGGCAGCTGAATATGTCGCTGTCGCAGCAGCGCGCGGACAGCGTCGGCAGCTCGCTGATTACCCAGGGCGTTGCCGCTAACCGCGTGCGCACCAGCGGCATGGGGCCGGACAATCCGGTGGCCTCTAACACCACTGCCGAAGGGAAAGCGCAGAACCGCCGGGTAGAAATCACCCTCAGCCCGCTTCAGTAATCCTTTCAGCCCCGGCACACCGTGCGCCGGGGCCGTTATTCTCTTTTTTGGGAATAATCCGTCAGGGCCATAGTGGCCATTAGCATTTTGTGCTACCCTGCGCAAAAACTGATCAGTACTCACACATCATGTCACTGAAAGATATTGCCTCGGCGCTGGGGCTCTCCGTCACCACCATCAGCCGTGCCCTTAACGGCTACGATGATGTGGCTGAGGAAACCCGTGAGCGCATTCAGCAGGAAGCCCGACGGCGAGGATACCGCCCTAACCCGGTCGCGCGCAGCCTGAAAACCGGTAAAACCAACGCGATCGGACTGTTGTTTCCCTCTTCTCCTCTCCCTTTTAACGGCACCAGTTTCGTTGATGTGATCGGTGCTATTGCTCAGGCGCTGGCCGAGCGTGAAGTCGACCTGCTGATCGTCGCCGACACGCCCGATAATGACCATCGTTCCCTGCAGCGGATGCTGCGTTCGCGCTTTGTCAGCAGCCTGATCGTGGCGCATACCACACGCAATGACAGCCGACTGGCGAAACTTCAGCAGCTGGATTTTCCTTTTCTGGCGATGGGCCGCAGCGAACTGACCGCCCCTTACGCCTGGTTCGATTTCGATCATGACACCGGCCCTCGCCTGGCGGTGGATCACTACGTTGCACAGGGACTGCGCCGTGTTGCCTGGCTTGGCAGCCATCGCGATCAGACCTTTGTCAGCCAGCGGCGCGAAGGCTACCTGAGCGCAATGCAGCGGCACGGTTTAGCCAGCGATCTTTGCTGGCGGACAGAACCAAGCCGGCTGGAGGGGTATCGGGTGACTCGCCAGCTTCTTGCCCTGCCGCAGCCACCGCAGGCGCTGATTGCTGACTCTAGCTCACTCGGCGAAGGGGCGGCGATCGCCCTGCGCGAGATGGGCCGCCTGACCGGTCCGGACCGAATTGAGCTGATGATCTACAATGGGCTGCCCGCCGACTCGGTGATTGACGTGCCCATCGCCAGCATCGCGCAGGCCACCTGGCCCGCTATCGGACAGCAGGCGGCAGAGATGGCGCTGCGGCTGATGGCAGGGGAACCCGTATCGTCCCTGCAGGTGCTGTGGCAGCCGGAGCTGAAACTACCCTGATGCTGCCGTTGGCGGGCAGTTATGGTAGTCTCACGCCAGTCACATCATCAGGGAAAGCCATGAATAACAAGGCCGCAAAAACGACCATCAGCGACGTCGCCAGAGAGGCGCGTACCGGTAAAACCAGCGTTTCCCGCTATCTGAACGGTGAATTCAGCGCGCTTTCTGACGATCTGAAACAGCGCATTGAAGCCGCTATCAGCGCGCTCAACTATCGTCCCAGCCAGATGGCGCGGGGCCTGAAGCGTGGACGAACCCGGCTTATCGGCCTGATTATCGCGGATATCACCAACCCCTATTCCGTGGACGTGCTGAGCGGCATCGAATCCGCCTGCCGCAGCCACGGCTTTACGCTGCTGATGTGCAACACCAATAACGAAATCGACCTTGAGCAGTACTATCTGAACCTGCTGAACAGCTACCAGGTGGAAGGCATCGTGGTTAACGCGGTGGGTATGCGCGAAGAGGCGCTGAGTCAGCTGCAAAAATCGCTGCTGCCGATGGTGCTGATCGACCGCAAAATACCGGATTTCGCTTGCGATGTCGTCGGGCTGGACAACCGCGCGGCCGCGCTGCAGGCCACCGAACATCTGCTGGCGCAGGGCTATCGCGCGCTGCTGTTTATCAGCGAGCCGCTTGGGCTGGTCAACACCCGGCTGGAGCGTATCGACGCGTTCCATCAACGCATGGCGCAGCAGCCCGATCTGGCAGCTGAACATGCCGAAGTGACGCTGGACGATGAAGCGCGGATGAACGAAGTGTTGAGCGAATTCTACCAGCGTCACCAGGGCGCGCCCTGCGCGGTAATGGCCGTCAACGGTGCGCTGACGCTACAGGTTGCCCGCGCGCTGCGTCGGCTGAACCTGAACTGGGGCGAACAGTTGGGCCTGCTGGGCTTTGACGAGCTGGAGTGGGCGGAGCTGGCGGGCGTTGGCATCACCACGCTGAAGCAGCCCACCTGGCAGATTGGCTATGCCGCGCTGGAGCAGGTTATCAGCCGCATTGAGGGCGGAGAACAGCCGCTGCACGACCAGGTCTTTGCCGGGGAACTGGTCGTACGTGGCTCAACGCAGCCGATCGCCCGCTAGCCATATTCTCTGTTCATCAGCCGGGGCGGATCGCGCCCCTGAATACCTTCAAATCTCCCCTGCTCACCATCGATTTTCCCGCATAAAAACGTTCACTCCGTGAGCGCCGTCATAAAATCCCGTTTTGGTTCTTTTCTTTGGAACCGGTTCCATTTAACGTTTTTTCATCAAATCGGGTGAAAGAGCCGGAGAAATCATGAAAAGAGAAGTCATCGTTGTCACCGCCGCCTACGGCAACAAACAGGTGCGTGAGCTGGGCGGCCAGCAGGCACTGCTGCCGATTATTGCCGCTGCAGGTGCAGACGGCGTGGAGATCCGCCGCGAACTGCTGGATGAACGGGAGCTGGGCCAGCTTTCCTCGCTGGGCGCGGACATTGCCCGCAGAAAACTGATCGCCTTCTACTCCGTGCCGGAAGCGCTGTTTACCGAAGACGGATCGCTGAACCCACATCTGGACCAGCATTTTGCGGAAGCGGGGCAGCTGAATGCCCAGCTGATTAAATATTCGCTGGGCAACTATCGTCACGATTTCGACAGCAGCGAACTGCGTGCCAGGCTCGCCGGTAAGAAAGTGCATCTGGTGGTGGAAAACGACCAGACCGAATACGGCCGTTTCGCCGCGCTTGATGCCTTTTTCCATACCTGTGGCGAAAGTCGTATCTGCAACGGCATGACCTTTGATACCGGCAACTGGCTGTGGGTAGGCGACAGGCCACTTCCGGCAGCGGAAAGCCTGAGCCGCTACGTCAGCTACATCCACGTCAAAGCGGCGGTGCCCCACGGCGACAGCTGGCGTGCCATTCCGCTGGATGAGGCCGACAGCCTGTGGCGCGAGACGCTCGCCCTGCTGCCGTCTGATGTGCCGCGGGCCATTGAATTCCCCCTGGAAGGGCCGGACCTGGTGGCGGTAACCCGCCACTATGTTGATCTGCTGCGCGAGGCATAAATCATGGCGATTCATACTAACGGTACGCTGGATGTCGTCACGATCGGTGAAGCCATGGCGATGTTTGTCGCGGCAGAAAACGGTGACCTCGCTGGCGTTGAAAAATTTACCAAACGTATTGCCGGTGCTGAACTGAACGTGGCGATCGGTCTGGCGCGCCTCGGCCTGAAAGTGGGCTGGGTGAGCCGTGTCGGCGATGACTCGTTTGGCCGCTTTACCTGCCAGCAGCTGGATCGCGAAAGCGTCGATCGCCAGCAGGTGACGCTGGATGCACGTTTCCCCACCGGCTTTCAGCTGAAGTCGAAGGTGGACGATGGTTCCGACCCGCTGGTGGAATATTTCCGCAAAGGCTCTGCCGCCAGCCATCTCTCCTGCGACGACTTTAACCGCGATTACTTCGGTGCCGCGCGCCACCTGCACCTCAGCGGCGTGGCCGCCGCGCTCTCCGACAGCTCGCTGGCGCTGGCGAAACATGCCGCGCAGGAGATGAAGGCGATGGGCAAAACCATTTCCTTTGACCCCAACCTGCGGCCCGTACTCTGGTCCAGCGAACGGGAAATGGTAACCCAGCTGAACGAGCTGGCCTCGTATGCCGACTGGGTTCTACCGGGCATCAAAGAAGGCAACATACTCACCGGCTATGACCAGCCGGAAGCCATCGCCGACTTCTATCTGGCGATGGGCGTAAAAGCCGTGATCATCAAAACCGGCTGTGAAGGCGCGTGGTTCAAAACCGCCGACGGCGTGAAAGATCGGGTCCCTGCGGTCCTCACCGCCAACGTGGTGGATACCGTCGGTGCCGGAGATGGCTTTGCGGTAGGGACGATCAGCGCCCTGCTGGAAGGAAAATCGCTGCCTGCGGCCATCCGCCGCGGCAACAAAATCGGTTCTCTGGCGATCCAGGCAATCGGTGACAGCGAAGGACTGCCAACCCGGGCGGCACTGGGCGATTTTTAACCCTGACGGCCGGTCGGAAACATAACATCACCACATCGTTCCCCTACAGAACAGAATGTGGCCCCTCAACAGAGGAAACACCATGAAAGAGCAGACGAAGCAGACAATCGCGCCAAAACGCTGGTGGTATATCATGCCCATCGTGTTTATCACCTACAGCCTGGCGTATCTGGACAGGGCGAACTTCAGCTTCGCCTCCGCCGCCGGGATTAATGAGGATCTCGGCATCACCAAGGGCATCTCTTCCCTGCTCGGTGCGCTGTTCTTCCTCGGCTACTTCTTTTTCCAGATCCCCGGCGCGATCTATGCCGAACGCCGCAGCGTAAAAAAACTGGTGTTCTGGTGCCTGGTGCTGTGGGGCGGCTGCGCCTCGCTGACAGGGATGGTGAGCAATATTCCGATGCTGGCGGTGATTCGCTTCACGCTCGGCGTGGTGGAGGCGGCGGTGATGCCGGCGATGCTGATTTACATCAGCAACTGGTTCACTAAATCCGAACGTTCGCGCGCCAATACCTTCCTGATCCTCGGCAACCCGGTGACCGTACTGTGGATGTCGGTGGTCTCCGGCTACCTGATTAGCGCCTTCGGCTGGCGTGAAATGTTTATTATTGAGGGCTTCCCGGCGGTGATCTGGGCCGTGGCCTGGTGGTTCCTGGTGCAGGATAAACCGTCGCAGGCGAAGTGGCTGAGCGATGCGGAAAAAGCCGCGCTGCAGGCACAGCTGCAAAAAGAGCAGGAAAACCTGAAAGCGGTGCGTAACTACTCGGAAGCGTTTAAGTCGCGCAACGTTATCCTGCTGTGTGCGCAGTACTTTGCCTGGAGCATTGGCGTGTACGGTTTTGTGCTGTGGCTGCCTTCCATTCTGCGTAACGGCACGCAGATGGGCATCGTTGAAGCCGGATGGCTGTCGGCGGTGCCGTATCTGGCGGCGACCATTGCGATGATCGTGGTCTCCTGGGCCTCCGATAAGTTACAAAACCGCAAATTGTTTGTCTGGCCGTTACTGTTGATTGGTGCATTAGCCTTTTTAGGCTCATATTTGGTGGGTTCCGACAATTTCTGGCTGTCCTATGCGCTGCTAGTGATTGCCGGTGCGTCGATGTATGCACCGTACGGTCCCTTCTTTGCCATCATCCCGGAAATGCTGCCGCGCAACGTTGCCGGGGGCGCGATGGCGCTGATTAACTCGATGGGCGCGCTGGGTTCATTCCTCGGCTCCTGGGTGGTGGGATACCTCAACGGTGCCACCGGCAGTCCGTCCGCATCCTATATCTTTATGGGGAGCGCATTACTGGTGGCGGTGGGGCTGACGCTGATCGTCAAGCCATCGCAGGACCGGCAGACGCCGCTGCCCCATGATGCAAAACATGCTTAAATTAAAACGGGTCAATGCTGGCCCGTTTCACTGTACTGAACAGGGAGAACCGTATGAAACCGTCTGTGGTGCTGTATAAGTCGTTACCTGAAGATCTGCGTGCGCGGCTGGATGCGCATTTCAACGTGACCGAAATTAACGGCTTAACCCCAGAAAATATCGCCGCCCACGCCGAAGCGTTCCGTCAGGCGGAGGGCATCCTCGGCTCCGGCGGTAAGGTCGATGCTGAGTTTCTGCAGCAGGCGCCTAAGCTGCGTGCGGCTTCCACGGTGTCCGTGGGCTATGACAACTTCGATGTGGCGGCGCTGAACGATAAAGGCATCGTACTGATGCACACCCCGACCGTGCTGACCGAGACCGTCGCGGATACCATGATGGCGCTGGTGCTGAGCAGTGCCCGCCGGGTGGTGGAACTGGCCGAGCGGGTGAAGGCCGGAGAATGGCAGAAAAACATTGGCCCTGACTGGTTCGGCATTGACGTGCACCATAAAAAGCTGGGTATTCTGGGTATGGGCCGCATTGGCCTGGCGCTGGCGCAGCGTGCCCACCTCGGCTTCAGCATGCCGATCCTTTACAACGCCCGTAAGCATCATCAGGAAGCGGAAGACCGTTTTGATGCGCAGTACTGCGATCTGGATACGCTGCTGGCGGAGTCAGATTTCCTCTGCATCAGCCTGCCGCTGACGGCTGAAACCCATCATCTGATTGGCCGCGAGCAGCTGGCGAAAATGAAGCCGAGTGCGATCCTGATTAACGCGGGCCGCGGGCCGGTGGTGGATGAGCAGGCGCTGATTGAGGCGCTGAAGGACGGGACTATTTTTGCTGCCGGTCTGGATGTGTTTGAGCAGGAGCCGCTGCCGGTGAATTCCGAGTTGCTGACGCTGCGCAACGTGGTGCCGCTGCCGCATATCGGTTCAGCGACGCATGAGACGCGTTACGGGATGGCGCGCGATGCGGTGGATAATTTGATTGCCGCGCTGACCGGCAAGGTGGAGAAGAACTGCGTGAATCCGCAGGTATTGAACAAAGGCTGATTCTCGTTGCTTCACGTTTGGCTGCTGTGCTGCTGTTGAGGACAGGTTGCTGCACGTTCTGCGCCCGGCTTATCGGGGCTGGTCGGAACGCGGACCCGCTGTCACGTCCATGTCCGCTCGGCCTCGCACATCCTTGTGCTCGGACGGTCCGCTAACCCGTCCATCCCCGATTGCCTGCATGTTCCTTAGTACCTGCCTGAAAGCCACTTTCCTCTGGCAGCAAGGTAATGATTCGAAGGGGAACCGTTACGGGACAGGTTAGCCGGGTGTCTGCCGCAGGGATGCGGCAGTCAAGCCCTCAGGGAAGGGTTCACGGCGACCCGGCGATCTGCCCGTAACGGTAGCCCCATTCGCAGATCTCTCCGCGACCTGCTCCATAACGGTCACTCCGTTACGGCCCCTGCCGCGAAAAATTGCTGAACGTCCAGATTAACGATCGTTATCTGGCAGCAACGCAATGGTTTGAAAGGGGAACCGTTATGGGACAGGTTAGCCGGGTGTCTGCCGCAGGGATGCGGCAGCCAAGCCCCCTGGGAAGGGTTCACGGCGACCCGGCGATCTGCCCGTAACGGTAGCCCCATTCGTAGATCCCACTGCGACCTGCCCCGCGACGATCATTATCTGCGCCCGCCAGGCTACGGCCGAATAAACCGCACATAAATAAACCTTACGATATAAAACTCCACTGCGCCCAGCAGAAAAAACCATAAACAAAACAACAACGTATACAGCTGACCAATATCTTCCAGGTGGAACATCTCCACCAGCCTGCGCGTCAGCGCCAGGCCAAACCACGGAGCGGGCAGTAGCAGCGCAGAAAGAAAACCGAACATCAGCGTGCTCAGCGGCATCAAAAAGGTTTCAAACGGACTTTTCATCATTGTTCCGGCGTGTAAACAGTTGCGTCATTTTCAGCGATCCCTCCCGCAGGTTCAATCCTTAAACCGCCAGCGCCAACGGCAGCTGCTCGTGGAGCCAGGCAATAAAGCTGCTGCGCTTTTCCGACGGGCTGAGATCCTGGCGCCACAGCAGATGGATCGGGCGGCTGGCCTGCTGCCATTGTTGCAGCACCGGCACCAGCCTGCCGGCGGCGATATCCTCCGCCAGCAGAATTTCCGGCTGGAGCACCAGCCCTGCACCGGCCAGTGCGGCCTGGCGCAGCGCCTGGCCATCGTTGCAGATAAAGCTGCTGTCCGCAGGCCAGAACACATCGCCCAACTGCCAGGCATTGCTTTTATTCCACGCCATATTGGCCAGGCAGCGATGCTGGTACAGCCCCTCTGGTGTCTGCGGCGTGCCGTGCTGCGCCAGATAGCCAGGCGTGGCACAAACCACCATGCGGTAATCGCCGATTTTTTTTGCCACCAGCGGCTCGGCCGGATTAAGGCTGCCGATGCGAATGGCAAAATCAAAACCCTGGCCGATCAGATCGACGAAGCCGTCGCTCAGATCAAGCTCGATCCGCACCTGCGGATAGTTCAGCTGATAGCGGGCAACCAGTGTGGCGATCGTCGCCGATCCCAGATTGAGCGGCGCGCTGATCCGCAGCAGCCCCGACGGCGTGCGCTTCATATTTCCTACTGTATCTTCCGCCAGCCGCAGCTGCGCCAGCGCGGCTTTGCACTGCTGATAGTAGCTTTCCCCGGCTTCGGTGAGATGCTGACGACGCGTATTACGTTGGAGAAGTCGGCTGTCGAGGCACTTCTCCAGCTGGCGTACGTGCTTGCCGACCATCACCGCGCTGATATCCAGACGGCGGGCGGCTTCGGTGAAATTGCCGCTTTCCACCGCGCAGATAAAGGCCTCGATGCTGCTTAATTTGTCCATGATTACAAACCTGTGGTTCGGAGTTCCCGAAAGTATGGCCCGTTTATCCGCCGCCGGCACTGCTTCATGATGGGGTAACCGTCATTTGCAGAGGAAATACGATGAAAATTTTAGTGATTGGGGCAACAGGTACCGTTGGTCAGGGCATCGTTAACGAGCTCAGCCGGGATAATCAGGTGATTCGCGTGGGGAAAACCCAGGGTGACTATCAGGTCGATCTCACCAGCGAAGAGAGCGTCCGCGCGCTGTTTGCCCAAACCGGCAAAGTGGATGCGGTGATCTCCGCCACCGGCGGCGTGCACTTCGGCCCGCTGTCCGGGATGACCAGCGAGCAGTTTAACAGTGGGCTGCAGGACAAGCTGATGGGTCAGGTGCGACTGGTGCTGATTGGCAAAGAATTTGTCAATCCGGGCGGATCGTTCACCCTGACCACCGGCATTCTGACGCAGCAGCCGATCCGAACCGGGGTAAACGCCACGGCGGTGAATGCCGCGCTGGAAGGCTTTGTTCTGGCTGCCGCCAATGAACTGGCGGGCCTGCGAATTAATGCCGTCAGCCCGACGGTGCTGACCGAAGCGCTGGAAAGCTACGGCCCGTTCTTCCCCGGCTTTGAAAGTGCGCCCGCCAGCCGCGTGGCCCTGGCCTACCGCCGCAGCGTGGATGGCGTAGAAACCGGTAAGGTTTATCGCGTCTGGTAGCCAATTATTTTTGGGGAAATGCTTCGGTAAAGTGCTGAACATTTCCTCACACTCCTCGCGGTTATTTATCCCTACGCTCTGTGTAACACGGTAATTCTTTTAGAGTTTCCCGCTGTTTTTTTGCCACCAAAATAGCATCCGTTAAAAAGTATAGCCGATGCTATACTCAAATCCATGATTTTGTTGTCTTTTTTTCTGGCGATTCGCGTGATAGGATGCGCTTCACTTGAACGGACCAGTGGTTATTTTTCCTACATAACCTGGGGTTTTAACGATTTGGAACGCACCCGTCGCTTCAAACCGGGATAAATACAATGAACCTATACGCAACTCTGATTCTGGCTTTCGCCATGTCGATGGATGCCTTCGCTGCTGCCATCGGCAAAGGTGCAAGCCTGCATCGTCCAAGCCTGAAAGAAGCCCTGCGCACCGGTCTGATCTTCGGCGTGATCGAAGCCCTGACGCCGCTGGTCGGCTGGGCTATCGGCCTTGCCGCCAGCAAGTACGTGATGGCGTGGGACCACTGGGTGGCGTTTGGTTTACTGCTGATCCTCGGCGGACGAATGATTGTTGAGGGGATGCGTAAAAAAGAGTGCCGACCTGAAGAAGCCCCGCAGAGCCACGGCTTCTGGCTGCTGGCCTGTACCGCCGTTGCCACCAGTCTGGATGCGATGGCCGTCGGCGTCGGGCTGGCCTTTTTGCAGGTCAATATTGTGACCACCGCGTTGGCAATCGGCGCTTCAACGATGATTATGGCCACCCTCGGCATTCTGCTGGGCCGTTTCCTTGGCCCGGTGATGGGTAAATGGGCGGAAATTTTTGGTGGCGTGGTGCTGATCGGCATCGGCTGTAGTATTTTGTTCGAACATCTGGGCAAATAAGCGGAAGGCACGCCCGGTCACTTGCGCGGGGCGGCTATGGCATTATCGGTAGTAGACTGGAACACCCGAAATAATATTGAGTGCTCACACCTCACCGCCAGCAACGCAGCGTTTCCGCTGCACACCCACGAAGAATATGTTATTAGCGCCAACCTCAGCGGCGTAGAACAGCTCACCCTCAATGGTCAGACCCTGCCGGTTCTTGCCGGTGATATCACCATTTACAATCCTGAAACGCTGCAGGCTTCGCGATTTGGCGATGTGCCGGTAGAGTTTTTCAGCGTGCATCTCCCGTCCGGTGTATTTGCCGATCTGGCGGATCGTTCTCTGCCGATCCTGCGCGAAGGCGTGCTGCGCGATCCTCAGCTGTTTGCGGCAATCTGCGATTATGTCCGCTCGCCCGCCGACGATCGGAACCAGCAGCAAAACCTACTGTGGCTGACCCACTGCCTGTTACAGCACGGCAGCGACAGCGAGATCGCGGAAGCGCCGATCGCTATCGGCAGGGCGCTGGAATGCATGCGCGATAATCTGACGGAAAAACTGACCCTGGACGGTCTGGCGGCGGCCAGCGGACTGAGCAAATATCACTTTGTCCGCCAGTTCCGCCAGGAGATGGGGGTTGCGCCGTTGCAGTATCATATGCAGCTGCGCCTGGCGGCGGCGCGCAATCTGCTGCGCCATCGCAACAGTACGCTGGACGTGGCGCATCAGCTTGGCTTCTACGATCAAAGCCACTTTATTAACAGCTTCCGTAAGATGATGGGCATCACGCCGCATCACTATCTGCGCATTATCAGCCGATAAATTCGCGATAGCCGGAGATAATCACGTAGCCGGCGAAGTAGCAGAAGATCACCGCCGAGGCGATATAGGACCAGCGCAGCATTTTATTGCCCAGCATGCGGCCGCCGAGGCTGCCAATCGTACAGAGCACCACCGTCCACACCACCCCCGCGAGGAAAAATCCCGACAGGAACCAGGCCGAGGCGGCCGTACTGCCGGTACCCATGCGTGAAATCAGCGCTCCGCCCACGGCGGCAAACCACAGGATCGCGGTGGGTGACGAGACGGCGAGGAAGATACCACGCAGGAAGTTCTGCCGGATGCTAAGCGCCTGCCCGACATCGCCCGCGCTGAGTTCCGGCACCGGACGCAGCGCGCTCAGCACCATTTTCCAGGCAAACCACAGCAGGATCAGCGAGCCGCCGATCCACAATACCCAGCGCACGGTGGTGAACTGGAGCAGCACCGCCATGCCGGCCATGGCAAGGATCGCGTAGATCAGATCGCCCACGCAGGTGCCGATCCCCAGCCACAGGCCGTGGAAATAACCGCGCTGCATCGCCAGGGTAATAATGGCGATATTGGCGATGCCGATATCCAGGCACAGTGAAAGACTCAGTAAAAAACCATTAGAAAAGGGCATAGCGTGGCGTCCGTTAAGCACAATATCGGCATTATCGGTCCGCATACGGCTAAAATATTGGAAAAAATTGCGCAGCGATCTGGCTCAAGGGGGAATAAAAGTCACCGGACGGCAGAATGATGTTTTGCGGTACTTCTCACTTTTTTTGGCGATAAACGGTCTGTTTTTGTGATCTGGTTCAAAAAATCTTGCCTGGAAAAACACCGTTCGTTATAATTTGCGGTGTATTTTTCAACAATATTTGTCACAGGCAATCATGAAAAAATTCTTCCGCAACGTGTTTCGCTCTTATGTGAATACCTTCAAACACGTTCCGCCGGGCGCGGTTCGCTAAACCCGCCAAGCTTACACCCTCGATAACCGCGGTCAGGGACTGGACCGATGGTTATCACTTATTCCCGCTTTCCTGACTGTTGCAAAAAAACGTGCCAGCGGCACGGTGATATGCAATTCTTTGGGTTATGAAAATGACCCGGCTGTTCCTCACCGCGACCACCACAACCACGACCGCTTCTGGCGGGTCGGGGTCGGTTTGCGTGCCTGAGAAATAGCACATCCGCTTCGTCCCGCCGGTTTCCGACGGGGCTGAATATTTCTCCGTCGTGGCCGGTTAACGGTAACCAAGGAGAAATATCATGTCCGATGCGTCCGCGCTGTTAGTGATCGATATGCAGGCAGGTCTGCTGCATGCCCCACAGCCCCCTCACCAGAAAGATGAGCTGATTGCCAACACCATTCGGCTGGTCCATGCTGCCCGCGCGGCACAGAAACCGATATTTTTTGCCCGGCATACCGGGCCGGAAGGTTCGCCGATTGCGGTCGGCAGCCGGTTCTGGCAGCTGGCGGATGAGCTGCCGCTGGAGGCTGGCGACAGGTATTTCAATAAAACCCGCCCGAATTGTTTCTTGAATACGCCGCTGCTGGTTGAACTGCAGCAGGCGCAGGTGAAGCGGCTGGTGATTGCGGGCATGAAAACCGACTACTGCGTGGATACCACCTGCCGGGCGGCGGCGGATCTGGGATTTGAGGTGGTGCTGGTCAGCGATGCGCACAGCACCACCGATAATGCGGTACTCGGTGCGGCGCAGATCGTTGCCCATCACAACGCGACGCTGGCGGGGCCGTTTGTCACTCTGCTGGCAACGGACGACGTCAAGTTTTAACGCCAAGCAAAAGGGCAGCCATGGTTAATGGCTGCCCCTCAGACAACAGATTTTGAAACCTGGTTCGCTAACGACCGGGAACCCGACCCGTTAGCGATTACTCGAAATCAACCCAGGTCGCGCCCGCGTCGGCGGACTCAACGCAGCGCTCCACCCACTGCACGCCCGTCACGCCGGCGTGAACGTCCGGGTACCAGAAGTTCTCCAGCAGCGCTTTATCGCCACGATCGCTGGCATCCATTGCCACTGCAAAGCGGCGGTAGAGGTTAGACCAGGCTTCGAACAGCCCTTCCGGGTGCCCGCCGCCGATGCGGTCCTCTTCCAGCGCGCGCGGCGCCAGGTAGCCCATACCGCGTTCCAGAATCTGCACCGGTTCACCCTGCACTTCGTAGCGCAGCTGGTTTGGCTGTTCGTCCCACCACTCCAGGCTGGCTTTCGATCCGATCACGCGGATCTTTTGTCCGTGCATCGATCCGCAGTTCACCGCTGAACACCACAGCGATCCGACCGCGCCGTTATCGTATTCCATCAGCACAAAGGCGTTATCTTCCAGTGGCGCGCGGGTTTTCACAAAGCTCTGGCGCGAACACATCAGGCGCTTAATTTTCAGCTCCGGCAGCATGGTTTCCGCCAGGAACAGCGGGTGGGTGGCGAGATCGCCCAGCACGTAGCTTGGCCCGACAAATTTCGGGTCCACGCGCCAGCGGGTGCTCGGGTTCGCCAGCTCAACGGCCTCGTTGTGGAAGCCGTGGGAGAACGACATATTTACAATGCGGATCTCACCCAGCAGGCCTTCGGCGATCATGCTGCGCGCCTGCTGAATCAGCTGGTGACCGGAGTAACCGTAGGTGACGCCGATAATTTTGCTCTTCGCTTCGCTCAGCGCGGCCAGCTCTTTCGCTTCTGCCGTGGTAAAGCACAGCGGCTTTTCGCACACCACGTGCAGGCCCGCTTCCAGCGCCGCTTTACAGATGGCGAAGTGGGTATTGTTCGGCGTAGCGATTGATACCGCCTCAATGCCGTCTACGCGCTCGGCTTCCTGCTGGAAAAGGGTCTGGTAGTCCGGATAGCAGCGGTCGCCCGCCACGCCCAGGCTGGCACCGAAGGTGCGTCCGCGCTCGGCATCGATATCAAATGCACCGGCCAGCAGGGTAAAGGTGTTATCGCGCAGCGCCGCTGAACGATGGATATAGCCGATCTGGCTGGTGCCGCCGCCGCCAACCATGCCCCAGCGCAGGGAGCGATCGAGAGGTTTAATGCCGTTAATCATCGGGTGTTCCTCAATTAAAATCCAACGGAGTTCAGGTAGCGCAGGCTTTCGGTCACATCGTGCAGGCTGCCGTCAGCATTGCGCGGGTCGCGCTCCTGTTCAATGGTGATCCAGCCCTGGTAGTTGCGCTCGGCCAGGAAGGCGCGCACGGCCGGATAGTCGATAGCGCCTTTACCAATCGGGCACATTACGCCTTCCGCACAGGCCGTGAAGAAGTCCACTTCACGGGCGATAACGTCGCGGAATACGGCGTCGTTAACGTCTTTAAAGTGCAGGTAGTCGATGCGATCGAAGTAGCGGCCCAGCCAGGTAATCGGGTCCATATCGGAGTAGTACAGATGGCCGGTATCCAGGCACAGACCGGCCACGCTGTGCGGAATATCCTGTACCAGCCGTTCGATCTCGTCGGCGAACTCAATGCAGCCACCGGCATGCGGATGGATCACCGGGCGCACGCCGTACTCCGCCGCGATGCGGCTGATTTCGGTGATGTGAGACATCATGCGCTGCCAGTCGCTGTCGGACAGGCGCGGTGCCTTGTCGTACTGTCCGGCCAGGCGTGCGCGTTCGGCGTTGCCGAAATCAATGATCACCAGATACGGCGACGGGAAATTATCACCGTGGGTTTTGGTCGCGGTCGGCACTTTTGACAGATTACGGCAGAGGTTGTGCGTCAGCTCAATCATCGCCGGGAAGTTCTCTTCGCTCACCAGGTCGTCAAAAATGGTACCGGCAACCAGCGACAGGCCGTACTGATTCAGTTTCTCGGTCAGGACCTGCGGGTCGGTCGGCAGGTAGGTCCACGGCCCCAGCTCAATGCTCTTATAGCCGGCCTGCGCGGCTTCTTTCAGCACCTTCTCATACGGCGGCAGGTGCGGGTTTTTCGGGTCGTCCACGCCCCAGCTGCAGGGTGCGTTAGCAATATGAATGGTCATTTTGGTGTCCTTTAAATCAATGAGTGGCTGTTTTGCTTTCGCGTTGCGTAGTGTCAAAGCGATCCAGAATCAGGGCTTCCATTTTTTCCAGTGAAACGCCTTTGGTCTCCGGCAGCAGCGCCTTAACGAACCACCAGGAGGCCAGCGAGCACACCGCGAACAGCAACAGCGGGAAGCCGCCGTGGAAGTTATCGTTGAGGTAAGTGCTCTGGTTCATCATCGGGAAGGACTGGCTGACAAAGAAGTTGCCGGCCCACATGGCGCAGATAGAGAAGCCCATGCCGGCACCGCGCAGGCGGGTCGGGAAGATTTCGCCGATCACCGTCCACACCACCTGGCCCCAGGTGCCGCCGAACAGGAACATAAAGCCGAACAGGCCGAGCACGGAGATCACGCCGGTCATGCCGCTGTAGAAGGTCCAGAAGGTGAACAGCAGGCAAATGGCGGAGCCGAGGGAACCGATCAGCAGCAGCGAACGGCGGCCCATTTTATCAATCAGCATCATGCCCACGATCACGCCGGCGAACTGCAGCACCGCCAGCCAGATGGTGAGATACATCGCTTCCTGCATGTTGTGGGTCACGTTCATCAGCAGCGTTGGGCCAAAGTACTGAATGACGTTGATGCCGGTCAGCTGGTTAAAGATGGCCAGACCGACGCCAATCACCAGGAAAATCGCCGTTTTGCGGTTAAAGCTGGCGCGTTCGCGGTTCACTTCGCTGCTGGCGGAAAGCTGGAGTGAGGTCTGAATTTCACCCATCAGGCGCTTCGCGTGCTCTTCTGAAGAGATGCGGGTCAGGGTTTTCATCGCGGCCTCGTTGCGGCCGACCATGATATTCCAGCGCGGGGATTCCGGGATAAAGCCAACAAACAGGAAGAACAGTACGCAGGGAACGAAGGCCGCGCCCAGCATCCAGCGCCAGCCGTAGGCGTTCAGCCACTCCGGATCGGCGTTTTTCGCAATCAGATAGTTGGTCAGCAGCACCAGTACCTGGCCGCCGACGCAGCAGATCATGTGCATGGTCATTGCGCGGCCGCGATAATCTTTAGGGGCGACTTCCGCGATATAGATTGGCGAGATAACCGAAGCCAGGCCAATACCCAGTCCGCCGATAATGCGGAATACCACAAAGGTGGTGAAGTCCGGCGCCAGCGCGGTACCGGCAACCGAAACCACAAACAGAATGGCGGTGATGATTAACATCGATTTGCGGCCGTAGCGGTCCGCCAGTTTACCGGCAATCAGACAGCCGATAACGCAGCCGATAATCACATTAGATACGGCCCAGCCCGTTTCAGCCGGGGAAAGCTGATAGTGATGGGTGATAGGTTCAATCGCGCCGGAAATGACCGAAGAGTCATAGCCGAACAGCAGCCCGCCGAGCGCGGCAACCGCGCAGATGGCCATCACGTAGGCCATATTGTGTTTTGGTGTTTGCAGAGGCACAGAACATTCCTTCCTGTTTTAATTTGCAGGAAGTATCAAACGAATGTTCCATTATCAGCAATGATAGAATGTTTATTTTTTGATGGCGATCGCACTATTAATGATAGATTTTTTTGATAAAAAACTATCATTAATGCGTTATCAGCGGGTTAAACGGCGAACGTCAGCGGCGGTTGAAAGGCGAAATGGCCGCTGCGCCGTTTATACATTCTCTTTAGTAATCAGCTCAAAGCTGCTGTGAAGTGAAATAAAACTTCCATGCGCCTCGGAATTTGCCTGCAGCATGGCTTCCACGACGGAGCCGGCCAGTTCCTCAAGGCGGTGTGACACCATGATATCAAGCGTACCGTCGATCAGCGCCAGCTGCGCATCCTGCAGCGGGCCGTGGCAGATGAGGGTGATCTCATCCTTCTTGCCGCTGTCGCGCAGGGCATTAACCACCCCTTCAACCCCGCCGCAGGGGGCATAAATCACCGACAGGTCGGGATGATTCTGGATCAGCTGCGTGGTGACGTGATAGCCCTGCTCAACGTTTTCGAAACTGGTGACTGGCTCCAGCACGGTATGTCCGGTGGCGTGTTCGCGCAGATAAGAGCGGAAGCTGATTTCGCAGGTTTCCTGGCACAGAAAACGATTATCGCCGATGATCACCCCAACTTTGCCCGGCGGCCCGCTCAGGCGCTGGACGATCCAGGCGGCGGTTCGGCCCGCCTTGCGGTTATCCAACCCGATGTAGCCGGTATGATCGCAGGGGGAAAGGTCAGAAAGCAGCGTGAAGACCTTCACGCCCTTCTTCGCGGCTTTCTGCACCGCCCGCCGCACCAGCGCGTTATCCAGCGCGATCAGCACCAGCGTATTTACGCGATTGCTCATCTCATCAATACTGGCGGCGGCCGCTTCCACGGCGTGGATATCGTGGAAAACAAACTCCACCCGCGTGCCCGGCTGGCAGTGTGGCGAAGCCTGTTTTTCCAGCGAGCGGGCAAAGGTATCGTAGAAGGAATAGTCGCGCGACAGCAGGATCACGCCGATGCGCAGCGCGCCGCCGTTGCCTGATATTCCCTCTGCGCTGCTATCAGCCAGAAACTCCGGTGCAAAGCGGTAGCCGAGGCGCGTTGCGGCCTGCACCACGCGGTTTTCCGTTTCGGCGCGCACGGGAGCCCGGCGGTTCAGCACCCGATCCACGGTGGCGACCCCCACTCCGGCCTCGCGGGCAATATCGGTGAGCGTGGTTTTTTTCATCGAAAGTTCCAACTAAGTCTGAATGAGGAAAAACTATCATAAAACCCGCAGGGGCAGGGCGATAAGATGCTAAAGATATGACAGTGCTCAGATTATATTTTTTAACTATCCACTGATTAAGCATAAAAATTTCATTTTTTTGTCCCGAGGACATGGCTGCTATTGCGCTGCGCCAGGTGCTTTAGCGCTTTAACCTGCAAGATAAGTTTTATCTGAACGTCATCGTTTTATGGTATTTTACTGGCAACATACCGCGCGGTATCTTTCTTGTATTAATCTGTAAATTTAAATGAAACAGCTAATTGAATCAGATATACCTCAGAATACGGGCCATGACAAAACGGCCTATAAGCGAAAAAAACAGCCCGAACAGGTACGAAACGCCCTGATTGAATCTGCCGCAGCGCTGGCCGTCAGCCGTGGATTGAATGGCATCACCGTACAGGCGGTCGCCCAGGCCGCCGGGGTGACCAAAGGCGGCTTCTTTCACCATTTCCCCCACAAGCAGGCACTGCTGGACGCCATGTTTGATGCCTTTCTGGCGGAAAGCGAGCGGGAGATAGACCGGCTGATCGCGGAAGACGGCCAGCAATCAGGCTGCTTTACCCGCGCCTATGTCATCGTGGCCTTTAATGAAATCCAGCAGGGCTTAAACAGCATGCGGGTACCGCTGTCGCTGTCAATGATGGCCTCTCCGGTGCTTTGCCAGCGCTGGGCCGCGTGGATGAACGGACGGCTTGAGCGCCATCGGCGAACGGACAGCCTGCCGCTGCATCAGATGGTGCGGCTGGCCGCGGACGGTGCCTGGCTTGTGCAGTCGCTGGTGAACGGTGACACCATTCGCGATATGCAGGCGCTGCGCGACGATTTGCTGAGACTTATCAGGGAGAGTGATGAATTGTGAAAACCACATTTAAGCAGGAAGTTGTGCATCAGCTGCTGCGCTGGCTGGAAGGCAATATCCATACGCCGCTAACCATTAACGACTTCGTTGAAAAGTCGGGTTACTCCAAATGGCACCTGCAGCGCATTTTTAAAGAGGTCACCGGGCAAAAGCTGGCCTCCTACTGCCGCCAGCGGCGGCTGACCTCCAGCGCGGTGATGCTGCGGCTGTTTGATAAGCAGATTGACTCGGTGGGGAGCGAACACGGCTTCTCCAGCCATAACGTTTACCACAAAACCTTCAAGCGTCATTTTAACGTCACGCCGGCCCAGTACCGCGATGCGCCACACTGGTCGTGCGAGGGGCTGTGCCCGCCGATCAATCTGACCACTATGAACGTGCCGGAAGGCAAGCTGGTGGAGCTGGACGGGCTGCATCTGAGCGGCTGCGTGAACAACTACGCCTTTACCCTGGACACGATTGATGATTTTTCCTGGCGCGAGCGCGACAGCTTCTGGCAGCGGCGGCTGAATGCGCTGGCCGAACAGCCGGATGTACTTTACGGGCTAATCAATATCATCAGGGGCGGCCCGCGTACGGGCGATCGCGCCACGCTGCAGTATCTGACGTGCCTGGAGCAGAACGTCTGCGCGAACGATGCGGCGCAGATGCAACTCAGCATTGAAAAACAGGCCTATTTGAAATTCAGCTATCGGGGTGATGAGCGTCTGTACAGCACGTTTATTGATCTGATTTACCAGCATGCACTGCCCGGTGCTGGCGCAGTTCGCCGGGACGGTTACGACGTTGAACGTATCGATCGTCGGGAGCCGCAGGAAGGCAGAACGGTGGTGGTGGATTACTTTGTGCCGGTGCTGGCGGAGAATGACAGCATGCCCGTCCCCTGATGGTCAGGGTTCGGGCACTGCCGGTAGTGCGGTTTACGCTTATTTGATCAGCTGGGCAGTCATATGCACGCCGTTGTTGCTGTTGGCTTCAATGATGCGGTAAGAGGTGCCGGCCTGCTGAGCCTGGGCGGCAATTTTCGCTTCGGCGCTGTCGATGGTTGAACCGGTTGCGGTGACGGTCTGGGCGAAGCTACCGAAAGAAACTACGGAAAGGGCGATAACTGCAGCAAAAGTTTTGATAGATTTCATGATGTCATTCCTTCAGATTATTTGTTTGTGTAAGGCGTTGTGCCTTCGTTGAAAACAATAATAGGCCGATTGAAGAGATTCGGATAGCGGAGTGATTTGCTGAAGTTAGTCAAAAAAATTGATTAATCAATCCGGGCCACATACGGCAAGGCAGCCCCGATGGTATTACTTCATATACGAACGAATCACCGACACGATCTGCTCTAAATCCTGCTCGCGCTGAGCGGGTTCATTTTGCTCATCAAGCAGATGTTCACGAATATGTCCTTCCAGCACTTCCGCCATTAATCCATTCACCGCACCGCGAACGGCGGCGATTTGCTGCAAAATATCGATGCAGGGTGTTTCTGCCATCAGGGCTTTTTCCAGCGCGTCCGCCTGGCCGCGAATGCGGCGTACGCGGGTCAGAAGTTTCTTTTGTCCGGCAATTGTGTGTGACATCGCTGCTTCCATCTTGTGAGTTAGTATACTGGGGTATAGTATATTTACGGTGTTCTTCTCCCTATGATAGCTTCTTCGAGGCAAAAACAATGATGGATTTTACTGCGCTGTTGCAGCAGGGGGCCGGCAACGTCTGGCTGTTTATTCCCGGTGCTATCCTGTTAGGGGCGCTGCACGGGCTGGAACCCGGGCACTCTAAAACGATGATGGCGGCGTTTATCATCGCGGTGCGTGGCACGGTAAAGCAGGCGGTACTGCTGGGGCTGGCGGCGACGATTTCACATACGCTAGTGGTGTGGGCGATCGCGCTGGGCGGCATGATGCTCAGCCGACGTTTTGACGCGGCAACCACCGAGCCCTGGTTCCAGCTGGCATCCGGAGTGATTATTCTTGCCACGGCGGCGTGGATGTTCTGGCGTATCCGCCGCGAAAGCCAGCATGCGCACGACCATCATCATGGGCACAGTCATTCCCATGACCACGCTCACGATTATCATCACGGGCATAGCCATTCCCATGACCAGGCTCGCGATCGTCATCATGGATACTCTCATGGCCATGCCCACAGCCATGAGCAGGGTCATCAGCAATTTCATGACCATTATCATCCCGATTCCGCTCGTCAAAGCCTGCTGCATGTATATCGGCCCGCTCAGGTGCAGGGTCAGATTCTCAGTGCCCGTTACACTCCCCATCATCACGACCATCACGCACCCGTGCATCATCACGGCCAGGCTGCGGCCTCTACGCAGGGGGCACTGGCTCTTCCGCGTATCGACCTGCATAGCGAGGAATATCAGGACGCTCACGCCCGCGCGCATGCCAGCGACATCAAGCGGCGCTTCGCTAATCGCAAAGTGACTACCGGGCAAATCGTCCTGTTTGGCTTAACCGGCGGGCTGATCCCCTGTCCGGCGGCGATCACCGTGCTGCTGCTGTGCATTCAGATGAAGGCGCTGTCGCTGGGGGCGCTGCTGGTATTGTGCTTCAGTATCGGTCTGGCATTAACGCTGGTGACGGTCGGCGTGGTGGCGGCGCTGAGTATGCGACATGCAGCCAAGCGCTGGAGCGGATTAAGTACGCTGGCGCAGCGTGCACCCTGGTTCAGCAGCGCGCTGATTGCGCTGGTGGGGATTTATATGGGGATCCACGGCTGGATGGGTATAGCGGGCGCTTAAAATACAGCATGCCCGTCCCCTGATGGTCAGGGTTCGGGCACTGCCGGTAATGCGGTTCGCGCTTATTTGATCAGCTGGGCAGTCATATGAACGCCGTTGTTGCTGTTGGCTTCAATGATGCGGTAAGAGGTACCGGCCTGCTGAGCCTGAGCGGCAATTTTCGCTTCGGCGCTGTCGATGGTTGAACCGGTTGCGGTCACGGTCTGGGCGAAGCTGCCGAAAGAAACTACGGACAGGGCGATAACTGCAGCAAAAGTTTTGATAGATTTCATGGTGTCATTCCTTCAGATTGTTTGTTTGTATAAGGCGGTGTGCCTTCGTTGAAAACAATAATAGGCCGATGGAAGACATTGCGATAGCGGAGTGATTTGCTGATATTTGTCAAAAATATTGATTGTTTGGTGCGGGTGGGAGAGTGGGGATAGATTGGCTGGATTGTCGCGGGAACACTCTCTGGAACTGGAACTGGAACTGGAACTGGAACTGGAACTGGAACTGGAACGGCAGTTGTGCTGCCGCACCGAAAGGCGCGGCAGCTGCGGGTTTATCAGGCATCCACAATCGGGTCGCGGACGATAAACAGATAGGAGAGCGCACCGACCACCGTCACACAGGCGCAGACGGTCAGCGCCATGCTGAATGAACCGGTGGTGTCGAGGATCCAGCCTGTCAGGACCGGAGCAAACGAGGCAAACACGAAGCTGGCAAAGTTCTGGATACTGCCCACTGACGCGGTCATACGTGCGGTGACCGAGCAGTGGATCAGGCCCCAGCACGATGTGCCGGCGAAGTGGATGCAGAACAGCGCCATGCCGATCAGCAGGACCGCGCTCCATGTTGTAGTGGCATAAGGCACCACGGCGGTAAAGGCGGCAGAGAGCAGCATACCGGCAATAATGCACACCTTACGGGTTTTCAGCGGATGCGCGCCGCGGTTTACCACTGCATCAACCACGTAGCCGTTCAGCAGCATGCCCGCTGCGCCAAACAGGAACGGAATTGCCGTCATCCAGCCGGTGCTTTTCAGATCCAGATTGTAGGTGGCCTGCAGGTAGCCCGGCAGCCAGGCCAGATACAGCCATGCGGTGTAGTTGATGCCGCTGAAGCCGATCATCATGCCCCACATGGTGCGGTTCCTGAACAGGCCGCGCCACTCTTTCATGGTCATCGGCTCTTTCTTCGCCACCACGCTGCCCGCATCCAGATAGTTGATCTCTTCCTGAGTCAGGGTGTTGTTATTACGGTTGCGGTAGATAGTGTACCAGCCGATGGAAAGGAAAATCCCCAGTACGCCGATAGTAATAAACATCGCACGCCAGCCCATGGTCAGCATCATTGCCGCCAGGATCGGCGGGCTGATAGCCAGGCCAATCGTTGAGGCGGCGTTGAAAATACCCATCGGCATACCGCGATGGCGGATATTGAACCAGTCGTTGATCACCTTAACGCCGCACGGGTTCATCGGCGCTTCGCCAATCCCCAGACCGATACGCACCAGCACAAACTGGGTAAAGTTCTGCACCATACCCGCCATGGCCTGGAAGCAGGACCAGACGAACATGCCGACGCCGAGCATAATGCGCGGGCCTTTACGGTCCAGCAGCAGGCCGCACGGCAGCTGAGCGATGCCGTAAGCCAGCGAGAAGGCGGAAAGCAGAATACCGATTTCGGTGCCGCTCAGTCCCAGGTCACCACGGATGGTCTGGTTAGCCACGGACAGCGAGCTGCGGTCAAGGTAGTTAATAATCGCCGCCAGGAACAGCAGGATCATCGCGGTGGTTTGTACGCGCTTAATGCGCGCCGAGCGCTGCAGCGGACCGCGCTCTGGCACCACGGTGGCCTTTGGCTCTTCGTGGCTGGCAGGGCGGTTTTGACCGCGAACGGTCTGGCTATTTTCCATACGGTACTCCCCGGGTATAAAAGTCTTGTTATTAGAATCGGGCCGGGGCATTGCTTTAAAAAACCACGGCCAGAACAGGGTTGAAGTAAGGCTGAATAGCAGACTAGTGGCGGGCGAAGTCGGTGTTGCCAACTTGTTATCTTTTTCGTGCGGCAGGCGTCGATTTACGGTTTTTAATCGGCTTTTAATTACTGTGGTTGATGGCTTTTATCGATAAAAACCCGTAATTGGTTAAGAAATCATCCGCGATACTGACGGATTGAACGCTGCATCGATTCCTTGGCGGTAATCAGATGGCGGTGAAATTCGATGATGGCTTCCACATCGTTGCGGCTGACCAGCGCGGTAAGGATCGCCAGATGCTCCTCCAGTGCCACGATGTTTCGCTGCTTAAGGTCGCTCTCATCCCACAGATAATGGAAGTGGAAAATAACCGAAATTACTTCAAGAGACTGATCGAAAAAGGGATTATTGGCCGCCGAGAGGATCAGCTTGTGCATCTCGCGGTCCAGCTGCGAGAAGTTACGATAGCTGATGGCAATGGTATCGCGCATCTGGCGATGGCGGCTCAGCAGGTCGCGGGCGGCAATCCAGCGCGGGTCATCGGCGGGCAAATTGATAAAGCGCTTCAGGGCGTGGATCTCCAGCATCTCGCGCAGCTCAAACAGTTTTTCCGCGTACTCCTGGTCAAATTTCTTCATCAGCCAGTGGCCGCGCCGCACGTTTTCAATCAGCCCGTAGCGGCAGAAGCGCAGCAGGAACTCCCGCGCGGCCAGCGGACTGACGCCGACGGCCTGCGCCAGCTGCAGCTCGGAAAAGCTGTCGCCGGCCATCAGCTCGCGCTGGTTAATCATCTGGAAAAACGCCTGTTCTACCAGATTAGCCTGCGCCTCCGGCCCCGGCAGCGTTGCGGCAAAGCCGTCGTCATTGTCGGGCTGGCGGGCAATCACCCAGCTGCCGTTGACCTTTTCCAGCACGCCGCACTGCTGTAAATGTTCCAGCGAATGGCGCACGGTGGTACGGCTGATATTAAACATTTCCGCCAGTGCGGCCTGGGGCGGCAGCGGTGAAGGAATATGCTGCTGGGCGATGGCTTCCAGCATTTGATTCACGACGTTATGACGAAGGTTCTGCGTGCGGCTCATGGCTTCTCCCGGTTTTTTATCTATTAAAAACCAATTCAGAACAGCGAAAGGCGCGCTGGCTCACAGATCCAATTCTTTAACAAAACGCGCCGCTTGATTTGCGCCATAACCCTGTGCAGACAACGGAGAAAAACCATGACAACGATGAATACGCTGGTGTGTCTGGAGCCGAAACAGATGGCTTACCAGACGCGTAATAAACCGCAGCCTGCTGCGGGTGAAGCGCTGCTGAAAATTATCAGCGCCGGAATTTGCGGCACCGATATTCACGCGTGGGGCGGCAATCAGCCGTTTTTCAGCTATCCACGCGTGCTGGGGCATGAACTCTGCGGCGAGGTGGTGGAGCTGGGCGAAGGCGTCAGCGGCTGGAAAGTCGGTCAGCGCGCGGCGGTGATCCCGTACCTCTCCTGCGAACAGTGTTCGGCCTGCCTGAGCGGCAAAACCAACTGCTGTGAAAATATCTCGGTGATCGGCGTGCATCAGGACGGCGGTTTCTGCGACTACCTCAGCGTGCCGGTGAAAAACCTGCTGTCGGCAGAAGGCATCGACCCTGACGCGGCCGCGCTGGTTGAACCCTTCGCCATCAGCGCACATGCGGTCCGCCGCGCGGCGCCGGAGCCGGGCAGCAATCTGCTGGTGGTCGGTGCGGGTCCGATCGGGCTGGGCGTTGCCGCTATTGCTCACGCGTCGGGCGCTAACGTCGTGGTGGCCGATACCAGCGAGTTCCGCAGGCAGCACGTTGAGCAGAACCTCAAGCTGGTGGCGCTGGATGCAGCGGCGGAGGATTTCCCGCAGCAGCTGCGCGACCAGTTTAACGGCCAGCTGCCGTCAACGGTGATTGATGCCACCGGCAACGCGGCGGCGATGAACGGCGCGGTGCGTCTGATGGCCCACGGCGGCACGCTGGTGTTCGTTGGGCTGCACAAGGGTGATATTCAGATCCCTGACCCGGAATTCCACAAAAAAGAGACCACGCTGATGGGCAGCCGCAACGCCACTCGTCAGGACTTCGAGCGGGTTGCCAGCCTGATGGCCGACGGGAAAATTACCGCAGAGATGATGCTCAACCAGTGCTTTGAGTTTGCCGCGCTGGCGGAGATTTTCGAACAGCAGGTGATTAACAACCGTGGGCTGATCAAAGGCGTTATCCGCTTCTGATCCCGGCAGGTTCAGTCGCGTAGCGCCACAAGGAAATGCGCTTTGACCCGTTCGCTGTCCACCGCCAGGCACAGTTTCTGGATGCCGGCAGCGGCAAACGGGTCATCGCGTGACGCCAGAGGATGCAGCCGGCGCAGCGTCTGCCCGCGTGAAATCCCTTCCGTCACCACCCGCACTGGTGATTGGGTAATGCCGAATAATTCGGGATGATTCAGCCAGGCAATGGTCAGCGTATCGTGCAGCGCCATCCCTTCGAACCCTTCTTTCTCCAGGCTGTACTGCAGGTAGCTGCGGGAAATCGCCTCCAGCTCCGGCCGGTTCAGGCTGCGAATGTCTTCTCCGCTGATTTGCACCTGATGTGTGACATCCAGCGGCAGCACCACGATTTTCAGCTGTGAGCTGAGCACCTGATCCGCCGCGTGCGGATCTTTCCAGATATTGAATTCGGCAAACGGCGTGACGTTACCGCCGTGGCCGAGCGTGCCGAATGCGCCGCCCATAATCACCAGCTGCGCCACCTTCGCCACGATATCCGGGGCCTGATTGATCGCTGCGGCGATATTGGTCAGCGGCCCGATGGCGACCAGAGTAATTTCACCGGGATGCTGGCGAACGCGGTTGATAATAAAGTGAATGGCGTTATCCGCTTCGCCGCTGCACGGGTTATCAAAAACGCCGCCGAGGCCATCTTTGCCGTGAACCTGCAGGGCGGGTGGGGTAGGCGCACAGGCCAGCGGGCGCGAGCTGCCGCGATAAATCGGTACATTGAGGCCGATTTTCTGGCTGAACAGGCGGGCGTTTTTGACCGCCTGCTCCACCGACACATTGCCGAATACGGTGGTAATGCCGAGGATGTCGGTGCTTTTCGCCGCATAGGCCAGCGCGAAGGCGTCATCTACGCCGATATCGGTATCAAAAATAATTTTCTGCATCAGATTCTCCTTTCTGTGGTGGCTGTCATCCCTGCGCGTGCAATCAGGTGGTCAACAGGGTGTGCAGCGTTTGCAGATCCTGTTTTACCATCTCCAGCTCCTGAGCAAAACGATCGTCCGAGAGCAGCGGCTGGCGGAACACCGTAATCAGCACCTGCGATCCGGCACCGTTAGCCACAATGCGCATCGGCACGAAAATCTCTTTGCTCAGGCCGGTATCCACGTAGTGATCCATAATGCAGAACGGATTGTGTTCGGTAAAACGCACCTTAACCGCGCCCAGCGGGCCTTTACCTCGCCAGACGTTGCCATCATGCTCCAGCGGCGTTTTGCTCAGCCCGGAAGCCCATTTCGGGAAGAATTCCGGTTTCCAGATGGTTTCATATAAATCGACCCAGTTACGGGGAATAGCGATGCTAAGGGTATGTGAGGACAGCATAAAACCTCCGATCGGTGATGAATCAACCCTTCATCGTTTAAAGTAGAGTGCAGATAGCGGATTTAAGCACCCCGGCAGGCTAATGAGAAGTCTTTCACATTTTCAACTTTCCAGATCACGACACAGCTCCCACTTTCCGTTAACAAATCTCCATGACCGATAACGGCTTGTTTTGCCAGACGGTGCGGCATATAACTACTCTTCCGCTGGCGGGATCACCCTGCGGCAGTGAATTTTTTATCAACGGGAGAAGTGCGTGAGACAAGGGGATATGGGTCGTTTGCTGCTGCTTGCCGCCATCTGGGGCGCCAGCTTTCTGTTTATGCGGGTTGCCACGCCGGTTTTTGGCTCGCTGAATACCGCTTTTCTGCGCGTTTTCTTTGGCTGTCTGGGCCTGGTCGTGCTGCTGCTGATCCTGCGGGTGAAGTTTACCTTTAACGGTAAAGCGCTGCCGGCGGTGCTGCTGGGAGTGATCAACTCCGCCGTACCGTTTGTGATGTACTGTCTGGCGGCAAAATGGCTGCCCGCGGGCTATTCCGCCATTCTGAATGCCACCACGCCGCTGATGGGCGTGCTGATCGGTGGCCTGCTGTTCAGCGAACAGTTTACGCTGCGCAAGCTGGGTGGCGTGGTGCTGGGATTATCGGGGATCGTGCTGCTGACCACCACCGGCAGCCTGGCGCTGACCCACGATGTGCTGCTGGGCATCGCCGCGTGTCTGGTCGCCACCGCCTGTTACGCGATGGCCGGGTTCCTCACCAAAAAATGGATCGGCGATCGCGGCGGGCTGGATGCCAAACTGGTGGCGCTCGGCAGCCAGATGGGGGCCACCCTGTTTATGCTGCCGATCTTTATCACCTCGGTCGCCGTCCAGCCCGCGGTGGACTGGCAGCATCCCGGCGTCTGGCTGTGCGTGCTGGCGCTGGGGCTGGTATGTACCGCCTGGGCCTATATCCTGTTCTTCCGGCTGATTGCCGATATCGGCCCGCTGAAAACCCTCACCGTCACCTTCCTGATCCCCCCTTTTGGCGTGCTGTGGGGCTATCTGTTCCTGGGCGAGACCATCTCCAGCGGCTTTATCGGCGGCGGACTGGTGATTATCGTGGCGGTGTGGCTGGTGACCGGCGGCGTGAAGCCGAAGGCGCAGATTAAGGATGTCTCGCTGAAGTGAAAAGTTAGTCCATTTTTATACTTTTTTTACACCCTGACCCCGCATTTTTACACCAACTTTGCACGCCGCTCGCAACAATATCAGCCATCTGAAACGCCTCTGGAGGTGTGCTGTGAGCGCTGCTGCTATAACCGGCATTGTGCTGGTGTTTGCCCTGTTGGGTTATCTGATTTATGCCCTGCTTAACGCGGAGGAGTTCTGATGGCTGCCTCCGCCTTTTTACTGATCGGCTGTTACATGGTGCTGCTGCTGGTGCTTGCCCGTCCGTTAGGCCGCGGGCTGGCGTGGCTGATTGCCGACCGTTCCGTGCCGGGGTTGGCCGCTACCGAGCGCCTGCTGTGGCGGGTGAGCGGCGTTGCGCCGGGGGGAATGAACTGGCAGCGCTATCTGCTGGCAATCCTGCTGTTTAACGCCCTTGGACTGGTGCTGCTGTTCCTGATGCTGCTCAATCAGAGCCACCTGCCGCTCAATCCGCAGGGGCTGCCGGGGCTGAGCTGGCATCTGGCGCTGAACACCGCGGTCAGCTTTGTCACCAATACCAACTGGCAGTCCTACGCCGGGGAAAGCACCCTGAGCTATTTCAGCCAGATGGTCGGCTTAACCGTGCAGAACTTCCTCTCCGCCGCCACCGGTATCGCCGTGGCCTTCGCGCTGATCCGGGGCTTTGCCAATCGCGCGCTGGACGATCTGGGCAACGCCTGGCGTGATATCACCCGCATCACCCTTTATGTGCTGCTGCCGCTCTCCCTGCTGATGGCGCTGTTCCTGGTCAGCCAGGGCGTGCTGCAAAACCTGCATGGCTACGTGGAACTGACCACGCTGGAGGGCGCGAAGCAGGTGCTGCCGATGGGGCCGGTGGCCTCGCAGGAGGCGATTAAAATGCTGGGCACCAACGGCGGCGGTTTCTTTAATGCCAACTCCGCGCATCCGTTTGAGAACCCCACCGCGCTGAGTAATTTTGTGCAGATGCTGGCAATTTTCCTGATCCCGGCTGCGCTGTGCTTTGCCTTCGGCGACGCGCTGCGCGACCGGCGTCAGGGCCATACGCTGCTGTGGGCGATGTCGCTGATGTTTATCGCCGCCGTGGCGGTGGTGATGTGGGCGGAGCTACAGGGCAACCCGCACTTCCTGACGCTGGGGGCGGATAGCGCCGCCAACATGGAAGGGAAAGAGACGCGGTTTGGCATCCTCAACTCCAGCCTGTTTGCGGTGATCACCACCGCCGCCTCCTGCGGTGCGGTGAACGCGATGCACGACTCCTTTACCGCGCTGGGCGGCATGGTGCCGATGTGGCTGATGCAGATCGGTGAAGTGGTGTTTGGCGGCGTGGGCGCGGGGCTGTACGGCATGCTGCTGTTCGTGCTGCTGGCGGTGTTTATCGCCGGGCTGATGATCGGTCGCTCGCCGGAGTACCTCGGCAAAAAAATCGACGTCCGGGAGATGAAAATGACCGCGCTGGCGATCCTGGTGACGCCGACGCTGGTGCTGTTGGGCACTGCGCTGGCGATGATGACCGACGCCGGACGCAGCGCGATGCTGAACCCCGGCACCCACGGTTTTTCCGAGGTGCTGTACGCGGTTTCCTCGGCGGCCAACAACAACGGCAGCGCCTTCGGTGGCCTCAGCGCCAACACGCCGTTCTGGAACCTGCTGCTGGCGTTCTGCATGCTGGTGGGCCGCTTCGGCATCATCATTCCGGTGCTGGCCATCGCCGGTTCCCTGGCGTGCAAAAAAATCCAGCCGCAGGGCAACGGCACCCTGCCTACCCACGGCGCGCTGTTTATTGCCCTGCTGATTGGCACCGTGCTGCTGGTGGGCGCGCTGACCTTTATCCCGGCACTGGCCCTGGGGCCGGTGGCGGAACATCTGCACATGCTCAGTCGTTAACGAGCGGAGAATCATAAGATGAGTCGGAATCAACAGGCGCTGTTTGACGGCGCACTGATGAGCGTGGCGCTGCTTGATGCGCTGAAAAAACTGGACCCGCGCGTACAGGTGCGTAACCCGGTGATGTTTGTGGTGTGGTTGGGTAGCGTCATCACCACGCTGCTGGCGATCGCCATGGCGGCAGGGAAAACGCCGGGCGAGCCAGGCTTCACCGCCGCCATCTCCCTGTGGCTGTGGTTCACCGTGCTGTTCGCTAACTTCGCCGAAGCGCTGGCGGAAGGGCGCAGCAAGGCGCAGGCCAATAGCCTGAAGGGCGTGACCAAAACCAGCTTTGCCAAAAAGCTCAGCGAGGCGCGCTTCGGGGCCAGCCATCAGCCGGTGGCGGCGGACAGCCTGCGCAAAGGCGACTGGGTGCTGGTGGAAGCCGGGGACATTATCCCCTGCGACGGCGAAGTGCTGTCCGGCGGCGCGTCGGTGGATGAAAGTGCGATCACCGGGGAGTCTGCGCCGGTGATCCGCGAATCCGGCGGGGATTTTTCCTCGGTGACCGGCGGGACGCGCATACTCTCCGACTGGCTGGTGGTTCAGTGCAGCGTGAATCCGGGGGAAACCTTCCTCGATCGAATGATTGCCATGGTGGAAGGTGCAACGCGGCGTAAAACGCCGAACGAGATCGCCCTGACCATCCTGCTGGTGGCGTTGACCATTGTCTTCCTGCTGGCCACCGCGACGCTGTATCCGTTCTCCGCCTGGGGCGGCAGCACGGTCAGCATCACCGTGCTGGTGGCGCTGCTGGTCTGCCTGATCCCTACCACTATCGGCGGCCTGCTGTCGGCGATCGGCGTGGCGGGCATGAGCCGCATGCTGGCGGCCAACGTCATTGCGACCAGCGGCCGCGCGGTTGAGGCTGCGGGTGACGTTGACGTGCTGATGCTGGATAAAACCGGCACCATCACCCTCGGCAACCGTCAGGCGACGCAGTTTCTGCCCGCACCGGGCGTCACGGCGGAACAGCTGGCCGATGCGGCGCAGCTGGCCTCGCTGGCCGATGAAACCCCGGAAGGGCGCAGCATCGTGGTGCTGGCGAAGCAGAAATTTAATCTGCGCGAACGCGATCTGAGCAGCCTGGACGCCACCTTTATTCCGTTCTCGGCGCAGACGCGCATGAGCGGGGTCAACGTGCAGCAGAGGGCCGTGCGCAAGGGCGCGGTGGATGCAGTGCGCCGCCATATCGACAGCAACGGCGGCCAGTTCCCACAGGAAGTGAACGGCCTGGTGGAACAGGTGGCGCGGGCGGGCGGTACGCCGCTGGTGGTGTGCGACGGCGCGAAAGTCATGGGCGTGGTGGAGCTGAAGGATATCGTGAAAGGCGGCATCAAAGAACGCTTCGCTGAAATGCGCAAAATGGGTATTAAAACCATCATGATCACCGGCGATAACCCGCTGACCGCCGCCGCCATCGCCGCCGAAGCCGGGGTGGATGACTTCCTGTCGGAAGCCACGCCGGAAGCCAAGCTGGCGTTGATCCGCCAGTACCAGGCGGAAGGACGCCTGGTGGCGATGACCGGCGACGGCACCAACGATGCCCCGGCGCTGGCGCAGGCTGACGTTGCTGTGGCGATGAACTCCGGTACCCAGGCGGCGAAAGAGGCGGGGAACATGGTCGATCTGGACTCCAACCCGACCAAGCTGCTGGAGGTGGTGCATATCGGCAAGCAGATGCTGATGACCCGCGGTTCGCTGACTACCTTCAGCATCGCCAACGACGTGGCGAAGTATTTCGCCATCATCCCGGCGGCTTTTGCAGCGACCTATCCGCAGCTGAATATGCTCAACGTGATGCACCTGCATTCCCCCGCCTCGGCGATGCTGTCGGCGGTGATCTTTAACGCGCTGATTATCGTGTTTCTGATCCCACTGGCGCTGAAGGGCGTGAGCTATCGTCCGCTGAGCGCGGCGGCGCTGCTGCGCCGTAACCTGTGGCTGTACGGCGTGGGCGGGCTGCTGGTGCCGTTCGCCGGTATTAAGCTTATCGATATGCTGCTGACCGTGACCGGTCTGGCGTAAGGAGAACCATCATGAGTCAATGTCGCCCTGCACTGTTTTTACTGTTAATACTGACGCTGATTGTCGGCGTGTTTTATCCTTTACTGACCACCGGGCTGGCACAGTGGTGGTTCCCGCATCAGGCCATCGGTTCGCCGATCGAGCAGGGGGGTGAAATCCGCGGCTCCGCGCTGATTGGGCAGAACTTCAGCCAGCCGGGCTACTTCCAGGGGCGTCCTTCGGCCACCGGCGATGCACCCTATAATCCGCTGGCCTCCTCCGGCAGCAACCTGGCGGCGAGTAATCCGGCGCTTGACCAGGCGCTGGAACAGCGTGTTGCGGCGCTGCGTGCGGCCAACCCGCAGGCCGTCGGACCGATACCGGTGGATCTGCTGACCGCGTCCGGCAGCGGGCTTGACCCGGCGATTTCACCGCAGGCGGCGCGCTGGCAGGCTCCCCGCATTGCCGCCGCAAGGCAGCTGCCGCTGGGCGTGGTGCAGAAGCTGATTGAGCAGCAGATCCACACGCCGGTGCCGGCGTTTATCGGCGATCCGACGGTCAACGTACTGGCGCTGAATCTGGCGCTGGATGCGATGTAGTCGCAAGACCGCCTTAATGGGCTGATACAACGAGCCGTATCGCGATCTTAATCCGGTGCGGTTTTTCGCCGTTTTGATCACAGGGAGCATTATGAACGATGAACTCCAGCGCCCGGATCCGGACGCGCTGCTGCGCCAGGCGGCGGATGAAGGCCGTGGGAAACTGAAAATCTACTTCGGTGCCTGCGCCGGGGTAGGGAAAACCTGGTCGATGCTGCAGGAAGCCCAGCGCCTGCGCGGCCAGGGGCTCGACGTTCTGGTCGGCGTCGTTGAAACCCACGATCGCCCGGAAACCGCGGCGCTGCTGGCCGGGCTGACTGTGTTACCCAGGCGCGCCACCGGTCAGCAGCGCTACCCGGAGTTCGATCTTGATGCCGCACTGGCCCGCCATCCGGCGGTAATCCTCATGGACGAGCTGGCGCACAGCAACGCGCGCGGCTCGCGCCATCCCAAGCGCTGGCAGGATATCGAAGAGCTGCTGGATGCGGGCATCGACGTGATGACCACGGTTAACGTTCAGCACCTCGAAAGCCTGAACGATGTGGTGGGCGGCGTGACCGGTATTCGGGTACGGGAAACGGTGCCGGACCCGTTCTTCGACGCCGCCGACGAAGTGGTGCTGGTAGATCTGCCGCCGGACGATCTGCGCCAGCGGCTGAAAGAGGGTAAAGTTTATATCGGTGCGGGGGCAGAGCGCGCCATCGAAAACTTCTTCCGCAAGGGCAACCTGATTGCCCTGCGCGAGCTGGCGCTGCGCCGTACCGCCGATCGTGTTGACGACCAGATGCGCGCCTGGCGCGATACCCTGGGGCGGGAAAAAGTCTGGCACACCCGCGATGCGATCCTGCTGTGCATCGGCGACAACGGCGGCAGCGAAAAGCTGGTGCGCAGCGCCGCCAGGCTGGCCGGTCGCCTCGACTGCGTCTGGCACGCGGTGTACGTGGAAACCCCGCGTCTGTACCGTCTGCCGGAAGCGCGGCGGCGCGGTATTCTGCGCACGCTGCAGCTGGCGCGCGATCTCGGCGCGGAAACCGCCACCCTCTCCGATACCCGCGAAGCCCGCGCGGTGCTGCGCTACGCCCGCGATCACAACCTCGGCAAAATTATCCTTGGCCGCCGCCCCAGTAAACGCTGGTGGCGCGAACGCTTTGCCGATCGCCTTGGGGAGCTGGGGCCGGACCTCGATATTTTGATCGTCGCCCTCGACGATCCGCCTGCGGATATTGGCCCGCCGCTGGCAAGACAGAACGCGGCGAACGACAACCGCTGGCGCACGCAGCTGCACGGCTGTGTGGCGGCATTGCTGCTCTGTACGCTGGTCACGCTGGCGGGGCGCTGGCTGCTGCCGCGCGTCGATTCCGTCAATCTGGTGATGGTTTATCTGCTGGCGGTAGTGGTGGTGGCGCTGCGCTATGGCCGCTGGCCGTCGGTGGTGGCCACGCTGCTGAATATCATCGCCTTCGACCTCGTGTTTGTGGCCCCCACCGGCACTATGGCGGTGTCGGATGTGCAGTATCTGGTGACCTTCGGCGTGATGCTGGCGGTGGGGATTATCGTTGGGAATCTGACGGCGGGCGTTCGTTATCAGGCAAGGGTGGCGCGCTATCGCGAGCAGCGGGCGCAGCACCTGTACGGTATGGCAAAAGCGCTCAGCCGGGCGCTCAGCCAGCAGGATATCGCCGCCATCCTGCAGCGCAGTCTGGAAAGTACGTTACAAGCCCGCAGCGAACTGCATCTGCCCGATGAAAAGGGCGAGCTGAAGGTGGTGGGCGAATCCCATCTCAGCACCCAGCCGGATCGCGCCATCGCCCACTGGAGCTTTACCAAAGGCCAGCCCGCCGGTGCCGGGACCGACACGTTGCCCGGCGTACCCTGGCAGATGCTGCCGTTAAAAAGCGGCAGTGATACCCTCGGCCTGCTGATCCTTGAACCGCTGAATCTGCGCCAGCTGATGATCCCGGAACAGCAGCGACTGGTGGAAACCTTTACCGTGCTGATCGCCAACGCCCTGGAGCGCATGGCCCTCAGCCAGCGCGAGGCGGCCTCAAGGCTGGCGGCCGAGCGCGAACAGCTGCGCAACGCGTTATTATCCGCGCTTTCCCACGACCTGCGTACGCCGCTGACGGTGCTGTTCGGCCAGGCGGAAATCCTGACCCTGGATCTCGCCAGCGAGAACTCGCCGTATGCACCGCAGGCCAGCGCGCTGCGCGAACAGACGCTGAACACCATCCGGCTGGTCAATAACCTGCTGGATATGGCGCGGCTACAGTCCGGCGGTTTCCACCTCAAGCGCGAGTGGCTGGCGCTGGATGAGCTGATTGGCAGTACGCTGCGCATGATGAATGCCTCGCTGGCCGACCGCAGCGTGCAGCTGGATCTGCCGCCTGAGCTGCTGCTGATTGACGTGGATGCGCCGCTGATGGAGCGCGTGCTGGCGAATCTGCTGGAGAACGCCTTGAAATATGCCGGGGCGGAAGCCGAGCTGGGGATCCGTGCCAGACGAATTGAGGCGCAGCCGGGTGACGCGTCGCGGCTTGAACTCACCGTTTGGGACAGCGGTCCGGGAATTCCCGTGGGCCAGGAGCGGCAGATTTTTGAGAAATTCTCTCGCGGCAACAAAGAATCTTCGGTGCCGGGTGTGGGGCTGGGGTTAGCAATCTGTCAGGCGATTGTGGCGATGCATGACGGGGACATTTATGCTGAGAACCGTCCGCAGGGTGGGGTAAGTTTTGTTATTTCGCTGCCGATGGCGACACCGCCGGAGCTTGAGGATTACGAGTGAGCTTGAGGATGAAGAAGATGGACGAATAAGGTGAATGAAGCAACTTAGCTGATTTTATCTTCTCTCAGTGCGGCATGACTCTCGTTTAAAACATTTCCGAACGCTGAAAACCAGAAGAGGCCGCCCATCGGACGGCCTCTTCTGGCATATCCTTATGCGACCATTTTTATTTGATCAGTTCCGCAGAAACGTATGCGCCGTTTTCAACGCGTGCGCTGGTAATTTTATAGCCTGCACCCGCCTGCTGAGCCTGAGCGGCAATTTTCGCTTCGGCGCCGTCAAGGGTAGAGGAGGTGGCAGTAACGCTCTGAGCAAAGCTACCGAAAGACATCAGTGACAGAGCAGCAACGGCAGCAACAGACAGGGTTTTAATGGTTTTCATGGTCATATTCCTTAATTTGTATGGTGAGGAGGTTGTTTGCCTCCGATGACCAAATAGTAACTCTAGTTACTATAAGTTAATTAACAATAAGTGCGGTAATCATGATCGTGCTAACTTTTCAATGAATGCATGATATGGGTCAGCCCTGGTTCAGTCAGTGAACTCAGGAGATTGGCTGTCGTCAGGGAAGGGTCAGGCGATGGACATTCGTCAGAAGATAAGCATGATGCCGGGCAGCAGGCAGCAGGCAGCAGGCAGCAGTGCTAAGGGATAATCTCGCCGGGCAGGGGGATTTCAGTCCGGCGATAAGACTTATTGCAGGTTTTGGTACAGATCCCAGCGGTTGCCGTAGAGATCCTCAAACACCACCACCGTGCCGTACTCTTCCTGCCGGGGTTCTTCACAGAAGTGGACGCCGGCCGCTTTCATCGCGTGGTAGTCGCGCCAGAAATCATCCGTTTGCAGGAACAGGAAAACTCGCCCGCCGCACTGGTTGCCGATAAAAGTTTCCTGTCGGTCGTTAGAGGCGCGCGCCAGCAGCAGATTACAGTCGCTCTCCGGGTTTGGCGTGACCACCACCCAGCGTTTGCCCGGCTGCGGCGTGTCTTCAACCAGCGTGAAGCCGAGCTTGTTGGTGTAGTAATCAATCGCCCGATCGTAGTCGTCGACCACGATGGCGACGTATCCCATGCATCTTTTTTGTGTTCTCAAAACCTTATCCTTCCTTTCAGCTCAAATTCAAACGCCCGGCAATAAACTCCGCCGCAAGCTGCGCCCCGCGTGCCGAAATGGTGTGCCCGGTACCCGGCTCGAAGTCGCTGCGGGTGCTGACGCCCAGATCGCGCAGCGTCTCCGCCGCCGCTTCGCTCTCCGCCACCGGGATCACGCCGTCGGCCATACCGTGGATCAGCAGCACCGGGGTATTGAGCGCCGGAGTCAGCGGCTGCGGTGAGGCCAGGCGGCCGGAAAAGGCCACGATCCCGGCGACCGGCCAGCGGCCGGACACCAGCGCATCCAGCGCCATAATCGACCCCTGCGAGAAGCCGACCAGCACCACCTGGTCGAGCTTATCGGTCATCTGATGCTGCTCCAGAATTGCCGTCAGCTCGCGGTCAAATGCCTCCCGCGCCTCGGCCACGCGCGCCGGGCGGTTAGACGGCGTAATGCCGGCCAGGCTGAACCACTGATAGCCCGCGCCGTGCTCAAAATGGAACGGCGCGTCAGGGCTGGCGAAACTCACGCCCGGCAGGATCGGCGCCCAGTGGCGGCCCAGCCCGGCAAGATCGTTGCCGTTGCTGCCCACGCCGTGCAGTAAAATAACCAGACCTGTCATAACATTTCTCCTGATGCAGATCACACACCGTACGCGGTCATATCGGGACCGGCAGGCACAATTCCATTCGGGTTCAGGCTCTTAATCGAGTAATAGCCCTGTTTAATATGGTCGATGCTCACCGTTTCGCGAACGCCCGGCAGCGCCAGCATACGCAGCAGATAGCCGTTAAGCGACGGGTAATCACGCAGCTGGCGCTGATTACACTTGAAGATACCGTGATAGGCCACGTCAAAGCGGATAAGGGTCACGAACAGCCGGATATCGGCCTCGGTCAGCGACTCACCAAACAGCCACGGGCCGCGCTGGCTCAGGCGCATATCCAGCGTATCGAGCATGCCGAACACGTCGCGATAGGCCTCGCGGTAGCTGATTTCGGTGGTGGCAAACCCGGCACGATACACGCCGTTGTTCAGGCGCGGATAGATTTCTGCGTTCAGCGCGTCGATCTCGTCCCGCAGGTCCTGCGGGCAGAGGTCAAGGTCGTTGCTCGCCAGGCTGCCGAAACCGCTGTTGAACATGCGCAAAATATCGGCGGACTCGTTGCTGACGATGGTACCGGTTTTCTTATCCCACAGCACCGGCACGGTGGCGCGCCCGGTGAAGCTGTCATCGGCGCGAGTATACAGCTGATGCAGATACGTCGCGTGATTCAGCGTGTCCCGATTCGCGCCGGGATAGTCGCCGAAGCGCCAGCCTTCATCGGTCAGCTTCGGCTCCACCACCGACACGCTGACCACGTCCTGCAGGCCTTTCAGGCTGCGGGCGATCAGCGTGCGCGATGCCCACGGGCAGATCAGCGCCACGTAAAGGTGGTAGCGATCCGCCTCGGCAACAAACCCGCCGTCGCCGGTGGGGCCGGGTGCGCCGTCGGGCGTCACCCAGTGGCGGAAGCTGGAGGTCTGGCGCACAAAGCCGCCTTTCTCATCGGTGGCCTGCACCGGGTGCCAGTCCGCCGTCCATTTACCGTTTACCAGCATAGCAACTTCCTTAACGCAGACGTGAAGAAGGCAGGGAGGCTTTCAGCGCGTATTTACCGTCGCCGATCAGCGCCAGTACCACCAGGCTGATGGCCCAGAATACCGGGTATTCCCAGCCGCCGTTCGGGTTAGTGAACCAGAAGCCCGCCGGGCCGTGTACGGTGAAAATCGCACCGAGCAGCACCGGGATCAGCACAATCGCGGCGATGCGCGGGCGGTAGCCAACGATCAACGCCACCGCACCGAGAATTTCCCAGACGATAGTCACGTATGCCAGACCACCGGGCAGGCCCAGCGAGGCGAAGAATTTCGCGGTGCCGGCGGGCGTAAAGACAAACAGTTTCAGACCGGCATGGGCCAGGAACAGGATGCCGAGAGAAAGACGCAGAATGAGCGCGGCCCAGGGAGCGGTGCGGGTATCAGTCATATTATTTACCTTCAGTGTGTCACAGGGGAGTTGATGAAAAGCACTCTACACTGATTCCCTGACGCTGATTATCCCGCCATAAACGCAAACATTCCTTCCATTTTGGAAGTAATTACCAGCCGCGATCCCACTCCGGCTCACCGGCGTAGTGGCTGACCAGGAAGTCGATTAGCGCCCGGACTTTATGGGCCAGATGGCGCGCCGGGGGATACACGGCATACAGTCCGAGCGGGGGGATTTCGCTGTGGCGCAGCAGGGGGCGGATGGTGCCCGCCCGCAGCGCCGGACCGGCAATAAACGTCGGCAGGCGGGCCACGCCCAGCCCGCTCAGCGCCGCGGTCAGGCTGGCTTCGGCGTTGGAAAAATGCAGCCGGCCGCGCACCGGCAGGGTGACCGCTTCGCCGTCAACGCTGAACGGCCAGTTGAACGGATCGCGGAAGTTGGTATCGATAATGCAGCTATGATCGGCTAACTGCTGATAGCGGGTAGGCGTGCCGCGTTCGTTCAGGTATTCATCGCTGGCGGCAATCACCACCCGCATATCGCTGAGGTGGCGGGCGATCAGGCGGCTGTCGCTCAGCCTGCCGATGCGGATCGCCACGTCAAAGCCTTCATCCACGATGTTGACCACCCGGTCGGAGAAGTTAACGTCCAGTTCGATTTCCGGGTAGTCGCGGGCAAACGCAATCAGTGCCGGGGCCAGCTGGCTGGCACCGAAGGTGATCGGCGCGCTGAGTTTGATGCGCCCGGTCGGTTTCCCCGCCGCGTGGCGCACCGAGGCATCCAGCGCGTCCCACTCTTCCAGAAGATTTTTAATGCGGTCAAAGTAGGCCAACCCGACTTCGGTCGGCGACAGGGCGCGGGTGCTGCGCTTGAGCAGCTGCACGCCAAGCTCGCTTTCCAGCCTGGCGACCAGCTTGGAGGCCTGGCCGCTGCTGGTGCCCAGCCGCGCGGCCGCCGCCGCAAAACTGCCCAGTTCCATTACCGCTACAAACATCCGATCGCAGTCCAGACGTTCCACATGCTTTTCCTGAATTCGAGGGGCAGAAATGCCTGCGGATAGAATTTTCCAGTCCACAGGCGCTGGGGCTATTAAAGCAGCCTTTGCGGCCGTTGTGCAGCCAGCAAACTGTCTTTCACCGCCCGGCCGGTGGATTTTTTACGACACAAAGGCACTGACTGACGCCTGACGATCGGCCTGATGCACTAAGCTTCAGGGTTCCGTTGGTCAACTGAGCCTGTCTTATGTTTTATCACCGTGTTGAAAGGATGATTGATACCTTCAGGGAAGCCCGGGGCACCACGCCGCCCGACAGCGTGTGGCCCTTCTATCTGTTCTATCTGCGCCAGGTGTGGCCGGTCTTTGCGCTGCTGCTGGTGATTGGCCTGATTGCGTCCTTGATCGAAGTTTCGCTGTTTCGCTATCTCAGCCGGATTATCGATCTGGTCAACAGCACCCCAGCCGCCAGCTTCTTTCAGGATCACTACGGCGAACTGCTGTGGATGGCGGCGGTCGCGCTGCTGCTGCGCCCGCTGTTTATCGGCCTGCACGATCTGCTGGTGCATCAGACCATTAACCCCGGCATGACCAACATGATCCGCTGGCAGCATCATAACTACGTGCTGCGCCAGAGCCTGAACTTCTTCCAGAACGACTTTGCCGGGCGCATTGCCCAGCGCATTATGCAGACCGGCAGCGCGCTGCGCGATTCCGCGGTGCAGATGGTCGATGCGCTGTGGCACGTGGTGATCTACGCGGTGACCACGCTGGTGCTGTTCGCCGAAGCCGACTGGCGGCTGACCATTCCGCTGATTATCTGGATTATCGGCTACGTACTGTGCCTGAAGTATTTCGTGCCGAAAATCAAAGCGCGTTCGGTGGCCTCCTCGGATTCGCGCTCGCGGCTGATGGGCTTTATCGTGGATGGCTATACCAATATTGCCACCCTCAAACTGTTTGCCCACGGCGATCTGGAACGACGCTACGCGCGTGAAGCGCTGGAAGATCAGACGCAGAAAACCCGCAGCCAGGGGCGGATGGTCACCGGGATGGACGTGGTCGTCACCACGCTGAACGGCCTGCTGATCGTCAGCACCACCGGGCTGTCGCTGTGGCTGTGGGGCCAGTCGCTGATCAGCGTCGGTGCGATTGCGCTGGCCACCGGGCTGGTTATTCGCATCGTCAATATGTCCGGCTGGATCATGTGGGTGGTGAACGGCATTTTTGAAAACATCGGCATGGTGCAGGACGGGCTGAAAACCATCTCCCAGCCGCTGAGCGTCAGTGATAAACCCGATGCGGCGGCGCTGGATGTCAGCCGTGGCGAAATCCGCTTTGACGGCATTACCTTTAACTACGGCGGCGAGCGGCGGGTGATTGATGACCTGCAGCTGACTATTCGCCCCGGCGAGAAAATTGGTCTGATTGGCCCGTCGGGTGCCGGGAAATCGACGCTGGTTAACCTGCTGCTGCGCCTCTATGACCTTAACGGCGGGCGCATACTGATCGACGGGCAGAACATTGCCGACGTCAGCCAGGAAAGCCTGCGCGCACAGATTGGCATGATTACTCAGGATACCTCGCTGCTGCACCGCTCAATCCGCGAAAACCTGCTGTATGGCCGCCCCGGCGCCAGCGAAGAGGAGATGCTGCAGGCGATCCACCGGGCGAAGGCCGATGAGTTTATTCCGCTGCTGTCGGATCTCCAGGGCCGCACCGGGCTGGATGCACACGTCGGCGAACGCGGCGTGAAGCTCTCCGGCGGCCAACGGCAGCGTATCGCCATCGCCCGCGTGCTGCTGAAGGATGCGCCCATCCTGATTATGGATGAGGCCACCTCGGCGCTGGATTCCGAAGTGGAAGCGGCGATTCAGGAAAGTCTGGAAGGGCTGATGGGCGGCAAAACGGTGATTGCCATCGCCCACCGACTGTCGACCATCGCTCGTATGGACCGGCTGGTGGTGCTGGAGCAGGGGCGCATTGTTGAGATCGGCAGCCACGCCGAGCTGCTGGCGCAGGACGGCCTGTATGCGCGGCTGTGGCGGCATCAGACCGGCGGCTTCGTCGGCGAGCCGTAGCGCTATCCGGCGTTAAGCCGGTACGGCAGCGCGTCGCGGGCTTCCCCCGCCCAGGCGCGCACGCCGTCGCGCTCCTGCTGCAGAAAATCCGCCACGGCGTCGTGCAGCCCGCCGTGGCGCAGCAGGTGCCAGGATTCAGTCAACACCGGTTCAAAACCACGTATCAGCTTGTGCTCCCCCTGTGCCCCGGCGTCAAAGCGCTGCAGTCCGTTATCGATCGCATACTCCATCCCCTGATAGAAACAGGTTTCAAAGTGCAGGTGGTTGAACTCCGCCAGGCAGCCCCAGTAGCGGCCATAGAAGGTGCTGCCGTCGACCAGGCTCAGCGCCATCGCCACCGGCTGGCTATGCTGGCTGGCGATGGTGATGCGGAGCGATCCCGGCATACGTTCCGCCAGCAGGCTGAAGAACTGGCGGGTGAGATAGGGCTGACGACCGCGAACGAAGTAGGTGTTGGCGTAGCAGGTGTAGACAAAATCCCACTGCGCTTCGCTCAACTGATGTCCCTGATACCAGCCAAACTCAATGCCCTGCTGGCGCACGCCTTCGCGCTCCTTGCGCAGCTGTTTACGCTTGCGCGAGGTTAGCGCGTCGAGAAAATCCTGGAAGTCTCGGTAGCCGCGATTGTGCCAGTGATACTGGCAGCCGAGGCGAGGCAGCCAGCGGCTATCCTCCGCCAGCCGATCGCCGAGCGAAGCGTCGTTAAAGTTGATATGGCCGCTGTAAAAACCGTGCCCGGCGAGAAAGTCGGGCAGCGCCTGCAGCAGCCGGCCGGCGGCCTGTGTTTCGCCCAGCAGCCGCGCGCCGCCGACCGGGCTGAACGGTACCGCCGACAGCCACTTGGGATAGTACGGAATGCCCGCCCGCTGGCTGGCATCCGCCCAGGCGTGATCGAAGACGTATTCGCCCATGGAGTGCCGCTTGCCGTAGCCCGGCATTGCCGCCAGCACGCGGTCGCCTTCGCGCCACAGCACATGCTGCGGCTGCCAGCCGCTGCGCCCGCCAACCGAGCCGCTCTCTTCCAGCGCGCTGAGAAAAGCGTGGCGCATAAAGGGCTGATCGTTGGGGGCCAGGGCATCCCACAGACTGGCCGGGATATCGGCCAGCTGCGTCAGAAGGCTTAACGACATCGATAGACTCCGCGATAAAGAAAAACCTTACGTTGAACGCTTTCGCGACGGAGATCAACGCCTTCCGCCCGGGTGGCACACGCGGATAAATTGCGCGCTGCGCATATTGGGTAATACGCATTCTCATTATCATTTGCCTTTGCTATTCTTGCTGCCCTCATGTGCGGCACGCGCGCACGGCTTTCGGTTAACAAGGTGGATCTATGGCTGCTCAGAGTTATCGCTTATTCAATGTCGTACTGGCGCGCAAGCAGGTACTGTCTCCTTCGATGCTGTGCTGCGTGTTTAGCGGTGAGGAAGTGCGCCAGATGAAGATGGACGCGCCGGACCAGCGCATCAAACTGCTGCTGCCCGCACCCAGCGGCAAGCACTTTGAGCCGGTCGATAACGGCCTGACGTGGTGGGAGAACATGGGCAAGCTGGCGGTGGAAGATCGCCCGATCATGCGCACCTACACCATTCGCCACGTTAACGCCGACGCCGAGGTGCCGGAGATGGAAGTGGAATTCGTGATGCACGGCACCGAAGGCCCGGCCTCGGCCTGGGCGCTGGACGCGCAGCCGGGTGATGCGATGCAGATTGCCGCACCGAACCGGGAATACGGCGAGGACAGCGGCGGCTACGAATGGAACCCGCACGCGCAGGTGAAGCAGGGGCTGGTGGTGGCGGATGAAACCGCGCTGCCGGCGGCGAAGGCTATTCTTGAGCAGCTCTCCAGCTGGCAGAACCCGCCACAGCTGCAGGTGTTTCTGGAAGTGCCCGAACGCGGCGACTGCGTCGATCTCAGCCAGTACGCCTTTGCCGATATTCACTGGCTGCCGCGTGACGCCAGCGGAGCCAGCTACGGCGAGGCATTGCTGAGCGCGGTGCGCGAGCACGTGCGCCTGCCGGACAGTGCGCTGTCGCGCGAAGATCTGCGCGAAGAGGCCGAAGGGCAGCTGGTGTGGGACCGCGCCGATCATGATGACGTTCGCTTCCACGGCTGGGTGGCGGCAGAGTCCAGTGCGGTGAAGCACCTGCGCCGCTATCTGATCGGCGAGCGCGGCCTGGCTCAGGACTGCATCAGCTTTATGGCCTACTGGAGCCGTGGCCCGCGCCGCAAAGGCTGATCGCCGCGTCAGTTCTCCATCAGTACCGGGCAGGCTTCTTTCAGCGTGTTATAGAACCAGGTCTTGGCGGTGATGTCGCCGATCTCGGTATGGCCGTAGAGATAAACCTCCAGATTCGGCAGCTGGAACGGCAGTTCGACGATCCGCCCGTTGCCGCGGGCGGCATAGATTTTCGCCGCGCTGAGCGGAATGGTCACCAGCAGTTCGCTGCTGGCGATAATCTCGCCCAGCGCGGTAAAGTGCGGCACTTCCAGCGCGATGCGCCGCTCAAAGCCATACTCCTTAATCTGCGCCTCCACCATATGATGCCCGCTGATGGTCGACACGATAATGTGCTGCTCGGCCAGATAGTCATGTAGCGTCAGCTCGCCGCCGATACGCGGATGCTGGTTATTCACCAGGCAGACGTAGCGCTCGTCCATAATTCTGTCGCGCTGGGCAATCGGTGAAATACTTTCGTTGCGGCTGCACAGCGTGGCATCCACTTTCCCGGTCAGCAGCCATTCATCAATACGCATCATCTCGATCGGCATCACTTCCAGCTGCACATTCGGCGCCAGCTCGCGCAGATGCTTAACCAGCCTCGGCAGCAGCAGCTGTTCGCCGAGGTCGGACAGCGCGAGGCTAAATTTGTGAAAAGATGTTTCCGGAGAGAAGCTGCGGGTATCCGCCACGGCTTTTTCAATCCCGCTGAGCGACTGCTTAAACACCTTGTACAGATGGCTGGCGACCGGCGTCGGCAGCATCCCTTTTCGGCTGCGCTTAAACAGTTCGTTATCCGTCGCAGACCGCAGCCGGGCTAGCGCATAGCTAGCAGAAGGCTGTGTGATGAACAGGCGATCGGCAGCAACGCTGACGCTGCGGGTTTCATAAATGGCAATGAATACCCGGACCAGATTGAGATCCATCATAGAGTTATATCATTCCTGTCTATATCAGCAGATTCAAATTATCTATTTGAGCTATTTTAAACTTGCTAATAACATCCTTTCTACTTTTTATTGATATGTTCCGTTAATTTTTGCATATCACCTGTTTCAACTTATAAATCAAAAAGATAATTCCATCGTAAAATATGAATGGCAGAAGCAGATGCGGGTAATTCGCTGCCGTTGTGGAGTGTGTAGAAATGAAAAATGAAATCGTAGACGTTATCGTGGACTGGATCGATCAGCATCTGGAAGAGGGCCTGAATATCGAGGCCGTGGCGGCAAAATCGGGCTACTCCAAGTGGCACCTGCAGCGCGCGTTTAAAGAAAAAAAGGGCATTACGCTGGCGAGCTTTATCCGCAGCCGCCGACTGGATCAGGCCGCACAGTGCCTGATTAATTCCACCAAAAGCATTATGACCATTTCGATGGATCTGGGCTTCTCTTCCCAGCAGTGCTTCCAGCGGGTGTTTAAAAAGCACTTCAACGTCACCCCGCGCGACTACCGCGTGCAGTATCGCCAGTATCACTAACGCCGTCGGCCATTCGCTGGCCGGTCTCCTTCGCTGCGGGATTATCTTCCCGCAACGTAAAGTCGTTTAAATTGTTCCCGTTCCCGCCTCTCCCCCTGCTTAAAGTTCATCGACCATCAGTTATACTGTGCGCCGTGTTGAACTCTGAACTGGATGCTATGGAACGTTTCGTTGAAAATCTGATTTACACCTCACGTTGGCTGTTGGCTCCAATCTACCTTGGGCTGTCGCTGGGCCTGCTGGCGCTGGGCATTAAGTTTTTCCAGGAAGTCTTCCACCTGCTGCCGCATGTGCTGGAGATGTCCGAAAACGACATGGTGCTGATGCTGCTGTCGATGATCGACATGACCCTGGTCGGCGGACTGCTGGTGATGGTGATGCTTTCCGGCTATGAAAACTTCGTTTCCAAGCTGGATATTGATGAGCACCGCGAGAAGCTTAGCTGGCTGGGAAAAATGGACTCCGGCTCGCTGAAGAACAAAGTCGCGGCGTCGATTGTGGCGATCTCCTCGATCCACCTGCTGCGGATCTTTATGGACGCGCGCAACGTGCCCGACAACAAGCTGCTGTGGTATGTGATTATTCACCTGACCTTCGTGCTGTCCGCCTTTGTGATGGGTTACCTCGACAGCATGTCGCGCAAAGATAAAGACAAAACGTTAATCTGATTCGCTCAGACTCTCGCCGGTAGCGCTGCGCTACCGGCGAAACTCATCCACGCTTATCGCGTACTTCTTCAGTTTGTTATACAGCCCGGCACGCGACAGGCCCATCTGTTGTGCGGCCTGCCGCAGATTGCCGTTGAGCGAATTTAGCGTGGCAATAATATGCACCCGCTCATTCTCATCCAGCCGGACAGTATGGGTGGCGGTGCTCCGTGAAACCGCCAACTCCGGCGGTAAGCGGCCCGCCTGGATCACCTCTTCCGGCAGGTCACCGGCGTCAATATGCAGCCCGTCATGGGTGTTGATCACCCGCTCAATAATATTTTCCAGCTCGCGCACGTTGCCCGGCCACGGATAGCGGCACAGCGCCTCTATCGCTCCTGAAGTAAACTGCACGTTCACCTTTTTCAGCTGGGTGCAGACCTTTTCGCGGAACCATTCGGTGAGCGCCGGAATATCGCTGCTGCGCTCGCGCAGGGCCGGAATAGGAATCGAGATGACGTTCAGCCGGTAGTACAGATCGCGGCGAAACGCGCCGGTTTCCACCGCCTTCAGCAGGTTGCAGTTGGTGGCGGCAATAATCCGCACGTTCACCTTCACCGCCTGCGACGCGCCGATGCGCACCACCTCACTCTCCTGCAATACGCGCAGCAGGCTGGTTTGCGCCTCCAGCGGCATATCGCCAATCTCATCGAGGAATAAGGTGCCGCCGTCGGCCAGCTCAAATTTCCCCGCCGCCCCGCCGCGCCGCGATCCGGTAAACGCGCCGTCGGCGTAACCAAACAGCTCGCTCTGGACCAAATCGCGCGGCAGCGCGCCGCAGTTCACGGCGATAAACGCCTCGCCGCTGCGCGGGCTTTCGTTATGGATCGCCTGAGCAAACAGCTCTTTGCCGGTGCCGCTTTCGCCGGTCAGCAGGACAGTACTGTCGCTGCGGCAGCTGCTGCGCGCTTTTTCCATTGCCACCATCAGCGCCGGTGCACTGCCGCACAGCATGTCAAAGGTATAGCTGGCGTTAACGCCCATCACCCGGCGGGTAATGGCGCGGATACGCTGGTTTTCCCGCAGGGCGATAATCTTGCCACCGGTTGGCGCGGGCATCACCGACACCAGGCAGGAGACGTGCTGATTTTCTGACGGTACAAACACCACTTCACGGTCGTTGCAGAAGGTCATGGTCGCCAGCCGTGCGTTTTGCGGATTCAGCACCGCGTCCACCTGATGACCGGTGCGGGCGAAGCCGTGAAAGATCTGCCGCGCGTAGCGGTTGATGGTTTTGATCGTCCCGCTGCGATCCAGCACGATCACCCCTTCATTCAGTGTTTCCAGGATCGACTTCTGCTCCGCCAGCAGGGCGCGGAGGATCAGCTGCTGGCCCACCGCTTCCGCCGCCGCCTGCACGGTGCCAAGGGTGTGATAGTGGAAGTTATCCTGGGTGGCGGTCAGCGTCAGTACGGCAATCATCCGCCCATCGGCATCGCGGATCGGCGCGGCGGCACAGGGATAGTGGCGGCTGCGCAGGGCAAACTTCCAGTTTTCACCGCTGAGCAGATAGACCAGCCGCTGCTGCTTCAGGCATCGCGCGGTGCAGTTGGTCCCCATTTCGGATTCACGCAGGATGCTGCCCACCGGGGTGATATCCAGACCGCAGTAGGAGAGGGTGATACCGTTGGCGTCGGTGAGATTGATATGGCCGTCGGGATTATAGGCCAGCAGATTTTCCATAATGCTTCTGGCGACTTCAATCAGCACGGCGTTATCCGTCAGTATCTGCTTCACCTCGTCCTGTGGCGGGAAGGTATAGGCAAAAAAATCCGGGTCGATACCGGCATCGCGGCTGTATTGCCACGAGTGCAGAATGTCGGGGCGCACAAAGGCCGGCTCTTTGCCAGCATCAAAATCACGGCGGGCCTGCTCAAGCAGTGCATCCCAGCGCCGGGCTTCCTGACTGTTCTCCGGCAGGCTCAGTTTGCCGTCGCCCGCTTCGCCTATGGCGGCGGTGACGATAGGTGGATGACTCATGCTCTTCCCTCCGCTAAATGGAATGTCCATTTTATCGACATGTTAACTTGACATGTTTTTTTTATGTCCATTTTGTGATCGCAGTGGGCAGAGAAAAGCGCGCCGTCAGGGGTTTGTCAGGCTGGCATAGCGTTTGCTTATATCAAAGACACAACGAATGTCTGCCAGTAACCTGAAGGGGAACAAGATGTCTGCAACAAAAAAAATCGTGCGCGTAGGTCTGATTGGCGCGGGACGGATGGGGAGCTTCCACGCCACCTCTCTGGCTCAGCGTATACCGGGTGCGGTGCTGGCGGCGGTGGCCGATCCGGTACCGGGGGCCGCACAGCGCCTGGCGGAAAAACTCGGCGTGGAAAGCTTCTACAGCGAGCCGCAGGCAATGCTCGACAGCCCGGACATTGACGCGGTGGTGATCGTTTCCCCGGCGCGTACCCATGCTGAACTGGTGGTCGCCGCCGCGCGCGCCGGTAAGCACGTCTTCTGTGAAAAACCGATGGCCGTGACCCTTGAAGAAGCCGATCGCGCCATTGCCGCCGCTCGCGAAGCCGGTGTGGTGCTGCAGGTGGGCTTTAACCGCCGCTTCGCCAGCGGATTCGCCGCCGCGCTGGCGGAAATCAAGGCCGGTAAAATCGGCACCCCGCAGCTGCTGCGCTCGCTGACCCGCGACCCGGCCCCGCTGCGCGATCCTACGCCGATCCCACCGTGGACGATCTATCTGGAAACGCTGATCCACGACTTTGACACCCTGCTGCACTGCAACCCGGGCGCGAAGCCGGTGGAAGTCTATGCCATGGCCGATGCGCTGGTGCGCCCGGACTTTAAAGACAAAGGCCTGCTGGATACCTCCGTGGTCACCATCCGCTTTGATAACGGTGCAATCGCCATTGCCGAAGCCAACTTCCAGGCGGTGTACGGCTACGACGTCCGCGGCGAAGTGTTTGGCAGCAACGGCATGCTGCAAATCGGCAATATCAACGTTAACAACGCGGTGCGTTACACGGCGGAAGGCATCTCGATTGATACCTCGCGCCAGGATACCGACCTGCTGGCCGACGCCTACGTTGCGGAACTGACCGAGTTTGTGCGCTGCGCCGCCACTGGCGAAACCCCGCGTGCCACCGGTGAAGATGCGCGTAACGCGCTGGCGATTGCGCTGGCCTGTATCGCCTCCGTGCAGCAGAACCTCCCGGTTAAATTATAAGGATCGCCACCATGTCCGATTACAGCCTGTCCGTCAGTGCCGAAATGGTTTTCCTCGATCTGCCATTTATTGAACGCGTGCAGCGCATTCACCAGTTGGGCTTCGGCGTGGAGATCTGGCACTGGGAAAACAAAGATATCGCTGCATTGGCGGCGACCGGTGCGCGCTTCACCTCAATGACCGGTTATCTGACCGGCAACCTGACCGACGATGCGGAAATTGAAAACCTGCTGAGCAGCGCCGAAGAGTCGCTGGCGGTGGCCGCGCGGCTGAACTGCCCGTCGCTGAACCTGCACGGCACCGGGCTGGATAACAAGGGCCTGCCGGTGAAGCCGGTGGATATCGTCACCGGCGAGATGTGGGTGAAAGCGGTGAGAACGCTGGAGAAGCTGGCGGCGCTGGGCGAGAAAGCCGGCCGGGTGTTCACTCTGGAAAACCTCAATACCGCTGTCGATCATCCGCGTACGCCGTTCGCCAAAGCGGCGGATACCCTGGCGCTGGTAGAAGCGGTTAACAGCCCGTATCTGAAGATGAATCTGGACCTCTACCACGCGCAGATCGGCGAGGGCAACCTGATTGAGCTGGTGCAGCGCAGCGGCGGTGCTATTGGTGAAATTCAGGTGGCGGACGTGCCGGGCCGCTGTGAGCCGGGCACCGGAGAGATCAACTATCGCGCGGTGGCGAAGGCGCTGCGTGCCATGAATTACCGGGGGGTAATTGCGCTGGAAGGCTGGGCGTCAGGGGACAGTGAAACCGCCCTGGCAAGCTTTAAAGCGCACTTTGAGTAATGCAGTACCGATGCGGCCAGCCCTGGCCGCAATTTTTTAAGCAATCAGTCGTTCATCAGTAGTTTGCAGTTAAAAAATAATAACTTACCTACACCTACAGGAATCACGCTATGAACACGAAAAAAATCGCACTGCTCGTTTGCGCTATGGCGCTGGCACCGGCATCCCAGGCGAAAGACCTGCGCATTGGCGTTGCGCTGGCCAACTTCGATCTTAACTTTGTTTCTATTCTGCGCACCCAGATGGCGAATGAGATGAAGAAGGAGAATATTCAGGGACAGTTTGAAGATGCCAAGGGCGATGTGGCGGTGCAGGTTCAGCAGGTTGAGAACTTCATTAATCAGGGCGTTGACGCGATTATTCTCAACCCGGTGGATACTCAGGGCGTGAAAAGAATGATGGATGCGGCCACCAAAGCCAATATCCCGCTGATCTTCGTGAACCGTAAGCCGGAAGTTGAGCTGACCGGCAAGATGGCCTACGTCGGCTCCGACTCGATGCTGGGCGGCCAGATGGAGATGGAAGCGCTGGCGAAAAAGATGAATTACAAAGGCAACGTCGCCATTCTGATGGGCGCGCTGTCGGCGGAGGAAGCGCGCCAGCGTACCAAAGCCACGGAAGAAGTGATCGCTAAGTATAAAGATATGAAAGTGATCGAGAAGCAGTCTGCCCAGTGGATGCGTAACGAAGCGGTGGATGTGACCTCCGGCTGGCTACTCTCCGGCGAAAAAATCGATGCGATTGCCGCTAACAACGATGAAATGGCCATCGGTGCAATTATGGCGCTCGGCCAGAGCGGTAAAAAAGATATCCTGGTCGCCGGTATCGACGGCACCCCGGATGCCCTGCAGTTTATTAAAAACGGCAAGCTGGCATTAACCGTGTTCCAGGATGCGGCGGGCCAGGGCGTGGGCGCTGTCACCATGGCGAAGCAGGTGATCGACGGTAAAAATACCGACAAATTTATGTGGATCCCGTATCAGGTGATCACCAAAGAAAACTACGAAGCATTCACCAAAAAGAACGTGAAGTAATCTTCCCGCCGGGTCCTGAATCAGCAGGACCCGCTATTGCGTTTTCCCGTCTGAGTAATCCCACATTTAGTGATGAAAAAAGTGTGACCCCTGTAGCATTTTGCCACGGTTGTGAATACTATTTCGCCACTGAGAACCGCCGTCCTGGCGCTCAACGATACCTTCCCTGTTTCCTGCTGAGAATGTTGGATATGTACGATGATTAGTCGCCGCCGCCTGCTGCTCGGCTCCGGCGCGTTTGTCCTTGCTATGAGCACCGATAACCTGTTCGCCCGTCAGGACTTTTTCCCACTGTGGCCGGAAGAACCGCCGGGCGGCGGCGGGCCGAAAGGGGCGCTGCGCATTTCGCCTAACGGCTCGTGGTCGAATATCGTCAGCCCCGGCATTCAGCGTTTTCAGCCGGAAGAACCGAACGGTAAAGCCGTACTGATTGCCGCCGGTGGCGGATATCGCTGGATAGGTATGGGGCGCGAAGGCTGGCCGGTAGCGCGATGGCTGGCCTCGAAGGGTTACACCGCCTACGTACTCAGCTATCGTCTGCCCGGCGAACACTGGCAGGACGGTAACCTGGTGGCGCTGCAGGATGCCCAGCGGGCGATCCGCCTGGTGCGTTCAATGGAGCGTAGCGTACATCTGCTCGGGTTTTCCGCCGGGGGGCACCTGTTCGGCATGGCCGCCGCCCGACCCGACTATAACGCCTATCAGCCGCAGGATGCGCTGGACCAGCTGTCGCTGAAGGTTGAGAGCGTGGGGCTGATTTATCCGGTGATCACCCTCGAACCCCCTTACACCCATACCAATACCCATCTGTCGCTGGTCGGTAACCATCCTTCTCCCGCCGAAGAGGCCAGCTGGTCGGTGCAGAACTACGTGACTCGCGCCTATCCGCCGCTGTTTATGGCGCAGGCGGAAGACGACACCACCTCCAACCCGGAAAACAGCGTGATCATGCACGATACCTGCCGCCGGATGGGCGTTTCGGTCCAGATGATCCGCATTTCCAAGGGCGGCCACGGTTTTGGGCTGGGTAAAGTGGGCACGCCGGCCGCAATTTGGGATGAAGCCTACGCGGTGTGGCTGGCGGCACGCGGGTGATTTTTTGCTTTTCCGTAGCCGTTGGATTTTAGGCTGCGAATTTGCGAGCGGCCTCGGTTAATCGGTCAAAATACCAGCGCTAACGGACAAGCTGTGGCATAAATAGCGGTGTCTATTCACATGGAGTCGCGCAGATTTTTCAGGCGTGTGGCACAGAACCCGACTGCTGGCGGGTGAGATCAGGATGATTTAGTATGATTAGAATTGAAGCACATTATGAGAGCTCCATTATGGGACAGACAAAAACACGTGCGGTTAGCGCCTGTGTTACCCTGGAAATGGCAGAGAAACTCGATCGGATAGCGGCGGACTACAGTTGCTCACAGGAAATGCTGATAAAGCAGGCCCTACAGGATTTAATTGACCAGGAAGAGCAGCGTCATCAGATGACGCTGGAAGCACTGGCCGCTGTGGATGAAGGCCGCGTTGTTGCCCATGATGATGTGATGCAATGGGCGACAAGTTTAGGCACAGAGAAGCCCTTATCGGTACCCAAATCCGGTAAACGGTAATGGCGTTGCTTTGGACGCAGCCGGCGATTGACGACCTCGACCGTATTTATCGCTTTCTGGAACAGGTTAATCCTCTGGCCGCTGCTGGCGCGGTACAATCGCTGGTAACGGCTGCAAATAATCTTACTGTCTATCCGCGCAGTGGAGCCGCTTTAAAGGCGTATCATCCGCGAGACGTTCGGCGACTCATCCTCGGGCATTATGAAATGCGCTATGAGTTTCAAGAAGAGACGGTCTCCATTCTTCGCATATGGCATACCCGGGAGCATCGTTTGATCAATGGCACTGAACCTGACAAACAAGAGCTTTGATTATCGGCTAACCATTTTGTGCAGCGATCGATGCTACCTGCGTGCCGAAAAAAATGAGCAATAAAAAAGGGGGCGATTGCAATAATCGCCCCCTTTAATGAGAAGTAAAATTAGCGCTGCAGGAAGGCCAGCAGATCCTGATTCAGCTGGTCCTGATGCGTTACCGCGAAGCCGTGTGGCGCATTGTCGTAGACCTTCAGCGTTGATCCTTTGATCATCTCCGCCGCCTGTTTGCCGGTGGTTTCAAACGGCACGATCTGGTCGTTGCTGCCGTGGATAACCAGTGTCGGCACGTCAATTTTCGCCATATCACCGCGGAAATCGGTTTCCGAGAAGGCGGTCACACAGTCAATGGTGCCTTTCAGCGAGGCCAGCAGGGCGATATTCAGCGTCTGGGTCAGTACGCCTTCAGAGACGGTCTGGCCTGCGTTGGTGCCGAAGAACGGCGTGTTAAAGTCGCTGATAAACTGAGCGCGGTCTTTACGCAGGCCGTCACGGATACCGGCGAACACCGACTGCTCAACCCCTTGCGGGTAGTCTTCAGTCTGGCCGAAGATTGGCGTTACGGCCCCCAGCAGAACCAGCGCGTTGATGCGCTCGCTGCCGTAGCGGCCAATGTAGCGGGACACATCACCGCCGCCCATAGAGAAGCCCACCAGGGTCACGTCGTTCAGGTCAAGGTGCTGGATCAGGTCGTGAATGTCGGAAGCGAACGTATCGTAGTTGTATCCTTCCCACGGCTGCTCCGAACGGCCAAAACCACGGCGGTCAAAGGCAATTACGCGGTAGCCGCGCTCGGCGAGGAAATTCATCTGGCTGTCCCACATGTCGGCATCCAGCGGCCAGCCGTGGCTGAACAGTACCGGCTTACCTGTACCCCAGTCTTTGTAATAGATTTGCGTGCCGTCCTGCGTGTTGAATGTGCTCATGGTTATTTCCTCGAATCGTTAATTAGGTTAATTACGTCTTGTTGGAATGAATCTTAGATGCCCTGCCGAATGATAGATACCGGATAGATTTTGATAACTTGTTAGAAAATTCTTATCAACTTATCTGACTGATATAGATGGATAAACTCTTCTATATAATGGCTAAAAACCTGTCAAAAAAATCTTAACGAGTTGCTAAATTCTTTCCGCTATCTGCTTTTCATCTCCTGCCGTAATCTTATTTCCAGCAGCACAACATCACTCACAAAATTGAAAAACGAAATATTAAGAGGAATTGAAAATGTCTAAATTCGACCTGCTGGACCCACAGAACTCTACCCTGATTTTCATCGACCACCAGCCGCAGATGTCCTTCGGCGTTGCCAATATCGATCGCCAGCAGCTTAAAAATAACACCGTTGCTTTAGCCAAAGCGGGCAAGATTTTTAACGTGCCGACTATTTATACCTCTGTTGAAACCGAAAGCTTCAGCGGCTACATCTGGCCGGAGCTGCTGGCGGTTCACCCGGAGTCCACCCCGATTGAGCGTACCTCAATGAACTCCTGGGAAGATGAAGCCTTTGTGAAAGCCGTAAAAGCCACCGGCCGCAAAAAACTGATTATCTCCGCCCTGTGGACCGAAGTGTGTCTGACCTTCCCGGCGCTGATGGCGCTGAAAGAAGGCTTCGAAGTTTACGTGGTGACCGACACTTCCGGCGGCACCAGCGTCGATGCCCACGAGCGCTCGATTGACCGCATGGTGCAGGCCGGTGCGGTACCGGTGACCTGGCAGCAGGTGCTGCTGGAGTACCAGCGCGACTGGTCACGCAAAGAGACCTACGACGCGGTGATGGACCTGGTGCGCGAGCACAGCGGTGCCTACGGCATGGGCGTGGATTACGCCTACACCCTGGTTCACAAAGCCCCGGCCCGTAAGGCCTGATCCATTAACCCGGTGCCGGAACTGGCCTGAAGGCGGTTCCGGCAGGAGAGAATCATGCGTAATGCCCTTATTCCTGCTTTAACGTCTCGCGTGCCGTTCCCGGCCGTTCGCTGGCTGGCGCTGTTAGCCCTCTGTTCCGCCTATATTCAGGGCGGCCTGGTCAAGCTACTGGATTTCCCCGGAGCGATAGCCGAGATGCAGCATTTTGGTCTGTCGCCTGCGGCTCCGATGGCCGCTGCGGTGATTGTGCTGGAACTGGGCGCATCACTGATGATCCTTAGCGGCCGCCTGCGCTGGCTGGGCGCGTTGGCCCTGGCGCTGTTTACCTTCTCAGCCACCTTTATGGCTAACGCCTTCTGGCAGGTGCCGGTGGCGGATCGCGGCATGGTGATGAACGGATTTTTTGAACACCTCGGACTGGCGGGTGCGCTGGTGTATGTCGCCTGCAATGATTTGAGGAACAGCAAATGACCACCCCAACGCAATCAGGGGCCTTCGCTCCGCTGAAACAGGGTCTGTTTGCCGCTATCTGGGCGGCGACCATACTCGGCAACACCGGGAGCTTTATGCGCGACGTCGCCAGCTCCTGGCTGGTGACCGGACTCTCTTCCAACCCGGCCGCCGTCGCGCTGATGCAGACCGCCGCAACCTTACCGATTTTCCTGCTGGCGATCCCTGCGGGGGTGCTGTCGGATATTCTTGACCGCCGCCGCCTGCTGATTTTCGTGCAGCTGCTGCTGGCCAGCGTCAGTGGAACGCTGCTGATTTTGTCGCATAACAATATGCTGACCGTAGAGTATCTGGTGGCGTTAACCTTTATCGGCGGGATTGGTGCCGCGCTGATGGGGCCAGCCTGGCAGGCGATTGTGCCGGAGCTGGTGCCGCGCCCGCAGCTGAAAAACGCCGTCGCGCTCAACTCGCTGGGAATTAATATTGCCCGTGCGGTGGGGCCGGCTGCCGGTGGTCTGCTGCTGGCGGCACTGGGTGCCTGGGCGGCCTACGGCGCTGATGTAATGAGCTATGTGTTTGTTATCGCCGCGCTGATCTGGTGGAAACGCCCACATAAAGCGCAAAATGAACTGTCCGAGCATTTCCTCGGCGCATTCCGGGCGGGGATTCGTTATGTGAAGGCCAGCCGCGAACTGCACCGCGTGCTGCTGCGTGCGGCCATCTACTTCTTCTTTGCCAGCGCAATCTGGGCGATGCTGCCGCTGGTGGCGCGTAACCTGCTGCAGGGCAGCGCCGGATTCTACGGCATTATGCTGGGCGCGGTAGGAACCGGCGCCATCGTCGGTGCGCTGATTATGCCTGCGCTGCGTCAGCGGATGAACGTTGACGGACTGATGCTGTTCTCTGCTGTGCTCTCTGCGGTGGTGATGGTGGTGATTGCCCTGCTGCCGATAAAAGCGCTGGCGCTGCCGCTGATGATCCTGCTGGGCGTGAGCTGGATCACCGCGCTGACCTCGCTGAACGGTGTGGCGCAGGCGGTTCTGCCGGACTGGGTGCGTGGCCGTGGACTGGCGGTCTACCTGATGATTTTCAACGGTGCGATGGCGGCGGGCAGCCTGGTCTGGGGCCTGGTCGGCCAGCAGATTGGCCTGGTGCCGACGCTGGTTATTGCTGCACTGCTGCTGCTGGTTTCCGCGCTGCTGTGTCTGCGTCTGAAACTGCCGGCCGGTGAAGCGGATCTTCAGCCTTCCGGCCACTGGGATGCACCGGAGCTAAGCGGTGACGTGACCACGGATCGCGGTCCGGTGATGATTCAGATTGAGTATCAGGTGGCGGTGGAAGATCGCCCGGCGTTCCTGGCAGAGATTAAGAAGCTGTCGCTGACGCGCCGCCGTGACGGAGCCTATGCCTGGGGAATTGCGGAACACAGCCACGATAGCGGCACGCTGATGGAGTGGTTCCTGGTGGAGTCCTGGCACGAGCACCTGCGCCAGCACCAGCGGGTATCGAATGCCGATGCCGATTTACAGAGCAGCGTGACCCGCTTCCATCAGGGAGAGGACAAACCGAAGGTGCATCACTTTATTTCTCTTCACTGATGGGGGTCGGCTGCAGGGTTTAGATGGGACTGGCGGATACGCAGTTCGCCGTACCGCCACGGACCTTGCTCGTCAGCCTGGGCACCTAACAGACGGTTCAGCGCTTCGGCAATTTGCAGGTCGGAGCGCTGCGCCCAGGTGGTCAGATTCCAGGTGGTGGTTCGCGCCTCTTCCACGTCATCAAAGCCGACGATGCCGATGTGCAGGTCGGCATCATAATCACGAATCGCCTGTATTGCCCCGAAAGCCAGCACGTCGTTCTCGCAAAACAGCGCATCAATCCGCGATTCAGCGGGCGTGACCCGTAAATAGTCACTCATGGCGCGATACGCAATTTCGCGATCGTAGTGGTTACATTTCAGCAGGATATCCAGCTTTTTCCCCGTCGCCTGTAACACCGATTCATAGCCTTCCATGCGCAGTAAATGAGTGGTCACCGTGTTGCGGCCTTCCATATAGCCAAAGCGCTGATAGCCCTGATCCAGCAGTAGCTGACCCATCTCCTTCCCGGCGGCGAAGCCGTCAATATTGACCACTTCGACATCCGCCGTGTCGGTGTTGCGGCAGACGTGAACCGAGGGCACCTGATGTATGCTTTCCGCCGTCAGGATCAGTTCGTCGCTGAGGATGGTGGCGAGAAACAGCAGCCCATCAACCTGCAGCTGCCCGGCCATTTCCAGCACCGAACGATAGTTCTCCTGCGAGTCTGTGTTCAAAAGCAGCATCATATAGCCGCGCTCATTCAACTGGTGGCTGACTTCGCTAAGCATTTTAAGGGTGTGCGGGTTGTTAAACTCATCGGTGACCACGCCGATAATGTTGGTTTTGCGCTGTTTCAGCCCTCTGGCCAGCAGGTTAGGGCGAAATCCCAGCCGGTTAGCGGCTTCCAGTACCTGTTCCCGCACTTTCGGTGAGATTGAAGCGCCGTTTTTGAAGGCGCGCAGGACCGTCCATTTTGATACACCAACCAGTTCGGCAACGTCACTGGCGGTGGCTTTCTGCTGCTGCTTCTCTCTCACTCTGTTTTTCATCGTTTTTATCTTCGTGGCCTCAGATCGCGAGCCACAGAATAAACAAAACCTCACCGGGGAGACAGCACGCGCTGGCGATAGTGTTAGCTACGTCGTTTCTTCACCGTATAAATTGAGAACAATTATCGTTGCTACCGTTGGCAAAGTTTTGCCAACGGTAGCAAACTCCGGTAACATTTGATCTCAGTCACAAACAACAAACATTACTGCATCATATTTTTAAATAAATTAACCAGACAGACTCAAATCCACAGCAAATGTAATGGGTTAGGGATGAGTGTTGCCTGCGTTCAGAGAATATGCCGCAGAAGGGGTGCAGAGGGGGGACGAAATCCGGGAATTACGTATTTAAAATCAAATAATTAGAATTAACACTACATTGTGCTGGGCAAAAGTCGTTTTCCCTATCTTCCTGAATGACTTTTTCTTAATGGAAAATATCTGATCATGAATAACAGTAAAAAAATTGTGGTTACACTCATCGGGATTGCGCTTCTGCTGCTGGGCTTAGGCCTGGCGGCGGGCGGCGCGTACCTGATCTCTCTGGGCGGTTCCTGGTTCTATCTGCCTGCCGGTCTGGCAATGGCCGCCAGCGGTCTGGGTCTGATCCGCCAGAAAGGCTGGGCGCTGTATGTTGCCTGGGCACTGCTGATCGTCAGCCTGATCTGGGCATTTAGCGAAGTCGGTACCGACTTCTGGCAGCTGGTGCCGCGTACGGTTACTTTCCTGGTGGTTGCGCTGCTGGTGACGCTGAGTGCGCCAACCCTGCGTAAAGCCGATCTGGGCCGCGTGATTTCCTGCAAGCTGGCCGCCGGCGTTTCTGCGGTGCTGGCGCTCGGTATCATCGCTATCTTTGCCGGTATGTTCCGTCCGCATCCTGAAGTGGAAGCCACCGCAGACAACGTGCCGGTGCTGGATGAGAAAGCGGCGGATGACAGCGGCAATGACTGGACCGCCTACGGCCGTAATACCGGCGGGCAGCGTTTCGCGCAGTTCGACCAGATCAACACCGCTAACGTGAAAGATCTGAAAGTGGCGTGGACCTATCACACCGGCGATCTGGCGATTAACGGTTCTGAGTACCAGACCACTCCACTGAAAGTCGGCAACACCATGTACGTGTGTACGCCGCTGAACAAGGTGATTGCGCTGGATCCGGTGACGGGCAAAGAGAAGTGGCGCTTCGATCCGAAAATCGAAGAAACCGCCGGTAATAAAACCTGGAAACGCTGCCGTGGCGTGGCGTATACCGAGCTGAGCGAGGCGCCGCAGGACGGCAGCCAACCGGCGATTGCTGGCAACAAGCGTATTATCAGCACCACGAACGATGGCCGCATCTTCTCGCTGGATGCCGAAACCGGCAAGCTGGATGAGAGCTTCGGTGACAAAGGCTTTGTTAACCTGCTGAACGGCCTGGGCCCGACCGCGCACGGCTCTTACTACCTGACTTCTGCGCCGTTGGCTGCCGATGGCGTGGTGATGGTGGGCGGTAAGCTGAACGACAACCTGACCACCGGTGAGGCGTCCGGCGTGGTTCGCGGCTATGATTCACGCAGCGGTAAACTGCTGTGGGCATGGGATGCGTCGCGCGGTGCAAAAGACAGCACGCCGCTGCCGGAAGGCGAAATCTACCCGATCGAAACCCCGAACTTCTGGGGCACGGCGGCCTACGATGCGAAGCTGGGCATTGCCTACTTCCCTACCGGCAACCAGACTCCAGACTTCTGGACCGGCAACCGCCATCCTTACTCTGACGAGTACAACGACTCCGTAGTGGCCGTTGAGCTGAAAACCGGTAAAGAAGTGTGGCACTTCCGCACCGCGAATCAGGATCAGTTCGACTACGACGTTTCTTCCCAGCCGATTCTGTACGATATGCCGGGCAAAGACGGTACCGTTACGCCGGTGCTGATCCAGCTGACCAAACGTGGCCAGGTATTTGTGCTGGACCGCCGTACCGGTAAGCCGGTAGTGGAAGTGGAACAGCGCAAAGTGTCTACCGACGCAATGCCGGGCATGAAAGTGGCCGAAACCCAGCCGTACTCGGCAATTTCCGTGGGTACCAAGGCGCTGAAAGAGTCCGATATGTGGGGCGCATCAATCTTCGACCAGCTCTACTGCCGCGTGCAGTTCAAAGAGATGCGTTGGGAAGGCGAGTTCACTCCGCTGTCTGATAAAAAACGTACGCTGATCTACCCGGGCTACTACGGTGGCTTTAACTGGGGCGGCGGCGCGATTGACGTCTCTACCGGTACGCTGATCGTTAACGATATCCGTATGGCGCAGTGGGGCCAGTTTATCAAGCGTGAAGATGCCGATGCCCGTGGCCTGCAGGCAACCACCGAAGGGGAATACTCCGAGCAGCTGGGCACCCCGTGGGGCGTTGAGCGCGGCATGTTTATCTCTCCGCTGGGCGTGCCGTGCTTCAAGCCGCCGTTCGGTTCGATGACCGCTATCGATCTGGCGACCGGTAAAACCCGCTGGCAGGTGCCGATGGGCACCATCAAAGATGCGCCAATCCACGGCGTCGCGCCGGGTCTGGACATCCCTCTGGGTATGCCAACCATGGGCGGCCCGCTGGTGACTAAAGGCGGCCTGACCTTCTTCCACGGTTCTCTGGACTACTACGTGCGCGCACTGGATAACAACACCGGTAAAGAGCTGTGGCGTGGTCGTCTGCCGGTAGGTGGACAGGGCGCACCGATGACCTACATCGGTGAAGACGGCAAGCAGTACATTGTGGTGGTTGCGGGCGGCGCAACCCGTACCGGAACCAACGACAACCGTGGCGATGACGTGATCGCTTACGCGCTGCCGTAACTTTCCGTTAAACGATCGAGCCGGGCTAAGCTGACGCTTAGCCCGGCTTTTTTTATAACTGAGGGATTACAGCGAAGGGGCGTGCAGCAGCTGGAGGCGGCCAGATGACGCTATCAGAACGCAAAGCAGGAGCAGCCCAGCGCGCCCCAGAAGGCATTGTCATCCGATACCGGCACCGTTGAGCGGCGCGCCACGTCGTGCGAGTGGCTGTGCACACCGCAGGGGCCGCTGCACTGGTGCGGCTGTGAGGCGAAAGCGGCACGGCCGTTAGCCTGCGGTGGCGCGCTGCGGTAGTGGCCGGGTACGGTGACCACGGGTGACCACTCCGGCAGCACCGGCACCGGCGGCGGCGACAGCGGGGTGAAGCCGCCAGCGGCGTAAACGATTTCGCCATCGACCACGGTCAGCACCGATTCAATACCTTTAATCGCCTCTTCCGTGACGCTGAAGTAGTCCTGCGACAGAATCGCGAGGTCCGCCAGCTGGCCTACTTTAATCTGGCCCTTTTTACCCTGCTCGCTGGAGAACCAGGAGCTGCCCTGGGTCCACAGCATCAGCGCGGTTTCACGATCCAGACGGGCACTGTCGTCGTACATCGCCATGCCGCCCACGGTGCGGCCGGAAACCAGCCAGTAAAGCGCGGTCCACGGGTTGTAGCTGGCCACGCGGGTGGCGTCGGTACCCAGACCTACCGGCACGCCGGCGTTGAGCATTTTGGCGACCGGCGGCGTGTGCTTCACGGCTTCTTTACCGTAGCGATCGGCGAAGTATTCCCCCTGGAAGGCCATGCGGTGCTGCACCGCGATACCGCCACCGAGCGCCTTAACGCGATCGATATTGGCTTCGGTAATGGTTTCCGCATGGTCAAAGAACCAGTGCAGGCCGTTGAACGGAATATCGCGGTTCACTTTCTCGAACACGTCCAGCATCCGGCTGATGGATTCGTTGTAAGTGGCGTGCAGGCGGAACGGCCAGCGGTGCTCAACCAGGTGGCGTACCACGCGCTCCAGCTCATCTTCCATGCCCGGCGCCAGATCCGGGCGCGGTTCCAGGAAATCCTCGAAGTCGGCGGCGGAGAACACCAGCATTTCACCGGCACCATTGTGGCGATAGAAGTCGGTTCCCTGGCCCGGTTTCAGCATATCGGTCCACTTCTCGAAATCTTCCAGCTCGTGGCCGGGGCGCTGGGTAAACAGGTTGTAGGCGATGCGCACCGTCAGCTGCTTTTTCGCGTGCAGCTCCGAGATCACTTCGTAATCGTCCGGGTAGTTCTGGAAACCGCCGCCCGCATCAATGGCGCTGGTCAGGCCCAGGCGGTTCAGCTCGCGCATGAACTGGCGGGTGGAGTTCACCTGCTGGTCCAGCGGCAGCTTCGGCCCTTTTGCCAGGGTTGAATACAGCAGCATCGCATTCGGGCGGGCAATCAGCATGCCGGTCGGATTGCCGTTGCTGTCGCGCTGGATCTCGCCGCCAGGCGGGTTCGGCGTATCGCGGGTGTAGCCCACCACGCGCAGTGCGGCGCGATTCAGCAGGGCACGGTCGTACAGGTGCAGGATAAATACCGGGGTGTCCGGCGCGGCTTCATTGATCTCATCCAGCGTTGGCATGCGGCGCTCAGCAAACTGGAATTCGTTCCAGCCGCCGACAACGCGCACCCACTGCGGGTTCGGAGTGCGCAGTGCCTGCTCTTTCAGCATTCGCAGCGCGTCGGCCAGCGAAGGCACCCCTTCCCAGCGCAGTTCGAGGTTGTAGTTCAGGCCGCCGCGGATCAGGTGCAGGTGCGAGTCGTTCAGGCCCGGAATACCGGTGTGGCCCTTCAGATCGACGACTTTGGTGTCGTTACCGGCGAACTGCATCACTTCCGCTTCGCTACCCACGGCAAGAAACTTGCCGTCTTTGATGGCCACGGCGGTCGCCAGCGGTTTTTCGCGATCGACGGTGTGGAAGTTGCCGTTGGTCAGGATCAATGAAGCACTATTCATTATTACTCTCCAGGTTCGACTTCCCACGCGGGGCGAGCCAGTTAGCGAATAGACGTGTTACCACCGGCATCCACAGAAACACCACCAGGGCGACAACGGATGCGTCGTTAAGTAAATGTCCCCACGGCGTGCCTTTAGCCGCGGGCAGAACCGCCCCCCAGAACCACGGCACCAGATTGGTGGAGGGATAGATAACCCCGAGGGTGATCAGAAACTGCTTCCACTTTTTCGGTGCCTTACGCTCCGGGGTGGGCGGGGTAAACCAGAATGCCGCGCCCGGCCGCAGTTCAATATGCTCCGGGCCGCACAGCATGGCCGGCAGTTCGGCGATCAGCGCATGGCGCTGGGTTGAGTTAATCCAGCGATAAAGATTATCCAGCGTGTCGAACCTGATCAGAACCGTGTAGGTCTGTTCGCCGTGAACCGGCCTTAAAATATTAACGCCGAGGTGGCCGTCGAATAATGCCGCCTGCGGCATCACTTTTTCCAGCCACTGTTCATACACCGGCTGCTTACCCGGCAGCAGACGGTGGGTGATGACCAGGGTAACGTGCTCAGGCTGATGTGGATAATCCATGTTACTCTCCTAAACGCCCCCGGATGCGATCCGGGGGCCGGGGGATCAGGCTTTACGGGCCGGGGCTTTGTGGACCATGGTGTAGGCGTAATCTACGCCCATGCCGTAGGCACCGCTGTGCTCGCGCACCAGGTCCATCACCGCGTCGTAGGTCTCTTTGCGTGACCAGTCGCGCTGGTACTCCAGCAGCACCTGCTGCCAGGTCACCGGTACTGCACCGGCCTGCACCATGCGGTCGATGGAGCGCTCGTGGGCATCGACGCTTGTGCCGCCGGAAGTGTCGGTCACCACGTAAACTTCGAAGCCCTCTTTCAGCGCCATCAGCGCCGGGAAGGTCAGACACACTTCAGTCCACAGGGCGGAGATAATCAGCTTTTTACGGCCGGTGGCTTTTACGGCTTTCACAAAGGCTTCATCTTCCCAGGAGTTCATCGAGGTACGTTCAATCGGCGTAGACTCCGGGTGAACCGCCAGCAGTTCTGGCCAGATGTAGCCGCTGAAGCTTTCGGTTTCGACCGAGGTATAAATAGTCGGCACGTTAAAAATTTTGCCTGCTTTGGCTAAAGCAACGGTGTTATTTTTAAGCTGCTGGCGATCGATGTTGGCGACGCCGAAAGACATTTGTGGCTGGTGGTCGATGAAAATCAGGGTGGAGTTCTGTGGGTCCAGCAGGTCAAATTTAGACATTTTTAAATCCTCGTTAAGTTGTTGGTTTGCAGTTCGTCTTGCGTGTTTACACAATACGAGAGGCGCGCTTTGGTTGATAACGGAAAGAATTTAGGTTGTTGTTAAACAATTTTTGGGTTTGGGGAACACCATGCGATTAAACCTTGAAGCGCTGCTGATTCTGGATGCGCTGGACCGGCACGGCACCTTTGCCGCAGCGGCGGCCAGGCTGTTTAAAACGGCCTCCGCGCTGAGCTATACCGTGCAGAAAATGGAAAGTGACCTGAATATCACGCTGCTGGATCGCTCCGGCCATCGCGCGACATTCACGCCAACCGGCAGGCTGATGCTGGAGAAAGGACGCGTCTTATTACGGGCAGTGGGCGAGCTTGAGCAGCAGGCGCAGTACGTGGAAAGCGGCTGGGAGAGCAAGCTCACCATCAGTCTGGATGCCTCTGTGCCGTTTTCACTGCTCTCCGGGCTGATCGACGAGTTTTACCAGCAGCACCAGCACACGCGGCTGATGTTCCGCCACGATGTGCTGGCCGGATGCTGGGAAGCGCTGAGCTACGGCGATGCCGATATTGTGTTTGGTGCCGTGCAGCAGCCCGCGCGCCACGCGGGCGTTGAGTGTGTGCCTATCGGCTGGCTGGAATATGTCTTTGCCATTGCGCCGGAGCATCCGCTGGCCGCGCTGCCCGCGCCGCTGCTGCGCGATCAGATCCGCCAGTACCGTGCCGTAGTCGTGCGCGACAGTTCGCGACATGCGGAGGGGATGGACCTGAGGATCCTCGACGATCAGCCGATCCTCAGCGTGCATAGCTTCAGCGATAAGGTGCAGGCGCAGGTGGCGGGGCTCGGCTGCGGCTATCTGCCGCGCTATCTGGCCGCACCGCATCTGGAAAGCGGTGCGCTGGTGGAGCGCCAGCTTGATAGCGAAACCCGCCGCGACCAGGCGTTCCTGGCATGGAAGTCCAGCGCCACCGGCAACGCGGCGATGTGGTGGCGCGAGCGGCTACAGAACTTCAACGGTATTCACGAAGTGTACGTTCCGGCCTGACGGGGCGGTTTGCGCGGCGGCGTCTGCCATTCCCCCTCTTCCTGCCGGGGGGATGGCAGTTCTCCCACTGGTTTTCATCGAGAAACCGATCGCTGGTGGGCTGTCAGGCGACTGCGCGATCAGACGATATCCTTCACCTCACTTAACGCCCCGGCAATCCGCTTAAAGCGTTCAAAGCGTTTTCTCAGCATCGCGTGTTTGGCCGGGTTCGGCTCCAGGCGAAGGGTGGGCGGCTGGCAGTGCTGCATCGCCGTCTGGAAATCGCTGTATTCGCCCGCGCCGACCGCCGCGCAGATCGCCGCCGCGCGGCAGCCGGACTGTTTCACGTCTACAATTTCCAGCGGCAGGTTGCTGGCGTCACAGAACATCTGCATCCAGATATCCGAATGCGTGGGGCCGCCGGTAAAGCGGATGATGGCGCTGCCCGCGGCCAGATCCTGCACGCGATCCTGATGCAGCAGATGGGAGAAAACGATGCCCTGATAGATGGCATAGATCATATCTTCCCGGCCGTGGTGGCCGCTCAGCCCCAGGAAACCGCCGTGCAGGCTGTCGTGGAAGTTGGAGCCGTACAGCCATGGATAAAACAGAATATCGCTGTCCTTTTCATAGCCCTCCTTCGCCCACTGATTAAACTGCCGGTAGCTGTCCGGCAGATCCGGGAAGAACTGCTTCACAAACCAGGCGAGGTTGCTGGCGGAAGTCGGGCTGCCTTCGTGGACGAAGAAAGTGCCGGGAATGCAGTATTTGCCCCACACGTAAGGGTAATCCGATGGCTCAATGCGGTCGAAAACGCGGGTGGCGATGCTCCAGGTGCCCGCCACGGCGCTCAGGCAGGAACTGTCGTGCACGCCCGACGCCAGCGCTGCGCCGACGACGTCAAACAGCCCGCCAAAGACCGGCGTTCCGGCTTTCAGTCCGCACTGCGCGGCGGCCTGCTCGGTAACGTATCCGGCGCAGTCGGCGGAACCGATTACCGGCGGGGCCTTCTCCGCCATCTCAGCAATACCGAAGATGTTAAACAGCGCAGGGTCGAACGCTCCTTCTTGCTGGTTAAACAGGTTACTGCCGGAGATGTTGGTCTCTTCGCAGGCAAACTCGCCGGTCAGGCAGTAGCGAATGTAGTCGTGGACCATCAGAATATAGCCCGCGCGCTGATAGTTCTCTGGCTCATGCTCTTTCAGCCAGCCGAGCAGCGCCGCCGGATGTGACGGCCACAGCTGTTGCAGGCTGCGCCCGTAAGCTTCGGCATCGCGGCCTTCACTTTTCCAGCGGCTGACCAGCGGCTGCGCGCGTGAGTCGGAGGAAACGATGCCGTTACGCACCGGCTGGCCCTGCTTATCCACCAGATAAAGCCCTTTACCGTGGGCGGAGAAGCTCACGCCGCGAATGGCTTCCGCCGCGATGCCGCTTTCCGCCAGCGCCTGGCGAATCACCCGGCCAGTGGCGGACCACAGCTCGGCCATATCGCGCTCGCAGAAGCCCATCTGTTCGCTGAGCAGCGGAACCGCCAGCTCAACGACTTTGACCTCCTGGCCGTCGGCGGTATAAATCCCCGCTTTGGTCACCGTCCCGCCTAAATCAACGCCCATATAGTAGTGGCTCATACTGCCTCCGGGCTGAGCAGCGCGCCACGGGTTTCACCCCAGCCTGCTGCGGCCATTTTGTCTTCAATCCACTGACGGGCGCGAATGATTTCCAGCAGCGGCTCGTCCGCTTTCTCCGTCCACATCTCAATCAGGAAGGTGCCGCGATAGTTCAGGCGGCGCAGGGTTTTAAAGAACTGCACAAAATCAACGCAGCCCTCGCCGAACGGCACATCGCGGAACTGGCCCGGTGAATCCGGCGTGACCGGCAGCGTATCTTTCAGGTGGATAGCCGCAATCCGATCGATGCCGCCGGTCAGCTCGCTGTCCACCTCGTTGCCCCAGGCCGTCAGATTGCCGATATCCGGATAAACCGTGAACCACGGCGAGTTAATTTTCTGATTTAGCGCCTGCCACTTGCTGATGGAGTTCATAAACGGCGTATCCATAATTTCCACCGCGCACATCACCTGCGCTCCGGCGGCCAGCTCAACGGCCCAGGCCACGGACTCCTCGAAGCGGGCGATGGTGTCGTCGTCCTGCGGTTCGTAATAGACGTCGTAACCGGCCAGCTGGATGGTGCGGATGCCCAGATCCTGCGCCAGACGCACGGCTTTCTCCATAATGGCATACGCCTGCCGGCGGGTTTCTGCATCGCGGCTGCCAAACGGGAAGCGGCGGTGCGCCGACAGGCACAGGGTGGGAATGCGCACGCCGGTCTGCTGGATCGCCCGGATAATCTCCATGCGTTCCGCCTGCGTCCAGTCCAGTCGCGCGAGGCGTTCATCGCTTTCATCCACCGACATCTCGACGAAATCAAACCCGCAGGATTTCGCCACGGCCAGCTTTTCCACCCAGCTGGTCCCTTTCGGCAGCGCTTTTTCGTAAATCCCTAATGGATGCCTACGCATTATCTTTCCCCACGTGTTGCCAGCAGCTGCTGGTGTTTTTTCCTGTTCAGCTTCATCGCCCGCTGCGCCTGCCATTTGTTTTTAAAGAATTTGAACGCCAGGGCGAAAATCAGCGTGATGCCCCACACCGCCAGGTTGAAGTGCAGGCTGACACCCGCCAGGCTCAGCCCGGTGGCGATCACCTGCAGCACCAGCAGCGCGCAGAAGACGTGGACAACTTTGCCCACGCCGCCGAACGGGTCGGTTCCGCCCAGCACAATCGCCAGCACCGTCAGCAGCAGATACGAATCGCCGTAGCCCATGCGCGCCGAGTTGAAGCGGGCCATCATGATCAGCCCCGCCAGCACGCACAGCAGGCTGGAAATAGCGTAAATCGCCATCATGATGCGGTCGGTGCGGATGCCGCTGAACCAGGTGGCGTTGATGTTGCTGCCGCACATATAGATATTTTTGCCAAGGCGCGTTCTGCCCAGCAGCAGGGCGAGAAAGACGGTGGCGACAAGAAAGATAATCAGCGGAACCGGGATCCCCCCGATCACCTCCGATCCCATGCTGCGCACGATCGGCGGCATGCCGCTCAGCGCCGCGCCTTTGGTCAGATACACCCCAACGCCGCTGATAATCGTCATGCTGCCGAGCGTCACCAGAATCGGGTGCGCGCCGATGCGGGAAATCATCAGCCCGGTCAGTACGCCGATCAGCACCGCAATCACCGCCGCGCCCAGCAGCGCCAGCAGCAGCCACATCAGCTGCACGCCGATACTGGCATCAACCGGCACGTAGTGGATCAGCAGCCAGGCCATAAACAGGCTGGTGAGGTTGGCCGTGCCGATAATCGACAGATTCAGGCCGCCGCTCAGCATCGGTACAAACATCGCAAAGGTCAGCAGGCCCAGCTCCGGCAGCTGAAACGCAATGCTCAGAAAGGTATTTTCGGTCAGAAAGCGGCCCGGCATCGCCAGTGAAAAGGCTACCGTGGCAATCAGGCAGATACCGAGCAGCCCGGTGCTGGTCCCGTCCAGGGGTAAAAACGATTTATTTTTCATTCAACAGTCTCCGTCAGACGAAGCCGACATCGGTTTCTTTGCGCTTCTTGTAGTGGGTGACGCAGATAGCCGCGACAATAACGACGCCAATCACGATGTTGACGAAATAGCTGGAAACGCCAATCAGGTTCAGGCCGTTTTTCAAAATGCCGATCAGGAATACGCCCATCAGGGTGCCGATCACTGAACCCCTGCCGCCGGAGAGGCTGGCTCCGCCCAACACCGCTGCCGCCAGCACGTCCAGCTCGCCGCCGACCAGCGCATTAGGCACCACTTCGCTCATACGATAGGCCTGCAGCATGCCGCCAATCGCCGCCGCCGCACCCAGGTAGCCATAGGCAAACAGATAGATAACGGAGACGCGGATACCGATGCGACGTGCGGATTCATTGCTGCCGCCGACGGCGTAGAGCTGCCGACCGATATGGGTTTTATTCAGCAGCAGCCAGGTCAGCAGTGCCATGCCGAGCATGACCACCACCGGCAGGCCCACCTGGTAGCTTTCCCCACCGAATTCGAAGGGCAGGATGGTGCGCTGGTTAACCCACCAGTCGGGCAGGTCGTAGATACTGTGGCCGTTGGTGATCCACATCAGCATGCCGAACAGCAGCGACTGCATGCTGATGGTGATAATGATCGAGACAATATTGAGGTAGTAGATAAGAACGGCGTTGATCAGGCCGAAGACGATGCCGCAGGCAATCGCCAGCACGATGCACAGCAGCGGGCTGGCGATGACATCGTTCAGCAGCAGCGAGGCAATGACATACTGGGCGACGGACGCCACGGCGGCGAAGGAAATATCAATGCCGCCGGTCACCAGCACCACAAACAGGCCCAGCGCAAAAATGCCGGTCACGGCATAACTTTCGGTTAAGTCCAGCAGGTTCTGAATCGACAAAAACTCACTGCTTAACGTCGAAAACAGCACCAGCATTAAGACGATAACCCAGCCCAGCCAGCCTTCGACCGAACGTGGCAATTTAAAAATGTTAGCCATTGATGGCCTCCGCGAGTTGATGTTCGCTCAGCGTTGAAGGAATTAACTCGTTGACGATCTTTCCCTGCTGCATATGCAGCACGCGATCGCAGTTGTAATAGGCTTCCGGGGCTTCATCGGTGATCAGAAGCACGGAAATACCGACGCCGGAGAGGCGGTGGATCAGCTTGTAAATACTGTCTTTCGCGCCGATATCCACGCCGACGGTGGGGGCATCGAGAATTAATACTTTTGGCCGGGTGAGGATCCACTTGGCCAGCACCACCTTCTGCTGATTGCCGCCGGAAAGGGTCGAAAGCGGGTTATCCGGGTTGGTCACCTTGATATCCAGGTCCTTAATCCATTCCTGCACCAGCGCGTCTTTGCGCTGCTCGTCAATCAGGTGCCACGGCGTTTTGATCTCATCGAGAATGGAAATCACCATATTATCGGCCACCGACTGCGGCAGAATGGCCCCCAGCGTCAGCCGGTCTTCCGAGACATAGGCAATACCCATTTCCCGCGCCTGGGTGTTGTCTTTGAGCCGCACCTTTTTACCGTCGAGCAGGATCTCGCCACGGTCAGGGTGGGTGATACCAAACAGGCTCAGCGCCAGCTCGGTGCGGCCGGACCCCAGCAGGCCGCACAGGCCAAGCACCTCTCCCCGGTGCAGCCGCAGGGATATATCGTCATACTGGCCTTTCCGGCTGAGGTTATTCAGCTCCAGCACCACCTTGCCGAGTTCGGCGTTCGGCAGCTTCTGCTGGTGCTCAATGACCAGTCCGGTCATCAGCTCGGTAATTTTTTCGGTGGAGAGGGCGGCCGCGTCCCAGGTGCCGATCTTCTCGCCGTCGCGAATGACGGTAATGCGGTCGGAAATCTCTTTCACTTCATCCAGACGGTGGCTGACGAAGACTACGGTGATATTTTTATCCCGCAGGTAGTTCACCGTGCGCAGCAGCTGGTTCACTTCCGTGCGCGTCAGCGAGGCGGTGGGCTCATCCATAATCACCAGCCGGGCGTCGGCAACCAGCGCGCGGCAGATGGCAATCTGCTGGCGCTGCGCAATCGGCAGATGCTGCACCAGCGCGTCCGGATCGATATTGAACGCCAGCTCGCTGAGGATCTGCTGCGCTTTTTCCCGGAGTTTTTTTTGCTTAAACCAGCCGAAATAGCCCTTCAGGTTATATTCGAAGGCGATGTTTTCGGCGACGGTCAGGTTTGGAAACAGCGACAGGTCCTGATAAATGACCTGAATGCCTAAAGCCCTCGCGCGGTCCGGCGTCAGGCGGGAATGGGTTTTGTCATCAATGATGATTTCGCTACCGGCATCGGGTGCGTAGACGCCGCTGATGGTTTTAATCAGCGTGCTTTTACCGCAGCCATTGGCCCCGGCCAGGCAGTGGACTTCGCCTTTATTTAAGGTCAGCGTGATGTTTTTTAATGCCTGATGGCCGCCAAAGCTTTTTGATAGCGCGTTCAGCGTAATCAGCGGGGCGGCATTATCGGCATGGTTATTATTCAGCATGGTTCTTGCCCTGGTGTCAGACGTGAATAAAGCCGGAGCGCAACGGCTCCGGCGATACGGCTCAGGGTCAGAGGCCCAGTTTCACCAGACGTTTGGTGTTTTCCACATCCAGTTTTTCCGGGTTATCGCTGAGGATGGTGTTGCCTTTAATTTTGATTTCGCCCATGTCGCCCAGCTTAACGCCGTCTTTGATCGGCTCACCGTTCATCATCGCGGTCGCCACCTGCACAAAGACCTTGCCGGCGGTCATCGGGTTAGAGATATAGCCGCCGTCGATCGCGCCTTTCTCCAGCAGTTTGATGCCCTGGCCCGGGGTGAAGGTGCCGAAGACGCAGATGTCTTTATTTTTCTTGCGCTTGTCGATAGCGCGGCCTGCGCCGATCGGGCCCTGAGAGCCGAAGGACATAATGCCTTTCAGATCTTTGTGTTTGGACATCAGGTCGTTGGCGGTACGCATAGAGTCGTCCACCGATTCGGCGACGCCAAAGCGGTCCTCAACCAGCTGCATTTTCGGATAGTGTTCTTTCTGGTAGGCGATGGCGGCGTTGGCCCAGTCGTTCACCAGCGGTACGGTCAGGCTGCCCACGAACATGGCATATTTACCTTCCTCACCCATACAGGCGGCCATATCTTTCATATGGTTAGCGCCCATGGTCTGGGTGTCCAGCAGCTCGAAGTCCCAGTCCGCATTGGCCTGCGCCGGGGATTCGTGGGTAATCACCTTAATGCCCGCTTCCTGCGCGCGTTTCAGCACCGGCTCCAGCACTTTGGCGTCGTTTGGCACCACGCCGATGACGTCAACTTTCTTGGCGATCAAATCTTCAATGGCACGCACCTGCTCGGCCGGGTCGGCGGTAGTTGGCCCCACCTGCCAGGCGTTAACGCCTAACGCTTTACCTTCTTCTTTAATCCCCTGCTCCATCACGTTAAACCAGGGAATTCCCCCCACTTTCACCACCACGCCCATGGTAAAAGGCTTGTTGGCTTTTTGAGGGACCGCTGCGTCATCGGCCTGGGTGGAAAATGAAGCGATCAGTGAGGCGATTACACAGGGTAAGAGTAATTTTTTCATTATTAGATCCTCAGAAGGTTATTTTAATTATCATCGTTGCTGAACAGTGCATTATTCGGTTTGTTTACCCTTCGCCATGACACCGCATGTTGCTTAATGAAATGAGCGGCTACGGATAACGCAAAGCACGCAACAATCCGCTTTAGCTATTTCATAAAAAATGGCGGGGTATTCAGGTTCAGGTTATTTATTGCAACTTTCACTGGTATTGACGGTAATAAACCATTCTGACTAAATGCGTCAGAATGAGTGTGGGTTTATTTCGCAATGAATGCTATTTGTCGACTTCAATTACGTTAAATTGCGGGCTGGGTCCCCAGTTTCTTTCTTCAGCCACTTTATTAGTGATTAATATATCAATGTCGTCGAGCATGCAGATTTTACAAAATGCGAACTGATCGAATTTACTGGCGTCGGCCAGCAGAATTTTCTTGCCGGAAACCTGCAGCATCACCTGCTTTAAGCGGGCGTTAATTTCACTGCCGTCGCGAATGCCGTTTTCCAGATTCAGCCCCTGGCAGGAAAAAAAGAAGGTATTAATCTGGAAGTTACGGATCGCGCTTTCGGCCACTGGGCCGTGGAAGTCGTCGTGGCGCTCCGAGTATTCGCCGCCGCAGCCGATGATGCGCACCTTATCGCGGCAGGCCAGCGCCTGGATGATTTTGACCGAATTGGTCACCACGGTGATATCAATATCCGGGATCTGCCGCGCCAGGAACCAGCAGGTGCTGCTGTTATCCAGCAGAATGCAGTCGCCCGGGTGAATAAACTGTAGCGCCGCCTTGGCCAGCTTCATTTTAACGTCGGGATGCTCTTCCGTTCTTTTACGTAAAGACTCAGCCCGGTCGATAGTATCCGCCTTATAGAACGCGTCCTGTACGGGCCGGGTGCGGTCATCATAGTCATCCAGCGACACCGCGCCGCCAAAGCTGCGTATCAGCTTTTTATTCCGCTCCAGCAGATTCAAATCGCGGCGGATAGTCTCCTGCGAAACGCTACACATGGTCGACAGTTCGGCAACCAGCGCGGAGCCATTCTGTTGCACATAGCTACAAATCATCTTGTAACGTTCAGCCTGTAACATAAATAGCCCGATTCCATTGCTTATCACATGATCTAATACTCTTACTTTTCAGTTATTTTTAAAGTGACTGATTTCAAGAAACCCGTTAGCGGTTTTTTCCATACACCTTAATGTGATTGATATCACTATATAATGATGATGGTGCCAGGATATATGCATTTTAATGTGACTTTTATCACGCAATATCGGGCATTAGCGCAGATAAAAAATCACCGACAGGTTTAAATCAACATAAACGGTCATGCTTTGATTGCCCATTTGTGACCGATTACGGCCGATTGTATTTGTTTGCCGGGTCTCATCCCAGCCGGAGGCTTTTCGCAGCAGTCTATTAGACGTAACGTAATAAAAGATCACTCCCTTCTTGAAAAGCGAAATGGATATTTCCAGAGACGAATAAATTCTCTGGGAATAAAATTTTTATTACGTGAGGTAAACAATGCTGCAGGAATTAAAACAACAGGTGTTTGACGCTAATCTATTATTACCCGCCCACAAGCTGGTCACCTTTACCTGGGGAAACGTCAGCGGCATCGATCGCCAGCGTGGTCTGGTGGTGATTAAACCTTCCGGCGTGGAGTATAAAGATATGACGCCGCAGGACATGGTGGTGGTCGATCTGCAAACCGGAAAAGTAGTGGAGGGTGATAAGAAACCCTCTTCCGATACCGCGACGCATCTGGTGCTGTATCGCGCCTTTGAGCATATCGGCGGCGTGGTGCACACTCACTCACGCCACGCCACCATCTGGGCACAGGCCGGTCAGCCGCTGAAGGCGCTGGGCACTACCCACGCAGACTATTTCTACGGCACCATTCCCTGCACCCGACTGATGCGTGATGAGGAGATTAACGGGCAGTATGAGCATGACACCGGCAACGTGATTGTTGAAACGCTGAATCAGCAGGGAATTAGCGCAAAGGATATTCCTGCCGTGCTGGTCAACGGCCACGGTCCGTTTGCCTGGGGCACCGATGCGGACAATGCGGTACATAATGCCGTGGTGCTGGAGGAGATCGCCTATATGAATCTGTTTACCCGCCAGCTGCAGCCCGGCGTGGACAGCATGCAGCAGACGCTGCTGGATAAGCACTATTTGCGTAAGCACGGGGCGAATGCCTATTACGGGCAGTAATCGCTTTCTCCGCCGGGAATAATTTTTCATCCGTTCTGGTATGGTGGATCTGCCATACCAGATTGACGTATCGAAAACGAGCCAGCGCCGATCGTTACAGTTACGGTTTATTCTATAGGGGACTGTTTTTTCTTAGAGATACACTGGTTTATAATTGAATTTCAGTGTTTTTGTTTTGATAAATACGTCTTGAGTCGAATTTCAATATATTAAATAATGATTTTTCGTTATTAATACCCTCCGTGTGATTTCCGTTGCGTAGCGGACGTCTTATCTCCATCCATTGCTACCAATATCTCTCCAGTACAATCATTACCCTCATTATTTTCCCGTTTTATTCTAATGGCGAAATGCCATAAAAAAGAATTACTATCGGTGTGCCCCGGCATGCTATGAATGAAGCTTCGCTGATGTTACCGGATTTTTATTTAAATTCTAAAAGGTAACATTATGTTTAATATTTATGCTGTAAACTATTCACTGTTGGATAACGAGAAAACGGAAGATCTTTTTATGCTGAGAAAGAACACCTTTAAAGATCGTCTGCAATGGGCCGTCACCTGTTCGGATGGTATGGAACGCGATGAATTCGATAATGAAAAGACGGATTATATATTTGGAGCAGAAAATGGAGTGATATTATGCGGCACAAGGATGATTGATATGAAGGAGAATAATATGTTGAATGATACATTTTCTGGGTTTTTTAATAAGGTCAATATCCCTGAAGGGAATTTTGTGGAGTCGACGCGTTTCTTCGTGGACAAGGAGAGAACCCACTCACTACTGGGTGGAAAATATCCGGTAACCATGAGCCTGTTCCTGTCACTGATTAACTACGCACAAGAGCGCCACTATGACGGCATCCTGGCGGTTGCCAGCCACTCGATGATGGCGATTATCAGGCGTTCTGGCTGGAACGTCACGGTGCTGGAAATCGGCATGTCTGAAAAAAATGAACCCGTTTATCTCCTGCTTGGGCATATTGATGCGAAGAGCCAGGAAAAATTAAAGGCGAAAATCAGACGCTATGAACAGCAGGATGAGCAGGAACTTAACGCCTGGCCATTGCCGTTTGCCGTATAATAACCCTTAATTAACCGGTTTAATCAGCTGAAGTTCCACGCCTAAACGCACAGCATGCCGGGCATTGGCGACTCCCAGCTTTTTAACGATATTCGACATATGGAATTTTACCGTACGCACGGTTATTCCAAGAATGATACCGGTTTCCTGATAGGTTTTACCAACGCTTGCCCAGTAGAGAATTTCATTCTCTCGCTCGGTGAACCCTGCCGTTTTTTCTTTACCTGATGAATTTTTCTCAGAAAGCGAATTTAAGGCCAGATAGGTTTCATGGACCGAGGCCAGTAAAATCGAGAGATCCCCTTTATTCTGAATCAGAGTCTGCATCACTTCGGCACTGTTCTCGGGGGGGAGGATAAAGGACAGCGTGACCAGATTATTATTATAATCGTGCAATACAAAGGTGTAGCCGTTGACTAAGCCAAATGCTTTGGCCTGAGTAAAGGGATCGGTGAGGTTAAATCCTGAGCTGACCAACAGATTTTCATCCCAGGCAAACGGCGTGAGGCGGTTAAGCGCGGTGATGACCACCGGGTCGGTGTACTGTAGCGAATTTTCGCGATAGCGTTGCACCCATTCATCGGGGTAATTTGTCACCCCAAAAATGCACGACATATCCTTTTTGGAAAGCACCACGTAGGCCCAGGTCAACGGTCCCAATTCATTTAAGGTGTTCTCAAGGAAACGCCTGATAACCTCCTCAACATTTTCTTCACTTCTCATTAACATGCACCGTCTCCTTGACAGCGATCGCGTGATGAACAGCAATATAGGGTAAAGAATGTGTTGCCTGTTGGATGAGGCGATGTAAGCTCTTCATATCTTCTACCAGTCAGGGTATCGACAAAAGGTACAGTCACAACCTGTACTTTTGGTCAGATTATTTATCAGACTAATTGTATTAATATCATGTACAGAATTACAGCGTGGTACGCATTGTAGTATAAAAATCCCCGACGCGTTTTATATTTGTTGGGGAAAAAGTGCCAACCACCAGGGAAAATGATTTACTAAAAATATAAAAAACGATAAAAGCGCAACCGTCAATGGTTGTGCTTTTTTTTATGTCCGTACGGCATATTGTCAGTACAATATCCTGTTTTCACCCACTGTTTATCAGGGGTTAGAATCGAACAGCGATCTGTTTTTGTCAAAAATATCGTTTCACAGAGGGATTAAATATGCCCCTGTCTTCCGGTCTTTTTTATTCACGTAGTGAAATAATGACTGAGACGTCCAAAAGTTCATCACCTGCGGTACATGTCTGGCGATAAAATCAGAATTCGTTAGCAATATCGCATATTCAGGTAAGCAAATCGTGGGGGTGACGTGCGAGGAATTATTATTTCAACCCTATTCTATTAATGAAATCGGCAGACGCGGCACACCCGCAGCTATCGCCACGGGTGTACCGGTAACGCTATTAACGCATGGTCACGAATTCTTCCGCACCGGTTGGGTGGATCGCAACGGTGTTATCGAAGTCTTTCTTGGTTGCGCCCATTTTCAGCGCTACCGCGAAGCCCTGTAGCATTTCGTCCATGCCGTAGCCGATACCGTGAATACCGACAATTTTCTCATCGGCACCGACGCAGACCAGCTTCATACGGCAAGGCTGACGGTGCTGAGTGACGGCGGTGTACATCGCGGTAAAGGCGGATTTGTACACTTTCACTTGGTCATCACCAAACTTCTCGCGCGCTTCCGGTTCGGTCAGGCCCACGGTGCCGATCGGCGGATGGCTGAATACCACGGTTGGCACGTTGCTGTAATCCAGATGCTCGTCCGGCTTGTTGTTGAACAGGCGTTCGGACAGGCGACGACCTGCGGCAACCGCCACCGGAGTCAACTCTACCGCGCCGGTGTTATCACCTACCGCGTAGATGCCTTTCACGTTGGTATTCTGGAACTTATCAACGTTGATATAGCCCTTGTCGTTCAGCGCAACGCCGGTCACGTCCAGGTTCAGGTTGTCGGTCATCGGCTCGCGGCCAATCGCCCAAATCAGGCAGTCAACGGTCTGCTCTTTGCCGTTTTCCAGCTGGAGTGTCAGGCTGCCGTCGGCATTCTTCACCACCGCTTTCGGAATGGATTCGGTGTGCAGCGTCGGGCCTTCGGTATTGATCACTTCCAGCAGCGTATCAACGATCAGCGGATCGAACGTACGCAGCGGCGCGTGTTTACGAACGAACAGGTGGGTTTCAGAACCCAGCGCGTTCAGCACGCCGGCAATTTCTACCGCGATATAGCCAGCACCCACCACGGCGGTGCGTTTTGGTAGCGCCTGCAGTTCAAAGAAACCGTCGGAGTTGATGCCGTACTCAGCACCCGGGATCTTCGGCTGAACCGGACGGCCGCCGGTAGCAATCAGGATATGGTCAGCGGTAATTTTTTCACCGTTCACTTCCACGGTATGCGCATCAACAAAACGCGCGAAGCCTTTGATGACATCCACGTTGTTTTTACCCAGTACGTTATCGTACGAGGTGTGAATACGGTCGATATAGGCGCTGCGGTTCTTCAGCAGCACGTCCCAGTTATGCTGGTTAACGGTGGTGTCGAAGCCGTAGTCCGGGCCGTATTGATGAATGGCTTCGGCAATTTGCGCGGCGTGCCACATTACTTTCTTCGGTACGCAGCCCACGTTCACGCAGGTACCGCCGAGATCTTTCGCTTCGATCAGCGCACATTTCTGTCCGTACATGGCCGCACGGTTGATGGAGGCGATACCGCCGCTGCCGCCGCCGATGGCGAGATAGTCATAATGTTTGGTCATCGAATCTTCCAGTTCAGTAAGTGAATTATTTTTCTGGGCATAAGTGTAACGCCACTCGGCCAAATGCCGCAAAGATTGCGTCTATGATTGCGATAGGGCGGAGGGCTAAACTCCCGGCATCCGCGGAATAACTAATGTTAAACTCGCACGATATGATCCTGCCCGCAGCAGGTAACCACGCGATGACGGAGTAAAAAGCGTATGGAACTGCAGTTTTTAGGTACGGGGGCCGGTACGCCGAGCCGCGAACGCAACGTCACTAGCATCTCGCTGAACCTGAGTGAATACCATCGTGGCTGCTGGCTGTTTGACTGCGGGGAAGGGACCCAGCATCAGATCCTGCGCACGCCGATTAAGCCCGGAAAAATCGAGAAAATTTTTATCACCCATCTGCACGGCGACCATATTTTTGGCCTGCCGGGTTTGCTGACCAGCCGTTCGATGAACGGTGCCGCCGAGCCATTAACGCTTTACGGCCCGGTGGGGATTAAGACCTTTGTGGAAACCGCGCTGCAGCTGAGCGGTTCGTGGCTGACATTCCCGCTGGAGATCGTTGAGATTACCGCCGGGGAGGTGTGCAACGATGAGCAGTTTCGCGTCACGGCGTTTCCGCTGACTCACCCGGTGGAGTGCTACGGCTACCGGATTGACGAGCATGATAAACCCGGCGCGCTGGATGCGGATCGGCTGAAAGCGGACGGTTTCCTGCCCGGCCCTTACTATTACGATTTAAAGCAGGGGCGCAGCGTGACGCTCGACGATGGTCGGGTGGTGAACGGCTGGGACTACGTTGGCAGCTCGGTCAAAGGGCGCAGTCTGGCGATCTTTGGCGATACCGCGCCGACGGCGGCGGCAACCGAATTGGCGGCGGGTGTCGATCTGATGGTGCATGAGGCGACGCTGGAAGTGGCGATGGAGGAAAAGGCCAACGGGCGCGGTCATTCATCGACGGTGCAGGCGGCCAGGGTGGCGAAGGAGAGCGGCGCGAAGCGGCTGATTATCACCCATCTGAGTTCACGCTATTTACGCCATGACTGTGAGCGGCTGTTGGATGAGTGTCGGGCGATATTTCCGGCGACGGAGATGGCGCACGATTTTGCGGTGTTTGTTGTCTGATGGTGGCTGAGTGGCTGCGCTGACGGGTCGCTGTGCTGTCTGGCACCAAGGGGTTCGCGCTGACGGGTCACTATGCAGTTTGACGCTATAGTGCCTGCGCTGACGGGTCGCTGCCCCGTCTGGCGGTCCTCGCGCCACGCGTTGCGTGGTTCCTTCGCGTCGTTCGTCAGCCGGTCGTACCGGCTCGGACGTCACGTCCCTGTGCCGACCGAGCCTTGCGCCCGCGTCCTGCGGGCACATCCTGGCTTTCTCTTTCCGCTCAGGGCTGTGGATTGCCAGCCGTGACAGCGACCCGTCAGCGCTGTGATTTCTGGTATTACCTGCAAGGGATAATCCAGCCTGGCGTTAAATGTTGCAGATAAGCCGCTAATGTCCCCGTCCCGGCATGGCTTTCCATCCTCGTTTTACGGGTAAGTTCTGGTTATCTCTCTCCGCTCGGCGCTGCGGATATGGCAAAGTGCCTTACATAGAAAACCGGATTGCCTGAAGTAAATTCACACAAAAGTTAGATAAATCACTTTCTTATGATTGTGAGGGAGAAGGAGGGGGAGCTGTGCATTTACCTGCGTACCTGCGTACCTGCGTATCGGCTAACCGTTGAGCGTTGAGCGTTGAGAAAGCAAAGCAGATTTATCGAGTGAAGACTGAACGCCGGCTTAACGAATAGCAAGCACGAAAACTGAAGGAGAACGGCCTCTGCGGCGGCAAAGTGGCAATCCGCAGCGCTGAGGTGGAGGCAGCTGGCCAGGAGACGACAGCAGGGACGCTGGCGTCAGTTTGAGCGCGGGCAGGAAGCCCGCTCTCAAACGGTCCGTCGGCCAGATGCCGGAGACGAGGGCACCGCGCAAAGCGCGGCGCGAGGACCGCCCGACGCCGCCGCAGAGGCCGTGCTCCCGCACGATGCGCCCCGCGAACCAGCAGCAGTTACTCCGGAACGATCCACTCAACCTTAGAATGCCCGGTCCCGGACGGCACCAGCACTTTTTCCAGCCACGGCAGCACGTTTTTCATCTGCTGCTCCAGCTTCCACGGCGGGTTAACCACAATCATTCCCGATGCGGTCATGCCGAAACGATCGCTGTCCGGGCGCACGCCCAGCTCGATTTGCAGAATACGACGGATGCCGGTGGCTTCCAGATCTTTGCACATGCGCTTAATCTGCTGACGCAGCACCACCGGATACCACAGCGCGTAAACGCCGGTACCGAAGCGCTTATAGCCCTCTTCGATGCCCTTCACCACCGCCTGATAGTCGCTTTTCAGCTCGTACGGCGGGTCGATCAGCACAAAACCACGGCGGGACAGCGGCGGCAGCTTGGCCTTCAGCTGCTGATAGCCGTCGGCACGATCGGTACGTGCGCGGCTGTCCTTCAGAAACTCGCCGCGCAGCAGCGGAAAATCGCTGGAATGCAGTTCGGTCAGCTGCAGCTTGTCATACTCGCGCAGCAGATAGCGGGCAATCAGCGGCGAACCCGGGTAGTAGCGCAGCTTGCCGTTGGGGTTGAGATCCTTGACCGCTTTGATATACGGCTCCAGCTCGGCAGGCAGATCGTCCTGCTGCCAGATACGTGCGATGCCTTCCAGATATTCGCCGGTACGCTCCGCATGCTCGCCGCTCAGCAGATAGCGGCCGGCACCTGCATGGGTGTCGAGGTAGAGATAAGGTTTATCTTTCTCGTTAAGCGAACTGATAATCAGGCTTTGTACGGTGTGTTTCAGTACATCGGCATGGTTACCGGCATGAAAACTGTGGCGATAGCTGAGCATTATTTATCCTGTTGATTTTATGCGGCTTTAATTGATGGTGAATCAATTTTCTACAATTATTACCCCACGGATTACCCTACAGAACGGCGCACAGCAACGGATGCAGGAAAAAGCATGAGAACGAATTGCGCCGATTATATCAGGTCGGCAGGCGTTGCCATACAGGATAGGTGAAGAACAGCAGGTGCAGCATATTAAAGGAAAAATGCACCAGCGTAGCGACCCACAGGCGGCCGCTCCACAGCCAGGCAAGGCCGTAAATCACCCCCGTCAGCGTGGCGAAAAATACCAGCATTAACCCACCGGAGAAGTGCGCCAGGCCAAATAATACCGAGGCAATGACCAGCGCCCGCTTATCACCGATTAACGGACTCAGGCGCTGCTGGATATAGCCACGGAACAGGGCTTCCTCCGCCAGGCAGACGAAAAACAGGTTGGCCAGCATAAAGGAGCCTATCCATCCCGGCACATGGGGTTCTACCCGCAGCGCGCCGAGCACGGTCGCCACCAACAGCAAAAGAGGCATCGACAGCAGCAGTATCAGCCACCACAGCGGATTCTGCGGCGGCTGTGAAGGGCGGGCGAACAGCGTCGGCATGCAGCCGAGCAGCAGGAAAGGGATTAGCGCTTTATCAAGGTTAAAAGAGAAGGTGAACGGCAGGCTCTGTGGCCCGGCCTGCACGCCCGAGGCGGCGATCTGATTATTAAAGCCGGGGATTAAATGCAGTACCAGCGCGATAGCGCCTGACACCAGCAGGATCTCCCCCGGCAGCGCAAATGGCGTTGGCCGCTGGCGATATCCCCAGCACAGGGCAATGCCGAACATGCCGCCGAGGGCGATAATCCCCGGTGGCAACAGCGTTTGATTGACGATGGCGATAGCCAGGGTAATCACCAATAACACCAGCGCGCTGCGCAGACTAAATGACAAAAACAGCAGAGACAGCGCCAGCAATAACCACATCATTTCACTCCCTGTTTAAATGAGTAATACGGCGTAACAAAGCGAAAGAGTATGCAATGCTGAATCTGCACCAGCAAAGCCGAAAGTGCGGTGAGCACGGGCTCCGATGGCGGATGAAGGGCAGATGTTACGTTGGCCACCATTGATTTTCGCTACACTTAGCCTCATGTTAAAGAAATCGTGCGTAAAAACGCGCTCCTTACACCGATTAAAGGACTACTGCGCTATGACCAACCCGTTACTCTCTTCTTTTACTCTCCCTCCGTTTTCCGCCATCAAGCCTGAACATGTGGTTCCTGCCGTGACCCAGGCGCTGGATGATTGCCGTGCGGCGGTTGAGAAAGCCGTGGCCCAGGGCGCGCCCTACAGCTGGGATAACTTGGTGCAGCCGCTGGCGGAAGTGGACGATCGTTTAAGTCGCCTGTTCTCCCCGGTCAGCCACCTGAATTCGGTAAAAAACAGCCCGGAGCTGCGCCAGGCCTACGAACAAACCCTGCCGCTGCTGTCGGAATACAGCACCTGGGCGGGCCAGCATGAAGGGCTTTATCAGGCATATCGTGACCTGAAAGAGGGCAGCCATTACGCCGCGCTCGATCTGGCACAGAAAAAAGCGGTGGATAATGCCCTGCGCGATTTCGAACTGTCCGGTATCGGCCTGTCGAAAGAGAAGCAGCAGCGCTACGGTGAAATCGCCGCACGCCTTTCCGAACTGGGGTCGACCTACAGCAACAACGTGCTGGATGCGACCATGGGCTGGAGCAAGCTGATTAGTGACGAAAGCGAGCTGTCCGGCATGCCGGAAAGCGCACTGGCCGCCGCGAAAGCGCAGGCGGAAGCCAAAGAGCAGCAGGGCTGGCTGTTGACCCTGGACATCCCAAGCTACCTGCCGGTGATGACCTACTGCGACAACCAGGCGCTGCGTGAAGAACTGTACCGCGCCTATTCCACCCGTGCCTCCGATCAGGGGCCAAACGCCGGTAAGTGGGATAACAGCGAAGTGATGGCCGAGGAGCTGGCGCTGCGCCACGAGCTGGCTCAGCTGCTGGGCTTTGACTCCTTCGCGCATAAATCACTGGCGACCAAGATGGCGGAAAGCCCGGCGCAGGTGATCGACTTCCTGACCGATCTGGCGAAACGCGCCCGCCCACAGGCGGAGCAGGAGCTGGCCGAGCTGCGTGCCTTTGCGAAAAAAGAGTTCGGTGTGGACGATTTACAGCCGTGGGATCTGACTTACTACGGTGAAAAACAGAAACAGCACCTGTACTCCATCAGCGACGAACAACTGCGCCCGTACTTCCCGGAGCAGCGCGCGCTGAGCGGCCTGTTTGAAGTGGTGAAACGCATTTACGGCATCACCGCCAGCGAGCGCAAAGATGTCGATGTGTATCACCCCGACGTGCGCTTCTTCGACCTGTTTGACGAAAGCGGCGAGCTGCGCGGCAGCTTCTATCTGGACCTCTACGCGCGCGAGCACAAGCGCGGCGGCGCCTGGATGGACGACTGCGTTGGTCAGATGCGCAAAGCCGACGGCAGCCTGCAAAAGCCGGTGGCCTATCTGACCTGTAACTTCAACCGCCCGCTCGGCGGCAAGCCTGCGCTGTTCACCCACAACGAAGTGACCACCCTGTTCCATGAATTCGGTCACGGTCTGCACCACATGCTGACCCGCATTGAAACCCCGGGCGTATCCGGCATCAGCGGTGTGCCGTGGGATGCGGTCGAGCTGCCGAGCCAGTTTATGGAAAACTGGTGCTGGGAGCCGGAAGCGCTGGCGTTTATCTCCGGTCATTATGAAACCGGTGAGCCGCTGCCGCAGGAACTGCTGGAAAAAATGCTGGCTGCGAAAAACTACCAGGCCGCGCTGTTTATCCTGCGCCAGCTGGAGTTCGGCCTGTTCGACTTCCGCCTGCACACCGAGTTCGACCCGGCGAAAGGGGCACAGATCCTGGAAACGCTGAAAGAAGTGAAATCGCTGGTGGCCGTCGTACCGGGCCCGTCGTGGGGCCGCTTCCCGCACGCCTTCAGCCACGTCTTTGCCGGTGGCTATGCCGCAGGCTACTACAGCTATCTGTGGGCGGATGTGCTGGCGGCGGACGCGTACTCGCGCTTCGAACAGGAAGGGATCTTCAACCGCGAAACCGGGCAGTCGTTCCTGGATAACATCCTGACGCGCGGCGGTTCCGAGGAGCCGATGGAGCTGTTCAAACGCTTCCGTGGCCGCGAGCCGCAGCTGGATGCGATGCTGAAACACTACGGCATCAAGGGATAAGCAGTTTTGAACATCTGTTTACTGGATGAAACGGGCACCGGAAACGGTGCCTTATCTATTCTGGCTGACCGCTGGCAGCTGACGCATGACGACGCTGCCCCGATGGCGCTGGTGATGACCGCCACGCATCTTGAACTGCGCAAGCGCGACGAGCCGAAGCTCGGCGGCATTTTCGTTGATTTCGTCGGCGGCGCGATGGCGCATCGCCGCAAATTCGGCGGCGGGCGCGGTGAGGCGGTGGCGAAAGCCGTCGGCATTAAAAGCGGCTATCTGCCGGATGTGGTTGATGCCACGGCCGGGCTGGGGCGCGATGCGTTTGTGCTGGCATCCGTCGGCTGTCGCGTGAGGATGCTGGAGCGTAATCCGGTGGTGGCGGCCCTGCTGGATGATGGCCTGGCGCGAGGCTATGCCGATGCGGAGATCGGTCCGTGGCTGCGCGAGCGGCTGACGCTGCTGCACGCCTCCAGCCTGACGGCGCTGACGGATATCTCGCCACGGCCGCAGGTGGTGTACCTCGACCCGATGTTTCCACACAAGCAGAAAAGCGCGCTGGTGAAGAAAGAGATGCGGGTGTTTCAGTCGCTGGTGGGGCCGGATCTGGATGCCGACGGGCTGCTGCACCCGGCGCGTCAGCTGGCGACCAAACGCGTGGTCGTTAAGCGCCCGGACTACGCGCCGCCGCTGGCCGATGTGGCCACGCCGAACGCGGTGATCACCAAAGGCCATCGGTTTGATATTTATGCGCCGTTAACAGCGTAACGGCGCGATTTGAACAGAGGGCACAGCCTGCGGTTAACATCCCAGGCCGTGCCCTTTTTTTTGCTATCGGCCCAGTGCTAACCAGCGATCACACAAACGGCGCGAGCGGGTCGGCGATGCGGAACGCGGTGGCTTTATCGGCGGCCGGTGGGTAGATCAGTTCACTGACGATCGACACCTTAAGCTTTTTCGCTTCCGCACGCGTCAGCTTGACCTGCTGATCCCAGCCTTCGCTGTAGACCGCGCCCCACGCGCCAAGATCGAGGCAGGTAACGTAATTTTCCTGACGATAGGGCAGCGGGGTGATATCCAGCAGGCTCGCCGCCGCGTTATTACCGGCAAATTTACCGAGCTGAATGGCGTGCTGGCAGGTCATCAGCGCGTGGTTGCCGCTGTCGTCGGTGGCGGCATAGGCCACGTCACCGGTGGCATAAATCTCTTCATGGCCGATGACCTGCAGCTGGGCGTTAACGTGCAGTCGGCCCTGGCGGTCACGCGGCGCGTCAATCTGCGCCGTCAGATCGTTGGCCTGTACACCAACGGTCCAGATAACGGTCTGCGCGGCAATAGTCTGCCCGTCCTTCAGCGTCACCCCCTCCGTTGTCACCTGTTCCACTTCCGCATTGACCCGCCACTCCACGCCCAGCTCGGCGGAAGCGTCGATAATCACATTGCGTAGCTCCTCGCTGAATCGCGCCGCAGGCTGAGGGCCACGCTCAATGACCACTACGCGGGTTTTTGCCTGTGCGCCGAGGATCTCGCGCAGGCGTGCCGGCAGTTCGGTCGCCATCTCAATCCCGGTAAAACCGCCGCCGCAGACTACCACGGTGTTGCGCGTCTCGCTGTCCGGGCGCTGCGCCAGACTGTTAAGGTGCTGCTCCAGTACCTCGGCGCTCTCCAGCTGGTCAAGGTCGAACGCGTGCTCTGCCACGCCCGCCACCTGCGAACGATTAACGTGGCTGCCGCTGGCCAGAATCAGGCGGTCATAGCGCTGCTGCTGCGTCATGCCGGATTCGTCACGCCAGTTAACCCGGCGAGCCGTCGCATCGATCTGGCTGACCTTGCCGCGCAGGAACGTGACTCCGGTGACGTCGAACAGCGGCTGCAAAGGGGCGACCAGCGAACGCACGGCGCTTTCATAAAAACGCGGGCGCACGCGCAGTTCGGGCTGTGGGGCGATAACGGTGATGTCGATATCGGTATTGCCCTCCGCCAGCCGTGCGGCGCTCAGCGCTGACCACATCCCCGAGAAACCTGCACCGACTATCAGAATCTGTTTACGCATTTTACTGTCACTCTTGTTACGGTTATTAACTCGGATTATATTGGTCGTAGTTTAAAAAGACAAAGGTGATTTGTGCGCACGGTGGTGCTGAAAACGCTACACTAGCGCGAGTTGAAAGGGTTGAGATAAGTGCATGGCATTCTATAGTTCTGGCGTTGAGTACGGCATTCACAGCCTGATGTTTATGGTTGATAACAGCGGGGACGCGCGTGAGATGAGCGTGCGGGAGATTGCCGATCTGCAAAATGTGCCTTACGACTATCTGGCTAAAATCTTTACCCGCCTGTCAAAAGCGGGGCTGGTGCGCAGCAGCGAAGGCAAGGGCGGCGGCTTTCAGCTGGCGCATCCTGCCGCAAATATCACGCTGCTCGACGTGGTGAATGCCATTGATGGCGATAAACAGGTTTTTGCCTGCCGTGAGATCCGCCAGCGCACCGCCGTTTTTGATGAAACACCGCCGGAGTGGGCCTGTTCGGGAATTTGCGGGGTGCGTTCGGTGATGGAGATGGCGCAGCAGCGCATGGAAGAATCGCTGGCGCAGCACTCTATACGGGATCTGGCGCTGAAGATGTACCGTAAGGCCCCACCGACGTTTGTGGTGGACGTTCAGGAGTGGATTGAAGCTCGGCGGGAATAAGAAAGGCCGGGCGAACCCGGCCTGTGCAACAAAACGAAATTAATCTTCGTCTTCGTCGTTCAGCGGCACAATCAGCATATCAATGTGCACGGTATTGATCAGCTGGCGGGCAGAAGACATCAGCTTGCTCCAGAAATCCTGGTGGTGGCCGCAGACCACTAAATCCACCTGATACTGCTTAATGGCATCAACCAGCACCTGGCCGAGATCGCCGCTGCCGCTGAGGGTTTCAGTAATCGGATAACCGGCGCTGTTCGACAGCTCGGTCAGCGCGGTGTGGGTTTCTTCCGAAATCCGTTTCTGCATATCACCCAGGTTAACGTCGATCAGACCGGTATAAAGATCTGAATAATTCACATCAACGTGGATCAATGAGACTTTTGCATCGTAAGGGCGAGCCATCGATACTGCTTTATCAACCAGCAGTTTACTTTCAGGCGACAGGTCAACAGCAATCAGAATGTGTTTGTAAGCCATGATGAATACTCCTTTTCGCGTAAGTTCTGATACATGCGGGATACGATTCAGTATAGCGAAAATTGTTAAAGGATGTTGTGGCAGCCTGCGGGCTTTGCGAACAGGATCAACATGAAATTTCCTCCGTTTATCGCGGATGCGGTACAGAGTGCTGGAAAAATTTTGTGCAGATCTCCTACACTGATAAGAGGCGCCAGTGAGCGCTTTCTTATCGCCTCGTCCGGCGGACCGCCGAATCTGGCCGATATCGATAACAGGGGCAGTTCAACCATCGCAGGGCGCAGCGGCTTGCCCGCTTTTCGTTTTCTGTGATGAATGGCCGGGAGGGGATCATGATCAGCACCATCGCGCTTTTCTGGGCTCTTTGTGTTGTTTGTGTGGTGAATATGGTGCGCTATTTCTCTTCGCTGCGCGCCTTGCTTGTGGTGTTACGCGGTTGCGATCCTTTGCTGTATCAGTACGTCGATGGGGCGGGGTTCTTTACCTCGCACGGGCAGCCGGGCAAGCAGGTTCGGCTGGTGTACTACATCTGGGCCCAGCGCTATCTCGATCATCATGACGATGAATTTATCCGCCGCTGTCAGCGCGTGCGCGGCCAGTTTATTCTGACCAGTTCCCTCTGCGGGCTGGTGGTGATCAGCCTGATTGGCCTGGCTATCTGGCATTAAGCGCGGCGCGCTGGCATAAAAAAAGCGGACCGAAGTCCGCTTTCAACTATTCTTGCGTGGCGGGCAACGCCGCCACGCTGCCTTAAATTAGCTTCAGCGCAATCCAGTACAGCACACCGGAAAGAACAATCGACACCGGCAGGGTAAACACCCACGCCAGCAGGATGTTCTTGATAGTGCGCCCCTGCACGCCGCCGCCGTCAACCAGCATCGTACCCGCCACCGAAGAGGAGAGAACGTGAGTGGTTGAAACCGGCATACCGGTATAACTTGCTACGCCAATCGATACCGCCGCCGTCATCTGCGCCGACATCCCCTGAGCGTAAGTCATGCCTTTCTTACCGATTTTTTCACCGATAGTGGTGGCAACACGACGCCAGCCAACCATAGTGCCTAACGACAGAGCCAGAGCCACCGCTACGATAATCCATACCGGAGCATACTCGATGGTGTTCAGCAAATCGCCTTTCAGCTTGGTCAGGAAGCGTTTATCGTCCGCGCTGGTTTCCGGCAGTTTCGCCGCCTTTTCCGCCGTATCCGAGATACACATCAGCATGCGGCGCAGGTGGCTGCGCTGCTCAACGGTCAGTGAATCGTAGCTGGACAGGTCGTTCAGCAGTCCCTGAGCACGCTGGATAACCGGCAGCGCGCGCGCGGCATCACAGTGGAACTCCTGAGGACCGGACGGAATTTCTTCCGGCGACGGGATCGCCGGTGGCGACATCTCAATGATGTGCGTCAGCGAAGCGGCGTGCTGCTGGTAATACTGCTCCAGATGGTTAACGGCATCACGCGTACGGGTGATGTCATAACCGGTGGAATTCATATTGACCACAAAGCCTGCCGGAGCCACGCCAATCAGCACCAGCATAATCAGACCAATGCCTTTCTGGCCGTCATTTGCACCGTGTGAATAGCTGACGCCAATCGCGGAAACGATCAGGGCGATACGGGTCCAGAACGGGGGCTTTTTCTTGCCATCGATCTTTTCACGTTCCGCTGGAGTCATGTGGACACGCATGCGCTTTTTGTTACCACTCCAGTAACGACGCAGCAGGAACACCAGTCCGCCAGCAACAACCAGGCCAACAATCGGCGAGATAATCAATGACATAAAGATGCCAATCATTTTCGGCACGTTCAGCGCATCCACAACCGAGGTTCCGGTCAGCAACGCGTTAGTCAGGCCGATACCGATAATGGCACCAATCAGGGTGTGGGAGCTGGAAGCCGGTAACCCAAAATACCAGGTTCCGAGATTCCATATAATGGCGGCAAGCAGCATGGAAAAGACCATTGCCAGCCCGTGAGCCGATCCAACGTTCAATAACAGATCGGTGGGTAACAGATGGACAATGGCATAAGCTACGCTCAGGCCGCCCAACAGTACACCAAAGAAGTTGAACACCCCCGCCATGACGACCGCTAACTGCGAGCGCATTGCACGGGTGTAGATCACGGTTGCGACCGCGTTGGCTGTATCGTGGAAGCCGTTAATTGCTTCATAAATCAATACAAACAACAAAGCCAGAACCAGTAACAGGCCGGTGTGAAAATCAAGACCAGCAAATAGATGTAGCATAAGCGTTACGCCATTTAGGAGGACATGAACGCGGCGCATTATCAGCGACAAACCGCACCGGGGGAAAGTGAAATATAGACTTTTTTTGACATTAATGTGTCAGTACAGTGACAATACCCCAAGAAAACTATGGTAAATCATTAAGTTACAAATTGTTTCCGCTCAGGTTTCGCCTGATGCTGGTATCCCTCCCGCCAACTCTCTACAATCAGCGTTTTTGTCGGGCAGTGCCGGGGTGAGCAGTGGAAAAATATGACGTTATCGTAATTGGCGCGGGGGCTGCGGGCCTGTTTTGCGCGGCGCAGGCGGGCCAGAAAGGGCTCCGCGTACTGCTGATTGATAATGGCAAAAAGGCCGGTCGCAAGATCCTGATGTCCGGCGGTGGCCGCTGCAACTTCACCAACCTGTATACTGAACCGGCGGCGTATCTCTCGCACAACCCTCACTTTAGTAAATCCGCCCTGGCGCGTTATACCCAGTGGGATTTTATCGATATGGTCAATCGCCACGGCATCGCCTGGCATGAGAAAACCCTCGGCCAGCTGTTCTGTGATGATTCTGCCCAGCAGATCGTCGATCTACTGCTGAAAGAGTGCGAGGCGGGTAACGTCGCACTGCGGCTGCGTAGCGAAGTGATGTCGGTGGTGCGTGACGATGCGGGCTATACGCTGCAGCTCAACGGCGAAGAGGTACAGGCGGCAAAACTGGTGATCGCCAGCGGCGGCCTGTCGATGCCGGGGTTGGGCGCATCGCCGTTTGGCTACAAAATTGCCGAACAGTTCGGCCTGAAGGTATTCCCGACCCGCGCCGGACTGGTGCCGTTCACCCTGCACAAGCCGCTGCTGGAACAGCTGCAGACGCTCTCCGGCGTGTCGGTGCCGTCGGTGATGACGGCGGAAGACGGCACGGTGTTTAAAGAAGCGCTGCTGTTTACCCATCGCGGCCTGTCCGGCCCGGCGGTGCTGCAGCTTTCCAGCTACTGGCAGCCGGGCGAGTTTGTCACCATCGACCTGTCACCGCAGCAGGACATCGACGCATTTATTAATGAAGAGCGTAATCAGCACCCGAACCAGAGCCTGAAAAATACCCTGGCGAAACTGCTGCCTAAGCGACTGGTCGAGTGCCTGCAGCTGCTGGGCCATGTGCCGGAATGCACCCTGAAACAGCTCAACAGCCGCCAGCAGAACGATCTGGCAACCACGCTGCACCAGTGGCGCGTGCAGCCGAACGGTACCGAAGGCTACCGCACGGCCGAAGTGACCCTGGGCGGCGTGGATACCACGCAGCTGTCTTCTAAAACCATGGAAGCCCGCGACGTGCCGGGGCTGTACTTTATTGGGGAAGTGGTGGACGTGACCGGCTGGCTGGGCGGATATAACTTCCAGTGGGCGTGGAGTTCGGCCTGGGCCTGCGCGCAGGCGCTGTGATTGCACTTTGGCGTTACGTTATCGCTTCATGCCAGCTCCGGGCAGCATGATGCGGCATGCCACGATAGTGAAAAGTGGCATAGCCCGATCTACATCACCCGTACAGGCTGAGTGACACAAGGATCCGCGTGAAGTAATCATCCGCGCGTTTTTGTGCCAGTTTACCGTCTCTGGCTTCCAGCGCGTCGACAAGAGGGACTAGCTCTTTCAGCGTTTGCTCTCTGACGATGCTGCTGACGGCGGCATGAACAGCGTGCTGACCGTCATACTGTACGGCGCGGCGGTCGGCGATGACGTTGTCAAAAATCTGTATCAGAAAACGGTTACGCGTTGCCGCAAACATCGCCTGATGAACGGCATAGATATGCTCTTTGTAGATAATCCATTCCTGAGCCTCGCGGATACCCTCCAGATGAAGCCTCATTCTGGCAAAATCTTCATCGGTGGCGCGACTCGCAACCATATTCATCATCATCGGCTCAAACAGCAGTCGGCCTTCTAAAATCTCGGTATAGGTCGGGACTTCCTGATGCCACGCCGCAACGGGACGATCGGTCACGTTCAGCTGCTGTTCTAAATTCTCAGACAGATAGGAGCCGCTCCCGACCTTACGCGTCACTAATCCCTGCGTGGACATCATCGCCAGAACGTTGCGAATCGTGCTGCGGGAAGTCTCAAAGCGCCGGGCCAATTCTCGTTCGTTGGGGAGTTTATCCCCGGCTTTCAGAGCGCCATCCTTAATTGCCTGCATAATGGAACGATAAACGCTAACCGCAGCCGTTTTATCGTGGCCCACTATGCGCTGGGAGATGTCATCGTTGCTATCCATCCTGTGACTCCAATCAATGCGCATGAATGGCTGACCAATTCGAAAGTAATCTGAACATTATAACCTTCCACAAGGTCGTAATTGAAAGGTTTATTTATCATCATATCCGCTGCTTATCGGCCCCTTGTTCCGCAACGGCCTCTGATCGCGGTGCTTATCTCATTATGTGAGGCACTACGCATTCACGCATATTAAATACTTATTGGTAAACCATTATGGTTGACCATTAAAAACCATGATGCTCATAATGCCTGAAATTCAATACGGGCTAATAAATGAACGCATCCATTTCCGAACCTCAACGACAGACTGATATCAGCCTTGATGACCATTTACGGGAACTGGGTATTGAACTGCCTCCGGTTCCTGCTCCCGTCGCAAATTTTGTGACCTATCGGATTTTTGGCAACTTTCTCTATCTCTCCGGGCAGGGACCGCTGGAAGCCAACGGCCATTTACATACCGGAAAAGTGGGCAGTGAAGTGAGCGTGGAAGACGCTTATCGCCATGCGCGTCTCACCGGGCTGAACCTGCTTGCCGTCGTCAGGCAGGCGACGGGCGATCTGGGCACCGTGAAAAGTGTTGTAAAGCTTCTGGGGTGGGTCAATGCCGGGGACGGTTTCAAAGAGCATCCGCAGGTCATCAATGGCTGTTCGGATCTGTTTGTGCAGGTGTTTGGCGAAGCGATTGGCCGGGGAGCGCGCTCTGCCATCGGGGCGGGTTCACTGCCGCAAAACCAGACCGTGGAAATAGAAGCCATTCTGGAAATTGAGGGGGTCATTGCCGATGGATTACGCATTTGATTTTGCCTCTTTGCTGCCCTATGCCGGGATCATGGCCAAAGGACTGATGGAAACCGCGATTTATGCGGCGCTGTCTATTCTTTTCGGCCTAATGATGGGCACCGGCTGTGCACTGACGCTGGTCTATGCCAGCAAAGCGTGGCGGCGGCTGGTGCGCTGCTATGTGGAGTTCTTCCGCAATACGCCTTCCCTGGTGCAGCTGTTTCTTATTTATTTCGGCCTTCCGGTGATTGGCCTGCATCTCTCACCCCCGGTTGCCGGTGTCATTGCGCTTTCTCTCTATTGCGGCGCTTACATGACCGAAATTTTACGCGCCGGGCTGATATCGCTCCCGCGCGGCCTGACCGAAGCGGGAGAAGCGCTGGGCCTGCCGAGAAGACACATCATCAGCCATGTGCTGGCACTGCCCGCGCTGCAGAATATTTTCCCTGCCCTGGCAAGCCAGATGGTGCTGACGCTGATCGGCACCAGCCTTATTTCGCAAATCGGCGTTGAGGAGATATTCCACAGTGGCAGCTTCGTTGAATCCCGCACTTTCCGCAGCTTTGAGATCTACATGGTGATCTGCGGTCTGTACTTTTTTGCCGTCAGCCTGATGAAAGTGTTGCTCAGGATTGTCTGGTATCGCTTTCAGGCAAGGAGGTAACCATGCGCGGTATTTCAATCAATGACATCTGGATGATCGTCGGCGCACTTCGCTGGACCCTGCTGCTGGCGCTAACGACGTTTGCTCTCGGCTCGGTTATTGGGCTGATGGTGGCGATGGCGCGTTCCTCTCACCAAAAGTGGCTTCAGGGGATCGCCTGGTTCTATGTGGAGCTGATTCAGGGGATCCCTCTGCTGGGGATGCTGTTTCTGCTTTTCTTTGGTTTGCCGACCCTGTTTGGCATTGATGTGAGCTCATTTATGGCCGCAACAATCGCCTTCTCGCTTTCTGCGGGCGCATTTTTAGGTGAAATATGGCGAGGAAGCATTGCAGCAGTCCCGAAAGGACAATGGGAGGCCTCGCTGTCGCTGGGTATTTCCCGTTTGCAGATGATGCGCAAGGTCATCCTTCCGCAGGCATTTCGTCTGTCGCTCCCGCCGACCATCGGTTTTTCGGTCCAGTTAATTAAAAACACATCGTTAGCAGCACTGGTGGGGTTCGTTGAGCTAACCCGTTCCGGGCAGATTGTGAGTGGTTCAACACTGCAACCCTTGCTGGTCTATCTGCTCGTGGCGCTTTGTTACTTTGCTCTCTGTTTTCCCCTGGCAAGACTTTCTCTTCATCTGGAGGCTCGTTTTCATGTCACTGGTCGTCATTGATTCAGTCAGGAAAAGCTTCGGGCAGAACGACGTTCTGCGCGGCATCAGCACCACCATTGAGCGTGGAGACATTATTTCAATCATCGGCAAGAGTGGTTCCGGCAAAAGCACGCTTCTGCGCTGTATCAACGGCCTGGAGAAGCTGGACGGTGGGTCAATTAATGTCGGCGGCATGGAGGTCGGCGGCTCTGCTGCTGAGCTGCAAAAGCTGCGGCAGAACGTCGGCATGGTTTTCCAGAGCTTCAATCTGTTCCCGCATCTCACCGCCGCGGAAAACGTCATGCTGGCCCCCTTATTGACCCGACGCATCACGAAAGCCGAAGCGCCTGCTCTGGCGAAGCGCCTGCTGGAACAGGTTGGTTTGGGGCAAAAAGCCGACGCCTTCCCCTCCTCTTTATCGGGCGGGCAGCAGCAGCGCGTGGCCATTGCGCGTGCTCTGGCGATGTCGCCGGAGGTGATGCTCTTTGATGAGGCGACATCGGCGCTGGATCCCGAGTTGGTTGGCGAGGTGCTGCGCGTCATGGAGGACCTGGCGAAGCAGGGAATGACGATGATCGCGGTAACGCATGAAATGGCATTTGCCCGCAAAGTTTCCAGCAAGGTGATTTTCATGCATCAGGGTGAAGTCTGGGAAAGCGGACCTCCCGACCAGATCTTTGGCGCACCTCGTACACCGGAATTACAACGATTCATACAAATTCCTGCTTAATCACACCGGAGAAATTCATGAAAAAATTATGCAAGACACTGGCACTGCTGGCTTTTTGTTCATTGCCTCTCCTGGCAAAGGCCAGCTCGCTGGACGATATTAAATCGCGTGGCGTACTGCGTGTTGCCACCACGGTTGATGCTGCACCGTGGGGATTCACCGACAGCAACGGAAAACCGACCGGGCTGGATGTCGATATTGCCCAGAAACTGGCCGATAACCTCGGCGTGAAACTGCAATTACAGCAGGTCACCGGAGCCAACCGTATTCCTTATCTGATGTCGCGCAAAGTCGATGTGCTTATCGCTGCGCTGGGCTCCAGCCCGGAGCGGGCAAAACTGGTGACGTTCTCCGAGCCTTACGCCGCGGTTTACCTTGGCGTCTATGGCGGCAGCAGCGTGCAGAAGGTTGCAAAGCTGGATGAGCTGGGCAACCGCACCATTGCCGTACCGAAAGGTTCCACGCCGGATTTGACGCTCAGTGAGTTATATCCGCAGGGGAATTATCTGCGCCTTGAGGATACCGCCTCCGCCATCAGCGCGTTCCTGTCGGGTCAGGCTCCGCTATTTGCCGAAAATAACCTGATCGCTCAAAAGGTCGGTCAGGAGAACCCGGATAAACAGATCGCGCTGAAATTCCTGCTGCGTAAAAGCCCCGCCTATATTGCCATTCGTCCAGGGCAGCCTGAGTTGATGGCAGCGATTAACCAGTTTATTGAGAAAAGCAGCAAAGATGGAGAGCTGCCGGCGCTGCGGCAGAAATGGTTTAACGACGCGCAAAACGATCTGTAAACGGAGCAGTCACTATGTCCACAGTTTTCACCAATATCGATTTTAATCAGCAGGGTAAGCAGGTTGGTTTCGCCCACCTGCCGCTGTCTGCCCACAATGATGCCTGGGGGACGATTGCGATGCCGCTGGCCGTGATTGCCAATGGCCAGGGCCCTACCGTGCTTATTACGGGTGCTATACATGGCGATGAGTACGAAGGCCCGATTATCATCAACGAGCTGATCCGTCATCTCACGGCTGAACGCGTTCAGGGCAAACTGATACTGCTTCCCTGTGCCAATACGCCCGCTCTACGGGCATCAATGCGCGTCAGCCCCGTCGACAACAAAAATCTGGCGCGCGTTTTTCCCGGGAATCCGTGGGGAACACCGACAGAGCAAATTGCTGCGTGGATCCATGATTCGATTTTCCCCCTGTGCGACTTCTATATCGATCTGCACAGCGGCGGGAGTTCACTCTTTATTGACGAGAGCGCACAGGTGGTGGTCACCGACGATTTATGCCCCGAGGTCCGCGAAAAAAGTGAGGCGATGGCTCGCGCCTTTGCCGCCAAACTTACCGTGGTCACCAATAACATGGGCGATCCGCGCACCAGCTGTGGCGCGGCGGCAAATCTGGGTATACCCGCAATTGCCGCAGAGATGGGCAGCAATGGCAGCGTCTCGCCACTCGGCGTACAGCGCACCCGGTTTGCGGTGGAGCGGGTATTGAATCACCTGGGTTTAATCAAGACGGAAACCCAACCGGCGGAGCCCTCATTACAGGTCTTCATTCCCGCCGGGGGCAATCTTCTTTCGCCCGGTGATGGCTGGTTTGAGCCCGTCATGGCAATCGGTGACGAGGTTCAGGCGGGTGATTTGGCGGGATGGCTTCACCGCCTCTCCGAACCGGAAGCCGTACCTCTGGCCGTGCACTTTCAGGTGAAGGGGCGCGTCTATTCTCAGCGTACGTTTGGAGCCACGTCTCAGGGGAACAGCCTGGCGGTCCTGGTACAAAATCTGTCTGAAAAGGAAAACTCATGAGCCAGAACATCACACTGTCAGACTATCAGGCGGCTCTGGACCGCGTGCGGGCGTGGGTGCGTAAAACTCCGCTGGTTGAAACCGCCCCCTGGCAGCCGGTGCCGGAGATTGAGCTGAGGCTGAAGGCCGAGTGCTGTCAGGTTACCGGTTCTTTTAAAGCCCGAGGCGCATTCAACCGTGTTCTCAGCCTTGCGGATGCCGTGCGCAAGCAGGGATTAGCCACCGCGTCAGGTGGAAATTTTGGTGCGGCCGTCGCCTACGTCGGGCAGCAACTGGCGATCCCGGCAGATGTCTTCGTGATGAATACCAGTACCGAGCTAACGCGAAAGCGCATTGAAAGCTACGGCGCAAAACTGACCGTTGAGGGCGATTTCTGGGATCAAAGCTGGGATGCGGCGGGTACGCGGGTGCAGGAAACCGGCGGGGCACTGCTGCATCCTTATGCCGATCGGGATGTGGTGGTGGGGCAGGGCACCATGGCGCTGGAAATCCTTGAGCAGTGGCCGGAGGTGGATACCCTGGTGGTTTCCATTGGCGGTGGCGGGCTGATTGCCGGGGTGGCGCAGGCGGCCAAACTGCTAAAACCTGGGATCCGGATCGTGGGCGTTGAAGCGGCGGGATGCCCGATGATGTGGACCAGCCGTCAGCAACAGAAAATCGTCAAACTGGAGAATGTTAAAACCCTCGTTCCTATTCTGGCCGCGCGTTCAACGGAAGAAATTAACTTTACGCTGACAGAACAGTACGTTGATGAAATCGTTCTGGTTCCCGAGGACCAGGTTGAGGACTCCGCGCGGGAAGTGTGGGCCGCGACGGGGCTGGCGATTGAATTAGGCGCAGCCACCGCCGTAGCGGCCGTAACAAGGAAGCTGTTTGCCACCCGGCCGGGTGAAAAGATTGCTGTCGTCCTGTGCGGTAGCGGGAACAACGGCATGACCTAGCGTTGTCCAAAACAGAAGCCGGGCACTTTGTCTGAAAAGCCATGGATCGGCTGATTTCGCCCCTCGTAAATGCTAAGGTGCTCGGCTGTTAAGGCGATTTTGAGATGAAGGGCTGAATGATGGAAGTGCTAAGCTCCAGCGATCCACTTTACACATTGTTCATGCACCCGAAATCAAAGCTGATCGTCAGCCGCTTCCGCAGCCTGGCCGGTGAAAAGAAGATGAGCGAGTGGCAGGTTTTTAACGTGCTGCTGGTGGGTTTTCTGAACTGTTGGGCCGTCAGATCGGACACCTTCAGGATTAACATTGAATTCGCCAAATCGAGCAACTTCGATTTCCTGTTCGACAAGATCGCTGTGCGGGTGTCGATCGAGGGGATGTCGGGAGATGTTAATCTGCTGGGGCCGGACTTTTCGTTGCCGCAGTACGATTCTCCCTATGAGTTTTGCCGCCTGGTGAATAAAAAAGAGTACGACTCGCGCACCACCTACCTTGGCATGCACGGTAAGGCGTACCATAAAGCCAACTTCCTCAGCCTGCCGCAGCAGGACGGTCAGTTCGCCCTGACCTGGGAAGGCACGGTGATGGTGTACGACAAGGCCTTCTTCCATCCGAAGAACTACGCTACGACGTTGGGCTTTTTGCAGGACGATCTGCATCGCATCGTTTCCGAGGCGTTAGTCAAAAGATTCAACCAGTTCTCCGCGCTGTACGATTATGTCTTCCGGCCGCTGCGGGCCAGAGAAGCGTAATTCCGATCGGCACGATCTGTTGCCGATCGCTCCAGTTCGGGTTATTTCAGCAGCGCACCCATGTTGAGTGACTTTTTATCTTGCTCTGTAATCGTATCGCATTTGTAAAATACGTTATTCTTATTACCGTTATATAGCGCTTAAATATAAGTCCTGAGAAGACTTAACCCTTTCCATCGCAACGTAGGTTCTGAAACGTCGAACGTTGCCGCCCTCAAAAAATAACTCCCGGGTGAGTCGCTCATATTCCTGCATATCCTTAACCGCCAGAATTAACACGAAATCAATGTCGCCGGTAACGTAATAACAGTGCTGGATTTGCGGGCACTTCATAAACCGTTCCCGGATTTCATCCAGTTCTTTGACCGCTTCATTCTCAACGGAAACATTAACAATTATCGTGTTATTTATTCCTAACAGGTCAGGGGATAATACGCTTTTGTTATGGGTGACGTAGCCAGTGGTTTTTAATCGCTGTAATCGTTTAGCGACTGCCGGTAATGAAAGATTAATTTTATCGGCAATTTCCCTCACTGGTGTGCTGTTATCGTGTTGAATTATATTCAGTATTTTTCTGTCAAAGTCGTCGATTGATTTTAGCGATTTAGCCATCACCGTGCCCTCAATTTGGCGGGAGAGAAAATTTCTCTTTTTTTGTCATTATTACGACAGCACTTATCTTATCGGGGATCTTATATTCTCTCGGTCACTTTGACAGCAAGGATAGAGAGATGCAACTTCATATAAATGCTTCTGACCAACTGCTGAGTTCCCACGATGCACCGGAATGCGATCCTTTTCGTTCTGAACATATTGCGGAAATTAATCATCATCTGGGCTGTTTCGACTATGCGGAAACGCCCCTGTATCGATTGACCGATCTGGCGAGATCGTTAGGCGTTGCGGATCTTTATATTAAAGATGAAGGTCAGCGCTCCTCACTGCGCAGTTTCAAAACGCTGGGCGGCGCGCATGCGGTGATTCGGCTGGTTCTGGCGGTGGCGGGAAAGGCGCTGGCTCGAACGGTGGCACCCTCTGAAGCAGATAGCCCCGAAGTGCGCGACGTTGCCCGGCAGATCACCATTACCTGTGCAACGGACGGCAACCACGGTCGTGCCGTTGCCGCGGCGGCAACGCGACTCGGCTGCCGCTCGGTGATTTATATCCACAGTGGCGTCAGCGAAAGCCGTGCGCAGGCGATAGCCGCGCAGGGCGCTGAAGTGATCCGCGTGAAGGGCAACTATGACGATTCGGTGGCGTTTACCACCCGCACCGCTGCAGAAAACGGCTGGCACGTGGTATCTGACACCTCATGGCCCGGTTACGAAATCATTCCGACCTGGGTGATGCAGGGCTATTTGCCGATGGCGGATGAGCTGATGGAACAGATTGCCGCCGCGGGAAAATCGGCGACCCACGTTTTCCTGCAGGCGGGCGTGGGCGGATTTGCCGCTGCGGTCGGTGCCCATATCCGCAGCCGGACCGGCGAGCGGCCACCGAAATTTATCGTGGTCGAACCCGAACGTGCGGCCTGCCTGTTTCACAGCAGCATCAGCAACCGTAGCGTCCGCGTTGATGAAAGCGAATCGACCGTGATGGGCATGCTGGAATGCTACGAGCCGTCCATGCTGGCCTGGAAAATCCTCGAAAAAACCGCCACGGCGTTTATCACCGTATCCGACGACTGCGGACTGCGCGCCATGGCGCGCCTGGCCACGCCGCTGGGCAACGATCCGGCCATCCAGGGCGGTGAAAGCGGCGCTGCCGGCCTGGCCGGTCTTCACGCCTGCGCCGACTCCGCCCGAGCGCGCGCGCTGCTGGGCCTGGATCAGCACTCCGTGGTGCTGCTGATCAATACCGAGGGCGCGACGGATGAAACGCTGTATGCCTCGCTGCTGAAGCAGGGAAGGGCGCTGCTATGACGCCTGAAATCAACGGCGATCGCCTGCTGGCGCGGCTGGAAGCGCTGGCCGCCATCGGCAGGAACCGCAGCGGTGAACTGACCCGTCTGGCGCTGAGCGATGAAGATACCCGTGCCAGAGCACAGGTAATACTGTGGCTGGAGGAGGCAGGATCCCGGGTATGGGTCGATCGCATTGGCAATATTCACGCCGTCTGCTCCGGTGAAAATACGCAGCCAGCGGTGTGTACCGGATCGCATATCGATACGGTGATTAATGCCGGAACGCTGGACGGCAGCTTCGGCGTGCTGGCCGGTATTGAGCTGCTGCAAACCCTTCACGAGCAGGGGCTGAAACCCACCACGTCGATTGAAGTCATCGTCTTCACCAATGAAGAGGGCGTCAGGTTTACCCCGGACCTGCTGGGTTCGCGGGTAATGGTCAAAGACGTCAGCCTCAGCGAGGCGTTAGCCGTGGAGTCCCGCACCGGCGAGCAGTTTGGCAACGAGCTGAAGCGCAGCGGCAGCGGCGGCGATGCGGACCCGTGGCGGCATCTGCCGGGCAGCTTCGTTGAGCTGCATATCGAACAGGGGCCGCTGCTGGAGGCAACAAACAACCAAATCGGCATCGTCGAAGGCGTGCAGGGGCATTCCTGGTGGCAGGTTGAGGTGCAGGGGCAGGCTAACCACGCCGGAACCACGCCGATGCATTTGCGACGGGATGCCGGACAGGCGGCCATGCGTCTGGCGCAAAGCCTGTCTGAGCATGCCGCACTGCAGGGAGTGCCCGCCGTGGCAACCGTCGGCACGTTGAGCCTGGTGCCTGGCGCCATCAACGTGGTTCCCGGACTGGCTCGTTTTACCGTCGATTTTCGCGATGCCAGCGCCGATGTGCTGCGGCAGGCCGATATCCGCCTGCACCAGGAAGCACGCCAGCTTGAGGACGACGGCTTTCGCGTGGATCTGCGCAGTATTTCCCGCGCGGAGCCGGTGTTTTTCTCCGCCGACATCGTGACGGCTATCAGCGATGCGGCGAGCGCCAGAACGCCGCGCACGATGCGGATGATTTCCGGCGCAAGCCACGACGCACAAATGATATCGAGGATCTGCCCGACCGCGATGATTTTTGTCCCCAGCGTGGGCGGCATCAGTCATCACCCGGCAGAAGCAACCGCAGTAGCCGACCTGATAATGGGCGCGCAGATCCTTGCCGACGTTGTCTGGACGCTTGCCAACTAACTCTTCATTCAGACCGTTACCAGGAGTTCACTATGGAACTGGCCTTTCCAGCACAGGAATTTGAAGCACGTTTGACCCGTGTGCAGGCAGAAATGCGTGAGCATCAGCTTGATGCCCTGCTGGTCACCTCGCCGCCTAACTTCCGCTACTTCAGCGGTTTTGACAGCCAGTTCTGGGAAAGCCCCACCCGGCCGTGGTTTTTCCTCATCCCCGCCGAGGGACTCTGTACCGCGATTGTTCCCGAAATCGGTGCGCCGCTGCTGAAGGGCAGCTGGATCGGCGACACGTTGAGCTGGCCGGCACCGTGCCCGGCGGACGACGGCGTGACGCTGCTGGCCGGTGCGCTGGAACGGCTGCCGAAGCGTTTTGGCCGCATCGGCATGGAGTTTGGCCGCGAATCTGCGGTACGCATGCCGCTGAACGACCTGTTCCTGCTGAAAGAGCGGCTGACCGGTTTTGAACTGGTCGATGGCTCACCCTGCATCTGGACTATCCGCGCCGTGAAGTCAGCGGCGGAAGTGGCGTATATCCATCAGTCCTGCACCGTGGTTTGCGATGCCTTCGATAAGCTGCCGGGCTATGCCCGCTGCGGCCTCAGCGAGCGCGAAATCGGCCAGCGGCTGACCGCCGATATCATTCTGGGCGGTGCCCACTCGGTGCCCTTTATGGCGGCGGCATCGGGCTGGGGCGGCTACGAACAGATTATCTCACGCCCGTCAGGCCGCACCCTGAACGACGGTGACATTCTGATTATTGACGTGGGGGCGACGGTCAACGGCTACTTCTGCGACTTCGACCGCAACTTTGGTTTTGGCCAGGTGCCGGATGCGGCGCTCCGGGCGAACGAAGCGCTGTGGGACGCCACCGATGCGGCGATTAAGCTGGCCGTGCCGGGCACCACCACCACCGATCTCTGGCGCTGCATGAGCGGCGTGCTGGAGAAGGCGGGCGCGCAGGGCTACAACGTGGGCCGACTGGGCCACGGTCTGGGATTACAGCTGACCGAACCGCCATCGCATATGCCGGGTGATAACACCGTTCTGCAAGAGGGCATGGTGATTACCATCGAGCCGGGCATGGAATATGCGCCGGGGAAAATGCTGGTTCATGAAGAAAATATTCATATCACCGCGTCCGGCCCGCAGATCCTGACCCGACGCGCACCGCGTGAATTGATTGTTATCGGTCGTTAATTCTTTTTCTGACACATCAGGGGGTTCACCATGGTTTGTAAATATAAAATCACCACCGTTAAAGCGCTGCTGGCAATCACACTCACCGGCCTGTTAGGCAGTGCGCAGGCGGCGGTCAACACCAAACAGGAAGGGATCCTGAGCATCGGTTCCGACTTAACGTGGGCACCCTATGATTACCTGGTCGATGGCGAGGCCGCGGGTTTTGATGCGGATTTAATGAAGGAAATGGCGGCCTCGCTCGGCCTGAAAACCAAAACCGAAGATACGCGATTTGCCAGCCTGATCCTCGGCCTTACCGGGCATCACTACGACGTGATTGCCTCGGCGCTGTATATCACCCCGGAGCGCGCAAAGCAGATTAACTACATTCCCTACCTGAAAACCGGGGGATCGTTAATGACGCTGAAAGGCAGCGAGTTTATGCCGCAAACGCAGAAAGACCTGTGCGGTAAGAAAGTCGCTTCGCTGAAAGGCGCGGCCTGGGTTCCGGCGCTGCATAAGCTCTCCGTCGGATACTGCGCGGAAAATAAGCTCGGGTCTATCACCGTGCAGGAATATCCCTCTTCACCGCTGGCGGCTCAGGCACTGCTTTCGCGTGCGGCCGACGTACAGTTTGACGATGCCGCCGTCTCGCAGATGATGGTCGATCAAACCAAAGGACGTCTGCAAATCACCTCAAAAGAGATTCTGGAGCCGGTGATTATCGGCCTCGGCGTGGCGAAGGGGAACGACTCGCTGCTGGCTGCCCTCACCTCGGCGCTGGAAGAGCAGAAGAAGAACGGCAACTATCAGGTGCTGCTGAAGAAATACAACCTCCAGGAACCGTCGGCGGAAGAGATTGCCGCCGCGTACAAAGGTTAACCCCCACCCAGCCCGGAGCCATGCACGGCGCATGGCTCCCAACTATTTTCTTGCGGAGAATGGGAAATGACCTTTGACTGGAACTATCTGCTGGGCCTGTTCGTGGACAAATCTTTCTGGCAGGCGACCGGAACCGTGGTGGAACTCAGCCTTTATGCCTGGGTGCTTGGCATTGTGTTTGGCTTTTTTCTGGCGCTGGCAAAGCAGTCAAAAAATCCATTCCTCAGCTACTTTGCCCGCGGCTATATCTGGTTTTTCCGTAGCCTGCCGCTGCTGGTCCTGCTGATTTTTGTCTACAACCTGCCGCAGTTCTTCGCCTCCACCAGTGCATTTCTGGGCAACCCGTTTATCGCCGGTCTGGTGGCGCTGGTGCTGAGTGAATCGGCGTATATTGCCGAGATCCATCGCGGCGGGCTGCTGTCGATCCCGAAAGGTCAGCTGGAAGCCGGTAAGGCGCTCGGCATCCGTTATCCTGGCGTGCAGCGGTTAATCGTGGTGCCGCAGGCCTTTCGCGTGGCGCTACCCACGCTGATTAACGAATACATCTCGATTGTGAAGCTCACTTCGCTGGTGTCGGTAATCTCTCTCGCAGAGATCCTGCTGGTGGGCGAGCAGCTATACACGCAGAACTTCCTGATCCTGGAAACGCTGACGGCGGTCGCATTTTACTATGTGCTGGTGGTGACGGTGTTCGGCCTGCTGCTGCAGCAGTTGGAAAAACGCCTCGATATCGCCAGAAGAACGCCCGGTATCACCAATGAGTTTAACGTTCCCCCGGCACAGGTCGCCACGCGCCGCAGGCTGAATATTCAGCCCGAGGGCGAGTTTGCGCTGGAACTGAAGCGTGGGCAGAAGTTTTACGGCGAAAATGAGGTGATCAAAAACGTCAGCCTGAAGGTGAAATGGGGCGAGGTGATCTCGATTATCGGCCCCTCCGGTTCGGGCAAGACCACGCTGATCCGCTGCCTGAACGGCCTGGAAACGCTGAATAACGGCGCCGTGTGGCTGCAAAACAAACCGTTCCTGATCGGCTCCTGGTCCGGTGAAAAATATGATGAAAAGAACCATCTCAGCCGCATCGTCCACGTCGGTATGGTCTTCCAGGGTTTCAATTTATTCTCACACCTGACGGTGCTGGAAAACGTCATGCTGGCACCGCTTTATCACCGGCACGACACCCGCATCGCCATCCGCCTGCTGAGCCTGGCGATGCTGCAAAAAGTGGGACTCGCGGAGCACGCGAATAAATATCCGCATCAGCTCTCCGGCGGCCAGCAGCAGCGGGTGGCGATTGCCCGAGCGCTGGCCATGCAGCCTTCGGTGATGCTGTTCGATGAGCCGACTTCCGCGCTGGATCCTGAACTGGTGGGCGAAGTGCTGAAGGTGATTGAGGAGCTGGCAAAAGAGGGCATGACGATGGTGATCGTGACTCATGAGATGAACTTTGCCTTCAGCGTATCGGACCGGATTATCTATATGGAAAAGGGCGAAGTCATACACGACGCCACGCCAGCGGAATTAAAGCAGGACAGCCAGCCAGAAAGGCTACAGCGGTTTATTGGCAGGGTGGGATAACGCCTGCAACCCGCTACCGCATTCATCCACAAAATCATCGTCAGTTGTAAAAGGAGTGTTCTATGCCGTCTTATCCCGCCGCTTATCAAAGCACCACCGGCTCGGCGTTAGATGTCGATCGTGATTTTTATCAGGGGCTGGCCGACGGTAAACGCCGGTTAATCCGTCAGGAGCTTGTGCCGATCCGCAGCGGATTTGCCTGGGAAGTTCCCGCCGGGCACCTGTTTCGTATCACCACCCCGGAAGGCCCGCAGGTTGGCGACCTGAACATCTGGAATCGTGATAATCCCCGCGAGCGGATGTGGGTTGCGCGCACGCGCCAGCTGCAGCGTGCGCACCTCTCCACCTTCGACCGGCTGTGGTCAAATCTGCCGTTTCTGCGCCCGATAGCCACGATTACCGCAGACAGCCTGGCGGATTACGGCATCGATGAACACGGTGGACGGGTACACGATCTGCTGGGCACCCGCTGCGATCCCTACGTCAATAAGATGCTGACCGGGGAGGACTGCGATGTTCACTGCCACTCCAACCTGACGCGCGCGGTGCAGCCGTGGGGATTAAGTGAGTTTGACGTCCACGACGTGATGAATGTATTCCAGTGCACCGGGCTGAATGATGAGGATAAGTACTTTATGAAGGCCTGCCCGGCAAAGCGCGGCGACTACCTGGAGTTCTTTGCCGAGATCGACCTGCTCTGCGCCATCTCCACCTGCCCGGGCGGCGACCTGTCGCTGGCGATGTGGGGCGATGAGGCGCAGGATACGCTGTCGGTCTGCCGCCCGCTGGGCATTGAGATTTATCAGCCCGAGGCATCGCTGCTAACAAACTGGCAGCCGCCGCTGTCGCCGGACTATTGCGGCAACCACGGTATTTGACCTACGGTCACTGGCATCGCTGCTGCCTGCTTAAAGGCTTACCCAGGGCTGGGTTAAATAACGCTGAGATTATTCCCGGTTAACTTTCCGGGAATAGCTGCAAATTAATCCCTACCCTTTTCAGGGCGTAATTAAAACGACTTGATATTCCCGCACAATGTTATAATCCCGCCGAAAATTACCGCACCCGCCGTCCGGCATTAAAAAATTATAGTGAATATTGAGGGAGTTATGCTCAGGCGTTTTTTTAGTTATTACGTACCCTACAAGAAGCTTTTTCTGCTCGATTTTGGCTGCGCCATTCTTGCCGGGCTGCTGGAGCTTTCTTTCCCGATGGCCGTTCGCGCCTTTATCGATAAGCTGCTGCCCAACCAGGACTGGGGGATGATTATTGTGGCCTCGGCTGCACTGCTGGCGATCTACCTGATTAACACCGGGCTGATGGCGGTGGTGAACTACTGGGGGCACGCGCTGGGCGTCGGCATTGAGACCGATATGCGCCAGCAGGCGTTCCAGCATTTGCAGAAGCTGTCGCTGGGCTATTACGACAACGTGAAAACCGGCCACATTATTACTCACGTCACCAAAGACCTGGAAGAAGTGGGAGAAATCGCCCACCACGGTCCGGAAGATCTGTTTATTGCGGTGATGACCTTTATTGGCGCCTTTATTCTGATGGCGACGGTGCATATGCCCCTGGCGCTGATGACCATTATTATCGTGCCGTCGATGACCTGGCTGGTCAGCCGACACGGCAGCCAGATGACCAACACCTGGCGCAAACTGTTTGGCCAGATCGGTGATTTCAACGCCCGTATCGAAGAGAGCATCGGCGGCGTGCGCGTGGTGAAGGCGTTTGCCAACGAGCATCAGGAAGAGAAGCTGTTTGCCCGCGATAACGTGAATTACAAAACCACCAAGCTGCAGGCCTACCGCATTATGACCGCCAGCATGACGCTGAGCTATCTCAGCACCCGTCTGGTTCAGCTGGTGATTATGGTGGCGGGCACGTGGTACGTGCTGAAGGGTGAGCTGAGCTACGGCGGCTTTATCGGCTTCCTGCTGCTGGTGGAGGTGTTTTTCCGCCCGGTGCAGAAGATTTCGTCGGTAATGGGGAGCTATCCGAAGGGGATTGCCGGTTTCCGCCGCTTCACCCAGCTGCTGGATACCGCGCCGGATATTACCGATAAGCCGGATGCGCGCGTGGTCAGCTCGCTGCAGGGCGATATTGAGTTTGATAATGTCACCTTCGGCTACAGCGCCGGTTCGACGGTGCTGAAGGATCTGAATCTGACCATCCGCGCCGGTGAAACGGTGGCGTTTGTCGGGCCGAGCGGAGCGGGTAAAACCACGCTGTGCTCGCTGCTGCCGCGTTTTTATGACGTGCAGCAGGGGGCGATTCGGGTCGACGGTCTGGATATTCGCGATATGACCCAGCAGTCGCTGCGCGGTCAGATCGGGATTGTGCAGCAGGACGTGTTCCTGTTTGGCGGTTCGATTCGCGAGAATATTGCCTATGGTCGTCTGCACGCAACGGAAGAGGAGATCTGGCAGGCGGCGACCCGCGCGCGGTTGGCGGATCTGATCAACAGTCTGCCGGACGGTCTGGATACGATCGTGGGCGAGCGCGGCGTGAAGCTGTCCGGCGGTCAGAAGCAGCGTATTTCGATTGCCCGCGTGTTCCTGAAGAATCCGCCGATTCTGATTCTGGATGAGGCGACGTCGGCGCTGGATACGGCGACGGAGCAGGCGATTCAGCAGTCGCTGTCCGAGCTGTCGGTGGGGCGCACGTCGCTGATTATTGCACACCGTTTGACGACGATTCAGAATGCCGATCGGATTATTGTGGTGGACGATAGTGGGATTGTGGAGCAGGGCAGTCATAAGCAGCTGCTGGAGCGCCGGGGGCGTTATGCGCATTTGTATGATGCGCAGCTGACACGGGCGTAGTTTTTCCGACAATTTGGAGGTGGATGTATGTGTCTCCAGTTTGTTGTCTGGCACCGTGGTGCTTAGGTGCTTAGGTGCTTAGGTGCTTAGGTGCTTAGGTGCTTACGGTGACTGCGCGGACGGGTGGCGGCTACGACTGGCGGTCCTCGCGCCACGCTCTGCGTGGTCCCTTCACGTCGTTCGTCAGCCGGTCGGACCGGCTCAGACGGCACATCCGTGTGCCGACCGAGCCTTGCGCCCGCGTCCTGCGGGCTTATCCTGGCTTCCTCTCTCCGCTCAGCGCTGCGGATTGCCCGTCGTAGCCGCCACCCGTCCACGCCGTGACTGTTGAGTTGTCTTTAGGCTGAACTCGTCATTAAGCAGCGGTAACTATGTCCCGAGAAGGTGCACAGCCTCTGCCGGGGATACCGGGCAATCCGTAAATCTAGAGTAGGTTCGGCTAGTTTGTGTTGTCTGGTGCCTGAGTGCCTGCGCTGACGGGTGGCGGCTACGGCTGGCGGTCCTCGCGCCACGCGCTGCGTGGTGCCTTCACGTCGTTCGTCAGCCGGGCGGACCGGCTCAGACGGCACATCCGTGTGCCGACCGAGCCTTGCGCACGCGTCCTGAGGGCTTATCCTGGCTTCCTCTCTCCGTTCAGCGCTGCGGATTGCCCGCCGTAGCCGCCACCCGTCCACGCCGTGACTGTTGAGCCGCTTTCAGAGCAAAACATTTGCATAGCGAAGCCTGTTGCTGCCTTGCGCTACATTCCGGCTCAATACTCATACTGAGTGCATTCGGCTAAACGGTTCATTAAGCAGCGACAACAATTTCCTGAAGGTGCACAGCCTCTGCCGGGGATACCGGGCAATCCGCAGCGCTGAGGTGGAAGCAGCTGGCCAGGAGACACCGACAGGACGTCGGTGTCAGGCGAAGTCGGGTCAGGGACGACACGTCTTCGGCGGTCCGCCCGGCCGGATGCTGAAACCGAAGGCATCACGCAGCGCGTGACGCGAGGACCGCCCGGGAGCACCGGCAGAGGCTGGGAACCCGGCACCGTTTTATCCGCGACTAAATTTGCCAAGCCGCCCGGCCGGATGCTGAAACCGAAGGCATCACGCAACGCGTGACGCGAGGACCGCCCGGAAGCCCCGGCAGAGGCTGGGAACCCAGCACGGTTTTATCCGCGACATCGGCAGAGGCTGGGAACCCGGCACGGTTTTATCCGCGACCCGGCATCACCCTCAAAACCGATCGAACCGGTACGGCGCAGGATCGATCAGCGGCGCATGCCCACACACCAAATCCGCCGCCAGCTGCCCTGCCGCCGGTGAAGTGCCGAAACCGTGCCCGGAAAAACCGGTCGCCAGCGTCAGACCGGGCAACTTCGCCACCGGGCCGATAACCGGATTGGAATCCGGCGTCACATCGATTGTCCCGGCCCAGGCTTCGGCAATTTCCGCCTGAGCAAACACCGGCCACGCCGCCCGGAGGTTGGTTAACGCCTCCTGATTCAGCGATGCATTGACCGCTGGATCTATCGTGCGTACCCGCTCGAACGGCGTGCGACTGCTGGCCCGCCAGCGCCGCGCCAGCATCAGATTGCGGACAAACGGCGTGCCGATTTTAATCCGTAGAAAGTCGCGCTGCGCCCGTAGCTGCGGCAGATAGCGCGTTCCCAGCAGCAGATGATCCAGCGTCAGCGAAGCGTCCAGCGCCCCGCGCTGGGTGACGATAAAGCCGCCGTCGATATGCTTGCGAAAGGAGAAATCCGGCGCGCCGACGGCAATCTCCGTCGGCCCGTCCATCGGCTTCGTGCGCAGCACCGAGCACACCAGCGGTAGCACCGGCAGCGAAATCCCCAGATTGCCCAGCAGGCGCCTTGACCAGATCCCCCCGGCCAGCAATACCTGCTCACAGCGGATTTCTCCCCGTTCAGTCACCACGCCGCTGACCCTGCCCGCTGCCGTGGTCAGCGTGCGCACCGCGCAGTGCTCAACAATCACCGCCCCTTTGGCCATCGCCGCGCGGGCAATGGCGCTGGAGGCCAGCGTCGGCTCCGCCCGCCCGTCGGAGGGGGTGAAGATCCCCCCGGCCCACTGGCTGCCGCCGCCCGGCACCTGACCAGCGATCTGCTGCGCGCTTAGCAGGCGGGAATCAAGCTGCAGAGGACTGACCGATTTCAGCCAGCCTTCGTACATCGCCATCTGCGCATCCGTGCGGGCGGCAAACATAATCCCCGCCTGGCGGTAGCCAACATCGCTGCCGACCCGCGCGGGCATCTCGGCCCATAGCCGATCGGCGGCCTGCGCCAGCGGAATATCCTCGGCCAGGCGGCTGGTTTTGCGCACCCAGCCGAGATTTCGGGAGGACTGTTCACCCGCAATGCGGCCCTTTTCCAGCACCACCACCGGAATATTGCGCTCCGCCAGCGTCAGCGCCGCCGTCAGGCCGACTATGCCACCGCCAATAATCACCACCGTGGTTTCCGGCGGGAAGTTCGCGGACGTTTGTACCGGCGTTATCGCAGGTGCCATCGCCATCACCTTCTTATGCTGAGTGGAATTAGAGAGAAACGTTAATATTTTCAACGCTGGCCGTGGAAGCGCCACGGTAGGCGGTGACCTCCAGTTCCACTTTGTACACCGTGGAACCCAGCGGCGGGCAGGTAGCCGTTAAGGCGGGATCTATACCGCGGAATTTCTCGCCGACGATGGCCATCACCGTATGGATATCGGCAGGATCCTGAATAAAGAGACGTGAACAAATCACGTCAGCCAGTGTGGCATCAACCGCCGCCAGCGCCTGTTCAACATTGGCAAACACCTGCTGCGTCTGCTCGGCAATGTCCTCGGGGATCTCTTTGGTCTGCGGGTTGCGCCCGGCGGTATTGGAAACGTAGATCCAGTTATCGACGGCCACTACGCGCGAGTAGCTGGCTTTTTCTTCGAAGATCGATCCGGTTTTTACTTTGATGATTCTGGTCATGTAGTTATTCCATTCAGGTGAAAATGTCAGGGGTATTGGCGTGTGAAAATCGGTTCAGCTCAGCGCCGGGCTGTCCCACAGGTTCAGCTTGACGCCGATGTTGTTAGCCAGCGCATTGCGGTAAACCACCGTGCCCCAGGCCACATCCTCGACCGGCATTCCCCCGACCGACATAATGATGATCTCTTCGTCATTCAGGCGGCCCGGCGCGTCCCCGGCGATGATTTTGCCGATGTCTTCCAGCTGCTCGGGAGCCAGCTGCCCGGCGGCAAGCATGTCCATAAAGCGCACGCCGATAACCGGGATGGTATGGTGGGCGGGTTTGGGCACCTCTTCGTACCAGGCGTGATACAGGCCGGTGTTATCCAGCACCTTGCGTACCTCGGGCTGCTCCATCCCTTCGTCGATATTGCACAGCGCGGGCATCGCGAGGAACGCACCGGGCTTCACCCATTCGCGTTTCACGATCGGATAGGTCGCCGGATCGCCCACTTCGCCGGAGCTGCAGTAGGTGACGATATCGGATCCGCGCACCACCTCTTCGAGGGTATCCACCACCTTCACGGTGGCGATCTGCGGCCAGGTGGCGGCCACCCAGGAGATAAAATTATCCAGGCTGCGCTGCCCGCGCCCTTTCACCTTGATGGTATCGATCTGCGGGCAGACGGCGAGAAACGCGGCGACGGCGGTTTTGCCCATCACGCCCGGCCCCAGCAGGCCAATCACTTTGGAATCTTTACGCGCCAGATGACGGGCACCGACCCCCGGCACCGCGCCGGTGCGGTAGGCGGACAGCAGGTTAGCGGACATATGCGCCAGCGGCGCACCGGTGTCGGCGTCGTTGAGGGTGAACATCAGGATCGAGCGCGGTAACCCCTTCTGGCGGTTGGCGATGTTCGAGCCGTACCACTTCACTCCGGCAGTGCAAAAGCTGCCGCCGAGGTAGGCGGGCATCGCCATCAGACGGCGATCGGCCGTCGGTTTCGGCATGGTGGGAAACGGCGAGTTTTCAGGGAAGGTGACCATCGCGCCGTGGGAGTCGTTGTTGGCCCCGGCCATGCGATAGTCGCCCTGATACAGCAGGCCGAACATCTCCTCCATCGTATCGACACAGCTCGCCATATCGGTGACTCCGGCGCGGATCATGTCCTGCTCGGAAAGGTAGAGAAAATCAATTCTGGTGTTGTCGGTCATCTCGGTCGCCTCTGGAAAACGGGTGATAGCGCAGGAATTGCGTTTATGAATATCGTGCGGCTGCCAGGGCTGTATTGAATATTTGCGACACGCGCCGAAAAGCGCCAAAACGGAAGTGGCACCCCGATTGCATTGACTGACCATCATCATTGCTATGCGGGAATGCCTATGTCACACGATCTTGTCTGCGGCCAGAGCGCCGTTATCCAGCCGGAACAGCCGTGGTTTGTGCTTAGCGCAGCGCATCAGTATTCGCTGATGGCCTCCCGACATCCGGCCATTGCGCACTTCTACAGTTTTGACGTGGCGCACTCCGCCAGCCTGACGCTGGCGATCCCGGACGGCTGCGTGGATATCGTGTTTGACTGTGATGCGGTTAAGCCGGTCGCGCGGGTATGCGGCACCACGCTGGAGGCGCGCAGCGCGGAGCTCATCCGCGATCACCGCTACTTCGGCGTACGCTTCGCGCCGGGGGTGGTTCCGGACTTTCTCGATCTGGTGGCGGAGGAGTTAACCGACCGTGAGTTTAACTTTCTGGACGTGGTGCCGGATGCCCGGCTGGCCTGCGAGCAGATCCTGCGTCATTCGCAGTTCTCGCGACAGATAGAGTTGTTTAATCAGCACTTTACCTCGCGACTGGTGCGCAAGACGTCCGCCGTGACCGGGGTGAGTATTCAAACGATCCTGCGGCAAAAGGGCAATATTCGCATTGAGCAGCTGGAGTCGCTGACCGGCTACACCTGCCGGACCATTCAGCGCCAGTTCAGGCAGGATACCGGGATGTCGCCGAAAACCTTTGGCCGCATTATGCGCTGCCAGGCTGCGTTGAACAGCCTGCATCAGCAGGGCGCGGTATCGTTTTCCGACCTCGCGCTGGACCTGGGTTTCAGCGACCAGTCGCACTTCCTGCGCGAGTTCAAAAAACTGGTCAGCACCACACCGCTGGACTATCAGCGCCGCACGCTGCACGAGTCCTACAACGGTCGTATTCGTCATCACTGAGCCCCGGTCGTTAGCGCAAGGTTAGCGACCCGTTAGCAGAAAGTAGCACTGAAATGGTGCAGGTGTTGCACCGCCGTACTGTCCGATTTTTTCTATCGCCGCCCTCACCGCTGGGAAATGATGCATATCAGTTCCCAGCTCAGAAAAGCGCGCTTCTCTGAGTTCGATTTCACTCTGTAATAAGGCGCTGGCGATGAGTAACTCAAGCGGTTTACGAAAAAATACCCTCGGACTTTCCTCCCTGGTGTTCTTTGTTGTGGCGGCGGCCTCACCCCTTACCGGGGTCGTCGGCGGGCTGCCGGTGGCGATTTTCACCGGCAACGGCGGCGGCATACCGGTTGTTTATATTATCGCCTGCCTGATCCTGATGCTGTTTTCCGTCGGCTATCTGACCATGAGCCGCTACGTCACCGATGCAGGGGCGTTCTATACCTATATCTCGAAGGGGCTGGGCGAAAGCTGGGGCGCATCGGCTTCGATGCTGGCGCTGCTGGCCTATTTCTCGGTGCAGACGGCGATTATGGCGATGCTCGGTTTCTTCAGCAGCCTGTTCCTGGAACAGCATCTGGCCGCACACATTCCCTGGTGGGCACTGAGCATGCTGTTTGCGGTGATTGCCTGGGTGCTGGGCATCAAGCGGGTTGAGGTCGGCGGCAAGCTGCTGGGCGTGCTGATGCTGGCCGAGGTGGCGATTGTGCTGCTGACCGACGTGATGATTCTGTTGAAAAAGAGCGGCCCGCTGAACTTCAGCTCGTTTGAGCCCTCGGTGTTTATGCACGGCAATCTCGGCATTGCCTTTGTATTTTCCATCGCCGCATTTATCGGCTTTGAGTCCACGGCGATCTATGCCGAGGAGTGCCGCGATCCGAAGAAAACCATTCCGCGCGCCACCATTTGTGCGCTGGTGATTATTACCGCCTTCTTCTGTTTTACCAGCTGGTCGTTTGTGCAGGTCTACGGCTTTGAGCAGATTGCGGCGATTGCCAGTAAAGATCCCGGCAACTTCGTGTTTGATATCACCCGGCAGTACGTCGGCCAGTGGGCGGTTGAAACCATGTCGGTGCTGCTGATTACCAGCTTGTTTGCCGCCACGCTGGCCTTCCACAACAATATTTCGCGCTATATCTACAGCATCAGCCGCGACGGGTTGATCTGGAAGGAGCTGTCGGAGACGCATCCGACCAACGGAACGCCGCACAAGGCCAGCCATATGCACAGTGTGATTTTACTGCTGCTGCTGGTGGGGATGGGCAGTACCAATATGGATCCGATGGTGCATATTTTCGCCTTCGGTTCGGCGATTGCCACGCTGGCGATTCTGATGCTGCAGGTGGGGGTTTCGGCGGCGGTTATCGTGTTTTTCCGTTATCGCGTTAAGCATGATAACGGCGCGTGGCAGGTGTTCTGGGCACCGCTGCTGGCGATTATTTTTATGCTGATAACGATTGTGTTGGTGATTGATAATTTGCAGTTGATTAGCGGCAGTGATTCGGCGCTGATTAAGTTTATTCCGTGGTTTATTGCGGCCTGCGCCTGTGCCGGGTATGTGATGTCGGGGAGGCGTCGGGCGGCTCGACAAATCTAGTCGCTCATAAAACGGTGCCGGGTTCTCAGCCTCTGCCGGGGCTCCCGGGCGGTCCTCGCGTCACGCGCTGCGTGATGCCTTCGGTTTCAGCATCCGGCCGGGCGGACCGCCGAAGACGTGTCGTCCCTGACCCGACGTCGCCTGACACCGACGTCCTGTCGGTGTCTCCTGGCCAGCCGCTTCCACCTCAGCGCTGCGGATTGCCCGGTATCCCCTGCTGTGCACCTTCATGGGATTTTTGTCGCTGTATTAGAAGAGTTAAGGCTATGGCGTCCAGCATGGGAATTCGGAGAAAGTGTTCTACTGGACAGACAGCTCAATAGTCACGGCCTGCGCCTGTGCCGGGTATGTGATGTCGGGGAGGCGTCGGGCGGCCCGATAAATCTAGTCGCTAATAAAACCGTGCCGGGTTCCCAGCCTCTGCCGGGGTTCCCGGGCGGTCCTCGCGCCACGCGCTGCGTGATGCCTTCAGTTTCAGCATCCGGGCGGGCGGACCGCCGAAGACGTGTCGTCCCTGACCCGACTTCGCCTGACACCGACGTCCTGTCGGTGTCTCCTGGCCAGCTGCTTCCACCTCAGCGCTGCGTATTGCCCGGTATCCCCGGCAGATGCTGTGCACCTTCATGGGATTTTTGTCGCTGTATTAGAAGAGTTAAGGCTTGCTCGCAGGTTGTTTTTCTTATTCACATCTCGGACGAGTTGCGGTTACGGTGAGCAACCCGCAGCGCTGTCTAAATAAAGGGCATCAGGGTGGCTATACAGCCTGGCACAACACCAATTTCCATTTGATGACTGACACAGATGTTGTCTGATCTGAAGACAACTCAAAAGTCACGGCGAGGACGGGTGGCGGCTACGACGGGCAATCCGCAGCGCTGAGCGGAGAGAGGAAGCCAGGATAAGCCCGCAGGACGCGGGCGCAAGGCTCGGTCGGCACACGGATGTGCCGTCTGAGCCGGTCCGCCCGGCTGACGAACGACGTGAAGGGACCACGCAGAGCGTGGCGCGAGGACCGCCAGCCGTAGCCGCCACCCGCCCACGCAGGTACTCAGGCACCAGACTATACAAACCAGCCGAATTCACCCCAGACCTGCGGATTGTCCGGTCTCCCCAGCCGTAGCCGCCACCCGTCCACGCAGTCACTATCGCACCAGACGGCACAAACCAGCATTCCCCACGCATCATAATAATCCATGCGCCATTCTGTTGAGAGTAATGCGGAGTTTCTGAGGGGTTTTAATATAATCCCTCAGGTTTTCTATAACGGCAGATAATTATTTAACGGAACTCTCCATTTTGTATTTAATCAAAATGTGCTGTTTATTTATTTCATATTTAATTTGCTGTTTAACCGGGATTTTACGAAGTAATAACGGAGGGTGTTGCTAACAGGACGTTATTTATTCTCTGTATTTCTCACTGGCTATCTTTATTTTTCTCTGTGAAATATATCCAATAAAATATTCTCCTGCATTTTATAAGGGTTATATTTTCGTGCATCTCACTGGTTTGAAATGTATCTTAAAAATTATGGTATTTATTTACCATGTCTATGGCTTTCACTTGCGGACCGGCACACTCGTGTCGGTCAGAGTGGTTCTGTTATTTTAATAATTAAAAAGGGATTCTTCTCATGTCATCTACAGGTGGTTCAGGGGGGCGCGTGAATAAGTTTTTCCCAATACTGGTTCTGGTATTTGGATTACTTACCGCCGTCACCGGGATATATTTTCTGATTGGTGGATGGAAACTCGCCGCGCTGGGCGGGTCTTTGTACTATATCATCGCCGGCGTGGCCTATCTGCTTCTTCTGGTTATGCTGGTGCTGAAAAAGCGCCCCGGACTCACGCTGTCGATTGTTATATTCGTGGCGACGGCAGTCTGGGCCTTAATTGAGGTCGGCGGCGTGGCTTACTGGCCGCTGATGGCGCGTCTGGTGGTTCCGGCGATTATCCTGATGCTCAGCCTGTGGGTCTTTCCCGCGCTGGCGAAGGAAATCCGCCCCAAACGCGCGGTGCATCTCAGCGGCTGGGGCGTATTTGTCTGCCTGCTAGGCGTGCTGGCCGGTGCGTTTGTGCCGCACGGCAAGATCTATCATCCCGACGCGGCGGCCAGTCAGCCCGCGGCCCTGGACGGAGAATATAAGGCGCAGGCGGATCAGGACTGGGATCATCTTTCCCGCAACGCCAGCGGCACCCGTTTCGCGGCCGTTGACCAGATCACCCCGGAAAATGTGAATAAGCTGCAGGTGGCATGGACTTATCGCACCGGCCGCATCCTGGAAGGCAAAGTCGCCGGGGTTGATGAAAATACCCCGCTGCAGATCGGCAACGTGCTTTACACCTGTACGCCGCAGAATGTGGTCGCCGCCGTGGATGCCGATACCGGTAAATCAATCTGGCGGGTCGATCCGAAAGCCGCTGCTACATCGCACGTCACCTGCCGCAGCGTCGGCTACTACGACCTCGATAAAGATGCGTCACTTTCCAGTGAGGAAAAAGCGCAGTCACCCGCCGAGTGCCGTCGTCGTATCATCGTGACTACCATTGACGCCCGCATGATGGCGCTGGATGCGAAAACCGGCAGTGCCTGTACAGACTTTGGCAATGCGGGCACGGTCGATCTGCGTGTCGGCATGGCGCCGACGGAAAACGGTCAGGGTTACCATCCGAGCGGTACGCCGGTGATCATGGGCCACCTGACCGTGTTTGGCACCTGGATCCACGATCACTCGGATAACGACGCCTCGGGCGTGGTGCGTGCTTATGATGTGCGTAGCGGTGCGCTGGTCTGGTCGTGGAATGCCGAGGAAGATGCACCGGATGCGGTGAATCACACCGGCGGCACGCCAAACGTCTGGGCACCGGCGACCTACGATCGCGACCTGAATACGGTTTACCTGCCGACCGGCATGGGGCCGCCTGACTACTGGGGCGGCAAACGTACGCCGTCGGCCGAGAAGTTCTCTTCCGCCGTCGTGGCCGTTGATGCCACCACCGGTAAGACTAAGTGGATCTTCCAGACCGTACACCACGACGTTTGGGACTATGACGTGCCGTCGCAGCCGGTGATGTACGAGATGAAGAATGAGGAAGGCGAGCGCGTTCCCGTTCTGATTCAGACCACCAAAATGGGCCAGATCTTCGTGCTGGACCGTCGGACAGGTAAACCGGCCAGTAAGGTGGAAGAGCTGCCGGTGACCACCACGCCGACCGGGCAGAATGACCATATGTCGCCGACCCAGCCGTTCTCGACAAATATGCCAAGCCTGGGCCTGTCGACGCTGAAAGAGAGCGAAATGTGGGGGATCACGCCATTTGACCAGCTTGAGTGCCGCATCACCTTCAAGTCCGCGCGCTATAACGGCATCTATACGCCATCGGGAGAATCCGACTATATCCAGTTCCCAGGCACCTTGGGCGGGATGAACTGGGGCGGTATTTCCATCGATGAACGTAACGGCATGATGTACGTTAACGACATCCGCATGGGCAAAGTGATGGCGCTGAAGACGGAAGAGCAGGCCAAAACCTATAAAGGCTCGCCGATCCGCTCGATGCTGGCCAAACCTTACGTCGGTCTGAAATCGGACTTCTTTATGTCGTCGCTGGGCGTTCCCTGCCAGAATCCGCCGTTCGGTACGCTGAGCGCGATTGACCTGAATACCAAGAAGCTGGTGTGGCAGGTTCCGGTCGGCACCGTTGAGGACACCGGCCCGCTGGGGATGAAAACCCATCTGCCGATGCCAATTGGTATGCCGACGCTGGGCGGCCCGACCGCGACGGCCGGTGGCGTGGTGTTCTTCGCGGGCACCCAGGATAACTATATGCGCGCCTTCAACAGCAAAACCGGCGAAGAGATCTGGAAATACCGTCTGCCGGTTGGCGCGACTGCGTCTCCGCTGGTGTATAAGTCACCGCAGACCGGCAAACAGTACGTGGTCATTTCCGCCGGTGGCGCTGCGCATGCGGCTGAACTGGGCGATTATCTGATTGCCTTCTCACTGCCGGACAGCCAAAAGTAAGCAGAACTGAATGAGCAAACCGATGCCGCACTCCCGTGCGGCATTTTTTTTACTCCACCCTTACCCTGAGGCAATGTGGCGCCAAAGTGTGATCGTGATCACTAAATGTCCATAGTATCGATCGTAATATATCATTTTATATAACGACAGCTAACTCCTTAATGAAAAACATATTTTTCGGCGCGATTTTTGTCGCGCTGCCGGGCTTCGCTGCCCAAAATGCCGTATCTGCTACGTCCTCTGCCAGCACTGAAAACAGCAAAGAACAGCAAATCCTCGTCACCGCCAGCGCGCCTCGCGATCTGATCGATGAAAGCAGAGCCGGCGCTGGCTTCACCACCGCCGAGACCGATCTGGGGCCGCTGGGCAGTAAAGACCGGCTGGAAACGCCGTATTCCACCACCACCGTTACCCACGAAATGATTGATAATCAGCAGGCGAAAAGCGTCAGCGAACTGCTGAAGTATTCGCCCAGCACGCAGATGCAGGCGCGTGGCGGCATGGACGTCGGCCGCCCGCAAAGCCGCGGCATGCAGGGCAGCGTGGTGTCCAACAGTCGCCTGGATGGCCTGAATATTGTTTCTACCACCGCGTTTCCGGTAGAAATGCTGGAGCGGCTGGACGTGCTGAACAGCCTGACCGGTGCGCTTTACGGCCCGGCCAGCCCCGCCGGGCAGTTTAACTTCGTCGCCAAGCGCCCGACCGAGCAGACGCTGCGCCGCGTCACCCTTGGCTATCAGAGCCGTAACGCTTACAGCGGGCATATCGACCTCGGCGGCCATTTTGACGATGAGAATAAGTTCGGCTATCGCCTGAATCTGCTGGATGAAGAGGGTGAAGGCAACGTCGACGACAGCACCCTGCGCCGCAAGCTGGTGTCGCTGGCGCTGGACTGGAATATCAGCCCCGGTACGCAATTACAGCTGGATGCCAGCCACTATGAGTTCCTGCAAAAAGGCTACGTCAGCGGCTTCAGCTACGGCACTGGTATCGACCTGCCAAAAGCACCGAATCCGAATAACAAAAATTACACGCTGCCGACCACCGGTAACGATCTGACCACCGACACGATCAGCAGCCATCTGATCCACTACTTCGATAACAGCTGGTCGATGACCGCCGGCGTGGGCTATCAGCAGGCCGACCGCGCGATGCGTACCGTGTCGAACACCCTGACCAGCAACAGCGGAACCATCAGCCGCTCGGTGACCGACTCCGCCGCCGCAGGCCGCTTCCGCGTGCTGAGCAATATGCTGACGCTGAACGGTCACGTTGATACCGGCAGCATCGGCCACGATCTGGCCTTTGCCACCAGCGGCTACGTCTGGTCTATCTACTCGGCGAAGGGCAGCAGCCAGCGCTACAGCCTGGGCACTAGCAACTACTACGATCCGTCGGCAATGCAGGAGCCGGGCGACGGGCGGATCATCAACAGCGGCGCGCGCTACCGCACCAGCGTGACCAGTCAGCAGAGCGTAACCATCGGCGATACGCTGACCTTTAACCCGCGCTGGTCGGCGATGGCCTACCTTAGCCAGAGCTGGCTGGAAACCCGTAGCTATAACAACCAGGCGGCGAAAACCGACCAGGTTAACGAAGACGGACTCAGCCCGAACCTGGCGCTGATGTACAAAATCACCCCGTCGGTGATGGCCTATATCAGCTATGCCGACTCGCTGGAGCAGGGCGGCACCGCGCCGACCGGCCAGGGGGTGAAAAACGAAGGCACCACCCTCGATCCGTACCGCAGCGAGCAGTATGAAATCGGCCTGAAGGCGGATGTGAGCGGCATGAATCTGGGCGCGGCGCTGTTCCGACTGAAGCGTCCGTTTGCTTACGTCGATCCCGACGACATGGTTTACAAAGAGCAGGGCGACCAGCTGAATAAAGGGCTGGAGCTGACCGCCAGCGGCAATCTGTGGCAGGGGCTGAACGTCTACAGCGGCGTGACCTTCCTCGATCCGAAACTGAAAAACACCGTTTCTGAAGATACCAGTAACAAGCGGGTGGTGGGCGTGCCGAAGGTGCAGTCTAACCTGCTGGTGGAGTACAACCTGCCGTCTATGCCGGAACTGGTTTACAGCGCGAATCTGCACTACACCGGTAAGCGCGCGGCTAACAACACCAACAGCACCTGGGCCGGGAGCTATACCACGCTGGATCTGGGCACCCGCTACAGCACCCGCATAAGCAATGTTCCGGCCACGCTGCGCCTGATGGTGAATAACGTCACTAATGAGCGCTATTGGGCGTCGATCTTCCCTGGCGACACCGACGGCAGCGGCAGTTCCGCCAGCGCCTTTGCCGGTACCGCCCGCGAGGTTCGCGCGTCGGTGACGTTTGACTTCTGATAACCGAGGGGCGCGCCTGCGGGTGCGCCAGATAACGATGATTTCATTACTTCAACGGCGGGCGCTCAGGCTGCTGGCCATCATGCTGCTGCCTGCCGCCGTGGCTGCGGCGGAGCCTGCGGGGCACACCGCCATCCGCGTGGCCACGCCCTGGCCCGCGCAGACCGCGACGATTGCCATGCTCGGCTACAGCCAGAATCTGGTGGGGACCTCGGTGGTGGCAAAGCGTATCCCGCTGCTGCTGCAAAGCTATCCGGAGCTGGCGAGGGTGCCGATTATCAGCGCCAACAACGGCCACGAAATCAGCGCCGAACAGGTGATTGCGCTCAACGCCCAGCTGCTAATCGTGCCTGAAAGCATGCGGCTGGCGCAGCCGGAAGCGCTGACGGCGGCGGGCATTTACACGCTGATGCTCAAGTCGAACTCGATGGCTGCCCTGCGCGAACGGGTCACCCGCACCGCGCAGGCGCTGGGGCCGGATGCGGTGGCGGTGGATGCACGTTACCAGCAATATTTCGACCGCAACGTGGCGCTGATCCGTGAACGCCTGAAGGATTTGCCGCCGAGCGAACGCGTCTCGTTGTATCACAGCATGGGCAGCCCGCTGACCAGCAGCGGTCGGCCTTCGCTTAATCAGGACTGGATGGATCTGGCCGGGGCGCGCAACGTGGCGGAACCGTGGTTCGGGCAGCGGAAAAACAGCAACGGTGAAGTGTCGCTGGAGCAGGTGGTGGCCGCCAATCCGCAGGTGATTGTGGCGATGAACCACCGCGATGCGGAAGAGATCCTGCACTCCCCGGCCTGGCAGGGCGTGGCGGCGGTGCAGCAGCATCGGGTGTATACCAACCCGCAGGGAATGTTCTGGTGGTGCCGGGAAACCAGCGAAGCCGCGCTGCAAATTCTGTGGCTGGCGAAAACGCTCTATCCGGCGCGCTTTTCCGATATTGACATATATAAGGAAGTATTTGATTTTTATCATGACTTCTTCGATACCTCGCTGACCCCCGACCAGGTGACGGCGATTCTCAATCCGGTTTAGCTTCCACAGCCGTAAAAACTCCTCTTGATTTTGAGCGGGTGCTCAAGTAATTTCCCGGTCTTGAGCAACCGCTCAAAATTGCAGTGCGGCGCGAGGGCTGACGACCAGTGCCGCTCAGAGAGGGTTTCCAATGCACGTTAATAACCGCTGGCTGGTGCTGGCGATCGTCACCAGTACGCTATTTTTGATCGTCATCGATATGACGGTGCTGTACACCGCACTGCCGCGCATCATGCAGGATCTGGACGGTACGGCGGCGGATAAATTATGGATTATCAACGCCTACCCGCTGGTGGTGGCCGGACTGCTGCCGGGCGCGGGCATGCTCAGCGATCGCCTGGGCCATAAACGACTGTTTATCACCGGCCTGCCGCTGTTTGCCGTTGCCTCGTGGTGTGCGGCATTTTCACCCACCGCCGGGCTGCTGATTGCCTCCCGCGTGTTTCTGGCCGTGGGCGCGGCGATGATGATGCCCGCCACGCTGGCGATTGTGCGCCAGGTCTTTACCGATGAGCGCGAACGGGCGCTGGCCATCGGCATCTGGGCGGCGGTGGCGTCCGGTGCAGCGGCGCTCGGCCCGGTGCTGGGCGGGCTGCTGCTGGAGTACTTCTGGTGGGGATCGGTCTTTTTGATCAATGTGCCGGTGGTGATGCTGGTGCTGCCTTTCGCCTGCTGGCTGATCCCCCACTGCGGCGGCAACCGCCAGCGGCCTTTCGATCTGCTGGGTTCACTGCAAATTATGCTGGGCCTGGTCGGTGCGGTCTTTGCCCTGAAAGAGCTGAGCAATATCAACGCCTCGCTCTTTTCGGTTGTGGCTTCTGCCGCCGTCGGCGCGCTGTTCCTGACGTTGTTCGTGCGTCGCCAGCAGCGCGCCGCGCAGCCGATGATCGATTTCTCGCTGTTTCGCAACGGCGGCTTTTCCGGCGGCGTCATGATTGCCATCGTTTCAGGGGTTGCGCTGACCGGCGTTGAACTGGTGCTGACCCAGCGCCTGCAGCTGGTGCTGGGCCTGTCGCCGCTGATGTCGGCGCTGATGCTGCTGCCGCTGCCGGTGGCGTCGGTGCTGGCCGCTCCGCTGGCGGGTGTGTTGCTGCCGCGCTACGGTGAGCGTGCGGTGATCCTGTTCAGCTTTACGGTCTGCGGGCTGGGGATTATCAGCCTGCTGGCATTGTTTAACAGTGCGCTGGTCTGGCAGATGCTGGCGCTATTTGTTGCCGGGAGTGGTCTGGGCGCGATGTTTACCGCGGCCTCAACGTCCATCATGCTCAATACCCCGGAAGAAAAGGCCGGTATGGTGGCGGCGATTGAGGATGTATCCTGGGAGCTGGGTGGCGTGCTGGGCGTGACGCTACTGGGCGGGATGATGACCGCCGTTTACAGCTACGGCCTGACTTTGCCGGATGGATTAGTTCACGGGGAAGCGGCTTATGATAGCATTGACGAAGCCCTGCGCATTGCCGCCGGTATGGGGGTAGAGCGTGCTGACACGCTGATTGGCCTGGCACAGAACGCCTTCGATCGCGCCTATCTTGCCGTGCTGAGCAGCGCCGCAGTGCTGCTGTTGATCGCTTTTCTGGTTCTCCGGAGGGTGCTGCGTCCGGCTCATTGCCCCGGACAATAAATTCAGATGTGACACGGAATAAGAGATGAAAGAAACGGCGGAAGAGCTGAGGGCCAACATTCTCAGCAGCGCGATTGCGTTATTTATTGAGAAAGGCGTGGAAAAAGTCACCACGCGTGAACTGACCGAGCGCGTGGGGATCTCCCGTAGCCATATCTATCACTATTTCCGTGACTGGCAGACGCTGTGCCTGGAGGCGCTGACCGTCTATATGCAGGCCGATCTGGATAATCTGAAGGCGCGGGTTGCCGGCCTGCCTGCCAGAGAGCAGCTGCGTTTACTGATTAACAACTATCTTCCCGAGGTGCAGGATGCGGTCTGGCAGCTGTACGGATCGCTGTGGCAGCTGGCCGTGCATAATGAAGACTATGCCGCGCTGGCCCGGCTGATGGTTGACCGATGGCAGCAGCTGATGGCCGATATCATCGCGGCGGGCATCGACGAAGGCATGTTCAGCAGCCGCGACCCGGCGCGCATCACCCGCCAGCTGGGCGCGATCGTTAACGGCTACAGCGATCTGCTGATTGTCGAGCCTTCCGCCAGTGCGCGGCAGCAGGCGATGGAGGATATCGATGCCTTTATTGCGCAGGTGCTGCTGACGCCTCCGGCGGCGGCCAGTCGGTGACCCCGCTGGCGTGCAGCCTTCATCGCCGTTCAGAATGCGCTACGGCCAGATGTTATTGATTCACCGCTGCGTTTTCCGGCGCGGGCCGCCACAGCTGAACGCCGTTTCTGCCCGCGCGCTTCACGCTGTACAGGGCCAGATCGGCGCGGCTTAACCACTGCTGCAGGCTTTCCGCCTCGCTGGCGGCGGCAATGCCGATACTGATCGAGCAGTGGAAATCCGCCGAGGCAGGTAGCCGCAGCTGGGTAATCTTCTGCTGCAGGGTTTCGGCGAGTGTGAGGATCCCTACCTCATCCGCGTCGTGAACGATAACCCCTAATTCATCACCGCCAAACCGCGCCGGAATATCCTGCTCACCCGCTTCGTTGCGCAGCAGCGCGGAAATTTCCGCCAGCAGAAAATCCCCCGCTTCGTGACCAAAGGTGTCATTCACAGTTTTGAAGTTATCCACATCGAGCAGCAGCAGCCAGGCGCGGCACTCACCGCGCCGGGTGCGTAAATATTCACTTTCCAGCCGGCGATCGAACAGACGGCGGTTGGGAATGCCCAGGCTGGGATCCATCAGCGAGATGCGTTCCAGTTCGCGATTTTTACGCCGCAGCGTTAGGGTCAATTTATAAGAAACGGCACTAAGCACGAACATGTACCCAGCGGCCAGCGGCAGGGTTAACCAGACTGTACGGGTACTAAAGCTGGTCTGCCACGGCATGCCGTTCAGCATCCACATCGGGATAAAGATCAGTAAAAACGCCCGCATGGCGGACTGCAGCTGCAGCCAGCCGCCCACGGCGTAGCGATCGGAGGCCAGCACCGCGATGATAATCAGCGACGGCATCGGGCTGATGCCCATCATCGCTACCCAGAAACCGCCAAGGGCCGCATCGATGGTCAGATTACGCCGCTCGCTGGCGGTGGGATCGGCGGAGGACATCGCCACGCGATAAGCCACCCAGGGCCAGACAAAGGCGTTGATAAACAGCAGGACGTAAAAGGCGTTGCCTTTTTGTAGTTCCAGCAGCACCGAGATAATCGGATTAAAACAGAGAAATGTGCCCAGCTGACGCATGGCAAACATGCGGCGGATAAAGCGCGTTGAGCGCATTTTCAGATGGCTGTGATCGGGTGAATTATAGTGCATGAATAAGCAGTGTTTATCCGGTCCATGGTGCAGTGTATCGGGAAACCAATAACGCGGATCGTTTTTTTGCTAATCAGGATAAGAAATGCCAGCCGCCGTAGCGGACTGGCATCAAAAGGCAGGTTTTACCGCATCAGAAATTGTAGTTAGCCGAGACGGAGAAGTTGCGTGGCGCACCGTAAACGGCGTAGGTGCCCAGGTAGTCGTAATACTCTTTATCGAACAGGTTGTTGATGTTGGCCTGCACGGAAAGCTGTTTGGTCACCTGGTAGCGGCTGAACAGATTCACCAGCGTGTAGCTGCTCTGCTCGACCTGCGTTGAACCCAACGGCCCGGCGACGTTGTCCTGCCAGGTGTGGTTCTGCCAGTTCACGCCGCCGCCGACGGTCAGATCCTGCAGCATCGGCAGGCGGTAGCTGGTGAACAGCTTCGCCGTGGTGCGCGGCAGTTCAGGTTTTACCGCCGTGCCGTCACGCTGCTCGGCGATATAGCGCGATGCGCCAAAGGTCATCTGCCAGTTGTCGGTCAGCGCGCCGTTCACTTCAAACTCAACGCCACGGCTGACAGAATCCACCGCCTGATAGGCGTACTCGGTGGTGCCGGTAATAAAGCCGTAGGTGTTCACGCCGAGGTTATTCTGCTCGGTGCGGAACACGGACAGGGTGGCGGTCAGGCGGCTGTTTGCCCAGTCACCCTTCAGGCCGGCTTCATAGCTCTTACCGGTAACCGGGTCGAGGTAGCTGGCGCTGGCGTCGCGCGAGCTTTGCGGCTGGAAGATGGTGGTGTAGCTGGCGTACGCTGAATACGTGTCGTTAATGTCGTAAGTCAGACCGGCATAAGGCGCGATTTTATTGCTGTCTTTATCGCCGGAGGTCCCACGTGCGCTCCACTGGGTATAGCGCGCACCAACCAGCAGCGACAGCGGATCGGCCAGCGAGAAGCGTGCGGCAGTGTAGGCAGATTTCTGGCGAATGGTATCGTCATCTTCCACCGTCCAGTCGTTCCAGTCACCCTGAGGCGTGTTGCCATCCCAGTTGTTGTAGTCACCGTTGTAGGTCATGCCGTCAAAGAACGTGTTCATGAAGTAGTTTTTCTGGCGGCTGTAGCTGCCGCCGAGCATCAGCTCGTGGCTGCGGCCAAGCAGTTCAAATGGCCCGTTGGCATACACATCAACCGAGTCTACTTTACGCGTGCCTTTGTTCCAGCCGCTGAAGAGGTAGGCACCCTGACCGGTTTGCTGATCCGGGTAGCCGTACGGGTACATCAGCTTGCTGTCGAAGGTGGTTTTGCTGTGGCTGCCGTTAATCTGCGCCTGCCAGCCGTTATCAAACCTCTGCGTCAGGTTAGCGTAGACTTTGTTGCTCTGTTTGTCGGTGTAGGACCAGTCCGGCGCGGCGTTAAAGCTGCGGTCGTAATGGGTGCGCTCGCCGTTGCTGTACCAGGTCGGCAGCCCGCCCCAGCTCGGGTCGCGGGTTTCAGTCTGCTGGAAGTCCCAGCCGAGTGAAAGAGTGGTGGAATCGGTCAGATCGGCATCCACGATAGTGCTCAGGAAGCGCTTACGGTTGTGGTAGCGGTCCAGCCAGCTGTCGTTTTCCTGATAGCCGCCGATGGCGCGAGCACGCACGGTACCTTCTTCGTTTAGCGGCACGGTGACATCGCCAACATAGCGCTGTTTGTCCCAGCTGCCGGTTTCCGCAGACAGGCTGCCGGTCAGCTCTTTGCTGTCGGCGTGTTTACGCACCATGTTAACGGAAGCCGAAGGATAGCCGGAACCGGTGCTCAGGCTGTTAGCTCCACGAATCACTTCAATACGGTCGTAAATGGCGGTATCGGAGGCGTTATCGCCGAAGTCCCAGATATCATCCACCACGGTTGGGATGCCGTCGAACAGGTAGTTATTGATCAGATAACCACGTGACCAGTAAGAAGAGCGGTTGGAGTCGATATTAAACGCGGAGATACCGGTGGTATTGGTCAGCACGTCACCGACGCTTTGCAGCGCCTGATCCTGCATACGCTGTTTGCTGACGATGGTCGCCGACTGCGGAATGTCACGCAGCGCCAGCGGCATTTTAGTCCCGGCGGTGGTCACCGGAACGCTGTAGTCGGTATCGGCGGTTGGCGATGCTGCGCCGTCGTCAGCCTTCGCTTCTACGGTCAGGGTGTTTTCACTGGTCTCGGCGGCAAATACCGGCTGAAGTGCGGTAAGCACCAGCAGGGCGGCCAGAGTAGGTTTAAACAGGGAACATGCAGATGAATCTGCTGTACGGTGTTGCGGCAGGGTACGCGAAGAAGACAAAGTCGAGCCTCATTTATCAGTAATTTATTGACGCTTTTCCCGCACCGCGCGCTTTAAAATCCCAATAAATGGAAGGTCATTCTGGCGTGTTAATTTGTCCCTGTATTAACCGGTGAGGCGCATTTACGGCCCATTCCGCGCCGTAGTTCTCATCTTTATTAAAAAAGAGAATGAGAACTATATGTATTAGCGTTGTGCCTGTAAATGATTATCAGGCGCGAACGACAATTAAAGTTTCGGTTAGTTCCAGAATAACGAAATCTTAACAGTTGCCGTGAGGGCGAAATAAAAAAGCCACCTGCAGGAGGTGGCTGAAAGAAGGGAGTGCGCCGATAGGTTTACAGCGGCTGCGAGCCCGTGGGGCGGCAGTGGCGCAGCGATCAGAAGTCGGCTTTCAGCACCACGCGGAAATCGGCTTTACCGGCGCGCACGTGGTCCAGCGCATCGTTGATTTTCGACATCGGGAAGAATTCCACTTTTGGGGCAATATCGCGGCGCGAGGCCAGCTTAAGCAGCGAACGCAGCTGGCCCGGTGAACCGGTAGACGAGCCGGTAATCGCCTTATCGCCCATAATCAGGTCGAATGCGCTCACCTGGAACGGCTTCATCACCGCACCCACCGTGTGGAACTTACCCTGCGGTGCCAGCGCATTGAAGTAGGGCTGCCAGTCGAGGTCAACGGCGACGGTGCTGATAATCAGATCGAAACGGCCTGCCAGCGCCTTCAGTGCCTCAGGATCGCGGCTGTTCACCACCTCGTCTGCGCCCATGTCGAGGATCGATTGCTTTTTGGCCGGCGTGGAACTGAACGCCACCACTTCGGCACCCATCGCGCGCAGAATTTTAATCGCGATATGGCCCAGACCGCCGATGCCGATCACTCCGACCCGGCTGGTAGCGGTGATATTGCTCATCAGCAGCGGTTTAAAGACCGTGATGCCGCCGCACAGCAGCGGACCGGCGCTGGCCGCATCCAGGCTCTCCGGCAGCGGGATCACCCACTGCCAGTCGGCACGCAGCTTCTCGGCAAAGCCGCCGTGATTCAGGATGGTCGGCGTGCTGCCCTGCTGGCAGTTAACCTGCTCGCCGTTGATGCAGGCATCGCAGTGCTGGCAGCTTTTGGCCGTCCAGCCAATGCCAACACGCTGGCCGATTTTCAGGCCTTTGGTTTGTGCGGCTTCGCCGAGGGCCGCCACACGACCAATTACTTCATGCCCGGCGATAGTCGGGAACTGAGAAATACCCCACTCGTTATCGATCATCGACAGGTCAGAGTGGCAGACGCCGCAGTATTCCACTTCGACTTCCACTTCCTCTGCACCCAGCGCACCGGCTTCGTACTCGTACAGTTCCAGAGCCTGTCCTGCTGCCAGTGCCGCATAGCTTTTGATTTTCATGTTTCTTACCTCAGATTCAGTTTTCGGTCGAAGGGCAAGTGTAGCCGTTTAGTGAGTCAAAATGGTGTCTGCGCCGCACGTAAGGTTTATCTGAACAACTGACTGCGGGGAAAGTGGGCAACAGCGCGATATTTCACACTGTCTGGCCCGCATAAATTACGGTTCGGGCCATAGTGGAAAACTAAGCGGGTTGGGAATACTACAGCCTTGCGCCATTATGCTGACATACTGTGATCGGCACAGCGACGATGTTCACCAAACGAATGTGTTCATGCAGCGTGAACGCCAGGATGTCGTGAACAAAAAAGGGTGTAGCTGGCTACACCCTGGGGAGGGACGGCCGGCTGCGCACCGGCCGTTAAGTTACTCGTTAATACGTGGATGCTGGTCGATCAGACGCGAACGCTTCGCTTCCAGTTCGGCAATCTGATCGTTGATGTCTTCGATCTTCTGCTCGATATTGTCGTGATGCTCCTGCAAAATTTCCTTCGCCTCGGTGATATCCGACGCCGCCGGCGTCGCACCGCGCAGCGGCATATTCGCCGTCTCTTTCATCGTCAGGCCGGTCACCAGACCAATCACCGCGACGACCATCAGGTAATAGGCCGGCATATACAGATTGCTGGTTGTTTCAACGAGCCACGCCGCCAGCGTTGGCGTCAGGCCCGCAACCAGCACTGAAATATTGAAGGCGCTGGCTAAGGCGCTGTAGCGGATATGGGTCGGGAACATCGCTGGGAGCGTTGATGCCATTACGCCGGTGAAGCTGTTGAGGATCACCGCCAGCAGCAGCAGACCGGCAAAAATCAGCCCCATCACGCCGCTGTTAATCAGCATGAAGCAGGGAATAGCCAGCACCAGCAGCGCGATACTGCCGATAATCACAAACGGACGACGGCCAAACTTATCGCTCATCAGCCCCATCACCGGCTGCACAAACAGCATCCCCAGCATGATGGCGATAATAATCATCACCCCATGATCTTCCGAGTAGTGCAGGTTGTGCGACAGGTAGCTCGGCATATAGGTCAGCAGCATGTAGTAGGTGACGTTGGTGGCAATCACCAGGCCAACGCACGACAGCAGACTGCGCCAGTGTTTAGTGGCAATCTCTTTGAAGGAGATTTTCGGGCCATCGGCCAGGCCTTCACGGTCGCCCTGCTCCAGTTTTTCAACGTGCTGCTGAAACGCCGGGGTTTCTTCCAGCGCGTGACGCAGATACAGGCCAATAATGCCCAGTGGCAGCGCAACGAAGAACGGGATACGCCAGCCCCAGTCGAGAAACTTCGCTTCACCGATCACGGTGGAAATCAGTACCACCAGGCCCGCACCCAGCACGAAACCGGCGATCGAGCCGAAGTCCAGCCAGCTGCCCATAAAGCCGCGTTTGCGGTCCGGGGAGTATTCAGCAACAAAAATCGATGCACCGGTATATTCGCCACCCACCGAGAAGCCCTGCGCCATTTTACAGAGCAGCAGCAGGATCGGTGCCCAGATGCCGATAGAGGCATGAGAAGGGATCAGACCAATACAGAAGGTACTGACCGACATAATGATAATGGTGATGGAAAGGATTTTCTGGCGACCGTATTTATCGCCCAGTGCACCAAAGAACAGACCGCCAAGCGGGCGGATCAGGAACGGCACCGAGAAGGTGGCCAGCGCAGCGATCATCTGCACGCCGGGATCGGCTCCGGGGAAAAATACCTGGCCAAGGGCATAGGCAACAAAGCCGTAAACGCCGAAATCGAACCATTCCATGGCGTTACCCAGTGAGGCCGCGGTAATCGCTTTGCGTAACCGACTGTCGTCGATGATAGTGACGTCTTTTAAACCAATTGGTTTGACACGCTTCCTACGTGAAATCATATAAAGCACCCTGTAATTTTCTGATTCTAATCCCAAAATTCCGACATCACCGCGTGGATCAGAAGAGCTGACGGCGCGATAATGTGGGAAAAATCCTGCGGCAAAATGCGTCCGCGACGGGCTTCAATGGCGTACTTACACGGCCCAATCACGCACTTCGCCACCACTTAGTATATCTCGTCTGCGCGATGTCGCATTTTTTCGGGAAAAAATATCAGAAATTGTTATCAGGCGGATGTACAGCAGAACGGGCCGTTGGTGGGCGATCGAGCGCCGATATCGGCACCCGACCTGGTGAATATTCCAGCGTATGGGGATTAACCGGCGGGCGTAGCTTGTGGCACCGTGCCGTTGTGCTGTTGCAGCCATTCGGACAGTGCCGCGCTGTCCATCGGGCGGGCGAAGTAGTAGCCCTGAATAAACGTGACGCCGTGATTTTGCAGATAGCGCAGCTGCATTTCGTTTTCCACACCTTCCGCGACCACCTTCAACGCCAGTTTGTCGGCGAGGGAAATAATCGCATCCAGCACCGGGGTTTCGCCATCAACGGATTCAATGGTGTTCACGAAGCCGCGATCGATTTTCAGGTAATCCAGCGGGAAGGTTTGCAGGTAGGATAGCGCGCAGTGGCCGGTGCCGAAATCATCAATGGCAATGTTGATCCCTTCACGGCGCAGCTCGGCCAGCCGCTGGGCAACCATGCGATCTTCATTGATCAGGCTGCGTTCCGTCAGTTCGAGGGTGATCGTCGGCTTAAGATGATCCATCCCGGCGGCAAAGGCGCGAATATCGGCCAGGAAATCGTCATGCTGCAGATGATCCGCTGCCAGATTAACGCTGATATGAAAGCCCGGATCCAGCTGCCACCCGGCGGTGTCGCGGATGACCATCTCTAACAGATGGCGGGTCAGCGGCACAATCATGCCTTCGGATTCGGCAGCGGAAATAAACACGTCCGGCCGCACCCAGTGGCCGTCGGGGCGCTGCCAGCGCAGCAGTGCTTCGGCCCCGCTATATTTCTGCGTTTGCAGATTAAACACCGGCTGATAGTGAACGGAGAATTCATTACGGGCAATACCGCGGCGGATCTCATCGCGGAACGAGCCTTTGCGTTTCAGCCAATTGCTGGTCAGCGCAACAAACAGCAGGGAAAGGATCAGCGCCATGGGCATCAGGCTGAACAGCACCTGACGCCAGTTATTGAACAGCTCGCTGCGGGAGGAGGTGACGTTCAGGGTAATGGCATAGCGCTCTGAGTGGGTGTTAAGCGTGAAGTTGCCCCACTTTTTATCGTGCTGGCGAGTGGCCGGAACGCCGCTGAACATGGCAAATCCATCGCCAAATTTCATTGAAATATCGTAGTTGTGCCGCATACCGGCCGCCCAGATAAAATCAATCAAATACTGCCCGTCCACCAGCGCATAGCTGGCAAATCCGTCGCGGTCTTCATGCATAAACAGCACCGCAGGACGGTTGTTAACCCCGCGGGTTCCGGCGACGGAAAGGCTCCACAGGTCTTTATGATCCGGCGGTAACGGGCGGTGAATAATGTCTTCTATCGAGTCCTGGCGTTCGCCAAAGGAGGATGAGCAGGTGACGTTATCATCCTGAACCAGGCCCACTGAGCGAAAGTAGGGCTGTAGCGATCCATACTCGCGCAGCTCGTCTTTGATATCCGCGCAGCGATGATTTTTGAATTCCTGCAGGGAGGCGGTCATCACCCTTGCCCTGTCGCTGATATTTTCCGCCTGGGACATCAGCATTGAGCTGGTCAGGGTCAGCTGCCGCTTCACCATTTGTCGCGCTTCCAGCAGCGTGAACATCAGGCATAGCAGGATCGGTATCAGCCCTGCGGCGACCAGCCAGCGATGATCGTGCCTGGGTTTTTCAGTAGCAAGCAATGTGTTCTCCTGTTGATATTGGCGGCGGTAAAACAACAGCAGCAAAAATATTAATGAGGAAAGTGAGTATTATGGCAGCAACTTTACGTTGCTGCGCGGCGGCAGTCGCTGATTTAAGGAGAAAAATTCGCCTTAAGGGGGAAGTCAATGCCTGGATTTCTTATCCTGCATTTTACGCGATCGGCTATGGGCCATTTATTGTTGAAATCGACCTTTCCCGCTGAAAATCCCTCGCTAGCGGATTTTTTCGCCGGAAAGCAGTGTGCATGATCGAAAAAACCGGGTAATTTCAATGTTTAACCCCATGGAGTTTGGCAATGAAATTAAGCGATATTCCTTTTGGCACAACGGACTGGGCAACGATCGAGGCAACGGAGCATCCGGGCGAAACCGGCAGTGCACGGTGGCGGACGCAGCAGTTTGGCGAGGTGCGCGTGCGTCGGGTGGACTATACCCCCGGCTATCTGGCCGATCACTGGTGCAGTAAAGGGCATATTCTGCTGTGCCTGTCCGGGGAGCTGCATACTGAACTGGACGATGGCCGCATCTTTACCCTGCGAGCGGGGATGAGCTATCAGGTTGCGGATAACGCCGAAGCGCACCGTTCCTGGACCGAGAACGGCGCGCAGCTGTTTATCGTCGACTGATTATTTGGCCGGGCGGCCATTACCCAGCAGTATCGCCAGCTTGCTACCGCCCGGCGTCGTTTCCATTAAAATCTTGCAGACGCTGGTCAGTGGTACGGAAAGCAGCATGCCTACCGGGCCGAGCAGCCAGCCCCAGAAAATCAGCGATAAAAAGACCACCAGGCTCGACAGTCCCAGCCCGCGCCCCATCAGCCGTGGCTCCAGCATATTGCCGCACAGCATATGGATAGCGATAAACAGCGCGGCCACCAGCCCGGCATCCAGCGGCGTGTTCAGCAGCAACGCCTGCAATACCGGCGGGATCCCGGCAATCACCGGGCCGATGTTGGGAATATAGTTAAGCAGGAACGCCACCGCCCCCCACAGCAGGGCAAACTTCACCCCCAGCGCCAGCAGCACCAGCCAGACGGCGAAGCCGGTAATCAGGCCAATCAGCGTTTTTAACGCCAGATAATGCGTCACGCCCTTCAGCGCCCGGTGCAGCCCGGCAATGCGGATTTGCGGATTCACCAGCGCGTTGCGCAGCTTATAGGGCAGATGATGCACCTCAAACAGCATAAAAATGACCGTCATGACTACCAGGACCAGCTGGGTCATCGCGCCGGAAATCTGCGTAAACATACTGGTGGCGACGTTGACCATCGCGCCCGGATCGAGCCGCTGCATCAGCGATTCGCTGGAAAGCCGGATATGAAAGCGCGCGGCGGCGTGTTGCAACACCGCCAGCTTTTGCTCCGCCTGCGACTGAAGCTGCGGATAGATCGTGCTGAACTCATCCGCCGAGCTGGCGATCATGCCGACCAGCATGGCGAGAATCAGCAGGATCACCACCACCACCAGACTGATGGCCATGCCGCGGCGCAGGCCACGGCGCATCAGCGCGGTCACCAGCGGATTCAGAACGATGGCGAGGAACAGCGCCAGCAGGAAGGGCACTACGATCTCTGCCGAAAGCTTCAGCCCGGCGAGGATAACCACCAGGGTGGCCAGTTTTAGCAGGATGTTCTGCCCGATTTTCTCCTGTGGCAGTGGACTCATTGCGCCTCCGTTATTGACTGCTGTGCAGCAAGTGTAGCGGCTGCGGCAGTGAGTCCACCGTTTTTAGGAATGATCGTCCCGTTAAGTCCGTTCCCTGCGCTGCATCAGCGCCAGCGCGGTGAGCATCAGTACCAGCCCGGTAGTAATGGCAATGGTCGCCATCGCCATGCCCTGGCCGACGGAACCCTGCTCAAACTGTCGCCAGATAAAGACCGACACCGTCTGCATGCCCGCCGGCGCCAGCAGCAGCGAGGTGACCAGCTCGCGCGAGCCGATAGCAAACACCATCAGCATCGCCGCCAGCAGGCTGGGGAACACCAGCGGCAGCACGATGTAGCGCAGCGCCTGCAGCTGGCTGGCGCCGTGTACCCGCGCGGCCGGTTCCAGATTGCCGCCCAGCTGCTTTAGCGCGCTGCCGACGTAGCGTACCGGCCACGGCAGCAGCAGGCAGCAGTAGGAAAGCAGCAGGATCGGCCAGCTGTTATACGGCGTAACCGGCCAGAACGGCTGGTTCCACAGCAGAATCAGGCCGACGCCGACCACCACGCCGGGCAACACGGCGGGCAGCAGCGACAGCCCGTCGATGAATACCGCACCGCGAATTTTGCGCACCACCACCAGCCAGGCGGCAAGAAAGCCAATCACGCCGGTAATTAACGCTGCGGCAAACGCCAGACCCAGGCTGGTGGAGAGCGCATCCAGCGCATCACCGTGCTGGGCAAAGAGCGCGCTGAAGTGGCGCAGTGTGAAGTTCTCCAGCCGGATGCCGCCGGAAAGCGTGGAGAGCAGGGCGCTGAGCAGCATGGAGGACATCGGCATCACCACCACCACAAAGGCCACCAGGCTGAACAGCAACACCGCAGGTAAACGCCAGATCCCGAGGCTGGCGCCTTTATTCAGCGCGGGCTTGCCGGTAATGCTGGTGACTTCTTTATTGCCCACCAGCTTGCGCTGCAGGGTATAAGCCGCCAGCGCCACCAGCACCAGCAGCATCGACAATAGCGAGGAACCGGGCAGGTCGATCGGCCAGTCCGCCAGGCGCTCTTCAATGCCGACCGTCAGCATCACCACGCCCGCGCGGGAGCCGAGCGCGGCTGGCACGCCGTATTCCTCTATCGCCAGGGTAAATGAAAGCAGCACCCCGGCCGCCAGCGCGGGCAGCATCATCGGCAGCGTCACGTGCCAGAAGGCCCGCAGCGCGCTGGCACCGTGAACCCGCGCCACGATCGCCAGATGCTGGCCGCTGGCGAGCAGGCTGCGCGACACGGCAAAATAGACTACCGGGAAGATATTCAGGGTCATCACCAGCGCAATGCCGTTTTGGCTGAACAGCAGATCGTTAAGATCGACGCCGATCAGCTGATAAAGATAGCCGTTGTGCTGTAGCGCCAGCATCCAGCTGAGCGCGGCGATGTAGGGCGGCGTCAGGAACGGGATCAGCATCACCAGATCCCACAGGCGCGCCAGCGGCAGATTGAACAGCCCGCGCAGGGTGCCGAGGGGAATGCCGACCAGCGCGCTGAGCAGCGCCACCGTCAGGCCAATTTTTAGCGTACCGCTGAGCAGGGCGGGCAGCTGCGGGTCGCGCAGCAGTGCCGGAATCGGGCTGAATGCCCCGGCCAGCGAGCCCTGGGCCAGATGCGGAAACAGCGCCTGTAACAGAATAAACAGCAGCGGCAGCGCAACCAGCACCACCAGCAGCGCCACCGTGAGCAGCGGCATAAGACGAGAATTCATGGGCGATCCTGAAGAATGGCGCCACGGCGGGCGCCATCGGGTAGGGATTAAGGTTGCTTAAACAGGTCGGCAAAGCGCTTCAGCACGCTGCCGCGATCGGCACTGCCGCCGCTCTGTGCCGGAAGGATTTTCAGATCGCTCAGCAGCGGGCGCTTGGCGCCGACGTCTGAACGCGCAGGCATCAGCCAGGCATCGGCCACTTTCTGCTGGCCTTCAGCAGACAGCACGTAGTCAACAAAGGCTTTGGCATCTGCCGCATTCTGGCTGCTTTTCAGGATCATCATCGGGCGGGGAGCCACCACGGTGCCGCTGGCCGGGAAGATCACCTTGATCGCTTCGCCGTCCTGAATGCTGCTGTAGGAAACGTAGTCTACCGCGCCAAATACGGCGGCTTTCGCGCCCTGCAGCACCGGCGTCAGCGCCTGGGCGTTAGGACCGGCAATCACCATGCCGTTATCTTTCAGCTTGCTGAACAGCTGCCAGGCGCGATCGCCCATGCTGTTTTGCAGGCCAATCAGCAGGTCGAGGGAGGCACCGGACAGGGACGGATCCGGCGTGGTCACCTTACCCTTAAAGGCTTCGGCGGTCAGATCCTGCCACTCTTTTGGCTCCGGGGTGCCGCTTTTGGTATTCCAGACGATCCCCAGCGCGGAGATCCCCTGCGCCACGTAGTCGGCGGTTTTAAACTGCGCCGGAACTTTTTCCGCATTCGGGCTTTGGTACGGCAGCAGCCAGCCGCGCTGCTGCAGTTCTTCGGCGGTGTCCCAGGAGGCGGAGATCAGCACGTCCGCCTGTGGGTTAGCCTGCTCGGCTTCCAGTCGCGCCATCACCTTACCGGTGGTAGCCTGGAAAATATTCACTTTTACGCCGGTCTGCTTTTCAAAACCTGCGGCCAGCCCTTTTGCCAGCGATCCCGGACCGGCGGTGTAAACGGTCAGTGCCTGTGCGTCGGCGATCATCATGCCAGAAGTCAACAACATGGCGAAAATAGCTCCTGTCTTCATCGGTTTAAACAATGTCATGCGGGTTCCCCAGAGAGTGAAGTAACGGTTTGAATAGCAGAAACGGATCCTGCGGCCAGCCAGACGATGCGATCCGCCAGGATCTCCGCCTCGCGCCGGTCGTGGGTGACGTACACCGCGGTGGTGCCGAGCTGGCGCAGCAGCGTGGCCATCTCCAGGCACAGCGACTCGCGCAGATCGGTATCAAGATTGGAGAGCGGCTCATCGAACAGCAGGATTTTCGGCTCGGCGATAATCGCGCGGGCCAGCGCCACGCGCTGCTGCTGGCCGCCCGACAGATCGGACGGTTTACGGGCGGCGAAATCACCGAGGCCCACGCGCTGTAGCGCCTGCTTCACCCGCTGCTGGCGTTCATGGGCGGAGACCCGCCGCATCAGTAGGGGAAACGCCACGTTCTGCGCCACCGTCATATGCGGCCACAGGGCGTAATCCTGGAAAACCATGCCGATATCGCGCTGTTCGGGCGGCGTGCTTTTCGTGGCGTTGGCAATCAGGCGTTCGCCAAACTGCAGCGTGCCCTGCTGCGGCTCCAGCAGCCCGGCGAGAATTTTCAGCAGGGTGCTTTTGCCGCAGCCGGAAGGGCCGAGCAGGGCCACGATGGAACCGGGCTCGATCTCCAGATCGATATGATTGAGTACGCGGTGTTCGCCAAAGGCATAACCAATGCCTTTCAGCGAGACGGCGACGGGTGAACGGGTCATCGCATCACTCCATTATTGCGTGGGCGTGCCTGACCAGCTGCCGGCCGGGGCCGGTAGCGTGCGCTCACCTGAAGGAAGTTCAGGGGAGTAAAGACCATATTGTTATCCTCTTTGGGACTCTGTGGGGCGGAGTATAGAGAGGCTTTATGACGAAAATATGGCGGTTTTCTCACCCACAGCGGTGAAGAAAATTCCGTAGGACGCTAACGGTTCAGGTATAGTTGGGCTTCGAATTTTCTGCTTTGCGAGCCGTAATCTCCATGTCAGACCCGTCAGCAGGCGACGCCGCGCAGTCCGGCCTGCGCTTAAATCTGCGCATTATCTCCGTTGTTATCTTCAACTTTGCCAGCTATCTGACCATCGGGCTGCCGCTGGCGGTGCTGCCCGGCTACGTCCATGACGTGATGGGCTACAGCGCCTTCTGGGCCGGTCTGGTGATCAGCCTGCAGTACTTCGCCACGCTGCTCAGCCGCCCGCATGCCGGGCGCTTTGCCGATCTCTGGGGGCCGAAGAAAGTAGTGATTTTCGGCCTGTTCGGCGCGCTGATTTGCGGTATCTGCTACGCGCTGGCGGCGCTGTCCAGTGCGATACCGCTGCTCAGCCTGCTGCTACTGTGCCTTGGCCGGGTGGTACTCGGTGTGGGGCAGAGCTTTGCCGGAACGGGGGCCACGCTGTGGGGCGTGGGGGTGGTGGGGTCGCTGCATATCGGCCGGGTGATCTCGTGGAACGGGATTTTCACCTACGGCGCGATGGCTATCGGTGCCCCGCTGGGCGTAGCAATCTACATGTGGGGCGGCCTGCTGCTGCTTGCGGCGATTGTGATTGCCATTGCGCTGGTGGCCATCGTGCTGGCCTTCCCGCGGCCGTCGGTGAAAACCAGCAAGGGAAAACCGCTACCGTTCCGTGCGGTGCTCGGGCGTATCTGGGGCTATGGCCTGATTCTGGCGATGGGATCGGTCGGTTTTGGGGTGATCGCCACCTTTATTACCCTGTTTTATCAGGATAAAGGCTGGCAGGGTGCGGCCTTTGCCCTGACGCTGTTCAGCGTGGCGTTTGTCGGTACCCGTATGCTGTTCCCCAATGCGATCAACCGTCACGGCGGGCTGAACGTGGCGCTGGTCTGTTTTGCCGTTGAGGCCTTAGGGCTGCTGATGGTCTGGGGCTCGTGGGAGCCGTGGATGGCGAAAGTGGGGGCGCTGCTGACCGGTGCCGGCTTCTCGCTGGTGTTCCCGGCGATTGGCGTGGTGGCGGTGAAAGTGGTGCCGCCGCAGAATCAGGGCAGCGCGCTGGCAACCTATACGGCCTTTATGGATCTGGCGCTGGGAATAACCGGGCCGCTGGCCGGGCTGATTATGAGCTATGCCGGGGTGCCGGTAATCTATCTGCTGAGCAGCCTGCTGGTGTGCCTGGCGATACTGGCGACGCTTAGGCTAAAACGGGTGACGAGCGCATAAAAAAATGCGGCCCTGGAAGGCCGCTAAGTGACACAGATAAGAGATGAAATCCGGCCGGTTGGCCGGATTTTCCGTGAGGGCCGGGTAATCACCCGACCACGGGATTTTTAGCCCTGCAGCAGCGCGATGCTCTGGCGAATTTCGCGCTCGATGTCCGCTGCGGTCCAGTTGTCCATGCTGGAAGCAAACGGCTCGAAGGCGTAGATGCCTTTGTAGCCCAGCTTCTCCAGGCGCTGTACCTGCGATACGCTCTTCAGACGGTCACCTTCGCTCAGCATGATGCGCTCTTCGTCGGTCAGCTTGCTGACTTCACGATCGTCTTCCACGCCGGACAGGTGCACCAGCCCGATGCGATTCACATCCAGACCCGCAGCGAAATCCTGCTCCGCGCCTTCATACAGGTGGTGGTGGAAGGTATCCAGCACCAGCGTAAACGGCACGTCGGCCTGGTCGATCAGCGCCAGCGCCTGGCCTGCGGAGCGCAGTGAGCTGACCGGGAAGCCCAGCGGCTCAACCAGCCCTTTAATGCCGTAGCGGTCAAACAGCGGTGCCAGCGTGCGCAGCGCGTTGACGGTATCTTCCGCAGAAACCGGCGTGCCGTCGTTCAGCGGGCACATCACCAGCGCCTTCGCACCGATACCCTGCGCATCCTTCAGCAGCCCTTCAGCGCGCGCCAGCAGATCGTCGCTGATCTGGTTGAACGGATAGACGGCGTTGATGGTGATAATTTCCATGCCGTATTTTTCCGCCAGGTCTTTCACCTGCTGGTGACTGAGATCGTCAGTCACGCTGCCGCCCTTCATATCGTTACGCAGCTCAACCTTGTTCAGACCCAGCTTTTGTACCAGCTGGAAGAAGGCTTCAATGCTCAGTGCTGGGGCAATTTTACGGTTAATACAAATGCGGGTTGGATCGATAGCCATGTGCTGGCTCCTGTTTCAGTAGGGTAATAAAAAAAACTCCACCACAGGGCCGGTCTTACCCGATCCGCATGGTGCAGTAAAAGTACGCATAAGAAAACATTTATTTCATAGTTAGTGAATAATGAAATTTAAATTTTTAGATCCGCCTCTCAAAATTTCACCGTGCGGAAAAAAACACCAGCAAAAACACAGAGAAATCCCAGGCGAAAGCGCGAAGAATTCCGGGGGCGTTATCGTCACGTGGTAAAACCACTGTTCCGCATGGGGCCTGCGCTGGGGGCTTTTTGGCAGTGTCGGCAGGCAGGACCATTTACCCGGCAGGTCCCGACCGTGAAAAATGCGATCCATGCCGCTAAAACCGAATTTTCTAAAGTGAAATATTTGAAAAATTTATTCCAATATTATACTGTCATCCCACGCATTAGAGTTTTGCCCGGCCAGGTAGCGTTGTGATTCAGACTGCCTGCATGGGAACTATCACATCAAAGAGGCCAGAACATGACTATCGTAGGAAACTTTATTGGCGGTAAAACTTCCCTGAGCGCCAGCAGCGAAACCATCCCGGTTTACGATCCGGCGACCGGCAAAGTCATCCGTGAACTGACGCAGAGCACCAGCGACGAAGTGGCACACGCCATTGAAGTAGCCCACAACGCGTTCGATAGCTGGTCACGCACTTCTCCACTGCGCCGTGCCCGTATCCTGTTCAACTTTAAAACCCTGATGGAACAGCATCGTGACGAGCTGGCCGAACTGATCGTCAGCGAGCACGGTAAAGTCTGGTCAGATGCGCTGGGTGAACTGACCCGTGGTCTGGAAGTGGTTGAATTCGCCTGTGGTATTCCACACCTGATCAAAGGTGAGAACTCAGCGGACGTCGGTACCGGCGTTGACAGCTACTCACTGATGCAGCCGCTGGGCGTGGTTGCGGGTATCACTCCGTTCAACTTCCCGGCGATGGTGCCACTGTGGATGTTCCCAATTGCACTGGCCTGCGGTAACACCTTCGTTCTGAAGCCACCGGCTCTGGACCCGTCAGCCTCTGTCCGTATGGCCGAACTGCTGACCGAAGCGGGCCTGCCGGATGGTGTGTTCAACGTGATCCACAGCTCTAACGAAAACGCCGAGCAGCTGTACAAAGATCCACGCGTTCAGGCCGTGAGCTTCGTCGGTTCTTCCGGCGTTGCCGAGCACATCTACACCACCGCCAGCGCACACGGTAAGCGCGTGCAGGCGTTCGGCGCGGCGAAAAACCACGCTATCGTGATGCCGGATGCCGATCTGGATGCCACCGTGAACGCCATCATGGGCGGCGCGTTTGGTTCTGCCGGCGAGCGCTGCATGGCGCTGCCAGTAGTCGTTGCCGTGGGCGACGATACGGCTGACAAACTGATTGCTGCACTGACTCCGCTGGTGAAAGCCCTGCGCGTGGGCCCTGGCATTCATAAAGGCAAAGATGAAAACGAAATGGGGCCGGTGGTTTCCGCTGCGCACCAGAAGAAAGTGCTGGGCTACATCGACAAAGGTGAAGCGGAAGGCGCGAAACTGGTGGTTGACGGCCGTGGCATTCAGGTTGAAGGCAACCCGGAAGGCTACTACGTTGGCGGCACCCTGTTCGATAACGTCACCACCGACATGGTGATCTGGCGTGAAGAGATCTTCGGACCGGTTCTGAGCATCGTGCGTGCCCCTGACTACAAAACCGCGCTGGACCTGGTTAACAGCCACGAATTCGGTAACGGCAGCGCCATCTTCACCAGCAATGGCCACACCGGTCGTGACTTCGTGCGTGAAGTGCAGGCAGGCATGGTTGGCGTTAACGTACCGGTTCCGGTACCGATGGCTTTCCATAGCTTCGGCGGCTGGAAGCGTTCCGTCTTTGGCGCACTGAACGTGCACGGTCCGGACGGCGTGCGTTTCTACACCCGCATGAAGACCGCCACCGTTCGCTGGCCGAGCGGTCAGAAAACCGTGTCTGAGTTCAGCATGCCTACGCTGGGCTAATCCTTTTCACCAACAATCCGCGCCGTCGCGTAGTCTGCGGCGGCGCGGGCAAAGGACAAAGCAGCATGTCATTATTAAATAAAGCAAAGCAGCCCGATGCACAGGGCCGTATTCAGAACGTCACCCCGGAAAGTGCCGGCTGGCGTTATGTTGGCTTCGATGCTTATCTGCTGAAGAAAGGGCAGACCCTCCAGCTTGAAAGCGGTGATAAAGAGCTGTGTCTGGTGCTGGTTGCGGGTCTGGCTTCGGTGAAAACCCGTCAGGCCGAGTTCCCGAATATCGGTAAGCGTATGTCGCCGTTTGAGCGCACGCCGCCGTATTCCGTTTACGTGCCGCACAACGAACAAATTGAAGTGGTGGCAGAGTCCGATCTGGAGCTGGCGGTGTGTAATTCGCCAAGCCAGGGAAATCTGCCGGCACGTCTGATTGCGCCTGAAGATGTTGGCGTGGAGCAGCGCGGTAAAGGCCACAACAAGCGTCTGGTGCATAACATCCTGCCGGACAACAAGCCTGCCGACAGCCTGCTGGTAGTGGAAGTGTACACCAACGAGGGTGATACCAGTTCCTACCCAAGCCACAAGCACGACCAGGAAGATTCAGAAGACGAAACCTATCTGGAAGAGACGTACTATCACCGTTTCGATCCGGAGCGTGGCTTCGCCCTGCAGCGCGTCTATACCGACGATCGCTCGCTGGATGAGTGCATGCCGGTGTATAACCGCGACGTTGTTACCGTGCCGCGTGGCTACCATCCGGTAGCGACTATCGCCGGTTACGACAACTACTATTTGAACGTCATGGCCGGGCCAGTACGTTTATGGAAATTTACCTGGGAGAAAGATCACGCCTGGGTGAACAGCGATGAGTATCCGCGCAAGAAGTAAGTTGGTTTAGTTGTAGTGATGTACCCCGGAGGGTTTTCGTCGCCGTCAGGCCGCTGGAAGCTCGAAGGAAAAGGTTGATGTTGAAAACAAGCTAATAAACGGGCGGCCACCTACGGGCTGCCCGTTTTTTTATGGCTGGCGTTTACCGCTAACCGAGGTGGGCGTTCGACCGTAAAAACGATGGAAGGCTGCGCTGAAGCTGGAAAGATGCTGATAGCCGACCTTCCACGCCACCGTGGAAGCGTGTAGCCCGCTTTCCAGTAATGCCAAGGCGTGAGCCATGCGAATCTCCGTCAGCATGCGGTGCGGCGTGGTATTGAACAGCGTGCGAAACCCCTGCTTCAACGCGAATTCATTGCTGCCCGTGGTGGCACAGAGCCAGCCCACGGTCAGCGGCTGGTCATAGTGCTGCTGCATGAGTTCTCTGGCTTTGAGCAGCTTATCCTGGGCCGCACCGCTCATCGTCTGTGACTTTTTCGGCGGCGATGAGAGCAGCCTGGCCTGCTCACTCAGCAGGGTAAGCGTGGCGATCTGGATTTCGAGGGCGCTGGCATTCCGGCTATGCAGCGCGACCAGCCGTTCCGCCAGCCGCTGGATACTCAGGCCGTGCTGGCCGGAGAACAGGGAATACACCTGATTATCTGGCTGACGACCGCTGAGCAGCCCGGTCAGCGCGTACTGCTCCATCAGCGGTTCATCAACGATCAGCCGCAGCTGGCGTATCTGCTGACCCGCCGGTAAAAAACGCTCGCCGCGGGCGCGGGAAAATAGCGCCACCGTGCTGTGCCCTGCGCGCAGATGATAATGGCTGCCGTCGCTGGCGCTGGTCAGGCTGTTACCCTCAAGCGCAATAGCGATTGTCAGACTGCGAACGTTCCGTTCGATGATGCTGTGCTCACGCAAATCACGCTGCGGCTGATAGTGGCACAAGGCCAGCGCCAGGCCGTCATCCAGCCGCAGGCGATCGACAAAGCCACCGCAGGACTCCTGGGATATCGGCTGCCTGTGCCAGCTAAAACGCTGCGCTGAAATCATTGTGCCCTCTGCATTCCACATCACGCCGGCTCCGTAATGCCTAAACAAAGCTCCGTTATGCCTAAGAAGCGAATGATACACAATCGCATTAAAAACTTATAGTGATCCACGGCTTCGCGCGGCCCGATTAACCGATGACTAACGCAGATGAGGTGATGGCAACCGTCACCCGTACGGAGTAACAGATGAACGAATTATCCGGTGGTAATACCCGCACGGCCACGCAGGCGCGTGCCGGGCAACTCTGGCTACTGTGGCTGGGGTTTATTCTAGTTTCGATGAATATGCGGCTGATTTTTACCACGGTGGGGCCGCTGCTGGCGGAGTTCCACCTCAGCTTCAGTTCCACGCTGATGGTGACAACGCTGCCGCTGGTGCTGCTCAGCGTGTTCTCGATCACCGGCGTGAAGCTGCGCCAGCGATTTGGTGAAGAACGCGCGCTGTTTCTGGCTTTGGCGCTGCTTTGCCTGGGCTGTGCCGTAAGAGGGCTGGGGGAGATGATGCTGCTGGTGGGCACGGCGATTGGCAGCATCGGCATTGCGATTATGAATGTGATTATGCCCGCCCTGGCGCGTAAACGTTTTCAGCCCCGCCAAATGGGAACGGTGATGGGGATTTATGCTCTGATGCTGGGCGTGGGGGCGGTGATTGGCGCCAGCGGCGCTTTTCCTCTCTACCTCGCTTTGGGCGCGAATGAACCGGCGGCCTATCAGTCGCTGGCGCTGTGGGCGCTTCCGGCGCTGCTGGCGATGCTGATCTGGCTGCCGCAGTTACGCTATGCTGCCGCCGCAGGCCTGGTCCCCGGCGTTCAGAACGGCGAGCGGGTTAACCTCTATCGGCAGCCGGTGGCCTGGTCGGTGACGCTGTTTTTTGGCCTGCAGGTGCTGAACCTTTACGTCTTTCTGGCCTGGATGCCGACGATATTTATCAGTCGTGGCTCCACGCCTGAAGCGGCAGCGCTGCTGTTTTCAGCCTCGCAGTTCAGCCTGATGATCGGCGGTTTTCTGGTGCCGTTTTTTGCCGCCCGGGTGGCCGATCAGCGCGGATTTATGGTTCTCACGATCCTGCTGTGCCTGTTCGGCACGCTGGGGATCCTGTATGCCCCTGGCAGCACGGCAATGATCTGGGTGCTGCTGCTGGGGTTTGGCCAGGGGGCCGGTCCGGGTCTGGGAACCTATCTGTTCGTGGTGCGCAGCGCCAGTGGGGAGAGCGCGGCGCGGCTGTCAGCCATGGCGCAGAGCGTGGGCTATCTGATTGCCGGACTGGGTCCGCTGCTGGTGGGCTATCTGTGGACGTTTGTTGGCAACTGGGATTTGCCGCTGCTGCTGGTGGCCGGGCTGCTGGTGGTGGAACTGCTGGTTTGTCTTCCTGCCGGGAGGAATCAGCGGATTTGAGGGGCAACCGGCGCAGAGCGAGCGCCGGTTATTCACCGCTTAGTTGGCGTTGTTCAGCGCCAGCGAAACGGCCAGGGTCTGCGCCAGACACAGGGAAGCCACCTGCGAACGGAAGCCGTCAACCTGTGCTTCACGCACCACGAAGCAGACGTCGCTGAAGGCGGCCAGCGGGCTGACCTGGCTGTCGGTAATGGCGATCTGATGGGCACCGCGTTTGGCGCCCAGCTCAACCAGCTCAACCGCTTCCCGCGCGTAAGGCGAGTAGCTGATGGCAATCACCACGTCTTTCGGGTTCACCATGCTCAGCTGCTCGGCGAACATGCCGCCCAGGCCGTCGATCAGAAACGCGCGGCGCTCCAGATGGCGCAGGGCATAGGTCAGGTAAGAGGCGACGCTGAAGGAACGGCGCAGGCCAATCACGTAGATGTTATCGGCCTCATCGAGCATTTTAACCGCTTTTTCCAGCTGTTCCGGATTGATCTGCATCGCCAACTGCTGCAACGCCTGCGAGTTCACCATGGTGAACACGTTAAGGATCTCCGCCGGATTTTCCGGTGCGGTTGGCGTTTCATCGGTCGCGGTCTGGCGGAACAAACGTGCACGTTCGGTGTAGTTGACCGTTTCTTCCATCAGGTGCTGACGAAACACCTGCTTCATTTCGTTGAAACCGCTGAAACCAAATGCGTTCGAGAAGCGGATTAACGTCGAAGGTGGCACGTCCGCCTGCTGGGCAATTGAGGCCACGGTATCGAAGGCGATGCTGTTACTGTTATCCAGAATATAGCGAGCGACCTGCTTCAGGCGTTTGCTTAGGGTGTCGTAACGGCGACGGATGTCGTCCTGTAGCAGTGAAAGCTGTGTTGGATTGTTGGTCATTAAGCTGCTCGCTAATCTTGAAATGTTGTTCTTCTGAGCGCCATTCTACCAGATGAACAAAAAATTTCACTTGATGAAGAAAGCAGCGGCGTCTATTTCATCAGGGTTGGGAATTGGTTCACAAAAATGCAACGAACAGGCAAATAAAAAGAGTGGCAGAATGTTCATTCGATTTGTTAACCACGCCATGACTGTAACGATTTATGCTTATGCGGTAGTCCCTCTCCGTAGAAAGACCCCTCCGGGTGCCTCCCGGCCTGTGGTTCGTGTGATGGCATTTCTCTTCACGCGCACCGTTTACCCTCTGGTATTCACTGCCCGCGTGCTGATTTTCTGTCCGGCATCATCAAGCCATGTTCACCCACAAAGTAAGGGAATAACGGTCATTTAATTGATCAATTCGTTGATATCACTTAATTTTGTTAAGTTTGCGATACATTTAACTATAAAAATTGAATTGAAATATAATTAACTCGCAAAAGTTATTTTTAGAGTAAAACTGGAAAGTAATTGATCGAAATGCTATTCGCGGTGATTTATCATTTCTAGAATAAAACTAATTCAATGTATAATTTTTCTTCTGGGTTTTTTCGAATAACTGGAAGTTTCAGAAATCCCCAAGTGATTTTAGGACGCTGTCGGCAAGACCTAAGCCGAAGTTGATGGGGGCTGAAAAAGATAATATTGTTCAGTTATGGTCAGATAATTCGCTGCCTTACACCACGTAATAAAATGGAGAGTATATGTTCGCATGGAAGATACCAGTGGTGGTGTTGCTGATGAGTACCTGCCTGCAGGCTTATGCTGATGGTCCAGCCAGATTTAATTTCAAAGGCCGTGTGGTGGATAAAAACCCCTGTACCATAAATAATGGAAAGCAGATTTTAATTCCTTTTGATAATATTACGCAGGAAAAATCCGATGGTAAGCAGATTCAGAAGAAAATAGATCTCAACGTGGTGTGCACGGAGGAATATGTCAATTCTGCATTGAGAATGCAAATTTTAGGTACGGCATCATTTGCAGATAATGTGCTTAAAACCGATATGGACGATCTTGGTATCGTCTTCTATAAAAATGGAGCCCCCGTCGAACTGCAGACCTGGTTTAATTTGCCCAAACCGGCCAGTTCGCTACTGCTGACGGCATCACCGATTGCTAATGGCAAATCTAAAATGCCGGGGGGGAATTTTACCGCTTCCGCTACGCTGCTGGTTAATATTCAGTGAAATCACATCTGTGGAATGTGGTTTCATAAAGTGAAAATGTCTGAAGCTGAATTAACTACCAACGATAAATTGAAATTATAAGCTGAGTGCATTATGTTTTTCCCCGTAAGAACCTTTATATCTTTCCTTGCCATCACCGCTTCATTTGTGACAAATGCAGCGATTTCGTTGCAGCAAACCCGCGTTGTTTTTGATGGCGATAAAAAAACGGCCAGCCTGTTCGTTGTTAATCAAAATACGAACACGCCTTACCTGGCGCAGGGCTGGATTGAAGATGAGCAGAACAACCGTGTGCAGGGCCCCTTGCTGATTCTGCCCCCGATTCAGCGTATTGAGCCAGGCGAAAACTCGCAGATTAAAATTCAGGCATTACCGGCAGCAAGGCTGCTTCGGCAGGATCGGGAAACGCTGTTTTACCTGAACCTGCGAGAAATCCCGCCGAAAAATGAAAATGGCAATACGTTACAGGTTGCGCTACAGAATCGTATCAAGGTCTTCTACCGGCCGGTGGGACTAAAAAACACCGAACTCGCTTCTCCCTGGCAGTCTCAGTTGGTGTTAAACAAACGGGATAATCGCTGGCAGATAACGAATCCCAGCGCGTATTACATCACGCTGGTAGACGCTCAGGCTCGCCAGCGGGGACCATCCGTCGCGGGCTTTACGCCATTAATGCTGGCACCTGGCGCCAGCGACATGTTGCCGGGTGATGCAAACAGTTATGGTAGCGCCCCAGTATTGACCTACCTCAATGATTATGGCGGTCGCCCAGAAATCACTTTTAGATGTGGTTTAGAACGTTGCAAGGTTATTACCAATCAGGTTCCGCGCTAATTACAGCGAACGTTTGGCTGATAAAGAACATCTTAAATACGTGGTGGTAATCATGAGAAGAGTACAAAAGTGGATGGATGAAACGTTCCCGGTAAAAACATTTTCGTTTTTGATGCTGGTAAGTTCTGCGGTATATGCGGTTCCCGATCGCCCACCTGGTATGCCGGGTGGTGGATGCTGGGCGGATCCAATGAATAATTTGATAGTAGTATTGTCGTCTTCATCATTTTATTCAAATCAGGAAGGCACAGTAGCGACTATGAATTTCATGACTCAACCAAGTACATACCCAGGGTGGTGTTATAGCGAGGATGCCGATTTTAAGGCAGCACGTTATTTTGGGTTGGAATCGGGATTGGTTATTCCGGGTAAGACCGAAAAATACTATCAAATGTCCGACGATGTAGATGTTCGCGTAGGTGTAAATTTTTCAGATGGTTATGCTGAAGCTTATCCGCCTATGTGGGATAGATATTATCCAGCTACTGCGGGTGCTACTCGTCCGGGTGTCAGCGAATTGGCCGGTGCTAGAGTCGGTAACAGTGGGAGTGTTACTTTTAAGCTTCGCCGAACATTAATTGGTGGTGCATTCTTTGTTCCCGGGGGATTGGAACTAGCTCGCATGTATCGTTACGTCTATGCTGGAAAGCATCCGACAATACCTTTGTATCGGCTTATCACGCAGCAAACCTTGATTCCCGTTCCGGTAGTGTGCGGTATTAATGGAGGTAAGACGATAGATATTGATTTCGGTCTGATTGACAGCGATCGGCTAACACAGTCGGCCCTGTCATCCCCCTATCATGAGCAACAGCACCTTCAATATAAGTGTAATACCTCCCTGACTCAGGATATGAGGGTCGATCTTGTTGCTGAACCTGCCGCTTTTAGTGATGCCATTAAGACGACTAATCCAGACGTTGGGGTGGTCATGCTGTATAACAATGTGCCTGTTAAACCCTACGGCAGTTTTAAGACGAAAGTCGTCAACGGCATGGGCAGCGACGATGTCAGCTTCGCCATAGTCGGAAACGGTAAGAAACCCGCTACCGGAGATTTTACCGGCTCGGCAGTACTTATTATTGCCAGCCTGTAGTTCATTAAAAAAACCGCCCCCAACGGATACCGGCATGCATTCCAGCATCCGCCAGGGGCGGTTTTATCGTGCAGATGTTTACTTAGCCGGGCGCGCTTCGCGCCAGTAGCCAATCAGCGTCAGGTAGTTACTTTTCACTTTGGCAATCAGTGACGCATCGTCCAGTTCGCCCTGCAGCCACTGGCGTGAAGGCTGGCCGAAGATGGTGCGACCTACCGCGAAGCCTTTGACCCACGGGCTCTTCGCCGCAGCGGCAAAGCCCGCTTTCAGTTCAGCTTCCGGCGCATCCAGGCCCAGCAGCAGGATCCCACGGCAGTGCGGATCGTTCTTCTCGATCAGCGCGCTGATCGCTTCCCAGCAGGCGTGAGACAGCGGCGGCAGCTTCCACCAGTCAGGCTGAATGCCCATGCTGTAGAAGTGGGTCAGGATTTCCAGATAGTACTTCTCGTCTTTATCCGGGTTGCTTTCCGGCAGGATCACTTCCAGCAGCAGTTCGTGACCGGATTTATTACAGCCGTTCCACACGTCGAGGATCAGATCGTCCTGCTCTTTACGCATTTCCGCGCTGTCGTGCGGATGGTAGAAGGTCAGGCATTTGACCACGTGCTCCTGCGGCCAGTCCACCAGCTGCGAGCCGATGTTACCGTGCTCAAGGCGCAGCGGACGAGAGCTTGGCAGCTCGATTGGGCGACCAATCCACCAGCCTTTACCGGTGATAGCGTTCAGCGCGGGCTGACCGTAGGTGGTGTCAGCCAGGATACCGCAGCGACCGTCGTCCAGACCGGCTTCACGTGCCGCTTCCTGTGCGCCCTGCAGCAGCAGTGTTTTCAGCTCGGGAATGCGAGAATCGTCAAAGCCCGCTTCGGCTGCCATGTCTGCCAACTGTTTGCGGTGGTCGAAGGCAAAAATATTCAGCTCGGTCCACTCCTGCTTGCGCGTGGTGACGCGGTGCAGGTGGTTCAGGCGTGCGTCCAGGTCCGGGCGCTTAACGTCTTTATCGCGGCTGAGGAAGTCGTCCAGCTCTTCTTTGGTAGGCATCGCTGGCGCACAGCCGTGGCGGGAAACCACCAGTGCACCGCAGGCGTTGGCGTAACGGCAGGCCTGTTCCCAGCTTTCGTCGTTCAGCCAGCCGCGCAGCAGACCGGACATAAAGGCATCGCCTGCGCCCAGCACGTTCAGCACTTCTACGCGCACGCCGCTTTGCAGCTGTGTGTCTTCCCAGCTGTCCGGGATATCGCCTTCAAAGACGACGCAGCCCAGCGGGCCACGTTTGCAGACCAGCGTGGCTTTGGTGGCTTTACGCACGTTCTTCAGCGCGGTCAGACTGTCGGTGCTGCCACCGGCAATGTGGAACTCTTCTTCCGTTCCCACGACCAGATCAAAATAGTGCAGCACTTCCTGCAGCTGCTGGGTTACACGCTCGGACTCAACGAAACGCGTTTCGCCGTCGCCCAGTGAGGTCAGGCCCCACAGCACCGGACGGTAGTCGATGTCCAGCGCGGTACGCAGGCCGTGACGGCGGGCGATCTCCAGCGCTTTCAGCACGGCGGCGCGGGTGTCCGGGTGAGACAGATGTGTACCGGTTACGGCAACGGCGCGGGAAGAGGCGATGTAGTCTTCCTGAATATCATCCGGCACCAGGCCCATATCGGCGCAGTTGTCACGGTAGAACACCAGCGGGAAGGTTTCCTGATCTTTAATCCCCAGGATTACGAGGCCGGTCAGACGTGTTTTATCGGTGATCAGGCTCTGAGTGTCGCAACCAACGCGCTGCAGCTCTTCCCGCAGGAAGCGGCCCATATGCTCATCACCCACGCGCGCCAGCATGCCTGATTTCAGGCCCTGGATTGCGGTACCGTACGCCACGTTACCGGATGAGCCACCCAGATATTTAGCAAAGGTGGTTTCATCTTCAAGGCGCGCACCGATTTGCTGGCCATAAAGGTCGACGGCGATGCGCCCGATACAAATCACATCAAGCCGCTTCTGTTGTGTACTCATACCTGTTTTTTCCTTCTGTGATGTACCCTGGTCATCGGCGTTTTTTCGCGGTTGAGTAACCGCCGGTGGTTTCGGGTAAAGCCGACTCTGTTTGAGCTTCTCCAGCGGATCGGTGGCACGCCAGCCCGATCGAATCCGGATCTAACATGCCAACGAGTATGAGGAATAAAAATTCCAATTTCAATATGAAATGAAATTATTGCCCCAAAAGTGTGAGGTGGTTAAAACTCTTGCACAGCGGCATATCCGCACGGCAGATGTCATGCCGTTTCAGACAGCTCAGGAGTTGTGAGCGATATCTCAACTTTCTTAGATAACAGGCGTAAACATATTGAAGTGAAAGGGTTTTTATCATTTTATGTCTGGATGGGGGTAAGCGTTTCATTTCCCCCCCTTCGATCCCCCCATTCATCCCCGTTTCACCGCAGAATTTGATCTCACTCGCAAAATGAAATGTTTCTTCTGTAATTCTGTTTAGTGAAAAAAATATTTGTTTATAATCGGCTCACGTTTCACTTATAGCTGTCGCCGTTTTCTCACCAGGGCGACCAAAAATGCGAATACCGGTGGACCTGAGTTGCGTCCCCGACAAATAAAGGAAGAGCAAATGGGCAAGATTAGATTAACTACAGCACAGGCTCTGGTCAGATTCCTGGACAACCAGTATCTGTCGGTAGACGGCGTTGAGACCAAATTCGTTAAGGGCATTTTTGCCATCTTTGGCCACGGCAACGTGCTGGGTCTGGGCCAGGCTCTGGAACACAACAACGGCGATCTGGTGGTGTATCAGGGTCGTAACGAGCAGGGCATGGCGCATGCGGCTATGGGCTATGCCAAGCAGAAGCTGCGTCGCGAGATTATCGCCTGTACCTCTTCCGTCGGTCCGGGCGCGGCCAACATGATTACCGCAGCGGCGACCGCCACCGCCAACCGCATCCCTTTATTACTGCTGCCGGGCGATGTGTTTGCCACCCGCCAGCCGGACCCGGTTCTGCAGCAGATTGAACAGAGCCACGATCTGAGCATCAGCACCAACGACGCGTTCCGCGCCGTTAGCAAATACTGGGACCGCGTTAACCGTCCTGAGCAGCTGATGACCGCCTGTATCAACGCCTTCCGCGTGCTGACCGACCCGGCTGAAACCGGCGCGGTGACCATTTCTCTGCCGCAGGATGTGCAGGGTGAAGCCTATGACTTCCCGGAATATTTCTTCCAGAAGCGCGTGCACCGCATTGAGCGCCGTCTGCCAACCGAGGGTCAGCTGGCCGATGCGCTGAAGCTGATTGCCGCGAAACACAAGCCGATGATCATCTGCGGCGGCGGCGTGAAGTACTCCGGCGCGGGCGAAGCGCTGCTGGCCTTTGCTGAACGCCACGGTATTCCGTTTGCTGAAACCCAGGCGGGTAAAGGCACCATCGTTTCTGACCATCCGCTGAACGTCGGCGGCGTGGGTGAAACCGGCTGTCTGGCCGCTAACCTGCTGGCGAAAGAGGCCGATCTGGTGATTGGTATCGGTACGCGCTACACCGACTTCACCACCGCGTCAAAATGGATCTTCCAGAACCCGGACGTGAACTACATCAATATCAACGTCAGCAACTTTGACGCCTACAAGCTGGATGCGGTGCAGGTTGTTGCGGATGCCCAGGAAGCGCTGAACGCACTGAACAGCCGTGTGGAAGCCATTCACAACGGCTGGGGCGAGCAGGTGACCCAGGCGCAGAGCAAGCTGCTGAAAGAAACGCAGCGCGTTTACTCTGCGGTGTACAGCGAAGAGAACTTCGTGCCGGAAATCGCCGACCATATCGACCGCGAAGCGCTGTTTGCCGAGTTCAATCGTCTGACCGGCTCCTTCCTGACGCAGAGCAGCGTGCTGGGAACGCTTAATGAGCACCTCCCAAAGGATTCGGTGATTGTCGCCGCCGCGGGCAGCCTGCCGGGCGATCTGCAGCGTATGTGGCGCACCAAAGATTACAACAGCTATCACGTCGAGTATGGCTATTCCTGCATGGGCTACGAGGTCAACGCTTCTCTCGGCGTTAAGCTGGCCGAGCCGCACCGTGAGGTTTACACCATGGTGGGCGACGGTTCATTCCAGATGCTGCACTCCGAGCTGGTCACCTCGATCCAGGAAGGCGCCAAGATCAACGTGGTACTGCTGGATAACATGACCAACGGCTGCATTAACAACCTGCAGATGGAACACGGTATGGACAGCTTCACCACCGAGTTCCGTTTCCGTAACGCGGAAACCGGCAAACTGAACGGTGGCTTTGTCCCGATTGATTTCGCCGCGATTGCCGCAGGCTACGGCTGCAAAACTTACCGTATTACCACACTGGAAGAGCTGAAGGCCGCGCTGATTGATGCGCAGAAGCAGACCGTTTCCACGCTGTTCGATATCAAAGTTCTGCCGAAGACCATGATCCACAAGTACTTCAGCTGGTGGCGCGTGGGCGGAGCCCAGGTTTCAGACTCTGAGCGCGTCGATGCCGTCGCCCGCAAGCTGAACGAGCATATCGACCAGGCTCGCGAATATTAATAACGCATTTTTTATTGTTCTTTTTGCTGTTCTTTTTTGCCTTTAAAGCGCGGGCTGTTTAGCCCGCTTTTACCCCCTACTCAAGTAAGGATCGATCATGACGTTAAAGTTAGGTGTTATCGGTGCTGGTGCCATTGGTCAGGAACATATCCGTCGCTGCAGCAAAGTGCTGCAGGGTGCAGAGGTTGTGGCCGTCTCTGATATCAACGTGGAAGGCGCGAAAGCGGCCGTTGCGCGTCTGGGTCTGAACGCTGAAGTCTATGCCGACGGCCACGACGTGGTGAAATCGTCCAACGTGGATGCCGTGCTGGTGACCTCCTGGGACCCAACGCACGAAGAGTACACGCTGGCTGCGATTGCTGCCGGTAAGCCAGTGTTCTGTGAAAAACCTCTGGCGATGAGCGCTGAAGGCTGCCGTCGCGTGGTGGATGCTGAGATTAAATTCGGCAAGCGCCTGGTGCAGGTTGGCTTTATGCGCCCGTACGATGCCGGATACCGCGCGCTGAAAAAAGTGATTACCGATGGTGAAATCGGCGAACCGCTGATGCTGCACTGTGCGCACCGTAACCCGACCGTACCGGAGAACTACACCACCGATATGGCGATTACCAACACGCTGATCCACGAGCTGGATGTGCTGCGCTGGCTGACCGAAGACGACTACAAATCTGTACAGGTTGTCTTCCCACGCGTAACCTCCAAAACCCATGCCAAACTGAAAGATCCGCAGATCGTTTTGTTTGAAACCCGTAAAGGTATCCGCATTGACGTTGAAATCTTCGTTAACTGCGCATACGGCTACGACATCCAGTGTGAAGTCGTTGGTGAAGAGGGTATTGCTAAGCTGCCGGAGCCGTCTGCCGTGCAGATGCGTAAGAATGCGCAGCTTTCTACCGCGATTCTGACCGACTGGAAAGACCGCTTTATCGATGCCTATGACGTTGAGTTACAGGCGTTTATTAATGATGCCACCGCTGGCAAGCTGACCGGGCCATCCGCCTGGGACGGCTTTGCCGCTTCCGTCGCCGCTGATGCCTGCCATAAGGCGCAGAACAGCGGGGCGATTGAGCCGGTGGAACTGCCAGAGCGCCCGGCGTTCTACAACTAATCGCCGCGCTGCTACCGCACCTTCCCCTGCCGGTGAGCAGGGGAAACCGTAAAACAGCGTACTGATTTAATCACGGAGAGTCTGATGAAAATTGCCTTTGATGTGGATGTCATTCGAGATTTGGGCATCACAAAAATGGTTCACCAGGTGGCTGACTGGGGCTACAAATATATTGAGCAGTCCCCGCATCCGCAGATCAACCCGTTCTACAAGCATCCGAAAGCCAGCCGCGAAATTATCACCGAGTACAAAAACGCGCTGCGTGCTACCGGGGTTGAGATCTCCTCTTACATCGTGGTTTATCGCTGGTCCGGTCCTGACGAGGCACGCCGCCAGGCTGCCGTTCGCAACTGGAAACGTATGATCGAGATCGCGGTAGAAACCGGTGTGCAGGTCATTAATACCGAACTTTCCGGTAACCCGAACGAGCCAGAAATCTGTGAAGAGATGTTCTATCGCTCCATGGAAGAGCTGCTGCCTATCGTTGAGCGCGAGGGCATTCGTATCGAAATCCAGTCACACCCGTGGGATTTCTGCGAAAACAGCAATGAAACGGCCGATATTGTGAAATCGTTCCGCAGTGAGAACGTGAAGTACCTGTACAGCGCACCGCACACTTTCTTCTACGACAAAGGCAAGGGCGATGTGAAGCCTATGCTGGAGTACGCCGGTGCTGACCTGTCCCACGTGCTGATTGCCGACACTATGAACCACACCAAGCACTGTCGCTATATCGTGAACCCACCGGGTGTGGACGCCACGATCCACCAGCACGTTGCCGTGGGTAAAGGTGAGGTTGATTTCCCAACGCTGTTCCAGACTCTGCGCGATATGAAGTTTGCTGAGCAAACCTTCAAAGTGGGTGGCGATCCGATTATCGCCGCGGCGCTGTTCGGTTATCCGGAAGAAATGCATGTTGAAGCAGTTGCAACGCGCGAACTGATCGAGCGTGAACTGCTGCGGAAATAACAGCGGGCGGCTGTGGCCGCCTGTTGAACACCAGAGGTAGGATCATGAACAAAGATAACGTCAAACTGGCTATTGCCCCGATCGGCTGGACTAACGATGACATGCCGGAGTTGGGTAAAGAGAACACCTTCCAGCAGATCGTCAGCGAAATGGCGCTGGCCGGTTTTGTGGGCAGCGAAGTGGGCAGCAAGTATCCGCGCGATCCGGCAGTCCTGAAGCCGATGCTGGATATCCGTGGCATTCAGATTGTTAATGCCTGGTTCAGCACCTTCTTCGCCAATGGTGACAAGGCGAAGACCATCGACGAATTCATCAACCATCGCGATTTCCTGCATGCGATGGGGGCGAAAGTCATCGGCTGTTCCGAGCAGAGCCTGAGCATTCAGGGCACCACCAAAGCGGTGCTGGAAGAGAAGCCAGTCTTTACCGATGAGCAGTGGCGTCTGACCACCGAAGGCTACAACGAGCTGGCGAAACTGGCCGCTGAGAAGGGCATGACGGTTGGTCTGCATCACCATATGGGTACCGGCATTCAGACCACGGAAGAAGTGGATCGCTTTATGGCGGAAACCAACGACGACGTTTATCTGCTGTTTGATACCGGCCACGCCTACTACTCGGAAGGTAGCCAGGAGAAGATGCTGGCGATCCTGACGAAATACCTGCCGCGCATTAACCACGTTCACCTGAAAGACGTGCGTGATGAGATCGTCGATCAGGTCAGAAGCCAGAAGCTGTCGTTCCTGGACGGCGTGAAGAAAGGGACGTTCACCGTTCCGGGCGACGGCGTGATTGACTTCAAACCGGTGTTCAAAATCCTCGACGATTTCGGCTACAAAGGCTGGATGGTGGTGGAAGCCGAGCAGGATCCTGCGCTGGCTAATCCGTTTGAATACGCGGTAAAAGCGCGTAAATACATTCGCGAAACGGCCGGTCTGTAAGCGCCTGACGTAAAAAAACCTCCCACTTCTGAAACGGGCTTCTGCTGAAGCCCGATGACGAAGATGGGAGGTTTTTTTGTGGGCGCGGTATTACTTCAGCTGCAGCGTTTTCAGGATATCTCCGGCTTCAGTCTGCGCGGCCTGCTGATCGTCTCCCGGCAGGGAAATTTGTAGCGTCAGCAGTTTGCCATCCACTTTGCCCATCACCAGCGAAGACCAGACGGTCTGATTATTCGCGGAAATCACCGTATCCAGCTGCTGTAGCTGCTGGTCGTTAACGGTAATTTCTTTATTGGTCACCACCTGCAGCTGAGGTGCGCGGCTGCGCTGCTGATCGATCATGCGTTTTGACAGATCTTCCAGCGTGTCGTTACTGGTGTCGCCTTCGATCACGATGATCGCCTTCTGGCCTGACTCATCGGCGTAAACATGCATGTTATTGGCCTGAGTACCCAGCTTGCCGCTTTTGTCGCTCATGCCGGCGGGCAGGGCGAAGCTCAGTTTGCCGTCCATCAGTGAAACGGTCTGGCTGCTCTGACTTGCCTGGCTGCTGGCATTTTTGTCCGCAGCGGCGGTGTCACTCTTGCCATCGCAGGCGGCCAGACCAACCACCAGTAAACTTACTCCGGCATATTTCAGTAGGTTACGCATCAGGGTCCCTTTGTTAGTCATCACTCAAGATATCATGCACTTATACAATAGCATTCAGCCCGTAAAAGCAACTTATCTTGCGTGACATTGTGTGTAACCAGCTTACCCAAAATTAACCTGTGGGCCATTGGATTTTTCTGCTAATCGCTTCAGCGTGGCGTTCAGCAGCAGGCCGTAGGCGGGCAGGAAGAAAATCATGCAGATCATCACTTTAAAGCAGTAATCCACCATGGCGATTTCTACCCAGTGGGTCGCCATAAACGGATCGGTACTCTGGTAGAAGGCGATAAAGAAGAACGCCGCCGTATCGCTGATATTGCCCAGGAACATCGCCGCAGCCGGTGCCATCCACCAGGCGGCTTTCTGCCGCAGGCGATTAAAGACGTAAATATCGAGGGTCTGGCCGAGCGCATAGGCCATAAAGCTGGCGCAGGCGATGCGGGCCACAAAGATATTCATCTCTTTCAGCGAGGCGACACCCTGCCATTCACCCTGAAAATAGAGCGCGGAAATCAGATAGGAGATAAACAGCGCCGGGATCATCACCGCCAGGATAATACGACGCGCGAGCGGGGCACCGAAAATCCGCACCGTCAGATCGGTCGCAAGGAAGATAAACGGGAAGCTGAACGCACCCCAGGTGGTGTGCAGACCGAAAATGGAGACCGGCAGCTGGACCAGATAGTTGCTGGACGTGATCACCAGCAGGTGAAACAGGCAGAGCCAGATCAGCGCGTGGGTACGCTGACGCGAAGTAAATGCGATCATATTGAGCCTTTTTAAGATCAATGGGGTGAGGGAACCCAGTTCAAATGTGTGATACATCGACCGTTTTAGTCGGCGGTGTATCGGTCGCTTGCGCGATTTTGCGGCATATTACCCGGTTGTGCTGCTAATGCAATGGTTAATTTTAGCGCAAACGTTATCGTCCGATCGCGCTGTTGCACCCCGGCCGTGCGGCGGTAGAATAGCGGCTGTTTGTTTTCATCACTGTTGAGAATCCCATGAGCGACCTTTTCGCTAACCCCGATAAGACCCTTGATGCGCTGGGCCTGCGCTGCCCGGAACCCGTCATGATGGTACGCAAAACCGTGCGCCATATGCAGGAGGGCGAAACGCTGCTGATTATCGCTGACGACCCGGCCACCACGCGCGATATCCCCGGTTTCTGCCGTTTTATGGAGCATACGCTGCTGGCGCAGAACACCGATGCGCTGCCGTATCGTTATCTGCTGAAGAAGGGCGTTTAGGGGAGCCTGAGCGGCTCCCCTGAATTAACGGCTCAGGGCGAATAGATATCGCTTTGGCTACAGCTACGATCTGCGGCGTAGCAGCCGCAGGGCGTTAGCGGTCACTAATGCCGTTGCACCCGAATCCGCCAGCACCGCCAGCCACAGCCCGGTGATCCCCAGCAGGGTGGTCAGCAGGAACACCGCCTTAAGCCCCAGCGCGATGGTAATGTTTTGGCGAATATTGGCGTGAGTCGCACGCGACAGGCTAATCATTGCCGCCAGCCCGGCAAGGCGGTTATGGGTCAGTGCGGCGTCTGCCGTTTCCAGCGCGACGTCACTGCCGCTGCCCATCGCAATACCAATCGTTGCCGCCTTCATTGCAGGGGCATCGTTGATACCGTCGCCGACCATCGCCACCGGCTGCTGCTGGTTAAGCGCGCTGACCGCCGAGACCTTATCTTCCGGCAGCAGGCTGGCGCGGTAGTCGATGCCCAGCTCACCAGCAATGGCCGCCGCCGCCCGGGGATTATCGCCGGTCAGCATCACGCCCTGAATACCCATCGCCTTCAGCTCTGCCAGCGCGGTTCTGGCATCCTCGCGCAGAGTGTCGCGCAGGGCGATCAGGCCATACAGCTGTCCAGCATCGTGCACAATCACCACCGTGTTGCCTGCGCTTTCCAGCGCTTCAACGGCGGAACGATGCGGAGCCAGCCGTTCTGCATCGACTTTTGACGGCGCGCTGATTGAAAGTAAGCGATCGCCCACTATCGCTTCCACACCGCTCCCGGCCAGCGCACGCTGTTCCGTAGCGGCGGGCAAAGTCAGCTGGCGCTCTGCGGCGGCGTCGACAATGGCCTGTGCCAGCGGATGCGAGGAGCCCTGCTCGATCGCCGCTGCCGTTGACAGCAGCCACGCTTCATCCTGCTGTGCAAACGGCTGGATGGCGGTGACCCGGGGTTTGCCCTCGGTGAGCGTGCCGGTTTTATCAAAGGCGATAGTGCGAACACTGCCCAGGCTTTCCAGCGCCGCGCCGCCTTTAATTAACGCCCCGCGTCGGGTGGCCGCCGCCAGCGCGGACGTAATCGCGGCAGGGGTGGAGATCACCAGCGCACACGGACAGCCGATCAGCAGCAGGGTTAAACCCTTATAGATCCACGGCTGCCATTCAGCGCCCGTCAGCAGCGGCGGGACCACGGCAACGACCAGCGCCAGCGCCATAATCGCCGGGGTGTAAACGCGGCTGAAACGATCGAGGAAGCGTTCAATCGGCGCGCGGCGCTCTTCCGCTTCTTCAATCAGATGCAGAATGCGGTCGATGGCGCTTGCACCCGGTTCGGAGGTGACTTCCAGCTGCACCAGACGATCCACGCTCAGGCAGCCCGCAGCAATCGATTCGCCCTGCTGGCGTTCAACCGGGATCGATTCGCCGGTGAGTGCGCTTTCATCAAAGCTGGCAAACGGGCTGAGCAGTCGGGCATCCGCAGGCAGACGTGCCCCGGCGGCGACCTCAATGCGATCGCCCGGGCGCAGTGCGCTGACCTGCACGCTCTCACGTCGGGATCCGTTAATGCGCACCGCCCTGTCAGGCTTGAGCGCCATCAGCGCCGTGACGCCTTTGCGTGCGCGGCTGGCGGCAAAGGACTCCAGTCGTTCGCCCAGCATAAACAGCAGCAGTACCATCGCAGCTTCGGCCGTTGCGCCAATAAATAGCGCACCTATGGCGGCCACGGTCATTAACGTTTCAATACTAAAGGGGGAACCACTGCGTATCAGGCGCAGTGCGCTGAGCGCAATCGGACAGACGCCGATCAGCGTGGTGGCGATAAAGGCATACTGACCGGCGGCCGGGTTGACGCTATCAAGCAGCCAGCTGGCGGCCATCAGTACGGCCAGCAGGATCAGGCTGCGATTCTCCGGCCAGAATTCAGGAGCGGGCTGGGCAGCTTTAGCGGCCTCTGACGCATCGCTGCGCTGAAGCTGGAAACCGGCGCGGGCCACGGCTTTCTCAACGTCATCACGCACATCGCTGTTAGCATCCACCACCAGTTTTTCGCTGGAAAAGACCACGCGGGCTGTATCCACGCTGCCGAGCTGCCGCACGGCGGTTTCGACTTTACGCGCGCAGCTTGGGCAGTCCATGCCGCGAATCAGCCAGCTGAAGCGGGAGAGTCCCGCTCGCCTGTCGTCCTCGTCGTCGGCGGTGTCTCCCGAACTGCAGGAGGCATCGCCGCAGCAGGGCGCTTCTACGCTGGCTGCGCTGACGGCGGTAATTTTGCGGATAACGGGACGTTTGGCTGAACTGCTGCAGCCGTGCTGATGGGGGGCGTGGTCGTGACCACAGCTGCAAGATGAATGCGAGTGCATAGCGCCTCCTGAAAGAGAGCGGCGGGCCGAGTGCCCGCCATCACGCTATCTTACACTCTGGAGTCCACTCCAGAGTCAAGCCCTACAGCCACAGCGATCGCACAATCATAAAGTGACCGGCAAAATAGCAGGCGGCGATAATCGCCCGGTCGGCGTTAAAACGGTGGCGATAATGGCTGACCAGCCAGACAATATTGGCCAGCAGCAGCAGGGAAGCCCCCACCATCAGCGTAAAGCTGTAGTCGGTTGGGCGGAACACATACAGCTCGGCGCTCAGCCAGACCATCAGCAGGGTGATACCGATAAAGGTGCACACCGGCCAGCGCAGCTCCTCCAGTCGGCTCCAGATCGTGGCAATCAGCAGCCCGCCAATAATCAGCAGCGCCAGCGGCAGCGGCCAGAAAAAGCTCAGCGTCATCTGGCTGGCGAAGAACAGGGTATACAGCAGATGAGAAAGGAAAAAGGCGCCGATGGCATACAGCATGCGCCGTTCGGGCAGCAGGGTCAGGGCATCGCCAAGCAGCGTTGCCAGCAGGCCAAGCAGGATCAGATAGTCGGTGGTTTTCAGTACGGGGGCCTGCCAGGCCCAGGCTAACAACAGCAATAACGTGACGGGCTTAAACACCCAGCGCTGCCACTGCGGGCCGCGATAAGAGGCATCAACATATAACCAGCCGGAAAAAAGCACAGCGAGAAAAGACCAAATCATAATTTTTCCCTGTATTGACGAAAAACTCCACAACTTAGCCCAGTTTAGGCCACCTGACGGCGGTGTGACAATCATCCTGGTCCGGTTGTATGCTTATGCCGTGCTGTTCACCTTGCCTCTGCGGAGAAACCCGTTCTATGAAGCCGCCGTTAATTTTTCTTATTGTGGTTGCGCTGATCGCCGTACTGGCGACGCGGCAGTTTATTAAGCAGCGGCGGGAAAATGCCGCTAACGATGCCTCGCCGGTGCGCAGCCTGATGGTGGAAGTGAAAACAAAGCGGGAATATCGGGCCCCGGATCGGCGCTCGCGCCAGCGCGACCAGATCCCGGTGGAGGACTGGCGCTATGAAGCAGGGTTTCATCCGCTGAATGGCAGCGAGGATATCAAGCTGGCGCTGAGCGCCGGCGATTATCATCAGATCGATAAAGGCAGTCGTGGCGAATTACAGGTACAGGGAACGCGCTTTATCCGCTTTACTCCCTGTACGGCATCCGATTGTTAACAGCATGGTGAAGCGCTGCCAGAAGGCTGCGGTTGCTTTTTGCCGCCGGGTGACTACTGTTTTGGGAAGTTTTTCTTCTGCCAGGCCAGCAGCTCAAACACGCCGAAGAAGAAGATTTTCGCCTGGGTTAAACCGCTCAGCTTCGGTGACTCTTTTGGCTGCGTTGAGCGCATCAGCACCAGCTGCAAGCCGTGCATGATAACCATAAAGAACAGCGCGACGTTGACGAAGTGGTTCAGCGGTTTAGGGAACGGATGCACCACATTCAGCAGCAAAAAGCCCCAGACAAAGACCATCAGCAGGCGGCCTGCATTAATTAACATGTTGATTCTCCGTGCCTGGCATTGCAGGCATTAGTCTTAATTACGCCTCTGCGGGCGAAAGCTCAGCAACGGCGTGCCGGATATACAGGCGGTAAGCGACCTGACCGGCAACTTTCTCGCGATGCAGCTGCCAGTTCACCGGCACCGGCGGCAGGCCATGCTCAACTTCGCTCTCGACGTAGATCAGCGCCTCATCGCTCAGCCAGCCGTTGTTTTCCAGCAGGGTGACGGTGTCTTCCAGCAGCCCTTTACGGAAAGGGGGATCGATAAATACCAACTGATGCGCCTCGCCTCTCTGCGCGAGAAACTGCAGCGTGTTGGTATTCACCACCCGACCGTTTTTGGCACCCAGCGTGGCGAGGTTTTTTTCCAGCTGTTGTGCAACCGGGCGCTCCAGCTCCAATAGTGTCGCACTGGCCGCATGGCGAGACAGCGCTTCCAGGCCCAGCGCGCCGCTTCCGGCGTAGCAGTCCAGGCACCGCGCTTCCTGAATATCGGAGGCCAGCCAGTTAAACAGCGTCTCACGGACGCGATCCGTCGTGGGGCGCAGGCCTGCGCTGTCAGGAACCGGCAGCTTACGGCCTCGCCAGATGCCCCCAATAATACGTATTTGCCCGGCTGCGCCGCTGCGGGTTTTCTTCATCATCGTACTGAACTCTTAATAATTTGTTGCACAGTTTAACGGGCTAACCGGGCTGAGGAAACGTAAAAAGGGAACTGTAATGCACTCAGCAGAAAGTGTTAGACTAAGGGATTGATTAGGCTGTCTCCCGCAACCGTACCGTGGCGCCCTCGTGCGGTTGCGAGAGACAGTTTTCGCTTATATTGGACCGGAACGGTTTTTCCCGCGAGGAGTGTGGTTGCACCATGGCAAAGAATAAAAAACGTGGCTTTTTTTCCTGGCTTGGTCTGGGGCGTGAAGACAAGGCACAGCAGGAAGACGTAAAAGAAACGTTAGACCCGCAACCTTCAGCTGATGCTGCGGCCGAAGCGGAAGCAGCTGCCCGCGCCGAAGCGGAAGCTGCTGCCCGCGTCGAAGCGGACGCTGCTGCCCGCGTCGAAGCGGAAGCCGCTGCCCGTGCTGAAGCCGAAGCTGCTGCCCGTGCTGAAGCGGAAGCTGCTGCTCGCACCGAAGCGGAAGCTGCTGCCCGTGCTGAAGCGGAAGCTGCTGCTCGCACCGAAGCGGAAGCTGCTGCCCGTGCTGAAGCGGAAGCTGCTGCCCGTGCTGAAGCGGAAGCTGCTGCCCGTGCTGAAGCGGAAGCCGCTGCCCGTGCCGAAGCGGAAGCTGCTGCCCGTGCCGAAGCGGAAGCTGCCGCCCGCGCTGAAGCGGAAGCCGCTGCCCGTGCTGAAGCGGACGCCACTACCCGCGCTGAAGCGGAAGCTGCTGCCCGTGCCGAAGCGGAAGCTGCCGCCCGCGCTGAAGCGGAAGCCGCTGCCCGTGCCGAAGCGGAAGCCGCCGCCCGTGCTGAAGCGGAAGCTGCTGCCCGCGCCGAAGCCGAAGCCGAAGCCGCTACCGTCGAGCAGGCTCGCCCGACGAAGGAAGGCTTCTTTGCCCGCCTGAAGCGCAGCCTGGTGAAAACCCGTCAGAACCTCGGTTCCGGCTTCATCGGCCTGTTCCGCGGCAAAAAAATTGATGACGATCTGTTTGAAGAGCTGGAAGAGCAGCTGCTGATCGCCGACGTTGGGGTGGAAACTACCCGCCGAATTATCGCTAACCTCACCGCTCAGGCCAGCCGTAAAGAACTGCGCGATGCCGAAGCGCTGTACGGCCTGCTGAAAACAGAAATGGCCGGTATTCTGTCCACCGTTGAGTCGCCGCTGGACGTCAGCGGCAAGACGCCGTTTGTGATCCTGATGGTCGGGGTTAATGGCGTGGGTAAAACCACGACGATTGGCAAACTGGCGCGCCAGTTCCAGGCCGAAGGCAAATCGGTCATGCTGGCGGCGGGCGATACCTTTCGCGCGGCAGCGGTGGAACAGCTGCAGGTGTGGGGCCAGCGCAATAATATTCCGGTGGTGGCCCAGCATACCGGTGCGGATTCTGCCTCGGTGATCTTTGATGCCATTCAGGCGGCAAAAGCGCGCGGTGTTGACGTACTGATTGCCGATACGGCCGGTCGTCTGCAGAATAAATCGCACCTGATGGAAGAGCTGAAGAAAATCACCCGCGTGATGAAGAAGCTGGATGAGGATGCGCCGCATGAGGTTATGCTGACCATTGATGCCAGCACCGGACAGAATGCGATTAGCCAGACTAAACTGTTCCATGAAGCCGTAGGCCTGACCGGCATTACGCTGACCAAGCTGGACGGCACGGCGAAGGGAGGCGTGATCTTCTCGGTGGCCGACCAGTTTAACATTCCTATCCGCTATATTGGCGTAGGTGAAAGTATTGAAGACTTGCGATCGTTTAAGGCTGACGATTTTATAGAGGCACTATTTGCCCGAGAGGATTAATTTAGGATGATTCGCTTTGAAGAAGTCAGTAAGGCTTATCTCGGCGGTCGGCAAGCGCTGCAGGGGGTGGATTTCCATCTTCGCCCCGGCGAAATGGCGTTTCTGACCGGACATTCCGGGGCAGGGAAAAGTACCTTGCTGAAGCTGATTTGTGGCATTGAGCGCCCGAGTGCCGGGCATATCTGGTTCAGCGGCCACGATATCAGCCGTCTGAAAAGCCGCGAAGTGCCGTTTCTGCGCCGCCAGATCGGCATGATATTCCAGGACCACCATCTACTGATGGATCGTTCGGTCTATGACAACGTGGCGATCCCGCTGATTATTGCCGGTGCCAGCGGTGAAGATATTCGCCGCCGCGTGTCGGCCGCGCTGGATAAGGTCGGCCTGCTCGACAAAGCGAAAAGTTTCCCCATTCAGCTTTCCGGTGGTGAACAGCAGCGCGTGGGGATCGCCCGCGCGGTAGTCAATAAACCTGCGGTGCTGCTGGCGGATGAACCGACCGGTAACCTCGATGAAGCGCTGTCGGAAGACATCCTGCGGCTGTTTGAAGAGTTCAACCGCGTGGGCGTCACCGTATTAATGGCTACCCATGATATGGGGCTGATTGCTCGCCGTAACTACCGCCTGATGACGCTGAGCCAGGGCCGTCTGCACGGAGGTTATCGTGGTGAATAAACGTAACGCCCGCCCAACATCGGCGAAGGCCGCTAAGCCTAAAATGCCGTCAAAAAGCAAAGCGTTGAAGGGCGGCTGGCAGGAGCAGTGGCGCTATGCGATGCGCGGCTCGCTGTCTGAAATGTGGCGTCAGCCGCTGGCCACGCTGCTGACGGTGATGGTAATCGCGATTTCGCTGACCCTGCCGAGCGTGTGCTATATGGTGTGGAAAAACGTCAGCACCGCAGCAGACCAGTGGTATCCGGCACCGCAGCTCACCGTTTATTTCAGCAAAACGCTGGATGACGACGCGGCTGAAGGGGTGGTGGCGAAGCTGAAGGCCGAGGACGGCGTGGATAAAGTGAATTATCTGTCGCGGGAAGAGGCGCTGGGCGAGTTCCGTAACTGGTCCGGCTTCGGCGGCGCGATGGATATGCTGGAGCAAAACCCGCTACCGGCGGTGGCGATTATCACTCCGAAGCTGAACTTCCAGAGCTCCAACACCATGGACAGCCTGCGTGAGCGGGTGTCGAAAGTGGAAGGCGTGGATGAAGTGAAAATGGATGACAGCTGGTTTGCGCGGCTGGCTGCGCTGACTGGGCTGGTTGGCCAGGTCGCGGCGATGATCGGCATCCTGATGATCGTGGCGGTGTTCCTGGTGATCGGCAACAGCGTGCGCCTCAGCATCTTTGCCCGCCGCGATACGATTAACGTGCAGAAGCTGATCGGTGCGACCGATGGCTTCGTGCTGCGTCCGTTCCTGTACGGCGGTGCGCTGCTGGGTTTCAGCGGTGCGCTGCTGTCGCTGGTGCTGTCCGGTGTGCTGGTGCTGCGGCTGGAGTCCGTTGTGGCCCAGGTGGCAACGGTGTTCGGCACCACCTTCGTGCTGCACGGCATGACGTGGGATGAAAGCCTGCTGCTGCTGCTGATTGCGGCAATGATCGGCTGGATTGCCGCCTGGCTGGCGACCGTGCAACATTTACGCCGATTTACGCCGCAGTAACCCCTCTACACGTTTTTTTGATATAATCTTCCTCTGCTGCGTGAGCGTTTGCCGCAGAGGAAGTTTAAACGCATCACTTCCCGCTGCTTTTCAGGCACTCGCCAACGGCTTTAAGAACGTGTATAAATTATCCCTGATTAAAATTGAACTTGTGGATAACTTCGGCGTCTTATCCCTGTAGAGATTGATGTTCGCACGGATTGCTTTCGATTTATCGTTGCACTTCGCGTAGGGTATCAGTCGCGTCAGGCTCTGACGCAGTCACGATGCTAAACACTGAGAGGGTTTGAATGACCAAAGAAATGCAAACTTTAGCTATTGCTCCTTTAGGCAACCTGGATTCCTACATCCGGGCGGCTAATGCCTGGCCTATGCTGACGGCAGAAGAGGAAAAAGCGTTGGCTGAACGGCTGCATTACCAGGGCGATCTGGAAGCAGCTAAAACGCTGATCCTGTCTCACCTGCGCTTTGTTGTTCATGTTGCTCGTAACTACTCCGGTTACGGCCTGCCGCAGGCAGACCTGATTCAGGAAGGTAACATCGGCCTGATGAAAGCCGTGCGCCGTTTTAACCCGGAAGTGGGTGTGCGCCTGGTGTCCTTCGCCGTTCACTGGATTAAAGCCGAGATTCATGAATACGTGCTGCGCAACTGGCGTATTGTGAAAGTCGCCACCACTAAAGCGCAGCGTAAGCTGTTCTTTAACCTGCGTAAAACCAAGCAGCGTCTGGGCTGGTTTAACCAGGACGAAGTGGAAATGGTGGCACGTGAGCTGGGCGTGAGCAGTAAAGACGTTCGCGAAATGGAATCGCGCATGGCCGCGCAGGACATGACCTTTGACCCAACGCCGGATGATGAAGGCGAAGGCCGTTCAATGGCTCCGATGCTCTATCTGCAGGATAAATCCTCTGACTTTGCCAATGGCATTGAGGAAGATAACTGGGAAGATCACGCTGCCGATAAGCTGTCGGACGCGATGCAGGGGCTGGACGAACGCAGTCAGCACATCATTCGCGCGCGCTGGCTGGACGACGACAACAAAACCACCCTGCAGGAACTGGCCGATCGCTACGGCGTTTCCGCAGAGCGCGTTCGTCAACTGGAAAAGAACGCCATGAAGAAGCTGCGTATGGCTATCGAAGCCTGAGCGTAGCGCTCAGACTGTCAGCGATGTCCAAACAAAAAAACCGCCTCCAGGGGCGGTTTTTTGTTGTCAGCGCGAAACCACCAGCACAGCAATTTTATTCTAAAGCGGGAGAGGTAAATGGATACGCTGAATACGCTGCAGGAGCGCGCCACGCTGTTCTGCGTGGAGGAATTCAACGGCATGAATATGCTGGATGCCAGCTATCAGCATCGCCGTTTTCCCCGCCACGTGCATGACACTTTTTGCGTTGGCGTTATTGAAACCGGCGCACAGCGCTTCTGGCGCTCGGGGGGCGATCATGTGGCGCCGAGCGGGGATATCATTCTGGTGAACGCCGATGAAGTACACACCGGCTGCTCGGAAGTGGCGGGCGGCTGGTCCTATCGCGCTATCTATCCCCATCCCGACCTCTTCGCCCGGCTTTCCGCGAGCAGTGAACCCGGCCCGGTGCCGTGGTTCCCTGATGCGGTGCTGCACGATCCTTTGCTGTCCACCCAGCTGCGATTGGTGTTCTCGCTACTGCCGGAGCAGGGTAACAGCCTGCTGAAAGAGTCGCTGCTGCTGACCGCCTTCTCCTGGCTGGTGATGCGCTACAGCCGTACGCGCGTTCTGCCGCCCGATCTGGCCGACGCCTGCCGCGCGGTACTGCCCGTGCAGGAACTGATGGCCAGCTGCCCGGAGAAAAACTGGTCCCTGCAGCAGCTTGCGGACGTCGCGCATCTCAGCCCGTGGCACTTCCTGCGCCAGTTCAAGAAAAGCATCGGGATGACGCCGCACGCCTGGCTGGTACAGGCCCGGTTGCAGAAGGCGCAGAGGCGGCTCAAACAGGGGGACACTATCGCTCAGGTATCCAGCCTGTGCGGCTTCTCCGATCAAAGCCATTTCACCCGCCATTTCAAAAACTCGATGGGCGTTACGCCGGGTGAATACGTCCAGGCGCTGAAACGAGGCCGTCGGGGATAAGCACCGCAATTTTATTCAATATTCAACCGGCGTCGCTTGCCACACTGCTGCTGAATTTATTCAGGAGCCGTCAGATGAATCACCCCGTTACTTCCCTTTCTCCCCCGCAGCCCGCGCCGTGGTCCGGTTTCTGGCGCGGAGCCAGCGGCATGCTGCCGCTCTGCCTTTCGGTGGTGCCGTGGGGCATCCTGGCGGGATCAATGGCCGTCCAGAGCGGGCTGAGCCTGCCGCAGAGTATTGCTATGTCGACGGTGATTTTCGCCGGAGCGGCGCAGCTGGTGACGCTCGGACTGATGCTGTCCGGTGCGAGCGTGGCGACCATTGTCGTCTCGGTATTTTTTATCACCGCCCAGCATTTTCTCTACGGCCTGACGATGCGCGAAACCGTGTCAGTGCTGAAGACGCGATATCGCCTGCCGATCGGCTTTCTGCTCACCGATGAGCTGTTTGCTCTGAGCTGCGCGCAGCCGAAAGAGAAGCTGACGCCGGGCTATCTGATTGGTGCAGGGCTGACGTTTTATCTCAGCTGGGCGCTGTTCAGCCTGATGGGGATCGCTATGGCCTCTTCAATCCCGGATCTCGACCGCTATCATCTTGATTTCTCGATCGTCGCCACCTTTATCACCATCGTGGTACCAATGATAAAAAACCTCAGCGTGCTGTGCGGCGTGGTCGTCTCGCTGCTGCTGTCGATGGTGCTCAGCCTTTATCAGATTGAAGGGGGCATCGCCATTGCCGGGGTGTGCGGCATGTTTTGTTCGGTGCTGGTTGCCCGTTTACGGCAGGAGGCATGATGAGCTGGCTATTACTGCTAACGTTGGCGGCGGTGGTATTTTTTAACCGCTATCTGTTCCTGGAGCCGGCGGTGCCGGTCAGGCTGCCCGCCGCGATCCGCGAAGCGCTGAAATATTCCGCGCCCTGTCTGCTGACCGCGATCTGCGGGCCGATCATTTTGCTGAATCACGGCGACGTTCGCGCCCTGAGCGACAATCCCTATCTGTATGGCGCACTGGCGGGCGTGCTGATTGCCGCGCGGGTGCGCAATATGGTACTCAGCGTGCTGCTGATCCTGGCGGTGTTCTATTTACTCTGCTGGTGGATGTAGCACTTTAATTCCGCATCAAACTGAAAACCCGCCGCCTGCATAAAGGCGGCGATTGCCTCAGCGCCGTCCGTGCCGTCGTTGGCCATCTGCCAGCGGGTAACATGCGGATTCTGCGCCAGCGTATCCTCCAGCAGATACAGCCCGACGCCGCGCCGGCGCGTCACTTCCCGCACCATCAGCTGCGACAGCCTGCCTTCATTTCCGGTAATCACAACCTGTACCGCCGCCAGCAGCCGTTCATTAAATCGCGCGGCATACAGTCGATGCCGTTCATCCAACTGCTGTTCTAACTGGTCGGAATCTGCCTGCGGCCAGATTTTTTGCAGATCGCTGTGGTCCTGCATTGAGAAGTGTTGCAGGCGAATGATGGTTAGCTTCATTGTAAAAACCCGTCTGTCAGAAAGGCATATTGTAGCGAAGTTGACCATACTAAAGCGTGGAAGTTTTTCTGTACAAAAACGAGGCGTTCTGTTTCTGAATTAAACAATTTACCGAGTAAATCATTATTCGGTTAGCAATTGTCCAGCATAAACCGCTGGGATACTGCCTTAAACGTAATCGTTAATGCCAGCTTATTATGCTGTGGCATCCGCGATTTAGTGAATATGTCAGTTGATTTACAGCAGAATATTCCTGTTTAATAACCTGAAATTTAACGCCTTTATACCAATAAAATGCCGCATTAATCCCTAAGCCTTTCTTTGTAAAGCGATTAGGAAAAATGACGGTAAAAAATAGCCAAATCACAACAGATGGGGAAGTTCGGATGAAAATCAGTAAAGGTAGTGCATTCCTGGCGGGCTGCGTCGCCCTGGCAATGAGCCACGCTGCGTTAGCAAAAGATATCAAAGTGGCCATCGTGGGTGCGATGTCCGGTCCGGTGGCGCAGTATGGCGACATGGAGTTCACCGGTGCCAAGCAGGCAATTGCTGACATCAACGCCAAAGGCGGCGTGAACGGCAACAAGCTGGTCGGTGTGGAATATGATGATGCCTGCGACCCGAAACAGGCCGTTGCGGTAGCCAACAAAGTAATCAACGACGGCATCCGCTACGTTATCGGTCACCTGTGCTCTTCCTCTACCCAGCCGGCTTCCGACATCTATGAAGATGAAGGCGTGCTGATGATCACCCCGGCTGCCACCGCGCCGGATCTGACCAGCCGCGGCTACAAGCTGGTGATGCGTACCACCGGTCTGGACTCCGACCAGGGCCCAACCGCTGCGAAATACATCCTGAACGACATCAAACCCCAGCGTATCGCGGTGATCCACGATAAGCAGCAGTACGGTGAAGGCCTGGCGCGTTCCGTGCAGGACAGCCTGAAAAAATCCGGTGGCAACGTGGTGATGTTTGAAGGTGTGACCGCCGGTGATAAAGACTTCTCTACCCTGGTTGCGCGCCTGAAGAAAGAGAACGTCGATTTCGTTTACTTCGGCGGCTACTACCCGGAAATGGGCCAGATCCTGCGCCAGTCACGTGCGGCAGGCCTGAAAACCCAGTTTATGGGTCCGGAAGGCGTGGGCAACTCCTCGCTGTCTAACATTGCCGGTGCGGCCTCCGAAGGCATGCTGGTGACCCTGCCTAAACGTTACGATCAGGTGCCTGCTAACCAGCCAATCGTTGATGCGCTGAAGGGCAAAAAACTGGACCCAACCGGCCCGTTCGTCTGGACAACCTATGCCGCGCTGCAGTCTCTGACCGCCGGTATGGAGCGCAGCAAGAGCGAAGAGCCAGAAGATATTGTGAAGAACCTGAAAGGTGGCGCGGCCGTGCCAACCGTGATGGGCGATCTCAACTGGGATGAGAAAGGCGATTTGAAAGGCTTCGAGTTCGGCATTTTCAAATGGCATGCTGATGGGTCTTCCACGGCGGTGAAGTAACTCCGTCTGCGGGCCAGGTCAGCCTGGCCCCTGCGGTGAGATGATCATCCCCCGTTGGGGTCGGGCCTGCCCGGCCCTTTGTTGTATTCATCCTTCTGCCCTGCCTGTGCAGGAGGAATCGTAAGGTATTCAGGTATGTCCGAGCAGTTTCTCTATTTCCTGCAGCAAATGTTCAACGGCGTGACGTTGGGCAGCACCTATGCGCTGATCGCCATCGGTTACACCATGGTGTACGGCATCATCGGCATGATTAACTTTGCCCACGGCGAAGTCTATATGATCGGCAGCTACGTCTCGTTTATCGTCATCGCCGCATTGATGATGATGGGGATCGACGCCAGCTGGCTGCTGATCGGCTGCGGCTTTGTGGTAGCGGTAGTGATCGCCAGCTGCTACGGCTGGAGCATTGAGCGCGTGGCCTACAAGCCGGTACGCTCCTCGAAGCGCCTGATCGCGCTGATCTCCGCCATCGGGATGTCGATCTTCCTGCAAAACTACGTCAGCTTGACTCAGGGCTCGCGCGATCTTGCGCTGCCAAGCCTGGTCACCGGACAGTGGACGCTGGGGGAAAGCAACGGCTTTGCCGCCACTATCTCTACCATGCAGATGGTGATCTGGGCGGTGACCTTCCTCGCTATGCTGGCGCTGACGCTGTTTATTCGCTACTCCCGCATGGGCCGCGCCTGCCGCGCCTGTGCTGAAGATCTGAAAATGGCCAGCCTGCTGGGCATCAATACCGACCGCGTGATCTCGCTGACCTTTGTGATTGGCGCGGCGATGGCGGCGGTGGCCGGCGTGCTGCTGGGCCAGTTCTACGGCGTGATCAACCCGTACATCGGCTTTATGGCCGGGATGAAGGCCTTCACCGCTGCGGTACTGGGCGGCATTGGCAGCATCCCAGGTGCGATGCTGGGCGGGCTGATCCTCGGTATTGCCGAGGCGCTAACCTCCGCCTATCTGAGCACCGAGTACAAAGACGTGGTGTCATTTGCGCTGCTGATCGTGGTGCTGCTGGTGATGCCAACCGGTATTCTGGGCCGTCCGGAGGTTGAGAAAGTATGAAAAAGCTTAACCTGCTGAATGCGCTCGTTTCCTCCCTGATGCTGCTGGTGCTGGCCGCGTTCTTTATGGGCCTGCGGTTGAATCTCGACGGCACGCACCTGGTGGTCAACAACGCCGGTGACGTACGCTGGAACTGGATCGCGGTCGGCTGCGGCGTGGTGTTTATCTTCCAGATGCTGCGCCCGCTGGTGCTGAGCAGCCTGAAAAAAGTCTCCGGCCCTTCGCTGGTGCTGCCGGGGATTGATGGCTCAACGCCGAAGCAGAAGCTGTTCCTGCTGGCGCTGGTGGTTGCGGCGGCGGTCTGGCCGTTTATCGTTTCGCGCGGCACGGTGGATATCGCCACGCTGACGCTGATCTACGTGATGCTCGGACTGGGGCTGAACGTGGTGGTGGGGCTTTCCGGCCTGCTGGTGCTGGGCTACGGCGGCTTCTACGCCATCGGTGCCTATACCTTTGCCTTACTGAATCACTACTACGGGCTGGGCTTCTGGCAGTCGCTGCCGCTGGCGGGCATCGTCGCCGCCGGATTTGGTCTGCTGCTGGGCTTCCCGGTGCTGCGCCTGCGCGGTGACTACCTGGCGATTGTGACGCTTGGCTTCGGCGAGATCGTGCGTATTCTGCTGCTGAATAACACCGAACTGACCGGTGGCCCGAACGGCATCAGCCAGATCCCGAAACCGTCGTTCTTTGGCCTGGAGTTCAACCGCAGCGTGCGCGACGGCGGCTGGGACACCTTCCATAACTTCTTCGGCCTGAAGTACGACCCGAGCGATCGCATTATCTTCCTGTACATGGTTGCGCTGCTGCTGGTGGTGATCACCCTGTTCGTGATCAACCGCCTGCTGCGTATGCCGCTGGGCCGCGCCTGGGAAGCGCTGCGTGAAGACGAAATCGCCTGCCGCTCGCTGGGCCTCAGCCCGACGCGCATCAAGCTGACCGCCTTCACCATCAGCGCAGCGTTTGCCGGTTTCGCCGGCTGCCTGTTCGCCGCGCGCCAGGGCTTTGTCAGCCCGGAATCCTTCACCTTTGCCGAATCTGCCTTTGTACTGGCGATCGTGGTACTGGGCGGGATGGGATCGCAGTTTGCGGTGATCCTCGCGGCGGTGCTGCTGGTGGTATCGCGTGAACTGATGCGCGACCTGAACGAGTACAGCATGCTGGTGCTCGGTGGATTAATGGTATTGATGATGATCTGGCGTCCGCAGGGGCTGTTGCCGATGAAGCGTCCGCACCTGAAGTTGAAAAATGCGGAAAAAGGAGAGCAGGCATGAGCCAGCCTTTGTTAACAGTCAATGGCCTGATGATGCGCTTTGGCGGCCTGCTGGCGGTCAACAACGTTGAACTGGAGCTGCGCCAGCAGGAAATCGTCTCGCTTATCGGCCCGAACGGGGCGGGTAAAACCACGGTATTTAACTGCCTGACCGGATTCTACAAGCCGACCGGCGGCTCGATTATGCTGGGCGAAAAACAGCTGGCCGGCCTGCCGGGGCAGCAGATCGCCCGTATGGGCGTGGTGCGAACCTTCCAGCACGTGCGCCTGTTCCGTGAAATGACGGTGATCGAAAACCTGCTGGTGGCACAGCATCAGCATCTGAAAAGCGGCGTCTTTTCCGGCCTGCTGAAAACCCCGGCCTTCCGTCGGGCGGAAAGCGATGCGCTGGATCGCGCAGCCACCTGGCTGAAGCGAGTGGGGCTGCTTGAGCTGGCCAACCGCCAGGCGGGGAACCTCGCCTACGGCCAGCAGCGCCGTCTGGAAATCGCCCGCTGCATGGTGACGCGCCCGGAAATCCTGATGCTGGATGAACCGGCGGCGGGGCTTAACCCGAAAGAAACTCACGAGCTGGATGAGCTGATCGCAGAACTGCGCGGCGAGCATAAAGTCTCGGTACTGCTGATTGAACACGATATGAAACTAGTAATGGGTATTTCTGACCGTATTTACGTGGTGAACCAGGGCACGCCGCTGGCGAACGGCACGCCGGATGAGATCCGCAATAACCCGGACGTGATCCGTGCTTACCTCGGGGAGGCATAATGAGTAACCCAATGCTCTCTCTGAATAATATCAGCGCGCACTACGGCAAAATCCAGGCGCTGCACAACGTCAGCCTGCATATTAATCAGGGGGAAATTGTCACCCTGATCGGTGCTAACGGCGCGGGTAAAACCACCATTCTGGGCACCCTGTGCGGCGAACCGCGCGCGACCCAGGGCACCATCGTCTTCGACGGCAAGGATATTACCGACTGGCAGACCGCGCGCATTATGCGTGAGGCCATCGCCATCGTGCCGGAAGGCCGCCGGGTATTTTCCCGTATGACGGTGGAAGAGAACCTGGCGATGGGCGGTTTCTTTGCCGAGCGTCAGCAGTATCAGGAACGCATTAAGCGCGTTTACGAACTGTTCCCGCGCCTGTGGGAGCGTCGCATCCAGCGTGCCGGGACCATGTCCGGCGGCGAGCAGCAGATGTTGGCGATTGGCCGTGCGCTAATGAGCCAGCCGCGCCTGCTGCTGCTGGATGAACCGTCGCTGGGCCTGGCGCCGATTATCATTCAGCAGATTTTCGACACCATCGAACAGCTGCGCAAAGAGGGGATGACCATCTTCCTTGTTGAGCAGAATGCGAACCAGGCGCTGAAGCTGGCGGATCGCGGCTACGTGCTCGAAAACGGCCATGTGGTGCTCGAAGACACGGGTGATGCACTGTTAGCCAACGAGGCGGTCAGAAGCGCCTACCTAGGCGGATAAGCCTTCAGGGCAGCCCCTGCGGCTGCCCTTTTTTGCCCCGAACGTGCGGGCAATTGTGCATTAAATCTGTGATCGTCTTCTCTCAGTTGATTACCAAAGTTGTTACATCCCTCTCACTTCTGTCGTCACGTTTCGAAATTCCCGTCATTCGCCCGTCACATTTCCGTCACATCACTATTATTAATCTGTCATTTAGCCGTGGCATGTTACTTGCCGACTCACACAGTGCGCGGAATCGCGCATAATTAAAACGGGCACAGGAAACCGATATGTCATCTACCGCATTCCGTCGTACCGCTCTCAGCATGGTGCTGGGACTGACCTTCAGCGGCAGCGCGCTGGCCGCTACCGAAATTCCGTTCTGGCACTCGATGGAAGGCGAGCTGGGCGTAGAGGTTGACTCACTGGCGAAGCGTTTTAACGAAACCCACCCCGATTACAAAATTGTGCCGACCTACAAAGGCAACTACGAACAGAGCCTGGCGGCGGGTATTGCTGCCGTGCGTACTGGAAAGGCACCTGCTGTTTTGCAGGTTTATGAAGTGGGCACGGCGACCATGATGGCGTCGAAAGCCATCGTCCCGGTTAACGAAGTGTTCAAAAAAGCCGGTATCGCGATGGATTCGAAGCAGTTCGTGCCTGCGGTTGCCGGTTACTACAGCGATTCGAAAGGCGAGCTGATCTCCCAGCCGTTTAACAGCTCCACGCCGGTGCTGTACTACAACAAAGACGCCTTCAAAAAAGCCGGTCTGAACCCGGACCAGCCGCCAAAAACCTGGCAGGAACTGGCGAAAGATACCGACGCGCTGCGTAAAGCGGGCATGTCCTGCGGCTACGCCAGCGGCTGGCAGGGCTGGATCCAGATTGAGAACTTCAGCGCCTGGCACGGCCTGCCGGTCGCCACCAAAAACAACGGCTTCGACGGTACCGATGCGGAGCTGGAGTTCAACAAGCCGGTGCAGGTGCGCCATATCCAGATGCTGGAAGACCTGAACAAGAAGGGTGATTTCACCTACTTCGGCCGCAAAGATGAATCCACCTCCAAGTTCTATAACGGCGACTGTGCCATCACCACCGCCTCTTCCGGCTCACTGGCCGACATCCGCAAATACGCCAAGTTTAACTTCGGCGTGGGCATGATGCCGTACGATGAAACCGTGCCGAACGCGCCGCAGAACGCCATTATCGGCGGTGCCAGCCTGTGGGTGATGAAGGGCAAAGACGATGCCACCTACAAAGGCGTCGCCGAATTTATGCAGTTCCTGGCCAAGCCGGAAATCGCTGCCGAATGGCATCAGAAAACAGGCTATCTGCCGATCACCACCGCGGCCTACGAGCTGACCAAACAGCAGGGCTTCTATGACAAGAACCCGGGCGCGGACATCGCGACTCGCCAGATGCTGAACAAAGACCCGCTGCCGTTCACCAAAGGCATGCGTCTGGGCAATATGCCGCAGATCCGTACCATTGTTGACGAAGAGCTGGAAGGCGTGTGGACCGGTAAGCAATCGCCGCAGGCCGCGCTGGATAAGGCCGTGAAGCGGGGTAACGAGCTGCTGCGTCGTTTCGAACAGCAGACTAAGTAACCGTTGTCGTTGTAAAGCGCCGTTCGCCTCCGGGCCGGGCGGCGCTTTGCCAGCAAAGGCATATCACCGATCTCTCCCGTGGGGCGATCGGTGATGTGCCCGTTAATACCGACCCTGTTCCGCACGAGATAATCCATTATGGCTCAACCCCGTCCCGTTTTTCGCAATCGCTTTTTGCCCTATCTGCTGCTGCTGCCGCAGTTGGTGATTACGGCGATTTTCTTTATCTGGCCAGCGGGTGAAGCGCTCTGGTACTCGCTGCAAAGCATCGATCCGTTCGGTATCTCCAGCACCTATGTCGGCATGGAGAACTTCGAGCGGCTGTTCAGCGACGGTCTGTACCTGGAGTCATTCTGGACGACGATTAAATTCAGCGGGATGGTGACGTTCTTCGGCATGGGGCTGTCGCTGCTGCTGGCGGCGCTGGTGGACTATGTTATCCGCCTGAAAAAGACCTATCAGACGCTGCTGCTGCTGCCCTACGCGGTGGCACCGGTGGTGGCGGCGGTGCTGTGGATGTTTCTGTTTAACCCCGGGCTGGGGCTGTTCAGCCACCTGCTGAACCAGTGGGGCTACAACTGGAACTACGCGCAGAACAGCGGCCAGGCGATGTTCCTCATCGTGCTGGCCTCTATCTGGCAGCAGATGAGCTACAACTTCCTGTTTTTCTTCGCCGCATTGCAGTCGATTCCGAAGTCGCTGGTTGAGGCGGCGGCAATTGACGGGGCAGGCCCGGTACGGCGCTTCTTCGCGCTGTCGCTGCCGCTGATTACCCCGGTGAGCTTCTTCCTGCTGGTGGTGAACCTGGTGTATGCCTTCTTCGATACCTTCCCGGTGATCGATGCCGCCACCGGCGGTGGTCCGGTACAGGCCACCACCACGCTGATTTATAAAATTTACCGCGAAGGCTTTGCCGGGCTGGATCTCTCTTCCTCTGCCGCGCAGTCGGTGGTGCTGATGCTGCTGGTGATTGTGCTGACGGTGATTCAGTTCCGCTTTGTTGAGCGTAAGGTGCGTTACCAATGATTGAAAATCGTCGCGGGCTGGATATTTTCAGCCATACCCTGCTGATCCTCGGCATCCTGACCATCCTGTTCCCGCTGTATGTGGCCTTTGTGGCCGCCACGCTGGATAACACCGCCGTTTATCAGGTGCCGATGACGCTGATCCCCGGCAGCCACCTGTGGGAGAACATCAGCAATATCTGGGTTCGGGGGGTGAACGGCAGCGGCCCGGCCTTCAGCCTGATGCTGATGAACAGCCTGTTTATGGCGCTGGCGATCACCATCGGCAAAATCAGCGTCTCGATCATTTCGGCGTTTGCGCTGGTGTGGTTCCGCTTCCCGCTGCGCGGGCTGTTTTTCTGGATGATCTTTATTACCCTGATGCTGCCGGTGGAGGTGCGTATCTTCCCGACGGTGCAGGTAATTGCCGATCTGAATATGCTCGACAGCTACAGCGGCCTGACGCTGCCGCTCATGGCCTCGGCCACCGCCACCTTCCTGTTCCGCCAGTTCTTTATGTCGATGCCGGATGAACTGATGGAAGCCGCGCGCGTGGACGGCGCCAGCCCGATGCGCTTCTTCCGCGACATCGTCCTGCCGCTGTCGAAAACCAACCTGGCGGCGCTGTTTGTCATCACCTTTATCTATGGCTGGAACCAGTATCTGTGGCCGCTGCTGATCGTCAACGATGCGTCGATGAGCACCGCCGTGGCGGGTATTAAAAGCATGATCTCCACCAGCGGTTCGCCAACGCAGTGGAATGAAGTGATGGCGGCGATGCTGTTAACCCTGATCCCACCGGTGGTGATCGTATTAGTCATGCAGCGTGCGTTCGTGCGCGGTCTGGTAGAGAGTGAGAAATAATTTATGGCTGGTGTAAGACTTCAGGCAGTAACCAAATCCTACGACGGAAAAATCCAGATCATTCAACCGCTGGACGTCACCGTGCAGGATGGCGAATTTATGGTGATGGTCGGGCCGTCCGGCTGCGGAAAATCGACCCTGCTGCGAATGGTGGCCGGGCTGGAGCGGGTAACCAGCGGCGATATCTATATTGATTCCCGCCGCGTGACCGATGAAGAGCCGAAAGATCGCGGTATCGCGATGGTCTTCCAGAACTACGCGCTTTATCCGCATATGAGCGTGGAAGAGAACATGGCCTGGGGCCTGAAAATTCGCGGCATGGGCAAAGAACAGATCCGACAAAAGGTGCTGGAAGCGGCACGTAGCCTGGAACTTGAACCGCTGCTGAAGCGCCGCCCGCGTGAGCTTTCGGGCGGCCAGCGGCAGCGTGTGGCGATGGGGCGCGCTATTGTTCGTGAACCGGCGGTGTTCCTGTTTGATGAGCCGCTGTCGAACCTGGATGCTCGCCTGCGTGTGCAGATGCGCCTGGAGCTGCAGCAGCTGCATCGCCGCCTGCAAACCACCAGCCTGTACGTCACCCACGATCAGGTGGAGGCGATGACGCTGGCGCAGCGCGTGATGGTGATGAACAAAGGCGTGCTGGAACAGCTGGGTACGCCAACCGAGATTTACGAGCGCCCGGCGACGCGCTTCGTCGCCAGTTTTATCGGTGCACCGGCGATGAACCTGCTGGACGGGCAGTTCAGCGCCGACGGCTCACGCTTCAGCCTGGACGAACGTTTTGCTTTACCGATTGCTGCGCCATCGACAAACCTGGTAGGGCAGGCGTTGACGCTGGGCATTCGCCCGGAGCATATTGAGCTGTCTTCCGCTGAAGCCGGGGGGATCCCGCTGGTGGTGGACACACTGGAAATGCTGGGAGCAGATAACCTGGCGCACGGCAAATGGGGCCAGCATAAGCTGGTGGTGCGCCTGCCGCACTCGCTGCGCCCGGCCGCTGGCAGCACGCTGTGGCTGCATCTGCCACCGCACGCGCTGCACTTCTTTGACCAAAATGGACAACGTACTGAATGATTAATCGTGCCTGGCCCTACCCGCCGATTGTCGCCCATCGCGGCGGCGGCAAACTGGCCCCGGAAAATACCCTGGCCGCTATCGATCTTGGCGCGCAGCTGGGCCATCTGATGATTGAATTTGACGCCAAGCTGTCGCAGGACGGCGAGATTTTTCTGCTGCACGACGACACGCTCGACCGCACCAGCAACGGCTGGGGCGTGGCCGGGCAGCTGCCGTGGGATAAGCTGGTGCAGCTGGATGCTGGGAGCTGGTTTGGTAAAACCTTCGACGGCGAGCGCCTGCCGCTGCTGGCGCAGGTGGCGGATCGCTGCCGTCAGCACCGGCTGATGGCCAATATTGAAATTAAGCCGACCACCGGCCTTGAAGTGGAAACCGGTCGGATAGTAGCGCTGGCCGCGCGCGATCTTTGGCAGGACCAGGTGGCACCGCTGCTGTCCTCGTTTTCATACGAGGCACTGGAAGCGGCGCAGAAAGCCGCGCCGGAGCTGCCGCGGGGTTTACTACTTCATGAATGGAATGATAACTGGCGGCAGATGACCGACGCGCTGGGATGCCTCTCCATCCATCTGAACCACAAACTGCTGGATGAACGGCGCACCGCCGAGCTGAAGCAGGCCGGGCTGCGCATTCTGGTGTATACGGTTAACGAGCCGGAGCGCGCGCATCAGCTGCTGCAGTGGGGCGTGGATGCAATCTGTACCGACCGCATTGACGTTATCGGGCCGGATTTCCGCTGAGAATAAAGCGGTTATACCCCACTCTTTGACCTTGCAGGGAGATCCTGAAGCCAACGGGGGTGAATGACCGTTTGAGAAAAGCCTGTCCGGGACGATCGTGAACGATGACGATCCTCGTCCAGCCTGATATGACACAGTGCCCCGGCGGATAACCGACAGGGCACTGACTAAGGCAAGAAGCTTTGTGCTGAGTCTAGTTCGACGGCTGCGTGTTGTTGCTGTGGCCCGGCTGATTGTTCAGCGTGCGCTGGGAAGCGCTGTCACGCTGCTCCTGAATTTTACGCTGTAGATCCTGCTGCTGCCGCTGCTGATCCTGCTGGAGCTTCAGCTTCTGCTGGGACTGCTGGGTCTGCATCTGCTGCTGCATACGCTGGGTGCTGGGATTGTAGCCCGGCTGATTTGGGTTATTGCCGTTGTTTAACGTATTCGCCATACCGCTCAGCGGCAGCAGGGCGGCAAGCATCACTAACACTTTCGTTTTCATTGTGATTCCTCCGTGTTACTTCCCTTATTTTACGCCAGACGCAACGATCTGAGGCCAGGAGTGCTCCTGATTTCAGACAAAGTTCGCGAAGCTGCCGTTTTTGTGCATATTTATCAATGGCAAACATAACGTAAATAAACTTAAAGGATGTAACAATGATGACACAAGGTAAGATGCGCCGCCTGTCGTGGTCGCTGTTGGCCGGGCTGCTGGTCTGGCAGGGGGCGGGTGCAGCACCGACCGACACGCCGACGGCCCAGCCCGCTCCGGCGGCGGCACCGGTTTCCTATGGCGTCGGAGCGGATACCTTCCATCCGGTGAAGGCGGCGCACGGCATGGTGGCCTCGGTGGACGCGACCGCCACGGCGGTCGGCGTGAAGATCCTCGAACAGGGCGGCAATGCGGTGGATGCGGCAGTAGCCGTTGGCTATGCGCTGGCGGTAACCCATCCGCAGGCGGGCAACCTGGGCGGTGGCGGCTTTATGATGCTGCGTACCGCCTCCGGCAATACCACCTCGATTGATTTCCGTGAAATGGCGCCGGTTCGCGCCAGCCGCGATATGTTCCTTGATGCACAGGGGAATGCCGACAGTAAAAAATCGCTGACTTCTCACCTGGCCTCCGGCGTTCCCGGCACGGTCGCGGGCTTCTCTCTGGCGAACCAAAAGTACGGCACGCTGCCGCTGAGCACGCTGATTCAGCCCGCACTCGAGCTGGCGCGCAAAGGCATTGTGGTGAATGAATCGCTGGCCGACGATCTCAGCGTCTACGGCAAAGAGGTATTACTCAGCCACCCGAACAGCAAAGCCATTTTCTTTAAGGCCGACGGCACGCCGTGGCAAAAAGGCGAGAAGCTGGTGCAGCGTAATCTGGCGAACAGCCTGGAGCTGATTTCCCGCCAGGGGCCGGATGCATTTTATAAAGGGAAAATCGCCGATCAAATTGCAGCGGAAATGGAGCAGCACGGCGGACTAATCGGCAAAGCCGATCTGGCCAACTACCGCGCCATCGAGCGCAAGCCGGTCAGCGGCAGCTATCGCGGCTATGAAGTCTACTCCATGCCGCCACCGTCTTCCGGCGGTATTCACATCGTGCAGATCCTCAATATTCTGGAAAACTTTGACCTGGCGAAGATGGGCTTCGGCAGTGCGGATGCGATTCAGGTGATGGCGGAAGCCGAGAAATATGCCTACGCCGACCGCTCGGAATACCTCGGCGATCCGGAATTTGTTAAGGTGCCCGGGGCGGCGCTGACCAGCAAAGCCTACGCGAAAACCCTGGCGCAGCAGATCGACCTGGCGAAGGCGCGCCCGTCGTCGGAGATCAAGCCGGGCAAGCTGGCCCCGTATGAAAGCGACCAGACCACGCATTTCTCGGTGGTGGATAAGGACGGGAATGCGGTAGCGGTGACCTACACGCTGAATACCAACTTCGGCAGCGGCATCGTGGCCAGCGACAGCGGCATCCTGCTGAATAACGAGATGGATGACTTCTCCGCCAAGCCCGGCACGCCGAATGTGTATGGCCTGGTCGGCGGCGAGGCCAACGCGGTGCAGCCGTACAAGCGCCCGCTCTCTTCCATGTCGCCGACCATCGTGGCGAAAGACGGCAAGACCTGGCTGGTGACCGGCAGCCCGGGCGGCAGCCGTATTATCACCACCGTGCTGCAAATGGTGGTGAACAGTATCGACTTCGGGATGAACGTCGCTGAAGCCACCAACGCGCCGCGCTTCCACCATCAGTGGCTGCCAGATCAGCTGCGGGTGGAAAAAGGTTTCAGCCCGGATACGCTGAAGCTGCTGGGCGAAAAGGGTCAGCAGGTGAAGGTGATGCCGGCGATGGGCAGCACCCAGAGCATTATGCTGGGGCCGGACGGCATGCGCTATGGTGCTTCGGATCCGCGTACGATTGATGATTTAACGGCAGGATACTGACAGCAGCAGGGCCGACGTTAACCGCTCGGCCCGGTTTATTTACTGGGCGCTCACGCCCATCCCCATCAGCTGCAGCAGCTGCTGTGCCTGCTGTACCGCCTCCTGACGATGTACTACGCCAAGCTTCTGATACAGATTGCGGATATGGGTTTTGATGGTGGTGGCCGCCACGTCCAGCTCGCCCGCGATGCGTTCATTGCTGTAGCCAGAATAAATCAGCCCCAGCACCTGCCACTCGCGCTGGGTCAGCGGGCTGGTGCGGATTAGCTCCGGTACCTGCGGATGGGTCAGCAGCCGGGTCACAAAGCTTTCGTCAAAGTGGGCGAACTTATGGCGATGATGCTGGTTAATATCACGAAGGATGCGCTGAGCGCGGCGCTGCTCCATTTCCGGCAGTGTGTTGAGCTGCAACAGCTGGCGTAGCTGCTGTGCCATCGGCTCGCCTTCAATCACAAAATGACTGATAAAGCCGGTACGGTTGGCCAGCGTCAGCGCTTCAATCAGCGCCTGCTGGGCCTCGGCCTTACGGCCTTCTCGCCAGTAAAGCGCATTGGCCAGCAGCAGGTTGCGGTTAAGATCGCTGGTCAGCAGCAGGCGGCGAGCATTGTCATTCAGTTCGTCCAGCACTACTTCCGCCTGGCTAAACTGCCCGAGCAGGATCTGCGCGCGGGCGATATTGCGCCACTGTCCCTGCAGGAAGTGATTATCCGCATCCGCCGGTTTCAGGGTCAGGCCCAGCCAGCTGCCAGCGGTGGTGACGTCGTGGGTCATCTGCCAGTAGATCACCCGCGCCTCATCGGCGTTGGTCACCCAGTCGCTGTGATAGTGGCCGTTGCTCAGCAAGTTTTCACAGCGGGTGAGATAGCGGCGGGCGTTATCCAGATCGCCGCGCGCCAACGCGCATTTTGCCAGCACCGTCAGGCACTGCAGCTGCTGCTGCGGATGGAAGTTCTCCAGCACTTTCAGCCCGGCGCGGGCGGCTTTCTCGGCGTCGTCCAGATGCGCCCAGGAGAGCAGCAGCTGCGCACGCAGGCGCAGCAGGAACTCATGCATAGGCAGCTGCTCCAGCCCCTCTTCCGCAATCAGGCGGAATGCCTGCTCCTGCGTGTCCCAGGCCGTTTGCAGATAGCCCTGGGCAATCAGGATCTCGCTCTGCTGCAGTAGCGCCCACAGCGCGTAGTGGCAAACGTTCTCCTGCCTTGCCATCTGCGCGGTTTGCTGCATCATCATCAGCGCCATGGCCAGCTCGCCACGGCAGTGCAGCACTTCTCCGCGCACTGAGGTGGCAACGATGCGGCTGAAAGCGCAGCTCAGCGGCAGGGTATCCAGCGCCAGTAGCGCCAACCGGTCGGCTTCATCCGGGCGGCCGGCGTTGATCGCCACCTGGGCACGCAGGGCGTTAAATTCGGCGCTGAGCAGATCGTCGACCACCACCTGTTCCAGTGCCATTTCCTGTTCGGCACGCGCCAGCAGGCGGTCGACTTCGTTGTAGCGGTGCTGGCTCTGCGCCAGCCAGGCCTGCAGCAGGATCAACCGGGGATTCTCAACCAGCTGCTTCCAGGGCAGCGCCTGTAAGCCTTTTTCCAGCAGCGTCAGTTCGCTGTGGTTGAACAAGGTCCACGCGTGGCGCAGCAGAATATCGCGCAGCAGCGGGATATCTTCCGCCTCCAGCGCGTGATGGATCGCCTCACCGGCATAGCCCTGCGCCATCCAGCCTTCTGCGGCGGCACGATGAATGGCATGCAGCTCGCTGCCCAGCTCCCACTGGCAGCGCTGGCGCAGGAAAGAGGCAAACAGCGGGTGGAAGTTAAACCATTCTCCGTGCTCGTCCATCCGCTGGATAAACAGCCCCTGACGTTCAGTTTCTTCCAGCCGCCGCTGGCCGCACTCTTCACTGGTCAGGCGGGCAATCAGCCCGTCGTTCATGGAGCGCAGCACCGAGCTGCGCAGCAGGAAGTTACGCGTGGCATCATCCACGCAGTCCAGCACCTCATCCACCAGATAATCCGCCAGATGGCTGGCGTTGATCCCGGCCAGGCGCTGGGCGGACTGATGGGTTGGCGTATTGGACTGGCGGGCGGAAAGGGCGATCAGCTGGAGCGCGGTGGCCCATCCGGCCACTTCATCGCACAGCCGCTGGGATTCCTGTTCGGCTATCGGCTGCAGCAGGCGACCGGCGAAAAAGGCGCGCGTCTCTTCGTGGGTGAAGGCCAGCGACTGGCTGTTGATTTCCAGCAGCTGCTCGCGCACGCGCAGATTAGCAATGCCTAGCGACGGCAGGTTGCGAGAAAGGATCACCAGCGTCAGGTTTTCCGGCTGATGGCGCAGGAAAAAGCGCATCGCCTGATGAATCACGTCATTGGTCAGCTGGTGGTAATCATCAATCACAATGGTCAGCGGCGCCTGCCATTCGGCCAGCTCGATAAACAGCTGCGAGAACAGGGCATTCAGGGAGGCGTACTGACGCTTCTGCGCCAGGGTTTCACTGCGCAGGCAGTGACCGCCGGTCGCCTGTTGAATGGCCGCCATAAAATAGTTGGCGAAGCGTTCGGGGTAGTTGTCGCTTTCATCCAGGGAATACCAGCCCAGATCGCTTTTTCCCGCTGCCCACTGGGCCATCAGTGTCGTTTTACCGTAGCCTGCCGGGCTGGTGACCAGTACCAGGCGGTACAGATGGCTGTTAGCCAGCCTGGCGATCAGGCGATCGCGTACCAGCGTATTCTCTAACCTTAGCGGTCTGCTTAGTTTTGAGGGTATCAGCATGGTGAACACTTCACTGTGTGGTGGCGAAAAAAGAAATAAAATGAATTATTTCGCAGCGTGTAATTAAAATACCTTCGGCCAGGATGACCTTTATTGCAAGACGCAGTGCAAATGGAGATTCTGTAAGTTGCACTGCATCACATTTCCTTATGATTTTTTACATCGCGCCACACTGACGCGATGAATGAAATGACGCATACTGAATTAAACCGCATGACTTTTAATTCATCCCTCCTAACTCTTTTTTAGCCGTGCAGTGCGCGCTGCCGATTGATTGTGCGTTTCATCCGGGCTGCCGGTCCGGCGAGCTATACCCTCTGATTGTCATTCTTGCTATTTATTTGCTCATCGCATTATGCGATGAGCTTTTTTTTGTATTGGCGTCTTAACTGTAAGGTGCGGGCGATCACATTTTCACCTACGCCCCACGGCTCCTCCCTGGTAAAAATTGCCCGGGGATGATGCTCTGTCATCCGGCGTCGTTAGCATGTGCGCATCGGTTTATCACAGTATTTCGGGTCATGACGGCAGTTGGCCAATTTGAAACCATTTTGTGAGGGAAGTTATGTCGCAACAGCAATTCAATAAAGCACGTTTTGACGCGGCTCTGACGCGTCAGTGGCAACACCTGGGCTATTCCTCCGCCGCTGAGATGAATTCACACCAGTGGTGGCAGGCGATTAGCGGCGCGCTGGCCGAATTGCTGGCAGCGCAGCCGGTGGTGAAGGTGGATAAAAAACAGCGGCACGTTAACTATATCTCGATGGAATTTCTGATTGGGCGACTGACCGGCAACAACCTGCTTAATCTCGGCTGGTATGACGAGGTGAAAGCCGCGCTGGCCGAGCACCAGCGCGACCTGAGTGAACTGCTGGAGGAAGAGGTCGATCCGGCGCTGGGCAACGGCGGCCTCGGGCGTCTGGCGGCCTGCTATCTGGACTCAATGGCGACGGTGGGGCAGTCGGCAACCGGCTACGGCCTTAACTATCAGTATGGTCTGTTCCGTCAGTCGTTTGCCGACGGCCAGCAGAAAGAAGCCCCGGACGACTGGCACCGCGATAGCTACCCGTGGTTTCGGCATAATGCTGCGCTGGATGTGAATGTCGGCATCGGCGGTAAAGTGGTGAAGAACGGCGCAGGCGGTTTTAGCTGGCAGCCCGCCTTTACCCTGCGCGGCGAGGCCTGGGATCTGCCGGTTACCGGCTACCGCAATGGCGTGGTGCAGCCGCTACGCCTGTGGCAGGCGACGCATGCCCATCCGTTCGATCTGACGCTGTTTAACGACGGCAAATTCCTTAAGGCGGAGCAGCAGGGCATTGATGCCGCGAAGCTGACCAAGGTGCTTTATCCAAATGATAATCATCAGGAAGGCAAGCGCCTGCGCCTGATGCAGCAGTATTTCCAGTGCGCCTGCTCGGTGGCCGACATTCTGCGTCGCCATCATCAGGCCGGCCGCAAGCTGCACGAGCTGGCGGATTATGAAGTGATTCAGCTCAACGATACCCATCCGACCATTGCGATCCCGGAAATGCTGCGGGTGCTGATTGACGATCACCAGCTCGGCTGGGATGACGCCTGGGCTATCGTCAGCAAAACCTTTGCCTACACCAACCACACCCTGATGCCGGAAGCGCTGGAGCGTTGGGACGAGCGGTTAATTCGCAGCCTGCTGCCGCGCCACTTTACGCTAATCAAAGAGATCGACCGCCGCTTTAAAAAGCAGGTTGAGAAGCAGTGGCCGGGGGATGAAAAGGTCTGGGCGAAGCTGGCAATCGTTCATGACAAACAGGTGCGTATGGCGAACCTGTGCGTGGTCAGCGGCTTTGCCGTCAACGGCGTAGCGGCGCTGCACTCCGATCTGGTGGTGAAAGATCTGTTCCCCGAATATCACCAGCTGTGGCCGGAAAAATTCCATAACGTCACCAACGGCATTACGCCGCGCCGCTGGCTGAAGCAGTGTAATCCGGCACTGTCTGCGCTGATCGACGAGACGCTAAAGGAAGAGTGGGCCAACAACCTGGATGCCCTGCGCGGACTGGAAAAGTACGCCGATGATAAGGCCTTCCGCCAGCGCTACCGCCAGATCAAGCATGATAACAAAGTGCGCCTGGCGGAGTACATTAAGCAGCGTACCGGCATTGTGGTCAGCCCGGACGCCCTGTTCGACGTGCAGATCAAGCGACTGCACGAATACAAGCGCCAGCATCTGGGGCTGATGCATATCCTCTCCTGTTACAAGCGCCTGCGCGATAATCCGAAGCAGGACTGGGTGCCGAGGGTCTTCCTGTTCGGAGCCAAAGCTGCGCCGGGCTACTATCTGGCAAAAAACATTATCTTCGCCATCAATAAGGTGGCGGAGAAGATCAATAACGATCCGCTGATCGGCGATAAGCTGAAAGTGGTGTTTATCCCCGACTACCGCATTACGGCGGCGGAGCTGATGATCCCGGCGGCGGATCTCTCCGAGCAGATCTCCACGGCGGGCTATGAGGCTTCCGGTACCGGCAACATGAAGCTGGCACTGAACGGGGCGCTGACCGTCGGCACCATGGACGGCGCAAACGTGGAGATTGCCGAGCAGGTCGGTGAAGAGAACATCTTTATCTTTGGCAATCGTGTGGATGACGTAAAGGCGCTGAAGGCCGGGGGCTATGACCCGGTGAAACTGCGCAAGAAAGATAAACACCTGGACAGCCTGCTGAAAGAGCTGGAAAACGGCTTCTTCAGCGACGGCGATAAACACGCTTTCGATATGATGCTGCACAGCCTGACGAAGGGCGGCGATCCGTGGCTGGTACTGGCGGACTTTGCCAGCTACTGCGAGGCGCAGCTGCGGGTGGAAGCGCTGTACCGGGACCAGGAAGCCTGGAGCCGGGCGGCCGTTCTTAACACCGCGCGTACCGGGATGTTCAGCTCCGACCGCTCAATCCGTGACTATCAGCAACGCATCTGGCAGGCAAAACGCTAAGGACGGCCTATGGATCATCAGAAATTTGAACAGGCCGCCGCCGCCGCGGGTATCGCGGCGGAGTACATCAATGCTAAAGGCGAGCCGGAAGTCATTCCTCTGGCAACGCGGCAGAAGCTGCTGGCGGCAATGCACGAGGTGCCAAAAGCCGATCGTGTGCCGCTGCCGCCGTGCAAAGTGCTGCTCAACAAGCGTGAGCAGCGGCTTAGCATTGGCGGCAGCGGAGAGTACCAGTGGCATTTTCATACCGAAAAGGGCAAAGAGTTTCACGGGCGGGTGACGGCGGGGGAGACGCTGTCGCTGCCATCACGCCTGCCTAACGGCTACCATCAGCTGCTGCTCAGCCAGGGAAAAAAGCAGTGGCTGTGCCGGGTGATTATCGCGCCGAAGCGCTGTTATGAACCTGCCGCCCTGAAGCAGGGAGAGAAGCTGTGGGGATCCTGCGTTCAGCTTTATACCCTGCGCTCTGAGCAGAACTGGGGAATGGGGGACTTCGGCGATCTGAAGCGGATGGTCGGTGAAGTGGCGCAGCGTGGGGGGGCCTTTATCGGCCTGAATCCCGTTCACGCTCTGTACCCGGCCGCGCCGCAAAATGCCAGCCCGTACAGCCCGTCATCCCGCCGCTGGCTGAACGTGATGTATATCGACGTGGCCGCCGTGGAAGATTTCCAGCACAGTGAGGAGGCGCAGCGCTGGTGGCAGCAGAGTGAGACGCAGGCCACGCTGGCGGCGGTGCGTGAGACCGACTGGGTGGATTATGGCCCGGTTGGTGCACTGAAAATTCAGGGGCTGTGCTACGCGTGGCAGCATTTCAGCAGCCGGCTGCACGACGACAGAACACGGCTGGAGTTTGAGCAGTTTATTACCTGCGGCGGCGAAAGCCTGTTTAACCAGGCGGCCTACGATGCCATTCACGCTTATATGCTGAAAGAAGACGCCAGCCGCTGGGGCTGGCCGGTGTGGCCGGAAGCCTGGCAGCACGGCGATAGCGATGCGGTACAGCAGTTCTGTCAGCGCCACGAGGATGAGGTGCGCTTCTGGCTGTGGCTGCAGTGGCTGGCGCACCGTCAGTTTGATGAATGCTGGCAGTTCAGTCAGCAGCAGGGCATGCCGGTAGGGCTTTATCGTGACCTCGCCGTTGGCGTCGCCGAAGGCGGCTCGGAAACCTGGTGCGATCGCGAGCTGTACTGCCTGAAGGCCTCGGTCGGTGCGCCGCCGGATATTCTCGGTCCGCTCGGGCAAAACTGGGGGCTGCCGCCGATGGATCCGCACGTGATGGCGGCTCGCGGCTATCAGCCCTTTATCGATCTGCTAAGGGCCAATATGGCCAGCTGCGGCGCGCTGCGCATCGATCATGTGATGTCGCTGCTGCGCCTGTGGTGGATCCCCTATGGCGAGACGGCCAACTTCGGCGCCTACGTTTACTACCCGGTTGACGATCTGATGGCGATCCTCGCGCTGGAAAGCGAGCGTCATCAGTGCATGGTGATCGGTGAGGATCTGGGCACCGTCCCGGCGGAAATCGTCGGTAAGCTGCGCGACAGCGGGATTTATTCGTGGAAGGTGCTGTACTTTGAACAGCAGGATAAAGACACCTGGCGACCGCCGGCCGACTGGCCGCGTCAGTCAATGGCCAGCGCCACCACGCACGATCTGCCGACGCTGCGTGGGTTCTGGAACGTCGGGGATTTAACCCTGGGGGAAACGCTGGGCCTGTATCCGGATAAAGTGGTACTGAGCGGGCTGTTTGCCGATCGCGCCAGGCAGAAGCAGGCGCTGCTGGATGCGCTGCACCGTTTCGGCTGCGTGCCAAAGCGCTATGCGAAACGGGCGGAGAAACGTGACATGGACGCCACGCTGAATCGCGGGATGCAGCGCTACATTGCCGACAGCAACAGCGCGCTGCTGGGTTTACAGCCGGAGGACTGGCTGGATATGGCAAAACCGGTCAACGTGCCTGGTACCACCGATCAGTACCCAAACTGGCGCAGAAAACTCAGTGCCAGCCTGGAGGAAATGTTTGCCGATGAGGGAATCAATCGGTTGATTAGCGACCTCGACAGACGCCGTCGGGCAGGGAATAAAGCCTGAGTTGCCGCCTCTGCCGCTCAGCGTGGCAGAGGCGGGTGCGGTTTACTCGTTGAAGTTTTTAAAAATAACCGAGGCGTTGACGCCGCCGAAGCCAAATCCGTTCACCAGCGCGGTGTGGATCGGCATCGGACGGGCGGTATTCTGCACCACGTTTAACTCCTTCGCTGCGTCATCCAACCGCTCGATATTCAGCGACGGTGGCGCTATCTGCTGGCGTATCGCCATCAGGGAGAAGATCGAGCCGACGGCTCCGGCGGCACCCAGCAGGTGCCCGGTTGCCGATTTGGTGGACGATATTGCGGTTTTCGCCCCTTTTCCCAGCACCTTCAGCAGGGCGTTAATCTCCGCCAGGTCGCCCACCGGCGTCGAGGTGGAGTGGGCGTTAACATAGTCAATATCGCTGCCCGTCAGTTTCGCCTGCGCGAGGGCCAGCTGCATCGATCTGGCCGCGCCTTCGCCATCCTCCGGCCCCGCCGTAATGTGATAAGCATCCGAAGTGGTGCCGTAGCCGACCACCTCTCCGAGGATGGTTGCACCGCGCTGGCGGGCGTGTTCCAACTCTTCCAGCACCAGCATGCCCGCCCCTTCACCCATTACGAAGCCGTCTCGTCCGGCATCAAACGGCCGTGAGGCCAGTTCAGGCCGATCGTTCCAGGCGGTGGACAACGCGCGTGCGGCCTGGAAACCGCCCAGTGAAACCGGGTTGATGCAGGATTCGCTGCCGCCAACCACGGCAATGTCGGCTTCGCCGCAGCGAATGGCACGCAGGCCATCGCCGATGCTCTGGATGCTGGCGGCACAGGCGGAAACCGGGGTGCCCAGCATGCCTTTGAAGCCATATTTTATCGCCACCTGGGACGCGGCCAGGTTGGCGATAAACGACGGAATGGTGAAGGGCGAGAGGCGACGACTGCCTTTTTCCGCCACGGTTTTAACCGCGTTACCGATGGCGTGGAAGCCACCGATGCCGGTGGCAATAATGGTGGCAACGCGTAGTTTCGCCGCTTCGCTCAGGTTACGCAGGCCTGCCTGGTTCACCGCCTCTTCGGCAGCGGCCAGCGCCAGATGAATAAAGCGGTCGGACTTGCGCTGCTCTTTCTGCGGGATTAATGCATCAATATCAAAGCCGTGTTCGGGGTCCTGATTCACATCAGGGACCTGCCCACCCACGCGGATGGCGGTGTCGCCGTAGGCGTCCGCGGGCAGGGCAGTAATTCCTGACTTACCGGCAATCAGCCGCTGCCAGCTGCCGCTTACGCCGTTTCCCAGTGGGCCTGTCAGCCCCATTCCGGTAATAACCACTCTTATATTATTCATAGACAATGCTGTCACCCGGGTTACGAAAGGAAATTTCAGTGTACACGTGTAAGCTGAAAGATCCAGTTCTAATCCCACGATAAGCTCAATGTGTATAACGACGTTTTTTCACTGGGGAATGGAACAGGATAGCGAGGGAGCGGATCAAAAAAGGCGGCCACAGGGCCGCCCGGAAAGCGATGTTTAGCGTGAGTCGATTAGTAAAACGAGTGCTCGCCGCGCTGATGTTCGGTCAGATCGCGCACGCCTTTCAGCTCAGGGAAGGCCTGCAGCATCTCTTTTTCAATCCCTTCTTTCAGGGTGACGTCGACCATTGAACAGCCATTACAGCCGCCGCCGAACTGCAGAATAGCCAGGCCATCATCGGTGATTTCCATCAGCGACACTTTGCCACCGTGGCTCGCCAGCTGCGGGTTGATCTGAGCCTGCAGCAGATACTCGACGCGCTCAACCAGCGGCGCATCCTCGTTCACCTTACGCATTTTGGCGTTAGGCGCTTTCAGCGTCAGCTGTGAACCCAGATTATCAGTGACGAAGTCGATTTCAGCGTCTTCCAGATAAGGTGCGCTGAGTTCATCGATGAATGCCGACAGCTTCTCGAACTTCAGTTCAGTATCCGTTGCTTCTACTGCATCGGGCGGGCAGTAGGAAACGCCGCACTCGGCGGTGGGCGTACCCGGGTTAATAACGAATACGCGAATCTGGGTGCCATCTTCCTGCTTTGATAGCAGTTTTGCAAAGTGCTCTTGTGCAGAGTCAGTAATAACGATCATGGCGATTGCTCAACAGTTAACAAAATTCATTGGTTATAATACGCCCATCTCCGACCTGCTACAAGGTTCGGCACAGGCACCATATCTGTACGCTGGCGGCACCGGCGGCCAGCAGCATACGGCTGATTTCGGCAACGGTGCTGCCGGTGGTGACCACATCATCCAGCAGGGCAATATGACGCCCGCGTACCTCAGCCGTGACCCGAAAAGCGCCGCGCAGATTGCGGCGGCGGGCCAGCGCGTTCAGGCGGTGCTGGATTTTTCCTTTGCGGATGCGTATCACGCCCCGACGGTCATAGCGGCAGCGCGTCCAGTGCGCCAGGTTCTGCGCCATATCATCTAACTGATTATAGCCGCGATGCCACGCCCTGCGGGAATGCAGCGGCACGCAGAGCAATAACTCAGGACGCGGCGGGCCGCCGCAGCGATATTCCTGTAACCACCTTAGCAAAATTAGCCGCGCCAGCATTACCGCCTGTGCGGTGGCGCGATAAAATTTCAGCCGGTTCACTAAGGTCTTCAGCGGCGGCTGCCAGGGCGTAACGGCCAACAGGTGCTGCCAGAGCGGCGGGCGCAGCAGGCAACGGCCGCAGGGGCGGGATGCATGCCCACTGGCAAGACCACAGCGCGGGCAGGCGGGAGACTGCTGGAGTAGCTGCCGCAGACAGATGCTACAGACCCCGTGGCGTGCCAGATTCAGCGGCATCTGACATAGCCAACAGGCGGCAGGCATTGGTAGCATGTTCACCTCATCGACGTTAAACACAGGACCATAACCTATGAAGCCGCTTTACTGGGAGACGATTGGCCAGGGCGATCGCCATCTTGTGCTGCTGCACGGATGGGGGCTGAACGCCAGCGTATGGCATTGCATCAGCGATCGACTCAGCGCGCACTTTTGCCTGCATCTGGTGGATCTGCCGGGCTATGGCCGCAGCCAGGGTTTTCCGGCGATGTTGCTGGACGACATGGTGGCCTCGCTGCTACCGCAGGCACCCGAGAAGGCGGTCTGGCTCGGCTGGTCGCTGGGTGGGCTGGTTGCCAGCCGGCTGGCGGTTCAGCATCCTGACCGGGTTGAGGCGCTGATTACGGTGGCGTCATCACCGCGCTTTAGCGCCGCCGAGGCGTGGCCGGGCATCCGCCCTGAGACACTGAGCGGCTTCCAGCAGCAGCTGAGTGAGGATTTCCAGCGGACGGTCGAGCGCTTTCTCGCCCTGCAAACCCTGGGAACCGAGAGCGCACGCCAGGATGCCCGCGCGCTGAAAAGCGTGGTGCTGGATCATCCGGTACCGTCGGTTGAGGTGCTGAATGCCGGGCTGGAAATACTCAGGGGCATTGATTTAAGAGCGGATCTGATTTCACTGAACTTGCCGATGCTGCGCCTGTACGGTGCGCTTGATGGGCTGGTGCCGCGTAAGGTTGCGTCGCTGCTGGATACGTTATGGCCAGCGAGTACCAGTGTGATTATGCAGAGGGCCGCCCACGCACCGTTTATTTCTCATCCGGCAGAGTTTTGTCAATATATTGTTGATTTTACAAAATAATAAAATTATTTATTAGATGATTTAACGCTGTGGTAACCCGTTTTTATGTTTACCCACGGCGAAGGGAGGCGAGGAAAAAAGGCGGGCGAGTAACGGGCGACTGAATGCCACTTTTTGTTCATCACATCGTCGGTTATCCGGTTGGTTTGTTTATCCGATCCGGTTAATAATGAGGCCAGGTAGCGCGGGAGGATCCGCGCCGCCTGACGAATCGGATACAGATAGCCTATGGAGAGGACAAATCATGAAAAAAATTATTTCTGTTACTGCATTACTCGTCACCGCGACCTTAGCGTTTAGCGCTTCCGCAGCCAAAGAAATCAGCCGTCAGCAGGTTCAGGAGATGAACCTGGAAAAGATTGGCGTGATTACCACCACTGACACCAATGCGCCAATGGATGCCAAGGCCGAACTGTCTGCCAAAGCGGATCAATTAGGCGGCAGTTACTACGTCATTATTGCCGCCGAAGAGCGTGGCCGCATGCTGGCAGAAGCGGAAGTGTATAAATAAGTTCTGCACGCCGGGCTATTCTGCCCGCAGCCAGTAGTAATCCCACGGGGCCAGATCGAGCGGCCCCGCTTTGTGGGTCCGTTCCCCGTTGATCACATTGCGATAAGTCCTGTCATCCGGCAGCGTATAGCTCATCGCCTTTTCACTCAGATTGTAGATGCACAGCAGGCTATCCCCGTTGGTTGGCGCGTCACGGGTCATCACCAGCAGTGTGTTTTCGCTGTCCAGAATGGTTAACGGATTATCGGGATGGAAGGCGGGCTGCCGCTGGCGAACCTGAATCAGTTCACGTAGGGCATGAAACACGCGATGCCGCAGCGTTGCCGGATCCGCCAGCGCCTGCTCAATGGCATCGAGCGGGTATTTCTCGCGATTGATGGCCCGGTTGTATCCGGCACGCCGCACCCCATCAACGTCGTTGCGGGAACCCAGCAGGCTTTGTACATAGACCGCCGGTACGCCGGGAAACGCCAGCAGTAGTGCGTGGGCCAGCATAAAGCGCCACAAACGGGTATCGTCATCGTCATCCTTTTTATTTAACGCATCCATATAGGTGACGTTAATTTCGTACGGGCTGGTGGTGCCGTCGGGATTGTTTTTATAGGAGATCAGCGCGCCTTCGCTCGCCAAATCACGCACCAGAGAAACGATCTCCGTTTCCGGCAGAATGCCGCGTAGCGGATTCAGGCCGATACCGTCGTGAGAGGCAAGGAAGTTAAAAAAGGTGGTGCTACCGCTGCTGGCATCGAGCGAAGCGGCCCACTGCCGCAGGGCGCGGGACGATCCGTAATGGATGGCGTGCAGCACCAGCGGCGGTAGTGAGAATTGATAAACCATCTGCGCTTCATCCGTCCCGTTGCCGAAGTAGCTGATGTTATCTTTGTGCGGCACGTTGGTCTCCGTCAGGATCACCGTTCCCGGTGCCACTTCATCGGCCACGGCACGCATCAGCTTAACCAACTGGTGGGTTTTCTCAAGATGGATGCAGGAGGTGCCGGGGGTTTTCCACATATAGCCTACGGCATCCAGCCGCACGTAGTCCGCGCCTTTCTCCAGGTAGTCCAGCAGCACGGCCATCATGTCGATCAACACTTCCGGGTTGGCGAAGTTGAGATCGATTTGATCGGCGCTGAAGGTGGTCCAGACAAAGCGTGTTTCGCCATCGGCCAGAGTAAACGGCGTCAGTAGCGGCGAGGTGCGCGGTCGGGTGACGGCGCTCAGATCGGTGGCGGGCGGCATGCTGATAAAGAAGTCATCCCAGCGCGGATCCTGTGCCAGATAGGCTTTGAACCAGCTGCTTTCCGCTGAAATATGGTTGCAGACAAAATCGAACATCAGCCGCGTATGCTGATGGAGTTGGGCGATATCCTGCCAGTCTCCGCAGTGCCGATCGATGCGGTGATAGTCGATAACGGAAAAGCCATCGTCCGAGGACCACGGGAAAAACGGCAGCAGATGCACCAGGTTAAACGTGGTTTGCAGGTGCTGCTGATAGAAGCGGGTAAAAGTGGTTAACGTGGCGATGCCGTCTTCGCGGAACTGATCGGCATAGGCGATCAGCACCACGTCTTTCTCATCCCAGTGTGGCTTGCGCCGGTAGCGGATGCGAGCGCGGGTATCGTCAATCAGCGCCCGCAGCCGCTGCAGCGCAGCGGGGGGGAAGGAAGCGTCATAGATGCGATCGATTAAGCTACTGATGATATCCATGTGTCGTAAACGGACCACCGCTGGCGAAGAGTTCAGGCGTTATTTTTCACTGTAGACTCTGATATCAGATTCGCAACTTCTTCTGCCCTGCTCGCCGAAGAATATCAGTGGCAGTTTTTACTTTGCTCGCAGCCTTCACAGACGCGGGTGATATTTTTAACCGGAATGAGCACCGGTTTAAGCTTCACCCTGCGCAGCAGCGCCAGCACCACGATATTGACCAGCACGACGACAGCGATAATCAGGCTGCTGCTGCCCGGATGCTGCCGAAAGCTGGCCAACTGATAAAATAACGCGGCCAGCGACCAGGCGAGATCCAGCCCCCAAAAAATGGAAAACAGCATCCAGCGATGGCTGCTTTCGCGGGCGATGGCGCCCATCACCGACACGCAGGGTACGTACAGCAGAACAAAAATCAGATAGCTGTAGGCCGCCGCATCGCTGACAAATTTGCTGTGCATGGCGCCCATCGATCCTCCGGCCATTTCCGCATCGCCTTTGCTGGCCTCAATCGGGTTCGAAAGAACGCTAAGGCTGAAGGTGCTTTTCACTCCCTGCCAGGTTTCACCGAGCGCTTCCAGCAGTTGGTCGCTAAGGTTGAACTGTGCGGCATCGAACGGCTGCTGCTGGATGGCTTCGGCGGTGTACAGCGTATTCAGCGTGCCGACCACCACCTCTTTTGCCATCGCGCCGGTCAGCAGGCCGACGGTGGCCTGCCAGTTATCTTCCGTGATGCCGATCGGGGAAAGCAGTGGCGTCAGCACGCGGCTGACGCTGGCGAGGGCGGACTGGTTCAGATCGCTGACCGGTTTTCCGCTCAGCGAAAAGCTGTTCAGCGCGCCAATCAGTATGCTGACCAGCACGATCACTTTCCCCGCGCGCAGCACGAAACCGCGCAGGCGCTGCCAGCTTTGCAGAAGCAGGCTTTGCAGATGGGGAATGTGCCAGACCGGCAGCTCCATCACAAATGGGCTGGCGGCACCGCGCATCAGCGTGTGCCTCAGCATCAGGCCGGTAAGAATAGCCACGCCAATCCCCAGCAGATAGAGGCTGAATACCACCAGTGCCCCGTGTCGGCCAAAGAAGGCGGCGGCGAAAACGGCGAAAATCGCCAGCCGCGCGCCGCAGGAGATAAACGGTGCCATCAGCACGGTGATGAGCCGTTCACGCGGCGCGTCCAGCGTGCGCGCGCCCATCACCGAAGGGACGTTACAGCCGAAGCCGACAATCAGCGGCACAAAGGATTTACCGGGCAGACCCAGCGCCTGCATCAGGCGGTCCATTACGAAGGCGGCGCGCGCCATATAGCCGGAATCTTCCAGCAGCGACAGGAACAGAAACATCATGCCGATCTGCGGCACCAGCGGCATCACCGTATTGATCCCGCCACCGATCCCCTGGGCGAGGAATAGCGTCAGCCAGGCCGGAAAATGCAGAGTGGCCCCCAGCCACTGGGTGCCCTGAATGAAAATGGCGGCGGAACCGAGATCGAACAGCGGCTGCAGCGCGCCGCCCAGGTTGATCGCCAGAAAGAACATCAGATACATCACCAGGAAGAATATCGGCAGCCCCAGCCAGCGGTTCATCACCAGATGGTCAAGACGCTGCGAAATGCTGGTGCCGGTGGTGCCGTGAACTATCGCATCGCGGCACAGCGCATCGATTTTCTGGTAGCGGCTGCTGGCAATGGACTGTGCGGCATCCTCGCCGATCTGCGGGGGAATATTGGTCTGCAGGTCGGCCGCCTCTGCGGCCTGCTGCTGGCTCCAGATATCGCCCTCCAGCATTTGCAGCGCCAGCCAGCGTTTTTGTTGTTGCGCTAACGCTCCCGGCTGCGCGGCGACCAGCCGTTCGATCGTTTTTTCCAGCGGCTGCGGATAGTCGACGATCAACTCGGGCACGGTGCGATCGTGCCGATCGATGGCCTGTTTCAGCGCGTCAATGCCGTGGCCACGGGTGGAGACCAGCGACACGACCGGGCAGCCCAGCGCCCGGGAGAGCGCGTCGCAATCAATATGGGTTTGCTGGCGCTCGGCGATATCCAGCATATTCAGCGCAACGATGCAGGGCTGACCCATTTCCAGCAGCTGGGTGGTGAGATAAAGATTGCGCGCCAGGTGGCTGGCATCCACCACGTTAATCACCAGATCCGCTTCCCCGCTGAGCAGATAGTGGCAGGCAATCTGCTCGTCCAGCGACGCCTGCGCTGACAGAGTGGTCAGCGAGTAGGTGCCGGGAAGATCTACCAGACGGACTTCATGCTGTGGGGTGCTGAACATCCCCTCTTTGCGCTCAACGGTGACGCCTGCCCAGTTGCCCACCCGCTGCCGCGACCCGGTCAGCTGGTTAAAAAGGGTGGTTTTGCCGACGTTCGGGTTGCCAGTCAGCGCGACGGTGCAGGTTTTCATACGCCTGCCTCGCTGGCGGTGACGGTTTCCAGCTGCAGCAGGGCGAGATCTTTCTTACGCAGCATCAGGCTGATCCGTGGCGTTTTGACCTGCAGCGGATCGCCGAGCGGGGCGATGCGAATCAGTTCAAACGTGGATCCGGGCAGTAGCCCCAGGGCCATCAGTTTCTGACGAAAAACCGGACTGGCCTCGGGAGAAAAACGAAGAATGCGATAACGCTGTTTGGGTATCAGTTGCATTGCCTGTGCCTGCCACATAAAAAATGAGTGATAATCAACCAATGCGAATTTTAATGAGAGTGATTATCGCTGGTATTGATATGGCGCAATGTTGGCACGGGACAGGGGGCCGATCGTGGTAAAGAGGGCGGATCGACCGATCCGCCCGTAGAGGTGTTAGCGTTTTTTACCAAATGCGGCAGCCAGCGCGTCACCCATTGCGCTGTTGCCGGCCGGCTGTGCGACAGGGCGTTTACTGCTTTTCGCCGGGCGGGCGCTATCCCGGCTATTCGCATTGCTGCCGCTGCCGCTGCTGCCGCGACGGGCGTTCGTTTCCCCCGGCTGTTCGTCAAGACGCATGGTCAGGGCGATGCGCTTACGCTGCAAATCCACTTCCATAACCTTCACTTTGACGATATCTCCGGCTTTCACCACCTTGTGCGGATCGTCGACAAACTTGTCCGACAGGGAGGAGATATGCACCAGACCGTCCTGATGTACGCCGATGTCGACGAAGGCACCAAAGTTAGTGACGTTGGTCACCGACCCTTCCAGCACCATGCCCGGCAGCAGATCGTTCATGGTCTCCACGCCTTCGGCGAACTGCGCGGTTTTAAACTCCGGACGCGGATCGCGGCCCGGCTTTTCCAGTTCTTTGATGATGTCGCTGACGGTAGGCACACCGAAGCGCTCGTCGGTGAAATCCACCGCCTTCAGGTTGCGCAGTTCGGCGGGGTTACCCATCAGGTCGCCCAGCGACTGCCCGGTTGAGGCCAGAATCCGCTCGACGACCGGGTAGGCTTCCGGGTGAACCGTAGAGGCATCAAGCGGGTTATCCCCCTGGCTGATACGCAGGAAGCCCGCGCACTGCTCGAACGCTTTCGGCCCGAGGCGGCTAACTTTCAGCAGCTGCTGGCGGTTCTGGAAGCGGCCGTTTTCATCGCGCCAGTTGACGATATTCTGGGCGATCATTTTGCTCAGGCCCGCCACGCGGGTCAGCAGGGGTACCGACGCGGTATTCAGATCCACGCCGACGCCGTTAACGCAGTCTTCCACCACCGCATCCAGCTTTTTCGCCAGCTGGCTCTGGCTAACGTCGTGCTGATACTGGCCAACGCCAATGGATTTCGGGTCGATTTTAACCAGTTCTGAGAGCGGGTCCTGCAGGCGGCGGGCAATCGAGACCGCACCACGGATTGACACGTCCAGGTCCGGGAACTCCAGCGCGGCCAGTTCGGATGCCGAATAAACGGACGCACCAGCTTCGCTGACGATGACTTTCTGGCCCTGTACCTGCGGGAACTGTTTCTGTACGTCCAGGTAGAAGCGCTCGGTCTCGCGGGAGGCGGTACCGTTACCGATTGCGGTCAGCTCCACCTGATGTTTTGCACAGAGCGCGGCAACGGCGGAAGCCGCTTTGGCGATCTGCCCGGTATGCGGGTAGATGGTATCCGTGGCAACCAGCTTACCGGTGGCGTCAACGATCGCCACTTTCACCCCGGTGCGCAGGCCCGGATCGAGGCCCATGGTGGCACGCATGCCCGCCGGTGCTGCCATCAGCAGATCGTGCAGGTTGCGGGCGAAGACGTTAATCGCTTCATCTTCCGCACGCTCGCGCACCGTGCCCATCAGCTCGGTTTCCAGATGCAGCAGCACCTTAATGCGCCATGTCCAGCTGACCACGGCTTTACGCCACGCATCCGCAGGCGCGTTATTCAGGCGCAGGCCGAGATGATCGGTGACGATCTGCTCACCGTGGCTTTCACGCGGCGGCTCATCAAACTGCGGATCGGCGTTCAGCGACAGCTGCAGGATCCCCTCGTTGCGACCGCGAAACATCGCCAGCGCACGGTGGGAAGGCACGGTGGCCAGCGCTTCATGATGATCGAAGTAGTCACGGAACTTGGCACCTTCGTCCTCTTTACCTTCAATCACCCGCGACACCAGGTGGGCATTTTTCCACAGGTAGTCACGCACTTTCGCCAGCAGCGATGCGTCTTCGGCAAAGCGCTCCATCAGGATATAGCGCGCGCCGTCAAGGGCGGCTTTAACGTCCGCGACGCCTTTATCCGCGTCGACAAAGCCCGCTGCTCGCTGCTCGGGATCCTGCGACGGGTCCTGCCACAGCGTATCGGCCAGCGGCTCCAGCCCGGCCTCAATCGCAATCTGTCCGCGCGTGCGGCGCTTTGGTTTGTAGGGGAGGTAGAGATCTTCCAGTTCGGTTTTGCTCATCGTACCGTTGATGGCGGCGGCAAGTTCGTTGCTCAGCTTGCCCTGGTCATCGATGGATTTCAGAATCGACTGACGGCGATCTTCCAGTTCGCGCAGATACCCGAGGCGCGTTTCCAGCGTACGCAGCTGGGTATCATCCAGCCCTCCGGTCACTTCCTTACGATAGCGGGCAATAAACGGAACGGTATTGCCCTCGTCCAGCAGGCGAACAGCGGCTTCAACCTGTTCTGCTCTGGCCTTGAGTTCATCTGCAATAATGCGGTTCAGCGAATCTTTCATCATTGGGATACTTTTTTGGCTTAGGAAAATAGGGGACAGTTATACGGTTTGCAGCCGAGAAATGCCAACCCTGCGGCGGTCTAATCGTGATGCAACCGGCTATCGCCGCGTATTTAGGACTGTTCTATATAGCTGATATCGTTCACGTACCACAGTGCGTCGCCTACCGGAGTATGCACGGTGGCGGCATCGCCGACTTCCTTTTTCAGCAGCGCACGGGCCATCGGTGAGTCGATAGAGATGTAGTCGTTGCGCCCGAAGATTTCGTCATAGCCGACGATGCGGAAGCGTTTAATGTCGCCGTCGTCGTTTTCCACCTCAACCCAGGCACCGAAAAATACTTTACCGTCCTGCTGCGGTGAATAATCAACAATCCGCAGCTGCTCCAGACACTTGGTCAGATAGCGCACCCGACGGTCGATCTCGCGCAGGCGCTTTTTGTTGTACTGGTAGTCGGCGTTTTCGCTGCGGTCGCCGAGGCTGGCCGCCCAGGTCACTTTCTTTGTTACTTCCGGGCGTTCCTCACGCCACAGGTAGTCCAGCTCCTGCTTCAGCAGGTCGTAGCCGCCGCGGGTGATCAGTTTGGTTTTCATCGTTAACCCCTGATGATTTAGCGGTTTAGCCGCTGTTTGGGCTGCGAATTTTTTTGTTTTCGGACGTGATCGGCAGCGCGTTTAATGATGAATTTTAAGGATAACCTACTGTTTAATATGCTTTGTAACAATTTCAGCTACAATATAAACCATTATTGGCTGTTACATTCAGGCTTATTTTTTGAAAATATCAGCTCAGGCAATAGCGCCTTGGGAGTATCGAAATGCAAGAGAACTACAAAATTCTGGTAGTAGATGACGACATGCGTTTGCGTGCGTTGCTGGAACGTTATTTGACCGAGCAGGGTTTCCAGGTGCGTAGCGTGGCGAATGCCGAGCAGATGGATCGCTTGCTGACTCGTGAATCCTTCCATCTGATGGTGTTGGACCTGATGCTGCCTGGCGAAGACGGGCTGTCTATCTGCCGCCGTCTGCGCAGCCAGAGCAACCCGATGCCGATCATTATGGTGACGGCGAAAGGGGAAGAAGTGGACCGCATTGTTGGCCTGGAAATCGGTGCCGATGACTATATTCCTAAGCCCTTCAACCCACGCGAGCTGCTGGCCCGTATTCGCGCCGTGCTGCGCCGCCAGGCTAACGAACTGCCGGGTGCGCCATCGCAGGAAGAAGCGGTCATCGCCTTTGGTAAGTTCAAGCTGAACCTCGGTACCCGCGAAATGTTCCGCGAAGATGAGCCGATGCCGCTGACCAGCGGTGAGTTCGCGGTGCTGAAAGCGTTAGTCAGCCACCCGCGTGAACCGCTGTCGCGTGACAAGCTGATGAACCTGGCCCGTGGCCGAGAGTACAGTGCGATGGAGCGTTCTATCGACGTGCAGATTTCGCGCCTGCGCCGCATGGTAGAGGAAGACCCCGCTCATCCGCGCTACATTCAGACCGTTTGGGGCCTGGGCTACGTCTTCGTACCGGACGGCAGTAAAGCATGAGGCGATTCCGCTTCTCGCCCCGCAGTTCATTTGCCCGAACCCTGTTACTGATCGTTACCCTGCTGTTCGTCAGCCTGGTAACGACCTATTTGGTGGTTCTGAACTTCGCCATTTTGCCGAGCCTGCAGCAGTTTAATAAGGTGCTGGCTTACGAAGTGCGCATGCTGATGACCGACCGGTTACAGCTTGAGGATGGGACGCAGCTGGAAGTTCCTCCTGCGTTTCGTCGCGAAATTTATCGCGAACTGGGCATTTCACTGTATACCAATGCAGCGGCGGAAGAGAGCGGATTGCGCTGGGCGCAGCACTACGAGTTCCTCAGTCAGCAGATGGCGCAGCAGCTGGGCGGGCCGACCGATGTGCGCGTTGAGGTTAATAAGAATTCGCCGGTCGTCTGGCTGAAAACCTGGCTGTCGCCGGATATCTGGGTGCGCGTGCCGCTGACGGAAATTCATCAGGGCGACTTCTCCCCGCTGTTCCGCTACACGCTGGCGATTATGCTGCTGGCGATAGGCGGTGCCTGGCTGTTTATACGAATACAAAACCGACCCCTCGTGGAGCTGGAACACGCTGCCCTGCAGGTGGGTAAAGGCGTGATCCCGCCGCCGCTGCGCGAGTACGGCGCTTCTGAAGTGCGCTCGGTTACACGTGCATTTAATCAGATGGCGGCCGGGGTCAAGCAGCTGGCTGACGACCGTACGCTGTTAATGGCGGGGGTCAGCCACGACCTGCGCACGCCGCTGACGCGCATTCGCCTGGCCACGGAAATGATGTCGGAGCAGGACGGCTATCTGGCCGAGTCGATCAATAAAGATATCGAAGAGTGCAACGCCATCATCGAACAGTTTATCGATTATCTGCGCACCGGGCAGGAGATGCAGTTCGAGTACGCCGACCTCAACGGCGTGCTGGGCGAAGTGGTTGCGGCGGAAAGCGGCTACGAAAGAGAGATTGAGAGCGCGGTGATGCCGGTCGAACTGATGGTGGATATCAATCCGCTGGCCATCAAACGTGCGGTCGCTAACCTTGTGGTCAACGCCGCGCGCTACGGTAACGGCTGGATCAAAGTCAGCTCCGGTCGTGAGTTGCAGCGAGCCTGGTTCCAGGTTGAGGATGACGGCCCGGGGATCGAACCCGATCAGCTCAAGCACCTGTTCCAGCCGTTTGTACGCGGCGACAGCGCGCGCAGCACCAGCGGTACCGGGCTGGGACTGGCGATTGTGCAACGTATTATTGATGCCCATCAGGGCGCTCTGGATATTGGCAGAAGTGAGAAAGGCGGGCTGCTGGTCCGTGCCTGGCTTCCCCTGCCGGCATACCCTGCGCAGAGTCCTGCCGCCCTGCCGCCGCAGCGCACCTGACGGACTAAGAAGATGGACCGCATAGCGGTCCATTTTTTTGCATCGCTACAGTTTTGGCCCCGCCTTGACCAGAGCCTCACCGGCTGGGGTGTCGGTAAATTTATCGAAGTTATCAACAAACCGCTGCGCAAGGTCGCGCGCCTTTCCTTCCCATTCGGCTTCACTGCCGTAAGTATTGCGCGGATCCAGCAGGTGAGCCTCTACGCCAGGCAGCGAGAGCGGGATCTCCAGATCGAAGATGGGCAGCGTGGCGGTGTCCGCCCGATCAATTTCGCCGCTCAGAATCGCATTGATTATCGCCCGGGTGTCCTTAAGGGAAATACGTTTGCCGCTGCCGTTCCAGCCGGTGTTCACCAGCCACGCCTGAGCACCGGCGGCTTCCATTCTTTTTAACAGTACTTCGGCATACTGCGTGGGATGCAGCGTCAGGAACGCGGCACCGAAGCAGGCAGAGAAGGTGGGCGTCGGTTCGGTAATGCCGCGTTCGGTGCCGGCCAGCTTGGCGGTAAAGCCGGACAGGAAGTGGTACTGCGTTTGGTCGGCCGTCAGGCGTGATACCGGCGGCAGCACGCCGAATGCATCGGCGGTGAGGAAAATCACCTTTTTCGCATGGCCCGCTTTGGATACCGGCCTGGCGATATTCTCGATGTGGTAAATTGGGTAAGAAACGCGGGTGTTTTCCGTTTTGCTGCCGTCGTCATAGTCGACAGAACCATCAGCCCGCACCACGACGTTTTCCAGCAGCGCATCGCGGCGGATAGCGTGGTAAATTTCCGGTTCGGCCTGTTCGGACAGCTTAATGGTTTTTGCGTAGCAGCCCCCTTCAAAGTTAAAGACGCCGTCATCATCCCAGCCGTGTTCATCATCCCCAATCAGCCTGCGCAGCGGATCGGTGGAGAGCGTGGTTTTGCCGGTGCCTGACAGGCCGAAGAATACTGCCACATCGCCCTGTTCACCGACGTTTGCCGAGCAGTGCATGGCGGCGATACCCTTTAGCGGCAGCAGGTAGTTCATGATGGCAAACAGCCCTTTCTTCATTTCGCCACCGTACCAGGTGCCGCCAATCAGCTGCATCTTTTCGGTCAGGTTAAAGGCTACAAAGTTTTCCGAATTCAGCCCCTGCTGCTGCCACTCGGGATTAGTGCATTTCGCGCCGTTCATCACCACAAAATCCGGCACGAAATTCGCCAGTCCCTCAGCATCCGGACGGATAAACATGTTTTTGACGAAGTGGGCCTGCCAGGCAACTTCAGTAATAAAGCGTACGTTCAGGCGGGTATCCGGGTTGGCACCGCACCAGGTATCGACGACGAACAGGCGCTTGCCGGAAAGCTGGCGGGAAACGAGCGACTTCAGCGATTGCCAGGTTTCTGGTGAGAGGGGATGGTTGTCGTTTTTGCCTTTACCCTCGTCGCTCCACCACAGCGTGTCCCGGGTGGTTTCATCACGCACCAGATATTTGTCTTTCGGCGAACGGCCGGTAAAAATGCCGGTGTCCACGGCGACGGCACCAGACTGGGTGACGATGCCGCGTTCAAAGCCGGTTAAACCGGGTTGGGTTTCTTCCTTAAACAGCGTGTCATAATCGGGATTATGAACCACCTCAACCGTATCAGTGATGCCATAAGCGACGAGGTCCAGCGTGGTCAGGTCGTTAGCGCGCATGTAACTGCTCCTTATCTCGGTTTTTTACTACAACAAATTGTAAGGGTATTTCGAGTGCTTCACCGTGATAACCCGCAGGTTCCTGATGCGGGAGGGAGGAGACATCACGATCGCGCGCAGTGTACACCCGTCATTTGAGAGCGAAAGAGGCAGGGGAAAGAATTGAGAAGCGAAGCAGAAATCACTGAAAAGGACCGCAAAATAACGCATTAAAAGCATGTTTTTTTGCGGTTAAGGCGCGGTAAATATTAGGTAATAAAAGAGTAGCCAGACTCGCTACTCTTCTCTATTTCACCAGACTACGGCGTTGTTCAGCGAATCAATGAACCTGTTCCGCTTCGCCCGCTGAACCCTTGCGGATCGCCGCGATATCCACCGCATCATAGACATAATGGCTGCCGCAGTAGTCACAGTGCATATCAATCTTGCCGTCTTCCTGCAGAATCTGATTCACTTCCGATTCTGCCAGGGAGAGAAGCACTTCGCCGCAGCGCTCACGAGAGCAGGAGCATTTAAAGATCACGTTTTGCGGATCGTAAACGGTGACTTCTTCTTCGTGATACAGACGCCACATAACCTCGGTGGCAGGCAGGCCGAGCAGCTCTTCGGTCTTGATGGTTTCGGTCAGGGTCGCGAGGTGGTTAAACTCATCCAGCCCCGCATCCTGAGCGGGCAGTACCTGCAGCAGGATCCCTGCCGCTCCGGCTAAACCGTCGTGCTCACCGGTGCGAATGAACAACCGCGTTGGCAGTTGCTCAGAACGCATAAAGTAGTCTTCCAGGCAGGCAGCAAGGGTATCGCCCTCCAGGCCTACAACGCCCTGATAACGCTCGCCGACTTTCGGCGAGATGGTAATCACCAGGTAGCCGTTGCCGACCATCTCTTTCAGGCTGCTGCCTTCGGCGATCTCACCCTGCGTGCGGGCCACGCCGCGCATTTCCTGCTGATTGTTGCCGTTGATCACCGCCAGGTTCAGCGGGCCATCGCCCTGCAGCTGAACGGTGATGTCGCCGTCAAACTTCAGCGTAGCGGTCAGCAGGCTGGTCGCCACCAACAGTTCACCCAGGATCTGCTGAACCGGCTGTGGGTAATCGTGGCCGCTGATGATATCGCGCCAGGTCTGGGATGCGGTAACCAGCTCGCCACGCACGGCGTGGTTTTCAAACAGATAACGGTGCATTTGGTCTTGCTGGGACATATTTTTTCTCTCGTTATGGCGGATTATTCTTCGCCAGAATTTTTAAATTTCATCAGATCGCGGCGCTCTTTTTTATCCGGCCGCCGGTCAGGATGCGGCATGCTGAGCGCGTTCATTTTTCGCGCCAGCGCTACTTTTTCCCGCTTTTCAATGCTCTGTTCCGTTTCGCGATACAGCAGCTGCGCTTCCGTTGCGGGCCCACGCTTGTCGCTGACCGCCTGAATCACGACCGTGCGTTCATCGTTGCCCTGGCGCAGGGTCAGTTCAGCGGCCACTTCAACCAGCTTGCTCGGTTTGCTGCGCTGACCGTTGTAGTGGACTTTGCCACCCTCGATCATTTCGCGTGCTGCGGCGCGGGTTTTATAAAAACGCGCGGCCCAGAGCCATTTATCGAGCCGGATCCCTTCTGTGGGTTTTTCTTTCATCGCTGCTCCTGTCGGGAATCCCCTTATGTATGGGCCATTCCCGTTTCTTTCAAGCTGCAGGTGGGTATGCGTTGAGGGCGGAGATAATCAACCTTAAAAATAGCACAAATGCGAGGGTCAGAACATTGGCCGAACGGCGTGGATCTTACCCAGGGTGTGATTCAGGCAGGTATCGTAATAGCGCTGGATCTCCTGCAGGCGAATGCGATTGCGGTTCATGCGGCGCAGGGCCAGCAGCAGGTTTATCGTTATCGTTGCCGCCAGGATCAGCAGCAGCAGACTGGTGCCGAGATAGCGCCACAGCGTCACGGAATTTGGCTCGCTGTGCAGGGCGATATGCCGGGTGCCGTTGGCATCGGTGGAAATATTGGTGACGATACCGTTGGCGGTAAACGGCGTTTGCAGCAGCATGCCCGCCAGCCGCTGCAGTTCTGGCCATTGATCGGGGGCGTTATAATCAAACAGTGACACGGACGGGGCCGGATGGCTGACCAGCGAGCGGCCCTCATCGCTGTAGATCAAAAATCCGCCCGGCGGCGGGCTGTTAAGCATCTCCGCGGCGCGGCGCGTTTCGCGATAAAAGAAGGTTGATGTGGCGGTATTCACCAGATTTTCCAGCGCTTCGGCGCTCACCGGGCGCAGCAGCACGTTCATACCGTTCAGCGATCCTGAATTGGCACGGCGCACCAGCGTGGTCCAGTCTTTTGCGTTACCGAGATTAACCAGCGCATTTTTCAACCGCACGCAGTCCAGCTTCTGGCTGCACAGATCCTGGGTTTTCAACACGATATCGGAAAAATCATCCAGCAGGATCATGCCGGATTTCTGAATCGCCGTGGCCAGCTGCGGATTCAGCTTCGGGTCGGTGCTGGTCTGCGGATGGAGCTGCTGGCGCGTGGTATCCAGCAGTGCCGTCGCCTTATCGATGATATCCGACTGCGGCAGAGGCAGGGCAGGGGCGTTATTCCAGTACAGTGCCGAGCAGTCAAACGGCATAAAGGCATAGCTGCGATTTCCCTGGTAGGCCGCAGGGATAGAGCACATCCCGGTTCCCTTTACCTTCAGGCTGTCGCCCACGTGCAGCGTGGTTTTCTCCAGGTCGGCGACCTGAGTAACCTGCAGACTGTCGGTGCCTTTAATCCAGGCCATGCTGAGTTTGAGCGGCATGCTGAGCGGGATCAGCGCAATCAGCAGAACCAGCACCAGCAGCGCACAGGCTGCAAGCACCACGTTTTTTCGCCAGCGCTGAATGGGGAAGTTGCGCACCTCATCCTGCAGTGACAAAAAGCGCCCCTGGCGCACCACATGTCGGTTGAGGTAGATATCAATTTCCGTGGTTTTCCCCAGATCCTGCGCCAGATAATCCTGCCAGTGCGCAGGATAAATCAGGTCGATGCTGCCCAGAGAAATGTTACTTGCCTGCCCCTGATTCGATTCCCCGAACAGGCCCCAGCGCTTGGGTGCGCCTCTCAGGCAGTGTATTTCGCGCAGATCGCTATCCGCGGGGCGGCGGTACAGGAACCAGCAGCTCACCAGCGTCATGGTGATCCCGGCCAGCACCAGCCACGGCGTCAGCATCACCGGGCTGACCAGACTGAAGAAAAACAGCAGCAGGGCGGTGCCAATAACCAGCGCTTCACGTGTGCCTTCGGGGCGGCTTAATGCGTACTCTTCCAGGCTTTCTTTACGTACGCTCAGCAGCTCAATCGGCTCGCTTTCTGCCTTGCGGATTGAGGCATTCTGCGCCGTTGTGCGCAGCGCGGGTACCAAAACGGGCGCATCCCAGTTGTACTCCGTCAGCAGGTGTCCGTTCAACGAGATCACCAGCGGGATGGTCTGCGTTTTGATCAGCTCTACGTAGTTTTCATCGGTAATGTACTGTTCCCACTGCGGCGGCAGGTGGACTTCGACCGCATCAAGATAGTAGCGCCATTTATGCGGTTCATCCGTGGACAATCCGTAGCGGGTGATGGCGCGGGTGACCGGATAGACGTTGTTGCTTTGTGAGGTCAGAACCAGCTGTTCCTGTGCGCTGCTGGCACCGGTTGGCAATATTGTGGAGCGGCTGCGGGCCAGAGATGACAGGTAGCGTTCCACGGCCGCGCGCTCTTCGTCGCTCAGCTTACGTTGGGGCGGGCTTAAAAATGGCAGAGGCCTGGCCAGCGGTGAACGGCGGCGCAGCGTATACCAAAATACACCGCCCGCGACGATTGAGCAGGCCAGCATTGCCAGCAGTATGCTAACGAGTGTGCTCATGCTCCCCTCATTCCTGCCACAGTGCTCCTGTTACGGTTCTGGCGTACGGCTTCGGTCATCTATAAACCAATAATGGCGGGTTAAGGTCGCACTGACAATCGGTATCGAAAACATAAATAGTAATAAGAATCATAATGATAAAATCATAGCATGCCTTTCCTTGCTTAAATCTTACCAGGCATTTGCACTATTAAGAATCGGTATAATCCTATTTCCCGCGACTAAGATTGACTTTCATTAAATGATTTTCCTCATATTAACAATGATTTGTTATAAATAAGCAAAATGATCCGTGCGATGATTGGCTTCCTGATGCGGCTACCGCACAATAGTGTTAATACGGTCAGCGTTCAGCCGCGTGCGGACGATGGCGTTTATCTTCGGCTTATTCCTGGGGCCCTTATGACCAGACAATTACAGAAACCTGAAATTCTCAACGTTGAGGCCGTAGCCCGCTCGCGGTTGTTTACCGTGGAAGCGGTGGATCTGGCCTTCAGCAACGGTGCCCGACGGGTCTACGAGCGGATGCGTCCCTCCGGCCGCGAAGCCGTGATGATTGTACCGATTATCGACAATCACCTGATCCTGATTCAGGAGTATGCGGTTGGTCTGGAAAGCTATGAGCTGGGTTTCCCCAAGGGGCTGATTGATCCGGGTGAAACGCCGTTTGAGGCGGCGAACCGCGAGCTGAAAGAAGAGGCGGGCTTTGGGGCGCATCAGCTGGAACAGCTGGGTAAACTCACCATGGCACCTTCCTATTTCTCCAGCCAGATGAATATTGTGGTGGCGGAAGATCTCTATCTGGAAAAGCTGGAAGGGGATGAACCCGAGCCGCTGCCGCAGGTACACTGGCCGCTGGACAACCTGCTGGCGCTGCTGGATGAGCCTGATTTCCGCGAGGCGCGCAACGTCAGTGCGCTGTTCCTGGTGCGGGAATGGCTGGTGAAGCAGGGGCGTCTCAGCTACTGATCTGGTACGAACGCTGTTTGTTTGAGCAAAAAAAAGAAGCCGGATTTATCCGGCTTCTTGGTGTTTAAGGCGTTAATACCCGTCAGAACAGTTCGTGGGTTTCGCCATTATCCATCAGCGTGGTACCCACATCGTGAACCGAGTATTCGGTCGGCTGCGTCCCGTTGATAAAGTACTCCTGACGCGTATTGCCGCCGCCGTTAGCCAGCTTGCCGGTGCTGCGATCGATGGTCACCGACACCACACCTTCCGGCGGGGTAAGCGGCTGTACGGGGACGCCATCCAGCGCTGACTGCATATACTCATCCCAGGCAGGCTGAGCACTCTTCGCGCCGCCTTCATAGCCAGAAATCTGATCTTTGATCGCCCCGGAAGCGGTCGTGCGGCCCAGATCGCGGCGATGATCGTCAAAGCCAATCCATACTGACGTCACGACGCCCGGGCCGTAGCCGGAGAACCACGCATCTTTCGAGCTGTTGGTGGTACCGGTTTTGCCGCCGATGTCGTTACGCTTCAGGTCGCGCCCGGCACGCCAGCCGGTGCCCATCCAGCCCGGTTCACCAAAGATATTCGAGTTCAGCGCGCTCTTAATCAGGAACGACAGTGGGGTATTGATCACGTGCGGCGCGTACTGCTGGTCGCCATCCTGCTGAACCTGCTGCTGCGTCACCTGTTCAAGCTGAGGCTGCGGAACGGCATTGGTTTTACCTTCCTGCGAAACCGCGACGTTTTCCACGCTGTCCTCGCTCAGCGCCACCGCTTTTTGCGTTTCGCCGTAGATAACCGGCAGATTGCACTCGGGACAGGCCACTTTAGGCTTCGCTTCAAATATCTTACCGCCCGCTTCATTTTCAATGCGGGTGATGAAGTAAGGGTCAACCAGGAAGCCGCCGTTGGCCATCACCGAATAGCCGCGCACCATCTGCAGCGGCGTAAAGGACGCGGAGCCCAGCGCCAGGGATTCGGTATGCACGATGTTCTGCGCCGGGAAGCCAAAGCGCTGCAGATATTCCGCCGCGTAGTCAACGCCCATGGCGCGCATGGCGCGGACCATCACCACGTTCTTCGACTCGCCCAGTCCCTGACGCAGGCGAATCGGCCCGGCGTAGGTGTTAGGTGAGTTCTTAGGACGCCAGTCGGCACCCGCACCGGCATCCCAGCGGGAAATCGGCAGGTCGTTCAGGATCGAGGCCAGCGTCAGCCCGCGATCCATCGCCGCCGTATAGAGGAACGGCTTGATGTTCGACCCCACCTGGCGCAGCGCCTGGGTCGCGCGGTTGAACTTGCTCAGGGTGAAATCAAATCCGCCGACCAGCGCGCGCACCGAACCGTCGTGCGGATCGAGTGACACCAGCGAGGAGTTAACGTCAGGCACCTGCGACAGCATCCAGCCGTTATCCGCCTGGCGTACCCAGATCTGCTGACCCGGCTGCAGGACCTGATTCACGGCGCGAGGCGTTGCGCCCTGCAAGGTATCGGATTTGAACGGTCGCGCCCAGCGTACGGCGTCCAGATTCAGATCCGTGGTGCTGCCGTCGCGCATCTGCACCGTGGCAGAATCACTACTGCTTTGCGTCACCACCGCCGGGAACAGCGGGCCGTAAACCGGCAGGGACTTCAGCGTTTTCAGGATTTCCGTTTGGCCCCAGGCCGGTTCACCCGCTTTCCACAGCGCGCTGGCCGGGCCGCGATAGCCGTGGCGCATATCGTAAGCCAGCACATTGTCCTGCACCGACTTTTGCGCCGCCAGCTGCAGCTTGCGGGTGACGGTGGTGTAGACCTTATAGCCGTCGTTATAGGCATCTTCACCGTACTGTTTCACCATCTCCTGGCGCACCATTTCGGTCAGGTACGGGGCGGAGAAGGCGATTTCCGGCGCGTGATAGTTCGCCACCAGCGGCGTATTGCGGGCCTCGTCATACTGCGACTGGGTGATGTAATGCTGGTCCAGCATACGCGCCAGCACGGTATTACGGCGCTGCACGGCACGTTCGTGGGAGTAGAGCGGGTTGAAGGTTGACGGGGCCTTAGGCAGCCCGGCAATCATCGCCATTTCACTCAGCGACAGCTCATCGATGTTTTTACCGAAGTAAACCTGAGCCGCCGCACCGACACCATACGCGCGGTAGCCGAGGTAGATTTTGTTCAGGTAAAGCTCAAGGATCTCATCTTTACTCATCATCTGTTCGATGCGAACGGCAAGAAAGACCTCTTTGATTTTGCGCAGCAGCGTTTTTTCCGGACTGAGGAAGAAGTTACGCGCCAGCTGTTGCGTAATGGTACTGGCACCCTGTGAGGCATGACCGGAGACCAGCGCGATGCTGGCAGCACGGAAAATACCGATCGGGTCGACACCGTGATGCTCATAAAAACGGCTATCTTCGGTGGCGATAAACGCCTTCACCATCGTGGGGGGGATTTGTTGCAGGGTCAGCGGGATACGGCGTTTTTCTCCGTACTGCGCGATAAGCTCGTTATCGGCGCTGTAGACCTGCATTGGCGTCTGCAGACGCACGTCTTTCAGCGTGGCAACGTCAGGAAGCTGCGGCTCTATGTATTTGTATAAACCATAGATCGAGCCGGCTCCCAGCAAGATGCAACACACTGCAAGGATCAATAAATACTTTACGAACTTCACCTGATATTTCCCATTAAGAGTCGATTGGGCAGTTTATAAACAATCGCGCGGTAGTATAAAGGCAAGCCAGTACCTTGGATACGTCCTTTTGTAACTGACGATAAGGAGATTTCGTCAATGGCTTTTCAGACATGGCAGGTCGGGTTGGATATTCAAAACGGGCAGCTCTGCGCCATCGGTATCCAGCGCCGCCGCAACGGCTGGCAGCTGCGCCACTGGTGGCAGCATACGTTGCCGCAAGATACGTTAAGAAATGGCCTGGTGCAACGGCCAGAGGTTCTCGTCTCCATTTTGCAGCGCTGGCGCAGGCTGCTGCCTTCGCGCATTGCGCTGCGCGTGGGATACCCGCCCCAGCTGGTGATGCAGCGCCAGCTGAGCCTGCCCACCACTCATCTGCGTGAAGCCGCACAGAGCGACTACATCCGCGCGGCGGCGAAGCGTTTTTTCCCGATTGAACCGCAAGCGCTGGCGCTGGATTTTCGCCTGAGCGACGGAATGGATAACCAGTTGACGCTGACCGCTACCCGGCGGGAAGCACTGCAGGGCTGGCTGGACTGTTTGCAGGAGATTGGCCTGATACCGCAGGTGATGGACCTGACGCCGTCGGCGCTCTCCGTGCTGGCGCGAGCCCTTGCGCTGTCGCCTGACGCGACGCTGGTTCATCGCCTGAGCGATCACTGGCTGTGGTATTCCCCGCAGCACGGTGAACGGCCATGGGGTTGGTGCCCGCTTGACGACGCCGCTGATTTTTCCGCACTGCGTCAGCGGTACCTACCGCCGCAGGGGGCAGTCTGGTACAGCTCCGCACTGGATGATGTACTGCCTGAAGGGGCGACTGCGCTTTCACCTTTTGCCGCTCTGCACTTTCTTCAGCCGCCGCTGCCGGTCTGCGGCGGGGCTTATGCCATTGCCACCGGGCTGGCAATGCGGCCCGAGGATCGCTAATGGTCTGTATTAATCTGATGCCCTGGCGGGCCAGGCGGCAACGGCAGCAGTGGCAGCGGTGGCGGCGGCTGTGCGGACTGATGCTGGCGCTGACGATCTTCGCGATGCAGGGCGGATACTGGCAGCAGCGGCTTAACGATCGGCGGGCGGTACTGCTGAGCTTCTGGCCCGGTGCGCAGCAGGATGCTGCGGCCCTGCACGATCGGACTCTGGCGGCGCAGCAGCGGCTCGACCAGCTGCGGCAGGCACAGCAGAAGCAGCAACTGCAGCAGCAGGATCTTTCCCGGTGGCTGGGTTTTATCCAGCGACTGAGCGCGGAAATACCGCCGGATATCTGGCTGAACGGTCTGAAGAAAGACCGGCAGGGCGTCTCCCTCAAGGGATTCAGCCGCAGCGTGGCTGAGCTTCACCATCTGCGCGACAGGCTGCGTCAGCTGCAGGAAATACCGTCCATAAAGCTGGGGGCGCTTCGCAGCGAGCCGTCTGTCGGGGTGAGTTTCAGCTTGCAGTTGACTCTGGGGAACCAGGAGCAGAGCAATGAGTAATCGCTGGCTGACGAACTGGCTGGCAGCGGATATCCGGCTTCGCATGCTCGGCATTATCGGTGCGGGGGCGCTGATGGCGCTGATAATGTGGCAGTTCTGGCTACGACCGGTGCAGCACACATCACAGCGGCTGGACCGGCAGATGCAGGAACAGTTATCTCGTTATCGGCAGCGGCTTGAGGCGCTGCGCCGCCTGCCGTCGCTTGCCATGCTGGAACAGCAGAGTGCCGAATTGAGTGAGCAGTTCGTGGCGCAGGATGGCCCGCATTTTTCTTTACCGGCTCTGCTGGCGGCCAGCGGCGGTGAGCTTGAACACTGGCAGCCGGACGAGAACGGCGGTGAACTGGCCATAACCCTGCGCTGGCAGCAGTTTACCGACCTTCTTGACTATCTGAAGACCCTGAGACCGGCGGTGAGCATCCCTGCCGTGACGCTAAAGGGGCAATCGCCGTGGCTGCATCTGCTGATCCAACTCAACTATGAAATTTAGCGCGCTGTTTATTTTACTGCTGGCGCTGGATGTTGCTGCGCGGGATCCATTTTCACCTGCCGGAGGCGGGCAGTGTTCCCCGATCGGCGAGTCTGATGCACCCTTACGGCTTCAGGGCATTATCGGGCGGCCGGATCACTATGAGGCCTGGCTTATCGCTTCCTCTGCGCGGCTACACGTCGGCGTTAACGATCGGCCCGTCGGGACGGGGTGGCGGGTGATGCAGATTGATATGCAGGGCATCACCCTGGAGGATGAGCAGGGCTGCAGGCCACCGCTCAGGCTGACACTTAAAGGAGAACGTCGTGTTAAGGAAAATAGCGCTGGTTCTGATTCTGATTAGCGGTCTGTGCAAAGGCGCCGCGCCGATCTCACTGGCGTTTGAAGACGCGCCGATAGGCCAGATTTTACAGGCGCTGGCAGAGTATCAGCAGTTGAATCTGATGGTCGCGCCCGAGGTAAACGGTTCGCTGACGCTGCGGCTGTATGAAGTCCCGTGGCAGCAGGCGCTGGAGCTGGTGATGAAAATGGGCAGGCTCAGCATAGAGCGGGAAGGCAATGTGATGCTGGTGTTCCCGCAGGAGCGGGAGCAGGAGAAACAGCAGCGCGTCGAGGCGGAACGTGAAGCGGCAGAACTGAACAGCCCCCTGCATACCCAGACGGTTATCTTCCAATACGCCGACGCTGCAGCGTTAAATACCAGCCTGCAGAATGAGCGCAGCCGGCTGATGACGGCACGCGGCAGCGTGACGTTAGATACCCGCACCAACGCGCTTTTGCTCCGTGATACCCGAAAGGCACTGGATCAAACGGTCCGCTGGCTGCAGCAGCTGGATGTGCCGCTGGAGCAGGTTGAAATCGCCGCCCAGATTGTCACCATTAGCGAGGAGAACCTGCGTGAGCTGGGCGTCAACTGGGCGCTGAGCGGTGAAGAACAGGTTGCGGATGCGCTGCGCGCCAGCCAGCTGCGCGTGGATCTTGGCGTAGCGCGGCCCGCAGGCATGCTGGGGCTGACCCTGGCGAAGCTGGACGGTCGGCTGCTGGATCTGGAGCTAAGCGCGCTGGAACGCGAACATCAGGCGGATATTATCGCCAGCCCGCGGCTGTTCACCTCCCACCAGCAAACGGCCAGCATCAAGCAGGGAACCGAGATCCCCTATGAGGTGGCAACCGGCAATAGCGGTTCAACGACCATGGAGTTTAAAGAGGCGGTGCTCGGCATGGAAGTCACGCCGGTCGTGCAGGGCAATGGCCGGATTCTACTGAAGCTGCATATCAGCCAGAATGTGCCGGGCCGCACGATGCGCAGTGGCGAGAACGAAGTGCTGACCATTGATAAACAGGAGATAGACACGCAGGTTGCGCTAAAAGACGGGCAGACGCTGGCGCTGGGCGGGATATTCCAACAGCAGAGTGCCACCGGGCAAACTCGCGTTCCGCTACTGGGAGAAATACCGCTGCTGGGTGGGCTGTTTCGTCACAGCGTGCGGGAGCAAAAAAGACGAGAATTAGTGATTTTCATCACACCTCGACTGATTCGCAGTGAATAAGGTTTTTCTGCGACAAAATACATGACCTGTATGTTTTTTCCTGAATTGGTTACGGTTGCGTTTGACGCAAGGGCTGAATTAGCTTACAAGGTTTAGCGATTTTGAATATCAGGCCAGTGGCCTTAAGTAGTGAATGCATTTTAACCGTTTTTTATCGCGCGCAAACGGCGTAGCCGATGCAACCATATCCGGCTGATAAATGAAGCGGACTGAAACGTGCCAGATTACTGGGTGCAATGAGCAAGGTAAATTTAATCGGTTGCCAAAACCCCTTCAGTGTTGAGATAATTTTTCGTCTGACTCTCGCACTTTAGCTCATGAGGTTTCAGTTCATGTCCTGTCTGGTTTAGGCGGGGTATCATCCACGAATTGTCTTAGTAATACCGAAAAAATGGCAGAGAAACGCAATATCTTTCTGGTTGGGCCTATGGGTGCCGGCAAAAGCACTATTGGGCGTCAGTTAGCTCAGCAACTCAATATGGAATTTTTCGATTCCGATCAAGAAATTGAGCGACGTACCGGAGCGGATGTGGGCTGGGTTTTCGACGTCGAAGGCGAAGAAGGCTTCCGCGATCGCGAAGAAAAAATCATTAATGAACTCACTGAAAAGCAGGGCATTGTGCTGGCGACAGGTGGCGGTTCCGTCATATCTCGCGAAACGCGCAATCGTCTTTCTGCTCGTGGTGTAGTCGTTTATCTTGAAACCACCATCGAGAAACAGCTGGCACGTACACAGCGCGACAAAAAGCGTCCGCTGCTGCAGGTTGATTCTCCTCCACGTGAAGTACTGGAAGCATTAGCTGGCGAACGCAATCCCATGTACGAAGAGATTGCCGACGTGACGATCCGCACTGACGATCAGAGTGCGAAAGTGGTGGCTAACCAAATTATCAACATGTTGGAAAAGAGCTGATTAATGCTCTGATTGTTCGCCTGCGGGCAAAGCAGAAAAGGTGATACAGCGTCATGGAGAGGATTACCGTTACTCTTGGGGAACGTAGCTACCCCATCACTATCGCCGCCGGATTGTTTGCAGATCCGGCTTCTTTTTGGCCGCTCAAGGCTGGCGATATGGCCATGCTGGTGACAAACCAAACGCTGGCCCCTCTTTACCTTGATGCAATGCGCGAGCGCCTTGAAAAGGCGGGTGTGATTGTCGATTGGGTGATCCTGCCTGACGGCGAACAGTTTAAAAGCCTGGCCGTAATGGACCAGGTCTTTACCGCTTTGCTGGAAAAACCTCATGGCCGCGACACCACCCTGATTGCCTTGGGTGGCGGCGTCATTGGCGATCTGACCGGATTTGCCGCAGCCAGCTATCAGCGCGGCGTGCGTTTTATCCAGGTCCCCACCACACTGCTTGCGCAGGTGGACTCTTCCGTTGGCGGTAAAACCGCCGTTAACCATCCGCTGGGCAAGAATATGATTGGGGCGTTTTACCAGCCTGCATCAGTGGTGGTTGATCTGGACTGCCTGAAGACGCTGCCTGCGCGTGAGCTCTCTTCCGGGCTGGCGGAAGTGATTAAATACGGCATCATTCTCGACGGTGAGTTCTTCAGCTGGCTGGAAGAAAATCTGGATGCGTTACTGGCACTGGATGGCAGCGCGATGGCGTACTGCATTCGCCGCTGCTGCGAGCTGAAGGCCGACGTGGTCGCCGCCGATGAGCATGAACACGGTCTGCGGGCGCTGCTGAATTTAGGTCATACCTACGGTCACGCGATTGAAGCCCATATGGGTTACGGCAACTGGCTGCACGGTGAAGCGGTTGCCGCCGGAATGGTGATGGCGGCACGAAATGCCGAGCGTCTTGGCCAGTTCAATCCGGCGGATACCGATCGTATTATCGCGTTGTTACAGCGCGCCGGGCTGCCGGTAAATGGCCCTGAAAGTATGGCCGCTGAAGACTATCTGCCGCATATGATGCGTGACAAGAAGGTGCTGGCAGGCAAGCTACGTCTGGTACTGCCGCTGGCAATCGGTAAAGCCGAAGTGCGTAGCGGAGTGCCGCATGATATGGTGTTGGCATCAATTCAGGATTGCCAAAAGCCTTGACTCGTAATGTTATTATCAGGTCAGCCTGATGGCTGCTATTCTGAAGTTATCGCCCTTCAAAGGAAGTGAACGGCGTAACCGCTCTATGGGAGGAGGCTAAATGGACGAGTTTAAACCGGAAGACGAGTTGAAACCTGACACCAGTGACCGCCGACCGCCGCGGTCGCGCAAAACGTCTTCACTACCGAAAGTACCGGTTTCACGCCAGCATATGATGATGGGCGTTGGCATTCTGGTGCTGCTGCTATTGGTACTGGGCATTGGTTCAGCCCTGAAATCTCCGGACAGCGCGGGCGGCAAGACTGCGCAGCAGCCTGCCTCCGGTGGAAATGCCGGCGGTGAGAAGAATATCGATCTTTCCGGTACGTCTTCCATGAGTGGGCAGAATGCCGGTCAGCCGTCTTCCGAAGGGCAGCCGGCTTCCGCGGGTCAAGCGTCTTCTCCGCAGGAGCTCAGTGCTCCGCAGATCTCATCAACGCCGACTGAAGCCGCGGCGGTACCGACTCCGCAGAATCAGCAGCGGGTTGAGCTGCCGGGCGATCTGAACAACGCGTTGAACAATCAGCAGGGCCAGGTCGATGCGGCTTCTCAGGCCGGAATGGGCTCGTCCTCGTTGCCAACCGGACCGGCTACCGTAGGTGGATCCGGCAGCAAACCTGCCGCCACCACCAAAACGGCGAGTGTTCCGCATCAAAGTGCCGTACCGCAGAATAAACCTGCCGCCGCACACAAACCTGTCGCCAGCAGGCCGGTGGTGAAAGAGAATAAACCGGCTGCGACCGCAAGCCACAGCGCCGCACCGCGTGCTCAGGCGCCGTCCAGCGTTGCCAGTACGGCTAAACCCGGCGGCAACTATACGCTGCAGCTGAGCAGCGCCTCGCGCTCTGACACGCTCAACGCGTGGGCCAGAAAACAAAACCTGAGTGGCTACCACGTCTATCAGACAACACGTAACGGACAGCCCTGGTATGTGCTGGTTAGCGGTTCGTACAACACCTCCGCTGATGCGAAACGTGCCGTGGCTTCGCTGCCCGCTGAAGTCCGTGCTCAGAATCCCTGGGTGAAACCGGTGAGCCAGGTCAAAAAAGAAGCAGGAAATTAATCCCGTGCCGGGGCAACCCGGCCTTTCATGAAGTGTGAGTGTGTGACGACACGCAGACCTTTCAAAGCGCAGATATGCTGTCGGTGTAGCCACAGCCTGATGAGTAAAAAAATAACGACGGCATGAAAAAAAATCGCGCTTTTCTTAAGTGGGCAGGCGGCAAGTATCCATTGCTTGACGATATTAGAAGCCATCTGCCAGAAGGTGATTGCCTGATCGAACCGTTTGTCGGTGCCGGATCGGTATTCCTTAACACCCAGTATCCACGCTATATCCTTGCTGATATCAACAGCGATCTGATCAACCTGTACAATATCGTCAAGGAACGTCCTCAGACTTTTGTCGAAGATGTGCGTAAGCTGTTTACCACGGAGTCAAATGACTCCGTCGTCTACTACGCCAGACGGCAGGAGTTCAATCTCAGCCAGGATCCGTATCGCCGGGCGATGCTGTTCCTCTATCTGAACCGCCACTGCTACAACGGCCTGTGCCGCTATAACCTGCGCGGCGAGTTTAACGTCCCGTTTGGCCGCTACCGGAAGCCTTACTTCCCTGAAGGCGAACTGTACTGGTTCGCCGAACGTGCACAGAATGCGACCTTTGTTTGCGAATCGTATGATGTTACCCTGGCTAAGGCAAAGACGGGATCGGTGGTCTATTGCGATCCGCCTTATGCCCCCCTGTCGGCTACCGCTAAGTTTACGGCTTATCACACCAACAGCTTCAGCATGCGCGAGCAGCAGCACCTTGCCGAGCTGGCTTCCGCGCTGTCGCAGGACAGCAATATTACGGTGCTGATTTCTAACCACGATACGCCGCAGACGCGGGACTGGTATCAGGGTGCTGTGCTGCATGAGATTGAAGTGCGCCGCTCGATTAGTCGCAGTGGCAACACGCGAAGTAAAGTGAGTGAATTACTGGCGCTGTATGCTGGCCGGTGAACAACAATGATCTGACCCTTTGGCCCGCGCAGCAGTCGCATTGGCTGCTGTTATCGCCGCCGGGGGTTTAGCCTGGGAGAAACGGATGAAACAGTTTTTAATCGCCCCATCAATCCTTGCCGCAGATTTTGCCCGACTGGGTGAAGATACGGCGAAGGCGCTGGCTGCCGGTGGTGATGTGATACATTTCGATGTGATGGATAATCATTACGTTCCCAACCTGACGATGGGGCCGATGGTGTTAAAAGCCCTGCGCGATTATGGTGTTACGGCACCGATCGATGTACATCTGATGGCTAAACCTGTCGATCGTCTGATCCCTGATTTTGCTAAAGCAGGTGCCAGCTATATCACCTTCCACCCTGAAGCCTCCGAACACGTCGACCGCACGCTGCAGCTGATTAAAGAGCACGGCTGTAAAGCCGGCCTGGTGCTGAATCCGGCCACGCCGCTGAGCATTCTTGAGTACGTGATGGATAAGCTGGACATCATTCTGCTGATGTCGGTGAACCCGGGCTTCGGCGGCCAGTCGTTTATCCCCGGCACCCTGAACAAACTGCGTGAGGTGCGTAAGCTGATTGACCAGAGCGGTTACGATATCCGCCTGGAAGTTGATGGCGGCGTGAAGGTCGATAACATCGGTGAAATCGCGGCGGCCGGTGCCGATATGTTCGTGGCCGGTTCGGCGATTTTTGGTCATCCCGATTACAAAAAAGTGATCGACGATATGCGCACTGAACTGGAAAAATCCCGCCATGGCTCATTTCACTGATATCCGCGCACTGGCCTTCGATCTTGACGGTACTCTGGTGGACAGCGCACCGGGGCTGGCGAGCGCGGTCGATGCCGCTTTAACCGAGCTACAGCTGCCCGCAGCCGGGATAGAGCGTGTTTCTACCTGGATCGGCAACGGTGCCGACATTCTTATCGAACGCGCCCTGAGCTGGGCGCAGGGCCATGCGCCTCGGGAAGAAGCCCTGCGTGAAGCGCGTATTCTGTTTGATAAGCACTATGCCGACACCGTAGAAAGCGGCAGCCTGCTGTATCCGGATGTGCAGGAGACGCTGGCGAAGCTGGCAGCGCAGCAGCTGCCGATGGCGATCGTCACCAATAAACCGACGCCGTTTGTTGCGCCGCTGCTGGAATCCTTAGGGATTGCGGACTATTTCTCGCTGGTTATCGGCGGGGATGATGTTGCCGCGAAGAAGCCGCATCCCGCGCCGCTGTTTATGGTGTTAGGAAAATTTGGTCTTCTGCCGGGTGAGTTGCTGTTTGTCGGTGACTCGCGCAATGATATTCTGGCGGCACAGGCGGCAGGATGTCCCTGTATCGGCATGAATTATGGCTATAACTACGGTGAGCCCGTGGCCACCAGTCAGCCTGACATCACGCTCGATCACTTTAACGATTTAATGCCCGCGCTAGGGCTGTAATTATCAGGACGGAAACATGAAACCCATTGTATTTAGCGGCGCACAGCCTTCAGGTGAACTGACCATCGGTAACTATATGGGAGCGCTGCGTCAGTGGGTACAGATGCAGGATGACTATCACTGTGTTTACTGCATCGTCGATCTGCACGCGATTACCGTGCGACAGGACCCGGTTGCGCTGCGTAAGGCCACGTTGGATACGCTGGCACTGTACCTTGCCTGCGGCATCGATCCGCAGAAAAGTACCATTTTCGTGCAGTCTCATGTGCCGGAGCACGCTCAGCTGGGCTGGATCCTCAACTGCTACACCTACTTTGGTGAGCTGAGCCGCATGACGCAGTTCAAGGACAAGTCCGCGCGTTACGAAGAGAACATTAACGCCGGGCTGTTTGATTATCCGGTGTTGATGGCGGCAGACATTCTGCTGTATCAGACCCATCAGGTGCCGGTAGGTGAAGATCAGAAGCAGCATCTGGAACTGAGCCGCGACGTTGCCGCACGCTTTAACGCCATCTACGGCGACATCTTCAAGGTTCCTGAGCCGTTTATTCCGAAATCCGGCGCGCGCGTGATGTCGCTGCTGGAACCGACCAAGAAAATGTCCAAATCTGATGACAACCGCAATAACGTTATCGGCCTGCTGGAAGATCCGAAGTCGGTGGTGAAGAAAATTAAGCGTGCAATGACTGACGGCGATGAGCCACCTGTCGTTCGCTATGACGTGAAAAACAAGCCGGGCGTGTCTAACCTGCTGGATATCCTCGCCGGCGTTACCGGTAAGTCGGTATCCGATCTGGAAAAAGAGTTCGACGGCCAGATGTATGGTCACCTGAAAGGTGCCGTGGCGGATGCGGTATCCGGCATGCTGAGCGAGCTGCAGGAGCGCTATCATCGTTATCGCAATGATGAAGCCTTCCTCGATCAGATTATGCGTGACGGCGCGGCGAAAGCCCGTGCCCAGGCGCAGGAAACCCTGAAAAAGGTTTACGCTGCCGTCGGTTTCGTCGCCCAGCCGTAATCCCGAATGCAGAGCGGGTGGCTTCAGGCCACCCGCTCTGGCTTATCAGAACCAGCTTAGCTGCTCGCGCAGCGCCACCACCTCTCCAATAATAATCAGCGCCGGGCTTTCTACTTCCCCAGCCAGTTCTGCCAGCTGAGCCAGCGATCCCGTGACCACCCGCTGACGCGTTGAGGTGCCGTTTTCCACCAGTGCGACCGGCATCTCCGGTGACATACCGTGTTTAATCAGCTGCCGACGGATTTCCGCCGCCTGACCCAGCCCCATGTAAAACACCAGCGTTTGACGTTCCGCAGCCAGATGCTGCCACTCCAGTTCACCGTTTTGCTGCAGGTGACCGGTGACCAGCCGCACGCTCTGCGCGTAGTCACGATGGGTCAGCGGAATGCCGCTGTAGGCCGAACAGCCGGATGCGGCGGTAATGCCCGGCACCACGGAGAAGGGGATGTCCGCGCCCTGTAACGCTTCCAGCTCTTCCGCACCGCGACCAAAGATAAACGGGTCGCCGCCCTTCAGACGCACCACCCGCTTGCCGCTCTGCGCCTGCTGGAGCAGGATCTGATTAATTTCGTGCTGGGGAACGCAGTGGTGCCCCGCGCGCTTACCGACAAAGATGCGCTCGGCATCGCGGCGAGCCAGGGCCAGTACCTCATCGGACACCAGCCGATCGTAAACCACCACGTCGGCCTGCTGGATCTGCTGAAGCCCCTTCAGCGTCAGCAGCCCGGCGTCGCCCGGCCCGGCACCCACCAGCACCACTTCGCCTCGCTGCTCCAGCGGTTCACCGAATAGCTGCTCGCTCAGCCGCTCGACCTGCTGGCTGTCACCGTTGGCCAGCGACTGCGCCAGCCGCTGATGATTGAACAGTTTTTCCCAGAACCGACGGCGCTGCCCGCTGCTGAACTGCTGTTTTACCCGCTGCCGCTGGGCACCGCCCCAGGCCGCCAGGCGGCCAAGGTGCAGCGGCAGCAGGGCCTCCAGCTTTTCACGCAGCATCCGCGCCATCACCGGCGCATTACCGCCGGAGGAAACGGCGATCATCAGCGGAGAGCGATCGATAATCGACGGCATAATACAGCTGGCGCTCTGCGGGGCATCGACCACGTTGCAGAACATCCGCCGCGCGTCGGCGCTCTGGCTGACCCGCTGATTGAGCGCCTCGTCGTCGGTGGCGGCAATCACCAGCCAGCAGTCATCCAGCAGCTCAGGGCTGAACGCGGTGCCGATCAGTGTGGCCTGGCCTGCCTGCTGCCAGAGCAGGAACTGTGGGGAAAACTCGCGGGCGCAGACGCGCAGGCTGGCACCGCTCGCCAGCAGCAGGTGGGCCTTGCGTTCGGCGACGTCGCCACCACCGACCAGCAGACAGGGCTTGTCACGAAGCTGACAGAACAGAGGAAGAAAATCCATAAAGACTCACAAAAGGAAAAGGCAGGATAGCCGTACGCGGAAGTGCGCACGGCCGGTCAACGCGGTGTCAGGCGGCGGTGGCCTCCGCTGCGAGGTTTATCTCAATCATGCCGTGGCTGATTCGGGCCGGATAGCTCGGGATGGAGTGATTTTCATCTTCCATACACAGGCCATCGCGCAGGCGGAAACGCTGTTTTTTCAGCGGGCTGGCGACCCACAGCTCCTGCTGATGCTCGGCGATAATGCCGCGCGACAGCACGCTGGCGTGTGCGAAGGGATCGATGTTGCTTAACGCAAAGACCTGTTCATCTTCACCCGGGCGGAAAATAGCAATCTGCTGGCTGCCAACCAGTGCGCAAACGCCGGTCGCGGGCAGAATACGGGTCAACGGGCAAATCTCCTGCCACTGGCTCATACATTTTCCTCCAGTTGGATAATTTCAATGCGTTCCTGCACGCGCGCCGGACGGTGCTGTTCACGCGCGGGTACCATCTGTACCAGTGGATCGCGCACGCTGCTGTTAACGAAGTGGGCAAAGCGGGCACGCTGCTGTGCATCGTTGACGGTTTCACTCCACTCGCAGACCACCTGCGCGCGCAGGCGGGTGATTTCTTCTTCCAGCTGCGGGTTGATGCCCAGTTTGTCGTTAATCACCACCTGGCGCAGATAGTCGATTCCGCCCTCCAGATTATCCAGCCATACCGAGGTGCGCTGCAGCTTATCGGCGGTGCGGATATAGAACATCATGAAGCGGTCCAGATAGCGCATCAGCGTTTCGCGGTCGAGATCGGCGGCCAGCAGGTCTGCGTGGCGAGGCTTCATCCCGCCGTTGCCGCAGACGTAGAGGTTCCAGCCTTTTTCAGTGGCGATAATCCCCACGTCTTTGCCCTGCGCTTCGGCACACTCGCGGGTGCAGCCGGACACGCCGAACTTCATTTTGTGCGGTGTGCGGATGCCCTTGTAGTGGTTTTCCAGCTCGACGCCGAAGCCCAGGCTGTCGCCAACGCCGAACCGACACCAGGTGCTGCCGACGCAGGTTTTCGCCATGCGCAGCGCTTTGGCGTAGGCGTGGCCGGTTTCAAATCCGGCGGCAATCAGCTGTTCCCAGATGGCAGGCAGATCGTCCTGCTGCGCCCCGAACAGGCCAATACGCTGCGAGCCGGTGATTTTTGTGTAGAGGTTGTACTGACGGGCAACGTTGCCGATTGCCATCAACCCCTCTGGCGTGATCTCACCGCCTGCGGAGCGCGGGATCACTGAGTAAGTGCCGTCCTTCTGGATATTGCCGAGGAACAGATCGTTGCTGTCCTGCAGCGGCGTGTGTTCCGGCTTCAGCACATAATCATTCCAGCAGGAGGCCAGCAGCGATCCCACCGTTGGCTTACACACTTCGCAGCCGTAGCCCTTGCCGTATTTGTTAATCAGCTGAGTAAACGTCCGAATGTTATTCACGCGGATCAGGTGATACAGCTCCTGGCGCGACCACGGAAAGTGCTCGCACAGGTGATGGTTCACTTCGATGCCCTGACGGCTCAGTTCGACATTCAGCACCTGGGTAACCAGCGGGATACAGCCACCGCAGCCGGTTCCGGCTTTGGTTTCCGACTTCAGCGCGGCCACGCTGTGGCAGCCATTTTGCACCGCCTGCACGATCGTGCCTTTGGTCACGTCAAAGCAGGAGCAGATCTGTGCGCTGTCCGGCAGCGATTCAACGCCAATCGCCGGTTTTGCCCCGGCATGTTCAGGCAGGATCAGCGCATCCGGGTTAGCAGGCAGTTCGATGGCGTTGAGCGCCAGCTGCAGCAGATTACCGTAGTCGCTGGTGTCGCCGACCAGCACCGCACCCAGCAGGGTTTTGTTATCCGCGCTGACGATCAGGCGTTTATAGACCTCTTTGTTCTCGTCGAGATACACGTAGCTGCGCGCACCGGGCGTCCGTCCGTGGGCATCGCCGATGCCGCCGACGTCCACACCCAGCAGCTTGAGCTTGGCGCTCATGTCCGCGCCGGCGAAGTGGCTGCTGCCGCCTAGCAGATGGTCGGCGGCAATTTGCGCCATCTTATAGCCCGGTGCCACCAGGCCATACACATGTTCCCGCCACGACGCACACTCACCGATGGCGTAGATATCCGCATCGCTGGTCTGGCAGCTGTCGTTAATCACTATGCCGCCGCGCGCACCGGTGGCCAGATTACACTGTCTTGCCAGCGCATCCTGCGGACGAATACCGGTGGAGAACACGATAAAATCGACCTCAAGCTGGCTTTCATCGGCAAACTGCAGGGTTTTACCTCTGGGGACGTGGTGCACAATCTGCCGGGTATTTTTCCCGGTATGCACCTGCACGCCGATGCTCTCAATTTTTCTTCTCAGCTGTTCACCGCCCATGCGATCGAGCTGTTCAGCCATCAGCACCGGAGCAAATTCAATCACGTGGGTTTCAATGCCGAGGTTTTTCAGTGCACCGGCGGCTTCCAGCCCCAGCAGACCACCGCCGACGACCGCGCCGCGTTTGCTACGGCGTGCGCAGGCTTCAATGCCGTTGAGATCTTCAATGGTGCGGTAAACGAAACAGTCAGCGCCCTCTGCGCCGGGGATGGGTGGCACCCAGGGACGAGAGCCGGTGGCCAGCACCAGCTTGTCGTACGGCACCAGGCGGCCGCTGTTGGCGTGGATCACTTTCTCTTCGCGATTGATCAGGATCGCACGTTCACCGATGAGGATATTAATGCCGTGCTTCTGGTAATAGCCTTCCCGCACCAGCGACAGCTCTTCGGCCGTGTGATGAGAGAAATAGGCGGAAAGGTGGACCCTGTCGTAGGCCACGCGGGGTTCTTCGCAAAAGACAGTGATCTCAAACTGTCCGGGCTGCGACTTTTCCACCAGTTCTTCGATCAGGCGGTGGCCGACCATACCGTTGCCAATGATGGCGAGTTTGATACTCATGCTTTGCCTCATTAATAAGATTCTGGTCGTACGATAACCGCTCGGATAGCGCGGTTATTGATGTGTATCAATCCCCCCCGGCAAATACCCATTAGTGAGTACGCCTAAGAAAAAACGTTAGCTGAGTAACATTATGAAATCATAGCTTTTATGATTTTTGGTCAGAGAGGAAAGCGGACAGGGCAGCGAAGGGGATTAACAGCGGATTTACCGGCGAAACAGATAAAAAAAAGCCGGTGCAGAAACACCGGCTTGGTAGCGGCTTAGCCATCGCTCATTAATGCGAATTCATATGGCCATGCAGCTTGTGCTTGCTGACGAAGCCCAGCAGCAGACACATCACAAACACCACCGCGTACAGGCCGTTGGCCGTTGCCAGCGCCGCGTGCGCGCCGCCTTTTTCCACGATAGGGCCGGTCACCACGAAGGTCAGCATGGTGCCTACGGTGCCGCAGGTCAGGATGAAGTTCACCAGCTTTGGCGAGGACACTTTGGTCTGTAGTGAACCCAGGGTGATGATGGTGGTGTAGATAGCGCTGGAGAAGAAGCCCAGGCTAAGCATGATCCACTTCAGCATTGATGCGTCGGTGGTGGTGATAAACCAGTACATCAGCGCGGTCGCCAGCAGTGCCAGCAGGGTGACGATGCGCTGCGGATCGAAGAAGCGCAGGATGGCGCTGAACGCCCACATACCCACCATATAGGCGGTCCAGAAGTTACCCACCAGGCTACCGGCCTGGCCGATATCCATGCCCATGCTTTTGGTTGCGTACTGTGGCACCCAGCCGATAAAGCCCAGCTGGCCGAGGATATAGCACAGTGCGGCCACCGCCAGGAAGCCCACGCCAACGCCCCATTTTTCTTTTTTTACCGGCTCGCCGCTGGTGGTTTTTTTGCCCAGCACCGGGAATTCAAAGCACAGGGCCAGAACAAAGATCGCCACGTAGATCACGCCGATGCAAACGTAAACCCAGTACCACGGCAGCGCGCGCGCCAGCAGGGCGGCAGCGATAATCGGGAAGATGGTCCCGGCCATACTGAAGAAGGAGTCGGTAAACAGCAGGCGCGAACCGCGCTGGCGTCCTTCATAAAGATGGGTGATCAGGAAGGTACCGATCGACATGGTAATGCCGCTCACCACGCCCAGCACAAACATGCAGAGTGAGAAGACGCTCAGGCTGTGGCTGGTCATCAGTCCCAGTACCGCCAGCACCATCAGCACGAAGCCGAAAATCAGCTGGCGCTTCAGCGGCACGATTTCCATCAGCCAGGCGTTGAGGAAGACGGCCAGCAGGATCCCGGCATTAAGGAATGTGAAGGTGTTGCTCATCTGAGCGACGGGGAGCTGGAAGTACTCTGCTATATTCTCCAGTACCATACCGGTGACGATAACCACTGCACCGGTCAACGCATAAGAGAAGTAGCTGATCCAGGTAAGTCCGAGTCTATCGCGATTTGTCATAGTCGAAACCTGTCAGGAAGGAAGTTTCTCAGGCGAGGTACCTGAGATATACCCGAGGAGTTTAACCATATTCGTGATCTGCATGAATATTTAATGAAATAATAATTATCTAATTTCATTGTTAGTGTGATTTTTGTCACATTTATTCATCGGTCAGTCATTTTCAAGGCAATGTCCTGCTGCGTAAATAAAGGTAAAACGCTGGCGCGTTGGTAAGTGCCTATTTACAATCAGCGTTGCATTTATGGCTTATTGCCCTCAGTAAGGAATATTTCATGTTGAAACGTACTTTGACCGCGGTGGCGGCAGTTCTCGCACTGTCATCGATTTCTGCTACTGCATTCGCCGCGAAAGGGGATACACATGTACTGCTGACCACTTCAGCAGGCAGCATTGAGCTGGAATTGAATAATCAGAAAGCCCCAGTTTCGGTAAAAAACTTTGTTGATTACGTCAACAGCGGTTTTTACAACAACACCACATTCCATCGGGTGATCCCGGGCTTTATGCTGCAAGGCGGTGGCTTCACCACCGATATGCAGCAGAAGCAGCCTAACGCACCGATCAAAAACGAAGCGGATAACGGTCTGCTGAACAAACGCGGCACCATCTCTATGGCGCGTACTGCGGAAAAAGACAGCGCAACCAGCCAGTTCTTTATTAACGTTGCGGATAACGCCTTCCTTGACCACGGCCAGCGGGACTTTGGCTACGCGGTGTTCGGTAAAATTGTGAAAGGCATGGATGTTGCCGACAAGATTGCTCAGGTGCCTACCCAGAATGTGGGCCCTTACCAGAATGTTCCGGTGACGCCGGTGGTGATCCTCTCCGCCAAAATCCTGCCTTAAGCTCTTGTATGATGCCTGAATCGGACTGTAAAGCCGGTTCAGGTTTCTGCTTCTTCATCCGCACAGCAATAGAGATAAGCGAAACGGCGTAAAATCCGTAAAATAGCGGCGTAAATCGTTTACCGGAATTCGCCATGCTGCTGCTTATCGACAACTATGACTCCTTCACCTGGAACCTCTACCAGTATTTTTCTGAACTGGGCGCAGAGGTCATCGTTCATCGTAACGACGATATTACGCTGGCGGAAATCGCCGCGCTGGCTCCTCAGCATCTGGTGATCTCGCCCGGTCCGTGCACGCCCAACGAGGCGGGGATCTCGCTTGAGGCGATTCGTCATTTTGCTGGCAAGCTGCCGGTGCTGGGCGTTTGCCTGGGGCATCAGGCAATCGCGCAGGCGTTTGGTGCCCGGGTAGTTCGTGCCCGGCAGGTGATGCACGGCAAAACGTCGGCCATTGAGCATAACGACGGCGGCGTTTTCGCCGGGCTGAATCATCCGTTGACCGTCACCCGCTACCATTCGCTGATCGTGGAGACGGGAACGCTACCGGACGAGTTTGAGCTGACCGCCTGGACGCTGCGCGACGGCCAGCCCGATGAAATTATGGGCTTCCGCCACCGCACGCTGCCGCTGGAAGGCGTGCAGTTCCACCCGGAAAGCATCCTGAGCGAGCAGGGGCATCAGCTGCTGGAAAATTTCCTGCGCTACTGAGTTAGTGTTTGCCTTTTTTTGATTTTTTATGCATATTTCATGACTATATTTTCACATTAATGCAAAGATTAAACGGCGAGGTGGTTGATGGCAGCGGAAAAATTAGCGGTAACGCGGGCAACGTTCGATGAAGTGATTTTGCCTGTTTATGCACCAGCACAGTTCGTTCCGGTAAAAGGCAAAGGGAGCCGTATCTGGGATCAGGAGGGGAAAGAGTACGTCGATTTCTCCGGCGGTATTGCGGTAACGGCGCTCGGCCACTGCCATCCGGCGCTGGTTGACGCCCTGAAAACCCAGGGTGAAACCCTGTGGCACACCAGCAACGTCTTCACCAACGAACCGGCCCTGCGCCTGGCCAGCAAGCTAATCGCTGCCACCTTCGCCGAGCGCGTGTTTTTTGCGAACTCCGGTGCAGAAGCCAACGAAGCGGCATTCAAGCTGGCGCGCTATTACGCTACCCAGCGCCACAGCCCGTTCAAAAGCAAGATCATCGCCTTCCATAACGCCTTCCATGGCCGCACGCTGTTCACCGTGTCCGTGGGCGGGCAGCCGAAGTACTCCGACGGCTTTGGGCCGAAGCCTGCCGATATCGTCCATGTGCCGTTTAACGATCTGGCGGCGGTGAAAGCGGTCATCGACGATCACACCTGCGCCATCGTCGTGGAGCCGATCCAGGGCGAAGGCGGCGTGATGCCTGCCACGCCGGAGTTTATGCAGGGGCTGCGTCAGCTGTGTGATGAGCATAACGCGCTGCTGGTGCTGGATGAAGTACAAAGCGGGATGGGCCGCAGCGGCAAGCTGTTTGCCTATGAGCACTACGGCGTGAAGCCGGATATCGTCACCACCGCGAAAGCGCTGGGCGGCGGCTTCCCGGTCAGTGCGATGCTGACCACCAATGAGATCGCCTCGGTGATGGCGCCGGGCGTGCACGGCACCACCTACGGCGGTAACCCGCTGGCCTGTGCGGTAGCGGAAGCGGCGCTGGATATTATCAATACCCCAGAAGTGTTGGACGGCGTGGCGCAGCGGCGTCAGCTGTTTGTTGATGCCCTGCAGGCGCTGGATGCCAAACTGGATCTGTTCAGCGACATTCGCGGTATGGGGCTGCTGATCGGCGCCGCGCTGAAGCCGCAGCATGCCGGTAAAGCGCGCGACATCCTGAATGCCGCTGCGGCAGAGGGGGTGATGGTGCTGGTGGCCGGTACGGACGTGATGCGCTTTGCACCGTCTCTGGTTATCGATCCCGCGGATATCACCGAAGGAATGAAGCGCTTTGCGGCGGCGGTAGAAAAAGTTTTAGGCTAGGACGGCTTGCGTAATCGCCGGGACAGCCAGTGCCCCTGATGCGGGCGCTGGCTCCAGGCCAGCGATGAGATGGTGTGCATCGTGCTGAGGTGGCCGAGAATACGTTTTACGTGCCGCTCCAGGATGGTTACCGGTCCCTGATGGAAATCCTCCGGCGCTTCCAGTACGTTGCTGTCGGAGCTGGGGCCGTCATATTCCAGGCGCTGCTGGCAGCGCTGTAGCGCGATTTCGCACGACTGCAGATAGCGCTGTGCCAGCGATTCGGTCAGCATGGTGTGCTCCCGCGCGAGGATCGTCATCGCATTAATATGTTCGACGATAAACTGGCTGTGGGTCACCCATAGCTGCATATCCTTCAGATAGCCGGCGTTAAAGTTCGGTTCCTGCATCGCCTGATTTAGCGAGTTAAACAGCGCGTTGTGCGCCTGATTCACCCGCATTCGCTGCCAGGCCAGTTTCACCGGATCCTGTTCCTGCCCCAGCAGCAGCTGGAGTGCTTCCTGATAGGCTTCCAGTGCGTCGTGCGCATTCTGCCGCAGCAGCCCGCTCTGCCACTGTGGCCACAGCCAGATCATCCCACCAAAGGCAATCAGACAGCCTATCAGCGTATCCATCAGACGCGGCACCAGCAGCTCTGCACCGTTCAGCGACAGCAACTGTAACGTAAACACTGTGGTGATGGTAAAGCCGATCGTGGCCCAGCCGTAGAACTTACGGATAAACAGGTTACCGATTAGCGTCAGGGCCAGCATCACCAGCAGCATCACCGATTCCGGCGCGTGCAGCCGTAACATCACGGCGGCAATCACCAGTCCGGCCAGGGTGCCCATGGCACGGTGTTGAATGCGCACCCGCGTGGCACCATAGCCGTTCAGACTGACGAACATCACCGTCATCAGGATCCAGTAGGGCTTGGGCAGATTGAAAAACAGCGCCAGCGAGCTGGCAAACGCCAGCATGATCCCGTATCGCGCCGCGCTGCGCAGGCCGGTAGATTTCAGCGACAGGTAGCTTTTCAGCGCCGGGATCAGCGGCAACCGGCGCTGGCGATCCGCCATCAGATCGCGCCGATACAGCGGACGCTGGGTGCGGAGCACGCGGGCGATGCGGCTGAAATGGTAATAGCAGAAATTCCCCACCGGATTCTCTTTGTTCTGGCGGGCGATTTTCTCCAGCGCCTGCAATGGTTTATCCATGGTGAAACGTTCAGGATAGCGATGATAGAGAATGTCATCGGCCAGCACCCGCAGCCGGGCGGCGATAGTCTGTGCATTCCAGCGGATCACCGCTTCGGCGTGGCTCTGCTCCACCAGCTTTTGCACTTCTTCCGGCTGATGCAGGCTGACGGAAATATGCTCCTGCAGATCCAGCGCCACCTGAAAGGCCCGCGTCAGTCGCTGGTAGTGGTTATCCTGGCTGGCGGAGAGCATGTACATCTGCTGATAGCAGGTATTAATCAGGTCTACCGCTTTTTGCTGACGGGCCAGCAGCGGGGGCAGCGCGGTTTGCGGATCGGTCAGCCGGGTCAACAACGTATATTTCGCTTCGCAGTAGTCGGCCAGTTCGCGGTACAGCAGGCTCAGCGTTTCGCGCATCGGCTGCTCTTTCCACAGCCGGAACCACAGCCAGTTGAACAGCCCGTACCAGATGGTGCCGAGAATATAGAGCAGCGGCGGCTGCCAGAGCGGCACTCTGCCGGCCAGGCTGAGGGTAAAGATGGCGGCAATGAGCGAGGCCGGAAGCAGCCGACCGTGCAGCGGGCTGATCTCTGCGGTGACGCCCAGCAGGAGCGCCATTGACAACATAATGATCGGCAGCGGTACGCCACGTTCTCCAGCATAGAGGATCATAAAGCTGCAGAAGGCAAACAGGCTGCCACCGATAATCAGGCGTTTAAAGAAGCGTTTATGAGGAGTATCAAGACCGGCATTGTTACAGCAGGCAGGCACTAATGAGAAGAGTAAACCCTGTCGGAGATCGCCCAGCAGCCAGCCAACGGTGATTGGCAGGCACAGCACCAGCGTTTGCCGCAGTGCATAGTTCACTTCAGGGTGATAGATGATTCTCCGCCACATGCCCAATACCACATAAAAAAAAGGCGCGACCAGGCTGTCGCGCCACAGATCCACAACCGCTTAGCGCGTACCGTAAACCACGATAGTTTTACCGTGCGCGGAAATCAGGTTTTGATCTTCCAGCATTTTCAAAATACGCCCCACGGTCTCACGAGAGCAGCCAACGATCTGGCCGATTTCCTGACGGGTAATTTTGATCTGCATACCATCCGGGTGGGTCATGGCATCCGGCTGTTTCGCCAGATTAAGCAGAGTCTGTGCAATACGACCGGTCACGTCGAGGAAGGCGAGGTTACCCACTTTCTCAGAGGTGACCTGCAGACGGCGTGCCATCTGCGAAGAAAGACGCATCAGAATGTCAGGGTTAACCTGAATCAACTGGCGGAATTTTTTATAGGAGATCTCCGCCACTTCACAGGCACTTTTAGCACGCACCCACGCGCTACGCTCCTGACCCTCTTCGAAGAGGCCCAGTTCGCCAATAAAGTCGCCCTGATTGAGGTAGGAAAGGATCATTTCTTTGCCTTCTTCATCCTTGATCAGCACCGCTACCGCGCCTTTGACGATGTAGTAGAGGGTTTCTGCCTTTTCACCCTGATGAATCAAGGTGCTTTTGGATGGATATTTGTGAATATGGCAATGTGACAGGAACCATTCGAGTGTAGGGTCTGTTTGCGGTTTGCCGAGAACCATTCGCTGTTATCCTCTATTGTAATCGTGCCTAAATATACCCTTTTATTTCTCAGGTTGCAGAAATGTTAACTGCTTTTTGAAATATTTCGGGTAAACAGGGACGGAATTCCCTGTCAGGCGCTTCCCATAGGAAAATCAAACGGGCCATACCGTAAGAGTCTGGCTCATCCTGTTGTCCCGTTTTCACCATGCATTGCAATGCCAAATAGTGATACAGCACCGTTTGTAGCACAGCTTGACCTGGCTGTCTTGTGTTGTGTCATGTTGTCTCGCTTCAGCATAGTGCGAAATCATCGGACTGTCGTTTTTATTGGCGGATTAACTGATTTTTTTCCCTTCGATCAGACGCTTGACCAGCGGCGCCATAATCAGCTCCATCGCCAGACCCATTTTTCCGCCCGGGATCACGAGGGTTTTAATATGGGAGATAAACGAGCCCTGAATCATGGTCAGCAGATAGGGGAAATCAATATCTTCCAGCCCCTGGAAATGAATCACCACAAAACTTTCGTCCAGCGACGGGATGCCGCGGGCGGCAAACGGATTCGAGGTATCGACGGTCGGGACGCGCTGGAAGTTCAGGTGGGTGCGGGAAAACTGTGGCGTAATGTAGTTAATATAATCTTCCATTGAGCGTACGACGGAATCCATAACCGCTTCACGCGAGTGACCACGCTCGCTGGTATCACGCACCAGCTTCTGGATCCACTCCAGATTAACAATCGGCACCACGCCAACCAGCAGATCGACGTTTTCCGCGACGTTATTCTGCGGTGTGAGTACGCCGCCGTGTAGGCCCTCGTAGAACAGCACGTCGGTCGGCTCGGGCAGCGGCTGCCACGGGGTAAAGGTCCCCGGGACCTGGTTCCACGGCACCGCTTCATCGTAAGTGTGCAGATATTTTCGTGACTGGCCTTTTCCGGTGCGGCCATACTCGATAAAGGTCTGCTCAAGCAGCCCGAAGTCGTTGGCCTCCGGACCGAAGTAGCTGATGTGCTTACCCATGTCCCGCGCTTTTCGGATGGCCATATCCATCTCCGGGCGGGTGAACCGGTGGAAGCTGTCCCCCTCGACCTCTGCCGCTCTCAGGTTGAGCTGCTGGAAAATCTTCCTGAAGGCGACGCTGGTGGTGGTAGTTCCTGCACCGCTGGAACCGGTGACGGCGATAACCGGATGTTTGGCTGACATGGTAAACAACTCCCTGAGAGATGGTCGGACTGACGGATCATTCCTAACATGTTTATCGGTGCAAAGTCATCCTCGCTACGCCGTGACCGAGAAAATCAGGCTCAGCCGTTGAACTGCCCGCGCGGCATGATGTTGACGGTTTCGTGCAGTTCCGACCAGACCAGCACCGCTTCTCCGCTGGCCAGCTGACGGCGAACGTCTTTGACCTTTTGCTCCAGCGATCTTTCCTGTTCGCCGTAGTCGGTTCCCTCACGCAGTACGAAGGATTCAATAAGATTATCAAGTGTTTCAGCGTCGAGATCTTTCCAGGGAATAATCATCAGTGTTCCAGCCAGGTTGAAAGCCATTGCGGTATGCGTTGTTCCAGCCACATTTGCGGCTGGCGCAGGGTACCGCCGACAAAACCCACGTGTCCACCGTAGCGGGTCAGCTGATACTCGATATTTGGCGGCAGCAGATCCGGATCGGGGATCACTTCGGCGGTCATAAAGGGATCGTCCAGTGCATGAATGATCAACAGCGGTTTGCTGACGCCGGGCAACAGCGGCAGCCCGCTGCAGCGACGATAGTAGTCCGTGGCATCAGCAAAACCGTGCGCTCTGGCGGTAATCGCATCATCAAAGGCGCGAAGCTTTTTCAGTGCACGCAGCTGCGGCAGTTCCACGGGCAGCGTGCCGGGCCAGGCCAGCAGCTTACGCGTGGCGTTCTGCTTGAGCAGATTGAGCAGGTAGCGCTGGTAGAGGCGAGAAAACCCCTGCTCCAGCCGCTGGCTGCAGGGTTCCAGCATCAGCGGAGCGGAAACCACCACGCCCGCGTCCAGCAGGCAGTTCTCGCCCTGCTGCCCCATCAGGCAGGCCAGCATATTGCCGCCAAGTGAGACGCCGACGGCGGCGGTAGGCACCTGCCCCCATTCGTCGCGCAGCCACTGCAGGAAGTAGCTGGCATCACCGGTTTCCCCGGAGTGATAGATGCGGTTCAGACGATTCGGTTCTCCGCTACAGCCGCGAAAATGCATCACCACGCCCAGCCAGCCGCGATCTTTCCACGCCTGCAGCAGACCGTGCGCGTAGGGGCTGTTGAAGCTGCCTTCCAGGCCGTGAAACAGGACCACGCGAGGTTTATGCCGCCCCTGTGCCGGGTCTTCGCTCCAGGCGAGGTCGATGAAATCGCTGTCCGGCAGGGTTAAGCGTTGCCAGTGCGGTTGCAGAGTAATGCGTCGACGCACCAGGCGCGGCAGCAGGGTTTGCAGGTGAGGGTTGCGCCCTCCCGGCAGGGGCCGGAAAGATTTGTCATCCAGGTGACTGAAAATCATTGGGTCAGAGCTTGTAGGATCCATAACTCGCTGTTAGCTTCTTCGGGTTGTTTATTTCTTCAGGGGTGGGGAGCACCCGTTCTATGGAACTGAGCCTGTTTCTTTCTATGTTAGGTTTTCTCTGGGTCGCCGCTATCACGCCTGGCCCTAATAATATGTTACTCACCGCCTCCGGTGCCAACTTTGGTTTCTTCCGATCTCTGGCCCTGCTGGTCGGCATCATGCTCGGCATGCAGATTATGCTGCTGATGGTGGCGTTTGGCATCGGTGGGTTAATCCTGCTTTATCCGTCCCTGCATCTGTTTATGAAAATTGCCGGGAGCCTTTACCTGCTGTGGCTGGCGTGGAAAATCGGTACGGCGAAGTACGAGAAGCTGGAGACCGGCAATGGCCCTGCGGCCCCGATGCCGTTCTGGCAGGGCGGCCTGCTGCAGCTGATTAACCCCAAGGCCTGGCTGATGGTGCTGGGCGCGGTAGCCAGCTTCAGCCTGGCCGGGGAGGCCTACACGGGATCGGTCATTGCGATCAGCATTGCACTGGCGATAGTCAACCTGGCGTCTGCGGTGATCTGGCTGGGGTTCGGCACGCTGATTGGCCGCATTCTGCGCAGCCGTCGGGCGTGGACGATTTTCAACGTGTTTATGGGGCTGCTGACCGCCGCCTGCGTACTGCTGATCTGGCATTAATATCCGGGGCGTGGTCGGCACGCCCTGATATTTCATTTCTCCGTTTTTCACCCCCTCCTGCGACTTAACCCCATGGCTGCAACCCGCAGGCCATCGTTCAGCCTATGTGCGTTTTCCGGCAGGCCTTTGCGTAAAAATTACTAAGCACACTTAGGTATAAAAAAGAATTTTTAATTACTTTATTGCGATGGTCGCGCCCGGTTACAAAGGAGGTGTTCACCGATAACAACAATACTGGAGCGGGCTATGGCGGGTAAATTTACAGTTTCAATTTTGGCAGCGGCACTGGGGCTGGCAGCACTTAACGCACAGGCGGTGGACGTGACCGTCGCCTATCAGACATCCGCAGAGCCGGCGAAAGTCGCGCAGGCCGATGGCACCTTCGCCAAAGAGAGCGGGGCAAAAGTTGACTGGCGTAAATTCGACAGCGGCGCCAGCGTGGTCAGGGCACTGGCTTCCGGTGATGTGCAGATTGGTAATCTCGGTTCCAGCCCGCTCGCCGTTGCGGCCAGCCAGGGCGTGCCGATTGAAGTCTTCCTGCTGGCCTCGCAGCTCGGCAACTCCGAAGCGCTGGTGGTGAAAAAGAACATTAAGGACCCGAAGGACCTGATTGGTAAACGTATTGCCGTACCGTTTATCTCCACCACGCACTACAGCCTGCTGGCCTCGCTGAAGCACTGGGGCATTAAACCTGGCCAGGTTCAGATTATTAACCTGCAGCCACCGGCCATTATTGCCGCCTGGCAGCGCGGAGATATCGACGGTGCCTACGTCTGGTCTCCGGCGGTAAACCAGCTGGAAAAAGACGGCACCGTGCTGACCGACTCTTCACAGGTGGGTAAATGGGGGGCACCAACCCTCGATGTCTGGGTGGTACGCAAGGACTTCGCCGAGAAGCATCCTGACGTAGTCACCGCCTTCGCCCGCAGTGCACTGGCACCGCAAAAAGCCTATATCGATAACCCGGAAGCCTGGCTGAAACAGGATGACAACCTGAGCAAGCTGTCGCGCCTGAGCGGCGTGCCGACGGAAGATGTGCCGGTGCTGGTTAAAGGGAACACCTATCTGACCGCGCAGCAGCAGGTGCAGGAGCTGAACGGGCCGGTAAATAAGGCGATTGTAGATACCGCTAACTTCCTGAAAGAGCAGGGCAAGGTGCCGCAGGTGGCCAGCGATTACAGCAGCTTCGTCACCGATCGTTTCGTTAAACCGCTGACGCAATAAGCGAGGTAAAGCCAATGCTGTCCGTCTCTCATCTCAGCGCCCGCTATCAGAACCAGCTGGCGCTCCAGGATATTAATCTGTCGATCGACAGCGGTGAACTGCTGGTGGTGCTGGGGCCCTCCGGCTGCGGCAAAACCACGCTGCTGAACCTGATTGCCGGCTTTATCCCGGCGGAGAGCGGCAGCATTACGCTGGACGGCAAGGCGGTCACCGGCCCGGGTGCCGATCGCGGCGTGGTGTTCCAGAATGAGGGGCTGCTGCCCTGGCGTAACGTGCTGGATAACGTCGCCTTCGGCCTGCAGCTGGCCGGGATAGAGAAAAATGAACGGCGCGAAATCGCCCGGCAGATGCTGAAGAAAGTCGGCCTGGCCGATGCGGAGCGGCGCTATATCTGGCAGCTTTCCGGCGGAATGCGTCAGCGGGTCGGTATTGCCCGCGCGTTGGCGGCGGATCCGCGCCTGCTGCTGCTGGATGAGCCTTTCGGCGCGCTGGACGCGTTTACGCGCGAACAGATGCAGGAGCTGCTGCTGACGCTCTGGCGGGACAGCGGAAAGCAGATCCTGTTGATTACCCACGATATTGAAGAGGCGGTATTCCTCGCCAGCGAGCTGGTGCTGCTGTCACCTGGCCCTGGCCGCATCGTTGAACGCCTGGCGCTGGATTTTGGCCGCCGCTACGCCAACGGCGAACCGTGCCGGTCGATTAAATCCGACCCGGCGTTTATCGAACGCCGTGAATATGTCCTTAGCCGGGTATTCCATCAGCGCGAGGTGTTGGTATGAGCTCACTGATTAACGAAAAAAGTACGCCGCGCCGCTGGCGTTTTCGCTGGCCGCTGTCGCGCCAGCTGACGCTGAGTAGCGCCACGCTGGTGGTGGTCATCGCCGTGTGGTGGCTGGTGACCGCGCTACAGCTGGTGACGCCGCTGTTCCTGCCGCCGCCGCAACAGGTGCTGCAAAAGCTGCTGACCATCGCCGGTCCAACCGGATTTATGGATGCCACCCTGTGGCAGCACCTGGGTGCCAGCCTGACGCGTATTCTGATTGCGCTGCTGGCCGCCGTGGTGATTGGCGTGCCGGTGGGCATTTTTATGGGGCTGAATGAGACGGTTCGCGGCATTCTCGATCCGCTGATTGAGCTGTATCGCCCGGTGCCGCCGCTTGCCTATCTGCCACTGATGGTGATTTGGTTTGGCATTGGCGAAACCTCGAAAATTTTACTGATTTACCTAGCGATATTTGCTCCGGTGGCGATGTCCGCACTGGCCGGCGTGAAGAGCGCCCAGCAGGTGCGACTGCGCGCCGCGCGTTCACTGGGCGCCAGCCGCTGGCAGGTTCTGTGGTTTGTCGTTCTGCCCGGTGCGCTGCCGGAAATTCTCACCGGTTTACGCATTGGTCTGGGCGTGGGTTGGTCAACGCTGGTGGCGGCCGAGCTGATTGCGGCCACGCGCGGCCTTGGTTTTATGGTGCAATCTGCGGGGGAATTCCTCGCCACTGATGTGGTGCTGGCAGGCATTGCGGTGATTGCCCTTATTGCTTTTGCACTTGAGCTGGGGCTGCGTGCCTTACAGCGTCGTTTAACCCCGTGGCACGGAGCACAGTCATGAACGAACGTATTACTATTCAACCGCTTGGGCCGTATATCGGTGCTCAGGTCAGCAATCTGGATTTACGGCTTCCGCTCAGCGATGGCCAGTTTGAACAGCTTTACCATGCGCTGATCCGCCATCAGGTGCTGTTCCTGCGCGATCAGCCGATAACGCCGCAGCAGCAGCGAGCGCTGGCTGCGCGCTTCGGCGATCTGCATATTCACCCGGTCTATCCACATGCCCCCGGCGTGGAGGAAGTTATCGTGCTGGATACCCATGACGATAATCCACCGGATAACGATAACTGGCACACCGATGTCACCTTTATCGAGACGCCGCCCGCCGGTGCCATCCTTGCCGCGAAGCATCTGCCGGAAACCGGCGGTGACACGCTGTGGGCCAGCGGCATCGCCGCCTGGGATGCGCTGTCCGAGCCGTTGCAGCAGCTGCTGAGCGGGCTGCTGGCAGAACATGATTTTAAAAAATCGTTCCAGGAGTATAAATATCGCGGCAGTGAAGAAGAGCATCAGCGCTGGCAGCAGGCGGTCGCGAAGAACCCACCGCTGCTGCATCCGGTGGTGCGTACTCATCCGGTCAGCGGCAAGCAGGCGCTGTTTGTCAACGAAGGCTTCACCACGCGCATTGTCGGCATCAAGGAAAAAGAGAGCGACGCGCTGCTGCGCTTCCTGTTCGCCCATATCACCAAACCGGAGTTCCAGGTGCGCTGGCGCTGGCAGGTCGGGGACGTAGCGATTTGGGATAACCGAGTGACTCAGCACTACGCGAATGCGGATTATCTGCCGCAGCGGCGGATTATGCACCGCGCGACGATTTTAGGGGATAAGCCGTTCTACCACGGCGAAAAGAACCGTAGTTAAAATGACTGTACCGGAGCGAGACAAGGCGTCAGGAACTGAGCGAGCGGAGCATACTGATGTATGTGAGCATCGCGAAGTGACGCAAAAACGCAGTCGCAGTCCGGTACAGGCGTTTTATTGCAGCATCGATTCAAGCTGTTCCTGCGCGTCCAGCCATTCCATTTCACTCTCTTCCAGCGCGGATTTTGCCGCTGCCTGCTGTTGCAGTGCGGCGGTGAGATCGGCCTTACGGGCCTGCTCGTAGATCGCCGTGTCCGACAGCTTCGCTTCGGCATCCGCCAGCTGAAGGTTGTGTTTCTCCATCAGCTTCTCCAGCTTTTCAATCTGCTTGCGCAGCGGCTGGGTCTGCGTGCGCAGTTCGGCCTCGCGGCGCTTCTGGTCCTTACGCGACTGCGCGCTGTTGGCGCTGTCGATCTTCGGAGCGGCGTCTGCCATCACCTGTTTTTGCAGATCGCTGAGCCACTGCTGGTAATCTTCCAGATCGCCATCGAACGCTTCCACTTTACCGTCGTGGACCAGATACAGATCGTCGGTGGTAGAACGCAGCAGGTGACGATCGTGAGAAACCACCACCAGCGCGCCCTCAAAGTCGATCAGCGCTTCGGTTAACGCCTGACGCATATCCAGATCGAGGTGGTTAGTCGGTTCATCGAGCAGCAGCAGGTTAGGGCGCTGCCAGACGATCAGCGCCAGTACCAGACGGGCCTTCTCGCCGCCGGAGAAGCGTTTCGTCTCCTCGGTGACTTTGTCCCCCTGGAAGCCGAAGCCGCCGAGGTAATCGCGCAGCTGCTGTTCCAGCACTTTCGGCGCCAGTCGTGCCAGATGCTGTAGCGGGGATTCATCCGCACGTAAAAATTCCAGCTGATGCTGGGCGAAGTAGCCAAGCTTGATGCCTTTCGCCAGCCCGATATCGCCCTGCAGCGGGGCCAGTTCGCCTGCCAGCAGTTTAATCAGCGTGGATTTACCGGCGCCGTTACGTCCCAGCAGGCCGATACGCGATCCGGGAACCAGGTTCAGCTTGATGGAGTTAAGTATTTTTCGGTCGCCGTAGCCCGCGCTGACTTTTTCCATCTTCAGCAGCGGATTAGGCAGGCTTTCCGGCTCGCGGAAGCTGAAGGTGAACGGGTTATCCACGTGCGCCGGGGCGATCAGCTCCATGCGTTCCAGCATTTTGATACGGCTTTGTGCCTGCTTGGCCTTGGTGGCTTTGGCTTTAAAGCGGTCGATAAAACTTTGCAGATGCGCCACTTTTTGCTGCTGGTGCTCAAACATCGACTGCTGCTGCGCCAGCTTGGTGGCGCGCTGAATTTCGAACGAGCTGTAGTTACCGGTGTATTCGTAAATCGTTTGCTGTTCGATATGCAGGATCTTATCCACCACCGGATCGAGGAAGTCACGGTCGTGGGAGATCAGGATCAGCGTGCCGCTGTAGCTTTTCAGCCAACGCTCCAGCCAGATCACCGCATCCAGATCGAGGTGGTTAGTTGGTTCATCAAGCAGCAGCAGGTCGGAACGGCAGAGCAGGGCCTGCGCGAGGTTCAGACGCATGCGCCAGCCGCCGGAGAAATCACTTACCGGGCGCTGCAGCTGTTCCTGGCTAAAGCCCAAACCGCTAAGAAGGCTGGCCGCGCGGGACTGTATTGTCCATGCCTGAATCGCATCCAGCTTGCCGTGCAGCGTGGCGATGGCATGGCCGTCGTTAATGTCGTTGGCGTGCGCTAATTCGGACTCAAGCTGACGAAATTCGCGGTCACCGTCGATAACATACTCAATAGCGGCAACGTCCAGCGCGGGCGTTTCCTGATTGACCCACGCCAGCGACCAGCTGCCCGGATAGCTGAAGCTGCCAGCATCAGCGCTTATCTCGTTTTTAAGCAGGGCCAGCAGCGTGGATTTACCACAGCCGTTTTTACCGACCAGGCCGACTTTCTGGCCGGGATTGATCGTCGCCGTAGCGTTATCCAGCAGCACGCGGACACCGCGACGAATTTGTAACGAGGAGAATACAATCATAAGCGCCGTAAGTTCAGAGTATGTTAAATTAAGCCATCATAATCAGTTTGTCGGAATCAAGTATTCCGTTGCGTCGTGCATGGTAGCGGAAATCCCCCGCCGTGACGACGATTTGGAGGGGAATGATGTCGCAGCTGCCTAAAGTTCTGCTGTTGTATGCCCATCCGGAGTCTCAAGATTCGATCGCTAATCGTGTTTTGCTGCAACCGGCCCGTAATCTGGAACACGTGACGGTCCATGATTTATACGCACACTATCCCGATTTCTTTATCGATATTCACCATGAGCAGCAGCTGCTGCGTGACCATCAAATTATCGTTTTTCAGCACCCTCTTTACACCTACAGCTGCCCGGCGCTGCTGAAGGAGTGGATGGACCGCGTGTTGTCCCGTGGCTTTGCCAGCGGGCCGGGCGGTAACGTGCTGGAGGGCAAATACTGGCGCAGCGTGATCACCACCGGCGAGCCGGAAGCGGCCTATCATCAGGAAGGGCTTAACCGCTATCCGATGTCTGAGATTATGCGCCCGTTTGAGCTGACGGCGCAGATGTGCCGGATGCACTGGCTGACGCCGATGATTGTCTACTGGGCGCGTCGCCAGTCCGCCGAAACCATGAAAAATTATGCCAATGCTTACGATGACTGGCTGGAAAACCCACTGCCCTATGGAGGTGTTTAATGGAAGGTGAAACTCTCCTGACCGCAGGCGTGGTGTATCTGTTTGCCGCAGTGATCGCGGTACCGATTGCCGCGCGTCTGGGTATCGGCGCGGTGCTGGGATATTTACTGGCGGGTATCGCCATTGGCCCGTGGGGATTAGGCTTTATCAGCGACGTGGAGGAGATCCTGCACTTCTCCGAGCTGGGCGTGGTGTTCCTGATGTTTATCATCGGCCTGGAGCTGAATCCGTCGAAGCTGTGGCAGCTGCGGCGTTCGATTTTCGGCGTGGGTGCGGCACAGGTGATCCTCAGCGCCGCGGTGCTGGGCGGCCTGCTGTACCTGACCGATTTTTCCTGGCAGGCGGCGACGATCGGCGGGATTGGTCTGGCGATGTCGTCAACGGCGATGGCGCTTCAGTTGATGCGCGACAAAGGCATGAACCGCAATGAGTCCGGCCAGCTTGGCTTCTCGGTTCTGCTGTTCCAGGATCTGGCCGTCATTCCGGCGCTGGCGCTGGTTCCATTGCTGGCAGGTAACGACAGCGGTCATACCGACTGGATGAAGGTGGGCATCAAGGTGCTGGCGTTTGCCGGCATGCTGATCGGCGGGCGCTATTTACTCCGCCCGATCCTGCGCTTTATTGCCGCCTCCGGGGTGCGCGAGGTGTTTACCGCCGCGTCGCTGCTGCTGGTGCTGGGTTCCGCGTTGTTTATGGATGCGCTTGGGCTGTCGATGGCGCTCGGGACATTTATCGCCGGTATCCTGCTGGCGGAAAGCGAATACCGCCACGAACTGGAAGTGTCGATCGATCCGTTTAAAGGCCTGCTGCTGGGACTGTTCTTTATTTCGGTGGGGATGGCACTGAACATCGGTGTGCTCTATACCCATATCATTGAGATCCTCGTTGGCGTCGTCGTACTGGTGGCGGTGAAGACGCTGGTTCTCTATCTGCTGGCCCGCATTTACGGCCTGCGCAGCTCTGAGCGTTTGCAGTTTGCCGGCGTGCTGAGCCAGGGCGGGGAGTTTGCCTTCGTGCTGTTCTCCGCCGCCTCGTCGGCAAAGCTGTTCAGCGGCGACCAGATGCCGCTGCTGCTGGTCACCGTGACGCTGTCGATGATGACCACGCCGCTGCTGATGCAGGGCGTGGACAGGATCCTCGCCCGCCGCTTTAACGAAGCGGATGACACACAGGAAAAGCCGTTTGTTGAGGATGATAAGCCACAGGTGATCGTGGTGGGCTTCGGGCGCTTTGGTCAGGTGATAGGCCGACTGCTGATGGCCAACGAAAAGCGTATTACCGTACTGGAGCGTGATATCAGCGCCGTTAGCCTGATGCGTAAATACGGCTATAAAGTGTATTACGGCGATGCCACCGAGCTTGAATTATTGCGGGCCGCGGGCGCAGAAACGGCGCAGTCGATCGTGATAACCTGCAACAGTCCGGAAGATTCAATGGAGATTGTTCATCTGTGTCAGCAGCATTTCCCGCATCTGCAAATTCTGGCCCGTGCCCGTGGCCGTGTGGAAGCACACGAACTGCTACAGGCCGGCGTGATGCAATTCTCACGTGAAACCTTCAGCAGTGCGCTGGAGCTGGGCCGCAAGACGCTGATGACGCTGGGCATGCATCCGCATCAGGCGTATCGCGCCCAGCAGCACTTCCGCCGTCTGGATATGCGGATGCTGCGCGAGCTGATGCCGAATCACACCGACAGCCAGCATATCTCCAGAGTGAAAGAGGCGCGGCGCGAGCTGGAGGATATCTTCCAGACCGAGATGCGCCAGGAAAAACGGCAGCTCGATGGCTGGGACGGCAACGAGTAGCGGACGACCTCCCGGTGAGCGTCCGCCGCGACAGAACTAAATCATCATTTTTCTGGGATCATTATGCGTAAACGTTTTATCGCTGGTGCAACCTGCCCCAGCTGTCAGGCTAAAGATACTCTTGCTCTGTGGCGGGAGAATAATGTTGATGTGGTTGAGTGCGTTAAGTGCGGCCACCAGATGCGCGAAGCCGATAAACAGGCCCGCGAGCAGGTCCGCGAGAATGAACAGGTGATCGGTATTTTTCATCCAGACTAGCGCTACCGCGCAGCTTTTTTTAAGCTGTAGCGTACAGCCGCATTGAAATTCGATACAATTGACGCCACTTAGAGCCCATAACGTTGGTAATGATAGCCAGCGAAGCTAAGGGCTCAACGCTCTCAACGGTTAGGAGAAATCATGAAAGTAGCAAAAGACCTTGTGGTCAGCCTGGCATACCAGGTACGTACAGAAGATGGTGTGTTGGTTGATGAGTCACCGGTGAGTGCACCGCTGGACTACCTGCACGGTCATGGCTCCCTGATTTCCGGTCTGGAGAAGGCGCTGGAAAATCGTGAAGTGGGTGATAAGTTCGATGTGAACATCGCTTCTAACGATGCCTATGGCGAGTATGACGATAATCTGGTTCAGCGCGTTCCTAAAGACGTCTTCATGGGCGTGGACGAGCTGCAGGTCGGTATGCGCTTTATGGCGGAAACCGATCAGGGCCCGGTTCCGGTTGAAATCACTGAAGTGGAAGACGAGCACGTTGTGGTTGACGGTAACCACATGTTGGCCGGTCAGAACCTGAGCTTCAACGTTGAAGTGATCGCCATCCGCGCGGCAACCGAAGAAGAACTGGCTCACGGCCACGTACACGGTGAGCACGACCATCACCACGATCACGACCATGACCACGGTCAGGGTGGTTGTGGTTCCGGCGGATGTGGCTGCAGCCACTAATCGCCAATCGCTTAACGCGTCAGGCCGCTATCTTTCTGAGGTAGCGGCTTTTTTTTATGGCTTTTCCGGGCATCTGCGCAATCGGGCTGCGGAATAATGTGGAAATCAATAGTGCGGCGGCGGTATTTCTTCCGACTGCGAGGCAATTTGTGATGGGGCTGCTGCTTTGAGTTTATCGGTCAGCAAACGCATCTGTTCCCGCAGTCGTGCCATATCCAGCTCGTGCTGTACCACCGTCTGGTTCAGCTCTTCAATGGTGTGTTCCTGAAACGCCAGTTTACTCTCCAGCACTTCAATTCGCTGTTCCAGCAATGTTTGTTGCATTTTATTCCCTCTTGTTACTACTTACCGTTCGTGCGCACGGGTGAATTGTCCGATTCTAACGGCAAAAGTGAGGCTAACCCAGGTAAAATGGCGTAAATTGGCGGTTGAGGGTTGAAAAGTTGGGCGGCTGAAGCCATCACAGACTGTGAAACTTTTCGGCAGCCGGATTGTCGGAAGTTAACTTCTATATTTCAGGCGGGAGTATTTTGTTATCCCGCGCCCGGTTATAGTACGGACCGCAGGTCTGCAAACGATTCCCGAGGTGAGACGCTTCGGTTTTGGAGAAATGGATGAAATCATTATTTAAAGTCACATTGTTAGCTACCACTATGGCCCTCGCGCTGAATGCTCCGCTGACAATGGCTGCTGATGCGGCCCCGGCTCAGAAAGCGGCAGAGCAGGCTCCTAAGAATGCTGCGTTCAAAAATGACGATCAGCAGTCTGCTTACGCACTGGGTGCTTCACTCGGTCGCTACATGGAAAATTCCCTGAAGGAACAGGAAAAACTGGGCATCGCTCTGGATAAAACCCAGCTGATTGCGGGTGTTCAGGATGCGTTTGCCGGCAAAAGCAAACTCTCTGACCAGGAAATCGAACAAACACTGCAGTCCTTCGAAGGCCGCGTGAAAGGTGCTGCCCAGGCGAAGATGGAAAAAGACGCGAAAGAAAATGCCACCAAGGGTGAAGCTTTCGCGGCTCAATTCGCTAAAGAGAAGGGCGTGAAGAAGACGGAAACGGGCCTGCTCTACAAAGTAGAGAAAGCCGGTACCGGTGATGCACCGAAAGACAGCGATACTGTGGTGGTTAACTATAAAGGAACCCTGATTGATGGTTCCGAGTTTGATAACTCCTACACCCGCGGCGAGCCGCTGTCGTTCCGTCTGGATGGTGTGATCCCAGGCTGGACCGAAGGCCTGAAGCAGGTTAAGAAAGGCGGCAAGATCAAGCTGGTGATCCCACCGAATCTGGCCTACGGTAAAAACGGCGTTCCGGGTATCCCGGCTAACTCCACGCTGGTGTTTGACGTTGAGCTGCTGGATATCAAGCCTGCGGCCAAAGCGGAAGCACCAGAAGCCGCGCCTGCCGAAGGCGCTGCGAAACAGCAGTAATTTCTGCCTGCCGCCACCTTCGGGTGGCGGTGTTATTCCCCGCTCTTACCTCGCTGTTTCTTCTGGTTTTTTGCTTAGATCATCATTTCACGACAAAGTCGGGACACATCTTTCTGATATTTGCTAGACTAGCCAACGCGCATTTTAATAAGAATGAGTCTGCCCTTGCGCTGTGTGACAGGCTCTTGTCAAAGGGTGGTGTCGTCTATGTCTGGTTCATTTTTTCCCGCCGATATTACGGATGCGGATCTGCTTGAGCAGCATCCCTTCGTGCCTGCGGATTTTGATATTTTAAGATCTTACGAAGCCGTTGTGGATGGCCTGGCCATGCTGATCGGCTCGCACTGTGAGATCGTGCTGCATTCACTGGAAGATTTAAAATGCTCGGCGGTCAGGATCGCTAACGGCGAACATACCGGGCGAAAAGTCGGCTCACCGATTACCGACCTTGCGCTGCGTATGCTGCATGATATGACCGATGCCGACAGCAATGTGTCTAAAACCTATTTTACCCGTGCCAAAAGCGGCGTGCTGATGAAATCCGTCACCATCGCGATTCGCAACGGCAACCAGCGCGTTGTCGGCCTGCTGTGCATCAACATGAATCTCGATGTGCCGTTCTCGCAGATTATGGCGACCTTTATGCCGCCGGAAACCCCGGATGTGGCTTCATCGGTTAACTTTGCTTCATCGGTAGAAGACCTGGTCATGCAGACGCTGGAATTCACCATTGAAGAGGTGAGCGCCGACCGCAACGTTTCAAACAACGCCAAGAATCGCCAGATTGTTCTGAATCTCTATGAGAAAGGGATTTTTGATATCAAAGATGCGATTAACCAGGTGGCCGATCGGTTAAACATCTCCAAGCACACCGTTTATCTCTATATCCGCCAGTTTAAAAACGGTGACTTCCACGGGCAGGATAAGTAATGCGCTTCACGCTGATGGTCACCGGCCCGGCTTACGGCACACAGCAGGCCAGCAGCGCCTGGCTGTTCGCTAACGCGCTGCTGGCGCAGGGGCATCAGCTTGAAAGCGTGTTCTTTTATCGCGAAGGCGTGCTGAACGCCAGCCAGCTTAATGCGCCAGCCAGCGATGAGTTCGATTTAACGCGCGGCTGGCAGCAGCTGCAGCGGAAACACGATATTGCACTGAACATCTGTGTGGCTGCCGCGCTGCGTCGAGGCATCACCGATCGGCAGGAAGCGGAGAATCTGGGGCTGCCGGCGGCGAACCTGGCCGACGGGTTTCAGCTGACGGGTCTGGGTGCGCTGGCCGAAGCGGCGCTGAGCTGTGACAGAATGGTGCAGTTTTAATGAATCGTATTGCGTTTGTTTTCAGCCAGTCCCCGCACGGGTCGAGTGCCGGTCGTGAAGGGCTCGATGCCGTGCTGGCGACTTCTGCGTTGAGCGATGAGATTGCGTTGTTCTTCATCAGCGACGGGGTCTTGCAACTGACGGCAGGGCAGCAGCCGCAGCAGATCCTGGCGCGTAACTACATTGCGACCTTCGGCGTGCTGCCGCTGTATGACGTTGAGCATTGCTATATTTGCGCGGCGGCGTTGGCCGAGCGGGGTATCGCTGCTGACGCCGAACGTGTGCTGCCTGCTGAAGTCCTGGCACCGGAAGAACTGCGCACCAGGCTGGCTGAATATGACCGGGTGCTCACTTTCTGAGGAAGCTATGCTGCATACGTTAATGACCTCACCGTTTCGCTGCGATTTGAATGCCATGCTGCGCCTGCTCGCGCATGGCGATGATGTGCTGCTGCTGCAGGACGGTGTGCTTGCCGCACTGGCCGGTAACCCGGCACTTGAAGTGCTGCTTCACGCCCCCATATCCCTTTATGCTTTGAAAGAGGATCTGGATGCTCGCGGGCTTTTTGGTCAAATTTCAACCAGTGTAACGACGATAAGCTATACTGAGTTCGTTGCGCTGGCGGTGAAAAACCCCCAGCAAATGACCTGGTAATGACTCTATCCCTGGTTATTTCTTGACACCTTTTAGTCTCAGCCTTAAAATTCTGCGGCCTCGTGATTCCGCGAGGCGATTTATTACGTGTTTACGAAGCAAAAGCTAAATCCCAGGAGCTATTTAATGGCAACAGTTAACCAGCTGGTTCGCAAACCACGCGTACGCAAAGTTGCAAAGAGCAACGTGCCTGCGCTGGAAGCCTGCCCGCAGAAACGTGGTGTATGTACTCGTGTATACACTACTACCCCTAAAAAACCGAACTCCGCACTGCGTAAAGTTTGCCGCGTTCGTTTAACCAACGGTTTTGAAGTTACCTCCTACATCGGCGGTGAAGGTCATAACCTGCAGGAACACTCCGTGATCCTGATCCGTGGCGGTCGTGTAAAAGACTTGCCAGGTGTGCGTTACCACACCGTTCGTGGCGCGCTGGACTGCTCAGGTGTTAAAGACCGTAAGCAGGCTCGCTCCAAGTACGGCGTGAAGAAGCCAAAGGCTTAATGGTTCTCCGTTAAGTAAGGCCAAACGTTTTAACCTAAATGTCAAAATAAACTCGTAGAGTTTTGGACAATCCTGAATTAACAACGGAGTATTCCCATGCCACGTCGTCGCGTCATTGGTCAGCGTAAAATTCTGCCAGATCCTAAGTTCGGATCAGAGTTGCTGGCCAAATTTGTAAATATCCTGATGGTAGATGGTAAAAAATCTACAGCTGAAACTATCGTTTATAACGCGCTGGAGACCCTGGCTCAGCGTTCTGGTAAAAACGAGCTGGAAGCATTCGAAGTAGCCCTGGACAACGTCCGCCCAACCGTGGAAGTTAAATCTCGTCGCGTTGGTGGTTCTACTTATCAGGTACCAGTTGAAGTCCGTCCGGTTCGTCGTAATGCCCTGGCAATGCGTTGGATCGTAGAAGCTGCTCGTAAACGCGGTGATAAATCTATGGCTCTGCGCCTGGCGAACGAACTTTCTGATGCTGCAGAAAACAAAGGTACTGCAGTGAAGAAACGTGAAGACGTTCACCGTATGGCCGAAGCCAACAAGGCGTTCGCTCACTACCGCTGGTAACAGCCCTGTAGTTGTTATTAACCCAGCGGGCGTTCAAGTGACCAACCCGCTGGGATTTAACTTAGAACGTCCGAGAATCAGAGGAATCAAATGGCTCGTAAAACACCCATTGAGCGCTACCGTAATATCGGTATCAGTGCGCACATCGACGCCGGTAAAACGACGACGACCGAACGTGTTCTGTTCTACACCGGTGTAAACCACAAAATCGGTGAAGTACATGACGGCGCAGCAACCATGGACTGGATGGAGCAGGAACAGGAACGTGGTATTACTATCACCTCCGCTGCGACCACCTGTTACTGGTCTGGTATGGCTAAGCAGTTTGAGCCACACCACGTAAACATCATCGACACCCCGGGACACGTTGACTTCACCATCGAAGTAGAACGTTCCATGCGTGTTCTCGACGGCGCAGTAATGGTTTACTGTGCGGTTGGTGGTGTTCAGCCACAGTCTGAAACCGTATGGCGCCAGGCTAACAAATATAAAGTTCCACGCATCGCGTTCGTTAACAAAATGGACCGCATGGGTGCTAACTTCCTGAAAGTTGTTGGTCAGATGGAAGCGCGTCTGGGTGCAAACCCAGTGCCATTGCAGCTGGCTATCGGCGCAGAAGAGAAATTCACCGGTGTTGTTGACCTGGTGAAAATGAAAGCGATCAACTGGAACGACGCCGATCAGGGCGTGACCTTCGTTTACGAAGATATCCCAGCTGATATGCAGGATCTAGCCGACGAATGGCGTGCGAAGCTGGTTGAAGCAGCTGCGGAAGGTTCTGACGAGCTGATGGAGAAATTCTTCAGCGGTGAAGAGCTGACCGAAGAAGAGATCAAAACTTCTCTGCGTAAGCGCGTGCTGAAAAACGAAATCATTCTGGTTACCTGTGGTTCTGCATTTAAGAACAAAGGTGTTCAGGCGATGCTGGATGCGGTTGTTGAATACCTGCCGGCACCAAATGACGTTGAAGCAATCAACGGTATGCTGGACGACGATAAAGACACTCCGGCTGTGCGTCACTCTGATGACAAAGAACCGTTTGCTGCTCTGGCGTTCAAAATCGCTACCGACCCGTTTGTGGGTAACCTGACCTTCTTCCGCGTGTATTCTGGTGTTGTGAACTCTGGCGACACCGTATACAACCCGGTTAAGTCTGCTCGTGAGCGTCTGGGCCGTATCGTACAGATGCACGCCAACAAACGTGAAGAGATCAAAGAAGTTCGCGCGGGCGATATCGCTGCGGCTATCGGTCTGAAAGACGTGACTACCGGTGACACCCTGTGTGACCCGGATAACGTGATCATTCTGGAGCGCATGGAGTTCCCTGAGCCAGTAATCTCGATCGCTGTTGAGCCGAAAACCAAAGCTGACCAGGAAAAAATGGGTCTGGCTCTGGGTCGTCTGGCTAAAGAGGATCCATCATTCCGCGTATGGACTGATGAAGAAACTAACCAGACCATCATCGCCGGTATGGGTGAGCTGCACCTCGACATCATCGTTGACCGCATGAAGCGTGAATTCAACGTTGAAGCGAACGTCGGTAAACCTCAGGTTGCTTACCGTGAAGCCATTCGCGCGAAAGTTACCGATATCGAAGGTAAACACGCCAAGCAGTCTGGTGGTCGTGGTCAGTACGGTCATGTTGTTATCGACATGTACCCACTGGAGCCGGGCGTTAACCCTAAAGGTTATGAGTTCGTCAACGATATCAAAGGCGGCGTGATTCCTGGTGAATACATTCCTGCGGTTGATAAAGGTATCCAGGAGCAGCTGAAATCAGGTCCTCTGGCTGGTTATCCAGTAGTGGATCTGGGTGTTCGTCTGCACTTTGGTTCTTACCATGATGTTGACTCCTCAGAGCTGGCATTTAAACTGGCTGCTTCTATCGCGTTTAAAGACGGCTTTAAGAAAGCAACTCCAGTTCTGCTTGAGCCGATCATGAAGGTTGAAGTAGAGACTCCGGAAGAGAACACCGGTGACGTTATCGGTGACCTTAGCCGTCGTCGTGGTATGCTCAAAGGACAAGAATCTAACGCTACTGGCGTTCAGATTCACGCTGAAGTTCCGCTATCTGAAATGTTCGGATATGCAACTCAGCTGCGTTCTCTGACTAAAGGCCGTGCTTCTTACTCCATGGAGTTCCTGAAGTATGATGATGCGCCGAACAACGTCGCTCAGGCCGTTATCGAAGCTCGTAGCAAATAAGCTACAGTTTTAAAATATTGATCCTATGCTCTCACCAAAGGGTGAGAGCATTAAAGTAAGGAATATCGTCGTGGCTAAAGAGAAATTTGAACGTTCCAAACCGCACGTCAACGTAGGTACTATCGGCCACGTTGACCACGGTAAAACTACCCTGACTGCAGCTATCACCACCGTTCTGGCTAAAACCTACGGCGGTTCTGCTCGTGCATTCGACCAGATCGATAACGCACCAGAAGAAAAAGCACGTGGTATCACCATCAACACTTCTCACGTTGAGTATGACACCCCGTCACGCCACTATGCGCACGTTGACTGCCCAGGCCACGCCGACTATGTGAAAAACATGATCACCGGTGCTGCTCAGATGGATGGCGCAATCCTGGTTGTTGCTGCGACTGACGGCCCAATGCCTCAGACTCGTGAGCACATCCTGCTGGGTCGTCAGGTTGGCGTTCCATTCATCATCGTGTTCATGAACAAATGTGACATGGTTGATGATGAAGAGCTGCTGGAGCTGGTTGAGATGGAAGTACGTGACCTGCTGTCACAGTACGACTTCCCAGGCGACGACACCCCAATCGTTCACGGTTCTGCACTGAAAGCACTGCAGGGTGAAGCTGAGTGGGAAGCTAAGATCATCGAACTGGCTGGTTACCTGGATTCTTACATCCCAGAGCCAGAGCGTGCAATTGACAAGCCGTTCCTGCTGCCTATCGAAGACGTATTCTCCATCTCCGGCCGTGGTACTGTTGTTACCGGTCGTGTAGAGCGCGGTATCGTTAA
>NZ_RJVB01000004.1:361006-468017 GCF_003751505.1 Erwinia sp. JUb26 | reverse complement strand
CAGGGTTTTCCCTTAGGGATGTTCCAAATTCACCCTGCTTCAGGTAGTGGTAGCTAACCACTACCGACTGCAATACTCAAGATACAAGGGATGTTCAATCCTGGCCGGTCCGCACGGCACAACGCCGCAACCGAAGGCACCGCACAGCGGCGCGAGGACCGTCCGGCAGCCGCCGAGGCCGGGCCACCCTTCCTGAACCCAACGCAACTGCTGCTATCAGACCTGCTCTGGGCAGAGTTTCCCGCCCCCACCCTGAATTATATAAAACGCATATCAGACACATACCTGATTACGATTTCACATATCAGAAACCGTCAGCGATTATCACTGTCATCGCACAACACCCGCCCAGCTAAACTTCAAGGAAACCACCCGAACCCTAAAACTTCCAGCCGACTGGCATTCGAGAAAACATTGATTTAACCGCTTTTCGGCGCGAATCGTACCGCCGACAGCACTTCACTTTACAGACATAGAAATGGTTCAAATGATGCTATCCGCCAAGTCCCGCGCAGCCGGGATTGCTTTTGCCGTACTCGCCGCCTTTGGTTTTTCGTTTAAGGCGATATTCGTCAAGCTCGCCTATCAGTCCGCTCCCGTGGATGCCGTTACCCTGCTAGCGCTGCGAATGAGCATGTCGCTTCCGGTTATCCTGCTGATGGCCATCCCGATCCTACGCCAGGGCCCAGCGCTGACGCGGAAGGATTACGGCTGGCTGTTCCTGCTGGGTGTAGTGGGCTATTACGGGTCCAGCATGCTGGATTTTATGGGGTTGCAGTATATCTCCGCCGGTCTGGAGCGGCTGATCCTGTTTACCTACCCAATGCTGACCATCCTGATTGGGGTGGCTTTTCTGGGGAAAAAGTTTGAGAAGAAGGTGCTGCTGGCGATGGCGCTCGCCTACGCCGGGATACTCTTCGCGTTTATGCACGATGTCAGCGTTTCAGCCGAGATGAGTACGGTGATCGTCGGCGGCCTGCTGGTGTTCGGCTGTGCGGTGCTGTATGCCGGCTACAGCGCCGGTTCGGAAGCGGCAATCGGGCGCCTTGGCGCGATGAAGTTTTCCGTGCTGGCGCTACTGGTGTCCACGATGGCCACGCTGGTGCACTTCCTGCTTACACATCGTCTGACGACGCTGAATTTGCCTCTGCCGGTCTACGGCTGGTGTCTGGCGATGGCCCTGTTCTCAACGGTGCTGCCGATTTTCTGGCAGTCCGCCGCCGTTTTCCGTATCGGTGCCGCCAGGGCGGTGATGATTGGCCTGCTTGGCCCGGTGCTGACTATTTTCTTTAGCTGGTGGCTGCTGAAGGAACCGATCTCGCTGGAGCAGATGCTGGGAACGGGACTGGTGATTTGCGGCCTGCTGGTGGTGATCCGCCGTTAAATGAAAAACCGGCTGCCCGGCAGACTCAACTCTGTCGGATAGACTGTTCTTGCGATATCTCTGACCGTGCCCCTGACGGTCAGAGATATCGGGCGATCAGCGGTACTTCGGTTTCATCCAAACCGTGCCCTGCTCGTGGCTGTCCACGACCGCATCGACAAACGCCACGCCCTTCAGCCCGTCATAAATCTGCGGCACCGCCGCACCTGCCAGACCCGGTTCCTGCCCGGCATCACGCGCCCTCAGCGCATCGGCGAACCCGCTGTAGAGGTTCGAAAATGCCTCGATGTAGCCCTCGGGATGGCCCGGCGGCGTGCGGGTGCGTGAACGGGTCAACGTAGCCAGATCGTCGCGCCCGCGTTTAATGACCTGGCTGTTACCCTCCAGCGGGGTATAAAGCAGTTCGTTCGGCTGCTCCTGCGCCCACATCAGGCTACCGGTTTCGCCAAAAACGCGCAGCCGCAGCGCGTTGGCGCAGCCAATCGCCACCTGCGACGACCACAGCATCCCCCTTGCACCGCCCTCATAGCGGATCAGCACGTGGGCGTTATCGTCCAGCGCACGTCCCTCAACGAAGGTTGCCAGATCGGCCATCACGCTTTCGGCCTTCAGCCCGGTCACATAGCCCGCCAGATGGTAGGCATGGGTGCCAATATCGCCCACCGAACCACCCCGGCCGTTTTTCTTCGGATCGACGCGCCAGGCGGCCTGCTGATTGTTTTTCTGCTCCACGCCGGTCGCCATCCACTCCAGCGGATATTCCACCTGCACCGTGCGCACCTGACCGATCAGCCCGGCGGCAATACGCTGCCGCGCCTCGGCAATTAGCGGATAGCCCGCGTAGGTATAGGTGACGCCGAGGAAGCCGCCGGTGCGCTGCACCACTTCGGCCAGCAGCTCCGCATCCTCCAGCGTGCTGGTCAGCGGTTTTTCGCAAATCACATCGATCCCCGCCTCCAGGCAGGCGCGCGACACGGGGTAGTGGGTGAAATTGGGCGTGCAGATAGCAATCACATCCACGCCGTCTTCACGCGCGGATTCGGCCGCGATCATCGCCGTAAAATCGTCATAGGAACGATCGGCGGCGATAAAGTTTTCCGCCGCAAAGGCATGACCGCGCGCGGCGTTAATATCGAAGGCCCCGGCAACCAGCTCATACTGATTATCCAGCCGGGCCGCAAAGCGGTGGATACCGCCGATGTAGGCACCCTCGCCGCCGCCGACCATGCCCAGGCGGATGCGGCGTCCCTTCAGTGGTGTTTTTTTCATGATGGTCAGAGCCCCAAAATTTTACGGTTAAGCGCCGGGTCGGCCCAGGATTTACAGAAGTCATCAAAGGATTTATCGGTCACGCGGATGATATGGTCGCTGATAAATTTCGCCCCCTCCCACGCGCCGTCTTCGGGATTTTTAAAGCAGCATTCCCACTCCAGCACCGCCCAGCCGTCAAAGCCGTAGCCCGTCAGTTTGGAGAAGATCGCGGAAAAGTCGATTTGCCCGTCGCCCGGCGAGCGGAAGCGCCCGGCACGACTGCTCCAGGGCTGATAGCCGCCCCACGCTCCGCTTTTACCGTTGGGGAGGAACTCGGCATCCTTCACGTGGAAGGCTTTAATCCGCTCGTGGTAGTGATCGATAAACGCCAGGTAATTCATGCCCTGCAGCACCAGATGGCTGGGGTCATACATCATATTGCAGCGGGGATGGTGGCCGGTTTTTTCCAGAAAGCGCTCGAAGGTCAGGCCGTCGTGCAGATCTTCGGTGGCATGAATCTCATAGCAGACATCCACGCCCTGTTCGTCAAACGCGTTGAGGATCGGCAGCCAGCGGCGCGTCAGCTCGTCAAATCCTTCCTCGATTAACCCTTCCGGCCACTGCGGATAGGGATACAAATACGGCCACAGCAGGGTACCGGAAAACGTCACGTGCTTGCTCAAGCCAAAACGGCGGGAGGCCTTTGCCGCCAGATGTAGCTGTTCGGTCGCCCAGCGCTGCCGTTCCTGCGGATTATTGCGCACCGCTTCCGGCGCAAAGCTGTCGGCGGGCAGATTAAATGCCGGATGCAGCGCCACCAGCTGCCCCTGTAAATGGCTGGCTAAATCGGTGAGCGTCAGGTCGTGTTCGGCAAGCATGCCGAGGATCTCATCGGCGTAGGTCTGGCTTTCCGCCGCGCGCGCCAGGTCGATCAGCCGCGTGTCCCAGGTGGGGATTTCCACGCCCTTAAATCCTTTCTCCGCCGCCCATGCCGCCATACCGGCCAGCGTATTGTAAGGTGCGCTGTCTCCGGCAAACTGCGCCAGGAATACACCAGGACCTTTAATCGTCTTCATTGTGGCTCCTGTAGAAAAAGGCACCTGCGGCAAACACAGGTGCAAATAACCCCACTAGAAAGGTATTACTTCGTCATAAACTGCTGATAGTTCTGCGGCGTAACCTGCTGGAAGGGGATGAATTTAATGTCCTCAACCTTGCCGCCTTTCGCGGCTGTCTCGGCCATGTCTACCGCGCCGTAGGCCTGCGATTTGGCATCCTGGAACACCGTGACGGTCAGCAGGCCGGTTTTAATCGCCTGCAACCCGTTCGGACCGCCGTCGGTGCCGCCGACCAGAATGTCCTTGCCGGGCTTCAGGCCGTTGCTCTTGATGGCCATTGCTGCACCGATCGCCATTTCATCGGCGTTCGCGGACAGAATGTCGATTTTGTCGCCGGCGAGGATCCAGTTGTTCATCAGGTTCATGCCATCTTCACGCATCCATTTAGCGGTATCTTCCAGCGTCACGTGCATATTGGGATGTTTGGCGATCACCTCTTTTGCGCCCTGCGTTCTGAAGCGGGTGGCATCGTTGCTCAGCAGCCCTTTCATAATCGCCACGTTGACGCTTTTCCGATCCTTCACCTTCTCCGCCAGGTACTCCATTTGCAGCCTGCCGGCCTCGACTTCATCACTGCCGATATAGCTGACCCCGTCACCCATTTTCGAATCCGACGGCATACGGTTGAGATAAATCAGCGGAACTTTGGCCTTCCTGGCGGCCTCGCTCATATTTTTGGTGCCCTGGGTATCCACCGGGTTGACGATAATCACGTCCACCTTACCGTTGATAAAATTCTGTACCTGGCTCAGCTGCTTATCGACCGCGCCCTGCGCATCTTCAAACTGCACTTTCATATCGGGATAGGTTTTACTTTGGTCCAGCACGTATCCCCGCAGGCGGGACAGAAAGACATCATCCATTTGTGCGATGCTGACGCCCACCTGAACGGCAAAAGCAGCCGGACTGAGCGTAATAAGGGTCAGACAGAGTAAGAGGGATTTTTTCATTATTGCCTTCCACATTAATGGGTTAATCGGCGTTCACCGACTACGAAGGTTTATTATCAACTGCCGTTATCTAAAAATGGCCCCGCCTGTCAACAGGACTTCGCACCATTTTTTCCAATAATAAGATCGGAGCAATAAAAATTGCAATGCGTGAAATTTGAGCGCATTTCATGAATGAAACGGACGCTAAGCGCTTTCAATTCATCATGTTAATGTTTTGTTAACTAGCGAAATGGGGTTTTCACCCGCCTGGCAGAATCATTTTCTTAGAGGGTAATCACATTAATTAAGGGGAAATGAACTGATATCGTTACGGGTTCCACATTTCTCATTCCGTTGCTACCCTGTGAACGTTAATTAACTGTTATTGAGGCAAGGGATGAAAGTGGTCACTGAACAGGCTGATGCAGAGTTTATGCAGGCATTTTTTGAAAACGAGGCCGGGAGCCAACACGATGAGCGACGTGCCGCGAAAATCCAACAGGCACTGACCACCGCCGTCGGGCAGAAAAACCGCGAGTCGACGCTAGTCTGGCAGCACGCCATCACCTTCCTGGCGCTGTTTGTTTTTCTTTATGCCGCGCTGGGTGCTTCGCTGACGCTGGATCTCTCCGCCGGGAATGCCAGCCACGGCCATAAAAGCATTGAATATGCGCTGGAAGCCATTCCGGTACTGATCGCTTTTTCGGGCTACTTTATCGCTATTCTGTACCTGTTCCACTGTAAAACCAGCGCCCGCCGATCGGAAAGTTGGGATCGGGCGATCCGCGCGCTGGAAGCGCAGGATCCCGGCAGCCTGTTTACCGCCGTTAACGCCCGCAGCTCAGGTGCCAGCGACTATTCCAGCCCGGCGATTGCTACCGCTCTGGCGCTGTTTATCGGCCTGACCTGGCTGGTTATTTATAACTACCTCACCTTCACCACCAGCGGCGTAATGGGCAGCGTGATCTCGCTGTTTATCAGCACCATGACCTATGTGATCCTTGATATCCAGCTGCTGAAACCGACGCATAACCATGCCGCCCCTGCTGAGCCGGAGAAAGAGGAAGAGAAAGAGAAAGCGGAAGAAACCCGGACCCCGCCGGAACAGGACTGAGTCAGAAGTCAGCACGGATACGAACACTGTTATCGGCACTGGCACTGGCACTGATTTTGACGCAACGGGTGGCAATGCAGCAGCATTTTCACCCGCTTTGTCCCATACTGACTGCTGTCACCGCTGAAACCGGCCAGACTTGTCAACGCCCCTGAAACGGGCCACCGCAGGAGATGTTATGAAAATTTTGATCCCCGCTGTTCTACTTTTCGCCGCTGCATCAGCCAGCGCCGCGGACGACCAGCAAACCGAAGCTACCTACATCAATCATCTGTGCAGCGTTGCGGTAGAAAAACCCGATGCCTCTGCCGATTTCTTCCTGCAAAAAATTAAAGAGCTGAGTATGCGCGGTGAGTCGCCGTCGGCGCTGAATAAGGATGAGTTCGATCAGGAGACTGCAGAAGAGGTCGTCAATAGCTGGCAGTCGCTGTCGCCGGAACAGCGTAAACAGGTGAAATCAACCGAAGGCTGCCAGCAGCTGATGGCCAGCGAGTTCCAGCAGTCGGATTAACGGTCGACACGGCAGAAATCACGGGCCGCGGGCTTTCCACCCGGCGGCCTGTTATTAACACATCCCCACACAAAAACTCATGACGGGGATTTCGCCATTGCTGACGCCCTCCCTGCCGGCGTTTAACCCCTGACCGCCACCGGCCCTGTCATGGCCTTCTGAACAGCACAAAACTGCGCCCCGCCAGTTCGAAGTCCTCTTCCTGCGTAATCACCTGCCCCTGCTGCTGCGGATCGGCGGTGTTCAGCTCCAGTACCCAGCCGCCTTCGCCAATTTGCGGAATGCGGAACGGCACGCTGCCCTCAAACGGGTTGAACAGCATCAACACATCGTGCCAGATCCCTTCCTGCTGTTGCAGATCGGGCCGCGTCAGGTACAACCCGATCGTCGTGCCTTCATCCCACTGCTCCGACTGCTGCGGGCCGCCGCCGGCGTTAAACCACTGGATCACCATGCCGTCGCGCCAGTTCTCTCGGCGCAGCAGCGGCTGGCTGGCCCGCAGCGTAATCAGGCGGCGGGTAAATTCACGCAGCGCTCCGGCGCTTTCCGGCAGGTTTTCCCAGTGTATCCACGAGATCTCGCTGTCCTGACAGTAGCCATTATTGTTGCCCAGCTGGCTGCGGCCAAATTCATCCCCGGCCAGCAGCATCGGCGTACCGTGGGAAAACAGCAGCGTGGTGAGGAAATTACGCTTCTGGCACTCGCGCACGGTGTTGATCCCCGCGTCGTCCGTCGGGCCTTCCGCGCCGTAGTTGCAGGAGCGGTTATCGTTATGGCCGTCGTTATTCCCTTCGCCGTTGGCCTCGTTGTGCTTCTCGTTGTACGACACCAGGTCGTTCAGCGTGAAGCCATCGTGTGCGGTGATAAAGTTAACGCTTGCCGACGGGCGGCGGCCGCGCAAATCGTACAGATCGCCGGAACCCAGCAGGCGGGCGGCAAAATCGGTGGTGACGTTTTCGCCCTTCCAGTACTCGCGCACCGTGTCGCGATATTTATCGTTCCATTCGCCCCAGCCCGGCGGAAAGCCGCCTACCTGATAGCCGCCCGGCCCGATATCCCAGGGCTCGCCGATCAGCTTGAGTTTCGCCAGCAGCGGATCCTGCATGACCGCATCAAAAAAGCCGCCGCGCTGATCGAAGCCTTCCGGCTCGCGCCCCAGAATGGTACCCAGGTCGAAACGAAAACCATCAATATGCATCGCTTCCGCCCAGTAGCGCAGTGAATCCATCACCATTTGCAGCACGCGGGGATGTGAGGTATTCACCGTGTTTCCGGTGCCGGTATCGTTGATGTAATAACGGTGCTGGTCCGGCAGGGTGCGATAGTAGGAGAAGTTATCAATGCCCTTAAAGGACAGCGTTGGCCCCTGCTCGTTACCCTCCGCTGTGTGGTTGTAGACCACATCCAGAATCACTTCGATACCGGCGTCGTGATACGCCCGCACCATCTCGCGGAAGCCCTGAATGCCCCGGGGGCCGTAATAACGGGTGGCGGGCACGAAGAAGCCGAGCGAATTGTAGCCCCAGAAATTTTTCAGCCCTTTATCCAGCAGATGCTGGTCGTCGGGGAACCAGTGTACCGGCAGCAGTTCAACCGAGGTGATGCCCAGGCTCTTGATGTAGTCAACCGACGCCTGATGGCCCATCCCCTCAAACGTACCGCGCAGCTCGGGCGGAATGGCCGGATTCAGCTGGGTAAAGCCTTTGACGTGGGTTTCATACACCACCGCGTTCGGCCAGGGGACCGACGGGCGTCGGTGATCCTGCCAGTCAAACTCATTGATATCGATCACCCGGCATTTTGGAGTGAAAGGTGCGCTGTCGCGGGTATCGAAGCTTAAATCCTTCTCTTCATGCCCCAGCTGGTAGGCAAAATGGGCGTCGTTCCAGGCGATATCACCGGCCAGCTCGCGGGCATAAGGGTCGATAAGCAGCTTATGCGGGTTGAAGCGGTGGCCGTTTTCCGGATCGTACGGGCCGTGAACGCGATAGCCGTACAGCGCACCGGGCCTGAGGCCGGGGACGTAGCCGTGCCAGACCTCATTGGTGTATTCCGGCAGCGTCAGCCGGGCAATTTCATGCTGCCCGCTGTCGTCATACAGGCAAAGCTCAACCCGCTCCGCGTGGGCGGAGAAGATGGCGAAGTTAACCCCTTCGCCGTCGTAATTTGCCCCAAGTGCGTAACCGTATCCTGCCCTGATTTCAAATCGTTGTTCGTTGGACATTGTTTTCCCTTAATCCCTGAATCATGGTGTCAGCAACACATCAGACGGCAACCAGCACGACCGCCCGGCCGGGCAGCGCGGAAAGCTCCAGCCTGTCTCCGGCGGCATAGTCTTTACCGCTGAACAGTTCGCGGTAGCGCTTTCCGGCAAGCCGCGCCGGTAACGCCACGGCCGTTTCCTGCCACAGTTCAGCCGCGGCATCGGCCAGCGGTTTATCCGAGACGTTGAAGACCAGACGCGGCGCAATAACGATCGCCGCGTGCTGGTCGTCCGCGCGGGCAAAGGCAATCACGTTATCCGCGTGATGACCAACGGCCTGAAGCGGCAGATACGCACCCCGTCGGAACAGCGCCGGGGCGCGCTGGCGCAGCCCGAGCAGCGCGGCGGTGACGTGCTGGTTAACCCGACCGCTCCGCCAGTGCTCATCGGCGCTGAACGGCTCCGGCTCGACCAGTTGCTGTGCCAGCAGAGCAAAGTCCGGCTCGCGGCGGTTGTCCGGGTCCACCAGGCTGAAATTGAGCGCCTCGCTGCCCTGATAGATGTCCGGCACCCCCGGCGCGGTCAGCTTGATCGCCGTCTGCGTCAGGCTGTTGATCAATCCGCCCCGGATAAACGGCTGCAGCGTCTGATGGAAATCCGTCAGGAAGCGGGCGTTCTCCGGCGAGAATAAATGGCGGGCATAGTCGAGTACCGCCGTTTCATAGGCTTCATTGGTGTCCACCCAGTCGGTACGCAGCTTGGCTTCCCGCAGCGCTTTTTCAACAAAGCCCAGGAAACGCGCCTCCAGCGATGCCAGCGCGGCGGCATCGGGGATCTGACGGGATGCCGGCCACACGCCGGCCAGCGCCTGATAGAGCATCCAGGTATCGGCGGCTTTGGGCGCGGTGCCGTCGTTAAGAAACTTCACGTGGGTCTGGTTCATCTGCCGCCAGCGGGCAAAACCGTCGCGCCAGATATCCGGTGCTTCGGTCAGCGTATAGAGCCGGGCGCGGGCGTCCTCTCCGCGCTTGGTATCATGCGTCGAGGTTCCCGAGAGCGCGTCGGGCTGCTGCGCCAGGCGGAGATGCATCTCCCTGTGGAAGCGCGTCAGTGAAAAAGCGCGTTTAACCGGCTCGGCGCCGACTTCATTCAGCGCCAGGCCCATGTTCTGGCGGAAGAACAGCGTATCCTCGACCGATTTCGCCATCAGCGGCCCGGTCAGCTGCTGGAAGCGGGTGCGGAATTCGGCGGCATCATCATAGGCCGCAGCGGTCAGCCCGCCGGTCAGAATGCAGACCACAAAGTCCAGTGCCGCGCTTTCCGGCGGCTCCGGCCGGTTTTTGACCTTCTCCGCCACGCGTTCCAGCAGGCTGATATCCGCTTCAGACATGCCCGCCGCCGTGCCGTAGGTGCGATAGGTCGGGAAAGCCAGCAGCAGTTCGCGCAGCGCATCGCGCACGCTGCTTTTTTCCAGCGCCACCCGCGTGGTTTGCGCTATCTTCATTGCCAGCCTGAACAGGCGGGAAAACTCACCGGCAAAATTGCGATCGACCATCAGAATCCTGGCTTCCCGCAGCTCGGCGCGCATATCCACCTCGCTTCCCACCGCCTCGTGCCAGACGTGGCGCAAACGGTCAATGTTCTCATCATCCACCAGCACTTCGGACAGCGCGGCGATAAATTCATAGCCGGTGGTGCCGGATACCGGCCAGTCCGGCGGCAGCTGTTCATCCTGCGAGAGAATTTTCTCCACGGTGATATAGCAATCCGGCCCCGCTTCCTGGCGCAGCCGCTCCAGATAGCTTTTCGGATCGGCCAGACCGTCCACGTGATCCACCCGCAGGCCGTCGACCAGCCCGCTTCTGACCAGCTCAAGAATCAGTCGATGGCAATCGTCAAACACCGCGTGGTCCTCAACCCGCACGCCCACCAGGCCGGTCACCTCAAAGAAGCGGCGGTAAGAGAGTTCAGTGGGCGCGTCCCGCCACGACATCAGCCGCCAGGACTGGCGCTCGTGCAGTTCGGCGATGTCCCCGGGATCGGTCAGCGCCAGCACCGCCGCGCGATTACCCGCCCAGCTATCCGGATTAAGCGGGTAATAACTGTCGTAATAAACCAGCGCGGGATCGCCGCTATGCATATCGGCCTGTACGCTAATCTCGCCGTTTTCCAGCGCCGTCTCGAAGGTATCGCCGAGGAACGGCAGCGTCAGGCGCTGCGAGCCATCGATATCAAAATAGCGGGCATAGTGACTCTGCCGGCCATATTTGATCACGCTTCGCCACCAGGCGTTTTCCAGCGAGCTGGCCATATGGTTGGGTACGATATCGAGGATCAGCCCCAGCCCGGCCGCTTTCAGCGCGTGGGCCAGCTGTTCAAAGCCTTCACGCCCGCCGATTGAGGGTTCAATTTCATTGAAGTCGGTGATGTCGTAGCCGTGGGTGGAGCCGGTGGTCGCGGTAAACACCGGCGAGGCGTAAAGATGGCTGATGCCAAGGTGCTTCAGGTAAGGAATGAGTTTAACGGCGCGATCGAAGGTCATGCCGTTGCGGAACTGAATGCGGTAGGTGGAAAGTGGGATCATTGCGCGGCCCCCTCTGCAAGCCGGACGATCATCGCGTTCTGTCCCAGCCGGTCGGCTTCAGCAGGCCAGGCAAACAGGGTTTTACCCGGCAGCTCGGGCAGCGACAGCGCGTTCTCGCTGAGATTCAGCGCCAGCGACAGCGTTCCCGCCGGGAAGCGCCAGCGAACGGCCACCACGCCCGGTGCCGTCACCAGGATCTCTCCGGCCCCGAGCGCGCCACCGGCGATCAGCGGCACGATATGCTGCTGGCGCAGCAGCAGAAGCTGACGCACCAGCGTCAGCCAGGCCTTGCCCTCTTCCCCGTGGCGTTTTTCCCAGTCGAGCTTCGAACGCTGGAATGTTTCCACGGCGTTAGGGTCCGGCACGCTTTCGCTGCTGTACCCGGCGTGGCCGTCAAACTCCTTCGCCCGCCCTTCCCGCACCGCACGGGCCAGATCGCCGTGGAAATCGGTGAAGAACAGGAACGGACGGCTTTCACCATACTCTTCCCCCATAAACAGCAGCGGAATATGCGGCGACAACAGCAGGGTGGTGAGCAGGATGCGGGTTCGGTCGGCCCCGGCCAGCGATATCAGACGCTCGCCCTGGGCGCGGTTCCCGGCCTGGTCGTGATTCTGTATAAAGTCGACAAACGCCGTCGGCGGCTGCCCGGTACTGTCGACCCCGCGCGGCTCGCCGCTCTGAACGGACACCTCGCCCTGATAAGCAAAGCCCTCCGCCAGCGCACGGGCCAGCCATTTTTCCGGCTGCTGAGCAAAATCGCGGTAGTAGGCCTGGGTTTCCCCGGTCGCAAGAACGTGGGCGGCATTATGAAAGTCATCGTTCCATTCCGCGGTAAACAGCGGCGCGGAGCCGTCTTCGGCCCGTGGATGCAGGAAAGTCACATTGCGGCTGTCTTCGGTGGTGAGGTGGATCGGGCGGTCGGTAATGTCGCTGCGGATACGCTCGGCGATCTCCACCAGCACATGCGTGGCGGAGTCGTCTTTTATCTGGTCGATGGCATCGAATCGCAGCCCGTCCAGGCGGTACTCCGTCAGCCAGTAGAGCGGTGCCTCCACGATATAGCGGCGCACAGCGTCAATGTCGCAGGCGATACCGTTGCCCCACGGTGTGGTGCGCTGCGGATCGAAAAAATCCGGCGACAGCGTCGGCAGGTAGTTACCTTCCGGGCCAAAGTGGTTGAGCACGATATCCAGCACCACCGACAGGCCGTAACCGTGGGCAGCGTCAATAAAGGCTTTAAATTCGTCCGGCGTCCCGTAGGCAGCGTGCGGCGCGTAAAACAACACGCCGTCATAGCCCCAGCCGCGATCGCCGCCGAACTGCGCCACCGGCATCACCTCGATCAGCGTGATGCCCAGCTCGGCAAGATAAGGCAACTTTTCGATGGCCGCGCTGAACGTGCCTTCCGGTGTGAAAGTGCCGATATGCAGTTCATACACCACGGCGTTTTCCCACGGCACGCCGCGCCATTCCGCGTGCTGCCAGCGGAAACTCGTCGGGTCGACCACCCGTGACGGTCCGTTAACCCCGTCCCGTTGTGCTCTGGAGGCCGGATCCGGCACTGTGCTGCCGTCACTCAGCACGAAGCGGTATTCGGCACCGGGGTCAACCCCCTCAACCTTGAGCTCAAACCAGCCGTCACCGACCGGATCCATCGGCCGATCGGCACCGGCCAGGCGCAGCATGACGTGCTGCTGGCCCGTTGCCCACAGGCGAAAGCGGACCACGCCAGCGGCGACGTATTCCGCTCCCCAACTGCGCAAAACAGATTTTCCATTCATTCTTTAGCCCCGTTTAACCCGTTAATTCCGTGAGTAACATCAACCCGGGCTGTTAAGGCGGAGGGATAGCGTGAAACGGTATCCGCTTCAGACAGCTTACGAAAAACAAGCTTAGTCGAAGCTAAAGAAAATGAAGGCCGGTTGCGTCAGTCCGCCAGCTGCCAGAAGCACTCATAGGGGCGCAAAACGCCCGGCAGCGCGGCATCCTCGTAGTTGTGCAGCAGCACCTCACCGCGAAATTCCGCCAGCGTGACCGCCTGCTCCTGAGCGCTGAGGTTCGCCAGCACGCGCAGAGTTTTTCCTCCGGCGGATCGGGTGTAGCACCAGACGTCGGCGCTGTCTGGCAGCAGATCCTGATAATCGCCCTCGGTCAGCAGCGATACGCTTTTCCGCAGCTGAATCAGCCGCTGATAGTGATAAAACACCGAATCGTGGTCCGCCAGCGCCTGATCGACGTTGATGCTATCGGCGTTGTGCGCCACCGGGATCCACGGCGTACCGGCGGTAAAGCCGGCCTGCGGATCGGCGCTCCACTGCATCGGCGTGCGGCTGTTGTCGCGGGATTTACGCGCCAGAATACGCAGCAGCTCTTCGTCACTCCGCCCGGCGCTTTTCAGCTCGGCGTACATATTCAGGCTTTCGACATCGCGATACTGTTGCATATCGGTGAAGCCCGGATTGGTCATGCCGATCTCTTCGCCCTGATAGATGTACGGCGTACCCTGCATGCCGTGCAGCACCATCGCCAGCATCTTAGCCGAGGTGACGCGCAGTTCGCCCTCATCACCAAAGCGGGAAACGATGCGCGGCTGATCGTGATTACACCAGAACAGCGCGTTCCAGGCGTGGCCGTGCATCCCCTGCTGCCACTCACGGAAAATCTGCTTCAGCAGCACGTAATCCGGCGTGGCGTCGGTCCACTTATTGCCGTTGGGATAATCCACCTTCAGGTGGTGGAAGTTAAAGGTCATCGACAGTTCGCTGCCGTCATTCGCGGCGTAGCGGCGGCAGTCCTCCAGGCGGGTGGAGGACATCTCACCCACGGTCATCAGGCCCAGCGGTTGAAACACGTCGCGGCTGAACTCGTTCAGGAAGTCATGGATACGCGGACCGTCGGTGTAAAAACGACGACCGTCGCCCACGTCATCCGGCAGATAATCCTGCTGCTTGGAAACCAGATTCACCACGTCCAGCCGCAGGCCGTCCACGCCCTTCTGCGCCCAGAAGCGGCAGACCTGCTTCAGCGCTTCGCGAACCGGGGGATGCTCCCAGTTCAGATCTGCCTGTTCGAGGGCGAACAGGTGCAGATAATACTGCCCGCTCGCCTCATGCCACTGCCAGGCCCCGCCGCCAAACTTCGAGCGCCAGTTATTGGGCGGCCCACCGTCTTCGGCGGCATCGCGCCAGATGTAGAACGGGCGGAACTCACTGTCGCGATCCTGCGATTTCAGGAACCACTCGTGGTGCGTGGAGGTGTGGTTAAACACCATGTCCATCACGATACGAATGCCGCGGCGATGGGCTTCCGCCGTCAGCTGCTCGAACTGTTCCATGGTGCCGTAGGCCGGATCGATGGCGCAGTAATCCGCCACGTCGTAGCCGTTATCCACCTGCGGCGACAGGTAAATCGGCGTCAGCCACAGCGCGTCCACGCCCAGGGTTTGCAGATAGTCCAGACGGTTGATAATGCCGCTGATATCGCCCGTGCCGCTGCCGGTGGTGTCCTGAAAACTTTTTGGGTAAATCTGGTAAATGGTTCCGTTCTTCCACCACTGCACTTCGTTACTCATTGCCTGTTCCTTATTAAATACCACTAGACCGCAGCCAGCGCGTCACGGCGCGCCTTACGCTGGTAAACCAGCACGGTCAAAATAATCGGGATTACAGTTGCTGCCAGCATCGCCAGCGCGTAAACGCTCCAGAACTGCGGTTTGATCGAGAGGATACCCGGCAGGCCGCCGACGCCAATGCCGTTCGCCGTTACGCCGGCCAGGCCGCAAATCAGCGCCGCCACGGCGGAGCCGATCATCGCGCAGAGCATCGGGAAGCGGTATTTCAGGTTGATGCCGTACATCGCCGGTTCGGTCACGCCGAGGAACGCGGAGATCGCCGCCGGAACCGAGATTTCACGTTCGTTATGCTTTTTACTGACGATAATTACGCCCACTACTGCGGCACCCTGAGCAATATTCGACAGGGCAATCAGCGGCCAGACCGGAGTTCCGCCGGTGCTCTGCACCATCTGCATATCGATCGCCAGCGTGGTCTGATGCACGCCGGTGATCACCAGCGGCGCGTAAAGGAAGCCGAACAGGGTCGCACCAATCGGCGCAAGGCTGCCGGTCATCACGCCTTTCACCGCAAACGCCACGCCGTCACCGATCATGCGGCCGAACGGCCCGATCAGCGTATGGGCGAGGAACACCGCAATCAGCAGCGACGTCACCGGCACGATAACCAGATAGAGGTACGCCGGCACAATGCGCTTCAGCGCATTTTCCACCAGCGCCAGCGCCATGCCGGCCAGCACGGACGGGATCACCTGCGCCTGATAGCCGACTTTTTCAATGGTGAACCAACCGAAGTTCCACACTTCCGGGAGCTGCTGCCCGAGGTTGTAGGAGTTCATCAACTGCGGAGACACCAGGGTAATACCCAGCACGATGCCGAGGATCTCGGTGCCGCCCATTTTTCTGACCGTTGACCAGCACACCGCCACCGGCAGGAACATAAACACCGCTTCGCCCAGCAGCCACAGGAAGTCATAAACCGACTGCCACATCGGGTGCATCTGCGCCAGCGTCTGGCCGTTGCTGAAGGGAATATCACCGATAACGTTGCGGAAGCCGAGGATCAGACCGCCGCTGATCAGCGCGGGCAGCAGCGGGAAGAAGATTTCCGCGAAGTGGGAAATACTGCGCTCAAACAGGCTCATATTCTGCCGGGCGGCGATTTTCGCCTGCTCTTTGCCGACTTCATTCTGGCCAATCGTCGCAATCAGCACTTTGTAGTAGTCGCCAACTTCCGGCCCAATCACCACCTGGAACTGCCCGGCGTTGGTGAAGCAGCCTTTGACCATCGGCAGCTCTTCCAGCCCCTGCGGCGAGGCTTTTTTCGGATCGCTCAGGACAAAACGCAGGCGCGTAATACAGTGGGTCACGGTGGCGATGTTGTCTCTGCCGCCTACAAGGTCGATCAGCCGATCAACGTCCTGTTGCTTAACTTTACTCATATGAAGTGGCCTTATCTCTGGAAGTGTCCAATGCCGGGTCAGGGGCTGCCTGAAATCGAGGCAAGAATAGCCAGAACCACTACGCCCTGTCATGGGAACGTTCCCAGTTTTGCAGAAACGATCACAAATTTTCAGAAATATGAGGGTTAAATCGGGCCAAAAGGCGGCGTTAAAGCGCTAGTTTTCCGTGAATAATCGTCTGCTGCACAACGGTCGATCCGTCGAGCTGCGCCAGCAGCTGGCGGGCGGCGGCATCGCCGGCGGCACCGTATCCCAGCTCCACGGAGAAGGACTCCGGGAACAGGAAATGCAGCAGCGGCAGGTTACCGATACTGCACACCAGCACGCCGCTAATCTGCTGTTGCTGCAGGTATTTTTGTGCGCCAAGGGCGATGGTATCGGAGGCGCAGACCACCGCGCGGATATCGTGGGCCAGCAGCTGCGGCAGCAGATCGTAACCGCTCTGCCAGGTCAGCTCGCCCAGCGCGATATGCGGCGCTAACCCGTGCTGCTGGCAGAATGCTTCATAGGCGCGGGTACGCTTCAGCCCGGTGGTGGTATCGCGATCGGAAACGCCGATAAAACCGATTTCGCCGATCTGCCTCTCCCTCAGCGTCTGCATCAGCAGCCGCACCGCCCCGGCATCGTCATAGCACACCGAAGAGAGGCCGGGCATTTCGCGGGCCAGCATCACCATCTTTTCCCGCCACGGCAGCAGCATTTTGGCGGTCAGGCCGGTAAAGCCAAACAGGATCACCCCGTCGATATTGCGCTGCTTCAGCACCTGCAGGTGTTCTTTCACCCGCTCTACGCTGAACTGGCTTTCCAGCACGATGGCGTCATAGCCCTGCTGGTAGAACACCGGCAGCATGGCGCGCACCGCCTGATTTTCCGAAGGTGAATCCAGGCGCGACACAACAATAGCGATGACCTTATCGCTAAAACCACGCATCGCCCGCGCCGACTTGGACGGGCTGAAATTATGCTCTTCAATCACCTGCAGCACGCGCTCACGGGTTTCAGGCCGAACGTTTTCTTCGTTGTTCAGCACGCGGGATACGGTGGATTTCCCCACCCCGCTGAGGCGGGCAATGTCCTTGATCGTCAGGCGATTTTGCATGTTGTGTTCTGTTCAGCTGCGTATGGCGGGCAGTTTACCGCCTTTCGCGGCTAAAAATACAGGGTGGGATGGTGTTCAGATATTCGCTGACGGGAAAGCGATAAGACGCGGCTGTCCGGATTGTCGGTAATAATCTTACCCGCGTAATGTGGATACGGCCCTAAGCCAGGGCAGCGCTTAATACCGCCAGAGCATCTCGAATCTGTATTTCCGGATATGACAAACCCACTCCCTTAATTTTACAGGCAGAGTCGGTGAATCCAGAAATAATCACTGCTGTAGAAATCACGCAATTATATTACTACTAATGGTCTGGCAATCACTATTGCTGAAGGATCTTTCCTGACCCAATTGCTTGAACGAAATCGATTGCTTAATGCCGACGACACCCGTTTTACACGTTAAAAAAATCAATTTTCTGCCTCTGTAGATCTCCAGATTTTAAAAATGATTAACTATATGATTTTAGATACATATTTTGATTCATTTGGCACCATAAAATCAACAGAAATAGGTTTTCACCTTTAGCAGTTCTGAATCGTCAGGGATGATAATAAATTTTATTCCTGTAAACCCCATGCATCCTCATACGCAGAAAACATAATCTTGCCCTGACTGCTACCAAATATCCTGACATACACTCAACCCTGGCACCGTTTTATTTCATAAAAATGTAAGGGTTGTGATAATAAAATAATAAATGTGCAACAAAAAATAAACAAAGCACTTCTATATTGGCCCCTTCAATTTTGGGAGGGAGTGCCATGCGTAACTGGAGTGAGCCTAAAAAAAATAAAGCCCATATCGAACTGATCCCGATGATCGATGTGATGATGTTTTTACTGGTTTTCTTTGTTCTGATTAGCCTGAATGTGATCCCGGCTCTGGGCTTGAAAACCCAGCTGCCGTCCGCCAGTAGCGCCCAACAGCTTAAACCGCAGAAAAAGGCCATCATCACCCTGGGTAGTGGCGAACAGCTGCAGCTGGACGGCCAGCCGCTGGCCCTTGATGGGCTGGTGACGACCCTGAAGCAGCAGCAGCAGGAAAACCAGACCACCACCATTATCGTCAACAGCGATAAAGACGTGGCGGTCGAGCGCCTGGTTGCCGTGATGGATACCCTGCGCCAGGGCGGTTTCTTCTCCATTTCCATCGCCACACGGAAGCAGTGATATGTATCTGCTTTATCGCTCACGCCACGTTGTCAGCTGGCTACCCGCGTTCGTTATCGGTGGATGCTTACTGTTTATCAGCCAGCATGCCGTGCTGCAGGTGAAACCCCACTATGACGATACGGTCATGGAACTGTCGCTGGCCGAACCTGAACCTGAGCCGCCGCAGCCGGAGCCTATCCCGGAACCGCAGCCAGAACCGCCGCCGGAACCACAGACTCAACCTGAACCGCAGCCCGAGCCAGAACCGATTGCTGAACCCGTCGTTCCTGCTCCGGAACCGGTTATCCAGTCCCAACCGATTGTTAAGCCGAAGCCAAAGCCGAAGCCGAAACCTGAAACAAAGCCAAAACCGGTTGCTGAAAAAGCGCCGCAGCCGCAGGCGCGCGTGGCTCCACGGTCGCCTGCCGTTAACAGGCCGGTGAGCCAGCCCTCCGCGCCGCCTGCTCCGCCAGCTCCTCCGGCGCCGAAAGTCAACGCGCAGGCGGTAGAAAACGACTACCTGCAGGCGCTGCGCCGCGAGCTGGAACAGCGCAAACGCTACCCGAGCGGCCGCCAGGCATCACTGGAGCGTCCACAGGGCAACGTTGAGGTCTGGCTGGAGGTTGACCGCAGCGGCAGAGTGCTTTCTTCCGGTATTGCCAGCAGGGCGCCGAGCATGTTGCTTAATCGCGCAGCGCTGAGCTCTTTACAAAGTATCAGCCAGCTGAAGCCCTTCCCTGAAGAGGCTTTCGCCGGGCAAAGAAGCAAAAGATTTACCGCAACGTTTAATTATCAGGCTCCATAAAATTTAATTATCTGTTTTTTCACAGGAAAAGAAATGAAGAACTTTAATTATTCTGGGATTGCGTTAGCCGTGGTGACGGCATTGTTATCAGGTTCATCGCTGGCGGCAGACAGCAGCGATGTGGGGGAGATTAACGTCAAAGGGCAGTCGCTGGGCGGCGGTCTGATGGTGCAGGAAGACAGCAGTAAAGCACGCTCCACGCTGACCAAAGAAGCCATGGACAAAGCGCCCGGTGCCAGCAACGCTATCGATATGCTGAAATATACGCCGGGTATGAACGTCAACAGTAATGACGCCAGCGGCCTGAGCGGTATCGACTACACCATGCGCGGGATGAACGCCGATCAAATCGGCCTGTCGATGGACGGCATTCCGATTAACGACTCAGGCAACTACGCGGTGTATCCGAACCTGCTTGGCGACGCGGATAACCTTGAGCAGATCTTTGTAACCCAGGGGTCTTCCGAAGTTGACGGCCCGCATATTGGTTCCAGCGGCGGCAATATCGGACTCGTGACAAAGCGCCCGTCTAAAGAGTTCGGTGGCTTCGTCAAGCAAACTCTGGGCAGCAATAGTCTCAGCAAAACCTTCGCCCGCCTGGAAACCGGTGAATACAACGGTTTCAGCAACTGGCTCTCTTACTCGCACACCGAAGCCAAAAAGTGGCGCGGAGAAGGACGCAACTATTCCGATAAGTTCGAGATGAACTCGCTGTACGAGGATGGCAACGGTAACAGCAGTAATCTGATCGTGAAGTACAACAAGCAGGATAACACCAACTACAACACCCTGAGCAAAGCGCAGTTTGACGAAGATCCGACTCAGGATTACTCGACCACCCCGGTTTATAACAGCAGAGGCCAGCTGAGCAAGTATTACAAGCTGGACCGCAACCCGTTTGAAAACTTCAGCCTCTCTTTCTCACAACGACTGCAGCTTCGCGACAACCTCGCGCTGACCGTTCAGCCCTATTACTTCTGGGGTAACGGCGGCAGCTTTACCGGGCAAACGGCCTCGGTGCTGTCCAGCACCTCCGATAAAGCCGGGCAGTACGATCTGAGCAACTTAACGTCCAATACCTACTACCGACCTTCGTGGACCCAGACATGGCGACCGGGCGTTACCACGAAACTGAAGTGGGATATTAACGACGAGCACAGCCTGGATATCGGTTACTGGTATGAGCGTGCGCGCCAGTCGCAGACCCAGCCGTTTATCAGCATTCAGGATGATGGCAACCCGGCGAACGTTTCCGGTAAGCCCGGTGGATCCGATCAGGTGAAAGACGCCAACGGCAACACGGTACAGGGCCGCAACCAGTACACCGTTACGCCGGCGCAGAAAGTCTGGCTGCAAGATACCTGGTTCGTGTCACCAGAGTGGACGGTGGTGGGCGGGCTGGCGTATCAGTACGTCGAGCGCATTGGTGATAACAAGGGCAGCCTGTACAACGCGCCGGAAAAGCGTAAAGCGACCTACCATGAATTCCTGCCGAACTTCAGCCTCAGCTATAAGCCGGATCTGGAAAACCAACTGTTCTATAACCTGACGCGCAACATGCGCACGCCGCCAAACTACGTGCTCTACAACGTGGGCGACTCAATCAATACCGCGCCGGAGCTGAGCTGGAACCACGAGCTGGGCTGGCGTTTCCAGCGCGACGATATGCTGCTGAGCGCGACCGTTTTCTATATGCGCTATTCCGACCGTCAGATTTCCACCACCAATGCTGACGGCGACTACGAAATGATGAATATCGGCAGCGTGGAAAGCAAAGGGCTGGAGCTGGAGTGGAGCGGTAAGCTGCCGTACAACTTCAACTACTACACCTCGTACACCTACACGCATTCCGAACAAAAAGATGACATTGTGAGCAACGGCGGCAATCCACTGCCAACGTCGGGCAAAACGGTGCCAAACGTACCGAAAAACATGCTTAACATGTCGCTGGGGTATGACGATGGTCTGTATTACGGCAGCTTGGGCGGTAAATACGTCAGCGCGTTCTACGGCGATTTAACCAACGACGAGAAAATCAGCGGCCGCACGATCTTTGACGTTGCCGCAGGCGTTCATCTGCCGGTGGATAAAAAGATTGTTAAAAGCGCCACCCTGCGCTTTGGCATCGATAACCTGTTCGATAAAGAGTACCTGACCTCCGTGCGTTCAACGACCTTTAACGCGGCACCTTACGATGGCGTGAGGGCCAGCACCCCGTATTACAACGTCGGCGAAGAGCGCACCTTTAGCGTTTCGCTGGAAGCCACCTTTTAACTGACCGGAGGGCACGCAGATGGATGCCAACCTGATTCACGACATTATTTTCTACATTATGTATGCCGCGCTGGCGATCGCCGTGGTGATACTGATTGAACGCGGGCTTTATTTCTCGTGGACCCAGCGACAGGCTCAGCGCTTTGAACAGGCGCTGAAGCCGGACGTCCGCCGGGCGTCGGACCTGCCGGAATCGCTGACCCGGCGCAGCAGCCTGCCGCTGACCACGATTCTGCCGGTGCTGGAGAAAAAACAGATGCCGGAAGACCGCGAGGCGATGAGCGATTTAATTGATGCGCAATATCTGCTTAGCAAACCGCAGATGTCGCGCGGGCTGTGGATGCTTGAAACCGTCGTGACCGCCGCGCCGTTGCTGGGCCTGCTGGGGACGATACTGGGCATTATGGATACCTTTAAGGCGCTTTCCGCCTCTGGCGTATCTGACGCCAGTATGGTTTCCGCCGGGATGGGCACCGCGCTGTACGCCACCGGTCTGGGGATTGCGATAGCGCTGCTCTGCCTGGTGGGCAACAACTACCTGCAAAGCCGCATGGAACGCATCAACGAGCTGCTCAAGGTTCTGCTGATCCGTGCCGGCAGCCCGGGCAGTCGTCCGGACAAAAGCGAGCAACGCTGGGAAGGGCGCGAGGCGCAGCGCTATGCCTGATTATCGTCAATACGGGTGGCCGGGAGGCCGCCTGATTAGCCTGGTCGCGGGCGGCTGGATGCTGTTAAGTCTGCCCGCGCAGGCGGCGTTTTCAATACCGGGCTACGAGCTGGTTTATAACGCACCCCAGGAAACCACGCTGCAGAACGATGATTTGCGCAATGCTGCCGAAGTCTGGCAGCAGATGTTTGATTCGGCGCACACGCATATCGATCTGGCGCAGTTTTATGTGGCAAACGAACAAGGCTCGCTGCTGGACGGCGTGCTGACCCACCTGCGGGCCGCCGGGGAACGCGGTGTAAAAATTCGTTTTCTGATGGAGGAGAAAGGCGTTGGCCTGTCGACGCCGGAAACGCTGGCGGCGCTGAAAACCATCCCCAACCTTGAGCTGCGGATTATTCCGTTCCACCGGCTGACCGGTGGCATCGTCCATGCCAAGTATCTGCTGGTGGATGGCAAAGAAGCCTTTGTCGGCAGCCAGAACTTTGACTGGCGCGCGCTGGAACAGATACAGGAAACCGGCCTGCGGATCGATGATGCACAAGCGGTGCGGCAAATTCAGGCGATCTTCGATCAGGACTGGCAGGCGCAGGCCCTGCTCGCCGGGAATAAGCCGGTGCCAAAACTGGCGTGGCAGGCACCGGCGTCGTCCCCACAGGGCAATTATCTGGTTGCCAGCCCGCGCGACTACAACCCGAGCGGGGTGATTGACTCGCAGGTTGAACTGCCGCGTCTGCTGGCCAACGCTAAATCGCGGATCCGGGTGCAGGTGATGGACTACGCCCCGCTGTCGTGGGGAGAAAAGGGAAAGCGCCCCTATTACGCCACGATTGATAACGCCCTGCGCAGCGCGGCCGCGCGGGGGGTGCAGGTTGAACTGATGGTGGCCAGCTGGAATCTGAAAAAACCGGAGGTGTTCTGGTTAAAGAGCCTGTCGCTGGTGCCTAACGTGCAGCTAAAGGTGGTGACCATCCCTCCCGCAGCCCGGGGCTTTATTCCCTTTGCACGAGTGGTTCATAGCAAGCTGATGACCATCGACGGCGCGACCGCCTGGGTGGGAACCAGCAACTGGAGCGGGGGCTATCTTGATAACTCACGCAACCTTGAGCTGGTGATGAACAGCGTGCCGATGACCGAGCGCCTGGACGCGCTTTACAGCCAGCTGTGGAACAGCCCCTACGCGGAGCCAATCAGGGTTGATTTTGATTATCCACTGCCCCACCCTGCCCGCGAAAAGTAGATGAAGTTGTGGCTGATTATGTAGGCGGGATGCCTTATCGGGAAGAAGAGAGAGTGCTACTGCCGCGGCTTTGGGCCGCGGTAGTTGCATTTATCAGTTTCAAACCTGAGGAATAAGTTCACAAAGAACTGCAATATGATCAGTATTACCACCAGCGCTCAACACGATACCTAACGGTTATACCAAATTCAGACATTGTGTGTATGTAGTCCGGATTTTTTAGCGTACGGTCGATGGCCTTAGTCCGGTGTGTCTTATATTTTTTCCTGGCGTCTTCCGGGAAGTTTTCACTCGTAACCATGTCATCCCATGACTCATATGATTTTGCCCCGGGAATCATAACGACCTTCCATCTCTGGAATCGCCGGGGAATGTTGTCAAATGACATCACCCCTCCTCAATGCTTTAGCGCGACAGTTTTGGCCGCATACAAAAAAAGACTCCCAAAGGAGCCTTTTAAAAATCTTAAACACAATGAAATAAAATAATTTATTTCAGATTGCGCCCACACATTGACCACGCCGATGTATCTAGCCCCGCTATTTTCGGCTATACAAAAACAACTTGGTGATATATTACTTATTAATCACCTCGATTAATGTTGAGAATAGCTCCCTAAATGCTGAAAAATCTAGATCTTTGAATTTCTCTTCCTGGCCAAGAATTGCATTTGCGTAGTCATTTTTTGACATAGCCAAAGATTCGCCTTCAATGTTAATCACTTCCGAGTCCACAATGTTGTCGTTTTTTAAATTATTCTTACCTCTTATTTTATTATGGTTCTGAACTCCGACTTGGATATCTTGAATGAGTCTCCCATTATCATTGAATTGACTTGAAACGTAAAGCCGACGACCACTTTCATTTTCCCTAAACAAATCTTCGTCTTTGTACATGAATTCAATGCATATCCCATCATGATAGCTTCTATGTTCTGGTTGAGGTATAGTTATAGCATATACATTATTGCCGAGTTCATTTATTTTATTTCTACTGTATTTCTTTCCATTTCCTTCATCGCGATCGAAAATCCCAATTATTTTTTTATTATTTGAAACCTGAGCAATATTTATTAAGAAATTATTGAGCTTGTCATCTGAAAATGACGCATCTTCATATTCGTGAAAAACAACGTCTAAGTCTGTAAACTCTCCTATATTCTGGAAGGATGACAAGGCTGTTTTTAAATGCTTCCAATCGGTTTTACCTTCGGTAATAACAAGTGTCTTAGTGGAATTGTAAAGCTCATTTTCTAGGATGCTAAGATTTTCTTTGATATCCTCAAATCTCTCAACGAAGATAGAGTAAGCTGTTTGTAATTCCTCGAAATCAGTTTCATCAATAATTTCACCACCAGGAGTACTAACGATTTGATAGTTTGAACCGAAGGTGTCTTTCATGCCAAGCAGGAAAAAAGGCGAGTGACTAGTAATAATAAATTGAACTTTAGAGAATAACTTTAAAAGTTCTGGAACTGCATTTTTTGCGTATCCAATATGCAAATTAAGGTCCACTTCATCGATAATGACAATGCCTTTGATTTGGTTTAAATCAAAATTATTTACACCAGATACTGAGTCAAATTTTTTTATAATAGAGCAAAATAATGCTACAAGCATCGCCTCACCTGAAGACATATGCGAGAATGTAGGGGAAATTGACTTTTCTTCGGTAGAGTCATGTTCTTTAATAATTACCGATATTTTTCTTCCTACGTCTTTACTGCTAATTCCAAATCGTGCACTTACTAAATTTGGTATTTTTGATTTCAGTATTGTAGTAAGAACCTGGTTAATTAATACTTGTATCTTTGTGTTTTTCCCTTCTTTGGGAATAGTGAGCGTCCCTGGAAATGCAATATATTGCCCATCGGCTAAAATAAAAGGTTGTACTGGTATTATTTTCCTTTCATATAGTTCCGAATCTAATATTACATCTAGTATCCACGATTCTATCTCTTTAATTGCATTTATTTTTATGAAATTATCTGTATTTTTTCCAAGAAAGTTTTCTATAATTTCAATTCTAGGGTCGTAATCTTCAACTAACCATGCAGGGTTATAATATCTGTTTACAGGGAAGTATAGAATCGCATTGTGAGTAAATATATTTTTTGATTCGCCCTCAATTGTTTTTGAAAAACCGTGATCGTTAAAGTCATGTGCGAGATTAATATTGTAATGTTGAAGAAGGTCACGGGTTTCGATAGCCGAGTAACTTGCTACGTCATTATATACAACACGTTTTTTATTGTCATCAACATTCTCATAGATTACTCTTATGTAACTGTAATTTTCCCCCTGCTTTATATAGTCTTTTTTCCCCGCCTTATAATATGAGCGTTCTTTAGCTTCGGCAATAGATTGGAAATTAGAACGTTTAATTTCAATTAATGAATCAACTATGCTAGATGTGAGCAGTGTTTTCCCCGAGCCGTTTTTACCTACAAGAATCATAGGTTTAGGGGTGCCATCTTCGTTGAATGGAAGATCAAGGCTTAACTTTTCGATTGCACCATAATTATCTATTTGAATGCTTTTTATATACATAAATTCTATCCTTCGATTGTGCAGCAAGCGTTTTTTTGATTTTATGTTAAAAACACTAGAAATTGTATGCAGATAGCGCATTGCACGCAATGCTTTACCTGCCACGCCTGCGCGTTTAACGGGTTGCCTTTAATGCAGGTGCATGAAGATCTGCCCCGCTTGACTAAGACTCGTTAAGTCTGTTCTTGGACTGACCCCGCCCCGGTAGACGATCCTGCCCTATAGTTTGAGCATAGGAGGAGCGTATGGGTACACCACGATTTACACCTGAATTTAAGGAAGAAGCCGTCCGTCAGATAACGGAACGCGGTTATTCCGTCGCCGAAGTTTCTGACCGGCTGGGCGTTTCAGCACACAGTCTCTATAAGTGGTTACGGGCTATTAAACCCGATAACAGCGAGCAGCATGCCCGTGATTTACTGGAAGCGAAAAGCGAGATCCTGAAGCTCAGGGCCCAACTGAAGCGCACTGAGGAAGAACGGGACATACTGAAAAAGGCCGCGCGGTACTTTGCAAGGGAGCCCGACTGAAGTACCGCTTTATCAATGAGCACCGCACTGTATGGGGTGTCATGACGATGTGTCGGGTGTTGTGCGTTGCCCGGGCCGGGTTTTATGCGTGGCTGCACAACCCGGTCTCCGCGCGGGATAAAGATAACCAGCGTCTGCTGACGCTTATCCGTGACTCCTATTCACTGAGCGGAGGCGTATACGGTTACCGCCGGGTTCATGGCGACCTGAACGAAATCGGGGAAATCTGCGGTAAAAACCGGGTGTGCCGTATTATGCAACTGAACCGGATTAAAGCCGTGCGCGGCTATAAAGCTCCGCGTCGTATCGCTGGCAGACCTTCAGTGGTTGCGCCTAATCGTGTGCAGCGGCAGTTTACCGTTGTCCGGGCCAATCAGGTCTGGGTCACCGATATTACTTATATCCGCACCTGGCAGGGCTGGCTGTATCTGGCGGTGGTTATCGATCTCTTCGCCCGTAACGTGGTTGGCTGGTCGATGAAGCCCACTCTCTCTCGCGAACTCGCGCTGGACGCTCTGATGATGGCCGTGTGGCGTCGAAAACCGGACGGCGAGGTTATCGTACATAGCGATCAGGGCAGCCAGTACGGCAGTGACGACTGGCAGCGCTTCTGCCGGGCCAATAACCTGGCGCCGAGCATGAGCAGGCGTGGCAACAGCTGGGATAATGCAGTGGCCGAATCGTTCTTCAGTTCGCTGAAAAAAGAACGGATCAGAAAACGCATTTATAAAACCAGGGATCTGGCCCGGGCGGATATCTTCGATTACATTGAAGTGTTCTACAACCGGGCCCGGCGTCACAGTCACCTGGGTGGCGTCAGTCCTGAGGCCTTTGAAAAGGCCTCGCCGTGAGGACAGCGAATGTCTACTGTCGTGGGGTCACTCCAAAATGCAAACTCATGCAGAGAGAAATGCATGGGGTCATGATGGTTAAGTTCAACCGCCAGCCACAATATTTCGTTGAAGAAATGCTCTAATTTGTTGCCTAAAGGTTTCACACTCATCTGGCTTTAATGTCTCAAGGTATTTAAAAATCCTAGTTTCATCCCAGCCGTTGTTATAGGTCTTCACAACCCCACGATAAACTTGTTTATCGAGTTTATCGTTACCTCTGACGGTAACTCTCGGAATTGACTCATCATTTTCGTAAGCTTGATAAAAATCTTTCTCAACACTTTGGAAAGGTATGCATAAAATATTATCACCACGAGCATGCCTCAGACCTAACTGATCTCCATCCAACACAGAGATAACATTTTGTTGAGTAGTTAAAAATGTCTCATCCTCATTACGTCGCATTAAATCAATGACATTTGTTCCTCCCCCTACATATATTATCTTATATTCGTAGAAGTATTCATTTTCAGAAGCATCAATAATGTATTCTAAAAAATCCTGAAGGACTTTATCTTCGGTAAGAATGTACTTATCCCATCCTTTGAATCCAAAGAGTGTGCTTTTTATGAAATTATATGAGCGATTAATAATTGATGTGCCTGCGTCATTTTCGCACATGTAATATAATTCATCATCATTCATCGTTTGCATTAAAGCAAGTGAATGAGTTGTGAATACAATATTCACCGAATGTCTCTGGCAATATTTTCTTAGCACATCTATAAGATGGACTTGAGCCGAAGAATCCAGCGATATATCTATTTCATCAATAACAATAAACTTTCTTTTTAGCTCAATCATTCTAAATAAATTTAAAATGAAATACTCACCCGAACTAAAGTAATCTTCTCTTATATAAGTCCCATTATCATTTAATCTGAAGTAGTATGTTTCGTTCTTTACAGAAAATGACTTAAAATTATTATAGGAGGAAGACTGATATACTACATTGAATATACTTATCAAGTCATAAGGGACGCTATAGCTTTCAAACGCAATACTCTTTCTAAGTTCAGTATCAATTTTACTAAGCGTTGGAAAATTATTAAACCTCATCCCATGCGGAATAGGCAACTCAACATAAAGATTAGATTTTATATCCGATGGAATTATTTGCTTTGTATCTATTACTTTTAACTTGTCATCATAAGCATATATAATATCTTCGTCGTTAATATTATAAACAATTCTACTTTCGGAATTGAATATATATCTAGAAGATGTCTTAATGAATGTATCTGCTGATTGTAAATTCTTAATCGCTTTGATAAGCGTTGTCTTCCCAGTTCCGTTTTTTCCTACAATACAAGTCAGTTTATTTTCAGAAAGATCAATAGCAAAAGACATATGTTCAACATGCTGAATTTTTGAGATCTCAATGTTTATTTTCATTTTAATTCACGTTCTTAAAAAAAAGCATATCAACAATCGTGTTACCGTATTTTTTCTTAAGCTTGTCGAGGTAGTTTTTATCGATTGTATTTATATGATTCAAAAAACCAGAAACAGAATTAACTCCTTTCTCAAGGATCTCACTATCATTCAACCCGCTAGTTTTAATCTTAGGATCTTTTATTATAGAATCTAAAAACTTATCTTTGTCAGTTATGTAAAAATGAATTAAATGCTCAAGTTTTCTTTTGATTTTTATATCAACAGATACTATTTCAGATGGCAAGATAACCATTCCCAGTAACTTTATTTTACTACCTTTTCTTATAAGTTTTGTTTTTGTCAGGTTAAGTCTAAAATGCCCCCTCCCAAACTCATATAACAGCTCGATCACAACTGAATTAATATTATCAAAACCCTCGCCATTTTCAGAAGAAATAATAATATCATCTGAGTAACGCGTGAATACATAATCATGCTTAGCACAGTATTGCTGCAAAGCAACATCAAAATCGTATAAGCATGCATTACTGAAAGCTGGTGATGTCGGGAAACCAACAGGTAAGGAGTCATCGATAATAATATAGTCTAGAATTTTATCTAAGTGGACATTTAAATCAGATATGGGAATGTTCGATAAGTTATCAAATAAAACCGTTCGCGCATACTCACGAGTAATAGAAGGGAAGAAACTTTTAATATCAGTATTAAAAAAAACTTTGCTTTTAGCGTGAAGTTTTACAGCATCATAAGTACTACTCCCTTTCCTATACGAGAACACAACATCCTTATTAACTTTCAAGTAGGAAAGAACAAATTCATTTATGAATTTATGATATTCTTTAAGTTTAGAACTGGGTTCGGCAATTAGTCTTTCTTCAAATGTTGAAAATTTAGTTTGCTGAAATGGCTGAAATGAAAGAAAGTTATGAAAATAATCTTTTTCGAAGAATGCGATATGAAAAGCTTTTTCTAGACTAAGGGGTTTCATGGTTGGCTGGGCTTTTGTTTTTTGAGTTGAATGGATTCTAAGATGAATACTTTAACTCTTAGTGTTTCCTCACCCCAGACACCCTCCCTTTCACTGGCCTTACTTCTTGTACATACCTTCCCCCGGGAGAGAAGGCAGTACAAGAGCAACACTAAATCAAGGCCTGTAGAGGCCAACATTTATGACTGGAGATACTCCTAGTCGTTGGCATAAAGCTACTTTAAACCAGATGATGGTTATTTACAACATTTCAAGTCGTCGGAGGGAGCTCAAATTGGTTCTGTGCTTAAAAGAAAAAATAGTAATAGGCCATTGATTTTAATGAACATAACTTAACATCGTTAATGATTCACTCACTCGTCTGTAATCGGGTATACAAATTTTTTTTGCCATAAACAATCGTAGCCCCACGCGCTAGCGCTTCGAGCGCCCATCGTCCTGGGGTAATATCGGGTGGGAATCGTAAGATCGCGGTTTTGTGCCGAGCACCGGTGCAAGATGGGGTGAAGCAGCGCGACTGAAAGTGGAGAACGTGATTCAGAACCGAGTGATTTTCTTTAAGACGAAAACCAACACGCCGCGCGCGGTTCCGATCTCAGATAAAGTGGCGGCTTACGTTGTCGGTAATACGTGGGGGTTTCTGTTCCATGATGCGAGCTATGCAGAATTCAGGAACATCCTTAAGGCGTTAACCATCGGGGCAAGCAACGCACACGCTACGACACTCTTTTGCAACGCACTTTGTTATTAACGGTGGGCAACATCATCACACTACAGCGGATTCTGGGTCATACGAAAATCGCGCAGACAATGGTCTATGCACACTTCGCTCCACAGTATCTGCAGGGCGCGATTTCATTCAACCCGTTGAAGGGGGCAAATGGTGGTCAGAGTGTCCACGTTGTGTCCATACCCCAGGAGCTTTTTATAGCTTTTGACTGCTTGTAGTAAAACGTGAAGCCTTGTCTGGCGCGATTCTCCAGCTTCATCGGACATAATAAAGACTCCTAAAGGAGCCTTTTTTTAATTCACTGGAATGGATTTCTTGTTTGGCCAGGTCTTCACGCCAAGTGTGTCAGCGTCTTTTCTACTTAATTTTGCAACCTTCCCGCCATCAAGACTCATCCAGAAATCCACCGCTGGTTTGGCGAGGTCTTTCTTGTCGCCAATGCTGGTTGGTTTCTCTTTGATTCTCATCAGACCTCCTACTGTATCGATGGGCTGTTAGGCAAATTCCACACTGCCACTGTCTGTTTTACAAACAACCCTGCCGACTACTCTACCGTTCATCCGGTGTTATGCCATCGCTGTTGTCAGAGACAGCGTCAACATTCACATCTTCTGTCCCCAGACCTCCCGGGAGGGTTGCTGAATAAAGCTTAAAAGCCATTATGACAAAGGCGCTGATTCGAAATCATAGTTATATCGGGTACGATGAAGACATTCATCGCTACGACGGTCGTGTTTCTGAGTTGCTGTAAAGATCGCATGTCCCATCTCATCACGAACGGTGATCGGGCCCTCACCATTGTCGTGCATATGGGCCGCCATCCCGGCAGCCCCTCTCAACACATCTACCCCTTACAAACCCCTCACGGGCGTGCCGCAGTCCCGTCCGGCAGGCGCGCGTGGGTCCATTCGGGGATCCCGCCCAGCACCGGGTATTTCGCCGCCTCTTTCAGATTGATATCTACACCCAGCCCCGGGCGGTCGCTGAGGTAGGCATAGCCCCGGTCGATCTCCGGGCAGCCTGGGAACACCTCCATCAGCGCCTCATTCACCGGCGTGTACTCCTGAATCCCCAGGTTGGTAATGCTCATATCGATATGCAGGTTGGCGGCAACGCCGACGGGGGAGATGTCACCCGGTCCGTGCCACGCGGTGCGCACGCCGTACAGTTCCGCAAAGGTGGCGAGCTTTTTGGCCGGGGTAATCCCGCCAATGGTGCTGACGTGGCAGCGAATATAGTCAATCAGATGGTTTTGAATCAGCGATTTATATTCATTGATCTGGGTAAACAGCTCGCCCATGGCAATCGGCGTGCTGCTCTGCGCGCGCAGCTTGTCCAGCCAGTCGATATTCTCCGGCGCCACCGGATCTTCGAGGAAGAACAGCTGATAGGGTTCGAGTGATTTCGCCATCTGCACGGCGGCAATCGGGGTGATCCTTTCGTGAACGTCATGAATAAACTCAACGCCAAAGCCGATTTTATTACGCAGATGCTCAAACAGGCGCGGCACCGCGCGGGCGTAGGCATCGGGATCGAAGTAAACGCCCGCCGTCCGCTGGCGCGGGGACACCTTCGGCTGAATATTCCGCGCCTTCGCCAGCTTACCGGCAATCAGCCGCAGATCGTCGGTCCCTGCCCCGCCGTACATGCCCATCTGGCAGCGAACGTACTGATAGCCCTCCTCCATGCGGGCACGAATATTGTCTTCCACCTCCACTTCATCCGCGCCGTCGCAGTGGCGGTAAAGCGCAATGCCATCGCGGCATTTGCCGCCCAGCAGTTCATAAACCGGTAACCCGGCAACCTTGCCCTTCAAGTCCCACAGCGCCATATCCACGCCGGACAGCGCGTTATTCATCACCGGGCCGTTACGCCAGTAGCCGCTGACCGCCGCCGACTGCCAGATATCCTCAATGCGGGCGGGATCTTTGCCCAGCAGGAAGGGTTTCATGTAGTTGTCGATGGCCGCCGAGACGGCATGAATACGCTGGGTAAAGGTGGCGCAGCCCAGGCCGTACAGGCCGGGTTCACTGGTTTCGATTTTGACCACCACAAGGTCGATGCCTCCCGGTGCGGTCAGGATGGTTTTCACGTCGGTAATGGTGAGTTTGCTCATGTTATTCCTTATTAATCCTGTATGATGTCCTACATGTTAAGTGTTTAAAAAAGCCCGAAAAGGGCTTTTTAGCGGAATCAGTTATGCCGCACGTCTTCAATGGCATGAACGTTATGGGTCATCGCGCTGTTTAACGTCTCGGTGGCCAGCGAGGCATCGCGATTTTTCAGCGCCATAAATACCTTAATGTGGGCCTCGACGCTTTCCAGCGTAATGCCCAGCACCCGGTTCAGCTCTTCCAGATAGTGGACGTAGATGCCCTTCAGCGACTCCATCACGTGGATGAAAATGGTATTGTGCGAGGCTTTCACAATCGCCAGATGAAAGTCGTAGTCCGCCAGCGAATACTTTTTATAGTCATCCTTGTTGACCAGCATGCGATTCAGCGCCTTTTCCAGCTCGGCAATGTCGTCGTCGGTGGCGTTTTTCACCGCCAGCTCCATACAGCGAAACTCCACGGTCTGGCGGAACACGCGCATGTCCTCAAACTCTTCTTCAGACAGGTGCAGGATAGGCTGGTTATCGTTGAATGCCCCGTAGCGCGCCACGTCACGCGTCACGTAGGTGCCCTTGCCCTGATGGGTGATCACCACGCCGAGGTCGCGCAGCTTCTGCACCGCGCTGCGTACGCTCACCCGGCTGACCTGGAACGTATTCGTTAGTTCAGCCTCGGAAGGCAGTTTGCAGCCCGGCTCCCAGATGCCGTTCTGGATGTTGTTTTTCATCTGTTCGTAGATCACATCCACGATGTTGTGCTTTTGCACACTCTCAAGCGCCACGTCATTTACCCACTTGTCCTACATGTCTGGAGTTGTATCGTTTCCCGAGGCGTATCACAAGTTAAAAATTTAACGACTGCGACAACGATCAAAATGCCTTCCAGTTTTTATTATTAAAAATCATTAGTATAAGAAATATATCTATTTTCTGATGCTGCTATAAATCACTATTTTTGTGAAGCCTGCTGCATTTTATTCAGCCGCTAATTGCTGGTTCATAAAAGCTCACGTACAACAAACGATATCAACTTGTTAGTCATGTTACATGAGGATTTAAAATGAACCCTATTTTTGACCTTACGGGAAAAACGGCGCTGATCACCGGTTCCACGCGCGGTCTGGGATTCGCTTACGCGTCGGGTCTTGCCGAAGCCGGTGCATCGGTGATCCTGAACGGCACCCGCCAGGCGCATATGGACACGGCACTGAGTGAACTACAGGCCAGAGGGCATAACGCCCGAGGCTTTATTTTTGACGTCGCCAGTGAAAGCGACATTGAGAGCGTGTTTAACCAGTTAGATGCCGAAAACATTCACGTCGATATCGTGATCAACAATGCCGGGATTCAGTTCCGTAAACCGATGCTGGAACTGGCGCTGAGCGACTGGCAGCGCGTGCTGGATGTGAACCTGACCAGCGCGTTCCTGGTAGCGCGCGCGGCGGCGAAGCGCATGGTGGCGCACAACAGCGGCGGCAAGATTATCAATATCGGCTCACTCACCAGCGAAGCCGCACGCCCGACGGTGGCACCTTATACGGCGGCGAAAGGCGGCATCAAGCTGCTGACCAAATCGATGGCCGCCGAGTGGGCGGTGCATAACATCCAGTCGAACGGTATCGGCCCCGGCTACATCCTCACCGATATGAACGCCGCACTGGTGGATAACGCCGAATTCAACCAGTGGGTCTGCAACAGCAATCCTTCGGGACGCTGGGGCAAACCGGAAGAGCTGATCGGCACGGCGGTGTACCTCGCATCGTCGGCATCCAACTACGTGAACGGTCAGATGATCTACGTAGACGGCGGCTGGCTGGCCACGCTGTAGCAAGGGCGCCGCCCGCAGTTAAATCCCAAGACCCGATTACCCTACAAAACAACGATAAGAGGTCAGCACATGAATCAGACCATTGCAGGGCTGCTACCGACCAAACGGTGGAGCAGGCTCATTCCCATCGCGTTTATTACCTACAGCCTGGCCTACCTGGACCGCGCCAACTATGGCTTCGGCGCCGCTGCCGGGCTGGCGGAAGATCTGAATATCACCCCGGCGATCTCCTCGCTGCTCGGCGCGCTGTTCTTCCTCGGCTATTTCTGTTTTCAGGTACCGGGCGGCATCTACGCGGAAAAGCACTCGGCGAAAAGAATGATCTTCTGGAGCCTGATCCTGTGGGGCGCGCTGGCCACCGCCACCGGGATGGTGCACAGCGTGGCGCTGCTGGCCGTTATACGCTTCCTGCTTGGGGTTGCCGAAAGCGTGGTGATGCCCGCCATGCTGATTTTCCTCAGCCACTGGTTCACCCGCCAGGAGCGGTCCAGGGCCAACACCTTCTTATTCCTCGGTAATCCGATTACCGTCCTGTGGATGTCGATTCTGTCCGGCTATCTGGTGAATTCCTTTGGCTGGCGCGGCATGTTTATTATCGAAGGCGTTCCCGCCATTCTGTGGGCGTTTATCTGGTGGATGGTTTACGCCGATCGCCCGAAAGATGCCGCATGGCTGAGCGAACGGGAAAAACGGGCGGTGGAAAACGCGCTGGCCGCCGAGCAGCAGGCGATCGCGCCGGTGAAAAACTACCGTGAAGCGTTCCGCTCGCCGAAGGTGCTCTCGCTGGCGTTTATCCACTTCTTCTGGAATATCGGCATGTACGGTTTCATCATGTGGCTGCCGTCAATTCTGAAAACCGCTTCCGGCATGGGCATCGTCGCCACCGGCTGGCTGTCGGCAGCCCCTTACCTGCTGGCCGTGCCGCTGATGCTGGGCGCGTCGTGGATTTCCGATAAATTCCAGCAGCGCAAAGCGATTGTGGTGACCTTCCTCGGGCTGGGCGCGGCGTGCTTTATCGCTTCGTTCACGCTCGGTGCCTCCCACTTCTGGATCTCCTGGACGCTGTTGGTGATTGCGGGCGGCGCGATGTACACCCCGTATGGCCCGTTCTTTGCCTCTATCCCGGAGATGATCCCACGTAACGTGGTGGCCGGTGCGATGTCGTTCGTTGTCTGCTTCGGCGCGCTGGGTTCCTTCGTTGGCGCGTGGATCGTTGGCTACCTTAACGGTCTGACCGGCAGCCCGGCGGCCTCCTACATCTTTATGGGTGGCTCGCTGGTGATTGCCGTTCTGCTGACGATACTGACCCGTTTTAGCAGCACCTCTGCGGCCTCAACCCGCACGGCCTCCGCGTCCTAAGGCAGAAAAACAGATGAAACTCAAACCTACCCGCAGCCGTTTCTCCGTGCTGATCATGCTGTTCGTGGTCACGGCAATCAACTATATGGATCGCGCGAACCTGTCGGTGGCAGGCTCGCACATCCAGGGCGAATTCGCCCTGTCGCCAACCCAGCTTGGCCTGCTGTTCTCGATGTTCACCTGGTTCTACGCCATGAGCCAGATCCCGGTGGGCTACCTGCTCGACCGGATCGGCTCCCGCTGGCTCTACGGCAGCGCAATCGTCCTGTGGAGCGTGTTCACCCTGATGATGGGCTTTGCCTCTCACCATCTGTTCACCACCGCCACGGCCTCATTTATGATGCTGCTGGCCTGCCGGGCGCTGGTGGGGATGGCGGAAGCGCCGTCATTCCCTTCGAACACCAAAATTATTGCCACCTGGTTCCCGGACCATGAACGCGCCCGCGCCACGGCCACCTACTCCAGCGCGCAGTACATCGGCCTGGCGCTGCTGACCCCCGCCCTGTCGTTTATCGTCAGCAAATGGGGCTGGGAGATGTCCTTCTATATCTCGGGCATGGTCGGCATTGTTTTCGGTATTTACTGGCTGATGACCTACCGCGATCCGCAGCACAGCAAAACCGTCAATCAGGCCGAGCTGGAGATTATCCGCAAGGGCGGCGGCTACGGCTCGGCGTCACAGCAGGCCGGCAGCCGGGTCAACTGGCAGTCGGTGCGCTATATCCTGCGCCAGCGCACCACCTGGGGCCTGTTTATCGCCCAGTTTGCCGCGTCCTCAACGCTCTATTTCTTCCTGACGTGGTTTATTGTTTATCTGGAAAAAGGCCTGCATCTGTCGATTGATAAAGCCGGGATCGGGGCGATGTTCCCATACCTGATGGCGATGGCGGGCGTGCTGTGCGGCGGTACCTTAAGCGATCTGCTGCTGAAGCGCGGCCACAGCCGGACCTTCTCCCGCAAGCTGCCGGTGATGGCGGGGATGCTGTTGACCTGCTCAATTGCGCTGGTGAACTTCTTCCAGGACCAGCCGGTGATCGCCATTGGCATCCTCTCCGTGGCGTTCTTCGCCAATGCCTTTTCCAACCTGGGCTGGGTGGTGTGCAGCGATGTCATCCCGCGCCATCTGATCGGCACTATCGGCGGCTTCCTGAATATTTTTGGCAATCTCTCCGGTATCGCCAGCCCGATCATTATCGGGGTGATCCTGCAGCGCACCCAGAACTTCCAGTACGCCATGTGGTACATCGCCGCCGTGGCGCTGGCGGGCTTCCTCGCCTATCTGTTCCTCGTCGGGAAAATCGAGCTGATGACGCCGCCGGAAAGCGAACCGGAAGCCGACAGCAAAAAAAACCTTCATCCGTCTGAAATTCAGGGATAACTATGCAGCAGAAAACCGTAAAAGCCGTGGTCGCACATGGGGTGCACGATGTGCGCCTGGAGAGTCATACCCTGAGCTGGGAAGCAGATCGGGTGCTGGTGAAAGTGGAGCGCGGCGGCATCTGCGGCTCCGACATCCACTATTTCCAGCACGGAAAAGCCGGCATGTCGGTGCTGAAATCGCCGATGGTGCTGGGCCACGAATTTGTCGGCATCGTCGAGCAGGCCCCGGAAAACAGCGGGCTGCACGGCGGCCAGCGCGTGGCGATCAACCCGTCCCAGCCCTGCCAGCAGTGTGATATCTGCCGCAGCGGCAGGCAGAACCTGTGCCGCACCATGCGGTTTATGGGCAGCGCGCAGTTCTTCCCGCACGTGAACGGCGGTTTTGCACAGTACGTGGCGGTCAGCCCGGCGCAGTGCGTTCCCTATGCGCAGGAGGCGGAGCCGCGCGTTATCGCCTTTGCGGAACCGCTGGCGGTCTGCATTCACGCGGTAAAACAGGCGGGAGATCTGACCGGCAAACGCGTGCTGGTCAGCGGCGCGGGGCCGATTGGCTGCCTGACGATCGCCTCGGCGCTGGCGTCGGGCGCATCGGAGGTGATGGCGACCGACATCAGCCCGCGCTGCCGGGCGCTGGCGGTGGAGATGGGAGCCACACTGGCGCAGGACCCGCGTGATGAGGCAACAACCACGGGCTGGGCGGCGGACGGCGGCCAGTTTGACGTCTGCTTTGAAGCCTCCGGCGCGCCGTCGGCAATTGCGGCGATGGTGGCCTTTACCCGCCCGGCCGGGGTTATCGTTCAGCTGGGCATGGGCGCTGCCGAAGTGAATTTCCCGATCGGGCCGCTGCTGGTGAAAGAGGTTCAGCTGCGCGGCTCGTTCCGCTTTATCGGCGAGTTTGACACCGCCGTCAAATGGCTGGAAACGGGCAAGATCAACCCGCTGCCGCTGCTTTCCGCCGAACGGAGCATGAACGATGCGGTCGCCGCACTGGCTCTGGCTGCCGATAAGGAACGGGCGGCAAAAGTACAGTTGGTGTTCTGACAAACGGCGTTGCCGGTATCCAGGCGGACTACGCGGCTGGATACCGACGGCGGCAGGGTTTCAGCGTGAAATGGCGACAGCCCTGGCCGCCGGTTCATCCTGAAACAGGTTACGCCGCCAGTGGTAAGCGCAGCCTGTCACTCCGCCGGGATATAGTCCGCCGCCACCAGCGCCAGATCGCGGTATCCCCGATCTTTCAGCTGCTGCGCCGCGCGGCCCGCGCGGATGCCGCTGGCGCAGACCAGCACGATACGCCCCGACTCCGGTGGCTGCCAGGCCACCAGCTCGGCGGGCAGAATGCGATGAACCTGTGCCGCCACGCTCTCCGGGGCTTCTTCCAGGCTGCGCAGTTCCACAATGCAGTCTTCCGCCGTCAGCATCTGCGCGTCGAGGAACGGGATGATGGCTTCCGTCGGTTCCGGCGCACCGTCAAAGCGGAACTGACCGAAGCGCCAGTTGACGAAATCGCAGTTCACCATGCAGCCCAGCGGCGACGGTTTCAGGTCGAGCAGTACACTGAGGGTCATCTGCGCCTGTAGCGCACCCAGCGTGGCCACCGCAGGCCCCATCACCCCCGCCGTGCTGCAGTTGGCCGCAGAAGCAGGCAGCTGCGGGAACAGCGCACGATAGCTCGGCGCACCGGCGCAGAAGCCGCCGACGTAGCCCTGCCGCCCCAATACCGAGGCGGAGATCAGCGGCAGATTTCGGCTGAAGCAGGCGTCAGAGAGCAGCCAGGTAATAGCGAAGTTATCCGCCGCATCCACCACGATATCCATATCGCGCAGCGCGTGATCCAGGCTGCTGCCAGAAAGCCTGATATCAACGGCTTCTACCTCGCATTCCGGGTTCAGGGCATTCAGCGCCCGGCGGGCCGCCACGGCTTTCGGCTGCCCGACATCCTGCATAGTAAACAGCGTTTGCCGGTGCAGGTTATGCACCTCCACGCGGTCGTCGTCGCAGACGCGCAGAAAGCCCACCCCGGCGCCGGCCAGCTGCGGCAGCAGGGTGGCCCCCAGGCCGCCCGCGCCAACCACCAGCACCCGCGCCTGTGCCAGCTTCTGCTGCCCCTGCGGGCCGATCTCCGGCAGCATAGTTTGCCGCTGGTAGCGATCCATCAGTTAAACTCCGCCAGGCCGAAGACCGGCGTGGAGGCCGCCGCCATATCGCGGCGCTCCATCGGCCCGGCCAGCAGCGCCTGCTGCCCGGCGTGGATCGCATCGCGGAACGCGCTGGCCATGCGCACCGGATCCTGCGCTTTCGCCACGGCGGTGTTCAGCAGGATCGCATCAAAGCCCATCTCCATTGCCTGCGCGGCCTGGCTCGGCGTGCCGATACCGGCATCCACCACCAGCGGCACGTCCTTAAACCACGCACGCATGGTGCGCAGCCCTTCGATATTGCGCAGCCCCTGGCCGGAGCCAATCGGCGCCCCCCACGGCATCAGCACCTGGCAGCCCGCCTCCAGCAGCTTCTCGCCCAGCACCAGATCTTCGGTGGTGTAAGGAAACACCTGGAACCCCTCTTCGCAGAGGATACGCGCCGCTTCCACCAGCCCGAACGGGTCTGGCTGCAGCGTATCGGCATGGCCGATCACTTCCAGCTTGATCCAGCGGGTGTTGAACAGCTCGCGCGCCATGTGTGCGGTGGTCACCGCCTCTTTCACCGTGTGGCAGCCCGCCGTATTCGGCAGGACGCGCTTGTTCAGCCGGGTCAGCAGGTCGCGGAATGCACCGCCCGCCCCGCCCTCACGACGCAGGCTGACGGTGATAATCTCGGTGCCGGAGGCTTCAATCGCCTGGCCTAAAATCTCCGGCGACGGATAGCCCGCCGTACCCAGCAGAAAGCGTGACTCAGGTGCGTAATCGTAAAAGTTCATCTCAACCCCCCTGCATTGGCGACAGCACTTCAATCTTGCTACCTTCGTGAATTGGCGTGGCGTCATACAGGCCACGCGGCACGAAGTCACCGTTCATCGCGCAGGCTACGCAGCTGCTATCGATCTGCTGTTCGTTGAGCAGCGCCGTCAGGGTAGCCGCCCGGGTTTCGGTCGCCTGACCGTTCAGTAAAATGTGCATCAGCGCGTCTCCTGCGACAGCTGTTGGATAAGATTTTGCGCCACGATCGGTGCCAGCAGAAAGCCGTGCCGGTACATGCCGTTGACGTGGAAGGTGCCGTCGCGATAGCGGATATCAGGCAAGTTATTCGGATAAGAGGGGCGCAGGCCGCTGCCGGTTTCAATCACCCGCGCTTCGGCCAGCGCCGGGTCGATGGTATACGCCGCGCTCAGCAGCTCCATCAGCGCGCGGGCGCTGATCGGGCTGGCGTCGTTGCTTTCCACCATGGTGGCACCGAGCATAAAGCGCCCCTCGCTGCGCGGTACCAGGTAGCAGGGAAAACGCGGATGCAGCAGACGGACCGGGCGTGAGAAATGCACTTCATCGCTTTGCAGGATCAGCATCTCGCCGCGCACGGCGCGCAGTTCCGGCAGCAGCGGCGCGGCATGAATGCCACGGCAGTCAATCATTTTGCCCGAAGGTTTACCGTGGTGGATCTCCACGCCCGCTGCCAGCAGCTTCTGCCGCAGTTCCTGCATGGCCTTACGCGGATCGAGGTGCCCTTCGCTGGGGAAAAACAGCCCACGTGCGAAGCGCCCGGCCAGCCGATCCTCCACGCTGCCCGGATCCACCCACTCATGGCCCTGGGTCATTTTGGCAAAGCGGTTCAGCTCCATGCTGTCGCGCGGCGGCGCCACCACCAGCGTTCCCTGGCGCGCCACGCCGCTGACGTGCGCCTGCCACCAGTCGGCGGAGCCCTGCCCCAGCCTGACCACCTCTTCCGGCGCGCCTTCGCCTTCGCAGAACGGGGCGAGCATGCCGCCCGCATAGTGCGACGCGGGGCAGTGTTCTTCCGAGGTGATAATTTCCAGCTTTTCTCCGGCGTCGGCCAGCGCGGTCGCCACGCACAGCCCGGTTACGCCGGAACCGAGGATCGACCAGTGGCTCACGATGTCGCCTCGGCGGAATGTTCAGGGAGAGTTGTTACAAACGTCATACCGGCCTCTCAGATAACTAAGAAGACCCGCGATAGTGAGAAGGGAGAGTATCGGCGTTCGGCGGCTGCGATCTGCCCGATAAGGCGTGCGGTGAAGCGGCACGACAGGTCTTCCTACGCCAGTATCAACTGGGTCAGGTTCTAAGGGTCGCTGAGCCGCGATAAATCGCAATCAGCCTCTCAGTCTCTTCGGCGAGACTCCCCTGACAGAGACTTTTTTATTGCATCCTGAGCGCAACCGCAAGCGTTTAGGCGGATTTATTTCGACGGCCGTTTCCGCCAGATGAAAATAGTGTGCCGGATTCAGCATTTTGCAAAGCGCCGGGCAGGCAACACAATTGCCCGACGCTGAAGGATTTTTCAGCGCGCGTTTCCCACATCAGGTCTGAACGGATGGACACCATGACAAAACCGGCCATATCGCATATCGCGTTTCTCACCCCCGGCAACTACCCGGACCACGCCCCGCTTCAGGGTCTGGAAGAGACCCTGCAGCTGTTTGAACTGGGGGAATCGCTGGGCTACAACGGCGCCTGGGTGCGCCAGCGCCATCTGGAGCACGGCGTCTCCTCGGCGAGTACCTTTCTGGCCGCCGCCACGCAGCGCACCCGGCGTATTGAGCTGGGCACCGCAGTCATTCAGATGGGCTATGAAAGCCCGTTCCGGCTGGCGGAAGATTTACTGACGGTGGACGTGCTGTCGCGCGGACGGCTCAACGTCGGCCTCAGCGCCGGGCAGCCGAACCACCTGGAGCTGATCGGCCCGGCGCTGTTCTCCGGCGACTGGCGGCAGGAGGATTTTTCCTACGAGCGGGTTCGACGCCTGCGGGATAACCTCAGCGGCCGCTGGCTGGCGGACGAAAACACGCTGATCGCCTCGCCGGGCAATCAGCAGCGCCCGCGCCTGCATCCCGATTCGCCGGGGCTGGTTGACCGCCTGTGGTACGGCGGCGGCTCGCTGAGGTCGGCGGCGTGGGCGGCGGAGAACGGCTTCAACATGCTGATCGGCAACCTGACCTCCGGGGAAGAGACGAGTAATTACTACGAGGCACAGCTGGCGCAAATTGCCACCTACCGGGAAAACTGGTCCGAGGATGCCCCGCGCCGACCGCGCATCGCCGCAGGCCGGGTGATTGTACCCACCGACGGTGCCGACAGCGCCACGCGCCGCCGCTATGCGGAATTCGCCGCCAGCCGCTACGCGCGTACGCTGACGCCACAGGGTCCGCGCCGTACACTGTTTTCACTGGATATCGTCGGCAGCGCGGAGCAGATTCTGGAGCGACTGGTGAACGACCCGATCCTGCGCGAGGTGGATGAACTGCGGCTGGAGTTGCCCTATGAGTTCACCGCAGATCAGTATCGGCAGATACTCAGCGACTTCGCCACGCTGATTGCCCCCGAACTGGGCTGGAGCCGCCGAAAAAATCATCAGAAAAACACCGACATGGCTCTCTGAGCCATGACAGGCATCACAATTTTGCGTGCAGTGCTAGCAAAAAACGTGGCCGCATTGGAATGATGCAATCTCTTCACTATCATTAAAAATTATTTTCATGATGACAGCCGTGAAGATCGACCAGTCAGAGAGAGGAATCGTGATAGTCTGACAGGGTCAGCAGCCATCAACTCTTTAATGCGAATCCAAACCATGAGTGGGACCTTCAGTAACGATGATGTCAGACGCCTGGCTGCCCTTGAGATGCTCAAATCTGAAGATGCTATCCGCGATGATATTTTGCAAAAATTCACCCTGCTCACCAGTGATTTGCTGGCGATCCCGGGTTGCTTTGTCTCGGTTCTGGATAATGAAAATCAGTATATTAAAGCGGCCTGCTGCCTGGATGTGCCGCAAAGTTCGCTGCATGATGCCTTCTGCCGCCAGGCGGTGCTGAGTCATGCGCAGCTCATCTGCAACGACACCCTGCTCGACCCGCGCTTCAGCCAGAATCCGTTCACCGTGGGCGCGCCTTTCATCCGATTCTACGCGGGTATACCTCTGCACACACGGGAAGGCATCTCGGTGGGGACGCTGTGCATTACCGATACTCAGCCGCACACTTTCGACGAACATAAGCTGACGATGCTGGAGCTGCTGGCGGGGCTGGTCAGCGGCTATCTTGATGCGTGGTATACCGCGGGCTACAAAGATGTGGTGACGTCGCTGCCCAATCGCCAGCGGCTGCTGAAAGATATCGGCCTGCTGCAGCGCGCCTCCAGCTTCGAACCCCTGACGCTGACGCTGATTGACTGCATTGATATGCCCCGCGCCTATGAAATTGCCCGCTCAATGGGGATGGATGCGGTTGAAACCCTGCTGAAAGCTCTGACCGCGACGGTGCGTTCGCGCCTTGAGCTGAGCGATGACGATGTGCTGTATACCGTCGCCACCGGCCGCTTTGCCCTGCTGAGCCGCAAAAACAGCGCGGTGAGCGCCAGAGCGCTCAGTTGTCGACTGGAAAATATTCGCGCTCAGGTGCTGGGCGACATCAGCCTTGATGTGAAAATCTACGTCGGTGACGTGAGTTTTGTGCCCGCTACCGCCCAGGTGACGGAGGTTCTGCGCCAGGCGGTCAGCGCCCTGCATGAGGCGATCAGCCAGAAGCAGACGGCTATGGCCTACAACGCCGACAGCGACAGCCGCCGAAATCTTAACTTTCAGCTGTTGAACGACCTGGCGCTGGCGCTGCGCGGCAGCCAGGGACTGTACCTGGTGTATCAGCCGCAGCTCTGCCTGCATACCGGCAGGCCGGTCGGGCTGGAGGCGCTGCTGCGCTGGCAGCATCCGGTTGCCGGCAACATTTCCCCGGCCGAGTTTATCCCGCTGGCGGAACACACCAGCCTGATGGACGAACTGACCGACTGGGTGATTGACCACGCCCTGATGCAGCTGCGCGTCTGGCGCCAAAAGGGGCTGAACCTGCCGGTATCGGTGAATCTCAGCGTCAGCGATTTTTCCCGCCCGGCGTTTGCCGCCGATCTGGCGGAGAAAACCCGGCGTGCCGGTCTGCAGGTAGGTGATCTGACCCTGGAATGCCTGGAAACCCAGCAGGTGCTGGAAAGTGACGAGGCTTGCCAGGGGTTGGATATGCTTAAGCAGCGCGGCTTTCGCATCGCGCTGGATGATTTTGGTTCCGGCTACAACAATATTAATACGCTGCGCCGCATCCCGATCGACGTGATTAAGCTCGACCGCTCGCTGATCCAACAGCTGAACTGCGATCCGGCCAGCGAAGTGATTGCCCGCCATATGATCACCATGCTGAAAGAGCTGAATTACGTGGTGCTCGCCGAAGGCGTGGAGGATCTGCAAACCCTGGCCTCGCTGCAGCATCTCGGCTGCGACGAAATCCAGGGTTTTTATTATTCCCATCCGCTACCGCCGGACAAGCTGGAGCACTGGTTCAGCCATATGGCGGTGTAGACTCAGGGCTGTTCAATCCAGACGGTCTGCGGGTTGGTGAACTCGCGCAGGCCAAAGTGCGACAGCTCGCGGCCAAAACCGCTTTTCTTCACGCCGCCAATCGGCACCCGCGGGTCGGAGAAGCTCGGCGTGTTAATAAACATCCCGCCGGTTTCAATACGTGATGCCAGGCGCTGCGCTGCGGCCAGATCGCGGCTCCACAGGCTGCCCCCCAGACCGAACTCGGAATCATTGGCCAGCGTCACGGCGTGATCTGCATCCTCCGCCACGATCAGCGAGGCCACCGGGCCAAACAGCTCCTGCTTAAAGCTGGTCATCGCAGGGGTGACGTCGCTCAGCACCGTGGGCGCATAGTAGTTACCGTCGCCCGGCAGCACGTGGCCGCCCAGCAGCAGGGTGGCGCCCTCTTGCAGCGTGGCCTGCACCTGCGAATCCAGCTCGTCGCGCAGATCGTAGCGCGCCATCGGACCAATCCACACCCCGGCCTCACGCGGGTCGCCGATTTTCATCGCCTTAACCGCGGCGAGGAATTTGTCGCGGAAGGTGTTAAACACCGCCTTCTCCACGATGATACGTTTCGCCGAGATGCACAGCTGGCCGTTATTCATAAAGCGACCGGCAATCGCCCCCTTCACCGCCGCATCGATATCGGCGTCGGCCAGCACGATAAAGGCATCGGCACCGCCCAGCTCGAGCACACATTTCTTGATGGCGGCGCCGGCCAGCGCGGCAATCGCCGATCCTGCACGTACGCTGCCGGTGACGGTAACCGCTTTAATACGGCGATCGTTAATCGCCTGCGCCACGCCGTCATTGTCGGCATTGACCACCGCAAACAGCCCTTCCGCCACCCCGGCATCGCTCAGCACCTGCTGTAGCAGCAGCGCACAGCCCATCACGTTCGGGGCCGGCTTCAGCAGATAGCTGTTGCCCGCCAGCAGAATCGGTACCGCGCCGCGCAGCACCTGCCAGATCGGGAAGTTCCACGGCATCACCGACAGCACCGCGCCCAGCGGCAGGTAGTCAACGAAGGCTTTGTTGCCCTCAACGGTGGTCGGTTCCCGCTGCAGGAAGTCAGGACCGTGCTGCGCGTACCATTCACACAGCTTCGCGCTTTTCTCCACCTCGGCCAGCCCCTGGTCAATGGGCTTACCCATTTCGGTGGTCATCATCTCCGCCAGTGCGCGGCTCTGCTCACGCAGCCCGGCGGCAACAGACAGCAGCAGCTGCACGCGGGCACTCAGCGGGCTGCTGCGCCAGGTCTGGAAGGCGCTATCGGTCTGTGCCAGTGCGGCATCAACATCGGCCCGACTGGCGAAAGGATAACGGGCCACCACGTCACCCGTGGCGGGGTTGCGGGAAACGGCAGAATTTACGTCGGTCATGTTTTGCGCCTTCTCGATCATTCGGTTCAACGTTGCACCCAGCGCACAGGCTGAAATGCGGCATGGGGAAATGATAGGCTTGTGAAGCTTTCATTAAAAATGAATAATAATGAAAGTTACTTGCTCAAATTGAGAATGATATGGATCTGACCCAGCTGGATGTCTTCCGTGCGATTGCCGAAGAGGGCAGCGTCACCGCCGCCGCCGACCGACTGCACCGCGTGCCGTCGAATATCTCTACCCGCCTGCGCCAGCTGGAAGAGGAGCTGGGCTGCGAACTGTTCCGCCGGGAAAAACTGCGGCTGCATATCACCGACAGCGGCCGCACGCTGCTGGACTACGCACGGCGCATTCTGGCGCTGGCCGAAGAGGCGAAGCTGAGCGTATCCGGGCAGCATCCCAGCGGCGTCTTCACCCTCGGGGCGATTGAAAGTACCGCCGCCGTGCGCCTGCCGCCGCTGATTGCCCGCTACCATCAGCAGTGGCCGCAGGTGGAGCTGGACCTCTCCACCGGCCCCTCCGGCGATATGATTGACGGGATTTTCTCAGGCCGCTACAGCGCGGCGTTTGTCGACGGGCCGCCTAAGCACCCGCAGCTGGAGGGCGTACCGGCCTTCAGCGAGGAGCTGGTGCTAATCGGCGCGCTGAATCATCCGCCGGTGCCGGATGCCGCCAGCATTTCCGGCTCAACGATTTATGCCTTCCGCGCCAACTGCTCCTACCGGCGGCTGTTTGAAAACTGGTTCGCGCGGGAAAACGCCGTGCCTGGCAAGATTTTCGAAATGGAGTCCTATCACGGCATTCTGGCCTGCGTCAGCGCGGGCGCGGGGCTGGCGCTGATCCCGGCCAGCATGCTGGAGAGTATGCCGGGGCGCGACAGCGTGCAGGCCTGGCCGCTGGGTGGCGGGATGGGCAATATTGAAATCTGGCTGGTGTGGCGCAAGGGCACACGCGCAGCCAATTTAAACGCGATGACCGAAATGCTACAGCCCTGACCAGCGGCGCGCCACGTCCAGCAGCACCTGAGCGCCCGCGCTGACCGCCTCGGGCGCTGCCCACTCTTCCGGCGCATGGCTGATGCCCGCGCGGCAGGGAATAAAGATCATCGCCGAGGGGCAGATTGCCGCCAGATAGCGCGCGTCGTGGCCGGCAGCGGAAAGCAAAGAAAGCGCCGGATAGCCGCGTTCGCTGGCAGATTGCGCAATCGCCTGCTGGAGTTCGGGGGAAAAGGCGTTGGGCGCGGCTTCGCTCAGGCGGGTGAATTCAATGTCACAGGGTGACGCCATCTCGCTCATCAGCCGCTCTGCTGTCGCCGTCAGCGCCGTTAACCGCACAGCGTCGGGGTGGCGCAGATCGATGCGGAAGGTCAGACGGTCCGGGATCACCGACGGCGCGTTGGGCTGCATTTCAATCCGTCCTATCGTCAGCATCACCGCCGGATCGGCCGCGCCCACCTTGTCGTAAAGCCGCTGCGCGATGCCGCTGAAGCAGCGCAGCACGTCGCGCCGCTGCGCCATCGGCACCGTGCCCGCATGGCCGCGCTCGCCATGCAGCGTCACCTGCCAGGTCACCTTGCCCTGAATGCCGCTCACCACACCGATGGTGGCCTCCGCCCGTTCCAGCTGTGTCGCCTGCTCAATATGCGCCTCCAGATAGGCGAGCGGGGGATGGGGGCAGGCGTAGATATCCAGCGGCACCGCCCGGTGGAGTTCATCCAGCGCCTGGCCGACGGAGCAGCCCGCCTCGTCGGTCACGGCGCGCATCGCCATCAGCGCGCGCGCGCCGGCGAACAGCGACGATCCCATCATCCCCGGTGCAAACCGCGATCCTTCTTCATTCATCCACGATACCGCCACGACATCGCAGGCGGGCTGAAGGCCGCATTCGCGAAACACCGTCAGCACTTCCAGCGCCGCCAGCACGCCGTAAACGCCGTCAAAGCGGCCACCGGTGGGCTGGCTGTCGAGATGGCTGCCCAGCAGCAGTGGCGCGGCCGCGCGATCGGTACCGGAGAGGATAACGAACAGATTCCCCGCCATATCGCAACGGGCCTCCAGATCGCTGGCCTGCGCCCAGTCAATCATCAGCCGCAAGCTCTCCGCTTCTTCCGCACTGAGCGCCTGACGATTGACGCCGTCACCGGCAATGGCCCCCACCTGTGACATCCGCATCAGCCGCTGCCAGAGCCGCTCACCGTTAATTTTCATCATTTCACCCTCAGTCGGTGCGCATTATCTGCGCCGGATTAGCACGCGGGTCGCGCACGCCCCATTTCCCCGCCTCAACCTGCGCGAAAAACTCCGCCAGCAGCTGGTTAAACAGCTGCGGCTCTTCCAGATTCAGGGTGTGGCCGGTTTTCGGCAGGATCGCCAGCCCGGCGGCAGGCAGGTGTTTTTTCAGGTACAGGCCGGGTTGCAGACAGTGATCGTCCTCGTCACCGACCATAATCAGCACCGGCAGCATCAGCGCCTTGATCTGCGCTTCCAGCTGGTAGAACGCCGGGCGACGCGCCTGCACGCCGCGCATGGTCAGCGAGGCTCCCAGCGAGTCGTGTTCCGCCAGCCGATCGGCAAAGCGCTGCCAGCCGCGCGGATCTTTGTTCTGGAACTGCACGCGGCTGGCCCCCAGCGCATAGGTCGGCGCAAACTGTTTTGCCCCCTGGCGGGCGAAGTTTTCGCCTACCTGCAGCGAAACCTGGCGGAAATACGCTTCGGTTTCCGGCTCGCAGCCGTAGCCTGCTCCGGCCACGGTCAGCGACAGCGCGCGCTCGGGCGCATTGAGGCCAAAATGCAGTGCGGCAAATCCCCCCATCGATAACCCGACGATATGCGCCTTTTCAATGCCCAGCCCGTCCAGCACGGCCAGCGCATCCTCCACCGCCCGCTGCTGGGAGTACGCTTCCAGATCCTGCGGCACCGACGAAGGCGGATAGCCGCGTGCCGCATAGGTGATGCACTGATAGCGGCGGCTGAAGGCATGGACCTGCGGCTGCCAGCTGTCAAAACTGCCGCCAAATTCATGGATAAACAGGATCGGGATGCCTTCCCCGCTGGTTTCAACCCACAGCTGAACCCGATCGTTGGTGGTAATAAACATGGTTCGCTCCTCAGAATGGTTGGCGGAACTGCTGCAGCTGTGCGGCCTGCGCCACCATTTCCGGCAGCAGAGCGGCGAATTTCTCCGCCCATTCAGCCGGAACCGTGGTGCTGACTTTGATAAAGCGATCGCCAAAGGTGGTGGTGTGATAGCCGCCGTGGCGGATCTGAATGCCCTGTTGCAGATAGCACTCCACCAGCGCTTCGGGACGAATACCGGCACCGGTGACATCAATCACCAGGAAATTACCGCCGGAGGGGTAGACCGGCAGCGACAACCCCGGCACGGCGCTGACCGCCTCGGCAATGCGTGCTTTATTGCGTTTGTCCGCCGCCAGCAGAGTGGTCATCCATTCCGCCTTCACTTTTAAACCCGCTTCCGCCGCGCGCTGCGCCGGAACGCTGGCCCCCAGCACGCCGCCGTTGTACGGGGCCAGTTCGGCCAGCAGCGCCGGCGCGGCCACCAGCGCGCCGACCCGCAGGCCCGCCAGCCCCAGCCATTTTGAAAAGCTCACGGACATCACCACCTGTTCACTGTCCAGCCCCAGTGCGGCCACGTGCTCCGGGGCAAAGTCGCGGTAGGTGCAGTCGTGGATCAGCAGCGCACCGTGGCGGCGGGCGATATCGATAAATGCCTGCAGCTCTTCCCGGCTGTAGTGAATGCCCAGCGGGTTATTCGGGTCGACGAGATAGATCAGCGCGGTGCTGTCGTCCACCGCTGCCGCCAGTGCGTCCGGAGTCAGGCGATAGTGGCAGTCGGGGTTCCAGATCGGGATCTGAATAACCTCGGATCCCATCTGCTCGGCGAACTGGCAGGGCCATTTCCAGCTGGGATCGGTGGTAACAAAGGTGGTGCCGGGGCGGCAGCGGGCGCGGCACAGCGTCGCCAGGGCATTCACCCCACCGTCGGTGACCATTGCCGTCACGCCGGGAACCCCAATGTCGGCGACAATGGCGCTGCGCAGTGACTCAAACCCCAGCGGCGGCGCATAGGCACTAAACTCGGTAGCGGCCACCGAATTATGCAGTGCGGCCAGCACGTCCGGATGCGGCGGCAGATGGTTGGTGTTCTGCCCCATCCAGATCAGCCCTTCGGTGGCAAACAGCCGATCGAACCAGGCATTACGCGTATAGATATCTGACATGCTGCGCTCCCGGTTAAATGACGGATCCACGCGCAGCAATGCCGCCGTCGATAGTAATGTTGGTGCCGCTGATGTAGCCCGCGCGCCCGGAAGACATAAAGGCCACTAAATCCGCGACCTCTTCCGAGGTGGCCGGGCGCTGGCCCGGATAGAGCGCGAACAACTCTTCCCAGCGCGACTCGTCGCCCAGCATATCGATTGCTTTACGCTTCATAATTTTCAGCATGCGGTCGGTGGCGACCGGGCCGGGGTTGATGCCGATCACCCGGATGCCGTCATCCAGGCTGCGGCCGCCCAGCGCTTTAGTAAACGACATCAGCGCGGCGTTGCCGGTGCTGCCGGCTATATAGCTGGCATCCCAGTTTTCACCGGAGTTGCCGATCACGTTGACGATCACGCCGCTTTTGGCCGCTTTCATTTGTGGGTAGTAAAGACGGCAGAGGGAGATATAGCCGAAAACTTTCAGATCGAACCCGGCGCGCCACTCGCGGTCGCCAACCACCTCCAGCGATCCGGCCGGAATGTCGCCCGCATTGTTGATCAGAATATCAATCGCGCCGACTTCGGCCGCCAGCGACTCCATCGCCGCCGTGGAGCTGAGGTCTTTTTCATACACCGAAACGCTGACGCCATATTCGGCAATCAGCGCCTGTTGCAGATCGCGCATTGCCGCGCCGTTACGTGCCGCCAGGTGTAGCGTACAGCCTTCGGCGGCCAGTACGCGCGCCGTCGCTTCGCCGATGCCTTTTGATGCGCCGGTAATCAACGCGCTCTTGCCGTTCAGATTGAGATTCATTTGGTGCCCTCCAGTTTAGGTATACATAGCAAAGCAATTTGCATACCAGAAAGGCAAAAATGTTTATTTGCTGAAGCCCGCGATAAAATCGACCAGGTCATCGCCCAGCAGGGTCAGGTGCTTGCGCATCGCGTCGTGCGCGGCATCGGCGTCGTTACGGGCGATCGCCTCAAGGATCGCACCGTGCTCCTCGAGAGTTTTATTGACCCGCCCCGGATGGAAGGTCACCCGGCGGCGATATACACCCACGCGGTTGCGCAGCGCGCGCGTCTCTTCGGCTAAAAACGCATTACGGGCAAAGGCATAGATCCCTTCATGGAAGCTGAGATTCATTTCATAGAAGGCTTCCGGCGAAATGGACGGGCCGCGATCCGCCATCTGCTGCTGGATCTGGCGCAGCGTGGCCAACTGGTCCGGCGAGATACGCCGCGCCGCCAGCCGCGCGCACAGCCCTTCCAGCTCGGCCATTACCTGAAACATTTCCAGCAGCTTATTCATGCTCAGGGCGCGCACCATCACGCCCTGACGGCCGTTGAGATCCACCAGCCCGTCGGCCGCCAGCAGGCGAAACGCCTCGCGTACCGGGGTGCGCGAAACGCCAAATCGCGCGCCAATTTCCTTTTCGTCCAGTCGCTTACCCGGCTCCAGCGCGCCGCTGGCGATCTCTTTTTCCAGCGTCTGCTTCAGGCCGTCCGCCAGCGAGGTTCCCGTCAGGCGGGAGAGGTTTTTTTGCTCACTCATGGTGCTGTTTGCTCGTCAGGTTGCACTGTTACGATCCATTTGCATACCTTTTCAATAAACAGGTATACATCGCCTTCACCGCTTTATAGTGCGTATTGTCGCTGATTTCTTGCGCGGGTCAATGACCTTTATTGAAACTGGCACACATCCTGCAAGTCATGAATGGCAGCAAAGACATTAAAACAGCGCCGTGATGTATACATAACGCGATTTTTCATTACCACCCGAATGTTGAACCCGAAACCAGAGGATGCTCACATGTCAGGACTTACCTCGCAGTTCGCCCGTCGTTGTCTGACTGGATTGCTCTGTACCGCGCTGCTTGCTGGCGCCGCGCAGGCCGCTCAGGAGAAAGTCTCTGTGCGCCTGAAATGGCTGGCGCAGGCGCAGTTTGCCGGTTTTTACGTCGCCAAAGAAAAAGGCTTTTACGCGCAGCAGGGGCTGGACGTTACCATCAATCCCGGCGGCCCGAATATCAACGTGGAAACCTTAGTGGCGTCGGGTGCCGATACCTTCGGCCTGGCGGGCGGCATGGAGAGCGTGCTGGCGGCGCGGGAAAAAGGTCTGCCGATTGTCGCGCTGGCGATGTCCCAGCAGCGCACGCCGTTCGTCTTTGTTACCTATGCGGATTCCGGCATCAACAGCTTTAAAGATTTTAAAGGCAAAAAAGTCTCGGTGTGGTTTACCGGCGTGCAGTATCCGCTGCTGGCATCGCTGGGTGCGGCAGGCCTGAAGAAAGAGGATATCACCCTGCTGCCACAGTCTGTGTCGCTCAACCCGTTTATCGATAAGCAGGTCGATGTTGCCACCGTCACCCTCTATAACGAATACAACACGCTGAAAGAGAAAGGCGTCACCAACCTCAAGCTGATTTCACCCGATGACGTCGGGGTGACCACCCAGCAGGACGCGCTGATCACCTCAAAATCGATGGTGGAAAAAAAGCCACAGCAGGTGCAGGCCTTCGTTAACGCCACGTTGGAAGGCTGGCAATACGCCCTCACCCACCGCGAAGAAACCATTGATATTCTGATGAAAACCAACCCAAGCCTCGACCGAAAACATCAGGTGGCGATGCTCGACTCCGTCGCCTCGCTGATGTACCCGCCGGGATCGCCGGGGCTGGGCAACGTCGATATGCCTAAAGCCGAGAAGATGATGAAGCTGCTGGTGGAGTACGGCGCGCTGAAACAGCCGGTGGACGTCAACCAGACCTTCGACCTTAGCTTCTGGAATAACGTCCCGACGCAGTACAAAACCCTTAACTGATCACCGCGCGGAGAAGCCTGATGACCATTGCACCAAAAAAACATCTGCCCCTGCTGCAGCTGGATAATTTATGGAAACGCTTTGGCGATGGGCAGCAACAGGTCATCGCCGTCTCCGGCGTCAACCTGATCGTCAATGAGGGTGAGTTTGTCACGCTGGTTGGCCCTTCCGGCTGCGGCAAATCAACCCTGTTCAACATGATCGCCGGGCTGCTCGACCCGGACAGCGACGGGGCGATCCTGTTTAAAGGCCAGTCTCAGCGGGATGGCGAACTGCTTGGCAAAGTATCGTTTATGCCGCAGCGCGACCTGCTGCTGCCGTGGCGCACCATTATGGACAACGCCATTCTGGCGCTGGAGTGCGAAGGCGTACCGCGTAAAGAGGCCCGCAAACGCGCCGAGGGGCTGTTCCCCAGCTTTGGTCTCAGCGGCTTTGAGCAGAGCTATCCGCATCAGCTCTCGGGCGGGATGCGCCAGCGCGTGGCCCTAATGCGCACCTTCCTGTTCGAGCGCGATTTAATGCTGCTGGATGAGCCGTTCGGCGCGCTGGATGCGCTGACCCGCGCGCTGATGCAGCGCTGGCTGCTGAAGCTGTGGGAGAAGCATCGCCGCACCGTGCTGTTTATCACCCACGACATCGATGAGGCGATCTTCCTCGGCAGCAAAGTAGTGGTGATGAGCGCGCGCCCCGGCACCATCAAATGTGTTGAGCAGATCGATCTACCTCGCCCGCGCACCCCGGATATGCTGACCTCCGCCGAATTTATCGCCATCAAGAAACGTCTGCTGGAAGCCATCGAAGAAGAGAGCATGAAGTCGTTTCGCTTCACCGAGCATGAGGAACAGTCATGATCAAACGCCTTCTGACCCATCCCCTGGTGGTCGCGGTGTTGCTGGTGCTGCTGTTCTGGCAGGGAAGCGTCACGCTGTTTGCCATCAGCCCACGCTATCTGCCGTCGGTGCCGATGGTGGTGGCAGATATCCGGGAAAACGCCGATCTGCTGCTGGCCAGCACCGGACGCACCGGGCTGGAAACGCTGCTGGGCTTTGCGCTGGGCACCGCGTTTGGCGTGGCCTGCGGCATCCTGTTTTTCTACGTCAGCTGGATCGATCGCGCCTGGTTTCCGCTGTTTGTTATCTCGCAGACCGTGCCGGTGATTGCCTTTGGCGCGCTGGTGGTGATCTGGTTCGGCAACACGCTGTTTGCCAAGGTGATGATCGCCTTCTACCTGACGTTTTTGCCGGTCACGCTGAACACCAAGCGCGGGATGGAGATGGTGGACCCGCTGCATATCAGCCTGCTGCGCAGCTTCGGTGCCAGCGGCCTGAAGCGTTTTCTGGTACTGCACTTCCCTGCCGCCGCTCCGTCGATTTTTGTGGCGCTGAAGCTGGGCATTTCCCTCAGCCTGGTCGGCGCGATTGTTGGCGAGTGGTTCGGTGACACGATCGGCCTGGGCGTGCTGCTGATCCAGTCGATGTACAACGAAGACGTGGTGAGGATGTGGACGCTGATCGTGATCTGCGGGCTGACCGGCGCGCTGCTGTATGGCGTGGTGGAGCGGCTGGAGAGAAAACTGGCCTGGTGGGGGAAATAACCGTGATACGCAAACTTCTGCCGCCGTTCTTCGGCGTACTCAGCCTGATTGTGCTGTGGGAAGGCAGCATCTGGCTGTTTAACATTCAGCCGTTTGTGCTGCCGTCGCTGCACAGCATCGTGCTGGCAATTATCAGCAGTGGGAGCAGCCTGTGGGTGTCAATGGGCTGGACGCTGGTGGAGGCGCTGAGCGGCTTCGCGATTGGCCTGCTGGCCGGGTTGCTGCTGGCCATGCTGATGACGATTTTTCGGCCGCTGGAGGCGATTCTGATGCCGCTGGCGGTGGCGATTAACTCGGTGCCGACCGTGGCCTGGATCCCGCTGGCGCTGATCTGGTTTGGCATGGGGGCCATGTCCAAAATCGTGCTGGTCGTCCTCGCCGTCAGCTTTGTCATTCTGGTCAACAGCCTGCACGGCCTGAAACAGGCCGACCTACAGATGATTAATCTGATGCGCAGCTTCGGTGCCAGCCGCCTCACTATTATGCGCAAACTGCAACTGCCCGCCGCGCTGCCGAATATCGTCAGCGGCCTGCGCGTGGGGCTGGTACGCAGCATTATCGTGGCGATTGTCGCCGAAATGCTCGGCGCGTATCAGGGCATCGGCTGGACCATTTTCCAGTCCACCCAGCAGGTGGATCTGCTGACCGTCTGGGCTGCCGTCGTCGTTTCTTCTCTGGTCAGTATCGCACTCTACGGCCTGCTGGCCTGGATCGACACAACCTTTATCTGGTGGAAATAATCATGAATCAATCTGAACAGCAGCTCCGCGTACAGCTTGCCGCCTGCTACCGGCTAATCGCGCATTTCAAGATGGACGATCTGATTTATAACCATATTTCCGTGCGCCTGCCGGGGCCGGAACACCATTTTCTGATCAACCCCTACGGGCTGTTTTTCTCGGAGGTGACCGCCTCCAGCCTGATCAAGATCGATCTGGACGGCAACGCGCTGGAACCAAGTGACTATGAGGTAAACCGCGCCGGGTTCGTTATCCACAGCGCGATCCACGCGGCGCGTGAAGATGCCATCTGCGTGCTGCACACCCATTCCGATGCGGCCACCGCCGTCTCGGCGCTCGAAGAGGGTTTACAGCCGGTCAGCCAGTTTGCCATGCACTTCTGGAACCGCCTTGGCTATCACGCCTATGAGGGCGTGGCGCTGGATACCGATGAGCGCGCGCGGCTGGTGCGCGACCTCGGACCGCATCAGGTAATGGTGCTGCGCAATCACGGCATTCTCGCCGCCGGCCGCACCATTCCCGAAGCCTTTATGCTCGCTTACTACTTCGAACGCGCCGCGCGCATTCAGCTGATGGCGCAGGGCAGCGGTAGCCAGTTGCTGCTGCCGCCGGAGGCCGTTTCGGAGAAGGCCGCACGCCAGTTTAATCAATGTGAAGGGGATATCCGCCTGCGTGGTGAACGCGAGTGGCCCGCCTTTATCCGTCTGCTGGACAACCTTGACCCCAGCTATCGTCAGTAACGCTTGAGGAGATTAGTCATGTTAGAACTTCGTCCGCTAACCGAACATATCGGCATGGAAGTGCTGAACGTTGATGCCACCCAGCCGATCGATGCTGCGACCTTTGCCGCCCTGCGCGATGCGCTGAACACCCACTCGGTGCTGCTGCTGCGCCAGCAGCCGGTCAGCGAGTCGCAGCACGTAGCCTTTGCCCGCGAGTTCGGCGAGCTGCAGGTTCACGTGCTGAGCCAGTATCTGACCACGCCGTATCCCGAGCTGTACGTGCTGTCCAACGTTAAGCAGGACGGTAAGGCGATTGGCAACCATAAGGAGGGCTGGAACTGGCACTCTGACTGGTCCTACTACGATGTGCCCTGCTTCGGCTCGGTGCTGCACGCGGTGGAAGTACCGCCGTTTGGCGCGGATACGCTGTTTTCCTCGATGTTTGCTGCCTATGACGCGCTGGATGAAGAAACTCAACGCCTGATCCAGCCGCTGAGCGCGGTGCACTCCTACTCCACCTACTACGCCAAAGCCTTCGCCGATCGTGAACCGCTGACCGAGGTGCAGAAAGCCGCCACCCCGGACGTCACCCATCCGCTGGTGCGTCGTCATCAGGAAACCGGCCGTCCGTCGCTGTTTGTTGGCCAGGATATCGTGAAAGAGATCGTAGGCCTGTCGCCGGAAGAGAGTGAAGCGCTGCTGGCTCGGCTGAATGCGCACGCCGTCAGCGAGCAGTTTGTTTATCGCCACAAGTGGCAGGCGCACGATTTGCTGATCTGGGACAACCGCTGCACCATGCACCAGGCCACGCCGTATGACGATGTGGCCTACCGCCGCGTGATGCATCGCGCGACGGTGAAGGGCAGCGAACGCCCGCAGGCGCTGGTGTAAGCCATGGCCGCTTCCGGCGAACGACTGCATCAGGCGCTGCTACAGGCATTTAAGCAGCGCCACCTGAACAGCCTGAGCTGGCTGGCTGCGGAACCGGCGCTGGCAGCAGCGGCGGCAGGCGTCGACGGGACGAGCGCCCCGCTCGCCGGTTTCCCGCTGGTGGTGAAAGACAATATCGATGTCGCCGGGATGCCGACCAGCATCGGCACCGCGCTGCTGGCGGAGGAACCGGTCAGCCACAGCGCGGAGCTGGTGACGCGTTTGCAGAACGCAGGGGCGATTATTATCGGTAAGGCCAGCATGCACGAACTGGCGTCCGGCACCAGCGGGCTGAACGCCGCCCGGGGGGATGTGCTGCATCCCTTCCTGCCGGGCCGCGTGGTAGGCGGTTCTTCCAGCGGCAGCGCCGCCGCCGTGGCGGCCGGGATTGTTCCGGCCAGCATCGGCACCGACACCGGCGCTTCCGTGCGGCTTCCGGCCTCGTTCTGCGGGCTGATTGGCTTTCGCCCTTCGCTCGCGCGCTATCCGCAACAGGGGATCGCCCCCATTTCCCCCAGCCGGGACACCGCCGGGATTATCGCTCAGCGCATGGACGACGTGCTGGCGCTGGATGCCGTCATCAGCGGTGACGCCACCCTGCCCGCCGTTTCGCTGGCCGATCTGCGGCTGGGCGTACCCCGCGCGCATTTCTGGCACGACTGCGAACCGCCCGTCGCAGCGGCAGCGGAGGTGGTGCTGCACCGGTTAGGCGATCTCGGCATCACGCTGGTTGAGGTGGACATTGAACAGGCCGGGGAGCTGGCGGTGCAGGCGGGATACCCGATGGCCTCGTTTGAGCTGCTGCGCGACCTGCCGCGCTATCTGCAGCAGCGCGGCAGCCGCTACAGTTTTGAGCAGCTGAAAAACGCCATCGCCAGCCCCGACGTGCGCGCGCTGGTGGCGGATGCGGCAACCATCGGTCCCGAACGCTATCAGGAGGCACTCAGCCGCTGGAAACCGCTGCTGATTGACCGCTATAAGGCCGTATTTCAGCAGCATCGCTTAGACGGACTGGTGTTTCCGACGGTGCCACTGTTGCCGCCATTGATTGAGCAGGCCAATGCGCTGTTCCGCCAGCTGATCGCCAACTGCGAACCGGCCACGGTGGTCGGCCTGCCGTGCATCAGCCTGCCGCTTGGGCAGACGCCTGACGGTATTCCGGTGGGGATGGAGTTTCAGTTTGCGGCCGGGGAGGACCGGCGCCTGCTGGCGGCTGCGGCGCTGCTGATGGCGCAGCTATCACCACGGATTGACGAGTTGAAATAGAAGTAAAGGTAACGGGACAGAGGTTAACGCTGAAGCTGCGCCCTGTTAAGCACGGGTGTTACGTCATTGCTTGTGAGTCAGGCGATGTATCTCTCATTCTAAGCAGAAGTGATGCGTCACCCCCTTCTTTCCGCAGGGGGTGACGTTTTTACGTGATTATTTTATGCAGCTGTCGCACTGATTGTGGATCTGCTGGAAGAAGTCGTTGCCTTTGTCATCGACCAGGATAAAGGCCGGGAAGTTTTCCACTTCGATTTTCCAGATAGCCTCCATACCCAGCTCGGGGTACTCGACGCACTCCAGGCTCTTAATGCTCTGCTGCGCCAGCACCGCAGCCGGGCCGCCGATGCTGCCGAGGTAGAAGCCGCCGTGTTTCTGACAGGCATCCGTCACCTGCTGGCTGCGGTTGCCCTTTGCCAGCATGATCATACTGCCGCCGTTGGCCTGCAGCTGATCGACGTAGGAGTCCATGCGGCCGGCGGTGGTCGGCCCCAGCGAACCGGACGCGTAGCCCTCCGGCGTTTTCGCCGGTCCGGCGTAGTACACCGGGTGATTCTTGATGTACTGCGGCAGCCCCTCACCGTTATCAATCCGCTCTTTCAGCTTCGCGTGGGCGATATCGCGGGCGACGATAATGGTGCCGCTGAGTGACAGACGGGTCGATACCGGGTATTCGGAGAGCTGGGCCAGAATCTCTTTCATTGGCCGGTTCAGATCTACCTGCACCACATCGCCTTCGCCCTGCTGGCGCAGTTCCTCCGGAATATACTGGCCCGGATTCTGCTCCATTTTCTCAATCCAGATGCCGTCGCGGTTGATTTTCGCCTTGATATTACGGTCGGCGGAGCAGGATACCGCCATTGCCAGCGGGCAGGATGCACCGTGGCGCGGCAGGCGGATCACGCGGATATCGTGGGCGAAGTATTTACCGCCAAACTGCGCGCCCAGACCCAGCTGCTGCGCCGCCAGCAGCAGTTCCTGCTCCAGCTCTACGTCACGGAACGCCTGACCGTGCTCGTTGCCTTCGGTAGGCAGCTGGTCGTAGTAGTGAGTCGAGGCCAGCTTCACGGTTTTCAGCGTGCTGTCGGCAGACGTCCCACCGATAACAAAGGCAATATGGTACGGCGGGCACGCGGCGGTGCCCAGGCTGCGCATTTTCTCGGTGAGGTACGCTTTCAGCTTGCCGGGTGTCAGCAGGGCCTTGGTTTCCTGGTAAAGATAGGTTTTGTTGGCCGAGCCGCCGCCTTTCGCCATACACAGGAACTTATATTCGTCGCCGTCAACGCTGTAGAGATCGATCTGCGCGGGCAGGTTCGTGCCGGTGTTCACCTCGCGGTACATATCCAGCGCGGCATTCTGCGAATAGCGCAGGTTGTCTTCGGTGTAGGTGTTGTACACCCCTTTCGCCAGCGCGGCCTCATCGCCGCCGCCGGTCCACACGCGCTGCCCTTTTTTGCCCATGATAATCGCCGTGCCGGTGTCCTGGCAGGTCGGCAGAATGCCCTTGGCGGCAATCTCCGAGTTGCGCAAAAACTGCAGCGCCACATAGCGGTCATTCTGGCTGGCTTCCGGATCGGTCAGCATCGCGGCCACCTGGCGCTGGTGCGTCGGGCGCAGCATAAAGGAGGCATCGTGAAACGCGTGCTGTGCCAGCAGCGTCAGCGCTTCAGGTTCGACTTTTAAAATCGACTGCCCGTCGAATTCACTGACGGAAACGTGATCGCGGGTAAGCAGATAGTATTCGGTATCCTCTTTGGCGAGAGGGAACGGGGGCTGATAATGGAACGGTTTTTTCGACATTTTGCTCTCACTTAATCATAAGTAGCCGCGCAACATCGCTGCACCACCGGCAACGTCACTGGCGATATTTCATTATGGTTTTTTTATCTGGCCGGCCCGGGGAAAAACGGGGCCGGCAGGTTTACGCAGGATGTTATAGGGTGTTGCGGAGAATAACCATGATTTCAGTGCCGGATCAGAACATCATTACCATCCACGGATAGCCAATCAGCATCAGCGCGCACAGGAAGAACAGCCCGAAAATGGTGCCCATCCGCCAGTAGTCCCTGGTGGGAAGATAGCCGCTGCCGTAGTAAATCGGGCTGGGGCCGGTGCCGTACGGGGTGATAATGCCCATCACGCCCAGTGAGGTACACATCATCAGACAGAACACCGGCATATTGATCCCCGGAATCGAGGCGGCAATGGTCAGCATGGCGGGCAGCAGCGCGGTGGTGTGCGCGGTGGTGCTGGCAAAAAGATAGTGCAGCAGGTAGAAGGCGATCATCAGCACCACCGCCGACACCTGCGGATCGTAGCCCTGAAGCAGCAAACCGCCCTGTTTGCCCAGCCAGGCAATAAAGCCGACGCGCGCCAGGCCGTCGGCCAGCGCCACCAGCGTGGCGAACCAGGCGAAGGTGTTCCACGCCGGTTTGTTACTGGTGATGTCATTCCAGTTCAGCACCCCGGTCCACAGCATCAGCACCACCACCAGCAGCGCGGCCATCGCCGGTTCAATCCAGGCCGTAGCGAAGATCCACATCAGCAGCGCGGACACCACAAACACCAGCAGCAGAATTTCATTGCGCGACAGCCTGCCGAGTTTTTCCAGCTCGCTGGTGGCCCAGCGCGGCACTTCATCGTTGAACTTCACCTCCGGCGGATAGAGCCAGTAGGCCATCAGCGGCATGGTCAGCAGCAGCAGCAGCCCGAGTGGCAGGAAGGCCAGGAACCACATCCCCCAGGAGATATCAAAGCCGATAACGCTTTTAACCAACGCCAGCGCCAGCAGATTCGGTGCCAGCGCCGAAAGGAACATCGAGCTGGTGATACAGGCGGCGGTGATCGCCACCCACATCAGGTAGGAGCCGATCTTCCGCGCGCTGGGATCGTTGGGTTTGGAGCCGTACAGCGGCGGCAGGTTAGCGATAATCGGATAGATGGTGCCGCCGCTGCGCGCGGTGTTGGACGGCGTAAACGGTGCCAGTAGCAGATCGGCGAAAGTGATGGCGTAGCCCAGCGTCAGGCTGCGGCGGCCCAGGTATTTCACCAGAATCAGCGCCAGCCGACGGCCGAACTGCGTTTTGTCATAGCCTGCGGCAAACATAAACGCGCCAAAGATCAGCCACACGGTGGAGTTGCCGAAGCCGCTGACCGCCCACTTAAACGCCTGAGTGGCGGTTTTGAAATTCGGATCGGCCAGCTCAGCCGGGCTGAACAGCACCCACGGGCTGAATAAGGCGATCGCCACCACGCCGGTCAGTCCGATCACCGCGCCGGGCAACGGTTCAAAAATCAGGCCAACAATCACTCCAACGAAAATGGCGAAGAAGTGCCAGGCATAAGGTTCCAGCCCCTGTGGTACCGGCACCAGCAACAGCAGCACCGCCACGAGCACGGGCAGGAACATCATAATCAGGCGTTTTTTTTGCCCCGCCGCGGCCGTAGGTGCGGCAGCGGTTTCACTAACCGAAGATGTCTGTTTCATAGTTTTTATCTGCAGGTTGATGAGCATGAGTGAAGTATCCACATACTTTATAGCCGATCTCACGTTTGTTTTTTCATTTTTTATTCATATTTTCGAGGCATCTCCAGAAGCCCTGAGACATTAAGATAAAACACGGCTGTTAATATTCCGCTGAAATTCGATATTTCCATTAATTGAAATGGAAAAAATTATTTAAAAGGTAAACTTTATCTTAACGCTAAAAATCCGTTGTCTGTTTTATAATCAACGCCATAACAGCACAAAAAACATCACACAGTGCGTTGTTTTTATTGTAGTTATTTTTGTGTATATTGAAAGTTGATTTTTTGTTCTTGTTGGTTAACAATTAATAAAATATTTTATTTCGGTACAGGAATGTCTGTTCATTGTCGGTGGTTGAATTTAGAATAATAAACAATCCACCCGAGTAATTTTATAATCGCCACAGGATGTCGTCATTTCATTATTTTTTAAATCGTCGCCTGCAACAGAATTATAAGAATTTTTATTTGGAGCCCACCTGATGAATACGCTAAGCCCTGTTCTTAATCCGTTAACGCTGCCGAACGGCGCCGTGCTGAAAAACCGTCTGTTGATGGCCCCGATGACCACCTGTACCGGCTTTTACGACGGCACGGTGACCAGCGAGCTGGTCGAGTATTACCGCGACCGCGCGGGCAGCATCGGTACCGTCATCGTTGAGTCCTGCTTTATCGACCCCAAAGGTCCGGCCTTCCCCGGCGCGATTGGCATCGACAGCGACAACAAAATTCCCGGCCTGGCGAAAATTGCCCACGCCATTAAGACCAAAGGCTCGAAAGCCATTTTGCAGATCTATCACGGCGGACGCATGGTGGAGCCGGAGCTGATCGGCGGCAAAACGCCGGTCGCCCCGAGTGCCATTGCCGCCCCGCGCGAAGGCGCAACCACCCCGCAGGCGCTGACCGCGGAAGAAGTCGACGTGATGATCACCAAATTTGGCGATGCGGTTAACCGGGCAATCAAGGCCGGGTTTGACGGCGTGGAGCTGCACGGCGCGAATACCTATCTGATCCAGCAGTTCTATTCGCCGAACTCCAACCAGCGCGACGATAAATGGGGCGGCAGCCGCGACAATCGCACCCGCTTCCCGCTGGAGGTCCTGGAGATCACCCATAAAATGGTGCGGCGCTTCGCCGACGCCACCTTTATTATCGGCTATCGCTTCTCGCCGGAAGAGCTGGAAGTGCCCGGCATCCGCTTCGACGATACCATGTACCTGCTGGAGAAGCTGGCGGAACGCGGCATTGACTACGTGCATTTCTCCGTCGGCCAGCTGCTGCGCCCGTCCATCGTTGACCGCGACGATCCCACCCCGCTGATTACCAAATATCTCGCCGCCCGCACGACGACGCTGGCGAAGGTGCCGGTGATCGGCGTCGGCGGCGTGCTGAATAAAGCCGACGCCGAGCTGGCGCTGGAAAAAGGTTTCGATCTGGTGGCGGTGGGTAAAGCCTGCATCGCCTACCCGGACTGGACCGACCGCATCATTAAAAACGAGCAGCTTGAGCTGTTTATCAACAGTACCCAGCGGGAAGCGCTGAATATTCCCGAGCCGCTGTGGCGATTCTCGCTGGTCGACGCGATGATCCGCGATGTCAGCTCCGGCGGCCGGAAATATAAAGCCGGCGTGTACCAGGAGAAAGTGGAAGCCGAAGCGCTGAAGCTGAAGATCAACGTCACGCTGGATACCGACCGCATTACCGATATCGCTATGGTGCCGGATGACACACTCGATGTGGACTTCACCACCACGTTTGAAAAGCTGCGGAGCCGGATGCTGGTGGCCAACAGCCCCTACGTGGATGCCATCACCGGGGCCACCACCCAGAGCGAGGCGCTGAAGAAAGCCGTCTCCCGCGCGATGACCACCTCCAGTAAAGAGCACGTGATAGAAGAAGGCGGCAACCCGCAGGCCCCGCAAAGTTACGACGTGGTGGTGATCGGCAGCGGCGGTGCCGGTCTGGCGGCGGCGATCCAGGCCAGCGACGCCGGGGCGCACGTGGTGATTATTGAGAAGATGCCGACCATCGGCGGCAACACCATTAAGGCCTCGGTGGGGATGAACGCGGCGGAAACCCACTATCAGCAGCTTAAAGGCATTGAGGACAGCAAAACGCTGTTCTATGACGAAACGCTGAAAGGCGGCAAATTCAAAAATAACCCGGTGCTACTGAAGGAGTTTGTTGAGCGGGCACCGGGAGCGATTGAATGGCTGAAGGACAATGAGATTGAACTCAGCGACATCACCATCACCGGCGGCATGAGCATTGAGCGCACCCACCGCCCTGCCGATCGCTCTGCCGTGGGGGGCTTTCTGATCAGCGGCCTGGTCAAAGGCATTAACCAGCGCAACATTGAGGTGCTGCTGGAAACCTCGGTGGAAGAGATCCTGCTGGAAAACGGCGAAGTCAGCGGCGTGAAGGTGGTGGATGAGTATAACGACAGCCGCATCCTGAATGCCAGAAGCGTGATTGTTGCCACCGGCGGCTTCAGCGCCAACCGGGAAATGGTGGTGAAGTATCGCCCGGAGCTGGATGGCTTCGTCACCACTAATCACAAAGGCGCCACCGGCAGCGGGATTGCCATTCTGCAACACATCGGCGCAGGCACGGTGGATATGGGCGAAATTCAGATCCACCCGACCGTAGAGCAAACCACCTCTTATCTGATCTCCGAAGCGATCCGCGGCGGCGGCGCGATTCTGGTCAGCCAGGCGGGCCAGCGTTTCTATAACGAGATGGATACCCGCGATAAAGTCTCGGCGGCGATTATCGCCTTGCCGGAAAAAAGCGCCTGGATCATCTTCGACAACCAGGTCCGCGGCAATAACAAAGCCGCCGATGAGTACATCGCCAAAGGCTTTGTGGTCAGCGCCGCGACCCCGCACGAGCTGGCGGTGAAGCTGAATATGGATCAGGAAACCCTGCAAACCACGCTGGGGCGCTACAACCAGTTTGTTGACCAGCAGAAGGACGAGGATTTTGGCCGTAGCACCGCGCTGCGCCATCCGCTGAATCAGGCACCGTACTATGCCATCCGCATTGCCCCCGGCGTGCACCACACCATGGGCGGCGTGACGATCAATACCGAGACGGCGGTGCTGGATGCGCAGCAGCAGCCGATCGGCGGCGTATGGGCGGCGGGTGAAGTGGTCGGCGGCATTCACGGGGCTAACCGCATCGGCGGTAACGCCATTGCCGATATCATCATCTTCGGCACGCTGGCCGGGCGCAACGCCGCCGCCTGGGCCCGGCGCTGACATCCGGTGGACGGGATCTACACCTTTTCCTCAGTGATGATGGGTTCCCCGATCGTGCTCAAGCTGTTTGAGCACGATGAAACGCTGGCGCGCGGGGTATTCCGGCTTATCAAACAGCAGGAAAATCGGCTCACCGTCAATCGCCCCGACTCGGAGGTGATGGCGATTAACCACGCGGCGGGCCGCCATCCGGTCGCCGTCAGCCCACCGGTGTATCAACTGATCAAGCGCGCTCACGCTGTCAGCCTGCTGCCCGGAAGCGCATTTAATTTCGCGATTGGACCGCTGGTGAAGCGCTGGAAAATCGGTTTTCAGGGCAACAGCGTGCCGCCGAAAGCGGAACTTGAAGCGTTACTGGCGCTCACCCGGCCCGACGGGATCTCCCTCGACGATGACACCCACAGCGTGTTTCTGCATCAGCCAGGCATGGAAATCGATCTTGGGGCAATTGCCAAAGGCTGGATCGCCGACGCGGTGCGCGACTATCTGCGCCAGCAGCAGGTGGATGACGCGCTGATTAACCTCGGCGGCAATGTGCAGACGCTCGGCCACCGGACGGAACGGTGCTGGGACATCGGCCTGAAGCAGCCGTTCGCCGGGGAAGATGCGCTGATTGGCGTGATTGAGGCGATCAACCGCTCGGTGGTCACTTCCGGCGTCTATGAGCGCTACTTCGAACTCGACGGACGGTGCTATCACCATATTCTCGACCCGCGCAGCGGCTATCCGCTGGATAACGAACTGCTGAGCGTGACCGTGGTGTCGAGAGAGTCAATTGACGGCGATATTTACACCACGCTGCTGTATGGCATGGGCGTGGAGAAAAGCCTGATTTATCTTGCTGATATCCCGCAGATTGAAGCGATTTTTGTGACCCGGGATCGCCGGGTGATCTGTTCTTCACAGCGGCAGTTCAGTTTCAGACTGCTGGATAACAGCTATCGGCTTGAAAGGGGCTAACCTCACTCCGGCAGGGTTATCGGGCAGGACAGGCGTTTCAGAACGGGGTGAACTTGGGGGAAGTAAAACGGGCGATGCCATTATCGCCCTGCGGAAGGCTAGTAGCGCATCATTACCGATTTCAGACGCGTATAGTCATTGATAAATGCGCTGCCGAACTCGCGCCCGTTGCCGGAACCTTTCACGCCGCCAAACGGCAGCGCCGGGTCGAGTAAGCTGTGCATATTGATCCAGACAATACCTGCCTGCATCCGCTCACTGTAGCGCATCGCCTTATTCAGATTATGCGTCCAGACGCTGGCGGCCAGGCCAAACGGCGAGTTGTTGATCTGCTGTAATACCTTTTCCTCGTCGTGATACGCAAGAAACGATCCGACAGGGCCGAAGGTCTCCTCACGCATCAGCGTGGAGTTTTCACTGCGGACTTTCACCACCGTCGGCAGGAAATAGTAGCCGGGACGCTCCGGTGAATATCCGCCGTAGAGGATCTCATCGCCATCCTCTTTTGCCCGTGCCACCAGCTTCTGTATTTTCTCCAGATGGGCCTTATTGGCCAGCGGACCAACCTGGCACGCTTCATCGAGCGGAGAAGCCACATTCAGCCGAGCCAGGCGCTGGATCAGCCCACTCAGTACCTCATCCATTTTCTCCGCAGGCAGGTAGAAACGTTCCGCCGAGGCGCAGATTTGCCCCTGGTTGAGATAGCCCGCTTCGATAATGCCGTCAACCATCTCGCCCACCGTCATATCCGCCAGGAACAGCGCGGGGTTTTTACCGCCCAGCTCCAGGGTCACCGGGATCGCCAGTGCGCTGGCGGCATTACCCACCGAACGACCGGTCGGCACCGAACCGGTGAAGGTCACTTTGGCGCAGAACGGATGTTCGATCAGCATCGGTCCCAGCAGCCCGCCGTTGCCGTTCACCACGTTAATCGCACCAGGCGGGAATCCCGCATCCGCCGCCAGCTGCGCCACGCGCAGCATGGTCAGCGGGGTGAATTCGCTGGGTTTCAGCACCACGGTACAGCCGCACACCAGCGCGGCCGCCATTTTCCAGATGGCAATCATGATCGAAAAGTTCCAGGGGATAATGCCGACCACCACGCCAAGCGGCTCACGCAGGGTGAATCCCCGGTACTTTTCACCGCCGCGCGGCGGCAGGGAAATTTCGGTGGTTTCGCCGCAGATTTTTCCGGCCCAGCCGGCAAAGTAGCGCAGAAACGCCACTGCCTGATCCACCTCCAGCTCGCGTGACAGCGTAATGGCTTTCCCGGAGCACAGCGTTTCTATCTGCGCCAGCTCCTCACGATGCTGTTCCATCGCATCGGCCAGCTTCAGCAGCAGCTTTCCCCGTCCCAGTGCGGTCATCTCCGCCCAGCTGCCGCGAAAAGCCTGCTGCGCCGCTGCCATAGCTGCGGAAACATCTTCCGCACAGCCGTCGTGAACGCGGGCAATTTCCTGCCCCGTCGCTGGATTGACCACCGGACGCAGCGCACCGCCTCCCGGCTGGCTCAGTCCATTAATAAAATGACCGTGTTCGCGCTGTAAAAACGCATCAACTACCGCAAGGAGTTTTACCTGAGTCATAAGAAGTCCCTTTTAAGAAAAAGATTGGCCTGCGGGCCAGGATGCTGTCGGACCGTGGCCGCTGGATTTACCACGCTAACAATCTGCGTTAACTGCGGGATCTTCTGTTTGAGCTTGCGTGCTTTGCTGCGGCCTGACGGCGCGTGAAGGCCCGAAAAGCCGTATTCAGGTGGGGGAAAGCTGGCGCTGAATGGCCGCGAGGGTACGGCGACGGATAATCCCGCTTGCCGTGCGGATCAACAGCCAGTACGGCAGCAGCTTGAGGCGGGTGGCCTTATCCGGGCAGTTGATGAAGGTTTCGGTTTGCAGCCGCCAGGCATCTCCTTCCGCCAGCAGCTGGAAGTGCAGCACCAGGCGGGCAACCGCATCCAGAATCGCGTCTGCACGGGCTTGAATGGGCGCAGACAGGTGGCTATAGACGGGTAGAAAAGGTGTTCCGCTGCCTGAATGTCGACTTTCCTGCTCGCTGATATAGCCAAAAATACGCATTTTAAAATCCCTTTACTGTCGGTATGAGGATAGTACGTAACTTACTGAAACAAAAAAAGCGCCGCTGTTAAAAGCGGCGCTTATGAAGTCAGTCGGTATCAGTGATAGCTGATCGTCGTGCCCAACAGGCTATTCGGCTCCGTATACGCGGCGGTGCGAATCGCTCTGGCAGGCACGGCGGTGGTCTTACCCGACAGCTGGGTATTCAGCGCGACCAGCGTGGTGCTACCGGTCACGAAGCTGGTGGTTGACGGCTGTTGTACCGTCGTCAGATAACCCTCTGTTTGTGCTGCCAGGCTGGCACCGGAGATCGTGCTCAGGATGACGGCAACAAGGGCGGTTTTAGTGATGTTCATCATGTCCCCTTGATGCTTTTCCTGTGAAAAAATGAATTACTGATAGATCACCGCGGTGCCGTGCAGTTTATTTGCACCGGAAGTGGAGGTAATCCGGAAAGATTTCGCGCCCGCCTGTTCAGCTTTCACCGCCAGTTTCGCTTCCAGTGAGGAAAGATTTGACGCGCCGCCCGCTGAAACGACCCCAATCTGTTGCTGCTGTTGAGGCGCACTGTTAACCAGATCGGCCGCGAAGCCGGTGAAAGAGACGGAAGCCAGAGCGATTGCAGCGATGGACATTTTAATGGTTTTCATAATATTTACTCTCGATTTTGTGCTGTTTAATGAGTTGGCGTCGTTATTAATTAACGATCGATAATTAAATGTTATCTTCCGTTACGCGCACCGTCAATGTGATTTTATTAACGATCGATAATTTAATGGGCAATTCATTGAATTTGTTATTTTTTAGTGAGCACTTTTTTGCAAAACGTCAGACGAAATCCGCCATAACGTACCGCTCGACAGCGCCCGTCAATGTTTTTATACTGATTGATAATTTAATCTTTTGTGCGGTAATGCTAAGCGAGGAATGATGACGACGACTGAGCAGGACGCGGCAACACGTAAAGGCCGGGGACGGCCAAAGACCTTCGATCGGGAAGCGGCGCTGGATATTGCGCTGGAGCTGTTCTGGCGTCATGGCTACGAAGCCACTTCTCTGGCTGATCTGGTAGCGGCAACCGGCGCAAAAGCGCCCACGCTGTATGCTGAATTTACCAATAAAGAGGGCATGTTCCGCGCGGCGGTGGATCGCTATACCGAGCAGTTCGCCAGCAAAAGCGCCGCAGCGCTCACCTGCCCGGACAGCTGCGTGGCCAGTGGCGTGGAGAACTACTTCCGCTCAACGGCGGCCTGTTTTACCGACAGTGAAAAACCGGGTGGCTGCTTCTTTATCTGTACCTCAACAGGCCTTTCCGCCAGCTCAGAAGACGTGGCGAAAATGCTGCGCAGGCGTCACGATAATCAGGAACAAAATCTGCTGGAGTTTCTGCAGGACCGTCAGGCCGCCGGAGAACTGGATGCGCGTACCAACGTAAACGCGATTGCCGCCTGGCTGGGCTGCCTGCTGCAGGGGATGTCCGTACGCGCCCGCGAAGGCGCGACGGAAGCGGAACTAAACGCGCTGGTGGATACGCTGATGCTGCAGTGGCCAACGCTCAGCAAGCTCGGCATTCATTAACCCGCCGGGCGCTCCAGGCCTAAATGACCGCGCAGCGTATCGGCCTGATACGCTGTGCGGAACACGCCCCTTTCCTGCAACAGCGGCACCACCTCGTTGAAAAAGGCATCCGAGGCTTCCGGTATCCACGGCGGCATCACTACAAAGCCATCCACCGCACGCTGCTGATACCACTCGGCGATACGCGCCGCAAGCGACTGCGCGGTTCCCGCCACGATAAATCCGGAGCCGGCGACCCATTTGGTAAACTGCCGCACGGTCATCCCCTGCTCTCTCGCATGGCTCAGCATCGGCGCAAAGCGCTCTTTTCTCGCCAGCTGGCCGACGATGTCCGGCACCGGGCCGTCAAGATCGTGCTGCGCCCAGTCGTAGTTCATGGTGTTCGAAAGATGGGTCAGGGTGGCCAGCGGATGATGCAGCTGCTTCAGCTCAGCCAGCAGATCGTCGGCCTCCTTCTGCGTACGGCCAATCACCGGCTGTAAGCCGGGCAGGATCTTCAGGCTGTCTGGCGTTCGACCGTGGGCCACCACCCGCGCTTTGACTGCGGCATACCAGGCCTGTGCCGAGGCCAGATCGGGTTTTTCTGCGGCAAACACCGCATCCGCCGTGCGTGCCGCCAGCTCCATAAACGGCCCTGAACCACCGGCCTGAAAGGTCACCGGATGCCCCTGCGGCGGGCGGGAAATATTCAGCGGCCCGCGGCTGCTGAACCAGTCGTTATCAATGCCGGCATAGCGGATCCGGCTGCCGTCCGCGTAGATACCGTTTTCACGATCGCCGATAATCGCATCATCCGCCCAGCTGTCCCACAGCGTGCGGACCGCTTCGATAAACGCTTCCGCCTTTTCGTACCGCTGTTCGTGGCTCAGCAGCGTCTGACCAAAATTGGCCGCTTCGGCATCGCTGGTCGAGGTCACCACGTTCCAGCCGGCACGCCCGCCGGTCAGATGATCCAGCGTCGCCAGGGTGCGCGCAGCGGCAAACGGTTGGATCACCGAGCTGGAAATGGTCCCGGCCAGGCCGATTTTATCGGTGACCGCGCCCAGCGCAGAGAGCACGGTGAACGGTTCCGGCCGCTCGGTCACGCGATGGCGCACCGCTTCGGTCACGCTGTCGCCGTATACATCATCAATCGACAGCTTGTCAGCCATAAAGATCAGATCGAACTTTGCCGCCTCGGCCTTTTGCGCCAGTGATTTAATCAGCGGCCAGTCGGTGGGGTTCGGTTTTGCCGCGCCGGGCATCCGCCAGCCCGCATAGTGACAGCCGGTAGTTTCCAGAAACAGCGCCAGATGCAGTGACATAATTTACCCCTTAGCCGGTTGGGTGCTGACGGTGAGATCGGTATCAAACCATTTCTCGGAGATCTTCTTCAGCGTGCCGTCGGCGCGCAACTCGGTCAGCGCTTTATCCACCTTCGCCTTCAGCTCCTCACCGCGTGCATCTTTGCGGAACGGCAGCGCCACCTGCTTCTCGCCAAAGGTTTCACCCACCACCTTCAGCGGCAGATTCTTATGCTTGATCTGCCCCAGCAGGATCACCTGACCGGAGACAAAAGCATCCACCTTGCCCTGTGCCACGCTGTTAAACACCACGTCGGACCCTTCGAAGGTCACCAGCTTGATTTTGTTTTCCGGGTCGAACTCCTTCAGCACTTTGGCATAGTTCGAGCCGAGTTCGGCGGCCACGGTTTTTCCGGCCATGTCACTCAGCCCGTGAATACTGTTGTTATTAACGCTCACCGCCAGCGCGGCGGCCGAATAGTAGTACGGCACGCTGTAATCGTATTTCTTACGTCGCTCCGGCGTGTCGGCGAAATTGCCCACCGTGTCCACCTTGCCGGTTTCCAGCGAGCCCAGCACCCCGACCCAGTCGGAAGTCACCCACTCGATTTTGTAGTGAATTTTCTCCGCCACCGCCTGCAGGATCTCAGCGCTGAAGCCTTTGATTTCGTTCCCCTGCTTAAAATAGTGCGGATAGCCGTCCGGCGTGGCACCCACCCTCAGCACCGGCTGTTCCGCAGATTTATCGGCGGCATTGTCGCAGCCGCTCAGCAGTGCCAGCGCGCCGGCAATTAGTGCAAATTTGTACCCTTTCATTATTGTTTTTCCCGGTTAGTCAGAGGACGTAAGGTTTGCCGATATAGCGTTCCAGCTGCCGCTGTAGCGCGCTGAGCACAATGGTCAGCGCCCAGTACACCAGCCCGACGGCAAAATAGGCTTCGAAGAACTTCAGTGATTCGGTGGCGATCAGCTTGCCGCCCGCCAGCAGCTCACTCACCCCGAGGGTAAAGGCCAGCGACGAGTTCTTAATCAGGCCAATCCAGATATTTCCGGCGGCGGGAATCGCATTACGGCAGGCCTGCGGCAGCAGAATGCGCCTCGCCGCGTGCACGTGGCTAAGGCCCGACGCCAGCGACGCCTCCCACTGCCCGCGATCCACCGAATCAATGGCCGCGCGAAACACTTCGGCCAGATAGGCGGCACTGTTCAGGCTCAGACCGATGATCACCGCGTGCGTGGCGCTCAGGCTGTTAAGCACTGGGAACAGCTGCGGCAGGCCAAAGTAGATAATCAGCAGCTGCACCAGTACCGGCGTGCCGCGAAAAAAGGAAATATATAGATGGGCAAACAGCGCCAGCGGGCGAATACCCCGCAGCAAAACGGCCAGCCCGGCACCCAGCGCGGTCGCCAGCACGATAGAACAGAGCGAAATAAACAGGGTGATTGGCAGGTAAGTCAGGATCTGAGGAATAATCCCCAGCATATAGCCAACGTCAAAATTCATGGCGGGATGTCCTTATCGTAGGGTCAGGCAAATTCGTGAAGGAAACGGTGCGTGCGGTTTTCCGTGATAGGATCGAACATCACCTCCGGCGCGCCCTGCTCAACGATGCGCCCCTGCTCCATGAAAAAAATCCGCTGCGAAATATCACGGGCAAACTTCATTTCGTGGGTGACGATCAGCATGGTCAACGAACGCTCGGCCAGGCCGGCGATCAGGTTCAGAATGTCGCGCCGCAGCTCCGGGTCGAGCGATGAGGTAGGTTCATCCAGCAGCAGCGCTTCCGGCTCCAGGCTCAGCGCTCGGGCAATCCCGACGCGCTGCTGCTGCCCGCCAGAGAGCGTAATGGGGTAGGCCGATGCCTTATGCGCCAGCCCGACGCTGGTCAACAGTTCCATGGCCCGATCGCGTGCCTCATCCCGCCGATAGCCTCGGCCGTAGATCAGCACTTCGGAGATGTTTTCCAACGCGGTTTTGTTCTTAAACAGGTTGTAGTGCTGAAAGACCATCGCGCTCTGGCGGCGAAAACGCGTGGTGTTGCGATGGGTCAAGGCAGCGGCATCGACCGTTTCTTCACCGATAGTGAGCTGGCCGCTGTCGGGTTTCACCAGCAGATTCAGGCTGCGCAGCAGCGTGGATTTTCCTGAGCCGGACGGCCCGATAATCGACACCACTTCGCCACGCCTGACGCTGAAACTGATATCGTTAAGCGCCTGATAATTCTTAAACTTTTTAGTTAATCCGCTGACTTTAATCATTACCGCCCCGCTAAAAAATCACTTTGGGGCAGTGTAACGTTGCAAAAAATCGCAGACGAATGCTTAAAAATTATAAGGTTAGTTACTATTCGCTGAAGAAAGTCGCGAAGAGAGGGCCTCCTGCAGAGAGGCCCTGAGGGATTAAGCGCGTTTAGCGCGCTCCGTGTTAACCTGCTGCGCGATGCGATCGCCAATGCTGCGATCGATACTGCGCCAGTACTCGAAGGCACGGGACAGCACTGGCTCCTCCACGCCGTTCAGCAGATGTCCGCTGACGTTGTCCACCAGCCGCTGGCGGGCGGCGTCATCCATCACCTGGTTAATCAACGCATTGGCCTGTCCGTAATCGTCATCGTCACGATGCAGGCTGTACGGCGCATGCACCATCTCCCCACTGGCGTGCCAGCTGGAATCCGTTGGATAGCGTTTGCCGTCGGCGACCGGACCGCCTTTAGAATTCGGGGCGTATACCGGATCGGACACCGGATTCATCCGCATCGCGCCGTCCTTGCTGTAGCTGTTCACCGGCGAATGCGGCGCGTTTACCGGGATCTGCTTGTAGTTCACCCCCAGCCGCGCGCGGTGCGCATCCGCGTAGGCAAACATGCGGCCAATCAGCATTTTGTCCGGGCTGATACCAATGCCCGGCACCAGGTTGTTGGGCTCAAAGGCCGCCTGTTCAATCTGCGCGTGGTTATCGGTGGGGTTGCGGTCGAGCGTCAGCTTGCCGACTTTGATCAGTGGGTAATCCGCGTGCGGCCACACTTTGGTCAGGTCGAACGGATTGAAGCGATAATTATCCGCCTCGGCGAACGGCATAATCTGCATATACAGCGTCCAGCTCGGATACTCCCCGCGCCCGATCGCGTTGTACAGGTCACGGGTATGGTAATCGCCGTCCTGACCGGCCAGCAGGTCCGCTTCCTGCTGATGCAGGCACTCCACGCCCTGATCGGTTTTGAAGTGGTATTTCACCCAGAACTTCTCGCCCTGCGCGTTAACCCACATATAGGTGTGGCTGGAAAAGCCGTCCATATGCCGCCAGCTTTTTGGGATGCCGCGATCGCCCATCAGCCAGGTGACCTGGTGCGCCGATTCCGGCGACAGGGTCCAGAAATCCCACTGCATATCGTGATCGCGCAGATTGTTATCGGCGCGGCGCTTTTGCGAGCGAATAAAATGCTGAAACTTCATCGGATCGCGAATAAAGAACACCGGGGTATTGTTGCCCACCATGTCGTAGTTGCCTTCGCTGGTGTAGAACTTGATGGCGAAGCCGCGCGGATCGCGCCAGGTATCCGGGCTGCCCCGCTCCCCGGCTACGGTGGAAAAGCGCATAACCACGTCGGTTTTCACCCCGGGCTGGAACAGCGCGGCTTTGGTAAAGCGGCTGATGTCTTCCGTCACTTCGAAATGGCCAAACGCTCCGCTGCCTTTGGCATGCGGCTGGCGCTCGGGGATACGCTCGCGGTTAAAGTTGGCCATCTGCTCAATCAGATAGTGGTCGTGCAGCAGCAGCGGGCCGTCGGGGCCGACTGAGAGGGAGTGTTCATCGCTGGCGACCGGATTACCGGCATCGTTAGTGGTGGGTTTACGTTTATCATTGCTCATCGCTGTCTCTCCGACATTGTTATGGAGTCCAGCGATTAAGAGTAGACCATATACACAATAAAATTGTGCCTTTAATGTTTAACGGTACAGGGCGCACTCGTATTCATTTTCTGAAACACGTTCAGCAGATAGATACACAGCGCCCGAACTTAACGATCGCCGATGGCCTTATCGACATATTTTTGTGATGACTGGCGTTCTTCACGGATCTTTTGCAGACCGGTTTCAACTATCAGTTCATCAGCCAGTTCGGTAATGCGTTTCTGGCTTTCCGGCGATCGAGCCGCAATGACTTCATCTAATGTTCTCATTTTGATCAATCAACAAACACTGATACGGGGATACCAAACCGGTTTGCCAGCGCTCTCATATGATCCAGAGTCAGCGAACGTTCCCCGCTCAAGATCCGGCTCACCAACGATTTTTTTCCAATCTCGTTTTCAAAATCAGACTGAACAAGACCATGCTGATCCATGAGAACCCGCAGAAGCGACACGCCATTTTTTCCGGCTAAGATGCGGGCGTTAAACGCGGCGAATTCGGGCGCATGGTCCTCATAAGCGGTTATTTTCGCCGTCAGCATCTCAACCAGCGGGTTATCGGGTTGCGTTTCAAGCAGATGTTCAACCAGCTTTAACGCCTCCTCGTAATCCTTACGTGAAGTGCTGCCTCCCAGCAAAGGCACCATGCGGGCAAGTTCGTTAGCTGCATTTATTGCATCGCTAAAAATCATACTTTGTTCTCCCGATAATATTTGGTTAACCGGTCGTATTCGGCATGCGTAGAGATATGTTTGATGAATATTTTTCCGCGCTCAAAATCGGCAAAAAACATGATACGTAAGTTATTACCACCGATATCAATAACCCACCATTTATCCCTGTATTTCATGCGATCCAGGCTGGCAAAGTATTTCTTCATCTCGTCCGGAGTTTTAGCGACTAAACGCTTCAAAAACCGATAAGTATCTTCAAGCGCAATACGATCGTTGGGAAATTGCTTTACTGCTTCGTCAAAAGGAGCTCTTGAAACAACATGCACATCCTTACCTCCAGATTCCATTCAGAACACAGTGTACAACCGTCACCTGCAAGTTGACAATACGGAAACATGTAACGCTTTTTGCTCAATATCCAATCATTCAGACTGCCTCCTCAATCCGATGAATGTTTTTTTGAATCTCCAGACAAATAAATTCCATAAAAAAAACCCGAAACAGAGGAGTATTATCCCCCCTGTTCCGGGCGTTTACGCTGCGTTAAATCAGTTATTAACCGGGATCACCGCGCCTTTGTACTTGGTACGGATCCAGTCCTGAATCGCTTGAGAGTGCAGCACGGTCACCAGCGCTTTGATGTCCGGCTTGTTTTCGTCACCGCGATGTACGGTAATGATGTTGGCATACGGGTTGTTCTCGCCGCTTTCCACGGCAATCGGGTCTTTCACCGGGTCCAGACCGGCATCAATCGCGTAGTTGGCGTTGATCACCACCGCGTCGCCTTCGTCGTTGTTGTACATCTGCGGCAGCAGCGCGCCCTCAACGTTCGGTAGGAACTTCAGGTGTTTCGGGTTTTCCACGATGTCGCTGATGCGCGCATTCACCTTGTTCACGCCCGGCTTCAGCTTGATCACGCCCTCTTTCTCGAAGATGGACAGGATACGGCCCTCTTCCGCCACCGCATCACGCATGATCACTTTGCCGTTCTCCGGCAGCTCTTTCAGCGATTTGAACTTCTTCGAGTAGATACCGATAGGCTCGATGTGGATCGCACCGGCGCTGACGAAATCATAGGTCTTATCACCAGCGTGATCTTTCAGCACGCTGTTCAGATACGGGATGTGCTGGAAATAGTTGGCATCGATATCGCGGCTGGCCAGCGCGGTGTTCGGCAGGATGTAGTCCTGGAACGGTTTGATTTCCAGATCGATACCCTGCTTCGCCAGAATCGGCTTCGCCTGCTCCAGAATTTCCGCGTGCGGCACGTTAGACGCCCCGACGGTCAGCGTGTCTGCCCATGCGCTCAGGCTCAGGGCACCCAGGGTGGCTGCAGCCAGCAGCGTCAGTGTTTTTTTCATTTTGGATTTTCCTAAAAGTTAACGTTTGTCGAGCCGTGTCGTGAGCACATCACCTAAAAACTGGATGATAAAAACAATCACCAGAATCATGACCGTCGCCACCAGCGTCACATCGCCGTGGTTACGTTGAAAACCTTCCAGATACGCCAGGTTACCGAGGCCGCCGGCACCGATCACCCCGGCCATCGCGCTGTAGCTGACCAGTGCAATCAGCGTCACGGTAATGCCGGAAACCAGTGCGGGTGAGGACTCCGGCAGCAGCACGCGGAAAATCAGCGTACTCAGCTTTGCACCCATTGAGCGGGAAGCCTCAATAACCCCTTTGTCCACTTCGCGCAGGCCGATCTCCACCAGGCGGGCGTAAAACGGGGCCGCACCAACGATCAGCGCGGGCAGCGCGGCGTTAGCGCCGAGAATGGTGCCGATCAGCGTTTTAGTGAACGGGATCAGCAGCACAATCAAAATAATGAACGGAATGGAGCGGAACACATTCACCAGGATGGAAATCGCGCCGTACACCGCGCGGTTCTGGAACAATCCGCCGCGCGCGGTCAGGAACAGCGCCAGGCCAAGCAGGATCCCGAGCACAAAGGTCGCCAGACCGGACAGCGCGGTCATATAGAGGGTTTCACCGGTGGCGGCCCACAGCTGGTCCAGCTTGAGGTGCGGAAACAGGGACTCAAACATTTTTTACCACCTCGGTTGAAATTGCGTGGGCGTGCAGATCGGCCAGAATGCTCTCCAGCTGGGTGCCGCTGGCCGGAACCTGCAGCCACAGCTCACCAAAGGTGCCGTTGGCGGTCTGGGTCATTTTTCCGTGCAGGATATTGAACGGCAGCGCGTATTTCAGCGTCAGTTCGCCGACGATCGGCTGGCGCGTGCTCTGGCCGACAAAGGTCAGCTTCAGCACCGCACCCGCCGCCGCATCCACCAGCTCGTCGTTAAACGGCGTATCGGCGCTGCTGTATTCGGTGGTCTGCTTGACGAACTGGCGGGTGATCGGCTGCTGCGGATGGGTGAACACCGACAGCACCTCACCCTCTTCCACGATGCGCCCGGCTTCCATCACCGCCACGCGGTGGCAGATCTTGCGCACCACGTGCATCTCATGGGTGATCAGCACGATGGTCAGCCTGAGCTGGCGGTTAATATCCAGCAGCAAATCGAGAATGGCATCGGTGGTTTGCGGATCCAGCGCCGAGGTGGCTTCGTCGCACAGCAGCACGTCCGGGCTGTTGGCCAGCGCGCGGGCAATGCCCACGCGCTGCTTCTGCCCGCCGCTCAGCTGTGAGGGATAGGCCTGCTCCTTGCCGTTCAGTCCGACCAGCTCAATCAGCTCCTGCACCCGGCGCTGGATGACCGCCTTTGGCGCACCGGCAATTTGCAACGAGAAGGCGATATTTTCGCTGACGGTGCGCGACCACAGCAGATTGAAATGCTGAAACACCATGCTGATTTTCAGCCGCGCCTGGCGCAGCGCTTCACCGCTGGCCTGAGCAATATCCTGCCCCGCCACCATCACGCTGCCGGATGTGGGTTTTTCCAACCCGTTCAGCAGGCGGATGAGCGTGCTTTTACCCGCCCCGCTGTAGCCAATAATGCCGTAAATCTGGCCCTGTTCTACCTGCAGGCTGACGTTGTCAACGGCGGTGACCAGGCCCGAACGGGCGTGAAATATTTTAGAAACGTTGCGTAAAACGATCATCTGTTGCCTGTTTTCTGCCGTCGTATCAGCGAAATATGCTGATTAATTAAACTGATTTTTATAGGTGAATTATCGATAGCACTAATTGCCTGGTGATATTAAGCAGCAGGGAAACTATTGGAAACGACTGAAATGATATGGCTTATAACCAAAGAGAATATTTGGAGCCTGATTCTGTCTTTCAGGTTCTGAAAACCTGTGGCAATAATGGAGAAAATTTCTGCGAAGCGTCGCGTTCGGCACGGTTTTTTATCCACGGGCTGAATGGCTTACCGTAATAAGGCTGCACTATGGATTACTTTATCGGCATTGATGTCGGTACCTCAAAAACCAAGTCGGTGCTGTTTGATGCCCGCTTTAACCAGCTGGAAGTCGCCTCCGTCAGCAACCGGACGCTGACTCCCGCGCCCGGCCATCAGGAACAGCAGATGGAGGCGCTGTGGCAGAACGTGGTCAGCACGCTGAAAACGCTCTCCGCGTCGCCGCTGCTGGCAAAAGGGCAGCTGCGCGGTATCGGGCTGTCCGGCCAGGGTGAAGGCGCGTGGCTGATCGATAAACAGGGCCAGCCGCTGGGTGATGCGCTGCTGTGGAGCGACACCCGCGCCGCGGCCTCCATTCGCGAACTCGCCGGCCAGGACGGGCTGGAGGAGACGCTGTTTGAGCTGTGCGGCAGCCGGCTGCTGCCCTGCAACAGCAGCCTGCAGCTGCGCTGGCTGCACCGGCACCGGCCGGAACGGCTGACTGACGCGCAGTGGTTTTTCTTCGCCAAGGACTGGATCCGTTTCCGCCTGACCGGCCGCGCCAACCTCGAACGGACCGATGCCGGCACTTCACTGCTGGATCTGCACCAGGGTGCGCTTTCCGCTACGGTCTTAAAAGAGCTGGGTATCGAAAGCCTGCGGCCGCTGTTCCCGCCGCTGCTGGCCCCGCACGATCTCGCCGGAGAGCTGAGCGCCGCCGCCGCCGCGGCCACCGGGCTGCCCGCCGGTACGCCGGTCGCGGCCGGGGCGCTGGACGTTTCCGCCTGCGCGCTCGGCATCGGCGCGGTGCACGATGGCGATGTCTTCACCCTGCTGGGCACCACCTGCTGTACCGGCATCGTTTGCGACGATCTGGCGCGGGTCAGCCGCAAAACCCGCTTTGTCAGCCACGCCTGGCAGGGCCAGTTCCTTAACCTGTTTGCCATGCAGTCCGGCACGCCGAACCTGGACTGGGCCATCAGCCATCTGGCGGCCAACCGCAGCTTCAGCGAGCTGGGTGCGGAAATCAGCGCCCTCTCCCCCGGCAGCGGCGGCGTGTTTTATCAGCCCTACCTCAACGGCGAACGCGCCCCGTTCTACAGTCCTGTCGCCCGCGCCGGTTTCTTTGGCATCAGCCAGGACACCACCAACGCGCACCTGCTGCGCGCGGTCTTCGAGGGGCTGGCCTGGGCGATTACCGATGTGCTCAGCGACTATCCACCGGGCGGCGACCTGTATCTCGCCGGGGGCGGCACGGCCTCGCCGTTCTGGCTGCAGATTATCGCTGACTGCACCGGCCGCCGGGTGATCGTCAGTCCGCAGAGCGAACCCGGCGCGCGCGGGGCGGCGATCCTGGCGGCCATGGCGCTCGGACAGCCGCTGAGCGCGGAATCACTCCAGCCGGTGGATCGCCAGACCTGGCACCCGGATGCACGTTCGCATATTCAGTACCAGCGCCTGTTCCCGGTTTTCCGCCAGCTGCGCGAACAGCTGCTGCCGGTCTGGCAGGCGCGGGATGACGCCTTAACTCAACTTGCACAGGATTCAGCCGATTTATGAAAATTCTCTTTACCGCCGAGTACGCCGGCAGCCTTGATGCGTTCCGCCAGTACGGCGAACTGGTGGTCACCGGCTGGGCGGCGGGCGACAGTAAACTGAGCGAAGAGGCCCTGATTGCCCACGGTCAGGACGCCGATGTGCTTATCGTCAGCTACGACGACATCACCGCCCGGGTGATCAACGCCTGCCCGCAGCTGAAGCTGATTGCCTGCACCCGCGCCAATCCGGTTAACGTTGACCTGAAGGCGGCGGCGGCGCGCAATATCCCGGTGCTTTACACACCCGGACGCAATGCCGATGCCGCAGCGGAGCTGACGCTGGGATTGATGCTCAGCCTGGCGCGACATATCCCACAGGCGCACGGCGCATTGAAACGCGGCGAGTTCACCCGTGACACGCAGGGCAGCAACGCCACTCAGCAGGGGCTGCGGCAGGACGTGGTGTGGGACGTGGATAAATCCAGCCCGTATGAAGTGTTTAAGGGCGGCGAGCTGCGCAATAAAACGCTGGGGCTAGTGGGTTACGGCAGCATCGGCCAGCGCGTCGGTCGCCTTGCGCGGGCGTTCGGCATGTCGCTGCTGGTGGCCGATCCGCGCGTGGCGGCAGAGGATATCAACGAGCCCGGCGTGCGCAAAGCCACGCTGGAGGAGCTGTTTACCGAGTCCGACTACGTCAGCCTGCATCTGACGGTGACGCCGCAAACAACCGGGTTGATTGACCATCATTTGCTGGGACTGATGAAGCCGGAAGCCCGGCTGATTAACACCTCGCGCGCGGCGGTGATCGTCGAAGAGGATCTGATTGTCGCCCTGCGCGAAAAGCGCATTGCCGGGGCAGCGCTGGACGTGTTCGCCAGCGAACCGATCTGGCGCGACCATCCGTTTATCACCGAGTTTGATAACGTGGTGATCACCCCGCATATCGCCGGAGCCACGCGGGAAACGCTGGTGAAGCATACCGCGATGATCGCCGCTGATTTACAACGCTTCCTCAGCGGCGAACCCCTGCACTATCGCTGGCCGTCAGCCTGACAGCGGCAGCGTGGGCGTGGTGGCCATAAAGGCCCGGGTGGTGTCCCAGTCCACCACGCCCGCATCCGAACCCAGCCCGCTGGCCACCAGCGAGGCCACCGCGCTGCCGACGCGGCAGGCCTGTTCAACATCCAGCCCCTTCGCCAGCCCGGCAATAAACCCGCCGCAGTAGCTGTCGCCGCAGCCGGTGGTGTCCACCACCGTCACCTGCCAGGCCGGGATGCGCAGCTGGCCTTCCCGGCCAAATACCCACGATCCCCGCGCGCCGTCCTTAAAAATACAGGTGCCAACGCCACGATCGAGGAAAAAGCGGGCGATGTCCCCCGGCTCCTGCTGCCCGGAGATCTGCGCGGCCTCCTCCATCGACGGCATAAAGTAGTCGATATGCGGCAACATCGGCGTGAGCAGATCCAGCGTGTTTTCATTCGGCGCAATCAGATCGAAGCTGGTCGTCACCCCGTGCTGATGCGCCCAGGCCAGAAGTTTCGCGCTCTGACCGTTGTCCATCGCCGCCAGCAGGCCGCTGCCACCGAGATGCAGGAAACGCGCATTGCACACCCGGGGGAATTCCGCATCGTCGATATACAAATGGTCCGACGCGCCGCGGCAGTGCAGCGCCGGGCGCTCGCCGTTGGGGCGGATTGCCAGAATCGTCGCCGAGGTTTCGCTGGCCTGCGTGCGCTGGATCAGCGAACCGTCAATACCCAGCCGCCGCCAGACGCCGGCGATAAAATCCCCTTTTTCATCATCGCCGAGGCAGGCCGCTACGGCGGTATGAATGCCCAGCTTCGCGGCGTTCATTACCGCACCGCAGGCGGTGCCCGCCGGGCTGAGGCGGATCTGGTCAATGAACGCTACGTCACCCCCGGGTGGGATCCCGCGAATGGGTCGCCCGGCGATATCCAGCGTGGTCAATCCAACAAACACCGCGTCAAACTGGCTCATGCAGCCTCCTTTTTCTGCCACTGAAGCGCCTGTCGCAGCCTGCCCTGCCAGAAGGAGAGCACCAGTGCCACCAGCAGCACCAGACCGTTCAGCGCGTCTTTCAGAATAAAATCCAGCCCCATCAGGTTCAGGCCGTTGGCCACCAGTCCAAGGAACAGTACGCCAGCCAGCGTACCCGGCACGTTCGGCCTGCCCTGTGGATGGAAAGCGGTGCCGATAAACACCGCCGCAATGGCATCCAGCAGATAGGACTGCCCGGCCAGCGGGCTGAACTGCCGCAGGTTCGCGGAAAGGATAATCCCACCGATGGCGCACAGCACCGAACTGGCGATCAGCACCCACAGCAGATTGCGCTTCACGTTCACCCCGGCATTCAGCGAGGCGACCGGGTTGAGGCCCACGGCGTGGATGCGCTTGCCGAACAGCGTACGTTCCAGCAGCAGGTAGCAGATCAGCATCAGCGCCACGGCAATCACCACCGGAATGGCGATACCCCACAGCGACCCTACCGCGATCTGATGATATTCGGCGGCCATCCGGCGATAGGCAATCGGGCCACCGCCGTCGGTCAGCACTCGCTCAAGGCTGCTGCCGATAAACCAGGTGCCGAGCGTGGCCAGAAACGGCTTCACCCGGAAGCCGAGGATCAGAATGGCGTTCACCAGACCGACCAGCGCCCCCCCGGCCAGCGCGGCCAGCACCGCGCCCTGCCACGGCCAGTGCCAGGTTTTCAGCGCCACCAGCGCAAAGGCGGCACCAAAATCCAGCGCCACGCCCACCGACAGATCGATACCGCCCGCAATGACCACCAGCGTCATCGCCAGTGCCACAATCAGCAGAATGGCATTCCCCTGCAGAACGTTGGCAAGGTTATCCGCCGTTAAAAACACCGGGCTGTTGAGGGCGAAAAACAGGATAAACAGCAGCAGGATCAGCTGGAATCCGTAGCGGGCCAGCAGCGAGAGCAGGCTGACGCTCAGGGACGCGCCGCGCGCATCCGCGGCCCGGATGGATGTTGATTTACTCATGACTGCCCCCGACGCTGCACGGCCGCGGCGGCCAGGACCAGCAGGATCAGCACGCCCTTCACCGTTCCCACCCAGAAGATATCCACCCGCATCAGCGCCAGCCCGTTGGACAGCGCGTTGACCAGCAGCGCCCCCAGCAGCGCGCCCCAGACCGTGACCACCCGGCGGCGGGAAAACGCGGTGCCGATAAAGGTTGCCAGCACCATTTCCAGCAGCAGCGGCTCCTCGGCACCAGGCGAACTGCCGGAACCGCGTGCCAGCAGCGTTAAGGCGGCCAGCGCGGCGGCGGCGGCCGCCAGCAGATAGGAACGCAGCACCAGCGCATTCACCGGCAGCCCGGCCAGTTCGGCGGCTTCCCGGCTGCCGCCGCTGGCCTGCAAATGCTGCCCCCAGCGGCTGTGATGCACCACAAACTGGTAGACGACAAACACCGCCAGCATAAACCACACCGCCCACGGGATCCCCAGCAGGGTTCCGTCGCGGAAGGCCACCAGCCACGGCGCGTCAATGCTGATGCGGCGCTGGCGCGTCAGGTAGTTGGTCAGGCCGACAATCGCCACCGAACTGGCCAGCGTGGCCAGCAGCGGCGGTAAGCCAACCCGCACCACCATCAGCGCGTTCACCAGCCCGGCCAGCAGCGCGGCGGCGACCGCAAGCAGCGCCAGCAGGAAGATATTCGCCTCGATCTGTACGCCGATACTGATGATGGCGACGGCCAGCACCGAAATGGCCGGCAGCGACAGATCGATACCGCCGGACACAACATCATCACCGCCGCCGATGATCACGCAGGCCAGGCCGAAGCAGAGAATGGCCAGCGGGGCGGTCTGTTTCAGGATGACCGTGACGTTCTGCCAGCTGAGAAACCACGGCGCCTGGAAGCAGAAGAACACCAGCAGCGCGGCAAACAGCAGCAGCGGAATTTTATCGACGGGGAAAGCCAGCCTACGCCGCAGGCCTGGCTGAGAGAGATCGCTCATTGCGGGGTTTCCTGTTCACTGCCGCCGCTGGTCAGCGCCAGCAGCCCGTCCTGGGTCAGATTATGGGTCGGCACTTCGGCCACGATTTCGCCACGGCGCATCACCAGCAGGCGATCGCAGAGGCCAATCAGCTCGCTGGCATCGCTGGAGGACACCAGCACGCAGCGCCCTTTGTCGGCCAGCTGGCGGGTTAGGTGGTAGATTTCGGCACGCGCCCCGACGTCAACACCGAGCGTCGGTTCGTCAAGGATAAACAGCTGACTGTGGCTGTTCAGCCAGCGGGCCAGAATCACTTTCTGTTGGTTGCCGCCGCTGAGGTAGCGCACCGCCTGGCGCACGTTGCGCGGCCGAATATCCAACTTTTCCGCCAGCGCCAGCGCATTCTGCCGCGCCTTCTCTTTCAGCTCCCAGCCAAAACGCGACAGGCTGCCCGGCGAGGCAATGTTAATGTTGTCGGCCACCGACAGCGGCTGGATCAGCCCGTGGTGCCGGCGATCGCGCGGTACCAGTGCAATGCCCTCGGCAATCGCCTGTACCGGCGAGCGCAGCCGCACCGCCTTACCGGCAATACGCAGCGTGCCCTGGCGCAGCGGATACAGGCCGTACAGCGCATCGATCAGCTGCTCGCGCCCGGAGCCGGACAGTCCGGCGATGCCGACAATCTCACCCGGTGCCAGCTGGAAATTAATGTGGCGAAACGCATCGCTGCCGAGGTTGTCCAGCGTCAGCCACGGCGTGGTCGACGGCGGTTTTTCCGCCGGTGGCGCAAACAGCGTGGTCAGCTCGCGGCCCACCATTAGCTCAATCAGGCGATCGATGTCGTCCGTATTGACCTCGTCCAGCGTGGCAACCTGTTTCCCGTTGCGCAGCACCGTCACGCGGTCACAAATCCGGGTGATTTCATTCAGGTAGTGGGAAACGTAGATAATCGCGATACCGCGCGCTTTCAAAGCCCTGATGGCCTCAAACAGCAGCGCCGCTTCCCGGGCCTCCAGCGGCGCGGTCGGTTCGTCGAACACCACCAGCCGGGCTTCGCCGTCGATCAGCGCGCGGGCAATCTGCACCAGCTTGAGTTCGGCCTGCGACAGGTCGCGGATCAGGCGGTTGCCGTCCAGCTGAATATTCAGCACCTCGCGAAAGAATTTTTCGCTGTCGGAGCGCATCGCCCGACGATCGAGCCGCCCCAGGCGATGGCAGCGTTCCTGGCCGATAAATACCGACTCCGCCACGGTGAAGTGGGGGATCAGATGCAGCTCCTGATGGATAAAGCGGATGCCTTCGCGCTGCACCGCCGCCGGGGTGACGCTGGCCAGCCTCCGTCCCCCGACGCTGATTTCGCCGCTGTCGGGCGCATACACGCCCGCAAGAATTTTAATCAGCGTGGATTTTCCCGCGCCGTTCTCACCGATCAGGCCATGAATTTCACCGGGGCGAACGCTCAGTTCAACCCCGTCGAGGGCAGTCACACCGGCAAAGGTTTTGCGGATATGCTGCATAAACAGGCCGCCCGGGGCGGCCCTGTGCAGAGACTGAGTCACGCTGCGATTACTCCTTCAGATCGCCGTAGCCCAGCTGTTTGTACACCGCCTTCGCCTCTTCCGGTCCCTGCACCGGCAGCACCGGCACAAAGGTCTGCGGCAGCAGCTTCGCACCGCCGAAGTAGCGGGCGACGTTATCGGCGGAGGTGGTGCCGATCAGGCGCGGCTGCTGAGCAACGTTAGCCACGAACGGGCTGTCTTTTTCGGCCATGATTTCCAGCGTGTCCGGACCGGCATCAATCGCGGTGACTTTGACGTCTTTGTCGCGGCCGGTCTCTTCCAGCGCCTGCACGATACCGATGGCCGGCTGATCCCAGCAGGCGACGTGGATCGCATCCAGCGTGCCTTTCGGATGCTGGCTCAGCAGTTCGAGGGTTTTCTTGCGCGCATCTTCCGGGGAGTTGGCAAACTGCTCGGCCAGTTCCGGTTGCAGGATTTTAATGCCCGGGTAGTCCTGCAGGACGTATTTCCACTGATCGTAGCGGATACCACAGATGCGCAGCGAGTTAGAGAAGGCGTTAAACACCGCCACGGTGCCTTTCCCGCCCAGCGCATCCGCCGTATAACGGCCAATGGTGCTGCCGAGGCTGTAGTTATCCGAGGTGGTGTTATTCACCGAGTACGGCGAGACGTGATCGACGGTAAATACCGGAATACTGGCGTCGCGCAGCGCCTTGAATTTTGGCTCAACCGAGCTGTCGCCGAGGATGCTGATCACCGCATCCACCTTGCGCGCGCGCAGGATGTCGTGATTATCCGCATGCACCTGGTTATCGCGGCCGCCGTCAACGCCGACCACTTTGCCACCCAGCTTTTCGACCTCTTCCGTGGCCCCTTTATAGGCCTCGCGATCCCAGAAATGCTGCGTGCCGACCACGGCGATACCGATGGTTTTGCCCTGCAGAGAGAGCGCCTGCTCGGCTGCGACCACATTGGTGACGGTTCCCAGGGCAAGTAATACAGCAGCCACGCGACTGATTTTGAAAGCCATAAATTTTCCCACTTTTCATTATGTTATTAGTAGAAAATTTACGCTATCAGTCGGTGATAATTCCTAAAAATAATTAAAATAAATATTTAATAACAAAAAGACATATACCAGAAACGGAGCACCCCTGTGGCCGCTCCGCCTCTGTCGTATCACAGCATGTTCAGCGCGCGGGCGAAAAAGTCCTTCCCGCCAAAGTTGCCTGATTTCAGGGCCAGCGCAATCGGCCGCTCGCCGCCGGACACCATCGCCGGAACGCCGGTATCGATCTCCTGGCCAATGGTCAGGGCATCCAGATCCAGCGCGCTGACCACCGCCCCGGACGTTTCTCCGCCGCCCACCACCAGACGCCGCACGCCTTCGGCCACCAGCTGCCGCGCCGTTTGGCCAAACAGCGTATCCAGCGCTTCAGCGATTTTTTCACGCCCGTATTCCTGTTGCAGCTGGCGCACCGCTTCCGGATCGCCGGAAGAATAAACCAGCGGCGCCTGGCCCTGATGCGCCTGAATAAAGTCCACCAGCTGCTGCGGTCCCGTTGCGCCGCTCAGCACCTCTTTCACCTCAATCATCAGCACCGGATGCTGCTTTTCATGCTCGGCGATCTGCCCGCGCGTGGCCCCGGAACAGCTGCCGACGAGGATCGCTTCCGCCCCGCTCACCTGCGGCACACCGGCACGCTGCCCCTGCGCCCGCCCTTCGGCAATAAAGTTGTGCGGCAGCGCGCGCGCAATGCCCGAACCGCCGGTCACCAGCGCCGCTCCCCGGCAGGCATGCCCGATAGTGGTGAGATCCTCATTGCTGATGGCGTCGACAATCACCAGCACCCTGCCCTCTTCTGCCTGCGCCGCCAGGGCTTCCTGCACCGCCCGGCTGCCCGCGCTGACCGTTTGCCACGCAATATGCCCCACGCGGTTTTTCGACTGGCGCGCCAGCACCCGGCGCAGATCGGCATCGGTCATCGGCGTCAGCGGATGGTGCTGCATGCCGGATTCGTTTAGCGGCTTATCATGGACAAACAGATGCCCCTGGTACAGCGTGCGCCCCATCGCCGGAAATGCCGGGCACATCACCACGCTTTGCACGTCAAGGTGTGCCGCCAGGGCATCGGTTACCGGCCCGATATTGCCCTCATCGGTGGAATCGAAGGTGGAGCAGTATTTAAAAATAATCTGCTGGCAACCCTGTTCCTGCAGCCAGCGGCAGGCAGCCAGCGACTGGGCCACCGCCTCATCCGCAGGCAGCGAGCGGCTTTTCAGTGCGATAACGCCCGCTTCGACCGTGGCATCCGCATCACCGGAGGGCACGCCGAGGTACTGGGTAGTACGCAGCCCGCCCTCACCTTCCAGCCCTTTTGACAGCGTGACGGCAATATCACTGGCGCCGGTGAAATCATCGGCAATCACTCCAATCAGCATCATTTACTCCTTCTCTGTGCCGGTTACGCTGGTTTTCATCAGGCTGACAGCGGCGTGTGGCGCGGTTAGCACCGGAATGGTCACCTTCCCGCGAACGGCGGCGGCGGCGCGTGACGTCGAAAAGTGCGCCAGCATAATCACATCGCAGTGCGCCAGCTCACCCGCCCGCTCTGCGACCAGCCGATTGTGGCTCTGCGCGTCGCCTTTTTTCAGCAGGTCAATAGCCTCCGGTACCAGCACGGTGGTCAGCCGCGCGCTCGATCCGGTGCGCGCTACGTACTCGTCAAATTCTGCGGTCATGGTTTCCACCGCCGGGCCAAAGGTGGCCAGCATGCCGATATGGCTACCCTGAGCAATAGCCTGGCGGAACATCGCCTCGTTGGGCCGCAGAACCGGAATGGCCAGTTTTTCCGCCAGCCGGTCAATCGCCGGGCCAAATGCCGAACAGGTGATCAGAATACCGTCAGCCTGCATATCTGCTGCGTACTCGCCCAGGCGAACAAAGCGGGCGATCATCGCTTCGGTGAGTTCCGCGCTGCGGGCGCGGTCAATGGACAGGCCGTCATCCAGCAGGTTGATGGTTTCCGCCTGCGGCCAGATTTCGGCAAAGGCGGTGTGGATCGGCTCCATGGCCACCGGGGTGGCATGCAGTAAAACAATTCGCGATGTCATGTCAGATTCCTGTCGGTCGGGTCATGCTAATAATGTAAGGGCTTACAATTGTTTCTGTAAAGTGATGTCGATCACATAAAAACAGGTTGGTATCACCGGTGCGGTGTTGAAATTTTATGAACAAGACATCAAAATTGAAAGCGCTTACAAAAATTAACGCATAACGCACCACGTTGCTCTGCCGCCTGAGCCGGCAACAACGCTAAATATGGACAGTGAGAACGCCCTATGACAACGCCTGCGAACACCTCTTCTTTACCGACCACTGCGGCATCCGAAAGCGCGGCGGTCAGCTCGCCCGTGGCAAAAAAGCTGCCGCGCCAGTTTCGCGATCTGCTGGCGCTGGATGACTTTGAGCGCCACGCACGCCGACGTCTGCCGAATATGATTTATCAGTACGTGGCCGGCGGTGTGGAAACCGGCCAGGGCATTGCCGGAAATTTCGACGCCTATCAGCGCTATAAATTTATTCCCCGCATGTTCCGCGACGTTTCCGGCCGCGATCAGTCGGTGAATCTGTTTGGCCACCGCTATCAGCACCCGTTCGGCGTGGCACCACTGGGCGGCGCGTCCTTCGTGGCCTATCAGGCCGATATCGCCCTGGCCCGCGCCGCACGCAGCATGAACGTGCCGATGATCCTCAGCGCCTCTTCACTGGTAAAGCTGGAAGACGTTCACGCCGCCAACCCGGATGCCTGGTTCCAGGCCTATCTGGCGGGAGATCAGCCGCGCATTGACCGGCTGGTGGACCGCGTGGAGGCCGCCGGGTATCAGACGCTGGTCGTCACCGGCGATACGCCAATGCTCGGCAACCGCGAACACAATACTCGCAGCGGCTTCAGTATGCCGATCAAAATCACGCCGAAGGTGGCCTTTGAAAGTGCGATGAACCCGCGCTGGCTGCTGGGCACCGTGGCACAGACCTTCCTGCGTCACGGCGCGCCGCATTTTGAAAATACCGATGCCGAACGCGGCCCGCCGATGATGTCCAGCAAGGTGCGCAACACCAACGCCCGCGACAAACTGTGCTGGAAAAACGTCGAAGCCATCCGCAAAAAATGGCGCGGTAACCTGGTGATTAAGGGGCTGATGTCGCCGCAGGATGCGTTTATCGCCCGCGATCTCGGCGCCGATGCGGTGATTCTTTCCAACCACGGCGGGCGCCAGCTGGACCACACTATTCCGCCGCTGTTTACGCTGGCGGAGATTGCGGCGGCGAAAGGCGATATGAAGGTGATTATCGACAGCGGCATCCGGCGCGGTACCGACGTAATGAAGGCAATGGCGCTGGGTGCTGACTTTGTGTTCCTCGGTCGCCCGTTCCTTTACGCGACGGTGGTTGCCGGCCAGGCAGGCGTGGAGCATGCGATGGGCATCCTGCGCGATGAAATCGATCGCGATCTGGCGCTGCTGGGCGTTCGTACTCCGGGCGAGCTGGACGACACCTACCTGCGCACACTGTGATAACCAGGAGTCAGACCATGACAGAGAAAACAACGCTGCGCGTATTTAGCGTACTGGCCATCCGCGCCGCCGTCGATCGCCTGCTGCCACTGTGGCAGCAGCGCTATCCGCATATTACGCTGGATATTACCTGGGGACCGACGGTGGTGATTGAGAAAAACATCGCCGCCGGGCAGCGTGTCGATGCGGTGATTGTCACCGTCGAGGCACTGGACAGGCTGATAGCCGCTGGTGAGGTACCTGCAGCAAGCCGTATCGAGCTGGTGGATTCGCAGATTGGCCTCGCAGCCCTGCCCGGCGCGCCAAAGCCGGATATCAGTAGCGTGGCCGCGCTGAAAGCGGCGCTGCTGAATGCGCGCTCCGTCGGCTACTCGCTGGCCGGGGCCAGCGGCATCTACTTCCGGCAGCTGCTGGAGAATTTGGGCATTGCCGACGAGGTTAACCGGCGCGCCACCACCATTCCGGAGGGCTTTACCGCCCGGCTGCTGGTGGAGGGCAAGGCGGATATCGCCGTGCAGCAGATCAGCGAGCTGCTGACCGTGGAGGGGATCGCGATTATCGGCCCGCTGCCGCCCGGAGCAGAGAAAACGCTGTCGTTCTCCGCCGGGGTATTCAGTGACGCTGAGCGCCCTGAAGACGCCGCGCGGCTGCTGGCCTTTCTGCGCTCCGCCGAGGCCCGCGGTATCTTCGAGGCCTCGGGGTTAAGCTGGCGGGAGTAGCTCAGCGCGGCTGGCGCGGGGCCGAGCCGGTGCTGCTGCGGACGATCAGTTCCGGCTTCAGCAGCGTCTGGCGCGGGGCCTCTTCGCCGTTCAGCGCGGCCAGCAGATAGTCGGCCGCATGCTCGCCGATGCGGTCCAGCTCCACGCGCATGGTGGTCAGCGGGTGCTCCAGATGCTCTGAATACTCATAGTCGTTAAATCCGGTGATCGAAATATCGTTCGGAATGCGCAGATAGCGCTCCGCCGCCCCGCGCATCGCGCCGAAAGCCAGCAGGTCATTCCCGCAGATCACCGCCGTCGGCGGCGTCGGGCCGTCCAGCAGGCGGAACATCGCCTGCCGCGCATCGTTCATGGTGAAGGCGCTGTTAATCAGATTTTCCTCCGCCAGCTCCAGCCCGGCCTTTGCCAGCGCCAGCCTTGTTCCGGTAATACGATCGGAAACGCGGTCGTTCGACGGCGGCGTACCGACAATCACCGCAAAACATTTATGTCCCAGACTCAGCAGGTGCGCCGTCAGCTCCCCCGCCGCCTGTTCGTTATCGTAGCCCACGCTGGGGTAGCGTTGATCCACCGAGAAAGTCTGGATACAGGGGATATTCTGCTGCTCAATTCGCTCCCACAGGCGGGGATGGTGTGAGTTACCCACCAGCATCAGCGCGTCAATGCCGTACTCCACCAGCTTGTTGACCTCTTTCAGCTCGGTATCCGGGTCGAAATCAGAGTTGGCCAGCAGCAGCGTGTAGCCCGACTGGTGAATTTTCTGCTGAAAGGTGGCCAGCGGGCGCGAGAAGGTTTCCGTCGCCAGCGTCGGCACCACGGCACCGATGGTCATGCTGCGGCGTGAGGCCAGGGTGCGCGCCGCCCGGTTAATCACATATCCCAGTTCCTCGCAGGCGCGTTCTACCGCCTCACGCCGTGCCGCTTTGACCGTGGTGCTGCCGTTCAGCACGCGGGAGACGGTTGCGGTCGATACGCCGGATCGCTTTGCGACATCTTCCAGCGACACGCGGCCAGGCAGAAGGGACTTATCGGACATGTTGGAACTCCAGACTGAAATTAGTGACCTCGTCCACAAAATTTGCAGACAACTGACGATTCATTTTGAAAGCGCTTACTTTTGGCTTGACTGTATTTTGTAATCGCTTACTTTTAACAACATGTTATCAGATGCCGGGATTTTATCACCAGACGATAACAATTAATCTGTAAAAAACGACTTACCCGCGTGCGCACGCCAGGTTAAATAACATCAAGATAATAAAGGAATTCACCATGCGTAGATACCCAAAGATCCGTTGGCTGATGATAACATTTTGCTTTTTTGCTATCGCCATCAACTACATAGACCGCATTAACCTGGCCATCGCCGCACCACACATCAAAGCCGATCTCGGGCTGGATGATACCAGTATGGGCCTGATCCTCGGTGCCTTCTTCTGGACCTATGCCCTGATGCAGATCCCAGCCGGGCGTCTGATTGACCGTATGGGCGCCCGCGCCGGGCTGGCTATCGCCGTCGGCTGGTGGTCAATGTTCACCGTGATTACCGCCTTCGGCCGCGGCTTCGGCTCGCTGTTTGGTGCGCGTCTGCTGCTGGGCGTGGGTGAGTCCGGCGGCTACCCGGGCTGTGCGAAAGTGGTGTACTCCTGGTTTGCCAAGAAAGAACGCGCCACCGCCAGCGGTATCTTTGATGCAGGCCCGCGAGCCGGTAGTGCCATCGCCCTGCCGCTGGTGGCCTGGCTGATCAGCACCTGGAACTGGGAAACCTCGTTTATCGTCACCGGCGCGATTGGCCTGATCTGGATGGTTATCTGGCTGGCCTTCTACCGCGAGCCGGAGGATATGAAGGGGCTGAACGAGCAGGAGCGCCAGAACCTGCTGGAAGATCGCAGCGTACACGTCGTGGATAAGAGCGAGAAAGTCAGCATCAAAGCGCTGTTCCGCTACCGCACCGTGTGGGGCATGATGATTGGCTTCTTCTGCATGAACTTTGCCACCTACTTCTTCGTGACCTGGTTCCCGACCTATCTGACCATCGCGCACGGCTTCTCGCTGAAAGAGCTGGGTACGCTGGGCGCGATTCCGGCACTGATGGGGATCCCGGGTAGTTTGCTCGGCGGCATCTGTTCCGACTGGCTGTACCGCAAGGGCTTCTCGCTGACCACCGCACGTAAAACCTGCCTGATTGCCGGGATGCTGCTCTCCTCGGTCATCGCCTTCGCCGCCTTCACCGACAGCATTACGGTGATCCTGGTGCTGTTCTCGCTGACCTATGCCGGTCTGGCCTTTACCGCTGCCAATATCTGGACGCTACCGGCCGATGTGGCACCGTCTTCCGGGTATGTGGGCACGCTGGGCGGCATCCAGAACTTCGCCGGAAACCTGGCAGGTATTGTCACCGCATCGTTTACCGGCCTGATGCTGACGCTGAGCCACGGCTCCTTTGTGATCCCGCTGCTGGTTGCCGGTGGTATCTGCCTGTTCGGCGCATTCAACTTCCTGTTCATCATGGGGAAAGTGGAACCGCTGGTTCTGAAAACCGACGCCCAGCTGGGTAAACCGCTGACGACCGACCGTTAATCAAATTTTCAGGGAATAACCATGAGCAATGAAAACCAACTTCGTGAAGAAATCTGCTGGGCCGGTGCCAACCTGTTTCAGCGCGGCTACACCGTCGGTACCGCCGGCAATATCAGCGCCCGCCTGGACGACGGCTGGCTGATTACGCCCACGGATGCCTGCCTCGGCCGCCTTGACCCGGCAAAAATTGCCAAGGTTAGCACCAGCGGTGAATGGGTTTCCGGGGATAAACCGTCAAAAACCCTGCAGCTGCATCGCCAGGTTTATGACCGCAACGGCGAAGCGGGCGCGGTGGTTCACACCCATTCCACTCACCTGGTGGGCCTGACGCTGGCTGGCGTCTGGCAACCGCAGAGTATTCTGCCGCCGATCACCCCCTATCAGGTGATGAAAGTGGGCCGCATCCCGCTGATCCGCTACCAGCGCCCTGGCGCAGCGGACGTCGCCGAGCAGGTGGCTCGCCTGGCGCTGGAGGTGCGCGGCGTGATGCTGGAGCGCCTCGGACCGGTTATCTGGGGTAAAAGCGTGGCCACCGCCACCGCCGCGCTGGAAGAGCTGGAAGAGACCGCCCGCCTGTGGCTGCTGTCCGCTGACAAGCCAGAGCCATTGAGCCAGGCGGCGGTCGCGGAGCTGTGCGAGGTGTTCAGCACCCGCTGGTAACTCCTGAGCTGTACCCTACAAATACTGGCAAGGAACCCCGATGAACAAACCTTTGTATGCAGCCATGCTGTTGGCCTTCTCCTGCGCCGCAGCCAGCGCCCAGGCGCAGAGCCTGGTGTATGTGTCCAACGCCGCGAGCGGCACGGTCACCGGCTATAAGCTGGATAAAACCAAACCGGCGCTCGAACCAACAGGCACCTTCCCCGCGGGGGAGAAAGCGATGTCGTCCGTCGTCTCGCCGGATAAGAAAATGCTGTACGTCTCGGTGCGCAGCAAACCCTATCGCGTGGTGGCTTACCGCATCCAGCCCGACGGCACGCTGCTGAAAGCCAGCGAGACCCCGCTGCCGGAGAGCATGGCTTATCTGTCTACCGACAGACAGGGGCGCTACCTGCTCAGCGCGTCGTTCGGCGGCGATCTGTTCAGCATCAACGCGATCGACAGCGCGGGCAGCGTGGTGGAGAAGCCGGTGCAGGTAGTGCACACCGGCAAGCGCGCCCATGCAGTGCAGGTGGATGCGGAAAACCGTCATCTGTACGTCACCCAGCTCGGCACCGACCAGCTGTTGCAGTACCGCTTTGACGGCGCAACCGGGAAGGTCACGCCGCTCGATCCGCCGTTTATTAATATCCAGCACGAGGCGGCCACCGGACCGAGACACTTTGTTATCGCCCCACTGCGCGACAGGCAGGGCCAGCGCAATATGTACATCCTGAACGAGATGGCGGGCAATATCACCCGCGTCACCCTGGACGACGCAGGTCGCGCCACGGCCCACGAGGATGTGTCGTCCATCTCACCGGATGAGGATATGCAGCGCGGCGAAGCCCGGCCGCTGACCGGCGATGACGATCTGCCGCCGTCGCACAAGCCGCGCATCTGGCAGGCCGATATCCATCTGACCCCGGATGGACGCTTCCTTTATTCGACCGAGCGCACCAGCAGTACCCTGACCTCGTTCTCGGTCGATGCCATTGATGGCCATCTCACCCGGCTGCAAAGCATCAAAACCGAAGCCCAGCCGCGCGGCTTTGCCATTGATAACAGCGGCCGTTTCCTGATTGAGTCCGGGCAGAAATCGGAGCAGCTGTCGCTGTATGCCATCACCCCGTCCACCGGCGCGCTGACGCTGCTTGGCCGCTACCCGACCGGCAAAGGCGCTAACTGGGTTACCCTGGTTGAGTGATGCCATCGGGTCTTATTACCCCCTGTAAGGAGTTATGATGACGTTTAAAATGAAAACCCTGATTGAGGCGCTGTTTGTCGGCGGTCTGGTTCTGAGTGCCATTCCGGCCGCCTCCGCGGCGGAAAAAGCCATCGCCACCGATCTGGAACCGCTGCATCACGTGATTATGGAAAACCAGTACGTCACCGTGATGCGGGTGATGATCCGCCCGGGCCAGTCCACCGAGTTTCACGAACAGCATCTGGACTACGTGAACACCCACGTCAGCGGCAGCATGGTGCATATCTCGTATCCGGATCATCCGGCCAAAGACCACTGGATGAAGACCGGCGACGTGAAGTTCGGTCCGCATCAGGGCAAGTCGGATGAGGATAAGGTCAGCAATACCGACAACACCCTCAATCATCAGGTGTCATTTGAGATTAAACAGAACGGCCCGCAGAACTTTGGCGGGGCTACGCGTCCGGCCAGTCCGCTGTTCCATCCGGTACTGGATGAAAAAACGGTGAAGGGCTGGAAGGTCCGGCTGCAGCCGGGGGAAGTGGCATCGGCGTACGAACAGCGCGGGCCGGGCGTGAGAGTGTTCTTTACCGAAGGGCGTTTACTGCTGGCTGAGCCGGGTAAACCGAACCGCGTGAAGGAGATCTGGGTACATCGCGGTGATGCTTTCTTCACCGAGGCGGGCCAGGTGGAACTCACCAACGGCGGCGAAACGCCGCTGGAGTTTAACGATTACGAACTGCTGTAACGCCTGTGGGTTGCGGAACCGCATCAGTATCGATGACGGTTCCGCCCTCCCCTGCCCTGTCGGGCGGAATCATTACAGCACGCTGGCCAGGAACTCACGCAGGCGCGGATGCTGTGGACTGTCCAGCAGCGTACGCGCATCACCGCTTTCCACTATCGCACCGTTATCCATAAACATGATATTGTCCGCCACTTCGCGGGCAAAGCCGATCTCGTGGGTTACCACGACCATGGTAATCCCCGAATGCGCCAGCTGCTTCATCACCTGCAGCACTTCCCCGACCAGCTCCGGATCCAGCGCCGAGGTCGGTTCATCAAACAGCATCACGCCCGGCTCCATCGCCAGCGCGCGGGCAATCGCCACGCGCTGCTGCTGGCCGCCGGACAGCTCACGCGGCCAGGCGCTGACGCGATGCGCCAGGCCCACCTGATCGAGCAGCTTCAGCGCACGCGCTTCCACCACCTGGCGCTTCTCCTTGCGGATACGCAGCGGTGCGTCCATCACGTTCTGCAGCACGGTACGGTGCGGGAACAGGTTGAACTGCTGAAACACCATGCCGATGCTCTGACGCTGCAGGGCCACCTGATGCTCCGCCAGCTCAACCAGATGCTGGCCTTTACGGCGGTAGCCGACCAGCGCCTCGCCGACGTGGATGGTGCCGGCATCGAGTTTTTCCAGATGATTGATGCAGCGCAGCAGCGTCGATTTCCCCGAGCCGGACGGCCCGAGGATCACCGTCACCGAACCTGCGGCGATATCCAGATTGATATCGTGCAGCACCGTCCTGCCGGAAAACTGTTTGCGGATGCCGCGCAGTCTGATCGGTTCACTCATGACTGATGCTCCTCAACACTGGCCGCACGGCGGAACCAGCTGCGTTTCACCGGCGCGTTGCCACGGCTAAACCAGGCTTCCACATAGTACTGACCGACGGACAGCACCGAGGTCATCAGCAGATACCACCCCGTCGCCACCAGCAGCAGCGGGATCACCTCATAGGTGCGCTGATAGATAATCTGCGCCGAGTAGAGCACGTCCTGCAGGGCAATCACCGACACCACGGCGGTGGTTTTCAGCTGACCGATCACTTCATTACCGGCGGGCGGCAGAATGGTACGCATCGCCTGCGGCAGCACCGTCTGGCGGAAAATCTGCCCCGGACGATAGCCCAGCGCTTTTGCTGCTTCCAGCTGCCCCGGATTCACGCTCTGAATGCCGGCACGGATGATCTCCGCCGCGTAGGCCGACTGGTGCATCACCAGCGCAATCACCGCCGCGCTGAACGGGCTGATAATTTCGTTCGTCGTTGCCGTCCACACCTCACCGACAAACGGTAGCGAGAGCGACAGCTTCGGATAGAGCGCGGCGATGTTGTACCACAGGAACAGCTGTACCAGCATCGGCACCGCGCGGAAAAACCAGGTATACACCCAGCTCACCCACGCCAGTACCGGGTTGGCAGAGAGGCGCATCAGCGCCAGAATCGTGCCGCCCGCAAAACCAAACAGCACCGAGATCACCGTCAGCTTGATGGTCATCAGCACGCCGCTGATAATCGACGCTTCCGTCAGGTTTTCCGCCACTACGTCCCACTCGAAGCGGGGATTACTGACCACCGACGATCCCATCAGCGCCACCAGCAGCAGTACGATCAGGGCGCTGAACCAGCGCCCGTAGTGACGATGCCCGACTATCCGCAGGCCTGCGCCGTCTTCGTCAGGCCGCAGACTCATTTGGCAATCTCTTCATTCAGACCGGCGCTTTTCACCGCGCCAAAACCGATTTCCCACTTATCGAGGATCTGCTGATAGGTGCCGTCGGCGATCAGCGAGTTCAGTGCAGCCTGCACCGGTTTTTCCAGCGGCGATTCTTTTGGCAGGGCAATCGACACGATGGTGTCTTCAATGGTGATCTCGCCCGCCAGCGCCAGCGCTTTCACGTGGCTTGCCTGATAACGCAGGCCTTCATACGGGCCGAAGAACATCGGCACGCGGCCGCTGATCACCGCCTGCACGCCCGCCGGGCGATCCGGGAAGATCGGGATGGTGATTTCCGGCTTACCGTCGGCTTTACAGGCGTCGCTGGCCTGCTGCAGGCGCGTCACCTGCGAAGTGCCCGCCCCGGCACCGACGGTCTTACCGCACAGCTCAGGGAAGGTATTAAACGGCCCCAGTTCAGCGTCCTTACGCGAGATCAGCGCCAGCTTGGAGGCGTTGTAATAGCCGACGAAATCGACCTGTTGCAGGCGTTTTTTATTGGCGTCGATATTGGACGCGGCAAGATCGTAACGCCCGGATTTCAGGCCGGGAATGATATTGTCAAAACCCCCGGTATCGCGCCAGTGAACCGCGACGCCCAGACGGTCGGCCACCGCGCTGACGATGTCGATTTCGCGCCCGGCCAGGGTTTTGTTATCCGCCTGATAGAAGGTGGTTGGCGGCGTATTCGGGTTGGTGCCCGCCACGATAAAACCTTTTTTCAGAATGTCGGCGGGCAGCGTGGCGTGCAGGGCAGCATCCGCTTTCGGCTTGACGCTGCTGCTGTAGGCCACGTCCTGGTCTGCTGCCAGCGCAGAGGTCAGCGGGAACAGGCTCAGAACGGCGGCGGTCAGTACTGTTTTTTTCATGGTTTATTCCTTCTCAGTCGCCAGTGCGGGCACGGCAGCAAAATTTTCTTCCGGCGACGGCAGGCCGAGGTTTTCACGCAGGGTGTTGAACTGGTATTCGGTACGGAACAGGCCGCGGCGCTGTAACTCTGGCACCACCAGCTCCACAAACAGCTCCAGCTGGTTTGGCAGAACGGCAGGCATGATGTTGAAGCCGTCGGCCCCTTCCTGCTCCAGCCACTGCTGGAAGTCATCAGCGATATCAGATGCGGTACCGACAATCACGCGGTGGCCGCGCGAACCGGCCGCCACGGCAGCCAGCTGGCGCAGGGTCAGGTTTTCACGTGCGGCAAGTTCGGTCAGCAGCTTAACGCGGCTCTGTCCGCCTTCGGTGCCGCCAATTTCCGGCACCGGGCCATCCAGCGGATAAGCGGTCATATCCACGCCGAAACGGGCCGACAGCTGTTCGATACCGTTATCGATATCCACCAGTTCGTTCAGCTGGTTCCAGGTTTCCTGCGCTTCCTCGCGGGTCCGGCCCACAATCGGCATCACGCCCGGCAGGATCAGCAGGTGGTCCGGGTGACGACCTGCTTCACGCACGAACTGTTTCTGGCTGCGGTAGAAGGCCTGGCCCTCTTCCAGCGATGCCGCCGCGGTAAACACCACTTCGGCGGTTTCCGCCGCCAGCTTCTGACCGGCAGGGGACGAACCGGCTTCAATGATCACCGGACGGCCCTGCGGTGAACGGGCGATGTTCAGCGGCCCCTGCACCTGGAAGTATTTGCCTTTGTGGTTCGCGGCATGAATTTTCGCTTCATCGGAGTAGCGGCCGGACGCCTTCTCACGCACGATGGCCCCCTCTTCCCAGCCGTTCCACAGCTTGAAGGTGACATCAAGGAATTCGCGGGCGATGTCGTAACGCTCGGCGTGCGAAGGCAGATCGGTACGGCTGAAGTTGCGTGCCGCATCGGTAGAGAACGACGTCACCACGTTCCACGCCCCGCGTCCGCGACTGATATGGTCGACGGAGGAGAGCGCACGTGCGAGGTGGAACGGCTCATCAAAGGTGGTGGAGGCGGTCGCCGCCAGGCCGATGTGCCTTGTCTGCACAGCCAGGGCGGAAAGCAGCGTCAGCGGCTCCAGGCGCGACATGGTGGACGGCAGACGGTGAACGCTGGTGGCCAGCGCATCGCCGACGAAGAACATGTCAAAACGGCCCTCTTCGCCCTTTTTGGCGATCCAGGTGAACCAGTCGACGTCGGTCGGTGAACCTTGAGCGCCTTCTGCGCGCCAGCCACCGACATGATGGCCGAGCGCCTGCACAAACAGGCCGAGGCGCAGCTGACGAGCCGGTGATTTATCTATGGTCATGAGAAACCCTTATTCGTTATTTGCTGAGCAATGAAATGAGACGATGCAGCGCAGCGTCGCTGCCAAGCTGTGCATCGTTAAACACGCCCTGCGCCAGAAGCGCAGGCAGCGCGCTGAGACTGTTGCGAAGTTTTGCTTCCACGTCGGTAAAGGCGGCGGCGGTTTCCTGCCGGGTGACGCGGTGGCTGAGCTGGCTGCCATCGTGCAGGAACAGCGTCACGTGATGGAAACGGCGATCGGGATCCAGCTCATCGGCCGGGGCCGTCGGGTCCGGATGGCGGCTGACCCGCGCGGCCAGTTCGGCGATATCGGCCTTTACCGGCGCTTCAGTGTAGTTTTCCAGCGCCACCGATCCGTTGATCAGCGCATCGGCGATGACGTATTCCAGGCTGAAGCGCGCTTCCACGCCGTTCTTCGGCGCAATGATATTCGGCGCGGTATCGGCACCCGGGGGGAAGCTGACCTCAATACGGTCGATGGCCTGAGCAATGCCGCCCTGCCCTCTTTCCTCCAGCTGCTGCCGCAGCACAAAGGCGGCCTCGGCGGCGCTGTGCGTACCGCCGCAGGTCGGGTAGCGTTTAAATTCCAGGCCCGGCGCGATAATGCGCCACGGGCTGCCCCAGCCCGCCAGCAGCTGTTCCGGCTGCGCGGCATCAAAGCCGAGGATCTGCAGGAAGCTTTCCAGCACGCCATCCGGCTGACCGCCAAAACCGGCCTGTGCCAGCTGCACGCTGTTCACCGCGCTGCGCGCCGACAGCCCGGCGTGCAGCGGTTTCGCCGCCGAGCCAAACTGACTGCGCAGACCGGAGGCCTGGGTTGCGGCCAGCCCGAGGGCTACCTGTGTGGTGTGTGCGCTGAGATTCAGCAGACGGCAGGCGGCACCGGCGGCGGCAATCGTGCCGAGGGTGGCCGTGCTGTGGAAACCGGCGCTGTAGTGGCGGGTGCCGATGGCTTTACCCAGCCTGCCCGCCAGCTCCACGCCCACCACATAGGCATCCAGGAAGGCATCAATGCTCACCGTCGGCGAGGCCTTACTCAGCGCCAGCAGCGTTGACAGCACGACCGTGGTCGGATGGCCGCGAAAGGCAGGATGATAGTCGTCGAAGTCCAGCGCGTGGCTGATGTAGCCCAGCTGCAGCGCCAGGTTTTCCTTTGAATGCAGCGCGGGGAAGACCCGGATAACCGGCTCCAGTCCGCTGTCGACCACGCTGCCGTACAGTACCGGGAACAGGCAGGCAAAATAATCCTTCGCGCCTTCACGGGCGTTTTGCCGCTCCGCGTCACCGGGATGGCGGGAAAGAAGCGTTTCGGCCAGCAGTGCGGTCAGTGAGTTATTCAAAATACACCTTTTTTAACACTGTATTGACATAAATCAATATGTTATAAATTAGCTCCATTTTCTTTGCTTCATCGCACCGCAGCCAATAACCAACCGTTATAACCCATTCCTAAATGAACTAAGCAGAAAGCCCGTAATGGCTATCTTTTCACGTTTATTCATTCTATATAGCGGTACTGCTATAAATTCGCTTTATCGCATCACTGCTATAATGTGTTCTCACCCACAGCAGGATGAGCGCGAATGAAAGTCAGAACGCCAGCCGACTTTGGCATTGTTATCCGCAGTGTTCGCAGTGCGCAGGGCATCAACCAGCAGCATCTGGCCGAGATCTGTGGCACTACCCAGTCGGCGATTTCCCGGCTGGAAAAAACCGGGGTATGCCATATCGATACCCTGCTGCGCGCCTGTCAGGCACTGCATCTGCAGCTGGAGATATTCCCCCAGTCGGCGAGGCTGAGCGAAAAAAGCGTGTCTCCGGACTTGTAAATGACCCTGGCTGCTCTTATATAGAAAGGCTGATAAACGGGGTTTTCCCTGAAGGAGTAAAATAATGTCAACTGAATACGCAACCATCGCAGGCGGCTGTTTCTGGTGTACCGAAGCCGTGTTTAAACAGATCGCGGGCGTTGAGTCCATCCAGAGTGGCTACATTGGTGGGCATACGGTCGACCCAACCTACCGCCAGGTTTGCAACGGCGATACCGGCCATGCCGAAGCCATTCGTATTGGTTTTGACCCGCAGAAGATCGGCTATGGCGATCTGCTGGATATCAGCTTTGCCACTCACGATCCGACGCAGCTGAACCGTCAGGGTAACGATATCGGCACGCAGTATCGTTCTGCCATCTTCCCGGCGAACCCGGCTCAGGAAGAGGAAGCCCGCGCGGCAATCGTTCGTGCGCAGGCCGATCACAGCGATCCCATCGTTACCACGATTGAAGACGATGCCACCTGGTATCCGGCAGAAGATTACCATCAGGACTACTGGGCCGGTGAAGGCCAGGAAAACCGTTACTGCCTGGCCGTGATCCCCCCTAAGCTGCAAAAATTACGCAAGCGCTTTGCGGCGAAAACAATTTCGGGCTGAGTTCCTACTCAGCACCGGTGGCAGCATCAGCCAGTTTCCGGCGGGTGCTGCGCCAGGAAACAAATGCCAGCCCCGCCCCCAGTAGTGACAGCAGCGCCAAAATAACCATGACCCAGCTGTAACCTGTTTCCGTTCCCAGCCGCTGATAGATTTGCGTGGCGACCGTTAAACCCAGCGCCCCGCCGAGATTGTGCAGCGTCCACGAAATCCCGATCCCCTGACCGTGCAATGTTTCAGGCAGTGAAGCCAGTGCGGCAGCAACGGAAGGCCCGAGGATTGCGCCCCAGCCTGCGCCCATCAGCACAAAGGCCACAATGGTCAGCGGCAGCGAGGGCGGTGCGGAGAATCGACTTTGCAGAATCCCCGACAATGCCAGCATCACAAACCCCACCGCCAGCACCGGCCAGGGACCGTACCGATCGCTGAACTTTCCCGTCAGCGGTGAGACCAGTGCCATCACCAGCGTCACCGGCAGCAGCATCACACCCAGCTGGGCCGCATTCAGCGAATACAATTCCAGCAGCTTAAACGGCATAAGTAGAAAGGCAGAGCAGTAGAACACCGCCAGCAGAATGGAAAGCCCGCAGGCGCGGCGAAACAATCGATTACTGAGAACACTCAGCTGGATGAGCGGGCTGGCAGTCCGGCGTTCATAGCGGACAAACAGCAGCAGCGACGCCAGTGAGATAGCCAGCAGCAGCAGAGAGGCCAGGCTGAATGCGCCCCAGTCGCTGAGATACACCGACAGCAGCAGAAGGGGAACCAGCCCGCCGATCAGCAGTAACCATCCCGGATAGTCGACGCGGATATGCCCTTCGTCGCGCTTCCCGGCGATTGTTCCCCGGCAGCAAAAGTAGCTGAACGCCATCAGCGGAACGTTGATCAGAAATACCGCGCGCCATCCCAGTAGTTCAACCAGTACGCCGCCCGCGACCGGCCCCAGGGTCAGACCCAATCCGTTTGCGGCAAACAGCAGGCCGAGCGCCCGCCCACGCTGTGATTCAGCTATAGACTCAACCAGTATCGCCGCCGTCGCGGTGTACAGTACCGCGCAACCGGCTCCCTGAATCAACCGGCTGACGACCAGCATTGGCAGACTGACTGACAGCCCGGCACTCAGCGATGCCAGAGTGAACAGAAGCATGCCACCGTACAGCACTTCGCGTTTTCCATAGCGATCGGCCAGTCTGGTGGCCAGTACCATACAGCAGCAAAGCGCAATCACAAACAGCGTCATCACCCACTGCACGGCATCAAGCCCAGCTGGGAAATGCTGCTGTATGGCCGGCAGGGCAGTGTTAACAATGGTGAAGTCCAGACAGCCGACGAAGCTGGCAATGCATATCCCGGCGATCAATGCGATCTGCTGTCGAGGGGTGCTGTTTAACGAAAGATTCATCTTGCGTTCCTGAGTTACGAAATCGGTCAGCACAAGGTTATCGCGTATTTTTTTCTTCATCTGCGCTGATAATTCGTCATACTGACGAATTGATGTCGTCCATAACCCAGAGGTAACGATGATCACCGGCGACAGACTCAGCGGCATTCGGGCATTCGTACAGGCGGCACAGGCGGGCGGTTTCAGCCTGGCCGCCGAGCAGCTTGGCCAGTCGCGTTCAACGGTAGGCAAGGCGATAGCCCGACTGGAAGCGCGGTTGCAGGTTAAACTCTTTCTTCGCACCACCCGGACGCTGTCCTTAACCAGCGAAGGTCTGCAATTTTATCAGGACTGTCTGCGCGTGCTTGCCGACCTCGATGCGGCGGAAAACAGACTGACCGCCCATGCCTCGGTTCCGACCGGCTGCCTGCGGGTGGCCGCTCCGCCGCTGTTTGGCGAGAAGCAGGTGATGCCGCTGCTGCTGCCACTCACGCGCCGCTGGCCTGGTTTGACGCTGGATATGCAATTTTCCACCCGACGTATTGACCTTGCTGAGTCGGGAATCGATCTGGCCGTGCGCATCGGCAGCCCGGGGCATCACAGCGATCTCACTTCCCGCCAGCTCGGCGTGCAGCATATGCAGCTTTGCGCCTCGCCGAGTTATCTGGCAGCATCCGGCACACCGGCGTCACTCAGCGAACTGGGCGCGCACCGACATATCACGCTGCCGGAGCAGGGCCGCACCCAGTCTTGGGTACTGAAAGATAGCGACAGAAAACAATTCTGGTGGCAACCCGAAGAGGGCCTGCGGTTCAGTACGCTCGGCGCGGTTTACACTGCGGTGCTGGACGGATACGGCATTGCCCAGCTGCCGCAGTGGCTGGTCGGTGAGCATATCCGTCACGGTGAACTGATCGAACTGCTTCCACAGATGCAGGCTCCCGGTCTGCCTGTCTCTGCAGTATGGTTAAAAACCGCTGCGATGCCCCAGCGTTTGCGCCTGGCCATTGATACGCTGGTCGCCGGTTTCAGCCCGCGATGAACGGGCATTGTCATTCCCGCATGGCGGCTATACAAAGCAGAATAAGTCTCTCGCCCTGAGCCGGGGCGGATGGTAGCGTCACTCTCATTTCTGACAAGGAGTGAGTATGACGACTGCATCTTCCCGTCCGGTGGCGATTGTTACCGGAGCCACCAGCGGTATCGGCCTGGCCATCGCACGCGATCTGGCGACCGACCATCAGGTTTACGCTATCGGGCGCTCGGCTGAAGCGCTGGCTGAGCTACAGCAAATCCAGCATATCGAATCGGTAGAGCTGGACCTTCTCGATAATCAGGCGCTGAAAAACTTTATCGATCGCCTGTCGGCTGTTGCCGTACTGGTCCACTCAGCGGCAATTTCCGAAAGACTGAGCGTGGAACAGGCCACTCCAGAACTGTGGCAGAAGCAGTTTGCGATTAATCTTTTTTCCCCCGCAGAACTGACTCGACTGGCATTGCCTTTACTGCGAAAAGAGCAGGGCCAGGTGGTGTTTATCAATTCAGGCTCCGGCACGCTGGCGCTCGCCGGGCACGCGGTGTACTCAGCCAGCAAGTTTGCACTGAATGCCCTGGCCCATGCCCTGCGTACCGAAGAAAGCGAAAACGGCGTGCGCGTCGCGACAGTGTCACCTGGCCCAACCGACACGCCGATGAACCGCAAAAGCCGCGAACGCGCCGGTGATTTTGCCGCCATCGATCCCCGGGCCTACAGCACGCCGGAATCCGTTGCCGCGGCGGTACGTCTGGTAGTGAATGCCTCGGAGGATACTCAGATTGCCGACGTGGTTGTCAGACCGCGTCGCGATAGTGCTAAACGCTAATCAACAGAGGAGGAATCGTGAATCTGTTTAACCTCAGCCGGGAACTGAAGCGCCGTATTCGCTTTAGCTACTGGAACGAGCTGTGCGCTCTCAACCCTTAAAAGCCAGCCGGATATTGCCCCCTGCTTAGCCACGACAACCTCTCAGGCAGGAGGCAGTTCCGGTTGGTTTGACCCACTTCAGGTTCTCTTATTTATCTTCTTTCCGCGGCATAACATCTTCCCCACGATCGCTAATCTTTATCTCGTTATCTTTCAGACTCACCAATCCTCCGACTCTTCAGCTCTTTAGCTCTTTAGCTCTTTAGCTCTTTAGCTCTTTAGCTCTTTAGCTCTTTAGCTCTTTAGCTCTTTAGCTCTTTAGCTCTTTAGCTCTTCAGTATTTTCTGTCGGCCCGCTCATTTTTATACGTACGCTATTCTTTTTTTTACGCCAACATCTCCTTACTTCGGAGCTTGCGAGGATGTACATTTATCAACGAGGGAAGCGTTCTGAGCGGGCTCAGATAATCGCATGGCGTAATGCGAGTCACTCGTTTACCTGAGCTATACGCTCACTCTCTCACTTGCTCAGGCAATCAGGCAATCAGGCAATCAGGCAATCAGGCAATCAGGCAATCAGGCAATCAGGCAATCAGGCAATCAGGCAATCAGGCAATCAGGCAATTATCGTGATTTGTGCGCGATAGAACTCATAGTTAAATCTGCGCACAATACTTACTGCCTACTGCCTACTGCCTACTGCCTACTGCCTACTGCCTACTGCTCAATGCTCAATGCTCAATGCTCAATGCTCAATATTTAAAACCTTATGCCTGATATCTGATACCCGAACTTTGTTCTTTGAGGGTTTGAGGGTTTGAGGGTTTGAGGGTTTGAGGGTTTGAGGGTTTGAGGGTTTGAGGGTTTGAGGGTTTGAGGGTTTGAGGGTTTGAGGG
>NZ_RJVB01000004.1:0-360910 GCF_003751505.1 Erwinia sp. JUb26 | reverse complement strand
TTCTTTGAGGGTTTGAGGGTTTGAGGGTTTGAGGGTTTGAGGGTTTGAGGGTTTGAGGGTTTGAGGGTTTGAGGGTTTGAGGGTTTGAGGGTTTGAGGGTTTGAGGCAGTGAAATTGTGGAGATTTCACCGTGAAATTCAAAGTGAAATTCCTTTCAAAACAGATGATTAATAGTGAAATTGGTGGGGAGAAAGGTGTGAAATTCAAGAGGGAGGAAATCAGTGATAATCCCCTGCATCGTTAGCCTTTTCTGTCGCCACCAATGCAGGGAAAATAAAGTATCAGCCCTTCAAATGCTTTGCCAGCACCGCAGCAATAGCGCTGTCGATGGCGCCCTGCAGATCGGTTGGCAGGCGATTGAACTCATAGCTGAAGGTGCGTCCACGGGTTTTCTTACGCGCATAACGGTTCTTATCGCTGAAGTCCCAGAGCGGCGTGGTGACAACTTTATCCTTTTCAGGAGTCATCACCAGTAAGGCGGCTTCCTTCCTGATCTCCGCGATGATTTTATTCTTCACTTCATCTTCCGCCAGCGACGACTGAGCACGGATGCTTTCCACCGAACTGCCAATATTATCCAGCAGTTCCGGTATCGAAATATCCATGCTGGTCAGCATCTCTTCCGCAGCGAGCAGATTTTTATAATCGCCGTAGGTCAGCTCAGACTGTACCGGGAAAATCGACAGCAGCTCGGCAGACACGCTGGCGGCCTGCAGTGCGCGGGTCACCTTCGCCTGCGACAGATTTTCATCTTCGGCGATCTCTTTCTGCGTCAGTCCGCTTTCCTTCAGCGCCAGCAGACGAAGGCCGACTTCGCGGATGTTGTGTTCGCGCGCGGTCTGAATGTCCTGCGCCAGATTCCGCGCTTCGGCAGCGGTCAGGGGCACATCCGTGACCAGCACATCAAGCCCGACGTTACACAGGATAGCGGAAGCTCGGCGGCGCGATCCGTCGAGGATCTCAATCGTCTCGCCTTTACGCACGCCAATCGCCGGGAAAAATTGCTGCAGCCGCAGCGTGCGCGTTATGCCTTCCAGGGATTCAGGCGTCAGCGCGGCCTGGTCACGGCCGTTGGTTTCCTGAACTACAAAGGTTTTGCTGGCAACATCCGCTGCCGCGACGGTAACGCGGGTAAAAACGGCTTTTTTGCCTGATGACAGCGTAAAGATCTGTTTGACCGGTTCTGCCTGCGGTTCGCTGTTGAGTACCGGCGCACTGAAGGTACGCCCGATAGTATTTCGTTTAATGTTCATCAGGCACCTCAGTTAATGCGAATAAATTCAATACGATCAAAGACCGCTTTGGCAAAGTCTTCGGCTGCGGCGCGGGCGTTTTTTAACGCCTCGCTGCTGCCGATATAGGTTGCCGGGTTGGCAGAAATAACGGTATCGAAAGATTCGCCGCAGCGTTCGAAGCCGTCAAGGCGGGGCAGGGCAACGTCCAGCATATCGCCGCCGAAAATCTCTTTTGCCAGGCTGTGGCAGACTTTGTGATCCGGTTTGTTGGACAGTTTGGACATAAAACCAATGTTGCCCAACAGACGGCAACCGCAACCGGACGACTCAATAATGTTCACCAGCTCTGGCAGACGCGTGAGGTATTTTAGCGTTGAATGAAAATCAACCTGTGCCGGTGGCACCGGGGTCATTAACAGATCCGCGGCGGCGATGGCATTTTTCAGAAACGCATCGAGGTGCGGCCCGCTGTCGACAAAAATAAAATCATAGTCCGACTTTAATTTATCAATGACGTTTTCCCGCAGAACGGCGTGAGGATTCTGGCCAGGCAGATGTTCACTACACAGACCCTCCCAGCCGGAAGCAATAAAGGCATCGTCAATCGAAGCGGGCAGAACGTCAACGCCGGGTACAACCGAGCTGACGATAAACTCTTCCAGCAGTTCTTCACGACTGACGTTCTGCAACATGGCTTGTGCGGAAGTCGTTTCCACAATACCCACAGCTCTTGTGTGGTTAAGGAACATCGTGGCAGAAGACTGTGGATCGAGATCGATAACCAGAATGCGTAGATCTTCAAACAGCAGGTGAGGGTGGGCACGCATGGCATGCGCCAGTGACACTGTGGAGACGGTTTTTGATACGCCGCCTTTCAGGTTGCCGACGAATACGGTCAGCGCTTCAGCATGACGGTCACGGTATTTAGGTACACCACGGTGCTGATAGATATCCACAATGTTCTGGAGAGTCATCGCATATTTGGTTGAGGAGCCGGCTGCGCGTTTATCAAACATATAACCGCTTTCTTCCATTTCGCTGACGGCATAGTCAACGTTGGCGCGGGTCAGTTTGGGCAGTTTTGCCAGTGCGGCTTTGGCGTAGACCTGAAAGTACTCGTTCTCACGCATTTCTTCTTTCTGTGCCTGAATGTGTTCAGTCAGCGAAGTCAGCATTTTACCTGCCCGCTGAGCGATTTTTTCAGTCTGATGCGAATCCATATTCATCAATGTCTCCACTTATGTAGCTTATCGTCTTAAAATCAATAATCCTACATACGAAGAGAATTATCAACATAAAGGTGGCTTTTATCTCTAAATGGATGGATGAAAGAAATGATCGTTGTATTAGTCATATCCACGCCGTATTTGTGCATTTTTTCCCCGTTATTCACAGGCCAGATCCAATAATTAGATCCTCAATAGATCATAAATAGATCCAAGAAGATCCCCGCACCCGTCTAGGCCTCGTCCTGTCTGGCCTGAGACCCGATCGTTATCCACTGTAAGGAGTAAAACAACCGCTACAGGGAGTAAAATAACCGCTGTAGTGAGCGGGTTAACGGCTGAAGAGAGTGGATCAAAACCACTGTAGTGAGGAGAGGGGAAATATCACGGTGAATAACCTGATTTTGTGCAGAAATGCGCCGCTTGCGGGTTGTTAAGTGAGCAGGTCAATCCGGATCCGCATTTACCGGATCTTATCCACATTTTTCAGATCTGAAATACCGTAAATTTATCCACTGCTTAGATCCAGTAACAAGATCCAATAAGAACCTTATTAGAACCATAAAGATCCCTGCATGCGCTCAGCCCGCGCCCTGCCTGCTCCTGGAAGGGGTTGTTATCCACTGTGGGGAGCAAACTAACCACTGTGACGAGTAATAAAACCTCTGTAGTCAGTAGAACATCCGCTATAGTGAGTGTTAGTATCCACTGTAACCAGTAATCGCGATCCTCGCCTGTGAGTTTACGGAATGTAAAAAATGCCGGATAAAGATCCAGAAAACAAAATGATAGCCGACGCTTTCAGTGAAACGGATAAACGCACCGGCGAAGTTATCAACCTCACGCCTAATACCAACAATACCGTGCAGCCCGTAGCGCTGATGCGGCTTGGGCTGTTTGTTCCCACACTGAAATCCACCGCGCGCGGGCGCAAAAATCAGATGTCGACGATGGACGTCACGGAAGAGCTTAAGCAGCTGTCGATCGTTAAGTCGGAAGGCTATGAGAATATAAAGATCACTGGCGCCCGGCTGGATATGGATAACGACTTTAAGACCTGGGTGGGGATCATTCACGCGTTTGCTAAATACAAGGTGCTGGGAGACAGCGTAACGCTGCCATTCATCGATTTTGCCAAACTCTGTGGGATACCCTCGGTCAGGTCCTCTGCGCGTCTCAGAAGCCGTCTGGATGCGTCTCTGACCCGCATTGCGACCAACACCATTGCCTTCAGCAGCAAAGAAGGGGAGTACTACGTGACTCACCTGGTTCAGTCGGCAAAATACAGTACCAAAAATGACTCCGTGACCCTGCAGGCGGATCCGAAGATCTTTGAGCTCTATCAGTTCGATAAAAAGGTGCTGCTGCAGCTCAGGGCGATTAACGAACTGTCGCGTAAAGAATCCGCACAGGCGCTCTACACGTTTATTGAGAGCCTGCCGCCGTCACCGGCACCGATCTCCATGGCCCGCCTGCGGGCAAGGCTGAATCTGACCTCACGAACCATCACCCAGAATGCCACGGTGCGTAAGGCGATGGAGCAGCTGAAAGAAATCGGCTATCTCGACTATACGGAAGTGAAGCGCGGCAAGGTGGTGTACTTCGTTATCCACTACAGGCGGCCCAAGCTGCGCCCGGCGGATATCCCTCTCAGCCTGCCCGATCTCGGCGAAGATGAGTTTGATGACATCCCTGACAGCGCCGAGAAAGAAGGGGAGATGGTGATGCTCTCCCGGGAAGAACTGGAGCTGCTGGAGAAAATCCGCAAAGGTCGAAAACCGGATTAAGTAACCACTGTAGAGAGAAGATCGTCAATTCATCATCCACTGTAGTGAGCGATCCTAATCCCGCCCATCGGTAACCACCACTGTAGAGAGTAAGGCAACCACTGTAATGAGTGGCGGTACTCCCTACAGTGGTTATTCTGCGACGCCCTGGTAACCACTAACCTGCAACGCCTTGTTTTCTGGCATGTCAGTAACCACTAACTTTGTTGTTCACGCACTGTATACCCCACTTCTTTCATCAGATACTCATCACAGTGGATAGTATTCTCACCGCAGTGGTTATCTGCTCATTGCAGTGGTTATCACTCTCTACAGTGGTTAATGCTCTCTCCAGTGGTTATTTCAGCGTACTTCTCTCTACAGTGGATATCCGGAGAGGATCCTCTTACTACAGTGGTTGTTTAAGGGATCTTTGGTCAGGATCACGTTCAGCGCCAATAAAAAAGCCAGCTCGCGATCGATTGCGGGCTGGCTTACAGGTAAAAAGATCGTGACGCCGTTGGTCAGGATCAGTGGCGGATGGCGCAGCCGCACTGAGACGGTTCACTGAACGTTTCGCGACTCAGGTGAGAGTGACGGACTTTCAGTTCACCGTGACGCCATGCGCCTTCCGTCTCGCTGCGGTTATCCAGCAGGCGCCCGAGCGCTTCGCCAACCAGCAGATCGCTGCGCTGTGACAGGCTGGTAAGGTGCCAGGTCGCGGAGTGCGCTTCGCTGGTGTCACCAGAACCGACAACGCCAACGTGGACCCGTTCGCCAAAGTCACGTACCGCCTGTAGGGCACCAAACGCCAGTTCGTCGTTATCACAGAACAGGGCATCGATGCGTTCGGAAGCCCAGGTTTGCTTCAGGTAGGCCAGCGTGGCGCGCCACGCGTGCTCACGATCGAAGCCGCCGGCGGTCAGCACCTGTTTGACGGACTGATGTGATGCCGCCAGACCTTCGCTATAGCCCGTTTGCTGCGGCAGGGGCGTGGAAGCCTGCGCCTGAAGATAGCCGAAACGGGAATAGCCCTGTGAACTCAGCAGGCGGGCAACCTGCTTCCCGGCGGTGTGGCCATCAACGCCGATGCTGTCTGTGGCAGCGTCAGGCGCGGCAGTGCCGATATAGATGGCCGGAACCTGCGGCAGACTATCGGCGACAATGCGCAGTTCGTCACTGCAAAGAGAGGAGAGGAAAACCAGCGCGTCGGGTTTCAGCTGTGCCGCGCTGCTCAGCGCAGCATGCAGGCCGTCGCGTGAGTTTACGTTGAGCAGCAGCGTGACGCAGCCGCGCGCGTTTAGCTGACGGCTCAGCTCGTTGAGCAGGGTAACGGTGTAGGGGTTGGTAAATTCATCGCTGACCACGCCGATAATTTTGGTTTTATCTTCACGGGGCTGAGCCATATCTGTTCTGTCCTTCATCATGGTTTACTCGTTAGGCTTGTGACGGGAAAGTCGCGCTGACAGAATAGCAAAAAATGCCCTGTACTCCATGCCTCATTGCGCGGCGGGCATTCAGTGACATTGTCACGCACCGTAAGCGGATTCGTCTGAATTATCGGTGATAAAATCGGCCACGGTGTGGATCCGTCTCTGGCCGTTTAGGGAAATAAAAAACTCATTACCTATCAGTTTGTTAATGAGTTTTACATGGTGTTTCTTCTCAGGTTCAATACAGTTACTCACTGAATTATCCCCTGATTCTGTGGATAAAAATCGAGTTTACCGTGCGTAAAGATGAGCCGACTGTCCGTTTTACTGTCCTAATGACTCAACGTAGAGGAAGGCTGCACGCAGGCTTTCCGGCGTAACGGGAACCGGCAGGGCATGGATAGATTCCTTCGGTCGCAGGGTATGCGCGATCACCGGATCGATCTGTGCCGGATCGTTGACGTCCACGCCCAGCGCCGCCAGCGTGGTCGGCAGATTAAAGCGCTGATAGGCCGCAATCAGCTGACGCGTGGCGGCCTCATCCGACAGCAGCGCGCACTGTACGAGAATGCCGTAGGCCACCTTGGTGCCGTGCAGATACTGTGCGGTCTGCGGCAGAATAGTCAGGCCGTTATGCACCGCATGCGCCGCGGCAATACGCGTAAAGCGCTCTCCGAGGCCGCCCACCATGCCGCCCCCGGCAATAATGGCGTCAATCACGTCCATGAAATCCTGGCTCAGCTCACCTTTCTGCTGGTCTGCCAGCGCGGCTTCACTCTGTGTCAGCAGCACGTCGCGCAGGGTGGCGGCGGTATCAATCCCCAGACGCACGGTCAGCGGCAGTTTGCTCGGCTCGGGTGCCAGCACCACGGCCTCATACCATTTCGCCAGCGTATCGCCGATCCCGGCCAGCAGATATTCCACCGGTGCCTGCAGCAGGACCTCCGGCTCCACCAGCACCAGGTGATTCGCATCGTTGAAAATTTCATAGTGCGAGGCCTGACCGGCGGCGTTATACCAGACCGAAAGCGGCGTCCAGGCGGCGCAGGTGGCCGCGATGGTCGGGATGGCAACGAACGGCAGATTCAGTCGGCGGGCCAGCGCCTTGGCGGTATCGAGCAGCGCACCGCCGCCCACGCCAATCACTACCTGACGGTCGTCACCGGCGGCCAGAGCCAGCTCGGCCAGATCCGGGTCAGTACAGTGACCGCCGTACTGGAGATGGCGAGCCCCGTTCTGCGAGAAGGCCGCAGGCAGGAACGGGCGTGCGGCATGAATGGCCCGCTCGCCGTAAAGCCAGACGGCCTGTGAAAGCTGCGATTCAGTGTAGAAGTCGGTCAGACGCGCCAGCGCGCCGGGATGGGAATAGTAGTTAGCGGGGCCGGGAACGACCTGAATTGCGGTAATGTCCATGATAATCCTTAGCGTTTCTTTGCCTCTATCCTGCTGTAGAGCCTTTGCCACAGGCTAATACTTTTTTTATAGTTACTTATTCCTTTTACTTCTTTGTCAGTCAGTTACAGGCATGAAAAAGTGACATATCGTGCCGTTTATTCTCCAGTTTACTTTTTTACACAGGGATCTCTGATGAAACCAATTTTTTCCGTACTGGCGCTGTTAGTTGCCAGCGTTCTGCCCGTTCATGCCGCCACGCCGACTCCGGTACCGGAGAAAATTGCCAGCCACGAGGGCCCGGTGCGTATCGCCGTGATCCGTAATCTGGGTTCAGACGATAACACCACCCAGTTTGTACAGGGCGCGATCCAGCAGGGTAAAGCGCTGGGCTTTAAGGTCAGCACTTTTTTAACCAACGGTGACGATGCCAAATTCCAGGACTTCGTAAACCAGGCGATCAGCCAGAAATATGACGGGATCATTCTGTCGCAGGGCCGTGCGCCGTACGCCGCGCCGCTGATTAAGAAGATCGTCGACAGCGGCATTGCGGTATCGGTGTTTGATACCTCCGTTGACGGCACCATTCCGGGCGCAACCGTGACCCAGCAGGACGATGCCTCCCTGACCAAACTCTCCTTCGGACAGCTGGTGCAGGATCACAACGGCAAAGCCAACATCATCAAACTGTGGGTTGCCGGTTTCCCACCGATGGAACGTCGCCAGGCGGCCTATAAACAGCTGCTGCAGGAAAACCCGGGGATCCACGAGCTGGAATCCGTCGGTGCCGTTTCCTCAGATGTGCAGGGTGATACCGCCAATAAGGTGGGCGCGCTGCTGGCCAAATATCCGAAAGGCAAAGTGGATGCGATCTGGGGAACCTGGGACGCCTTCAGCCAGGGCGCGATGAAAGCGTTGAAAGAGAATGGCCGTACCGAAATCAAACTCTACAGCATCGACGTCTCCAACCAGGATCTGCAGCTGATGCGTGAAGCTGGCAGCCCGTGGAAAGTCACTGCGGCGGTCGATCCAAAACTGATCGGTGCCACCAACGTGCGCCTGGTCGCGCTGAAGCTGGCGGGTGAAGCCACGCCGGACAGCTACGAATTTAAAGCTACCACCATTCCGCAGGCGCTGCTGGCAGCCCAGCCTGGTCCGGTTAACGTCGCGGGTCTGAGCAAAATTATCCCGGGCTGGGGCCAGACCGAAGACTTCGTTGCGCCGTGGTTCGCCACCCTGGAAGCGAAATACAAAAAGTAAGGACGAGATCGTGTCAGACAGTTTACCGACCCCGGAATTCAGCCGGAACATGCGCCTGATTGGTCACAGCGACCAGGGCGGACGACCGGACGGTGTGCAGGTGATGGTTCACCGTGGCTATGCCTACGTCGGCCATATGGTCTCATCCGGCTTTTCGATTATTGATGTCCGCGATGCGAAAAATCCCCGGCCTGCGGGCTATATTGCCGCGTCGCCGGGAACGTGGAATGTGCATCTGCAGGCGCATGACGATCTGCTGCTGGTGATCAACGCCCGCGATCTGTTTGCTGACGCGCGTTTTGCCGATGAGAAGGTCTATTACACCCGCTCGGTGGGGGAGACGGTCAGCGATGTGCAGGATAAGGGCTGGAGCGCCGGCCTGCGCATTTTTGATATCTCGACTCCCGATCGCCCGCGTGAAATCAGCTTCCTGCCGCTGAACGGCATCGGCATTCACCGCATCTGGTACGTGGGCGGCCGCTGGGCCTATGTTTCCGCACTGCTGGACGGGTTTACCGACTATATTTTCCTGACTATCGACCTCGCCAATCCGCAGAAGCCGGAAGTGGCCGGTCGCTGGTGGCTGCCGGGGATGAACGCCGCAGAGGGCGAGCAGCCGGACTGGCCGGAAGGTAAACGCTATGCGCTGCACCATGCGATTATCAGCGGCGATACCGCCTACGGCAGCTGGCGCGACGGCGGCCTGACGCTGCTGGACGTCAGCGATCGCAGCCAGCCGACGCTGATCAGCCACCGCAACTGGAGCCCGCCGTTCGGGGGTGGAACGCATACCGCGCTGCCGCTGCCGGATCGCGATCTGCTGGTGGTACTGGATGAAGCGGTGCTGGATAACCAGGAAGACGGGGAGAAGCATATCTGGCTGTTTGATATTCGCGAACCGTCCAATCCGGTCAGCATTTCGACCTTCCCGCAGCCGGGTGAAATCGACTACGTGGCGAAAGGGGCGCACTTTGGTCCGCACAACCTGCATGAAAACCGCCCGGGAAGCTTTGTCAGCTCATCGCTGATCTTCGCGACATGGCAGAATGCGGGCGTGCGCGCCTACGACATCAGCAATCCGTATCAGCCGGTGGAAACCGGTGCGCTGGTGCCTGCCGCCCCGGCGAAAATGATGGATACCCGCCCGGGGCGCCCGCAGGTGATCCAGTCCTGTGATGTGTTTGTGGATGCCGCAGGGATTATCTACAGCACCGACTATAACGGCGGGCTGTCGATTATCGAGTATCTCGGCTAAGCACCGCGTTTTACTCACGGTCGAAATTAAACAGCGGGCAGATGCCCGCTTTTTTATAACAGGCTCAGGCTATTCTGACCTGCCTGACCTGCCTGACCTGCCTGACCTGCCTGACCTGCCCGGTCAGCGCGACGTATGATGCTGCACTGAGCTTTTGCGGGGTGGTTTACTGCGTAAATCGCAGGGCGAGTTGGAAAGCATGTTCCGCATCAACGCGAACGCCCTGGCGATCCTCATGGAACGGAATACCGCTCTGAGCCAGGCTGTTCTTCACCTGTTCCAGCGAGGTGCTGTGCAGGCTCAGCGCCACCATTCTGGCCGTGCCGTTGTAGTCGTCCGGCAGCGTGCCGAACTCGGCTTTCGCCGCCTCCGTCGGCACAAAGCGTATCCGCGCGACGCCTGCATCGATCACCCGCTCACCGCTTGCCGTTTCCTGCAGCGATACGCAAGGGAACAGCTGAAGATAAACTTCGGCGGCCTGCCCGGGATGGTCTGCGGCGACAACGAATTCGCGGATCTGCGTCACGCCGTTTGGATGTGCCTGCCAGTCTTTCTGCCAGACCGCGTCTGGAGTCAGATGCTGGCAAAAGAAGCTGCGCCCGTTCGGCACGCGATCGGCATGCAGCCTGACGGTACGAAAGCGGGCTTCCGTTTCACTGCCGTCAGGCAGGGTGACCGGGCGGAAAAAAGACCCCGGCGGCGTATCGGCCAGCTGCAGCTGTTGCAGATGCTGGTAAACCGCATCGGCATCGCTGGTTTTCCATACCAGCCCGGAAAGGCCGATCGGCGACTGCCACAGATCGCGGCGCAGATTGCCGCGTTCCGGCTCATAGCCCAGCAGTTCAAGGTAGTTATTGTTGAAAATCGCCAGGTGATTACTTGAACCGAGCGAGTGGTGACCGCGTGCGGTGAGCTGGAAGCCGAGACGCTGAAACAGCGCAGCCGCCTCATCCAGATGCGGGCCAACGTTGATCACCACGTGATCCAGTGCAGGTTGCGGGTGTGACATTTATCGCTCCTGTGAAAAGGGGAGCGTGCGCTCCCCTGTCAATTCAGACGGTTTCGGTATACGGCTCGCCGAGGGTCAGCATCAGGCGGTTGGCCCAGGCGAAGAACGCCGTAGACTGGATCAGATCCACCAGCTCCAGCTCGCTTAGCCCCTGTTCGCGCAGTGCAGCCAGATGCTTAACGCTGGCCGTTGGCGGCGTGGCGGAAAGTGAAGCGGCCAGGTCGATCAGCGCCAGCCAGCGCGGGGACTGTTCCACCGCCAGCGGCTTACCGGGGGCGGTATCAATCAGGCGCTGAACGTCCTCCGGCTGTTTTGACAGCTGCGCGGCCTTGCGGGCGTGAACCGAGGCGCAGAAGATACAGCCGTTAACCTTGCTGGCCACGGTGGCGGCCAGCTCACGCTCCTTGCGCGGCAGCCCGCCGGAGGTGAAGAAGATGCCTTTATCGGTCAGCGTGCGCTGCTCCAGCAGCGGCAGGTTGCGGGCCAGCAGGCGGAAGTAATCGGAATCGGTGTGACCGAACTTGGCCAGCGTGGCTTTTTCCAGCGCGTTGAACTCGGCCAGCGGTTTGGCTTCCAGCCACGGTTCCCAGCCCAGCTCTTCGCGCGTAAAGGCCGGTGGGGCATTTTTCCCGCTCAGGGTCTGCGGTTCGGTACGCCAGGCCGCCGCGGTAACTGGCAGGGCGCTGGCCGCCGAACCGTTTTCGCCGTTCAGCAGGCGATAGCCGCGTAGCAGACGGCTCTGGAAGCTGATAAACGCCACCAGCTGGGAGAGGGTCACGATGGCTTCTTTACTCCATCCCGCCTGTTCCAGCGCCTGCAAATGGGACGGTTCTGCGCTGGCCGGTTTAAAGGTCAGCAGCTCGGCGTGTGCCAGCGAGGACGCCAGCCGATCCTCTGCCGGAGTGGTGGTAATCCGCCCGGCATAGTGCGCCGCCAGCGTTTCCTCGCCGTGCCAGCGGGCAATCTGCTCTGCCAGAGTCAGCCGTAAAGACAGCGGGAAGTCGCCTGAATCATTGCCGCTGAACAGTACGTCGTAGCTGCCCTGCGTATGCGCGGTGGCGGCCTCGCGGGTCAGGCGGGCTTCCGCCAGCGGGCTGTCTGCCGCAATGTCGGCCAGTTTTTGCAGTAAATCCTGAGACTGAGTCATACGGTTTCCTTGTGGTTCTGTGCGCTAACGGCCTGTCGCCAGCCCAGTGCCGGGGCGACCTCGGTGGCCAGCAGTTCGATAGAAGTTAAAATGTGCTGATGCGGCGGATCGATAGAGTGCACCTGGAACGAAATGTCGGTGACGCGCGGCAGGGTGCTGTCCCTGCGCAGCGAGGCTGCAACCTGTTCCGGCGTACCGAGGTGGGCATCAAAGGCGGTAATATAGTCATCCAGCGTATCGCCCGGCACCACATGTCCGGCGGCACGGTGCTGTTTCGCCTGCTCGGTGAGTCCCGGCAGGGCCAGGCGGCGGGCTTCATTACCGTCGCGGCTAACGAATGCGGTGCGCGAGGCCAGAATGCGCGGTTCTACGCCGGAAGGCAGTGCCTCCAGATAGGCATCGATCAGCGGATTCTGAATAGCATCCAGCGGCAAATCCGGCTGACCCGCCGGGCGCGGCTGGGTGCGCGACAGCATCAGTCCGTGACCGGCAGCCCCGGCCCGGGCGGCTCCGGCAACCGAGAACGTGGCCTGCCACAGGCGATCGGCCAGCTGCGGCGCGGCAGGATACAGGCGGTTATCCTCATGGGCCAGCGGCGCATTGCCCCAGGCCTGCAGCAGCGTGTCCAGATTGGCGGAGAAGGCCTCGGCGCGCCGATCAAAGGTCAGATCGAACGGCAGGAAAGAGGTCGGCGTGCCGCCAGAACCCAGCCCCAGCTCCAGGCGGTGATCGCTGAGCAGATCGAGTACGGCGGCATCTTCCGCCACCCGCAGCGCGTTTTCCATCGGCAGGGTGATAATCGCCGTGCCCAGGCGGATGCGCGAGGTCTGCGCCGCCACGCTGGCGAGGAACAGCAGCGGGGAGGGCAGACCACCCTCGTGTTCATGAAAATGGTGCTGGGCGACCCAGGCGGTGTCAAATCCCCAGCGTTCCGCATGCTGAATTTGCAGCGTGGCCAGGTGATAGCGTTCCTGCGCGCTGGTTTTATCCAGCAGGCGGGTGAAAAATCCAAGACGTTTAGCGGTCATGCGGTGTCCTTAGCGCGAGTCAAAACGGGGATCGCGGCAATCAGTTCGCGGGTGTAGTCGCTGGCGGGGCGATTAAACACCTCGGCGGTGTTGCCGTAATCGATCTGCTGCCCGGCACGCAGTACGGAAACGCTGTGCGCCAGCTGCCGTACCGTAGCGAGATCGTGTGAAATAAACAGATAGCTCAAACCCAGTTCCTGCTGTAGCTGCAGCAGCAGGCTGAGGATCTGCGCCTGAATGGTGACATCCAGCGCCGACGTAGCTTCATCCAGCACCAGGATCTGCGGGCGCAGGATCAGTGCGCGGGCGATGGCCACGCGCTGGCGCTGTCCGCCGGAAAGCTCATGCGGTTTGCGGTCCAGCAAGGCAAGCGGCAGCGCCACGCGGGTCGCTGCTTCTTCCACCCGCTGGCGGCGTTCCTGCTGGCTGAGCGGTTCATAGTTCAGCAGCGGTTCTTCAATCACCCGATACAGCGTCTGCGACGGGTCGAGCGAGGCAAACGGGTTCTGATACACCAGTTGGATCTTGCGGCGCAGCTGGCGCAGGGCTTCGCCGCGCAGCGATGAGGCATCAATACCGTCAATCACCACTCGGCCGCTGTCCGCCTGCTGGAAGCCAAGCAGAATGCGGGCGAGGGTGGTTTTCCCCGATCCGGATTCCCCGACCAGCGCATGCGTACTGCCGCGCTGTACGCTGAACGACACGTTGTTCAGCGCCTGGAAGCCTTCGCCCTTGCCGAGGGAGAAATACTTATTCAGGCCGATGATTTCCACCGCCGGCTGGGAAAACTGCGGCTGCTGAGTCGGGGCGAAACTGCCGCCGGTCAGCGCAGGCGCATCGGCGAACAGCTGCCGGGTATAGGCATCCTGCGGCGAATGGACAATCGCTTTCGCGCTGCCCTGCTCGCGGATTTCACCGTGGCGGAACACCAGAATGCGGTCGGAACGCGCTGCCGCCACGGCCAGGTCGTGGGTGACAAACAGCACGGCGGTGCCCGATTCACGGCGCAGTTCATCGATCAGATCGAGAATGCGTTTCTGCACGGTGACATCCAGTGCGCTGGTCGGCTCATCGGCGATAATCAGCGCCGGCTTCAGTGCAATGGCGATGGCAATCAGCACCCGCTGCTTCATGCCGCCGGAAAGCTGATGCGGATACTGCTGCGCACGCTGTTCGGGATGCGACAGCCCGACGCGCTTCAGCAGCGCCACCACGCGCTCGCGGCGCTGCTGGCGTGATAATGGTTCATGCAGCAGCAGGATCTCTTCCACCTGCGCACCAATGGTTTTCACCGGGTTCAACGAGCTGCCTGGATCCTGCGGGATCAGGCTGATGGCGGCGCCGCGAATGCCGTCCAGCCGCTTCTGCGACCAGTGGGTGATCTCCACGCCGTTCAGCCAGATTTGCCCGGCTTCCCGCACCGCATTTTCCGCCAGCAGGCCAATAATCGACTGCGCGGTGGTGGTTTTACCGGAGCCGGACTCGCCGACCAGCGCCACCACTTCGCCCCGCTCCACGCTGAACGACACGTTGTGGATCACGCGTTTTTGCTCACCGCCGCTGCGGTAGGCGATGCTCAAATTGCTCACCCTGAGCACCGGCTGGGTCGATTCGCTCATCGGCGGCCTCCTGAATAATGATGGCTGATGCGGTTGGCGGCCAGTACCACCAGTACCACAACAATCCCCGGGAAGGTGGTGAGCCACCAGGCGGTAGAAATATAGTTACGTCCTTCGGCGATCAGCAGGCCCCACTCCGGGGTCGGCGGCGGGGTGCCGTAGCCGAGGAAGCTGAGCGTGGAAATTGCCAGAATGGCGCTGCCAAACTGCAGCGCGGAAAACGCCAGCACCGGCGTCAGCGAGTTGGGTAAAATGTGCCGCCACAGCACCGCGAAGAACGTGCCGCCGCTGCCGTAAGCCGCCTCAACGTATTCGGAGTGGCGCACGCGAACCACCTCAGAGCGGGCGAGGCGGGCGAAGTTGGCGATGGAGGTGATCCCCACCGCAATCGCGGCGTTAACGGTGCCGAAGCCGAGCAGGATGATAATGCTCAGGGAGAGCAGCAGGCCGGGAATCGCCAGCAGCACGTCCACCAGCCGCATGACTACGCTTTCGCTGCGCCCGCCCAGAGCCCCGGCGATCACGCCGAGCAGCGTACCCACCGTCAGGCCAAGCGCCACGGCCACCAGCGCGCCGCTCAGCGAGTGGGATGCGCCCCAGACGATACGCGCATAGAGATCGCGCCCCAGCTGGTCGGTGCCGAGCCAGTGACCGGCCTGCGGTGCCAGGCGCTGCGCTCCCGCTACGCCTTCCGTGGCGCTCCAGTCGGTAAACCATCCCGGAAACAGCGCCCAGAGAATGGCGATGGCGATTGTCAGCCAGGCCAGCATAAGCCCCGGACGGAACTGCCGTGGCAGGATGTTACGCCAGTGCAGACGGGTGGTTTTGTGCGTGCTGTTCAAATCGGCGAGGCTCATGATGCCGCCCTCTGATAGTGCTTAAGACGCGGGTCGAGTAACGGAGAGAAGACGTCGACCAGTAAATTGATCAGCACAAAGCCGGTGGCGGAAATCATCACGATCGCCTGCAGCACCGCCACGTCCTGATTGTTGACGGCCTGCTGGGTCAGCTGGCCCAGCCCGCTGAGGCCGAACACCGTTTCGGTGATCAGCGCCCCGGCAATCAGCTCGCCTAACAGGAGACCGGCAATGGTCAGCACCGGCAGTAGCGCATTACGCGCCACGTGATGCCACAGTACCCGACGCTGGCTGGCACCCTTGGCGCGGGCGACGGCGACAAACGGCTGGGTCTGCACCTGGTCAATGCTGCGGATCAGGATCTGCGCCAGCGGCGCTGAAATCGGTACCGCCAGGGTAATCACCGGCAGGATCAGGCCGACCCACTCGCCGGGGTTGATCACCGGTATCCAGCGCAGCTGGAAGGAGAAGACCTGAATCAGCGCGATCCCCAGCCAGAAGGTGGGGATCGAGATAAACAGGGAAGGCAGCGACTGCAGCGCGTTACGCAGCCAGCGCAGCCCGGTGAGGCTGGAGCTGAAGGCAATCACCACCGCCAGCAGCGTGGCCAGCACAAAGCCCGGCAGCGCCAGGCGCAGCGTGGCCGGGAAGTTTTCGGCCAGCAGTTCGCTGACCGGCACCCCGGCCTGCACGGAGAAGCCAAAGTCTCCGCGCAGCATATTGCCAAGGGAATGCAGATACTGCTGCCACAGCGGCGTGGTGGCCCCGTAAGACTGGCGCATCTCTTCTATCTGCGCCGGGCTCAGTCCTAAATCAGGGTTCTGAAATTTAATCAGAATCGCATCGCCGGGCAGCACCTGCAGCAGTACAAAGGAGACGGTAAACGCCACCCACAGCACCAGCAGAGCCTGTCCCAGTCGCTGAGTGAAATATCCCGTCATTGCCGTTTACCTCAGTGTTTTTCCAGCCACGCACCGTAGAAGCTCGGGCGGCCCACGGCTTCAAAGGTCAGACCCTTGAGCCACGGCGCGCTGGCAAACACCTGCGGCTCTTCAAAAATCGGAATGTTATAGGCCTGCTCAATCAGATAGCGCTGCGCATCGCCGGTCAGCGCCAGGCGTTTTTGGGCATCGGTTTCGGCCGCGATACCTTCAAGAATGCCGTTGAGCTTGTCGTCGCGGAACGCTTTCACCAGGCTGCTGGAGCCGCCTTTCTGCAGCAGGCCATCGCGGTTGGTCGGATAGAACTGGCTTTTCACCACGTCCGGATCGGCGCGGCCCACTTCGGTGACGGAAATCGGGGTTTTCTGCGGATCGAGGTTATCGACGGTTTTACTGCCCGCATCGCCCGCTTTCACCGCCAGCGAGACGCCGACCTGTTTCCACTGCTGTGCCACCAGCTGTAGCACCTCTTTATTCTGCGGCTGCGGCAGGGATTCATACACCGTCAGCGCCAGCTTCTGGCCGTCCTTCTGGCGGATACCGTCGCTACCCGCTTTCCAGCCCGCTTCGTCCAGCAGCTTGTTGGCCAGCGCCGGGTCAAACTTCAGCTCGTTGCTGAGGTCAACAAAGCCCGCGGCCGAGCTGGCCAGCACGGACTTGGCCACCGGATAGTTAGGCGAGAACAGGGTATCGACAATCTGCTGGCTGTTGGTGGCGTGCAGCAGGGCTTTACGCACCTTCACATCGGCGACCAGCGCGTTATCCGGGCGGAAGCTCAGGCTGTCATTAATGCCGCGCGTGGGTGCCGCATAGATGGGGAAGTTCTGCTGTTCAGCCTGTTTTTCATCGTAGGCCTGCACCTGGCGAATGGCACCGGCCTGGCCCGCCAGCAGTGCACCGATGCGCACGCTGTCTTCTGGGGTAACGATAATTTTGATCGCGTCCAGGTTAGCACGGCCCTGCTGTGAACCGTTCTTTGGTCCCCACTGATAGTCTGGGCGGACCTTCAGATCCACCTCGCGGCCCAGCTTCTCATCGCTGACCACAAACGGACCGGAACCAATGATGTGGCGGGCGTCGCCCAGCGCCTCAAAATTACGTGCCAGCGTGCTGAGGGAAACCAGACCGGAACCGATGGTGGCGGTGCCCTGCAGGAAGCCCGGCGACGGTTTTTTGAAGAAGAACTTCACCGTCAGCGGATCGACCACTTCGCTATGGTCATAGTTGTTGATCACTTCCGAGACCGGCAGGCGCTGGGCTTTATTGCCGAGGCCGTAGGTATCAAAGTTTTTCGCAACCGCACTGGCGTCCAGTGGTGTGCCGTCCGAGAACGTCACTCCCGGGCGAATTTTAAAGGTGTATTCGGTTTTATCGGCGTTGCTGCTCCAGCTTTCCGCAATCCACGGCTCCACTTCCAGCGTTTTCGGGTTCTGCCAGGTCAGCTTATCGGTGATCTGATTCAGGATGCCGCCGTTGGGATAGAAACCACCGGCAGGCGGATAAAGGTTGGTATGTGCCTGCTGCTCAAGGTAAACCAGCGTGCCGCCCTGAACGGGTTTATCGGCGGCCTGTGCGGTAATTACCCCGGAAAATAACGCCAGTGCGCCAGCAAGGGCGTTGAGGCGGAAAGTTGTGCGCATGAAGAATTCCTTTATTGTCAGTTTGTTTTATCTGCTGAGGATAAATATCAATCCTGACAAGGGGTTTGGTGAACCAAGGAATTCATCTAGCTATTTGCGTTTTTTGCATAAGGCTCAGTCGAGCTTTTGCACCCGGGTCATGTCCGGGGTGATTTCGTCACCCTGCTGGTTGAGGATCCGCAGGGGGGAAAGCGTATGCCCGCTGGCGGTTTCAAGCAGTTCGGAATGCGCTTCGCCCGCGCCGAACAGCTGATTCTCGCCAAACTGTCGCAGCGCTACAATTAGCGGAAAGGTCGCCAGGCCGCGATCGGTCAGCACATATTCCTGCCAGGCGGTGCCGTCCGAGGCGGGCTGCACCTTGAGCAGATCGGCTTCCACCAGTTTCTTCAGGCGGTCAGCCAGAATATTCCGTGCCACGCCCAGCCCGCGCTGAAACTCGCTGAAGCGCCGACTGCCGTCAAAGGCATCACGCAGGATCATCAGCATCCAGCGATCGCCGATCAGGTCCACGGTGCGTGCCACCGGGCAGGGCGAGTGGCTGAATGGGGTCCGCTCCGTCATCGTCTCATCTCCTGAATATTATTTGGTTGCATTTTAAAACCACTTCGCGCAGGCTGCAAATAGTTTTAATTTGAAACCAATGTGGAGGTGTAAGTGAGTCACGTTATTCCCGTTCGAGGATCGCCGCAGGGGCTGCCCGGCTGGCAGGTAGCGCTGTTCACTGCTGGAACCGGCCTCAGCGTCGCCAACGTTTATTATGCCCAGCCGCTGCTGGATACCCTTGGCACCACCTACGGGCTGCGTTCCGCCTCGCTGGGGACGGTGATTTTTGCCACGCAGCTGGGCTGCCTGCTGGCGCTGCTGTTCGTGGTGCCACTGGGCGACAGGCTCAACCGCCGTTGGCTGATGCGCTGGCAGCTGCTGGCGCTGATCGCTTCCCTGCTGCTGGTGGCGGTCGCCCCCAGCGCCACCATGCTGATGCTGGCGATGCTGCTGACCGGTCTGACCGGCACCGCGATGACTCAGGGGATGATTGCCTTTGCTGCGGCAGCAGCACCGGAGGAAACGCGCGGGCAGACGGTGGGCGCCGTTTCTGCCGGGGTGGTGGTCGGGCTGCTGCTGGCACGGGTGTTTGCCGGAGCGGTGAGCGATATTGCCGGCTGGCGCAGCGTCTATTTATCGTCTGCGCTGATGATGACGCTGCTGGCAAGCGTGCTATGGCGGCGATTGCCCGATATCCCACGGCAGATATCAGACGGCGGACCTGCCCCGCTCGTTGCCCTGTGGCGGCTACTGCGCCAGCACCGGCAGTTGCAGATACGCGGCGTGCTGGCGCTGCTGATGTTTGCCAGCTTTGCCATTTTCTGGAGCGCGCTGGTGCTGCTGTTAACCCCGTCGCCCTGGAATCTGAGCCACGGACAGATCGGTGCACTCGGACTGGTTGGGGCGGTCAGTGCGCTGATTGCCAGCCGCGCGGGCAGGCGGGTCGATCGCGGGCTGGCCCTCAGCAACACCCGGTTTGCGCTGATGATACTGTTGCTCAGCTGGCTGCCGCTGTGGCTGGGGGAAAGTTCGCTACTGCTACTGATTATTGGCATTTTTATGCTGGATGCGGGCGGACAGGCGCTGCACGTGACCAGCCAGAGTGTGCTTCTTAGCGGCAGAAACGGCGCAGGTTCGCAGCTGATCGCTGCTTATATGCTGTTTTACTCGGCGGGCAGTGGACTGGGCGCACTGATTTCAACGCAGGCATTCGCGTACGGCGGCTGGTCGGCGGTGTGCCTCGCCGGGGCGATAACCAGCCTGCTGGCACTGATTTTTGGCTTACGTACACAATCACACGAGGTGAAAAATGGATGAACTTGCACTGCTGGTGGCCGCGGATCGTCGTGCGCTGAATTACACCCGTTCGCTGCCTTCGCGCCGGGTCTTTCCCGATGCCGAAGCGATTGACGGATTGAAGCGCTTTGATGAGCCGCTGCCGCTGAATGGTCATTCTGCAGAACAGACGCTGGCCCTGCTCGATGAAGTCGGCTCGCCCGGCACCACTGCCTCTAACGGGGCCGACTATTTTGGTTTTGTCATCGGCGCCTCCTTGCCGGTGGCCAGCGCCGCCGAGCGGCTGATGATCGCCTGGGATCAGTGCGCCTCCGGCTGGGATAACTCGCCGGTGTCCGCCACGCTGGAGCGGCAGGCCGCCCGCTGGCTGCTGGAAATTCTCGATCTGCCTGCTGAAAGCGCGGTGGGTTTTGGCACCAGCGCCACCGCCTGTACCCTGAGTTGCCTGGCGACCGCACGGCGTGAGTTGCTGAAGCGCCAGGGCTGGGACGTTGACCAGGACGGGCTGACAGGTGCGCCGGAAATCCGCGTGGTGGTCTCGGCGCTGGCGCATATCACGGTGATTAAAGCGCTGCGCGTGCTGGGTTTCGGGCTGCGCCATCTGTTGATCGCGCCGGTGAACGATCGCGGGCAGGTGGATGTCGAACGACTGCCGGAGCTGAACGAGCGCACTATACTGTGCCTGCAGGCCGGGGAAGTGAACAGCGGTGAGTTTGATGATTTTGAACAGCTTATTCCGCCGGCAAAAGCGTCCGGAAGCTGGGTACACGTCGACGGTGCGTTCGGGCTGTGGGCCAGGGCTTCATCGCTTAACGTGCTGACCTCTGGCATTGAGCAGGCCGATAGCTGGACGACCGATGCGCACAAGTGGCTGAACACGCCCTATGACTGTGCGATGGCGATTTGCCGTCATGCGGCGGCGCTTTCGGCGACCCTGCGCGGCGATGCGGTTTATTCGGCGGCGGCAGAGGACGCGCAGAAAAATCTGACGATGGAATTTTCTCGCCGTCCGCGCGGTATTCCGGTGTGGGCCGCACTGCGTACGCTGGGAAGCAAGGGCGTGGCGGAAATGGTCGAGCGTCACTGTCGGCTGGCCAGTCGGGTTGCGGAAGGGCTGTCATCCTCCGGATATCGGGTTTTAAATCGGGTGGTGCTGAATCAGGTGCTGTTTCGCGCTGACGATGAACAACAAACGCTGCGTATTTGCGATGCGGTTCAGGCATCGGGTGAAACATGGTTTGGTGCGACGCAGTGGCAGGGGAAATCCGCTTTGCGTATCAGCGTTTCTTCATGGCGCACGCAGGACGCCAATATTGAGCGCCTGCTGGCGCTGCTCGATCGCGTAAAGCAGTCTGATCTCGCGGAATAACGACGAGAATGTCGGCTGTGGATCTCTGCCCTGCAGGCTGGGGATATTTCATTACATGGACAATCAGTCCGGTTCCCCGGTGAAGATATTAAAACCATACTTTTTGCAGACTGTACTCAACCGGAGTCGAGGTTGTACAGAATCAGGGCGCTGTACTCCAGAGAGCGGCGCGGGCAAAAATGACGGCTTGGTATGGTTATCGTGAGGGTATCACTCCAGCTGGTAATGAATAGCCTTTTCCCGGCAGTCAGGTTAACTCGGCCTGTCGTTCATAAATTCACTATTATTGGCTTCTGTCTTTCGTCAACCGATGTTAAACCGAATCGTCAGCGGTGAGTTCGAGGCTATATTGCGGTACGGATCAATTTGGACCTGTGCATACAGATTTTTCTGTGATCGGGATTATCCAGGACGATTTCAGTGGCAACGGTTATGTCACGATCGGGGAAAAAAGCAGGCCGTTCGTTTCGGGGTTTTAACGATAATGGGATTTAAAATCGGCGATTCGAGAAGGGGAAAAGTAAAGGGTCACTCAAAAGAGTGACCCTTTATCATTACTTGATCAGGAAATCATCCAGTGATTTGCCTGCATCCAGCGCCTGCTTGATCACAGCCGGGGTGCGGCCCTGGCCGGTCCAGGATTTAGTTTCGCCGTTTTCGTCAGTATATTCATACTTAGCCGGGCGAGGAGCGCGCTTGGTACGGGTTTTGCCAGTGGTAGTATCAGCGGCAGTCAGCTCGCTTAAATCAATACCATCTTCCAGCAGCATCTGACGGTATTTAGCCAGCTTCTCTTCTTTTTCTTTAATCTCAGAAGCGATGGCGGCTTCTGATTCACGTCGTTCGTTCACAACCGCTTCAAGTTTTTCCAGCATCTCTTCCAGTTCAACTAAAGAGACTTCACGAGCCTGGGCACGAAGGGTGCGAATGTTATTTAATACTTTCAGCGTTTCACTCATAACGGAATCCGTAACCTTTGGGTTGGTTTAAATTTAGTCAACTAATGTTTCGAAGACAAGTGTACAGACAAATGAATCGCGAAAAAACACCAAATCAAAAAAAATGTTTCTTTAAATGTTTCTTCAGTGCAAGTTTAGTCACTAATGTAGCGATTGGCAAAAGGACTATATTTACAACATATGGGATAAATCTTAACACTTTCTTTGGTGAGTCATCATTTTCTGATGAAACTTTACCCCACAGGAATGCAGGTATCATTATCATTACTGGATAAACCAATGAGAATTTATAACCTCTGTGCATCCAGATTTAACCCCCGTCAGCACCCGTCAGCCATCGCAAGGATGGCCGCTTTATTAAACTATTTGCGTTACCCTGTCACCCTGACATTTACGTAACTTGTAAAAAATCCATTTATCAACCGGAGTCAGGTGAAGAAATCAGATGTCTCGCACATTTTTGTACATTTTAATTAAATGACGTTGTAGGAATGCGATTTTTCCTGGCTTCATGCCGTGTTTTGATTAAAACCCTTTGCGATACGGTCGCGCTATTATCGATAAACAGAGCAACAGTATTGTTTGCAAAATTACTCCGGTACGGTCACCGTTGCCTAATAGATCCTGATGTCTGCTTTATTGAGCGGTTTTTTAGCCGTGGAAGTAATAGTTACAACATGCTCTAATGCGTTCACACAACGGGTGTCGGCCTGCGGCTGCAGCGTCGGGGCTGTTCAGCAGGTCAGGGTTATGCTACTTTCATTGCCGATAGCTTCGTACGCGTTAACGTCAATCAACGCACAGACTCCACTTTTCTCTAAAGCGGCGCTGTGTGTTGTCCTGCATTACATATCAACATGCAGTGCCCGGGTTAACGTTCATGAAAAACGCACTGAAATTTCCCATTTTGCTCCTCTTAATCCTTGCCGGATTTTCGTTACGGCCGGGGATTTCCTCTATTGCACCGCTTGCCGATGTGCTGCAACGCCAGTTTTACACCGTGAGTTCAGCAGGGATTGGATTACTGACCAGTATACCCGTTGTCTGTATGGGTATTATCTCGCCGCTGGCGTTCCTGCTGGAAAAACGAATTGGCCTCAGGCAGACGCTGATGACCGGACTGATTCTGGTCTTTTTCGGGGAACTACTGCGCTGGTTCGATAGTTGGTTCGGCTTACTTCTGCTGACGGCGGTGCTGGTTGGCGTAGGCGATGCGCTGATCCGCCCAATGATTTCCGGATTTATCAAACTGCGCTGTGCCGATCGCGGTCGGCTGGCCATGAGTCTGTATGCCGCGTCGATGGGGGCCGGGGCCGGATCGGCAACATTGAGCACCGCATCGCTTGCGGAATTCACCGGGCATCCGGGAGGCGGGCTGGCTTTCTGGGCGTTGCCAACGCTGCTGGCTTTAGTTTGCTGGAGTCTGTTTTCACTTCCCGCACATTACGAACAGCCGCAGGTCAGCGGGAATAAAAAACCGCTGTTCTGGCTTGCCGCCGGGCTGTCGCTGTTTTTTGCGTTGCAGGCGGGGATCAATTACACCCTGATTGCCTGGCTGCCCGCGTGGCTGAGGTCCGAGGGATACGGTGCAGCAAAAGCGGATTCGCTGACCACGCTGCTGATTGTGGTTTCAACCCTGGTCAGTCTTTTTTATTCAGCGATCGTGCGTCTTTTTGCCGGCCGGGAATATTTCACGATGCTGGCCGCCGTCATGGCATCGCTGCTGGCGGCGGCACTCTACACCGTCGGTGCGCCGGTGATTATTCCGCTGTTACTGATGGGATTCACCCTTGGACTTTGTTTTCCGCTGGCGCTGCATCTTCCGGTTGCCATCAGCCCCGACGCCGCTTCGGCGGTCAGACTGTCGGGCTGGGTACAGACCGTTGGTTATCTGGCAGGCGGTCTGCTGCCTTCGCTGGCCGGGATGGCGATGAGCGATCGTTCACCGGCGGCGGCGTTGGCCACGATCGTCTTCGGGTTAACGGTATTGCTGACGCTCACCGCGCTGGCGTTTGGTTTTAGCCGTATCCGTCATCAGTAATTTTCGGCCCGGCGTCCAGTTGAAATGGCTGGCCGCCGCGGCCAGCAGGATCGCCAGCCCGCCGGAAAACTGCCACAGGCCGAGCCGGTGATCGAACACCGCCCAGTCGACGATGACGGCGATGACCGGGTATAAAAATGACAGCGCCGCCACCAGATTACCGGGCAGTTTACCGATGGCCGCATAGAGTAATGTCGACATCAGTCCCGTATGAACGGCGCCCAGAGCGATCAGCACCAGCCAGGTGTTGATGTGATAGTCGCTAACGTTCAGTTTGGACAAAGGCAACAGCAGCAGCGCGCCGAACGTCAGCTGGATCAAAACCAGCAGCTGCGGCGCGACCGTTTTCAGATAGCGGGCGGTGATGGCCACTCCGGCGTAACAAAATGCGGCACCCAGCGCCAAAAGTATCCCGCGCAGATAATGTTCCCCGTAGCCTTGACCACTTTCACCGCCGGTGACGATCAGCAGCAAACCGACAAAGGCCAGCAGCAGCCAGCCGGCTTTGGCCAGGGTAATTTTTTCAGCAAACAGCAGGGCGCTGAGCGCGGTCAGCATAAACGGCTGGGTATGATAGGCCACGGTGGCAACACCGATCGACGCATCGGAATAAGCGGCGAAAAGCAGAACCCAGTTCATGACCAGCGCCACGCCACCGGCCAGCGCCAAAAAAAGCTGGCGCACGGTAATCGCTCCGCGCCGAAACGCGTTACCCCAGAAGCAGACGATCAGCATCGCCACTGCGCCAAACAGACAGCGCCAGAAAACAGCGGCGATCGCATCCTGACCGGAAAGCATGACCAGCCAGCCCGTTGTACCGGCGATCGCCATCGCCAGGGTCATCTCAATTGTTCCGCGTGCCGAAGCCATTTGTTTTCCTTTTTTCGCCGCATGCTGCGCAAACGGCTTTTATACGATAAAATGAACAGATGACCATTATGATGAACACGACCGCGTTGTTCGTCAAGATGAACAAACGACCGATATAGGAAACAAAGCCGTGTCTGAAGTGATTTCACACCTGAACCATTCTCCGATTGCTTTGCTGGCACAGGCGCTGCGGCGGGAAAGAGAAAAAACCGGCATCAACGTTACCGAACTGGCAAAGCGGGCGGGGATCGCAAAGTCCACGCTTTCGCAGCTGGAAAGCGGCCTGGGAAATCCGGGACTGGAAACGCTGTGGTCGCTGGCGATGGCGCTGGATGTTCCCGTCAGCCGGCTGATCGCCCAGCCGCGTCAGCAGGTACAGGTGATCCGTGCCGGAGAGGGCACGCCGCTGGTTTCCGGCCAGGCGAACTATATTGCAACGCTGCTGGCGGCCTGTCCGGCGGGCGCGCAGCGCGATATCTATCGGCTCAGCGTGCAGCCCGGTGAACCGCGCCGCTCGGAACCGCATCAGCCGGGTACCCTTGAACACGTGATCCTGTGCAGCGGCCGCGCGCGCATCGGGCCCGCTGAGCAGTGTGTTGAACTCCGTGCGGGTGATTACATCAGCTATTCTGCCGACTGCCCGCATATTTTCGACGCCCTGGAAGCCAATACGACCGCCGTTATGCTGATCGAACTGTCCTGAGGAATGACCCGTCAGTAACATCAGATTTCGTTCTGCGCTATTTTTGTGACTCCAGACCTATTAAGTCTGGAGTCACATCGTGCAACGAGGTAAAATATGCTTTGAAATCACCGGTGTATCCCACTGCTGAAGAGAAGGTTCCAGCTCGAAATGAGCCTTGCTACAACCGATCGATCCCGAAAATTGCCCTCAGCGATGAAAATAAGCGCTGGAAGTCCGCATGGCTGAAAAACAGAAAACCCCGCTTTTGCATTCGCCGCACGTTGGACGCCACGTTTTGATCTGGCTGAACGAGGTGCAAAACGCCTCGCTGATCCAGCTGGAATCCGGTGAAGATGAGGGCAGCGTGCAGCAGGTGATGAAACTGTGGGTTCGCCTCTCGCTGCTGCAAACCCGCCGCCGACCGGAGATCGCCGTTTCATCTTTGCTGAAGCACGTGCTGCCGGTCATCGGCCATCGATCCCTCAGCGGCGTAACCCGCCTGCAGCTCAACCGGCTATTTAATATCCTGATTGCCGACGGCAAAAAAGAGGAGGCGCGGCGCGTTTTTTCGCTCTGTAAGCAGTTTCTCAGCTGGGCTGAAATTCAGGGATATCTGGAACATTCGCCGCTAAGTGCAATGAAAAAGCGCGATATTGCCGGAAGAAGTACGCCGCCGGGAACCCGTACGTTGAGCGATGCCGAAGTGTGGGTGTTCTGGCACGGGCTGGATGAGTGGGAGCTTTCCGAGCAGTGCCGCTGGGCGCTCAGACTGTGCCTGCTGTCGGCACGACGGCCAGATGAAGTGGTGCAGGCGCGCAAGCAGGAGTTCAATCTGGAGTCCGGTATCTGGCGGCAGGGCGATCGCAACAAGTCGCAGCGCGAGCATATTCTGCCGGTCACGCCGATGATGCGCATCTGCATTGAGGCGCTGATGCGGGCAAGCCCGGAAGATTCTCCGTGGCTGGTACCGTCACCGGTGACAGTGTCACGCCCTTTGTCTAAGGGAGCCATTACTCAGGCGCTGCGAAGGATGATCCGCGCCGATCGCGGGCTGGGCCTGGAACCGTTTACCACCCGAGACCTGCGCCGTACCGCGCGATCCCGGTTGGCGGCGCTGGATACGCCAAACGATGTGGCACGTAAGATCATGAACCACGCGCTCGAAGGCATCGACCGCGTGTACGACACGCATAACTACCTGCCGCAGATGCAGCAGGCGTTGAATGCGCTGTCCGACAGCATTAAAGCCATCGTTGCCGCGCCGTCCTATCACGCACTGACTCACCGCTATCAGGGGGAAAAGCTGCATCTCAGCGAGCGAGCGTTGCTGTTTATGGAGCCTTAATTTCCCCGTTCTGTCCTGAATCCGTGACTTTTTGCCCGCCAGATCGTCCACCCGGTGACGGCCAGCAGGGCGATCAGCGTCGGGGCAAACAAACCCGGCCCAAAGCCGGACAGAATCGCGGCTCCTGCCGCGCCACCCCCGGCAATGGCGATATTCCACGCGGTCACCAGCATGGACTGCGCCACATCCGCCGAGCCGTCGGCGGTTTTCGCCAGCGCCGTCTGGAACAGCGAGGGCGCGCCGCCAAATGCCAGTCCCCACAGGATCACCGCCGCATATATCGCCGTCGGACTGCCGCCTCCATACTCCAAAAGCACCATCGCCAGCGCGAACAGTAGCGTCGATAAGAGCGCACCCAACCGCAGCCAGCGATCGATAGTGAGTCCAACCAGCCAGATCCCCAACAGGGAGGCGATGCCGAAGACCAACAGCACCGTGCTGATGCGATCCGCCATCTGAACCGCCTGCAAAAACGGGGCGATGTAGGTATAGAGAATATTGTGCGCCAGCACGAAAATCAGCGTGGCTGCCAGCACCGATCGTACGCCGGGCAGGTGCAGCACGCCGGACAGCGGCAGCCTTTTCGCGGCGGGCTGGGCCGCAAAATCCGGCACGCTGATGACGATCCACAGCATCAGCAGCAGGCTGAGGGCGGAAATTGCCATAAAACAACTGCGCCAGCCGATGATTTCACTGATAAAGGTACCCAGCGGAATACCGATCGACAGCGCCAGCGGCGTACCGACCATTGCCAACGAGATCGCGCGTCCTTTCAGCGACGGATGGACCATTCTGGCAGCGTAACCGGCAATCAGCGCCCACAGTAATCCGGCGGAAACACCGGCCAGAAAGCGTGCGGCCAGCGTCAGCAGATAGTCGCCGGACAGCGCCGTGACCGTATTGGCGACAATAAAACCGGATACCGCCGTCAGCAGCAGCGGCCTGCGCCGCAGGCTCTGGGTGGCGATGGTCAGCGGGATCGCTGCCAGCAGCGAGCCCAGGGCATACAGCGTGACCAGCTGCCCCGCGCTGGCGGTGGAAACCGACAGGCTGCTGCTGATTTGCGGCAGCAGTCCTGCGGGCAACGCCTCGGTGAGAATGGTAATAAATCCGGCCAGCGCCAGGGCGAGCAGGGCGGAAACCGGTAGCCGATCGCGCTCGATAAATGCGGTGGTTTCACTGCTCATGCCGCCTCCCTGCCTGCGGTGGAGATGCCGTAAACCGCATCGCGCAGATCGTTAACGAACTGCCCGGACATCCCTTCACCGAGTGTATTGGTAAAGGCAATCACGCTGAGCTCCTGCTGCGGATCGACGAACCACGAATGTCCGTAGGCACCGCCCCAGCGCCAGGTTCCCGGCGACTCTGGCGAAGCAGCAAGTTGCGGATCGCGCAGTACCGAAAAACCGAGGCCAAAACCGATACCGGGCGAGCCTTCAAGCTCCAGGCCGTGTGTCCAGTCGCGGGACATTTCCTCCACCAGCGTGCGCGGCAGCAGGGTTTCCCCGTCGCGCAGCGCTTCCAGCAGGCGCAGAAAATCATCCGCCGTTCCGGCCATTCCCGCGCCCGCCGAAGGAAAAGCGGCAGGGTTAAAAATGCGTGCCGGGCTGTAGCGAATGCCCACCACATCGGGGAACGGCGGTACGATTTCACCTTCCTGCAGCAGATGCGGGCGGGGTTGGTCATTAACGTAGGCGCGGGCCACGCGCTGCGGTTCGGCGCTGTAAAAACCGGTGTTGCGCATCGCCAGCGGGTCGGTTATCAGCTCGCGTACCGCCACATCAAGTGTCGTGCCGTTAATGCGGGCGACCAGTGCGCCCAGCACATCGGTCGCCAGCGAGTAGGCCCAACTACGGCCCGGGGTGTACTGCAACGGCACGCGGGCAATGCGCCGCAGATTCTCCTCCAGCGTGATTTCGGCAGCATCCATGCCGTCGGAAACGCCCGCCGCCGCGTAGGGACCGTGTTCATCTCGCTCAAAAAAGCGATAGCCCAGACCGGCGGTATGGCTGAGCAACTGGCGCGCGGTGATCGTTGCCGGGTTACCGTCGGCCAGCATTGGGGTGAACTCCGGCAGCCAGCGGCTGACCGGGCTGTCCAGATCGAGCTGGCCACGCGCAACCAGCACCAGCGCGGCGGCAGAGACAATCGGCTTGCTGACCGAGGCCAGGCGAAAGATCGTTTCCGGGGTCATTACGTGGTTGTTCTCGCGGTCGGCCAGCCCGGCGGCCTGGCGGTAAACCATGTGGCCATGCCGGGCAATCAGCACTACGGCCCCCACCAGCCGCTGCTGCTCTATAGCCTGTTGAATGACCGCGCTGACGCGATCGGAAAGCGATGCCTTAACCAGTGGATTAGCGCTGCTGCCCATCATGAATTCCTTGACTGAGTGGATGTCCGTCTACCTTAATCAGCGCCGCATTAAAGAAAAAGTGGGGTATAGTTCAGGAAACCCGTGAATAAATTTCGTTAATCGGCAGGTGAGAATGGACAGCTTCAGCGGCGTGACGGTGTTTGTGCAGGTGGCGGAAAGTCGTAGTTTTGTTACGGCGGGCCGCCAGCTGGGGCTTTCCCCTTCGGCGATCAGCAAAAGTATTGCCCGGCTGGAGGAAAAGCTGGGCGTCCGGTTGTTTCATCGCAGCACCCGCAGCATGACGCTGACGGCAGAAGGCGCGCTGTTTCTGGAACGCAGCCGCCGTATCATCGGTGAAATGGAAGCGGCACAGCTTGAGCTGTCGCAGGCGGCGGGAAAACCGGCGGGGCGCCTGCGTCTCAGCCTGCCGCAGGTCAGTCCGCTGCTGCTGCCGGTGCTGGGTGATTTTATGGCGCGCTACCCGGACATCGAACTGGATCTGGATTTCAGCGACAGAATGGTGGAAGTGATTGAGGAAGGGTTTGATGCGGTGATCCGCACCGGGCAGCCGATGGATTCGCGCCTGTCAGCCAGAAGGCTGGGTCATTTTTCGATGAAAATCGTCGCCTCTCCCGCCTATCTTTCCCGCTACGGCACCCCCGAAAATCCCGGCGATTTGCTGCGCCACCGCTGTATGCATTACCGTTTTCCGTACAGTGGAAAGCTGGAAAAATGGGAGCTTGGCAGCGAAGTCGAACTGAATCTGCCGATTTCAATGGTATGCAATAATATCGAAACCCGGGTGTGCTTCGCCCTCAAGGGGTTAGGCATCGCTTTTTTGCCGGAGTTTGCGATTAACCCCCTGATTGCAGACGGGCAGCTGGTCACGCTGCTGGACGATATCGATAAGCGCAGAGGGGTATTCCATATCCTCTGGCCCGCCAGCAAGCACGCATCGCCAAAGATCCGTGCGCTGGTCGATTTCCTGACCGACAGGGTATTTGCTGACGGTGAAGGTAAAAGCCGCTAAAACGGGTGAGGGCGTTTGCTGTCCGATTAGGATGACGTTCGCCCCCGGCTTCAGTCAGTCTCCTACTCCAGCCCTTTCGGCAGAAATATCCGGCCGCGGATTCAGCAGCCCAGTCCCGTCGTTAAGCGAATCCAGCACGCTACGGCGGGTCAGCTGGCAGGCGAGTTCTGCCGCCTCGAACAGCGGTAAACCCTTCAGCAGCAGGGCAGTCAGTTGGGCGGTAAACATATCGCCGGTACCTTTAGGTGCCCCGTCGTAGGCGGCGTGCTCAATCACGTGAACCTCCTCTGCGGTCACGCAGAAAACGCGCAGAGTTTTCCCCGCTTCACCGCGTGCGGCGCTGGTGACAACAACCCACTGAGTTCGCTGGTTTAGCAGTGTTCGGGCTGCGGCGATCACATCATCGTCATTTTCCAGCGTTTTACCACTCAGGCAGGCCAGCTCAAAGCGGTTTGGCGTCAGGCCCGTGGCCATCGGCGCGAGGCTGTCGCGATACCAGCCCAGCAGTGCCGGGTCGACGTAGTAACCGCAGTCGTCGTCACCCATGACCGGGTCGATAATTACCATCGCCTCTGGGTTGCTCCGTAGCGTTCCAGGCAGCCAGCGGCTGACTTCACTGGCCTTAGTGGTGCTGCCGAGGTAGCCGGTAATCACGGCGCGGAGCTGTGCATCCTGCCCGCGATCGTGCAGGCCCTGAAGGAAGCCGCTAAACCATTCGGCTGAAATCTCACCGCCGAAGCAGCTGGGATAGTCGGGCGTGTTGCTGAGCAGAAAGGTCGGTACCGCCAGAACCTGCCAGCCGTAGCTTTCCAGCGTAGGCTGGGCGATGCTGTTGCCGACGGTGCCGTAAATGACCTGCGACTGGATCGAGATAATATCCGCGTTTTTTTCCGGGCGGCGCTTTTGCAGCTGGGCCGGATTGATGCCGGGTATCATAAGATTATTTCTCCGTTGGCCAGAAGTGATCGTCAGGCAGTGACCGCGCGCCGAAAATGGCCTGACCGACCCGCACGACGCTCGCGCCTTCTTCTATCGCGATTTCGAAATCCCCGGACATGCCCATCGACAGCGCCAGCTGCTGTGCATCACCAAGGCGATCCCGCAGCGTCCGCAGCCTGACAAAACAGGCCCGCACGCGCTCGGCGTCAGAGCTGAATTCGGCGAGCGTCATCAGGCCACGCACGCGCAGGGTATCCAGCCCCTGAATTTTCTGCATAAATTCGCCAGCAGCATCGGGATGCAGCCCGTATTTGCTCGGTTCATTTGAGGTATTCACCTGCACAAAAACATCCAGCGCCCGGCCTTCTGCCTGCAGGCGGCGGTCAAGCGCCTCTGCGGTATGCAGACTGTCCAGCGCCTGAAATTCGCTGGCAAAGCGGGCGACCAGCTTCGCTTTGTTGGTTTGCAGATGGCCAATCACCGACCACTTGAGATCGGTCAAATCGGCCATCGCCTGCGATTTGCCCCACGCCTCCTGCACTTTGTTTTCGCCCAGCAGGGTGCAGCCTGCCTGATGCGCCAGCCGGATGTGGGCTTCATCCATGGTTTTACTGACCGGCAGCAGCCGCACTTCAGTGGGATCGCGCCCGGCGCGCAGGCAGGCGCTGTCGATTCGTGCCTGTACTGCCGCCAGATTATGGCGGAAATCCTCAACGCTTTCCGCCTGTGGCCAGCGGTTGTGCATCTCATGGCGCGGCTGCGTTTGCTCTACTGCAGTGGGATCGGGGAGGGAACTCGGGTGTGATTTCATATCGGATAGACAACTCATCGTCAGTGAATTAACATTGTCCTAGGCTAAACTTAATTTTGTCACAGTTCAATGATGATAATCGGTAAAACAGCAGGTGAAATTTTCGACAGTATTCGTGCTCAGGTGCATTCAGGCGATCTGGCTCCGGGAACGCTGCTGCCCTCCGTCAGGGAACTGGCGAACGCGCTCGGTGTTAACCGTAACACCGTTGCGCTGGCGTACAAACGGCTGACCGATGCGGGCTTCGCGGTGTCAAAAGGGCGCAACGGCACCGTTATCCGCGACGCGATTGCGGAGGTTGAGCTGGAGGGAAGCACGGCGGATCTCGCGCTACGCGATCTCGCCAGCGGTAATCCTTCTGCCGACGTCCTGCCGCAGCTCAGCGATCTGGTGGCCTTTATCCGCAGTTCACCCAGTCTGTACGGTGAAGTCGCTATTCGTCCCGATCTGGAAAAGGCCGGGCGAACGTGGCTGCAGGCCGACCTGACCTCGGCGTTCGACCTCAATTTGACCGGCGGTGCTGTCGATGCCGTCGAGCGCGTGCTGGCAAGCTGGCTGATTGCCGGTGACCGCGTGGCGGTGGAAGATCCCTGTTTCCTCAGCAGCATCAGCACGCTGAAACATAACCGCCTGCAGGTTTGCCCGGTGCCGGTCGATACCCAAGGAATGCAGCCTGAAGCGCTGGCGAGCCAGCTGGAAGCCGGGGTGAAGGCGGTGATTATTACCCCGCGCGCACACAATCCGACCGGTTACGGGCTGAGCGCGGAAAGGGCGGCGCAGATCCGCACCCTGCTGCAGGCCTATCCGCAGGTGCTGGTGATCGTGGATGACCATTTTTCTCTGCTTTCAACGCAGGATTATCATCACGTTATTCCGGCCAATACGCAGAACTGGGTGCTGATCCGCTCAACCTCGAAATTCCTCGGCCCGGATTTGCGTCTGGCGTTTGTCGCCAGCGACGGCGAAACCTCCGCCCGCCTGCGGCAGCGGCTTAACGCCGGGACGAACTGGGTCAGCCATATTCTGCAGGACCTGGCCGGCGCATCAATGTCCTCGCCGCAGTTCGCTCACCAGATTGCCGAGGCGCGTCAGCGCTATCAGCAGCAGCGAGAAGCGCTGGTCGTCGCGTTAAAACGTTACGGTGTCACTGTTTCACCGCAGCACGACGGTCTGAACGTCTGGATCCCGCTGGTGGGTGACAGCGCGACAATAGTCCTGCAGATGGCGCAGCGAGGATGGCTTATCCGGGGCGGAGAATCCTTCGCACTCGGCAGCGCCGGCAACGGTCTGCGCATCACCGTCGCCGATCTTAACCCGGCGGAAACCGAGCAGATTGCGCAGTCTCTGGCGGTCTTTCTCTCTGCTTCGCGCCCGACTTTTCTCTCTCAGCAGGCCTGATAAGAGCCTGTAAAACGATCTACGGAGTGTCCTGCAATGCGCGTGCATTTTATCGTACATGAAAGTTTTGAAGCCCCCGGCGCTTATGAAATCTGGGCCAGGGAACACGGTCATGACGTGACCTGTTCCCGGGTCTACGCCGGTGAGCCGCTACCGAAGGCAGTCACAGATATTGATTTTCTGATCGTGATGGGCGGCCCGCAGGATCCTGCCACCACGCTGGAAGACTGCCCGCATTTCGATTCCAAAGGCGAACAGGTGCTGATTGCCTCGGCGATCAAGGCGGGGAAAGCAGTTATCGGTATCTGCCTCGGTTCGCAGCTGATTGGCGAAGCGCTGAGCGCGCCGTTTGCCCACAGCCCGGAAAAAGAGATCGGTAAGTTCCCGATTTTCCTGACCGATGCCGCAGCGGATGACGCGCTGTTCTCGCATTTTGGCCAGACGCTTGAAGTGGGCCACTGGCATAACGATATGCCGGGGTTGACCCCTGATGCGCGGATTATCGCCTTCAGCGAAGGGTGCCCGCGACAAATTGTGGCCTATTCCGACCGCGTGTTCGGCTTCCAGTGCCATATGGAACTGACGCCCGAGGTGGTCGAACTGTTGATTGCCCACTCTGAAAACGATCTCAGCCGGGCGGCTGAATTCCGCTTTGTAAATACGCCGGATGAGCTGCGCGCCCACGATTACCGGGCGATGAATCAGGTGCTGTACACCTTCCTTGATAAGCTGGCCGAGCGTTATACAACGCTGAAAGCCTGATGTACGCGCCCGGTTGGTGATGAGAACCGGGCAGATTTTCCCGCTCCGGGCTAAGCGCAGCCCTGAACGCCCCCATCTGTGTTAAATTACTGCCGTTACCCGCCGCCGCCGAAGAGAAAAGATGAATACGCCGCTCAGCCGAACCACCCGTGAAATGAAAAAAAGCAATATCGCGCTGGTGATTGGGATGCTGAAATCCCTCGGAACGGCCACCAAGGGCGAGCTGGCGCAGCAAACCGGGCTTAGCAGCGCCACCTGCGGCGCGGTGCTCAACGAGTTGACGCTCACCGGTGAAGTGCTGGCCCTGGAGTTTGAGGCATCGCGCGGCGGCCGTCCGGCACAGCGCTATGCCTGCAACCCTGATTTTTTCTCCGTCCTGAGTCTGTATGCGGCAGGAAGCGATGCACGTGCTGAACTGGTGTGGGCGGTCAGTTCAGCCACCGGCGAGATCCTGGTGCAGGGTGAAAAGCCGTTTCTGCCGCTGGCGGTGGATACCTTCGACGGGCTGATTGCCTCGATGCTGGCGCAGTATCCCGGTGTGCGGGTTATCGGCATCGGGCTGCCGGGCGTGGTGGTGGATGATGTGGTGGGGTACTGTGATATCTCCCTGTTTAGCGGGCTGGCGATTGCGGCACGCACCGCGCAGCAAACCGGCTGCTTTACCCAGGCGGGCAACGATCTGAACTATACCGTTTGGGGCTTTTACCGCAGCAGCTGTGCGGGCGTCAGCGTTCCGGTGGCCTATCTCTACAAGCCTGATGTTCACTATCCCGGCTGCGGCATGGTGATTGATGGCAAGGTGCTGACCGGCGCCAGTAATTTTGCCGGCGAGGTGCTGCATTTGCCGTTCAACGTTGAGGGAGAACCGCCGCTGGTGGAAGGCATGGCCAAAACTCTGGTCTCGCTGACGGCGCTGATAAACCCGCGTACCGTCGCGGTGGCGGGAGATAACATTCGCGCCGAGCATCTGCCGGAAATGAGGGAAATCTGCCTGCGTTACCTCCCGGAAAAACACCTGCCCGAATTGATTTACCGCGACGCGATCCGCCAGGACTATCTGCAGGGCATCGCCGATCGGACCCTGCAGCAGTATAACCATCACCGCCTGTACGCGGAGTAGCGCCGCGTTTCCCGACGATAATTTCCCTTACCCGATTGACATTTTTTTCGCCATCGTAATAATACCGAATTATTAAAAGACTTTTAAAAAGTATAATCACAAAATGAGGAACCTCTGATATGTCAATGATCAACACCCTGGCAGGGGTGGACAGCACCGCACGCCGGGCCTCCACGCGGGCAATTTTTCTGGTTACCGGTATGGCGATGGGCCTGTGGGCGGCGCTGGTTCCCTATGCGCAGCTCCGCACGGGTGCCGATGCCGGAGGTCTGGGGCTGTTGCTGCTATGCCTGGGTGGCGGATCGCTGATCGCGATGCTGGCTTCCGGGCGCATCATCGGGCGACTGGGCTGCCGTGCGGTGATCGTCGCCGGGGTGGTGCTTTACTGCCTGACGCTGCCGCTGCTGGCGACGTTCAGCGATATCCGCCTTCTGGCCCTGAGCCTGCTGATCTTCGGCATGGGGGTTGGTCTGACCGATGTGGCGATGAACGTGCAGGGGACGCTGGTTGAGCAGGCAGCCAGTAAACCGCTGATGTCCGGCTTTCACTGCCTGTGGAGCGTCGGCTGTATTGCCGGGGCAGGCGGTGGGGCGCTGCTGCTGGGATCCGGTTTTTCACCGCTGGGGGCCGCGCTCTGCACCGTGGCGCTGGTGGGGCTGGTCACGCTGGGCTTCCTGTCGTCGCTGCTGCCGACAGGTGGGGAGGAAGAGGAGTCTGAGGGCGGTAAAGCTAAAGCCCGGCCTAACTTCCGTCTGGTGCTGATGGCGGTGATGGCGATGATTTGCTTTATGGCCGAAGGGGCAATCCTCGACTGGAGCGGTATTTTTATTACCCAGGAGCGCGGTATGGCGGTTGAACACGCCGGATGGGGCTTTGCGGCGTTCGCCATCACCATGTCCCTGATGCGTCTGACCGGCGATGCGGTGGTCACCGCGCTGGGCCGCAAGCGGGTGCTGATAGTCGGCGGCGTGCTGGGCATTATCGGCTATCTGCTGACGGTGTTAACTGCCAGCTGGGCGATGGCGCTGTTTGGCTTTGCGCTGGTGGGCATTGGTGCCGCTAACATTGTTCCGGTGCTGATTACCCTGGCGGGTCAGGAAAAGGTGATGCCGGTTAACCGCTCGGTGGCGATGGTCGCCACGTTGGGCTACTTCGGCGTGCTGGGCGGACCGGCGCTGATTGGCTGGGTGGCGCATCTTTCCAATCTTTACGTGGCTTTCTCGCTGGTGGCGCTGAGCTTCCTGGTTATTGTGCTGGGCGCCCTGAAACTGAAGTATTAACGATTACCTGAGTGGCACTGTGCCGGCCGGGTCCGTTGTACCGGCTTTTTTTTAAATTGCAGGGAGATAAACGATGATTAAGCTTGTGGCCGTCGATATGGATGGAACCTTTCTAAACAGTCAGGGTGATTACGCGCGTCAGCGTTTTGCCGAACAATATCAGCAGCTTAAACAGCGAAATATCAAGTTCGTTGTCGCCAGCGGTAATCAGTATTACCAGTTAAAAAGCTTCTTCCCGGATATTGATGCTGAACTGGCGTACGTGGCGGAAAACGGAGCGTATATCGTTGATAAACAGCGGGAGATCTACTGCGGAAACCTGCCGGAGGCCGACGTAAAACGCGTCATAAAGGTCATCAGCCGCATCGAGGGCGTTAACTTCCTGGTCTGCGGCCGGAAGTGGGCGTATATGCTGGCCAGCGCCGGCGAGGGATTCTTCAATGAGATGCGCGTTTATTATCATATGCTGCAGAAGATCGACAGCTATGACCAGATTGATGACACCGTTTTCAAATTCGCACTGAGCTACGTTGAGGATGACGTCAGCGCGCTGATGGCGCAGATCGTTGAGCAGGTGGGCGATATCGTCACGCCGGTCTCCAGCGGCCACGGCTCCGTTGACCTGATTATCCCCGGCAATCACAAAGCTAACGGCATTCGCCGTATTCAACAGATTTACGACGTCGCGGATAATGAGGTGCTGGCCTTCGGCGACGGCGGTAACGATCTGGAAATGCTGAGTCACGCCGGATTTGGTTTTGCAATGGCTAATGGGTCACCGGCGGCGAAAGCGGCAGCGCGCTATGCGGCACCGTCGAACAATGATGAGGGCGTGCTAGCGGTGATTGATGCGATGCTACTGGGGCGCGCGCCGTTTAACGCCGTACAGTGAAATGACGGGAGCTGGACGCTCCCGCCTTATCGATTTCAGAATCGATGCTCTCCTGCTACCAGCGTTGATGCACCCACGGCGCGATTTTTTCCTGATAGAGCTGCTTCAGCGCGGTCATGGTTTCCTCCGACAGCGCGTCGACACCGCTGGCCCGGGCGTTAGCTTCCGACTGCGCCCGGTTTTTTGCACCGGGAATGACCACGGTGACGTCCTCATTCATCAGGATCCAGCGCAGGGCAAACATCGCCATGGTCACGTCCCCGGTGATGAAGCGGCGGATATCCTCCACGGCATCCAGCGCCACCTCGTAAGGCACCCCGGAGAACGTTTCCCCTTTATCGAAGGCTTCACCGTTGCGGTTAAACGCCCGGTGATCGTCTGCGGCGAACGCGGTGGACGCGCTCATTTTCCCGGTCAGCAGCCCGGACGCCAGCGGCACGCGGGCGATAATCCCCACGTCCCGCCGCTTCGCTTCACGCAGCAGCAGTTCGGCAGGGCGCTGGCGGAAGATGTTGTAAATCAGTTGGATGGAGGACACATTCGGGTATTCCAGCGCCTTCAGGCCTTCTTCGACTTTTTCAACCGAGACGCCGTAGCTGCGTATCTTCCCGGCGGCAATCATCTCATCCATCACGGCAAAGACTTCGGGCGTGTAGTAGATTTCCGTTGGTGGGCAGTGCAGCTGCACCAGATCCAGCGTATCCATTTGCAGATTAACCCGTGAGCGATCGACAAACTCGTTCAGGTTTTTTTCGGTATAGCCGGAAGCCTGATGTGGGGAGAGCCTGCGGCCCAGTTTAGTGGCGATAAACGGGCGTTCGCCGCCGCGCTGGTTAAGCACGCTGGCAATGATTTTTTCTGAACGGCCGTCGCCGTAAACATCGGCGGTATCAATAAAGTCGATCCCGGCGTCCAGCGCGGCATTCAGCGCCTCTTCCGCGTCTTCAACGCTGACTTCACCCCAGGTGCCGCCAATCGCCCAGGCACCAAAACCAATTTCCGATACCTTCTGGCCGGTTTTTCCCAGCGTTCTGTGTTTCATCCTGTGATTCCTTACCGTTAATGACTGAAAAGGGCGGCTGCGAGTCGGCAAACCGGGAAGCAAAACTGCGTGTTTGAAGGAGCTTAGCGTTTACCTGACGGGATCGCCCGTGCTAAAAGATGAGTTGCATTCACTCAAGCGATTAACCGGGTTCATCATTGCTATGGAACGTATTGATTTTGCCGATCTTCAGGCTTTTCTGACCGTATTACGCTGCCGCAGCTTTAAGCTGGCGGCCATTGAGCTGGGGCTGTCCTCGTCGGCGGTGAGCCACGCCATAAGACGACTGGAAGCCCGCCTGAACGCCCGTCTGTTGAACCGCACCAGCCGCGCGGTGTCAGCCACGGCGCTAGGCCAGCAGCTGGCAGATAAGCTGGGTGAGGGCTTCGACACCATTTCTGCCGCGATCGAAACGCTGGATGCGCCCGGCCGCAACAGCTTCGGTGCCCTGCGGGTTAACGTCTTCGCGGATGCGGCAAGGCTGCTGGTGGCCCCGGCCTTACCGCCATTCTCTGAGCGCTTTCCGCAGGTCAGGCTCACCGTGGTTGTGGAGGATCGCCCGGTCGATATTACCGCCGAAGGCTTTGATGCCGGTATGCGCTACGGCCATCTGGTGCCGGAGGATATGGTGGCCGTGCCGCTGACCGGCGCGCAGCGCTGGATCGTGGTCGGCGCTCCGCAGTACGTGAAACGGTACGGCGTGCCCGCATCGCCGTCGGATCTGTCAAAGCACCGTTGTATCCAGCTGCTGCTGGGCAATAACGCCCGCTATCGTTGGGAATTTGATGCGCCGGAAGGCAGTATCAGTATCAACGTGCCGGGGCATATCACCATCAAGGACACGGAAACCACGATCTCCGCCGCGATTGCAGGAACCGGGCTGGCCTATGTGCTGGAATCGCGCGTCAGTCATGAACTTGCTGAAGGGAGGCTGGTAAACGTGATGCCCGCACACTCGGCCTGTGGTGAACCCTTCCATATTTATTACAGCAGCAGGCGGTATGTCCATCCGGCCCTGCGAGAGTTCATTAACATTATCCGCCTGCAGAATGGTCTGCTGGCGCTTCCCGATCTTCATGAGGCAGGTCAAGGCGCTGCTTCAGGCTCCGCAGAGCGAGAGTAAACTCATCCAGGTTCAGGTCGTTGATATCATTTCCGACGACGATGGTTTCAGATATATCCTGCATGGCGGGCCAGCGCGTTTTGTAATCGGCATAGATGGCAATGGTCGGAATATTAAAGGCGCTGGCAATATGTAATATTGAGGTGTCCGGCGTAATGGCGATAAAAGCATCTTTCATTACCGCCGCCGACCGTTTAATTGACGGCGCTAGGTTGAGGCGATAAACATGATCGAATCGCTGTGCTAACTCGATAGCGGTGCCGATCCCTTTCGGGCCGTGAACAATTACTACCGGAATGTTTATTTCTCTTTTGATTAACGAAATTAACTTATTCGCCATCGTCAGGGAAAACGTCCGCTCCGGTACGCTGCCTTCAAAATTCAAGGCAATATATCGCCCCGGGTAATCTAATTCGTCGCGCACTTCAGCCAGTACCGCTTCGCCAAGTGGGAATTCGAAGCGGGGGCGAACCACCGGAAACCCGGCTTCCCGCATCATGATTGACCAGGTCAGCGGAACCGGGGCGCGAAAAACCTGGTCCATTCTTGACGGTTTTTTGCACGCAGGGGAGACGCATTTCAGGGGCTGGCCGACAACCTGAAAGTTAGTTCTTGCTTTGAGCTGTCTGATGAAAATCATCGTCTTCAGGTTTTTCTTCCGCATCGCCTCGATACAGAGATCGGGCGTGCCGTAGTCTTTCCGTATCCCCTGTGCCACCGACTTAATTTCCGCCAGCCCAGCCTTATCCTGGAATGACATCTCGATGACGGTCAGCTTCGTTGTGCCCAGGGCCAAATCGTTAAATACCGGCCTGTTGAGGGCGGAGGCCACAATAATAAGACGATCTATCCTCTGTCTTTCCAGCGAACGTATCACCGGAAATATGGACATGGCATCCCCGATCTGGTCGGGAATATGGATAACGACGAGGCGAACGTTATCAGGAACGATATTCACGGCGCGATAGTCGTAAAGGCTGAATGCGATGCGCCTCAATATATATTTTAAGGACATGCCTGAACCCTCACTTATTCTCGGTTATTGAAAATGGCCGCATCTTACCAACAGGCGGTTGGTCGGTATAGAATGTAGTGAGGTAATAATGTAAATAATGATATCAAAACGTAATTAATGATTTTTAAAAATTTATAAATCGCCTGGTGCTGCCCAACTTCCTGCAGAATCGATGCTCTGCTGATATCACCGGGTGAATAATAAGTAGTGGGTTTGTCCATAAATTAAATTCTTTGTCTCAACAGACAAAGATTATCCGGATTTTGTTTTAGCATACGTTCTCACTGCGGTTTTGATTATCCCCACTTTCAGCTGGCTGAATAAGCATCTACTCCTGACGCGGGTTGTTTCTGTAAACGCGGTGGATGAAAAATCGCAAAAAATAAATGCTTGCTGTACGCCAGTTTAGCGCCCCTGGTTGACAGGAAAAACAGGAGACAAACACATGGAAGACAATAAAAACCGTTCTTATCACCGGCCCATCTGGGACGACAACGGCGGCATTCATTACGATCTCACTTATTATCCAAAAGAAAATAACCACGTGGCCGTTTGCCTGGCACCAGCCGTAAAAGTCATCCCGGTTATTTTTATTCCAGGGGTGATGGGGTCGAACCTGAAAAATGGCGACGGTGAGGTCTGGCAGTTCAGTCTGTCGTCGCTAAAAAAATGGCCACTCGCAAACGCAAAAAAAAGAAAGAACCTTCTGGACCCAAAGACCACCGAGGTTGACGAAAACGGGGAGATTCTCAATGACATGGCGGATGGAAAAAAATTTCCCTCGCGGCGTGAACGAGGGTGGGGAAGCGCATTTTTTATGAGCTACGGAGAGGCGCTTGACCGGTTGCAGTACCTGCTCTGTGATGACGACATTCTGTTGGAGAATTACTTCAGGGAAGAGCAACTGCAGACGGCCCGTCAACGTTTTACCGGCGTCAGGATAGGCGACGAGCCGGTCGAACAGGTGTTAACGGAAGAGGAAACGGCACACTCGCACCTGTTTTTATATCCGCTGCACGTGTTTGGTTATAACTGGCTGCAGTCCAACGGGGACTCGGCGACACTGCTGGGTGAGTTTATCAGCGATGTGCTGGGGACGTACCGTGGCCGGCTGGCGGTGAACAAGGTCATACTGATCACCCACTCGATGGGGGGACTGGTTGCCCGGCACTACTCGGAGAACCTGAACGGACAGGAGCATATTCTGGGGATGGTGCACGGCGTGATGCCGGATCTGGGCTCGCCGGCGGCGTACCGGCGGATGAAAACCGGCGAGCGCGGTATGATCGGGTTGATAATCGGGGAAAACGCAGAAAAGCTGATGCCTGTGCTGGCGCAGTCACCCGGTCCGCTGCAACTGCTGCCGGGCAGGGCTTACGGTCCGGGCTGGCTGAAAATAGAGGGAAGTGGTGCCCGTCAGTCCCTGCCGCTGGCAAATCCGTATGAGGAAATATATCTGAATAAAACGGACTGGTGGCGACTGTGTGATAAAGATTTGCTATTGGGGGATACAGACAAGGAATGGACCGATTACCAGGACAGAATAAAGATAGATGTGAAAAAGTTTATCGAAGAGCTGAATGGCAAATACCACCCGCAGACCTGGCTGTTTTACGGTGCCAGTGAGAACAACAAGTCTGATGCGTTCCTGACGTGGAAAGAACGGATCCCTCTGCGCATGAAGGAGGCGCAGAGGGTGCGTCAGGATTCCGGAGATCCTCTTGATCTGTCACCGTTCAGAACGCATGCGCTGATTTCCGCCGGGAGCCCCGGGGACGGCACGGTGCCGGTGACGTCAGTTCGGACCGTATCTCCGTGTATTCATGGTGTGCTGGCGACGGATGTTGACCATGAAGGGGCTTTTGCCATTGATCCGGTTGACCGCGCCCGGTCGGTCTACAGCGATCTGTCAGATGCGCTGGTGTTCACGGTTCGCGCGGTGGTGAAAATAGTGCAGCAGGTGCCGGCACCGTGAACAAAGTCCCGCTTTCCTGGCTCATTCCGCTGGCGATGATACTGCTGGCGTCAGGCTTCTGTATTCACAACTATGTGACGTTTGTGCATACGCCTCCGGCGTTAAAGGACAAGGAAAAACATATGGTCAATACCCTGTTTGCCACTACTCAGACCCAGTGCGTGGGGCGCTATATTTTTGAGGTTCCGGCCTCTTTTGAAAACACCCTGACGGATCGTGCTGAGATAAATGAGGTCACCATCAGCAGCAGGCGTCTCTACCCTCCGGTGTTTGCGCAGCGTATCCGCCTGCGGGAGCAGGCGCTCAAAGACAGCCATACGGTTGATGCTATCGACCGGCCTTTTCTCAAGCAGGTTTACCGGTTGAGTGAGAATGCGGTGATCTTTGACCATAATAGAAATGAGAGTGCGGCGGGTTTTGGCCGTGTTTTGGAAGGACATCTGTACGTTAACGGGGTAGCGTTCATAATGTCCTCGGAGATAAGAGATGTATCTGACCCCAAATACAAGCAGGACCGTGCGGAGTATATAAATGGGGGGATGGCTGAAAATGAACTTAACACCAAACCTCAGAAACTGGCGGAGCTGCGGGACTTAATGTCCCGGCTGAGCGGGCGAAAGAATAATGAAGTTCCGACGCAGCCGGGAACCTGTATTTCAGAGGGGTTTATTCGCGACGGCAACGGGCAACCGAAGGAAAATATAACCTTTATCTATCCGCATAATCCGGTGTTTTCGCTGTCGGTATCCACGGATACGTATCTTGGCGATCCAAAGAGCATGCTGGAGCGAAGCCATGAAATTCAGCCCTATCTGACAGGAGTTAAGGCACGAACTCTGCGCAAGGGTAAAACGCAGATAGCGGGATTTGAGGCGGATGAATGGCTCAACACCGCGCCGTCAGAAAAATTACCCGATGATCCATCCGGACAGCTGCTTTTCAACGTTATCGCTAATGAAAAAATAGTGGATTTTCGACATCCGATTATCGATCTGACATTAAGTAATCATGCCCTGCCGCCCCCTTCCTACAGTGATGCTGAACTGGTGGAGATATGGGATCGCATTACGCGCTCATTCCGCCTCAGGAGTAATGCGTTTTGAGGGGCGTTAAGGATGGCATGGCGTTGTCACCGTTGAAGGATTGTAGGCTGATCTCCGCGAGGGGATCTGGCAATGGCTCGGTGACGGCACCGTGAACAAAATCCCTCGTTCCTGGCTGATTCCGCTGGCGATGATACTGCTGGCGTCGGGCTTCTATATTCACAACTATGTGACGTTTGTGCATACGCCTCCGGCGTTAAAGGACAAGGAAAAACATATGGTCGATACCCTGTTTGCCACCACTCAGACCCAGTGCGTGGGGCGCTATATTTTTGAGGTTCCGGCCTCTTTTGAAAACACCCTGACGGATCGTGCCGAGATAAATGAGGTCACCATCAGCAGCAGGCGTCTCTACCCTCCGGTGTTTGCGCAGCGTATCCGCCTGCGGGAGCAGGAGTTGCAGAATAAAAACACGGTCAGAGCTATCGACCGGCCTTTTCTCAAACAGGTTTACCGGTTGAGTGAGAATGCGGTGATATTTGACCGCAATCAAAATGAGAGTGTGGGGGGTGTTTTACGCTTTCTGGAAGGTCACCTGTATGTTAACGGAGTGGCGTTTATTCTCACTCAGGAAATTCTTGATTATTCTGATCCACGTTTTGCCAAAGAACGTGCATTTTATTTACGGGACGAGGCTGGAAGGCCGGCCTGGATGGCAAACACCAAACCTCATAAACTGGCGGAGCTGCGGGACTTAATGTCCCGGCTGAGCGGGCGAAAGAATAATGAAGTTCCGACGCAGCCGGGAACCTGTATTTCAGAGGGGTTTATTCGCGACGGCAACGGGCAACCGAAGGAAAATATTACCTTTATCTATCCGCTTAATCCGGTGTTTTCTTTTACTGTATGGAGCAACAATGCTTTAAAAGAGAGCAGCAGCATGATGGAGCGAAGCCATGAAATCCAGTCGTATCTGACAGGAGTTAAGGCTCGAACTCTACGCAAGGGTAAAACACAGATAGCCGGATTTGATACCAGTGAATGGCTCAACACTGCTCCCTCAGAACAATATCCTGATAATCCGTCAGCACAATTATTGTTTACGGCTGTAGCCAATGAGAAAACGGCGGATTTCAGGCATCCAAATCTCGATCTGACATTAAGTAATCATGCCCTGCCGCCCCCTTCCTACAGTGATGCCGAACTGGTGGAGATATGGGATCGTATCACGCGCTCATTCCGCCTCAGGAGTAATGCGTTTTGAGGGACGTTAGGGAACCCGGACAGGGCATAACGTTGTCACCGTTGAGGTATTTCAGACGGATTTTTCGATCATCATCGTGATGATCTGTTTATCGGTGTGCTGCATCGCATTGCGGGCCAGTGAGCAGAGGTTGTTTATGGAGTCCTCCACATCATCACACACAATGCCTTCCCGACCGGTGACGGCGGTGCTGTCGAGCGCCATCAGTACCGCCTTCAGCGCGGATGCGGCGCCGGTAGACACTTTCATCGCGCAGCTGTTGGCGGCGCCGTCGCAGATTATGCCGCTTACATCACCAACCATACTGTTGATCGCCATGGAGATAGTGTCCAGATCGCCGCCCAGCAGCCAGGCAATACCCGCTGCGGATCCCATTGATGCCGTAGAGACGGCACAGAGCGCGGAGAGGGTAGGGAGTTTGCTGTGGATATAAATGGCGACCAGATGTGAGAGGATCAGCGACCGCGCCAGTTTTTCCTGATCGGCACCCGTAAATTCCGCCGCAACCACCACCGGCATCGTGGCTGCAATACCCTGATTACCCGAACCCGAATTACTCATGGCTGGAAGTGGCGCCCCTCCCATACGGGCATCCGACGCCGCAACGGTCCGGATCAACAGGTTGGACAGTAAATCATTGCCGATTAAATTCTTCGCGCGCTGTCGTTCCAGGCTGGCGCCGATGTGCAGTCCCCACGGGTGACGCAGCCCTTCCTCAGACAGTCGGTTATTGAGTACCGCAGCATCGAGAATAAACGCAATATCGGAGAATGCCGCTTGTTCAGAAAACTGGAAAATATCCCTGATGCTCACGTTGCGGAAGAAATCAGGCAGGCTGACCGGCTCGGCTTCCATCGTTCTGTTGTCATCGCGGAACAGCGTTTTACCGTCCTGCTCAATGCTGATGATATGGGTATGGTCACCAGCAATGATGACCTCGGCGTGATGTGCGTCATTCCAGACTCGTACCCGCGCATACAGGACCTCGTGACAGTCCGGATCGATGCCCACCCTGACCTGTTTTTGCTTCATCCAGCGTGTTGCTTCCGCAACATCATCCTGAGTGACATTTTTAAGCACTTCCAGCCCGGCCTTCTCATCCCCACACAGCGCTCCGAGGGCAGCCGCGACCGGCAGCCCGCTCATGCCCGCGCCTGGAATGTTTACCCCCATGCCGTTTTTCATCAGATTGGGCGATACCCAGGCCTGCAGATGCTGTACTTTCCCCTGAAGATGCGCCTTTGCGGTGGCCGCAGCTAACGCCAGCGAGACCGGTTCGGTACAGCCGAGAGCGGGTTTGACCTCGGCTTTTACGATACGAATCAGGCTTTCCCACAAAGCGGCAGTGTGTGTTTCTTTCATCATTTCAGTTCTCATCTTGACGAAGCAAAGGCCGATACCGGTATCAAACTAATTCAAGACAGAATATAAGGTTTAATGAAGGAGGTGTTTCTCTATTTGGCTGTGAAAGGTCTTATTTGGAGAAAAATAATCTACATTAAGTGACTAAACATCACATGACATTCTCCATAGGGTATTTATTGCAGCATGAGAGCCTTCCGGCTGGTCCTGGTTGCTTATCATTTAATGTCGTTCAGGCCCCGCACGTTAACTGCGGAGACCTGCTGGCGTGCTTATTTCTGCGCGATGTTAAGCAGAAACGAAGCCATCGCCTCGGTGACGCTGTCGGCAGATTCGAGAGTTGGATGATGCCCTGTTTCCGGCAGGATCCGCAGCGTTGCGTCAGGTATGAGTTCCACCATCTCGTGGCTCAACTCGGGTGGCGTCGCCCGATCGCTTTCACCGCTGATAATCAGCGCAGGCACATTAATCAAGGGCAGCAGTTTACGGATATCCCCCCGGGTGAAGACGGCGGCATCCAGCGCCAGGGCCAGCCCGGTTCGGCTATGGTTAAGCATCACGGCGCGTTCACGGACAACATCGTCCGGATGTTCTGCAAGCCAGCGTTGCCCGTTAAGCCGGTGTTGAATATCTGCAAACAACGATTCCCGCGCTTCATCACTGCCGTTAAGTATGACCTCGCGCTGCGTTTTCCAGCCCTCGAGCCGTTCCGGATATTCTGCTCTGGCGCTGGTGCCGATCAGGATCAGCCCCGCTACGCAGTCCGGATCGTGCGCCGCCAGCCGGATCCCCACCATCCCACCCTGGCTCTGACCAACGAAGGTGACTTTGCCTAACGACAGCTCGCGGATCATCAGCGCCAGATCGGCACTGATATCATCCAGCGTCCAGCCTTCGGCGCGATAGCCACTTTGCCCGTGGCCCGGCATATCCAGCACAATGCAGCGGTGGGCCTGGCTGAGCACACGGATCTGCGCTGCAAAAACATCGCGGTCGACCAGCAGCCCGTGAGCGAACAGCAGGGTAGGGCCTTCGCCGCAGTCTCGGTAGCGATAGAGGGTGCCGTTGATTTTAATCTGCTGATCCTGCCAGCTGTCGCTGGGGTCAAAAGCGCGCTGCAGCAGGGCAGAGTCCTCAAAGATTTGATAACGAGCGATCTTCGAATCAGCGACGGTAAAATGAATAATCATATCGCTGCCGATGGTGTTTCCCGTGCTTAACACGGTATGGCGGAAGCGGCCGATGGCCAGTACGCTGCCGTTGTGTTCAATAAGATCGTTGATCACAAAGATCCTGGGTTTAAAGTTTTCAGGAAAGCGCGACAGCCAGTTTCTAACCTGTTCCGGCCCGCGCAGCAGACCGGTAGTCGAGACGCTCGGGTCGCCGTCGATATGCCAGACAACGTTGTCATCCAGCAGTGCTATGGCCTCCGCGATATTACCTTTGGCAAAGGCAGCGAAATAGTTTTTGACCACCTCCGTGGCAGTTAATTTGGGTGCGCCGCGATCCTCGTCCTGTAGCATAAAAAAATCCTCTTTATTTTAAAATCATCAGGTTACTCGTCAGTGCAGGTAGTATAGTGATGGCGGATTTGGGAAAAAACAGACAAAATAGGGCAATCATTTTCCATTAATAGAAAACGGATGGCGGGGAATTCACCGTGGACTGGAACGATATACGCTTCTTTCTCACCGTTGCGCGCACGCAAAGCCTGACGAAAACGGCGGCCGCGCTGAAGGTCAGTCAGTCAACCGTGGCGAGAAGGATAGGCGCGCTGGAAAGCAGCCTGAAAACCCGCCTGTTCGCTCATCATCAGACCGGCTACTTTTTGACGGATGCCGGGCAGGACGTGCTGCACCATGCCGAAGAGGTGGAAGGAAAGATCCTGGCTCTGGAGAGCCATATCTCGGGAACTGATATGCGCCCGGCCGGTAAGGTCCGCCTGGCAACGGCGATGACGCTGGCCAGCCACCTGATTATTCCTGCGCTGCCGCGCTTCAATGCGCGATATCCCGATATCGTGCTGGAGGTGATAACCGGCATCAATACCGTGTCGATGTCGCGTCACGATGCCGATATTGCTCTGCGGCTGGTGCGGCCGGAACAGCTGTCGCTCAAGATTCGCAACGTAGGGCGTATTGCTTCGGCGGTGTATGGCTCGAAAAACTATCTTGAAGCTTATCCAGCTACGGACATCGCTACGCAGCAGGGCAGGGCATTTATCACCTGGGATCCTGCTTTCGGCCATCTCCCCTCGGCAAAATGGTTAAATGAGCACTACCCGAATGCGGCTTCCGCGCTGGTCACCACTAGCCTGGTAGCACAGTTAGCTGCGGTAAAAGCGGGCCTGGGTCTGGCCGTGTTGCCCGGCTTTATTGCCGCGCAGGAAAGTGAACTGATAGCTGCGATCCCTGCCGATCGCGTCTTTACGGAAGATCTGTGGCTGGTGACCCACGCCGAGTTGACCGCATCCGCAAGGGTCAGGGCGGTGGCGGATTTTCTGGTGGAGATTGTTGCCGAGGCGGGTTTGCAGTAAAAAACGAAAGGAACGTTATACGAGATGTTATGCCGGATATCCGCAGGTCATTGATAACGCATAGTTAGCCGTCACAGGGATGAGACGTTCCCCGCTAAATGCTTTTGAAAGTGTTTTTTTTTCTGCTAAGCGTGTGCATATTTTGCCGATCTTAATGTTGAGCTTTCTAGCTTCAGAGGAATGCGTGTTTTATTTAAAGCCCATACTGTATGTTGTAACTATTTTGATCAGTATGAATATTTTTTACGCTTATAGAACAATGGAATAAGGGAATAGTGCGGTGCCGGGGTTATACTCCCCGGGTGAAATATCCCGGGGAAGGTATTCAGATTCACTGAACCGATATCGACTCCACCGCCTGCCAGCACCTTACGGAATGACCGTTAGCCAACTTTCGTAGCGGCTGCACCTCATTGCACCGAGCTGTCGCGTAAGGGCAGCGCTCGCGGAAATAACAGCCCGCAGGTAACTGACGATTTCCCGGCAGTTCCGTATTGCTCGGCGCGCCATCCAGCGGTGCGCCGATGCGCGGAACCGACTCCATCAGCAGTCGCGTATACGGATGCTGCGGTGCATCCAGCACCTGGCGCGTCTCACCAATCTCGACGATTTGCCCCAGATACATCACCGCCACGCGGTCGCTCATATGCCGCACCACCGACACGTTGTGGGAAATCAGCACGTAGGTGAGGTTTTGCTGCTTTTGCAGAGACACCAGCAGATTAAGGATTTGCGCCTGCACGGAAATATCAAGTGCCGAAGTGGGTTCATCCAGCACCATAATATCCGGCTGCCCGGAAAGCGCGCGGGCAATGGCGATGCGCTGACGCTGCCCGCCGGAAAATGCGTGGGGAGGACGGTCAAGATACTCCGGCCGAATACCGACCTTTGCCGCCAGCGATTCGGCAAGCTCACGCCGGGCCTTTTCATCGGTACGCGACTGTATCCACACAGGCTCAGTGATGATCCGCCATACGGGCAGGCGCGGGTCGAGTGAGGAGAGCGGGTCCTGAAACACCATCTGCATACCCCGGCCCAGCCACGAGTTTGGCGATCGGGCCAACTCCAGTTTTCCCGAAGTGGGTTTCAGCATTCCCATCAGCAGCTTCGCCAGGGTACTTTTCCCACAGCCGGATTCGCCAACGATGCCCAACGTTTCGCCGCGATTCACCACCATGTCCAGACCGTTAAGCGCATGAACGCGCTCGGTAACTTTCCCCCGCCAGTTGGTTTTGGCCGGGAAGTTCACGTGGACTTCGTTTAGTTCGAGCAGGGATTCAGACATTTACCACCTCCTTTTGCGGATACCAGCAGGCCACCTGTCGGTCAAGGCTCCCCGCTGTACGCAGCAGCGGCGGTTTACCGCAGGCATCGCCTGCCGCAAAGCAGCGCTCTCGGAAGGCACAGCCCGTCGGCAGACGGGCCAGATTCGGTACGGTGCCGGGAATTGAGGCCAGTTCTGCACGCGGTTCAGCGCTGTCCGGTGAGCATTCCAGCAGTCCGGCAGAGTAGGGGTGCGACGGCTGGGTCAGCACGCTGGCGGTGCTGCCACTTTCGATAACCGAACCGGCATACATCACGTAGACCCGATCGCAGACCTGAGACACCACGGCCATATCGTGGCTGATAAACAGCACGGCGGTGCCGGTGGCGGCGGCCTTTTCTTTTAACAGCCTCAGCACCTGGCGCTGCACCGTCACATCCAGCGCCGTGGTCGGCTCATCGGCAATCAGCAGATCGGGCTCGCAGGAGAAGGCCAGCGCGATCATCACCCGCTGGCGCATCCCGCCGGACAGTTCGAACGGGTAGCGCTGCATCACGTTGTGCGGGTCAGCAATCTGCATATCTTTCAGCAGCGCTTCGGCACGCTCGCGGGCCTGACTGACTGAGAGCGGCCGGTGCTGGCGCAGTACGTCCACCATCTGTTTGCCTATGCGGCGGGTTGGATTCAGCGCGGTCATCGGCTCCTGGAAAATCATCGCAACTTTATTACCCCGCATCTGGCGCATCTCCGCTTCGCTGGCGCTAAGCACGTCCTTCCCTGTCACTTCCAGCCTGCCGCCGTTGACCCGATAGGAATGTCGGGGGATCAGCTGCATGGACAGCATGGCGGTAACGGATTTGCCGGAGCCGGACTCACCGACCACGCCGACAATTTCTCCGCGGTTGATATGCATCGATACATTATTCAGTACGCTCACTTCCCCCTGATAAACCGGGAAGCTGAGGCGAAGGTTTTCAATGGTCAGTATTCTGTCCTGCATCAGTTGCGCCCTCCGGCTTTCGGGTCGAGTAAGTCCTGGATACCGTCGCCAAACAGGTTAAATCCGACAGCGGTAATCAAAATGGCCGCCCCCGGGAAGGTGCAGTACCACCACTGGTCAAGCACGTAGTTGCGGCCAATCGCCACCATCGCGCCCCATTCTGCGGTCGGCTGCTGTGCACCCAGGCCGATAAAGCCAAGCGTGGCCGCCATAAGAATCGCACTGCCCACGTCCAGCGAGGCTTGCACAACGAGTGGCGGCAGTGCATTGCGCAGAATATGCCAGCTGATCAGGTGCCAGCGTGAAGCGCCGAAGGTGCGTGAGGCCTCAACGAAGGTATGCTGCTTAACAATCAGCGTCTGGCCGCGCGCCAGCCGCACATAAAACGGGATGCGCACGATGGCGATCGCCAGCATGGCGTTGAACAGGCTCGGGCCTAGCGCGGCGGCCAGCGCCATGGTTAGCACCAGCGACGGAATCGACAGCATGATATCCATCAGGCGCATGATGAAGGCATCGCTGTGGCCGCCGAGTACGCCGGACAGGCAGCCGAGCAGCGACCCGCTGATGCCCGCTACCAGCACCACGGCCAGACCGGCGGCAACGGACTGCTGGCTGCCAATCAGCACCCGGCTGAACAGATCGCGGCCCACCTCGTCGGTGCCGAACCAGTGCCCGGCTCCCGGCGGCTGCAGGCGTTCGGCCAGGTTAATGGCGTTGGGATCCTGCGGCACCAGCCACGGGGCAAAAATCATCATCAGCAGCATAAAAATAATAATCGCACCACCCACCACCGTTAACGGACTCTGGCGGATCATCCACAGGCGGCGTTTCCATGCCGCAGCGCGGGGCTTAGCCCGGGCAACCGCAGGCTGTTGTTGAGTTAGCATCATCGGTTACGCTCCACGACCCATTCTCGGGTCAATCCACAGATAAAGAAGGTCGACAAGCAGGTTGACCAGCACGTAGGCAAAAGACACCACAATGGCAAAGCCCATCACCGCCGGGAAATCCAGCGCCTGTATAGAGGAAACCACGTAGGCACCCATTCCCGGCCAGGCAAACACCGTCTCGGTCAGCACGGCACCGTACAGCAGATCGCCGAGTGCCAGCCCCAGCACCGTCACCGACGGGATCAGCGCGTTGGGCAACGCATAGCGCACCACGATAGTAAATTTGCTCAACCCGCTCGCTAATGCCGTACGCACGTAATCCTCGCTGAGCTGTTCCAGCATCGCCGAGCGGATCTGGCGGGCGACGATGCCAAGATGCACAAAGGCCAGAGTGGTAGCGGGCAGGATCAGATGGGTCAGCGCATTCATAAACGCTTCCCCATCTCCGGCGAGCAGAGAGTCAATCAGATAGAAACCCGTGACGTGAGCGGGAGGATCCAGCCAGTCGTCCAGTCGGCCGCCGCCGGGCAGCAGGTTCAGCTTGCCGTAAAACAGCACGATAACGCCCAGCCCCAGCCAAAATGCCGGGGTCGATATCCCGGTCAGCGCCAGCAGGCGCACCAGGTGATCCAGCCAGCGGTTTTTATACACCGCAGAGAGCACGCCCAGCGGAACGCCGACCACCAGAGCAATCAGCAGCGCGCAGAACGCCAGCTCAAGGGTGGCCGGGAAAAAGGTTTTCAAATCTTCCAGCACCGGCCGCCCGGTGCGGATCGACATGCCTAAATCGCCATGCAGAAGCTGTTCGACATAGCGGATAAACTGCTGCCACAGCGGCAGGTTCAGCCCCAACTGTTCGCGCATATGCTGCACGATTTCATCGCTGGCGCGATCGCCGGCCAGTAGTCGCGCCGGGTCGCCGGGGATGAGATGCGAAATAATAAACGTAATCACGCAAACGCCGGCGACAACCAATAGCAGTCCCCAGCTTCGCTGCCGGATTAAACTCCAGAAACTCATATGGCTTCCTTAGCAGGATCGAAACCGATCCTGCGGAATAAGGATGAAGGAACGACTTACTTACTCATCTCGGAAATATTGAAGATCTGTTCCAGCATTGGATTAAACACGTAGCCCTTAACGTTTTTATTCATCGCCACCTGGTAATTCTTCTGGAATAAATAAACGTAGGCGGCTTCATCAATCACCACTTTCTGCGCGGCCTGATAGAACTGGGTGCGCTGCGCCTGATCAGAGGTCGACACCGCCTGCTTCAGCAGCGTATCAACCTGCGGATTGGCGTAATAAGAACGGTTGCCGGGCAGCCCTTTTTTGTTCGATTCAAACCAGTAGTTCATAAACATATACGGGTCGGCGAAATCCGGGCTCCAGTTACCGATGGCAATGTCATAATCGCCCTTACCAATGCGCTCGCGCATGGTGGCGTTAGCCAGTTTTTCCAGCTTGACGTTAATACCCAGCGATTGCAGATTAGCCTGCATTGACAGGGCAATCGGCTCCCAGTTCGGATCGTTATCGGAATAGAGGAACGACAGCGTTTTCGGTTTATCCGCCACCTTGCCAAACGCCTCTTTCGCTTTGCTTAAGTCCAGCGAATACTGCATGGCGGAGGCGTCATAGCTCCACATCCCTTCCGGTACCGGCCCGCGCATCTGCTTGCCGTTACCGCCGAGAATGCCGTCAACCATGCCTTTATAGTCGGTCGCCCACGATACCGCACGGCGCAGATCCGGCTGACTTAACGGCGCTTTGGCATTGTTCAGATACAGATAGGTGACCCGCAGCGCCGGATAATCATAAACTGCCACCTCGCCCTGTTTTTTCAGCGCGGCGAACTGATCTACCGGCAGCGAGTCGGCAATATCCACATCGCCTTTCTCCAATTGCAGGCGACGCGCGGCGCTTTCGCTGATGATTTTCACCGAAACGCGCTTAAAGGCGGGTTTATCGCCGGCAAAATGCGGGTTCGGCACCATGACCAGCTGCTGCCCTTTCTGCCAGCGCTGCAGCATGTAGGCACCGGAACCGGCGGTGTGCTCGGCCAGATAAGCCCGGGCATCATCGCCCGCATTCGCTTTGAGCACCGCCGGGTTGATAATTGATGCGCCGTCATTAGCCAGCGTATACAGGAACGGAGCAAACTGATCGTTGAGGGTAAAGCGTACGGTTTGCGCATCGACCGCTTCCACTTTCAAGTCCGCCGGGAACGCTTCGGACGGCCCCTGTTTAATACGCATCAGTCGTTCAAAGGAGAGCTTCACCGCCTCGGCGGTGACTTCGCTGCCGTCAGCGAACTGAGCACCCTTATTCAGCGTAAAGGTCCACACCTTCCCGTCATCGGAGCTTTTCCAGCTGGCGGCCAGGTCGCCCTCCACGTCGGTCGAGCCTTTGCCGTTTTCGGTTTTGTACTTCACCAGGCGCTGATAGGCCGGGTAGGTCACGGTCCAGTCGTTATTATCAATGGTCACCGCCGGATCCAGCGTTTGCGGGTCGGCCGCTTTGCCGATCACCAGCATGTCCTTCGGCACGGCTGACAACGCCTGCGCGGAAACGGCAACCAGAGCGGCGAGTAAAAGTGGACGAAAATAGCCTGATGCAGTGTATGTCTTGTTCATGGTAAGACTCCGTCAATCGGTGCGGGTGAAATACAGGAGAAAACATCATCAATAAGCGGATAAACCGACGCCTGCGGCAATTCAAAGTGCCACCATTCGGTCGCAATACCGGTAAAGCCCCCGCCGAACATCACCGCGTTAAGCAGCAGTCGGTTGCGTTGGGCAGCCTGCGCCAGTGCGGGATGGTAGGGGTGGGATAATTCATCCATTTCATCAAACCCGGTACCCATATCCAGCGCGTGGCCATCGGCATCCAGCAGGGTGACGTCAATCGCCGTCCCCCGGCTGTGGTTGGAACCCTGGCTCAGCGGCACCACGTAATCCTGGTTGGGACAGGCGCGCCACAGCAGCTCCTGGGCTTTCTGCGGGCGATAGGCGTCCAGCACCAGCAGGGTGAAACCCGCCAGGCGGGCGATTTCAATACTCTTTTCCAGCGCCTTAACCGCATCAACGTGCAGCAGGCACAGCGCGGTGCTGTAAATCTGCTGGCCGGTGATGTTGTCGGCCGTGGCATATTTCATATCGAACTTCAACTGAGGAAACTGATCAGCAATATCGATAAGTTGCGTTTCCAGAATCATGCTTTTATCCCTGCTTTTAACGTTCAAACTGACCAAATTCCTGCTGTAGCAGGCGGTTCTGGGCCAGACGAGCCGACAGTGTTGGCCCAAGCTGTTCCACTACGGCAGAAAGGAGAAGGTTATAAAGGCAGCTCACCGGAGCGAGCGAGTCCCAGAAGCTGCCGGTATCGGTTTTCACCTGCAGCACATCGGCCTGATAATCCCGCGCCCACGGGCACCACATGTCGGTGACCAGCGCCATGGCCACGCCGCGTTCGGCGGCCACCCGGCAGAACTGCCGCGCCACGGTGGAGTAGGCGCGGGTATCGGTCAGCACCACGTATGGCTTTTCATATTCGGAGTTGAGTGATTCAAGCCAGCTGCCCGAACTGCCTTCGGCATAGCTGACGCGCGGGCGCAAATACTCGAGGTGGCTGAAAAAGGTATTGGCGATGCCTCGCGTCGACTGGATACCCAGGATCACCACGGCATCGGCCTGCGCAATCTGTTTGCTGACCGCCATAAAGGTGTCGGTCTGCGCCAGCTGATAGACGTAGCGAATGGCTTCCAGCTCCATATGCAGTGACTGATTCACCCGGTCGGGCAGGGCCTGCTGCTGCTCCCAGGAGTCCAGACGGTCGATCACTCCCCAGTGTTTATAGGCCTGGCTTGGCGTTTCACGCAGCTGGCTTTTCACATCCTCCAGATTGCGGAATCCCATTTTGCGCAGATAGCGCCCCACCGTGATGCCGCTGGTGCCGGTGGCCTGGGCGATGCCGTCGGCCGTCTCAAACGGAATCTGTTCCCGGTTGCTTAACAGCCAGGAGCTGATGCGCTTTTCGCTCGGCGTCTGGCTGCTCCAGGCGGCTTCAATAAGGGTGAAGAGTTTGTTATTCGCGCTCATCGGGTTTCCGTGTTAGTTCGCTGTCATTCAGCTCATTGCTGACACAAAACTAACAAAGCACGATGCATGCCATCTTTGTGGGGTTATTTTTTATTGCTATAAATCATTGCGTTACAGAGATTGTTTTTGTGGCGGGATTTTTACGCTATTAAACCGGGAGAAAATTCTGCAGTGCAACACGGATGACAATTGCATCACATCAGTGCAACACGGGGGATGGGGATGCCAAATAAACAGGCTATGGTTGAGTGATTTTTGAACGAATGACAGAAGGAGGAGGATGATTGAACGGAACTAAAGGAGCCGTCGGTCGATATTCGACGCGGTGGGATAACGTCGGCAGCAGCCTTGATACAGACGATTACTGTATTCCGGTGTTAATGCTTGCCTGTCTTGCCCGGCGAAGCGATCTGCCGGGCAACGGGGAAGAAGGTGTCAGATCAGGCGCTGAGCGCCTGCTGTTCCTGCACAGCAAACTGATTTTCCGGCTCGCTCAGCCCGAGGTTTTCACGCAGCGTGTTGCCCTCGTACTCGGTGCGATACAGTCCGCGCTGCTGCAGGATCGGGATCACCTGCTCAACAAAATCATCAAAGGCTGTCGGCGTGCCGCCGCGCACGATAAAGCCGTCCGCCGCACCGGAACGGAACCAGTGCTCCAGCCCGTCGGCAACCTGTTCCGCGGTGCCGAAGAAGCCCGGTCTTGGCGTAGCCGCCTCCAGCGCCGTCTGGCGCAGTGTTAAACCGCGCTCAAGGGCATCACGCTTGATGGTGTCGGTGGTGCTGCGGAAGCTGTTCTGGCCGAGATCGCCAATATCCGGGAACGGTTCATCCAGCGGGTGCTGGCTGAAATCGTAGTGCTCAAAGTAGCGGCCCAGGTACTCCAGCGCTTTTTCCACCGTCACCAGCTGGGCGGTTTGCTGGTAGCGCTCCTCGGCCTGCGCCTCATCCTCGCCGATAATCACGCTAATACCCTGGAACACGCGAATATCATCAGCGCTGCGGCCGCGGGCAACCAGCTGGCGGCGCACGTCTTCACGGAACGCCCGCGCCAGCTCCGGCGTTTCCTGGCGGGTGTAGATGCCGTCGGCCGTTTCGGCGGCAAACGCCTTACCGGCTTCCGACGCCCCGGCCTGGAAAATCACCGGGCGGCCCTGCGGCGAGCGGCCGACGTTCAGCGGCCCCTGCACGGAGAAGTAGTGGCCCTTGTGGTTCAGCGTGTGCAGCTTGCTGGTATCGAAGAATTCGCCCGTCTGCTTGTTGCGTACAAAGGCATCCGCCTCCCACGAATCCCACAGCCCCTTCGCCACCTGCAGATACTCGCTGGCAATGCGGTAGCGCTCGTCGTGTTCAGGATGACGGTCGCGGGAGAAGTTCTTTGCCGATCCTTCCAGCGGTGAGGTCACCACGTTCCAGCCCACCCGACCACCGCTCAACTGATCGAGGCTGGCGAACTGCCGCGCCACGGTAAAGGGCTCGCTGTAGGAGGTGGACAGCGTGGCGACCAGGCCGATTTTCTGGGTAACCAGCGACAGCGCGGAGAGCAGGGTGATCGGCTCGAAGCGGTTAAGAAAGTGCGGAATTGACTGGGCGTTGATATACAGCCCGTCGGCAACAAACAGGAAATCAAACTTTGCCTGCTCCGCCTGTTTTGCCAGCTTCTGCACAAATTCAACATTAATACTGGCATCGCTCTGCGCGTCGGGATGACGCCACGCGGACATATTGCCGGATGGTCCCTGAATAATCGCCCCCAGACGCAGCTGGGATTGGGTCTGACTCATGATAGTGCTCCTTTATTTCAGGCCGCGCGGCCGGGCATCGCCGGCAGCGCATCAAGTAATTTTTGCGTCCAGGGGTGAGCGGGATGGTTAAACACCTGCTCCACATCCCCGCTTTCGACAATCCGCCCCTCTCTCATCACCAGCACCCGGTCGGCCAGATGGTGAATCACCCCCAGATCGTGGGAGATAAACAGCAGGGCGGTGCGGTGTTCCGTCTGCATATCGGCCAGCAGATCGAGGATCTGCGCTTGCACCGAAACATCCAGCGCGCTGACCGGCTCATCGGCAACCAGCAGCGCGGGGTTCGGCGCAAAGGCCCGGGCAATCGCCACGCGCTGGCGCTGCCCGCCGGACAGTTCACGCGGGTAGCGATGCAGTAATTCACGGCTGAGGCTGACCTCATCCAGCAGCTGCAGCACCCGTTGACGGCGCGCCGAACCGAAGATCCCGGCGGTATCCAGACTCTCGCCAATCAGTCGTTCCACGTTGTAGCGCGGGTCGAAGGAGCTGAGCGGATCCTGGGCAATCAGTTGAAGTCCGGCGCGACGGCTGCGGCGCAGGGCTTCCGGCTGCTGGCTCCAGCGCTCACCGGCAATCTCAATGCTGCCGCGCTGCGGTTCACTCAGTCCCAGCAGCAGCCGGGCCAGCGAGCTTTTTCCCGAGCCGGATTCGCCCACCACGCCCAGCGTTTCACCGGCGTGCAGCTGGAAAGAAACGTTATTCACCACGTGGCGATCGCCGTAATATTTATGTACGTTGTTGACGCTGACTAGTGGCTCGCCGCCTACTATCGGGCGGGGAGGCAGCGCCTGTAGCCGTTCGCTGGCCAGCCGGAAGCCGCGCGTCTGCGGCGTTGGAATAGCGCGCAGCAGGCGGCGGGTCCACGGATGCTGCGGGGCAGTGAGGACCTGGCGGGTTTCCCCGCTTTCCACCACCTTGCCGTCACGCATCACCAGCACGCGATCGGCCAGCTCGGCCACCACCGCCAGATCGTGGCTGATCAGCAGTAATGCCTGGCCGTTTTCCCGCCGCCGCCGGAGCAGCGTCAGGATCTGTTTTTGTACCGTCATATCCAGCGCGGTGGTCGGTTCATCGGCAATCAGTAGCGCGGGCTGCCCGGCCAGCGCACAGGCGATCAGCACCCGCTGGCGCAGCCCGCCGGAAAGCTGATGCGGATACACCGCCAGCCGCTGCTCCGCATCGGCCATTCCGGCCTCATGCAGCAGCTGCAGACTGCGCGCAGCAATATCTTTCACCGCAACCTGCTGGCTGGCCCTCAGCGCGTCGGCCAGCTGCTGGCCCACCGTACGCAGGGGATCCAGCGACACCAGCGCATCCTGCAACACGTAGCCAATCTGGCGGCCGCGCACCTGCCGCCAGTCGCGCTCGCCGTTGCCCAGCGCGGGCTGCCCCTGAATGGTGAAACGATCGGCATCGATCGCCGCGCCTTTGGCCTGAAGCCCCAGCAGCGCGCGGGCGGTGACGGTTTTCCCCGACCCCGACTCACCAACCAGCGCGACGGACTCGCCGGGCTGAATGGTCAGGTTAAGCCCGTCCACCACCGCCTGCGGGCCGAAACGAATCGAGAGGTTGTGAATATCAACAATCGCGGTCATAGCTGTTTTCCTTCAAATCGTGCCTGCCAGTGGCGGCCAATCACGCTCACCGCCACCACCGTCAGGGTAATCGCCACACCGGGCCAGACGCCGGTCCACCACGCGTTACGCAGATAGTTGCGTCCTTCGGCCAGCATCAGTCCCCATTCCGCCGTCGGCGGCTGCGGCCCCATGCCGAGGAAGCTCAGCCCCGCCGTGCCGATAATCGCGGTGCCGAGGCCGAGCGTCGCCAGCGCCGGAACCTGAGCGATGGCGTGCGGCAGCACGTGCCGCCACACCAGCACAGGCCACGGCTGGCCAAACGTTAGCGCCTGCTCAACGTAGCCGGACTGCGCAATCAGAAAGGTCTGCGCCCGGACCACGCGGGCAAAGCGCGGCACCGACGCCACGCCCAGGGCAATAATCAGATTGGTGGTGCCGGGGCCGGTAAAGGCGATCAGCATCAGCGCCAGCAGCAGATCGGGGAAGGCGGAAATCACATCCACCGTGCGGCCAATCACCTCATCGACCACGCCGCGCGCCAGCCCGGCCAGCAGGCCCAGTGCGGTGCCGACAACCACGGCCAGCCCGATAGCCGCCACCGAGATCAGCAGGGAGTAGCGGCTGCCGTAAATCACCCGGCTGAGCAGGTCGCGCCCCAGCTGGTCGGTCCCCAGCCAGTGCTGCCACGACGGCGGCTGCATGGCATTCAGCGGATCGGCCAGCAGCGGATCCCCCGGTGCCAGCCAGCCTGGGAACGCGGCGGCCAGCGCCAGCACGGCAAGAAAAACAAAGGACAGCAGCAGGGCAAACCGAATGCGGCGCGGCAGGCGCAGGGTCAGTAACATCGTGGACATGGCTTACTCCTTTTCTGCCTGGCTGCGCAGGCGCGGGTCAATCAGCAGGCCGAGGATATCGACCAGCGTGCTCATCACCACGTAAACCAGCGCGGAGAGGATCGCCACCGCCAGCACCACCGGCATATCTTTTGCCAGCACCGCATCAACGGTGACTTTACCCAGCCCGGGGCGGCTGAACACCTGCTCGGTGATCACCGCGCCGCTCAGCAGGCCGCCGACCAGCCAGCCGGTCAGCGTCACCGCCGGCAGTGCGGCATGGCGCAGCGCGTGGCGCAGACGCACTATCACTCCGTGGATCCCCCAGGCCCGCAGCGTCAGGGAAAACGGCTGATCCAGCGCATCCTCCAGCCCGCGACGCAGCACCTGCGACACCACCGCGCCCTGCGCCAGCCCCAGCGACAGCGACGGCAGCACCAGCGCGGCGAAGTTACGATCGCCCGCCACCGGGAACCAGCGAAGCGTGAAGCTGAAAACGAACAGCAGCACGATGCCCAGCCAGAAAGACGGGGTGGAGGCCAGCAGCAGCTCCAGACCGCTGGCGAAATTGCGCCCCCAGCGGCGGTGCGCGGTGGACACGGCAACCAGCACCGCAAACACCACGCTGACCAGCAGTGCCGCCCCGGCCAGCTTCAGCGTCGGCAGCAGCTGCGAAAACACCAGCTGGCCAACGTCAACGTTCAGCATATAAGAGCGGCCAAAATCACCGTGAACGATGCGCCACAGATAGTTGAGATACTGCTGCCACAGCGGGCGATCCAGCCCCCATTCCGCGCGGATAGCCGCCTCGATTTCCGGGGTACGTACCTGTTCACCGACCAGCAGGCTGACGATATCGCCCGGGGCCAGCCAGACGGCGATAAACGACAGGCTGACCGCCGCCCACAGCACCATTGCGCCGCCGCCGATACGTCCCGCAATGCGCCACGGCAGCGAGGAAGACGGTTTCTGTCGCGGTTGCCCGGCGCTTTTGATCAGGGGGGTGGTTTCGCTACTCATGGCTCACCTGTTAATGTTCGCTCAGCCAGACGCTGTAGGCGTTTTCCGGCATCTGTTTAAAGGGACGGAAACCGATACCGTTGACGTAGCTGGCGGCGGCAATCTGGTCTTCCGGTTCGTACAGCGGGATCGCCACCGCGCGGTCGATAATCGCCAGCTGCTGTAGCTGCGCGTAGAAGCCACGACGGGCCGGCACATCGGCGGTCGCTGAAGCGCCTTTCAGCAGCGGCAGGATCGCCGGGTCGGAGGTACGGCTGTAGTTGATCGCACCACCGGCATTCACCGGCAGGTAGTGGTTTTCGATATCGATGCCGTCGGTTTCGGTATTAGAGTTGGCGATTGAGCCGAACTGGCCGCTGTTGCGCAGCTCGGTATAGGTGCCGGAATCGACATAGCGGAGCTTCAGCTCCACGCCCAAACGCTGACGAGCCTGCGCCTGAATCGCCTGCAGCAGCACATCGCGCTGGTCGCGCACCGTCGCCTGCGCCTGGATGATTTCAATGCTCAGGCGCTGACCGTCCTTAGTGCGGAAGCCGTCGGCATCACGCGCGGTCCAGCCCGCTTCATCCAGCAACTTATTGCCCAGATCCGGGTTATTACCGTATTTGCCTTCGACGCCGTTGGTGTACAGCGGATCGACCGGGGAAGTGATGCCCCAGGCGCGGGTGCGCTCGCCGCGATAGATGGATTGCAGGATCGGCGCCACGTCCAGCCCCTGCAACAGCGCCTGGCGCACCTTGAGTTCCTGCGTTGGGCCGTATTCCACGTTCAGGAACAGCGAATAAGGCGTGCCGGTATTCAGCGCGTGCTGATAGGTGAAGTCCGGATTGTTTTTAAATTCACCGGCATCGTTACCGGAAACGCCCTCAATCGCGTCAACCTGTCCGGAGAGCAGGGCGCCCACGCGCACCGAAGACTCCGGCAGGAAGCGATAGGTCACGCCGTCCAGATACGCAGGGCCCTGATGCGCGGCATTCGCCGGTGCCCAGTTGTATTCCGGGTTTTTCACAAAGACGATCTGCTGGCCTTTTTCATAGCGCTGCAGGATAAACGGCCCGGTTCCGGCCACGGAGGCACCGCCCGCTTTCAGGTCCGGCGACTGCCAGGATTTCGGTGAAATCAGTTTCAGACCGGCGGCGAAGGCCAGGAACGGTGAGTAAACCGCCTTCAGATTCAGCACCACGGTACGCTCGTCCGGGGTTTCAATGCTGTCGATATGGCGGCTCAGGGCGCAAAGGCTGGACCCCGCGCAGTAGGCCGGATCCTGGATCTGACGGAAGTTCTGCGCCACCGCCTCCGCATTCAGCTTCGCGCCGTCGGAGAACTTCACGTCCGGGCGCAGGGTAAAGATAATCCGCTTGCCGTCCTGCTCCACGCGGTAGCTTTCCGCCAGCCACGGAACGAAGCTGCCGTCGGCCTTACGCGCCAGCAGCGATTCATAGGCCACGCGCAGGATCAGCTCGGCTTTCGACTGGCCGTTCAACTGCGGGTTTAACGGTTTAGGTTCGGTTTCCACGCCCCAGGTCAGGGTGCCGCCCGTGCGTGGTTCGGCGGCGGCAAATGCCGATGAGACGGATAAAGCCAACAGCGATACCGTAGCCATCATGGCCACTTTATTATTTAAGCGCATAGTTTTCCCAGAAAGGTAATAAAGGCGACTAAGCCGTCAGTGAGTTTTCAATAAAATCGTGCACGTATTCTTTAATTTTTGCCTGCTGATAGCGCTGCTGATCGAGGACACGGGTTAAATAAACCAGTTCAACGCCCAGCGGATTCACCGCGCGATGAAACGGCTGGTAACCCCGGCGTAAATAGAGCTGTGACAGCCACGGATGTTTAATGGCCGTCGCCAGATACACCGCCGGGGATTTCAGCGTATCGCGCAGGAAGCTTTCCTCAACGTAGCGAATAATCCGGCTGCCGAAACCCTGGCCTTTGAACACAGGATCGACGGCAAACCAGTGCAGGAAGGGCCACGGCGACACCTGCTTGCTGTCGGCGGCCCACGGGAAACGCACCGTCAGCGTGGCCACCAGGCGGCCGTCATTTTCCAGTACGAAGGTCGATTCGCTGGCGATCACCGCGCGAACGTCCTCGACGGTGGAGCGGGTAATGGTGAAGTGGATCCCCTGCGGAATAAGCGGCGCGTAGGCGCGCTGTAATAGTCCATGCAGTAATTCTGCTTCTTCCACTTTTGCTAAACGAATACGTTCAGTCATGAGTTCCACCACCGGGGCAATTAAGTTATGAGGATTATTAACCGCGCGGCAGGAAACTGTGAAAGATAAATATCTGATAACGATGCGCAGTTAAAATCTTAATCCCCTCGCCATCAGATATTTCCTGTATCATCCCTCCCTGACTGACGGCCATAATGACCGATTGTTTTCCATTTATTGTTTGAGTTAACCAGGGAGAAGGTCTGTATGTGTTATGCCATTTTTACCAAAAGGGGAGGTTGCGAATGTCGCTGATCACCATTGTATTAGTTTTTATAATGGCCATTGTTGTTACCGTTTTTATATCCCATTTACTGTCCGCTAAAATCCCCCTGCCGCTGATCCAGATTGCGGCGGGTGCAGCCCTGGCAGCGGGCGGTTTTCAGGTCGATTTTGATCCCCATATCTTTCTGCTGCTGTTTATTCCTCCTTTGCTGTTTCTTGACGGCTGGCGCATCCCGAAAGATGCCTTTTTCAGCGATCTAAAACCCATTCTGTCACTGGCCATCGGGCTGGTGCTGGTCACCATCATCGGCATGGGTTTATTCATTCACTGGCTGATCCCGGCGATTACCGTGGCGGCCGGCTTTGCGCTGGCGGCGATCCTGTCGCCGACGGACCCGGTTGCCGTCTCGGCGATGACCGCCAGCTCGCCGCTGCCTTCCCGTATGGGCCATATTCTTGAAGGCGAGTCGCTGCTCAACGATGCATCCGGTCTGGTAGCGTTTAACTTTGCCGTTGCGGCGGTGCTGACCGGCAGCTTTTCAGCCAGCGATGCGGTCACGCGTTTTGCCGTGATGGCCATCGGCGGTATCTTCAGCGGGCTGGTGGTGGTCTGGGCAACCGGCAAGTGCAATAACTTCCTGATCCGCCGCACGCGCGAAGAACCGGCGATACAGATCCTGATCAGTATTCTTATCCCGTTTGCTGCCTACATTCTGGCCGAAACCTTCCACGTATCGGGGATTCTGGCCGCGGTTGCCGCCGGGATTGCCATGCACTACGAGCAGCTCTCCGGTCCACGGCTGCCCGCCACCCGAATGAAAAGCAGCGCCGTGTGGAACATGCTGCAGACCATCCTGAACGGGATGATCTTCCTGATGCTCGGCGAGCAGCTTCCCCGCATGCTGCAAACCCTGCCGGACGTCGCCAGCCAGGCGGGCGTCTCCTCCCCCTGGTATCTGCTGCTGTATGCGGTAGTGATCACCCTGGCACTGGGTGCCGTGCGTTTCTGCTGGGTATGGCTATCCATTACGCTGACGGTGTTCCGCCAGAAGCGCCAGGGTAAAGTCACCACCAGCCGCCCGCAGTTCAGCGCGGTCGCCGTAATGGCGCTGGCCGGGGTGAAAGGTTCGATCACGCTGGCCGGTATTCTGACGCTGCCCGTGGTGCTGACCGATGGCTCCCCGTTCCCGGGCAGGGACCTGCTTATTTTCCTCTCAATGTCGGTGATCCTGCTGTCGCTGATCGTCGCCGCGGTCGGCCTGCCGATCATGACTTCGTATCTGGCGGATGACTTACCTCATGATTCAGGCAAGGGGGCAATCAGCGCGGCGCTGACCGAAGCGGCGATCGCCCGCCTGAACGAATTGCTCAGCCAGCCCGTTGACGACCCTGAGGAAGAGGCCCTGCGGGCGGATGCCGGAAACCTGCTGTTGGAGACCTACCAGCGTCGCCTTCACTACAATGACAGTGACGACCAGAACGATGTCGGTCAGGAACTGAAGAAGCGTGCGCGGATCGAAAAAGAGATGCAGCGCGAGGCGATCGTGGCTCAGCGCGCCGAGCTGTTCAGGCTCAAGCGCGCGCGCAACATCACCGACACCACCTTCCAGCAGGCGCTGAGAGCAATTGATTTGAAGGAAGAAAGCCTGCATTAACGGCCAGTATCCCCGCTGGCGGATGGCTCACTCGCAAAGAAACGAGGCCGTCAGCGGGGCTCGTCATTCAGCAATGGCGACCCCGTCCACGCCCCCGCACCCGTACGCGGGGTACTATGGCCCCGTTCGACACGCCGCCATCACGTCTTTCAACACGCTAAATACGCGCTCATCGCCCAGATGAGCGACGTTAAACCGCATAAATTCTCCGGCCGTCTGCGACACGCTGAACACGTTGCCCGGTGCCATCACCACGTTATGCTCGCGGCAGCGGCGGGCAATCTCGGTGGAATCCAGCCCCGCCGGCAGGCGGCACCAGAGATAAAATCCCCCGCGCGGCACGATCCACGGCGTCAGCCCCAGCGCCGTCAGCTTTTCCGCCGCCGCTTTCCGCGCACGCGTCAGCCGCCGGGTGACCTCGTCCAGATGTTTGCGGTAGCTGCCGCCCGAAAGCACGCTGGCCAACAGTTCGGTGGTCATCGGGCTGGGGCCGCCGAAGCTGGTGGCAATTTGCAGATCGATTAAACCCTCAATCCATTCAGGGCGACAGGCAATGTAGCCGCAGCGCACGGAGGCCGAAAGCGTTTTAGAAAAGCTACCCATGCGGATCACCCGTTCCAGGCCGTCAGGGATCGCCAGGCGTGACGACAGTTCCGGCTCGAATTCGGCGAAGATATCATCCTCAACGATAATCAGGTCGTGTTCACGCGCGGCGCTGAGCACCCGCCAGGCGGTTTGCGGGGAGAGGCTCGCCCCGGTCGGGTTATGCAGCGCCGAGTTGGTAATGTACAGACGCGGACGCGCGCTGCTGAGTATCTGTTCAAAGGCGGCCACGTCCGGCCCGGTTGGCGTGAACGGCACGCCCACCATCGTCACCTGATGCGCGCGGAGCAGCGCCTGGAAGTTAAAGTAGCAGGGGTCGTCCACCAGCACGGTATCACCCGGCCGCAGCAGGAAGCGGCAGATGAGATCCAACGCCTGGGTGCCGGAGCCGGTCAGCATAATTTGCTGCATCGAGGCCGACAGCCCTTCACCGGCGAACCGGGCCAGCAGCAGGCGGCGCAGTTCGGTCGCCCCACGTGTGCTGCCATAATCACTCAGCAGGCTGGCATCAGAGCGCGCCAGTTGGCGCATCGCCTTACGCAGCGCCTCAACAGGCATCCACTCGGCGGGTAGCCAGCCGCAGCCGGGTTTTAAAACTTCAGGATCGGCATCCAGCGACTGTCGAGAAACCCAGAACGGGTCGACGTCCCGCTGGTAATCAGGGTTTTTCTCCACCAGGCTGAGCGGAGAAGAATGTGACCCGGTGGCAAAAAAGCCCGCGCCGCGCCGTGCGCGGATCATCCCGGTTGCCGCCAGTCGTTCATAGGCTTCCACCACCGTTGACGGGGAAACCTGCATCTGTGCCGCATACTGGCGTACCGACGGCAGGCGTTCCCCGGTACTCAGTGCGCCAGAAATAATCCGGCCGCGAATATCATCCATCAGCATTTCAATGCGTGTCATTGCGCTTCAGCCCCGTCGCAGACATTATCACTGTGTGGAAGTTATCACCCATACAGTTTGGTGAAATTGTACTGCATTGTATCTTCGAATCGTTCCTGACGTTGCCTATTATCGTTGAAAATTGTGAGTCAAAACAGAAACGAGGCACTATGGAACGGACAACGGCAGGATGGTGGAGTGGACTGATCGGCGTGATGATTTTTAGCGGTTCACTTCCGGCCACCCGCGTAGCGGTCAATGATTTTTCGCCGCTGTTTCTGACTTCGGCCAGGGCGACCATCGCCGCGCTGCTGGGCGGCGCGCTGCTGCTGCTGCTTCGCCAGCGCCCCCCGGCGCGCTCCGACATGCTGCCGCTGCTGATCGTCGCGCTGGGCGTGGTGGTCGGTTTTCCTCTGCTGACTGCGCTGGCGCTGCGCCATATCAGCGCCGGTCATTCGGTGGTGTTTATCGGCCTGCTGCCGCTCTCCACCGCATTATTTGGCGTGCTACGCGGGGGCGAGCGTCCACGCAAGGCTTTCTGGCTGTTTTCACTGCTCGGTGCCGCCATCGTGGCTGGTTTTGCTATCGCCACGGGACAGGGTGGATCGCTGAGCGGCGATCTGCTGATGGTGGCTTCGGTCATCGTCTGCGGACTCGGCTATGCGGAAGGCGCGGGGTTATCGCGTCGCCTCGGCGGCTGGCAGGTGATCAGCTGGGCGCTGCTGCTCTCCCTGCCGCTGATGGCGGTGATCGGCCTGTTCAGCCTGCCGCACAGCTGGAGCGCCATCAGCCAGCCCGGCTGGTTAAGCCTGGGCTACGTTTCCCTGTTCAGCATGCTGATTGGCTTTCTGTTCTGGTATCGCGGGCTGGCGCTGGGCGGCATCGCGGGCGTCAGCCAGCTCCAGCTTTTGCAGCCCTTTTTCGGCCTGCTGCTGGCCGCCGCTCTGCTGCACGAATCCATCGCCTGGAGCATGATAGCCTGCGCCACGGCGGTGATCCTGTGTGTGTTTGGGGCAAAGCGGTATAGCTAACAGGCCAGGAGTGCCGATCTGCGTTCGCCAAAGAAGGGAACAGACGACAGCAGCGTGACAATCGTCAAAAGCGCTGCTGTCAGCCCAGAGGGTTGCCCCTCCTACAGCTAATAACTTCTTTTTAGCTGCCACTGGCGGTGTTACCCAGATGGCGAAAGCCATACAGCACCACGGCGAGGATCGCGCCTGCTGCCCCCGCCGCTACGTAAAATCCCTGCGGCGCTGAGCCATAATTGAGCACCTGTCCCGCCACTGCCGCGCCCAGCGCCACGCCGATATTCAACCCCGCCAGCAGCCAGGCCATTCCTTCCGTGACCCGGTTTTCGGGCGCGGCGCGCTCGGCCAGCGACATCGCCACAATCATCGTCGGGGCGAAAAACAGTCCGGAGAGCATAACGGCAGCGGTCAGGGACAGGATGCTGCCCGCCATCAGCAGCGGCAGGGTGGACAAGGCGATCCCCAGTCCGCCGAATACCAGCTGATGATGCAGTGGCGCGCGCAGATGTAACGCGCCAAACAGCAACCCGGCAAGGCACGATCCCAGTGCATAGGCAGAGAGCACCATGCTGGCCAGCGCAGGCTGCCCCTGCTCGGTGGCGAAAGCCACGCTGACGATATCGATGGTGCCCACAATAACGCCCATCGCCATCATTAACATCACCAGTAAACGCATCGCCGGGAGGCGAATAAGGGAGCGGTTGCTGGAGGTCACATCAAGCGGGATCCGGGGTGGTTCGGTTCCGCGCTGCGCCAGCAGTGCAGCGACGCCGGTGATCAGCAGCAGCGTGGCGAGAAGCATAGCGGCCTCGGGCCGCACCATCACTCCCAGCGCTACCGCCAGCGGTGGACCGGCTATGAAAGAGACTTCATCCAGCACCGTTTCCAGTGAATAGGCCGTTTGCAGTCGCGGCTGTCCCCGGTAGATCGCCGTCCATCGCGCACGCACCATCGCCGATATCGACGGCATAAATCCGCTGAGTAGTGCACCGGTAAACATCATCCACGCCGAATCCCACCACAGGCTGTTTAATGAAAGCATGACCAGACCCAGCGTGCTGATGACCGTAACGAACGGCAGCACGCGGCGCTGCCCGTGACGATCCACCAGCCGGGAAATCTGCGGCGACACCAGCGCACAGGTCATGACGAAGGTGGCGGAAACGGCACCGGCAAAGGCATAGCTGCCGCCGGACTGTGAAAGCATGATAATGATGCCGATACCCGTCATCGGCAGCGGAAGCCTGGCCAGTATTCCGGCGAGGGTAAAAGCCCGTGTGCCCGGTGCAGCAAATAACTCTCGATAAGTGGCGATCATTTCCTTCTCCATAACGCATCCGCTTGCCACGAAAAACGGCTGCAGACATAATACATACGTGGCGTATGAAAAATCATATATTCATACGTAACGTATGTAAACAATCAAAACTCGTTAGCATTAGCAGAGGAAGGGGATTATGGTGCGACGTACCCGCGCAGAGATGGAAGAAACCCGCGCCGCGCTGATATCAACGGCACGGAAGGTGTTTAGTGAGGTCGGCTATGCCGAAACGGTGATGGACGATCTTACCGGGCAAGCGGGGCTGACCCGGGGGGCGCTTTATCATCATTTCGGCGATAAAAAGGGACTGCTGGCAGCGGTGGTGGAGCAGATTGATGCAGAAATGGATGCAAGGCTGGAGGCGATTTCCAGTACGGCTGAAGACGGCTGGCAGGGATTTACCCATCGCTGCAATGCCTATCTGACCATGGCGCTGGAACCTGAATATCAGCGCATCGTTCTGCGCGATGCCCGTTCCGTGCTTGGGGGGCAGTCGCAGGAATCGCAGCGACACTGCGTTGATGCCATGCAGCGGCTGATTGGCCAACTGATTGACCAGGGCGTGATAGCCGAAGCAAATCCGCAGGCGCTGGCATCACTGATTTACGGCAGTCTGGCCGAAGCCGCATTCTGGATCGCCGAAGGAGAAGAGAGTGATGCCCGCCTGGCGCAGAGTTCCGAAGCGCTGACGCTGCTGCTGCGGGGTTTACTGGCTAAACGTGCCCGCTAACGCGGGCTTAAACTCAGCCTGTCAAACGCTTTTATCTTCCCTTACGCTGTAGCATATTCATTCCATGTGTCTCGGTATAGAACATTACCTTCCGTATACTTCCAGGTAATAGTTTCATAACGTAACTCAATATTTTCCATGTGCGTACTTGTCATTCCATTTGGATATAAATACGGCGAGATTGTTGTGATCTTAACATTCTCCAGAAAAATATTGAAATACTCGCTTTCAATCCCAGCATCCAAAATCCGATACATTTTTATTGTCGCCGATTTAAATGTTCGTCCTTCACATAGTGCGCGAAAAAGAATTGGTGTGGTTTTGTCAAATTCTTTTTGCACAGCTATAGGTGAATGAATTCTTGCGCCAGTAAGTTTTCCTGTGTTAGGAGATACAGGTATAGAAACACTGTGCATAACCGATTTTAATTCAATTGAACCAATTCGTTCTGGCATTAAACACCCTCCGACAACTTGTGATCCATTTTTATCTGTTAACCAAATATGAGCTGGAGTTGACATTTTAATATCCTTATAAATTTATCGAGAGTAACAAAAAACAGCAACTAACATTAAGACAAAGAAAACCCCTATTGCCTGCATTGCAATATTGGGGAGGAAGTGAGCCATGAAAACGCCGAAAATTACAGTTAATATTACTGGAATGTATACCCAAAGAAAAAATGATAATTGGTTTTTTAACCACTTTTTGAAAAAATTAATCATACTATTTACCTGGTCATCCGAAATATTGCATTGGCAATATCATCGTCTGATGAAAGGTTAGCCATGAAAAAATGCGCCTTCATGAAAACGGGTTCAACAAGGAAATACATCATCTCCAACTTTCTGACATATAACTCCTGATAATAACCTGGATGCATGATCTGTAACCGCTCGGCACTTTCGGCCGCTTGCTGAATATAGCCATAAAAGTTTACGGCTGCAACAGATAGACCGGAGACTTTACTCATCTTCCTGACAATTCCATCACTTACATTCGAACCAAGACATATTGCACTAGTAACACCCAAAGCAAATGATTGAGTAGTTAAAGAACTGGATGATATATTTACATTCACTTTCATCAATAAGCGTTTAATATGTTCCAATTGTTGCGGGATTCTGTTTTTTAAAATCAACTCGATATATATTTGGATGAGTTCTGAAATCATCCTCCGATACTTAACCAGATGATAAAATGCTTCAAAAAAACGCACATCCTCTTTTTTTAATTTTGAGCAAACATCGTGATAATTATCAGTAAAGCAAGACAGATAATAAGCCATTCTGGTGGTGCCATCCTGAATTCTGGCGGCCTGTTCGAAAACCTGGTCTTTAACACCGACAAGCGCATTATCCAGTTTTTTGGCAAGAATATCATCACTTATCATTTTACTGACAATTGCATCACTATAGTACATAACAGCATCCCTTAGTTGATTTCCCTTTAACTCTCATAAGCTATGTATGGCCTAGATAAAAATTTTCTGTATCCGCGCGCAACTCAACACCTTTATCAATTTATATATTGATAAAACTATGTAGACTCCTCTATCTCGAATTCCAAACATCATACACCTACGGCCTGTTTATGCTTGCTCAGTAGATTGTTCCTTCCCCCTTTTAGCCCACTGACCCGTGCAGTAGCACGAACATCTGCAATATCGTATCGGGTAACGGCAGATGGTGCTTTGTTACCTTTTTTTATTTCTACGGCCCCTTCCAGAGAGGTTTTCAGTTCTTCAAAAAAATTCATTTTTGCACCTCATTTTCCCCACCCAGTCCGTTTTTTCGCATCACTGAGATTCATAGAAATTCAGGACATACAATGTACACCATGCAGTCCCGACAAATCCCTGCACTGGGCATTTTTCGATAAACAGATGACTTCCATAATTGTTATGTTATAACATAACAATTACCCCATAAGGGATACGGTTTAACGCCCGTTCATCTCCGCGTTAACGCACCTGAGGATGTCACTATGTCACAACCACGCATCAACACCGGGCACGATGCTCGCCTGCCGGTTACCGTACTTTCCGGCTTTCTGGGCGCGGGAAAAACCACGCTGCTCAACCATATTCTCAATAACCGCGAGGGCAGACGCGTCGCGGTTATCGTCAATGATATGTCCGAAATTAACATCGACGCCGCGCTGGTCCGCGACGGCGGGGCCGATCTCTCCCGAACCGATGAAAAACTGGTCGAGATGAGCAACGGCTGCATCTGCTGCACCCTGCGTGAAGACCTGTTAATGGAGGTCAATCGCCTGGCGCGGGAAAACCGCTTCGATCAGCTGGTGATTGAATCCACCGGCATCTCCGAACCCTTACCGGTCGCGGAAACCTTCACCTTTGAAGACGACAGCGGCGAAAGTCTGTCGGCGGTGGCCCGGCTGGATACCATGGTGACGGTGGTGGATGGCTTTAACTTCCTGCGTGACTATCAGTCGCGCGACAGCATTGAATCGCGCGGCGAATCGCTGGGCGAGTTTGACGAGCGTTCGGTGGTCGATCTGCTCATCGAGCAAATCGAATTCTGCGACGTGCTGATTATCAACAAAACCGACCTGATTAGCGAAAAGCAGCGCGAGCAGCTTACCGGCATCCTGCGCAGCCTTAATCCCCGCGCACGCATTGAAATCGCCCGCTTCGGTCAGGTGGCGCTGGATAAAGTGCTGAATACCGGCCTGTTTGACTTTGCTGAAGCGTCGCAGGCACCCGGCTGGATGCAGGAACTGCGCGGTACCCACGTGCCGGAAACGGAAGAGTACGGCATCAGCAATTTTGTCTGGCGGGCGCGCAGGCCGTTTCATCCGGAACGCTTCTGGGACTTTTTCGGCGGCGAACTGCCGGGCGTGGTGCGTTCAAAAGGCTATTTCTGGCTGGCGAGTCGCCCGGAGTTTGCCGGCAGCTGGTCGCAGGCGGGCGGCGTATCCCGCCAGGAAATGGCCGGGCGCTGGTGGGTGGGCGTGCCGCGCGATCGCTGGCCGCAGGATGAAGAATCCCTGCGCTGGATCATGCAGCACTGGCAGGATGGCGTGGGCGATGCGCGGCAGGAACTGGTGTTTATCGGCATGCAGATGGATGAGGGGGCACTGCGTCGTCAGCTGAATGCAGCACTGCTCACCGACAGCGAACTGGCCGCCGGGCCGCGCAGCTGGGTGAATCTGCCCGATCCGCTGCCGCACTGGTTTAACTGACCTTCAATTTCAGGGTAATGAGCCGCTGGCTAAATGCGGCTCGTCGGGGCCAGATGAATCGGTGGATCTGGCCCCGGCACCGCAGTGGTTTCGATCAGCGCCCGTCAAAACCGTCCAGATAGGCACCCATCGCCTCGTTGATAAACAGCGCCCGCTGCTTGTCACTCAGCGTGCTGGCATAGCTGCTGTTAATAAAGGTGTGCTGGCTTTCCATCTTTTCTGAGGCTTTTTCTTTTTTGAAGTTGTCCACTTTCTGCAACGCCACCTCACGCGAGATTCCCGCCTGACGATCCTTTATACCGTCGTCATGATACGCTTTAAAAACCGGCTTCATCAGCTGGATGGTGCCGGAAATCTGGGTGGTATAGTTGGGGTCAAAGTCGCTTTTGGATTTAAAAACATAACTTTTGGTATGGGCGGTGACGCTATCCGTGCACTGACTGCAGGCGGCCAAAGAACCCACTAACATCAGCATAAATCCCTTCAGTACGAAACGACGCATTACAGCTCCTTGAAAATAACACAGCGATTTTATAAAGATAAAAAAATACCGTAGCCGAAAAACGGTCGGTTGAATATGAATAACCTTACTTTTTTGCAGGTTGTCTGCGGGGCGTAATCGGAGGAGAATCGCCCGCTCATAATATAAGAATTTTCTATGGATTAGTCACCTGCGCTATGAATCACACCCCTCCAGATAATCTTCTCGCGAAGGTTCGAATTTTCTTCGGCCGCCTGAAACCCCACCCGCTGGCAGTTGCCAGAAAGCAGATGGTTCTTGCCAGTATCGGTGCCGGTATCGGGCTGGCGATCACCAGCCTGTTCAGCCACTGGGTGCTGGGTGAGGTTAACTTGTGGTTTGTCGCCCCGGTGGGGGCCTCGGCCGTTTTATTATTTGGCGTGCCCAACAGCCCGCTGGCCCAGCCGTGGTCGATCGTTGGCGGTAATTTTATCTCCGCCCTGACCGGGGTGACCGTCGGGATGTGGATCGACAACCCGGCCATTGCCTGTGGTGTGGCGGCGTGCCTGGCAATTGCGCTGATGTTTAAGCTGCGCTGTCTGCATCCGCCTGGTGGAGCCGTGGCGCTGACCGCCGTACTCGGCGGGCCGGGCATCCACAGTACGGGCTATGAGTTTGCGTTTACCCCGGTTCTGCTGAATTCGGTGTCGCTGGCGCTGCTGGCCATTGTGTTTAATAACCTGGCCGGGCGCCGCTATCCGCATCCGCTGGGTGCAGCAGAACCCGCGCCGCCGCCGGTTGCCATCACCGTCTCGATCACCCGTGACGATCTGCACGAGGCGCTGCTGGCAGGCCAGCTGCTGGATATCGATGAAGGCGACCTGCAGGAAGTGCTGCTGCACGCCGAGAAAATTGCTGAACGTCGGCAGTTCAGTCGTACAACCGCGTAGTTAACTGAGTTCCCTGCGAAACCGTGGGGAAATCAGTCATCACAAAATCTTATTCCTTCCGCTGCCGCGATGTTATCGCGGCCTTCTTACAGGACGGATCCGGATGCCCTGCGCGGCTGTCCTGCGGAATTACAACGGTCGTGCCTGCGCGCCGATCGTCATCTTGAAACCGATAGCGGGATAACGCAAGATGTGCTCCGGTCAGCGTTAACCTGCCATGAGCAGGGAAATTAGCTTACCGCAATCGTTGCCGCGCTGAAGGGCGGCTTTGCCAACGCGCCGGTGATTGATACGCTGCTGGCCGAAACCCAATCAGCACAGGAATAAAGCCGTGACGCCACTGCAGGATTTGGATTTAAAACAGCTTGAGGCCTTTGCCGCGGTGATCTCCGCCGGGAGCGTGACGGCGGCGGCGAAAGCGCTGGATCGCTCACAGCCCGCTGTTTCAAGGCTGATTCAGGATCTGGAGCAGTCGCTGGGCTATCCGCTGTTTATTCGCAACGGGCCGCGCATCCACCCCACGTCGGAAGCGCTACAGCTGCATCAGTACGTGCAAAAAGCGCTGCTGTCGCTACAGCAGATCCGCCTGCGGGCGCAGGAAATTGGCAGTCAGCAGCATCGCCCGCTGCATATCGCCGCCACGCCCGCCCTGGCGGCGGGGCTGCTGCCGCTGGCGCTGGCCTCGCTGAGCCTGCAGAACAAGGTGCAGATTATCAGTGAATCCGCCGAGCACACGGCGCACGCGGTGATCTCCGGCGAAGCGGACATTGCCCTGTGCAGCCTGCCGCTGGAGCATCACGCGGTGGAACTGCACTGGATCGGCCAGTCGCGCTGCGCGGTGGCACTGCCGCAGGACGACCCGCTGGCGGCGCAGGAGCAGGTCACGCTTAGCGATCTGGCCGGGCGGCGGCTGATTGCGCCGTGGAACCCACTGCGCCTGCGCGGCCGCTTTGAAAAAGCGCTTAAAAAACTGAAAACGCCGCTGCACGAAACCATCGAAACTAACTCCTCCGCCAATATTCTATCCTGCGTGCGCGCTGGGCTGGGCGTAGCGATACTTGAGCCGGTTACCGCCTGGGGCATGCCGCTAGCGGGCGTCATCATCCGCCCGCTGGAGGAGGAGATCCCCTATTTCTTCGGTGTGATCACCCCGCAGGGGAGACCGCTTTCCAGCGCCGCACAGTCGCTGGTCAGCGCGCTGGCTGCGGCGGCCGCCACGCTGCTGCCCGGCTTCCAGCAGCTGCCTGCCGCTGAGCACCCGCGCGTGATGCGGCTGATCAATCAGGACAGTTGACGGGTAAACGGCGCGTTTACCTGAGGAAGGCGCCGTTATTCTTCCCTTCCGCATTCCGCCTATATATCAATTTCGGCATAAGATATAAGAAATCCGTCGTTCGAAATGTAAGCACTTTCTTGACACAAATCATGGTGCAGAGGATTATCCGAACATTGCGCATGATTATGTGAATATCTGATTGTTAGCGCCTAATCATGCTTTATTTGAATAATAGAAAATGATGATCTCCGGGCTTTTGCAGGCAGGCTGCCCGCCGCCCGAGGGAGACAGCATTCAGGAAAATAACCATGACGCATTCTGCTGCATCAGCAACGGCACTCGGCCTGCAGGCTCTGGAAGAGCGGCTCCGATCCGATCTTGAACTGCTTGAGCTTCCGGCAAAATCCTGGGTGCCGCCGCGCACCCTGCACGGTGAAGCCGTGCGCGACGTGGTGGTGATCGGGGCCGGGATGTGTGGCCTGGCGGCTACGGCGAAACTGCTGTTCACCGGCATTAGCAACGTGGTGGCCTACGACGCCGCTCCGGCCGGGCAGGAAGGGCCGTGGATCACCTTCGCCCGCATGGAAACCCTGCGTTCACCAAAAACGCTGCACGGCCCGGCGCTCGGTCTGCCGCAGCTGACTTTCCGCGCCTGGTTCACCGCCCAGTGGGGCGCAGAGGCCTGGCAGGAGCTGGATAAAATCCCGAAAGCACAATGGATGGATTATCTGGTGTGGTATCGCCAGGTGCTGGATCTGCCGGTGCGTAACAACGTTCGTATTACCGCCATCACGCCAATCGACGACCTGATTGCGCTGGACCTGACCGGTGCCGAAACCGCGCGAATTTATACCCGTCGGCTGGTGCTGGCCACCGGACGATCCGGTCTGGGCGGCGCTGCCGTTCCTGACTTCCTGCAGGGCGTCGATCGCCGCTTCTGGGCACACTCCGCTGACGATATCGACTTCGCGGCGCTGAGCGGGAAAAACGTGGCGGTGATCGGTGCGGGCGCATCCTCAATGGATAACGCCGCCACGGCGCTGGAAGCCGGTGCCTCTGCGGTAGATATGCTGATCCGCCGCGCTGAAATGCCGCGCATCAATAAAATGACCGGCATTGGCAGCCAGGGCGTAGTCCACGGCATGCACCGCCTGCCTGACGACTGGAAGTGGAAGTTTGTCGACTACACCTCTGCTTCACAGACGCCGCCGCCGCGCTCCTCCACGCTGCGCGTTTCCCGACATCCGCAGGCACATTTCTATCTGAACTGCGGCATCGTGGGGGTACGGGAAGAGGGCGACGGCCTGGCGATTACCACTACCCAGGGCGAGAAGCATTACGATTTCCTGATTGCCGCCACCGGCTTTGCCAACGATTTTAACGGCCGGCCTGAGTTCGCCGCCGTTGCATCGTTTATCCGCAGCTGGTCTGACGGCCGCTACGCGCCGGAAATGGGCACCCCGCGTGCCAGCATGCTGGATGCGCCCGACCTCGGGCCGGATTTTGAGTTCCGCGAGAAAGTACCGGGAAGCTGCCCGCAGCTTGCCCAGATTTACTGCTTTAACGATGCCGCCATGCTGACGCACGGCAAGGTATCCGGTGATATCCCGGCGGTCAGCGCCGGAGCCGAGCGCCTGGTTCGCGGCATTACCGCGTCGCTGTTTGCCGAGGACGTCACCCGCCATTACGCCAGTTTACAGGCATACGACACCCCAGAACTGCAGGGCGACGAGTGGGTAGATGCCTCGCCCCTGCTGAAAAAGGAGAACGCGTTGTGATCGACGCTATAGATAACGCCGCCGGGCTGACGCCGGACGATGCGCTGTTCCGCGCCCGTCGCTTTCGTACCGAATTCGTTGACGGCGCAGAAGCCTGCCGTCGTTCCGTACTGACGCCCGAACACGATCTGGGACTGAATGCGGCCCTGCGCCTGGCGCTGGCCCGCCGCATCGCCGCGCTGAACGGCGATGACCCGCTGATCGCCGAATATGATGCGCGGCTGGCAGAACAGCAGCCGGACGCATCGCTGCTGGCGCTGGCCGCCGGGGAGTCTGCGCTGGCGGAACCGCTGGCAACCCTGGCCCACCACAGCGACCTGATTACCCTGACGCCGGACCGCGCCGACGCCGACGCAATTCGTCGGCTGGAGCAGGCCGGGCTGAACAACCCGCAGATTGTCGCACTGTCCGAACTGATTGCCTTTGTGAATTTCCAGACGCGCGTCGCCGCGGGTCTGCGCCTGATGAGGTCCGCATGATCCCGTCCGTTACTTTGAAACCGCTGAGCTGGCACCCATGGATCGCCCCGGTTGAACTGGCCGATGCCACCCCGGAACAGCTGGCCGCCATGCAGGTCACGCCGTCGAACAAAAAGGTCTCGGAGTACGTGCGCACCCTGGCCCATGACCCGGAAAGCTACGTGGCCCGCACGCTGCTGTTCAACGCGATTATGTACGTGGAGGGCGGTCTGGACCGCGCCGACCGCGAACTGGGTGCGCTGGGCGCATCGCTGGTCAACGGCTGCAAATACTGCGCGGTGGTGCACGCCCGCCGCCACGCGCAGCTGCGCAAAGATAACGCGCTGGTCAGCGCCCTGTATTACCACCGCGAAGACCAGCTCGGCCCGCGCGATGCGGCCATCTATCGCTTCGCCCGCCGCCTGTCGGTCACGCCGTCGGAAGCCACGCCGGAAGATGTGGCGGCGCTGCGCGAGGTGGGTATGAACGACCACGAAATTATCGATCTGATCCACGCCACCGCCATTTTTGGCTGGGCAAACCGCCTGATGCACGTCCTCGGCCATGCCGGGGTGGAAAAATAAACCCGTTCTGCGCCCGGCACAGCCGAGAGGACACTGAATTCCATGCTTGAACTTAACGATATTACGCTTTCCTACGGCAGCACCCCGATCCTGAAAGGCGTCAACCTTTCGGTCAATCGTGGCGATGTGGTGTCGATTATCGGCCCGAGCGGCACCGGTAAAACCACGCTGCTGCGCTGCATTAACTATCTGGCCAAACCGTCGTCAGGCACCATCACCTTCGACGATATCCGCATGGACTATCGCGCGGCGGATAAAGCGGCGATTCAGGCTATCCGCCTGCGTACCGCCATGGTGTTCCAGCAGTTCAACGTCTTCAAAAATATGACGGTGATTGAAAACGTGATGGATCCCCTGATGGTGGTTCAGCGCAAATCGAAAGAGGAAGCGCGGGAAATTGCCCGTCAGGAACTGGATCGTGTCGGCCTGTCGTCCAAGCTCGACAATTACCCGTCGCAGCTTTCCGGCGGGCAGTTGCAGCGTACCGGCATCGCCCGCGCGCTGGCAGTGCGCCCGGATGTGATTCTGTTTGATGAACCGACCTCATCGCTGGACCCGGAACTGGTGGGCGAAGTGCTGAAGGTGATTAAAGATGTGACGTCTTCCGGCATTACCTCGCTGCTGGTGACGCACGAAATGCAGTTTGCCAAAAGTATCTCGAACCGAATTGTATTTATGGATCAGGGCGTGGTGGCCGCAGAAGGCAGCCCGGCGGAGATCTTTGATAATCCGTCAACGCCAAGACTTGCGCAATTCCTTAACGCTGAACGCATCATCTAATAATTAAAAGGAAACGAAGACAATGCCTGCATTCAAAACTGTTTTACGCCGTCTGGCCCTGCCGGTTGCCGTCACGCTGGCGATGACCGCCGCCGGTGCCAGTTACGCGGAATCCGTACGCACCATCAAAATCGCCACTGCAGCAGAATCCAAGCCGCTCTCCTGGGGCGCGATCGGCGTGGAGCCGCAGGGCTACGAGCCGGACGTGCTGAAGGCGGTTAACGCCAAGCTGCCGCAGTACAAATTTGTGATGGAAGGCGCGGCCGATATCGCGCAGGAAACCGGTCTGGTCACCGGAAAATACGATATGGCCACCGGCGGCTATTACAAAGCCCCCGCGCGCAGCAAGCAGTTCCTGATCCCGGACAGCCCGATGGGCGCCAGCCTGATGAAGATCTACAGCCGTAAAGACGACAAGATCGTTGATATGAAATCGCTGGTCGGCAAGAAAATCGTACCGGTCACCGCCGGTGGCGGCGTGTACAAGTTCATCACCCAGTGGCAGCAGGAAAACCCGGCCGACAAGATTGATATCAAAGCGTCCAGCGCCGGTATCCCTTACCCGGACCGCCTGAAAGAAGTGCAGAACGGCAAATACGATGCGCTGATCCTGCCTTCCAACCTCGGCGAGCAGACGGTTATCGACAACCAGAAGCTAAACATCGTGGCCAGCGAGCCGGTGGTGATCAACAACACCTACGCCCTGATCCACAAATCGGATGAGAACAAAGTCCTGAGCGATGACATCAGCAAAGCGCTGAAAGAGCTGAAGGAGGACGGCACGCTGGATAAGCTGTCGGTGAAATGGTTTGGCGAAGACGTCAGCAAGTACATCAAGTAACGCCGCCGCTTTAACCCGAAGTCTTCAGCCGGGCACACCGGCTGAAACTGTATTCAGGAGTAGTGTAACGTGGATCTCGCTTCCATGATTCCCGAGCTGCTGTCGGCCCTGCCGCTGACGCTCGGGATTATGTTCGTCGCCATCATCGTCGGGTTTTTCCTCGCGCTGATCGCCACAACCCTCCGGGTTTACCGGATCCCCGTGGTCGGCCAGTTGGCCGACCTGTACGTATCCTATGCGCGCAGCGTGCCGGTGGTACTGCAGCTGTTCGTCGCCTTTTACGGACTGCCGCTGGTGACATCACTGCTGGGTCTGGGCGATGTGTTCTCGGCCAACGTGGCGGCGATGATCGGGCTGAGCCTGTATCACGGCGGTTATCTGTCTGAGGTGCTGCGCCCGGCCTGGCTGGCAGTTGAACGTGGACAGCACGACGCGGCAGACAGCCTCGGCTATTCGTTCCGGCAGAAAATGTTTCGCGTCATCGGCCCGCAGGCGGTGCATATCGCGCTGCCCGGCTACGGTAACGCAATCATCTACCTGATCCACAACGTGGCGCTGGTGATGTACATCGGAGCCGCCGACATTATGGCAACGGCGCACCTGATTATGGAACGCGACTATAACCAGTATCAGTTCGGCACCTATCTGGTACTGGCGGTGATCTACTCGCTGCTGTGCCTGGTGGCCTGGCTTATCGTGCGCTTCTTTGAACGCCGTCACGCGAAGTACAGCTCAAGAACGGCCGCTTCGAAGGTGAAGTTCACGACGAGTCTCTGACCGGGAGAGAGTGATGTTTGATATTGATGTATTACTGCCGGACTTCTGGAACATTCTGGATGCCGTGCCCGTTACGCTGGCAATGGCGGTGCTGATTTTTATCACCTCCACGCTGGTCGGTGGCCTGTTCGCGCTGGTGGAATACCGGCGCATCCCGGTGCTGCGTCAGATGGTGATTGCCTATAAGGTGGCATTCAAAGGGATGCCGATGGTGGTGGTGATATTCCTTGCCTACTACGGCCTGCCGCCTGCATTGCACTTTGTTGCCTCGGTGCTGGACGTGGAAGTGAACGCCCATTCCCTGCCGAACTGGGTCATCATCATCGTGGCGCTGACCGCCTGCGTGTCGGCGTTTCAGGCCGAGGTGGTTAAGGGCGCGCTGAACGCCTTCGACAGCGGCCAGTCCGACGCCGCGCATTCGCTGGGCTACAGCAACTGGCAGCTTTTCCGCCGTGTGATGTTCCCGCAGATTATCGTCTCGGCGATACCTGACCTGGCGAACTCGTTTATGGTGATTATGAAGGCGCTGTCGCTGGCCTTTGCGATTGAGGTGGTGGATATCTTCGCCCAGGCACAGCTGACCGCCGCGCTGAACTTCTACTATCTGGAAGCCTTCGCGATTGCGGTGCTGTTCTATATGGTGATTGCATGGGTGGTGACCAAGGTTGCCGACAAGATAGAGGCGGCGCTGCGGGTCAGGACGTAACGGGTTAGTCGTTCCGCTTAGAAAACACCGCTGGCGTTGTGCTGGCGGTGTTTTTATTTCGACACAGTAAATTCACGACCTCTGGCGGATGCACCTCAGCAGTAGTACCGTCTGCAACGGTAGCCATAGCTGAAATCGCTCAGTGAAAAGCCGCCAGAATTGAAAAGATAATTAACAGCGCACCACCGGCAATATTCACAGTTTTTTTAATCTTCACCGGATCGGCTTTGCTGGCGGAGAAAATCAGTAAATAGCTGACAACAATCAGCCATGCCACCATCACCACGATATGCACCGACGCCAGAACCAGATAATCGGTGATATCACCCTGTCGCCCGGCAAACTGCGACACCACGGTCAGATAAAACACGATGGCCTTGGGGTTGAGTACGTTCGCCAGCCAGGCACTCTTTAGCGTGATGGCCCCTTCACCGCCGCTGAAATCCTTCGCGTCCGCTTTTAAACCGCTGCGGATCAGCTGTACCCCGAGCCACAGCAGATACAGTGTCCCGGCCACTTTCAGCACGCCGAACATCGCGGGGGAAGCCACCAGAACGGCCGTCACCCCCAGCCCGATCAGTAGCGCGTGGGTATAAATCCCCAGCGCGGTGCCCACCAGCGTGCGAACCAGGCCGCTGCGGCCACCGGCGAGGGCGCTGTTCATCGCCAGCGTAAAGCTGGCTCCAGGCGAAAGCGCAACGGGGAGCAGAGCGGGGAGAAAGCCCGTCAGGTTAACATCCATCACCAGATCCTGTTTCTATCAGATTTTAGTGAATTAATATTTTCGCTCGATATATAAAGCGGAAGAAAAATTCCATACAATTTACCGGTATCATGACTCATCCTGGCAGAGAACGAGCGAAAGCCAGCATCGCCGCACCAGCAAAGCATACATCATTTTTCAACGACTTAAGGACTGAACATGTCGTCACGGCAGGGCAACGCAGATATCTTTTTGGTATGTACCACGCTGATTGCCGCATTCGGCTGGATCTGTTCCAGAGAGGCGGTGTCCGGTATGCCCACCATGGCATTTCTTGGTTTGCGTTTCCTTCTGGCCGGCCTGCTGCTGCTTTGCTTTTGCAAACGCAGCGAATTAAGACAGGCTCTGCACCACCGTCGGTCGGTACTGATCAGCGGGCTGCTGCTGGCCTGCTGTATGCTGCTGTGGATATACGGCGTCGCCACCACCCGATCGCTGGGGGAGGGGGCATTTATTATGAGCCTGTCGATGCTGTTTGTTCCGATTGTCGCCTGGGTGATTTTACAGGCTCGTCCGTCGGCGTCATTCTGGATTTCGCTGCCGGTCGGGATGGTTGGCCTGGGCCTGCTGACTCTGAAAAAGAACATTGTATTTGAGCCAAGCCAGTTCTTTTTCCTCGGCTCGGCCATCCTGCAGGCCATCTACTTTTGCTATAACACCAAATACGCCAGCTTTGTTTCCGTGCGTCCGCTGGCGTCCTTCCAGCTGATCTGTACCGGCGTTATTGCTTCCGTACTCTCCCTGCTGCTGGAAACCTGGCCGCCGCAGGTTGCGCTGTCCACATGGGGATGGCTGGCCGCCAGCGTGCTGATCGCCACCAGCCTGCGCTTCTGGCTACAGCTGAAAGGGCAGAGTATGACCAGCGCCGCCAACGCCGCGCTGATTATGCTGCTGGAACCGCTGCTGACCGTGGTCGCCGCCGCACTGTGGTTTACCGAGATGATGAGCCTGCAGCAGATGCTGGGATGTGCGCTGATCCTGCTGTCGCTTTTATATTATCGGGTGAGGGCGGGAAAGCAGGTAAGCAGGTAAGCAGGTAAGATTTAAAGACAACGCAAATATCTTCGAGTGGGCTGGGGGCTGCTTCACCAGGACAATCCGCAGCGCAGAACGAAATAAGGAAGCCCGGATTCGCCCTCAGGGAAGAGGGCGAAAGGCACCGCCGGGCCAGGGATGGACCGTCTGTGCCGGTTCGTCAGGCTGACGAATGCAGTGATGGGACCGCGTAGCGGCGCGAGGACCCGTCCAGGTGGAGCAACCCCCAGCCCGCGTGCTCCGGGACGAAAGCGTGAATCAGAGCGCCTTCTCAATAAACAACGGTACCTTGCTCAGCGCAGAAACCTTCTGCAAATAGGCTAAACAGGCCGGGCTGAACGGAAAATCTTTCACGATGCTCAGGCTGTTCAGCACGGGGAAAAGAATAAACTCGCTGGTTGAAACCTTACTGAAGTTTTGCAGATAAGGTTCAATCTCGGTCAGCTTTTCCACCGTCTCAGCAATAAACGCCTCGCTCTGCGCCTGCAGCTCTTCCAGATTACCGAACGCATTAATTTCGCGTTGGGTATAGGCGGCGCGGGCTTCCGGCGTTGCCAGCTCAGCAAAATCAGCGCGGGTAAAGCGCGGGATCGCCAGCTTATAAATCGCGCCTGATGCCTGCTTGCTCCACTCAACAATGGCTTCATCCGCTGGCTCTGCCGCCACGCGATCGCCCTGCAGACCATCGACGTAGTGAACGATATCCATGCTCTCCGGCATGTAAGTTCCGTCATCTTTCTCAAGGATCGGCACCACTTTTTTACCCACCATCCGGGTTGGTGTTTCCACATCACCTTCCATGATCACCGACAGCTCAACGGGCTGATTTTTAAAACCAAAAATCATGCGCGCACGGTTACAGAAAGGGCAGTGCTGATAGATATGTAGCTTCATCGTGTTTCCCATAGTTGATTCAGAAAAATGTCTGCGGCCTGGTAATTTAGTATCACCATCGCACTGAGCTAAGTTATACGAGGTTCTGGTGAGTAATCACAACAGACTATCGCAAAAAACGCTGATTTTGAGATAGTTGAAAGATTTCAGTCTGTCTCTACTTTTTTGATTCTGTTCCTGATTGCCACAAGGCACGCACGTTCGAGTTCACGTGTATCGATAACGTTAGCAACTGAACTCTCATTAACTGCTACTGCGCGCGTCGGGTCGCCAGTGCCGCCGACCAAAGCGTATTTTTGCAGCGGGGGCAGGGTGGGCTTTCACCGCCGGTAATTTGCCCTGTTTGTCCGCAGCGGGTGCAGGCATATAACCCCGTATTGGGCACCCGGGTAAACGCGGGTCGATGCTCCGGCGGCAGCACGCTGAGGCCGGGTCGCACGTCCTGAGCATCGAAATAATACAGGCTCAACTGCCCGTCCAGTTCAATCAGCGCCAGCCGCACCTGTCCCAGGTGCTCAACCCCGCTCTGGCGCAGCTCCATAAAGAATTCATCTTCGGAAATGTTCAGCCCGTCCAGGCTTTTCAGTTCGTAGAGGCCGTTAACGATCAGCGTAATGACTTCGCCCTCGATCAGCTTCGACAGCTTTTCACTGTGGGCAATGCCCCAGGTGGTCAGGCGATAAAGCAGCAGCAGAACCAGGAAAACCACCAGCACCGGCAGCACCGGCACGTCGTCATAAAAAGTGACATCACCCGACGCTGAACCCAGGGTTAAGATCACCACCAGCTCGAACAGGGAAAGCTGCTTGATGCCCCTCCGCCCGGACACCTTGAGAAATACAAACACCACCACATAGGCAATCAGCACCCTCAGGCTGACCTCAATCAGGAAAGAAAGCGGTTTATCATCAAGAAAGAATCGATGCCAGTCGAAAGCGTCCATTTACGGTCGTCACCTTGCTGTGCCGGAGAAGAGGGAGTGACATAAGCATAGTTGAGGACTTTGCAATCCCGCAGAAAGTGACGGTCAAGCTAATAATTTACGAAGCCGCTCCAATGCTACAGCGTGTTTGTCCGCAGACATCTTGCCAAGATTTTGTAGCTTCCAGCGAACGGCGGGAAGCTGGTCTACACCTTGCAGCCCCAACAGCGTCCAGTCTGGCGACCTGCTTTTGAATGACAGCAAAAACTGACGTTCAGAATCGGTGAGTGAGGAATTAACCAGGGAGATTAATGCTGACCTGCAGTTTTCCAAATCGCTAAGAGGGACATCTATCTCCGCCATATGACTAAATTCACCTTCATATATAGCGGTAATATCCTTTAACTGGGGTTGCAGCAGCTCTGAGATTGGACGAGGATGGCTGATGATATACACCAGCAAAGCCTTACGTAGCTCATCGGAAAGACCTTCATTTTCGAGTAACCACTTAACGTCAAAAAGATCCCTGGGATGTTGGCGATCGAGGGCGGCACAAATTTTACCGGCAAATAAATCAGCAAATGCCACAACCTGCATTTCTGCAAATCCAAACTCATCTTCAACAGTTTCACTTACTACCATGATCTGACTTTCATAAACCGTTCCGCGTAACACAGGTGAAAGCTCAATCTTAACGATTACGCCCTCCCGGTCGATGGTCAGCCGCAATGCATCATTTTTATCCTCATAAGACTTCGCCACCCGACAGCCAGAGATAATTTCCGTCGCTTCATTTGCGATTTCATCCAGTGCCGACTTGATCGCCTTTAGCGAGTCATCCCTTTCCATCACGGGCAAAAAGACCAAATCTATATCAACAGATAAACGCGGCAGGTCCCGAACAAAAAGATTGATTGCCGTGCCGCCTTTTAAGGAGAAGCAACTGTGCTGCGCAATGACAGGTACCAACCTTAGCAGCAGTTGAACCTGACGATAGTAGATATTCTCTCTGTCCATTTAAAACGACATCTCCCTGGGTACGGTAATATTCCATGCTTTGTCTAGACGTCCACCCGATGCAAGTTCACGCTTGCCGCTGCCAAAGTCATAGTTCTCCGGCTTCAGATGTTTAAGCCAGGGATGATTATGCCGCTCGGCCAGCCACATGAATAACCGTTTTGACTTAATACTCGTGCTGGCCTGCAAAATAAGGTCAAGACGTCGGGGGGAAAGGGTAGACAATCCTTCCATCAGCCGATCGGCGTGTTCGAAGCTGATGGATTTAGGGACATCGGAAAGTAGCTCAATAATGGCTTTTTCCGGCACTGAATAGATAACGGGTGGAAGTGTTTCACGCCAGGCGTCCTGACGAAAAAATTTTGCTTCATCAGTCTTAAGCGGCTGCCATAGCTGACGTGTCCCATGCCATTTAAAGCGAGTATTCCCGTCAAGTTTTCCCAACCATGCCGGTGGTGGAGCATCCGAATAGAGATGCACCAGGCTGAGTTTTCCCCTTGCCTGATAATGGGCCAGCCCTTCAAGGTTTAGCGCTGACAGCCCTCCAACCGCGATGGGATCCTCAGACATACGCTGGAGGGAGGCAATTATGCCTTTCCAGGTTAACGTGGATTCATATCGTGCATAGACGCCGGGTACCAGGACTTTCAGCAGACGGCCTTTTACCGCATTATCAATAAAATGCAGGCTGAGCCCCTCCTGGCGCAACCATGTTTTTGTGGCGATCAGTTCATGAGGAACCAGCGTAGTTAGCCTTTTCCTGCTTTCAAGATCGAGCATAGCGCCTCGGGTTTACAAAAAATGAAATATACGGCAATTATCGCCGCGTTTGGTGCGTTTGTAAAACCAGAAGAGATAGTGAGTTTATAAAAAAACAAATACACGGCAATTATCGCCGCGTATTTATCGTCATGTAAACCTTAACGACCCTCACCATCAGGCCTGTGGTGGACGTATTCCACGACCGAGCCATCAGGATAAACGCCATTGCGTCACCGAGTGATCCACATTAGCCGGAAGCCGGATAACCCGGACGGCGGTCCGGTTATCAGAAGTTTTTATCCAGCGAAATACTGATATTGCGCTGATGGTAGTCGTAAAAATCGATGTTGCTGTTGACCCGTTTATAGGTGAAATTCAGCTTTGGCATCACACCAAACAGGTCGAGATCGCGGTGCCAGACGGCCAGGCTGTAATACTGCTCGTTGTCCCTGCGCCGGATGGAAAAGATATCGCTGTCTGCCTCGTACTGACGGCGGGAAAACGCGCCCATCGCGGAGAATGAGAGTTTCCAGGGCAAATCAACCTGGGCGCCGGTGCGCAGCCCGATGCGGCGGTTATTTTCGCTCTGCGTCAGCGTTTGCTGGTCCAGCAAATCCACCCCGCCAAACAGGGAAACCCGCGAATTCAGCGCATGGGAAAGCGTGGTGGAGGAGAGCCGGTTATGGCCGCGCAGGAACGCATAGTCGCCGTTGTCATAGCCGAGTTTCTGGTACTCCAGCGCCTGGCTTATCTGCCAGCGGGGAGAGAGAAGATAGCTGTATTCGGCGCGCACGCCGGGACCGGAGGAGTAGCTTTCGGTACCGTACCAGCGCTGTTCATAGAACGGTAAAACGGCGAACTGCTGACGGAAATCGCGCCACTGATAGCCGGCATACACGCGCCCGGTAACGTCGTCAAAACGGTGGTTGTTCCAGTAGCTTTTGCCATACACCGTGCCGAGGAAGCGCAGGCCGTGCTGGTTGTACAGCTGCACATCTTTTTGCAGCGCGCCGCTGAACTGCACCCCCTCACCGCGCTGCGGGAGGCTGTCTTTATCGCGGATAAACAGGCGATCGCCGATGCGCACCGTGTCACCCGATGAGGCATTATTCACGTTGCTGTCGTTAAGGTAGCTGACGCTGAAACTTCCCGTTAGCGGGCTGCCCTGGTGAATACGATCCAGATATTGCGCGATAATGTGCTGAATATTCTCGGGCGGGTCACTTTTCAGCACCCGGCGGAACTGATATTCCGCGGCGTCGGTCTGGCGGTTTTCATACATCGCCCGCGCCAGCTCCAGGCGCACCGCATCAAAATCGGGGTGGGCGCTGAGTATCGCGCGGTAGTGTTTTATCGCCCGATCGTAATGCCCCTCGCTGCGGGCCAGACCGGCGCGGGCGAAGTGAATCAGTATCTCGTCCGGCTGCGGGGAAGCGGCGTAAACCGGTAAAATCGCACGAACAACAGGCCACTGGCCTTCACTGACGGCACGGTCCAGCATCGCTTTGGCCAACTCAGGCTGCGCCGCAAGATCGCTGTTGTTGATGCGTTGCGTAGGGCGACCGTCACCGGTAGCGGCCGTTTTCTCAAGGCGGTCTAAATGACTGGCCGCGGGGAGATAATTAATTTCAGGTGGCGCAGCAAAAAGCGCGCTGACCGGGCATAAAAATCCCAGTACAGCTAAGGCCCGGACTTTCATAGAGATTACCATCGCAGGAATACCGGCCAGGCGGGCTGGCCGGAAAGGGATTATTTTTTCGTCGCACCAAACGAGGTGTTTTTAGTGGCATCGCTGAACTGCGCAACGCCACCCAGCTCTTCGGCTGCCGGGCCGTTGAAGTGGCCGATAAAGGTGCCGTTCTGGCCGCCGGACTGTGCGTCGCCGCTAAAGCCGCCGTTGCTGATTTTGCCCTGCATGGCGACCGCGCTGCCGTAATCGCCGCCGCCGGCGATACTGCCGTTAATTGTTTTCGCACCAAAATCAACGTTGAAGGTGGCGTCGCTGCGGGTGCTTTCGCGCATGCCGCTGCCGGCATAGGTTGCCGTTCCCTGCGTCGGTACGTTGGCCGCCAGCGTGGCATCGCCGGTGTAGAACACGTCATGCGTGCCCTTTTCAAAATGCGTCCAGGTGCCGTAGGTGGTATAGCTCATCGTGCCGCAGCACCAGGACGTGGCGGAAACCTGGGTGCCGTCGGTGCGGGTCAGCATCTGGGTGAATACGCCAGTCACGACGAGACCCGGTTGGCGCATGGTGTATTCACTGCCGTCCGGCGTAGTGTAGGTGTAACCGGAAATTGTCCCGCCGGTGGCGTAGCTGGCTGCCGGTGAAGTGGGCAGCGTTGGGGTGGTGCCGCCGCTATTCTCGCCGCCGCTGCCGTTATCGGTTTCGCCCGGCGAGGTGGTGACCGGCGGTGCGCTGTCGTCGCCACCGCCACCGCCGCCTCCACCGCAGGCGGTGAGAGCAATAACGGAAAGTAACAAGGTCGTTTTAAAGTTGAACATTAATGAAAGCCCTTTGTTTGTAATAATCCATGTCTTTTTACGTCTTTTTGTATACATAAAGTTACACGGAAAAATTGGTCCTCCCCTATAAATAATCCTTACCTGACAGCATTATGAGAATTATCCGAACCCAGGTGCGTAATTAATTAAACAGGGAAGCGATAACTCAAGAAAAAGTGAATGAGTTGATGAGGTTGAAGACAGAATCAAGGCAGGAATAATCTTATTCTCTGTTTAATAAAATAAACACTTCTGCCTGGAAAGACATATTATCCATCACCCTCCGGAATTAATTACCCGTTCCGTTTCACCCGCCAGCCGCGAAGAAACGGATCCTCCAGCCTCTTAAACCCGACAGTTTGTGACGAATTGTAATCATCTTGACACCCGGTCCACGCGCGCCCTAGACTGCGCCTTGTTCCAAGGGGTGCCCTGTCAGGGGGCTGAGATTCCACCGGTTTGATACGTTCAGACAGCGTGGTGACCCTCCGAACCTGATCCGGCTAATACCGGCGTAGGGATGCGGGACAATGGGTGCCCACACGCCCTTTTTCCATCTTTGTGCTTTGCAGCGGACAGATCTCGCTCTCCATGCTTTACCGGGGAGCCGTTGCACAATACCTGGATGGAAACGGACATGACCGAAGCGGCAATCATTTCAGCCTTACTGACCTTTCTGCAGCGCGACGATACCACCGACGCCGACTTCAACCGGCTGGCGCTGGATATCTTCAGCTATCAGTTTGAACACAATCTTTCCTATCGTCGCTTCGCCATCCAGCGAGGGCGCACCCCGCTGACGGTAAAAAGCTGGCAGAAAATCCCCGCCGTGCCGATCACCGCCTTCAAGGATCTGACGCTCAGCTGTCGCCCGGTGGAAGAAATCTCCACGGTGTTTATGACCAGCGGCACCACCGGCAGCGTTCGGGGCCGCAGCTACCATCCCACGCTGGACGTATGGAAGCAGTCAATGCGTCTGAACTTCCGCCACCGCTTTATGGCCGGAACGGAACGCATCCGCATGGGGATCCTGTTTCCGGATAACCGCACGCTGCCCAACTCTTCGCTGGCGCACTATCTGACCCTGGCGGTGGCGGAATTTGGTACCGCGGACAGCGAGGTGCTGGTCAGCGCCGACAGCGGGCTGGAACTGACGCGCCTGTTTGCCGCACTGGAAAATGCCGAAAGCAGCGGCGAACCCTATGCGCTGCTGGGGGCCAGCTACAGCTTTGTCCACCTGCTGGATGAGATCCAGCGCCAGCAGCGCCGCTTCCGCCTGCCCGCAGGCAGCCGAATTCTTGATACCGGCGGGTTTAAAGGCCAGTCGCGGGAAATTCAGCCGGACGAATTCTATGATGCGCTGGCGGAAGCGCTTGGCGTACCGCGCAGCCACTGCATCAATATGTACGGCATGACCGAACTGAGCAGCCAGTTCTACGACGACGGTAACGCCGTCTGCCCGCCGGTGAAATCCGGCCCGCACTGGATCCGATCCCGCGTGGTCAATCCGCTGACCGGAGAGGATGTCCCCGAGGGGGAGGTTGGCGTGCTGGTGCATCACGATCTAGCGCACTTTAACTGTGCCGCCGCCATCCTGACCGAAGATGCGGGCGTGAGAGTTGCGGGCGGTTTCCGGCTGCTGGGCCGGGTGGCCGGAGCGGATGCCCGCGGCTGTTCGCTGGCGATGGAAGATTTTCTCCGCGCGGCGCAGGTGACGCCGTGAGGGAGGTCGCCGGTTATCTGCCGGGCCTGGACCCCAGCGAGGTGCAGTGGCGCAGCCTGCACTTCCGCCGCGATGGCGAAAGCCTGGATGTCTGCGTACCGGAGCTGACCGAAGCGCAGATTGAGGCGCTGTCCACGCACATCCGCCGCCATGCCCGCGACTACCTCAGCACGCTCAGCGTCGCGCAGATCGTAACCATCATCGACCGGGCGGTGGCGAAGCTGCTGGACCGCAGCCATCCGCTGCGTATCCGCGCCGAACGGCTGCTGCCGCTGGTCACCGGCTATGACGCTGAGACGATCCGCCTCGGGCTGACCGGCTACCTGAAAACCTTTCGCCAGCCGCAGCTGAAGCGGTTTCTGGCCGAGGATTTCGCCGATCCGCAAATGCTCGACGATTTCCAGCCACGGCCAAAAGGCGGCTTTGCCCGCGCGTACGGCCCGTCGCTGCTGCTGCATATCTGGGCAGGAAATGTTCCGGGCCTGCCGCTGTGGAGCCTGATCGGCGGCCTGCTGGTCAAGGCCGGAACCCTCGGCAAGCTGCCGGGCAGCGAGCCGCTGATGGCGGGCTGGTTCGCGCAGCTGCTGGCGGAAGTCGACCCGAAACTCGGCGACTGCCTGGCGGTGGTCTGGTGGAAGGGCGGCGAAATGGCCACCGAAAACGCCTGGCTGCGGCAGGCGGATACCGTACTTGCCTACGGCAGCAACCCGACCCTGGCGGCCATCCGGCAGCGGCTGCCGGTCACCACGCGATTTTTGCCTCACGGTCATAAAATCAGCTTCGGGCTGGTTTCACGCTCGGCGCTGGACAGCCGTAAAGGCCCGGATCTGGCTCGCCGCGCGGCTTTTGACGTGATGCGCTACGACCAGGCAGGCTGTTATTCCCCGCAGATGCTGTTCGTGGAGCGCGGCGGCACGCTCTCGCCCGAAGAATTTGCTGCCCGCGTCGCCCACGCGCTGTCCGCGCTGGAGCGCAAATACCCGCGTGGCGCGCTGACACTGGCTGAACAGAACGCCGTTGCCACCTGGCGCAGCGCGGAAGAAATGCGCGCGCTGAGCGGTGACCGCACGCTGTTTGGCGATCCGGCCGCCGGCTGGGCGGTGGTGTATGCCCACCAGGCTGAACCGCTGTCGCCTTCGGCGCTCGCCCGCACGGTGAAAATCGTGCCGGTTGACTCGCTGGACGAGGTGACTGGCCTGATCACCCCGCAGCGCCGCTTTTTGCAGACCGCCGGCGTGGCGGCTTCGCCGGAGGAGCTGTTCACCCTCGCAGGCAGGCTGGGGCAGGTCGGTGTGACCCGCATCGCCGCGCTGGGTGCCATGACCTTGCCGGAAGCGGGCTGGCATCACGATGGCCGTTTCAGTCTGCTCGATCTGGTTACCGTCACCGAGATCGACGGGGCCGCCGAGGCCGCCAGCGAGGAGTACGCCGCCTATGCCGACTGATGCTGACGCTGCGGCGTTTGTCGCGATTGACGAGGTGCGTTTTTCCCACGGCAGGGCGCAGCCGGTGGTGGATCGGGTCAGCTGGCACATCCCACGCGGGGCCTTTCACTGCCTGGTTGGCCGTAGCGGCTGCGGCAAAACAACGCTGCTGAAACTGACGGCCGGACTGCTTTCGCCGGACGAAGGCCACATCCGGGTGAACGGGCGGGCGCTGCACGGCCCGGATCCGTCCACCGGCTTTGTTTTTCAGTCACCGACGCTGCTGGCGTGGCTGAGCGTGCTGGACAACGTGCTGCTGCCGCTGGCCCTTAAACGTCAGCAGAAGCAGGGCGTTGAGAAAGCCGTGGAACTGCTGAACCTGCTGGGTATTGGCCACCTGGCGGAGCGCTTCCCGCACCAGCTGTCCGGTGGGCAGCAAAGCCGGGTTGCCATCGCCCGCGCACTGATCGGCGACCCGCACCTGCTGTTGCTGGATGAGCCGTTTGCCGCGCTGGACGCCCTGACCCGCGAACAGCTGCAGGACGACCTGCTGGTGCTCTGCAACAGGCAGCAGATCGCCGCGCTATTTGTCACCCACGATATTGCCGAAGCGGTGTATATGGCGCACCGCGTTGCCGTGATGGACGAGGGGCGGGTGAACTTCGTGCTGGATATCGACCTGCCGAGGCCGCGCACTGGCGATATTCGCTACGGTCAGCCCTTTAACGCTTTGTGCAGGCAGCTGCGGTACGCCATGGACAGTCTGCGATGAGGGCCAGGCTCTGCGCGATCCTGCTGCTGCTGATCCTGCTGGCGGGCTGGGAACTGGCCTGCCGCATGGGTGGGGTCTCCCCGCTGGTGGTCCCCGCCCCCGGCCAGGTTTACCAGACCCTGTGGCAGGAACTCGCCAGCGGACGGCTGTGGCCGCATATTTTTACCACCGCGCTGGAGATGTCCTTCGGCCTGGCGCTGGGCTGCGCCATCGGCCTGCCGGTTGGAATCGTGCTGGCTGAGGTTGGCTTTCTGCGGCGGCTGCTGCACCCGTATATCGTCGCCAGCCAGGTGATCCCCAAACTGGCGCTCGGCCCGCTGTTTATTATTTGGTTCGGTTTCGGTATGACCTCAACGGTGGTAATCACCGCCCTGATCTGCTTCTTCCCGCTGATGGAAAACACCGTGGTTGGCCTGACGCGGGTCGATCCCGCCCGCCTTGAACTGTTCCGCATGCTCGGGGCAACGCGCCTGCAAACGCTCTGGCGGCTGAAGCTGCCCACCGCGCTGCCGGTGATTCTCGCCGGTCTGCGGATGGCGGTAGTGCTGGCGCTGGTCGGGGCCGTCGTCGGTGAGTTTATCGGCGGTCGCGCCGGGCTGGGGGCATCGATCATCGCCGCACAGGGGGTGATGGATTCGGCGCTGATGTTTGCCCTGCTGGTCGTTATCACCGTGCTCGGAATGCTTTTTTATCACGCCGCGCTGACGCTGGAACGCGTTCTGCTGCGCCATCACAGGAATCATTAAAATGTCCCGACCGTTCTGCCGTCTTAGCTCGTCGTTCTCCCTCGTTTTTGGCCTGCTGTTCGGCAGCCTGCCCGCGCTGGCGCACGGCGAAGAAACCGTCACCGTGGCGGGCTGGAGCCAGCCGATTAGCGAAATCACCAACCTGCTGGCCGAACCGGATAAAGGGTTCTTTAAAAAGCAGGGCATCGCGCTGGATTACGTGCCCGGCACCGGCGGTGCTTCGGCCATCCAGACCATGCTGACCGGTAGGGCGGACGTTGCCTTCACCGATCCGGCCTCCTTCTATCACGCTCTGGATAAAGGGGAGAAGCTGATCGCGATTTACAATATCTATCCGCAGAACGTGTTCAACGTGGTGGCACCAAAAGCGTCCGGCATCACCAGGCCTGCCGATCTGAAGGGCAAGCGGATTGGCGTTTACAGCCTGTCCAGCGGTACGCGGCAGAACCTGCAGGTGCTGCTGAACCAGGCGGGCATGGGCGAAGCCGACGTGAAGCTGGAAGTCACCGGGCTGCTGAACTTCGCGCCGCTGATCCAGGGACAGGTGGATGCCACCGCCGCCACCGATACCGGCCTGCTGACGGGCCGCCTCAAGGGGCTGCCGGAGGTCAATGTGATCGAGGTGAAAGACTACCTCAACGTGCCCAGCGATATCTTTGTGGTCACCGAGCAGACCTGGCGGACGAAAAAACCGCTGCTGACGCGCTTTCTGAGTGCGTATCGCGACAGCGCCGCGTGGATGATTGCTGAACCGCAGGAAGCGGCAAAAATTGCCGTGACCCGGGCGATTAACGGACGGGATGAGGCGATCAACCTCGAAGTGATTAAGCTGCGTAATCTCTCCAGCGTTTCCGCCACCACGCAAAAAGCGGGGCTGGGGCATTTCGATATGGCACTGATGCAGCAGGGCGCGGATGCCTTTACCCGCCTTGGAATCATTTCACGCTCGCTGGATATGAGTGAGGTGGTGAAATCCGACCTGATCCCGAACGGAGCCGCCCAGTGAAATTTGCCAATCGTACAATCCTGGTCAGCGGTGCCAGCCGGGGAATCGGCGCGGCGATCGCCAAAGCCTTTGCCGCCGAAGGGGCGCTGGTGGTAGTGAACTACCTGCGTAATGCCGCCGCCGCCGGGGAGGTGGTGGCAGAATGCCGGGCGCTGGGCGGGGAAGCGCTGGCCGTCCAGGCCGATGTCACCTCGGCGGAACAGGTGGCCGCGCTGATGGATCGCATCGCCACGTCTTGCGGCCGCCTGGATGCGGTGGTCAATAACGCCTTTGCGCCTTACGTTTTCGATACCGATAACCGCCCGCGCTTCTGGGAAACGCCGTGGTCCGCCTGGCAGACGCAGTTTGACGGCGCGGTCGGCGCGGCGTATCAGGTCTGCCAGGCCGCGCTGCCGCTGATGCGGTCCCGCACGCGCGGCAGCATCGTCAATCTGGTCAGCGATCTGGTTGCCCGCCCGTCCGTTCCCTATCACGACTACATTACCGCCAAGGCGGCGCTGATCGGCTTCAGCCGCACGCTGGCGGCCGAGCTGGGTCCGCTGGGTATTCGCGTCAACTGCGTGGCGCCCGGGCTGGTTTACCCAACGGATGCCAGCCGCACAACGCGGCAGGATGTCCGCGCAGCGCTGGAGGCACAAACCCCGCTCAGGCGGGTGGCAGGCGTGGAGGATATCACCGGGCCGGTGCTGTTCCTGGCGTCGGACTGGAGCGAATTTGTTACCGGACAAACGCTGAATGTGGATGGCGGGCTGGTAATGAACTGAGGGGGGAAAGCACGCGGCAGAACGCCGCGTGCGGGACTGCATTTACATATCCGGGAAGGTCAGGTTGTTACCCGGCGCTTCGCGGTTAAGGTGGATAAAGTTCAGGTGACGCTCGTACTGATCGAGAATATCGATAATCACCTGCTCCTTGCTGTAGTCCATCAGGTCGTTGCCCTGGCTGCCCTCCAGCAGGAAGGTTTCCAGACGGAAGTAGCTGGATTTGCCGCTGCGGGCGCGATAGGTAAAGCCCGGCACCGAGTATTTCTGCGGCCACACCTGATAGACGAAGTCCTGCTCGTCACCAAGGTGTACGCGAAGCTCGAGATGGCCGAGATCTTCCCCTTCCTGCGCCGGCAGGCTTTCCAGCATCACTTTGCCACCGCGCAGCTCAAGCTCCTTCGCCACGTCCTGCATCGCCGGATAAACCACGCCCTGCATCATCTGCTCGGTATAGCGCGAGCCGGGATAGTTCATCAGGCGCGACAGGCGTTTCTTCCAGGTCAGGCGGTCATGCGCGCTAGCCAGATACGGTGCCGTATCACGGTTGGCGCTTACCCGGCGGTAGTCTTCTACCTTCAGGGATTTATACAGACCGGCCATCACAAAGAAGATCACAAAGCTGAACGGCAGCCCCATAATCACCGTGGCATTTTGCAGCGCGGAAATACCGTTCGTCATCAGCATACCCAGGGTTAACAAACCGATGGTGACCGACCAGAAAATACGGATCCAGTTCGGCGCGTCGCTGTTGATGTCCTTCAGTTTGCAGGTAAAGTTCCCCAGCACCAGCGATCCGGAATCCGCCGAGGTGACGTAGAACAGCATGCCGGTGATCGTTGCCACCGAGGCGCTGAATTTAAACGCCGGGTACTGAGCCAGCAGGCTGTAGAAGCCGCGCTCGGCGTGGTTCATCACTTCCTGACCGAAGCCCGCATCGCCGTGAATAATCTCGTACAGCGCGGCGTTACCAAACACCGACAGCCACAGCAGGGTAAAGGTGAACGGAATAATCAGCGTGCCGAGCACGAACTCACGAATGGTACGGCCGCGTGAAATACGCGCGAGAAACAGGCCAACAAACGGTGACCAGGCTACCCACCACGCCCAGAAAAACAGCGTCCAGCTGTTCATCCATTCGACCGGGCGATCGAAGGCGAAGGTATTCAGCGTCATGCCGGTAAAGCGGTTGATGTAGTCCCCGACGTTCAGCACCAGCGCGTTCAGCAGGAATTCGGTGTTACCGAAGAACAGCACGAACAGGATCAGGAACAGCGCCAGCGCCACGTTCAGCTCGGATAAAATGCGGATGCCCTTATCCACGCCGGAGGTGACGGAAATCGTGGCAATAATCACCGACAGCACGATTAACGCAGTCTGCGCCCCCAGCCCTTCCGGGATATCAAACAGCACCTTCAGCCCGTAGTTCAGCTGAACCACGCCAATTCCGAGCGTGGTGGCGATACCGAAGATGGTGCCGATAACTGCGGCGATATCCACGGTGTGGCCGATGGGGCCGTTGATACGTTTACCAAAGATCGGGTAGAGCGCAGAGCGAATGGTCAGCGGCAGATTGTAGCGGTAGCTGAAGTAACCCAGCGCAATGCCCATCAGGGCGTACATCGACCAGCCGGTCAGGCCATAATGGAACAGCGTCCAGACCATCGCCTGACGGGCCGCTTCGATCGTCTGCCCCTGGCCTTCCGGCGGCTGCAGATACTGCGTCACCGGCTCGGCCACGGAGAAGAACATCAGATCGATACCGATACCTGCGGCAAACAGCATCGCCGCCCAGCTCAGAATGCTGAACTCCGGCTTCGACTGTTCGGGACCCAGTTTGATCGCCCCGTAGCGCGAACAGGCCATATAAATCACAAACACCACGTACAGCGTGGCGGCCAGCATGTAATACCAGCCAAACGTGGCGGAAACCCAGTTAACGGCGCGCAGTATCCAGCTCGCCATGAGGTCGCTGTAGAGAATCGTCATCAGGGAAAACAACAAAATCAGCCCGGCGGACGTGTAAAACACCACGGGATTGATTTTGTCCTTTTCACTGGCAGGTGGATTATTCATCAATTACCTCTGGTTTTGACTCAACAAAAGAATTAACAACAATTACTTGCGGTTCGTAACGAATCGCCTGCAACACATACATACTAGCAACAAAACATTTTATATTGAACGTTCAATCAATAAAAAGTTACACTAGGGTCTCGTTTTACTCGTGGAGTTGAGGATATGCCAAAGGTAGGGATGCAGCCAATCAGGCGGAGACAGCTGATAGATGCCACGCTGAATACCATCAATGAAGTCGGCATTAACGATGCCACCATTGTGCAGATTGCAAAGCGGGCTGGCGTGTCTACCGGCATCATCAGCCACTACTTCAAAGACAAGAACGGTCTGCTGGAAGCGACCATGCGTGATGTGACCCGCCAGCTGCGCGACGCGGTAGCGGCGCGGCTGGATAAGCTGGTCGATGCCGGGGCAGAAGCCCGCTTGTGCGCCATCGTTGAAGGGAACTTTGATAAAACGCAGGTCCACAGCGCCGCCATGAAGGCCTGGCTGGATTTCTGGTCCAGCAGCATGCATCAGCCTTCATTACACCGCCTGGAGCGGGTCAGCAGCGGCAGGCTGTTCAGCATGTTAGTGGTGGAATTTCGCAGGGAACTGCCGCGAGAAGCGGCGCGCATTGCCGGGCACGGACTGGCCTCGTTGATTGATGGCCTCTGGCTACGTGCCGCGCTAAGCGGCAAACCGTTTGACGAAGAGCTGGCGCTGACGCTGACCAGCCGCTTTATTCGTCAACAGCTTGCACGAACCGAATAACCTGAGAAAGGAGATACCATGTCACGATTCCCGGAGCAGAAACTCTATATTGATGGCGGCTACGTCGCAGCAGAAAGCGGTGAGCGTTTCGACACCATCAACCCCGCTAACGGTGAAGTGCTGGCCCAGGTGCATGCCGCCGGTGCCGCCGACGTCGATCGCGCCGTGAACGCAGCGCGTAAAGGCCAGAAAATCTGGGCCGCGATGACCGCCATGGAACGCTCACGCATTTTACGCCGTGCGGTCGACATCCTGCGCGAGCGCAACGACGCGCTGGCGGAGCTGGAAACTCTCGACACCGGTAAACCGCTGAGCGAAACCGCCAGCGTCGATATCGTTACCGGTGCGGACGTGCTGGAGTATTACGCCGGTCTGGCCCCGTCGCTGGAAGGCCAGCAGATCCCGCTGCGTGAAACCTCATTCGTTTACACCCGCCGCGAACCGCTGGGTGTGGTCGCCGGCATCGGCGCGTGGAACTACCCGATCCAGATCGCCCTGTGGAAATCCGCCCCGGCGCTGGCCGCCGGTAACGCGATGATCTTCAAACCAAGCGAAGTCACCCCCCTCACTGCGCTGAAGCTGGCCGAAATCTACACCGAGGCGGGCGTGCCGGACGGCGTGTTTAACGTCCTGCCGGGCATCGGTGCGGTCACCGGACAGCTGCTGACCGAGCATCCGGGCATCGATAAAGTCTCCTTTACCGGTGGCGTGGTGAGCGGCAAGAAAGTGATGGCCAACGCCGCAGGCTCGACCCTGAAAGAGGTGACGATGGAGCTGGGCGGGAAATCGCCGCTGATTATCTTCGACGACGCCGATCTGGATCTGGCGGCGGATATCGCCATGATGGCCAACTTCTACAGTTCAGGCCAGGTCTGCACCAACGGCACCCGCGTGTTTATTCCTTCGGCCCTCAAGAGCGCGTTTGAAGCCAAAATCCGCTTCCGCGTTTCCCGCATTCGCGCCGGTGACCTCAACGATCCGCAAACCAACTTCGGCCCGCTGGTCAGCTTCGCCCATCGCGACAACGTGATGCGCTTTATCGACAGCGGCAAGGCAGAAGGCGCACGCGTGCTGTGCGGCGGCGAGCGCTTAACCGGCGAAGGCTTCGACGACGGCGCGTGGGTGGCACCCACCGTATTTACCGACTGCCGTGACGAGATGACCATCGTCCGTGAAGAAATTTTCGGGCCGGTAATGTCGATCCTCAGCTACGACGACGAAGAGGAAGTGATTCGCCGCGCCAACGGCACCGAGTTCGGCCTGGCCGCCGGTGTGGTCACCCGCGACCTGAACCGTGCGCACCGCGTGATCCACCAGCTTGAGGCCGGTATCTGCTGGATCAACACCTGGGGCGAGTCCGCCGCCGAAATGCCGGTAGGCGGCTACAAGCACTCGGGCATCGGCCGTGAAAACGGCGTGATGACCCTGCAAAACTACACGCAGGTGAAGTCAGTACAGATTGAGATGGCCACCTTCCAGTCGGTGTTTTAATCCCAGCTTAAAGGAGCAACTCATGGAATTTGATTACATTATTATCGGTGCAGGTTCGGCAGGCAACGTGCTGGCCACCCGCCTGACCGAAGACGCAAACACGAACGTGCTGCTGCTGGAAGCGGGCGGCCCGGACTATCGCTTTGATTTTCGCACGCAGATGCCGGCGGCGCTGGCCTTCCCGCTACAGGGAAAACGCTATAACTGGGCGTATGAAACCGACCCTGAGCCGCACATGAACAACCGCCGTATGGAGTGCGGGCGCGGTAAAGGCCTGGGCGGTTCCTCGCTGATTAACGGCATGTGCTACATTCGCGGCAACGCGATGGATCTCGACGGCTGGGCGCAGCAGCCCGGCCTGGAGAACTGGAGCTACCTCGACTGCCTGCCGTACTACCGCAAGCTGGAAAACCGCGACACCGGGGCCAACGACTGGCACGGCGGCGACGGCCCGGTGAGCATCACCACGCCGAAGGCGGGCAACAACCCGCTGTTCGCGGCGATGGTGGAAGCGGGCGTGCAGGCCGGTTATCCGCGCACCGAAGATCTGAACGGCTATCAGCAGGAAGGCTTCAGTCCGATGGATCGCTTCGTGACGCCGAAAGGCCGCCGCTCCAGCACCGCACGCGGCTATCTGGACCAGGCGAAACCACGCCCGAACCTGAAAATCATCACCCACGCGCTGACCAACCGCATCGTGTTTGAAGGCAAGCGCGCCGTGGGCGTGGAATATCTGGTGGGTGACGGCGATACGCTGCATCGCGCCAGCGCCCGTAAAGAGGTGCTGCTTTCCGCCGGGGCGATTGCCTCGCCGCAGATCCTGCAGCGCTCCGGCGTCGGCCCGGCCGAACTGTTAAAGCAGTTTGATATTCCAGTGGTGCACGACCTGCCCGGCGTGGGCGAGAACCTGCAGGACCACTTGGAAATGTACCTGCAGTACGAGTGCAAAGAGCCGGTTTCGCTTTACCCGGCGCTTAAATGGTGGAACCAGCCGAAAATCGGCGCGGAGTGGCTGTTTAACGGCACCGGCATCGGCGCCAGCAACCAGTTTGAAGCCGGTGGCTTTATCCGCAGCGACGCCGCGTTTGCCTGGCCGAACATTCAGTATCACTTCCTGCCGGTGGCGATTAACTACAACGGCTCCAACGCGGTCGAAGCCCACGGCTTCCAGTGCCACGTCGGCTCGATGCGTTCCAAAAGCCGCGGCCGCGTGCAGCTGAAATCCCGCGATCCGCGCCAGCATCCGAGCATTCTGTTTAACTACATGGCCGATGAAGAGGACTGGATTGAATTCCGCGCGGCGATCCGCATCACCCGCGAGATTATCAATCAGCCCGCGCTGGATGCCTTCCGTGGTAAAGAGATCAGCCCCGGTGACGCGTACCAGACCGACGCAGAGCTGGATGAGTTTGTGCGCAACCACGGCGAAACGGCGTATCACCCGTGCGGCACCTGTAAAATGGGCAACGACGAGATGGCGGTGGTCGACGGAGAAGGGCGCGTGCACGGCCTGGACGGCCTGCGCGTGGTGGATGCTTCGATTATGCCGCTGATTATCACCGGTAACCTGAATGCCACCACCATTATGATCGGTGAAAAAATTGCCGACGCCGTTCGCGGCCGCACGCCGCTGCCGCGCAGCACCGCCGATTATTATGTGGCGGGCGATGCGCCGGTACGCGGCAAGCCTTTGCGTTAATTCTCTTCCGCTCAGACCCCGGGTGGCGTGGAGCAGGGACGCTTCGCCACGGAGTTAATTCGCTGAGCGATAGTTTCGAATTTAAAAACGCTCGATGCGGTTCCTGCCGTTGCCCTTCGCGGTGTACAGCGCGGCATCGGCGTTTTTCAGCAGCAGGTTGTAGTCCGGATGGCCGTTATGGATCGCGTAGCCAATACTGACGGTAATCTGGATGGTTTCCCCCGGCAGCACTTCAAAAGGCGTACTGGTGATCGTTCTTCTAATCCGCTCCAGCGAGGTGCGGGCGTCGAACTCACCGGCCTCCACCAGAATCAGCAAAAACTCTTCCCCGCCGTAGCGGAACAGATAATCACTTGAGCGGATATTATCGCCCAGCAGTCCGGCAATATGCATCAGCGCGCGATCGCCAACGGGATGGCCCCATTTGTCATTAATCTTCTTGAAATAGTCGGCGTCAATAATCGCCACGCTCAGCGGCAGCTTATTTTCAATCGCCAGACTCACCTCATGTTTTAATATCGTCGGCAGATAGCGTTTATTCAGCAGATTAGTCAGCGCATCTTTGCCGTCTTTCATATTCGCGGCGTCGCTGAATAACATTTCCAGATTCATATGTATCTGCTGGCAGTTGGAATGGATCACGCGCAGCAGTTCCTGCGTTTGTTTCACCTCCAGCTCCACACTGGTATCAACGGCCAGAATTTCCCGGTCGATGACCTCAATAAACTGGCGAATTTCGCTAACCTTACGATCTTCACCGAAATTCTTCACGCATTTATGGCGGAACCAGAGGCCAAACCCGGAACTGGACAGGCTGATTAACGACTCAGTCTTCCTGGCGCCGCTGATCAGATCGTACATCACGCCGTTTTCCCAGCTCGATAACGCCGCCTGTTGCTTGCCCTGTTCGAGGTCCGAATTGTTCATCAGCACGTGCAGGCGATAGGACTCTTCGTTCTGCGTGGCGCGGTGATGAGACATCGCATAAGCATGGCTCATTAATTCTATCGCCATATCAATGGCCATTGAGGAGTAATGCTTCACTTCAAAAATCACCGCACGATCGGCGTCATGCGCTTTTAAATACTGGTAGATGCCGTACTTAATCTGGCGGGAGCCGCGCTGGACAAACTGAATGGGGATGCCGATCCGCGCATGCACGCCGCCGATGTGATACTGCTGCCTGGCCAGCGGTTCCAGCTCGTCGGTCTTCACGCAGAGCACGGCCTTTAACCATTTGATCAGTGAACGGCTCAGCTGCACCTGCACCAGTTCATAGGAGAGGTGTGAGGCGGTATCGGGATCTTTCAGCATGCTGTCATAGAATTGGCTGGTCAGCGCTTCTGACTCAGCTTCGGCTATTTGAGATAACAACGCGACGGTGTCTTCGCGCAGGCTTGCTCTCAGGGGAATCCATTCATTAAGAATGACTGATATGTACCGATCTATCTCGTGCTGCATAACTCTACACCAGTGGAAATACAGATGATTTTAAATGCAAATCTACCATGATTTCAGCAAAAGGCGCCAATAAAAATCATTTATTTCATGGGTGTGGAATTTTTTATGATAACGCCGAATTCAGATAAATAATGCTAATTTCTTTACTAAAAAATGATAATTGAATTACCTTTCACTGAAAGTTTGAAATTAAATCATCCTATTGAGTTAACGATTAACAATAATGATAAGTGACGCTTCATCTCTTTATTTCCTGCTGTTTCCTGAAATTGTCATCACGTTTTCCTGAGTCTTTTCATATTTAGGCCTGGCGTTACGACCGTTACGAAATTCGTTACCCTGCTAATAATAAGCATCATAGATGCACGTCCGTTTGCTGATGCCATTCAGTACTTTTTTGATACATTTGTCGCCACTGGATAAAGGCGGCTTTCTCTATCAGGCAGAATATCGTTGAAGACCATTAATCAGCGGATCGCATAACGGTTATTTCACCTTAAACTTTCTCTGCTTCCACGCTGAAAAGCCATAATACCTTCGTTGGTGCAAAATCGGACCAGTCGGCTATACACCATTCACTATTTCTCGTATCTTTCGTTAATGCTCAACATCATGATTAAAAATAGTTTTTTACTGTTTTTTTATGGCGCGAAAACTACTCACCCGTAGAGAAAAATAATAACAAATTTCACGAAGAAAAATAAGAAGGTTAATTTTTAAATTCAGTAAGAATCATCCCACCACGATAACGGCAGCATCACGCCGATTTCACCTTAATAGAATCCTTACACTTGCTTTACAATTTGTCATGATTTAATCTGCGCGCGCAGTTTAAGGATTAATATAATTACCCACAGGAAATATAATGAAAAAAAGTATTATCTGCATGATGGTGATGGCTGGGATTTCCGGAACGGCTTCCGCTGAGTCTTCACAATATATACCGAATTTATCCTCTGACAGCCTCAGCGTTGCCACCTCCGTGGGCCTGCTGAGCGGCAAATCAACCGAGCTGGTTTATGACGAAACCACCGGTCGTAAACTCAGCCAGCTGGACTGGAAAATTAAGAATGTGGCGATCCTGAAAGGGGATTTCTCCTGGGATGCGTACTCGTTCCTGACGCTGAACGCGCGCGGCTGGACATCGCTGGCATCCGGTTCCGGCCATATGGATGACTACGACTGGGATAACAGCAATCAGTCAGGCTGGACCGATCATTCGTCCCACCCAAGCACCGACGTCAATTATGCCAACGAATATGACCTGAACGTGAAGGGCTGGATCCTGCAGGGCGAGGATTACAAGGCCGGTATCGTGGCCGGTTATCAGGAGACGCGCTTCAGCTGGACGGCGACCGGCGGCTCTTACAACTATGACAACGGCAGCACCGTGGGCAACTTCCCGAACGATCAGGTCGGCATTGGCTACAGCCAGCGCTTCACCCTGCCGTATATCGGGCTGGTGGGTCAGTACCGCTTCAATGACTTTGAATTCAATACCCAGTTCAAATTCAGCGACTGGGTGCGCGCCCACGATAATGACGAGCACTATGTTCGCGAGCTGACCTTCCGCGAGAAGACGTCCGGCTCCCGCTATTACGGCGTGTCCGTAGATGCCGGTTACTACGTGACGCCAAACGCCAAAGTCTTCGCTGAATTCAGCTACAGCAAATACGAAGAAGGCAAGGGCGGTACGCAGATTATCGACAACAGTACCGGTGAGTCGGGCTCAATCGGCGGTGATGCGGCCGGTATTGCTAACAAAAACTACACGTTGACCGCGGGCCTTCAGTATCGCTTCTGATCCTGACACCGCGAAAGGGAGGCCGTCAGCGACGGCTTCCCCCATTCCTTAGGGTTTCTCCAGCCAGACCTGAGAAAGATTCCCCTCCACGCCGTCGGCGGTCACCGAATGATCGTGAACCTTGCGGTTATAGATCGTAATAAACTGTGGAGATATCAGGTTGATATCGGGCAGTTCCTGTTCAACGATTTTCTGGAAGGCTTTAAACTCCTCAACGCGCTTCTGCGGATCGTTTTCCACCTGAGCGGCTTCCAGCAGACGGTCAACTTCCGGGTTGTGATAATCCGATGCGTTAGAGAACGGCACGCCCTTGCGGAAGTTTTTCGACCAGTACACGCGCTGCACGCCCACCGTCGGGTCGTACAGATTGCTGTGCCCATTTATGGTGAAAGAGAAGTCCCTGTCGGTATAGATGCGGCGTACAAAGCTGGAGAGATCCTGAGCGCGCAGCGTGACTTTAATACCGATTTTCGCCAGCGCCGAGCGGGTGTATTCCGCCGTTTTGCGCAGATCCTCTGAAATAGGATTGTAATCCAGCGTCACGCTAAACCGCGTACCGTCGCTGCCCTTGGCAAAGCCAGCCTGATCCAGCAGCGCATTGGCTTTACTGATATCAAAGTCATAAGGAGACGGAGAAGGGTCGTGATAGGCCTTAATCCCCGGTGCAATCGGTGACGCTGTCACCTGACCCAGACCAAAGTAGGCCACCTGCAAAATCACATTACGGTTTATTGCATGGGCGACGGCCTGCCTCACCCGCAGATCTTTGAAATGCGCATCGTCGAGGTTGAACTGCAACGAACTGACGTTGTAAGAGTAGCTGTTACCCTTTGTTTCAAAGCCCAGCTGCGGCAGCGTTTTCAGCCGCGCAACATCATTCAACGCTACCGGGGTGCGATAGCCCAGATCGGCATCGCCGGTTTCAAACGCCACCGAGCGCGCTGCCGCATCGGGAATAAACTTCACCACCAGCTGGTCCAGATACGGGCGGTTATTGTCCCAGTAGTGAGGATTCCGCTTATAGAGGATGTAGCTGCCCCGCACCCACTTGTCGAAGACATACGGGCCGGTACCAATCGGCGCATTGTTGTGCGGATTGGTCAACGCGTCGGTACCGTCATAGATATGTTTGGGCACGATCGGTGACTCGGCGGCGGCAAACGCTTTAATCAGATAAGGTGCGGGTTTCGACAGCACCAGCACCGCCGTCAGCGGGTCGGGCGTTTCCACTTTCGTGACGTTGGCGAAGGTACTGGAGGCACGCGGATGCACTTTTTTCAGCAGCTCAATGGAGAACGCGACATCGGCGGAGGTGAAATCCTGCCCGTCGTGCCACTTCACGCCGGGGCGCAGATGGAAGGTGTATCGCGTGCCGTCCGGGCTGACCTCCCAGCTCGTTGCCAGCTGGGGCTGAGGATTCAGCTCATAATCGTAGCTGAGTAGCCCTTCGGTCACCTTGGCGCTGACGCTGAGCGCCGGCGTGGCGACCGTGGTCAGGGCAATCAGTGCGGGCGGCTCATAGTTCAGCACCAGGTTTAACGTACCGCCCTTTTGCGGCCCGGCGGCCTGTGCGCTGCCGCCAATCAGGCTGGCACCCAGTGCCAGCGCCAGCAGCGAGCGGCGAAATGTATTCAGCATGTTTTACTCCGTTTTATTCGTTGACTGAGCCGGGTGGCCGTACGATGTCGCAGCGGCCTGGGGGCTAATAAGCTGGTGGGTGAGGTCGCGGGCAACGCTGGCGGCAGGGCGTTCGCGGGGATTCCCCAGCCCGCCGCCGCCGGGCGTTTCCACAATCAGGTGGCTGCCCGGTGGCACGATCTGCCTGCCTTTACCGGATAGCGTCTCGCCGGTGGAGAGCGTGACCCGGCCCGGCGCGCCGGACAGGCCGCCCTCGGCACCCTGTGCAGGGAAGTGAATGCGATCCCATGCGGCACCCAGTTCCATTGGCAGGTCCTGGCCGTGCGACAGTTCGATTACCTGGCCCAGCCCGCCACGCTGCTGGCCCGCACCGCCTGAATCCTGGCGATATTCTTTGCGCCAGAACACCACCGGACTGATCGACTCCAGGATCTCCAGCGACACGTTACGGACTCCGCTGGGGAACGACGTGGTGGACAGCCCGTCGAGTCGGGGACGCGCGCCGGTGCCGCCGGTAGAGAAGCTGGTGATGGAAAAACGAGGCTGCGTCAGGGTATGAACGGCATCGTACTCCGGCAAAATATGGCCGCCGGAGAGCTGAATATTCCACAGGCAGGATGCCCCTTCGGCCGGGACTTCGCCCGGACGCGCCTGCCGCAGGCAGTTGAACACCACGTCGGGCAGCATCTGGCCGATAATATGGCGGGAGGTGACTGCCGCCGGATAAGGCGCATTGAGTATTGACCCCTCCGGCGCATCAATTTTAATCACGCCGAGAGAACCGGCATTATTGGGAATATCCGCACCAATCAGGCAGCGAATGCCGAAGGAGGTATAGGCGTCGGTATAGGCTTTGACGACGTTAATCCCTTTAGCAACGAAGCCCGCACTGCCGGCAAAATCAACGTGAATGCCGTCGTGGCCGAGGGTCAGTTTCGCCTGTAGCCGCAGCGGCCGATCGTAGCCATCCACCCACAGTTCACTTTCCCAGCTTCCGGCAGGCCAGCTTCTGACCGCTTCCAGCATCGCCTGCTCGGAGCGCGTTAAAATATACTCGCCCACCTCCAGCAGGTCGGTCAGGGCAAACTCATCCAGCAGCGTCAGCAGACGGCGGGCGCCCACGTCGTTACAGGCCACCAGCGCCAGAAAATCGCCTTCCACCTGCGCCGGTTCACGGACGTTGGCCTTCACGATATTCAGCACGGTCTGGTCGAGCCGTCCGGCATGGATAAATTTGAGGATCGGCAGGAATAATCCCTCATGCCAGATCTGCTGACCGTCCGGTCCCGGGCCTAACCCGCCGATATCAATCACGTGCAGCGTGGAGGCAAACAGCGCCACCGGGCGCTGGTGATGAAATACCGGCGTAACCATGGTGATATCGTACAGGTGCCCGGTGCCTTTCCAGGGATCGTTGGTCAGCAGCACATCCCCTGGCTGCAGGGTATCCAGCGGGAATTCACGCAGGAAATGTTTAACCGACTCCGCCATTGAATTGACGTGCCCCGGCGTACCGGTAACCGCCTGAGCGATCATGCGCCCATCGGGTAAAAACACCCCAGCGGACAGATCGCCCGCTTCGCGCGTAGCGGTACCGAAAGCGGTGCGAATAAGGGCCTGCGCCTGCTCTTCTACCACCGAAATCAAACGATTCCAGATCACCTGAGACTGAATAACCTGTTGGCTCATTGTGCCGCTCCTGTCAGGGGTTGACGTTCCAACAGCAGATGGCCTTCGCGGGTGCTGCTGACAGTAAAGTATTCATCCACCAGCGTGGTGGTTTCGGGATCGACCACGACCAGCGGGCCGGGGCGCTGCCCCGTTTGTGCAATATCGGCGCGGGTTACAACCGGCACCTGAATCCGCTGCTGCTGTTGAAGGGAGTAGATCGTGCGTTCGGCCGCACCATTGCTGCGGGCCGACGGCTCGCCGGGAGCAGGGAAGGCAATTTCCGGGGCGGCCGTGGTGGCGGTGACCGTCCAGCTGATGGCTTCCACCGCCACGTGATCGAGGCTGCGGCCATAGAGCTGGCGATAGGTCCGGGTAAAGCGTTCATGCAGTGCGGTCAGCTCCTGCTCATCAACGCGCTGCCCCTCAAGTGGTATCGCCACCTCATGCCCCTGACCGGCATAGCGCAGATAAACGCTGCGCTGCAACGTCACTTCCGCCGTTTCATCGGCCTGCTGAACGATGCGAAGGGACTGTTCGCTCAATGTATCCAGCAGGTCATTGACCGCCGCATAATCGGGATTATCCAGCCGCTGATAAAAGCTGCGTACGGCCTGATAGGACGCCGGTGCCCACAGGAAGCCCAGCGCCGACCCTACGCCTGCGGCATGTGGGATCACCACGCGATCGATGCCCAGCTTGCTGGCAAGTCGGGCGGCATGCAGCGGTGCCGCACCGCCAAAGGCAATCAGCGTGTAGCTGTCCACCTGCTTACCGGATTCCGTGGCATGAACACGCGCCGCGTTGGCCATGTTCTCGGCAATAATTTCAGTGACCGCCAGTGCGGCTTCATCCGTTCCCAGACCCAGCGGAGTACCGATCTGCTGTGTCAGCGCCGCGGCCGCTTTAGCAACATTCAGCTCGACTTTGCCACCGGCAAAACTGGCCGGATCGAGCAGCCCCAGCTGCGCATTGGCATCGGTAATCGTGACCCGTTCACCACCGAGGTTATAGCTGACCGGGCCGGGGGAAGAACCGGCGCTGTCGGGCCCCACCTGCAGGCGCTGCAAATGATCGATGCGGGCAATCGACCCCCCTCCGGCACCGATTTCCACCAGGTCGATCACCGGAATACGAATCGGTAAGCCGGAGCCTTTCTGATGACGATGCACGCGGCCAAACTCAAAGCTGCGGGAGATTTGTGGCTGGAAACGATCGATAAAGCAAATTTTGGCCGTAGTACCGCCCATATCGAATGACAGAACCTTTTGCAGACCGAGCTGGCTGGCGATATTACTCGCCAGAATCGCACCGCCCGCCGGGCCGGATTCCACCAGACGGACCGGCTCGCGGATGCCGTTTTCCAGGGTGGTAATGCCGCCGCCGGAGGTCATCAGATAGGGCGGAACCCGCAGACCGTTCGTTGCCAGCTGCTGTTGCAGGCGATGCAGATAGCCCGCGACCAGCGGTTGTACGTAGGCATTGGCTGAAACCGTTGACAGCCGCTCGTACTCGCGGATTTCAGGGCAAACCTCGCTGGAAAGTGACACGGTCACCCCGGGCAGCAAATCGCGCAGGATCTCAGCGGTGCGCTGCTCATGCTGCGGATTGATAAAGCTCTGCAGATAGCCAATCGCCACGCTCTCGAACTGCTGCGCCCGCAGCTCTGCCGCCAGCGCGACAACCTGCTCTTCGTTTAGCGGAATGCGCACCTCTCCCTGGGCATCGATGCGTTCTTCTACGGTGAAGCGCCATTCGCGCTCCACCAGTGGCCGGGGCTTTTGCAGAAAGACGTCATACTGGGCAAAGCGATCTTCCTGGCCAATTTCGACCAGGTCGCGAAATCCGGCTGTGGTAATCAACGCCGTACGCGCGCCTTTGCGTTCAATCAGCGCATTGGTGGCTAATGTTGTCCCCAGAATCAGTGCATCGATATCGTTAAAGGTTAATCTCGCCTGATCCAGCACGTCGCTGATGCCTGCAATCACCGCACGTTCCGGTGCGTCGGCACTGGTCAGGATTTTTGCGGAAAATTGCGTACTGCCCTGGAGCATCACGATATCGGTAAATGTCCCGCCAACATCTACAGCAACCCGATTAATGGGGCTGTTATCCCCTCTCTCTGCCATACCTTCGCCTTAATACATAATAAAAAGTGGAGGGCGTCATTAACCGGTATCAGGTAAACGATGGCTACTGAGTATTTCGGGTTAACTCATTCGGTATTTGCAAAAGCGGTCACTGGTCTTCAATCGCTTTATTTCAGAAAAGGTTTCCCGGAAAAATTATTAAGTGAGAAAAACATCGCCTGTTAATTTCGACTCTCTCTACAGGTTGTGATTTAAGGACGCTGGCTATGCAGCGAGAACGCCATTGGCTGCCGATATTTTTATTTAAAAGTGCGCTTCAGGTCGTGCCAACGTTTATTGGTATTCTGCTGATCATGTTTATCATCCTCAAAACCATTCCCGGCGATGCCGTTGACGTGCTGGCAGGGGAGTCGGGCGGAGCGAGCGCCGCCAGCATGGCGCTGATGCGTGAGCAGTACGGTCTTAACCTGCCCGGCTGGCAGCAGTTTCTAAACTGGGGCGGCCACATCCTGCAGGGAAATCTGGGATTTTCGCCCCGCTTTAATACCCCGGTCAGCACGTTAATTATGTCGCGGCTTCCCGCCACGCTGATGTTAATGCTGGCCGCGCAGGCCATTGCATTACTCGTTGGCCTGATTTTCGGCGTGATAATGGCGCTATTCGTCGGGCGCTGGCCTGACCGGGTATTATCGCTCGTCAGCCTGCTGCTTTATTCCCTGCCCGGATTCTGGATTGGACTGATGCTGCTGGTGCTGTTTTCCGTGCATCTCGGCTGGCTGCCCAGCAACGGCAATATGACTATCGGTGCCGATCTGCACGGCTGGGCCTATATCAGCGATCGGCTGAAGCATGCGGTGTTACCGGTGCTGTCGCTGGCGAGTTTTTTCCTGGCGATTTACGCTCGCCTGACGCGCGCGGCAATGCTGGAAATCGCCCATCAGGATTTTGTGCGCACCGCCCATGCCAAAGGGCTGTCGCCGCTGCGCGTCACGCTGGTTCACACCCTTCGCTGTGCGTTAATTCCGCTGGTCACCGTGAGCGGTATGCATATCGCGACGCTGCTCAGCGGCGCAGCGGTGGTGGAAACGGTGTTTTCCTGGCCGGGGCTGGGCAGACTGGCGCTGGATGCGGTGATGGCCCGCGACGTCAATATCCTGCTGGGCATCCTGCTGTTTTCATCGCTGATGGTGATACTCGCCAACTTTATTGTGGATCTTCTCCACGCCTGGTTAGACCCCCGAATTGCGAGATGATCTATGGCCACTCTGTCCGTTGTATTTGTTAATGCGCCGGTTAACCGCCGTGCCCTGCGCCAGTTTGTGCGCAATCCAGCGGGCCTCGCCGGGTTAGTTATCCTGCTGCTGACCGTCGCGATGGCCGTGGTGGCCCCCTGGCTGTTCCCCGGCGATCCGCTGGATATGGTCGCCTCACCGCTGCTGGCACCCTTTACCGACCCGGTCTGGCCGCTGGGAACCGATGCGATGGGGCGCGATCTGGCCGCGGGTATTTTTCACGGCGCACGCGTCTCGCTGCTAATCGGGCTGGGTGCCACGCTGATCGGATTGCTGCTCGGTACGCTGGTCGGCAGCCTCAGCGGCTATTTCGGCGGGAGCGTTGACTATCTCCTGATGCGCATCACCACGCTGTTTCAGACCATGCCCGCCTTTCTGCTGGTGATTATCATTCTGGCGATCTCCACGCCGACAGCGACCTTAATCACCCTCAGTATTGGTGCCACCACCTGGCCGACCATAGCGCGACTGGTTCGGGCCGAATTTCGTACCCTGCGCGGTTCTGACTTTGTGCTGGCCGCCCGCTGCCAGGGCTTTTCCTCAGCGCACATCATCTTTCGCGAGATGTTGCCCAATGCCCTCCCGGCTATTGTGGTGACCTCATCCGTGATGGTGGCTTCCGCCATCCTGATGGAGGCCGCACTGTCCTTTCTCGGCCTGGGCGATCCTAACGTATTGAGTTGGGGCTTTCTGATCGGCAGCGGCAGGGAAATGCTCCGCACCGCATGGTATCTGACCGCCGAGCCGGGCGTGGCACTGGTGATAACGCTGCTGGGGCTGAATCTGCTGGGCGATGCGCTGAATGATGCCTTTAATCCAAGACTGAGTGACCAATAATGCAACCACTTCTCTCCGTGGAAAATCTGCAAATTCGTTTCGGCAGTCATGCCGCGGTTAACGACGTGAATTTCAGCCTGGCACAGGGGGACATGCTGGCGCTGGTCGGTGAATCAGGCAGCGGAAAATCCGCCACCGCGCTGGCGATAATGGGCCTGTTGTCCGGCCAGGCGAAGGTCAGCGGACGCATTGAATTTGCCGGGCGCGATGTGCTGAAACTGCCGTCCTCCGCCCTGCGAAAGCTGCGCGGTGATGCGCTGTCGATGATTTTCCAGGAGCCGATGACCTCGCTGAATCCGGTGTACAGCGTTGGAGCACAAATCGCGGAAACCCTGCGGGTCCATCAGCGGCTATCGCACAGACAGGCCCGCGCCCGCGCCATCGAACTGCTGTCGCTGGTGAATATTCCCGATCCTGCCAGGCGGGTGGATGATTTTCCGCATCAGCTCTCCGGCGGCCAGCGGCAGCGGGTAATGATTGCGATGGCCGTTGCCTGTGAACCCCGACTGCTGATCGCCGATGAGCCGACGACCGCACTCGACGTCACGGTGCAGGCCAGCATTATGTCGCTGCTGGACCGGCTGCGCCGGGAACTTTCTCTGAGCGTGCTGATGATCACCCACGACCTCGGGCTGGTTTCCCGCTGGGCCGATAGCGTCGCCGTGATGCACAACGGCAGGATTGTCGAGCAGGGGGCCGCCGAGGCGATACTGCACCAGCCAGGCCATGATTATACGCGTGGCCTGATGGCCGCTTCGCTGACGGGCGAGCACGATTTGCACTATCGCCAGCGCCTGCTCACCGAAATTCGCCACAACGGTGCCGATCGCTTTCATCTCTATCAGCCCGCTACGCTGTCGTTTCCTGAGACGTTCAGCCAGCGGGAAACACAGCCGCTGCTGTCGGTCAGCCAGCTCAATGTGAGCTACAGCCGCGGCCGCACGCGCATCCCCGCCCTGAAAGACATCAGCTTTGATCTCCACGCCGGTGAAACGCTGGGCCTGGTCGGCGAATCGGGCTGCGGGAAATCAACGCTGTCGCGAAGTATATTGCGCCTGCTCCGCCCGGACAGCGGCAAAATACTGCTGGACGGCACGGATCTTACCCCTTTGCCGGAATCCCGGCTGAAAAACCTGCGCAGGAGCGTACAGATGATTTTTCAGGATCCCTACGCGTCGTTAAACCCACGACACACCATTTTCACCATTCTGGATTCCGTACTGCATCTGCACGATCCTGCCCCGGCCTCACAGCGCTTACAGCGCATCCACACCATGCTGGACCGGGTGGGCCTGCCGCGGCAGTCGCTGCATCGTTATGCCCATGAGTTCTCCGGCGGCCAGCGCCAGCGTATCGGCATTGCCCGCGCGCTGATTGTCAAACCCCGGCTGGTGATCTGCGATGAGGCGGTTTCTGCACTGGATGTCTCGGTGCAGGCGCAGATCCTTAATCTGCTGCTGGAGATGAAGCAGGAACTGGGTCTGAGCTATCTGTTTATCTCCCACAACCTGGCCGTGGTGCGCTATATGTCAGACCGGATTATGGTGATGAATCAGGGGGAAATCATTGAAGCAGGGGATGCGGCCGATGTCTGGCACCGGCCACAGCACGTCTGGACCCGCCAGCTTCTGTCTGCGGTTGGCGGGGCGGAAGCGCGTCAGCTGCCGTTGCCCGCAGCGGCCGAACCGGCATTCGCCTTCTCGCCGGGTTAAAGCGCGCGGATGCTGGCCTTAATCTTCGCATTCACCTCGTTAAGCACCGCCGCCGGAATCGCATCGCCCAGCTCTTTTGCCGTAGCGACAAAGGCTGCGGCAACGTCGCAGACTTCTTCGATAATCCTATTCATCGTCTTCTCACTGATATCGGCCGATTTCGCGGCCGTCATCAGCGCCCTGCGGCTGATGTTTTTCCCATGTCCGGCAACGGAAGATTGATGCTGACCGCCCGGTCCGCTCTGAAAGGTGATGTCGTAGGCGGGCGAAAGCCGCCATTCTTCGTTCTGATTCAGACTGAAGGCAAAGTTTTTGGCGTGATCGTCCTGATTATTCACGATCACGTTAAACACCATGCGGCGTGCCTGCGCTTCCCGCTCGGTAGCCGAACGGGTAATCATCGCCGTGGCCTGCAGGATATCGCTGTAGTCCAGGCAGGGCAGGCGGAAATCGGCCTGCAGCGCACCCGCCATGCTAATGGTCGGCACCCGCATTCCCTGCTGGCGATCGAAACGCTTCACGCCGAAGGCCGACAGCCCGTCACCCAGCGCAAACCAGCGGCTTTCGGGGAATTCAATACCGGCTTTTCTCGCCAGCCGGGCATAGACTTCTTCCAGCGCGCAGACCCAGGCGGCTTCCTGCGCCGCCGGGAATTTGATCAGCCAGGGATCGCTGCCGGCAAACGGCGACGACTGAATTTTTCCACTGGCGGGGTCAAAATCCAGCAGCACCTTGGGCCGCGCACCGTGCGGCGAGCCGCCCAGCCGCACCAGCTCCGGCAGCACGTCCGAATCCAGTCCGGCGACCTCCACCTCGATTTCACGCGCCAGCAGCAGAAGATCGTTAATCGTATGCTGCTCCGCTGCCTGCCCCGGAACCTCCATCACCGGCCGGTAAGTGAGCGCCCCCATGGTGTTGCTGCCCAGCATCGCCAGCCTGTCCAGCGGAGAGAGTGCCGCAGGCTCAATGGCATTGCGCCGCAGGAGCCGGTCCATTAACAGCCGACCCCAGCCGTCGGGCAGCGAGTCAGCAATAAAACCGGGGATACCTTCCTGATGGCGTTCAAAATCGGCGTAGGTGGTGCTGACCGGGGGATGGAGCAGCGGCGAAAACTCAATGCCGCGATCGATGCTTTGGGCGGAATATTCAAACAGCCACTCGCCACGCTGGCGACCTTCGGCCAGCGTACCCAACACCCAGTGTTCTCCCCAGCCTTCGTAGATCACTTCCAGTCGGCGGAGAGGGACATAATTATTTTTCATTGTTTTCCCTCTTTTGTGCCTGAACCCTGTACCGCAGTCGGCGTCCTGCGTTTAGCCGCCCGCTGCCGGGTGGGCGCTTTCAACGCCTCGACCTGCGCGATGCTCATTGCCGGGAGTTCAAACAGGCCGGTCATCTCTCTCTCCAGCCGCAGGGCAAACACCACCTTCATAAAGTTTTCCAGCGTCACTCTACCGTCGCTTTCCAGCTTTTTCAGCGCCGAGACTGAAATCCCCGCCTTTGCGGCCAGCTCTTTTTGCAGCAGGTTGCGGCGTAACCGATGCTCGCGCAGGCGTTGCCCCAGTTGGGCAATCAGTGTCGATTCGGAATAGAGCTTAAGAGACATAATAAAAGCTCCTGATAGTTAAAATCATCGACAAGGGGTGTTTTAAGCTCTTTTATCACAACAAATGATTTTAACGTCAAGTCTACCATAAGAGTTGTTTTAACGCCTTTAAAAGCGATAAATCCATCATAAAAGCTTAGATTAAGCCCCTTAAATCTATTGTTAGTGATATTTCATCTCAGCATCCGTTAAGTGAAGAATCCACTTCATGCGTTTTTCGGCAAAGCTAAGTCATTTTTGTTATTCGTGAAATCCGGCAAATCAAGGGAGATTAAGGGGTTACGGACCATACCGATTATCTCAGTGACTTGTAATGCAGGAGAAGTAAGGTGGATAACAGCCCCGCAGCCGGCGCAACCGTCGGCGTGGACGTCGGCGGAACCTTTACCGACTTTGTTCTATTTGATCCGCAGCGCCAGCAGCGTTTTTACCATAAACAACCCAGTACGCCCGCCGATCCTGCCCTGGCCGTCAGTGAAGGGCTTCAGGCGGTCCTGCAAAAAAGCCAGCTGCCGGCCAGCGCGCTGTCGCTGGTACTGCACGGCACCACGCTGGGGCTGAATGCCATTATCCAGCGCCGCGGGGCGGATATTGCCCTTGCGATCACCACAGGATTTCGCGATGTGCTGGAGATTGCCCGCGCCCGTATGCCGTCCTCGTTCGATTTTCACGCCGATCGCGAAGCACCGTTTTTACCGCGCCGTCGCGTGGTGGAGATCCCGGCGCGTTTCAGCCCTGAGGGTGAGGTGACGCAGTGGCCGACCGAGGCCGCGCTGGCACAGGCTGCCGAAGAACTGGCCGCGTTGAACGTCAGCGCGGTGGCGCTGGTGACCATCAATGGCTACGCCAACCCGGCGCGGGAAGCGGAACTGGCGGCAGCACTGGCGGCCAGGCTCGGCAATGTGCCGGTACTCTCTTCAGCGCAGCTGTGGCCGGAAATTCGCGAGTATGAACGTACGCTGGTGGCCGGGCTTAACGCCTATATCCAGCCGCTGATGCAGCGCTACTTTACCCGTCTTAACACATTGCTGACCGGGCAGGGGATTGAGGTTCCATTATTGATCACCGCCTCTAACGGCGGCGTGCTGCCGCTGGATGCCGCTCAGCAGCGCCCGGTGGATACGCTACTGTCGGGTCCGGCCTCCGGGGTCACGGCAGCATCGCGGCTTGCCGCAGGTCGCGGGTTCGTTTCCTTCGATATGGGTGGCACCAGCAGCGATATTTCGCTGTCGGCAGAAGGGGAAATCGAGCGGGTAAACCGCACCGAAATCGGCGGCCTGCCGCTGATCCTGCCGGTGGTCGGCGTATCGGCCATCGGCGCAGGCGGTGGCTCGCTCGTGCAGGTGGATGAATACGGCATCCTGAAAGTCGGGCCGGAAAGCGCCGGAGCCGATCCCGGACCGGTGGCCTACCGGCGCGGCGGCACGCAGCCGACGCTGACCGACTGCTATCTGGTCAGCGGCATCCTGTCTGCTGAAAACCGCCTGGCGGGCAGTATCGAACTGGACCGTGAAGCCGCCACGCGCGCACTTCAGCAAACAGGAGAAACGCTGGGGATGGATGCTGCTGAGGTTGCACGCGGTGCGATTGCGGTGGCGACGGCCCAGATGGCCACCGAGCTGAACAAGGCGCTGGCGCAGCGCGGTCTTGCCTCCGATGAGCTGACGCTGATCCCGTTTGGCGGCGCAGGCCCGACGCATGCCAACTTCTTCGCCGCCGAAGCGGGACTGCGGCGTATTCTGGTGCCGCTGCGCCCGGGAACATTCTGCGCCGACGGCGCTATCGGTGCAAATATCCGGCGAGATTTTGTCCGCAGCCTGCGCATTCAGCTCACGGCGGGCAGCTGGCGCAAAATCGCCGCCACGCTTGAAGACCTGCATCAGCTGGCCGAAGGCTGGTTTACTCAGCAGGCCCGCCGCCTCAGCAGCCGGGTTGATTACGGCGTGGAAGCGGATATGCGCTATGTCGGGCAGGCCTACGAGCTCAGCGTGAGCCTCGGTTCTCCGCAGGACGTCACGCTGGAACAGCTCAAGACCAGATTCCAGCAGCTGCACCGGCAGCGCTACGGCTTTATTACCCCGGAAGCCGCCGTTGAGCTGACGACTCTGCGCCTGTATCTGAATGCGGCGCTGCCGCAGCCGGAGGACAAACCGTTCGATGCGCAAACGGCCCACGTTGCCCCGGCGAGTCGGTCGATTTTCCTTGCCGACGGCTGGGCGGATGCCGCGATCTGGCAGCGTGAGAATCTGTGCACCGACAGCGTCATTCAAGGCCCGGCGGTCATCGAACAGGATGACACCACCACGGTGATTTTACCGGGCTGGACGGCGAATCCCGATGCCCACGGTAATCTGTTGATCGTCCGTATTCCGGGAGGCACGGCATGAAGCTTGATGCGATTACGCTTGAAATCCTCAACCAGAAACTGACCGCGCTGACGGAAGAGATGTGCCATATTCTGCAGCGTACCGGCCGCACGCTGTACGTGAAAGAAACCGCCGACTTCTGCTGCGCGGTGGCGGATTTGCAGGGGCGTTTTTTTGCCTATCCCAAAGGCATTGGGGTGTCCGGCTTCGTCGGGCTGAATGCCCTGACGGCGATGTCCGCCGTCGGTGAAGTGGCTCCTGGGGATGTGATCCTGACCAACGATCCGTGGCGCTCACGGGGGCTGGCCACCCATATTCCCGACCTGCAGCTGCTGGCCCCGTGGTTTATTGACGGTGAGCTGGTGGCATGGGGCTGGGCATTCCTGCACGCCTCAGACGTTGGCGGGCGCGTACCGAGCAGCATCTCGCCCACCAATAGCGATATCTACCAGGAAGGATTGCAGATCCCACCGGTGAAGCTGCTGCGCGCCGGGGAGCTGAATCGCGATGTGATGGCGATCCTCACCGCCAACAGCCGCACCCCGGAGGCGATTAGCGGCGATATTCAGGCGATGCTGGCGGCGCTGAATGCGGGCCGCGAGCGTCTGAGCCGGATTACCTCACAGCACGGTGTTACGGCGGTGCGCCAGGCACAGCAGGATTTGCAGGCTTACTCGGCGGCGCGTGCGCGACAGGTGCTGAAAACCATTCCCGACGGCGTCTATCAGTTTGAAGACTATCTGGATGATGCCGCAGGCAGCGGCCTGCCGGTACGGCTGGCGATAACCGCCACCTTCACTGACGGCCAGGTCCACCTGGATTTTACCGGCAGCGACGCGCAGGTGGCGGCCGCCATCAATATTCCCAGCCACGGCGATCCCCACGCGTGGCTGACGCTGCGAATCCTTGCGCTGGTGTGCACGCTGGATAAAACGGTGCCGCTGAATGCAGGTCTGCTGGCTCCGGTTACGCTGTATGCACCACCGGGCTCACTGGTCAATCCGCACTATCCGGCCGCGGTGGGTGTGCGCCATGCGGCGGCGGTACGGGTAAACGACCTGCTGAACGGACTGCTGGGCCAGCCGCTGCCCGACGTGATGCCTGCCGCCAGCGGCGGAACCATTATCCCGCTGGTGATTGCCGAATCGGCGCGTCACGGCCGGGAACAGAATGTGCAGGTGATTGAGCCGCTGGTTGGCGGCGGCGGCGGGCGGGCAGGGCGCGACGGCATCGATGGCCGCGATAACAGCATCTCCAACCTGGCGAACAACCCAGTCGAGATGGTAGAGGCGGAAACCCAAATCGAAATTCGCCAGTACGCGCTGCGGCCCGGTTCCGCAGGCGCGGGTCAGTGGCGCGGCGGTATGGGCCAGCAGATCCGCGTGCGGATTTTACAGGACGACAGTACCCTGTTGGCGCGCGGCCTGGAACGTATGCTGTTCCAGCCGTGGGGTGTGCAGGGCGGTCAGTCCGGTGCGCCCACCACGCTGACCCTCAATCCTGACAGCCCCGAGGCGAAAAAACTCGGCAAAATCGATCTGCTTAGCGTCAACCGTAGCGATGAAGTGCTGCTGCAAACCCCGGGCGGCGGCGGCTGGGGCGATCCCTGGCTGCGCGATCCTCTCGCGGTGCAGCGGGATGTCGATAACCAGTTGCTGACCGTCGAACAGGCGCTGCGGCACTACGGCGTAGCGATCGGCGCACAGGGCGTTGATGACGCCGCCACGGCAGCCGCGCGCAGCCAGCCGCGCCACGCCGATAATGCAACGTCTGACGCGCGGACCAACTGGCTGAGCGTGTTTGACAGTGCCGCACTGACCCGGTTGAACGGGCTGCTGTATCCGCTCAGCCCGGCCGAACGGCAGCGCCATAAGCAGGCGGTCTTTGCCGCCGCGCTGGGCAGCCTGCCGGAAAATTTCCCCCGTTCTGTTTCTGCCGATCCTACCCCTGCGCGGCGTGCATTTGCCGACGCGCTGGAAAGGCTGGCGGAGCAGCTTGCCGTTTCAGAGACCTCAATACCAGGAGACAACAATGCCTAATATTCATCATAAAAAACGTCTGCTCGCCGCGCTGGTGGGCATCTTTATCGGCCACGCCGCCGTTGCGGCCGAGGACAGCCATTCTGTGGTCGTGGGCGTATACGGCGGAGACTGGGAAAAAAACATCCGCGCCTCCGGCCTTGAGCAGTTTGCCAAAGATAATCACCTGAAGCTCACCATCGTGCCGGGCGCAGATGCGGAATGGTTTGCCAAACTGCGTGCCGCCAAGGGACGCCGCGCGCCGTATGACGTGGTGGTGTTCCAGCCCGATACCGTCCAGCGCGCGCAGGCCGCAGGGCTGTTGCAGCCGCTGGATGCCAAAGATATCCCGAACCTGAACAACCTGTATAAAACCGTGCAGTCGCGTTTTGTTTACGATAATCAGACCTATGCCGCCGCGTTCAGCCTCGGTCAGCTGGGCCTGGCCTACCGCACCGATCTGGTGAAAAACCCGCCGAAAAGCTGGCTGGATCTGTGGAACCCGGAATATAAAGGCCACGTTGCTATCTCCTCACCGACCTATGCGGCCGGGCTGCAGTTCTTTGCCGGTCTGGTTCATGCGCTCGGCGGCGAGCTGAACCAGCCTGCGGCGGTGGACAAGGCGTTCAGCAAACTGCAGGATCTGCGCGGCAATGCCGTGGCGTTCCCCGACAGTCCGGGTGCGATTCAGACGCTGCTGGAGCGTGGCGATGCGTGGGTGGTGCCGTACTGGGACGGCCGGGTCTTTGCGCTGAAGCAGCAGGGGATGAAGATTGATTTTGTCTATCCGTCGGACGGCCCGGTGGTGGGTGCGGCAAACTGGGTGATCCCGAAAGGCGCACCTAACCTTACCAACGCCTACAAGCTGGTGAATGCCATGTCCGCCCCCGAGGTGCAGAAAGCGTTCTCGGATAAATCACTGTACGGCATGACCAACAAAGACGTGCAGTACAGCGACAGCCTCAAGAGCCAGGTGAAGGTGGGTGAAGAGGCCTACAGCAAGCTGATCTGGATCGACTACAGCACGGCCACCCCGCAGCTGGCCGACTGGACCCGTCGCTGGAGCCAGGCGCTGGGCGGTAACCAGTGAGTTCTGTCGTCATCGACGGCGTGGCGCGGCAGTTTGACAACCACCGCGCGCTGAATGACGTCAGCCTGACCATCGCGCAGGGGGAGTTTTTCTCCCTGCTCGGGCCGAGCGGCTGCGGTAAAACCACCCTGCTTAACATCATCGCCGGTTTTCTCGCCCCGAATCAGGGGCAGATTTTACTGGGCGGCAGGGAGGTGACCGCGCTGCCGCCCTACCAGCGCAATATCGGTATGGTGTTTCAGAACTACGCGCTGTTCCCTCATCTGAGCGTGGGGGACAACGTGGCGTTTGGCCTGAAGGTGCGTAAAGTTTCCCGCAGCGAGCAGGAGAAACGCGTGGCCGATGCGCTGCGGCTGGTCCGACTGGAAGGGCTGGCGCAGCGTATGCCGCATCAGCTTTCCGGCGGGCAGCAGCAGCGTGTAGCGATTGCCCGCGCGCTGGCGATTGAACCCCAGGTGCTGCTGTTGGATGAACCGCTGTCCAACCTGGATGCGCGGCTGCGTAAAGAGATGCAGGACGAGCTGCGGGCGATCCAACAGCGCGTCGGTATCACCACCATCCTGGTCACGCACGATCAGGAAGAGGCGCTGACGCTGTCGGATCGTATCGGCATCCTCGGCCACGGCGAGCTGCAGCAGGTCGGTACCCCGGCGGCGCTGTATCGCCAGCCCGCCAACCGCTTTGTGGCGGAGTTTATCGGCCAGGCCAATCTCTTTCCCGTCGCGGCACAGGGTGAGGAGTACGCCGCGCGCGAGCATTTTGTGGCCGACGGCGTGCCGCTGCGGCTGCGGGCGGCCACGGCGGTGAATGCGGATCTGCTGGTGGTTCGCCCCGAGCGCGTGCAGTACAGCGCTGAACCCGGTATCGCCGGAGTGAATGCCTGTGCCGCCGTGGTTAGAGAGGTCAGCTTTGCGGGCGCAACGCTGCGGCTGGCGTGCGATTTACCGGGCGGGGGAGAAATCCGCGTACAGCCCGCCGAGTCACACTTCGCCCGGCTGCCCGCGCCGGGTGACCGCTGCTGGCTGCACTGGCAGGCCGGAGATGTGATTGTTCTGCCGCAGCAGGCGCGGGGTGATGATGCGCACGCGTAACCTGTTTCCCTGGCTGATGCTGATGCCCTGCCTGCTGTTTCTGCTGCTGTTTTTACTGGTGCCGCTGCTGCTGCTGTTCGACCAGAGCCTGACCGATGTCGACGGCCTGCTCAATCCGCTGCCGGGATTCAGCCTGGCGCAGTACGTAACGATCTTCCGCGATCCCCAGTACCTGCACGCGCTCTGGACCACGCTGTGGGTGTCGCTGTTGACGGCGGCCATCACGGTGCTGCTCGCCTGGCCCGCCGCCTGGTTGCTGGTCAACGCCCGTCAACGTCACTGGCGCACGCTGCTGTACGTGGTGCTGATTTCACCGCTGCTGACCAGCGTGGTGATCCGCACCTTTGCCTGGATTGTGCTGCTGGCGCAGAACGGCCTTATTAACGGCTTTTTACTGTTTACCGGGCTGATCCCACAGCCGCTCAGCCTGCTGTGGAATATGAATGCGGTGGTGATCGCCTACGTACAGGTAATGCTGCCGTTTGCCGTGCTGCCGCTGATCACCTCGCTGAATGAGATTGCCCCCGCGCTGCGTCTGGCGGCGATGAGCCTGGGTGCCACGCCGGGGATGACCTTTCGCCGGGTGATCCTGCCGCTGACGCTGCCGGGAATGCTGACCGGTTTTATCATCGTCTTCTCGCTGGCCGCAGGCAGCTATATTACCCCGTTGCTGATTGGCGGACGCCTGCAGCCGCTGCTACCCATTGCGATTTATCAGCAGGCGATGCAGATTGCCAATCTGCCGCTGGCGGCGGCGCTGTCGCTGACGCTGCTGGTGATGACGCTGGCGGTGGCGGGCGTGGCCGGTATTTTCCTGAAACGCTGGGAGAAAAAAAATCATGGCTGATGTCTTACACCGTCTGTCGCTGCGGCTGAGCCGCCTGACCGTCACCCTTGCCGGTATCCTTGTTTACCTGTTTCTGGCACTGCCGGTCGTAGTGATCGTGCTGTCGGCGTTCAGCCCGGAACCTTACCCGCAGTTTCCGCCGCAGGGGCTGTCACTGCGCTGGTTTGAAGCGCTGTTGCAGGACCCGGCCTGGATTGAGTCACTGTGGGTCAGCCTGCTGCTGCTGGCGATTGTCACGCCGCTAACGGTGGTGCTGGGCACTTTTGCCGCCTGGTCGCTGGCGCGGCTTAATTTCCGCTACCGCGAGGCGCTACAGGCATTTATTCTGTCGCCGCTGATGATCCCGCAGGTGGTACTGGGCATCGCGCTGTTGTACGTGCTGACCGCCGCCGGGATCGCCGGAACGCTCAGCGGGCTGGCGATCGGCCATGCGGTGGTGGCGTTGCCCTACGTGGTGCGCACCGTCAGCGTCAGCCTGGCGGTGATGGATAAACGCCTTGAGTCGGTGGCGATGAGCCTGGGAGCCGGGCGCTGGTATACCTTTCGCACGGTGACGCTGCCGCTGATTAAACCGGGAATTTTAGCCGGTGCGGTCTTTGCCTCCGTCACCTCGTTTGGTGAGGTGTCGGTCAGCCTGTTTATGACCGCTCCCGGCACGATTACCGTCCCGGTGCAGGTCTTTAACTATGTCGACCAGACTTTCGATCCCACGGTAAACGCCATTTCGGTCATCTTTATCGTCATTGCCATCCTGCTCTTGATGGTAATTGAGAAAACCATTGGTCTGGTGAAACTCAATCAAACGGGATAAAAAATAAAACGCCTGACCCGATCGGGCTTATTCCATTCGGGTCAGAATGAAAACCTATTGTTCTTGAGGCGCTATTGCGCAGAATATATCATGTATTCTTTAAGCCTGAAGAGAACCTGCTCCGATGACGCATTCCCGCCTGCTGTCCGTTGAAAACCTGTCGCTGGAAACCCCCGACGGCCGCCTGCTGGTCGATAATGTCTCATTTCATCTTGACCAGCGGGAGATCTTGGCCCTGGTCGGAGAGTCAGGCTCAGGTAAGACGCTGACGTCGCTGGCTGTGATGGATCTGCTACCTGCGGGCGTGCAGAAAGCGGCGGGCGAGCTGAACTTTGCCGGCCAGCGGCTGGAAGCCGGCAACGTGCAATCGCTGCGCGGCTGCCGCATAGCGACGGTATTTCAGGAACCAATGTCGAGCATGAATCCCACGTTACGCATTGGTGAGCAGATCGCCGAAGTGCTGGTGCGCCATCGCCAGATGAGCTGGAAGCAGGCGCAGCAGGAGGCAATTGCTCTGCTGGATCGCGTGGGCATCGTCAATCCTGCGCTGCGCGCGCGGCAGTATATCCACCAGCTTTCCGGCGGCATGCGCCAGCGGGTGATGATTGCCAGCGCGATTGCCGGTCAGCCACAGCTGCTGATTGCCGATGAACCGACCACCGCGCTGGACGTCACCATCCAGGCACAGATTCTCAGTCTGTTGCAGGAACTTCAGCGGGAAATGGGCATGGGCATTCTGCTGATCACCCACGATCTGTCGGTGGTCGCCCGTTATGCCGACCGCGTCTGCGTTATGCAGCAGGGGCAGTTAGTGGAGCAGGGGGAAACGGTCGCCACGCTTGGCAACCCGGTTCATCCCTATACCCGCAGGCTGGTTGCCGCATCGGTGGCGCAGCTGCCGTCGCAGACCCCAGTCAAAACCCAGCCGCTGCTTGAGCTGAGCGCGCTGTGCAAAAGCTATCCGCTACCGCGCCCGCTGCCGTTCTGGCCCGCTAAGCGACAAACCGTGCTGCATCCGCTGGATCTCAGCATCGCAGAGGGCGAAATCGTCGGGGTCATCGGCGAGTCCGGCTCTGGGAAAACCACGCTGGGCAGCGCTGCAATTGGGCTGATTGAGGCCGATAACGGGGAGATCCGCTTTCAGGGGGAGGCGCTGCACGGGCGACAGCGTAAAATCCTGCGCCGCCACTGTCAGATCATCTTCCAGGATCCCTACTCAAGCCTGAATCCAAAGATTACCGTCGGCGAGCAGATTGCCGAGCCGCTGCGGGTCTGGCAGCTGCGCAAAGGCGAAGCGGCGGTGCAGGCCCGGGTCAAAGAGCTGTTAACGCTGGTGGGATTGCAGGAGCAGCATGCAGGTCGACTGCCGGGCGCATTCTCCGGCGGGCAGCGCCAGCGCATTGTAATTGCCCGCGCGCTGGCAATGGAACCGAAGCTGCTGGTGGCCGATGAAGCTGTCGCCGCGCTGGATTTATCGGTGCGCGGCCAGATCCTGGCGCTGTTTAACGAACTGCGCCACAAGCTGGGTTTATCGGTGCTGTTTATCAGCCACGACCTCAGCGCGGTGCGCCAGCTGTGCGATCGCATCGTGGTGATGTATCACGGTAAAGTGGTGGAAGAAGGGATGACAGAGCAGGTCATCAGCCAGCCGCAGGATCCTTACACCCTGCAGCTGCTGGCCGCCGCGCCCGATGTCCATCAGGCGCTGGCACAGCGCTCAGCTGCCGCGCAGTAGCGGCAGTTCGGGGTGTTCGGCCCATTCGTGCCATGAGCCGACGTACACTGAAACATCGTTGAATCCCGCCCGTTTCAGCGCGGCCAGCACCGTAGCCGCCCGCGCACCGCGATGGCAGTAAACCTGCAGTTTTGCCTCTTCGCGCAGCCCGGCAACAAGCGCGCGCTGGCGGATTTCCTCCGGCGGCAGGAAATGCCCCCCGGCCACCACATCCTCCCAGAACAGCAGCGTGGAATGCGGAATGCGCCCCGCGCGCGGGCAGCAGTCGTGGGCAAAGCTGCCGTCGAACTCGCTGGGGCGGCGGGCATCAACGTTAATCACCGCAACGCCGTCGGCCTCCTCCACCTGCTGACGGGTGCAGACCAAATCCCGGTTCCAGAACGGCGCTTCTGCCACCGACTGATGCGCGATCGTCCGGCTTAACCCCTGCCCGGCGGCGGTTGCAAACCCGGCTTCTCGCCAGGCCTCAATGCCGCCGTCCAGGATCAGCGCATCCTCATGGCCGAGAAGCCAGGCAAACCAGGCTCCGCGCGGTGAACGCATGCCGACCTGACTCTCAAAAAAGACCGGCGTGGCGCCGGGATAGGAGGCCAGCAGCGGTTCGAGCGCGGTGGCGGCCTCAGCGGCCATCAGCGCCAGCCCCGCCTCGGTGCTGTCGGCAATAAAATAGTCATACACGTTACAGTGTAACGCGCCGGGTATCGTGGCCTGCTGCCATTCGGCGGCATCGCGCACGTCAATCAACAGAAAGTGCTCGCCGCGCGACTGGCGCAGGTGTAGCGCTTGAGCTGAGATAATCATTGAAGTGCTCCCGTAAACAGCGACTGCCGTTGCCCGACGCCGTCCCGCTCCGCAGCCTGCAGCACGCGGGCGGCAAGGGCGATATCGAAAACGTTCAGGCCAAAGGAAGAGAAATAGACGCTCTCATCCGCTGCGGCGCGCCAGCCGTCCAGCAGCAGCGCGGCCAGATCGGCGGCCACCTCCTGCGGCTGAAACAGCCCGGCGCGGTACATCTGGAACAGGCTCTTGGCGCTGCGTTCGGCAAAATCGCCCCACGCGTCCACCACCACCCGATCGCTGGCGCGAATGACGTCAAAGCTTACCTCGTGGTAGCCCACCTGAATCACAATCCGCCCGGGACGGACGGCGGCCTCGGTTAACATCGGCCGGTCCGCACTGGTGCAGGTAATCACCGCGTCATACGGCTGTGCCAGCGCCCGATCAAGGTCGGTTTCCACCGTCAGGTCGGCGGCGGGGGTGATTTTACCGGGGGTGCGATTCCAGACGCCAATCTGCGCCAGGCCCGGGAACAGCTGCCTGAGCATCTGCAGATGAGCCTGTGCATGGATACCGCTGCCGAGCAGCAGCACCCGCTTCACCGGCTGCGGCGCGGCGTGCTGTAATGCCAGCGCGGTGACGGCGGCGGTGCGTGCGGCGGTTAACGCGCCGCTGGCCAGCAGGCCGCGCGGCACGCCGTTCTGCGCATCGTTAATCAGCGTCACGGCTAGCGCGGCGGGGAGGGCATCCGGCCGCAGCGGCCGGTGCGCCGTCCACTTCACCCCGGCGGCATTGAAGCGGCCTCCGACGCGGGCGGGCAGCGCATAGGCTTTGCCCAGCGGCGTGGCGAGGTCGACGGCGTTCTCGGCGGGCATCTGCGCCTCGCCGAGCCGCATCAGCTTCACCACCTCACGAACATCCTCCAGCGCCAGCGCCACGTCTGCGCCGCCCAGCCGGGCGACGTCAGCGTCATTAAGGACGCGCAGCATGCCGTCCACTACTGCTCCAGCAGGCGATCGGCGAACGGATAAAGCGCCGGGGAACCGCCGCAGTGAATAAAGGTGACGCGCGATCCCTGCGGGATTTTCCCCTGCTCAACCAGCGAAAACAGCCCGTGCATCGCCTTGCCGGTATACACCGGATCTAACAGCACGCCTTCCGACTGCGCGAGTTTGTAGATCGCCTCAATGCCACCGTCCGACGGCACGCCGTAGGCCTGGCCGACATAGCCATCCTCAATCCAGATATCTTCCGGCTGCCATTGCTGCGGCCACTGCAGCAGGTTAGCGCAGTCCTGTGCCATCCCGGCAATGCGCGGCTGGAACCAGTCGGCTTTCGCACTGACGCTGATACCCACGACACGGCTGTCGGGCCAGTAGCGGCGGGTGCCCACGTGCAGCCCGGCCAGCGTGCCGCCGGAACCGGTCGGCGCCACGATAAAGTCCGGGGCGGCGGTGCCTGTTGGCTCCAGCTGTGCGGCAATCTCTTCCACCGCGCGCACGTAGCCCAGCGCCCCCAGCGGCGTCGCGCCGCCGAGCGGGATAATCAGCGGGGTTTCGCCGTTGGCAACGGCCTTATCGGCATGCGCCTGCATCGCCCCTTCGATCTGGGTGAAGTAGCCGTCCGGATCAAGAAACTGCACTTCGGCCCCGAACAGCTTGTCCAGCAGCAGGTTACCCTGCCAGCTGGACGGCGGGTTGCCGCGCAGCACCAGCACCGGACGCATACCAAACTTGCGTGCCGCCGCGGCCACCATGCGGGCATGGTTCGACTGATGCCCGCCGGTAGTGATCACCACATTGACCCCGGAACGGCGGGCCTCGGCCATCAGATATTCCAGCTTGCGGACCTTATTACCCCCGCCGCCGAAGCCGCTGTAGTCATCGCGTTTAATGCTCAGCGTAATCCCCAGCGCCTCGCTGAGCCGGGGTAGCGGCTCAAGCGGGGTGGGGAAGAAGCCGAGCGGAACGCGTTCGAACTCTTCAACTGATTTCATGGTTTTTTACCTGTTTTAATAGTCTTTGGTGTTTCCCTGGTGTGGCGCGCGACCCGGCCAGAGGCCGGATCATTGAATCCTGTGAGCCAGAGGCTCAGCGACTGCTGGAAGCGTTCGAGTCCTTCCAGCGTGACAAACTCATTCACGGCGTGGGCGTTACCGCCGTGGCCCAGCCCGCCGATCAGAAAGGCCGGGGCAACCGCCGCGAAGGCGTAAGCGGGCGCGCAGCCCGGCGCCCACGGCCAGATTTGCGGCGTGGCGTTCAGCGCCCGATAGCTGGCGATCAGCGCATCCACGCCGTTGGCGCTGCGGGCGAAGCGAATCCCGGGGTAGCTGTCGAACAGTTCAAGTTCACTCCCGGCCAGAACCGGCTGCACCAGCCGCTGGCGGGCGCGTTCGATCATCGCGTCCTGGTCAAAGCCCGGCGGAATGCGAAACGCCAGCTCCGCACTGGCACGATACGGGATCACCCCACGGCCGCCGGGCGGATCGCTGTGCAGCTCGGCGAGGGTCAGCACGGCGCTGCCGAGCAGCGTCTGCAGGCAGCTCAGGGTGTCGCCTTCGATCATCAGCCGCTGGCTGCGGCGAAAACGTAATTCATCTTCCAGGCTGAAGGATTCGGCAAGCGCGGCCAGCAGCAGGTTCGCTTCCTCGTCCGGCATCAGGCGGCCCAGCACGCCGCTGTCGGCGGCGGGGGCAATGGCGTTCAGCGCATTGACCAGCTGCCACGCGGGGCTGGCAATCCATCCGGCGTTGCTGGCGTGAATTGCGGAAGACGGCCCGCCCCATTCGCCGCCGCTGACGCTTAAACGGCCCGTTGCCAGCCCGGTAAAGCCGAGGTAAACGCGCGGTGCACCGCCGCCGTATTCGCACAGCGACGGAAACAGCACCGCCTCGGCAGGCGCGATCGGGCAGGGCTGCTGTGCCAGATAGCGGCGCAGGGTGCCGCTGCCCACTTCCTCTTCGCCTTCCAGCAGAATTTCAATATTGAAGTCCAGCCGCCGCTGCTGCTGAAGCTCGCAGAGCAGGATCAGCATCGCGGCAACCGGGCCTTTATTATTTTCGGCACCGCGCCCGACAAACACCCGGCCCAGTTCGGGCCAGTCGCAAAGGCCACCCACAAACGGGGGCACGTCCCAGCCGCTGTCGTCGGCGGGCATCACGTCGTACATGTTGTAAAGCACCACGGTGCGCTCAGCGCCGTTATCAATACGCACGTGAACCAGCGGCGGCGTGTCGTGCGACTGTGCAGCCACCGGCAGCACCACGGCGGCACCGAGCCGGTCGACCATCCACTGCTCCAGCCAGGCGGCCAGCCCGCGCTGTGCTTCCTTCTCACCCGCGACGCTGCGCCAGCGGGTCAGTTCACTCAGCAGGTCCAGGGTGGCATTGAGGCGGCTCATAAGCGGATCCTCGGGTTCAGCGCCAGATACAGCAGGTCGATCAGCAGATTAATCACCACAAACACCAGCGCGGCTAGCAGCACGATAGCCTGCACCAGCGGGAAGTCGCGGTTCTGGATCGCCTGAATCGCCAGCCGGCCGATGCCCGGCCAGGCGAAGATAATTTCCGTGACCAGCGCGCCGCCCAGCAGCGAGGCAAAATACATCCCCTGTACGGTAATCACCGGGATCAGCGCATTGCGCAGGCCGTGGCGCACGACAATGCGCCAGGCGCTCAGGCCTTTGGCGCGGGCGGTGCGGATATAGTCCGTTTGCAGCACGTCCAGCAGGCTGGCGCGCGTCAGCCGCGCCACCGCGCTCATGTAGAACGCGCCAAGGCTGATGGCGGGCATCACCAGCGCGGCCGCGGTGCCGTAGCCGCTGGAGGGCAGCCACTGTAACTGCAGGCTGAACAGCAGGATCATCAGCAGCCCGAGCCAGAAAACCGGGATTGCCTGGCCGCTGAACGCCACCAGGCGGCACAGCAGATCCAGCCAGCTGTGCGGGCGCAGGGCGCTGACGATGCCCAGCAGCAGGCCCAGCACCGAACTCCAGGCCAGCGCGCTGACCGCCAGCAGGGCGGTGGCCGGTAGCCGTTCGCCGATCAGCGCCAGCACCGGCTGGCTGTAGCGCAGCGACTCACCGAAATCCCCGTGCAGCACGCCGTTAAGATAGTGGCCGTACTGCCACAGCAGCGGGCGATCGAAGCCCATGCTGTGGCGAAACGTATCAATTTCCTGCTGGCTGGAGCCGGGCGGCATCATCAGCGCAGCGGGATCGCCGGTAATATGCAGGCTGAAGAAAATCAGCAGCGAGACGCCGAACATCACCAGCAGCGACTGGCCGATGCGGTTGAGCAGCAGGTTCAGCATCTTAATCCAGCCTCGTGTGCGTGCGGCGCAGCAGGGCATCGCCCAGCAGGTTGCAGCCAATCACCAGAGCGGCAATCACCAGCCCCGGATAGAGCACCAGCCACTGCGACAGCAGCATATAGGAGCGCCCTTCACCAATCAGATTGCCCAGCGTCGGCGTGGGTGGCTGAATGCCCATGCCGAGAAAACCGACCGAGGCTTCCAGCACGATCAGCCGGGGAATATCCAGCGTCAGCAGCACCACCAGCGGGGTAAACAGATTCGGCAGAATGTGGCGGAACAGGATGCGCAGGGTTGAAAAATCCATCGCCCGCGCCGCCTGTATATATTCCAGCTCGCGGATTTCCAGCGTTTTAGCGCGGGCCACGCGGGCATAGATCGCCCAGCTGGTGCAGCCCATAATCACAATGATATTGGTCAACGACGCCCCCATCAGGGCAATCACCAGCAGGATCAGCAAAATAAACGGAATGGCCAGCTGGATGTCAATCAGCCGCATCAGCAGCGCATCGACCCAGCCGCCGAGGTAGCCGGCAATCATCCCCAGCGTGGTGCCAATCACCGCCCCGATCAGCGCCGACAGCACCACCACCACCAGCGAAAGCCGCGTACCGGAAAGTATGCGCGACAGCAGATCGCGGCCCAGCTGGTCGGTGCCCAGCCAGTGGGTGCCCTGCGCGCCGGGGCTACCCGGCGGCAGGAAGATTTCCAGCAGATTATTACTTAACGCATCGGGCAGAGGCAGCCACGGCGACAGCAGTGCGGCGGCGATAACCGCGATCAGCAGGGTCGCGCCAATCACGGCATCCCCATAGATCAGTCGCCTTGGGCGACGGCGCAGCACGGCGGTCGGTGCGATCATTTCAGCCTCAGGTCATACAGGGGGATGCGGGCATCCACGCGGCCTTTGAACACCAGCGAATTGCTGTGCGCGTAGAGGGTATCCTCGCGATACAGCGGCAGCAGCGGCTGCTGGTCGGCGACGCGCTGCTGGATCTGTTCCAGCACCTTTTTACGCGCTGCGGGATCAACAATCTGGCGGCTCTGGTCCAGCAGCTTATCGAGTTCGGCATCATGCACGGTGGAGTACGGCTCGCCGCTGCGCAGGATCGGGAACAGCGCGGCGTCGGCATCCAGGGTCTGCGTTGAGCCCCAGGCCAGCATATAAACCGGAGCCTGCTTCTGCGCCGCCACCTGCTGGGTGTAGACCGACCACTCCGGCACTTCCAGCTGGGCTTTCACGCCGATGGCCGCCAGATCCTGCACGATGGCCTGCGCCACGTCGGCGCTGGCGATATAGCGGCGCGGTGCCTGGAAGCGCAGGGTGAAGCCGTTCGGGTAACCGGCTTCCGCCAGCAGGTACTTCGCTTTTGCCACGTCCTGTACGGTTGAAGGCACCGGCAGATAGCCAAAGTCATTCGCCCCGGCGGTGGTGCCGGTCGGCGTACCGAATCCGTGCAGAAGCTGCTGGGTATAGGCCTGGCGGTTCAGCGCCAGCGACAGGGCCTGGCGAACGCGCACGTCGTTAAGCGGTTTTTCCTCATCCTTCAGACCAAGATAGATGGTCAGGCCACCGCCTTTCACCTGCTCCAGTTCCACGTTCGGGCGATTTTTCAGCGCCGGAACCAGATCGGCCGGTACGTTCTCAATCAGCTGGACTTCGCCGGTCAGCAGCGCGGTAAGGCGCGCGGTCGCTTCCGGGATCGGACGCCAGGTGACCTTATCGATGGTCGGTTTGCCGCGCCAGTAGGTGTCATTGGCAACCATCACCACTTTTTCATCCGGAATAAAGCTTTCCAGCCTGTAGGCACCGCTGCCGACCGGCTTGCGGGCAAACTCGCTGGCCCCGACTTTCTTCACGTAGGCAGGCGGGACGATATAGGCCGGATAGCGGCTCATCCGCGTTGGCAGCAGCGGATCCGGGCCGTTGGTGGTAATGCGGACCTGATTATCGCCGACCGCCTCAACGGATTTAATCGTGCGAATGTAGGAGATGGTGGGCGCGTGGTTAGCGGGGTCGAGAATACGGTCGATGGAGAACTTCACCGCTTCGGCATTCACCGGCTCGCCGTCGGTAAACTTCACGCCCGGGCGCAGGGTGAACAGCCAGGTGGTGGCGTCCACCGCTTTCCATTCGGTTGCCAGGCCCGGCTGCAGCGACATGTCGTCCCCGCGACGTACCAGGGTATCGAAGATATTATCCACCAGCGTGGCGGATTCTTTCAGAAAACCGGGATCCATCGCTGTGGCGGATGCCGCCTGGCCAATGGTGATCTCCGCCGCCTGCACACCGGCGGGCAGCAGAGCAAAAAGCAATGCGGTAGTGGCAAACTTCACTGCAGGTAGTCTCATAACGTTTTCCCAAATTGCCATCGGCAAGGTAGTGAAAAGAGTGAATACTGTGAGGACAATGCTGTGTTTTTGTAATACATGATATATCCTATAATCAGGTTGAGTAGCAATAAAACATTAAAATTAAATAACCATTTGCGATATCCGGGAAAGGACTAAACAGCATGATTGAGATGGAAAAAGCGCAGCGAATGAGCCTGACCGCGCAGATTGAATCCACGCTGCGCAGCGCGCTGATTGTGGGGAAGTTGAAGCCGGGTGCCAGGCTGGTGACCCGCGATCTGGCGGCACAGCTGGGGACCAGCATCACGCCGGTGCGCGAAGCGCTGCTGCGTCTGGTTTCCGCCGGGGCGCTGGACGCCACGCCCGCGGCGGCGTTTCTGGTGCCGGAGATCTCGCTGGCGCGCTATCAGGAGATTACGCTGATCCGTAAGCAGCTTGAAGGGTTGGCGGTAAGGACCGCCGCGCCGCTGGTGACAAAAAAGCAGCTGACGGCGTTAAAAAAACTCTGCACGCGCTTTATGCAGGCCAAGCTGAACGGTGACGTTGAAACGGCGCTGGAAGCCAACCGCGCGTTTCGGTTTACGCTCTACGCCTGTGCGAAAATGCCGACGCTGGAGGCGATCATCGAGCAGCTGTGGGTGCAGATTGGCCCCTGCTTTAACTACCTCTACCCGCAGTCAACGGAGATGGCGCAGGGGCATCATAACTACGACCTGCTGCTGGACGCGTTAGAGACGGGCGATGGGGAAACCTGCGAAAAGCTGATTCTGAAAGCGATCGATGACGGCGCGGAAATCCTCACCGACCACTATTTCAAAAAGGCCTAGCGGCTCGCCTTCCTGGAAAACTGCCACAGAAACCAGGGCGCACCGATAAATGCGGTGAGAAGCCCGGCGGAAACCGGCCAGGGCCAGGCGATATTGCGCCCCAGCCAGTCGGCCAGCACCATCAGCGTTCCGCCAATCAGCGCGGCGGCACAAAGCTGATGTCGCAGCGCCCGCGCGCCCAGCGACCTGGCGCACTGCGGGGCCAGCAGGCCGATAAAGCTCAGCGGCCCCACCAGCAGCGTCCCGGCGGCGGTGAGCAGGGATATCAGCAGCAGCACCAGCAGGTTAGTCCGGCGCAGGCTGACTCCCAGCGACTGCGCGGTCAGTTGGCCGAGGCCGAGCAGCTGCAGCCAGCGCTGCATCAGCAGCGCCAGCGGGCACAGCACGGCAGCGGCAATCACCGATTCAACGGCCATGTGCACGTCAATTCCGGCGGTGGAGCCGGTGCTCCAGTTCAGCAGCATCAGCGCACGCGGATCCCCGCTCAGCATCAGGATCGTATTCAGCGCGCCGGCGAGGCTGGTCAGGCTCAGGCCGATCAGCACCACCTTCTGCGGGTTAAACCGGCTGCGTGCGCCAAATACAAACAGCAGCAGCATCACCAACAGGCTGCCCACGATTGCCGATGGCAGCATAAAGGTCATCGGCAGCGGCGTCAGCAGCACGGTCAGCAGCACCGCCAGCGCGGCTCCGCTGCTGATGCCGGTCAGCTCCGGGCTGGCCATGACGTTGCCGGTCAGCCGCTGGATCAGCACGCCCGCACAGGCCAGCATCATCCCGGCACAGAGCGCACCGGTTATTCTCGGCCAGCGCCAGGCCAGCAGGTGTGAAGTCAGCGCGCCCGGCGGTTCCCGGTTAAGCCACAGCGAGGCGGGCAGCGCCAGCGCTAACAGCAGCAGCAGAATGCCCAGCTGACGGGTTTTAAAATCGGCGACGGCCGGGGCGGCAGGCTGCACGACGGGCGATCCCGTTACCCGCTGGCGTAACAGCAGTACCAGCAGCAGCGGTGCGCTGAGCAGGGCGGTGACCGCCCCCGCCGGAATATCCCCGGCGGCGGGGGAAAAATGCAGCGCCAGCTGATCGACCAGCGTCAGCATCACCGCGCCGGACATCACCGTGACGAAGAGCTGATGCTGAAAGCGCCGGATGCCGCTGGCCCTGACGATGGCAGGCGCGGCCAGGCCGATAAAGCTGATAATCCCCACCTGGCTGGTGATGATGGCGCTGAGCACCACCGCCACGCTCAGTGCCGCAATTCGCACCTTCACCACCGAAATCCCCAGCGCGCTGGCCTGCTGCTCCGACAGGCTAAGAACGGTCAGCGGCCTGTTCAACAGTAGGCTGATTAACAGTGCTGCGCACAGCGCGAACGCCAGAACGATACCGCTGCGCCAGCCGCTTTGCGTTAACGCGCCGGCCTGCCAGCTGAACAGATCGCTGAGGTAATCGTGATTAAAAAGCACCAGCAGGGTATTCAGCGAGTTGCCGTACAGGCTGAGCACCATCCCCACCAGGATCACGCTGAGCGGTGCGAAGCGACGACCGGCGGTGAGTTTCATTAACAGCAGAACGGCGATTGCCGAGCCGGAGAGCGCCAGAACGGGCAGGCCGAGGGTCAGTAGACCGGGCGCGAAGACCAGGGCGGCGGACATCGCCAGGTTAGCCCCGGCGGCCACGCCAAGCGTGCCCGGCTCCGCCAGCGGGTTTTGCAGCACCTGCTGAAACAGTAATCCGGCCAGCGCCAGGCCCGCGCCGCACAGCAGGCTGACCGCAACGCGCGGCAGAAAGCTCTGGTCCAGTAGCAGGCTTGAAAGCGACGGCGGGTAGCGTGCCATCAGCGCGAAATAATTGATCGCCACGCAGGCCAGCGCGGCGGCAAAGCAGAGAAGCAGAATAACGGCGGCGGTAACGGACTTCATTGCTCCGCCTCCAGCGCCCGGGTCATATCCCCGGCCAGCGCCAGCCCGGTCGCCAGTCCGCCAAACGGGAAAAAACGGTCCAGATGCGTGACGCGGTCACTTTTAAACAGCGGCAGCTGCTGCCACAGGCCGTCGGGCTGCCTGGCGCGCCTCAGCCGCGTCATCACCGTGGGCAGCTCGGTGTAAAACAGCCGGTCGCAGGGCAGATCCGCCAGTTCCTCGATGCGTACCCGGGCAATGTGCGCAGCGTTGACCGCTTTTTGCCAGGCGTTACGCAGGCCAAGCTGGCGGATAACCGCATCCGCCAGGCTGCCGCGGCCGTAGATCGTCGCGTACCTGCCGTCCTGATCCAGCACCATCACCAGCACCCGCGCCTGCTGGCGTGCCGCGAGACGCAGGCGTAAGTCGTTGAGTTCCTCCTCCACCTGCTGCAGCCAGCGCGCGGCGGCGGCCTCAGCGCCCAGCCGCGCCCCGGTTTGCTGCGTCCAGTCGTGCAGCGCCTGCCACGGATTGCCCGAGGCATACCAGGCCGTGACCGTTTCCAGCGGGGCAATGGCCGCCATTTTGGCCATCACCGGCGCGGATAGCACATCGCTGAGAATCAGCGAAGGCCCCAGGGCGTCGAGCAGTTCCATATTGGGTTCCCAGAACGGCCCGATGTCCTGCACGCCGGCAGGCAACGCCGGCTGCGGGATGCGCCGGCGAAAATAGCCGGTATCCGAAATCGCCAGCGGCGTCACGCCGATACTGAGCAGCGTTTCCGCCGCCGCCCAGTTAATCGCCACGATACGATGCGGATCCATCACTGGCAGACCCGCACGCGCCGCCAGCGGCAGCATCAACAGCATTTTCAGACAGCCACGGCGGCTAAACTCCGGCATCAGAAGTTCAGTTTCAACGAACCAATAAAGGTGCGCTCCTGACCCGGATAGCAGCTGGTATCGCCGTCGCAGGTGCCTACGTAGTGGCGATCGAACAGGTTCTGAACGTTAACGCCGACCTGGATATTTTTGTTCACCTGGTATTTCGCACCGGCATCCATCAGGGTGAAGTTCTTCACCTGGATGGTGTTGGCGTTATCACCGTACATGCTGCCGACGTAGCGCACGCCGGTGCTCAGCATCAGCCCGTCAAACACCCCCTGGTGGAAACCGTAGTTAATCCAGGCTGAGGCCATATTCTTCGGCACGTTCGCCTGCTGTTTCCCTTCGTCACCGTTGTTGCTTTTGGTGATTTCTGCATCGGTCCAGCTGTAAGACGCCAGCGCATCAAGGTTATCCGTCAGCTTCGCCTGGGTTTCCCACTCGATCCCACGGGAACGCACTTCGCCGGAGGCGACCTGATAGCCGGTTGCGCTGCCGTTGACGATCTCATTGGTCAGCACGTTGGATTTGGTGATTTCAAACGCGGCCAGGGTCATCAGCAGGTTGCTGTCCGGCTGGTATTTCACCCCCACCTCATACTGGTGCGCCTTGCTGGGATCGAAGGTGCGGTTCTGGCTGTCGGTGCCGCTGTTGGGCACAAACGACTCGGCGTAGCTGATGTACGGCGCCAGTCCGTTGCCGACCAGATACGTCAGCCCCGCACGGCCGGTCCAGGCGTCTTTATCGATCCACGAGGTGCTGCTGGTCAGGTTGTTCTGCGTGCGCATGCTGATATCGTCATGGCGCCCGCCCAGCGTTAACAGCCACTGGTCCGTCAGGTGGATTTGATCCTGCAGATAGACGCCCAGCTGCTGGGTGGTTTGATCGTTGTTGTTCACCGCGTTGGTCGGGTCAGCAATATCCAGCCCGTAGACCGGGTTGCTCAGGCTCAGGGCCGGTGCCACCGCGCTGAAGCGTTTGGCGTTCCCGTCCAGCCAGCTGTAATCCACCCCGGCCAGCAGCGTGTGCGCGACCGACGCCGTGTTGAAATCCATCTGCAGCTGGTTGTCGAGGTTAAAGGCCTTCATGTGCTCGTCAAACCGAATGGCGTTGCGCGAGACGCTGTCCGTAGTGAAGTCCGGATCGCCCGCCAGCAGGTTATTTAAGATCGTGTCGGTCTGGCCGTAGCGCAGGTTCTGGCGGAACTTGACGCTCTCAGTCAGCTGCTGGCTGAATTCGTAGCCAACGCTGTACTGCTCCTGGCGGAAGCGGTTGTAGCTGTAGTCACCCAGCAGCGTGTCGGTGGCTTTGCCGCCCGGCGTGGTGAGTACGGCAATGGTGCCGCCGGAGGTGTCGCGCAGGTAATCAGCGCGCAGGGTCAGGCTGGTGTCCGCAGAGGGGATCCAGGTCACCGTTGGCGCCAGGTAAACGCGGTTGTCTTCCACGTGCGGCCCGTCACGATACTGGAACTGGGTATCGCTGTCGCGCGCCAGGCCGACCACGCGATACAGCCACTCGCCGTCCTCGTCAAGCTTGTCGCTCATATCAAACTGCGCCTGGCGGCGGTTGAAATTCCCCAGCTGCACTTCCACTTCATGCACGCCGCGCGCGTCCGGCATTTTGCTGACGCGGTTGATGATCCCGCCCGCATCGCCCAGGCCAAACAACGTGGAAGAGGGACCACGGACAATATCCACACGCTCCAGCGCGTAGGGTTCGGTGCGGAAATAGCTGTAGCTGTTGTTCAGCTGGCGCAGACCGTCGCGATAGTCGTTGGTGGTCAGGGCGTTGAAGCCGCGAATGTAAATCCAGTCGTAGCCCTTGGGATCGACGCCGTAGGTTTCGGTTTTCACGCCCGGCACGTAGCGCAGCGCCTCGGTAACGGTCTGCACGTTCTGGCGATCCAGCTGCTGACGGGTAATTACCGACACCGACTGCGGCACTTCGATCAGCGGGGTATCGGTTTTGGTGGCGCTGAGGGTTTGCTGCGGCACGGCGTCGGTGTTATTCACGCTGGCGGTTACGGTCAGCGTGCCGTCACTCGAGGCAGAAGGGGTAATGGATACGGTGCCGCCGATCAGCTTCCACGCCAGGCCGCTGCCGCGGAGCACGCGGTCCAGGGCGCTTTCCAGCGACAGCGAACCGCTCACCGCCGGGGCCATTTTGCCGTCAAGCGATGCCGGAGCGGCAATCAGCTGAACGCCCGCCAGCCTTGCCAGCTGGTTCAGCGACGTTGACAGCGGCTGCACGGGCAGAGAAACCGACAGGGCTGACGCCGCGTAAGCGCTGCAGACCGGCAGCGCTGCCGCAATCATCACGGCAAGGTGCTGTGTACGAAACGAGCGTAGAGCAGAAAAAACGGCCATTCATAATCCCCAGATTTAAGATGAATAATAATCATTCTCTTCTGAAGACGCAGCGCACGGCTAAACCCTGACGTCCGTTTTAATTATTTTTTTGTTCAGCGGCGGATAAAACAATAGTTTGCTGATTTTTAATGGTTTTTATTTTCACCGGCAGCACCAGCGGCAGCGATTTCGCAAAGCTCGCGGCGCGGTCGGTGTCAAAACTCCCGCTCACCCTCAGCGCGGCAACGGTCGGTGAATCCGCTTTGATGGACACCTCGCCGTAGCGGGCAAACTCCGCCAGCGCCATGTCCAGCCGCGCGTTGTCCAGCACGATGCGGTCATCGCGCCAGGCGGCGATGCTGTCGGCAGGCAGGGGGGGTCGCTTAACCAGACGCCCTTCAGCATCGCCTGTCGCACGTTCGGAAGCGTGGAGCACGGCCAGATGCGCACGGGCCTGCGGCAGATGTAAATGCTGCATCGCCCGCCACCAGCCGTTTTGCCAGCTGCCGCGCGGGCCAACGCGCACCGCGCCGCTGCGGACCGCCACATCGGTGCCGTCGCCGCTCAGGGTATGCGGCAGGTAGCGCACGCTGAATTCGGTACCCACCACGGTCACGCGCGACGGGCCGCTAAACACCGCAAAGGGCTGCTGCGGGTTATGTGCCACCTGGAAAAAAGCCTGCCCCTGCGGCATCTCCACTTCCCGGCGGCGGGGATAATAGCGCACGGTCAGCTGCGTGCCGGCATCCAGCGAGATCCGACTGCCGTCGGGGAGATCGACGGTGCGCATCTCGCCGCGACCGGTCTGCCAGCTGGCGCTGTAAACCGGGGCGGCAAACTCATCGCGCAGCGGCAGCCACAGCACCGCCGCCAGCAGAACCAGTGCACAGCCGTACACCACCGGCCGCCAGAAGGTACGGCGAACGGGGGCAGGGCGCAGATGATCTACCGCTCCGGCGGGGATGGCCGCCGTTTGCTGCCACAGTCCCTTCAGGTCTTCATACTCTGCGCGGTGGGCCGGGGTTTGCAGCCAGCGCTGGAACGCCTCCTGTTCGCTCAGGCTCAGGCCTTCCTGCTGGCGAAGCAGCCAGCGGATTGCCTGTTCAGCTATTGCCTGCTTATCCTGCGTCGTCATTGTGACCTCCCTGTTTTTCATCCCGCCAGCTGTCACGGCTGGCGCGGCAGGCCAGCATGGCGCGAATAATGTGTTTTTCCACCATGTTGATTGAAATCCCCATGCTGGCCGCGACGTCACTCTGCGACTGGCCGTCAATGCGATGGCGGATAAAGGCTTCGCGGCAGCGGGGTGGCAACTGCTCAATGGCGGCGACGATGTGGTCAACATACTGCTGGTTTTCCAGCAGGCTGTCGGGCTGTTCGTGACCGGGTGCCGCCAGCTCGTCGGTATCCACATCCGGCGCATCTTCATGCTGTTTTTGCAGGCGATAGCGATCGACCAGCAGATTTCTGGCGATATGGTAAAGCAGGCCGCGGTGCGAGGAAACCTGTTCCGGAGAGGCCAGCGCGCGGCTGAACGTCTCCTGGGTGAGTTCTTCCGCCAGATGCTTATCCCGCAGTTTGCCGCTCAGAAAGCGGAACAGTTCGGTGTAGTAACGCTCAAACGCTGACAATGTGGCATCCCAACAACCGCAAATTTGTGCGGACATGAAAGAGAGACGGAGTATCTGAATGAAAATAGTTATCGTTCTTAACGACCGACGGCAATCATATAGTAATCATTGGGGAAAGGGCGAGTTAAAAGAATTCGCGGTTAACGCGGGTGCTGACCGGCCAACATCGCGCCAAACCCGTCGATAAAGGCGCGAACCTGCGGGATAAATAGCGGCGATCGGGATACATAACCGGGACGGTGTAGCGGGTTCGGACGGTATGCGGTCCCCGTTTCAGGGACCGCTCACCTGCGATTATTTCGGCAGGGTTTCCAGCGCGGCGCGCAGATTTTTCAGCGAGGTGGTGATGATGCTCCAGGCATCCTTAGGTTTATCGTGTTCGATGATAAACCACTTCACCCCGCTGGCCTTCGCGGCGGGCAGGATGGTTTTCCAGTCCAGCAGTCCTTCGCCCAGCGGCGCGAAGTTCATTTCGTCATCGCGGATGCCGATCGAGGCATTATCCTTGGCGTGAATGGCAAACACGCGGCCCGGATAGTCTTTCAGGATACGCGCGGGGTCCTGACCCCCGCGTGATACCCACGCCGCGTCCATTTCCAGCTTCAGGTTAGCGGGCTGCGAGTGCTTAAAGATGATCTCCAACGCGGTGACGCCGTCGTACTTCTTCATCTCAAAATTATGGTTGTGGTAGCCAAGCTGGATGCCGTCCTTTTGCAGCTTCGCGCCCAGCTTATCCAGCCGCTGCGCGTAGTCGATCCAGCCCTGGGTGCTGTCCGGGCGATCCTGCGGCTCAATCCACGGCACCACGATGGTACTGTTGCCAACCGCCTTGTTAAAGGCCACGGTCTGCTGATAGTCCTGCTCCAGCGCGCTGAGCTGAACGTGGGAAGAGGTGACCGTCAGCAGGTTTTTCTCCAGCAGCGCCTTCAGCTGCGCGGCATTCAGATCGTGCGTGCCGACCAGCTCCACGTGCTTAAAGCCAGCCTTGTGCGCCATCGCAAACTGCTCGGCTGGCGTGCCGACATTGCGCAGCGTGTACATCTGTAGCGCGATTTCATCATCCACCTGCGCCGCTGAAACAAAGCCCGACGCCGCGCCCAGAGCCGCCAAAAGACCCACCGTTGCCATCAACTTTTTCATCACTTTTCACCCTGTTATTAATATGTAATCGATTACAAACTACGATCAAAAGTAATCGATTACAAAATGCAGAAGTGATTTCTGTGATCGGGGTCATTATGCCGGGGAGGGGTACAGACGGTGCAGGAACCAATCAGGGACTGACCGATCTGGTGACATAGCCCTGCGCGAACATGAGCATTCCGGATGGATCGTTTAACAATGTAGTGCCCAGAATTGGTCGGATTAATCGCTGGCAGGTCGAAACCAGAAATTGCTGCATCAATTGATATACCCCTTAAGGTATCTGCTACCCGCATTGATTATTTATCTGAGTGATGGTGAACAGTGAAAACTTTTTCATCCGGTACGTTTACGGCCATTATCGTTAAGTCATCTATTCATGAAGTCAGACCGCCAGTCGAGTCAGAACCTGCTTGAGTAAAATTATGTAGCAGGGTGACGCGGGCATACTATACAATCGCGGGCGTATTCTGAAGGGGGAAGCCAGCAGCAGCGCTTTGACATAACTAACGGAATATAATAGAGATATTTTTAATTTTCAACCGCAAGGCATCATTAAATCAGTCAGTTTAAATAATAAGACTTTCCACAAACGCCCCTGTGAGTTTGTCGGAATATAATGCTTCACCAGCAAAACAATATTAATCGGACTTTATATGAATAAGAAATTGAGTCTCGCTGCATTAGCTGTTACGGGTGTTATTTTTAGTTCAGCGTCTTTCGCTGCCGGCTTCGATTGTAATAAAGCCAGCGGCTATGTTGAACAAACCATCTGCTCAACGCCCGCGCTGTCCGCGCTGGACGATAAGGTGAGCGGCTTATACGGGCAGGCCATTAAGCAAAACCCGGATAATAAAGCCGCCATCAGAAAATCGCAGCTGGCATGGTTAAAAGAGGTTCGTAATAAGTCCACGTCATTCACCGAGCTGCAAAACGCCTACGTGAACCGCGTGAACGACCTGAATGCGATTGTCGGCGGCAGCGCACAGGCGGCGGCGGTTTCCGGCAGCCAGCCTCAGTCTGCTGTACCGGCAGCCGTTGCACCTGTACCACAGGCCGCACCCGTTGCTCAGAGTGCAGCACCCGTAGCGAGTGCGGGCCAGGCGTCGGTAGAACGTTCCTGCCAGGTGCAGGTCACCTACAGTAAAGACGCTGTCGACCAGTACATCACCAACCAGAAAACCCAGCCAAACCGGCTGCGCGTCACCGATAACGGCGACAGCTTTATTATTCACTTCGAACGCTTTTACGGGCTGGGTGATATGAACAGTGAGTTTATTTCACCGCGTGGCAAGGAGTTTATGAACGTCAAGCAGGAGCAGGACGGCACCACCTCCTTCTACCGCAAAAGCGAGGCCAACGGGTTCCTCAGCTTTATCTTCACCTCGGTGAAAGGCAGCATGAAGCCAAGATTTGATGCCAGTCTTTATGACTGCCGTACCGGCGTAGCGGTGAGTGCCAGCCAGCAACAGCCAGCGGTGAATGCGCAGCCCGGTGCCGCACCATCTGCGGCAGCCGGTGAAGTGAAAACCTACCATTTAACAGCGACGTCCGCCGTGCTTGATCCAATTGAGATGGATTTTCGCAGCAGCTCGGCGCTGGATATGAAAGTCTATAACAACGCCAAAAATTATGCCGACGGCAGCGATGACCGCTATCGCATGTTAAGTATCTACCGGGATTACGGTGTGTCGGTGGCTGATTTCGACAATATCGTCATTCCGCAGTGCCGTGCTGAAACAGACAGCCTGACGAATGAGAGTAAGGCCGTGCAGAGCCAGTGGGGCACCTTCAGCAGCGATCCGTCCACCCGCGAGCGTCAGCAAAAAGAGCGGTGGGAATATTTGCAGCAGTGGACGAAGCGTTTCCAGGCAGCCACGGACAGAATGCAGCAGTGCTGGTCGGAAGCGGCGTTGCGTGTGCCTGAACATACGCCCCGTTGATTATTTTCCCCGGCCGGAGCGGAAATCGAACGCGTTCCGGCCGGGTTAAAAAAATACCCCGCTTCGGCGGGGTATTTTAATGGCAATCTTCGTCCGACCAGCGCATATCCGGGTTATTTTGCCCAGTCTTCCAGTTTCAGGCCCTTTACGCGTTCAAACTCTCGCGTGTTGTTGCTGACCAGGATAGCGGATGAAGCGATAGCATGCCCTGCGATGGCCGTGTCGTTGGGTCCGATTGGCGTACCCAGTGCGGTCAGCTGCACTTTTATCTCCGTAGTGGCAGCCACGGCAGCACGATCCCAGGGAAGGATAGCATCCAGACGGGCACAAAAGGCATCAACCAGCAAAGCATGGCGGGGCGAAGCTTTTTTACCAATCGAGCCGAAACGCATCTCAGCATAGGTAATGGCCGATACAACGATACGATGATTGCGCAGCACCGCCTGTTCCAGCCTGGCGATTACGCTTTCCGGCTGTTCACGCATAATGAATAAGCAGATGTTGGTATCCAACATGTAAGTCTTGTTCACAGATCAAACCGTCCTTCATCGTCAACCACATCACCACGATCCGTTAAAAAACCCGCATCGGCTTTTTCGAGCTGCGCAAATGAGCCCCAGGTGGGTCTGATCGGGCGAAGGATGATGCTGTCTCCTTCTCGGATGATTTCAAGCTCGCTGACGCCCTCAAAATCGAGGTCACGCGGCAGTCGTATTGCGCGGTTGTTGCCATTTTTAAAGATGGATACGATTCTCATGATTATCTCCCAGCCTTTCGGTGCCGTAAGATGCACCTGAAACATATGCTAAGTATATGCATGGTCACTATCCAGGCGTAATGAGCCATTTCCTGATTCACAAAACAATACCCCGCATCGGCGGGGTATCGTCATGGTGACCTTGTTACTTCAGCGAACCGGAGGTCAGCGTCGCGCTGTTTTCCGCTGGTGCATCCCGTTTTTTGTCCGGTGCCGGGCTGTCCAGATCGCGACGGATGCCGATGCGGAATACCCCGGACAGCATCAGGGCGCCGATAATGGCGATCGCACCCAGCAGATACAGCCCCGCCGCCGATGAATTGAAGGTGTTTTCTGCCCATACGCGGATATTTGGCGCAACAAAACCGCCCAGATTGCCCAGTGAGTTGATCAGTGCAATTCCTGATGCCGCCGCCGCACCGCCCAGATAGCTGGTGGGGAAGGTCCAGTAGATCGGCTGCACCGCCAGCAGGCCAGCGCAGCCGATGCACAGCACGACAAATGCCCAGACCGGCGTTGCCGCTAACATCCCCGATAGCGCCACACCCAGGCCGCCGCACAGCAGGGTAATGGTGCCAATCCAGCGCCTTTCTTTACGCTTCGTCGACAGGTGAGGAATATACCAGGCCGCAAACAGGGCGCAGAGCCAGGGAATGCCGGACAGCACGCCGACGATAAAGCCGACTTTCTGGCCGGAAAGGGCCGCCACCTGTGAAGGCAGGAAGAACGCAATGCCATAGGAACCTACCTGGATGGTAAAGCAGATCATGCACAGGTAGAGCACACGCGGATCGCACAGAGCTTTCAGGATACCCTGCGGGCCGTGATTCACCTTGGCCTTCTCTTCTTTTTCAATTACCCGACTAAGGGCCTGCTTCTCCTCTTCGTTAAGGAACTTACAGCGCCGGTCGGCAGGCTTATCGTCCAGATAGAAATAGGCCACCACGCCAACAAACGCCGCCAGTAATCCTTCCACCAGGAACATCAGCTGCCAGTTGTGCAAGCCCCACATATCGTGGATGGTTAACAGCGCGCCGGATGCCGGGCCGCCGAGGATAAAGGCGATCGGCGGACCAAACCAGAAATAACCGGCGACCTTGGCGCGGACGTTCAGCGGGAACCAGAAGGTAAGATAGAGCATCACGCCCGGCATAAAACCGGCCTCGGACGCGCCGAGGAAGAAGCGCAGGATGATAAAGGTTTGCTCATCGTGGGCGAACATCATCGCCGCAGAGATCAGCCCCCAGGTCACCATGATGCGGGAAAGCCAGACCCTGGCACCCACTTTATACAGTAGAATGTTGCTGGGCACTTCGAACAGCGCATAGCCGATAAAAAACACCCCGGCACCAAACGCGTAGGCGGCATTACTTAAACCGGTATCCACCTGGAATGCCTCTTTCGCAAAACCAATATTGGCACGATCTAAATAAGCCATTACATACATTAATGCCAGAAATGGCAGCAGGCGGATAATAGATTTACGTACTGCCGAATTAACAACTTTATCATCTTCAGTCTGACTCATAGGAGTGCTTCCACGTTGAATGTTACGCAGTCGGTCTCTTCGATAATAACGTCACAAGGCATTCTGACTAACCCGCCATTATTTCATGGCGGGATAGCAGAAAATTGACAGGATTAATAATCAGAGGTTTTTAATTTAACCATTCGCGACCGTCAGGCCATGAATAATCCAGTAAGGTCTGGGCTTTCATTTTCACGCCGTAGCCCGGTTGCTGTAGCGGATAATATCTGCCGCGTTTAATCACTAAAGGTTCTTCGAAGTTTTCATGTAAGTGGTCGACATATTCCAGCACCCGGTTTTCCAGCGAGGCGGAGACGGCAATATAATCGAACAGCACGATATTGAGCGAATACTGGCACAGGCCGACGCCGCCGCCGTGCGGGCAAACCGGCACGCCAAATTTCGCCGCCATCAGCACCACGGCCAGCACCTCGTTCAGGCCACCCAGGCGGGCCGGATCGAGCTGGCAGAAGTCCATGGCACCGGCCTGGAAGAACTGTTTAAACATCACGCGGTTGTGGGCGTGCTCGCCGGTGGCAATGCCGATATCACCGATCCTCGCCTTAATCGCCGCATGGCCGAGAATATCGTCCGGGCTGGTTGGCTCCTCAATCCACAGCGGATCGAACTGTGCCAGCTTGCGCATGGCCGCAATGGCCTGGTCTACGTCCCAAATCTGGTTGGCGTCCATCATCAGCTTGCGCTCCCAGCCCAGCTCCTCACGAAGAATGGCCGCACGCCGCATGTCCTGCTCCAGATCGGCTCCGACTTTTTGCTTCAGGTGCGTCCAGCCGTCCGCCACCGCCTGGCGCGCCAGCTGGCGCATTTTTTCTTCCGAGTAGCCCAGCCAGCCTGCGGCGGTGGTATAGCCCGGGAAGCCGTATTCAAACATCTCCTGCTCGCGCTGCGCTTTCCCGTTCTCGACGCGGCGCAGCAGGGTCAGCGCCTCTTCCGGGGTTAACACATCGGTGATGTAGGTGAAATCGATGCACTTCACCACCTCTTCCGGCTTCATATCCACCAGCAGCTTCCACACGGTTTTATTTTCCGAACGCGCCCATAAATCCCAGAGCGCATTAATAATTGCCGCGGTGGCTAAATGAATAACGCCTTTTTCCGGCCCGACCCAGCGCAGCTGACAATCACCGGAAACCAGCTCGTGCCAGAACTGGCCGAAATTAGCGGTAATTTCCTCCAGCGTGCGGCCAATCACAAATAATTCAGCTAATGACTTCACTGCGCTGACGCAGAGATCGTTTCCCCGGCCAATAGTAAACGTCAGTCCATAGCCTTTTAAATCTTCCCGATCGGTTATCAGGGTGACATACGTTGCGGAATAATCAGATATTGCATTCATCGCATCAGAACCGTCGAGGTTTCTGGACGTTGGGAAACGAATATCTTTAACGCTGATATCCTTGATCGCGATCGCCATTTTATCTCCTGATTTATTTATAGGTCGTTATAAAAAGTAGGGTAAGGCTCAGTTGATAATTGGAGTGTATCGGCGGTTTTAGAACGAAAGATGAGCACGTGGTTATATTTTGATGAGGCCTGAGTTTTTATGTTTTTTATGTGTTTTTAATTTGTTTTTGAGATGTAACACAAATGATACCTGTACAAGCGAGTTGAATCTCAACCCCGAGAATCAGGGCGATAAAAGACAGGAGTGGCCGTCATGCCGCGGCGAGGGCGGGTTCACAGTACAGGGAGACATCAAAATCAAAGCGGGCTACCAGTCCATGGCGCCCCGGCAGAAGTGCCGATACCCTCATGGTCTGGTTTTTTATTGGCGCTAAATCCCTTCAGGCTAAATGATTTTACTCGCAGCCTGATTGCTTCAGTGGTTAATACGGGCCGCGTAAAACAACCGGCGGCATTACGCCGCCTGATCCTGCGGGATCTCAATATCGGCGCTGACGCGCAGCCCTTCGCTGTCAAAGACCATGCACTGGTGCGGATAGAAGGACGGGCGCAGCGACTGGTAGGGGCGGAAGGAAACATCGCCGGGCAGCAGCATTTTAAAGCCGTCGTGGCCGTAGCTCTGACCGAACAGATAGGTGTTATTGCCCAGCCGCTCCACCACCTCGCAGTGGAAGTCCAGCTGGAGCGGGGCGTCGCTGTTAATGCGCAGATGCTCGGGGCGGATACCCAGCGTCAGTGCCTCACCCGGCTGCAGCAGCCGCTGCGGGGCAGGCAGCGCCAGGGTGTTTTGCCCTTCGTTAATGCTGACCAGCAGCCCGGTAGCGCTGCACTCCACGACCTGAGCGGGCAGGAAATTCATCTTCGGCGAGCCGATAAAGCTCGCCACGAAGCGGTTAACCGGGTTGTAGTAGAGGGCCATCGGCGAGCCGACCTGCTCAACCTTGCCGTAGTTCATCACCACAATCTTATCGGCCAGCGTCATCGCCTCAACCTGATCGTGGGTGACATAGACCATGGTGGTCTTCAGCTCCTGATGCAGCTTGGCAATGTGCAGGCGCATCTCCACGCGCAGCTCGGCGTCCAGGTTTGACAGCGGCTCATCGAACATAAACACCTTCGGGTTGCGCACAATCGCCCGGCCAATCGCCACGCGCTGGCGCTGCCCGCCGGAGAGCTGCTTCGGTTTGCGGTCCAGCAGGTGGGAAAGCTGCAGCGTTTTGGAAACCATCTCCACCTGGTGGCGGATCTGCTCCTTCGGCACGCGGTTGACCTTCAGGCCGTAGCCCATGTTTTCCGCCACGGTCATATGCGGGTAAAGCGCATAGGACTGAAACACCATCGCCACGCCGCGATGGGCGGGGGCGACGTCGTTGACCATCTCATCGCCAATCAGGATCTCGCCGCCGCTGACTTCCTCCAGTCCGGCAATCAGCCGCAGCAGGGTGGATTTGCCGCAGCCGGAAGGGCCAACGAATACGGCAAATTCGCCAGCTTCGATATCCAGTTGAATATTTTTCAGCGTTTCGGTTGCGCCGAACTTCTTGCTCACGCTTCTCAGTCTGATGCTGGACATGCGGATCCTCATCGGGAATATTTTCAGGGTTAAATGTATTACGTATTACAAATCTTCACTTCAGCGCTTCAACCGTTGTGGGAAGCGGGTTGACTATAACCCCCTGATGACAAGCACCCTACCGGCTAGTTTGATTTATGCAATGCCGATCACACATTGATAAATATGGGCTGGTGGGATCGGGTGCTCTTGCGTAGCGTATGACATCAACAGGTTTTCGTTCCTCTCGCTCTACAGGCTGATTTCCACCGGTTAACGACCTGCGAACTCAGCGATAAAACATAAAAATGTCATACCTTCACATGAGGTCAGCAATGAAATTGAAAACGAGCATCTCACTGTTACTGTCCGCACTGATGGCCACGCAGGCCGCCTACGCCGCGCAGCAGCTCACCGTCTGGGAAGATATTAAGAAATCGGACGGCATCAAAACCGCCATCGCCGACTTCCAGAAGCAGCATAACGTTGAAGTCAAAGTGCAGGAGATGCCTTTCGCCCAGCAGATTGAGAAGCTGCGTCTGGATGGCCCGGCCGGTATCGGCCCTGATGTGCTGGTGATCCCGAACGACCAGCTCGGCAGCGCCGTGGTGCAGGGTCTGCTGTCGCCAATCGCCGTGGATGCGGCACACCAGGCGGCGTATACCCCGTCGGCGATGGCCGCGTTTATTCAGAACAACGTGGTGTACGGTGTACCGAAGGCGATTGAAACCCTGGTGCTGATTTATAACAAGGATCTGCTGCCGTCGCCGCTGAAAACCCTCGACGAGTACCGCACCTTCTCGCAGAAGCAGCGTGAAGCCAAACAGTACGGCCTGCTGGCGAAGTTCGACCAGATTTACTACAGCTGGGGCGCGATTGCGCCGATGGGCGGCTACATCTTCGGCAAGGACGGCAAGGGCGGGCTGAACACCCACGATATCGGCCTGAACACCCCGGGCAGCATCGAGGCCGTGACCTACCTGAAGAGCTTCTTCACCCAGGGCCTGCTGCCGGGCGGCATCCTCGGCGATAACGGGCTGAACGCCATCGACTCGCTGTTTACCGAGAAAAAAGCAGCGGCGGTGATTAACGGCCCGTGGGCGTTCCAGCCGTATGAAGCGGCGGGCATCAACTACGGCGTCGCGCCGCTGCCCGAGCTGCCAAACGGCAAACCGATGAGTTCATTCCTCGGCGTGAAGGGCTATGTGGTGTCCACCTGGAGCAAGGATAAAGCGCTGGCGCAGCAGTTTATCGAGTTCATCAACCAGCCGCAGTACGTCAAAGAGCGCTATCAGAAAACCCAGGAGATCCCACCGCTGCTGGCGCTGATGAATGACCCGATTATTAAAGACGATGAGAAAGCTAACGCCGTTGCGGTGCAGGCCGCACGCGCCTCCGCCATGCCGGGCGTACCGGAAATGCAGGAAGTGTGGGGACCGGCCAATGCCGCTCTGGAACTGAGCGTGTCCGGCAAGCAGGAACCGAAAGCGGCGCTCGACGGCGCGGTGAAGCAAATCACCATGCAGATTGAAGCGATGCAGGCCAGTAACCAGTAAGTCAGCGTCGCATGGCGGCCCGAATCAGGAAGCAAGAAGGATAATGGTGTGATGATTTCCCCCAGTGAAAAACTGATGCTTAACAAACGCTCGCGGCAGCACGCCGTAACGGGCGTACTGCTGGCGCTATTGCCGGGCTTCGGCCAGTTCTATCATCGCCAGTGGGCGAAGGGATTGTGCTTTTTAATCCTGCTCGCCAGCTTTGCCGGCGTGTTCCATGATTTCCTGCAGCAGGGGCTGTGGGGACTGGTAACGCTGGGGGAAGAGGTGCCGCGCGACAACTCCATCTTCCTGCTGGCGGAGGGGATTATCAGCGTGCTGATTATCGCCTTTGGCCTGACGCTGTGGGGGCTGTCGTTCCGCGACGCGTGGCTGAACGGTCGCCGCCGCGATAACGGCGAGCAGCTGCACGGGGTGCGCAAGCAGTATCAGATCCTGCTGCGCGAGGGCTTCCCCTATCTGATGATCACCCCGGGGTTTATCCTGCTGGTGTTTGTGGTGGTGTTCCCGATCCTGTTCGGGTTCGCCATCGCCTTCACCAACTACAACCTGTACCACACGCCGCCGGCGAAGCTGGTTGACTGGGTGGGGATGAAGAACTTTATCAATATCTTCACCTTATCCATCTGGCGCTCCACCTTCTTCGACGTACTGCAGTGGACGGTGGTCTGGACGCTGCTGGCAACGACGTTACAGTGTAGCGTGGGCGTGATGCTGGCGATTCTGGTAAACCAGAAAGATCTGCGCTTCAAGCCGCTGATCCGCACCATTTTCATTCTGCCGTGGGCGGTGCCGGGCTTTGTCACCATTCTGGTGTTTGCCGGGATGTTCAACGACACCTTTGGCGTGATCAACAATTCGATTCTCGACTTCTTCGGCATTGCGCCGAAGGCGTGGATGACCGATCCGTTCTGGACCAAAACCGCGCTGATTTTGATGCAGACCTGGCTTGGCTTCCCGTTTGTGTTCGCCATGACCACCGGCGTGCTGCAGGCGATCCCTGACGACCTGTACGAAGCGGCGATGATGGACGGGGCCAGCGCCTGGACGCGGCTGAAAACCATCACGCTGCCGCTGGTGATGTACGCCATCGCGCCGATCATCATCACCCAGTACACCTTCAACTTTAACAACTTCAACATTATCTATCTGTTTAACAACGGCGGCCCGGCGGTGGCCGGGTCTAACGCCGGCGGCACCGACATTCTGGTTTCGTGGATCTACAAGCTGACCATGTCGTCTTCGCAGTATGCGATTGCCGCCACCATTACGATCCTGCTGTCGATTTTTGTGGTCGGCGTGGCGCTGTGGCAGTTCCGGGCCACCAAATCGTTCAAACAAGATGAAATGGCGTAAGGGTACAGTCATGGCGAAATCAGTAAGTATTAAACGCGAAAAATGGGTGCGCCTGTCGCTGACCTGGCTGGTGGTGCTGATCGTCTCCACCATCATTATCTATCCGCTGGTGTGGACGGTGGGTGCATCGCTGAACGCGGGCAACAGCCTGCTCAGCAGCTCGATCATTCCGGAAAACGCCTCCCTGCAGCACTACCGCAATCTGTTTAACGGCACGGTGCCGTACCTGAGCTGGTACTGGAACTCGATGAAAATCAGTTTCTTTACCATGGTGCTGACCCTGATCAGCGTCAGCTGTACCGCCTATGCCTTTTCACGGTTCCGCTTTAAGGGCCGCCAGAACGGGCTGATGCTGTTCCTGCTGCTGCAGATGATCCCGCAGTTCTCGGCGCTGATTGCCATCTTCGTGCTGTCGCAGCTGCTGGGCTTAATCAACAGCCATCTGGCGCTGGTGCTGATTTACGTTGGCGGCATGATCCCGATGAACACCTATCTGATGAAGGGCTACCTCGACGCCATTCCGAAAGACCTGGACGAGTCGGCGCGCATGGACGGCGCGGGGAACTTCCGCATCTTTATTGAGATCATCATGCCGCTGTCGAAGCCAATTCTGGCGGTGGTGGCGCTGTTCTCCTTCACCGGCCCGCTGGGGGACTTCATTCTCTCCAGCACCATTCTGCGCAGCCCGGATCAGTTCACGCTGCCCATCGGCCTGTACAACCTCGTGTCGCAGAAAATGGGGGCCAGCTATACCACCTATGCCGCAGGAGCGGTGCTGATCGCCGTGCCGGTCGCCATCCTCTATCTGGCGCTGCAAAAATACTTCGTTTCCGGCCTGACATCAGGCAGTACAAAGGGATAAATCATGAAGCGTAAATCACTGTTCATCGCCCTGGCACTGGCCTGGGCGACCCCTCTGCTCGCCGCCACGCCGTCGGTTATCACCCCGATCGGCCAGGTGCCTGCGGATTTTGTTAAGGGCGCGGATATCTCCACGCTGCCGGAGCTGGAAAAGCAGGGCGCGAAGTTCTATAACGCCAACAATCAGTTACAGGACCCGATCGCCATCCTCAAGGCCAACGGCATCAACACCATTCGCCTGCGCCTGTGGGTTGACCCGTATGACCCTGACGGCAAAGCCTACGGCGGCGGCACCAACGATCTGAACACCACGCTGGCGCTGGCCAAGCGTGCCAAAGCGGCGGGAATGCAGCTGCTGCTCGACTTCCACTACAGCGATTTCTGGACCGATCCGGGCAAACAGTTCAAGCCGAAAGCCTGGGAGAAGCTGACCTTCCCGCAGCTGGAAACGCGCATTCACGACTACACCCGCGACACCATCGCCCGCTTTAAGGCCGAGGGCGTGCTGCCGGAAATCGTGCAGATCGGCAACGAGCTGAACGGCGGCATGCTGTGGCCGGAAGGCAAAAGCTGGGGGCAGAACGGCGGCGAGTTTGACCGCCTGGCGGGCCTGCTGAAATCGGCCATTGCGGGTCTGCGCGAGAACCTCAGCGATCCGTCGCAGGTGAAGATCATGCTGCACCTGGCGGAAGGCACCAAAAACGACATGTTCCGCTGGTGGTTCGATGAAATTACCCGTCGCCAGGTGCCGTTCGATGTGATCGGCCTGTCGATGTACACCTACTGGAACGGACCGATCTCCGCGCTGAAGGCCAACATGGATGATATCAGCCAGCGCTACCAGAAAGATGTGATGGTGGTGGAAGCCGCCTACGGCTACACGCTGGAAAACTGCGACAGCGCCGAGAACAGCTTCCAGGCGAAGGAAGAGAAAGACGGCGGCTATCCGGCAACCGTGGCGGGCCAGGCAGCCTATCTGCACGACCTGATGTCGGCGGTGCTGGCAGTGCCCAATCATCGCGGCAAAGGGGTGGTTTACTGGGAGCCGGCCTGGATACCTGCCAGTGGCAATACCTGGGCCACGCCGGAAGGCATGAAGTACATCCACGACGAGTGGAAGCAGGGCAACGCCCGTGAAAACCAGGCGCTGTTTGACTGCCGCGGCAAAGTGCTGCCGTCCATCCAGGCTTTTCATTAATTGACCGGCCTGCGGGCCGGTACCTCTTACATATTAAGGAAGAAGTATGACTAAATTCCCACCGCTGGCGGCCGGGGTGACCCGTCTGCTGCACGGCGCGGACTACAACCCCGAGCAGTGGTCGCACACGCCGGGCATTATCGATGAAGATGTGGCAATGATGAAGGAGGCCCACTGCAACGTGATGTCGGTCGGCATCTTCAGCTGGGCCAAGCTGGAGCCGGAAGAGGGGCGCTACGATTTCAGCTGGCTGGATAACGTGCTGGACAAGCTGTATGCACAGAACATCCGCGTGTTCCTCGCCACGCCGAGCGGCGCGCGCCCGGCCTGGATGTCGCAGAAATACCCTGAGGTGCTGCGCGTGGGCCGCGATCGCGTGAAGGCGCTGCACGGCGGACGGCACAACCACTGTATGACCTCGCCGGTGTACCGCCAGAAGGTGCAGGAAATGAACGGGCGGCTGGCGGAGCGCTATGGCCATCACCCGGCGGTGATTGGCTGGCATATTTCCAACGAATACGGCGGCGAGTGCCACTGCGACAGCTGCCAGCAGGCGTTTCGCGACTGGCTGCAGCGCCGCTATCAGACGCTGGAACAGCTGAACCACGCCTGGTGGAGTGATTTCTGGAGCCACACCTACACCGACTGGTCGCAGATTGCCTCGCCTTCACCGCAGGGTGAGATGTCGATCCACGGCCTGAATCTGGACTGGCGGCGCTTTATGACCGACCAGGTGACCGATTTCTGCACCCAGGAGATCAAGCCGCTGAAGGCGGTTAACCCGGAGCTGCCGGCCACCACCAACTTTATGGAGTACTTCTACGACTACGACTACTGGAAACTGTCGCAGGCGCTGGACTTTATCTCTTGGGACAGCTATCCGACGTGGCACAACGAGAAGGATGACACCACGCTGGCCTGCTACACCGCAATGTTCCATGACCTGATGCGCACCCTCAAGCAGGGCAAACCGTTCGTGCTGATGGAGTCCACGCCGGGGGCCACCAACTGGCAGCCGACCAGCAAGCTCAAAAAACCGGGCATGCATATTCTTTCCTCGCTACAGGCCGTGGCGCACGGTGCGGACGCGGTGCAGTACTTCCAGTGGCGTAAAAGCCGCGGCTCGGTGGAGAAATTCCACGGCGCGGTAATCGACCACGTGGGTCATCTGGATACGCGCATCGGCCGCGAGGTCAGCGAGCTGGGCCGGATGCTGGACGCCATGACCCCGGTGCTCGGCAGCCGCGTGGAAGCCCGCGTGGCGATTATCTTTGACTGGGAAAGCCGCTGGGCGATGGACAACGCGCAGGGCCCGCGCAACATCGGCCTGCACTATGAGCGCACGGTGGTGGAGCACTACCGGAGTTTCTGGGAGCAGGGCGTGGCCGTTGACGTGATCAACGCCGACGCCGATCTCACGCCTTACACGCTGGTGATTGCGCCAATGCTGTATATGGTGCGCGACGGCTTTGCCGAACGCGTGGAGCGCCATCTGCACAACGGCGGCCAGTTCGTTGCCAGCTACTGGACCGGCGTGGTGAATGAAACCGACCTCTGCCACCTCGGCGGCTTCCCCGGCCCGCTGCGTCCGCTGCTGGGCATCTGGGCGGAGGAGATTGACAGCCTGACCGACGAGGAGTCGAACGGTATTCAGGGCATCAAAGGCAACGCGCTGGGGCTGAGCGGCCCGTACCAGGCGCGCGAGCTTTGCGAGCTGATCCATCTTGAGGGCGCCACCGCGCTGGCCCGCTATCAGAGCGATTTTTACGCCGGACAGCCGGCGGTCACGGTAAACGAAGTCGGTGCCGGTAAGGCGTGGTACATCGCCTCGCGCAACGATCTGACCTTCCACCGCGACTTCTACGGCGCGCTGATTAAGCAGCTGGCACTGCCGCGCGCCCTTGATGTGACGTTCCCGCCGGGCGTGACCGCACATCGTCGTACCGACGGTGAGCAGTCCTTCATCTTCCTGCAGAACTTCACCGCGGTTGAACACACGATTACGCTGCCGGCGGGCATCAGCGACCTGACGGACGGCACGCCGCTGTCGGGGCCGCTGGTCCTGCCGCCGTGGGGCTGCCGCGTGCTGCGCGCGCCGCTGTAACGGCGAATTCACAGGCGGGCGCAGGCCCGCCTTTTTTTATGTCCAGAAGGAGAGAAAGATGGTGAGTCTGAAATCGTTTAAGCACTACTTCAGCCGGGAAGCCGGACCGACAGAGGATGCCCCCGTTGACAGTGCATTGCTGGACCAGCTGCTGCGCTGCTTTGGTGGCCGCGACAATATCGTCCAGGTTGATGCCTGCCTGACCCGTCTGCGGGTGACGGTTAAATCGCTGTCTGCGGTGGATTCTGCCGGGCTGCAGCAGGCGGGAGCGATCGGGGTGGTGATCCTGGGCCACGAGGTGCATGCCATCTTCGGCACGCGGTCGGACCGGCTTCGTCAGCTGCTGGATGCGCGTTTCTTCGGCGACGCCTGAGTTAACAGGGTTACGTTGTCACAATAAAAAAGGATAACCGGTAACGGTTATCCAATAAAACAGCCAGTGTTCAAGCAGTGATCGTGGAGAGGGCGTGGCGGATTACCACCAGGCCTCGACCTGTACGCCGAAGTTCCAGGTATCGCTGGCGGTACCGTCATCGAAGCTGTTGCCCTGCTCGGAGTCATTCAGGTAGGAGGCAAACACGCGCAGTTCAGGGCGTGACATAAACTCAGGACCGGCCGCCAGACCCAGCGCGAGGGTATATTTCTGCCCGGCCTGTTTGTAGTCGCTGCCGTCTTTGTACTGATCTTTCTGCCAGAAGCTGCCCGCTTCGCCGATGCCGCGCACGTAGTCGGTGAACTGGTACTGCGCACGGCCCACGACGGACAGCAGGGTACTCTTATCGCTGTATGCCGTCAGATCCTGGGCGGAACCCCAGGTAATCACCTGATTCAGAGACAGGCGGTCGGTGATCGGCAGCAGGCCGGTGTTAATGATGCGATAGCCGGTGGCGTCGCGGGTGTCGTTCCACATATCGTACCAGCCGCCGCCCTGCGAGATAACGTTCTGCGCCAGCCCTTTATTCGCATACTGGAACACCAGCTTCTGATAGCCGCCCCACATATCCTGGCTGATTTCGCCGGTCAGCATCACGCCGTTGTCGGCTTCGTACAGCCCGCCGTACTCTTTCTGCTTTTTAGTGGCGTTTGGCATGGCGTAGTCGATACCAAACTCCGTCCAGGCACCGCTCCACGGCTTCCATCCGGCGTAACGCAGATCGAGGTAGTTGATGTTGACGTCATTATCACCGTCTTCACGGTAGTCAACGTCGTTCGCGTCACCGCGGATCCAGGCGAATGACACGGCACCCGGGCCAACGGTGTAGTTTTCAATACCGGCACCTGAACCGGAAATATTCCAGTATTTGGTGTCGATAATGTGCAGATCGTGGCGCTGGTAGTAGCGCTTACCGCCCCAGATCACCGCATTTTTGTCGCCCGGGACCAGACCTTTAATCTGCAGATTTAGCTGGCGCAGGCCAAACTGCGCATCGTCGCCGAGGGTGGTTTCGTTATCGTTAGATCCGTCGGAGACCATGCTGACCATGCTGTCGACGTAGAAGCTGACATCGTCCTTTTTATAGACTTCGCTGCCCAGCTCCACTTCGCCGTAGGTATCGCCTTCGTTGCCGAGACGACCGAGTTTATTCTTCTGCCACTCCTGTATGCCGCCATCCTGCGACACGCCCACGCCGCCGCGCAGATAGCCGTGGAAATCAATGTTATCAATCGCTGCGTATAACGCCGGGGAAGTCAGTGCCGCAGCAAGTGCCACAGCGGTTGCGTGTAGTCTGGTATTCATGTCACCCTCATTTTTGTAATACGTTCACAAAGTGAGAGCAGTAAACGCCCAGTGACGAATCCTCTGCAATTTAAATGTCAAGATTGTGTGATTTACTGCAAGTTTTTCAGCACTTATTGTAACGATTGGTGAGATTGATCACCGAAATATAAATGTGAACGTCGGACTTTTTAATGATTTTATCGACAGTGTGACGGGGTTAACCCGGCCAGGGTTTCGGCTGTGTTACACTTTCCGCATCTGCTACCAGGGAAGCGAGCCATGAAATCGAAGAATTCCACTTTAGAGGATGTTGCCCGTCACGCCGGAGTGTCTTATCAGACCGTTTCCCGGGTATTAAATAAGTCTGCCAACGTCTCCGAAGCGACGCGCAGCAAGGTTGAGAAGGCGATAGAGGTGCTGCGCTATGTACCGAATCGCCTGGCGCAACAGCTGGTCGGCAAGCAGAGCACCACCCTTGGGCTGGTGACCACCTCGCTGGCGCTGCACGCGCCTTCACAAGTGGCCGCTGCGGTAAAACGCTACGCCAACGCGGCGGATTACCAGGTGCTGATTGCGATGATTGATGAGAACGTCAACCAAAGCCTGCAGGATTGTATCAACGAGCTGAAGTCACAGCGCGTCGATAAGGTGATTATTAACGTACCGCTTGAGACGGCCGACGCAGAGCGCATCGTGCAGGAGAACGAGGATATCCTGTGCCTGTTCCTCGACGTTGATCCCTATTCGTCGGTGTTTAACGTTTCGTTTAACCCGGCGGACGGCACCCGCGCCAGCGTGAAATATCTCTATGAACAGGGGCACCGTGAGTTCGCGCTGCTGGCAGGGCCACAGCATTCAGTTTCCGCCCGCCTGCGGCTGAAAAGCTGGCTGGAGACGCTGGAAGGCTACGGCCTGCAGCCGGTCAGCGTCATCCACGGCAACTGGGACGCGCAGAGCGGTTTTAGCGGCATCCTGCAGATGCTGCACGAAACACCGCGCTTCAGCGCGCTGCTGGTTGGCAACGATCAGATGGCGCTGGGCGTGCTGAGCGCGCTGCACCAGCGCGGCGTGGCGGTTCCGGGGCAGGTTTCGGTGGTGGGCTACGATGACACCTATGAAAGCGCGTTTTTCCATCCCGCGCTGACCACGGTTTCTCTCGATCTGGACTTACAGGGAAAAGAGGCGGTGAGCCGTATTCTGCAGGCCAGTGAAGACGACCACAGCCGATCGTCCTCGATCCTGCCCGCACGCCTGGTAGTGCGCAATTCCACCGCCGCGCTGGGGTCGGGAACGCAGGATTTAGCGCAGATCGCCGAGCAGCTGAGGCAGATTGCCAGTCGGTTGCAGTGAGGAGAGTGTTGCCTTTAACTACCCGGCTGAAGGCCGTTCAAAAATATCTGTGATTGCCTGATGCAGGTTTGTTCCATCCAGCTTCAGGCAGAACGCGATGTATGAACGGTCATTCAAATACGAAGGGGTTAAGGAACTGCCTTCTCCAAAAATAGCGGCGATCGATCTCAGTTAGCCTGGCTTCTTCGCAGACGGCGTCCCAGTGCTCACTTATTTTTTCGACCTGCCCATCAAAAATTTGCCCAGCTTCCGCCGGAGACAGCAGGAAATTATGCGCGGTTTCCATGCAGGCGCTGCGCTGGCTGAAGCGGTTATTACCGGCAATCAACATCGCCTGAGTGGCCTCATTTCCCGCCCGCCCCTGGGGGCAAATGTCATACGCTGGCGTCAGCGAAAGCTTTTTACCATCCCAAAAAGCGGCATGGTTACGAGCGTGGTCGTCGGTGTTGCCACAGAGGATGTTGAAACAGATGCGGGCGAACAGTTCACGCAATGTCTCAGCAGGGCGTTCAAAACGATGGCGAATCAGTTGTGCAAACTCTTCATAACTGGCATAACGCGCCATCATGTCATCCAGACCAAACAGCGTTAACGCCGACACCATCGAACGCCGTGTCCAACCAGCTTCTGCTCTAACACGATCGAAGCGCTCAATCAGCAGAATATCTTTGCCTGCGGCCTGCGTCAGACGAACCGGCGCACAGTTTAGTCCACATATCGTAGCCAGTCGCATGGCGATAAACTCCGCTTTCACCACGCTGTAAAGGTCGTTACTCGCCGAAAACTTTGCGATGTATTTTTTATCGTCTTCTTCAATGAGCGCTTTAGGCCGGGCACCGCCGATTGAACTGCCGTGAAATAATGCCTGGTCAAGCTCAGGGGTCAGCGGAACACCTTGTTCCACCCGTTCAGCTGAACGCAGCAGTTCTTCCATTGCCACATTTTTTGCGTAACGAGGTTCATATTCCGCTGCCGAACGCTGGAAATCCAGCGCGCCAATCCGATCGGAACCGGATTCAAGCAGGTAGGTCAACTCATCCAGCAACGCGGTATCCGTATCGGCACCGCGTATCCCCAACGTGCGGTTAATGATCACACGGCGTCCCCATGCATCCGGCGCACTGTCGCGGATTGATGAAGGCATCGTCAGGCCCGGCAGCAGGGGTAAAATACCGGGCTGCAACGGCAGTTCAGGCAGATAAAGCGGGATGGCAGGGGAGCGGACGCGGACGCGTTCCAGATAGCTGCGGCCATAGTTAAACACCAGTTTTCCGGTATTGTCGTAACTCAACCGTCCGGCGACCACCGGTGCAGTTTCACCTGGTAACCAAATCCATACAAATGCCTGCTGCGGTGCGTTCTCAGAAGTCATCAAACGTCTCCTTCGCTGGTTTACGAATCCTTTGTGGCATCAGGCTGAGCTTATCCTCGGTTTGCCTGCGATAGGCTATCAGCCGGTTGACGTCGGCTGTCGCATCGAAGAGAGGAATCCCGAGGAGTGCCGCCACTTCGAAAACAACCCCTAGCTCACACTTGGGATCGGCTTTTTCAATTCGCTGCAGCATACTCCGCGATATACCTGCTCGCTCTGCGAGTTCTGACTCCGTCATTTTTTGATTTTTACGTTCAAAACGGATCATTTCAGCGAACAATTTGATCGCCTCAAGGGTGTAGCGTGAGTAAACCCTCTGTATCGAACGCGGCATTTTGACCTCCTTAAAGGTCGTTAACCATCTTAGTGCATCATATAGAACTCAAAATACCATTTAGCTCTTGGATCTACAAACTAAATGGATGCTATATGAGTCTTAAAGGTGATTTATGACTCATATACGAGTCATAAGGGTGTTGATGGCGTGTCAATGATGTTTGAGCTGATGTTCGAACATTAGCTTTAAAATGCCCAGGCTCTGTACGGTCAAAATAAAGCGGCTTGCTCAAATTTCTTTCGGTACTCGCGTGGGCTCAGCTGGTTGTGCTGACTGAACACGCGTGAAAAATAAAGCGGGTCTTCATAGCCGACGGCGCGGGCAACCTGAGTGACATTCAGCTGTTTATACCGAAGTAAATCACAGGCACGTGAAATACGCTGCTGTTCACGCCAGCCGTAAATGGTATTGCCCATCTCTTTCCTGAATATATGAGTCAGGCGTGAGGCGGAAAGGAAGGTCATGCGCGCCAGTTCTTCGACTCGGGTATCTTCGCACAGGTGCTCATTGATGTAGTCGCAGACGGTCTGAATACGGGGGTCCCGGTTATGACGATTGCTGGCCGGCTGAAGCTGAAAGGCCTTCAGAATGATGCGTTCAAGCGCATTCATGGCCATGGCTTCCTGAAGCAGTGCCCCGACTGCATTACACGATATCACCTCTTTGAAGAGCTGAACCATTTGCTGGCTGTGCGATTTATCAGCAAGTAACATGCGGCCGATGTCACCCTGTTTATTGTCCCAGCGCAGCCAGTCAATCCAGTACGGGCGGGGGATAAAATAGATCCAGAGATGGTCCCAGGCAATGCTCTCTTTGGCCCTGCCGTAGTGATGAATCACGCCGGGCGGGAACAACAGCATCTCATCCTGCTGACAGTGAAACTCGCCGTCTGCATGATGAATGATCCCTTCACCTTTCAGCGTCAGGTTAATCATGTAGCCTTTCATTCCGTTGGGGCGGTGGATAAAAAAATCGAGTTTGCTGCCGGGGCTGATTGGGGTGAATCCGGAAACCATGAATGCGTTAAAGGTGAAGCTTCTCATGAGCGGAGAAAAGCTTAACATACCGGCTTCGTTCAGTTCTTCCATTGGTTCCCGTCCCTGTTTCAATACTGCAGATACTATAGGGAACCCCCTCCATTGCTGAAGGGGGGATGTACTCATTTTGTCGTAGAGATCACTTCAAATTTAGCAAACTGTCGCCGGTGGCTGAAGCGTCGGTGCGATCGGCCTGCTGATAACGACCGGCAGACAAATCCTGCGCGACCTGATGGTAGAACCGATCCAGCTTGTAAAACCAAAGCAGTATCAGGTTTAGCACCGCGAGGATGAGCGGGAAAAAGATAAACAGAAATTCGATAGTCCTGATGACGGTTTCAGACTGAGGGGCGCTTCCACCACTAACAAACCCGGCCGCGCCCAGGATCCAGCCTACGCTTGCCGTACCCAGCCCCATCCCCAGCGTCTGCCCCAGCGTACCGGCACTGAAGAGAATGCCTTCAATACGCAGCCCGGTTCGCCATTCACCGTAGTCGATGGTGTCTGCCAGCAGGGCGAACATGGTGGCACCAATACCGCAGAATCCTACGCTGCGTACCGCCGTGGCCATAATCACAAACAGCGCATTCTGCTTATCAAACAGCGGCAGCAGGTAAGCAATACAGCAAACGACTAACCCGAGCATGGCCAGGCGCCGCTTGCCCAGCTTTTTAAGCAGCATCGGGATGATCATCAGCGTAAGCAAGCCCGGTATGTACTGGGCCATGCTGATGTAGGCAATCAGTGAAACATCCGAAAGAACATATTTCGAGTAATACACCCCGACTGCCGACAACGCAGTGAGGCTGGTGAAGGTAATCATCAGATAGAAAAAGATGATCAGCCAGTAACGATTTGCCATGACTGAACGCGTAACCTGCCTGGCATTAATTCTCTGACTGTTGTCGCTGCTCACCGGTTCTACGCGCTCGCAGGTACCCAGCGCGGTCAGAAGCAGGAACAGGGCGGTGAACAAGCCAAATATAGCAAATACGATAATCCAGGACGTACTGCTGTTGCCGAAAAATGCCACCATCGGCAGGGTTAACACCCCAACGGTAAGCGATCCGCAGGTTGAGAACCCTTTCCGGAAGACACTCAATATGCCGCGCTGATAATTATCACGCGTGATCAACGCCAGGAGCGAGCCGTAGGCAATGTTGTTCGCGGTAAACATAATATTGGTCAGCAGATAGGTAATGCAGACGTACACCACTTTCAGTGTGTAGCTGACGTCCGGAATGGTCGACATCAGAAAGGCCGACAGGCCAAACGGGACGGCGGTCCACAGGACCCAGGGCCGGGCTTTGCCCAGGCGGGAGCGCGTCTTATCGATGCGTATACCGACGTAGATACAGATAATGCCATCCAGCACGCGGGCAAAGAACATCAGCGATCCCACCAGCAGAGCAGAGATGCCCACCACATCGGTGTAATAATACGCCAGAAAGGTCACCATTAACGTGTAGGTTAAGTTGGTGCCGTAATCGCCCACGCCAAAGGCCAGACGTTCCCGGGTGCCGATACGCTGCAGATCCTGATTCGATGAGTTAGAGTTCATCATTCTTTCTCCACTTCAAAAATCGCCACGTCCCAGTCAGCCAGTTCAAGCGCCTGCCCCTGCTGGTAACGCTGCCCGCTCAGTAACTCTTCGCCAGCCTTGAGTGGGAAGGAAAGGGTCTGAGGCTGGCTGGAATAGTTCAGGAAGAAAAGAACGGTATTGCCTGAACGGTTCACCGCGCGCCTGACCGTGACAGGATAACCTGGCGATATGGCTGCGACGTCCAGATCCGTTTTTTCAATCAATTGAAGCAGCACCGCCTCCACGGCCTCAGAACTGATGCTGCAGCCCACGTAGGTTGCCGTTCCGGCACCGTAACGGTTATGAACGATGGCCGCGTATTTATTCCAGTAGGGGTGCCGATAACTGGCCCAAACCTCGGCACCGGCATCGGCCTCCAGCAGCTCCATCCAGTCAGCTACAGCGGCTTTCCCGGCAGGAATGTCCAGCAGCCCGGACTGCAGGGTCACCTCGTGTGGCTCAACGAACAGCTGATAGCTTGCACCCACCGCTTCCCTGATGACGGCCGGCTGCCGGTCAGTTCTGACTTTGAGATGCTCATTAGCAAAGCCCGACCTGAAGGCGTACAGGATATGCCCGCCCCGTTCGGTAAACTGATTCAGGCGCTGCAGAGATGACTCAGAAACGGCGTATAGCAGGGGAGCAATCAGCAGCTGATAGCGGGACAGCCGGGGATCGTCAACGGTCAGAATGTCCACCTCAATGTTAAGGCGGTAAAGGGCATCATAATAAGCGCGAACGGTGTCGTTATACTGATGTTCCTTGTTACGACCAAACTGATGCCCGCTGTAAGGATGCCAGTCAACGGCGGTCAGTGAGTCGTGACTGACGAGCAGGGCGACGCGATTATGTTTTTTCAGGCCCGCAAGCTGCGGAGAAAGGCGGGCAAAGGCCTGCCCGACGTCTTTCGCCTCATCATAAACAGGGTTTGGCTGCAGATCGTGGCTGAGCAGTCCTTTCCAGTACGTTTCATAGGAGTTATGCAGGGAATGCCAGTGCCAGTAGCTTACCATCGCTGCGCCGGAAGCGATGTGGCTGAAAGCCTGAAGGCGGAGCTGGCCGGGGTAAGGGGTCCAGTTCTTAAACGCCTGCGCCTGCGTTTCCAGAACCAGATAGTTTGCGTCCTTCGTTGTGCGCGCAATGTCTCCGCAGAAGGCAATTTCCACCCCGGTAAGCTGATGCTGCCCCGGGTGATAAATATCCACGCCGGTAATGTCCAGCACCGACGATGCCGTGAAATGATCGACTTCACCGCGCACGCCAAAGGACCAGGTCCGCCACTCGAAATCGAAGTTATGGGTGATGAACTGACCGGGCAGGCGATACTCGCTGACCAGCGTTGCCTGCCAGGCCAGGAATTCTGTTACCAGGCCGCGCTGATAGCGCTGGAAGGCGGCGCCCAGGCTGGCGTTAATGGTACTTTCCAGCGGCGGAAAATCCTCCCAGGCGTTGATTCTGTTACTCCAGTAATCAAGGCCGTACTCGGCATTCAGCTTGTCGAGATTGCCATCGAACTGTTTTTTTAGCTGCTCAATAAAGCCCCTCTGAACGGGTGCTCCGCAGGTATCATAGTATTTAGTCTCATTATCGATTTGATACCCAATGACGGCCGGATGAGTGGCGGTGGCGGTCAGCAACTCGCGAATAATCCGCTCTGCATATCGCAGGTAAACAGGGCTGGTGATATCCATCTTTTGGCGGTGACCATATTTATTCACCCCCTGCGGGGTGGTGGCCATGACTGAAGGGTGCTTTTTCGCAAGCCATGCAGGAATGGCATAGGTTGGCGTACCGATGATAACGGCGATGTGGTTAGCATGCATACGGTCCAGAACGGTCAGCACGCTGGAAAAGTCAAAATCACCGTCCTGTCGTTCGTAGCTGCTCCACGTGCTTTCCGCAATACGAACCACATTGATGCCTGCCGCCTTCATCAGACGTATATCTTCATCCAGCCGTTCTTCAGGCATATATTCACGGTAGTAAGCCACACCATAGAGTAATTTTTCCACTTTTATCCTGCCTCTTATTTTAAGCGTTCGGCAGATAAATTAGAGGAAGTTGGTCGGTGATAGATAAAGCATGTCGCTGGCAACATAGAGAAACTCGCTGCCCGGTGAGTCTTATGAAGGTCATCACAAAAGGACGGCGTGAAGCATTAAATCATTTTGTTCTGGCTACTGTATTCGGAAGTTAATCCAGGGTATGTGACTCATTCCTGGTGTAAAAGCAGCTCAGAGCTGCCCTTGACCTCAACTTAACTTGAGGCTCTAGAATGCATGCTCTTAACTTCTATGGGCGAATTATGGATATGAACGAAATAGATGTTGGTTTCACGCACGTCGCATTTGTCGTTAGAAACTTAGGTAACAGTATTGCGTTTTATGAACGTTATGCCGGTATGTCTGTTGTTCACCAGCGCGAACCTGATGTTCCCGATGCGCGAAAAGTGGCATGGCTGAGCGATCGAACCCGCCCGTTTGCCCTCGTTTTGGTACAGTCAGATAATGTGACGGACACCCCATTAGGGAACTTCGGCCATCTGGGCGTTGCCTGTGCCAGCCGCCAGGAAATTGATGAAAAAATCAGTTTGGCACGTGCTGAAAATGTTTTGCGGAAAGAACCTGTAGATGCAGGCGACCCAGTGGGTTATTACGTTTTCTTCGCTGACCCAGACGGCAATACGTTGGAGCTTTCTTACGGACAGCGTGTTGGGCTGCAGGCCTCAGATAACGCTATAAAGCAATAGCAGCACAAAAAAATGCCTTCCGCCTGCTGGAGGGGAAGGCACTAATCCTAAACACTTTACATGCAGGCGGCGTTGTCACATCTTCGCAGATAGTAAAAAACTCCTGAAGAGGAGAATTTGGCAAGAGTAGGCCATCTTATGAGGGTAGAGGTGATATGGATGAGTTGGGTGCTGCTTCTGAGAGTTAATTTAACATAATTAGTATTATGCGCACTAAGGTTGTAGTGGCTCAATGCTAATGTCTATTTGTGGCTCATTAGGAATGTCCAGGCTATAGTTTTCAAATCTGTATGTCTAGTCAACGACTCACTTTTCCTGATGAGGAGTTTTCTATGGCTATACATGACGCCGGGATGTTCACCGTGAAAGAAATCAACCGCCTCAAAATCCTTCAGGATGTCATCGAACGTAACCTGCGTCCTGGTCAGGCTTGCGGACATGCTCGGCATCACGCCACGCCATTGCAGCCGTCTGCTGAAGCGTTATCGCCAGTCCGGGCCGCTTGGTATGAACAACCAGAGTCGCGGTCGCACGGGCAACCGCCTGTTGCCCGCGTCACTGACTGACCAGGCACTGAGTATCATACGAGAACGATATCGCGATTTTGGCCCCACACTGGCCCGGGAAAAACTGGAGGAAGTTCACGGCCTGCTCCTGAGCAAGGAAATCATCAGACGCCTTATGATAAAAGCCGGACTCTGGATCCCCCGAAGACAACGCGCACCGAAAATTCATCAGCCCCGTTACCGGCGGCCCTGTACTGGCGAGCTGATACAGATTGACGGCTGTGACCATCACTGGTTTGAAAACCGGGGTCGGCCCTGCAGGGCACTGGTCTATGTCGACGATGCCACCAGTCGTCTGATGCATCTGCTGTTTGTGAAATCTGAGTCCACCTTTACCTATTATGAAGCGACCCGTGGCTATATCGAGAAATACGGTAAGCCCATGATCCTCTACAGCGATAAAGCCAGCGTATTCAGAGTCAATAATAAGCACGCTACCACTGGTCCAGGTGAAACCCAGTTTGCCCGAGCCATGCGCTGCCTAAATATTATCCCGCTATGCGCGGAGACGAGCCAGGCAAAGGGGCGTGTGGAACGTGCCCACCTGACACTTCAGGACAGGCTGGTTAAGGAGCTCAGGCTTAAAGGGATCAGTACGATAGAAGCAGCGAATGCATTTGCTGAAGAATACATGGCTGATTATAACTGGCGCTTTGCCAAAGCACCCCTGCGTGATTTTAACGCACATCGGCCGCTGGCATTAGACGATGACCTGGATACGGAATTGACCTGGCGAGAGCCCCGTCGTGTGTCAAAAAGCCTGACTGTACAATACGATAAAATGCTCTATTTGATTGAGGACAACGAGTACAGTCGAAGAGCCATCGGCAAGTATATTGATGTCTGGCATTACCCTGACGGACATAAGGAGCTGCGACTAAATGGCGTGCTGCTGCCCTACTCCACCTATGACCGGCTTTCTGAGGTTGATCCCGTCGCAATTGTGGATAACAAGAGACTTGGCCATGTGTTGGATGTTGCCCGTCAGGTCCAGAGAAAACAGGACTATAATCGCTCACAGTCGTTACCTTGTTCTGGTGATGAGCCTTCCCGCAGACGGCACGCCCCTAGTATCAACAAATCCCAGCGCTCACTGAACGAAGATGACCTGCTTGAAGCTATGATAAAGCTTCAGGGGAGCTCTGAGGCCATCTTTGGTAAAAGGTGAGCTTGGCAGAATATACAATTAAAGCAATGGCTTCATCATGATTCAGAATAAAGTCGATATGCTGCTTCTATTAGTTTCAAAGCACGCCCCTTATTTGTTTCTGGATATTTTAGTTGACGCAAAGCATAAGAATATAGGCAGGCACTTACCTCCCTGTTCCCACGTTTGCGTGAATTGAGCCAGTCTCTGCAAAAACGAATTTCTGAAGCTATGGGGCATCCGTATAGATACAGTTCTATCGAACTCCAATTTTCTAAATTTTGATCAGTAGGCCAATCATACTTAGTTGCAGCAGGATGAAACAAGAAACTGCACTCAAGCGTGATCGGATCTAATAAACTAACCATTTCTCCAATGTCACCGTAGTCGATGAGTGATGAAGAGTTATCAGTTATATTAATTAGTATGTTTTCCCCATGAAGATCTCCATGCTGGATTGAAAAAGAACAACTTACATTGTGATCTTCAAAATTCATTGCAGAATCAAGGTTATAAAACTTCATTAACTCATAGGCGTGATCATCAGATAAAACTTTCTGTCGTATGCTTTTTATTGAGCACGTTTTCATCTCTCGAGCTTCATACCACACATCAAGAATACTTCTAGTGTTATTAAATAACCGCTCATTCATTACTCCTGCGGTTGAAGCACTAAAAAATGAGTGTTCATAGCTATGAGCAAACCCATAGAATACAGCACCATTGGATGCAGCTCCATGTTCGATTAAATCAATCAATCTAGGAGTGGCGCCAGGTGATAACCTTGATATAAAAGCACGATAATTCGATTCATCTTCATTTACTTTATTACTTGGGCCACATTTAGAAACGACCCTTAAAAAAACATTGCCATGATTATTGGATAGCTCCAATCCGTAGACTTTAGATACTGATAATCCACCACCTATAGCTTTTATTTTCGTAATGACACTACCCTGTTTTTTACTAAATATCCTTATCAATCTATCGTGCTCTACAGGAAGTTCAGTACTATCAAATTCAGCATCTAACTCCACATCAAATATATTATCAAATTTCCTCTTTAAATTATCAACAATACCAGACAGTGTCTCAAAATGTTCTTTCCTACAATGTTCAATTGTTGGGCCAGAAACTCCACTACCCCAGACATCCTTGTGAACTGAAGAAGATAGAAATTGCCCTATCATTTCAACTGTACTAGTTCCTGTCAAAATCAGAATGGGTGTACCTTTGAGATTTTTAACACATTTCGCAAGAACAGCTAGCCCATTCTGAGGATCTTTTTCGAATCCATTTTTTATTATTGGGAAATTCAGATCTAGTGTGATGTAGTCAAAAAAAATTCTTTTATCATCTAATATTTCATATGCTTCATTACGACATGTAGCTAAAGTAATCTCAATATTATCAAATACATCTTTAAATATTCTAGATATATTTTCAGCGATATCATCTTCATCTTCAACGATTAATAATTTAAAGGTCCTGTTTGACATTAAAAATTACCCCACCTTAAATTTAGCTTTGCTCCACCAGAAGCTATGTTTGAAAGAGTTACATCCCCACCTAAGTTCTCGACTGCCTGCTGGATAATTGCCATACCAAATCCAGTATGATTTGGCTTATTGGTATTCCCAATTTTAAAAGCAGCCTCTGGCGAACCTAGTAACCCTGTTCCTGTATCAATAATACTTACCCAATTGTCAACGTTAGTTGCACCCCAACAAATAGTAAGATCTCTGTCACTTAGATCATATGAATTGATTGATTCCAAAGCATTTCGTATGCCATTTGCAAGAGCAAGACATAAAATGCGCGGATCAGATTTAATGATACATGGCTGAACACCCTCATATATATATGAAATATTATCACAATGTTCTTCAGCAACTACATCTCTAATTAACTGGGCTAAATCAAACTCATGACTTTCCGGTTTTTTAGCAGTATACCTTAAACTTTCTATCGCACCGAACACACGTAGAATACTATCTACTACTTTTTTAGACCGACTGATTTCATATTCATGTACTTCACGTGCTAAATGTTCTTTCAACAATCCAATTTTAGGTGAAAGCTCATGTAAGATCGTTCCTGAAAACTCATCAATTGCCTCGCGTTTTAAGTATCTTACTCTCGCTTTGTCGGTCAAATCATCAGTTTCAGGAATACATTTCGAATCAGGAGTCATACGGTGTAAAGCTTTATCCAATGCCATACGCACATGTCTCACTAACTCCCTACTTCTTTGTTTCTCTAAACTAGGTCGGGCACTGGGAGTGTTATTTTCGATAAAATACCTTGCTGCATAAAACCTCTCATTAGCATCCGGAGAAACTAAACTTTTTAATGCATTGTCCAAATCATTTACCATAGAATTCTGCCCTACGATTGAAAGCATCTCTTCCCCCTTCCATGACATTTGATATTGAACAAACTATATTAATATCATCAAGGCCGCCTTCCGCAATAACATACCCACGTGTACCATCGGAATTTAGATGAATTACTGTTTCAGCATCACCTAAAACTGGCACATTGGCGTTATGCGATGAAACTATTATTTGACCATCTTTCGCGCGTCGTGTAATTGAGGAAATTAAAGTTTCCACAATAAATGCATTATCAATATGGTCTTCTGGCTGATCGACGACTAAGATACTCTCCTTGTGCTCTAAAATTATGGGCAATATCACTGTGCATCGCTGACCAGTAGAGAGTGAAGTAAAATCTTTATACTCAGACCCATCTAATAACTCTAGCTTTATTTCATCCTCTAACAAGACCGTAGCTATCTTATCAGTGGATTGCTTTAAACTATTGATAATTTTTAATGCTCGATCTTTAGATATTGAAACCAATGAAGTAAAGCCATCTAAATCGTTTGATTCCAATATATCAATTAACACCACTGGAGGAATTGATGCACTAATAATTGGCGCAATGTCGTTATATCTAATACCTCCACCTTTCAAGGCATTTATAAGCACCTGCTGATATTCATCCAATCTGTTTGCAACTTCGATACTTACTTTAATCTTAGGCTTTAGTGCCTGATTTAATTCGCTGCATTTAGCCACGCGCATATCAGACCTCTGCTTCCTTATTTCACAAAGAGTCTTAAGTGATTTATCCCTTTTGCTTTTCAAATCAAAAATCTTAACATTCTTCTCGGAATTATTTATCTTTACATTTTCTAAATTTATTATTGACTGCTGAAGCGCCTGACGTTTTCTTGCTAATTCACCGGCGCCTTCCTGTATTTTATCAATGTCGGAACGCAACACTTGCCCTTGCTTGGTTACGTCTTGCATTTTATTTTGCAACCCGGAAAGGTCATTGGATACATCATTCATTAGACTATCAAATTTAGCGATTATAGATGTTATATAATTACTCACTGAATTTAAATCATCACATATTTCTGCGTCACTAGGGTTCTCACTTAATACCCATGCTTCCATTTCTTGCTTACCAATTAAGAAAGAATTTAAATAACCCTTAAATGAATTTATTGCTTCTATTTTTTTATGGTTTTTCTCAGTATTTGCTTTTAAGTTAAAGTAAGTCTCACTCAACTTATTTAAATCATTTGACTTTGTTTTTGCAATTTCAGAAATACCAGATATTTTTTTCTCTTCTAATTCAAGTAAAACCATCTCCTCTCTGAGTTTAGGTAGCATCAATAATTTCTCCTCGATATCATCAACACTTGATGATAATGAGAGAATTTCAGATGCATAGGATTCTACGATGGCTACTTCAGCATACTCTTGTTGTCGAATAGTGTCTAATCCAGATAAAAAATCGTCAATAAGTTTCATTCTTCCTGAAGAAGTTAACCCAACATTTTCAATTTCTGTCTGAGAAAATATCAATGGCGTTTTTAAATCACGATTTATTGGCGGTACAGGCTCACTCTCACCAGTTCTAGTATACGATACAGTCTCACTTCCATCACATATCGTAACGGTTATTTGCCCATCACTAAGCACTGATTTAGCATGCGATATTGCCTTGTTGTTGGATTCAACAGTATGTCCTTTTACATCTAAACAATATCTAATTAGTTCAATAAATGTCGATTTCCCTGTTCCTCGTGCACCTATTATTGTATTTAAACCACGTTTAAGTGAGACATCTAATCCATCTAGAAATCCGCCTTCAATCTGCACGCGACTAATGTATAAATTACTCATAAAAAATTTCACCTCGGCAAACTAACAAACCGTAAAGATCAAGAAAGATCACATTTTCCTTTTTAAAACCTTTCATTAAAAATTTTCCATATTGATATGTTCTTATCCATGGTCATAAATTTTGTTATGATTTCATATGTTAACCATTTAGATCCGCTCAGATTACTATAGTAATGTGTACTAACCAGCCCTATGAATCCCATCGTAATTGCCCAGCCTATAGTTTGTTTTTTTCTGAATCCAACACGATTTAGATAAAAATGTTATAAACACTTAACTATCTTGTAAAATGAACTGTTTCAGACATATTCATTCATATTGTTTACCAATTTATTCTTAACAGTAAGCTATATCAAGTAAATTTGCTGTTAACACAACGGGATGCCGCAAGTGGCTTGAATACCTGCAGTAGCCCTTAGCCATGACCTGCCCCCAAGATTAGATACAACCTTCAATTAGTAATGTCGGTTGGTTTTTCTTCATATTTCCCGTTTCGCCAGTCGGTAATCCTCTCGAAAAACCGGTGTGTTCATAAGTACAATTTTCTCGTAATCTGAACCGGGGAGCTCTCTATGAAAAAATCACGTTTTACCGACAGCCAGATCAAGGCCGTTCTGAAGCAGGCAGAGGTCGGTACGCCGGTGGCTGAACTGTGCCGCGAGCATGGCATGAGCAGTGGCAGTTTCTATAAATGGTATTCACGCTATGGCGGTATGGACGCCTCCATGATGACCCGTCTGAAAGAGCTGGAAGACGAAAACCGCCGCCTAAAAAAGATGTATGCCGAAGAACGCCTCAAAACCGACATTCTTCAGGAGGCCATGGCAAAACCATCGCGTCGAAAACGGATGGCACAGGACGCAGTCAGAGCCAGAAGAGTCAGCATAATCATCCACAAAAGCCGTGAAACGTTGTGCTGGCTGAAAGCAAACCCGAAGTCCATGGTGTTTTACCAGCCGGTTTACTCGCCGTGGTTCAATCATGTCGAACGGTTGTGGCAGGCGCTTCAATTTCCCTAAACCGTAAGAGCAGTTTAACCGAGATATATTTTTCCTTATTAGACATTCCTAATGAGCCAGTAATTAGACATTTCTACTGAGCTTTGACAATGTTGTTAGCGCAATTTAGTAATCTCACTTTGGGGATGCAGACGATAACCTAGACCTGATATTTAGCTGAATAGCGAACATTTAAAAGCAGCTTCAACAATTATTGTAACAGCAAAACCCTAATATCCGCCTCGAATATACGGATATTTCTATTGATCTAGTTATTTTGAGAACCTAATAAACTTCCGCATAAGCAATGCTATAAAAAGCATGACGAAAACGTACATATATCACAAATATTATCTTATTCTCGACCACGAATAACGTTGCAGTGGCATCAATTAAAAATACCAATACAACAGGAAACAGGACATGAGAATAAGATCTTTCGGCTGGGTATTTACCTTGCTGGCGTTGGCTGCACAAAGTGCCATCGCCGCCCCCGACCTGAGCAAGACCACCTTGAGCGTGGCCAGCACCGGCTGGAAAGTCGAACAGGCGGTGTTAAAGCTGGCGAAACTGGACGATACACCCTATCGCGTTACGTATCAGGCCTTCCAGGGCGGCGCGCTGGGGCTGGAAGCAATGGCGGCCAACAAAGTGGATTTCGCCGTCACCAGCGAAATTCCGCCGGTATTTGCGTCGCTGGCAGCAAATAAGGGTAATTTCAAAATTATCGCGATTAAAAACAGCTCCACCCTGCATCAGGAATTGATCGTTCCGCCCAATTCGCCGATAAAAAGCGTGGCGGAATTAAAAGGCAAACGCGTCGGCTATATTAAATCCACCACCGCCCATTATTTCCTGTATCAGATGCTGAAAAACGCCGGTCTGAAATGGGACGACATTCAGCGTGTAGAAATTACCACCGCCGATGGCGTCACCGCGCTATTCAGCGGCGGTATCGACGCCTTCGCCAGCTACGGCAACTCGATTAAAGCCGCCGAACTGCGCGGCGCTACCCAGTTGGCCAGCGCCGAGAATATTCTGTCCGGCAATTTCCCGATTGCGGCGTCAGAAATTTCGCTGCAAGACCCTGGTAAACGCGCCGCCTTCGCCGACTATATCGGCCGCCTGAACGCCGCTTACCACTATGCCGAAACGCACCCGGAAGCCTGGGCTAAAGTATCAGCCGACCCGACCGGCCGCCCCTACGACGTGGCACTGGCGGACATCAAAGCAGAGTACGTCCAGGGCCCATCCCACTACCTCGTGGTTTCGCCTGAAGCGCTCAAGTCCCAGCAGGACGTAGCCGACACGCTGTACGCCACCGGGCTGCTGGAAAAACCGGCCGATGTCGCCACATTCTACGACTCGACGCTGGACGTTCCTATCAATCAGGCCCTTGCCAAATACCTTCCCCGATAACTTCACGGAATGACCGCCATGCAGAAAAATCATCCCGTTTCACTCGCCGCCGAGTCGGTGATTCAGCCGCCGCGCGTTATCTCACCGCCGCGCTTCAAACCTGCGCTGGCGCGGCTGCTGCGCCTGCTCGCCCCCTGGCTTCTGCCAATAGTACTGCTGATCGTCTGGCACCTTTCCAGCCTGAACGAAGCCAGCCGCTCCATTCTGCCGTCGCCGCTTGAGGTGGTAACGCGCGCCATCACCAGTCTGGAGAACGGCGATCTGGCCGAAAGCATGTACGTCAGCGCCCGGCGCGCCATCGCCGGTTTCCTGCTCGGCGGCAGCATCGGCTTCGTGCTCGGCCTGCTCAACGGTGTGTCGCGGCGGGCTGAAATTACCCTCAGCACCACGATCAACATGGTGCACAACATCCCGGTGCTGGCGGTGATCTCGCTGTTTATCGTCTGGTTTGGCATCGGCGAGGAAGTGAAAATCGCCATGGTGGCGTTCGGCGTGTTTTTCCCGGTGTACGTCAATACCTTCCACGGCATCAGGAACATCGATCGCGGTCTGCTGGAAATGGGCAAGGTCTACGGCTTCACGCCGCTGCAAATGTTCCGCGACATCATCTTCCCCGGCGCGCTGCCTTCGATTCTGGTCGGTGTGCGGCTGTCGCTGAGCATCATGTGGCTGGTGCTGATAGCCGCTGAAACCATCGCCTCCGACGCCGGTATCGGCTACATGGCCATCACCGGCCGCGAGCTGATGCAAATGGACAAAGTGGTACTCAGCATCATCATCTACGCGCTGCTCGGCAAACTGTCCGACGTCATCGCCTCGTCGCTGATGCGCCGGGTGCTGCGCTGGCGCAACCAATAGGAACTCCATCATGACGTCCCCCAACGGCTACGGCATTACCCTCGACAACGTCAGCAAGCGTTTCGGCGACGTGCCCATTCTCAACAACGTTAGCCTGACGCTGGCGCCCGGCGAGTTCGTCGCCATCGTCGGCCACAGCGGCTGCGGCAAAAGCACGCTGCTGCGCATGATCGCCGGGCTGGAACAGCCTACCAGCGGCACCATCGCCATTGACCGTCAGCCGATCGACGGCGTCAATCCGCACGTCCGCGTGCTGTTTCAAGAAGCGCGTCTGCTGCCCTGGCGCAGCGTGCTGGACAACGTACGTTCCGGCTCTCCGAACCGGGACGACGACGTGGCGCGAAGCGTGCTGGCCAAAGTCGGGCTGGCCGATAAGCAGCGCAGCTGGCCGGGCGTGCTGTCCGGCGGGCAGAAACAGAGGGTGGCGCTGGCGCGCGCACTGGTGGCCGAACCGCGCGTGCTGCTGCTGGACGAACCGCTCGGTGCGCTGGACGCACTCACCCGCCTCGACATGCAGGCGCTGATCGAGAATGTCTGGCTGGAGCAGCGCTTCACCGGCATTTTGGTTACCCATGACGTGGACGAAGCCGTGCGGCTGGCGGACCGGGTGATCGTCATGGCGCACCAGCACATCGCGCTGGATGTTCGTATCGAGCTCAGCCGCCCGCACACCGCCGAAGAGGACCAGTTGCACTACAAGAAACTGATCCTCAGCAAGATCCTGAACCAGCCTGAACATCAGAGCCCACAGGCAGAATTCACCATCTAAGAGGAATCATCATGCTCACTATCAAGACACCGGAACAGTATCTCAACCAGCCCGATCTGCTGTCGCAGGCGGGCGAGCACATCTCACGCTACGGCAAACGCGCCTTTATCATCACCGGCCAGACCGCGTTCGAAAAGGTCGGCGCCACGCTGACCGCCAGTCTGGAAGAGCAGCGTATCGCCCACCAGGCGGTAACGCTCACCGGCTACCCGACGCGGCGCGTCATCGAGCTGTTCAGCCAGCAGGCTAAAGACTTTACCGCCGACGTGATTATCGCCATTGGCGGCGGCCGGGTGTGCGACACCGCCAAAGTGGTGGGCGATCGGCTCGGCCTGCCGGTAGTGGCCGTGCCCACTATCGCCGCCACCTGCGCCGCCTGGGCGGCGGTGTCGATCCTGTACGACGAAGAGGGCGACTTCGACGCCGTACACCTCAACCGCCGTTCCCCGGTGCTGGTGCTGGCCGATACCAAAGTGATTCTGGCCGCCCCGGCGCGCTACACCCACGCAGGGGTGCTCGACACGCTTGCCAAATGGTACGAAACCGAGCCGAACCATACGCCGGACGTCCATTCGCTCACTCTGCCGCAGATGATCCACACCGCGCGCCTGGCGTTCGACGTGCTTTCGCGTCAGGCAAGGCAGGCCATTGAAGAGGGGCAACGCGGCGTGGTGACGCAGGCCGGGCTGGACACGGTCGACGCCATCATCTATCTGGCAGGACAGGTCGGCACCCTGCACGACGGTCGGCACTTCGGCGGCTTCGCCCACCCGTATTATCAGGCCTCCACCCGACTGGCCCATACCCGCTACCGCCTGCACGGCGACAAGGTGGCGCTGGGGCTGCTGACGCAGTTCGTTATCAGCGGCATCGACTACGACAGCTTCCGCGAGCGCGTGCAGCTGTTCGAACAGTTTAGCCTGGCGCTGACGCTGGAAGAGATCGGCATCAGCGACGACATCGACGCCGATATCGCCCTGCTGGCGCAGGAAACCTTCAGTGAGCTGCAACGCCTGACGCGCCTGCCCTTCGCCTCCGGCCCGCAGCAGATTGAAACCGCCATCCGCCAGACCGACCGCTGGGTACGGCAGATCCGTGCCGTCGTTCCACACCACACCGCCGCCTGACAGGAGCCTTAAATGATCCCGACCCATCGTAAAATCCTTGACGAGCTCAGTCCGTTCATACCGGCGAGAACGTTGGAAGCCACCCGGCAGGAGCTGGGCACGCACCAGATCCTCAATCTGTCGGCTAACGAGAACACCTTCGGCCTGTCGCCGCGGGTGAAGCAGGCGCTGCTCGACCACTGGGACGATCTCAGCTACTACCCTGACTCCACCGCCTCCGCGCTGCGGCGGCAAGTGGCCGACTATCATCAACTGCCGCCCGAACAGCTGATTTTCGGCACCGGCTCTTTCCAGTTGATTGAGCTGGTCGCCCAGACGTTTCTGTCGCCGGGTGATGAAGCCATCGCGCTGACGCCGTCCTTCCCCTACTACTACAACGCCACCCGTCAGATGGAAGCCCGTTTCGTTTCCGTGCCGCTGCGCGATTTCGCCATCGATCTGGAGCCGCTCAAACAGGCAATTAACGACAAGACCCGCGTCATCTGGCTGTGCAATCCCAACAACCCGGCTGGCGGCATCGTGACCGAGCCGACTCTCCGCCAGTTTCTCCAGTCGATCCCACGCGATATCGTGGTGGTGCTGGATGAGGCCTATGTGGATTTCGTCGACGACCCGGATTTCCCGGACAGCCCGCGCCTGCTGCGCGAGTTCGGCAATCTGGTCATCCTGCGCACCTTCTCCAAGGCCTACGGACTGGCATCGTTCCGCATCGGCTACGGCATCGCCCGCCCGGAACTGATCGACCTGATGAGCCGCCTGCACCTGCCGGTCAACATCAGCACGCCGTCGCAGCTGGCCGCCGCCGCCAGTCTGGCGGATCGGGAGTATTACCGGCGGGTCGTCGATGGCGTTAAGGCGGGACGGGAACTGTACTACCGGACGCTGGACGCGCTGGGACTGCGCTACATCCGCTCACACGGCAATTTCGTGCTGTTCCATACCGGGCTGCCGAACAGCCAGCCGGTGGTCGACGTCTATTACCAACAGGGGATTTTGATTCGTCCGGGCGAGGGATTCGGCCTGCCGGGATGGCTACGCGTCACCATTGGCACGCCGGAAGAGAACCAGCGGGTGCTGGCGCTGCTGCCGCAGGCGCTGGTACAAACCGGGAACGCTCTGGATGTTGTCGTTTAATCCCGTTCGGGGACCGACGTGAATGTCAAAAAATGGCCCGCCACAGCTTCGGGCCAGTCTTTAACTGTCTGCGCTGTGTGGAAAAATCCCTGATTAAAGAATGCGTTGACCTGCCCCCGGGATTAGATACAACGCACAGTTAGTCCTGTCTGACCCTTCACTATCAGAATGACGCTTTCTTCACCCCGCAGGCAGTGTAAAGCGGGTGATAATTTCAATCGGAAGACACGTCTGCGAACTCACGGGCTGTTGCATGACCAGCGCGGTCAGCTTCTCGGCGGTTACGGTCAGCAGCTGGGAAATATCCTGAGTCAGGATATAGTCGATCTTCTCTTCACGAATCAGCTTTTCCGTGACGTTATTCACTTCGTGGGTCACCACCACAGGCCTGACCAAACCGGCATATTCATCCAGCGCTGAGGCCAGTCCTGCATTGCCGCCGGCAACGTTATACACGGCGCACAGGTTTGGTGCCTTGCTGAAGAGTTCTTTTGCCGCATGGTAAGTCTGTTCGGTGTTATCGTTGCCGGATACCACTTCAAGTACCTGAACGGACGGCAGCGTTTTACGAATTTGTGCGCGAAACCCGATCTCGCGGTCATCGTGACAGCTGTAGGAAAGCGTGCCGACTATCACCGCAACACAGGGGTTTTCTTCCCGCTGTAAGTGTCTGCCAAGAATAAAGCCTGCCGCCTGCCCCGCTGCACGGTTGTTAATACCCACGTAGGCATCACGCGCTTCAGGATCGAGGTCGCTGACCAGCGCAACAATGTGTTTTCCCTGCTGGCGAAGTTTTTGTATGGCCGCATTGATAACCGGCGTGTTTTTAGCCACTACGGCAAGGCCATCGGTGTGCTCAGCCTGCTTGATGAGCAGCTGCACAACGGCATCATCGTCTACGTCGGAACAGCTGACAAGGTCAAGCGTAATACCCTGATTACCCAGCTTATCTTGTATCCTGTCCGCTGCACTCTGCACGGACTCGTTATACTCCGCGCCCGCCTGAACCACTACGCCAAAGCGCGCAGCGAACTTTTCGCTGTGAAGCGACCGTTCGGAACTGACTTCATCCGCCGCAGCAACCAGCAGGTTTGAATAAGCACGCTGAACGGTCTCAACCGTTCTGGCTTTAACCCCAGGACGGTTGTTGAGCACCCGGTCAATGGTTGCTCTGCTGAGCTGCGTCGCAGTAACCAGCTCTTTCATCGTCGGTTTACGGTTCATAAACAACAACCTGTCTCCTGTTATGGCCTGCGCCGATGTTACTCGATCCCGCTCAGGAAAGCCTCAAGAAAGCCTCAGGAAATCTTTTTGATTCTTAATACCTCAACGCAGATCTCATTTTAAGAAATCATCTGCAGGCGAAAGAAACGCCGCACCCGGCAGATGATGTGAACAGGGCTGTACGGTTAAGCGGGCCTGTAGTCTGGCCCACTTTCCGTTATTTGCAGAAAACACGCTGGCGGATGATTACCCTCACCAGCAGCAGCAGGGAAATCAGCCTTTCTCCGTCTGCACGGACAGCGAATTTTTCAGCATCTTCGCTTCCGCGACCTTTTCGATGTCTTCCAGCGCCACGCCTCGGGTTTCCGGAACGTAACGCGACAGGAACCAGTAACAGACGACGTTAAACGCCACGAAGATCCACATGGAGAACGCGCCGTGGAACTGCTCCTGTAGCCAGGCATTGTCGTTGACGATCGGGAACACCAGGGTGATCAGGAAGTTGCTGATCCACATCAGGCCCACGGCCAGCCCCATGCTGAATTCACGGATTCTGTCCGGGAAGATTTCCGAGATCATTACCCAGGCACCCGCGCCCCAACCCATACCAAAGAACAGCGTGAAGATCAGAATGCCACTGATGGCGATATAGCCAACATCATTGCTGTACAGACCCCAGGAGGCGATCAGCAGCCCGACGATGGCACCGACGGTGCCAATCTTCATGATCGGCAGACGGCCGTAGTGGTCGAACAGGTGCATGCCGATAAATGCGCCAACACCATTGAGCAGGGCGACAAAAATCGTTTCGAAGAAGATAATGTCTTTATCACTGGTGGTGCCTTCCAGCATCATCGGGGTGTAGTAGTTGATGACGTTGATGCCGGTGAACTGCTGCAGAACCGCAATCGCCACACCGACCACCAGGATATAGCGCAGCGCCGGGTTGTCCGCCAACGCGCCTTTGCTCGCCGTGTTTGAGCTTCTGACGGGTGACGATGGCAGCTGAAACAGCTGACGGGCCTCTTCCTGATTAAGCTCCGGATAGATACGCGACAGCACTTTAATCGCCTGCTCGCTGCGGTTATGCCGAATGCACCAGTGCGGCGACTCCGGTAAGCAAACGATCAACACCAGCATCGCCAGCGACGGCACCAGCTGCACGGCCATCATAATCCGCCAGCCGGTTTCCACCATCCAGGCCTGCGGCATGCCGCGTGCAATCAGGTAGTTGACGGTAAACACCGCCAGCACGCCGACCACCATCGACAGATCGTACGTGCCGGTGGCTTTGCCGCGCATTTTGGCAGGCGAAATTTCAGAGATATACATCGGGGCCACCGTTGCCGCCAGCCCAACGGCAATACCGCAGATTAGCCGCGAGCCGGTAAACAGCGTAAACGAGTCCGCGACGGCCGAAAAATAAGAGGTAATCACAAACAGGATGGCGCTGAGCAGCATCACCGGTTTGCGGCCGGTTTTATTCGCCATTTTCCCGGCGGTCAGCGCACCGATCACCCCACCAAAGATCACGCTGGAAACCGCCCAGCCGGTTTGTACCGAATTCAGGCCGAAGGTGTGCTGAATCGACTCCAGCGTTGCGGCGATCACCCCTTCGGAATAACCAAACATAAATCCACCGGCGGAAGCCGCCAGGCAGAGCATATACACGTAGCGGGCATGAAACCTGTGTTGATACGACATAATATTGCTCTCCGTTATGCCCGCGCAGGCAGGATAGTGCTGAGCCAGTCACGCGCTCTGGCAACGGTGATGTCCGGGCACTCCAGCGAAGGGTCCTGCTCGGCTTCTACCACTACCCAGCCCTCGTAACCCGAGCGGCGGATAAACTCGAACAGCGGCTGGAAATCGATCGCGCCGTCACCGGGGATGGTAAACATACCGGCCCGCACCGCATCATTGAACGAGAGATCGCCGCTGCGCACGGTTTCCAGTACCTGCGGACGCACGTCTTTCAGGTGGATATGCTTAATCCGTGGGCCAAATTCCGAAATCAGATCGACGTAACTGAACCCGCCCGTCAGCGCATGTCCGGTGTCCAGCAGCAGGCCGACTTCATCGCCGGTTGCCGCCATCAGCTGGCGAACTTCATCGCGCGTTTCCACCACCATCATCAAGTGGTGGTGATACGCCATTGCCAGACCGTAGCGTTCCGCCAGCGCCCTGGCGAATTCGGTCAGCCGCGTGCCATATGCCATCATCTGCGCCGGGGTTAACTTCTGGCGGCGGGACATGGGCACATCCAGCGCGTTCTCCGCCATCGCGGCACACTCGCCGTACACCATCACCCGCGCCCCGGTTTTTTGCAGCAGCGTGGCAAACTCATCAACCGCACTCAGCTCCTCATCCACGCTGCGTTCGGCGAGAAAACCGCTGTGCCAGCCGGATGCTAGGTAAAGGCGATAACCGGACAGCAGCGAATTCAGTTCGTCAGGATGGCGGGGAAATAAGCGGCTCATCTCAACGCCTTCATAACCCGCAGCCTGCGCGCCCGTCAGGCATAACTCTGCCGTGGCATCTTTACCAAACTCTTCTATGACTTCATTGGCCCAGGAGAGCGGACTGATTGCCACTCTCACCGGTAAACGGGGAGCATTATTTGTTTTCATATTATTCTCTACGTCACGCATTAATACAGGGAGATATTAAGGTGATAACGATCGAATTCATTAATTAAGAATGATCGTTAACACCCGAAGTTCGATAATGGTTAAATTAATTCGCGTATTTTTTAATGGAGGCCAACAGCTCCTTTGTTAATAAAGCAGGGTCGCGTTCCCACAGGCGCGGGCTGATTAATTCAATTGACCAGGCTCCGTTATAGCCGGTGGATTTAACGGCTTCGGACCAGGTGCGAAGATCGATTTCCCCTTCTCCCGGTATGCAGTCGCGTAATACCGTTTCATCCCAGGGTTCCTGCGGGCTGTGCGGCACGCGGCCGTCACCGAAGTGCACGCCAAAAATCATCTCTTTGTTCATCGTAGCGACATCCTGCGGCGTGGCACCGGAGGCGTAGAAGTGCCAGAAGTCGACCACCACGCCGACATTCTTTTTATCAATCCGGCGGATCACCTCCCGCGCCTGGCTTAGCGTGCGGAATTTGGTGAAGGCGGGCAGCTCGATCATATAGCGAATGCCATGCTGTTCACCGATGGCGGCAATCGCAGAAATATTTTCGCTCATGATGTCCATGATCTTGTCATCAGAATAATGGTCGATGCCGGTACGCGGTAATATCATGACGGTTTCAGTACCCAGCTCAACGGCCTCACGGGTGATCTTTTCCGCCTCGGCCAGCAGCTGCTGCTTCTCGCTTCCCTCATGCCGTTCAATTCTGTCCAGCGCGCTGAGAAATGAAACGGAAAGCCCCGCATCGGCAATAATCTGTTTTATTTCCTGCGTGGTTCCGCCATTGTCTAAATAGCGAACCAGTTTAGGATAAAATATTTCCAGCGCGTCAAAACCCGCCTCTTTCGCAAGGCGCACATCCGTTATTAAATTCCCGTGACTGGTTGAAATACCATGTAATGAGGTCAGCATTATAATCACCTTAATATGCAGATAATAAGATCGTTATTCCGGCAACCGATTTTTTAATCGCGCCGCCCGGCAGGCGCTCTGATTATGCAGAGCGCCGTTTAACAGACTATTCAGGGTAAAATTGAATCAGGGTAAGGCGTAGGCAATCACGTAATCGCCGCGATTTTTATTGGTGCCGGTACGGGTTGCGCCGCCGTCCACCACCACGATGTACTGCTTACCGTCCTTGCCGATATAGCTCATTGGCGTGCCCTGCCCGCCGACCGGTAGACGGGTGCGCCAGACTTCCTTGCCGGTATCGTTGTCGAACGCGCGCAGGTAGTAGTCCAGCGTGCCGTGGAAGAAGCTCAGCCCGCCCGCCGTGACCAGTGGACCGCCGAGGTTCGGCATGCCCAGCGGAATATACAGGTTCGGCACAATGCCCTCTTTCGGTAAGAAGCTGTTATGGATCGGTGCATCCTGGATGCAGCCAAGCGGCACCTGCCACTTAACCTGGTTGTTCGCCAGATCGATAGCGGTCAGCGAGCCGAACGGCGGTTTGAAGCACTGTGTACCCAGCGGTGACAGGAACATCCCGCGCTCTACACCCCACGGCGTGCCATTCTGCTCGGAATATTCGCCTTCGGTTGACGGTTTCAGCCCCCCCTTCGCGGCCTCTTCCCGGGACAGGAAGCGCCCCACCATCGCCATGCGAATGTCATTGACGTAAAGCACACCGGTCGCCGGGTTGATCGCCATGCTGCCCCAGTTCTGGCCGCCGTAATAACCCGGCCAGATCAGCGTGTCCTGCTTATCCGACAGCGGCGTCCACTCCCCTTCGTAGCGCAGTTTCTTGAACTGAACGCGGCAGTAAAGCTGATCGAAGATCGTGGCTCCCCACATATCGGACTCTTTCAGCCGGTCGACGCCCACGGAGAGCGCGGAGTAAGGCTGGGTGTCAGCAACCTGCATCCCCGGCATCACATCGGTCGGTACTTTACGCTGCTCCACCGGGTAGACCGGCTTGCCGGTACGGCGATCCAGCACAAAGATCTGACTGCGTTTGGTGCCCTGGATAATCACCGGAATGGTGGTGCCATCCTTCTGCGGCATATCGTACAGAATCGGCTGAGTGGAGACGTCGTAGTCAAACTGGTCAATGTTGGCGGTGCGGAAGTGCCAGCGCTCCTTGCCGGTTTTCAGGTCGACGGCCACGATGGCATCGTTGTACTCGTTCGAATACGGATGACGGTCGCCGGTCCAGAAGTCAGGCGTCTGGTTACCCGTCGGGAAATAGGCCAGACCCAGTTTAGGATCGTAGGCGGCGGTGCCCCAGAAGTTAGGCGTTTCAATCGGGTAGGTCTGACCGGCCGGCAGCGGGCTGCTGTCGCTGGCACCGCGTTTCGCATCCCAGGCCCACAGGATCTTGCCGCTTGCCACATCATAGCCACGCACCACGCCGCCGGGCTCGCCAACGGTCAGGTTATCGTTCAGACGGCCACCCACCATGATCACACCGTCGGCCACCAGCGGCGCGGAGGTGACGTTATAACTGCCCTGCTGTCCCCCTTTGGCGTCAGCGGGCAGGCCCACGGTCAGATCGACGTAGCCGCCGTTGCCAAAGTCTTCACACAGTTTTCCCGTTTCGGCATCCAGCGCCACAATGCGGGCATCAATGGTCGTTTCAATAATGCGTTTGCGACAGGTGGCCGCAGAGGAAACTCCCGCTCCGGTAACCTCGCCGGTGGTCGGACTGGTCGCCGACAACGCGTCGAGATCGGCATAGCCCACTCCGCGGCATCGCTTCCAGCCCTGGTTGCTTTCGAAGATTTTCGGCTGCGGGTCGAAACGCCACTTCTCTTTACCGGTTGTCGCATCAACCGCAATCACCTTACTCAGCGGCGTACACAGATAAACGGTGTCAGCGACTTTCAGCGGGGTGACCTGATATTCGGCACCGTCCACCGCCATGTCTCCGGTGCGATAGGTCCAGGCGACCTTCAGATCCTTGACGTTGCTTTTGTTGATCTGGTCAAACTGGACGTATTTTTCGCCGAGGGTGTTACGCCCCCATGCCGACCAGTCGTTGCCGCCTTCGTGACCGGCCTGAGGATTAATCACCGGCGCGGCTTCGCCCGATGCGGTGACTTCAGCATGGGGAATAAAGATGCCGCTAATCAGCGCGACCAGGGCAATAAAGAAGGCACCGGCCGTAGTAAAAGCCCACTTCTTGCCGAGGGTCGGCAGGCCATTTTTCCGGGTCAGCCACGGCGCACACAGCGACGCCAGCATCCCGATACCGAGGAACACCGTTACGCGCGGCAGGAACTGCCAGAAATCATCGCCAATTTCCCAGCAGGCCCAAATCACGCTGTACAGCGCCAGCCCCAGTGCGACCGGCCAGGCGAAGAAACGCCTGCGCAGTAGCCCGTAGCCGGTGATGCACAACAGAATCCCTGCGAACAAATAGAACCAGGCTCCCCCTAATACCGCGAGATACGCACCGCCTGCCGCCAGTGCTGCTCCCAGGATAATCACCAGTGCACCGATAGCGCCCAGTAGCCAAACAGATTTTGTCATTTTGTCTTCTTCCGCTTACTTGCCATTGTTATCTGTGAGGCATGTATCGATATTTAAATCGCCCCTATTGACACATAAAGAGTCAAATTAGACACAAAGTAGATCGAAAGAGACAATTGAGACAATGAAAGAAGATCAAAAATGAGACGCAAATCGAATTTTTATTTCAAAAATGCTTGAAAATGAATCATCCAATCTGAAGCAGTGCAAAAATAAAGCTGGCCGGACATGAACTTATGCCAGCCGTTCGGTTTTTTCACAATAATGATGCAAAAAGACTCATTAATGATTTCTCACTTACCTACGGGTTATAAAGGGGTTTTAATCGGCAATTGTGGGCGTACGATCAGATTCGATATACGCACGCCCGGAGAATCGCGGGGAGAGCCGAACTGACTGCGACGATCGGCTTGCCATAAACTCCGTTCTGTATGTTTAGCGGTGACTGTAGCGGTGTCTTTCACCCGGCAGCTAAACCCACCGGGCGAACTTATCGCATCACTCCGGATAGCTAATCTGCTCCGGCTGGCGCTGCATAATGATTTTACCGTGCCGAACCGAGGTCAGCACCCGGGCCTGGCGGCACACCGCATCGTAGTCATTTTCGGCATCCAGGATCAGCAGGTTCGCCGGGCGCCCCACGGCGATGCCGTAGTTATCCCCCAGGCACATCGCCCGCGCGCTGTTATCGGTAATCAGGTCGAGGCAGCGCTGCAAATCGTCGTATCCCATCATGTGGCAGATATGCAGGCCGGCATCAAGAATACGCATGATGTTGCCGTTACCGAGCGGATACCACGGGTCCTGGATGGAATCCTGCGCAAAGCAAACGTTGATCCCGGCGCGGTCCAGTTCCGCCACCCGCGTCACCCCACGGCGTTTCGGCCAGGTGTCGAAGCGGCCCTGTAAATGAATGCTCTCCGTTGGGCAGGAGATAAAGTTAATCCCCGACGCCTTGAGCAACCGGAACAGCTTGGAACAGTACGCGTTATCGTAGGATCCCATGGCGCAGGTATGGCTGGCCGTCACCTTCGCGCCCATCCCCCTGACCCGGGCTTCTTCCGCCAGCACTTCCAGGAAGCGCGACTGCGGATCGTCGATTTCATCGCAGTGCACGTCGACCAGGCGGTCGTGGCGCTGGGCCAGGTCCATCAGGAACCCCAGCGAACTGATGCCCTTCTCGCGGGTGAATTCGTAGTGCGGAATGCCGCCCACCACGTCGGCGCCCATCTCAATGGCGCGGGTCATCAGCGCGCGGCCGTCGGGGAAGGATTCAATGCCCTCCTGCGGGAACGCCACGATTTGCAGGTCGATAAGATGCGCGGCCTCTTTCTTCACTGCCAGCATCGCCTCAAGCGCCGTCAGGGAGGGATCGGTGACATCAATATGGGTACGAACGTGCTGCACGCCATTGTCACGCAGCATACCGATGGTTTTCAGCGCGCGCTGGCGGGTATCCTCAATCGTGACGGTCTGTTTACGCTGGCTCCAGCGGGCGATCCCCTCAAACAGCGTGCCGCTGCGGTTCCACTCCGGCTCCCCCGCCGTGAGCGTGGCGTCGAGATGGATATGCGGCTCGACGAACGGCGGGATAACCAGCTTTTGCCGCGCGTCGAGATCGCCGGCCGCGGCCACCTGTGCGGAGGACTGCTCCGTGATGCGGCTAATCACCCCGTCGTGCAATTCAAGGGTATGGAGTGTGTCTTTGTGGCGCAGGCGCGCGTTGATAATGTTCATAGATGTTCCCGTAAATTGTCTTGTGACATACGCCAGATGGTCAAAGCGACCGAGGCGTTGAGATGAAACTGCGGTTGACCGACAGCGTAGCCGGTCAGCTTTTCAATGCGTTGGATGCGCTGATGTAGCGTGTTGCGGTGGATGCCGAGCCGCTCGGCGGCCCTGACCACGTTGCCGTTCTCCTGAAGCAGGGTTTCCAGCGTCTCCATCAGCAGCCAGGGACTTTTGCGATCGCGCTCAATCAGGCAGCCGAGGGTGTCATGCATAAAATCGCTCAGCAGCGCAGGATCGCCGATGGCGGAGAGCAGCCGGATAAATCCCAGCTGCTGATAGTCGCTGATGCGCTGGGCCGGGCGCAGGTTTTCGCTGAGGTCCAGCGCCTGGCGCGCCTGCGACAGCGCGCGCTGGTAGTCCTGTAACTGCTGCACCTTTGCCGACAGGCCGCACAGCAGCGACAGCCCCTCATTGCCTTCCGCCAGTTCGCGCAGCCACTGTTGTAGCCACGTTTTCTGCTGATAAAACGCATCTTCCTCATCCGGGAGCAGGAAGATAAACATGTTGCCGCGTTCGACCAGCGGAAAGCCGTTGCCCTGCTGATTGAGCTGCTGCTGCAGGCGCTGGCGGATAATCCGGCGCGCCTGCTGCAGCCAGGCTTCCGCCTGTTCGGGAGGGAACTGGCGAAACAGATTCTGTATCCCCTCAAGGCGCAGCGCCGCCACCCGCAGCGGGCGGGTAAAATCCAGCTGCTGATGGATTGCGCGCTGCTGTAGCATCTGCAGATCGGGATAATCCCCGGTTAACAACTGCATCAGAATATCGCGCTGCGACTGCAGCGCATTTTCACTGCGCACCAGGGCGGTACCAATCCGTTCGGTCACTATCACCATCTTCAGCAGATAGGGCTGCTCGATCAGCGGAATACCCAGCTCGTCGGCCAGCGCGATAAGGCGCGGCGGGATTGACTGAATATAGGCGTCACCGGTCAGGATCACCATCCCGGCGATCCCGCGCTGTTTGCCCTCTATCAGCAGCTGGACCAGATTGTCCTCATCGCGCGGGTGATTGATGCCGGTGATAAACACCAGCTCGCCGCCCATGATCCAGTCGGCGATGTTTTCATTTTCCGCCACGTAGTACCAGCGCACCGCCAGCTGTAACCCCTGCCCGCCAGCGCGCAGCCGCAGGGCGGAGAGCCCGTCCAGCGCGAGGATGTCGCTCAGCGTCAGGCTCATGCTTACTGCTCCGCGACCGAATCGGCGGCGGGATGGCGTTTGCTGAGGCGAGTCAGAACGATGTAGGCCAGCGCGGAAACGGAAATACCCACCAGCGGAGCGATCCAGGGCGACAAATAAGCCGCAACGGCGCCCACCGCGTAAGCACCAAGTCCTGCCCCGTTAAAGCGCGGCAGGCGGGCCGTGTGCAGCAGAGGGTAGCGGCCGCCGCGATAGAACCAGTAGTCGGCGAGGATAACGCCGCCGATCGGGGGAATGATGCTGCCCAGCAGCACCAGGAACGGGATCAGCATTTCATACATACCGCCAATGGCCAGCAGAATGCCAACCCCGGCGGAAGCGACGGTCAGGGTGCGGCGGCGCTCGCTGCGCAGCAGATGGCAGGCCGCCGCCGAGACGTTATAAATCGTCGGCCCCTGAATGGTCAGCAGGTTGAGGCACAGCATCACCACTGCGGCGGCAGACAGCCCCTGCAAAATCAGCACCTCGACGATATCGGCCTGCTGGTAAACAATCGCGCACCAGGCTCCGGCCACGATCATCAGCCCGTTACCCAGCAGGAAGCTGCCCATACTGGCGACGATCGCAGTGCGGCTGGAACGGGCCAGACGCGTCCAGTTTGTTGCCTGGGTTGCCCCGCTGGCGAAGGTGCCGAAGACCATGGTGATGGCCGCCGACCAGGTCATAGTGTCGCTGGCGTCCGGCTTAATTTGGGTCATCGCCTGCCAGCCACCGGCGTGATGGGCCGCAATGTACATAGCAATGATCAGCAGAATAAACATCAGCGGCACCGTCACGCGGGACAGCGCATCCAGCCCCCTGTAGCCCACCAGCGCAGTGACGCAGAACAGGATACCGAAGACGATCATCAGCGGAACGGTCATCGCGTCGGGTATGCCGAGGATCTTGACCAGTGAAATGGCCACGGTCGCCGTCCCCCAGGCGTACCAGCCCAGCTCAGCGAAGCCCAGAATAAAATCAGCCAGCCTGCTGCCTGCTTCACCGAAGCAAAACCGCCCCATCAGCACGGTATTCAGCCCGCTGCGGGCCGCGATCCAGCCGAGCGACGCGGCATAGAGGGCCAGCAGCAGGTTACCGATAACGGCAATCCACAGCAGGTTAACGATGGAAAACGAGACGCCCAGTTTTCCTCCCGCAAACATCGTGCCGGTAAAGAACGTGAAGCTGAACAGGACCATGGAAATCGAAAATAGACCCTTGCGCTCCGAGGCGGGCGCTTCGACGAGCGGAAAATCATTGCTGTTTGACATAGTGAACCCCTGAGTGGCTGTCTGAATGGCTATGCCAGTAACAGCAAGAGATATGCCAAAATTATCTGGGCAGAGGCACCACAGGAAAGTGGGCACTCTGCACATAAAAGAGTATGAACTTGCGGGTAACTGTCAGGAAATTGTGCAAGGTGCAGGCTTTCGCACCATGACGGAGCAGCGGTGAGCATATGCACATCTACTCAAAGTTTGTTGGCCTTTATTTTAAAAAAAAACTAACATTGCGCCTCTTTTTTACATGTGATTAACAACCCTTACCCTTTGTAAGGCTTTAGCATTGCCGTTATCGCATGTGTTACACCTAAGGGAACATTTATGTCGGGTCACAAAAACACCAAAGCGGCGGCCGCATGGCTGACGGTTTTGGGTGCCATCATTCTGCTGATGGCCGCTTTCTTCATCTATTTCGGCTGGCAGCTTGTCAGCCTGCACGGCAGCGCCTACTTCCTGATAGCGGGTATCGCGCTATTGGTTTCAGCCATTCAGATTATTCGCCAGCGTGTTAGTGGCGCGGTGCTTTATGGCGCGGTGCTGGTGGGAACGGGTATCTGGGCGCTGTGGGACGTGGGCCTGGATTTTTGGCCGCTGGTTTCAAGGCTGCTGACGCTGGCAGGTTTTGGCATTCTGGTCGCGCTGTCCCTGCCGCTCCTGCTGAAGCGGTCGGGTAAAAAAGCCTGCTGGAAATTCTCCGCATCGCTGGCCGGCGTGCTGGCGATTGCCTTCGCGGCGACCCTGGGCGGGATGTTTGTCCCACATGCGCCCATCAGCGCGTCCGGTGAGTCTCTGCCGCTGGTTAAGGTGAAGCCGGGTGAAGAGCAGGTCAACTGGGATAATTATGGCAACACGTCGGGCGGTTCGCGCTTTGTCGCGCTGGACCAGATTACCCGCGACAATGTGAAAAACCTGCAGGTCGCCTGGACCTACCGCACCGGGGATATTCCCGTCAGCCCGAACGGCGGCGGTGCCGAAGATCAGCAGACACCTTTGCAGATCGGTAACCGTATCTTCTTATGTACGCCGCACAACAACGTGATTGCCGTTGATGCCACCACCGGTAAAGAGCTGTGGAAAACGGAAATCAACGCGAAGCAGAAAAAATGGATGCGCTGCCGTGGACTGGCCTACTTTGATGCCCAGGCACCGCTCAAGCAGCCTGATATGCCGGACTCCACCCCGGTCGCCAGCGTCTCCGTGCCGGCAGCGGCACAGTGTCAGCGCCGCATTCTGATGAACAGCGTCACGCCGGAGTTGATCGCCCTGGATGCCGATACCGGTGAGTTCTGTCATGACTTTGGTAACAACGGTCGGGTAAGCCTGAGCGACCATATGGGTAAAGGCGCGGACACGGGTGAATACTATCCGACCTCCGCGCCTACGCTGGCGGGCACCACCGTGGTGATCGGTGGCCGCGTGGCGGATAACGTGGCGACCGACATGCCCGGTGGCGTCATTCGTGGGTTTGATGTGATCACCGGCCAGCTGCGCTGGGCGTTTGACCCGGGTAATCCTGACCAGAAACAGGCACCGGAAGATAATAAGACCTATACGCGCTCCACGCCGAACGTGTGGGCGCCGATGTCTTACGACAGCCATTCAAACACCGTGTATATGCCAACCGGCAGCGCGGCGGTGGATTTATGGGGCGTCAAACATAACGATCTGGACCGTAAATTTGGTGCGTCGATGGTGGCCGTTGATGCCAGCACCGGTCGGGTGAAATGGGTGTATCAGACCGTTCATAACGATCTGTGGGACTTCGATGTTCCGATGCAGCCGTCCTTCTCTGATTTCCCGGGTGCGGACGGTAAAAAAACGCCGGCGCTGATTTTCGGCACCAAGTCAGGCCAGCTGTTTGTCCTGGATCGCGCCACCGGCAAGCCGCTGACCAAAGTGGAAGAACGCCCGGTGACCCAGGGGCAGATCCCGAATGAAAACTACTCGCCGACGCAGCCCTTCTCCGTGGGCATGCCGACCATTGGCGCGGATGTGCTGAAAGAGTCGGATATGTGGGGCGCAACGCCGTTCGACCAGCTGCTGTGCCGCATTCAGTTTAAATCCAAACGCTACAACGGGCTGTTCACCCCGCCGGGTACCGATCCTTCACTGAATCTGCCCGGCTCGTTAGGCGGCATGAACTGGGGCGGCCTGTCGACCGATCCGGTTAATCAGTTACTGTTTATCAACGATATGCGAGTGGGTCTGGAAGTGCAGCTGATCCCGGCTTCGCCAGAGATTCAGGGCATGAAGAACGACGGCAACGAAGCGGCGGCCATCAGTCGCCCTCTGCCGCTGTCAGGCACCCCGTATGCGATCAATGCGAAAGTGCGCTTTATGTCGCCGCTGGAAATCCCCTGCCAGAAGCCACCGTTCGGCACGCTGACCGCCGTTGACCTGAAAACGCAGAAAATTGCCTGGCAGGTACCGGTTGGCACCGTCCAGGACACCGGACCGTTCGGAGTGAAAATTGGCCTGCCGATGCCAATTGGTATGCCGACCATTGGCGGTACGCTCGCCACGCAGGGCGGCCTGGTGTTTATCGCCTCGACGCAGGATTACTATCTGCGCGCTTTCGATACCTCAACGGGTAAAGAAGTGTGGAAAGCCCGCCTGCCAGTCGGCAGCCAGGGCACGCCAATCAGCTACAAATCGCCGGTAGACGGTCAGCAGTATCTGCTGATCTCCGCAGGCGGCGCGCGTAACTCGCCGGATCGCGGTGATTACGTGATTGCTTATAAACTGCCGTGATTTAACGATCGGATTGTACAACCGGTCTACTGACTCGATTTCAGCCTGCTGCCAAAGGGGCTGAGACAAAACATGAGGAGGGCTAAGCCCTCCTCATCACGTTCGTACCTCATTCAGATACGCGCACCACTCCGGTCACGCACCCTATAGCGATGAATAGCCGGGACTTTCACCAGCACACAATTCAGCACAACGCATAAACATATGCACTATGCCCGTCCCTTTCACAGGCGGAACGCAGGTCAGGTTTATGGTTTCGGACAAAGAAATAGCCAAACCGTAATCGAGAAAATTTACATCCCGAATTAAACTAGTAATTAAAGATCCCATGACCTGTGAATAAAACTTTCATTATTTCAGTACGGATTTCCGGTGCCTGAATGGCGCCTTATAAGTCCATACATTTATCATGGATAATGTATTCCGACCGCTGCAACCTCCTAAAATCCGTCGCTAAATCACGGGTTTCACCCCTTGTGCTACCATTGTAAAGGCGTGTAAACGCCCTTTTATGTATTTATTGGCAAAGGAAAACATTTTGAAAATTTCAAAGCGTATACCCCGACTTTCCGTCTGGAATAAGCTGTTCGCCATCGCCCTGCTCTTATTTGGCGTGGGCATGGTTTATGGCGGAGGCTGGTTGGTTGCTGCAGGCGGAACCTGGTATTACCTGTTAGCAGGGATAGGATCGATTATTTCTGCTGTCCTGATTTTCATGCGCCGATCCAGTGCGGTGTACTGGTTTGCTCTGGTATTTATCGGCACTCTGTTCTGGACTATTTATGAGTCAGGGCTGGATTACTGGGGTTGGGTACCTCGTTTTGACCTGATGCTGATACTGGGGATCGTGTTTGCTTTTCAACTGCCGTCCCTGGCTCCCGGATTTAGCAAAAAACTGTCGCTGACCCTGACGGGGATATTTGCTGTCGGGTTTATCGCTGCGGCGATTATTCCGTTTACTGCACTGAACGTGACGCCGGCATCCGAAGTTCCTGCTCCGGGTAAGGATACTTTCGCGACCGATACCGGCTCCGGTAAGGCATCATCGCCCTCTTCTGGCGACTGGTATACCTATGGCGGTTCGCTCGCCTCACAGCGCTTTGCGGAATCGACCGAAATCACCCCTGAGAATGTAAAAGACCTCAAGCTGGCCTGGCAATTCAGGACCGGAGACCTGCCGAAAACGCGCTGGGGCGCAGAAAACACCCCGATTAAGGTCGGAGATACGCTTTATACCTGTACCCCACATAACCAGGTGTTTGCTCTGGATGCCGCTACCGGTAAAGAAAAGTGGCACTTCGATCCGAAGGTGAGCGATAAGTCTATCCCTTACACTGCGGCGTGCCGCGGACTGACCTGGTACGATGCCACGACCAACAGCCATGTCACCGCGTCGGAGAATGCTGTCGCTGCCGTCCCTGCCGGTTCAGGCGGAGATAATGACTGCGATCAGCGCATTATCCTGGGCACGCTCGATGCCCGCATTATCCAACTGAATGCGAAAACGGGTGAAGTCTGTAAAAGTTTCGGCAACGGCGGCACCGTGAATTTAGCTGAGGATATGGGCGAAATTTACGAAGGCTATGTAGCGATTAACTCCGCACCGGTGGTGATCCGTAATACGCTGGTCGTGGCTCACCAGACTATCGATGGCCAGCGCGCTTTCGGCCCGCCGGGCGTTATCAAAGCCTATGATGTCCTTACCGGGAAGCTGAAATGGGCATGGGATGCTGCCGCGCCGGAAACCAGCACGCCTAAAACGGGTCCCGATGCCTATAAGCGGGGTTCGCCCGACGTCTGGACCTCATTTACCGGTGACGATAAGCTCGGCCTGGTCTATCTTCCTGTCGCCAACTCCTCCGGGGATTACTGGAGCAGCTCCCGTACCGCCGCGGAGAACAAATACGCGGTTTCACTGACCGCAATCAACGTGGAAACCGGTCTTCCGGTGTGGTCGTTCCAGACCGCGCACAAAGACGTCTGGGACTATGACCAGGGTTCACAGCCAACACTGATTGACTACCCGGATAAAAACGGTCAGAAAATACCTGCCATTATTGTCCCCACCAAGCAGGGTGAAATTTATGTTCTCGATCGCCGCACGGGTAAATCCCTGTTTGGCGTTGAGGAGCGTCCGGTGCCGGGGGGTGGCGTTGAGCCAAAAGATCGTTCCCCGACGCAGCCGTATTCTCTGTTCCACCATCTGAGCAAGCCGGACCTGACCCCTCAGGATATGTGGGGACTCACGCCGTTCGATCAGATGGTGTGCCGTATTCAGTTCCAGAAAGCGGGCTATCAGGGACAATACACGCCGCCAGAAGCCGATCGTCATACCATTGAGTATCCGGGCTACAACGGGGGTTCAGACTGGGGCAGCGTTTCATTCGATCCCGGCCGTGGGATTATCATCGCCAACTACAATGATATGCCGAACCTGAATATTTTAGTGCCCCGCAAGAAGGCCGATGAGCTTGGCTGGAAACCCCGGGATCAGGTCACGCACAACCCACACGACACCGGCCATGCCGAAGGCGCCGGCGACCCGCAAATCGGCGTACCGTATGCGGTGAATGTTAACGCAGGCTGGCGTCTGCCCTTCACCGGTATGCTCTGTAAAGAACCTCCTTACGGCGGTATCCGGGCGATTGACGTGCGCGATGGCCGTACGATTTGGGATCGACCTCTGGGAACGGCCCGCCGCAATGGTCCATTTGGCCTGCCGACCGGTTTACCCATCAACATCGGTACCCCGAATAACGGCGGTTCAGTCGTGACATCGAGCGGTCTGATCTTTGTGGCTGCGGCGACCGATGATTTAATCCGTGCTATCGATATTACAACGGGTAAAACGGTCTGGAGCACCCCGTTACCGGCGGGAGGACAGGCGAACCCGATGATTTATACCCAGAACGGGCGTGAGTACCTGGTCATCGTTGCCGCGGGGCATCACTTTATGGAAACCCCCGCAGGCGACTATGTTCTGGCCTATGCCTTACCTGAGAAAAAATAACGATACGGCCTGATGATCAAGCGCGCCACGGCGCGCTTTTTTTTGCCCTGAACCTGAATTAATTAACCGGAGACCCCGTTCAGCCTGGCGTTTTGACGGGCTGAACGTCAGACCGAAAGCCTCCGCCTGACGATTTTTCCTGAAAACGTTTTAGGTAATGAGTGCCGGAAATGGATCCGGCGCGGCAGCACATGCCGCCCGCATCGCGCCGTCAGCGTTTCGCGGATGTGGTGTTTTAACATCGCCAACTGGCATGCATCCAAATCCTCCGTCACCACGTACAGCGCGACCATTTCACCCAGCAGGTGATGCGGCATGCGGGTTGCGACCACTTCCACGATCCCCTCAAGGTCCGTTAGCGCGTTTTCAATTTCGGCCGTAGCCACTCTTTTGCCGCCGACATTGATCACTTCGTCCATGCGTCCCCTCACCGCAATCCGGCCATCCTGCCGGACTGCACAATCATGGGTCAGGTAATGCCAGCGCCCCGAAATTTTGACCCAGTACTGTCTGTCGTGTGCCTCATCGCCGTCCCAGAGTGTCAGCATCGCGCCCGGTCCCAGCGTGTCTTTCACCAGCAGCAGCCCGGCAACGCCGTCCGCGCAGGGCTGGTACGTTCCCGGATGAACGATATCCACCCCGCGGGTAAAAACGGCGTTCAGCGCCGATCCTTCCCCGGCAAGCAGCGGCCAGCCGGATTCGGTCTGCCAGTAGTGGTTTTCGCATTTCACCGCCAGATGCGTTTTCACCCACCGTTCGGTAGCATCATCCAGCGGCTCACCCGCAAGATACAGGGTGCGCAGGGAACCCAGGCTGGCGCGCGGTGCGCCCTGCTGCCGTGCCAGACGGATCGCACCGGCAATGGTCAGCACGCGCGTAATACCCAGCTCATCAATCATCTGCCACCAGCTCTGGCCGGGTGAATTTACCGGGCTGGCCTCACACATCACCGTGGTTAACCCCGCCAGTAATGGCGCGTAAACGCCATAGCTGTGTCCGGTTACCCAGCCGACATCCGCCGAGGTGAAGCAGATTTCATCCTCGCCCAGTTTGAAGAGATGGTGCAGGCTCGCCAGCAGGGCAACCGCGTAGCCCCCGGTATCGCGCACGATGCCTTTCGGTGTGCCGGTGGTGCCGGAGGTAAACAGAATATGGGACGGCTGATCTGAATCCAGCCACACGCAGGGCGTGATCTGTCCCTGGTGCAGGGCGAGATGCTGTGCGAACTCAGCGGATGCCGTGTCGACGACCCGCATCGTGGCGGACGATGGCGGGATATGCGGCAGGATGCCGCGTCCACGCGGGTCGCCGTGATGCAGCAGCAGTACGGGCTGGCAGGCCGCGATGCGCTGAGCCAGGGCGTCGCTGGTCATCGCGGAATACACCACAACGTGCACCGCCCCAATACGCGCACAGGCCAGCATCGCCACCGCGGCCTGCGGCGTCATAGGCTGGGCGATCGTGACACGATCGCCCGGTTTTATCCCCCACTGGATCATCAGGCTGCTCAGCGCGTTGACCTGCTGCCACAGTTGGCGATAGGTCAGACGATGCGTCCGGCCCTGATAGTCGCGATGAATGATGGCGCATCGATCCCCGCGCCGATCCAGATGGCGATCCAGCGCGTTGAAGCATAAATTCGTGGTGCCATCCGGGAACCAGCGGCAGCGCGGCCCCCGCTCCGTCACCGCCACTACCTGCCGGAAAGCGCGCTGCCAGTGTATCCGCCGCGCTTCCTGCTGCCAGAAGGTGCGGCTGAACCCATCCTGATTATCGTTCATCGTTAACATAGTCATTTTCAGCAAGCTCCGCGCGCGCAGCGTGATGGTCGATATGTTGCGCCAGCCACTCGGCATCTTCGCCTATCCCCTCGAAGCGGCCCGATCCCCATGTCCACAACCACGGCAGACCGAGGAAATAGAGTCCGGGGTGTGACGACACGCCGCGGGTATGGCGCGGATAGCCGTTGGCGTTGAACGCGGGAGCATCAATCCAGCTGAAATCGGTGTGAAAACCGACGGCCCAGACAATGGCGCTGATAGCGCGCAGATCGAGGGTTTTTTCCCCGAGCTCCGGCTGCCACAGCGGCTGATAACGCGCCTCTGCCGGGGCATCAATCCCCTGTTCTGCGATCCAGGCATCAATACTGTCTTTGATTTTCTGCGAGGTGGCGTCCGCGGCGTCAAGATTGTGTTGCAAATCGTTTGCCGTCAGCAGTTGTCCTTCGCGATAGCCGAGCAGCCGTCCGTGTAATTGCATCCCCTGTAAGGCAAATGCCCGCAGGTCGATGTCGCGCCCGCCATCGCGCCCGGTGACGTAATGATTCGTTTTACGGCGGGCTTCTTCACCCAATGGGTGATTGTCTACCGTTAAACGGTAATGACCCATCATCTCCAGCCACTCAACCACGTCTTTTCCGCGATAGAAGCGTGCCACGCGGGGGGCGCTGCCGACGCATAAATGTACGCGGCGGCCGTCAAGATGAAGATCCTCTGCGATCTGCGCACCCGACTGCGCGGAGCCCACCACGAGCACTTCCCCTTCAGGCAACTGCCGTGAGGATTTGTAATCGGCAGAATGCACCTGGACGATGCGATCGGGTAGCTGTGCCGCAATTTCAGGGAAACGCGGGCGATGGTAATTCCCCACCGCCACCACGACCCGATCGGCGAGAAACTCCCCGGCGGAGGTGCGCAGCAGGAAACCCTCACCGCGCTGGGTCACCTGCTCAACCGTCACGCCTTCGCGCAGTGGGGCGTTGAAGCTTCGGGCATAGCGCTCAATGTAGGCCACAATGTCATCACGCAGCATAAACCCGTTGGGATCGTTGCCGTCATAGGGAAAGCCCGGCAGCTTACACTGCCAGTTAGGGGTCACGAGGCAGAAATTGTCCCAGCGCTGATGACGCCACGCCCAGGCCAGCTGATGACGTTCCAGTACGATATGACGGATCTGCTTTTGGGTCAGATGCCAGCTCATGGCGAGGCCAGCCTGCCCGCCGCCAATAATGACCACAGGATAATGATTATTCATAAGGTGTCCGCTTGTTGTCAGGCCGTTACAGGCTTAATGGTTTCGACAATGACGACCTGCTCCGGGCTGAACTGCTGCGCCCTGAGCCTGATGGCCGCCGACTGATCCATCGCACTGGAGCAGAAATAACCGAATTTCGCTTTTACCCGTTCGCTGGCTTCATCCAGCGCGCGACCCGCGATGGCGATAAACTCATCCAGCCGGTAGGGGTGATTAATCAGCAGGTGTTTCTCAATCGCCGTTGAAGGTGAATAACAGGTTTCTTTGCTGCCGTCCGGCCAGCAAACGACAAAGTGCATTGCAGGCATTGCTCGCTCCTTTCTAGTGATGGCTCATGCCGGTTAACGGCTGTTGGTCGAGATCCCAGTAGCAGGCGCGCTGCTGCCCGAGTTGCATTATCAGCTGTCTTTCCGCGGTGAAATGACCGACGCGCGCGCAGGCGATCCCGACGCTGTGAAACTGCTGCTGAACGGTTGAACACCGGTCAGGTTCTACGGCCAGCAGGAAGCCAAAGCTGGGGAAAGCACACAGCCACTGCTCAAGATCCACCTGCTGCGGAACAGGAACGTCGGCCAGATTGATTTCAGCCCCGACGCCAGCGCTTTCCAGCATCATCACCAGCGTGCCCGCCAGTCCGGCCTGGCTGATATCCTTCGCGGCATGGACCTGGCCAGAAGCTGCCAGATCAGGCAGTAAGCCCAGTGCACGCCGCAGTGCGGCGGGGTCAGCTTCCGTTGCGGCGTCCCAGTTGTGGCCCGGCGGATGCCAGCGCCCCTGCAGATTAATCGCCACCATCAATGCCTGACCGGGCTGCACCAGAAAACTGCTTAGCGGATGGCGGGTTTCGCCCAGTACCGCAACCGCAAGCTGTGGCCGATCGCCGCGCAGATTGGTATGCCCACCGACGATCGGAACCTGATAAGCCCGGGAGGCGGCCGCCATTCCCTGCATGATCCGTTCAGCATGCGGCAGCGAGTCGTCCCACAGGGCATTAACGACCGCCAGCGGTCGCCCGCCCATTGCGGCGATATCGCTCAGGTTCACCATCACGCCACACCAGCCTGCGAACCACGGATCCTCCGCGACAAAACGATTGATAAATCCCTCCATCGCCAGCAGTTTGTACCCCTCGCCGTCGGGGATCAGCGCGCAGTCATCACCGTTTGCGCAGGGGTTAGGCCACGCTTCACGCAGTTGCTGCGCAATAAGCTGAATATCCTGCTTGTGGGCCAGGCCGCTGAACGCCCGCAGACGGGCACTCATCGCGGTCAGTTCGTCAGTCATCACGCCGCTCCTGTCAGGAAGTCTGAGGTCCTCGCAGCGCGTGGCCGCGTCGCGCTGCCGATCACCATCCCGCTGCGGGGATCGTGGCAGGGGGGATAGAAATTGAGATCGGCCTGCATTCGCACATGACGCACGCCGTGCAGGTCGATACTGTCCAGCGCGTGCCAGTGCATGCGTCTGAACAGCGGTTCGTTCTGGTGCTGAACCTGCGCATAAAACGCCGTGCAGCCCAGTGCATGAGCGCTGCATACCGCCAGACGGATCAGCGTCGGGCCTAGCTGCCCCTGCCGCCGGTACAGACTGTCTACGGCCAGACGGGAACCGATCCAGATACCCGGCTCCGGCTGATGAATACGCACGGTGCCTACCACCTCATCGTGCCAGCCGCCGACGCTGCCCAGCGCGACCAGCAGACGGGCGTGCTTATCAATGTCATCGCGATCGTCGCCCTGGAACAGCTGTTGTTCCTGGCAGAAGACGCGCTGGCGCAGGTCATAGGCTTTTTGCCGTTCCCACGGCAGCGTGACCCATTTTATGGTGTATCCCGCGTAGTGATTCATCGATACTCCTTCAGGCCATCGCCTGCTCAAAGCTGGAGAGTGACGAACAGGCACCGCAGCGGCCGCAGCCGGCTTTGATATCGCGGGAGCGAAGATTGGCCTGATTCAGCATCTGTCCCAGCGGTTGCAGAATGGACGTCATAAAAGCGCTGTCCGGCGCGGCATGATGCTCCAGCGGTGTGCCGCTGATCGGTACGAACGGCACCACGAAGGGATAAACGCCCAGCGCAATCAGTTTCTCCGACAGCGTCAGAATGGCCTGCGGCGTATCCCCCAGCCCCGCCAGGATATAGGTACTGACCTGGCCCCGACCGAATACGGCCACCGCATCGGCGAAGGCAATCAGATACTGTTCAACGCTGACCTGCGCTTTCCCCGGCATAATACGTGCCCGCACCTCAGGTGTTACGGCCTCCAGATGCATGCCTAACGTATCAATCCCGGCATCCTTCAGGCGCTGAAACCAGCGCGGATCGCCCGGCGGTTCGCACTGCCCCTGTAGCGGCAGATTCACGGCGGCTTTAATCGCTTCGGCGCTTTCCACCAGGATGCGCGCGCCCCGATCGCTGCCCGACGGCGTGCCGGTGGTCATCACCATATGTTTAACGCCGTCTAATTCCACCGCCGCTTTCGCCACTTCGGCCAGCTGCTGTGGCGTCTTGCGGGCGATGGTACTGCCTGCCGCCAGGGACTGGCCGATGGCACAAAACTGACAGGCTTTGGCGCGGTTTTCATAACGAATGCAGGTCTGCAGCACCGTGGTGGCGAGCACATCGGTGCCGTGCAGGGTCGCTATCTGTGAATACGGGATCCCCTCCGCTGTCTGCCGCTCATAGAAGCGCGGCTTGCGGGTGACACCGATCTCCCGCACGGGAATGCTCTGGTTATACAGGCGGGTTGTGCCCGATTCTTCGTGCTTCACCTGCCACGGCGAACGGTGGGCGGAATGGGTATAAACCGGCACCATCACCGTCACGCCGTCGATATTCATCGCCTGGTGATCGGAAGGCCCGGCTCCGCCGTGGCGGCTGGCATGCTGCTGCTGCGGGTTGATCACCTGTACTCCCTGTGTAAGGAGCTCGGTGATCAGCTGCTGACGATTAAGTGGGGCGTTCTGCATCGCGCGCTCCTTCTGGTTCTGCTTCAGGGCTGCGGGGGATCACGTATCGGGCGGGCCTGTCATCCAGCACCAGGCTCAGCAGCTCCGGGCGGGCGTAGTGACCCACGGAATCCATCATCCGCTTACGCTTGGTGATCAGCGCCATATCCAGATCGGCCACCAGGATCCCTTCCCCTTCGGTCAGCGGCGGCACCAGATGGCGGCCTTCAGGGGAAATAATCGCGGTGTTGCATCCGCCGCGCAGCCCTTTCTGCAACGCGGGATCGGCTGTTAATTCATTGATTTGCGTTTCCGTCAGCCAGCCGGTGGCGTTGATGACAAAACAGCCGGACTCCAGCGCATGATGACGGATGGTGACATCCATCTGCTCCGCGAAAATCGGCCCCACCAGCGAGCCGGGGAACTGGCTGCAGTGGATCTCCTCGTGCTGCGTCATCAGGCTGTAGCGCGCCAGCGGGTTGTAATGCTCCCAGCAGGCCAGCGCACCCACACGCCCGACGGCGGTATCGACCACTTTTAACCCGGCACCATCGCCCTGTCCCCAGATCATGCGCTCATGATAGGTTGGTGTGATCTTGCGGCGTTTGAGCACCAGCTCCCCGCTGGCATCGAACACCAGCTGCGTGTTGTAAAGCGTGCCGCGATCGCGTTCATTGACCCCCAGCACCACCACTATATTGCGGACGCGGGCACGCTCGCCGACGGCATAGGTAATCGGACCGGGGACCACTACGGCCTGTTCGTAAAGTTTCAGATGTTCAGCACCGGCGGTCATCGCGGGGGTGATAAACGAAAAGTACGGGTAATAGGGAACAAAGGTTTCAGGAAATACGATGATTTCAGCGCCCTGCTCTGCGGCCTTATCGATTGCCTCGAGTACTTTGGCCAGCGTTTTGCTGGCCTCGTAAAGATCGGGAGCAATCTGAGCTGCAGCGGCGCGGACTATGCGAGATCCAGCCATCTTGCGCCTCCGCTTACATGGTCCAGGTATCAATGATCAGTGCGTTGTCACGCACATGCAGCAGCTTAAGATCCAGCACATCCAGCGGGTTGATTGGGCGGACCCCTTCCAGTAATGACGGTTCGCCGTGACCGTACAGCGCCTGTAATGCAAAACGACAGGCATACACTTTGCCGCCCTCGGCCATAAATTTGTTCAGCTGGTTGGCATAGTTCTGATGACCGGGAAACGCTTCCGCTCCGATGGTCGGGTAGCCTCGCACCACGCCCAGCAGCACGCCGGGTCCATAAAGCAGAATTGAGGTTTCGAATCCCTTACGCTGCAGGCGGGTGGCCTGCAGCATATTGACGAAGCCAATGGATCCTTCAAAGGCGACCGTGTGGAAGGTCACTAATGCCTTCTGTCCCGGTTCCGCTTTCACATCCTCGAACACCTTCTCTTCGTAATCGACAAAGAAATCACCGGTGGCATGAGCTGGTAATGTGACTTTTGGCATAGCACGTTTCTCCCGTTTATTGTCTGGGGGAGTCTGGCTCCCCATGTTGGCGCATCCGCAGGTGATGCTGTATTAACAGGAGCAAGGGACGTGCCAGCCGCGATTTAGCCTGATGCAATCAACCTCCCATCAATTGCTTATTTTGTGAGCCAGAAATTTTTTTACCCGGCGTAATTCCCTGTTATTCGCGGGGCCATCGCCTCCTCTTCACGGCATAAATGCACTGGTTTGATGCTGTTTTGCACCAAAAAAGCACACAATAAAAATCATCATGCAATCAATGATGCAATCAATGGGAATCTGATTGCAGAGGGGCATAGCGGACGGCATAGTGTGGGTCTTGCTATCGCCCGAGGCGCGACGACGATGCTGACCAAACTCTCCAGCAGCTGGAATACCCATCTCACCCATCAAACGCAACGCCCGGCTTATCTGCTGATTGCCGATATCATTGCTGATGGCATCAACAGCGGGGAGTTTCAGCCGCGCGACCGCCTGCCGCCTCTACGCGATCTGGCCGTGTCGCTGTCGCTTAACTACACCACCGTGACCCGGGGCTATGCCGAAGCGAAACGACGCGGGCTGATTGATTCCCGGCCGGGCTTGGGCAGCTTTATTCGCGGCAAGGTGCCTGCCGTCCCGCTCACCGGCGGCAGCAGTTACGAGATGACCATGAACTCGCCGATTGAGCCGGGTGAAGAGCTGGCGCAGGCCATCCGCGACGGGGCCGTCAACATGTTCGCGCAGAAAGACATTATCCACCTGCTGCGCTATCAGGATTTTGGCGGCACGGCTGACGATAAGGTGATTGCTAAAGTGTGGCTGGAAAAGCAGCTGCCACCGGTCAGCGTTGAGGAGGTGCTGATTACGCCCGGTATCCACAGTGCGCTGGTAGGGTTGCTGACCCTGTTGTGCCGCCGGGGTGGCAGTGTGGCGGTCGCCTCGCTGATTTATCCCGGTCTGAAAGCCATTGCCAGCCAGCTGAACATTCCACTACAGTCGCTGCCGTGTGATGAAGACGGCCCGCTGCCGCGCGCGTTTGAGCATCAGTGCCAGACGGGAAATATCGGCGCATTTTACGTTAACCCGACGCTACAGAACCCCACCACGCTGACCATTCCCCTGCGCCGACGCGAAGCCCTGGCCGACGTCGCTGAGCGCTACAGCATTCCGGTGATTGAAGATGAGGCGTATGCCGCGCTGGCGACGGATCACATTGCCAGTTTCAGTGAGCTGATACCGCAGCTGACGTGGTACATCACCGGTATGTCGAAATGCTTTGGCCCGGGATTACGCACCGCCTTTGTCAAAGGGCCGGGCAGGCGCAACACGGAACTGCTGGCCGGTGCGCTGCGCGCGCTGAATGTGATGGCCAGCCCGATAACCAATGGCCTGGTCGCGCAGTGGATCCAGGACGGTACCGCCGATCGCGTGCTGGATTCGATTCGTGCGGAGGCCGGCATCCGCCAGAAGCTCGCTGCGGAGATTTTGCAGCCGTTCACCGTGCGTGCCTCTAAGCAAGGGTTTCACCTCTGGCTGCTGCTGCCGCGCCACCACAACTGGAATCCGGCAGAAGTGGCCGTCAAGCTGCGCGAACTCGGCGTCAGCGCCGTTTCCAGCGCGGCGTTCTGCACCGATAATAACCCTCCCGATGCGCTGCGCATCTGCCTGGGCGGCGCGTGGTCGCGGGAACTCTGTGCAGAAAATCTGCAGACGATTTCCCACGTGTTGCAGTATCCGGAGCACTACCACAGCATCCTATTGTAAAATAGCCAAAAAGGGAGGGAGAGGATGTTAATGCGACAAACAGCGGTCAGTTTTACTTCAGCGCTTTGCTGGATAAGCTTCTGGATAGGTACCGTTCTGGTCGGCACGTCGTGGCTTTACGCCAGGCTACAGGGGCTGACATTTCTGACGGGTATTGAAAAGGGGTTTCTGGCCTTACAATCACCGGACAGCACCGTGGCGCTATTGCTTTCCGCGGGTGCGATGCTGATTGCCCTGGGCTTAATTTTCGTTCCTATGTACTATTCCGCGCTTTTGGTCGGTGCCTTCGTCAAAATTCTTACTCGTCGTCCGATCAGGATCTGATGCGAAGAGCGATCGGAAAATGAAAAAAGAGTTCGAGGTTGTCTTTACCACCAACCCAACATCTGAAGATATCTACGGTGAGATTCTGTACGACAGCCAAATCCTTTGCAGGCTGATTAAAACAGAGGTTGAGGTCGAAGAAGTGGAAATCGAATTTTTCTTCGATCAGATTGTGCTTGAGCGGGAAGCTGAAAGGCGCTTTCCGCTCAGGGACTTCATGAATATCCTGCAAGAAGTCGAGGGTGAACTGATTCGCTGGCTCAAGAATATTAATCACGTCGAGGAAATATAAACGACTCAATTACCGTTCTGTATCCTGATTATCAACGTTTCACCCGTCATCAGCCCAGTGACTATTTCCCTGGGTTAAGCTCAGAATGGTCAATGGCGACATCCTCAACGCCATATTTGGCGAGGATCTTTTGGTAAGTGCCGTCTTTGATCAATGAATTGATCGCTTCGACCCAGTATTTCGCATTGCCTGAAGATTTGCTGACGGGAATGCCGGCATAAACCGTGTCAAAGATGGGCCCGACGCGCTTTAAATCAGCCTGTTTCTGTAACAGCCAGCCATTCTCCCCGGTATAACCCAACGTGGCATCCGCACGACCGGATCGCAGTGCCAGCCAGGTGGCCCCGCGATCGGGGAACTGACTCACCTTCACCGCTGATTTACCACTCGATTCACACTGCTGTGAGATCTGCTCAAAGGTTTTCGTCGACGGATGGCTGGCAAGCAGCGCAATGGTTTTACCGCACAGATCGTTGAGCTTCACGTCCTGCTTCAGGGGGGAGTTTTTCAGCACAATCAGCTGATAGCCCGCCCGCACCGTTGAAGCGATATCGACCACCTGCTGCCGCTCTGGCGTGGCGTCCAGCCCTGCCGCCAGCGTGAATTTCCCCGACTGAATCGCCGGTATCACGGCGGCAAAATCACCGCTGGTCACCGCTAATTTTGCCCCCAGGCGATGTGCTGCCTCATTGGCAATATCGTAAAAATAGCCCGTGGGTTGCCCCTGGTCGTTTTTGTACGACAGCGGCTCCCAGTCATACTGGATCGCGGTGACCAGCGTTTTTCCCTCGTAGGGTGAGTCGCCGATCGTGGTGGCATTGGCCTGGCTCGCCGTCAGCAGGACCGACAGCGCAATAAAGCTCTTTTTCATTCTCTTTTCCCAAGTTGAAGTGACGGCTACAAAGCCGGAATTAAAGAAACGTTGCCAAATGAACGCGCCGCCAGATAGCCTTCCCGCGTGGCTTCAGTGAGTCCGCGCGGTGCGCGGGCATCCCCCACCAGCTGCACAGAAAACCCTGCCTGCTTCGCGGCGAGATACAGCGCGTTATTCCCGGCGGGGATCAGTGAGGTCACCAGCATGGCGAATGAACCGGAAAGCGGGATCCACGATCCGCTGAGCTGATTTTGTACCTGCAAGGATCCCTGATGCAGCGCCACGCGGTGTTCCGCCTGGAAAAGCACGCCGAGCTTCGCCAGACGACTCACTGCGGGTAACCGCACGGTGTCATTCAGTCCCTGTCCCGCCCATTTAAGCGAGGTGACAAATTCGACCTGATGGCCCTGCTGCGCGAGTAACTCGGCCACGCTGAGTGCCGCGCGGCCGCCCCATTCGTCGTAAACCATCACCGAACCCGGGACGCTGGCGGCGTGTTGCAACGCCTGATTAACGGTGAGGATCTCGCCCGAAAAACCGGCGTTCCCTTTGCTGACAGCGGTTTCCTGGCTGCCGGTGGCGATAATCACCCGATCGGCCGTCGCCGCGCGTAATTTGTCCAGCGTCACCTCTTCGCCAAAGCGGAATTCTGCCCCGCTGTGCGTCAGCTCGCGGACATACCAGTCGATGATATTGCGCAGATCCTGGCGATGAGGCACCTGCTCAATCAGCGCCAGCTGCCCGCCGGGGCGCGATGCACGGTCGTAGAGCACCACCTGATGCCCCTGCAGGGCCGCATTGCGCGCGGCTTCTAATCCGGCAGGTCCGGCGCCGACCACCACCACCTTTAAGGCTTTTTCATTGATCGGCGCGTGCCAGCGTGCGGCCTCGGCTTCACGACCGGCAACCGGATTGAATGCGCAGTGAATAGGCTTGCCGTCGGCAACGCGCTGCCAGCAGCCGGACTGGATGCCGACGCAGGGGCGCGTGCGGTCGCTTGCTCCCTGCTGCGCGTTGCGCGGCAGATCGGGATCGGCGACCAGCTCACGCGCCATAGTGACAGCGTCACAGACGCCTTCCGCAATTAAGCGGTCCGCCAGCGCCACGTTCAGCACGCGCCCGGCCAGCCAGATCGGTAAATGTGGTAACTGGCGCTTCAGCGTGGCTGCCGCCTGCTGCCACAGCGCAGGCGGGAAGCTGGCGTCCGGCAGATTGGTTGCCACCCCCCAGCCGCTGGAAAAATTGCCGCCGCTCACGGAGAGATAGTCCAGCAGGCCGCTGTTACCCAGCGCCACAATCTGCCCGGTGAGTTCCGCCCTTTCTTCCGCCTGCGGTGCCAGCTCAAGATTGACGCGCGCGCCCACCACTAATCGGGTGCCGATGCGGGCGCGGATACGTTCCAGAATCGCCAGCGCAAAACGACTGCGGTTTTCAGCGCTGCCACCCCAGCGGTCCTCCCGCACATTGGTTTCCGGGCTGAGGAACTGCTGCACCAGATTGCCGTGGCCGAAATGCAGTTCGATGCCATCCACTTTCGTCTGCGCGACGGCCTCCGCAGCGGCGGCGAAATCGTCGATGATTTGTTCAATCTGCGCCTCATCCAGCGCCAGCGGCACGCGGACCGCGCCCCCGTATTCGTGCTGCGGGATCGCCGACGCGGAAAACAAAATTTCGTCGCTGCGATTCGGGCCAAGAAACGCCTGACGGCCGGGATGATTAAGCTGCACAAAGCAGTAAGCACCGTGCGCCTGAATGCGGCTGGCCAGGCGATCGTATTTGCCGTCCCGCGCTTCATCGTGCACGTAAAAATCACCGCAGCCCGCACTGACCGCGTTCGCCTGAGTGATCACCACGGCCGCGCCGCCTTCAGCGCGTCGCGCTTCGTAGGCCAGTAAATCTTCGTTGTGCGTGCCCGGCCCCAGAGACGTACCGTGGCCGGAGTTGATGATACGGTTTCGCAGCAGCAAATGCCCCACCCGCAGCGGTTGGAAAACGGCCTCAAATACCGGTGTTTTAACGATGATCTCAGACATGTTCAGCCTCGCTGCGCAGAGAGGAGATTTGTTGCAGGAAGGCCCGCGTCCGCGGTTGCTGCGGTGCATCAAGCACCTGCTGCGGTGAGCCATATTCCACAATATGGCCCTTATCCAGAAACGCCACATTGCTGGCAACCCGGCGTGCAAACTGCATTTCATGGGTGGCAACCACCATTGTGATCCCGGTTGCCGCCAGATCGGTCATCACCGCCAGCACTTCATTAACCAGTTCGGGATCGAGTGCGCTGGTCGGTTCATCAAACAAGATCAACGCGGGATCGCGCGCCAGGGCACGGGCAATGGCCACGCGCTGCTGCTGCCCGCCTGAAAGTGAAGAGGGCCAGGCATCCGCTTTATGCGCCAGTCCAACACGTTCCAGCAGTGTGCGCGCTTTACCTTCGGCTTTCCCGCGCTGGCCCTGCAGGCGCGGGGCCAGCATGACGTTTTGCAGAACGGTCAGATGCGGAAACAGGTTGAACTGCTGGAAAACGAAACCAATGCGATCGCGCTGCTGCCTGATGATTTTTTCCGGGGCGACGTATAAATTGCCGCCTCGCTCCACAATGCCCAGCGGCGTGTCGTGAAAAAACACCACCCCGCTGTCCGGCGACTCCAGCGTCGCCAGCAGGCGCAGTAGCGTACTTTTACCCGACCCCGATGGGCCAATCAGGCACAGCACTTCACCTTCGACAATATCGAGATCGATATGCTGCAGAACGATATTATCGTCATAGCGTTTCTGTAAACGACGGGCGCGCAGCACCGTCGCCTTTTTATTATCCAAAGCCGAAACAGGGGATTCGCTCATAGCAAAACCTTAATTATTTTCGATGATAGCCGCGACCGTAATAACGTTCGCTCCAGTGTTGTAATAAAGACAATACGGACGTGACAACCACATACCAGAATGTCGCCACCAGTAAGAGTGGAATAATTTTGTAATTTCGGTTGTAGATAAGCTGGGCAGAATAAAGCAGCTCCGTCACCGCCACCACGCTGATAATCGAGGTGCCTTTTAAATTATCAATCAGGAAATTTCCCAGTGCGGGAATAATCGTGCGAAGCGACTGCGGCAGGGTAATTTTGATAAATATCTCTGACGGCGAAAGCCCCAGCATGGTGGCCGCTTCTTTCTGTCCCTGCGGAACCGCCAGCAGCCCTCCCCGAATAAACTCCGCTGAATAGGCCATGCCGTGCAGGGTTAAACCGAGAATCGAGGCGCCAATCGCGCTAATGAGATCGTTCGTTGACACGCTGAACCAGGGGGTACCGCCGGGCCAGCCCAGCGTCAGGCGCGGTACAAGATAGCCAATGTTGAACCAGAACAGCAGCTGCACCAGCAGGGGCGTGGCACGAAACAGCCAGATGTAACTCCAGGCAAAAAGAGAAACGACCGGATTACGCGAGAGCCGCATTAAGGCAACCACCACGCCAAAGACCACGCTCAGCAGCGTCACCAGAGCGGTCAGCCAGAGTGTTGTCCACAGGCCTTTGAGGATCTGGCCGTCAAATAAATAATGCCCGACCAGCGGCCAGTCAAACGCCGGATTTTCCGCTGCCTGCCAGATTAAAATAATTAAGATGGCGCTGACGACGATCGCAGAAAGATGTCTGCGCCAGCGCCATGGCTGGCGAACACCGTGTTTTCCTTCCGCCTGATTAATATGCTGCAATGTTTCAAGCTGAGGAGCCGTAACGGCCTGACTGGGCGGCCGAATAGTATGACCCGGCACAATTTTCACCAGGCTTTCATTTATTTCACTCATGATATTACCGGTTAACAATGAAGGTAATGAAATGGCATTAAGTCAGTTGTCACTATTCTGCTCAATGCCGATTTATGCATTCCTTTGCCGGTTTTTAACGATGTTGACGGGGGCTTATTTAGCCGGATTGATCACCACCGTTTTCAACGCCACGCTTTCCACACCGTATTTCTGTAAAATCTTTTGATAACTGCCATCAGCAATCAGCGCATTTACCGCATCAGCCCACAGCTGCGCATGCCCCTGCTGTTTATCAACGGCGAAACCGGACTGACCGCTGTTAAATACCGGCCCGGTAACCCGCCAGGTTGGATCTTTTTTAACTATCCAGCCCGCTTCACCGGTATAGACCGGGGTGAGTTCCGCCTGACCGCTTTTTACCGCCAGCCATGCCGCTGAACGCGACGGATAGATGGCCACCTTCAGCGCCGGTTTACCCTGCTGCTGGCAGGCCGCAGCCTGTTGATTTAACGCATCAATGGTAGATTGCCCGGCCAGGGCTGCGACGGAATGACCGCAGAGCGATGTCAGCTCGCTGGAGAGTTTTACGGGGCCATCGCTACGGGTAATAAACGAATAACCAGCATCAATTAAGGGCACGATATCCACGACCTGCTGGCGCGGCACGGTGGCATCGGTGCCGAGCGCCAGATCGTAACGGTGGCTTTGCAGGCCGGGAATAAAGGTATCAAAGGTGCCATTCTTAACGTCCAGCTTCGCACCCAGCTTCGTTGCCGCCGCTGAAACTATTTCGTAGAAATAGCCGCTGTTCTCTCCCTTATCGTCAACAAAGACGACCGGTTCGTAGTCATTCTGCATAATGCCGTGCAGCTGTTTATCTTTTAACGTTGTTGCTAAAGGCGCGGCCAGTGCAGCGTGCGTCAGGCTACCGATTACAGCGGCCAGTAATATTTTCTTCATGAGATACCCGGTGATTATCGAGAGTAAACCGCCTGCGGTTCAGCAAAATGCCGTTCAGGCGAAAAAAGAGGCCAGTCGCGTGCGATCTTCACGTCGCCTGCAACGGCCTGAGCCAGCAGCTCGCCCAGCGCGGGGGCGAGTTTGAAGCCATGCCCGGACAGGCCAATGCCAATCCAGACGTGGGGATGGTTTTTCAGTTCGCCAAGCAGCGGCGCCTGATCGTGGGTGTAGGCTTCCGGCCAGGTGCCGCCGCCCACAATGGTACGGTGTGCGCCGTTCACCGCATCCGCCACGTGACGATCGAGGCGCTCGTGGAGTACCGGCGTCAGACTGCCGGTGGCTTCAGTGGCGACAAGTTCGGGGTCGTGCAGTTCATTCAGCTCCGCATCGCCCACAAAGAATTTAAAGTTTTTGCCATCCGGCAGGGGTTGGGTATTCCACATCGCCCGCCCGGCGCTTACACGCATCGTCGGAGGAAATGCCACATTGTCGAAGCCGGTTGCTTTACCTACGTGAAAGCTCATACCCAGGCGGCGTGAGGAGATGGGTAAATCAGGGAACAGCCGTTTGCTCCACGCACCTGTGGTCACAATCACCCGGTCAAAAGAACGGACTTCGCCGTTAAACGTCAGTTCGACTCCGCCGTCTCGCGCCACAATCTCATTAATTTGAGTCTGTTCATGCACCTTTGCGCCCAGCTGTTTAGCCTGTTCGGCGGATGCCAGCAGCAGTTCATGCGTCAGCAAAATGCCCCCGGCGGGGTCAAAAATGCCTTCCTCATCCTCGTCAATATTCAGGCGCGGGAATCTCTGATTCAGCGCCACGCGCGATAATCGCTCATGGGGCAGATTTTGCTGCTTCGCCGAGTTTTCCACCGCCGTAAACCACGGGCTGTCAGGCGTGCCGATGGTGAGGAATCCGCCCCCCCAAAACAGCTGGATTTGTTGTTCCTCTTCCAGCTGATGCCAGAGCTGGCTGGCGCGCTGGAGCAAGGTCGTGTAGGCCGCGCCTTCGCCGTAGATCAGTCGATGCTGGCGTGTACGGCCCCCTGATGCACCGATATTATTCCCGACGCGATACTGCTCGAATCCCTCAACGTGAAAGCCTTTACGTGCCAGTGCCAGCAGGGTTGCACAGCCCAGCGCACCCAGTCCTACCACTGCTATCTTGATGGTCATGATGGCGACAACCTTAAAAGAAAATACGTTCTGTGCTCGTCAACGACGCTTCCCTGCACGCAGCGGATAAGCGGCGCGGGCAAAGCGTTCCGTATGAAATGCGCTAAATATTAAAAGGGTGACAGGGAGAAATAACGGGTATGGCATCAGCCATCATTCATTCCGCCTGAATCAGACAACCATACTGGAATGGTCAGAGGGGGTTGTAAAATCACTATATCGGCTATGTAATTCGGTAAAACAGATATGCCACGAATTATATAATGGTTTCTTTATGCTTTAGGCGAGCGTATGAATGTGATACCGAAGGGGTCAGGTTCCTTACGTGCAAGGAAGCTCTTACCTGTCGTAAGTCCTCACCGTTACAGACGGGATCAGCCCAGCCTGACACGGGCAGCTGCTTCTGCTGTGCTGCGTTCCGGCGAACTTACGCCCCACCACTGAATCGTCCGGAATATGTCCGACGATATTATACACGCCCGGGTACTGGCCACAGGTCACACTATCCTGCTCGCGAGCAATCGCTCTACCCAGCAGAGTATGATTGGGATCGCCTTCGATGATCGTGCCTCCGCAGGTCGTTTTGTCCTGTATCACCAGGTAGTAACCTTTTGCCATAACGCCGTCCTTTTTTTGTCTGCCCTGACTGGCAGGTTTAAATAAAGCCCGACCCCTAACCGTTCTACTGGCCCGTTACAATGGGTGCAACAACGGAACTCCAGACGGCATCGCGCCCCTGTTCAGCACTGATAATCATATGGTGGGTGGGTGCCAGACTGGCCGCCTGTGCCGCTGCGCAAATCCCCAGCCAGGGATTTGCGCAGCCAAGGTCGCCTAAAAACGCATTAAAATTATGCACGTTAGCGCAAGCGGAAACCGAGGATAACGGAGCCTTTCCCTGAACAACAATGGCGCTACGACAGGCTTCGCTTTCTGCCGGCAATCCGGCCAACCAAAGGTGTTCGATTTCATTGTCCAGCATCGGCACCCAGTTTGCCGCCTGTAAAACACCCGACTGCAATGACGCCTGCTGCGCATCGCTTCGTTCAGGCCGGTGAAGCAGCGCGAAAGGCGTTAACTTTGTTTGCGTCAGGCGATTGCCAAAGAGCAATCCGACGACGCACTCGCCGCTCATCTCTGTTTCTTCCGGAGCGATTTGCAGGGCAACGACCAACAGCAGCGATTTATCTTTGATACGGTGATCAAGCCACAGATCAATGGCTTCCAGCCCCTTTCCTTCCGTTAAGAAGGCCGGCTGTGATAAGAAACGATCTCGCCAGGCCTGTTGCCACAGTTCGCGTATCCGCGTTGCTGAATGTGAAGAGCTGGATTCAAGTAAAACGGTGACGGGATAATCTGAAGGCAGTTGAGATAACGGCACGGCCAGCTTTTCCAACAGGCGTGAAAATATGGCGAGAATTCTTATATCCGTTGGCATTCCGGATAAATCGGGCAAGCGGCTGTGCCGAATGTTCAGAGCACCATTCCAGGATGGCTGAGCCGTGATTTTATTTTCATTAGTTAATAATGCATCGGCGATGTCGGTAAATTCCATATCGACAGAATGCGCCGTAATGCATTCTGCCGCCAGGATTTGCAAAGCCCGGCGTCCGCGCCGAACCATCTGTAAAATATCCCTTTCGCGCGCTTGATCGTAGCCATTGGAATAACTCTGCTGCATCAGATAGAACAGCAGACGAACACTTGCAATGATCAGCCATAAAAAAACGGCGCTGCCGATGGCAAACCACCAGAAGACGTTTTCCTCAGGTTGTAATCCCTGATAATGCGCAAGCAGTGAACCGGCGACAAAAAAGCCAGGCAACGCACCCAACCATCGTAGAGGTTTGGGTGCCGATGGCCGCCATGCGGGGCCGGGAATCGTGTTTAATTCTACGGGCATTTGAAAAACTCAATGACGATGCTATCAGGGCCAGCCAATAACCTTGATATTAATAAGGTTTTTAAATTTATCATACTTCATCCGCTGCCGTCGTGGATTCCTTATCCAACTCGTGCGGCCAGCGCACCGTGTTAAACGGCGTCCAGCTCCACGGAACGTCTGTCAGCAGCGGTGCGGTCGGTACGGGCTTCGCCTCCATGTAATGGCAACAATGGCTCCATAATCCGTAAGCGTCAAAAATGCTGCCAACCGCCCAGGTCAGCACGAACCGGTCCACCACTTCAACCGTCCCCGGCTTGCAAACGCTGCAGTAGATGCGGTGCCCCCAGTCCGCGTGCCCGGCCATCAGGACGCGCTCGGCGTGAATATCTGTCCAGTTGAAAACCTTTATCTCGGCATGCCAGCGTTGCCACGGAAACATGCGGCGATGATATTCATAAACATACACTTTCTGGCGCTTGCGGTTGAAACGAACGGGAGCACCACGGGGTTCGAACAGAACCAACTTCAAACAATAAATGAAAAACGAAATGAAACAAAAGAGAGAGAAAAATATAATTAATGATAAAAATAGACTTAATGAACTCACAATATTTAAAATGAAAATCACAGACCAACTGGAACTTAAAAACAATACTAAAACGGGAAACCAAATCATCCCCCACCCATGATTTACATATCGAGGAATTTCCATCCAGATATCGTTAATTTCATTGACCCGAATCAGCTGTGGAGGATGGTATTGCTCTTCAGCGCCGTCGGGGAGGTCTTCATCCCAGTTATCCACCGGGGGGCATAACCGTGGCAGATTCTGCCTACGCTGGTTCCGCTCACGTTGTCTCTGCTGACGCTTCTTAATTTTACCCACTCTTATAAGTCCTTTTATTCACTTAAAATCGGATTAACACGGCTGGCCTGCTGACCCCTCATCCCGTCCCAACGGGATTAATCCGCTGCCGACGTGGATTCCTTATCCAGATCGTGCGGCCAGCGCACCGTGTTAAACGGCGTCCAGCTCAACGGAACGTCCGTCAGCAGCGGCGCGGTCGGTACGGGTTTCGCCTCCATGTAATGGCAGCAGTGGCTCCATAATCCGTAAGCGTCAAAAATGCTGCCAACCACCCAGGTCAGCACAAACCGGTCCACCACTTCAAACGTCCCCGGCTTGCAAACGCTGCAGTAGACGCGATGCCCCCAGTCTGCGTGCCCGGCCATCAGGACGCGTTCGGCGTGAATATCTGCCCAGTTGAAAACCTTTATCTCGGCGTGCCAGCGTTGCCAGGGGTTCCAACTACTACGGTGATACTCATAAACATAAACTTTCTGCCGTTTTCGATTAAACCGGACAGGAGCTCCACGGGGCTCGAATAGTAGAGTTTTAATAAAAAGCACAATTAATGTAATTAATGGTGCAAACAAAAAAAAGGAAAAAATAATCTCTAACATTCCAGAAAAGAGGAACTTAGTAAAGCTTGATGAAAATAGTAGACAAAAGCAAAGAGAACTAAAAGCAATCAATACCATAACCCATAATCCCAACCACCCATGATTTACATATCGAGGAATTTCCATCCAGATATCGTTAATCTTATTAACCCGAATCAGCTGTGGAGGATGGCATTGCTCTTCAGCGCCGTCGGGGAGGTCTTCATCCCAGTTATCCACCGGGGGGCATAACCGTGGCAGATTCTGCCTACGCAGGTCCCGTTCACGTTGTCTCTGCTGACGCTTCTTAATTTTACCCACTCTTATAAGTCCTTTTATTCACTGAAAATCGGATTAACACGGCTGGCCTGCTGACCCGTCATCCTGTGCCAACGGTTTAATCCGCTGCCGTCGTGGATTCCTTATCCAGATCGTGCGGCCAGCGCACCGTGTTAAACGGCGTCCAGCTCCACGGAACGTCCGTCAGCAGCGGCGCGGTCGGTACGGGCTTCGCCTCCATGTAATGGCAACAATGGCTCCATAATCCGTAAGCGTCAAAAATGCTGCCAACCGACCAGGTCAGCACAAACCGGTCCACCACCTCAAACGTCCCCGGTTTGCAAACGCTGCAGTAGACGCGATGCCCCCAGTCTGCGTGCCCGGCCATCAGGACGCGTTCGGCGTGAATATCTGCCCAGTTGAAAACCTTTATCTCGGCGTGCCAGCGTTGCCAGGGGTTCCAACTACTGCGGTGATACTCATAAACATAAACTTTCTGCCGTTTACAATTAAACCTGATAGGAGCTCCTCGAGGATAAAATAATAGTGATTTTAATAAAAACAACAGAATTGATAATAGAAAAATAACTGGTAAAAAAAACACAAGCAGCAATGAAAAATTTAAAACCACTGTTTGTGTAAAAATAAAAACCACAATCATAAACAAGGGTATCATAATTATAAATGCGACCAGCCATATCGCGGACCACATGACATATTTGAAGCGTGGAATTTCCATCCAGATATCGTTAATCTTATTAACCCGAATTAGCTGAGGAGGATAGCATTGCTCTTCAGCGCTATCGGGGAGATCTTCATCCCAGTTATCCACCGGGGGGAATAATCGTGGCAGATTCTGCCTACGCAGATCTCGTTCACGTTGTTTCTGCTGACGCCGTTTAATCTTGCCCATATTCTTCAGTCCCTATTCGCATTCAACTCTAAGCCCAGACGGAAATCCGGTTCCGCCCGATCCGGCCAGTAGTTTGCCGTTAGAGTGACCTTTGATGTTCGGGCGCGATCTACCCAAATACTGACCACAATGTTCAGGTTTTTCAGTCCGCTACCCTTTCCGTTGCCTTCTTTTACCTCTTCGAGCAGCCACAGATATTTATAATATCCCTCGGGCGCGGCGTGCCGTTCGTGATCGTTCAGGTCCGGAGCGTTGTCAGACTGGGTGAAAAGTACAAATCCGTCAGTGGATCGGGTTAAGGTTATTAACCGCCCGCTCACGCCCTCAACCCACCCCGGCAGACTTATCCTGAAATCAACCCGACGATAGGCAATATTATAAATGGTTGGGTTACCCGTAACGGTGTCAAAGGGCGAGGCGAAGGCAACATCGGCGACCATTCCGGTGATAATCGCACGATATTCAACTAACGCCTCGGCCAAATCAGTCATGCTGCTGGCGTGCCAGAGTGGATAGTTTTTAATGCTTTCGTTCGCTAAACCAAAGCAGGTTCGCCGTAGCCAGAGTTCAAAAGCAGTACTTCTAATTTTAGATGCTTCATATACGATAAAAAATCCCATGAAAATTAGTAATGCTGCCCATCCAGATGGGCCCAACCTTAGAAAACCTACTTTGCTGGTTAAGGCATAAATTCCGTCTGCTCCCCAGTAAGCAGATACTCCTCCGCCCGTAATAAGAAATACTCCGCCTATGGCAAAAGCAAATGAAGCATTTGTATCGCCATCTTTGTATGCTCTTAATCCATTGTCCAAATTACGGATACCATCAAAAATACCCGCAATCCCTCCGAGAACGGCGCCGAGTCTGACCAGTTTCGGTACCTGCTGACGCGCACTGAGGGTGAGCCAGTTCTGTTTTACCGCCAGCTTTGAGGCAAAACCGGCAATTTCTGCCATCCCTTCCAGCACCAGAAGTCGGTTAATGGCATAGTCGGCAACAGCATCCACATCGGTGCCCACGGAGTACTTCACGGCATCCGCTTTGGCATGCCAGTCCTCTAACTGTAGGGCCATGAGTCCCGCGCCCAGAATCAAACCGACGCTGTCGCCGCTAATCAGTCGTCGGCCCCGTTCATTCCATTCCGCCATCTGCGTATAAGTCGCCCGCAGTACAGGGCCTTTGATGTCTTTGCCCTGCAGCGACAAATCGGAGATAAACACGTTATCCAGGTCATTCATGCCTGCGAAATAGTGGAAGGGCCTATCATTGAGCGGGATGTTGCCTGCCGCCTTCTGAATTTCATCCAGCGTACCCGTCATGCTGAACTGCACTTTGATCGGAACGTCCAGCCCTTTGCCGCGCAGCCCCATCATTTCATCCACTACGGCCCCGCTGCCGCCCCTGAACCCCGTATTTTCAAAGGCCGGGTTATTTTTCGCCAGGGACTGGCGCAGCCCGGCATTCTCTTTGAGGTGGCGCTTTAGCTTCCGCAGGGTCGTGTTGTATTCCAGCACGATCGTGGACTCGCCGGCGGTCAGCATCGCTCCCTGCATCATTGCCAGGTAGCTTTTACGTGTTGCCGGGTTGATGGATTTCCCCAGCCGACTCACGGACCCGGTTACGGCCAGTATTCGGCTCGCCCAGCCGCGCTGGATAGCCAATTTTTTCAGGTAGTTGCCAAATTCATCGGAGGTTGCGGCCGTTTTGAGATCGTTAAAGACATTGCCGCCGTTAAAAAGCGTATCCTGCAGGGAGATTTGCATTCCCGTAAAGCCCAGATAGGCCGGGGAGTCCGCCTTTTGCAGCCACTGAGCCCAAACGTCTTGGGTGCTCTCGGTCATTGCACCGCCCTGAACGCAGGCCGCCAGCGTTAGCATCTGCGCTGCCCAGCCTGCGGCGCTGCTGTCAGGGGCGTAATCATAGCTGATGATATTCAGCCAGGTCTGGCTCCTGAACCAGGCCGCCAAATCCATATCAATCGCCCTGAGCTGCCGTTCCGGCATGGTGAAATGCTGCCTGAACTCTGCTGCAAAAGCGGCCCGTGCCGGTTCGTCATAGCTTTTCAGCAGACGAGCATACTGCTGAGCAAAGGTCTGCTCAGCCACTTTATCTGCGGGAATAAACTCAGGCCCATAGCCCCCAATGGCCGGGCCGTTCATTTTGAATGCGGGGGAACTCTGTTTTGCGACATCCTGTTTTAATCGGTCCAGATACTGAGTTATCGCACCTGAAATCATATGCTTATGGAAGACTTCAGGCTGGGCAATATAGGCCAGGCAGGCTTCCATGATTTGCATTCGTCCCAGGTTAAGCTCCTGAACAATCCCCACTGAGTCGTCAACGGCAATCGCCATGACCCCGCACTGATATTTCCTTTCAAGTTGAGAAACATAGCGGCCCATGGCACTTTGTTTGTCTTCGTCCGTACGGGAATAAAATCCGTGCGCCCCACCGGTCATTTCGCCGTCAGTCGGCGCGATATTGGTAAAGAGAGGGGTCGCAAACTCTGCCACGCTGGACTTCAGCGCCGATAGCGAAGCATCGAGTGGAATACAGACGCCGTCAGTGCCGGAAATCTGACCGTTTGACAGCGTTATCCTGGTGAAGCGGCTCGCCGGTCGCTTACCGCTCAGATACTCCGCCAGCACCTCTTCACTCCACGGATCGCTGCTGAACGCAATCCACGCTTCATGATATTTTCTGTCGTCGATATTGATAAAACTGGCCGCAATTTCGTGCCCCTGCGTCAGGCAAATCTGGCTCAGCGGCATTACGGCATCACCTTCCGGCATCGCCAGCGGATTAAACTGTCGCAGAAAGCCCTCAGCCGTGACCTCGTATCCCTGCCAGACGGTTTTATCCAGCAGTACGTAGAGGTAACCCATGCGTAAGGTGCGCAGAACATATTTGAATTCGCCGCCGGTAAGTGCCACCTCCTGGCGGGGAACGGCAGGCACCCAGCCGGAATTCAGCAAGGCTTTCGGCACCGCCGCCACGCGCAGCGGAAATATCGGCAGTCCGCTGCGCTGGCAGGCCTTACAGCCGGAAGGCGTTGACGTTGCCTGCTGGCTGGCAGCGGCGTTTTGATTAACCCGATCTTTAAGTTGCATGGAATTCCTTTCCTTAATCGTTATCCTGCTACGGCATTATCGTCTTTTCCAGCTCCTGCCAGACGGAGTCCGGCAAGGTTGAAAAAAGGTGTATAAAGCTCTGATGCGGTTCGGCGATCGCCTGCTGTAAAACGCACATCACGGCGGGGTGTTTTTCGATCTCCTCCGGTAACGTCAGGCGGTTCAGGGCGAGAAAATGGCGATCGTCACGGCGGTTAAGCCCGGTACAGGCCGTTCCCTGCCAGGCCTGTAACGCCTGTAACACGGCATTTTCCGGCAACAACGAGCTCACCCGCTGCCAGGCAAACAGAAGCGCCCAGATCTCCCTCACTTCACGCTGTGCACTCTCTACGGCCCAGTTTACCGGCCTGTTATCTGCGGAAGCCGAACCGGGCTGGCAGGCAATCTCACCCGACGTCCTCATATACAACCACTGGCTCACCGGCCAGACAGCGCCAGACATCTGTTCCGCCGGGAGCATCGCCTGTAGCAGTTCAAAACGCAGAGGTTCAAACAGCGGTATAAAGCCACCCTCAACGGGCTGCTGGCACCGTGCCGCCAGAGCAACGGCCAGTGATGCCGGAGGAAGTGTGCTACTTAGCCAGGCGCACAGGTAGCGTTTTTCGTGCAGTGCTTCGCTACGGGCATAGCGTTCTGCCCCGGCAAGCCAGGCAACATCACCCGGCTCGTCGGGAGATGCCAGCAAGACGAGCTGCGGGCAATGCGGTGGGGAATAGGCCAGATCGCTGCGCAGAACCGGAAAAATAGCGCGCTCGCCCAGTTCGTTACGTAATGTGGGCAGGGATAAAGGGTTGATCTCCGCAACGGCTTTCAGCGGATCGAGCAGTAAATAACGGTACTCACCCTGTTGCCGTTGCATTATTTCGTTCAGCGAACCGCTCATCTGATTGGATGTTGTCATTGGTTTATCCATTACCTGGCCTGCTCTACGCATTTTGCTTCCGGCGGCAGATCGGGCGGTGACGGCTCATAGCTGTGCGCTTTCAGCTGGTTCAGGCTGGCACACTTAATGTTAACCTCACCCGGCGTCAGGATCGTCACGCCAGAATTTTCAATGACCAGGGCGGTCTGACCGCATGCCAGCGTGATTTTTTTACTGGCCTGAATGTGTACTTCATCTTCTTTGCTGATGATTTTCATATCACGAAGAGAGGTCAGCGCCATGGCATCACCCTGCGCCTGAATGTCAACTTTCCCTCTGTTGGCATACATTTTTATCCCCAGGGTTTTAGCAAACAGGCTGATGATTTCACCCGCTGCCACGGTAAACTTTTTGAAAACGCTAAACTCACTGTTTTCCGCCGAGGTCTGGATAAAATTATTGCCGCTGCTGATTTGAATACTCTGCGGCGAGGCATGGACAATTCCGGCAGGGGCGCTGAGTAACAGAACGGACTGCTGAAGATCTTTAATCGAAGATTCCAGCAGCGCTTTCTGCTGCTGGATTTGTGCCAGTTCCGCCCGGGCGGTATCAACCGCCTGGCTCAGCGAGGTGCTCAGCCCCAGCGCCTGTTGCAGGCAATCCAGCGCGGGTCGCATCTCCAGTACCTTCCCCTGCGCCCGTGCTTGCCCATCGGCGCTGATGAAAATGCCTTTCTCCGCTCGAATGGCCCCGTACAGGCCGGTACGCAGTTCAAATCCCTGACCGCGCGGCAGCCTTTCACTGTCCACCAGGTGGCCCAGATTTAGCTGACTTTTGTCACCGTACTCCGTGCTGAGCTTGATATGCTCCTGCTTCCTTGTATCGTCGAGCCGGAGTTTGTTGTTGGCTGGCGTGCGCAGCACGTTACGTTTGTAATTACGAATGGTGACAGGATCGTTGTGTGCAGAGTCGTGGAGGGCGTGTGCGATATAAGGCCGATCGGGGTTGCCGTCCTCATAGGCAATAGCCACTTCGGTGCCAGCCAGAAGGGGGAGGTGCAGCCCGTATTCATCTCCCGCATACGGGCGGGCCTGGCGCACCCACAGACTTTCGAAACCCTGCTCCCAGACATCACGGTCGAACAGCATCTTTACCCGGTAACGCCCGAGTTTATCAATGTGGCCGTAAATATCATTTATCGCGGTACTGGTAACCCGCGCCGGTAAGGTGCCCGCCATTTTGGGTTTGCTAATCCGCGCCGGGCGGAAACAGTAATCCACCGAACAAGGAATGGCTTCAAATTCCACCTCATAGCTGCGATCCCGCCGGGCCAGACCGGTGATGCGTACAATAACGACATCTTTGATAAACGCCCCTGGCACATCACTGCCCGTCACCTTCAGTCTCACACCGGGTGCCAGTGTTACCGTATTGGCCAGTCCGGTTAAGCGGGTTTGCTGGTTCAGGTAGCGCTCGTGGCGCAAACGTGCATAGAAAACCCCACTTTCCGGCTCGGGACGATGCCCGGGGGTGCCGGGGATGAGATAATTCTCCGCGTAATGACAGGCTTCACCGTAGGTTGTGGCATCACCGCGAGTAACATCTGCCCTGCAGCTCATGTCGGTGATGGCCGTGCGATAGTTGTAATCATCGGTGCTGACTGATTTTTCCACCACCCGATGAATGCTGGACAGATCCCATACCGAATCTACACCGCTGTCATGCATCCCGGACGGGGGAACCACCCGCAACGTAATGGCCTGCGAATAATGCGATTGATGATCGTAAAACTCGACCACATCGATATTGAGCCGCTGGTCGGCAGTAAAGCGAAACCAGATCCCGACCTCTGCCAACAGGCGTGAGATGAACGTCAGATCATCTTCGCCATACTGCATCACCTGTTCGCGACGGGGATACTCATTAACCAGAGTGAAGACAAAGTCCTGTCCGCGCATTCCATGGCGCTCACGCAGGATTTTTTCCACAATGCCCGGTACCGAAATATCCTGATATATCGCGTTTTGATGGCTGTGTGACAGCAGGGCCAGACGGGGCTGTAAACAGATTTCGTAAAGGCTTTCGTCTCTGGAAGTGGACAGACGCTTAAAGCCGGTCACCTTACCTTGAATGACGCGAAGCGGCTGCTGGATTAATACGCCGTAAGCTTCATCAACCGGGGCCTGTAGGGTGAAAGAAGCCTGATGCAGCAGCATCGCGGCGGGAGTGATATCTTTGTCGCCGCTGGTGAACTGAATGTCATACCGATACGGTACGCTCAGTGACTCCTCAGCGGTAAAACCCAGTACATCCAGCGGAGCATTGCTGTTACGTACCGCTAATTTATGATGGCTGTGATCGAATAACAGCGCGGTGGATGGCTTGCCCATCTTTTCCCTCCATGAATTTCGGCATCATGCCGTGTCCTTTTGCCAGCGAGAAAAGGTTACGCCAGTTGCGTAACCTTTTAAAAGGGCTGTTTCACATTATCAGAAAACGAGGGTTAACTCTTCCCGCTCTCCCATCCTCCTCCCAGCGCCTGATACAGCCGCACCAGCGCCAGCGAAACGTTGGCGTCGCTTTTCACCAACGCCTGCTGCGAAGCCAGCAGCTCTTTTTGCATGGTCAGCACGTTGAGGAAGTCGGTGGCACCCGCCTCGTACTGCTTCGATGCCGCCGCCAGCGCGATGCGATCGTTTTCCACCAGGGTTGTCAGCTGACCGCACTGGCGCTGGTACGTGTCGTAATCCACCATCGCGTTACTCACTTCATGCCAGGCCTTGAGCACCGTGGACTGGAAGTGGATTGCCGCTTCCTGCTGCTGCGCTTTTTTCAGGGCCAGCTGGCCGCGCAGCCTTCCGCCCTCGAATATCGGCAGAGTCAGCGACGGACCGACGCTGTACAGGCGCGATCCCCAGTTCCCCAGCTGGCTGAACTGCATCGCCTGTAGCCCGATGTTGCCGGTCAGGGTAATGCTCGGATAGAAATCTGCGGTCGCCACGCCAACATCGGCGGTGGCCGCGTGCAGCTGCGCCTCGGCGGCGCGGATATCCGGCCGCCGCTGCGCCAGCTCGGACGGCAGCCCCACCGGCACTTCCGGCGGCGTCAGCGGTAGCGGTCGGCTTCCGGCCAGCCGCTCGGTTAATGCCCCCGGGTTCTCACCCAGCAGGAAACTCAGCGAATTCATCAGGTGCGCTTCCTGCTGTTCGAGGATCGGCAGGGTCGATTCCACCGAGGCGACCTGCGCCTGCGCCTGGGCCACCTCCAGCCGGGTGGCCACGCCGTCGGCCAGGCGGATGCCGGTCAGCTTCAGGCTGTGGCGTGCTCTCTCCAGGTTTTGCAGGCTGATATCGTGCTGAAGCTGTACGCTGCGCAGCTGGAAATAGTCGCTGACGGTCGCCGCCTGCACGGTTAACAGCACCGCACGGCGCTGTTCGTCGCTGACCTCCACGCGGGCGGCGGACGACTCTTTCTGGCGTCGCAGTCGGCCCCACATATCCAGCTCCCAGGCCGCACCAATGCCCGGCTGCCACACGCTCCAGGCCTTTTTACCAGCCAGCCCGGAGATATCCTGCAGCCCGTTCTGGCTGTTGCGGGCGCGCTGGTACGACGCCGTGGCATCAACCGACGGCAGGCTCTCTCCCGTCACTACCCGGTGCTCCGCCTGTGCCTGTAGCAGACGCGCGCCCGCCGCCTGCACATCGAGGTTGCTTCGCGCGGACTGTTCAACCAGCGCGGTCAGCGTGTCGTCATGGAAAATTTGCCACCACTGTGGCTGCAGTCCGCGTTCTACAATACGCCCCGACGCGTGACCCTGCGGCCACCCCTGCGGGCTGTTCACCGTCGGCGGCGTGAAATCCGGGCCGACCATGCAGCCGCTCAGCAGCAGAATACTGGTGGTTAAGGCGGCCAGTTTCATGATTTTTCTCCGGCTTTCGCGGTATGAATAGTGGCCTCCACCGCCATGCCCACCCGCAACTGCTCCGCCTGCCGCTGGCCGCCATCGAGTTCAATTTTGACCGGAATACGCTGCACCACCTTGGTAAAGTTGCCGGTGGCGTTATCCGGCGTAATCGCCGAGAACGTCACGCCGGTCGCCGGGGCGAAGCTGTTTACCACACCGTGCAGCAGGGCCCCGCCGAAGCTGTCGACGCGGATATCCACCCTCTGCCCAGGCCGCACGTGCTCAAGCTGGGTTTCCTGAAAATTCGCCACCACGTAGGCTTTATTTAGCGGCACAACCGCCAGCATCGGCGTGCCGGGCGTGACGTACACCCCCTCACGCACTACGCGCTGCCCGACCCATCCGGCAATCGGGGCCAGAATTTGGGTGTATGACAGATTTAGCCTGGCGCTATCCCGCACCGCCTGCGATCGCTGTAGCTCGCCCTGCGCCCGCTGGAACTCCGCCTGTAACACCACGGTTTTCGCCCGGGCGGCGTTGAGCGTGGCGGTATCGCGCGCCACGTTGGCCTGAGCGGTGTCGATCCGCGATCGCGCCAGCTGGGCATTTTGCTGGCTGCCCGCGCCGTGGGCGGCCAGATCGAGATAGCGCGCCAGCTCTGCTTTAGCAAAGACGTAACCGGCCCGGCTGGCGGCCAGCGTGGCATCAGCCTGGGCAATCATCGACTGCTGCTGCGCCAGGCTGGCGCTGGCATTAGCCACCGTGGCCTGCTGTACCACCACGCTGGCCTCTGCCGCGTTCAGTTCCGACAGCAGATCGCGGTCATCAACCTCGACCAGCAGCTGCCCCTGTTCCACATACTGATTGTCTTTTACCGCCACCCGCGCAATCTGCCCGGTGATGCGCGGCGTGACCACGGTGTAGTCGGCGCGGATAAAGGCATCGTTGGTTCGCTGATCGGCACGGTCGCTCAGCAGGCCGAACCCGATCCCCGCCGCCACGGCCAGCACGGCGGCTCCGGCCACAAGCGGTGCGTTTTTTTTAGTGAATTTAAATGAAGTCATGATCAAACCTTATGCATGAGAAGCGGCAAGCGGTCGCGGTGGATACACGCGGGTTGCCATTAATGGAATAAATAAAATCAGAATCGCGGTCAGCAGAGTCATCACCTGATAAACGTCGGCGGATGCCAGCACCACCGCCTGCACGTGGATCTGCTCCGCCAGCGTGGTCAGGTTTTCGCCCTCAGAGGGAGGGATCGACAGCGCCTGGCCGCTGTTGCCCCACTGATTGACCAGCGTGTTGGAGTGGAAATGCTCACGCGCGGTGGTCAGCCCTTCCAGTACGCCGGTACCCACCACCGCCGCCATGCCCTTCACGGTGTTAAACCACGCGGAGGCGAACGGCCCTTCGGCGGGCGGCAGGCCGTTGGTCGCCAGCAGCAGCAGCGGGATCACCGCCATCGGCTGCCCGAGGATCTGCAGCATTTGCAGGCCGTAGAAGTTGTCGCGTATCCAGTCGGAGGTCATCGCGCTGCCGAGGTAGCAGGTGACGCCGATCAGCCCCAGGCCGCAGGCCAGCACCCAGCGGCAGTCAACGCGGGTGAAATTGCACAGCGCCGACACCAGCGGCAGCGCCACCAGCTGGCCCAGCGCCACGTACAGCGCCAGCGGCACGGTTTGCAGCGGACGATAGCCCTGGATCTCGGCGAGATAGCCCGCCGGGATCCCCGGCACCGCCACCAGAACAACCAGCACGCCGCCGAGGGTAATCAGCGAAAAGGTTAAGTTACGCCGCGCCAGTTGCTGCACTTTGAAAAACGGCAGCGGATGGAACCATTCGTTGATCATAAACAGCGTCAGGGTGGTCAGCCCCAACAGCAGCATCCGGCAGATAAACGGTGAATCCAGCCAGCCCAGCCGCGTGCCCTGTTCCAGCACCACCACCAGCGAGGTAATGGCCGGGAGTCCGAGCAGCAGGCCAACCCAGTTGAACTGCGCGAAGCGTTCCAGCCGCAGCGGGTCCTGTGGAATACCCCAGGAAACGGCGGCCATCGCCAGCAGGCAGATCGGGATGATTTGCCAGAAAACCATTTGCCAGCCGGTGTACTCGGTCCACAGCGCCGCCAGCGGAATGCCCAGATTGGGTCCGAACGTTGCCGTCAGCGCATAGGCCCCCAGGCCGTACAGCTTGATCCCCGGCGGTAAAAAACGCAGCGCCGCGCTCATCAGCATCGGCGGCAGGCAGCCGCCAAACAGTCCCTGGATCGTGCGCAGCACGTAGAGGGTCTGCAGATTGGGTGCCAGCGGGCACAGCATTCCCGCCAGCATAAACACGGCGGTCACGCCGAGGGTAAAACGGCGCAGCGACAGCGTGGCCGAAAACCACGGAGCAAACGCCATCGCCGCCACCTGCGCGGATTCATACAGCGTGGTCAGCCAGCTGCCTTCATCGTGGCTGACCGACAGCACGCCGCGAACGTCGGTCATGGCGATATCCGTCACGTGCTCGTTTAATCCGGCCACCAGCGATGCCAGCAAAATGCCGGTCAGCCCTGTCATGATGCGCAGGTCAAACGCCGCCGCGGGCGGCGCAGCTTTGGGTTGCGCGAGTGTTTGCATAGTTCATCCTTTCCAGTCGTTCAGGCGCACAGTCTAGAAAGATGACGGAGGGACAGGAATTGCGATGTGTGCAGCCGAGGCGTGCGTCTGACGCACTGGTCAGATGCGCGCGAAGGCATTTATTTACCCGCGTGGGAACAGGAAGATGCGTGCTTTAACCCTGCCAAAGAAGGAAACAGCATGTTTAATACCATTTTGGTCGCACTGGACGGTTCACCACAGTCGGCGGCAGTGATTGAGCTGAGCCGTAAAGTCACCGCCGGGCACCCGGCAGCGATACACATTCTTTGCGTGGTGGACGGGGCGTATTTACTGCCCGAGGAGAACTATTTTTCCCTGGAGGAGCAGCACGCCACGGAGGCCAGCGACGGTCTGATTTACCCTCCCGCTGACCGTGAGTATCAGGCCGCGCAGGAAACGGTGAATCAGGCCGTTGGCAGCCTGCGCTGGGAGAATCGCAGGGTGAGTGGTCTGATTATCGGCGGCGAACCGACGCAGGTGATTATTCAGCAGGCGGCCAGGCTGAAGGTGGATCTGATCGTGATGGGGCACCGGCATTTGTCATCGCTGAAACGCTGGGTCGAACACTCCATCGTTAAGGAGGTGATCGACCTCGCGGCCTGTCCGGTGCTGGTGGAAAATGAGGAAACGGAGCAGTCGTGCTGAGGGGGTTTAGCCCCCGGCTGACTGAACGCAGAGTTGGTGAATAGTCCGCCGCAGCCACTGATGGGCGGGATCGTTCTGAAACCGTGGATGCCATGCCTGCACAATAGGAATGGCATCCAGCTCAAGGGGCAGCGAAAACCCCCGCGTTCTGATACCCATCTCCTGCACCGCGCGAACCACATGGCCCGGCAGCGGCAGGATCAGATCGGAGTTTCCCAGCGAAAACACCCCGGAATGGAAGGTCGGCACCACCAGCGAGATATGGCGCACCAGCCCCAGCTCCGCCAGACGTTTGTCTATCGGCCCGCGCGCGCGCCCACGGCGGGACACGCTGATCTGCTCGTAGCGGGCAAAGGATTCCGCGGTGATCTCGCTGGCGAATATCGGATGATCCTCGCGCGCCAGCCCCATGAAGTGCGTAGAAAACAGCGACTGCACGTGGATATCGTCGCCGAGCGGGCGCATGGCGCTGATATAGAGATCCACCTTGCCGTCGCGCAGGCTGTCTTCATCGCTGCCGCTTTCCGGGGTAAAGCGCAGGCCCACATTGCCCGCCTCCTGCCGCAGGCGGCTGAGCAGCACGCCGCCAAATGCGCTGATAAACACATCGTTGGCATGCAGCGTGAAAGTGCGCTCCAGCTGCGATAAATCCACCCCCGACTGCGGCTGTAGCAGGCGGATCGCCTCGCCCATCACCTGATGCACTTCTTCTCTGAGCGCCAGCGCCCGGGGGGTGGGCACCATTTTCCGGCCCGATTTAACCAGAATCGAGTCGCCCAGCTGATGCCGGATGCGGGTCAGCGTTCGGCTCATCGCCGGTGGGCTGAGGTTCATTCTGCGCGCCGCGCCAATGACCGAACCTTCATCCAGCAGGGCATCCAGCGCAATAATCAGATTTAAATCAGGAATTTTCATCGGTCAGGAAAAATTCTCCAGCACGGAGATAAACGAATGGCGATCGCCCTGCCCGGTCGTCAGCTTGACGCGGCTTTCGATATCGGCCAGATGATGTTCCATCAGCTGCTGCGCCTGCTGCAGATTTTTCTCTTTCAGAGCCTGAACAATCATCCGGTGATGATCCGCTCCACAATCGTCATGGCGATGATCCTCATACAGCGACATCACCAGCGACAGGCGGGCAACAATTTTCGCCAGCATTTCAGTCAGCACCGAATTGTGCGCAAGGTCCGCCAGCGCGATATGGAACTGCCCGGACTGCACGGCTCGCGATTTCTCATCACCGTGCTGATGAACCTGCTCTTCCTCATCGGCCAGTTTTTCCAGCGATTCCAGCTCGGCAGAGGTGACCCTTGCGGCCACCAGCTCAAGTAAAATACCTTCGAGCTTGCGGCGTGCCTCAAACAGACTGCGCGCTTCCTCAATACCCGGTTCGGCGACAAACGTGCCGCGATTGCGTTTGCGCTCCAGCAGGTGATCGCTCTCCAGCACGCCCAGCGCACCGCGAACTACGGTACGGCTGACGCCGAAGTGATCGGCGATCGCCTCTTCCAGAATTTTGCTGCCCGGTTTTAACGCACCCTCGCTGATGGCTTTCGCCAGCGTGATGCGGATCCGTTCAGAAACATCATCATGGCTGTCGGCGCTTTTATCGGCTGCCGCAGGACGGCCGCGCGGCTTTTTCATGTTTTCTCCCTTGTCACAGCGGAATTCAGACGGTTGCTTCACTATCTCTGTAATTAAATTCCTGCGCAACTTTTACCGTAAATCAATGCCCTGTGCGGCGCAGAGTGATCGAATATGGTCGGCGGATTGCTGAATAAAGCCTAAGGTCTGGCTGTAACCGTAGCTCTGATGCTGATAGCTGGGGTAGCCATAGTGCATACTTTCATAACTTTCCCAGTCGGCAGTCTCTCCGGCGGCAACTCGCTGCTCAAAGGCATCCAGCATGGCGAAATAGGCGTCCAGCTCCTGCTGATTCAGGTCCGGATGGCCCGCGCGCCAGAGCGGATCGTCGATCTGAATACACTGCCGTGGCCAGGCCTGGCGCGGCTTATCCTCGCACGACTGCGCGATCTCCAGCGACAGATTAATCTGCGGATTGACCTCGGCCAGCAGAACCAGTATCGGAGCAAAGTCCACAATCCCAGTACCGCAGGGGCGTGGCTGGAAGTCCAGTCCGCCCGGCGCTCGGCCAACGTAGGCATCCTTAATGTGGGTTTGCCGCACCCATGGCGCCAGCCTGCGTGCCGCCAGCAGCGGATGCTCGCCGCGCTGCAGCATGTTCGCCGTATCCAACACCACGCCAACGCAGTCCTCACCCACAGCGTCGATCAGCCGCAGGATCTCGAATGAGGTAATCTCATCGTGGGTTTCGATATTCATATGCACGCCGTGGGCCCGGGCAACCGGGGCCAGCGAACGCAGCACCTTTTCCGTTGCCAGCAGCTGATCTTCCCAGCTGACGTCGGTGCGGAAGCGGTCAACGGCAAAGCGCCCGCTAAACTGCGGTTTAAAATTCCCGGTAGAAACCCACAGTTCGCGGCAGCCAATCTCAGCGCCGGCCTCAATCATCCGGCCTAGTCCTGCAATAATATCGCCGCCACCTGCGGCACGCAGTTCAGGCATTTCCGCATTGCAGAACGGATTGATTTTCCCCAGCCCGGCTTCCAGGTAAAGATCCAGCTCGTCGGCCCTGCTGCGCAGTTCCCGCAGAGCGCCGCGATCCAACGTGGCGCTCATATCCAGCAGCGTACTGAAGAAGACCCCACCCAACCCCAGTGACTTCACATGCTCCAGACTGGCCAGCGCCCCGCGCTTTTTCACTTCCGGCAGTTTTAACCCATCGATACCTAATCTCATGACGCTTTCCTTATGATAGTGAGCAACGGCCAGAGACACTGCAAATCATGTGCCATGAAAGCGAACCACCACCCAACATGCTGATTTAAATCATCATTATTATAATTAACTTTTGTATTAACTTTGTTCGTAAGTTAATTATTTATTTAATTGTTCTCAGCGTTGCAGACTGAAACAGGCTTACAACCAAGATATCTATCTGATTAATATAACAAATTAGTCATAATGGATGAGTTTGACGGCTTTTTGCTTCCCCAGTTGATTGCTGACATTGCACACGGATGCACCAATATGAGGATGAGTTTGCACCAGCGCGGGTAGCTGAAATGCATAAAAACAGTATTAATTAAAGATTCAAATTCTTGCGAAACTTTATGCGAATTTATATTTTAAATTTATTTTCATTCAATTTCATTGCATTAGAAACAAAACCCATTCATCCGTTCAATCTGGCACATCGCTTGCTAACGTCTTAACACGTCATTCTTGGCTTTAATGAGCACCTTCAACCTGGGAAGCACTATGGCAGAAATCCAATCCATGTCCGTACGCAAGCGACTGAGCGTGCAGGGCCTGACTCACAGCTACGGCGGCAGCAATGCGATAAACGATATCTCCTTCATCATTGAACCCGGGGAAGTGGTTGCGCTGTTAGGGCCAAGCGGCTGTGGCAAATCAACGGTACTGCGTGCAATCGCCGGACTGATCCAGCCCAAGGCAGGCAAGATCGTACTGGGGGATGACAATCTCGCGTCGTTATCCGCCAGAGCGCGCGGCATAGGTATGGTTTTCCAGAACTACGCGCTGTTCCCACACCTGACCGTTGCGGAAAACATCGCCTACCCGCTGGCCTGTCAGCAGATTTCCCGCCCGGCGCGGAAAAAACGGGTTGAAGAGATGCTGGCGATGGTGCGCCTCGGTGAATTCGGCAATCGTCTGCCGCGTGAACTGTCCGGCGGGCAGCAGCAGCGAGTGGCGGTTGCTCGGGCTATTGCCGGTCGCCCTTCACTACTTCTGCTCGATGAACCGTTCGGCGCACTGGATCGCGCCCTGCGCTTTGATTTACAGGTGGAGCTGCTGCATCTGCAAAAAACGTTGGGTATTACCACACTGATCGTCACCCATGACCAGGAAGAGGCGCAAAGTCTGGCCAATCGCCTGGTGCTGATGAACAAAGGTCACGTTGAGCAGATTGATACGCCCATGGCCGTTTACGACCGGCCACGCTCGCTGTTTGTGAATACCTTTATTGGCCAGGCCAATCAGCTGCCTGCCACCGTGCTGCGTTTTGACAATGACACCACGCTGATTGGACTTGCGGACAATACCACGCTGCGTCTGCCGCGCCGCCTCAGCTTTACGCCCGGATCAAAAGTCACCCTGACCTGCCGCCCGGAGGAGGTCCTTCTGCTGCCTGAGCCCGGCGAGAACAGTCAGAAGGTGACGGTCGCCGTTTCCGTACCGCTCGGTCCGGTGCTGCTTCACGAACTGAAGCTGGACTGCGGCACCAGCCTGCGTGCCTCTGAAGTCCGCAGTCCCGGCACGCCGGTGCCGTTACCCGGCACGTCACTCTATGCCGACATTGATACCACACGCTGTCACGCCTTTCCGGCTGAACCGCAACCCTGAATGCTTAACCTGAGGTCAACACCATGAAAGATTTCCCAATCAGTCGTCGTCGGTTTGGTCAGCTACTGGCAGGCTCCGCCGCCGCCGCAATGTTACCTGTTTCACTGCGCGCGATGGCGGCCGATAAAGGCCGCGCGGTGGCAGCGACTTTCCCCGGTACCTGGGAGGATGCCTATCGCACCGTCCTGACGCCGATGCTGCAAAAAGAGGGCTACGGACTGACTATCGCCCCGGCGATGGCGCAGGATCAGCTGGCAAAAGTGATGGCCAGCCGGGGAAATCCCTCCTACGACGCCCTGCTGATGTCGCCGGGGCAGATGACCGTCGCGGTACAAAATAATCTGATCCAGAAAATCGATCCGACCCGCCTGAAAAACTGGCATCTGATCGCCCCCGATTTTCAGGGCGAGTACGGGCCAACGGTCACCGTGGAAGTGAACGGTATTGCCTATAACCCGGATCTGGTTCCGCGCCCGCGTGGCTATAAAGACCTGTTTGAAAACCCGGCTTACAAAGGGCTGGTGTCCTGGACCGGTTTTGCCTCCAACACGGCGGTGATGGCCTACACGGAAATCGCCAAACTCTACGGCAGCGGCCCGGAGGATATGAAAGCGGTGTTCGACCTGTTCCGCAAATACCCCGAGCAGCTGAAAAACGTTGTCGACAGCACCAACCATCAGATGACGCTGTTCCAGCAGGGCGAAATCGCGGTGTTTATGTGCAGTACCGGCAACGTGGCGCGCCTGAAAAGCCTGGGAATGAACGCCGAGTTTGTTCACCCGGAAAGTGGTTCCCCGGCAGCCCCGGTCAACATCCACCTTGCCAACGGCAGCCGCAATGCCGATGCGGTCTACGCCTATATGGATGCGGCTATTTCCCAGGCGGCGCAGGATCGGTTCAAGCTGCCTCCGGCCGAAATGTTCCCCACCAACAGCGAGGTCGCGCTGACGCCGGAGATTGCCGCCTATGTTACCCGCGAGCAGCTGAAAACGCTGGTCTATCCCGACTGGGACAGCATCAACAAAAATCGCGATCTCTGGATCCGCGAATTTGACACCCTTGTTGCAGGCTGAGGTGACGGAATGAAGCACAGCGGCTTTCCTTATGTTGTTCCGATGCTGGTGCTGTCGGTGCTGTTCTTTGCCGTGCCGCTCGTTGTACTGATCGGATTCAGCTTTATCCATCCTGGCGGGCTTACCCTTGAACACTACGCGCGATTTTTTGGCGATGCCTTTAACTTTCGCGTACTGGTGAACACCGCCCGACTGGGGCTGGAAACGGCGATCGGCACCACCCTTCTCGGCCTGCCGATTGCACTGCTTTACTGGCACAGCGGGCGCACGGTGCGGCAAATCATTATTTTTCTGACGCTGATCCCGATGCTGACCAGCAACGTAGTGCGCACGTTCGCGTGGATCGTCATCCTGGGTCGTCAGGGTCCGATCAGCGATGCGTTGATGGCGCTGGGGATCACCGGGGCCCCCACCAGCCTGATGTTTACCGAGCTGGGGCTGGTGATGGCGATGTGTCAGATCGATCTGCCGCTGATCCTGCTGCCGCTGATTGCCATACTGACCCGTACGCCTTACTCGCTGACCGAAGCCGCACAGGTCTCCGGTGCCGGGCCGTGGCGCATTCTGATTACCGTGATGCTGCCCGTCATGCTGCCGGGTCTGTTGGCAGGCTGGATACTGGTGATTGCCAGCACCAGCAGCTCGTTCGTCACCCAGGCGGTGATCGGTGGGGCACGCAACGTCTACGTTCCGCAACTGATCTATCGTGAAGTCGGCACGCTGTTTGACTGGCCGCTGGCTTCAGCGATTGCGGTGGTGCTGCTGCTTTCCACCGGCTGTTTACTGGTCGCCCTCTCGATGATTTCACGCCACAGGAGGCTGAACGGTCATGCATAACTTTCGCGAAAATCCCATTCCAGCACTGCTTTACAAGGTGTTTGTCTACGGTTTTGGCATACTCTGCCTGATCTATCTGATCGCACCGATTGTTATCGCGCTGATGATGTCGTTCACCGCCGGTCAGACGCTGAAATACCCGCCAGAAGGGTTTTCGCTGCGCTGGTATGAAGCGCTGCTGGACCCGGTCAGGTCCGCAACCGAGCATATTGCGGCGGGAAATTCGCTGAAAATTGCCGCTCTGGCGGTCGCGGGATCGCTGCTGTTTGCGGTACCGGCCACCATTGGAATGACGCGTATGAAGCGGAAAAGCGTGAACAGCATTGAACCCCTGCTGCTTGCGCCGCTGGTGATGCCGAGCCTGGTTTACGGCCTGGCCGCGCTGATTGTCGCTAATTTTGTCGGCTTCCAGCCTTCGCTCTGGCTGACGGTCACCGGTCATATCGTGGTGTTTGGCCCGCTGATGTATCGCGCCGCCTCGGTGGTGGCTCAGGGGATGAACCCTTCGCTGGCCGAAGCATCAACCACCATGGGTGCCAGCTGGTTTATGACGCTGCGCCGCGTCACGCTGCCGCTGCTGATGCCGGGCATTCTGGCCGGTGCGTTTCTGGTGTTTATCCAGTCGCTGGATAACGTCACGGTGTCACTTTTCCTCGCGGACGCCAGTACCACGGTACTGCCGCTGCGAATGTTTGCGCTGATTGAAGAATCACTGGACGTCCGTGTGGCGGCGATCTCCGGGATATTGATTGGCTTCACCCTGTTGGGATTACTGGTCGCTCGCCGGGTGCTGGCTCCGCGACCGCAAAATCACTGATCGACTGATTTCACAAGGAACTATTATGCATACTCATGCGACCGCGTCGGCGGGCTATCGCATCGGCTCTCTGCTGGCCGATTTCCAGCCGGACTTCACCTTTTCGGCACCGCTGCCTTTGCCGGAAGCCGAGTTCGCCGAGCGCCTGCGGCGCATCCGTCGACAGGCGGTAGAAGCCGGTCACGATGCGCTTGTCGTCCATGCGGGCAGCGTCGGCTGGTTTCACGCGTCCAACGCTTACCTGCGCTACATTTGCGACTGGATGCGCGAAGGGGTACTGATTATTCCCACCGACGCCGACAAGCCGCTGACCCTGCTTTCCTTCTTCACGCAATCGGTGCTGCTGCCGCCGGCGGGCGAGCCGCTGCTGGTTGAGGATATCTGGCAGATCGGGCCGATTGGCCGCGAATATGCCGATCGACCCGGCGATGCCGTACTGAAAACCGCAGAAAAATGCGCGGAGCTCCTCGCCCGCCTCGGGCTGAGCAAAGCGCAGATTGGGGAAATTGGCGATCGGACATCGCTGACCTTCCAGGCCGCGCTGCATACCTTAATGCCCGGCTGTCGCTTTGTCGGCGATAACTCGATTCTCGACCGCCTGCAGAAAATTCGCTCCCCGCGTGAAATAGAGATGTTCCGCGCGGCCGCACAGTTAATCAGCATCGGCACCCAGGCGGCATATCACGTGGCAAAACCGGGTGTTACCGACCATGAAATATTTGCCGCCTTTACCGCCGCGCAGATGGCCTTTGGTGGCGAAACCGGTGACGGCTACCAGATTGGGATTAACGAGTTTGGCACGCACTGCGGCAAGCCCTACGGGCACGTCGTGCGTCCGGGAGATTTGATCAACCTTTATATCTCCAACGTCACCTGGCGTGGCTATACCGCGCAAACGGCGCGCATGATTGCTGTCGGTGACATCACGGAGCGCCAGGAGACGGTGCTGGCGGCCTGCACCCAAGGCGTGAAGCGTGCCGAACGCCTGATTAAGCCCGGTGCATTAATGCGTGATATCAACAATGCCGCCTTTGGCCCGATGATCGAACAGGGCATGCTGGACGATGCCGAAGCGCGCACCATGCCCTATAACTGGTCAGCCATGCCGGATGGCGAGGCACGGCTGATCCCGCAGCAGTACGTGCGCGATATCGACTGGGAAGCCCAGGGGCGTAAGCTGATGCACGTTTATCCGGCAACCCATGGCCCGCATAACCCGAATCTAGGCCATTCGGTCGGTATGGCGGGCGGGCAAAACAGCTTTAATATCTCATCGCATAACTACGATCGGCTGGAAACCGGCATGGTGTTTGTTCTGCATACGCAGTGGCTCGAGCCGCTGTCGGCAGGCTGCAACATTGGCGACTGTTACGTTGTCACCGAGGACGGTTTTGAGAACCTCAGCCGCCATACTCCGCTGGAAACCCACCGCATTCGCGCCGGAGTCTGATATGAGCTTGCCTGAAAATCATACATGGTTTGATTTTGCCGAACTGAGCGAGCGGGAACGCTATAAGATCCTGATTGGTACCGTTATCCCCCGGCCCGTTGCTCTGGTGACCACGGTCGATAAAAACGGTAAACCGAACGCCGGGCCCTTCAGCTTCTTTAACGTGCTGACGCACGACCCGGCGATTGTGGCCATCGGCGTGGAAAACTACAGCGATATGCGCTTTAAGGATACTGCGCGCAACATCCGTGAAACCGGCGAATTTACCGTGCATATCGTCGATGATGCACTGGTGCGTCAGATGGAGATCTGCGCGATTAAATTTGGGCCCGAAGTGAACGAACTGGCGGAGGCCGGCCTGGCAACCGTGGCAGGTAACCGGGTTGGCAGCCCGCGCATTCTCGCCGCCCCCGCCGCGCTGGAATGCCGTCGCCACACCACCCTGCAGGTTGGCCCGGCACGGGAAATCATCCTGGGCGAAGTGGTAGGCGTTTACGTGCGTAGCGATGCGGTAAACCCCGAGAATCTGCACATCGATCAGCAGCTGATGGATGCCATTGGCCGCATGGGCGGCAACACCTATTGCCGCACCCGCGACCAGTTTGATGTGAAGACCCTGACCAAAGAGCAGTGGGAGGTGAAAAAAGACGCCGAACGCTGATACGTTTAGCCGGAGACACTAAGCGGTATCCGGCGCGATGGATCATCTCAAAACTGATAAACCAGCCCGACCGCCAGCACATCATCCGTCGACACGCCTGCGGCCTGGCTGAAGTCGCTGTTATCGATCAGGTTCAGTTTGTAATCAACGTAGGTTTGCATATTGCGGTTAAACAGCCAGGATGCGCCAAAGTCGATAAACCGCACCAGATCCTGATTCCCGTAGATCTGACCACTGGCAGCGCGGCCAAGATTTTTGGCGCGGGCCTGGTTATAGGCGATAAACGGCACCACCCCGGAGTCAAAGCTGTACTGGGCAAACAGTTCGAAAATCTCAGACTGATTAGCATAGCCATATGCCCCACTCCCTGAGGCGGAGCCAAAGCGTGAGGCATTCCTCGCCTGCGTGTACATCGTGGCGAGATAAAGCCCGTGAGCTTCATATTTTATCGCGCCGGAATAGGCTTCCGCCCGCTCACCCTGCCCCATTATGCCGCTGCCGGAGTCGTTCTGCGCCCCGGTTCGTCTGGACTGAGTAAACGCGCCAACCGCCTTAAAATCACCGGCAAATTCCCAGGCCACCGACATGCCGTAGCCGTCACCGTTCTGACGCAGTGCGCTGCGTGAGCCGGGTTCGCCGTTGCCGTCGTTCTTACCCTGATACTGGAGCGTAACGTTCAGCCCGTCCACCAGGCCAAAGAAGTTGCTGTTACGGTAGGTCGCCAGGCTATTGCCACGGCGAAACATAAACTGATCGGTGTTATAGGTCTGCGCGTCAAACTCCGGCTGCATGTCGGTCAGGCTCAGTGCGTCGTACAGCACACCGATATTGCGGCCATAATCCAGCGAACCATAGTCACCCAGTTTGATGCCGGCAAAGCCCAAACGGGTATACATTGAGGCCCCGTTGTTTTCGGGTTGATTCATATCGACCTGGGCCTGCCACTGCCCGTAGCCGATCAGCTGCGGGGAAATCTGCGTCTCGCCCTTAAAGCCGAAGCGCATATAGGACTGGTCGCCGTCCTCGCTTTTGTTATCGCTCAGGTAACGCAGGCCGGAGATTAGCCCGGACAGTTCCAGTCGGTTGCCGTCGCGATTGTAGATTTCAGCCGCGAAACCCGACGTGGAGAGCAGGATAGAGGACGCCAGCAGCGTCAGTTGTTGAATTCTCATTGCCCCTCACCTGAGAGGCAGCGCCAGGCAAAGATCACCTGACTGTTGTCACGCTGTAACGATCGGCGTGCGTGCTTCTTTCTGAATGCGGCGGGAGGCACATTCAGATACTTTCGGAATGTCCGTGAGAAGGTCTGCTGGCTGGTAAAGCCGTTATCAAATGCAATTTGCATAATGTCTTTATTGGTAAACAGCAGCGATTGTGCCGCGCGGATCAAACGCCGGGTGCGAATATACTCGGCCAGGTTGTAGCCCGTATGTTTTCTGAACACGCGCTGGAAGTGGGAATGCCCGTAGCCGCTTTTGCGAGTGACCGTACTGACCCTGATACGCTCGTTGTCCAGGTTGTCTTCAATCCACGGGATAATGTCCTGCACAACGGATTTAATCCCCCTTCCCGAATACTGCTCTGTACGGGACAGCGATTCCCGGGCAGGACTGACAATAGGCATAATTTCTCCATTCCGATCGTTTTAACGTTCGGATAGTGATTAAGGCGAAGTGATTCGCTTAATGAGTAAGATAAAAATGGAGAATGATTATCTTCCTGGTGCCGTGGAAAGATAAGTTATACAGAAGGATAGTTATACAGAAAGATAGTTATACGAAGAGATAATTGAATTAGCGATAAAACGGAGATAATGGCGTTATTCCTTCACTCACTTATTTTACATCTTTGCCGCAAACATTCGCTGTTACGCACGGTGTTTTATAGCGGACCCACCGTCGTTTAACACTTGCTAACGCACGGTATCAGACAACAAAAAACGCTCGCCGCACATCATTCAAATTTTCTGATTTACTTCAGCAAAAGACAGGGATGTTATTCATCCACGCACGGGTCTACTATGCATTCCATCGAGGCAAAACGCCTCACCATAAACAAAATCAACTGAGGAGTTAATCATGAAATCTATCAAAACTTTCGTTGCAGTATCCGCACTGGCTCTGGTTTCTTTCGGCAGCATGGCGCAAAACATCACCGCTACCGCCTCTACACTGGATGCCGCAGAAGCGAAGGTTGCCGCTCAGGCAAAACAGAGTGGTGCAACGTATAAAATTACCGGTGCCCGCGTTGATAACCACGCCTACGTGACTGCCGAGCTGATTAAATAATCCCCCACACTGGAACACCCTCCTGACGCCTGTGAACGATTTATCACAGGCGGCCGGGAAGAATAAAAGGAGTAACGTATGAACACGCTCAAGACACTGGTCGCACTGTCTTTTATCACCCTGTTTATGGCAGTCTTATCGGCGAAACGTTCGCGCCAGGCCCATCGGCAATAACAACGAATAATCCTGGCTGTTTGATAGCAGTAAATCCCACGCGATGGCGATGTTGAGGTTAGACCTGTTCCTCGCCCTGCATGGGTTTGTGTCTGAACGTTCCTCTCTGTTGCATCGTCCTTACCCCTCTTGCTTGTTAATGATAAGAAAAACTTCACGCTGATTTTTTACACCTTTCCCCTACCGCAATCCGCCTATATCTCTGTTTTTTTTCAGCATTGACGCAGATAAGCCCGGCAGTATCAAACGTCATCGTAAGGCGTTAATTTTATGATCGATTCGAATGTTAATTATGCAGAAAATGACAATCTACTCTATTCCCTTCGCTTATCGCGGATAATATTGTCGTGTAACAATATTAAAATAACGTCCGGTACGTTTCAGAATGAGCATGCTGTTTGAATAATAATATTTAACTGTTTGCGGAAAAAGCCCTCCACTCCACCTAAGATAAATCCTATAAGAAATATCTCTCCGTCGCTGAGAAATATTTTGCAATATTCATCACGGCTCGGTGATTTACAATTATACGACTTAAGAAAATAACTTTCTTCATACTTTCATGGCGTTACAAACTGACAGGCGGAAATGAAAACTGTCGTCATTTACAGAAAGTTAGTATAGTATTTAATAATAAAATCACGATTTCTTTATATAACACTTACAGACATCCATTATTTTGCACCTCATCGGTGCATGACATTTTCGTTACGGACACAACATCAATTGAGAATCCGCCAATGAATCACACCGTTTATCTTGTTGATGATGATGCATCGGTTATCACTGCACTGACCAACCTGCTTGAATCCGCAGATTATCGTGTCGCACCGTATACCTCTCCTCAGTCTTTCCTCGCGGAATCACTCTCTTCCGGGCCGTGCTGTCTGGTTGTGGATATCAATATGCCCGGCGCTGACGGCTTTGATGTTACGCGCGCGCTCAGCGATCGCGGCTATTCAATTCCGACCATCTTTCTCACCGGATTCGGTACGATTCCCATCACGGTTAAGGCAATGAAAGCCGGAGCCTGCGAATTCTTAACCAAACCGGTCGATCCCGATCATCTGCTGCAGGCCGTAGCGGAAGCGCTGCGAATATCTGAACAGGGTATGGAAACTGCCCGCGAGAAGCTGGCATTAACCGAACGGCATTTGACGCTGACACCCCGTGAAAACGAGGTCATGCTGCTGGCGATTGGGGGTTTGCAGAACAAGCAGATTGCCGCCGAGATGGGCGTCAGTGAGATCACCGCCAAGGTGCATAAGCGCAGGGTGATGGAGAAAATGCAGGTGCGTTCGCTATCAGACCTGGTCAGGGCCGCCGAGCGGCTCAGCATCGTAAAGTCGGCCAGCCGCTAAGCGTTCCCCACAGCGTCCGCAATCAGTGAATTCCCTGAGCTCATCCTCAGGGAACAGGATGTTAGCCTTCCGCTTCCGTTGGCAGCGCGAACCAGAATTTACTGCCGCCACCGGCCCGGTTCGCCGCTTTCAGTTCGCCTTTATGCTTTTTGATGATCCCTTCGCTGATGGTTAGCCCCATCCCCATTCCCTCTTTTTTCGTCGTATAGAAAGAGTCGAAAATACGCGATATCACCTCATCCGACAGGCCGGTGCCGTTATCCGCTACCTCAAAAAGAATCGTATCAGGGGTGGGATTAGACGAAGACAGCTTCAATACACTGGATCCTCTGCCTTTTTCAACCATCGCATCAATGGCATTCACCACCAGATTCAGTAGCACCTGTTGGATCTGCACCCGCTCGCAATAAATATTGTCGTTCTCCGCACGCAGATCTAAATCCAGTGAAATCCAACGCCGCTCCAGCTCCATGCGCGAAAGCGACAGGATATCCCGCGCGAGGTGGTGCAGTTTAGCGGGAGCAAACTCAGAAATCTGATTGCGCGTCAGCCCCTGAAGCCCGCGAATGATATCTCCGGCGCGTTTTCCTTCGCTCAGAATTTCCTGCAGACCGCGGCAGGCGTTGTCCATATGCTCGGGGCCGCGTTTTATCCAACGCATGCTGGCCCCGGCGTTTGCCACAATCGACATCAGCGGCTGGTTGATCTCGTGGGCAATCGACGCGGTAAGCTGCCCCACCGTGGTCGCACGGGAAACACGGGCAAGGTCGGCCTGCGCAATACGCACGGCATCCTCGGCAAGGCGCTGTGAAGTGATATCGGAAATGGTGCCAAAATACTCGCTGACGTCGGGCAGGTTTTCTACCGGGTCGCCGATGCCTTTGATATAGCGGCACTCGCCGTCGCGACGGATAATACGAAATTCCGCCTGCATGCTGACCCCGTTAATCACGCTTTCTCTGACCAGTTCGCTGATGCAGCCATGATCGTCAGGATGAACCATGGTCATAAACTCCGCCATAGACAGGCTGCTTTGCTCCGGCGGCAGGCCGAGGATCCGCCGATATTCGTCGGAAATCATCATCTGGTCTTTTGCCAGATTCCAGTGCCAGGTGCCGGTGTGGCTGATTTTTTCTCCCATGATCAGCGAGGTCTGGCTGGCGCGCAGCTGCTTTTCAACACGACGGCGGTTAACGTTCTCCTCCATCAGTTCGGCATACAGCCGTGCGGTTTCCAGCGAGACGGCGGCCTGCGCCCCCAGCATCGACACCACGCGCGAATGTTCGGCGGTAAATACATCCGGCATCAATCGGTTTTCCAGATACAACACCCCGACCATCCGCGCCTGCTTAAACATCGGCACACACATCACCGCCGCGCCGGATGCCACCAGATACGGATCCTGGCTGAACGGGCTGAAGACCTCCGGTTTGCCGGTGCGGATCTCCTGCCCGGTGCGGATCACCGCCGACAGTACCGACAGCGGCAGGTCCGTTGCCAGCGGCGTTTGCTGAACGATTTTCACCCGAATACCGTCAGCCGTGGTGGTGGCTCGCGCTTCAATTTCCGGCACGCTGCCGTCCAACAGTCTGATCAACAGGCAGTGCTGGGCACCCGCTCTTTCCAGCAGCATCATCATCAGCGTGTTGATCAGCCGGTCGAGGTTGATCTCCTCGGTCAGCGCACGCACCGCGGTAATCACACTTTGCAAATCGCTCAACTCGGCGCTCTGCTCGAACGGCACCGTGCTAAAGGCGGCATGACGGTGGGAAGAGGCATGATGCGGATAGCGCAGCTCAAGCTGTCGGACTTTAGCCCCGGCTCCCCAACGTTCCCAGGCGGCGATAGCGCCTTTGATATAGCCATCCGCCGCCACGCTCAGGCCGCAGGTGCTTGCATAGCTTGCGGCCAATTCACAGGCCAGGCCGTTGATATGATCAAAACGGCCTTCGCGCGACAGCGTTATCGCCAGCTCATACTGCTGGGCAGCCTGTAGAGAATCCCCTTCCAGCCGCAGCATTTCCGCGCGCAGCAGTCCGGCTTTATCGGCAAAGGTCCGCGGGTTTTCAGTGGCCCAGGTGGCAATCATTTCATAGTGTGCGGCAACAAACTGCCGATCGTCATCGGTGCAGGTGTGCGAGGTCAGCGGAATCGTTACCGACAGCGCACTGTAGAGATGAAAATCGAGCCGGTGAATGTGCCCGGGAATGGAACCGGTGAGCGGCGCGGCCTGGGCAAAACAGTCCGCTGCGCAGGCATATTCCCCGGCGAAAAAGTGAGCCATGCCCTGATACAGCCATGACCAGAACTGCATCAAAAGAATAGGTTCAATGCCGGTGCCGGGTTTCATCTGCAAAATGGGCTGCGGCTGGAAGTTTTTCCCGGACAGCGGCGCATCCCCGGCAAAGCGCAGAAACAGCACATAGTCGCGCTGCATTTGCAAAATCACTTCAACGTCACGGTACTGCGCCTTACTGACGTACGCCAGACCACGCTCGATGGAGGTCTGCACCCCTTCCAGGTGATCGCCTCGCGTTAAATAATTCATCACCAGATGGCGCAGGGCAAGGCAGGCAGAGGTGCGATCGCCCACGGCCACGGCGGTGTCGAAGGTGGTTTTGGCGCAGTCGATAGAATAGGTGGTTGGCATGGTCCAGATACTGACCTGGTCCAGCGGCAGCAGCGTGCGCGCTTTGAAACTGGTGAAGTCGTGTTTATAGACCAGTTCCCGGGCCAGCAGCGTGCTGGCAAATCCCCGGCTGTACTCGTTGTAGTGATCGCCACACAGCACCCCATACCAGGACAGTGCAAATGTTGACGCGCCGGTCATCCCGCGATCCATCGTCAGATGCAGCATCTTGCAAACGATCATGAAGTGCAGCCGTGGACTGACAAACGCAGCAAACATGCAGGCGCTGGCCATCAAATTCATAATCGCTTCTGTCTTACGGCACGCCATCAGCGGCAGCGGTCTGAGGCGGGTATAGGGATTTTTACCGACCTGTTGCTTGAGTTTAATACGGGCAGCATCGCATTCGGCTTTATCCGGCTCCCGATTCAGGTGAATGCCGAAGACCGCCAGCCAGGCAATTGCCGTTTCCAGCGCCAGCTGGCTGTCCGACTGCCGCATATGAATTTCCGCCATCATGCAGGCGGCAATGGCTTTATCGGTGGGATTTCCCGGCGCGCTAAGCAGCCGCGTGCAGTGTCGCTGCGCGGTCGACAGGTTGCCGTGTAAAAATTCGCACTCTGCCGCTTCCAGCGTAAAGGTGAAATCTTCTTCGGGCGTCAGCGGTGCATTCAGCCGCTGGGTAGCCTGTAAAAACCGCAGCGCTGAAACGTAATCACCGGTGTTTTTAGCCCGACGGGTCGCCAGCAGAATCAGCTGACGATACCGGCTCGCGCTCTGATGAAGCAGCTCGGTGTTTTTAATCGCGGCCACATGGTGAACGACCCGGAACAGCGCATCGTTGCTGAGATCCTCATTGGCCCGCTCGGCCAGCAGGCTGGCGGCGCGAAAGTGCAGACGATCTTTTTCATCCGTATCAATCAGATTGATTGCCGCTTCCTGTACGCGGTCGTGAGTAAAGGCATAGTCATCGTTGTTCAGCGTGATTAACTGCGCCACTACCGCAGGCAAAAGATGCATGCGGATCTCTTCCTGCGTCAGATTCAGCACCTTGCCGGGCAGACTCAGCCCGCCGGAACCGCCAAGGCATGCGATGCTGCTCAGTACCTGTCGGGTAATGTCCGGCACAATCTCCATGCGCTGTAAAACCAGGCTGGCAACATTTTCGGTGTACTGGCAGGCCTTGATGGCGTCGAGATCATAGTGCCAGGTCAACGGGAATTTACGGTGGCTAATCAAACCATGCTGCACCGCCTGGCGTATAAATTCCTGAGTAAACAGCGGATTGCCGCCCGTTTTTTCATGAACGACCCGCGCCAGTTCGCAGGTGGCAGACGCCCGCACGTGAAACATCCCCGCCAGCCTGCGGGCAATTTGTTTGATGCTCAGAATCTGCGGCGTAATGTCGCTCACCCGCACTGCCGAAGCGCGCAGTTTTGCCAGCAGCTCGCGCATCGTCTGGCAGGGCATAGAGGCAAGATCCCGATGCCCGACGACGACCATCAGCGGGATATCTTCGCTCTGGCTAAGCAAATTTTGCAGCAGCCCCAGGCTGGCGCGATCCGCCCAGTGAATATCGTCAATCATCATCACCAGCGGCCTGCCGGGAGTGGCAAACGCTTTGATCATGCTGCAGGCCATCGTATTGAAGCGATCGCGGGCATCCAGCGAGTGGATATCCGCCGCGAAGTGCCCCTTCTGATTCAGCAATACGCCCAGTTCGGGGAAGAAGTGGATTGCCAGTTCGCTGTAGTCGCCCAGCAGGCGGGTAAAATGCGCACGCCAGCGGGCGACATCCGCCGCAGGCAGGCCCATCAGCTGCAGAGTTAACGTGCGAATTGCGGAGATGAGAATGCCGTGCGGCAAAATGGGCGAATGCCGGTCGGCTTTCACTACCGTCAGCAACAGTTTCTTTTGCTGCAGTTTTTTCGCTGCCGAAGCGATGAGCGACGTTTTCCCCGAGCCCAGCGCACCGTCAATCATCACCAGTTTGTGCTTACCGCTGTTGCTGAACCGTTCGAAAGCGTCCAGCACCTCCTGAGCCTGGGGATGATCGTAGTACATCGCATCCGAATACGGCCCGGTCTGCGGCAGATCCTGCGAGCCGAGGTCAAAGTGCTCAATGTGCCCTTCGGGGGTGATGATAGACAGGCAGCGGCGCAGATCGGCCTGTAGCCCTTCGGCACTCTGATAGCGATGCTCCGGTGATTTGGACAGTAAACGCAGAATGATGGCCGAGAGGACAGCAGGCACATCGTGACGCACCCGCTCAGGGGGCAGCGGCTCGGAGGCAATGTGGTGATGCACCCACTCGGAATGCCCGGCGCCCGGCGTGCCAAAAGGCAGTTTGCCGGTCAGCAGCTCGTACATCACAATGCCGAGGCTATAGAGATCGCTCAGGCTACTCACCCGCTGGGTCGTGCGCGTGGTGTGTTCCGGCGACATATAAGCCAGCGTACCGCCTGAGGCAGGCAGCTGTGTTTGCAGTAAAACTTCAGAAGAAGGGCACGCGAGCCCGAAGCCACCGAGTTTACATCCCCCTGCTTCGGTGACAAAAAAATGCGCCGGTTTGATATCGCCGTGGATCAGCCCCTGCTGATGCATCATTCCCAGCGTGTTGGCCATCATCGCCGCGCTGTGCAGGAAGTTGCTCAGCGACGGCCTTCGCACGCGCATCACTTCGGCCAGCGTCTGATAGGCGAAAATCGGATAAATCAGCGCGTAGCGGCCGCGGTAGAGCGTATGTGCTGATGGCTTCAACGCCCATTGCGTAGAGAGATTGTCTCGCAGCAGGTATTCGTTTTTAAGCAGCTGCGAAACCTGAAACTGGACGGCTTCGCTGGCGGCAGCGGTGAGGACAAACTCTTCGCCCAATGAGGGGCTGCGGCATAAAAACCATTCGCTGTTGCCCTCCTGCGCCAGCGAGGTAATGACGAGATCGTCAGGCAGGGTCAGCGTATTGGATTCAAAGGAGGGAGGCACGTCCGGGAGTGAACTCATCGGCATCCCCTGCTCGTCGTCAGCGCCAGCCGAACGTTATCAAGCAGCGTATCGATATCAATGGGCTTCGGTAAAAAAGCGATGGCCCCGAGGCTGATAGCATAGCGCAGCGTATTATCGTCGCCGTTGCCGGAAATAATAATACCCGGCGGATTTTCAATCCGCCGGGTGAGTTCTATGAAAAGTTCAAAACCGCTCATTCCCTTGAGCCTGACATCAATGATAAACAGCGCGGCCTCTGCCAGCGCGTTTGCATCTTCCAGCAGCGTTTCCGCCGACTCATAAATCCGGGTTGAATACCCCTCCGACTGGAGCAGGTTACTCAGCCCACTACGAACGGAACGTTCGTCATCAACGACGACAATGCGCTGCGACAGCTGCATGCTGTTATCCTTTGAAATGCTCACGTAACGTGAGAGCGTCCTTAACCGGACTTTTCGTCTGGCGGCGGCGGGGTGCCGCTGATTTTCGGTACGCACTCCTGTTTAAACCAGGTGAGCGTCACCGGCTCTCGTTTAATCCACCGTTTAACCAGCGGGACAATCTGCTCACCCACCAGCATGCCGAACAGGCCCACCAGCGCAAAAATTGGTGGAGCCGGTGAATCAACGGCGATCAGTGAATAAATAACGCCGGCCAGCATGCCGACCATCAGCGAAATAGCGTAAGACTTTAACATCTTCACTCCATCCTGTTAGCAGAAATCAACGCGACAGGAACTGCGTTGCCAGCTGGCCACCGATAACCATACCCAGCAGGCCAATCAGTGCAATGGCGGGCGGTGCCGGTGAACGCACTTTAAGCAGCGCATAAACCAGCCCGATCAGCACACCCGCGCCAAGCGAAACAAGTAACGGACTCATGGTTTTTCCCCATCATGAGTCAATGCCGACCGGCGCACGGGCACCGGTCGGCAAAGAACAATTAACGTGCCGGGACCGGAGCCAGAGTACGGTGCTCGCTCTTCTGACGTGAAGGCGCTTTGTGTACCATGGTGTAGGCGTAGTCAACACCGATACCGTAAGCACCAGAGTGCTCCTTCGCAATGTCCATGACGGCATTGTAGGTATCACGGTGTGCCCAGTCGCGCTGCCATTCCAGCATCACCTGCTGCCAGGTTACCGGGATTACACCGGCCTGGATCATGCGCTGCATGGCATAGTCGTGTGCTTCTTTAGTGGTACCGCCGGATGCATCCGCCACCATGTAGATTTCGTAGCCGCCTTCCAGCATGGCACACAGGGCGAAGCTGTTGTTACACACTTCAGTCCACAGGCCAGATACCACCACTTTCTTCTTGCCGTTAGCCGCCAGCGCGTCACGCACTTTCTGGTCATCCCAGGAGTTCATTGAGGTACGCTCCAGGATATCCTGGCCCGGGAACACATCCAGCAGTTCCGGGTAGGTGTGGCCGGAGAAGCTTTCGGTTTCAACGGTGGTGATGATGGTTGGGATATTGAACACCTTCGCCGCTTTTGCCAGAGCAACGGTGTTGTTCTTCAGAACCTGGCGGTCGATAGACTGCACGCCAAAGGCCATTTGCGGCTGCTGGTCGATGAAAATGATCTGGCTGTTGTGTGGCGTCAGGACTTCAAGCTTCGAGTTAGTCATAGTAATACCCATTGAGGTTAATGTTGCTGGATTAATAAAAAATGACGACGTTTAGTTATCTGCGTCACGCGGCCCGCTGCAATATGAAGTGGACCGGGCTGACCATGGAGCGCAGTCTACGAAGCTTTTTTTCCCCGCACTATTATCTCTGTGTATACCTATACGGAGAGATACCTATCCGTTTGTATAACTAGACGCTCCTCCCCCCCGCTGACCATAATCCCGTCATCTACCTACACGTCCTGCCTTTTCCGGCAGCGATTTTCTTTGTCCGTGGCCATCGAGCCTGATTCGGACATCTCAGTTCAGGAGGTTCTATGGTAACGCTTGGCAAAGCAGACCTGATTTTAACCAACGGTCGTTTTCACACCGTCGATCGCGAAAACCCGATTGCTGACGCCGTGGCGATCCGCGACGGTAAGTTTCTGGAAGTTGGCACCGTCGCCGAAGTGATGCAGCACAGCTGTGAAGGCACAAAGATCATCGATCTGAAAGGCCACACGGCGGTCCCCGGCCTGAACGACTCACACCTGCACCTGATCCGCGGCGGGCTTAACTACAACCTGGAACTGCGCTGGGAAGGCGTGCCGTCGATTGCTGACGCCATGCGCATGCTGAGAGAACAGGCACTGCGCACCCCAAACCCGCAGTGGGTGCGCGTGGTGGGCGGCTGGAACGAGTTCCAGTTTGCCGAGCGCCGCATGCCAACGCTGGAAGAGATTAATGAAGCCGCACCGGATACTCCGGTCTTCGTGCTGCACCTCTACGATCGCGCCCTGCTTAACCGCGCGGCATTAAAAGTGGTGGGTTACACCCGCGATACGCCGAACCCGCCGGGCGGCGAGATCCAGCGCGACAGCAACGGCAACCCGACCGGTATGCTGATTGCCCGTCCTAACGCGATGATCCTTTACTCCACATTGGCAAAAGGGCCGAAGCTGCCGCTGGAACAGCAGGTGAACTCTACCCGCCAGTTTATGCGCGAGCTGAACCGCCTGGGCCTGACCAGCGCCATTGATGCAGGCGGCGGCTTCCAGAACTATCCGGAAGATTACGAAGTGATCTCCGAGCTGCACGAGAAGAAGCAGATGACGCTGCGTATCGCCTATAACCTGTTCACCCAGCGTCCGGGCCACGAGCTGGAAGATTTCGAGAAGTGGACCGATATGCTGACCCCGGGCCAGGGCACCGACTATTTCCGCCACAACGGCGCGGGCGAGATGCTGGTGTTCTCCGCCGCCGACTTCGAGGATTTCCTCGAGCCGCGCCCGGACCTGGCGCCGGGAATGGAAGATGAGCTGGAGCGCGTGGTACGTCACCTGGTGGAACACCGCTGGCCGTTCCGCCTGCACGCCACCTACAACGAATCGATCAGCCGTATGCTGGACGTGTTCGAGAAAGTGAACCGGGATATTCCGTTCAACGGCCTGCACTGGTTCTTCGACCACGCGGAAACCGTGACCCAGAAGAACATCGATCGCATCAAAGAGCTGGGCGGCGGCATCGCGGTGCAGCACCGCATGGCGTTCCAGGGGGAATACTTCGCCGAGCGCTACGGGATTGAAGCCACCAAGCACACGCCACCGGTCGCGCGGATGCTGGAAACCGGCGTCCCGGTCGGCCTGGGGACGGATGCCACCCGCGTGGCCAGCTATAACCCGTGGACCGCGCTGTACTGGCTGGTATCGGGTCGTACCGTCGGCGGGATGCAGATGTATGACGTCAATGCCCGCCTGGATCGCGATACCGCGCTGATGCTGTGGACCCAGGGCAGCGCGTGGTTCTCCAGCGAGCAGGGTAAAAAAGGCCAGATCAAAACCGGCCAGCTGGCGGATCTGGCAGTGCTGAGCAAAGACTACTTTGTGGTGCCGGAAGAGGAGATTAAAGGCATTGAATCGGTGCTGACCGTGGTTGACGGTAATGTGGTGTATGCGGCGGGATCGTTCACCTCCGAAGCCCCACCGTCGATTCCGGTGCTGCCGGAGTGGTCGCCGGTCATCAAATTCCCGGGCCACTACCGCAGCGCGCCTCCTCAGGCGAACGGCCGTGCGGCCTTTGCTTCACAGCCTCACCAGTGCAGCGGCCCGTGCGGCGTGCACAGCCATCATCATGATATCGCACGCGGATCCAGCGTGCCGGTTGCAGAAGACAACGCCTTCTGGGGCGCGCTGGGCTGCAGCTGCTTCGCATTCTAATCGCCTGACACACGGTTAATTCTGCCGCCCCGTATCACTACGGGGCGGTTTTTCTGCGCCTGAATTTCAGCGGGACGTGCCGTCGCGCTGGGTTTCCCAGGGGCTTAACTTTAGTAACTGACTGACTCCGAATGAGAGATCGCTATCGCGGATGCCTTTCAGGGCGGGTTGGTAACAGGAGGTGCGCAATGGCGCAAACTAACGATATTCACAGCGCAACGCCGGACGTTGCCGAGCTGCCGCCGCAGGCCGGGGTTTCTCCCTGGCAGCCGCTGAGCCAGCCGGTCTTTCGCCTGCTGTGGATTGCCACCGTGGTTTCCAACATCGGTTCCTGGATGAACGATGTCGGCGTGAACTGGACTATGCTGACGCTCAGCGCCGACCCGCTCAGCGTGGCGCTGGTGCAGGCGGCCAGCAGCCTGCCGATGTTTCTGTTTGCCCTGCCTTCCGGGGTGATGGCTGACATTGTCGATCGCCGAAAGTATTTATTATTCTCCCAGCTGTGGGTATTTATCGCCGCCGCCGGATTAACCGTGCTTTCTTTCACTGGCCATGTCACTCCGCCGATCCTGCTTATCGCTGCGTTCCTGCTCAGCGCCGGGGCGGCGATGAGTTCACCGCCGTTCCAGGCGATTGTGCCGGATCTGGTGCGCAAGGAGGAACTCGGCCCGGCCATCGCTCTTAACTCTCTGGGGATTAATATCAGTCGTGCTATTGGCCCGGCGCTGGGCGGCCTGATCCTCTCCTTTGCCGGTCCATGGATGGTATTTCTGCTGAATGCCCTCTCCGTTCTCGGCGTAGCGTGGGTGCTTTATCGCTGGAAAGCGGAACCGGCGGTGCAGCGCCTGCCGCCGGAGCACTTCTTCTCAGCGGTTCGCGCGGGTTTACGTTACGTGCATGCCGCGCCGGTGCTGAGAAACGTGCTGGTTCGTACGGTCGCCTTCTTCGTTTTCGGCAGCGCCGGTTGGGCGCTGCTGCCGCTGGTCGCCCGTCGTGAGTTAAATCTTGGCCCCGGCGGCTACGGGATTATGCTGGCATTTATCGGCGTCGGAGCCATTTGTGGCGCAGTTATGCTGCCGCGGCTGCGCAGGCGTTTTAACCCGGACCGTTTGATGGTTCTGTCCAGTCTGATGTTTGCGATCACCCTGCTGGCGCTGGCCTTCGTGCGCAATTTCTGGCTGCTGAATGCCTTCGAGTTCTTCACCGGCTTCTCGTGGATTGCCGTGCTTTCCACGCTGAATCTGGGGGCACAGCGTAGCGCGGCAAAATGGGTGAAAGCCCGTGCGCTGGCGGTATACCTCACCGTATTCTTCGGCGCCATGACCGTTGGGAGTGCTGTCTGGGGTCAGCTGGCCTCGCATTACGGTATCCCGGCCTCCCTGTGTGTGGCCACGGTCGGCATGCTACTGGCCAGCACCACGGCGCTGCGCTGGCGGCTGGATCAGGATCCTGACCTGGATCTTGACCTCAGCAATGTGGACAGCGGCGTCCCGGCACTGGATATTCACCACGACCGCGGGCCGGTGATGGTCAGCTATGAATACCTGATCCGCCAGGAAGATGCGCATGACTTTGTTCTCTGCATGCAGGATATGCGACGCGTCAGGCGACGTGGCGGAGCAATAAACTGGTCGGTTTATGAAGATATCCTGCAGCCCGGTATTTTTGTGGAAACCTTTATCGTGGGTTCCTGGATGGAGCACCTGCGCCAGCGGGACCGTTACACCATGAACGATCAGAAAATTCAGAACAGGCTTTACGAATTCCATCAGCAGGACAGCCTGCCGGCGGTCCGCTATCTGGTGGCCCCGGTTTAAACGCTACGCTTAACGTTAGCAACATAAAAAAAGCGCTGACCGAAGTCAGCGCTTTTTTATCATCCGTCGCTTAGCGCGTTGGCTGGTTCACTTCCACCGGGCGCAGATCGAACAGCAGCACTTCCGCGTCCTGGCCGTCGGTAAAGCTCAGCGTCTGCTCGTTGCGCACCCGCGCACCGTCACCTTCTTTAAACTCAATACCGTTGACGGTGATGCTACCGCGGGCAACGTGAATGTAGGCGTAACGATCGTCCGGCAGCGTGACCGTCTGGCTTTCGTCACCGTTAAACAAACCGGTATAAATCCGCATGTCCTGGCGCACCTTCAGCGAGCCGTCAGTGCCTTCAGGGGAGACAATCAGCCGCATCTGCCCGCGTTTTTCACTGTCCGGCACGGAAACCTGCTGATAGCCCGGCGCGGTATTTTTCTCAGACGGCACAATCCAGATCTGCAGGAAGTGAACGCCTTCGGTCTGCGAATGGTTGAACTCGCTGTGGGTCACGCCGCTGCCCGCACTCATCAGCTGCACATCACCCGGGACAATCACCGAACCGGTTCCCATTGAATCTTTGTGAGCCAGCGCGCCTTCCAACACATAGGAGATAATTTCCATGTTGCTGTGCGGATGTGCGCCGAAACCGCGGGATTTCGCCACCTGGTCGTCGTTTATCACCAGCAGGTCTGAAAAACCAACCTGTTTTGGATCCCAGTAGTTTGCGAAGGAGAAGGTGTGGCGTGAATGCAACCAGCCGTGATCGCCCAGTCCGCGTTGTGCTGAAAGTCTTTGCTCGATCATGATGTGTTCCTTAGTTTTGTTGGGTGGCGGGCGTTTGCCCTTCCGATAGAGATAGAATATAAGTAAACTCACATGCCCAACAATGGCCTGTAATGGCAATCACCGTCGCGTTTTAGTGGACAATATGCAGATAGAAGATCTCAAAATTTACGTCGCCGTGATTAACGCCGGCAGCTTCACCGCAGCGGCCGAACAGCTGCTGTTGTCCAAGCAATACGTCAGCCGCCGTATGGCCGCGCTGGAGGCCTCGCTCGGGGCTCGCCTGTTGATCCGCAACACGCGCAAACTGTCGGTGACTGATGCCGGGCGGACCTTTGCGCAGCACGCGCTAAAGATCCTCGATGACATTCAGGAAGCGCAACAGTCCGTTTCGGACCGCCGCCGCGAGCTGCACGGCACCTTCCGCCTGAGCATGCCGATGTCGTTTGGCATGAGCCATCTGTCGCCGCTGCTGGCCGCCTTTCTTGCCCGGCATCCGGGCGTGCAGCTGCAAACGGAACTGGCGGACCGTTATGTAGACGTCATTGGCGAAGGTTTTGATATGGCAATTCGTATTGGTACCCTCGCGGACTCCACGCTGATGGCCCGCCGCCTCGGGGAGCTGCGGCGCGTGATCTGCGCCAGCCCAGCCTACCTTCAACGCGCGGGCACGCCGCAGCTGGCGGAGGATTTGCAGCATCACGCCTGTCTACGCTTCGGGCGCGAAGGGCAATACGGCTGGGAGCTGAACGTTGAGGGAAAGGCGAAGATTGTCGCGGTCTGCGGGCCGATGCAGAGCAATAACGGCGAGGTGCTGCGCGATGCGGCGGTGGCCGGACTGGGTCTGGTGCTGCTGCCGGAATTTATCGTCGGTGACGCGCTGAAGCGCGGGGAGCTGGTCAGCGTACTGGATGACTGCCATCCGTCGTCACTCACGCTGAGCGCGGTCTATCCGCAGCACCGCCAGCAGAGCGAAACTATTCGCGTGCTGATCGACTTTTTGCTGGCGGAGCTGGGCCGTTAAAACGCAAACGGGCCGCCGATTCTCCGTATTCGAGAAACGGCGGCCCTTATCAACTTATCAACTTATCAACGTTTCAGCGTTTCAGCGTTTCAGCGTTTCAGCGTTTCAGCGTTTCAGCGTTTCAGCGTTTCAGCGTTTCAGCGTTTCAGCGTTTCAGCGTTTCAGCTTACAGGCTGATGTATTTATGCAGCACGCGCACCAGCTGGGTCACAAATCCGTACTCGTTATCGTACCAGGAGACGGTTTTCACCAGCTGTAAATCGCCCACTTCACTGATTTCCGTCTGGGTCGCATCGAAAACAGAACCGAACGGCAGACCGATAACATCCGAGGAAACAATCTCGTCGTCGGTATATTTGAACGATTCGTTATTCTCGCAGGCGGCCTGCAGCGCGGCGTTAATTTCTGCCACCGTCACTTTTTTATCCAGCACGGTGACCAGCTCGGTTACCGAACCGGTTTTGGTCGGTACGCGCTGCGCGTGGCCTTTCAGTTTGCCGGCCAGGGCCGGGATCACCAGCCCGATGGCCTTCGCCGCGCCGGTGGTGTGCGGAATAATATTTTCTGCCGCTGCACGTGAGGCGCGGAAATCTTTGCCGCGCGGCCCATCCACCAGCGCCTGGGTGCCGGTATAGGCGTGAACCGTGGTCATGGTGCCCACGCGAATGCCGAAGCTGTCGTTCAGCGCTTTCGCCATCGGTGCCAGGCAGTTGGTGGTGCAGGACGCCACGGAGATAATGGTATCGTCCGCCGTCATCTGGTCATCGTTGACGTTATAAACGATGGTTTTCATCTCACCGGCCGGTGCTGAGATCAGTACGCGTGCCGCGCCCGCATCAATGTGCGCCTGCGCTTTTTCGGTTGAGGTATAGAAGCCGGTACATTCGATCACCACGTCAACGCCCAGATCGCCCCACGGAATATTGCGGGCGTCTTTTTCCGCGAAAACGGTAATCTGTTTTCCGCCCACTACCAGCGATTTCTCACCGGCGCTGACGGTTGCCGGGAACGCACCGTAGTTGGAATCGTATTTCAGCAGGTAGGCGAGCATTTCCGGCGAGGTGAGGTCGTTAATCGCCACGATTTCCACCGGCTCGTTTTGCTCCAGAATACGACGGAGTACCAGGCGGCCAATACGTCCGAAACCATTGATGCCAATCTTTTTCATGGGGCTCTCCAGAATTCAGTTCAGTAGTTGATTACGCAGAGCGTTTGTTAAAACAGCTGTTGCGCGGCTGTTAAAAAGCATAATCCCCATGGCGATAAACAAACAGCGAAAAGCTTTGTCGTCCAACGTCAAAAAAAGTGAATGAGGTTGTTTTAGCTGACGGATTCGGATTTCCGGTAGCGGAGGTAATGCATAAATTGCTGCACGGCGCGGGAGCAGGTTTTGCTGCTGCGCAATGCCAGCGCGATATCGCGATAGGGCGCAACATCCAGCGGGCGGGTGACGATGCGGTAAGGGATATTCCTGAGGATCAGTCGGGGTAGAATGCTGACGCCCAGCCCCTTCTCGACCATTGCCATCACCGCGTAATCATCCCACAGGGTAAATTTGACGCGCGGTGCCAGCCCGGATGCGTTAAAGATCTCCACAATTTCGTGATTACTGCCTTTTTCCAGCAGGATAAAGGGGCTGTCGCACAGCGCAGCCAGCGGCACGGTGTCGTGATCTGCCAATGGATGATCCTGCGGCAGCACCGCCAGATACTCATCCTTTTCAAGGAAAATCGCCTCCAGCCCCGCTAACGCAGGGAGTCGGGTAAAACCGCAGTCCACGCGGCCTTCCGCGATCCAGCCCTCGATTTCGGTGTAGTCCCCCAGCAGTAATTCGAACTCAATGTTTGGGTAATCGCGCTGAAAGGCTCTGAGCATATCGGGCAGCCAGTGGGTGGCAACGCTGGAAAAGGTGCCGATGCGGATCATGCCGGACTGAAGCCCGTTAAGCGCATCCACCTCCGCCTGCAGTTTTAGGTATTCCTCGCAAACACTTTTGGCAAACGGCAGCAGCTTGATGCCGTCGGAGGTCAGCCGCACGCCGCTGCGGTGACGCTCGAACAGCGACACCTGCCACTCTTTTTCCAGATCGTTAATCATCCGGCTGATTGCCGACTGGGAATAAAACAGTTTTTCAGCCGCTTTGGTAAAGCTGCCCAGCTCCACCACTTTCATAAAGGCTTTATATTTCTGAATATTGATATCCATTCGGCAACACACCTATCTGATTTTGTCATGCAATCCATGATAAACATTCGTTTTTGTCATTTCAAAGCCAATGGTAGATTGCCTGTTATCTGAACCGGGTGCTTGCCGGAAAAAACCGAACGCTAAGGAACGACGAAATCGATGCGTATATCTAAAACAACGCTGGCCGCCCAGGGCGCGACCTCCGGATTTGTGCTGCTGTGGGGATCGGCGGCAATTTTTACCCGCCTCGGACTGGATAACGCCTCGCCGCTTGCGCTGCTGATTGTGCGCTTCGCCATTGCCCTCACCGCGCTGTCGATTATCGGCGGCCTGCGCAAAACCCTGCTGCCTGCGAAGCGGACACGTGTGCGGGTAGCGCTGACCGGGCTGATGCTGATTGGCGGCTATTCAGTGTGTTACTTCCGGGCGATGTCGGACGGCGTCACCCCGGGGGCCATCGCCACGATAATGGGCATCCAGCCGATTCTGACTCTGTGCCTGACCGAGCGCCGTTTGCAGGGAATGCGGCTTTGTGGTCTGCTGATCGCGCTGGCGGGCCTGGTGCTGATGGTCTGGCAAAGCCTGATTGCCTCCCGTCTGCCCTTCTCCGGCGTGGCCTGCGCGCTGGCCGCACTCGGTTTTATGACTTTCGGGACAATCATGCAGAAGAAAAACCGCCAGTCGCCCGCGGAGATCCTGCCCATGCAGTACGGCATCAGCCTGCTGCTGTGCCTGTTTCTGCTGCCGACTGAAACCGTTCACCTTCGCCTCAACGCCGCATTTATCACCTCGGCGCTGTTCCTCGGTGTGCTGATTTCCGTGGTTGCTCAACTGCTGTTCTATCGTCTGCTGAGTGCTGGCAGTATTGTGAATGTCACCAGCCTGTTTTATCTGGTGCCGGTGATCACTGCCGTGCTGGATTATTTGCTGCTCGGCAACCGGCTGCCGTGGTCCGGCATTGCCGGCATGACGGCAATTCTGCTGGGGATCATGCTGGTGTTTCGCGCGCCGCAAAAGCCGCAGCGCATCGCCAGCTAAGAGATACCCCCGCTTCGTTTACAGGCTGGAACGGGGGTAGTTTCCCACCGAGAGATTAACGGCAGCCCAGGCGGCCATCCTTGTGGCGTTTCTCTCTTACCGGATCAAAAGCGATACGCCATTTTCACCCGTCGTAAATATGTTTCAGTGTTAAGGCATAACCCTCGCCTGAATTTAATCACTCTGAGTAACGGTTCCCTCTTGACACTGCTGCAATAAAACATCATAACTGTACCGTACAGTTTAGTTATTATGTTTCCAGTTATTTACAGGAGTGAACACCATGTCGTCAATCGTTCGAAAAACCACCTCCCTGGCGATCGTCGCCTCCCTTGCCCTTTTGGCCGGATGCTCAGGCTCATCCCCGAATAAATATGCCGGACTGGAATCCTCCTCGCGTTTAACACCCAATCCCTCCGAGGACAGCGACAGAATTCCATTCAAATACGCGTCTCCTGTGGACTGGAAGAAGTACAACAGCATCAATATCGAACCCGTGACGATTTATCAGGGCAGCGATGGTCAGTTTAATGACGTCGAGCGCTCCGACCGCAAACAGCTTGCGGACTATATGCAGAAAAAATTCAGTGAAGTTCTGGGTAAAAAATTCCGGGTTGTCTCTGACAATTCACCCGGTACGCTGAAGTTAAAACTGACGTTGACCGGGGCGGATACCACGCCGCAGGTTATCGGCACCTTCACCAAATTCGATCTTGCCGGCGGCCCGTACAATATTGTTCAATCGGTCAGAGGGGGACGTGGTCTGATGAGCGGCTACGTTAACTACGCGGTTGAGCTGCATGACGCCACAACGGATGAACTGCTGCTGGCCTACATCGCCGAACAGTACCCTAATGCGATGAATGTGGGCGCAACGTTTGGGGCCCTCAGCGCAGCGGAAACGGGCATTGATAAAGGTGCCGACCAGCTGCTGGAAAAATTACAGTGAGCGCGATAAAACCCGCCCTGCCTGCCGCGCTTCCTTTCACCGTGGGGCTACTACTGGGCACGGTGACGCTGTCAACCTGCCAGGCAACGGATCTGTCTCTGGGCCTTGCCGCGGCGGGTTTTATTGTTCCTTATAAAGATACGCCCGCTAAAGTGATGCCTTTACCGGCCGTGGGTTACGAAGATGGCACGCTTTTCTGGCAGGGAGCGAGAGGCGGATTCCATATTGTTGAAAACAGTTCGCACCGCCTCGATTTTTATCTGGGTGTCGATCCCCGCCAGTTCCGGCCTGAAGACAGTACGGACTGGCAAATCAGGCAGTTGAACAAACGGCGCATCGGCGTCGCATCGGGTCTGGCCTACACACTGGCTACCCGAGCGGGAAGTTTCAGCACGTCGCTGGAACGGGATGTCATCAATCACAGTGACGGCATGTCAGCAGAGGCGGCATGGTCGTATACCCTGCGGCAGGATCGATGGTCGCTGATCCCTGCGGCTGGCGTGCGGTGGGATAACGGTGCGCAAAATCGATACTACTACGGTATCAGCGCGCAGGAATCCGAGCGCAGTCACCTTGCCGAGTGGCGGCCCGGCGATGCATTTACGCCGTGGCTGGGGCTGAGCCTGCGTTACGCCCCAGACAACCAATTGTTGACGTATATTTCCGCACAATATGAGCGACTGCCCGATGAGGTCAGGCACAGTCCAATGAACGATCGCGACAGTGCAGCCATCATCACAGCCGGGTTCAGTTACCGATTCCTTTAATTCTGCCACCACCAGGGCAATCCTGCAGCGATTCTGGCTGCAGGATTTTTTTTACCGTTGCGCCAAAAACGGCAGCCACCGGGAGGAACTCTTGTTCTCCCGGTGGCAGAGTGTGATGCGGAACGGCGCAGGTTATGGCGGGTGATAAATCTACGAGGGGATCAGATGTGACTGCCGATGGAAAGGCAGCCCGAGAGCAGGAAAACGCCGGCGATAAGATAACAATTGAGCACGATTTTCATTATTTCAAACCCGCCTTAAAAGAGAGACACGCAGCCGCTCAACATCAGCGCTGCGGAGAAAAGTGATACGGAAACGACGATGGATCTGAACATGGCACACCTCATAATTAAACTGTACGGTTCAGTTTACTTAAAGGGCGTAATTTGTCAATCGCCGTTTCCTTCTCTCAATCAACGTTGGGTAAGATGAATGCCCCGGCTAGCAGGCACCCTTGATAAACAGCGTGACTGCCGCAGACACCATCTTCTGAATGCGGTCTTCGCTGAGGGTTTCCACCTCTCTTTTCAGCAGCAGCTCGTCTACTTCGGCTTTGACCAGTGACGTAAACTGCTTCGCCCGCAGTTCCGGTGAGCTGACGGACAGCGCCCCCTGATCCATTGATGCCTGCATAAGCACGGTCAGTGCGGTCATGCTTTCACGTACGCCAGATTCACGAAACAGCTCGCCAATATCCGAATGCCCAGCCTCGCCAACAACGACGCGATAAAGCTGCATCGCCTGGCTGTCCGTGGTCAACACGCTGAGCATACGCTTACCAAAGACGGTGAGCTTCTCTTCCAGGCTGAGCGACGCGTTACTCTTGCGGTCCAGCTCGCTGGCTGCCTGGGTCAGATAATGGGTGCTGTAGGTTCTGACCACGTTTTCAAACAGCGCTTCTTTGGATGGGAAGTAGTTATACAGCGTCGCCTTCGAGCCACCGGCACGCTTAGCCACTTCATTCATCGACGCGCGTTCATAGCCAAATTCCTGAAATACCGCCGAGGCGGCGGCAAGAATCGCATTTCGTTTTTCATCAGTCAGTGTTCGCATCGTTTCCTCCTAAAACCGGCCTGAATGATAACAAAACCAGCCGGTTCATAATAGGAAGTACGACGCAAAACAGCAGGTTGGGATGGGGAATATCGTTAGCAGGCGTGTGGATTGTCAAGAGCGGAAACCGTGCCAGGGCACGGTGTCCGTTTATTCATCCGTAAAAAATTTACTCGTTACCGACGGCCTGCTTTTTCGATTTCAGCAGATTGATCACGGCAAGTACGCCAAAGATGCCGGTTAACAACGCGGTAATCATGTTCTTGTCGAGAACATGTACCAGATTGCCCAACAGGATCCCCACAACGCCGAAATCCGCATCAGAGAACGTGGTGTTGGCGAGTCCCAACGAGCCCAGTACCGGCAACAGCGCGACAGGAAGGAAGGTGATCAACAACCCGTGGGCAAACGCACCGATCACGGCACCACGACGGCCGCCCGTAGCATTACCGAACACCCCGGCGGTGGCACCACAGAAGAAATGCGGCACCACGCCCGGCAGGATCAGCACCAGGTCCAGATGCCCCAGCACGAACAGCCCCACCAGCCCGCCGACGAAGCTGGAGATAAAGCCAATCAGCACGGCGTTAGGCGCATAGGGATAGATTACCGGGCAATCGAGTGCCGGACGGGCATTCGGCACCAGCTTTTCAGAAAATCCGGTAAAGGCCGGGACAATCTCCGCCAGAATCAGGCGCACGCCCTGCAGGATAATGAACACACCTGCCGCGAAGGTAATCGCCTGAACAATGGAGAACACCAGATAGTTCTGCCCGTGACTAAAGGTGCTTTCAACATACTCTTTGCCCGCTGAGATGCAGAGGATCAGATAGATAATCATCATCGTCAGTGAAATAGAGATGGTGCTGTCACGCAGGAAGCTGAGGTTCTTCGGCAGGTTCATCTCTTCCGTTGAACGTGAGCCTTTGCCGACCACCGAACCAATCCAGCCCGATAATACATAGCCTACCGTACCGAAATGACCGAACGCGATCTGGTCGTTATTGGTTATTTTTCGCATATAGGGCTGGGCCAGCGCCGGGAAGAACGCCATGATGAAGCCCAGCGTCAGCGCGCCGGTATAGATTAACTGGATACCGGTAAATCCAGCCACGGACAGAATGATCGCGACCATACAGGCCATATAGAAGGTAATGTGGCCGGACAAGAAGATATATTTCAGGCTAGTGAAGCGAGCAATAACGATATTCGCCACCATACCAAACGCCATAATCAACGTAGTTGAGGCACCATATTCGCCCAGTCCGATGGAAACAATCGCTTCATTGTTGGGAATTATCCCTTGTACGTTGAAGGCATGTTTAAAAATGTCTCCGAGTGGGGATAAGGAACCGACTAATACCGTGGCTCCACCCGCAAGGACCAGGAACCCCAGAATCGTTTTTATTGTTCCCTTGACGACATCAGGAAAACTTTTTTTCTGTGCGACAAGTCCCAGCAGCGCCACCAGTCCAACAAGAATGGCCGGTACTTTAAGAATGTCGACTACGAGAGATAAAATGTCTTTAATCATCTTGTTTACCTTAGAAACACGATTCGATCATGCAATCAAGACTGAAACCAGGCTTTGATTTTTTCTTCGACTTCATTCAAATCGATGATGTTATTAATCACGATCACTTTTTCTTCAGGAAGGTTGGCGCTGTAGGCAATATCACGGCCCATGACAAAAACATCAGCGGCCTCTTTAGTGACTGAACCTAAATCTGAATGGTCAACATCTGCCTGAATATCAATTTTCTTCAGAACCTTTTTGATGTTCATTTCCATCATAAAGCTGCTGCCTAAACCTGCTCCACACACGGCCATAATTTTCATGGAATTTTCCTCTTTATTATTAATTAATAAGCAATTTGGTTAGTTCTTCTTTATCGGAAGAGTTAAATATTTTGTGCATCACTTCGTCGTCGGATAAAACTTCTGCCAGTTCGGTAATCATCTCTACGTGGCTATTACTGTCCGGCGCTGAAAACATAAACAGAATGCGAACGGGGTCGTTTTCCTCGGCGTTAAAAATAACCCCCTCATTCACCATCAATACCGATAGCCCCAGAGCCAGTGCCCCCTCTTCAGGGCGGGCATGCGGTAACGCAATTTGTGGTGCCAGAACAAAATACGGACCGGTTGATTCCTTCGTGGCAATAATCGCGTCAATATAGCGAGGTGTAATCGTCCCCTCGGCTAATAACGGTGCGCCTACTACGTGGATTGATTCTTTCCAGTCAGCGAGCGTTTCAACAAACTGCACACGTGCAGGGTTTAACCATGAAGCGATGCTCATCGTTTTTCCTTGGAACAAGATTTAAATATGAGGTGGCGGGAATACCGCCACCTGGTATTACGCGCGGGCTAACAGCGCTCGCGCCCGTTCAATCACGTTTTGCGTACTGAAACCAAAGTGTTCGAACAAAACGGCGGCCGGTGCGGACTCACCAAAGCTGTTCATGCCGATCACATCACCATCCAGCCCCGCATAGCCTTTCCAGAATCCCGCGATGCTCGCCTCAACCACCAGGCGTTTACGCACGGCACCGGGCAGCACCGATTCTTTCCACGCGGCGTCCTGTTTTTCAAAGCGTTCGGTACACGGCATGGAAACCACCTGCACGCGAACACCTTCCTGCTCCAGGACGTCGGCGGCCTCTGTGGCCAGTTCCAGTTCCGAACCGCTGGAAATCAGCAGCAGGTCGGGCTGCCCTTCGCACGCTTTTACGACATAGCCACCGCGCTTGATGGCTTCCAGCTGGGCCGCGGTTCGCGGCTGCTGTTTCAGCGGCTGACGGGTAAAGATCAGCGCGCTTGGACCGTCCTCGCGCTCAATGGCCTGCTGCCAGCCTACCGTTGCCTCAACCTGGTCGCAGCCGCGCCAGGTTTCCATATTTGGCGTCAGGCGCAGCGCGGCAAGCTGCTCAACCGGCTGGTGCGTCGGGCCGTCTTCACCCAGACCAATGGTGTCGTGGGTGTAGACAAAGATGCTGCGCTGCTTCATCAGCGCGGCCATACGTACTGCATTGCGGGCGTATTCCATAAACATCAGGAAAGTGCCGCCGTAAGGAATAAAGCCACCGTGCAGCGCGATGCCGTTCATAATCGCGGACATACCAAACTCGCGTACGCCATACGGCAGATAATTACCGGCAGCATTATCATGCGTGATGTCCTGTGCTTTCGCGTGGCGTGTCAGGTTCGACGGTGACAGGTCGGCGGAACCGCCAAGCAGTTCGGGCAGCCAGTCAATAAACTGATTCAGCGCCTTCTGGCTGGCCTGCCGTGTAGCCAGGTTCTGCGGGTTGTCCTGCAGCGACTGCACGTACTGCTGAGATTTCTCAGCCCAGTCGGTCGGCAGCGCTTTGTTACCGCGGCGCAACAGCTCCTGCGCCAGCTCCGGCCAGGCCTGCTGATAGCGGGCAAACAGATCGTCCCAATCCGCCTGCAGCTGCTGCCCTTTCTCTTCGGCATTCCACAGTCCGTAGATAACCTGCGGGATCTCAAACGCGGCATATTCCCAGCCGAGAGACTCACGCACGCGGGCGACTTCTTCCGCGCCCAGCGGTGAACCGTGGCAGTCGTGGCTGTCGGCCTTGTTCGGCGAGCCGTAACCAATGGTGGTTTTGCAGCAGATTAAGGTTGGACGCGTCAGGTCTTTGCGCGCTTCATTCAGCGCCGCTTTGATCTGCTGCGGGTTGTGGCCGTCAATGCTTTCAATAACCTGCCAGCCGTATGCGCGGTATCTTGCTGCCGTATCTTCAGCGAACCAGCCGTCAACGTGACCGTCAATCGAGATATTGTTGTCATCCCACAGCGCGATCAGCTTGCCGAGTCCCAGCGTTCCCGCCAGCGAGCAGGCTTCGTGGGAAACGCCTTCCATCAGGCAGCCGTCGCCCAGAAACGCGTAGGTGAAGTGATCCACGACATCGAACTCATCACGGTTGAATTCCGCGGCCAGGGTTCTTTCTGCCAGCGCCATGCCGACCGCATTGGCAATGCCCTGCCCCAGGGGGCCAGAAGTGGTTTCAACCCCCGGGGTGTAACCGTATTCCGGGTGACCCGGGGTTTTCGAGTGCAGCTTACGGAACTGTTTGATGTCCTCAATGCTCAGGTCGTAGCCCGTAAGGTGCAGCACGGCGTACAGCAGCATTGAGCTGTGGCCGTTAGACAGCACAAAGCGGTCGCGATCCAGCCAGTTCGGATCTTTCGGGTTGTGGCGCAGGAAGTCGCGCCACAGTACCGTTGCCATTTCTGCCATGCCCATCGGTGCACCCGGATGCCCTGAATTAGCCTGTTGTACGGCATCAATGCTGAGGAATCGTACGGCATTGGCAAGCTGTCTGTTGTCCACATTACACTCCTGATGATTATCAAAAAACCTGTTATCCCGTCGGGATTGAATAAGTACATACAGGTTAAAGTTGTCTAGTCACCTTTAGAATGCACCTCGACTAAGCAGTACACAAGGGGTAAACTGCAAAGATGACCAGACAGGATGGTCTTTATTTAAAGGCTGTTATATCGATCACACTTTTCCGGTTGCAGACGCTATGATTCTCCTGTCTGCTGTTATTCAGGCAGCTAATGAATTGAAATAAGAGAGAAAATGTCAGAAAACATCACTGAGAAGCAAAAAGAGGTGATTGAATTCATCCTCAACAAAATCAATGAGGATGGCCTGACGTCCGGAGATAAGCTGGATACGGAAATCGCCATTGCCAAAACGCTGGGTATCACCCGGGCGACGGTGCGGGAAGCCACGCGCATTCTGATCGAGCAGGAAAAGATTTATCGTGTGAAGGGATCGGGCATCTTCGTCGGTTCAACCGGTTACAGTAATCATTCGGGAAAATTTCATGCACTCTCCCCCTTTGACTATCAGGCGCAAAAGAGCGGCCACAAAGGGGTAAGAAAAGTGATTTCTGCCAGCATCATCAAAGTTCCCAGCCCGGCGATGGCTCAGGAACTGCGGATTAAAACGAACGATCAGGTTTACAAGATCCTGCGCCTGATGTCGTTCGATGACATTCCCGTTTCGCTGGAGTACATCCATTTCCCCGTCAGTCTGTTCAGCACGCTGGAATTCAGTCAGTTAGAGATTTCAAAATATTCGTATATCGAAAAATTGACAGGCAAAGGCGTACAGCGCAGGGCGCAAAACGTGCGGGCGTTTAACGTCAGGGATGAGGATCAGATTCGTCTGCTTAATGTCGCCGAGGGCGATGCGCTGATGGAACTGCATGAGGTGGTTTATCTGGATGACGGCACGCCGTTTGAGGTTAACGTCGCCATTGTGAATACCAATATCCTGCATCTTCGCCAGATTGCCGAACGCGGCGAGTAACGGGGAGCCTTGGGCGCCCTGTTCGTTGACCGATGCGGCAGCGCCGGGTATTCACCCGGCGCTTTTGATCATCAGCCAGTTCGTCCCTTCAGGGCTGACCGATCAGCACTTTCAGTTTGCCGTCCAGCTGACCGGACGTTGCCTTCGCAAAGGCATCAGCCGCCTCCTCCAGTGCAAAGACCTGCGGATAAACAATACCTCGCAAAGCCTGCTCAATCTCCGGCAACCTTACTGCATCGGCGCTGGCCTGCAGGTCATCGCTGTTGTACATATGGCTTGAGGTGACGGTGATTTCAGACGACATAATCTCGTGCAGCCCGACGGTGGAACCCGGCTGATACTGGCCAATAATCACAATCTGCTCGGGCTTACGCTGGGCGGCAATCAGCGCTTCCAGCACCGGATAGTAGCCCGTACATTCAAAGACAACAGGGCGCTGGCGCAGCTGAAGCGCATCAACCTCAGCCACCGAGCCGTAGACGCGAAAGCCCATCCCTTCCAGCTGTGCGATACGCTGCGGGTCTTTTTCAACGATCAGCGGATCGGCCTGATACAGGTATTTCAGCACCAGCGCGGTAACCACGCCAATAGTGCCGCCGCCGGTAACGATCACCGGCAGAGCAGTTAAATCCCGCCACTTCACCAGAGAAACCGCATGATGGCCGACGGCGAACGGCTCAATCATCGCCGCCACGCGCAGGTCGGCCTGAGGATGCAGTTTAATCAGCTGCGCGGGACCCACCGCCATCTGCTCGCACATCGTACCGTTCAGGCGAAACCCCATCACCTTACGGCTGACGCGACAGATATTCGGCAGATTATCCAGACAGTTAAAGCACTCACCGCAGCCGACAAGCGGGTTTATCGCCACCCGATCGCCCACTGCAAATCCCTGAGTCTCTTCACTGACGGCACTGACCACGCCGACGGCCTCATGCCCCTGAATAAAGCCCGTTGGCGGCTTCAGCGACGGGTGATGCCCAAGGAAGAAATGCATGTCCGATCCGCATATTCCACTGTACTTGACGTCGACCATCACTTGACCCGCCGCCAGCGTCGGGGCGACGACGTCACCCACGTTAATTTCTTTCACTGCCGTAATTTCAACGAATTTCATCATCTTCTCCAGTAGCTGAATGGCTTTCAGTTACACATCGGAAAGTTGGGGAGCCGCCCCGGACGCTTTCTGCTCGCGCAGTTCCTGTAACAGCGTTTCCAGTTTTGGATCGCCAAGATAGTTTTTGATTTCAATCACCGGCACGTTCTTGCTCATTCTCACGCGGTCGGCCAGATTCTGATGCACCACCACCAGATCGGCATGATCCGGGATGCTTTCAATGGCGAAGTGACGCACGGTAATGCCCTCATCCAGCCCCGCTTTTTGCAGCTTTTTACGGAAAGTGGTGGCCCCCATGGCGCTGGAACCGGCACCGGCATCACAGGCGAAGGCAATAAAGCGCACGCTGCTGACGTTAACCGCAGTCATTGAGTCGCTAACGCCTGCCAAGCCCTGAGATTCACGTTTCGCCGCGGCGTAGGCTTCGCTCATACCGGCTTCTTTGGTGGATTTCATCTGATCCTGAGACGACACAAAGCTGTCGCTGTCTTCCGTTGAGCGATCGAACTTCAGCACGATGCTGGCACCGATAAAGGTCACGATAGCCGCAGCACCAATACCGCTCAGGGTGGCGAGGAATTTCCCCGGTGGGGTCAGCGCCATAAAGGCAAAGATGGATCCCGGCGTGGCACCGGCCACCAGCCCCGCATGCATCAGCGAGAAGACTTCGATGCCCACCGCAGAACCGAGCATCAACGGCAGGATCATCAGCGGCTTCATGTACACGTACGGGAAGTACATCTCGTGAATGCCGCCGAAAATGTGAATGATGGTCGCGGCCGGAGCGGATTTCTTCGCCATGCCTTTACCGAAGATGCAGAACGCCAGCAGCAGACCTAAACCCGGGCCAGGGCTGGCAAAGACCATAAAGAAGATCGAACTGCCGTTAACTGCCGCATCTTTCATGCCCAGCTGATAGAAAATCGCCTGGTCGATGGCGTTGTTAAGGAACAGAACACGGGTCGGTTCAATCAGCAGCGCCAGCGTTGGCAGATAGCCCGTTTTCAGCAGGCCATCAATGGCAAAGGCAATGCCATTGGTGATGCCCAGCATAAACGGCCCGATAAACTCATAGCCCAGCAGCGCCAGCACCATACCGGCAATACCGAGGGCAAAGTTCTGCACCACGTTTTCGAGACCCGCCGGAATGCGGTCTTCAAGCAGGCGGTCGATCTGCTTACTCACCAGCCCTCCCAGCGGACCCATCGCCATCGCGCCAAGCAGCATTGGCACGTTGGTCCCGACTATCACCCCCATCGTCCCGACCGTACCGATAACCGCGCCGCGCTTGCCACCCACCATCTGGCCGCCGGTGTATCCCACCAGCATCGGCAGCATGTAGCGGATCATCGGTTCAACCAGCGACCCGAACTCCTTATTCGGGAACCATCCGGCGGGAATAAACAGTGCGGTAATGAATCCCCACGCCATAAACGCGCCGATATTCGGGATCACCATGGCGGTAAGAAAACCACCAAAGCTCTGCATTCTTGCTCTTATAGATATGTTTTTCATAGGGTTAATCCTGAGCCAAGTTTTCTTAACGGGTTACTATCCTGGTGAGAAAATACGAATCCGGGCTAAGCCGAATTCGCTGGAGTGACTAATCGAAGCACAAGATGTCTAGTCATCTTCATAGTTGATTATTCACCTGACCATTTCAACCCGTCTGTTAGTGCATGGCTGAGAATTTATAAAAGTTGTAAAGCACCTCACAATTTCATGCTGCGAGGTGCGAATGCAGGAATTATTTTCTCAGAAGATTTTCCACCAGCGCGACCCACAGGCTGATGCCCGGCGCGATGATGTCATCATTGAAGTCGTAATAAGGACTGTGAAGCGGGTAATGTGTGGAAGGCGCGTCGTCGACTTTCGATCCCAGCCAGAAATAGGCGCCTTTGCAGCTTTCCAGCATAAACGCAAAATCCTCTGAAGCCATGGAGGGTGCCATGTTCCAGTAAACCTTTGACTCGCCCAGCGCCGATATTGCCGCCTTGCGCACGCTGGCCGCTTCGGTGGGATGATTCATCGTTACCGGATAGCCCACCTGATAGTCGAGTACGCCTTTCACGCCCTGTGCCTGAGCACTTTGCGCGACCAGTTGTTCGATGTGCCTGCGCACTTCCAGACGAACATCTTCCTGCAGACATCGCACCGTACCGCGAATAACCGCAGTTTCCGGGATAACGTTATAGGCATCGCCCGCATGGATTTGCGTGACGCTCACTACAGCATTCGCCAGTGGTGAAATACGCCGCGAAACAATCCGGTTTAGTGCGCCGATCAGATCCGTTGCCAGCAAAATCGTATCGGTTCCGCTCTCCGGCATCGCCGCATGACAACCTCTACCGGTCAGCACAATGTCAAACGTGTCGAGCGAGGCCATCATCGCTCCCTCGCTGACGCCGACGTGGCCAAAAGGCAGCCCAGGCCAGTTATGCAGGCTGTAAACGCCCTCCATGGCAAAGTCGCGGAACAGTCCGTCCTCAATCATTGCCCTGGCACCGGCAAACCCCTCCTCGGCCGGTTGGAAAATAAAGTGCACCGTACCGTGAAAATTCCGGTTTTCACTCAGCTGTTTCGCCGTGGCAAGCAGAATAGCCGTGTGCCCGTCGTGGCCACAGGCATGCATCACCCCCGGCACGGTCGAGCACCAGTCCTGCGTTCCCAACTCATCGATCGGCAATGCATCAATGTCGGCCCGCAGACCAATGGTCGGACCCTGACCGTTGATCAGCGTCCCCACCACTCCCGTTCCGCCGATGCCCGTTGTTACCGAAAGGCCAAAACTCGTTAATAGCCGGGCGATCATCGCTGAGGTTCTGAATTCGGCATACGCCATTTCAGGATAAGCATGTATCTCGCGACGCCAGGCCACCGCCTCAGTCAGCACATCAACGGAAAAGGTCATTGACTTATTTCTCCTGCGCGCCGTAGCCAAAGTTGACCAGCGGCTGTTCGGCGGTTTCAACCCAGACGCTTTTCACTTCGCTGTATTCGCGCAGCGCTTCCAGCCCGGATGAACGCCCGTAACCACTTTCACCGTAACCCCCGAATGGCGACGCCACGTTGATGGTTTTGTAGCCGTTAATCCAGAAGGTTCCGGCTTTGACCTGGCGGGCGATGCGATGGGCACGACCTACATCTTTCGTCCATACGGCCCCGGCAAGACCGAACCGGCTCTCGTTAGCAATACGAATAGCGTCCTGTTCGTCTTTGAACGGAATGGCGATCACCACCGGCCCAAAAATCTCTTCCTGCGCGACGTACATTGCGTTGTTGCCGGTCAGGATGGTCGGATTGATATAGAAACCGTCGCCCTGTGGCACGGGATCCGTGCCGTTACCCGCCACCAACGCGCCTTCTTCCCGCGCTTTGTCCAGCATGTTACAGACGTGACGATACTGCTTCTCGTTGTTAATCGGACCGATCTGCGTTTCAGGGTCTTCAGGGTTGCCGACACGAAACTTCTGCGAAGCCACGGCCATATCGGCGATAAATTTCTCGTAGATGCTTTCCTGCACCAACAGGCGTGAGCCTGAAACACAGCTCTGACCGGCTCCGCCGAAGATCGCCCCCTGCGCACCGCGCAGTGCCTTATCCCAGTCCGTATCTTCAAAAACGATATTGGCGGATTTCCCACCCAGCTCCAGCACCGCCGGAATACCGCGCTGTGCTGCCGCCACGGCGATAAGCTTACCGGTTGCAGGCGATCCCACGAAGACCACTTTACGGATCGCCGAGTGAGCAATAATCTGCTGACCAATGGTATGGCCGTTTCCGGCAATCACATTGACCAGTCCACGCGGTGCACCCGCACGTTCTATCAGCACACCCACAATCAGCGAGGTCAGTGCAGTCAGCTCCGACGGCTTGATGATCACCGCATTCCCGGCGGCGATCGCCGGGGCAATCTGCCAGCCACAGGTAAAGATCGGCGCATTCCATGGGGTGATTTGCAGCACGGTGCCCAGCGGTTCATAGGTCACGTAGTTCAAATGCGTGGTGGGAACCGGGATAACATCGCCGTAAAGTTTATCGGCCCAGCCGGCGTAGTATTCAAACATTTCAGCGACTTTCTGCACCTCACCGCGGGCATCGCGTATGGGTTTGTTGGCGGATAGCGCTTCAATTTCGGCCAGCGCGTCGGCTTCCTTACGGATTTCAGCGCCGATGGCGTACATGATGCGGCCACGGGCCTGCGCGGTCAGCGCCCACCACTCCGCCTGCGCACGCTCTGTGGCTTCTGCCAGCACGGGTAGCAGCGAGGCATCCGCATCCTGATAGGTATAAAGCACGCTGTTATCGTGCGCGCGTTTAACAGTAATCGTGTCGCCCTGGCCCGCAATAAACCTGCCGTCAACGTAGCTGGCGATGCCGTCATGTCCGCCCCAGTACGGGGCCAGTTTTTCCTGCAGTGTGCTGTGACTCATCGTTTATTGTCCTTTCGAAAAGAGGCTGTTATCGGTCTGGGAGACGATATAGGTAAAATCTTCATTGTCCGGGATCGTAGTCAGGCTTTTCTGCCACAGACGGCCCACCGAGGCGAACAGCGGCAGATCCAGCTCAAGCTGATCGGTTAGCGCCAGTCCAAGCCCCACATCTTTACGCATCAGGCCCATGGTAAAGCCAGAGTCGTAAGCCTTGTTAAGGATCCACTTTTCGAACGAGACTTTACTGACCGCGCTGCCGCCGGAGCCGGCATTAATCCCTGCCAGCACCCGTTCAGGATCCACACCGGCGTGTGACGCCATCGACAGCGCTTCGGCTGTGGAAATTAGATGAGCAGCACAGAGCATGTTATTGGCAATTTTTGCCACGTTACCGGCACCGCAGTCGCCGACATGAACCTGAGAAGCGCTCATGGCTTCCAGCACCGGGCGGACCGTAGCAAACTGCTCATCCGTTGCGCCGACCACCATCGACATGGTTCCCGCCGCCGCACCGGCAGGGCCGCCGGACACCGGCGCATCGATGAAACCGATATTTTTTTCACCCAGCCTGGCCGCCAGCGAGCGGCTGACTTCCGGCGTGGAGGTGGTGGTATCAATCACCATCAACCCCGGTTTGCCATGATCGAAGATACCGTTATCCCCCAGGCAGACCGCCTGCACGTGCTCTGCTTTTGGCAGCGACAGTACGACCGCGTCCACGCTTTGCAGCAGTTCAGCAACGCTGGCCACGCTGGATACCCCTTTCTCTTCCAGACGCGTACGTGCCTGCTCGGATAAATCAAAACCGCGTACGTTAAAGCCCTTACGAGCCAGCGTGGTCGCCATGCCAGCGCCCATGTTACCGAGCCCGATTACACCAATGCTGAGAGCCATCTGTGCCTCCAATTTGTTAACTGATAAATTCGAAAATGACGTTACCGGTCCACTCGGGTGCCACCAGCAGGCGGTGCTCAAGTTCGGTGTAAGGAATATTCTGATGTTCCAGGATCAGGCGAAGATCGTCAGGTTTGGTGGTATGCAGGGTGATCACCACGCCGTGCGGGCCCTGCCCTTCACGCCGGGGAAGCGGCAGACCAGGATAGCGGCGACTCAGTGCAGTTTCATCCATTGCTCGAAGTTCGCCGCAGCCGCTATCGGCAATCAGTACGCCATCCAGCACACGGCTTTTGCCGGGATAAAGCGTTTCCCAACGCGCTTGCAGTTCTTCCGGGGCCGCCAGCCAGGTCACCGCAGCAATACCGTCTACGCCGTTCGGGTGGTTTTGCCAGCCCGGCACCCAGATCAGTTCAGGTTTGTGCTGGTGACAGATGAAATTCGAGGCGTCCGGCATCGTTTCATCCACCAGCAGACCAAGCGAAACTACCGCCTCATCGGGCGTGCCGTCGGGAAGGGTCATTTTGCGCCTGAAATCAATACGCCCCTGTCCCGGCAGTCCCGCTTCCGTCAGCTGTGCATAATCTTCATCGGCATTTTTGCTGTGCAGCGCAACCAGGGAAATCCCTTCTTCGCCGCGCTGCAGAAACGCGCCCAGCTGTCGGCCAAAACAGAAGCCGTTGACGGCGTTAGTGCCAAACTTCGAGGCGTCATCCACGCCAATCAGTTCGATAAAATTGTTCGGGAACATCATCAGAGTTGTCACCGTTCCCCACGGGTGGTAGCTCACCGGCGAAGGGGAAAAGCCCATGCGAATATAGTTTTGCATTGCGCGCGGATGATCTTTTACAGTGACCAGCGGATGGTCAATACCAAATCGAGCCTGAGCGGGAGGGATCATAACGTCTCCTGATTACTTCACGGATTTAGAGGTAAGTGTGTCGAGTTGTGCGGGAACATCCGCAATCACTTTTGCCGGGCATCCGGCAACGATTTTTCTTTCCGGTACCGTCCGGGTCACCACCGAGTTTGCGGCGACAATGGCCCCGGCACCGACCTGAATATTGCCGAGTACGGTGGCGCTGGCGCAGATCAACGCTCCGCGTCCGATTTTCGGGTGCCTGTCGCCGGCTTCCGTCAGCGTGCTGCCGAGCGTGACTCCGTGCCAGATGCTGACGTCATCTTCCACCACGGCGGTTTCACCAATCACAATGCCGATACCGTGATCGACAAACAGCCCTTTCCCCATGCGTGCCGCAGGATGGATATCGATATTCCACTGCTGCGAGGACCAGTTTTGCAGCAGCACCGCGCTCTGACGGTCGCCGTCATGCCAAATCTGATGAGACACCCGCTGTGAAGCGAGGGCAATAATGCCGCGAAATGCCAGCAGGCCGGTCAGTTCATCAGGGCAGGCTGGATTCACCGCTACCAGCTTTTGCAGATCGCACTCGGTGGCATGAACGAGGGTAGGGTTACTGCGCAAAACATCGCTGAACCAGCCCTGTAATTCGGCACCGTGCGCATGCGCCGTCAGGCAACGATGCAGGTGATAAGAGAGCGCCGTTGCCAGGTCGCCAAAGTCGAGAATCATTGATTGCAGATAGCCGCGGAGTCTGGGGTTACGCGCTTCCAGCCCGGCAGCCTGAGTACAGATGTCAGTCCACAACATAGCGTTAAACTCTCTGTAACAAAAAGTTGAGCCCAGTATAGACATCCGTCAGAGCGCTAAACAATAATCAAGATATTGCAAAATCGTTGCCTTTTTGAGAACACTGGAGGAGCTATGCAGGGGATCAGTTTTAATCGACTGAGGTATTTTTTTGAGGCCGTCAGGCTGAAAAGCGTCAGGGGCGCGGCAGATTATCTTAACGTTGCCCCCTCCGCGGTTAGCCGTCAGATCTCACAGCTTGAGCAGGAGCTGAACAGCCAGCTGGTTGAGCGCCATCGCCGCGGGATCAAACCGACCGAAGCCGGTGAACGCGTGCTTGAGTATTACCAGCTGCATCTCGCCGAGCAGGATTTACTGTTTGATTCGCTGCAGGCGCTGCGTGGCGTTCAGGCGGGCAGCATTACCCTGGCGATAGGCGAAGGCTACATTGAAAGTATTTCCGCTATCCTGTCCGATTTCACCGCGCGTTATCCCAACATTCGCATCAATATCGAAATTTGCGGCAGCAATGACGTGATGCGTTTGATTGTGGAGGATGAAGCCAACATTGGGATTCTGTTTAATCCTGCGCTGGAATCCCGTCTTCGTTCACACCTGTCATTTACTCACCCCCTGTGCGTCGTCACCAGCCCTGCACACCCGTTAACCCGACAGCCCCAGCCGCTTGAAATGCATAGCCTGATTGAACACCGGCCAGCCCTCACACGTGTCTCGCACGGTATCCGGCAGATTGTGACCCGCGTTGAAGAAGATACCGGCGTGAACCTTGAACCTGCCGTGGTCTGCAACAACCTGCTGCTGCTAAAAAACTATGCCATTGACGGCGGCGTGTCGCTGCTGCCTGATTTTATGGTTAGAGACGAAGTCCGCGCCGGGAAGCTGGTGGCGATCCCCCTGCATCATCAGCTGTTTGCACATACTCAAACGCACATCATCACGCGACTGGGCCGGCAGCACAGCTCCGGCGTGAACAAGTTACTTCAGCGGCTAACCTCGGCAATTTTCCAGGATCGCAGCAGCTGACCTCCGGTTGTGTTCTCATTTGGGCAACAAAAGAAACCGTCTGTGATATTGTTGCCCTTAAGCGAGATGATAATATGCCAGTCAAATATATTATCTCGCCTTTATTTAAAATAATAAGGGCTTTTTGTATTTATTAAAATCACCAGTCACCACGCAAAATAGACATAAAACCAACACCACTGACGGGTAGATTTAATTTATTTTTAACACCTGTGACGCACGCCAAATTAAGAAAAATTAAACGTCATAACAAAATCCAATTACTCACAAGATCACATATTTTGTTATTTTCCTGTGCAAACATCTTCACATGTTAATTATAACTTCGTTAATTCACCTGCTGACTTAACGGTCTTGTTATCTTCCTGTGAGCTGTCAGGACATAGCTCCATTAAGCACCAACACGAAGTGGGTAATTTTCAGACAATATTCCTGTTAACAGAGGTAATGGTATATGTCCCAGGGCAAACAACAGCGTGGCCTGAAAGAAAGACATCTGAGCGTCATGGCATTAGGCGCAGCAATCGGCGTGGGCCTGTTTCTTGGCTCTGCTAATGCCATAAAACTGGCAGGACCGGGCATTATGCTGGGTTATCTGGTAGGAGGTCTGGCTATATTTATTATTATGCGGTCACTGGGTGAAATGGCCATCAACAATCCGGTTTCCGGCTCCTTCAGCCGCTATGCTCGCGATTATATTGGCCCCCTCAGCGGTTATCTTACCGGCTGGACATACTGGTTTATGTGGATAGTCACCTGTATGGCGGAAATTACCGCCGTCGGGATTTACATGCATATCTGGTATCCCGATACGGCCAACTGGATTTGGGCGCTGGCGGCGCTAGTCGCGATGGCCTCGGTCAATTTCTTTGCGGTGAAATTTTATGGCGAATTTGAATTCTGGTTCGCGATGATTAAGATTGTCACCATTGTTTTGATGATTGTTTCAGGCGTCGGAGCCATATTCTTCGGACTGGGTCACGGTGGTGTCGCGACGGGCGTTGATAACCTCTGGCAACACGGCGGCTTCCTGCCTTACGGCATGTCCGGCCTGCTAATGGCTATTCCGCTGGTGATGTTCTCCTATGGCGGCATCGAAATTATCGGTGTAACCGCCGGCGAAGCGCAGAATCCGGAAAAATCACTGAGCCGCGCGGTTAACTCGGTATTCTGGCGCATCCTGTTGTTCTACGTCGGTGCCCTGTTCGTGATTATGGCGATTTATCCCTGGGACCAGCTCGGCACACAGGGCAGCCCGTTTGTCATGATCTTCGAGAAAATGGGCATCCCGTATGCGCCAGGCATCATCAACTTTGTGGTGATCACCGCCGCGCTTTCATCCTGTAACAGCGGTATTTTCGGCACCGGTCGTATGCTGCTCAACCTGTCCGAACAGGGGCATGCACTTCCTGTTTTCCGGCAAATCAGTAAGAACGGTGTGCCGACCGCCGCGATCGTCTTTTCAGTCGCCATGCTGTTGATTGGCGTAGTGATGAATTATCTGGCTCCGGCGGAAATCTTCATCTGGCTTAGCGCCGTCTCGACTTTCGCCTCGGTGTGGACCTGGTTGATTATCCTTTACTCCCATATCCGCTTCCGTCAGTCGATTAGCGGCAGTGATAAGACCGTTGCACCGTCTTCGCTGATGGTGCCTCTGTTCCCGCTGACCTCCTGGCTGGCGATCCTTTTCCTGTTTGGCGTGCTCGGCGTGATGCTTTACCAACCGGCGCTTCGGCCTTCCGTGTTGATAGGGCTGGGATGGATAGCCATGCTGACCGTGCTTTACTATCTGCTGGGCTACAACAAATCCCCTGCGGATTCCAAGAGAGTGGGCCGCGCAGTCACCGATAAGCCATCGTAGATACCGATACCCTGCAGGTTGCGAAAAGCCCCCATTAAGGGGGCTTTTTCATTGTCCCGACTAAAGATTGCGTTGGGATATGTATAAAGAGAGGTGAGAATCAGTCGACAATAATGCGGGGAACGCGCGGGGTCACTGCACTTAATAATTCATAACCTATCGTACCGGCATGACCTGCTACGGTGTCCACAGGAAGATGCTCTCCCCACAGTTCCACGCCAGTTCCAATCCCCGCCTGCGGAAACGCCGTCAAATCTATCGCGATCATATCCATCGATACCGTACCGCGGGTCTGCGTCAACCGTCCGTTGATTGATACCGGTGTTCCACTTGCCGCCTGGCGGGGGTAGCCGTCGGCGTAGCCGCAGGCAACAATGCCGATACGCTCTTCCCCGGTCGCGATGTAGCGCCCACCGTAGCCGACCGAACTGCCCGGCCGCAGTGGCTGAACGGCAATCACCTCACTTTTTAGGCTCATCACCGGTTGGACACCCAGATTGCTGATGTCGTTAAAAACGCCGGAAGGAGAAGCGCCATAAAGGATGATGCCGGGCCGCACCCAGCCGTTGCGCGTTTCATGATGCCAGAGCGTTGCCGCAGAATTGGCAATGCAGAGCGGCAGGCCCGTTTCGTCAGCAATATGGCGGATCGCCGCTTCCGGTTCGCTAACGCCTTCCTTTTCATCCGCGCGGGAGAAGTGTGACATCAGCGTAATATCGCCGATCGCCTTCGAGCGCTGGGCGAGCTGACAGATGCGTAAAGCCTGCTCAACGGGAAAACCCAGACGGTTCATGCCGGTGTTGATTTTCAAATACACAGGGAACGGCACGGCAGGACGGTAGGTTTCAAGGGCATTAAGCTGCCACTCGCTGTGTACCGCCGTGGTCAGCTGATAGCGTTCAATCAGCTTCAGATCGGCCGGGTGAAAAAAACCTTCCAGCAGCAGGATCGGGCGGGTCCACCCTGATTCCCGCGCCCTGACTGCTTCATCAAAATCCAGCAGTGCCAGACCACTGGCGCTACCCAGTGCGGGCAGTACGTTTTCGATACCGTGACCGTAAGCGTTCGCTTTAATGACTGCCCAGAGCTGCGCATCACCGGCCAGGGCGGCGACACGGTGAAGATTATGTTTTAACGCACGAAGGTTTATTTCGGCTCTGATCGGACGGGGCATGACTTTTCTCCTGAATTAAGCCTGGTGGCAACGCTCAGCTGGCCTGCGCCGTTTGATAACGAAAAATGTTGAGATCACGCGTGTCAATTTCTGGCTCTTTACCTGAAATAATGTCGGCAATGATCGCCCCGGATCCACAGGACATGGTCCAGCCCAGCGTGCCGTGACCGGTATTAAGATACAGATTGCTCAGCGAGGTTTTGCCGATAATCGGCGTGCCGTCAGGTGTCATCGGCCGCAGCCCGGTCCAGAACGTGGCGTCTTCAATGTGCCCCCCGCCCGGGTACAGGTCGCTGACCACCATTTCCAACGTTGCGCGGCGTTTTTGCCGCAGCTCAGTGTTGTAACCCACGATCTCCGCCATCCCGCCAACGCGAATGCGGTCGTCGAAGCGCGTTACGGCAACCTTATAGGTTTCATCAAGGATGGTTGAAGACGGTGCCTTTTCCCGGTTTTTAATCGGAATGGTCAGTGAATAGCCCTTGAGCGGATACACCGGAATGCTGAGGCCTTTCGGCATTAATGACGGTGAATAAGAACCCAGCGCGACAATATACTTATCGGCATAGAATACCTGGTTCCCACATTGAATACCGGTAACGCTGCGGCTGTCGTGAAGAATGGTATCGATGTGTTTGTTAAACACAAACTCTACCCCAGCCTTCTTCGCCAGCTCGGTTAACGCCCGCGTAAACATCTGACAGTCGCCGGTTTCATCCTCCGGCAACTGCAATCCGCCGGTCAGTTTATCGGCCACCTGAGCCAGTGCGGGCTCGGCAAGATGCAGTTCGGCGGCGCTTAACAGCTTGTACTGAACCCCTGCGCCTTTCAGAACTTCGATATCCCGATGCGCATTATCAAACTGCTTCTGCGATCGGAACAGCTGCAGTGTGCCGCCCTGGCGTCCCTCATACTGAATGCCCGTTTCGCTTCGCAATTCTTTAATTTTTTGCCGACTGTAGTTCGCCAGCCTGACCATACGTGATTTATTCAGCGCATAGCTTTCCGCATCACAATTTTTCAACATCTGTAGCATCCACGACAGCTGCCGCACGCTGCCATCCGGACGGATCGCCAGCGGCGCATGCTGCTGGAACATCCACTTAACGGCCTTGACCGGGATGCCGGGTGCAGCCCAGGGGGCCGCGTAACCGTAGGAAAGCTGACCGGCATTACCCGCGCTGGTTTCCAGCGCGGGGCCTTCCTGACGGTCAATCACCGTAACCTGGTGCCCCGCTTTTGCAAGATACCAGGCGCTGGCGACGCCGACGATTCCACTGCCTAAGACAATTATGTGCATAATGGTTAATCCTGAAATAGACCTGACGATATCAGGCTGGCCGCGCAACGAGTGGCGGCCAGCCATTGTTTACTGGTTCAGGACAGATAATTACCATCCGGCAGCCATCGTAACAATGTCAGTCATTTCGAGATTTGTTGATTAAATAGCAACACAGATTCGAGCGCCGGTGCTGCTATTGAATGGCTAATATAATCAACATCTTCAGTGGCGGATGCCGCAGCGCTTAGCGCTCAACCGTGCTGGCTAATTCTGCCGCAGGCAGGCGCGGCTGGGAACGCTGCCAGCCGGAGCCGTAGCGGGTGTACTGTGGCGGTACGGGCATCACCACGTTGAGATCGTCGGCAGCGGTACGTGCCCAAAACGGATCTTTCAGCATTTCACGTCCCACCAGCACCATATCTGCGCGGCCGTTCTGCAAAATTTCTTCCGCCTGGCGGCCGGTTTCAATCAGGCCAACCGCCCCGGTTTTGATATCCAGTTCGCGGCGCAGCAGTTCGGCGGCCGGAACCTGATAATTCGGATAGGTGTTCACCTGCACCATCGCGATGCCGCCGCTGGAGCAGTCGATCAGATCGATCCCCTGCTCTTTCATCCACGTCCCCCACAGCAGGAAATCCTGCGGGCGATTGCCGCCTTCGGCATAGTCCGTCGATGAGATCCGCAGGAACAGCGGGCCGTTCCACTCGCGGCGCACGGCATCAATCACCTCGCGCACGATGCGGTAGCGGTTTTCCTGGCTGCCGCCGTATTCGTCGGTCCGCGTGTTCGCCAGCGGCGAGAGGAACTGGTTCAGCAGATAGCCGTGAGCGCAGTGGATTTCAATCACGTCGAAACAGGACTCGCGGGCGCGGCGGGCCCCCTCTCCGAACGCACGGATAACTTCTTTGATCTGTTCCACGCTCATCGCCTGTGGCACGCGGGATTCTGTGGTAAAGGGAATGGCCGATGGTGCAATGGACGGCAGGTTGATCCCCAACTGGCGACCGGCATGACCAATCTGCGCACCGGCCTTCGCACCAAAACGGTGGATGGCTGCCGTCACCCGGGACAATCCTTCAATATGACGATCGTCCCAGATGCCGATGTCGCCCGGTCCAATTGGACCATTCGGCAGCACCGCTGCGGTTTCCAGCATCACCAGGCCCGCGCCCCCTAACGCCCGGGCTCCGTAGTGGATCACGTGAAAATCGTTGGTTTCCCCATCGTCAGAGGCCGAGTGCATACACATCGGCGACATGGCAATGCGGTTACGAAACTCCACGCCGTTGATGGTAATGGGTTCAAAAAGTAAAGCTGACATAGCGACTCCCAAAAAGCGATTGATCTTCAGAGCGCTGAAAGTACCATAGGGTTAATTTACGTTTATACCCTAAAAAAATTCATATACTTACCAAAAGGTAACTGTGGGATTGTCATGAAAAAATTACGTAACTACGACTCAGCCCCGGGCTGTTCGATGGAAGCCGCGCTGCATATTATGGGCGGAAAATGGAAGGGCGTGATCCTCTATCACCTGTTCAAGGACGGCACTCAGCGGTTCAGCGAGCTGCAGCGTTCGATGCCCAGCATCAACCAGCGCCTGCTGACCAAACAGCTACGCGAGCTGGAGGAGGATGGACTGATCCTGCGGCAGGTGTATCCTGTTGTGCCACCGAAAGTCGAGTATTCACTCAGCGATGAAGGCCGGGAGCTGAACAAGCTGGTGCTGGATCTGAGCCTTTGGGGCAGGCAGTGGCTGGAGCGGCGCGGCATGAAAACAGCGGTTGAGGAAGATCTGGACGAGATTAAAAAAGCACTGGCCGATCCTGTGAAATGATACAACGGCGGTATAAACAAATCATCAGGCAAAGACACCAATGAATATTATTCTGATGCGCCACGGCAAACCGACGTTTGCCGGTGCGGCAAAAGTCACATCCCAGGAGATGACCCACTGGGTTAAGCAGTACGATGTTTCGGATACGGGTGGCGACATACCGCCGGAATCCGCCATCGCCTTGAAAAATACAGGGCCGATCGCCGTCAGCAGCCCACTACCCCGGGCAATCTCCTCCCTTCAGGCTCTCGGCTGCGAGCCGGTGCTGGTTGATGAAGTGTTCAAAGAAGCCGAGCTGCCGCTATACATCATTCCCGGCCTTCGGCTTTCCCCCTTTCACTGGGCGGTGGTTTATCGCCTGCTGTGGCTTTGCGGATTTGCTCGTAATGTTGAATCGCTGAACACGGCGAAAGTGCGTGCAGCCAGCGCGGCGCGAAGGCTGGTCGATCTGGCGAAGGAAAGCAATCGCCCCGTACTGCTGATGGGGCACGGCATTATCAACCGGCTGATCGCCCGTGAGCTGAAGTCGCTGGGCTGGCAGGAGGACAGTCGGCCTGGGAAAGGGTATTGGGGGGCGGGGATTTATTCGGTTCGGTGAGGATTGTGGTTTATTATCTGATAATAAAAACAATTCAGGTTTAACCAGACAAGGCACACTATGGGATTACTGAAGGCAGGGCTTCGAACCGCGAATGCTATCGTTACGCTCGGTGGTTCGCTGGAATTAGAGCATGCGAAAGCAAGTTTCGAATCCACACATGCTTCCTACAAAATAACGTATGACGAAGTCACACAGATAAAAGCCAGGATTGATAATCGCATTACTGAATTGGGTGACACGTTAAAAACCGTAAAAGCTAAACTGGATCATATTGAGCACGTGTTAGAAACCACTCCCCTTTTTAGCGATAAACAGCGCAGGCCAACACTACGTGCATCGCAGAGTATTGAACAATTTAACCAACATTACTCCGGCGTACTAAGCGCAGGGTTTGGTGGAATGGTCGGTGGCTCAATGGCATTGGGGGCGTGGGCTATCGTATCAGCCATCGGTACCGCATCTACGGGTACGGCCATCGGCACTTTGTCCGGTGTTGCAGCCACCAATGCGACCCTTGCCTGGTTTGGCGGGGGAGCATTGGCCGCTGGCGGAGCGGGAATGAGCGGCGGGATGTTGGTTCTGGGCGGGATCGTCGCGGCACCGATTATCTATTTTGCAGCGAAAGGAGCCTGGACTAAAGCCCGCGCTTTTCAGGACCAGGAAGTACTCGTTGCACAAGAGCATGAACAATTACGTGCACTAAAACCTGAACTTGAGAAGCAATATAACGAGGTATTCGCGTACACAGCTCAATTAAATCGTTATTGCCACACATGGCTGGAACAAATGGATCACGCTTTAGCGATTCTTTATCCCTGGGGGAAGCTCAGTGTGTTTTATCGGGATATTCTGCATATCGTCGGCATTAAGTGGAAAAAACCGGAGCATCTGGCGGCGATTGAAACGATGAATCAGCAAACCATTCAATTCTTGCGTTTTTTCCACAACGGGAACGCGTGACCGGCTCCCTCCGTATTAACACATCATGATGTGAGTCGTGCCTGTGTTTGCACGAGGATCAGTATAAAAATATCGCCGGATAACTATGAGCGTGGAGCGGACATGCCTTTTTTAGGTTGAATGTCGGCGCTTCCACTCATCAACAACATCAGCCAAATTTTTGGCGGCATCATTTCTTATCCAGGCCATAAACTCGCGATCAAATCGAAAATTCGGGCCACATTCTTCAATCATGAAGCGGCGAACGTTTTGGGTATTTTTGTAGTTTTTATCAACCACAGTGGTACGTGTTAATAATGAACGATGCCAGTCGATGTTCATTTGTTGACTCCTGAATTAAGCTCACGCCTGCCCCTAACCAAACCGCCCCACGCAAAAATCCAGAAAGCTGCGCAGCGCGGGCGTCATTCTCCGGTCGCGGGCATAAAGTATGTGAACGGCGCGGCCGGGCAGCTGGTACTCCTCCAGCACCCGCACCAGCTGGCCTGATTCCAACTCCGCGCCGATCAGCTGACGGGGTTGCATAATGATACCGAGCCCGGCGAGCGCTGCCGCACGTAATGCTTCGCTGTTGTCAGTTTTAAATCGGCCGGTCACGGCAACGGCGATCGGCCCGTCGGGGCCTTCAAATTTCCATTCCGTGCGCATCGTAGTATGGGTGAAGATCAAACACTGATGTTCACTCAGATCGTGCGGAGATGCCAGCTTGCCCGAAGATTCAAGATAGGATGGCGCGGCGCAAATCACCATTTCGTAAGGCGCCAGACGCCGGGCAAGCAGCTGGCTATCCGGCAGTTCACCGGTCCGAAACACCGCATCAAATCCCTCTTCGATCGGGTCCGTCAGGCGGTTTGACAGGCACAGCTCAACGGACACCTGCGGGTTTTGCTTGAGGTATTCAGGCAGCTGAGTGGCCAGCAGCTGGGTGCCGAAGGTGATCGGCGCGCTGATCCTGAGGTTGCCTTTCGGCACTGAGCGAGTCTCAGCGATCAGGGCTTCGGCCTCCGCCATTTCCGCCAGAATGATTTTAGCCCTGTCATAAAATATCCGGCCGCTGTCCGTCAGGCTCTGGCTGCGGGTGGTGCGGCCCAGTAACTGTATCCCAAGGCTCTGCTCCAGCGCGCGGAGCTGCTTGCCGGTCAGCTGTGAGGATTGATCCAGTTCACCCGCCGCGGCTGAAATAGAGCCGCATTCAACCACTTTGATAAACGTCCGCATGCACGCCAGTCGATCCATTTGAAACCTTTTATTTCAAGTTCACGTTCATTATGGAAATTTATCGCAAAAGATTTTGAATGTACATTAGCGGCACGTTTTCAGGCTTCACTACCGGGGCCAGACACTTCACATAATGGCAGGTTAAACCATGAAACTTTTTTCCCGTTCTCTACTGATGGCCGCATCCATGAGCTGTTCAGCCTTCGCTTCTACCACCGATATTCAGGCCGCTAAACCGACGGTGGTGCTGGTTCACGGTGCGTTTTCTGACGGCTCTGCCTGGAATCAGGTTATTCCGCTTCTTCAGGCTGAAGGGCTGAATGTGGTTGCCGTGCAGAATCCCCTAACCTCACTGGCCGAAGACGTTGCCACCACCAAACGGACGCTGGAGAGGCTGACAGGCCCGCTGGTTCTTGTTGGGCATTCATGGGGCGGCGCGGTGATTACCGAGGCAGGCATGGATGAAAAAGTGAAAGCGCTGGTTTACGTTGCAGCATTTGCCCCCTCTCCAGGTCAGTCAGTCAGCGATTTGACCCAAGGATATCCTACACCTTCCGGCTTTAGCCATATTGATGCGGACAGCAAGGGTTATCTCAAACTCACCCGTGAGGGCGTGGCAAAACATCTGGCGCAAGATGTATCCGATGAGCAGGCCGGGCTGATGTTCGCCACCCAGGGGCCGGTGCAGAGCCACGTATTTGCAGAGAAAGTCGGTGCGGCGGCTTGGCGGACGAAACCGTCCTGGTACATCGTTAGCGAGCAGGATCATATGCTGGATACCGGTCTGCAAAATGCGATGGCGAAGAAAATCAACGCCCGCACTACGCACCTTACGGCCAGCCATACGCCACAAATCTCTCAACCGGCAGAGGTGGCGGACGTCATTTTGGCGGCGGTGAACAGCGTCAAATAAGTCAAACATGAGCGCGGCATCCTTCTGCGCTCAATTTCCCCTTACAGCGTGCCGGTACCGCCATCCGAGCACCACACCTGGCCGGAGGTATAGCTGCTTTCTACCGACGCCATGGTGACGTAGAGCGCGGCAATCTCCGCCGGCTGGCCGGGGCGGCCGAGCGGGGCCGAAGCGCCAAACTCTTTCACTTTCTCCTGCGGTTGCCCGCCGCTGGACTGAAGTGGCGTCCAGTAAGGGCCTGGCGCAACGGCATTGACGCGAATGCCCTCTTTACCCAGCTGTTTTGCCAGCGACTTGGTGAAGGCAACAATACTCGCTTTGGTTTGTGCATAATCCAGCAGAATTTCGCTGGGCTTATAGGCCTGGACCGAGCTGGTATTTATAATCGACGCGCCGCGAGGAAGATATTCCAGTGCGGCTTTGGTGATCCAGAACATGGCGTAAACATTGGTTTTAAACGTTGCGTCAAAATCTTCGGTACTTAGAGTCCGAATGGATTCGTTATATTGCTGGCGGCCTGCGTTATTAACCAGAATATCCAGCCCGTCCAGTTTTTCAGCGGCCTCTTTTACCAGCTGCTGGCAAAATGCTTCGCTCCGAATATCGCCAGGCAGCGCAATGGCCTTGCGCCCTTCCGCTTCGATCAGGCGGATGACTTCCGCAGCGTCCGGCTCTTCTTCCGGCAGATAACCGATTGCCACATCGGCCCCTTCACGGGCGTAGGCAATCGCCACCGCCCGGCCAATACCGGAGTCGCCGCCGGTGATTAACGCTTTGCGCCCGGCAAGGCGACCACTGCCCTTATAGCTTTTTTCCCCGTGATCCGGCACCGGGATCATTTTACTGGCCAGCCCCGGCATCGGCTGAGGCTGTTCGACGAAGGGAGGTACAGGGTAGTCAACAGGATTAAGATTCTTGTGAGTAGGCATGTATTCTCCTTCATTTTTTCAGTGAGGTTTAAGCCTGGCACAGATATTCATTTTCACAATAAAAAAACCGTGCTCAGATATTAACCGTTAAATTCATATCCACTTAAAAAAACAAAAGGAAATAACAAAATCCTGTCAACCATCGTGCAAATGCACGTTTAAAAAACCAATAAGTTCGACAGATTAATATCTGTGATTGTCACACATCAAGATATTACCACCGGAATGGGTGATTAACATTTAGCCTGTAATGAATCTAATAAAATAAGATCCAGGATAATATGAAGTAAGGCTGGCGGTAATAATCAGGAAGTGAAACATGCTGTTTCAGCGGGGAATAAATTGGGCAGGCCGCCGTCACTATCGGCCAAAGAGTTTGCCAAGAAGATCTCGCAGATGCATCAGTTCAGTCTCATCCGTTGTGGCGTCGAGTCGAACGATCAGCTTAAGACATACGGAAGTACAGCTAAGATTTTTCCCCTGACGGAGTATTTCTACGGTGATTTTTCCAAGAATCTCAATTTGATAAGGGTGAGTGACCCGGCAAAAATAACTGCTAATCCCGCCGGATTTTTCCGGAAGCATGCCATCTTGATGCATAGGAAGTCCTGGCTAAAAAAGTGGGCGATGCCGCAAAATAACTGATGCCCGTGTTCAAGTACAGTAGAGATTGAAATTAACAACTTAATCCCAGAAGAAGACTCTCGCGGAGAGGCCAAATGCAACATGCTACCAGACACTTTGACAGATTCAGGTCATTACACAGTGCTAATTGCCATAATGCATTGCGCAAAGCGGGAGGCGTTGTATAGTTTTGATTGAACTCGGTGAGTTTGTGTCTGATAACACGTGTACTGCATTTGAATATGACGTCAGCAACAAAACATTTTGACGACAGCGCCGGCTTTGTACAGCCAATCAACCCTCCACATGGGATATCTATGCAGCAGACCAATATTGAGTCAGAGATCGTTCAGCACTTTCGCCAGACGGGAATTAAACTGGCCGTAGAAACACACATCCTGGACGATATTGTCCAGTCTATTTCCGCCGCTGGGGGGATGGTGAACAACAAAGCCATTATCCTCCACCTTATCGCGGAGCTCGATGGCACTTCCGATCCTGTCAGGCAAAACGTGTTGCGAAACATACTGGAGATAGTTGTTGGCCGTACGCCGGATGATGAAGGGTTTTAGTATCTGAGTAATGGGTCTCGCAAGGATTGCTGAAGTGAAGGTTGGGGAGACCCAAACTCAGTTGTAGTGAAGATTAATGAATCTAAGGATTTAAAACTTGAAATTGTGAAGGTATCAATGCATCAAACGGGCCAGAAATTTTATCGCTTCCCGACAGGCGTTAACAAAATCTGGTTCTTCAGTATTTTGCGCCATCCTGTGGAGCTCATTGATTATCTCATGAACGGTCAGCGGCTGGTCCGGCTTAAGTAGTCGTGTTACAACCGTTCCTATAGCGACATAGATATCTTCAGTGGTAGTGTCATCTATCACAAAACCTCTCTAGACAGGTGGACAAGTGTTTATTATAGCACAATCCAGTTTATTGTGCTGACTGGCGCCTTGCCAGCATTGCTTATCGACTGTGGTGAGCGGCGTTAGTGGATCTGCTGTCGTGAAGGTATATCAGCGGACGAACTGTCTTTTTCCCCGGAACTGTTCAGCCTTTCCGACCGGATTTCTTTTATTGCCCGTACTGCCGCATTGACGCGATCTTCATCAAGTTCGTTAGCAACGATCGCATGAAGTTTGGCCAGTAGCGAATGCCACGTGATGGCGGCGTTGTCATTGAGCAACTCCGTGACAGCTTCGCCAATAATGTGCTCTGTCATTTTTTCATCTGAATGATTATTCATCGGTCAATTCCTGTAACGTGTTTAACGCGAAGCTTAACATAAACTCAAAACAAACATGACAGGCCAATCCCGCCGCTCTGCGGTGAAGCCCTCAGTACCCTGTACACCGGTCATTATTCTCTATGTCTAAACATATCCCCCGCCCGTCAGCGGCTGGCTGGCATTCTTCAAGACATTATTCAGCCGCTGCAATGCGTTAGAAAGCTGGGTGAGATCCCGCGCGCCGCCGAGTGAAATCCGGATACCGGACAGCACGCCGCCAACGGGTGAGAACACATAAGATGGCGTAATCCCCAGCCCGACTTTCGCCGCCGAATGCACCAGTGAATGAGGATCGAACCCCGCTTCACCCTCCAGCCAGACGTGTAGCCCGAACGGACTGGAGATAATTTTTCCGGGCAGAATACTGTTCGCCAGCGCCACGCGCTGAGCATTTTCCTGCCGCAGTTCCTGCAGCAGCGCCATCGCCGCGCCGGAATTGATCCAGTCCGCCGTGACCGCCAGCATCAGCGGGTTAGCAATCAGTACGTTGGCACGGATAATACCCGCCAGCGGCTCCCACGAGGTGGATTCAGGGCAAATCACCCAGGCCACGCGTACGCCCGGGGTCAGGCACTTCGACAGCGTGGATACATACCAGCTATTGTGCGGTGCCAGGGTGGCAATCGGTGCAGGCGGCTCATCCGGCAGCAGGCCGTAAGGGTCATCCTCGATCAGCGTCAGATTATGCGCTATCAGCGCCGCCGCTATGGCTTTACGCCGCTCGGCGGAAACAGTCAGCGCCGTGGGATTGTGGATCGTGGGGTTCAGATACACCACTTTTGCGCCATAGGTTTTGCAGGCATGGAGCAGCCCGTCAGGATCCATCCCCTGTTCATCGGCCGCCACGGTGACAATCTGCAGGTTATGCTGCCGGGCCGCGGAGATAAATCCCGGATAAGTCAGTTCATCCGTCACCACCACGTCACCGGGTTTGGTCAGCAGCGCGAGCAGCGCACTGATGGCCGTCTGCGCACCCGGGCAGGCCACCACCCGCTGGCTGTCGAACTCACCGAGCAGCGGTTTCAGCCACTTTACCGCCGCATTGCGCTCCACTGCTGAACCGGCCCCCACGTGATAGGTCATCAGCGATTCCGCATCGATTGAGGACTGCAAACGTTCTAAGGAGCGGCTTATCAACGGCAGTATTTTTGCCGATCCCGGCGGCGTATTCATGCTCAGGTCGATATGCGACAGCGTATCCGGCTGGTAGGAGATAAACGATCCCCTTCCGCTCGCCGCCTGCGTCAGATTTCTTTCGCGCAGCTCATTGTAGGCACGAGTGACCGTGGTCAAATCCACCTTCAAAAATTCTGCCAGCTCACGCTGGGTCGGCATCCGATCCCCGGGCAACAGCTCTCCGGCATCAATTGCGGCGGTCACCATATTGATGATTTGCTTATATCTTGCCCCGTTGCCCGGCTTTATCGGATAGATCCAATGGGTTTTTATCGAGATTGTCTTCTTTTTTTCGGCAAATGACATAGATCACCCTTTAAAATACCCATACAAAAGAGTATAAAAAGCGCCTGTTGTTGCAAATAAAATGCATTTAATCGCTATCTTGTATGGATTTTGTTGGCATATAAACACAAAACCAAAAAGAGGATAACAAATTGATAACAGGGTCGACTGTAAATGGTGTGAAACAGATAGCCGTGGAAATGCTGTCTGAGCACCGCGTATTGCCAGAAGGATACAACATTTCGCCTGCGGAACTCTGCATAAATGCGAAGAAATTATAGGGTATTCAGGATGTTGAAAAACGCACGAAATTCAATTAAGGCAATGATTGTTCTTGCAATTATCCCCTTAATGTCCGGCTGTAACTGGACACTGTTTAACTCCAAAGGCCAGGTGGGCAAAGATCAGAGCAACCTGATTATCACCGCGATTCTGCTGATGCTGATCGTGGTTATCCCGGCGATTCTCATGACCTTTGCCTTTGCATGGCGCTATCGCGCTGGGAACAAAAAGGCGAAATACACACCTGAATGGGCGCACTCCACGAAGGTTGAGATCGTTGTTTGGGGCGTGCCGCTGATTATCATCATCGCGCTGGCAATTATTGTATGGATAAGTACCCACCGTCTCGATCCCTACAAACCGTTAGAATCTGCAAAACCGCCCCTCACGGTTGAAGTGATCGCCACCGACTGGAAATGGGTATTTATCTACCCGGAAGAAAACATCGCAACGGTCAACGAACTCTATATTCCCGTCGACCGCCCGGTCTCTTTCCAGATCACGTCTGACTCCACGATGAATACCTTTTTCATCCCACAGCTGGGCGGCCAGATTTATGCCATGGCCGGCATGCGAACTCAGCTTCATCTGATAGCTGATGAAACCGGTCAGTTTGACGGTATCTCGGGCAACTTCAGCGGACCGGGATTCTCGGACATGAAGTTTATTACCCATTCAACCTCCGACGACGAATTCCATAACTGGGTTAGCCGGATTAAAGCGGAAAACCATCCCTTGAGCTTCAGTGGCTTTAAAACGCTGGCCCTGCCTTCCGAAAAACATCCGATTGAATATTACTCCAGCGTTGAGCCGGAGCTGTTCCAGCGGATTATCGACCAGTACATGGACTCCGGTATGGACCGGCACGCAGATGACGCGCATGCCGGCATGAGTATGGGTTCAGCCGAAATGCATATGAGCCATACAGGCGAATAAGAACGATGGAGCAAGCGATGTTTGGCAAATTAACATTAGATGCAATCCCCTATCACGAACCCATCGTCATGGTGACGGTGGCCGCCATTATTCTGGGCGGGCTGGCGGTGGTGGCGGGCATAACCTGGTTTAAAAAATGGACCGTGCTGTGGAACGACTGGCTGACCACCGTTGACCACAAGCGCATCGGCATTATGTACATCTTTGTAGCGCTGATTATGCTGATCCGCGGTTTTGCGGATGCCATTATGATGCGTACCCAGCTGGCGGTGGCCGGTGGCGGCAGCGAAGGTTTCCTGCCGCCCCATCACTACGATCAGATCTTCACCGCCCACGGCGTGATTATGATCTTCTTCGTTGCCACACCGTTTATTACCGGTCTGATGAACATCATCATGCCGCTGCAAATCGGCGCGCGCGACGTCTCGTTCCCGTGGCTTAACGCACTCAGCTTCTGGCTGTTCGTCGGCGGGGTTATTTTGGTTAACCTCTCCCTTGGCGTCGGTGAATTCGCCCAAACCGGCTGGGTGGCTTATCCGCCGCTATCGGGGATCAAATTCAGCCCCGGCGTTGGGGTCGATTACTATATCTGGAGCCTGCAACTCTCGGGGCTGGGTACATTACTGACCGGGGTGAATCTGTTTGTTACCATCCTGAAAATGCGCGCGCCAGGCATGAAACTGATGACTATGCCGGTATTCACCTGGACCACACTGGTGACCTGCGCGATTATCATTGCGGCGTTCCCTATCCTGACGGCGGCGCTGGCAATGCTGACGCTGGACCGCTATCTGGATATGCATTTCTTCACCAATGAATTGGGTGGGAATGCGATGATGTACGTGAACTTGATTTGGGCCTGGGGCCACCCGGAAGTGTATATTCTGGTGCTTCCCGCCTTTGGCGTGTTCTCCGAAGTCACCCCCACATTTGCCCGCAAAAAACTGTTCGGCTACACCTCAATGGTTAGCGCCACAGTGGCCATCGGTATTCTGTCGTTTATCGTCTGGCTGCACCACTTCTTCACGATGGGGTCCGGGGCCAGTGTTAACGCCTTCTTCGGTATTATGACCATGATTATCGCCATCCCGACCGGGGTGAAGATCTTCACCTGGCTGTTCACCATGTATCGCGGCAACTTGGTCTTTACCACGCCGATGCTCTGGGTGCTGGGATCGCTGGTGACCTTTACCGTCGGCGGCATGACCGGCGTGCTGTTAGCCATCCCCGGCGCGGATTTCCTGCTGCACAACAGCCTGTTCCTCGTGGCTCACTTCCATAACGTGATTATCGGCGGGGCGCTGTTTGGTTACTTCGCGGGCTTCGGCTTCTGGTTCCCGAAAGTCTTCGGCATCAAGCTGAATGAAAGACTGGGCCGCTACTCGTTCTGGTGCTGGATTATTGGCTTCTATCTGGCGTTTATCCCGATGTATATCCTCGGCTTTATGGGCATGACCCGACGCCTGAACCACTACACCAACCCGGACTGGGGACCGTATCTGAAGATCGCCGAAGTCGGTGCCTTCTTTATCCTGTTTGGCATTATCTTCTTCCTCGCGCAGATCTACGTCAGCGTCCGCGATCACTATAAACATAAGCAGCAGCCCTGCGCTGAAGATCCGTGGGACGGCCGCACGCTGGAATGGGCCACCTCCTCGCCTCCGGCATTCTATAACTTCGCCGTCGTTCCGCATGTGGACAGCCTGGATTACTGGCACGAAGCGAAGAAAAAAGGACTGCCGACCAAACCCGCTAAATACGAAGCATTCCTGATGCCGCGGAATTCCGCCTCGCCGTTTGTGGTGTCGATGATCGGTACCCTGCTGGGCTTCGCACTGATCTGGCATATCTGGTGGCTGGCAATCTTCTGCGTGTTTGGTATGGCCGCGGGCGTCTTTATGCGCGTCTATGACCAGGACATCGAGTACACCGTCACGGCGGAAGAGATTGAAAAAATCGAAAAACAGCGCGTTCATTCTGTTACGGAAAAGGCTTAACTATGAGTAGTCACACACTCAATCCAGCTCTGCATCATCAGGCAGAGCATGAGCATCACGATCACGGGACCAAACTGGGTCTGTGGATCTATTTGATGTCCGACTGCATTCTGTTTGGCAGTTTCTTCGCCACCTACGCGGTGTTGAGCGACGCGTTTGCCGGCGGGCCAACGCCAAAGGATATCTTCGAGATCCCTTACGTTCTCACCGAAACCTTTATGCTGCTGCTGTCGAGCATCACCTGCGGTTTCGTGATGATCGCACTTCGCCAGGGGAAAAAGAATCAGGTGCTGTTCTGGTTGGCCGTGACCTTCCTGTTTGGCCTCGCCTTTGTTGGAATGGAGATTAACGAGTTCCATCATCTGATTGAGAATAACGCAGGTCCCGACCGCAGCGCCTGGCTGTCTGCATTCTTTACCCTGGTGGCGACACACGGCCTGCACGTTAGCGTTGGTCTGATCTGGATGGGTATCATGATCCACCAAATTATGACCCGAGGACTGGGAGGCAAAACGACCCTGCGGCTGGAGTGCCTTAGCCTGTTCTGGCACTTCCTCGATCTGGTATGGATCTGCGTCTTTACCGTTGTCTATCTGCTGGGGGCTTATTAAATGAGTAAGGCGCTACACCATTCCAAGAGCCACGATCACGGCAGCTATAAAAGCTATCTTACCGGCTTTGTGCTCTGCGTGATTTTAACGCTGATCCCTTTCATGCTGGTGATGTATCCGGCGGGGCCTCGCTGGGTCACTATTACGCTTTTTGTGGTGACGGCGGTGGCCCAGCTGCTGGTACAGCTGGTTTATTTCCTGCATTTAAATCGTAAGACCGAGGACGGCTGGAATTTGGCAAGCTTTGTCTTTACTCTGCTCATTCTGCTCATCATTATCGGGCTATCAATCTGGATCATCTGGAGCATGCATTACCACATGATGATTAACCGATAATAAAAATGGCCTGTTGTTTATATTCAACAGGCCATTTCTTAATTTTCATTCTTAAACTTTGCTGCATGCTGCTTAATCAGTTCGGCGCAGGATTCATTATCGAAGTAATCTCTTATTTTATCTTTACCTCCTCCTTCGGCCTGAGTACAGGCATCAATCTGCTTTAACGAATTCTCTTTCGCGGATGATTTATCCTGCAGCGTCATACAGAGGATCATCACGCCATATACCGCCGCGATAAAAACGCAGGCTGCCAGCATAAGCATTACGCACCCGGTTTTGCCGTGTTCCTTTTTTCTGCCTGTTATTCGATTCACCTATAGCTCCAATAAAAAAAGCCCGACCCCAAAATGGGGCGGGCATACGAACAGGAGGGATCACACACTTAAACAACAACACCTCCCTTGTCGAATTAAATATTACGCCCCACACAATACCAAGTAAAGTTAAATATAAAAATAAAACTGTTATAGTATTTACTTCGGAGACTGTTATCGTTACCGCTCGTCAATAAGTTACCATAACAATTAATTAACCCATTACTCAACGTGGAATATATTCCCTCAGAAACCCGTATGTTTTTTATCATGTAAATTATTTGCTGATAAAAATTCGCCCCAGGACGCCAGACTTTCAGAGAATAGCCACGGTGATATTGTCATATCACTGACGAGCCTTATACGACGGCATGAAAATCCCTGGCAGAGTCGATCACCGGTGCGACAATCTGGCTACGGATGACAAAGTCGCCGAACCCTTCATCTGCATCACGCCCGGCAGACCAGCGGGCTATCAGTTCATCCATGATTTTCAGCAGCTCGGCGCTGCTGAAATTATCGCGATAAAGCCGGGGGATCCGTGTTCCCTGCCGGTTACCACCCAGGTAAAGGCTGTAGCGATCAGGTGCTCTGCCGACCAGCCCCATTTCTGCCAGCATGGCGCGGCCACAGCCGTTCGGGCAGCCGGTGATGCGGAAAACGATGGCTTCGTCGGTGAGTCCATAGCGGTCCAGCGACTGCTCCAGGCTTTTTACGAAATCAGGCAGTACCCGTTCGGCTTCCGCCATTGCCAGCGGACAGGTTGGGAACGAAACGCAGGCCATGGAATTTTTTTCCAGATGGGTAACAGTGTCGTCGATCAGACCAAACTGGCGCGCAATATCGTCAATCTGCTGCTTTTTATCGTCGCTAACACCCGCCACGATGATGTTTTGATTCGCCGTCAGGCGGAAGTCACCCTGGTGAATTTTCGCAATTTCAGCAATGCCGCTTTTAAACGGATAGCCGGGTTTATCAATCAGCCGTCCGCTGGGAATAAACAGCGTTAGGTGCCACTGCTTATCCACGCCTGCAACCCAGCCGATACGATCGCCGCGCCCGGTAAGCTGATACGGCTTCACTGGCTGGAAGTTGACGCCCGTTCGCTTTTCCACCTCGGCTTTGAATACCTCAACGCCTACGCGTTCAAGGGTGTATTTAGTTTTGGCATTGCGCCGGTTGCTGCGATTACCCCAGTCACGTTGAACCGACACCACCGCTTCAGCAATCTGCAGCGTCTGCGCCAGCGGGATAAAACCAAATTCCGACGCCAGCCGCGGCCAGGTGGAGGCATCTCCCTGGGTCATGGCCAGGCCACCCCCGACCAGCACATTAAAACCGATCAGCTTTCCCTTCTCACCCACGGCAATAAAGTTAAGATCGTTAGCATGAAGGTCGACATCATTCTGCGGCGGGATCACCACGGCAGTTTTAAATTTTCTTGGCAGATAGGTGGCACCGAGAATAGGCTCCTTCTCTTCATTCAGCGATACTTTTTCTTTATCCAGCCACACTTCGGCATAGGCATTAGTACGCGGCAAAAGATGTTCGGAGATCTTTTTTGCCCATTCGTAGGCTTCAATATGCAGATTCGACTCAACGGGGTTGGCCGTGCATAATACATTTCGGTTTACGTCCCCTGCGGTGGCTCTGGAATCCAGCCCCAGCCGATGAAGTAATTGATGTACGGGTTTAATATTATGTTTTAATACGCCATGAAACTGAACGGTTTGACGATTGGTAATACGGATGCTGCCATACAGCGTATTATCACGCGCAAACTCATCTATGCCTAACCACTGCTGCGGCGTAATTATCCCACCCGGCAGTCTCACCCTGAGCATGACGGTATGCAACGGCTCAAGTTTTTGTGCAATACGATCCTGACGGATATCGCGGTCGTCCTGCTGATACATACCGTGAAAGCGAATCAGCTGGAAGTTATCGCCGTCAAAGCCACCGGTAATATCATTTTCAAGATCGCTGGAAATGGTGCCGCGAAGTAATGCGCTATTGCCTTTTAACCGCTCGTTATCAGACAGTTTTTCATCGCTCATAATAGACTTACCACTCTTCATCATAATGAATGGAAAGTTAATCACTGAAAACGGACTGCCACCATGCACAGAAATAATCTAGCGAGCTATAACAGTTGATTTATATAGCGCTAATCACTTTTATTTATTAAACCTATCGATTCCGCAAATAATAAGCCATGAACGCATGGCTTATTATTATATCGAACAGAAATATGAACAGGCTAAATGTTATAAATCAATCCGCATATTATTACAGCGAAGCGACATATTGACCTCTCAGCTTGCTTTCCTGCAGTTCATTACGCTTCGCGCAGCCAGGGTGTAAAGGTCACGCCCGTCAGCAGGCCTTCCGGGCTGAGCAGTCGCGTCACCGTCTGGCCCCAGGACTCTTCGCGCTCTGCCACCAGCAGGCGATAGCCCTGCGCCTCCAGCGTGCAGGTCGCCGCCTGAATATCACGCACTTCGAACTCGATCCATCCCTGGGGTTCGGGCAGATCGGAAGGCCACTGCTCGCTGCCGAAGCAGGATAACGCGGCCTGCGCCAGTGGCCACAGTGCAAAATGTTTTACCCCACCCAGCGCATCGTGCTCGCTCAGCAGGTAGTCGTCATTTCCTTCCATTGCCTTCAGCGGTAAACCGAGTGCATCGCGATAAAATGCAGTGCTGACTGCGCTACTGCGCGTGACTGGCCCAAAACCGGCAACAAACAGAACATCTACTCCCGCTAAATGCTGTGTCATGGCGCTTCCCTTTTTCACATTATCGACATCAGTACATTCTGATGCCGATAACGTAGCAGGGTTTTTCGATGAAAGCGAAATCGCTGCCAGCGCCTTATTCCGTCACCAGTTGACCATCGCGCACCGAATAATTTTTCTGGTTATCTGGCCCGATAAAATCACTGGCGGGTTTTCCGACCACCAGATTGTCCCATGCGGTTGATTTCACCGGACGATAGCTTGCAGCATCGGTTATTGCGCCTTTCCCCGTGTAGCGGGCGATGTAGGGATACGGATAAACCGGGCGCGTGGCCTTGAAGTCCGGCATCGCCTCACCCAGCGGTGAACTTTGCCGCTGCACGCCGTGGAACTGGGCTTCTGCAGATTTTTCCTGCCCCGCTGTGGGCGCGGAAGGGGGAGCCGCAGGCAGACCGCGCGGATCGTGTACGGCCTTACCGACAATCAGTTGCTGCGGCGCTTTACCCTGCTCGGTCCAGGCCATTAGCGGGGTCAGCAGGTCCAGCTGATCAGGGCCATCTCCGCCGCCACAGTGCCCGACGCCCGGCAGCAGGAACAGTCGGGCAAAGCTATCGGTGACAGCATTACCCAGCTGTTTTTGTACGCCGCGATAGTAGGCCAGTGAGAAGGCTGGCGACACCGAATCGTCCGCCAGACCGTGCCACATAATCAGTTTGCCGCCGCGCTGCTGGTAGCGGCTCAGGTTCGTATTACTGGCGTTATAGAGCGGAGCAAGTTCGGCTACCTTCTTGAAGTTGTCCAGGGTAAGCGGGAAGTCCTTCATCGCGGCGATCGGCTTTTTATCACCCGGCAGTAATACCGATTGCAGCGCGGGCAGCACCATGCTTTCCGCCATGGAATGACCGGTTGCCGTTTTCGGCACCGGCCAGCGCAGTTCCGACCCCAGAGGCAGGCCACCGAGGACAAACTGATTTCCGGCATCATCGGTCGCGCCGCGATAGAGTTTTTCCGCCACGCGAATCTCTTCTGCCGTCAGACAGTCGGATCGATTCTTCACGTCTGCCGAACACAATTTCACCCATTTTGCAGAGAAACGGCAGGCGTAGGGATTTTCAAGAACACCGTCACTAACGCCAGAAAGCGTCGGGCAATTTTTTATCACTGCCGCATGCAGGATCGGTAAACGGTCCTGTAACAGGATTGCCGAACCGTCGGCACGCTGATTAGCCATAATGCTCCAGCCGTGGAAGAACGAGTTCTGGAACTGGAAAAACGCCGCTGGCGCACCGGCAGTGATGCCGTCAAAATCATCCGGGTAGCGCTGTGCTTCCATCAGCGCTTCGCGGCCGCCGTCCGAGCAGCCCATAAAGTAGGCGTATTTTTGCGGCTGATGGTAATAGGCCTGAATCAGCGCTTTCGTGAGCTGAGCCGTAAGATGGTTAGCGCGCCAGGCAAAATCAATCCGCTTCTGCGGATCCTCCGCCCAACTGGCGTCCATCATGCCACCACCGTGCCCCATATCGGTGGCCGCCACGGCGAATTCGCCGTTCATTGCCGGCAGACAGCCGCTGGCGTTGGATAAGCTCAGATTGACGTTACCGCACAATCCACCACAGCCAACCTGCAGGAAACGCTGCGTCCAGCGCTCGGCAGGCAGCGCCACTTCCACACTGATTGCCGGTGCAATGGTCGCGGTGACTTTGCAAAACGAACCCTTTGCGGTCTGCAAAGTTTCTGCCATTTTCACCGTAACGTTCTCGCCCAGCTGCTCACTGAATGAAACCTTTGCCAGCTGCTCACAGGCAATCGCCGGTTTGACCACCGGCAGAATTTCTGCCGCAGCCGCCTGAGCGGTTATGCTAGCCACAGCGAAAAGCGCCAGCCAGCGCAATGATAGATGCAAAAAAGATGTCATCGGAAATGGCCTTATCAGATCGGTCAAATTGAGAATAATATGATTAAGCGTATCTGAAGCGGCGCGGAAAATATGGGTTATTACGCTTTCTTTCGCCTTTCTTTGCAAAAAATCCTGAGGGCTCTGGTATAGGCTGATTCCGGGCTTAACTCAGGGTAACGGCCTGATGTTGAGGATCATCAAGGATCACCATCGCGAAGGACAACGCCACGATGAAAACTGTACGCAATGTGACTTATGAATTGCTGCGCCGCAACGGTATTAATAAGATGTTCGGCAACCCGGGTTCTAACGAACTCCCCTTCCTGAAGAATTTCCCCAAAGATTTTGACTACGTGCTGGCTCTGCACGAAGGCGTTGCCGTGGGCATCGCTGATGGCTATGCCAGGGCCTCGGGCAAACCCGCGCTGGTCAACATTCATTCTGCGGCGGGTACCGGCAACGCCATGGGGGCGTTGGCCAATGCCTGGAGCGGTCATTCACCGCTGATTATTACCGCCGGGCAGCAAACCCGCGCGATGGTTGCTCTGGAACCCTTGCTCACCAACATTGATGCCGCAACGCTTCCCAGACCGCTGGTGAAATGGAGCCGGGAACCGGCATCGGCACAGGAAGTGCCCCACGCCTTCAGTCGCGCGCTCCACACCGCCACCGCCGACGCGCCCGGACCGGTGTATCTCTCTATTCCCTATGATGACTGGGATAAGCGGGCAGATGAGTCGTCGTCCAGCCTCCTGAAACGTCGGGTCAGCAATGCCCGGGCGCTGCCCGAAGAGGCGCTGCTGGGGCTGGTTCAGCGACTTGACGCAGCGGTTAATCCGGTGCTGATTCTGGGGGCCGATGTCGATGCGGCGAATGCCAACGAGGCTGCGGTCGAGCTCGCGGAAAAACTCAAGTGCCCGGTATGGGCCGCGCCGTCCTCGCCGCGCTGCGCGTTTCCGACCCGCCACGCCTGCTTCAGGGGGATGCTGCCCGCCGGGATTGCCTCGCTCAGCCACCTGCTTGCCGGACATGATTTGGTTATCGTTATCGGCGCCCCGGTGTTCCGCTATCATCAGTTTGAAGCCGGGCCTTTTCTACCCAAAGGATCTGAACTGATACTCATCTCCTGCGACCAGCAGGAAGCCGCACGCGCGCCGGTCGGCGATGCCTGGATTGGCGACATTCATCCCATCCTCAACCAGCTTGCCCGTCACGTAACCTGTCGGGACCAGGCGATGCCGGATGCCCTGCCCGTTCCCGCCGCTGTACCGCCCTCTCAACCGCTCAAGCCGGAGTCCGTTTTTGATCTGATAAACAGCGTAGCGCCGCCCCGTTCCATCTTCGTCAATGAATCCACTTCAACCATTCCTGCGCTGTGGCAGCGCATCAATATGGCTACTCAGGGCAGCTATTACCTCGCAGCGGCCGGTGGGTTGGGATTTGCCATGCCGGCTGGCGTCGGTATTCAGCTGGCCAGTCCCGATCGGCAGGTCTTTGTCATCGTCGGTGACGGCTCGGCCAACTACAGCATCCAGGCGCTGTGGACCGCGGCACACTATGCGATCCCGGTCATTTTTATCGTGATGAGAAACGGCACCTACGGCGCGTTACGTTGGTTCGCGGACGTGCTGGATGCCACGGATATTCCCGGCCTGAATCTGCCGGATATCGATTTCACGGCGCTGGCAGAAGGCTACGGCGTTCAGGCATCCAGGGCCAACACGCCCGAGCAAATCCGCACGGCAATCAGTCAGGCGCGGGCATCGGGTAAACCCGCCTTAATTGAGGTAGAAACCGGCTGGACAGATGGGGGAGAGAAACCATGAACAGCAGGCGGGTCAACGTTGAAGATTACCGGCGGCTGGCCAGAAAAACATTGCCTCGAGTAATCTTTGATTACCTGGATGGCGGCGCTGAGGACGAAAAAGGCCTGGCGCATAACCGCAACGCGTTTGACCAGTGGCGTTTTACGCCGCACCGGCTGACGGATGTCAGCCAGCGGGATATATCCACGTCGCTGTTTGGCACACGGTGGAGCGCGCCGTTTGCCATCGCGCCTACGGGGTTTAACAGTGCCCTGTGGCCAGATGGCGATATTAAACTGGCCAGTGCCGCCGCCAGCGCGGGTATCCCGTTTATTCTTTCCACCGCCTCCAATGCGTCGATTGAAGAAGTCGCCCGCTGCGCCGAAGGGGAAAAATGGTTCCAGCTCTACGTCGTCCAGCAGCAACTGGCAGAAAAGCTGGTCATGCGCGCGCTGAAAGCAGGCTATACCACCCTGATTGTCACGGTGGATGTTGGGGTTAACGGCAATCGCGAGCGCGACAGGCATAATCAGTTCAGTCTGCCGCTGAAGTCTACGCCTTCGCTGATCCTGTCCGGCTGCCTTCATCCTTCCTGGACGCTGCGATTCCTGCAAAACGGCATGCCGCAGCTGGCCAATTTTGTCAGCACAGAAAACGGCAGCCTGCAGGCGCAGGCCGCGGTGATGAGCCGCCAGATGGATGCCGGTTTCAATCCGAACAGCCTGAAACGCCTTCGTGAACTGTGGCCGTACAGGCTGCTGGTCAAGGGCATTATCCGGCCGGAAGATGCGGAGGTGTGTATAAGCTGCGGCGCCGACGGCGTGATTTTATCCAATCACGGTGGCCGCCAGCTCGACGGTAGTCTGGCGCCGATTGAAACCCTGGCCGAGGTGGTCGCCCGCATCGATCGCCCGGTACTGGCCGACAGCGGATTCCGCCGGGGTTCCGATATCGTTAAGGCAATTTGCCTTGGTGCGGATATGGTGCTGCTGGGTAGGGCAACGCTTTACGGGCTGGCCGCGCGGGGGCAGCAAGGTGTTGATGAGGTCATTGCGCTGCTGAAGGCGGAAGTAGACTGTACCCTGGCACAGATTGGCTGCCCCGCCGTTGATGAGTTGTCAGCGGCGTATCTGCGACGTGTGTCCTGAATAAACGGACAGCATGATGCATTCATGTTGTCTGACTGCCAGTCGGGAGTTTCCCCGGCTGGCCGAGGCCTTTTGCCTCATAACATCCGTCAGTCCGATCGGTTACATGGTTCAGTCGGTCACTTTTCCACGCGGATCGTCAATATGCTGTATTGCCACATCATAACGCACCCCTTCGCGATGCAGGATGCGGACTTCTTTCACGACGGTAGATAGCGCCTGTAAAAAAGTTGCGGAATGTTCATGCCTTTCATAAGCGTCGATATCCGCCCAACCTTCAGAAAGATGGAAAGCATCGGGATTCACTAAATCCTGCGAGAAAGCATAGAACACACAGCCGGGAAGCTGCTGTGCCGCCTGCATTTCTGGTTTCACCGCATCGATAAAGGTCTGCCGATCTTCCGGATGAACACGGTAATAAGCACTGACCACGATCGCCGTTGGCTGCGTTTTATCATGGTCACCAATGCTGGAAATACGTGCATCGGTAAAGGCCCGCTGTGCGGCCAGCGTATCCATTGACTCTCTTAGCAGAGTAATCTGCCCCTTTTCTGCCACAAGACGCCCAGCATAGGTTTGTTTATAGATTTGACCGGTAGCGGGAACCTCAGCCTCAACGCTGTATTCGGCAAACGCCTGAGCAGGCGTATCGATCAGGAACCGGATGTTGCGGAAGCGGAAATCCGGCACCTTTTTCAACAACCCGGCGATAAACGCCTGAATCTGCTCACGGCCCTGCACGCGGTGCGGCAAACCCAGCGTCTGAAGGTAGGGAAGCTCCAGCACGCCGTCTTCAGCGAACAGTGAGGCGGCTGCCTGCGGATCCTGAATAGCATCGAGATAGTTTTGCAGTAACTGAATAGCGTTTTTCATCCTGTTGCTCCTGAAGTATTGAGTGGATGCCCCGTTGCCGGTGGCGTGGGATAACAATAAAAAACTTCAGATACATTGAAAACAGCAATGAATGAAAGCTATCATTTCAAAAATGCAATAATGGCGTTAGCACAGACAGAACGACGGCGCCGCAGCTCAGGGCCAGCGCCAGGCAGGTTCCGCAAGGTGACGGGCAAAAAAGTCCGATAGCACTCTGACTTTTAGCGGACGACTGCGCGCGGTGGGCGTGACGAAATACAACCCGCCCTGAGTCATCGACCATTCATCCAGCAAATGAACAAGCCGACCATCGCGCAGGTACTCTGCGGCAATAAACTCCGGCAGTTCTGCAATACCTAACCCTTCCAGCAATGGTGGCAGCAGTGCATCCGAGTTGGTCACCCGCAGCGGTCCGTTCGGCACGATATCCTCCTGCGCACCGCTGCTATGGCTGAAGCGCCAGACCTGGCTGCGGGCGCGATAGGCGTAACTAAAGCACTGCCTGCTGCTCAGTTCGCGTGGATGCAAAGGAGTGCCGTGCTGCGCCAGATAGGCCGGTGAGGCAACCAGATACTGAGTGACCGGGCACAACCGACGGGCCACCAGCGAAGAATCAGGCAAAGCGGCAATACGCAGCGCGGCGTCAAAACCTTCGGCAATTAAATCCACTGAAGCATCGGACAAATGAAGATCGACATTCAGCTCCGGAAACTGGCGGATAAGTTCCGGCATTAGCGGTGCCACCCAGCGCAGGCCGAACGACATCGGTATCGCTAACCTGACCTGACCGCGTGGCTGGACGGAGAGTTCGTGAGCCTCACTCTCTACCTCTTCTGCCTGACGATAAATATCCGCGGCTTTCGCCGCCATGCTGTGGCCAAACTCCGTCAGCGCCAGCTGTCGCGAAGTACGGTTAAAAAGCCTTCCACCTAACCGCTCTTCAAGCCGCGCTACCGCCCGGGAAACGGTGGGAACGGAAACGCCCATAACGCTGGCTGCCGCTGCGAAGGATCCCTCTTCCGCCACTTTGGCAAACATCGCCAGCCCTTCAAAATCAGGAAGTTTACTCATTTCAATTCTGCAATGATGGATTTCAAACCATTCTATTTTGAAAAGATCGACTCGTCGATATGCTTCTTCCATCGCGACAGACCGTCGCAGAACATCCAGCCCTATGAGGCGATTAGACAAACAAACGGGAGCAAACCGATGAAAAAATTTAGCGTACACTTAACCGCCTTCGCCTCAGCTCTACTACTAGGTGCGGCATCGCTTTCCACAACGGCATTCGGTGCGCGGCCTGAGGACGCTGAATGAACCTGTTACCAATGCTGATGGTACTCGGTGGTTTTACTTCCTGACACCGTGGGGATCGCAGATTGAGCTGGTGACTAATACGGGTAAAACTGCATAATAGTTTGCTTATTCCTGAGTTCCCAATCTGAAATAATAACGTGAACAGGTTAAAGGTGATAATAACACCCCTGCGTTAATTTAATTATCACCAACAAAAATGCTGAATTAAATTAATGACCAAGCCACATAAACAGGATGAATAACAAATTTAACTACAAACCCGAATACGATACCAATCAAAAAATGAATACTAAAAAAAATTACATGGAGTTTGCGATACCGTACGCAATTTCACGCATGGAGAACAGAAACAAATTTAATAACTCATGCGCTAAAGTATAATCCCGCCCGGTGCTTGAGGCTTTTTATCTCAGGTGACCGGCAGTACGAGGTTGTTGAGGGATAAAAAGAAGAAAGCCCCGAAGGTAATGTTAATCACCAACGAGGCCCACTCTTATGCCTAGACAACATCAGAGTAGTCTCTTACCCGCAGCAATGCAAGGAGCAAGAGCGATGAAACTGCCCCCCCTAATCATTATCGTGTTAATACTCTGTATTACCGGTTTGATATTTACTTACTTTACCCGTGAGACGCTGTGCGAATTACACTGGAAAAGTGGTGACAGGGAGGTGGCTGCCTTCATGGCTTGCGAATCCGGTAAGTAGCGACCTGCACGGGGGAGCAATCCCCCGTTTTCAGGCTGATGCGTCAGGGCATAGCTCACAGCACCAGCAATACGGGGCTATCAGTGAACGCTGATAGTCCCGTCCTTTTTAGAGCAACAAAAGTACTTACCTTATGTCGCCTGGGAATGGTTAGAGGGCCAGTAAGGAAAATAGCGTGGATGGTTTGGCTATCTACGATTCTCGTCGCTGGAGAAAGTAAAGTGAATCGATTACAGCCATTAATAATATCACCGAGTTAATTAATTTAATAAAAATAAAACCATCTCTATAAAACCAATAACCAAGTCACATAACACAAACAAATAACAAACTGACCTTAATTAATAGCATCAGTTCAATGCGCAGATGAAATAATAAATTAATTACACGAAAATTGCGATACCGTACTCAATTTCACGCATAGGGAGCAGAAACAAATTTAATAACTCATGCGCTAAAGTATAATCCCGCCCGGTGCTTGAGGCTTTTTATCTCAGGTAACTGGCAGTAACAGGTTGTGAGGGATAAAAAGAAGAAAGCCCCGAAGGTAATATTAATCACCAACGAGGCCCACTCTTATGCCCAAGAAACATCAGAGTAGCCTCTTACCCGCAGTAATGCAAGGAGCAAGAGCGATGAAAATACCACCCATAATCACTATCGTGTTAATACTCTGTATTACCGTTTTGATATTTACCTACTTTACCCGTGAGACGCTTTGCGAATTACGCTGGAAGAGTGGTGACAGAGAGGTGGCTGCATTCATGGCTTACGAATCCGGTAAGTAGCGACCTGGACGGGGGAGCAATCCCCCGTTTTTAGGCTGATGCATCAGGGCATAGCTGACGGCACCATCAAAACGGGGTTATCAGTAAACGCTGATAGCCCCGTCCTTATCGAATTTTCTCAACGCCTGTCAGGAATAATACTCAGGAGCTTTCTTAAAGCCCGCCCAGGCATCCGGATCGTGCCCGGTGACCACGATTGCATCGTTACGCTCGGCAACGTTACGCAACTTCTGCACCGAGCGCACGGAATCTACCGCCGAGGCCAGGAATCCCGGCAGCGCCTTTTCTTCCCAGTGATCTACCGTATAGGCGGCATCGATGGTCAGCAGCAGCGGTTTACTGTTGGGCAACCGCACCAGGAACGACTGGTGCCCGGGCGCATGTCCGGGAGAGAAGATGGTGGTCAGGGTGCCGTCGCCGTACACATCGTAAAAATCATCCTCGGTGCCGTTGAGGAACTGCCAGTTCAGCCCCGGCTTGTCGAAGTCTTTACGAATATAGCCACCGGCGGCAAACCAGTCCGGCGTGAAGGCATATTCATACTCCACGCGCTGCACGATATGTTTGGCATTCGGGAAGCGGCCAATGGCGCCGGTATGGTCAAGGTGCAGATGCGACTGCACGACGTATTTCACATCCGCCGGATCGATGCCCAGCGCCTTAATCTGATCGACACAGCCCTGATCTTCCGCCAGAACCGGCCAGTAGACATCGCAGATACCGCCCCAGTGGCCGCGAGGATCGGTGGCGACTTCAATGGCGTTGCCGCCATCAATAATAGTGTGCCCGTCAGGATGGGTGATCAGGAAAAACGGTACCGGAATTTCATAATCCGCGCCGCTGCCCTGATTCATTTTTATGTTGTGCACTTTGCATTTCAGGGTGCCGGACTGAAGCATATAGAGTCGGATATCGTTCATACTGGGCTTGCCTCTTTTTTATAGTGGGTACAGTGATACGTTTGAGTCAGGTCGTCAGAATGCTTGTTGATACAGAGTCAGTGCGTCTTGTTCCTGCACATCTACCGGGTTGTTGGTCAGCAGACGCGTTTGCAGCATGGCATCCGCCGCCAGGCGCGAGAGGCTTTCCTCCGTAACACCCACATCGCGCAGACGGCGCGGCGCTCCGCTCTCCTCCATCAGCGTCAGCATATGCTCAACAAAGGCGGTGGAACGCTGGTCGGCGTTGCCGCTGCCCGGAACGCCCAGCACGTCCGCCAGTTCGGCATACAGCGGTGCGGCGGCGCTGGCGTTGTAGCGCAGTACCGGGCCGAGCATCAGCGCGTTCGAAAGGCCGTGCGCAATGTGATAGTGCCCACCGAGCGGATAGGCAAGCGCATGTACGGCGGCCACCGGCGAGTTGGCAAATGCCTGACCGGCCAGCGTTGCGCCCAGCAGCATCCCCTCACGCGCCGCGCGATTTTTACCGTCGCGGCAGGCGGCTATCAGGTTGGCACCGAGCAGACGCAGCGCTTCGCGCGCCAGCGCATCGGACAGCGGGTTCTTTTTATGTTTGCTGGTATAGGCCTCGATCGCATGCACCATGGCATCAATGCCCGTTGCGGCGGTATGGATCTGCGGCAGCCCCACGGTGAGTTCGGCGTCTAAAAGGACGAAATCCGCGTACAGCTGCGGCGATACCACGCCCATTTTGGTGGTTTCACCGGTAGTGATGATCGAAATATTGGTCACTTCCGATCCGGTCCCGGCGGTTGTCGGGATCAGCACCAGCGGCAGGCGGGATCCGCTCACCTTACCGATGCCATACATCTCCGCCAGCGGCTGTTCGCTTTCCACCAGAATCGCCGCCAGCTTGGCAATATCCAGCGATGATCCGCCGCCAAGACCAATCACGATATCGGCATTTGCCCCACGTGCCGCGTCGGCACAGGCGTGAACAATCTGCTCCGGCGGATCGGCGACCACCTGGTCAAACAGGGTCACGGTAAATCCCGCTCCCTTCAACGAAGCCTCGATAGGCGCAATCAGTCCGGCCTTAATCAGCCCGGCATCGGTCACCAGCAGGGCATTTCGCGCCTTAAACCGGGCCGCAACGATCGTACCCAGTTCCTGAGCACCTCCCCATTTCACTTCAATGGAGGGCACGGTGCGGAACTCAAAGGGATTGATAGTCATTATTCCTCCTCTCAGGTAACGGGCATGCTCAGGCGATGACCGAGCACAGATATTTAATTTCCAGATATTCATCAATGCCGTGGTGCGAACCTTCACGCCCCAGCCCGGACTGCTTCACACCACCAAACGGCGCAACCTCATTGGATATCAGTCCGCTGTTGTGGCCCACCATGCCGTACTCCAGCGCTTCTGCCACCCGCCAGGTGCGGCGTACGTTTTCGGTATAGAAGTAGGCCGCCAGGCCAAATTCGGTATCGTTAGCCATCGCAATCACCTCTTCTTCCGTTTCAAAACGGAAAAGCGGCGCGACCGGCCCAAAGGTTTCCTCACGGGCGATTTTCATTTGCTGGGTGGCTTCGGCCAGCACGGTCGGCTGATAAAAAGTGGCCCCCAGCGCGTGGCGTTGTCCGCCGATCAGCAGCTTTGCCCCTTTAGCCAGCGCATCGGCGATATGATCTTCCACTTTTTCAACGGCGCTGGCGTCAATCAGTGGTCCGATAGTGACGCCCGGCTGGTGACCGTCCCCAACTTCCAGTGCGGCAACGCGCGCCACTAGCTTCTCGGCGAAGGCGTCATAAACACCGGACTGAACGTAAATACGGTTGGAACAGACGCAGGTCTGGCCCGCATTGCGATATTTCGACGCCAGCGCGCCTTCGACGGCCGCATCCAGGTCGGCATCGTCAAAGACGATAAATGGCGCGTTGCCGCCCAACTCCAGCGACAGCTTCTTGATCGTGGGTGCCGACTGCGCCATCAGGATCCGGCCGACTTCCGTCGAACCGGTAAAGGAGAGTTTTCTGACCGTGTCGCTGGCGGTGAGTACCCCGCCAATTTCTTTTGCATCACCGGTGATCACCTGCAACACGCCCGCAGGGATTCCTGCCTGCTCCGCCAGCACGCCCAGCGCCAGCGCGGTCAGCGGCGTCTGTTCGGCGGGTTTCACGATCATCGTGCAGCCTGCGGCCAGGGCCGGTGCGGCTTTTCGGGTGATCATCGCCGCCGGGAAGTTCCACGGGGTGATCGCCGCACAGACGCCGATCGGCTGCTTCATCACGATGATGCGTTTATCGCTGGTGGGTGCAGGAACGGTTTCGCCGTACACGCGTTTGGCTTCTTCCGCGAACCACTCAACGAAGGAGGCGGCGTACAGCGCTTCTCCTTTTGCTTCCGCCAGCGGCTTACCCTGCTCGGCGGTCATCAGCGCGGCGAGATCGTCAGCATTCTCAACCATCAGCGTAAACCAGCGGCGAAGAATGGCGGTTCTGTCCTTCGCCGCCATGCGACTCCAGGCAGGCAGCGCGGCTTTCGCGGCGGCGATGGCGCTTTCCGTCTCGCGGCCTGTCAGCGAGGGCACCCGAGCAATAATGTTGCCGCTGGCCGGATTATCCACCTCAATCTCACGGCCATCGCTGGCAGAAATCCATTCTCCATTAATCAGGCAGCGGTCACGCAGCAGTGCTGAATTCTTGAGCTTGATCATAGCTTCTCCCGTCAAATTAGTTCAACATATTGAACCAAGGTCTGTATTATGAACTTTATGCGAGGGGCAGTATGTCAGGGATTTCCAGTGCAAAAAGCGATCAACCGCTCAAAAGCGTCGATTCGGTGCCCGCTCTGCGGCGCGCGGTGACCATCCTCGATCTGGTGGCGGCAGCCGGCGGTTCGCTCTCGGCGGCGGAGATCACCCGGCAGCTGGCACTGCCCAAAAGCACGGCACACGGCCAGATTAACGTTCTCACCGAGCTGGGATTACTGGTCAGAACGGCGGAAGGCACCTATCGTCTGGGGCCACACCTCATGCACTGGGCGGACGGTTTCCTGTCGCAGATGGATTTTGTTGCACTGTTTCGCGACTACTTCGCCACGGATAGCGAGCTGGACGGCTACACCATCACCCTGACCGTGCTCGATCGCGATGAGGTGGTATACGTCAGCTGTCGTAATGCCGATCAGCCGCTGGGGCACAGCTTCCGCATCGGCAAGCGTCTGCCCGCCCCCTTCACCGCCACCGGTAAAGTGCTGCTCAGCGAGCTGGAATATGGCGAACTCGAACGGATCTTTGCCGATCGCTTTCCCGCGCCGCTGACGGCCTCCAGCGTCAGCAACCTTACTGAACTGCAGACGGAATTTCCCGGCATCCGGGAACGGGGATTTTCGATTGATAACGGGCAGATCCACGAAGCGATGACCTGCGTCGGCGCGGCAATTTACGATCATAGCGGCAAAGTAGTGGCCGGGATTGCCACCAGCTTTCTCAGCAGCGAGGCCCGTTCGGATATGACCACGCGTCTGGGAGAGAAGATCCGCCATGCCGCGATCGCGCTGTCGCGGCAGAGTGGCTATCGCGGAGGGTAAGCAACAGGGTGAGGATGGCACTTTTCTGCATGGGATATCACGGCACGTCGCTTTTATCCGAAACGCGTGCTTCAGCGTTCCAGATGATCTTTCAGCCACGCCAGCGCCTTCTGCGCCCGGCCCGAAAGCGGCCATTCCGCTCGATGAATCAACCAGATCCTGTCCACCACCGGCACGGTACAGGGCATCACTTCAATTTCGTGCTGCCCGGCAAACGCCAGGCGTGCAAAGCGGGGGAGTACGGTAAAACCCAGGCCGCGGGCAACCGGGCTGAGGATCAGGGCAATCTGATTGCTGAAGCCGTGGCACGGCAGCGAGCGCACGCCGGGGTTGCCGGGAAAGACCCGACTCAACAGCCTTGTGGCCATTGCCTGGCCGTCGGGGTGATCGATAAATCCCAGCGCGGCCAGATCCTGCCAGCTTTCCACTTTTTTCCCTGCCGGAAAGACCAGCTCCAGCGGTTCCCGGGCGAACGGTTCAGCAACCAGGCGTGCGTCGTCGGGCTGGCGGGTCATCAGGCCCAGCTCATAGCGATTCTCCAGCACCGCTGACAGTACCTCATCATCGGGTGCAAAACGGTGGCGGATTGCCAGACCGGGCAACGACTGCTGCAAACTCAGCAGCAGCGGATAACAGCGCAGCCCGATGCTGCCGGGGGTGATCAGGCTGATATCGCCACAATCCCGGTCATTTTCCTGTAACCGCATCTCCAGCCGCTGGCTGGCTTTTTCCATTTCCCGGCAGAACTCCAGCAGCGCAATCCCTGCTGGCGTCAAATCGAACCGCCGTCGGCTGCGAACGATCAGCTGACCGTAGTGATTTTCCAGATAGCGCAGATGCTGACTAACGGCCGCCTGGGTGATCCCCAGGCTGTCGGCGGTGCGGGTAAAGCTCTCCTGCTGGCAAAGCAGGGCAAACGAGCGGAGCCATTGCGGATTGACCATAATGATATTTTATAAAAACCATAAGTCTGACGATATTTTCATATTACACCTGCACGCTTACTCTACGCTTTTCTGTTCGCCACGAGGCATATCATGACCCCTTACCCGCGCAGTTTTTCCCATATCGGCCTGTCGGTCACCGACCTGGACGCCGCCGTTAAATTTTATACCGAAGTGATGGGCTGGTATCTGATTATGCCGCCGACGGAAATTACCGAAGACGACTCCGCAATTGGCGTGATGTGCAGCGACGTGTTCGGTGCGGGCTGGCATTCATTCCGCATTGCGCACCTGTCCACCGGCGACCGTGTCGGGGTGGAGATCTTCCAGTTCATGGATGCGGTGAAGCCGGAAAACAACTTCGACTTTCGTAAGTCAGGCGTTTTCCACTTCTGTATTCAGGATCCGGATGTGGAAGGGCTGGCGGAGAAAATCGTGGCGGCCGGCGGCAAACAGCGCATGCCGGTGCGCGAATACTTCCCGGGCGAAAAGCCCTATCGCATGGTGTATATGGAAGATCCGTTCGGCAATATTATTGAGGTCTACAGCCACAGCTACGAGCTGACCTATTCCGCTGGTGCCTACGCCTGATGAGGTCATGATGATCGCACTTTCCCGACGTTCGCTGCTGATTAATCTGGCAGCAGCTAGCCTGAGCAGCGCACTTCCCCGGATCTCTGCGGCGGCTACCAACACAACGCTGCCGCTAAAAGTCGCCGCGCGATCGCCGTGGATGGCGAACCAGGTGGCCCTCACACGTGACAACGTCATGTTTCTTGGCCTGCCGCGCTACGCCAAAGATAAATCCACACCGTCACTGGTGCGACGGGATGCCAGCGGCGAGTTCCAGCCTTTTCCCGGTAACGCCTGGAATGACTGGCAGCGGGGAAAGGATGGTGCGAACGCCTTTGTCTATCTCAATTCGGTGCATATCTTCGCCGATGATACGGTATGGTGCGTCGATCAGGGGTCGTTAAGCGCCGGCGTTTTCTCTGCGGCCGATGCCGTTCCGCAACCGGGCGCGCAAAAGCTGGTACAGCTGGATGCCCGCTCCGGTGAAATCCTGCGCATCCTGCGCTTCGACAAGACGATCCTGCCTGCGGGCGCGCAGCTGAACGACATGCGTTTCCACGGCTCCACGCTGTATCTCTCCGACTCCGGGCTGGGTGGGATCATTGTTCACGATATGCAGAGTGGACAGACGCTGCGCCGCCTGTCAGGGGCCAGCGTAGTGAAAGCCTCGGCGGCAAAAATCCCGTCAATCCTGGCGCACGTCAAGGGAGGGAAAACCTTCCATCCGCCCAACAGCGACCTGCTGGAAATCACCGCAGACGGCAAATGGCTGTACTGGGCCGCGCCGACCGGGCCGCTTTACCGCATCGAAACACACTGGCTGAAGGATCGGGCACTTAATGATGGACAGTTAGCGGAGCATGTCGAACAGGTGTATGCCAATAACTTTGCCGGTGGCTGCTGTATGGACTCGCGCGGCAATGTCTATTTTTCGGAAACCGTCACAGGCAATATCACCCTGCTGTCACCCGAAGGGAAAACGGTGGTTATCGCCTCCGATCCTTCGCTTATCCGGCCGGATGGCACCTTTATCAGCGCCGATTGTAAACTGTACATCCCGGTGAAACAGCCCATTCCGGACGCCAGCAGCCTGGATACGCCCTTTGTGATTTACGCCGTCGACCTGCCTGAATCATTTGCCGGTATAGCGATTGGCGGTGCGGTGAATGGCCGCGCGTGAGTGCCGTTCAGATTCGCCGGGTATCCCCAGGTGGCAAATACGGCCGACATCAACCGCCCGCATCTGCCTCATCATTAGCGCAGCAGATGCTCGGTCGGCAGTGCGGTAGTGTACTTCACCTGGCTCAGGGCAAAGCTGGAACGGATACTCGCCACGCTGCGGATTTGCGTCAGGCACTCCTGAATAAACACCTGATATTTCTTCAGGTTTTCCACCACCACGCGCAAAAGATAATCGGCTTCCCCGGTCATCAGATAGCATTCCATCACTTCAGGCCGGTTGCTGACGGTGCTGGTGAACTCCTCCAGCGACTGTTTATCCTGATGCCTGAGGGTGACGTGGACGAAAACGTTGACCTCCAGCCCCAGACTTTCCGGATCCACCAGCATCACCGAGCCACGGATTACCCCTTTTTCGCGCATTTCGGTCACCCGTCGCCAGCACGGAGACACCGACAGCCCGACCCGCTCGGCCAGTTCGGCATTGCTGATATCGGCCTGCTGCTGCAGGATATCGAGGATTTTAAGACTGACTTCATCCAGCTGCGGCTTCTGTTGCGGCATAGTTTTCCTTTCTTGATAGCTTTTAGCGTTAATTTTTTCTTTAACGACGCAAGACAAGAACAAAATAGCACGGTTTTACCTGATGAAGCGGCATAGCATTATCGTATTCATGCTGATTTATCTGGAAACCCGATGAGCGTTATCACTTCCGAAGCCCTGAAACAAAATGCAGCCCGTTACGCCGGGCGATCCACCCTGTTATGGCTGCTGCTGATGGTGGTGCTGTGGGGCTTAAGCTGGCCCGCGACGAAACTGGCACTGAACGTCACGCCCCCGCTGTGGCTGGCCGCGATCCGCTTCGGCTCGGCCGGGATCTGCCTGTTTGCTTTTGTCGCCCTGCGCGGCCAGCTCAGACTGCCGTCGCGTCAGGATCTGCCTATCGTCGCCTCGGTGGGGATTATGCAGATGATGGTGTTCACCGGGCTGGGGATGATCGCCATGCGCCACACCGACACCAGCCATGCGGTACTGCTGGCGTACACCACGCCGCTGTGGGGGATCCTCACTTCATGGATGCTGCTGAAACATGCACCGTCTAAACTCCAGCTGGTGGCGCTACTGACCGGAATGGCCGGTATCGGGCTTATCTGCTCGCCGTGGGAAATGCAGTGGGATAACCCCGAGGTACTGATGGGCGCGGCGCTGTTGATTATCGGCGCAATTTCCTGGTCGCTGGTGATCGTCCACGTGCGCCATCACCGTTGGGCATCATCGCCGCTGTCGCTGGCCCCGTGGCAAATGCTGCTGGCTGCGGTTCCGCTGGCGCTGATCGCCTGGGGTGTGGAAGGCTCACCGGCGACGATTGCATTCAATGCGAACCTGCTCTGGCTACTGCTGTTTATCGGCCCGGTGGCGACGTCGCTGTGCTTTGTGATCTCATCCGAGCATGGCCGCCGGGTGAGCGTGTTTACCATGTCCAATGTCACCCTCGGCGTACCTCTGATCGGGGCGGTGGCCGCCGTCGTGTTTCTGCACAACACGCTGTCATCGCTGTATATCGCCGGGCTGCTGCTGATTTTCTCCGGCGTGATGTTGACCACGTTTGCCGCCGTGAAAAAGTAAATTTTCTCAGAGGCCCAACCGGGCCTCTTACCCCGTTAAATCCAGCACATCACCGTTTTTCGACGCCCGACATCAACCCATCGTCAAATCTTCCGCGGCCTGCCACTCGGCTACCAGCGCGTTCACCAGTTCAGCCGCGGGCAGCTCGCGGGCAAGCGGGGCACCCTGACCTGCCCACTGCGCACCGTAGCCGTGATCGCCTTTTGCACTGGCCGCACCCGCCAGCGCTTTGCCAAGCGCATAGGTCAGCGGATAATCCGGGATAGCCTGCACCGGAACATCCTGCATCATGCGGCAAAAGTCGTTGGTAATGCAGCGCGCCGGTCGCCCGGATATCGCCGCCGTCATGACAGTACTGGCTGACTGTGCGCTTTTCATCAACTGCCGGTAAGCCGCATTCGCCGCAGATTCCGGGCACAATACAAAGGCGGTACCCAGCTGTACGCCCGTTACACCCAGCGTCATCATCGCCGCGATTCCCGCACCGTCCATCACGCCGCCTGCGGCAATCACCGGCAGCCGGGAAACCTGGCGTATCGCCTGTACCAGCGTAAAGGTGCTGAGCGCCCGATCTTCAGCACGCGGGTTAAAAATACCCCGATGCCCTCCGGCCTCAATGCCCTGTGCAACGATGAAGTCGATACCTGCGGCCTCAATGACCTGCGCTTCCTCAGGACTGGTCGCCGTCGCCAGCGTGACGATGCCCTGCGATTTCAGCCGCCGGATAAAGTCCGCCGAAGGCAGGCCGAAATGGAAGCTGACGGCGGCCGGACGGGTGGCCAGTAACACTTCCAGCATCGCGTCATTGCCGCAGAAGGTCTGATAAATCTCGGACAGTTCTGCCGGAGGAGCCGCATCAAAGCGCCTGAAGCGCTCGTCAAAACGTGCAATCCACGCGCTTTCCCGCTGCGCATCGCGCTGCGCCGGGGCGTGGCAAAAAACATTGACGTTGAGCGGGCCGCTGGTCAGCGCCAGCGACTGCCGTATCATCGCCTCCGCCTGCTGCGGCGTTGATGCTCCTACGCCGATCGAGCCCAGCGCCCCGGCATTGCTGACGGCGGCGGCCAGTTCAGGCGTGGAGACACCGGCCATCGGCGCCTGAATCAGCGGAAAGCGGAGGTTAAGGGTTTTGCAGAGCTCATTGTCCATTCGATCATCCTTTGCGGCGTTGCGGGACGGACCATAAAAACGAATGGCAAGAGTATAAGATCGTTTGTGCGGGCTGGCGCTCTCAATATTACTTTTATGAGTACAAAAGGATGCGCAATAGAGAATTGAAAATATATTTAATGTGAGATAATTGTTATTATATTGTTCAATTCAATTATTCTAAAAAAGAATTTAAAATATGATTGCCTGCGGTAAAAATTTACACTAAGTTAATTATCGTAAATGATTCTCTTTACTCTCTAAAATAACTCTGCAGCCAGGTATTAATGGCGAGGATGCCATTAACCGCTTTCGGAGTGGATATCTCATTGAACACAGCATTAGCCGTTATATTTGAATTATAAAAAATCGGAGCTGAATCATGATTGAAAATATCCTCGCGAATATCAATAGTCGCCTTAACAATAAAGACGTCGCCGCCTTATTGTTAAGGATAACCCTGGGTGGCTTATTACTGTTTCACGGCTGGCACAAGGTCCATAGCGGTATCAGTTTTATTTTAAACACCCTCGGCGAACATGGCGTTCCCGCCTTTGTTGGCTACGGCGTTTACCTGGGTGAAGTGGTGGCTCCGATACTGATTATTCTCGGTATCCTCTGCCGCCCCTCCGCGTTGGCAATCATTGGTACGATGGTAGTGGCATGGCTGCTGGTGGACGTTGATAATACGCTGGCGCTGAGTGAAACCGGCGCATGGGCTATAGAAGACCTGGTATTCTACGTGATGCTGTCGGTTATCTTACTGTTCCTCGGCAGCGGCAGATACTCAGTGATAGCGAATCCCAACTGGCGGTAAAAAAACGGGCGGCCCGCCTGTCGCGAAAGCTGCCCGATTTATTGCTGAACCCACTGAACGCGGGTTTATGCGTTGTCGATTTTAGGCAAGAACCACGCCAGTAGCCCCGCCAGCGGCAGGAATGAACACAGCCAGTAGACATTCTCAATACCGGTTTTATCCGCCAGCGCGCCCAGTACCGCCGCAGCAATCCCGCCCAGACCAAAGTTCAGCCCGTAAAATAATCCGCCGACCAGACCGATTCGATTCGGTGCCAGCTCCATGGCGTAAATCAGAATGGCGGCAAAGGCACTGGCCATGATCAGGTTGATCAGAATTGTCAGCACTACCGTCCAGTGGAAATCCGCATACGGCAGTATCAGCGTCAGCGGCAGCGGGCCAAGAATCGAAATCCAGATGATTTTATAGCGGCCGATGCGGTCACCCAGAATCCCGCCCAGCAGCGCACCCACCGCCGAAGCGGCGAGGAACAGGAACAGCATAAACTGGGATGTGGTGATCGAGGCACCAAAATGGTCCATCAGATAGAACGTGTAAAATGAGCGGAAGCTTTCGTTATAGGCGTTTTTGGAAAACATCAGCAGGGTCAGCACGATCAGCCCGGTTGCCACCACCGCCGGCGGGTAGGTTTTGGACTTGTGTCCGCTTTTTGCCTTTGCTTTTACCGACTGAATAAAGCTGTGCTTCATGGCATCGTGGCGTCCGGCGGTCCAGATCATCAGCGCCACGGCGAACAGCGCCAGCACCGCAAACCACGCCAGACTTTCCTGCCCGCGCTGCACGATAATCAGCGCCGCAAACAGTGGCCCCATCGCCCCGCCGGCCTGCCCGCCCACCTGGAAGATGCCCTGAGCCAGCCCCTGCCTGCCGCCGGATGCGTAGCGCGCCATACGGGTCGCTTCCGGGTGGAAAATGGAGGAACCAATACCGATGCTGGCAGCGGAAAGCAGGATCAGATGATAGCTTGGTGCATACGCCAGCCCCACCAGTCCGGCCAGGGTAAACATCATGCCGAGCACGGTGGAATAAGGATACGGGCGACGATCGGTAATCGCGCCCACGACCGGCTGCAGGAGCGATCCGGCAATCTGGAAAGTCAGGGTGATAATACCGATCTGCACAAAATCGAGCTGATATTTCTCTCTTAGTATCGGGTAAACGGCGGGTATCAGAGACTGAATAAGATCGTTAAGTAAATGCGTTAACCCCAGAACAAGCAGCACGCTCATCCAGGTTTTTGGCCGCGCAACGGCCGCAGTATTATTCATTTTTATACCAGTAAGATAGTTTTAATACGTTATTGTTCTAACGCAGGAGAATTGAATTTGCCATGAATCAGATGCCGTCCTGGCAACCCCTTTTTAGCAGATGTTAAAGATTGGAAACAAGTTAAAAAAGTGACGGGTGATGGAGTTTTGAACGAAAAAAATAACTCCGCAAATCCTTAGCAGAAAAATCGCTTAGCCGCGAAAGATGGCGTGCGTTTCTATACCGCCCGCAAAACTATCACCCAGCGCTGGCCGAAACAGACAGCGCATGAAGCTTCTCAGTTTGCGTTCCCCAGCCATTAACTGACGGCCTGGCGGTTTCCGCCTGACCAGTCATGACATGACACTTCACTTTCAGGCGGCAGAATTTACGGTCGTCTGTTGACCAAAAAAGATATCGGGGAAACAAACCGCGTCATCTTCCCTCCCACGCCAAAAACTAAGCCTCACATCAATAAGTGCTAATATTTCATCATTAACAGTACTGAAATGATAAATTATTAGCACTATGGCAAAAAAAACCGCCCCACTTCTTCCGCAAACCATCGATCTTCTCAATGCATTGGGAGAACGCCTGATGCTTGCTCGAAAACGCCGTAAGTTAACCGCTAAGCAGGTAGCAGAGCGCGCAGGTATGACTGCGATGACTTTAAGATCGCTGGAGTCAGGAGGATCGGGAGTGACCATCGGTGCCTATTTGTCGGTAATGCAGGTGCTGGGCCTGGAGCAGGATTTGAACCTGCTGCCGGCCAACGACCTGCTGGGCCGTCAGCTTCAGGATTCGCAGCTGTCTTCACCAACAAAAAAATCGAAACGCGAGGCGCGTTCCAGCTTTGTCCCATCATCTGAGGATAGTAATGCGCGAGAAGAGAAAGCCGCGCCATACTCTATCGCCACTGCCAAAAAGAGTAATGATGCTACTCCGGCAGATGTACCGCTCACCTCAGCGGGTCTTGCTGGTCTGCTTAAAACGCGAAGTCACTCGAAATAACCAACAAAGGAACCGACGATGACAACGATCTCCGTCTGGGCAGACTGGGATGGACTTTCGCAGACCAGATTGTTAGGGACTTTGCATTGATCTCGTATCCTGCACCTCGCCCCCAAAATACTACTTACCAATAACATTTATTTTTGTAAAATAAATCATTAAATATCATCATGATAATGACATTATCATTGCAAAAATTATCTAGCTGACTAAAAAAATAATGTGAGCCTTCTTCCAGAATCCACTTTGTCCACTGGCAGGCTGTTACCGGTATCCCGCAGAATAGAATATATAATCCCAATTGAATATATATTCAGGAGTAGAAATGGAACCGGTTCACAAGCTGTCCGTGCGGGAAAAAATCTGTTTTGGTCTGGGAGATTCGTCCGCCAATATCTTCCTCGGCATGACGATGATGTTTCTGCCCTATTTCTATACCGACGTGCTGGGTATCTCGGCGGCGGCAATGGGCCTGCTGTTCGTTATCGCTCGCCTGGTGGATGCGTTTTACGATCCCTTTATCGGTAACGTCGCCGACCGGCTGCAAACCCGGCATGGGCACTACCGCCCCTGGCTGCTGTGGCTGGCGGTGCCGTATGGCCTCTCCTGCCTGTTGGTGTTCCTGGCACCCGATTTTTCCCCGACGGGAAAACTGGTCTATGCCTATGCCACCTATCTGTTCCTGATCCTGATGTATGCCTCAACGGTGGTTCCCTACGTCGCGCTGCTGTCGGCGCTGACCAGCGATCCGCAGGAACGGCTGGCCGCCAACGCCTGGCGCTTCCCGCTGGCGAAGATGTCCTTCCTGATCTGCTCGGTGACGGTGCCGATGTTCGTTGCCTGGTACGGCAAGGATAATGAAGCGCAGGCCTATATGGTGGCAATGAGCATGATTGCCGTGCTGGCCACCGCCATGATGCTGAGCTGCTTCTTCGGCACCAAAGAGCGTGTGAAACCCGCATCGTTGGCGTCAAACGTTTCCTTTAAGCAGCAGCTGCGTATCACGCTTTCCGCGCGCCCGGTGGTGATTTTCTACATTTTCAAAATCACCAGCTCAATCGCCTTCGTGATTAAGGGCAGCGCGACGATTTACTTCGTGAAGTACTTCCTCGGCCGCAGCGACGGCTTCGTCTCCGGGCTGCTCTCCGCCACCGCCATCGCCGGGATTATTGCGCCGATGATCGCCCTGCAGCTGATAAAACGTAAGAAAGTCAGTGCGCTGGGCACGCTCAAGCTGGCCCAGGCCGGAGGATGCATTGCTGCGCTGGCGCTGTTTTTTGTCAGCCCGGAAAATATCTGGCTGGCGGTGGCATTACTGGTGGTCTCGGTCCTGCTCGCCGAAATCGGTGCCATCACCGCCTGGGCGCTGCCGTCGGAATGCGCGGACTACTGCGAGCGTAAAAGCGGCCTGAAGATGTCCGGATTTATCGCCGCCGGCACCCTGTTCACGATGAAAATCGGCCTGGCTATTGCCGGAGGGCTGGTGGGCTTTGTCTTAAGCATGAGTGGCTATCACGCCGGTGTTGCCATCACTCCCGAGATCCTGAAAGGCATTATTTTCCTGATTGCTGGCGTACCCGCCATCTTCCACGGCATCAGCCTGGTGCTGATTATGTTCTTTAATCTGGATGACAGCCAGGCGGCGCACGCGTCGTCATCGCTGCCACACCAGCCCGGTATTCACTAAGCTGAGGAATCCTGAGATGTTAGTTTCCCCTTCCATACTGACCACCGCGAAATGGTCGCGTGCCGAATTCGTTTTTACCGCAGATAACGATCCGGCACATTTTACACTGTCCTGGATCGCGGCCACCTTCCGCAATGGCGACGACCGGAAGGTGGTGCGCGGGTTTTACGATGACCATGGCCGGTTCCTGCTGCGCTTTATGCCGCAAAGTGAAGGCATCTGGACGTTTTGTACCGACAGTAATATCGCCAGCCTCAGCGGCATTACCGGCAGCGTTAACTGCACGCCGGCAGACGCTGATGCCAGCGGACCGATAGAAACGGATGAAACCTTCCACTTCCGGACCGCCAGCGGCAAGGCCTGGTATCCGTTCGGCACCACCGCCTACGTCTGGAACTATCAGTCTGACGCCGTGCAGGAGCAGACGCTGGCCTCGCTGACGGCCTCGCCGTTTAACAAGATCAGAATGTGCGTGTTCCCAAAACACTACACCTATAACTTTAACGAGCCGCAGCGGTTCCCGTTCCCGGGCAATATCACCGACGGGTTTGATTTTTCACGCTTCGACTGCGCCTTCTTCCACCAGCTGGAAAACCAGATCGACGCGCTGAAGGATCGGGGGATTGAAGCCGACCTGATTATCTTTCATCCCTATGACCGCTGGGGCTTTGCGGAGATGGAGGCCGAAACGGATCGCCGCTATGTGGACTATCTGGTGGCCCGCCTCTCCAGCTTCAGCAACGTCTGGTGGTCGCTGGCCAACGAGTTCGATCTGCTGCGTAAAAAACCCCTGTCGTTCTGGGACGGTGTGTTTAAGCAGATTACGGCGGACGATCCCTACGGGCATCTTATCTCGATCCATAACTGGCATAACCCGCCGATTCATTACACCAGCAACGACCACTGGTACGATCAGACTGACCCGCTGATTACCCACGCCAGCATCCAGCACCACGATCTGTGGTTCGTTCCCGCCTGGCGCGAGCAGTTCGGTAAACCGATCGTCATTGATGAATGCCGCTATGAAGGCGACGTTGACTGCGGCTGGGGCAATATCAGCGGCCGCAAGATGCTCAACCTGACCTGGGAGGGCGTCTGCGCCGGGGGCTACGTGACCCATGGCGAAAGCTATCTGAGCGACGATGAAATCATCTGGTGGTCGCACGGCGGCAAACTCAAAGGCGAAAGCCCCGAACGCATCGCGTTCCTGCGCAATATCCTTGAAGATGGCGAAGCAAAACGCCTGTCGCCGTGGAAGGGCCGCAGCCACTCGCAGTGGGATGTCACCATCGGTCATATGGGTGACGATTACTGGCTGCTGTGGTTCGGCGACAACCAGCCGGGCTTTAAGCTGCTGACCATGCTGCCGGAAGGGAAAGAGTTTGTGGTCGAGATTATCGACGCCTGGGCAATGACCGTGGAACGCGTGCCCGGAACGTGGCGCAGCGGCGACAGGCTGCCGCTGCCCGGCCGCCCCGGCATCGCCCTGCGCATAACCGCCGTTTAATCTTCAATTAGCGCGCGCGCCGTGGGGTAGTCGGTAATCAGCACGTTCAGATACCCGCCACTCAGCGCCGCTTTAATCGCCGTCACCTTCTCCTGCCCGCCCGCCAGCGCAATGGCATGCGGGCAGCTTTTTAGCTGTGCCAGCGTCATGCCAATCGCCGGATCTTCATCCTCATCCAACACGGGCTGGCCCGCCTCGTTGAAATAATGCAGGCAGATATCGCCTACCGCGCCTTTTTCGGTCAGCGACAGCAGCATCGTTTTATCGTAGTAATTGCCCGAGTGGCGCAGCAGCTGCGACGGTTCCATATCGCCGATGCCGACCACGGCAGTGGTCACTTCATTAAACTTGTGCAGCACCTCACTGACATCCTTACTCGCCGCCAGCAGATCGCGGCTGGTCACCGAGCCTTCGATAGACTGCGCCGGAAGCAGCCACGCGCGGCAACTGAGCCGGTTTGCCAGGTCCTGGGTCAGAATGGTGGCCTGCACGTTGCCGTTAACGCCTACGCCGCCAAGCAGCTGGATCACGCCGTCAACTTTGACCGTTTGCGGGTGCATTTCACTGACCATCGCTTTGATGGTGCTGCTCCAGGATGAAATCCCGACCAGCTCGCCGTTGCGCAGCCGCGTTTCCAGATAATGCGCGGCGGCGGCACCGATGGCCTTGCGCACCTGTGCGGCATCGTCATCTTCCGCAACGTCCACCACGATCGCCTGCTGGATGCCGTATCGCTGTTCAATGCCGCGCTCGAGCTGCGGAAACACGTTATCAGGCTGGACCACACTGATTTTAACAATCCCCTCGCGAACGCTGCGATTCAGCATGCGGGAGACAAAAGACTGAGAAAGATTCAGCGCGGTGGCGATCTCAGCCTGCTTGGCGCCTTCGTTGTAATAAAGGTTGGCGATTTTCACCATCAATCTGATTTCGTTTTGCCTGATCATAAAGCCTCGTAGTTAAACATTCCTGACTGCGCAGAGCGTAAGCTAAAGTCAGCACCATGGCGGCGGATAATATCTGCGGTTAAATTGTGATCGCGATCTCAATTATAGGCTGAAGCGATAGTTTGCCCCTGTTACTGCGGTCATAATAATAAATATAAAATCAATAGTGAATATATATTCAATCCCGAACGTAAAAAAACCTGCGAACTGCAGTTAACACGGTTTCAAAACTGAACGGCCGCTGACAAACGGTCTTTATTTTTACCCCGCATGAATATTTATTCATGCATGAATTAGTATTCAGGAGTAGCAGATGAATCCTTTCAGATATGATGTGCCGGAACTGCAGAAAAAGGCGCGCGCCATACGTCGCCGCATCATTGAGCTGAACGCCAACAGCCCGGCGGGCGGCCACACCGGCGCGGACCTGTCGCAGGTTGAAATCCTGACGGCGCTCTATTTTCGCATACTGAACTGCGCGCCGGACCGCACCGACTCGGAGGATCGGGATATCTATATCCAGTCCAAAGGGCATGCGGTGGGCGGCTATTATTGCGTCCTGGCCGAAGCAGGATATTTTCCGACCGAGTGGCTGCCCACCTACCAGCACGCGGATTCGCGCCTGCCGGGCCATCCGGTGCGGCAAAAAACCCCGGGTATCGAACTGAATACCGGTGCGCTTGGCCATGGTTTACCGGTTGCGGTTGGCCTGGCGCTGGCGGCGAAAAAAAGCAATCACGCTCGCCGCATCTTTGTGGTGACCGGGGACGGCGAACTGGCCGAAGGCAGTAACTGGGAAGCCGCTCTGGTCGCTGCCCATTACGGGCTGGATAACCTGATTATCATCAACGATAAAAATAAACTGCAGCTGGCCGGTGCCACCCGCGACATCCTGAATACCGATCCGCTGGCGGAAAAGTGGCGTGCCTTTGGCCTGGATGTGACCGAGTGCCAGGGCAATGATATGCAGGACGTCGTGGACACGCTGGAGGGGTTAAAACCCGCCGGAAAACCACAGGTTATTATCGCCAATACGGAAAAAGGCTTCGGGATCTCGTTTATCCAGGGGCAGCCGGAATGGCATCACCGCGTGCCAAAAGGCGAAGAGATCGCGCTGGCGCTGGAGGAACTGAACGATGAGTAATGCAGAACACCTGGCAAGCGTGATGGTTGACGCCTTTATAGACGCCGTGAACGAAGGGATCGATCTGGTTCCGGTGGTGGCCGACTCCACCTCAACCGCAAAAATCAGTCCGTTTGTTAAAGCGTTCCCCGGCAGGCTGGTCAACGTCGGGATCGCCGAGCAGACGCTGGTGGGCACCGCCGCAGGCCTGGCGCTGGGCGGCAAAGTCGCCGTTACCTGCAACGCCGCACCCTTCCTGATTTCCCGCGCCAACGAGCAGGTGAAGGTCGATGTCTGCTATAACAATACCAACGTAAAATTGTTCGGGCTGAACGCCGGTGCCAGCTACGGCCCGCTGGCCAGCACCCATCACAGCACCGACGATATCGCCATCATGCGCGGCTTCGGCAACATTGAAATCTACGCGCCGTCCTGCCCGGTGGAATGCCGTAAAATCATTGACTATGCCCTGCGCCACACCGGTCCGGTTTACATCCGCCTGGATGGCAAAGCGCTGCCGGTACTGCACGACGACGATTATGCGTTTGTACCGGGTAAAATCGATACCCTTCGCGAGGGTTCGGACGTGGCGCTGGTGGCGCTGGGTTCTACCGTGCATGAAGCGGTCAGCGCGGCGGAGATCCTCAACGAGCAGGGCATTTCTGCCAAAGTGATTTCCGTGTCTTCGGTGCGTCCGTGCGATACTCAGGCGCTGTTTGAACAGCTGAAAGACGTGCCGTACGTCGTCTCGGCTGAAGAACATAACATTAACGGCGGCGTCGGCAGTCTGGTGGCGGAAGTGCTGGCGGAACACGGTCTGGGCATTCGCCTGAAGCGACTGGGTCTGGCGGACGGGCAGTACGCGATCGCCGGCGACCGCGCCGCAACGCGTGACCGGCTGGGGATTGATGCGCAGGGCATCGCCCGCACGGCACAGCATCTTATTCGCGGAGAAAATGTATGACCTCACCGGTGATACTGGCGATTGATGAAGGCACGACCAACGCCAAGGTTCTGGCAATCAACGGTGAAGGCGAGGTGGTCGCACGCAGTAGCCGCCTTCTTTCTTTGTCTCACCCGCAGCCCGGCTGGTCCGAGCAGGATCCGTGGACGATCTGGCTGGCGGTGAAGGATGCCATTGAGGAGTGTATCCGCCTGAGCGGTGAGCCGGTGGCGGGCATTGCGATCAGCAATCAGCGTGAATCGGTGCTGATCTGGGATCGTAAAACCGGCGAACCCGTTACGCCACTGATCAGCTGGCAGGATCGTCGTTCTGAAGCCTTTTGTCAGCAGCTGCAGGAAAGCGGCCAGAACGCCAGAATTACCGCACTTACCGGGCTGGCGGTAGACCCGATGTTTCCGGCCGCCAAGCTCACCGGCATGCTGCAGTCCATCGCGGACGGCTATCGCCGCGCGCAGAACGGTGAACTGTGCATCGGCACCGTCGACAGCTGGCTGAGCTGGCGACTGAGCGGCGGCGCGGTGTTTGTCACCGACCACGCCAACGCGGCCCGCACTCAGCTCTACAGCCTGGAGAAAAAAGAGTGGGACGATGAGCTGCTGGAACTGTTCCATATTCCGCGTGCCGCCCTGCCTCAGGTCATCGCTTCGGCCGAATCCTGCGGTGAAACCGCCGCCGATGCCGCTGTAGGGCTGCCTGTGGGCGTGCCGCTGCTGTCTCGCGTTGGCGACTCTCACGCCGCGCTGTATGCGCGCGCCAGACCGGGCGTGGACACCATCAAATCCACCTACGGCACCGGATCGTCGCTGATGATGTCCACCGATCGCCCGGTACAGAACGAATCCGGGTTAAGCACGACGGTGGCCTGGCACGACAGTACGCTGCGCTATGCGCTGGAAGGCAATATCACCCATACGGGATCGGGGGCCGCCTGGGTATCAAAAATGCTGGGCATCGACAGCCCAACCCGCCTGACCGAGATGGCGAAAACGGCCGGATCGAACCAGGGCATTTACTTTGTGCCCGCGCTATCCGGCCTGGGTGCGCCGTGGTGGGATCTGAAGGCGCGCGGCCTGATCTGCGGCCTCACCGATGCGGCCACGCCGGAAACGCTGGCGCGGGTGGCGCTGGAATCGATTGTGTTCCAGATAGCGGATGTGTTCTTCGCGATGGAGCAGGCGTGCGGCCATGCCCTGCCGGAACTCTACGTTGACGGCAGCGCTACCGCCAATCGCTGGCTGATGCAGCTACAGGCCGATGTCCTGCAGCGCCCGCTGCGCTGCGCGCCAACGCCTGAAGTCTCTGCATTAGGGGCGGCGGTGATGGCGGGGAAAGTGCTGGGCTGGTGGCAGCATGGGCGTGACCTGGCCGCGCTACAGGGCGGTGCGGTGATCGTACCGAGGCCCGAGCAGGCCGAAGCGATGGCGCAGAGCTACGCAGGCTGGCGGGAGGCTATCGCCCGCTGCCGTTTCCAGCCGGGTTGAAAGCAGGTGTTATTCATTCCACATTAACGACGAAACGTCAGGCCGCCATAGATAAAGCGGCCTCGTTCCTCACTGATTTGCTGCAGCTCGTTTGCCTCGGTGGCAATCAGCATGGTTTGCAGCAGCACGCCGAGATAGCAGTCCGCCATAATCTCCACCGGAATATCCGGGCTGAAAAACCCCCGCTGCTGTTCAATCAGCATGTTGCGCGCGATCCAGCGCTTCAGCTTATCGCGCGTTTCCCGATCCTGCGGCTGCTGGAAAAGGCTGATCATTGTCAGCTCGCGGTTGCGGTGGAAGAATTCAAGGTAGCGCAGGAAGCTGGCGGACACGTTTTCCAGCACGTTTTCCTTCGGCAGCGAGGCATCGATCAGCATCGAAGCCACCAGTTCTTCCAGCTCGCGATCGAACTTATCGATCAGCAGGCTGTAGATTTCGTCCTTGCTCTGAAAATAGCTGTAAAAACTGGGCTGCGTGACGCCAGCGGCTTTGACGATGTCGCTGATACGGGTACCGTGAAACTGCTTTTTCGCAAACAGCGTTGCGGAAACCGCCAGCAATCGTTCCCGGGTCTTTTCACCTTTTCGCATGGGCGGGGTCGCGTTTTTCATGGAGGCTCCGTGGCAAAAATCATGCAATACAGTAACATAATTATGTTGCCCTGCCTAAGAATGTCCTGCGGCAAAACCCGGCCTGGGCCGGGTTTATTGGGGACTTTCGGGAATTTACCCTACTCCCTGAACTTCCTCTCAATTTCTTCCAGCGACAGGCCGCGCGTTTCCGGCAGATACTTAAACAGCAGCACCAGCATCACCACATTGCACAGGGCAAACACGCCGAAGGTTGAGCCGCCGCCCCAGGCGTTAAGCATAATCGGGAACAGCGACTGGATAATAAAGTCGAAGCCGAACAGGCCAAATACCGCAATGCCCATCCCCAGCCCGCGTATCCGCAGCGGATAGATTTCCGAGAGCATCAGCCAGAATACCGGCGCAATCCAGCCCTGCATAAACACCAGAAACAATGACATCAGCGCCAGAATGATGTAGCTGGCACCGGCAAAGTTACCCTGCAGTACGCTCACCCCGTTATGATCTTCGTAGTGGAAGCAGAGTTTGAACGCCAGGCCAATCATCACCAGCACCAGCGTTACGGCGATCTGGCCGCTGAGGAACATTTTGCGTCGGGGGATTTTGCCGATGATTGCCATGCCCAGCACGGTGGCGATAATCGATATCAACCCATTGGCAACGGCGGCGGTAACGGCGGCGGCATCGCCCAGTCCGGTGGATTTCAGCACGCTCGGCGCGTAGTACATGATGGTGTTAACCCCGGTAACGCGGGTCGCCAGCACGATCATCAGGCCAATCAGAATCAGCTTAATTACCCATTTCTTGCTCAGCTCCTCGCGAATGCTCGGAGCGTTGGCATCCAGCGCGATAATCTGACGAATATCGGCAATCTCTTTCTCCACCTCTTCCGGCTGGCGCACCATCGACAGCACACTGCGCGCCTCTTTCTCTTTGCCGCGCTGCAGGAAGAATCGCGGTGATTCCGGCATCATCATCATCCCGAACCACAGCAGCACGCCGGGGATCGCCGGGATAGCCAGCATAATGCGCCAGTTGTGGCTCAGTTCGGGATACGCGTTGACGATCCCGGCGTTAACCGAGTAGGCCAGGAACTGGCCGGTGACGATCATCAGCTCGTTAACCGTCACCAGCCGTTCTCGCTGGTTGGCCGGGGCCAGTTCGGCAATATAGACCGGCACGGTCACCGAGGCGCAGCCTACGGCCAGCCCGAGAATAAAGCGAGCCGCCAGCATGGAGGGAATGTCCCAGGCCACCGCCGTTGCCAGCGCGCCGAAGATAAAGATAATCGCCACCCACAGCAGATTTTTCCTGCGCCCCTGGCGGTCCGACAGCATGCCGCCGAACAGGGAGCCAAACGCCGCACCAAACAGCAGCGAAGACGTAATAAACCCTTCCGCCGCCGGGCTCAGCCCGAGATCGCGGTTCATAAACAGTAATGCGCCGGAGATCACCCCGGTATCGTAGCCAAAACATAAACCGCCAATCGTCGACACCAGCGTAATGCGTTTTATATTTTTCCCGGAGGATTGATCCTGCACGGCTGTATTCTGTCGAGCCAGTTTTTCTTCCATCGTGATTATCTCATCCTGGTAGTCAGATAATATCAGGCAGCGTATTGAGGTAATTAATGGCTGCCTGTTTTCAGGTACAAACACCAACGTCAATAAGTCGTTTTTAAACGCCGCACACCCCTGTGTCGTTTGTTCTATTATTAATCACGAATGAAATTTATATTCCAATGACGGAAGTTGCTCTGCAACGGAAAGCCGTGAAGAGCTGTGAGGCCTTTCACAAAGATCGGCGCTGTGTACAAAAAATCGCCAAATCCACTAAAAACACAATGCATTGATTTTAATCCATTTTATAGGTAGCCGTGCTGATTTCAAGATCTAAAAATAAACATCTACCTCACAAATAATTCCTCATTGAAACGCCCATTTAACACTCATCTCAGTAAGGACTTAGGACAAATTCACGACGATAATCTTCATTTATCTATATTTAATAATAAGTTATATCACAGCAACTTTTCGCACCCGGTGAGAAATGTTACCTGTGTAACAAAATAAAAATTCCACAAACAAATTTATTGAAACGTAAAATTCACAGATATATTCTTGGGTTTGTGCACGAGGGAGGAATAAGTAGGATTTACCGCCGTTCTTTCCCTCACCATTAAAAGTTGCTCTTCGGGCAAACGTTTTTGCACTTAATTTCATTCTGCTGAGGTTTAACATGCTAAAAGTTGCTTTATTAGGTGCCGGGCGCATTGCTCAGGTTCACGCTCGCCATATTCACGACCATCCGGACACGGTGCTTTATTCGGTATCGGATATTTACGCAGAGGCGGCGTCAACCCTCGCCGAAAAGTATGCCGCTCGCGTACTCTCAGCAGATGAAGCGATCGCCGACCCGCAGGTTGACGTGGTGCTGGTTGCCACCTCCACCGATACTCATGCCGGTTTTTCCCTGCAGGCCGCCCGCGCGGGCAAAGCGATATTCTGTGAGAAGCCGATCGACCTGAACATCGAGCGCGTGAAGTCCTGCGTGGCCGAAATCAAAGCGCTCGGCGTGCCGTTTATGATTGGCTTTAACCGCCGTTTCGATCCGAACCACGCCCACCTTAACCGTGCCCTGCGCGGCGGCGAGATTGGTGAACTGGAACATCTGCAAATCTGCTCGCGCGATCCGTCGCCGCTGCCGGACGACTACCTGCTGGTTTCCGGCGGTATGTTCCGCGATATGACCATTCACGATTTCGACATGGCGCGCTTCCAGCTGGGCGAAGAGCCGGTGTCGGTGTCGGCCATCGCCTCCGCGCTGGTCAGCCCGACGGTGAAAGCGGCCGGGGATGTTGATACGGCGGTGATCACCCTGCAGACCGCCTCCGGCAAGATTGCGGTGATCAACAACAGCCGCCGTTCAGGCTATGGCTACGATCAGCGCATCGAAGCACACGGACAGAAAGGCTGCCTGTACGTTCACAACGTGCCGACCACCACGCTGGTGAAAGTGACCGAAGAATTCGGCGCGCAGGCGCAAAAGCCACTGCACTTCTTCCTTGAGCGCTATCAGGAGGCGTTCAGCGAGCAGTGGAAAGCCTTTGTTGCCGCGCTGAAAGACAATCGCCCGGTACCCACCAACGCGGACGACGGGCTACGCGCGCTGCTGCTGGCCGAAGCGGCGATCGAATCGTTTAAAACGCAGAAAGTCGTTAGCGTTAACCTGGAGGGATAAAAGATGAAAATCGGATTAGTGTCTGACAGCCTCGCCCATCTCCCGGTGGATGAGGTGATCAAAACCGCAGCGGAACTGAAGCTGGACTGCATCGAGTTTGCCACCGGCAACTGGTCAACCGCCCCGCACCTCAACCTGGAAAAACTGCTTTCCAGCACCTACGCCCGGGCGGAGCTGAAGAGCAGGCTGGACGATAACGGGCTGACGCTCTCCGCGCTGAACGCCAACGGCAACCCGATGCATCCGGGTGAAACCGGGAAGATCCACTCCGACTGCCTGTATAAAACCCTGGAGCTGGCTAACCTGCTGGGCGTGGAAAACGTCATCACCATGTCCGGCCTGCCGGGCGCGCCGGGCGACAGCTATCCCAACTGGATTGTCACCTCATGGCCACCTGAAACGCAGACCATCCTGAAACATCAGTGGGAAGTGGCCGAAGGCTACTGGGGCAAAACCGCCGAGGCGGCGCGTACCTACGGCGTGAAAATCTGCATCGAACTGCACGGCCAGCAGCTGGCCTACAACCTGCCGACCTTCCTGCAGCTGCGGGAGATTACCGGTGATGTGGTGGGCCTGAACTTCGACCCGAGCCACATTATGTGGATGGGCGGCGATCCGCTGGCGTTTATTCGCCAGGCGGGCAGCATGATCTATCACGTCCACGCCAAGGATACCTTTATCGACACGGTTAACCGCGCCACCGCCACGGCGCTAGATAATCGCCCGATGACGCAGAGCCGCGAACGCAGCTGGTCCTACGTGACGCTGGGCTACGGCCAGACGGAACCGTGGTGGAATGCCTTCTGCTACCATCTGGCGCATTTTGCCAGCCCGGATCTGACCCTGAGCATCGAGCATGAAGATATGAATCTGTCGAGGATGGAAGGCGTGATTAAATCGGTGAATCTGCTGAAGCGCACGGCAACCATTGAGAAGTCAGACTACGTGTTACCGGCTATCTGATCGAAAAACAGCCGCCGCACTCAAGCCCGCCACCCGGCGGGCTTTCTCGTTATCCCGCCTTTACCTGAATCCCCTCCATCCACAGCTTTTTGTACTGCGTAGGCGGAATGCCGACCACCATTTTAAATACCCGATGGAAGTTGTTGACGCTCTCATAGCCCACCTCGCCGGCGATGGTGGTAACGTCCATATCGGTATTCACCAGCAGCGACTGGGCTTCCCCTACCCGTCGCCGAATCAGGTATTGCTTCGGCGTGTAGCCGGAGAACTTCTTGAACAGGTGGATCAGGTAGAAGCGGGTGATCCCGGACGCCGCCATAATCGACTCCAGGTTAATCGGCTCTTTATAGTGCTCATCAATAAACTGCTTAATCGACAATCCCAGCGAGGCGTCGGTTTTTTCCAGCTGTTCATGGCGCGCCAGGCAGATATTGCGACAGATCACCACGATCGCATTCAGCAGGTGATGCGTGACCACACCGTGGTGGCGCTCATTATTAAAAATTTGCGCACAAAGCGCATCAAACAGGCCACACAGCGCCTGGCTTTGCTCCCCTGCCGCAATCACCGCGCTTTTATCGCGCCCTATCAGGTGATTTTCAGGCAGCCCGTCGATGTGCAGCTGGCTGATACCGCAGCTGTAGATCAGCGAATCCTCGCTGACATGCGGACGCTCATCATGGACCACGCCCTGGTTAAAAATCAGGATATCGCCCTGCTGCGCGAGGTACTGACGGCCCCCGATCAGGTACTGGCCGCTGCCCCTGGCAACAAACATGATTTCCAGTCGGTCGTCATGCTTATGCATCACACGCGGGATGGCGGACTCTTCGCCCTGGGTTTTACAAACAAACAGCAGCTTCGGCGCGGTGTGCGCGACGTAATCGGGATAGACGGTGACGTCATCCTGGCAGTGGGTCAGCATAACAGCCTCACAGTATTATTTTCGCAGCGCGGAACGCTGGCAGGGTCGGGTTTATTCTCTCTGAATATGCACAAGTTGCAAGGCGGGAAGTTGTGGCAGGTATCACGCTAAGATGATGAAATGATTGATTTAGATAGTCAGGGTTACATCACTAATGGTTAAAAATTGCTTTTACGTGATAAGGGTCACACTCAGAAGCGAGCGATGAACTGCTCCGCCAGGCCGTAGTTGCCGGGCTGGAAAGCGGCGAAAGCGAACTGACGCTGAAGTAAATTGCAGAACAAAGGAAGTTAAAGCATCGTGTATAAACTCACCCGACGTACGGCTTAAGATTTCACCGATATCTATGATGTTACAGCCCACCGGTCAACGCCCCTTTGTGCTCGTTCAGCAGCCGCAGCATATCCCGCAGATATTACCTTGTCACCGTTCATATTGCAGCAGCAGACGGCCAGGCGGTCGCAATACCGGGTTTATGCTCAAGCCTGGCCTGTGCTTTGAAGATGCCCACGACAGCTACAGCTATTTCCACGCCACCGGCGATCTGCTGATCACCGGCCCGACGCTGACCAACGTTAACGACATCCGCGCGATTCTGATTGCCTGAAATGCACGATCCCCGAGTCAGGGGATCAGCAGAATCTTCGCCGCCGAAACCCGCTGCGATTCCAGATCGTCAAACGCCTGCTGGCCCTCCGCCAGCGGGCGCGTTTCCACCCAGTCCAGCGGCCCAAGCGCCCCTTCCCCCAGCATTTTCAGCGTGACGCAGAAATCATCCATGGTATAGGTGTAGGTGCCGAGCAGGGTGATCTCCGCCAGCGTCAGCTTGCGCATATCGATTTCGCTGGCCCACGCCTGCAGGCCGATGTGCATCACCACCCCGCCGGGTTTCACCGCCTGTAGCGCCATCTGCCGCGTCGGGGCCGCACCCACCGCATCAACCACCAGCTGCATCCGCGCCTCATCAACCGGGGTTTCCAGCGGATTGATGCCGACGCAGCCGGTATGCCGCACCGCCGCCTCCCGCCGCAGGCCGTTGGTTTCCGCCAGGGTGATATCCCGGCAGCCCCAGGCGCGCAGCACCAGCACCGTCAGCAGGCCGATAGCCCCGCCGCCAATCACCAGCGCCCGCGTTTCCGCCAGCGGCAGGGTTAACGCTCGCTGCGTCAACTTCAGCGCGTGAACCACCGTGGCGGCGGGCTCCGTCAGGGCGGCGTGCTGCACGGAGAGCGAATCGGGCAGCTTCACCACCGAGCGCGCGGGGATCTTCATAAACTCGGCAAACGCGCCCGCCCAGTCCATGCCCACCATATGGCGGTCGCTGCACAGATTATCGCGCCCCTGGCGACAGAATTCGCACTGCCCGCAGGTAATCAGCGGATTGGCCGTGACACGGTCACCGATGCGGAAACGCGCGGACTGGCTTTCCACCACCTCGCCCGCCAGTTCATGGCCGAGGACCAGCCCGGGCTGACGACGGGGATCGCTGCCGTGGAACGCGTGCATATCCGAACCGCAGATCCCGGCGGCCCCGATGCGGATCAGCACCAACTCGCTGCCGTCCTCCAGCTGGGGATAAGGGCGTTCCTCAACGCTGACCCGGTAAGGTTGGGTATAAACTAATGCTTTCATCGTTCCTCACTTCATCGTTAAGGTCTGGCCCATCGCCAGACGACCGGCACCGTGGGTACGACGCCATAAATAGAGCGCACAGGCCGCGCTGATCAGGCCGATAATCAGGACATAGGCGCAGATCAGCCACGGTTTCCCGCCGAGCATTTCGGAGAAAATCGTCGCCAGCACCGGGGTCAGTCCGCCGGCAAAAACGCCGGAAATCTGATAGGCAAAGGAGATGCCCGTATAGCGAATCGAGGCGTCAAAGCAGTCCGAATACACCGACGACAGCGTGCCGAAGACCGCCGCATGGAAGATGCCGAACGGAATAACAATCGATGCCCAGATAATCCAGATGTTATCCGCATGGCCGTGCATCAGCGCAAACGCCGGGAAGGCAGACAACCCGGAGAGCGTGGCGCCCATGGCGAAGATCTTCGCCCGACCGTAGCGGTCGGCCATATAGCCCCAGAACGGAATAAAGAAGCTCATTACAAAGGCGCTGGCGAGGATGGCCACAATGGCCTGCCCCCGGGGAATATCCAGCGTCTGGGTCAGCCAGGTCAGCGAGAACACGCCGAAAATATTGAAGAACACGCCGTCGATCAGCCGCATCCCCATGCAGGTAAAGACCAGCCCGGTATGCTTACGGAACAGCTCCACCAGCGGAATGCGCTTCGGCTTATCCTTCTGCGCCTCTTTCGCTCTGAGGAAATCTTCGGTTTCCGCCACGTTGTTGCGGATGTAGGTACCGATGATCACGAACACGCCGCTGAGCAGGAACGGCACCCGCCAGCCCCAGGACATAAACGCCTCGTCCGTCAGCAAAAGTGACGCCAGACCAATCGCCCCCGAGGCCAGCAGCAGCCCGAGCGACATGCCGATCTGCGGAATGCTGGCGAAGAAGGCCCGGTGTTTTTCCGGTGCCGACTCATAGGTCATCAGTATCGCGCCGCCCCATTCACCGCCCAGGCCAATCCCCTGAATCAGGCGACACAGCACCAGCAGGCACGGTGCCCACAGCCCGATCTGGTGATAGCTGGGTATCAGGCCGATAAACACCGTGGCCCCGCCCATAATCACCAGCGTCAGGATCAGCATTTTTTTGCGGCCCAGCGTATCGCCAAAGTGACCAAAAATAATGGCCCCCAGCGGACGCGTTAAGAAACCAATGGCGAACACGCCGTAGGAAAGCAGCGTGGTGATAAAGGGATCGCCCTCCGGGAAATAGAGCTTGTTAAACACCATGCCGGCGACGGTGCCGTACAGGAAAAAGTCGTACCACTCGATTGTCGATCCGAACAGGCTCGACACCGTGACGCGCCGCAGGTTACCGCTGGCTGGCTGTTGCATAATGTGTTCCTCTGCGCTGAGAAGTCAGGGTCAGACGGCGCTGTAGCCGCCGTCGACCATCAGTGTTTGCCCGGTGATGTAGGCGCTGGCCTGGCTGGCGAGAAACAGCGTGACGCCGTGCAGATCGGCCATCTCGCCGTTGCGCCCCAGACAGGTGTGGGCCGCATGGCGCTCGCGCAGTTCGTCACTGGCAAACACCGGCCCGGTCAGCGCCGTGGAGAAGAATCCGGGGCCGATGGCGTTACAGTTCACGCCGTCGCGCCCCCAGCGCTGGGCGATGGCCCGCGTCAGCTGCACAATACCGCCCTTACCCGCGCCGTAGGGTGCGCTGTTGTCAAAGGCGCGCAGGGACTGCAGCGAAGCAATATTGATTATTCGCCCCCAGCCGCGCTGCGCCATGCCCGGGGCCAGTGCCTGGGTCATGAAAAACGGTGCTTTAAGATGCAACGCCAGCTGCTGGTCCCAGGCGGCTTCGCTGACGTCCTCAAACGGCTGCCGCAGATTAATCCCTGCCGCGTTGACCAGGATATCCACCGCACCGCACTGCGACGCCAGCGCATTGATTTCACTGACGCTGCTGACGTCGGCACAGAAATAACGCACCGTCGGTCCCCGCTCGTTCAGCCGCTGCGCCGTTTCCGCCAGCGGCCCTTCGCGGCGGGCGGCGAGGATCACCGAGGCACCGGCCCGGGCTAACGCCTCCGCCATCGCCGCGCCAATCCCACTTCCGCCGCCGGTAACCAGCGCCGTTTTGCCCTGTAGATCAAATAAGGATGCAGGATGCATAAGTTCTCCTTAGCGCGTCACCGGCGTGCCGAGCTGGAAAGCGATGCCGGGGAAATATTTTTCCAGGCGGATTTCGGCGGTGCGGGCGTGGGCTTCCATCCCTTCCAGGCGCGATATCCGCGCGGTGGCCTCACCGATTTGCGGGACTGCTTCACGCGGCATACGTTGCCAGGTCAGCGTTTTCAGGAATTTATGCACCGACAGGCCGCCGGAGTAGCGCGCCGCGCCTTTGGTCGGCAGCACGTGGTTAGGCCCGCTGCATTTATCACCAAAGGCCACGGTGGTTTCTTCCCCGAGGAACAGCGAGCCGTAGCAGCTGAGAGAGTCCAGCCACCAGTTCAGATCGCGGGTATGCACCTCCAGATGTTCGGACGCGTAGCGGTCGGAGATCGCCACCACCTCTTCGCGGGTGTCGCACAGGATCACTTCGCCGTAGTCACGCCACGCACAGCTCGCCGCATCGCGCGCCACCGGCGGCAGCAGATCGATCAGCCGGGGAACCTCCGCCATCACCGCCTCGGCCAGCGCGCGGGAGGTGGTAAACAGCCAGGCGGGCGATTCATGCCCGTGCTCCGCCTGGCCGACCAGATCGCAGGCCACCACGCGGGCATCGGCGCTGTCGTCGGCAATCACCGCCACTTCCGACGGCCCGGCAAACACATCAATGCCCACCTGTCCAAACAGGGTACGTTTGGCTTCGGCAACAAATTTATTGCCCGGCCCCACCACCACATCGGCAGGCGTACCGGTGAACAGCCCCCACGCCATGGTGGAAATCGCCTGCACGCCGCCGAGGGTCATGATGGTGCTGGCTCCCGCCCGGTGGAAGGCGTAAAGCACGCAGGGATGAATCGACTGGCCGAGGTAAGGCCCGGAGCAGGCGATAATATTTTTCACTCCGGCGGCCCTGGCGGTCGCCACGCCCATATAGGCCGAGGCGATGTGGGCATAGCGCCCTGCCGGGGCGTAGCAGCCGACGGTATTGACCGGCAGCACTTTCTGCCCGGCGATCAGCCCGGAAGGCAGCGTCACCTCGATATCCTTCACCGACTCACGCTGGGCACAGGCGAAGGTGTAAACCTGCTCAATGGCATAGTCGATATCCCGACGGACGTCGGCGGGGACTTCGCGTATCTGCGCCGCAATCTGTTCCGGGGTCAGAACGATCTCCCCGCTCCATTTATCCAGCGTGTGGGCATAGCGGCGCACCGCCTCTTCCCCTTCGGCTTTTATTGTCGTGAGCATCTCTTCAACCACACGACGAGCTTCTGAAGTATTGGACTCCGGGGTCTTAGTTGCTTTTTTTAACCAGGTTACAGACATACGCATCTCCGAGGTTTAAATGTGCCCGACGGCTGTTCATCGCGTCGATACTCCTGTGTCATATATATGACTCACCTATATCTATAATGAGCATTTCCCCGAAGCGCAAAAAACAATCGTATAAAAAGTGATCGCGATCGGCTTCATCCCTCAGAAGTTTATCTGCGATCACATTTTAAGCGGGTTTTGTTATCACCTAATCAATAAAGTGATATCAATCATCGATTTAATCGATTTACTTTTGTTGGGCGCCTCCCACCGCCTGCCCCTGCCCCGATCGGCCTTTATTCGTGAAGTCCCTCGCAAAAAAGTAAGCGGGCGGCGAAAAAAATTTTGCTTTCCGCAAGTCATGTAATATATGTCATATACATGAGTTGCATTATTGTTCAAACAGCGGAGGCAGTGATGAGTATTGATTTTGTCGTACATGATGATGGCGATTCTGTTGGGGTGGTCGTGGTGGAAGGCGTGGAAGCAGGCCAGAAACTGACGGGCTGGATCATGGATCAAAACAAAACGATCGAGTTTGCGGTGAAAGATGCCATTCCGATTGGCCATAAGTTAGCCATTCGCGATCTGGCCGTGGATGACACGGTGATCAAATACGGCGAAGACATCGGCCGCGTGGTGGCGGCAATCAAACAGGGCGAGCATCTCCACGTTCACAACGTTAAAACCAAAAGGTGGTAATCATGGAAATCCAGGGAAGCAAGTTTGCAGGCTATCGCCGCGAAAACGGTCGCGTGGGCATTCGCAATCATGTGATTGTGCTGCCGGTGGATGATATCTCCAACGCCGCGGCGGAAGCGGTCGCGAACAATATTAAAGGCACCGTTGCACTGCCGCATCCCTACGGTCGCCTGCAGTTTGGTGAGGATCTGGAGCTGCACTTCCGCACGCTGATCGGCACCGGCTGTAACCCGAACGTGGCGGCGGTGATCGTCATCGGCATCGAGCCGGGCTGGACCCAGCGCGTGGTCGACGGTATTAAAGCCACGGGCAAGCCGGTGGCGGGATTCTGGATTGAGCAGAACGGGGATCACAACACCATCTGCGCCGCATCGCGTAAGGCACGGGAATTTTCGCAGTACGCCTCTGAACTGCAGCGCGAAACATGCGATATCAGCGAGCTGTGGGTGTCGACCAAGTGCGGCGAGTCCGATACCACCTCCGGCTGCGGTGCAAACCCGTCGGTGGGCAACCTGTTCGATCGCCTGCACGCCAACGGCAATACGCTGCTGTTTGGGGAAACCTCCGAGCTGACCGGGGGCGAGCACCTGGTGGCCGCGCGCTGCATCAATGACGACGTGCGCACGAAGTTCCAGTTTATGTTCGATCGCTACAGCGCGATGATCGACCGCTGGAAGACCAGCGATCTCTCCGAGTCGCAGCCGACCAAAGGCAACATCGAAGGCGGGCTGACCACCATTGAAGAGAAAGCGCTGGGCAATATCCAGAAAATCGGCAAAAAGTGCTCCGTGGACGGCGTGCTGGATAAAGCCGAAACGCCGACCGGGCCGGGGCTGTGGTTTATGGATTCCTCCTCCGCCGCCGCCGAAATGGTGACGCTCTGCGCCGCCGCGGGCTATGTGGCGCACTTCTTCCCCACCGGCCAGGGGAACGTGATCGGTAACCCGATCCTGCCGGTGATAAAAATCTGCGCCAACCCGCGCACCGTGCGAACGATGTCCGAGCACATTGATGTGGATGTCTCCGCCCTGCTGCGCCGCGAAATGACCATGGACGGCGCGGGCGACGCGCTGCTGGAGTGCCTGATGCGTACCGCCAACGGTCGCCTGACCGCCGCTGAAGCGCTGGGCCATCGGGAATTTGTTCTGACCCGTATCTTCGAAAGTGCGTAATCTTCCGCCCGCCGCTTCCGGCGGGCATGGCTTTCCCGATCGCCTGCGGCGGTAACCCATCCCGGTTCGCCGCCGCCAGGCACTGCGAGGACATCCGCATGCGATTTCTCAAGCACCTGTACGTCCAGGTCCTCATCGGCCTGGTCGCCGGGGTTGCTGTGGGGTACGCGTTTCCTGATTTAGCCGTTCAGATGAAACCCCTTGGCGATACCTTTATCCGTCTGATTAAAATGGTGGTCACCCTGGTGATCTTCTGCACCGTCGCCATTGGCATTGCCCGCATGGAAAGCCTGAAGCAGGTGGGAAAAGTGGGGGGTAAAACCCTGCTCTACTTTGAGCTGATCACCACCCTGGCGCTGATTATCGGCATGGTGGTGGCCAACGTGATGCAGCCCGGCCGGGGGATGAACGTCGATGCCACGAAGCTCGACGACAGTGCAATGAGCCACTACGTTAACGTCAGCGAGCACAGTAAAGGTTTCCTTGAGCAGATTATCCCCGACTCGGTGATCGGTGCCTTTGCTCAGGGCAATCTGCTGCAGGTGCTGCTGTTTTCGGTGCTGTTTGGCGTGGCGCTGTCGCTGGCCTCTAACCGCAGCGCCTTCCTGACCCAGACCATTGAACAGTGCGGCGAGGTGCTGATGCGCATCGTGGAGCTGATCATGCGGCTGGCCCCGCTCGGGGCGTTTGGCGCAATTGCCTTTACCGTCGGTAAATACGGCCTGACCTCGCTGCAGCATCTCGGTATGCTGATCGTCTGCCTGTATATCACCAGCTTCTTGTTTATCGGCGGCGTGCTCGGCCTGATCTGTAAGCTGGTCGGCGTCAGCCTGTGGCGGCTGATCGTTTACTTCCGTGAAGAGCTGCTGATCGTGTTGGGTACTTCGACCACCGAGTCGGTGCTGCCGCGCCTGATGGTGAAAATGGAAAAACTCGGCTGCGACCGGGCCATCGTTGGCCTGGTGCTTCCCACCGGATATTCCTTTAATCTGGACGGCGCGGCGATTTACCTCACCATGACGTCGTTGTTTATCGCCCAGGCCACCAATACGGACCTTACCCTTTGGCAGCAGATGGGCCTGCTGGTGATCCTGCTGCTGACCTCCAAAGGCGGCGCGGGGGTGGCCGGGGCGGCGCTGATTGCGCTGACCGCGACGCTGGCAACGCATAATATTATTCCCCTGGCGGGGATCACCCTGGTGCTGGGGATAGACCGGATCCTTAATGAAATGCGCGCGGTGACCAATATGATTGGCAACGTGGTGGCCACGCTGGTGATCGCCCGCTGGGAAAATAAGCTGGACCTGGCCCAGGCGCTGGAAGAGCTGCGGACCGGACCCGGTAAAATGGTCCTGCCGGATGCGCCTCTGCCCGATACCGAAGAAGAAGGAAGCACAACACGATGAGCCACGAAACGATTGCCCTGGACGACCTTACCCGCCTGGGGCAACGCACGCTGCTGAAGCTGGGGGTGGAAGTTCAGGCCGCCGCCGATACCTGTGCGGCGCTGATGGCCGCCGAGCGGGCGGGCATTCCCTCGCACGGGTTTGCCCGGCTGCCTTTCTACCTCGATCAGCTGGCCAGCGGCAAGCTGAACGCCCGCGCGCAGCCTTCCATCAGCCAGCGCGGCGCGGTGGTTAACGTCAACGCCGATTCCGGGCTGGCCTTCCCCGCCGTGCAGCGCGGGCTGGATCGCGGCATGGCGCTGGCGCAGGAGTCCGGCATCGTCAGCGTGGCGATCGGTCATTCGCATCACTTTGGCATGGCGGGCTACTACGTCGAACAGGCCGCACGTCAGGGTTTGGTGTGCCTGGCGCTCAGCAACGGTCCGGCGGCGATGGCCCCCTGGGGCGGCAATGCGCCGCTGTACGGCACCAATCCGGTGGCGTTTGCTTCACCGCGCGAGCAGGGAGAGCCGCTGGTGATCGACCTGTCGCTGTCGGAAGTGGCGCGCGGCAAAATCATGCTGGCCAGCCAGAAAAAGGAAGCGATACCGCTGGGCTGGGCTATCGATCGCCAGGGCAACCCGACTCAGGACGCAGACGCCGCGCTGGCGGGCAGCATGGCACCGGCCGGAGGGGCCAAGGGCGCCGCGCTGGCGCTGATGGTGGAGCTGCTGACGGCGGGGCTGACCGGTAGCCACTTTGGCTTCCAGGCCAGTTCATTCTTCAGCGCCGAAGGCGAACCGCCGCATATCGCCCAGCTGCTGCTGCTACTGAATCCGGCGTTTTTCTCAGCGGGCTATTTGCAGCATACCGAAGCGTTGTTTCGGGCGATGCTCGGGCAGCCCGGCGTGCGTCTGCCCGGGGAGCGGCGCCAGGCTCTCGCCAGGCAGAACAGCGCGACGCTGGACCTGCCCGCAGCGCTGCTGGCAACGCTGCGCCTCAGAGCTGATTAAAGTAGGCGTGATGCCGGGTGAGTACGGTGGAAACGCGGTACTCAACCGGTTTATCCTGAAAATCCCTTGCCGTGCGCCAGATGCGCAGCAGCGCCTCGCCTTCGGTGGCATCAAGATGCAGTACCTCATCCGGCCCGGCATTCACCGCGGTAATCTGCTCGTGGGCGTTAGCCACCGTGCAGGCATACTTTTGCTGATACAGCTGATAGAGCGTATTCGGCAGGATCTCCGGTTCGCGGTCCATACCGGAGAAGCGCGCCGCATCCACGTAAACGTGCTCCAGTATCGCCGGCGCTCCGTCGAGATCGCGTACCCGCCAGATGTGAATCACCTTGCTGCCCGGCGCAATATCCAGCGCCGCGGCCTCTTCTGCGGAGGCGGAGCGCAAATGCCTCGCCAGCACCCGGGATAGCGGCAGCGAGCGCTCGCCGTTCTCGCGCAGCACGTTAAAAAAGCGAAACAGCGCGCTGTCCGAATCATGGGCGGCCACCACGGTGCCCTTGCCCTGATAGCGGATCACCACGTTGTTGCTTACCAGCTCGTTCAGCGCCTTGCGCAGCGTGCCGATGCTGACGTTGTAGGCGTCAGCAAGGCTCGCTTCGCTGGGAATATAGGTGCCCGCAGGCCACTCGCCGGAGGCAATTCTTTCCAGCAGCAGCTGGCTGATTTGCAGGTAAAGCGGCTGGAATATCGCCGATTTCACTTCAGCGGATGATGAAATATCCTGATTCATACTGTCTTCCTCCGACCGACAGGCGCTGAATAGTTTTGACAGACATACTATGACATATACAGGAGTTGCAGACATCTTTCCGCGCTGAAATTATGCGCAAAAAGGCAGATTTCACCGGAACTGTGAACTCTGTCGACTATTGTACCGGCAGGCCTTCTTAAGCGGATTTGCGTGGATAACCCTCCGTGCCCGAGGAGTAAAAACGAAGAAGCTTTATTTTTATTCATCTGAATATTATCAATAAATTTAGTTTTTGCGCCCGGCTCATCTCCGTCTTGCGCTATTCATTACGCCGGCTAAATACCCTGAAAACTGTACGTTTACCTGATATTCAGATTAGTTATAACGATATAATAAATTGTTTTTTCAAACCGATTCGTCGCATCCTCAGTCCTATACATGAGGAGAGAGCCATGACCGATATCCCGCTGGTACAGTATTCACACACGGCAAAACGCTTTATCCCGGGCATTCTGCTCACGCTTGCCATTGCACTCAGCACCGCCTGGCTGGGTAATCAGCCGGTGATGTCGGGCCTCGGCCTGGGAGCGCTGACTCTGGCGATTATCGTGGGTATCGTGCTGGGCAACACGGTTTATCCCCTGCTCCACCCGCAGTGCGATGAGGGCGTACAGTTCGCCAAGCAGAAACTGCTGCGGCTGGGCATTATCCTCTACGGCTTCCGGCTGACCTTTCAGCAGGTGATGGATGTCGGGCTGAGCGGCGTGGTGGTCGATGTGGTGATGCTGAGCAGCACCTTTTTGATAGCCAGTTATATGGGGTCACGCCTGCTCGGTATCGATCGCCAGACCGCCTGGCTGATCGGCGCGGGTAGCAGTATCTGCGGTGCGGCGGCGGTACTGGCTACGGCCCCGGTAGTGAAAGCGGAATCTTCTAAAGTCGCCGTGGCGGTCGCCACCGTAGTGATTTTTGGTACCGCCGGGATCTTCCTATATCCGTGGATCTGGCATCACTTTGCACCGCTGATCCCGGGGATATCCGCAACGCAGTTTGGGGTGTACACCGGTTCCACCATGCATGAAGTTGCCCAGGTGGTGGCCGCAGGCCACGCCGTCAGCCCGGAAACCGAAAATGCGGCAGTGATTGCTAAAATGCTGCGCGTGATGATGCTTGCGCCGTTCCTGCTGGTGCTGAGCATCTTCATCAGCCGGGGCACAGCGGAGAGCGGCGCTTCGGCACAGCGCATCGTCTTCCCGTGGTTCGCGCTGATGTTTATCGTGGTGGCGCTGTTTAACTCATTCCACCTGCTGCCGCTGCCGCTGGTCGCCGCCGTCAACAGCCTGGATAACGTGCTGCTGGCGATGGCGATGGCCGCGCTGGGGCTGAGCACGCGTATCAGCCAGCTGATGAAGGCCGGTACCCGTCCGTTTGTACTGGGGTTGCTGCTGTTTGTCTGGCTGATTATCGGCGGCGGCGCGATCAATCTGCTGGTACATCATGCGCTGGCTTAAGGCGTAAAGCGTATTGCATGCCACCCGCTCACTATTCTCTGCCCGGGCGATCCGTATCAGAACAAAACTTCCGTCGTGGCGGCTATGCTTAATCAATATCCGCTATTCATCTGATCATCGGAGAACCCGTAATGAAAATTTTAATGGTACTGACCTCACACGCCGAGCTGGGTAATACCGGAGAAAAAACCGGTTTCTGGCTGGAAGAGTTTGCCGCGCCCTACTACGTCTTCAGGGATGCGGGTGCAGACGTGGTGCTGGCCTCGCCTGCCGGTGGCCAGCCGCCGCTGGATCCCAAAAGCGATCTGCCGGACTTCCAGACGGCAATGACCGATCGCTTCAAGGCCGACAGCACCGCCCAGCAGGCGCTGGCCAGCACCGTCAGGCTGGATACAGTCAGCCATCAGGACTTTGATGCGGTATTTTATCCCGGCGGCCACGGCCCGCTGTGGGATCTGGCCGAATCCGCCGACTCCATTGCGCTGATTGAAGCCTTTGATCGCGCCGCTAAGCCCATCAGCTTTGTCTGCCACGCGCCGGGCGTGCTGCGCCACGTGAAATCCACCGGCGGCGCACCGCGCGTTCAGGGCAAACAGGTGACCGGCTTCAGCAACAGTGAAGAAGCGGCGGTGCAGCTGACCGACGTGGTGCCTCTCCTGATTGAGGATGAATTTATTGCCGCAGGCGCACACTATCAGAAAGGTGCCGACTGGGCCCCGTTCGTGGTGGAAGATGGCAATCTGATCACCGGTCAGAACCCAGCCAGTTCGGAAGCCGTGGCGAAGGCACTGCTGAAAAAACTGGGCTGAAAGTTTGCATTTCGAACCGCGTGAGAATGCCGGGCCAGTCACTGGCCCGGCAGTTTTCGTTAAGATTAGCGGTAGATTTTCCCCATCAGGAAATCCGGCCAGTTCTTTTCAAAAAAGACCTTACTTAAATTAACCGGATCGTTCACCGGTCGCGATGAAGAGTGGAAGCCTTTACCATCCCAGGCTATCAATAATTTACTGTCCTGAACTGCGGTGGTTTCAGAACGAAAACGCCATTTTTCAATCGGCCCACTGCGGCCTTCGGGAACCGAGTCGCCCTGTTCATCAAGAATAATGCGGGCACCACGACTGCCGCCGCCCGCCTCAATATAGGTATTCAGCATGGTCATCACCGCTGCAGAGGTCAGTGCAAAGTGCCGCCAGAGCAGATTTTCGGTCAGACGAGTCAGGCTTGAAAGCTTCATGCCTTTCGCCAGCACCTCGTTCAGCAGCACGTCAGCACGCTGCCGCTCTATTGCCGTGTCTTCGGCTGCGACAACAAATCCGGCCTGGTCCGACATGCGGTTACGAATTTCGGTTTTCAGCGCAACGGGATCGATAGCGTCTTCCGACAGTGATTTTTCAGCCCACTGAATGATATCCGCCATCACATCCGCATAATCGATTTCCCCTTCACGCGCGGCCAGCCGCTGGCGCTGCTGCACGTCGTGCGCCACCTTCTGCGCCACCCGCACACCAAATACCTGTCCGGAGTTCAGCGCCGCACCGCCGGGCCGGGTGACGCCATGGGTGCCAGCCACTTCACCCAGCGCAAAGCAGCCGGCCAGGCTGGTTTCCCCCCAGATGTCCACCTCAATACCGCCGTTCATATGCTGATTATTGACCGCAAATTCCAGCGGGCTGCGCGTGATATCACAGCCGTGCATGGCATAAAGCTCGATGGCCAGCGGATTCATCTGTTTCAGCCGATCGATGGGCAGTTCAGCCGCGCATTCGTTATTGGCGAGGTAGCTGCTGACGTCCGCATCAAGCCGCGCCAGCGAGAACGGCAGATCCCCCGGAACCGGCTGCGGATTGCGGTTGAAATCCATATACACCCGGTGCCCGTTTTTCACCTCTTCGGCAATCGCCATATCCACCAGGCTGGAGCCGTGTTCCAGCGTGCGCGTGGCGTGGAACGGCCACTGATAGCCTTTGCGAAAGACGTTCGAGGCCAGCTCCTGCGTGGTGCGATAATACTGCGCAAGGAAATTATGCTCGTTACCCTGCGCATCCACCGAATAGATATAAGGGATAACCTGCACATAGGTCCCTGACAGATTCCAGGGAAACGCCGTGCGTGGCGTACCGATGCCAAACTGGCTCTCAATAATATTGGCTAACTTCAGTCCGCCTTCCAACGCCAGCCCCAGCGAACCGTAACACTTCTTCGGGTAAACGCTGTCGCGATACATATCCCCCGGCCCGCCGGTGGCCAGCACCACCGATGCGGCATTGATAACCCCAAAGCGATAGGGATTGTGAATCGCGCTGCCGGTGCTGACCAGCAAACCGGCACAGTGCTCCACACCTGCGCTGTCCCGCTGCTTGATCAGCTTTAGCGCCGTTGTGGCGGTCAGCATCGGTATCGCCAGGCGCTGCGTCTCCTCCAGCAACACTTTCACCATCAGCCGCGAGGTACGCGGACCGCAGCTGGTGGCGCGACCAGCCTCATCATGATCGGTTTGATAGCGCAATATCGAACCGAATCGGTCTTCCGGCAGTTCAAGCCCCAGATACTGCAACCCCGCCAGAGTGTGTATGGACCCCACGGCCTCTACGTAGGCGATATCTTTGTCCATCGCGCCGCCGGAACTCAGCGCCGCCGCCAACTGATGGAAGTTATCACCATTTTTGCCGGTCGCCGCGGTAAACAACGTCTGCTTGTCCGAACCCGAACAAGCCGAGGTCCCCATATACAGCCCCGATGTCACCAGCAGAACGTTGACGTTTTTTCGCTTCAGCTCCACAGCGGCACGCAGACCGGCAGCCCCGGTACCGACCACCACCGCGTCATAGTGATAAAACGGAATATCCAGCCCATTAATATGCCTTATTTCGCTTTCCCGGACTTTATTAAATGATTTAGGAAAGGATACCTGCGTCAGGTTATCCAGAATCTGTTGATCAACAGCACTCATATTTTTTTCCACAAAAATTTTATTTAATTAACGCGTACACTTCACGGCATAGAACAGAATGACGCCGAAGCTGAACACCGGAATAATAAACGCGGTTGCCATTGAGGAGTAATCGGCAATCATACCCATCAGATATGGCGAAATTGCACCACCAACCAATGTCATCACCAGATAAGATCCCGCACGCTTTGACTGTGCGCCGAGGTTTTTCACCCCCATGGCAAAAATGCACGGATACATAATCGACAGGAAGAAGAAAATCACCACCAGTCCGATAACGGAAATTTTTTCCACCCCCATCACCGCCAGCGAGCACAGCAGAATATTAATAATGCTGTAGGTAATTAACATGCTGCGTGGCGCGAAATACTTCATCACCCAGGTGCTGACAAAACGACCAACCATAAAGGTCAACATCGCACAGGAGAGCAGATAAGAGGCGTCCTGCACGCTGGTACCTTTCCAGTGGTCAATCGCGTAGTTGATAAAGAATGAGGCGATCCCCACGTGCGCGGCCATATAAAAGAACTGGGCGGCCAGCGCGCCGGTAAAGCTCGGTTTTTTCCAGATACTCTGCTTAACAGCACCGACGCGGCTGTCATCGCGTGCTTCCTGAACTTCCGGCAGGCGGGTGACGATAAACACCACCATCAGCAGCAGTACCACAGCAGCCAGCACCACGTAGGTGGTCATCACCGGATCAAAGTCGTGCCCGGCAATGCGGATATCCGGCGCGAAGAACAGCGTACCGCCGATAATTGGCCCCATAAACACGCCAAGACCGTTAAAGGACTGGGCGAAATTCAGGCGACGTTCAGCATTATCGGCATCCCCCAGTACGGATGCATACAGATTGGCCGAAGTTTCCAGACAACCCAGCCCGCAGGCCAGAATAAAAAGCGCAAACAGGAAAAAGGCAAACGTACCGACTGACGTTGCCGGAACAAACAATAACGCGCCAGCGGCAAACAGTAATAATCCGCAGATAACGCCAAGCTTGTAGCCATAACGCTGCATCACCGCGCCGACCGGGATCGCCACGAGGAAATAAGCACCGTAATAGGCCATCTGCAAATAGCCGGACTGCGCCTTGCTGACGTTTAAGGAGTCCTGGAAATGTTTATTTAAAACATCCAGCAGGCCGTGGGAAAGCCCCCACAGGAAAAACAACGAGGTGATCATGCCAAAAGCCAGCTTTACCGAAACAGTCTTATTATTAAATGCAGGAACAGAAGCGATGTTATTATCAATACTCATACAGACCTCTTCGCAGATGTTTTTTTAGTGTTTAGTGACTGCCCAACCGACCGAGAATGGCATCCGCTGCCTTTTCGGCAATCATGATGGTCGGTGCGTTGGTATTACTGCTCGGGACGCGTGGTATCACGGATGAATCCGCAATGCGCAGGCCTTCAAGACCAAAGACCTTCAGATGCTCATCCACTACCGCATCAGGATCGCTCTCTACACCCAGGCGGCAGGTGCCTACAGGGTGATGATCGGTTTTTGCGTTCTGGCAGGCATACTCGAAGAGCTCGTCATCGGTACGGATCTGCGGCGAAGGCAGACGAATTTCCTTCACGTAAGGCTTGAACGCATCCTGCGACAGGATTTCACGCACCAGCTTCAGGCCGCGCAGTGACATTTCGCGATCGTAAGGGTCCGCCCAGTAGTTGGGATCGATCAGCGGCGCATCGGCCGGATTGCCGCTCGCCAGCCGCAGCGTGCCGCGCGAGCGCGGGCGCAGGAATGCGGAGTTCAGCGTCACGCCGGAGTTTTTCATCTGCTCAACGCCCGCTTCAATGCCGGACCCCAGCCCCAGGTGGAACTGCACGTCCGGTGACCGCGCGTTGCTGTCCAGATACCAGAACCCCCCGGTTTCAAACAGGCTTGAGGCCACCGGCCCCTTCTTCAGCAGCAGATACTGCAAACCGGCCCAGGCCGCATGATGAATTTTCAGGCAGGGGTCGTAGGTATGGTCGCCGGTACACTCGGCAATAGCGAACAGGTCGAGGTGATCCTGCAGATTGCTTCCCACGCCCGCCAGATCATGTTTCACAGTAATACCCTGCTCTTCCAGATGCCGGGCCGGGCCGATCCCGGAAAGCATCAGCAGCTTAGGCGAACCAAAGGCACCGGAGGTGACGATCACCTCCCGCGTAGCGCGTACCTGCTGCGTCCCGCCGCTGCCGGTGGCAATTTCCACACCGGTCGCCCGCTTGCCTTCGAGCAAAATGCGCAGGGTGAAAGTATTCAGCTTCACGGTCAGGTTTGGCCGCGACTGCGCCGGACGCAAATATGCCACCGACGTTGAGGAGCGTTTAGCATTGAGCTGGGTAAGCTGGTAATAACCTAACCCGCCCTGATGCTCACCGTTAAAGTCCGGGTTATAGGGAATATTTAATTCCTGTCCGGCCTGGAAAAAAGCTTCGCAAATAGGCAACGGGCTGATGGGATTTGATACGCCAAGCGGACCGCGATAATCATGATATTCATTAACGAAACGCTGGTTTTTTTCGGATTTTTTAAAATAGGGCAGCACATCTTTATAAGCCCAGTTTTTTACGCCGCAGGCCTGTTCCCATTCGTCATAATCATGTTTCGATCCACGAGTATAAACCTGCGCGTTAACCGATGATCCACCGCCAATCACTTTCGCCTGGGTAAATCTTAATACGCGATTATTCAAATGCTTCTGCGGCACAGTGTGCCAGCCCCAGCTGCTACGGCCCTTGGTCATTTTGGCAAAGCCGGCGGGCATGCTGAACAGCGGATGGGTATCACCCCCGCCCGCCTCCAGCAGCAACACCTTAATTGCCGGGTCCTCGCTGAGCCGGTTCGCCAAAACGCAACCGGCAGATCCTCCGCCGATAATAATATAATCGTATTCCACGTTGACCTCACGTCATGAGACGGCAGCCATCTTATTCGGATGGCCGCATTATTATTTAATTCAAGAATTGAATCAGCTGGCGTTATTTATCCACCAGTTGGTTCTGGCGCCAATATGTAATTGCACGGTTTTCTGCTCAGTATAATCTTCTACCGCGCTCTTGCCTAATTCACGCCCCAGACCGGATTGTTTAAATCCGCCAAACGGTAATTCCGGCGTACCGTCAAGGAAGGTATTGACCCAGACCGTACCGGCATTAATTTTCCGCGCGGCTTCCAGGCATATATCAATATCCTTGCTCCACACGGCGGCGGAAAGTCCGTACAGCGTGTTATTGGCAATATTGATTGCCTCTTGATAATCGGCAAAGGTCAGAATGGCTAATACAGGACCAAATACTTCCTCCTGTGCAATCTGCATCTCTGCCTTCACGCCACCGACCACGGTGGGGGCCATAAACAGTCCCTGCCCGCCCGTTACCCGCTCACCGCCGAGCAGAATTTCAGCGCCGTCTTCACGGGCCGAGCGGATAGCGTCTTCAATCACCGCCATCTGGTTATCATTGATAATGGAACCGACCCTGACCTCGGGATGCAGCGGATCGCCGACCTTCACCCGGCGGGCTTTTTCCACCACCGCGCGGGTAAACTTCTCAGCAATATCCTGATGTACCAGCACGCGACTGCCGCTGTTGCAGCATTCACCGGCGTTGAAATAGACGCCAAACACCACCGCATCAACCGCCGCGTCAAAATCGCAGTCCGGGAAGATGATTTGCGGATTTTTGCCCCCCAGTTCCAGCGAGACTTTCTTCAGCTTGCGCCCGGCTTCCGCCGCGATATGCCTGCCTACCCGGGTGGAACCGGTAAACGACACCATGTCGACATCGTCGTGATCCACCAGCGGGCTGCCCACGTTAGTGCCCAGGCCGGTGACAATGTTGACGACGCCCGCAGGCACGCCCGCATCGGTGAGAATCTCGCCCAGCATCAGCGTGGTTCCGCTGGTGAACTCACTCGGTTTAATCACTACGGTACAGCCCGCCGCCAGCGCAAACGGCAGCTTCTGGCTCAGTATCCAGATAGGGAAATTCCACGGCGTGATCATCGATACCACACCCACCGGCTGGCGCAGCACCAGGCCCAGCATCTGGTCGCCCAGCGTGTTGTAGCTTTCACCGTGCAGCGTGCGGGCCAGCGAGGCGGCATAGCGCCATAAATCCACGCAGCCGGACACTTCGCCGCGCGCCTGCGCCAGCGGTTTACCGGTCTCAAGACATTCGATAATCGCCATCTCTTCACTGCGCTGCGCAATGCCGTCGGCAATCTTCAGCAGCAGCTCCGCGCGCTCTTTCGCGGTAAACGCCGTCCATGTTCCTTCATCAAACGCCCGGCGCGCCGCAGAAATGGCCAGCAGGGCGTCCTCCGCGCTGCCGTCAGCATAGGTTCCGGCGATGATGCCGTGCGCAGGCCCGATGCGGTCGATACGCTTGCCGCCAACTGAGTCACGAAACTCTCCGTTAATCAGCATAGTGCCGTGATAAGGCCGGTAACCGTTCAGGACTGACTGATCTGCGGTTAAAAAAGTGGTCATCTTATTCTCCCAGGTATTCTGCTTTACGCCGCTCAGAAAAACTCGCCAGTCCTTCTTTCGCATCACGTGTGGTTGCTGCCAGCGCACCGGCAATGGACTCCAGCGCCATCGCCGTATCCGTTCCTGCGCCAGCATCGATAATTTGCCGGGTCAGCTGAACGGAAACCGGTGCCTGCTCGCTGATCTTCTCCGCCAGGGCAATAGCCGTTGCCAGCACGTTGCCCGGCTCGCTGATTTCCTGTACCAGGCCCGTCTCATACGCGCGGTCGGCGTTGATGCGGATGCCGGTCAGTGCCATATATTTCACCTGCCCTGGGCCGATAAGCTGCACCAGACGCTGGGTGCCTGACCATCCCGGACAGGTAGCAATCCCCGCTTCCGGCAGGGCGAAAGTGGCCGCCGGATCGGTGACGCGAATATCGCAGGTTGCCAGCAGTTCGAGCCCGCCGCCAAAAGCGTGGCCATTGATTGCCGCAATGACCGGTATTCTGAGCGTGGCCCAGCGGTCGAAAACACGATGGCCTTTACGCACCCAGTTGCGCCACATATCCAACGCTTCCAGCGATGACCAGACTTTGATATCCGCACCCACGCAGAAAGCGCGTTCCCCGCCTGCGGTCAGCACCACGGCACGCAGCACAGGATGCTCTTCAATCTCATCCGCAATCCGCGCCAGTTCGCTCAGCATAAAAGGCGTCAGCGCGTTGAGCTTTTCAGGGCGATTCAGCGTAACAATGGCAATCGTGCCGCGCGTCTCCAGCGTGACGCTGCCCATATTTTCAGCCATGGGTCACCTCCGGTAGTTCCAGTCCCATTACCGCGTCGTAAAACATACGAGGATCCATAATCTTCAGGTTCTGAGCTACCCGCAGCGGGAAGTCGGCCTGCTCGAGCACGTCCCGGGTCAAATCCATGCCTGGCGCGATTTCCGTAACCATCAGCCCGTCTTTAGTCAGTTGCATCACGCAGCGCTCGGTGACATAGATAACGTCCTGTCCGCGTTCCAGCGCCATCCGGCCGCTGAACGTCACATGATCGACATCGTTAACCAGCTTGCGCATTTTGCCTTCCTGATCGATGACCAGTTCCCCACCCTCAATCCGCTGCCTGGCGCCGGCTTTAAAGAATCCGGAGAACACCAGTTTTTTCGCATGGGTGGTAATGTCGACAAAGCCGCCGCAGCCGGCGGTCAGGTAAGGTTTGCCAGGGAGTTTCGACACGTTCACGTTGCCGAAGCGGTCGATCTGCAGGAATGACAGCATTGCCAGATCGAAACCGCCGCCCTGGAAATAGGTGAACTGGGTGGATGCCGGGACGATCGCGTCAGCGTTGGCCGCACAGCCAAAGGCGAAGCCTAGCAGCGGCATGCCGCCCACCGCACCCTGCTCAATCACCCAGGTCACCTCGCCGTTCATTCCTTCTTCCAGCAGAATACGCGGAACGTTGGCGGAAATACCAAAGCCGAGGTTAACGGTCATGCCTTTTTTCAGCTGCATGGCGGCGCGGCGGGCAATCAGTTTTTCCGTTCCCCACTCCGGCACTTCAAAGCTGCTTTCCGGGTGGAATATTTCGCCACTGATCGCCGGATCGTAGGCAATCATGGTGGTCTGCATCTGGTCCGGAGCCACCACAATATGGTCCACCAGGTTGCAGGGCACATGGACATGGTGCGGTTTCAGCGTGCCGGCTTTGGTCAGGCGCTTGACCTGCGCAATCACCGTGCCGCCGTTGTTTCTCACCGCCAGCGCCTGTTCCACCACGCCAAGCACACCACCTTCATGTTCAAAGGACAGGTTGCCACGCTCGTCAGCGGTGGTGGCGCGAATAATTGCCACATCCGGCACCAGCGGATGGAAGTGCAGCCAGGTTTGACCGGAAAAATCAACTTTGCTGACCAGCGGTTCCGCGGCGGCAAGTTCGTTCATCGCGCAGCCCTGACGATCCGGGTCAACGAAGGTATCCAGACCCACTTTGGTCAGAACGCCGGGACGTTTTGCCGCCGCGTCCTTATGCAGATCGAACAGCACGCCGCTGGGTACGTTGTAACCGGCGATTTCGTTGTCGATAATCATTCGCCAGATTTCCGGCATCGGTAAGGATGACGGGCCGCTGGGCAGCGAACCTGCGATCACTTTTTTCAGCAGTCCGGCCTGGGCAAGATGCTCAATCCCCGGAATGCCGTACATATCCCCCGCGGCAATCGGGTGGATCATGGTAAGGTTGACCGGTTTCCCTTCATTTTTGTAGCGCTTGCCCAGCGCAGCCAGCACCGCATCCGGGCAGTTCAGGCCGCTGGCCGAACTGACGGTGACCGAAGCATTATCGCCGACCAGCGCAGCGGCTTCGTCAGCAGTGAGTAGTTTTTTCATCGCGTTCACTTATTGTTTGATTAAAATCGGTAAAACATACATTTCCCTTCACGAATCCGCGCTATTCCTACTCATCCCCTTCTTCAACCAGAACCAATCTTTGTTGAGATAAAACAAAATTAATGATGTAAAACATGAACATAATTAACCACCTCTTGCTCTGACTGGTTTATGCATGATGCGGAGCCACTTCAAATCCTGTGCTCATTTCGGCATAAAAAAACCAAACAAATCTAAAATTGGATCGTTCCAATTTCTTTTGGAACGTTCCAAAACACTATAGATGGCATCATAAAGAGTCAATCCGCCATAACAGATAAGATCCAAAATATGATCTTCGTCGCAAACTTCTTGTAAGCGCGTTCACTTGCAGGGCATTAATTGGGGATACCGCAGGGGGAAAGGTGGATTTTGACCAGTACCGCGATTACTCTTAGGGAAATTTTTTCTTGAGGTTACAGAGTGAGACTTCCTACGGGTGACGGTAAAGTGACAATCATGGATATAGCTCGCGCTGCTGGCGTGTCCAAATCTACTGTCTCACTTGTGCTGAACAACAGCGAACTGGTGAAGCCGGAAACGGCGGCAAAGGTAAAACTGGCGGCTGAAAGCATCGGTTACGTCTATAACCGCAGCGCGGCCAGCCTGCGACAGGGAACCAGCAACGTTGTGGCGATGGTGGTGAACGATCTTACCAACTCCTTCTTTGTTGAGCTGCTGATCGGTGCCGAACGCCGCCTGCTGGAATCGGGATTTATCACCCTGCTCTCCCATACCGGGGAAGATATTCCGCTTCAGGAACAGGTTCTTAACTCGATGCGTGAGCAAAAGGCTGCAGGACTAATCCTCTGCCCGGCGCTCAGCACACCGCCGGGACTCACCCGAACGCTGAAAAGCTGGAAACTGCCGTTTGTCACCGTGATGCGCCCGTTAGAAGGTGAAGACTCCGATTTTATCGGCTGTGATAACTACGAAGGCATCAAGCTAGCCACGCAGCATCTGATTGACCTCGGTCATCAAAAAATTGCCTTTATCGGCCGCAATCGTATTAACTCCGTCAGCGTTGTTCGCCAGGATGGCTACGAGCACTGTCTGCTGAACAACGGGTTTAGCATCAATCCGTCGTGGATCGTAGAGAGTAAAATCAGCATGGCAGGCGGCAAAGAAGCGATGAAGCAGCTATTGCAGCTTAGCGATCGCCCGACGGCGGTGGTCTGCTATAACGATCTGATTGCCACCGGTGTACTCAGTGAAATCGGGGAACAGGGCCTGATTGCCGGCAAGGATATTGCCGTGGTCGGCAGCGATGGTGTGGCGAATACCGCCTTTACCAATCCACCGCTGACCACCGTTGCCCTGCAAAGCCACAAAGTTGGCGAACTGGCCAGCCAGATACTCCTTAACCGGCTGAAAGATCCCGCCGCTCCCTTTACGCACACTTTGCTGAAGCCCGAGCTGATTATCCGCAAATCCTGCGGCGCTGGCGGCTGAAGCCAAAACCCTCTGCTGTCCGGCGATCGGGCTTCAGGCTTCAGGCTTCAGGCTTCAGGCTTCAGGCTTCAGGTAGTTTTTAACAGAGCACAAACGAAGTCGGCTTATTTTGTCCGCCTGTCACCGCCATCATTTTCATGCCGCTGCCTGCTTCGCTTCTCATTACTCAGCCCGTTGTCATCGGTTTCATCCGCCGACCACTGTAATAGCGCCGCTAAATAGCCGTAGCGTGCCTCCGGGCTGAACCCCTGCCAGATACGGCCACTGTCGGCTGCGGACAGCCTGAAGTAGTCGCGGAAATAGTGCGCGCTGTTTCTCAACATACTCATTTTCTATCCCCCACGTTTCGCTATCGACCTGAACAAAGCGGATCGTCCCGCATCCGGAGCGTTCACGATCCGTGATCCGGCTCACTTCCGGCTTGTTGCAATTTTGTTGGAATCACCGCCATAATTACGAACGAAGATAATAAAACTTTCATTCGAAGACTAACACACCTGAAGCGGAGCTGTCACGATGAGCAATTTCACCTCGAACACCCTACCCGAAGACCACAAGGCTCTTATCCGGCTGATGAAAAAGCAGCTACGCCAGCAGATTGGTGACGTGGAAGGGCTTTTTGCCCAGGTTAAACACAAGATTACGACTGAAATCTCACGCGCCAGGGCAGAAGAGGCCGAGAACGGCACGGCCTGGCCGGTGATTAACTGGGCGGATATCGCCGAAAAACGCGTCACTGCGGAACAAATCGCAGCGATCAAGCGGCGTGGCTGCGTGGTGGTGAAGCAAACCTTCCCACGGGATAAAACTCTGGCGTGGGATACCTCCATGCTCGACTACCTCGACCGCAACGATTTCGATGCGCAGTACCGCGGACCGGGCGATACGTTCTTTGGCAGCCTTGAGGCATCACGACCGGAGATTTACCCGATTTACTGGTCCACCGCGCAGATGGAAGCGCGGCAAAGTGAGGCGATGGCTGAAACGCAGTCGTTCCTTAATCGCCTGTGGAAATTCGAATCGGAAGGAGTGAAGTGGTTTAACCCGGACGTCAGCATCATCTATCCAGACCGAATTCGCCGCCGCCTGCCGGGAACCACCTCGAAAGGGCTGGGCGCACATACCGACTCCGGCGCGCTGGAGCGCTGGCTGCTGCCCGCCTATCAGCAGGTTTTCAGCAAAATATTCAACAATCAGTTTGACGCGTACGACCCGTGGGATGCGGCGCATCGTACCGAGGTTCATGAATATGATGTTGATAATACTACCAAATGTTCCGCCTTCCGCACCTTCCAGGGTTGGACCGCGCTGTCGGATATGCAGCAGGGCCAGGGGCTGCTGCACGTGGTACCGGTGCCGGAAGCGATGGCCTATGTCCTGTTGCGGCCGCTGCTGGACGACGTGCCGGAGGATGAACTGTGCGGCGTGGCACCGGGCAAAGTTCTGCCGGTTTCACCGCAGTGGCATCCTGATTTGATTGAGGGGCTGAGTTCGATACCGTCACTGCAGGCGGGCGATTCGGTCTGGTGGCACTGCGATGTGATCCACTCGGTGGCCCCGGTAACCGAACAGCAGGGCTGGGGCAACGTGATGTATATCCCCGCCGCACCGCTCTGTGAGAAGAATCTGGCCTACGCACACAACGTGGCGCAGGCGCTGGACCAAGGCACTTCACCGGACGATTTCCCGCGAGAAGACTACGAACGCGACTGGCAGCAGCGCTTTACCACTGCCGATTTGAATACTATCGGCAAGCGTAGCCTCGGGTTGGATTAAGAACCAAAACGGCTGGTCTGGAGGTTTGGGCCAGCCGCACGCAGGACACCTGGTGCAGACGTGGTATGCCATCAAGAATATCTGTTAGACTGGGGCGAATTAATCCAGCCTTATCAAGGCCTGAATGAACAGCAGACACGAACAGATCATCCAGTTGGTGAACGAAAGAGGCAGCATCAGCGTCAGCGAACTGGCGCAGCTGACCGGCGTTTCCGAAGTCACTATCCGCCAGGATCTCAACGCGCTGGAACGCGATAATTTCCTGAAGCGCGTTCATGGCTCCGCCGTGGCGCCCGACAGCGATGACGTCAATTCCCGCATGCAGACCCGCTACAAAATCAAGCAGGGGCTGGCCGAATTTGCCGCCTCGCAGATCGGCGACGGCGAAGCGATCTTTATTGAAGGCGGTAGCACCAATGCCCTGCTGGCCCGCGCACTCGCCTCACGCAGCGATCTGACGATTATCACCGTCAGCCACTTTATCGCCCACCTGCTGCGCGACTCGCAGTGCGAAGTGGTGATCCTCGGCGGCCAGTATCAGAAAAGCAGCGAGTCCGTTGTCGGACCGTTAACCCGCTACTGCATCCAGCAGCTTAACTTCCACAAGGCCTTTATCGGCGTGGACGGCTGGCACGCGGACACCGGCTTTACCGGCCGCAATATGATGCGCTGCGACGTGGTGAATGCGGTGATGGCCAGAGGCACCTGGACCATCGCGCTGACGGACTCGTCCAAGTTCGGCAGCGTCCACCCCTATCCCATCTCGATCGAACACACTTTCAGTCAGATCATTACCGATGACGGCCTGGCGCCTGAGATCCGTAACACGCTGATTAAGCAAAAATATCAGCTGGATATTGTTGCACAGCGCCGCTAGCGTCGAAGTGGATGACGTCCTTTACTCAGACGTAAAGGACACACCGCTGGGCGGGCATGGCGACATCAAATAAGGAATCAGCAGTATGGCCGTAAACTCTACGGGGAGTGACAGGTGGTATCTGGGCAGCGTGCTCTGGTACGGCGGCCTGAACAATAAGACCGGCAAAGAGAACCAGTTCGGTTTTCTGCAATCAGAAAGCGGAGCCGAGCTGTTTTTTCACAAAAGTGACCTCGTCGGCAGCCAGCTTCCCGAGGAAAACTCGCCGGTATTGTTTCGCGAAGGCGTCGGTAAACACGCTAAACCCAGCGCGTATAAGGTCCATCTACTGGAGACGGCCGAAACCGCCGATCGGCTGGTCGACTATTTTAGCGCTTTTGGCCCGGAAAAAATTTATTTCGACGGCTGGGCACAGCGCGAAAAAGTCATTACCTGCTTTACTCGGGCCTGGGGAAAAAACGTCGTCAGCAGGCTGGCTTCCAGCGGCATCGCGCCCTACCATCTGCTCGCGCTGTTCCAGCAGCGGCAGCACTCTGCCGAACTGTTTGAGGCTATTGCCGCCGACAAAGATTTTAACGATCTGATCGCGCTACAGATTTCCCCGACCGTCCTGCCGCGCGCATTTATTGATGCGCATATCGACCAGTTTGCCGCGTGGGTGAAGAAATGGACCGAGGATCATCCTACCCCTTCCGTCGTTCAGGCCGCGTTGATAAGAAAGCTTCTCGGAAATATTTCGCTCAGCGCCACGCTCTATCTGGCGTTTTTCAACTGCCTGCCGGGTAAAACGATCCTGGAACATCGCGGCAGTGATATTGAAGAGTTTATCCTGCGGAGCTTCGGCCAGAATAAAATGGCGGTAGAGCAGTATGTTCGTGAAGCTTATCCACGCGCCTTTGCGTCAAAAGCGGACTATTACCGGCATCCGGTATTCAGGGACTTTATCACCCCCTGCCTGCTGAAGCAGAAGATGTTCCGCAAGGATTTCAGCTTCGTCAGCGATATCGAGGCCAGCCCCACGCTCTCCGCTATCCCGGAATTTTTTATTCTCGCTAAACTGCTGCCGCTGATTGGCCGCAACGACGATACGGTGATCCAGAGCGTGATCCTGCATGAAATCTGGCAGGCCCTGCTGTCGGGTCAGTTTACCGCTGGCCATCCCGCCATTTTCAGGTTGTTCCCGCAGTGTGCATCCTTGCAGAAACGTTTCCGGCACATCAGGCTGTCCTGCGAAGCCTTCCACTGGCGGGCAAAACAGGCCGACGGTTCAACGGAAAACCGCTTCCTCTGCCGCTCGAAAGTCTGCGATGAACCACGCGTCCTGCCCGATCTCAGTAAAGCGTTTGTGGATTTCTCGATCTATGACTGGCTGGCCCACTACGGCATGCAGTACCTTGTCGCGGGCGAGCCGTCGAAACGTGATTTCCCAATCAGGCTGGCCGGTTACTTCAACCGCATCAGGGAGCTGTTTGCGCGCCTCTGCTGCCGCAGCTGCGGTCTGCTGATGGTCCCCAATATGAAATACTCCCGCGTTGAGGCCACGGTGTGGGACCCGGAAAGCAAAGGATTTGTCCGCAGACCCTTCCAGGCGGCCTATCGTCTGACGGTATTTAAGTGCGCCAGCCACGGCTGCGAGCAATTCAATATCAGCCACTACATCAACCACTGCATTGGCTATAAATGCAGCGAGATTATTGACGCCCGCGATCTGACCGAGAAATGCGACGAAGGCCGCTATATCTGTACCTCCTGTGGCTCCTGCTGCACGCATCACCAGGAAAAATATGGCAACGTCAATAACGGCGAATCGGAAGAAGTGAAGTACGAGCGCATCTATAGCGGTTCACCGTACTACATCCCGTAAAGCGTAGGGATTGACGGCATTTATATCGATACTGCTGTTAAGTCCTACGCATCCCCTTTCACCAGTTCCACAAATCGTTCCACCAGCGGATTCTGGCGGGCAGAAGACCAGGCCACCGCCGTGGTGACCACTTCAATGCGCTCTTCCAGCGGCAGCGTCACCACGCTGGTGAGCGACAGATGTTTCAGCGAGGAAGGAACCAGCGCAATACCCTGCCCGCAGCCGACGAACGCGATCTGTAAGGCAACGGAGCGAACCTCATGGAGGATGCGCGGCGAAAAGCCCTCACTGCGGCAGGCGGTGATAATGCTGTCAAAATACCCGGGGTTGAGGTAGCGATAGAACATCACCCACTCTTCGTTCATCAGCGAGCGCAGGCTGATTCGGTTCTGCCCGGCCAGCCGGTGATCGTGCGGTAGCGTCACCACCAGCTCCGCGCTGGAGATCGGCAGCGATTCAATCCCTTCCCCCTGCTCGCCGGTCAGACGGGCGAATGCCAGGTCAATTTCACCGTTCTGCAGCGCCGGAATTGCCTCAGCGCTGTCGATCTCCTTTATGGAAATCACGATATCCGGGTTCAGCGCCTTCATCCGGCGAATGTAGCCGGGCAGCACGTCCAGCATTGCGGCGCTGATGGCGCCAATCGTCAGCACCCCGCTGTGCCCCGCCACGGCTTCGTTAATTGCCACCTCAAGCCGCTCCACCTGCTCCGCAAATTTCTTCACCGCCGGAAGGATCGCTAAACCGACCGGTGTGAGCTGCACGTTTCTTTTCGAACGGTCGAACAGCTGAACTTTCAGCGACTGTTCCAGCACCTGAATTTGCTGGGTCAGGGGAGGCTGCGTCATACCCAGTTTCTTTGCCGCACGGCCAAAGTGTTTTTCTTCTGCCACGGCAAGGAACAGCCACATATGGCGGATGATGCGAAAGTTAATCATTTTTTCTCGATAGGCTGTGGATATCAGAACCCTGCCATGATGCGGTTTTGTATATCGAACTTTAACGCCGGTGGGGTGAGATATTCAACATCCTGGTAGGGAGTTTTATGAAGGATTTCTGTGAGATGAGTCATTATCAGGGCGTGACGTAGGATGTCGGCAAACTTGATGACTGAATTGGCTGGCTGAGTTAACTGCGGATTCCTGTACGACGTGATGACTGCGATTTTAGTGAATGCTTAGTCTGGTCGGGGGACCGAACGGGCGGGTCCTCGCGCCGCTTTGCGGTGCCCTCACTTCGCTTGTCAGCCGGTCGGACCGCCACAGACGCGCGTCCTGCGCGGCTGTGACTTTCTGCCACGTCCGTGTGGCCGAATCCTGGCTTCCTCGCTACGTTCGGCGCTGTGGATTGCCCGTTCGGTCCCCCGGCCAGTCTGCTTATTACTTATGCGTTGCCTGTTTGAAAAAAGGCCACTGGCACTGGCACTTAAAATTAACGAACACGCGACCTTTAAAACAGCGATGGTAATGGTATAAGGGGCCCGGCCTCGGCGGCTGCAGGATAATCCGCAGCGCTGAGGTGAAGGCATTGGGCCAGGAGAGCGCAGCATGGATGCTGCGCTCAGGCCGGGCTTGAACAGCTACCGTCTTGAATATCAACCTGCCGCGCCGATATTTTCATCAAAATTGCACTGATGCCTGAGTACCGCATAGCACTGATGAACCAGTTTGCGCATTACTGCACCCAGCGCTGACATCTTGCACTTGCCATTCGCCAGCATGCGTTCGTACATAACCTTCAGTGGACGATTGTGCTTCATCGCCACAAGGGCACAGATAAAAAGCTTCGCCCTCAGGCGTGGAGGGCC
>NZ_RJVB01000003.1:60711-630881 GCF_003751505.1 Erwinia sp. JUb26 | reverse complement strand
ATAACATTTTCACCCGCTGACAGCTGTACGCTTTTCGGCGTACTCTGGGCTATGCCGTCCGGGGCGGAGAGTAACAGTGCGGACTGTTTCAACCCGCTCAGCGTCTGCTGCAGGAGCGCCTTCTGAGTCTGGATATCGGCCAGTTCGGCTTTAGCTGCTTCAACGGCGCTGCTCAGGGCTTCTGCCCGGCTCAGTGCCTGTTGCAGCTGGCTCAGCGCCGCCCCCATCTCCAGCACCTCACCCTGTGCCTTCGGCTGGCCGTCCGCCGAGATAAATATCCCCTTATGCGCCCGTATCGCCCCCCAGCTGTCCGTCCGCAGCTCAAAGCCTTCGCCCCGCGGCTTCCGTTCGCTGTCCACCAGGTGGCCGAGGTTCAGCTGGCTTTTGCCGCCGTACTCCGTCGAGACCTTGATGTGCTCCTGCCCGCGGTTATCATCGAGGCGGATTTTGTTGTTCGCCGGCGTGCGCAGTACGTTGCGCCGGTAGTTACGGATGGTGACGTGGTCGCCGTGCGCCGAGTCGTGCAGCACCCCGTTGATAAAGGGACGGTCCGGGTTACCGTCCTCAAAGCCTATCGCCACTTCCGTTCCCGCCAGCAGCGGCAGGTGCAGCCCGTATGTGTCCCCCGCATACGGGCGGGACTGGCGCACCCACAGGCTCTCGAATCCCGTCTCCCAGTTATCCCGGTCAAACAGCATGTTGACCCGGTAGCGACCGTCCTTATCGATATGGCCGTAAAGGTCGTTCGGCGTGGTGCTGGTCACGCGGGCAGGCAGCGTTCCGGCCATCACCGGACGGATTCCGGGCTGCGGGCGGAAGCTGAAACCGGTGCTGTCCGGGATACCGTCAAAATGGACGGTTAAGTCCGCATCACGGCGCGCGTGGCTGTGCATCGCCGTGATGAGCACGCCATGAGCAAACACCTCCGCCACTTCATAACCGCCGGTGACCTTCAGCACCTGGCCCGGTGAGAGCGTCGGACAGCTGGTGACGGCGCGGGTCTGCGTCTGGCCGTTCAGGTAGCGTTCATGCCGGATGCGGGCATAAAACGCCCCGGACTCCGGCGCCGGATTGCGGTCGTACGTGCTGCCCGGCGTCAGGTAATTATCGGCATAATGGTAGGCATCGCCCGAGGTGGTGGGGTCGCCGCGCGTGACATCAACCAGGATGTTCATGTCTTCCGTGGCCTGGCGGTAGTTGTAATCCCGGGTGCTGACCTGCTTTTCCACCACGCGGTGATGGCTTGCCATTTCCCACACCGCATCCACGCCCGCCGACTGCTGGCCCGACGGCGGTACCGACGGCAGGGTCAGGCCCGGTTCATAGCCTTTACGGCCATCGTAAAACTCCACCACGTCGATGTTCAGCCGCGTGTCGGCGGTAAAGCGGAACCAGATCCCCACCTCCCCCAGCAGGCGGCGGATGAAGTGCAGGTCGTCCTCGCCGTACTGCATCACCTGCTCGCGGCGCGGATATTCTTTGCTCAGTGAAAACAGGAAGTCCTGGCCGCGCATGCGGTGGCGCTCGCGCAGGATTTTTTCGACGATTTGCGGGACCGACATGTCCTGATAGATGGCGTTCTGATGGGAACGGTCGAGCAGCGCCAGCCGGGGCTGTAGCGTCAGGGCATAGAGGGTTTCATCCCTGGAGGTGCTGAGGCGTTCAAAGCCCGTCACCACGCCCTGAATCACCCGCACCGGCTGCTGAATTTTAATGCCCCAGCCCTGATCCACCGGCGCCTGCAGGGTCAGCGAGGCCGGTTTCATCAGCATCATTTCTTTGCTGATGGCATGATCGCTGCTGGTGAACTCGATACGGTAGCTGAACGGCTGGCTCAGGGCTTCATCGCCTTCGAAGGCCAGCACATCAAGCTCAGGCTGACACCCTCTCACCGCCAGCAGATGGTGGCTGTGGCTGAAAGTTATCGCGGGATTGGTGCTCATGATTACTCTCCTTGTATTCGGTCTGTAGCTCAGGAACGGGTCCTTATTCCAGAAAGCCTTTACTCTTTCGCTTAGCGTGTTTAAAACCTGAAAACACCGTTAATAAAAATTCACGAAGTCAAAAAGAACGGACCTTTAATGCTGACACAACGTTAGCTTTTAAGAAATGCGCTGAAAATCCAAAACCGTCTTCAACTGATAATCCAGCCCTGAGTTTTTATTTTTCCGTGATATTTCCTGCGTACTCCTTACTTAACGGTAGAGCACATCGCCCGGAATTTTCAAACACGCACTTACCTGCCTGGAAGTGCCAGTAAAGGGGAGCCAGGCCAATAATTAACGGTACTCAATCACCGTAAAGCCTTCATCCGTCGCGGGATCGGTGAAATAGCGGGTGATTAACTCAAACTGAGCATCCGTCGCCGCAAAATCGTGTGAGCCTTCCGCGTTGCGAGCGCGTAAACGCGCTTTGCATACCTCGTCAGAGACTTTCAGATAGTGCAATTGATTATCAGCACCTGACTCCTGGACAATCGCCATCATCCACTCACGATTTGCCCGGGTATTTGCCGGGAAATCCAGCACCACCGAAACGCCGCTTTGCAGTAATGAAACCACGTGCGGTTTCATCGCCTGTTTGAGCTTTGCGGCACATCGTACGTAATCGGCTACAGACTGCATTTCACCGGCATAAAGCGCAGCCAGCCAGCGATCTTCACCGACGGTCACAGTGCCGGGAGAGGCGGAGAGTTTGTCAGCTAACGTGGATTTACCCGAGGCGATTTTTCCACATAGCAGATGGAGCGTGGCTTTTTCTGTCTTTTCTGGCGTGTTGCTGTTCATAACTGACCTCACTGGATGATTACCGGTAAGGCCCGCCTTACCGGCGGGAAAATGACGCGTGTTATCCCACCTGAGTCATGCAGGTGATAATAATCATTGCTGAATGGGATGGCGCCGAGGGGATATTTATCATTTTTTTAAGGTAGCAGAGCGTGAATGAGAAAGCAGCGGATTTATAGAAAAATTAATCGCTCTCCCCGGCCATTCCCCAGTCCTGGCCCGACAGCGACACCGATAAAGCCGGGTGCATAACCTTCAGTGGTATCAGCCCAATAGCGACACCATAGCCAGTGGGCAATCGGTGCAGGCCGGGTTCACGGACCGTTGAGCGCAGGAATGCGCGAATCGAGGCCACAGGGAGGTGTTCACGCCGAGTCCGAGAACCCGGCCTGCACCGATAGAGCAGACTCAAATCATGCAGCAACTCAGCAATGCTGTAATGCTGTAAGACCTGTAGCGCCCAAAAATAACTCCCATTACCACCAAAATGACGCTATAAGAAATAACATTGAGCGGATCGGGAAGTTATCCCTTCCTCGCTGTCGATATGATGATCGCCATCCGAACGACACTTTAACAACCGCTTATCAACAGGGACCGATCATGAAAATTTACAGCGACAGCTTTACCGACGGCCAGCGCATCCCCGGCGAATTCGCCTTTGCCGTAGCCGACAGCGAAACCCACATTCGCCTCTCCGCGAACCGTAACCCGCACCTCGCGTGGCAGGATATCCCTGAAGGCACTCAATCCTTCGCGATCGTCTGCCATGACCCGGATGTGCCTTCCGTTGGCGATAACGTCAATCAGGAAGGCAAAGTGGTGGCGGCCTCGTTGCCGCGCGTGAATTTCTACCACTGGCTGCTGCTGGACATCCCGGCAACCGTCAGAGACATTGCGGCCGGATCCCAGTCCGATGCAATTACCCCGCGCGGCAAGCCCGGCCCGAGCGCTCCGCACGAGCTGCGCCACGGCGTGAATGATTACACCGCCTGGTTCGCGGGCGATGAGAACATGCGCGGTCAGTATTTCGGCTACGACGGCCCCTGCCCGCCGTGGAATGATGAGCTGATGCACCACTACGTCTTCACCGTCTACGCGCTGGCGAGCAGCACGCTGAACGTGACGGGTGAGCTGAACGGCGCTAACGTCCTGGCGGCAATCGCGGCAGCCGACGTGCTGGGCAGCGCGCAGATCACCGGGCTTTACAGCCTGAACCCTGCCGTAGGCTGACCGCAATGACGACGCACCGCCCTTCCCAACATCATCATGAGCAGCCAGCTGCCCTGGTGCCGGGGGCGGTGCTGCCGCTGCCCGGCAGGCAGGCATGGCTGCGCGACGGCCTGTGTGGCGTCGCGCATTCGCAGATGCGCAGCCAGCAGCGCATTTCCGAGTTCCATTTTCACAGCCCGACCCTGCTGCTGATCCTCTCCGGCACCCTGACCTTCCTGTTTCCCCACGGTCCGGTAACGCTGATACCCAGTGACGGCTTTGCGCTGGTCAATCCCGGCCAGTTTGTTGACCTCGATAAACGGCCCGCCGCCGACGGTTCACCCTTCCGCTCGCTGTTTATTACCGTCAGTGAAGCGACGATCGAGCGCTTCCGCCAGCTTTATCCGGCAGCTGCCGCCGCTGAAAATTCAGCGAGCCCGCTGCGAACCACCCAGGCCTTCGGTACCGTTGTTCCAGCGCTGATCCCGCTGCTGGAAAGCCTTAAAGAAAACAACCTGAGCGATGCACGGCTTGAAATTCGCCTGTTCGATCTGCTGCAGTGCCTGGCGGAACAGGGACTGGCCTTTTCCCCGCCGGTGCGTAACAGCACCGGTGAACGGCTGCGGCGACTGCTGGAACAGCAGCCGGAACGGCGCTGGACGACGAAAATCGCCGGTCAGGCGCTGGCCATGAGCGAAGCCACGCTGCGGCGCAGGCTGAATGGTGAGAATCTGAAGTTTGACGCGCTGCTGCGCGAGGTGCGGCTACAGCACGGGATGACCCTGCTGCAAACCACCCGCTGGCCGCTGACGCAGATTGCCGACGCCAGCGGCTATCTTTCCGCCGCGCGCTTTTCGGCACGCTTCAGAACGCGCTTCGGCGTTTCGCCCGCCCGGCTGAGGTGATCGTTAAAATGGAAAAGAAATGGAATGAGTGTCGGAAACTGAGGAATAAATCGGGGCTTTAACGACAGTAGCCGGATGCCTTTAACGATTTAAAGACATCCGCAGATGAAAATTATTCAATCACCAGGCTGGTAATGGCTAAAACGGCCTGCGCAGCTTCCGCGCCTTTTTTCACAAAGTGCTTATCGTAGAACTGCACGATTTCGTCAACCGGCTGGAAATTATGCGGGGTCAGCGAAACGGAGAACACCGGCACTTCGGTAGCCAGCTGCACGTTCATCAGGCCATCAACCACCGCCTGCGCAACGAAATCGTGGCGATAAATACCGCCGTCAACCACCAGCGCCGCACAGACGATCGCGTCATACTTGCCGGTTTTCGCCAGCTTTTGCGCAACTAACGGCATTTCAAACGCGCCGGGAACGTCGAACACATTAATCACGGCGTCAACGTTGTCTTCCTGAGCGATACGCTGACGGAAACCCTCTAATGCCTTGCTCACAATCTCTGTATGCCAGTTGGCTTTCACAAAGCCGATATTAATTTTTTTCACTGTAACTCCAGAACGCGATGAAATGTATCAATCTTTAACGGGGAATTTTACTGGAAAGTAAGATTATTTTCACTTGGTATAACATGTTGAAAATACGAAATCCAGACGTGAGAAAAAAAGCGCGCCTTCGCCGTCGTGCAGCATTTTATAACTCCCGGAATGCGTAACAACCGTGTTATGGCACGCTATAAAAACAAAAAAACCGGGGGATCTTTAACGATCCCCCGGCCTGCAAGCTAACAAAAATGTGCTGCTGCGATTAGCGCTTCTTACGGTTGCGGTACATATCAATAGAAACCGCCGCCACGATAATCATCCCTTTGATGATGTCCTGCACGTAGGCATCAACACCCACGAAGGTGAAACCACTCTTAATCAGACCGAGGATCACCGCACCAATCAGCGTCCCGGTGATGCGGCCTACGCCGCCCATCAGGCTGCTGCCGCCGATAACGGCTGCGGCAATCGCATCCAGCTCGTAGGACAGACCCATGCTTGACTGGCCGCTGCTGACGCGCGCCGCCAGTACCACACCCGCCAGACCGGACAGGCCACCGGCGATGGTGTAAACGATGATCAGGTACTTGTTAACGTTGATACCGGACACCTTCGCCGACACCATGTTGCCGCCGATAGCGTAAACATATTTGCCGTAGCGAGTGTGCTTCAGAGCGATATGGAAGATGACCGCCACCACCAGGAAGATAATCACCGGCATCGCGCCCTGACCGATAGCGGTGAAGCCGTCGGACAGGAAGCTGATTGGGTTACCCTGCGTGTAGTACTGTGCCAGGCCACGGGCAGAAACCATCATACCCAGCGTGGCGATAAACGGAGGAATACCGGTTTTGGTAATCAGCACGCCGTTGACGATACCGCAAATCAGGCCGACCCCGATCCCCGCACCGATGGGGATTGCCGCAGGCATATCCACCAGCGACGGGAACATTGGCGACAGGCTTTCAGAAGTTTGCGCCAGGCTGGCAGCAACCACTGCCGTGAGGGCAATTACCGAGCCGGACGAGAGGTCAATACCGGTAGTAATAATGACCTGGGTCACCCCGACGGCAATAATACCGATAATAGCCACCTGTAGAACAATCAGCACCAGGCGGTTAGGGTTCATCAGGAATGACTGGTCGCGAACATACCAACCAAAGGCTTCGAAAATCAGCGCGATACCGACCATTACCACGAAAATACCGGTATCTTTTGGCATCTTGCTTTTCAGATTACTGAAGAATGAGGGTGCTTCAGTTGACTGTTGCGTTGTCATTTTCATATCACTCATGTTTTATTTACCTTACGCCCTTACTCGGACGCCAACGACAAAATGGTTTCCTGGTCAGCATCTTCTTTATTGAGGATGCCGGTAATACGCCCGCCGTGCATGACCATGACCCGGTCGCTCATGCCGAGAATTTCCGGCAGTTCGGAAGAAACCATGATGATGGCAACGCCACGGCTCGCCAGCTCGCTGATCAGACGGTATATTTCCGCCTTCGCACCGACGTCGATACCACGGGTAGGTTCGTCAAGGATAAGAATTTTGGGCTGGGCCAGCAGCCAGCGTGCAATAAGTACCTTCTGCTGGTTACCGCCACTCAAGTTATTGATGATCTGGTCCATTGTCGGCGTTTTGATATTCAGCTTACGGATCTGCTCAAGACAGTCCTTCGCCATGTCGCCGTGATTAACAAAGCCCGCTTTGGCGCTGTAGTTCGTCATCTTGACGATGCTCATGTTCTCCATCACCGACAGCACCAGGAAAAGGCCGGACTTTTTACGGTCCTCGGTCAGGAATGCCAGCCCCTTATCGATCGCCGATGCCGGGGATTCGATAGTGGTGGGTACGCCATCAATCAGAATTTCGCCGCTGTCGATGGAGGTCATGCCGAACAGGCTCTCCATCACTTCGCTACGTCCGGCACCCACCAGTCCCGCCACGCCGAGGATTTCCCCGCGGCGCACGTTAAAGCTGACATCGTGGAATACGCCTTTGCGCGTCAGATTACGCACGGTCAGCACATCTTCGCCGATGTTGGCATCAAATTTCGGGAACAGCTGGGTCAGTTCACGCCCTACCATCTGCGTAATCAGCGACTGACGTGAATAGCTCGACGTCAAATCACTGGCCACCCAGGTACCGTCACGGAACACGCTGACTTCATCGGTAATGGCGAAGATCTCATCCATTTTGTGGCTAATGTAGATGATGGCTTTACCCTGCTCGCGCAGGTCGCGGATGATGGCGAACAGATGCGACACTTCGGTTTCCGTCAGTGCCGACGTCGGTTCGTCCATGATCACGATGTCCGAGTTCCAGGACACCGCTTTAGCGATTTCAACCATCTGCTGGGAGGCAATGCTCAGATCGCCAACCATCTGGTCAGGCCGCAGACGGATATTCAGTTTAACCAGCAGATCTTTGGTCAAACGATTGAGTTTTCCGTGGTCGACGAAGCCGAGTTTCATCGGCTCGCGACCCAACCAGATATTTTCGGCGACCGTCATATGCGGTACCAAATTAAGCTCCTGGTGGATCATGGAAATTCCCGAACGCAGTGCATCCAGCGTATCGGTAAACTGCACAGGCTCACCTTTAATGCGAATCTGTCCCTCATCGGGACGATAAATCCCGATGAGGCACTTCATTAAAGTGGATTTGCCCGCGCCATTCTCACCCATCAGAGCATGCACCGTTCCGGGTTTGACGCGCAGCGATACGTTGCTTAACGCCTTAACTCCCGGGAAAAACTTGCTGATGCCTTCGGCTTCAAGCGCATATGCGGACATTTAACACCTCCGTACAACTGTTATCGGCAACGGTTATTTCAGGTTTTTGCTGGTAAATTCTGCGTAGTTTTCTTTGGTGATCAGCTGATAAGGAATCATCACGTTCTGCTCAACTTTTTCACCTTTTGCCAGCTTAACGGCGGCCTGTACGGAACCTTCACCCTGTCCTTTTGCATCCTGGAACACGGTGGCAACCATCTTGCCGTTCTTGATCATTTGCAGCGCGTCCGGTGTACCATCCACGCCCGCGATCACGATTTTGTTCGGGTTTTTACCCAGTGCCTGCAGGGCACCGATAGCCATTTCGTCGTTGTTGGAGGCAATGGCCTGAATGTCATCACCCGCCGTCATCCAGTTGCTGACAACATCCACCGCATCGTTACGTGTGAATTTCGCCGTCTGCTCCTGCACCACTTTCAGGCCAGGATATTTAGCCACAATGGTTTTCACGCCTTTGGTACGGTCACGTGTTGCTTCGTTCGCGAGGTCACCCATCAGAATCGCCACGTTACCCTTGTAGTTCATCTGTTTTGCCAGCGCTTCCATCTGCAGACGGCCCGCCAGCTCGGAGTCCGATCCGACATAGGCCATTTTTTCGGTCAGGGCGGTGGCAGGTTTACGGTTAACGAACACCAGCGGAACGCCGGCTTTGGTGGTGAGGTCAACAATCGGTTTTACTGCGTTGGTATCAACCGGGTTAACGATGATCGCGTCAACGCCCTGGCCGATAAAGTTTTGCACCTGCTGCAGCTGCTGGGCTACGTCGCCTTTGGCATCTTCGATCTGCCCGTCAACGTTTTCTTTCTTCATTTCCTTGCTGATGGAATTGCGCACAATGGTCAGGAAGTTGTCATCAAACAGTGCCATAGAAACACCAACCTGGACTTCTTTGGCGAAACTTGTGACAGGTAACATACATACTAACAGTGACGCTAAAATTGTTTTTTTCACGTTCATGGCGGAGCCCTTATTATCGTTAGCATGCGAAGGCTGGCTGAGACGTCGAATGAAAAATTTCTTTTACATTCCTTCAACGTGACCGACGACTTTAGTAAAATGTAGGGGGTTACTATTTCGTGTATGACTATTTTCTTATTAGCATTTCATCGGAATAATTTCATACAAAACAATATCTTAAATTCAAACCACTGTTTTACTTTTTCCATCCCCTGCCTGCGTTGCCGCAGAGCAGTTTTTTTGTTTCATATTAAAGTTAATTGAAACTTTCACTAATAAAGCACCGAAACGCGTGTTTTAAAATCATCAAATAACAAAAATTTGACACACCTCTAACATCGCTCATGGAATCGCTGGAAAGTGAGATCTGGCGCAAGAGATTTAAGACTGATGGCTATTGCTTGTTCGTTACCCGTGCAGGGTCACAACCGGGATGGAAGTGCTGGAAATGAAATGCCGGGGGGATGGTGATGGTTTTCGCTATGGGATTGGAGAACGTGCCCCGGGATTGAGCGGCTACCGGGCGGTCCTCGCGCCGCTTTGCGGTCCCCTCGGTTCCGGCATCCGGCCGGGCGGACCGGCGGAAACGCAACGTCCCTGTTGCGATTCCACCTGACGACGACGTCCTGTCGCCGTCTCCTGGCCAGATGCCTGCACCTCAGCGCTGCGGATTGCCCTTTAGCCGCTCAATACCGGGCCACTTTCTTCTTTCTTACTCGCTTCTTGAAAAGAATTTAGATGACATACGCGAGACGGAATAACCTTGATCTTATCTTCATCAGGCAACTCTAATGATAAGGCACAGATGGGTGGATCCCACGCAGGAACATCCGCAGCGCTGAACGGAGCGAGGAAGCCAGGATTCGCCTGCATGGACGCAGGCGAAAGGCACAGCCGCGCAGGACGCGCATCTGTGCCGGTCCGGCTGGCTGACGAGCGCAGTGAGGGCACCGCAATGCGGCGCGAGGACCCGCTTCGGAGAGGGGACCACCCGGCTGGTCTGTCACCTGTTTCCAGCAAACAACGCCAAACAAATGCAAACTCCGCAGTCGAGATAACCTCGATCTTACCTTTATCAGGCAACTCAGATGATGAAGCCCAGACGGGTGGATCCCACGCAGGAGCATCCGCAGCGCTGAACGGAGCGAGGAAGCCAGGATTCGCCTGCATGGACGCAGGCGAAAGGCGCAGCCGCGCAGGACGCGCGTCTGTGCCGGTCCGGCTGGCTGACGAGCGCAGTGAGGGCACCGCAACGCGGCGCGAGGACCCGCTCCGGAGAGGGATCCACCCGGCTGCGCTGGTACCCGTTCCCAGAAACAACGACAGATAGATAAAAAAGCCGCCACGGAAATCCCCGCAGCGGCCTACAGATCTAACGATTACTAATTTGGCAATCAACGACTCAGTGAAGCCGCCTTCTCCAGGGTCATCCCCTTCGTTTCCGGCGCCAGCCAGATGGAAACCAGCAGGCCCACGATGGAAACCGCAGCAGCAACATACATAGTGTGCCCGATGCCCAACGTCGCCAGAGAATACGGCACCAGCCAGGTCCCGGCGGCAGAACCGATACGTGACATCGAAGAACCCATGCCAACGGCGAAGGCGCGAACCTCGGTCGGGAACAGCTCATTCGGATACACCAGTTCCAGCACCTGCGCCCCGCCGATAAACACCGCGTAAGCTCCGAACAGCGCCAGCACCAGCATCTCAGAACCGTGGGAAGCGGCACCCAGACCCAGCAGGGCCAGGCTTGACCACAGGAAACTGTGAATAATCAGTTTACGACGGCCCATGGTGTCAATCAGTCGGGTGGCGATAATGCAGCCCACCACAAACAGCAGCGTGATAATCACCGAGCCCATCGAGGCCCACTCGCCCTTCAGGTTCAGTGCCTGCAATACAACAGGGGCGAACGAGTAAACGGCAAACATCGGTACCACCGCCGCACTCCAGAACACCGCCACGAACAGCATGCGTTTACCGTAGCCCGCGTTTAACAGCGTACGGATGGAGACTTTCTGCTCCTCGGACTCTTTCGGCAGGTTAGCCAGTGAGAAGGTTGAACCGTACACTTTTTTGATGATCTGCTCTGCTTCCGCCAGGCGGCCCTTGCTGACCAGCCAGCGCGGGGATTCCGGCGTACCCAAACGGATCAGGAACAGTGCAACACCCAGTACCGCCGGGCTGGCCAGCACGTAGCGCCAGGCGTCATCGCCGCCGTGGGCCAGAATCGCATTACCCACAATGTAGGCCAGCGCCGCACCGGCGAACCACAGGATCGTCAGCCCGGCAAGGCGCGGACCACGGTTTTTCTGCGGCAGAAATTCGGTCAGCAGCGAACCCGCCACCGGGTATTCCAGCCCCACCCCCACGCCTATCAGGAAGCGCAGGAAGAACAGCATCACGCCGGATTCCGTCCAGAACGTGCCTATCGAGCCGAGGATAAACAGAATCGGTCCGACGAAGAACAGGCGCTGTCTGCCCACTTTATCGGTCAGCCAGCCGCCGAGGAATCCGCTAAAGAAGGTGCCGAACATCGCCGATGCCGCCACCAGCCCCTGCCAGAAGGAGTCCAGGTGCAGGTATCCCGAAAACTGCACAATCGCTACGCCGATAATACTCAGCACATAGCCATCAAGGATCCATCCTCCCCCGGCGCGGACGGTCATCAACTGGTGAAAACCATTTAAGGGTACATCCTCAATAGATATATTATTCTTATTCATGACAGTGAATCTCCTGTAAGGATTCATATTTTGCAGGTACAGAAATTCGATCTGAATCAGATTGATAATTCAGAAATTTCGTTAATTTAATTTTTATAACGTCATGTAAGTCTTGATATCGGTTATCTTTTTTATTCGTAAAACCTTACCCGTTCGTTGTTTATTGGCTCCCTTTCTTTTTATCTCGCGGTAACGCGAAATTAAATCCACCTGAAAAATACATCCGTTTTATTTAACGATCCTCCCCGTTATTGCTCAGCCTCTGCGCTGGATGACTGCTGCAGGGCCCGCTGAGCTACCGGGCAATTCACTGTTAATTTCAGGTTAAATCCATGTTGAAACTATACCGCTCCCTCAGCACTGTAAATACGTTCCCAGAGGCGATTATTCAGGAATGTGATCGCTATCTGAAAACAAAACAGAACATAAACACACAAAAATAATATTTTTATCTATTGATATATAAGTATTTTTGAAAATGTAACGGTATTTTCATACTACTAATGCGTATTTTCTTTGTCTTTTTTGTGTATGCAAAAAAAATTCCCATATTGCCTGTCTGAGAACTTGTTGGCAGATTGTTAGCAAATGGAGTGAACCTGGCCCAGCCGAACCGCGCTTTTCCTGCTTCGGCGGGCTGCGGGATCTCACCTGATAACCGCTCAGCGTTAAATCAACGCCTGCCCGGATACCTGACCTGGAGATGATATGATTAATTTCGATGGTATTTTTACCCCTGCCGTAACCCCATACGCTGCTGACGGCTCGATTGATTTTTCCCGCTTCGATGAAGTGCTGGAGTCATTAATTGCCGGTGGTGTTCACGGCATTATTATTGGCGGGTCTACCGGTGAATATTATGCGCAGACGGTGGAAGAACGCCTGGCGCTGGCCGAACGTGCACGCCAGGTGACGGCTAACCGCCTGCCGCTGGTAATTGGTACCGGCGCGATCCGTACCGAAGACGCCGTGGCCTTCGCTAAACACGCCCGTGAAATCAAAGCCGATGCCATTCTGGTCACCTCGCCGCCTTACGCGCTGCCGACCGAACTGGAAAACGCCCATCACGCCCTGACCGTTGATCAAGCCGCACAGCTGCCGATCATGCTGTACAACTACCCTGGCCGTATGGGTATCAGCATGGGTGAAACGTATTTCACCGAGGTCAGCAAATCTAAAAACGTGGTGGCGATTAAAGAAAGCTCCGGCGATTTGAATAACCTGCATCTGCTGGCCATTAAGTTCCCGAACATCGCCCTCTCCTGTGGCTGGGACGATCTGGCACTGGAGTTCTTCGCCTGGGGCGCACGCAGCTGGGTCTGCGCCGGTTCTAACTTTATTCCACAGGAACACGTGGCTCTGTATCAGGCCTGCGTGGTGGAAAAAGACTTCAACAAGGGCCGTAAAATCATGGCGGCGATGATGCCGCTGATGAACTACCTCGACGGCGGTAAATTCGTCCAGGCCATTAAGCACGGTGTGGATATGGCCGGTCTGAGCACCGGGCCGGCGCGCGCACCGCTGCTGGGCCTGACGGAAGAAGAGCAGGCGCAGCTGAAAGCGGTGATTGCCGACGTGAAGAAAAATGTCGCTGCGGCGATTACGGGCTGATAGTCCGACCCGAAAACACCCTCTGTACCGCATATAAACGGGAGTATACCCAAGTGCAAAAAATAACCTCTCTGCCCGCCGACGATGCGCTTCCGGGGTGGTATCACACCAGTAAACCGCGCACGCCGCGCCCGGCCCACGTCGGTCAAAAGCAAACCCGCTGGGCGATTGTGGGCGCGGGCCTGACCGGGCTTGCCGCCGCTCGCCAGATGGCGCTGAACTTCCCCGACGACGAGATTGTATTAATCGAAGCGCAGGAGGTGGGCTTTGGCCCCGCCGGGCGTAACGCGGGCTTCGCCATCGACGTGCCGCATGATATCGGTGCGAAGGACTATATTGGCGATATCACCACCGCGAAACGCGTGCTGAAGCTGAACACGCTGGGCCAGGACTATCTGCGCGATATCGTGAAAACCCACGGTATTGAGTGCCAGATGACCGATTCCGGCAAGTATCAGGCGGCGGTGAGCAGTGCGGGTATTGCGGTGCTGGAAGCATATCGCAGTGGGCTGGAGAAGATTGGCCGCGAAACGCAGATGATCGACGAGCGCGATCTGCCGGATCACATCGGTATTTCATACTACAAGAAGGCACTGTTTATCCCCGGCACCGTGCTGGTGCAGCCTTCGTCGCTGGTGAAAGGGCTGGCCGACAGCCTGCCGTCTAACGTCACGCTGTATGAGAACACGCCGATTACCTCTATCGACTACGGCGATAAAGTGACGCTGATACACGATAACGGCAGCATCACGGCTGATAAGCTGATTCTGGCCAACAATGCTTTTGCCGCAGATTTCGGCTTCCTGAAGCGCACGCTGCTGCCAACGTTCCTCTACGGCAGCCTGACGCGCCCGCTGAATGAAGAAGAGCAGGCGCGGCTGGGCGGTAAGCCGGTCTGGGGCGTGATCCCGGCTCACCCGTTTGGCAGCACCATTCGCCGCACGGTCGATCACCGGATTCTGGTGCGTAACAGCTTCAGCTTTAACCCGAACGGCCGTCCGCGCGAGCATCTGCTGAAACGCTACATCGAGAATCACCGCCGGTCATTTGAGCGTCGTTTCCCGATGCTGTCCGGCGTGAATCTGGAGTATTCGTGGAGCGGCGCGATCTGCCTGTCGGAAAACCATGAAGGGTTCTTCGGCCAGCTGGCACCAAACGTCTACGGCGCGCTGTGCTGTAACGGTCTCGGGATCACGCGTGGTACAGCAACCGGTAAGCTGCTGGCGGATATGATCGCCGGTCAGCGCAATGAGCTGATTGATTTCCTGCAGGCATCGCCAGGACCTAACAAGACGCCGCCGGAGCCGTTCCTGTCGATTGGGGTCAATTCGGTGTTTAAGTGGGGGCAGTTCCGGGCCGGGCTGGAAGTATAGCCCGAGGAAAGCGATATTGCGGAGCGCAATTTGCAGCCATTTTATCGCCTTAATGGCGGTAATGACCGCAGATTGCTGCATCCTTCAGCAAACGATACCATTTTGAGTAAAAGGGTTTTGACATCCACCCTGAGGGCCTTTAGTATTCGCCCCGTTCACACGATTCCTCTGTAGTTCAGTCGGTAGAACGGCGGACTGTTAATCCGTATGTCACTGGTTCGAGTCCAGTCAGAGGAGCCATATTTAGAGAAGCCCGCTTAGGAAACTAAGCGGGCTTTTTGTTTACAGTGCAAATCCGTAGTGAGAACCATCAGGCAGTTCAACATCCAGGCGCAGCTTACCACCGGTCGCTTCAACGTAGCGTTTTAGGGTGGAGAGCTTCAGGTCGCGCCCTGGTTTCTCCATTCCTGCAACGGTAGGTTGTCTGATGCCCAGCGCCTGCGCCATTTCCACCTGAGTTTTCTGAACTTTCTCACGCAGTTCAGCAAGGTGAATGTTGAGCAGGATGTCCGTCGCCATCGCCTGAGCTTCGGCCACGACTTCAGGTTTTTCATCCGCAATAAGCTGTTCCAGCGTTCTGCCCATCGCGTTACTCCTTCTTTAATGTGTTCAGCCAGTTCGTGAATTCCCGGTCAGCAACAGGGAGCATCTCATCATAAAAACGTTTTTCATGGCCGGCCTTATTTCCGGCACAAAGCACAATACCGTTACGTGCCGGGTCAAAAGCGAAAAATGCCCGTATCGGATCACCCCGGCTCTGAATGCGCAGCTCTTTCATATTGCTGTAGCGGGAGCCCCTGAGCGTATCGGCATAAGGTCTGGACAAACCCGGCCCCTTTTCCCGCAGGACCAGGAGCGCGGCAAGCACACTGGCTCGATCGGTATCATTGAGCGAGGTAAACCAGCGATCAAACGTATCCGTTGTTTTAATCGTCCTCACGGGACCCCCTTAATAATATAGGTTATAGGCTATATAGGTGTAAAGCTATAAAAGGGGATTGTGAAGCGATGGGATGGGGGATTCATGCGTGATAAGTGCAAAGCTGAAGACCCATTCGGGTATTTCAGTGAGTCACATGCAAAGCTTCCACCGTTTTACGACCCATATCGGAAAACCAGTTCAGAAACAGCGTGAATTACGCCGGCATGCTTTAAAGGTGAGAGGTCACATAAACCGCTAAGATTTATCTCGCTGGTAGGTGGTTTGCACCAGAGTTTCCAGCAGTATTTCACTTATGGTTACCCTAAAATTTAAAGGGTTTTTTAGTTCCCCAAACAAAGGTCGCCTTCCTCCCAGCAGCATGGGCAAGCGAGTGATAACCATCCGATCGATTAAATCTTCGTTGAGAAAGTTTTGAATGGTTAAGCCGCCGTCAATGTAGAGGTCGTTAAATCCCTTGGCATTCAGTTCAGCGAGAATTTCTTTTAAATCCCCTTTAACCAGGCAGACTTTTTCCTCATAGCCCCGCGGCACATGGGTCAGGGTATTACTCAATACGAACACTGGCCGGGTATAAGGCCAGTCGCAGTTAAAACTCAATACGGCATCCAGGGTATTACGGCCCATCACAACAGCGTCAATGTCCTCCATTAAGGCATTAAACCCCGTATCCACATTATCCGGATTCGGTATCGAATACAGCCAGTCGAGCTTTCCCTGTTTATCTGCAATATAACCATCCAGACTGGTGGCAATGAATACGATGTTTGCCATGGGTACCTCATCAAAAAACCTGCCATTGAGTAAAGCGACGGTATCGCTTACAATAAATTCTACATTGTAGAATTAAGTTAAGATTATTGGAGTTATTAGATGGATGTCAATGAAAAAAAACGCGGGCGGCCAGCAGGGAAATTATCACCATTAAGTGCGGATGGTATTCTGGAAACCGCTAAGCATTTGATGAAAGAGGAGGGGAAGGTCCCCAGCATCCGCGCATTGGCGACGCAGCTGAACGTCGATCCCATGGCGATCTATCACTATTTCAATAACAAAAATTCGCTATTAGAGGCACTGACCACATCACTTGTCGCCGGGATCTATGTTCCGCAGGAACGTTCTGACTGGGAAGATGAGTTAACACGTCTGTGTGTCAGTTACATCGAAATATTACGTGAGTACAGCGGACTGCTTCAAACGATACTGAGCATGACATCACAGGGCCCGGCCCAGATATTTACCGAGCGCTATAAAATCATTGTTTCTCCTTTAGCTCTCCCCCAAAAAGCCGAAAAGGATGGCCTCGATTTGCTGGCCGATTATTTACACGGTTTCGCGTTATCCTTCAGTTGTTGCCCTGACAGCAGTCTGGTCCGGAATGAAATGATGAATGGTCCACTGACACTGATTTGTCACTCACTGCGATCCTGCAGAGCCTGACCCCGAGGCGGGTGCATAGGGGTGCCTGCGAGAACAGCGACAGAGCGCGGCGGGCGCGCTATGCCCACTGCACCCTGTTTCTGCCGTCGGACTTAGCCTGATAGAGGGCAACATCAACCCGCTTAAGTACATCTTTAACGGATTCCTGCTCCTTTTTAAGGCACGCGCCAATACTCACGGTAAAGCGAATATCATCGGCAATCACCAGTGTCCGGGTACGGGATAAAAGCTGCCCGGCGATCTGTTGGGCGGCGATAATATCGGTCGTGTTGACGATCACCGCAAACTCCTCTCCACCGATCCGGCAGGCAAGTATATTGTCGTCGTACAGAGTGCTTAACATTTTTCCAAAGCCCCTGAGAACGTCATCTCCGCGATCGTGGCCGAAGCTGTCGTTGATCTTTTTAAAGAAGTCGATGTCTATCAGGAAGACAAAAAGCGCTTCATCAGTTAACTCCCGCAGAGTCGTCATAAAGTAGCGTCGGTTAGGTAATGAGGTGAGTTCATCGCGGAAGGAATCGATGCTGGCATTGGCATATTTATCATTGAGATAGCGCACAATATAAAAAACACCCAGTGATACGCTGAGCATACCGACAAGCTGGGTTACATCTTCAATGTAGTAGGCAACCCACAGCGGCTGCCGGACGATTTCGTCCATCACATCAAACGCAGCAGAGACAATCCAGATAATCAACCCGGTATTGATCAACAGGCGCAGGCGCGGCTTCATCAGTAAACGGTTAAAGCTCCACAGAATAACGTTAAGAGCCAGTAGCTGGAGGCCGTCAAATACCCAGCCGGCATGATCTATCCAACCCTCTCCTCTCTGTTTCATCGGGAAGCACATCAGATGCAGCAGCATCACCATCAGACACAGTAATGCCGACAGCATCACCGGGATATAGCGGATTTTTCGCGATTCGTTTCGGTTAAAAAGTCCGTTCTCATATTTCACGAAGGGCATACTCACCTCTGATACAGACTTAAATTAAAACGATTCTACCGCAGATAGACCCTGAACGTAGGCGAAAAAACCAGGTATAATCCTCCGCAACATTCAACGGATTCAGAAGCGAAAATGTCAAAACTCACCTTACAAGAGCAGATGCTCAAAGCTGGCTTAGTTTCCAGCAAGAAAATGGAAAAAGTGCAGAGAACGGCGAAGAAGTCACGGGTGCAGGCGCGTGAAGCAAGGGAAGCCGTGGAAGAGAACAAGAAAGCTCAGATTGAGCGTGATAAGCAGCTAAGCGAGCAGCAAAAGCAGGCCACGCTATCTAAAGAGTATAAGGCGCAGGTCAAGCAGCTGATTGAGATGAACCGCATCATCTCTAAAGGCGACATCGGCTTTAACTTCACCGATGGCACGCTGATTAAGAAAATTTTAGTCGACAAGACCACACAGGCCCAGCTGATAAACGGCCGCCTGGCGATTGCGCGTCTGGGCGTGGATAACGTGGGTGAGAACACTTATGCGATTATCCCGGCCGTCGTCGCCGATAAAATCGCCCAGCGCGATGCCAGCAGCATTGTGTTAAACAGCGCGCTAAGTCAGGAAGAGCAGGATGAGGACGATCCGTACGCCGATTTCAAAGTGCCTGACGATCTGATGTGGTAATTCACGTTATCAGAACGGGGCTTCGCAGCGGGCTTCAATACGCTCACCGCTAACCGGATGGGTAAAATGCAGCTCGCTGGCGTGCAGCATCAGCCGCGAAGTTCGTTCAGTGCCCGGCAGCAGCAACCCGCCGTACAGGTCACAGCCCAGAATGGGATGGCCCATCAGCTGGCAGTGGATGCGCAGCTGGTGCGTTCGTCCTGTTTCGGGCGTCAGCTCAACCCGGGTCAGCGCCAGGCGCGTGCCGTCGGCCAACTGGCGCGCGAAGCGCTCAACCACCCGGTAACGGGAACGAGCGGGCTTACCGTTAATAGCGCATAGCGACATCAGCGGAAACAGCGCCGGATCTTTGGCAATCGCCGCCTCAATCACCCCTTCATTGTCGGCAACGTGCCCGCAGAGCAGCGCGACGTAGCGTTTCGTCACCGCTCGCTGACTGAACTGCTGGCACAGCGCGGCATTGATCGCTTTGTTGCGGGCAATCACCATCAGCCCGGAAGTGCCGAAATCCAGGCGATGCACCAGCGTACAGCCGGGGAAAATCTGCACCAGCCGGTAGTGAACCGAATCAAGATTTTGTGGATTTTTTCCCGACAGGCTCAGCAGTCCGGCGGGTTTATCGATCAGCAGCAGATGCTCGTCCTGATAGAGCGTTTTGATGCTGTCATGGCACGGTGGAGCAATAAAGGTGTCGATAATCTCAGACATCGGGCGATCCGGAGCGAAAGTGGCTGCGGATAATAACCCATTTTCAGCACAGCTGTAATTTATCATCCAGACTTAAGCCAAAGGCGTGGTCTGCGCGGGGATTGTGTTTTACACTGCGCGCTGCAAAAACCGAGTAGATAAACGATTAAGTAGGCGAAAATGGCGATGAACGGAACGATCACAACCTGGTTTGAAGACAAAGGCTTTGGATTTATCAAAGATGAAAACGGCGACAACCGTTATTTTCATGTGATCAAGGTCGCCAACCCGGATCTGATAAAAAAAGACGCGGCGGTCACCTTCGAACCGACAACGAATAACAAGGGACTGTCCGCGTACAGCGTGAAAGTGGCACCGGAAAGCAAATACATCTTTATCGCCGGTGAACGCCTGAAGCTGACCTCGATTAAGTCCTGGGTGGTTTACAGCGAAGAAGTGCCTGCCGATACCCGCATTGATAAAGAGCACGTGGTGCTGTCCGTGGGTGCGCTAATGAGCAGCATCAAGCCGAAAACCGCCGCGAACCCTGATGAAGTGCGCACGCTGAAGAAGCTGGCGATCACCACCTTCCAGGGCACCACGCTGATCTTCTCGGCGGACGAGATCGATGTGGATGCCACGGTGAAAATGCTGAAGATCTGAAATCGGTCGGCCTGACGCACGGGCAAAAACGGAATACGTAACGAGAATCAAGTTTACCGGGCCGGGCAATGACGAATCCGCGGCTATCGGAACACACAGCGGGAGCGACCCATGAGTAACGAAATATCTCTTAAATACTATGACATCGTTGATGAATACGCGGCAGAAACCGCACAGCCGGTGGACGACGCCGAACGCGATCCGCTGGCGCATTACTTCCAGCTGCTGCTTACCCGCCTGACGAACAACGAAGAAATCAGCGAAGCAGCACAGGAAGAGATGGCCGCCGAAGCGGGTATCAAAACGCAGCGCATTGATGACGTCGCTAACTTCCTGAATCAGTGGGGCAACGAATAGTTTCCCCCATGACTCGCTCTTCAGTCTTTCGTATTGAAGAGCGAGTTCGCCTTCTCCGTTCCCTACCCTGCCCTTTCACAGCGTAATTTTTCCACAGTTTCGGCTCTGCCAGCGGTGTTAAACAGGCCGGGCAGCAGCGTCAGTATCCCCAAAAAGGCCAGAACCAGCCCCAGCAGAAACGGCGAGCGGAAGCCCAAACCGGTATCAATCGCATAGCCACCGCCCCAGGACCCCACCACCACCCCGAGACAGATCACCGAAGTATGCAGGGTATTAATCAGCGACGTATTTTCGGTGACCTTAAACACCCGCGCGGACATCGCGGGCGTCAGGGTGATCCCGGTCAGCCCCATCATCATCACCGACAGCAGCACGGCGGTTTGACTTTCTACCAGAGCGTACAGCCCGGCCAGCGCCGCCATCAGCAGCAGACCACCGTAAAATATCACCCGCAGCGGGATTTTATCCGCCACGCGCCCCACGATAATATTGCCGATCACGCTGCATAAGCCGTAGGCAAACAGGATTCCGGGGATCGATTTCGTTGAGAATCCCACCGCGACGGAAAAATAAGGCACGAAATAGCTGAATGCGGCAAAGGTGGCGGCAATAATAAAGAAGCTGGTGCTGTAGGCCAGCCACAGTCCGGGATGAAAGACAGAATTTATCTCAGCCCGAATGCTGCCCTGCTTCTCCGTTTTCACCTCGGGAACGAACAGCATAATTCCCAGCGCGGCCAGCGCGGTGAGCACAATCACCAGGGAAAACGCCGCACGCCAGCCGAGGTAGCGATCGAGCAGCGTTGACAGCGGCAGGCCAAACACCATCGCCACCATCATCCCGCCTAAAACAATCGATGCCGCCACGCCAAAGCGGGCAGGATCGACCATCTTCGACGCCGCCAGCAGCGCAAAACCAAAGAAGGCAGCAGAGGATAAGCCGGTAAAAAACCGCGCGACCGCCAGCAGTTCCCAGACGTGTGAAAACGTGGCAACGCTCTGCGCAGTAAGGAACAGCAGACTGATGGCGAGCAGCGCGACCTTATTCCCAAGCTTAATTAACACGGCCGCCAGCAGCGGCCCCCCGACGACCATCCCCAGTGAATAAACAGTGATCAGATACCCGATATCGGGAATGGAAACCTGCAGATCCTGCGCCATCGAGGTCATCAACCCGGCCACCATAAATTCTGAGGTGGTCATGGCGAATAGCGTAAATCCCAGTATATAGATTGGCAAAGGCATAATAATCATCCGGTCGTCAAACAGCGTTTTAGATAATTCCGACCTTAATTTAAAAAGCGCGGCGCCGTAAACGCGTCGATATTCATATTGGTTATGCTAAAAATCATAAGCACAGCGTTATTCCTGCACTAACAAAGCCGCTAATATAGCCGGGCGATATTTCACGGCGGCAAACAGAGAACGGCAGCGATATGGATCTGAACGCGTTAAAAATATTTGTTAAGGTTGGCGAGTTGCAAAGCTTTACCCGTGCGGCGCGCGCGCTGGGATTCACCCAGTCCGGCATCTCCCGATCGGTGGCGCGGCTGGAAGAAGATCTAAAAATCTCGCTGATCAACCGTAATACCCACAGCATCAGCCTGACGGCGGATGGCCACTTTCTGTACGCGGCCTCCCGGGGGCTGATCAGGCAGATGGAAGAGATTGAACACCGCCTGGATCAGCGCAGCAGCGTGGTTGAAGGCACGCTGAAAATCACCACCCCTTCCGCCTTTGGCCGCCTCGTGGCCATGCCGCTGCTGGCGGGGATCCTGCAACGCCACCCGCTGCTGACCCTTGATACGGTAATGAGCGACCGCGTGGTGGATATCATTGAGGACGGCTTTGATGCGGCCATTCGCATCGGCGAGGTGGAGGATCAGCAGGTGATTGCCCGCCGGATAAAAGATCTGCGGCTGGTTACCGTTGCCGCACCGTCCTTCGTGGCACGCTACGGTAGCCCCGCTACACTCGCCGAGCTCAGCCGCTACAACTGCCTGACGGTGAAAGGTCAAAAGGACGGGCGCAGCACCGACTGGATGTTCCGCCATCAGGGTGAAGATCTACGTATCAGCGTCGAAGGCAACATGACCGTGGATAACGCCGATGTGCTGCTGGACGCCGCGTTGAACGGCATCGGGCTGGTGCAGGTGATGGACTTCGCCGTGGAGCCGCTGATTGCCGACGGCAAACTGGTTGAGGTCCTGCCCGAATTTTCCGGTTTTACGCGTCCGCTGCATCTGATCTACTCCCCTTCCCGCCACCGTTCGCCGAAAATCACCGCGCTGCTGCAGGCCTTCGGCATTGAGGATTTGGAAACGGTGGCAAATACGCGCTAGATGACGGGATAACATCAGCACGTGGCAAAACGCGTCTTTGCCTGATATCAGGCAGACTGCATCAGCAGCTGGCGGAATTTATCGATATCGCAAATGACATAGTCGCTGGCGATCTTCACCAGATACTTTTCGTCCACCAGCTGATGCAGCGCGCGGCGGTAGGTGCGCTCGGAGCAGCCAAAGCGTTCGGCCTCCCGGTAAACCTGTGAAAAGTCGACCAGCGGTTTGTTCTGCTGATACCGTTCATACAGATCCGCTACGATGTTAAACATCAGCGGCTGGAGGAAACGCTCCATGGTTTTCGCCATGCCGCGCTGGTAGCTGGTCGACAGCAGCTGGCTGAGCCAGACGCCGACCTCCGCGTGGCGGGTCAGCAGCGCATCCATCATCGCCCGGGGGATCACCTTCACTGTCATCGAGTCATGGGCCACCACCGAAAACTGGCTGGGGGTCTGGGTCAGATATTCAATTTCACCAATGATCGTATCGCTGACGAAGCGCTGGCCGAGGCTGAAGGTTTTGCCGTTGCCCGCGTTGTAATGCATGGTGTATTCGCCCAGCGCAATCCAGTACAGGGCTTTAATCTCCTCGCCCTGGCGCAAAATAACCTCACCGGCAGCCATCAGCTTGCTTTTCAGCGGTGCCGCATTAACCGCATCGCGTAGGATTTGGTGCCCGCGCTGCGCAAACTGCTGAATAATTGTCATAATATCGCGCTCTCAACGGCAAAAAAGTGGCTGAGACTAGCCCCCCGGCCGGAGCCTTGTCAATACGCTACCCGGCGTTGATTCTCGCACTTCTTTTCTCCCCGCACCGCGTTTTCTGTGGATTCACTCCCGCCCAAAACGGCAAATTAATGAATTCTGTGATCGCCGTCGGCCAGGCCCGGACATTTGCCTTTTTCACGCCGCGCCGGGATTTCTACCATCGGGGCCTGAACCACAGCAGGAGCACTCTGATGACGCCACACATTAATGCCCAACCCGGCGACTTCGCCGACACCGTAATCATGCCGGGCGATCCGCTGCGCGCGCAGCGTATTGCGGAAACGTATCTGACCGACGCCCGACGCGTCTGCGACGCCCGCAACATGTTCGGCTACACCGGCTTCTACAAAGGAAAGCGCCTCTCCGTCATGGCACACGGCATGGGCATCCCGTCCGTTTCGATCTATGTCCACGAACTGATTACCGGCTTTGAGGTGAAAACGCTGATCCGCGTGGGCACCTGCGGCGCGGTGGATGACGGCGTGGACATGCGCAACGTGATCGTCGCCACCGGCGCGGGCACCTCGTCGTCGGTCAACCGCGACCGCTTTGGCGGCTACGACTACGCCGCCGTGGCGGATTTCGATCTGCTGCGCCACTGCTGGACCGTGGCGCAAAAACAGCAAATCCCGACGCAGTTTGGTAACACCTTCACCAACGACCTGCTGTACGACAAGCCCGCCGGGATGCTGCCCGCGCTGCGCAAAATGAACATTCTGGCCGTCGAAATGGAAACCTCGGCGCTGTACACCCTCGCTGCGCAGCATCGTGCCAGGGCACTGAGCCTGCTGACCGCCTGCATTAACAGCAATACCGGCGAAGAACCCGCCGCAGAACAACAACAAACCGCGTTAGACAATATGTTCCGGCTGGCATTAGAAACCGCCATTTTTAGCGACTGAACCTCTTGATAAGGCTTATCCGATGACAAACTCTACACAGCAGCCCGCTTCCGGCGGGCTAAAAGTTGAAGCTAACGGCGTGAATGCCGTACCGGAATCTGAACGCTACGGCTCACCGTCCGGGCTGTTCCCGGTATGGTTTTCCTGGAACGTCTCGATCCTCGGCATTGCCTACGGGATTTACGTTTACTCTCTCGGGCTGAACGTCTGGCAGTCGATCAGCGCTGGTATTGTCGGCTATCTGATCTCCTGCTTCCTGGTGGGTATTCTGGCCGTCGGTGGCCCGCGTACCGGCCTGCCGACGCTGACCCAGACCCGCTCCTGCTTCGGCTATCACGGCAATAAGTTCCCTACCCTGTTCGCCTACATCTCCAATATGGGCTGGAAGATCACCCTGATCACCCTCGCCTCCACCTCCGGCGCGGCGCTGTTTGCCAAGCTCTGGCCCGCCGCTTTCGCGCTGGCCGACGGTAAGCCGACGCTCAGCTGCATACTCAGCTGGTTTATTCTCAGCCTGGCGCTGACCATGTCGGTGGCGGTCTACGGCCATCAGCTGATTATGAAGGTGGAAAAGTACATCGCCTGGCTGACCGGCTTTATGAGCATTATCTTTATTTTCCTGATCCTGCCGCATATCCACTGGGATCGCGTGGGCGTCAGCGCCCATCAGGGCAGCCTGCTGACCTGGATCGGCGGCGCGGTGATGGCGATGACCATGGTCGGGCTGGGCTTCCTCAACTACGGCGGCGATTTTGCCCGCTATCTGCCGAAGAAAACCCCGGCTTCGAAAGTGATTTTCTGGACCACGGCAGGCATCTCCTTCCCGGTCAGTATTCTGCTGATCCTGGGAACCCTGCTGGCCGACAGCAATCCAGAACTCAGCGCGGCGGCGGCGCAGGCACCGATTTCGTCCCTGACCGATCTGCTGCCGATGTGGTTCTACGTGCCCTTCTCCGTGGTGATTATTATCTCTCTGCTGTCGGCGGCGATTACCGGTATCTACAGCTCCGGCCTGGCGCTGCTGGCGCTCGGCCTCCCGGTCAGCCGCGCGGCGACCACCGCGATCAATGCGCTGATCATCGGCTTCGGTGCGTTCTATCTGATGTTTATCTCCGACTCGTTCCTGTCGACGTTCCAGTCATTCCTGGCGTCGATCTCGGTGGTCATCGGCTCCGCCGGGGCGATCCAACTGATTGATTTCGTGCGGCAGAAGCGCCTGGGCTGGGATGTGACCCTGGCCAACAAACCTGAATCGGGCGGCAGAGGCGGACGCTGGACGGCGCTGCTGGCACTGTGTGTCGCCACGCTGGTTGGCCTTGGAACCATTACCTCCAGCGATCCTTACATCGCACATATCGTCGGATTTTTACTGACCGATGAAGCCCGCAAAAGTCTGTTTGCCACGGCGAATATCGGCGTGATTGTCTCAATGATGACCGGCGGCGGGATCTATGCGCTGCTGACGTTTGTGCTGAGGATTGAAAATCATTCCGTGTCTGCACATCAGGCGGGCAGCGTGAATTCGCACAAGCCGCAGAAAGCGGTATAAGCGAAACGATAGCCACTGCGCCTGCGAAAGCATATCAGGCTGGCGCGGTGGTATTACTTGAAGGGATTTTGGTGGCTGTGTGATTTACAGGCTTTAAGAAATACAAATCTATTTTTTAAGCATGGCAACAAACCTTTCCCACAGCGACATCCTTTTAAGCATGGCGGATTTCGCCCAGGAAGGATTGAGGAGATCGCTCGGCAAGACATATTCACGATCGTCTTCATCAAGGACTTTGGCATTTAACCTTTCAGCAATCTGCAGCATTTTACAATAAAGTGCGACATCAGGTTGTTTGCTATAAACACATCCCCTGTTCCAGTCCAGCCATGGGTCAATGTGCTCGCTCTCACCACGCCAGATAGCATTGAATTCGCCGTTGCGAGGATTTAAGGAGAGTTCTTCATCCTCTTCAACCAGCTTAAGCCACTCTACGCTACTTATTGGATTATCAGCACTTTCACTCCAGGTTTCAGCTTTTGTAATATACATTTCCCAGCCCATGACAACATCCCGCTAATTTCGTTTCATTAGTGGGTCACTATATCCTATTTCGGCTGATTGTAATCTGTAACGTCAATAGTCGAGTCAGAACTGGCGGTATATTAAACGCTTCGGTGTAAAACACGGTTAAAGGTATAATGGCACAGAAAAATCATACCTATTTAAATAACACCGCCCGCCGCGATTCAAATCGCGAAGCCGAACGTTAAGCGTTTAACGTTCGGCCTTCGCCGCAAAAACCGGGCGGGCGTCTGTTCTCCCCGGCGGATGTCACCGGGGAAATACCTGTCAGAGTTCGAATCGGTCCAGATTCATCACCCGGGTCCAGGCGGCGACAAAGTCCTTCACAAACTTCTCTTTGGCATCATCACTGGCGTACACCTCCGCCGAGGCGCGCAGGACGGCGTTGGATCCAAACACCAGATCGGCACGGGTCGCGGTAAACTTCACTTCCCCGCTCTGACGATCGCGCCCTTCAAACGCTTCGGCACTGGCGTCTGTCGCTTTCCACTCGGTACGCATATCCAGCAGATTAACGAAGAAGTCGGCGTTCAGTTCGCCCAACCGATCGGTGAACACGCCGTGCTGGCTGCCGTCGTAGTTAGCGCCCAGCGCACGCAGCCCGCCCACCAGCACGGTCAGTTCCGGCACGGTCAGCGTCAGCTGCTGGGCCTTATCGATCAGCAGATTTTCGGTGGAACCTGCGCCACTGTGCCCGCGATAGTTGCGGAAACCGTCGGCCAGCGGCTTCAGCCATCCGAACGAGTCGACATCGGTTTGATCCTGGCGCGCATCCACGCGGCCCGGGGTGAACGGCACTTCGATGTCCACGCCGGCCGTCTTCGCCGCCAACTCAACGCCCACCGCACCAGCCAGCACAATAACGTCCGCCAGCGACGCTTTTTGTTCTGACTGCTGGATCGCTTCAAGCTTCGGCAACACGCGGGCGGCAACGGCATTCACCTCCCACTCGCGCTGCGGCAGCAATGCCAGCCGCGCCCCGTTGGCCCCGCCGCGCTTGTCGCCGCCGCGGAAGGTAGAGGCTGAAGCCCACGCCACCGACACCAGCTCGCTGACCGTCAGGCCGGATGCCTTAATTTTCTCTTTCAACAGCGCGATATCCGCCACCGTTGGGTGATAAACCGGCTGCGGCAGCGGATCCTGCCAGATCAAATCTTCTTTCGGCACTTCCGGACCGATGTAGCGCGCTTTCGGTCCCATATCGCGGTGGGTCAGCTTGTACCAGGCACGGGCGAAGGCTTCATTAAACGCCTGCGGATCGTTGAGGAAGCGGCGCGATATCTTTTCGAATTCCGGGTCGAAGCGCAGGGTCAGATCGGTGACCAGCATGGTCGGCTTATGTTTCTTCGCGCTATCGAAGGCATCCGGGATAACGTCTCCCGCGTTAGTGGCTTCAAACTGGATTGCGCCGGCCGGGCTGCGGGTCTGCACCCAGTCGTATTTGAACAGGTTCTCAAAGAAGTAGTTGCTCCACTGGGTGGGCGTCTGCGACCAGGTGACTTCCAGGCCGGAGGTGATGGCATGCGCACCGGATCCGGAGCCGTAGCTGCTGGCCCAGCCCAGGCCCTGCGCTTCAATCGGCGCGGTTTCGGGATCGACGCCAACATGGCTCGCCGCTGCCGCCCCGTGGGTTTTACCCAGCGTGTGGCCCCCGGCAATCAGCGCGACGATCTCTTCATCGTTCATTCCCATATTGCCGAAGGTCGCGCGAATGGCGGGTGCCGCCGAAGCCGGATCACCGCTGTGTTCCGGGCCTTCCGGGTTAACGTAGATCAGCCCCATTTCCGTAGCACCGAGCGGCGACTGCGCCAGCGCTTCCGGGTGGCGGTGCTCAAGCCAGTTTTTTTCGTCGCCCCAGTTTACATCCAGATCCGGTTCCCAGACGTCTTCACGCCCGGCACCAAAGCCGAAGGTGCGGAAGCCGGAGTTTTCCAGCGCCACGTTACCGGCAAGAATATAGAGGTCGGCCCAGGAAATTTTTTGGCCGTATTTTTGTTTTATCGGCCACAGCAGACGACGCGCCTTATCGAGGCTGACGTTATCGGGCCAGGAGTTGAGCGGTGCAAAACGCTGCTGGCCGCGTCCGGATCCGCCGCGCCCGTCAACCGAGCGGTAGGTGCCCGCGCTGTGCCACGCCATACGGATAAACAGCCCGATATAGCTGCCCCAGTCGGCGGGCCACCAGGACTGAGAATCGGTCAGCAGCGCTTTCAGGTCGGCTTTCAGCGAGGAATAGTCCAGTTTGGCGAATTCTTTGCGGTAATCGAAGGCTTCACCCAGCGGGTTAGATCGGGAGGAGTGCTGATTCAGCAGGTCAACGCGCAGCTGGTTGGGCCACCAGTCGCGATTGCCCGTGCCGCCGCCGGAGGTTTTGTTCGGTTTTCCCTCATGGAAAGGGCATTTCCCCGCCGGGGCTTCTCTGTCTGCTTCTACAATCGGCTTTGCATCATTTGCTTCTTGATCGGTCGAATTGCTCATGGCTCTACTCCTGTTGTTATTCTCTGGCTACTCTATACGTGGGTTTGAGCGGGGCACATTTGGATCACCCTATATATTTAATAGCCTTTTCCTTAAATATTGAGCGGATATTGTGATTATTCAGTGAAGTCAGTGGGTTGGAACGATGATTTCTTTCGCTGGTTGCGCGTTTCAGGGGAGTGGTGTGGAATGGCTTGCAGATCGGTGCTCTGTTGAAGGCGTTGGGGCGGCTTACTGCACCGGCACGAGTATGTCCCTATAGCCTGACGCACGGCCATCCCTGGCCGTGAGTCTGCATCCACCCGCCCCAACGCCTTCCCTTACTGGCTTCTTCGTTGCTGTTATCAAAACTCCAACCGCAAACCGTATTAACTTCAGTGTTAAGTCAATAACCTGGCCTGGCCCCAATATCTCAGACGAGCGGACAACAACTTCTGCATCAATCTGGAAACTCAGTGCACTTCACAAAACCACGTACGGACTCAGTTTGTAGAGCCAGATTTCGCACAGCCATCTCCGCAATCAAGGGGACGGGGGGAAACTGCGCTAAGCCGGACGTAACGCGCCACGGACGGCGCGTTCCGAGGCCTGCATGGATGCGGGTTTTGCCGGTCCGGCGTGTGCAGTCTCCCCCCGGCCAGTGCTCCCGAACGCACATGGATTTGTTGATCGATGAAGCCACTGGGGCTGTATTAAGTCGCGTTGAGATTCGTGTTCGGTTGAAGCCGTCGGGGCGGCTTACTGCACCGGCGCGAGTATGTCCCTATAGCCTGACTCACGGCCATCCCTGGCCGTGAGTCTGCATCCAGCCGCCCCAACGCCTTCCCTCATTCGCTTCTTCGTGGCTGTTTTAAAACGACCCAACAGGGATTTGTAATTGCATCAAAGTTTAATGAAAAAACCTGATCCGGCCCCCTCGTTCGCAGAATGGACAGGCGACAAGCTAATAATCCAGAAATTCAGCAACAGTATCAGAACCGAATTTCGCACAGCGATCACAGCTATCAAAAGGTAAGGGGGTGATGGCGCTAAGCCGGGCGTAACGCGCCAAGGACGGCGCGTTCCGAGGCCTGCAAGGATGCGGGTTTTGCCGGTCCGGTGTGCGCCATCACCCCCTGACCCGAACCCCGATCGCATAGACGACTAGCCAAAAATTCACAAACCGAATGCCCGATCGCAGAACCGACTTTGCAGCAGCCATCCTCGCTATCAAAGGGACGGGGGAAGACTGCGCTAAGCCGGACGTAACGCGCCACGGACGGCGCGTTCCGAGGCCTGCATGGATGCGGGTTTTGCCGGTCCGGCGTGCGCAGTCTCCCCCCGGCCCGGACCCCGATCTCACAGGCGAACTTCGCATAGCGATCCCCGATATCAAAGGGACGGGGGGAGAATGCGCTAAGCCGGACGTAACGCGCCACGGACGGCGCGTTCCGAGGCCCGCAGGGAGGCGGGTTTTGCCGGTCCGGCGTGCGCAGTCTCCCCCCGGCCCATACCCCGATCGCCCAGCCAACCTGCCAACGATCCGACCAGCCGACCAGCCAGCTATGCAACAGCAGCCCCAGGCCGCCAGCTCATCGCCTGCTGCTGCAACCTCCACATCTCCGCATACAGCCCCTCCGCCGCCATCAACTGCTGATGATCCCCCTGCTCCACAATCTGCCCCTCATCCATTACCACAATCCGGTCGGCATACCGCACCGAAGAGAGTTTATGGGCGATTACCAGCACCGTCTTCCCGGCGGTCAGCGACTGCATCGCCAGTTGAATATCGCGCTCATTTTCCGGATCCAGCGACGCGCTGGCCTCATCCAGAATAATCAGCGGCGCGTCCTTCAGCAGCGCGCGGGCAATCGACAGCCGCTGTAACTCGCCGCCGGAAAGATGCACCCCGCCCGCCCCCACCAGCGTATCCATGCCGTCGGGCAAACTGTCGATCAGCGTCAGCAGCCGCGCGGCTTCGCACACCCGGCGCAGCGCCTGCATATCCACATCTGGCTGCGCCACCCGCAGATTATTAGCGATGGTGTCGTTCAGCACGTAGCTCTGTTGAAACACCACGCTGATATACGACTGCCAGTGGCTCGCGTCCATCTTCGCCGTATCAATGCGCTGCGGATCGCTGCCGACCCAGATGGTGCCCCCTTCCAGCGCCCAGAAGCGGGCAATCAGCGACGCGAGGGTTGATTTACCTGAACCGGACGGCCCGACCAGCGCGGTCACCTGCTGTGCCTCAATGGTCAGATTCAGCCGTTCGAACAGGCGCGGTTTATCGGGATAGGCAAAGCTGACGTTATCCAGCCGGATGCGCAGCCGGTCAGGGTCGCGCATCTCACTGCCCTGCGGCAGCACTGGCAGATCGAACACTTTGGCAATGCGCCCGGCGGCGAGGCCAAAGTAGTTCAGCTCGGCGAGGAACATCGAAATATTTAGCAGCGGACGGAAGAAGCGCACGGCGGCGATCAGGAACATCAGCACCTCGGCCATTGGCAGCGTCTGCCCCAGCCAGGCCCAGCTGACCGCCGCCAGCAGCACGATAAATCCGCACTCCACCAGCAGGTTAAAGCTGTAAACCGGCCAGGCGCTGGCCTTCTCGGCGGTCAGCGACTGCCGCCAGGTCGTCTCCAGCACCTTATCCAGCCGCCCAAACGCCTGCCCGGTCATCCGGCTGGCCTTCAGCTCTTTAATGCCGTCGATATACTCCATCAGCGCGTCGTTCAGGCGGAACATCAGCGCCTGCATCTGCATCGTCCAGCGGCGCGCGTAGCGGCGAGTCAGCAGGAAGGCCGCCACCGCCAGCGGCAGGGTCGACAGCATCGCCAGCCCCATCCGCCAGTCCTTAAACAGCAGGCCCAGCGCGAAGAAGCACACCACGGAAACACTGGCGATAAACGGCGCGTACAGATGGGTGAAGATTTTCTCGCTCATATCGATATCCTTCAGCAGCGTATTGTTCACGCTGCTCATATCGGTACGGTAAAAGAAGCCCATCGGCAACCGCCGCAGATGCTCGCCAAGGGATTTGCGCAGCTGATATCCGGCGCGAAAGCCCATCAGCGACAGGTTGAAGTTCAGCACCCTTGCCAGCGCCACGCGCACCAGCATCAACAGCAGGCAGCCCGCCGCCAGGGTAAACTGCCAGCGCAGATCCGGCGCGATGGAAAGCATGTCGAGCAGGATGTAAAACAGCAGCGCGTAAGGCACCGAAGCGAGAAACGCATCCAGCACCGTCAGCAGCACCATTTTGCGCAGGCCGCTAAGCGCGGTGCCGACCTGTTTCATCAGCTTGAAAATATCATTCATGCACCACCTCCGGCTGCCGTACCGGCAGATGCCACTCGCGCGCCTGCTGGTGCGCCTGCCACATATGCAGATACAGCGGACAGGCCGCCAGCAGTTCAGCATGCGGCCCTTCAGCAACTTTCGTTCCCTCTGCCATCACCACGATCTTATCCACCTCGGTCAGCGTGTTCAGCCGGTGAGCAATCACCAACACCGTTTTGCCCTGCATCAGCGCAGACAGCGCTTGCTGAATCAATGCTTCGTTGCGTGCGTCGGAAAACGCCGTCGCTTCATCGAGGATCAGGATCGGGGCGTTTCTGGCTATAGCGCGGGCAATCGCCAGCCGCTGCGCCTGCCCGCCGCTCAGCATGCCGGGCCGTATTGGGGTGTGATAGCCCTGCGGCAGGGCGCGGATAAAGTCATCGGCGCAGGCCGCGCGAGCCGCCGCATGGATCTGCTGCTCGCTCAACGCCGTATTGCCCATGCGGATGTTGTTCTCCACCGTCTCTTCAAAGATAAACACGTCCTGGAATACCACGCTGACCAGCGACATCAGCTGCTCCAGCGGCATGGCGGTAATCGGCACGTCGCCAATCATCACCTCGCCGCGCTGGTACTCGTACAGCCGGGGGATCAGCTGCGCCGCGGTGGTTTTCCCCGCGCCGCTGGGGCCAACGACAGCGGTGATCTGATGCTGTCTGGCGGTAAAGCTCAGGTTTTCCAGCGTCGCTTTCTGGCTGTTGCCGTGGGTAAAACCGACCTGCTCGAAGCGGATATCGTAGTGGTTCAGCGTCGCCCACTGCCCGGCATCCTGCTGCACGGGCATCGTGGCGAAGTCGCGAATGTTTTCCACCCCCTTCAGCAGCTCGCTGAACATGCCGGCAAACTGCAGCAGGTTAAACAGCGGCTCCATCAGCCCCACGCCAAGCAGCAGGAACATAAACAGCGTCGCCAGGGTCACTTCCCCCTGGGCAAACAGCCAGATCCCCACCGGCATCAGGCACAGCAGCCCGATGTCGATGCTGATTTTAAACAGCGCCATCGGCGTACGCGTATCGCGCAGCCAGCCGCTGACCAGCTGATAGTGCTCATCCACCGCCCGGGCGTAGCGGCGGTGCGAGTCCACCGTCATGTTGAAGGTTTTCACCAGCGGCATGCTTTTCACAAAATCGGTGATGCTGGTATGCAGATCCGCCACCACCCGGTGGTAGTCGCCGATGCGCCCGCTGAAGCCGCGAAAGATCCAGCACTGCATAACAATCGCCACCGGCAGCGGGATCAGTGCCACCAGCGCCAGCCGCCAGTCAAAGAAAAACAGCAGCAGCGCGGCGGCGGGCGGGGTAATAATCGCCGCCGCCATATCCGGCAGATGGTGGGCGACAAAGGTTTCGATGCGGCCAATATCGTCGGAGATAATCTTCTTCAGACGGGCGGAAGTATGCTGATGGCAAACGCTGAGCGGCAGCCTGCCCACCCGCTCGATCACCCGGCGACGCAGATCGAACAGCAGCCGGAAGGCCGCCTGATGCGACAGCAGGCCGGAGGTCAGCTGCAGCGAAATTTTCAGCGCCAGCGCCAGCGCCGCCAGCCCGACCCACTGCCACACCTGCCCGGCGGTCAGCGCCCGGTCGCTCAACATGCCGTCAACCAGCCGCCACACCAGCACGTAGGGCACCAGCGCCAGCAGCGAGTAGCACACCGCCAGGCTCATCGACAGCGCCAGCCGCGCCCGCTGCGTGCTGACCAGCGCCATCAGCCAGCGAAAAGCGCTGCCGTTTTGCGGCTCGCTCATTGCGCCACCTCATTCAGCGGCTGCGGTTCCTCGCGCGTGCGGTCCGGTACGCGGCGGAAGCAGCGCATAATTACCAGCGCAATCACCGCGCCGAACAGGGCCGCCACGTAGAAGGTGTTGGCAAACCCGAGGTAATGGGCCAGCGTGCCGCCGATCACCATCGCCGTGCTGCTGCCGAGCACTTCGCAGCACTGTAGCAGGGTGAAATCGGTGCCCGGCTGTACCACCGAACCGTCTTTTTCGCCTTCGCTCCAGCACATAAACCAGGCGAACAGCGCCACGCAGCACAGGTTAAAGAAGAAGCCTTCCAGCACGAAGAAGGTGAAGATCCACTGGGTGGAGGCGCGATCCGCACTTAAAGACAGCGCCATCCCCAGCCAGCACAGCAGGCTGCCCGACAGGCCGATCAGCGTGAGCTGTGCACTGCTCAGCCAGCGGTGCAGCACGCCGGACGCCACCGCCCCGGCGATATAGCTGACGATCAGCACGCTGCCGGAGATCAGCGCAATCTGATCGAGGCTGACGCCCATATCCACCAGCAGCGGCGACACCAGGCTGGCGCCGAGGGTGCTGGCGGATTTAAACAGCAGCGCGGTGAGGATCACCGGCTTCCAGTGTTTGCGGCGGAAGATATAGCGCAGTGCAGCGCCCTTCTCGCCCAGCGGTGCCGCTTCGGCGGGCTGGCGGGCAAAGTGGCGCAGATGAAGCTGGAACGGCAGATGGCAGACCACCTGGATCAGCAGGCACAGCAGCACCGTACCCTGCCAGCCGCTGCGGTAAAAGACATACAGGCTGACCACTCCGCCCACCAGCATGCCGAGGCTGAAGCCCGCCACCTGGCCGACGTTGACGTTAACGTGGCGGCTACCGGCAAAGGTGCGCACCGCCAGCGCATCTACCGCCACATCCTGGGTGGCGTAAAACAGGTTCACCGCCGTGACCATCACCACCAGACCGATAATATGCCCGGCGGGATCGAACCAGAACAGCGCCGCGATCGCCGCCAGCGACAAGAGTTTTAACAGCTGTATCCAGGCCAGTCCCGCGGGCAGTGAACGGAAGCCCCACGGGCGGCGGTTCTCCAGCCACGAGGCCCAGATAAACTTAAACGCCCACGGCAGCATGCTCAGACCCACCAGGCCGATAAAGCGCAGATCCGCTCCCTGCGCGCGCAGGATCCCCGGCAGGGCAAACAGGGCAAAGCCCAGCGGCGTGCCCTGCGCGCAGTAAAGGCCGAACAGGCTGACGATATTCGCATTATATTTCATGATATTCCTTCACTGAGGCACCGGAGGCATTGGCGCACTCGCGGTTTAAAAAGGCCAGTAGCGCATCGCGCTGGTGCTGAAGATAGAAATGACCGCCGCTAAACACTTTCAGGTTGAAACGATGCCCGGTCACCCTTTCCCACTGCGACATCTCTTCTACCGTGACTTCGCTGTCGCGCTCGCCGACGGCTGCAAACACCGGGCAGCGGAGTTTTTCCGCGCAGCGCCGCTGGTAGGTTTCAATCGCCTGGAAATCGGCGCGGAATACCGGCATCAGCAGCGTCAGCAGCTCTCTGGCCTGGCCTGAGGGCATCTCATCGCCGGAAAGCCGGGTGACTTTATCCATCAGGTGGCTGTCGCTCTGTCGGTGATAGTCGCTGCCGCTGTTGCGGTGCGGCGGCAGGCGGCCGGACACCGCCAGGCCGTCAATCGGTCGGCCCTGTTTTTGCAGGCGCAGCGCCACCTCAAATGCCAGCGCCGCCCCCATGCTGTGGCCGAAGAAAAAGGTCGGGCGGCGCGGCAGAAAGTGGCAGGCGGCAGCCAGACGATCGGCCATCTGATGCAGGCAGGTCAGCGGCGTTTCGTTCATGCGTGCGCCGTGTCCCGCCAGCTGGGCGGCGTACAGCGCGCTTTCCTGCGCCACGCCATCGCGCCACGGCAGAAAATATTCGGCCATGCCCCCGGCATGGTGGAAGCAAACCATCTGCCGGGAGGTGCCCGCACGCAGCAGGCGTAAAGGTTGTTCAGTCATCGTTTTGCTCCTCGCCCTGATTGAACGCGGCCCACGCGGCGGCAGGCAGCGGCGGCGGCGCGTCAAAGGTGATGCTCTGCGGATTACCGACCTGGCTCATCAGATCCTTCCAGGCGGCGGTTAGCGCCAGCAGCTGCTGGGCATGCTGCGGCTGCGGATCGACCATCCGTGCGGCAAACTCCCGCAGCGCATGGCGCACCGCCGACGGCCACTGCTCCGCCAGCACGCCGTCCAAATCGTTGCCGTTATCTTCAGCCAGCGCGTACAGCGGAGTGCGGTAGTAGTGCGGTGCGCTCTCCGGCGGCAGCGGCTCACGGCAGCCCGTTTCGGTACGTTCGCGAGGGATATGCATCTGCGCATGCCACAGCAGCGGGCCGTGGGTATTCGCCAGCAGCAGGTTGCCGCCCGGCAGGCCCACGCTGATACGGTGCATGATATGGAAATGATTATCGGGATCGGCGGGATCGAGCTGATTTTGCAGATTCAGCGTAATCGGCACCCCGGCAATCACCCCGCGCAACGGGCTGTACGGCGGCGTGCCCTGCATCTGCGCCCGCAGCGCCGGGCTCCAGCCGCCCGGAGCTTCAAAGGCACAGGGGGCGAAGCGGCCCAGGGCGCGGCCCAGAATATCCAGCAGGCTGCATATCACCTGCACTCCGCAGGTGGCCTCAATAAACAGCGCCCGCTGCTCGGCCAGCGCACGCTGCACCACGCGAATAAAGCGCCGCACCGCCGGACTATGCGGATAGTGGGTATTCACGTGGTAGGTGCAACCGTGTTTACGGGCCAGCTTCAGGCACTGCGCCACGTCGCTCTGGTAGACCGGATGCTCCTGCAACACCGAGATCCCCCGCTGTAACAGCGCCTGGGCGATGTCGCTGCCCGCACCGCCGACGATGGCCGAACGGATCACCACGCAGGCGATATCAATATCCTCAGGCAAATCGTCCACCTGCTGATAAAGCGGCACGCCGTACTTCGCCGCCAGATCGCGGGATCGCGGGCTGCCGCGCGCCACAATGCCCGCCAGTTCGAACCCGGCGAACGGCTGGTTAAACGCCGAGAGATACACCTGGCCAAACAGCGTGCCGCAAACCACCACGCGTAACGGACGGCTCATAGCTCCCCCTCGGTAAACTGGGGCTGTTCGGCGGGCAGCACGCTGGCGGTAAACTGCGCCAGCAGGCCGCGCGCGTGCAGCGCATTGAGTAGCGGTTCCGCCGTCAGCACCTGCGGCAGCCACTTCAGCCCGTTCGCCGACTGGCGCAGCAGCGCATCCGCCGCCAGCGCCGCCACGCTGCCGGTCAGGCAGTAGCTGTTGCCAAAACGCAGTCGCAGCTCAAGGTTAACCGGCTGCCCGGCCTGGATGCCCCGCGCCTGTAGCCAGAAGTGCTGCTGTTCACCTTCGGCGGCGGTCAGTTCGCCGCTCAGCCGCACCAGTTCCGCCTGCGCCTCATCCTGCTGCTGGCAGGCCAGCAGCATCTGCGCATCGGCCACCAGGCTGTAAGCAGCCAGATTGCCCAGCCCGAACTCACCCGCCAGCTGCTCCAGCTCAAAGCTGAGGAACGGCAGCGCGTCGAACGGCCGGGCGGCGGTGGGCACCTTCACCCGCTGCTGCGCCGTGGCCCGCTGCATTTCCCCGTTGGCAATCACCGTGCCTGCCCGGCCCTGCTCCTGGTAAGGATTGAGGCTGGCGATAAAATCCGCGGCGGAAACGGCGGTAAAGCGCTCGATGCCGCCGCCGTACAGGGTAATGTGGGAAACGTGCGCCAGCCGCGCCAGCGCATAGCGCGGCAGCATCGCCGCCAGGCCGGGGGTTAACCCGGCCCCCAGCACGCAGGCGCGGTGCGACAGCGCGTGTTGCAGGCTGCCGTCCTGGGCGATTTCGCGCCACAGCGGCGGGTCACCCGCCACGTCCACGTAGCCCGCCCCCGCCAGCAGCGCAGCCCGCGCCACGCGAGCGCCAATCACCGAAGACGGACCGGCCGCATTCAGCACCAGATCGGCCCCGGAACACACGTCCGCCAGCGCCTGCGCATCAAAGATGTCGCACTGCCGGTAGTCGGCTTCCAGCCCGCCGGGGCTGCGCCCGACCACCGTCACCCGGTAATCGAGCGATCGCAGCAGCGCCACCGCCGCGCGACCGACTTCCCCCCGGCCGCCGGTAACAATAATCTGCTTCATACGGCTCTCCGCAGCTGTTCCAGATGCTGCGCCAGCGGCGCAACGTTTTCCGCACTCATGCAGCTGAAGTGGTCGCCCTGCAAATCGACATAGCGCACTTCGTCGATGCATACTCCTTCCCAGAACGATTTCATATCGCGCTGGAGCGCAGGAAGCAGATAGGTATCCCCCTGCTGGCAGGCAAAGGTCATCTCACCGGCAAAGAAGCCCGGCTTGTAGCAGCAGATACCGCGAATACTGTGGCGGAACACCGCGCACATGCGCTGCCACTCGGCTTCCGCCAGTGCGGGCTGGCCGCCTGAATCGCCGACGATAGCGGCGGTCAGCTCGTTCAGACGCTGCTCCGCCGATCGCTGCTGTACCTCTTCATAGGCGCTGGCGAAGGCGGTTTTGCCCTGCTCGCGAGCAACACGCGCCACGCATTCCGGGGTGATGGACGCCGGATTCCGGTGCAGGATCTGCTGATAAACCGTTTCCAGCTCAATCCTGTCCAACGGCCACGGCGCGTCAATGCCCAACGCCCAGACGATGGCCATATCGATCATCAGCGGATCGTCGATGACGTAGGGAATGCGGTAGCTGCTTGCCACCGTCACCGACGCCAGCGGAGTCTGGTTTTCCATCGCCTGGCGGGCGATCTCATAGGCCAGCAGGCCGCCTTTGCAGTAGCCGAACAGGTGAGCGTCCGGCGCTATCGCGCGGATCTCCGCCAGGTAATCGCTGGCCAGCCGCGCGATCAGCCCCTCGGCGGGCAGATCGAGGAAGGCATCGGTATTGGCGACGCTAATGGCGTAAACCGGCCCGCTCAGCGCCTCCACCAGCGACAGGCACGGCAGCACAGTGCCGCTACCTTCGTGCAGGATAAACACCGCTTCGCCGTCGCCCGGCTTGAGGCAGGCCACTTTGGCGTAGCCGTCGCTGTTCTCTTCGTCCGCCGCGCCCTGCTCGCGCAGGTAATCCGCCAGCGCGCGCACCGTCGGCTGCTGCAACACCTGGCGCAGGCTGCCTTCCCACGGCACGCGGTCGGCGCCGAGCGCTTCGCGGATGCGGCTGACCCACTGGGTGATCAGCAGCGAATCGCCGCCGCTGGCAAAGAAATCATCCTGCGGCCCGATGGCGGCGTTATTCAGCAGCTCGCGGCACAGGGTCAGCAGCGTGTTTTCCAGCGCGTCGCTGCCGGCATCGCTGGCCGTCTGCGCCGCGCTTTCGGCGGCGGCAGGCAGTTCCGGAAGCTGGCGGCGATCGATCTTGCCGTTCACCGTCACCGGCAGCGATTCCAGCACCGCCAGCCGCGCCGGGATCATCGCGGCGGGCAGCTGCGCTTTCAGCGCGGTCAGCAGCGCCTGCGGCTCGCAGCGCTGGCGGCGGGAGTTGAACTGCGCCAGCATAAAGCTCTGGCCGAGGCGCGATACCGCATCCTGCTCCGGCGGCCACGCCCACAGGGATTCCGCCCCGACGTCATCCAGCGCCGCCAGCCAGCGATCCTGCGGCATAAACGGCGAGTCAATTTCCAGACGCTCGTCGGCGAAGCCGGTCAGGCCGTGCTTGAACTCCATCGAGGTCATCAGCTGGTAGTTGTCGCGGGTGGCTTCGATAATCAGCAGCCAGCCGCCGGGCGCCAGCAGCTGGCGCAGATTGGCCAGCCCGTCGCGGGCCACCACCGCGTTATGCAGCACGTTGTTAGAGACGATCATATCGAACTGACCGCAGTCCAGCCCCTGCTCCAGCGGCGGGCGGTTAAAGTCGTACAGTTGGTAGCGCACAAAATCGTGCTGCTGATAGCGCTGGCGCGCCTCGTTGAGGAAGAACGGCGAGACGTCGGTAAAGGTGTACTCGACGTCATAGCCGGCCAGCAGCGGGATCAGCACGTTGCTGGTGCCGCCAACGCCCGCGCCGATTTCCAGCACCCGTACCCGACGGCGTTCGGCCATCGTACGCACCTTTTCTTCCGCCGCATGCAGCAGCAGATGGTTCATCAGTCGGCTAATCAGGTTGTTCTGATAGGCGTGGGTCGCCACATCGAGCTTGCCGTCCGGGAACAGCAGATTCAGGGGATCTTCTTCGCCGCGCAGCAGCTCGGGCAGGCAGCGGCTGCTGCGTTCCAGGTAGGTCAGCAGGCCGCCGTTGTCGTCCAGCCCGGTAATCAGCTGCTCGCCGCGCTGCCACAGGCGGGCAATCTCGGCCCCGTCAACCGAGTGTTGCAGCTGATAGCGGTCGCCGTCCTGCACCAGCATGCCGTGCTGCACCAGCGCGCGCAGCCAGCGGCGCACCAGCTGGCGGTTTTCTTCCGCCACGCCGCCGCTTTGCATCATCTCATCCAGCGTCACCGGCTGTCCGACGTTCAGCGCCCGGCTCTCGCACAGCGCTTTCACCATATGCATCAGCGCCACGCGGTCCAGCGCGTCGGTCAGTTCGGCAATCTGCCCGCGATCCAGCGAGGCGGTCACGCGATCCGCCGCCTGCCGGAGCGACGGCAGCACCGCCTGCCACTGCGTGTTTTTCTGGGCACCGGCCGCCGTCAGGATCGCCGGTTCAACGTACGCATGCAGCTCTTTCTGGATCGGGCCGCCGCGCACCACGACCGCCGCCTGCGCCACCTGCGGCAGCCGCGACAGCGCCGCTTCGATCTCGCCCGGCTCCACGCGGTGCCCGCGAATTTTAACCTGCTGGTCCAGTCGGCCGAGGAAGATCAGCACGCCGTCGGCGCTGTAGCAGCCGCGGTCGCCGGTGCGATACCAGCGCACGCCGCGCTCATCGGTGATAAAGCGGTCGGCGGTTTTCTCCGCGTCGCCCCAGTAAGACAGGGCCACACCGCGCCCGCCGATCCACAGTTCGCCCGCCACCCAATCAGGGCAGTCTTCGCCCACCGCGTTGACCACGCGGAACCGCTGATTGGCCAGCGGCAGCCCGTAGGGGATGCTTTGCTGATAGTGATATTTCGGATCGATCGGCCAGCTGTTGGACCAGATGGCCGCCTCGGTTGCGCCACCCAGGCTCAGCTGACGGGCCTGCGGTACACTGCGGGCAATCGCTGCGGGCAGCCCCACCGGTATCCAGTCGCCGGACATCATCACCGAACGCAGCGAGTCCAGCGTGGCATTTTCGGTCGCCAGGTAGCCGGTCAGCATATTCATCAGCGCAGGAACGGTGTTCCACAGCGTTACCCGATGCTGACGGATCAGCCGCGCCCACTGCGCCGGGTTGCGCTGGTCGGCCTCGGCGGGCAGCACCAGCGCGCCACCGGCACCGAGCACGCCAAAGATATCGAACACCGACAGGTCAAAACTGATGCGGGAAAGCGCCAGCAGGCGGTCGTCGGCGGTTAATGTCAGCCGCTGTTGCAGATCGCGCAGGGTATTGCGCGCCGCGTCGTGGCTGATGACCACGCCTTTCGGCTGCCCGGTACTGCCGGAGGTGTAGATAATGTAGGCGGCATCCTGCGGATCGGCCTGCGCCGCCACGCTCTGCGGCGCGAGGGCCACGGGGTGCAGCACGTCCACCGCCGCCACGCCCTGCTGCTGCCACGCCTGCTGCTCAATGTGCCCGGCCACCAACACCGCCTTCACCCCGGCGTCGGCAACGATCTGGGCGATGCGCAGTTCCGGCTGCCCGGCGTCGACAGGAATATAGGTACCGCCCGCCAGCAGGACCGCCAGCGCGGCGATAATCTGCTGGCGACGCACGTTCAGCACCAGCGCATAGCGGCCCGCGCCGTCCAGGCTGTCGGCCAGGGTCTGCGCCTGTTGCAGCAGTTCGCCGTAGCTCACTTCACCGTCGTCATCAATCAGCGCCACCGCCTGCGGCCGCTGTGCCGTCTGCTGCAGCAGATCGTCGTGCAGTAATCCGCTGGGGATATCGCGGGTGGTGGCGTTGGCACGAACGCGCGTCTGCTGCTGCGCCTCGGGCAGCGGCAGCTGGACCGGCTGCTGCCAGCAGCGATCTTCCTCCAGCACCCGAGCGATCTGGCTGCTAAAGGCGTCAAACATCGCCGTCACGGTGCCTTCGGGGAACACACCGTCGATCACATCCCAGTTAATCAGCAGCCCGCCCTGGAACAGCATCACCTGGCAGTCGATCCACACCTGTGGGGTCTGGCTGATGCCCCAGGTAAAGTGCGCATCGCCCGGCAGCGCGCTGGCGGTATCCGGCGCGTGCTCATCGCTGACCAGCGCACTGGTAAACACCACCGGCATACGGGCACGCTGGCTACCGCGCTGGCGTGCCAGTTCACGGATGGTCGACACGCCGGAAAAGGCGTTATGCTCCAGGTCCTGCCACAGCCGGGTTTGCAGCTGGTTGACCCGCTCGCCGAGGGTGCAGGTGTGACGCAGATCCGCCTCCAGCAGGCTGACCGAGGTAAAGTCACCGATCAGCGAGGCCACGTCAGGATGCACGTCCGGACGATCCATCACCGTCAGATTCAGGCAAAAATGACGGTTGGCGGACCAGCGCGCCATGGTTTCGGCATAGATCGTCAGTAGCAGTGCGGAGGGCGACACGCCCTGCTGCTGGCAGCGCGAACGCAGGCGCTGCCACTGGGCGGCATTCCACTGCTGGCTGAGGCGGAAGAACGACGGCGATCCCTCGTTGGCGGCCTCCGGCAGCAGCGGCAGCTGCGGGCATTCCGGCAGACTTTCCAGCCGATCCAGCCAGAAATCACGCGCTTCGGCATAGCGGCGGTGACGCTGCTGGCGCTGCTGGTACTGGATCACATCGCGGAAGCTGACGGTAGGTGCATCCCCGGCGGATTCGCCGCGATACTCGCGCCACAGCTCGGCCAGCAGGATCTGAATACTCAGCGCGTCGGCAATCAGCAGATCGATACTGAAGTGCAGGCAGTCACCGGCGTCGGTGTGGCTGAACTGCAAATCGAACAGCGGCCAGCTGTCGGTGGCGTAAACCCGGTGGGACATCTCCTCGCGAAGCGCCTGCGGCGACGCGTTGCGGCAGGCGATGGCAAAGTGCGGCACCGACGGCAGGATCTGCTGCTCGCCCTGCGGGTTGACGACGGCGCGCAGCATCGCATGGCGGGCTACCAGCCGGTTCCATGCGGCCTCCAGCCGTGGAGCATCCCAGTGTGAGGACGCAATTTCAAAATAACCGTGGCAGCCAATACCGCCGAAATTAAACGCCTGCTGGCGGCCAATATAGTAGGCGGACTGCACGTCGCTGAGCGCAAACGGCAGGTGCTGGTCCTGCGGCTCGGCGACAAAGGCGTCCTCACGGCTCCACTGTTCCAGCAGCGCGATAATCTCCGGTTTGAGTGCCTTAAGCTGCTCAATCTGCTGAGGGCCAATCACCCCCTGCGGGGCGCGAAACTTCAGCGCGCCCGCGTCTAACCAGAACTGCGCCTGCTGTTTTTCAAGGGAAAGCAGCAGGGAAAGCGCCTGCTGCGCCGATGGTGAATGGCTGGTCATAACGTTCCTTCCTCAAAATGGGTATCCGACGCCTGCTCGCAGGCGGAAGCCACGGCCTCCGCAATGCGATCCAACGTTTGTAACTGGAAGATTTGCCACAGCGGCAGCTCTACACCGTGTTCGCGGCGCAGAGCGGCGGCCAGCCGCGTGGCGATAAAAGAGTCGCCGCCGATGGCGAAAAAGTTGTCGTAAATATCGATGTCGTCGCGCTCCAGCAGCGGAGCCAGCAGCGCAACCAGCTGCCGTTCGGCGTCGCTGAGCGGGCGATCCGCCGCCTGGCGCGCCATGCCCTGGGCCAGCGCTTCAATGGCACGGCGGTCGCGCTTGCCGTTGTCGGTCAGCGGCCAGCTGTCGCAGTAGCCCCACAGGGACGGAATGGCGTAGGCAGGCAGCAGGCCGGCAAGATGCTGCGCCAGCGCGCGCCAGTCGGGCTGCTGTGCGGACTGCACCACCGCTGCCAGCACCGGACGCCCGCCCTGTTCGGCCACCCACACCTGCGCGTCGTCGATGCCCGGTGCGCTGTCGATGGCCAGGCGGATCTCGTCCAGCTCCAGACGGTAGCCGGAAACTTTGACCTGGTTATCGCGGCGGCCAAGGAACTCCAGTACCGCGCCGGGCAGGTAACGACCGATGTCTCCGGTGCGATACCAGCGCTGGCCGTTGAGGGTGACAAACTGACTGGCGGTGCGTTGTTCATCACCAAAGTAGCCCGCCGCCACGCCGCGCCCGCCGATCCACAATTCGCCCGGCACCCAGTCCGGGCAGTCGTCGCCCAGCTCGTTAACCACGCGGAATGCCTGATTCGGCAGCGGCACGCCGTAGGGAACGGAGTGACAGCCGTCGACGCTGTGCACCATCGGCCAGTGATTCGACCAGACCGACGCCTCGGTTGCGCCGCCCAGCGCGATGGCCTGCGCCTGCGGGGCTACGGCCTGTAGCCCCTGCGCCAGCGTTGGCGACACCCAGTCGCCGGAGAGCATCACCAGCCGCAGATCCGCCAGCCCGGTGGGTGCGTCCTGCATGTCACTCAGCGGCAGCGCCATTTCCAGCAGCGCCGGGACGCTGTTCCACAGCGTAATGCGGTGTTCCTGCCCCAGCGCCAGCCAGCGCCAGGCATCTTTTTCATCCTGCTCCGATACCATGACCAGGCTGCCGCCCGCGGAGAGCAGGCCGAAGATGTCCCACACCGACAGATCGAAATGCAGCGCCGACAGCGCCAGCCCGCGATCCCGCTCCGTTACGCAATAAAGCTGATTGATCGCCACCAGGGTGTTCACCGCCGCCGCGTGGGTAACGGCGACGCCTTTCGGGGTTCCGGTACTGCCGGAGGTAAAGATGATGTAGGCCAGCGCATCCGTTGACACCTCTGCGGCGGCGGGCAGCCGTGAACCCAGCGGTCGGGCGTCGACGACGATGCGCGCAACCTCAGCGGGCCATTCAAGATCTTCACGGCCGATCACCCGCCGGATCGCCGCCTGCGTGACGATCTGCTGGCGGCGGTGCAGCGGCCAGGAAACGGCCAGCGGCACATACACCGCACCGATCCACTGCACCGCCAGCACCGCAATGACCTGTTCGCTGCCGCGCGGCAGCGCCACGCCAATGTGCTCCCCGGCCTGCGCGCCCTGCTCCAGCAGCGCCAGCGCCAGCCGCTGCACCTTCAGCTCCAGCTGACGGAAGCTCAGCTGCCGTTCGCCGTCGATCAGCGCGGTGCGATCGGCATAGCGGTGCATGGCATCCGCCACACGACCGTGCAGCGAACGGCAGTCTTCCGGCAGCGTGACGCCGTTAACCTCGTGCCGCGCCGCCTGCTGATGCACCGGCAGGGCGGGCTGAATAACGGCGTCCCAGTTTTCCCGTTCACTCAGCTCGCGCAGCAGATCGCCATAGGCGGCAAACATCTCGTCGATGGTGCCTGCCGGGAACAGTCCCTCCACCACGTCCCAGTTGAAGTGCAGCTCGCCGTCGCGTTCAAAGACCTGGTGGTCAATCCATACCTGCGGGGTCTGCGATACGCCCCAGATTGAAGGCGGGAAATCGGCCTGCGGATAGTCGGCGTTCTGCGCACCCAGCGCGCTGGTAAACACCACCGGCATCATGGTTTGCGCGCTACCGCGCAGGCGGCTCAGCTCGCGCATCACCCACACCGCAGAGACATCCATATGCGCCAGATCGTCGCCCAGCTGCTGCTGGAGCTGGCGGGCGCGATGCTGCCAGCTTTCACCCGGTTCGTGGTGGCAGGCCAGCAGCAGCAGCGAGGTGAAATCGCCCATCACGTGATTGATCGCAGGATGGACCGGCTGACGATCGAACAGCGTGACGTTAATGCTCAGCGACGGCGACGCCGACCAGCGCGCCAGCACCTGCGCATAGCAGGTCAGCAGCAGGCAGGACGGGGTGATCTGATGACTGCGCGCTTTGGCGGTCAGCCGCTGCCAGCGTTCGGCGGAGAGCCAGCCTTTGCGGCGGCGGAAGCGCGGCGTGCCGAGGGTGCGCGGATCGCAGGCCAGCGGCAGCGCCGGGGCGTCCGGCAGGCTTTCCAGCCGCTCCAGCCAGTACTGTTCCGATCCCGGCTGCTGTTTGCCGTGGACGGTGGTGACGTAGTCGCGGAAGCCGATATCCACCGGCGGCAGCGCGGCCTGCGGATCGGCATACAGCGCGGCAAGTTCGGCAATAAACATCTGCATGCTCAGCCCGTCCAGCACCAGATTATCCAGCCCCAGGCAGAAGCGGTTTTGTCCGTCGTCACTTTCAATCAGCGTGGCGTGGAACAGCGGCCATTCGCCAGGAGCCAGTACGCGGTGGGAGAGGCTTTCACGCTGGTGTTCGGTAAAAGACGACCACTCTGCCGCCGGGCAGCGCAGCACGGTCAGCGCGGCACCGGGCTGCTCGGGCAGCACGCGCTGCATTCCCTGTTCGTCGAAAATCAGACGGAGGGCATCGTGACGAGCCACCAGTTGGCTGAGTGCCCGCTCCAGCCGCGCGGCGTCAAATGCGTCGCCCTCATATTCCGAGTAATAGTGCGTCGCCACGCCGCCGAGATCGAAACCAGACTGCCGCCCGGTGAGGTAGGCCTGCTGCACGTCGGTGGCGGCAAACGGCTGGTAGCGCTGTTCGGCATCGTGGACCAGTGCGGCACTCTGCGTGCTGGCCTGCTGTTCGGGGATCTGGCGGACAAAGTCGCGCAGTACCGGCGCGGCAAACAGCTGCCCGAGAGTTGCGCCACCGAGGCCAACATCGCCGAGCTGCGCCACAATGCGCGTTGCGTGCAGGCTGTCGCCGCCCATCTGGAAGAAGTTGCTGGCGGCGTCCGGCATCACGCCGAGCACCTGCTGCCACACCGCCGCGACCTGATGCTCGCGCTCGCCGTGCAGCGCGGCGCTGACCGTACCGCCCGTCGCCTGCGCATCAGCGGCGGCGCGCACCGCCAGTTCACGCCGGTCCACCTTACCGTTGGCGCTGAGCGGCATCGACTCCAGCAGGTGAATATGCTGCGGCAGCATGTACGCTGGCAGTTGTTGCTGCAGCCAGCTACGCAGGGCGGTGGCGTCCGGGATCGCGCGCGACCGGCCCGCAAGGCTTTGCAGCAGCAGCGCGCCTGCGCCCACCGCACAGGCCGATGCCACCGTCATCCCCTGTTCGGCCAGCACCTCGTGCCAGCCGTCGGCGGAAAGCAGCGGCGACAGGCTGCCACGGCGCCGATCGGCGTAAGCGGCTTCCTGCGGCAGCAGCAGCACCGTCAGCTGCGCCAGCGGGCTGAGGGTCAGCGTTTCCAGTATCAGCGCACGGCTGTCGGCGGCGCACAGTCCGCGCAGCGCCTGCACGCCTGTCGCAATCTGATCGAAGCGGTGCAGCGCGTTATTACTGAGCACCACGTCGGCGCTGAAGCGGCAAGGGTCCGCAGCCGCCAGCAGCAGGCTGCGGTGCGGGTAGCCGCTTAACCGGAACTCGGCCTGCTGGCGCAGCGACGAGGCCGACTCCACCAGGCAGTATTCAATCGCCGACTCCGGCAGCGCTGCCAGCAGCGCACTGGCGAACAGGCCGCTGCGGCCGTTGAGTTCAGCCACCCGCACCGGACGCTGTAGTTGCTCTGCCAGTGCGGCAATCTGCGCCACCACGGCATCAACAGCCGCCTGGGTTTCCGGCGATCCGGCCACCAGCGTTTCCGGCGACAGTACCGGATCGTCCAGCAGCGCCAGCGCATTCTGCTCGCCGCGTACCACCCCGGCGATCCACGCCAGACGCTGCTGTAGCGACTGCACGATCGCCGCCAGGTACGGGTGCAGCGGCACGGCAAATTCGCCCGGCCACTGCCCGACTTTCACGCCCTGCTCGCCGGAGATCAGGCAGCCCTGCCCGACCAGCCAGCTCAGCCAGTGGCGCACCAGCGGCTGATAGCGCGGGGCGATCTGCGCCTTAGCCAGCAGCGCATCCGGCTGCTGCCATTCGCTCATCGCCAGGCCCAGCTTCGCGGTCAGCAACTGGCAAAGCAGATGGCGCACCGCCAGCGCTTCCTGCTGTGCGGTCTGTTCTACCGGCACGCTATCCGGGAGGGATTGAACCGGATGCGCCTGCACCTGCGGTTCGCGCTGCGCTTCACCCTCAACGAACAGCCGTAAATGCTTCTGCGGTTTATCCAGATAGACCGCGACCGCGCGGCCCACCCGGCTGAAACGTTCGGCCTGGGCTTCAATATCGCCCAGCTCGATGCGGTAGCCGTTCAGCTTGATTTGCCGATCCTGTCGGCCAAGGAACTCCAGACAGCCGCCGGGAACAAAGCGCCCGCGATCGCCGGTACGGTAGAAGCGTTCGCCGCCCTGCATAACAAAGCTGGCGGCGGTTTTCGCCTCGTCGCCGTAGTAGGCCATCGCCAGGCCAACGCCACCGATCCACAGCTCACCGGCCACCCAGTCCGGGCAGTCACGGCCCTGCCGATCCACCACGCGATATGACTGGTGGGCCAGCGGATAGCCGTAGGGGATCGCCTGCCACTGCGGGTCGATCTGCTCAACGTCCAGCGCATTTGACCAGATGGCCGCCTCTGTTGCACCGCCGAGCGCGGTAAAGCCGGCCTGCGATCCCAGCGCCCGCAGGCGCGGCAGCAGATCCAGCCCTACCCAGTCGCCGGAAAGCAGCACCCGGCTGAGCGACGGCGGCAGTCCGCGCGGATCGTGCTCGGCGGCGGTCAGCAGCATGTCGAACAGCGCAGGAACGCTGTTCCAGTGGGTCACTTCCTGCTGATGCAGGTGGTTCAGCCAGCGCGGAGCGTCTTTCTCTTCGCCTTCCGCCGGGATCACCAGCGTGCCGCCGCAGGAGAACGCGCCAAAAATATCGTAAACCGAAAGATCGAAGTTCAGCGCCGACAGCGCGAAGATCCGCATCGCACCCTCGCCGACGTAGCGGCGGTTGATCTCATCCACGGTGTTTGCCGCCGCCTGATGGCTGACCATCACCCCTTTCGGCACCCCGGTGGAACCGGAGGTAAAGATGATGTAGGCGGCATCCGCCGGATTGCCGCAGGTGATTTCGCTCAATGGCAGCAGCGCGTCGCCGGATTGGGTGATATCCAGCCAGATGCCATCGCCCTGAACGGTGGATACACCCGCACCCACCACCCGCCGCACCTGCGCCTGCTGGATAATCTGCTGCAGGCGGGTTGGCGGCTGCGCCACGTCCAACGGCACATAGATGCCGCCCACAGCGTGGCAGGCCAGTAACGCGACGATCTGCTGGCGGCCTTTAGGCAGCAGGATCGCCACGCGATCCCCCGGCTGCACGCCGTCTTCACGCAGTCGCCAGGCCAGTTCCCGGGCCTGATTGCCGAGCTGCCGATAGCTGAGCTCGCCGTCGGCATCCACCAGCGCCCGCTGATGCGGCTGCTGCTGCACGCTGTGCCAGAACGGCGCAGGCAGCAGCCGCGGGCTGAACGGCGGTACGGTGTGATGCGCCGAGGAATTGGGCTGAGGATTTGCAGAAGCATCCTGCTGCCCTGTCGGCTGAAGCTGACTTGATAAAACGGAGCCGACCTGACTGACAGACTGCGACGAATGCGGTAATACTGAGGACTTCTGCAACGCGGCGAGGTTCGCAGACGATTGTGGCAGGCATCGCTGCACCAGCACGGCGCTATCAACATGGTGCGCCACCGGGGCATGCAGCAGCCGTTCGTCGCTGGCGATGCCGTCGATCAGTCGGCACATAAAGCTGAACATCTGCTCAACCATCTGCGGCGGGAACAGCGAATCGACGCTGTCCCAGCACAGCAGCAGCGCGCCCTGATGCTCCATCACCTGGCAGTCAATCCACACCTGCGGCGTCTGCGAGATCCAGTAATGCAATTCGCCGAGCGTATTGCTGCCAATCAGATCGCGGCCCAGATTGCTGGTGAACACCACCGGCATATCCATCTGGCGGCCGTGCAGCTGTGCACCGTCGCGCATCACCTCCACCGCGCTGTAGTCGGCACGATCGAAGTCGGCCATAAAGCGCTGATTGAGCCGCCGGATACCGGCCAGCAGCGTGTCGCCGGGCTGGCTTTCGCAGGCCAGCAGCAGCAGCGTGGTAAAGTCCGCCACCAGCTCCGGCAGCTGCGGGTGATCGCCACGGCGGTTAAACACGGTGAGGTTGAGGCTGAAATCCGGTGACGCCGACCAGCCGCGCAGCGTGGCCGCGTAGCAGCCCGCCAGCAGCATCGACGGCGTAACGCCCTGCCCGCGCGCCAGCGCTTTCAGGCGGCTCCAGCGTTCGGCGTCCAGCTGCCAGTCGCGGTGGCTGAATCGCGGTGCGCCCTGCCCGACGTGGTTATGCTGAGGTAGCTGGGGTGCCTGCGGCAGCCCCTGCACCAGGCGCTGCTGCCAGTAGTCGCGGCTGGCGCTGAGATCGTTCTGCTGCTGTTCCAGCAGATACTGCGGGAAGCTGTATTCCAGCGCGGGCCACGCTGCCTGCGGCTGGTTAATGGCACGGCTCAGCTCGGCCAGCAGGATCTGCACGCTCATGCCGTCGGCAATCACCATATCGATGTTGATATGCAGGCGGCTGCCTTCGCTACGGTGGCTGGCCGCCAGATGGAAGCCGCTTTCCCGGCTGAGATCGGCCACCCGGTGAGACAGTTTTTCACGCAGCGCCCGGCGTTGATTTTCGGCCTCCTCATCGTTCAGCGCCTGCCAGTCGAAGCTTTCCACGGTCACCGGGCGGTAAGCCTCGATAACTCCCTGCTCGTCGGCGTTGATGCGCATTCGCAGCAGATGGTGGCGCTGATGCAGCTGGTTCAGCGCGGCGTTGAGCAGCCCATCGGCCAGCGGCGGGCAGTCCAGCTCCAGATAGATCTGGCAGGCGACGCCGCCCAGCTGGCGATCGTCCTGACGCCCGCGCCAGTAGGCCAGCTGTACCGGGGTCAGGGTAAAGGCCCCGCCGTCCCACTGTACCTGCGCCTTTTCAGCCTGCGGGGCGGATTCCGCCTGCCGCTCAGCCTGTTGCCAGCACTGCTGCCAGGCGTTAAGGGTGGTTTTTTCAAACAGCTGCGCCAGCGTCAGGGCAACGCCGAGCTTTTTCCCCTCATCCACCAGGTCGAGCATTTGCAGGGAGTCCAGCCCCAGCGTCAGCAGATCGTCATCGGCGTTCAGATCCGTCGCGGACAGGCTGAGGGTATCCGCCACCCAGCCGCGCACGTACTCGCTGCCGGGCTGGCCCGGCGAAGATTGCCCCTCAATTTTGGCGCTGGTTTCGCACGTTGTGCTGCCCGGCTCCGCTGAATTATCCATTTCTGACGGCGTGAAACGCAGCCCCGGCGGCCAGTGGCGCTGGCGGTCAAACGGATAGAGCGGCAGCAGCGCCAGCGCGGCCGGATGCGCCGGATCGCTACCCTGTCGCCAGTCAAAGCGACCGCCGCTCAGCCATTGTTCGGCGTTGCCCGCCTGGCGATAGCGGCTCAGGCGTTCGGTGGTGACGATCTCCGGCTGTTTCAGCTGGCTGATTAACTCATCCAGCGAACGGTAGCGGATCAGCGCACGCAGCGGGAAACGATGTTCGCGCCCGGCGCACCAGGCATTCAGCAGCGCAGCGGCGTTTTCCGGGTGCTTCACCAGGCAGTCTGCCAGCGCCGAGGCGGTCTGCCGCAGTGCGGTTTCACTGTGGCCGCTGACGGGCAACTCGCCGCTGACGGGCCGCGCGGATACGGGCAATCCCGCCGTTAGCGCGCGCTTGATCAATGCCGCCGACATGGTGCCGGTAAAGCTGAAGGCGTTGACCGCCACCCGTTCAACGCGGGCTGACTGCGTTTGCTGTGGATAGCGATAGCGCGGCCAGCTTTCCGCCAGCTGCGGATTGACCTGATGAAAATGGGGATGCCCGAAGTGCTGCTGGCGCTGGATCTGCGCCACGGCGCGTAACACCGAATAGAGGCCGGAAGCCGCTTCCAGATGGCCGAGCTGGGTTTTACTTGCCCCCAGCGGCAGCGGCTGCTGGCGTTCGCCGTACACGGCCGCCACGGCGCTCAGTTCGACTGGATCGCCAAGCGGGGTGCCGGTTCCGTGGGTTTCCAGCAGCGATACCGCCTCCGGCGTGCAGTCCGCGCCCTCCAGCAGCTGGCGCATCATCGCGCCCTGCGCCTGCGGATTCGGTGCGGTCAGGCTGCTGCTTTCGCCATCCTGCGCCACGACGGTGTTCTCAATCACCGCCAGCACAGGATCGCCGTCGCGCAGCGCCTGGGCGTGGGATTTGAGCAGCATCATCACCGCGCCCTCGCCGCGCGCGTAGCCGTCCGCCTTATCGCTAAAGGTGGCGCAGCGGCCGTTTGGCGAGAGCATCCCGGCGTGGGTCAGCGCCTGTTCCACCTGCGCGGAGAGCAGCAGGTTAACCCCGCCGACCACCGCCGCGTTGCACTGGCCTGCACGCAGGCTGCGCACCGCACAGTCCAGCGCCACCAGCGAAGAGGAGCAGCCGGTATCCAACGTCAGCGCCGGACCGCGCGTGCCGTAAAATTTCGCCAGGCGCCCGGAGCTGGCGCTGGCGCTGATGCCGGTCGCCAGCCAGCTTTTAGCGTAGTCGGGATCGTTCTGCTGCATCAGCTGCATGCCGAACTCGCTGCCGCTCTGACCAATCCAGAAGCCCAGCGAGGAGGTTTTCAGGCTCTCGGGCCGCCAGCCCGCCTGCTCAAACAGGTGCCAGCTCAGTTCCAGCAGCATGCGCTGCTGCGGGTCAAGCAGCTGCGCCTCTTTCGGACTGATGGCGAAGAAGGCCGCGTCGAAGCCGTCGATATCAGTCAGCGCACCCACCGGCAGCGCAAAGCGGCGCAGGTCGTTTGCCTCCTGACGCACCGCCGATTCCCCGGCGGAGAGCCATTCGGCATACGCCTGCCAGGCATCATCCTGCTGGCCCGGCAGACGACAGCTGATGGCGACAATCGCCACCTCGTTACCGTTAACCGGCGGTACAGGCTGTTCGTCTGCATGTTGCACAGCGGTGTGGCTGGCGATCCAGCCGCTTAGCTGTAGCAGGGTCGGATGGGCAAACAGATCGGTGACCAGCAGACGACAGCGGTATTTTTCATTGATCTGCTGGCACAGGCGCAGCGCCTGCAGGCTGCTCAGCCCGGCGTCCAGCAGGCCCTGAGTTGGGTCCAGTTCGCTGACCGACAGCAGGCGACAAAGCGTGTCGTGCAGCCACGGCAGGATGTCATCGTTCAGAGCACGACCGGCAGCAAGGTCACGATCCTTCTCTGCTATCCCGCCTTCGGGATTTTCAGCGCGATAAGCCAGGGCAGATATGGCCGCCGGATCGTTCTGCCAGATAAACAGCGGGCTCAGCTCGTTGCCCTGCCACTCTTTCATCATCTGGCGACGCTGGATTTTACCGCTGGAGGTTTTCTTCAGTTTACCCTGCGACAGCACGATAACGCGGCCAATCGTCAGCCCAAAGTGTTCCGCCACCACCGCGCTGGCGGCGCGGGAAAGCGCCGTGTAAACCGCTTCACTCTGATGGCGGCGCGCTTCCAGCATCAGCAGGATCTCGCCGCTGTCGGTGTCCTGACAGGCGCAGACGCCGCCGGTTTTTATCTCTTCGCACTGCTTTTCGATCGCCTGTTCCAGATCGTTGGGCATGTGGTTTTCACCCGCCACAATGATGATGTCCTTCAGGCGGCCGCAGATATAGAGTTCCCCCTGCCAGAGGAAGGCCAGATCGCCGGTGCGCAGATAGCGATGCCCTTCCGGCTCGTCGGTCACGGTGGCTTCGAACGTTTCCGCGCTAAGCTGCGGCTTGTTCCAGTAGCCGTGTGCTTTGGATGCGCCGCTGGCCCAGACTTCGCCAATATGGCCTTCCGGCAGTGCCTGATGGCTTTCTGCATCAACAATACGCAGCTGCCACTGCGGATCGACGCGCCCGGAGCTGACCAGCGGCCTGCCGTGAACGTCCGGCTGCGCCCTGCCCGCCGCCAGCGCCGCGCCGTTAAAGCGCTGGATCACGTAGTCGGTATTGGCCGGTTTGTAGGTGATGGCGAGAGTGGACTCCGCCATGCCGTAGGCCGGGGTAAACGCCTGCGGTTCAAAGCCTGACGGCGCGAAGCGATCGGTAAAGCGCGCCATGGTATCGGCGCGAATCGGTTCGGCGGCGTTGGCGGCCACCTTCAGCGAGCGCAGATCCAGCCGGGCAACCTGTTCATCGCTGACCATCTCGTTGCACAGCGCCCAGACAAAGTCCGGCGCGGCGACGGCGTTCGCGCCGTACTCTTCAATCAGCTTCAGCCACTGATGCGGGTCAGCCACCATCTGCGCCGGTGGCATAAAGTTGCAGCAGCCGCCGGAAAGCAGCGGCATCATCAGGCCGCTGAGCATGCCCATGTCGTGATAGAACGGTAGCCAGTTGGCGGTGATCACTTCCGGCCGGCAGCGATAGTGCAGATCCAGCAGCAGCTGCTGCTGGGCGCGGATATTATCGTCGTAGTTAAGGACGGCCTTCGGTTTTCCGGTCGAGCCGGAAGAGTACTGCAGGTAAACCGGGCCGCCGGGATGGTAGATCCGCTCAAGCGCTCCGACATCCGGCAGTTCACCTGATGCCAGGCTGCCCGGCAGTTCGTCAACGACTATCAGTTTGCGCTGATGATGCCAGCCCTTCGACTGGATCTCCTCAACCATGGCGCGGTAGGTGAAGATGTATTCCGGCGCGCTTTCTTCGAAAATGTGGCCGATAACCCCGGCGCTGCGGTGGATGCGAAAGGCGTTGGTCAGATGGACCGGGATGGCGGCCACGCCGCTAAGAATACAGGCGCTGAGGCTGGCGATAAATTGTGCATCGCCCGGCATCAGCAGGATCGCGCGCTGATTCACGTTCAGCGAATCACCCATCTCCTGCGCCATCGCGAAGGCGGTGTTCACTAACCGACGATAGCTCCATTCATCGGTGTCCTGTTTGTCACGATAGCGCAGCGCGATGCTGTCCGGCTTGTGTTGCGCATGCTGCAACAGTTTCTCTCTGACCCAGCCACTGGCAATAGACGATCGGTTCATCCCAACTCCCTTAATTCCCCCAAAGGGGACGTAACGTAAAAAATGGCCCTGCTGTAAAATGCCGGCCGCAAAAAACGGCCAGAAAAGGTGGCTGCACGCAGCCACCTGAGGTTCCGGATAAATCAGAACTTGTAGTTAACGCTGACGCCGAAGTTGACCGGTTCGCCTGCGCGGGCATACCAGTCGCCGTTCATGTTGAATGCACGGGTGACGTAGGTTTCGTTGGTGACGTTTTTCACGTAGGCCGTGATGTCGTACTCGTTGGTGGTATAACCCGCGAACAGGTTAAGCAGGCCGTACGCCGACTGTTTTTTGGTGTTGGCGTTATCGAAGTAGATGCTGCCGGTGACGTTATAGTCGGTGCGCACAAAGAAGCCGTTGTCGAAGTTGTAGTCCGCGCTGAAGCCGTAGTTATAGGCTGGCGCATTCGCCGGACGCTTATCCTTGTAGTTGGTGGAGACGTAGGTGCCGGTACCGTTATCGACTTCGGTCGGGAAGTCTTTAAATTTGGCATCGGTGTAACCCGCGTTGGCCGCCAGGCGCAGCGCGTCAGTCACCTGCCAGGTTAAATCACTTTCAATCCCTCGGCTGACCGACTTACCGCTGTTGGCGGTGTAGGAGTCCGGGTAGAAGGTGACTTCGGTCTGCTGGTTTTTCATATCGATCCAGAACAGCGCGGTGTTCCAGCGAACGCTATGATCGAACCAGTCTGATTTCAGGCCCACTTCATAGTTGGTGGTGTGTTCGGCGTCGTAGGAGCGGGCCATGTTCGGGCCGAGGGTGTTAAAGCCGCCGCTCTTGTAGCCTTTGGAGATGCTGGCGTACAGCATTGCTTCCGGCGTGACGTACCAGTTAACACCCGCTTTTGGCAGCCAGGCATCGAACGAACGATCGTTGTTGTCTTCGCCGTCGCCGGTCGGGTAGCCCATCATGGTGCCGGTTGAGGTGTAGTGCAGACGCTTTTTGTCGTAGTCGTAGCGCACGCCGGCGACCAGCTCGACATTATCCAGTACGTAGTAGCCCGCATTACCAAACACCGCGTAGTTGTCGGTTTTGATCTGCGTGTTGCCCGACTGGAAGTAGTCGTAGGAGTTGTAGCGATAGGCGATGGTGTTGTTATCGTCCTGGTGCAGGAAGTAGGTACCCAGCAGCCAGTTAAACGGACCCTGATCGGTCGAGTTCAGGCGGAACTCCTGCGAGAAGTAGCGCGTTTCGCGATCCATCAACAGTTTGGCTTCGTCAACGTCGGTGAAGTCGAGGTCCTCGTTGTCGATTTTTTTGTCGTGGTTGTAGGCGCTGATCGAGGTGAAGTCGATGGTATCCCACGAGTAGACCGCCTTCATCTGCGCTTTCCACACGTCCACGTCGGCCTGGCCGCCGTAATCGGACTTCACGTATTTGCGGCCGCTTTTGATGTCGTTCCAGTTAACGAACGGCGAGTTGCCGTCGCGCTTGTTCTGCGACTCAAAGGTGGAGATCACGTCCCAGTTGCCGTCCATCGGCTGCCAGCGCAGCTTCACGCGACCATAGAAATCACGGATGCGATCAACATCTTTCGCGCCGTCGGATTCCCGTTTGAAGTAGCCGTCACCGTAGACGTATTTCAGCGCGGTACGGTATGACCAGTCTTCGCTGTCACCGATCGCGCCGCCCGCCAGCGCGTCGGCCTGGGTGCGGTTGTAGCTGCCGTAGGAAACGCCGACTTTGTATTCCGGCACGGTGTCAGGATCTTTGGTGATGACGTTAAGCACGCCCGCCTCGGTGTTGCGCCCGTAGAGCGTGGCCTGCGGCCCGCGCAGCACCTCGACCCGGTCAACATCCAGCAGCTCGGCGTCAAACAGCGCGCTGTATACGCCATCAACGAAGAAGCCCACGGCCTGCTCGCCTTCCATGCCCGGCGTCAGGCCGCGAATGGTGAAGAATCCCGCATCAGACGTGTTGCCCGCTTTGGTCATGTAGAAGTTCGGTATGTAGGTCGAAACGTCATAGATATTGTCGATTTTGCGTCGTTCAATATCAAAATCCGTCAGCGTATACATGCTGATTGGCGTTTGCTGCTCGCCTTTAGCCACTTTTTCTGCGGTGACGGTAATGGTGGGCAGTTCGCCCGGTTTGGTTTCGTTATCGGTTTTTTTGTCGGTTGATGCCGCACCTGCCATAAATGACGCGGCGCTTAATGCGACAAAGATAGTTTTGCGATGAAATCTCATCGTAATACTCCATGAGGTAAAGGCTTTTAAAAAACCTGAATCTGCTCACGGTACATTCCAGTGTAAATTATAATGATTATAGCGTTGCCAACTGCCTTGCAATAATAAACCCATCATCATCAGGGTAATTTCAGTAACGAAAAAAATAATTAATACCACGCCACGGATCGCAGACATTGCTATGACCCGTTTTTGATTCTTATAGGTGACTGACGTTGCCCACAGACTCTTTATGGGCTAATTTCACATAAAAATAACAAATTATTCTTATGTTACGGCTTTCGGAAATCTCGTAACGCAGGCCGTGAAAGTGCCGCCACAGTCTGTAAACCCGATCAACGACCTGATAGACAAAGGAGATTTCCTTACACTCCCTTATGCGGTTTTTGTTATATCATTACCAAAATTGACAAAACAACGACAATAACCGTTAGCATTCTTTATACGTGATGTAGATCACACTTTTATATGCAATACATGAACCATTTATTTTAATGACACTTTTTACAGGGGTAAAAATAACATTAAAATCTGCGGTAATAATTCAATAAGTTAGTGATGAGTATTATTTTATGCGCAAAGTGGTACGATGAGACATGCCCGTAAAATAACGACCAACTCTGAAATAAATTACCTGATCGTTAATATGGAGGTTTTAAATAATTAATTCCCAACGCGCTGAATCGAATCGGCACAGCGAATAAATTTTGCTATTCTCCGCTTCAGCCCGCGCCAGGGCAGAGAATAAAAGCCGCATAGTCTTCATTATTACCCCCTCGGCAGCGACATTGCCTGTCCGCCAGGCCAAATTCGCTGGCTGCATAAGCAAAGCAGGGTTTGTCGTTTCTGCTGCCCGCGGTTAATCCCTATAGTCTGGGTTTTAGATCGGTTAAAACCCATGCCTCAATCTGCTAAACATTTCTTAGAAACCGCCGGAACGCTCTCCGCTTATTTTTCCCAGCGTGCTGAACCGGCGATCGCCTGGCCGCAGCTGCGTGGCGACATTGATGCCGACGCTGTGGTGATTGGCGGGGGTTTTACCGGCCTTTCCTGTGCGCTGAGCCTGGCGGAAAGCGGCGTACGCACCGTGCTGCTGGAAGCGCGGGAAATCGGCTGGGGTGCTTCTGGCCGCGCCTGGGGACAGGTGGCTGCTGCCGCCAAGTTTATGCCTGCGCAAATAGAGAAGGATTTCCCGCCTGAGGTAGCCGCGCGTATTAACCGCGCGGCCGAAACCGCGCCGGACGTCGTGTTCAATCTGGTTAAACGGCACGACATCCGCTGCGACGCGGTGCGCAGCGGCAATCTTATCGCTGCGCATAACCCCGCGAAGGAACAGTGGGTGCGCAGTACGGCGCAGGATCTTCAGCGGCGCGGCTATCCGGTTCGCCTGCTGGATGCCGCTGAAACACAGCAGTTTACCGGCAGCCAGCGCTATCGCTGCGCGCTGCTGGATGAACGCGGCGGCGCGCTGAATCCCCTTGGCTACGCGCGCGGGCTGGCGCGGGCCGCCGGGCAGGCAGGTGCCAACATTTATACGCAGTCGCCGTTTACCTCAGTGCAAAAATCGGGCAGCGGCTGGCGCATTACCACGCCTCACGGCAGCGTAACGGCGCATCACGTGGTGTTCGCTACCGGTGCGTTTACCGGCGATCTGCTGGGCCGACAAACCCAGCGCGAAATCATTCCGGTGCGCGCCTATCAGGCCGTCAGCCAGCCGCTGGCGCCGGAGATCCTCAGCCAGATCCTGCCCGGGGGCCAGCCGCTGAATGATACCCGCCGGATGTTCTCCGGGGTGCGTATCTGGCCCGATGGCCGTCTGCATGTGGGTCTGGACGGCCCGCTGTTTCGCCATCACGCCAGCGGCTGGCTTAACGCTGCGACCCAACGCCTGCAAATGATGTTCCCGCAGCTCACCACGCTGAACTGGGAACATCACTGGGCGGGCTGGGTGGATATGACCGTCGATCACTATCCGCGACTGCACCGGCTGGCGTCCGGCGTGCTGGCCGCTTACGGCTTCAGCGGGCGCGGCGTCGCCATCGGTACGCTGATGGGGCGCGATCTCGCGGCGCTGGCGCGGGGTGAAGAGGAAGATCGGCTGGTGCATGCGCTGACCGACGTCCGGCCGCTTTGGTTCCACGCCGTCCACCGTCCGCTGGTCAGTTCCCTTACCGCTCGCTACCGGCTGGAGGATCGTCTGAACGATGCCCGCTACGGCCGTGAGCCTTCTTCACTTCATCCTTAACACCAGAGATTGCTATGTATCCGATTATTACCTACCACCGCGACGAGCAGCGCCGCGATATTTTCCGCAGCTGGCTTGATGGCCGACCGCAGCTTGATGACGATCTGCTGATCGAGCGCGCCTTTTACTACAGCAAAAACGAGCAGCACGGCGTTTATTCCGGCACCGCACTGCTGCGCGAGGTTTCTCTGCAGATCGACGCTTTTGCTGCCGATCTGTGGCTGATTGTTATCGGCGGGCGGCTGACGCTGAGGCTGAGCAACGGCGATGAGATTATCGCTACCGCCGAAGAGAGCCTGGTGATCCCACGCGGCGCGCAGTTTGCACTGCACAACGAGGCGGGCACCCGAGTGTGGTTTACCGCCTATCAGCCGGAGGCAATTGCTGACGGTCATAGCGATGCGCCGCCGTTTTCGCTCGCTGCCGGTCATGCCACTGCGCAACCATTCAAAGTGGACGCCGACGCGGAGCTGGATCCCATCGAAGGGCCTGCCGCCGATCTGATTACCTCCGCCGAACGCCCGACGGTGCATCGCCGCGTGCTATACCTCAGCGCCGACGGTAAATTCAGCGTCGGCATCTGGCAGGCAACGGCCTATACCCGTCGCCTGGCCGCCTTTGGCGACTACGAGCTGATGTATCCGGTGCAGGGAGAGATCGAACTGAGCAACGCGCTGGGGGAATCCTTCGTCTACGGCCCCGGCCAGGGCGTGGTGGTCAACCGTGGCGTCAGCAATGCCTGGCACAGTACCGGGCTTGTTAAAAAAATCTACAGCAAAATCAGCGTTTAACTTTTTTTATTTCACCAGGAGAACACCTTCATGAACCGTCGCGAACTGCTTACCGCCATGCCGCTGGCCTTCGCCGCCGCCAGCCTGCCGCTGATTGCCACCGCCGAATCAGCCCCGCAGCCGCTAAACCCCGGCGACAGCACCTGGGACCGCATCCAGAAATCCAAAACCCTGCGCATCGGCGCACCGGTGATGGAGCCCTGGTACTTTAAAGACAGCAGCGGCTCGGACCTGCCGGGCGCGGTGGTCAGCAACGGCGTGACCTGGCGTGGTGTGGGCATCAGCTTTGCCAAAGCGGTGGCGGATGCGATGAACGTACAGCTGGAGATTGTGGAAACCACCTGGGCAAACGCCGTGGCCGGGCTGCAAACCGGGCAGTTTGATACCTTCGTGCTGCTGGATGCCACCCCGGCCCGCGCGCTGTCGGTCAACTTTATCCCCACCCCGCTGCTGTGGTATCCGCTGGCGCTGCTGGCGAAGGACGATGCCAAAATTGAAAACTGGCAGCAGATCAACGACCCGAGCTTTACTATCGGCGTCGGACTCGGCACCACCTGGGATGAGTTCATCACCAAGGAAGCGCCGAAGGCCAATATCAGCCGCTTCCAGAGCAGTGCGGAAATTTTTGCCGCTTTCCAGGCCGGGCGCATTAACGCCGGGCTGATTTCCGCCGTGGCTGCCGACCTGGCGCGCGCGCGCATCGGCAGCGGCAAAACGCTGGTGCCTGCGCCGAAGGTCTATATTCCCGGAGGCATCGCGGTGCGCCAGGAAAGCGACTCCCGCTGGCTGAACTACCTGAACACCTGCGCGGGCTATTTCTACTACACCGGAAAATCGCAGCAGTTCTATGAAACCTTCCTGAAGTTCCGCGGCATCGATCCGAAAAGCGTGATCCCGGTGCAGCGCGAATCCGCGTAATGCGTTTTGTTTCCGGCGGGCGTTCAGCGCCCGCCCCCTTCGCCTGAAGTCACTGAGGACGTTATGCATTATCAATGGGACTTCTCCCAGGTTTTCCGGCTGCTGCCGCTGCTGCTGGAGGGGCTGGAGGGCACGCTGCTGCTGGTCGCCTGGTCGCTGTTGGCCGCCATTCCCCTCGGCCTGCTGCTGGCGGTGCTGCGCCTGTCGCCGTCGGCGCTGCTCCGCGCTTTTGCCGGGCTTTACGTGGCCTTTTTCCGCTCCGCCCCGGCCATCGTGCTGATTTACTGGTTTTTCTTTGCCGCCCCCATTCTGTTTGCCTTCAGCCCCGCGCCGCTGACCTCCGCCGTGCTGGCCATCAGCCTGCAGGCCGCCGCCTTCTTCTGCGAGGTGTTTCGTGCCGGGATTCAGGGCGTCGATCGCGGCCAGTGGGAAGCCGCCGCCGCGCTGAATATGCGTGGCTGGGCGCGCTTTCGGCTGATTGTGCTGCCGCAGGCGCTGCGCCACGTGATGCCCGCTTTTATGAACAGGCTGATCGATCTGATCAAAACCACCACCCTGGCGTCGGTGATCGGCTTCAGCGAAGTGGTGTATAACGCCGGGCGGATTTCGTCGCAAACCTTCCGCCCGCTGGAAACCTTTACCCTGCTCGGAGGGTTGTTCTTCGTACTGCTGGCGATGATCAGCCTGGCCGCGCGCGGGCTTGAACGCCGCTGGCAGAAGGAGGCGCGCCGATGAACTACAACCTGAATTTTCATTTCCTGCTGAACTACCGCGCGGTGCTGTGGGAAGGATTACTCAACACCGTGCAGCTGTCGCTGGCGATTATGGTTAGCGGTTTTCTACTCGGCACCCTGCTGGCGCTGCTGCGCCTTTCACCGCGCCCGGCCGTTCGCGCCGTGGGGCAGATCTACGTCAATCTGCTGCGCAATCTGCCCGCGCTGATCGTGCTGTTCTGGTTTTTCTACGCCCTGCCGCTGTATACCGGGATGCAGGTGAGCCGCTTTCTGACCGCCTGGCTGGCGTTCAGCCTGTATACCGCCGCCTACTTCTGCGAGATTTTGCGCGGCAGCCTGCAAAAACTGCCTGCCGGGCAATGGGAAGCCGCCAGCATGCTGGGCTTTTCCCGTCGCCGGGCGTTTGCGGTGCTGATGCTGCCGCAGGCGCTGCGCCACAGCCTGCCCGCGCTGGTTAACGAGGTGATTGAGATCGTCAAAATCAGCGCGGTAGCGGCGACTATCGCCTTCCCTGAGCTGCTGAGCCAGGCACGGATGATCAGCGACAGCGAATACCGCCCGGTCGAAACTTATACGGCCGTAGCGGGAATTATTATGGTGTTTATCCTGCTGTTAAGCGCGCTGGCGTGGCTGATTGAGGCCCGCTATGTCCCCGCCAAATCGAGGTCGTTATGATTGAATTACGCAATATCCAAAAATCGTTCGGCGGGCAGCCGGTGCTGCGTGGCATCGATCTGCACATCGAAAAAGGGGAAGTAGTGGTGATCCTCGGGGCCAGCGGCTCCGGTAAAAGTACCCTGCTGCGCTGCATGAATCTGCTGGAAACGCCCGATCGCGGCGAAATTATTCTCAACGGCCAGCCGCTGGGTAAGCCCGCGCGCGACGGTGCACGGCGCTACGACGACCGCGATTTGCAGGCGCTGCGCGAGAAAACCGGCATGGTATTCCAGCAGTTTAACCTGTTCCCGCACCTGACCGTGGAGCGCAATATCACCGTGGCGCAGACGCATATTCTGCGCCGCAGCGCCAGCGAGGCGAAAAGCATCGCAGAACATTATCTGGCTAAGGTCGGTCTGGCGGATAAAGCCGCGTCTCTGCCGACCCAGCTCTCCGGCGGGCAGCAGCAGCGCGTGGCGATTGCGCGGGCGCTGGCGATGAAGCCGGAGCTGATGCTGTTTGACGAGGCGACCTCGGCGCTGGATCCGGAGCTGGTCGGTGAGGTGCTGAACACCATCAAGGGGCTGCGCGATGAGGGCATGACGATGGCAATTGTCACCCACGAGCTGGGTTTTGCCTGGCACGTTGCCGACCGCATCGTCTTTCTGCGCGACGGTAAGATCTACGAGCAGGGTACGCCGGATGAGATCCTGCTGCGCCCTTCTCTGCCGCATACCCAGCGCTTTCTCGCCAGCCACACCACCTTTACCCTGCCGGTAGCATGAGTCACATGGCGGACTGCATCGTGATTGGCTCCGGGGTGATTGGCTGCGCCACCGCACTCCGACTGCAGCGCGAGGGGCATTCGGTGCTGCTGCTGGATGCCGAGCGCCCCGGCGCGGGCGCGTCGTTTGGCAATGCGGGGATGGCCGGGCCGAATGCGGTGGTGCCCATGGCGACGCCCGGCTTCTGGCGACAGCTGCCTGCCCTGCTGTTCGGCGACAGGAAGAGCGTGATCGTCCGGCCGCACGCGCTGCCCGCCGCCCTGCGTTGGCTGCGCATTAGCCTGAAGATGGCTAACGAAGCCCAGATGCTGCACAGTCGCGATGGCCTGCACGCCCTGCATCATCAGGCCATTGAGGGCTGGCGTGAACTGCTGGATGAAGAGGCCTGGACGCGTCTGCTTCGGCCCGGTAGCACCGTTTCGCGCCATCAATCCACCAGCGCGGAAGCGGTGATGACTTCGCTGGCGATCCGGCTGCGGGCGCAGGTTGGCGTGGCAACACGAATTCTATCCCCTGCAACGATTTCCCGCTGTTTCACGGAGCTGGATGCAGATGGCAGTATTTTTACCGCCGTTGACCACACCGCTGCCGTGCGGGATCCGGCCGCGCTGCTGGAGACGCTACGGCAGCATTTTATCGCCGCCGGAGGCCGCTGGCAGCGCTATCGCGCCGAACGCCTTGTGCTGAACGATGGCCTTATCCACAGCGTGACTGGCGACGGAGGCAGGCTAAGCGCGCAGCATTACGTTCTGGCGGCGGGCCATGCGTCCTCTTCCCTGTTGCCCGCCGGTAATCTGCACGTTCCGCTGATCGCCGAGCGCGGCTATCACATTATGCTGGAACGCAGTCGCCCGCTGTTCAATGACTCGCCCCAGGACGGCCTGACGCCCTGCGTACTGCACGACGCCAGCCATAAGTGCGTGATAACGGAAATGTCCGGCGGCATTCGGGTCAGCGGCTTTGCCGAATACGCGCATCCGGGCAGCCCCGCCCGTCGCGACTGCTATGACCGGCTGGAGCGCTATTTTCGCCAGCGCTTTCCGCGCTATCCCCGGGTACGCCTTTCGCAGTGGTACGGGCATCGACCGTCAACGCCGGACTCGCTGCCCTACATCGATCGCCATCCCGCCGCCGCGAACCTGATTTGCGCCTTCGGCCACGGCCATTACGGCATGTCCGGCGCGCCGGCGACCGCGCGCCGGGTGAGCGATCTGTTCGCCAGCGCTGATGATTCTGCCGCGCAGTCACCGTTCAGCCTGCGCCGCTTTACCGACGAATAAAAGGAGCACCCAATGAGCGTGACTCTCTCTTTTGAACAGCTGCATGAACGTATACAGGCGGTACTGGCCGCCGCAGGTATTCCTTCCACCATCGCCGGGATACTGGCTCAGCGTATTGCCATTGCCGAGCGCGACGGCACGCTGAGCCACGGCCTGATGCGCCTGCCGGATTATCTGGCCTCGATAAAGGCGGGATGGATTACTGCCAATGCGCAACCGGTGATTGACGCGCAGCCTTCGCCGTTTGTGCAGGCGGACGGCGGCAATGGTTTTACCCAGGCCGCCGCACAGCTGGCGCGGCAGGCGGTGCTTGAACGGCTGTCCCGTTACGGTATCGCTCTGCTGAGCATTCGCAATGCCCACCATATTGGCGCGCTGTGGACCGATATCGAGGAGTATGCCGGTCGTGGCTATGTTGCACTAAACTTTGTCAATTCGCGCCCGCGCCTGGCGCTGTACGGTTCACCGGGGCCGCTGGTCGGCACCAACGCCATGGCCTTTGCCTTTCCCGATGGCAACGGCGGCGTGCTGGGCTGGGATCAGGCCTCCAGCACGATGTCGCTAGGCGAGGTCAAGCAGCATACACTGCGCGGCGTACCGTTGCCGGAAGGCACGGGGCTGGATCAATCCGGCCAGCCAACCACCGATCCCGCTGCGGTGCTGCACGGCGGCACGCTGCTGCCCTTCGGCGGCCACAAAGGTTCGGGGATTGCGCTGATGGTGGAAGTGATGGCCGCCGCGCTGACCGGCGGGCGTTTCGGCTTTGAGGATCGCTCAGCGGATTATCCCGGCGCGGCCAGCTCCAACGCCGGGCAGACGATAATCGTTATCGATCCGGCGTTCAGTACCGCCACGCCGTTTGCGGAACGCATCGCCAGCCTGGTAAAGCACCTGCACAGCGATCCCGATCTGCGTCTGCCCGGCGAACGCCGCCGCCAGCAGCGGCTGCGTACCGAACGGGAAGGGTTTCGCGTGGCGGGTGAAACGGCGTCGCTCCTGGGCGTGGCTTCGCACTGAGGGCATACCCTACGCTATCGCGCGAGCCAAAACACTGAAGGTTTGACGGCTGCGCTGTTGCGTGTTGCTTTACGCAAAGCGTAAAACAACATTGCTGTCGGGTATCGCTTTGCGCTGAGCGGCGTATATTTTAACTTTTGCAACGGAGAGTGTTATGAGTCAACTATTCAGCCCCGTCCAGATCGGCCAGCTGGCGCTGGACAACCGCATCGTGATTGCGCCGATGTGCCAGTATTCTGCCGATAACGGCCACGCCACCGCCTGGCACCGCATTCATCTTGGGCATTTAGCCCTTTCCGGCGCCGGATTGCTGATTGTAGAGGCCACCGCCGTTGAACCGGCAGGCCGCATTTCTCCTGCCGATTTAGGGCTGTGGGATGATTCAACCGAAGCGGCGCTGGCCGAGGTGGTGCGCGATATCCGCATCTATTCGCCGATCCGCCTCGGCATCCAGCTGGGCCACGCGGGGCGTAAAGCCTCCTGCGCCGCACCCTGGAACGGTGGCCACCAGCTGGCAGCTGAACAAGGTGGATGGCAAACCGTTGCGCCGTCGGCGGCCCGCTTTGCCGAAGGCGATGCACCTCCTCATGCACTGACCAAAGAGGAACTTGGCGAACTCAAGCAGGCGTTTGTCGATAGCGCCGAGCGCGCGGTGCGGCTGGGCTTCGAGCTGATTGAGCTGCACGCGGCGCACGGCTATCTGCTGCATCAGTTCCTCTCACCGCTCAGCAACCAGCGCGAAGATGAGTACGGGGGATCGCTGGAGAATCGCCTGCGTTATCCTCTGGAGGTTTTCCGCGCGGTGCGTGAGGCCGTGCCGGCATCGGTGGCGGTAGGTGCGCGCCTGTCGGCCACCGACTGGGTGGAGGGCGGCTGGGATGTGGCGCAGTCGATTGCTTTCAGCCGCGAACTGGAAGCGCTGAACTGTGACTATCTGCATATTTCCAGCGGCGGGCTGTCCACCGCGCAGGCGATTACCGTGCGGGATGGCTATCAGCTGCCGTTCGCACGCGACATCCGTCAGCAGGTCGGCATTCCGGTCATTGGCGTGGGGCTGATCACCGATCCGCATCAGGCCGAAGCGGCGCTGACCAATGGCGATGCCGATCTGGTGGCGCTGGCGCGCGGCATTCTTTATAACCCGCGCTGGCCTTGGCATGCTGCGGCCGCGCTTAAAGGCCAGGTCAGCGTGCCGCCGCAGTATCTGCGTTCGGAACCGCACGGGGTTAAGGGCACGTTTAAAAGCGGCTCGTGATGAAAAGGACGGGGTTATCAGCGCTAACTGATAACCCCGTAGACAGTGCTTTTGGACGTCGTCACAACGAGTGATAAGCCCGTTAGCGGGGGAATGATTCCCCCGCGCGGGTTGCTACTTACCGGATTCGTAAGCCATGAATAATGCAGCAACCTCCCGATCTGCCTCCTTCCAGCGCAATTCGCAGAGCGTTTCGCGTGTCAGCCAGGTAAATATTAACAGTGTCATGCAGATGATTAGCAAACACACGATAATAACAGCGGGTGGCAATCTCATAGCCGTACTCCTTGTCTTTCGACGGGTAAGAGGCTACAGTCACGTTGTTCGGACGATCAGTAGGCCTCGTTGGTGATTGAAAAATTACCTTCGGGGCTTTCTGCTTTTTGTCTCCGTCGCATTCGCATGAGACCAGACAAAAGGCCTCAAGCACCGTGGCGTAGTATGCTGTAATTTTTTCTCAGAATGTATTAGTAGATTCTTGTATTATCTGATTAATTTCTCTGAACCCCTTCCTGGCAGGAACTGCTTATCCCCGGTCAGTAGGCTGCAAATTGATGGCCCCGGCCTATCTTTTTTAGCTATATTTTGTCTTTGACGCTTCCCCAGATCCACACCCTTCAACGCCTCGCTTGAGAGCGGCTGTTCACTCACTTTCTTAACCAAACCTCGGAATCAATAATCGTTTGCATCATCAAGTGTTATGTTATAACGTTTCATTGTGTAAATTTTTGTATGCCTTTATGGCTTTCCGCCAGGGATAAAATCAGGAGAGTGATGTGATGAAGAAGCCCGGCCTGCCCGCGTTATCGCTGGTGATGGCATTCATGCTGTCGCTGTTTGCTGCCGCGCAGGCAAACGCCAAAATTAATGTGATCGCCAGCTTCTCAATTATTGGCGATATGGCGAAAAATATTGGTGAAGACCGCATTACGCTGCGCACGATCGTTGGACCAAACGGCGATGCGCACGTCTATGAACCGTCCCCCGCCGACGCAATCGCGATGGCAAAAGCCGATGTGATTCTGATTAACGGCCTGAAGCTGGAAGGCTTTATGACAAGGCTGATCCGCTCCAGCGAGAGCACCGCGCCGGTTGTTGAAACGACCAATGACGCCACGATCCTGCGCGATCCGGCAGGTGGGCATTATCACTTTAACAACGGCAAGGCGGTGTTCCATGCCGCTCCGTTCGATCCGCACGCCTGGCAGTCCGTCGCCAATGCGAAAATTTACGTGAAGAATATTACCGAAGCGTTCTGCGCGACGGATAAGGATAACTGCGCGTTTTATCAGCAGAACGCCCACCGCTACGCGGAAAAACTGAACGTGCTGGACGGCAGAATCACCGCCGCAATTCAGCAGATGCCGCCGGAGGAGCGCACCGTGGTCGTCGGGCATCATGCCTTCCGCTATTTCGAAGAGGCTTACGGCATCCATTTCCTTTCGCCGCAGGGCGTATCCACGGAGTCTGAAGCCTCGGCGGCGGACGTCGCCGGAATTTTAAGGGAGATAAAAACCCGCCGCGCCTCCGCCATTTTCGCTGAGAACATTTCTAATCCGCGGCTGGTACAGCAGATCGCCAGCGAAGCCGGGCTGCACGTTGCCGGAACGCTTTACTCCGATGCACTGTCCGCCGAAGACGGCCCCGCCGCCACCTATCTCGCCATGATGGAGCATAACGCTACAACGCTTGCGGCCGCCGCCATCGGGAAAAAGTAACCGACTCATTATTCTGGGAAATAGTTAAAGATGGAGATAAGCATGAAAAAACGTATTTTATCAGCGGCGATTTCCGCGCTGCTGCTAGGCTTCGCGGCGGGTTCCGCACAGGCTGAAGAGGACGTTAACGCCTGGCGGCTGTTTGTCGCCGACCACGATAAACCAACGATCAATGTGATTGATGCGCTGGACGGCGATAAGCTGGCGACGCTTAACGTGAAAGGCCCGGCCAGCCTTTCGCGCACCGAGAGCGGCGCGGTGGTATTTGCGATTCAGGGCAGCGCCAACGTGGTGTCGACGATCTCTTCCGGCATTGCCTTCCACGATCACGGCGATCATGCCGATATCGATATCGACGATGCGAAGCTGCTGAAGGTGGAGCTGGACGGCAAAAAACCCGGCCACTTTGTGGAGCGCCAGGGCAAGGTTGCGCAGTGGTTTGATGGTGAAAATAGCGCGCAGCTGCTGACCGAGCATGCGGTACTGGCGGGCAAAAATGATGCGGCCAAAGTGAGTGTTGTAGCCGCGCATCACGGCGTCGCGGTGCCGTACGATGGTTTCGCGGTGGTTTCTATTCCGAATCCTGAAGATGCTACTAAGCGCCCCATCGGCGCGCGGGTGGTTGACCTGAAAGGAAATAAAGTCGGCGAAGATGCTGCCTGCCCGGGACTACACGGTTCTGCCGGTTCGGGCAATATCTATGCCCTCTCCTGCGCTACCGGCCTGCTGCTTATCACGCAAAATGACGATGCGCCGGTGATTAAGCATCTGCCTTACGCAAAATCACTGCCGGAAGGCAGCACCTCCACGCTGATTGGCGGTAAGGGCATGCAGTACTTTATTGGCAACTACGGCCCGGACCGCCTGGTGCTGATTGACCCGACAGAAGCGGACAGCTTCCGGTTGATCCAGCTGCCAACCCGCCGCGTGCATTTTACCGTTGACCCGGTGCGGCCGAAATTCGCCTACGTGTTTACAGAAGACGGCAAGCTGAATCAGATTGACGTGCTGAAGGGGCAGATTACCCAGTCGGTGAAGGTCACCGAACCCTACTCAATGGACGGCCACTGGAACGATCCGCGCCCGCGCATTGCCGTGGCGGACAGCAAAATCTTCGTGACCGATCCGCTGAAAAGCAAAATCCACGTGCTGGATGCGGTGGCGTTTAAAGAAACCGGCGAGATCGCGGTGGCAGGACAGCCGTTTAATATCGTGGCGGTGGGCGGATCGGGCAAAGTTCACGGCGGCGGGCACGCGCACGATGAACAGGGTCACAGCCATGAGCACGCTCATAGCCACGAACACACGCATTAACAGGTAAAAGCACCGCCGCCGGAACAGGCCCCGGCGGCGTGGCTTGCGGTTTATGCCCGGCTGCGCAGCTGGGTGCAGAACGGGCAGCCGCATCCGGCGACCGGGACGGCGGCGCAGGTGGCAAAGGCACTGGCCTGCCCTCGCACCCCGTGCGGGTTATAGACGTTGCCGATAAGCACATTTTCAGCGGTTTTTAACTGATCCTGCGACGGAGCGGAAATTTGAGTCTCTTTCGCCTGAAAGGCCAGCGCCTGGGCTGAGGCCATCGTCAGAGAGAGCGCAATAATTTTACTGATTTTCATCTGAACCCCTAATGAACATTCCGGGCACTGTCGGGCTGTCTTAACGACCGCGGGCCTTGGGTGAAACGGTTTTAGTTTAAAAACTGGAGATTAACCTGATTGGTTATGAAATAACATAACATCCGCTTCGCGCTGCGCAAATTTCTTACCCACTTACCTACAGCATTATCCAGCCCTGTCGCCGCCCTGAGCCAATACCGAATTCAGCGCCAGATGCTGAATCAGCATGATGGTTTTCGCATCCTGAATTTCCCCGCCATCTCTGAAGACTCTATCCGCCGCGATCTCCGGGAACTGGCCGCCGAGGGGAAACTTCAGCGAGTGCACGGCGGCGCGCTGGCGGTTTCAACAGCCATCGCGCCCTATGAAACGCGCAAAAACGTGCAAACTCAGGCAAAAAAGATTATCGCTCAGAAAGCAGCGGCACTGATTAAGCCGGGCAACGTGGTAATCGTGGACGGGGGCACCACTACTGGAGAAATGGTCCGGCTGATCCCGAAAACGCTGCCGTTTACGCTGGTCACCCACAGCCCGAGCATTGCGGTCAGCATGGTCGATCATCCGCTGGCCGAGGTGATTCTGATTGGCGGCCAGTTATACAAGCACTCGCTGGTGACGGTCGGCGCGGCGATGATCGAATCCATCCAGCGCATTCATGCCGACCTGTTCTTTATGGGCGTGACGGGCATTCATCCCACTGCCGGATTTACCACCGCAAACTATGAAGAATCCTGCGTGAAGCGCGCACTTTCAGAACGCGCCGCCGAAACCGTGGTGATGGCATCACCGGAAAAGCTGAATTCCGCCTCGGCCTTTGTGATCGGCGGCCTTGAGTTAGCCAGTACGCTGATTGTGGAAGAGAGCCTGAATGACAAGATGAGCCAGGCGCTGGCAAAGTTGCAGATTGCGGTGATTTAATGGCGGGGCTTGCCGCGCCATCAGTCGAACTGACCCTCTGATGGCAAAGGGTTTACCTGCGCAGGTCGGCGACAACGAATGATGTTCGCTCCAAAAAAGTGACTGAAGCGAACATCTGCGACTAACCTGACGGATTAGTAAAGCTCCAGATGCAGCCGCCCCTGCTGCGCAAGCTGCTGCCACAGCGTCTCTTCGCCCTGACCTTCTAATCCACATACCGCCGTCAGCGCATCTTCTACCGCGCCTTCCAGATGCTGCTTGTTGCCGCACAGATAAACGTGCGCGCCGCGCTGTAGCATCGCGCTGATGTACTCAGCATGCTCTGCTATCGCATCCTGCACGTAGTATTTGCTGGCCCCGTCGCGCGAGAAGGCGGTAATCAGCTGGCCGATAGTGCCCTGCTGCTCAAGCTCCTCCAGCTCGCTCTGATAGAGGAAATCCCCCTCCCGGCGCTTTTCACCGAAGATCAGGCAGGTTTCACGCGTCGTCGCGCTCTCCGTTGCCTGCTCGCGTAGCAGCCCGATCAGCGGCGCGATACCGGTGCCGGTGCCGATCAGCAGCAGCGGCGCACTTTCGTCCTTCGGTAACCAGAACCCCGGGTTTGCACGGCTGAATATGCGCATCGCACCGTTGTCACCCAGCAGCCAGCCGGTTGCCACACCCTTGCGCCCCCGGTTGCGGCGTTCATAGCACACTTCACGCACGCACAGATCGACGATCTCCGTATCGGGGCGGGAGGCGATAGAGTAAGCGCGCGGCAGGCAGCCAGGCAGCAGCTCCAGCAGCGCGTCCAGCGTCACCGACTGCGGCGTGCAGAAATCTTCGAGCACATCAAGCAGGTCAGCGCCGTAAAGGTATGCCTCCAGCGTTTTGCGCTGGCTGATTTTCAGCAGTGCCTTTAGCTCATCGCTAGCGGAGAGCTTCGCCAGCTCGCGCAGCGTGGTTTTGCTTATCTGCCGCAGTTCCCGGCGGCGCAGGGCGTCGGCAGCGTCGCTGCGGCCAAGCCAGTTGCTGAGGGCTGCCAGTAGATCGGCATCATTTTCCGGCTGGAGATAGAGCGTATCCCCGGCGCGGTAGTGGATGCCGCTATCGGTAATATTCAGGCGGATATGCCACGCGTAGGGTGCTTCGGCGCTGAGTCGACGGCGTTCAACGACCGGCGCAGCAAAGGCGTTATCTTCACTCCAGGCGGTTACCTGCAGGTGCAGATCGCGCCCCGCCTGTTCATCGCCGTTAAGCACTTTTTCCAGCACCGCCAGCCACTGGGAGAAAAAGCCGTCAAACGCGGCATCGGCATCCACACGGTTAATGACGCTACGTGCCCCATGCTCCGCCAGTGCCGCATCAAGCGTTTTGGTGAAGCCACAAAAGTTGGGATAGGCGGTATCGCCAAGGCCAAAAATAGCGTAGTGCAGGCCGTCAGCCCCCGCATAGTGTTGCAGCTGGTCAATAAACTGTTCCGCGTTGGCCGGAGGTTCGCCATCGCCAAACGAGCTGGAGACGATCAGCAGCAAATCGCCGGAACGCGGCTCTGCCTGAAAGAGATGGTTAAGCTCCAGAACCTGCGGAGCGAAGGGGTGCAGAAAAGGCTGCTCGCCCAGGCGCAGTGCCAGCGCCCGGGCATTGCCCGATTCCGAACCGTAGCCAATAACGATACGTTCGATGAGATCGGCCATAGTGATGTCTTAGTTATCGTAGAATTCGTCGAACTGTTCTTTAGAGAACTCCACCGCTTCAAAATCGGTCATCAGGTCGTTAATCACCCGACGGATGCTGATGTAAGAAGTGATAGCGCCCTGCTCGTCGTACAGCGGCTGCACGGTGGTATCGACCACATACAGGCCGCCGCCTTTGCCGACGTTCGGGATAATGCCGGTCCAGATATTGCCCGCTTTGATGGTGTCCCACATATCTTTGTAGGTCGCTTTGGGTACCGACGGATGACGCACGATGCTATGAGGCTGGCCCAGCAGTTCTTCACGGCTGTAGCCGGTCAACTGGCAAAACAGATCGTTAACGTAGGTGATGGTGCCCTGCAGATCGGTGGTGGAGATCACCATCACTTTATCGAGGGCGGACAGCAGCTGTTCGGATTTAAGAGTCTGGCTCATAGCAAATTTCCTTGTCGTTAACCTGATGAGGTTGCTCAGTGCAGGTGAGGTCTGTGAATCGTTATCATGCGAAAGATAAGTTGCATTTGAAATGCATCTTATAGCCAATAACCCTACAAAATCAAGTTAAATGATTGTTGCAAATAGGAAAATGAAAGGTGTAATTGACACAAAAAGAATCTAAAGGCCCGGCGGATTGATGCCGACCACCGTCCCCGTCAAGAGGTAGTCACCCGGCGTCTGGCACGACGATCCACGGCTAACCATCCGAGTTCGGATGGCCTGGTCCGTCAGATTCCGCTCGAAAAAATGAAAATAATTATCATTATTAATTTTATGTATTTGTGCGTAAATTCTGTTCTCAAAAATTTATAGCCTGTGCTATAACTCATAGCATCAGCTAATTGCCCTGCGTAACTTTCTTACAGGAGAACATTGATGCCTCGTCTGAACTGGTTTAAAGGATTGTGCTGCGTTGCCCTGCTGGCGGCGCTGCCGTTAACGCCCGCCTCTGCGGCAGAAAAATTCCGCGTGATCACCACCTTTACGGTGATTGCCGATATGGCACAGAACGTGGCGGGAGACGCTGCCGAGGTGGCCTCGATCACCAAGCCCGGCGCGGAGATCCATGAGTATCAACCCACGCCCGGCGACATCAAACGCGCACAGGGGGCACAGCTGATCCTCGCCAACGGCCTGAATCTGGAACGCTGGTTCAGCCGCTTCTATCGCCATCTGAAAGGGGTGCCGGAAGTGGTGGTGTCCGACGGCGTGGAGCCGATGGGCATCAGTGAAGGGCCTTACAGCGGTAAACCGAACCCGCACGCGTGGATGTCGGCGAAAAACGCGCTGATCTACGTCGATAATATTCGCGATGCGCTGGTGAAATACGATCCGGCCAATGCCGCCACCTACCAGCGCAACGCCGAGCGCTATAAACAGCAAATCAGCGCCACCGTTGCCCCGGCGCAGCAGGCGCTGGCGCAGATCCCGGAAGACAAGCGCTGGCTGGTGAGCAGCGAAGGTGCCTTCTCCTATCTGACCCGCGATTATGGCCTGAAAGAACTGTATCTGTGGCCGATCAACGCCGATCAGCAGGGTACGCCGCAGCAGGTGCGCCGGGTGATTGACGCCGTGAAGCAGCATCAAATCCCGGCGGTATTCAGTGAAAGCACCATTTCCGACAAGGCCGCGCGCCAGGTTGCGCGTGAAACCGGCAGCCACTACGGCGGCGTGCTCTACGTGGATTCACTCAGCCAGCAGGACGGCCCGGTGCCGACCTATCTGGATTTACTGCGGGTGACCAGCGAGACCATCGTAAGCGGTATCCAGCAGGGGTTAGCAAAATGAAACTTAGTGCCCTTCAGCAGCCCGGCGGCATTCACGTGAGCGATGTCACCGTGACCTACCGCAACGGCCACACCGCGCTGCGCAACACCACGCTTGATATTCCCACCGCCAGCATCGCCGCGCTGGTGGGGATTAACGGCTCCGGCAAGTCGACGCTGTTTAAGGCAATCATGGGGTTTGTGCCGCTCTCTTCCGGCAGCATCACCCTGCTTGGCCGCCCCGGCAGCCAGGCGCTGAAGCAGAACCTGGTTTCCTACGTGCCGCAGGCGGAAGACGTGGACTGGTCGTTTCCGGTGCTGGTGGAAGATGTGGTGATGATGGGGCGCTACGGCCATATGGGCATGCTGCGCATCGCCCGCCAGCAGGATCGCGATATCGTCGCCGACGCGCTGGCGCGGGTGGGGATGTCCAACTATCGCCACCGGCAGATCGGTGAGCTTTCCGGCGGCCAGAAGAAGCGCGTGTTCCTGGCCCGCGCCATCGCCCAACGCGGCCGGGTGATCCTGCTGGATGAGCCGTTTACCGGGGTGGATGTGAATACCGAGCGGCAGATTATCAGCCTGCTGCACGAGCTGCGCGATGAGGGACGCACCCTGCTGGTGTCAACGCACAATCTGGCGTCGGTCAGCGAGTACTGCGATCACACGGTGATTATTAAGGGCACGGTGCTGGCCTGCGGTACCACCGCCACCACCTTCACCCGCGAGAATCTGGAAAATGCCTTCAGCGGCGCGCTGCGCGATATCGTCTGGGAGAATCCGTAATGGGCTGGCTGGCGGAACCGTTCCACTATGAGTATATGCTCAACGCGATGTGGGTCTCCGCGCTGGTCGGCGGCGTGTGTGCGTTTCTCTCCTGTTATTTGATGCTGAAAGGCTGGTCGCTGATTGGCGATGCGCTGTCCCACTCCATCGTCCCCGGCGTGGCGGGTGCCTATATGCTCGGCCTGCCGTTTGCCCTTGGCGCGTTCTTTTCCGGCGGACTGGCCGCGGCCGGTATGCTGTTTCTTAACCAGCGCACCCGGCTGAAGGAGGACGCGATCATCGGCCTGATCTTCTCCTCCTTCTTCGGCCTTGGGCTGTTTATGGTGTCGCTGAATCCCACCTCGGTGAATATTCAGACCATCGTGATGGGCAATATCCTGGCGATTGCGCCCGGCGATATCCTGCAGCTGGCGATTATCGGCCTCACCTCGCTGGCGATCCTGCTGATTAAGTGGAAAGACCTGATGGTGACCTTTTTCGATGAGAACCACGCCCGCTCGATCGGCCTGAATCCTGCCCGGCTGAAGCTGCTGTTCTTCACCCTGCTTTCCGCCTCGACCGTGGCCGCCCTGCAGACCGTCGGCGCGTTTCTGGTGATCTGCCTGGTGGTAACGCCGGGGGCGACCGCCTATCTGCTGACCGACCGCTTTCCAAGGCTGCTGATGATTGCGGTGGCGATTGGCAGCATCACCAGCTTTTTCGGTGCCTGGCTTAGCTACTATCTGGACGGCGCAACCGGCGGCATTATCGTGGTGGCGCAGACGGTTATCTTCCTGCTGGCGTTTATCTGGGCCCCTAAACACGGGATGCTGGCGCGCCGTCGACTGGCCCGACAAACGCAGGAGGCACAGCCATGAACCTGACCGAACTGCTGCTCAGCCCGTTTGAGTTTGATTTTATGCAGAACGCGCTGGCGATCTCGCTGCTGGTGGCGATCCCATGTGCCCTGCTCTCCTGCTTTATGGTGCTGAAAGGCTGGTCGCTGATGGGTGATGCGATGAGCCACGCGGTGTTTCCCGGCGTGGTGCTAGCCTACATCATCGGTATTCCGGTGGCGATCGGTGCGTTCGTCGCCGGGCTGTTCTGCGCGCTGGCCACCGGCTTCGTGGCGGAGAACAGCCGCATCAAGCGCGATACGGTGATGGGGATAATCTTCTCCGGGATGTTTGCCCTCGGGCTGATCCTTTATCTGTCCATCGAGTCGGACGTGCATCTCGACCATATTCTGTTCGGCGATATGCTGGGGATTGGGCTGTCGGATATGCTGCAGACCGGCGGGATTGCCGCGCTGATTGCGCTGATTGTGCTGGTGAAGTGGAAGGATTTACTGCTGCACGCTTTCGATCCGCATCAGGCAAAGGCCTGCGGGATTAACACCTCGCTGCTGCACTACGGCCTGCTGTGCATGATCGCCATGACTATTGTGGCTACGCTGTCGGCGGTGGGGATTATTCTGTCGATTGCGCTGCTGATTGCGCCGGGGGCGATTGCCCTGCTGCTGATGCGCCGCTTCTCGTCAGTGCTGATTTTCGCCGTGCTGCTGTCGATGGCGGTCTGCTTCCTCGGCACCTGGCTGTCGTTTTTCCTCGACAGCGCGCCCGCACCGACGATCGTGGTACTGTTCAGCCTGATCTTTATCGTGGCGTTTATCTGGTCCAGCCTGCGCGCCCGCGCGGTGATGGCCTAGGCCGTCGCTTTCTGAGGCAGCCGAGCCCGTGCAGCGGCGCTCAGGTCCAGACTTTTCGCTTCTTTCTGATTCAGCCCGCGCCGGGTAGCTCGGTGTTGAACGTTCAGACAGGCTGCCCCCTGCGGGGCAGCCGTCGTCTTTAGCCGAGATCCTGACCGTTGGTGGCAATCACCTGCTTATACCAGTGGAAGGATTTTTTACGGTAGCGGTCGCCGGTGCCGTTGATGTTGTCATCCAGATCGACGTAGATCATGCCGTAGCGCTTGCTCATCTCCCCGGTGGACATACTCACCAGATCGATGCAGCCCCACGGCGTGTAGCCCATCAGATCCACCCCGTCTTCCACCGCTTCCGCCATTGCGCTGATGTGCTGGCGCAGATAATTTATGCGGTAGTCATCGGCGACGTAGTGATTTTCATCCGGCTTATCGATTGCGCCCAGGCCGTTTTCAACGATAAACAGCGGCTTCTCGTAGCGGTCGTACAACTCGTTCAGCGCGATGCGCAGGCCGGTTGGGTCGATCTCCCAGCCCCAGTCGCTGGCTTCAAGGAACGGGTTGCGCGCCCCACCGAGCAGGTTGCCGTGCGCCGCCGCCGCTTCCGGATTAGTGGCGTAAATGGTGCGGGACATGTAGTAGCTGAAGCCGATGTAGTCGACGGTGTGCGCTTTCAGCAGGTCCAGATCGCCCGGCTGGATATCCAGCTTCACGCCCAGCGACTGCCACAGGCTTTTCGCGTAGTACGGATATTTGCCGCCCACCTGCACGTCGGCACAGTAGAAGTCGGAAGACTGACGCTCTTTCAGCGCCGCCAGCTGGTTAACCGGGTTGCAGTCGAAGCCGTAGCTGGTGGCATAGAGGATCATGCAGCCAATCTTGATGTCCGGGTTGGTTTCATGGGCGATTTTCACCGCCAGGCTGCTGGCAACGAACTGATTATGCAGCGCCTGGAATTTTGCCTGCGGCTCCAGCGCGCCGGTTTTCACCGTCAGGCCCTGGCTCATGATTGGGAAGTGGAAAGCGCTGTTGATCTCGTTAAAGGTCATCCAGTACTTCACCTGCTGGCCAAAGCGTTCCAGCACCGTGCGAGCAAAGCGCTCGAAGTGGCCGATCACCTCGCGCCCCTGCCAGCCGCCGAAGGTTTTCGCCAGGTGCAGCGGCATTTCATAGTGGGAAATGGTGATCACCGGCTCGATGCCGTGGGCAATACAGGTGTCGATGACCTGCTGATAGTGGTTGAGGCCCGCTTCGTTCGGCTGCAGCTCTACCCCGTTCGGGTAGATGCGCGTCCAGGCGATGGAGAAGCGATAGCATTTGAAGCCCATCTCCGCGAACAGCGCGATATCCTCACGGAAGCGGTGATAGTGATCGATGCCTTTATGGTTCGGGTAGGTATAGCGCTCGGTATCCAGCGAGAATTCAAATTCCGGCGAGGAAACGATGCTCAGACGCGCCTTGCCGCCGGGGATAGCATCAACAATCGACAGACCTTTACCGTCCTTATCGTATGCGCCTTCCACCTGATTGGCAGCGGTTGCGCCACCCCACATAAAGCCCTGCGGAAATCTTTCTTTCATTGCCGTAATCCTTTCAACATTCGCAAATTTTGCGGCTCCGCCTCAGGATGGATCGATTCAGCGCAGCCCGAAGGATGATAATACAAGAGCGCTGGGGAAAGCGTAAGCCGCAGCCCGCTGGGATGGCGCAAATGGCGTAAAAATGAGGAGGATGCTGAGATAAATGCCGACGAAATTAGCATTTTGCTGCAAACATCAGCAGTTAGCTGATTTTATTGATTTTCCACGTTGACACACCCGGTCGCGATCATTAATATGCGCCTCGTTCACACGATTCCTCTGTAGTTCAGTCGGTAGAACGGCGGACTGTTAATCCGTATGTCACTGGTTCGAGTCCAGTCAGAGGAGCCAAATTCTTGTTTTCATGCCGCTTTGCGAATCCCTATGTGATTCAGATTCAATAAGTTAGCGTGAAAAGTCTTCCCGATGCATTTTCAGTTTACCCTCCGCATCGGGAGAATTTGGTGGTCAGATTTGGGGTCAAGTTGGTTCGATGACGGAGTGACCCCCAAATGTCTCTTAACGACTCAAAAATCCGCAACTTAAAAGCATCCGAAAAACCCTTCAAAGTTTCTGATTCTCATGGTTTGTACCTTTTAGTTAATCCAGGCGGATCACGTCTCTGGTATCTCAAATATCGCATCAATAGAAAAGAATCACGCCTCGGCTTAGGTGCCTATCCCGGTGTATCTTTGGCCGATGCTCGTCAACAACGTGACGGTATTCGTAAATTACTGGCGCAGAATATCAATCCAGCACAACAACGTTCTGCTGAAAGAGTCACTGCCTCGCCAGAGGAAACCTTCAAATCAGTGGCACTAAGCTGGCATAAAAACAACAGAGCCTGGTCAGAGAACCATGCCGCCCGTCTGCTTGCCAGCATGAACAATCATATCTTCCCGATAATTGGACACCTGCCAGTCACAGAACTAAAAACCCGCCATTTCATCGACCTGCTGAAAGGGATTGAGAAAAAAGGTCTGCTGGAAGTGGCGGCACGAACCCGACAGCATATGTGCAACATCATGCGTCATGCCGTGCATCAGGAGTTGATAGAGCATAATCCGGCGGCTAATCTGAACGGTATAATCGCCCCGCCCGTTAAACGCCACTACCCTGCCCTTCTGCTGGAGAAACTACCGGAACTGTTGACTCACATTGAGGACTACAAGCAAGGGCGAGAATTAACACGTTTGGCAGTATCACTTACTCTGCACCTGTTCATCCGTTCCAGCGAGTTGCGCTTTGCCCGTTGGTCTGAGATCGATTTTAGAAACAAAATCTGGACCATTCCGGCTACCCGTGAAACCATCCCCGGTGTGCGTTATTCCGGGCGTGGTGCGAAAATGCGCACGCCGCATATCGTTCCCCTATCCCGTCAGTCCATCGCTATTCTGAAACAGATACGGGAAATCTCCGGGCATCAGGAACTGATATTTCCCGGTGACCATAATCCGTACAAACCAATGTGCGAAAACACGGTCAACAAAGCGCTGCGCTTGATGGGTTATGACACGAAAGATGAAATCTGCGGCCACGGATTCCGGGCAATGGCCTGTAGTGCTCTGATGGAGTCTGGGCTATGGTCACAGGATGCGGTTGAACGTCAAATGAGCCATCAGGAACGCAACAGCGTTCGAGCAGCTTACATCCATAAAGCAGAATATCTCGATGCTCGTAAGGCAATGATGCAGTGGTGGGCTGATTATCTGGATACCAATCGGGAAGGATATGTTGCGCCATATATTTATGCTCAACAACATTAGGCGTCAGGAGCAGCCTGATCGATAACGCTCTTAAGAGCAGATTCTGATAAAGGATCTGCTTTTCAGACTGCGAGGAATTCCCCCCCTCAGCATTTCACAAAAAATCGAGTAATGTCAGAGAATTACTCAGACTTGATACATAAAGGAAGGTCTATTGCGGCATAATCAATAACGTTGTATTAGGGTTACTTTTCTTATAACAATGATACTGCAAGATTAGCGTTGCGTGATCTTCATCGACAGCATAAAAATACGCTTCCGGCACATCCAGCACCGCCGCAAAACGGCAGACCAGACCAAAATCCGGCGAACTGACTTCCCTTTCTTTTGTACCCGAAACACCCGAGCAGCCCAACGGCCAGGGTCACCGAACAGGAGTTACACCATGAACCCTCACCCCACGACACCCCGGGCGTTGTTTGAAGTGGCATTTAAGCGCCAGCCTCGCCTGACATCCGTTGGGTCTGAAGATAGCCTGGTTCACCGAGTTCGAACTGTTTCTATGTGCCGGACTCGAGCACCGCACCTAATACTTGCCCAATCCTGGTGACATGGCTCATACCGCCGAGCAAGTGAGCGCTGGTGTGTAGGATAATGCCAGTTCTCCAAAGCGATGTGAAAAATCCTATGTAATCGCCTGCTGCTCCATCGCACCCGACCACCCAGTCTTGATAACGTGCAATCCCAAACTGCCCTTATTTATCGGCGGGCCATAATTTTTTAATCTACATATATTGGCATGCAGGAATCCAGGTTCAGAATGAGACAGGATTCCTGCATGGGTAGTCTGATAACCAATCCGTAATTTAAGATCAAGAATAGTAGATAGTGTGCTGCCAATTGCGATTTACCACCACACTTCTGCCTGTGCCCCGACGGTAAACTGATCTTTCTTATTGTCGTTAAAGGTGAACTGAGTTATCTCGTTATCGAATGTTTTCAGATAAGTGGCGAAGAAACGGATCTCCGGACGCGAGGTCAGCATGCTGGTGCCCACTTTGAAGGTGTGGAACAACGTCGTTTTCAGGCCCGACTCATGGTACGTCTCGCCGCCCGCTTTATTGCGCTGATCGAACCAGCCCAGTTCAACTCCCGTCTGGTTAAAGGTGTCCCAGATATACGCCGGACGCACCACCGCACGGGTGGAGTTGAAGTCGGTGTGGCCACCGGTGTAGTAGTCATAGATATCATTGCCAGCGGCATACACCAGGGCATGAGCCATGATCACGTTTGGCAACAAGTAGTTTTCCCCTTCGGAGAGTACGCGCCAGGCCGTGCCGTTAGTGTGTTCACCGTAATACTGCCCGTTATAGCCATACAGCGCACTGGAGTCGGTCACCAGAGCCATGCCACTGGCGATCGAGTTGTTTGCCATCTGGGCAGTCACATAGGTAAACCCGCCGTTCTGCCAGTTTTGCGTCAACCGCGCCCCGGCATGCCAAGCATCTTTCACACTGTAATACGTGCCGTTGTTTTCATCGTGCTTATTCAGGTCGGTTTTGTTAGCAGCAGAGTAGCGACCAAACAGATCCAACGTGGCTCTATCCCATAGGGGCATTGCGGTGTAGCGGGCATCAATCGTGTTGGTGTTGATCTGTTGAGTCTGGCTGACGCTGCTGTCGACCGCGTGGGCATCAAGGTCTTCACGTACCAGCGCTACGTTGACCTTGCCTGGCCCCAGTTGCCAGTTTTCCAGCCCAATCCCGGCGGCGGAGTCCGATTTGTGGTATTTGAAGTCGAGCATCTGGATTTCAAACTTCGGCAACGTATGTTTGCCCACCCAGAAATCAGCCTCCGGAGAAAAAGGCAAAAAACCCTTCGTGGTCAGATAGATATCGGAAAATTGCAGCAGGTTGTCAGAAGTGCTGTCAAACCAGCCAGCGCTGTATTGTCCGCCGACGTTGCCGTCGAGCATCACAACCGCTTTGGCCGTTTTATTGCCATCGCGGTAAACCCGCTGCGAAAATTCAAGATCGTACCAGGAGCTGTTTTCCTGACCAAAACGCCCCAAGGAACCAATGGCGTAGGATTTTGCCGAGCCCCGGTTTCCCACCGCATATCCCGAGCGGAAATAGCCGGAATAATTAAAGCCGATATCTTCTTTCACATATTTACTGATATCTGCCAGAGTCATCGACGAAGCAGGAGCGACTTTTTCTGGCGCCGCCACATTGGCAGAAATAACTTCCAACGGTGGTATTACCGATTCATATTTTTTAAGCTGCGCTTTGGTGGCATCTAATTCCTTCATATTGGAGGAGAGCTTATTCTCGAGAAGTGCCACACGCTCTTCCAGGGTTAGCGGCGCTGCATACAGCGCATTCGCCACCAATAAAGAACAGGCACTTAATGTAACGGAGCAGAGTACGGGTATATTAATATTCATATCAATCCTATAATTAAATTTTATTTAGTTATTCTTTAACAACAGGCGTAATGAGGTGCACAGGTGACATCACCCATGACGGTCGGTCTTATTATAAAAACAGGGTTGCATTGTTTTATATTAACAATACAACCCTATGGTACGATGTGTTTTACTTCAGGCCAGTGATGCCCGCTTGCAGTAAATTAATTTGCAGCAGGGTTTCATCATCTTTCACCAGTTTTTCTTTGCCGTTAATAATTGTCTCATAGAGGGCATCATAATAGCGGGCATAATCACCTTGTTCAGTGACAACTTTTTCTTCGTGATATATACCTGCGTCATCCATCCAGGTCAGCACACCGTAATCTTCCGGAGTGTCCTGACCAAAATCGGCGTTATCAGGCATATAAAAGAGCTTGAGGTGATGTTCCTGCTTATCCTTACTGTGTTTGATAAACATCCCTTTCTTGCCGTAAGCCACAAAACTCGGACGCTCTTTGATGCGGAAATAGCTCGATTTTACCGAGACTTTTAATGCACCGTAGAACATATCCACATCGAAGTAATCGTTCATACGCCCTTCACCTAACAGCTGGCGCACGTCGTAATTAACATGGTCCGGCGCACCAAAGTATGAAATCACCTGGTCGAGGGTGTGGCAACCGTGGCCATACAGGTAGGAGTTAATGGCACTGAATTCGTTGACCGACTCCGGGATGTAAGGGCGGTAATAGTCATAGTGCATCTCCACTTCGAGTAAATCACCGAGCTTGCCCGATTCAATCACCTTCTGGGTGGTCAAAAAATCGCTGTCGAAACGGCGATTCTGATAACACTGCACCATTAATCCTTTTTCTTTAGCCAGGTTATATAAGGTTTCGGCCTCTTCACGTGTATGGGTAAAGGGTTTTTCTACCACGCAGTGTTTTCCGGCCTGTAAAACCTTCAGCGCAAACTCATAATGCAAGGCGGCCGGGGTGCTAACCACCACCACCTGTATTTCCGGGTCACCCAATAGCACATCCAGATTATTGGTATAGGTGATGTTAGGTAATTTATCCCAACCATCACGATTTGCCGTGGCGGAATAAATGGTTTTGGTGGTTATTTTATCTGCGCGAGACAGAATAAACGGCAAGTGATAGCGATTAGCACTTTTGCCATTGCCGATAAAACCAAGAATTAATTTCGTTGTCACTGTTTCACTCCACAATCAGCTGTTTTTTACCCATTTCAATCATCTGAGCCGCCAGGGTGCTTACGTCAAGCAGGTGTGCAGCAGTCTGATAATCCAGGGTGTCGATAATGCGAATAAACGCGAGGAATTCATAAAGCAAGCGATGCTCACGACGGTCAAACGCAAATTGCGCGCTGTCACCGTTATTCAGTGCCATCTCGAAACCTGTCATCTGGTTGACCGGCAGGGTGATTTGCATATTCCCCTTATCTCCCTGAATCAACGAGGTGGTCGGCGCTTTACAATCTTTAGCGCCAATACAGACGCATTTGAAATCACCATAATCGAGTACCATCATCCCGCTGGTATCAATATTGTTATGCATATTGGCGAAGTAATTAACCGCTTGCGGCTCACCAAACAATCCGGCGACAAAATGGAGGTTGTAGACATTAATGTCCATCAGCGCCCCACCGCCTTTTTTGACATCAAAAGCTGGGTGCACAATGCCCGCCATAAAGTCATCATAACGCGATGAGTATTGGCTGTAGTTCAGAGTCACCAGCTTGATTTTTCCAATACGGGACAGCTGCGACTGAAGCGATAAATAGGCCGGAAGGTAATGAATATTCATCGCTTCCAGCATGATAACGTTTTGTCCTGTTGCCAGCTTCTTCAGCGTGTTCAGTTCTTCCACGCTGGTGGTAATCGGCTTTTCAATAATAACGTGCTTACCTTTTTGCAGCGCCTGGCTGGCAAACGGGAAATGCAAATGGTTTGGTAATGCCACGTAAATTGTGTCGACGTCGCTGTCCAGCATGGCCTGATAATCAAAATAAATATCATCAATGTGGTAACGGGCTGCCAGCTCGCGCGTTTCCTCTTCCGTTTGTGGCGTGCCTAGAATCGCCAGACCACTAAAAGGCAGTTTATGAACCGTCGAAAGCAAATCTTTAACGATCATGCCGGTGCCAAGAATGCCTAATTTCATGTTCCACCTCGTCGTGTCACCCGCCGCAATGCAGGTGGCATTGTTTTAAATCACACCTGAATACTTACAGCTCTGCGCCGTTGGAATGGATAACGTTCTGATACCAGTAAAACGATTTTTTCTTGTAGCGAGCCAGTGAACCTTTACCATCGTCATTGCGATCGACGTAAATAAACCCGTAGCGTTTAGAAAGTTGTGCGGTGGACGCGCTGACCAGATCGATACAACCCCAGGTGGTATATCCCATTACCGGCACACCGTCCTTAATGGCTTCATGCACCTGTTCCAGATGTTCACGCAAATACTGGATGCGGTAATCGTCATTGACCGTGGGTTCGCCCACGCCCTCGGTAATTAATACATCTTTCGCGCCCAGACCGTTCTCCACAATAAACAGTGGGAGTTGATAGCGGTCATAGTATTTGTTTAAGATGTAGCGCAACCCTTGTGGGTCAATTTGCCAGCCCCACTCACTGGCGGCTAAATGCGGATTTTTCACCCCACCCATCAAATTTCCGGTAGCTCCATCCACGTTAGTTTGCACAGTTTCGCAGGTACTGAAGTAATAACTGAATGAGAGGAAATCGACGGTATGCGTCAGGATCTGCACATCCTCTTCTTCCATCTGCAGATCAATGTTTTGCTCGCGGAAATAACGCTGCATATAACCAGGGTAATTTCCGCGAACGTGCACATCCGCAAAGAAATCATTCCGGTGATCGGCATGCATGCAGGCGATGATGTCATCCGGGTTTGGCGTCAGCGGGTAAATGGGCAGGCTTAATACCATGCAGCCAAATTTCGCCTGCGGCATGATTTTCCGGCCAATCTTCGTAGCCAGTGCGCTAGCTACCAATTCGTGGTGCACTGCCTGATAGAGATCCTGTTGGCTCAGTTCATCCTTAGGCGTGAAAATGCCGCCGCTCATCAGGGGATGATGCAGCACGGAGTTAATTTCATTGAAGGTCAGCCAGTATTTCACCTTGTGCTGATAACGTGTAAATACCGTGGTGACGTAGCGGGTATAAAAACCGATCATCGCCCGGTTTGCCCATCCGTTATATTCTTTGGTCAGATGCAGTGGTGTTTCGTAATGCGAAAGAGTGACTAACGGCTCAATGCCGTATTTATGGCACTCATCGAAAAGCGCATCATAAAAAGCGAGGCCCGCTTCATTTGGCGTTTGTTCATCGCCGTAGGGAAAGATCCGTGACCAAGCAATCGAGGTGCGAAAAACCTTAAAACCCATTTCCGCAAAGAGTTTAATGTCCTCTTTATAACGATGATAAAAATCGATCCCTGCAAGCTTCAGATTATTGTCCGTCGGATGCTCCGTCATCGGCCCCATTACCCCTTGCGGAGTGACATCCTGAATACTCGGGCCTTTGCCATCAATATTCCAGGCCCCTTCACACTGGTTAGCCGCAACCGCGCCGCCCCACAAAAAATCACGTGGAAATGTCATTTTTTACTCCTGAATAAGAAGGTTAGCGCTGTAGCTGGCGCTGTACGTCGATGATTTCTGCAATCAGTTCACGGGCCAGCATTGAGGTCATGATGTGATCCTGCGCGTGGACCAGCACCAGATTGACCTGCACTTTGCCGCAGCCTTCGTCCAGGCCAATCAGCATGGTCTGAACATCGTGAGCGCGTTTCGAGGCTTCCGCCGAAGCAGCAAGTTTTGCATCAACCAGCTCCCACTCACCGCGTTTGGCGGCACGCAGGGCTTCCATCGCATAGCTGCGCGATTCCCCGGCGTTTATAATCAACTCCATGACCGTTGATTCCATATCCATGTTTTGTCTCCACTCAATAAAAGAAGGCGGAATGGACGGCTTATGCCGTGGCCATTTCCTGCTCACGTTCTTGCTCAAGAAGCTGCTTTTCATAAATTTTGAAGAAAGGCAGGTAGATGAAGATGTCGATAACAATCAGCGTGATAACCAGCAACGTATTGTTCATGACCCAGCCTGCACCCCACGCAGCGCCAACCGGTGCGGGCGTGGTCCAGGGAACCAGAGAGATGACTTTGGCAATCAGACCACTGGTGGTGGCAAACCAGGCAATGATTGCGTTCACCACCGGGGCGACGATGAAAGGAATAAATAGCACCGGATTCATCACCACCGGGCTACCAAAGATGACCGGTTCGTTGATGTTGAAGCAGACCGGTACCACCGACAGCTTGCCGATGGCTCGGAGGTGTCCCGCTTTACTGCGCATGTAGAGGATAACCAGCGCCAGCGTGGCACCCGAACCACCGAGGTTGATAAAGAAGGCCCAAAACGCCTCCGCGAAGATATGTGGGATGGGCAAACCGTTGGCCAGCGCCGTCTGGTTAAGTCCAAGATTAATCAAGTAGAATGGTTGCAGGATGCCGCCGACAATCGCCCCGCCGTTGATGCCAGAGAACCACAAAACCTGGCAGAGTAAGACAGCAATCAGCACCGCTGGCAGAGAGTCCGCCGCAGAAATCAGCGGGGTAAAGGCGGTCATGATTATTTCAGGTAACAGCATGCCGAACTGGTGTTGTAACACCACGTTCAACGGGTAGATGGTGCAGATAATGACAATCGCCGGGATCAAAAGGTTGAATGAATGGCGAATTTTATCCGGCACTTGTTCTGGCAGCTTGATACCAATGTTGTATAGCTTCAGAATCCGGACCAACTCAACACAGAAAATCCCCACCAGAATCGCGGTAAAAATCCCCGATCCGCCGAGGAAGGCCGCCGGCAGCGAACCCTCTTTGTAGGGAGAAGTGATCAGGAGGAAGGTCATCAGCGACAGCATGGCGCAAGAGAACGCATCCAGCTTGTACGTTTGTGCCAGGTTGTAAGCTATCCCTGCACTGATATAGCAAGCCATAATCCCCATCGTCATATGAAAGGGGGTCATGATTTCGTTGAAATACTGCTGGGAAACGGATAACCAAAGTTTGCCAATAAAGAAGGTGGTATCCGGTGCAAAAGGCGGAAACGCAAAAATAAGTAAAAAAGAGCCCACGATCATAAAAGGCATCGCGCCAATAAAACCGTCGCGAACCGCCATAATATGACGCTGGGTTCCGGCAACGGCGGCAACGGGCGTAATTTTATTTTCGATAAAATTAAAAAATGCGTTCGACATGATATTACCCTGTAAAATTATTGCACTGGGTTAGTTTGAGAATCCTGAATCATCTTCAGAGCATCATTAAGGATTTTCTCACCTTTGAGCATGCCGTAATCCATATTGCTGATGATGGCTATCGGCTTTCCTTCACGTTGAGCAATCGCCTTAAACTCTTCGAATTTATATTTGATTTGCGGCCCCATCAGACAGCAATCAAAATGCGAGATGGTCGATTCAAACTCTTCCATCGCCACAGCAATAATTTCAGCCTCGATACCTTTGGCACTGGCAGCCTGCTTCATTTTATTCACCACAATGCTGGTTGACATACCGGCAGCGCAGCAGAGAAAAATTTTTTTCATATCCAGCCCTCTTTATAAAAATAGTGTGTAACTCTGGCCCGGCATTTCATTCGGTCACGTACCATGGACTGGTGGCTATCGTTCGCCTGGTCATTTCGTATTGGGAATGAAATCTGCCAGAAAGCGTTCTTTTCATTTGACGGGTGCATGCTCTCAGTACTGGTCACAGGATTCCGTGACCCGAATCTCAAAAAGAACCAAATCACTTACAAATCATTATATTTATGTGATGTGCATCACTTAATTTTAAGTATATAGATTGCTTTTTATACACAAAATGAATGTTAATGCATTTAAACAGACATATCAGTAAGTGTTTTTAAGTGATTTAGTGTTAACAATAAGAAGTAAGTTCTCCTTCCATGAGGACGTACCCGGTCGGTCATGAAGCCGTGTACGCAAGCCACGTTTTCAGCTAACATGGCCTGGTTATCCTTACTCAGAAGATTGGAATACGTAATGACGCAAGAAGAACGCTTGATCGAGTTAGAGGAATTAATAAAAAATCAGGGTAAAGTGACTCTCGATTACATCTGTCAGCAATATAATATTTCATCAGATTCTGCACGTCGGGATTTAGTCAAACTGACACAACTTCCGCATATATTGCGTATTCGCGGTGGAGCTATTCTGGCAGAAAAGCGTGTCGAATTGCCTTATGTTCAGCGTGCACAATACAGTGCTGAAAAAACATTACTTTCTGCCTGGGCGGCTAAAACCATTAATGAAAAAGAGATCCTGTTTATTGATGCCGGTACGACATCTGCCGCCCTCGCCCGCCAGCTTCCGTCACCGGTTAGTGTCATTACCAACTCCATTGAAGTGTTAGGCGAGATCATTGGAAATAAAGGGATTAGTATTTCAGTATTGGGCGGTAATTTTGATGACTATTCTCACGCAATATTAGGTAATACCGTCTTGGAGCAAATTAAGCGTTATTATGCGGATAAAGCATTTATTGGCGTCAGTGCATTATCGGAAAGTGGCATCACCACAGATACAGAACTTGATGCACTGCAAAAAGTCGCCATGGCTAAACAGTCAAAAAAAGTGATTTGTATTGCAACCTTCGCCAAATTTAATCTACAACTGATGTATCAATCCTGCAGCTGGTCGGATATCGATCATATCATCACGGATAAAACACCACCAAAAAACATCCTCAAGCTGATCGAAGAGAACGATGTTGAATTGGTAGTAGTGGATACCAAAAGAACAGATACTGATGAGTAAGTAAGGCTGAGTATTTGGTAATGAGTCTGCTCGTTGCAGACGTCCGGGCTTATGAGACGGTGCGGTTCGGCGGAGGCATGATCCTACCCACGACATAGCGGACACGCTGTTAAGCGAGTAAATCGTTAACAAGATGAACCATGATGCAAGCAAAATCTATGAAGAAGACATCCCGTAATCGATATACCCCGGAGTTTCACCAGCAGGCGCAGGCTGAGCGTATCGGCGTGGCCAAAGCCGCCAGGGAGCTCAGCCTGCACGATTATAAACTCTACGCCTGGTGCAGTTAACAACGTCAGCAGGGCTCCACCTCTGAGCGTGAGCAGCAGGCAACCGAAATCGCACGCCTTAAGCAGCAATTGGCTATGATGAGTGGTGGTTCTTTTATCCCCCTACTGCGCCATAAACATGCCTGACAACTTAATAGGGGGCACTCCCACTAATCCAATTCCTAATGGGTAGTTGAAAAAAATTATATTTCCCTTTATTTATTGAGTTTATTATCACTCTCAGTTGTGTTGAAATTTCCATTCACTTTCTCGTTCAGAAACGATTTAAGTTCAGACGTAAATTTGAGCGGGTTTTTGAACATCAAAAAGTGATCACCTTGTTCTGCTCGGGTAAAAATAAATAATCTGGAGTCTGGAATAACCGACTGCATCCAGCGCTGGCTTTCAATATATGGACTGTATTCACCGGTGAAGATTGCCGTTGGAATATCTATTTTGTGTTCAATAACATCCCGCCAGTCATTGGTCAGATGATCAAAGAGTACCCGTTCGAGATCCTGCGGTTTGTTACGAGTTACTTGACGGGAAAAATTCTCAGAACTCGCAAACCATGGAGAGTCCATTAACTGAACCCGTTCGAATGCATTCAGGTCGGAAACAAGCTTATTCGGTGTTTTCATACCACGGAATGCTTCGATCATTGCTTCGGGTGAAGTCACACTTCCGCCAGCTTGCAGGCGTTCCTGCTCTGTCCAGTTTTGATGGCTGTAGATAGAGGGGGGCTCATCCACAAATGCAATTCGTTCTATGTCAGAAGTCCCAAATAAATCGATATAACTCCACAGAACAGATGCCCCCATGGACCATCCACTAAAACTGGCTTTAGTAATACCTGCATGCTGCGTCATTTCCCGGAGATCCATGGCAAAACGAGATATACGACTTCCGTAGGATGCGGATTCAGATAGCCCCTGATTTCTGGGATCCAGTACATAAACATGAAAGTCCTGGCTTAAAAGGTACATCACATAGATATACTCTGCCCCGTTAGCTGCCCAACCAGGAACAAACACCAGAGGCTTCCCTTTCCCTGCTTCCCAGTACCGAAGTTTGACCCCATCACTTGTGGTAAAGGTATTTAACTTTAAGCCCTTAAAATCGGACAGCCTGGATGGCATCCCCTCAGGCGGAGCAGAAAAAACAAAATCCCGACCAATAACATCAACGGCAGAAGCGGCAAATACGGCATGAGTTGAAATGGTCATAAGAAGAGTGAAAACCCATTTAACAACATACTTTTTAAAATTTTTCACGACAATGTCCGGATAAATTGTATGTGCAGATGAACCCGTCTGAAACGGTTTAGTAATCGAACAGGCTCCAATAAAATTATCCGACAGAGGGGGAGCCGGATAATTGTTCAGAATATTCAGGCTTTCACCCAGGCAGGAGCGACTACCGGCCCCTGACCCAGGAAATAGCCAAACTGGATATTCATAGCGCCAAGAGGCTCAAGGTAACGGCTGTTCTTGAGAAGGCCCGCATTTACCGGCTCCAGATTCACAGATGTGGCCAGTTCAGCTACCTGCTCACGAGCCTGGTCATTATTCCCGGCAATAAATACCTGTAATTTGTTGCTCTGACGTGATTCTTCCGGGAGCAGTTGAGCAAAAAGCGTATTGAACGCTTTTACAACGTTAGCCTTCGGAACCAGTTTCTGAATTTCTTCTGCCGCTGAGGTCTCATGACCAATAACCAGTTCACTGAAATCAGCACTGACCGGATTAGAAATATCGACCAGCACTTTGCCTTCCAGATCACCAGCGGCTGAAAATACGTCTGTTGCTGCAAGGTAAGGGGTGGCAAGAATAATAATGTCTGCAACGGAGATAGCAGCGGCAATCCCTCCCCCCTGAACTGAATCACCTATTTTGTGAGCCAATTCAGCGGCTTTAGCCGGGTCCCGATGCCCGATAAACACGTCATGCTTACCAGAAAAAAGAGCAGCAAGTCCTGCCCCCATATTGCCTGTACCAATTACGCCAATTTTCATGTTTCGTTCCTCTTGATGATTAACGAAACCAGTCTATTATTGCGTCATAGCATGATAAATTGCTTTAATGTTTGGACATTATAACTGGATTGTTTTCAATGGATCGATTGACCAGCATGGCTATCTATGTCAAAGCTGTGGAGCTGGGTTCCTTTTCAGCCGCAGCGGATGCAATGAATCTGTCCGCACAACTTGTGGGTAAGCATGTCGCAGCACTTGAGCACCATCTTGGTGTACGATTAATAAGTAGAACAACCCGGCAACATAGCCTGACTGAGGCGGGCCATCATTTTTATGAGCGTGCAAAAATTATTCTTGCGGAGGTAGAAATTGCCGAATCGTTTGCCGAGGAAGTGAGGGTTGTTCCGCGTGGCAGACTTAAAATCAATGCCCCTGTGACATTCGGCATCAATGCGCTTGCCCCTCTTCTGCCGCTATTTCTTAAAGAACATCCTGAAATATCGGTCGAAATGACGCTAACTAACCGTAAAGTGGACCTGATTGACGAAGGATACGATGCTGTTTTCCGTGTCGGCGCGCTGGCGGACAGTGCTTTGATGGCAAAATCCCTTGCCCCTTACCAGTTGCTTCTTTGCGCAGCACCTGATTATCTGAAAAAAGCACTGTTACTGAAAAAACCAGAAGACTTATTGCAGCATGAATGTTTGATCTTCACTCATACCACCCTCAGAACACAGTGGGAATTTGATGGTCCGGAAGGCCATGTTTCACTGCCCGTTTCCGGGCGTCTGCTTCTGGACAGTGGCGAGGCGCTGATCAGCGCAGCCTTGTCTGGTTTTGGTATTGCAATGCAACCAACAGAACTGGTGTGGCCGCACATTGTGGCAGGCAGACTCGTACATGTATTACCCGAGTACAGCGTACCCTCAAGACCTTTGCATGTAATGTATGCCCCGGACAGAAGGCTGACACCAAAGCTTCGCAGCTTTCTTGATTTTTCGACCCGTCACTTCGGCACTGGCCAGGGGAAATCGCTCCCGGCTACCCGTCGTGTGTTGTAGTGGAATTCCTGTATGCCAGCACCTTTCACCACTGATTCTCTCCGGGCCATTGTCCATTTTGTTGCCGTGGCGGATGCACACAGTTTTACAGAAGCAGCCGAGCAACTGGGAATGACCCGCTCAGCAATCGGTAAGAGCATTGTCCGGCTGGAAGAACGACTAGGCACGAAGCTTTTTCACCGTACAACACGAAAAATGACATTGACCACCGAAGGTGAGGCTTATCTTGCCAGTTGCAGAAGCGCACTGGAAACAATGCAGGCCGCAGAGTCATCACTGCTCGCCAGACAGACAGAACCATCAGGTGTGGTCAGAATTGATATGCCTGCTGCATTTGGTAAAACCGTTATGATGCCGGTACTGTTGCAAATCGCCGCGCAGTATCCTGAGCTCCGACTGGTGCTGACATTCAATGACCGTATTATCGATCCACTGGATATGGGGTTTGACCTTGCTATTCGCTTTGGTCCTCTGAAAGACACGACTGATTTAGTTGCCCGCTCCCTGAATGCACAACATTTACTCCTGTGTGCGTCACCAGAGTATCTGTCCCGTTATGGAACACCTCTTACCCTGGAAGATTTGCATAAACATCGATGTGTTATGGCCTGGCGGGGAGGCTCGCCACTCAACTGGCTAGTTCGCGATCCGCAAGGACAGGATATACGTTTCAATCCTGTTCCATTTCATCAGATAAGTGACGGTGATGCCATGATAGCAGCGGGGATTGCCGGAGCAGGCATTATACAGTTCCCTGAATCGCTACTGCGCCCCTATTTTGCTGATGCGAGACTTATTCCCGTTCTACCGGAACTGACACCGTCGCCGACAGAACTGAGCGTAATCTGGCCTCGTGCCAGGGCACTCATGCCCGGGGTCAGGTTCATTATTGATGAACTGATCCGGCTGGCCGATATCGATAGATTTGCCTGATTAGGGAAAAAAATTCCCCACTGCGTCCCCCACATATGGGTTTATCAATTGTTCACTCTGTACGACGATAGTTAACAGATTCTGCAACACACTATCTGTTAACTATTCACAATGAGGGGACATACCATGCCTGTAGTAAATATTCAGATGTTTGATGGCCGCGATGAGGCTAAACCTGCTATTGCACGTGCGGTAACAGAAGCGATTGCCACACACGCCAGTGTCGACCCACAATATGTTTATGTCATTTTCAATGATGTGAAAACTGAAAACTGGGCTATTTCTGGCGAAATTTTTGCGGAAACGATGAAAAAGTCAGGTTAAAGAACATTTTTAAAATTGCCGGACGTCCAGTACCGTGCCTGACTTGATATCACGGTACTGAACACGCAATATTTACATTCGTTGCTTATATTTCCAATCGACATGATGATTATCGAAAGAGGTCAACCGGATTATTTATGTTGATTAATGTCGGGATGTAATCAGCAAAATTGAAATGAGATGTTATTTCTTTACTATCCATTATGCAGGATGATGTAATGAAGAATGAAATTATTTGTGTATTCACTCTTTCTGTAAAAGAAGGACAGTTTGCTAATTTTCGTAATCTGGCGTCTGAAATTGTAAAAGAGACTGAAAAAGAACCGGGAACACTGACCTATATGTACAGCGTCAGTGATGATCAAAAAACAGCACATATCATTGAAGGTTATAAGGCGGATGCACTGGTATCTCATGTTGATGTGACCTTTGCTCCGTTTGCTGAACGCTTTATTTCACATGTTGATGTAACCGGCCTGACTGTATATGGTGAAACCGACGAACATATCAGAAAAAGACTGGATGCCTTTGGCGCTGTTTACATGAAAACGTTTGCCGGTTTTACTCGCTAACGCTCCCCGGATTCAAAGCCATTTCCAGCTGCTTCGCCTGAAAGGCGAGAGGTTGCTTTATTCTCAATTTTAGGCGAGTTGCAGGGGGATGTTATGTTATCAAAAGTGGATTTATTGCTTTTTTTATCACAACAGCTCGCTCAAACTCATTTAAAGAAACGGCAGAAAAATGGGGACAACTCCGCAGAGAAGTCTCCCGGTCTAACAAGGAGCTTGAAAGTGTATTAGGAGAAATCCTCTTCTATCGCAATACACGAAGTATCATTGTGACGGCGTTTTGTCGAGACATATTGCCTGAGTGCGAAGCTGTCATTGAAAAAGTGAATGATATTTTCACTACATGCGGGAAAATCCACCGAAATATAAAATCAATTGTGTAGAGGTAAACTCAGTAGTTTTATGGGTTTCTAAAAAAGGAGTCGGTGATGAATATCTTTATAACTGGATCAACAGGATACATCGGTGGTTCTCTATCAGTCTATTTACGTAACGCTGGGCACCACATCCGTGGACTCGCTCGTAATCCAGATAAGGCAGTACAACTTACAGCCCGAGGTATCGAACCCGTTATCGGTGAACTCAACAACAGCGAGTTACTTACTTACGAAGCCCAACGGGCAGATGCCGTCATCAATGCCGCTAATAGCGATGACTTAAATACAGTAGAAACTCTGTTGACAGCTATTCGCGGGACAAACAAACCGCTCCTGCATACCAGTGGAACAAGTGTCATTGCTGATATGAGCGATGGTAATAAATCCAACAATGTCATCTTCGATGAAAATAGTACACTGTATATCCCTCCTGAAAAACAAGCACGAAGAGCGATTGACGAGAAAATCCTAAGGACGAAAGGAATACGAGGCATTGTTTTGTGTAACAGCCTAGTCTACGGAGAAGGGAAACTGCCAGACACACACAGCGTACAGATTCCACTGCTCATTAATCAGGCATTAGACAGCGGAGTAGTACGCATCATTGGAAAAGGTTTGAACATCTGGTCCAACGTACATATAGATGACCTATGCAAACTTTACCAACTAGCACTGGAAAATGCGCCATCAGGAGCATTCTATTTTGTAGAAAATGGAGAGTCATCCTTAGCAGAACTCGGGGCAGCCATCGCAAAACGTTTTGAAATTGAAGGACCTCAAAGTTGCCCTATTGAAGATGCTGAAAAGATTTGGGGTAGAATGCGGGCTCGCTACTCATTAGGCTCCAATAGTAGGGTTAGATCAGTTCGCGCCCATCAGGAGTTAGGATGGAAACCGCAACATAATTCAGTTGTCCAGTGGATTCTGACCGAGATGACGGCTAAGTAGATACCTTTATCTTGGTTCAAGGCACTAAGAACAATTATGCCTTGGATCAAACGACTCTTAAATTGAGGCCGCTAGTTTCTTCCGTATGCTCCCATCCCTACGGTTTGGCATAAAACGATGTTAGTAATGTCTTCATCTACATCATGTGGACATGCCATAAAGGGTATTTGTTACATACATCACATCCGTATCTGCTTACTCTATAAGCATTATAGCATTATGCCATTAAGTACTGGGAATCCCTACGAAACGTTTGGAGTGTCCATCCAAAATGAAACTTTATCTTTCCGAACATCCCCACTTATTATTGGTTAGATAATTCGTTTCATGTATAGAATTTTTTAGGGTTCAGGATAAAACTTTTATATGATGAAAAACCAGCAAAACCATAAATCCATCCATGTGAAGAACGCTACCGTCTCATCCATCTCCAGGCAAACTGATAATACCGATCGGTAATATTAACCAGAGAGAGGATCAAGCACCATAAAGTTAATTCAAACAACTCGGAGAACTTATGAGTTTGATACCGAAACTTCCTTTTACCACTGTTTTTCTTTGTGCTGCTGAAATGTTTTCGGTAAGTGCTTCGGCTAATATTACTATCAAGGATTTCACGCTATCCGGCGTATCTCTGGAGCACAGTACCTTCAAAGGTGAACCAGCATTCAAAATGACCATGCCAACTGATGCCATTCAGGATCCGAAGAAGGAAAAACTGGCCGACCGAAATTATATGGCTTGGTTACCGTTTGATTTTGGTGACGGTGTAATTGAGGTTGATATTGCCAGTAAGCTTGTAGATGAAGCGCCAACCTATGCCAGAGGTTTTATTGGCCTGACTTTTCGTATAGACAGCAAGGGACACTTTGAAAGTATCTACCTCCGTCCTACAAATAGCGTTGCTGAAGATCAGGTTCGGCGTAATCACAGTGTTCAGTATGTAGCTTATCCTGATTACAGGTTTGACAAACTGAGACAAGAATCCCCAGAAAAGTACGAAAGCTATGCTGAACTGGATATGGAACGCTGGATACACATGAAAATTGTTGTCAAAGGAGAAAAAGCTGAGCTTTATCTCGACGGAAAATCAGCTCCATCACTTATAGTTACAGACTTGAAACTGGGTGCAAATCAGCGTGGTGGTGTTGGCGTATGGCTTGAATCCGGTACGATGGCTTTTTTTCGGAATTTAAAAATAACGCCAGCATCCTGAATCAGGTAAAGGTTATCAATTAACTCAAAAAATATGCAGGTCGCCTCGCCATTTGAAGTAAATTATCCTGTCCACAATCGCACCACTTGACAATACCGAAACGATACTTCATCGTTTCGGTATCTTAGATCATTTTATCGTAGATTAGGATTTAGTGGAGCACTGATGTCCAGAAGCAAATCAGAGAGTGTACGAAATGCCTTTTTGTCCGCAGCAAGAGACGTATTCCTTGAGGTCGGATTTGAGCAATCCACCATGGATCAAATAGCATCAAGATCAGGCAGTGCAAAATCTACTTTGTATCGATATTTTGACTCAAAGGAGTCGTTGTTTTCCGCACTGATAATCAAAGCATCACAAGGAAATGACAATGAAATCATCAATTTCTTGTACTGTACTGGAGATGGTCCACAGCCGATTAGTTCATCAGAAAGTGCTGTAGACTCACTTCTTTTCCCAAACCATGAAGAAAATTGTAAAGATGCTCTGACAAAATTTGGACACTACATTCTTTCTAGTTTTCATACACCACGCGCTCTTGCAGCCAGACGTATGATGATTACGGCGTCCGCAAATCCAGACTTAGGTCAATTGTTTTATGAACAAGGTCCAAACAAAGCCATACAGCATCTAGGACTATACTTTAAACCACTCATTGAACGAGGCTATTTATACGAAGCGGATCCTAATGTTGTTGCTTGTCATTATTTCGGCTTGCTTGAATCTGAGATAAATGAAGCAGGCTTATATAATGTAATAACGCAACTCAGTGAACAGCAAATTACAGATATTGTTTCACGCGCAGTTGAGGTTTTCATACGTGCTTATGTTTATAAATCATCTGATTGAGGTTTCCATAGCTCCCCTTCACAGGCCTATAGCAAACCTAGTAATAGAATCCCCTTACTCAATATTTTTTATTTTCAGTGGATTTTATTTAAAAAACCATTAAATAATGAGTAAAACTCGTTGCATTTTAAATGCTAACAAACGGTCCCAATGTTCTTCTTCTTATAGACACGCAGTTCCTAACCGGGAATAACTGAATGCATTCACTCATAGCTTGGAACATTATGAGTATACTCTCCAGTAAAAATAGCGGTTGGCACATCGTTTTTAAGAGAGGTAACTGCATGTTAGTAACTTTTTGTATGGTCTGAAAATACTATCAAGGTTATTCCATAACTGATATTTTATCGCTCATGATATGAATTTCCATGAGCGATAGATCATTTAGCGCATTAGAAACGGTAAATATAACCAATACTTACCGATGTCTGACTTGAGTTGTCAACTAATGGACTATCTTTAATACCACTCCCAAACCGGGTGGCACTTGCATCAAGGAACAGCGTATGCTGGCGAGCCATGGTATAATCCATACGAATTCCCACCTCCATATTGGTGGTAGAATTCCCCTCATAAAAACTGCGATCTACCCGCACCTCTGATCTTTTCACGCCATAGTAATAATCAACAAATTTGCTATCAACCCATTCGACGGCGAACCTTGGCGTTAAACCGAAAGTCCCGGATGCAAACCGTTTTTCTGCCTGTAATTTTGCTCGAGAGCCTTTACTATACCCGGACACTTCACCGAGAATTTCCGCCGAAAGATCGACAATCCCAGTTTTCCACATCATTGCTCCCCCGGCCCATACACCGCCCTTGCGGTCATCCATACCGGTAAGAAATGGAGAATCATCCGCATCATAACCATCCCCGGCATATTTGGCTCGTAGGCTCAGTGTAAATGACTCGTTAGAGAGAAATTTAAGATCTACTTTAGGAATAGAAGCACTAATCCATCTGTTTTCATACGAAAACAAAGGTAAAGGGAGTACATCAACATCAATATCGCGATATGGTTTTTGAATGGCTGCAACACCGGCACCCACCCCCCATTTCGAGGTTTCATTACTGCTACTAGTTGATGTTTCCGCTATTGCAGCTGGTATCCAGAAAATTGACATCATAAGAGAAGCCAAAACATTAGACACAGAACAGCCAACCAACTTACTAGAGTGAGAGCGATGCTTCATTGCATAGTCCTTTTTAACGTGGGGGATACACATCCAAGAGCCATCAATCAGGGATCGAAGCTCATAAGTCTGGAGAAACACATTCATCTTCAGTGACATAATGGCCAGCCAATATATGTGACCTTAACCAAGGTGGTACTTTACTATGTTGCCTTCATACACTTCTGATTCTTCTAATCTACTGATTTTACTACTTAAAACGTCATAAGCAGCTCATATTGAGCTGATGCTCGGTGATCTTGCCAACAACACTTTCTTCACAATCGAAGTCACTCCTCACTAAGGATTTGGGGCTAAACATCTTGGTTGCAGTCTTATCCATTGATGACCTGAGTAATACTCGATTGGGTAAAAACCTTTCAATACATACACTTGTAAGTTTTACTGCGACCATCGCACCGCTATAACCATTAAAACCGCTTCAAACGGTAAACATACTGATGTTTGCGTACAGTACAAAAACAATCCATAATAACGAAACGATACTGTTTCGTTTCGATTGTGTCAATCCATAACGATACGAATTAGGTTAACCCCTCTCTCCGCGTCACTATGGGGTTACAGTTAACTGATTCAGCATAATGCCGCTGGGTGGATGCCTCTGCTTAAAAATGCTTTTACATAGTGCTGAAATGTTACGATTGAGATGAATTGGGATTTATTTACGGCATCCAGAGAATCCCATTAAAACTATATTTATTTGTACGTTTATCCGCTGTCAGCTGGAAGTTAATTTTACAAGTAGTTATTTGTTACATAGAACAGAAATGTCCGTGCATTAATCATTCTTTAAAGAGAATGCCGAATATTACCTTTAAAAGGCTAAAGAACTATTTTAACCATGATACGATTAAGACGCAAATCTCATGATTACAATATAAAACTCAAATTTACATTCCTTATTTCCACTCTAATAAACACCCTCGTTATTTTGCATAATCGACACATTCAGTAGAGTATCATTAAAAATCCTTTTATGGTTTTTATTTCAAAAAAATTAAAACCACAACTTTGTTAAGTGCAGATATAAAAAGTTTTGCACTTAATTAAGAAGAGGACTTAAGCCATGAAGAAAAATAACACCTTATCTAACATTAAGAATATCATGCCGAACTGGATTACCATAGATGAGGCAGTAAATACGGCTAATCAATTGATAAACAAAAAGATTACATACAGTGATATTTGCAGGAGTGCACTATGCGGTAAAATATCACTATCAATATATTTTCAATCATCTATAACGATTCGAAAAATAAAAGAATGCAATTCTAAAATAAAAGTAAAACCTACTGAAAGCTCATTGTTCAACAGGATATGTATCCTTGATAGCACTTGCTTCCTCAGTGGTAGGAATTTAATATCAAGCACCGAAGGTGAGTATATTTCTGCTACCCATAGTGTACTTGAAGCAGCTCTAATAGGTCATGAATATAAATTAATACAACGGCTACTTGCTAAATCCCTAAACATCCCAACACCAATAAAAAGACCTGAATATACAAATTATGGTATTTTTGTTGTTGTTTCCGGAATTATTTATCAAGTATTTGAGAGAACGACCTGGAAGGAAAGATTTGAACAGCAATTGAGGAGACTACCTAAAGGTACTGCAAAGGAAATCAGTGAAATAGTTTCATCCAATCTTATAAGCAAACTCTATAATAAAGAATTTTTTCCGCTCCATTATTTGCCTCAGGATGCATGCTTTGTCATTCGTCAAACTGAACTCGAAAAATTAATCAATTTACGACTCAAAAACGAAACTATCCGATTGTCCTCGACACGTATAACTACACCATTATCAAGACTATTCTGGCTCTCTTGCAAAAACAATGAGTCAATAAGTTCATTAATCAAGCAACCCTATAAACTGCTTTCCATCTTCGAGCAGTGGGCCTCAGTAGAAGGCATGACTGATCGTCTCAGCGGTGACACATTGAAAACTGCGCTTGAACGCGGTTCACCCGCATCATTTTTAGCATCAAAGTAATATTAAACTTAGTTCTTCTACCTAAAAACCCGTATTAAGGATTGTGGTATCCGTAATACGGGCTCATCAACTGTCATTCTCTCCCTCACTGTGCTTATTTGTCATCTCCGGGCATATCCCATTTCTGTGCTGGAGGTATCTATGACATCTCATCAGTTATTACGGCTGAAACAAGTGGAATTAAAAACCGGTCTGAAACGCTCACAAATCTACCTGTATATGAAAGACGGCACCTTCCCCTCTTCAATAAAGATTGGGCCTGCCAGCGTAGCCTGGCTCGAATCTGAAATTGACGATTGGATTAACCTCAAATTAGCTAACCGCTTAACACACGGAAGGGAGATATAACATTATGTTTCTCTCACTGAATTATGTGGTATTGACAAACGCCCTTGCCGCGCTCAAGGACGGTAATTTTCGTTATTGTGAAATGTTAGGATTCACATTCGACGAATTGAATGCCCTCAATCAGCTCTCCCTCGACGAACTCTTCATCGTCAGCCGGGCATCGGCACAATTTATGTCGATCACTGTCCGTCACAATGTTCTACAACAAATCCTGACATTGTCCCGCCAAGAGGCTCAATGCCAGCAACAGATTAATCGGGCCATCAGGTTGGGAGGGTCTATTGCACTCCTGAATCACTTTTTTGGTCTCACCTCGAATGAGGTCTGCTCTCGCCGACGGTTGCTGGGTGTCACCATACCTTATGGCCGAACGCCTATACCAGATGAAGCCGTTGATGCCGAAATCTGGCTGTTATGGCAAAAGAACCGAACAGAGAGACTTGATACACCTGACGCTCTGGAGGCAATGATGCAGGTCACTGAATCATTGTCTTCTCGAGAAAGAGGGTCTTCCCTTACCGTCGTCTGGAACCGCATCACACTTTGTGAGAAGGAAGCTCTGGACAGGAGGACATCACATGCCAGATGAGATCGATCGCGATCAGGAATTTAATGAGCAACGTCTGGAAGAGATGATTGAACAGAATCGTTTCAAGCCAGCCACCACGCCCTCATTACATTATTGTCGATTGTGCGGTGAACCCATTCCAGAAAAGCGTCGGCAAACTTTGCCAGGTGTGGCAACTTGTACGGAATGCCAAACCATACTTGAGCATCACCAACGTTGATACCAAGATAGCACTCGTGCAGAGAAGTTATCTTCTCTGCACGGTTTTTATTATCTTAATAAATCACTATGCGATTTTTACCCATGCGATGCAGGATTATTAATTTAATTAAACCCACTCATTAGTGAATAACAGAAGTGTATTTATCTCTCATTTCCTTTTTGATTTTATTATTTTCATTCTGACGCTGACACCGCACGCTAATCACGCCACGTTCCACTGGCGAGCTTTATGGACGTTTATTCGTTCGTGGCGAGTATTGCTCTTTAAAAATATGAATCGGGCTGTCACGCAACCACAATTCAGGGTGCCGCTGAATGTTCTCGCTGACCCGTTGAAACCGGAATGCAGAATCGGGATGTGACCCGTTGATTTTATTCGTTGTTGATCTGGTTAGAGGATAATCATGAGAAAACCCACATATCACGTATTTATTACCCAGGAAAGCACACCCGATACGCAGGGCGAAAAAAACACCTACTGGACCAGGGTTGGCGTGGCATTCGCTCACAACGGCAAGCCAGGCCTGAATATTGTCCTGACGCCCGGTATCGCGGTTTCCGGCAAACTGGTTCTGCTTGAGCCAAGAGAGGACACCAATACTTCACAAGGTACCGGCAATATCGAAACAGCACTTTAACCCTTCCTGTTCCCCTCTGCGTGCAAGGTCTTTTGACTATGCACGCTGTCTTCAATTCCGAGGCCATTATGCTTTCAACCTCTGCCTTTCTGGCGGCGGCCATGCAGTGCGCCGCCAGCATTCATCCCTCTACTGCGCTCGACGTGGCGCGAGTGGAATCCGGTTTCAACCCTTATGCCATCGCCGAAATTATCCCGAAGGCCACAGGCACCCTCGGTAATCAAAATATTATCTCACATCATCCCGCCAGCCAGGAAAAAGCCGAGCAGATTATCCGCCGTCTTATGGCACAAGGACGCCGTTACTCTGTGGGGCTGATGCAAATTACCAGCACCAACTTCCGTCATTACCAGGTGACTGCCCGCGACCTGCTTGATCCCTGTACCAATTTGTCCGTCTTTGAACGCATTCTCAGCGACTGTTACCAACGTGGCGGTTCTCTTAAAAGAGCGTTGAGCTGCTATTACTCCGGCAATTTCCGTACCGGACAACAGCCGGAAGCGGCTTTTTCAGGAACCAGCTATGTGCAACGGATTGGTTATGCTGCGGCCTCTCCCCGCTATGTCGTCCCGGGCACCCGCGAGGACAAATTAACGGCAACCGTTCCCCAGGAAGCCTTTCCTGCCGGTAACACTTCCCGTCCCCGCGTTATCTGGCCAGAAGCCGTCGTCCGTGGTGTCCCCGCAAAACTCCGTCAGGAGAAAACCGCCATCGTACAGACTTCAGCGCCATCAGTGCGCCGGAACCTTTCCCTGCCAACCCGAGATAAGGAAGAATAATGACACGTTTCCGTAAGCTAAAGTTTGCTGTCAGCCCCCTATCTGCCTGCATGCTGACAGTTTTTTCTACAACAACGGCGTTTGCAGATGGTTTCACTCGCGCAAATACCGTGATGGAAAAGGTCTCCACCGGTCTTCATGGTCTGGCGGCCATCACCATCACCGTGGCCGTGATCTGGGTGGGTTACAAGACCCTCTGGAAAGGCGAAAGCCTGTCCCAGTGCGCCTACATCATCATCGGCGGGATTCTGATTGGTGGAGGCAGTGAGATCGGCGCACTGCTGATGAGCTGAGAGGTCATCTATGGCAAAGCTACTTAAGGCAATGAAACGCCCGGCGGCACTATGGGGGGTGCCGATGGTCCCCCTGCTGGGTGTCACAGGTATCACCATCATCGTCGCTGTCTGGACTTCCGCCGCTTTCCTTGCCTTGCTCCCGGTTGAATTTCTGGTGATGAAATCCGTCACCCGGAATGAGCCCATGCGGTTCAGCCTGATTGCCGTCTGGCTCAGGGCAAGAGGAAAACCGGCAGCAAACCGTCTGTTTGGTGCAACAGCGTTTATGCCCGTTGAGCATGATGCTGTTGATATCACGGAGTTTCTCAACGCCATGAAACTGAATCAGTGTGCCACGCTCAGGAAGTACATTCCGTATTCATCGCATATTCATCAGCATGTTGTTCGCTCACCACACAGTGATCTCTACTGCACCTGGGAACTGACAGGGACCCCGTTCGATTGCGAATCAGAAGAAACCCTCAGTATTGACCGCAACCAGTTGCACGGACTCATCCGCTCATTCGAGGGGATGCCGGTCACCTTTTATATCCATAACGTGCGGGAGCCGTTTACCGATTCGCTGCATAAGGCATCCGGCAACCCTTACGCCGATGAAATCAGCCGTCTGTATTATGCCTCGCTGGCGGCAGACCCATTTCGCCGTAACCGCCTGTTCCTGACCGTCTGCTACCGTCCGTTTGTTAGCCTGGAAAAGGCCGGACGCAGACGCATGAATGACGGCAAGAAGCTGAAAGAGCTGGACGCTGCGCTGCGGGAAATGCTGGAAATCAAAGGTTCGCTCGATACCGCACTGTCACGCTACGCCGCACGTTCTCTTGGCACGTTCACCGAAAGTCACGCGGTATTCTCCTCCCAGTTATCCTTTTATGAGTACCTGTTGACGCACCAGTGGCGCAAGGTGCGCGTCACCCGCGCTCCGGCGTATTCGATGATGGGGTCGGCGGCGCTGTTCTTTTCCGGGGAGTCCGGGCAGATAAATCACGCCAGCGGTACACGGTATTTCCGGGGGCTGGAAGTGAAGGAGTTCCCGGAGGAGACCGCGACAGGGATGATGGACTCGCTGCTGTATGCCCCCTGCGATTATATAATCACCCAGTCGTACACCTGCATGTCACGTGAAGAAGCCCGCAAGGCCATCAAACGTACCCGACGTCTGTTAATGAGTGCAGATGATGATGCGGTGTCACAGCGACTGGATTTGGATGTGGCGCTCGACCTGCTGACCTCGGGGAAAATCGCCTATGGAAAACACCATTTCTCCATCATGGTGTTTTCCCGCTCGCTGGACAATCTGGTGGCCGATACCAGTGAAATCAGCAATGCCCTGAACAACCTTGGCATTACACCGGTTCCCGCCGCACTTTCGCTTTCAGCCGCGTTTATGGCGCAACTTCCTGGCAATTATCATCTGCGGCCTCGCAAGGGCGAACTGAGCAGCCAGAATTTTGTTGAGCTGGCCGCACTGCACAATTTCTACCCCGGCAAGCGCGATAACGCGCCCTGGGGGGATGCGATGGCCTTACTGCGCACTCCCTCAGGGGATGGTTACTATCTGAACCTGCATAACACGCTGGCGGACAAGGACGAATTCAATGAGAAGAACCCGGCCAGTACCTGCATTCTCGGCACCAACGGTTCAGGTAAAACCATGCTGATGACGTTCCTTGAAAACATGCAGCAGAAATACGGGCGTAAGGACAGCTTTTCCCCCGATGCGAAAACCAAACGACTGACCACCGTTTATCTGGACAAGGATCGGGGCGCGGAGATGAATATTCGGGCACTGGGAGGCCGTTACTACCGCATCACACATGGCGACCCCACGGGGTGGAATCCGTTTTCTCTGCCACCGACGAAACGCAATAGCAGTTTCATCAGCCAACTGATGAAACTGCTGTGTACACGTAACGGCGCGACCATCACGCCCCGTGATGAACGCCGTCTGAATGACGCCGTGCTGGCGGTGATGAGTAATGAACCACAGTATCGCATCTATGGGATCACCCGTTTACTGGAGAATCTGCCAGAGCCTGCCACCCGGGAGGCGCAGGAGAACGGTCTGAGTATTCGCCTGTCGCAGTGGGCACAGGGCGGCGAGTTTGGCTGGGTGTTTGATAACGCCTCAGACACCTTCGATATCAGCCACTGCGATAACTTCGGCATTGACGGCACGGAGTTTCTGGATGATGCCAACGTCTGTGCGCCGATCTCCTTTTACCTGTTGTACCGCATCACCACTCTGCTCGACGGACGACGACTGGTTATCTTCATGGATGAATTCTGGAAATGGCTGAAGGATCCTATCTTTAAGGATTTCGCCTATAACCGGTTAAAAACCATCCGTAAGCTCAACGGTATGCTGGTTGTGGGGACCCAGTCCCCGGCGGAGATCATCAGGGATGAGATTGCGCCCGCCATCATTGAGCAGTGCGGAACACAGATCCTGGCAGCTAACCCCAATGCAGACCGGGCACACTATGTGGACGGGATGAAGTTTGAACCGGAAGTGTTCGATGTGGTGAAAAATCTGGATCCGCAGGCCCGCCAGTATGTGGTCGTGAAAAATCAGTTCAGGCGTGGCGACACAAAACGTTTTGCTGCACGCGTGACGCTCGACCTCTCAGGTATCGGCAGATACACCAGAGTGATGAGCGGTAGCGCCGACAACCTCGAAATCTTTGATTCCCTGTACCGGCAAGGGATGCAGCCGCATGAATGGCTGAATTCCTACCTGGCTCAGGCACTCTGATAACCCAAAGGAGGTCCATGATGAAAAGGCGTTTTCATGCCCTGATTTTCGCGGGCGTCATTGCCAGCCCGCTGTCGCACGCTGGTATTCCCGTCCTTGTTGATGCTGACCCGCTGCGTGAGCTCGAATGGTTGAAAGAAGCACAGCGCTGGATGCAGACCGCGCAACATTATCAGAGCCAGATCCAGGCGTATAAAGATCAGCTGGCGACGGCCACTGGTGTCCGTGATATCGCTGATTTTGTGGATCAGACGAATAGTCTGAAATCAGATCTGGAAAAACTGCGCAAACCGGGCCAGACACTCAATGACCTGCTACTTTCCGGCGGCACCTCCGGACAGTTCGATACGCTATATGCGAAGTACCGGGTCTTCGATACCTGCAACGTGGATCTGTCAGGAAGTTATGCCAATACCTGCAAACAGCTGGTCATCAATAAAGCGATACAGTTTGAGCAGACTGGCGAGATCCAGGAGCAGGTCAGCCAGACACTGGGCGAGATTAACGGCCTCTCTAACCGCATCGCACTATCCAAAGACTCAAAGGAGTCTCAGGACCTTGCCAACAGCATTCAGCTAAAATCAGTGATGCTGAACACGCTCACTGACCAGTGGGAAATGAGCGTGAAGACAGCAGAAAAACGCGAAAAAGTACTGGAGGGTGAGCGTATTAAACAGTGGAATCAGCAACAGTTAACTGCGCCAACCCCTGATTTAAACCGCTAGAGGAGTCTCACATGCGTTTATTAACCTTTTCTTTCCTGTCCTTATTACTCATCATCAGTGGCTGCAAAGAAGAAGCCAAAACCACTCAATGGTACATAGATCATCCCGATGAGCTAAAAGCAGTGTATGAAAAATGCCAAAAAACCGGCGATGCCTCAGATAACTGTAAAAACGCCAATGAAGCCCATTATCAAATTCAGCAGTTAAATGCCCCCACTCCCGACCTGAACTCATAGTGAGGTTAATATGCCCGGTGGTGTATTTATCGGTGTTGAAAAACACCTGATAGGAGGAGTTACTGACGCCACAAAGGGACTGATGATGTCATATTCTTCCATGATGGTAGGGCTGGCGGCAACGTCGGCCACACTCTATATCATGTGGCGCGGTTACCAGACCCTGGCAGGTAAGCTGTCCACGCCAATGGAAGATGTCATGTGGGACATCATGAGGATGGCAATCATCCTGTCCTTTGTGGCAAATGTCAGCGGTTATCTCGATGGGGTTATTGACGCCATCAATGGCTTAAAGGAGGGATTTTCCGGCAGCGATAATATCTGGCAGTTACTGGATAGCTTATGGGGTAAAGCGAAAGTATTGGGTAAAACGTTACACGACATGGATAACTCAACGTACATAAAAGATGAGGGCATGACGGCTCAATTTTATGTCTGGCTCGGGATATTCGTATTAATGATTATCACCGCCTTTATTTCAATGATCGCGGAAGTCATGGTTTTACTGCTAAGTATTACCGCCCCCGTCTTTATCTTTTGTCTGCTGTATGGCTTTTTACGCCCCATGTTTAACAACTGGCTGCAAAATGTTTTCGCCGCCATATTAACGGTTCTGTTTTCTGCGTTGTCACTGCGCATTGTCGTTAATTATCTAAACTCGCGGTTAGATATTGCAACCCAACTGTCAGCACAATCCAACATTGTGGAGTTAGGCGCACAGGTCTGTCTGGCCGGTGTCTGTGCTGCAATACTGGTCTACCTCTCCGCAAAACTGGCCGGAGCGCTGGCCGGAGCCAGTGCAACCATATCTATGCAAGGGCTGGCAGCGGTGGGTATCGGCGCGGCAGCTTTTGGTGCCGGGAAACTGGCAGCAGGAGCCGGGCAGCAGACAACCCGCACCCTTCAGGACAATATTCAGGGCTGGAGAAATGCCAGTGCGGGTAAACCCGGCAGTGGTCCGGGATACAGTGCCGCTCAGGCACGTAAGAATGCGATTGAACAGATGATTGCCCGCAACGAAGCCCGGAGACTGGCGCGATCAAGAGAAACGGCCGTTCAAAAATTCCATCGTTAAACCTGTTATCCCTGCTGAAATACTCCCGTTAATTCCTCCGACGAAAACATAACCCTGTTTTCATCTCACTAAGGAAGCACCCAATGAAACGCTTGATTGCGCTGGCTTTGCTGTGCGCGCTTTCCGGTTGCGCGCAGTCTCCCCGTCCTCCTGCCTTTGGTGGTCAGGGCATCCCGGTGAACACCCCTCAGATTATGGCGGAGTTAAACAGTCATGAGTGAACAGACCCTCATTGCGGATTCCCGCACCTTTGAACAGCAGATGATTGAGCGGGACAAACGTGCCACAAAAGCCGGGTTTATGGTGGGCGGCGCGGGGCTGATCCTCGCCGCACTGGCGCTTATCGCCGTAGTGCTGATGTTGCCGCTGAAACAAACGGTCATTGAACTGTACACAGTTGATAATCATACCGGGCGGGTGGAGCACGTCACCCGCGTATCAAAGACCAGCCTGACGGCCGAGGACGCTTATCAGAAGGCGATGACCACCAGCTACGTCAGACTGCGTGAACGATACATGTACCCTTCCCTGCAGGACGATTATGCAACAGTACAGGTTTTTAACAGTCCCCCAGTCAACGATGACTACCTGGCGCTGTATGCCGGAAAAGATGCCCCGGACAAGGTGTACCAGAATGGGACAAATACCGTGCGAATCGACATTCTGTCAAACCAGATCACCTCAGGCACGGATCCCGATAAAGTTGCCACCCTTCGTTACAAAAAGACCATCCGCCGCCTCGCGGACAATAGCACACGCATCGAATACTGGGATGCCCGCCTGACATTTCACTCCGACCCCGGCCGAGAAATGAGCGATACGGAACGGGAGGTTAATCCGTTCGGTTTTATCGTGACCAGCTGGCAGGCAGACCGTGAAATTCGGGGAGGTGAATAATGAAAAGCATCACTCTTATCCCGCTGGCGCTGATGATGTGTGGCACGGCATGGTGCGCGGCCATCCCGCAGGCCAGCCGCTATGATGCCCGCGTTCAGCAGGTTGTCTATAACCCACTGAACGTTACTGTCGTCAGCACCCGGCCCGGTTTCATGACCACGCTGGTCTTTGACAGCGACGAAGCGGTTATCAGTGCCAGACCCGGTTTTGAAGAAGCGTGGGAAGCCACACCGGACGCCAACCGGGTCAACGTCCGCCCGGTGGCGCTCGTTCAGGGCGCGCCCGGCGCGGACGGTAACACCACGCAGGTGGTGATCCCCCCTAACAGCCAGGACTGGCATACCAACCTGCTGATCGTCACTACCCGTCGGCTGTACAACGTCGAGCTGAACGTCATCGATGATAAGTCACCGCAGCAGCCTGCTTTCCAGGTGAGTTACCGTTATCCGGGCGAAGACAGGGAGAAGGCCAGCCGTGAGACAGCGGCCAGAGCGCTGGAGCGCGAGCAAAAACAGCAGCAGACTGACATTCAGCAGGCCCTGAATGCCGCGCAGACGCCACGCAACTGGGACTACCTCAAATATCCGGGGCGCGACAGCACCCGTATCGTTCCGGATTTTGCGTATGACGATGGCCGGTTTACGTTCGTGGGCTTCTCCCCGGCCAAATCTATTCCCTCCGTGACAAAAGAGCTTAACGGCCAGGAGCATGTGGCTAACAGCAGTATCCGCAGAAAAGGCGACTTCACCGTACTGGTCATTCAGGAGGTCACGCCCCGTCTGGTCCTGCGTTCCGGTAACGCCGTGGTCGGCCTGGAAAATCGCGGTTTTGGTAAGGTCCAGGCCGCTGATGGTGCCACGGTTTCACCGCATGTTGAGCGGGTGGAAAAGGCCGCAACCCACTGAAAAATGAGGAGTCATGCAGATGAACGATGAACACCCGCATCCGGTGCCTGATGGCGCAGAGCCTTCTCCAGCACAACGAGATGATGATATTGCCACGCTGGAGCACGAGGCCCGTGCAAAGCGGGAAGCGACGCTTCTCACCGCGCAGGACGATGAAGAGAACGATCCGCTACAACCCGCCGTAAACAAACTGAAAAAGCGCAGGCGCGGGAAAGCCACCGCGTTTCTGGCACTCGCCGCCGTTGCGCTGATTGCGCTGGCATGGGCGGGCAACTGGATATACCGCAATCTGCTCTGGCAACCCGGTGAAGAGAAGCGGCAGGATGCTGCGCCACAGCCGAACCGCAGCGATTACCGGCAGCGCACCGATCTGGGTACGCAAGATACCGGAGCAGAAGCATCGGAACCGGCAGAAAACAGCCCGCGCATGACGACAGCCCCGGAGCCTGAAATGCCGCCTCAACTCAATAAAGCCCATTTTTTGGTTCGGCGCGATGGTTCAGCCGCTGCGGCCCAAAACCCGGTACGGACCCGGCAGCAGGAGATGACGCAGGCAACCTCTGACATGCAACAGTCAGGAACGTCATCTACTGATCAGCAAAACACCACCGCGCCACCACTGGAACCCTCCCCTGCAGCAGTGCGGCGTATTCCTTACAACCCGGACCTGTACGTCCCGGAAAATACCGCTATTCCCTGCTCACTGGATTACCGCTTTGTCTCGGATCGGGCGGGGAAAATCCGCTGCACGATCGCCGACGATATCTGGAGTGCCAGCGGTAATACCAAACTGATTGAAAAAGGAACCACGGCTTCAGGCGTTTATCAGACTGGTGCAGAGACAGGAATGATGCAAGGACAGGGACGCGCCTTTCTCATCATCACAAAACTGCGTACCCGCCAGCCCCCTTATCTTGATATTCCGCTGATCGACACTCGCGCAGCTGGGGAGCTCGGCGAGGCTGGCGTTGACGGTTGGATCGACACGCATTTCAGGGAGCGATTCGGCGGCGCATTACTGGTTGGTATGATCCCTGATATTGGGGCATGGGCATCCAACAGCGCCGGTCAGAAAGATCGTAATACAGACTATACCGAAAACAGCCGTCAGGCCATGGCGGATATGGCACGTACCACGCTGGAAAACAGCATCAATATCCCACCGACCCTCGACAAAAATCAGGGGGAGATCATCAATCTGATCACAGGGCGGGATATTGATTTTTCCGGCATCTATACGCTGAGGTTGAAGAGTGAATAATCGAAAGTTTCTGTTTGGCGTCACCGCGACAGACGTCATCGTCAGGGACGATTACAGCAATGCCGTAGTCAACGACGTAATGTCACACCTTACCGGGATCAGGAGAATAGTCATGACATGTTATCGTGCCGGGGGCACATTGACAGAGCTCATCATTGACTTTGGGGAAGAACAAACGTTCTGCCTCACCATCGGTGAAGGTTCTCTGGATGTACCGCCTTTTACCTCAGACGATATCCGGCTGGCACATAAGCAGATATCGCTGCCTGACATCACCGATATTATCATTCTTGTGACGACATTAGCCCGCTATGCCGAACTGTCCCCCTCCTGCTCCGGGGATGGAGAATCATCTACCCTGCTGGAGTTCAGCTCGTAGTAAATCGCCAGTTGGCGCAGCTTTGATATTTCAAGGTTGATAACGGATTTTCCTGCGCTATTTTCCCTTTCAAAAACAACCGGATTGAGCAGAAATACACGGAAATATCTGACGTTCTCTGTGTCCAAAATTTCATCGATATAATGACCAAATCGCCCTTTCGCCATCAGATCTTTACTGACATACAGGCGAACAGGTTTACCCTCATATTTATCAAAGAAATTAATAAGAAAACCCCGGCCATACCGATGCATCAGGGTCCCACCGCCATAGATGACGCCCGCGTAGGGGTTAGTCAATCCTCGCTGAATATGCGTTATATATTCATGAAGATAGACCTGACCGTGATGCATGATCCTGAGTCTCAATGCCCTGAACTCATCCTGAGGCAGCGTTTCTTTCGCTTCCTGCCATGTGTCGATCAGTCGCTGCAGCTGGTTGGTTCGCGTATAGCGACTCCAGCGTGGCTCTTCATCTGCACCGGACTTTTCATCATCCCCGACAGGTTTTTTTACATGAGCGGGAGTGGCAAGCTTCAGGGGATCAGCTGGCTCACCCTCAGGATCATCAATCGAAGGGTCAAAGCAGTTGATATAGTCCGTCAGCTTTTGCTTTGCTTTTCTTTCCGTGAAATCAGCCTCTGATTCGTCCGGCCGTCTGTCCTGATCGGCACCCTCGGTGAACGCGATCCATTCACATCCGAACTTGTGAGGATGGGGGGAACGGAAGTGTGCAGCCTTGAATTTTTCGCCATCCTCAGCTTTGACGTGATAGTTAACGCCGCTAATGGTGACATTACAGTTGCGATCGCTACAGGAAAAAGTGAACCGCTTTCTTTCTTCCGGCTTTCTGGAAAAAAATTCCGTTCGCGCTTCATCAATGGACAAGCAGCGCCCCAGTTCATGGCAATAAGCGAACAGTACCTTCGTCTTCGACATGCGCCCTCCATACGTTCATCCGATTCAAGGATATCACATGAAAAACCTCTCTCTCGACCGCTATAAGCAGCGATTTTTTGGCGATTTTTTGGATCGCCAGGGACTGACAGAGATCGCCGTCAACCGCCCGGGTGAGCTTTTCACCAAAATTAACGGCGTCTGGGAACAGCACACCGTCCCGCTGGATTATGAGGGCTGCTACAACTTCGCCAGATGCCTGGCGAAGCATCACGGCGACAATATCGAAGATATCAAGCCGGGGCTGTCAGCCACGCTGGAATCCGGCGAACGTTGTCAGGTTATTGTGCCCCCGGCCTGTGAGCGTAACACGGTGTCCATCACCCTGCGTAAACCCTCACAGGTGCAAATCCCGCATCAGGACTATATCGCCGCCGGGTTTTATAATCGGGTGACGGGCACAGAAAAAATACAGACGCACGATCAGGAATTACTGGCCCTGTATAACGCAAAAGATATTCCACGCTTTATGGAAAAGTGCGTGGAGTACGGCAAAACCATTGCGGTGGCCGGGGAAACCAGTACCGGGAAAACCACTTATATGAAGATGCTGATTGGTTTTATTCCGCGCCATCTTCGTATTACGACCATTGAAGATAATCCAGAAATCACCCTATTTATTCATAAAAACTACGTCCACCTTTTTTATCCGTCAGAATCGGCAGATGAAAAAGGGTCAATTGTGACGCCCGCCAGCCTGCTGCGCTGGAATTACCGCATGAATCCCGACCGCATACTATTAACCGAAGTACGCGGCGGTGAAGCCTGGGATTTTCTAAAGATAACCGGTTCCGGCCATGAAGGCAGTATGACCTCTGTCCATGCCGGTTCAGCAATGGAAGCGGTAGACGGGTTTATTACCCGCTGTTATGAAAACCCGCAATGCGCCCGGCTGCCTTACACCTTTATGTTACGCAAGGTGCTGGACAGTCTGGACGTTATCGTGAGTATCGACCTGGACGGTAATATGCGCCGGATGAATGATATTTATTTCCGGCCACTGCACCGCAGCGCCTTTTTTGAGGAGATGAAAGCATGATGAAGGTTATCAATATGCTGCTATTTTCGCTGGTACTTTCCGGCTGTTCTTCACCCCCGCCACCGGTTACTGTTGAATGGGATAAACCGGGCCAGTCAGTCAATACCGGTTTACCTCAATGGCGAGACAACCCGGTAATTATTCTTTCTCCGATGGTTAAAGATACATGGTTATTATCCATTCACACACGGAATTTTAATGAGACACACTGGACGCCCGCCGTATATTACGCGGCCGCCCACTCTGCACGTATTGTTGTTGCTACAACATCAGGCGCAGAATTCTTTACTGCAAAAAACTGGCTGCGTCGATATGGTGCAAAAGGCGTTATTGAATATCAACCTGTCTCTGGATGCCTGACATGCAGCGACACTCGCATTTATTTTTCACATTAAATCCTCCTCTCACATCCTGAAATTAATCATAGGCTAAAGAATCCATCATGAAATACTTCGTTATTGTGGCGGCAATGCTGTGCATTGTCGCCGGAACACCTGTTTATTCTTTCGCTGCTGACCCGTGCGAAGTGGTGCTTTGTATGTACGGTAAAGCAACCGGAAACAGTGGAGGAAGCGAATGCCGTTCTGCGGAGCGTGCTTTCTTTAAAATCGTTAAAAAGAATAAACACGGTTTTTTACCCAACCACACACTGAATGCCAGAAAAGATTTTCTGGGGGAATGCGCCAGTGCTGACCCGGAGGCGGTGAATAAAATCCTTTCCAGGTTTGGCAGGTTCAGATGGTAATACAATCCTAGCCGTTATCTTAATATATTCCCTGCATGGAGAAACAAAAGTGAATAAAGAAGACCTATTTATTTCCAATATTCACTCAACGCATCACGACAGAATATCTGTCACATGTATCTATGATTCTCTGTCAAAAGAAGCCAATCAGGGATGCGGGCTTTATTACGAGATCTATGAAAGCCGATTTATCGGTTTATTGCGACATCATCTGTCACAGCTTAATGAATCGGACGCCGAGAAGCTCAGGCGGTATGCCGAAAGTCAGGGAACGAAAGTCGATGATGATACCTATCATGCGGTATTAAACTCTGAACGAGAATGCCGGGCTGAAATAGCCCGCGAACAGATGTGAATCACAAACATTGATAATGTATCGAATGACGCCACAGACTGACAGACGGCGGGTTTCAGGCGTGCTTATTTTTGGCTTCAATTTCGGAGAAATTGCTAAGCCGTAAAATAAGCATGTGGAGCGCGGACAGAAAATTCAATTTCGCAGAAATTGCTAATTTTCAGGCACCGCGCCCACCTGCGAACATTCGCCCAAAGCGAATTGAGCAGACCGGGGGGAGCCGAATAAATTTCGCCGCCCCAGCGAGCGAAAAGCTGTCGCCCACGACAGCGGTTTATTTGGGGGGCTTGCCCCGCACACCGTCAAGCCAGGTAATATTTCCCGCCCCAGCGGGGAATATTACCGATCAGGCGCGACCAACCCCTTTAAAGCAGCGTTCCCGTTTTTTGGAGCTTGCGAGAAAAAACAGGCGAAACGCGCGTCTTAAAGGGGTTGGTCGCGCGTAGCGCGTGACGGTGTGCCGCCTTTGACTTTGGGGGTTTTGGCGTGGCGTCCAGCTGCGACATTACCCCCATGTGACAGGCAGTGAGGGCGTCCAGCCCGAACGTCATGGCACACGCCGTTGCCTGTGATTCGGGCGTTTCAGATGGCAGACGACCACGGGTCGGCGGGTATCTGAAAGCACGGATAACGGATATGCACGCGGGATGCGGGCAACGGTTTCATGGGCGTCATCGGTGGGCGTCACTGATGGACGCGGGGTCTGACGTCCATCAGTGACGCCCACAGGCAACGCTCATACCCGCATGAAAACGGCAGTTCCTGGTGTATAAGTTTTCATGGCAAAAACAACACCGGGATTTTATACGGATTGCCCCGTCCATTCGCCCCATATCGTGGTCCGAATGAGCGGGATGATGCCATGGGGCGAAAGGCTGCAGGAGAGACTAACGGGATACGCGGGCTCTTTGCCGCCCGTACCCGCAGCCTGCGAATAGTCCAGGTATCTGATACCCGGACTATTCGCAGGAAAATGAATATCTTCTGAAATATATCTCATTCTGTCGGCCCCGATATAAGACTAACGCCACATTCCCTGCCGGCACCTTATTTTCCACTCAGACATTATCCATCAGATAATGGTGTGCTTTTGAGGCTGCGCTGGATGCCCTGAAAATATAACGTTTGTCGTTTTTCAGTGCTTTCAGCCACGACTGCGTAATTGCATCTTACTTGACTACCCGTTTGCTAATCACTTGACCATCGCCAACAAAAATGAGTGCAGCTCACCTACTCAGTTGACAGGCAGCTTTAGCGAAATATAGTCATTCGCACCCTGAGAATTACACTTTGAAGTGATTCAGGGTATGCGCTTACTGGTTACGAATATTGAGCGAGAATCATGCGATGATCGCCGCTTTTCTTTCGAGCCAGTAGGTGCTCCACGTTCGCTAACGAATACTCAGGGCATGCAGATAAACTGCTGGCTATATTTCTTTCGAAGAGCGTGGAATGCATACCAATCCCCGATAAAAAGGAGTTGGTGATGACTGTGACTAATCAGTTTGCTGCGCACGTTGGTCTGGACTGGGCAGATAAAAAACACGATGTCTGTGTTCAGTTTAAAAACGGCGAACGCGTATTCCATGTGATTGAACATACAGCAGAAGCGCTTGATGCCTGGCTTACTGAGTTACACCAGAAGGTAAAAGGTAGAATCGCAATAGCTCTCGAGCTGAAGAAGGGACCCGTGGTATATGCTCTTCAAAAATATCCCTTTATCACCGTTTTCCCCGTCCACGCTTTGTCACTGGCTCGTTACCGGCAAGCCTTCTCTCCCAGCGGCGCTAAAGATGACCCGCAGGATGCAGAGCTGGCATTAGAGTTAATGCTGCGTTATCCCCAAAAGATAAAAGCCATTGAACCCGACAATGCGAATATCCGGTTACTCCAGCAACTGGTTGAGCAGCGTCGTCAACTGGTTGAAGATAAACGCCGTTTTGTGAACCGTATAATCAACACGCTTAAACAGTATTATCCTCAGCCCCTGGAGTGGTTCTCACATCGGGGTAGCTTACTGTTGTGTGAACTGATTATACGATGGCCCAGTCTGCAACAACTTAAACGAGCCAGGCGCGACACGATCCGCAACTTTCTGAATGCCAAAGGTGGCCGCGCAATAGCCCTTACCGAGCAGCGTGTTGCGAGTATTGATAACGCGATCCCATTGACGACAGACCCGAGTGTTATAGAGGCTAATGCTTTGATGGCAACAGCACTGGCGACACAAATTAAAGTCGTGAGTGAAATCATCAAAACCTATGACGAACGAATCGAAGCGCTGTTTGACACATTGCCAGATGCGGGGCTGTTCAAATCACTTCCGGGCATGGGGCCGTGTATGGGCCCACGGATGCTTGCTGCACTTGGTGATAACCGTGACCGGTTTAACAGCGCTGAAGAAATTCAAAACTACGCAGGTGTTGCACCGGTGACAGAACGAAGCGGCCAGAAATCCTGGGTTCACTGGCGATGGCAGTGTGCCAAGTTCGTCAGGCAGACCTTTGTTGAATGGGCTGCCAAGACGGTTACCTCATCATACTGGGCCAGACTTTATTATCAGGGACTGCGAGAAAAAGGAAAATCTCACCAGTCTGCAATCCGGGCTCTGGCGTTTAAATGGATAAGGATCATTTACCGCTGCTGGAAGACCAGAACCCAGTACGATGAAGCAAAGTATTTGCTGGCTCTCGAAGCGCGACACTCGCCCTTACTGAAGCCATAAAAAGCTTGTCGAATGTCTCAGGGCGTGAAGCGGACATTCTGCACCTCTTCTCATGAGGTGTATTGGCTCGGACTCGCACTGACAGTTTCCGCAGACAGATTTCTGACGCACTCTATAGATCTTCATTTGTTTGCGGCTTAATATCATCTATTGAATTTACCTTCGATATATTCTTGAGTTCAGTAAGGTATTGTGGCTCATTTTCAAGAAACCAGTGGAGTATTTTAGGGCTTGATAGCAAAGAATCAATATAGGACCTGGCGATCGAAAACTTTAGAGTATTCGCCCCATATTCATTTTTTATCTTGCTAGTTTCCTCTTTGGTTACAGTCATTTCTCTTTCAAGACGTAGCATTGCTTGTTTGGCTTGATTGTTTTTAAGCGGTTGTTTTTCTTCTTTTGCCAGTAAATGCGCCGGAGTGTTATCAAGCATCGATACAGCCAACCCTCGAGAGTAGTTATCAAAGCCTATCATTGATTCAACTGCTTCAATTTGTCTGATTGGCTTCATCTTTCTCAAAATGGAAAATGTAGTTCTAGGGACAGGTTTGTCTGATAAAAGAGAAATAACTATAGGGTCTATCCCGGTCAAAAGATTTGTTTTCCCTATAATATTATCAACGGAGATTCCCAGCACAGCACTTAGCTTTTCAACAGAAACTTTAGTTAAAGCCTTTTTTATCATTTTATATTCTTGTATAGGGTTCATATGATTGACGTGTTTGTTGGGAGTGAATGTATCATCTAAAGTTGATATTATACATGCAGCCTTTTCAATTCCTAATTCTTTCATTGCTTCAATTCTTAAATGTCCGTCTAGGATTCGAATTTCATTCTCTTTTTTATCGAAGTATACCAAGATCGGTTCAACTAATTCAAATTCTGCAATAGATGTTTTTATCTGCTGATATTTAATTGAGTTCTTAATGTTATGGATAAGAGGTTTTGAAGGTGTTAGTTTATACACATCTAAATGCATAAATTCATTTGAAAAGCTTTGCTTAATCATTTTTGTTATCTCCATTTATTGCAGCAAGAATATGATTAGGTATCTCTACCAATTTTTCTTCATATGCTAATTTTATAAACGAATCATGTTGTAGCAATTTGGTGAATATTTCGTTTATTACTGTCAGCTTTTCTTTTATAAAATCAGAATGTTCTAAGATAGATCTATGTTCATGTATCACATTTTTATACATTTTCATTAGTTCATCCGTAGTCATTCTCCTGCTGTCTTTCTTTTGTGAGAAAGAGATTATACTATTTCCTTTTTTTCCTTCTTGTCGTTGGTTAAGAATACCTCTTATCTTTTGTATGTCTCTTGTCTTAATTAGTTTTTTTTCATATGCACCTACTAATAACCTCTGGGATTCTTCATTATTGCATTTAGAAAACTCTACAGCTAGATAAAGTGGGATTTCACCTCTATCTGCTGCACTCAGTAATTTATGCTCCCCTTTTTCCAATAATTTTCTTATGTAAGAAACCCAGCTTCCTGAGTAGCCGAGTATTTCTGCTATTTCACTGTCACTTAACCCTTTTTTATTCATTGTTCTTACTACTTCAAGCAGCTCATTTGAGCGAGGTTTTCTTCTAACTATGTTTTCAGCAAGGCTCATGATGTAAGCATCTTCTTCGCTGATGTCTCGAATGATTGCTGGCACTAAGGATTCCCCTAACCCTAATATGGCTTCTATTCTTCCTTGGCCGCATACAAGTGCATATGAATATAAAGGATCCTCTATACGCCTCACAGTGACAGGTTTACTTAATCCTCTTTTATTTATACTCTCTTTTATTCCATCATGAATGAATTTATTACGAGAACGTGGGTTTATGATTTTTATTTGATCTATACTGATCATTACTATCTGATGTGGGAATGTTCTAGGCTGCATATAGTTTCCTTATTTGCGTTCTCTTTAATAGGCGGTAAAATAAATTAATATCGTCATATCTATATAATTCAAACAATGCAGGATTGTTTTCTTTAATAATCAATTTAGTGAAGTTAAAGTCTAATTTTGGCAAAATGAAATAATCTACTGGCAGCTTGTTCTCGCTATCCATTCTGATAACTATAGTTATGTCTGGAGTATGATTGGGTTCTAGCCGTATTTTCCAGCGAAGTTTCCCTGATTTTAGTTTCTTACATTTACATATAATCACGGAAACGGACATATTGTTATTTATTATAAATTCTTGTGTGTTAGGCTCCTCTTCTATCTTACAATTGCAATTCTCAATTTCAGTTTTGAATATTTCAATTAACTTTGAATAAAAAACTCTTAATTGATTATTAATCTCAAGATAGGTGTAGTCATGTTCAGGCTTGTACTCTATCAATTGGTATGCTCGTATCAACCCACCAAATCGACTTTTGTAGATTGATGATGAAGGACCAAAATCATCTTCATCAATAATTACACCTGATAATTTTCCCTTTTCCTTTAGTTTTAGCCTTAAATATTCAAGAAGATCCTCATTTGTCATGTTTTTAGAACGAGCTTGGATGATCTCTTGTGCTTTCAAAAATTTCTTGATACTTACAACTTTCTTATAAGCTTTATTGCACCTAACCCACTCCTCTTTGGGATTTTTAACTGTTTTTGTTTTTAGTTTGCTAGATGTTCTGTTATAAACATTATTTCCTATGTACTTCTCATTTGTAAGTATTGTGTGGATCTTACTGCGAGTCCATAGAGTACCATTTTCGGCAAGTGTTCCATTTCTATTCAGTTTGTCTGCAATAAGAAACTCTGGGATGTATTGTTCTATAAACATGTCATAAATTAAATTTACTATTCTTACCTCTTTTGCTGGGCCAGGAGCAAGTATTACTCTATCAGTTTGTATACTTTTGCGTTTGCCGAAAGAAAGAATTTCTTTTATATTCCCTTTTTCATCAATTAAGATTCTACGTAATCCATATCCGGCAATTCCTCCTTGGTGATACCCATGTCTGATTAGATTTGCTTGCCCGAGAAATACTTTATCAGAAATATTTTTACTTAAACTTGCTGCCGCAGCTCTCCTCAGATTTAGCATGACTGAGGCTTCCAGAGGGAACTCTTTTGTCGGCAAAGGTTCTGCACAGAATATCAGCTCAACGCCATGCATCCTAAATAGGTGAGTGTAGTAGGCCGCTTCGTCAGTTTCCTGAAAACGTCCGAATCGGCTTACATCGTAGAGTAGAATTGCCTGTATGCTTATGATGCCCTCCATAACATCGTATACCAGCTTTTTCAATGAGTCTCTACCGGCTATTGATACTCCGCTTTTCCCGGCATCATCGTAGGTGTGCAGGATTTCCATATTATGCTTCTCGGCAAACTTTGCTATGAAGTCTGCTTGATTATGGAGAGAATACTGCTGATGATCTGTTGACATCCTAAGGTACTGAGCTACTGGAATTTTTTGAAGGAGACCTTCATTATTTATCATTTTATCTCCTGTTTTGAGTTTGCCATTTAGTTTTAATATGGTTAAATTTTAGACGTTTTTTTCTGTGGTTACTAAATTTGAACGATACGATAAGAGTAGAGTATGATGCTTTTTTCCTAATCATTTGTTTTTAAAGATTAAAATGATATTGAGATTCTGGTTTCTACGATATGGCGGAGATGTTAGATTTTGTGAGGAGGTTTCCAACGCTTCAATGGTGCTGTCTGTCACGGTCTGGTAAATATCCGTCCGGCTTTTCAATCCTTTCGTTTTTGAGGAGCCTGAGCGCTCCAGCGACGATACGCTGGTCGCCGCTGTGGCGTTAGGGGCGGTAGTCTGGTTGTGCAGGGAAATGGGCATGGTTTTTTCTCCATCAGTGGTGTGATTTTCGTCTTCGTATCGCCTGACGGTTCGCTTTCCCGGCGTCGTTCTGGCCCGCAGGGGCGCAGTATGCGTGCACTTCACCCTTGCGGGTCGGCGGGTATCTGAAATCGCGGATAACGAGCATGCACGCGGGATGCGGGCAACCGGTTCATGGGCGTCATCCGTGGGCGTCGCCGATGGACGCAGGGTCTGACGTCCATCAGTGACGCCCATAGTAAGCATGAAAATGACTGCTCATGGCGTGTCAGTTTTTCATGACAAAAATCAGTGATGGGATCTCATCAAGTATCGTTATATATACACTGTTATGGAGCTCTGTTCAGAATAGTTACCATAAAGAAAAATATATTGTCCTTTACCTGCCCGTCCATTATCTCAGGTGAATACTGCGCATGATTACAATAATATTTCAGTCGGGAAACCAATAAAGCATAAACTATAATGAGATTTTTTCATTATGTTTTATATGGTATTATTGGATTTGCTAAGTATTGCTGACAGATATTACTGCAAATAAACGTTTTACATTATCACTATCCATATACAGAAAAAACTCACAGTCATCCATTTAACCATTTTGTTGTTTTATATCAAAAAGTCATTTCATATACCAGCACTGCTGGATAGTGGGAGTATTCTATAAACATTGTAAGATTTATTACTAAGGTAAAAGAAAGGTCTTAACACAATGATTATTTATTTAGTTAATGCTCCGAATGATCCAACAATGTCAAAAATTGCAAATGAGCAGTGCTTCCCTGCTCTCAATATGTTAGTTCTTGGGACATGGTTAAAAAAAAGGATTCCTGAATTTGAAGTCATATGTAGTGATGGTGGGATCGTAGGAGAGGAAGAAATCTTATCAGACATAAAACGGCTTAAGCCGTGGTTTGTTGGGATTAGTGTTCTTGCACCAACTTATGCTCCAGCCCTTCGTATTGCTTCAGAGGCAAAAAAAATTGGTGCATATACAACTTTCGGAAATGACCAAGCCTCTCAGTTATCATATAAAATACTGCAATATCGAAAAGAAGTTGATTTTGTGTTAGGTGCAGAGTATGGAGAATACCCGTTAGAAAAACTAATACGAAAACTTGCATATGATGACTGTAATTTTTCTGATATACCGTCCTTGACATGGCGAAATGCAAATGGTGATATTACAGGTTTCAATTATGATACGGACAAACATAAACTTGGCATACTTAACCATGAATTACTCGGTGACCGGGACAGAGATAATGCTTTAGATATTTTTCCTGCAACAAACCGCCTGCTATATTCTGAGGGCATCTGGTCAACAGCTTTAAATAATTATAAAAAGTCATTCGGACATTTGCATCATGGTGCATTACCATCTGGTATAACCACAATGAATCGGGTGAGAGGATGTAGTCGTGCCAATGAGAAAATAAAATGTAAGCATTGTGATATGCTGCTGGACATTTCATTTTCCAGTCCACACCGGTTTTGGGAAGAAGTGAAATTAGCAAATCAGCAAATACATGCTGAATTATTTTATGAAGTCTGCGATAGTCTTACAAGCTTTGCCTCTTATATGAGAAAACTGGTTAATTTCAGACCTTACGACCTTGGTTTTGATCCTTACTTTTTCATTTATGGTCAGGCCCTTGATATCGTCAGAAATGAAGAACTGGTGAGTACACTTAAAAAACTCAACGTTTTTAAGATGAATATTGGTCTTGAATCAGGATCTAATCATACGTTAAAAATGATGAAAGGTAAGCGAGATTCTGTTGATGTAAATTATGCAGCGCTGCGAAAACTCAAAAAAACAGGTATCTATGTCTATGGCTCATTCGTTCTTGGGACTGAGTTTGAGACGGAATCAACGTTAAGGGAAACTATTGAGTGGATTAAAAAAATAATACAAGAAGGATTAATCAGTGATATAGAAATACAACCCATATTACCTACTCCACAAAACTATTATGGGAAAAGAATGATTTCTGATGGATTAAAGTTTTCAGAAAATGACTGGCCGTTTAATGTTGATGAAATATCCAGAGAATATATTGAAAAATATTGCCCCGTTGATTATGACACTATAATTGATGCAGCCAAAGAGGTCAGGCATGAAGCCAGCCATTATAAACTTAATTTTGGTAGCGCAGTTTCAGGACAAGAGAAATACATGAAATAATTTCAGTTGCGCCATTTTACATCGGGCGGTATGTTATAAGAATGTCTGTTTAAGGCAAAGATAAAAGGTGACAATTGTGACTATAGAGTACTGGTTTGCTTTTCTTTCTGCTGCATTGCTGATAAATATTACACCGGGTCCTGATCTTTTGTTCATTTTATCAAAATCCAGTCGTTCCGGAAGATTGTCTGCTTTTTGGGGGGCGGTCGGTCTATGGACTGCGGCGCTGACACACGTCAGTGCTGTTGCAATTGGACTCTCTGCCATTATTTTCGCCTCCCAGACAATGTTCACACTTATCAAATATACAGGTGCTGCATATTTGATATGGCTCGGTATAAAATTATTTTTTAGTTCACAGGATTTATTGATCCCTGCACAAATCAAAGAGGGACGCTTAAAAAGTTTTGCCAGTGGTTTTTTAGTTAATATTTCAAATCCTAAAGCAGCCCTCTTTTTTATGGCCTTTTTACCTATGTTTGTACAGAGTGATGATGCACATCCGCAGATCCAGATGTTCATTCTTGGCATATTAGTTGTACTTGTTAAAGTACTGATAGAATTACTGTTAATATTCTGTTCAAGTTATATTTCTGGATTTTTCGCAAGACACCAAAACTCAGGTAAGATAGTGAGCAGAGTTTCTTCTCTTTTTTTTATCGGTTTTGGTTTGCAACTTATCATTTTAAGAAGACCTTAGGCCATAATTAAAAACAGTGACTCTGGAAATTTCTTTTAACAGAAGAAAACTCTCTGGAACTTTCTTCTGTTAAAATTTCTTTTTTAGACTGTAGTGTCTGCATTGAACCCTGATTTTTTCGTCACCTGCTACACTACTACAATGCCAGTGTAGATATACCGTTTGCGGGTCGTGCGGGCTCTTTGCCGCCCGCACCCGCAGTCTGCGGATATTCCGGGTATCTGATACCCGGAATATCCGCAGGAAAATTAATATCTCCTGAAATATCACTCATTCTGTCGGCCACGGTATAGGCTAAAGCCGCATTCCCTTGCGACACATTATTTTTCACTCAGACCTTATCCATCAGATAACGGTGCGCTTTAGATGCCGCACTGGCAGCTTTGAAGATATAACGCTTGTCGTTTTTCAGTGCTTTCAACCATGACGCAATATAACTTTCATGCTGAACCTCTCCGTCAATCCCCAGATCCGCCATCAGGAACGCACTTCCCAGCTCGGCGATCAACTCCTCAAATGCATACACCTCACTGCCGAACCTTCCTTTCATTTCACGGTTCAGGCGGCTTTTACCACCGCTCCAGTGCACCAGCTCATGCAGGCCGGTGGCGTAGAAATTAGCAGCATCAAAAAAAAGGTGACGCTCCGGCAGCCAGACCTCATCGTTTGAGGGGCTGAAAAAGGCGTTTTGTCCTTTCTCAACGATATTTGCGCCGCTCTTCCGGAACAGATTTTCAGCCTGCGGCAAAGGGTCAAAGGTTGCTTCCGGGCTGATTGTTTCCGTTGTCAGAGGCAAACCGTCAATTTGTTCAACGTTAAACACGATGAACGTCTTCAGCATTGGGATATAATCAGTTTCTCCGTCGTCATTTTCCTTCTCCAGCGTGGTGTAAAAAATGGCGGTCGTACCGTGTTCTCCCTTGCGTACCTGCCCACCTTCCGCTTTTGCCTGTTTGTAGGTCATCCAGCGTGAATCCTTGAATCCCTGTTCTGACGCACTGCTCCACAACAACATGATATTCATCCCACTATAAGCAGCACCAGTCGCGTAGTTTGAAGGTAATCCTGACATGCCCGGTACGCGCTGCCACGGGCAGAACCACGGTTTAACACCCGCTTCCAGGGCTTCAATGATGCTGTCTGTCACGATCTGGTAAATATCTGTCCGGGTTTTCAACCCTTTCGTTTTTGAGGAGCCTGAGCGCTCCAGCGACGATACGCTGGTCGCCGCTGCGGTGTTAGGGACGGTAGTCTGGTTGTGCAGGGAAATGGACATGATTTTTTCTCCGTCAGTGGTGTGATTTTCGTCTTCGTATCGCCTGACGGTTCGCTTTCCCGACGTCGTTCTGTCCCGCAGGGGCGCAGAATGCGTGCACTTCACCCTTGCGGGACGGGTTGCAACGGGAAACGATTAACCGGAAGCGAATACGGAAACGAAAGGCACACGGGAGAAAAAATCGCCCCCTGCATAACCAGGCGTAGCGCCCCTTACTTCGCAGTGGTGAAATGGGGTTGGGTGGGAGCTGGTCGGCGGTGCTGGCGGGGGAGGCTGAGCTTATGAACCAGACAGGTTATCGCTGAACAGAATATGTTCAGCCGGAGGAGTGACTTCCGTTGCGCTTATCCGGAAAAATCTCTGTCGCTACAGGCAGTTATTTAGTAAATGGTGTAGCAAATAAACGTTGAATTAACCAGTAACGGCTCAGATATCCTCAAAAGCAGTACTGATTGCCGCAATGACTGCCTGAATGCGCTCCGCTGACCAGACATCCGGATTGACGACCAGCCAGATATCGGCTGGCTCGCTGCGCGCAGGCATGACATTGACCAGTTCAGGACAGCATCGCTGCACGATTTCTTTGGCCATCATCCCCACGCCCAGCCCCTGGCGCAGCGCTTCAATAAGCAGCCACTGAGACGTTGCCTCCAGCACAAAATGTCCGTTTGTCAGCGGCTCTCCGCACAGCCGCTGCCAGTACTGCGGAACAGACGTCTCGGGAAACATCACCAGGTCATGGCCTGAAAATGCACTGCCGGGTACAGGCAGACCCCGTCGGGTAACATATTCCTGAGATGCATATAAACCCGGATGGAAGGTTGCCAGACGGCGGATAATTAAATTGCCGTCTGACGGACGGGCGCTACGTACCGCCAGGTCAGCGGCCCCCCGCCGGATATCCACAATCTCAGGAGAAGTGGAAAGCGTTACCCGGATGTCAGGGTGCCGTTGCCTCAGGGCTGCCAGTGCGGGCAGGATAAAACATCTGCCCAGCGAATCCGTCGAAGCAATATGGACTTTTCCTGCCAGGGATGCGTTCATTCCTGCGCTTTTACGTTCTATTATTGCCGCCGTGGCTTCCATCTGCTCAATATCCGGCAACAGTCGTTCCCCGTATTCCGTCAGACGGTAACCTTCCGGAGACCGGCTGAATAAAGCGGTGTTGAGCTCCTCTTCCATGTGGCGCAGGCGGCGGGCTACCGTGGCCTGGTCAACATTCAGGCTGACAGCAGCAGCACGTAAGCTTCCCGTCCTGGCGACCGCCAGCAGGTAACGGATATTATCCCAGTTCATAATGCCCCCGGCATTTTTGCAGCGGGGGTGCCTGTTTCCGCTGCGTTTTCAGGTATGCCTTTTCTTTTTACACTTCATACCCGGGTTCGCCAACAGGAAAAAAGAATGAAAGGTCCGCCCACAGTCCCACATGAACAACATCAGTTCATTGTCCTGGTTACGCTCTGCGCCGGGATGTTTATGGCCATTCTGGATGTGAATGTGATTAATATTGCCACCATCAACATCCGCTCCGAATTCCATGCGTCGGTTTCCGCCATAACCTGGGCGGTGGATGCGTATAACCTGTCGCTTTGTGGCCTGATGTTGTCGGGAGGCACGCTGGCTGACCGCTATGGCTCCCGCCGCATCTGGTTATCCGGGCTTGTCCTGTTTACCTGCGCTTCACTCGGGTGCGGTATGAGTGTGACTATGTGGCAGCTAATTCTCTTCCGCATTCTCCAGGGCGCTGGCGCAGCGTTGTTTATTCCGGCCTCATTCTCTCTTTTATCAGCGGGCTGGCCCGACAGGCATGCACGACAGCAGGCCATCGGCATGTTTGGCGGTCTGGTGTCCGTTGCGGCGGCGGCAGGCCCGGTGCTTGGCGGTGTTCTGGTGGGGGATTTCGGCTGGCGCAGCATCTTTCTCATCAATCTGCCTGTGGGCCTGTACGGCATCTGCTCCGGTTACAGGCTGCTGCCTGCTGCCTTGCCATCCCGTTTACGGGCGCTGGATTTCACCGGACAGGTTCTGGCGATGGCCACCCTGGGCTGTCTGAGCTGGGTCCTGATACAGCTCCCGGAACAGGAATGGGGCCAGAGTGCGCTGCCGTTAATGGCGCTGGCATCACTGTTATGCGCGGGAGGTTTTGTCATGGTGGAGCGCAGGAGTGCGTCGCCCATGCTGCCGTTAGCTTTTTTTCGCAGCCCGGCATTTAATCTCGCCAACCTCAGCGGCTTTTTTATCAACGTCTGTTATTTTGGCAGCCTGTATGCGCTCAGCCTTATTCTGCAACAGTACTGGCATTACACGCCTTTTCAGTCCGGTATGGCGCTTCTGCCGCTGGCATTTTTTCTCTTCGTAGGCAATCTGTCCGCCGGGCGGTTAATGCGGCGCTGGGGAATAAAAAAACAAATGGTCACAGGCCTTCTCGCAGGCAGCGCGGGTTATGCAGGAATGATATTGCTAAACGGACAGATAACCCTGTTGGTCTTTATCTCAATGGCCCTGCTCGCAGGTGGCGTGGCGTTTGCCGTACCGCCAATGACCGCAGCCGTACTTGCCGGCAGAACGCAGGACACAGCGGGTACCGCCTCAGCAATCCATACCACTTTCAGGCAGACAGGTTCCCTGGTGGGTATCGCGCTGGCGGGATTGATATTTTCATGCACAGAAGACCCCATCACCGTACTGATGGGATTATCAGCACTGGTCCATCTTCTTCTGGCGCTGATGAATGCGGTGATGCAATCTGACATTACCTAGCATATCTGAATGTTCATTCCTGGCTGCTGCTGTAGTCGTTATCCAGTCACGGAAGCGGCGACTTATCCTCTGCAATATGGCGGACTCCTCGTACACCAGGTAATACGCAATTGGTGAACTAATCGGCATTTCCAGCGGGTTAATCAGCATGCCACTTTCCAGTTCTTCGCGCACAAGAGCACTGCGAACAAGCGCGATACCTTTACCTGCGATTGCAGCCTCAATCACACCGTTGGAATCAACAAAAACGGGACCGGTGTCAGTATTCACGTCGGCAATACCCAGGGCGCGAAACCAGACTCCCCAGTCAAGTCGGTGCTCATCGTGCAGCAGTGTATACCTTGCCATATCGTTCGGTGATGAGAGTCCCTCTTCCGGTGCAATTAACCGCGGGCTACAGATCGGAAGAAGTCCGTCGTTCACCAGGCACTCGGACTCCATTCCGGGGTAGTTACCAGCACCGTGCCGGATAGCGAAATCAATCCCTTCAGACAGTAAATCAACGCGTCTGTTGGTGGTGCTGATTTGCACTTCCACACCCGGATTGGCTTTTTCAAATGACGGCAACTGTGGCAGCAACCACTGAATGGCAAACCCACTTGTGCAACTGACCGTAACTTTGTTCCTTTTTCCTTCATTCATTAAGCGTTGTGTTGCTTCTGCTATCTGGCTGAAAGCGGGCCGTATCGCCCGCAGATAAATGCGCCCTTCGGTTGTCAGTTCGAGACGGCGAGGAGTCCGAAAGAATAACCTGATGTTAGTCATGTTTTCCAGTTTCGCAATCTGCTGGCTGACAGCGCTGGGCGTCACACATAACTCTTCGGCTGCGGCCTTCATACTCATGTGCCTTGCAGCAGATTCAAAACACATAAGTGCTTGTAAAGGTGGCAGTTTCATAATTGGCCATGTTGTGAGTTAGAAAATCTTAATTATAAACAAAAATCTTGTTTGTCGGTATCTCTGACATAGTTCAAAGTTTCGCTGTTACTTCCTCTTCAAATAAAAAGGAATCGTTATGCGTGTTGCTGATTATCTCCGGTTACTTCTGCTTGCCGCTATCTGGGGGGCGAGCTTTCTTTTTATGCGCATAGCCGTGCCGCAGTTCGGCGCTATTAATACTGCTTTTCTACGAGTGTTATTTGGCTTTACAGGCCTCGCGGTCATTCTGCTCATGTTTAAATCCTCTTTTGACTTTAAAAATAAATTCAGGTCCTCAGTGATACTTGGCGTGATTAACTCCGGGTTGCCCTTCCTGATGTACTGCCTTGCGGCAAAATGGCTCCCTGCCGGGTATTCAGCTATTTTGAATGCAACAACACCTTTGATGGGGGCTCTCATTGGTTCTTTATGCTTTGCGGAAAAACTGACAGTCCGTAAATGGGCTGGCGTACTCCTGGGGCTTGTCGGCATCACTGTGATCACCACAATTGGAGAAACGCAGTCTGCTGGTAGGCAAATTGTCGGTGTTATTGCCTGCCTGATCGCTACAGGTTGTTATGGGATCGCCAGTTTTCTGACACGCAACTGGATTTCAAACAAAGGTGGACTCGATCCTGAAATCGTTGCCTTCGGTAGCCAACTGGGTGCATCTATTTTTCTGCTGCCCTTTTTCATATGGAGCACCAGCACCGGTCCTGCTGTGAACTGGCTATCGCAAGAAGCATGGATAAGCGTTCTTGCAGTGGGGGCGCTCTGCACTGCGTTTGCTTACATTCTGTATTTTCGCCTGATTGCCGATGTCGGGCCGTTACGTTCATTAACAGTAACATTCTTAATCCCTCCGTTTGGCGTGTTATGGGGATACCTGGCGCTGGGTGAAACCATCAACAACGGTTTTATTATGGGGTCAGTCATTATAGGGGTTGCGGTCTGGATGGTTGTCAGCCCGAAAAAAGATGCAGGAGTTAATTCATACAGGCTGTTACCTACGTTAAAGGTCCTTTTTGATAGGCTATCAAAATGAACGACCACTTATAATACTGAGCCTGACGGTCACATCGCGGGGACAAACTCAAACTTTCCTTGTAAAAGTGTTCATAATAATGAGCACTACATGCTGCGAGATCGCTCATATCAGTTCTATGTACCAGCTTCGATTGGTGGTCATTCTGGTGGTCTTGACAGAAAGGAATTTCAGGTTTAGCTTACTTATTAGCCAGTTACTGGCAAAGGCGATCCCAGTCAGAGGAGCCAAATTAAAGAAGCCCGCTTAAGGAAACTTAAGCGGGCTTTTTGTTTTCGTGCTTCTTACAACAAAGACTCACAGAAAGCCCCCCCGCTCTCTTAGAAGGCGGACACGCCCCTACCAGCAACACCCACTATCCTGTTCTCTTGCTTATGGGAATTCGTCAAAGGCATCTAACAGAAAACTACTTCTGCGGTTCAAAGGGTTATTGAATCAGATAAACAAAATGCGGCATTGCTCCCGTATGCGGGCTACGCCAGACTAACATCGCTTTAGCGCTCCGCCATCTTCGCTGTAAACTCGGTCACCCAGGCCGTGGCCATTGCCGAATAGGGTTGATCCGCTGCAGTCATTTTCTTCATTTCTTCCCCCGTCCACGTCATGAGCAATTCCAGCTTGCGATTAATACTCGCCTTAATCTCATCAGATAGCGGCGTAGCCTCAATCGCCTCGACAAGTTCACCGAGAGAAATCAGCATTTCACCTAAAAATACCAGCCGACGCAGATAGCGCGTCCGCTCCTGCACGAGACCGAGACGGTTAAGGCCGTAGATATGAATTGAGGTGACCCCGCGTTCACTTGGCCCTACGCCAATCGGGATCGCTAGGCTCACCGGTGGATTGCCGATGCTGACAAACCGCATATGCTCGTCGGGATTGTCATAGTAAGGGTTGAGCAACAGCGGCGACTCGGTCACATAGTTTTTATCTTCCGGCAAAAGTCTTGGCCCGCCACGCGCAACAGGAAAGCTGTCCTTCTTACCTGACGAGTTACGTGATTGCGTCTGGCGGTCCAGCAGTACGCTTAGTTCGGTTGCCCCGTCAACAAGCCGCTGTTTACGCTTACGGTTACAGTCAATACAGCTTGGCAGGAGGTTATCCCAGTCCATCGCCAGCCACCAGTATCCCGGATGGGACGCATCTTCGCTGACGGCACTTTTGGGGCGATAATGTTCAATGTCCACCGGTGCGGAGGCAGAAAAGAAGCTCTCACAATAGGCGCATTTATAATGAAACAGCGCATTAAGTCGCCATTTCACCTCATCGGCTTTATAAGCAACAAAGTCGTAGCTCTCTCTTTTCTCGCGCTCCACGGCATAATGCGCCCTCGAGCGTTCCAGTTCGGTGGTCCCGTCTTTATTCTTCGCGTTCAAGGCTGCGGGGGGTAACGTCTGCTCCTGCGTGCGGATGACCTTTCTCATCGCAGTACCTGCTTCAGAATATCGACAATTTTATCCTTTGTGCGCTCCCGCAATGCCGCGCGGGAATTCGGCGTTTCTCGATGCCGGTCCTGCAAATACCTCGCAACGGCTTCCTGCACCAGACGATGCGCTTCCGACGTCCCGACGGGCATTGCTGAGGCGATATCTTTCTCGAACGTGTAAAGTACTTGTTTTTCCACGTCATTTAGCGGGTCCCCTTGCTGCGCCTTTGCCAGCAGGTCGGCCACATGGGCCATTTGCTGGTTTATTTTGGGCTCAACAGTGGAATAGAGCTGGAAGAAGTCGGCCGTCAGAAGTTGGTCGATGCGCAGGGTATCAATATTCGGTAAAGCGGTTAAGGCCTGAACTGTGGTGGGTAATTCATCGTCCAATACCGGATTCTCATTCACCGTTTTTTGTAATACGACCACTTCGCCATCGCACATGCCCCGCAGGCAAAGCGGATCGTGAGTGGTGACAATAAAGGTCATATTAGGCAGCGCACGACGCAATCCCTTCATTATCTGCATTTTCCAACGAGGATGAAGGTGCGCTTCAACCTCGTCAATCAACACCACGCCCAGAGCGCTATCCAGCGTTCCAAAGGTGGGGTTATATTCTGGATTCATCAGCCCGGCCATGATGTCGCATACCATCGCCAGCACGGAACGAAATCCTGATGAAACAATATTCAGCGGGGTGCGAATACGAAGAGGCTCGCCGTTTTGTTGAAACAGCGGTGTTACGATATAGCACACCCCCGCCGCTTCATCGCGCTCTACAACGTCAAACTCTCCTTCGATCGCCAGAACATCACGTAAAGCGCGGATCACCATATTGAAGTGATCTTTTTCAAGCCCCAATAGCCAGGTCTGTGGATTGCCGAGCAGGTTGCCATCAAAAAGATTTCGCACCGGGTGATCGGCGGCATAGCGGCGCTGCTTATGCTGGTAATGACGGAAGGCGCCATACGCGAAAACAGGTCCAACATCAAAACCTTGTTCCCGGCTGATCTGATAACTACCCTTTTTGAGCGTCATTTTGAGGCGTTGCTGTTCTGAACTGAGAATATTGACATAAGCGGTATCAGAGTCACGCCCCGGTTTCCCCCCCATGTACCGCGGATCCAGCACATAGCTACGCCAGTTGAGGATGAGTTTTTTTCTTGCTCCCTCGGTGGCCAACGCCAATGCAATACCTTCAAGGATTGAACTTTTTCCGGTAGCATTTTCTCCAAGGATAAGCACCGCAGGAGCTATCGGAGCACCATCATGATCTACCGTCACTGGGGTGACCTTCAGCGCGATTTTTTGCAGCGATTTAAAATTTTCAAAATCAACTTCGTTTATTCGCGCAGGTTTCGCGCCAGAAATATCGTCCTCGCTGAACTCTTCATTGAATAGCGGTTCTTCACGCTGGTTCTCCTTTATGGCGTCAGTAAACCATTCCAAACCGCGTGGCTCTTTAAGCAACGGTAAGAACAGGCGGATAATCCTTGCAGGTGAGAGATTCGGTTTTGGTCCTTTGCGCGTGCCAATTTTTTCCGCTAGTCGCCGTAAGAGTAGATACCAGCTACCGCCAAATTCAATCTCTGAAAAACTGAACAACGTTTTGAGTTCGCCTGAGGATGAATACTTAATCGCTCTGGCAACACTTTCAAGATAGTTGCTAAAACGTATCGACCGCTTATTAACTAGTTCGCTGCGATTGAGGCCAAATGTGTTGATGGTTTCATTACCCGCTTCAGATTGCGCGACTAATCGACCTTCAACTTCTACCGAAAAATGGGAGTAAAAATTTTGGAGTTTGCAGGGATCTAACAGCAGAGCTCTCTCTTTAGGAGGCCACGCTGGCCACAGCCCTGTACCACTTTCCAGATACTTCATATACATCTCTTGCGTGGGGATCGGCGCCCGCAGCCCTATCACCGGAAAATAGTTACGACCATGCACGTTACAGTCTGCACAGGCTAGGTAGAAGTTCTGCCATGCGTTTGCCAACCAGGCATAGTAAATATGGCTATCCACCAAACCGTAATGAGGCTCTGCACCATTCACGGGGCGAAAATAATGTATGTTTAGTGCTGACGTTTGGGATTCACAAAACGCACAGCGGCCATTAAACAGCGAGTGAAGTGCAGACAGCACGCTGGAATAGCTGCCAGACTGAACGCTGCTTTGTGGGGCTCGAGTTTGCGCACGCCTATTGGGATCAAGCTGCAAAAACTGCCACATCCGCTCCCCGTTGCTAAAAAGCTTATCGCCCCGTAACTCCTCCGGTGGAGGAACACGCCGTCTGTCAATGTACTGCATCGATGCTTTCCTCGAGTTGTGGCTCTGAAACAACGTCATCGGTAAACTGGTAAGAACCTTTGAGGTTTATGGGACGGTAGTGCGGGTACTTCGCCATTCGCTCCCGAACCGAAGCGTGTATCAGCGAACCTGGTGGAATAGCGCGCGGTTCGCCCAGAGGCAGGTAGTGTCCCAGAAAAGTAGGTCGCGAAGTGCACCACTCGCGCCAGCGTTTATTTTTGGGGATGTACTCAAGGAGCCACCACAGCCTCCTCAGGGAACGGTGGAGCATTCCGGTAGCATCCGGGGGAACGAAGGTTTCGCCGCCGCGAGCCAGTTTTCCTCCCTTGCTGATCGCACGACGGCACTCTTCGTCATAGGTCAGACCGGCTTTTTTCGCCTCTTCCAGCATCCAAATCAAAGGATATTTGGAGAGTCCGCTTTCACTTTCAGGATACCCTCCTCCGACATCAGCATGAACTCCTGCGAACCAGACCTGCTGAATATCCTGAGAGATTTCGCTCTCTTTCCGGTAAGGAACAGGTCGGTAGGGTTGAGGGTCTATCCATCGGTTCAGACGAAACATACGCCGTCGTTCATCCATTGAAATGGCCTGTCGAAAGCACTTCACCGCCTTGTTGGTTCGGGTGAAACGAAGAGTTTGTATGCTTGGCAGCAGGCGATCGCTGCGGGGTACTATCACTGAAGAGACGGTATCCCATACGCCGATAAATTCAATTCTCGCAGGTCGCCCGCCCGCAATACGGCCAAAGAGCCAGGCGTCCTCCAGATCATTAGAGGTAGCTGTGGCAGAACGGTCGCCTCTGGCCTTTTTATACGCCGTCAGGCCGTATTCGACCAGATTACGCTGCCCAGGCGGAATGATGCCGATAGTTTCAACTAACGCAGCTACAACACGCACCGTGTAAGCACCTCGGCTGAACCCAAGCAGATATATTTTGTCTCCTTCATGCCAGTTCTGGCACAAAAAATCGTATGCCTTGAGTACGTCGTTATCCAGACCATACCCTGCTCCCAGTCCTAATAACAGGCGACATTTTTGTTTAAACCGTTGCCAGGGATTATCCAGCGCCAGCGTGCCCACTCCCGGCGTATAGAAAACTTGCTGCTGTGTATTTTTTTCAAGAATGCGATAAAACTTGAGTACGTTTGACATTGTCCGATTTAATTCATTACCAGTCCCATCGCAGCAAATAACAATCCGTCTGTCCATTTTTATCTCCGGCAGCTTGGCCTAAAAAATTATCACACAGAATTTAAATAAATAACTTCATTGTTAATCTATGCATTAAATTAATTTACGGGTATTAATTCAATGATTCTTAAGCTCAATATAAAATTGTTAAATGACATTACACCCCCTTAACCATCACTCAAATTTTATTTGTTGGAGATAAATCGTTAAGCTGAAATTATTTATTTTCACAGATTTTCGGCGAATCAGGTTCAATGAAAAAGATGTTCGCCAGAATAACTCCATCTTCAATCATCACCGTATGAAGAAAGAATCTAAATTTAATAAAAACAATGGTTCATTATCTGGAATGGGTTTCTGGTTTGAAGACAAAAATACCTGACATACAAAGCATAATACTTGACTTGTGTACAGAAAAGGAAAATTAGAAAAAATTAGTGGTCATTCTGATGCTACTGACACCACAAAGCATAACTTTATATTAATAATCAGTAAGTTAATTAAAAAAGCGTCCCGAGTCAGAGAAGACAAGAATGTCCGTTTATGTTCTTAGAGCAGCCCGTAGCCTCTCGAGTGAACTGTTCATGTCGATAGCGGATAGATGTGTCATTCGCATTGGCGACATAGCCGACAGCACGCTGATTGCTAGTATAATAGCGATGCAAACGCGCGTACAGTGTGCGAGCCCGGCCTATCTGGAAAACTGCCTCACTGAATGAAATAGCTTCCCATCGTTTAATCGACAAATTGCACAGTGCAGATCTGCTCTGCTGGTCGAACGTGATTGGTCATCCGGCCAGAGAGCCCCCTGCAGCCCATATTTGGCTGTGACAATTTCGACGCAATGCGCCAGGCCGTGGTTAAGAGTTGGGGATCGCTTTCCTGCCTGTCTGGGTGGAGGGAGATGACATTAACAGTAGCCCCTGACACAACTCTTCCCAGAGTTCGATTCGCAGCCACATAGAACGATCAACACATGAAGCGAAGTGTTCAAAACCCCTTTTAACTAACAAGCAACCATTGGTGGTCATTCTGGTGGTCTTAACAGGATGAAGCTTGAAACTTATCATATTTATTAGCAATTTACATGAAAATATGATCCCAGCCAGATGATCCATACTTAAAAAAAACCGCTTAAGGAAACTTAAGCGGGCTTTTTGTTTTGGTATTCAGCTCCCACGATACGTGGAATAGCCATACTGGCTCAGCAGCAGCGGAACGTGATAGGTGGTGGCGGTATTGCTGATGTGGAATTCCACCGGGATTTCTGGGAAGAAACTTTCCTGTTTGCGGTCCGTGAAGTATTTGCCGGTTTTAAAGATCACGCGATAGTCGCCCGTCTCGAACGGTTTCTCCGGCCACAGCGCCGCCACACGGCCATCTTCGTCGGTGCTGGCGGTGTTCAGCACGGTCCAGCTGTCACCCTGTTTTTTCTCGAGCGTTACCGCTACATGCGGGGCGGGCATCCCCGTTTGCTGGTTCAGGATATGCACACTGATCGGGTTTTTACCGGCGGCAAGGGCCATACCTGGCGCGGCCAGCAGCATAGAGAGGGACAACGCAGCGACGGACTTTTTCATGTTTTATTCTCCTTTGTTAGTGACCGTGCCGTTATACCTGCGCGCGGGTCGTGGTTACCTGTCACGAAGATGACCATATTGTCATCTGGCGCTGAAACGCTGGGGCGACCCTGTCTTTCATGGCACACTGCGCCCATGAAACTGTTACTGATTGAAGATAACCAGAAGGCCAGCGCCTGGGTGCGCAAAGGGCTTGAGGAAGCGGGCTATATTGTGGATCACGCCGCAGACGGTCGCGACGGCCTGCATCTGGCGCTGGCGCACCCGTACAGCCTGGTGATTCTGGATATTATGCTGCCGGGCCTGGATGGCTGGCAGGTTCTGAAAACCCTGCGCACCGCCAGCAGCACGCCGGTGATTTGCCTCACGGCCAGGGATTCGGTGGACGATCGCGTTAAAGGCCTGGAGCTGGGCGCGAACGATTACCTGGTTAAACCCTTCTCGTTTGCTGAACTTCTGGCGCGGGTAAGAAATCAGCTTCGCCAGCATCAGCCGCACAGCAGCACGCTGCGCGTGGCGGATCTGGTGATGGACTCGGCGCGCTTTCAGGTAACGCGTGAGGGTATTCCGCTGGCGCTGACCCGCAAAGAGTTCATGCTGCTGTGGCTGCTGGCCAGCCGTCACGGCGAGATCCTGCCCCGCACGCTGCTCGCCAGTGAAATCTGGGGCGTGAATTTCGACAGTGAAACCAATATCGTGGATGTCGCAATTCGTCGCCTGCGCCGTAAAGTTGACGACCCTTTTCCGCAAAAGCTGATTACCACGGTCAGGGGCATGGGCTACTGCCTGTCTGAACAGGAGGTCGGCGGTGTATAGCCCTTCCCTCACCCTACGGCTGACGGCGATCTTCACGCTGATCGTCGCGCTGGCCAGCGGCGGTATCAGCGTGATCCTGTACAACGCGCTACGCAGCGAGCTGGTGTGGCGCGACGATCGGACGCTAATCAACCGTGCCGCGCAGCTGCGGCAGCTGCTGGAAGACGGCGCGCATCCCGAATCTCTGCCGCTCTATTTCAATCGTATGGTTGATATTCGCCAGGATATTCTCAGTATCCGTTCGCAGCATCAGCAAAACGTCAGCATTAACCATACCGGCGTGGCGCTGCCGGAGATGTCCCCCACGCCGGTCGGCACCCCGCCCGATGAGCAGCAGCTGCACCGCTGGATCGGTGCGGATAATACGGAAGCCTCGGCGCTGAGCCTGCAGGCCAGTTCTCAGGAAGGGCCGATCGTCATTACGCTGGCGCGCGTGGCGCGGGAGCGGGCGATAATGCTGGAACGCTATCGCCAGCAAAGTATCCTGGTGTCGCTGGCGGCGATATTACTGTGCGCCGCCCTCAGCCCGCTGCTTATCCGGCGCGGGCTGCGCGCGATTGGCCGGTTAAGTCAGATCGTAGCGGAAACCGGCAGCGACCGTTTAACCCATACCGTACCGCTTCAGGCGATCCCGAAAGAGCTGCTGCCGCTGGGCGAGGCACTGAATACCATGCGCCAGCGCCTGTCGACGGACTTTATTCGGCTGACGCAGTTTGCCGACGATCTGGCTCACGAGATACGTACGCCCATCAACGTGCTGTTAGGCCAGAATCAGGTGGCGCTGAGCAACCCGCGTTCCACGGCTGAATATCAGGCGCTGCTGGAAGGGAATATTGAAGAACTGGAAGCCCTGTCGCGGCTGACGGAAAATATCCTCTTTCTGGCCCGCGCCACGCACCACAATATCCGGCTCAATAAAGAAACCTTCTTACTGCATGATGCCCTGGAAACCCCGATCGATTTCCTGGAGCCGCTGGCCGAAGAGAGAGAAATGCTCATTGAACTCCACGCCGAAGGCTATCTGACCGCCGATAAGATGCTGTTCCAGCGGGCAATAACCAATCTGCTGGTCAACGCCATCCGCTATGCGCCTGGCAACGGCACGATAAAGGTCAGCGCCGTTCATCGCTGCGATGTCACCGAAATAGAGGTGGCAAACGCCGGTGAGGCGCTGGCGGAACCGGAGAAAGTCTTCGAGCGTTTCTGGCGCGGCGACAACGTGCGCCACACCGCCGGCAGCGGCCTGGGGCTGTCGCTGGTGAGCGCCATTGCCGCATTACACGGCGGCAGTGCGTACTATCGGCACGAGGGCGGTAAGAACATTTTTGGGATAAGGCTGCGGAGTGAGGAGGAATAAGGTTCGCTTTAATGAGGTACAGGTCGTTAGGGCAACTGCGCAAGATTAACGCTTTTTGTTTACAAGTGGATAAAGCATAAGTAGTGGTATAGAAAATAATACACAAAAAAAATGGGTAAGAATGAATAAATTCCAGGATGGCCCATTGAAAGCAAAATAATATTCCCACGTCTCTTTTTTCATTACCATCATTGCCAGCTTTTCTGAAACATAGAAAGAAAAAGGATAAACGACTGCGCTTATGACTAAGTAAGCGGCAACATAAGGAATATAGGGTTGGTATGAAGGAAAGATTAACCCATCATGTAAGTCTTTTAGAATAAGGTAAACTAAATAGCCACAACTTGTTAAACTCCAGAGACATTTTCTTAGATAATAATTCAGAGTCATTTCATGATCTCATTGGGTCTTTTTTACAGCAGATTGTATCTGAGTGAGACTACTGTGACAAGGTTGGTGCAAACCCACCCACATTGCACGAACACCCTCTTGAACTGGCCTGATTCTCTTCCCACTGGATCACCGAGACTGTTGTTAGTGAAGATCGTTTGGCACTAAGCTAACCTTGAATTATTGTTAAACACAGTTCTAATTATTACTTTTTTGTTCTTGGTAAATATAAGATCTTGAAATAAAATACATTCCTTTAACGGTCATTAGTTAAACAAATAATAATTTAAGCATTGCTATCACTACAAGTGCACTAATCTCTTTGATTTTCACCAAAAAAAATAAAAAATCACTTCCATAAAAAGCATATAAAAAGATAATATCCTAACCGTACCCCGAAAAAGGATTTTTCCCAATGGCCGTTCCGGTTAACTTATGGATTGAACATGAGATTTTATAGTATAATGAAACATCTCCTCCTGGCCATTTTAGTAACCTCTCCTGTTGCTATCGCTACACAAATGGAAGGTTTTGGTTCTCATTATTATCATGAGGACTCTTCAGTCACTGATGTCGAGACTCGTAAAGGTTTAGTGCCTGATGTGATAGTCGGCGGAAAGCGTTTTTCTATGGAATTCAGCCGCCTTGAAGATATTGCTAAAATCGCTAACACAATGGTCAATCAAGACGATCTGGCTTCATGGCTCTGTCTGAGTGCCAGAGGGCAGGATTACTGGTTTATCTCTGATAATGAAATGGGAAAAGGAGATCTAACATCTATCGCAATTTCAAAAGCTGAACAACCAAAAACCTGCGTAACTTATAGTGGCAATTTGAGCGTGTCGATTAAGGGAATTCCGTTACTCAACGCTTCATTAGAAAAAATCTCATCGACGTTCTCTGACAAACCCGACCGTGGCGTAATACAGTATTGCACTGACAAGAAGACTGACAGCAATTACACTCAGATGAATTGCCTTAAATACTATTTGAAAGATAAGACTGTTAGCGGAGTTATTATTAGCCAGATCACATCCAATTGAATGTCACCACCTAACACCAAAGATACGGTAAAAAACACGATTTCATGACTGGCTTACCTCTTTTGCTGTAAATAAAAACATGTCATTAAAAACAGTATTGACAGTACTTTCAAAATGCGTAGATTGGATTTCAGCAGCGGTTAAATGAAAGTTCGCTGCTAAGTTGAAAGCAGTTAGGTTTTAAGTTGAAAGCAAGTGAAGCACGGTATAATTTGCGATAAAGGTCACGAAGTTTGTTGTATGGGATCACTGGCGATAAGATAAATTTTTTTACGTCAGCGAGGTTTCAAGGCCACGTAGTGAGAATAGTTAATCGCAAATTTGTGAAGATAGCGCGACGATGTAAGGCCATGTTTTAAAAGTTAATGTTTGCGACGGGGTTGTGTAAGTCAGATTAGTTTTAGTGTCGCAATGTAAGTCAGGCCACGCATCAAAGAGTAGATGTCGCGAGGGGAGATGTACTTGTTTACAGTGCCATTTTTATTATGGCTGAATAGCTTACAAAGAAAATAGAGGGGGATTTAGTTGTTATCGACACCCAATATTATCTGTTATAAACGCGTACATTTTAACGCAGTACCATAAGTCGTATCCATATTAAGTCCACTAATGTTACATCCTAAGTCTGTAGTACAATGAAAGCCCTGGCTGCAACGGTCAGGGCTTTTATTATATCTGCGATCCGCTCTTGAATTAACTGCTGAATTAATAACTTACACCTACAGCGGAATCCATCAGAGTAAATCGTGCATCCTGCCGCTTATGCCGGTCTATCAGCGGCACCAGCCGCTGGAAATGCTCTGTGCCGCAGTGTGCGTCCAGCGCCGCGCGGTCCGGCCACTCTTCGATAAAGATAAAGTGCCCCGGATCTTTTTCATCAATATACAAATCATAAGCGATACACAACGGTTCATTTTTCGTGGCGGCAACCAACTCGCGGTACAAAGGCAGAACGGTTTCGATATGCTCGGGTTTGATAAAATCTTCGGCAATAACTTTTAACATGTTGTCCTCATAGCAAGAATGTACTGCCGTCACGTGGGCCAGTCAGGCGGTAGTGCTACCCGCCAGCATGTGCAATGACGTCTTGAGGAAACTCATTCATGTCCCTATCACAACGCCTGCTACTGATTAACTGATGAAGCATAAGCTATACCAATTGAGCATCCAACAACACTTCCCTGCACCGCAGCCCTTCATCTTCTTTAATTTTGTGACCATCCTCACAAACCACTCAGAACGCCGCGGTAAAACAATCCCCTCTACAATCAACACACTACCCAAATCCTATCACCGCCGTAAATATGATAAATGTCACAAAATAACAATCAGTCCACTATTTTCAAGTAAAGGTCACATTTTTTCTATGTCATCCCCGTAGTGAACAGGGAAAGATAGCCAACCTGTTCTGCAAATTTTGCTCTGCACACACGCTCAGGAGTCGGCATGGCGGTTTCAATCACCTGGTTATGCGAGCTTGATGAAGGGATCCATGCCCGACCCGCTGGCTATATCGCCCGGCTGTGTAACCTTTTTCAGGCCGCCATCGACTGGGAAAACACCCGCACCGGGCTGCGGGCGAATGCGAAAAGCGCCCTCTCGCTGATTGCCAGCGACACTCTGCTCAACGATGAATGCCGCATCACCCTGGACGGGGAGGATGAACAGCAAGCTGCAGCAAGGCTGCACGCGCTGCTGGCGGACCTTCCGGCGTTCAGCATGCAGCCCGAACCGGTTACCGGCCAGGGCTACCTGCCCCGCTGTCTGCGCGAGCTGAACCCGCAGGTGATTCAGGGTACCCGTATTCATCCGGGAGCCGCCATTGCCCGGCCGCGAGTGATGCAGAGCCTGACCTTCGCCGACATTATCGATCGCAATCCCGGTCATACCGACGGTATCGAAAGCGAAACGGCGCGCTTTCGCGCCGGGATCGCGTCGCTGCGCGGGGAAAAACAGCACGCGCTCAGTCAGACCCGGGGTATTGAGCACGACCTGATTGCGGCGCACCTCACGCTGATCGACGACGGTGAGTTTCAGGAGGCAACGATCGGGTATCTTAACGACGGGATGAATGCCTGGTCGGCCATCGCCCGGGTGTCGCTGGACGTTTGCCAGCAGCTTGAGCAATCGTCCAGTCGCTACCTGCAGGAGCGCACGCTGGATATGCTCGACATCGCCACGCAGCTAATTGGCGCGGCCTACGGTGAACGGGCGCTGGACAGAAGCCCGCTGCTGCTCACTGAACCGACGATTGTCTTCGCCAGCTATCTGACCCCCAGCCTTTTACTGGCGCTGGACAGAAGCCGGCTGGTGGGCCTGGTGCTGTCATCCACCGGCAAAACTTCGCACACGGCGATACTGGCCCGCTCGCTGGGCATTCCAACCCTTGCCGATGTCGACTTTGCGCCGCTGACGCTGGATGCCGGGCAGCTAATCGTCATCGACGCTGAATCCGGCATTCTTATCACCCACCCTGATGAGAACGTGCTGCGCTACTACCGCCATGAAATGGCCGTTCAGCAGGCGATGCAGCAGCGGCTGCGGATCAACGCCGCGATAAATAAAGACCAGACCGGCGTGATAGAAAAACCGCTGCTGACGGTGGAGACGATCTTATGGCGGATGGACGCCCGCGATAAAAACGAGGCAATCAAGATGATGGTGGATAATCTGTGGCTACAGCAGCGCACCAACGCGCGGGATAAACTCTGCGATGATATCTGGGCACGGGAAGTGCCGTTCCCCACCGTCGTCGGCTCGGGTTTTGCTATCCCCCACGCTCAAAGCGATTATATCCATCACTCCACCCTCAGCGTGGCAACGCTCCGGCGGCCGATTGCCTGGGGCGGTGTGCTGGTGGACACGCTGTTTATGCTGACCATTAGTAAAGACGCGGAGAATAACGCGCATATGAAACACTTCTCCACCCTGGCGCGCATGCTAATGAACGATGAATTTGTCAGCCGAATTAAACAGGCGAAAGGCCCGAAAGCGCTGTATACGCTGATATCCCGCACGCTGGCCTGCTGAGCACCCACCCGACGAGGCTGACATGATAAAAATATTAAAAAATACCAAACGTCATTTTATGACCGGCGTGTCGTATATGGTGCCTTTTGTGGTGGCCGGAGGGGTGCTGCTGGCGCTGGCGGTGATGTTCAACGAAAAGGCGGCCGTGCCCGACCACGGTTTTCTCAAGGCGATGTCGCAAATCGGCCTCGCCGGTCTGACCCTGTTTATTCCGATGCTGTCCGGGTTTATTGCCTGGTCGATGGTGGATAAGCCGGGGCTGGCTCCCGGGGCGATTGGCGGGCTGATGGCCTACCAGATGGGGGCCGGTTTTTTAGGCGGCATGCTCTCCGGGATTATTGCCGGGCTGGTGGTCTGGCTGCTGCTCAGCCTGATTGCCCGGCTGCGCATCCCCAATTTTCTGCGCATGGTACTGCCGATATTTATCATCCCACTGCTCGGCACCTTCCTCACCGGCATGGCGGTTTACTACATTATTGGCGATCCGATCGCCGGGCTGATGAAGTGGCTGAGCGCCTGGCTGGGCAATATGCAGGGCACGTCGTTTATCATTCTCGGCACCGTTCTGGGCTGCATGATCGCCGTTGATATGGGCGGCCCGATGAACAAAACCGCCTTTTTCTTTGCCGTAGCGCTGATCTCCACCAATCCGCAGCTGATGGCCGCCGTTGCCGCCGCCGACTGCACGCCGCCGCTGGGACTGGCGCTGGCGACCTTTCTGTTTAAAGACGTTTTTAATGATGTGGAGCGCGAAGCCGGGAAGCCCGCGGTAATCATGGGCTTTATGGGCATTACCGAAGGGGCGATCCCTTTCGCGGCGGCCGATCCGGTCAGGGTGATCCCGGCGATTATGTTCGGCAGCGCGGTGGCGGCCATCCTCTCGTTATGGTTTGGTGCCACCAACGCCGCGCCCTGGGGCGGGCTGATCGTCTTACCGGTGGTCGGCAACCATTTTGGCTATATCGTTTCGGTCATTGCCGGAACCGTCGCCACCGCCGTGGCGGTGAAAGTTCTGAAAACCGTTATCAAACCTCGGGCATAATATGGGCACGTTTATTCAGTCTATCCTCAGCGAATTCAGCGGCCAGGGCGCGATCAACGACAGCGTGCTGGTGGCAAACGGCAACGCGAACCCACCGGCGATGGCCTATTACCTGCACGTGCCGCGCATTGAGCTGACGGTAAAGGGCGCGCTCAGCATGCTGTTGCCCAAAGGGGCGGATCGCATCGTGAAGTATGAGCGCCCGGTCGGCACTATCACCTATATTCCCGCCAACAGCTGGAATTCGCCGCAGTGGGAAAGCCCGGTGATCTGCATGTCGATCGTGTTCTGGAAACAGGATGTGGGCTTCAGCATCAGCAACTGGGACGGCACGCAGTTTAAGGAAGTGGAGAAGTACAACCTGCAAAACTCCAGCAGTACGGTCCGCGACCGGCTGCTCGATCTGGCCGAATCGCTGGCGTGGTCGCAGGATACAACCGGCGAGACCTTTGCCCACGTGGTCTACGCGCTGATTAACGATCTGCTGTATCAAATCACCGATGGCCTGGTTAACCAGCGGCCCTTCACGCTGCTGGATGAAATTAAGAGCCATATCGACAGCCACTACCATACGGACATTAGCCGGGAAAGCGTCGCCGAGACGTTTAATATTTCCCCCGGCTATCTGTCGCGTCTGTTTTCCAGGGAGTCAGACGTGAAGTTTAATGAATATCTCAAACTGGCCCGTATTACGCGATCGAAGGCGCTGCTGATCGGTACCAATCTGAAAATCAACGAGCTTTCAGAGCAGTGCGGTTTCACCGATACCAACTATTTCAGCAAGGTATTTCGCGATATTAACGACTGCACGCCGCTGGAATACCGGCGCAAAAATAAGGGAGCAGGCTTATGACCATCCGCACAGGAAGAGAAGAGATCCAGCCGTTCTCCAGCGAACGCAATCTGCACGTGGTGGCGGTGACCGCCTGCGCCACCGGCGTGGCGCACACCTACATGGCAGCGGAACAGCTGGAGAAACTGGCCAGGCAGTATCGCTTTGCGATAAAAATCGAGACGCAGGGCGTGCTGGGGCTGAAGAATAAAATCACCAGCGAGGATATTTTCGCCTCGGAGCTGACGATTATCGCTTCCGATATCACCATCGATAATCCTCTGCGCTTTGACGGCTGCCGCATTCTGAACGTCTGCATTAACTCGCTGCTGCTCAAGCCGGGCGAGGTGATTGGCGCGATGCGCAAGTCGCTGAATCTGCCGCGAGGCAATGTGATCGACCTTTAGCCTCGCGGGCAGATAACGGCGGGCGGATCGATCTGAAGTCAGTTGCCGATTAAGGCTCGCGGAAGCCCTGCCATCCCCAGCGGCGCACCCGGATGGCCGGCGTTCACCCGCTACGCGGCGTCAACGCTCTGCCTGGGATGGCATTCGCCAGGGTTTTTCGTGATGACATTTAACGCTCCTTCTGAATAGTCAGGAAAAATTCGGCCTCGCCCTTCGGCGTCACGTTCAGGCCAGCATAGCGATCGATGGTGTGCCAGCTATCAATGTCGTGAACCACCGACTGGCGGGTGAGGACTTCAACCACCACGCACCCTGCCCCACTGGCAGAAAGCAGACCGGCGGTGGAGTCTTCGAAAGCGATACAGCGGGCGGGAGAAACATCAAGCCGAGCGGCACCGGTCAGGAACGGCTCCGGGTGGGGCTTGCCCTGCTGAATATCTTCGCTGGTCACCAGCACCGGCGGCATGGGAAAACCAGCCTGCCTGATGCGCGCCGACGCCACCTTCAGCGAGCCCGAGGTAACGATGGCCCAGGGCACCAGGTTCCGCTCCAGCTGCTGGAGAAAATCCACGGCACCGTCAACGGCAGTAATGCCGTCGGTATGGCTCGCCTCATAGTCTTCCAGCGCAAGAAATTCGTCCTGAATGGTCTGATCGCTGGCGTCCGGCATAAAGTGGCGCAGGGTACTCAGCGCCGGTTTGCCGTGCAGGTAATGGCAGACCGTTCGCGGGTCCAGCCCCTTTCCTTTCGCCCACAAACTCCAGGAGGCCTCAACGAAATCCAGCGAGTTCACCAGCGTGCCGTCTAAATCCAGTAATATCCCACGAAAATGCATCGTTCTTACCACGTGAAAATAAAAGAGTGTGTTTTAGTTTGAACGCCATTCACCCCGCCATTAAAGAGTAGAAAAGGTACTTAATTAGAAAATATGTCATCACGGCGCGATGATGAATAAAAACGTGACGATTATCACAGGCGGCTCAGCGCAGATTAATTTTATGATTGCGATCACAAAATAATATTTCTGCTTTTTTATTCGAGAAAAGGTCACTTTTTTTCTATTCAAACATGTTCATTAAAGGTCAAGGATATAAAACATGAAATGCAGGACCACATACCTGCCAGGAAAATAAACCTGCTTTTGCAAAGTATTATCGGGAGCGATGATGTCAGAAATAATAGCGTACCAGTGTGAACTGAATGAAGGCATTCACGCCCGGCCTGCAGGGCACATCGAACGACTGTGTAATACGTTTCAATCCGACGTGTGCTGGAAGAATATTCGCAGCGGCATTCAGGGTAATGGGAAAAGCGCTCTCTCGGTGGTGGCGACCGATACATTATTCAACGACGCCTGCGAAATATCGCTCAGCGGGAAAGATGCGGCTGAAGCAGCACAGCAGCTGCGGGCTCTGCTGAAAAAGCTGCCCTCTTTCGAGGTCAGCCAGGCGGAGGAGGCCACAGCGCCAGCGGGCTATCTGCCGCGATCCCTGCGGGAAACCCGGCTCGACTTTATTCAGGGTTCACGCATCAGCGGCGGCGTGGCGATTGCGAAGCCGGTGCGCATACAGAGCCTGTCTTTAAACGAAATGCTGGCGCGTAATCCCGGCGGAGAATATTCCGCAGAACAGCAACAGCGTATTTTCCTGGCGGGCCTGGCGACACTGAAGGATGAGAAGCTTACCGCACTGGAAATTAAAACCGGCGTTGAGCATGATATTTTACAGGCGCATTTATCGATCGTGACCGATGCGACCTTTCAAAGCCAGATTACCAGCGCCATTGCAAACGGCGAGAATACGTGGAATTCCGTGATTAAATCGGCGATGGAATTTTGTGACATTCTTAACCGCTCAGCGAGCAAATATATCAAAGAGAGAAGCCTTGACGTTCTCGATATTACTGGGCAGCTGATCATGGCGATTTATGGCACGGGTGCACTGCCGCAAAACAGCCTGGAATTAACCCAGCCGTCGATTATTCTGGCGAACAGCCTGACCCCGAGCCAGTTTCTCGGCATCAATAAGCAGTATCTTGCCGGCCTGGTTTTATCCGCCACCGGTAAAACCTCACACACCGCGATCCTCGCGCGTTCGCTTGGCATCCCGACCCTGACGGATATTGATTTTACGGCCCTGACGCTGGAGGCGAACACGGACATCATTATCGACGGTAACCCGGGGATTTTGATCACCGCGCCGGATGAGCAGGTCCTGCGCTATTACCGCCATGAAATCACCGTCCAGCAGCTGATGCAGCAGCAGATGATGGCGGGCGTGATGCAACCGGCAACGACCTGCGATAACCACCGCGTGGAAATCGCCGGCAATATTGCCAGCGTGGCGGAAGCCGAAGCGGCATTCAACAACGGCGCGGAAGGCATCGGCCTGTTCCGTACCGAAATGTCGTTTATGGACCGCAAAACGCCACCGGACTACCGCGAGCTGGCGGATCTTTATGGCCAGGTCATGGCGCTGGCAGATGGCAGGCCGGTTATCTTCCGCACCTTCGATATCGGCGGCGATAAGCCGGTGGACTATCTGGATACCGGCGAGGAGGAAAACCCGTTTCTCGGCTTCCGCGCTGTGCGCACCTATCCCCGCTATCGCGACCTCTTTGCCATGCAGCTGAAGGCCATTCTCAGCGCCTCGGCACTGGGCGAGGCGAAAATCATGATCCCGATGATCGCCAACGTTGATGAGGTTATCTGGTGTCGCGAGGTGCTCGAAGAGGTCAAAAGCACGATGCGCGATGAAGGCCTGCCGTTCAACGACGCCATCTCGCTGGGCGTGATGCTGGAGATCCCCTCGGTTCTCTTCGCCATCGGCGAAATTGCCGACTACGCCGATTTCTTCAGCGTCGGCAGCAACGACCTGACGCAGTACTTTTTTGCCGCCGACCGTGGCAATTCGCAGGTTGAATCGGTGTACGACAATTATGCACCGTCCTTCCTGCGCGCCCTGAAGCTGGCCGTCGAGGAGGTGCACCGCGCGGGCAAGTGGATCGGCCTCTGCGGCGAGCTGGGTGCCAGCAGCGATTTCCTGCCGCTGCTGGTCGGAATGGGCTTTGACGAACTGAGCATGAGCGGCACCGCGATCCCGGGGGTTAAGCACACGCTGCGCGAGCTGGATTTCACCAAATGTCAGCGGCTGGTGCAGGAGATCGTCAGCGTAAAACGTTCCGCCGGGGTGAAAAGCGCCCTGCGCTCGCCGGAGGTCAGGGCAATAAGCAAAATGCCGATCCTCACGCCGGAATTTATCCTTTACGCTCTGGATGCCGGTGATAAGAACGAAGCGATCAAGATGATGACCGACAATCTCTGGCTGCATCACCGTACCGATAATCGCGATCGGTTAACCGATGATATCTGGGCGCGGGAAGACTCCTTTTCCACCGCCGTGGGCTATGGCTTTGCCATTCCTCACACCAAATCGGACCATATTCAGCACTCCACTATCAGTATGGCCACCCTTGCGAAGCCCATTATGTGGGGCGATCAGCAGGTTGAAACCGTATTTATGCTGACGGTGAGCAAATCTGCTGACCCCAACGAACATATGAAATATTTCTCAACGCTTGCCAGAAAGCTAATGAAAGAGGATTTCCGCAATGAAATAAAACAGGCCGAAAACGTGACCGTACTCTACAACCTGATGGCCAGCACGCTGGCTATATAAAAACAGAATAACCGTCAGTCCTATTTTAAAAATCAGCCAAAAAAAAATCAGGAGTTCATTATGAAAATTGTCGGCGTTGCAGCATGCATTACCGGAGTTGCCCATACCTATATGGCGCAGGAAGCGATTGAGCAGGAGTGTAAAAAAAGAGGTTATGACGTCAAGGTGGAAACCCAAGGCGGCATGGGCATTGAAAATGAATTAAGTGACGATGAAATTGCCGAAGCCGATGTGGTGATTCTGGCGATTGCTATCGGTATTGAGGGCGTTGAGCGCTTTGAAGAAAAAGAAGATGAGGGTCGGGTTATTTCCCTCAACCCAGCCGAAGTGGTGCGCGATCCGGCAGCGATTATTGATAAAGCGGTAAGCCTGGTGAATTAAACACAACACCGGTGCGTTTATTTCGACGGCCGTCACCGGAAAATTCAAACCGTTAATTACATATCTGCGAATCCTGCATTTCTAAAAGCGCGCTCGGGCGCACGGGGATCGCTGCGTTCAAAAATCGCAGCAGCCAATAAAAATAGCGGGTTCGGGAGGATAAAAAATGTCGGAAAATATCAAAATCATTAAAGATGATTTAGTCAAAGCGTTCAGCACCGGGGTGTCCTATATGATGCCGGTGGTGGTGGTCGGCGGGATCTGCCTGGCGCTATCGCTGGTGGGCGGCGAGCCGGTCGTCGGTAAAGGGATGGTGGTCACTAACCCGTTTTTGCTGAATTTAGGCGCTATCGGCAGTGCCGGGCTGGGTATGATGATCCCGGTGCTGGCGGCCTATATCTCTTACTCCATTGCCGGTAAACCGGGGCTGACGCCGGGCTTTATCACCGGCTTTATGGCCAGCACGCCGCTGGGCGCAGACCACGTGGTCACCGGTTTCCTGGGGGCCATGCTGCTCGGCATCCTCAGCGGCTACGTCGCCAAATGGATCAAAACCTGGAAGGTTGGCAAGGCGTTAATGCCGGTGATGCCAATCATGATCATCCCCATCGTCTCCACCTGTATTGTCGGCATGCTCTATCTCTACGTGCTGATTGGGCCAATCGGCTTTGCGATGAAGTGGCTGGTTTCCATGCTGTCGAATATGCAGGGAAGCAGCGGCGTTATTCTCGGCCTGATTCTGGGTGCGATGGCGGCCTTTGATATGGGTGGCCCGGTTAATAAAACCGCCACGGCCTTTACCCTCGCCTTAATGGCCGAAGGTATTTATGGCCCAAACGGCGCATATCGTATTGCCTGCGCTATTCCACCGCTGGGCATTGCCCTCTCAACCTTTATTTCCCAGCGTAAATGGGCGGAAGACGAAAGAAGAATGGGCACCTCTGCCGCCTTTATGGGATTAATCGGCATTACCGAGGGCGCCATTCCGTTTGCGGTTAAAAACCTCAAGACTGTACTGCCGTCAATTATTATCGGCAGCGCCGTCGGTGCCGGTCTGGCCATGATTCACGGCGTTGAATCCATGGTTCCCCACGGCGGATTAATTGCTATTGCCGGGGTGAACAAAGCCCCGATGTGGTACGTCATTGATATGGCTATCGGCGTGATTGTGACCGCCATCTGCCTGCATATTCTACGACCGAATATTACCGAGCCGGTAAAAAAATCGTCGACTAAAAAACCCATCACTTCTGATATGAATAAAGCCTGAGGAGTTATTATGAAAAACACAATGAAACAGTACGTCGATTATATCGTTAACGGTGGCAAATCTACCATGCTGGGAATTGGCCCCATGTCTCCGGCATTAATTCAGGCCTGTTTTGAGCTGGGCAAAGAAAAAGATCTGCCGCTGATGTTTATTGCCAGCCGTAACCAGGTCGATGCCGATGAATTCGGTGCCGGTTACGTGAACAACTGGGATCAGTTCCGCTTTGCCGCTGACCTGAAAGCGATGGCGGATAAAGTCGGTTTTGACGGCGATTACTTCCTCTGCCGCGACCACGGCGGCCCGTGGCAGCGCGATAAAGAACGTAAAGACCATATCCCGGAAGACGAAGCGATGAAGCTGGCCCGCCGCTCCTACCAGATTGATATGGATGCCGGTTTCGACCTGCTGCATATCGACCCGACCAAAGACCCGTACGTCGTTGGTAAAGCGATTGATATTGAACTGGTTCTGAGCCGCACCGTTGAGCTGATCCGCTTCTGCGAAGATTACCGCAGGGCCAACAGCCTGAAAGAGTTCTTCTACGAAGTCGGCACCGAAGAGACCAACGGTGGCCTGACCGACGTCAGCGCCTACGAAGAGTTTATTATCGAGCTGAACAAGCGCCTGGCGGCCGAATCGCTGCCGCAGCCGCTGTTTATCGTCGGCCAGACCGGTACCCTGACCCGTCTGACCAAGAACGTCGGTCATTTCAACGATAAGCAGTCCGCTGAACTGTCCGCCATCAGCACCCGTCACGGCGTAGGCCTGAAAGAACACAACGGCGACTACCTGCCGGATGAGATCCTGCTGAAGCACCCGGGCCTGGGGATCACCGCGATGAACGTCGCCCCGGCCTACGGCACCATTGAAACCCGCGCCTATCTGAAGCTGGCACAGGTGGAAAAAGATCTGGCGGCGAAGGGCTTTATCAAAACCGCGTCCGACCTGAAAACCGTGCTGACCCGCGAGTGCGTGCTGAGCCACAAGTGGGAAAAATGGATGACCGATGAGCACAAAAATAAGTCCGAAGAGCAAATCTTCAGTGAGCCGGAACTGCTGAAGGAGATCCTCGAACTCAGCGGCCACTACAACTACGAAAAGCCAGCGGTAGTGAAAGAGATGAAGGCGATGTTTGCCAATCTGAAATCGTTTGGCGTGGAGCCTGAGCGTTACGTGGTCAATAAAATCAAGGATATGATCCAGAATGAAGCCGAGTGCTTCAATATGCCAGGCCTGACCACCCGCGTCGCGCAGGCTAACTGATCGCCCTGCCAGCCCCACCACAGGGAGCGGCTCCGTGCCGTTCCCCGTGCATTCAATTCTACTTCTCATTACAGGTCACGATTATGAATCAGCTTGAACAACTAAAGCAGCACACCACGATTGTTGCCGACAGCGGGGATATTGACAGCATCATCGCGTATCAGCCGGAAGACGCCACCACCAACCCGTCGCTTATCTACAAGGCCGCACAGCTTCCGCAGTATCAGGCGCTGATTACGGAAGCCGTCGCGGCGGTGAAGTCCCGCCAGGCGGGAAAACCGGTGCAGGCGGCAGATGTTGCCGACGCTCTGGCCGTCAGCATCGGCGCGCTGATCCTGAAAAGCGTGCCGGGGCGTATTTCCACCGAGGTGGATGCCCGCCTCTCCTTCGATACCGCAGCCAGCATTGCCAAAGCGCGTGAAATCATTGCCCTATATGAAGCAAAAGGCATTGGCAAAGAACGGGTGTTGATTAAGCTTGCCGCCACCTGGCAGGGGATACGTGCCGCCGAAACGCTGGAAAAAGAAGGCATCCAGTGCAACCTGACGCTGCTGTTCTCCTTTGCCCAGGCGAGAGCCTGCGCCGATGCCGGCGTGTTCCTGATTTCGCCGTTTGTCGGCCGCATTTACGACTGGTACAGGAAAAACAATCCCGGCACCGCCTGGACCGTCGACAACGATCCGGGGGTGGAGTCGGTGCAAACTATTTATCGCTTCTATAAACAGCACGGCTACCGCACGGTGGTGATGGGGGCCAGCTTCCGTACGCCGGAACAGGTGCTGGCGCTGAACGGCTGCGATCGGCTGACCGTGTCTCCGGCGCTGCTGGCACAGCTACAGCAAAGCCAGGAGCCGGTGCCCGCGCCGCTAAGCTATGCGGGCGAAGTGCTGGCTAGGCCTGCCGCCATGACCGAAGCGGAATTCTACTGGGCGCATAATCAGGACGCGATGGCGGTGGAAAAACTGGCCGAAGGGATTCGACTATTTGCCGTCGACCAGAACAGTCTGGAGACGTTGCTGGAGCAGTATCTGTAGGAGGGCGGCATTGAGTGCCTGCATGACGAAGGGTTTGCCAGCCGCCGGATTAGACCGTATGTTGAATGCTGTTCCTTACCCGGCGGGTAATCCCTTTTTCACTGTTGAGGCAAGATGGAATCGTTGTTTGTCTACGGCACGCTGCGCCCGGGCCATTCGAATGCGCATATCATGGAAAGCATCGGCGGCGAGTGGCTGGCTGGCCACGTCACCGGCACCTTTTACGAGCGGGGCTGGGGCGCGGCGGCGGATTTCCCCGGCATTGTGCTGCACAGCGATGGCGCGCAGGTGAACGGCTACCTGTTTTTATCCAACAATCTGCAGGCGCACTGGCCGATGCTGGATGAATTCGAAGACGGCTATGACCGGGTGACGGTTGACGTCACCACGGTTGATGGCCTGCAGGTGAGTGCCTGGATTTATCAGCTACAGCCGCAGAGTGGACTGTAACTGAATATAGCCTGAATGAATCCGTCATACTGGCGCAAAGAAAACGTACTTTGCGCCAGCATTTGCCTTTGAGCTATTCTTCAACCACGACATTTTTTAATGTTATCAACGCATCCTCTTTCACCACCACGCCCTCAAGAAGAAGCTGTTCGATCACATCTGAAATTGACCTGCGTAAGGCCGCGCTGGTCAGGCAGATTGATACCTGTCCGCCACCTTCGCCTGATTAATATCTGCAATCAGCCCCTGCCGCGCCGCCTCCAGGCTGCCCCAGCTTGATGCACTCTGCACCGGCGGGATCGTCACCGTTTCGCGGCGGTCAAAGCCTACCAGCGCGGCGTCAACCAGATCGCCCGCTTCCATCATCTGCGGCAGGGTCTTGATATCAATCCCCGCCCGATCCCAGATTTCGGTGTAGGTGCCAGCAGGCAGCACCGCCTGCACATAAACGCCCTTGCCCGCCAGTTCCACGTTTAGCCCCTGGGACAGGAACAGCACATAGGCTTTGGTTGCGCCATAAACCGACATGCCGAATTCCGGTGCCAGCCCCACGACCGAGCTGATATTGACGATAGTGCCCTCCCCGGCCTGCACGAAACGTGGCGTGACCGCGTTAGCCAGCCGCGTCAGCGCGGTAACATTCAGCGCAATAAGGCGCTCAATCGATTCGGCCGTCTGCCCGGTAAATCCACCCGACTGGGCGATACCGGCGTTGTTGATCAGAATGCCAATTTTTGCATCGTCACGCAGGCGCGTTTCTACCGTGGCGACATCTTCCGACTGCGTGAGATCCGCGGGCAGAATATCTACGGCAACGCCGTATTCCTGATGCAAACGTTCGGCCAGTGCGGCCAGTTTCGCTTTATCGCGCGCGACCAGCACCAGGTCGTTTCCGCGTTGGGCGAAGCGCTGCGCATAGACTGCGCCAATACCGGTTGAAGCACCTGTAATCAGAACGGAAGGTTTGGACATCTGCGTATTTCCTGTGTGGATGATTGAATGAGTCGTGCTGCCCATATTGCTCTCTGCCCGCCGCGCCCGGCTGTCACGGAAGATCCCGCTGACGGTGGCGATGCGATGCGATGCGATGCGATGCGATGCGATGCGATGCGATGCGATGCGATGCGATGCGGATTTAATGATGACGATCATAATCTAAATCGTCAACATTTTTTGATTACGGTTATCATCAATGTATAATTACGGCAGAATTTTCTTTCAGAGGAGCCTGAAGCAATGAAAGTGTCGAAAGAGCAGGTGCGCGAAAATCGCAAGCGAATTGTCGAAACGGCCTCGGCGCTGTTTCGTGAGCGCGGCTTCGACGGCGTGGGCGTGGCGGAACTGATGTCTGCTGCGGGGTTCACTCACGGCGGCTTCTATAAGCACTTTGCTTCTAAGGCGGATCTGATGGCGGAAGCGGTGAGCTGCGGCTTTGTGCAGGCGGCCGACATCTCCGCAGGATTAAGCCGCGACGCCTTTAATAAACGTTACCTGTCCCGCCAGCATCGCGATGCAATGGGTTCAGGCTGCGTGATGTCGGCGCTGAGTACCGACGCGGCACGTCAGCCTGAGTCGGTTAAGGCATTATTTGCCGACGGCATTGAAAAACATCTGGCCAGGCTGGCAGACGAAAGCGGTGTAGAAGGCACGACGCGAGCCGATCTGATGGCGACCCTTGCGCAGCTGGTTGGCGCAGTGGTGCTCTCCCGCGCCTGCCCTGATGATTCTGCGCTGGCCGACGAAATTCTGGACGTTTGTCGGGCGCGGATTCTAAACAAAGAGAATGGCGAAGGTTAAATTATCCGCTGCTTATAAATCAGAGCGCCGCCAGTGAAACATTCACCACGTTCTCCAAAACGCCCACCGGCACGCCGTCCCGGGCCTGCACCGATAGGCCGTGCAGCACTAATGCATAATAGTTACCCAACAGATCCGGGTCGGCATCGCGCCGCAGCTGGCCGGCTTCCGCCGCCTGGCGGAAACGGTCAATGATAGATTCCGTGCGCAGGCGGCGCTGTTCCGACATCCACTGCTGCAACGGCTGGTTTTCATCGCTGAGCGCGCTGGCCGAGGAAACCACCATACAGCCCGCTGGCGCAAGGGGCCGGGTATAGAGCGCGACGGCATCCGTTAGCATGCGTTTGATTGCGCGGGTAATTTCCCCCTCTTCCAGTGCGCGCGCGGCAAAGCCGCCTTCGTGTTCCGCATAGTGCGCCACCGCCTCGCGGAACAGTTGCTCCTTTGAACCAAATGCTTTGTAGATCCGGGCGGAGGCAATCCCCAGCGCCGCCACCAGATCGGACATCGAAGTGCCCTCAAAGCCGTGACGCCAGAATAAATCCCGCGCCTGAATCAGTGCGGCTTCACGATCGAATTCTCTGGGTCTTCCGGCCATAGCGGTTCTCTTTTCTGGAATGATGCGTTCACGGTCTGGCAAAAAGAATATCACATTAAATCAGCCACCTTCTGCCCTGATGACTGAGCACTACGTGCTGCGTTAGCAAAAACGCCTTGTTGCTGAACCGTCACACCTCTATTGTTTGTCAATCGACAAACAATAGAGGTTCATATGCAAACAATCAAGGGTCCCAGCCTGCACCTGGCACAGTTCAGTGATGATGTTTTTCCGTTTAACAGTCTTGAGGCCATTGCCAGATGGGCAGCGGAGAACGGGTTTCGCGCCCTGCAGATCCCGGCCTGGGATAAGCGGCTGTTTGACGTCAATCTGGCGGCGGAGAGCCAGCAGTACTGCGACGAGATCACCGGTATGCTGGCGCAGCACGGGCTGGTTATCAGCGAGCTGACCACGCATATTTTCGGCCAGCTGATGGCGGTACACCCGGCCTACGATGCGCTGTGCGACAGCTTTGCGCCGCCGCATCTGCACGGCAATCCTGAAGCCCGCACGGCATGGGCAAAACAGCAGTTGATGGCAGCGGTCAGCGCTTCTTCCCGCCTGGGGCTAACCGAGATGGGCACCTTTTCCGGCTCGCTGGCCTGGCCCTACGTGTTCCCCTTCCCCCAGCGCCCGGCCGGGCTGGTGGAAACCGCCTTTGACGAGCTGGCCAGCCGCTGGCTGCCGATCCTTGATGCCTGCGACGAACGGGGCATCAATCTCTGCTATGAAATCCATCCGGGCGAGGATCTGCACGATGGTATTTCGTTTGAGATGTTCCTGCAGCGCACCGGCCATCATCCGCGCTGTAAAATCCTGTTCGATCCCAGCCATTTCGTCCTGCAGCAGCTAAATTACCTCGATTTTCTGGATATCTATCGCGACCACATCGGCATGTTCCACGTTAAAGACGCCGAGTTTAATCCGACCGGACGCCAGGGCATGTACGGCGGCTATCAGTCGTGGGCCGATCGCGCCGGGCGTTTTCGCTCAACGGGGGACGGTCAAGTCGACTTCAGGGCGATATTCTCCCGCCTGACTCAGAACGGCTATACCGGATGGGCGGCGCTGGAATGGGAGTGCTGCCTGAAGAATAAGGACGTTGGCGCGCGCGAGGGGGCGGCGTTTATCCGCGACCATATTATTCCGGTCACCGATGAAGTTTTCGATGATTTCGCGGCGGCCCCGGTCAGCCAGAGTCAGATAGACCGCCTGTTAGGCATCACCACCACGGAGGCTGAACACCATGGTTAACACCACTCTTCAACACCGCTATCTGCGCGTTAGCGGACGCCGTCTGCACTGCGTGACTCAGGGCCACGGCCCGGCGGTCCTGCTGATCCCCGGCTGGCCGCAGACGTGGTACACGTGGCGGCACGTGATGGACCATCTGGCCCGTGCGGGCTATACCGCCGTGGCGGTCGACCCGCCCGGCACCGGCGAGTCGGATGCGCCAACCGGCGGCTTTGACACCGGGAATATCGCCGCGCAGCTGGCTGACGCGATGTTGCAACTCGGCCACGAACGCTATCCGGTTATCGGCCATGATATTGGTATGTGGGTGGGCTATGCGATGGGCGCGGACTTCCCGCAGCGCGTGCATTCACTGCTGCTGACCGAAGCGGTGATCCCCGGGCTGGCCCCCGCGCCGGAGATTTTTGTCAGCCCGCAGGAGAATATCTTCCTCTGGCACTTCATGTTCAACCAGCTGAGCGGTCTGCCGGAGGCGCTGATCGCGGGGCGCGAACGGCTGTATCTCAGCTATATGTTCGATAAATGGTCATGGCGGCGGGAACGCGTGGCGGCGGAAGTCTATATCGACGCCTACAGCGTGCCGGGGAAACTGGAGGCCGGGTTTAACTACTATCGCGCCATCCCGGAGACCATCCGCCAGAATCAGCAGCGGGCCGCCACGCCGCTGAGTATGCCGGTGCTAGCTATCGGTGCGGAGCACGCCACGCGGGATGCCCCGGCGGAGACGATGAAAAAAGTCGCCCCCGATTTACGCAGCGCGATGGTCAGCAACTGCGGGCATTTTATTACCGAAGAGTGCCCGGATGAATTCTGCGCGCTGATCGCGGCGTTTTTACAGGAGAAAGGCTATGCCGCTCGATAGCGCAACCCAACGCTGGCTGGCCGCCGCGCCCGCTTTCAGCGCCGCCGTGCCGCTGGCGGTAATGCGATCGGCCACCGACGCAGGATTGATTGCCGGTCAGCAGCCCGTTGCCGGAGCAACTCGCCGCTGGGAGGCGTTAAGCATTGCGGCGCAGGATGGCTGGCCGATCGCGGTAAGAACGTATTATCCGGCAGGGTCAGAAGACGGCCTGATGTACCCGGCGGTGGTGTATGCCCACGGCGGCGGCTGGTGCCTGGGCGGTCTGGATGCCTGGGATACTCCGTGCCAGCAGCTGGCCGACGCCACCGGCAGCGTGGTGTTCTCCGTCGCCTATCGCCTGGCCCCGGAGCACCCGTTCCCGGTGCCGTTAAGCGATTTTTATCACGCGCTTTGTGCCATTGTCGAACGGGCGGATTCGCTGGGCATCGACCCGCAGCGCATCGCGGTTGGCGGCGACAGCGCGGGCGGCAACCTGGCCGCGGCGGCCTGCCTGCTGGCGCGAGATCGCCAAGGGCCGTTGATTGCCCGCCAGCTGCTGCTGTACCCGGCGCTGGATACGGCGATGCGGTCGGCTTCCTGGCAGCAGTTCGGCGAAGGCTTTGGCCTGACGCGGTCGATGATGGAATACTGCTGGGAGTGCTATCTGCCCGGCGCCCGCGAGCAGCAGAATCCGCTGGCCAGTCCGTCTGCGGCAGCGTCGCTGCACGGCCTACCGGATACGCTGCTGCTGAGCTGTGAATGCGATCCGCTGCGGGATGAGGCGGAAGAGTACGCCCGCAGGCTGGCGCGGGACGGGGGAAAAGTACGGCTCGAACGGCTGGCGGGGACGGTCCATGGCGCAATGCATATGACCGCCGTGACGCCCGCCGCGCGGAGGGTATTTGAACTGTGTTCGCGGCTGTGGGATGAGCCTGATGTTTAGCGCCGCCCGATTATTCCGTTGAGCGCGTTCCCGCGCCTGGCTCAGTGGACAGGCGCGGTTTTCAATGCGGTTAATGGTGGATAATCTGCTCCAGGAAATCTTTCGCCCGCCCGGAAGCCGGGGCGGTAAAGAAGGTGTCGGTCGGCGAATCTTCGATAATTTCTCCGGCATCCATAAAGATCATCCGGTCGGCGATTTTCCGCGCGAAGCCCAGCTCGTGGGTCACGCAGCACATGGTCATGCCCTGCTCCGCCAGTTCCGCCATCACCGCCAGCACTTCGGCGACCATTTCCGGATCCAGCGCCGAGGTCGGTTCATCAAACAGCATCACCTTCGGCTCCATCGCCAGCGCGCGGGCTATCGCCACGCGCTGCTGCTGGCCGCCGGAAAGCTGTGCCGGGTATTTGTGGCCGTGCGGTTTCATGCCGACGCGCTCCAGCAGCTCGTGGGCTTTTTTCTGCGCCTGCTCGCGGCTGTGTTTAAGGATGCGCATCTGCGGCACGATTAAATTGTCCATCACCGTCATATGCGGGAACAGTTCGAACGACTGGAATACCATGCCCACCTGCTGGCGCAGCGCGGGCAGGCTGGTTTTTTTATCGCTCAGCATCATGCCATCGATATTGATTTCCCCTTTCTGGAACGGCTCCAGCGCATTCATGCATTTAATTAGCGTGGATTTCCCCGAGCCGGAAGGGCCACAGATCACCACCACTTCGCCTTTCTGGATATCGAGGGTGCAGTTTTTTAATACCGGCAGTTCGCCGTAGTATTTAGTCAGATTTTTAATGGCAATCATGCGGTTTTCTCCTGCAAGAGGGTGACCAGGCTGTTGGCGACCACCAGGGTGGCGCGGCGTAGGTCATCAAGGTGAATGCGTTCGTCGGCGCGATGGCCGTTCGCTTCCAGAAAGCTGCGCGGCCCGGCGCCGTACATGATGGTCGGGATACCGGCGTCACTGTACAGCCGCGCGTCGGTGTACAGCGGCAGGCCGACCAGCGGGATCGGCTCATGGAATACGGCTTCGGCGTGCTGGCTGAAGATCGCCGCCAGCGCCAGGCTCTGCGGCGAAGGGGTAAACGGACGGGCCAGCAGGATACGGCGCGCGTTAAAGGTCACGCCGGGCACCTGCTGCTCAACGTCGGCGACCAGCGCCAGCAGCTCCTGCTCAACGGCCTCCGGGTTTTCTTCCGGGATAATGCGGCGATCCAGGCGCAGCACGAACTTGTCCGAAACAACGTTGGTGTTAATGCCGCCGTTCACCAGGCCAATCACCATCGTCGGTGAATCGATGCCGTCGATCGCCGAATGGCTATTCGCCAGGGCATCGCGGTAGCGGTAAAGGACGGTCATTAACCGGTTCCCGGCTTCAATGGCATCGCAGCCGGTGGTGGGAAACGCGGCGTGGGCCGACTGCCCTTTAAGCTCGATTTCCAGGTGCAGGCAGCCGTTGTGCGCGGTGACCACAAAGTAGCTCAGCGCGGCGCAGACCACGTAGTCGGGTTTGCTGTGGCCGTTGGCCAGCAGCCAGCCGGGGCCGGTCGACCCGCCCGTCTCTTCATCGTAGGTGATATGCAGTTCAACGGTGCCCTGCAGATCTGCACCGCTGTGGATCAGCGCCAGCAGCGCGGAAGTGTAGGTGGTGATATCGGATTTCGATACCGCCGCCCCGCGCCCGTACAGCCAGCCGTCTTCAATTTCCGCCCCGTAGGGATCTTTACTCCATCCGCCGCCCGGCGGCACCACGTCACCGTGGGCGTTTAGCGCCACGGTCGGGCCCGGGCCGAAGCGGTGGCGCACAATCAGGTTAGTGGCGCTGCGCATCCCGCCTGCGGCAACAACATCATCGGGCACGGTAAGAATGTCCACTTCCAGCCCGAGTTCATGCAGGCATTGGGCGGTCATTAACGCGTGCGGCGTGCAGTCGCCCGGCGGATTGTCGGAAGGCATCTGCACCAGTTTTTTCAGCATGGCAACCTGGCGATCGAAATGGCTGTCAATCCAGCCGGCGAGGGTGTGTTGTGTGTTGCTCACGAAAAGCGGTCCTTATTATCAGTGGAATCGGGAAATCGTATAGGGCGCAAGATCGATCTCGCTGCGGCCCTGCAAAATCAGCTGTGACAGGCTCCAGGCAACGACCGGTGCGAGCGTGTAGCCGTTAGAGGTGACCGCGTGGTAAAAGCCCGCTTTGCCGGGAACTTCACCGACGATCGGTGCACCATCGATATTGATGTTCATGCCCGCCCAGCTGCGCACCATATGCAGACTGTTCAGGGCGGGCAGCACTTTTCCGGCCACCCACAGGTTGCCTTCGATGCTGGCGCGCAGTGACTGGTTCATGCGCATATCGGGGTTGAATCCGGCGCTCCAGCCGCCGCCGATCAGGATGCTGCCGTGCGCGGTCTGCTTCAGGCTCAGGTGGCGGCCCGCGTGGGCGATCAGGTGGTCAATACGCGGCGCGGACTGTTCGGTGACGATCATTTGCAGCGGCGCGCCTTTCACCGGCAGCGCAACATCGACCATTTCAGCCACTTTGGCCGCCCAGGCTCCGGCGGCGTTGATCACCCGCCCGGCTTCAATCACCCCGCGGCTGGTTTGTACCCGGTAGCCGCCGTGCGGCAGCGGTTCGATGGCCTGCACGTCGGTCCCGCGCTGGAATCGGGCCCCGGCAGCGGTTGCCAGCCGGTTGACCACGTAGGTAGCCCGCAGCGGGTTGATTTTGCCTTCCATCGGGCAAAACTCCGCGCCGAGCAGGTCCGGTGACAGGTGTGGGGAAATCCGGCTGAGCTGGGCGGCATCCACCAGCTCGGTTTCAATACCGTAGCGGCGCTCCAGAGCGATTTTCTGCTCCAGAAAGCGCATGTCCTGTTCCGTTTCGGCCACCATCAGCCCGCCGGTGATTTTGATCTCCAGCGATTCGCCGCTGGCGTGCTCCAGCGCCTGCCAGAGCCTGACCGAAACAGGCCCCAGCGGCAGCGTCTGCGCCGCCGGTCCACCGCCCTCCTGCGCCTTGCTGCCAAAATCAAATGACAGCAGCTGGACGTGCAGGCTGCCCGCGTTAGCACCGGACGCCTGCAAATTGATGTCGTCACGTTCGACCACCAGTACGTCCGCACCGCCCGCCGCGAGGTAATAACCGAGGCAGTTGCCCATCACGCCGCCGCCAATCACCAGGATGTCGGTTTTTTGCAACGGCAGCGCCGCCTGCTCTACCGGCCGGGCAAGGTTGGGCGTGATGGCGGGTTTGTGCCCGCCCCATTCCGGCTTTTCAAAGGCAAGGGCGGCTATCGGGACAGGACGAACGGGGAAACGGGGAGCATAAAATCCGCTGACGGTGTTTTGGCGGCCGGTCATCTCTTCCACCAGCTGCGCCACCATTCCGGAACAGGTACGCCCCTGGCACAGCCCCATGCCGCTGCGCAGGTTGCGCTTCAGCGCGGCGGGCGTGTCGATCCCCTGGCTGATGGCGCGGCGCAGGCTGCCGAGGGTGATATTTTCACAGCGGCAGATCACCGTTTCGTCTTCCAGCGAGGCCAGGCTGACGGCGGGTGCCTGATAAACCTGCCACAGCGCGCGCTGAAAATCTTCGGCCTGCGTGAGGCGGGATGTGAGGGTGGGAATATCCTGAGGGCTGACCGTTTTGCCCAGCGCGGCAGCGGCGGCGATACCTGCCAGCCGACCCCGGGCCTGCGCCACCTGCGCGCCGCCCAGCTTTGCGCCGTCGCCCACCACGTAAACGCCGCCAACGCTGGTGGCACCGTTCGGATCGGTTTTTATCGTCGGGGTACTGAAGGGCGTGGAAGAGAGCTGCTGTTCGCAGCCGAGCATACGGGCAAGATCGGTAGAAGGGATAAAGCCGTGGCCCAGGCAGAGCACATCACAGTCGATTTCCCGGCGGGAACCGGCAATGCGCTGCCCGTTCGCGTCAACGCGCATCACGGTGATCCGCTCCAGGCGATTCTGCCCGTGCGCGGCCACCACCTCATAGCCCCAGCGGAGCGGCACGCGATGCTTTTTCAATACGCCAAGGTAATGCCGCCCCTTCCACAGCAGTTCGGGGGCCGCCTGCAGCATGGTGAAGATCTGGCGAAAATGCTTCAGTCCGGGTTTCGGCGCGCGCTCCAGCACTTCCACCACCGAACCCTGGCTTTCCAGCAGGTCGGCGGCAAACTGCAGGTTCAGCGGGCCGTTGCCGCTGACCACCACCCGGCTACCGGGGATCACGCGATAGGCTTTAGCCAGCGTTTGTCCGGCTCCGGTGGTCATCACGCCCGGCAGCGTCCAGCCGGGAAACGGCACGGGGCGTTCGTAAGCACCGGTGGCAATAATCAGCTGCCTGGGGCGAAACAGCCGCGTCTGACCGTTAACAATCACGGCGATTTCATTCACGGAGAAGGCCGCCCAGACGGTAGCCTGCTGAACCACGGTGACGCCCGCTGCGACGGCGTCGGTCAGCAGCTTTTCGCCGTCCCGCCACTGCGGCGGCATGTTGCCGTGCAGAATATGGGAAGGTGCCAGCGGCTTAAAAAACTGCCCGCCGCTCTGCGGTCGCTCATCGATGACGATAACCGCTGCCCCGGCCTGCGCCGCCGTCAGTGCGGCGGAAAGTCCGGCGGGCCCGGCGCCCAGCACCAGCAGATCGCAGACGGTTTCCGCGGGTTCAGTGGTCGCGGGTGCCGACGCCAGCGGCTGAGGTGTGCGATCGTCCGAACGACGGCTGTGAATCTGCATCCCCTGCTCGACCAGCGTCATGCAGCTGCGCTGCGATCCTTTGCCGTCCACCTCCACCACGCATTCATAGCAGGATCCCATCCCGCACCACAATCCGCGCTTCTCACCCTGGGTATTTTCGCGCAGCGCCACGATATTGCTGCGGGCCAGGGCGGCCGCGATCGTCTCTGAAGCCAGAGCCTGCACGGCCTGGCCATCAAACCAGATGGTCCGGGTTTCCGCACTCTGGCTGATATCTTGAGATTTTAGTTCCACAGATCTTGTGCTCCGACATCGTATACGTATACAGTACGTATACGGTATACAAACGGTGTTCATCAAGAACTTTCTCAAGGAACTCAGCATGTCTACGTTTCGCGGCACTTACACGGTATTGATTACCCCCTTTACCCCTGATGGTTCAGCAATAGATGTGCCAGCTTTGAAAAAACTGGTTAACTGGCAAATTGAACAGGGAATTCATGGGCTTATTCCACTCGGCAGCACCGGCGAATTTTTATCGATGAGCCGTGAAGAGCGCCAACTGGTCACCGAAACGGTGATTTGCACCGCAAACGGGCGCGTGCCGGTGCTGATGGGGACCGGTGCCGAGTGGACCCCGGAGTGCGTTGAGCTGAGCAAAGAAGCGGAAAATATGGGTGCCGACGGGGTAATGATCATTCCACCGTTCTACAGCTGCCCGAACGAAGACGAACTGTTTGCCCACTATCGCGCGGTCGGGGAAGCGATCTCCATTCCGATCATGATTTACAACAATCCGGCCACCGCCAACGTTGACCTGCTGCCGAAAACCGTCGCCCGCCTGTCGCAGATCGACACCGTCAGCTACATCAAGGAATCCACGCTGGAAGTGACCCGCGTTCGCGACATTATCGAGCTGTGCGGCGATCGGATGAACGTCTTTGCCGGGATCCTCGGCTACGAATCCTTCTGGCTGGGCGCCTGCGGCTGGGTGGCCGTGGCCTCTAATCTGCTGCCGTCGCAGTGCGCGCAGATGTTTGAAGTCGCGGCGGATCGCCTGGATCGCGACGCGGCCCTCGCCCTGTATCACCAGATCCTGCCGGTGGTGCGCGCCGTCGGCGGACCGCACTACGTGGCCGCCAGCAAGGCCGGTCTGTCGATGATTGGGCTGGAGGTCGGCATCCCGCGCGCGCCGCGCCTGCCGCTGGCCGACGACCTGCATCATGTTTTACGTCATGAATTAGAAAAACTAAACGTGCTGAACAGCTTCCAGCATTAATCACTGGCCTGAATTGACACCCGGAGAATCACCATGAACGCCAAATTAACCTTATTAGCCGCGTTAACGCTGCTGTCCGGCAGCTGCTTCGCCGACTGTACGGCACCGCAGGGAGCCAGCCTGGTCACCTCAGGCGAACTGAAAATGTCTACCAACCCAACGCTGCCGCCGCTGCAGTACGTCGACGGTGAAGGCAAGTTAAAGGGCATGCGCATTGAGATGGGCGAGGAGATTGCCAAACGCCTGTGCCTGAAAGCCGATTACACCCGCATTGAGTTCTCGGCGATGGTGCCCGGCCTGCAGGGCGGCCGCTGGGATATGATCAATACCGGCATTTTCTTCACCCCGGCACGCGCCAAAATGATGTACATGATCCCGTATGAAAGCCAGGCCGTGAGTATTTCTACCCCGCCTGCCGATGCAGGGAAAATCACCAAAGTTGAAGATCTGGCCGGGAAAAGCGTGGGCGTGGAGCTGGGCGGCTTTGAAGAAACCACCATCCGCAAAATCAGTCAGCAGCTGGTGGCCAAAAACCTCAAACCGGTTGATATCCATACCTTCGACAACTTCACGGTCGCCTTCCAGGCGCTGCGCGCAGGCCAGGTGAATGCGGTGATCAGTATTGACGCCGTGGCCGCCGACTATCAGCACAAAGGGATGTTTAAGCAGGTGATTTCGGGCCTGGAGCCAACCCCGGTGGCGATCGCCTTTAAAGATCCGAAGCTGGCCGCCGCCGCCGCCGATGCGCTGAATAAGATGAATGCCGACGGCAGCCTGCCTGCGCTGTTTAAGAAATACGGCGCGGAAATGATCCCCGGGAACTTTAGCGTTCAGGGCCCCTCCTCTTAAACCACAGGAACTCTCACTATGATTCAGGGCTGGAGCTGGGAAGGCTACTTCCATTATCTCACCAACTATTTCATTTTCCTTGGGGCGGTGAATACCGTCCTGTTAACCCTGGCTGGAATGGCGGGTGGGCTGGTACTGGGTGTGGTGCTGGCCTTCGCCAGGCTGTCGCCCTGGTCCTGGGTTAATCAGTTAGCGCGTACCTATATCTGGATTTTCCGCGGTACGCCGCTGCTGGTGCAGCTGATTATTATCTACACCGGCCTGCCGCAGATCGGCATTCGCTTTACGGTGATCGAAGCGGTGATCACCGGGCTGGTGCTGAATGAGGCGGCCTATCTGGCGGAGATTATTCGCGGCGGCGTGCAGGCATTGCCGAAGGGGCAAATCAATGCGGCAAGGGCGCTGGGCTTCAACCACGCCGGCGTGGCGCGCTACGTGATTTTCCCGCAGACCATGCGGCTGATCCTGCCGTCGCTGGGGAACAGTTTTAACGGCCTGCTGAAAACCACCTCGATAGCCTCGGTGATTTCAATGGAGGAGCTGCTGCGCCGCACGCAGATCCTGATGCAGGAGCAGTTTATGGTGCTGGAGCTGTTTATGGTGGCGGCGACCTACTACCTGATCCTCACCACGCTGTGGGACTTTATTCAGCGGCGCATCGAGCTGCACTACGCGAAGGCATATCAGAGCACCCAGCACAGCCGCCCGGCGAAAAAGGCCCCGTTAACCGACACCAGCGCCGCGCTGGCTAAGGAGACACAGCGATGAGCACGTTCGATCTGATTGTGAAAAATGCCGATATCATTACCGCCGCCGACCGTTATCACGGCGATATCGGCATCCGCGACGGCAAAATCAGCATGATTGCTGCCGGGCTGAATGGCGAAGACGCGCGCCAGGTGATTGATGCCGCCGGGCGGATGGTCACGCCGGGCGGCGTGGATGCGCACTGCCATCTCGACCAGCCCTCTACCGATGGCTCAGTCGGCGCCGACGACTTTAACAGCGGAACGCGCTCTGCCGCCTGCGGGGGCACTACCACGGTGATTCCGTTTGCCATGCAGTTTAAGGGGCAGAGCCTGCAGGATGCCGTTAACGACTACCATCGACGCGCCGAAGGTAAGGCCTGCATTGACTACGCCTTCCATCTCATTATTACCGATGCCAACCCGGCGGTGATTGCCGAGCTGCCGGCCATGATCGCCCAGGGCTACACCTCATTTAAGATCTATATGACCTATGAGGCGCTGAAACTGTCGGATCACCATATTCTGGATGTGCTGGATGCCGCCCGCGAATTGGGCGCGATTTCGATGATCCATGCGGAGAATGATGACTGTATTAACTGGCTGACCGAGCGGCTGAAGAAGCAGGGAAAAATCGCCCCGCGCTATCATGCCCTCGCCCACTCGCCGATCGGCGAACGCGAGGCCACCCACCGCGCGATTTCACTGGCCGAACTGGTCGATGTACCGATCCTGCTGGTGCACGTCTCCAGCCGGGCGGCGATTGAGCAAATCTACTGGGCGCGCGGCCAGGGCATGCATATTTTCTCGGAAACCTGTCCGCAGTACCTGTTCCTGACGGCGGAAGACCTCGGGATTGATGACAGCTTCCACGGTGCGAAATGCATTTGCAGTCCGCCGCCGCGCGATACCGACAGCCAGAACGCGGTGTGGACGGCGCTGGCCAACGGCACCTTCACCATTTTTTCTTCGGACCACTGCCCGTTTAATAACGATGCCAGCGGTAAAAAGCTGCACGGCGAAAATGCTTCTTTCGATCTGGTGCCAAACGGCATCGCCGGGCTGGAAACGCGCATGCCGCTGTTGATGAGCGAAGGCGTGCTGAAAAATCGCCTGTCTGCGCAGCGCTTTGTCGATTTAACTGCCACCGCTCCGGCGAAGCTGTACGGCCTCTATCCGCAGAAGGGCACGCTCGCCCCCGGATCCGATGCCGATCTGGTGATCTGGGATACGCAAACGCCGAAAACGATCGGCAGCGCCATGCTGCACACCAACGCCGACCACACACCGTATGAAGGGAAAGAGGTTCAGGCCTGGCCTGCGGTAACCCTGTCACAAGGCGTGGCGGTCTGGGCCGATAATCAGTTCAGTGGCGTGGCGGGCAACGGGCGTTTCCTCGCCTGTGCGGTTCCTTTCCCATCGGAACGATAATTCGGTAAACTAGCGGCGGAATTAACTACTGGAAACTGCGTGAAGATGACTGACTATCAGGACCATACGCTGGCGGCAATTATGGCGTCAAAACCGTTGTATATGAAATCGGCCAGCCTGTCTGAGCAGGTCTATGTATTACTGAAAGAGTTAATTCTTGAGCGTAAAATTCCGGGCAGCAGCGAAATGTCGGAGTCGCGCCTAGCCGATGAGCTGCAGGTTTCACGCACGCCAATGCGTGAAGCGCTGGTCAGGCTGGCCGGGGAAAACCTGCTGGAGCGCCGCGGCGCACGTTCATATACCGTTCGCTCGGTGGATATCAAAGAGTATCTGGACACCATGGCGCTGCGCGAGTTGCTGGAAGTTGAAGCGGTGGGCAAGGCGCTGGATAAAATCGGCACGCCAACCCTGGACGCGCTGATCGCCGAACTGCACGAACTGATGAAGGCCGACGAGGAGCATCTTTTCTGGCGCTACGACGAGAAGCTGCATAACACCATTGCGGAAGCCAGCGGCAACGTGGTGCTGGCCGGGGTATTAAAGGGGCTGCGGGTGAACGTGCGCCTGTTCCGCCTGCACAGTCCGCTGCACCGCCAGAGCGAGAATCACACCGAACATCTCGATCTGCTGACCGCCATGCGCGAAGGCGACCGGGAGAAAAGCCTGGCCTCCATCCGCAATCACATCAGTAAATTACGCAACGACGTGATGGCGTCTTTATAAACGGCAGCCGCAGCCGTTTCGCGTCTAATAACCTGAGCCCGTCGGGAATTCCGGCGGGCTTTTTGCTTTCTGTCACTCCGGGGCAATAGCACGGATCTGCAAGACGATAACGAAACGGAACTATTAATCTGGCGGGCCGTAAAACACCATTATTATTCAGACTGATGTAGGGTTTTCATATTTATGTTTGTGTTCGAACGCTACATCATGACTGAAACACGTCGACTGGTGATGACCATTATTGGTTTCCTGATTTTTATCTTCGCCAGCTATTCGACCCAACGCTATCTGACCGATGCCGCCAACGGCACGCTGGCGCTACAGTCGGTGATGTCGATTGTTTTCTATAAAATTCTGATTGCGCTGGAAATGCTGATCCCCGTCGGGCTCTATGTTTCCGTCGCCGTTGCGCTTGGTCAGCTTTATAACGATTCTGAAATCACCGCCGCGCTGGCATCAGGCATCAGCCCGCTACGGATTTATAAAGCGATAATGTACCTGGCCATACCTTTAGGTATTGTGGTGACTTTACTTTCCATGTACGCCCGTCCCTGGGCCTACGCGCAAATATTTCAGCTCAAACAGCAGGCGCAGTCTGAATTAGATGTCAGCCATCTGCAGGAAAAAAAGTTTAATCTCAACGATAGCGGCAGAATGATTTTGAGCGATAAAATCGATCGGGCCAGCAACCATCTTTCGGACGTGCTGATTTACAGCTCGTCCGGCAGCAATACCTTTTTATTCCGGTCACACACGCTTCAGGTTACCAATCCGGCGGCATCATCACCAGCGGTGACTCTCCATAGTGGAACGGCCTATCGGCTTGACCGGAAAGGATCGGACGATAATGCACAAACCTACACTAACTTTAATCTGCATCCCAAACCGATAAAGCCCAGTAGCGAACTGAAAAGTAAGTCGGCATCGATGGCGGAACTGTCTGATTCTCGCGATCCCGCCGATACCGCCGAACTTCAGTGGCGGGAAAGCCGGGGTATCAGCGCGTTATTAATAGCGATGCTGGTCATTCCGTTAAGCCGGACACGCCCACGCCAGGGTCGCTTTGCCACCCTGTTACCGTTAGCCGTGCTGTTTGTTTTAATCTTTTATGCCGGCAACATCAGCCGCTCGCTGGTGGCCAGCAATATTATTCCCCCTTTCCCCGGGGTGTGGACGGTTCCCCTGATGATGCTGCTGGTGTTTATGGCGCTGGTTGCCCATCAGACATCGCTGCTGCAGAAATTCTTCCGGTGAACATTTTTAGCCGTTATCTGATTAAAAATATTTTCCTCGGCTTCACTGCCGCGGCCGCGTTGCTAATCCCTCTCTTTTCGACGTTTGACTTTATTAATGAGCTGGATGATGTCAGTTCAGGCGGGTATCACTGGACGCAGGCACTGATGGTGGTGTTGATGAAGCTGCCCCGCTGCCTGATCGATCTTGGCCCCTTTATCGCTTTGCTCGGCGGGATTGTTGGGCTGGGGCAGCTGTCGAAAAGCCTGGAACTCACCGCAATGCGCGTCTCCGGCCTGTCCGTTGTCAGAATTGCGATGATAACGCTGTGCGCCGGCTTTATTTTTACCCTCGCGCTGAGCGCTCTGGATGAATGGGTGGCTTCACCTCTTCAGCAGCGGGCGCTGCAGCTAAAAGATAATGCTGAAGCCAGAAGTGATAATCCGTCCGGTTCGGCTAATACACTGTGGGCGAGGCGGAATAATGAGTTTGTCACCATAAAAACGCTCGATGAATATAACCGCCCCGCAGGCATTGAGATATTTCGTTATCATCAGGACCTGACGCTCGATTATTACCTTTACGCAAAAACGGCAACCGTTAGCAATGATGGCAACTGGACGTTACATGGTGTGAATCGAAAAAACTGGCTAAACGGCAACGAGACGTCGCAGTTTCATGACAGCATGCCGTGGCAGTCAATTTTCAATCACACCAGTCTGGAGGAGTTAATGATGCCGAGCGATAGTTTTTCGGTTGCACAGCTTAATCATTACATCAGCTATCTGCGTGCGACCGAACAGCCCGAGCTGGAATTCCGAATTGCACTGTGGCAAAAGCTGGGCCGCCCCATTCTGATACTGGCCATGATTTTACTTGCCGTGCCCTTCACCTTCAGCAACCCACGTGCGCCGGGTGTAGGCAGTCGCCTGGCGGCAGGCGCTATTATTGGCCTGCTGACCTACGTCAGCGATCAAATCATCGTTAATCTGGGATTATTATTCTCTTTCAATGCGCCACTGACTGCCATTTTCCCGCCGCTGGCTTTATTGGCTGTCGCATTGAAGCTGGTGACTCAGTTTGATAAACGCCACTAATCCTGACTGGCAGGATGAAGATGATAGCCTCGCGACTGCATAAAATCCGCTACGGCTCGCTCGGCAATAGGAAGAACACAGTCGAGCGGCTGGTTAACGTCGATATCGACAATCTGTGAGCCGGGGAAAGTCAGTTTTGAGGTGACCGCGACCTTTTTCGCCAGCGACTCACGGCGATGGTCCGGTTTACGTGCGCAGGCAACATCAATATCAACATTCAGCTTTAACACCAGGTCGGGTTTGTAACTGGCCATCCAGTGAAATGCCTGATGCTCACACCCTGCCAGCCAGTTAATGAACGGACGCCCGGGAATCCGCTCAGGCAATTGCACCCCATCATACGCGCCGGGGATTTGGATTTGCGGAAATCGATCCGCCAGGATAATTAAACCGCGATGATGAAAGCGCAGCATTCGACGAAAGCGGAATAGCCGCCGTAAAACGAAAAACATCATTACCAGCGCAGGAACCACGCCAATTTTTGATTTGGCCACGCTAAGTTTTTTTCGATCGATGGTTTTACCCAGTTTTTTTCCCAATAGCGGCAGTTTAACCAGCTGACGTTCAACGTTACCCGCCTGTTTTCCTAAATGAACTCTGACCGCATCACCATATTGGTTAATAAACTCAATCAGGTGTTCAGAAACTGTCGATTTTCCGGAACCATCGCAGCCAATAATAGCAATAATCGGCGGATTGATATTCGATTTCATATAAACTCCCTTTTAAGAAAACGCCTCAGGATATAGCATTTTAAAAGAAGATTGTCGCTAATAGTGCTTGTTATTCTTGGCAAGAAAAGACATCGGAAAATTTACCCGTGTGGAAAATATTTTTAAAACAGGGTTGTTAATGTGAGAGAATTGAAAAAGGATATTATCCATTCCCCGGTGCGCGTTATCGCTATTACCGGCTGCGATGGCGCAGGAAAATCAACGCTGGCGACCCATCTGGTCAATCGACTTTCAGCACAAGGATCGGTCGAACTGGTTTATCTGGGGCAATCTTCAGGATTTATCGGTAAGTGGATCGGTAATCTTCCCATTATGGGTTCATATATTGGAAACTATCTCTTTTCCCGTTCAGAACGCGTCCATAGCCGCCCTTCTTCCCCCCCGGGCAATATCGCCGCGCTGGTGATTTACCTGCTTTCCTGCTGGCGGGCAGTGAAATTCCACCGCATGCTGAGGAAATCCGAACAGGGCTGCCTGTTAATTACCGATCGCTACCCTCAGGCTGAAGCCCCGGGATTTCGCGTTGATGGCCCTCAGCTGGCGAAGGCCGAAGGCGGTAATTACTGGATTCGCATGCTGAGAAAAAGCGAGCAGCGTCTTTACCTTTGGATGGCGTCATACCCGCCGGCTTTATTGATCCGCCTGAACATCGATGAACAAACGGCGCACCTACGCAAGCCCGACCACGCGCTTTCCGCACTGCGAGAGAAAATCGAGGCAATACCCCAGTTAACGTTTAACGGCGCAAAAATCCTGGATTTAGATGCCCGTGAAGCGGAAAGCATAATTATAGGTCGATCGCTGCAGGCGATTCATTCCACCCTTTCAGGCTTACAGAAAAATGCATAATAAATCAGAGATGGCCCCTCAGCCTGCGGACGCCTTCGTGCCCGGACTTATTGCGGTGGTAGGCTGCGACGGCACAGGAAAATCGACGCTAACCGCAGATTTAGTCCAGCTGCTGAGCTCACAGTGTGCCACTGAGCGCCGCTACCTGGGACTCATATCCGGGGAGGATGGAGATAAAATTAAACGTTTGCCGCTGATTGGCATATGGCTTGAGCGGCGACTGGCGGCAAAATCGGAGAAAACCCAGCGTATGAGCAGTAAAGCGCCCGCACTCTGGGCTGCACTGATTATGTACGGGCTGTCACTGTGGCGAAGATCGAATTTAAACAAGGCAAAACGCCGGGCGCAGAGCGGTGTGCTGGTGATCGGCGACCGTTATCCGCAGTGTGAGGTGTCAGGATTTTATTATGACGGCCCCGGCATCGGGATTGAACGCACGCGCGGTTGGTTAATGACGCGCCTGGCGAGAAGTGAGCAGCGCTTGTATCAGCAGATGGCGCTGTGCCGCCCGCAGTTGATTATTCGCCTTGATATTGATGCCGACACCGCATTTTCACGTAAACCCGACCATAACTATGACGAACTGCGCGACAAAGCGCGCGTCATGACCCAACTTAATTACAATGGCTCACGCATGGTTAACATTGATGCCCGCGCCCCCTATTCTGAGGTTCTGCAAACGGCATTAGCGGCGATTAATCCTGTCCTTTCCGCCGAACGGCCGAGGAAATAACCCAGATATAACACTGGGTAAATTTCGCAATATCAAACGCTACAGCAGAATCATTGTCCAAAGCGTCACGGTCATCACCACCGTGACTAACTGCGCTGCTCCGCCAATATCCTTCGCCCGCTTTGACAGCGGATGCAACTCCAGAGAGATGCGATCGACGGCACTTTCAATCGCGGTATTCAGCAGTTCAACCACCAGCAATAAAAAGCAGCTGGCGACCAGAAAGAGGCGCTCAATTTTAGTGACGTCGACATACAGCGCAGCAACTAACAGCAGTCCGGAGAAAATAAAAATCTGCCTGAATGAACACTCGGTTAATAAAGCATTCAACAGACCCGTCAGAGAGTTTTTTATACTGTCACCAAAGTGCCTGATACCTTTTTTCTTTTCAAAAAACATCGAGACCCCGTTAACCCCTTTCGATACTAAAGTTGTTTTTCATATAATCGGTATCGCTTATAGGGGACCGCGCCTATTTTTTCCAGAATGTTTCGCATCCCGGAATTCGACTCTAAAATCCATGACATTTCTACCGTTTCAATCTTCCTTTCGCTAAACACGGCTTGCAGGGCTTCAATCAGCAGTAACGCAATCACCGGCCCAATACGGCTAAACTGATGTTCCAGCTTGACGCCCATCAATGGCACTCTGGCCGAACGAACCCCGCTGACCTTCAGTCGCCACAGGAGTTTTATCCAGCCAGTCGGGAATAATCGCCCATTGAGATCGGCGGTGGCTTCATTGATGTTGGGTAACCCAATAATGAAGGCAACGGGAACGGAATCAATCTCAGCAATAAAGATCATATCATCCGGGACCAGGAACTTGAGCTGTTCGCCCATGACGGCAAATTCATGCTCGGTAAAGGGGACAAAACCCCAGTTTTTTTGCCATGCCGAGTTGAAGATCTGGCGTAAAACCTGCATTTCCTCACTGAATTTTTTGCGATTCAGGCAGCGTATGGACACTTTTTTTCGCGCACGAGCCATAAGTTTAGCCAGTGAAGGCGGAAAGTGAAGTTCTGACGGACGCATCGAATAGGCAAAAAGATCGGTGCCCTGCGCGTATCCCTGCTCTTCAACCCGAGCCGCGTAGTAAGGCTTACCGTGCGTCATCATGGCACTTGGCGGGGTATCAAACCCCTCAATCAGCAGGCCGCTTTCCTGATTAATATTCAGGCTAAAGGGCCCAGAGATTTTTCTGGCGCCTTTAGACGCCAGCCAGTTCTCAGCGGCGGAAAAAAGCCGGCTGAATACCTCGGTGTCGTCAATGGCATCAATTGTGCCAAAATGCCCGGTTTCCTCGCCGTGCAGTTCGCGATGTAAGGTATCCACCTGGGCAGAGATTCTGCCCACAATTTTTCCCTCTTTTTTTGCAACCCATGTCTGCCATTTAATATGCGCAGCAGCCGGATTTTTCTTAGAAAAATGCTCCAACCTTTCAATATATAAAGGGTTAATCCAGTTTGGGTCATTTTGGAAAAGAGACGAAGGGAATTCTATAAAGGATTTAAGCTGACGCTTATTGCTGACTTTTTCGATGTGAATCATACATACCATTGCGACTCAGTGAATTTTTAGCGTTTTATCTAAACGAACAACTGCTCTATCCCGTTAGGCATATTATGCGGTTATCAGCTTAACTAAATAAATGAGCACGCTTTTTGATTTCATCCGCTATTCCTCCTTCACAGCACGGGAAGGGCTTTAACACTAAATGCTACATCGAAGTCCTTGTGTGAATTTTCCAGAACGAAGGGTTTTAAAATAACGTCTGTGGCAGTATTTTAACGCCGGGGTTAAATGAAATAATGCCAGTGTGATACACTCACCCCTTCCAGTCAGTTTTCGTACAGCATATTGGAATATACTGTAAACAATTAACACCCGTGTAATAAAAGACACTTTGTGAGATGAAAAATGCGCTTGTATAAAATGTTACCCAAATAAAAACCTGCAAATAGTCATCACTTCTATTGTTAGATATTCTCATCTATAAATGGGTTGTATATGCACGAAACAAGCTCTACGCATTCTCTTCCTATGCGCTACGCAGACTTTTCTTCTCTTGTTGAAGCTTTGGACTATGCGGCACAGGGAAGTACAGGGATGAACTTCTACGATCGACGCAACCAACTTATCGCCTCATTGGAATATCGCCAACTGCGCGAGCGGGCAAGAGTGGGAGCGCGGCGTTTGTTGTCGTTGGATTTGAAAAAAGGTGACCGTGTTGCCCTTATTGCTGAAACCAGCGTTGGCTTCGTCGAATCTTTTTTTGCCTGTCAGTATGCGGGACTGGTGGCGGTTCCGCTGGCGATACCAATGGGAATGGGCCAGAGCGCGACCTACATCGACAAGCTTCAGGGTCTGTTAAAAAGCTGCCGGCCGGCCGCGATTATCAGCAGTGACGAATGGCTGCCGCTCGTTCAACCCGTTCACAGTGAAGCCACGCAAATCCGCATCCTCACCCACGCCGATATTGAAGCACTGCCCGAGAAAGACGTTCAGCTCAAGGCGCCGCTCGCTGAGGATATCGCCTATCTGCAATATACTTCCGGCAGCACGCGCTTCCCGCGCGGCGTGATTATCACGCAGCGCTCAGCAATGGCCAACCTGCAGGCGATCAGCCTGAACGGTATTAAACTCAAGGCGGGCGATCGCTGCGTATCCTGGCTGCCGTTTTATCACGATATGGGCCTGGTTGGTTTTCTGCTTACGCCCGTGGCAACCCAGCTGTCAGTGGACTATTTACGCACGCAGGATTTCGCCATGCGCCCCATGCAGTGGCTAAAACTCATCAGCAAAAACCGCGGCACCGTCTCCGTTGCCCCTCCTTTTGGCTATGAAATATGCCTGCGCCGCTGTAGTGATAAAGAAATTGCCGATCTGGATCTGTCCTGCTGGCGCGTGGCGGGCGTGGGTGCCGAGCCTATTTCGGGAGAGTTGTTAAACCGCTTCGCTGAATGCTTCAGCAGAATTCAGTTTGATAGCAAGGCGCTGATGCCGTGCTACGGACTGGCTGAAAACACGCTTGCGGTCAGTTTCTTTGATAATCGTTCCGCCCAGATGATCGATACGGTCGATCGCGAGATCCTGGAATATCAGGGCAGAGCCGTTGCCCCCTCCAAAAGCACGCGCGCGCGAGTTACCTTCGTCAATTGCGGAAGAGCCCTTCCCGGGCATCGCATCGAAATACGAAATGAATCCGGAAAAATGTTGGCCGAGCGTGAGGTTGGCCATATCTGGATCTCAGGCCCCAGCCTGATGAGTGGCTATTTCAGGGATGCAGAGTCGCGGTCGAAAATAGAATCTCTGGGTAGAATGGATACCGGCGATTTGGGGTATCTGCTCAACGGCGAGCTGTATGTTACCGGCCGTAAAAAAGATCTTATTATCATTCGCGGGCGCAACATCTGGCCGCAGGATATTGAATACGTTGCAGAATCGGTACCGGAAATCCGGACGGGTGATGCCATTGCCTTCGTGACCTCAAGCGATCATGACGAGGGCGGCAAGATTATTTTGCAGATCCAGTGCCGGGTCAATTCGGAGGAACGTCGGGGTCAGATTATTCATATGCTGACCTCGCGCATCCAAAGTGAATTTGGTGTCACGGTAGACGTTAAGCTACTGCCGCCGCACAGCATTCCTCGCACGTCATCCGGGAAACCGGCGCGTGCAGAGGCGAAAAAGCGCTATCTCAATGAGGCCATGGGCCTGGATATGCGGCTGGCAGGCTATGCACAATGAGCCGGACGGTAGCCGTTACTGGCGTAACGGGCTTTATCGGCAGGCACATCGTTGAAAAATTACTCTCACAGGGTTTCGCCGTCAGGGGACTGACCCGGCAGGCAAAAAAGACCACGGCCGATAATCTCACCTGGATTCAGGGTTCACTGGAGGATAGCGCTGCGCTTGCTGAACTGGTGCGGGGGGCGGATGACGTCGTCCACTGCGCGGGCCAGGTCCGGGGCAGCAGTGAAGATATTTTCACCCGCTGTAACCTGAGCGGCAGTGTGCGTCTGATGCAGGCGGTCAAAGCGAGCGGCACCTGCGAGCGATTTTTGTTTATCTCTTCGCTTGCCGCGCGCTACCCGCAGCTTTCCTGGTATGCGAACTCCAAGTTTCAAGCCGAGCAGCAGCTAACCGCCATGGCGTCGGATATTTCCCTCGGTATTTTTCGCCCGACCGCGGTATACGGGCCGGGAGACCGGGAGCTGAAGCCGGTATTTAACTGGCTATTACGCGGGATCCTTCCCTGTACCGGCAATCCTGAATCCCGACTGTCGTTTCTGCACATCAGCGATTTAGCTGAAGCCGTCTATCAGTGGTTAATGACTGCCCTCTCAGAAGCAGCACCCTTCGAACTGTGTGACGGAGCGGATGCAGGATATAGCTGGAAAAGCCTGCAGGAAATAGGTTCCAGAATCCGTGCAAAACCCGTCCATTTAATCGGCATCCCTTTACCGCTTCTCAACGTGGCCGCCGATATCAGTACGCTCCTGCATCGCATCGCACGAAAAGACCCGATGTTAACCCGCAGTAAAGTTCGCGAATTAACCTTTGGCGACTGGTCGGCAAGCTATTGCCGACTCTCCGAAGCGATTGGCTGGCGGCCTGAGATGAGCCTGGAGCAGGCGCTGCGTGAAAGACTCTTTTAATTCTTCAAACCACAGGTATTTATTTCTATGTGCAACCGTGAATTATTAATGGACTATATCCTGGAATGCATACAGGAAATGGCACCAAAAGATGTTGAAATAAAGAAAGAAAGCGATCTGGTTAACGATCTTGGCCTCGAATCCGTTCAGGTCATGAATCTGTTAATGATGCTGGAAGATAAACTCGATATTTCAATCCCGATGAATATTTTACTCAACGTCAGAACGCCGGAGCAGCTGCTGGAAACCTTATTCTCATATCTGGAGAGCACACATGGGTCTGTATGATAAATTTACCCGCCTCGCTAACCAACGAGAACAGTTTCAAACCTCTGGCCTTAATCCCTTCGGTACCTGCATTGATGAAGTCTATTCGGCAACAGAAGGCCGCATTGGTGACCGTAAAATTATCCTGGCAGGAACCAATAACTATCTTGGCTTAACGTTCAACGCCGAAGCGATTGCGGTTGGCCAGGCGGCGTTGGCCAGCCAGGGAACCGGCACCACCGGCTCCCGTATGGCGAACGGCAGCTACGGTTCGCATCTGGCTCTGGAACAGGAGCTGGCCACTTTTTTTGACCGCCCTACCGCCATCGTTTTCTCTACCGGCTATACCGCGAATTTAGGCGTGATCAGCACGCTGGCCGATCCAAATGCCGTCGTGCTCATCGATGAGGACTGCCACGCCAGTATCTACGATGCCTGCGTGCTGGGCGGCGCGCAAATCATACGTTTCCGCCACAATGATCCCCGGGACCTGGAGCTGCGCATGGTCCGGCTGAAGGAGCGCGCTAAGGCGGCCATCATCATCGTGGAGGGGATTTACAGCATGCTCGGCGATGTGGCTCCGCTGGTGGAAATTGTTGAAATCAAGCGACGTTACGGTGGCTATCTGCTGGTGGACGAAGCGCATTCTTTCGGCGTGATGGGCTCGACCGGTCGTGGTCTGGCGCAGGAACTGGGCGTTGAGCAGGATGTGGATATCGTACTGGGTACATTCAGTAAAAGCCTGGCGTCAATCGGCGGCTTTGCCGTAGGCTGCAAGGCAATGGAGGTGCTGCGCTACAGCAGTCGTCCTTACATCTTCACCGCTTCGCCCTCGCCATCCTGTATCGCATCGGTTCGCGCTTCCCTGAAGATCATTGCCCAACACCCTGAATTACGGGTGAAATTATGGAATAACGCGGCCAGGCTTTATCAGGGGCTGGAAAAACTGGGTTACACGCTTGGCGCACACATCAGCCCGGTCGTTCCGGTGGTGATTGGTTCCAAAGAGGACGGTCTGCATTACTGGCGCGAGCTGATTAACAGAGGGGTGTATGTCAACCTGGTGCTGCCGCCCGCTGCGCCATCGGGTATTACCCTGCTGCGCTGCAGCGTTAACGCCGCACACAGCGAAGAACAAATAGACAGGATCATTCAGGCCTTTACCGCGCTGCGGAATTAACAACAGCGTGCCGCAGAGGATGGGGCGACGATATGGCGATCAGGATTTCCTCGTATCAGGCATTTCTGTATTAAGCAGATGCTGTAGCAGGCTAATCACCTGAAGCACTTCACCAGGCGTCAGCGCCCCGTCCTTTGCCCACTGAACCCGCCCTTCACGATCGAGAACGACTATCGTAGAGCTGTCTTCATTCAGCTGCCAGGACTTACGGCCAACCCCATCGCTATCGATAATAAACTGGGCCCAGGGATAGCGTCGCTGATTTTTCTCCACTTTTCCGACAACAAACAGATCCGTTCCCGGGAACTCATCATCGGTATTCACAATCGTCGTCGGCTGGAATCGCTCTTCGGGAAAATGAGCCGCTTTAACGGCCTTGATCATCAGCGAATTTTTCTTTTTCGCCGAGCGGCGGCCGGCAATGTATTGCACGATACGCACTTTCCCTTTTAGCTTTGCACTGCGCCATATTCGGTAGCCAATGTCATTATTATTAAGGACTAATTCACCGCGATCGCGTATTTCAACTGCGGCAACGTACTGTCCCTTAATAAAATTATGCGCAGAAGCCACCGCCGGAAATAAAATTAATATTATCGCGAGAATACGCAGCATCATGAAGCGTCCTTTTCAGTGCGGTCTCAATTCAACCATTAATTCAGGAATCATAAGGGATAACGTGCGATGTACATCTCAACAGGTTGACGAATATCCTCAGCTAACCGGCTTGATTCGCTGTACGATTTTCGCCCTGATAGCTTATCAGCCACCATTTCGTCATGACGATCGCCCATTAATCCATTGATATTGGATAAGAAACCCGACAGGCTACAGGCATCGATATTATCAGGTTCCATAGACCGAACCGTGTCATAGTAGGAAACCTGCTGACTGATAATTTTACGCACGTCATGAAACTCATCCCCCGTTAACTCAGGATGAGCAATCATCTCCTGAAGTTTGCGTATTTTCTGCTGCCGGTAATGGATAAATCCATTTTCATTATCTAATACCGTATGGCGCAGACAGTAATGAACGCATGTCCATACGGGCACACTCAGCAGAAATTTCAGCAGCCGACCGTACAACTTGATATTTTCCGTATTGTTATTCCGAAATGCATCCTGGAAATGACCCAGAAAGACGGTGGTTTGCCGAAAGATAAAGTCAGCTTCATGTTTTTTACTGTACAGGCGCTGTGCAAAGCGTAAATGCTTATAGCGGGCGCGAATATATTTATAGCGCAGCCGGTCATCTTCGCCCATAACGCCGCCTTTTAACACATGATTAATCAACTTCAGCAAATCCTTTCGCTGAAACCCGTCCTCCCAGAACTGCAGGCACAGGGCATAGCAGTGACGAATACTTTCCGTTGAACAATACAGGTCGGTACACGCCGGCAGGCTTGCAGAACCGCCTACCCTGTCATCTTCTTCAACGGCCGAAAAAAGTCGTTCGAGTATCTCAGGGGGAAACTTTTCCCATTTTTTACCGATCATTATTTAGTTGTCCCAACAGAAGTATTAACGGAAAGCGTACTGCGATGGCGATAGGCCCATAGCGTGGGTATCAGAGTAAACAGGACGTCAAAACACTGCCCGCCAAAATAGGCAAACGCGGCACCGATCACCCCGAAGAAATGAGGCAACGCAATTAACAGCACAATGTAGGAAGCGGAAGCGACTGTCTGCATCACCAGATAGGTCCGCTGTTTTCCCGCCATGAGTAATAACGACTCCTGCGGGAATCCCATCATTGAGATAACCACCGCCCCCAGCATCACCTGAATCAGATCGTACGCCTGAAGGTATTTCAGCCCAAAAACCAGGGAGATTAGCGGTTTACCTACGATGATCACCAGTAAAGCCACCAGAATGCCGATCCCCCCGGCCAGCATTGCCGATCGTAAACCGAGTACCCACGGCCTTTTGCTACTGGGATCCAGGCGCATAATTTCCGGATAGAAGCTTTTCGACAGCAGGCTGGCCGGCGTTCCCGTGGCGTCAAAAACGGTCATGGCGATTTTGAACAATCCGGCCGCGACCGGCCCCAGGATAATCCCGACCAGAACCGTGCTGCATGAGTTGCGTGCCGACCAGATTGAGTGTGAAAGATTGGTCGTCCAGACAAAGTTCCACGCGCCCGATAATCTTCGCGCCGGTTCAAAAAAACCAGGACGCAGAACTCGGTGGAAATGGTTACGCCGAAGCTCACGGACGGCAAACCACCAGAATAAAATACCGGCAAAAAGACTGGAGACAAACCAGGTGACAATAAATCCGGCAAAGCCAAACTGGCAGAAATAAGAAATAATACTGCCCGTTGCGATCATCAGCGGTTTTATTGCCTGCTGAACGGCGATCAAATCAAAGCGGTCCAGTGTGCGTAAAATACCCGTCGGCGTTGACGAGGCCATAAAGGGAATCAGCGTGCAGTACAGCAGGGCGAGTTTGAAGTTTTCCCTGTCAAGACCGATAACATCAGCCAACCAGGGGAGCAGTAACATTCCCACCAGCATGGCCAGTGTACCGCTAACAATATCCAGCCCGAATGAAAAGGAAATCACATCCCGGAATCGCTGCAGGTTTTTACTGACTAATGCAGGCATGCCGAATTGAATAATAAATTGCCAGGTTTGAAACTTGGCAAAATCACTGACGGCTTTGGTGTACGACTGGATAACGATAAGTACGCCAAACATTTCAGGCGACATACCTCGACCCGCGCACGAAAGCGCAAGCAATCCCAATAAGGCGCTGACAACGTTTCCGGAACCTAAATAGGCACTGTTGCGAATAATAGTGCGAAAGGCACCATCAGAAAACCATTTTTTCATGGAAAACCAGCCCATAACGGCCTGTATATCAGAGCAGGTTATCAATTATTTAGCCAATATGACCCGCCCGATAGGATTAAAACAGCGGTTTCCGAACAAGTCAGTTTATGATTATCGTTATAACCTGATTGACTCATTCTGCTTTCTTATATTTTCAAGAAAACATCGGCAACTCCCTGTTCACGCGATGCGACAGGATAAACGATATTGTAAATCGGCTAAAGGCCTTTGCCCCTGAACCGCATTAGTAATCAAAAAATATATTATCGGAAATAATCAGCCTGAGAATAAGGAATTGATTTAAATTATGAGACTTTTAATATTATAAAAATCATTAAAATTTCATTAACACTCTGCCTTTGTCAGAGCCATCGATACTCTTATCCGCCGCGCGACACAATGGCAGCAAGGTGAACTGGACCAGCAAGCGGCCGTAGAGATCATCAGCACGCGCGGCCGCGGATGATCCGGCCCCGTCCTGTAAACTCAGGCGCTCTTACCCGGCTAACCCGGCCTGTCAGTCGCCGATATCGCCACAATGATCTTATTCTGCGGCATTACGCAGTTTACCGACGCTGTTGCACCTCCTGCCTTCTTCGCCAGCCAGCCAACCAGCCAACCAGCCAACCAGCCAACCAGCCAAAGTAGAATGCGCGGTTAGTCAGAAGCTTGCCCAGCCGATTGTGCAGGAAAACATCCGCGTCACGGCTCTCATTTTTCAGGAGCCCGGGCGGCAGGATTTTAGCCATTTTCTCCCTAAACATAATCGCCCTAAAATGTTAATGGAATGTTTAAATATTGCCGCATATCCGATGATTTCTTTGCACTATATGGCAAAGCAAATAAAAAATAATTTTTTCCATGATTTAGATTTCATATTTACCGAAAAAGTCGTTAAAATTTCCACCATTCTGAATTCTGCAATCGGACTTTCGCTTTGGTGTCTCTGTTAAGCCTTTCGCAGCGCCGCATGCCAGCCTTTATTGCCGTTCTGGCAATACTGATGCTGTTTATTGCCCCGGAGGTTTCTAAAACTCTGGCGCAGTGGCGTGCAGCAGCAAGCGCGATAGCGGCTCACGGTGACCCTACGGACTACGCGCATAACACAGCGTCTGAAGATTCGATGCGTGCTGGCGGAATGTCTGATGGCGCGATCGGAGGTCATTCAATGCCAATGAGTGACGGCCATCATCCCGCTACGCACGACGGCTCAATGCCCATGCACGGCATGGCTTCCGACATGCCACATCACGCAATGCCTGCGGTCAGTACTGATAGCGCCGCTAAAACACACGCCTCCCAGCCGCATGATGCGGCCTCGATGCCCGGCATGGCCAACATGGACGATCTCGCCTGCGGCTACTGTGAACTGCTGGTTCACTTCCCGTTTATGCTCTGGCTGCTGATCCCGCTGATCTGGCTTTTCTGTACCTCGACGCGCGCGCCGCCGGTGCGTCTGATTGTTTCATTCTTCGCGACTTTCCTGCCGGGCACCTGCCTGCCACGAGCCCCTCCTGCCCGCTAATTACGCCGTTATTCCACTATAAAATTACAACTCCTGATTATTAATCAGGAAGCTTCACCTGCATTTTAAATTATGTGCTCTGCACAGGATCGCCCATGCCCCAAATTAAAACTGACGGAATAAATACGCGCGGTGCCATTGTGGAATTTTTCCGCCGCCTGCATTTTTATATCGGCCTGTTTGTTGGCCCGTTTATTTTTGTCGCCGCGTTAACCGGCACGCTTTATGTTTTCAGCACGCAGATCGAAAACCGGCTCTATGCCCATCAGCTGACCACGCAGCCGGTGGGTGAGGCGCACTCTCTGGCCGATCAAATCTCCGCGGCGCGCGCTTACGCCGGGGAAGATACCCGGATTTACGCCGTGCGCCCGGCTCCCGGTCGCGCTGATACCACCCGCGTGCAGTTCGTTGACCCGGCGCTGGGCGCGTCGGAATCCCGTGCGATTTTCATCGATCCCTATTCGCTTGAAATCCGCGGCGATCTGACCGTGTATGGCAGCAGCGGTTCGCTGCCGCTGAGAATGTGGATCGATCAGGTCCATCGCGGACTGCTTCTCGGCGATGCCGGTCGCCTCTACAGCGAGCTGGCGGCCTCCTGGATGTGGGTAGCGGCCGTGGGCGGCGTGGCGCTGTGGTGGCTGAGCCGCCCAAAACGTCGTCTGAAAAAAGCAAAGGGCCGCATGGCCGCCAGCCGCCGCTTGCACATCACGCTGGGCCTGTTCCTGCTGGCCGGACTGCTGATGTTCTCCGCGACGGGCCTGACCTGGTCGCAGTGGGCCGGTGGCAATATTGATAAAATGCGCACCGCCTTCAACTGGCTGACGCCGCAGGTGCGCACCACGCTGGACGCACATGCCGTTTCCGCTGCTCCCGCCGACCCGCACGCGGAACATCATATGTCGATGGCCGGTATGGTGATGCCTTCTGCTGAGGACAGCGTTTGGCAGCAGGTGCTGGCCAGCGCCCGACAGGCGGGGATTGATGCGCCGAAGGTAGAAATTCGCGGCCCGAAAAGCGCAGGTAAAGCCTGGACCGTTGCCGAAGCCCAGGCGCGTTGGCCCACCCGGGTTGATGCCGTCGCCGTCGACCCGCGCGATATGCATATTGTTGACCGCGTCTATTTTGACCAGTACCCGCTTGCCGCCAAACTGACCCGCTGGGGCATCGATTTCCATATGGGACTGCTGTTTGGTCTGGCCAATCAGCTGCTGCTCACCGCCTTCGGCGTCGGCGTTTGCGTAATGATTGTGCTGGGCTACCGTATGTGGTGGCTGCGCCGCCCGACGGCACCGACCGACAATGTCGCCAGCTCGCTGTTCCATGCCTGGTTCCGACTGCCGCTGCGCTGGCGCATCGGCTCTCTGCTGGTTACCGCAGGTCTGGGTTGGTGTTTACCGGTGATGGGGGCCAGCCTGCTGGTTTTCCTGTTGATTGATGTGGCGCGCTGGCAGCAGCAGAAACGCCAGGTATCGCAGTTCGCCTGAGTCAGCGGCGATAAAATTTATTCATGCTGTCGGCGATCGTCCGGCAGCCGTTTGTCACGCAAGGAGAAGTTCAGATGGTACTACGTATGAAAAAAGCCCTTACCGCCGCAGCTGTGCTGGCTGCAGCCCTGATGTCCCAGCAGGCTCTGGCCCACGCCCATCTTGCCAGCGCGTCACCGGCCAGCAAGGCAGAAGTCAGCGGTTCACCGAAAGAACTGACCCTGACCTTTACCGAAGGCGTTGAGGCCAGCTTCAGCGGTGCGGCCATCACCGGCGCTGACGGTAAAGCGGTAGATACCGCGAAGGCCACCGTCGACGATGCGGACAATAAGGTCCTGCATATTCCACTGTCGTCAGAACTGAAGGCGGGTGAATACATGGTGGACTGGCACGTGCTGTCCGTTGACGGCCACAAAACCAAAGGAATGTATAACTTCACCGTGAAGTGATCCCGCGTACGGGCATCGGCGCGTTTGATGCCCGCCAGAAAACTCAGCGGCCCGACGGCGAACGTTCGCCGTCGGGCCGTTCGTCCCTTATACTCCGCCCGACAGGCTGAAAAGCTGTTCGGCGGACATCGTTGCGCCGCCGCAGACGATCACCAGCGGATGACGGAAGGGTTTCAGCACCGCTTTTTGCTCATACAGGCAGGCCAGGCTTGCGCCGCATGCCGGTTCCGTTATCACGCGATGATCGTCACTAAACCGACGACAGGCGCGCACCGCCTCTTCATCGGTCACCACTTCGCTGATGACCGGATGCCTCCCGGCCAGCCTGACCGCCTGTTCACACACCTTTTTCGCGCCCAGACTGGTCGCTACGGTCGTAATGCGTTCAAGCTCCACCGCCTGACCGGCCGCCATCGCGGCACGAAATGACGCCGCGCCCTCGGTTTCTACCGCAATGACCGGGATAGCGTGCAGCCCGTTACGCTGCAGGCCTTCAATCACGCCGGACAGCAGACCGCCGCCGCCAACGGAGAGCACCACCGCATCGGGCTGCACGCCGCAGGCCACCACTTCATCAATCATCGTGGCATGCCCCTGCCAGAGTAGCGGATCGTCGAAGGGATGAAGGAAGGCGTCATGCTCCCCCTTCAGGGAAAGCGCAAACTGGTTGGCCTCCTGCCAGGAAGCTCCGTGAACGATAACCTCGGCCTGCTCAAGGTGCAGCAGGTCTTTTGCCCGGGCTGACGTGGTTTCCGGCACCACCACCGTCACCGGCACGCCCAGCGCCCTGCCGGCATAGGCGACGGCCAGGCCTGCGTTGCCGCCCGACGAGGAGATAAAGCGCCGGGCCCCCTGTGCAAACCGGGTCTGGCAGGCCAGACCAATGCCGCGAATTTTAAAGGACCCGCAGGGCTGCAGTGCATCCATTTTCAGCCAGACGTCACTGCCGCTCAACTGGCTGAGCGCGCGTGAGTTCAGCAGTGGCGTATTCAGATGTAGCGGCATATTAATCTGCCTCCCTGTCGGTTAACGGGCGCGGATCGGCTAGCGAGTAGGAGACGGAAAGCTGCCCCTTGCGGAACTTGACGCCGCTAATCAGCACGTCACCCACCCGCTCGGTGCTGATAACGTGCGTCCCCCCGCAGCTGTAAAACGGCAGATCGCCCCAGGTGATGCGGCGGATCCCATCCGTCATCGTCTGCTGACGCGGCAGCGCCTGCGCCACCCACTTATTCACGCCGTCACGCAGCAATTCAGCCTCGGGCACGGCCTGTCCTGACGTTACCGGTTCCAGCACCACCCTCCCTTCGCCGGGACGATGGTTGCCCTTAATCGCCTGCCAGCCCAGCGTTTCGCCCACGGCGGCAATCAAATGCCCGGCGGAGTGCATACGAGTATTTAACTGCCGGCGATCGGCATCCACCGTGATTGCCCACTCACCGGCGGGAAGTGCCCTGTCGGTCACATGTACTATCTCATCATTTTCCAGAAACACGCCCAGCACGCGAGCATCACCAATCTGCCCGATATCGTAAGGCTGCCCTCCGCCCTGCGGATGAAACAGCGTTTCCGCCAGACGGGTATGGAACCGCCCTTCTTCGTCTGGGGTGGATGCTAAGACGGTCACGACGGCGCTGAGGCTGTCGTTTGAAAGGTACAGTTTGCTGGTCATCGGCCCTCACCGGCGTGAATTTAAATCCGTGTTGATGTTTCAACATTTTGTTTATATTCTTATCCAGAATGATACGGGATACAACGAGTTTTTACTGATGACAGCCAGCCACGAAAAATCACTTCTGATCGATCAGCTCAGCGCAGTAATGGACGCTTTCGCGTCCGTTGCGGGTCGCCATATCGAGGTGGTATTGCACGACCTGACCCAGCCGGATTCATCGGTCATCAAGATCTTCAACGGCCACGTTTCCGGCAGACAGCCGGGCAGCCCGCTGCTGGATGCACCGGATAATGACCGGGGGTTTCTCGGCCTGCTCAATCCGCCGTCCACCCCGCAGGGCACCGAACCAGCGGTTTTTACCCGCTACCCAACGACCAGCCTGCAGGGCAGGCCGCTGCAAAGCTCAACGGTGTTATTCCACGATGACAGCGGCAGGCCCCATCTTTCACTCTGTTTTAACGCCGACAACGGCGCGATAAATGCCGCGCGTGAGGCCCTGGCCATTTTGCTGCCTCAGGAACCCGAGGAGAAACAGGAGCAGCAGGCCGGCCTGGAAGAGAAGATGGATGAGATTATTCGCGCCTGCATTCCTCCCACGGGGCGGCTCAGAACCGGGGCCAGCAAGCAGGAAAAAGTCGAGATCGTGCGCCAGATGCAGCATCGTGGCATGTTTATGGTGCGCGGCGGCGTGGAGAAAGCGGCAAAGGTGCTGGGCGTGACGCGCTACACCGTTTACAACTACCTTGAGCAGATCAAAAAGGCGACGGATCCGACTGCTGCTGAACCTGTAGAGCCAGCTGAATAAAGGCCCGCGCCGCCGCACTCTGATAGCGGCCCCGGTGCTGCAGGATCACCGCCGTTCTCTCCAGCAGCGTTGGCGCAAACGCAATGCCCGTCAGCGACTCGTTTTGCCTGGCGATGGCCGCAGGCAGCAGCGTGGCCAGCGGCGCGTGCCGGATGATTTCCAGCACCGCACTGACGGAGTTCGCCTCCATTACCACACGTGGATTCACGCCGTGCCGCCAGCAGCAGCGGTCAATCTGGCCACGCGTTGCAAACTCGGTGCTCAGCAGCACCAGCGGCAGCGCGTTCAGTGTCGATACGGGCAGACGGGTATGCCCCGCCAGCGAATGTCCGGCTCCGACCACCAGCACCAGCTTTTCCGTCAGCAGCGTTTGCGCCTCGATTTCCTGCGCGTAGACGCCCTCAAAGCCTATCCCCGCATCCAGTTCGCCCGCGTTCAGTCCTTCTTCTATACGCTCCTGCGGCATTTCGCGAACGCTGACGGTGATATCCGGGTAGTGCTGATGGAATGCCGCCAGCAGCGGCCCGATCAGCCACGAAGTAAAGGTTGGCGTGACGGCAATTCGCAGCAGGCCGCGACGCAGATCGGCGACATCATGGATCGCCCTTTTTCCCTCTTCCAGCCCCAGCAGAGTGCGGCGGGCATAGTCCAGATACACTTCTCCCGCGTCGGTCAGGCGTACGGTCCGCCCGCTGCGGTCGAAAAGCGGCGCGCCCAGATGGTCCTCCAGCTGCCTGATCTGCTGAGATAGCGCGGGCTGCGAGACATGCAGGGCCAGCGCGGCGCGGGTGAAGCTGAGGTGTTCGGCCACGGCGAGAAAATAGTTGATATGTCGAAGCAGCATGACGTCATCCCATAAGCAGAACCAATAGACTTCATCATAAATGAATATTTCATCTTATGGGTCCGCATCCTTACCCTTTTGCGCACGGCAAATGATGAGAATGATGTAATGCGTCCAACAACAAAAAATATCCTGATGCTGCTGGTCCTGGTGCTGGTCGGCGTGAATATGCGCCCGCTGCTGACCTCGGTGGGTCCGCTGCTCCCGCTGCTGCGGGATGCCAGCGGCATGAACTTTGCGCTGGCTTCCCTGCTGACCGCCCTGCCGGTAGCGGCGATGGGCGTGATGGCGCTGGCCGGTGGATGGCTGAGCCGCCGTCTGAACGCGCATCACCTCGTCGCGCTGAGCCTGGTGACCATCGCCGCCGGTGCGCTGCTGCGTGAACGGGCTCCCCACAGCGCGATCCTGTTAAGCAGCGCCTTAATCGGCGGCATCGGCATTGGTCTTATTCAAGCCACCCTGCCCGGGGTGATTAAACGGCTGTTCAGCCGCAGCACACCCGCGGTAATGGGGCTTTGGTCGGCGGCGCTGATGGGCGGCGGTGGGTTGGGCGCGGCACTGACGCCGTGGCTGGCGCAGCGCAGCAAGGTCTGGTATCACGCACTGGCCTGGTGGGCGCTGCCGGCCATACTGGCGCTGATCGGCTGGATGGTCATCGGTCGTTCCGCCGTGCAGTCTCCGGATAACGCGCTACCCGGCCCCGCAGTAAGGCTGCATATCAGCCCGCGCGCGTGGATGCTGGGGCTGTACTTCGGGTTGATTAACGGCGGCTACACCAGCCTGATCGCCTGGCTGCCGCCCTACTACATGCAGCTGGGCTCCTCGCCGCAGTCCAGCGGTAGCCTGCTGGCACTGCTCACGCTGGGGCAAACGGCGGGCGCGCTGCTGATGCCGATGCTGGCGCGCCACCGGGACCGGCGCACATTGCTGCTGGTGTCGCTGGCGATGCAGCTGGTGGGATTCTGCGGCTTTATCTGGCTGCCGCAGCAGCTGCCTGTTGGCTGGGCACTAATCGGTGGCGTGGGCCTGGGCGGCACCTTCCCGCTGAGCCTGGTGCTGGCGCTGGATCATACTCCCCATGCGCCTCTGGCCGCACGGCTGGTGGCGTTTATGCAGGGCATCGGTTTTATCATCGCGGGCGCCTCGCCGTATCTGTCCGGATTCCTGCGCAGCCTGACCGGCGACTACCGTGCAGACTGGATGTTCCACGCGGCCTGTGTGGTCGGGCTGATGCTGCTGACGCTGCGTTTTGCCCCGTCGCGGTTCCCCTCCGGCTGGCAGACATCCCCTCCCGCCGGAAATCGCTGACAGACGGCGCGCGATCTGTCCGTTATGATGTTTTTTTCGACGACGCTGCCCTGGTTTGTTCATATTAAGCGGGGAAGATAATACGCATAACGGCTCCCGCGCCGCAGACGGGCACTCCTTCGCCACAGGCGTGCCCTCTGTCGCCGCCGTCCGACTCTCAGATCAACAGGAAACCTGCACCATGTCTGAACACCGTAGTATTGCTCTGATCGGTCCCGGCGCGATTGGCACCACCGTCGCGGCGGCGCTGCATGAAGCCGGCCGCACGCCCACGCTCTGTGGCCGCACCGCGCACGACGCCCTGCTGCTGCGCGTCGATGACGCCCACATTGACATCCCCGGCCCGGTGCTGACCGATCCTGCCGCCGTCAGGCAGCCTCACGATCTGGTGTTCGTGGCGGTGAAATCGACTCAGGTGTCCGATGCCGCCCCGTGGCTGGCCTCGCTGTGCGGGCCTGACACCGTGGTCTGCGTGCTGCAAAACGGCGTTGAGCAGCGCGCGCTCTTCGCGCCTTATCTTGCCGCCCGGCAGATCCTGCCCTCGGTGGTGTGGTTTCCCGCGCAGCGCGAAGCGGGAAACGCCGTCTGGCTGCGCGGCAGCCCGCGCCTGACGCTGCCCGATGTGGCCGAAAGCGCACTCGTGCTTGATGCCCTGCGCGGAACGCGCTGTGAGGTTGACGTCACCGCCGATTTCACCCAGGTGTCCTGGCGTAAACTGATGCAGAACGCGCTGGCCGGGCTTATGGTGCTGACCGGCCGCCGCGCCGGGATGTTTTCCCGCATTGATATTACCGGCCTGTCGCTCGCCCTGCTGCAGGAGTGTCTGGCGGTAGCGCGTGCCGAAGGCGCCGCGCTGGGCGATGAGGTCCCGCAGGAGATCCTCGCCTGGTTCCACCGCGCGCCCACCGATCTCAGTACCTCGATCCTCACCGATCGCCAGGCGGGCCGCCCGCTGGAATGGGACTGCCGCAACGGAGTGATCCAGCGCCGTGGCCAGGCGCACGGTATCGCCACGCCGATCAGCGACCTGATCGTGCCGCTGCTGGCCGCCGCCAGCGATGGCCCTGGCTGAAGGAACTGCGTCTTTTGCTTGCCGCTGCCCGCTGGCTCCCTTTAGGATAACGGGCAAATACTCCCCCTCTTTCTCAAAAGGAATGCCCATGGCGACACGCGCTGTTCTGTTCGAAAAATCCCGTCTTTTCATGCTGATGATGCTGGTTTCCACCGGTTTTTCAGCGCAGGCGGCCTCTTTCGACTGCCAGAAAGCCGCGACGCCAACCGAGCGGGCAATTTGTGCCGATACGGCACTGAGTAATCAGGATCGGACGATTGCAGAGAGTTACCAGCAGCTGGCTTACCTGCTGCCGGAGGCGGAAAAAAATGCGCTGCGCGCGGAGCAGCGCGCCTGGCTGAAGCAGCGTAATACCTGCACCCGCGACGGCGCCTCGCTTAACGCCTGCCTGACCCAGCGGCTAACCCAGCGAGATGATGAGCTCAACGCCCGCCTGCATCAGGCGCAGACCGCTTTGGATGCGGTGATTGCCACCATCCCGACAACCCCTGCTCAGTCGGCAATACAGCTGCGCCGCTATGCCAGCAACCCGCTGGCCGCAGCCTGGCTGGTGTATTTACATCAGTTTATTCCGACCAGCGGCGTCAGCTCGCAGGAGGCACAGCGCGCAGAAAATATCGCGACCGCCGCCATTGCCGCGCAGGACAGTTTCGCCGCCTCAATTCTGCAGGACGCGCGCAAAGAGGCACAAACATCTCGCGGTGAGGCCGTTCTGCTGCTGCTGCGGATGACTATTGAAATGAACGACTATGACGCAGACGACAGACCGTACGTTCACTGCTTCGTTTTCGCCCGCCAGGGGGATGCGGCCTATCAGGCGTTTGGCCCGCTGTACGGCTCCAGCCGCGACGCCTCTGCACCTATCTGCCCTCCGCAGGGCGGACTGTTCAAGCAGGAAGCCTGGCGGCAGTTGCGCAACCAGCTGACCGCACCGGAAAGCGCGGTCAGCGCCAGCGCGGGCACCATCCGCTTTGCCAGCTTCGCCGCCTGGCGCATTCTGGCACTGCGGGCCACGCTGTCGCCGCAAAGTTTCCTCAAGCCTGAGCAGAACGCAGAGCAGAACGAGGATCCGGCGCAGCGTATAGGCGACTGGACTGATGAAAAGAACTGGCCAGCCACCCAGCGGCAGCTGACCCTGGCGGCGATCGAACCCGCCCAGCAGGCCACCAGCCAGTGGCTGCAGCTTGAGCGCGGTTTTTCCGCTACGGATGCACCTGTCGCCGCGCAGAATATCGTCCGGCAGTGGCTCAATCAGCACCTGGACTATCTGGAAGAGAACAGCGACAGCGAATAACTCTGCATAACTGGCACAACAGCAATATTTATGACCTGTTTATTCCTGTTGCCTGGTGTATAATTTTAGCGATTTCACCGATCATTTAAAGGACGAAACGATGAATAAGCTATTTGCAACTCTCTCTGTTCTGCTGCTGGCCGGCTCAGTCCCGGCAATGGCGGCTTCCGGCACGTCACAGGAGGCCGCTTCTGACCCGCAGCCGCTGGAAAAAATTGCCCCTTATCCGCAGGCGCAGGTGGGAATGACCCGTCAGGTGATTACGCTGCCGCCAACGGAGAATGAACAGGATCTGAAAGTGGAACTGCTTATCGGTAAAACGCTGGAAGTGGACTGTAACCGGCATATGATTGGCGGCACGCTAAAGCGCGAAACGCTTTCCGGCTGGGGCTATGACTACCTGGTCGTTGACAAGCTTTCCGAACCGGCATCCACCATGATGGCCTGCCCGACCCGCGCCCGTGAGCAAAAATTTATCGCCGCCAATCTGGGCCAGGATGCGCTCCAGCGCTATAACAGCCGCCTGCCGATTGTGGTCTACGTGCCGAAAGGCGTAGAGGTTAAATATCGTATCTGGCAGGCCTCTGAGACGGTCAGTCAGGCCAGCGAAAAATAAGCACAGCCCTTCCCACCAGCGGGATACGCCACCGGTGGGAACGTCAGACGTCGCTCACTTCAATCCGCATAAAAAACTCCCTGATGTGAATATTCATGCATAAATTTTTCATAAAGCGCTTTTAATCTGCTGCAATCTGACTACACTGGTTTTTTCTCATTTTTCTTAAGGCAAAGGCTGTAATGAGTCAGAAATATCGTGTGTTCATCGACGGTCAGGCGGGTACGACCGGTTTGCAAATCCAGCAGCGGCTGGCCAGCCATCCCCAGATCGAATTGCTCAGCATTGACGACGCGCAGCGTAAAGAAGCGTCTGCCCGTCAGGCCCTGATGAAACAGGCTGACGTCACCATCCTTTGCCTGCCGGATGCCGCCGCGCGTGAAGCCGTTGCGCTGGCTGATGAAGTCGGTGCCCGCGTGCTGGATGCCAGCTCCGCGCACCGCGTGCAGGACGGCTGGGTTTACGGCCTGCCGGAACTGGATGCCGGTCAGCGCGAGAAAATCCGCCAGGCCAGCCATGTCTCAAACCCGGGCTGCTACGCCACCGGCGCTATCGCCCTGCTGGCCCCGCTGACCCGCGCCGGACTGCTGGCTGCCGATCGCCCGCTGGCGATCAATGCCGTATCCGGCTACAGCGGCGGCGGTAAGGCGATGATTGAAAAGTACCAGCAGCAGGGCACCGGCTTTGCCGCCTACGGCCTGAGCTTCGATCATAAACACCTGAAAGAGATGCAGGCCTGGGGCGGACTGAGCACCCGACCGATCTTCCAGCCGGGCGTGGGCGACTATGCTCAGGGTATGCTGGTGTTTATCCCGCTGAACGATACCGACGGCGAACCGCTGCAGCGCGCGCTGGCGGCATTCTATGCCGGTCAGCAGTTTATCCAGGTTCGCGAACTGAATAATCTGGATGACGACACCGCGCCTTACCTGCTGCCGGAAGCGTTAAACAACAGCAACAATATGGAGCTGTTTGTCTTTACGCATCCGCAGCAGCGCCAGACGATGCTGGTTGCGCGCCTGGACAACCTGGGTAAAGGGGCCTCCGGTGCCGCCGTACAGAATCTGAATATTATGCTGGGCCTGGCGGAAGAAACCTGCGTTAATCTGTAATCGCTGTGACGCCGGGAATCGCAACGTTCCCGGCTTTCCGCCCGCTGCGGCGGCAAAAGTCCCCATCTGAGTTATATTTATCCGCATCATACCCGAGCGGGCAACGCGCCCGTCGCGACGCAAGGCAGGAGCCATAACGTGACGCTGTACGACATCAAACCCAAATTTCAGAACCTGTTAAGACCGCTGGTTGCGTGGCTGCATGCGCGCGGCGTAACGGCAAATCAGGTGACCCTGCTGGCGATGCTGGCCTCGGTCCTGCTGGGCGGCATCCTGATCGCCTTCCCGCACCCGCTGCTGTTTATCTCCCTGCCGATTTTCCTGTTCCTGCGCATGGCGCTGAACGCCATCGACGGAATGCTGGCGAGGGAATTTAACCAGCAGTCCACGCTCGGTGCCGTGCTGAATGAGGTGGGCGACATCATCTCCGACGCCGCACTTTACCTGGCTTTTGCCTTCGTGGTAGGCATCTCGCCGTGGCTGGTCGTGCTGGTGGTGCTGCTGGCCTGGCTGACGGAGTTCTGTGGCATCATCTGCCAGACGCTGACCGGCGTGCGCGACTATCGCGGCCCGCTGGGGAAAAGCGATCGCGCCTTTGTCTTCGGTGCTTCAGGCCTGGTGATTGCCCTCTGGCCGCAGTTTATCGGCGCGTTTAATGGGGTATTTGCCGTCTGTGCCCTGCTGCTGGTCTGGACCTGTATTAACCGCTGCCGCAGCGCAACGGCGGCAAAAACCTCTTGAGATAAGGAAAGTGTCATGAGCCAACTATCACGTGAATGTCAGGAAGGCACCTTTGCAACCAGCGACGGGGCGGAATTGTATTTCCGTCACTGGCCCGCAGAACACGGCAACAGCCGTAAAGTTATCGTGCTGTTCCATCGCGGCCACGAGCACTCCGGGCGGTTACAGCACGTCGTTGATGAACTGCAGATGCCCGACGCGCATTTTTACGCCTGGGACGCGCGCGGCCACGGCCATACGCCCGGCGATCGCGGCTACAGTCCGAGCCTGGCCCGCTCGGTGCTGGACGTGGATGAATTCGTACGCTTCGTTGCCCGTGAAGCAAAGGTCGGTCTGGAGGATATCGTGGTGATTGCCCAGAGCGTCGGCGCGGTGCTGGTCGCCACATGGGTACACGACTACGCGCCGAAAATTCGCGGCATGGTGCTGGCGTCTCCGGCCTTTAAGGTCAAACTGTACGTGCCTTTTGCCCGCACCGGGCTGGGACTGATGCAGCGCCTGCGCGGCCTGTTTTACGTCAATTCCTACGTGAAGGGGAAATTCCTCAGCCACGACCCGCAGCGCATCGCCAGCTTCGAGCAGGATCCGCTGATCACCCGTCAGATCGCCGTGAATATCCTGCTGGATCTGTATAAGACCGCCGAACGCATTGTCTCCGATTCATCCGCCATCACCCTGCCAACCCAGCTGCTGATTTCCGGTGATGACTTCGTGGTACACGCGAAGCCGCAGCAGCAGTTTTATGCAGGGCTGCGCAGCGCGATCAAAGAGCAGCACATCCTGCCCGGCTTCTATCACGACACGCTGGGCGAGAAAGATCGCCAGTTGGCGTTCGATAAGATGAAAAGCTTTATCGACCGCCTGTATGCCGCTGCGCCTTACGTCTTTAACTACAGAGAGGAAGATCGCTGGAGCCCGAGCGCGGATGCCTTCCGTGTACTGCAGGCACCGCCGAATTCACGCTCGCCGCAGGGGATGTTTTATGCTGCGATGCGCTACGGGATGAAAACGATTGGCCGACAGTCGGCGGGTATGCGGCTGGGCTATGAAACCGGCTTCGACTCCGGCAGCACGCTGGATTACGTTTACCGCAATCAGCCGGAAGGCAACGGCATGCTGGGCCGGGTTATCGACAGGCAGTATCTGAACAGCATCGGCTGGCGCGGTATTCGGGTACGCAAAGAAAACATCCAGCAGATGATTGGTCGGGCGGTTGCGCAGCTACAGCAGAGCCATCTCCCGGTGCGGGTAGTCGATATTGCTGCCGGGCACGGGCGCTACGTGCTGGATGCGCTTGAAAACCAGCCCGGCATTGAGAGCATTCTGCTGCGGGATTACAGCGACCTCAACGTGGAGAAAGGCCAGGCCATGATTGCATCGCGCGGGCTGAGCCACCTGGCCCAATTCCGCCTCGGCAACGCCTTTGACACCGATTCCCTTGCCGCGCTCGATCCCGCCCCGACGCTGGGTATCGTCTCCGGGCTGTATGAACTCTTCCCCGATAACGCGCTGATTAAAGCCTCGCTGGCCGGGCTGGCGTTAGCCATCCCGCCAGGCGGCGTGCTGGTGTATACCGGTCAGCCGTGGCATCCGCAGCTTAAAACCATTGCCTGGACGCTGACCAGCCATCAAAAGGGCATGCCGTGGATCATGCGCGTACGCAGCCAGAAAGAGATGGATGCGCTGGTGGAAGAAGCCGGTTTTGAAAAGCAGCAGCAGGCGATCGATGAATTCGGCATTTTCACCGTATCGCTGGCGGTGAGAAAGCCCCATGGCTGACACTGCGGTTATACCGAGCCGCTTCCGCCAGTGGAAGCAGGGCCTGTACTGGCTGCTGCTGCTGGGTCCGCTGTTCTTTCTCAGCTACGGTCAGGTCAACCATTTTACCGCTACCCGCGCCGATGTCGGCAGCCTTGTCTTCAGTTGGGAACACGCCATTCCTTTTATGCCGTGGACCATCGTGCCCTACTGGAGCATCGATCTGCTGTACGGCCTCTCGCTGTTTATCTGCACCACTCAGCGCGAGCTGACCCGCCACGCCTGGCGACTGCTGGCGGCATCGCTGGTGGCCTGTACGGGCTTTTTACTGTTCCCGCTGAAGTTCACCTTTACCCGCCCGGAATCGCCGGGGATCTTCGGCTGGCTGTTCCACCAGCTTGAGCAGTTTGATCTGCCTTATAATCAGGCGCCCTCACTGCATATTATTCTGACCTGGCTACTGTGGTTGCGCTTTCGCCAGCATCTAACCGGGCCGGTGCGTTGGCTTGCCGCGGGCTGGTTCTGGCTGATCGCCGTGTCGGTGATGACCACCTGGCAGCACCATTTTATTGACGTCATCACCGGTATCGCCGCAGGTATTGCTATCAGTTACGCCATTCCAATGACAGGCGGCTGGCGCTGGCGGCGGCCCTCTTCCCGCGCCCGACGGCTTGCGGCACGTTATGCCGCTGGTGCGCTGCTGATGGCGCTTATCGCGTGGGGGGTTCCTTACGGCACGATGCTGCTGTGGCCCGCCGCAGCACTGCTGATGGTGGCCGCCGGCTATGCCGGACTGGGCACCACCGTGTTTCAGAAAACGCCGGAGGGCCAGCTGTCACTTTCCGCCCGCTGGCTGCTGTGGCCGTATCTGGCCGGTGCCCGGCTGTCGAAGCGCTGGTTTTCCCGCACGCTGCCTGCGATCTCGCCGATTCTCGGGGAAGTTTCCCTCGGCGGATTTCCCGGCAGGACATCCGGCTACGCAGCGGTGCTGGACCTGACCGCTGAATTTCATCATCGCGCAGAGCCAGGGACGATCTGGCACAGTTGTCCGATGATGGATTTACTGGTGCCGGATTTGCCGGATCTCCAGCGCGCGGTGGATCGGCTCAACCTGCTGCGTCAGCCGCAGAAAACGCTGCTGGTGTGCTGCGCCCTCGGCCTGTCGCGCAGTGCAACGGTGGTGGCCGCCTGGCTGCTGACGGAGCGGCATGCCGACAGCGTTGAAGCCGCAGTGGAAATCGTCCGCTTACAGCGGCCGCAGGTGGTGCTGACGGCGGATCACCTCCGGCTGCTGGCACAGTTTAAGGAGGCATCATGCCCGACATCCGTATGACGCAGCGCGTTGTTCACGCTCATCTCGCCAGCTGGCGCTTCTTTTCCGCGCTGGCCCTGCCGCCGCTGCTGCTGGCCTTTTTGCTGCTCGGCTCATTTCAGAGCGCGCTGCTGCTGGCACTGTTTTTGCTGACGCAGTATTACTGCTGGCGTCTGTGGCTGGACGAGCGTCTGTTTCCGCTGTTAAACAGTGAGGACGACCTCGCCGCGTTTGACGCCGGAATGGCCCGTTTATGGTCTGCCAAACCGGGGCCTGCGCGTTCAATGGAACAGCGCTGGCGCGGCGCGCGGCGGATACTTCATCGGGCAATGTCTGCGCTCACCGCCCTCTGGCTGGTGGCAATCGTGTCCTCACTGGGGATGATTTAGTCGGATCCTGACTTGAAACTGAAGCTGCCGCTGATGCCGTTGTTCGCCCGATTTTATGGATAAATAACGTATTATCGATAGTGTTTATCATGCCTGTTTAACCGCAAAAATGCCCATCTGACTCACATTTTCCGGTCTGCTTCCCTGACCAAATGCGAAAAGTCGTCTAAAGTTTTTCGCAGGGTCAACAGCTTACAGATCAAACGGATCTGGACATGGAGAATAGCCGATGAGAAAAGTCGAACAACGTCGATTGAGTACGCGCCTGATGTATCCGCTTCTGCTGGCGGGAATGGTCGCGGCCAGCTTTGCGGCGCAGGCGGAAGATAATCAGCGGATGCTGAGCAGCAACCCGCAGCCGCCGGATGTGCGCCTGGGGCCGCTGTATCACGCCGTTCAGGCGGCGAAACTCTACCCCGACCAGAAAACCTTTGCCGATGCGGTGCCTCACGGCGATCCGACCGCCATTCTCGCCGACTGGCAGATGCAGAAGTCACAGGGCAACTTTGACCTTAAGCGCTTTGTGAATACCAACTTTACGCTGCCCGCCGAGGGGGAAAAGTATGTGCCGCCCGGCGGGCAGAGCCTGCGTGAGCACATTAACGGCCTGTGGCCGGTGCTGACCCGTTCCGCCAGCCAGGCCAATCAGTGGGATTCCCTGCTGCCGCTGCCGAAGCCCTACGTGGTGCCGGGTGGCCGTTTCCGCGAAGTCTATTACTGGGATAGCTATTTCACCATGCTGGGCCTGGCGGAGAGCGGCCACTGGGATCGCGTGCAGGACATGGTCGACAACTTCGCCTCGGAGCTGGATAAGTACGGCCATATTCCGAACGGCAACCGCAGTTACTACCTGAGTCGCTCGCAGCCGCCGTTCTTCAGCATGATGGTCGACCTGCTGGCCACGCACGGCGGCGACGCGGTTTACAGCCAGTATCGCCCGCAGCTGCAAAAAGAGTATGACTACTGGATGGCCGACGCCGATAGCGTTGCCGCCGGTGCAGCCAGCAAACGCGTGGTGAAACTGAAGGACGGCACGGTACTTAACCGCTACTGGGATGCGCGCGATGTGCCGCGTACCGAATCCTATATGGATGACATCGACACAGCTGACAAAGCCAAAGGCCGTGAAAAAGCCGCGCTGTACCGCGACCTGCGCGCGGGTGCGGCCTCGGGCTGGGATTTCAGCTCCCGCTGGTTCGATAAATCCGACGATCTGAGCACTATCCATACCACGCGCATCGTTCCGGTGGATCTGAATGCCCTGGTGTTCCATCTGGAGAAAACCCTGGCGAAGGCCAGCCGGATCGCTAAAGACGACGCGGCGGCGAAGCGTTTTGATGCGCAGGCGGAAACCCGCAAGCAGGCAATCAACCGCTATCTGTGGGATGAGAAACAGGGCTGGTATGCAGATTACGACTGGCAGAAAGCCAGCGTGCGCCCGCAGCTGACCGCCGCCGCGCTGTTCCCGCTCTATCTGCAGGCGGCCACCGACAACCACGCAAGCAAAACCGCCAGTGCCGTGCAGGCGCAGCTGCTGAAGGAAGGCGGCCTGGTTACAACGACCGTGAACAACGGCCAGCAGTGGGACGCGCCCAACGGCTGGGCACCGCTACAGTGGGCCGCCGTTGAGGGCTTGAATCACTACGGCAAGCAGGAGCTGGCGAAAGAGATCGGCATACGTTTCCTGCAGAACGTGCAGGCGACGTACGATAAAGAGCACAAGCTGGTGGAAAAATACGTGGTGGAAGGGAAAGGTCTGGGCGGCGGTGGCGGCGGTGAGTATCCGCTGCAGGATGGTTTTGGCTGGACCAACGGGGTGACGCTGAAGCTGCTGGATCTTTACTGCCCGAAAGACAAGACCTGTAATAATGCGGGTGATATCGGGGTGGTGAAGGCGGCGCAGTAGCGAGGGTTCACTTTAACGGGGGAATATCCGCCAGTTTTTTTTTTCGTGATCGGGTGCCTGTACGATTGGTGAAGTAGCCAACTGGCGGTTTTCCCTAATGGGCGGTCCTCACGCCGCTGTGCGGTACCTTCACTTCGTTCGTCAGTCTTTCGGACCAGTGCAGACGGAACTGTATGGCTGCTGACAGCGCCAACTGGCGGGTTTCCCTAATGGGCGGTCCTCACGCCGCTTCGCGGTACCCTCACTTCTTTCGTCAGCCTTTCGGACCAGCGCAGACGGGGCTTCCTGCCCCGGCTGCACTTTTCGTCCGCGTCCATGCGGCCGAATCCGGCCTTCCTCTCTGCGCTCAGCGCTGCGGATGCCCAAACGGGAAACCCGCCAGTCTGCTTCGTGACTTCAGTGTTGTCTTGAGCAAAATTCACCTTCCCATGTATCGCTCAAATATCTTCAGAAAAACGACCTTACATTTCCGAATGTAAGACCCATATTCTAAAGGGTGTCAGCTTCTGCATAGCTTTGTGCTGGCTCTAAGTGACAAGCTTGTTGGTTGTAAGATTGACAGTCACCTGGTGACATCAATGACTGGCGGGCTGTCAGAAGAAACAACGTTAGTTCGGGCCTGATTGCGGCACGCATAGCCTGAAAGGGAGCCAGCCTGTGTGGCGGACGGGTAATCCGCAGCGCCGAGGTGAAAGCAGATGGCCAGGAGACGCCAGCACGACGCTGGCGTCAGGCGGGGTCGGGTCATGGACGACCCGTCTCCGTCGGTCCGACCGGACAGATGCGGCAACCGAGGGCACCACGCAGCGCGTGGCGCGAGGACCGGCCGCCCGCTGCACAGGCTGGCACCCGTACACCTAAGCCCACACGGCCGAACCCGGCCTCCCTCTCTGCGTTCAGCGCTGCGGATGCCCAAACGGGAAACCCGCCAGTCTGCTTCGTGACTTCAGTGTTGTCTTGAGCAAAATTCACCTTCCCATGTATCGCTCAAATATCTTCAGAAAAACGACCTTACATTTCCGAATGTAAGACCCATATTCTAAAGGGTGTCAGCTTCTGCATAGCTTTGTGCTGGCTCTAAGTGACAGGCTTGTTGGTTGTAAGATTGACAGTCACCTGGTGACATCAATGACTGGCGGGCTGTCAGAAGAAACAACGTTAGTTCGGGCCTGATTGCGGCACACATTGCCGAAAGGGAGCCAGCCTCTGCGGCGACAGGGCAATCCGCAGCGCCGAGGTGAACGCAGATGGCCAGGAGACGCCAGCAGGACGCTGGCGTCAGGTGGAGTCGGTACAGGGAAGTACCGTCTCCGCCGGTCCGACCGGCCAGATGCGGCAACCGAGGGCACCACGCAGCGCGTGGCGCGAGGACCGGCCGCCCGCCGCACAGGCTGGCTCCCGTACACCTATGCCCTCATGCCCTCATGCCCTCATGCCCTCATGCCCTCATGCCCTCATGCCCTCATGCCCTCATGCCCTCATGCCCTCATGCCCTCATGCCCTCATGCCTATCATTTTTCAGGTTAATTACTGGAAATCAACAGGCAATTATTAACTGTAATTAATCCTTGAAAGCATTAATCGAAAAGATAATACTTCTCATTGATATTATTACAACTCTTTACATTTACCTGCCGATACCAATACAGACAGGTAAACCGCACTCAACGCGGTGGCACGTTCTTAACCTTAATAAGAGATATTAACAATGAGTATGGCTTTCAACCTGAAGCGTTCTGCGCTGCTCTGTTCACTCGCCCTTATCGCGCCCGGAATCTCCTTTGCCGCAGAAAATACCATCACGGTAACCTCTGCCCCGGAAGAATCCGCCACTTCGCCGACCGAAGGCTACACGGTCAAAAGCAGCAAGGGCGCGACCAAGACCGATGAACCGCTGATTACCACCGCGCAGTCCGTTTCAGTTGTTACCCGCCAGCAGATGGAAGACCAGGGTGCCATGAGCATCAACCAGGCGCTGAACTATACCGCCGGGGCCTTCACCAACTTCGGCGGCGCCGCCACCCGCTATGACACCGTTTCCCTGCGAGGCTTCCACGGCGGCGATGTGGATAACATCTTCCTCGATGGCCTGCGCCTGATGAGCGATCCGGGCAGCTTTAACGTCCTGCAGGTGGATCCGTGGTTCCTGGAGCGTATCGACGTGATTAAAGGTCCATCCTCCGCGCTGTACGGCCAAACCGTCCCGGGCGGTCTGGTGATGGAAACGTCTAAGCGACCGCAGTTTACGGAAGAAGGCCATTTCCGTACCTACGTCGGGAATAACAGCACCTCCGGCGTCGCCGTTGACTATACCAATGCGATTAACGATCAGCTGGCCTTCCGCCTGACCGGTCTGACCCACAGCAGCGACACCCAGTACGATCATACGCGCGAAGAGAAATACGCCATTTCCCCTTCCCTGCTGTGGCAGCCTGATGAATACACTTCGCTGTTGGTGAAGGCCTACCTGCAGAAGGATCCGTCCGGCGGCTACCACGGTTCCGTTCCGGGCGAAGGCAGTATTTATGAGCACAACGGCAAGAAGTTGAGCACCGGCTTCTACGACGGTGATTCCGATCTCGATCGCTTTAAGCGCCACGAGCAGATCTACAGCTACGAATTCGCCCATCGCTTTAACGATACCTGGGCCGTACGCTCCACCGCCAGCTACAGCCACTCCAACGTGGATCTCGATCAGATCTACCAGATCGGCTGGGTTTCTGCCGACAGCGATATTATGAATCGCTATTACTCCGGCTCTCGCTCCTCCCTGGACGCGTTCGCTATCGATAACCAGCTGGAAGCCGATTTCGCCACCGGCGACGTTGAGCATAAAGTGGTGCTCGGCGCGGAATATCATCAGTATAAAAATGACCTGCATGATGCCAGCGGATACGGTTCACAGCTGAATACGGCAACCGGCCAGACCATCGGCGTGCGTCCGAACTACAACTTTGTTCACTCCGAGCGCCAGTACTATCAGACCGGGATGTACCTGCAGGATGAGATGAAATGGGACCGCGTACACTTCGACGTTTCCGGACGTTATGACCGCATCGTGTCGAAAATCAACAATATCGACCTCGGTAACGATAATCGTCGCCAGGACGATCACGTGAGCGGGCGCGCCGGGCTGCTGTACGCCTTTGATAACGGTGTTTCACCGTATATCAGCTACAGCCAGGCGATCACACCACAGTCGCTGACCGGTGCCGACGGTAATCTGCTGCAGCCAACCACCGCCGAGCAGTATGAGGCCGGGGTGAAATTCCAGCCGGTAGGGACTTCCGATCTCTATTCCGTGGCGGTTTACGATCTGACGCAGAAAAACGTTGGCAGCCGCAACGTGCAGGGCGGATATTACGATCCGGCAGGCAAGGTCAACTCGCGCGGTCTGGAGCTGGAAGCCCGCAATCAGCTGACGCCTCGCCTGAGTACGATTGCCAACTACACGCTGAGCCGCGTTCGTTATAAAGAAGCGATCGATGCCTCAACCGGTGAGTCGATCAACGGCCATACGCCGTACGTTTCACCTAACGCGACAGCGTCTGCCTGGGCTAACTACAAGTTTGACTATGGTTTGAGTGCCGGTGCCGGCGTGCGTTATATCGGTAAGCAGTGGGCGGACAATGCCAATACCGTACGTCTGCCGTCGGTGACGCTGTTTGATGCATCGGTGCGTGCGGATCTGGGTGCGTGGAACAGCAGCCTGAAGGGTGCATTTGTGCAGGTGAACGCGAATAACCTGACCGGGCGTGATTATGTGGCGGCCTGCTACGGTTATGGTTACTGCTACTGGGGCGCGGAGCGTTCTGTGGTGGCGACCGTGGGGTATGATTTCTAATCCCAGTTTGAGCCAGCGCGATCGGATGCGCTGGCTTGGTTCGTTTGGCTGAATCGGTGATTCGTTGCCTTCCCTGTGATCGTGCTGATTGGTGATTTATTGCCTGCATGACCAGTGATGGCGCTGACTGGCGGGCTGTCAGAAGAAACAACGTTAGTTCGGGCCTGATTGCGGCACATATTGCCGAAAGGGAGCCAGCCTGTGCGGCGGAAGGGCAATCCGCAGCGCCGAGGTGAAAGCAGCTGGCCAGGAGACGCCAGCAGGACGCTGGCGTCAGGCGGGGTCGGGTCATGGACGACCCGTCTCCGCCGGTCCGACCGGACAAATGCGGCAACCGAGGGCACCGCGCAAAGCGTGGCGCGAGGACCGGCCGCCCGCCGCAGAGGCTGGCTCCCGATCACCGTTTTCCCATGCACCCATGCACCAAACATTCCTCCTCGCCACCAATAAAAAAGCCACCCTCCTTAACAGAGAGTGGCTCCACAATTCTCAACGAAACCAGCCCGCAGGCTACATTCGTATCAGCTACGTACCTTGCGATAAATCCACAGCACCACAATGGCACCGATCACCGCCACGACAAAGCTGCCGAAATTAAACCCGTCGACCCGACCAAAACCGAAGAAGGTACTGATCCAGCCGCCGACGACCGCACCGACAACCCCCAGTATCACGGTAATGATGAAACCACCACCGTCCTTACCTGGCATAATCCACTTGGCGATAATACCGGCGATCAATCCAAAAATGATCCATGACAGAATACCCATTTACTCCCCCTTAATGATTACCGTTATCAAACTGGCACGATTAAAACTGCACTAAGTATAGGAGAGGATTCTAAGTCTGTGATTTAAGGACGAACTTTTTTCGAAATTTTTTTAGCATTTATCAAAACCGGTTAAGGCTCAGATGGTCCGATACGCCGTTGTTACCTTCCACAGATAGCGCGGAGCCTGTGCCGCCGGGTGATTGTTCTGTACGTGCTGATAAAACTCATCCGGGCTCAGGGCATTGATCATCGCAATCGCACGGTTGCGATCCCGTGAGAACGTCCGCAGCAGTGCCCCCGCGCCGTTGGCGTAGGAAACGATGGTTGCATAGCGCAGGGTTTCAGGATTGCGGATGCCGGCCAGCTGCTGCCGCTGTAAAATTCGCAGATAGGCCGTGCCGATATCAATATTTTTGACCGGATCGCGCAGTTCACTTTTGCTCGGCTGCCCGTGGCGGCCCTGCGCACGATACACCTCACGCCCGGCGGTGGAGGCTTTAATCTGCATCAGACCGACGGCGTTAGACTTACTTATCGCCGTCGGATTGCCGCCGGACTCCACGGCTATAATGGCATCCACCAGTTTCTGATCGACACCGTAACTACGCGCGGCATTTTCAGTAAAGAGTGACCAGGCCTGTGCCACTTTCTGTGGCGGTGCTGACGTCAGCGGCGTATCCGGCTGATGAACGATCTTCTTTGCGGGTTCGCTGGCGCAGCCTGCCAGCAGTAGCGCAGCCAACATGGCTGCTAATTTCACGCATTTATGCACGCTTGTTTTTCCTCTGAGCCTGGCGTCGCGCCTATCATACGACTTACCGGTTAGCAGAAAATTGCCGTAATTCTTAATTTGCTGGCTGAGTCTGATGACATCACTACGGCTTTTCGTCATCATCGAAAGAATCTGACAGCGAGTGTACAAAATTAATTCACTTATCGGCGTATAAATTTTCACCAACCTGCGGCAGAGCACATTTTTCATTGCCGCCCCTGGTGGCAAAATTGTTGATAAACGTCGGTAAAACCACCATCCGGATGAGATAAGTACGTATTATGACCGTGTCCCCACGAAATATTCATCTGATCGCCCCTTCTGGCTTTTGCCACAATCCGGACGCCGCACAGCGCGGCATTGCGCGCCTGCGCGCGGACGGGCATCAGGTAACCAATACTGAAATTATCGCCAGGCGCGAACAGCGTTTTGCCGGTAGCGATGCACAGCGGCTGGCCGATGTGAACGATCTCGCCCGGCTGGAGACGCTGCCGGACATCGTGCTGGCCGTGCGCGGGGGCTATGGTGCCAGCCGCCTGCTGCCCGATCTTGACTATAAGAGCCTGGCTGAACGACTACGCGATCGGCCTGTTGCCCTCTGCGGGCACAGCGATTTCACCGCTATCCAGCTGGCCCTGCTGGCTCAGGCCGGGATCATCACGTTTAGCGGGCCGATGCTGGCGGGGAATTTTGGGGCGGAAACGCCCTCTGCTTTCACCCTCGACAATTTCTGGCTGGCGCTGACCTCGGATCGGTTCACTCTGCGCTGGCAGACTACACCGCAGCAGGTCAGCGCGTCGGGGACGCTCTGGGGCGGAAACCTGGCGATGATAGCCTCGCTGATCGGCACGCCGTGGATGCCGGATATCCACGACGGGATTCTGGTGATCGAGGATGTTAATGAGCACCCTTTCCGCGTTGAACGCATGCTGCTACAGCTGCTGGAAAGCGGCATTCTGGCGCGGCAGAAGGCCATTGTGACCGGCAGCTTTACCGGCAACACGCTTTCCGACTACGACAACGGCTACGATTTCAGCAGCGTCTGGGCGCTGATTGCCCAACGCAGCGGCGTCCCGCTGGTGACCGGCCTGGACTTCGGCCACGGTCACGATACCGTTACGCTGCCGCTGGGCGCGCGGGTTGAGCTTAGCGTCAATGGCAGCGATGCCGCGCTGGCGATTTCTGGCCATACGCCGATGGGATCGGCAATGCTGAGTCAGTGATTCGATGAAAACGCGCTCGCCGCGCGGCGTATTTGGCTGAGACTCGCCGCTGAGGCCAGCCAACACGCGGGGTGAGCGCCCGTTCAGACCATGAAATAGTGTTTGAACCCGCCGCCATATACCTGTATTTTTATACAGATAAATTTAAAGGGAGCGAAAGTAGAATGTTTGTTGAACTGATTTATGACAAGCGCAACGTGGCGGGTCTGGCAAATGCCGAGCAGCTGATACAGGAAGAGCTGGAAAAACGCGTTCAGCGGGTTTTCCCCGATGCGCTGGTTAAAGTGAAACCGATGCAGGCCAACGGCGTAAAAAGCGATGCCAGTAAAACCGATAAATCCACGCTGCTGCGCATTATTGAAGAGATGTTTGAAGAAGCGGACCAGTGGCTGATTTCTGAAGAGTATTAATGCGGGAAAGGGTGATCCAACATTTTTTTTGATTTCGCTCGCAAATAACGCGTTTTCGCCTGGCAATAACTGAGAATACTCCTATCATTAAAATTAATCGATTTCCCTGGTGTTGGCCCGCATTAAAGCTCTTAGCGGGCTTTTTTTTTTGCGTAAATATAAGTAAATTTTACTTGTTATAACATACCCCCTCCGATTCCCCCTGAAAAAATTCTTATGCTTTCCTCGTTTTCTCATCGCGCCCCTCGGCCCGGAATCTTTGCCTTTAAGCACTACCCGCCAGCTATCAATCTTCTCCCCTTTTAGCACCGTAAAATTGTGATGCCGATCAATGCATAATCGACCCTTTCGGTGCAGCATAGCCACGCTGTTTACGTTCCTGCCAGAAGAAAAAACATCGAAAAGGACACACATGAACGCCGTACTGTTTTGCGCCCTGTTGCTGATTGGGGGGCCACTGATGGGATTTTTGGTGATTGTAGGCGCCTGCCTGCCGGGAGTGCTGGCGGAGATACTGCATCGTCCGGGCCGTCACTAGCTCTGCATGCCGCTAGCCGGCATTCACCCGATAAGCTCAGCCAAATCGCTACCGGGTGAACCCCATTTTATCTACGCGGCGGAAGAGTGCTTTAACCGCTCAATGACCAGCAGGCTGACCATCAGGTCCAGGTGCGCGCCGCCCGCGTTTTTATACAGCGTAATGTCCTGCTTCTGCCGTTTGAACGTCGCGTTCTGGCAAATCTCGTAGAGATCGGCTTCGATTTGCCCTTCAGTCATCATGCCCTGCTGCAGTGGGATATGAAGGTCGCCCGACATCATGGCATTGGTCCGGTCATCAACAAATATGCGCGCTTTTGCCACCGCTTCGCCGTCCGCTTCCTGCATATCCGGGCGATATCCGCCCAGCAGATCGATATGCGTGCCGGGCTGCACGTATTTCCCCAGAATCAGCGGTGACGCCGAGCTGGTGGCGGCCGTAATAATATCCGCACGGCTGACGGCTGCGTTAAGATCCTGCACAATTTCCGCCTCAATCCCCTTCTCTCTCAGCGTCGCCAGCGTCGCCGTCAGCTTTTCAGCCGTGCGGTTCCACAGCAGCACGTTGCGAATGGAGGGCCGTATATGCAGATAGGCATCGACCAGCGCCGTCGCCACCGGTCCAGCTCCCAGCACCAGCAGCGTGGCACTGTCTTCACGGCTGAGTATCCGGGCGGCGGTAACCGAATCCGCCGCCGTTTTCCAGCGGGTAATTGCCGGGCCATCGAGCACAGCAGAAATCGCTTTGGTCTCTTCGTCGATCGCCACGAAGGCGGCATCTTCCACTGCACGAGGCGGCTGTGCCTGCGCATTGGCCGGACAGATTGACGCCATTTTTAAACCGGCACCACGCCCCGGTAAAATTACGGCGCGGCTCAGTAAACCGTATGCGGCATCACCGAGGAAAAAGCCGTCCCCGCTATGGCGGGGGCCCAGATGCGCCGAGTGGATGGCGTTGATTGCGCCCTCCCACTCCAGCAGGTCATGAATGGTTTTTGCGGAAATAAATTGCATGGTGGATTTATCCTGGATGAGGTTATCGACGCGCCCATTAGCAGGAAAAGAATGTGCATGGCGCGTAAAGACAAATCAACCCGGCAGAATAAAGCGTCGCGCGAAAAAATATAACTCTCCTACGCGGCTACGGTAGCAATTTACATCCGGGAAAATAAATTCCCATACTGCTTATAGACTTAGTCAAAATCGATGAAATCTAAGAGTTTATCCGTTAACTCAGAGACAGATCACACTACGTCATCGCGGGTTATTCAGTCTGGTGTTTTTTAAATAACGCCAGAAAAGATGGCAAACACCGGGCTGAGCAGTGAATTCGGCATCACCTTATTCACCGGATAGTGTTTAACTACGCAGGAGCAGCGCCGAGCGAAACAGGTGCAACTCTCGCCGGGAACGCTACTTCGCCAGCGGCAGGTCCTGATAGCGGGTGGTATAAGCCGGTGACAGCATTTCACGCTTCATCGCCCAGGGCTTCTGGATCCCCTGCCCGGCGAACCACAGCGTGCCTCTGCCGCTCTGATTCACGTGGTCAATCACCTGCATCAGAGCTTCGCTGTTCAGCTGCGGTTTGAAGTCGTCGAACAGATTGAGCTGCGATACGCCGTGGCTGAAAAAGTCGCCGAGCATGATCCCTGCTTTCATATATCGATGCCCGTCCCGCCAGATGCGATCGAGCGCATTCATCGCGGCGCGAATAATATCCCGGGTATCGTTCGACGGCGTCAGCAGCATGCTCATCGCCTGATTGCCGTAAAACGGTTCATCGACCGCATGCGGACTGGTGCGGATAAACACCGCAATCTGCCGACAGTACTGCTTTTCCTCCCGCAGCTTTTCCGCCGCGCGTACCGCGTAGTTACACACCGCCTCACGCATATCGGCATAGTCAACGATCCGCGTGGAAAACGAACGCGAGCAGAGGATCTGCTGCTTGTCCGGCGCCTGTTCTTCCAGCGCCAGGCACGGCTCACCGCGCAGTTCACGCACCGTACGTTCCAGCACCACGTTGAAGTGCTTGCGGATAATCCACGTGCTCTGCTCTGACAGATCTTTGGCGGTGATAATCCCCATCGCGTTCAGCTTCTTGCTAATGCGCCGACCCACACCCCACACTTCCTCCACCGGCACCAGCGCCATCAGCTTGCGCTGGCGATCCACGTTCGACAGATCCAGCACGCCGCCGGTCCGCGTCCACGTTTTTGCCGCGTAGTTAGCCAGCTTGGCCAGCGTTTTGGTCTGGGCAATCCCCACGCCCACGGTCAGGTGCGTGTCGCGCTTCACGGTTTCACGGATCTCGTGCCCAAACTCTTCCAGCACCCGGCAGTTGCGCACGCCGGTCAGATCGATAAACGCCTCGTCAATGGAGTACTCCTCTACCGCCGGGGCGATCGCCTCCAGCGTAGTCATCACCCGGAGGCTCATATCGGCGTAAAGCGCATAGTTTGAGCTGAACACATTCACCCGATGCTGCCGCAGATGGTCTTTGATTTTAAAATAGGGCTCACCCATTTTTACGCCGACCGCCTTTGCCTCCGCCGAGCGGGCAATCACGCAGCCGTCGTTGTTGCTCAGCACGCAGACGGGCTTGCCCTTCAGATCCGGCCTGAACACCGTTTCGCACGAGGCGTAGAATGAGTTCACATCCACGAGGGCAAACATCACTTACCCAGCGTTTTAATCACGTGCTTCACCACGCCGAAAATCTCGAACTGGTCAGCATCGGGAATTGGCATAATCGAATAGGCGGAATTCATTGGCCGCAGGTGCAGATAAGGCCGCAGCATCAGCTGCTTGACGGTGAACTCGCCGTCCAGCGCCGCCACCACGATATCGCCGTGTTCCGCCTTCTGCGAGCTGTCCACCACCAGCATATCGCCCTCACCGATTCCGCCTTCAATCATCGAATCGCCGCTGACCTTGATAAAATAGGTTGAGCTGGGATGGCTCACCAGCAGGTCGTTGAGGTCAATGCGCTGCTCAACGTAGTCCTGCGCGGGCGATGGAAAGCCGCACGGCACCCGGCTGATAAACAACGGCAGGTCCAGAATGGCGCGGATTTCTGCGGGCTGATAAAACTTCATGGTTACGATCTCAGACAATTACTGTATATAAATACAGTAATCTTGTTTTGCCGCTTTGATCAAGGCGAGAACAGGAAGTTTTTGTAAAGCGGTTGGTGGAAAAGGATATTTATTTTGCTTCGTAGACAGGCAAGGACCCTGCTTTGTTACCCGCTGCTCACACACTGAACGATCGTTTTCAACGCTTTCAGACACAGCTCACACACCGAGCTATCGTTTTAACCGCTTTTCACTGACCAGCCTGAAGATAGCACTGCTGCTATCACCCGGACTCCCCCTTCGGGAATCAGTCGGTTCATCACATTAAATGTGACCGTGCTGGCACTTAAGATAAAAGAACCGGCCGAAAAAGATCTTCGCACACCCGACAATTGACATTCTGGTGTGCACTCATTTATTTTTTCCGGATAAATCTCCCGCCTGTTCCTTCTGGAGCGTGTAATGAAAATAGATCGAATACTGAATAACAATGTTGTTATCACCGTTGATGAAAATTTGCAGGAAATGGTGGTTATGGGTAAAGGTATCGGCTTCAATAAAAAAGCCGGAGAAAACATTAACCCGACCCACGTTGAGAAAACGTTTTCACCGGATACCCCCTACAGCGATCACTTCAGGTCATTATTGGATCAGGTATCGAAGGAGTGCATTCTCGCCACAGAGGCGATTATATCGCTGGCTCGCGGTCGGTTACCGGGAAAACTACACGATAGCTTATTAATTTCACTGGTTGATCACTTACACTATGCACTACAGCGATTTTCAGAAAACATCAGCATTCAAAATGGGTTGCTGTGGGAAATAAAAAAAGTGTATCCGCACGAGTACGATGTCGGAAAAGATGCGCTGCAGATTATTTATCAGCATACCGGCACGCTATTACCCGAGGATGAAGCCGGGTTTATCGCCCTGCATCTGGTCAATGCCCAGCTCAATGATAATATGCAGAACACGATGAAGATCACGCGTTTCATACAGGACATATTAAGCCTGGTGGCCTATCACTTTGATATTACCTATCAGGAAAAGGCATTAAGCTATCAGCGTTTTGTTACCCATCTGAAATTTTTCGCCCAGCGTATCCTGGATAAAAAACATCTGGATATTGGCGATCCCGATCTGGCTACGCTGGTGAAGGGGAAATATAAAGACGCCTATGCGTGCGCCATTAAAATTAGCAAATACAGTGAATTACACCATGACCACACATTAACAATGGATGAATTGATGTTTCTGGCGATCCACATTGAGCAGGTGAAAATAGCGATTTCCACGGAGGATAAATAGCGCATCTTTTTGTGAGTCACTTCACACAGTGTCATAACATTAAGAAAAACGCTTGTCGGAACGGAAGTTTGAGATTATAAATTTTTCCATAACAGGATTGTTATCTTCTCGCCTAACCGGCGCGCTGAGCAAAACCTAACTACACCTCCCGAATCAGGTCAGCGGGAAGGAAAGTTAGGTTTTTTTTTGCCTAAAATTTCCTTCTCAGGAAACTCTGACAAGAGGTAAGTTATGGGATATGCCCATTTATGTGCTGAGATCCTCTCCGGCGTCGGTGGACGGGATAATATTATCAGCGTTATTCATTGCGCCACTCGCCTGCGCTTCAAGCTTAAAGACAGCGGTCTGTCTCAGGCTGAAAAATTAAAGCAGGTGGCGGGAATTATTACCGTCGTTGAGAGTGGCGGACAGTTCCAGGTAGTTATCGGCAGCCACGTTGGCGAAGTATACAATCAGCTTATTGAATATATCCCCGATAATAACCCTGAAGGGAATGCCGATGATAACGCCTCATCTTCATCTCCACGCGGTTTTAAAGCCGTATTAAACAGCACCATTGATATTATATCCAGCATCTTCGCACCGCTGCTTGGGATATTAGTGGCCGCCGGACTCTTAAAAGGCTCGCTGATTATTGCCACACTGTTTCACTGGTTGAATAAAGACGAAGGAACGTACCTTATTCTCTTTGCTGCCAGCGATGCGGTATTTTTCTTTATGCCCGTACTGCTGGGATATACCGCCGGGAAGAAATTCGGCGGCAATCCGCTGGTCACGCTGGTCGTGGGCGCCGCCATGGTTCACCCCTCGTTGATTGACGCCTTCCACAGCACTCAGGCCGATCCGGCGCAGCATTATTCGTTCCTGTCGATCCCGGTGACCTTCATCAATTACAGCTCCACGGTGATCCCGGTGATACTCGCCGCCTGGTTCTGCTGCTGGCTGGAAAAACGCTTCAACCGCTGGCTGCCGGCCTCAATCAGAACCTTCGTGACGCCCTATCTGTGCCTGGCCATCACCTTACCGGCCACCTTCCTGGTCATCGGCCCACTGGCCACGCAGCTCAGTTCCGCTATCGGCATCGGCTACAACTGGGTCTGGCACCTCAATCCCACCGTTGCGGGTGCCGTATTCGGCGCGCTGTGGCAGGTGTGTGTGATCTTCGGTCTGCACTGGGGTCTGGCGCCGCTGATGATCAACAATCTGATGACCACCGGCACGGATACCGTCTCGGTACTGGTTCAGGCGGCGGTCTGGGCACAGGCTGGGGCGACGCTGGGCGTCTGGCTGCGCACCCGTGACACGGCGTTGAAACGCATTGCCGGGCCGTCATTTGTCTCCAGCATTTTCGGCATCACTGAACCCGCCATCTATGGCGTCAACCTGCCGCTGAAGCGCCCGTTTGTGTTGGGCTGCATGGGCGGTGCGCTCGGGGGCGCCATCATCGGTTATTACCACGGCACGGCCTACGCCTTCGGCGGTCTGGGGATTTTCGCCTTCCCGTCCTTTATCTCGCCAACGGGCATCGACGCCGGCTTCTGGGGGATTGTGACCGGCTCCGCCGTCGCCTTCCTGTTCGCCTTTGTCAGCAGCTGGATGGTCGGCATACCGCGATCGCTGCCTGACGGTCACGCGGAGCTGGGTACGGCCTCACCGCGCTAGGTTTCTTTTTCACCCTTTTCCACCCCTTTCACCCTGTTTTTCCCTCGCTGGCTGCCTCCCGCTGCCGGACGGGCTGGGTATTACCTAAAATATGAGGATGCAGACATGAAAACGACATTTCCTTCCGATTTTCTCTGGGGCGGTGCGGTTGCTGCCAACCAGGTCGAAGGCGCTTTTGACGAGGCGGGTAAAGGCCTTTCCACCTCTGACTATCAGACGGGCGGCCTGCTTTATCCTCCTGGGGAAAGAGCCGCCGGTGAGCTGTATATCAAGGACATCGCCAGCGACTTCTATCACCGCTATCCCGAAGATATTGCCCTGTTTGCCGAAATGGGCTTCAAAACCCTGCGCACCTCGATCGCCTGGACACGCATCTATCCCAACGGCGACGAAACTACGCCAAATGAAGCCGGGCTGGCCTTTTACGATGCCCTGTTCGACGAAATGCTTAAGTACAACATTCAGCCGCTGATCACGCTTTCCCATTACGAGATGCCTTACCACCTGGCGAAAAACCTGGGGGGATGGGGAAACCGGCAGACAATTACCTTTTTTGAACGCTATGCCACCACGGTATTTGAACGCTATCAGCACAAGGTGAAATGGTGGCTGACCTTTAATGAAATCAACGCCGCGCTGTTCGCGCATTTCGGCCCGCTGGGCCTGCCGGAAGGCAGCAGCCCGCAGGAAGTTTATCAGGCGGTCCACCATCAGCTGGTTGCCAGTGCGCGGGTGGTTAAAGCCTGTCACCGCATTATTCCGGATGCCAAAATTGGCAACATGGTGGCGGCAATGCCGCAGTATCCGCTGACCTGTCATCCTGACGATGTGCTGGAAGCACAGCGTAAAGAGCGGGAGTGGCTGTTCTTCTTCGACGTTCAGGCGCGGGGGGAATACCCGAGCTTTATGGAGCGCCACTTTGCACAGCAGAATATCCTGCTGGATATCACCCATCAGGATCGGGAAGACCTGCGGGAAACGGTGGATTTCCTCTCCTTCAGCTATTACATGAGCAGCTGCGCCAGTGCCGATCCGGAACAGCATAAGGTCACCGGCAATATTTTAAATCTGATTACTAACCCGCATTTAAAGGCGTCGGAATGGGGCTGGCAGATCGATCCGGTAGGGATCCGTTATCTGCTGAATATGCTCTGGGACCGCTATCAGAAACCGCTGTTTATCGTGGAAAACGGGCTGGGTGCGAAAGACCGGATTGAAGAGGACGGCAGCATTCGCGATGACTACCGCATTGCCTATCTGAATGACCATCTGGTTCAGGTTCGTGAAGCGATTGCCGACGGTGCCAGGGTTCTGGGGTACACCAGCTGGGGGGCGATCGATCTGGTCAGCGCCTCGACGGCGGAAATGTCGAAACGTTACGGCTATATCTATGTTGATCGCGATGATAGCGGCCAGGGCACCCTGCAACGCCATCGTAAACAGAGCTTTGGCTGGTATCAGCAGGTGATTGCCAGCGCGGGTGCCAGCCTGGTGCAGGGAGAGAAAAATGCGCAATAAGCTGCTGTTAATGACGTCGCTGCTGCTGTCGATCGCGCCTCTGGCGCAGGCCGCAGATGACTGCTCCCGGTTCGATAAAATGCTGCCGAAAGGGCCAGAGACGCCCAGCATTGGTTCAGTCTGTGACACCATCGCTCCCGAATGGGGTGGCCTGCGGCAGGATATGGCCGATAATGGCTTCTATGCGCAGGTTCAGCTGTTAACCAACCTGACCTACGACGTGGCAGGCAACTGGAAAAATGAGCCGAACTACGTGGGTCAGCGGCTGACCACCGGCAACGCGCTCAGCGCGGATCTCACCTGGGATCTGGCGCGTCTTGGCCTGGGCGAAGGTGCCCAGCTGCGCGTTGGCGCGATGTATGCCTATAACAATTTCAAAGGCAACGGTCAGGACGGGCATGTGGCGATCAGCGATCTGTCCGTCTATCAGCCGTTATTCGACAACCGGGTAATCCTGCATTACGGCTATTCGGCCTGGCTGACGCATTTCTACGGGCTGTACCTTGGCAGCAGCACGGCGTCGTCGGCGCTCGGTCCGACCAGCGTCATGCTGAGCCAGGCCGGGCTCACCAGCCTGAAGCCCAGCCCGGGAATGGACATTCGTTTTCAGTCTGAGGATCGGCGCTGGTACGACCATATTGGCGTAGCCCGCAGCCAAAGCTCGGACGGCCTGCTGGCGGATTCGAAGTACAATACTTACGGGCTGCGCTGGCAGGTGCCGAATGCCGGAACGCTGTTAATTAACGAGATCGGTTATCGCGTTAATGCCGGCGCGTCAGAGCGCATGACGTGGCTGCGCGGCGGGTCGGTCTACAATAAAACCCCCTACTTCGACTACAACTCCGAGCAGGATAAGGATGAAACCTGGTCCCACTACCTGGCGGCCACCCATCAGCTCAGCCAGCCGGATGCCAGCCTGCCGTTCCGGGGATGGTATATCGACGGGAAAACGAACTACTCGCCGGAAGATCGCAATGTCTTCACCCAGGATGCCTCGCTGACGTTGTTCAGTATTGGTCCCTTTGACAGCCGCCCGATGGATATGCTGTCGTTTGGCCTGGCCTGGAATAAATTCAGTGAGGATGCAAAGGATTACTTCGAGCGGCACGGCAGCAGCGCAGAAAGCTACAGCGCCACGGCATCCACCGCCTATACGCTGCGCGTCAGCAACGGCATATATTGGACCAATCAGCTGGCCTGGACGCATCATCCCTCCGTCACCCCGAAAGAGGACGATGCGTGGAATCTGCTGACGCAGATTGTCATTAATCTGTAGCAGAGGTTCGACATCAAGCCCGGTCTGATTAATCATTAACCACACACGGCTGCGCTGGCAGCCGCCTCACCCTCATCATACCGACCGCCGCCAGTAAAATAGCGGCGGCTCCCGCCATCTGCAGCGGATGCAATCGATGGCCAAAGGCGACGGCATCCACGATAAACCCCACCACCTGGTAGATAAATGAGAGCGCGCCCAGGCCCACCAGCAGGAACTGATGACGGGAAAACTGCATGAGGTACAGAAACTGCTGGAAGCCATTCCTGAACGGGCCGAATGTGACAAAGTGACGAGCGACGACTGCTTTATTGCGCGCCTGCATCTGCGCTCCATCGAGCACCTGGATTTTATTCTGGATCGCATCACCGACAAGGCGGAAACCAGCAGCGCAATTGTGAAGTCGCAGCCGGTTAAGCGGCGGTTACCGGGGTACTGAGTGGGTTGAGCGGCAGCGATAGCACACTGCCTGGCTCACTATCTGTAGTGCTATCCCACCCACGCCCTGCTACCGCCAAACTATCTTCGCCGCTCCAGCAGCACAAAGTAGATCACGGTCATCGCCAGCACGATTAACAGCAAGATCAGTGCCGCCGCCGATCCTTCATTTAGTGACAGCCCCAGAAAGGCGCGCCGGTAGGCAAAGAAGCTCAGGACTTCGGTTGCATTTCCCGGCCCGCCCCGGGTGAGAATATACGGCAGGTCGTAGGTTCTGAGCTCATTAATCAGCTGGATAACGATCGCAATCGCGGACACCGGCCGCAGCATCGGCAGGGTGATGTACCAGAATTGCTGCAGGCTGTTTGCCCCGTCAATTTCGGCCGCCTCATACGGGTCTTTCGGCAGCGAAGCCAGACCGGCAGCCAGCAGCAGCACCACAAAGGACATCTGCTGCCAGATATCAATAAACGCCATGCTCCAGAAAGCCAGCGTAGGATCGCCCAGCCAGTCCACGCCCGGCAGCCCGATGCTTTCCAGCATATGATTGATAATGCCCAGATTCGGTTGCAGCAGCATGCGCCAGATCAGCGCCACGCTGACCGGGGACATCGCCATCGGAATGGTCAGCAAGGCGAAGTAGATCGGGCGGGTTTTCACCACCCGGTTGAGCATCAGGGCAATCCCCAGCCCGACAATAAACTCCCCGCTCACCGTCAGCACCGAATAACGGATCGTCAGCCACGCGGAGTGCCAGAACGTTTCGCTCGTCAGCACGCTGACAAAATTATCCAGCCCGGCAAAAGGCAGGATCTCGGTGTGCATCAGCGTGTAGGAAGAAAAGGCCAGCACCACCGCATAAACCACAGGAAAACCGAGCACAATAGCCAGTGCCAGTAAGCCAGGCAGGGCAAAAGCCCAGCCTGTTACCCGGAATCTGTCTACGGTAAATCGGGGCTTCGGTTTGATAATTAACGCCTCAGCTAACGACATTTCCCGGTCCCCTCGCTTCATTTCTGCAGCAGCTTATCAAGCTGGTCGGAGGTGCTTTTAAGCGAAGCGTCGACGGTATTTTCGCCGCTGGCCAGCAACGAAAGCTGAGTGCCGAGCACATCTTCATACTGCGCTGAATAGGTAAAAATAGGGAACGACTTGCCGGTGGCGACAATATTCAGCGCGTCTTTATAGTAAGGGTACTTTTTCAGCACCTCGGCGGAGGTGTAGACATCAGAACGGACCGGCGCATGCCCCTGCAGAGCACGGGCAATGGTCACGTCCTTACTCTGCACCCACTGAATAAAGGTCAGCGCAGCCTGCTTCTCTTTATCCGGGATGTTTTTAGGCACGCCCCAGCCCCAGCCGCCGCTTTCGCCGTGCCCGCCCGGTACGGTCGTCAGCGCCAGCTTACCGGCCACCGCCGGACAGGCCGCCGTATTGTCGAGCTGCGGCAGCATCCACCAGTAAGTCAGCATGCTGAACGCTTTCCCGCTGCACATCAGGCGCACGGTATCGTCGAGGGTGGCGGAAAGCGCCCCTTTCTGAGCGGCGTTTTTGATCGCGTCAGCGTACAGCGACATCGCCTTGTGTCCCGCCGGGCCGTTGAGCGCGGATTTGCCCTCCGCATTCACGTAGGCGCCGCCGCTGGCAAACAGATAGTTCGAGAATTCCATACTGTTGGGATCCCCGCGCTGGCCCTGCATTGCCGCGCCGGACATATCACTGTTTTTACTGATAAATTTAATCAGCGAAACGTAGCCATCCAGCGTAGTCGGCAGCGCCAGCGGCTGTTTGAATTCGGCCTGCCAGGCGCTGTTTAACTTCGCATCCTGCAGCACATCGGTGCGGTAAATCAGCCCCATCGAATAGTTATACATCGGCACCAGCAGGGTCTTTTTCTCATCGACGTTCAGTAACGAAACCGTGGCGGGAATAAAGGCCGACATATCAAAGCCCGGCTTTTTCACCTCGTCAGTCAGGTCACTCAGCCAGCCTGCCCGGCTAAACTCCCCTGCCCATAAGAAATCCACTTCCAGCAGGTTATAATAGCTTTGCGGCTGAATAAGCTGGGAAACCAGCTTGTCGTGCATATCGCCGTAGCCGATTTTTTCGAACTGGACCTTAATGTGGTACTGCTTCTCAAAGTCGGGCAGCATTTTTTCGATAATTTGCGTTTCAGGCACATCCTCCATCAACGCCCGCAGTACCACATCTTCCGCTCGCACGGAGGCCGTAAGGCTTAACAGAATCAGACCCGATAACAATGTGACTTTGTTTCTGTTCAACATAATTAACTCCTGGTATGCGTGCCGAAGTGTGAACGGCGACAATTGTCTGACAGTGGATGATGATGTTATTTCACGCCGCCAAAGGTCAGCCCTTTGACGATGAAACGCTGGATAAAGTGTGAGGCGACCATCAGGGGCAAAACGGCCAGCACAATCCCGGCCGCAACTTTGCCGATCTGGACGCCATTCGACGTTTGCAGGGCGGCCAGCGCCACCGGAACCGTGGCGGTGTCCGGCCCGCTGAGCACCAGGGCAAACAGAAATTCATTCCAGGACAGAATGAACCCCAGCACCGCCGATGCCGCCAGACCGGGTAAAGAAATGGGTAAGACGACATACCAGAACGCGCCCCAGGCCGTGGCCCCGTCGGTCATCGCCGCCCATTCCAGATCCACCGGGATGCCGTCGAAAAACCCCATCAGTATCCAGGTCAGAAAAGGCAGATTCAGCGCCGCATAAACCAGCGTCAGCCCCAGTAATGAATTGGTCAGGCCCGCCGATCGCAGTACCGCAAAGGCGGGCAGCACCAGCGCTACGGCGGGCAGCATCTGGGTGGCCAGCATGATAAAACGCGCCGCTTTGCCGCCGGTTTTAAAGCGGGCGAAGGCATAGCCCGTCGCCGCCGCAAACGGCATCGCGAGGACCACCGACCCGGTGGCCACAATCAGGCTGTTGGCGTAGTGGCGTAAAAAATCATTGTTCTCAATCAGGCTGCGAAAGTTTTCCCAGGTGAACTGGGGAAAGACCTCGCTGCTGTACGCCAGTGACTCCGGGACCAGACTGGTTCTGACCACCCAAAAAACCGGCAGTAAAATGGTGAGGCAGGCCAGGATCAGCCCCAGATGAAGGCCGATTTTTCGACTCATTTTTGCACCTCATCTGCGGTGAATACCGGGTCATCGGGCGCTCTGCGGCGGCTGACCACCTCCCCGCTTTCGGGATGGAACAGATGCAGCGAATGCGGATCGAGGTAGACCGGAAGCGGCGCCCCCACTTTGGGGTGAGTATGGTGATCGAGGCGGACCACCACATCGACCCCGCCCAGGCTGCCGCTGACGATGTTCTCTGCGCCAAGCGCTTCAATGCGGCTGACCGTCAGCGTCAGGGGGATCCCGTCCGCACTGCGCGGATGGCTGTGAAAGTCTTCCGGCCGGATGCCCAGCGTCATCTCACGCCCCGCCAGATGGCGATAGTCTTCGGCCATCCAGTCGGGAAGCGGAATGACCGGCCCGTCCGACAGCTGCACGCTGAGCGCGCTGCCACTGCCCTGAACCCGTCCGCCCAGCAGATTGACCGGCGGGGATGAGAGGAAACGGGCGACGAAGGTATTGACCGGGTAGTTATAGACCTCCAGCGGCGTACCGCACTGCACCAGATGCCCGTCCCGCATGATGCAGATCCGATCGGCCATGGTCATAGCCTCTACCTGGTCGTGGGTCACGTAGATCATGGTTTTGCCAAGGCGGCGATGCAGCTTGATCAACTCGCTGCGCATCTCCCCCCGCAGCTGGGCGTCCAGGTTGGACAGCGGCTCATCGAGTAAAAAGGCCTGGGGTTCCCGGACAATCGCCCTGCCCAGCGCGACACGCTGCCGCTGCCCGCCGGATAACGCCGCCGGTTTGCGATTTAACAACTTATCCAGCCCCAGCAGGGCCGCACTCTCCGCCACTTTGCTGTTGATGGTGCTTTGCGGCACGCCGCGCATCTTCAGGCCAAACGCCATATTCTCGGCGACCGTCATATGTGGATACAGGGCGTAGCTCTGGAACACCACGGCAATGTTGCGATCGCGCGGGGCAACGTGGCTCACATCGCGCCCGTCAATCAGCAGCGTGCCTTCGGTAATACTCTCCAGCCCGGCGATCATCCGCAGCGTGGTGGACTTGCCGCACCCGGAAGGGCCGAGGAAAATAACAAACTCACCGTCCCGGATATGCAGATTCACATTACGGACGCTGTGCTGATTACCGTGCCAGGACTTGGTGACGTTACGTAATTCAATGGAGGCCATAATGGTTACCTTTGGCTGTCTCACCCGTCTTAACACCGACCACATTCATGTTCGATTTTGTTTGATTAAAACCGAAGGTGTTATGGCCGGATGTTCGTCTTATCCCGTATACACGCCGCCGGTCACATTCACCCCCTGCCCGGTCATAAAACGTGCCGCGTCCGAGCTCAGGAATGCCACCACTTCAGCGACATCCTCCGGCGCTTCCAGCCGTCCGAGCGGGGTCTGGCGAATGTAATCCGCAATCACCTCATCGGGTGTCATACCGCGTAACCCGGCTTCCCACTCAACTTCGCGGCTCTGCATGCCGGTTTTGACAAAACCGGGACAGACCGCATTCACGCGGATGCCATCAACGGCCAGTTCGCGCGCCAGCGCCTGGGTCCAGCCCAGTACGGCAAACTTGCTCGCCGAGTAGTGCGCCAGTAAAGGTGCGCCGACTTTAGCCGCCAGCGAAGCCGTATTAACAATGGTGCCGGACCGGCGGGCGACGAATTTACGCGCCGCGATCTGGTTGGTCAGAAACACCCCGCGCGTGTTGACGTCGAGGTTGAAATCCCACTCGTCATCCGTAATCTCCAGCGCCTTCTGCATGGTGGAAACCCCGGCGTTGGCAATCAGCAGGTGATAATCCCCAAGCGTGTCTTCAACCCAGCGAAAGCCGGTTTCAACCGACTCACGTGAACGCACATCCAGCCCGAACGCCACATGGCCTTCGCCCAGCTGGCGGGCCGCCGCGCGGGCGGCGTCTTCATTAATATCGCCAATGGCGACGCGCATGCCCTGGTGGCTCAACGCCCGGGCAATGGCGAAACCAATACCGGTGGCACCGCCGGTGACAATCGCTATTTTTCCCTGCAGGTCCGGGTAGTGCCCGGAGGTCTTAACGACTTCGCTCATTTCTTCTTTCTCCTGTTCAGATGGTTATTTTTTACACCATATTCACGAACACAACAAAACAAATTTCTTATGATAAAAGTAATTGCGATCACAAATTTTGTTTTGTATGTTTGATATTGTTAATTTCAATGTTCGGAGTCAGGCGATGGCGCATACCCCGGCAGGTCCTGCAGAAAATGAACGTAAAGAGGTGACGCGTTCACGTCGTTCCTCTGCGCTGCGGCAAAGCGAAATGCTGCAACTGCTGGCCCGTCGGCAGGAGATTTCCGTCGCCGAACTGGCCGCCTTGCTGGCGGTGTCAGAAATGACCATTCGTCGTGACCTGACAGAGATGGCGCAGAACGGCAGCATCTGCCGCACTTACGGCGGCGCAACCTTATCGACCACCGGGGAACCGGTGATGATCGATCGTCTCGAACCCCGTTTTGAGTCGCGACTGTTGCAGCATCACACCGCCAAGCTGCGTATCGCGGCGGCGGCGGCCGAACTGGGCAAGCGCTTTCGCACGGTGGCGCTGGACGTGGGCAGCACCACGTTTCTGGCGGCGCGGGGACTGAGCGACTGCCCGCACCTGAAGCTTTTTACCAACAGCCTGCGGGTGGCCCATGACCTGTCGCCCGCCAAGGCTGAAATCTATCTCGCCGGAGGGCGGATGCGCCCCGATGAAATGGCGATCGGGGGATCGTCAGCCCTCCGGCAGTTCAGTGATTTATGGTTCGACGTGACGTTTCTCGGCGTGTCGGGCCTGACGGCAGACGGCATTTATGACTACTCGTTTGAGGATGCCGGTCTGAAGCGACTGTATCTCGCGCGTTCCAGCCTGAAGGTGGTGCTGTGCGACTCCAGCAAGTTTCAGCGCAAATCACTGGTTCATCTCGCAAAACTCGAACACATCGACATGCTGATTACCGAGCAGGCGCCCGCGCCTGCGCTGTCAGCCGTGCTCGCTGCGGCCAACATTGACGTGATTATCGCCCCGCCGCTTGCGGGTGAGGCGCAGTCGCTTTCCTAACCCTGATATCTCAGCCAACACCGGAGTGATGTATGATTTTTGATTTTCTGCAGAATAAAAAGAAAGCCGTTATCGCCATGGCACACATTGGTGCCCTGCCCGGCGCCCCGCTGTATGACGCCAAAGGCGGCCTCAACAAGCTGATTGACGGCGTGATCGCCGATGTTGAAAAGCTTCAGGACGGCGGCGTGGATGCGATTATGTTCGGTAATGAGAACGATCGCCCCTACGTGTTTAAAGCCTCGCTGGAAGGGGTTTCGGCGATGTCGGCGGTGATTCAGGCGGTAAAACCGCTGCTGAAGGTGCCGTTCGGGGTTAACTACCTCTGGGATCCCAGCGCCAGCGTGGCGATTGGGGCGGCCACCGGCGCGCAGTTCGTGCGGGAGATTTTTACCGGCGTTTTTGCGTCGGATATGGGGATCTGGGAACCGGACTGCGCCAGCGCCGCACGCCTGCGCCGTAACCTGGGGCGCGAAGATATGAAACTGCTGTTTAATATCAACGCTGAGTTTGCCCACTCGCTGGATGCCCGTCCGATTGAGCTGCGCGCGCGCAGTGCCATTTTCTCTTCCCTCGCCGACGCCATTCTGGTGTCCGGGCCGATCACCGGCGAACCGGCGGAGCACTCCAACCTGCGTAAAGTCTGTGAAGCCGTGGAGGGCGTGCCGGTGTTCGCCAATACCGGTACTAATATCGATAACGTCACCGATATCCTTAGCATTGCCAGCGGCGTGGTGATCGGCACCCACTTCAAGGTTGACGGACATACCTGGAATGAGGTGGATGCCGACCGCGTTAAGCGCTTTATGGACGTGGTTGAAACACTGCGCTAATAACCGCCAACAGTATGGGAGGACAGGATGCACTATCTGTTAGGGATTGATATTGGCACGACCTCAACAATCGGGATCCTTATCGGCCTGCCCGACAGGGTGCTGGCAATGGCCTCCCGGGCGGTGACCCTGAGCGCCCCACACAGCGGCTGGACGGAAGAGTCGCCGGACGAGTGGTGGCGTAACGTCGGGGAAATCTGCCGGCAGCTGCTGGCCGACAGCGGGATTGCGGCCAGCGACATTGCCGGTATTGGCGTCACCGGGATGCTGCCAGCGGTGGTGCTGCTGGATAAAGAGGACCGGCTGCTGCGCCCGAGCATTCAGCAAAGTGACGGGCGCAGCGGCGCGCAGGTGCTGGAGATGCGTGCCGAGCGCGACAGCGACGACTTTTTACAGCGCGCCGGTAACGGCATTAATCAGCAGCTGGTGGGCGCGAAAATCCGCTGGATTGAACGCCACGAACCGGAGATCTACCGCCGTATCGACACGGTTTTTGGTTCGTATGACTACATCAACTGGCAGCTCACCGGTCAGAAAAACATTGAACAGAACTGGGCGCTGGAAGCCGGTTTTATCGACGTCAGCCGCAACCGGCTGGATGACGACCTGATTGCGTTTGCCCATCTGCCGCCGCATGCGGTGCCGCCGCTGGCCACGTCACACCAGGTTATCGGCACGGTAACGGCCGATGCGGCCGCGTGGACAGGGCTGAGCGAAGGGACCCCGGTGATTGGCGGCGCGGCGGACTTTATTGCCTCGGCGCTGGGCGCGGGCGTGACCTCCCCGGGCGATGTGCTGCTGAAATTTGGCGGCTCGGTGGATATCCTGACCGTTACCGAAAGTGTCACCCCCGATCCGCGCCTGTATCTGGATTACCACCTGGTGCCCGGGTGCTATATGCCGAACGGCTGTATGTCGACCGGCGGATCCGGCCTGAACTGGTTCGTTCAGCAGTTTGCCGGGCAACATCAGTCGGCCGCCAGGGAACAGGGGCTGAACATCCATCAGTATCTTGATGCCCTGGCGGGGTCCCGACCCGCCGGCAGCGACGGCCTGATCTTCCTGCCGTATCTGCTGGGGGAGAAAACGCCGCTGCACGATCCTGCCGCGCGCGGTGTGCTGTTCGGCCTGACGCTGACGCACGACACCGGCCACATGTGGCGCGCGCTGCTGGAGGCCTATGCCTATGCCATCCGCCATCATATTGAAACGCTGCGCGACATCGGTTATCCGATCGCCCGCTATATCGTCTCCGACGGCGGATCCGCCAGCGGGCTGTGGATGCAGATTGTTGCCGATGTGCTGCAGGCGCCCCTCACCCGACTTGTCGGGCATCCCGGCTCCTGCCTGGGCGCCGCCTGGACCGCCGCCATGGGCGTGGGGGTGTCCAGCGACTGGCACGGTGCCAGCGCCTGGGTCACGGTGGGCGACATCATCGAGCCACAGGCCGTCAATGAGGAGGTTTACCAACGGGGATATCGCCGCTTCAGGCAGCTTTATGACGCCTGCCGCCCGCTGACGCTAACGGAGGAAGCATGACTTTTCAGGCGATTGCATGGGATGTGGATGGCACCCTGGTGGACAGCGAGCCCCTGCATCACCGGGCGCTGCTGTGGGCCTGCGCGCAATACGGTTTGGACCTCAGCCAGATCCCGGAGGCGCGTTTCTGCGGCGTGCACATCCACGATGTCTGGCAGGCGCTGCGCGCCGAACTGCCTGCGGATCTGCACAAAGAAACCTGGCTTCAGGCGATTGAAACGTACTATCACGCCCACAGCGGGGAGATACAGGCGATGCCAGGCTGCCCGCACACGCTGCGGCAGCTGGCCGCCGGTGGCATCAAACAGGCCTGCGTCTCCAACTCATCCCGCGCGGTGGTGGAGGCCAGCCTGCGCGCGCTGGGCGTGCTGGATCTGATCGCGGTGATTATCACGCTGGATGATGTTCAGAACGGTAAGCCGGACCCGGAACCGTACCGCCGGGCGGTAGAGGCATTAGGTCTGCCCGCTGATGCGGTGCTGGCGGTCGAGGACAGCCCGACAGGGGTAGCGTCCGCGCGGGCAGCCGGTCTGCATGTCGCCTTTTGCGGTAACGCAGACGTGCCGACCGCCGGGGTCACAAAAGTGAACACCCTGACTCAGCTGCTTTCATGGTTTTAAGTACGGATTGCGTGCAGCGAGGCCCTGCACGCTGCACTCTCGTCTACGGCCCTTTACCCCGCACAAAGAAATGAACAAAACCTAACAAATCAGGTTTTAATAACGGTCACTTCCCCTTAGAATTGAGGTTCACGTCACACGTGAACCCCGACGATCACGATTACCCGTAAACAGAGTGGCCATTGTTATGTCAGAAAAGCCGGATACCCAGTCGCGTTACCTCCCTCAGGAGCGAAAAAACCGCATTCTCAGCATGCTGGTCGAACATGGCCGGGCGGGGGTGACCGATATCTCCGCTGCACTGGCGGTGTCAGAGATGACGGTTCGTCGCGATCTCGCGGAACTGGAAGCGGAAGGGAAACTCAGCCGGGTCCACGGCGGCGCGGTACTGGTGGAAACGAGCAACCAGCCGATTATGGATCCCGTACCGGCCCACTTCGACGCGCGTCTGTCGCTTAACCGGGACAGCAAAATGCGTATCGCCCGGCAGGCGGCGGAGGTCGCGGGGCGCTACCAGACCGTCGCGCTGGATATTGGTACCACCACGCTGTTTATGGCCGAGGAGCTGGTGAAGTATGAACGGCTGAAAATCTTCACCAACAGCGTGCGGGTTGCACATGCGCTGGGCCGCCATTCGCAGGCGCCGGAAGTTTATCTGGCGGGCGGCGTGATGCGGGATGATGAAATGGCGATCGTGGGTCCCTCCGCCATCGAACAGTTTCAGCAGTTCTGGTTTGATATTGCGTTTATCAGCGCATCGGGGATGACCAGCCAGGGCATTTATGATGGCGCACTGGATGAGTCGGAGATGAAGCGGGTACTGATCCGCCGGTCGGGCTATAAAGTGCTGCTGTGTGACGCCGCCAAATTCCAGCATATGTCGCTGGTGCACGTCGCCCAACTGCAGGATATCAATATGCTGATTACCGACTGCGAGCCCCCTGCCGTGCTTGCCACGGCGCTGGAACTGGCGAAAGTACAGGTGCTTATCGCCTCCTGAGGCTGCACGTAATGACGGCTCACCGGCCTGGCACACGGCGGTTGACGGGTTGATGACGCGGGGGAGTTCCCCGCGCCTGACCCATTACTGCGGGTAGTTCGGGTACGCTGCGCCCGTCGCACCCAGCGTCAACTCGCGGGTACGGTGGAAGGCAGCGGCAATCGCCGCGGCTTTCGCGTCGTGGAATGAGGGGGCGAGGAAGGTAACGCCTAACGGCAGACCGTCATCACGGAACCCGTTGGGTACCGCGACCGCACACAATCCCATCAGATTAACGAAATTGGTATAGATCCCCAGCCGCGCATTTAACACGATCGGATCGGCGGCGATCTCGTCTTTGCGATAAATGGTGGGCACGGTCGGCACCAGCAGGACATCCAGACTGTTCAACAACGGCCGGGTCTGCGCTTTCAGCTCGGCCAGGCGGTGGATGGCCCCGAAGGTGTCTTTTGCCGAGAAATCATGGCTTTTTTCAAGAATAGTGCGCGTAACGGGATGAATAGCGTCACGGTACTTCTCCAGCACGCTGTCCAGCGTTAAGGCGCGCTCCGCAATCCACGGCCCTTCATACAGCAGCTTCTGCACCTCTTCAAAGGGCGCGAAGTCCACCGCCACCCTGCGTCCTCCGGCGGCTTCCAGCCGTTCAACGGCCTGTTCAAACAAACGTTCGGCATCTTTGTCACCGAAAAAGCGCAGATCGTCACCCGCCGGCACGCCAAAGGTGAAGGTGGCCGGAGCCGCCTTCAGCGCCAGCGGCACCTCATCGGCTTCCGGGCGGGAGAACGGATGGCTGGGATCGTAGCCCGCAATCAACTGCAGGACATCCATGCCATCCTCAACGGTTAACGCAAACACCGAGACGGTTTCAATCGTCTTCACGCATCCGCCGCCGCTGACGCAGGTATTGCTGACCAGCCCCGGGGTGGGTTTAATGCCGACGATATTGTTAAACGCCGCCGGGACACGCCCGGAGCCTGCCGCATCGTTAGCAATTGAGAAACTGGCTAACCCGGCCCCCACCGAAACGCCCGAGCCAGAGCTGGATCCGCCCGAAATGTAGTCGTCATTAAATACCGAGCTGCAGGCACCATACGGCGATCGCATGCCCACCAGCCCAATGCCGAACTGGTCCATGTTGGTCTTGCCAATCAGTATGCCCCCGGCGTCAAACAGGCGGCTTATCGCCTGCCCGGTCGACTCGGCAATATACAGTGACTCTTTCAGCCCATTGGTCGTGGGCAGGCCGATCACGTCATTACAGTCTTTGACCGAGAACGGGATCCCCCACAGCGGCGACGATCCCCGGGGCAGTTGTTCAATCTCTCTGGCTCTTGCCAGCGCCTCTTCTCGGGGAACCAGGCAGGTCCAGACCGCATCGTCGCCACGATCGGCAATCCGGTCGTAGATCAGCGTAATCACCTGAACCGGCGTCAGCGATCCGTCGGCGTATCCGTTGCGTAACGTGTGAAAATCCAAACTCAAATCGCGATTAGCGGCACTCATTATTTTCTCCTGTGGTCTCTAAAGCCGTCAGCAGCGCCTCGGCGCTGGCTACCGTGCCGAATAAGCCATTACCAAACTGCGTGATGCGCAGCTGCGGCAGATGAAATTCGGGCCGTGAAGCCTGACAGGCTTCGGCTATCGTCAGGCATTCGAACCCCCAATCGGTCGCAGCCCGGGTTGAGGAGTGAACCAGCTCATCGGTAAAAAAACCGACGATAATCAGGTTCCTGATCCCCCGATCGGTCAGACGTTGGTGCAGATCGGTGTTGAAAAAGGCATTCTCTTTCACCAGCGGGATCGTCTGCCCCGGCGTGGACCGCGCCAGCAGAGGCCCTCCGTGGGCTGATTCAGTCCAGACGTCAGCAATGCCCCGAAGTCTGAGCCTATCGATCAGCGCCAGCGCCCGCTGAGCAACCGCCTGCCCGTCACACCGTTCGATATAATGCGGCTGCATACCGAGGCACAGCACCGCAGTGTTGCCGGCGGTGAAGTCGGCATCAAACGGAAACCGGTAGGGTTGAGAAGCGACCTGAGCAAATATCATCGGGTGTGTCATCTGAGCTCCTGTACGGCATACATTGCCTGCTCGGCTGTGACACTTTTTCCCCAGCGGCCGCCGTCGGCGGCTAATATCGCCAGCGCGGCCTGGTGGTTTGGCGTTTCCACCGCGGCTGTGCAGTCCACGACCAGCGCGCAGTGAAAGTCCCGATCGGCGGCGTCACGCATCGTTGCCTGTACGCAGCAGTCCGAGGTCACCCCGCAGATCAGCAGATGGCTAATCTGTAACTGGCGTAACCGGGCATCCAAATCCGTGCGGTGGAAGCTGGACTTGCCGGGTTTATCAATCACGATTTCACCGTCAAGCGGGCGCAGTTCCTCGACGATCTGCCATCCGGGTTCCCCCCTGACCAGCACCCGCCCGGTTTTCCCCCTGTCCCCAATGCCCAGACCATGCTGCCGGGTGCGCCACTGTTTATTCGCGGGCAAATCCGACAGATCGGGCAGATGCCCTTCACGCGTGTGGATGACCGTTACGCCAGCGGCACGGCAGGCATGCAGCAATCGTTGGATCGGGGCAATCATCGCGGCCGTGTTCGCCGGGTTTTCGCCCAGCTGCGCGACCCAGCCGGTGGGACCGCAGAAATCATGCTGCATATCGATGATGATCAGCCCGATATTCCGCGGCGCGGCGGGATAAGGTTGACTGAACACATCGCTAATCTGGTTGTGATTGCTCACCTCTTACACTCCCCATTGCGGCTACACCGCCGCGTTCCCCAGCGTCCAGAAGAGATCCTGACGGCCACCGATCGCGTTTTATCGCGAAAAATTCAAGCTAGCATGTTTGTTTATGTTTGGAAAAGACGAAAAAAGATTGAACAGGCACCTTATTGTTCACCTGTGTTGTTTTATCATAATCATCTGATATGGCTAAAATCCGGCAACGGTCGAAACGAAAATGAAGAAAGCCATGCAGAGGCCCGCTTATCCCCCCACGCCAAACCGGAAACGGAGTAATAATAATTTAATAATTAACAGCTAGTTAATTAAAAACCTCAACAGTCCTTCATTTCATTCCCCAATCGTCACCGGCACCGGCAGCGTGATTCCACAGCCCAGCCGTCAAAAAATCTGCGTAATAATAAATCTCTATGACCGGATTTTCATGAAAACAGATCGTCGCAGCCGTAGTGGTTTTTTGTTTGATTTTGTTTGTTATGTGTGTATTTTCTAATAATTCGTTTGTTTTTGTGAATATGCAGAGCGCTTTGTTAAGAAGGACGTCATGTGAGCATGTTGCAACCAGCGTTACCCGCCGCGGGTCACCAGACTCCCGGCCTGACTTTGAGCGGGATCCGAAAAGAATATGCCGGGATTACGGCTCTGCACGCGATTGATTTTGAGGCTAAAAATGGCGAGTTCATCGTTATCCTCGGCCCTTCGGGGTGTGGCAAATCCACGTTACTGCGGGTCATTGCCGGTCTGGAGGATATTCAGGGCGGCACCATCACCATTAACGGCAAAGAGGTCACTCATCAGGCCCCGCGCAATCGCGACTGCGCGATGGTTTTTCAGAGCTATGCGCTCTACCCCCACCTGTCCGTGGCTGACAACATTGGCTATCCGCTGCGCATCGCCGGTGTAGCACGCTCGGAGCGCCGCCGCTTAGTGGAAGAAACCGCCCGCATTGTTGATCTGCTGCCTTATCTTGACCGCAAACCCGCCAATCTGTCCGGCGGACAGCGTCAGCGCGTGGCGATGGCGCGGGCGATTATTCGCCGACCGGCGCTGTTTCTGTTTGATGAACCGCTGTCCAACCTGGATGCCAGGCTGCGCGTCATCATGCGTGCGGAGATCCGGCAATTGCAGGAGCGGCTAAAGGTTACGGCTATTTTCGTGACGCACGACCAGGTGGAAGCGATGACCATGGCCGACCGCATTATCGTTATGCGCGCGGGCAAAATTGAGCAGGTCGGCACCCCGTCGGATATTTATGAACGACCGGCCTCCCGCTACGTGGCGGAATTTGTCGGCGGGCAGCCGATGTCATTTCTTCAGGGGGAGATCACCGCCACGGGAGATGCGGTGGTGCTGAGTAATCAGGCGCGGATCCCGCTGGTTGAGCCGATGCTTCTGGCGGCCGGAACCCGTGTGGATGTCGGTTTACGTGCCGAAGCCGTGCAGCTGCATCTGGCGCCGGGGCCCCGGACCTTTTCCGCCCGCTTTCGCTTTTCTGAGTATCTGGGAGCGGCAAAAATTCATCACTCCACCGTCGACGAGGTGGCGGTTTTATCCTTCGATTCCACCTGTGGCGATATCCGTGACCCGAATGTCCATCTGGAAATTGAGGGCAGCAAAATTCATCTTTTCGACCGCGAAAGCGGTGTTCGTCTTAATTAACGTTTGGGGTTCATTACTCTGCCGCCAGGGCAGCAAGGGGTATTCACTATGTTCAGCCGTCGCTTCACCCGCAACATGACCAGCCGTCTGGCCATGCTGATGTTACTCGGCATCAGCCAGGCCAGCAGCGCAGCGGAAGTCAGCATCACCTTAGCCAGTATGAACGATCCTTTCTCGGTGGCGCTGAGCAAAGTGGCCGCACAGGCACCGGAGGCCATCGGCGTTAAACTCAACGTGGATATCATGAGCTATGGCGAACTGATGACCAAAACCACCACCGATTTTGTCGGCAATACCGGCAGCTACGATCTGGTGACGATGGATATTGTGCTGGCGGGCCAGTATGCAGAATCCGGCCAGGTGGTGGACCTCACCCCCTTCGTTGAGCGCGATAAAGCCCAGCTGGCTATTCCGGATATCTATCCCGCTGTTTATAACGCCATTGGTAAATATCAGGATAAACGGGTTGCGTGGCCCATTGCCGGCTATGCCAACGTGCTGGTTTACCGCACCGACCTCTACAGTAAAGCCGGTTTAACCGCGCCCAAAACGGTAGAGGAACTGCAGCAGCAGGCCATCACGCTGACCGACCGCAGCAGCGGCCAGTATGGCTGGGTGGCGAACGGTCAGAAAGGCCCTGCGTCGGCCCAGGACTGGATGCAATACAACGCACAGCTGGGCGGAGCCCTGCTGGATGCGCAGGGGCAGCCGGTGCTGGACAGCGCGGCCAATATTGCCAGCCTGAAAGCCTATAAAGAACTGTTCGACAAGGCGGCCCCGCCGGGCGCCGTCGATTATGACTGGGGAGGCCGGGAAGAGTCCTTCCGCCAGGGCCATGCGGCAACCATGCAAACCTGGTCGGTGGGCGCGGCGGGCTATTCTGACCCGCAAAGCTCGGCGATTGTCGGCAAATATGCGGTGATTGCCGCGCCGTCCGGCGCTGGACTAAAGCCACGGGTGGGCATCGGCGGCTGGGGCCTGAGCATCAACGCCGACATCAGCAAAGAGAAACAGGAGGCCGCCTGGAAGGTGATCAAATGGCTGACCAGTGAACCGATGCAGAAACAGCTGGCGATGCTCGGCGGCGGCGGCTTTATTCGTCAAAGCACCCTTAGCGATGCCGACCTGCTGAAGAAATATCCCTTCCTGCCGGTGATCGCCAGCAGCTTTGCCCAGGGGGATGGCGATTATCGCCCGCGTATTCCGCAGTACCCGGAGCTGGAAAGCCTGATTGGTACGGCAGTGAACAACGTGCTGGTTGGCAAAGGCGACGTGACGGAAGAGCTGCAAAAAGCACAGAAGAAAGCCGTGAAGCTTTTTTGATTGAATAAGGGGGATACGCTCCCCCTCACCGCACAGGGTCATCGCCTTATGTTAGCCAAACTGTTCGCCCACCGTACTCCGCACCAGCGTCAGCAGCTTTTGCTGATATTGCTGGCCGCCCCGCTGATTGTCTGGGTGATACTCTTTGCCGTATTACCGATGCTGGCAGGCATCGGGCTGAGTTTTTATGACTATTCGCTGGTTCATCCGAAACGTAATGGCTTTGCCGGGTGGGAGAATTATCTGGCGATCTGGCAGGACGAGGACACCCGCAGCGCGTTGGTCAATACGCTGACGTTTATGCTGAAAGCGGTGGTGGTCGAATTTATTCTGGGCTTTATTATCGCGCTGCTGCTGTGGCGAGACAGCCGCTGGAACCGAATCATTCTGGCGCTGCTGCTGGTGCCGGTCAGCGTCACGCCGCTGGCCGCCGGGCTGATTTTTAAAGCCCTGTTCAACCCGGACTATGGTCCGATTGGCTATTTTGCCCGGCTGTCGGGCTGGTCGGCCGAGCGCGGATTCCTCGGCAGCCCGGACTCGGCACTCAATGCCATCGTATTTATCGATGCCTGGCAATGGACGCCGCTGATGGCGCTGATTTTACTGGCCGGATTAAAAACCATTCCCGCCGATTATCTGGAAGCCGCCGAGCTTGACGGTGCCAGCCGCCTGCAAAAATTTACCACCATCATCTTCCCGGTGATGCTGCCGAGCATTCTGCTGGCCCTGTTACTGCGCCTGATTGATGCGTCGATGGTGTTTGACACGATTTACGTCTCCACCAACGGCGGCCCCGGCAATGCCACCAACGTGCTGATGCTGCAGGCCGTGCGACAGGGACTGGAGTTTTTCAATATGGGTGCCGCCAGCGCCATTTCGACGGTGATGCTGATTTTAGTCGGCGTTATCGCCGCGATATTCAGCATTTTCATGAGCAAGCTTGAGAAAAGGATCTCATGATGAGCCGCTACACGCGTAAACTGAATCTGGTGAACCCGATGGTCACCGGGATTATCGCTCTGCTGTTTCTGTATCCGATTGTCTGGATCCTCACCACTGCATATAAGCCGGTGCGGGATATTTTTTCCGTCCCGCCTTCGTTTACCTTTACGCCGATCCTGAAAAATTTTACTGACCTGTTCGCTATCTTCAATATTCCGGGACTGCTGGCTAACAGCCTGATGATTGGCGTGGGCACAACGGTTATGGCGCTGCTGCTCGGGGTGCCCTGCGGCTATGCCCTGGCGCGCAGCAAAACGCGCTATGCCAACGCTATCGCCTTTAGCCTGTTAGCCATCCGTATGATGCCGAGGGTGGTGACCCTGCTGCCCTTCTATCTGATGATGCGCAGCGTGGACCTGCTGGGAACCGTGTGGGCGGTGATTATTTTCGATACCACCCTCAGCGCCGGGTTTGTGGTCTGGACGATGTACGCCTACTTCAAAGCGCTGCCGGTGGAGGCGGAACAGGCGGCGCAGCTGGACGGGCGTTCCCGCGTTGGCGCATTTGTGTTTGTCGCCATTCCGCTGGTGATCCCCGGGATTATTTCCAGCGCCCTTTTCACCCTGATCCTGGCGTGGAACGACTTTATCGGCCCGGTATTCCTGACCGGGTCGGAGAGTAAGCCTCTGTCCGTGGCGATCCTCTCCTCTTACGGCACCAAAGATGTTTCGTGGGGAACGATGGGGGCAATGTCACATTTCTCGGTACTGCCGATTGTGCTGATCGCCATGCTGCTGAACCGCTACTTTGTGAAGGGGATGACCAAAGGGATGCACTGACGGCAACCGGGTGAGACTGTAAACGGAGAAAAACAGGATACGTAAGGGAGCCTGGATTCCTGAGCGATGAGAGAGCCCGCTTTTGCGGGCTTTTTTATGCCCGTTTGTCACGAGCTAATCTGTCGCATTGAGGTTTTTCAGGCTCGAGATCTGAGGTCGCTGTGATGCTCCTGCGCGTATGCGGCATAGTTTTTCTGGCGTCGGCTTTGTGCCAAAAACGGACGTTGCTAATATCGAACAATGGTAGCGTATTGGGATAAAGTCAACGAAACAGGCCCTACCATGAGAAGCAGCCCTCTCACGGAGGGCTGTTATCTAATATAAAGTTGTTTTGTCTCACGCAGTGTGCTTTATCGCACGCGCCACATATCGAAGCGTCTCATCAGAATAGTTTTTGGTATTTACCTGTAAGAATGATGCGCCTACAACACTTCCTAGGAGGTTTGGTTCAAGGTAATACATGTGATTTTCAGGACTTATCACTCCATCTTCAACAAGCTGAGACAAAAGCATTCGTCCGTCCTCGCCTCGCAGCATACGAGCATGATTAACTTTATCTTGAAGCCTTGCCAAACGGCCTTTACTGTGAGACCTAAACGCCATAACGATTCGGCGAAACACTCTTAACGCATCAGCAACCCGTTCGTCGGAATTAGCATTTACAATCTTGCTTGAAAACGCAGACCATGGAAAACCCTCTGATGATGGCCAGTTCACATAAAGTTCAGCACCAGGGCGAACTAATGGGGGACTAATAATTTGTTTACTCTCGAATCGATTTGCTTCTAAAATAACGCTTGTGTTTTCTTCATCTTTTTTTACTGACTTAACAATTAATTTTTCACTGTTTATGCGAAGACAGTCACAATAGATACTAATAGGTGAGAAAAGCTCAAGCTGTTCGCTATAAGCGAACTCGACATCAGAAGATTCTGTATTAATAAAAACGTTGCCTACTTTAGCCCCTAGAACTATTGAGTTATATCCATCGGATGTAAACTCAATCTCTCTGGAGTCTTCATTGTTGGAATTAGTAATAATAAATTCAACATTAAGACTCATGTCTTCATTATCATTAACTATCAAAGTGGCGCTTTCATTAATTTTTAGCTTAGACAGAGCGGAGTCGAATAGAATACCTATGTAATCACTGTTAACTTTTGAATTACTGTCCTCCTCCCTAGACTCAACGAAAAAATCAAATAGGAATGGGTTAGGCGTTGACACGCCTAGTAAGCAATAGTTCTTTGCCGCATTTGAAATGCTTATATTCTCGCTCATCAATGCATGGGACAAAATGCATGCTTCAAAAACAGAGCTAGCAACCTTTCTCCCCGTACCATCTAAGAATGGATGTTGAGGTAACATACTTTCAACCGCATCGTTATACAAAGCAATTAAATTACCACTTAGCATACTCATGCTATCTATGGTAGGAATGTTAAACAAGCGACATGCAAGTCGGTTTAGTTGCTCATCGGTTGAATAAAGTTCATCTTTTATCGAGTCAAACTTGTCAGACAATTGCTGAGTTAGTTTGCTCTGCTCTCGCAATAAGACAGCTTTGCATATGCTCAACAACATTTCACCGCTCAAAATATCTTTCATTTCTTCAAAAATTCTAGATGGATTTTTGATGGTGCCAATAACTTTTGATACAGCTTCCAATACCGGTGCATACCCGAAGAATCTAGTGGATTCAGCGCCCGATATCTCCTTCAGTTCATCTACAACGCCACGAATTGAATTTTTATATACTTGTGAATGAACACTAAGAGAGGATGATAAATGTTTGTATTCTTCCCTTTGGCTTTCGGATAATCTCACAAGGTTTTTTCCGATGAAATCACTAGCTTCAGGCTCATTGAAAAAGTCAATATCGAAAACAGGGCAATTTATATTGTGAATCTCACTTAAAATTAGCCATGCCTCCTCAATAATACCAACTCGACCAAATATAATGATTGGGTTTTTATTTTTCTTAGAAACGTTACTGACATCGAGTAAAAAGTCTTCAAATGAATCTTGAGTTACTCTTAGCCGTGCTTCATCTAAAGAGTCAATTATTAATCCAACCGACCCGGAATTCCATGCCGGCAAAATATCTTTATTTGCCAATCCACCAATAACATAATTTCCAGCAATGCTTGAAGCCTTTGATAAGTCCAAGTATATACTACCAGTTCGATTGCTTAGCTCCCTCGCAAGTACTGACTTACCAACAGCGCCGGGAGCACTTATTAGAATTACTCTCGCACCAGTAATATCCCCAGTCAGATTTTCATTCAGCGCGAGCCTGGCTGGGACGTAATCCGTAGTTAAATCTTTAGAGAAAAACCAACCATCACCATCTTCATTGTCACTTATTACTTGAACGCCACTTAAAAGTGCCGAAATATCGTCTATTTTATATTCCATGTTATTTTTTACTCCTATAATAGTTGATTGGGATATGTTCAATCCTGAGTTTACATCTTCTGACCTTTACCCAACGATATATCATATGTTAGTCCTGCAACCTAACAAAAATGAAAAAATGAGAGCGTCCGCTGTTCGCTCAAAACAGACCTTAATCTCAAAAGATATGTGAGCTCCAAAGGCAAATATCAGCACGAGGCCATGGAATAACCGGGGAAAAGACTGGATAGAAACAGCCACCTGAGCAGCTCGCTGTATGAGCAATTTTGGGAAAAGGTTTTAGGCTCGGGTTTTAGGGAAGTTTGGGGAAAGCTTTTCAACACAACAAAAACGGGGGCCAAAAGGCCCCCGTCTTCACAATCATCAACAGCACATATTACATGTGGCTGATCATTGCATCGCCAAACTCTGAAGATTTCAGCAGTTTAGCGCCGTCCATCAGACGCTCGAAGTCATAGGTCACGGTTTTGGCGTTAATTGCGCCTTCCATGCCTTTAACGATCAGGTCTGCGGCTTCGAACCACTCCATATGGCGCAGCATCATTTCTGCGGACAGGATTACGGAACCTGGGTTCACTTTATCCTGGCCTGCGTACTTAGGTGCAGTACCGTGGGTGGCTTCGAACAGTGCGCATTCGTCACCGATGTTTGCGCCCGGAGCAATACCGATACCGCCAACCTGTGCCGCCAGGGCATCAGAGATGTAGTCACCGTTCAGGTTCATACAGGCAATAACGTCGTACTCGGCTGGACGCAGCAGGATCTGCTGCAGGAAGGCGTCGGCGATCACGTCTTTGATGACGATCTCTTTGCCGGTGTTCGGGTTCTTGATTTTCACCCACGGGCCGCCGTCGATCAGCTCGCCGCCGAACTCTTCGCGTGCCAGAGCATAGCCCCAGTCCTTGAAGGCGCCTTCGGTGAACTTCATGATGTTGCCTTTGTGAACCAGGGTAACGGAATCACGGTCGTTAGTGATTGCGTATTCGATGGCCGCACGAACCAGACGCTTAGTACCCGCTTCAGAGCACGGCTTAACGCCGATACCACACTGCTCAGGGAAGCGAATTTTCTTCACGCCCATTTCGTCACGCAGGAACTTGATCACTTTATCCGCTTCCGGCGAGCCCGCTTTCCATTCGATACCGGCATAGATATCTTCGGAGTTTTCGCGGAAGATCACCATGTCGGTGTCTTCAGGGCGTTTAACCGGGCTTGGCGTACCGGTGTAGTAACGAACCGGGCGCAGGCAGATGTAGAGGTCAAGCTGCTGACGCAGCGCAACGTTCAGGGAACGAATACCACCGCCGACTGGGGTAGTCAGTGGGCCTTTGATAGCCACGCGGTAATCTTTAATCAGATCGAGGGTTTCCTGCGGCAGCCAAACGTCCTGGCCGTAGAGCTCTACCGATTTCTCACCGGTGTAAATTTCCATCCAGGAAATTTTACGCTCACCGTTATAAGCCTTCTGTACAGCGGCGTCGACAACTTTGATCATCACTGGAGAAACGTCCACACCAATACCATCACCTTCGATGAATGGGATGATTGGATTGTTAGGTACGTTCAGTTTTCCCTCTACCAGGGTGATTTTCTGACCTTCCGCCGGAACAACTACTTTGCTTTCCATTAACCTCTCCTTCGAGCGCTTTTTTTGTTAATGACTTGTAAGATGCGCGTCAATACTACTTGAATATTGACTCCGCGCCAATCATCTCAGGATTGCGGTATAATGCGCTTATTGTTTCTAAGTGCAAAGACCATGCGAAAATCTTCTGTTAGCAATCACCGCGTTAAGCGGAACAGCCCGCGCCAGGCCGCCAAACCCGTCGATAAGGGGCCGCGCTGTGTGATTTTATTTAACAAACCGTTCGATGTTTTGCCCCAGTTCAGCGATGAATCCGGGCGGCGCACGCTGAAAGATTATGTGCCGCAAACGGGCGTTTATGCAGCCGGGCGGCTTGACCGTGACAGTGAAGGGCTGATGGTGCTGACCAACGATGGCGCACTTCAGGCAACGCTGACCCAGCCGGGAAAACGTACCGGAAAGGTCTATTTTGTGCAGGTTGAGGGTGAACCCGCTGAAAGTGACCTGTTGCCGTTTCGCCACGGCCTGACGCTGAAGGATGGCCCCACCCTGCCCGCTCAGATTGAGCGAGTGGCCGAACCCGACTGGCTGTGGCCGCGCGATCCGCCAATCCGCGAGCGGAAAGCGATTCCCACCAGTTGGCTGAAAATCACCCTGTTTGAGGGGCGCAACCGCCAGGTGCGGCGCATGACCGCCCATATCGGTTTCCCCACTCTGCGTTTAATTCGCTTTTCGATGGGCACACTACAGTTAGAGGGACTGGCCCCGGGCGAATGGCGCGATATCAGCCATCTGATCTGACTCGGCGCGTGGAAGCCGCACGCCGTTAACGTTAAGGAGCTCCTCATGTTCAAACCGCATGTGACCGTCGCCACCGTCGTTCAGGCCGAAGGACAGTTTCTGGTTGTAGAAGAACGGGTACGCGGTCGCGCGACCCTGAACCAGCCGGCAGGCCATCTGGAGGCCAACGAGACGCTGCTGCAGGCCGCCGCGCGCGAGCTGTCGGAAGAGACCGGCATTGAAGCCGTGCCGCAGGCGTTCCTCGGTATGCACCAGTGGATTGCGCCGGACAATACGCCGTTTCTGCGCTTCCTGTTTTGCCTGGATTTGCCCGCCATCGTTGAAACCTATCCGCAGGATCGCGACATCGATCGCTGCTGGTGGCTGCCGCCGGAGGAGATCCTCACATCGAAGAAACTGCGCTCGGCGCTGGTAGCGGAAAGCCTGCGGGTTTATCAGCACGGCCCGCGCTATCCGCTGTCGATCCTCAGCGCCTTCCAGTGGCCGTTTAGCGAGGATGCGCCCGCCGCCGGTGCATGATAGAATGCCGCCGCAATTTTATCAGAGTCGCCTTTAACGACTCCTGGTGCCCAAAAATTCCCCAACGCGGCAACGCGGCCGTTTTGTTATCGCGCCGGACCGATCCCGGTCTGCGGCGGTGATGAATCAGAACGGCCACGGCTGTCGGATCCGGGAATGCGGGTAAAAACTTTAAAGTCAGGTAATTATGTCTAACAGCCAGAAAAAAGTGATCGTCGGCATGTCCGGCGGCGTTGACTCCTCCGTTTCCGCCTGGTTACTGCAGCAGCAGGGCTATCAGGTTGAAGGCCTGTTTATGAAAAACTGGGAGGAGGACGATGGCGAAGAGTACTGCACCGCAGCAGACGATCTCGCCGACGCCCAGGCCGTCTGCGATAAGCTCGGCATCTATTTACACACGGTAAACTTTGCCGCCGAATACTGGGATAACGTCTTCGAGCACTTCCTCGCCGAGTACAAAGCGGGCCGCACGCCCAACCCGGATATTCTGTGTAATAAAGAGATCAAGTTTAAAGCCTTCCTGGAGTTTGCCGCCGAAGATCTCGGCGCGGACTATATTGCCACCGGCCACTACGTGCGCCGTGCCGATGTTGACGGCAAAAGCCGCCTGCTGCGCGGCCTGGATGGCAACAAAGATCAGAGCTACTTCCTCTATACGCTGGGCACCGATCAGATTGCACAAAGCCTGTTCCCGGTCGGCGAGCTGGAAAAACCGGAAGTGCGCCGCATTGCGGAACAGCTGGAGCTGATTACCGCGAAGAAGAAAGACTCCACCGGCATCTGCTTTATCGGCGAGCGCAAATTTACCGAATTCCTTGCCCGCTATCTGCCCGCGCAGCCTGGCCCGATTGTCACCGTGGCCGGAGACACCGTCGGCCAGCATCAGGGGCTGATGTACCACACGCTCGGCCAGCGCAAAGGCCTGGGCATTGGCGGCACCAAAGAGCACAGCGAACAGCCGTGGTACGTGGTGGATAAAGACGTGGCGAATAACGTACTGGTTGTCGCCCAGGGCCACGATCATCCACGCCTGATGTCGGTGGGCCTGATCGCCCAGCAGCTGCACTGGGTGGATCGCGAAATGCTGCGCGCCCCGCTGCGCTGCGTGGTGAAAACCCGCTACCGCCAGGAAGATATTCCGTGCACCATCACGCCGATCGACGACGAGCGTATTGAGGTTCGTTTCGACGAGCCGGTCGCGGCGGTGACGCCGGGCCAGTCGGCGGTATTTTATCTTGATGAAGTCTGCCTTGGCGGCGGCATTATCGAACAGCGTCTGCCTCTGGTCAGTGCCTGATTCAGACGACGTGCAGGGAAGACAACAGGAGTCATCGTGGCGAAGAACTATTATGATATTACCCTGGCACTGGCCGGTATCTGCCAGTCCGCTCACCTGGTGCAGCAGCTGGCGCACCAGGGCCAGTGTCCGCCAGAAGCGTTAAAGGTCTCGCTGCACAGCCTGCTGGATCTGAATCCCTCCTCCACGCTGGCGGTGTTTGGCGACGATGAAGCTAACCTGCGCTTCGGCCTGGAAACCCTGCAGGCGGTGCTGAACAGCAACAGCCGTCAGGGGCTGGGCGCGGAGCTGACGCGCTATACCCTGAGCCTGATGGTGCTGGAGCGCAAGCTTCACGGCAACAAGGATGCGATGAACGACCTGTCGCGGCGCATCGCCCAGCTTGACCGCCAGCTGGCACACTATGGCCTGGAGTCTGACACCTTAGTCAGCGCGATGGCCGGGATTTACGTAGATGTAATTAGCCCGCTCGGGCCGCGTATTCAGGTCACCGGTTCCCCGGCGATCCTGCAGAATACGCAGGTGCAGAGCAAAGTTCGTGCGGCGCTGCTGGCGGGTATCCGCGCAGCGGTGCTGTGGCAGCAGGTTGGCGGTGGCCGCCTGCAGCTGATGTTTTCCCGTGGCCGTCTCGTTAACGAGGCGAAAGCGATTCTGGCCCGCCTGAACGGGACACCAACCTGATTTTTTTAACCGATCCTGGAGCAGCAACAATGGAATTATCCTCTCTGACCGCCGTCTCACCTGTTGATGGCCGTTATGGCGACAAAGTCAGCCCACTGCGTGGCATTTTCAGCGAATTCGGTCTGCTGAAATTCCGCGTTGAGGTTGAAGTTCGCTGGTTACAAAAACTGGCCTCCAACGCTGCGATCAAGGAAGTTCCTGCATTTGACGCCGACGCAAACGCTTTCCTTGATGCTATTGTCGCCGGATTCAGCGAAGAAGACGCCGCGCGTATCAAAACCATCGAGCGCACCACCAACCACGATGTGAAGGCGGTTGAGTACTTCCTGAAAGAGAAAGTGGAGAGCGTGCCTGCCCTGCATGCCGTTTCCGAATTTATCCACTTCGCCTGTACCTCAGAAGATATCAACAACCTGTCCCACGCGCTGATGCTGGACACCGCGCGCCGCGACGTCATTGTGCCTTACTGGAACAAAATCATCGCCGCGGTGAAGGATCTCGCCGTGCAGTACCGCGATATTCCGCTGCTTTCCCGTACCCACGGCCAGCCTGCAACCCCGTCAACGCTGGGTAAAGAGATGGCCAACGTCGCCTACCGCTTCGAGCGCCAGCTGCGTCAGCTGGAGCGCATTGAAGTGCTGGGTAAAATCAACGGTGCGGTCGGTAACTATAACGCCCACATCGCCGCCTACCCGGAAGTGGACTGGCACCAGCTGAGCGAAGAGTTTGTCACCTCTCTGGGCATCACCTGGAACCCGTACACCACGCAGATCGAGCCGCACGACTACATCGCTGAACTGTTTGACTGCATGGCCCGCTTCAACACCATTCTGATCGACTTCGATCGTGACGTCTGGGGTTACATCGCGCTGAACCACTTCAAGCAGAAAACCATCGCCGGTGAAATCGGTTCTTCCACCATGCCGCACAAGGTGAACCCGATCGACTTCGAAAACTCCGAAGGCAACCTCGGCCTGGCCAACGCCGTTATGCAGCACCTGGCCAGCAAACTGCCGGTGTCCCGCTGGCAGCGCGATCTGACCGACTCCACCGTGCTGCGTAACCTCGGCGTGGGTGTGGGCTATGCGCTGATCGCCTATCAGGCCACGCTGAAAGGCATCTCCAAGCTGGAAGTGAACCGTGACCGTCTGCTGGACGAGCTGGATCACAACTGGGAAGTGCTGGCTGAGCCGATCCAGACCGTGATGCGCCGCTACGGCATTGAGAAGCCTTACGAGAAGCTGAAAGAGCTGACCCGCGGCAAGCGCGTGGATGCCGAAGGCATGAAGGCGTTTATCGATAGCCTGGCTCTGCCGGAAGAAGAAAAAACCCGTCTGAAGCAGATGACCCCGGCCAACTATATCGGCCGCGCTATCCAGATGGTTGATGACCTGAAATAATCCCCCGCCGGGCCGGCGCTAGTCGGCCCGCGTTAACCTGCGGTTTATTTGCTTTCTCCTATACTTCTGACAGTTTATGCTGCGTCTCAATGCAGTTCGAATCGATTAAGGATTAGGTTATGCGTGTGTTAGTCGTCGAGGATAACCCTCTGTTGCGTCATCATCTGGCCGTGCAGCTGCGGGAGATGGGTCATCAGGTGGATGCCGCGGAAGGCGCAAAAGAAGCGGATTACTTTCTCAATGAGCATACGCCGGACATCACGCTGGTCGATCTCGGCCTGCCGGATGAAGACGGCATGGCGATGATCCGCCGCTGGCGCAGCCAGGAAGTGCGTCAGCCGATCCTGGTGCTGACCGCCCGCGATGGCTGGCAGGCCAAGGTGGAAGCGCTGGAAGCCGGTGCCGATGACTACGTTACCAAGCCTTTCCATATTGAAGAAGTGGTCGCCCGCATGCAGGCGCTGATGCGTCGTAACAGCGGTCTGGCCTCGCAGATCATTACCCTGCTGCCGTTCCAGATCGACCTTTCCCGCCGTGAACTGACGATTAACGAAAATCAGATCAAACTGACCGCTTTTGAATACACCATTATTGAAACGCTGATCCGTAACGTCGGTAAAGTGGTCAGTAAGGATTCGCTGATGCTGCAGCTGTATCCCGACGCTGAGCTGCGCGAAAGCCACACCATTGACGTCCTGATGGGGCGCCTGCGTAAGAAGATCCAGGCCGAACACTCGCAGGATGTGATTACCACGGTGCGCGGTCAGGGCTACCGTTTCGATCTCTGACGCGATGAATCTGCTGCGGAAGCTCTTCCGCCGAAAAAAACCGCTGTCGCTGCGCGTGCGCTTCCTGCTGGCTACCGCCGCCGTGGTGCTGACCATGTCGCTCTCCTACGGCATGGTGGCGGTGATTGGCTACGTGGTGAACTTCGATAAAAACACCTATCGCGTGCTGCGCAGCGAAAGTAATCTGTTCTTCACCCTCGCCCAGTGGCAGAACAACCAGCTGACCATCGTGCAGCCGGAGCGGATGTCACTGAATTTCCCGGCGCTGGTGTTTATTTATGACGATCGCGGCAGGCTGCTGTGGCAGCAGCGCGACGTGCCGGAGATCCGCAGTAAAATTCGCCGCGAGTGGCTGAACAAGTCCGATTTTTACGAGATCGACACCAATAACTACACCAGCCGCAAAGTGCTGAGCAACGACCGCGATGCGCAGAACAAACTCAGCGCCTACGACGATGACGGCAACGACACCTTCACCCACTCGGTGGCGGTGAACCGCTACGAGGCCACCGTCAACCTTCCTGAACTGACCATCGTGGTGGTGGATTCCATTCCGCAGGAGCTGCAGCATTCCGACGTTGTCTGGTCATGGTTCAGCTACGTGCTGCTGGCTAATCTGCTGCTGATTATTCCGCTGCTGTGGCTGGCGGCCCACTGGAGTCTGCGCCCCATCGGCTCGCTGGCCAGCCAGGTGCGCGAGCTGGAAAACGGCGTGCGGGAAACGCTCGATCCGGCCCCGCCGCAGGAGCTGAAGGGACTGGTGCGCAACCTCAATCTGCTGCTGGATAACGAACGACAGCGCTATACCCGCTACCGCACCACGCTCAGCGACTTAACCCACAGCCTGAAAACGCCGCTGGCAGTGTTGCAAACCACCCTGCGTTCGCTGCGCGGCGGGCGCAATCTGTCGATTGAGCAGGCCGAGCCGATCATGCTGGAGCAGATCAGCCGCATCTCGCAGCAGATTGGCTATTACCTGCATCGTGCCAGCATGCAGGCCGATCATCACGCCCTCAAGCGCGACCTGCACTCGGTCCCTGCCCTGCTCGACAGCCTGTGTTCGGCGCTGAACAAAGTGTATCAGCGCAAAGGCGTTGTGCTGACGCTGGATATTTCCCCGGAGCTGATCTTCGTCGGCGAGCAGAACGATTTTATGGAAGTAATGGGCAACGTGCTGGATAACGCCTGCAAATACTGCCTGGAGTTTGTCGAGGTCACCGCCAGCCAGACCGACAACCAGCTGCAGCTGATTGTGGAAGACGACGGCCCCGGCATTCCGGAAAATAAACGCGATCTGGTATTTATTCGCGGCCAGCGGGCGGATACGCTGCGCCCCGGCCAGGGTCTGGGCCTGGGGCTGGCGCGTGAAATTCTGGAGCAGTACGCCGGAGATATCAGCGCCAGCAGCAGCGAGCTTGGCGGCGCGCGGATGGAGATGGTGTTTCGTCGCCAGGAACTGCTGCACAAGGACGCGTAGGCCCCCTGCGCGTAGACATTTCAGCGAGACGGTACACAGCAAGGCCCGCGCACTGTTATAATCGATTCACTTTGGCGCTTCAGGAAACCCTCATGGATTATCAACTCGACCTCGACTGGCCCGATTTTATTCAGCGCTACTGGCAAAAACGGCCGGTACTGCTTAAGCGCGGTTTCAAAAACTTCGTCGACCCGATCTCTCCCGACGAGCTGGCCGGGCTGGCGATGGAAAATGAGGTGGACAGCCGCCTCGTCAGCCATCAGAACGGCAAATGGCAGGTCGGGCACGGCCCGTTCGAAAGCTATGACCACCTGGGCGAAAACAACTGGTCGCTGCTGGTGCAGGCCGTCGATCACTGGCACGAGCCTTCCGCCGCGCTGATGCGCCCTTTCCGCTTCCTGCCGGACTGGCGCACCGATGATTTAATGATTTCCTTCTCGGTGCCGGGCGGCGGCGTTGGGCCACATTTCGATCAGTACGATGTGTTTATCATTCAGGGGACCGGTCGCCGCCGCTGGCGCGTGGGTGAGAAAACCGAACTGAAGCAGCACTGTCCGCACCCGGATCTGCTGCAGGTGGAGCCGTTTGACGCCATCATTGATGAAGAGATGGAGCCGGGCGATATTCTGTATATTCCACCGGGATTCCCGCACGAAGGCTACTCGCTGGAAAACGCCCTTAACTACTCCGTGGGCTTCCGCGCGCCGAGCGGCCGCGAGCTGATCAGCGGCTTCGCCGATCACGTTCTGTCCCGTGAACTGGGCAGCTACCGCTTCAGCGATCCGGATGTCCAGCCGCGCGACAATCCGGCCGAGATCCTGCCCGCCGAGCTGGCCGGGATCCGCCAGATGATGCTGGACGTGATCGACCAGCCGCAGCAGTTTAATCAGTGGTTTGGTGAGTTTATTTCGCAGTCACGCCACGAGCTGGACGTTGCCCCGCCGGAGCCGCCGTACCAGCCTGATGAAATTTACGATGCGCTGCAGCAGGGCGACTCGCTTTCTCGCCTCGGCGGTCTGCGCGTCGTTTCGATTGGTGATGCGGTATTTATCAACGGTGAGCAGCTGGATTCGCCGCACCGCGCCGCGCTGACCGCGCTGGCCAATCAGCTGACGCTGGATCAGCAGTCCTTCGGCGATGCGCTGGACGACCCGTCGTTCCTCGCCCAGCTGGCGGCTTTAGTCAACAGCGGCTACTGGTTCTTCGGCGACGAAGAGTAATGCCCTGATAACGGATGCCGCGCATTCAGCGGTATCCGTCCTTTCGGTTGCTTACAGGGTTAAAACGTAACATCCCCCTTTTTTCAGCAAGAGGCCTTCGCCCGTTCCGCCGTCAGCGTGGCAATGCGTGCAATAGTCTGCACCGCCTTTTCCATATTATCCAGCGAGGCGAATTCGTGCCTGCCGTGATAGTTATAGCCGCCGGTAAACAGATTCGGGCAGGGTAGCCCCATATAGGACAGCTGCGAGCCGTCGGTGCCGCCGCGAATCGGCTTCACCAGCGGGGTGATATCACAGTCACGCATCGCCTGCAGGGCCAGATCGATACTTTGCGGGCAGGCTTCCACCTTCTCGCGCATGTTGTAATAGCTGTCCTCAATCACCAGCTCAATCACCGCCGAATGCGGCAGCGACTGCTGTAGCCGCCGGGCAATATCCTGCATCAACACTTTACGCCGGGCGAAACTCTCGCGGTCGAAGTCACGCAGGATGTAGTGCATTTCCGCGCGATCGACCGCGCCCTTTATACCGTGCAGATGATAGAAGCCTTCATAGCCGGCGGTTTTTTCCGGCACCTCATCCGGCGGCAGCGCCTGATGAAAGCGCGTGGCCAGATCCAACGCATTAACCATCACCCCTTTTGCCGTACCGGGATGCACGTTATTACCGGTGATTTTTACCGTGACCGACGCGGCGTTGAAATTCTCATACTCAAACTCGCCTAAGCCGCTGCCGTCAACGGTGTAGGCCCAGTCCGCGCCGAAGGCCGCCACGTCAAAAAAGTGCACGCCTTTACCAATTTCCTCATCGGGCGTGAACGCCACGCGGATCTCACCGTGCGGCTGTTTTCCCTGAATCAGCCGCGCCAGCGCGGTCATGATTTCTGCAACACCGGCTTTATCATCGGCGCCCAGCAGGGTTTTACCGTCGGTGGTGATCAGCGTATGGCCCAGCAGCTCGTGCAGAACCGGGAACATCACCGGCGAGAGGATTTCATCGCCAATCCCCAGGGCGATATCGCCGCCGCGATAGTTTTCAATCACCTGCGGAGTAACATTTTTACCGGTGAAATCCGGTGACGTATCCACGTGCGAAATAAAGCCAATGACCGGCACCGGCCAGCTGACCGTTGATGGCAGCGTGGCCATCACAATCCCGTGTTCGCTACAGCTGATATTGCTCAGCCCCAAATCATGCAGCTCCTCACAAAGCTGGTCCGCCAGGCGTAACTGCCCCTCCGTGCTGGGAACCTGACGAACGTTACCTTTAGATTGCGTATCCACGGCTACATAATTTAAGAAGCGATCGAGTAAGTTATTCATCTGTCGTCCCTCTGAATGCCAGTATTTATTATGATCATTCGGAAACCTGTAAATATTGTTTCAGGTCAGTTTAGTGTGCGGCGAAGGCCGTTACCGGTGCGGGTAATGAATCAGATTATAAAAACGCACGGGCTGCGCCCCGCCGTTGCGATAGGCATGGGGCCGATCGGCCTGGAATCGTAGCGCCTCACCGGCGGCAACGATCCGCCAGCTATCGGCAACGCGCAGTTCCAGCTGCCCCTCAATGACAATAGCATGTTCAATCACGCCCGCTTCGTGGGGGGCCGATTCACTGACGGCACCGGGGGCCAGTTCAATCACCAGCATTTCAAACCCGGTGGCGGCATCAAACGGGAACAGCGTCTGCACCTGCATCGCAAGATTTGGCTGACGAAACGCGGGCAGGCGCTGCTGCTGCCTGGGGGCATCGTGCGGCATATCCGGCCCGTCGATAAACTGCGAAAACGGCAGGTTGAAGCCGGTGGCTATTTTCCACAGCGTGGCAATCGTCGGGCTGGATTCGGCACGCTCAATTTGTCCCAGCATCGCCTTGCTGACGCCGGTGGCGTCGGCCGCCTGGCTTAAACTCCAGCCGCGCAGGCCGCGCTGGGTTTTCAGCGTTTGCGCCAGATGATTTTGCAGATCGTCCACACTTTCCCTCCGGTTAATCAGGCGAGTATATCCCCTTGTGCGTTATAACGCACGGTGCTAACGTGTGCGCTATAACGCTCAATGATTCGGAACCTGCAATGCGCCCGCCTCTCTCGATACGCTATCTCACTCTCCCGGCGCTGATCGCCGGATTTGTTGCTGTACTGGTAGGCTACACCAGTTCCGCTGCCATTATTTTCCAGGCAGCCGGCGCTGCCGGCGCCACACCGCAGCAAACGGGCGGATGGCTGACCATGCTGGGTCTGGGCATGGGCATCACCACCCTGACGCTGTCGCTCTGGTACCGCACGCCGATCCTGACGGCCTGGTCGACGCCGGGTGCGGCGCTGCTGGTGACCAGCCTGCCAGGCACGCCGATTAACGAAGCCATCGGGATTTTTATCTTTGCCTCGGCGCTTATCGTGTTCTGCGGCGTCACCGGGCTGTTTGCCCGCCTGATGAATCATATTCCGCTGGCGATCTCCAGCGCGATGCTGGCCGGGATCCTGCTGCGCTTCGGCATTGACGCCTTTGGCGCGCTGCAGGTTAATTTCGCCCTCAGCGGGACGATGTGCCTGGTCTATCTGCTGACAAAGCGCTTTACCCCGCGCTACGCCATTGTGCTGACGCTGTTTGCCGGGCTGGCGGTGGCAGCAATGCAGGGCAATATCCACGTTAGCGGCGGCCAGAGTATGGTGATGCCGGAGTTTATCGCCCCGCATTTCACCCTCTCCAGCCTGCTGGGCATTGGCATTCCGTTCTTTGTGGTCACCATGGCGTCGCAGAATGCCCCGGGCATCGCCACGCTGAAAGCCGCGGGCTATCAGGTGCCGATTTCACCGCTGATTGCCTGGACCGGAGCCACGGCGCTGATCCTCGCCCCATTTGGTGGATTTACCTTCTGCATTGCGGCGATAACGGCCGCGATCTGCATGGGACCGGAGATCCACAGCGATCCGCAGCGGCGCTATATGGCGGCGGCGGCGGCGGGCGTATTCTACATTATTGCCGGGATTTTTGGTGGGGCCATCAGCGGGCTGTTTACCGCTTTGCCGCTGGCGCTGATCCATACGATTGCCGGTCTGGCGCTGCTGGGCACCATCGCCGGTAGCCTGCAGCGGGCGCTAAGCGATGAGAAACAGCGTGATGCGGCGGTCATCACCTTTCTGATTACCGCCTCGGGCGTCACGCTGTTGGGGGTCGGTTCGGCATTCTGGGGACTCTGCGGCGGCGTGATCGCTCATCTCATCTTCTCGCTGCCAAAACGTAAAGTGGGTTAATCCCGCTTAGTGTCCAAGATTACTCAGCAGCCCGCGCACCCAGGCGGGCACCACTTCGCTGGCCAGGCCGTAGTTTTTCTCATCAAATTCACTGCCGACCTGGCTAGGCTCCAGATTCAGCTCAACGGTGTGCGCGCCCTGTAAACGGGCCTCGTGCACAAAGCCCGCCGCCGGGTAGACGTGCCCCGAGGTGCCAATCGCCACAAAGTAATCGGCATCGGCCAGCGCCTGGTAAATCTCATCCATCTGCAGCGGCATTTCACCAAACCAGACGATATGCGGGCGCAGAACCGCAGGGAACTGACAGCAGTGGCAGCGATCGTCAGGCTTGACGTCTTCGGTCCAGTGCAGGATCTGGCCGCTGCCGGTGCAGCGCACCTTCAGCAGTTCGCCGTGCATGTGGATCACGTTATGGCTTCCCGCCCGTTCGTGCAGGTTATCAATGTTCTGTGTCACCAGCAGAAAATGGTCACCCAGCACGGCTTCCAGCTCGGCCAGCGCGGCGTGGGCGGCGTTCGGTCTGATCTCCGGCTGCTGCAGCTGGCTGCGGCGCGCGTTATAGAACGCCTGTACCCGCTGCGGATCGCGCGCAAAGCCTTCCGGCGTGGCGACGTCTTCCACCTTATGCTCTTCCCACAGGCCGTCCGCCGCGCGGAAGGTGCGAATACCGGATTCCGCAGAGATCCCCGCACCGGTCAGCACCACCACGCGCGGCAGCGGCTGACGAGAGATTTCGAGATTACGATCGCGCTCAAAAATGCGCTGGCGAAAGCGCTGATGAACCTGACGGCGGTTTTTTTTGTAGCGGGCCAGTCGTAAGCGACGGCGGGGTGTGCGCATAGTCGATCCTCTAATCCTTAATGTGCAGGAATGCGGCACCGCGCATTCCGCCTGCGTCTCCATGGCGCGCTTTGGCAAAGCGCGGTGGTTTGGCGACCGGCAGGAGATGAGGGGTAACCCGCTCCGCCAGGCCGTCATATAACGCATCAAAGTTGGACAGGCCGCCGCCGAGCACCACCAGATGGGGGTCGAGCAGGGTCAGCAGATTGCCCAGGCATACCGCCAGCAGCTGACGATAGCGCTCAGTGTGTGCCAGCGCACTGGCATCTCCCTGATAATAACGGGTGATTATCTCCTGTGCACTGAGTGTCTGATGATAAAAGTGCTGCCACAGCCAGGAAAATCCTGAACCTGAGAGATACCCCTCAATACAGCCCTTTTTGCCACAGCCGCAGGTCAGCAACGGAATATCGCGGCCCAGCACCTCCAGCGCATCCACCGGCAGGCGCAGATGCCCCATTTCACCCACCACGTAGTTGCGGCCGGTCACCGGCTTACCATCGACGATCAGTCCCCCACCGACGCCAGTGCCGAGGATAATGCCCAGCACCACCGGGTACGCCTGAAACTCATCGTCCCAGGCTTCGGAAAGGGCAAAACAGTTGGCGTCGTTATCAATGCGGACCTCACGCCCCAGCCGCTGGCTGAGATCGGCGCGCAGCGTACGCCCGCGTGCGGCAGGCAGGTTCGCACTGAATACCGTACCGTCGTCGGGCACCGGCAGGCCGGGAATGCCGAGGCCAACGCTGCCCGCACTGCCGCAAAACGCATCGGCTTCGGCGGTCAGCGCCTGTAATACCGACAACAATTGCTCATAGTCCTGCGTCGGTGTGGCAACCCGTTTGTTCCAGATGAGCTCGCGCCGGGCGTTGTACACGCCCAGCGCAATCTTGCTGCCGCCAATATCGAAACCGTAGTACATCCGTTGCCTCGCTTACTGGCCGCTTAACACGCGTGCCGGATCGATGCGGCTGGCGCGCCGTGCCGGATACCAGCTGGCAATCAGACTGAGCAGCAGTGAGGTAAACAGCACGATCGCCACATCACGCCAGTGCAGTTCGGACGGCAGGAAATCAATAAAGTAGATATCGCCGGAGAGGAAATGATAGCCGGTCAATGCTTCAAGCGCATGAACGATCGGGGTCAGGTTCAGCGCGGCCAGCACGCCGACAATCACTCCGCTGACGCTGCCCACCAGCCCGGCCAGCAGCCCGTACCAGATGAAGATGGCGCGGATCAGGCCGTCTTTGGCTCCCAGCGTCCGCAGCACGGCGATGTCACCGCTCTTGTCCTTCACCGCCATCACCAGCGTTGAAACAATGTTGAAGCAGGCCACGCCGATCACCAGCACCATCGCCAGATACATAATGGCGCGGATCATCTGAATATCGCGATACATGTAGCCGTAGGTGCCGATCCAGCTGCGGATTGACACATAGGCGTTGGTCACGCTGCCCGCCTCGCGGATCAGCTTTTGCGCGCTAAACGGATCGGCAGCTTTAATGGCGATGCCGGTGACGTTGTCGCCCATGCCCAACAGCTGCTGTGCGTCGGCCAGCGGAACCAGCGCCAGGCCGTGATCGAGCATACCGCTCAGCTTAAGGATGCCGCTGACCTGCAGACGTACCCGCTTCGGCTGCAGCAGCTTATTCTGCGCATCACTGTTGGGGATCATAATGGTCAGCCAGTCGCCCTGCTTCACCTTCAGGCTGTTAGCCACGCCCTGCCCCAGCAGGATTTGCTGCTTACCGGCGCCGAACGATTGCCAGGCGTTGCCCTGCACGTAGGAAGGCAGCGCGCTGAGCTGCGCCTCCTGCTGCGGATCCACGCCTTTGACCTGCACGGCCTGCAGCTTGCTGCCGCTTTCAATCAGGCCGGTGAAATTAATGTAGGGGGCGGCGGCGGCTACGCCGGGTACCCGCTCGATTTTCGGCAGCATGGCCTGCCAACCGGTGAACGGCTGGTTCACCGGCTCGATTTCACCGTGAGGCACAACGGCAAGAATACGGTTGTTCAGCTCACGTTCGAAGCCATTCATCGCACTCAGTCCGACGATCAGCACCGCCACGCCGAGGGCAATTCCAACGGTGGAGATCACCGAAATTAGCGAGACCATCCCCCCGCGACGGCGGCCGCGACTGAAGCGCAGGCCCAGCAGTAAAGAGAGCGACTTCGCCATCAGAGGCTACCCGCCATGGTCAGGCGATCGCTAAGCTGGCCGTCACGCATTTCCACCTGGCGGCGCATGCGCTTAGCCAGATGCAGATCGTGCGTCACCACCAGGAACGCCGTGCCCTGCCGCTGGTTGAGTTCACCCAGCAGATCGAAAATCGCATCGGCGTTGCGCGCGTCCAGGTTGCCCGTCGGTTCATCGGCCAGCACCAGTCGCGGCTTGTTCACCAGCGCGCGGGCAATCGCCACACGCTGGCGCTCGCCGCCGGACAGTTCCGAAGGACGATGCTCGGCGCGATGATCGAGGCCCACGGCTTTGAGCATCTCCAGCGCACGGGTGCGCGTTTCCGCTTTCGGCGTTTTGCCGATCATCAGCGGCATCGCTACGTTTTCCAGCGCGCTGAAGTCCGGGAGAAGATGGTGGAACTGATAGATAAAGCCCAGCTCGCGATTGCGCAGCTCGGCTTTTGCGGCGGAAGACATGTCATTCAGCGATTTACCGTCAAATACCACGCTGCCGGAGGTGGCCGTATCCAGCCCGCCGAGCAGATGCATCAGGGTGCTTTTCCCGGAGCCGGAGCTGCCGACAATCGCCATCATTTCACCCGGCTGCACGCTGAAGGAAACGTTGCGCAGGACATCGGTCTGCACGCTGCCTTCCTGATAGCGTTTGCACAGGTTGTCGCACTGCAACAGGATCTTGTTACTCATAACGTAAAGCCTCAGCGGGTTGAACGGCGGCCGCGCGCCAGGAAGGATACAGCGTTGATAGCAGCGCCACGATAATTGCCGTGACGGTAATGGTCGCCACCTGCGTCAGAGAAATGTCTACCGGCAACGCCGCGCCATCGAGGAACGCGCCAATTACCGGCATCAGATTATTCAGCTGGCTGGCCAGCAGCATGCCGAGCAGCGCGCCCAGCAGCGAGCCAACCACACCCGCAGTGGCGCCCTGTACCATAAATACCGCCACGATTTGCCGGCGGGTCAGCCCCTGAGTTTGCAGGATCGCCACTTCACCCTGCTTTTCCATAATCAGCAGGCCCAGCGAGGTGACGATATTAAAGGCGGCGACGGCGACGATCAGGCTGAGCAGCAGCCCCATCATATTTTTCTCCATTTTCACCGCCTGGAACAGCTCGCCTTTGCGCTCGCGCCAGTCCTTCCACACCAGGCCGTCAGGCAGCGTTTGCTGGCTGACCACGTCGACCTCCAGCGGCTTATCCAGCCACAGACGCCAGCCGGTGATGTTGCCTGCCGGGTAGCGCATCAGGCGCGAAGCATCCTGCTGATTAACGAGGATCTGGTAGCCGTCAACGTCGCTGTTAGCGGCGAAGGTGCCGATCACGGTAAACAGACGCTGGCTGGGAATGCGCCCCATTGGCGTGAACTGGCTGGCGGAAGGCACCATCAGGCGGATCTGTTCGCCGAGGCGAACGCCTAACTGCGCGGCCAGCTGCTCACCGAGGATGACGTTATACTCCCCGCTTTGCAGCTGCTGCTGCCTGACGTTCACCAGGTAAGGGGTGAGCGGATCCGGCTCGTCGGGATTGATCCCCAGCATGACGCCCACGCCCACGCTGCGCGCGCTCTGCATCACCACCTCGCCTGTGGTCAGCGGCGTCACCTTGCTGATACCGCTGAGGTGCAGCGAATCGGCGGGCGTTTTCTGTGGGTTGATCGAGCCGCTGTCGCTGGTCACCAGCGCCTGCGGCATTAAGCCAAGGGTATTTTGCTCCAGCTGGTGCTCCAGCCCGTTCATCACCGACAGTACGGTTACCAGCGCCATGACGCCCAGCGTGATGCCGATAGCCGAAAGCCACGAAACGAACCGCCCAAAGCGGTCGGAGGCGCGCCCGCGCATGTAGCGCAGGCCGATAAAGAGTGCGACAGGCTGATACATGAAATCCGTTTTTGCTAATGCAATAAGTGGGGGGAATGATAAAGCTTAGTCCCGCCTTATGGAACCACTAAGCCCCTGACTGTGCGCATTGTTTTGTCAATGGCTGAAACATTCGGCCTATTCTCAATGGCAGCGCCTAAAATATAGCCGGACTTGTCTGCATTACCCGGTCAACGGCCTGAATGAATGAGTCTGAAATGGGAGATTTCGTCGACATAATCCCAGAGAAGTTATTCAATAAGAACAGAATGTGATGATTTTCAGAAAAGACATTGCCAACTCTTGCTACTATGATAACCAGGAATGTTCTTACTTATTTGCTTTCATCCAGCTCGTCACTTATGTCAATCGCACGTGAGTTCAGGTCATCCCCCGAACGGGGATACCGGCCGGAAGCCAGCGACTCAATTAAAGATGCTATAAGCGGCCGTACCAGGCAGCACCGAGTCTGAAGATGCCAAACAATAAAAATCGTATTCACCAGGTTATCGTTCTGTTTTTTTTCGCCGTTCTACTCTCGGTTATTGGCCTGAGCTTTCGTAATTTCGAATCCATGTCGATCTTTTGGCCCGGGAATGCGGTACTGCTGGGGTTACTGATCCGCTTTCCGGCGCTGGATAACCGCGTTTCGCTGCTGGTGCTGTTTTTCGGCATGCTGGCCACCGATTTATGCTGGGGCACACCGGCGATGATCTCGGTCGGGGTGAATTTTTCCAACATCACCTTTATCGCCGCGGCGCGCTGGGTGCTGCTGACCCGCCACTTTACTCGTCCGTATCCGCGCCGCTTACAGTCGCTGATGCGCATCTTTCCGGCGTCGATCGCCGGTGCGCTGGTCTGTGCCGCCATCGGTGGCGTGGTCAGCGAACGCTATTTTCACGACGAGCTGTTTAAGGCCTGGTTCTCGTGGTTTTCGGAACAGATGTCAACCTCGATTCTGCTGCTCCCGGCGGTGATCGCCCTGCCGCGTCGTGATGAGCTTCGTGCGATACTGCGAAAAACCTTCGAGAGTTCGCTGCTGCCGCTGGTGGCGCTACTGGTGACCACCGCCATGAGCATCTGGGTGGGCGGCGGCGGCAGCCTGCTGTTCCCGCTGCCGGCGCTGCTGTGGTGTGCAATCAGCTATCCGCTGTTTATCACCTGCTGCCTGACGTTAATCACCGGCATCAGCGAGATCATTCTGGTGGCCGGTAACGTGCTGAATATTCAGGGAGAGAATGACCTTTTCCGCATTGACAGCCTGTCGGCGGCGCGGCTGGGTGTCGCCGCCATGACCATCAGTCCATTAATTGTTTCTCTCAGTATTGAGGCGAATAAAAGGCTGGTGGCTCGCGTAACCCGCCGTGCGGATTACGATCTGCTGACCGGAGCATTGACCCGCAGCGGCCTGTCGTCGCGCCTGCAGGCGCTGCTGGCGGCACGCAACCGCCCACCTGGGTTTTCCGGTGCGCTGTTCCTGGTAGATATCGACCGTTTTAAAAATATTAACGATACCTGGGGCCACGCCGCCGGGGATTATGTGCTGGCGCAAACCGTGCTGTGCATCCAGCAGGCGCTGCCGCCGGCTTCGCTGGTCTGCCGTATGGGCGGGGAAGAGTTTTTGGTGCTGCTGGAAGCGGCAAATGAACCGCGGGCATTCCTGCTGGCAAACCGGCTGCGTAACAGCATTGAAAATAATGCCATCCTGCATAAAGGCAACGACCTTAGCGTGACGGCCAGCATCGGCATCAGCCTGCTAAATATCAGTAGCGTACAGGCGCTGGATGAAGCGATTAATCGAGCTGACGAACAGTTATATATCGCCAAAAGCAGCGGTCGAAATCAGGTCAGGCCGGAATTTGTGCTGTAAAAACGGTTGACGACTCCCCTCCCTGCTCCGGTTTGACACACCCTCAATCGTTGCTACCCTTTTTTAATCGCTATCATTTAATGAAAAGCGCGTGATACAGAAGGCTTATCCTTGCATCTGGCCCACTGTCGGAGGATAAACGTCTGCTCGTTGGCAACGATGGGAGAGTAAAAATGAAACGTGATGTGCTCAGCGAAGAATATTATGATGAAGTTTGCCGGGTTATCGGTGATGCGGCGATTGTGCTGACCGAAGACGGTCATAATATTTCGCGGGGAATGATTGCCAGTTTGCTGAGGCAAACTCGCCTGAATCGCGGTGATGCTAATCGCGATGAACAAAAAGTTCTGGAACATGCCATTCGGTTAATCCAGCCAGATTAACGACAATGAGTACTTATTTGCAGTTTGATATTATAATTTCGCACAAGAAATAATGTTTTCCTATGACCCGCCGGAAGAGAACTCTTTTTTCGCACTAAAAATCATCAATCCCGGCATCCGTTATTCCAGGATTTATGTCATTGATTTAGTGAATCTGAGCGGGTAAGGACAGTATCAAATCGCATCCAAAAATAGGATGATATTGCGTTAAACCCTCTGAAACACGGTGAAAGCAACCCCATGTTTATTGGCGCTATTTTACCGATTATTTATTTCATTTTAATGACTGACCCAGTCTGAAAAAACCGGTCTTTTCTGAGGAATGTTTTTCTGATTGAATTTTTTTAAGAAAAATCCTATCATGATTTTTAACATTTTACGCGATAGTGACCGCGATTGCTGCATGCCATGCAGCCCCCTTCTACAAGGATGAGTCAATACTCCAGCCGCGTGCGGCGGGGTAGTATTAATGTTGGCAGCCATAACAAGAATGTGCATACAGAACGCTTTCTTTTAACACGCTAACGTGTAATTCATCGTTGACTTAAATGGATAACGAACCGGTAAGGGCCGCCAGAATGCCGACAATAATTATGGATCCATGTAATTATACCCGCGCAGGGTTGATCAACTATATGACAACCAAAGGGATTAAAAGCAAGAATATAACGCCAGTTAGCGGCATTGACAGGCTGCAAACATGCTGCCAGCAGCTGCATCCCGGCGTGGTGTTTATCAACGAAGACTGCTTCATTAATGAACCCGAAGCCAGTCAGCGGATTAGAGCGGCGATCGTTCAGAATCCGGACACGCTGTTCTTCATCTTTATGGCGATTTCTAATAATCATTTTGAAGAATATCTTTACGTACGAAAGAACCTGATTATTACATCGAAATCGATCAAGCCGGCTACTCTGGACCAGCTGTTAGGCAGTTACTTCCAGCAGCGGCTCAACGTTTCTTCGCGCCAGTCTTCGGGTAAGGATGTCCATCCGCTGACGCTCAGTCAGACGGAATCGAATATGCTGCGGATGTGGATGTCCGGACACGATACCAGCCAGATTTCTGACCAGATGCAGATTAAGGTGAAAACCGTTTCGTCGCATAAAGGCAATATTAAGCGGAAAATCAAAACGCACAACAAGCAGGTGATCTATCACGTGGTGCGACTGATGGATAATGTCACCAGCGGGATTTACGTCAACGTGCGGCAGGGCTGACAGCGGATATTTGAAGGGGGAGCGACCCCCCTTAGCGTCTTCAGGGGTGAGGCTGCACGAAAACACCGTCTTCGTGACCGGTTTCATTAAAGAACCAGATGCCCAGCGGATAGTCCTCCAGCGCGATCAGATACATCGTTCCTTCGTTAAACTCTTCCACTGCCAGAACAGTACCAACCCGACGAGGACCGCCGTCCGTTTTTACCGTCACCTGCTGATTTACCTTCATGGTCACTCCTGTGCAATTTTTCCCAACAGTCTAACCGAAAACCGCATACTGCGCAGGGTTTTACCCAGGGTTATCGACGCGCAATCACCCAGACGGCATGGACAATCCCCGGAATATAGCCACATAGCGTCAGCAGGATGTTCAGCCAGAAAGCACCACCAAAGCCGACCTGCAGGAAGACACCCAGCGGCGGTAAAAGAATCGCGATAACAATACGTATAAAGTCCATGTCTTCTCCTTTTTTCGGGTAACTGTCTGATAATCAGTATAGACAGCAATGTGACCTCGTCAGGCAATGGCCTGCTCATGACGGGCCTTTTCACTTTCTTTACGTTTCGCGCAAAGATTTCTGACGTCAACAACCCGTAGACTATCCCCACTGCACCAACCCCAAAGGCGCAGTCAACCTAAAAAGTAACAAGGATTTTGCCCGCGCAGCGCGGGCTTTTTTTTGCCCGCACGTTGCCGCATCCCTTCCCTGCTCCCTTTACCGTGTTTCATTAGTGAAAAAAAACCCCAGCCTCAGGCCAGGGTAAGTTGTTCACATGAAGATAAAATTCGTTACTTGGGGAAATCCTTTTACCCTTCTAACCTACCGGAATTTTGCCTTAAGACTAGTCCTAAGATGGCGGATAAATGTGTACAAGTTTTTTCATCTTGTACAGCAAAGCCGCGCCAGCCGTGCGTCTCAGCGTGAAAGCCTCACCAGAATACGCTCATAAAAGCAGCCGTTTTTTAGGATTAATCTGCATCCGTTATCGCTGTGCCTGCGTGTCAGGCTGCTGTGCCGCGTCAAGGCTGGACTATACTCAATGATTCTACTGCGATTTTCCTGTCGCATCCGCGCGGGATCTACTTCTGGAGGTTATGCCTATGCCTGTTTTGCAGGATCCTCTGATGATCGTTACCGATCTCGACGGTTCACTGCTCGATCATCATACCTATAGCTGGCAGCCTGCCCGACAGTGGCTGATGCGGCTGAAGGAGCACCATATCCCGCTGGTTATCTGCTCCAGTAAAACGGCCGCTGAGATTGTGCCGCTGCAGCAGGAACTGGGGTTTGGCGGTTCGCCCTTTATCAGTGAAAACGGTGCCGTCGTCCGCTACGGCGATGCTCAGGCAGAGCAAACCGCTCAGTTTTCCAGCCAGGACTCTGCCGCTATCTGCCATACGCTGCTGCGGTTGCGTCAGCATGACGGTTTTAAATTCACCGGTTTTGCCGACGTCAGCGAAAAAGAAATAGCCGAGTGGACCGGCCTGACGCCTGCGCTTGCGGCTCGCGCCAAAATGCGTGAGGCGTCGGAAAGCCTGATCTGGCGTGACAGCCGCGAGCAGTTTGATCTTTTTCGCGAGCGGCTGGATGAGGCCGGACTGACGCTGGTGCAGGGCGGGCGATTCTGGCACGTCATGAGTAAAGGCAGTGGAAAAGGTGCTGCGCTGCGCTGGCTGCTTGAACACTATCCTTCCCCGACTGCCCAGCCCGGCCAGCGTCCGCTCACCATAGGGCTGGGCGACGGGCCTAACGATGCCCCGATGCTCGACAGCGTTGATTATGCCGTGGTCATCCACGGCTACAGTAAAAATCCGGTGCTGCTTGAGCGGGCCGACAAACAGCATATCTATCGCAGTGCCGCCCGAGGCCCGGAAGGCTGGGTTGAGGGCCTTGACCATTTTATCACTCCATCCTGACTGACCACCTACATTCCAAGGGGATAGCGATGAGCGATTTTTACCAGAACGGCGTAATTACCAACTTTCATAATCTCACCGGGCGCAGTCTAAAAGAGCTGGAAAAGGATCTGGTACGCTTCTCGCGCAAACGTAAGATGGGGCTGATTCTGCCCTCGCTGTTTTCAGAGCTGGAAGGCCCCGCGCTGAGCCATATTGTTGACGAACTGGCGCAGGTGCCCTATCTGGCAGAAATCGTAATTGGGCTGGATCGCGCCGACCGCGATCAGTTTTTGCACGCCCGCGAATTCTTCTCCCGCCTGCCGCAGCGCCACCGGATCTTATGGAATGACGGGCCGCGCCTGAAGGCGCTGGATGCGGAACTCGACAAAGAGGGACTCTCGCCTTCACAGCCCGGCAAGGGGCGCAACGTGTGGTTCTGTACCGGCTATACGCTGGCCTCTGATAAATCCACCTGCGTGGCCCTGCACGATTGCGACATCGTCACCTACGAACGCGGGATGCTGGCGCGGCTGCTCTATCCACTGGCCAATCCCGACTTCCAGTACGAATTCTGTAAAGGATTTTATGCCCGGGTAGCCGATAACAAGCTTAACGGCCGCGTGGGCCGCCTGCTGGTTGGCCCGCTGCTGCGCTCGCTGCAAAAGGTTTACGGTCACTCCGAGTATCTGGATTACCTCAGCAGCTTCCGCTATCCGCTTTCCGGCGAATTCGCCATGCGCACTCACGTGCTGAACGGCATTAAAATCCCCGGAGACTGGGGGCTGGAAATCGGCGTGCTGTCCGAGATCTATCGCAACTACACCACCCGCCAGAGCTGTCAGGTTGAGATCGCAGATAATTACGACCACAAGCACCAGCCGCTATCGGAAGAGGACGGTACCGGCGGGCTGCGGCGCATGAGCAACGATATTGTGCAGTCGCTGCTGCGCAAAATGGCCACCATGGGGGTAAATATCACCAGCGATTCCTTCCGGGTATTAAAAGCAACCTACTATCGCAATGCGCTGGATATGATGGAGATTTACAACCACGAAGCGGCGATGAACGGCCTGAAGTTCGATCAGCACGCCGAAGAGGCGGCGGTCGAAATGTTCACCCAGTCGATCCTTGAAGCCGGACAGGCGTTTATTGAACGCCCTAATGAAAAACCCTTTATCCCCAGCTGGAGTCGCGTTCAGTCCGCTTTCCCCGATATTATGCAGCGCATTTATCAGGCGGTTGAGGACGATAACAGCGGCGACGTTTAATCCCGGTGGCAGAGGCTGGGCATCATTGTCATCACGAAAACGCGAAAATTCGTACAAATATCAACCGGGCAGACCGACACAGTAGCCTGTGGTCTGCAAAATAAAGGTATACTCAGCAGAGCTGAATGGGGGCCGCTGCCGTCAGAGCCATTGCAGCCGACAGGCGTCATGGCGGCTCCCCTCTCTCCCATTTGAGTAGAGACTATCGAACTGAATATGCCTGAAAACTATCGTTATACGCTTCCCTCGCGCGCCGGGGATCAGCGGCTGCTGGGGCAGCTTACCGGCGCGGCCTGCGCCGTAGAATGTGCCGAAATTGTTGAACGCCACGCGGGCCCGGTGCTGCTGATCGCACCGGATATGCAGAATGCCCTGCGCCTGCAGGATGAAATCCGCCAGTTTACGGAACAGCCGGTGATGACGCTGGCGGACTGGGAAACGCTGCCTTTTGACAGTTTCTCCCCGCACCAGGAAATCATCTCTTCGCGCCTCTCCACGCTGTATCAGCTTCCCTCGCTAAGCCACGGTATTCTGATTTTACCGGTGAATACCCTGATGCAGCGCGTGTGCCCCCACAGTTTCCTGCACGGACATGCGCTGGTGATGAGCAAGGGGCAAAAGCTCTCCCGCGATACGCTGCGTTCCCAGCTTGAGCAGGCGGGTTATCGCAGCGTTGACCAGGTGATGGAGCACGGCGAATACGCCACGCGCGGTGCGCTGCTGGACCTGTATCCGATGGGCAGCGAACGGCCGTATCGTATCGACTTTTTCGATGATGAAATCGACAGCCTGCGTCTGTTTGACGTCGATACGCAGCGTACCCAGGAAGAAGTTTCCGCCATCAATCTGCTGCCGGCGCATGAGTTCCCGACGGACAAGAATGCCATTGAACTGTTCCGCAGCCAGTGGCGCGAGCAGTTTGACGTTCGCCGCGAGCCGGAACATATCTATCAGCAGGTGAGCAAAGGCACCCTGCCCGCCGGGATCGAATACTGGCAGCCGCTGTTTTTCGACCAGCCGTTACCCGCGATGTTCAGCTATCTGCCTGCCAGTACGCTGGTGGTGGTCGCGGGCGATCTGGAAAGCAGCGCCGAACGGTTCTGGCTGGATGTGAATACGCGTTTTGATAACCGCAAGGTTGATCCGATGCGCCCTCTGCTGTCGCCGCCCACGCTGTGGCTGCGCTGCGATGAACTCTTTGCCGAACTGAAAAACTGGCCGCGTATTCAGTTGCGCACCGACCTGCTGGCCGACAAAGCGGCGAATACTAATCTGCAGTATCAGCCGCTGCCGGATCTGGCCGTGCAGGCACAGGCGAAGTCACCGCTGGAAGCGCTGCGGAAATTCCTGGAATCCTTCAGCGGTTCGGTGGTGTTTTCCGTTGAGAGCGAAGGCCGCCGCGAGACGCTGCAGGAGCTGCTGGCTCGCATCAAGCTGAAGCCTAAACCGGTGCGCTCGCTGAAAGAGGCCGTTCAGCCGGGTCATTACCTGCTGATTGGTGCCAGCGAGCACGGTTTTGTTGACGGGTTGCGCAATCTGGCGCTGATTTGCGAGAGCGATCTGCTGGGCGAGCGCGTCAGCCGACGCCGCCAGGACAGCAAACGAACGATTAATCCTGACATACTGATCCGCAACCTTGCCGAGCTGCGCCCCGGCCAGCCGGTGGTCCACCTTGAGCACGGCGTCGGGCGCTATATTGGCCTGAGCACGCTGGAGACCGGCGGCATCACGGCAGAATACCTGATGCTGGCTTATGCCGGTGACGCCAAACTTTACGTGCCGGTATCGTCACTGCATCTGATCAGCCGCTATGCCGGTGGCGCCGAGGAAAATGCACCGCTGCACAAGCTGGGCAGCGATGCCTGGACGCGCGCAAGGCAGAAAGCCGCCGAAAAAGTGCGTGACGTGGCCGCCGAACTGCTGGATATCTATGCCCAGCGTGAAGCGAAAAAAGGCTTTGCATTCAAACACGATCGCCAGCAGTACCAGCTGTTCTGCGACGGTTTCCCGTTTGAAACCACGCCGGACCAGGCGCAGGCCATCAACGCAGTACTGAGCGATATGTGCCAGCCGCTGGCGATGGATCGTCTGGTGTGCGGTGACGTCGGATTTGGTAAGACCGAAGTGGCGATGCGCGCCGCATTTCTGGCCGTGGAAAACCACAAGCAGGTGGCGGTACTGGTGCCCACCACCCTGCTGGCTCAGCAGCACTACGATAACTTCCGCGATCGCTTTGCCAACTGGCCGGTGCGAATTGAAATGCTTTCCCGCTTCCGTACCGCGAAAGAGCAGGCGCTGGTGCAGACCGAAGCCGGCGAAGGCAAAGTCGATATTCTGATCGGCACGCACAAGCTGCTGCAAAATGACCTCAAATGGCGCGATCTCGGTCTGTTAATCGTCGATGAGGAGCACCGTTTTGGCGTGCGTCACAAGGAGCGTATCAAGGCAATGCGCGCCGACGTCGATATTCTGACGCTGACCGCCACGCCGATCCCCCGCACGCTGAATATGGCGATGAGCGGCATGCGCGATCTGTCGATTATCGCCACCCCTCCGGCGCGCCGCCTGGCGGTGAAGACCTTCGTTCGCGAATATGACGATCTGGTTGTGCGCGAGGCGATCCTGCGCGAGGTGCTGCGCGGTGGACAGGTCTATTACCTGTATAACGACGTGGAAAATATCGAAAAAGCCGCCCAGCGCTTATCCACGCTGGTGCCGGAAGCGCGGGTGGCAATCGGCCACGGCCAGATGCGCGAGCGCGAGCTGGAACGGGTGATGAATGACTTCCATCATCAGCGTTTCAACGTGCTGGTCTGTACCACCATTATAGAAACCGGTATCGATATTCCTACGGCCAACACCATCATTATCGAGCGCGCCGATCATTTTGGTCTGGCACAGCTGCACCAGCTGCGCGGCCGCGTGGGGCGTTCGCATCATCAGGCCTACGCCTGGCTGCTGACGCCGCATCCAAAAGCAATGACCGTGGATGCGCACAAGCGGCTTGAAGCTATCGCCTCGCTGGAGGATCTGGGTGCCGGTTTCGCACTGGCCACGCACGATTTAGAGATTCGTGGTGCCGGTGAGCTGCTGGGAGAAGGCCAGAGCGGGCAGATGGAGACGATTGGCTTCTCGCTGTATATGGAGCTGCTGGAAAATGCGGTAACGGCGCTGAAGGAGGGTCGTGAGCCGTCGCTGGAAGATTTGACCAGCAGCCAGACCGAGATTGAGCTGCGCATGCCGTCGCTGCTGCCCGATGATTTTATTCCTGACGTTAACACGCGCCTTTCGTTCTACAAACGCATTGCCAGCGCCCAGCAGCAGGGCGATCTGGACGATCTGAAGGTTGAGCTGATCGATCGTTTCGGTTTACTGCCGGATGCGGCACGTAACCTGCTGGATATTGCGGCCCTGCGGCTGATTGCTCAGAAGCTGGGCGTGCGTAAGATTGAGGCCAGCGATAACGGCGGTTACGTTGAGTTTGCCGAGAAGAATAAGGTGGATCCGATGTGGCTGATTGGGCTGCTGCAGAAGGAGCCGAAGCACTGGCGTCTTGATGGCCCAACGCGGCTGAAGTTTATTCGCGATCTGGCAGACCGTAAGGTGCGGATGAAGTGGGTGCAGGAGTTTATGCAGCGCATGCAGGAGAACGTGGGCTGACGGCGTGCTGGTCCTTTTGATGGTGCCCGGTTCGGTTTAAACCGTCTGAACCATTGTGCGGCGCTGAGCGGCAGGGGGCCCCTACGGGCGGTCCTCGCGTCGCTTCGCGATTCCTTCTCTCCGATCGTCAGCCTGTCGGACCGCCAGAGACGTGCCATCCGTGGCACGGCTCTGGCTTTCGTCCACGTCCCTGTGGACAAATCCTGGCTTCCTCTCTTCGCTCAGCGCTGCGGATTGCCCGTAGGGGCCCCCTGCCGCTCCGCTTTTGCATTCCGCGTTGTCTGTCAGAGAAAATTAGTGACCTCTTGTTATTCCACTGATTGATGGGAATAAATACTGTACAGCCGGGAATTTTGGCGCGGAAAAAATATGGAATGCGCCACAAGAAATGCGTTTTACATCGCGACAACGAAGGATAAAAAGGGACAGCCGCTGCGGTGGCTTACGGGCATTTCGCGCATTCGGGAAGCCACAACGTTGTCTGTAGCTAATAACCTTGCCCGCTGGCTTGACCACCGAAAAGAAGAGTTATCGCAGAATCGAAATTTTCGGCGCGGCGAAATGATCGGAATCCGCCACAAGAAATACGTTTACATCGCGACAACGAAAGATAAGAAGGGACAGCCGCTGCGGTGGCTTACGGGCATTTCGCGCATTCAGGAAGCCACAGCGTTGTTTGTAGCTAATAACCTTGCCCGCTGGCTTGACCACCGAAAAGAAGAGTTATCGCAGAATCGAAATTTTCGGCCCGGTGAAATATACGTAATGCGCCATGAGAAAAACGTTTTACATCGCGACAACGAAGGATAAAAAGGGACAGCCGCTGCGGTGGCTTACGGGCAATCCGCAGCGCTGAGGGGGAAGCAGCTGGCCAGGAGACACCGACAGGACGTCGGTGTCAGGCGAAGTCGGGTCAGGGACGACCCGTCTTCGCCGATCCGACCGGCCAGATGCGGCCACCGAGGGCATCGTGCAGAGCACGACGCGAGGACCGCCCAGAAGCCACCGCAGCGGCTGAACCGAGCCACCCAGCTTCCAGCGACTTCGGTAACTTCGGTAACTTCGGCCTGAAACTAACCGATCAGGCCTTATTATTCAACACCAGCTGACCATTGCCATCCAGCGGAATGCGTGTGCCGGGATCGTTATCCATACGGATCTTACCCTGCTGATCGCCAATCTTGTACGTCACGTCATAACCCATCATCTTGTCCTGCTTATCGTAGACGGTTTTACAACGCTGTTCGGTGGTGGTGTACGTATCGCGATCCTGCAACGCGCCCTGCACCTGATTACCACCGTAGCCACCGGCCAGTGCACCGGCCACGGTCGCCACATCGCGCCCGCGACCGCCGCCGAACTGATGACCCAGCACGCCACCCGCCACCGCACCCAACACGGAACCGGCGATTCGGTTCTCATCCTGCACCGCACGGCGATGCGTCAGCGTCACATTACGGCACTCCTGACGCGGCGTTTTCATCGTTTCTTTAATCGGGGTGGCGGACAAAACCTGTGCAAACTGCGGGCCGCGATCGAACACGTTCATACTGGCAACGGCAGCAACGCCCAGGGCTGCAGCCACACCGATCCCAATACCGGCTAACATTGATTTATTCACAGGAAACCCTCCTGAAAGTGTTACCGCGCATCTTTGCCTGCTGCGACATCCGTGGCAGGTACGGCATACTCGGCGTGCGCGACGCGCCGGGGTAATTAAGGCAAAGTTTGCTGCGGAGAGGGTAAACTGACAATCGGAATACGGGAAGAAATGCAGTTAGCGCATGATTAACACCACGTTTTAAGAGTGTTCCGAAGCGTTCACGCGGTCATCAATAAAAACGGCCCGTTGATAACGCTCAGTTAAGAACGTTACCCCGGGCCGTGTTAGCACTGCGCCAATAAAAATTAGTGCAGTTTCAGTCTTGGGCGGATCACGCGGTTGATACTGCCCACCAGCATCATCAGGCCGGTTTTGAAGTAGCCGTGCAGGGCGATCTGGTGCATACGGTACAGCGAGATATACACGAAGCGAGCGATGCGACCTTCTACCATCATCGAGCCGCGCATCAGGTTACCCATCAGGCTACCCACGGTGCTGAAGCGGGACAGAGAAACCAGTGAGCCGTGATCTTTATAGACATAGGCCTGCTGCGGCTTGCCTTTGATCTCAGCAAGGATGTTCGCCAGAACGCGGGATGCCATCTGGTGAGCAGACTGCGCACGCGGCGGTACGAAACCACCGGCAGGCAGCGCGCAGGACGCACAGTCACCGATCGCGTAGATGTTCGGATCGCGGGTGGTTTGCAGCGTAGGTTCGACCACCAGCTGATTAATACGGTTGGTTTCCAGACCGCCGATATCTTTCATAAAGTCCGGCGCCTTGATACCGGCCGCCCATACCATCAGATCGGCTTCGATGAATTCGCCAGACTTGGTGTTCAGGCCGTTTTTCTCGGCGCTGGTCACCATGGTTTGGGTCAGCACACGCACGCCGAGCTTGGTCAGCTCCTGGTGCGCAGCGCTGGAGATACGTGCAGGTAAAGCAGGCAGGATACGCTCGCCGGCTTCCACCAGCGTCACATTCAGCGCGTTGCTGTCGAGGTTTTTGTAGCCATAGCTGTGCAGCTGCTTAACGGCATTGTGCAGTTCGGCAGAAAGCTCAACGCCGGTCGCACCCGCACCGACGATAGCAATGTTCACCTTCTCCGTAACACCTTCGCTGGCGGAGAATTTCAGGAACAGGTTCAGCATTTCATTGTGGAAACGACGCGCCTGATGCGGATTATCCAGGAAGATGCAGTTGTCCTTCACGCCCGGCGTCCCGAAGTCATTCGAGGTGCTGCCCAGCGCCATCACCAGCGTGTCATACGCCAGTTCACGCTCAGGAACCAGCACGCTGCCCTGCGCATCACGTATTTCCGCCAGGTGAACGCGGTTGTTCTCGCGGTCCAGCTGCGTCAGCGTGCCCAGTTGGAACTGGAAGTTGTGCTTGTGCGCGTGAGCCAGGTAGCTCAGGCCGTCAATGCCTTCATCCAGTGAACCGGTCGCCACTTCATGCAGCAGAGGTTTCCACAAATGGCTGTGGTTACGATCCACCAGCGTGATTTGTGCTTTATTCTTACGCCCAAGCTTATGGCCCAGCTGGGTAGCCAGTTCCAGTCCGCCTGCCCCCCCGCCGATAATAACAATTTTCTTCATAGGTGCTGTCAAACGACCCTCTCTAAAAGTGAACCAATCGTTAACCAAAAGTTAAATAAATAACCTTGGTAAACATAGGGTTGGCGATGTTAATTCGCAAGCTGAGGGCAGGATATCACGGGGGAATTCATGAGTTCTACGAAAATTGATCCTGGTCAATTTTATTATAAAAACCACGAATAGTAAGAATAAACTTAGATACGCAACCCGCGCAATGCGGGTTACGGGAAGAAGAAATAACGCCTGTTTTGATGATTAGCCGAGGGTTTTGAAGTGATTAATTCGCGGCAGATGATGGGCGATATTTTTGAATTTATGCCCTTCAACTTCATCCCACACCAGCTCATAATATTCCCGCAGCAGCGCCGCACTACGTTGACTATCAAGGGCATCGTCATTGCGCGACAGGAAAGTCAGGCAGCGGCTGTGGTTTTTCTCGCGGAAGTCCTGCACGCATTTGGTGGCGATATCCAGGTACTCCTCGGGGCGATCGATTTTGCCTTCCATCACCTCCTGCGGCCAGAGATTTGGATTAAACATCGCCTGGCGGATATTGCATAGAAATCCCACGCGCTCCGCCCAAAACCCGCCCAGCCCCACGCCGCAAATCAGCGGCGAGGGATCGCTGCCCTGCTTTAACAGCTTATCGGTCTCTTTAAGAATATGTTGCATGTCGTGCTTCGGATGTCGGGTGCTGTAGCTCACCAGCCTGACATCCGGGTCAATAAACTGCAGCTGTAAAACCTTTTCGTGATTGCCAGGACTGTTAGAGTCAAAACCATGTAGGTAGATAATCATCGTCATTCTCACTTTACGTGCCGCAGACGGCGGAGTCAGTCACCTGTTGCAGCTTTGTGTGCCAGCCAGCGCTCCTGAAGGTTATCGAGTGTCGCGCTGATTTGCTTCCAGCGGGAAGATCCCAGCAGCTGCTGGCGGGTATAGGAACCCCGATGGTATAGCCGGGTCACGCGCTCTGCATTGATCGGTGACAGGTTATCCAACACGCTGACCGCACCCGCACGGTTGTTACACACCAGAATCATATCGCATCCGGCGTCCAGCGCGGTCTGTCCGCGCTCGGCATAGCTGCCCATCACCGCCGCGCCCTCCATCGACAGATCGTCAGAGAAGATCACCCCGTCAAAGCCCAGCTCTTTACGCAGCACCTTTTGCAGCCAGTGCGAGGAACCGCTGGCCGGGCGCGGGTCGACTTCAGTATAGATAACGTGGGCGGGCATAATCGCGTCCAGCGCCTGTTCGTCGATCAGCTGTTTGAAAATCGTCATATCGTGCTGACGAATGTCCGCTTCGCTGCGGGTATCTCGCGGCGTTTCTTTATGGGAATCGGCGCTCACCGCACCGTGGCCTGGGAAGTGTTTTCCGGTCGTTTTCATCCCGGCTTCATGCATGCCGCGAATAAAACAACGCGCCAGCGCCAGCGCCTGCACCGGGTCTTCGTGGAACGCCCGCTCGCCGATCGCCGCGCTGCCGTGGCCGATATCCAGCACCGGCGCGAAGCTGATATCAATATCCATTGAAATCATCTCCGAAGCCATCAGCCAGCCCGCTTCCTGCGCCAGCCGCGCCGCTTCTGCCGCATCATTCAGCGCGGCAAAAGACTGCATCGCCGGCAGTCGACTGAAGCCTTCACGGAAGCGCTGCACGCGCCCGCCTTCCTGGTCGACGGCAATCACCAAACGATGACGCGATGCCGCGCGGATTTGTCTGACCAGCTCGGCCAGCTGTGCCGGATCGTGGTAGTTGCGGGTAAACAGAATCAAACCACCCACCAGCGGATGCTGCAAAATTTCGCGCTCTTCCGCCTCCAGCTCGTAGCCGAGCACATCTAACATTACCGGTCCCACACTGCACCTCTGCAAGCCTGTTTATCAGGCTAATTTAACTGTGAAAGCCGCTGCCAGCCTGTTGCTGCCAGCGTGCCAAAATGGTTTTCGCCGGTCTGTTGCCAGCGAAGTTCGTACCAGCTGGTGGCCAGCAGCAAAAGCCAGGGCTGCCAGCGCCGAATCTGGCGGAAAAGCCTGCCGCTGTCGAGATTCTGCCGGGCGGCAAAGGCGTCGATCAGCCGCTGCTGCTGCGCGTCGTTCAGCCCGTTAATATCAATCAGCGCGGCCAGCTCAAGCGCCACGTCGCCGTCTCCCGCATACTCCCAGTCGATCAATCGCAAACGACCGCCGTCGCCGATAAGGTTGCCGCAGTGGATATCCATATGCAGCACCGCCAGCCGCAGCGGGGGCGGCTCGCCGCGACGGCGCAGACGCTTAAGCGCCCTGAGCCAGGTCAGCGTGCGGCGAGAGGGATGGCTGCGCTGCCAGTAGTCCATCAACAGGGGCATCAGCTGAAGCCGATAGCCGCTGAGCGGCTGGCGGTGCAGCGCGGCAATCAGCTCGGACAGCGGTTCCAGCGCCCGGCCGAATTCCTCCGCAGACAGCATCTCTCCCGGCAGCCAGTCTAGCAGCAGCCAGTGACGGCTGCGGCCGTAGACCGCAGGCACCAGCCCGCTGGCATGGAGTTTACGCAGAATGCGGTATTCACGCTGGCGATCCACTCCGGGCATCTGCAGTGCTCCGGCAGCGCGGCGAGCCAGCAGGGTCTGATTGGGAAGAGAAACTTTCATGCTGTAACCGCTCAGGCCGTCCAGCGGTAAAACGGTACCGGCGGCCTGCGCCGCCGGAAACTGTCGTGTTATCAGCTGCCGCAAATCGCCGTTAATGCTGAACGTCACCGCTGCCCGACCAGATGATCTCGCCGGTTTGCACCAGCATCAGCTGCATCTGCAGTTCGGGTGATTTCACATCACCCTGCGCGTTGCTGTAAAGCACGTACTGCGCGCCGACGTAGCGCGCCAGGCCAATCGCTTTGCTGCGCGACACCAGGCTGTCTTCCGCCGACAGGCCCAGCGTCTGTTTCGCCACCGCCAGCTGCTGCGGCGTGACCAGGGTAAACTGGCTGTTGTTCGCCAGCGCACTCTGAAGCGCAGCGGTCGCTTTAGCGCTTTGCAGGCTGCCGTTGGTGCTGTTTTTCACATTATCGACCAGCAGCACGCTGCCCGCCGTCACGCCTTCGGCCTTCAGCATCTGTGCCACTAACGGAGTAACGCTGGCCTGCCAATTGATGCTTTGCATTTTCGGCGGCTGCGGCACGGTTTCGATCGGTCCGGGCTGCGCAGGTACCGGCTGAGGTTGCTGCGGCTGTACCGGTTCTACCGGCGCAGGCTGCTGTGGCTGCTCGGGCTGCTGCTGGTCGAGAACACAACCGCTGAGGATCAGCGCCAGCGCCAGCACGCCAGAAAATTTTAACAGGTGACTTGTCACGCCATCACTCCTTACAGATACAGGTAAAGGCGAACTTTGCTCGCCGTCAGATTGCCGGTTTGCGATGAAATGTCGGTTTTACCCTTCGCGGGCACCACCAGCGTTCGCGGTTTCTCATAGGGCAGAATTTCCAGCCCGCGATCGTCATACCAGTAGAAACGATAGGTGACTTTGACCGGTTTTTCCTGCTGATTGACCAACGTGCTGACCGCGCGCTGCTGACCTTCCGTTTCGCCGATGATCGGCTCATCGGTGGTGATACCGGCTGAAAGCACCGAGGATTCCATCACCAGCGACTGTGAGGTATTAATGGTGGTACGATCGTTACTGCATCCGGTTAATGCAATCAGTAACGTCAGAGCCGTCAGACATGCCCGCATAACATTGTGTCCCCGTTCACCGGCGCTCAGGAGGCCAGCATTGGGCCTAAAGGACGGCCACCGACCAGATGAAGGTGAATATGATACACCTCCTGGCCACCGTGTTTATTGCAGTTGATGATCAGGCGGTAGCCGTCTTCGGCAATGCCTTCCTGCTTAGCGATTTTAGCAGCGACGGTGATCATTCGCCCCAGCGCGGCCTCGTGTTCAGCCTGAACGTCGTTGGCGGTCGGGATCAATACATTCGGGACGATCAAAATATGGCTTGGCGCCTGCGGTGAGATATCGCGAAATGCGGTGACCAGCTCATCCTGGAACAGGATGTCGGATGGGATCTCACGACGGATAATTTTACTGAAAATCGTTTCTTCGGCCATGTTGCATATCCTTAGCAGTGTTTTTTTATAACCGCAGTATGAGCGAGAAAATCGTTTTCTTTCAACCTGCAACTGATTTTTCTTTCACGACTGCGCGGCTTTGCAGCAGTTCAGCATCCGGACAGCACGATTAATCCGCCCGCTAAATAGCAAAAGGGGAAGCCGCCGGCCTCCCCTTTTGCGTCATCATCCTGCCCGATTACATCTTGCGGATATAGTCATCCATATCGGTTTTCAGGTTGTCAGATTTGGTACCGAAAATTGCCTGCACGCCGGAACCAGCAACGACCACACCGGCCGCGCCCAGTTTTTTCAAACCGGCCTGGTCAACCTTGCTGACGTCAGCAACGCTGACGCGTAAACGAGTGATGCAGGCATCCAGGTTAGTGATGTTGTCTTTACCACCGAAGGCGGCAACCAGGTTCGCAGCCATTTCGGTGGCGTTCCCGGTGGTCTGCTCGGTGGTGCTGTCTTCACGGCCCGGCGTTTTCAGGTTGAGCTTGGCAATCAGCACGCGGAAGATGGTGTAGTACACCAGACCGTAGATGATACCCACGATTGGGAACAGCCAGATTTTGCTGCTGTTGCCGCTCAGCACGATAAAGTCGATCAGACCGTGCGAGAAGCTGGTGCCGTCGCGCATGCCCAGCAGAATACAGATTGGGAATGCCAGACCGGCCAGGATAGCGTGGATCGCATACAGGATTGGCGCAACGAACATGAATGAGAATTCAATCGGTTCGGTGATACCAGTCAGGAACGAGGTCAGCGCTGCGGAGATCATGATGCCGCCCACTTTCGCGCGGTTTTCCGGTTTCGCTGAGTGCCAGATAGCAATCGCCGCCGCTGGCAGACCGTACATTTTGAACAGGAAGCCGCCTGACAGTTTACCTGCGGTTGGGTCACCCGCCATATAGCGAGGGATATCACCGTGGAAGACCTGGCCCGCCGCGTTGGTGAATTCACCAATCTGCATCTGGAAAGGAACGTTCCAGATATGGTGCAGACCGAACGGCACCAGAGAACGTTCAACCACGCCGTAGATACCGAATGCAACCACTGGGTTCTGATACGCCGCCCACTGGGAGAAGGTCTGGATAGCCGTACCCACCGGTGGCCAGATGAAGGAAAGCACCACGCCCAGGAAGATCGCCGTCAGGCCGGAGATAATCGGCACGAAGCGTTTTCCGGCAAAGAAGCCCAGATATTCGGGGAGCTGGATGCGGTAGAAGCGGTTGAACATGTAGGCCGCTATCGAACCGGCAATAATCCCGCCGAGGACGCCGGTATCCGCCAGGTGTTTAGCGGCGATTTCATCCGCAGGCAGATGCAGCACCAACGGTGCGACAACCGCCATGGTTTTCACCATGATGCCGTAGGCAACAACGGCAGCCAGCGCGGAAACACCGTCGTTATTGGTAAAGCCGAGTGCCACGCCGATGGCAAAAATCAGCGGCATATTGGCAAATACCGAGCCGCCCGCTTCCGCCATAACCTGCGAGACTACCGCTGGCAGCCAGCTGAAGTTGGCGGAACCAACGCCCAACAGAATACCTGCAATCGGCAGGACCGATACAGGCAACATCAGCGATTTACCGACCTTTTGCAGGTTCGCAAATGCATTTTTGAACATAGTGTAAAGCTCCTGAGTATGAGTGCTTTTCTTCGCGCCGGGCGCGTTACAAAGGGGGGAGGACCCTTTGCGGGTGAGGCGTCGTTGCGCCCCTGATATTTATTACGAAGAGTAAAATAAATCCGCGTAAATTTGTTTGATGACTATCACGTTTCGTTGAACGCACCGCAGCTCTTTAGAAGATTTCACAAAGATTTGCGACTTTTTTCAGCAAAAAAAATGCAGCCACCGTTTTTATCGGGCTGCACTTTACAAATTTTCCGTATTAATTACGAGCCATAAAAGAAAGCCCGGCGATTAATCGGTCAGGCGCGACATAGGGACATGGAACAGTCGGGAGAAGTTTTGCGTGGTGGCCTGCGCCAGCTCCTCGATGCTCACGCCCTTTACCACCGCCATGTATTCCGCGACGTCGCGGGTGTAGGCGGGCTGATTCTCTTTACCACGGTGTGGAACCGGGGCCAGATACGGTGAGTCGGTTTCGACCAGCATTCTGTCCAGCGGCACATAGCGCGCGGCTTCGCGGATCTGCTCAGCATTACGGAAGGTGGCAATACCGGAGAAGGAGATATAGAAGCCCATATCCAGCAGTTTTTCCGCCGTTTCACGATCTTCGGTAAAGCAGTGTAGTACGCCGCCACAGCCCTCGGCCTGCTCTTCCTGCAGAATCGCCAGCGTATCCTCCCGCGCATCGCGGGTATGAACGATCACCGGCTTATTCAGATCGCGGCCCACGCGGATGTGCTCACGGAATGAAGCCTGCTGGCGCGCTTTGGTTTCTTTCTGGTAGAAGTAGTCCAGACCAGTTTCGCCCATGGCAATCACTCGGGGATCGGCGGCAAGCTGCCGCAGTTCAGCAAAATCGTACTCTTCTTCCTGGTTCAGCGGATGGACGCCACAGGAGTACGCCACGTTGGCACGATCGCCAATCAGTTCGATCATCGCCTTATAGCCGGGCAGCGTGGTGGCGACCGCCAGCAAAAATTTCACCTCACGCGCTGCGGCTTTTGCCAGAACGTCGGAGACATCCTGATGCAGCGTTTCATAGTTCAGGCCATCCAGATGGCAGTGCGAATCTACTAAAAACATAATCGTTACTCTTAACCTGTTAAATCGTTAGCGTGAGGATGCAGAATGGCTTCCCAGCTCAGCAGCAGATCGGTAAGCAGCAGCTCGCGGTTAACCGCTACGACATTCAGAAGACGGTCGCGGCAGGTCAGCCACTGGCGGAGACTGGCGTCAATCGCCGTGGCCGGCAGCAGGCTGGCAATCTGCATCACCAACGCCTGGCAGTCCACATTGCTGATAAAAGCCCCGCCGCCCTGCTGCCATTTCACCGCATCCACCAGCAGCGAACAGAGCCAGCCGATGCGCCGTGCGGCATCATCATGATTCAGCGCGGGCAGCAGGCTGAGCAGATCGCCCTGAATCGCGGTGGGCAGCGCCTGGCAAACCAGCTGGCGCTGCTGCCAGTTTTTCTCTTCCAGCAGCGTCAACGCGGCCGCAGGTGCGCCGCTGGTCAGTCGCAGTGCCGTGGTCCGCTCATTCAGGCCCGCCGCGCACTGCTTTTGTAGCCAGTGCAGGCTCTGCGTTTCATCCGGCGGCGCGAGGTGCCACTGCAGGCAGCGGCTGCGCAGCGTAGCCAGCAGGCGCGAGGGTTCATGGCAGCTCAGTAAGAACCAGGTATTCTGCGGCGGTTCTTCCAGCGTTTTGAGCAGGGCATTTGCAGCGGCTTCGGTCAGCTGTGCAGCATCCGGCAGCCAGACCACTTTTGCGCCGCCCTGCTGGGCGTGATGGTAGAGCTTTTCCGTTACGCTGCGCACCGCATCAATCCCCAGCGCACTTTTGCCTTTTTCGGCTTCCAGCCGATACCAGTCAGGGTGCGTTCCCGCCTGCATTAGCTGGCACGCATGGCAGCTGCCGCAGCTTTTCAGCCCGTCCGGCTGGCGGCACATCAGCCAGCGGCCGATCCCCCAGACCAGCGCATCGTCACCCATGCCGGGCAGCGCCTGGATCAGCAGCGCATGATGGGCACGCCCTGCCTGATGCTGGCTGATAATCTGCCGGTAGCTGCTATTCAGCCACGGATACCAGTTCATTGCTGTTCCTGTAACCACTGCTGCAGCGTATGCTCCAGCTGCTGCGTCACCTGCGGAAGGTCCTGGGTGGCATCAATGGTTTTAATCCGCGCGTCGGCAGCGGCCAGCGCCAGATAACGGTCGCGGGTGCGGATAAAGAAGTTCAGCGACTCCTGCTCAATGCGGTCCAGCGCACCGCGTGCCCGGGCACGCTGCAGGCCGATTTCAGGAGTGACGTCCAGATAGAGCGTCAGGTCAGGGGAAAAGTCACCCAGCACCGCCTGCTTCAGGCTGCCCATCAGCTGATTATCCATGCCACGACCGCCGCCCTGATAAGCCTGCGACGACAGATCGTGCCTGTCTCCCACCACCCAGGCTCCCCGGGCCAGCGCCGGTTTGATCACGTTTTCCACCAGCTGCACGCGCGCGGCATACAGCATCAGCAGCTCGGCCTTATCGGTAACCTGCTCGCCCTCAATCCCCTGCTTGATCAGATCGCGCAGCTTCTCCGCCAGCGGCGTGCCGCCGGGTTCGCGGGTGAAGACAATATCGTTAATGCCATGACGGCGCAGCTCAGCCACAATCGCATCACGCGCGGTGGTTTTCCCTGCCCCTTCCAGGCCTTCAATAACGATAAATTTACTGTTCATTTTTTTCCTTCAGCGCCAGGCGATACACCTGCACGGCTTTATTGTGGCTTGCCAGATTGGTGGTAAACGTATGGCCACCTTTCCCATCGGCAACGAAATAGAGGAAGTTGGTCTTCAGCGGATGCGCTGCGGCTTCCAGCGAGGCTTTGCCCGGCATCGCAATCGGCCCGGGCGGCAGGCCGTTGATGGTATAGGTGTTCCAGGCCGTCGGCGTTTCCAGATCTTTGCGCGTCAGCGGGCCGCGATAGTCCGGCCCAAGGCCATAGATCACCGTCGGATCGGTTTGCAGACGCATGCCCAGCCGCAGACGGTTAATAAATACCGACGCCACCCGGCTGCGCTCTTCGCTGACCGCCGTTTCCTTTTCAATAATGGAGGCCATGGTCAGCATATCATTTTTGCTTTTATAGGGCAGGTTATCCATTTTTCCCTGCCACTGCGCATCCACCTCTTTTTCCATCCGCTGGTAAGCGCGCTTGAGCACCGCGACATCGGTGGTATTGGCGGTATACAGATAGGTATCAGGATAGAACCAGCCCTCAACGCCCTTTGACTCGCCGTCCAGCTTCAGCGCATCGGCGACGGTAGCCAGTTGGTCATCCGCCAGAGTGTGCTTAATATACGGCGCGCTGCGCAGCTGGCCGAGCCACTCCTGCATCCGCGTGCCTTCAACAAAACGCAGCGGGAACTGGGCCTCTTTGCCGCTGGCAAGCAGCGCCAGCATGTCGCGCACGGTCATGTTGGGATCGAGGCGGTAGGTCCCGGCCTTAAACTTCGCCAGATCCGGCTCCAGCTTTAGTAGTGTGCCAAACCACGGGCTCTGTTTGATGATGTGTTTTGATTCCAGCTGAGCTTCCAGCACCACCCGGCCAGAACCCGCCGGGAGGGTAAAGATGGTTTCTTTGTCCACCGTCAGCGTTGAATCGGCAAACTGGCGGGTTTGCCAGTATCCGTACCCGACGGCCAGCAGAGAGACAGCAACGACCCCGGCGATAATTTTGCGTGTTTTAGTCATGAAAATTCCACGGTTGATTAATGGGGGTTAAGCAGACGAAATAAACGGCGTGAGCTGAAGTGCCATGCCTCGATCTGGCGGACGGGTAAAACCGGCATCAGCGCGTTGGTGATCAGCACTTCTTCGGCTTGCGCCAGCACCTCAATGCCCACGCGGACCTCAGTCAGGGTGAATCCCAGTTCGACGACCCGGCGCATAACCCACTGGCGCTGGATGCCGTTCACGCCCGACGCGCTCAGGTCCGGGGTAAAAACCTGCTCCCCGATGCGCCAGAAAAAATTCGCCGCACAGCATTCCACCAGCATGCCATCAGTGTCAAGCACCAGCGCCTCGTCGGCACCGGTCTGCTCAAGCCGTGTGCGGATCAGCACCTGCTCCAGGCGGTTAAGATGCTTTATTCCCGCCAGCAGAGAGTTTTTCCCCAGCGCAATCGGGCTGAGGGCCAGCCTTGCCCCGCTCTCTCGCAGCGCGTGGTAGTGCGCAGGATAGGCGGAAACGGAGACGATGCGGGTGGGTGCGGCACAGCCCGCGGCGCTGTATCCCCGGCCACCACTGCCCCGGGTGACGATCGCCTTCAGTACGCCATCGTCGCGATCCGCGGCAGCGTTAAGCATTTCCCGACGCAGTAACTCCCAGTCTACACCGCTAATCAGCAGTCGCTCACAGCCCTGCTGCAGACGCGCAATATGGGCCTCGAACAGGTCGACGTTGCCGGACCTGATGCGGGCGGTGGTAAAACAGCCGTCACCAAACTGCACGGCCCGATCGCTCGCCGCAACAACGTTCTGCTTCTCGCCATTGACCCACATCATGCTGACGTCTCCATTATCGATCATGCTGCAAGATTACCCGTCCGGCGCGCCAGAATCATCCGAATCTATCGCGGGGCGGGGCCAGATAAAAAAAAAGCCCGCCGCGAGGCAGGCTTTTAGCGAAAGCAAAAATCAGACTTTACGGAAGATCAGTGACCCGTTGGTGCCACCGAAGCCGAAGGAGTTACACAGCGTGTATTCCAGGTCTGTTACCTGACGCGCGGTATGCGGAACGAAGTCCAGATCGCAGCCATCATCCGGGTTATCCAGGTTGATGGTCGGCGGCACAACCCGATCGCGCAGGGCAAGAATGGTGAAGATCGATTCGATCGCACCCGCCGCACCCAGAAGGTGGCCGGTCATGGATTTCGTCGAGCTGACCATTACGCTGCCTGCGGAAGCGCCAAAGACGGATTTCACCGCCTGAGCTTCAGCGATATCACCGGCCGGCGTTGAGGTACCGTGCGCGTTGATGTAGCCAATCTGCTCCGGTGAGATCTGCGCGTCTTTCAACGCATTGACCATCGCCAGGGCTGCGCCCGCGCCATTTTCCGGCGGGGAAGTCATATGATAAGCATCGCTGCTCATACCAAAACCGACGATTTCCGCGTAGATTTTAGCGCCGCGCTTTTTCGCGTGCTCATACTCTTCCAGCACAATCAAACCAGCGCCATCGCCGAGAACAAAACCATCACGGTCTTTATCCCACGGACGGCTGGCAGCCTGCGGATTTTCATTGCGGGTTGACAGTGCACGAGCAGCACCGAAACCACCCACGCCCAGTGGCGTACTGGCTTTCTCTGCACCACCGGCCAGCATCACATCCGCATCGTTATAGGCGATGATTCGTGCTGCATGACCAATATTATGCACGCCAGACGTACAGGCGGTAGCAATGGAAATACTTGGGCCTTTCATTCCGTACATAATCGTCAGATGTCCGGCAACCATATTAACGATGGTTGAAGGCACAAAGAACGGACTAATTTTACGGGGGCCGCCGTTGACCAGTGAGGCATGGTTTTCTTCAATCAAACCAAGACCACCAATACCGGAACCAATCGCGGCACCAATGCGCCCTGCGTTTTCTTCGGTAATGACAAGGCCAGAATCTTGCATGGCCTGAACGCCAGCAACAACGCCATATTGAATGAAAGCATCCATCTTGCGCTGATCTTTGCGCGAGATGATTTCATCACAATTAAAATTCTTTACTAAGCCAGCAAAACGCGTTGCGTAGGCACTAGTATCAAAATGGTCAATCAGGCTGATGCCACTCTGACCGGCAACAAGAGCATTCCAGGTAGACTCTACGGTATTGCCGACAGGAGACAACATGCCAAGACCAGTCACAACTACACGACGCTTAGACACGTTCATCCTCCAGGGAGGGAAAAATTGACGCGATGTGGGATAGTTAGATAAAACTCAGGCGGTCGAATGACCGCCTGGAGATGCTCACTTATGCCTGGTGACCATTGATGTAATCAATAGCAGCCTGAACAGTAGTGATTTTCTCAGCTTCTTCGTCCGGAATCTCGGTATCGAACTCTTCTTCCAGAGCCATTACCAGCTCAACGGTATCAAGAGAATCAGCGCCCAGATCTTCTACAAAAGAGGCAGTGTTAACAACTTCTTCCTGCTTAACGCCCAGCTGCTCGCCAATGATTTTCTTAACGCGTTCTTCGATAGTGCTCATACTATTAAATTTCCTATCAAAACTCGCTTTCGCGATGGTTTTCGTAGTGTATAAAATGTTGAAAAAGATGCAACTAAATCCCGGCTGGTCAAACCACGATTTTACGCTATTTTGCGGCTTTTGCCTCAAATAACGCAAATAGTTTTCGTGATTATCAGACCATATACATTCCGCCATTGACGTGCAGCGTTTCACCAGTGATGTAAGCTGCTTCGTCAGAGGCTAAAAATGCCACGGCATTAGCGATTTCCTGCGCGCTGCCGAGGCGGCCCGCAGGAACTTCCGCCAGAATACCCGCACGCTGATCTTCGTTCAGCGCACTCGTCATGTCGGTTTCAATGAAACCAGGTGCCACAACGTTAACGGTAATGCCACGTGACGCAATTTCACGCGCCAGTGACTTGCTGAAGCCAATCAAACCTGCTTTTGCTGCCGCATAGTTTGCCTGACCCGCATTACCCATTGTTCCAACTACGGAGCCAATGGTAATAATTCGACCCACGCGTTTTTTCATCATGGCACGCATTACCGCTTTTGACAGACGGAATACTGAAGTCAGATTGGTGTCCAGGATGTCCTGCCACTCATCGTCTTTCATGCGCATCAGAAGATTATCACGCGTGATGCCAGCATTATTGACTAAAATGTCCACTTCGCCAAATTCGGCGCGAATATTTCCCAGCACGGTTTCGATTGAAGCCGGGTCAGTCACGTTCAGGAGCATGCCCTTCCCGCTGTCGCCCAGATAAGCGCTGATAGCATCGGCTCCGTTCTGGCTGGTCGCTGTACCGACAACTTTGGCACCCCGGGCGACAAGCGTCTCCGCGATAGCACGGCCGATACCACGGCTTGCACCGGTAACCAGCGCGATTTTACCTTCGAAATTCATGTTGTTCCTCGTGTTATTGTTCAAGCGCCGCTGACAGGCTGGCCGGGTCGTTTACCGCCGCCGCCGTCAGGGTGTCAACAATACGTTTAGTCAGCCCGGTTAACACTTTACCCGGACCCACTTCCAGCAGCGACGTAACGCCCTGCTGAGCCATAAATTCTACGCAACCGGTCCAACGCACCGGGCTGTACAGCTGACGCACCAGTGCGCTGCGGATAGCTTCAGGTGAAGTCTCACACTGAACGTCAACGTTGTTGACCACCGGGAATGCCGGCGCGTTGAAAGTCAGCTGCTCCAGCGCCACGGCCAGCTTGTCAGCGGCGGGCTTCATCAGTGCACAGTGCGACGGCACGCTCACCGGCAGCGGCAGCGCGCGCTTGGCGCCCGCAGCTTTACAGGCTGCACCTGCACGCTCAACGGCTTCTTTATTGCCTGCAATCACCACCTGGCCCGGTGAGTTATAGTTCACCGGAGATACAACCTGCCCCTGAGCAGACTCTTCACAGGCTTTGGCGATTGATTCATCGTCCAGGCCGATAATCGCCTGCATGGCACCCGTGCCTTCCGGTACGGCTTCCTGCATCAGCTTACCGCGCAGTTCAACCAACTTAATGGCCTCTGCAAACGCAATCACGCCGGCGCAAACCAGGGCACTGTACTCACCCAGGCTGTGCCCTGCAAGCATTGACGGTACTTTTCCGCCTTTTTCCTGCCAAACGCGGAAAATGGCAACAGAAGCAGCCAGTAAAGCGGGCTGAGTTTGCCAGGTTTTGTTCAACTCTTCAGCAGGTCCCTGCTGAACCAGCTGCCACAAATCGTAGCCCAGCACGTCAGAAGCTTCGCGGAAGGTTTTTTCCACAGTCGGGTTCTCTGCGGCTAAATCAGCCAGCATGCCTACCGTTTGCGATCCCTGTCCCGGGAATACCATTGCAAATTGCGTCATCGTTATTTCCTGTTAATCAAAAACGAACCAGAGCGGAACCCCAGGTGAAACCGCCACCGAAGGCTTCCAGCAGAATCAACTGGCCGGGCTGAATACGCCCGTCGCGCACCGCTTCATCCAGCGCGGAAGGTACGGAAGCCGCAGACGTATTGCCGTGGCGATCGAGGGTCACCACCACTTTGTCCATGTCCATACCCAACTTGCGGGCCGTTGCGCTGATAATGCGCAGGTTGGCCTGATGCGGCACCAGCCAGTCAATGGCGGCGCGGTCAAGGTCATTCGCCTGAAGCGTTTCATCAACGATATGCGCCAGTTCGGTCACGGCAACTTTGAACACTTCATTACCCGCCATCGTCAGATACGCAGGCTGTTCCTGATGTTCGCGGTCCTGGTTTGGCAGGGTGAGCAGCTGGCCATAGCGGCCATCCGCGTGCAGATGAGTAGAGATAATGCCCGGCTCTTCGCTGGCGCCGAGGACGACGGCACCGGCGGCATCGCCGAACAGAATGATGGTGCCGCGATCTTCAGGATCGAGCGTGCGCGACAGCGCGTCGGCACCGATCACCAGTGCGTATTTCACCGCACCGTTTTTAACATACTGATCGGCAACGCTCAGCGCGTAGGTGAACCCCGCACAGGCCGCCGCCAGATCGAAAGAGGCCGCATCGTCAATTTCCAGCATCTGCTGGATCATGCAAGCTGAACTTGGGAAAGCGTGACTGGATGAGGTGGTTGCGACCACGATCAAGCCGATGTCATTTTTATCAATGCCCGCCATGGAGAGCGCACGCTCGGCGGCATGAAAGCCCATCGTCGCCACGGTTTCATCCGGGCCAGCAATACGACGTTCACGGATACCGGTTCGGGTGACAATCCACTCGTCCGACGTATCCACCATTTTTTCCAGATCGGCGTTAGTCCGCACCTGCTCGGGCAAATAGCTGCCCGTACCGATAATCTTCGTATACATGTACGCTCAGTCACTCTTAGGTAATACAGCCTGTAGGCGGGCAGCAATCCGCTCGGGAACTTGCCGCCGCACCGCCTGCTCTGCCTGTTGTATCGCGACGGTAAACGCGCGTTGATTGGCCGCGCCGTGGCTTTTAATCACGGTACCGCGCAATCCTAACAGGCAGGCGCCATTGTACTGGTCGGGGTTGAGATGGCCGAAATTTTTCGCCAGACGCTTTTGTATCCAGCGCCCCAATAGTCTCAGCCACCATGCCTTTTTTTTACCTTCGCCCTGTGATTTCAACAGCGAAAGAAACATTCTTACCACACCTTCCATAGTTTTTAACGTGACGTTCCCGATGAAGCCATCGCAAACCAGAACGTCCGTCTTGCCGGTAAGAACATCGTTACCTTCAAGGTATCCAATATAGTTAACTTCTGCTGAATCACGAAGTGCTGCTGCAGCTTCACGGATCGCCGTTAACCCTTTGGTTTCTTCCTGGCCTATGTTGAGCAGCGCCACACGCGGGTTGGCAATCTCCAAAACCTCTTCGGCCATCACCGCGCCCATAACGGCGAACTGCACCAGCATAGCACTGTCGGATTCGACATTAGCGCCTAAATCCAGCATGACGGTTTTACCCTTTAGCTGATTAGGCAGTACTGTCATCAGCGCCGGACGATCGATCCCTTCCAGCGGCTGTAATAATATTTTTGCCAGCCCCATCAGCGCACCGGTGTTACCGGCGCTGATGCAGGCGTCGGCGTTACCCGCTTTGACCTGCTCTAAGGCAACACGCATTGACGACCCGCGACTGGCGCGAATGGCCTGCGAGGGTCTGGCATCACTGGCAATAACCGATTCGGCAGGAATAACCTGCAAACGCGCGCGCAGCGCAGAATCAGCTGTGGCTAGTAATGACGTGATTTTGTCGGGATCGCCGACCAGAAGAAGATGCAGATGCGAATCAGATGCCAGTGCCTGCATTGCCGCAGGCACTGTCACGCAGGGACCGAAATCCCCGCCCATGGCATCTATCGCCAGGGTCAATCGTGTCAAAGTATTGCCGCGCTATTCCGCGGAATTACTTAACGATGACCTTGCGACCGCGGTAGTAACCATCCGCAGTGATGTGGTGACGCAGATGAGTTTCACCAGAAACTTTATCTACGGAAAGTGTTGCAGTGGTCAGAGCATCGTGTGAACGACGCATGCCACGTTTGGAACGGGTTGGTTTATTCTGTTGTACGGCCATGGACCTTACTCCTATTACTTACGCTTTAAACTGGCTAATACGGCAAATGGATTTGGTTTTTCTGCCTCTGCAGGCAACTGACCAAAGACCATGTCCGCCTCGGACACTTCACAGTGTTCAGAATCATGCACCGGAACGACAGGCAGGGCGAGGATGATTTCATCTTCAACCATTGCCAGCAAATCGGTTTCACCAAACTCGTTGGTGTCGATTGGCTCGTACGCTTCCGGTAGTGCTTCGGCCTGCTCGTCAGTAACGACCGGGCTGAAACAGTACGATACGTGGACATGCTGTGGGAACGGTTTGTTGCAGCGTTGACAACATAGCGTCACGGAAACTTCAGCTGTACCTTTCAGTACCGCCAGACGCTGATTGTCGATCGCAAACGACATCACACATTCTACATCACTGTCCACACTAACCACCGAGTCGGCGATTCGCTCAACCTGTTCAGGGGTGTAAACACCCTGGTAGTCCAGGCGTTTCTGAGCGGTTCGCACCACATCGAGAGTCAGGGGTAATTTTACCTTTTGCATAGGGCGCGCATATTAACTTTGTAACGACATAGAGTCAAAGAAAAAGGCCGTGTAACGACATCTTTCAGCCATTATTCGCATCCAGTGCGGCGCACAGTTTAAAATGCCTTTCATCGATTCGCTATCAATTCTGGAAAAAAATATGTCAAAGCTGGTTTTAGCCTCAACCTCGACTTACCGCAGCGCGCTGTTAACGAAATTGCAATTACCCTTTATTACCGATGCGCCGGAGGTGGATGAAACGCGGCTGGGGGATGAAACGGCACAGCAGCTGGTTGTGCGTCTGGCGGCGGCGAAAGCGCAGGCCCTGGCCAAGCGTTACCCCGAGCACCTGATTATCGGTTCCGATCAGGTCTGCGTCGTCGAGGGCAAAATCTGCGGCAAACCGCACACAGAAGAGAACGCCCGCGCCCAGTTGCGCGCCGCCAGCGGCCACAGCGTGGTGTTTTATACCGGGCTGGCGCTTTACAACAGTCGCAGTCAGGTGCTGCAAACGCTGTGTGAACCTTTCACCGTGGATTTTCGCACGCTGAGCGAGACTGAAATTGCGCATTACGTCAGCCGCGAGCAGCCGCTAAACTGCGCGGGGAGCTTTAAAAGCGAAGGCCTGGGGATTACGCTATTCGAGCGGCTGTCAGGGCGGGATCCGAATACGCTGATTGGCCTGCCGCTGATCGCGCTGTGTGAGATGTTAAGGCAGGCAGGAATGGACCCGCTGGCCTGAGCAAAGGATGCGGCAGATACTGCCGCATTTCATTATCGGGATGTATTAGCTGCTTTGCTTACGCAGCACCGCCAGACAGCGCTTCAGGCCGTCATCCAGCGGGGCTTCCACGCGCATCTCTTCACCGGTACCGGGATGGGTGAACTTCAGCGCGGCCGCATGCAGGAACAGACGGTTCAGCCCGGTGCCTTTCAGTTGACTATCAAACTCCGTCTCGCCGTAGCGATCGTCAAACGCAATGGGGTGCCCGGCATGCAGGGTATGCACGCGGATTTGGTGAGTACGACCGGTCACCGGACTGGCTTTCACCAGCGTGGCGAACGCGTAGCGCTCTTCAACCTTAAACAGCGTTTCCGACGGCTTACCTTCACTGCTGACCTTCACTACCCGCTCGCCGCTTTGCAGGATGTTTTTCAATAATGGCGCGCGCACCGATTTAACATGTGATGGCCACTGGCCGCGCACCAGCGCCAGATAATCTTTCTGCATGCCTTTCTCACGCAGCTGCTCGTGCAGCGAACGCAGCGCGGACCGCTTTTTCGCCACCAGTAGGATCCCGGAGGTATCGCGGTCAAGACGATGCACCAGCTCAAGGAAGCGTGCTTCCGGGCGCAGGGCTCTCAGCCCTTCAATGACGCCAAAGCTCAGGCCGCTGCCGCCGTGCACTGCGGTTCCGGACGGCTTGTTGAGCACCAGGATATGATCGTCTTCATATACGATCGCATCACTTAGCGCGGCCACTTTGGCCAGTTTCGGTGAAACGCTCTCTTCTTCACGCTCGGCCACGCGCACCGGCGGGACGCGAACCTGATCGCCGTCTTCAAGTTTGTATTCGGGCTTGACGCGTTTTTTATTCACCCGCACTTCGCCCTTACGCAAAATGCGATAAATCATACTTTTCGGCACGCCTTTTAGCTGAGTGCGTAAAAAGTTATCGATGCGCTGTCCTGCTTCATCAGCAGAAATGGCAATTATTTGTACGGCTGGAGTCATGGTTTTCATGGTTGGCGATTCTAAATACCCGGCAGTGATAGCGCCACATCTTTTTATGTGCTTAACTGAGATGGATGACCGCCGCACGGAAGTTATGGCCGGATTTTATACAGTTTGCTGAAAAGCACTGCAATTCGTTTTAAAAGACGGGATAAACTTCTCATCGCGGATAAAGTCATCTTGCGCTCTCAAGCTTAGCAATGGAATAATGTTTCCGTTTTTAACGCGACATCTTGGGAATGCAAGAAAAAGCGTTAACCCAATAAGATTTGGGGTGTACGACCAAAATTTTGCCGGATAGCCCATACACGCAGCAATGGCGTAAGACGTATTGTGCAATCAGGCATTTAGCGGGCTGCGGGTTGCAGCCTGGACGAAAAAACGGGATTGGTTCACCTGGTAATCTACTGGCGGTTCCCCCCCTTACAAAGCGCTGTTTTTCCATATGTAAAACAGGCTACCGTGATTTTGCGCCCCTGGAGCGGTCGACACCCGAGAGGTTGACGACTAAGCGATGAGACACGGGGCCATCGGTTCAATACGTCCAGCGTTACTTTGCCCGCAGCTTAGTCACTAATGTAAGAATAATGAGTAAGTTACGATGAAAAGAATGTTGATTAACGCAACTCAGCAGGAAGAGTTGCGTGTGGCACTCGTAGACGGCCAGCGCCTGTACGATCTGGATATTGAAAGCCCAGGACACGAACAGAAAAAAGCCAACATCTACAAAGGTAAGATCACTCGCATTGAACCCAGCCTTGAAGCCGCCTTCGTTGATTACGGTGCTGAAAGACACGGTTTCCTACCTCTGAAAGAAATTTCTCGCGAATACTTCCCCGCTAACTATTCCGCCCACGGCCGCCCTAACATTAAGGACGTTCTCCGTGAAGGTCAGGAAGTGATTGTTCAGATTGATAAAGAAGAGCGCGGCAACAAGGGCGCGGCTTTAACCACCTTTATCAGCCTGGCGGGAAGCTATCTGGTTCTGATGCCGAACAACCCACGTGCTGGCGGTATTTCTCGCCGCATTGAAGGTGATGACCGTACGGAACTGAAAGAGGCACTCTCTGCGCTGGAACTGCCGGATGGTATGGGACTGATTGTTCGTACCGCCGGTGTGGGTAAATCAGCAGAAGCCCTGCAGTGGGATCTGAGCTTCCGCATGAAGCACTGGGATGCCATTAAGAAAGCCGCTGACAGCCGCCCTGCTCCGTTCCTGATTCATCAGGAAAGCAACGTGATTGTCCGCGCCTTCCGCGACTATCTGCGCCAGGATATCGGGGAAATCCTTATCGATAACCCGAAGGTCCTGGAACTGGCTCGTCAGCACATCGCCGCGCTGGGCCGACCTGACTTCAGCAGCAAAATTAAACTGTACACCGGTGAAATTCCGCTGTTCAGCCATTACCAGATTGAATCCCAGATTGAATCCGCCTTCCAGCGCGAAGTTCGCCTGCCGTCCGGTGGTTCCATCGTTATCGACAGCACCGAAGCCCTGACCGCTATCGATATCAACTCGGCGCGCGCAACCCGCGGCGGCGACATTGAAGAAACGGCATTTAATACCAACCTTGAAGCGGCCGATGAAATTGCCCGCCAGCTGCGCCTGCGCGACCTGGGCGGCCTGATCGTTATCGACTTCATTGATATGACCCCGGTTCGCCACCAGCGCGCGGTTGAAAACCGTCTGCGCGAAGCGGTGCGCCAGGATCGTGCGCGTATTCAGATCAGCCACATTTCACGCTTTGGCCTGCTGGAGATGTCACGTCAGCGCCTCAGCCCGTCACTGGGTGAATCCAGCCATCACGTCTGCCCACGCTGTAGCGGTACCGGCACCATTCGTGATAACGAGTCGCTGTCGCTGTCAATTCTGCGTCTGATTGAAGAAGAAGCGCTGAAGGAAAACACCAAAGAGGTTCACGCTATCGTTCCGGTGCAGGTGGCTTCCTACCTGCTGAACGAAAAACGTGATGCCGTCAGTGCTATTGAGAAGCGTCAGGGCGGCGTTCGGGCCATCATCGTGCCAAACGATCAGATGGAAACCCCGCACTACTCCGTACTGCGCGTGCGCACCGGCGAAGAAACCCAGACGCTGAGCTATCACCTGCCGAAGCTGCATGAAACCGAAATGGCGCTGCCGTCGGAAGAAGAGCGTGCCGAGCGTAAACGCCCTGAGCAGCCTGCTCTGGCGGCCTTCGTGATGCCTGATGCACCTCCGGCACAGCAGGAAACCATCAGCGCTGAAACGCCGGCTGTCGTCAGCAAAAAACCGGTTGTTCAAGCTGCTGCAGAACCTGCACAGCCAGGCCTGATTAGCCGCTTCTTCAGCGGGCTGAAAAAGCTGTTTGCTGGTGAAGAAAAAGCCGCCGTTGAACAGGCTGAGCCGGTTGCCGAGAAAAAGGCTACCGATAGCGCCGCACCGCGTGGCGATCGTCGCAACAACCGTCGTCAGAACAACAACCGCCGCGATCGCAACGGTGAACGTTCTGAGCGTAGCGATCGTAATGACCGCAGTGACCGTAACGAGCGTAACGACCGCAATGAGCGTAGCGATCGCAACGAACGTAACGACCGTAATGCCGACCGTACCGAGCGCAGCAATGACCGTTACAGCGATCGCAATGAGCGTTCTGAACGCAATACCGACCGCAATGACCGCAATACTTCCCGCGATCGTAATAGCGAACCGCGCGAAGGTCGTGATGACAATCGCCGTAACAAGCGTAACGTTGCCACTCCGGTTGAGCAGACGGACGATCGTCAGGATCTGAACGAAGAGAATCGCGCAGAGCAGCAGCCGCGCCGCGAACCTCGTGCAGATCGTCAGCGTCGCCGCCAGGAAGAAAAACGCCCGGTAGTGGTAGTGCAGGAAGAGAAAATCACCGAGCAGGTCGTTGCTGCCGTTGAAGAAAACATCGATGCGCAGGAAGAAAATGTGCAGGTTATGCCGCGTCGTAAGCCGCGTCAGCTGAATCAGAAAATTCGCATCGAAACCGCTGAGCAGACTGCAGCCCGTACTTTCCGTCCGGACGAGACCGAAGCCGCACCGGCTCCGGTAGTGCAGCCAGCCACGGTCGAAACGGCCAGCGAGACCTTCGACAATGACGATCGTGACAGCAACAACATGCCGCGTCGTTCACGTCGTTCTCCGCGCCATCTGCGCGTTAGCGGTCAGCGTCGCCGCCGTTACCGTGATGAGCGTTATCCAACACAGTCGCCAATGCCGCTGACCAGCGCCGCTGCATCGCCAGAAATGGCCTCGGGAAAAGTGTGGATCTCCTACCCTGTCGCTCAGGCAAGCGATGAAGTTGAGCAGGAACAGTCCGTCGTTCCCGCCTACGGTCATGCTGATGTCGATAGCGAAGTCACGGAAGCTCCGGCAGCCGTTGAAGTGGCTGCGGCAGCAAGCGTAGCCGTTGCCGCTGCAACCGAAGCGTCACCGGTCGAGGAAACGCCAGCTGAGCCTGCTGTTCAGGTAGAAACCGCACCGGTTGCATCTGCGCCAGTAGACGCAGCAGCTGCACCAGTCGAGGCAGCAACGCCATCGGCAGAGACTGCACCAGTCGTGGCAGAAACTGCGCCATCGGTTGACGCGGCTCCAGTGCAGGCCGAAACCCCACGGGTTGAAGCCGCCCCAGCACAGACCGAAGCGCCGTCCGTAGAAGCCGCACCGGCAGCAGCTGAAGCGACACCAGAACAGGAAGACATCGTTACGGCCACCGTTGCACCGGCTGCAGTCATCCCAACTGAAGAGGTTGTGGAATCTGCACCGGTAAACGAAGCACCGGTTGCCGCTGCGCCAGTTACCTTCGCCGAAGAGGTTCAGCCTGAAGCCGAGCCGGTTCATATCTCTGAACCGCTGCAGGAAGAAGAACAGCCACAGGTTACCGTGGTGAACACCGATGAAACCGCCGCTATCGAAACCCCGGCAGCAGAGGTCCCATCGGTCATTCCACCAGCGAAAGAGAGCGTTGCCGCTGAGACTATCGCTGAAGCCGTATCGGCTGCAGAAGAGCCTCAGACCGCATTCGCCCCGGTTGATGCCGTTGCGGATATCGTTGAGCAGCAGCAGATTGCTGAAGCCGCGAGCGAACTAGCGGCCGAAGCGCCAACCAGCGTCAGCGCGGAAACCACTCAGCAGGTTGCTGAAGTGCTGAATGCAAACGACGCGGTGAGTGAAGAGGCTCCGGTCATTAGCGAACCGCATGCGCCAGTCCCCGCACGCGACAAGCCGGTGAGTGATACCGACGTCAACGGCAGCTTCAAACATCACGCCAGCGCGCCGATGACCAGTGCTCCAGCTCCGGCCTATCAGCCAGAACCGGCACCGCAGAGCGACTGGGTGCGCCCGGACTTCAACTTTGAAGGTAAAGGTTCTGCGGGTGGGCATGCTGCTTCTCACCAGGCAACCGCTCCGGCAACCCGTCCTTAAGCGTCAATCTCTGCGCTGAAGTGAAATCCAGCCCCGGCCAATGTGCCGGGGCTTTTTTATACCTTCAGATATGAGCAGAAACAGATGCGATCCCTTCACTCTCTTCCCTGTCCACAGCCCTGATTTACAGGCAAAAAAAATCGCCCGAAGGCGATTTTCATTACGCGTTAATCCGGCATCAATTGCCGTATGCGATCACGCTACCGTGCGCCGGGCAAAGTCACGCAGCCGGAAGCCCAGCAGCATCAGCACGGCGAAGTACACGCCACCGCCCACGGCGCACACCGCCGCCAGACGTATCAGACGCCACAGCATATTACCCGAGGCCCAGTCGGGCATGACGTACAGCACGCCGAGCAGCGCGGCGGCCATGGCGAGTACGGCGAACAGAAGACGCACCAGAAAGCTGCGCCAGCCCGGCTGCGGCTGGAAGATATCCTGCTTGCGCAGTTGCCAGTACAGCAGAGCCGCATTGAGGCAGGCCGCAAGGCCAATCGATAATGACAATCCGGCATGCTTCAGCGGGCCGATAAAGGCCAGGTTCATCACCTGCGTCATCACCAGCGTGACCATGGCAATTTTGACCGGGGTTTTGATGTCCTGCCGCGAGTAAAAGCCGGGAGCCAGCACTTTCACCACAATCAGCCCCATCAGTCCGACTGAATAGGCCACCAGCGCGCGCTGGGTCATCGCCGCGTCAAACGCGGTGAATTTTCCGTACTGGAACAGCGCAACGGTCAGCGGCTTCGCCAGAATCCCCAGCGCCACCGCACTCGGTAACGCCAGCAGGAAGCACAGACGCAGGCCCCAGTCCATCAGGCGTGAATATTCATCCTGGTTACCGCTGGCAAAGCTTTTCGCCAGCGACGGCAGCAAAATGGTGCCCAGCGCCACGCCCAGCACGCCGGACGGAAATTCCATCAGGCGATCGGCGTAATACATCCAGGAGACGGAGCCGGAAGCAAGGAAAGAGGCGAAAATGGTGTTGATGATCAGAGAGATCTGGCTGACGGAAACGCCAAGGATCGCGGGCCCCATCTGGCGCATCACCCGCCAGACGCCGGCATCTTTCAGATTCAGACGCGGTAGCACCAGCATGCCGATTTTCTTCAGATGCGGCAGCTGATAGCCCAGCTGCAGTACGCCCCCCGCCACTACCGCCCAGGCCAGCGCCATCACCGGCGGGTTGAAGTGCGGTGCCGCAAACAGCGCAAAGCCGATCATGCTGACGTTAAGCAGGGTTGGGGCAAACGCGGGCACCGAGAAGCGGTTCCACGTATTGAGGATCGCCCCGGCCAGCGACGCCAGCGAAATCAGCAGGATGTAAGGGAAGGTGACCCTCAGCAGCGAGGAAGTCAGCGCAAATTTGTCGGCCGTGTCGGCGAATCCCGGCGCGGTCACCAGAATAACCCACGGCGCGGCAAACATGCCCAGAAGGGTGATGATCGCCAGCGCCAGCGTCAACAGGCCCGAAACATAGGCCACGAAGATGCGCGTGGCTTCTTCACCCTGCTTGCTTTTATATTCAGCCAGGATGGGGACAAAAGCCTGAGAGAAAGCGCCTTCCGCAAAGATCCTGCGCAACAGGTTAGGCAGTTTGAACGCCACAAAAAAGGCGTCGGTCGCCACTCCCGCGCCAAAAATTCGCGCCACAATCGCGTCGCGGGCAAAGCCCAGCACGCGAGAAAACAGGGTCATAGAGCTGACCGCTGCCAGTGATTTCAACAGGTTCATGTGTTTCCTGATTTGGGTTTTCCGGCCAACGAGGTGGCCGGATCAAGGTGCGGATAGTCTACGGATATGAAAGGAAATAACCACTCACGATTGTTACACCCTATAAACCCATCGCCTCTCCGGGGACAGGCACTGGGTGAGATTAATCAGCCGCGATCCGCGTCGCGCCAGAGTTTTTCTACTAAGCGCTGCGCGACCAGGGCCTGTTCACCGCTAATCTCCGGCATTGTCTGATTTTCAATGCTGCGGATAAAATGATGCGCGGCACCGGCAAAACCGCGCTGTTCCAGCGTGCTCTGCCAGCCCGGGATGGGATCGGTGACGATGCGCCCCCCGCTCTCCTGCTGCCAGTCGCGCATATCGCCGATGCGGAATACCGCCCCGTCGTCCACCGCCAGGACCGTTTCCATCTGGCTCCCAGCGCGACGATGCATACTGGTGGTCACCTGAGTCTCATCCACGCGGAAATGATGCTCGGCGTACAGCAGTTGCCCCTGCGGATTGGTTTGCAGCACGCCGCTTTGCAGCGCCCCTGCCCCACCGCCCAGCCAGAGCGCCGTATCCACCACGTGCAGATAGTCATCCAGCAGGGTGAACAGTGCATCCTGCGGCCCTACGCTGTCGCTGCGGTGTTTATCCATACGCAACGACGCGGGCTGGGTGAGCGCGGCACGAAGCTGCAGATAGCGCGGCGCAAAACGGCGGTTAAACGCCACCATCAGCTTACGGCCTCTCGACGCGGCAAGCTCCACCAGCTGCTCCGCTTCGTCGTAGGTGGCAGCCAGCGGCTTATCGACGCAGACGTCTACCCCGGCACGTAACAGCATATCGACGATACCAAAATGGCTGGCGGTGCTGCTGTGCACAAACACGGCATCGCTGACCGCAGCCAGATCGTTGAGGGAGGCCAGTAGCGGGATGCGGTAAGCGTCGCACACCGGCTGCGCCTTCTGCTGGTTGGGCGAATACGCGCCGGAAATCGTCCAGCCTTCCGTGCGGGTCACTACCGGCAGCCAGGCCTTCTGCGCAATGCCGCCGAGGCCGACAATACCGACTCTTAGCGCGGCCATTTATTCACCCTCCCGGCTTTCCAGCAGTGAAGCCAGCTGCTGTTTGAGCAGGGCAACCTCTTGTTCCAGCTGAGCAACGCGCGCGTTCAATCCTTCGTCGGCAATTTCGCTGTCGGCACCAGCGAGGCTGGCCTCATCCGGCTCCCCGCTGAACAGATGCATATAGCGGCTTTCCCGTTTGCCGGGTTCCCGCGCCAGACGGACCACCAGCGCGCCGCTCTCGCGGTTGCTCAACCCTTCCAGCGTCTGCTCAACTTCCGCCATGTCGCTAAAGTCATGCATGCGTGAACTGCGGGTGCGCAATTCGCCCGGCGTCTGCGCACCGCGCAGCAGCAGAGTCGTTATCAGCGCCACTTCAGCCGGGCTGAATTTCAGCTGGCCAAACTCGGAATTGCAGAAGCGCTGCTCATACTTCACCACCCGACTGCCGAAGCCGCTGAGGGCGGTCAGCTGATGCTTTTTGACCAGCAGATCGAGGGTGTTTTGCACGTCGCTTTCGCTCAGTGACATCACCGGTTCGCGGTTGGATTTTTGATTGCAGGCGGTGACCACACCGTTAAGCGACATCGGATACTGATCCGGGGTGGTCACCTGCTTTTCCAGCAGGCAGCCAACCACGCGCGCTTCGGTCGCGCTAAAAGGGCTTTTGATCATGATAAAGTTATACTCCACGCCGTTCAGGCAGCCATTCGTGCCAGGTCAACGCCGTCAGGACATGATCCTGCCAACGTCCGTCAATTAACAGGTAGTCTTTGGCATAGCCCTCTTTTTCAAAGCCGAGGCGAGCCAGTAAATCGCCGCTGCGCTGATTGTGCGGCATATAGTTAGCCATAATGCGGTGCATGCGCTGCTGCCGCTGCATATAGCGAATGGCGGTCTGCAACGCTTCGAACATCATTCCCTGCCCCTGCCACTTTTCACCCAGTGAATAGCCAAGGTAACAGGCGTGAAACGATCCTCGCAGCACGTTGCTGAAGTTAGCCACGCCGCGAATTTCATTTTCATCCGGATCCATCACCGCAAAGTAGAAGGCGCTGCCCTGCTTTTGCATTTCGGCAATCAGTCCCAGACGCGCCTGCCAGCCGGAGGGATAACAGTGGCTGTCGTCGCGAACCGGCTCCCACGGCTTCAGGAATGCCCGGTTCTCAGAATAATAATCAGCCAGGCGCCAGGCATCACGCTCATGGACCAGCCGCACGACCAGGCGGTCGGTAGTCAGGCGCACTTTCGGCGCAGCGGTACGATAGCCAAACATCTTTTCTCCTGAAATCCGTGGCCGGGTCAACATTGTCACTCATCAGGCCGGGTGCACCGACCGGTGCGGGCCTCGCTGTTTGTCACTATACCTGCCATCAGGATCCCAGGAAAATACTGACAACAAAAAATGTGTTAATTCGTCGAAAATACAGGTGAATATCAAAAAAATGACCGTTCTGGAATGGGAATAAAACGGCGCGATACCAGTTAGTTAGCTGTTAACAGACCGCCAGGTGCTGCCCGGCGTCATTTGCTCTACTGCGCGTTCTCCACCATACTTTCTGAATATATTCAAATAATTGATGGTTCAACTAAGACCAAAAGGAGGACATGTTGAAACTTTATATTTACGATCATTGCCCGTTTTGCGTCAAAGCCAGGATGATTTTCGGCCTGAAAAACATCCCGATTGAGCTGATTGTCATGATGAATGATGATGAGCAGACTCCGGTCCGGCTCATCGGTCAGAAAATGGCCCCCATTCTGATGAAGGCGGACGGAAGCTGCATGCCGGAAAGCCTGGATATTGTTCACTATATTGATGAGTCGGATAGCCGCCCGCTTCTGACCGGCGCAGACAATCCCGCCGTCGGTGACTGGCTACGACGCGTTAACGGCTACATTAATAAACTACTAATTCCACGTGTGGCAGAGGCCCCCTTTGCGGAATTTGCTACTCCGCAGGCGCGACAGTATTTTATTACTAAAAAACAGGCAACCTACGGGGATTTCACCGAGTTAAAACTACATGCCCCCGGCCTGATCAAAAATATCAGTGACGATCTACGCAAACTTGACGATCTTATCGTTAAGCCCAATGCGGTGAACGGTGAACTTTCACTGGATGACATTCACCTCTTCCCGCTCCTGCGATCCCTGTCGCTGGTGGCCGGCGTGGAGTACCCCAGCCGCGTCGCTGACTATCGCGACAATATGGCAAAACAGACGCAGGTGAATCTGCTCTCCTCGGTCGCTGCCTAGTCCGCTTCGGGCCGGCAAAGGCTGGCCCGACATATCCCGTTGTGATTTTCCCTCTCGGTAATCGGCTTTGTCCTGGTGACGAATTCCGGTGAGTGGTGCATGCTATCCCTCTGGCCGGACTGGAATTTACCGGTAATAAAACAGAGGATAATCATGAAAAATCGTTATTTTGGCCTGTGCGCGCTGCTGTTAGCGGGCTTAGTCACCGGCTGTAATCAGATTGCACAGTACAGCATCAGCGAACAGGAAATTAATCAGGCGCTGGTCAAGCATAATAACTATGAGAAACAGATCGGCGTTCCCGGCCTGGTTGATGCGCACATTGTTCTCAACGATCTGAACAGTCAGATTGGCCGCGAAGAACCCAATAAAGTCACGCTGACGGGCAATGCAAAAGTGAATATCAGCTCGCTTTTCGGCCCGCAGCAGGCGGATATGAAGCTGAAAATGAAGGCCCAGCCCACCTTCGATGCCGCCGCGGGCGCCATTTATCTGAAGGATATGGAGCTGGTTGACGTTGAGGTGCAGCCGGAGAAAATGCAGGGCGTGCTGAAAACGCTGACGCCGTATCTTAACGAGTCACTGAAAAACTATTTCAATCAGAAACCGGCCTATGTGCTGAGCACCGACCGCAGTAAAGCCGAATCACTGGCCAAACGCTTTGCCAAGGGGCTGGAAGTGAAGCCAGGCGAACTGGTGATCCCGTTCACTGACTAATGACGTCGCGGTACGGAATTTTTCCGTACCGTTTTCACTTATCAGTCATAAACCTGGTGCATTCCCCTCGCTTTATCCCTATCCTTGGTACCCGGCCAAAACCCGCCATTACCTTTCTCTTTTGCCGGAGCACATCGCATGACCGCACAACCTCAGCAGTTAATTATTCGCCGCCCTGACGACTGGCACATCCATCTGCGCGATGGAGATATGCTGGAAGCGGTAGTGCCCTTTACCAGTGAGGTCTGTGGCCGCGCGATTGTGATGCCAAACCTGGTGCCGCCGGTGACCAGCGTTGCCGCCGCCCGCGCCTACCGCGAGCGTATTCTGGCAGCCGTACCTGCCGGGCACGCGTTTACGCCGCTGATGACCTGCTACCTTACCGACGGTCTGGATCCTGATGAAATCGAAAAGGGTTTCCGCGAAGGCGTATTTACCGCCGCGAAACTGTACCCTGCGCACGCCACCACCAACTCGGCTCACGGCGTAACCAGTATCGCCACGATCGCTAGCGTGCTGGAGCGGATGCAAAAAATCGGCATGCCGCTGCTGATCCACGGCGAAGTGACCGATGCGCATATTGATATCTTTGACCGCGAAGCGCGCTTTATCGAAACCGTGCTGCAGCCGCTTCGCCAGCAGTTCCCGGAGCTGAAGGTGGTGTGCGAACATATCACCACCAAAGAAGCTGCCGCGTTTGTTCTGGAAGGCAACGAGTTCCTCGGCGCCACCATCACGCCTCAGCATCTGATGTTTAACCGCAACCATATGCTGGTTGGCGGCGTTCGTCCACACCTGTACTGCCTGCCGATCCTCAAGCGCAATATCCACCAGCAGGCCCTGCGTGATGCGGTCGCCAGCGGCAACCGTCGCTTCTTCCTCGGTACCGATACCGCTCCGCATACCCGGGACCGTAAAGAAGCCAGCTGCGGCTGTGCAGGCGTATTCAATGCGCCATCCATGCTGGCGGCTTACGCAACGGTGTTTGAAGAAATTGGCGCGCTGGCGCATTTCGAAGCGTTCTGTTCCGAAAACGGCCCGAACTTCTACGGCCTGCCGTTGAACGAGGGCACGATCACACTGGAACGCCAGCCGTGGACCGTGGCGGAAAGCGTTGCCGTGGGTGACGATGGCCACACCGTCATTCCATTCCTTGCCGGTGAAACCCTGAACTGGCGCGTTAAACCATAAGCATTTTTTGCTGATGCGGTGATTGCCTTCGGCTGGTTTACTGTATATATTTACAGTAAATAAACCGGAGGCTCTCATGCGTGTAGAAGTCACTGTAGCAAAAACCACCTCACTGCCCGCAGGCGCGATCGAAGCGCTGACGCAGGAACTCAGCAAAAGAATTGATAAACAGTTTCCAGACGGCACAAATACTATTTCGGTGCGCTATGCCGGCGCCAATAACCTTACAGTGATGGGCGGCGGTAAAGAAGCGAAGGATCTCATTAGCGAAATTTTACAGGAAACCTGGGAAAGCGCCGACGACTGGTTTATAACCGATTAATCCCTACCCTTTTATATTGCCTTTCTGCGCGGTAACTGCCCTTCAGGGGATAGACGACATACGAATTATCCCCTAATCTGAATCAATCAAATCGCCGTTATTTATTACCGAGGTGTCGCTAGTGGCCCATGACAATCCTGAACAGGCAATGACTTTTGGGGAACTTCTGGACGTTATCGGCGAGCAGCAGCGCCGGCTTACCGTGTTAGAAAATGCCTTTTCCTGGCTCACCTTCTGCCTCGATGACAAAGCTAACCAGCTGTTAATTCACAGCCTGCGGCTGGAAGGACAAAACCAGAATCGCGATGAGCAGCTGCAAAAGCACTTCATCAGCTTTGCCGATGATATCGAAAAGCGACTCGGGTTTTCCGCTCCGCCGCCGGACACTCATGAGTGAGAAAATTCTGCTTTGATAACCGAGGTGACTATTTTTCACCCACAATCGTACGATTAACGTTCAAATAACGTTTCAGCGTTTACCGTTCAAAAATATAATTCTGTCAGATCAAAAACTGCTGTTATAATTACAAAGCTGTAATAAAAGAAGCCGCATTGAACCTCGATAAATAACTTCGTTGTCATCATTAACACGAGTAAAAAGGGGGTTATAATGGACAGAACCAACAAAGATGTCATCCAGACACATCCCCTCATCGGGTGGGATATCAGTACAGTAGACAGTTACGATGCAATGATGATTCGCCTGCATTCCCTGTCCTCCAACGAGCAACCAAGTGATGAAGCCGAAGTGGGTCAGACCTATTGGCTGACAACCGATGTTGCTCGCCAGTTTATTTCCATTCTTGAAGCTGGCATTGCCAAGATCGAAGCGACCGATTACCAGGACCGCGATTACAAGAAGCACTGATCTGTACTCTGTTCGATACCGACAGGCACCCAATCGGGTGCCTTTTTCATGCCCGCAATAATTTGTTATTCTGCATGGAATAATGTTCCAACCAGAGGCCGGGTAAAAATGGTTTACGATTTAATTGTGGTAGGCAGTGGTTCCGTTGGCGCCGCCGCCGGATGGTATGCAACGCGTGCCGGACTGGAAGTACTGATGATTGACCGCGCCCATCCTCCCCACACGGCGGGAAGCCACCATGGCGAAACCCGCCTGATTCGCCATGCCTACGGTGAAGGCGCGCGCTATGTGCCGATGGTGCTCCGTGCCCAGCAGCTGTGGGACGAACTGGAGAATGACTGCGGTGAACAGATTATGCACCGCAGCGGCGTGCTGAACCTCGGCCCTGAAAATGCTGAGTTTATCCAGAACGTCATGAGCAGCGCGCGTGAGTTTAACCTTGATGTACAGACCCTGCGCGGCGATGAAATTACCGCTCGCTGGCCGCAAATTAACATACCTGAGGGCTATATTGGCGTATTCGAGCCGCGTTCCGGCTACCTGAAATCCGAACTCGCCATCAAACACTGCATTCGTCTGGCAAGAGAGGCGGGCTGCGGGCAACTGTTTAACTGCGAGGTCACCGCGATCGATGAGCAGGACGGCCTACAGACGGTCACCACGCCTGAAGGCGTGTATCAGGCTCGCAAACTGCTGCTGAGCGCCGGAACCTGGGTCAAAACGCTTTACCCGTCCCTGCCGGTGACGCCGGTACGTAAGGTGTTTGCCTGGCACCAGGCGGATGGACGCTATAGTGAGCAAAACAAATTCCCGGCGTTTACCGCAGAAATGCCGGACGGCATTCACTACTACGGATTCCCGGCTGATAACAACGCCATCAAAATTGGCAAGCACGAAGGCGGACAGCCGATTGATACGCCTGAGCAGCGCAGGCCGTTTGGCAGCGTGGCGGAGGACGGCAGCGAGCTGTTTGGCTTTTTACGCCAGTTTCTGCCGGGCGTTGGCGTTTGCCTGCGCGGCGAGTCCTGCACCTACGACAACTCGCCGGATGAGGATTTCATCATTGACACCTTCCCCGGCCAGCCGAACCGCTTAATGATTACCGGCTTAAGCGGGCACGGCTTTAAGTTCGTCAGCGTACTGGGTGAGATTGCTGCTCAGTTTGCCGCAGGGAAAAGCAGCGAGTTTGACTTATCGCCGTTCACCCTTTCCCGTTTTTCCTGAATAAAAGCGTCCACATCATGACGATAATGCCAGTCCATTAAGCAATCGACTGGCATGATTCAGATCTGAGCCACTCTTTTTCTCACCCTATTTCATTAACGATTATTTTTTCAGTTCGCCAGCCTGCGCCTTCTGGCTGCGCAGGCGCAGCTTGTTCACCAACCGGTGCGCCTCGGCACGGCTGCCTACCGACGGTGCCGAACCGCGAAGCGGTTTACGTGCCGTTTCACGCAGGGTAAAGACGGTAATAACACCAATCACCCCGGCGCCCATCAGATAGTATGCCGGCATCAGCAGGTTACCGGTTGTTTCCACCAGCCAGGTGGTGATCAGTGGTGTGGTGCCGCCAAACAGCGAAACCGAGATGTTAAAACCGATCGCCAGCGCACTGTAACGAACATCGGTGGCAAACAGCGCGGGCAGCGTCGCGGGCATGGAACCGCTAAAACAGGTATGCAGCGCACCGAGAATAATCAATCCGAGGAAGACCAGCAGCAGATTGCCGGTGCCGATTAACATCATGCAGGGGACCGCCAGCAGGATCAAACCCACCGCTCCGCCCCAGATAACCGGGCGTCGGCCAAGTCGGTCATTCCAGTGCCCCCAAAACAGCGTCAGCGGCATCATCACAAACATCACAACCAGAATCAGCAGCAGACTGCTTAATTCGCTCAATCCGAGGATGCCGGTGAGATAGCTCGGCATATACGACGTCAGCATGTAGTTTGAGACGTTAAACAGCAGCACCAGGCCAATACACTTCAGCATCTGTGCACGATATTTTTTCAACATGGCCCACAGTCCCAGCTGCGGCTTGCTGTGCTCAAGCTGCTCCTGTTTTTCCATATGTTTCTGAAACGCCGGGGTCTCTTCCAGCTTAAGCCGGATATAGAGACCAAACAGTCCCAGTGGGGCGGCGATAAAGAACGGAATTCGCCAGCCCCAGTCGAGCAGTGCCTGTTCCGACATCGCCGCCGTCAGGCAGGTCACCAGCCCCGCGCCCAGCAGGTAGCCACCCAGTGTGCCAAACTCCAACCAGCTGCCCATAAAGCCACGGCGCTCATCGGTGGAGTATTCCGCGATAAACGTCGCTGCTCCGCCATATTCCCCACCGGTAGAAAACCCCTGCAGTAAACGCGCCATCAACAGCAGCACTGGGGCATAGATGCCTATCGAGCCATAACCGGGGATCAGTCCGATACAGAATGTCCCTATCGACATCATGATCATGGTGAGCGCCAACACTTTCTGGCGGCCAATACGATCGCCGAGTGGGCCAAATACCAGCCCACCCAGCGGTCGAACCAGAAATGCCGCAGCAAACGCACCAAAGGTGGCTAGTAACTGTGCGGCAGGGCTACCGCCGGGAAAGAAGACTTTACCGATGGTCACTGCAAGATAGCTGTACACGCCAAAGTCAAACCACTCCATGGCGTTACCCAGTGCTGCCGCACCCACGGCACGTTTCAGCATGTCTTTATCAACGATGGTGATATCGTCAACGCTCAGCTCTTTTTTAACCGGCTTTTTATGCCAGAAGTGTTTTTTTGGCGGTGTATTTTGTTCGGATAAGTTGCTCATAGCGCTCCCTGTCACGCAGTGGATTGAGCAGCCTTATAGCTTTCGTCGCCAGATCGAATCGGAATAAATAAAGGGGAAGAAAGCTATAACGCAGCGAGATGTGAGATGACAATAAGCAGCGAATACCCATGGCACCCTTGCTTACGTATCTTTAATGTATACAAAATTCCGATATTTTTCAAATTAACCGCATTTTAAGCCATAAACTGCACATGGTGGGCTATCAATTACGACCTTAGCACCACTACCGTGAACTTTTGCACCATGATAATGATAAGCAACAGTAAATTATTAGCATGCCTAATCTGTTTCCATCAATACAGGCTGACAAAAAATGACATTAAGTTGACGATAACTTATAAAACAAACAAAAAAATAGAATATCCAGCCGCCATCAATAAATGATTAAAATTCAGACTTAAAGCCAATTCACTGTCATCAACCTGTCAATATCAACTGGTTTACTGAGTGTTAATCGCTTTTTATATTCAAATAATTTCACATAAATAATTATTTTGTTCTTTAGCGTAATTAGCGGTTGATTTTAACCTTTCACCTGGCCAGTCTTAACAAAAAAATGACATTCGGTGAATTATGCGGTGGAAAAATAGCGTTACCCGTTATGGCTCTCTGAGCATCAGTCTGCACTGGCTGGTGGCCATCGCCGTTTATGGCATGTTCGCCCTCGGGCTGTGGATGGTGACGCTCGGCTATTACGATACCTGGTATCACAAAGCGCCCGAGCTGCATAAAAGCATCGGTATGGTACTGTTCGCCGTGATGTTGATTCGCGTGGCGTGGCGTTTTATTTCCCCTCCGCCAAAGCCACTCAGCAGCTATTCCCCGCTCACCCGCTACGGCGCCATTGCAGCACATCTCCTGCTGTATGGCGTGCTGTTTGCCATTTTGTTTAGCGGCTATCTGATTTCTACCGCTGAAGGGAAACCGATTAATGTCTTCGGCACCGTCCCCGTGCCAGCTGCGTTTTCCGACCTCGGTGAGCAGGCGGATCTGGCGGGGGATATCCATCTCTGGCTGGCCTGGAGCGTGGTGGTGCTGTCCGTACTACACGGGCTTGCCGCGCTGAAGCACCACTTTATTGATAAAGATATTACGTTGAAACGGATGCTGGGTTCCCGCATCGATTAACCTTTGGAAAGGAGAAGTCTCGTGTTCAAAAATACAATTCTGGGATTAACCACCGCCGCATTGCTGATGACCGCCGGCACTGCTGCAGCGGCTGATTATAAAATTGATAAAGAAGGGCAGCACGCCTTCGTTCAGTTCCGTATTAAACATCTTGGTTATAGCTGGCTGTACGGCAGCTTTAAAGATTTCGACGGAGGTTTCACCTACGACCAGGCCGATCCCTCTAAAGACAAGGTCAACGTGACCATTAATACCGGCAGCGTGGACACCAATCACGCCGAGCGCGATAAGCACCTGCGCAGCGCCGACTTCCTGAACGCCGGTAAATTCCCGCAGGCGACCTTCACCTCCACCGGCGTGACGAAAAATGGCGATGCGCTGAACGTTGACGGTAATCTGACGCTGAACGGCGTGACGAAACCGGTGAAGCTGGAAGCGAAGCTGACCGGCGAAGGTAAGGATCCGTGGGGCGGCGAGCGTGCAGGCTTTGAGGCAACAGGCAAATTTGCGTTGAAGGATTTTAATATCAAATCCGATTTAGGCCCGGCTTCGCAGGAAGTGGAACTGATTATCTCCGTAGAGGGCGTGCGTCAGTAAGCCCGGAGGCCGCCACCTCCCCGTAGGAGAGGTGGCGCTTCACTGAAAATTACTCTTCAGGAATTTGCATCGTGGTGCTGAGCAGACCACGAGACTTGTTGAAGATTTTATTGCCATTCTCGCGCCCGGCTCGGCGGGAACGCTGCTCTTCCGGCGTTAGCGCCAGCTCTTCCATACACAGCGGGCTACAGCAGTGATGATATTTCTCTGCACAGCTCGGGCACTGAATAAACAGCAGATGGCATCCGTCGTTCAGGCAGTTAACGTGGGTATCGCACGGCGCACCGCACTGGTGACAGTTGGCGATGACATCTTCAGAAATACGCTCTCCCATCCGCTCGTCAAAGACAAAGTTTTTGCCCTTAAAACGCACCGGCAATCCCTGTTCACGCGCGCGACGCGCGTACTCAATGATGCCGCCTTCGATGTGATAGACATTTTCAAAACCGTTGTGGCGCATCCACGCACTGGCCTTTTCACAGCGAATGCCGCCGGTGCAGTACATGACGATTTTTTTCTCTTTGTCCTGCTGCAGCATATCCACGGCCATCGGCAGCTGATCGCGGAAGGTGTCCGCCGGGATCTCCAGCGCGTTGTCGAAGTGCCCCACTTCGTATTCGTAGTGATTACGCATATCCACGAAAACCGCGGTCGGATCGTCCAGCATGGCGTTCACTTCCGCCGCTTTCAGATACGCGCCAACGTCGCTGGCATCGAAGGTGTCGTCGGTAATACCATCGGCAACAATACGCTCGCGCACTTTAAGACGCAGCACCCAAAAAGATTTGCCGTCGTCGTCCAGCGCGATATTCATGCGCAGGTTATTCAGCTGTGCATGGAACGCGTACAGCATGGATTTCATGGTTTCATACTGGCTGGCCGGCACGCTGATCTGGGCGTTAATCCCCTCGGCGGCCACATAAACGCGGCCAAATACCTTCAGTTTGGTCAGCGCAACATAGAGCGCGTCGCGAAAGGCCTTTGGATCTTCAATATTGAAGTACTTATAGAAAGAAACTGTGGTACGCGGCTCGGTTTCAGCAAGCATGCGTGCCTTCAGCTCTTCATTGGAAACAAGGTTATGTAACACTGGCATGGTGTTCGTTCCTGAATTCTGAATGAGAGAAATTTTTGCGGCGCTATCATACCTGAATTATGCTGAAATGCACTGCCCGATATTGCCGGTTGCCTGCTGACTGATTGACTTTCCTTCACCGACTTTCTAAGCCTATTCAGTCGGATAAACTCTCCTGGTGGAAAATTCAGTACCAGGAAAAACTCGCTTACACGTGCTATGATTTTATCTACGCGGGAGTGGCGGAAGCCATTTTTGGACACCTGTTACGTTAATTGGTTAAGTATTCAGGGTGAGAACGTTTGTCAGTTTTCGACCCTCTTAGCGGAATGAGCGTCTGATTTGTCGTATAAAAATCACCCAAACAGGGCGTAATTTCCCGAGATATCTAAAAAATGGCACAATAGGCCATAAATAATCCTTTATGGAAAGGATAACATTCCCACTTTTACGATCTGGAAACTCATGACTCAGCTGCCTCAGTTTAGCCGTGCATTGCTGCATCCTCGTTATTGGTTTACCTGGTTGGGTATCACCCTACTTTATCTTTTGGTCCTGTTGCCTTACCCAGTGCTGTATTACATCGGATGCGGCCTTGGACGCCTCTCGATGCGCTTTCTTAAACGTCGCGTTACCGTCGCCAGACGGAATCTGGAACTGTGCTTTCCGGATATGCCCCTGGCGGAGCGTGAAGCCATGGTGGTGCGCAATTTTGAATCACTGGGTATGGGGTTGATTGAAACCGGTATGGCCTGGTTCTGGCCGGACTGGCGGGTAAGCCGCTGGTTTCAGGTGAGTGGCCTTGAGCACATCGCTAAAGCCGCAACCGACCAAAAAGGCGTGCTGCTGATCGGTATGCACTTCCTGACGCTGGAACTGGGCGCGCGCATTTTCGGCATTCATAACCCGGGGATCGGCGTTTATCGGCCGAACGACAATGCGCTGTTGGACTGGCTGCAGACCTGGGGCCGCATGCGCTCAAACAAAAGCATGCTCGACCGCAAAGATCTGAAGGGAATGATCCGTGCGCTGAAAAATGGCGACATTATCTGGTACGCACCGGACCACGATTACGGACCCAGAAGCAGCGTATTTGTGCCCTTTTTTGCCGTTGAACAGGCAGCCTCAACCAAAGGGAGCTATCTGTTAATCCGCAGCGGTAATCCCGCGGTGATCCCTTTCGTACCGCGCCGACTGCCCTCGGGTAAAGGCTATGAGATGGTTATCCTGCCGGAAGAGCGGGATATCCCCCTGGAAAATGAGCAGGCCACCGCCGCACGAATGAACAAGATTGTAGAACACGGCGTGCTGATGGCACCGGAGCAGTATATGTGGCTACACCGCCGTTTTAAAACCCGCCCGGACGGCCAGCCCTCGCTCTACTGATGCCGTAATGCCTGTCAGGCAACACCACGACCTGACAGGCACTTATCAAACCCTGGTGCTTTAGAACGTAATATCCCCGGCAATTCCCCCGACGAAGGCGTCCTGTACTTGATCAACACCGCCCGGTTTCGTAATCAGCTGTAGATTAGGCCGAAGGCTTAACCAGCGCGTGGCTTTCACATTGTAATAGACCTCATAGTTCCATTCCGAGCCCTGCTGCAGCGGCATGTAGGACATATCGTGATAGTCGCTGACGCCCTTCTGCTGGTTCTGTTCATTACGCATTTTCGCGTAGTCGTGGTTAACGTGAATACGCGCCATACCGACACCTATTTCATCCTTTGGACGCGCTTCAAACGGCCCGGCCCATGTCAGCGCCAGCGACTGATAGTTATCCAGCTTTGAGGTGCGGTGATCGTTCATGATGTACTGGAAGTTAATACCCAGACCGCGTGTGTTATCACCATCGGTCGCGGTCAGCCGCTGTTCGGCTAACAGATAGCCGCCATAGGCATGGTCGTTTTTACCGTATTTCCCATCATGCCAGCTGCTGTAATTACCACCGCGCGTTGAGCTGTAGTAGCCCCCCAGGCGATAGTTACCCTGCAGTTTGTCGGCGCCTAACTTCGGCTGCCAGCCAAGCTCGAACGGCACCAGATTTCCCTCGCCGTGACGCATATCGAAGCGGAAACCGTTGGCTTTGGTATTGTTTACCTTGTTCTGATTGTAGATACCGACCTGAAGATAGAGATCGTCCGGCAGGTTCATTTTGACCCTTCCCCCCCATTGCGAGACCGGGGCGTTAAACCAGCGGTCATTACGCCAGTGGCCGGGCTGGCCACTCCCCATGGCCCAGTTCTGAAACATTCCCAGTTTAGCGGTATCAAAGTCTTCGTTGGTCGTCACGCGCCCCAGTTTAACCTCCAGCCAGTTGTTAAACAGGCTTTGATTTAGCCAGAACTGCGTCAGCCGCAGATAATCGCCGCGCGCTGAGATGCCCTGCACGTTGGATAACCCGCCGGTGCGGGGATCGTTAAGGTAGGGCGTCAAATCCTGACCGGTGCGATTCGTCAACGTTAGCTGGAAAGTGCCGCCCTGCCAGCTTATTAGTTTGTCCAGATCCAGCGTGCTGCCCAAGGTCCACTGATCGGCATAGCGCATGGTCGTTGCCGTACGGTATCCCCCCGCCAGGTTAGCAGCGGACTGCATCGTATAGCCTAACTGGAAGTCAACGCCGTCATCCGCCAGGCGTTGGCGATATCCGGCCCAGTCACCCAGTAGCCAGGGAGAATCCAGAGAGAAAGGCGGCGTATCCGCCAGTGCGCTAAAGGAAACTAATGCCAGTCCCAGAGGCAGCAGCCCTGCGTTTTTCTTTTGCCGGGGTTTGCATATAGTTAAAATCCTTGCCATGTCCGTCATCCTTAAGAAGTCTGTGTTCGGGCGGCGGAGAATGAATCCGGCGGCCCGTCGGCACATCATTGTGCGCGGCGCTAATTAACCACTTCTCAGGCACTATCCTGTATTTAAATCGTGCGCTCGCCGGATAAACCGCACAGAGCCGCGAAGACATCAGGGGCTGCAGATGCAGACAGCAATAGCGCAACGCCATCATCCGCACATCCGGCAAAAATTTCCTCGCCGTCTCCTTGCATCTTGAGTAACAGCGACAACACTTAACGATGTTTTTACTTATATGCCAGCAAGGAGAAGTACATGACCCTTTATGCAACTCTGGAAGAAGCCATTGACGCCGCTCGTGAAGAGTATCTTGCCGCGAACCCTGACGTGGCGGAGGAAGAGGCTTCCGTAGAACAGTTTGCGATGCAGAAATATGTGATGCAGGATGGCGACATCATGTGGCAAGTGGAGTTTTTCACCAACGAAGGTGATGAAGGCGAGTGCCTGCCGCTGCGCAGTGGTGAAGCCGCACAGGCGATTTTTGACGGCGACTTCGATGAGATCGAACTGCGTCAGGAGTGGCTGGCGGAAAACACCCTGCACGAGTGGGATGAAGGTGAGTTTCAGCTGGTGCCGCCGGAAGGCACTGAAGAAGCCGATGCTGCCGCAGAGGAGTGGGAGGATGATAACAGCGAGTCCGACCGCTGGGCATAAATCCGCGCCGGGCCGCAGGGTGAGAATTTACTCGTAGGGCCCGTGCTTAGCATCTACCGGCAGCAGGAGCGTATCAACAACCAGCGAAAGCGGCAGGTCGATGATGGTCAGAAAGCGCCAGGGCGTATCCCTGACGTCCCACTGCACGCCCGGATAATACTGATTGCCGTGTCCCTGTCCGGGCACGGCGCGGCTGATAATACTGCCGCAACCGCTCAGCACCAGCACGCAAAGACCAACTACTACACTTCGTAAAAGCATACTCATCACATCGCACTTTAGGGTAAAAAACGCACTATTCTACCCGCAGTTTTCCATCACGCCATAGCCAGCAGTGAAAATTATGCGTAAATCCTCCGGCAGACAGACATAAAAAAGCCGGGACGCTGTCCCGGCTTAATGAAGATCCGCCCAGATTATGGCGCGGTGACGCTCAGCGGCTTCGCATTATTTAACGCCAGCGGATTAAGCGGCAGCGTGTGATAATGATCCAACCAGTCGTGATACTTGTCCGCATTCTGCCACAGACGGTAGTGCATCCGCGACAGCGTAACCGGGTCGCTCAGCAGCGCAAGGCGGCTGTCGCGATCCAGCTTAGCCGGTGACTGGCTCAGCGCCTGCTCGACGCGACGGTCACGAGCAAAGTCGAGGATATCGCTTTTCAGGTGACGTGAGGTCGCCATCGCACTGGCCAGGGCATTGAACGACGGATGGAACATCGCATGCATAAAGCCGTTATCCAGCGCACGCTCGCGGTTCAGTTCCACATAGCGGTCGGTATCCAACAGCTCCTGCGGCGGTTGATATTCTTCCGGGATCAGGAACAGTTTACCGCGCTTCGAGGCCTGCCCAAGCGTACGGCGGCTGGACCATACCGACACGAACGGCGACAGGATCAGCGAGAAGACAATCGGTGACAGCCACCAGAGGAAGTTCAGATCCAGCCAGCCCATACCCCCAGCCCATACCAGGCCGAGCAGCATCTGCGAACCGTGACGCTTGAAGGCTTCGCTCCACGGCGTGGCATCATCGTCACGCTGCGGTGAATTCCACACCACTTCCCAGCCGAGGAAGGCACTGACCACAAACACCGTATGGAACAGCATACGTACCGGTGCCAGCAGCACCGAGAACAGCATTTCCAGGAACAGCGAGGCCAGCACGCGCAGGGCACCGCCGTAAGGTTTCGCCCCTTTGCACCATACCAGCACCACGCTCAGCAGTTTCGGCAGGAACAACAGCACCAGCGTGGTCGAGAACAGCGCGATGGCCAGTTCAGGACGCCACTGCGGCCAGACCGGGAACAGCTGCCTCGGCTGCATAAAGTACTGCGGCTCAATCAGGGTGTGCACCACCTGCAGCGCCGTGGACAGCGCCAGGAACATAAACCACAGCGGCGCAGAGAGATAGGACATTACCCCGGTCAGGAACACCGCACGGTGTACCGGGTGCATGCCTTTCACCAGGAACAGACGGAAGTTCATCAGGTTACCGTGGCACCAGCGACGGTCACGCTTCAGTTCATCCAGCAGGTTTGGCGGCAGCTCTTCATAAGAACCCGGCAGATCGTAAGCAATCCACACGCCCCAGCCCGCACGACGCATCAGCGCGGCTTCAACGAAGTCATGGGACAGGATGGAGCCGGCAAATGAACCTTCGCCCGGCAGCGGCGCCAGCGCACAGTGCTCGATAAACGGTTTCACGCGAATAATGGCGTTATGACCCCAGTAGTGCGATTCACCCAACTGCCAGAAGTGCAGACCGGCGGTAAACAGCGGGCCGTAGACGCGAGTGGCAAACTGTTGGCAGCGTGCATACAGCGTATCCATTCCCGACGCCTTCGGCGAGGACTGGATAATGCCGGCATTCGGGTTCGCTTCCATCATCCGCACCAGGCCGTTCAGGCAGCCACCGCTCATCACGCTGTCGGCATCCAGTACCACCATATAGCTGTACTGGCTACCCCAGCGGCGGCAGAAGTCATCGATGTTACCGGATTTACGCTTCACACGGCGGCGGCGGCGACGATAGAAAATGCGCCCTTCTCCACCGACGTCACGCACCAGTTCCATCCAGGCCTTTTGCTCGGCCATACAGATGTCGGGATTGTAGCTGTCGCTGAGGATATACACGTCATAGTGCTGCTGTTCACCGGTACGAACGACCGACTCCCAGGTGGCACGCAGGCCGGCGAAGACGCGTTCCACATCCTCGTTGCAAATCGGCATAATCAGCGCGGTACGGTGTTCCGGGTTGATCGGCTCATCACCGGTCGTCTTGTAGGAAATACTGTACTTATCCTTGCCGATCAGCAGCTGCAGGAAGCCCATCAGCGCGGTCCAGAATCCTGCGGAAACCCAACAGAACAGGATGGCAAACAGGAACAGGATCCCGGTTTGCAGCACGTAAGGCAGGATCTGCAACAGCGACTGCTGCCAGTTCTGATTGATCATGTCCATCGGATCGATCAGCGCCCAGCCCTGGTAAGGCAGAATGGTCTTCATATACCAGGTGGCGATCACCGTCTGGAAAATGGTGAGGAACAGCAAAATATAGCGACGGATGGAACCGACATAGCGCCAGTTATCCTCACTTTTCTGCTCTTCTTTGGTGGCGTAGCGATGGGTGCTTTTGCGCCCGCGCAGCGAGTCCCAGGCCCGGGCAACCGGGTTGGTCCGCCACTCTTCGGGATACATTGAGGAGCGGGTATGCTCAGGCATCGCTTTCAACGTACTGCGGCCCAGCGCATCCTGGTCGAACTGGCGCCCCTCATCAACCGAATCGGGCCAGCTCATCTCAACGCGCGCTTTTACCGACTGCTGAGGTGCGTCGTCAGGACGGATCTCAGACGGCGCTTCACCCGCCAGCGTAAAGTGCAGCTGGCTGAAGCTTTCTTCACCACGCAGTTCCCCCTGGCGTTCAGGGGGAAGCGGCAGCGCGTCGATGTATTCAACGGGTATCACTGTAGACTTATTCATTGGCAGGCAGCTGGTAGCTCCAGGTTTCTGTCAGCGTCTTATCACCGTTAACCAGTGCAGCACGCATCTCAGTCGGCTGTTTATTGTCTTTCACGCGCAAACGCATCACCAGACGCCAGCCTTTAGTGACCGGGTTATAACGGACGCTGTTTTCCACCAGCTCACCGTTATTACCGATGCTCACCTGCGGCGTGACCGGTGTATCCTGCGCCAGCTTGCTCATTTCCGGGCCCATAAAGTCGACGATAAAGGCCACGGTGCCGTCCGGCTGGCGCACCAGATTAGACTGTTTCACGTCGCCGGTAGAGCGCAGCGTGTCTTTAACGTAGGCCGTTTCCGGTGAATGCAGCAGGCTTTCATCGCGCGTGAAGTGCAGGCGGTAGGAGAAGTTCATCTCTTTACCCGGCTCCGGCAGGCTTTCCGGGCTCCAGAACGCCACGATGTTATCGTTGGTTTCATCGGTGGTTGGAATTTCTACCAGCTCGACGCGGCCTTTGCCCCAGTCGCCTTTCGGCTCGATCCAGCCGCTTGGGCGCAGATCGTAACGATCGTCCAGATCCTGATACTGGCTGAAATCACGTCCGCGCTGCAGCAATCCAAACCCACGTGGGTTTTCCACGGTGAAGGTACTGACGGCGAGGTGGCGCGGGTTGTTCAGCGGACGCCAGATCCATTCACCGTTTCCGGCGTGAATCGACAGGCCGTTTGAATCGTGCAGCTCTTTACGGTAGTTGGTCACCGACGACGGCTGGTTAGCACCAAACAGGTACATGCTGGTTAGTGGCGCAACGCCCAGCTTGCCGACTTTATCGCGCAGATACACCTTAGAGGTGACGTCCACGGTACTGTCTTTACCCGGCGAGATCAGGAAGCGATAGGCCCCGGTCGCGCGCGGCGAGTCCAGCAGCGCATAGATAACCAGATGTTTATCCTGCGGCTTAGGGCGTTCAATCCAGTACTCTTTAAAGCGTGGGAACTCTTCACCGGATGGCAGCGCGGTATCAATCGCCAGGCCGCGTGCGGACAGACCGTACACCTGGCCTGCACCGATCACACGGAAATAGCTGGCGCCGAGGAAGCTGCTGATCTCGTCTTTCTTGTCTTTACTGTTCAGCGGATACAGCACTTTAAACCCGGCAAAACCAAGGTTCTTCAGGGTGTCCGGATCGTGCGGCACATTGCCGAAATTGAAATAGTCAGGTGAATATTTGATGGCGCGAACGCTGTTGGCGGTCACTTCATTGAGTTTGACCGGCAAATCGAAGTACATGCCCTGATGATAAAACTCAAGCTTGAAAGGCGTCTTCAGCTTACCCCAGTAAGCTTTGTCATGATTAAACTGAATCTGCTGATAGTCGGCATATTTCATATCGCGCAGCTGAGAAGGCAAATTACTCTTCGGCGCTTCGTAACCTTTTCCGGCCAGATCCTTTGCCTGTTTTGCAACGTCGTCAATGCTAAATGCCCATCCTGAATTGGCATACATTGCAAGCAAAACTGCTGCACCAACCCAACGTAGCTGCATAAGTTTTGGTTTATTGTTCATTTTAATCAGCACAACCCCCCCTTTACGGGTGCGAAAATCAATCCTAAACATCTTAATGGATAATTAAGCATTCCGACAGCCTGACCGCGTTTTTGTTCCACTATTCCGAACGCGCAAGCGCCGTAATCTCAAGTGGTTAGCGGATACAGATTCGACTGATAGTATACCTGCGTTTACTCTATTAAAGTAAGCATCAAGCTTTAGGCTGGCTCAGGGTGAACCAGTAATATAACGTGTTGAAAATTGGATAATTATGACTAAAAAATCACCACAACGAGAATATTTCTTAGATTCGATTCGCGCCTGGCTGATGTTATTGGGCGTACCCTTTCATCTTTCGCTAATTTATTCTTCACAAAACTGGTCAGTAAACAGTCCGGCCCCCTCAGAATGGCTGACGTTGCTGAACGAGTTTATCCATGCATTTCGCATGCAGGTGTTCTTTGTCATCTCGGGCTATTTCTCCTACATGCTGTTTCTGCGCTACTCCCCCGGGCACTGGCTGAAGGTGCGCGTTGAGCGCGTCGGTATCCCCATGCTGGCCGCCATTCCGCTGATTACCGTGCCTCAGTTCTTTATTCTGAAAGAGCTGACCAATAAGGTTGGCAACTGGAGTCAGATGACTCCCTATCAGAAGTACAATGCGCTGGTCTGGGATCTGATTTCGCACCTGTGGTTCCTGCTGGTGCTGCTGGTGCTGACCGTTGCCGGCTTCTGGCTTTTCCGACTGCTGCGCGACGGCAAGCGAGCAAAAGCAGACTATTCCGATCTGACATGGGGCAAATTAACCCTCGTCATCCTGTTTTGCGCATTGGGATGGGGGGCATTCCGCCGACTGATTCTGTTCGTGGCACCCCAGGTCACCGCCGATGGCCTGTTCAATATGGCGGTCATGCAGTCGTTGATGTACCTGCCCTTCTTCCTGCTCGGCGCGATGGCGTGGAAATATCCGGCCATTAAGGCCCTGTTCGTGAAGCCGAATCCGTGGACGTTTGCAGGTGCCGCGCTGGCATTTGCTGCCTATGTGGCAAATCTGAAGTGGAGTACGGGCGAAGGCTGGATGTACGAACTGGACGCGATCGCCTCGATGCTGATGGGACTGTGGATGGTCAACGTAGTGTTCTCCTTCGGCCACCGCATGCTGAATTCCCATTCGCCGCGCGTTACTTACCTGGTGAACTCCTCGCTGTTTATCTATCTGGTGCACCATCCGCTGACTATTCTGTACGGTATTTTCGTCGTGCCGCTAATTGGCAGCAGCACGCTGGGCTTCTTCGTTGGTTTGGTGATGGTGTTCGGCGTGGCATTTCTGCTGTATGAAATCCATTTGCGTATTCCGCTGCTGCGCTTCCTGTTTTCCGGCAAGTCCCAGCGCTAATGCTCCGGCCCGGCTTCAGCCGGGCTAAAGCAGCCATTCAATCGGCAGACGCCACACCAGCCTGACCAGCAGCCGCTGCATAAACCGCGTGCGTGGCTCATGTTTATGCACGATCTCTTCCGCCTGCCCCGGATATTCCACCCAGTTAACCTTACCCCAGTCATCCAGCCGCAGCGTCCATGCGTGTTCGCGCAGGTTAATCAACAGATTCTCATGGATGCGGTTCGCCAGTTCGCCGCTTTCGATCACCAGCCCCATTTCCGTATTCAGCACTGCCGAACGCGGATCGAAATTAAACGATCCAATAAACACCGTTTCCTGGTCCACGCTGAACGTTTTCGCATGCAGGCTGGAGCCGGAATTGCCGGTCAGGCCACGATCGTGTAGCACGCCGCCCGGCCGCGTGCTGGTCGGCTTCAGCTCATACAGCGCGATGCCGTGACGCAGCAGTTTTTTACGCCATTTCGCATAACCGGCGTGCACCACGGAAACATCGTTGGCCGCCAGGGAGTTGGTCAGAATGGCAATTTTCACCCCCTTGCGTACCAGCGCCAGCAGCTGGGCCACCCCGGCGCGGGTCGGGACAAAATAAGCAGAGATAATGTCCAGCCGCTGCTGCGGGCGGCCAATGATCGACAGTAAGCGCTGGGGCAAGAGATTTTTCGTTCTGGCTCGCCCCAACCCTTTGCGCGGGTCGTCACTGAGCAGACGAGTGCTGGCCCAGATAAACGGCAGCGTGCGGCTTTCCAGCCGGGTAATGAACGTGGATTCCTGCAGACGGGTGAAATAGTGCTTTACCTGCTCGTTTTCACGCCACGCTTCCGGCAGGCCAATATCCGCTTCCGAACCGGGATCCGTATCAACGACCGTACTAAACGGCGCGACGGAACGACACTGCCAGTAGCGGTCAAAATCCAGTTCAACCTCCCGGACCACGGGCCCTACGGCCAGCACATCCAGATCGGAAAACAGCGGCTCGTCACCGGCGCCAAAGTACTTATCGCCCACGTTGCGACCGCCAACGATGGTCGCCTCACCGTCTACGGTTAAGCTTTTATTGTGCATTCGGCGATTTAAACGCGCGAAGTCCGTGAGATAACCCAACAGACGCAGCGTGCGAAATGAAAATGGATTGAACAGGCGTACGTCAATATTTGGATGGCTGTTCAACGCACTGAGCGTCTTATCCAGCCCCAGCGTATTATTATCATCCAGCAGCAGCCGAACGCACACACCGCGCCGTGCGGCATCCAGCACGGCGCTGAACAGTAGCTGCCCGGACATATCGTTTTCCCAGATATAATATTGTATATCCAACGTTTTCTCTGCCATCGCAATCAGTAGATAGCGTGCGGCAAACGCATCCAGGCCTTCTGCCAGAGGATAAACACCGCTGTTCTGAGGGTGTCCTGAAACCAGCGGCCTGATGGCCTGGGCAAGGCGGGTAAAGCCGTCGACATCGGTTTGCTTTGAAACGGTCACTTCACTCATCTTCTGTCCTTTACGGCGTTACGGTCAATCATCGTTAGCGGCTTCCGTCATCCTCGGGCCCGATCGCTATCTTAGTCTAGACTTATCCCATCGTTCCGCTCAGTTCTGCAAGCAGGAGAGCATTATGTGTGATGACACCCACTCCTCAAGCTCCCGACATCATCCGCGGCTGTTTCAGAGTTTTTTCCAGGGCAGTTTCCCGTGTTCGAGCGCCTGCCGTTCACCCGGTAAGCGCGCCGATCTGATGATCAACAGCGGCCACGATACCTTACTGGATAAAGATTATGCACTGCTGGCGGAGCATCAGCTGCTGACCGCGCGCGACGGTGCTCGCTGGTATCTGATTGAAACGTCGCCGGGTGAATACTGCTGGGACAGCTTTCTGCCGCAGCTGCAGGCGGCAAAAAAACACCATATTCAGATGATCTGGGAACTGGCACATTTTGGCTGGCCGGACGGGCTGGATATCTGGCAGCCTGAATTTGTTGACCGCTTCGCGGCCTTCGCCACGGCATTCGCCCGCCTGCTGCGCGAGGAAGGGGAGATTCAACCGCTGATTTCACCGATGAATCAGATCTCATTCTGGTCCTGGGCCGGAGCTGAAATCGCCTGGTTTAACCCGTTCGAAACGGGCCGAGGGCGCGAGCTGAAGCAGCAGCTTGCTAAAGCCGCGATCGCGGCGATGCACGGTATACGTCATGAGCTGCCTGAAGCCCGGTTTGTGATTACCGATCCGCTGGTGCACGTTGCGGCATCCGGCTATTCCGGCGCGGCGAAAAGTGCAGCGCAGCAGCAGCACGAGGCACAGTTTGAAGTATGGGACTGGATCGGTGGCCGCAGCCTGCCGGAACTGGGTGGCCAGAAGGATTTACTGAATATTATTGGCCTGACCTGGTATCCCGATCATCAGTGGTTTCACAATGGCGATCCGCTGGAGCCGCATCACCCCGATTACCGCCCGCTTCACCGGCTGCTGCAGGACATCGGACAGCGCTATCAGCGCCCCATTCTGCTGGCGGAGACCGGTGCCGAAGCAGCCCGCTGCGCGGACTGGCTGAACCGGGTGTGTGATGAAGTCAGAACGGCACTCGATCTGGGGGTCGAAGTGGAAGGTATTTCGCTCTATCCGCTGGTTGACTACCCCAGCTGGGACGACGATCGTCGCTCACCGGCGGGGCTGTTTGGGTTGCCCGACGCTAACGGCAATCGAACAATCAACGAAGCCTGCGCGCTGGCGCTTCGCAGCCAGCAGATAAAACTAAAGCAGAATCAGGATCGGGAAGAGTAATGCAGCGAAGAGGGACAGGTTCGGGTGTCCAGCGGCTGTTCAGCGGGATACCGCACGTCTGAAAGCCAGGTCAGGGTAAACAGTACCGTAACAGTAATCAGCCCAGCGGTAAGCAGTCCGACCAACGCCAGTAATTTATCGTCTCTGGATTCCATGCAATCCTCAATCCTTTGGATAATCAACACGTCAGGATGCCGCCTGGAAAATCATGACATCAGTAACGTTATGGTGAGGACAAAGATTATAAGAGTAAAAGAGGTGACTGCAAGTACCACTATCGCAAATGGGGCATCATCAAGCGGTACCCGTGCGTGTTTTTCAGCTTCAGATTCGGAGCCAGATTCAGAACTTTTTTTCATGTTAAGCCGCAGCGTGTTAGCAAAACTGCCCTGTTCGATGACCAGAAACCTGTCCGAAATCCATTTCAAAAAATTTAAGAAAACGACCCTCTGAGTCAAGATCATCGGTCGTTAAATAAAGAATAATTAACCTGAAAAAATCATCAGCAGCCTGTTTTTATCAACCCAATCGCACCAGATACCGCTAAAACAAGTTAAAAAACAATGATAACATAGGGAATAAACATATTAACACGGCCAATCAGTTAACACTGGCCCGATTGGCTATAAGATATTCCTTTTTGTCATCACACCTGAACGTCGGCTAAGGTGACGAAACCAGGCACCTCAAAAAACATTAGCACAATTGATAAATACGGTGAATACCGTTGACCCTGAATTATTCGACCAATTTTAAGCAATTTAAGAGATAAAATAGGGAATTCTTTCAACAGGCTATTCGGGTGCTTCTTTTCTCGCCACCCCGATAGACTTGCATGAAAAAAGACTGAATAATGCTGGCGCTCATTCAACGGCATCGCCAAATTATCCTGCTGCGCGACCAGGTTTATCATGCATCGATATCGCCTTCCTGAAGACAGTTTTTTAATTTTTGAACAGATTATTGAACACAGTAGCAATGCGATTTTCATCGTCGACGGCGGCTTGATGCTGACCTTTGCCAACCATCCGGGTGAGCGGCTCTATCATCATCTGTTGGCAACCGGACAGCTGGCTAAAACGCTGACTGAGGACTGCGCGCAGCTCGATCTGTCCACGGGCAGCGTGCCTCTTTGGTTACGGACGCGCTGCGTCACCATCAGCGAACCTCAGGCCACGCCGGGCCAGCTGCTGATTGCCACGGATATTACCACCGAGGTGCAGGCACAGCGTGAAGAGTCGCTTTCACGCTGGCGTCTGGAACAGACGCTGGAGCTCACGGAAGAGGGATTCTGGTTATGGGATATCGCCAGCGGAATTATCTCCCATAATCAGGACTGGAACCGGCTTTTCGGCTTTGAAGATAAACGCCTCACGCATCATCAGGATGCGATGTTCAATCTGATCCACCCGGACGATCTCGCCGCCACCAAACAGCATTTCTTAAATCACCTCTCCGGCCAGACTCCCCTTTTTCACTGTGAATACCGCGTTGTCGACCCCGCTGGACGCCAGCGCTGGATCCTCAATCACGGCAAGGCGGTGCGCCACAGCGAGTCGGGCACGGTACTGGAAATGCTGGGCAAGGCGAAGGACATCACCGAGAAAAAGCGTCGCGAACGCGAGATGCTCCAGCTGGCCTGGCAGGATCCGTTAACTCAACTCGATAACCGCAACCGTTTTTACGACAAAATTGAGCAGGCACGCAGCCAGGCCGATCGCCAGCAGTTTTCCGCCCTGCTCTATCTTGACCTGACCCGCTTTAAAGAGGTGAACGACACGCTGGGCCACAACGCCGGCGACGAACTGCTGAAAATCATCGCCCAGCGCCTGCGTGGCACCCTGCGCAGCCACGATGCGCTTTCGCGTCTCGGCGGTGACGAATTTGCTGTTCTGGTCACCGACCTCGGCGACAGCTATCAGGACGCACGCGGTAAACTGACCGTTCTCGCCGAGCGCCTGCTGCAGAATCTGGAGCATGACGTCATCATCGACGATAACCAGCTTAATATCACCAGCAGCATCGGCATCTATCTTTATCGTCACGACCTTGCGCCCATCGCCGAAATGATGCACAAGGCCGATATGGCTCAGTACTACTCCAAAAAGAATCAGCGCAAGTGGATGTTCTGGTCAACACGCCTGCGTGAAGAACAGCGTCAGCGCGATACTATCGAAAACGGTTTACGGCGCGCGCTGAAAGAAGACGAATTTTTCCTTGAGTATCAGCCGCAGTTTTCCCGTTGCGGCAGCGTCACCTGCCTGGAAGCCCTGCTGCGCTGGCGCACGCCGGATGGTCGGCTGATCTCCCCGGCGACCTTTATCCCGGTAGCGGAAAACAGCGGGCTGATCCTTAACATCAGCGAATGGGTTCTGGAAAAAACCTGCGCGCAGCTGAAGCAGTGGCAGACCCAGCCCGGAATGGAAACGGTGCGCGTCTCGGTCAATATCAGCCCGCGCCAGCTCAAACGCAGTGATTTTATCCGTCAGACGCAGCGCATCGTGAGCCGCAGCGGTATCGATCCCCAACGGCTGAGTTTTGAAATCCTGGAGTCGGCGCTGGCCAGCGATATCGACGACGTTCAGCGAAAGCTCACCGCGCTGCGGGACATGCGGATTAATATCGCACTGGATAACTTTGGTACGGGCATGGCATCGCTGACCGGGCTGCGCAAGCTGGGGATCGGCGAGGTTAAAATCGATCGATCGTTTGTGATGGATATGGAGCGCAACCCGGATCATCTGATGGCGATCCGCGCGATGATCGCCATGTGCCAAGCGCTGGGGATCCATATTGTCGCCGAGGGCGTGGAAGAAGAAACGCAGTTTTCAGCCCTGTGCGACATGGGGTGTCATCGTTTTCAGGGCTGGTATTTTTCCCGCTCCCAGACCCCCGATCGGCTGGTCCATCTGTTTAGTTGACGCGTTCGGGGCTGAGATTCGGAACTGAGAACGGGCTGGACGTTACTGCTGCCAGCCGCCGCCCAGCGCGCGATAAAGGTCGATCTGCGCCAGCAGCAGGTTATTTTTCGCCTGCACCACGCTGAGCTGGGTGCTGAACAGCGTGCGCTGAGCATCCAGCTCGTCCAGATACGAGGCGTAGCCGTTGCGATAGCGATTGCTGGCAATCCGCAGCGCTTCACTTACCACCTGCTGTTGCTTTTCCAGTTCAACCAGCTGCTGCTGGTAGCGCGTAATCGCATCAAGATCGTCATTCACTTCACCAAATGCGCTGCGCACCACCTTTTCATAGGTGTAAAGTGCCTGATTGCGCGACGCCATTGAGACATCCACCTGCGCGGTTAACGCCTCACGGTTAAGCAGCGGGGCCAGCACGCTGCCGCCGATACTCCACAGGCGGAAAGGATTCGCCGCCAGCTCATGCAGAACGGAGCTTTGCAGCGTACCGCTGGCGGTCAGATTCAGCGACGGCAGCAGGCTGGCGCGTGAAGACTGTAGCGAGGCATCCGCCGCCAGCAGCTGGCGCTCGGCCTGCACGATATCCGGCCGCCGTTGCAGCAGCTGCGATGGCATCACCGCCGGCAGCGTTTGCGGTGCCAGATGATCGAAATGGTTCTGCCGCGCAATCTGGCGTGGATTCATACCGACCAGAATACTCAGCGCATTCTCCTGCTGGGCTATCTGGTGCTGCAACAGCGGTATCTGCGCTTTTGCCGTCTGATATTCCGACTCCGACTGCACCCACTCCAGCTTTGAGGTATAGCCGGTTTCGAACTGGCGCTGCGCCAGATTCAACGAGTTTTGCCGGGTTGCCAGCGTCGCTTCGGTGACGCGCAGCTGCTCATCCAGCGAAACCAACGTCATATAACCGGAAGCCACTGAACTGGCGATGGTCAGCTCCGCGGCGCTGGCGGCGGCCTGCTGTGCGGCCAGCGTGGCTTTCGCCGCATCGATGCTGCTGCTGCGTGCGCCCCAAAGGTCGACGTTATAGTTTGCCTGCAGCAATCCCTGGAATACCGAGTACTGATAAGGCTGCCCGGTAACGGCCGATATCGCACGGGCACGGGTCGCGGCCACACCGGCATCCAGCGTCGGGAAGTTGTCGCCCTGCGCACCGCGCAGCTGCGCGCGATACTGATCCACGCGCGAGCGGGCAATCAGGATATCCGGATTATTGCGCAGCGCCTGCTCCACCAGCTGATTGAGCTGCGGATCGCCAAAGGCCCGCCACCAGCTCGCCTCGACGGCGGCGCCCGGCCCGACCTGGCTGCGCCAGCCGTCAGGGATCGGCAGCGAGGCGGGGGCCTGGTCTACGTTTGTGGCGCACGCCGACAGCACCGACGCCAGCAGCACCGCCAGCAGGGCTTTTTGAGCGGACATCAGCGTTTCTCCCTGCCGTTATCATCCCCTGCCGTGTCAATGTTGACTTCCACCGACATGCCGGGACGCAGCTGCGTGGTATTCTCGCTGGTAATACGGATCCGCACCGGAATGCGCTGGGCGATTTTCACGAAGTTGCCGGTGGCGTTATCCGGTGAAATCGCGCTGAATTCGGAACCCGCCGCCGGGGAGATAAACTCCACCTCGCCGTCATAACGCGTGTTGTTCAGCGCGTCGACGGTAAAGCTCACCGGCAGCCCCGGACGGATGTGCGCCATCTGGGTTTCCTTCATATTGGCGATAATCCATTTCTGCTGCGGCACCACTGACGTCAGTCGGGTTCCGGCGATCACGTAGGCACCCTGACGCACCGAGATCTGACCCAGCTGGCCGTCATCCGGGGCAATAATACGGGTGTTATCCAGATCGATCTGCGCCAGCTCCAGCGCGGCCTGCGCGCTGGTGACGTCGGCCTCCAGCGAGGCGCGGTTAACGATAGTGGTCTGCAAATCCTGGCGGGAGACTTCCAGCGTGGCCTGTGCCTGCTGCACGTCCGCCTGCGTCTGGCTGTTGCTGGCGCGCGAGGCATCGCGTTCACGCAGCGACAGCGATCCATCCGCCACCAGATTTTCCACGCGCTTCAGATCCAGCCCGCCCTTCACCGCCTGAGCTTTGGCATTTTGCAAGGCGGCTTCATTACGCTTGATCACCGCCTCCGCGCTGCGCCGCTGCTGCTGGTTGTTCGCCAGAGCCGCTTTCTTCATCTCCAGCTGCGCCTGAGACTGATGCACGCGCTGGCGATAAATGCGATCGTCGATGGTCATTAGCAGTTCGCCGCGTTTTACCGGCTGCAAATCCAGCACCTTAACCGAGGTGACGTAGCCACTGACCTGCGGGCTGATAAAGGTGACCTGGCCGCGCACGTAGGCATTTTCCGTTGACTGCACCTGGCTGGTAAACGGCGGCAGCTGCCAGGCGTACAGGATCACCAGTACGCCGACGATGGCAATGCCCGATCCCAGAGCGATAGATAAAATTCGCAGCTTGTTGTTTCTCTGGCGCTCGGCCTGCTGCTGTTCCTGTTGGCTCATTATTTCCCCGTCGCGATCGTTGTCGCCGTTTGTTGCATTGCCCGCTGTTCAGCTTCCGCTTCTCGTTTTGCCTGCTGCCAGTTGAGATAGCGCAGGCGGGACAGCCGCCACAGCACCCAGAGTAAAGTGACGGCGGCAATCCCCGCCGTCAGAAGATAGACATCGTTATAGGCCAGGACGTTGGCCTGCAGAGTCGCCACGGTCTGTAGCTGCGTGGTACCCTGCGCGCTGGTGAGGATCGGATCGGTCAGCTGACTGCTGAACAGGCTGGAATACTGCGCAAGCCGTTCGGTCACGTTGGGATCGAGCAGCGAAAGCTGGTCGCCGAGCAGGCTGGAATGATATTTCTCCCGCCACGTCTGAAACGTCCCCAGCAGCGCCGATCCCATCAGTCCGCCAATGTTCTGACTCATGCCGAACAGCACCACAAAGCTCACCAGATTTTTGGGCTGGGTGACCACGCCCCCGACGCCCAGCAGCATCGCCGGTGCAATAAAGAAGGAGGTACTGAAGCCGAGCAGGAACTGGCTGAAATACATATTGTGCGCGCGCGTCAGCGGGCTGGACTGCGCATCCATCAGCGAGGCGACCATCACGATAATCAGAGAAACGACGATCGGCCAGCTGAGATGTTTCGGATTAATGGTCAGCGCACTGAAAACAATGCCGGCTGCAACGCCTGCCAGAATCGCCAGCGCCAGCCCCTGCATCTGATCGTTTAACAGCCCTATCGTTTGCAGATAGCCCACCGCACCGGTGTTCTGTTCGGCCAGCATAATACGCAGCAGGATCATCACGATCCCCAGACGGAAGATCGCCCCGCTGCCCAGCCAGCGCGTATTGATCAGCGGATTGCTGCGGTTGTGCTCCACCAGCACGGCCGCCGTCACCAGCACCAGGCCCAGCGCCGTGCAGACCCCCAGCCACGGCGTACTGGTCCACCATTCAATACGGCCCAGCGATAGCACGCCGCAAAACAGCGCCATCCCCGGAGCCATCAGGAAGAAGGTGAGGAAATCTTTTTTCTCAAACTCCCGGGTGCGCTCGCCCGGCGGCAGCTTGAGGATCAGCACCGCGCCCAGCGCCACCAGCGCCAGCCCCAGCTCAAACAGATACAGCCCGCGCCATTCCTCCAGCTGCAGCAGCTCGGTAGAGAACAGACGCGCCAGTGGGATTGCCAGCTGCGACGCACCCAGCCCGATAGCCAGCGCCTTCAGTCGGTGCTTCGCGGGCCAGGCCTGGATCTGGTAGTAAATACCCAGCGAGCTGAGCGCGGCCCCCACCATCCCGTGCGCCGCACGTACGATAATGGCCGAACTGAGGTCGTTAACCAGCAGATGGAAAAACGCCACCAGGACGTACAGCACCAGGAACGCTTCGGTAAACACACGCAGGCCAAACTGCTGGCGAAACTTCACCAGCAGTAGGTTGATGGAGATATTGCCCATCACGTACACCGCAGGCAGCCAGGCAATTTCATTGCTGTACGCGCCAAAAACGCCCTGCAGATTGGTCAGATTGGCGGTGACCAGCGCGTTGCTTAACGCGCCGGTAATGGAGATCAGCAGGCCGACAATGCCGAAGGCAATGCGCTTGTGCCCGGGATGCAGCGGCGTAGAGGGCGAACCGGGCAGCATCGGTTTTTCACCGGGGGCCCATTCGCGCGGCGCATAGGGATTCGGTTTATCGCGGCGCACTTAGTTGCCCTCGGTGGCAATCAGTAGCTGTTGTAGCACCCGCTGAGTAACCGCCAGCTCGTCTTTATCGACGTTTGCCAGCAGCTCATTGCGCAGCGCATCCGCTTCCACTTTCAGCCGCTGATACAGCGTTTCGCCCTGCGGGGTTACGTGCAGCAGTCGCTTGCGCCGATCTTCCTCCGGCTGTATGCGTTCCACCAGCTGCTGTTTGACCAGCCTGTCGATCAGCGGCACCACGCTGGCATCTTCCAGCCCCAGCGCCTGAGCCAGCTCTTTCTGACTGATGGGCGTTTCCTGAATCGCAATGGTGGCCACCGCCATCCAGCTGCTCATGCTCAGACCGTTATCTTTCATCCGCCGATCGATCGCCTGACGCCAGGCATGCGCCGTAAGATGCAGCAAACGGGAGAAGTTCAGTTCCTGGGAGTTCAATATATAGAGACCTGATGATTAGAGTTCTAACTAAATTACCTGGCAATTATAAACGCGCTCAGATAAAAATGGGAAGAGGATCGGAAAAAGTTTAGATAGTTCCTAAGCTTTCCGCCACAGAGTGGAAATGAAATCACGCGTCGGAGAGGATCAAATGGAGATTTTTGCCCTGCGTCAGCAGCCGGACAGAAGTGAGGAGATCGCCAGGCTGTTGTACAGCGAGTGGTCGGCACTGGCCAACTGGTCTTCGGTCGCAAAGATTAGTGAACGTCTGCTGCAGCGCAATCATGCAGATCGCCGCAGTTTTACCCTGCTCGCCTGCCACACCGACGGTAATCTGATGGGCACCGCCAGCGTCATTGAGTTCGAACTGGACGATAATCCGTCGCGCCGCTTCTGGCTGGGAGAGGTTTTCACGCCGGTTGCCTGGCGCGGCAAGGGCGTGGGATCGGCGCTGGTTAATTCCTGTATCAGCCATGCAAAAAGTAACCGTATGGATTGCCTGTGGCTTTATACACCGGACCAGCAGAATTTATATCAGCGGCTGGGCTGGCGCGAGGTTGAACAGCGCGAGGTCTCCGGCGAATGGGTGTCGGTGATGGTGCTGGACCTCGCGGCCTGACCGCGATGGATAACTTAACGACTCAGACAGGTAATGACGATGAGCTACGGTAAACGCGTTAACGCTTCCTTCGAACGCCCCGATCCGCAGGTGCTGGCCAGACTGGCGGTGTATGCCACGCCGGATTTATGCGACGTGGCCGGTATTTTCGACTGCATGACCAGCAGCATTAAGCCCTGGGTAGGGGCGGGAAAAATCGTAGGCCCGGCCCTGACCGTCAGAGTGCCGCCGGGCGAAGGCGGTATTATTCCCACCGCCATCGAACTGGCGCAGCCCGGTGATATCGTGATGATTGCCGGCAAAGGCAACACCGAAAGCGCCTACTGGGGCGATCAGCGCAGCAGCCTTGCCCTGAAGTACGGCGCGATTGGGGTGATTATTGACGGCGCGTTCCGCGATATCGACGACTGCGAGAAAATTGGCCTGCCGATCTTTGCCCGTGGCCTGACCTGCGGCGCTTCAGGAAAGTCCGGTATCGGTGAAATCAACGTACCAATCAGCTGCGGCGGCGTGGTGGTTTGCCCGGGAGATATCGTCTTTGCCGATCGTAACGGCGTTTGCGTTATTCCGCTGTACTATGCAGAGGAAGTCGCTGATATGCTGGAAAAACGCTTCCCGCGATAAATGGTGCAGCGTTTTAAAATCGATCCCTCCCCGGTGACCCGCCGGGCTAACGGGATGATTCCAGACGATTTCAAGCCTGGCTTGATCGGTGATTCCAGCAGGGTTCGACTCTGGATGGATCGGTAATTTCAGCCAGGCTCTATCGGGAATTTTAGCCAGGTAGCCGGCTTTATTCAGGCAGGCCGCTTTCTGAAAATCGTCGCCAGTGAAAGATAAACCAGCCCCACCCCAATAACGATCAGGAATACATAGCCAAACAGCTTAGACAGCCAGATCCCGGCGATCCCACCGACAAAAAACGCTAAAAGCGTTGATGAATGTAGCCCCAGCCTTTCCAGATAAAGCGGTGCGTCCTTCGGTGATTCTTTACGCCGGAAGACGTCAATCAGCATCGCTACCTCAATGCCAATATCCGTTGCCGTACCGGAAACGTGAGTGGTTCTGACCCTGGCGTTGGAGATCCGCGTCACGACCGCATTCTGCAGTCCCATCAAGAAGCTCAATGAAAATATCAGCAGCAGCCCGGGATAGGACGGATTGAACCACATCTCAACGATGCCCAGCGCGATCAGCGCCAGCGCTTCGACCAAAATATTCGCCGCAAATATCGTGCGTATTCCCCTTCTTCTCCCGGCATTGATAATGGTGGTGGAGAAGGCAGAACCGGCGATAAACAGCAGCAGCACCGCCAGGAACAAGGCTCCCGACTTTAGGTTGGCTTTTGCCAGATTATCCGACAGCGACGAAACGTTGCCGGTCATATTCGCCGAGAAAAACCCCACGATCTCAAAAGCCGCCGTATTCAGCGCACCCGCCACCGCGGCAAGCGTGCACGCCAGGCGACTGTCGGTATTGATGGTTCTGGCTTCATCGGTACTGATTAACATCTGTGGAGACTCATTCTCAGGCGGAGGAGCCGACATCATCGATCTAATTGTATCGGAGGACAAGTGGAGGTGGGCAGAAGAGAGCAGAATAATATTAGGAAAGGGTATCAGGAATACTGCGGGGCGGAAACAAAAAAACCGCCCTTGGGCGGTCACGACATTACTACATATTGCTTTGATTTTATTCGTTTTAATCGGTACTTCGAATATGGTGCCCGGAGTGGGACTTGAACCCACACAGCCATAAGCCGAGGGATTTTAAATCCCTTGTGTCTACCGATTTCACCATCCGGGCCTGGATGTAAGATTGGAGGCGCGTCCCGGAGTCGAACCGAGGTAGACGGATTTGCAATCCGTAGCATGGCCACTCTGCCAACGCGCCTTTATTCTTTTTTGTCTTCAGAGAAACTCTAACGACTAAAATTGGAGCGGGAAACGAGACTCGAACTCGCGACCCCGACCTTGGCAAGGTCGTGCTCTACCAACTGAGCTATTCCCGCTTAGCTATCAACTTTGCTGCTTTGTTTGAGTGAAACTCAGAAGCTGCTGATTTGCTTTATCTTCTGGCAGACCCTGCTGCCTTTCGATGCGTTGCATTCTACTGACATGGAGCAATGAGTCAATCAAATTATCCGTACAATGCGTCCGTTTGCTGCTTTTTAAGTCGCTTCGATCAACGTTCGAGCAAATCGCCGCGTGCAGCGCTCAAATATTGGAACATTGACCAGAAAGTCAGGACGGCAGCGATGTACAGCGCGGCAACGCCAATCCCTTCGACGATAGAGTTTGGACGCCAGAGCAGAGCAAACAGTGCCAGCATCTGCGCCGTGGTTTTCACTTTACCGATCCAGGATACGGCAACGCTGCTGCGTTTACCGATTTCTGCCATCCACTCGCGCAGCGCAGAAATAATGATCTCACGGGCGATCATGGTGGCCGCAGGCAGCGTGATCCACCAGGCGTGGAAGTATTCCGCCACCAGCACCAGCGCCATGGCAACCATCACCTTATCGGCAACCGGGTCGAGGAAGGCACCGAAACGGGTGGTTTGCTTCCAGCGACGGGCAAGAAACCCGTCAAACCAGTCTGTTACCGCAGCAACGACAAAGATCAGCGCACAAAGCAGCGGAGCCCATTCGAACGGCAGGTAAAACGCCAGCACGAAAAATGGAATTAAGACTACGCGAAACAGGGTCAGTAAGGTCGGGATATTAAATGGCATAATTATGCTAACTGTTTGGACAGAGTAGAATTTGTCTCTATGTTCCTACATTGCTACGGGTGTTGCAATGCTTAGTGTTTCAGCGCATAGAAGATTTTTTCGGCCAGTGCATGCGAAATTCCCGGTACTTTGGCAATCTCTTCCACTGAAGCATTTATCAGCGGTTGCAGGCCTCCCATGTACTTCAGCAGCATCTGACGACGTTTCGGGCCTATGCCTTCTATCGTTTCCAGCGCGCTGGTATTTTTCACTTTCGCCCGTTTATTTCGATGACCCGTAATTGCATGATTGTGAGAGTCATCACGAATATGCTGCAATACATGTAGCGCAGCGGAATCCGGCGGCAGAGAAAAACCCTCCCCCTCCGGTTCGAAAAACAGCGTTTCCAGCCCCGCCTTGCGATCGGTGCCTTTCGCAATGCCTAACAGTAAAGGATGCTGTTTATCCCAGCTGACGTCCAGCTCGGCGAAAACGCTTTTCGCCTGCGCCAGCTGTCCCTTACCGCCGTCGATCAAAATCACATCGGGGATTTTACTCTCTTCCAGCTCTTTACCATAACGGCGGCGCAGCACCTGATTCATCGCCGCGTAGTCATCCCCTGGCGTAATCCCGCTGATATTATAGCGTCGGTATTCACTGCGCACCGGACCATTGGCATCAAAGACGACGCAGGAAGCGACGGTCTGCTCCCCCATAGTGTGGCTGATGTCAAAACACTCCATGCGGTTGATTTCGGGCAGTTCCAGCACCTGCGCCAGCTCGGACAACCGCTGATGCACGGTGGAATGTTGCGCCAGTCGCGTTGCCAGCGCCGTGGCGGCATTGGTTCTCGCCAGCTTCAGGTAACGGGCGCGATCGCCGCGCGGTTTGCTTTGTATGCTCACCCTCCGCCCGGCAAGCTCGGTCAGGGAATCGGCCAGCAGATCTTTTTCCGGCAGGGTAAAATCCAGCAGGATATCGGAAGGAAGGGTTCGGGCCTGGCTGCCCTGTAAATAGAACTGCCCGACGAAGGTTTGAACCACTTCGGCCTGATCCGTTCCCGCCGGGACCTTCGGATAATAACTGCGGCTGCCCAGCACCTTGCCCTGACGGATAAACAGCACGTGCAGGCAGGCCAGGCCGCCATCGAAGGCCACGCCGATAACGTCCATATCGTCTCCCTGATTGGAAACGAACTGTTTTTCCGTAACGCGTCGCACCGCCTGAATTTGATCGCGCAGGCGCGCGGCCTCTTCAAAACGCAGTTCCATCGCCGCCGCTTCCATCCGGGTGACCAGTTGGTTGAGCACCTGATCGTCTTTACCGGAAAGAAACAGCCGCACGTAGTTAATCTGCTGCGCATATTCTTCTTCAGTCACCAGTCCGCTGACGCAGGGGCCTAAACAGCGACCAATCTGATACTGCAGGCACGGGCGCGTACGGTTGCGGTACACGCTGTTTTCACACTGGCGCACCGGAAAAACCTTCTGCAGCAGCGACAGCGTTTCCCGCACCGCGTAGCCATTGGGGAAAGGACCGAAGTACTCCCCTTTGGCGTGTTTGGCGCCGCGATGGCTGGCAAGCCGCGGATGCGTATCGGCGCTAAGAAAAATATAGGGATAGGATTTATCGTCGCGCAGCAGAACGTTATAGCGCGGCTGATAGAGCTTAATATAGTTGTGCTCAAGCAGCAGCGCTTCCGTCTCGGTGTGGGTCACGGTCACGTCAATCTGCTGGATCAACGCCACCAGCGCTTCGGTTTTTCGGCTGGCAAGGTTGCCGCGAAAATAGCTGGAGAGGCGCTTTTTCAGATCCTTAGCTTTGCCGACATAAATCACCGTCTCGCTGGCATCATACATTCGATAGACGCCAGGCTGACTGGTCACAGTTTTCAGGAAGGAACGAGCATCAAACGCCATACTACTCACTACTGATTAACGGTTCCGAATTAAACAGGCCATAACGGATGGCCAGATGGGTTAACTCGACGTCACCGCTGATATTAAGCTTGCTGAACATCCGATAGCGGTAGCTGTTGACCGTTTTCGGGCTAAGGTTCAGCTGTTCGGAAATCTCAGTCACTTTCTGACCTTTAGTAATCATCAGCATAATCTGCAGTTCGCGTTCTGACAAACAGCTGAACGGCGATTCGGCCTGCGGTTCGATCTGACTCAGTGCCATTTGCTGGGCAATATCCGACGCGATGTAGCGCTGTCCGGCATTGACTGAACGAATCGCGTTGACCACTTCCTGCGGCGCAGCCCCTTTGCTGAGGTAGCCTGCGGCACCGGCCTGCATCACTTTTGCCGGCAGCGGGCTTTCAGTGTAAATGGTCAGCATGATCACTTTAGCATCCGGCGTGTAGCGCACAATTTTACGCGTGGCCTCAAGGCCGCCGATACCGGGCATATTCATATCCATCAGCACCACGTCAACGTTGTTGCCGCGACACCATTTGACTGCATCCTCACCACAGTTGGCTTCACCGACTACCTGGATACCTTTGATATCGTCCAGTATGCGACGGATCCCTGTACGCACCAGTTCGTGGTCATCGACGAGAAAAACGCTTATCAAACGGAACTCCCTAAATGCCTGAGGCAGGTGACGATTAGCAATTATTGCAGGGTCGTTATTCTACTACTTTTTTTTCATTGGTAGAACATATTTAACACAGCGGCTAACCATTTAGTTTCTTAAATCATAATGCAAAATAAAAAAGAACGCTGTGGAAAATGACTAAATGAGCGATGTCGATAACAGGCGGAATAATGGCAATAAATAGTTACGAAAAAGAAAGACAAGAAAAACAATAATCATTATTTACATGGAGTTAGCGAAATAATCATCAATCTACGATTTGATTCGATAAATTTTACAGGCGGTCAGAGAGAACTGATGACTTAATTATGTTCAGTATTAAGCCAGAAGCCAGGCGGACTGCGTTACCGTTTCTCTTAACACTCTTAACCTGCATAGGGAGCACGAACGGAGAGTGCGCATCTGCTTTTTTTTACGCGTTGTATGATATACTTTTAACAATTTTTCGCGCCCTGTCCTGCGGCTCAGGAGCATGTTTTTTATCATTTATCAGGAGAGATCATGAGTCAGATTGACTTTTCAACCAGTGAAGACGTTAAGGCGTTAGCTAACGAAGTCACCTGCATGAAGGCGCTGGTTACGCTGATGCTGAAATCGATTGGTCAGGCCGACGCGGGCAAAGTGATCATCAATATGGAACGCTACATTGCGGGCTTAGAGGATGAGCAGCAGGCCGAAGTATTCAGTAATACCGTAAAGCAAATCAAATACGCTTTCCGTCAGTAGTACAGACCGGCACCGAAAGCCGGATGGATCTGTCCGGACCGGTGCCGGAGTCTTTATATTTACCCGCGCCGTTTACCCTGCGCCCGTAACCGAAGGTGTACTTCGCTCCCGGTGTAACAATTCATAACCAGTTGAAGAAATAATGGCCTTACTGATAAAAGCGATACTTGGCGCTGTGGTGGTTTTACTGATCGGGATACTCGCAAAAACACGTAATTACTATCTTGCCGGACTGATCCCGCTGTTCCCAACGTTTGCGCTGATCGCACACTATATCGTCGGCAGCGAGCGCGGAATGGAAGCGCTGCGCGCAACCATCCTGTTCGGCATGTGGGCGATTATTCCCTACTTCGTTTATCTGCTTTCGCTGTGGTATTTCATCAACATGATGCGCCTGGTGCCTGCATTGATGGCCGCGGTCGCCTGCTGGTCCGTGGCGGCCTGGCTGTTGATTACCCTGTGGTCGAAATGGCATGCCTAGCGGCCGCGCATCCCCCAACTGATGGAAACGCCCAGTGACGGCAGGACCTCTTCAGGCTTAAAGCGTCTGGAGCCGTGAAAACGGCTTGCCAGCTCGGGCTGTGACACCGGTATTTTTACGGCGAACAGATTGTCTTCCGACTGAATTACGCCCGGCGGCAGCGGCAGGTAGTTAACGTGATACTGGCCAAACATTTTCTCCAGCATCGGTGTGGCTGCGCTGAATAAATTGCCAATGCCGGACTGCTCGGCCAGCTGCAGTGCATGCCATAAAATATTCAACGGCAACTCGCTGTCAATTTCCAGACGCGCTGAAAAACGCGACATTTCCCAGATCGGGCCGCCGTTCAGGCTTTCACGCTCGGCGTCAGAAAGGTCGTTATTATCAGGACACTGCCATTTCATCAGCCGGGCGCAGCCGCAGATACCGTGCTGCGCATGCCAGGCAATCAGCCAGCAAACATCTGAGCGATCGAAGCGATCGTACTCCTGACCGGGGGTGCTAAGCCGTGACGGAATTGACCAGCCTTCTTCTCTGGCAAAAACGCTGTAACGATAGCTTCCCAACTCGGCCAGCAACGAGGAAGGCATATCCTTCAGTTTGGTCTGAATAATTTTCATTGATAAATCCCCGTCGCACTCCCGCACGAAAACCGCCCCAGGCGGGCCGCGCAGGGTTGTTACCCTTGCGAAGGGTAGACAACCCGTTAGTAATACGAAACTACCAAAATTAGTAGTTGCGTCTTTTGTCAGATCAAACCGATGGCGGCCGCGTAAGAAGCAATTTGCGTTTTGTTTGGCGCATTTAATCGTTTTTGCATGTTTTTCTGATGAAAATTAACCGTGTGCTGTGAAATAGAAAGTATCAGCGATATTTCAGCTGATGTTTTTCCTTCAGCGGTCCACTTGAGGATTTCACGCTCGCGGTCACTTAATTCCAGTTTTACTGACACCATTGAAATATCATTCAGGCGAGTGAGCGCCGCCAGAGACAGTTCCACCAGATACTGGAGTTTAAGCTCTAACTCGGTGGTTAATTTTACATTATTGAACGGATCTGATGAGGCGAATGATAATATTCCCGTTGCCCGGTTTTGGGCGATGGCAGAGGTTGAAATGCCGTGGTAAATCCCGTGTTGCCGGGCGGCCTGCATCATTACTGCGCCTTCACCAGCACTCTCATCGTCCCACACCCACAGGCTGCCCGGGAAATGACAATTCCTTAGTATCGGATCCACAGGAGAATAATTTTTCTGAAAATAAAAATTTATCCATTCTTCCGGCAAATTACAGTAATAAAAGGTCTTCGGCCGGGTAAATGGCACAGGATGCCTGATGAAAAGCACATAAAAATCGAATCCGAGACGCTTTGCGTGCTGCTCAATTAACAGGGTCACCCGATCAACCTCAGTTTGTTTACTGAAATCGAATTGAACTGCGTCTCGCCAGCTGAAATAAGTGTCAGCAGCCATTAATTCCCCAATGGAATGAAGGGATACGATGAGTTTTGATTTTAATTTTCATTGTCAATATTGCTGCGTAATTGGACATTAAATGTGACCAGGCTAAATGGTTTTTGTTGTAATGCTTACATGAGTAAATTAACGGATTGTTCGCTAATTTTTATTAAGTGTAGCTATTTTTTCACCGTAATAAGTCCATATTTACGCCAATCCATAACAATACCGTATGTTATTATCACTTGTGCGGTCTAAGCCCCCCTCTGCGACGGTCATTTAACCATCAAATATCACCAGCATCATAGGATTTATCTCATTCAGCATACAGTAACTTTACGCTTTTTTCCTTGGGATCTGCATCTTGTCTCATCCGCACCGTCACCAGTGATGATTTTTTAAGCGAATGAGGCAAAAATACTGCAATGTCATTGTTTTTTCTGCTTTAACCGTACGGTTTTGCGCTAAGCTCCCCGTTGAGTGTTGTCAACCAGAATCATTCGCTTCGATCGCCATCACTATTACCGAAAAGAATTACCCGTTTAACCGGTTATTACACTATCTTATGCCAGCTAATCATGGCAGGACCGAATGAAATAAAAGCCATCAGAGCTTTAACTCATTTACACAGGACAGAACACGACAGGAGAACCTTAATGGTTGATCAATCAAAAGAGGCAACGCTTTCAGAGGAAGGCCCGGATACGCTGCGGCGTAACCTGCACAACCGGCATATCCAGCTTATCGCCATCGGTGGCGCCATCGGCACCGGACTGTTTATGGGTTCCGGTAAAACCATCAGTCTGGCCGGGCCCTCGATCATCTTCGTTTATATGATCATCGGCTTTATGCTGTTTTTCGTTATGCGTGCCATGGGTGAGCTGCTGCTCTCCAATCTTGAGTACAAATCCTTTAGCGATTTCGCGGCGGACCTGCTTGGCCCGTGGGCGGGCTATTTTACCGGCTGGACTTACTGGTTCTGCTGGGTAGTAACGGGTATTGCAGATGTGGTGGCCATCAGCTCCTACTTCCAGCTATGGTTCCCCGATTTCTCCATCTGGATGAGCGCCCTGCTGTGCATCGTCGTCTTCTTATCGCTTAACGTTGCCACCGTTAAGCTGTTTGGTGAAATGGAGTTCTGGTTCGCCATTATTAAGATCGTTGCCATCGTTGCGCTGATTGCTACCGGTATCGTGCTGGTTGCCATGCACTATCCTTCGCCGGGCGGCGGCACCGCGTCCCTGAGCAATATCTGGGATCACGGCGGTATGTTCCCGAAAGGGCTGAGCGGCTTCTTCGCCGGCTTCCAGATTGCCGTATTCGCCTTCGTGGGTATCGAGCTGGTGGGCACCGCAGCGGCGGAAACTCACGACCCGAAAAAAGTGCTGCCGCGCGCCATTAACGCGATCCCGCTGCGCATCATTATGTTCTATGTGCTGGCGCTGATGGTGATCATGGCGGTGACGCCGTGGAATCAGGTGGTCGCTGACCGCAGTCCGTTTGTTGAAATGTTTGTGCTGATTGGTCTGCCGGCAGCGGCAAGTATCGTTAACTTCGTGGTACTGACCTCGGCGGCATCATCCGCCAACAGCGGCATCTTTTCCACCAGCCGTATGCTATACGGCCTGTCGCAGCAGGGCGTGGCGCATCGCCGTTTCGGTGTGCTTTCAAGCCGTGCGGTACCGACGACCGGCCTGTTCTTCTCCTGCTTATGCCTGCTGGGCGGCGTGGCGCTGATTTATCTGATCCCGAACGTCATGACGGTGTTTACCCTGGTCACCACGGTATCCGCCATTCTGTTTATGTTCGTCTGGACGATTATTCTGTGCTCGTACCTCGCCTACCGTAAAAAGCACCCGCAGCGCCACGCGGAATCGAGCTATAAAATGCCGCTGGGCAAATTCATGTGCTGGGTATGCATGGCGTTCTTCGCCTTCGTACTGGTGCTATTAACGCTGGAAGAGGATACCCGTCAGGCACTGATGGTGACGCCGCTGTGGTTCCTGATGCTGGCCGTGGGCTGGTTCCTGCGCAGCCGTAAAAAAGCTTAAGCCCTACCGAACGGGGCAGTCCATCGTCGGACTGCCCTGCTTTAGCGGCCAACCTGGCTTAACGTACGCGTATTCCCTCAATCACCATTTTCTGCACGTTTTCCACCGTCTGATTGAAAAAGGCTTCATCGCTCAGCGTCCGGCCGGTCACGGCTTCAACCTGAGTGGCAAAATCAGCATAGTGCTGCGTGGTCGCCCACAGCATAAAAATCAAATGGTGCGGCTGAACCTCCGCCAGTTTCCCCTCGCGAACCCACTGTTCAATGATCGCCGCTTTATCTTCGACCAGATGACGTAAATCCCCTGCCAGCTCAGCCTTCAGCAGCGGCGCGCCCTGCAGCATCTCCATGCAGAACAGCCGCGAAGCCTGCGGATAATCGCGCGAGACCTCCAGCTTAAGACGAATATAGTGGCGAATCGCCTCCAGCGGATGCTGGTCGGCACGCAGCGCACGCAACGGTGCCAGCCAGACGTCCAGCAGATCTTTCAACACCGCAATGTACAGCTCTTCCTTGGAGGGGAAGTAGTACAGCAAATTGGTCTTTGATACATCGGCGCGTTCGGCCACTTTATCCAGGCTGGTGCCGTGGATGCCAAACTGCGAAAAATACTCCAGTGCCGCCGCAAGAATGGCGGAACGCTTCGCCGCAACCGCGCGTGAACGCCGCGTCGGGGCTTTAACCGGCTGTTTATCTGTCGAATTCACCGTGACTCCGTGATCCATAGGGGTTGCGGGGATAATACCAAATCACCTGAATCACACCTAATCGCAACGCTGCACTTTTATTGCGCACGGCTGCCCGTTTTTTGTGCGGTTATTTTTTATCAAATGGTCCGTTTTGACCGACTGCTCCACCTGCTGATTCACAGAGTAAAAACAACCCATTGCTTTAATTAACATTTTTAATTCTGGCATAACCTTTGCAACCTTTACTGCAATGCGCCGCTGAAATGGAAACCGCAGGAAGCAACGCAGCGCCGGGATTAAATCTTTCAATTAATCAGAGGGTTCCCTATGAAAATCGGTGTTTTTATTCCTATCGGTAACAACGGCTGGCTAATTTCCCGCAATGCGCCGCAGTACATGCCGACCTTCGAGCTGAATAAAGCCATTGTGCAAAAAGCCGAGGCCTACCACTTCGATTTTGCCCTGTCGATGATTAAGCTGCGCGGTTTTGGCGGAGAAACGGAATTCTGGGACCACAATCTGGAATCCTTTACGCTGATGGCCGGTCTGGCCGCCGTCACCTCCCGCATCGAGATCTACGCCACCGCCGCCACCCTGACGCTGCCTCCGGCCATCGTGGCGCGGATGGCCTCCACGATTGATTCCATTTCAGGCGGCCGCTTCGGCGTGAATCTGGTCACCGGCTGGCAGAAGCCCGAGTACGATCAGATGGGGCTGTGGCCGGGGGACGAGTATTTCTCCCGTCGCTATGACTATCTCACCGAGTACGTCAACGTGCTGCGCGACCTGTGGGGCACCGGTAAATCCGATCTGAAGGGTGAATTTTTCACCATGAACGACTGCCGCCTCAGCCCGCAGCCGCAGCGCCCGATGAAAGTGATCTGTGCCGCGCAGAGCGATGCCGGAATGGCTTTCTCGGCGCAGCACGCTGACTACAACTTCTGCTTCGGTAAAGGCGTCAATACGCCGACCGCCTTTGCGCCGACCGCCGCACGCATGAAGGCTGCCGCCGATGCCGCGGGACGCGATGTCGGTTCCTACGTGCTGTTTATGATTATTGCCGCCGAAACGGACGAGGCCGCGCGCGCCAAATGGGAACACTACAAAGACGGTGCCGATGAGGAAGCACTCGCCTGGCTGACCACCCAGAGCCAGCAGGATAAGCGCTCCGGCAGCGATACTAACGTCCGACAAATGGCCGATCCGACTTCGGCGGTCAATATCAATATGGGCACCCTGGTGGGTTCATGGTCTAACGTCGCCCGCATGCTGGATGAGGCCGCCACCGTTGACGGTACTCAGGGCATATTGCTGACGTTTGATGATTTCCTGCAGGGCATTGAAGATTTTGGCGAACGCATCCAGCCACTGATGCACAGCCGCGCCGAACTGACTGATATCGCAAAAGAGGTAGCATAATGAACGCGAAACGCGCCGTCGTCTGTACCACCGCCTCCACCGCGCAGGCGCTCACTCTCCCCGCCCGGCCGGAGGATATCGTTTTCCCACCGGAGCAGACCGCGCTGATCGTGGTGGATATGCAGAACGCCTACGCTACCCCCGGCGGCTATCTGGACCTGGCAGGTTTTGACGTGTCGGCGACCCGACCGGTTATCGATCGGATTAGCATTGCGGTGACCGCCGCACGCGAAGCTGGCATTCAGATTATCTGGTTCCAGAACGGCTGGGACGATAACTACGTTGAGGCCGGTGGCCCCGGATCGCCAAACTGGCATAAATCCAACGCGCTGAAAACCATGCGCCAACGCCCTGAGTTAGAGGGCACGCTGCTGGCCAAGGGGACCTGGGACTATCAGTTGGTCGATCAGCTTACCCCGCAGCCCGGCGACATCGTGTTGCCTAAACCCCGCTACAGCGGCTTCTTTAATACCGCGCTCGACAGCATGCTGCGCAGCCGCGGGATCCGCCATCTGGTGTTCACCGGCATCGCCACCAACGTCTGCGTTGAGTCGACCCTGCGCGATGGTTTCTTCCTCGAATATTTCGGCATCGTGCTGGAAGACGCGACCTATCAGGCCGGGCCGTTATTTGCCCAGCAGGCGGCGATTTTCAATATCGAAACCTTTTTCGGCTGGGTATCCAACGTTGACAGCTTCTGCGCCACGCTGAAGGCCGGTCAAAACGCGCTGCCGCAGACGGCATAACTATCACTTTCCTGAGGAAGAAGCTTCATGCCTAAAACCATTATTACCCCACCCGGCACCGGTATCCCGATAGCCCCGTTTGCCCCCGGTACGCTGGCCGACGGCATCGTGTATGTCTCCGGCACGCTGCCTTTTGATAAAGATAACAACGTTGTCCACGTCGGTGATGCGGCGGCGCAGACCCGTCACGTGCTGGAAACGATTAAAAGCGTGATCGAAACGGCGGGCGGCACGATGGATGACGTCACCTTTAACTCCATCTTTATTACCGACTGGAGCCACTACGCGGCGGTGAATGCGGTGTATGCCGACTACTTCCCCGGCGAGAAACCGGCCCGTTTCTGCATTCAGTGCGGGCTGGTGAAACCGGACGCGCTGGTTGAAATCGCCAGCGTGGCGCATATCGGAAAATAAGGAGTGCACTGATGCATATTGAACTGTCAGGCCGTAGCGATCCCGATGCCCGAACCCTCGTGCTGTCCGCCGGGCTGGGTGGACTGGGGAGTTTCTGGCTACCGCAGATGAATGCCCTTCGCGCCGCATATCGCGTGGTGGTGTATGACCAGCGCGGCACTGGTCGCAGCGCGGACAGCCTGCCTGACGGTTACAGCATGCCAGACATGGCCGACGAACTGATCGCGCTGCTCGACCGGCATGGGCTCGAACACTTCGATGTGATAGGCCATGCGCTGGGCGGGATGATCGCCATGCAGCTGGCGCTGGATCATCCGCAGCGCGTGGCAAGGATCGTGCTGGTCAACGGCTGGCTTCAGCTGGATGCCCATACCCGCCGCTGCTTTCGCGTACGTCAGGATCTGTTGCTGAACTCGGGCGTGGAGGCTTATGTCCGCGCTCAGCCACTGTTTCTTTATCCCGCCGACTGGCTGTCGGACCATCAGGAACGTATTGAAGCCGAAGATGCGCTGCATACCGCACATTTTCAGGGGATGGAGAATTTGCTTAAACGGCTGCACGCGCTGATGAGCTGTGATTACAGCGCGCTGGCGGCGCGTATCACTCAGCCGGTGCTGCTGCTGTGCTCCCGTGACGATCTGCTGGTTCCCTGGACCTGCTCCGAGCGGCTGCATGCCGCCCTGCCCAATGCCACGCTGCAGCAAATGAACTGGGGCGGCCATGCCATGAGCGTCACTGACAGTGCCACCTTTAACCACCATTTACTGAGCTGGCTGCAGCATACCGAACGCAGCCCCGAAACCGTTGATATGGAGCTGATATGGCTGAAACCCTGAATGACCCGGCGGTAGAAAAACAGCAGTTTCGTGATGCTATGTCCCGCCTTGGCGCCGCCGTAAACATTATCACCACCGACGGCCCCGCAGGGCGTGCAGGCTTTACCGCCTCGGCCGTGTGCAGCGTCACGGATTCACCGCCCACGCTGCTGGTGTGCCTGAATCGTTCCGCCTCGGTTTACGAGGTTTTCACACAGAACATGCGGCTGTGCGTCAATACGCTGGCCGCCGGTCATGAATCGCTATCCGGTCTTTTTGGCGGTAAAACCCCGATGGCGGAGCGCTTTATTGCCGCAGACTGGACAACTCAGGTGACCGGCTCACCGATCCTCAGCGGAGCGCTGGCCTCCTTCGACTGCATCGTCAGCCAGATTGTTAGCGTTGGCACCCATGACATCCTGGTCTGCGAGACCCGCGCGCTGGTGTTTGGCGACAGCCGCCGTGGTCTGATCTATTTCGATCGCCGCTATCACCCGGTCGGCGAACACAGTTTCTGATTTTTCTTCGCGGACCACCCGGTCCGCACACCTACTGGCTCACTCAGCGGCAACGCGGCCGGTCAATGCGGTTATGACACTCTGGAGAAGACGATGGCGAGTTCCTGGTTTCCTCAATGGTCGAAAAAAACGGCGTCAGCGCAGGATATTGTCGCGCCCGATGAAGCCCTGCCCGTCGGGCAAACCCTGATTATGGGCCTGCAGCACGCGGTGGCGATGTTCGGTGCCACCGTGCTGATGCCGCTGCTGATGGGGTTTGATCCCAACCTGTCGATCCTGATGTCGGGCATCGGCACCCTGCTGTTCTTCCTCGTGACCGGAGGTCGCATCCCCAGCTACCTCGGTTCCAGCGCGGCGTTCGTCGGCGTGGTGATCGCCGCCACCGGGTTTAACGGCCAGGGTATCAACCCCAACATCAGCGTTGCGCTGGGTGGAATTATTGCCTGCGGCGCGCTGTACACGCTGATCGGTTTTGTGGTGATGAAAGCGGGAACCCGCTGGATCGAAAAGCTGATGCCGCCGGTGGTCACCGGCGCGGTAGTGATGGCCATCGGCCTGAACCTGGCGCCGATTGCGGTTCGCGGCGTATCCGCTTCGATGTTCGACAGCTGGATGGCGGTGATGACCGTGATGTGCATCGGCGTGGTGGCGGTTTTTACTCGCGGCATGGTGCAGCGACTGCTGATCCTGGTCGGGCTGATTGTCGCATGGGCGATTTATGCGCTGATGACCAACGTGCTGGGTTTTGGCACGCCGGTGGACTTCAGCCCGTTGGCCGCAGCCGCCTGGTTCGGTATGCCGCAGACTACGTCACCGACGTTCAGCACTCAGGCTATCGTGATGATCGCGCCGGTGGCGGTGATTCTGGTAGCGGAAAATCTGGGCCATATTAAAGCCGTGGCCGGTATGACCGGGCGTAACCTCGATCCGTGGATGGGGCGCGCGTTCGTCGGTGATGGTCTGGCGACGATGATCTCCGGCAGCGCAGGCGGAACGGGCGTAACCACCTATGCGGAAAATATCGGGGTGATGGCCGTCACCAAGGTGTATTCGACGCTGGTCTTTGTTGCGGCGGCGCTGATTGCCATGGTGCTGGGCTTCTCGCCTAAATTTGGCGCGCTGATCCACACCATTCCGGGTCCGGTGATCGGCGGGGCGTCGATCGTCGTTTTTGGCCTGATTGCCGTGGCCGGCGCGCGGATCTGGGTGCAGAACAACGTTGATCTCAGCCACAACGGTAACCTGATCATGGTGGCGGTGACGCTGGTGCTGGGCGCGGGGGACTTCGCGCTTAAAATCGGCAGCTTTACGCTCGGCGGCATCGGTACGGCGACGTTTGGCGCGATTTTGCTCAACGCGATCCTGAGCCATAAACGCGCCGCCGCCATAAGCAACGGCAGCGCGCTGCGCCAGGACGGTTAGCCGCTATTACACTCTGCAGGCGAAGGGGATCCCTTCGCCTTTTTTTTGCGTTTCAGCTTCAGTTCGCTAATCAACACGCCCATCACAATCAGCGCGCCGCCCAGCAGGGCGATGGCCGGCAGACGCTCTCCGGCGATGCGCCCGACCACGCCTGCCCAGACCGGCTCACCGGCATAAATCACGGTGGCACGGGTCGGTGAAACGCTGCGCTGCGCCCAGTTCATCGTCACCTGAATAATCGCGCTGGCGATGCCCAGGCCCACCGCGCTGTACAGCAGGTACGGGCTCCACGCCGGAACGGACTCCCCGTTTGGGGCCATCATCAGGAAACCAAAAATTGAGGCGGCGGCCAGCTGGATGACGGTTACACGGCGCACGTCCACTTTCCCCGCACTGGCGCCGATCAGCAGGATCTCTGCCGCAATGGCCAGCGTGCTCAGCAGCGTGGCAATTTCACCGACGTTAAACGCCACCTCTCCGCCATCCGGCCCGGCCAGCAGCAGCAGTCCGCTGAACGCCAGTGCGATGCCCACCCACGACATCAGCCCCGGCATTTTGCGGAGAAACACCCACTGCATCAGCGGAACCAGCGGGACATACATGGCGGTAATAAAGGCAGATTTGCTGCTGGAGATGGTTTGCATCCCGTAGGTCTGCAGGCCGTAGCCCAGACCGATCGCAATACCGATCAGCACGCCGGCTTTGATTTCCGGCCAGGTCACCTTGCGCATAAACCGCCATGAAACCAGCCCGAGCAACAGCGCGGCAACGGCAAAGCGCACGCCGATAAAAAAGAACGGGCCGCTGACGGTCATCGCATGATGCACGGCAAGAAACGTTCCGCCCCACACCATAGTGATCAGAATAAGCACCAGCTCGCTGGTATTAACGGAGAATTTGTAACGGGAAAGTAAACCAGACATAACGCACTCTGCTGTAATTTTGGCGTCAGTTTGCGGGGTTAACGATAGCCGGTCAAGCGCCACGCGGTGCGGGCTGTTTTCAGTGACTTCAGCGCTCTCTTCTGGCCCTGACAGAATCGAAGCAAACCGACCTGCAGGCCACCCCGAAATGATTTTTAATACAAAATTGATCTGCCACCAGGCAGGTACAGAGGCATCTTCTATACTGAAAAATCAGTTAAAAAATAAACTCAGCGTTAGAGGAGCTCAGCAGCGTATGGCAAAAATTTTAGTGCTCTATTACTCCATGTACGGACATATTGAGACAATGGCGCACGCCGTTGCGGAAGGTGCCCGTAAAGTCCCTGGCGCAGAAGTGACCATTAAACGCGTGCCGGAAACGATGGACGCCGCACGCTTCGCCGAAGTTGGCGGCAAAACCGGTCAGAGCGCGGCCGAGGCCGATCCGAAAGAACTGGCGGACTATGATGCCATCCTGCTTGGCACGCCCACCCGCTTCGGCAATATGGCTGGACAGATGCGTAGCTTTCTCGATCGCACCGGCGGGCTGTGGGCTTCCGGCGCACTCTACGGCAAACTCGCCAGCGTCTTCGCCTCAACCGGTACCGGCGGCGGCCAGGAACAGACCATCACCTCCACCTGGACCACCCTCGCCCATCACGGAATGGTGATCGTTCCCATCGGCTACGGAACCCAGGAACTCTTCGATATCTCTCAGGTACGTGGCGGAACGCCGTATGGCGCGACCACCATTGCAGGCGGCGACGGTTCCCGCCAGCCCAGCGAGGAAGAACTTACTATTGCCCGCTATCAGGGCGAATACGTTGCCGGACTGGCAGTCAAACTCAACGGATAATCGCACAGGAGGCAATAATGACAACCCCACAATCCAAGGCTCATCACGTCGGAGAATGGGCAGCCCTGCGCTGCACCTCGCTGGAAATCGCCGAAGCCATTTTTGAGGTGGCTAATTATGATGAACGCCTTGCCGAACAAATCTGGGCGCAGCAGGGAAGCGACGACGTTCTGATCCGTGCCTTTGATAAAACCGAAGACGACGTGCTTACCTGGGATAACAAAGTGGTTGAACGCAAAAACGTCTGATGCATGAGGGCGGGATCATCCCGCCCTTTCTGTTTACAGCCCGCTGAGACTCGTCCGATAACCTGGCACTCCCCTCAATGTTTCTACTAAGCTTAACTCCACATTGACCTATTGGCCCATTAAGGCTGATTACCGACCAAGGAGCGTAATATGTCCTATCAGACAATCAATCCCGCGAGTAATAAGCTGATAAAATCGTGGCCAGCGCACAGCGACGAGCAGGTAGAACAGGCGCTGGCCACCGCCGATGCGTTGTATCATTCCAACTGGTCTAAAGGGGATATTCAACCGCGTTTGCAGGTATTGCAGAAGCTGGCGACGCTGATTGAGGAACGCGTGGAGGAACTGGCTACCGCGGCCAGTATCGAGATGGGTAAGCTAATTGTCCAGAGCCGGGGTGAAGTGGAACTGTGCGCGCAGATCGCGCGCTACTATGCTGAAAATGCAGAGCGTTTCCTCGCCCCGGTGCGTTATCCCAGCGAGCTGGGTGAGGCCTGGGTGGAACATCATCCGATAGGCGTTCTGGTGGCCGTTGAACCCTGGAATTTCCCCTTCTATCAGCTGATGCGCGTGCTGGCTCCTAACCTCGCCGCCGGTAATCCGGTGCTGGCAAAACACGCCCAGAATGTCCCACACTGCGCGACGCTGTTTGCCGATCTGGTCAGCAAAGCGGGTGCGCCGGAAGGCGCATGGACCAACCTGTTCGTCAGCAATGATCAAATCGCCGGGCTGATTGCCGACGACCGCGTCCAGGGTGCGGCCCTGACCGGCTCTGAACGTGCGGGCAGCGCGGTCGCGCAGCAGGCGGGAAAATATCTCAAGAAAACCACCCTTGAGCTGGGTGGCAATGACGTTTTCGTGGTGCTGGATGACTGCGATCTGGATAAAGCCGTGAAGGCCGGTGCGGGCGCGCGCCTCAGCAACTGTGGTCAGGTGTGTACCGCCGCCAAACGTTTCCTGGTGCATGAGAAGGTCGCCGAGGCGTTTATGGAAAGATTCGTTGCTGCATTCGAGGCGGTGAAGATTGGCGACCCGTTAGATGCCAGCACAACGCTTGGCCCGCTATCCTCGGCCGAAGCACGCGATCGCCTTGAAAAGCAGGTGAACCAGGCCGTTAAAGAGGGTGCGAAACTGGTGCTGGGCGGTAAGCCGGTCGACGGCGCAGGCTGCTTCTATCAGCCCACCATTCTTACCGGCATCACCCGCGATAACCCGGCCTGGTTTGCAGAGTTTTTCGGGCCGGTGGCGCAAATCTACATTGTCCGCAACGATGATGAGGTGGTGAAACTGGCTAATGATTCCCACTATGGCCTGGGAGGAGCCGTCTTTACCGGAGACATCGCTCGCGGTAAAGCGCTGGCCTCCCGAATCGAAACCGGCATGGTATATATCAACTCGGCCAGTAATACCGCGCCGGAGCTGCCGTTTGGCGGCGTCAAGCGCTCAGGCTTTGGCCGTGAGCTGTCCGATCTCGGTATTAAAGAGTTTGTGAATCAGAAGCTGGTGGTTATCAGCAAATAAGCCCTACCTTGAAAAACAGTGAAAAAAAGGCCGACACCCGGGTGTCGGCCTTTTAACGCTGGCGCGAATTTACCGCGGCTATTAGCCCGCTGAAGGCTGAGCCTGCGTTTTATCAGCACTGCCTGCAGAATCAGGCTGAGCGGTTTTGGTCTCGCTGGCTTTATCTTTGTCAGCGGCGGCTTTTTCCGCTGCCGCCTTATCAGCAGCAGCCTTTTCAGCGGCCGCTTTCTCTTTCGCTGCCTGTTCTGCAGCCGCCTTCTCGGCTGTGGCTTTCTCAGCTGCGGCTTTCTCAGCAGCCACTTTTTCCTTCACCGCTTTTTCCTGAGCGGCCTTATCTTTTGCCGCCTGTTCAGCAGCCGCTTTATCTTTGGCTTCCGTCGCGGCTTTATCCTGCGTCGCCTTCTCGGCGGCGGCCTGATCCGCAGCAGCTTTGTCGGACGCTTCCTTCGTCACGTCGGCCGCATCGGCCGAGGCGGCAACGGGCTCAGCAACCTGCATCGAGGTGCCCTGCAGCGCGGTATTCAGCACCGCAGTGAACTGATCCCACGGGCAGAATCCATTCGCGTCAGTCTGGCAGCCGGCCATTTGCAGAGTCACGCGCTTCGGCGGGTTATCCAGCGACAGCGGCTCTGCATCGCGCAGCTGCTCGGTGCTCTGGTAAACGTATTCCACCTTGACCAGCTCGCGGTTGTTTTTCTTATCCAGCCAGCGCTGGAACTGAATCATCCCACCAATCGGCGTGCGCTCGTTCTGATCCGCCAGATCGTAAGGCTTAAAGTCCAGCGCGGTCAGTAACGAGGCGATATTGGAATCATGCCCGACCATCAGGGTAACTTTCGGTGCGCTGTCTTTATCCTGGTCGATCAGCATGCTGCGGATGTAGTCCACCAGCGGTGCGGCCACTTCGCGGGCGACCAGCGGTGAGGTGAACAGCGTGTCCTGATAGCCATTTTTAATCGCCGACAGCTCTTTCCACTGCTCAGGGGTTTTGATCTGTCCCCAGGCCACCTGGTCGAGCGGCATGCCTTCGTAATACTGCAGGGTAAACGCGTCAACCAGTGAGTTACCCACTTTCAGCGGACCGGAAACTCCGGGCTCTTTGCCGCTGTCGGCGCTGAAGGTGTTCTGATTGGTGCTGGAAAGATCGCACTGCTTTTTGCCGTTGCAGGCCGCAGAGTTTTTGTAATCAATAATTTTTTCCAGGCGCTGGAAAGCGGGCTTCAGCGCCAGCTTCTCGCCTTCGGCATTCATTGCCGACAGCGCCTGCTTGTTGAAGTCTTCCGTACTGCTGGTGATAACCGGATTAAAGATCGGATCCATCGACCCCATTTCATCCTGATGGGACACCGTAACATCGCATCCCGGGAACGCGCCGGTGATAAAGAACTGTGCGGTGGCGACGGTACGCTGCAGGCTGTTAGCGTAGGCATAAATCGCGTCAGGGGAAGGACATTCGCCATCTTTTACCAGGCCCTGCTGCGCCAGCCATTCACGGGTGTAGCGCCCCATATACACTTCCAGCACGCCGCCCTTGGTGGTCAGCTGACCGCCCGGTACATCCCACTTTGGCCAGGCTTTTTTCGTTGCCTGCGCCAGCACGCTGCCGTTGTCCGCCAGCGGCGCACGCAGGTTGTGGCGGCTCATCATCAGCACCTGTTCCAGCTGGTAATCACTATCGGCTGCCCATGCGGACACGCCGGACAGTGCAGAGCATACGGCGAGTGCACAGAGACTTAACTTTTTGATCATAGGTGTATTCCATTGATTCATCAGGGTGAATAACTGGCAGATAAACGTGCAGCACAGAAGAAAATCAGCGCACAGCGCTAAGTCACCACCACCGCTCTCCGGAGAAAGCCGGGCCATTCACAATCATCATCGATATTGAGAATATAGCAGACTCTGCCCCCGGCGGTTTAGTGGCATTAGAAGATTGAAAAGAAACAAGATGTTTTCGGTAATGCTCAATCGCTCTTTCCAGCAAGAAAATAGCAGGATGTGAGCGAAAACAGAAGATGTCGTCAGCGTCAATTCGCTGCTTTATTGTCTTAGTCGTGCTCAGGATGACTTTGCCTTCGCACGGAGAGTTGGGGTATCGGCATCAAAGACATCAGAGATACGGATCTGGTAAATCATGTAAGCACCGGGAGGAATATCAGGCGGATAACCTGCCTCACCGTAGGCCAGATCCGGCGGCACCAGCAAAGTCATACTGCCATGGTTTTCCAGACGCGCCAGCGCATCGCGGAATACAGGAGGAAACTCATCAAGACGCTGCGACAAAAGCGCTCCACCTGCATCCATATCCTGGATCACCTTTCCATCCACCCGCATCTCTTTTACCGCCACTTCAATTATCGCATCGCTGGCTATCTTTCCTTTGCCGCGATAATCAATCCGGTAGCCATAGCCCATGTCGGCGGTGAGGCTACCTTTTTGCTGCATAAATGAAGCCTGATAGGCTACCCCCGTCCGGGTTTGTTGTTCGCGCATTTTTTCACGGCTGGCCGCCACCTGCCGATCGACCGCAGCCAGCGCGTCGTTTACTTCCCCGGGATTCAGTCGTGCCTGTCCGGCGAAAAGATCGCGGATGCCGGCCAGAATTGTGCGCCTGTCGCCTGGAATACCCCATTGCTGATGTTCAGACTGCATGCGCAGGATCTCATTGCCGAGCGAGATCCCCGCAGCATAGTCCTGACGTATATCCGCCTGGTTCAGCTCCTGCCGGGTTAGCGCACGGATCGGCTCGGTGGGCAGCGGCGGCAGGGTCAGTTGCTGCTTTAACGCCCCCCAACCTCTGGCCAGCGCTCCCGAGACATCGAGTTTAAGAGGCGGTTTTTTCAGCCGCTGGTTTTCCTGTTCCAGCCTCTTTTGGCGCTGTAAGGATGCCTGCAGCGCCTGATTAAGCGCTAAAAGCTGTTTGTCGTTATTCAGCCGCCAGGCTGAGGTGGTCGATTTTTCTGTTTTCGGGGCGGGCGGCGGCAACGACGTTGACCCGGGCTTCGCAGCCTTGCCGACAGCGTTCGTTTTATCCATTTCGGTCTTCGTCATCATGTGATACTGCGCGGCGAACTGTAAAATCGCCGGGATCTCCGTATCGGACGCCCTGCCCTCCGTCGCCGGATAGCCAGCGGCCGCGATCGTTAACAGACAGAGTGAAATCGTTCGTGACTGGCGCAGCCGGGTCTGACCTGAAATGTTCATGACGTGCTCCCGTCCTGTTCAATCAGTGCAGACAGCAGTGCACTATCGATCTTTGAACAAATCATGTTGGCGCGAAAGCGAAAAAAAGCGTCGCCGGTATCCTGGTTAAGGGGGCCGATCGTTTTTCGCACGCTACCGTACTTCGCTGCTCCCGCCATCAGTTGGTTAAACTCAGCCAGCAGCGAGGGATAGCGCGCAGATTGCATCACCTTCAGCGCTTCCAGTTGTTTAAAACACAGTGCCATCTGCCCACCGTCTCCGCTGCTGGCTGCCAGCGTCTCTTCTGCCTGTAATTTAGCTATCGCCTGCGGCTTCTTTGCCTGGCATCCTGCCAGCCCGAGCAGCAGCATCATCAGCGCTATGTTCCTGCCGTACGGCGTTATTAATTTCATCACCACGCTCTCCCTGATAGCTGTTCGCTATTACTGATATTCAAGATAAAAAAGGACCTGTGCCTGGAAATCTCCCGGCGCGATCGTCTGTTGCCGCCCTTTCAGAAACGCGCTGAAATGCAGCACGTTATCGCCGTCGGCGAGCGCCTGCCAGGCGATGGGCTGACCGTTGATAACCGGACGATCGTGCGGATCGCGGATCGCAATACCAAATGAAGCCTCTGTACTGCCGGGCTTAAACAACCCATCGCTGAAGGCACTGCCGCTGAACATGACCCGCACCTGATTTCTCATCTGGCGCGAGCAGCGGAGTAACCTGATACTAAAGTCCTGTGCGGGCGAGGCGCGGCCTGCGGTCAACGAGGCGCTGGCAACCTGACCAAAGTTGACCTGCAAATCCTCGTCGCCTGGCGCGACAGAACAGGGAGCATCAATGACGACGCCGCGAATGCTGATATTGCCGTAACCGTTATTGCCAACGGCGAACGCCCCTGACGAAAGCACAAGCATCAACATCACGCTGAGAAAGACTCGCATGGTATTTTCACTCCTGATTAGATTGGCTTACCGGCCAGCGTTATTGCAGGCTCATCACCAGCACGGCAGAGCCGGTAAAGGGGCCGGTGGCCATCCCACTTTTGCCTGACCCCACCAGACTGAAGGTAAAATCATCGCTTCCGGCACCGTTAACAATCTGGCTATCGATACTGTCGAACGGCTTGATCAATTTGCCCTGATGGTAGATTTCCACCCCCAGGTCAGGATTGCTGGTTTTCACCGCTGACGCGGAGAAGGCACTGGCATCGGCGGAAAGGGTCATTTTGATCGCCCAGTTGCCGTTATCTTTGCATTGATAGGGGACCGTCACCTCACGGCGAAACGGACTGGTAGCGGCACTGCGGGTTACCTGCTCTCTGGCTATCAGACCAAAATTAACATCAATGTCCTGGCTATTATTAATGGCGCAGGTCCCGGAGGTGTAGTAGGCATCATTTGCCGCCAGCACGCGCCAGTTAGCGGTAAACACGCCCCCGGCGGGAATGCTCCATTTGTACAGTTGCAGACTCGCCACCACCGTCCCTGCCTTGATGTATACCCCTTTACCCGGACGGTCTTTCAGCTGATAAAACGCCTTAACCTGCAGATCATGCCAGTTACTATCTCGCAGGTCGTAAACCATCAGCGCTGACGTGATGGGGTTCAGATGCCGCTGTCCCTGCACTTCCAGCCCACTGCTGAAGTTGGCGTCAAGTGAAGTCTGATAGCTACCGGCATTGATGCGCATGTAGTCGACATAACGATTGGGAATCGTGTTCTGGCACTGAAAATAGTTAGCCAGATCGAAGATCACCACATCGCCTATCATGATTTCCGGGGATAGATTCACCGTTACATCAATATTGCGCTGGCCGACGGCATCAAACGCCCGGCCATCACGTTTATCAATGCAGGAAAATGCCGCGCTCTCATTGGAAAACAACAGTACCAGCGTAGTGAAAAGAACATATGGCAGTAAAAAAAATCGCATCGTCATAACGCTTCCCTGTCTGGCATCAGCCCTTGTTCAGCACATCTGCCACGCTGCACTCCGACGACGCGCAGCGGAAAATCAGCGTTGAGCGGCCGCCGAAGTCGTTAACGTATTTCAATACTGGCGTGTCCCCCAGCTGCGCAATGCTGGCGCTCAACGGCTCACTGGCACGCGGCACCACCATTATCGGTTCGAATCCCTTTACCGACGGACCATCCACGCGGCCAGACGCTTCAACAATCGTGACGTAGTAACCCGTGGGATTATTCAGCCGGTAACGACCTCCCTCACGGATTAGGGTGAGTTGCTTTTGTACCGGCGACTGGTAGCCGGACGCCGACACTTTTAGCGCCGCCGGGCGGAAGAAAAGCTTGATCCGCGTTTGCAGGGCGATTTGCAGCGTGTTGGGCTTGTCGCTGCGCGGGGGGATTTCGCGCAGGTTAAAATAAAACAGCGTTTCCTTGTCCTGCGCCAGCAGATTGATCGCCGGCAGTGCCTGGATTTTAAGCTGGCTTTTTTCCCCCGGTTCAATGCGCTGTACCGGCGGCAGGGTGATCAGTGGTGTCGTCACCTTGTTATGGCGTTCATCCTCAATCCAGGCCTGCGCCAGATAAGGCAGGCGTGGGTTTTCATTTGCCACCGACAGGCTGACAGACTGATTACCCGCGTCCACGATCACTCTCGTTCTGTCCAGCGCAATAGCAGCCTGAGATCCGGTTGAAACGAGCACCATGCCCGTGAGGCACAGTCGCCCCGCTGTTTGCCAAAAGGCCATGTTTAATCCTCTTCTTTTTTTGCCATCGGCAAAGTATCCCCGCAGGGAAGTAATAAATTAGCCAGTACGTCGCGGTTCAGCCGCTGCGGTAACGACAGTACACACTGCGGTCGTCCGTCCCAGTGCACGGACATTGATTCACCCGCACGAATGCCGCTGAGATAAACGCTTCCGTTATCGGCAACCAGTCCAACCTGCTGCTGCCGGGCGTTACGCACTTCGGCACCAAAGGGCGGCACGGAACCGTTAGCCAGACGGATCACCGCCATCGCTTTTTCTCCGGCAACCACCGAGAAATGGCGATAGCCAATGGCGCCTTCCGTGAGCGTGGCCTGGGCGACGGACGAAGCAACATCGGCATTCTCCGGTAACCTGTTGATGTCTATGCTCACCTGGTTGCGGTAGTAGCTGCTCATATCCGGGATCACCAGTTTGCCCGCGCTGTTACTCCACACCAGATTGCCACCGCCGCTGACCGGGATATGGCTGACACCATCGGTATCAAGCATCAGACGCGTACCGCCGGCGGAGTTTTGTCTGTGAAGGGCAACTCCCTGTGGCGTCGCCGTCAGCCCGCCTTTCAGTGAACCGCTCAGGGTGCTGTATCGGTTCTGTTGATAGTTCATGCTGCCGGTCAGCTGCGCCAGGCTCCCGTCACGCTGGTAGTACCCTCCCGCTTCCAGGCCGTTTCGGCTCCTTCCGCTGCTGATGCTGTAGTTATCCCCGTTTTCAAGACGGTTTGAATAACCCACCTGATGGCTGCTGCGATCGCTGCTCATCGACCCGCTATAGCTAAGCGTGCCGCTGTTAGCCAGCGGGACCGACAGCGAGAGGTAAACCCCATCGTCACGATTCCCGCTGTATCGATTGCGGTAGGCGGAAACCGACAGGCTGAGGTTGCGCCACATCAGGAAATCGAAATAGCGGGAGAATGCCACGCTGAAGCGTTCGCTGTCCGGCCGGTCCCACCAGGTTTGCCGGTTGTAACTGAGTTGAGCACTGGTCGCCAGCGGACGGATATCCTGGGCCAGGGTGACGGTATACATCTCTTTACTATTGCCGGTATTGCGGCCGGTATCGGCATGCTGCCGGGCATCCACATAGTCGCCCATTGACATAAACTGGCGTTCGGAAAAACGATAGCCGGCAAAGGTGACCTGGCTGCCATAGTCGTCAAATCGCTTGGAGTAACTGAGGCGATAGGAGTTGCCGGTCAGCGTTTCACCACCGGGAAGACGAGCGTTAGAGCGGGTCACATCCAGTGCCATGGCACCAAACGCCAGTAAGTCCCGCCCGATACCCGCGGCCAGCGCTTGGTAGTTATCGCTGCCGATCGTCCCGCCATAAAGCGACCAGCCGCTGTTGATACCCCAGGAAAATTCACCACTGACGAATGCTGAACCCTGAGCGGTATGATTCCAGTTCACTGGGCGGCCCAGTGCAATTTTGTAACGAACGCGTCCCGGCCGCGTCAGGTAAGGAATGCTGGCGGTATTCATGCTGAAGGTCTGGACTGAGCCATCTTCCTCTTCAATACGGACATTCAGTTCTCCCCGCACGGCGTCATTTATGTCCTGAATGCGGAAGGGGCCTGCAGCGACCTGGGATTCATACAGGACGCGCCCCTGATGCATCACGATCACCCGCGCATTGGTCCGCGCCACGCCGGTTATCTCCGGAGCATAACCTCGAAGATTGGGCGGCAACATATTGTCATCGGTCCTAATGCTGGCCCCGGCAAAGCGAAAACTGTCGAAAATGTCAGAGACCAGATAGTCCTCACCAACGACCAGTTTTGCTTCAAGCTGAGGGAGTGCGCGATAGGCGTAATATCGCGTCCAGTCGAAGTTGCGTCGCTTTTCAGTCCCGTCGTTCTCCTGTCGTCCCTGCCAGTCTGCGCGCAGGCGCCAGGTCCCGGCATTGGCGCCCACGGTCCCGGTACCACCCAGATTCCGGCTGTCGCTGCCGCGCTGATTGAAGCGCACCTGACTGTTAATGCTGTAGTCCAGCAGAATGCCCGGGATGCCGTTATCCCATCGTGAAGGCGGGTCCCAGTTTTCCGAACGGTATTCCAGCCAGGCCTGTGGCAGGCCGATCTGAAGCGTGGCAGTCGCGAGGTCTCCACGCGCCTGCATACCTTTCAAACTACGGGTATCCAGGCACTGTTCGTTGTGCCACCAGCGGAGGTGTTCGCTGGCGGAAGCGCGCAGGCCAAACGTCTGCACCAGAGGTGCCGTCAGACACGGCAAACTGCTGCCCTGGCGATCGTCGGCCAGGAAGAAATCGATCTCATGTTCCCGCAGCGCATCCCTATTCAGGCGCACGTTCATCGTATAGCGCCCGGGCATGATGTATCCCTTATGGGTAAAACGGCTGAGGTCGATGTTCTTGCGATCCTGAACATCCATGACGTCGGTATTAAACTGAATTTCGTCGCTGCTGCCGTGACCGGACACCGATACCATGACCAGACAGAGCGGAAATGCCATTTTCCCGTAATACCTTCTGGTGGCTTTTCTACTGGTCATAACGTTTACGATGTCCTTATCGGCAGCGGCGCTTTCCCCCTCGCCTGAGGGTGACGGGGAATAAATGCGGATTGACGGGTGCTTTCAGGCCTCACTACCGGTGAACCAAATTTGGGGACATCCCTATTCAGATACCGGCAGGAGGCCTGGCAGCTCCCGAAACGTCACAGCATCGACGGTTCGGGGAAAACTTACGGGTAGGCCAGGGTAAAGTTGGCCACGGAGGTGAAAGCACCGGTGCCGACGGCTACCGGAGCGTCGGTGGTACCGTCTCCTTTCAGCGCCGCGGAGAACTGCAGGCTGTTATTGGTACCGTTCAGAATTTGAGCATCGGTTGCGGTTCCCAGCTCGACTTTCTTACCACTGCCGTCACGCAGCAAAATGCTGGCACCGGACGCTTCGCCGGTAATGCCCAGACGCCCGTCTGCGCCAGATTTACCGGTGAACGTTGCGGTCACGGTATGGCGGGTTGCATCATCACAGTTCTGCAGATCGATCGTAAAAGGTACGGCTGTTTGTTCGCCACCAGCGGCCAGCAGCGTATTCGAAACCTGACCCAGAGAAACTTTCAGATCGTCTGCGCCAGGTGCAATTGAGCATGGTGCATTAACGATGGAACCGCTAAATGTGACTTTACCATTACCTTGATCGGCGGCATTCGCAATATTCGCCACACTCAAAGTCAATAGCGAAATAATGGCAACCTTTGTCATCTTCATTTTGATATCCTTGATTAAATTTCAGCTAACAGATTTGTATGCACTAGAAAAGAACGAAATTAAAAATCTCCATCTCGTTTAACATCTGTATTACCTTGTCCAGCAGCCGCAATACTATTCATCCAAACAAATATGTCACTGTCCTTTTTTGTTGCCATTTAAAAACCAATAAAAACATAACATTAATTAATCATTCTTACTGGATTCGTATCCATTAATGCTTTAATACACGGGTTTTGTTGACAGTGGAGATTATCTTAAATAAGATAATTCTTAGTTCATCAGAAATAACAAAGGGCCAAATGCCATTTATTAGCAAAAGAAAGTTAGAGTTAGAGACGGAAATCAAAGGACGAGCAAAAGAATTACGGGAGAAAAGTAACCTTAACGATGCTATAAAATGCCATTATGAATTGTTAACTAAATTATACTTAACGAACCCGCTATATTTTAAAACGCTATTCAAAGCCAATCGTTTTATCGTCGGTTCAGCAATCCTGGGGATTTATTACACGCGGAGCAGCAGTACATTTAAAGACGTCCGCCGCTTTTGTATTGCTAACGATTTGTTTAGCAGCAATGCTCTGGACTCTTTCCTGCTGTTCCTTCGGGTCAGCCAGCGGCTTGAAGTTTTTCGGGACGAGGACGACAGGCGTAAGCTGAACTACAAACCCACGGAAAAAGCCCTTAACGAAACCAGGCGAATGATTAATACCATGCTGCGCCCCTGCTCGCTGCTATCGGCCGATTGTGATGCGGATTTCTATTTGCGTCAGGATGACTTTATCCCGCGATTTTTTCGAAACTATGGGGAAATAACGCTTAATCGCCTGTTTATTCATGACATGGTTCCCGGAAGTGGCGAATTTTTGAGCCATGATGGGGGACATATGATGATGTTTAATCTGTTTCAGGAGAGCATTAAACAGGGAAGTCTGGATGTGAAATATAACCTGCTGAAGGCTTCATTTGCCTGCTGCGTATCGCGATCGCTGATCCGTCGCTGCCTGCAGGCTGCCGCCAGCCGACAACTGCTGACGATTAGGGAAGATAAGAATACCGTTACGCTGAAACCGGAATTTATGACGATGGTGCAGGACTATTTTTGCATCTATCTGGCAACCGTTGAATACGGTTTGAAGGGGATGGACTAAAACAAAAAACCCCGAGCTTCTTCAAGCTCGGGGTCAGAATGGATGGTGGAAGCGTAGAGATTCGAACTCTAGAACGGTTTCCCGTCGCCGGTTTTCAAGACCGGTGCCTTCAGCCACTCGGCCACGCTTCCACACGGTATCAGCTTTGGCTAAGGTGCCGCTAACTGATGGAGCGCAGTATAGGGGGAGTTTTTTCGTTTGCCAAGATTATTTTTCGCTATTTTGTTGATTTTGTGAACATTTGAATTCTTTTGGCTGTTTTGCAGGCAGCCCACACGGTAAACGATTATAAATCCGACGGTTTTGGGTCCCGGCCCAGTGATGTCACAGAAGACACGGTAGCAAAACAGAGGCAGAGGCAGAGGCAGAGGCAGAGGCAGAGGCAGAGGCAGAGGCAGAGGCAGAGGCAAGCTAAACGGCCTGATTTGTGCCGGCAAATTTATTCTGCACATAGCAAAACGGGCCAGCTTTCGCTGACCCGTAGAATGAGGTGGTGGAAGCGTAGAGATTCGAACTCTAGAACGGTTTCCCGTCGCCGGTTTTCAAGACCGGTGCCTTCAGCCACTCGGCCACGCTTCCACAATGGGGCGCACTATAAACATCCCGACCTGGCTTGTAAAGCAGGTTTTGTTGCGCTTGCCTGAAAAATCAGCGAAAGCGATGCGTTCGCTGTGATATTCGCCAATCTGCTCAAGTTATCAGCGTTTTAGCGAGTAAAGAAGGGTAAAACATCTTTTCCAATCGCCCTTCCCTCTTTATTCTCTCTGGTATTTTAGTGACCCTGAGAGGTGCTTTATGGATCGCATAGTTTATTCCGCTCGCGAACGCTCGCTGTTGAGCACGCACAAAGTATTACGCAATACCTATTTCCTGCTGGGCCTGACGCTGGCGTTTTCCGCGCTGACCGCCACGCTGAGTACCGTATTTGCGCTGCCATCACCAGGTTTGATTCTGATGCTGGTTGGCTTCTACGGTCTGATGTTCCTGACCTATCGTCTGGCTAACAGCCCGGCGGGTATTCTGGCCGCGTTTGCCTTTACCGGCTTCCTTGGCTATTGCCTGGGTCCAATCCTGAACTCCTTCCTGTCTGCAGGCATGGGTGATGTGATTGGTCTGGCGCTGGGCGGTACCGCGCTGGTGTTCTTCTGCTGTTCCGCCTACGTGCTGACCACCCGTAAAGACATGTCGTTCCTGTCCGGTATGCTGATGGCAGGTTTTGTTGTCCTGCTGATTGCGGTAGTGGCCAACATCTTCCTGAACATTCCGGCGCTGCACATGGCAATCAGCGTGCTGTTTGTACTGTTCTCTACCGGTGCCATCCTGTGGGAAACAAGCAACATTATTAACGGCGGCGAGACCAACTATATACGCGCCACCGTCAGCCTGTACGTTTCTATCTATAACATCTTCGTCAGCCTGTTGAGCCTGCTGGGCATGTCCCGCAGCAACTAATTCTGACCTGATGTGAATAAAGCCCCGCTTATGCGGGGCTTTATTTTTTGCGGCGGAAAAGTTTGTTAAACTCCGCCGCAGAATGAATCAGGCAGCAGAGGCAATAAAGTGCAATTCGAAGGCAGAGAAATTGAGCGCGACACGCAGGGCTATCTGAAATCCACCGCGGACTGGAGCGAGGCGCTGGCTCCGCTGCTGGCGGAGGAAGAAGCCATTGAACTAAGCGACGCACACTGGGAGGTCGTTCGATTCGTTCGCGAATTTTATCTGGAGTTTAATACCTCTCCGGCGGTACGCATGCTGGTAAAGGCCATGGCGCAGAAGTACGGTGAGGAAAAAGGCAACAGCCGCTATCTTTTCCGACTGTTCCCCAAAGGCCCCGCCAAACAGGCAACAAAGATTGCCGGTTTACCCAAGCCCGCCAAGTGCCTGTAAGCGCTAACCGGTTGTGAACCCCTTTAGCGTAGGAGGCTGGCAGGGTTCCGTCAGTACGCGGTCAACCCTTGCGCTGCGCGGTCCCCCAGCCTTAAGCCAGCCGAGCAGCGTATCAATCTGCTCCTGCTCACCGCACATCAACACCTCGACGCTGCCGTCATCAAGATTTTTCGCATAGCCCGTCAATCCCAGCGCTTTTGCTTCGTGCTGGGTGCTGTAACGAAAGCCGACGCCCTGTACCCTGCCGTGAACCCAGGCCCGCAGGCCGATAGTCGCCATTTTTTCTCCTTATCTTCGCCACTGATTGCTTTTTCCCAGTCAGCACCGGACAATATCGCCTGATTCTCTGAGTATAAGTATAACTGACTATGACTGTTCGTTTGATTCTTGCCAAAGGGCGTGAAAAGTCCTTACTTCGTCGCCATCCGTGGGTGTTCTCCGGGGCTATTGCCCGCATGGAAGGGAAAGCCCAGTCGGGTGAAACTATTGATGTCTGCGACAGCCAGGGTAAATGGCTGGCGCGTGCCGCCTGGTCCCCACAATCGCAGATCCGTGCCCGCGTCTGGAGCTGGGAGCAGGATGAATCGATTGATATCGACTTTTTCGTTCGCCGTCTACAGGCCGCGCAGCAGCTGCGCGACTGGCTGGCGCACCGCGATAATCTTGATAGCTACCGCCTGATCGCCGGAGAATCCGACGGTCTGCCGGGGATCACCATCGACCGTTTTGGCAACTTCCTCGTGCTGCAGCTCCTGTCTGCCGGCGCGGAGTACCAGCGTGCCGCGCTGATCACCGCGCTGCAAACCTGCTATCCGGGCTGCGCTATTTACGATCGCTCCGACGTTAGCGTTCGTAAAAAAGAAGGTCTGGAACTGACCCAGGGGGTTGTGCTGGGTGAAACGCCACCGGAACTGCTGCCGATTACCGAACACGGTATGAAACTGCTGGTGGATATTCAGACCGGCCATAAAACCGGCTATTACCTCGATCAGCGCGACAGTCGCCTGGCCACCCGCCGCTACGCGGAAGATCGCCGCGTGCTGAACTGCTTCTCCTACACCGGTGGTTTCGCAGTTTCTGCCCTGATGGGCAACTGCCGTGAGGTGATCAGCGTGGATACATCGCAGGCGGCACTGGATGTGGCAAAACAGAACGTTGAACTAAACGGTCTGGATCTGAGCAAAGCCCAGTTCCTGCGCGATGACGTGTTCAAGCTGCTGCGTCGCTATCGCGATGAAGGCGAGAAATTCGATCTGATTGTGATGGACCCGCCTAAGTTTGTTGAGAATAAAAATCAGTTGATGGGCGCGTGTCGTGGCTACAAAGATATTAATATGCTGGCAATGCAGTTGTTGAACCCGGGCGGTATGCTGATGACCTACTCCTGTTCCGGTCTGATGCCTACCGAGCTGTTCCAGAAAATTATCGCCGATGCCGCCGTCGACGCTAAGCGCGACGTACAGTTTATTGAGCAGTTCCGCCAGGCCGCCGATCACCCGGTTATTTCCAGCTATCCTGAAGGACTTTACCTGAAAGGGTTCGCCTGCCGCGTGCTGTGACTTGAAAAATGCTGCCTTTGCCTCCATACAGTGAGGTAGGGGCAACGTTTCAGGAGGTCACCCATGATTGCCAGCAAATACGGTATTGGTCAGCAGGTTCGTCATCAGCTGCTGGGTTTTTTGGGCGTGATAGTCGATGTGGATCCCCAGTATTCACTGAAAGAATCGGTCAGTGAAGATATCAGCGGCAGCGAAGCGCTGCGTGCCGCGCCCTGGTATCACGTGGTGATGGAAGATGAAGAAGGCCAGACGGTGCATACCTATCTGGCGGAAGCACAGATTTCCTGGGAACAGCCGGGGGAACATCCCGACCAGCAGTCGTTAGATGAGCTGGCGCTATCTATCCGCCAGCAGTTGCAGTCGCCAAGCCTGAGAAACTAATTTAAAGCCCTGCTTAAGCAGGGTTTTTTATGCGCTCTTTGCTAAACCGAGGCGCGGGATTTCTATTTTCGGGCAGCGATCCATCACAACGGTTAACCCGGCATCGGCCGCCAGCACCGCAGCCTGTTCGTTGATAACGCCAATTTGTAACCAAAGCGTTTTCGCACCGATGGCGATGGCTTCCTGTGCAATCCCCCATGCCGCCTCGGCGTTACGGAACACATCCACCATGTCTACCGGCTGAGGAATGTCTTTTAGCTCCGCATAGACCGTTTGCCCCAATAACTCCTGACCGGCCAGTTTAGGGTTAACCGGGACGACGTCGTAACCCTGTGAAAGAAGATATTCCATAACGTGAAAAGCTGGGCGCTGCGCGTTATCAGTGGCCCCCACCAGGGCGATGGTTTTGCTGCTGGTCAGAACATTGATAATCTTTTTATCATCCATTTTTTTCTCCGGTTCGGGTTAACGGCCTGTATTTTCTCATTATGACTGATTCACTACTCTCAGTATCGACACTTCCGCAATTCACGATCAATAGCACGATTAAGTGTGTTTAAATGTTAATATGATGCCATACTGAAAGACTTTGATACATTCGACGTTTTCTCACCGTTTGCTCGTCTGGAGTAAGAATGAAGCTGTTTAAGGTCATAACCGGGCTGGTCATTATGCTGATTGTCTCTGCTGCGCAGGCAACCACGCTTAAGCTTTCTGCCGATATTGACCTTTTGGTTCTGGACGGGCACAAGATTTCCGGTTCTCTGCTTAAAGGCGCTGACGGCTTAGAACTGGACCGCGGTGAGCATCAACTGCTGTTTCGCGTGGAGAAATCGTTTCATCTTCCCGCCCACAGCCCGGTCACCTGGGTTTCTGCCCCGCAGATTGTGACGTTTACCGCGCGTAGTCGTTCGGTGCTGATCCAGCTTCCGCCGCTGGCTTCGGTACGCGAAGTCAGAATGTTCGATAAGAAACCGCAGTTTACGTTAGTCGATGAGAAAGGTGCTGAAATCGCCAATAAGCGCGACTTTCTGGCCGTCACCACCAGCGGTGATTTTGAACAGGCGATGATTCACTATAACCTGAACGGAGAAAGCGCCTCGGTGCCACGTTTTGCGCATTCGGGTAAACATACTGCCCTCAATGCGGCGCAGGAGCAGGATCTTGCCCTCGATCGCCGTTCTTCAGCAGAAAGAATGCTGCATCTGTGGTATCAGCAGGTTGATGCTGCCACCCGCCAGCGTTTTATTACGTTGATGAAAGCCTTACATACCAGTTGATATCCGTTTAACCGCAACGTTACACTCAACTTTCTGTTTATTTGACGTTTCTGCCGTTACCCTACATAGCCAGGATATCTGAATGGACCAGACCACTCGTAAGATACAGCCGCAAAAGCATATTGCGCTGGTCGCTCATGACCACTGTAAAAACTCCCTGATGGAATGGGTCAGTCTTCACAGAGATAAGCTGCAGCCTCATACGCTGTATGCCACCGGCACAACCGGTAATCTGGTGCAGCGCGCAACCGGCCTGCCGGTTACGGCGATGCTCAGCGGCCCGATGGGCGGCGATCAGCAGGTCGGTGCGCTGATCTCAGAAGGGAAAATCGATCTGTTGATTTTCTTCTGGGATCCGCTGAACGCCGTGCCGCACGACCCGGATGTTAAAGCGCTGCTGCGTCTGGCTACCGTGTGGAATATCCCGGTGGCAACCAACCGCGCCACCGCTGACTTTATTATCCACTCACCGTTGTTCGATCGGCAGGTTGAAATCCAGATACCGGATTATGAGCGCTACCTGCAGCAGCGCCTGAAGTAACCGTTTCTACCGTCAGGGTTTTCGCACCTGCGGAACGCCCTGACGGCCCAGTTCGGCAACAAAATCCGAAGGCTCATCGCGATCGTACAGCAGCCAGACCTGATGAATCGCGCGGGTGATGGCAACATACGCCAGTCGCCGTTCCTCCGCGTCCGGAAACTCCTCCACTTTTGGCAGCAGCGCCGCCTCCATCACCGATTCCCTGGCCGGTGCCGGGAAACCTTCATTCCCATGAGAGAGCCCCAGTAAGATAACGTACTCCGCCTGCTGTCCTTTACTGGCGTGGATAGTCATAAACTCCAGATTGAGTTTTGGCCAACGGGTTGCGGCCTTGTCCAGCACCTCAGGCCGCAGATGATGATAGCGGGCCAGCAGCATAATCCGCTCGTCCGGCTGAACGTAGCCGCTCATTTTATTGAGCAGCGCTTCGAGCTGATCTTCCGGCAACAGCTGAACCGCTTTTTTGGTCCCTTTCGTCAGGCTGTTCAATGTCTTTTTCAACTGATGCGGGTTACGCTGCACAAAGGCGTTGGCGACTTCTCCAATACGCTGATTGAAGCGGTAGGTAGTATCCAGCACGCAGCGATCCCCTTCACCAAAGTAGTGATGGAATGACGTCGTCAACGTCATTTCTGCGCCACTGAATCGATAAATGGCCTGCCAGTCATCGCCGACGGCAAACAGCGCAGTTTGCCGATTTTGCCGGCGTAGCGCAGCCAGCAGCTCCGCCCGCTGCGGCGAGATATCCTGAAACTCATCGACAAGGATATGCTTCCACGGACTGATAAAGCGGCCTTTATCCAAAATGTTGATCGCCTGGTGGATCAGGCCGGAGAAATCGATGGCACCTTCCTCCTTCAGCGCGGTCTTCCAGGCCTTTAGCAGCGGGGCCATCAGCTTAACCCGCTTGCTGAACAGATCGCGGATCTCGTCTGATGCCCCCTCAATCATGGCCGCCTGCGCGCCGCCGTGCATGCGCATCAGCCCCAGCCAGCGCTCAAGGCGCGACGCCAGTCGCTTCGCCAGTCCATTATCCTGCCAGAAATTGCCTTCCTCTACTTCCCACTCCAGCTCGTCACTCAGCCACTGACGCCAGCCGTTGGCATGGGCCTTTTTCTCACTGCACTGCTGCCGCCATACGTCAATCAGCAACGCATGGCGCGCCGTTGTATCGTTTTCCAACTTGCTGATGACCGGCGATTTATTACTGCCCTGGCGGATAATGTGCAGCGCCAGGGAATGGAAGGTGCGCGCCGAAAAATCTTCACGGTGCAGACGTGAACGCAGGCGTTCGTTCATCTCTTCCGCCGCTTTACGGCCAAAGGCGAGTAACAGCACCTGCTCCGCCGTCGCCTGCCTGCGCAGCATCAGCCATCCCGCCCGCGCGACCAGCACCGAGGTTTTACCGCTGCCCGCTCCGGCCAGTACCAGCACCGAATCTTCACCGTTGACCACGGCTCTGGCCTGCGAGGGATTCAGCGGTGAACTTTCTACCTGTTCGAAGTAGTCGGCATGCTGTTCCAGCATGCGATCGGTCCAGCGCGCGTTACGCTTCACACGCTGGCTGTCGCTGTCATTCAGCCACTGCTGACAGTAAAGCCAGGATTCGCGGCAGTTATCAAACTCGCCAAGCCGGGTGACCGGCAGCGGCACGGCGTCAAAGGATTTACGGATCGCCTGCTGCCAACTGCTGATATCGCTGCGTTTCAGCCAGCGGTCCTGCTGTTCGGCAAGACGAATCGCCTCGGCCTGCTGGTTTAAAACCCCGGCCGCTACCTCACTCATCTCCTGGCTCCACTGCTGCCAGGCAAGGCTCAGATAGTGATAAAAGCGCTGCGTTTCATTCCATTCCGTGCCGTGCAGACGAACGACTTTATCGTCAGGTAATGAGAATTCGAGCTCGCCCCAGACCAGGCCCCGCTTACAGGCAATCGATAACAGCTGATTAAACGGGATCAGATATTCGTGTTTTTCTCCGCTGACCTCCACGCCCGCATTCAACAGCCGCACCCGGTTGTAAGGATGTTGTGCCAGATGTTTACCCAGCGATGTTGCTTTCAGTTCCATTCCTGCGACCCTGCTGCGGTTATTTTCATCATCTTATAGTTTAGCTGGCGACAGTTTACCGCTCCAGCGTTAAAACGCGTTACAATCAATGAATTGTCACTCAGACTTTTCTCTACGCATAAGGGGACGCCACCAATGCGCGCCGTACTCAATATCCTCAATTTCATTCTGGGTGGCTTTTTGACTACCCTGTCCTGGCTGCTGGCTACCGTTGTCAGCATCGTGCTGATTTTTACCCTGCCGCTGACCCGTTCATGCTGGGAAATCACCAAACTTTCGCTGCTGCCCTTCGGCAATGAAGCCATACACGTGGACGAGTTGGATCCTGATGGGAGAAGCACCCTGATGAATTCTGGCGGCACGCTGCTCAATATTCTGTGGGTGATATTTTTCGGCTGGTGGCTGTGCCTGATGCACATTACGGCCGGGATTGCTCAGTGCCTGACGATTATCGGCATTCCGGTGGGCATCGCTAACCTGAAAATTGCCGTGATTGCCCTCTGGCCGGTCGGTCGCCGCGTGGTGCCCGTCGAGGTCGCACGAGCGGCCCGTGAAGCCAATGCGCGCCGCCGTTTCCCGTGAGCCGCAGCATGCACACGTCATTGATTGATAACCTTCGCCGTTATGCTTTTAACAGCAGCTGGCTGTATAACATCCGCATAACGCTGGCGTTGATTGGTACCACTGCGCTCCCCTGGTGGCTGGATCAAATCACCTGGACAATCCCGTTGACGCTGGGGGTGGTGGCTGCCGCGCTGACCGATCTCGACGATCGTCTGAGCGGACGCCTGCGAAACCTGCTAATTACCCTGGTCTGCTTCTGTATTGCTTCCGTTTCGGTCGAGCTGCTGTTTCCGCATCCGTGGCTGTTTGTTATCGGGCTGGCGATCTCGAGCTGGGGTTTTATCCTGTTAGGCGCGCTGGGGCCGCGTTACGCGACCATCGCCTTCGGTGCGCTGCTGATCGCCATCTATACCATGCTGGGAATTGGCCTGTTTCCCCAGTGGTATTTGCAGCCTGCCCTGCTGCTGACCGGTGCCATCTGGTATAACCTGCTGACGCTTTGCGGACACCTTCTGTTTCCTATTCGCCCGCTGCAGGAAAACCTTTCCCGCTGCTATGCGCAGCTGGCTCACTATCTGGAAGCCAAAGCCAGCCTGTTCGACCCCGACCTGGAAGACGATGACCGCCAGGCGATGGTTGACGTGGCCATGGCCAACAGCCAGCTGGTTACGCTGCTGAATCAGGCAAAAGCCTCAATTCAGTCGAGGCTGCGCGGCGATCGCGGCCAGCGTGGAACACGACGCACGCTTCATTACTATTTTGTGGCGCAGGATATTCACGAACGCGCCAGTTCATCGCACGTGCAGTACCATTCCCTGCGTAAAGCCTGGGGAGCCAGTGATATTCTTTTTCGCTTCCAACGCCTGTTAACCCTGCAGGCTCTGGCCTGTCGGCAGCTTTCGCGTGCCATTTTGCTGCGTGAAACCTATCAGCATGATCCGCGATTCGAACGCGTTTTTGCCAATCTTAACGCAGCGCTGCAGAGACTGGCGGTTCAGCAGCCGGATAGTCAGGAAGTGAAAGCGATGCACTTTCTGCTGAACAATCTGAAGGCCATCGATGCCCAACTGGCGACCATTGAATCAGAGCAGGCACTGGCAGAAGGCGGTTATTACCACGATCAGTCGCTTTCTCGCGAGGGACTGACCGGCTGGAGCGATATCCGCCTGCGGCTCAGCCGCCATATGAGCGCGGAGTCGCCGCTGTTCCGTCATGCGGTACGCCTATCACTTCTGCTGTGCGCCGGTTACGCCTTTATTCAATTTACCGGCCTGCAGCACGGCTACTGGATACTGCTGACCAGTCTGTTTGTCTGCCAGCCTAACTACAGCGCGACACGCCGACGTCTGGCGCTGCGCATTGTCGGCACGCTGGCGGGGATTGCCCTTGGCCTGCCTCTTCTGTGGCTGGTACCGTCTATTGAAGGTCAGCTGATGCTGATCGTCGTCACCGGCGTGCTGTTCTTCTTCTTCCGCACTATTCAGTATGCGCATGCCACCCTGTTTATTACGCTGCTGGTGCTGCTGTGCTTCAATCTGCTAGGCGAAGGGTTTGAAGTCGCGCTACCGCGCATTATTGATACGCTACTGGGTTGCGCTATCGCCTGGCTGGCCGTGGCCTTTATCTGGCCCGACTGGCGTTTCCTGCGGCTTCCGGCCGTGGCAGAGCGAACGCTGAACGCCAACTGCCGCTATCTGGATGCGGTGCTGGTGCAATATCATCAGGGCAAGGATAATCGCCTTGATTACCGAGCAGCACGTCGTGATGCCCATAATGGTGATGCGGAACTGGCTGCCGTCGTGTCGAATATCTCGGTTGAAAACAAAGCGGACAGTGCGCTTCGCGAAGCCGCTTTCAGGCTACTGTGCCTGAACCATTCTTTTCTCAGCTACATTTCCGCACTGGGCGCACACCGTGAGAAGCTGGAAAACACCACCCTACTGCAGCTGATGGATGATGCAGTCTGCTATGTCGATGATATCTTGCATATTGAGGTGGTGGATGAAGCGAAGGCACAGCGTCTGATGGCGAGTCTGGCACAGCGGATTCAGCAAACCGAGGCGGATAATGCCACCAAAGAACCGCTGGTATTACAGCAGGTCGGCCTACTGGTGGCATTGCTACCTGAAATTGCCAGACTTAAGCAGCAGATTGTCCAACGTTCAGGACGTGAGGTTGCAGAGCTGTCCTAGCGATTCCATGGCGCATTGCGCTTGAACCACGCCCGCAGTTCGTCCTTCACCGCCGTCGGCAGCGCCTGATAGTGACTGCCGACTATCGCCCCCTCCAGTGCAAACAGCACCGAAAGCCCGAGGTGTTTATTGTTGGCGCGCAGCTTCAACCAGCTGCGCTTTGCGCCCTGCTGCATCAGCATTTCAATGGAGAAAATCCCTACGTCGCGCAGCATCGCTTCCATACGCATTCCCATATTAGGGAGATCCTTAATACGTCGGTTTTGCTGCCGATCCCGGAGTTCCTGCCTTGCGCCATTCAGGCACAGTGAAGAAATAGCCACCAGCTGATCAGCATCGGACCACAGCACGCCATCGACCCGGTAGTAATTGAGTGCAACAGGCAGGCCACGTTTCACGAAATGGAGGGGCTGCATTTTCCTTTCGCTGATATACGGCTGGGCCTGTTCACAGGCACGCAGATAAAGTTCTCCATCGGCAACGACAGCAAAAACGGTCTTCGCGACGGAAAGGCTATAGCCACCGAACTGCGTGCGTGATTCAACCGGCCCCAATGCCGCTAACCGCTGTTTAGTCTGCTCAATTCTCTGTTTTGAATTACTCATAGCTACTCCCTGTTCAGCTTAAGAATATTCGCATAAATCCCGATAAATCAACCTATTGAAACATAGGCAATCCGCATTACAGGTTCAATGAATAATTCGGCTTGCTGCCAGTTATCTTGTGATTTTGCGAGACGTCATCAAAAAAATAAGGTTGATCTTTGTTCGCCAGCCATATACTGTATATTCATACAGTGACATTGCGAGCGAAGACATCATGCGTACCTATTTCCCGAAATCTCAATCTGTTAATAGCGATAGTGCATTTCACGTTGCATCACGTGTGACATCTGCTCCGGCATGTGCCGCTGGTCTGATTAGCGAATTAATTTACAGCGAGAACCAGCCGGGCATGACCCAGCTGTTGTTGCTTCCTCTACTACAGCAGCTAGGCAAACAGTCTCGCTGGCAGCTATGGCTCACCCCACAGCAAAAACTGAGCCGCGACTGGTTGCAGCGTTCGGGACTGCCTCTGGATAAAGTCATGCAGGCGACACATTCAGGGCCCATTACCACCATTGAAGCGATGATTAAAGCCTTGCAAACAGGTAATTACAGCGTGGTGCTGGGTTGGTTTGAAGAAGAGGTTTCGGAGAGCGATCGTGCGCGGCTGATGGCAGCAGCAAATTCTGGCCAGGCGCTGGGGCTGATTATGCGTCCCGATCGTGCAAATTTGCAGTCAGGCAGACCACTTAGCGGGTTAAAAATTCATTCAAGTTTGTATCATTAAGTAAAAATGAGATAATTCTCAGGATTTTTTCTCGTGGTACGCGCCTTAAGCCTCAGATAATGTTATGACGCGGCTGTACAATAGGTTAGCTGCGTCTCTGACCATTTCTTGTACACATAATTCCCTTCCGATTGTTAAAAAATATGTAAAAATCCCCATTTTTTTATCGGCCATCGTCATATCACACTTGTTAATTTGCTAGTACGTTGTAGACTTTATCTCGCCAGGGTGCTCAATAACCTCCTTTTTTTTGGAAGAGTCACAAATGAGCGTGATAACCCGGCAAAGGATTTAACCAAAGAGCTAACTTTAAGCTCATTGCCTATTTGGATGATAACGAGGCGCAAAAATGAAAAAGACAGCTATCGCAATTGCAGTGGCACTGGCTGGCTTCGCTACCGTAGCGCAGGCCGCTCCTAAAGATGACACCTGGTACACCGGTGCTAAACTGGGCTGGTCTCAGTACCACGACAAAGGTTACTACGGTAACGGTTACCAAGACAACGACGGCCCAACCCATGAAAATCAGCTTGGTGCTGGTGCATTCCTTGGTTATCAGGCTAATCCATACCTGGGCTTCGAACTGGGTTATGACTGGCTGGGCCGTATGCCTAACAAAGGCGACCAGGTTAATGGCGCATTCAAAGCGCAGGGCGTTCAGCTGGCAGCTAAGTTAAGCTACCCGGTTCTGGACAACCTGGACCTGTACACCCGTCTGGGTGGTATGGTATGGCGTGCTGACTCCACTCAGCAGGTAGTTGGCGGCGATCGCATCAGCGACCACGACACCGGCGTTTCTCCACTGGCAGCAGTAGGTGTTGAATATGCGCTGACTCCAAACTGGGCAACCCGTCTGGACTACCAGTGGGTGAACAACATCGGTGACGCAGGTACCGTGGGTACTCGTCCTGATAACTCCATGTTCAGCTTAGGTGTTTCTTACCGTTTCGGTCAGGAAGAAGCTGCTGCTCCAGCACCGGCTCCAGCACCAGCTCCGGCTCCAGTTGTTGAAACCAAGCGTTTCACACTGAAATCTGACGTACTGTTCAACTTCAACAAAGCTACTCTGAAACCAGAAGGTCAGCAGGCTCTGGATCAGCTGTACACCCAGCTGAGCAATCTGGATCCGAAAGATGGCTCTGTTGTGGTACTGGGCTTCACAGACCGCATCGGTTCTGAAGAATACAACCAGAAACTGTCTGAGAAACGTGCTCAGTCAGTCGTGGATTACCTGGTCTCTAAAGGTATCCCAGCTAACAAGATCTCTGCACGTGGCCAGGGTAAATCCAACCCAGTTACTGGCAACACCTGTGACAGCGTGAAAGGCCGTCAGGCTCTGATCGACTGCCTGGCGCCAGACCGTCGCGTAGAAATCGAAGTTAAAGGCATCAAAGACGTTGTAACTCAGCCTCAGGCATAAGTGACGTTTTGATGAAAAAACCCCGCTAAGGCGGGGTTTTTTATTTCCTGTTTTACAGCTTCTAAGATATGTAAACCGCTTCCTGCCCTGCTATTCAGGCTTCCCGAGAATAGCCTTCAGATCCTGCTTGAGTGAGGACATCTGACTGGCATATTGCTCTTTTCGTTCAGCATCCTCAATCAGCTGCACCACCGTTTCCGAAAGCGTACTGTTACGACGCTGCGCCAGTCCTGCAAGTCGCTGCCACACCAGATATTCCAGGTCGATAGACTTTTTTCGCGTATGCTGATGCTCAGCATTAAAATGGCGTTTACGACGCGCACGGATCGTCTGCTTCATACGGTTTTCAAGAGCCGGATTGATATGCTGGTTAATCCAGGTTAAAACCAGATTGGGGCTGTTCTCCATCGCCAACAACTCATCCACGACCGCCTGTGCTGCGCTAAGCTCGATATAGCGCGTGATCGCTTCACCTTCGCGGTGTTTTTTGACCAGGTATTTCCATTTCCATCCGCTTTCAAGATTTTCCAGTTGTTGATATTTCATCGGAATCTCATGCTGACCCTATAACAACTTAAGAATAACAGCTTTTTTTAATCTGGCTGCAAAGAAAACCGGAACCAGGCCGCGAATCTTAATTCAGATAATACAGAACCGTATGTCTGCTGTGCTTAACAGGCTGAATTATTGTATAATGCCGCTTTTATTCATTTCAGAAAAATACGATAACTTTGACCAACAACCGATTAGAGTGGCGCGCCCTACAGCCCGATACAGAACGCTTCCAGCATCTCATCTCACAGGCGGCCACCACTGAGACAGAATGTTTTGCTAACGTGCAGTCTCGCCTGTTCAATGGCCTCAGCCTGCTGCTGCAAACCCCGGCAAAAGTACCGCTTATGCTGGTCAAAAGCGCCGAAAGCGCTGAATACCAGGCTTTGCTGCAGAACGTGCTCTCTTCCCTCATCGAATCCGGGGAGGAGGAAGATGCCAGCCCGTTATACGGCGGGCACTATCTGGTTGAACCCCATCAGATCGTCTGGCGCCCGGCGGAAAGTCCGCTCGATAATTTTGCCAGCACCGGCGGCATTCACCATGCTGACTGGATTGAAGCAGAGCAGCTGTTTGGCTGCGTTCGTCTTCATAACGCATCGTTGACCCTGTCTCCTGGTCTTGTTCATCGTGCAAACGGCGGCGTACTGCTCCTTTCTCTGCGCGCGCTGCTGGCACAGCCTTTGCTCTGGCTGCGTCTTAAAAAAATCATGGTCAACCAGCGCTTTGACTGGTATTCACAGGATGAAACACGCCCGCTGCCGCTTGACGTGCCGTCAATGCCGATGCAGCTTCGCCTGGTGCTGACCGGCGATCGTGATGCCCTGGCTGATTTTCAGGATATCGAACCCGAGCTGGCTTCGCTGTCGCTTTACAGCGAGTTTGAAGAGAACATCCAGCTGGTTGATGAAGAAGAGTTCACTCACTGGATGCAGTGGGTGTTAAGCGTGGCGGAGAGCCTTGGTTATCCCGCGCCCGCTGCTGATTTCTGGCCGGTGCTTATCCGCGAAGCCGCACGCTTTACCGGCGATCAGGAGACGCTGCCGCTGGATCCAACGTGGCTGGCACGCCAGCTGCAGGACGCCGCGCTTTACAGCGAAAATGAAAGCGTAAGCGGTGAAAATTTACGTGATGCCCTGACAACGCGTGAATGGCGTGAAAGTTTCCTCTCCGAGCGCGTGCGCGATGACATCCTGCTCGAGCAGATCCTGATCGAGACCGAAGGCGAGATGGTTGGCCAAATCAACGCACTTTCGGTGATTGATTTCCCGGGCCATCCGCGTCCATTTGGTGAACCCTCGCGTATCAGCTGCGTCGTGCATGTGGGTGACGGCGAGTTTACCGACGTAGAGCGTAAAGCAGAGCTTGGCGGTAATATTCATGCCAAGGGAATGATGATTATGCAGGCGTGGCTGATTGCGGAGCTGGATCTTGATCAGCAACTGCCCTTCTCCGCTTCGATGGTATTTGAACAGTCTTATTCAGAGGTTGACGGCGACAGCGCTTCGCTGGCCGAGCTTTGCGCACTCATCAGCGCACTCGCATTACAACCGATCAATCAGCAAATCGCCGTCACCGGTTCCGTCGATCAGTTCGGTCGCGTTCAGCCGGTAGGGGGATTAAACGAAAAAATTGAAGGCTTCTTCAATATCTGTAACCAGCGTACGCTAAATGGCCACCAGGGTGTTATTCTCCCGGCAGCCAACGTACGTCACCTCTCGTTACAACAAGACGTTGTCGATGCGGTACGAGAAGGTAAATTTCATTTGTGGGCGGTATCCAGCGTGGAAGAAGCCCTGCCGTTGTTAACGGGTGTTGAATGGGACAAGGAAAACGATTCTTGCCTGCTGCGTTCTATTCAGGATCGCATTGCTCAGATTAACCAACAGGATGCGCGCCAGCTTCCCTGGCCGCTACGCTGGTTAAACTGGTTCAACCAGCGCTGATCGGACTTGCTCAGCGTACACGTGTTAGCTAAAATTCGTGATTCACTAAAATAAGGCTTATTGAGAATATGGTAGATAAACGCGAATCCTATACAAAAGAAGACCTGATTGCTTCTGGTCGCGGTGAACTTTTCGGTGCAGAAGGCCCGCCATTGCCATCCGGCAATATGTTGATGATGGACCGCGTGATCAAGATGACCGAAGATGGCGGTAACTACGGTAAAGGCTTCGTTGAGGCCGAGCTGGATATCAATCCGGACCTGTGGTTCTTCGGCTGTCATTTTATTGGCGATCCGGTAATGCCGGGCTGCCTGGGACTGGACGCAATGTGGCAGCTGGTTGGTTTCTACCTCGGCTGGTTAGGTGCAGAAGGTAAAGGTCGTGCGCTGGGCGTGGGCGAGGTGAAATTCACTGGCCAGGTTCTGCCGACGGCGAAAAAGGTTTCGTACCGTATTCATTTCAAACGTGTAATCAACCGTAAACTGGTGATGGGCGTTGCTGATGGTGAAGTGCTGGTTGACGGTAATGTGATTTATACCGCAACTGACCTGAAAGTAGGTCTGTTCAAAGATACCACGGCGTTCTAAGCGTTCTGGTTATCGCTTTGAAATGATGACCCTAAGAACCGAAAACCTCCGCAGCAGCGGAGGTTTTTTCCTTTACGTTGAACAGGCGTTACGCGGTAACCGTCCTGTCCTCCATGGCTTGTCGCCAACCTCCCAACCAGTGAGATCGAGCATCTAGCAATTGGTAAGGACACATCTCTTTTGAGCGTCCGGTAATGCCCGCTTGATAACCTCGTGAATGTGCCCGATCCAGGCGATCTCGTTTCTGTCTCTTCATGCCGCGTTTCCCTCATTTTGTCTGGTGGAATCTGGTGGAAAGAAAACAGTGGCTACAACCCGTGCAGCCACAATCCAGTTCTACCTCTGCGGTAATAAAAGATCAATGCGCAAATTTCACGCCAATGTCATATTTATGACCTGGCATTTTCATAATTTTGCATTTTTTATTGAGCCTGGATGGCCACAGGTAGATGATTCGCAATAAAAAAGCCTCTGATTATGCAAAAGTCTCATTTTGCGATAATCAAAGGCTTAGGGCATTTGTAAAAATAATAACTAACGTTGCTGATTTATCGCATTTGCGATCTGAGTCGAAGTCTGTTGCCAGCCCTGGGACAGCGTTCTGACCAGAGAATCATAACCGTCTTCACTTTGCGGCAGAGCCAGGCTAAAGGCCCGCTTCTCCAGACGACCTTCGTGCTGCCAAACCCACACGCCGCTGACCACCGCTTTACCATCGTAGCGGCCATGGAATCCAGTTACCGTAACGTTAAGCGTATCGTGCTGCTGGCCAAGTGGCGAAGAAGAGACCATAGCCCCGGGTAGTTCGCTACTCAGGTTGCTGACCAGCGTTTGCTGCAGCTGCTGGTCAAGCGGGCTGGCCCAGCGATTGTTGGCCGCAATCACATACTGCACGTCATTGCTTTGATAAACTACGCCGTTACCTGCCAGATAATCAGGTATGGAGACCGATTCCACCCAGATCGGGCGGGAGAATGTCTGGCTGCTCACCACCGTATTACTGCCTGCAGCAGGCAGCTGATAGTAACGGGTTTCGGGCGTGCTGCTGCAGGCCGTTACCGCAAGGATCAACGCTAAGGGGATCCATTTCATCATCATTTCGCCCTCTTCGGCTGTGGGTCCTGACCGGGTTTAGCTTCAAACACCAGCGCATTACTTTTGTTGTTGAGCGTTTTCAGCACCGGCTGCAGTTCACGCATCACCTGATCCAGTCGCTGCATATCCGCAACCAGCTTGTTATAGGCCGGCGATCCGGGCTGGAAGCCCTTCATGCTGCGGTTCAGTTCACGCAGCGTCGTCTGCATATCCGCTGGCAGTTCCTGCATCGCCTGGCTGGAGGTGATCTGATTCAGATTATCCAGCGTTTTCTGCAGTTCACGCAGCGTGCGCTGGCTCTCTTTCAACGTGCCTGTTGCCTCGTTCAGCATCGGATTCAGCGGCAGGTTATTAATTTTATCCAGCGACTCCACCAGCTTTTCCTGGATCTGCGCAAGTCCACCGCTAACCGTTGGAATCAGCTCGTAATCACCAAATTTCGATGGCCCGGTAACCGGCTTGGCATTTTTATAGAAGTCGAGATCGACGTAGAGAGAACCGGTCAACAGGTTGGCAGATTTGAGCGACGCACGTAATCCCTCACCGATGCCGTTTTTCAGATGCTGCTCGAAGTTAAATCCTTCGCCAAGCTGCTGACGGAAGCGATCGGGCTCGATGCGGATCAATACCGGAATGCGGTAATCATTATTCAGACGCTGTGCGATGCCCGGAGCCGTAAACGGTACTTCCGCCACCGTGCCCAGGCGAATACCGCGGAACTCAACCGGTGCACCGGCGTTCAGTCCGCGAACCGAGTCGCTGAAGAACATCAGGAAGTCCCTGTGCTCGCTGTACAGGGAGTCCTGAATACTGCGCTGATCGTCAAACAGACGATACTCCGCTTTATTCTCGGCGGGCTTGCCCAATTCCCAGCCTTCCGGCACGTCAAAACTCACCCCGCCGCTCAGCAGCGTCGCCAGCGATCCCATCTCAACCCGCATGCCCGACGCGGACATATCCACCGCAATCCCGCTGTCTTTCCAGAAGCGAACGTTGGTGGTGATCAGGCGATCGTAAGGCGCGGCAATAAACAGCTGATATCCAATCATGCGCTTGTCGGTATCGAATGTACTGGTTTCCACCGAGCCAACCCGATAACCACGGAACAGCACCGGATCCCCGGCATTGAGCTGACCGGCTTTACGGCTATCCAGCGTGATGCGGATCCCTTTGGCATCCGGCGGCGCCAGCGGCGGCGCGTCCAGCAATTGATACTCTTTGGCCTTTTCGCCCTTCGCGCCAGGCTGCAGTTCAATATAGGCACCGGACAGCAGCGTTCCCAGACCGCTGACGCCGCCGCGACCAATGGTCGGTTTCACCACCCAGAACGCGCTGTCTTCCCGCAGCAGTTTCTCCATGCCCGAATTGAGCCGCGCTTTAATTTCAACGTGGTGCAGATCGTCGGTTAACACCGCGCTTTCAACAATACCGACATCCACGCTGCGGCTTTTAATGGTGGTTTTGCCACCTTCGATGCCTTCCGCATTGGTGGTGATCAGCGTGATTTCGGGTCCCTGGTGGCTGAAGTGGTAAAACAGGATCCATGCGCCGATCAGCACGGTCACAATCGGAACGATCCACACCGGAGACCAGCGCTTAATGGATTCTACCCTGGCGGTGCTGTGATTATTTTCCGTCACTCAACGACTCCTCAGTACTCTTATCTTTCACCCGATCCCAGGTCAGTCGGGGATCAAACGTTATGGCGGCAAACATCGTCAGGATCACCACCATCGCGAATAACAGCGCGCCCGTAGCGGGATAAATGCTCATCAACCGCCCCATTCGCACCAGTGCCGACAAGACGGCAATAACAAATACGTCAATCATTGACCAGCGTCCAACAAACTCAACCATTTCATAAATTTTGTGCATCCGTTCACTGTCGCGGTGATGACGACCGTTCCCCCGGGCATCCCAGCACAGCCAGGCAATGGCCAGCATCTTCAGCGACGGTACCATGATACTGGCAATGAATATCACTAACGCCACCGGATAGGAACCATCGCTCCATAGCAGGATAACCCCGGCCATAATCGTCGAGCCCATCTTGTTACCCAGCGCTTCGGTAATCATGATCGGCATCAGGTTGGCGGGGATATAGAGCATTATAGAAGTCAGTAACAACGCCAGCGTCCACTGAAGGCTGTGCTTACGCCGGGCATGTCCGTGGCTGCCGCAGCGCGGGCAGACCCGCTGGTCACTCGCCAGTACGGCGGTACAACAGGCGCAGGAGCGCATCCCCTGGCGCAGACCGCTGATCCCGGCCACCGGCGGCGCAGGAAGGGGCGGCAGCGGTGCCACACGCTGCCACAGCACGCGGCGCTCAATACACTGAAATGCCCGCAGCTGCAGCACGCAGAACAGGCACCACGGAATAAAGCTGCTGCCGATACCGATATCGCCGTAGGCCATCAGCTTGACGAAACTCACCAGAACACCGGCGAGGAAAATTTCCGCCATCCCCCAGCTGCGTAGCTGCATCAGGATACGGGTCATATAGCGTTTCAACGGCAGCGGCAGTTTCAACGGGCTGACCAGCAGCAGTATCGCCACCATGCAGAACGCGGGCACGCCCTGAACAAACAGCATAAACAGCGTGGCCAGGCTGCTGTAGTCCTCAGAAACCATGACCTGAGGGATTTGCATCAGGGAAATTTCGCTGCTTAAACCCGCAACCCGCATATTAACGAAGGGGAAGAGGTTGGCCAGCAGCAGCATAAACAGCGCCGCCAGCGCATAGCCGGCCGGCCGCCTGAGCGGCTCAACCCAGCTGGAATGGAGTGTAGTATGACAACGCGGGCAGCTTGCTTTGCTGCCCGGCAGTAGCACGGGCAACTGTGTCATCAGGTCACACTGCGGACATAAAATCCATTGATGTGCGTGGTGCGACGAACACATACCTTTTCCTCAGTAAAATTACGCGCCGTTGCTTAACGACTCAAGGTATTCCCAACGTTCAAACGCCGTTTCCAGTTCCTGCTCAGCGTTTGCCAGCGCGTCCAGCACCGGCTGAGTCGCATCATGCGGCTGGTTGAAGAAGTTTACATCAGCCACCTGAGCCTGATAAGCAGCAAGCTGAGCTTCCAGCTCTTCCATTTTTTTCGGAAGCTGTTCCAGTTCGCGCTGTAAATTGTAGCTCAGCTTAGCAGCCGGTTTTTTCACTGCTTCGCTTTTAACGCTTTCCTGGCGAGGTTGAGACGCCGTATTTTTCGCCGCCGCACGGTTCTGTTTCCAGGCGGTACGCTGCAGCTGGGCATCATGATAACCGCCGACAAACGCGCCAATCTCACCGTTGCCATCGAAGATCCAGCATTCGGTCACGGTGTTATCAACGAACTGACGATCGTGGCTGACAAGCAGTACGGTACCCTGATAGCCATCGATCAGCTCTTCCAGCAGCTCAAGCGTTTCCACATCGAGGTCGTTGGTTGGTTCATCGAGGATCAGCAGGTTGCTGGGCTTCAGGAACAGGCGCGCCAGCAGCAGTCGGTTACGCTCTCCACCGGAAAGCGCCCGTACCGGGGTCATCGCACGTTTTGGATGGAACAGGAACTCCTGCAGATAGCCCAGCACGTGGCGCGGCTTGCCGTTAACCATCACTTCCTGCTTACCTTCGGCCAGGTTATCCATCACCGTACGGTCAGGATCCAGCTCGGCACGGTGCTGGTCAAAGTAGGCCACTTCCAGTTTGGTGCCGATATGCACCCGGCCACTATCCGGCTTGAGCTGATCCAGCATCAGCTTCAGCAGCGTGGTTTTACCGCAGCCGTTCGGACCAATCAGGGCAATTTTGTCGCCGCGCTGAACCTGACGGGAGAAGTCGTTGACCAGCTGCTTGCCCGCGATGCCGTACTTAACGTTTTCCATTTCAAAGACGATCTTGCCGGAGCGCGACGCCTCTTCCACCTGCATGTTGGCTTTACCCATGACTTCGCGACGTTCGGAACGCTCGCGACGCAACGCTTTCAGGGCACGAACACGGCCTTCGTTACGCGTACGGCGCGCCTTGATGCCCTGGCGGATCCACACTTCTTCCTGCGCAAGCTTGCGATCAAATTCTGCATTTTGCATCTCTTCAACGCGCAGCGCTTCTTCTTTACTCAGCAGATACTGATCGTAATCTCCCGGCCAGGACACCAGCTTACCGCGGTCCAGGTCGACAATCCGCGTCGCCATATTGCGGATAAATGAACGGTCGTGAGAGATAAAGATAATGCTGCCCTGGAACGTTTTCAGGAACGTTTCCAGCCAGTCGATCGTTTCAATATCCAGGTGGTTGGTTGGCTCGTCGAGCATCAGTACTTTTGGGTTGCTGACCAGCGCGCGGCCCAGCGCCGCTTTACGCAGCCAGCCGCCAGACAGAGAAGACAGATCGGCATCGCCATCAAGGCCAATTTTCTCCAGCACGTCATGGATACGGCTTTCCAGCTGCCACAGATTCTGGTGGTCAAGGATGGACTGCAGGCGCGCCATCTCGTTCAAATTTTTGTCGCTCGGATCTTCCATTACCTTATGGGAAATTGCGTGGTAGGCCTTCAGGTGTTCCGCCTGCTCCTCCACCCCTTCGGCCACAAAGTCATAAACCGAACCGGCCACGTTACGCGGCGGATCCTGCTGCAGGCGCGCGACGATCAGGTCCTGCTCATAAATGATGCGACCGTCATCCAGCGGCTGCTCACGGTTGATGATTTTCATCAGCGTGGATTTACCCGCTCCGTTACGCCCGACCAGACAAACGCGCTCATTTTCTTCGATGTGCAGTTCAGTGCTATCCAACAACGGCGCGTCGCTGAATGAAAGGTAAGCGCCATGAATACTGATTAGTGACATAAAAACTTATTCCTTACCGGCGTGCGTCAGCAGCCAGCAGTTGTGAATTTGACGGTTACGGGCAAAATCCTGAGACTGCGTTTTGGCGGTAATTTCGCGGGCCTCAAGGCCCAACGCTTCCAGCCCGGCGAAGTCCATCTTAAAGCCGCGTTTATTGTTAGAGAACATAATGGTACCGCCCGCGCGCAGCAGACGTTTAAGATCCTTCATCAGATCCAGATGATCGCGCTGCACATCGAAACTCTCCTCCATACGCTTGGAGTTAGAGAACGTTGGCGGATCGATAAAGATCAGATCGAACTGTTCATCGGCTTCACGCATCCAGTTCAGGCAGTCTGCCTGCATCAAACGGTGCTGGCGGCCGGTTAAGCCGTTAAGCCGCAGGTTGCGTTCCGCCCACTCCAGATAGGTGCGCGACATATCGACCGTGGTGGTGCTGCGCGCACCGCCAAGACCGGCATGAACGCTGGCGCTGCCGGTGTAGGCAAATAGGTTAAGGAAGTCTTTTCCTTTGCTCATCTGACCCAGCATTTTACGGGCGATGCGGTGGTCAAGGAACAAACCAGTGTCGAGATAGTCAGTCAGATTGACCCACAGTTTGGCATTAAATTCGCTGACCTGGAAGAAATCCCCCTTCTCACCCAGCTTCTGATACTGACTTTTGCCTTTCTGTTTTTCACGGGTTTTCAGCACCAGCCTGTTGGTCGGCAGCTCCATGACGCTAAGGGTCGCAGCAATCACATCAAACAGACGCTGGCGCGCTTTGGCAGGCTCAATGGTTTTCGGTGGCGCATATTCCTGCACCACCACCCAGTCAGCGTAGCGGTCGACGGCGACATTATAATCCGGCAGGTCGGCATCATAGACGCGATAGCACTCAATGCCTTCCTGATGCGCCCATTTATCCAGCTTCTTCAGGTTCTTACGCAGGCGGTTAGCATAATCATCCGCCAGCTGCGCCACGGCGCCGCCTTCCGGATTCGCCGCCAGCTGATAGTTTTTCTGCACGCAGTCCAGCGGGCCGTTTTTCGCCTTAAACTGGCGACCGGCACGCAGCTGCAGGCAGCTCAGCAGCTCCGGCGAGGCGCTGAACAGCGACAGGTTCCAGCCGCCAAACTGCGATTTCATCAGGCGACCCAGCTGGCTGTGCAGCGCGATCAGCGCGGGCTCGCTTTCCAGACGCTCACCGTAAGGTGGGTTACTCAGTACGGTCCCCGCAGGGCCTTCCGGCAGCGGGTTTTGCAGCTTCAGCACATCCTGCAGGGTGAAGCTGATACGCTCAGCCAGCCCGGCACGACGCGCGTTGGCGCGCGCGCTTTCAATCACTCGAGGATCATTGTCATAACCGAAGAAGCGTGAGGTGTTGTCCTGCAGGCCTTTCTTCGCCCGCGCCTGTGCTTCCTGCTTCACGTCACTCCACAGCGCCGCATCAAACTTGCTCCAGCCGGTAAAGCCCCAATGGTTACGATGCAGACCCGGCGCGCGATCGCAGGCGATCATCGCCGCTTCCAGCAGCAGCGTACCGGAACCACACATCGGATCGACCAGCGGCGTACCCGACTGCCAGCCCGAGCGCAGCACAATAGCGGAAGCCAGCGTCTCTTTCAGCGGAGCCTGGCCGGTCTGCTGGCGATAGCCGCGCATGTGCAGGCCTTCGCCGCTCAGATCCAGCGCGATGCTGGCGGTATCTTTATTCAGCCAGACGTTAACGCGAATATCCGGCAGTTCGCGATCGACATCGGGACGGGCCAGCCCTTTACGGGTGAAGCTGTCAACGATGGCGTCTTTTACCTTCAGCGCACCGTACTGGCTGTTGCGGATCACCTCGTTCAGGCCGCTGAAGTGCACGGCGAAGGTTTTATCGCTGCCGAACATCGCCGGCCAGTCAATAGCCTGCACGCCGAGGTAGAGGTCCAGATCGCTGTACACGCCGCATTCGGTCAGCGGCAGCAGGATACGCGACGCCAGACGGCTCCACATCAGACTCTGGTACATCAGACGATCGTCACCCTGATAATGTACGCCGCCCTGGACGACCTGGCAGCTTTGCGCGCCGAGGGCTTCCAGTTCACTTTTTAACAGCTCTTCGAGCCCACGCGCCGTACTGGCAAACAGAGAATTCATAGTGTCACTTATCGTCATCAGAAAATTGCTGCGCATTATAGCTAATCATGGCGTCATGTCATAAAGTTAGCTTCTTTTGCTGCAGAAACCCTGAATTAACAGGGGGCATATACCGACTGCACAAGGAGTCAGCACCATGATCACACTGTCACGGTTATTTATTCACCCGGTAAAATCCATGCGTGGCATGCAGGTTTCGCATGCGCAGGCCCTGGAGAGCGGCCTGGCCTTCGATCGCATCTTTATGCTGACCGAACCCGATGGCACCTTTATTACCGCGCGTCAGTATCCCGAAATGGTGTTGTTCACTCCGGCGTTAATTATGGGTGGTTTACAGCTCAGTGCACCGGACGGCAGCAGCGCAACGGTGCTGTTTGACGATTTTCTTCCCGACGATGCGCCTACCGAGGTCTGGGGAAGCCACTTCAGCGCCCTGATTGCCCCGGACAGTATCAACCAGTGGCTGAGCGGTTTTTTCCCCCGACCGCTGCAGCTGCGCTGGGTTGGCCCGCAGATGACCCGCCGGGTAAAACACTTCGAGCAGGTTCCCCTGGGATTCGCCGATGGCTTCCCCTATCTGCTGGTGAACGAAGCCTCACTGTTTGATTTACAACAGCGCTGCCCGGCGGGCGTCAGGATGGAGCAGTTTCGCCCAAACCTGGTGATTACCGGGGCTGAGCCCTGGGCCGAAGATGGCTGGTCAACCGTAAAGATCGGCGATGTGCTTTTCGACCTGCCCAAACCCTGCAGCCGCTGCGTGTTCACCACTATCAGCCCTCAGCGCGGTCGTAAACACCCCAACGGTGAACCGCTGTCAACGCTTCAGCGTTTTCGCAGCGCGCAGGACGGCAGCGGCGATATCGACTTCGGAATGAATCTGGTCGCCCGCAGCAGCGGCGTCATCCGCACCGGTGACCGGCTTGAGGTGATTCAACGCCAGCCCGCCCGCGCCTACGGCAGTGGAGAAGTCACGGAAACGCTGACCATCGATGCACAACCGCCCGGTGAAGTGACCCTCAGTTGGAACGGCCAGGCGTTCAGCGGCAATAATCAGCAGGTGCTGCTGGAGCAGCTGGAAATGCAGGGGATCCGCATTCCCTACTCCTGCCGTGCGGGGATCTGCGGCAGCTGCAAAGTCACCCTGGTCAGCGGCGAAGTCAGCGCGTTGAAAAAAGGAGCAATACGAAAGGACGGAACCATACTGAGCTGCAGCTGCATCCCGTCGGGGGATCTGGTACTACGTTAAGAGGATCTGCGCGGTGGGCTACACCGCGCGAGCGAACCGCAGCGCGTCAGGTTTTGCCTGAGGCGTAAAGCGATCGTGCATAATCTTTATGGCATCACCCAGCATCATACTGCGTCCGGCCAGGTTCAGCTCCGGCTGAGCCAGCAGGCAAAGTGCCGCTTTATCACCAGATTCAACGACGATCATTGTCGCCTGCTCACCGCTGTCACTCACGGTTACGCAAACCAAATCGCCTTCTTCAGGGCGGAAGCCACCGTGCGCCTGGGTATCGAAATGCCAGCTCTTGGGCATCAGCGGCTTGAGGAAGCGCGTCGCCACCAGCACGTTCAGCACCAGTTCAGCATGCTGATCTGAATCGAGTTCGGCCTGACGGCAGCGCTCGGCAAACGTGAAAAACAACGCGGCATCATCAACACAAAAGCCTGAAACATCAAAGGCATCCGGCGTAAGCATCTTACGGGGAAAACGTGAACGAAACGGCTGTTCACGAGCCAGGTCCAGCATCATACGGTCTTGTTCTGCGTCGAAAAACCAACGCCAGTTATCGTCCGGTTTAATCCTCATGATGAGTCCTGTAGTAATAATGGGTTACCGATGTCCGGAAAAATATTCATGGTCCGGGAAAAAAGCGGCTGTTTCTTAAACTCACAGCAACACGCCAAAATGGCTTAATAGCGATCTAACAGAACAAAATATAAACGAGCCAGAGGCGAAAATAAAGCCCCTGGCATTTTTTACTCAAATATGGGTCACAATTTCTTTTATTAATGGCGGACCTTTGTAAATAAACCCGGAATATATTTGCACCAGCGAGGCACCCGCCTCCATTTTTTCCCGCGCTGAAACCAGGGAATCAATACCGCCTACGCCAATAATTGGCATGCTTCCTTTCAGTTCAGCGGACAGTCGGCGGATAATTTCCGTACTGCGCAGCTGCACCGGACGGCCGCTCAACCCACCGGCTTCATCACAGTGTTTTAGCCCTTTAATTAATGAACGGTCGAGGGTGGTATTGGTGGCAATCACGCCGTCAATATTGTGGCGCTGTAAACTGTCGGCCACCTGGATCAATTCTTCTTCAGAAAGATCGGGCGCGATCTTCACGGCGACAGGAACATATTTATGATGGCGCTGTTGCAGTTCACCCTGTCGGGTTTTAATCGCCTGCAGCAAATCATCCAGCGCTTCGCCGTATTGCAGACTGCGTAATCCCGGCGTGTTAGGTGAAGAGATGTTGATGGCGATATAGCCCGCATACGGATAGATTTTATCCATGCAGGTTAAATAATCTTCTTTGCCCTGCTCAACCGGCGTGTCTTTATTCTTACCGATATTAATGCCGAGAATGCCATCGTAGTGGGCTTTCTTAACGTTCTCGACCAGATGATCGACGCCAAGATTATTAAACCCCATGCGATTAATGATGCCCTGCGCTTCCACAACGCGGAACATGCGCGGCTTATCGTTACCCGGCTGCGGACGTGGGGTGACCGTACCTATTTCAATAAAACCAAATCCCATTGCGCCAAAGGCATCAATGCATTCACCGTTTTTATCCAAACCGGCAGCCAGGCCCAGCGGATTTTTAAACGTCAGTCCCATGCAGTTAACCGGCTTAAACGGTAAAGACTGGCGGATGAGGGCGGTGAAGGGGGTGCCGGAAAGGCGCGTCAGCTGCTGCAAAGTCAGTTCATGCGCGCGCTCAGGATCGAGCTGGAACAGCGCCTTACGAACGAGGGGATAGTACATGGTCACTCCTGAGGTCCCGATAGAAAATCGGGGTCGTATTATCCGGTATTCAGGCAATAAAGGGAAACGCCGCGGCGTAAAAGCTGAAAAAAAGTGCGCCCGGCTGACAGCCTCACCGTCGCCGCCCATCGCTATATGAGAAAAACGGCAAAAAAATGCCGGATAAATCATTTAAGCCCCTCTGCCCGCTCTGTCAGGATAAGCCAATCAGTTCTTGAATGTGTTTAATTAATAACTTTTAGCTATAAGGAGTGGTTATGCGCGTTATTACTCTGGCGGGAAGCCCCCGCTTTCCTTCTCGCTCCACCGCACTGTTGACGGTTTGCCAGCATGCCCTTGAACAGCGCGGCGTTGAGGTAACTCCGTGGAATCTGCATAACTTCCATCCTGAAGATCTGCTGTACGCACGTTTCGACTCTCCGGCGCTGCTGGCCTTTAAGGAAGACCTGGAAAAAGCCGACGGACTGATCGTTTCCACGCCGGTATATAAAGCGTCTTTTGCCGGTGCGCTGAAAACGCTGCTCGATCTGCTGCCGGAACGCGCGCTGGAACACAAAGTGGTTCTGCCGCTGGCCACCGGCGGCACCGTTGCCCACCTGCTGGCGGTTGATTACGCCTTGAAGCCGGTGCTGAACGCGCTGAAAGCGCAGGAGGTTCTGCACGGTGTGTTTGCCGATGACAGCCAGATCGCTCACTACGATCGTCAGCCGGAATTATCCCCTGGACTGGCTGCGCGCCTGGAAGAATCGGTGGATACCTTCTGGCATGCGCTGGCGCGACGCCATCAGCCACTGGCTGCTGCCGTGTAAACCCGTTACCCGCATCTATTCATATTTGAGCCGTTTCTGTTTTCTGCTGGTGCAGTACAGCCCTGATCAAGGAGTTAAACGATGAGCCTGTCCGTCTTCTGGTTTCTTCCTACGCACGGTGATGGTCAATACCTGGGCACCAACCAGGGTGCCCGTCCGGTGGATTACACCTATCTGCAGCAGATTGCTCAGGCTGCCGACCGGCTGGGATTCGGCGGCGTGCTGATACCTACCGGGCGGTCCTGTGAAGACGCCTGGCTGGTCGCCGCTTCGCTGATCCCCGTGACCCAGCGGCTGCGTTTTCTGGTTGCCCTGCGCCCGGGAGTCACCTCCCCCACCCATGCGGCACGCCAGGCCGCCACGCTCGATCGACTGTCCAACGGACGCGCCCTGTTTAACCTGGTGACCGGGGGCGACGCGGAAGAACTCGCCGGTGACGGCGTGTTTCTCGATCATCGCGAACGCTATGCTGAATCGGCCGAGTTCACCCGCGTCTGGCGTCGGGTACTGGAAGGCGAGACCGTCGATTATGAAGGTCAGCACGTCAATGTGCGCGGTGCGCGACTGATGTTTAAACCGGTACAGCAGCCACGCCCGCCCCTGTGGTTCGGCGGTTCGTCGGAGGTGGCACAGGATCTGGCGGCTGAACAGGTCGATGTCTATCTGACGTGGGGTGAGCCGCCCGCACAGGTAAAAGAAAAAATTGCCCAGGTGCAGGCGAAAGCCGCCGCGCTGGGGCGCAAGGTTCGCTTTGGTATTCGCCTGCACGTGATCGTCCGCGAAACCAATGAGGAAGCCTGGCAGGCCGCCGACCGGCTGATCTCTCACCTTGACGATGACACGATTGCGAAAGCTCAGGCCGCGCTGGCGCGCACCGATTCCGTCGGCCAGCAGCGGATGGCGGCTCTGCACGGCGGCAAGCGCGATAATCTGGAGATCGCACCGAACCTGTGGGCCGGAGTCGGCCTGGTGCGTGGCGGTGCCGGTACAGCCCTGGTCGGCGATGGTCCGACTGTTGCCGCAAGAATGCAGGAGTACGCCAACCTCGGCATTGAAACCTTTATTCTTTCCGGTTATCCGCACCTGGAAGAGGCCTATCGGGTGGGGGAACTGCTATTCCCGCATCTCGATCTGGCTATCCCGGAGGTGCCGCAGCCCGCGAAAATCCACGCCCACGGCGAACACGTTGCGCATGATTTTGCGCCGCAGAAAGTGTCCCAAAGCTAACAACGTCTCGCCGTACTGACGTGCGGGCGTTTCGATCTACGGCAATACCCGTCGTCATGGTTCAGAGGTAGGCATGAGTAAAGCAACAAAACATATCACCAATGCCCTGCTGCCGTGGGCGCTGCCGGTACTGCTGGTTGCAGTCTGGCAGCTGGCTTCACAAACCGGCTGGCTGTCCACGCGCATCCTACCCTCCCCCGAGTCGGTGGTGGTGACCTTCTGGCGTCTTTCCGCCAGCGGAGAGCTGTGGCAGCATCTGGCCATCAGCGGCTGGCGCGCGCTGGTGGGCTTCGCTATCGGCGGTTCGATTGGCCTGCTGCTTGGCCTGATCACCGGCATGTCGCGCCTGGGAGAACGTCTTCTGGATACCTCCGTTCAGATGCTGCGCAATGTGCCTCACCTCGCGCTGATCCCGCTGGTGATCCTGTGGTTCGGCATCGATGAGTCGGCCAAGATCTTTCTGGTCGCCCTCGGCACCCTGTTCCCCATCTATCTCAATACCTATCACGGCATTCGCAATGTCGATCGCGGCCTGGTGGAAATGGCGCGCAGCTACGGCCTGTCCGGCTGGAGCCTGTTTATTCAGGTTGTGCTGCCGGGCGCGCTGCCTTCGATCATGGTTGGCGTCCGCTTTGCCCTCGGCCTGATGTGGCTGACGCTGATAGTGGCCGAAACGATTTCCGCCAATTCCGGTATCGGCTATCTGGCGATGAACGCCCGCGAATTTTTACAAACCGACGTGGTAGTGGTGGCCATCATCCTTTACGCCCTGCTGGGAAAACTGGCTGACGTCGGCGCTCAGCTGCTGGAGCGCGTCTGGCTGCGCTGGCATCCGGCATATCAACTGAAAGAGGAGAACGCATGAGCGAGCTCAACTCCGTCCCGCCGCGTCTGAATGCAGGAACACCATTAAACATTAACGGCGCCAGCAAACAGTACAGTGGCCGCACCGTGCTGAACAGTATAGATCTGCATATCCCCTCCGGGCAGTTTGTGGCGGTCGTGGGCCGCAGCGGCTGCGGAAAAAGCACTCTGTTACGGCTGCTGGCCGGGCTGGAAAAAGCCAGCAGCGGCGAGCTTCTTGCCGGCAGCGCACCGCTGAACGAGGCGCGTGAAGATATCCGCCTGATGTTCCAGGATGCCCGTCTGCTGCCGTGGAAAAGCATCATCGATAACGTTGGCCTGGGATTAAAAGGACGCGGCTGGAAGCAAAATGCGCTGGAGGCACTTGCCGCCGTCGGTCTGGCGGATCGCGCCGCAGAATGGCCCGCCGCCCTTTCCGGCGGTCAGAAACAGCGCGTGGCGCTGGCCAGAGCACTGATCCATCGCCCCGGCCTGCTGCTGCTGGACGAACCGCTCGGCGCGCTGGATGCCTTAACGCGAATTGAGATGCAGGATTTAATTGAATCGCTGTGGCAACAGCATCACTTCACCGTACTGCTGGTCACGCACGACGTGAGCGAAGCGGTGGCGATGGCGGATCGCGTGCTGTTAATAGAGGAAGGAAATATTGGCCTCGATCTGAGTATTGACCTGCCGCGCCCGCGAAGGAAAGGCTCGCTGCGGCTGGCCGAGCTGGAAGCTGAAGTTCTCGATCGCGTTATGCAGCGCCCGGCAGCACCTGCCGAACCGCGTTACGCACAGCGCTAATAAAAAAGGGGGCGATACGATCGCCCCCTTTAGTTAACGCGGACGCCAGACTCAGGCGTTCAGCGCCTTCTCGATTTTCTCGAAGAGGTCACCCGAAAGCTTATCCAGCCCTTTCAGCTGCTCCAGCGCCTGACGCATTAGCGCCTGGCGATGAGCATCGTAACGCTTCAGGCGAATCAGCGGTTCGATTAGCCGTGCGGCAATCTGCGGGTTGCGGGTATTCAGATCGGTCAGCATTTCAACCAGGAACTGATAGCCGCTACCGTCCTGCGCGTGGAACGCCGACGGATTGGCTGCGGCAAACGCCCCGACCAGTGAGCGAACGCGGTTCGGGTTACCGAGAGTAAACGAGCGGTGATTCAGCAGCGCTCTGACCTGGGTCAGCACATCCGCCGCCGGGCTGGTGGCCTGTAGCGCAAACCATTTGTCCATAACCAGTCCGTCGTGATGCCAGCGCTCGTCAAACGCCGCCAGCAGTTCCGCACGGCACGGCAGCTGTGCCGCGACTGACGCGGCCAGCGCGGCGATACTGTCGGTCATATTATTGGCAGCGTGATACTGAGCGCTGACCAGCTTATCGGCCGCTACCGCATCGGCGAACGCCAGATAGCTCAGGCAGACGTTTTTCAGCGCGCGTTTACCGATATCCGCATGCTCGATGCGATATTCACCCGTCTGATTCGCGCGATATACCGCCTGCAGCTCATCCGTCAGTTCCTCAGCCAGTGTGCGCACCAGCGCTTCGCGCACGGCGGCTATCGCCAGCGGATCGATGGTTTCGAACAGCTCGGCGATTTCATTTTCACTCGGCAGCGTCAGGATCAACGCCATCAACGCCGGATCGCTGTTCTCTTCTAACAGCACCGCGCGGAATGCATCCGCCACGTGCAGCGGCAGGGAAAGCGGCTGCCCCTGCTGATGGCGGGCAACGTTCAGTCGGATATGATTTACCATCAGACTCTGCGCCGCATCCCAGCGCGAGAAATCGTTACGCGCGTGGCGCATAAGGAAGGTCAGCTGGGCGTCACTCCAGTTATAGTCGAGCTTAACCGGCGCCGAAAACTCACGCAGCAGCGACGGTACGGGCTGTACCGGAACGCCGTCGAAGACAAACGTCTGGAAGCTTTCGGTGACGTTCAGCACGTTATGCAGCGGATGGCCGTTGTGCTGTAGCGGGATTGGCTGGCCTTTGTTGTCATACAGTTCGATATCCAGCGGGATATGCAGCGGCAGCTTCTCCTGGCGATCCGCGGTCGGCGGCGTCATCTGGGTAACGTGTAGGGTGTACTGCTCAAGCTCAGGATTATAGTCATCGCGTACCGACAGAACCGGTGTACCCGACTGGCTGTACCAGCGGCGGAACTGTGACAGATCGACATTTGAGGCGTCTTCCATCGCCTGCACGAAATCATCGCAGGTTGCCGCGCTGCCGTCATGGCGCTCGAAATAGAGCTGAATCCCCTTCTGGAAGGCCGCTTCGCCCAGCAGCGTATGCATCATGCGGATCACTTCCGAACCCTTTTCATACACCGTCAGCGTATAGAAGTTGTTCATCTCGATCACCTGCTCCGGGCGAATCGGATGCGCCATCGGGCTGGCGTCTTCCGCAAACTGCGCGCCGCGCATTACGCGGACGTTATCAATACGGTTAACCGGGCGGGAACCGAGATCGGAACTGAACTCCTGATCGCGGAACACGGTCAGCCCCTCTTTCAGGCTGAGCTGGAACCAGTCGCGGCAGGTCACGCGGTTGCCGGTCCAGTTATGGAAGTATTCATGGCCGATCACCGCCTCAATACCGAGGTAATCTTTGTCGGTGGCGGTTTCGGCCTTCGCCAGCACGTATTTAGAGTTGAAGACGTTCAGGCCTTTATTTTCCATCGCGCCCATGTTGAAGAAATCAACGGCGACGATCATAAAGATATCCAGGTCATATTCCAGACCGAAGCGCTTTTCATCCCACTTCATGCTGTTTTTCAGCGAGGTCATCGCCCAGTCCGCGCGGTCAAGATTGCCGCGATCGACAAAGATCTCCAGCGCCACGTCGCGACCGGAGCGGGTGCGGAAGCTGTCGCGCAGCACGTCGAAGTCCCCGGCCACTACCGCGAACAGGTAGCACGGTTTCGGGAACGGATCCTGCCATTGGGTCCAGTGACGGCCACCGTCAAGCTCACCGCCGTCTATGCGGTTGCCGTTCGACAGTAAATAAGGATAGAGCGCCTGCTCGGCGATAATGGTGGTTGTAAACCGAGCCAGCACGTCCGGACGGTCAAGATACCAGGTAATATGGCGGAAACCTTCCGCTTCGCACTGGGTGCACAGGGCCTCGCCGGATTTGTACAGACCTTCCAGCGCGGTATTTTTATCCGGGTGAATATCGTTCACAATTTTCAGCGTAAACGCGTCGGGCAGGCGGCTGATAACTAGAGCCCCCTCGTCCAGCCGATAATGCTCCCAGGGCTGCTCATCGACGGCAATCGACACCAGCGTCAGATCTTCACCGTCCAGACGCAGATCGGCGTCGGTGCTTGCCAGACGCTTAATCTGGCTGACGGCGGTCACCCTGGTGGTACTGGCATTAAGATCGAACGTCAGATCGATATCGGTAATCGTGTAATCGGGTGCACGATAATCATGGCGGTTCTTAGCTTGCGGCAGTTGCGTCATAAGTCCTTCTCACGTCGATAATTAATTTAACTTTCCAAGTTTATTCCTGTTATCGCACGGTTGCCACGTTGATTCCACCTGAAACGCGGGATTGCTGGAAAATGATACATACTGTTAACATGAGCACAGAATGTCCTCGACCAGCCCGTCTGAATTGTGCTGTGATCGGGTTCAATAAATGAGTATTCGGGTTATACTCCTGCGACTTTTTTCCATTTGAACCAGGGATAACGCTCTTCGCCAGAGGATGCTGAAACGCACCATGACACGACACGCTTCCCCGATTTTGACTACGCTTCTGGACACCGACGCCTACAAACTTCATATGCAGCAGGCGGTTTTTCACCGGTATCATGATGTTACGGTTGCAGCCGAATTTCGCTGCCGCGGTGACGATATGCTGGGCCTGTATGCCGATGAAATTGTGCAGCAGATAAAGATGATGGCTTCGCTGGCGCTGAACGATCAAGAGTTCGCCTATCTCTCCAGCCTGCCTTTCTTTACCGCTGACTATCTCAACTGGCTTAGAGAATTCCGATACGATCCCCAACAGGTTCAGGTGCGCAATAATCTGGGCAAGTTGGATATCCGCATCAGCGGCCCGTGGCGTGAAGTGATTATGTGGGAGGTCCCACTGCTGGCGCTGATCAGTGAAGTCGTGCATCGCCACCGCTCACCGCAGGTGACGGCGGAGATGGCCGTCGATAAGCTGAAATGCAAGCTGGATCAGTTTGCGGGTTTGACCGCTGACCTGGATATGTCGCGCTTCCGCCTGATGGACTTCGGCACGCGACGCCGCTTCTCGTGGGATGTGCATCTGGCCATTGTCAGCACGCTGAAGCAGGATTTCCCGTGGCTGGTGGGGTCGAGCAACTATGAAATTGCCCGCCGCCTGGATATCGCGCCAATGGGGACGCAGGCTCATGAATGGTTCCAGGCACACCAGCAAATCAGCCCTGTTCTGGCAAACAGTCAGCGCGCTGCCCTGCAGGCCTGGCTGGAAGAGTACCCGGACCAGTTGGGGATCGCCCTCACCGATTGCATTACGATGGATGCCTTCCTGCGCGATTTTGGCCGCAACTTTGCCAGCGCGTATCAGGGGCTGCGCCATGATTCCGGCGAGCCGCAGGAATGGGGAGAAAAAGCGATTGCCCATTATCAGCAGCTGGGAATCGACCCGCTCAGCAAAACCCTGGTGTTCTCCGATAATCTGGATCTCGACAGCGCCGTGGCGCTTTATCGTCACTTCGGCCAGCGTATTAACGTGGCGTTCGGTATTGGCACACGCCTGACCTGCGATATTCCTCAGGTTAAACCGTTAAATATCGTCATTAAACTGGTGGAGTGTAACGGCAAGCCGGTGGCCAAGCTTTCCGACAGCCCGGGCAAAACCATTTGCCAGGATCAGGCCTTCGTTCGCGCACTGCGTAAAGCCTTCGATCTCCCGCTGGTGAAGAAAGCCAGTTAAGACTTCCCCTGGGGCCAGACGCTTTCTGGCCCGCAACACCGTTAATACTGAATAAATCTCCCCTCATTCATTGAATTCCTCTTGTTTCTCCCCGCCCGGCAAGTAACATAGCAAGACCCAAAATTTGGGGTAACCATTCCTATTCAGATCAATAGTGAGAGACTTATATGAGCGTTGTGCCTGTAGCGGATGTACTGCACGGCCGGGTTGCGGTTGACAGCGAAGTCACCGTACGTGGCTGGGTGCGTACCCGAAGAGATTCAAAAGCCGGTATTTCCTTTATCGCCGTTTATGACGGTTCCTGCTTTAATCCCGTTCAGGCTGTGGTCAATAATTCTCTGAATAATTATCAGGATGAAGTGCTGCGTCTGACCACCGGCTGTTCCGTGATCGTCACCGGTAAAGTGGTGGAATCCCCGGGTGAAGGACAGAGCTTTGAAATTCAGGCGACCCACGTAGAAGTGGTGGGCTGGGTTGATGACCCGGATACCTATCCGATGGCGGCTAAACGCCACAGCATTGAGTATCTGCGAGAAGTGGCCCACCTGCGCCCGCGCACTAACCTGATTGGTGCCGTTGCCCGCGTGCGTCACACGCTGGCTCAGGCACTGCATCGTTTCTTTGACGAGCAGGGCTTCTTCTGGGTTTCCACCCCGCTGATCACCGCTTCCGATACCGAAGGTGCCGGAGAAATGTTCCGCGTCTCCACGCTGGATCTGGAAAACCTGCCGCGCACGCCGGAAGGCAAGGTCAACTACGAAGAAGATTTCTTCGGCAGAGAATCGTTCCTGACCGTATCCGGCCAGCTGAACGGCGAAACCTACGCCAGCGCCATCTCTAAAATTTACACCTTCGGTCCAACCTTCCGCGCCGAGAACTCCAACACCAGCCGTCATCTGGCTGAGTTCTGGATGCTGGAGCCGGAAATCGCCTTTGCCGACCTCGAAGACAACGCCGCACTGGCGGAAGCGATGCTGAAGTACGTCTTTAAAGCCGTTCTGGAAGAGCGTGCTGATGATATGGCCTTCTTCGCCGAGCGCGTAGATAAAGAAGCTATCACTCGCCTGCAGCAGTTTGTCACCACCGATTTCGCCCAGGTGGATTACACCGAAGCGGTAGAGATCCTGCTGGCATCCGGACAGACCTTTGAGAACCCGGTTTCATGGGGCATCGATCTCTCCTCTGAGCACGAGCGCTATCTGGCCGAGAAACACTTCAAGGCACCGGTGGTGGTGAAAAACTACCCGAAAGACATTAAAGCGTTCTATATGCGCCTGAACGATGACGGTAAAACCGTTGCGGCGATGGACGTTCTGGCGCCGGGAATCGGCGAAATCATCGGCGGTTCGCAGCGTGAAGAGCGTCTGGACGTGCTGGATGCCCGCCTGGCTGAGATGGGTCTGAATAAAGAAGATTACTGGTGGTATCGCGACCTTCGTCGCTACGGCACCGTACCGCATTCAGGTTTTGGTTTAGGTTTCGAACGATTAATCGCCTATGTCACCGGCGTACAAAATGTAAGAGACGTTATCGCATTCCCACGTACGCCGCGGAACGCTTCTTTCTAATTTCAGAATTAAATATAAGAAATTCATATATATACAAAGGTCAGCCTCGCTGGCCTTTTTTTATTTTTGTAAATTTTGAGTTCACTCACAAAGTTCCCTGTTTTTTACATTTTGTTACACACATTTTCCTCTTGTAACCAGAATAGGAGATTAGTAGCATTTTCCCTCTAGATTAACCGCGCTACGAATGGAAAGATGCGTGCAGACACAGGAAGACACCAAACTCTCATCATAGTTCTGTAATGAATTCTTGACGGCAGTGGCAGGTGTCCAAATAACTCCAATGAGGGTAATAAAAATGATGAAGCGCAACATTCTTGCAGTGGTAATTCCAGCTCTGTTAGCAGCTGGTGCAGCCAACGCAGCAGAAATCTACAACAAAGACGGCAACAAACTGGATCTGTACGGTAAAGTTGATGCGCGTCACACTTTCTCTGACAACGCTGGCGATGACGGCGATGCAACTTATGTGCGTTTCGGTTTTAAAGGCGAAACTCAGATTAACGACCAGCTGACCGGTTACGGCCAGTGGGAATACAACGTCCAGGCTAACCACACTGAAGGCGGCGCTGACGTTCAAGACGGAAACAAAACCCGTCTGGGCTTTGCTGGTCTGAAATTTGGTGACGCGGGTTCATTCGACTACGGTCGTAACTACGGCGTGATCTACGACGCAATGTCTTACACTGACCAGCTGCCAGTGTTCGGCGATGACACCCTGTACCAGGACAACGATAACTTCCTGATCGGTCGTTCTTCAGGTGTCGCTACTTACCGTAACAGCAACTTCTTCGGTCTGGTTGACGGCCTGAGCTTCGCTGTACAGTACCAGGGTAAAAACGAAGGTCGTGAAGTACAGCTTCAGAACGGCGACGGCTGGGGTACTTCTGTAGCCTATGACACCGGCATGGGCATCAGCGCAGTTGGTTCTTACTTCTCTGCTAACCGTACCGTTGATCAGAAAGCAGACGGCACCGGCGACAAAGCTGATGCATACGGTCTGGGTCTGAAATATGACGCAAACAACGTATACCTGGCGGCATTCTACGGTGAATCCCGTAACACCACCAACTACGGCAACACCGGCGTAGCTGCTAACAAAACTCAGAACTTCGAAGTGGTTGCACAGTACCAGTTCGACTTCGGTCTGCGTCCATCCATCGCTTACCTGCAGTCTAAAGGTAAGGAACTGGACGGCTTCAACGGCTTCGGCGGCGGCGATGCTGACCTGGTTAAATACATCGAAGTGGGTACTTACTACTACTTCAACAAAAACATGTCTACCTACGTTGACTACAAAATCAACCTGCTGGACGACACCGACTACACTCGTGCAGCTGGCAAATCTACCGACGACGTTGTTGGTGTTGGCCTGCAGTACCAGTTCTAATTGCCTTTTGCCGGTGGGCTTGCCCACCGCGCAACTCGCAACTAACGGGGCTTCGGCCCCGTTTTTGTTTTTTATTTCCCCTGACCCGCCAGTTTTCAGTTCCTTACATTAACTCTGCGATCCTCTTCCCAGCGCGGCGCTAAACTCGCCCAAGCCCGAATATAAAGGGTGATATTTCCACACGCTGCCGTACACTCATTCTCAGGCAAGGACCTGGCACAAGGACAAGGGTATGGACATCATGATTAATCGTATTGAACAGCTTGAAAAAGACACCGGCCAAATCAAAATTGACCTTGCATGTCTGACCGCCCGCTCGGAAACATTTGCAACTAAGACCGATTTGGCAGAGCTGAGAACGGAAATGCACCAAAGTCTGGTGGGCATTCATAAAGAAATGGGTGGCATGCATAAAGAGATCGGCAGCATGCACCAGGAGATATCGAATCAGACTCGCTGGATAATGGGGACAGCCGTCACTATTGCCGCCAGCTGCATGACCATCGTTAAAGTTTTCTTTTAACGAAGCTTGATCTTTACCCGGCTTTTTTAATGCAAACGGTTGGCAATTTCACGTTTCTGGCGGTAACCTGATTGCTCACTTTGCTTTAGATTAAGCTAACGGACTTCAATTATGTTTGAACGTATTGCAGCTGCACCCGCCGATCCCATTCTTGGTTTAGCCGACCTGTTTCGTGCTGACGACCGCCCAAATAAGATCAACCTCGGTATCGGGGTGTATAAAGATGAAACCGGCAAAACGCCGGTGCTGGCCAGCGTAAAAAAAGCTGAGCAGTATCTGCTGGAAAACGAAACAACCAAAAATTACCTCAGCATCGACGGTATTGCTGACTTTGGTCGCTGCACGCAGGAACTGCTGTTTTCAGCCGACAGCGCCATTATCAGCGCTAAACGTGCGCGCACCGCGCAAACCCCTGGCGGAACCGGTGCATTGCGTATTGCTGCTGACTTTATTGCTAATCAGACGAGTGCTAAGCGCGTCTGGGTGAGCAACCCTAGCTGGCCTAACCACAAGAATGTGTTCGCCGCTGCCGGACTGGAAGTCTGTGAATACGCCTACTACGATGCCGCTAATCATGCGCTGGACTTTGATGCACTGGTCAGCAGCCTCGACGCCGCGCAGGCTGGAGACGTGGTTCTGTTCCACGGCTGCTGCCATAACCCAACGGGCATCGACCCGACTGCCGAACAGTGGCAGGCGCTGGCGAAACTGTCGCTGGCGAAAGGCTGGCTGCCGCTGTTCGACTTCGCCTATCAGGGATTCGCACGTGGTCTGGAAGAAGATGCAGAAGGCCTGCGTATCTTCGCTGCCAGCCACCAGGAACTGATTGTCTGCAGCTCCTACTCGAAGAACTTTGGCCTGTACAACGAACGCGTCGGTGCCTTCACGCTGGTGGCTGCTGAAGCGTCGGTTGCGGATACCGCATTCAGCCAGGTTAAAGCGACTATCCGCGCTAACTATTCTAACCCGCCGTCTCACGGTGCTGCCATCGTCGCAACCATCCTCAGCAACAGCGCACTGCGTGCTCTGTGGGAGCAGGAACTGGCCGATATGCGCCAGCGCATTCAGCGTATGCGCCAGCTGTTTGTGAATACGCTGCAGGACAAGGGAGCTGAAGGTGATTTCAGCTTTATCATCAGCCAGAACGGCATGTTCTCATTCAGCGGTCTGACGAAAGACCAGGTTGTTCGCCTGCGCGAAGAATTTGGCGTGTATGCGGTGAACTCCGGTCGCGTTAACGTGGCGGGTATGACGCCTGACAATATGTCACCACTGTGTGAAGCGATCGTCGCCGTGCTGTAATGCGGGTCTGATGGTATAAAAAAGCCTGCATTTGCAGGCTTTTTTATTTATTGCAGGAAAGGATTACTGATTCTTTCTCGCCCTAACGTTGAGATCGGGCCGTGACCTGGAATAAACGTCACATCGTCCCCCAACGGTAAAAGCTTGTTATGAATGGAGGCAATCAAATCGCTGTGGCTGCCCTGCGGGAAGTCAGACCGCCCTACGCCACCGTTGAAAATCACATCGCCAGAAACCAGCAGACGGCCAGTACGGTCAAAAAACACGATATGGCCCGGGGTGTGGCCCGGACACAGCAGGACTTCCAGACTCACGTTGCCGACCGCTACCGTATCCCCCTCTTCCAGCCAGCGATCCGGCGTTAAAGGCGCACAATAGCCAAAGCCAAACATTTGACTCTGAGTGGGTAACCCTTCCAGCCAGAACAGATCTGCTTTATGCGGACCGACAATTTTCACACCGTAGTGCGCTGCCAGCTCAGCTGCGGCGCCAACGTGATCGAGATGCCCGTGGGTCAGCAGGATCTGCTTCAGTTCAACGTCCAAAGCGGCGATTTCCTGCTTGATTTTATCAGCATCGCCACCGGGATCGACCAGTGCGGCTTCCCGGGTTTCCGGGCACCAAATCACCGAACAGTTCTGCGAGAAAGCCGTAACGGGAATAATATGATAGTTCATAACGCTCCACTGCCGGCAACCACTTAAGGCCGGCGTTCCGTTTTACCAGTGCCGTACCGGACCGGTATCAATATGCACAAAGTTGCTGCTCGGGTAGTATCCTACACCACCCGCCCGCATAGCGAGAGCAGCTTTGCGCACATTGTTCAGGGCAATTCCTTCAATGTGGAAATCCATCGCCTGACCCAGAGTATGGTAGCTGTGTTTTGCCACGCCACGGCTGTGCGAACGCATAGAATTATTCGTGGCCAGCGAGCGGTAGCCGGAAATAAGCTGCACGGGTTTGCGGGTATCAAGCATGGCCTGTAAACGGAAAAGCTGATCGAACAGATGGGGATCGATATTCTTTATTTTGTTCGCCCGGTAATCACGGAAAAAATGATTCAGACGAACCAGTTCGTCCTTGTCATATTTTTTACCATTAAAAAATTCCGTTTTCAGGCTTTCACCGGTGTTGAGATTGCTTAACGTCAGTACCCGGGGACGGGAGGTCGAAAGCGAAGCAAATGCCTGAGTTGGAAGGAGAGCGAAGCCTAGCGCAGCTCCCCCTAACGCCAGCAATTTACGGCGGTTAGAGTCGAATTTATCCATTAATCAGTATTACCTGGAAAAAGTGATGAGAAACGTGCTTTTACAGCACTATTCGAAACCTTACCGATGTAACAAACGCCCGTCAACCCGACAAAACGTAAACCGGCGCAGGGAGGCTGTCCACCTCCGCTGCACCGGTCGGCGACGGGTTATCTGCCCACCACAGAACTGCTGGATAATCAACCGCTAGAGCAATAACTGACCAGCTCGTGTCAGGATCTGAGCCCCTGAACGGGCGGTGCTGTCATAATTGTAAATATCTGTACGAAACTGGGGTTGTCCGTCATCTGCGACCCAGGCGGTAAGGTAATACAGGTTCACCGGGATCCGCTGGCGTATGGAAACAAACCGGGTGTTCCCTTCCTTCAACGCGCTGGAAATACGCGTATCGTTCCAGCCAACGTCCTGTAACAGCAGGTTCGCCAAATCGGAAGCGCGGTTCACGCGTACACACCCGGAACTGAGCGCACGGATATCACGCTGGAACAGCCCGTGGTTTGGCGTATCGTGCAGATAGATCGCATCTGAACTGGGCATATTAAACTTATAGCGGCCCAGCGAGTTGGTCGGTCCGGGTGCCTGACGGATACGGTACGGGAACGAATCAGCGGATACCATGCTCCAGTTGATCATCGACGGATCGATCACTTCTGATTCACCGCTCCAGCCCGACAGCAGGGTGTAGTTGTGCTTGTACAAATAGCTGGGGTCCTGCTTCACCTTCGGCACGATATCCTTACGCACCAGCGTTGTCGGCACATTCCACGGCGGATTGAGCACCACATTATTCAGTGCGCTGCGCATCAGCGGTGTCTTGCGATCCGGCCGACCCACGATAACCCTTGAAGACAGGATTTCATTGCCGTTGACGTAATACGCCAGTGAATAGTTAGGAATATTAACCATGATGCCGTTATGCATATCGTCCGGCAGCAACCGTAGTCGCTGGATATTCAGCGCCAGCAGCGATGCCCGCAATTGCGGCGACACATTCAGCCATTCACGCGTACGCAGGCCGATTAAGCCGTCTGCCTCCAGCCCCTGCCAGCGCTGAAAACGCTTCAAACCCTCCACCAGGTCGGGGGTGTAAATATTATCGCTGTTAACCGGCACCACCGCGCCCTGCACGTTACCGATATTATTCGGCGTTTCCGGCTGCACGTCGGTAGTCGTGGTCGCGGAAGGGCTGACAACCGCGCTGTTAGCCGCCTGATTTTGCCCCGAGCCGGCGTCCGCCTGTGCGTTGTCATCGTCGTGAACCATCGGGGCATCAACGGCGCCCACCACTTCATCGGCAGGCTTCGGTGGCTCATTGGCCGCTGACATCATGCCGGTACGCTGCAGAATAGCGCGCAGCGCGGGCACATCATTGCTGATTTGCCCCGGTCGGAGAGTTTGTCTGTCCGTTAGCTGTGGCCACGGACGGCTGTCCGTTAACAGCGTCTTCAGCGCACCGTGCATTCGTGAATACTGCGGATGCTGCGGCGCCAGCGACAGGATGAAACCGTTGAGGCTGCCGCGCGTCAGGGCTTTCTGCCACTGATTGATGACCGACAGCGGCGGCGTTTCCAGCTTGTACGGCACATTGCTATACAGCCAGACTTCACCCTTGCTCGGCGCGCTGGAAGTAAACTGCAGGTAGCCCAGCAGCGCATCCGAAAGCACAACATCACGTGCCAGACCCGTGATGTGCGGGTCGGTCAGCATTTTTACCCACTGGGTAAACTGCGGCTGAACGCCAGAAATCGCCACTTCAGCCAGCTGCTGCTGAAACTGCTCTATTGCCTGGCGGTCCTGCCACATCGGCTGCATGCCGCGGCTGGCATAAAGCGGTGCCAGCGTTTTGAGATAAAAAGGTGAACCGAAGCGCGACGTCGCTGCGGTAATGTCAGCCTGGCTCTGCGCGACGGAGACATGATGCGTAACCGGGGCGGAGACAGGCGGGATTCCTGCCAAAGAGGGAGACACGTATGCCAGCCCAAACATCAGGCTACAGCCGAGTACAATGGCCTTAGCGATAAAAGATTTCTGCAGCAACATCCTTGCTCCCTGTATAAGTCAGCAAATAATACTGAGCGATAGTGAACATCTATTTTAAGTATATAAACAGAAAACGGCATTTGCCTCTTACGTTGCAAATGCCGTTATTGAGAGTAATGCGCTGACGGGGATTTTACCACTTCCGCCAGGTAATAATTCTACGTTAGCCCGCCCCGGTGGAGCTCTCCACGCCTGCTGAATTCGCCGGTAAATCAGCGGAGAATCCACGCAGTCCGACAACGTGAACATGCTCGGTATTATTAAAGACCTTACGCACTAACTTGTAGGTCGTGCCTTTTTCCGGACTGATATTTTCCGGTGCCGCAATGATCAGCTGCATTTCCAGACGGTCACACAGCTCAAACAGCGTGGCGATGGACTTCGCATCCAGACGGGCCGCTTCATCAAGGAAAAGCAGACGGCAAGGTGAAATATCCTTACCGCGCAGACGACGGGACTCTTCTTCCCAGCTCTGCACCACCATCACCAGAATCGACATCCCCGTACCGATCGCCTCACCGGTGGAGAGCGCGCCACTTTCGGCGCGCAGCCAGCCGTCGGAACCGCGGTTCACTTCCACTTCCATTTCCAGATAGTTACGGTAGTCCAGCAGCTCTTCGCCGATAGTCTGCGGCGTACGCTGCCCCATATCAATCTGTGGATTCAGGCGCTGATACAGCTTCGCCAACGCCTCAGAGAAGGTCAGGCGATTGCTGTTGAACAGATCCTGATGCTGTTCATGCTCTTCGGACAGCACATCCAGCAGCGTCGAATGCGCTTCACGGACATTGACGTTCAGGCGCACGCTGTGAACCTGGCCAAAGCTGACCGTCTGAAGCCCCTGGTTCAGCTGTCGAATACGATTTTGCTCGCGCAGGATCGTTTTGCGGATAATGTTCGACACGCTGCGTGAACTGATCGCCAGCATCTGCTCGCGCGCGGTCAGCTCTTCGGTCAGACGGTTCAGTTCGATCTCCATCTGTTCGATCGCTTCAACCGGATCGTCGGTGCGAATAATATCCTGACGAATACGTTCACGCAGATGCTGGTACACGGCGATAAAGAACTGGATCTTGCGCTCTGGCCGTTTCGGATCTTCCGACAAACGCAGCACATCGCGCAGATGTTCATTATCCGCCACCGCCAGACGCAGCGCACCCAGCGCCTTATCCGACATTGAACGCAGTTCATCACCGCCAAGGTAGGCCAGTTCACGGCGGTGCAGACGGCGCTCAACGCCGTTATCTTTCACCAGTCGCAGCACGGCTACCCAGCCGGCTTTCGCATTCACCACCTGCTCACGCCCCTGGTGATAATCACGCTCAACGCGGCGCAGTTTTTTCTGCAGCGCATCCATTTCGGCTTCACAGAAGGTCAGCTGTTTTTCCAGCTGATTACGGCGCGCACGGTTATTACTCAGCGCGCTGTAAAGTTCATCACGGCGCAGGCGCGCACGCTCTTCGGCGCTGGCATCGGCTTGCACGCCGATATCCTGCATCTCCTGCTGCAGCTCTTTCAGCATATCGCGCTTGGCATCGTAAGAACTTTTCAGCGACGCCAGCACCTGAGAATACTGGGTCAGCTGCGTCTGATGCTGACGAAGCTGCTCGCGGGCGCGGGCGCGCTCGCCTTCTGCCTGCTCCAGACGCTGGCGCAGTTTCTCATTCAGATCGCTGGTGCCGTTGAGCATCCCGGCCGAGTCGGTATAGCTGAAGTGTGTACGGCGCTGAACGACTTCGGTCAGCGCGAAGGCCTGCTGACGCGCGTCGCGCTGCTGCTGCTGCGCCTGCTGATAGTCCAGCTTCAGTTGCTCATGCTGCTCGGGATCGCTCTGCAATACCGAGAGAATCGGCTCCAGCTTCGCCAGATGCGCGGCGTGCTGCTGAATGAAACGCGCGGCTTCCTGCGCCTCGTCCAGCCGCTCGAGCACCTCGTCGTAGCGGTCCTGCAGCGTGTCATCCAGAAGCAGGCTGACGCGCGGCAGCAGGCGGTTCAGCTGCGCAACGCCCTCTTTCGCCTGGTCGAACTGCTGACGCTGCTGCTGATTTTCACTTTCGTGATTGCTCAGCGCCCGCTCCACTTCACTGCGACGGCCGTTGAGCTGACGCATTTCCGCTTCCGGATCGGATTCAAACGCTACGCCAAGGTGGCTACCGACAAACCGGCTGAAGGACTGATGCAGACGCTGCGCTTTTTGCACGTCGAAGGAGAGCGTGGCGTAACGCTCGGCCAGAGTTTCACGTTCGGCGTGCAGCAGCTCAAGCTGATTTTCACGCGCGGCACGGCCAAACAGCGGCACTTTCGGGAAGCGGGAATAGCGCCACTGGCGATCCCCGGCTTTCACCACCACCGCCTTTTGCAGTTCCTCAACGCTGAAGACGCTGTCATCGAACGACTGCGGATCGCCTTCAATCAAATAGAGGTCTTCCGGGCAGTCTTCAAGGCCGTCCAGCAGGTCACGGACCAGCGAAAGGTCCGGCACCACAATCGCGTGGCGAGACGGACCGTACAGCGCCGAGAAGTAAGGCGCGTCGTCGATGGTCACATCATCATAAATTTCTGACAGCAGCACGCCGCCAAAGCGTTCGGCCAGCGCATTAAGACGGTTATCTTCCGCCCCGCCCGGCTGGCTCAGCCGTTCAATCTGCTGTTCGAGATCCCGCTTGCGGGCGGCAACTTCGTCACGCTCGACCGTGGTTTCACGCTCTCGTTCCAGCAGTTGCTGCATCAGCTCGGTCACCTGCTGGCTGCTTTCCAGCGGCTGACCGGTTTGCTCGCTGAGCTGGGTCAGGATCTCCTGTGCGGCCAGCCACTGCGGTGCCTGGCGGGTCAGGCGAGCAATGCGCTCGCGCAGTTGTTCCAGCTCCTGACGCAGCGCCATGCGGCGTTCACCGGCATCGGCGACGCTGTCGTTCAGCAGTTCAATTCGCGCTTCCAGCTCGCCGTGCAGCACTTCCAGCTCGTCGGCTTCAACGCGATTGCCGTGGCGCTTACAGAACTCATTCAGCAGGCGTTCGGCATCCTGCTGCTCACGCAGCCGCTGTTCCAGTTCGGAAAGGCGGGAGCGCAGCGGCTGAAGCTGCTCGGCGTGATAGCGCTGGTTGGCGGCATCACGCAGCATATCGCGCCCGGTCTGCCAGGCTTCGGCACGACTGACCGGTCCGGCAATGCGGGTGACCAGTTCGAATGCCTGCTCAAACTGGCTGTGGGCGGCCTGCGCCACGCTCATTTTTTGTTCCAGCTGCAGCAGTTTCCCGGTCGCTTCCTGCTCTTTCGCCTGGAAAGTTTCCTGCCACTCTTCGGCGTTTTCCACGCTGAGATCGCCCAGCTGGCAGATCTCTTTTGCACGCTGCAGCGCCTGAAGCGCCTGCTGATACTGAATAGCCCGGGTCTGCTGAACGTCCAGCGCCTGCTGATAGTCGGCCAGCTGACTTTTCAGCTCGTCCACTTCCAGCTCGGCCGCTTCGCTGCGCGCTTCGTTTTCTTCCTGTACTTCACGCGCTTCCGCTACCACTTCGTTCTGCTCTTCCAGACGGAAGGTCAGCTCTTCGAGATCGGCGTCGTAGCGATCGATTTTTTCCTGCTGGCGCAGCGCGGTCTGTACCAGATTAAGATGATCGCTGGCACCCTGATAGTCGGTTTCCAGATCGCTTTCTGCGCCGTTCTGTTCGGCCAGTTCCCGTGACATTTCAACGTGGCGGAACTGCTCGGCAACCAGCTGTTTTCGGCTGGTAAACAGCTCACTGCGCAGCTGAATGGCACCGTCCAGATGAATGCGGCGCTCGTTGGCGTGACGCATATAGTCCGCGGCAACGTAGCTGGTGGCTTCCGAAATCAGATGCTTAAATAGATCACGATCGGACTGGGTCACCCGAATCGCTTCCAGCGTCATGCGGTTTTCCCGCAGCGCGGCTTCCATATCCTGGAATGCCTTGCGCACGCCGCTGTTTTCCGGCAGCAGGTAATCGCGCAGCGAGCGGGTGATCGCGCTGGAAATACCGCCGTACAGCGAGGCCTCAATCAGGCGGTAATATTTGCTGCGATCGGCGGCAGAGCGCAGACGGCGAGCCACAATCCCCAGATCAAACATCACCGAGTGATAATCGGTAATCGAGTTGTACTGTTTAAACTGCACGCTTTCCATCGCTTCGAACTTATCTTTCAGTTCGCTGAGCGGCAGCACGCGCGCCTGGCGGGCATTAACCGTTTCGGTCAGGATCTCCGTCGGATTGATCGCCGCTGGCAGACCGTGAATGCTGAACGGTTTGATATCGACCTTACGATCGCGCCCCGCCACCTGCTGCAGGCGTACACCGACGATGACCCGCTGATGGCGGGAGTTCACCACGTCCAGAGCGGCGTAACACACGCCCGGACGCAGTTTGCCATGCAGCCCCTTGTCGCGAGAACCGGACGTTGCCCCAGCTTCGGTGGTGTTACGGAAGTGCAGCAGCGTCAGATCGGGGATCAGCGCGGTAACGAAGGCCGCCATCGTGGTCGATTTACCGGCACCGTTACCGCCGGAAAGCGTGGTGACCAGTTCATCAAGGTCAAAGGTACGTGCAAAAAAACCGTTCCAGTTAATCAGCGTCAGTGAGCGAAACTTGCCACGTTCAATCATTTATTCTTCCTCTCCGCTTTCCTGCGCGCTGTGGTCAGCTTCACCATCATCATTCTCATCGTTCAGCGCCAGTCCGCCATCCAGCTGCATCGCTTCGCCGTCGCGGATCATTCGCAGCTGTGCGTCGCGGGCATCATCTCCGCTGCGCACATCGGCACCAAAACGGAATACCGATTCGGTGATGCGGAACTTACTGCTGTCGTTGCCCATAAACCACACCATGCCCAGACGGCGCAGACGGTTCAGCGAGGCACGCATTTTTTCCTGCAGCTTCTGCCGGTCAAGGTCAGACCCCGTTGAACGCTGGTTAACAAGCTTCAGCAGCTTGCCTTCATCCGCCAGCGACATCAGTTCGTCGTGCAGTTCCTGCTGGCTAAAGATCCCTTCATTGGCCAGGCGTTCCGGGCTGAGATACAGGTAGCAGAGAATTTTCCCGACCATCATATCCAGCTCGGAGAGCACCGAACGCGGGATCAGCGTGGTTGAACGCGGGCGAAGGTAGAAAAAACCTTCCGGTGCGCGGATCAACTCAACGTTATAGCGCGCGTAAAACTCTTCCAGAAATTCCTGATAATCCATCAGGAAAGCGTGATTATCTAACTCTTCAATACCAATATGGCGGCCTGCGCGCAGCTGGCTGTCCAGCGCCGGGAAAATCGGGTTAGCCAGTGCCTGCGCCAGTTTAACCGGCATCACTTGTTCAATATTTGTCGATGACATGTGCCTGCACCTTGGCTCCGTAATCATTAATGGCCTGCCACTCAGCGGACAGGCCGGAGAAATCTGCTTCGGCCACGCCTAAGCGGACGGCCTGGTCGACAACAATACGCGCGACGTCAAAGTGACGCACTCGCGGGTACTGTGCCAGGTAATCGCGCATCACCGCCCCCAAATCCAGCGGCCGCTTCTGCGCTTTATAGATCGCCAGTGCCTCTTCGATCATCGCGGCAAGCTGCTCGCGAATTTCATTAAATTCTTCGTATTCCAGCTCGGAAGGCAGCTCGCCGGTTACCTCTTCATTACGCAGCGTCAGCTCTTCATCGCGCATATCGTAGAGACGATCGGCATTGGCGTAGGTTAACGCCCACGGCATATCGAAATAGTTCTGCACCGAGACGCGCAGGCGCTGGGCAAAGACGCGGTTTTTATCCATATCGATGGCGGTACGGATAAATTTATGCACGTGACGATCGTAGCCAATCCACAGGTCGATGGCCTGCTGGCCCCAGCTGATAATGCGATCGAGTTTGTTTTGCAGGTCAAAGACCAGCTTGTCGATAAAGCCGAGATCCGGACTGTTCATAATCGCGTCCTGGATCCGCAGCAGATTCGCCTGCAGCTTATCCCCCGCCGCCTCCAGCGTATCCTGCAGTTCACGTAGCGTACCGGACGTTTCATTCAGCAACAGTTCACAGCTGGAAATCGCCGCGCGCCAGTCTTTATTCAGCAGCTGCGCGATATCGTCTTTTACCGCCTGCTGCTGCTCATCCATAATGCGCTGGGTGATATCGATACTGTCGAAGATTTCGGCGACAGAATATTTAAGCGGGGCAAAAACATTGCGGTGCCAGTGGTACTCATCACCGTCTTCCTGAGCGGCATCGGCGGCCTGCTTCAGTTCACCCGCCACAATAGAGAGCTGCATAGACAGGCGCAGCGTAGAGAATTCACGCTGGCGGATATAGTAATCGGTAATGCCGATCGCCAACGGCGTCAGGCGATAAATGGCATTACCTTCCGAAAATTCGCTGGTAAAGCGATTGAGCAGACGCTGGCGTACCATGTCATTGATGGCATTGTTGGCACGGACCAGCACGGTTTCACTGGTCTGCTCAAAGCCGTCACTGACGTGACGAAAAGCGTCGATCAATTCGCCTTCACTCATTTCGCCATCCATACGCTCGCCGTTCAGGGCGGCAACGGCCAGCAAAAATGCCAGACGTTCGGTTGGCAAAGAGACGGAAAAATCATTTTTTCGCGCCCAGGCCACCAGTTCCGGTACAGTCTGGGAAAATTCACTCATAATTCGTCCTTTTGAATGGGTTTCCGCGCTGTGACGTGGATGTAACGCCCTAAACTTAAAAATGGCTCCTGGTGGCAGTACTGCTTCTCCAGCGCCAGAACCTCATCAAATCGTTCACTCTGCTTATTTTTGTCGCGCAGATAGTCGTGGAATACCCGAATGCCGGTTTTGTTTTCAATGGCGAAACCGCACTCCTGCAGCCAGCGATAGACCTGCTGCGGGTCACGCGGATAGTCGGGAGACAGCGTCTTACGTTTGCGCTTACTCAGTCCCGCCTGTAAATAACCAAAGTTCCCTAACACCATGGTCTGCATCGTCAGACCATTGATGTTATAGAACATCAGTGACAATACGCCACCCGGTTTGAGTGCATCATATAGCGCGCGCAGCGCCTGCTGCGGTTCCGCCACCCACTCCAGCACAGCGTGAAACAATACCAGATCAACCGGCTTATCCAAATGTTGGCCTGCCTGCTGAGCGCTGATTTGTTTAAATTGCATGCTGTCGCTCACACCTTTTTCTTCAGCGAGGCGGCGTGCGCGGCTGAGCATTTCCGCTGACAGATCGCACAACAGAACGTTGTGGCCCCGGGCGGCAATACCGCACCCCGTTTGCCCTTCGCCTCCTCCGGCGTCCAGTACGGACAGGGGGCCAGCAGGTAAGGTTGTCAGCAGCGCATCAAGCTCCTGCCAGAGGATTGCCTGGCGAATACGGCCTTTTGTCGTACCGTAAATATTTTTGGAGAATTTTTCTGCGATATCATCGAAGTTGCGATCCTGCATGCTGACGGCTCCGGCTTTCAGGGGTGATTCAGAAGGTCATTTTCGCATACACTGGCAGATAATAAACCTTTCAGTCATCACGCGGCTTCCGGGTGATGTTTTTTCGGACAAAAGGAACCTGTTTTCATGCTTTTTACCTTAAAAAAAGTCATCGGTGGGCTGCTGCTTCCTTTGCCAGTGCTGCTGTTGCTGATGGCAGTGGGGATTTTGCTTCTCTGGTTCAGCCGCTGGCAGAAAAGTGGCAAAACGCTGATCTCCGCCGCGTGGCTGCTGTTACTGCTGCTGGGCCTGCAGCCGGTAGCCGACAGCCTGCTGCGGCCGTTGGAAAATCGCTGGCCCACCTGGCAAAACCAGCATCCGGTTGATTACGTTGTCGTCCTCGGCGGCGGTTACACCTGGAACCCGGAATGGGCACCCAGCTCCAACATGCTGAACAACAGCCTGCCGCGCCTGACGGAAGGCATTCGCATCTGGCAGGCCAACCCGGGCGCAAAAATGATCTTTACCGGCGCGGCGGCAAAAACTAATCCTCTGAGCACCGCTGAAGTGGGCTCACGCGTGGCGCAGTCATTGGGCGTGCCTGCGGAAGCCATTATTACCCTCGATAAACCGCGTGATACCGAAGAAGAAGCGCAGGAAGTGGCGAAAATTGTGGGCAAAAAATCCTTCGCGCTGGTGACCTCGGCCAGCCACCTGCCGCGGGCGATGGTGTTCTTCCAGCGTCAGGGATTGCAGCCGTGGCCCGCGCCGGCCAACCAGATGGCGATAGACTCCCCTATCAGCTACTGGGATAAAGTCACACCGTCGGCTTTATGGCTGGGGCACAGCGAGCGAGCGGCCTATGAGTGGATCGGACGACTCTGGCAGGCAATAAAGCCTGAGGCTTCACCCTCAGCGCAGCCAGGGCAGGAGTGAGGCTGCCGCAATATCAAAGCGTTGACGATCAAACTGGGCGGTAAAAATCAGCCGCTGCATCTCTTCCCATAGAATGTACAGCCAGCGGCGTGACACAAACTCCTCGGCTACCGGCGCACGCTGCAGGTAGCAGCTCAGCAGTTCCTCTCCCGTGGCGCTACCACACAGGGGATGGAGATCGAACTCGCGCGGGGCCCACAGCACGTTACCGGGGCTGACCAGCGCCAGCAGCTGGTCGCCCCGCGCATCTTTCAGGATGCTGCTGAGCGCCAGATTACCGTGAACCAGCACGCAGGGATCGTCAAAACCGTGAAACAGGGCTGCCAGATTTTCGCGGCTGCGGTACAGGATTTGCCGATCCTCCTGCGTCAGCTGGGCCGGTTTCAGATAGCTGAGCGTTGCCCATATCACCTCTACCCGCTGAGTATACCAGGCTGGCCAGCGGTTCCTCTGGGTGCTGTCCACCGTCCCAACCAACCCATGACTGTCGGTTTTATGCCAGCTGAGCAGTCCCTCAACGATTTGCTGCTGTAGCTGCTGCCAGCGGGTTGAGGTGCGTGACGGTGCCTCCACCGACACGCCGCCCATGCGTTCAATCAGCAAGACCTCATGCAGCGGCATCTGCTGGCTGATCACCAGACCGTAGATTGCCGGAACCCGCACCTGACCTTCACGCGCCAGCAGCGAAAGCTTGTGCGCCTCCTGGGCAGCAATACCTTTAATGCGGAAATATTTAGCGACCATCGGCAACGAGTAGCCGTTGTCATCGTAAAGCGTGTAGAGACTGGCATCAGGCTGGCGTTTAATACATTCAACGCGGCTGACCGGCTCACCCAGGACCAGTGCCAGTTCATTGCGAAGTTGTTCCATCTCTCCTCCTGTCAGATAAGAGGGCATACCCTGTGGTTAATGCGGGTACCTATGATGGCGCTGAGGCAGGGAATTTACCCCGTGCGGGATCAAATTCAGCTGAGAATCAGGGGCCGGCTAGCCCGGCCCCGCAGACGTTACTGCATCGCTTCGCGGACGCGAAGTAAATCCTCTGGCGTATCCACACCTACGCTGGGGATCGCTTTCGCGACATCAACGTGGATTTTCTCGCCGTACCACAGCACACGCAGCTGCTCCAGCAGCTCTATCTGCTCCAGCGGGCTGGCTTCCCAGCTGACATAGCGGCGGATAAACCCGGCACGGTAGCCGTAAATACCGATGTGTCGCAGGAAGGTATCGCCAATCTCGTCACGAGACGTGCTGAACCGCTCACGATCCCACGGAATGGTGGCCCGCGAGAAATAGAGCGCGTAGCCGTTAGCATCACGCACCACTTTAACCGCGTTCGGGTTAAACGCCTCTTCGGCAGAGGTAATCGGCACGGCCAGCGTCGCCATGCCCGCCGTGCTTCGAGCCAGATTGTCCGCAACCTGACGAATAATCACCGGTGGGATCATGGGCTCGTCACCCTGCACGTTGACGATGACCGCATCGTCCGGGAAGTTATACTTCTCAATCACTTCCGCCAGACGCTCAGTACCGGACTGATGATCGTGGCGCGTCATGCAGACTTCCCCGCCCGCAGCCTCAACTGCACGGGCTACATCCGCGTTATCGGTCGCCACAATGACCCGGTCCGCACCAGACTCAAGCGCGCGCTCCATAACGTGAACAACCATCGGCTTGCCGTGGATATCAACCAGCGGCTTACCCGGCAGGCGAGTGGAAGCAAAACGGGCAGGAATAATGGCGATAAAACTCATGGATGAGTCTCTTCCAGCGTCAGGGAGCGGGCTTCCACTTCCAGCAGAACAGGAATGCCGTCACGAACCGGATAGGCCAGACCGTCAGGCTTACAAATCAGCTCCTGCTGGTCTTTATTGAAGTACAGCTTACCGTGACAAACAGGGCAAGCGACGATTTCGAGTAAACGATGATCCATGGTTCCTCCGTAATGGACCCGGAATTACAGTAGGTAAAGAATACCATAGCTGCCGCCGGTGCTGTTGCTAACTTCGGGATTAATCACTCTCCGGCACAGTGGGCCAGACGGTGGGCCAGCGGTGCGCTAACTCTGGCGGTATTTTCTCCAGCCTGACGTGTTCCGCCCCCTGCCAGCGGGCAAAGCGAGTCAGCGCGCGCTGTAAATCATCCAGCAGCAGCTGGCTGATGCGCGTATCGGGTTCCAGCCACAGCTCCCTGACCTGTAAAACGCGATCTTTACGCAGCATGCGGGCATCCAGCCGCCCCTTTAAGGCGCCGCGATGCAAGATCGGCAGAACAAAATAGCCATACTGCCGCTTGGCTTCGGGGGTATAACATTCAAGTCGATAATCGAAATCAAACAGTTCTGAAGCCCGCTTGCGGTGCCAGACCAGCGGATCGAACGGTGAAAGGATCGCGGTGTGCGTCGCCGCCTGCGGGTTTTCCAACTGCGAATAGCGGGTGTGATGAACGTAAAGCTGGCCGAGTTTCTCAACCCTTACCTCACAAATCCGCCCCTGTTCCAGCCATTGCGCGAGCTGTGTGGCTACCGGTGCACGCTTAAGCCGGTAGTAGTCCGCCAGCCATGACGGATGGAAAATACCGAGGCTGGCCGCACTGCGGTCCAGCATCTGCTGCACCGCGACCTCTTCGCTCAACGCATGCAGCCGGTCGTCCCAGTTCGGCATCATTCTCTGGCGCAGATCGTACACCCGCTGGAAATTCCGTCGCTCAGTGACCATTAACTCCCCGGCGCTGAACAGATTTTCCAGATGACGTTTGTGCGGCTTCCACGACCACCAGCCCGGCTTCTGGCCCGGCAGAGCGTCAAAATCGGCAGACCGGACCGGTCCTCTTTCGCGGATATGCTCCAGGAGCCCGGAGATCTCCTGCTGATGCCCATCCACCCAGGCCTGATTGTATTTCCAGCCGAGCGCGTCAGGGTTCAGCATGCGGTGGCGCAGCAGAGGATAATCCTCGATGGGAATAAAACAGGCCTCATGCGCCCAGTATTCAAACAGCTGTTTTTGAGCCAGCGCCTGTTCCAGCCACTCAGCGGGATACTCGCCAAGGCGGCTGAACAGCACCAGATAAGGACTGCGCGCCACCACGTGAATGGTATCGATTTGCAGCAAAGACATTTGCCGGATGCTGGCGAGCAGATCCTCAAATCGGGCTTTGCCGCGGACCGGGCGTAACAATCCCTGCGCCGCCAGCTGTATCTGGCGAGCCTGAATCAGAGAAAGGTTTGAAGACATCATGGCGCGACCCCGTCAAAGACAAGTTTTAGTTTAGCGCCGATCGGCTGAAGGAGCGTTAAGGGTTAGCCATTGCACAGCGCCAGAATTCGAGCCAGTAGCGGATCGGCTTCTGACACAGCGGCATCCACCGGTAAATACCACCAGTTGGGGCTGGCAAAAGCGCGGGCCTTCACCGCATCTTTTTCAGTCATCAATAGCGTCTGCCCGGGTTTCACCAGTGCATTAAGTGCCCCTGCGCTGTAATTCTGATGATCGGCAAACGCAACCTCTTTTACCGGAGAGATGCCCAGTTTGCGAAGCGTATTAAAGAATCGTGGCGGATGGCCGATACCCGCCATCGCTATCACGTTATCCAGCGTCAGCGCATCATGCTTAGCACCCGAAAGCAGGTTAATCGCCGGACCAGGCACCAGCTGCATCGCCAGCTCACCCGGATGCGGCACGCCGCCGTTATTGATGACGGCCGACACGGTTTTCAGCCGACCGGTGCGCTCACGCATCGGCCCCGCCGGTAGCCACCAGCCGTTGCCAAAACGTCGCTCGCCATCAACCACCACAATCTCAATATCACGCGCCAGGGCGTAATGCTGCAATCCGTCGTCGGTGACGATAATGTCTATCTGACCTGCTGCCAGCAAAGCCTCAACGGCCTCGCGGCGGCTGGGAGAAACCGCTACGGCAGCCCCGGTACGCTGATAAATCAGCACCGGTTCATCACCGGCTTCAGCGGTACGGGTTTCCACATCCAGCACCAGAGGATAGCGAGCCGCCTTGCCGCCATAGCCACGCGAGACAACGCCAACCCGCAAACCTCGCTGCTGCAGGGCCTGCACCAGCCAGATAACCACCGGTGTTTTGCCATTGCCACCGGCGGTGAGATTACCCACCACCACCACCGGAACCGGCGCGCGCCACGCTTTGCGCCAGCCCCGGACGTAACTCAGGCGCAGCAGGTTGCTGATGAGTCCGTACAGCAGACTGAGCGGCAACAGCAGCACATAAAGCGCAGAGCGGCCGCTCCAGATGCGTTCAATCATTTACCAAACTGCATCTTATAAAGCTGTGCATAGGCACCGCGTTCAGCCAGCAGCGATTCGTGGCTGCCGCGCTCGACAATCTGTCCGTCTTCCACCACCACAATCTCATCGGCTTTTTCGATAGTCGACAAACGGTGAGCGATAACCAGCGAAGTGCGGTTTTTCTGCAGTTCATCCAGCGCGGCCTGAATCGCACGTTCGGATTCCGTATCCAGCGCCGATGTAGCTTCATCAAGAATCAGCACCGGGCAGTCGCGCAGCAGCGCGCGCGCAATCGCGATACGCTGACGCTGACCACCGGAAAGCAGCACGCCGTTTTCACCAATCACGGTGTCCAGGCCATGTTCCATTTTACCGATAAAGTCCATCGCATGGGCCATGACAGCCGCCTTCTCAATATCTTCACGGCTGTACTGATCGCCGCGTGCATAGGCGATATTGTTAGCGATAGTGTCGTTAAACAGATGCACATTCTGTGAAACCAGCGCCACCTGATTACGCAGCGACGACAGGGTATATTCACGCAGTTCGTGGCCATCCATCAGAATCTCGCCCTGTTGGATATCGTAGAAGCGCGTCAGCAGGCTGGCGATAGTGGACTTGCCGGAGCCTGAACGCCCGACCAGAGCAACCGTTTTTCCTGCCGGAATATTGAGATTAATGTTCTTCAGTGCGGGAATATCACGCCCCGGATAGGCGAAGGTCACATTACGGAACTCGATATCGCCCTTCACGCGCTCGACGGTGCGGGTGCCTTTGTCATTTTCCTGCTCGCTGTCCAGAATCGAGAACAGCGTCTGGCAGGCCGCCATTCCACGCTGGAACTGGGCGTTAACGTTGGTCAGTGATTTGAGCGGACGCATCAGCGCAATCATTGAGGAGAACACAACGGTGATCGTACCGGCGGTCAGCGTTTCCATCACGCTTGGGAAGCTTGCAGCATAAAGAACAAAGGCCAGAGCCAGGGAGGCAATCAGCTGAATAATCGGGTCAGAGATAGATGACGCCGAGACCAGTTTCATGCCCTGTTGGCGCATACGGTTGCTGACGCGATCGAAGCGCTCACTTTCGATCTGCTGTCCGCCAAAAATCAGCACTTCTTTGTGCCCTTTCAGCATCTGCTCGGCGCTGGTGGTGACCTGCCCCATGGTGTTCTGCATGTTCTTGCTGATATTACGGAAGCGTTTTGACACGCTGCGAATGGCAAAGGATACGATAGGTGCCAGAACAATCAGGATCAGCGACAGCTGCCAGCTGTAATAGAACATCATGATAAACAGGCCAATAATCGAGGCCCCTTCACGCACAACGGTCACCAGCGCGCTGGAAGAAGAAGACGCGACCTGCTCAGAATCATAGGTAATGCGTGAAAGCAGCGTTCCCGTTGACTGCTGATCGAAAAATGAGACCGGCATGCCCATCATATGGCTGAACAGTCTGCGGCGCATGCCCATAACTACATTTCCGGACACCCAGGATATACAGTAGCTTGAGACATAGCTGGTAATACCGCGAATCAGCATCAGACCAATAACGGCCAGCGGCATCCATATCAGAACAGAACTATCCGCCTTGCCAAAACCATCATCGAGTAAAGGCTTCAGCAGTGACAGCATAAGCGTATCGCCCGCCGCGTTAAGGATCAGCGCGACAGCGGCCACAAATAATCCCGCCTTGTAAGGCACAATCATTGGCCAGAGACGACGAAATGTCTGCCAGGTTGAGAGATCTTTATCCAGATGCATTATTTAACCAGCTTTAGTTGAAATAGCCGCTCATTCTACCTGGATTCCCTGGGTACGCCAAACCACTGATGGTACCAACGGTTCATTATTTGTTCTCTTAGCCCTAAAAGATGCCAGTTATCAACGAAAAAACGCGCACTAATCTGCCCGGAAAGCGCGGTATCACGCCAGATGATGTGATTTTCGCTATAGCGCGCAATTATTTTCGCTGCGGGAAGCCGCCATGCACTGTAGCGTGCCGCAGACGCGATGGCGGCCTTCGGTGCTACCGCGCGCAGCAGCGGCGGGGTTGATGAGGTACGGCTGCCGTGATGCGGAACCTGTAACAGATCCGCAGCCAGTGCGGCGCGTTGCCCGGCGACGAGCCGCAGCTCTGCCTCGCGTTCAATATCCCCGGTCAACAGCACGCGCCAGCGTCCGTCGCTGACCGCGACCACGCAGGACTGATTATTGCCCTCTCCCGGCATCTCCTCTGGCGGCCACAGCGCTTTAAAGCTCAGTCCCTGCCAGCGCCAGCTGACATTCCGGTAACAGGGAAAATGGCCGGGGCGCTTCAACGCGCTACGCACTCGCGCATAGGGAAACGCAGACTGAATGCTCGGCAGCCCGCCAATATGATCCAGATGGGCGTGGCTGATGACCACATCGGTCAGCATTAATCCCTGCCATTCCAGCCAGGGAATAATCTGACTGTGGGCAACATCCCCTCCCGGCCAGCGATTGCCGGTATCGTATAAAACGGCTTTGCCATGCCGTGAAATCACCACGGCTAATCCATGGCCGACATCCAGCATATCCACACGCCATTCGGGTCTGGCGCTAAAATCCCGCCAACTCAACAATAATAAAGTACAGGCAGTATGCTGGCCGGGGAGCTTCGCCACCAGCCGAAGCGCAGTGCTAGCAGCAGCAGCCAGCACACCAGCGAAACGGCTGCGAGCGTGTTCTCCAAATGAAACCAGCCGTTGGGCAGTTGCTGCAAAGGGAAAAAGACCAGTGCCAGTGAGCGATCGGCCAGCCACCAGATAAAGGGGCCAACCGACGGCACGATGTTAAGCAACAGAGACGTCAGTATCAGCGGCACGGTAATCAGGGAAATCAGCGGCACGGCCCAGAGGTTAGCGACGAGTGCACTCAGACTGAAACCGTGAAAAATAAACACCTGCAGCGGCATTAACAGCAGCAGCATGCCCAATTGCAAATGCAGCAGGCGAAGCGGCAGCCAGCGCTTCCCTCGGCGGAAACGGATGGGCAACGCAAAGCTTTGATACCAGATCAGCAAGCCTGCCACGGCCAGCGCAGACATCCACAGACTGTCTGACAGAACGCTAAGCGGTTCCAGAAACAGGATCATCGCAATACAAAACAGCCAGACCTGCCAACTGCTGCAGTTAATCCCCTTCAGCCTCAGCGCACTCCACGTCAACAGTGCCAGCATGGCCCGCATCGCTGGCGGATTGCTGCCGGAAAGCTAGCAGTAGAGCAATGCCACCAGCAGACTGCTGTACAAAGGGAAGCGATAGCCAATCAGCCAGGCTGGGAAAAAGAACTGAATGAGTCTGGCAAGCAGCCAGCCGAAGCCTGCTGCCAGGCCAATCTGCATCCCGGCGATGGCCATCAGATGCGCCGTACCCGTTTCCCTTAACAGCTGGGTGATTTCCCGGGCTACCTCAGAACGGTCGCCAAACGCCAGCGCGGAAATCAGAGCCTTCCAGGGTAAATGTCCATAGCTTTGCCGGGCAGAATTCATCAGGGTACTGCGCCAGCTGCACTGAGGCTGCCGCACCTTCGCATTAATAACCCGCCCCGTCAGCGGCATGCTATTTGCCAGAGTAAATCGTTGGCGATCGAACCCACCTTCATTGAGTTGAGCATGCACGGGGCGCAGTGCCAGCGTCATATCCCAACGCTGCCCCGGGCAGAAGGCCTGCTCGCCGTTGGGTAATCGCAAGGAAGCATAAATCGGCGGGAAAATAAGCCGATCATCCCGACGGAACAGGCGCACTCTGGCACGTTCACCGCCGGGCAGGACGGTGTCAATTTGCACTTCAACCCGCACGGTACCCTGAGTCAGCGATTCAATTTGCTCCTGGAGAGATCGTGCGGTATTCAGCGGCCAGAGAGATAAGAACAAGGCCATTGCGGTAATTATGGCAATTCGCCGACGGCTGCGCATCAACAAAAATGAAAGCGCGAGTGCCGTGATGTCGTAACTATAGCCGGGTATTCGCGGCATGACCGTGAGCGGCAACGTGCCGATAATAAGACTGCCCGCCAGCTGTGTTGCTGTTATTCGCATGTTCCCTCCCTGGTACCTGACAGAGTGTGCCATGCAGGGGAAAAACGGGCATCAGCGCAGTATCGGGGCTCAGAGACAGGCCGCAAACTTTTTCTGTTTTGCAGTAATCAGAAAGGAATATTGTGTGCTGGGTTCCGATTCTACAATGCGGCTTGTCACCGTATCGCCGCCGAATCACCGAATTACAGCCAAAAAAAAAACGACACCGAAGTGTCGTTTTTATCGTTTCGTCGCTATCAGCTGCCGTAGATATTGGCGCGATCGCGCAGTTCTTTACCTGGCTTGAAGTGTGGAACGTATTTACCTTCCAACTCCACTTTATCGCCCGTTTTCGGGTTACGGCCGGTACGAGGTGCACGATAATGCAAAGAGAAGCTGCCAAATCCCCGGATTTCAATGCGTTCGCCCTGCGACAGGGTCGTCGCCATATGCTCAAGCATCTCTTTTACCGCATCCTCAACGACTTTCGCCGGAATATGAGAGTGCTGGCCAGCAAGTCGTTCAATAAGTTCTGACTTGGTCATAAAACCTCCGGTTAATCCCTTGTAGGAATAGCTCTGGCAGTTATCGACGATACAGGGCAGCTTACGCTGCCCTTAAAGCGAAGATTACTCGCCTTTAGCTGCTTTGAAAGCTTCAGCCATAGCGTTAGAGAAGTTGCCTTCTTCCTGTTTGGTGTTAACAGTATTGATGGCTTCTTTCTCGTCGGCCTGGTCTTTCGCACGAACAGACAGGCTAACAACGCGGTTTTTACGGTCAACACCGGTGAATTTGGCTTCAACATCGTCGCCAACATTCAGAACCAGAGTTGCGTCTTCAACGCGGTCCAGCGAGGCTTCAGAAGCACGCAGGTAACCTTCAACGCCGTCAGCTAATTCAACTGTAGCACCTTTAGCGTCAACTGCAGTCACTTTACCGTTAACAATTGCACCTTTCTTGTTCAGAGAGATGTAGTTGTTGAACGGGTCTTCTGCCAGCTGCTTAACGCCCAGGGAGATACGCTCGCGCTCTGCGTCAACCTGCAGAACCACAGCTGCGATTTCGTCACCTTTCTTGTATTCACGAACTGCTTCTTCTCCGGTAGCGTTCCAGGAGATGTCAGACAGGTGAACCAGGCCGTCGATGCCGCCGTCCAGGCCGATGAAGATACCGAAGTCAGTGATTGACTTGATTTTACCTTCAACACGGTCGCCCTTGTTGTGGGTTTCTGCGAACTGCTGCCATGGGTTAGATTTGCACTGCTTCAGACCCAGGGAGATACGACGACGTTCTTCGTCGATGTCCAGAACCATAACTTCAACAACATCGCCCACGTTAACAACTTTAGATGGGTGAATGTTTTTGTTGGTCCAGTCCATTTCAGAAACGTGTACCAGGCCTTCAACGCCTTCTTCGATTTCAACGAAGCAGCCGTAGTCGGTCAGGTTGGTTACACGACCAGTCAGCTTGGTGCCTTCTGGGTAACGTTTCGCGATAGCAACCCATGGATCTTCGCCCAGCTGCTTCAGACCCAGAGAAACACGGGTACGCTCGCGGTCGAATTTCAGCACTTTCACGTTGATTTCGTCGCCAACATTGACGATTTCGCTTGGATGCTTAACGCGTTTCCAGGCCATGTCAGTGATGTGCAGAAGGCCGTCAACGCCGCCCAGATCAACGAATGCACCGTAGTCAGTCAGGTTCTTAACGATACCTTTAACTTCCATGCCTTCCTGCAGGTTTTCCAGCAGCTGATCGCGCTCTGCGCTGTTCTCGGATTCGATAACCGCACGACGTGAAACAACCACGTTGTTGCGCTTCTGATCCAGCTTGATTACTTTGAACTCAAGCTCTTTGCCTTCCAGGTGCAGAGTATCACGCACTGGACGCACGTCTACCAGTGAACCTGGCAGGAACGCACGAATACCGTTCAGCTCAACTGTGAAGCCACCTTTAACTTTGCCGTTGATAATACCGGTAACAGTTTCAGCATCTTCGTAAGCTTTTTCCAGCGTGATCCAAGCTTCGTGACGTTTAGCTTTCTCACGGGACAGCAGGGTTTCACCGAAGCCGTCTTCCACTGCATCCAGTGCAACGTCTACTTCGTCGCCAACCTGGATTTCCAGTTCGCCGGCTGCGTTTTTGAACTGCTCTGCAGGAATTGCAGATTCAGATTTCAGGCCCGCATCAACCAGAACAACGTCTTTGTCAATAGCAACAACGACGCCACGAACGATGGAACCCGGACGGGTTTCGATTGTTTTCAGGGATTCTTCAAATAGTTGAGCAAAAGATTCAGTCATATTGATAATCTTCAGGATTCTTCAATTTAACGTCCACCTGACATCCTGACGGGTGGGGTTGTTTCACATGCCCCATGACATCCATATCACAGGGTTAATTAAATTTTGCGGACAGAAACACAGTATAGTGCACTGCCGTCGGACTTACCTATTACGCGATGGCAAGCTTTTCTCGCGCATATTTTAGCGCAACTTCAATGACCTGCTCAATAGACATTGTTGTCGAATCAAGCACTAAAGCGTCATCAGCCGGCACCAGAGGTGCTATAGCGCGGTTACGATCGCGCTCATCACGTTCTTTTATCTCGGATAAAAGGCGCTCAAAGTTAACACTAAAGCCTTTTTCCTGCAACTGTAGCATACGGCGGTGCGCACGCTCTTCTGAACTGGCATCCAGGAAAATTTTAACCGGTGCATCCGGGAACACTACCGTACCCATATCCCGCCCATCGGCGATCAGACCCGGAAGTTCACGGAAACCGCGCTGGCGACGCAACAGAGCTTCACGCACGCGAGGAAACGCGGCAACTTTGGAGGCGGTGTTGCTGACATCCTGAGTACGAATTTCTCCGGACACGTCCTCACCTTCCAGGATGACTTCCATCTCGCCCTGACTGGACACAAAACGCACATCGAGATGTGCTGCCATCGGAACCAGCGCTTCTTCAGAAGTAATATCAACCTGGTGATGCAATGCTGCCAGTGCCAGCACGCGATAAATTGCGCCAGAATCCAACAGGTGCCACTGCAATGCTTCGGCCATCGCTTTACATAATGTGCCTTTACCCGCACCACTTGGGCCATCAATGGTGATCACTGGGGCTATTGCCGTCATGTCGTTCTCCTGTCGGTGGAATGCCTGTGGCTACCAATGCCCAGACAAATGTCGTCGCGCATTATACGCTGCAAAAACGGGGATAGTTACCCCTTAAACATAGTCAGCTGCAAAATTTTAGGCAGGTTCAATCAACAGGCGGGGATGCAGCAGGAGACAAGGAGAGGAACGCATTTCCGCCGCAACAACGTGCGGCGGAATGGTCCGTTATGCCAGCTGGCTGATACGGGCAAGCTGTTCGAAGTAGTCCGGGAAAGTTTTCGCGGTACATTTCGGGTCAAGAATGGTAACCGGCGTACTCGAAAGCGCGACCAGCGAGAAGCACATCGCCATACGGTGATCGTTATAGGTGCCAATCTCCGCATACTGAATCGCCGCAGGTGGCGTGATGCGAATGTAGTCGTGGCCCTCTTCAACCTCAGCACCAACTTTACGCAGCTCGATCGCCATTGCTGCCAGGCGGTCGGTTTCTTTCACTCGCCAGTTGTAAATGTTGCGCATGACCGTGGTGCCGTTGGCAAACAGCGCGGCGGTCGCAATGGTCATTGCTGCATCGGGAATGTGGTTCATATCCAGATCGATGGCGTTCAGTTCGCCGCGCGTACAGGCAATGAAATCATCGCCCCATTCAATGCTGGCACCCATTTTTTCCAGCACGTCGGCGAAACGAATATCGCCCTGCATGCTCTTACGGCCAATACCGGTGACTTTAACGGTGCCGCCTTTGATGGCCGCAGCGGCAAGGAAGTAGGACGCAGATGACGCATCGCCTTCAACCAGATAATCACCCGGGGCCTGGTACTGCTGCTGTCCACGGATGTGGAACGCGCGGTAACTGTCGTTCTCAACCTCAATACCAAAGGTTGCCATCAGATTGAGGGTGATATCAATATACGGTTTTGATACGAGTTCGCCTTTAATAGAGATATGCGTATCGTTTGCAGCCAGCGGAGCCGTCATCAGCAGTGCAGTCAGGAACTGACTGGATACGCTACCGTCAACGGACACATCGCCGCCGCTAAAACCGCCCTTCAGACGCAGTGGCGGATAGTCTTCCTGTTCCAGATACTCAATGACCGCACCGCCCTGTCTTAGCGCATCAACTAGATGACCAATCGGGCGCTCTTTCATGCGTGGCTCACCGGTCAGCACAATATCATTGCTGCCGAGGCACAGCGCAGCGGCCAGCGGACGCATCGCCGTTCCGGCATTGCCGAGAAACAGTTCCAGCGCCCCTTCAGCCTTCAGCGCGCCACCCTGACCCACCACTTCACACACCGTGCGGTCAGCAGACAGCGTGTAGCGAACGCCAAGCAGCTGCAAAGCGTTGAGCATGTGGCGAACGTCATCACTGTCCAGCAGGTTAGTCAAACGGGTGGTGCCATTAGCCAGTGCAGCCAGCAGAAGAGCGCGGTTCGATACACTCTTGGAACCAGGAAGGTTAACGGTGCCGTTGACCAGGGCGATAGGTTGTAACGTCAGGGAATCCTGCATGTGAAACGTACTCTCCAAAAAAATCACAATGAAACCCCGCAGCGAGGCGGGGTTTCAGATAAAAAACGTACTGCAGTCTTGGCTAAAAACTTAACCGTGACGACGTTCAAAGTCGATCATGAAATCGGTCAGCGTCTTGATGCCTTCCAGCGGCATCGCATTATAAATTGAAGCACGCATACCGCCGACCACGCGATGGCCTTTCAGCGCATGCAGGCCATGTGCGAATGACTCTTCGAGGAACAGCTTATCCAGCGACGCATCGGCCAGCTGGAAAGGCACGTTCATGCGTGAACGGTTTGCTAAGGCGACATCATTACGATAGAAGTCGCTGTTATCAATGGTGCCGTACAGCAGATCGGCTTTCAGCTGGTTGCGCTTGTCCATTTCAGACACACCGCCCTGCTCTTTCAGCCACTTGAATACCAGACCAGAAAGATACCAGGCAAAGGTAGGCGGCGTGTTGAACATAGAGTCGTTATCGGCCAGCACCTTGTAATCAAGGATAGAAGGCAGCTCTTTGCGCGCCTGGCCTAACAGATCTTCACGGACGACAACCAGCGTCAATCCAGCCGGGCCGATGTTTTTCTGAGCGCCGGCATACAGCACGCCGTAGCGGCTGACGTCAATTGGTGAGGACAAAATGGTTGAGGAGAGATCGGCAACAACCAGCTTGTCGCCAAAATCAGGCGTTTCACTGATGGCGATACCATCAATAGTTTCATTCGGGCAGTAGTGAACGTAGGCTGCGTCATCGGACAGTGCCCAGCTGCTCATCGGCGCGATGCCACGCAGACCATCAACGGTGGTCTTAGCGTCGATTACGTTCGGCGTGCAGTACTTCTGCGCTTCTTTCACTGCGCTGGCCGCCCAGTAGCCGCCGTCGACGTAGTCTGCGGACGTATGGCTACCCAGCAGGTTCATCGGAACTGCGGCAAACTGCGCGCGTGCGCCACCGTGGCAGAATAAAACTTTGTAGTTGGAGGGGATTTTCAGCAGATCGCGAAAATCTTTTTCTGCCTCTTCCGCCACCTGAATAAATTCCTTACTGCGGTGGCTGATCTCCATTACGGAGGTTCCTAATCCCTGCCAGTTGCAGAGTTCCTGCTCAGCACGACGGAGCACTTCTACCGGCAGCATTGCCGGGCCAGAGCTAAAATTGAAAACCTGACTCATTTCCCCTCACCACTTTCAGATCAATCGGTTTTGATTCCTTTATCGGTTTTATCATTGCCTCCCCGATGCTGCAATGATTTATCCGGTCAACCGACCAGTTTTCAGGCCGCGCCCGCAACAGCTTGTAGGGGAAATGAAACAGCACACGATATTTTGTGAGGCATTTTACAGCACAGGAAACACCTCTGTTACTGTTTCGGCGGAATATGGCATTCTTCAGCAGATGAATTTTTGGTTGCCGGATGGCGATTCCAGCGGAAAACCCGTATCATTGCGCGCTTTCCGCACAATCCATAACGAGTGGGCAAAATGACTCAAACTTATATTCCAGGCAAAGACGCCGCGTTGGAAGATTCCATCGCGCGCTTTCAGCAAAAATTACAGGATCTGGGCTTCAATATTGAAGAAGCATCCTGGCTGAATCCGGTTCCCAATGTCTGGTCAGTGCATATTCGCGATCGCGACTGCCCACTGTGCTTCACCAACGGTAAAGGCGCCAGCAAAAAAGCGGCGCTGGCTTCCGCGCTGGGTGAATACTTCGAACGCCTTTCTACCAACTATTTCTTTGCCGACTTCTGGCTGGGCAAGCAGATCGCCAATGGCGATTTCGTTCACTATCCTAATGAAAAGTGGTTCCCGCTGCCTGAAGATGACCAGCTGCCGGAGGGTATTCTTGATGCACGCCTGCGTAAATTCTACGATCCGGAAAACGAGCTCAGCGCTGGCGATCTGATCGACCTGCAGTCCGGTAATGCCGAGCGCGGGATTGTTGGCCTGCCGTTCACACGTCAGTCAGACCAGCAGACGGTGTACATTCCGATGAACATCATCGGCAACCTTTACGTATCCAACGGCATGTCAGCGGGCAACACGGCTAACGAGGCCCGCGTACAGGGTCTGTCTGAAGTCTTTGAGCGCTATATTAAGAATCGCATTATTGCTGAATCCATCAGCCTGCCGGCGATTCCACAGGATGTGCTGAACCGCTACCCTGGCGTGGTTGAAGCCATCGATCGTCTTGAAGCCGAGGGCTTCCCAATCTTCTCCTACGATGCATCCCTGGGTGGAAAATACCCGGTGATCTGCGTGGTGCTGTTTAACCCTGAAAACGGAACCTGCTTCGCTTCCTTCGGCGCGCATCCTGATTTCGGCGTGGCGCTGGAACGTACCGTGACCGAACTGCTGCAGGGCCGCGGACTGAAGGATCTGGATGTCTTCACGCCGCCAACCTTTGACGATGAAGAAGTTGCCGAGCACGCTAACCTTGAAACCCACTTTATCGATTCGAGCGGTCTGATCTCCTGGGACCTGTTCAAAGACGACGCCGACTATTCGTTTGCTGACTGGAGCTTCAAAGGTACAACGGAAGAAGAGTTCGCCACGCTGATGGCAATCTTCGATGCGGAAGGCCAGGAAGTTTACATCGCCGACTATCAACATCTTGATGTTTACGCCTGCCGTATCATTGTGCCGGGTATGTCAGATATCTATCCTGCGGAAGATCTGCTGCTGGCTAACAACAGCATGGGTGCCTACCTGCGCGATACCCTGCTCAACCTGCCTGACAGCAGTTGGGAAAAAGAAGACTACCTGGCGCTGCTGGAACAACTGGATGAAGATGGCCATGACGACTTCACCCGCGTCCGTGAGCTGCTGGGTCTGGCGACCGGCAAAGATAACGGCTGGTACACGCTGCGTATCGGTGAACTGAAGGCGATGCTGGCCCTGGCTGGTGGTGACCTCGATCAGGCGCTGATCTGGACCGAATGGACGATGGAGTTTAATCAGTCAATCTTCAGCCCGGCGCGAGCGAACTACTACCGCTGCCTGCAGACTCTGCTGCTGCTGAGCCAGGAAGATGAGCGTGACCCACTACAGTACCATACGGCATTCGTACGTATGTACGGCCAGGAAGCGGTAGATAACGCTTCAGCTGCCATTAGCGGGGAAGCGCCATTCTACGGTCTGCAAAATGTGGACAGCGACCTGCTGGCATTTCCGGCACATCAGTCTCTGCTGGCGGCTTATGAGAAATTACAGGCGGCAAAACGCCGCTACTGGAAATAAATCTCAAGCGAAGCCAAATAGCGTCAGATGCGGATTATTTTTTCCCGAAAATGTACCGCAGGTGATAAGTTAAAAAAAGGTAACAGTTAATAGCTGTTACCTTTTATTTTTCACAATTCAGAATTAATTACCGTCGTTTCTTTACCTTTCAGTGACGCTGAAAAATCAAAATTAAATTATTTTTTTAAATTTTAAAAAAGTTTTATTGGTTATCTATCAATTAGATAACTTAAAAAACACCATTCCCTCACGATCTCAATGGCTGAATTACCAGGCCACTATGATCCATATCAAATTCCCTTCTATACTCGTTTGTTAAACTTTCCTTGCTGACTAATTATTGGAGAACGTTAGTGTGAAAGCTGGCAACCTCTTTGATCTATTATTACCTGCTGAAATGGCCAAAGTTGCTGAAGACGCTGGCGTCTACAAAGCAACGAAACACCCTTTCACTACCTTCTTTCTGGCAATTAACGCAGGCGTATTTATCTCTATCGCCTTCGCCTTCTACATTACGGCCACCACCGGTACCGGCACGATCCCCTGGGGGCTGGCAAAACTGGTTGGGGGTATCTGTTTCTCACTCGGCTTAATGCTAGTTGTGGTTTGCGGCGCCGACCTGTTCACCTCGACCGTGCTTACCGTTGTGGCGAAAGCCAGCGGCAGAATCACCTGGACTCAACTGGCGCGTAACTGGATTAACGTTTACGTTGGCAATTTTATTGGTGCCATTTTCTTCGTCGCTCTGATCTGGTTCGCGGGACAGTACATGACCGCAAACGGTGCCTGGGGATTAAACGTCCTGCAGACCGCCGACCATAAAATGCACCATACCTTTATTGAAGCCGTATGCCTGGGCATTCTGGCCAACCTAATGGTGTGCATGGCGGTATGGATGAGTTACTCCGGCCGCAGCCTGCTGGATAAAATGTTTGCCATGGTTCTGCCGGTTGCCATGTTTGTGGCCAGCGGCTTCGAGCACAGCATCGCCAATATGTTTCTTATCCCAATGGCGATTGTCATCAAAGATTTCGCTTCGCCGGAATTCTGGCAGGCAACTGGGGCAACAGCCCAACAGTTTTCGCACCTGACCGTCAGCAACTTTGTTACTGACAACCTGATCCCCGTGACCCTTGGCAACATCATCGGCGGCGGCTTGCTGGTTGGGTTAACGTACTGGGTGATCTATCTACGCGACGGCGATCACCACTGAGTCTCTGTAACAGAATCTTATACAGCCGCAGGCAGCTCATCGCCTGACGGTAACGTACAACGAACTTCACGTTATAAAGGTAGGTATCACATGACCGAGCTAAATAAAAACATGGCAACAGCCTGGGAAGGTTTTGCAGCAGGTGAATGGCAGAACAGTGTTAACGTTCGCGACTTCATCCAGAAAAACTACACTCCTTATGAAGGCGACGAGTCATTCCTGGCCGGTGCGACTCAGGCGACCACCACCCTGTGGGATAAGGTCATGGAAGGCATCAAGCTGGAAAACAAAACCCATGCGCCGGTTGATTTTGATACCGACCTGGCCGCAACCATTACCTCACACGATGCTGGCTACATCGAAAAAGACCTGGAAAAAATCGTTGGTCTGCAAACTGAAGCGCCATTAAAACGTGCGCTGATCCCGTTCGGCGGCATCAAAATGGTGGAAGGATCCTGTAAAGTTTACGGTCGTGAGCTTGATCCTTCACTGAAAAAAATCTTTACCGAATACCGTAAAACCCACAACCAGGGCGTGTTTGATGTGTACACCCCGGATATTCTGCGCTGCCGTAAGTCAGGCGTGCTGACCGGCCTGCCGGATGCCTACGGCCGTGGTCGTATCATCGGTGACTACCGTCGCGTTGCGCTGTACGGTATTGATGGCCTGATGAAAGACAAATTTGCTCAGTTCACCTCTCTGCAGAGCGACATGGAAAATGGCGTCAACCTGGAAGCCACTATCCGTCTGCGCGAAGAGATTGCTGACCAGCACCATGCGCTGAAGCAGATTAAAGAGATGGCGGCCAAGCACGGCTTTGATATCTCCGGTCCGGCAACCACCGCTCAGGAAGCCGTACAATGGACCTACTTTGGTTACCTTGCTGCGGTGAAATCACAGAACGGTGCAGCGATGTCCTTCGGTCGCGTGTCGACCTTCCTGGATATCTACATTAATCGCGATCTGAAAGCCGGTAAAATCACCGAAGAAGAAGCGCAGGAGCTGATTGACCATCTGGTGATGAAACTGCGTATGGTTCGCTTCCTACGTACCCCGGAATACGATGAGCTGTTCTCCGGTGACCCAATCTGGGCAACGGAATCACTGGCCGGTATGGGCGTTGATGGCCGTACTCTGGTGACTAAAAATACCTTCCGCTTCCTGAACACGCTTTACACCATGGGCCCATCACCCGAGCCGAACATGACCATTCTGTGGTCAGAAAAACTTCCGCTGAACTTCAAAAAATTCGCCGCGAAAGTGTCGATCGATACCTCTTCTCTGCAGTATGAGAATGACGATCTGATGCGTCCTGATTTTAACAACGATGACTACGCTATCGCCTGCTGCGTTAGCCCAATGATCGTGGGCAAACAGATGCAGTTCTTCGGCGCCCGCGCTAACCTGGCGAAAACCATGCTGTACGCGATTAACGGCGGTGTGGATGAAAAATTGAAAATGCAGGTAGGTCCGAAAGAAGCACCGATGATGGATGAGGTGCTGGACTACGAAAAAGTGATGGCGCGTATGGATCACTTCATGGACTGGCTGGCAAAACAGTACGTTACCGCGCTGAACGTCATCCACTATATGCATGACAAATACAGCTATGAAGCCTCGCTGATGGCGCTGCACGATCGCGATGTGTATCGCACCATGGCATGTGGTATCGCCGGTCTGTCCGTTGCCGCTGACTCACTCTCGGCGATTAAATATGCCAAAGTGTCCACCATTCGTGATGAAGACGGCCTGGCCGTAGACTTTAAAATTGAAGGTGAGTATCCACAGTTCGGTAACAATGATTCCCGCGTTGATGATATTGCCTGCGACCTGGTTGAACGTTTCATGAAGAAAATTCAGAAACTGCACACCTACCGCAACGCCGTACCAACCCAGTCGGTGCTGACCATCACCTCTAACGTCGTGTATGGTAAGAAAACCGGTAATACGCCGGACGGACGTCGCGCTGGCGCACCGTTTGGACCGGGCGCTAACCCAATGCATGGCCGTGACCAGAAAGGCGCCGTGGCTTCACTGACCTCCGTTGCCAAACTGCCGTTTGCCTACGCTAAAGATGGTATTTCCTATACCTTCTCCATCGTGCCAAACGCGCTGGGTAAAAACGACGATGTGCGTAAAACCAACCTTGCAGGCCTGATGGATGGCTACTTCCACCACGAAGCCAGCATCGAAGGCGGTCAGCACCTTAACGTCAACGTGATGAACCGTGAGATGCTGCTGGAAGCAATGGAAGATCCGGAAAAATATCCGCAGCTGACCATCCGCGTTTCTGGTTATGCCGTGCGCTTTAACTCGCTGACTAAAGAGCAGCAGCAGGACGTGATCACCCGTACCTTCACGCAAACCATGTAACACCCCGCAGCCCCTTCGGGGGCTGCAGTCAGAAGTCAGTTTCGCCAGTGGCCTGTTTGCTTCTTGCAGGGCACTGTCAAAACAGACTTAACGCGGCTCAAGACTGCGTCAACGTGGAGAATTCATCGCAATGTCAGTAATCGGACGTATTCACTCATTTGAATCCTGCGGAACCGTCGATGGTCCCGGCATTCGTTTTATCACCTTCTTCCAGGGCTGCCTGATGCGCTGCCTCTACTGCCATAACAGAGACACCTGGGATACCCACGGCGGTAAAGAGATTACCGTTGAAGAACTGATGAAGGACGTGGTGTCCTATCGCCACTTTATGAATGCTTCCGGCGGTGGCGTTACCGCTTCCGGCGGCGAGGCTATTCTGCAGGCTGAATTCGTCCGTGACTGGTTCCGCGCCTGTAAAGCCGAAGGAATTAATACCTGCCTTGATACCAACGGCTTCGTGCGTCGTTACGACCCGGTCATTGATGAACTGCTGGACGTAACCGACCTGGTGATGCTCGATCTTAAACAGATTAATGATGATATCCATCAGGTGCTGGTCGGGGTTTCAAATCATCGTACGCTGGATTTTGCCCGCTATCTTGCTAAGCGGAAAATCCGTACCTGGATCCGCTATGTGGTGGTGCCCGGCTACACGGATGATGATGATTCCGCACACCGCCTCGGTGAGTTTACCCGCGATATGGGCAACGTAGAAAAAATCGAAATGCTGCCCTACCACGAATTGGGCAAGCATAAGTGGGTTGCGATGGGCGAAGAATACAAGCTCGATGGCGTACATCCGCCAAAAGCGGAAACCATGGAGCGGATCAAACGGATCCTGGAAAGCTACGGCCACGAAGTGATGTACTGAGCAAAAGTAAAAGGGCGACCACCGGGTCGCCCTTTTTAATACATCTGTTCTTCTCAGGCGTGCGCCACCGGGTTGACAGGATGGTCCGCCTTGCGCAGCAGCATGGCGAGGTAAATCAAAGCGACTGCGGCAATCATCACAAACAGCAGCCGGTCTGAATAACTCTGCATCAGCATTGAAGTCATGGTCGGACCGGCAAGGCTGCCCACGGTATAGCTGAGCAGTAAAGCCTGGTTCATCGCCACCAGTTCATGGTGGGCAACCTTCTCGCAGGCCCAGGACATCGCGACCGGATACAGGGTGAAACCAGCGCAACCAAGAATAAACAGGGCCGGTCCCATTGCCGCGTTGCCCAACATTGCCAGTGCACCGAGGATCACGCCGAAAACCTGCACTCTCAGCACCAGCAGACGCCCATAACGATCCGCAAGGCGACCAATCGGCCACTGTCCGATAATACCGGCGCTGACCAGCAGCGCCATCCAGTAGCCCACGCTGGAATCACTCATCCCCTGATGCGACAGGTACAGCGGCATCAGACCATACAGTGAACCCAGAACAATACCGGAAATAATACAGCCGTTGATGCCTAAGCGTGCATTGCGACGGCGTAGCATCGGCCACAGTCGGCCTGACGCCCCTTCTTCACCATCTACTGCATTGTTGGCGGTCACACGGGTAAATACCAGCGGCAGGATAGCTGCCAGAATCAGGCCGCTCACCCACGGCAGCACCTGCATCAGCTCGGTAGAGACACGGCTGACCATCAGCTGTCCGACAACGGTCGCGATGTAATAAACGATCATGTAGGCCGCCAGCAGTCTGCCACGATTCCGCAAGGTGCCGTTACACAGCAGTGCGCTCTCTACAATCACCCAAATCAGCGCACAGCCCACGCCAGCTACAAATCGCCACAGAGTCCACATCCAGAAACCGCTTTGCAGTCCCAGCGCGACGGTAGCCAGGGCAAAGACCAGCGAAGCCAGATAATAGCTGTGATTAAAGCCAAGGCGCTTAATCAGCCAGCCTGCGATCAGCGTACCCAGCAGGTTGCCGCAATAGTAGGAAGAACTGACAACGCCAATCTGCCAGGTCGGTAACGCATCGTGCGTCAGCCAAAGAGGAACCAGAGTATTCAGCGCGGCGATAGAAATCGTCAGCAACAGCAGACCGCAAAGCAGCACTATTACAGGACGCGACCAGATGGACATAGTAGTGAAGAACCAGAATGAGGAAGGATTTTGTGCGCATCATGCCACCGCGCGCGGGTTTGTAAAAGCACCAAAAATTAGCCGCAGCACGATTTGCTGCCAAATGATTTAATTTTTTTATCTACAAGGAGTTAGAGCAATTCAAACCGGCGCAATCGCATAAAATATCTCATTGAATTTTCATCAAATTAAGCGGCAGATAACGAAAACATCCATAATAAATTTTGCTTGATGAGGATGAAAAAAAACCGCCTGCAACGCGATGTCGCAGGCGGTTTTTTCAGCATGAATATCGATCGGGATTAGCCGATATATTCAAGGCCCTTCATATACGGACGCAGCACTTCCGGCACGGCAATACGGCCATCTTCCTGCTGGTAGTTTTCCAGTACGGCAACCAGAGTACGCCCTACTGCCAGACCAGAACCGTTCAGCGTGTGAACCAGACGCGGTTTTTTCTCGGTTTTGGTACGGCAGCGCGCCTGCATACGACGCGCCTGGAAATCGCCCATGTTGGAGCAGGAAGAGATCTCGCGGTAGGTATCCTGCGCAGGCAGCCACACTTCCAGATCGTAGGTTTTGGTCGAACCAAAGCCCATATCACCGGTACACAGCAGCACCTTACGGTACGGCAGGTTAAGCAGCTGCAGCACTTTCTCCGCGTGCCCGACCAGCTCTTCCAGCGCGTCCATGGAGTCTTCCGGACGGGTAATATGCACCATCTCAACTTTATCGAACTGGTGCATACGGATCAGGCCGCGGGTATCACGTCCATAGGCACCGGCTTCGGAACGGAAGCACGGCGTATGCGCGGTCATCTTCAGCGGCAGTGACTCTTCTTCCAGGATCTCATCGCGAACCAGGTTAGTCAGCGGTACTTCCGAGGTTGGAATGAGCGCATAGTTGCTGCTGGAGGCTTCTTCTTCCAGTGGACGCGTATGGAACAGATCTTCGCCAAACTTAGGCAGCTGGCCCGTGCCGTACAGGCTGGCGTGGTTTACCAGATAAGGAACGTAGGTTTCCTGATAGCCGTGCTGCTCAGTATGCAGATCGAGCATAAACTGGCTCAGCGCGCGATGCATCAGGGCAATCTGGCCCTTCATCACGATAAAACGTGAACCGGTCAGCTTCACCGCAGCGGCAAAATCCAGGCCCGCAGCCATTTCACCCAGTTCAACGTGGTCACGCACCGCAAAATCAAATTTACGCGGTTCGCCCCAGCGGCTGATTTCCAGGTTTTCACTGTCGTCTTTACCCAGCGGTACCACATCATCAGGCAGATTTGGAATAGCCAGTGAGAAGTCACGAATATCGTTTTGCAGTGCGTCCAGCTCTGCTTTCGCCGCATCCAGGCGTTCGCCCAGGGCATTCACTTCCTGACGCAACGGTTCGATGTCTTCCCCACGTGCTTTGGCCTGCCCGATGGATTTGGATCGCGAGTTACGCTCTGCCTGCAGATTTTCAGTTTCTACCTGCAACACTTTACGACGCTCTTCGTGAGCGCGCAGCGTGTCAACGTCCAGTTTATAACCCCGGCGTGCCAGTTTTTCAGCGACTGCGTCTGGCTCATTACGCAGCAGATTGGGATCGAGCATGCTTGTCCTGTGCTTGTTGTGATGGAATAAAAGAAAAGGCGCATTCACCGTAGTGAATGCGTTGAATTCGCAGGTAACCTTACCGCAACGCCCCGGTCAGCGGTAGCGTTTTGTCGGGCTATTTTGATCCTGAGTAGCAAGCCAGGCGAGCTTTTCACCGATTTTGCCTTCCAGCCCACGAGATGTCGGCTGATAGTAGCGGGTCTGCGCCATTTGCTGTGGGAAATAGTCCTCACCGGCCGCGTAGGCGTTGGGTTCATCATGGGCGTAACGGTACTCCGCGCCCAGTCCCATTTCCTTCATCAGCTTCGTTGGCGCATTGCGCAGGTGTTCAGGAACGTCGTAATCCGGATTTTCACGCGCATCGCGCATCGCCGCTTTGAAGGCTGTGTAAACGGCATTACTCTTGGGCGCGCAGGCGAGATAAACGATCGCCTGAGCAATCGCACGCTCACCTTCTGCCGGACCAACTCGGGTAAAGCAATCCCACGCGGCGATAGCCACCTGCATTCCGCGCGGGTCGGCATTGCCAACATCTTCAGAAGCGATAGCCAGCAGACGGCGCGCAACATACAGTGGATCGCCACCTGCGGTGATAATTCTGGCATACCAGTACAGCGCCGCATCAGGCGCGGAACCGCGTACGGACTTGTGCAAAGCCGAGATCAAATCGTAAAACCGGTCGCCCTTATTGTCGAAGCGAGCGCTGCGTTCACCCGAAACTTCATTAAGCAGCTGCGGCGTCAGTTCACGCTTGCCTTCCGCGTTGACCTCGGCCATATCCGCCATCATTTCCAGCGTATTCAACGCCCGGCGCGCATCGCCGTTGACCAGCTCGGCAATCATATTGCGGGTATTGTCCGGCAGAACGACATTATCTTTGCCGAAGCCGCGTTCACCGTCATTCATCGCCTGGTCGAGCACGGTGGCAATATCCTCGCTGGTCAGCGATTTCAGCAGATAGACGCGCGCGCGCGAAAGTAATGCTGAATTGAGTTCAAACGAGGGATTTTCGGTGGTGGCTCCGATAAAGGTGATCGTACCGTCCTCAATATGCGGCAGGAAGGCATCCTGCTGGCTTTTATTGAAGCGATGCACCTCATCGACAAACAGGATAGTGCGGCGGCCCGCATTGCGGCTCTGCCTGGCGCGCTCAATGGCTTCGCGTATCTCTTTCACGCCGGATGTGACGGCGGAAATGCGTTCGACGTCCGCCTGCCCGTAGTGGCCAATGATTTCCGCCAGCGTTGTTTTCCCCGTCCCCGGCGGCCCCCACAGAATCATCGAATGAAGGTGACCAGCCTCAATCGCCCGCGGCAGCGGTTTCCCCGCCGCCAACAAGTGCTGCTGCCCGATATATTCATTCAGGTTGCGTGGCCGCATTCGCGCGGCCAGCGGTTGAAACTCATTGCGGGAGAAGTCGAGGGACAGGTTACTCACGCGGACCTCACTGACGCTGATCGTCCAGGGTCACGCCTTTCGGTGGCGTAAACGTAAACTTATCGGCGGAGATGCTGCCGTTTTGCTGGCTTTTCAGCGCATAGCTGCTGCGCTGGCCGTCCTGCTCAACAGCGCTGAACTGGTTAATCGTGCCGTTAGTCGATACGTTGATATCAAACTGCTTTAGGTTGCCATCGATCGATTTCGGCGTCAGGGAGAAATTATCTCCTTTCTGCGCGATATTATACTGCTTCCAGTCGCTGGCCTGGTTACGGGCAATCAGCATAAACGGCGTGTTGCCGGTCGCGTCTTTCAGCCAGCTCGCGCTAACCTGTTCAACAAACGGATTGTAGAACCACAGCGTTTTGCCATCGGAAATCAGCGTGCTCTCATCGGGTGCCGTCATATGCCAGTTAAACAGGTTTGGCCGCTGCACCCACATTTCACCTTCACCGTCCTGCACGGATGCGCCGCTGCCGTCGGTCACTTTCTGACTGAACGTGGCGTGGAAGCTTTTTACCTTATCCAGGCGCTGCTTCAGCTCGCTGGACGCATCTGCCAGCACACTGGCAGAAGTAAAGGCAGCCAGCAGACAGCATGAGATCACAAATTTTTTCATTACGGCATCCTTAATAACGCTTTGATATCAGGCTTAAAATAAAGCATTGCTTAAATAAACTACCATCACATTTCATGCGGTGGCGGAGCCAGTACTTCGCGGTTCCCGTTGTGGCCTGGCGATGACACAATGCCCTGCGCCTCCATCTGTTCGATGATGCGCGCCGCGCGGTTATAGCCGATGCGGAACTGACGCTGAACCCCGGAAATAGAGGCTCGGCGCTTATCCACCACGAAGGCAACCGCCTGGTCGAACAGCTGGTCGAGTTCTTCATCCCCTTCCATACCGCCGCCCGCCGATTCGCCATCATCGCCGCCGCTGAGAATACCTTCTTTATATTTAGGCCGCTCGCGCGCTTTCCAATCCTTCACCACCGCGTGGACTTCCTGATCGCGGACAAAGGCACCGTGCACTCGCACGGGGATCGACGAGTTCGGTGCCAGATACAGCATATCACCCATGCCGAGCAGTGATTCCGCGCCGCCCTGATCGAGAATGGTACGCGAGTCAATTTTACTGGATACTGTAAAGGCGATACGGGTCGGAATATTTGCCTTAATCAGGCCGGTGATCACATCCACCGATGGGCGCTGAGTCGCAAGCACCAGGTGAATACCGGCGGCACGGGCTTTCTGCGCCAGGCGTGCAATCAGCTCTTCCACCTTTTTGCCCACGGTCATAATCAGATCGGCAAACTCATCGACCATGACCACGATGTAAGGCTCTTTCTCCAGCACCGGTGGCGTCATATCCATGCTGTCGGTTGGCTTCCAGAACGGATCGGGGATCGGACGCCCCATTTCTTCAGCCAGATCCACTTTTTCGTTATAGCCGGCAATGTTACGTACGCCCAGCGCTGACATCAGCTTGTAGCGGCGTTCCATCTCGACCACACACCAGCGCAGCGCATTGGCCGCATCTTTCATATCCGTAACCACGTCGGTTAATAGATGCGGGATCCCTTCGTAGACCGACAGCTCAAGCATTTTCGGGTCGATCATGATAAAGCGCACTTCTTTCGGCGTCGCCTTATACAGGATGCTGAGGATCATGGCGTTAACACCCACCGACTTACCGGAACCAGTGGTACCGGCAACCAGCAGGTGAGGCATTTTTCCGAGATCTGCCACCACCGGTTCACCGGAAATATCCTTACCGAGAACAATGGACAGCGGCGACGGGTTATCCAGGAACGCCGGGCAGTTCAGCACCTCACGCAGATAAACCGTCTGGCGTTTTTGGTTAGGCAGTTCGAGGCCAACGTAAGGGCGCCCCGGGATCACTTCCACCACGCGCACGGCGACGGCAGAGAGCGAACGCGCCAGATCGCGGGAAAGGTTAGAGATTCGCGCCGCTTTCACGCCAGGCGCCAGATCCAGCTCAAAACGGGTGATTACCGGTCCCGGAGAATGCCCGACCACTTCGGCTTTAACGCGATAATCGGCCAGCCTCGCCTCAATCAGACGTGAAGTCTGTTCAAGGGCAAAGTGATCGACCGGCTCGGTTTCCGTTGGCGGAGACGTCAGCAGATCGAGGCTTGGCAGCGGCGTCGTTGGCTTATACGTCGGCTGCTCGTGACGCACCAGAAATGGATGGATCAGGCTGTCCATATCCGGTTCGGCTGCGGCAGGTTCAACGGTCACCGGCGGCTGCACGGCCTGAGCGGCTGGCACCGGTCGCCAGGCTGAAGCTGGCGCAGGCACTTCAGCCTGCTGTGACGGCACAGTTTCGGCCCGAGGCTGCCACTGCGCTTCAGGTTCGGCTTCCTGCCACTGGGATGCAGGCTCTTGATGCTGGGGAGGCTGTTGCCACTGCGGCACAGCGGCTTCCGGCTCTGCTACCGCTGAAGGCGTAAACAGCGGTTCGATCGGGCCGTCATCCACTAAATCATCCATCGGCGAGAAATCGAACGCGGAAGAGGTATCCAGCATGAACGTTGGTGCTGAAGAAGACCCTGTAGCCGACAGCGCGGGTGCAGTCGGTTTGCTCTCAGCCGCGTAACGCTGCTGCTGCTGCGCTGCAAACTGACTGGCCAGCGCCGCCTGCTGCACAAGCTCTTCATCCTCAGGGGAAAGATCTTCACCATAGCGCTGCTGCTGTTGAGCCAGGAACGCCGCGCGCAGGCTTGCCTCCTCGGCTTCATTATCCTGCTCATCGCTGAGATCCGGTGCAGCATAATGGCTTGCAGGCTGCTGTTCCTGTTGCTGCTGCTGGCGCAGTTCTTCTTCTCGGGCTTTTTCTTCCGCCATCCGCTGTGAAGGCAGCTTAATGCCATAGGAAGCCAGCTCGCGACGCGTCGGGAGCTTAACCGGCTTCGGCCTTGGCAGTTCAGGACCAATTCCCTGCTTCACCTGCGGATTATCGTCGTCATCGCTGGTCGCGCTGAAGCCAGGCATAAACGGCATCGCGCTATCAGAGGCCTGCGCAACGGCGGCCGCAGCACCGGCTGCTGTCGCTATCGTCGTCGCGGCATGCGATGCCGACTGCGGTGAGAATTCAAACGGTGAAGAAGAAGCTTCACGCCAGTTCCCCATCTGCGGGCCGTCATCCTCATCCTGATAAGCAGGGATAACCGGCGGCGGAGTCTGCACTTCCTGTGGAATTTCGAAGCGATAAACCGGCGGCGGAGCGGCCTGTTGCGTAACGGGCTGCTGCGTAACCGGCTGTGCAGACGACGTAGTGGGCTGCGACAGCGCAGATGCCTGCGGCTGCGCGGCAACAGGTTGCTGGTTTATCGAAGGGGTTGGTTGCAGAGCTTCGTTGCCCGGTGCAGCAAGGGGCCTCGTCGCTTCCGCAGCAAAGGCGTTCGTCGCTGCTACGGCGCTGGCCGCAGCAGCCTGACCCGCTAATGCAGCGCCCGCAGCAGAATCCGCAGCTGTTGCAGATTCGCCTGACGCAGGCTTGAGCGGCTTAGCCATTAGGGGATCGTGTTCATCGTCGGCGTCATCCGGCAAAGCGGGTTTTGCCAGCAGAACGTCATCACCCTCATCCTTGCGCGCGGCACGAGAAGAGATAACCGGGGCATCGTCTTCCTCTTCCTCATAGTCATCCTCTTCGTGCCACTTTTCATCAGCACGAGAGCGATTGCTGGCGAACGTCAGCACGCCCATCACCACGGCACCAATTTTCTCGGCGATGGTCAGCCAGGACCAGCCGGTATACAGCGTCAGCCCTGCCGCCCAGACGCACAGTAAAATGAGTGTACCGGCCGGACCGTTAACCCATGGAGCCATGGCATTGCTTAACAGGCTGCCAATCACACCGCCGGAGGCGAAGTAACCGATATCATCGGCATTAAGCGCAGCAAGCCCGCAGGAGGTGACCACCAGCGCAAGCACGCCGATAAGCCGTAAAGCAACGGCAAAGTAGTCAATATATTCCTGGGAGTGACGCTGACGGAAGGTGATCCAGCACAGACCCAAAATAACAGGGGGGATTGCATAGGCCATCACGCCGAAAATGAAAAACAGCGTATCGGCAAGCCACGCACCCACGCCACCACCGAGGTTGTGGATAGGCTCGTGCCAGGCGGTTTGTGACCAGCTTGGATCGGAGGCATTGAAGCTTACCAGTGCGACCATCAGATAGATGGCGAAAAGAGCAACAATGATCAGTAACGCTTCCAGCAGACGACGTCCGCTGCTCAGCGGTTGTAACGAAACTTCTTTATCTTCTGTATATTCCTGGCTCAAGAGTACTCTCCAGGTGCCTGTAAACTATGAAGGCAACAGCGTCGGGGTTAACCCGACGCTGAACCTGTATGAATTCACAGGAGTGTATCGAAACCTACCAGGTTTTGCACCTGTTCCTGTGTTACCGGGTCTTAATCACTAAGCGGTTACTTTGTTTTACTTCTTCCATGACCACATAGGTACGCGTATCGTTCACTCCCGGCAGGCGCAGCAGCGTTTCGCCGAGTAATTTACGGTAGGCGGACATGTCCGGCACACGCGTTTTCAACAGATAGTCGAAATCACCGGAAACGAGGTGACACTCTTGAGTTTCCTCAAGTTTTTGCACGGCGGCGTTAAATTGTTCAAACACATCCGGCGCACCACGATTCAGAGTAATCTCAACGAAAACCAGCAGAGAGGCGTCAAGATAGTGCGGATTCAGCTGCGCGGTGTAGCCCAGAATGAAGCCCTGGCGTTCCAGACGGCGAACGCGCTCCAGACACGGCGTCGGAGATAATCCTACGCGTTTGGATAATTCAACGTTAGAAATACGCCCATCCTTCTGTAATTCATTCAGGATGTTGCGGTCGATTCTGTCAAGGTCTTTACCCGGTCGTTTTTTATTGTCTACCATTATTATTGTCTCTCTTAAATCCTTCCCTTTAACCTGCCTACCCTGCACGCTGAGTCGTATACAGAGTCGTTCTAAGTGAAGACATAGAGCCTGCTGCGATATTGCACGCCTCATCTGCATGACGCATGTTGTCTGTCCACACCATGCGTCATTCCAAATGACAGACTGAGTTTATTTGACGATGAACGCAAAACGGACAAAATCACCGCTGCACTCTCTTAAATATTCTCCGCTTCCAATAATGTTTTCGCAAAACAGCAGCCGATTGTCAAAGTAAAACAACCAAAACCAGTACAACATTCCAGATAAGATGCTGGCTCTCTGTTTTTCAATGACAATTTTTTTCCCTCAGGGCACGAAAAAGATAACAATTGTTGTTTTTTCGCACAAAAATAATTCCCTGCGCGGCAATGATTGGTTTAGCCTTTTTCATTAATCGTTAACAAAATCGCAGAATGCTTTTTTTGCCCCGCTAAATTCCCTACAATCCGCAATCATGCTCGTCAGTTAATTAATGAGGATCTCATGGGTACGGCTAAACACAGTAAGTTACTGATTCTTGGTTCGGGTCCGGCTGGCTACACTGCTGCCGTTTATGCGGCCAGGGCCAACCTGAATCCGGTGCTGATTACCGGTCTGGAAAAAGGCGGTCAGCTCACCACCACGACCGACGTTGAAAACTGGCCGGGAGATGCTAACGAGCTGACCGGTCCGTTACTGATGGAACGCATGCATGAGCATGCGGTGAAATTTAACACCGAGATTATCTTCGATCATATTCACAGCGTAGATTTGCAGAATCGTCCGTTCCGCCTCACCGGTGATGAAGGCGAATACACCGCTGATGCACTGATCATCGCTACCGGGGCCTCCGCACGCTATCTGGGCCTGCCGTCTGAAGATGAGTTCAAAGGCCGCGGTGTTTCCGCCTGTGCGACCTGCGACGGCTTCTTCTACCGCAATCAAAAAGTCGCCGTTATCGGTGGTGGTAATACCGCCGTTGAAGAAGCGCTTTATCTGGCAAACATCGCTGCTGAGGTTCATTTGATCCACCGTCGCGACAGTTTCCGTGCGGAAAAGATCCTGATTGACCGACTCATGGAGAAAGTGAAAAACGGCAACATCGTGTTGCACACCGACCGCACGCTGGATGAAGTACTCGGCGATCAGATGGGCGTCAGCTCCCTGCGCCTGCGATCGACTCATGATGAAGCGCAGACCGAAACGCTTGAAGTGGCTGGCCTGTTCGTCGCCATCGGCCACAGCCCGAATACCGGTATTTTCAACGGTCAGCTTGAGCTGGAAAACGGCTATATCAAAGTTCAGTCCGGTATCCACGGTAATGCCACGCAAACCAGCATTCCCGGCGTGTTCGCTGCCGGTGACGTGATGGATCACATCTATCGTCAGGCCATCACTTCTGCGGGCACCGGCTGTATGGCTGCGCTGGATGCAGAACGTTATCTTGACGGTTTGGTTAAAAATAATCAGTAAGTTGTTAAAACTCTGAGCTTATCTTGCCTGAGGCGACGAGCAATTGTCGCCTTTTTACCCTCCGCATTGTAACATTGCCGCGCTTGACACCGATCTTCCTGGGGGCTTATGCCTCACTACCGTTTACGTCAGGGCAACTCGGCAACACATGAATAAAACTCGACAACAACAACTTACCCGCTGGCTGAAAAGTCAAAGCGCCCACGGCCATCGCTGGCTGCGGCTCTCATCCCTGCTCGGCACGCTGAGCGCGCTGCTGATTCTGGCTCAGGCCTGGTTCCTGGCCTCGCTGCTGCAGGCGCTGATCGTCGATCACCTGCCTCGCGATACGCAGCGGATTGATTTTATCTTATTGCTGGCCTGTTTCGCCGCACGTGCCCTGCTGGCATGGCTGCGGGAAAAGGCGGGCTTTAAAGCCGGGCAGGCGATCCGTCTGGCCCTGCGCCAGAGCGTGCTGAATCGTCTGACCGAGCTTGGACCGGCGTGGATTCAGGGTAAACCCGCCGGAAGCTGGGCTACGCTGCTGCTGGAACAGATTGAAGAGATGCAGGATTACTACGCGCGCTATCTGCCACAGATGATGCTGGCGGGCGTGATCCCCTGCATGGTGCTGATCCTGCTGTTCCCGGTCAACTGGGCGGCATCGCTTATCCTGCTGGCCACGGCGCCGCTCATCCCGCTGTTTATGGCGATGGTCGGCATGGGCGCAGCGGATGCGAACCGACGTAACTTCCTCGCGCTGGGTCGCCTGAGCGGCCAGTTCCTCGATCGTCTGCGCGGGCTGGAAACGCTGCGCCTGTTTAACCGCGCCGCAGCCGAAACCGAAACGATTCGCGATGCGTCCGAACAGTTCCGTCAGCGCACGATGGAAGTGCTACGCATGGCCTTCCTCTCTTCGGCGGTACTGGAATTCTTTGCGTCTATCTCCATCGCGCTGATCGCCGTCTATTTCGGCTTCTCCTATCTTGGCGTGTTCGATTTCGGCCACTACAGCGGCCCGGTGACGCTGTTTGCCGGATTCCTGGTGCTGATTCTGGCCCCGGAGTTTTATCAGCCGCTGCGCGATTTGGGCGCGTTCTATCATGCCAAAGCGCAGGCTGTCGGTGGCGCTGACGCCCTGCAAACCTTCCTGGAAGAGAGTGAAGATGCGGCGATTAAACGCGGCGAACTGAAACCGGACCTGAGCGCCGGATTCAGCCTGATCGCAAGCAATATGTCAGTGACCACCACCGACGGCACCGTGCTGGCGGGTCCGCTGAGCTTCGAGCTGCGCTCGGGACAGCGGATTGCGGTCGTCGGCCAAAGCGGTGCCGGTAAAACCTCGCTGATGAATGCCCTGCTCGGCTACCTGCCGTATACGGGTTCACTGTTGGTGAACGGTATGGAGCTGCGCGATATCGATCCCGATTACTGGCAGGCGCAGTTGGCCTGGGTTGGGCAAAACCCCCATCTTCCGGCGAACACGCTGCGCGAAAATATTCTTCTCAACGGTCATCAGGATGAAACGCGTCTGAAGCAGGTTCTTGAACTGGCCGGCGTGAATGAATTTCTCCCCCGCCTGCCATACGGTCTGGACAGTGAAACCGGCGATCAGGCCGCACGGCTCTCCGTGGGGCAGGCACAGCGCGTTGCCGTTGCGCGCGCACTGATGAAACCCTGCCAGCTTATGCTGCTGGATGAACCCGATGCCAGCCTTGACGCACAAAGCGAGCAGCACGTGAATCATGCGCTGCTGCAGGCTTCCCATGACCAGAGCACCCTGCTGATTACTCACCAGCTCGATCGGCTGGCGCAGTGGGACGAAATCTGGCTGATGCGTAACGGCACTATCGTGCAGCAGGGAGATTGGGCAACGCTGGCCGTAACTCCCGGACCGTTTGCTGAACTGCTGGCACAGCGAGGAGGATCGTTAGAATGAAAACGCTACTGCCCTTTCTGAAGCTTTATCGTCGCCATATCTGGCGTCTGCTGTTCGGTATGCTGCTGGCCGCCGTGACGCTGTTGGCCAGCATCGGCTTGCTGACGCTGTCGGGCTGGTTCCTTGCTGCGACCTCACTAGCGGGCGTGGCGGGCATCTACAGCTTTAACTACATGCTGCCGGCGGCCGGCGTGCGCGGTGCCGCGATCAGCCGCACCGTCGCGCGCTACGTCGAGCGCCTGGTGAGCCACGATGGCACCTTCCGCGTTCTGCAGCATCTGCGCGTCTTTACCTTCAGCAAGCTGCTACCCCTCTCCCCTGCCGGTATTGCTCGTTTCCGCCAGGGGGAACTGCTTAACCGCCTGGTCGCCGATGTCGATACGCTGGACCACCTTTATCTGCGGGTGATATCCCCATTGGTGGGCGCGCTGGTGGTAATTGCCGTTGTGACGGTTGGCCTGAGCTGGCTGGATGTCAGCCTTGCGCTAACCCTCGCCGCGCTGATGCTGTTAACCCTGCTGCTGCTTCCCCCGGTATTTTATCGTGCCGGGTTACCGATTGGCGCAGACCTGACCCGTTTGCGCGGGCAGTATCGCAGCGGTCTGACCCGGTGGTTACAGGGACAGGCCGAACTGAGACTGTACGGTGCGGCCGGGCAGTTTCGCAGTGCGCTGGACAGCATCGAACAGCAGTGGCTTAACGTGCAGCTTCGCCAGGCCAGCCTGACCGGGCTGTCGCAGGCGCTGGTGATGCTGATGGGCGGCATTGCTGTCACTCTGATGCTGTGGCTGAGTGCCGCAGGTATCGGCGGCGATCCTTATCCCGGCGCATACATTGCGCTGTTTGTCTTCTGCACGCTGGCCGCCTTTGAAGCACTTGGGCCGGTGGGGACCGCCTTCCAGCATCTGGGGCACGTTATCGCCTCGGCGCAGCGGGTCACACAAATTATTGACCAACAGCCGGCGGTGACCTTTGCCGCCGACGCTGAGCAACGCGCTGACGGCGCGGCAGTCACGCTGCATGACGTCAGCTTCCGCTATGCCAGCAGCGATCCGCTGGCATTGGATCACGTGACTCTGAACATCGCGGCCGGTGAACATATTGCCCTGCTGGGCCGGACCGGCTGTGGCAAATCCACGCTGCTGCAGCTGTTAACCCGCGCATGGGACCCGCAACAGGGTGAGATATCGCTTAATGGCGTTCCGCTCAAAGCCTGGGGCGAAGCCGATTTACGCAGCCGCACCAGCGTGGTGACGCAGCGCGTTCACCTGTTTACCAGTACGCTGCGCGATAACCTGCTGCTTGCCGCACCGGATTCCAGCGACGAACGGCTGTGCAACGCGTTGCATCAGGTCGGGCTGGAAAAGCTGCTGGATAACGAGCAGGGGCTGAATGCCTGGCTGGGCGAAGGCGGCCGCCAGCTGTCAGGCGGTGAGCTGCGACGCCTCGGTCTGGCTCGCGCGCTGCTGCACAACGGTGACCTGCTGCTGCTGGATGAACCGACAGAGGGGCTGGATGCCGAAACGGAGCAGCAGATACTGGCGCTGCTGCGTGAGGTTGCCCAGGGCAAAACGATGATCATGGTGACCCATCGCCTGCGCGGCCTGGCAAACTTTGATCGGATCTGCGTAATGGACAACGGCAGGATCATCGAACAGGGCGATCACCCGCAGTTAGTGGCGGATCGCGGACGCTACTGGACATTTCTACAACGCTTTGCGCTATAGTCTTTAGCTCCAGAACCCTGCGGATATCATCATGCGTCTGATCCAGCTATCGCGCGACTCGTTAAACTTCCCGCCGCCAGATATGGCGCTGCGGGAACCTAACGGACTGTTGGCAATGGGGGGCGATCTCAGTTCTGCCCGCCTGCTTAATGCCTACCACCACGGTATTTTCCCGTGGTTTTCGCCGGGAGACCCGATTCTGTGGTGGTCACCCGATCCCCGCGCGGTGCTGCCTCCGGAAGCATTCCACCTGAGCCGCAGCATGAAGCGATTTCATCAGGCCTCCCCCTACTCCGTCACGCTTAATCAGCGTTTTTCCGACGTGGTGGCAGGCTGCGCGGCCGATCGCGACGAAGGAACCTGGATCACTCCGGAGGTCAGACTCGCCTGGCAACGATTACATTCCGAGGGCTATGCGCATTCGGTTGAAGTCTGGCAAGAAGAGAGGCTGGTCGGCGGTATGTACGGCCTGGCGCTGGGGCAGATTTTTTGCGGTGAGTCGATGTTCAGCCGCAGTGAAAATGCATCCAAAACCGCCCTGCTGGTATTCAGCCGCTGGTTTCAACAGCAGGGTGGGCAATTAATTGACTGTCAGGTGCTTAATCCCCACACTGCCTCACTGGGAGCCCGGGAAATATCCCGCGCCAGCTATTTGCAGCACGTCGATAATTACGCGCAGCGGCCGCTTTTAACCGACTGCTGGCAGCCAAAGACGCTTTTTACGCGTCAAAGTTAATGTTTTCCAGCAACACGTGGATAACGGTGGTATAATCCCCGGCGTTTGGTATGTCGTCCGCTTTTCACCGGTACAAGATGGTGATGCGGAATCCCAGGCTGGGAATCTCAACGCACCTGTCAGAACTGTTTTCATCGTGCGACAAAGCTGATTTAAACAGATTCTTAGCCCGCTGTTCCCCCACGCAGACGCTATTCTATACGACTTATTCGTAACTTTTCCGTGCTTAAATGGCATGAGAGGAGTTGATGTGGGTGATCAAATCATCTGCAATTCTTTACTTAATACGTGAAATTAGGCATTATCTTGCCGGTTCAAAACTAAGGTAGTCCACCTAGAGGATTCGATGGCCAAAGAAGACAATATTGAAATGCAGGGTACCGTACTTGATACGTTACCTAACACCATGTTCCGCGTTGAATTGGAAAACGGTCACGTGGTTACCGCTCATATCTCCGGTAAAATGCGCAAAAACTATATCCGCATCCTGACGGGTGACAAAGTCACTGTAGAGCTGACCCCGTACGACCTGAGCAAAGGCCGCATTGTCTTCCGTAGTCGCTGATTAGCCCCATTCCGTTTCTGCCCGCAGAATGCTGCCTGGCAGCAACCATTAAAAAGGCCGGATAATTATCCGGCCTTTATTTTATCTGCTGAACTGAACCGTTAGTGCACGGTACCTTCCGCTTTACGCTTCTCGGCGCTGAGGAAGTGATAGGTCAGCTGATTCTTCTCTTTATCCAACGCAACGGACACGGAACCCCCATCAACCAGCGAGCCAAACAGCAGCTCGTTCGCCAGCGGTTTCTTCAGGTTCTCCTGAACGGCGCGGGCCATTGGACGGGCACCCATCGCCTTGTCATAGCCTTTATCCGCCAGCCACTCCCTTGCATCATCGCTGACTTCCAGCGATACGCCTTTCGGATCCAGCTGGGCCTGCAGCTCAACGATAAACTTATCAACGACCTGGTGGATCACCTCGCGATCGAGGTGTTTAAACCAGATAACGTTATCAAGGCGGTTACGGAACTCCGGCGTAAAGATCTTTTTGATCTCTTCCATCGCATCGGTGCTGTTATCCTGCTGGATCAGGCCGATCGATTTACGTTCGGTTTCCCGTACCCCGGCATTGGTGGTCATCACCAGCACCACGTTACGGAAGTCCGCCTTGCGGCCGTTGTTATCGGTCAGCATACCGTTATCCATCACCTGCAAGAGCAGGTTAAAGACGTCAGGGTGAGCCTTCTCGATTTCATCCAGTAGCACCACCGCGTGTGGATGCTTGATCACCGCATCGGTCAGCAGGCCGCCCTGATCGAAGCCCACGTAGCCCGGAGGCGCACCGATCAGGCGACTAACGGTGTGACGTTCCATATACTCGGACATATCAAAGCGCAGCAGTTCAATACCCAGCGCGCGGGCCAGCTGTACCGTCACCTCGGTTTTACCGACGCCGGTTGGGCCGGCAAACAGGAATGAACCCACCGGTTTGCGATCCTGGCCCAGACCGGCACGGCTCATCTTGATCGCCTCGGTCAGCGCTTCGATGGCGTTATCCTGGCCGAATACCAGCATTTTCAGGCGGTCGCCGAGCGTTTTCAGCGAATCGCGATCGCTCGCAGAAACGCTCTTCTCAGGAATACGCGCAATGCGGGCAACTACGCTTTCGATATCCGCCACGTTGACGGTTTTCTTGCGTTTGCTGGCCGGCATCAAACGTGCACGCGCACCGGCTTCATCAATCACGTCAATCGCCTTATCAGGCAGATGACGATCGTTAATGTACTTCACCGCCAGTTCCACCGCCGCACGCACGGCCTTGGCCGTATAGCGAACGTCGTGGTGCGCTTCGTATTTCGGCTTCAGCCCGTTAAGGATCTGCACGGTCTCTTCAACCGTCGGTTCGGTGATATCAATTTTCTGGAAGCGACGCGCCAGCGCACGATCCTTCTCAAAGATATTGCTGAACTCCTGATAGGTGGTTGAGCCCATCACCCGGATTTTTCCGCTGGAAAGCAGCGGTTTGATCAGGTTAGCCGCATCAACCTGGCCACCGGAGGCCGCACCTGCACCGATGATGGTATGAATTTCATCGATAAACAGAATGCTGCTGGTGTCCTGCTCCAGCTGCTTGAGCAACGCTTTAAAACGCTTCTCGAAGTCGCCACGATATTTCGTGCCCGCCAGCAGTGAACCGATATCCAGAGAATAGATGGTGCACTCTTTCATCACTTCCGGCACGTCGCCCTGCACGATACGCCATGCCAGGCCTTCGGCAATCGCGGTTTTACCCACGCCGGACTCACCCACCAGCAGCGGGTTATTCTTCCGACGACGGCACAGTACCTGGATGGCACGCTCCAGCTCTTTATCGCGGCCGATCAGGGGATCGATTCCCCCGACGCGGGCAAGCTGGTTAAGGTTGGTGGTGAAGTTTTCCATACGTTCCTCCCCGCCTGCTTGCTCTTCGTTAACCGGATTTTCCGCGCTGGATGACGGGCCTGGCTCATCTTTACGCGTGCCGTGAGAAATAAAGTTCACCACATCAAGGCGGCTGACTTCATGTTTGCGCAGCAGATAAGCTGCCTGCGACTCCTGCTCGCTAAAAATAGCGACCAGTACGTTTGCGCCAGCCACTTCGCTACGGCCTGATGACTGGACATGGAATACTGCACGCTGCAGTACGCGCTGGAAGCTGAGCGTAGGCTGTGTATCGCGCTCTTCTTCGCTGACCGGCAGAACCGGGGTGGTTTGTTCGATAAAGGCTTCAAGCTCCTGACGGAGCGCCACGATATCCACACTGCAGGCTTCCAGTGCCTCTCTGGCCGACGGGTTACTGAGCAGCGCCAGTAACAAATGCTCGACGGTCATAAACTCATGTCGGTGCTCGCGCGCTCTGGCGAAAGCCATGTTTAAACTGAGTTCCAGTTCTTGATTGAGCATAGGCACCTCCCCCAATAGATCGCCTTATTCAGGCTTTTTCCAGCGTACATAGCAACGGATGCTCGTTTTCCCTGGCATACTTGTTCACGTGTGCCACTTTGGTTTCGGCAACTTCGGCGGTAAAAACGCCGCAGATCGCCTTCCCCTGGTAATGCACCGTAAGCATCAGTTGCGTTGCACGTTCAACATCATAAGAAAAGAACTTTTGCAGTACGTCAATAACAAATTCCATAGGCGTATAGTCATCATTGTGCAGAATGACCTTATACATGGAGGGTGGCTTAAGTTCCTCACGAACTTTGTCATCCGCAAGCTGTTCAAAATTAAGCCAGTCGTTAGTCTTTCCCATACATATCCAGTGTGATCAACATTACTTACTTCTGCCAGATTAACATCATTCAGGTTATGTTTTACATGACCAAAATGTTGTGCAATATCGTTGATATTGTGAACAAAAGGTAACATTCGCGACCTTCATCACAAAATTCGCAATAGCGTTAACTACCTCAAATTTTGATGATTTTGTCCCTGAGTGCACCGCTCGTTTGCTTGACCGGCCCTGCTAATTCTCTACAGTACTCAAACAGGCTGAATGTGTTTTAAACAGCCGTCGGGCGTATTGCCTGATATTCCCCCACCAATTTTGAATGTCTTGCGAGGGATGTAGAAGCATGGAGACGGGTACTGTTAAATGGTTTAATAACGCCAAAGGCTTCGGTTTCATCTGTCCGGTAGGCGGCGGCGAGGATATCTTCGCACACTACTCAACGATTCAGATGGATGGATACAGAACGCTGAAAGCCGGGCAACAAGTCCAGTTTGATGTGCATCAGGGGCCAAAAGGCAATCATGCCAGCCTGATCGTTCCGGTGGAAACGGCAATCGCTGTCAGCGCCTGACCGTTCTGACTCATTCTGTACAACCCTGCGACAAAATGCCAGCCAGCGATGCTGGCATTTTTATGCGATTACTGCACAACGGTATGGATATTGGGTTGAATAACGGCATTTCAACCCGCAATCCCGCACGTTCTCCCTCAGTCCGCCTTGCCTCTTGCCAGCCACTGCACGCGGGCAAACATCTTACGCAGCAACGGCGGGATCGCCTCAGTGCCGCGAACGGCGGCCTCTTCCGCCACCGCAATCGCCAGGTCCGGTTTTGACGAATGGGAAATCGCCTTGGCGATAATCCGCCGCAGATTCATCGGCACGCCCTCGGGTAAACGCGCGATACGATGATATACCGCCGAAAATCCCTGCCTGTACAGGAAATGCTCCATATCCAGTGCGGGTAATTGCGTCAGGTAGTTTGCTTCATGTTCCCCTGCCTGGATCTGGCTGCGCGCCGTGGCGGCATATTTTTTTCCGGCCTCGTCGCCATCGGTCAACACGTGCCACTCAATGCCCATGCGCCGGGCAAACTTCAGCAGCGGTTTCAGCCCCGACTGCGCGAATTCGATCACTTTGATCCCTTCAGCAGCGAAGTGGTAATGGTACTGCCGCGCCAGCTCGTTCATCACCCAGACTTCCGTTTCGCCTTCCACCAGCAGCCAGCAGCGGGCAAACAGCGCTGAGGGTCGGTTTAAGCGGATATGAAAGGCAATGCGCCGCGCATCTTCACTGCTCAGCCCGCTTTCGCCCAGTCTCCAGGCGACAACCCGCCCGCTGTCGCGCACCAGGCGGCAGATATGCTCAACCGGCACCTGTGACAGCAGTTCGCCGGAGTTGGTGGTGGCTATCTGCTGCAGCGGCAGCACCGCCAGTAGTTCCTGTGCCACCGCCAGCATAATCGGATGCAGTCGCGTTTCGGGATCTTCCAGCAGCAGCAGCGGCCGCGCCTGTGGGGCGAGCTGCTGTACGCCGCGAACCTGTACCAGCTGCGCAAACATTTGCAGCAGGATCAGCCGCCGACTGCGGCTGTCGGCGGCAACAATCAGCTGATTGATTTCGGCCAGATGTCGCCAGCCCAGCCGGGAAGCGCGATGATGATGAGGCGCGCGTTTTTGCGGCACGTCATCCACGGACTGCTGCCAGGAGAAATAGTGCTCAAGCAGCTGCTGTAACGTGCCCAGTCCCTGCTGCAGTGCGCTATCGGTAAGATTCTGCGGCCGGGAGACCACGTCGCGGGTCAGTTCACTTATCTGGCCGACCAGCTCGCCGAACTGCCGTTCTCCCACCTCGGCGACCGCTTCACGCGGCAGGCGGCGGCTGAAGCGCGCATCCCGCAGCCGCAGCACGGGATGCAGCTGTATCAGTAATTTCACCCGCTCATCGCAGGCGCTGCCTTCCAGCAGCGGCAGCCCTTCGCTATCGATAAACCGGCGGTGGGTCACCACGCGATCGTCTGCCAGCAGGCGCCCTTCGACGTGCAGCCGGATCCGCTGAAGATGATCCTCGCCCTTACGCCAAAGGGAGGAAAAGCGCTGATAGCGGCCGGACAACACATCTTCCTGCTCTTCACGCCAGGTAAAGGTCGCAGACAGATGACGCTCGCGGCTTTGCTGTTCCCCCGGCGGATAATAGAAATCATGCGGAGTAAACTGATACAGCGCCTGCTGCGGCGCTAACAGCAGCGACAGCACGTCCAGCAGGCTCGATTTTCCCCAGGCATTTTCCCCAATCAGTACATTGTGCTGCTCCAGGGGTAACACCAGCCGACTCAGGCCACGAAAGCCCATGACGTCAATTTGTTCCAGAATCATAGCCGCCCCAATCCGTCCGTTTTAATGAGAATGGTCGGCGGATAGCGCCTGGTCAAGGAACGGAATGCAGATTACTATTATTTTCATTTGCCGACGAAATTGAGCCAGATCAAGCCGATATCGGATTAACGGGAACGGCACTTGCATTCATCGGCTACCCGATCTTTTATAAGGTGCATTTAAAATACATCTTATAAGGATGAGACCATGTTTTGTATTCAATGTGAGCAAACAATGCGTACGCCAGCCGGGGACGGTTGTGCCTATGCACAGGGTATGTGTGGTAAAACGGCAGAAACGTCCGATCTGCAGGATCTGCTGGTCGCTGTACTTCAGGGCCTGTCGGCGTGGGCACTGGAAGCACGCAGCCTGGGGATAGTCGATCATCAGGTCGACAGCTTTTCCCCCCGCGCCTTCTTCTCCACGCTGACCAACGTCAACTTCGATTCTCAGCGTATTATCGATTACGCCTTCGAAGCGATTCGCCTGCGCGAAGATCTGCGCCAGCGCTGCAAGCTAATAGCCGGAAGCGCCGCGCCGCATCACCCGCTGGCGAATCTGCAGTTGGTAAGCCATGACGTCAGCGTTCTGCAACAGCAGGCGGCGCAGTTTGCCCTGCGGGATGCGAAGACGCACCCGGATATCCTCGGCTTACGCCTGCTGAACCTGTACGGCCTGAAAGGGGCCGCGGCCTATATGGAGCATGCTCACGTCCACGGTCGTTTCGATAATGACGTTTACGCCCAGTATCATCAGATCATGGCCTGGCTGGGCACCCAGCCGCACGACAGCGCGAAGCTGGTCGACTGTGCCCTGCAAATTGGCAAAATGAACTTCACGATTATGGGCATGCTGGATGAGGCACAAACCAGCGTCTACGGCGATCCGCAGCCGACGACGGTGAATGTCCGCCCGGTTGCCGGTAAAGCGATTCTGATTTCCGGCCACGATCTGAAAGATCTCCAAGTGCTGCTTGAGCAGACCGCAGGCAGGGGCATTAACGTCTATACCCACGGCGAAATGCTGCCCGCCCACGGCTACCCTGAACTGAAAAAACACCCACATCTGGTCGGCAACTACGGCAGCGGCTGGCAGAATCAGCAGACCGAGTTTGCCCGTTTTCCCGGTCCGGTCATCATGACCTCCAACTGTATTATCGACCCCACCGTGGGCGATTATCAGCAGCGCATCTGGACCCGCAGCATCGTCGGTTGGCCGGGAGTGAATCATCTCGAAGATGAAGATTTTACCGCGGTGATTAATCAGGCACTGGAGATGCCCGGTTTCCCCTATAGCGAAATCCCGCATGAAATCACCGTTGGATTTGGTCGTAAAGTCTTACAGGATGCGTGCGACAGCGTTATCGACCTGGTCAGCCGTAAAAAACTGCGTCATGTGTTTGTGATTGGTGGCTGTGACGGCAGCCGCGACCAGCGCAGCTACTATACCGAACTGGCGCTGGCCGCGCCGAAAGACGCGCTGATCATGACGCTCGGCTGCGGTAAATATCGCTTTAACAAGCTCGACTTTGGCAACATTGAAGGGCTGCCGCGCCTGCTCGATGTCGGCCAGTGCAATGACAGCTACTCGGCGATTATGCTGGCGGTGAAGCTGGCCGAAAAACTCAACTGCGGCGTGAACGACCTGCCGCTGTCGCTGATGCTCTCCTGGTTTGAACAGAAGGCGATCGTGGTGCTGCTGACGCTGCTGGCGCTTGGGGTGAAAAACGTGCGCACCGGTCCAACCGTCCCGGCCTTCCTGACGGAAAACCTGCTGACCATCCTCAACGAACAGTTTGGACTGATGCCGGTCAACGGTGCCGAACAGGATATGGCCGCCGCGCTGGGCGAAGGAGTGTAAATCATGGGCATGCATCCTCTGTGTCAGTGGCGGATGCAGGTTCATCACCTGCATCAGGAAACGCCGGATGTCTGGACCCTTGCGCTGATTAACCATGACTTTTACCGCTGGCAGGCGGGACAGTATGCGTTGGTCAGCATCGACGGCAGTGACGAGGTGCGCGCCTATACGCTCTCTTCGACACCCGGGCAAAGCGCGCTGATTACACTGACCGTACGCCATATTGCCAGGGGTAAAGGCTCCGGCTGGCTGACGCAGCAGCTGAAGCCCGGCGATCACCTCTGGCTGTCCGATCCCCAGGGCGACTTCAGCTGCGAGCGGCATCCTGCCAGGAACTATCTGTTTCTGGCCGCGGGCTGCGGCATTACACCCGTTATGTCGATGTGCCGTTGGCTGCGCCAGCATCGGCCAGAATGCGGCGTGCGGTTGATCTACAGCGTACGTTCCGCCAGGGACGTGATTTTTGCGGGCGAACTGGCGTCAATGCAGCCGTGGCTAAAGCTGACCGTAGTGGCGGAAAATCAGCCCGCTGCGGGTATGCTGGCGGGTCGACTGGACCGCGTACGGCTTGCCGCCTTAGCCCCCGATATTGCTGACAGCACGGTGATGATCTGCGGTCCCCAGCCCTACATGGTTCTGATGGAAAATGACGCCGCCGTACTGGGCGCCAGGCAAATATACACCGAGCAATTTACTCCGGTTGTCGCCCGCCCTCACGCGGAGCCCTCCCCGGAAGCTAAAGCCACCCTGACTCTTAGCGGCCCGCTGCTTTCCCCGGCAGCGTCATTCCCCGCGGGCTGGTCGCTGCTGGCCGCGATGGAAGCCCATCACCTGCCGGTCACCGCAGTATGTCGTGCTGGCGTTTGCGGCTGCTGTAAAACGCGCGTCGCCAGCGGTGACTACACCGCCAGCAGCACGCTAACGCTGACCGAAGACGAGATTGCTCAGGGCTACGTGCTAGCCTGCAGCTGCCAGCCACAGGGCGATATTGTCCTCTGCTGAACCGGAGCGTGTGAAACAGCTTGTTGCACACGCTTCCCCGATCCTGCCCGCCTTCGACTATGCTTTTGCCAGCAGTTAATCACGGATTTTTTTAATCGAACGTGCTGACGAGGAGGAATGCATGAAGCAAACTGTTGCGGCACTGGTCGCAAAAACCCTTGAGAATGCGGGTGTGAAACGCATCTGGGGCGTGACCGGTGATTCGCTTAATGGACTGAGTGACAGCCTGAACCGTATGGGAACCATTCGCTGGATGCCCACCCGCCATGAAGAGGTCGCGGCGTTTGCCGCCGGAGCGGAGGCGCATCTTACCGGTGAACTGGCGGTCTGCGCCGGTTCCTGCGGCCCGGGCAACCTGCATCTGATCAACGGTCTGTTTGACTGCCACCGCAACCACGTTCCGGTGCTGGCAATTGCCGCGCATATCCCCTCCAGCGAGATTGGCAGCAACTATTTCCAGGAAACCCATCCGCAGGAGCTGTTCCGCGAATGCAGCCACTACTGCGAGCTGGTATCGAATCCCGAACAGCTGCCGCAGGTGCTCGGTATCGCGATGCGTAAGGCCATACTCAACCGGGGCGTCTCGGTGGTGGTTTTGCCGGGTGACGTGGCGCTTCAGCTCGCCCCGGAAGGTGCCAGCGACGCCTGGTACCCCCCGCAGCAGCCGCTGGTGCGTCCGGCATCCAGTCAGCTCTCCGCGCTGGCTCAAAAACTTAACGCAGCGAGCAATATTACCCTGCTGTGCGGCAGCGGCTGCGCCGGTGCTCATGCAGAAGTCGTGAAGCTGGCAGAAACGCTGAAAGCGCCGATCGTTCACGCCCTGCGCGGCAAGGAACATATTGAGTACGACAATCCTTATGACGTGGGCATGACCGGCCTGATCGGCTTCTCATCGGGATATCACGCGATGATGAACGCCGATACGCTGGTGGTCCTCGGCAGCCAGTTCCCCTACCGCGCGTTTTACCCACCCGAAGCGCAGATTATTCAGATCGATATCAATCCCGGCAGCCTTGGCAGCCACAGCCATGTGAATATGGCGCTGGTCGGCGATATCAAAGCCACCCTCGACGAACTGCTGCCGCAGCTTAGCGTAAAAAGCGAGCGACGGTTCCTGGATAAAGCGCTGGAGCACTATGCCAAAACCCGCAGGGATCTCGACGATCTGGCTACCGCCAACGATAAACAGGCGATCCACCCGCAGTATCTTGCGCAGCAGGTGAGTCGGTTCGCCGCGGAGGATGCTATTTTCAGCTGTGACGTCGGTACGCCAACCGTGTGGGCGGCCCGCTATCTGAAGATGAACGGCCAGCGCCGACTGCTGGGATCGTTTAGCCACGGCTCTATGGCTAACGCGATGCCGCAGGCGCTGGGTGCGCAGGCTATCGATCCGCAGCGGCAGGTTATCGCCCTGTGCGGCGACGGCGGCTTCAGTATGCTGATGGGCGACTTCCTGTCGCTGGCCCAGCTTAAGCTGCCGGTAAAAATCGTGGTGTTTAACAACAGCGTGCTGGGCTTTGTGGCGATGGAGATGAAGGCCGGTGGCTATATGACCGACGGTACCGAACTGCATAATCCCAACTTTGCGGCGATCGCCGAAGCCTGTGCCGTGAAAGGATTCCGCGTAGAGAAGGCTTCCGAACTCAATGACGCACTCCAGCAGGCACTGGCGCACGATGGCCCGGCGCTGGTGGATGTGGTGACCGCGAAGGAAGAGCTGGCGATGCCGCCGGAGATTAAAATGGAACAGGCTAAGGGCTTCAGCCTGTATATGCTGCGGGCCATTATCAACGGCCGGGGTGATGAGGTGGTCGAGCTGGCAAAAACTAACTGGCTGAGGTAAAAAGAATTGTCGTTAATTTTCGGGCGCTGCGGCGCCCGTTTTCATGGGTAGAGGAGAGCGAGTGTGATCGATCTGCGTAGTGATACCGTAACACGCCCGAGCCGGGCGATGCTCGAAGCAATGATGACCGCTGAAACCGGCGATGATGTGTACGGTGATGACCCGACGGTGAACCTGCTGGAGGCGGAGGCCGCCGAGCTCAGCGGCAAAGAGGCGGCGCTGTTTCTGCCGACCGGCACGCAGGCCAATCTGGTGGCGCTGCTCTGCCACTGCCAGCGCGGCGAAGAGTATATCGTCGGCCAGCTGGCCCATAACTACAAATACGAAGCGGGCGGTGCGGCGGTGCTCGGCAGCATTCAGCCACAGCCGATTTTAGCCGTCGGTGACGGCACGCTGCCGCTGGATGTCGTTGCGCAGTTTATTAAACCCGACGACCTGCATTTCGCCATGACCCGCCTGCTGAGTCTGGAAAACACCCATAACGGCAAAGTCCTGCCGCTGAGCTATCTGCAGCAGGCATGGGAATTTACCCGCCAGCGCGGGCTGGCGCTGCACATTGACGGCGCACGCATCTTCAACGCGGCGGTGGCGCTGAACGTGCCGCTGGAAGAGATTAGCCGCTACTGCGACACGTTAACTATCTGCCTGTCAAAGGGGCTGGGTGCACCGGTTGGTTCCCTGCTGTGCGGCAGTGCGGAATTTATTCAGCGCGCACGACGCTGGCGGAAAATGACCGGCGGCGGTCTGCGCCAGGCGGGGATCCTCGCCGCTGCAGGGCGCTATGCGCTGCAAAACAATATCGAACGCCTGCGGGAAGATCATGATAATGCCGCCTGGCTGGCCGGTGCGCTGCGGGAAATCGGCGTGGATGTCACCCGCCACGACACCAACATGCTGTTCCTGCGCCTGCCGGAAGCGCAGATAGCCACGCTGGGGCCCTGGATGCGCGAGCGCGGTATCCTGCTCAGCCCGGGCGCGGTAACGCGGCTGGTCACCCATCTGGACGTCAGTCGCGATGCGCTGCAAACCCTCGTTAATGAATGGCGGGCATTTTTAGCACAGCATTGATTAACACCAGACCAGGCGATATTGATGCCGGTCTGAGGGACGCTGAACGGGCCAGTGCAAGCCCGTCCAGTTTCCGGGCGTATTAACCCGAGCCTGTCCCGTATTTTTCAATCAGCGCCGCAGCGATAGCTTCCGTTTCCGCATCGGCAAAACCGCGATAGTCGCTCTGGCGGAAGTGCATCTGAAACGCCGCGATCAGCACCTGTTGCTGATACGGCGTCATCTGCGGCGTCACCTCATAGCCGTAGCTTGCCAGCAGGCCGAGCAGTTTCGTTTTATCGACCCGCTGCGCAGGCGCGCGATTACCGAGATAAAACGTCACCCGGTCCGCATCGGGCCAGGCACCAACGCCCTGCTCCGCCAGCCACTGCCAGGGAAACAGCGGGCCGGGATCCTGCTTACGCATTGGCGCAATATCGCTGTGCGCCACCACATCCTGCGGACGAATGCCGTAGCGCTGCACGATATCTCGCGCCAGCGGCAGCAGCGCGGCCATCTGCGCAGGCGGGAACGGGGCAAAGACCGCCTCTTTGCCCACCCGCCGCCAGCCGGGGTTCTCCAGCTCAATGCCAATCGAAGTGTCGTTGATCCGCGTTGCGCCCTGCCAGTAGCTGATCCCCGCATGCCACGCCAGCATCGACTCCGGCACCAGACGCCAGACCAGCGGCTGGCCATCAAATTTTGGCGGTGACGCCGGCAGCAGGTAATGCGCACTCACCGAATGGTTGGTCAGGGTATTCAGCGAAGGCGAAAAGTCACCTGCCGTGTAATGGATCACCAGCACCTTAATTCGCGGCCGCGCGCCCCAGGCTTCCTGCCGGGTATCCACCGTGTAGCCCTTCTGTTCATGGAGCCCCTGCGGCGTGATGGAGGTCAGCAAATAGATTGCCAGCAGCACCAGCAATGGGCGAATAAAGGACAGCGGCGTCATGGGCGGCTCAGTTTCATCTCGGCAGTAACACGACGACGGTCGTCAGCGATCGGATTCCCTTCCAGCGTTGGGGCAGTGGAAAAATTCATGTCTGTCTCCTTGTAAATATGACAGCGCTCTAACTGTGAAAATGAGCAATTGCGGTCAGTGGTAGCATCGCTTAAGCAGAACAATAAGGAAATCAAGATGAAATACCAAGTCTTTGCTGCTGTTATTCCCCTGGCTGTCCTTCTCAGCGCCTGTACCACGGTCGAACCGGCTTACAAGGATATCGGTTCACGCACTGCGCCCTGCGTTAGCGGCGGGCCGGACGAGGTGGCGCAGCAATTCTACGATCTTCGCTTACAGCATCCTTCACTGGGGGTGCCGAACAGTCAACGGCTGGCAGAATATCGCCCGTGGCTCAGCACACCGCTATATCAGGATTTACTGAATGCCAGTCATCTGTCGTCAACCCTGGCACCGCTACAGGGCGATCTGTTCAGCAGCCAATCTTTGCCAGCCACCCGCGCCATTGTGAGCGACTCATCCTTTATCCCGAATACCGATGCGCGTAATATTGCCCTGCGGGTGAAGCTCAGCCATGCCGGCCAGCCGGAAATGACATGGCAGGATGAAATTCTGATGGCACGTGAAGGCACCTGCTGGACCGTCGATGACATACGCTACCTCGGTCCATCGCCCCATATCACGGGTGGTTCACTTCGCCAGCAGTTCGAAGAGTAACCTTCTCTTGCGCGCCGCCGGACCCGGCGGCACGATCTCACTCACACATTTGCATAACAATAGCAAAGCTTTTCATGTTAAACGGCAACATCGCCCTATCTTGTGCTACGCTTTAATCACCTCGCCAACAATTATAAATTTTAACGCACGATGATTGCATAACTATTCTGTCGACGTTAAGATTTGCGGCATCAATTGCTATTCACTTTTTGCGCATGAGTATTCAACTAAACGGTATTAACTGCTATTACGGTGCCCACCAGGCGCTATTTGACATACAGCTGGCGTGCCCACAGGGCGAAACGCTGGTTCTGCTGGGGCCAAGCGGTGCCGGGAAAAGCTCACTCTTGCGCGTGCTAAATCTGCTCGAGATGCCGCGTTCCGGTACGCTTGATATCGCCGGTAATCACTTCGACTTCATTAAGCCTCCAACCGAAAGTGCGATTCGTGAACTGCGCCAGAACGTCGGTATGGTTTTCCAGCAGTATAATCTCTGGCCGCATCTGACCGTGACGCAGAATCTTATTGAGGCACCGTGCCGCGTGCTCGGTCTGAGTAAAGATCAGGCTCATGAACGGGCCAATAAGCTGCTCGATCGCCTGCGCCTGACGCCCTTTGCCGATCGTTTCCCGCTGCACCTGTCCGGTGGCCAGCAGCAGCGCGTGGCAATTGCCCGCGCGCTGATGATGGAACCTGCGGTACTGCTGTTCGACGAACCGACCGCCGCGCTGGATCCGGAAATTACCGCGCAGATCGTCAGCATTATTCGCGAACTGGCCCAGACGAATATCACTCAGGTTATCGTGACCCACGAGGTGGAAGTGGCGCGTAAAACCGCCAGCCGCGTGGTGTACATGGAAAATGGATACATCGTCGAACAGGGCGATGCCAGCCGCTTTACACAGCCGCAAACCGAGGCGTTTGCACATTATCTTTCGCACTAACGCAGGACATAATGATGAAAAAAGTTGTACTTGCCGTACTTTTAGCCAGCATCAGCCTGGGAGCCAGCGCTGCCCAGACCATCCGTTTTGCGACAGAAGCGTCTTACCCTCCGTTTGAGTTCGTTGACGCCGATAACAAAATCCAGGGATTTGATGTCGATCTGGCGAACGCCCTGTGCCGTGAAATTGGCGCAGAGTGCACCTTCAGCAACCAGGCGTTCGACAGCCTGATCCCCAGCCTGAAATTCCGTCGCTTCGATGCGGTAATGGCCGGTATGGACATCACCCCAGAGCGTGAAAAGCAGGTGCTGTTCACCAATCCTTATTACGATAACTCCGCGCTGTTCGTGGTGCAGAAAGGCAAAGTCACCGGCATTGACGCCCTGAAAGGCAAGCGCGTTGGTGTACAGAACGGCACCACTCACCAGAAATACCTCAGCGAAAAACAGGCTGATATCCAGCTGGTGCCTTACGACAGCTATCAGAACGCCATCCTTGACCTGAAAAATGGCCGCATCGACGCGGTATTTGGCGACACTGCCGTGGTTAACGAGTGGTTAAAACAGAACCCGAACCTGGCCGCGCTGGGTGAGAAGGTGACCGACAAAGCCTACTTCGGTACCGGTCTGGGCATCGCGGTTCGCCAGGGCAACACCGAGCTGCAGGGCAAATTCAACGCGGCGCTGGATAAGGTGAAAGCCGACGGCACCTATAAAACTATCTACAGTAAGTGGTTTCAGCAGTAATTAATGAGCGAATTTTATTCTCTTGCCAGCGCCGCCGGGATGACCGTCGGCCTTGCCGTTTGTGCCTTAATCGTCGGGCTGGCGCTCGCGATGGTCTTCGCCGTGTGGGAATCCGCACGCTGGCGGCCGCTGGCGTGGCTCGGCACGCTGCTGGTCACCCTGTTTCGCGGGCTGCCGGAAATCCTCGTGGTGCTGTTTATCTACTTCGGTGCCTCGCAGCTGCTGCTGACGCTCTCCGACGGATTCACCCTGAATCTCGGCGTGGTGCAGATCCCGATTCAGGTCCCGATTGAAAACTTCGACGTCAGTCCGTTCCTGTGCGGCGTGATTGCGCTGGCCATCCTTTATTCTGCGTATGCTTCTCAAACCCTGCGCGGCGCGCTGAAGGCCGTTCCGGCGGGTCAGTGGGAGTCCGGTCAGGCGCTGGGCATGAAAAAATCGGCGATTTTCTTCCGGTTAATCATGCCGCAGATGTGGCGACATGCTCTGCCCGGCCTGGGTAACCAGTGGCTGGTGCTGCTGAAGGATACCGCGCTGGTTTCACTGATTAGCGTTAATGACATTATGCTGCAGACCAAAAGCATCGCCACCCGTACCCAGGAGCCGTTCACCTGGTACGTTATGGCGGCGGCGATCTATCTGCTGATCACCCTGTTCAGCCAGCAGGTGCTGAAGCGTATTGAGCTACGCACGACGCGCTTTGAGCGCGGAGGTTCCTGATGCTGAGTTACTTCCCCGAACTGCTGAAAGGGCTGCAAACCAGCCTGACGCTGACCGTGGCCTCGCTGCTGCTGGCCCTGCTGCTGGCCCTGGTTTTCACAGTGATCCTGGCACTGAAAGTGCCGGTTCTCAGCCAGATTACCCGTGGCTACATTACGTTGTTTACCGGCACCCCGCTGCTGGTGCAAATCTTCCTGATTTACTACGGTCCCGGCCAGTTTCCTTCCATTCAAAACATTGGCTGGCTCTGGCATTTGCTGTCGCAGCCGTGGCTGTGTGCCCTGCTGGCGCTGTCGCTGAACAGCGCCGCCTATACCGCACTGCTGTTCCACGGCGCGGTGCGGGCGATTCCGGCCGGGCAGTGGCAATCCTGTGCTGCTCTGGGCATGAACCGGAAAGATACGCTGCGCATTTTATTGCCGTACGCCTTTAAGCGCGCCCTCTCCTCTTATTCCAATGAGGTGGTGCTGGTATTTAAAAGCACTTCGCTGGCCTACACCATCACGCTGATGGAAGTGATGGGCCACGGCCAGCTGCTGTATGGTCGAACCTATGACGTGACGGTCTTTGCCGCCGCCGGGGTGATTTACCTCATCGTCAACGGTTTACTGACCCTGCTGATGCGGCTGATTGAACGCCGGGCATTAGCCTTTGAGCAGCGCAGCTGAGCGAACGATTTCTAAAAAAGGAACTGATAACATGAAAAAAATTATTCTGGCCACGGTTCTGGCCAGCATGACCTTTGGGGCTGTAGCCGCAGATAAAATTCGTTTTGCTTCCTCTGCTACCTATCCACCGTTTGAGTCGCTGGACAGTGACAATCAGATCGTTGGATTTGATATCGATCTGGCCAAAGCGCTGTGTGAAGAAATGAAGGCCGACTGTACCTTCACCAATAACCCGTTTGACAGCCTGGTTCCGGCCCTGAAATTCCGTCGTTACGACGCGGTAATCTCCGGGATGGATATCACGCCGGAGCGCAGTCAGCAGGTCAGCTTCACCAAGCCTTACTACGCCAACTCGGCGATTCTGATTGCGCCAAAGGGTAAGTTCACCGACCTCTCGCAGCTGAAAGGCAAACGCGTGGGTATGGAAAACGGCACAACGCATCAGAAGTATTTACAGGAACAGCATCCTGAAATTACCGCCGTGGCCTATGACAGCTATCAGAACGCCATTCTCGACCTGAAAAATAACCGCCTGGACGGTATTTTCGGCGACAGTGCGGTGGTAAATCAGTGGCTGAAAACCAGCCCGAACCTGGGCACCGTGGGCAAGCACGTTACCGACAGCAGCTACTTCGGCACCGGTTTAGGGATTGCGGTGCGCAAGGACAACGCGGAGCTGCTGGCAAAACTGAACACCGCACTCGATACACTGCGGGCAAACGGCACGATTGAGAAGATCAATCAGCGCTGGTTCCCGGAATAATTAACACAGCGGCAGGCGAACGATTCGCCTGCCCGCTTTATGATTTCCGCTGTAACAGCGTCAGTACTTCGTAATGAGCGGTGTGCGGGAACATATCAAACAGCTGCACCTGCACAATACGATAATCACTTAGCCGCGCAAGATCCGTCGCCATCGTCACCGCGTTACAGCTGGAATAGAGTATCCACGGCGGTGCCATGCGGGTCAGATAGTCACACAGTTCGGCACCGATACCGCGTCGCGGCGGGTTCACCAGCACCAGTTCCGGCACGCTGCCTTCTCCGGTAGCAAACGCCGTTGAGTCCAGCGCGGCGAAGTTTACCCGCGTTAATCCCATCAACTCAGCAGAACGCTTCGCGCAGGCAATCGCTTCTTTACTGATTTCAATACCGGTCAGCTGCATATCCGGCGTGGCGCAGTGCAGGCCAAAACCTCCGACGCCGCAAAATAAATCCCACATGCTGTTTACGCCCAACTCCGCCACCCAGCGGCGCGCGGTGGCATACAGCGACGCCGCCACTTCCGGGTTAGTCTGGAAAAAGCTCTGCGGTCGGATCCACAGCGGCACGTCATTCAACTGCTCGGCCAGCGCCTGATTATCCGTCAGCGGGATCTCTTCCTCCCCTTCGAGGATCGCCATCGGCACCGGCTGGATATTGGCGGAGATCGCCGCCAGCTGCGGCAGCCTGCGCTGTAGGTCCGGCAGTGCGGCCTTCAGCTGCGCCAGCTTGGTGGTTGAACGCAGCACAAAGCGCAGCATCACCTCGCCGCTGTAACGACTTTCCGTTAGCAAAATAAACTTCAGCTCGCCGCGACGACGCGCCACGTTATAGGGCGTTAACCCCGCGCGGGCAATAAACGGGCGCAGCGCGGCAAACACATCGGTAAAGCTGTCGGGATAAAGCGGGCAGTCGCAGAGATCGACCGGCGTACCGTCGCGATGCAGCATACCGAGCAGCGGGCGCTCAACGCTGCCGCTGACCACCATTTTCGCCTTATTACGGAATTTTTCCGGCGGAGAGATCACCGGATCCAGCCAGTTTGCCACCGGCAGCGATGCCATCAGCTGCTGCAGATGAGCCTGTTTTTGCGAAAGTTGCTGGGTATACGGCGTTTCCAGCCACTGGCAGGATCGGCAGCGACCGGCGTCGTAGAGCGCGCAATGCATGTTAAAGCCTGTTGATTGGGAATGCGAAATGCAGGGCGACAGTATATACCCAAATCAGCGCCGGGTGCAGCCTCTGACAAAACGAGCCTTAGCGATAATAATGTCGGCTGCTGAGCGGCACAAACAGCAGCAGCAGAATCAACATATCCGGGAATTTTTGCGCGATAAGCGAGCCGATGATGTGGGCATTGTTTTCACCGCTGATGCTGAAAATTTCCGGGTAGATGCCGGTGAGTGTGGCCACCATCATATAAAGTAGCACCACGACCTGAGTGGCGAAAAACGTCCAGCGACCCCAGTTACGCCCGCGCATTAGCGCAATCGCACAGCGCAGTTCCAGAAAGAAGATCAGCTGACTGACAATAAAGATTAACGTGGAATCCCAGGACTGTGCGCTGCGGTGGATGAAGTTTATGACTTCTTCATAACCCAGTTCATTGGCCAGAAGCAGTACGCTGAGCACGCGGGTGGCAATAATGGCGCTGCCAGCGATAAGTACCGGCACCGGGATAGCCATCCGCTCATCGGACAATGCACTGCCACCTCTGAACACCTCTGACATATCCCTCTCCTGCCCTGTACTAAATACCGTCAATCCCTACCAAGTCTGTCTGGTTATTAACCTGTACGCGTATTTACACAGGTTAATTCAACTATTTTTAGCCTATAAGCGCCAATAATGCCACTGCATGGAATAAAATTATTCTCCGTCATTAATTATTTTGCAATGGCAATCAGACAAAGCGACTATTTCTGCGGCTGAAAATGATTTATCGCTGAAGAAATCCTCGCTGATAGCGGTGATGTGGCACTGACGGGTGGGGGCCCCAATCGGGCGGGCTGGTACGACAGTCCTCGCTGATAGCACCGAGCTGGCGCTGACGGGTGGGGCCCCAATCGGGCGGGCTGGTACGAATGTCCTCGCTGATAGCGGTGAGCTGCCGCTGACGGGTGGGCGCCCCAATCGGGCGGGTCCTCGCGCCACGCGCTGCGTGGTCCCTTCACGTCGTTCGTCAGCCGGTCGGACCGGCTCAGACGGCACATCCGTGTGCCGACCGAGCCTTGCGCCCGCGTCCTGCGGTCACATCCTGGCTTCCTTTCTCCGTTCAGCGCTGCGGATTGCCCTTTTGGGGCCCCCACCCGCCCGCTCAGCAGCATTATTGTTGCTGTTTATGTCACAGGACTTTTTATCGTAGGATAATTAAATTTCGGGATTGTTGAAGCGAACGTTTTTTTAAAGCAGGTAGTCATTGAATAATGGCTGTCAAAACCAACAGCAGAATACGAGGCTGCGTAGTTATGCGTTGTTTTTAACCTTACCATACCCGAGACAGGAATTTCTGTGCTTAAGTTTGAACAACTTTTGTCATTCCGGACGACATAAAGTTTTGACATTGATATGCATTACAGCAACACCGTATTCAATTTCAACATTTCCGTAGCCTATTCTTTAAACAGCAACAGGATGCGTGAGCAATACAAAATATCGCCCATAGCTCCGTATAACAGCAACACCGAATTTAATTTCAGCGCTTATCTGCACTATTCTTGAATCTACACTCCAAGCCGTGGATGGTACAAAATGCCCGCTATCAATCCGCCTCATGTCAGCCTATTCAGTTTCGATGCTGATATGAATGATTCTTGAAACGGCGATCGTCTGGATGAACGACGTATATCACCTGTCAGGGATTAGCATTCGCGACCGCCACAGTCGGTTACAGCGCCTCCTCAGCATGTCGGAAACAGCCGATCGCCAAAATGGGGACAATGATAACAACGGGTACAACTATTCCCCGTTGAGAATACGCATCCCCCAGTACCATCCGATGAAGATATTCCTTCAAACCTCTTAGAAACCGCATTCGCGAGAGTAATTGAACAACGCATCGCCAGGCCCCGATTTTCAGACTGGCAGCCACCAGATAGTCAGAGGTAGACGGCCTTTGCGGGGGCTGGTGGGCAATCCGCAGCGCTGAGGCGAAAGCCGCTGGCCAGGAGAGGGCAGCAGGGAGGGTGACATCAGATCGGGCGTGGGCAGGAAGCCCACTCCCGCGCGATCCGTCGGCCAGCGGCTGTAGACGAAGGCACCACGCACAGCGTGGCGCGAGGACCGCCCAGCAGCCCCCGCAAAGGCCGGATATCCGGCACCAGCCCGTCAGCCTTCCACGTAACTCAGTGCCCGGAACGCGCCTTCTGAATATCCTTAATCCGCTGCTTCTCTTCGTGTGCCATCAGGCGCCAGGCGATAAAGCCCACCAGCCCAACCACAAACAGAATCAGCGAAGCCAGCGCGTTGATTTCCGGATTCACCCCACGACGTACGGTGGCGAAGATCTGCATCGGCAGCGTGGTAGCACCCGGCCCGGTAACAAAGCTGGAAATCACCAGGTCATCCAGCGACAGCGTAAAGGCCAGCAGCCAGCCGGTGACGATGGCCGGAGCAATCATCGGCACGGTGATCACAAAGAACACCTTCAGCGGCGTGGCACCCAGATCCATTGCCGCCTCTTCGATTGAGCGGTCCAGTTCGCGCAGGCGTGAGTTGATTACCACCGCAACATAGGCGGTACAGAACGTCACGTGCGCCAGCCAGATGGTCAACATGCCGCGATCGGCAGGCCAGCCGAAGGCGTTCGCCATCGCCACAAACAGCAGCAGCAGCGAAAGGCCTGTGATCACGTCGGGCATCACCAGCGGGGCCGTGAGCATAAAGGCAAAACCGGTCGAGCCTTTGAAACGGCCAAAACGCACGATGATCACCGCGGCAATCGTGCCGAGGATCACCGCCGCCGTCGCCGACAGCGCGGCAATTGACAGGCTGAGCGTCACGGCGCTAATCATCGCATCATCGTGGAACAGCACGTTATACCAGTGGAACGAGAAGCTTTCCCACGCGGCCAGCTGCGACGAGTTAAACGAAAAGATCACCAGCAGCAGCATCGGCGCATAGAGGAAGAAGAAACAAACAGCGAGGATCGCCGTACGCCACTTCGAGCGAATGGTCGGCAAACTGTTCATGCCTTATCCCCCATTTCTTTGTTCTGATGCTTGTGGAACCAGACGATCGGCATGATCAGGATCAGCAAAATAATCACCGCCAGCGCAGAGGCCACCGGCCAGTCGCGGTTGTTAAAGAACTCCTGCCACAGCACGCGGCCAATCATAATACTGTCCGGGCCACCCAGCAGTTCCGGGATCACGTACTCGCCCACCGCAGGGATGAAGACCAGCATTGAACCGGCAATGATACCGCCTTTGGTCAGCGGCACAATCACGCTGAAGAAGGTCTTCAGAGGACGAGCACCGAGGTCAAGAGACGCTTCTACCAGCGAATAATCGATGCGGGTCAGCGCGGTATAGATAGGCAGCACCATAAACGGCAGATAGCAGTAAACGATACCGATATACACCGCCATATTGGTGTACAGGATGGCGATCGGGTGATCGATAATCCCGGTCCACATCAGGAAGCGGTTCAAAATACCGTTATCGTTGAGGATCCCCATCCACGCGTACACCCTGACCAGGAAAGAGGTCCAGGACGGCAGGATCACCAGCAGCAGCAGGATATTGCGCGTTGAGGGGGAAGCATGCGCCACCGCCCACGCCAGCGGATAACCGATCAGCAGGCAGATAGCGGTTGAGACTGCGGCAACCTGGAGCGAATGCAGGTAGGCATCGACATAAAGTGGATCGTCGGTCAGGGTGAAGTAGTTGCCGAGATTCAGCACCATACTCAGCTGGCCGTCGGCCCACGTCAGCAGTTCCGTGTACGGCGGAATGGCGCGCGCAATGTCAGCAAAACTGATCTTCAGGACGATAAGGAACGGCAGTAAAAACAGCAGCGACAGCCAGATATAGGGCAGAGCTATTACCAGCTTGCGGCCGTGGGCCATCTGCAGCCGGGTCAGCAGTGAAACGCCGATGCGCCGCACACTCGGTGGTTTAGTGGTACGTTCAGAAAATTGGCTCATTATTCCCCCTGCTATACCGTCAGAACCACACAGCTATCGGTATCCCAACACAGGCGAACTTCATCGCCCCACGTCGGCGCACCGTTGCGGAAGCGCTGGCCGTTTTGCAGCTGAGCGCTGATCATCTGGCCGCTGCGCAGGCGCACGTGATAGATAGACAGGTCGCCCAGATAGGCAATATGCACCACCTCCCCCACGGCAAAGTTGAAGCCATCGGCCGGAACATCATCACACAGCAGCACTTTTTCCGGGCGCAGCGCCACGTACACCGGCACGCCATCCAGCACCGACACATCGCTCGCCACTTTCAGCGGGTGCACCAGTCCCGGGCTGTCAATAATCAGCCCATCTTCCTGGCGCTCACGCAGCAGGCCCTCAAAGACGTTGACCGAACCGATAAATTCAGCGCTGAAGCGGGTGGTCGGATGCTCGTAAATCTCTTCCGGCTCGCCGATCTGCACAAACTTGCCGCGATTCATAATGGCAATTCGGCCCGCCATGGTCATCGCTTCTTCCTGATCGTGCGTCACCATCACGCAGGTAGCCCCCACGCGCTCAAGAATATCGACTACTTCCAGCTGCATGCGGTCGCGCAGCTTTTTATCCAGCGCACCCATGGGTTCATCCAGCAGCAGCAGTTTAGGCCGCTTGGCCAGACTGCGTGCCAGCGCCACGCGCTGACGCTGACCGCCGGAAAGCTGGTGCGGCTTACGCTTGGCGTACTCCTGCATATGCACCAGCGTCAGCATTTCGGCTACGCGGCTGGCGATTTCCGCCTTGGGCAGGCGGTCCTGTTTCAGACCAAAGGCGATATTCTGCTCCACCGTCATATGGGGGAACAGCGCGTAGGACTGAAACATCATGTTGATTGGGCGCTGATAGGGCGGCACGTGGGAGAGGTCCTGGCCATCCAGCAGGATCTGCCCCTGGGTCGGGCTTTCGAACCCGGCCAGCATGCGCAGCAGCGTGGACTTACCGCAGCCGGAGGCACCCAGCAGGGCGAAGATTTCGCCTTTGTAGATGGTGAGGTTGACATCATCTACCGCGTGCTGACCGTCAAACGACTTGGTCAGATTACGGATTTCCAGCAGCGGCGTTAACGCCCTGCCAGCCTTGCTTTGAGGACGGGGGATCGCGTCGTTCACTACCATTACTCTCCGGCGCTAAAGAGCCTTCCCCAGTGGGACAGGCCCAAAAATAACAAACAGAGGCCGATAACCGGCCTCTGCTGCTTAGCAAGAGTGAGTCAGACTCACTACTCAGTTATTTACCACTTTTAACTTTAGTCCATGCACGCGTACGCACACGGTCAAGTTTCGGATCCTGCAACTTAAGCGTAAACAGTTTCGCCATGGTTTCTGGGGTTGGGTAGATACCCGGGTTGTTGCGAATTGCTTCATCAACGAATGGAATCGATGCTTTCACGCCGCTGGCATAGAAGATGGTGTTGGAAATCTGCGCCATCACTTTCGGCTCCATCAGATAGTTGATGAACTGATAGGCCGCGTCGGTGTTTTTCGCATCTTTCGGAATCGCCAGCATATCGAAGAACGCCAGCGCGCCCTCTTTAGGGATGCTGTAGGCAATGTTCACGCCGTTTTTCGCATCTTCAGCGCGTTTTTTCGCCTGCAGAACGTCACCCGCCCAGCCGATGGCCACACAGGTGTTGCCGTTCGCCAGGTCGTTAATGTACTGAGAAGAGTGGAAGTAACGAATGCTTGGACGCAGCTTCAGCAGCAGATCGGTCGCCGCTCCCGAGTAATCTTTCGCATCGCTGCTGTTCGGATCTTTGCCGAGGTAGTTCAGCACGGTGGCAAAAACTTCTTCAGGTGCATCGAGGAAGGACACGCCGCAGCTTTTCAGCTTCTCAAGGTTTTCCGGCTTCAGTACCAGATCCCAGCTATCCACCGGTGCATCTTTACCCAGCGCGGCCTTCACTTTATCGACGTTATAGCCGATACCGGTGGTGGCCCACAGGTAAGGAATGGCGTATTTGTTACCCGGATCGTGCTGCTCCAGCTTTTTCATCAGATCGGGATCGAGGTTTTTATAATTTGGCAGCTTGCTGCGATCCAGCGGCTGAAACACGCCGGACTGAAGCTGACGCGCCAGGAAGCTGGAAGATGGCACCACCACGTCATAGCCGGTGCTGCCCGCCATCAGTTTGCCTTCAAGCACCTCGTTGGAGTCAAACACGTCATACACGACTTTGATGCCGGTTTGCTTTTCAAAATCGGCCACGGTGTTTGGCGCAATATAATCAGACCAGTTGTAAACGTGCAGCGTTTTATCTTCCGCCAGAGAGCCAGCGGAGATCGCCATCAGCGCACCCGCAACCACACCTGACAACCATTTTTTGCGTTGGTTGAACATCTTCCATTCTCCTGAACAGGGATAATCACAGCCGTACCCGAAAGGTACATTTCTCCAGCAAGCGAACCGGTGAGCGCCTGCGGCAAAATACAGGTTCACAATGAATCATTATTCACTGCGTCGTTAATAGAAAAAACCTATAGTTGTAGCGACGTTGCACGCTTAATGCAGCAACGCAAGAATAGCCCCACTCACTGGTCCAGACCAGACCTTAGCGTAAAAAACGCCTTTTATCGATTTTCTATGCATGTTTCCTCTACGTGATATGCCATTGGCGGCATAAACAGCGATAGATATCTGGCAATTAAGGGCAAAATGCAGAATAAAAAGTGGTGGAGCCCGCGGGAAAAGCCCGTGAAAAAACCGTGCTGGCGCAGATAATTACGTAGAGTGATGAAAAGTCGGACTGTTGGGCAGTAAGGCTACTGCCCCAGGCAGGAGAAAACTTAATGCAGCATGGAGTGGCCGCTAATCACCGGTGGACGCTCTTCATCCTCACCGATCACCAGCAAATGGTTAGCAAAGGCTTCCATCACGATCATCGAAATCTGTTCTTCGCTCTGCTTCATAAAATGATCGAACTGCGCATGGGTCACGCCAGCACTGACGCTAAGCGACTGGCAGACGATCAGCTTCGGCAGGTTATCATCCTGAATATCCAGGAACGCCTTCACCGTCAACGAGCTGGCGTTGATCTGCGACAAATCGCCGACCAGTGGGATTAACGCGGTCGGCTTCACCTCGGCCAGCGCCGAAAACAGGATCACGTTATCAACCAGATCCAGTTTGGCATCAAATATCCCGTCAAAATTCTGCATATGCGGCAGATGAAGGGCCTGACAGGAGTCACACTCGAACCAGGTGATGCTTTGCTGATCCAGCCAACGCCGTAATACGTCGAGATCCGGGACGATGAGTGAATCCATATGATTTGTCTCTTGCCGCGATAAAATTGCGCACTAGCTTACGGAAATTCGTTAATAAAAACCATGTTTACGACAGAAATAAGACATCAGCCACCGGTTTTCAGGCTGAAGCCTGGACGGGCCTGCTCTTCGATCCAGCCGATCATCATCGCGGCAATATTCAGACCGGTTGTTTTTTCAATGCCTTCCAACCCCGGCGACGCGTTAACCTCCATCACCAGCGGACCGCGTTCGGCGCGGAGAATATCGACACCGGCCACGTCCAGCCCGAGCGTTGCCGCCGCCCGAACCGCGATTTCGCGCTCGCGATCGTCAATCACCACGCGCCGGGCGCTACCGCCGCGATGAAGATTGGATCGGAACTCCCCCTCTTTCGCGACCCGCTCGATGGCCGCAACGACTTCGCCACCAATCACCAGACAGCGAATATCCCGCCCCTGCGCCTCTTTAATAAACTCCTGCACCAGAATATGCGCATTCAGCCCACGAAAGGCGTCAATCACGCTTTCCGCCGCCTGGCGGGTTTCCGCCAGCACCACGCCTATTCCCTGAGTGCCTTCCAGCAGCTTGACCACCAGCGGCGCGCCACCAACCATCTTGATCAGATCGCTGGTATCGTCCGGCGAGTGCGCAAAACCGGTGATCGGCATGGCGATCCCGGCGCGGGCCAGCAGCTGCAGCGAGCGCAGCTTATCGCGTGCGCGGGCAATCGCCAGCGACTCGTTAAGAGGATAGCTACCGCACATTTCAAACTGGCGCAGCACCGCCATCCCGTAAAAAGTCGTTGAGGGGCCAATACGCGGGATCACCGCATCAACGTGTTCCAGCTGACGGCCACGATAGTGAATCGCCGACGAGCCGGGGTTGATATTCATATAACAGGAAAGCGGATCGATCACCTCGACGCTGTGGCCGCGCGCGCGCGCAGCCTCAACCAGACGCTGACAGGAGTAGAGCGAACCATCACGGGAAAGCACGGCAATTTTCAACAGTTACCTCCGAAGGGGGCGATCAGCGCGTGGCCCAGCCCTGCTGGTGCAGGTAATCGAGCATAAACGGACGGCTTTCTTTTACCAGCGTCTTGCGGATATGGTCACTCCAGCTTTCAATCCGTCGGTTGCTGTCGCGGCTCTGGTAGTAATTCTCCAACTGACGATCGTATTTCTCCAGCTCGGCGGCATCCAGCGCCCGATACTGGTTCTCATGGACCAGCATTGAGGCAGGCATACGCGGCTTGAACACCGGATCCTGCGCCGGTTCTCCCAGGCACAGTCCGAACAGCGGCAGCACAAATTTCGGCAAGGCCAGCTGTTCGGTCACTTCGGCGATATGATTGCGAATGCCGCCGATAAATACGCCGCCAAAGCCCAGCGACTCCGCTGCGGTCATCGCGTTCTGCGCCATGAGTGCGGTATCGACACAGCCCAGCAGCAGCTGCTCGGCCAGCCCCAGCTGTGCCTCGGGGCAAATCTGCTGCAGGCGATTAAAATCGGCACAGAACACCCAGAACTCCGCGGCCTGGGCGACATATTTTTGCCCACCGCTCAGCGTCACCAGCGTCTCACGCAGTGCGGGATCGCTGATGCGTACGATGGAGGTGCACTGCAAAAAGCTGGAGCTGGAGGCCGATTGCGCGGCGGCAAGAATGGCAGCGCGCTGTTCCTGGGTTATCTTCCGCTCGGTAAAAGCACGAATGGAACGATGGGCGCAGAGCAGATCAATGGTCGGCGTCATGGGAATCTCCTTTTTTCTTAGTAGGCGAACGGCGCGTGTTAAATAAGTCCGGGGCCATGGCTTTGCCCGTACGCCACATCATGACGACAGCGGCGGGCAACATCAGGACAATTCCAACGAAAATCATGACGGTAGCGGCCAGCTTACCGGTGAAAGGAGGAGGTAAAGGAAGCATTTCATGCAGTGTCAGCAGGGCAAGCACCACCACGATCCCCCCCAGCGCTTCAAGAATGAGCACGGGTCGAGGTAACTGAGTAAAAGCACGCATCATGTTTCTCCTTACGCTCTGACATTCGAAGCAAAAAACCCCTGAACTTGCGCCGCCTCACTCTGCCTGAAAACCGCAGAAAAGCGCAAGGAGAATAGCCTGTGCGAATCAGACCAACAGGTAATTCCTTCTTTCATTCAGCGGGGGATGCGGGCATCATAGGCGGCATTGAGCAATAAGTTGTGACTTGAGTCACATAAAAGAATCCAACCCTTGAGGAGACATCTATGTTTGCTGTGATTTTCGGACGCCCGGGCTGCCCTTACTGCGTACGTGCCAAAGAACTGGCTGAGAAACTGACCGAAGAGCGTGATGACTTTAACTTCCGCTACGTGGATATTCACGCGGAAGGGATCACCAAGGCAGATCTGGAGAAAACCGTGGGTAAACCGGTAGAAACCGTGCCGCAGATCTTCCTCGATCAGACTCACATCGGCGGCTGCACTGATTTTGAAGCTTACGCGAAAGCCAACCTGGGCCTGTTCCAGTCTTAATGGCTTTCCCGCAGGGGGAGGCGATTTCGTGCCCCCTGCTGCTGTTATCCTACCGCCCGCTATCCTCGCTTTCCGCTCTGACGTTGATGAATCTCCATCAGTGTCCGCCACAGCATCACCACCAGCGCGCCAGACCCACACCAGAATACCGCACTGGCAATAATCGCAATCTCCTGACCCAGGCCCACGCTATGGAACGTGCTCAACTGCATCAGCGCCAGGCAGGGTGGCGACGCCAGCAGCATGGCCAGCAGCAGCACAGTAAAGGGGGCATCTCTTGACATCAGCGCCGCCAGTGCGCCGGGGATCATAAACAGCAGCAGGCCAAACTGGACGTGATTCATTCCGCCAATCGCGATCAGGTAACGCAGGGCAAGAAAGAGCAAACCATACAGAGAGCTGCAGGCAATAACGCCAGACCAGCTGAAGGCTTTAACCCACATCAGAATCGTCTCCAGGTTATTTTTAACCCAACATCAATTCAAAAAAAGAAATGAGCGTGTGGTTGTTATACAACAACAAATTTAATTATCTTGATATTGCCAGAAAATAAACCAGGCGGATGCTGGCTGTAAGACAGTATAACGATTAAAATAGGCGTCGATTTATCCGTAAAATCAATCCGGCAGGATAAGCATGCAGCGGTCATCCTGTAACCGGCTCCAGCGGATAAAATTTAGCGCATAAACGCCCTTTCATCAATAGGTTAATGGTAAACAAGAAGTTAAACCGTGAATATAAACGTCGCAGACTTGTTAAGTAGAAATTACATACTGTTATTATTTGTTGTTTTGTCCCTGGGCCTGTGTTTAGGAAAACTGCGGCTGGGTTCGATTCAACTGGGTAATTCCATTGGCGTTTTAGTGGTTTCTTTACTGCTCGGCCAGCAGCATTTTTCAATTAATACCGAAGCTCTGAATCTTGGCTTTATGTTATTTATTTTTTGCGTCGGGGTTGAAGCCGGTCCGAACTTTTTTTCTATTTTTTTCCGGGACGGAAAAAACTATCTGATGCTGGCAATTGTGATGGTCACCAGCGCGATGATCCTCGCCCTGGGGCTGGGCAAACTGTTCGGCTGGGACATTGGCCTGACCGCCGGGATGCTGGCGGGATCGATGACCTCCACGCCGGTGCTGGTGGGTGCGGGTGATACCCTGCGGCAAATGATGACCGAGAGCGGAAGCCTCAGCCAGGCGCAGGATCACCTCAGTCTCGGCTATGCCCTGACCTATCTGGTCGGCCTCGTCAGCCTGATTGTCGCCGCCCGCTATCTGCCCAAACTACAGCATCAGGACCTGCCGACCAGCGCACAGCAGATCGCCCGCGAGCGTGGCCTGGATCCGGACAGCAAGCGTAAAGTCTATCTGCCGGTGATTCGCGCTTACCGCGTTGGCCCCGAACTGGTGGCGTGGAGCGACGGCAAGAATCTGCGCGAGCTGGGCATTTATCGTCAGACCGGCTGCTACATCGAACGTATTCGCCGCAACGGTATTCTGGCGAACCCCGACGGCGACGCGGTCCTCCAGCCCGGCGATGAGATTTCGCTGGTGGGCTACCCGGATGCCCACTCGCGCCTCGATCCCAGCTTCCGCAACGGAAAAGAGGTGTTTGACCGCGATCTGCTGGACATGCGCATCGTGAATGAAGAGATCGTGGTTAAAAATAACAATGCGGTCAATAAGCGCCTCAGCCAGCTCAAGCTAACCGATCACGGCTGCTTCCTGAACCGGGTTATCCGCAGCCAGATTGAAATGCCCATCGACGACAGCATCATTCTGAACAAAGGCGACGTGCTGCACATCAGCGGAGAAGCGAAGCGCGTGAAGTCCGTTGCCGACCGCATCGGCTTTATTTCGATTCACAGCCAGGTGACCGACCTGCTGGCCTTCTGCTCCTTCTTTATCATCGGCCTGATGATCGGCATGATTAACTTCCAGTTCAGCAGCTTCAACTTTGGCATTGGTAACGCTGCCGGGCTGCTGTTTGCCGGGATTATGCTCGGCTTCCTGCGGGCTAACCATCCCACGTTTGGTTATATTCCGCAGGGCGCACTGACGATGGTGAAAGAGTTTGGCCTGATGGTATTTATGGCCGGTGTCGGGCTGAGTGCGGGCAGCGGTATTAACCAGGGACTGGGTGAAACCGGCCTGCTGATGCTGGCCGCCGGGCTGATTGTCAGCCTGCTGCCGGTCGTCATTTGCTTCCTGTTCGGTGCGCTGGTGCTGAAGATGAACCGCGCCCTGCTGTTTGGCGCGATTATGGGTGCGCGAACCTGCGCCCCGGCGATGGAGATTATCAGCGACACGGCGCGCAGCAATATCCCGGCACTGGGCTATGCAGGAACTTATGCGATTGCTAACGTTTTGCTTACGCTCGCCGGTACGCTGATTGTGGTAATCTGGCCAATTTTTGGCTGACTGAAAAATTTTTAAGGACTTCAGAGAACTTTTATGGCGGGGTGCAGTCTGAATTAATGCCACTGCTTTTCTTTGAAATCCCCAAATTGAGGAGCCCGTTAAACATTATGTTTAGCGGGTTTTTTTCTTTTCTGCTCCGGCACTTCCGCTTCCCGACTTCCTTCCGCTCTTAATGTTGCCTTAAGCGCTTTCAGGCATCGTAGACTCCCTGTGTTTATCGCCAAAGCGTCATAAAAATGTCATCAATTCTCAACAAAGCCGAAACGAAGCGCGGAATTAGGAGCGAAGCCCTTTACCCTCTGCCAGCTGACTTTTATTTTAAGCAATCCGTGCTGTTACTGCTCAGCGCCCTGTTCCTGATATGGCTGTCGCGCAGTGAAAGCTGGGATATGGCCATCAGCCAGATGTGGTATGACCCGCTGACCCAGCGGTTCCCGTGGAAGGATAACGTGTGGCTGGATCTCATCAACCACCGCCTGTTGAAAGACCTTGTGATCGCCGGTGGCGTACTGCTGCTGATTGCCGGGATCGTGCGCCGCCGGTGGCGCTGGGTGCTGGTGGCACTGCTGATGGGTCTCGGTCCGCTGGTCGTTGGCCTGCTGAAAAACAGCAGCGCGCACTCCTGCCCGTGGGATCTGGTGCAGTTTGGTGGGCATGCGGTTTCCTATCCGCTGTTTGGTGCCATTCCGAAAAATAGCGGCCCGGGGCGCTGCTTCCCCGGTGGCCATGCCTCCAGCGGATTCAGCGCCATGGCGCTGTTTTTCTTGTTTTATTCCCGTCGTCCGCGCCTTGCCTGGTGCTGCTGGTGGGCAGCGTTGGCGGTAGGAACAATCATGGGTTTTGGTCAGATTATGCGCGGCGCGCACTTTTTATCCCACAACCTCTGGGCAGCGTGGTGGATGTGGCTGACGCAGTGTGCAATTTTCGGATGCGTAACGCATCTGCTTAAAATAAAGAGGAAAATAATACAATGATGGAAGAGATTAACCGCTCGCTGTTTCTCTGGATTAACGCCAACGGCGACTCGCCGGGCTGGCTGATTGCGCTGGCGACGTTCATCGCCCGCGACGTGATTGCCATCGTCCCGCTGATGATCGTCGTGCTGTGGCTGTGGGGACCGCGCAGCCAGCTGACCTCACAGCGCGTGCTGGTGGTAAAAACCGGCGTGGCGCTGCTGTACGCGCTGGCGATATCCTGGTGCGTCGGCCATCTTTTTCCGCATCCTCGCCCCTTCGCGATCGGGCTTGGCCATCAGTATCTGGCACACGCCCCTGATGACTCCTATCCCAGCGACCACGGCACGGTGATTTTTACCTTTGCGCTGGCATTTATTGCCTGGCATCGCATGTGGTCCGGCGCCGTCCTGCTGGCCACCGGTGCCGCCATTGCCTGGTCACGTATTTATCTTGGCGTGCACTGGCCGATGGATATGTTGGGCGGACTGCTGGTCGGTGTGCTGTCCTGCCTGTTTGCACAAATATTCTGGCTAATGTTTGGTAACCGCCTGTTACCGCTAATCTCTTCGCTCTATCGCACGGTATTTGCTTTTCCAATCAGTAAAGGCTGGGTGCGCCACTAATTATTTAGCGGGCCGGAATTCTCCGGCCCGCAGCGCAGCGTTAAACATTTCACGCGTACCGATTGCCCCTCGCTTCTATTGCGCAATAAGCCCGAATTAAATGCTGCTTTCCGTCTGCCGTTGCGCAAGTGATTAAACCGACAACAACTCAGTCTTTAAAATAAAAATAACTCGTTGTTTTTATTAGCATATAAAACCAAGCGCTGACAAAAAACCACCAACAAGCCTACTATTTAACCATTTAAAAAACCTTAAATTCAGTTTAAATGCCTGTTAAGAAAGCCGTTACCTGGTAGATAATCCCTGTAAAACACCCCACCACAGATGTTCACACCAAAAAAGGTCGTAGAATTGTGACTGCGATCACCGGTAATAGATCATCCAGTGCTTTCATCTATTTTTTCTGATGGTAGAGTGTGCGCCATAAAAATCAGAGTGATTAATTAAATCCGTTATTGGTAATTAAAAAATTGCTGTGCGGATGTTAAGCGATTTAATTAATTGTTTTTAAACACTGGAGAAAGTGATGGACTCATCCCAAACAGCGGTGCTCAATCCCGTAGCCCCTCAGGATGCCAGTACGTGGCGTAAAACCGACACCATGTGGATGCTGGGCCTGTACGGCACCGCCATTGGCGCAGGCGTGTTGTTCCTGCCGATTAACGCCGGTATTGGTGGCCTGATCCCGCTGATTATTATGGCGCTGCTGGCCTTCCCGATGACGTTCTTCGCCCACCGCGGACTGTGTCGCTTCGTCCTCTCAGGCAGCAAGCCGGACAGCGATATTACCGAAGTGGTGGAAGAGCATTTTGGCGTGGGTGCCGGTAAGCTGATCACCCTGCTCTATTTCTTCGCTATCTACCCTATCCTGCTGGTTTACAGCGTGGCGATCACCAACACCGTCGAAAGCTTTATGACTCACCAGCTGCAGATGCAGGCACCTCCGCGTGCGCTGCTGTCGCTGATCCTGATCGTTGGCCTGATGACCATCGTACGCTTCGGTAAAGATATTATCGTCAAGACCATGAGCATGCTGGTGTATCCGTTTGTGGTGGTACTGATGGCGCTGGCGCTGTACCTGATCCCACACTGGAACAGTTCAATTTTCGACAACGTCAGCCTGAGCGGCAGCGGCAGTGGCCTGCTGATGACGCTGTGGCTGGCGATCCCGGTGATGGTGTTCTCCTTCAACCACTCGCCGATTATTTCCGCCTTTGCCGTCGCCAAACGCGGTGAGTACGGTGACATGGCCGAGGCCAAATGCTCACGTATTCTGGCCCGCAGCCACATCATGATGGTGATTACGGTGATGTTCTTTGTGTTCAGCTGCGTGCTGAGCCTGTCACCGGAAAACCTGGCGGAAGCCAAAGCGCAGAACATCTCCATTCTGTCCTACCTGGCGAACCACTTCAGCACCCCGCTGATGGCGTGGCTGGCCCCGATGATTGCGATTGTGGCGATCACCAAATCGTTCCTCGGCCACTATCTGGGTGCGCGTGAAGGCTTCAACGGTACGGTCAATAAGATGCTGCGCAGCCGCGGTAAAACGATTACCGAAAGCAAACTGAACCGCTTTACCGCGCTGTTTATGCTGGTGACGACGTGGATTGTTGCTACGTTGAACCCAAGTATCCTCGGTCTGATCGAAAGCCTGGGCGGCCCGATTATCGCCGTGCTGCTGTTCCTGATGCCGATGTATGCCATCAATAAAGTCCCGGCGATGCGCAAGTACAGCGGTAAGCTGAGCAACGTGTTCGTGGTACTGGTAGGCCTGGTGGCGATTTCCGCCGTGGTTTACGATTTAATCTGATGTTCCCCAGCGGGCGGACCGGCCGGTCCGCCCCTGCTTCCTGACGACAAGAACTGAAGAACCCGCTTTAGCTGAACAGTCCGGTGATTTTCATCACAATAAAGTCCCAGATACGGCCAAAGAATCCCGCCTCTTTCACTTCCTCCAATACCACCAGCGGACGCTGATCGATGGATTTACCATCCAGCTGGAAATCGATAGTACCGACCACCTGATTTTTTGCCAGCGGCGCGGTGAGCTGTGGCTGAGTGAGGGTGAAGCTGGCTTTCAGATTTTTCATCTGGCCTTTTGGCACGGTAATCGCCGCATCTTTCGCGACGCCAAGATTAACCTCACTGTGCTCACCGTACCAGACGCGCTGCGTCGCAAACGGTTTACCGGCCTTAATCGGTGTCACGGTTTCGTAGAAGCGGAAGCCCCAGGTCAGCAGCTTCTCGCTCTCGCGGATGCGAATGGCATCTGTTGCCGTCCCCAGCACCACGGAAATCAGGCGCTGATCGCCGTCTACCGCCGATGCCACCAGATTATTCCCCGCGCCCGAGGTATGGCCGGTTTTAATGCCGTCTACCTGGAGATTGGTGCTCCACAGCAGTCGGTTGCGGTTGTACTGGCGGATTTTATTGAAGGTAAACTCTTTCTCTTTATGTATCGCATACTCATCGGGCACATCGCGGATTAGCGCCTGGCCGATCAGCGCCATATCCCGCGCGGTACTGTACTGCCCGTCGGAATCCAACCCGTGTACGGTTTTGAAATGGGTGTTCTGTAAACCCAGCGCCTTCACATAGTTGTTCATCAGGCCGACGAACGAGTCCTGGCTGCCCGCAACATAGTCCGCCAGCGCGATACTGGCATCATTGCCGGACTGAATAATAATGCCCTTGTTCAGCTCCGATACCGGAATGCGATCTCCCGGCTTGAGGAACATCAGCGACGATCCCTGTAGCACAGGGTTACCGGTCGCCCAGGCATCTTTGCCCACGGTGACCATGTCATCTTTATTAATCTTGCCGGATTTCAGCGCCTGGCCGATGACATAGCTGGCCATCATTTTGGTCAGGCTGGCCGGATCGAGGCGATCGTCCGCCTGGTGTTCCGTCAGCACTTTCCCGCTGTTGTAATCCATCAGGATCCAGGCTTTGGCATCGATCTGTGGCGCTGCGGGTGCCTGTTCAGCGAACGCAGCGGGCAGTGTCAGTAACACCGTTGAGGCAGTGACCAGAGTAATAACGCTGGCAGAGAGGAGATTTTTCTTCATGGCGTGACCAGATATCCATTTTAAAGACAGGTAATCGAAGCGCAATCGGGCACTTAACCACCCTACACTAAGACGTAACATCAATGAAAAGAACCTTCAAACCGTAAAGTTTTCTAGAGTTTATTAGATAAATCTTAACCTTGCCCGTGGTGATGCATAAATAATCGCCGTCAACGGCCGGATAATGCCAGGACATATTCCGAATTATGGTTAAACAGTTAAGCCTGTCACAAAAATTCGCTACTCTGGCAGCAGTCTGCTGAGGAGTGATAACCATGGATTTAGCGCTGTTCGACCTTGATGAAACGATAATTTCCGAAGACAGTACCGGCTTATGGCTTCACTGGCTGGTTTCTCAGGGCTTTGCACCTGCGGAGATACTGCAGCAGGAACAGGCGCTGATGGATCAGTACTATCAGGGCAACCTTTCCATGGAAGAGTATATGGACACCACGCTGGCACCGCTGGCGGGGCTGGCGACCTCAACGGTCAGCGGCTGGATCCGGCGCTTTATCCAACGCGATATCGTGCCACGCGTCTATCCGGCGGCGCGCGAGCGTATGCGCTGGCATCAGCAGCGCGGCGATACGGTGATGGTAATTTCTGCCAGCGGCGAGCATCTGGTCGCACCGATTGCGCAACGCCTCGGTGCGGATTGCGCGCTGGCCATTGGCGTTGAGGTGGTCGACAGCCGCTACAGCGGCAAGATCTTCGGCCCACTCACCTATAAAGAAGGAAAAGTGGAGTGCGTTAATCGCTGGCTGTCGCAGAGCAGCGCCCGACAGTTCGAAAAAATGTGGGCGTACAGCGACTCAATGAACGATCTGCCGATGCTGGAAAACGCCGATCGCCCGCACGTGGTTAACCCGGCCGATGCCCTGCTCACGCTGGCGCAGGACCGCGGCTGGGAAGTGTGTCACTGGGTGCGTTAATCGATTTTCATATCAGGGTGCCAACCCCACCCGCAGCAGCTTGCCGTCGGACTCATCGGTGAGCAGATACAGCCAGCCGTCCGGCCCCATGCGCACGTCCCGGATGCGCTCATTGCGATCCTCAAGCAGGCGCTGCTGATCGACCACCCGCTCGCCGTTCAGGCTGAGCCGGATCAGATTCTTTTCCTTCAGCGCGCCGATAAACAGTGAGTTTTTCCACTGTGGGAAGCGGGCACTGTTATAAAACGCCATGCCGCTGATGGCGGGGGAAACCTTCCAGTACCAGATCGGCTGCAGCGTTCCCGCAACCTCGCCGCCTTTGGAGCCCGGAACCTTTGCACCGCTGTAATCGATGCCCCACGTTGCCAGCGGCCAGCCGTAGTTCGCCCCTTTCGTTAAGATATTCACTTCATCACCGCCGCGCGGGCCGTGCTCGCTCTCCCACATCTGGTGGGTCCAGGGGTTGAGCGCCAGCCCCTGCGGATTACGCATTCCCCACGTCCAGATTTCCGGGCGCGCTCCCGCTTTACCCACCAGCGGGTTATCCGACGGCACCGAACCATCCGCTTTCAGCCGCACGATTTTTCCCTGTAGCGCATTCAGATCCTGCGCTTTTTCCGCCTGGAAGTTATCCCCAAAGGCGATAAACAGATCGCCATTGCGATCGAACGCCATTCGGGTACCCAGATTAGCCCCGCCGGACAGGCCCGGCTGCTGGCGGATCACTTCGCGGAAGTCAGTTAGCATCTGATAATCTTCGCTCAGCCGCCCGTAGCCCACCGCAGCACCGCCGCGACCATCCGCTTCTCCCCGCGTATAGCTCAGCCAGACGCGGCGGCTTTCGGCAAAGTCAGGGGCCAGCACCACGTCAAGCAGCCCACCCTGGCTACGTGTCCAGACCTCCGGCACGCCTTTAAGCGGTTCGGACAGCCCTTTCCCCGCCTGCCAGCGCCGGAGTTCGCCGGATCGCTCCGTGATTAGCATCCCCTGACTATCAGGCAGAAACGCCAGTGCCCAGGGATGGTTAAGGCCATCCTGCAGCTCTTCGACCGTGACTTTTTCCGCCAGCGCCGCCGGGCTGAACAGCAGTGCAAGCAGGCTAACTGCGGCCAGGGGTTTAAACATAGTTTTCTCTCCGTAACGGGATGTATCAGATAACCGTAGCGAAACGGGAGTAAAGCGGCGGGCTTTTTACAAAACCTTAATGAGGGTAAAGACGGCGCTGGGGAATGGGTGCCCGGGCTTCAGCCTCTGCTGCTGCTCCGGGCGGACAATCCGCAGCGCTGAGCGGAATCCATCACTATTGCTTCGTGTATGGTGTGAGTTCATGCAAATGCCGCTGAGGAATAAGTGCCTGGGGTTCAGCCTCTGCTGCTGCTCCGGGCGGTCCTCACGCCGTGCGTGGCACGGTACCCTCGGTTACACCATTGCGCCTACAGGTCGACCAGGATTGAACGTCCCTGTTCAAACCCGGCCTGACGCCAACATCCATGTTGTCGTCTCCTGGCTCAACGGCTCCACCTCAGCGCTGCGAATGCCCTTACGCAGCAGCAGAGGCTGACCCTTTTAATTATTTCATCGCTGCATGAACGTCGTTTTAGCATCGGATGTAAGCATCAGCCTACAACGTCATTTAAATATCAGGCAAAGCAAAAGTCAGCACGCAGGCTGGCAATCGGCAGCGCTGAGCGGAATCCATCACTATTGCTTCGTGTATGGTATGAGTTCATGCAAATTCCGCTGAGGAATGGGTGCCAGTGGTTCAGCCTCTGCTGCTGCTCCGGGCGGTCCTCGCGCCGTGCGTGGCACGGTGCCTTCGGTTACGCCATTGCGCCTACAGGTCGGCCAGGATTGAACGTCCCTGTTCAAACCCGGCCTGACGCCAGCATCCCTGCTGTCGTCTCCTGGCTCAACGGCTTCACCTCAGCGCTGCGGATGCCCTTACGCAGCAGCAGAGGCTGTCCCCATTAGAAATTCATCGCTTTTTGATTTCGACAAAAGCAAGGTCTCCTAACAAAGTGTGATTCCGTATGCAGTCAGTTCAAAGAGCAAACACTCAAATCTCGTGCGCTGCAAAGCGGAAGTCATCTCGCTGCATGAATGGCAATAGCTTCAAACCATTTATTTTCAGACGACACGATATTTTGATAGCAGGCTGGCAGTGCCCCCGGGCGGGCAATCCGCAGCGCTGAACAGAGAGAGAAAGCCAGGATTTGCCAGCAGGGAAGCTGGCAAAAGTCACAGCCGGGCAGGACGCCCGTCTGTGGCGGTCCGACCGGCTGACGAACGAAGTGAGGGAACCGCAACGCGGCGCGAGGACCGCCCGAACGGGGGCACTGCCAGCCAGCGCCAACTTCCGAATCTACAAACAACACTGCAGCACGTCAGCCCATCCGTGGCGGTCCGCACGGCTGACGAACGAAGTGAAGGAACCGCAACGCGGCGCGAGGACCGCCCGAACGGGGGCACTGCCAGCCAGCGCCAACTTCCGAATCTGCAAGCAACTTAGTGGCAGGACGCCAGCCAGAGGCACTGCCCGCCAGCGCCAGTATTGTTTCCTCAGACATCACCCGCCCCGCTATTGCAGCGACGGGAACGCCGCCGCATCCTGCACCATCTCATCAATACCGCTGCGCAGCTCCTCAAAGGTAATCGGCGCGCTGTTATTGGCAACGGATTTACCGTAGGCCTTACGCACCACCTTCACCACCGGATCCCCGGTACGGGCATCCAGTAATTCCAGCTCAAGGAACAGCACGCTGTTCTGCGTGCGGTGGCCGGAAGCCGCCATCGTGCTGGCTACCACCGCCGCGACCGGAACCACTTCATAGAACTTCATATCCTGATTTTCCGCACTCACCGAGGTAATGGCGGTTTTCAAAATCAGCGTACCTGGCTCCGGCTTGCTGACCAGAGGCTTATGGCGCGCAGCCGCCTGCTGCAGCTGGGTATCGACGTAACCACGCACCTGGTCAAGCGTCTGCTGGCTGATTCGGGCCGTAGGCCTGGCGGCAGGATAGTAAACTACCGGCGTATAATAAATGCCTTTGTAATCCTCATTCTTAAAGGTTGGCGAAATCCAGCGCAGGGTCTGATGACCGCTCGGGGAGCTGGTGGGTTTTAGCTGCGAGTAGTCGGATAAAAATCCTGAGAATTGCGTTGATTCAGCCACTTTAGAAGAACAGCCCGCCAGTACTAAACTCAGCACAACCAGCGCAGCAGACCCTTTCCAGTGCATCGTTAACATGGTGATGTTCCTTGTTGAGGAAAACGGCGTAAATTGATGTCTTTTTCATCATATGCAGGGATGTCGAATTCCTCTACGGTGGCTGGAAAATTCTTTTATGACGGTGAGATATCGCGCAGGTTTATCCTGCCTGTGAATTAGCCGATGACAATTCATTAACAAAAATGCTATATCATTCAGCCGGAAAGAACGCAGAGGATCGTCGATGACCATTTTTTTACCGCTGATTTACCTTCTGGCGGGCTACGCGATGGGCCATACCCGTTGGGATATCAAAGCACTGGCTTCCCTGCTGTTAACACGGCTTATCATTCCACTGGTCATTATCTATAACGTTTCCAGCTACTTTCATGCTATGAGCGGCATCATTGTCGTTACCGCACTGCTGATGCTGATTTTACTGAGCATCGGTCGCCGCCTTAGCCGCGATCCGGTGCAGCATCTTTGCTTCTTCTATCTGAATATCGGCTGGCTGGGCCTGCCCATCGTCAGCGCCCTGTTCTCCGCACAGGCGGTGGTGATCGTGATCGCCGCGTACGTCGGCAGCTCGATTTTTGGCAACTCAATTGGCGCGGGCATGCTCTCCGGCGCAGGCCTGGATCTGAAAGGCCTACTAAAAACGCCGCCGGTGCTGGCGCTGGGTGCCGGGATCGCGCTGATCCCGTTCGGTGAGCAGATTGCGTATTTTGGGGAAGGACTTTACGACATCGCAAAATCCCTGATGAGCGTCCTCGGGATGGCAATTCTGGGGATCTGGCTGGGGAAAGTCCGGGTGACGGCAGCGGATTTCCGCAACGAGCTGCGCCCTTTTTTACTGCGCGGCGGGGTCATTTTCCTGCTTGTCAGCGCCTTGTTGCTATGCGGACATCTTTTTGGCGTTCAGATTCTGACCGATAACGCGGCCACGCTGTATCTATTCTGCCTGCTGCCCCCTGCCGCCAATATTATCGTGCTGGAAACACACTACCTCGGCACCGGCCGCTCGGCGAAGGCGATTTCCTGCGGAACCTGCATCAGCATTGTTGCCATCGCGATTTACGCTGCCGCGATCGTACTCAGCCGCATGATGTAAGTTGGATAATGTGAACCGCACGGTGTGCATTGGGTAATGTCAATCGGATGGTTTAAGCGCGCAGCAGACGCTGCACGCTTAAAGTACTATTAGTGCTTCAGTTTAGGGTCCAGCGCATCGCGCAGGCCATCGCCCAGCAGATTGAAGGCCAGCACCGTCAGGAAAATCGCCAGACTCGGAAAAATCGCCACGTGCGGGGCCATCACCATATCCGCCTGCGCGGCATTCAACATTGCGCCCCACTCCGGCGTTGGCGGCTGGGCACCCAGCCCCAGAAACGACAGGCTGGCGGCCGAGATAATTGAGGTGCCGATACGCATGGTGAAATACACCACGATGGAAGAGAGCGTCCCCGGCAGGATATGACGCAGGATAATTACCCAGTCCGGCGCACCGATGCTGCGTGCGGACTCAATATAGGTCAGGTGCTTCAGCACCAGCGTATTGCCGCGTACCAGTCGTGCAAAGGCGGGAATGCTGAAAATCGCCACCGCGAGGATCACATTGGACATGCCGTTGCCGAGTACCGCCACCACCGCAATCGCCAGCAGAATACCGGGAAAGGCGAACAGCACATCGCAGATGCGCATGATAATGCGGTCCCACCAGCCTTCGTAATAACCGGCGAGTAACCCCAGCAGCGTTCCGATTGCGGCACCCACCGCCACCGAAAAGACCCCGGCGACCAGCGACAGCCGTGCGCCCAGCAGTACGCGGCTGAAAATATCGCGGCCCAGCGCATCCACGCCAAACCAGTGCAGCATCGATGGGCCCTCGTTGAGCCTGTCGTAGTCAAAATAGTTTTCCGCATCGAACGGTGCCAGTAAGGGGGAAAACGCGGCCACCACTACCAGCAGCACAATAAATATCGCCGCCGCCATCGCCAGATGCTGCCGACGAAAACGTCGCCAGAATTCGCGCCACGGCGTGCGCACGCGGTCGGGGCTGATTGTCGGCAGCGCGGATAGCGCAGCTTTGCGTCGCCAGTTAAGCATCAACCATCCTTATTTGTAGCGAATTGCGGGATTGATCGCTGCGTAGAGCATATCGACCATCAAATTAATCAAAATAAACTCCAGTGAGAACAGCAGCACCTCGGCCTGAATCACCGGATAATCACGCATCTCAACGGAATCAACGAGCAACCGCCCCAGTCCGGGCCAGTTAAACACCACCTCCACGACGATCGAGCCGCCGAGCAGGAAGCCAAACTGCAGCCCCATCATGGTCACCACCGGAATCATCGCATTGCGCAGGCCGTGCTTCACGACCACCAGCGATTCCCGCACGCCTTTGGCCCGCGCGGTGCGCATATAATCTTCCTGCATCACTTCCACAAACGACGCTCGGGTAAAGCGGGCCATCACCGCCGCCACGGCAGCGCCAAGTGTAATCGAGGGTAAAATATAGTGCTGCCAGCTGTCGGCTCCGACGGTCGGTAACCAGCCCAGCTCAACGGAAAATACCTGCATCAGCAGGATCCCCAGCGCAAATGCCGGAAAGGAAATACCGGACACCGCCAGCGTCATCCCCAGACGGTCGGGCCAGCGGTTACGCCACACGGCGGAAACAATCCCAATCGCCATGCCGAAAACAACCGACCACGCCATGCTGCTCAGCGTTAGCCAGAAGGTAGGCATAAAGCGCAGCGCAATCTCTTCGGAAACCGGGCGTTTCGACACCATCGACAGGCCAAAATCCCCCTGCAGCGCATTGGTGATATAGCGCCAGAACTGCTGCGGCAGCGGCAAATCCAGGCCCAGCTGTTCGCGAACCATCGCCACCACTTCGGCATCCGCTTCGCGTCCGGCAATCAATCGTGCCGGGTCGCCCGGTAGAAGATGGACAAACAGAAACACCAGCACCGCCACAATCAGCAGCGTCGGGATCAGGCCCAGCAGGCGTTTAATAAAATAGTTAAGCATCAATGTTCCTACGCCCCCTTCACAGGGGGCGTTTTCTGGTCTCGGGCGTTACTTCAGGTCAGCATCGTCGAAGCTGAACGAGGTATCCGGCATCACGTAGAACCCGGTCAGGTTTTTGGTGTTCGCGGAAACCAGTTTCTCAACCACCAGCGGCACCCACGGCTGATCTTTCCAGATACGATCCTGGGCATCTTTATACAGCGCGGATTTCTTCTCGCCGTCGGTGGTGTTCAGTGCATCGGTCAGATCTTTATCCACCTGCGGGTTGCTGTAGAACGCGGTGTTAAAGATGGTTGGCGGCCAGGACTGGGTGGCAAACAGCGGCGTCAGCGCCCAGTTGGCTTCACCGGTCGATGCCGACCAGCCGGTGTAGAACATGCGCACGCCGCTCTCTTTCTGCCCTTTATCTTCAACCTGTGCCGCACGCTGGCCGGCATCCATCGCCGTCAGCTGCACCTTGATGCCCACCTGCGCCAGTTGCTGCTGGGTGAACTGCAGCACCTTCTGCGCGGTACTGTGGTTATGGGAAGACCACAGCGCGGTGGTGAAGCCGTCAGGATAGCCCGCCTCTTTCAGCAGCTCGCGCGCCTTCGCCGGGTTGTACTCCGGTGCCGGATAGCTCTGCGCATACTGAATGGACGGCGGAACGATACCGGTAGCCGGGGTGGCGTAACCGGCGAAGGCCACTTTCGCCAGCGCGTCGCGGTTTATCGCGTAGTTAATCGCCTCGCGCACTTTCGGATTATCAAACGGCTTCTGGGTGACGTTCAGGCTGATGTAGCGCTGCATGATCGATGGCGAGGTGACCAGATCGAGCTTGCTGTTTTTCTCCAGCAGTTTGGCCTGCTCGAAGGGGATCGGGAAGGCAAAGTTCGCCTCGCCGGTTTGCAGCATCGCCGCGCGGGTGTTGTTGTCCACGACCGGACGCCAGGTAATCGAATCCAGCTTCGGATAGCCAGGCTTCCAGTAGCCGTCAAACTTCTTCACCTTCACGAAATCGGTCTGATTCCAGGTCACAAACTCATACGGGCCGGTTCCCACCGGGTGGAAACCGATATCCTTGCCGTATTTCTTCAGCGCCTCCGGGGAGATCATCGCCGCCACCGGGCTGGCCAGGGTATTGATAAAGGCGGAGAACGGCTGAGAGAGCGTTATCTTCACCGTGGTTGGATCGATAACTTCCGTTGCCGAGACCACTTTAAACAGGTTGAAGCGCTTGAGGTGATTGTCAGGATTGCTGGCACGATCGAGGTTGGCCTTCACCGCCGCCGCGTTGAATTCCGTGCCGTCCTGGAACTTCACGCCGCTGCGCAGCTTAATGGTGTAGTTCAGACCGTCGGAACTGACCTGATAGCTCTCGGCCAGCACGTTTTGCAGCTTCATATCCTTATCAAAACCAAACAGGCCCTGATAGAAGGATTTTGCCACCGCCTGCGACAGCGTATCGTTTGCATCATACGGGTCGAGGGTGGTGAAGTTAGAAGCTACGGCGATCGTCACATCTTTCGCCGCCCAGGCTGGCAGGGCCGCGAAGCTTCCCAACAGGCCAGCGGTCAACAACAAATTACGCTTTTTCAGAACCATCATCTCAATCTCCTGTCTCTTATTTTCATTATCAAATCAGGCGCGGTTGATCGCATGGCGGGCCACATAGTGCCCGGCACTGACCTCAACCAACGGGGCCACCAGCGGTTCATCGCCGAGGGCACGGATCGGGCTGGGAATTTCATCGACCAGCAGCGCACGCTCGCGGCGGCGCTGGCCCGGCTGAGCGACCGGTACGGCCGCCATCAGCTTGCGGGTATACGGATGCTGTGGATGTTCAAAGACGGCCTGGCGCGGGCCGATTTCTACAATCTGCCCCAGATACATCACCGCCACCCGGTGGCTGATGCGTTCAACCACCGCCATATCATGGGAAATAAACAGAAACGCGATGCCGTACTCGCGCTGGAGGTCAAGCATCAGGTTGATAATCTGTGCCTGAATCGACACGTCCAGCGCGGAAACCGATTCGTCGGCAATCACCACCTTCGGATTCAGCGCCAGCGCCCGGGCAATGCAGATACGCTGCCGCTGACCGCCGGAAAACTCGTGCGGATAGCGCTGGGCATGTTCCGGCAGCAGCCCGACCCGTTCCAGCAGGCTGGCCACCCGCCGCTCGGCTTCCTGGCCGCGAGCAATGCCGTGGACCAGCAGCGGCTCCATAATCGAGAACCCTACAGTGAGGCGCGGATCGAGAGAGGCGTAAGGATCCTGAAAAATGAACTGAATATCGCGGCGAAGATGCGACAGCGCGCTGCCTTTGAGCAGATCGATGCGCCTGCCGTCAAAGGTGATCGAACCGCCCTGACTCTCAACCAGCCGCAGCAGCGATCGCCCGGTGGTGGATTTACCGCAGCCGGATTCGCCGACCAGCGCCAGCGTTTCTCCGTGATGAAGATCGAAGCTGACTTTTTCCACCGCGTGCACCCGCCGGGTGACGCGGTTAAAGATGCCGCTGCGAATGTCGAAGCGGGTCACCAGATCGCGAACCTGCAGCAGCGGCGGGCCGTCCTCGCGCACGGTATCCTGCGGCTGCCCGGCCACTGCAGCCTCGTCACCCAGCAGAGGAAACTTCTGCGGAAACGGTCGGCCGGTCATCGCACCCAGCTTAGGCACCGCCGCCAGCAGCGCACGGGTATAGGGTTCTTTTGGTGCGGAGAACAGCATTGCCACCTCGCCGGTTTCCACCACGTTACCGCGATACATGACCTGCACCCGGTCGGCCATTTCCGCCACCACGCCCATATCGTGCGTGATAAAAATCACCCCCATCCGCATCTCTTTTTGCAGCACGCGGATCAGCTGCAGGATCTGCGCCTGAATGGTGACGTCCAGCGCGGTGGTCGGCTCGTCCGCAATCAGCAGGGCCGGGCGGCAGGAGAGCGCCATGGCGATCATCACCCGCTGGCGCATGCCGCCGGAAAGCTGGTGCGGATAGCGGGACAGGATATTTTTGGCTTCGGGAATGCGCACCAGATCCAGCATGCGCTTCGCTTCTGCCAGCGCCTGCTGATGATCTTTGCCCTGATGCAGGCGAATAGACTCCGCGATTTGCTCGCCGACCGGAAACACCGGGTTAAGCGAGGTCATCGGCTCCTGAAAAATCATCGCGATATCCGCTCCGCGGATTTCCCGCAGCTTACGGGGGGACAGCGTCGCCAGATCGACCTGCTGCTGGTTACGGCGACGCAGCAGAATGCTGCCGCTGTCAATGCTGCCACCGCCCTGCTCCACCAGCCGCATCAGCGCCAGTGAAGTGACGGATTTACCGGAGCCGGACTCGCCGACGATCGCCAGCGTTTCGCCTTCGTTCACCGTCAGCGAGAGATTATTTACCGCCTGAATGCGCCGGTCTTCCTGCTGAAAACTGACGCTGAGATCGCTGACCGTCAGTACCCGTTCGTCAGGCTGGTGAAGGACGCTCATCAAGACTCCTCGCGAAAAATGGCCGCCACCGGCGCTTCGCCGACTACGCCGAACCCGCGATACATCCCTTCACTGTTAAACGGCAGCACCACGTTTCCCTGGCGATCGATGGCAATCAGCCCGCCGCTGCCGCCAAGCTGGGGAATTTTCTGCATCACGATCTGTTCGGTGGCCTGCTGTAGCGACAGGCCGCCGTAGTTCATCTGTGCGGCAACATCATAGGCCGCCAGCGTGCGGATAAAGACTTCACCGGTACCGGTGCAGGAAACGGCCACCGTATCGCTGGCATAGCAGCCCGCGCCCGGCAGTGGGGAATCGCCCACCCGGCCCACCTGCTTATTGGTCATTCCGCCAGTCGAAGTAGCGGCGGCAAGATTGCCCGCTGAATCCAGCGCGACGGCACCCACGGTGCCCATCTTACGGTCGGGATCGAGCGGTTCGCCCGAACGGGCCTCATCGTGATCCAGCACCACCTTCTGCTGGTTCAGCGCGCGCTCCAGCTGCTTGCGGCGGCCGGGTGTAGAGAAAAAATCGGCGGCAACCATTTCCAGCCCCTGGGCGGCCGCAAACGATTCCGCGCCCGCGCCGGTAAACAGTACGTGGGGGCTGTGCTCCAGCACCGCGCGCGCCGCCAGCACCGGGTTACGAATATGGGAAACGCCCGCCACGGCACCGGCCTCAAGGGTACGGCCGTCCATCACGCAGGCGTCAAGCTCATGGGTCGCCTGATGGGTAAAGACCGATCCGACTCCGGCGTTAAACATCGGGCACTCTTCCAGCAGACGAACCGCCTCGGTCACCACGTCCAGCGCGGTCGCACCGCTGGCCAGCATCGCCTGGGCGCTGGCCACAATCTGCGTCAGCGCCTGACGATAGCGTTGCTCAGCCTTTGCATCCATACTGGTACGGGTTATCGTACCGGCACCACCGTGGATGGCTATCGTCGCTCTGACCATGATTATTTATCCTGTCTGTTAAATCAGCATGAAAAACACCGGGTTAGCGGGCATTTTTTGAAAAAATACCGTTTTGACTATAGGTAGCATACCTGAGGTTGTAAAGCGGAAAGTTCGCACCCTGATAATAACCAATGGTTCTAACTTAGCTGCATTTCTTACTTTTATACCTCTCTTTTCAGCATGCGTGACCCTGTTGCCGAATCGCGCCATAATACTGCCAAAAGCATTTCGCCCGCCCCGGCGGCGCGAACCGAGGATATGATATGGAAGCGTTTACATCGGGATTGATCTCCCTCGACGATGCCCTGAGCACTATGCTGAGCCGCATTACCCCCATGAATGAAAGCGACGTTTTACCGCTGCCGCAGGCTGCCGGTCGCATCAGCGCCTCTCCGGTGATTTCACCGATGGCCGTTCCCCCTTTTGATAATTCCGCCATGGATGGTTATGCCGTCCGCATGGTCGATGTCCAATCCGGCACGCCGCTTCCCGTCGCCGGGAAAGCCTTTGCCGGGTCGCCTTTCTGCGGCGAATGGCCGACCGGCAGCTGCATCCGCATTATGACCGGCGCACCGATCCCAACGGGATGCGAAGCGGTGGTGATGCAGGAGCAGACCGAATTGCAGGGTGACGAGGTGGTGATTACCGCGGGAGTCAACGCAGGGCAGAACATCCGCCGCGCCGGAGAGGATATCCACCAGGGAAGCGAAGTGCTGAGCGCAGGCGTCAGGCTCGGAGCCGCCGAGCTGCCGCTGCTGGCCTCGCTGGGCATTGCCAGCGTGCAGGTGCTGCGCCCGCTGCGCGTGGCGATTTTCTCCACCGGTGATGAACTCCAGTCGCCCGGTCAGCCGCTGGCCGCGGGGCAGATTTACGACACCAACCGCTTTGCCGTGCATCTGATGCTCAATAAGCTGGGCTGCGAGGTGATCGATCTCGGCATTATTCGTGACGACCGCGATGCGCTGCGCGCCGCCTTTAACGAGGCCGATGCCCGCGCCGACGTGGTGATCAGCAGCGGTGGCGTCTCCGTTGGCGAGGCCGATTACACTAAACAGATGCTGGAGGAGCTCGGCGAAGTGAGTTTCTGGAAGCTGGCGATTAAGCCGGGTAAACCCTTCGCCTTTGGCCGTCTGAAAAACAGCTGGTTCTGCGGCCTGCCGGGCAATCCGGTCTCGGCGATGCTGACCTTCTATCAGCTGGTGCAGCCGCTGCTGGCGAAGCTGAACGGGCAAAGCGGCCCCGCCCTGCCGCCACGCCAGCGGGTGCGCTGCGCCGACGTGTTGAAAAAATCCCCGGGCCGCCTCGACTTCCAGCGCGGCGTTCTGCTGCGTAACCCCCAGGGAGAGCTGGAGGTGAAATCCACCGGCCATCAGGGTTCCCACGTCTTCAGCTCATGGCACCAGGCAAACTGCTTTATCGTACTCGAACGCGAACGCGGCAGCGTGCAGCCTGGCGAGTGGGTTGAGATCGAACCGTTTAACGCGCTGCTGGAAGGCTGATATGCACCCCGAACTCAGCGACGAAGAGATGCTGCGCTACAACCGCCAGATCGTGCTGCGCGGCTTTGACTTCGACGGTCAGGAGCGGTTAAAGGCGGCAAAGGTGCTGGTGGTCGGGCTGGGCGGGCTGGGCTGTGCCGCCGGTCAGTATCTTGCCGCCGCGGGCGTCGGTCATCTGACCCTGCTGGACTTTGACCACGTTTCCCTGTCGAACCTGCAGCGGCAGGTGCTGCACGGCGAGGCGCAGCTGGGTATGGCGAAAGTCGAGTCCGCGCGCATTCGGCTGGAGGCTATTAACTCGCAGGTTCGCTACAGCACGATTAATGCGCAGCTTGACGATAGCGAACTGGCACCGCTGCTAAGCGAACAGCATCTGGTGGTTGACTGCTGCGATAACGTGGCGACGCGTGAACAGCTCAACCGCCTGTGCTTTCTCAGCAAAATACCGCTGGTCTCAGGCGCGGCGATCCGCATGGAGGGGCAAATCAGCGTGTTTCGCTGGGGTGATAACGAGCCGTGCTATCGCTGCATCAGCAGGCTGTTTGGTGACGGCACGTTGAGCTGCGTGGAAGCGGGCGTGATGGCCCCGCTGGTTGGGGTCATCGGTTCCCTGCAGGCCATGGAGGCGATTCGCACACTCACCGATTACGGCAGCCCGGTTGCCGGTCAGCTGCTGCTGTATGATGCCATGACCCTGCAGTTCCGCACGATGAAAGTGGCCCGCGATCCTCACTGTGAAGTTTGCTCGGATCGCCCACCAGAATAGACGCTTTTCGTAATTTTTACGGAGTAAAAACAAGCGTTTCGCCTGACAGAATCTATAATAAAGCATGACCGCCCCGGTGGCAGGAAGGATGACGTAAATGATTGCAGACCAGCATGCCGTGACCTCTCACTCCAGTAAGCTTTCATTGCGCCAGATGATGATTATTTTTTTGCTGGCCATTGTGAGCGTGGTGATCCTGATTAACGGCTGGCTGATCTGGAACTCCTGGCAGCGGACCATCGCTTCAGCACAGGATGATGCGCATAATCTTTCGCAGTCGCTTTCCCGCCAGGCGGAAGACACCTTCTTACAGGTAGAACTGACGCTGCAGGACGTCAGCGATCGTATCTCGCTTATCGGCCTGAATCAGGCACAGCACAACTACCTTCAGGAGCTGCTCAGTTCGCGCACCAACTCCCTGCCGCAGCTTAACGGTATGGCGATTTACGATGCACAGGGCAACTGGCTGGTGACGTCCAAAGGCAATATCCCGAAGCAAATCAACAACAGCGATCGGGAATATTTCCGCTATCATCAAACCCATAACGACGGCAGGGTGCATATCGGCAAGGTGATCCGCAGCCGGGCTACCGGCGATCTGGTGATCCCGGTTTCACTGCGGCTGAATAACGGTGATGGATCCTTCCGCGGTATTCTGCTGGCGTCGGTCAATCTCAGCTTCTTCAAAACCGTTTACGGCTACTACAATCTGGGCCGCCACAACGTGCTGGCGCTGATGCTGAGCGACGGCACGATCCTCTACGTGCGCCCGTATGTTGAAAGCGCCATCAACCGCAATATTTCCGACAGCCCGCTGTTTACCACTCTGCTGAAAAACGCCTCCAGCGGTACCGCCGTGTATAAATCCGCGCTCGACGGCAAAGAGCGGGTCTTCGGCTACTCTGCCCTGCAGCGCTATTCGCTGGTTACCGCCGCCGGGTATGATAAAAGGCAGCTGATGCGCGGCTGGTTCTCCACGCTGAGTGTCTACATCGCGCTTTGTACCATTCTGTTGCTGGTGATTTTCCTGCTGGGGATGCTGGTGCTGCGGCACATCAGCCTGAATCTGAAAAATCAGCAGGAGCTGACCGTGGTGCGCGACAGGCTTACCGCCATGAACCGGACGTTGCAGACCCTGGCGCTGGTTGACGGCCTGACCGGGCTGGCAAACCGTCGTCAGTTCGATCTCTATTTGCAGCACAGCATCGATCGCGCGCACAAGCTGCGCATTCCGCTGGCGCTGCTGATGATTGACGTCGACTCGTTTAAGGCGTTTAACGACAGTTACGGCCATCCGGCGGGCGACGACTGCCTGAAGCACATTGCGGATGCGCTGGCCCACCTGCCCCATCGCCCGGATAATCTGGTGGCCCGCTACGGCGGAGAAGAGTTTGCGATTATTCTGCCCGGCTGCGATCGCGAAATGGCCAGTCGCTTTGCACACCAGGTGGTCGAGGCGATTACCGCACTGAATATTCCACATCAGCACAACAGCTGTGGCCAGCAGGCGGTTTCAGTCAGCGTCGGGCTGCATGTGATGAATCAGATCAATCAGTCACTGACGCCGCAGGCACTGATTGCCGAAGCGGATCGGGCGCTGTACGTGGCGAAAAACGCGGGGAAAAATCGGGTGGCGGAGAATTATTAAACGTGGGCCAGAAGAACCTGGCCCACGAAAGCAATTTAGACGATGCCCTGGCTGCGCAGGTAGTCTTCGTAGTTGCCGGTAAAGTCGGTGATCTTGCCCGGAGACATATCGATCACGCGAGTAGCCAGCGAGCTGACGAACTCACGGTCGTGAGACACGAAGATCAGCGTCCCTTCGTACATTTCCAGCGCCATGTTCAGCGCTTCGATGGACTCCATATCCAGGTGGTTGGTGGGCTCATCCATAATCAGGATATTCGGCTTCTGCATCATCAGCTTGCCGAACAGCATACGGCCTTTTTCCCCACCGGAAAGCACTTTAGCAGGCTTCTTGATATCGTCCTGGCTGAACAGCAGGCGGCCGAGGATGCTGCGTACTGCCTGCTCATCGTCCCCTTCCTGCATCCACTGGCTCATCCAGTCAAACACGGTCAAATTGTCGCTAAAGTCATGGGCATGATCCTGCGCATAGTAGCCAATCTGCGCGTTTTCAGACCATTTAACAGTACCGGAATCCGGCGTCAGCTCACCGACCAGCGTTTTCAGCAGGGTGGTTTTACCGATACCGTTCGGACCGATGATCGCCAGCTTCTCACCGACTTCCAGCAGCGTGTTTAAGTTTTTAAACAGCGGGCCGTTGTCGAAGCCTTTGGTCACCGCTTCAAGCGTCAGGGCATTACGGAACAGCTTTTTATCCTGCTCGAAGCGGATAAACGGGTTCTGGCGGCTGGAGGCTTTGACTTCATCCAGCTTAATTTTATCAATCTGCTTGGCGCGAGAGGTTGCCTGACGGGATTTCGAGGCGTTGGCGCTGAAGCGGCTGACGAAGGACTGCAGTTCGTTGATCTGCGCCTTCTTCTTGGCATTATCCGACAGCAGGCGTTCGCGCGCCTGGGTGGCGGCCGTCATATATTCGTCATAGTTACCCGGATAAACGCGCAGTTCGCCGTAGTCGAGATCGGCCATGTGCGTGCAGACCATGTTCAGGAAGTGACGGTCGTGCGAAATAATGATCATGGTGCTGTTACGCTCGTTCAGCACCTGCTCCAGCCAGCGAATGGTATCGATGTCCAGGTTGTTCGTCGGTTCGTCAAGCAGCAGGATTTCCGGGTTAGAGAACAGCGCCTGCGCCAGCAGCACACGCAGCTTCCAGCCCGGTGCCACTTCGCTCATCGGACCGTAATGCTGCTCAAGCGGAATACCCACGCCCAGCAGCAGTTCACCGGCGCGCGCTTCGGCGGTGTAACCGTCCATTTCGCCGTATTTTTCTTCGAGGTCGGCAACTTTATAGCCGTCTTCTTCGCTCATTTCCGGCAGCGCATAGATCGCATCGCGCTCTTCCTTCACCGCCCACAGCTCACCGTGGCCCATGATCACCGTATCCAGCACCGAATACTGTTCAAAGGCGAACTGATCCTGGCGCAGTTTACCGATACGTTCGTTCGGATCGATGGAGACGTTACCGGCAGAAGGCACCAGATCGCTACCCAGAATTTTCATAAAGGTGGACTTACCGCTGCCGTTGGCACCGATCAGGCCGTAGCGGTTGCCGCCGCCAAATTTGACAGAAATGTTTTCGAACAGCGGCTTACTGCCAAACTGCATGGTGACGTTGCTGGAAACTAGCACAGGGATAGCCTTTATTTTACGTAGTGAGGATGTGAGTCAGCGCGCATTATGCCAAAAACGGCGCGGCGAATACAGTGTGCTGGTGCAGCAGGCGAGAGAAGCAATAAAAAGGCCGGGCGATTGCCCGGCCGGTAGCCTAGTGGCTTTCAGCCTTTTTCTTTGTCGAGGCTAACGTGGTGGCCTCTTCATCGTTACTCAGCCAGTCGTGCAGATAGTGTTCAATCTGCTCCAGGCTGCGGTTGCGGGTTTCCGGCACGCACTTAATCACGAACAGCGCGCCGCAAATGCCAATCAGACCGAAAATAAAGAATGCTCCGGAAAGACCGACGCTGGCCAGCAGAAGCGGGAAGGCCAGAGAGATCAGGAAGTTGGCAATCCACATCGCGAATACCGCCCCGCCCATAAACACCCCGCGCAGGCGGGTTGGGAAGATTTCGGACAGCAGCAGCCAGGTGACAGGAGACAGCGCCGACTGCTGGAAGCTTAAAAACATCAGCATCCCCAGCAGCACCATATAGCTGCGCAGTACATCCACTTCGCCATTGATGGTTTCCGGCATGAAGTAGCTGACCGCACCGATAAAGAACAGGCAGGCGGTACAGCCGAACTGGCCAATCTTCACCAGCGTGCGGCGGCCGATGCGCCCCAGCAGCCAGATGCCGACAAAGGTCATCAGCACCGAAATCGCGCCGTTGGCGATGGTGGCGAACAACGCGGCGTCGGTGCTCATGCCCACCGCTTTCAGCATCGTCGGCGCATAGTACATTATGGTGTTCACGCCCGAGGTTTGCTGGATAACGGCAATACCCACGCCGATCAGGAACAGCTTAAACAGCCAGGGCTTTTTCAGTTCGCTGATGCTCGAGCGCGTTTGCTGGCGGTCCTCCTCTTCCAGCGTTTCGGTAATCTCCTCCAGTTCCCACTCCACGTCTTCCTTCGCCCGCGTGCGCTCCAGCACTTTACGCGCCTCGGCCAGCCGCCCTTTCATCGCGTACCAGCGCGGCGTGTCCGGCATAAACATCATGCCAAACCACAGCAAAACGGCAGGGATGGTCGCCACGAACAGCATCCAGCGCCAGGTATCATGCCCACCCCAGGCCGCGTTAAACCCGGCGTTGGAGATATAGGCCAGCATCTGGCCGGAAACGATCATCAGTTCCTGGATGGTCACCAGCTGCCCTCGCTTGTTAGCGGGCGCAATTTCCGCGATATACACCGGCACGGTGGCCGACGCGCCGCCGACGGCAACGCCTAACACCACGCGGAAGAAGATCATCCACTCAACGTCAGGGGCAAACGCCGTGCCGATCGATCCCAGCGCGAAGATAATCGCCAGAGTAATGATGATCTTTCTGCGGCCGATGGCGGCGGCAAAATGACCGGAGAACAGTGCACCAAACGCCGCACCGAACAGCAGTGAACTGGTGACCAGTCCGGTAGTGAAGGGGGTAAGATGTAACTCGTCGCCCATAAACAGTAGGGCTCCGGAAATAACGCCGGTATCATAGCCAAACAGCAGGCCACCTAAAGTAGCGATTGCGGCAATCACCTTAACGAGGGGTTCTGTTTTGGTGTTGCTGTTGGGACCTGACGCACGGTTAGCGGTTATATATTGTTCTTTTGCCATAGCGACTTCAATGACCTCTTAACGACCTGGTTGGTAAGGGGACAGAGCGGAAAAAACTCAACCTTGTTTTAACAACAACCGCCTGCATGACCAATTTAGATCATTTTTTTCATTTTTATTAACAATGAAAATTAAATTTTTAGAAACCGATCCCATTACTGCCTTTATTTTGTGACGCAAAACGCATTAATTCGCTTTTAAGGTTGAATTAGCCCGTCAATATGCCTGCCGTTTCATTTCATATCACATAAAAAGAGAATATAAATTTCACTAAAAATAATCATGATAGTTAGCTATCATTTAGTCCCTCAATTAAAACCCACTAAATGTACATTTAAAATAGCTTGAAATCATAAGGTTACGTAAATGATGTTTTATTTATCATTTCATCAGCCTCTCCGTCTCTTTTATCTTACGGAGTGAGGGGTAATGGGCATAACCGTATTAAAAACAGGGAATAAACGTCTGAGGGGATATTTAAAAAATCACCAGGGACGACATCAGGGAGAAATGAACATGGAGAGGATTCAGGCCCTCGGAAGAGGGCCTGTGGAAAACGAAATTACTGCGGCGTTTCCGCCGGGCCAAATACGGAATACTCCGGCAGGCTGACATTCTGGTAATTCTCCCAGCCGCCGCCCAGCGCTTTATACAGCGCAACCAGATCCAGACCGGTCTGCACCCTCGCCTGCTCCGCCTGCTGCTGCGCCTGCGCCAGCTGACGCTGGGCATCCAGCGCTTCAATAAATGAAGAAATACCCTGGCGATAGCTGTCGCTGGCCAGATTGAACGCCGACTGCTGCGCTTTCACCGTTTCATCCAGCCCGACCACCTGCTGCTGATCGCTGCGGTAGCTGACCAGCGCGTTTTCCACATCCTGCAGCGCGGTCAGCACCGTTTGCCGGTAGCCCAGCACGGCGCTGGCCTGCTGCGCGCGCGCCACCTTGACGCTGGAAACCAGACGTCCTCCCTGGAATATCGGGATCGAGACGGACGGGCCGTAGCTGTAGAAGTGGCTGCTCCAGTTATCCAGATAGCCCGCATCGCTGTTACGCATGCCAAACTGCCCGGTCAACGACACGCTGGGGAACAGTTCAGCCACCGACACGCCGATATTCGCCGTAGCGGCATGCAGACTGGCTTCCGCCTCGCGAACATCGGGGCGACGGCGGGCCAGCGTGGCAGGGATACCGACCGGCACCACCTGCGGCAGCGCAGGAAACGCTTTGCTGGCCGCCAGTTCACCGTCAAGCGCGCCGGGCACGCGCCCGGTCAGTACCGCCAGGCCGTTCATCGCCTGGTGGATCTGCGCCTGGTACTGCGGCAGCTGGGAGCGCAGCAGGTTGTACTGGGCGCGGGCGTTCTCCACATTGGTTTGCGGCGCCAGCCCGTTGCGCTGCTGGCTCTGGGTAAGTTCCAGCGTCTGCTGTGCCACGGCAATTTGGGTTTCCAGCGTCGCGGTGATCGCCTGCGCGCCGCGCAGTTGCAGATAGGCCCGGGCAACTTCCGCCTCCAGCGATACCAGCGCATCGTTGCGGTTTTCTATCGACTGCTGCTGCTGCGCGCCGGCCATTTCAACCTGGCGGCGCACTTTGCCCCACATGTCCAGCTCCCAGGATGCATCAAAGCTGCCCTGGTACAAGCCGACCGGCTTAGACAGGCTGTCCAGCACCGGTTTCAGGTCGGTATCAGTATCAATTTGATCCACGCGGTCGTAAACCCCTTCGGATTCCAGCTCGCCCTTGATGCCTAACTGCTGGCGGGTAAATCTGGCGTTACCGTTCACCGACGGAGCCCAGGCACCGCGCGCCTGGCTCAGCTGCTGGCGCGCCCCGGCAATGCGCAGCACCGCCTGCTGTAGCGACAGATTGCCGGCAATCGCCCGCTCAATCAGGCTGTCGAGCTGCGGATCGTTAAAGGATTTCCACCAGCTGGCGTTGACCGCCGTTGCCTGCGGGCGCGATGCGCTGCCCGACTGCATGCTGTTAAAGCTGCCCGGCGTGGCGGGTTTGGGCGCCTGGTAATCAGGGCCAACGGCACAGCCGCTCAGCGCCAGCACGGCGGCCACCAGCGCTGTCGTCCGCGAACGGGCCAGAGGGAAATAAACGTGCATCTCAGTGTGCTCCCGCACTGCCTTCGCTCTTAATCGGCGACAGCAATAGACAAAATGGAATCAGGATCAGGGCCACAACGCTCAGGCCCATAAATACGTCAATATAGGCGAGGAATCTCGCCTGCACGATCATCTGCTGGTAGAGCTGACCGGTTGCAATCGTGATGGGATCGCCCGCCATATGAACAAAGTCGCGCACGCCCTGCGCCCAGCGCTCTACGGCAAGATTGAAGGGTTCGTTGAGCGGCGTCATGTTGTGCACCATCTCCGCACTGCGCGCCTGGGTTCGCTCGGTAATCATCGCCGTAGACAGCGAAATACCGATCGAACCGGCGACGTTACGGAACATGGTAAACAGCGCCGAGGCGTCGGCGTTAAGCCGCTGCGGGATGGTGACGAACGCAATGGTGGTCAGCGGCACAAACAGGAAGCCCAGCCCGATGGTTTGCGCGCTGCGCATCATCACCAGCGTGGTGAAGTCGATATCCGGGGTCAGCGTGGCCGAATAGATAAACGACAGCATCAGCAGCGTGAAGCCAAAGGCAATAATCAGCCGGGTCTGTATCAGCGGCATCAGCTTCAGCACCAGCGGGATCGACAGCACGATCAGCACCGCGCCCGGCGACAGCACCAGCCCGGACAGCGTGGCGGTATAGCCCAGATCCTGCTGCGCCAGCTGCGGGATCACCACTGAACTGCCGTACAGTATCGCCGCCATCCCCGCCATCAGCAGCCCCGCCACCGCGAAGTTACGATCCTTCAACACGTGCAGATCGACCACCGGTTTTTTGGCATACAGCAGCCAGTAGATCGCGCCAACGATACCGGTCAGCGCCAGCAGACCGAAGGTGACGATAAAACTGGAGTTAAACCAGTCTTCATCTTCCCCACGATCCATCATCACCTGCAGGCAGCCCAGCCCCAGGGTGATCAGGCTGATACCGATATAGTCCACGCGCAGCTTGCCCTTCGCCCACTTGCGCTCCCACGGCGGATCTTCCAGCAGCTGATAAATCGCCAGCACGCTGAGGATCCCCACCGGGATGTTGATAAAGAACACCCAGCGCCAGCTGTAGTTGTCGGTGATCCAGCCGCCGAGCGTCGGGCCCATGACCGGCGCAACGATCACCGCAATGGAAGAAAGACCAAAGGCCTTGCCGCGATCCTCCGGCTTAAAGTAGTCCAGCAGCACCGACTGCTGCACCGGCTGCAGGCCACCGCCAAAGAAGCCCTGCATCACGCGGAACAGAATGATTTGCCACAGCTCGGTGGCAATGCCGCAGAGGAACGAACAGACGGTGAACATCACAATGCAGATCAGGAAGAACTGCTTGCGGCCGAGCAGGCGGCTTAGAAAGGCGGAAATCGGCAGCACGATGCCGTTGGCCACCAGGTACGAGGTCAGCACCCAGGTCGATTCATCATAGCTGGCCGACAGTGAACCGGCCACGTGCGGCAGGGCCACGTTGACGATGGTGGTATCCAGGATTTCCATGAATACCGCCAGCGTCACCGTCATGGCCACCAGCCAGGGGTTACTGGACGGCTTCCAGCTCTGGCCGGGGGTCATTCCACCGTCACCTTCGGCTCAACGGAGAGGCCAATCGGCAGCGGCTGGTTCGGATCCAGCCCCCTGTCGATAACGATTTTAACCGGAACGCGCTGCACGATTTTCACATAGTTACCGGTGGCGTTTTCCGACGGGAAGGCCGAGAAGCGCGAACCGGAGCCCATCTGCACGCTGTCCACGTGCCCTTCCAGCTTCAGATCCGGCCAGGCATCCACGCCGATTTCGACCTTGTCGCCCGGCTTCATGCGCCGCAGCTGCGACTCTTTAAAGTTTGCGACGATCCACACCTCCGGCGAGACCAGCGAGAACAGCGAGGATCCCGCCTGCACCAGCGTGCCGACCTGCACATTACGCTTGGTGACAAAACCGTCGTACGGTGCGCGCACTTCGGTGTAAGAGAGGTTAAGATTGGCCACGTTAAGCTGTGCCTGCGCCTGTTCAACCTGGCTCTGGCGGGCTTCCACATTCGTTTCCTGCTGGCGAATTTGCAAAGCCACCTGCGAGGCGACTTCCACCTGCGCTTTGGCGTTTTCCAGCTCCGCTTTGGCACTGCGCAGCTGGGCGCTGGCAGAGTCAATATTGCGCTGCGAGGTGGCGCGCGGATCGACATTGCGCTGGCGCTTATCGTCAGACAGCGCATTCGCGTAGTTCGCTTCAGCACGCGCCTGCTGCGCCAGCGCCTGATCTTTTTGCGCCGGATACTGCACCTTTGCCAGGCTGAGCTGCGCCTGTGCCTGATGCAGCTGTGCCTGTGCCAGACTCAGCTGTGCCTGCGCCTGCGCCTGCTGTGCGGTGGTATCGCGCGGGTCGATCACCACCAGCAGATCGCCCTTCTTCACCCGCTGGTTATCTTTCACCCTCAGCTCGGTCACATAGCCTGAGGCCTTCGGCGAAATCGTCACGGCGTCCGCCTCAGTAAAGGCGTCATCGGTGGTTTCAATATTATGGGTGGTCAGCCAGAACCACAGCGCAATCACCAGCATCACCACCACCACTATCGCGAGGATAATCAGCGGTTTTTTGCCGGGACGCTGGCGGGGAGCTTCGTTGTCATCATGGTTCGGGGATTGCTGGTCTTGCTGATGAGGAGTTTCATCGGTCGATGCTGGAGTCGTTTGATTAGCCATAGTTACCGTCGATCAGAAGGTGCACTCAAAATTAAGTCGCAATGAGTCAGTCTGATCTAAACATAAAGCGTAAATTGACAATTACCAGGCTTTCTTTACGAAACCAGGCTGCCCAAGGTTCAGGCAGCACGAATAATCAAAAGAAGGATCCAGCCGCTGACCAGTGCCCACAGCAGCATGGGAATGGAATAGAGGTGGAAGTGCCACCAGATGCGGCGATCTTTCGCCATACGCAGGGCGATCAGGTTAGCCAGCGATCCCGGCAGCAGCCCGAAGCCGCCGATATTCACCGCCCAGGCGAGCAGTGCAGATGGCGGCAGGCTGCTGAGCAACAGAATGGTGGTGGGCACGTTGCTGATGACCTGCGACAGCCCTGCCGCCAGCAGAAACTGCCCCAGCTGCGGCAGCTGGCCGACGGCGTGGAGAGAGGATTGCAGCACCGGCAGGCGGGTCAGCAAAAACACGTCGACGAACATGGCGATAAACACCACCAGCAGGCTCCAGTCGATGGTCAGCAGAATACGCCGGGCCATCAGCAGGAAAACGGCGAACACCAGGCCTAATCCCCAGGCGGCCATATCGAGTTCCAGCGCCGCAATAAACAGCGCATAAAGCAGCGCGCTGGCGATCAGCAAAGGACGCTGCCAACGGGCCTCATCCTCATGCTGATGGCGTTCAATCCGCCGGGCGGGAAAGCAAAAGACGGTCAGCAGCAGCAGGCTCACCAGCAGCAACGCCGCCAGCGGCAGCATCTGCCAGATAAAGCCGCCGAATCCCAGATCGCCGTGGCGCCACAGCAGAATATTTTGCGGATTGCCGATCGGCGTCAGCAGCGAACCCGCATTCACCGCCAGCGCTTCAAAGATAATCAGGCGCGCGATGGGCAACGCCGAATATTTCCGCAGCGAAAGCGTCAGGGGAACGAGGATAAACAGCGCAACATCGTTGGTAAGAAACGTGGACAGCAGCGCGGCGGCGGCCACCAGAAACAGCGCCAGCTGGCGCTGATGGTGAAAGCCCTGCACCAGACGCCGACCCAGCGCGTCAAAATAGCCGCTGGCCTCAATGCCTTTGGTCAGCATTAACAGGCCACACAGGGTGATCATCGTCGGCCAGTCAACCGCTCGGGGCAGTTCGGCCAGCGAGAAAGGAGCAAAGCAGGCCAGCAACAGGCCCAGAACCACTAACAGATGCAGAAAACGATCGTGCAAAAAAGGCCTGAGCAGGGTTGTCATGCTGGCTCGCAGAGTTGGAGTAGATTACTGACGGCTTTCGCTAAACTTCTGGAAAATAGCCAACGTCTCATCGCTGACGTGATGCTCAATGCCTTCGGCATCGCGGCGGGCGGTATCCGGGCTGATACCTAACGCCAGCAGGAATGTCTCAACGATGTGGTGACGTTCGCGGCTCTCTTCCGCCAGTTTTTCGCCTTCCGGGGTCAGGAACACGCCACGATAGGGCACCTGCTCCACCAGCCCTGCGGTTGCCAGACGTTTCAACATTTTTGCCACCGTTGGCTGTGAAACCCCAAGACGGGCAGCCATATCAACCTGCCGGGCCTCACCGAACTCGCGGATCAGATCGGAAATCAGCTCAACATAGTCATCGATTAATTCACGGCGATGGGCTTCACGTACCTGGCGGAAGCCTTCGACATGCTCTTCAATATCTTTCAGTGGCGCGGGCACTGCTACTTTTGCGCGACGACTCATTCAGCTTCCTCTTATTATCAACCGCTGCTTTTTAACAGCGTGCGGCGGTCTGTTCGACTGACATTGTAAACGAAGCTCAAAGAAGCACAAAATTTAGCGTATTAGCTCTGGCTATGGGATATAGCCTGTGCTATATCTGTTGATAATTCGTTCATACCCTGACTGTTGGAGGGGCTTAACATGAGAGTACCATTACTGTTGAAACTGCTAAGTCGTTCACCGTTCACCCTGCGGCTGATGCTGCTGGACATGCTGCTGAATAACAGGCCGGCAACCCCGGCCTCCTGAGCCCTTCCCCGTCCGTATTCATTTTGTATACTGCTTCACATAACTTATTCATATTGCTGGTTGCCTTCCGCTAAAACAACGACTATCTTCCCAGCCTTTCGTAAAGAGTGCAGGCCGATCGGGTCCCTCCCCTCCCCAGCCCCCCCATTTCTGACGAGCTGTATCAGGCGGTCTGCCACTTCAGTCAACTGAAGCGGTGAGCTATAGCGTTTTCTATAAGAATTGAGTATGAACCTGACCCTGCTGAAAACCGTTTCGGTAAGCCGCTACCGTGGCTGGCTGAGCCCGTATACCGGGCTGTATTTACTGCTTTCTTTTATGATCAACCAGGCATTTGGCTACGTTTTGCAGTGGCTTTATCTTTTTGCCTTTACCGCGCTATTGATGCTGCTTGCCCGCGTGCTGCCGCGTGGGCAAAAGATCCTGCTGGTACTCACCGCGCTGGTTGCCGGTTTCTATTACCCGTTTGGTCAGGTGTATGGCCCGCCCAATTTCAACACCCTGCTCGCCCTGCACGCTACCAATGCGGAAGAAGCCAGCGAGGTGCTGATGATTTTTCCGCTGCACGATTATGCTATTGGACTGGCAATTATCGCCGCTGGTCTGATGTCGCTGAAGCGCAAACCCGAGCCCAGGGCGAAATGGGGGCATCGCGAGAGCGCCTGTCTGGCTTTTGTGCTGGTGGCCTGGCTGACCCAGCCGGTGCTGAATCAGCTCACCGGCGGCGTATTTAATCTGAAAGATGCCGGTTACCCGCTGGTGCGCTTCGTGAAGGATACGATTGAGAGCAAAGTGTCGGTGGATAAAGAAATCGACCGCATGAACCAGCTCGCCACGCTGCAGGATGACTGGCATTTGCTCGGGGTGAAACCCGATCGGCAGGTTTACGTGATTGTGATCGGTGAAAGCGCGCGTCGTGATGCGATGGGCGCTTTTGGTGGCCGCTGGGATAACACCCCGTTTGCCAGCCAGCTGAGCGGCCAGTTTTTCAGCCAGTACACCTCGGCGGCCTCCTCCACGCAGAAATCGCTGGGGCTGACGCTGAATCAGGTGGTTAACGGCCAGCCGCAGTATCAGAACAATATTATCAGCCTGGCGAACCGCGCGGGTTTTGATACATGGTGGCTGTCGAATCAGGGGCAGATTGGGCAGTTTGATACGCCGATTGCCAGTATCGCCCGCCGCGCGAAAACGGTGCATTTCCTCAAGCAGGGCGATTTTGAAGCGGACAAGACGACGCGGGATGAAGATCTGCTGGGCTTTACCGCCTCGGCGCTGGCCAGGCCGGTGGAAAAACCGCGCCTGTTGATTTATCACCTGGTGGGATCGCACCCGAAAGCCTGCGATCGCACGCGCGGGCGCTTCGTGGAGCACCTGCACTCCAGTGAAACCTCCTGCTACCTGTACAGCATTACGCAAACCGACGGCTTTCTCAGCCAGCTGTGGCAGCAGCTGCACGGCAGCGGGCTGAGTTTCTCGCTGATGTACTTTTCCGACCACGGGCTGGCGTTTAAGGAAAAAGGCACGCGCAACGAGTATCTGACGCACGATGACAAATACCGTCAGAATTTTGAGGTGCCGATGTTTATCACCTCCAGCAACGACAGCCGTCATCAGGTCATCAGCCAGCCGCGTTCCGCCAATGACTTCCTGCTGCTGTTTTCGCAGTGGACCGGCATCCGCGCCAAAGAGATCAATCCCACCTACCGTTTTATGTCAAACGATAAGGGCCCGGCGATTCAGGTCACCAACTTTGCCCTTAAGCGACTGCCGTTCAGCCAGCTTAAGCAGGACCCGTTCGCTAAATAGCAGCCAAAAAAAAATCCGCCCCGAGGGGCGGATTTATCAGCGCAGATTCGCAAATTGCGAACCGGGCAAAGGCAACTTAGAAGCTGTAGCCTACGCCAGCAGTCCAGGTACCCACGTCAACGCTGCGGATACGGCTCTGCTCGTAGCCCACGTCCAGAGCAACGTTCTGGATTGGGTTGAACTGCAGACCAGCACCGTAGGAGAAGCCTACGTCGCTTGAATCATATTTTTCACGGTTTGGTTCGTTGTACTGGTATTTGCCGTAGCCGATACCCACAACGCCGTAGATGCTTGCCCAGTCATTCAGACGGTAAGCAGGACCACCGGTAAAGCCGTAGTACTGGCCTTTGATGTAATCGCCCGCGTCAGTACGATCTTTCTCGGTGTAGGTGAAAGAGCCAATCCAACCCAGTGGATCGCTGCCGTTTTCGTAACGGTATTTCAGGTTAAAGCCGTTCGCTTTGTTAGCAATTCCCTGGTAGTCGCTCTGTGCATAACCAGCGGTAACGGTGCTTTGTGCCATTGCTGAACCAGCAGAAACTGCCAGAACGCAAGCCAGTGCGGAAAGACATGCAATTTTTTTCATAACCACCTCAAATGTAAAAAGTACTTCTATCCTGACAACGCTAAAAATATAACAAAATATAGTGGGAAACTCCGCCCTATTTTCATTGTCTAACCGAATATTTGGTGTAACAGAAAGTTAATGGAAGTTTATATGTTATTCATTTTTCTTATATTTATGCGACATCGCTCGCTATTTTATCCCTTGTAAAAAAAGGTTCATTAAGAGTAATCCTAATTGAAACCTGACAGTTCTTTACGTGATTCCTTTGTTTTCTTTAACTTCCGTTTATTTTTTAGCGCGATCGTCTGAGATTATCGTCGCCGTTCACGTAGACTGTAGCGCGACCTCTGATAACAACGGAACATAAGGATTGAGATAAAGGATGTCACCTCAACAGTTAAAAAATTCCATCTGGCTTCCCGTCCTGCTCTTATTGATTGCCATGACGTCAATACAGGGCGGCGCAGCGCTGGCTAAATCGCTTTTCCCACTGGTGGGCGCACCGGGCATTACCGCGCTGCGTCTTGGCCTTGGCACCCTGATCCTCTGCGTGGTGTTTAAGCCCTGGCGTCTGCGGTTTCAACGCAGCCAGATCCTGCCGCTGATTATTTACGGCCTGTCTCTGGGCGGTATGAACTATCTGTTTTACTTATCGATCAGCACGGTGCCGTTGGGGATTGCGGTTGCGCTGGAGTTTACCGGGCCGCTTGCACTCGCGCTGGCCAGTTCGCGCCGACCGCTGGATTTCCTCTGGGTGGTGCTGGCACTGCTGGGGCTGCTTTTCCTGCTGCCGCTTGGCGAAAACGTCAGCAGCGTCGATCCCGTTGGTGCGTTGCTTGCCCTGGGGGCGGGTGCACTGTGGGCGGTTTATATCATTACCGGCAAACGCGCGGGCAGCCAGCACGGACCGGCCACCGCCGCAATGGGTTCGCTGATTGGCGCACTGGTGTTTGTTCCGCTGGGGCTGACGTTTGCTAACAGCGGCGGCTGGGCGCTGTCATTGATCCCGATCGGCCTGGCGATTGCCGTGCTTTCCAGCGCGCTGCCCTATTCTCTTGAAATGGTGGCGCTGACCCGCATGCCGGCCCGTACCTTCGGCACTCTGATGAGCCTGGAACCGGCGATGGCGGCCATTTCCGGCATTTTGTTCCTGGGCGAAGTGCTGAGCCTGGTACAGTGGCTGGCGCTGCTGGCGATCATCCTGGCGTCTGCCGGTTCCACCCTGACCCTTCGTCCGGCAAAAGCGAAAATCGTGTCGGTCAATGAGAATCGTGAATAATTAACCCCTTCCCGTTTCTTCATAGGAAGCGGGAAATCCCCCAGTTTGTTTTTTATGAAGTAACAATTAATTAACATGGCAATAATATTTAATTATTACTTACAGAGAGAGTCGGTTCTCAACCAACAATTAAAACCTCGATAAAATTCAAAGCGCTGGCTAATATTCGAAAATAACAATCATTCTTATTAGTATTTTCGCCATTGAAAAAAACAAATAAACACCTGCCAAATCAACTCATCACGCACTATTAAAGCAATAGGAACCACCTTTACTGCAGGTTTAAAAAACGGTGCTATACTTATTTCCGTAATTTAACAGGACAACCTGACCATTAAGAGGATATTAATGATGAGTACCGCTAAACTGGTTAAAGCAAAATCTTCTGATCTGATTTACACCCGTAACGATGTGGCCGATGAAGACAAAAAAGCCACCATTGAGGTGCTTAATCGTCTGGTTACCGAATTCATCGATCTGTCCCTGATCACCAAGCAGGCACACTGGAACATGCGCGGCGCTAACTTCATTGCCGTGCACGAAATGCTGGATGGATTCCGCACCGCGATTACCGACCACCAGGATACGATTGCAGAACGTGTGGTTCAACTGGGTGGCGTTGCGCTTGGCACCACGCAGATTGTTAACGACAGAACGCCGCTGAAAAGCTATCCGCTGAACATTCACAGCGTACAGGAACACCTGAAAGCGCTGGCCGATCGCTATGCCGTGGTGGCTAACGACGTGCGCAAAGCCATCAGCGAAGTGTCTGACGAAGACAGCGCCGACATTTTTACCGCCGCTTCCCGCGATCTGGACAAATTCCTGTGGTTTATCGAGTCCAACATCGAATAAGTCCGCTGCATTAATCTGACATTTTCACCACATCTGAGCAGATGGCCACGCCATCTGCTCTTTTTTTACCCCGAACGCCGGCGCATACCCCACGCTATTCCCACAAAAAATCAGAGCCCACTGGCAATTAATTAATCCCCTACGACACTATCTGTTGTTTTTATCCGGCAATTTGCTACAACTGCTAATGCAAGTCGGGCGACCCATTGCACCACACTGGACGAGATGCACCAAGATGGCGCCCAAAAATAGTGCAAACCACTGTATCGTGTCAGCACCGTTCGGAAAACTCGCATTAACTCGCTGTTTTTCATATCATTGCAAAACTGGCATGATTCTTTCATAGGGCTGCTGGCATTTAACCGGGAAAGACGTTCCGGAAAGCGATAAGGATAAAATGATGAAGTCAATTTTTAAGGTCACTCTGGCTGCGCTGACCATGGCGTTCGCCGTGTCTTCCACAGCTGCAGATAAGAAACTGATCGTCGCAACAGATACCGCTTTTGTTCCTTTCGAATTCAAACAGGGCGATAAATATGTCGGCTTCGACATCGACCTGTGGGATGCAATTGCAAAACAACTGAACATTGAATACACCCTGAAACCGATGGATTTCGCCGGTATCATTCCTGCACTGCAGACGCGTAACATCGATCTGGCCCTGGCCGGTATCACGATTACCGACGAGCGTAAGAAAGCAATCGAATTCTCTGACGGTTACTACAAAAGCGGCCTGCAGGTGATGGTGAAAGCCAACAACGACAGCGTGAAGGGCATTGAAGACCTGAACGGTAAAGTAGTGGCAGTGAAGAGCGGCACCGGTTCCGTGGACTACGCGAAAGAGCACATCAAAACCAAAGATCTGCGCCAGTTCCCGAACATCGATAACGCCTACATGGAGCTCGGCACCAACCGTGCTGACGCCGTGCTGCACGACACCCCGAACATCCTGTACTTCATCCATACCGCTGGCAAAGGCCAGTTCAAAGCGGTAGGCGAGCCGGTTGAAGCTCAGCAGTACGGTATTGCCTTCCCGAAAGGCAGCGACGACCTGCGTGAGAAAGTGAACGGCGCGCTGAAAACGCTGAAAGAGAACGGCACTTACAATACGCTGTACAAAAAATGGTTCGGCAGCGAACCTAAATAATAAGAGTCAGAACGGCTGTTCTTAATGCGGGAGCCGATGTGTTCCCGCATTTTTCCACATCAACAAAAATGGTTTTAGATCCGGAGAATTAACATGCAGTTTGACTGGAGCGCCATCTGGCCTGCTATTCCAATCCTGCTTGAAGGTGCCAAGCTGACCCTGTGGATTTCGGTCCTGGGCCTGGTTGGCGGTGTGATTATCGGCCTTATCGCCGGTTTTGCCCGCGCCTACGGCGGCTGGCTGTCACGCAACATCGCGCTGGTTTTCATTGAACTGATTCGCGGCACCCCGATTGTGGTGCAGGTGATGTTCATCTACTTTGCTCTGCCCATGGCGTTTAACGATCTGCGGATCGACCCGTTCAGCGCGGCAGTGGTGACTATCATCATCAACTCCGGTGCCTACATTGCTGAAATCACTCGTGGTGCGGTACTGTCCATTAACCGTGGCTTCCGTGAAGCCGGTCTGGCGCTGGGCCTCTCCAGCCGCGAGACGCTGCGCTACGTGATCATGCCGCTGGCGCTGCGCCGCATGCTGCCACCGCTGGGCAACCAGTGGATCGTCAGCATCAAGGACACCTCCCTGTTTATCGTCATCGGCGTGGCCGAACTGACCCGCCAGGGGCAGGAAATTATTGCCGGTAACTTCCGCGCGCTGGAAATCTGGAGCGCCGTTGCCGTTATCTATCTGATTATTACGCTGGTGCTGAGCTTTGTTCTGCGTCGCATTGAGAAAAGGATGAAAATCCTGTGATTGAATTTAAGAACGTTTCCAAGCACTTCGGTGCGACCCAGGTCCTGCACGACATCGACCTGAAGATTGAAAAAGGCGAAGTGGTGGTGATTATCGGCCCGTCTGGTTCCGGTAAATCGACCCTGCTGCGCTGCATCAACAAGCTGGAAGAGATCACCAGCGGCGAGCTGATCGTTGACGGCCTGAAGGTTAACGACCCGAAAGTCGACGACCGCCTGATCCGTCAGGAAGCCGGCATGGTGTTCCAGCAGTTCCATCTGTTCCCGCAGATGAGCGCGCTGGATAACGTGGCTTTCGGTCCGATCCGCGTACGTGGCGCGAAGAAGGCCGATGCGCACCGGCTGGCAAAAGAGTTGCTGAGCAAAGTGGGCCTCGCCGAGCGCGCAAACCACTTCCCTTCCGAGCTGTCAGGTGGCCAGCAGCAGCGCGTGGCGATCGCCCGTGCGCTGGCGGTGAAGCCGAAGATGATGCTGTTTGATGAGCCAACCTCGGCCCTTGACCCGGAACTGCGCCACGAAGTGCTGAAGGTGATGCAGGATCTGGCTGAAGAGGGGATGACCATGGTTATCGTCACCCACGAAGTCGGATTTGCCCAGAAGGTCGCCTCACGCCTGATCTTTATTGATAAAGGCCGCATCGCCGAAGACGGCAACCCGGACGAGTTAATCAGCAACCCGCCGAGTGCACGCCTGCGCGAATTCCTGCAGCACGTCTCGTGATCCTGCCGGGGCGGCATTCGCCGCCCCGCTTTCGTCTGATTCCTAAAATCTCCCCGGTTGCCCTCTGCCTCTGAGGCAGGCGTCTATACTTTTCTGTTGCCGCTGACGCTGGCGCCACAACAGGAGAACAGGATGCCCGGACTCACTTCCCCACTGCGCTATCTGTTACAGGCTTTACTGCTGCTGACTTGCAGCACGTTTCTTTCCTCCGCTCAGGCGGTGACTTTACCCGCCGCGGCCGTCGCCGCCCAGTCGCAGCAGACGACAGCGGACGCCGACACCACTCCGCCCGATGCCGATGAAAAACGCGCCGCGTGGGCCGCACTGGCTAATATTCTTGATAACGACCAGTCGCGCCAGCAGCTGATTGAACAGCTGCGTAAAGCGTCAGAGCCTCCGGCAGCGCCTGCCGACCCGGTGCTGACGCCGCCGGAAGAAGAGGAGGATAAAACCGTCCTGCAGAGCGTAACGGACGTCAGCCGCCAGTTCGGCGGCGAGTTCGCCTCCCGGCTGCAAACCCTGCAGCGGAATATTATCGATGCCCCCCATAAGCCGTTTAACCAGCAAACCTTCTTTAACGCCGTCAGCCACTTTGCCATGCTGGCGGCAGCGCTGTTCGCCTTCTACTGGCTGACGCGCTGGGCGGCCTCCCCGCTCTATCGCCGGATGGGCGCCTGGGGGCGGCGTAAGAACAGCGAACGGACCAACTGGCTGCACCTGCCCGCGATGATTGCCGGGGCTTTTGTTATCGACCTGCTACTGCTGGCGCTGGCGCTGTTTGTCGGGCAGATACTCAGTGACAACATGAATGCGGGCAGCCGCACCATTGCCTATCAGCAGGGGCTGTTTCTGAACGCCTTTGCCCTGGTTGAGTTTTTTAAGGCCGTATTGCGGCTGATGTTTTGCCCGCGTTTTCCCCAGCTGCGCTTTTTCCATCTTACCGACGATCGCGCCATCTACTGGAGCACCCGCATCAGCTGGCTGAGTGGACTGATCGGCTACGGCCTGCTGGTGATCGTGCCGATCGTCTCAAATCAGGTGAATGTGCAGGTTGGCGCAATGATCAACGTGCTGGTGATGGGGCTGGTGACGGTGTGGGCGCTGTATCTGATTTTCCACAACCGTCGCAACATTCAGCTGGAACTGACGCGGCTGGCGGATCGCTCGCTGGCGTTTTTCGCGCTATTTATCCGCGCGTTTGCGCTGGTATGGCACTGGCTCGCCAGCGCCTACTTTATCGCCCTGTTCCTGTTTTCCCTGTTCGATCCCGGCAACAGCCTGAAGTTTATGATGTCCGCCAGCGTGCGATCGCTGGCGATTATCGCCATCGGCGCGCTGGTGTCCGGCATGCTGACCCGCTGGATCAATAAAACCATCGTGCTCTCCCCGGAGCTACGCCGTAACTATCCCGAACTTCAGCAGCGGGTGAACGGCTGGCTGTCGGCGATGCTCAAGCTGGCGCGGGTGATCAGCGTGTTTGCCGTCACCCTGATGCTGTTGAATGCCTGGCACCTGTTTGACCTCTGGCACTGGCTCACAGTGGGCGCGGGGGAGAAGCTGGTGGATATTCTGATCCGCATCGTGGTGATCCTGTTCTTCTCCGCAGTGGGCTGGACGCTGCTCGCCAGCCTGATTGAGAGCCGCCTGGCTTCGGACTCGCACGGCAGGCCGATGCCCAGCGCGCGTACCCGCACCCTGCTGACGCTGTTCCGCAACGCGCTGGCGGTGGTGATCAGCACCATCACCATCATGATCGTGCTGTCCGAGATCGGCGTGAATATCGCCCCGCTGCTGGCCGGTGCCGGGGCGCTCGGGCTGGCGGTGTCGTTCGGCTCGCAGACGCTGGTCAAAGATATTATTACCGGCGTGTTTATCCAGTTTGAAAACGGCATGAACACCGGGGATCTGGTGACCATCGGGCCGATTACCGGTACGGTGGAACGAATGTCGATTCGTTCCGTCGGGGTACGTCAGGACACCGGGGCTTACCACATCATTCCGTGGTCCTCGATAACCACCTTTGCCAACTTCGTGCGCGGCATCGGCTCGTTTGTGGCGAACTACGACGTCGATCGCCGTGAGGATACCGATCGGGTCAACGCTACGCTGCAGGCGGCGGTCAGGGAGCTGCTGGAGGATAAAACCATTCGCGGGATGGTGATCGGCGAACCGTCGTTTGCCGGGCTGGTCGGCTTAACCAATCAGGCGTTTACCGTGCGTGTCTCGTTCACCACCCAGCCGCTGAAGCAGTGGACGGTGCGGTTCGCGCTGGACGGCATGGTGAAAAAGCACTTCGATGCCGCAGGGATCAAAGTGCCTTACCAGACGGTGCAGGTGATGCAGAGCGGCAGCGATGTGGCGGGTGCCGCGGGCGTGCAAGCGGCGCTGCCTGCTCCGGAGTGAGCTGAACTTACTTACCCATCAAACGCGTGCGCTGTGGCTGTTCCATAAAGCTCCAGGCGATAAAGCGGCTTTGCTTTTGACCCTGGGCCATATCGATGGTGCGCACGGCAGCCACGTCGGCCTCTTCCAGCGCGCGCCACAGCTCCGGCAGGTTCTCGCGGCGGGAAACCAGCGAGGTGAACCAGATACACTGGCGGGCGAAATTCGCGCTTTCCGCAATCATCCGGCCAATGAACGCCTTTTCACCGCCCTCACACCACAGCTCATCCTGCTGCCCGCCGAAGTTCAGTGGCGCATTGCGATCCAGCCCCAGATTACGCAGCTTGCGCTGGCTGCCTTCGCGCGCATCGGCGGCGGAAGCGTGGAACGGCGGATTACACATCGTGGCGTGATACAGCTCATTTTTATGAATGATACCGCCGAAGATCGTCGAACTGTCCTTCTGACGGCGCAGACGAATAGCACGGTTCAGGCCCGGGTTCGCTGCGATAATACCGTTGGCAGCGGCCATCGCCTGCGGATTAACCTCGGTGCCGGTAAAGCGCCACTGATACTCGCTGTGGCCGATAATCGGATAGATCATATTGGCACCGCAGCCGATATCCAGCACGTTGATATCACGCGGCACTGCGCGATTATTATCTTCCGCCAGCAGATCGGCCAGATGGTGAACATAGTCAGCGCGGCCCGGCACCGGCGGGCAGAGGAAGCCTTCCGGGATATCCCAGTGGGCCAGCCCGTAGAAATGGTGCAGCAGCGCCTGGTTCAGGGTTTTCACCGCTTCCGGGTTGGCGAAATCGATCGACTCGCTGCCCCAGTTATTAACGGCAACAAACGGCGCCAGCGCCGGATGACAGGCGATCAGCGCAGCGAAATCATAACGTCCGCGATGGCGGTTACGCGGGTGAAGAACATTTTTTTCGGCAGGGGTTTTCATCAGTAACTCTCTTGTCAGCAGCGGCGTAAGATACCCTCTGTGCTATTAATGGTAAACATTTCCCGCTGACTTTACTCTTTATAAGGACGATTTATGTCACGATCACGCCATTCCTACCGACCGGAGCAGGGGCACGGTCTGCCCCACGATCCGCTGAATGCCATTATCGGCCCGCGCCCGATCGGCTGGATCAGCTCGCAGAATGCCGCCGGGCAGCGCAACCTCGCGCCGTACAGCTTCTTTAACTGCTTCAGCTATCGCCCACCGATTATCGGCTTTGCCAGCAGCGGCTGGAAGGACAGCGTGGCGAACATCGTTGAAACCGGCGAATTCGTCTGGAATCTGGCCACGCGATCGCTGGCGGTGGCGATGAATGAAAGCTCGGCCTCGCTGCCGCGCGGGGAGGATGAGTTCATCCACGCCGGGCTGACCGCCCTGCCCGCCAGCCGGGTCAACGTCAGCATGGTGGCGGAAAGTCCGGTGAATTTTGAGTGTCGCCTCACGCAGTGCATCCAACTGCAGGACGCGCAGGGTGGGCTGCTGGACAGCTGGCTGGTGCTGGGGGAAGCCATCGCCATTCATATCGACAGCGACCTGCTGGACAACGGCATTTATCAAACCGCCAAGGCAGAACCGATCCTGCGCGCCGGTGGCCCCAGCGCCTATTATGGCATCAGCGAAGCCCAGCGATTTGACCTTGTTCGCCCCGATGCGCGCGTAAAATAGGGTCTTAACGAAACTTTTACTCTTTGCTGGCGGAATCCTCTCAAGATATATCTTGATGACTTTATTGCTCAAGATATATCTTATTTTGGTCAGCCATTAACCTGCACTGTGACCATGAAAAAAACGCTTCATCCCCAGGAATCAAACGTCGATGAGTCAAAAAAAGCGAGCGACTCCGGCAAGAATCAGGCGCGTCGCGGCAAAGCCTTTACCCGCACGGAACTGGTCCTGCTGGTGCTGCATCTGATTCGGCTCAATCCAACGCACGGGTATGAGGTGATTACCTCGATCAGGGACTATTCGCAGGGCGTATACCGTCCCAGCCCCGGCGTGATCTATCCGATTCTGACTTCGATAGAAGAAGAGAAGTATGCCACGACCATCGAAAGCGGCGGCGGTAAAAAGCAGTACTCGCTGACGGCAGCGGGTGAAGCGTTCCTCGCCCGGCATCATGAGGCGCTGCGCGACACGCTGATAAAAATGAAAAAGCTGGTGGTCAGCCAGACGCAGAAAGACCCGCTGATCGAAGAGGCGTTTGAAAAGCTGAAATTCAGCCTGCGCACGCTGACAACAAACAGAACCATTAACACCGACGAGCGTGCGGCTATTGTCGATGCCATTATTGAAGCCAGCGAGAAAATACGCCGAATTTAGAAATCACCCTTGGAAAATCTTATTCCCCTGATGATTAAATAATACAGTGTGTCGTTATGGCAATTAATTAACCTCGGCGTAAATTGTCATTGTCATTAACGGACAGATTTCTTTCACTTTAATGCGTCCGGGACAACAAAACTTTACATCAGCAAGGCCACAAGCCACACCGCACAAGGGACTGGCCGGCAAATCCAGACCGAAATCGCCCTAAAGACAGGATGATTATCTCCCGTCTGATTTTAAAAAAATGATGAGACTGGAGAGATAAAAACACGCTTCGCAATCATCCAAACGATTTCATTGCAATTACTTTACCGATTAACAGCAGTACCTGAATGTTATTAAACGTATCCTGAGCCATTGCTAAATAATGATGGCTCGCCGATGTGCCATTTTCTTTTTTAATTTGAGTGGAATAGCCATATGCAATTACGCATAGTCTCGCTGCTGACCCTTTTTTGCCTGGCCGGCTGCGATAATGTCACCTCCAGCGCCCCGGCCCCCGGTCTGACCGAAGTCGGGGTCGTCACGCTGAAAGCCAGCAGCTTTACCCTGACCAGCGATCTTACCGGGCGCACCACCGCTACCCAGACGGCAGAAGTCAGGCCGCAGGTGGGTGGGCTGATCCAGAAGCGCCTGTTCACCGAAGGGGCCGAAGTGAAAGCCGGACAGGCGCTGTACCAGCTCGACGCCGCCAGCTATAAAGCCGCCTGGCAACAGGCTGCCGCCGCGCTGAAAAGCGCTCAGGCGCTGGTAATCGGCGACTGTCAGAAAGCCAAACGCTATGCCGGACTGGTGCAGTATCAGGGCGTTTCACAGCAGGATGCCGACGATGCGAAATCCACCTGCGACCAGGATCGCGCCAGCGTGGCGGAAAAACAGGCGGCGCTGGACAGCGCGCGCGTTAACCTCGACTGGACCACCGTCACCGCCCCCATTGCGGGCCGCATCGGCATCTCCGCCGTGACGCCCGGTGCGTTAGTCACCGCCGGGCAGGACACCGTGCTGGCCACCATCCGCAGCCTCGACAGCATGTATGTGGATCTGACCCGCTCCAGCGTGGAACTGCTGAATCTGCGCAAGCGTGCACTGGCCAGCGACAACAACACGCTTAACGTCACCCTGACGCTGGAAGACGGCACCACCTACCCGGAAAAAGGCCGTCTCGAACTGACCGAAGTGGCGGTGGATGAAGCCACCGGCTCGGTCACGCTGCGCGCCGTGTTCCCGAATCCGCAGCACGTGCTGCTCCCGGGCATGTTTGTTCACGCTCTGGTCGATGAAGGCGTGGTGGAAAACGCCATTCTTGCGCCGCAGCAGGGTATTACCCGCGATGCCAAAGGCAACGCCACCGCGCTGGTGGTTAACGCAGAAAATAAAGTCGAACAGCGTGAAGTGGTGACCGCCGATGCCACCGGAACCAACTGGCTGATAACCAAAGGCCTGCATGCGGGCGACCGTCTACTGGTGGAAGGCAGCGATAAAGTCGCCGCCGGTGACAGCGTGAAGCCGGAAGAAGTCACCCGCAGCGAAGGAGCGAACTGATGTTTTCGCGTTTCTTTGTGCGCCGCCCGGTGTTTGCCTGGGTGATTGCGATTCTGATTATGCTGGCGGGGATTATGGCTATCCGCACCCTGCCAGTGGCCCAGTATCCCGACGTTGCCCCGCCCTCGATCAAAATTAAAGCTACCTATACCGGTGCTTCGGCGGAAACACTGGAAAACAGCGTGACCCAGGTGATCGAACAGCAGATGACCGGCCTGGATAATCTGCTCTACTTCACCTCGTCCAGCAGCTCGGACGGCTCGGTGGATATCAACGTCACCTTCCAGCAGGGTACAGACCCGGATACCGCGCAGGTGCAGGTGCAGAATAAGGTGCAGCAGGCCGAGTCTCGCCTGCCAAGCGAAGTCCAAAGCGCCGGAATTACCGTCACTAAAACGCAGTCCAACTTCCTGCTGATTATGGCGCTGTACGATAACAACGATCGCGCCACCAGCTCCGATATCGCCGACTGGCTGGTGAGCAACCTGCAGGATCCACTGGCCCGCGTGAGCGGCGTCGGTAGCCTGCAGGTTTTCGGTGCGGAATACGCGATGCGTATCTGGCTCGATCCCGCCAAACTCGCCTCCTACAGCCTGATGCCGTCTGACGTGCAAACTGCAATTGAAGCGCAGAACGTGCAGGTCACCGCCGGTAAACTCGGCGCCCTGCCTGCCGCCAGCAACCAGCAGCTGACGGCCACGGTGCGTGCGCAGTCGCGCCTGCAAACCGTCGACCAGTTCCGCAATATCATCATTAAAAGCGCCACCGGCGGTGCCGTGGTGCGCATCGGCGACGTTGCGCGCGTTGAGATGGGCAGTGAAGACTACAGCGCCAGCTCAAAACTGAACGGTCACCCGGCGGCCGGTGTAGCGGTGATGCTGGCTCCCGGTGCCAACGCGCTGGATACCGCCAGCCTGGTGAAGGCAAAGATTGAGGAATATCACCACAACATGCCTGCGGGCTATGAAATCGCCTATCCGAAGGACAGCACCGAATTTATTAAAATCTCGGTACAGGATGTGATTGAAACCCTGCTGATCGCCATTGTTCTGGTGGTGACGGTGATGATGCTGTTCCTGCAAAACCTGCGCGCCACGCTGATCCCCGCGCTGGCGGTGCCGGTGGTGCTGCTCGGCACCTTTGGCGTGCTGGCGCTGTTCGGCTACTCCATTAACACCCTGACGCTGTTTGCCATGGTGCTGGCCATCGGGCTGCTGGTGGATGACGCCATCGTGGTGGTGGAAAACGTTGAGCGCATTATGCGCAACGAAGGGCTGAACGCCCGTGAAGCCACCGAGAAATCGATGGGTGAAATCGCCGGGGCGCTGGTGGCGATTGCGCTGGTGCTGTCGGCGGTATTCCTGCCGATGGCCTTCTTCGGCGGATCCACCGGGGTGATTTACCGCCAGTTCTCGGTGACGATTATCGCCGCCATGATGCTGTCGGTGGTGGTCGCCCTGACGCTGACCCCGGCGCTGTGCGGCATGCTGCTGAAGCACAGCCAGCCTCCGCAGCGCGGATTCTTTGCGCGTTTTAACCGCCTGTATCAGAACGGCGAGAAGCGCTACCGCAAACGCGTGCTGTGGCTTCTTGGCCGCCCGGTGCGGCTGATGCTGGTTTACGCCGTGTTTGCCGGACTGATGGCGCTGCTGCTGTGGCGCCTGCCGGGCAGCTTCCTGCCGGAAGAGGACCAGGGCGAAATCATGGTGCAGTACACCCTGCCCGCCGGGGCCACCATCAGCCGCACCGACGCGGTGAACAAACGCGTGACCGACTGGTTCCTTAACCAGCAGAAGGACAACACCAACGTTATCTTCACCGTTAACGGCTTTAACTTCAGCGGTAGCGGCCAGAATGCCGGGATGGCCTTCGTGTCACTGAAAGACTGGAGCCAGCGCGCCGGCGAGAAAAACAGCGCGCAGGGCATCGCCCGTGAAGCCATGGCGGCGCTGGGTGATATCCGCGATGCGAAAGTCTTCGCCATGACTCCGCCGTCGGTGCAGGGGCTGGGGCAAAGCAACGGCTTTACCTTTGAGCTGCTGGCCAGCGGCGCCACCGACCGTAACACCCTGCTGAAGCTGCGCAGCGATCTGCTGAAAGCGGCAAACAGCAGTCCGGAGCTTCAGTCCGTGCGCGCCAGCGATCTGCCGCAGATGCCGCAGCTTCAGGTGGATATCGACAATAACAAAGCGGTGGCACTCGGCCTGTCACTGTCCGACGTGACCGACACGCTGAGCAGCGCGTGGGGCGGCACCTACGTGAACGACTTTATCGATCGCGGCAGGGTGAAAGAGGTCTATATCGAAGGGGACAGCCAGTTCCGCTCGAAGCCGGAAGATCTGGCGAAGTGGTTCGTGCGCGGCAGCGACGACAGCATGACGCCGTTCTCCGCCTTTGCCACCACGCACTGGATCTACGGCCCGGAAAGCCTGTCACGCTATAACGGCTCGGCCGCCTTTGAAATCGCCGGTGAAAATAGCTCCGGCTACAGCTCGGGTGCGGCGATGGACAAAATGGAAGAGCTGGCCAATCAGCTGGCGCCGGGCTCCAGCTGGGCGTGGAGCGGCCTGTCGCTGCAGGAAAAACTCGCCAGCGGCCAGGCCATGAGCCTGTACGCCATCTCGATTCTGGTGGTGTTCCTGTGCCTGGCAGCGCTGTATGAGAGCTGGTCGGTGCCGTTCTCGGTGCTGCTGGTGATCCCGCTGGGTATCTTCGGTGCCGCACTGGCCGCCAGCCTGCGCGGGCTGAGCAACGATATTTACTTCCAGGTTGCGCTGCTGACCACCATCGGACTGTCGGCGAAGAACGCCATCCTGATTGTGGAATTCGCCGAGGCGGCGCTGAAACAGGGGAGTTCGCTGAGCGCGGCGGCGATTTCCGCGGCCCGTATCCGCCTGCGACCGATTATTATGACCTCGCTGGCCTTTATTGCCGGGGTACTGCCGCTGGCGGTGGCGACCGGTGCCGGAGCCAACAGCCGCATTGCGATTGGTACCGGGATTATCGGCGGGACGCTGGCCGCGACCATTCTGGCGATTTTCTTTGTACCGCTGTTCTTTGTGCTGGTGAAGCATCTGTTCACATCACGCCACGGGAGTAAATAATGATGTACCGAATTAGCGTGATAGCCCTGTCGATGATGCTGGCGGGCTGTCTGTCTCTCGATCCCGATTATCAGCGCCCCGCCGCGCCGGTTCCGGCCACCTGGCCGGGGCAGAATCCGGACGGCAGCGCACCGGCCGTGCTCAGTAACTGGCAGCAGGTGATGGGTGACAGCCGACTGAAAACCGTGGTGGCACGCGCTTTAGCCAGCAACCGCGACCTGCGTAAAGCAATCAGCGATATCGAGCAGGCGAAGGCGCTGTACGGCGAAGAGCGCGCCAGCCTGTTCCCGACGCTGAATGCCGGGCTGACCAGCACCCGCAGCCGGACCACCGATGCGGGCGTAACCGGCAGCGCGGAGGCCAGCGGCAGCGTCAGCAGTTTCGAGATCGATCTGTTTGGCCACAACCGCAGCCTGAGCCGTGCGGCGAAGGAAACCTGGCTGGCCAGCGAATTTACCGCGCAGAACACCCGCCTGACGCTGATTGCTGAAACCGCCACCGCCTGGGTCACGCTGGCGGCGGATAACAGTAATCTGCAGCTCGCGCAGGAGACGATGATCAGCGCCGGTAAAACGCTGGAGATCACTAAACGCCGTCAGGCGGCCGGGGTGGCAGACGGCACGGATATGAACGAGGCGATGACCGTTTACCAGTCTGCGCGCGCCAGCGTGGCCAGCTATCAGACGCTGGTTGCCCAGGACCGCAACGCCCTGACGCTACTGGCGGGTGAGAGCCTACCGGATTCGCTGCTGCCCGGTCCGCTGGATAAGCTGAACGACAATGCCATTACGCTGGTGCCTGCCGGAGTATCTTCTTCGCTCCTGCTGCGCCGCCCGGACGTGCAGGAAGCGGAGCACAGCCTGAAGAGCGCCAATGCGGATATCGGTGCCGCGCGCGCCAACTTCTTCCCGACCCTCTCGCTGACGTCCAGCGCCGGGGTAGCGAGCGGGTCGCTTTCCAGCCTGTTCAGCCACGGCGCCAACGTCTGGTCGTTTGCACCGAGCCTGTCGCTGCCGCTGTTTGCCGGTGGCACCAACGTGGCGGCGCTGAAGTATGCTGAGGCGGAGAAACAGGGACTGATTGCGGCGTATGAAAAAGCGATTCAGAGCGGGTTCAAAGACGTTGCCGATGCGCTGGCACGCCGTGCCACGCTCAGCGAGCAGATGGATGCGCAGCGCGAGTACGTTGCAGCGGCGCAGCGCAGTCTGGATTTGTCACTGCACGGTTATCAGGCCGGCAGCGGGGATTATCTGACCGTGTTGACCAATCAGCGTACGCTGTGGTCGGCGCAGCTGGAGCTGATTGCGCTTCAGCAAACGGATTACGATAACCGGATTACGCTGTGGCAGTCGCTGGGGGGCGGGAGCTGATCGCGCCCTACCTGATATTCAGTTTCTGATGTAAAGCTGGTTGAGGGGGTTCTGTGGGATGAGTGATTGCTGGGATTGCTGTCAGCGCGGTGATTGCGCTGACTGGCGGCTTCCCCGCTCGGGCGTCCTCGCGCCACGCGCCGCGTGGCTCCCTCACTACAATCGTCAGCCCGTCGGACCGGTGCAGACGGGCCCTCCATGGCCCGGCCGCACCTTTCTCCAGCTTCCCTGCTGGAGAATCCTGGCTTTCCTCTCTTCGTTCAGCGCTGTGGATTGCCCGTACGGGGAAGCCGCCAGTCTGCTGGTTAATCATTGTGCTGCCGGTAAAACACCTTTCATCTTTCGCTGCTTTCCCTAGGCTGCTTTGAATGCAATCGCATTGCGACATGTTCACCCTGAATGTGCAGCTAAATCCGGAATTATTTTCTTCGTTCAGCGCTGTGGATTGCCCGTACGGGGAAGCCGCCAGCCTGCTGGTTCATCATTGTGTTGCCGGTAAAAACACCTTTCATCTTTCGCTGCTTTCGCCGGGCTACTTTGAATAGAATCGCATTGCTACACGCTCACCCTGAATGTGCAGCTAAAACGGGGTTATTTTCTCCACTCAGCGCTGCAAATTGTCCGAACGATTTATTCATCATTTCAATAGATAAAAACAGCGATTGCTATTGTTAGAGGTCGCCCAGCCTCTGCGGCTGCCGGGTAATCCGCAGCGCTGAACGGAGAGAGGAAGCCAGGATGGGCACGCAGGACGCGGGCGCAAGGCTCGGTCGGCACACGGATGTGCCGTCTGAGCCGGTCCGACAGGCTGACGCACGAAGTGAAGGGACCGCGAAGCGGCGCGAGGACCGCCCGACAGCCGCAAAGGCTGGACAAAAAAAACCGCCATCCAAACGGATAGCGGCCTTATCACACACAACCCGCGAACGAGATACCCTCGCCCGCCGCGGTTATCAGAAGTGCGTATTCAACGACATAAAGTACGTTCTGCCCGACTCGTTATACGTCTCAGCACCCGCACCATACAGATACGCGCCGGTCGTCGCATTGCCGGTAGTGGAGGCATTGCCCGCGCGGTAGTGGCGTTTATCCAGCAGGTTATCAATCCCTGCCGTCACATCCACATACTTGTTCACGGTATAGGTCGCGCTCAGACCAAACAGCGCATACGGACTCAGCTCGTTGGTTTCGCTACCCGTTGCCGCTACGCCCTTGTAGTTGTACTTCTTCGGCTTCTGCACGCCGTACCAGGCCATCGTGCCGCGCAGGGACAGATCGTTCATCGCCTGCCATTCCAGCGTCGAGTTGATGGTGTACTCTGGAATAATCGACAGATAATCGCCAGTTTTCTTATTCTTATTCTCAATGATGTAGGTGAAGTTATTCTTCATTGAGACGCTGTCGGTAATCGGGAAGTTCAGCGTCCCTTCCAGACCCTGAATCAGCGCGCGCGGCACGTTCTCCCACTTATAGACATCGGTCGTTCCGACGCTGTAGTCGGAAGCATAGCCCGCTTCGATCTTATTGCGGTAATCGTTGTGGAAGTAAGTCAGACCCGCCTGATAATCGTCGTGATGGTATTCCAGCCCAATCTCTTTGTTGATGCTGGTTTCCGCTTTCAGATTGTCATTACCCTGCAGATAGCAGGCACCGGCGCTGGCATAGCAGCCCTGTCCATTGCTGTAGAGGATATAGTTCGGGTTGGTCTGATACAGGTTCGGGGCCTTGTAGGCACGGGCGATCCCCATTTTCAGGGTGAAATCGCTGCCCAGCTCCTGCGACAGGTTCAGCGACGGACTGAAGTTGCTGCCGGTAATCGAATGATAGTTAAAGCGGATGCCCGGGGTCAGGATCGTGGTGTCGGTCAGCTCAATGTTATCGTCGGCAAAGACGGAGTAAAGATCGGCCGAGCTGTAAACGCTGCGTCCGGTCGCGGAAACGCCCGCCACGCTGCCCGCCGTGGCGGCATTCTGCGTGTTCGAGGTCGGATCCTTCATCTGCTGATGGTTCCATTCGCCGCCCAGGGTCAGCGTCTGCTGGAATAACAGATCCAGCGGCACGTTAAACTCGGTGTGAGCGTTGGTATCCGCCAGGTTGATGGTGGAGAAACCTTCGTCAGTGGCATTAAAGATCCCCTCCGTTCCCCCTGCCAGACCTTCGTTCAGACGGGTATTGCGCGTGCGCTCGTACTGAATGTAGTTGGTGGTGGTCACGCCGTTATCCCAGGAGCCGGTGTGCTTCAGGCTGACGTTCTGGCGATACAGGACATTGGTCTCTTTACCGTAATATTTCTGCACCAGCGCGTTGGTGTTGGTGTTCTGCGTATCCCCGGCGTAGAGGTTGCCCTGGCGGCTGAATCCGGCGCCCAGTTCCAGCGCCTGGCCTGGAATGAATTCCCAGCGCAGAGAGCCGTTGATGTCTTCGTTTTTCAAACCTTCACGGCCCGAAGGAACGCTGCCGACGTAGGCGCCGGTACGCTGGGCCTCATGGCCGGAGTTGATGTACTGCGCGTCGGCCTGAGTTTTCGCCCAGCCGCCGTACAGTTTGAAGGTCAGGTTATCCGCCAGTTCGCCCGCCAGGCTGCCGTTAAAGCGGCGCGTGGCCCCTTCGGCTTTGTGCTCCGGGACGTTGTAGTAGGTGTTAAAGCTGCCGTGCCAGTCTTTGGTTGCCGGTTTAGTGATGATGTTGATCACCCCGCCCGCCGCGCCACTGCCGTACAGTGCCGCAGCCGGGCCGCGCAGGACGTCAATGCGTTCAATCATTTCCGGTGGAACCCAGGCGGTATCGCCACGGGAGTCACGCTCGCCGCGCCAGCCGTAGCGCACCGAGTTTTTGCTCGATACCGGCATACCGTCGATCAGGATCAGGGTGTTTTCCGGGCCCATACCGCGAATATCGACCTGACGGTTGTTACCGCGTTGGCCGCTGGTGGAGTTACCGGTCAGGTTAACGCCCGGCATGGTACGAATCAGTTCAGAAACATCGCGCTCCGGTGGGTGTTTTTTGATTTCTTCCGCATTGATGGTGGAAACGCCCGGTGCCTGCAGGGTCTGCACGCGCGCGGTAACCACCATGGACTGCTCGCCGGACACCGCATCTTTTTCGGTTTTTTTGCTGGTTTTTGCCTCAGCGCTATCGCTGGTTTGCTGCGCATCTGCGGCGGTAGCTTCTGCTGAGAAGCCCTTGAGCGGCAGCAGCGCAAGGCCGACAGCGATACTGATAAGGCTCAATCTTTTACTATTGAATTCCATACTCATCCCTTAATGCCCTGATTTCTTTTTTGAAATTACTTATTGTTTTATAAGTAAAAATTCATTTCTATCGCCTGAGAACGAAAAGAGAAAGACAATAATAATGATTATCACTTACGACTAAGTATTGCAGCAAATTTCGGCGACCAAATCTCGTGGAGATTAAGTAAAGAAAGGGAAATAGATGTGTGTAAATATTACAAAACAATGACAGCGGTGACGAAACGGCGAGGCGATTTCCAGGACTTAAGTCGGAGTAAGGCACAGTAAAAATGAGGGTTAAGCGGTGATATCCATCATATTATTTGAAGGTCTTCATCAAGCTTATGCGGTTTGTTCTTTTCACTGCCCGCGTATGATGTCGTCACGGCAGGAACACTGCGAAATTACCCTCCTGACCGTGCCTGAGTCTTTTTTAGCCAGAAGCCCTGCTTCTGGCTTTTTTTTTGATATGCTGTGCCTTCAAATCCATCATGGAGCGATTATGAAACGCATTGCTATTGATATGGATGAGGTTATCGCTGACTTTCATTCTAAAATCCTGCACACCTGGAACCGACATTTTTCGCAGGAACTCACCCCAGATGAACTCAACCTCTTTGACCTGCATCAGGACGATCCGGAAAAGCTGGTAGAGATCTTTGAACTGGCCGGGCACCCGGATTTTTTTGCCGATCTGGCGGTGATCCCCGACAGCCAGCGCGTGATTGCCAGTCTCAGCAAGCACTATGAGATTTTTATCACCACCGCAGCCATGCAGGTGCCGGCCTCATTCAATGCCAAATTCCGCTGGCTGAACGTGCATTTTCCGGCCATCAAGCCCAGCCATATCGTGTTCTGCGGCAATAAAAGCATTATTAACGCCGACTACATGATTGATGATAATGCGATTAACTTTGTCGATTTCTGCGGGGAAGGCATTCTCTACACCGCCCCGCACAATCGTCATGTTACCGGCTATCGGCGGGTGGACAGCTGGCGCGATATTGAGGCGCTGCTGCTGTAGCCAAAGATGTGCGTTTCCGCCGTACACATTGCAATGAATTATTTTTTGCCTTCACGCAGTAGCGTTTCCAGAATTTTCTGCAATATAACCTGGAGCTCCTGCGCTTTATCCCCGCGCCAGGCAAACGGCGGCTGCTCATCCATATAGTTGCACTGCGCCAGTTCCAGCTGCACCGCGTGCTGATTCTCCGCCGGTTTGCCGTAGGCGCGGGTAATATATCCGCCCTTAAAGCGACCGTTGATTACCCAGCTGAAGCGAGACTGATCGTCACAGACCGCCGTGAGATGGCCCGCGATCTCCGGGCTACAGCTCGCCCCATCATTGGTGCCCAGATTAAGGTCCGGCAGCTGGCCGTCAAACAGGCGCGGCACTGTTGAGGCGATCGAATGCGCATCAAACAGCAGCGCGTAGCCAAACTGACGGCGGATGCGCTCAAGCTCCAGGCGAATCTGATCATGATACGGCTGCCAGATGTTTTGCAGATATCCCGCCCGCTGGGCTGCCGTCGGCGTCATTCCCGGCTTAAAGGTCGGCGTGCCGTCGAACAGCGTTTCCGGATACAGCCCGGTGGTTGCAGTGGTGTAAAGCGCCTGATTATCCGGCGGGCGGTTCAGGTCAATGACAAAGCGCGAATAGTTGCCCACCAGCACACTGGCCCCCATTTCGCGGGCAAACGCATACAGCTGCGGGATATGCCAGTCGGTATCCGGCAATCCTTTCGCCGCATCGCTCAGCCCTGCCTTCACTTCCGGCGTCAGTAACGTACCGGCATGGGGAATACTCAGCAGCAGCGGCAGTTTACCGGCGCTAAATTCAAACGCGTTCATCGTTCCTCTCCTCGGAAAATAACCCGGCAGGGCAGCTGCCCACCAAGCCAGTAAACCAGCTCCGCCGGGCGTTCCAGCGGCCAGTGAACAAAATCTGCCATCTTGCCCGGTTCCAGTGAACCGTGCGTGGCGGCCAGGCCCAGCGCCCGCGCACCGTGAAGCGTGACGCCGGCCAGCGCTTCCTCCGGCGTCATACCAAACAGGGTACAGCCCATATTGAGCATCAGCCGCAGCGACAGCGCCGGGGACGTTCCCGGATTGGCATCGCTGGCCAGCGCCATCGGCACCCCGTACTGACGGAACAGCGCCACCGGCGGCCGCTGCGTTTCCCGCAGCAGATAGAATGCGCCCGGCAGCAGTACCGCCACCGTGCCGCTCTGCGCCATCGCGGCGATATCACTTTCGGTGGCGTATTCCAGATGGTCCGCCGACAGCGCGTTGAATCGGGCGGCCAGCGCCCCGCCGCCCAGCGATGACAGCTGTTCGGCGTGCAGTTTGACCGGCAGGCCCAGCTGCCGGGCGGCAAGAAAGACCTTCTCAACCTGAGCAGGGGTAAACGCCAGATATTCGCAGAACGCGTCCACCGCGTCCGCCAACTGTCCGGCGGCCACCTGCGGCAGCAGCTCGCGGCAGATCACCTCAATCCATTCATCCGGCTTTTGCTTATACTCCGGCGGCACCGCGTGTGCGGCCAGGCAGGTGGCCTTGATTTGCGCCGGGACCTGCTGACCGAGCTGGCGGATCGCCTGCAGCATACGCAGTTCACTGGCGATCTCGAGCCCGTAGCCGGATTTAATTTCTACGGTAGTGACCCCTTCAGCCAGCAGCACGTCGAGGCGATGACGGGCGCTGCTCACCAACAGTGCCAGCGAGGATTCCCGCGTGGCGCGGACCGTGGAGAGGATCCCGCCACCCGCCGCGGCAATCTCACTGTAGCTGACGCCGTTCAGGCGCTGCTCAAACTCGTGGCTGCGGTCGCCGCCAAACACCAGGTGCGTATGGCAATCTACCAGCCCCGGCGTCACGATGCCGCCGCCGAAATCGGTGGTGCGCTGCGGGGTAAACTGCCCGGCCTCCTGATACGGCCCGACCCAGACGATCTGCTGACCGTCGACGGCAATCGCGCCGTCTTTGATGATGCTGTACTGGCCGTCGCGCATCGTGACGATATCGGCGCCATACCACAAATGCTCACAGTTGCGTTGCTGGTTCATCACCTCTCCCACGTTGCGTGCTTTACTGAACTGCCATAAGTATGTATATGTATATACAACCTCAACGCACAGGAAGCAACCGATGACTCGCTATTTTGCGCCCCGCGCCCTGCTTGCAGATGGCTGGCAGCATAACGTACTGATTGACGTCGACAGCCACGGCCATATCGCCTCTCTGACCGCCAACAGACAGCCGCAGGATGCACAGCGCCTGGACGGTATTGTGATACCGGCTATGGCCAATTTGCACTCGCATGCCTTTCAACGCGCGATGGCCGGGCTGGCCGAGGTGGCGGGCGATCCGCAGGACAGCTTCTGGACCTGGCGCGATCTGATGTACCGCATGGTGCAGCGCCTGACGCCAAAGCAGGTGGGCGCGGTTGCGGCAGCGCTTTATGTTGAGATGCTCAAGGGCGGCTATTGCCAGGTGGCGGAGTTTCACTATCTGCACCACCAGCCGGACGGCCAGCCCTATCCGCAGGATGAGATGCTGGTTGAGCTGATTGCCGCCGCCGGGCGCAGCGGTATCGGTCAGACAATGCTGCCGGTGCTCTACAGCTACGCCGGATTTGGCAGCCAGCCCGCACAGCCGGGCCAGAAGCGCTTTATTCAGGATACCGCCGCGTATCTCGCCCAGCAGCGGAGACTGGTGAAGCTGATTGACGGCAAGCCGCTGATTAACCACGGACTGTGCTTCCACTCCCTGCGCGCGGTCAGCGAAGCGCAAATGCACGAGGTACTCGCGGCCAGCCCGGCACATCTGCCGGTGCATCTGCACGTCGCCGAACAGGAAAAAGAGGTTAACGATTCGCTGGCCTGGAGCGGCGAACGCCCGGTCAGCTGGCTGCTGGATCGCTTCCCGGTTGACCCGCGCTGGTGCCTGATCCACGCCACCCACCTTGACGACAGTGAAATTTCGCGGCTGGCAGAGAGCCAGGCCGTAGCCGGACTCTGCCCGACCACCGAAGCCAACCTCGGCGACGGTATTTTCCCGGCCACCGAGTTTATCGCTCGCGGTGGCCGCTGGGGCATTGGTTCCGACAGCCATGTGTCGCTGGACGTGGTTGAGGAGCTGCGCTGGCTGGAGTATGCCCAGCGGCTGCGCGATCGCCGCCGCAATCGGATTGTGGCGGCCAATCAGCCGTCGGTTGGCGATCTGCTTTACCGGCAGGCGCTGGCGGGCGGGGCTCAGGCCTGTGGCGTGAAAACCGGCAGCCTGCAAACCGGCTATCGCGCCGACTGGCTGGTGCTGAGTGACGATGCGCTGCTGGGCGCGACGAGCGACGAGGCCCTGCTCAACCGCTGGCTGTTTGCCGGGCATCGCGGGCAGATCCAGGATGTGTTCGTCGCGGGGGAGCAGCGCATCCGTCACGGCCAGCACGCACAGCAGGAATCGATTGACGCGGCGTTCCGTCAGGTGCTGGAGGCGCTGCGATGATCCACTTATTTAACCGTGCCAGCCTGCCCGTCAGCCGCTGGCGCAACGGCGGCGGAGAAACGCGGGAAATCATCAGCTATCCACCCGGCGAAGCCGAATTTGACTGGCGTATCAGTATCGCCACCATCGCCGCCGACGGGGACTTTTCGACGTTCCCCGGCGTCGACCGCATTATTACGCTGCTGGATGGGGAGGTGGAGTTGTACAGCGACGATCGTCTGCGCCAGCGTCTGGCGGTGAACCAGCCCTATGCGTTTCGCGGTGAGGATCGCATCAGCGCCCGGCTGCCGGCCGGGGCAAGCCACGACTTTAACATTATGGCCCGGCGTGGGAGCTATGTGTCCGCTGCCGAAACCACCCGGGCGGCATTTGTACCGCCGGTAGAGGCCGCAGGCGTGGTGATGGTGATTAGCGGCCAGTGGCAGCATGGGCAAACGCTGCTGGCGGCCGGTCAGGGGGCCTGGTGGGAAAATCAGGGCGGCCAATTTGTTCCGCTGTCGAACGACGCCCTGCTGCTATGGGGTACTCTGCTACCGAGTTTTAACCATGGCCTTTAAAGCGTCCCATCAGCTTGTAGCGTGAGCCGGGATACAGCAGGCGCGCGTAGGTCACGATCTTATTATCGCTCCAGGTCTGGCGGCGGATCAGCAGGCAGGGCTCCTGCGCGTCGATCGCCAGATGGCGGCACTGTCGCGCGTCGGGCAGAACCGCTTCCACCACGTGCTCACCGGCGGTTAATGGAGCGACCCGCATCAGATAGGTATAGGGCGTCTGCTCGGTGTAATCCTGCAGCAGGTAGTCCGGTGCCATCTGCGGATTGACCAGGCGATCTTCCAGCTGCACCGGCTGATCGTTCTCATAGTGGATCATCAGCGAGTGAAACAGTTTCTGGCCGCTGGTTAAACCGAGCAGCGCGGCCTGTTCCGCATCGGCTTTACTCTCGCCAAACGCCAGAATTTTACAGCTGTGGCGATGGCCGCGCTGGGCTATCTCTTCCGCGATATTGTGGACTTCCATCATCGCGGTATAGCCTTTGGCTTCCGCGACAAACGTGCCCACGCCCTGCATCCGCATCAGATAGCCTTCGCTGGTCAGCTCGCGCAGTGCGCGGTTAATGGTCATCCGGCTGACGCCAAGCTCGTTAACCAGTTCGCTTTCAGACGGCACGCGCTGATTTGGCTGCCAGACGCCTTCGCTGATCTGGCTGATAATCGCCTGCTTCACTCGCTGGTAAATCGGTGCAGGCTGATCGCTCATTGCAGCGGAAAGTTGAGAAATTGCACTCTGCCTGGCCATACCGAATCCTTATAACAGTGGGAAAATCAGTTTACTGGCTAATATTCTAAATGTATATACATGTTAAGTTTTCCGCCAGGACTGCCGTTTATTTAAGCGCTTTCGTGCCGTTTTTTTGTGATCGCAGCAAGACAAGTTACTTTGGTTGTATAGACAAGACTATACGTTTGTGATTCACTCAATTCAGACCGAAATTTAACTCGCATTAACAACCTGTCGGGATGATGCCCGTAATACAGGTTTGATGCCCACCCAGTTGTCTATACAGGAGTATACTATGTCACTGACTCAGCCCCACTGCTTACTGACGCCGGGTAAGGTCGATCTCGCCACGCTGAAAACCCTCTATCGCGGTGGCGTCACGCTGGCGCTGGATGAACAGGCGCGCAGCCGCATCCAGCAGGCGCGCGATACGGTTGAGGCCATTGTCAGCGAAGGCAAAGTGACCTACGGCATTAATACCGGCTTTGGCAAACTGGCTCAGACCTCCATTCCGGCGGACAGGCTGGCCGAGCTGCAGCGTAACCTGGTGCTGTCACACAGCGTCGGTCTGGGCGACCTGCTGCCGGACGACGTCGTGCGCCTGGTCATGGCAACCAAAATTATCAGCCTGGCGCGCGGCCATTCCGGGATCAGAATCGAGCTGGTCGACGCGCTGATTACCCTGTTTAATGCCGGTGTGATGCCGTGTATTCCGGAGAAAGGCTCAGTGGGTGCCTCCGGTGATTTAGCCCCGCTGGCGCATCTCTCCCTGATGCTGCTGGGCGAAGGTGAAGTCCGGGTAAAAGGCGAACTGATGCCCGCTCGCGATGGCCTGGCGTTAGCAGGTCTGGAGCCGATCGTGCTGGGGCCGAAAGAGGGCCTGGCGCTGCTGAACGGCACCCAGGTTTCTACCGCACTGGCCCTGCGCGGCCTGTTCGAAGCCGAGAACGTTTTTGCCGCCGGGCTGGTATCCGGTGCGCTGTCGCTGGAAGCGATTAAAGGCTCGGTGAAACCGTTCGACCACCGCATTCATGAAGCCCGCGGCCAGCAGGGGCAAATTTCGGTCGCCGCGGCCGTTTCCAGCCTACTGGACGGCAGCGTTATCCTCAACTCCCACGCCAACTGCGGACGGGTGCAGGACCCCTACTCCATCCGCTGCGTGCCGCAGGTGATGGGTGCCTGCCTGGATAACCTCAACCACGCCGCCCGCGTGCTGCAGATTGAAGCCAACGCCGCGTCCGATAACCCGCTGGTGTTTACCGATACCGGCGAAGTGATCTCCGGCGGTAACTTCCACGCCGAACCGGTGGCGTTCGCCGCCGATATTATCGCGCTGGCCGTGGCGGAGATCGGTGCCATCTCAGAACGCCGCCTGGCGCTGCTGCTGGATACCGGCCTTTCCGGACTGCCGCCGTTCCTGGTCAACGACGGCGGGGTGAACTCAGGATTTATGATAGCCCAGGTGACCGCCGCCGCGCTGGCGTCGGAAAACAAATCGCTGGCGCATCCGGGCAGCGTAGACAGCCTGCCAACCTCCGCCAACCAGGAAGATCACGTCTCGATGGCCACCTATGCCGCCCGCCGCCTGGGGGCTATGTGCTTTAACACCGCCGCCGTGGTGGGCATTGAAGCGATGGCCGCAGCGCAGGGAATCGACTTCCACCGCCCGCTGCAAAGTTCGCCGCAGCTGGAAGCGGTGCTGGGCAATATCCGCCAGAACGTGGCCTTTCTCGACAAAGACCGCCTGATGGCCCCGGATATCGAACAGATGCGTTTATGGGCCGCTGGCGACAGCTGGCCGGAAATGATTGCTGCGCTGCTGCCTGCACGCGCCCACTAAACGAATACCGATAAGGAAAACAACCATGACTGAGTCCGTAAGCAAGGCCGTTGCCCGTACTATTCGCGCTCCCCACGGCGATACGCTGCACTGCGCCAACTGGCTGATTGAAGCCGCTTACCGCATGATCCAGAACAACCTGGATCCTGACGTTGCCGAACGCCCGGAAGATTTGGTGGTGTACGGCGGTATTGGTAAAGCCGCCCGTAACTGGGAGTGCTTCGAGCAGATCCTGCGTTCACTGCAGGCGCTGCAGCCGGAAGAAACCCTGCTGGTGCAGTCCGGTAAGCCGGTTGGGGTTTTCCGCACCCACGCCGATGCGCCGCGCGTGCTGATTGCCAACTCTAACCTGGTGCCGCACTGGGCCAACTGGGACCACTTTAACAAGCTCGATAAAGCCGGGCTGATGATGTACGGCCAGATGACCGCCGGATCCTGGATCTACATTGGCGCGCAGGGCATCGTGCAGGGCACCTTTGAAACCTTCGCCGAAGCCGGTCGCCAGCACTATAACGGCGATCTGAGCGGCAAATGGATCCTCACCGCCGGACTGGGCGGGATGGGCGGCGCGCAGCCGCTGGCGGGCGTGCTGGCCGGTGCTTCCGTGCTGGCCGTTGAGTGCCAGTCTTCGCGCATCGACTTCCGTCTGCGTACCCGCTACGTCGATTACCGCGCCGAGACCCTCGACGAGGCGCTGGCGATGATTGACCAGGCGAATAAAGAGAAGCGCGCGATTTCCGTCGGCCTGCTCGGTAACGCGGCGGATGTGCTGCCGGAACTGGTTAAACGGGCGAAAGCCGGCGGCATGAAGCCGGATATTGTCACCGACCAGACCTCTGCACACGATCCGATCAACGGCTATCTGCCGCAGGGCTGGTCCGTTGAGCAGTGGGAAGAAGCCCGCCGCAGCGATCCGAAATCCGTGGAGAAAGCCGCCCGCGCCTCAATGGCGGTCCACGTGCAGGCGATGCTCGACTTCTGCCATATGGGCATTCCCACCGTAGATTACGGCAACAATATCCGCCAGGTGGCGCTGGAAGAAGGCGTCACCAACGCGTTCGACTTCCCTGGCTTTGTACCGGCCTATATCCGTCCGCTGTTCTGTGAAGGCAAAGGTCCGTTCCGCTGGGTCGCCCTGTCCGGCGATCCGGAGGACATCTACCGCACCGATGCCAAACTGAAAGAACTGTTCCCCGACCATACCAACCTGCACCGCTGGCTGGATATGGCGCAGGAGCGGATCGCGTTCCAGGGCCTGCCCGCGCGTATCTGCTGGCTGGGTCTGGGCGAGCGTCATCTGGCGGGACTGGCGTTTAACGAGATGGTGCGCAACGGCGAGCTGAAAGCGCCGGTGGTCATCGGCCGCGATCACCTTGACTGCGGATCCGTGGCTTCACCAAACCGCGAAACCGAAGCGATGCGCGACGGCTCGGATGCGGTCTCCGACTGGCCGCTGCTCAACGCCCTGCTGAACACCGCGGGCGGCGCGACCTGGGTCAGCCTGCATCACGGCGGCGGCGTGGGCATGGGCTTCTCCCAGCATGCTGGCGTAGTGATCGTTGCCGACGGCAGCGCCGAGGCCGATAAACGCCTGGGCCGTGTGCTGTGGAACGACCCGGCGACCGGCGTGATGCGCCATGCCGATGCCGGATATGAAGTGGCGAAAGCCTGTGCCGCGAAGCACGAACTGAATCTGCCGATGATTGACTAAGCGTTATCCAGGCCGGTATCACCGGCCTGTTTTCTTCCCCGCTACCCGCTTCTTCCGCCCCCGATTTATGCTACCTTGTTTCTGCGCGTTACCCTGCACAGGAGAAGTATTGAATGACAGTTCCCGTTTCGCTGATTGAAGAAGCCACCGGCTGGCGCAGAGCCCTGCACGCCCGCCCCGAACTGGGATATCAGGAGCATCACACTTCACAGTTGATCGCCGAACAGCTGGAAGCCTTTGGTCTGCAGGTTCATCGTGGTCTGGCAGGCACCGGCGTGGTCGGCACGCTGGAAAACGGCCCCGGACCGGTTATCGGGTTACGCGCTGACATGGACGCCCTGCCGATCACCGAGCTGAGCAATCCGCCCCACCGCTCCACGAATCCAGGCGTGATGCACGCCTGCGGACACGATGGCCATACGGCGATCCTGCTGGCGGTGGCAAAGCACCTGAGCACCACCCGCCGCTTTAGCGGAACGCTGCATTTTGTCTTCCAGCCCGCAGAGGAAAACCTCGGTGGCGCGCGCCGCATGGTGGAAGACGGCCTGTTTACCCTGTTCCCGATGGATGCCATCTACGGCATGCACAACTGGCCGGGCCTGCCCGCCGGTGAGGTTGCCGTGAACGCAGGGGCGATGATGGCCTCGCTGGATTCCTTCGAAATCAATCTGCGCGGCCGCAGCTGTCACGCCGCCATGCCGGAAAACGGCGCGGACCCGATTGTCGCCGCCGCCCAGCTGATTATGGCGCTGCAAACCATCCCGGCCCGCCGCCTGTCGCCGCTGGCCTCTGCGGTGGTCAGCATTACCCAGATCAACGGCGGTGAGGCGATTAACGTCATTCCGGAAAACGTGGTGCTGCGCGGCACGCTGCGCTGCCTGCAGGCGGACGTGCGCAGCCGGGTAAAACAGATGATCGATGAATTTGTCACCTCGTTTACCGCACCGCTGGGCATTGAGGGCAGCATTGAGTATCAGGGCGACTATCCGGTGACCATAAACCACGCTGCGGAAGCCACCCGGGTGCGCGACTGCGCGCTGACGCTGCTGCCTGCGGAAAAGGTACACTGGAACGTCAGCCCGTCGATGGCCTCTGAGGATTTTGCCTGCATGCTGGAGCACTGCCCGGGCGCGTACTTCTGGATCGGCGCTGACGGCGATACGCCATCGCGGCCGTTGCACAATGCCAACTACGATTTTAACGATGGGCTGATCGCTCCGGGCATCGCCCTGTGGACCGCGCTGGTTGAGCAGCTGCTGCCGCTCGGCTGATTGATATTCACCTGACCGCAACCATCGATCACACCGTTCTATGGCCCCTCACGGGGCCAACTCCCTTGTACAGCTTTCCCATTCTGAAACACTGCTTTTACGATCCTCACAGCCGCAAAGCAGGACAATTCCAGAAGCGAATTATCCCTGCTTCACCCACAGCAATTTATCCACCGGGAAGTTCAGCCCGCGAGCAATCGCCAGATAGTTCTGCTTAACGCTCTCCGGGATCTGCGGCATGCGCGACAGTATCCACAGGTAGTCGCGATTCGGGCCGCTGACCAGCGCATAGCGATAGTCGTCGTCCAGTGCGATAACGTTATAGCCCCCGTAGAATGGACCGAAGAACGACACCTTCAGTGCCGCAGTGGATGGCGCACCGGTGAAGTAGGCACGGCCTTCACTCTCCTTCCATCGCGCTTTCACCGGATCGTAGCCACGGTTAAGTACGGATATTCCGCCGTCGCTGCGTTTGCCGTAGGTGGCGGTGACCTTCTCCAGCCCGCGCTCGAAGCGGTTTTCCAGCCGAGCGACCTCATACCATTTTCCCAGGTAGCGAGCGGCATCAAAGCCGCTAATCGGCGTAACGCCTTTTGGCGGCGTCGGGGATTTACAGGCCACCAGACCCAGTGACAGTACCACCCCGGTAAGAACGGGCCACAGCTTCATGCTTGCTCCTTGATTCACATAATTATCAGCCAAAGAGAGTGTAGTACAAACCCCTTAACAGGCCATCGGTCGGGCAGTCGACATCGGTTTAATTATCTGAAACAGGTATTATTTTCGCATAGCACTATGCATTGAATGACTATTTAATCTGACGAATGAAAAATCCGGCGAATTGGGCTAAAGAGCATAATACGATTATTCTTAGAGATAAGATCGCCGTTCTCAGCCAGGCTTAAATTGAATTTCTAACTCAGAAGAAGGAAACATCTCATCATGGCTGACATCGAAACAAAAACGAAAGATGACTATATTAATGACGTGCTTTCTCAGCTTAAAGAGATTCGCCACTACGCGAAAAATAATACGGAAACCCTTTCTGCTCAGTGGCTTGCCTTCGACTCCGGCGAGTTTAAAGATAAAGAACTGGCGGGTAAAATTGATACCTTGCTGAATGCCCAGGGCAAGCTGCATGACGAAGTGGAAGCCTCCATCGCCGATATTGAAATTCTGGTGAATAAGGCGGCCGCTTAGCGCTTAATCCCCTGCGTTGATGCAACCGTTTAATTTATAAAAAAATGCGCCATATGGCGCATTTTTAATTTGAGACTCAGAATGAGGAACATCAGGGTCGTCGTATTTCACGAAGGGTTCATCCAAAAGCATCTGACCCAATTTCCCCTGATTAACTCTGCACTACCCGCAACTGTTCAACATCGCGGCAGATCCACTGTCGGTACGTGATGCCAACAGTAACACCTGTCGCCGAGAACCCGCTTTAATACCCCGCTTGCTTAATCTCACTCAGCGCCGCGTCCAGCGTCTGCGCCCTGCCCGTTGCCACATAGCAGCAGGCGATCTGCAAACGCAGCGACTGCGGGACCACCACTTCACGATTAAGGCAGCGATGGATCCAGGCCGCGGTGGTGACCGCATCTTTCGCTTCCGGCAGCTCGCCCGCCGCAAAGGCAACCTCTTCCTGCCGCGCCAGCAGCACCTGAGGTTCTTCACCGTGGATCAGGCTGATTGACGGGCAGCGCTGCGGGCTGGCGTAGACTTCACCCTCGGTGCCGTTAAGCAACAGGCCGCGCCCACCGATGTCGCTGAAGAACTTGCCCACCTTCGGGATATATTCCGGGTGCGACACGCTGGCCAGGCGCAGCGCCGCGTCTTCGCCAAACGGCGTCGCCAGCTTGGCCAGCGTATGCGCGCTGTTGCGCACGCCCATCCGCCAGCGCATCGCCAGCTGGCGCTCCATCGGTTCGCACAGCTGGCCGATGGTGATGAACACCGGCTCGCCCGCATCCAGTCGGCTCTGGGCTTCCGCTGGCGTCAGCGTGGCGGGAACGCCCAGCGCCTGAAACACCGCTTCGCTGGTGATGCGCGTCGGATCGTCGCTGACCCCGTGAACCAGCACCGGGAAGCCGAGTCGGCTCAGCAGCAGCGCCAGCAGCGGGGTCAGATTCCCCTGCCGCCGCGCGCCGTTGTAGCTGGGGATGACGATCGGCATCGGCAGACCGGCGGGTGGCGTAAGGCGCGGCATCTGTTCCTGCATCGCCTGATAGAAGCCCAGCATCTCCTCTTCGCCTTCTCCCTTAATGCGTAGCGCAATCAGGATCGCGCCCAGTTCCAGGTCCGGCACGTCCCCCGCCAGCATGCGGCGGTAAAGCCCGCGCGCGCTGTCGATATCAATATCCCGGGCATGATTTTTACCGCGCCCGATCTCTTTAATAATCTTATTTAATTCCATGCGTTTGCTCACTGAATAAGGTTAACGCCTGCGGCGCGGCGGCATTCTTTTTTTCACCGGCGGGCTGACCGCCTTGGGCAGATCGCCTTCCGGCATCGGCGGCTGTTCGATAGGAAACACCGGCAGTGCCCCCAGTAACCGTGCGCCGTAGCTTTTGCTCAATAGCCGTCGGTCGTAAATCACAATCTCACCGAAGCAGGCGTGGCTGCGGATCAGCCTTCCCACCTGCTGGATAAGATTAAACGAGGCGCTGGGCAGACTCTGCACCTCAAAAGGATAACGCTTCAGGCTTTTCAGCCATTCGCCCTCGGTCAAAATAACCGGACTGTCTACCGGGGGGAAAGCGATTTTATGAATATGGACCTGGGAAAGCAGCTCTCCCTTCAGATCCAGCCCCTCCGCAAAGGACTGCAAACCGACCAGCACGCTGGTTTCCCCGCGCTCCACGCGCTGGCGATGCAGGGCCACCAGCGCAGGGCGCGGCTTATCACCCTGCACCAGCATCATCAACCGCAGTTCGGGCAGATAGGCAATAAACTGCTGCATGGCCCGGTTGCTGGCGAACAGCACCAGCAGCCCCTTATGTTTCGCCAGTGTGATCTGATGGCGGAAAAAGTGGGCCATTTCGGCCAGATGCGCCACCTCATTCGCCAGCAGCGGTTCGTGCTTCAACTGCGGGATAACCAGCTTGCCCTGCTCCACATGATTAAACGGCGAGTCCAGCGCGACAAAGCGATCGTCCGCTTTTTCACTCAGCCCGGACATTTCCTGTAGCCGCTGGAAGCTGTTTAAGGAACGCAGGGTGGCGGAGGTCAGCACCACGTGGGGGATTTTTCGCCACAGCAGCTTTTCCAGCTGATCGCTGACGCGGATCCCGGCGCAGTGCAGCATCAGATGCACGTTGCCTTCCCGCAGTTCGCGGGTCACCCACTTCGACACCGGTGCACCGGACGTCTGTTCCAGCGCCGCCAGCCGCCAAAGCTTGCTGCTGGCTTCAAACCAGCCCAGCGCGCGGTTCATCTGCAGCAGCGTGCGGTGCAGGCGCACCACGTCGAACTGGCCGGTTTTTTCACTGAGATCGTTAACCAGCCCTTCTGCCATCCCGCGCAGCGCGTCGCTGAGCTTAAACAGCCTGCCGCAGATCGTCATGATCTCCTCCGGCAGCAGCCCCATCTCAAAGCGGTACTCCCCCTCCTGCCCCTCCGGCGGCAGATACAGGCCGAGGATCTGCGACAGCATTTGCAGCTGTTCACGCACTTCTTCACAGTGCTCTTTAAGACGATCCGGGTTGGCCAGCGGCGGCGGACGCTTGGGCCTGAACTGCGCCATGCACTGCTCTACCAGGCGGGCAAACAGATCGAGCTGGAGCGTCGTCCAGCCGGGGGTGATTTCGCCGCTCATTTCCAGCGCGTCGCGCGCCACGTCCGGCAGATGGTGCCCTTCATCCAGCACCAGCAGCAGGTTTTTCGGCGGCGGCAGTACGGATTCGGTTTCCAGCGCCGCCATCACCAGCGCATGGTTAGCGACCACGACGTCGGCGTTTTCGATCTCGCGGCGCGCCACGTAGAACGGGCATTCGCGGAACCAGTGGCAGTTACTGCCGAGGCAGTTGGCTTTATCGGTGCTGATACGCTGCCAAAGCGAATCTTCGATATTGTCCTTGCAGTGATCGCGCAGGCCGTCCCATTCATGGCGGTTCAGCGCCTTTTCCAGCTCGCAGCAGATCGCCCGCTCCGCCTTGCTGGCGGTCATATCATCGTCAAGGAACAGCAGCAGATCGCCCTGCTTCTCTTCATCAGTAGCCAGCGCCGAGAGATTGCGCGGGCAGACGTAGCGCCCGCGACCAAAAGCAGCGGTAAAGGTCAGTTCAGGAATGATTTTCTTCAGCAGCGGCAGATCTTTACTGTAAATCTGATCCTGCAGCGCCACGTTGGCCGTGCTGACCACCAGCGGTTTTTCCTCGGCGCGGCTCACCGCGATGCCGGGGATCAGATAGGAGAGGGTTTTCCCCACGCCTGTCGGTGCTTCAATAGCCAGATGGCGCCCGTCTTCACCCGACAGCGTTTTCGCCACTTCAGCAATCATCTGCCGCTGCGGTGCGCGCGGAATAAAATCGGGGACTTGCTGTTGCAGGGCTTTATACCACCCGGCAATTTGCGCTTTTAACGCCGCAGTTAACGCCATGACAACCCTTTACATAAAATCAGGGCTGTATTTTTACACAGTATCGCGCTGGCGTCAGCCTGCGGATGCGGATCCCACAAGGAAAGTAGTGCCGCTCCGCATTTCTACGACGGTATGGCGCTCCTCAGCAGTTTTTATACATCAGCGTGGTGGCATCCAGAACCCCTGCGGTGGATTGCGCATAACACGGAATTTCCCCGGCTACCTGCCAGCCCAGCGAACGGTAGAGCGGCTCCGCCACGTCACCGCTGCGGGTGTCCAGCACCAGCAGCGTGCGGCCCGCCTGCACAGCGCGGGCTTCCGCCTTCCGCATCAGTTCGCGAGCAATACCTCGCCGACGCGCATCGGGATGAACCAGCAGCTTGATCACCTCGGCGCGGTGCGCACCGTTCGGCGGCATCGCCAGCACCACCATCACCGTCGCCACAATGCGGTCGGCCAGCCTCGCCACCAGCAGCGCTTTATCACCACAGGCCAGGCTGAAGACCACGTCCTGCCAGAAGCGGATAAAAGTCTGCGAGTCACAGTTCACAAACCCGACGCTGGCACCCTGTGCCACGCAGCCCTCCAGCACCCGGCACAGCGCCGGAAGCTCATCACGCGCCTGCTGCGCGTCCAGCCACTCGTATTCAATCTGGTTCATGGCCGTGCCACCACCAGCGCATAGCGAGCGCCTCCGGCTTCCGGGGCGTTGAACGACGTGCGGCCGAACAGATGAAAGCGCAGGCAGTCGCCCTTTTCCAGCCGCCACTGCTGTTCATTCATGCGGAAAATCAGCACGCCGTCCAGCATCCAGATATGCTGCTCCAGCCCGGCCAGCGGCGGCAGGTCATACTCAATCAGCGCGCCCTGCTCCAGCTGCGCCTCTACCAGCTCGGCGTGAAATGCCTGCGCGGGCGGGGAAACGCTGCGGCGCAGATAGCCGCTGCTGGCATCGCGCCACACGTTCTGCTGCGAAGGACGCAGATGCTGTGGCCCGCTCTGCTCCACTTCGCTGAGCAGGCGCGACATGGTCAATCCATAGGCGCTGCACAGCCGGTTAAGCAGCGCGGCGGTGGGGCTGTTTTCTCCGCGTTCAATGCGCGACAGCGACGCGCGGCTGATGCCGGTCATCTCCGCCAGTGTCTCCAGCGACCACCCCTGCTCAACACGCAGATCGGCCAGCCGCTGCGCCAAACGTTGCTCGGTTTGCTTCTGATCCATAGCCATCTCATTTAAGGGAAATAATCTCATATATGAGATCTACCGTAAGCTATCACGCAGATCAAGTTGTACATGCACAAATAATTTGTACAGCATGGCATTATTGGATACGGTTATATCAGGCCTGAGAGCGAATGAGGTGAGAAATGACGTTGTACAGCATCGGCGATGTTGCTGAGCGCTGCGGGATTAATCCGGTAACACTGCGCGCCTGGCAACGCCGCTATGGCCTGTTAAAGCCGCAACGAACCGAAGGCGGTCACCGCCTGTTTGATGAAGACGATATTCAACGCATCGAAGAGATTAAGCGCTGGATGAGCACCGGCGTGCCGGTGGGGAAAGTGAAAGCGCTGCTGGAAGGCGAAAACATCGAGATCCACGACGGCTGGATCACGCTACAGGAAGAGATGATGACCGTGCTGCGCCACGTACGCCCGTCAAAGCTGAGAGCAAAAATTGCCACCACCGGCCGTGAAAATCCGGCTGAGGCGCTGATCGACCACGTTTATCTGCCGATTCGCCAGCGGCTGAATCTGGACCAGAATACTGCCCGCACGATGTGCAGCCTGCTGGACGGCGCGCTGATCGACTATGTGGCCTTCTGCCTGACCGGCTCACGGAAAAAAGCCGGCAAGGATGCATTGCTGATGGGCTGGGGCAACGAGGATCGCACTCGCCTGTGGCTGGAAGCCTGGCGGCTTTCGCAGCAGGGCTGGCGCATTGACGTGCTGGCCGAACCGCTGGAGCAGCCGCGCCCGGAGCTGTTTCCCGGCCAGAAAATTTTCGTTTATACCGGTAAGCCCCTGACCCGACGTCAGCAGGAGCAGCTGGCGCACTGGCAGGAACAGGGATTCACGGTGACCGCGCACGGCAGCGAACCGGCAACCGAAGAGAAGAAAATCCACTCTTTGGTTTAATAATCTCAGGTGAAGGCGCTATAATCCGCCTTCCTTTGAGAAAACGGGTTACGTTATGAACTGGCAAAAAATTGGTGTGGTCTTTATCTTTCTGCTGATGGCTTTAGGTGGAATTGGCGGCGTGATGCTGACTGGCTATACCCTGATCCTGCATTCGAAATAACCCCCTTTTGCTCACCAGGCGGCATTTTCTGCCGCCCCGCTCCTGTTTGTAACTTTTCGTTTTAACTTATAACCAGCTGGAATTTAACTCCGCCAGCCGGGCTGGTTATGCTCAGGGTTTATTCCAAAAAGACCTATAAAACATCATGACCGATCTCATCACCTCTTCAGCGCACGTTGCGCAGGCAGGGAATGCGCCCACCGGCGCAGCAGTCACCATTCGCCGCGCGGCGGATGTCTCTCAGTTGGTTAATAACAGCGACAGTTCGCGCAGCAATGCCCGCATTGTTATCGGCATCGCCCTCGGCGGCGTGTTCCTGGATGCTTACGATCTCGGCGCGCTGGCCTTCGGCATGAAGGATGTCACCCGCGAGTTTGGCCTTTCGCCCTCCGGCGCGGGAATGATTGCTTCGGCTATCACCCTCGGCGCAATCGTTGGCGCGCTGATTGGCGGCTATCTGACGGACAAAATTGGCCGCTATCGCGTGTTTATGGCGGATATGTTTTTCTTCGTTTTTGCCGCGCTGGCCTGTGCATTTGCGCCCAACGAGTACGTGCTCGCCGGGGCACGATTTGTGATGGGGATGGGCATCGGTATCGATCTGCCGGTGGCGATGGCGTTCCTGGCTGAATTTTCCAAACTAAAAGGGCGCGGCAATAAGGCGGCGAGTATCGCCATGTGGTGCCCGACCTGGTACGCAGCAATTTCGGTTTCTTACCTGCTGGTGCTGTTCTTCTGGTCGGTGCTGCCGGAAAGCCACAGCGACTGGATGTGGCGAATTATTCTCGGGTTTGGTGCCATTCCGGCGCTGATCATTATCGCCATCCGCAGCAAGTATATGAGCGAGTCGCCAATCTGGGCGGCCAATCAGGGCGATCTGCACGGTGCCGCCGCTATCCTGCGCAATTCCTATGGTATCAACGCCCACGTGGCGAAGGATGCGGATTTAACACCCGCCCGCCCGGTGCGTCGCGCCAGCTGGGGTAACTACGGCGCGCTGTTTAAAGGCGTTTATCTCAAGCGCACCACGCTGGCCACCGTCACCTCTATCGTGTCGCCGTTTGCCTATAACGCCGTGGCCTTCGGCCTGCCGGTGATTATTTCCAGCTTCCTGGCACAGTCGATGCTGACCACCATTCTGCTGTCGCTGGCACTGAATCTGCTGTTTGCCTTTACCGGCGGTATTCTTGCCGTGCGACTGGTGCCGCGCTTTGGTGCCTGGAAAATGATGACGCTGGGCTATATCTGCCAGATTACCGCCCTGCTGGGCCTGGCGCTGGTCGGTCGGCCGGAAGACGGACATCAGGCGGCGATTTCGGTGGCCATGCTGGCGCTGTTCCTGCTCGGCCAGGGCTTTGGTCCGGGGGCGCACACCATGACCTACGCGTCGCTGAGCTACCCCACCTCGCTGCGCGGCGTCGGCGTTGGCTTTAATCAGATGATGGTGCGCGCCAGCTCCACCGCCTCGCTGTTTCTGTTCCCGGTGCTGGCGGCAGCGCTGAGCACCAACGTGTTCTGGGTGATTGCTCTGGCACCAATTGTCGGCCTGCTGGCGCTGCTGGCGATCCGTTGGGAACCGTCAGGCTATGATGTTGATGCGGAAGATTTCGCGCTGAACGGCAAGTAAGTGTAATGCGGGGTGCCTTCAAACCTGCTCGTAAGCAGACAGGGCGGTTACAGATAATCTATCGTCATTGTCGCCGTGGTTATGAAGTCCCCCGCAGTTAATGCAGTATTGCCATTTTTGACCAACGTGGCCTGTAGTGGAAAATTTCCCTGGCTCGGGTCAAAGCGATAATTCTCTCCCAGCCTGACCAGCTTAGCTGCGCTACTAAACTTTATCCCCAGACCTTTAACGCCGGAGTCTAAAAAGTCCGGGTTAAAACTGGCGGGGTTTCCTGAAATGGATATCACCAGCATATTCCCCTCTGCCTTACTGCAATCCAGTCCGTAGTCTACATTTTTCGTGTAGTAATCGCCCTGAATACGGTCGGTAAGTACGGTTTTGAAATCAACACTAATCATTTTTCCATTGTTAATCACACAAGGTATTGGTCTGTTAACAATTCCTTTTACCACCACGGTAATGCCGCTGATGGAATCTTTAGCTCCCGCCATCCTGACGCATATCAGCGTAGCGCCAATTAAAAACAACACTATGAAACAATAGCGTTTTACTGACATTCTTATTCTCCCTTATCTGCTTTCATCCCCCATAACCGAAGGCTCAATCATAATTAATGGTCATCACACTACTGGCCGAGAAAGGACCATATGATACCGGTGTTCCCTTGAGTTGACTGATCACATCAATATCCAGCGTACCATTGACCGTTTTCGCCAGATCACCATTCTGAACAAGCGTATTGCCACCCGCGCTAATGGTAAAAACAGCACTAGTACCATTTTTTAAGTCAGGATTCCAGTCAGTCATGGTCACTGACAAACTGGCATCAGCGGGTCTGTCATTTTTAGTGCAGTTCAGTATTGAACGCGCCGTTTTCTGCAGGCCGTTATAATTTCGGGCATCCAGCGCGGAAAAATCCATTTCTAAACTGCTGGCATTCAACTTGCAGATGAGCCGGGGCGGCGGCGGTGTAGGACCGGATGAACAGTTTGCTCCGGGTGTAATATGTTGTTTAATTCGAGAATCCATTGAGCCAAAAGTGATGCAGGGTTTAAAGACAGTATCGTCTGTGGAAAACGTTAAACTGAAGCTTTTTGTGCCGTAAAACCATTTTGGTTGGCAGGCTGGCCAAATTAATTCCGCTTTTTTTAAGCTACATGTCCCTGATATATCAGGGACAGCAAAAAGTGCACTACCAGATTTAACTAAAAGATTTAACTCGATAACACCGTCTTCTAATAAAGCTTCACCACCGAAAGACTGAGAAGGCCATGACATATATCCAACCATATTATAAGTTCTTGGCTGACTTATTCCACTTATAAGCACACTAGTTACATTAACAACTGGAGCACCAATAACTGGGCGAGCAACACCAGCACATATGCATAATATGATCAGAGTGTTAATAACCTTTATACAGGTTATTCTGTATAAAGCACTGAGATGAAAATTTATAATGCATGCGCTCATAAATTTTCCTCTCCCATCCTTTTTTATCAACATTAATCATCATCCTGAAATATTCACTATGAGTATTAGCCCAATAAAAAAATCGTTTACTGACTGCAGATCGATGCTGATTATAATTAATCTCAAATAGAAAAAGGACACGCACAATCAAATGCGATATAAAATGCTAAATAAAAAAATACTCAAGAATATCAACTCAAGAGGGTTGAGTTAATTTTGTAATGATATCGCAATGCTTTATATAATTTCCCTGCTAACTCAGGGGGAAGTACGATTTAGTACCGCAGTCGACAGACTGAGTTTTTCCAACTCATTCTGACTAGTAGTTCCTCCAATGAGCATCAGCCTTGATACAGCCCTGAAGGGGAAACCGACAACGTTTGGTTATTTTGAAGCCAGTTCCGTCCTCACACTGGATTATGAATAACGGCGAGACCCCATTGACTCTCAGCCAGTAAAGTCTGCGGCGCGGAATGGATCCGACGCAGGGCATTGCAATCCCTTCTCACAGACTTTAATGTGGCTGGGGGTGTGCGTCGGCATTCGCCGCGCCCATAAAACGGGTAAACTCAGCCGGAATACGGGCAAACGTGTGCAGGAACCACGGCGTAAACTGCTCGGGCTGCTGCTGAATTTCGGCCTGAAGCTCAGCCAGAGAGGCGTAGCGCCAGCCATCGGCCTCGTCGGGATTAAGCTGTGGCTGCTCATCGCTGATGGCGAAATAGACGTGGCCGTACTCGTGTTCGGTCAGGCCATTGCTCAGCGGCAGATTGTAGCTCAGTTCAAAAACCGGCTGTAACGTCAGCCGCATGCCCATTTCTTCAAACAGTCGGCGCTCGGCGGCGTGGCGGGTTGATTCCTGCGGATACGGGTGACCGCAGGTGGTATTGCTCCACAGGCCGCCACAGTGGTATTTCCCGCTGGCGCGCTGCTGAAGCAGTAGCTGATGCGAAGAATTAAAGACATAAACGGTTACCGCACGGTGCAGTAAACCCTTTTCATGCACCTCCAGCTTTTCCATCTTACCGGTGGCACGATCGTCACGATCGACAAGGATAACTTCAATAGCTGCCATGCGAACTCCTCAGGTCATTTCCCCACTATTCTGGCATATCCGGCCGGTAATATGCTGTACAGAATCGTGCGCACGGCCTGAATTTCAGCATAACCGCCACCGTATGTCGCCGCCGGTGCGGGAAATTTACTCGCCGGTTTCAACCACCTGCTGCCGGGCGCGGAAAATATGACCCGTGCCGTACTGCAGCAGCCGCGCAACCAGCTGATAGCCGCCGTTCTCTTCCGCCTGAGCAAATTCGCGCTCCAGCTGCGTGACCGGGGCCGCCCACAGCAGATTAACCGGCTCGTCGTCGAAACGCGGCAGCGGAAACTGCCCGGCTTCACGACCCAGCGCGCCGGAAAGGATAAAGCCCTCAAATCCTACCGGTGCCATTGAAGATGACAGCGTGTGCCCCTCGCCCAGCCAGCTGAGGCGATCCCACGGCAGGTGGGCGAAGCTGGCCAGCGCGCTGGCCATCTGCACGGCATTGTCCTCGGTCATGACTTCGGCATCAATTGCCAGCGCCAGCTCGGTCCGGCGGTGCTGCGGGGCCAGATCCTCATACAGATAATCCACCCACGGCATCGGGCGAATACTCATCCCAAGGGTGAGAAAATACCAGTTTCCCTCATGGTAATGCTGGGAAATCGCCATCGGCGGCCAGCTGCCGCGATCGATGGCGTAATACTTGATCGACTCGCCAAACTGTTCGCTATAGCAGGCCAGCATCTTCTGCTGGAACGGTTCCCAGCGCTGGCCTTCCTGCCAATCGCGCCAGAACTGCCGGTGCTGCTGGGCGCGGGCGTAGTGCTGGTTGGTGGAGGCCGAGCCGAGCGGTGCGGTCAGTCGGTTGGCTTTGATGCAGCCTGCGGAATAGCTCACCTGCTTTTCCTGATACAGACTCCAGCCGGGTATCACCGCCAGCAGCTGTCCCTGATACCACAGGGCTGCGCCGTCGTCGCTGGGTTCCCAGATAATCTGCAAACCGGCAGGATCGAGCATCGGCTCAGCAAGGAGCGTGCGGCAGAACTCGGCGCTCAGCAGCGGTGCCCTGCCCTGCTCCATGGCGGCCATATCTTCCTGCGCCGGTGCGGGCAGCAGATTGCGCAGCCAGCAGCCGCGCACGGCGAACTGGCTGCGGAACGCTTCCGCCGGCCAGATATAGAAATAGGCTGTGCGGTCATCCTGTTCGACCAATGCGATCAGCGTCTGCTGTTGATTGGTCACTTCAGCAATCTGATAGGGCTCTGTCATAACGCCTCGACGTTGTCTGGAGGGATCCTTTTTCCCGGAGAATAGAGCAGGATGACGGGTTACGCTATGTCAGAACAAGGGTATTTGTCTCAAAATCCGCGCGAGTCACCGCCCCATGCGGGTCATTGCGCGCTGATAGGCACCCTGGCGTATCGCCCAGCGCAGCAGTCCGGCAATCACTGAAATCTGCCCGTTAATCAGGCGGTGCCGCAGCGGTGAGTAATTTACACCAAAGGCATGCAGCGCCCAGTCGGGCAGCAGCGCGATGCCGGCCTGCAGCATGGCGTGCATTGCCGGGCGTGCCTGCCAGCTGGGTGCAGGGGCGTTCAGCAGCAGCGACAGCACCTCACGCGTGCGCTCATCACAGCGCAGCTGCGGCCGCATCCGTTGCAGATAAGCTTCAACGGCGGCAACGCTTTTTGGCACCTGCTCAGCGCCAAGCGCTTCCGCGACCCGTGCCGCTTCCGCGTAGTAGCGGTCCTGCTCTTCGAGGCTGAGCTGTGGATTTTTATAGCGCAGGTGGGCGGCAAGAAAACAGCGGGTCTCGGCAACGTGGACCCAGGTCAGCAACGCCGGATCGCTGGCGGCATAGGGAACGCCGTGCGCATCCGTGCCGGTAATGTGCAGGTGGATGCGCTTCACCCGGTCGATCAGGATATGCGCATCGCGTTGATTGCCGAAGGTGGTGACGGCGATAAACTGACTGGTTCGCCGCAGCCTGCCCATCATATCCTGACGGAAGGTGGAGTGATCCCAGACGCCCGCCAGCGCCAGCGGATGCAGCATCTGCAGCAGCAGCGCCGAAATGCCGCCGCACAGCATCGAGGAAAAATCGCCGTGCACCCGCCAGATAACGCTGTCCGGCCCGTAAAGACCGGGGTCACCCGGCGGTTGGGAAATATCAAATTCATTCAGCGACAGGCCGTTCAGGCGAAAAACCTGCTGCTGAATTCTGTCTCTTAACCCTGGCATTCTGCTCCTGCCTGCAAACGGGGCAGGCTACCCTGCCCCCGGTCCTTAACGGTAATCGAACTCGGCGTTTTCGGTGCGAGCGGAGTCCAGCCCGATCATCACGCTGAATTTACCCGGCTCGGCGACGTGCTGCATTTTGGCATTCCAGAACTTCAGCGCGCTGACCTCGATCGGGAAGGTGACGGTCTGCGACTCACCGGCTTTCAGCATAATACGCTTAAAGCCCTTCAGCTCTTTCACCGGACGGCTGATGCTGGCGACCTCGTCGTGCAGATAGAGCTGCACCACCGTGGCACCGTCGCGCTTGCCGCTATTGGTTACCGTCACGCTGGCGTTGATCTTGCCATCGCGCGGCATCGAAGCAGAAGAGAGCTTCACCGGCGACAGAGTGAAGGTGGTGTAGCTTAACCCGTAGCCGAACGGATACAGCGGGCCGTTGGCCTCGTCGTAGTAGTGCGAGGTGTATTTGTTAGGCTTTTCGAAGTTATACGGCCGCCCGGTATTCAGGTGATTGTAGTAAATCGGTAGCTGTCCGACCGAACGCGGGAAAGACATTGGCAGCTTACCGGACGGGTTATAGTCACCGAACAGCACATCGGCAATAGCGTTACCGCCTTCCGTGCCGCTGTACCAGCTCTCCAGCAGTGCATCCGCCTGCTGGCTTTCTTTCACTATCGCCAGCGCACGGCCGTTCATCAGCACCAATACCAGCGGTTTGCCGGTGGCTTTGACCGCATCAATCAGTTTACGCTGGCTCTCCGGCAGCGTCAGATCGCTGCGGCTGGACGCTTCATGTGCCATTCCGCGCGCTTCACCAATAGCCAGCACCACGACGTCGGCCTTTTTCGCGGTTTCCACGGCTTCATCCAGCATCTGCTGCGGTGAACGGCTGTCCACTGTCATCGCCGGTTCATACAGGTTGAGGAAGTCCTGAATGCCCTTGTTGTCGGTGACGTTTGCCCCTTTGGCATACAGCAGGTTGGCCTTACCGGCGGTGGCATTGTTCATCCCCTGCAGCAGGGTGACTGATTGCTTCGCCACGCCCGCAGCGGACCAGCTGCCCATAATATCAATCTGGCTGTCGGCCAGCGGGCCAATCAGCGCGATGTTACCGCTGTTTTTCAGCGGCAGCGTATCCTGGCGGTTTTTCAGCAGCACCATGCTTTTGCGCGCCACGTCGCGGGCGTCGGTACGATGCAGACGGCTTTCGGCGTTGGTATCCGGTGGGTCCTGGTCAGCCGGGCCTAAGTGGCTGTACGGATCGTTAAACAACCCCATATCGTATTTTACATTCAGCACGTGGCGAGCAGCATCGTCAATTTCCTGTTCGGTCACCGCCCCGCTTTTGACCAGCCCCGGCAGGTATTTGCTGTAATACTCATCGCTCATACTCATGTTCACGCCGGATTTAATCGCCACGCGCACCGCATCCTGCGGATCGCTGGCCACACCGTGTTTGATCAGCTCTTTGATCGCACCGTGATCGCTGATAGTAATGCCTTTAAACTTCCACTCATCGCGCAGGATGTCCTTCAGCAGCCAGCCGTCGGCGCTGGCCGGAACGCCGTTCAGCGAGTTCAGCGCCACCATCACACCACCGCTGCCGGCATCCAGCGCCGCTTTATACGGCGGCAGATAGTCCTGGAACAGCCGCTGCGGGCTCATATCCACGGTGTTGTAGTCGCGCCCGCCTTCAACCGCACCGTAGGCGGCAAAGTGCTTCACGCTGGTCATCACCGAGTAGCGGTCCGCCGGGCTTTTGCCCTGCATGGCGGTCACCAGCACGCTGCCCATTTCCGCGGTCAGATACGTATCTTCACCGAAGCCCTCAGAGCCGCGCCCCCAGCGAGGTTCACGGGTCACATCCACCATCGGTGCCCAGGTCATATTCAGGCCGTCATCGGCGGCTTCATAGGCAGAAATTCGCCCGACCGTTGCCACCGCGTCGGTATCCCAGCTGGAGGCCAGCGCCAGCGGGATCGGGAATTGTGTGCGCTGTCCGTGGATCACGTCATAGGCGAAAAACAGGGGGATCTTCAGGCGGCTGAGCTGCATCACCTGATCCTGCATCTGACGGATATCATGACGAGTGACGGTATTAAAAATGGCCCCCACCTGCTCGTTTTTGATCATCTCACGGATGGCTTCTTTCGGATTATCCGGCCCCACGCTGATCAGCCGCAGCTGGCCGATTTTTTCGTCGAGGGTCATCTTTTTCAGCAGATCGGTGACGAACGCATCGCGTGCGGCAGGTGTCAGTTCATGGGGACCAAACAGGTCATCGGCAAAGGCTGGCTGAATGGCCAGAGCGGCAGCAAAGCTGACGGAGCAAATCCATTTCATCAGATGATCATCTCTCAAGTGACTAAGGCGTATGAGTTTCATGACGGACAGGTAACAAGTGGATTGAGTGTGTCATACCTTGAGGATAGCAGCTAGTGAGGTATCGACGAATATCACGTGATAACAACAGCTTTATTGCGCCCGCAGCGGTGCTAAAGTAGGGAGGTGATTCTGACAAGGATATGACATGCACACTTCTCTCCCGGCAGGACAAAAACTGATTTCTGAACTGGGCCGCATCGTCGGCCGCAACCATCTGCTCACCGATCCCGCGCAAACGGAGCGCTACCGTAAGGGCTTCCGCTCCGGCGAAGGCGAGGCGCTGGCGGTCGTTTTCCCTGGTTCGCTGCTGGAACAGTGGCGGATCCTGCAGGCCTGCGTGGCGGCGGATGCCATTATTCTTATGCAGGCGGCGAATACCGGCCTGACCGAAGGCTCCACCCCCAACGGCAATGATTATCCCCGTGATATCGTGATTATCAGCACGCTGCGAATGGATAAAATCCGCCTGCTGGATGAGGGTAAACAGGTGCTGGCATTCCCGGGCAGCACGCTGTATCAGCTGGAAAAAGAGCTGAAGCCGCTGGGACGCGAGCCGCACTCGGTGATTGGCTCTTCCTGCATCGGCGCATCGGTGCTGGGCGGGATCTGTAATAACTCCGGCGGTTCGCTGGTGAAGCGCGGCCCGGCCTATACCGAAATGGCGCTGTATGCGCAGATCGACGCCGACGGCGCTCTGCGGCTGGTGAACCATCTGGGTATTAACCTCGGCACCACGCCGGAGCAGATCCTCACCCGGCTGGATGATGATACCTGGCAGCAGGGCGACGTGCTGCACGATCAGCGTCACGCCTCCGACCACGAATACGCTGACCGCGTGCGCGACGTTGAAGCCGACACCCCTTCGCGCTTTAATGCCGACGCGCGTCGCCTGTTCGAAGCCTCCGGCTGTGCGGGCAAGCTGGCGCTGTTTGCCGTCCGCCTTGATACCTTTGCCAGCGAGACCGCCCAGCAGGTGTTCTATATCGGTACCAATAATACCGACGTGCTGGACCAGTTGCGCCGCCATATGCTGGCCCACTTCAACAACCTGCCGGTCGCCGGTGAGTATATGCACCGCGACATCTTCGATATTGCCGAAGTGTACGGTAAAGACACCTTCGTGATGATCGACAAGCTCGGCACCGATAAAATGCCGATGTTCTTTACGATGAAAGGTCGCGTTGACGCCTGGCTGTCGCGCATTAAATGGTTTAAGCCGCACTTTACCGACCGCGCATTGCAGAAGCTGACCGCCCTGCTGCCCTCCCATCTGCCCGCCCGCATGAAGCAGTACCGCGAGCGCTATGAACATCACCTGATGCTAAAAATGTCCGGTGACGGCGTCGCCGAAGCGCGCGCGTATCTGCAGGAGTTTTTCCACCATGCCGAAGGCGCGTTCTTCGAATGCGAAGGTAAAGAGGGCGCGCACGCGTTCCTGCACCGCTTCGCCGCGGCGGGGGCTGCCGTGCGCTATCACGCCGTGCATCACGATGAAGTGGAAGACATTCTGGCGCTGGACATCGCCCTGCGCCGCAACGACCGCGACTGGTTTGAGCGGCTGCCCGCCGAATTTGACGGCGCGCTGACCCACCGCCTCTATTACGGCCACTTCCTGTGCCACGTCTTCCATCAGGACTACATTGTGAAAAAAGGCGTGGATACCCACGCGCTGAAGGAAAAAATGCTGGCACTGCTGGCCGAGCGCGGCGCGGAATATCCGGCGGAGCATAATGTCGGCCATCTTTATAAAGCGAAACCGCAGCTGAAAGCGTTTTATCAGCAGCTCGATCCGACCAATACCTTCAATCCGGGTATCGGTAAAACAACGCGGGAAAAACACTGGGGCAGCTGCGACTGCCACAAATAGTTCTTCCTTCCGGGGCGGAATTATTTCGCCCCGGTGCGCTCGCTCATATTCATGTTATTTATCCTTTCCGATTCGCCGCGAAACATTGTTTTTTTCCACTTTTACGCTAATAGTCAATTGTATCCTGTGATAACTGTAATCATGCCAACTGACTGGCGGAGGAAATATGGGCGTCGTAGCAGAAGAAAACATTACTGCTTCAAATAATAGCCTTATCAGCAATAAGCATTACTGGACCGTACAAGATGTCGAAAAAGCCACGAAGGGCAGCTGGGTTATTCCGCCTGCAGAAGGCTGGACCGCCACCGGCGTCTCTATTTTCGCCCCCGCTCTGCAGCCCGGAAATATGGCGGTTATCCGCACCGAAGATGATAAAACCGGACTGCTGGCCAGCGTGGCTTTACGCCTTTCGCCTCCTCCCTCCTGTCTGATCACCACCGAACCGGATAAAATCCTGTCTGACAGTATTCCGCTGCTGAAGGTTGCCGATAACACCGATACGATTCTAGCAATGGGCCGCTACGCCCGCGATAAAATGCAGGGCCGGGTGCTGGGCATCACCGGCAGCGCCGGTAAAACCACCTGCGTGGCGATGGTCGCCGATGCGCTCTCCGCCTGGGGGCCGACCTGTAAGAGCAACAACAACGCCAACCTGCCGCGTGGCGTGGCGTGGAATATCGCCTCGATGCCGTGGGACAGCGCGCATATCGTGCTGGAAATGGCGATTGGCAGAATGGCGGTCAGCTCGCGAATGGTGCGCCCGGAAGTGGCGATCTTCACCAACATCCAACCCGCGCACCTCGGTGAAAACACCACCGTGCACGACGTTGCCCTGACCAAAAGCGCGATTTTTGTCGGCATGGCGCCCGGCGGCGTGGCGATTCTAAACCGCGATATGCTGGAGTGGGAAACGGTCAGTCAGGCGGCCGAAGCGAAGCAGCAAAACATCGTTAACTACGGCACGCATCCCGACTGCCAGTACCGGCTGGTTGAATACGACGCGCAGAATCAGCAGGTCACCGCACAAATTGGTGACCGCACGCTGCGCTATACGCTGGCGGCGGGCGGAAAACATATGGCGCTGAACAGCCTGGCGACGCTGGCCGCCGTCGACGCGCTGGGCTATCCGCTGGAACCGGCCATTGAGAAGATTGGACAGTTTGCCGCCCTGGCCGGGCGCGGTGAAGAAAAACAGGTCAGGGTGAACGGCCTGCCGCTGACCCTGATCGATGATGCCTATAACGCCAATCCGGGTTCCATGCAGGCGGCGATTGAGCGGATCAGCGGACAGAGCTGCAGCGGACGCCGGATTGCCGTGCTGGGCGAAATGGCCGAGCTGGGCTCCGGCTCCGAGAACTATCATACCGAACTGGCACCGCTGCTGAACGCCAGCCAGATCGACCAGATTTTCCTGGCAGGATCGAGCTATAAGCACTGCTGGGAACAGCTGGACGAAGGGAAAAAAGGGGCGTGGGTGGATGCGCCGGAGGATCTCAAGCCACTGCTGCTGGAGGCACTGCAGGCCAATGATACGGTGCTGTTTAAGGGCTCAAACAGCACCAAAGTTCATCAGCTGGTCAGTTGGATAGATCAGATGCAGGAAAAAGCGTAATCCGTCAGGCCGCCGGCGAAAATCCACCGGCGGCGCTAAAGCCTTTACTCCGGCGCATCCTCCAGAATCACCTTGCCGTTTTTCCGTTCAAGAATCATCGTCTGCGGTGCAGACAGCGCCACGCCTTCCTTACGCAGTCGGGTCAGAATATCAAACAGCAGATCGCTTTTCGCCCCGCTCACCTGACGCGGGCTGGCGACGTTGCCGGTAACGGACAGCACAATACCGGTCGAGGTCAGATCTTTAAACGATACCGACGGCTCTGGAGTTTCCAGAATGCGTTCATTATCGTTGTAAACGTCCAGCAGCAGCTGGCGCACCTGCTGCGGGTCGATATCCAGCGGGAAGGTCAGCGTGATGGTCGCCACCCCCTGCGCATTGCCCATGGTGGCGTTACGCACGTTCTGCGAAATCAGCTGCGAGTTCGGCACGATCACCGTTGATTTATCGCTGAGCTGGATCTCGGTGGCACGCACGTTAATGCGGCGGATATCGCCCTCAATGCCGCTGATACTGACCAGATCGCCGACTTTTACCGGGCGTTCGGTCAGCAGGATCAGGCCGGAGATAAAGTTCTTCACAATCTCCTGTAAACCGAAACCGATACCGACCGACAGGGCGCTGACGATCCAGGCCAGCTTGTTCCACTGCACGCCCATAATCGACAGCGTCATCAGGATCACCAGCACAAAGCCGATGTTGCTGAACAGGGTAATCAGCGAAACGCGCATCCCCTTGTCCATGGTGGTTTTCGGCAGGAACTCGTTTTCCAGCCAGCGCTTTACCGAGCGCAGCACCCAGATGCCGACCGCCAGGCACACCAGCGCGTTTACCACGTGCGCCGGAACGATATTCATCGACTCCAGGCCTTTACCGCCCCAGAACTCGATTGCCTTCTGCACCAGCTCAATCGGCGTTGCGCTGCCGAATGTGCCGTTCAGCAACGCCATCGCCGCCGCCAGCAGCAGCAGCGTTTTACCAATCGCACCGAGCAGGGTAGCAACCTGACCAAGATGGCGCTCATCCACGTTGAGCGAGGCCTGGATGCGCTTGCCGGAGGCGTTGTTGGTGGAGAACAGACTTTCACAGGCATCCGTCACCAGCTGGCTGAAGATATAGAACAGGCCAAAGACGATGCCCATCCAGATCAGTTCATAAGCCAGGAATCGTGCCAGGGTAATGTAGCCAATCACCAGCGCAATCATGATGGCAAAGCCAATCAGCGTCAGCGCCATTTGAATCAGCCCAACCAGCGTCGATCTCGCCTCCGGCTGATGGCCCTCCTGAATCATCCGGCGGCGCACGCGGTTGGTGCGCATGCTGATTGACAGCGCGGTCGCGCCGATAAGCAGCGCGGTCATGCCGTTGGCAAAAATCGTCGTGGCAACGCTGGTATTCGCGCTGCTGTTGAAGTTCTCAACCATCTGGAAAATAAACACCAGCGCGGCGGTCAGCGGCGGATAGGGCTTCAACGCCATCGCCACTTCATTAGAAATCTGCGGCAGCCGCCAGGACGGGCGGCGGGTGGAGAGGAAAGCGCGCCCCAGGCCCGCGATCAGGCCGCAGAAAATACTCAGGCCAACCAGTTTGTCAGCGAAAACACGAACGTCATCCACCACGTCATCGTGGCGGGTAAAGGCCAGATCGAGGAAGTTAAACGCCAGCACCACCGCGGCCAGCGTGGTTAACGCCGTGGCGGCGGCGAGGAAGCTGCGGCGCAGTCGTCCTTCCGGCAGATGATGAATACCCACCCAGGCCAGGAACTGTTCCAGATAACGACGGCCCAGCGTTGCAACCAGGCCTGCGGCCAGGATCCAGCCGACGGTGCCAAACACCCAGCCCGGCTCAAAAGAGAGCGATGCGGCGGTTTTCAGCTCATCGATAAAGTCGCTGATTTTTTCACTGTCGCCACTTTGCGTATTCGACAGCGGCGCCCAGAAGCGCGGCCCGAAAATACTGCCGGCGTTCAGCGCCAGCTGCGTTTTCAGCGCATCGCGGCGCAGGTTAACAATCTGAGCGGAAAGATTGATTGACCCGGATTTGATCGCTTCGGCCTGCTTGATCTGGTCGTCGGTTTTGTTTTTCTGGCTTTCCAGCTTGCTGCGTTTGGTGGTGACTTCGCTGGTTTCCTTCACGCCGCTGTCCGCCGCCGGAGCCGGACCCAGTACCGCCAGCTGCGCCTGCAGCTGCGCGCGCTGAGGGATCAGCCCCTGAATCAGCGCATCGGCATCGCCGGACAGCTCCAGCGCCAGGTCATTAAGCGCATTCAGGCGAGTATCGTTGGTCTCGCCGGATACCTGCTGCTTTATTTTGTCGAGCACCTTCTGCATCTTAGGCAGCTCAACGGCAGCATTGACCTTGATCGGCGCATCAGCATTTTGCTGAGCGCTGTCGCTGTCGGCCGCCTGCACCCACTGCGGCGACAGCGCCACCAGTGCCAACAGACACACCCGAAGAAAAGTTAACATGCCTGACATGAACGAAGTTCCTGATAAAAAAGAGAGGGCACCGGACGGTGCCGGATGAATATCGCGGCATAGTTTATGCCTTTGCCGTGGGCCGCACTATAAGATTTGCGATAGAAAAAAAAAGTCTCAGCCATAAGAATAATCTATGGTGTTTTACCGTGAGCCGCATGGCAAATTAGAAAGAAAAAACACAAGGAATAGTCATGGTTAGCCCCGCATCTGACGTCCGCATCCGCGACGCAGAAGAAGCCGATTTCGATATCATCACCCGCATCTATAGCTGGCACGTCCTGCACGGCTGTGGCTCGTTCGAAGAAACGCCACCCGACGTCAATGAAATGACCGAACGTTTCCGCAAGGTTCGCGTCTTCGGCCTGCCCTGGCTGGTCGCGCTGGTTGATAATGAAGTGGTGGGCTACTGCTACGCTACACAGTATCGCCCCCGCCCTGCCTATCGCTACACCATTGAAGATTCCATTTATCTGGCACCCGACGCGGGCGGCAAAGGCATTGGCAGCGTGCTGATGACGGCGATGATTGCCCGCTGTCAGCAGGGGCCGTGGCGGCAAATGCTGGCGATTGTCGGCAACGGAGAACGCAACGCCGGTTCGCTGAACCTGCATAAAAAAATGGGTTTCGAAACGGTGGGCAATTTCCGCAATGTGGGATTCAAACACGGCGAATGGCGGGATACGCTGCTGATGCAGCTGGCGCTACAGCCGAATGCGGCAGAGGTGCCGGAAAGTTAATCCCTTCCGGCACGCTTTGAGCGGGTTACTCCACCGCGCTGTCGTCAGCCACGGCGTTGCTGGCAACCTGAGCGGCCTTCTGCTTTTTATAGCTGAGCGCGGCGGCAGGCACCGGGGAGATTTTCCCGGTTTCGATCCAGCTGCGCAGGCGGTTAGCATCGGCAAAGTGCGTGTACTTACCGAAGGCATCCAACACCACCAGTGAAACCGGCCGCTTGTTAATCACCGTGCGCATCACCAGGCAGTGCCCGGCCTGATTGGTGAAACCGGTTTTGGTCAGCTGAATATTCCAGTCCGGGCGGTACACCAGGTGGTTGGTGTTGCGGAAAGGCAGCGTATAGTTCGGATGGCGGAAGGTGGCCATATCCTCGCGGGTGGTACTTAACTCACCCAGCAGCGGGTAGCGCTTACTGGCGATCAGCAGTTTGGTCAGATCGCGCGCGGTCGACACGTTGTGAATCGACAGCCCGGTTGGCTCCACGTAGCGCGTGTTGCTCATGCCCAGCGAACGCGCCTTGGCGTTCATTGCGCGAATAAAGGCATCGTATCCGCCCGGATAATGATGTGCCAGACTCGCCGCCGCGCGGTTTTCCGAAGACATCAGCGCAAGCAGCATCATATCCTTACGGCTGATTTCACTGTTGAGCCGCACGCGCGAATAAATGCCACGCATTTCCGGAGTCTGACTGATATCCACGCTGAGGATCTCATCCATCGGCAGATGCGCATCCAGCACCACCATCACCGTCATCAGCTTGGTGATCGAGGCAATCGGACGCACCAGGTCAGGATGGTTCGCGTAGATAATTTTTTGGGTGTCCATATCAACAATCATCGCACTACCGGAGGCAATTTCCGGCTGCGCCGCGCCTGCGGTTTCAGATTGAGGAGTTCGGGCATTGGCCTGATTAACGAGTAGCGGGCCGGAAAACAGCAGGGCCAAACTCAAAAGAGATAAACGGATTTTTGCAGGCATCAGTTCGGAACTTAACGGCTAGTGATTCAGGTGTGGTAACCACACGCCGCCACCCGCAGAAACGGAGAATACGCGAGGGCTGGCTCGCGCATAATACGCTGTAAAGCAGATATTTTCCTACCGATTATTCGTTTCCAGGCGTTTCCAGATCGCCACCGGTTTCCCGGTGGCGCAGGCCGTTAAAACAGGCGATAGCCGTAGCCCCACATCAGGACCGTCATCGCCAGCAGCACTTCAAGAACCAGGATGCCAATCGCCAGCGTCGAACCTGAAATACGCAGGCTTTCATCGCGATCGATATTCAGGAACTGAGGGATGCCGATGTAAAGCAGATAGCCGGTATAGACCAGTGCCAGGGCACCGACCAGCACGCACAGCCAGACTAGCGGATACAGCGCGACCAGCCCGCTGAGAAACAGCGGTGTAGCAATGTATCCGGCGAATACCATGCAGCTGCTAAGCTGCGGCCGCTGCGGATAGTCACGCGCCATCCACCAGATCACCCGCCCCATCACCGCAACCCCGCCGAGGATCACCGCATAGAACACAATCGCCAGCACGAAGGCACTGAATAGCGACAGCGGAATGGTCTGGCCCACGCCAATATCCCAGCCGATCTGCGTGGTGCCAATAAAGGCACAGACCACCGGGATCAGCGCCATCAGTAAAACATGGTGAGTGTAATGGTGGGAGAGCGTTTCGTTCTCCCGCTTAATATCCCGCATCTCACGGTCAGGATGCGCAAGAAGTCCCCATACGTGGTTCATATCTTCACTCCTCACAACGTCTGGCCGCCCGTGGGTTCTGTCTTAAGCGGCAACATGTTTAGTATATGCGCTCCTTCATCGTTTGCTTTTTACTCAGCCATGCCGTCGAGCTAACGCTCTCTTTTCTCATTGAAAATAAATTGGGGGACTTTCTGCAGGCTGCGGGATCGGTCACAAAACGCTAAACTAAGCCGATATGAATCAATCTAAGGGGAACGATTTTGCCTGCTGATGTGAATGCGCTGATTACGGAATATGGCTATTGGGCACTGTTTATTGGCTGCCTGGCGGAAGGGGAAACCTTTACCCTGCTGGGCGGCGTTGCCGCTCATGAAGGACTCTTGCACTACGGCTGGGTGCTGCTGGTGACGGCATGCGGCGGTATTCTGGGTGATACCGCGCTGTTTTTTCTGGGTCGATACTACGGCACCAGCATTCTGCAACGTTTTAAAAAGCATGAGGACAAAATTGCCTCGGCGAATCAGCTGATCCGCAAACGACCCGTACTCTTCGTTATCGGCGTGCGCTTTATGTACGGCCTGCGCATTATTGGACCAATCATCATCGGTGCCAGCCGCCTGCGCCCCGCGACCTTTCTGCTGCTCAACGTGATCGGCGCACTGCTGTGGGCCACGCTGTTTGTCACGCTCGGCTATCTGGGAGGACAGGTGATTGCCCCGTGGCTGCACGCACTCGACCATCACATCAAGCAGCTGGTCTGGCTGCTGCTGGCGATTGCCCTGGTCTGGGGAGCCCGTTTTGCGTTCCGCCGCTATAAGCGCAGCAGATAAAACTTCGCCCTTATCCTGCGGGATGCACGTCCCTTATCCTGTGGGGTGCAAAACCATCATCCCGAAGCTAGCCCTTAAGCCCCTCCCCCACCGCGAGTGGCAGGATGTGAGACATCGCACCGCCTGCCTCGCTTTATGTCATTGAATAGACGATTCCTTCTCATTGATAACATTAACTGATGGTCATTTGCTATCTCAGAGAATCAGTCACATAAAAAAGCATAGAAATAATGAAAAAATATTTCTTAACTTTCCCAGAGATAGTCTATGTAAACTAATGAGTCAGATTCGCAACAGACCGTACCAACGTTGATTTTTCAGTATTTTTACAAGAAACGGCAAATTATTGTGATCTTCATCACAATTTTAAATAAAAAACACGATAAGTTTTTTAATGATTTTACGAATAAATCACACTTTTCACGCTTCTGATGTATAAAAAGAAATCAATAATTACACTTTCAAACAACAGCAAGCCTTATCAATCAGTGTCAGACTCAGAATATTCGCATTCTAATTGACGTAAGCCCCACACTCATAAATTAATCTAATTAAAAAAAACCATTTCAATTCATGATGTTATCAAGATGTGACAATTCACCGTCACTGGTAATGCCATTAAGTGGGACTTATCTTAATTTTAGATAGCCAGTGGTTACCATATGAAATCATCCAATAGGGAAAAACTATCAAAAAGCACTCAATCATACATTCAAACCAATTTCAATTAACTGAATTAACACACTAAGCTCCATTTTAGCTAGAGATCGGTGTTCTCAGGTCGTGGAGATGATTTCAAATTGAGTGATGCACAGCTAATGATGAAGAGCTTTAACCTATTGATGGCGTTAAAGGACTGCAGTATGAAAGTACATCGTGTTGACTATCGGTTAGTCCCTGGCCTTACTCATGCTATGGCAGGTGCACTACTTTCCCGCAAATGTTCAACACAGACACTTTCTTCACCCTCCTTCATTGGCCTGGCGATCGATCCTGACGATCGCACCTGTCCTCGTTTCATCGCGCAGAGAACATCGCTGGATATCGATTTTCCCTTTCAATCCGAAAAGCAGGTTGACCTAAGCAAGCGTGTTGAAGCTGGCCCACGGGTTCAATGCCGTGTTCTTAATCTCAACTTCATCCTACGCAACGGATATTGTCGGTTAGCGGCGGTTGCCGCTACGGCAGGAAAATATGTGAAGTCCGGCAGGATATATTTCAGGATGCCAGGGAATTATGTGATCGTTGGCAAACTATTTTGCCATTCCCTTATTTAATTACGGGTTTATTAATCCCGTGAATAATTAGGCCTGTGCTGACTGAATGAATGAAATATTCCAGCTTTGCAGGGAGGAGAATTCCCCCCTGCCGTTACGAGGTGCCCAGCTGGTAGTGATATTAATGATATCAATATCGGAAAATCACCTCTGATAATAATAATCCAGGGTAATCAACTGGATAATAAAACTATTTTTATGCCCCTTATTCAGGGGGGCATCGTCTTGGCCGTTTGTCAGATTACTCATTGTTAATTAGTGGATTCATGCCGCTTTAAAACGCGTGAACCTCAAGAACAAGAAATAAATCTGATAGCCCGGCAACAGACCTGCCGCACTGAAATGCACGTCATTAAGGCCCGCATAAAACTTCCGCGCCAGAAGCAGTAAGCAGTTGAAATAAGAAGGGAATAAGCTCCAAAGGTGCTTGCTACAACTTCTATTAATTACGTATCAAATTAGTAAACGATTTGGCAACGCTCTGGGGCCTTGCCAAATGCTCAATCCTCATGGGAGTGCAAGTTTATGAATAACATAGCTGTAACCGTAAAGGACGGCGGAGCAACCTCCAGCGTATCAGCTGATCGGGTTAATCTGACCAGGCCTAGCGTAGTAAAGCTACAACTGGAGCGCAGCGACATCGCTGCAACAACACGCTCCGGGAATGATTTGATCGTTACGTTACACTCTGGCGAAAAAGTCGTACTCCAGAATTTCTATGTGGCCGATGCACAGGGCCACACCAGTGATTTAGTCCTGGAAGATGGTCAGGGCGCCCTGTGGTGGGTGCAAGATCCCGCCACCGGCTTCCATTTTGAATCTATTGCCGATATCGACGGCTTATTGCTGGGCGGTTCGGAACCAAGTTATGCGGCTGGGCTGGCATTTGCTGGCGCCGGCCTGCTTGGCTTAGGAGCAATGTTCCTGGGCGTAAGCGACGACGATCACCACAATAACGACGACAGCGATTCAGATTCCGACAGCGATTCTGACTCCGACAGTGATTCTGATGCCGACGCGGATGCCGATGCGGACGCCGATTCAGACTCCGACAGTGACTCTGATTCCGACAGTGACTCTGATTCCGACAGCGACTCTGATTCCGACAGTGACTCCGACTCCGACAGTGACTCCGATTCCGACAGCGATTCAGACTCCGACAGTGACTCCGATTCCGACAGCGATTCAGACTCCGACAGTGACTCCGATTCCGACAGCGATTCAGATTCCGACAGTGATGCTGACGCCGATGCGGATGCGGATGCCGATGCTGACGCCGATGCCGATGCCGATGCGGATGCTGACGCCGATGCCGATGCCGATGCCGATGCCGATGCGGATGCGGATGCTGACGCCGATGCCGACGCCGATGCCGACGCCGACGCGGATGCCGACGCCGATGCCGATGCCGACGCCGACGCCGATGCCGATGCCGATGCCGATGCCGACGCCGATGCGGATGCCGATGCCGATGCCGATGCGGATGCCGACGCGGATGCCGATGCTGACGCCGATGCTGACGCCGATGCTGACGCCGATGCCGATGCGGATGCTGACGCCGATGCCGATGCCGACGCCGATGCGGATGCCGATGCCGACGCGGATGCTGACGCCGATGCCGATGCCGATGCCGATGCTGACGCCGACGCCGATGCGGATGCCGACGCCGATGCCGATGCGGACGCCGATGCGGACGCCGATGCTGACGCCGACGCCGATGCGGATGCCGATGCGGATGCCGACGCCGATGCGGATGCCGACGCCGATGCGGATGCGGATGCTGATGCCGATGCCGACGCGGATGCCGATGCCGATGCCGATGCCGATGCCGACGCCGATGCGGATGCGGACGCCGATGCGGATGCGGATGCGGATGCGGATGCGGATGCGGATGCGGATGCTGATGCCGATGCGGATGCTGACGCGGATGCCGATGCGGATGCCGATGCGGATGCTGATGCGGATGCCGATGCCGACGCGGATGCTGACGCCGATGCCGATGCTGACGCCGATGCCGATGCCGATGCTGACGCCGATGCGCGATGCGGATGCTGATGCGGATGCCGATGCCGACGCGGATGCTGACGCCGATGCCGATGCTGACGCCGATGCCGATGCCGATGCTGACGCCGATGCCGATGCGGATGCGGATGCTGATGCGGATGCCGATGCCGACGCGGATGCTGACGCCGATGCCGATGCTGACGCCGATGCCGATGCCGATGCTGACGCCGATGCCGATGCCGACGCGGATGCCGATGCCGATGCGGATGCCGACGCCGACGCTGATGCCGACGCCGATGCCGATGCCGATGCCGATGCTGACGCCGATGCCGATGCGGATGCGGATGCCGACGCGGATGCGGATGCTGACGCCGATGCCGACGCGGATGCGGATGCCGATGCCGATGCCGATGCCGACGCGGATGCTGACGCCGATGCCGATGCCGATGCCGATGCGGACGCCGATGCCGATGCGGACGCCGATGCCGATGCGGATGCCGATGCCGACGCGGATGCGGATGCCGATGCCGATGCGGATGCCGATGCGGATGCCGATGCCGACGCGGATGCTGACGCCGACGCCGATGCGGATGCGGATGCTGACGCCGATGCCGATGCCGATGCCGATGCCGATGCCGACGCGGATGCCGATGCGGATGCCGATGCCGACGCGGATGCGGATGCTGACGCCGATGCCGACGCGGATGCGGATGCCGACGCGGATGCGGATGCTGACGCCGATGCCGATGCTGACGCCGATGCCGATGCGGATGCCGACGCGGATGCGGATGCTGACGCCGATGCTGACGCCGATGCGGATGCGGATGCCGACGCGGATGCGGATGCTGACGCCGATGCTGACGCCGATGCCGACGCGGATGCGGATGCTGACGCCGATGCCGACGCGGATGCGGATGCGGATGCTGACGCCGATGCCGACGCGGATGCGGATGCTGACGCCGATGCGGATGCCGATGCCGATGCTGACGCCGATGCGGATGCTGACGCCGATGCCGACGCGGATGCCGACGCGGATGCGGATGCTGACGCCGATGCTGACGCCGATGCGGATGCGGATGCCGACGCGGATGCGGATGCTGACGCCGATGCTGACGCCGATGCCGACGCGGATGCGGATGCTGACGCCGATGCCGACGCGGATGCGGATGCGGATGCTGACGCCGATGCCGACGCGGATGCGGATGCTGACGCCGATGCGGATGCCGATGCCGATGCTGACGCCGATGCGGATGCTGACGCCGATGCCGACGCGGATGCCGACGCCGACGCCGACGCCGATGCCGACGCCGATGCCGACGCCGACGCCGATGCGGATGCCGATGCCGATGCGGATGCCGATGCTGACGCCGATGCCGACGCGGATGCGGATGCGGATGCGGATGCGGATGCGGATGCGGATGCTGACGCCGATGCGGATGCGGATGCCGATGCCGATGCTGATGCGGATGCCGATGCCGATGCCGATGCTGATGCGGATGCCGATGCGGATGCCGATGCCGATGCCGATGCGGATGCCGACGCGGATGCGGATGCTGACGCCGATGCGGATGCAGATGCGGATGCGGATGCGGATGCCGATGCGGATGGCGATGCCGATGCGGATGCCGACGCGGATGCTGATGCCGACGCCGATGCGGATGCCGATGCTGACGCCGATGCCGATGCGGATGCCGACGCGGATGCCGATGCGGATGCGGATGCGGATGCCGATGCTGATGCCGACGCCGATGCGGATGCGGATGCTGACGCCGATGCGGATGCTGACGCCGATGCGGATGCTGACGCCGATGCCGATGCCGATGCCGATGCAGATGCCGATGCGGACGCCGATGCCGACGCCGATGCGGATGCGGACGCCGATGCGGATGCCGATGCGGATGCCGATGCGGATGCCGATGCGGATGCGGATGCGGATGCTGACGCCGACGCCGATGCGGATGCGGATGCTGACGCCGATGCCGACGCCGATGCCGATGCCGACGCCGACGCCGATGCGGATGCGGATGCTGACGCCGATGCCGATGCCGACGCGGATGCCGACGCGGATGCCGATGCGGACGCCGATGCGGACGCCGACGCCGATGCCGATGCCGATGCCGATGCCGATGCCGATGCCGACGCCGATGCGGATGCTGATGCCGATGCCGATGCGGATGCCGACGCCGATGCCGATGCCGATGCCGATGCTGACGCCGATGCTGACGCCGACGCCGATGCCGATGCGGATGCGGATGCGGACGCCGACGCCGATGCGGATGCGGATGCCGATGCGGATGCCGATGCTGACGCCGATGCTGACGCCGATGCCGATGCGGATGCGGACGCCGATGCGGATGCTGACGCCGATGCGGATGCCGATGCGGATGCGGACGCCGACGCCGATGCGGATGCGGATGCTGACGCCGACGCCGATGCGGATGCGGATGCCGATGCCGATGCCGACGCCGATGCGGATGCTGATGCCGATGCGGATGCCGATGCGGATGCCGATGCGGATGCCGATGCCGATGCTGACGCCGATGCGGATGCGGATGCGGATGCTGACGCCGACGCGGATGCGGATGCCGATGCCGATGCCGACGCCGATGCGGATGCTGATGCCGATGCGGATGCCGATGCGGATGCCGATGCGGATGCCGACGCCGATGCGGATGCCGATGCCGATGCCGATGCCGATGCTGACGCCGATGCGGATGCCGATGCGGATGCCGATGCCGATGCTGACGCCGATGCGGATGCCGATGCGGATGCTGACGCCGATGCGGATGCGGATGCCGATGCCGATGCGGATGCGGATGCGGATGCTGACGCCGATGCGGATGCCGATGCCGATGCGGATGCTGACGCCGATGCCGATGCCGACGCCGATGCGGATGCCGATGCCGATGCGGATGCTGATGCCGACGCCGATGCTGACGCCGATGCTGACGCCGATGCCGATGCAGATGCCGATGCGGATGCTGACGCCGATGCGGATGCGGATGCGGATGCGGATGCGGACGCCGATGCGGATGCGGATGCCGATGCCGATGCTGATGCTGATGCCGATGCTGATGCTGACGCCGATGCGGACGCCGATGCTGATGCTGACGCCGATGCGGACGCCGATGCTGATGCCGATGCCGATGCCGATGCCGATGCTGATGCCGATGCGGATGCCGACGCCGATGCGGATGCGGATGCGGATGCGGATGCGGATGCGGATGCCGACGCGGATGCCGATGCGGATGCTGACGCCGACGCCGATGCGGATGCCGATGCGGATGCCGATGCTGACGCCGATGCGGATGCGGATGCCGATGCCGATGCCGATGCGGATGCGGATGCCGACGCGGATGCCGACGCGGATGCGGATGCGGATGCGGATGCGGATGCGGATGCGGATGCGGATGCGGATGCCGATGCGGACGCCGATGCCGATGCGGATGCTGACGCCGATGCGGATGCGGACGCCGATGCCGACGCCGATGCGGATGCGGATGCGGATGCGGATGCTGACGCCGATGCGGATGCTGATGCCGACGCGGATGCCGATGCCGATGCGGATGCAGACGCCGATGCGGATGCTGACGCCGATGCTGATGCCGATGCCGATGCCGATGCGGATGCCGATGCGGATGCTGACGCCGATGCCGATGCCGATGCCGATGCCGATGCCGATGCGGATGCCGACGCCGATGCGGACGCGGATGCGGATGCGGATGCTGACGCGGATGCCGATGCCGACGCGGACGCCGATGCGGATGCGGATGCGGATGCTGATGCCGATGCCGACGCCGACGCGGATGCCGACGCGGATGCGGATGCTGACGCCGACGCCGATGCCGACGCGGATGCTGACGCCGATGCCGACGCGGACGCCGATGCCGATGCTGACGCCGACGCGGATGCGGATGCGGATGCGGACGTAGACGCCCCGGATGCACCAGAAGGTTTGGTGGTTTCTGATGACGGTCTGAGCATCACCGGTACCGGTGAACCAGGTGCAACCGTGACCGTTCGTGATGCCGATGGCAATGTGATCAGCGTACCGGGCGCAGTCGTTGCAGCAGATGGAACCTTTACCGTCGATCTGACCACTCCACAGACCAACGGCGAAACACTCGCGGTCACGCTGACCGATGCAGCCAATAATGAGTCACTTCCTACCGATGTGAAGGCAGGCGATACCACGCCTCCGGCCCCGGTTGACGATCTGGACGTGGCGGCTGATGGCCTGACCATCACCGGCACCGGTGAACCAGGTGCCTCCATCACCGTGCGTAATGCTGATGGCATCGTGATCAGCGTTGCTGGCGCAGTGGTTGCAGCGGATGGCAGCTTCACCGTGAACCTGAGCACCGCGCAGACCAACGGTCAGGAACTCTCCGTGACCCAGACCGACGAGGACGGTAACACCTCCACCCCGGTTACCGTTGACGCGGGCGACACAACGCCTCCGGCACCGGTTGACGACCTGAGCGTGGCGGCTGACGGCCTGACCATCACCGGTACTGGTGAACCTGGCGCAAGCATTACCGTGCGCGATGCCGACGGCAACGTGATCAGCCTGCCGGGCACCGTCGTGGCAGCGGATGGCAGCTTCACCGTCACCCTGGGAACCGCACAGACCAACGGTCAGGAACTCTCCGTGACCCAGACCGATGGCGGCAACAACACCTCCACGCCGGTTACCGTTGACGCGGGCGACACCACGCCTCCGGCACCGGTTGACGACCTGAGCGTGGCGGCTGACGGCCTGACCATCACCGGTACCGGCGAACCAGGTTCCTCCATCACCGTTCGCGATGTCGACGGCAACGTGATCAGCCTGCCTGGCACCATCGTGGCGGCAGACGGCAGCTTCACCGTCACCCTGAACATCGCGCAGACCAACGGTCAGGAACTCTCCGTGACCCAGACCGACGGCGGCAACAACACCTCCACCCCGGTCACCGTTGATGCGGGCGACACCACGCCTCCGGCACCGGTTGACGATCTGGACGTGGCGGCTGACGGCCTGACCATCACCGGTACTGGTGAACCTGGCGCAAGCATTACCGTGCGCGATGCCGACGGCAACGTGATCAGCCTGCCAGGCACCGTCGTGGCAGCGGATGGCAGCTTCACCGTCACCCTGAGCACCGCGCAGACCAACGGTCAGGAACTCTCCGTGACCCAGACCGATGGCGGCAACAACACCTCCACCCCGGTTACCGTTGACGCGGGCGATACCACGCCTCCGGCACCGGTTGACGACCTGAGCGTGGCGGCTGACGGCCTGACCATCACCGGCACCGGCGAACCAGGTTCCTCCATCACCGTACGCGATGTCGACGGCAACGTGATCAGCCTGCCTGGCACCATCGTGGCGGCAGACGGCAGCTTCACCGTTAATCTGAGCACTGCCCAGACCAATGGAGAAACACTCTCCGTCACCCAGACCGACGGTGGCAACAACACCTCCACCCCGGTTACCGTTGACGCGGGCGATACCACGCCTCCGGCACCGGTTGACGACCTGAGCGTGGCGGCTGACGGCCTGACC
>NZ_RJVB01000003.1:0-60703 GCF_003751505.1 Erwinia sp. JUb26 | reverse complement strand
CGGCAACAACACCTCCACCCCGGTTACCGTTGACGCGGGCGATACCACGCCTCCGGCACCGGTTGACGACCTGAGCGTGGCGGCTGACGGCCTGACCATCACCGGTACCGGCGAACCAGGCGCAAGCATTACCGTGCGCGATGTCGACGGCAACGTGATCAGCCTGCCTGGCACCATCGTGGCAGCGGATGGCAGCTTCACCGTCACCCTGGGAACCGCACAGACCAACGGTCAGGAACTCTCCGTCACCCAGACCGACGGTGGCAACAACAACTCAACGCCAGTTACCGTTGACGCGGGCGACACCACGCCTCCGGCACCGGTTGACGATCTGCGCGTGGCGGATGACGGCCTGAGCATCACCGGTAGCGGCGAACCGGGTGCCTCCATCACCGTTCGCGATGTGGACGGCAACGTGATCAGCGCTCCGGGCACTGTGGTAGCGGCAGACGGCAGCTTCACCGTCGCGCTGACCGTCGCCCAGATCAACGGCGAAGTCCTCTCCGTGACCCAGACCGACGGCGGCAATAACAGCTCCACGCCGGTTACCGTACAGGCGGGTGACAGCGAGTCACCAGCAGCGGTTGACGATCTGGAAGTCTCTGTTGATGGCCTGACCGTCACCGGAACCGGTGAACCTGGCGCGACCGTCACCGTACGCGATATCAACGGCAACGTGATCAGCCTGCCTGGCGCCATCGTGGCGACAGACGGCAGCTTCACCGTCAATCTGACCACCGCGCAGACTAACGGCCAGACGCTTTCCGTCACTCAGGCGGATACAGATGGCAATACGTCTCCGGCGGTCACCGTTCATGCTGGCGATACTACTCCTCCGGCACCGGTTGACGACCTGAGCGTGGCGGCTGACGGACTGAGCATCACCGGTACCGGTGAACCGGGTGCGGCGATCACCGTGCGTGATGCCAACGGTACCGTCATCAGCATTCCGGGCACTGTGGTAGCGGCAGACGGCAGCTTCACCGTCAATCTGACCACCGCGCAGACCAACGGACAGGAACTCTCCGTCACCCAGATCGACGGTGGGAACAACAGCTCCACACCGGTTACCGTAGACGCGGGCGACACCACGCCACCGGCAGCGGTTGACGATCTGAGCGTAGCGGCTAACGGCCTGACCTTAAGCGGTACCGGGGAACCTGGTGCAAGTATCACCGTACGCGATGCCAACGGCAACGTGATCAGTGTGGCAGGGACTGTCGTGGCGGCAGATGGCAGCTTCACCGTCAATCTGACCACCGCTCAGACCAATGGCCAGGCACTGTCCGTGACCCAGACCGACGGCGGCAACAATAGCTCTACGCCGGTTACTGTTAACGCAGGCGATACCACACCTCCACTGGCACCGACCGGCCTGACCGTTGCAGTTGACGGCCTGACCATCACCGGTTCCGGTGAGCCGGGCGCGCGTATTACCGTGCGTGATGCCAACGGCAACGTGATCAGCGTGGCAGGCACTGTTGTGGCGGCAGACGGCAGCTTCACCGTCAATCTGACCACCGCGCAGACCAACGGCCAGGCGCTTACCGTACAGCAGACTGATGCGGCGAATAACCCGTCACCAACTGCACCGGTTAACGCAGGCGATACCACAGCTCCACTGGCACCGACCGGCCTGACCGTTGCAGTTGACGGCCTGCACATCACCGGCACCGGTGAGCCGGGTGCGCGTATTACCGTGCGTGATGCCAACGGCAACGTGATCAGCGTGGCAGGCACTGTTGTGGCGGCAGACGGCAGCTTCACCGTCAATCTGACCACCGCGCAGACCAACGGCCAGGCGCTTACCGTGCAGCAGACCGATGCGGCGAATAACCCGTCACCGACTGCACCGGTTACTGCAGGCGACACCACGCCTCCGATTGCTCCTACCGGTCTGAACGTCTCCAATGACGGTCTGACTATCACCGGTTCCGGTGAACCAGGTGCGAGAGTTACCGTGCGTGATGCCAATGGCAACGTGATCAGCGTGGCAGGTACTGTCGTGGCGGCAGACGGCAGCTTCACCGTCAATCTGACCACCGCGCAGACCAACGGCCAGGCGCTTACCGTGCAGCAGACCGATGCGGCGAATAACCCATCGCCGACTGCACCGGTTACCGCGCATGACACCACGGCACCTACCGCACCGACCGATCTGGCTATCAACGCAGCAGGTACGGTGATTACCGGTTCAGGTGAAGTCGGTTCCACCGTGACGGTTAAGGATGCCAACGGAAATACCATCAGCCCGGCCAACATCACGGTCGGACAGAACGGTACCTTTACCGTGACGCTGAACACGCCGCAGACCACGGGTACGCAGCTGACAGTAACGCTGAAGGATCCGACGGGTAATGAATCACTCGGAACGCAGGTCAAGTCAGCGATCATCGTGACGGCGAAGCCGGATACCGGTGAGGTGGACTTCCTGACCCACACGGGAAGCGTTCAGTCCACGGCGATTGGTTCGGATACTAAGACCGCCTTGGTGACCGCCGGTCTCGGGGATAATCTGCTTAACATCACGCTACTTGGCAGCAACCCGCAGCTGCAGTTCACCGTGGGTACGGGCGAATCCCGGACCTTTACCGTAACCGGCGGTGTTAGTGGGGCTGAACTTTTAACAACCGTTTCGGCGTATGTGTACCAGATTAACGCCAACGGTTCGTTAACACGGGTTCAGACTGGACAGCTCTACCAGATACTGATTGGTCTGACACCGACCTCAGGTTCGCATACCTTCACCATTAACACGGCAGGGTCCTATGTTGTGGTGTTGAACAAGACAGGTGTCAGTGCGGTTAGCACCAGCACCCTGAGCGTCAATGCAGCAACCGACCTCACCACGACGTTGCTGACCAACAGCACCAGTACCACAGGCCACCTGTTAGCCAATGACACCAGCTCCTCCACTGGTGAAATTCCAACAGGCACGCATGTCTCCACGGTGAACGGTACAACGATCGCGACATCGGGTCTGACCACCATCACCAATGCGTACGGCTCGCTGTCCATCAACGCAGCGGGGGATTACACCTTCACCCTGGCGGCCAACCTGAAAGTGAATTCGTTGCCAACCACAACGTCCTTCACCTATCAGGTGGTTGATTCACATAACGTGACGACGGGCTCAACGCTGACCATCACGCTGCATAACGGCGTGAATACGTTCAGTGCACTGATGGCGGTGGAATCCTTCGATACTGATGCTGAAGCCTCCGGCACCGTTCACGGCAACGTGCACGATGGTGATACCACTTCGCATACCGGCGCTACGCTGAATATCGATGGTATCAGTCTGACTGATGACGGTACGGCGTCGACCTCGGTGGATGGCCTGTACGGCACGCTGACCATCAGCGCTGACGGTACGTACAGCTATGAATTGAACGAAGGTATCACCGCGGCCGATATCACTTCTAAAGAAGTGTTCTCGTACTCGCTGGTCGAAACCGACGGCTCAATCACGCTGAATTCACTGACCATTGACCTGGCACCAACGGTCACTGGCACCAGTGAAGATGACTCTGTTTCCGGCAGTGCCTACAACGACACCTTCACTCTGGGTGACGGGGCAGACACGGTGGTTTACCACCTGCTGGATAATGCGGATGCCACCGGCGGCAACGGTGATGATACCTGGACCGACTTCACCGTCGGCGAAGACCACATCGATGTCAGTGAACTGCTGCAGGGCTGGGACGGTTCGGCCGCCACCATTGGTAACTACGTCTCGGTAGAACATACCGACGACGGCAATACCGTGGTGTCGATTGACCGTGACGGTGCAGGAACGCAGTACGACTCAACTGAACTGATTACTCTCGAAAATGTGACCGTTACCCTGGACGAATTGCTGCAACAGCACAATACTTCCGTGTAACTAATGTTTGAGGGATTTTTCAGTGGCACAGGGAAGTGCCAACAAATGTAACGTTATTGACTAACGGGGGTAGTGTAGCCAAGGGCTGCCGCACCCCCGCTTCCTGTTACGGTTTGCCTGAAGGAGTACGCGGATTGTTAAATGTTACAACAGTAAAACCCCGCAGACGGGTGAAGCATGTAAGAGAGCAGCAACAGCGAACAGGAAAAAGTATTTCTATGATTCATCTCCTAAAACGCAGTACGGCAGGCTTACTCATGCTGACCGGTGTTTTATTTCCGCTGGCTCCGGCACAGGCCGAAGAGCTGGATGAAGACGCTCCCTCGCGCATCAGCGCACAATATCTGGTTAGTCAACAAGAATTACCCAGCCTGAACGGCGAAGTCACCGAACCCATTATCGAAAACACCAACCAGCCGCTGGATATCAACAAGGCGGTTCAACGCGCGGTGCAGTGGCATCCGTCAATTAGTGAACAGGTCGGGAAATTGTTTGAACAGTCCGAACAGGTGAATTACGCCCGTTCCAAGTACTACCCGCAAATTAGCGGTGGCATGAATAACGGTATTACCAACACATATAGTGGACACGGTTACAGCCCGTCGCTGGTCCTTTCGCTTTCCCAGATGCTGTATGACTTCGGTAAAGTCTCCAGCTCTGTGCGTTCTGCGAATGCCGGCGTGGCGCAACAGCAGGCCCAGGTATTGGTGAGCATCGACAAGGTTGCTCATGATACAGCCGCTGCATTAGTACAGGTTCAGGGATATCAGGAGCTGGTTGCTATCGCGCAGGCGCAGCTGGATTCGTTGAACACCATTGGCGGCCTGGCCCGCGAGCGTAACGATCAGGGAGCCAGCTCGCTGTCGGACGTGGTACAGACCAACACCCGTATTGAAGGCGCGCGCGCCACGCTGATGCAGTATCGCGCGAACCTTGACCGCTGGCGCGCAACGCTGGCCACCTACCTCGGCTGGAAGGCGGTGAATAAAGTCACCAACGACTTCCCGCCCAAACTCGGCAAAGCCTGTGAAGTCACCCAGGTTGACGATCGCTTAATCCCTTCCGTGCTGGCCGCGTGGGCGCAGGCCAATCAGGCGCAGGCCCAGCTGGATTATGCCAATGCCCAGCGGATGCCGACCATCTCCCTGGAGCCGGAAGTCACCCACTACCTCAACGATCGCTACGCCAACCACCAGACTCTGGACCGCACGCAGTATTCGGCCTATGTCCGCGTGCAGATGCCGCTGTATCAGGGCGGCGGGCTGGATGCGCAGCGTAACGCCGCCGTGCATACCCTCGAAGCCGCCAACGCCATGGTGCAGTCGGCGCGTCTGGACGCGCGGCAGCAGCTCAGCGCTTCGCAGAACGAGTCGATGAGCCTCAGCACCACCCTGGCCATTCAGGCCCGCCAGCAGGCGCTCGGTGAAAAAACCCGCGAGCTGTATCAACAGCAGTATCTGCAGCTGGGCACCCGCCAGCTTCTCGACGTGCTGAACGCCGAGCAGGAAATTTATCAGTCCCGTTTTACCGAGCAGCAAACCATCGCCCAGCTCCGTACCCTGCAGCTGGACTGTCTGTACAGCACGGGGCATATCCGCAATGCTTTTGCCCTGGATAACCAGAAGATCCAGCAGGTGGAGATCCAACCATGAGTCAGCTGCACCAGGAACCTCTCGAACCCGATAACGGCGAGAACAACAATAAGACAAGCCATCTTCACGACTGGGTAACCGCCATTGGCCATATCGCCAGGCACTATCGGCTGGAATTCTCCCCCGGCGGTCTGCAGGCCGCCGCCAGTTGGCAGCAGGATAAACCGTTAGCGGCCATTATTCAGAACCTCGGCCGCCAGGCCGGGCTGTCAGGCCGGTTGCTGAACACCGAAGACAGCGAGATCAACAGCTGGCGACTGCCGCTGGTGATCCAGCTGAATGACGGCCAGGTGGGGATTATTGAAACCTACGACGGCAAAGACGGTATCGGGGTCAGCTTTATCAGCGATGCCCAGCTGGTCACGCAGCTCTCTTTCTCCGAGCTGCTGCCGGACATCAGCCATATTGCCGCCTTCCGTCCGGTTGCCGCGGTGAAAGATATCCGTGCCGACCGCTATCTGGCGGAATATACGCCAAACTGGCTGCGCAATCTGGTGATGCGCGACATCCGCCCGTACTGGTACGTGATGCTGGCGTCGCTGATCATCAACGTGATGGCGCTGTCCGGGATTATCTTCTCGATGCAGGTGTATGATCGGGTGATCCCGGCGCAGTCCTACCCGACGCTGTACGTGCTGTTCGGCGGCGTGATGATCGCCATTATCTTCTCGTTCATCATGCGGCTCGCCCGCGGGCACGTCACCGATATCCTCGGCAAACGCGCCGACCTGCGCGTCTCTGACCGGGTATTCGGCCACGCGCTGCGCCTGCGTAACAGTGCGGTCCCCCGCTCCACCGGCAGCTTTATTTCCCAGGTGCGCGAGCTGGAACAGGTGCGTGAAATGGTCACCTCGACCACCGTGTCTGCCATCGTCGATATGCCGTTCTTCCTGCTATTTATGGGCGTGCTGATCGTGATTTCGCCGTATCTGTCGTGGATCGCCCCGGTGGCGACGGTGTTGATGCTGGTCCCCGGCCTGCTGTTACAGAAAAAGCTGGCCCGGCTGGCACGCCAGGCCACGATGGAAACCACCCTGCGCAACGCCATCCTGGTGGAGAGTCTGCAGGGTCTGGAAGATATCAAGCTGATGCAGGCGGAGCAGCGCTTCCAGCAGCAGTGGAATAGCTACATTCAGATTACCGCGCAGTCCGGCATGGCGACCCGTCGCCTGACTCAGGGACTGATCAGCTGGGGGATGACCGTTCAGAGCCTGGTATACGCCACCGTGGTGATGATCGGCGCACCGCTGGTGATCAACGGCGATATTACCACCGGTGCGGTGGTGGCCGCGTCGATGCTCTCTTCACGCATGATTGCCCCAATGACCAGCCTGTGCGGCGTGCTGGCACGCTGGCAGCAGGTGAAAGCGGCGAAGGACGGCCTGGATAACATCATGCAGCTGCCGGTCGAAAACGGCGGTGATGAAGCGCGCGTGCACTGCGCCACCCTCTACGGTGATTACTATATTCGCTCGGCGGTGTTCCGCTATGACCTGGAATCTAATCAAATCCCGCTGCGGGTGAACAAGCTGGATATCCGCCGTGGCGAACGTATCGCCGTACTGGGCCGCAACGGCGCCGGTAAGTCCACCTTCCTGCAGGCGCTGTCCGGTGGCGTGGAGTTGGTGGACGGCGAGCTGCGGCTGGATAACCTCAGCCTGCCGCATATCGACGTGGCGGATCTGCGACGCAATATTGGCCTGCTGACCCAGAACGCCCGCATGTTCCACGGCACGCTGCGCGATAACCTGACGATGGGTGCCCCACACGCCCGCGATGAAGATATCTTCGCTGTTCTGGAGGTATGCGGAGCGGCCGACTTTATCAAACGCCTGCCGCTGGGGCTGGAGCACCAGATTATGGAAGGCGGCCTCGGGCTTTCCGGCGGGCAGCGTCAGTCCGTTCTGCTGGCGCGTATGCTGCTGCGCGACCCGAATATCGTGCTGCTGGATGAACCCACCGCCTCGCTGGATGAACACACCGAACGCGACTTCCTGCAGCGGCTGAGCGGCTGGCTGGCCGGTCGTACGCTGATTATTGCCACCCATCGCGCCGCAGTGCTGGAGCTGGCCGATCGCGTGCTGGTATTGAAAGATGGTGCGCTGGTGATGGACGCGCCGAAGGATAAAGCGATGAATCGCGCCGAAGATAAAAAACGCACCCTGGAGGTCAGCGATGAAAACAAATTTGCCTGATCTGCCGATCACCCTGGATGGTAATAAACTCCCGGTGCAGCCGGTCTATAACGGCGCCAGCATTACCCTGGCGGACGACATCGATAATGCGGATAGTGATGAAGTTAAACTGTCCAGCTCCACGCGGATTGTGTGGATCACTGCCCTGCTGCTGGCAGTGATTGCCGTCTGGGCCTGGTTTGGCACGCTGGACGAAGTGTCTAACGGTGCCGGTAAGGTGATCCCCAGCACCCGCGAGCAGGTACTGCAGTCGCTGGACGGCGGCATCCTCGGCGGCCTGAACGTGCGCGAAGGCTCCAAAGTGGAAGCAGGTCAGATCGTGGCGTGGATGGACCCGACCCGCTCGCAGTCCAACGTCGGTGAAAGCGCGGCGCGCTACCGGGCTGCACTGGCCTCGGCCTCACGCCTGACGGCGGAAGTGAACGACCTGCCGCTGACCTTCCCGGCCGAGCTGGATAAGTTTGAGTCACTGAGAGCCACGGAAACCCGTCTGTATAACACCCGCCGAGCCCAGCTGAAAGGGTCAGAAACACAAATCAATGAAGCGCTGGACCTGGTGAAACGCGAGCTGCAGATCACCGAACGTCTGGCCACCACCGGCGCAGCCAGTAACGTGGAAGTGCTGCGCCTGCGCCGTCAGAAAGCGGACCTTGACCTGAAGTTGACCGATCTGCGTTCGCAATACTACGTGCAGGCGCGGGAAGAGATGGCGAAGGCCAATGCGGAAGCCGACTCGCTGGCGGAAGTGATCAAGGGCCGTTCTGATTCAGTGGAACGCCTGACCGTGCGTTCGCCGGTGCGCGGCATCGTCAAAAATATCAAAGTGAATACCATCGGTGGCGTTATCCCCCCTAACGGCGATCTGATGGAGATTGTGCCGGTTGACGATCGTCTGCTGATCGAAGCCCGCCTGTCGCCGCGCGATATCGCGTTTATCCACCCTGGCCAGAATGCCCTGGTCAAGATCAGCGCCTATGACTACGCCATTTATGGCGGGCTGCACGGCGTGGTTGAGACGATTTCGCCGGATACCATCCAGGACGAAGTGAAACCGGAGATTTACTACTACCGCGTATTTATCCGCACGGATGTCGACTATTTGCAGAATAAAAATGGCAAACGCTTCTCCATTTCTCCGGGAATGATCGCTTCGGTGGATATTAAAACCGGCGAGAAAACCGTGATGGATTACCTCTTTAAACCGTTTAACCGAGCAAAAGAAGCGCTCAGAGAGCGTTAATAGTCTCTGGAGGAGATGAGATGTCATTAAGCAAACTATTGCAGGCAGCCCGTGTTTCTGCCGAAAGCGTGACGACCACAGCACTGCCGGAAGGTCATCCCGGCTGGGTACTCTTTTTCAGTCTCTGTCACGGTAATAAACGTGCGCATGTCCATATTGCCAGCGGCAACAGTTTTGAACAGGCCTGGAGTGACGGCGCGGAAGCGCTGCAAAACTGGAATAAAAAGCAAAGCCGTAAGCCGCTCTGGCTGCGGGTTGACGTGGTGGATCAGGTCCGCGCGGTAAGCTGGGAAGATTTACAGCGCGAATTTGGCAAGACCAAACGTAACTACTTTGGCTGCGGGCTGTCGCTCGACAGCCAGTTCACGCTCGCCATGCTGCCGCAGGAGCTGTGCGCTAACGCCGTGCTGTATGAAGGCAATAAAAACCTGGCGACGCCGAACGTGATTAACCTGGCCAGCTACGGCCGCCAGCGTTTCGGCCAGCCGCTGCAGTGGCCACAGCGTGACGATCAGATCCTCTGGTGCTTTACCACCAGCGGCGTGTTTACCGATGGTACAGGAACCTGGCCGCTGGAAAATCGTGGGCTGAACGCGGGCTATCGTCGCATTGACAACTGGCCGGGCGAGACGCTGCCTCAGGTGATAGACAGCGCCACCAGCTTCCTGGCCGAACAGGTGAAATCCTCCGGTGAGTTTTACTACGGCTGGTTCCCCTGCTTTGACCGCCCTATCGACTCCTACAACGCGCTGCGCCACGCCAGCTCCACCTATGCCCTGCTGGAAGGCTGGGAGAAAAGCCAGCAGCCGCAGCAGATGGAAGCGGTTGAGCGCTCGCTTCGCTACCTCACCGGCAAGCTGATCCACACGCGCAAACTGCCGGACGGCAGCGAGGCCGATTTCCTCGTGGATACCGGGAATGAGATCAAGCTGGGCGGCAACGCCGTCTGTATTCTGGCGATGGCGAAATACACCGAGCTGACCGGCAACGAGCGCTATGTCGCGCAGATGGAACGGCTGGCCAACGGTATCGGCTTTATGCAGACCGATAAGAAGTCGTTTGTACACGTGCTGAACTACCCCAGCCTGTCGGTGAAGGCGGAGCAGCGCATCATCTATTACGACGGAGAAGCGGCGTTTGCGCTGATGCGTCTGTACGGGATTACGCGCAATCCGCGCTGGCTGGACATCGTCGAGCGCGCATTTGACTACTTTATCGACAACAAGCACTGGCAGGCGCACGATCACTGGTTGAGCTACTGCGTTAACGAACTGACGCTTTACCGCCCGGAAGAGCGCTATTTTAAATTCGGGCTGGATAACGTTCGCGACTATCTGAATTTTGTGCTGACGCGCATCACCACCTTCCCGACGCTGCTCGAACTGATGATGGCGGCGCAGAAGATGATCGTGCGGATGGCCGCCGACGAACGCCATGCCCATCTGCTGTTTGACTTCGACCTGAACAAATTTTACGAGGCGCTGGAGTTCCGCGCCCGCTACCTGCTGAACGGCTTCTTCTGGCCGGAACTGGCGATGTTCTTCAAAAACCCCGAGCGCATTGTTGGCAGCTTCTTTATACGCCATCACAGCTTCCGAGTGAGGATCGATGATGTTGAACACTATCTTTCAGGTTATGTCGCCTACCATAACTATCTGCGTCAGCCAGCCCATGAACAGGCGGCCGCTGTGAAGGCCTCGGTAGCGGCAAAGGCCCAGGCCGCGCGCGGTGGCCCGCGCAAATCAGGCGAACCGCGCGTGTTGTTCCTGTGTGAGAACCTGCGCAACGTCGGCAACGGCATTGAAGTGGCGACAATGCGCCGCGTCAGGCTGTTTAAAGAGCATCTCGGCGTGCTGCCGACCATTCTGATCTCGTCGTTTAACCCGGCACTGGAAGAAACTGTTAATACCTTTAAGGCGGCCGGTAAGCTCCCGGCAGACACCCAGGTCATGAGCATTTATCAGTGGCTGTCGCCGCTGTGCGATAGTAAGAAGCTTGCCCCGCTGGCGGCGATCCCGCAGGGCGTGTTGCTACGTTCAACCGGAGATAAAGACGCGCCGCTGCGCGTGATGCAGTATGCACTGCCGGGGCGCGAGGGCGAGCTGAGCTTCGAAGATTACGTCGACAGCCGTCAGCGTATCGTTCTGCGCAAGCACTATACCCAGCGCCAGCAGAGCAGCCTGCTGTCCAGCATAGAGGTCGGCCAGCCGAACGGCGAGAAGATAAGCTGGCGCAGCGATGCGGCATTTGTCGCCGCGATGGCGATTATGTGCCTGGATCCGCGAACCGAATGGCATTTCCTGGTGGATAAAAACCGCCCGTGGAGCGAATTTATTCGCCATGCGCCGCATCTGCACTGCAACGGCACGCTGACCTCGCTGTTCCACTCCACTCATCTACTGGCGGATGGCAAGCTGAAGGCGGGCTATGCGCGCGTACTCGACAGCGAAAAAAATATCGACCAGCTGGTGGTGCTGACCGACGGACAGCAACAGGCGCTGCTTGGCAGCGGTTTCCCGGCACAGCGGCTGCGAACCATTCCAAACCACATCGATAATCCGCAGGCGAGCAAAAAGATTACCAAAAAGGCCAGTAAAAATGTGGTGTATATGGCCCGCTACTCCGAGGAAAAACGTCACGGTCTGCTGCTCCGCGTATTCGAGAAAGTGCTGAAGGCGGTGCCGGATGCCCAGCTGCACACCTGGGGTGTCGGCCCGCTGCGTGCCGGTTTGATTAAACAGGTTCAGGATAAGGGGCTGACGCAGAATATCCATATCAACGGGTTCTCTGCCGATGTTGCCGACATCCACCGCCAGGCCTGCTGCGCGGTGCTGTGCTCCGATCAGGAAGGTTTCTCGCTGTTTGGTCTGGAAGCGCTGGCCTACAGCACGCCGCTGGTCAGCTTTAACGTCGATTACGGTCCACGCGACCTGCTGGGCAACTTCAAGGCGGGCGTGCTGGTTGAGGACGGTAACGAGCAGGCGCTGGCGGACACGCTGATCGACCTGCTGGAGCATCCGGGCAAACTGCGCACCATGCGCGGAGCGGCGGCACGCAGCGCAGCTCGCTTCTTCACGCCGGTGGTGGCCGAAAAATGGCAGCAGTGGTGGGATGATATGCGCCAGCTTGCGGCCGACCGCGAGCAGCAGGCCGCACCGGCCAGCCAGGAACGCGTCAAAATCAAGCAATAGTCGTTTCGTGTCGCCGTAGATTGCGCCGGCGCTCGGACTCGTATGGTCTGAAGCTTCACAGCATTCGTTCAGTTGATAACGGGGGCGGTCAGCGTTTGCCGCCCCCGATCGCCCGACCATCCACACTCAGTGCTGTCCGTACTACAAAAAGATCCCATCTCACCCTAAAGATTGCACGTGATTAATTCGGCGAATGGCGGGCTGCCGACATTGGCGTTTTTCACCTCGTTGACTTTATCGTTAAGGGCATTTTGTTAGTTTGGTCGAACGCAGCGCATTCACCCAGGAAAACACTGAGGGAAAATATCGCTGAAATGGGCTGTGGCGCTGGGCAGGATGAAAAATCACCGTGATTTGGTGGCATTGCAGACAATTCTTCGTAAAGATAGTTCAACAAAGATAAATCCTGGTTTCATCCGAGGCCATTATGAACATATAATGTGCAGCCGGTCACAGTTGACCAGTATTGGGTCGTTTATCAACAGTCTACATGGCGCTACACCTGAAATAATATGAAAAAAAGCATCCGTGCATTTGTCACCCTGTTTCTGGCCGCAGCGGCGTTCAGCCACTCAGCCTTAGCCGTGGTTTATCCGCTTCCGGCCGCCAACAGCCGCCTGACCGGACAGAACCTGGAAATTACTATTCCTGAAGACAGCAAGCTTCCGCTTGAAGCCTTTGCTGCCCAGTACCAGATGGGTCTGAGCAACCTGTTGGAAGCCAACCCGGGCGTTGACGTTTATCTGCCGAAACCCGGCAGTAAGCTGATTATTCCTCAGCAGCTGATCCTGCCCGACGCCCCGCGCGAAGGCATTGTGATCAACAGCGCGGAAATGCGTCTGTACTACTACCCGAAAGGCACCAAAACCGTCGTCGTACTGCCTATCGGCATCGGCGAACTGGGTAAAGATACGCCAATCAACTGGACTACTTCCGTTCAGCGTAAGAAAGACGGCCCGACCTGGACCCCAACTAAGAAGATGCACGAGGAGTACGCCGCGCGCGGTGAATCTCTGCCTGCCGTTTTCCCGGCTGGCCCGGATAACCCGATGGGTCTGTACGCGCTGTACATTGGCCGCCTGTATGCGATTCACGGCACCAACGCTAACTTCGGTGTTGGTCTGCGCGTCAGCCACGGCTGCGTGCGTCTTCGCGCTGACGACATTAAATGGCTGTTCGACAACGTGCCGGTCGGCACGCGCGTGCAGTTTATCGACCAGCCAATTAAGGCCACGGTTGAGCCGGACGGTTCTCGCTATGTTGAGATCCACAACCCGCTGTCACAGACCGAAGAACAGTTCCAGTCTCGCGAGCCGGTTCCACTGACGCTGAATGCCGCCGTGACCAAAGTGGTGAGTGATGCCAGCGTGAACACCACCAGCATAGAAGAAGCGTTGAAAGCGCGTTCCGGTATGCCGGTGAAGGTAAACGGTGAAGCGGACAGCACCGCCCCGGTTGCCGTACCGGAGCAGGAAGGCGCACTGCCGAAGGAAGAGCCGATGACGCCGGTCACCGTTCAGGGTGCCAGCGTGGTGGATTCGGTTACCGGTGACGCCACGGCCGCCGCAGCGCAGCAGCCGGCTGAACAGCCAGCCGCAGAGCAACCTGCAACCGAGCAATCTGCTCCGGCAGCGATCGACGCGCCTGCGGAAAGCAGCGCACAGACCATTCAGGGTCTGAGCCAGCCAGGCCCGATCTACAGCACGCCAAAATCGTAATTCCGGTCAGAGGCCGTTCAACGGCCTCCTAATTTAAAAACTGCACCGGAGAAAGCAGCAATTCCGCTGACGAAGGTGCAGTTTTTTTATTCTGCAAACCCCTGCCTGCCAAATCGTTAAAAGCCTCTCCTGCACGGCGGCATATCGTGGCGTGCTTATGTTTGATCGTCGACACTTTAGCTACCTACTTAGATGTAGGGCATATCTTACTAATTGATTTTATTGGTGATAGATCAATGAAACGCACGTAATGGCTGGCATGCGTCGGGCTAATCGCATTAGCTTAGTCCTGCGTTAGCGTGAATGCGTTAATGCCCTCGACAACAATAGGCTTTAGAGAACCCTCGTTGTTCTCACCGCTGGCATTAGTGTCTCGGCCAGCATTTCCACCGGGAAAGGATGCCACCCTTTCCCTTTTTTTTATCGTGGATCCCGCCGCCGCATCACCAGCCAGGCTGCCGCACAGGTAAAGACCATCACCAGCATCACCAGCAGCACAAATCCATGCGGATTACCCGACAGCGGGATGCCCCCCACGTTCATGCCGAAGAAACCGGCGACCAGATTAATCGGTAGCGCCAGTACGGTAATCAACGTCAGGGTAAATAGCGTGCGGTTGCTCTGCTCCAGCTGCTGCGCGGCCACCTCTTCCTGCAGCAGGCGAATACGTTCGGTCAGGCCGTTAAGGTCGTTCAGCACCACCGTGAACTCTTCGGTGAACTGCCGCAGATCCTGCACCACGCTGGGGTTCAGCCAGCCGGGTGGCCGGTTTATCAGGCGGAACAGCGCCGCTGGTTCCGGGGCCAGCAGGCGCTGAAAGCGCAGTAATGTACGCCGCAGCCTGCCCAGCTCCGCGCGATTGCTTTTAATATGCTGCCCCAGCAGCCGTTCTTCGATTTGATCGACGTACTGGTTTGACTGTCGCACGATAAGCCCGAGCACATCTTCCTGCTCCGCCAGCAGCTGGGCCAGCAGTTCGGTTGGCGACCGCAAGTCCATCGCGATCAGCTTCTGCTGTAGCCGTTCGACCAGCCTGACCGGCTTGAAGCGGGCGCTGACCACCAGCCCGGCACGGCACCAGATCCATAATGTGGCGCTCTCTTCCGCGCTTTCCCGCGCATCGAAAATCACGTCGTTCAGCACCGCCATCAGCGCGTCGTTCTGCCGCTCAATGCGAGTACTGTGCGAACCGTGCTGGATCTCGTCGAAGAACTCTTCGTCCACGGCAAAGTGCGTTTGCAGCCAGCGCGCGGCGGCGGCGTGATTGAGGTTAACGTGCAGCCAGAGAAAACGCTCATCCGCGCTGTTCTGATTGTTCCACGCCTCGCACGACTGCTGCACGGTCAGGCTTTGCGGCTCGCGGCCGTTAATAAACTGATAGCCATATATCAGGCCGGAAACATCGTCACTAAAGTCAGGTTTTTGCCGCACCAGCGGCAGGCGTTGGGTCATAGTTTTACCAGGCTGAATCAGGGCCGCAATGCCCTATCCTGACCTATGCAGATGACAGTTTTGTTACCAAAGCGACTGAATGCGTGTTAATTCGCCCACGCCGTCATTTATTTGTCATACAAACTGCGTATTACCGGAGAGTAATTCTGTTTAACAGCATAATGACTACTTTTTAACCTTACCGGGGGTAAGCGAGAATGGCGATGCAAGGCAATGATTTCTCCATTGAGAATATTAACCAGCGCCTGCTGCAGGAGTTCTACGACAGCTACGACGAAGAGCTGGAGATGGAACTTGACGATCTGCGATTTGGCGATGGGCACGAGCCTGAACCGGGTGAAAAAGCCTGGCGTAAGCACTATTTCCGCGAGCTGCTGCGCCTGCAGGGGGAACTGGTCAAGCTGCAGGACTGGGTGACCCGCACCGGCCACCGCGTGGTGATTATTTTTGAAGGCCGCGATGCCGCAGGCAAAGGAGGGGTGATCAAGCGTATTACCCAGCGCCTTAACCCACGCAACTGCCGCGTTGCTGCCCTGCCCGCCCCTAACGATCGTGAACGCACCCAGTGGTATTTTCAGCGCTACATCGCTCATCTTCCGGCCGCGGGAGAAATGGTGCTGTTTGACCGCAGCTGGTACAACCGGGCGGGCGTTGAGCGGGTGATGGGCTTCTGCAACGAACAGGAAGTGGAAGAATTTTTCCGCAGCGTGCCGGAGTTTGAAAAGATGCTGACGCGTAGTGGCATTCAGATCGTTAAATACTGGTTCTCCATTACCGATGAAGAGCAGGAACTGCGCTTCCTCAGCCGCATCCACGACCCGCTAAAGCAGTGGAAGCTCAGCCCGATGGATCTCGAAAGCCGCCGCCGCTGGGAAGAGTACACCGAGGCGAAAGAAGAGATGCTGGAGCGCACCAATATCGACGAAGCCCCCTGGTGGATTGTGCAGGGCGTGGACAAGAAAAAGGCGCGCCTGAACTGCATCAGCCACCTGCTGCGCCAGATCCCGTATGAAGACACGGAGCAGAAAACCATCACCCTGCCGCACCGCGAGCGTCACGACGAGTATCGTCGTAACCCGGTGCCGGAAGACATGATCGTGCCGGAAATTTACTGATTAATCGGGGGGGATCGACGATCCCCCTGCATCAGCATCCTCACGATCAACGCCAGCGCAATCAGCACCACGCCCGCCGCCGCCAGATAGATGGTATCAATTCCCCAGTGCCCAATCAGTAAGCCAGCCAGCGGCCCGGTGACTCCCAGACCGCAGTCGAGGAAGGCGGAGTAAAGCCCCAGCGCCGATCCCTGATTTTGCGGCCGAACCCGCCGAATCGCCTCCACGCCCAGCGCCGGGAAAATCAGTGAGAAACCCGAGCCGGTGAGAAACGCCCCGAGATCCACCATCCACACGCTGCTCGCCTGCCAGATAATCAGCAGGCCAACGCACTCAATAGTGAACGACACCAGTGAAACGCGCATGGCACCGAAGCGGCTGATGCTGTTGTTAAACAGCAGGCGCATCAGAATAAATCCGCAGCTGAACAGCGTCAGCGAGAACGCCGCGCCGCTCCAGCCGTGATGGCTGAAATAGAGGGTGATAAAAGTGGCAATGGTACCGAAACCGACCGTGCCCAGCCCCAGGCACAGGCCGTAGATCCAGATTTTGCCAAATACCTGGCTGAACGGCGTGCGCTCGCCCACCTGCACTTTTACCGCCGGGCGGCGCGTGGCCATCCAGAAGCCGAGGATCGCCATCACCACGATCAGTCCGGCGAAGCCGGGAATGCCAAACAGCGAATTCAGCATCACGCCGAGCGGTGCGCCCATCGCCATGGCCAGATAGGTCGCCACGCCGTTCCAGGAGATCACGCGGGCACTCTGTACCGTGCCCACCACGTTAATCCCCCACAGGATCGATCCGGTGGCCGTCAGGCTCTCACCGAAGCCCAGCACCACCCGCCCCGCGGCCAGCAGCAGCAGGCTGACCAGCGGCGAGGTATTAAACACCACCGCCAGAATGCTGAGCACGCCGCTGGCACCACACAGCACCAGCCCGGCCAGCACCACTTTTTTCGGCCCCAGCAGGTCAGCGTAGCGCCCGGCCTGCGGGCGGCTGATCAGTGTGGCAAAGTACTGCAGGCTGATGATCAGCCCGGCGACAAACGAGCTGTAACCCAGCTGGTTATGTACATAGCCCGGCAGCACCGCCAGCGGCAGACCGATGGAGAGGTAACAGAAAAAGGTAAAAACCACGACGGAGATAATGCGTTTATTAAGCTGGGCATTGGTTAATGCCGGAATTGCAGACATAGCAGAGCCAAAACAGGTTGTAATAGTCGCTATATCATACCCTTAGCTTGCTAACAGATCCCGCTAAGAATCACGATAAGTTATGTCAAAACGAGGATTTTTGTTGCCAGCAGCGAATGTTAAACGCAGTTTCCGTAGAGGCTCCGGCAGAATACGTTAATCCACCCACCAATTTGCCCTGTAATTTCAGGGGCAAAGTGGTGATGATTACTGGCATCAGGCGCTAGCCGGAGTCATTCAGTTGGCATAAGGAAAGTTCTCCCGTTGCACAAGGCGGCGATAGTCCCCATGGCCGTGGACTACAGGGTAATATTGCCGATGGCCCGCGCGATCTCTTTTGAGGTGCCCAACGCGCGAATTTCAGCGAACAACCCGCTGGCTTCCTCGTACTCTTTACGCAGATAGCCCAGCCACTGCTTGATGCGCGCCACGTGGTAGAGGCCGGTATCGCCCTGCTTTTCCAGCAGCACGTATTTTTTCAGCAGCATTACAACATCGTTCCACGGCATACGCGGGTCATTATATTTAATCACCCGGCTGAGGTTCGGTACGTTCAGCGCGCCGCGTCCGATCATCACCGCATCGCATCCGGTTGCCGCCATACAGTCCTGCGCGCTCTGCCAGTCCCAGATTTCGCCGTTGGCGATCACCGGGATCGTTAAGCGTTGGCGGATTTCACCAATCGCCGCCCAGTTAATGCGCTCGGCCTTGTAGCCATCTTCTTTGGTGCGACCGTGTACGGCCAGTTCGGTTGCGCCCGCCTGCTGCACCGCATCGGCAATTTCAAACTGGCGGTCGCCGGAATCCCAGCCGAGGCGAATTTTCACCGTCACCGGCAGATGAGCAGGCACGGCCGCACGCATCGCCTTTGCACCCTGATAAATCAGTTCGGGATCTTTTAGCAGCGTGGCTCCGCCGCCGCTGCCGTTGACCGTTTTTGACGGGCAGCCGCAGTTGAGATCCACACCCCAGGAACCCAGCTCCACCGCTCGCGCGGCGTTTTCCGCCAGCCACTCAGGGTACTGACCCAGAAGCTGAATGCGCACTCGCGTACCGGAAGGCGTCCGGCTGTCGTGATCCAGTTCAGGGCAAAGACGAGAAAAACACTTCACCGGCAGCAGTGCATCCACCACCCGCAAGAATTCGGTAATACAGAGATCGTAATCGTTGACGTCGGTCAGCAGTTCACGCACCAGCGAATCGAGAACGCCTTCCATCGGGGCAAGTAGCACGCGCATGGTAAACCTGTGGGTTGTAAAAGGGGGAACCGGGCGGTTCCCCCGAATGAATTAGCCGTTGTTGCCGGGATTAGCACGACGCGGACGGGTACGGTTAACGCGTGGCGCACCGTTGCCGCCTTCAGGGCGCGCACCGCGTGCTGCACCTGAACCATTGGCTGCACCGCCGCCGTTACCCTGACGACGCTGTTCGCCACCGTTGCTGTTACCGTTGCCGCTGGCGCTGCGGTTGCCACCGCCGCTGCGTCCGCCGCCGCTACGCTGACCCGGCGCACCGCCGCGACCACGACCACCGCCGCCACCTGCACCACCGCGCTGCTGACGACCGTTAACGATCGGCTCAGCCTTGATTTTTGGGTCAGGCTCATAGCCGTCAATCGCCATACGCGGGATTTCACGCTTCAGCACGCGTTCGATGTCGCGCAGCAGTTTGTGCTCGTCCACGCAGACCAGCGACAGCGCTTCACCCACCGCCGCCGCGCGACCGGTACGACCAATACGGTGTACGTAGTCTTCCGGCACGTTTGGCAGCTCGTAGTTCACGACGTGCGGCAGTTCTTCGATGTCGATACCGCGCGCGGCAATATCCGTTGCCACCAGCACGCGAATTTTACCGTCTTTAAAGTCGCTCAGCGCACGGGTACGCGCGCCCTGGCTTTTATTGCCGTGGATCGCAGCGGCCGTGATGCCATCTTTGTTCAACTGCTCGGCCAGGTGGTTAGCACCGTGCTTGGTACGGGTAAAGACCAGCACCTGCTGCCAGTTGCCGCTGCCGATCAGCTGCGACAGCAGTTCACGTTTGCGACTTTTATCAACGAAATGAACGTGCTGGGTAACCTGTTCGGATGCGGTGTTGCGGCGCGCCACTTCCACCTGTTCCGGGTTGTGCAGCAGTTTTTCCGCCAGGGTTTTAATCTCATCAGAGAAGGTGGCGGAGAACAGCAGGTTCTGACGTTTTGCCGGCAGCTTGGCCAGCACGCGACGGATATCGTGAATAAAGCCCATATCCAGCATGCGGTCGGCTTCATCCAGCACCAGAATCTCAACCTTGGACAGGTCAAGCGCGTTCTGATGTTCCAGATCCAGCAGGCGGCCCGGGGTGGCGACCAGTACATCAACGCCACCGCGCAGCTTCATCATCTGCGGGTTAATGCTCACGCCGCCAAATACCACCAGCGAACGGATGTTCAGGTATTTGCTGTATTCCGCAACGTTTTCACCGACCTGCGCGGCCAGCTCGCGGGTTGGGGTTAAAATCAGGGCACGGATCGGGCGACGGCCCTTAGCGTGTGGGTTTTCGCTGCTCAGCAGCTGCAGCAGCGGCAGGGTAAAACCTGCGGTTTTACCGGTACCGGTCTGGGCGCTGGCCATCAGGTCACGGCCGGACAGTACGACCGGGATTGCCTGACGCTGAATCGGCGTAGGCTCGTTATAGCCCTGTTCAGCAACAGCGCGAAGAATATCGGCGTTAAGGCCGAGAGAATCAAATGACATAAAGTTGACTGACTCCGGATCCGCCCTGACCGCAAAGCGGTGTAGTTTCCAGGGGGAGAATATGACGCCAGGATTGTCCTGACGCTTGAATGAGAGCACAAACCACGGTGCGTAAGCGGCAGATTATAGCAGATCCCCACGCTCTACAGGGAGTTATTCTTGGTACTGAAATCCTAAAAAAGATCGGGGGAGCGGAGGGCGTAAAACTGAGGCGTACGGCGGATAAAATAACGGGCCACCGAAGTGGCCCGTCTGGGATTAACGCTGGCGGTGGCGCGAGCGCGCAGGCTCTTTCGCCAGTAGCGAAACGACCGCCGGACCGGCCAGCATCACAACCCCTACGGCGCCGAGCAGCAGGTTATTGTGGATAACCCGCGACAGCACCAGCAGCACTAACATCGCTGCACCGAAATAGTAAGTGGTTGTAACATCTTCAAGGAAATCGCCAATGCGCCGTAAACCCGGCACGCGCTGCGTTAACAGCATGGCGGCAAACACGCTGGCATACATTGCCAGCAGCAGCAGGCTGACCTGCAGCAGTGCATGGTGCTTCCATCCCCACACCAGTGCGGCAATCAGCAGCAGGTGTAGCGCGATGTGTAAACAGTTTTGCCCAGTGACAATCTGAATACGATTAGACCATTTCATTTGTTTCTCCCGGCGGTCCATGACTGGCCGCCCAAGCGTGTTACTGACACAGGCCAGTAACGCAGTTCTCCAGACTAACTCAACTTTCGGACAAATCCGCAAAAAAAAGCGCAATCAAGCACTCTTTTGTGACAAGGACTACACTTTACTCTTCACAAGTTGAAAGGGAGAGCGCGGCGATTATGTCACAAAATGCGCAAGGATTTTCATTTAAAATCCTGACGATTAATACACATATGGGTTTTACCCCCTTTAACCGACGTTTTATCCTGCCAGAACTGCGTGATGCAGTACGAGCTACCGGGGCCGATATTGTTCTTTTGCAGGAGGTAATGGGCAGCCACAGTCTGCATGCGCTGGAGGTGGAAAACTGGCCCGGCGTGCCGCACTACGAATTTCTGGCCGATTCGATATGGCAGGATTTCGCCTACGGCCGCAACGCCGTCTATCCCGAAGGCGATCACGGTAATGCCGTGCTATCCCGGCTACCAATTACCCAATTCGAGAATCGCGATATTTCGATTGCGGGGACCGAAAAGCGTGGGATCCTGCACTGCCAGATTGTCCTTCCAGGCAGGGCGGGAATGCTGCACGTCATGTGTGTGCATCTTGGCCTGCGTGAAGCCGATCGTCGCACTCAGCTGGCGATGATTTGCCAGTTGGTGAATGAACTGCCGCCCGATGAGCCGGTGGTGATTGCCGGGGATTTCAACGACTGGCGTCAGCGGGCCAACGGCATCCTCAAACGTCAGGCCGGGCTGGAAGAAGTATTCAGCCAAAAAAATGGACGACCGGCACGCACCTTCCCGGCACGTTTTCCGCTGTTACGGCTGGACCGCATTTACGTGCGTAACGCCGGTATCAGTCACCCACAAACTATCCCGCTGCGCCCGTGGTCACATCTTTCCGATCACGCGCCGCTGGCGGTGGAAATCCATCTATGAATCCAACCTGGCGTGAGGGTAACCGCATCAGGCTGCTGGAGAACGGCGAGGAATTTTTCCCGCGTGTTTTCGGCGCGATCCAACGCGCACAGCACAGCCTGCTGCTGGAAACGTTTATTTTGTTCGACGACGATGTGGGCCAGGCGCTCCACGCTGAACTGCTGGCGGCGGCCCAGCGCGGGGTGCATATCGAAATGATGGTCGACGGCTATGGTTCACCCGACCTTCCTGATGCTTTCGTCAACAGCCTGACCGCAGAAGGCGTGCGCTTCGTTTATTACGATCCGCGCCCGCTGGTGCTGGGCATGCGCACCAACGTGTTCCGCCGCCTGCACCGCAAGATCGTGGTGGTCGACGGTGAGATTGCCTTTGTCGGCGGCATTAACTACTCGGCGGAACATAACACCAGCTTCGGCCCGCAGGCCAAGCAGGACTATGCCGTGGAGGTCAAAGGGCCAATCGTCGGCGATATTGCTGCCTACGTGCAGCAGGAAATCGGCAGTACGCGCCCCGCTCATCGCTGGTGGAGTGCCCGCCGTCATCGTCCGGCGAAAAACAGTGCGCCAGGCGATGCGCAGGCGCTGTTGGTGTGGCGCGATAACGACAATCATCGTGATGACATTGAGCAGCACTATCTGGAGATGCTACGCAATGCCAAAGAGGATGTGATTATCGCCAACGCCTATTTCTTCCCCGGCTATCGCCTGCTGCGCGAGATGCGCAGCGCGGCGCGTCGTGGAGTCCGCGTGCGGCTGATTGTGCAGGGGGAGCCGGATATGCCGATCGTCAAAGTGGGCGCTGAGCTGCTGTATAACTATCTGGTGGAAGGCGGCGTAGAGGTTTATGAATACTGCCGCCGTCCGCTGCATGCCAAAATTGCGGTAAAAGACCAGCAGTGGGCCACCGTGGGATCCAGTAATCTCGATCCGCTCAGCCTGTCGCTGAACCTGGAAGCCAATCTGATGATCCACGACCGGGAATTTAATCAGCAGGTGCGCGATAACCTTGAACGCCTGCTGCACGAGGACTGTCGCCGGGTGGAAGAGAGCGAACTGCCGCCGCGCAGTTGGTGGCAGCTGAGTAAAAGCATTGTTGTGTTCCACTTCCTGCGGCATTTTCCCGCCATTGCCGGCTGGCTTCCGGCCCATACGCCTAAACTGACCGAGGTTCCGGCTCCGGTGCAGCCTGAAATGGAAACCCAGGACCGCATGGGTACGGAAAATGAAGGAGCCAAACTCTGATGTCGACATCCCATCGCGTATGGAAACCGGTAAAAAAAGGGCTGACCTGGCTGTTTTTTATCGCGGTTATCGTTCTGCTGGTGATTTATGCTCGTAAGGTTGACTGGAGCGAGGTGCTGGAAACCATCGTCAACTATAACCGCACGGCGGTTCTGGCCTCGGTGGCGCTGGTGATCGTCAGCTATCTGACCTACGGCGTGTACGATTTGATCGGCCGCGCCAGCTGTGGCCACAAGCTGGCAAAACGCCAGGTGATGCTGGTGTCGTTTATTTGTTACGCCTTTAATCTGACGCTGAGTACCTGGGTCGGCGGCGTGGCGATGCGCTACCGCCTCTACTCACGGCTTGGCTTAAGCAGCAGCACGATTACCCGTATTTTCACCCTCAGCATCGCCACTAACTGGCTGGGCTACGTGCTGGTATCCGGCATCGTATTCAGTGCGGGCATGGTGAGAATTCCCGCCGGATGGTTTGTCGGGTCGGCAACGTTACGCACCATCGGCATCGGACTGTTGCTGTTTGTCTTCGTCTATCTGGCGCTGTGTGCCTTTTCCCGCCGCCGCCGCTGGAGCATCAGGGGCCACAGGCTTGCACTCCCGTCTCTACGCATGGCGCTGGTGCAGTTCGCGGTGTCCAGCGCGAACTGGCTGGTGATGGGCGCGATTATCTGGCTGCTGCTGATGCAGAAAGTGGATTTCCCGCAGGTACTGGGCGTGCTGCTGATCAGCAGTATTGCCGGGGTGATTATTCATATTCCTGCCGGGATCGGGGTGCTGGAGGCGGTGTTTCTCGCACTGCTGCGCGGCGAGCCGGTCACCCACGGCGCGATCATTGCCGCGCTGCTGGCCTATCGCCTGCTCTATTTCATCGCCCCGCTGCTGCTGGCGCTGGTGCTCTATCTGTGGCTGGAGAGCCGGGCAAAATCACTGAGGGAGAAGAATCTGGCGGCGTGAAACAAAGCGGCCCGGGGAAACATTCCGGGCCGCTATTAGCCTTGAATCAGCGACGGTTGCCGAAGATCCGCAGCAGCATCAGGAACAGGTTAATGAAATCGAGGTACAGCGTCAGCGCGCCCATAATCGAGTAACGACGCAGATTCTCTTTATCTTCCACGTTAATACTCTCACCGATATTTTTCAGCTTCTGGGTGTCATAGGCGGTCAGGCCGACAAACACCACCACGCCGATGTAGGTCACAGCCCACATCAAGGCCGTGCTTTTCAGCCACAGATTCACCAGCGAGGCGAGAACAATCCCGATAAGCGCCATGAACAGCATGCTGCCCATGCCGCTGAGGTCGCGTTTCGTGGTGTAGCCCCACAGGCTCATCGCACCAAACATCCCCGCCGTCACTACGAAGGTGCTGGCGATCGATGAATAGGTGTAAACGAGGAAGATACTGGCCATGGTAAGACCGGTCAGCGCCGAATAAAGCATAAAGATGCCGGTAGCGACCGCCCCGCTCAGCTTGTGCACCATCATCGACAGCAGCACGACCAGCCCCAGCTGCACGATAATCAGGCTGAAGAAGGTGATGCGATTGGCGAAGACCAGTTGCATGACCTCGGGCGTATTCGCCGCATACCAGGAAACAAACGCCGTCAGCAGCAGGCCACACGTCATCCAGCCGTAAACCTGTGCCATATAGGTGGACAGCCCGGTGCTGGCGCGTTGAACAATTGAATCACTGGAACGTGGATATCTGTCCATGATGCTCCTCTCAAGGATAAGTGAAAAAAACCGTTAATCTGTTCTCAGTCTGGCACAGACATTCCCGTCTGTGCCAGTCGCCAGCCTAACAAACTTATCCCGTTGAGCAAGGGTTGAATCTGCTACTGCCGCGCCAGGCAACTCTGATAGCGGCTGTTCACCCGCTGGGCAAACCAGGCGGTGGTCAGATTGCGGGTAATTTTCGGGCTTTCCAGCTTGATGCCCGGCAACACGGCGCGCGGCAGTTTTTTCCCGGCGTCTTTATCCGCCAGTGCGAAGACCGCCTGCCACAGATCGCCGTTGCCGAAGTCCGCATCGTCACCTTTTTCCAGCGCGCGACGGATCGCCCGGTCGCTGTAGTCCAGCCGTTTACCCAGCGTACGCAATGCTTTTTCCGTGGCGCCCGCGCTGTCCGAACCGTAGTTAATCAGGTCGCCGTCCAGCGCCAGCTTGATGCCACTGAGGCGTGATACCGCCGCCTGGAAAGCGGCGTTGCGGCTGGCGTACCAGCCTGCGTTGTAGTCAGCGAAGCGGTACAGCGGTGCCGGATAGTCGGCCGGATAGCCGAGCAGATGCTGGGTACCGAACCACACCCCGCCGCGCCGGGTAAACACTTCGCGGCGGATGGATCCGTCCGGCGTATAGGGGTAGCCGCGGGCGTGAGCCTCCGCAAAGGCAATGCTCACCTGCATCGGCCCGCCGGTGTGGATCGGATTCAGGTTGCCGAACAGTTTCTGCCCCATCGGCACCATATTGATAAAGTCATCAAAGATTGCGCTCAGCTCTTTTTCACTCTTCACGCGGTCGAGCCGGTCGGCATAGCTTTTGCCGTTCGGAGAATCGATCATCAGCGCGGTACGCACCAGGAATGACGGGATATGCAGCTGGCCTGCACGGCGATCGATTTCAGCCCAGGCAATTTTCGGCAGCCCCGCCACCGGTGCGTCGGCGTTGAAGTTAGATTCCTGCCCAGCAACGGCAATCACCGAGCAGATGTTGCCGGCGGTCGGCGGGATATTCAGGCCGTTAAGCGCCACAAAGATATCCCCGGCCCAGCCCTGGCGATCGTTCACTCCGGCAGGCAGCAGGCGGGCGATTTGCGTTTTGACGTCGGCGGGGCGCGGGGCGTCGGCTTTTTTGGGGGTCTGGCTGCTACAGCCTGCGAGGATCAGCAGGGCCAGCAAAGAGAGGCGACTCAGAGCGCGATAAAGCATGGATATCCTTACGATTAACCCGATTTATGCGCTCAGACTAGCGGTTGATGCACCGCAGATCCATCAGATAACGCGGTTTTACTGCGTCTTTTCATGCCAGCGGGCGGCTGCCTGCTTGTCGCTGTCGCGTGATTCCACCCAGCGATCGCCCTCGGCGGTGGCTTCGCGCTTCCAGAACGGCGCCCGGGTTTTCAGGTAGTCCATAATGAACTCCGCACCGTCAAAGGCGGCACCGCGATGCGCGCCGCTGACGCCCACCAGCACGATTTCGTCACCGGGGAACAGTTCGCCAATGCGGTGGATCACCGTGACACGCTGCATCGACCAGCGCTGGCGCGCCTCAGCCACGATGTCGGCCAGCGCTTTTTCGGTCATGCCCGGATAGTGCTCCAGGGTCAGCGCGCTGACGTTGTCGCCGAGGTTGTGATTACGCACTTTGCCGGTAAAGGTCACGACCGCCCCGTCGCTGTCGCAGGCGGAAAGCCAGGCATATTCTGCGGCCATATCAAAAGGGTCGGCACTGACCCGGATACGTGTTTCCATCTCAGCCCCCGGTCACCGGCGGGAAGAAGGCGACTTCATCCCCGGCGCGCAGTGGATGCTGGTGTGAAACCAGCGTCTGGTTTACCGCCGCCAGCAGCTTGCCGGATTCCAGCGCCAGCGCCCAGCGGTCGCTGCGTTCGGCCAGCGCCACGCGCAGGGATTCAACGTCCGTGTACTCCGCAGGAAGTTCAAGCCGGTCGGTGCCGACCAGTTCACGCACCTGCGCGAAGAAAAGAATATTAAGCATGGGTCACCGCCTGAAAATCACCGGATTTGCCGCCGCTTTTACTCAGCAGGCGGCACTGTTCGATGCTGATATCTTTCTGCACCGCTTTGCACATGTCGTAGATGGTCAGCGCGGCCACCGAGGCGGCGGTCAGCGCTTCCATTTCCACGCCGGTTTTGCCGGTCAGGCGGCAGAGGGTTTCGATGCGGACGCGATGATGCTCGGGCTGCGCCTCCAGCTTCACCTCCACCTTACTCAGCATCAGCGGATGGCACAGCGGGATCAGCTCCCAGGTGCGCTTTGCCGCCTGAATACCGGCGATGCGCGCGGTGGCGAACACGTCGCCCTTATGATGGCTACCGTCGATAATCATCTGCAGCGTTTCCGGGCGCATCACTACGAAGGCTTCAGCGCGGGCTTCGCGCACGGTTTCCTGTTTGGTGGACACATCCACCATGTGCGCCTCACCGGCGGCATTAATGTGGGTTAACTGGGACATATCAGGGCTTCTTTACGTGGGAAACGAAGTTACAAGGGCGCGTTCTGGCATCGAGCTGATCCTGAACAATGCGCTCCCAGGCCAGCTGGCAGGCGGACGTGGACCCCGGCACGGCGAGGATCAGGGTCTGGTTAGCGATGCCGCCCACCGCCCGCGATTGCAGCGTTGAGGTGCCGATATCCTCGAATGAGACCATGCGAAACAGCTCGCCAAAGCCTTCAATTTCGCGGTCAAACAGCGGCAGCAGCGCTTCCGGGGTGCTATTTTTGCTGTTGAATCCGGTGCCGCCGTTAATCAGCACTACCTGCATATCCGTGCTGGCGATCCAGCTGGATACCACCGCGCGAATGCGGTAGCGGTTATCCGGCACGATGGCGCGATCGAGCACCTGGTGCCCGGCTTCGCTAACCGCCTCTTTCAGCCAGTCACCGGAGGTGTCGCTGGCCAGCGTGTGTTTGTCCGACACGGTAAGAATCGCTACGTTAAGCGCGATAAACTCCGCTGTACCTTTTCCCATAATCAAATCCTTAGATTAACCGCCGATGAACGAGAGGTTTTGCGTGATGCCGGTATTGCCCTGGTGCAGGAAATGCGTCTGCTTTTTATGGCTGAGGCTGCTGGCAATACGTGCCTGCAGAGCATCCTGCTGATCGTCACTTTCCAGCAGATCGCGCAGCGAAACGCCGCCGTCACCAAACAGGCACAGATGCAGATTGCCCACCGCAGAGACGCGCAGCCGGTTACAGCTGGCGCAGAAATCCTTCTCATAGGGCATAATCAGGCCGATTTCACCCAGATAGTCGGGATGATGAAATACCTGTGCGGGACCGTCGCTGCGCGCGCGCGCCTGCAGAACCCAGCCGTGTTGGAGAAGATGCTGACGGATGGATTCGCCGGAGACGTGCTGCTTGCGGAACAGGTCGCCGCCTTCACCGGTTTCCATCAGTTCGATAAAACGCAGTTGAATGGGGCGCGTGCGGATCCAGGCGAGGAAGGCGTCAAGCTGGCGGTAGTTCACGTCCCGCATCAGCACACTGTTCACCTTCACCTTGCTGAAACCGGCGTCGAAGGCGGCATCGATACCGCGCATCACCTCTTCAAACTTATCCTGACCGGTGATGGCATGAAACTGACGGGGATCGAGGCTGTCGACGCTGACGTTAATTCCGGTCAGCCCGGCATCGCGCCAGCGAGCAACGTCGCGCTGCAGGCGATAGCCGTTGGTAGTCATCGCCAACTGGCGGATGCCCTTGTTTTCGCGAACGGCGGCTATAATATCGGTGAAGTCCCGGCGCATTGAGGGTTCACCGCCGGTGAGACGCACTTTTTCAGTGCCCGCAGCGGCAAACGCCCGGGTGACGCGTCGGATTTCATCCAGCGACAGAAAGCTTTTATTATTTGCGCCCTGCGGCCGATAGCCGTCGGGGAGACAGTAGGTGCAACGAAAGTTGCATACGTCAGTGATCGACAATCGCAGGTAGTAAAAACTACGCGCGTAATTATCCGTGAGATTTAGCACCAGCTACACCTTTCCAATGTCGGGAGATGCAGGCATTTCTTTCTGCACCCTGGCAACTCGAGGTTGCGGCCAGGACACCGTATCCGCAAAAGGACTTAGGTATCAGGGCTAAGTGTGGTTCACCGCGTATCGGTAAACCAAGTGGTTAAAATGTTAACGCCAAAGCGGGCTGGATTCCAGTACAAAGTTTCGGTGTATATTATGATATATAACGATTTTCCCGCATTTTCGCCGCCGGTTAGCGTAAAATGCTAAACATAATTATTCTTGTAGCGTGATGAAAAAAATCTATGCGTAATCGCACGTTAGCCGACCTCGATCGCGTGGTGGCTCTGGGTGGCGGGCACGGTCTGGGCCGTGTGATGTCTGCTCTTTCTCCTTTGGGTTCTCGCCTGACCGGCATTGTTACCACCACCGATAACGGTGGCTCCACCGGCCGCATTCGCCGCTCGGAAGGCGGCATTGCCTGGGGTGATATGCGTAACTGCCTCAATCAGCTGATCGCGGAGCCCAGCGTGGCCTCCGCCATGTTTGAGTATCGCTTTGCCGGCAACGGCGAGCTGGCGGGACATAATCTCGGCAATCTGATGCTGAAATCTCTCGATCACCTCAGCGTACGTCCGCTGGAGGCCATCAACCTGATTCGCAATTTACTGAAGGTCGATGCGTTTTTGATCCCGATGTCCGAGCAGCCGGTCGATCTGGTTGCCGTCGATGCGGAAGGCCATCTGGTGTACGGCGAGACCGAGATCGATCAGATGAGTCATCAGCCGCAGGATCTGATGCTGTCGCCGGTGGTGAGCGCCACCCGCGAAGCCGTGGAGGCCATTGCCGAAGCCGATCTGATTCTGATTGGCCCCGGCAGTTTTTACACCAGCCTGATGCCGGTGCTGCTGGTGCCGGAACTGGCGCAGGCGCTACGGCGCAGCCCGGCGACGATGGTGTTTATTGGCAATCTGGGCAAGGAGCTCAGCCCGGCGGCGGCAAAACTGACCGTCGCCGACAAGCTGGCAATCATGGAAAAAGCGATTGGCAAGCGGGTGATTGATGCCCTGGTGGTCGGCCCGGTCAGCGATACCAGCCAGCTCAGTGGTCGGGTGATCGTGCAGGAGCCGCTGGAGGCCAACGATATTCGCTATCGCCACGACCGTGAACTGCTCCGCAACGCGCTGGAGCACGCCGTGCAGGCGATGAACTAACTCCAACTTGATGTGGGTTACGAAGCCGCGATAAACAGTTCGCGCACCTGATGCAGCTTATCGCGCACCTCGGCCGCCTCCTCAAACTCCAGGTTCTGCGCGTGCTGCTGCATCAGCGCCTCCAGCTCGTGGATGCGTTTCTGCAGACCCTGCGGCGACAGATCCACGTAGCCCGGATCCTCTTCCACAATGCTGCGGCCCTTCATGCTGCGCGGCTTAGCTTTGTTTTTCGCCAGCCCCTGCCCCAGCTCCAGAATATCGGCAATTTTCTTGTTCAGCGCCTGCGGCACGATGCCGTTTTCTTTGTTGAAGGCGTCCTGTTTCTCGCGGCGGCGCTCGGTTTCACCGATGGCGCGCTCCATCGACGGGGTAATTTTATCGCCGTACAGAATCGCTTTGCCGTTGAGGTTACGCGCCGCGCGGCCGATGGTCTGGATCAGCGAACGTTCTGAACGCAGGAAGCCCTCTTTATCGGCATCCAGAATGGCCACCAGCGAGACTTCCGGCATATCCAGCCCTTCTCGCAGTAGGTTGATCCCCACCAGCACGTCAAACTTACCGAGGCGCAGATCGCGAATGATTTCAACGCGCTCAACGGTATCAATATCGGAGTGCAAATAGCGCACTCGCTCACCGTGCTCTTCCAGATACTCGGTTAAATCTTCCGCCATCCGCTTGGTCAGCACCGTGACCAGCACGCGCTCGTTAATCGCCACCCGCTTACGGATCTCCGAAAGCAAATCGTCCACCTGCGTGCCGACCGGGCGAACTTCCACGATCGGATCGAGCAGCCCGGTTGGCCGAACGACCTGGTCGATCACATCACCGCCGGATTTTTCCAGTTCGTACTTACCCGGGGTGGCAGAAACATAAATGGTCTGCGGTGCCAGCGATTCAAACTCTTCAAACTTCATCGGGCGGTTATCCAGCGCCGAAGGTAGACGGAAACCGTATTCCACCAGCGTCTCTTTGCGCGCCCGGTCGCCGCGATACATACCGCCGATTTGCGGAATAGTGACGTGTGATTCATCAATCACCAGCAGGCCATCGGGAGGCAGATAGTCAAACAGCGTGGGCGGCGCTTCACCCGGACCGCGCCCGGAGAGATAGCGCGAGTAGTTCTCGATGCCCGAGCAGTAGCCCAGCTCGTTCATCATTTCGAGGTCGAACTGGGTACGCTGGCTGATGCGCTGCTCTTCCAGCAGCTTATTGTTGGCCAGCAGCACCTGACGGCGATCCGCCAGCTCCACCTTGATCTCTTCCATCGCCTGCAGAATGCGCTCGCGCGGCGTAACGTAGTGGGTTTTCGGGTAGATGGTATAGCGCGGGATCACCGAGGTAATCTGCCCGGTCAGCGGGTCAAAAATCGACAGCCTTTCCACCTCTTCGTCAAACAGCTCAACGCGCAGCGCATAATCGTCAGATTCCGCCGGGAAGATGTCGATCACCTCACCGCGCACGCGGAAGGTACCGCGCTGGAACGCCTGATCGTTACGGGCGTACTGCAGTTCGGCCAGACGCCGCAGGATCGCGCGCTGGTCAATGACCATACCGCGCGTCAGGTGCAGCATCATTTTCAGATAGAGGTCGGGATCGCCCAGGCCGTAAATCGCCGATACCGATGCCACCACGATCACATCACGCCGCTCCAGCAGCGCTTTGGTCGCCGACAGGCGCATCTGCTCGATATGCTCGTTGACCGAGGCATCTTTCTCGATAAAGGTGTCCGAGCTGGGCACGTAGGCTTCGGGCTGGTAATAATCGTAATAGGAGACGAAGTACTCCACCGCATTGTCGGGGAAAAACTCTTTCATCTCGCCATACAGCTGCGCCGCCAGGGTTTTGTTCGGCGCCAGCACCATCGTTGGCCGATTGAGATCGGCAATCACGTTGGCGACGGTAAACGTTTTCCCTGAACCCGTTACCCCGAGCAGCGTCTGGTGGGCAAGGCCGTCCTCCAGCCCCTCTTCCAGACGGCGGATCGCCTCGGGCTGATCGCCGGAGGGTTTAAAATCGGAGTTGAGTTTAAAGACTTTGCTCATTAGCTGGCTACCTGATGGAAATATGCGCGAACCGGGTTCTAATTCTACTCTGCCATCACAAATTTGCCAGCTAAAAACACTGGATAAATTAACAGTCATTTTGCATACTGCAAATACAACAGGTAAAGACGCACTTTTGTTGGACGCTGCGCAAACGACTGCGCATAAACTATTGCCGGGTTATCCCCAGAACTTTTGTTATATTAACATTTGTCAAGCACCGACAGGCAAAAGCGACGCTCGCTTTGGCGGTGGTTCCCTCAGCGCTTGATTTTAGTTAACGTACTGACTTATCTGATATTTAAGAACAAGCCGAGTTTCGCACCAATCAGAGCGGAAGCCGCGCCCGCTCTCGCTTTACGCAAGTTTTCACACTCTAATGCACAAGGTTATCCACAGTTATGGTGGATAACTGATTACAGCGCTTGAGGCGTCTGATGTGTATAAATCGTCCCCATCGCTCATAACCGTCGCTAAATATTTTTTTTTGATTTTTTTTTCACGCTCCAACGTCCCTTTTTGGATAAGAAAACCCGGAATTATGCATAGCCAGTAGGAATTTTAAGCGCTCGCGCCGTTCCCCCTTGAGCCCCGTCCTGCTATTTCACGCAGCAGTTGCACCACGATTGATTAGCCGCGAGCACTAACAAAGTGCAGCGCGCTGATTGCCGAGAGAAATTGTTTAATGTTTCTGACAAATAGCGTCGTGGAGTAGACATTTAACTGACTTTTCCAGCGGTATTGAGAGATGGCCCGTTAATTGCTTGTTAATTAATACACCAGCTAAATCGCCTGCGACACGGGTGCAATCGGATACTGTCTGGAGGAGAGTGCAAGATGCTGAGTTTACGTTCAATTAATCAATTTTATGGGCAAAACCATATTCTGTGGGATGTGGACCTCGATCTTACCCCCGGCACCTGTACCGGTATCATTGGTCGCCCGGGGATGGGGAAGACCACGCTGGTTAACTGCATTATGGGCCACCTGCCGATCAATAGCGGGTCGATGATCTGGCAGGAGGGCAACCTGCCGCCGCAGGATCTGCTGCTGCAGCCGGTGGAGCGCCGCGCCGCTCTCGGCATTGGCTATGTTCCGCAGGGCAGGCAGATTTTTTCGCAGCTTAGCGTGGAAGAGAACCTGCAAATCGCCCTGCTGGCCGGGGCCGGGCAGGAACGCCACCGGGCGATCCCGCAGATGGTCTACGATCTGTTTCCGGCGCTCTATTCGCTGCGCCAGCAGCGCAGTGGCGAGCTGCCTCTCGACCAGCAGCAGCATCTGGCGCTGGCACGCGCGCTGGTGCTACAACCCAAACTGCTGATCCTGGACGATCCCACCGAAGGTATGTCGCCGTGGCTGGAAGAGGAAATGGGCAATCTGATACACCGGCTGAACCATGATTTCGGCATGACTATACTGCTGCTGGAACAGCGCCTGTCGTTTATCCGCCGGGTGGCCGATTATTTCCTGCTGCTGCACCGCGGACGCAACGTCGCCCACGGCAAAATGGCGCTGCTGGATGAGGGCGTGGTCAATACCTGGCTGACGGCCTGAGCCGGGTTACCGACGATGGCATCCCGGCGTTACTCCCGCGCCCCGCGTTGGGGCGTCTGCCCTTACGGCAGCGACAGATACTGTCCCAGGCTTTCCCGCTGTGTTTCATCGGGCAGATAGGGGATCTCGCCCAGCAGCGGCGCGGGCAGCAGCCGACGCAGCGTCGCCATGTACTCCGCGTGGCGCTTGCCGGCGGGCTGTATGCCGTTGGCAATCCACCCCACCAGCGGCAATCCGCTGGCCTTAATCGCCTGCGCGGTCAGCAGCGCGTGATTGATGCAGCCCAGCTTAATCCCTACCACCAGAATCACCGGCAGCTGCTCCTGCACCACCCAGTCGGCAATGGTGTGATCCTCCGAGAGCGGGGTAAACCAGCCTCCTGCGCCTTCCGTTAGCACCCAGTCTGCACGCTGCACTACCGATGCCAGCCCGGCAGAAAGCTGGCTGAAGGCGATGGGACGCTGCTCTTCCGCACTGACGATATGCGGCGAGGTAGGTTCAAGAAACGCCAGCGGGTTGACCGTTTCGTAGGGTAATTCAACGCTGGCATATCGCTGCAGCAGCAGCGCATCCTCGTTGCGCAGCCCCTCGGGCGTGACTTCGCAGCCAGAGGCAACCGGCTTATAGCCCGCACAGCGATAGCCCGCCGCACTGGCGGCCTGCAGCAGCGCGCAGCTGGCGGTTGTTTTGCCTATTTCAGTATCGGTTCCGGTAACAAACCAGCGTTTACTCACGTTCAATCACTCCTAAGATCAGTTTCCAGCTCAGCAGGCAGCCGCGCTCATCACGGCGCCATACCTGCTCAAGCTGCTCTAGTCGTTGCCGGTTGAGAAAGGCTCCGGCGCGCCCCTGATGCAAATGGCCCACGCCCGTGCCCTTCAGCGAACGCATAGCGCTCAGCGCATCGGGATAGGCCAGCGTCAGGGTCAGACGGTGCAGCTGGATATTCATCCCCGCTGCGGCCTGCGCGACATCGTCTGCGGTCAGCTGCGGGTTAATCGGTGCCGCCGATCCCAGCGCCTGCCACGCGGCCGTTACCTCGTGCAGCGATCCGGCTTCGAGGGTTGAAAACAGTACCTGTCCACCCGGGCGGGTCACCCGATACAGCTCGCTCAGCCCCTGGCGCAGATCGCTGCACCACTGCACGGCAAGATTGCTCCAGCAGCGGTCGAAGCTGGCGTCGGCGAACGGCAGCGCTTCGATGTCGCCCTGCCGATAATGCGACGCCACCGCCGAGGATTCCGCCTGGCGCAGCATCTCGGCTGACAGATCCAGCGCGGTCACCCGATGGCCGTTCTGCTGCCAGCACTGGCTGAACCAGCCGGTTCCACAGCCCGCGTCCAGCACCTGCATTGCGCTCCCACGCCTCGCCAGCGTCATCAGCCGCTCCCCGCACAGCCGCTGAAGCTCGGCGTGCTGGTTATAACCTGATGCGGCGCGACCAAAGGCGACGGCAACCGCCTGTTTATCAATCGCCTGTAGCATGCAGCACCTCCAGCAGGCGATCGATATCATCCGCCAGATGCGCCGCGCTCAGCGTGATGCGCAGACGCGCGGTGCCGGGCGGGACGGTCGGCGGGCGAATCGCGCTCACCCAGCAGCCCTGCTGCCGCAGTCGCGCAGCCAGTTCCACGGCAGCCCCTTCCTCCCCCACCAGCAGTGGCTGAATGGCACTGTCGGAATTCATCATCTGCCAGCGCAGGCCGGCGGCTCCGGCGCGAAAGCGGGCGATATTCTCCAGCAGGCGCTGGCGCAGGTCGTCACCCTGTTGCACGCAGCGCAGCGCCTCCTGTAACGCACAGACCTGCGCGGGGGGCATGGCGGTGCTGTAGATCAGGTGGCGGGCAAACTGCAGCATAAACTCGGCGGTGTTATCGTCGCAGAGCAGCGCCGCGCCGCTGACGCCGAACGCTTTACCAAAGGTGATGATTTGCAGCTCCGGCCGGATCCCCTGCTGCCAGCAGCTGCCGCGCCCCTGTTCACCGCAGACGCCGATACCGTGGGCGTCATCCACCAGCAGCCAGGCGTCATGCTGCTGCGCCAGCTGATGCAGCGCCGCCAGCGGCGCGCTGTCGCCGTCCATGCTGAAGACCCCTTCCGTAACCACCAGCGTTTCGCCGCTGCACGGCCCAGCCAGCCGCGCGGCCAGCGCCTGCGGCTGGTTATGGGCAAAGCGGCGCAGCGTCGCCGGGCTGTGGCTGGCGGCCTCCAGCAGCGAGGCGTGGCTAAGCCTGTCGGCCAGGATGCGGTCGGCTTTGCCCGCCAGCGCGGCGATGACCGCCTGATTGGCGGCAAAGCCGGAGATAAACAGCAGTGCGCGGGGATAACCCAGCCATTCGGCCAGCTGTTGCTCCAGCTCCGCCTGCGGGGTGCGAAAGCCGGTGATATGCGCCGAGCCGCCTGCGCCAACGCCAAAGCGCGACGCGCCCTGCTGCCAGGCGTTCACAATGCGCGGATGATGGCTCAGCCCGAGATAATCGTTGGCAGAAAAGTTGAGGTAGTCCGTGCCTGCAATGCTCAGGCTGCGGGCATCCGCCTGCTGGCAGGCCGTGCGCTGGCGGTACTGGCCGTTCTGGCGGCGCTGCTCCAGCGCCTGCTGATGACGTTGCGACCAGCTCATTACAATGCCGCGTTGTAAAACTGTTCGGTGTCGGCGGTCATCAGCTGGGCTGCCAGCGCCTGCTGCTGTTCGTTATCTCCGGCGTGGGTGCCGGTATGCTGGGGATTCAGGCCCAGCTTGCGGAACAGGATCAGGTCTTTGTCCTCCTCCGGGTTTGGCGTGGTCAGCAGCTTGCAGCCGTAAAAAATCGAGTTTGCCCCGGCCATAAAGCACATCGCCTGGGTCTGTTCGCTCATCTGTTCGCGCCCGGCGGAAAGACGCACGTGGGAGCGCGGCATCATAATTCTTGCCGCCGCAATGGTGCGGATGAAATCGAACGGATCGACGTCGTCGTTATCCGCCAGCGGCGTGCCCTTGACCTTTACCAGCATATTGATCGGCACGCTTTCCGGCGGCGTCGGCAGGTTCGCCAGCTGCACCAGCAGACCGGCGCGGTCGTTGACCGTTTCGCCCAGGCCGACGATGCCCCCCGAGCAGACTTTAATCCCGGCATCGCGGACTTTGCCGAGGGTATCCAGGCGTTCCTGGTAGCTGCGGGTGGTGATGATGCTGCCGTAAAATTCGGGCGAGGTGTCGAGGTTATGATTGTAGAAATCCAGCCCGGCGGAGGCCAGCCGCTGCGCCTGCTGCTCGCTCAGCGTACCGAGGGTCATACAGGTTTCCAGGCCCATCGCTTTCACGCCCTGCACCATCTGCTCCAGATACGGCATATCGCGCTCGTGCGGGTTTTTCCACGCCGCCCCCATGCAAAAGCGACCGGATCCGGCGGCTTTCGCTTTACGTGCAGAGTTCAGCACCTCCTCCACCTCCATCAGCCGTTCCGATTCCAGCCCGGTTTTATAACGCGCGCTTTGCGGGCAGTACTTGCAGTCCTCCGGGCAGGCCCCGGTTTTGATCGACAGCAGCGTGCTGACCTGCACCTGACGCGGGTCAAAATGCTGGCGGTGGATCTGCTGCGCTTCAAACATCAGTTCGAGAAACGGCTTATCAAACAGCGCCTGCGTCTGTGAAAGGGTCCAACGTTTTGCCATTGCTTGCTCCAAAAAAGTCTGTCATTTGTCTTCACGGCCTGGTTATACTTGTAAACTAAATTTTTTATTTTTGGTTTACAAGTGATTTATGAACGCAGCCGATCTTGCTTTTGACCGTGACCATATCTGGCACCCTTACACCTCAATGCGCGATCCGCTGCCCTGCTATCCGGTGGTCGCCGCGCAGGAATGCCGCCTGGAGCTGGCCGATGGCCGCCAGCTGGTTGACGGCATGTCATCGTGGTGGGCGGCGGTTCACGGCTATAACCATCCGCGCCTGAATCAGGCGTTACAGCACCAGATGGCGCAGATGTCGCACGTGATGTTCGGCGGCATCACGCACCCGTCGGCCGTGGCACTCTGCCGTCGGCTGGTCGCCATGACGCCCGCGCAGCTGGAATGCGTGTTCCTGGCGGATTCCGGGTCGGTGGCGGTTGAGGTGGCGATGAAGATGGCCCTGCAGTACTGGCAGGCACGCGGCGATAAGCGCCATCGTTTTCTTACCCTGCGCAACGGCTATCACGGCGATACGTTTGCGGCGATGTCGGTATGCGATCCGCAGAACTCGATGCACAGCCTGTATCAGGGCTATCTGCCCGAGCACCTGTTCGCCCCCGCGCCGAAGTGCCGGTTTGACGATACGTGGCGGGAAAGCGATGCCGATGCGCTGGAGCAGCTGATCGTCAGCCATCATCGCCAGCTGAGTGCGGTGATTCTCGAGCCGATTGTGCAGGGCGCGGGCGGGATGCGTTTTTATCATCCACGCTACCTGCAGCGGGTAAGGGAACTCTGCGATCGCTATCAGCTGCTGCTGATCGCCGATGAGATCGCCACCGGCTTTGGCCGCACCGGCAGGCTGTTCGCCTGTGAGCACGCGGGCATCGCTCCGGATATTCTCTGCGTCGGCAAAGCCCTGACCGGCGGCACCATGACGCTTTCCGCCACGCTGACCACCCGGCAGGTGGCGGACACCATCAGCAACGGCGCGGCAGGCTGCTTTATGCACGGCCCGACGTTTATGGCTAACCCGCTGGCCTGTGCGGTGGCGGCGGAGTCGCTGGCAATCCTTGACGAGAACCGCTGGCCCGAACAGGTCGCGGCGATTGAAGCGCAGCTGCATGCGGCGCTGATGCCGTTAAAAGCGGCCGCAGAAGTGGCCGACGTGCGGGTACTGGGGGCGATTGGCGTAGTGGAAACGCGTCGACCGGTGGACGTGGCCGCCATTCAGCGCTTCTTCGTGGAAAACGGCGTGTGGATCCGCCCGTTTGGTCGCCTGATCTATCTGATGCCGCCCTATATTATTTCCCGCGCCGAACTGGCGAGACTGACCGCGGCGGTCGCCGCGGCCGTGGACAATCCGCAGCTGTTTAAGTCCGCCTGAGGGCACGCAGCGCGAGGCAGCCGCAGGCCGAATGCACTACGCTTTTAGCATTGTGTGTGCGGCACTGAAGCCGGGCACGAGATAGCGGAGGTTCCTTTATGCCACAAGATAAGCAAACCAATCGTCGCGTCCTGCTGGCTTCACGCCCGCACGGCGCACCGACGGAAAACAATTTCCGTCTGGAAGCCCAGCACGTCCCTACCCCAAAATCTGGCCAGGTGCTGCTGCGCACCGTATGGCTATCGCTCGACCCGTATATGCGCGGACGGATGAGTGATGCGCCGTCCTACGTTGCGCCGGTCGGGCTGGGCGAAGTGATGTGCGGCGGCACCGTCTCGGTTGTCGAGCAGTCAGAACATGCCGACTACGCCGTCGGCGACTGGGTGGTCAGCAACAGCGGCTGGCAGGATTTTTCGCTGTCCGACGGTCGTGACCTGTTCAAACTCAGCGGCCCGGTGCTGAAGCACCCTTCCCACGCGCTGGGTATTCTGGGCATGCCCGGCTTCACCGCCTATATGGGGCTGCTGGATATCGGCAATCCGCAGCCGGGTGAAACCGTAGTGGTGGCTGCAGCGACCGGCGCGGTGGGTTCACTGGTGGGACAGATTGCCAAACTGAAAGGCTGCCACGTGGTGGGTATTGCCGGCGGTGCGGAAAAATGCCGCTACGCCGAACAGGTGCTGGGCTTCGATCGCTGCCTCGACCATCGCGATGACAACCTTGCGCAGCAGCTGAGTCGCCACTGCGCGGAAGGGATCGACGTCTATTTTGAAAGCGTGGGCGGCAAAGTGTTTAACGCCGTGCTGCCGCTGATGAATACCAAAGGTCGCATTCCCGTCTGCGGCCTGATCGCCGATTACAACAGCACCGACCTCCCCGCAGGACCGGACCGCCTGCCACTGCTGCAAAGCGCCATCCTGCGTAAACGCCTGCGCGTGCAGGGCCTTATCATCAATCAGGATTACGGCCACCGCTTCGACGAATTCTTCCGCCAGATGAGCCAGTGGGTGGCGGAAGATCGCCTGACGTTCCGCGAAGATGTGGTCGACGGCCTGGATAACGCGCCGGAAACGCTGATTGGCCTGCTGGAGGGGAAAAACTTCGGCAAGGTGGTGGTGCGGGTAGCGGGCGATACGCCAGCGTAAACGCGGCAAAGGGTATCATCCCGGTATGCGTTGCAGTAAATGAGCCCAGGTAAAGATATCTCGACAACGCGGCTTCATCGCTTCATGGCTTCATGGCTTATAAAGATGAAGCCATGAGCCACGAATACTTCACTGATGAACGCGGCGGCATGTGATACCTTTTCGGCGTTGGCTGCGCAGGCAGCCGGGATGACCTTTGCCGCCGCAGAGCGGCTGAAAATGGCTGATATCTTCACTGACAGGAGAAGGAATGAAACTGTTTAGCACGAGTTTTAACGATGGCGATAAGCTGCCGGAGCGCCAGGTACTGAATGCCATGGGTTATCAGGGTGAAAATCTGTCGCCGCATCTGGCGTGGGATGAGGTTCCGGCCGGAACGAAAAGCTTTGTGGTGACCTGCTACGATCCCGATGCGCCAACCGGCTCCGGCTGGTGGCACTGGGTGGTAGCCAACCTGCCTGCGGATACCCGTGAACTGCCGGAAGGTGCAGGCTCCGGCGTGGCCGAACTGCCTGCAGGGTCGCTGCAAACCCGAACCGACTTCGGCAGCGCTGGCTACGGCGGCGCGGCGCCACCGAAAGGTGAACACCACCGCTATATTTTCACCGTGCATGCCCTGGACGTGGAAAAGCTGGATGTGGACGAGAACGCCAGTGCGGCGATGGTTGGCTTTAACGTACATTTTCATACGCTGGGCAGCGCGGCGATTACCGCCATTTACGCCTGATTTAAGCTCGGGAATAGCTATCGCGCAGGCTTTGATTCTGCGGGATAGCAAGATTTCAACCCCACGCTGCCATGGCTTAAATCTGGCCGCCGTCGCACATAAAAAAAGGCAATCCCCGGATTGCCTTTTTCGTTCCCGTCAGCGGGCTATCAGAGCGCGCTGATGGTGACCCACATCGGTCCCTGGCCGACCGCATAGCGCGCCAGTTCCTGCAGCAGACCGTTATCCGCGGCGATTTTGTACACCGCGATATGGTGCGATTTCTGACCTGCCGCGATCAGATACTGCCCGGTGCTGTCGATATTAAAGCCGCGCGGCTGGGTTTCCGTCTGCTGGTAGCCTTCAATCGACAGCGTTGCGCCGTCGTTGCTGATGCTGAACACGGTGATCACGCTGGCGGTGCGATCGCAGCTGTACAGGAAGCGGCCATCCGGAGTGATGTGAATGTCGGCCGCCCAGCGCGTGTCGCTGAAGCCTTCCGGCATCATATCCAGGCTTTGCACTTTCTCGACTTTTTCACCCAATGCCCAGACGTCGACGCTGCTGTCCAGTTCATTCACGCAGTAGGCAAACTTCTGGTTCGGATGGAACACCATATGGCGCGGACCGGCACCGGCGGTGGTCTTCACCTCAGCCTGCGCGCGCGGAGTCAGCTCGCCGTTCTGCGCCAGTTCAAACAGCGCGATACGATCCTGCTTCAGCGCCGGAACAAACAGCGTCCGGTTACTGAAATCGATGTTTGCCGAGTGGCAGCCGTCCAGGCCCTTAACAACCTGTGCAGGTTCGCCCGGCAGGCCGTTATCGCCAATCGGGCTGACGCTGACGCAGGCATCGTTATACGAGCCAACGAAGATAAAGCGCCCTTCGCGATCGGTGGAGATATGGGTCGGACTGCCCGGCAGCGATGCGTGCCCCGCTTCTTTCAGTTTGCCTTCACTATCAATTTTATACGCCAGCACGCGGAAATCCGGACGTGCGCCCACGTACAGGAACGCTTTGTCCGGGCTGACCACCATCGGCTGAACCTGGCCCGGCGCATCGACAACCTGCAACAGCGTCAGCGCGCCATCCTCATTCAGCTGCCAGGCGTGGATCTGCTGGCTCTCAGGGCTGGCGGTATAAACAACGTGTTTCATGAATGCTCCTTGTTAAGTCTTCGGGGTCGTAATCATTGATTGCGTTCGTCGGTTTTGTGGCCGGCGTCACAGGGTGTACACTCTTTTACTCACATTTAGTCACGGAAACGCATATGAGCTATCGCATCATCGCCCTTGATCTGGACGGCACGCTTTTAACGCCGAATAAAACCATTCTTCCCGAGTCACTGGAAGCGCTGGCTAAAGCGCGCCAGGCCGGGGTAAAAGTGTTGATCGTCACCGGTCGCCATCATGTTGCTATCCATCCTTTTTATCAGGCACTGGCGCTGGATACACCTGCAATCTGCTGTAACGGCACCTATTTGTATGATTACCAGGCGAAAAAAGTCTTACATTCCGATCCGCTGCCAAAAGATCAGGCGCAGCGCGTGATTGAAATGCTCGACGCCGCCGCAATCCACGGCCTGCTGTATGTGGATGATGCCATGCTGTATCAGGCCGAAACCGGCCACGTGACCCGCACCATTAACTGGGGTCTGACCCTGCCTGAATCCCAGCGTCCGACGTTCCTGCATGTTGACAGCCTGGCCGGTGCGGCGCAGAGCGCACAGTCGATCTGGAAGTTTGCCGTTTCTCACCAGGACACGGCGGAACTGCAGCGCTTCGCGCAGAAGGTTGAGGATGAACTCGGCCTTGCCTGCGAGTGGTCGTGGCACGATCAGGTCGATATTGCGAAAGCGGGTAACAGCAAAGGCAAACGTCTGGCCGAATGGGTGGCCGCAGAGGGCTATCAGATGAGCGACGTGCTGGCCTTTGGCGACAACTACAACGACCTGAGCATGCTGGAAACCGTGGGCCTGGGCGTGGCGATGGGTAACGCCGATGAAGCGATTAAAGCTCGCGCCGGACGCGTGATCGGCACCAACCTTGAGCCGGGCATTGCCGAAACCATTTACCGCGAAATTCTGTAATCAGGGCGTGATCGACACGCTTTTGATCTGCGCATAAAGCGGCATATCCGGTTTAATCTTCAGTTCATCGCGAGCCCAGGGCGTAATACGCGCCCAAAGCTCGCTGTCCCCAACCTGCAGCTTCACTTCCACCTGATTCTCGATCTCCAGCAGCTCCACCACCCGCGCCGGAATAACGTTGCGGATGCTGCTGTTGAGCGGCGGGTCCAGCACCAGCGACACGTCCGCCGCGTTAATACGAATGCGCATCGGCGTATTTAACGGCGCGGCAACGCGGCTGACCCAGATGCGCTCCTCGCCCAGCGACAGCGCGGTCATTTCATAGTGCGGATGCTGCTCCCGCACCTGCACACGCAGCACGCTGCTCTGCTCGGCGCGCGGTAGCCAGGGCCGCATGGCGCTGCTGGCCCAGACGGCTTCCAGCGGGCCGTTGGCGATGACCGAACCTTTTTCCAGCACCAGCACGTTTTCGGCCAGGTGCAGCAGTTCATCCAGGCTGTGACTAACGTAAAGCATCGGGATATCGACCTCTTTTGCCAGCTTTTGCAGATAGGGCAGCAGTTCGCGCTTGCGCGGCAAATCCAACGAAGCCAGCGGCTCATCCATCAGCATGATTTCCGGTGCGGTCAGCAGCGCGCGCCCGATAGCCACGCGCTGTTTTTCACCGCCGGAAAGCGTCCACGGAAAGCGCGACAGCAGCGGCTCAATCCCCAGCAGCTGCACCAGACTGTCGAACTGCGGGCGCAGGCTTTTTGCCATGCCGTATTCCAGGTTGCCGCGCACCCGGTAGTGCGGGAACAGACGCGCGTCCTGGAAAACATAGCCCACGCGGCGTTTTTCCGGCGGCAGCCAGATACCTTTTGCGGTATCGCTGAGCACCCGACTATTCAGCACGATGCGCCCCTGCTGCGGCACCGTCAGCCCGCCGATGGCGTTGATCAGCGAGGTTTTACCCGCGCCGGAAACGCCAAACACGGCGGTAATCCCCTTACCCGGCAGACTGGTTTGCACCTTAAGCAGGCAGTCGCCCAGCTGCTGGCTGAAATCGAGTTCTAACATGAAAGACCTAAACGCTTACGACCCCAGCGGGTCAGCCATTCGGAGACGAGCAGAGAACACAGCGCCAGCACGATGGCAATGACGCACAGCCTGGCGGCGGCGCCTTCTGCCCCCGGGGTTTCGATCAGCGTGTACATCGCGGACGGCAGCGTACGCGTTTCACCCGGGATATTGGAAACGAAGGTGATGGTGGCACCAAACTCGCCCAGCGAACGGGCAAACGCCAGCACCGTACCGACAATAATTCCCGGCAGGGTCAGCGGCAGCGTGATGGTCAGAAACACCCGCCAGCGCCCGGCACCCAGCGTGCGGGCGGCCTGCTCCAGCCGCGTGTCGACCGCTTCCAGCGCCAGGCGAATGGCGCGGACCATCAGTGGGAAGGCGATCACCGCAGAAGCCAGCGCGGCACCGCGCCAGCTGAAGGCAAAGCTGAAGCCAAACCAGTCGTAGAGGTATTCACCAATAACCCCGCGTCGCCCAAAGCCCAACAGCAGCAGATACCCCACCACCACCGGCGGCAGTACCAGCGGCAGGTGGATAATACTGTCGAGCAGCGTTTTACCTGGGAACTGACGGCGCACCAGCAGCCACGCCATCAGGATCCCGAACGGCAGGCTACAGACTACTGCCACCACCGAGACTTTCAGGCTGAGCGCCACCGCCTGCCATTCGGGATCGCTGAGAAACATCATGACTTCGGTGCGAATCCATACTGTTTGAAGATCGCCGCAGCCTGCGGTCCTTTCAGGTAGTCATAAAAGGCGCTGACGCTGGCGTTTTTATGATCTTTCACGATGGCCACCGGATATTCTACCGGCTTGTGGCTGTCTTCCGGGAAGGTGCCGACCACAGCGACTTTCTTGCTGGCAACCGCATCCGATCCGTAAACGATGCCGTACGGGGTTTCATCACGCTCGACCAGCGCCAGCGCAGCACGGACGCTGTTACTGCGCGCCATCACCGGCGACAGCTGATCCCAGGCACCCAGTTTTTCCAACGCTTCTTTGGCGTAGATTCCTGCCGGAACGTGATCCGGATCGCCCACCGCCAGGCGCTGCCCGTTCAGCAGGCTTTTCCAGTCGGTCGTTTTGCTGATATCCACTTTATGCGCTTTGGCAGAGGCCGGGGCCACCAGCACCAGATCGTTACCCAACAGCGTAAAACGGCTGGATTCATCAATGGTTTTCTTCTCTGCGGCATAGTCCATCCACTGCTGGTCGGCAGAGATAAACAGATCGGCCGGTGCGCCCTGCTCAATCTGACGAGCCAGCGTTGAGGATGAGGCAAACGAGGAAACGATTTTGACATCTTTCCCCTTCTCATACTGGCTGGCGATATCCTGCAGGGCATTAGTCAGCGAGGCCGCGGCGAAAACGGTAATGTTATCCGCCGCCACCGCGTGGCCGCTGATGCTCAGGGTGACGACCGCCGCGGTCAGCCAGGTGTTCATTTTTACAGACATGCACTTCTCCAGAGAGGTTCGTTATGTAGGCATTAATATAACGACAGCGCGACCGAACGTCACAGAAAATCGATGAAGAGAAACAGAAGATTATTTGAGGTCAATTTCACAAAAGCGGATAGCGGGAAAACAAACGCCCGGTGAACCGGGCGTGAGGGGAAAACATGTTACTGGTGGTGTTTAACCGGGCGGTCACGGTGCCCGATTTTAGAAATGACGTTAAAGACTTCACCCAATCCATAAATCAGACCAAGGATAATCGCCATCACAACCGGGACCATCAGGATAGCTACAGCCAGGCCTTTCAGTAATTCCAGCATGGAAGCCTCATTTCGCTGAACAAAAAAGTTATTGTAACGACAGAACACAGGATTGCACTGACCTTTTGTGCTTTCGTGCTGAATTTATTCCCCACGCATTCCCTTCCCCTGCTGCTACAATCCGCCGTTGTGATGATAAAAGAGGGAGAGCGAAATGCAGGCCGAAATTGCCCTGATTCTGAAGTTACAGCAGCGGCTTTTCGCTGACCCACGCCGCATTGAACTGTTGCGCCAGGTGAAAGAAAGCGGCTCGATCAGCCAGGGCGCTAAGCTGGCGGGGATCAGCTATAAAAGCGCCTGGGATGCGATTAACGAGATGAACCAGCTGGCCGACAGGACGCTGGTTGAGCGCGCCACAGGCGGCAAAGGCGGCGGCGGTGCCATCGTTACCGCCTACGGCGAGCGCCTGATCCAACTGTATGCACTGCTGGAACAGATTCAGCAGAAGGCGTTTGACGTTTTACAGGACGATGCACCACTCGGCAGCCTGCTGGGCGCGATTGCCCGCTTTTCGCTACAAACCAGCGCGCGCAATCAGCTGTATGGCACCGTTGTCAGCCGCGATAACCTGCCGGTGCAGCAGCACGTTACGGTAGAGCTGGCCGACGGCACCACGCAAATCAAGGTCGCGCTGACCGAGCAAAGCGCCAACCGCCTGCAGCTGGCCGCAGGGAAAGAGGTGCTGGTGCTGATTAAAGCGCCGTGGGTGAGTATTACCCAGGAAAGCGTCAACGCGGATAATCTGCTGGCGGGCCACATCAGCCAGATCGAACAGGGTGAAAGCCGCAGCGAAGTGCTGGTGACGCTTGGCAGCGGTGAAACGCTCTGCGCCACCGTCGAAAATCCGCTTATCGCCCAGCAAAAACTGCAGCCGGGTTCGGCCGTGACAGCATATTTTAATGCCGATCGCGTCATCATCGCGACGCTGCTCTGAATCATCGGGCGGTATTTGACATTGGAAGGCGGGAAGCCCCTAATAACCGTGTGATGCATAAAATGGAATGAATAATGTCAATGTTGCAAATTACGCAAGGCATCTTTCGCCTGAGCGATACCCGAACGCTGAACCTTAACGATTTAACGCTAAACGCCGGCGAAAGCTGGGCGTTTGTCGGAGCCAACGGCAGCGGTAAATCGTCACTGGCCCGCGCGCTTTCCGGCGAACTGCCGGCCTCAAAAGGCCAGGCGGTTAGCGAATTCAGGCACCCCGTGCGCCTGTCGCTGGAGCAATTGCAGAAACTGGTTGCCGAAGAATGGCAGCGCAATAACACCGATCTGCTCAGCCCCGGTGAAGAAGATACCGGCCGCACGGCGGCGGAAATTATTCAGGATGAAGTCCGTGACCCGGCGCGATGCCAGCAGCTGGCGGAGAAATTTGGTATTACCTACCTGCTCGATCGCCGCTTCAAATACCTTTCCACCGGGGAAACGCGTAAAACCCTGCTGTGCCAGGCGCTGATGGCACAGCCCGACCTGCTGATCCTCGATGAACCGTTTGACGGGCTGGATGTGGCTTCGCGCGCTAATCTCGCCAGCGTGCTGGGGGAACTGCAGCGGCCTGATTTCACCCTGGTGCTGGTGCTGAACCGCTTTGATGATATCCCCGACTTTATTCAGCAGGTGGGCGTGCTGGCGGAGTGCCATCTCAGCCATACCGGCCCGCGCAGGGCAATTCTTGCCGAGGCGCTGGTCGCCCAGCTGGTGCACAGCGAAAAGCTGGACGGCATGACGCTGCCGGAACCCGACGACGCGGAGGCCATTCCACAGCTGGCCGCCGATGCCCCGCTGATCGTGCTGCGTGACGGCGTGGTTTCGTACAACGATCGCCCTATCCTGCATCATCTCGACTGGCAGGTCGATCGCCACCAGCACTGGCAGATCGTTGGCCCGAACGGCGCCGGTAAATCGACGCTGCTCAGCCTGATCACCGGCGATCATCCGCAGGGCTACAGCAACGATCTGACGCTGTTTGGCCGCCGTCGCGGCAGCGGTGAAACCATCTGGGATATCAAGCAGCACATCGGCTACGTCAGCAGCAGCCTGCATCTGGATTACCGCGTCAGCAGCAGCGTGCGCAATGTGATTATCTCCGGCTATTTTGACTCGATTGGCATTTACCAGGCCGTCTCCGATCGTCAGCAGTCGCTGGCGAAGCAGTGGCTGCATCTGCTGGGGATGGAAAAACAGGGCGATACGCCATTCCACGATCTCTCCTGGGGCCAGCAGCGGTTGGTGCTGATTGCCCGTGCGCTGGTCAAGCACCCGGCGCTGCTGATTCTCGATGAGCCGCTGCAGGGCCTGGATCCGATTAACCGCCTGCTGGTGCGCCGCTTTGTCGACGTTTTGATTGGTGAAGGCCGCACCCAGTTGCTGTTTGTCTCTCACCATGCCGAAGACGCCCCGCAGTGCATTACCGATCGCCTGAGCTTTATTGCCGACGGCGATGTCTACGGCTATCTGCAGGAAACGCTGTAGTTCCTTCGCAGGGCAGATCCTTTGGTGGATCCGCCCTGCTCCTGTTAGCCTGATTATCGCGACTTTCCCCGAGCTCCAGCCCCTCAATCAATACCTGATAAGTCTGCTTGCCCCACTACCGCCTCTCCCTCTACCTCATACACGCGGGGAGATTTCTCCATTGCCTGGAAGTTTTTCACTTCTGTTTCTCACTTAGTGGTTATCCAATCACACGCCTACTTTTTCACTACGTTGCCAAGTGACACACCTGTCGGGCATTTTATGAATGCGTAGTGTAATCGCTACCACTATTTAACTGCCGCCGGCTTACAGAACCGCGTACATCCTTTATTCTAAGGCACCTTAACGTTTTTAAAGTTTGTGTAAACGATTCCATTTTTTCCATTTCGATCACGCTTTCCTGATCGGGTCTGTGCTATTTTTTTAGCAGATCTGACGCAGACAGAAGGTTATCAGGACTTAACATGCAAAAATTTAATCCGGTGGATCATCCACATCGTCGTTACAATCCGCTGTCCGATCAGTGGATTCTGGTTTCCCCGCATCGTGCCAAGCGACCGTGGCAGGGCGCGCAGGAAACGCCATCGCAGGAGAAGCTGCCCGCGCACGACCCCGACTGTTTTCTCTGCCCGGGCAACACCCGCGTAACCGGGGATAAAAATCCCGACTACACCAGCACCTATGTCTTTACCAACGACTTTGCGGCGCTGATGACCGATACGCCGGATGCACCGGAAAGCGATGACCTGCTGATGCGCTGTGAAAGCGCCCGCGGCACCAGCCGGGTGATCTGTTTTTCCCCCGATCACAGCAAAACCCTTCCGGAACTGACGCTGGACGGGCTGGTTGATGTGGTGAAAACCTGGCAGGAGCAAACCGCCGAGCTGGGTCAAAGCTATCCCTGGGTGCAGGTTTTTGAGAATAAAGGCGCGGCGATGGGCTGCTCTAACCCGCATCCGCATGGACAGGTGTGGGCCAACAGCTTCCTGCCGAATGAAGCGAAGCGTGAAGACGATCTGCAGCGTGCCTGGTATGCCAAAAACGGCTCACCGATGCTGGTCGATTACTGCGCACGCGAGCTGCAGGACGGCAGCCGCACGGTGGTGGAAACCGAGCACTGGCTGGCCGTGGTGCCCTGGTGGGCGGCGTGGCCGTTTGAAATCCTGCTGCTGCCGAAAGCCAGCGTGAAGCGCCTGACCGACCTCAGCGACGCACAGCGCGACGATCTGGCGCTGGCAATCAAAAAGCTGACCAGCCGCTACGACAACCTGTTCCAGTGCTCTTTTCCCTATTCGATGGGCTGGCACGGCGCGCCGTTTAACGGCGAAGAAAATGAACACTGGCAGCTGCACGCACACTTCTATCCCCCGCTGCTGCGTTCAGCAACGGTGCGCAAATTTATGGTCGGCTACGAAATGCTGGCTGAAACTCAACGTGATTTAACGCCGGAACAGGCAGCCGAACGTCTGCGTGCCGTCAGCGATATCCATTTCCGCGAAACCGGAGCATAACCATGACTTTACAGACCACTACCCAGCAGATTTTTAACGACACTTTTGGCTATGCGGCAACCGATACTATCCAGGCACCCGGCCGGGTGAATCTGATTGGCGAGCACACCGACTATAACGACGGTTTCGTGCTGCCCTGCGCGATTGATTATCAGACGGTCATCAGCTGTGCGAAACGCGATGACCGTCAGGTGCGGGTGGTTGCGGCCGATTACGACAGCCAGCAGGATATTTTCTCCCTGGACCAGCCGATTGTTTCCCACCCGGAATACATGTGGGCCAACTACGTGCGCGGCGTGGTGAAGCACCTGCAGCAGCGCCAGCCCGATTTCGGCGGCGCGGACCTGGTGATTAGCGGCAACGTTCCGCAGGGTGCGGGTTTAAGCTCCTCGGCCTCTCTGGAAGTCGCGGTGGGCACCGTTTTCAATCACCTTTACGGACTGGCGCTGGACGGTGCGGCGATTGCCGTCAACGGTCAGGAAGCAGAGAACCAGTTTGTCGGCTGCAACTGCGGCATTATGGATCAGCTGATTTCGGCGCTGGGCGAGAAAGATCACGCCATGCTGCTGGACTGCCGCACGCTCGGCACTCGTCCTGTTCCGATGCCGGAAGACATTGCCGTGGTAATTATCAACTCTAACTTCCGCCGCAGCCTGGTCGGCAGCGAATACAATACCCGCCGCCAGCAGTGCGAAGAGGGTGCGACCTTCTTCGGCCAGTCTTCCCTGCGTGACGTCACCCTGGCGCAGTTCAACGATCGCCAGAACGAGCTGGACCCGCTGGTGGCAAAACGCGTCCGCCACGTGCTGACGGAAAATGCCCGCACGCTGGAAGCCGCCGACGCACTGGCGAACGGCGACCTGACTCGAATGGCGGTGCTGATGGCGGAATCTCACGCCTCAATGCGTGATGACTTTGAAATCACCGTACCGGCCATCGACCAGCTGGTGGATATCGTTAAAGCCGCGCTGGGTGAGAGCGGCGGCGTGCGTATGACCGGCGGCGGCTTCGGCGGCTGCGTGGTAGCGTTGATGCCGCAGGATCGCGTAGCGGGCGTGAAGGCGGCCGTGGCGGAGCAGTACGAGGCGCAGTCCGGCATCAAAGAGACGTTTTACGTTTGCAAAGCTTCAGAAGGAGCCGGCCCATGCTAAAACCTGATTCTCACGCCCCGGACGGACAGCCGTGGCGCATCACCACCCTGCGCAACGGCAACGGCATGGTCGCGACGTTTATGGACTGGGGCGCAACGTGGCTTTCCGCACGCGTGCCGATGCGCGACGGCAGCGTGCGTGAAGCGCTGCTGGGCTGTGCAACACCTTCCGACTACCTGCATCAGTCTGCCTATCTTGGCGCGACGGTGGGCCGCTATGCAAACCGCATCGCCCACTCGCGGCTGATGCTGAACGGCGAGACGATCGAACTGAGCGCCAATCAGGGTCAGCATCAGCTGCACGGCGGCCCGGAAGGTTTTAGCCACCGCCGCTGGCAGATCGTCTGCCAGAGCGAAAGCGAGGTGGAATATCGTCTTGATTCCCCGGACGGCGATCAGGGCTTCCCCGGTGAGCTGATCGTCTCGCTGCGCTATCATCTGGATGAAGACAACACCCTGTCCATCAGCTACCAGGCGACGGTGGACAAACCCTGCCCGGTGAATCTGACCAATCACGCCTACTTCAATCTGGATGCGGAACACGGCGATGCACGCCAGCATCGCCTGCTGCTGAACGCCGATTACTATCTGCCGGTGGACGATGAAGGGATCCCTTCTGCACCGTTGAATGCGGTAGAGGGAACCGGCTTCGATTTCCGCCAGGCCAAAAGCATCGCGCAGGATTTTCTGAAAGATGCCGATCAGCAGAAGGTGAAAGGCTACGATCACGCCTACCTGTTAAATGACTCGCCAGAACCTGCCGCCGAGCTGTGGTCTGCCGACGGCAAGCTGCAGCTTAAAGTGTTTACCACCGCTCCGGCGTTGCAGCTTTACAGCGGAAATTACCTGGAGGGCACCCCGGCGCGTGAACAGGGCGTCTATACTGCTTTCCAGGGTATTGCGCTGGAGAGCGAGTTCCTGCCCGACTCGCCTAATCACCCTGAGTGGCCGCAGCCGGACTGTTGGCTGGCGCCAGGTGAATCGTATCAGTCGGTCACGCGTTACCAGTTGATTGTAGTTTGATAAAGCGCATGAAAAACGCGCAACGCATGCGAGACGGGCTTACGCGCTGCGCAGATTTCAGCTATGGTAATGCACATTAAAATTGTCGCGCGCAGGCTCCGGCAGTTTACCGATTCCCATTATCATAGAAACGTAAAGTTATTAAGGAGTTAAGCTATGGCTGTAACTAAGCTGGTTCTGGTGCGTCACGGCGAAAGCCAGTGGAACAACGAAAACCGCTTTACCGGTTGGTACGACGTTGATCTGTCTGATAAAGGCCGCACCGAAGCTAAAGCAGCGGGTCAACTGCTGAAAAAAGAAGGCTTCACCTTCGATTTTGCTTACACCTCCGTGCTGAAACGTGCCATCCACACGCTGTGGAACATTCTGGACGAAGTGGATCAGGTTTGGCTGCCGGTTGAGAAATCATGGCGCCTGAACGAGCGTCACTACGGTGCGCTGCAGGGTCTGGATAAAGCTGAAACCGCGAACAAATACGGTGACGAGCAGGTTAAGCAGTGGCGTCGTGGTTTTGCGGTGACTCCACCGGAACTGGATCGTGCCGATGAGCGTTTCCCTGGCCACGACCCGCGCTATGCGTCACTGACCGCAGAGCAGCTGCCAACCACCGAGAGCCTGGCGCTGACTATCGATCGCGTTCTGCCTTACTGGAACGAATCTATTCTGCCACGCATGAAAAGCGGCGAGAAAGTGATCATCGCTGCTCACGGTAACTCACTGCGCGCGCTGGTGAAATACCTGGATAACATGAGCGAAGAAGAGATTCTGGAACTGAACATCCCAACCGGCGTGCCGTTGGTGTACGAGTTCGATGAAAACTTCAAGCCTATCAAGCACTACTATCTGGGTGATGCAGACGAGATCGCAGCGAAAGCCGCGGCCGTAGCAAACCAGGGTAAAGCGAAGTAATTTTCTGCCGAGAGGTAGGAGTTAGCTGAGTTGATAAAGCCGCCGTCGTTAAGATGGCGGTTTTTTTTGCGTGCGATTCTGTCGCTGATGGAGTGGTACCTGGTTCCCAGCCTCTGCCGGGGCTTCCGGTCGGTCCTCGCGTCACGCGCTGCGTGATGCCTTCGGTTTCAGCACCCGGCCGGTCGGACCGCCGAAGACGTGTCATCCCTGACCCGACTTCGCCTGACACCAACGTCCCTGTTGGCGTCTCCTGGCCTGCTGCTTTCACCTCAGCGCTGCGGATTGCCCTGCATCCCCGGCAGAGGCTGTGCACCTTCAGAGCATTTTATCGCGGCCCGGCAAACCGTTCAGGCTACTTCATAGGTATGCTTTCTTTTTCCTTGGTGAGCCTGCAAACGCGGGGGTAATGATGCAGAAATCCAGGCTTTGCGTGATGTCGGCACCCTGTTGGCGTCTCCTGGCCTGCTGTTTCCACCTCAGCGCTGCGGATTGCCCGGCATCCCCGACAGAGGCTGTGCACCTTCAGAACATTGTTATCGCTGCCCGGAAACCGTTCAGGCTGCGCTGTTTATCATGCAAGCTCAGCGAAAAAGCAGCAATAAGGCGGAAGGCGGAAGGCGGAAGGCGGAAGCAGAGTTTTGTAAATCCCTTTTAGCATGGATACAACCGAAGGCTACACCACCAATCTCCGCCTGATGGCATTAATGCACAAAACAGATGTTTTCTAATCTGAAGACAACTCCAGAGTCAGGGCGCGGACGGGTTGCTGCCCCGACGGGCAATCCGCAGCGCTGAACGGAAAGAGGAAGCCAGGATAAGCCCGCAGGACGCGGGCGAAAGGCTCGGTCGGCACACGGATGTGCCGTCTGAGCCGGTCCGAACGGCTGACGAACGACGTGAAGGCACCACGCAGCGCGTGGCGCGAGGACCACCAGCTGGGGCAGCAACCCGCCCGCGCAGGCACTATAGCCAAACGGTTAACTGGCAACGCTTGTCAGATCAGGCCCTGCCCACCGCTAATCGGACATTACCCGCGACGCGCTTTTACCGCGGCTGCCAGCTGGCGCAGCACGGTTTCGGTATCTTCCCAACCGATACAGCCGTCGGTCACGCTTTTACCGTAAACCAGCGGTTCGCCGCTCTCCAGACTCTGATTACCTTCCACCAGATGGCTCTCAATCATCACGCCAATGATTGCCCGCTCACCCGCAGCAATCTGCTCCGCCACATCGGTAGACACATCCAGCTGCTTTTTAAACTGCTTGCTGCTGTTAGCATGGCTGAAATCAACCATCACCTGTGCCGGCAGACCCGCCTTCTCCAGACCGCTCTTCACCGCGCTTACATGGTGTGCGCTGTAGTTTGGCTCTTTGCCGCCGCGCAGAATGATATGACAATCCTGATTGCCGCTGGTTTCTACAATCGCTGAATGACCGTATTTGGTCACCGACAGGAAGCAGTGCGATGCACCGGCGGCACCAATTGCATCGATGGCGACTTTAATCGTGCCGTCGGTGCCGTTTTTGAAGCCGACCGGGCAGGAAAGACCGGAAGAGAGCTCACGGTGTACCTGAGATTCCGTGGTGCGTGCGCCAATGGCGCCCCAGCTCATCAGATCGGCGACGTACTGCGGGGTGATCATATCAAGGAACTCACCGGCGGCAGGCAGGCCGCTGTCGTTGATATCCACCAGCAGCTTACGCGCGATGCGCAGACCATCGTTGATCTGGAAACTGCCGTCCATATGGGGATCGTTAATCAGCCCTTTCCAGCCAACCGTGGTGCGCGGCTTTTCAAAGTAGACGCGCATCACCACTTCCAGCGAATCGCTCAGCTCTTCGCGCAGCTTCAGCAGGCGCTCTGCATACTCCTTCGCCGCCGTCACATCGTGGATTGAACACGGACCGATCACCACCAGCAGGCGATCGTCCTGCTGCTGCAGGATCTGATGAATTGCCTGGCGGGCGCGGAATACTGTATCAGCAGCCTTATCCGTGGCAGGGAATTTTTCAAACAGAGCAACAGGAGGTAATAATTCTTTTATCTCTTTGATTCTTAAGTCATCGTTCTGATAATTCATAATAGTTCCAGGTTATTTCATTGCCGAACTGCACACCAGGCGCATCCGCTCCAATCTATCGCGAGTCCCCGACGCTGTAAATCGCCTTTCCCTGAAGTTTTTGCGGGTAAATTTGATTTTCTGCTCCTCTTTACTACAATTTTAAAGGTAAATATCTGCAAAAATGGAATTGGCACCATTAATGATTGCCAGTAGTTATCTTTATGGAGCTTTATTTCTTCACAGGATAATTTCTTTTCAAACCGTTTAGCAGGTTTGGTCAATACTCAGAACTCAATGGAGCACAATGATGAATAAGTTCGCCATTATCTTCCTCACAGCAGCAATGTCCCTGGGTAGTGCAACGGCGATGGCCGCAGATACCAGCAGCAATAACGGTGCGGCTAATGCTGCAGCAGATGCCGGGGCTAAAGCGCCAGATGCAAAACAGAATCTTCAGCCTAACAATGTCGACAACAGTAAAATTAACACCGGCGATTCCAGCGCTACGCATCAGGATATGAATGCCGAAGAAGTGCACAAGAATTCACAGTGTAAAGACGGCAAATGCCCGGATATCAGTAAGAAAGTGGGTGACGATGCCAACCACAAAACGGATGGCACGACGCAGTAACGGTACGTTGTCGCTCTAACACCGGGGCCGGGACAGGCCCCGGTATTTCATCCCGCCCGGCAGCTGCCTGCTGAGAATTGATGGCTAAGTCATCAAACAGATGAGTACAGACAGCAAAATACAATTGTTGCACTGGATCCATTAATATACTGGATCAAGCTTCTGTTAACTCAACCGGATACCTATGGCACACAGTCATTCAGCTGCGGATGGAAACCGCTCCCGCCTGCTGGCGGCCTTCCTTGTTACCGCAATCTACATGGTCGCTGAAGTCATCGGCGGCCTGCTTTCCGGCTCGCTGGCCCTGCTGGCCGACGCCGGACACATGCTCACCGATGCCGCCGCGCTGCTGGTTGCGCTGATGGCAGTTCAGTTCGCCCAACGCCGCCCTGACAAACGCCATACGTTCGGTATGTTACGCCTGACGACCCTCGCCGCCTTCGTCAACGCCCTCGCCCTGCTGGTGATTACCGTGCTGATCGTCTGGGAAGCCATTCAACGCTTTACCCATCCTCAGCCCGTTGCGGGCGGCATGATGCTGGTGATTGCCGTCGGCGGGTTGCTGGCCAACGTTCTCTCTTTCTGGCTGCTGCATCGCGGCAGCGGTGAAAAGAATCTCAACGTGCGGGCGGCAGCTTTGCACGTGCTGGGGGATTTGCTGGGGTCAGTGGGTGCCATCGCGGCGGCGCTGATTATTATGTTTACCGGCTGGACGCCGATTGACCCCATTCTTTCGGTACTGGTTTCACTGCTGGTGCTGCGCAGCGGCTGGATGCTGATTAAAGAGAGCACCCACGAACTGCTGGAAGGCGCACCGCAGCATATTGATACCGACAAGCTGCAGCGATCGCTGACGCTGAATATTCCCGAGGTGCGCAACGTGCATCACATTCATCTGTGGCAGGTGGGGGAAAAACCGGTGATCACGCTGCATGTCCAGGTGATACCGCCGCGCGATCATGATGCGCTGCTGCAGCGGATCCATCATTACCTGCATGACAATTACCAAATCGAGCACGCAACGGTGCAAATGGAGTATCAGTGCTGCGAGGGCGATGACTGCGACCTGCACTGGATCCAGGGCGATAATCACAGCCACCACGGCCATCATCACTAAGCGGTGTTATCACTGCGGCAGGCGGTAATTATCGCCCGCCTGCCGCGCCGTGATGAAGGTTAAGCGCGCTGGCGCGCACTTTTAATCCACAGCCAGGAACCGTTCAGGGCAATTACGGTCAGGATGACATATTCCAACGCCATGGCATAAACCCCCTGGCGGGCAAAAATCATCACGCTGATGATGTTGATCACCACCCACAGCAGCCAGTTCTCCACGTATTTCCGCGTCATCAGGATCATTGCAGCAATCGACAGCACCATCATGCAGGAATCCCAGAACGGGAAGGCATCCGGCTGGAGCTCAGGCATCACCACGTTTAGTCCCAGCCCCTGCATCAGGGCCACCGACGTGCGCGTCAGGAAGGCGAACACCGGGTCGATATAGACCGTCATCAGCGCAATCGCCACCACGCAGACGGCAGCCCAGCCAAGCGCCTTTGGCAGCGGCATCCAGCGAATTTTCAGCGCCTGTTGATTATCGCTGGTCTGGCGGCTCCAGGCGTACCAGCCGTAAATATTGGCCACAAAGAAAAACAGCTGGAGTAGCAGGCTGGCGTAAAGTTGGATCTGGAAAAAGATGGCGGCGAACAGCGTGACGTTAAGCAGTCCAAACGTGTAGTTAACGATCTTCTCGAGGCTTGCCAGCCAGATGCACAACAGGCCCGCCAGGGTGCCAATCGCCTCGATCCACGAGAGGTCGTAGCCGCCGCTGCCGAGAGGAATATGAACCAGAATATTCGAGGTACTGAAGAAATCCATATAGCAACCTTATCCTGAAGAGCGTTGGTCAGGCGTTACCCTTAACCTTAAGTTTGAGTTGTGCTGCAAAGGTTAGCATACGATTGAGCGGTATCAATGCACCCTTCCGCAGCGCCTCGTCAACGTGTATCTCGTGGGCACTGCCGCCCTGCTCCAGACCGTCGGCAATCGCTTTCAGACCGTTCATCGCCATCCACGGACAGTGCGCACAGCTGCGGCAGGTTGCGCCCTCGCCCGCCGTAGGGGCTTCCAGCAGTTCTTTATCCGGGCAGGCCTGCTGCATTTTGTAGAAGATGCCGCGATCGGTGGCGACGATCATTTTCTTATGCGGCATGGTCTGCGCGGCCTGAATCAGCTGGCTGGTCGATCCTACTGCATCGGCTAAATCGACGATCGCCTGCGGCGACTCGGGATGCACCAGCACGGCGGCTTCCGGGTAAAGCGCCTTCATTTGCTGTAGCGCCTGGGTTTTGAATTCGTCGTGGACGATACAGGCTCCCTGCCAGCACAGCACGTCCGCCCCGCTTTTGCGCGTGACGTACTGGCCCAGATGGCGATCCGGTGCCCAGATGATTTTTTCCCCGAGGCTGTCGAGATGTTCAATCAGCTCAACGGCGATGCTGGAGGTAACCACCCAGTCAGCGCGGGCCTTAACGGCGGCGGAGGTATTCGCGTAAACCACTACCGTACGATCCGGGTGCGCATCGCAGAAACGGCTGAATTCATCAATCGGGCAGCCGAGATCCAGCGAGCACTCGGCCTGTAGCGTCGGCATCAGGATGGTTTTTTCCGGGCTGAGGATTTTGGCGGTTTCACCCATAAAACGCACGCCGGCAACCAGCAGGGTTGAGGCCGGATGCTGGCTGCCGAATCGAGCCATTTCCAGCGAGTCGGAAATACACCCGCCGGTCTCTTCCGCCAGTGACTGGATTTCCGGATCGGTGTAATAGTGGGCAACCATCACCGCATCCCGCTCTTTTAGCAGGCGTTTAATCTTCTCGCGGTAAAACTGCTTCTCGTCGATGGACAGTTTTGCCGGTTTGGGCGGAAACGGGTAAATGGCGTCTTCAGGATTAAACATCAGGCTCATATTGCAACTCTCGTTTTTTCAACTTAACCGAAACGGCCCTGGAACCCGGTCCGGCGCCAACTCTTCGGCTGGTTTGTTTTATATGCTAAACACGATAGCTGAAATATAAAGCAATGTCGCTGAGTTTTTAATTTTCACCCCAGGATGTGATGGCGATCGTTAAAGCGCCTCTTTCGGCCATAGCTGACCGCCCCCCTCAATGCGCAGCAGGAAAGCTTTGGTCTGTAGCCCACCGGCAAAACCGGTCAGTTTGCCATTGGTGCCGATCACCCGGTGGCACGGTGCAATAATGGAGAGCGGATTGCGTCCGTTGGCGGCTCCCACCGCACGCACCGCCGTCGGATTGCCAATCTGGCGTGCAATTTCGCCGTAGCTGCGGGTTTCGCCATAGGGAATGGTAACCAGCGCCGCCCAGACCTGCTTCTGAAACGCCGTGCCCACAAATTCCAGAGTGAGGGCAAATTCCCGCCGCTTGCCGGAGAAGTATTCCCACAGCTGGCGTTCCGCTTCCTGCAGGATGGGGTTGTCTGGCCGTTCAACCTGCGGTAGAAAGCGCACGCGTTTCGGGTCGTCATTTTCCCACAGCACGGCAACCAGCCCACGTTCAGAGGCGACCAGCTTCAACTCGCCGACCGGCGACGGCATCATTTTGAAGTCATAACTCATGTGTTGCTTCCTCCATGTCTCAGTTCTCGGATGATTATCCGCTTTTTGTATAGCGGTACTAGCCGTTTTCGGACACAGGCATAAAATAGTGTGATGTCCGAATATGGCCAGCCAGCTGCCAGCTCAGGGGCTAACCTGAGCCGATCGCTGTATAACAGGAGCCACTTATGATCGACCGGGACTCAGCTTACCTTGCCCTCACCTCTCGCGATTCGCGATTTGACGGCGTATTTTTTGTTGGCGTCACGTCGACGGGGATTTACTGCCGCCCGATCTGTCCGGTGAAAGCGCCACAGGCAGCCAACTGCCTGTTTTTTTCTAACGCGGAAGCAGCAGAAAAATCGGGCTTTCGACCCTGCCTGCGCTGCCGCCCTGAGCTGGCACCCGGTAATGCGCCGGTTGATCATGGCCAACGGGTGGCGGAGCGGCTGATGCAGCAGATTGATGAAGGGCTGATCGAACAGGTTGAAAGCCTTGAGGAGATCGCCGCCCGTTTCGATCTCAGCCTGCGTCAGCTGCGGCGCATCGTGCAGAAAGAGCTCGGCGTTTCGCCGCAGGAGCTTCGCCAGACCCGTCGCCTGCTGCTGGCAAAGCAGCTGCTTACCGAAACGCGCCTGCCGGTTACCGAAATTGCCTTTGCCAGCGGTTTCTCCAGTCTGCGGCGCTTTAATGACGCCTTCAGCACGCAGTACCGCATGCCGCCGAGCCGCCTGAGAAAAGAGGGTACGGAGAAAGAAAGTGAAATGATTAACAGCGATACTTCGGTGCTTCAGCTTGCTTATCGTCCGCCGTACGACTGGCAGGCAATGCTGGATTTTCTGCGTATCCGTGCCCTGCTGGGCGTGGAGTATGTCGATGCTGAGAGCTACAGCCGTACGGTTAGGCTGGGGCAGCACTGCGGCTGGATTCAGGTTCGTCAGAAGGCCGCGAAAAATAGGCTGCAGGTGGAGTTCAGCCATTCGCTCACGCCCGTGCTGCCCGCCCTGCTCCGCCGCCTGAGGAATCTGTTTGACCTCAGTGCGCGACCGGATTTGATTGCTGCGCATCTGGGGGAGGATCCCCTGCTGCAACCTTCTTTACTGGCTTATCCGGGCCTGCGAGTACCCGGAGCTTTTGATGGTTTCGAGATGGCTGTACGTGCGATCCTCGGTCAGCAAATTACCGTCAAAGCCGCTGCCACGCTGGGTGGGCGCTTTGCGAATGCGTTCGGTGAACCATTTGACTGCGCGCTGCCGCAGCTGACGCATCTGTCGCCGCTGGCGGACCGTGTTGCACAATGCAGTATTGATGATATCGCCAGCCTTGGGATCGTCAGCGCCCGTACCCGTTGTATTCTGGCGCTGGCCGCAGCCTGCTCGCAGGGCACATTGCTGCTGGATGCGGTAAGCCAGCCCGATAAAACCGTCTCGCAGCTGCTGGCGCTGCCGGGAATTGGCGACTGGACCGCGCAGTATCTCGCTATGCGTGCGCTACGCTGGCCTGACGCGTTTCCTGCGGGCGATATCGTGGTACGTAACAATCTGGGAAGGATTGATGCGAAAGAGGCGGAGAAGCGCTCTCAGGCGTGGCGTCCGTGGCGGAGCTACGCGGTGATGCATATCTGGAAGAGTTTGGGGTAATCCGCTGCGAACCCCGACCGAATCGCTAATAGCAAAAAGGCGCCTTTAGGGCGCCTTCTTAACACTGGTGGGTCGTGCAGGATTCGAACCTGCGACCAATTGATTAAAAGTCAACTGCTCTACCAACTGAGCTAACGACCCGATATGGTGGGTGATGACG
>NZ_RJVB01000002.1 GCF_003751505.1 Erwinia sp. JUb26 | reverse complement strand
AGCGCAGCGATGCGTTGAGCTAACCGGTACTAATGACCCGTGAGGCTTAACCTTACAACACCAGAAGCGTTCTGGTGAGTGTTGAGAGACAACACGAACGATATTCAGCTTGTGACGGATAAAGAATTTAGCACTGTTCTGCGGACACAAGTCCGAAGAATTTTGCGCTGAGACAAGGCGGCAAGCGAGACGGCGGGAAGGAGCATACATGAGTATGTGACTGAGCGACGCGAACGCAGGCAACGCAGTATCAGCACAAAAGACACAGGACAGGGCAGAAAGAATTTGCCTGGCGGCTTTAGCGCGGTGGTCCCACCTGACCCCATGCCGAACTCAGAAGTGAAACGCCGTAGCGCCGATGGTAGTGTGGGGTCTCCCCATGCGAGAGTAGGGAACTGCCAGGCATCAAATAAAACAGAAAACCTCAGCCTGACGGCTGGGGTTTTTTGTTTATCTGCTCTCTGAAAGTTTACTGTTCGAGCATGTACATGCGACAAAATTGTCGGGAACAATTTTGAACGCCGCCTGCGGCGGCCCCGAAGGGGCGAGTATCAGGATGATACGAGTATTGTAGGGAAGTGCCAGGCATCAGATAAAGCAGAAGGCCATCCGTAAGGATGGCCTTTTTGCGTTTGCACAGTCTAAAATTCCCTCTGAAGTAGCCATTTTACAGTCCCGTATTCTACTTTCTCTGCACTGACATCCAGCTTAAGCAACCTCAATGACTCACTCCGGTGATGCTGTTCAGATACGGCAGTAATAAATACGGGAATGGCTGAAAAATAACCTTCTGATGTTTGTTTTTCACCCGTGTTTTGGCTAAAAAACCGGCTCACACGTCGTTCTCGGTACAGAAAAGACCCTCCTTTCAGGCAGCTTTAATCGCGTTACCAGCGTGATAGTCCACAGCGGGATCCGCTGGCTGCCCCTTCACCCTGAAACATTTTCAACTATCATATGAACAACTCGACTTTTGTTATGCATCACGCTATCTTCAGGCATCTGGATGTCTAAACGTATAAACGTATGTAGTGAGGAAGTTGACCATGCCGATCAGGGTACCTGATGAATTACCAGCCGTGAGTTTTCTGCGCAATGAGAACGTCTTTGTCATGACGTCGACTCGTGCCAGCACTCAGATGATCCGTCCCTTGAAGGTGCTGGTACTAAATTTGATGCCGAAGAAGATCGAAACTGAAAACCAGTTTTTGCGTCTGCTTTCAAACTCGCCGTTACAGATTGATATTCAGCTGCTGCGCATCGATAGCCGTGAGTCCCGCAACACGCCCAGCGAGCACCTGAATAACTTCTACTGTAATTTCGAAGACATCAAACACGATAACTACGATGGTCTGATCGTCACCGGCGCACCGCTGGGTCTGGTCGATTTCTGCGATGTTGCCTACTGGCCGCAGATCCAGCAGGTACTGCACTGGGCGCGTGAGCACGTGACCTCCACGCTGTTTGTCTGTTGGGCTGTACAGGCCGCATTAAACATCCTCTACGGCATCCCGAAGCAGACGCGGGAGAACAAGCTATCCGGCGTATTTGAACACCAGATCCTGCATCCTCATGCGCTGCTGACGCGGGGCTTTGACGATACTTTCCTGGCTCCTCACTCGCGCTATGCCGACTTCCCGGCGCAGATCCTACGCGATTACACCGATCTGGAAATCTTTGCCGAATCTGAGAAAACCGGTGCCTATCTGTTTGCCAGTAAGGATAAGCGCCTGGCCTTCGTTACCGGTCATCCTGAGTACGATGCGCTAACGCTCTCGGGTGAGTATCACCGCGACTATGATGCAGGTCTGAACCCTGAAATCCCCTATAACTACTTCCCGCAGGACAATCCTGAACTTCCTCCGAACGCGAGCTGGAGAAGCCACGGCAACCTGCTGTTTTCAAACTGGTTAAACTACTACGTCTACCAGATCACACCATTCGATCTACGCCATATGAACCCAACGCTGGACTAGTTTCACCCCACCCGATCGCGGGCTGACTCACTAAAGCTGATTCCTGCGATCGGGTCGATCAACATCCCCATTTCTCTATATCACTCCTATCAATCTCAATCCAACCACTTCAGTAAAATCGGCTGAATCGATCCTTCTTACCACGCCTAAAAATCATGATGAAAACACCTTCACATCTTCAAGTATTTTTATTCTTCTATAAATCAATTAATTAAAGCCATTTAATAATTAAAATGGAAATAGTTTTTGATTTTGGAAATTAACTGTTTATATTTTGATCCTGCGGGTTAAAGATTGTCCACTTAACGATCGTCACGCCAGGCGGACGAAACTGACAGGAGCAGGGATATGACACAACAGCTAATTAGCGCGGATCTCACCTTCCAGCGCCGGCCTGGCCAGCAGGAACGCGAAATTCTCACGGATGCAGCGGTCGATTTTCTTACCGAACTGGTGACGCGCTTCACGCCACAGCGCAACGCGCTGTTGGAAGAACGAGCAAAAAACCAGCGTAGAATCGATGCCGGTGAGCTGCCTGGTTTTATTTCGGAAACGACTTCCATTAAAAACGATGACTGGCAAATTCGCGGTATCCCACGCGACCTGCAGAACCGCCGGGTGGAAATTACCGGCCCCGTTGAGCGCAAGATGGTGATCAATGCCCTGAATGCCAACGTCAACGTGTTTATGGCCGATTTCGAAGATTCACTGGCCCCGAGCTGGGACAAAGTGATCGCCGGGCAGATCAACCTGCGCGATGCGGTTAACGGCACCATCAGCTACAGCAATGAAGCGGGCAAAATCTACCAGCTGAAGCCGAATCCGGCGGTGCTGATCTGCCGCGTTCGCGGCCTGCACCTGCCGGAAAAACACGTTACCTGGCGGGGAGAGGCGATTCCGGGCAGCCTGTTTGATTTTGCCCTCTACTTCTTCCACAACGTAGAAGCTCTGCTGGCGAAAGGCAGCGGCCCCTACTTTTACCTGCCAAAAACGCAGACGTATCAGGAAGCCGCCTGGTGGAGCGAGGTGTTCAGCTACGCCGAGGATCGTTTCGATTTGCCGCGTGGCACCATCAAGGCGACCCTGCTGATCGAGACGTTGCCGGCGGTGTTCCAGATGGATGAGATCCTCTGGAGCCTGCGCGATCACATCGTGGGTCTAAACTGCGGGCGCTGGGATTACATCTTCAGCTACATCAAAACGCTGAAAAACCACCCCGATCGTGTTCTGCCGGATCGGCAGTCGGTCACCATGGATCAGGGCTTCCTTGATGCCTATTCGCGGCTGCTGATTAAAACCTGTCACCGTCGTGGCGCATTCGCCATGGGGGGCATGGCGGCCTTTATTCCGAGCAAAGATGCGGAACGCAACGAGTGGGTACTGAACAAGGTGAAAGCCGACAAACAGCGCGAAGCCAGCAACGGTCACGACGGTACCTGGGTTGCGCATCCCGGCCTGGCGGATACGGTGATGGAGGTCTTTAACCAGACGCTGGGCGACGAGCTGAACCAGCTGCACGTGACGCGTGAAGAGGATGCCGCCATTACCGCCGAACAGCTTCTGGCCCCGTGTGACGGCGAGCGAACCGAAGCCGGAATGCGCGCGAATATTCGTGTGGCGGTGCAGTACATCGAATCCTGGATTAACGGCAACGGCTGCGTACCGATTTACGGGCTGATGGAAGATGCCGCGACGGCGGAAATCTCCCGCACCTCCATCTGGCAGTGGATCCGCCACGGAAAAACGCTGCAAAGCGGTGAAACCGTAACCCAGGCGCTTTTCCGCAGGATGCTGACCGAAGAGATGCTGGTCATCCGCGAAGAGCTCGGCGGTCAGCGCTTCGAGCAGGGCCGCTTCGAAGAGGCCGCCGCCTTAATGGAACGTATCACGACAGAATCCGAACTGGTTGAATTCCTGACTTTACCCGGCTACCGCTTACTTCCCTGAACCTGACAAGGAACACTGCTATGACCTCACGTACCCAACAGATCCAACAAATCGAACAATCCCGACGCGATGCACGTTGGGAAGGCATTACCCGCCCTTACAGCGCGGAAGAAGTGGTGAAGCTGCGCGGTTCGGTCAATCCGGCCTGTACGCTGGCCCAGCAGGGCGCTGAAAAGCTGTGGGCGCTGCTCAACGGCGGTGCGAAAAAAGGCTACGTTAACAGCCTCGGCGCGCTGACCGGCGGCCAGGCTCTGCAGCAGGCGAAAGCCGGCATTGAGGCAATTTACCTCTCCGGCTGGCAGGTGGCCGCCGACGCTAACCTGGCCTCGAGTATGTACCCGGACCAGTCACTCTACCCGGTGAACTCTGTACCGTCGGTGGTTGAGCGGATTAACAACAGCTTCCAGCGTGCGGATCAGATCCAGTGGGCCAACGAGATTGACCCGGGCGATCCGCGCTATACAGACTATTTCCTGCCGATCGTCGCTGATGCGGAAGCCGGTTTTGGCGGCGTGCTGAACGCCTTTGAGCTGATGAAGTCGATGATTCAGGCCGGTGCGGCCGGGGTTCACTTTGAGGATCAGCTGGCCTCGGTGAAGAAGTGCGGCCATATGGGCGGTAAAGTGCTGGTACCAACCCAGGAAGCCGTACAGAAGCTGGTTGCCGCTCGCCTTGCTGCGGATGTGATGGGCGTGCCCACGGTGCTGATCGCCCGCACCGATGCCGACGCCGCCGATCTGATCACCTCCGACTGCGACGAGTACGACCGTGAATTCGTCACCGGTGAACGCACTCAGGAAGGGTTCTACCGCACCCGTGCCGGGATCGAGCAGGCCATCAGCCGTGGGCTGGCCTATGCGCCGTATGCCGATATGGTGTGGTGCGAAACGTCAAAACCGGATCTCGACCAGGCGCGACGCTTCGCCGAAGCCATCCACGCCCGCTTCCCGGGCAAGCTGCTGGCCTACAACTGCTCGCCGTCGTTTAACTGGAAGAAGAACCTCGACGATCGCACCATTGCCCAGTTCCAGCAGGCGCTGTCTGATATGGGTTACAAATACCAGTTCATCACCCTGGCGGGCATCCACAGCATGTGGTTCAACATGTTTGATCTTGCACAGGCCTACGCGCAGGGCGAGGGAATGCGTCACTACGTGGAAAAAGTGCAGCAGCCGGAATTTGCCGCTATCGACAAGGGCTACACCTTCTCTTCCCATCAGCAGGAAGTGGGGACCGGCTACTTTGACCGCGTGACCACCATTATCCAGGGCGGCAGCTCTTCCGTCACCGCGCTGACCGGTTCGACCGAAGAAGATCAGTTCTGATAAACGGGCGGGCCGTCGGCTCGCCCCCTAATTTTATTGACCGGTTGATGAGGTGTGCGATGTCAGAGAGGGAAACGCTGATAGCCCAGACTATCCTGCAGGGGTTCGATGCCCAGTACGGCCGCTTCCTGGAAATTACCGCCGGTGCCCAGCAGCGCTTTGAGCAGGCCGACTGGCAGGCGGTGCAGCAGGCGATGAAGGCGCGTATCCATCTTTACGATCATCACGTCGGGCTGGTCGTTGAACAGCTGCGCTGTATTACCGGTACGCAGTCTGAAGATCGAGACGTTCTTCAGCAGGTAAAAAGCATCTACACCGGGCTGCTGCCCGACTATCCGCGTTTTGAAATTGCCGAAAGCTTCTTCAACTCCGTTTACTGCCGTCTGTTCAGCCATCAGTCGCTGACGCCGGAACGGCTGTTTATTTTCAGCTCCCAGCCCGAGCGGCGCTTTCGGACGATCCCGCGGCCGCTGGCGCGGGAGTTCAGCGCGTCGGCAGGCTGGCAGCCGCTGTTGAATCGCCTGCTGCACGATCTGCCGCTGCGACTGCCGTGGCAGGATCTGGCGCGGGATATCACATTTATCATCAGCCATCTGCGGGAAAACTTCAGCGAAAGCGACCTGCAGCAGGCAACGCTTCAGGTCGCCAACGAGCTGTTTTACCGCAATAAAGCGGCGTGGCTGGTGGCTAAACTGCGCACGCCTTCCGGTGTATGCGCGTTCCTGCTGCCCATCCACCGCAGCGATGCGGGCGAGCTGTTTATCGATACCTGCCTGACCCGCAACCGCGAGGCCAGCATCGTCTTCGGCTTCGCCCGTTCTTACTTCATGGTGTATGCGCCGCTGCCCGCCGCGCTGGTCGAGTGGCTGCGGGAGATCCTGCCGGGGAAAACCACCGCCGAGCTGTATATGGCGATTGGCTGCCAGAAGCACGGCAAAACGGAAAGCTACCGGGAATACCTCAACTACATGGCCGCCACCCGCGAACAGTTCGTTATCGCCCCCGGCGTTCCGGGCCTGGTGATGCTGGTGTTTACGCTGCCGGGATTTGACCGGGTGTTTAAGGTGATTAAAGACACCTTCGCGCCGCAGAAGGACGTCACGCCGCAGCGAGTGCGCCAGTGCTACCAGCTGGTCAAAGAGCACGATCGCGTGGGTCGTATGGCCGACACCCAGGAGTTCGAAAACTTCGCCATCGAACAGGCGAGGCTCAGCCCGGACCTGCTGGCCGCGCTGTGGCGCGAGGTGCCGGAAAAACTACAGCAGCAGGGGGAGATGTTAATCATCAGCCATCTGTATATGGAGCGCCGAATGACGCCGCTCAATCTGTGGCTGGAACAGGCCGACGATCGGCAGCGGCACGATGCGATTGAAGAGTATGGCAACGCGGTGAAGCAGCTGGCGGCGGCCAATATTTTCCCCGGCGATATGCTGTATAAAAACTTCGGCGTCACCCGCCACGGGCGGGTGGTGTTCTACGATTACGATGAAATCAGCTATATGACCGAAGTGAACTTCCGCGACATCCCGCCGCCGCGCTACCCGGAGGACGAACTGAGCCATGAGCCGTGGTACAGCGTGTCGCCGGAGGATGTTTTCCCGGAGGAGTTTCGCCATTACCTCTGCGCAGACGCGAAAATAGCGCGGCTGTTTGACGACATGCACGCGGAACTGTTCCGCGCCGACTTCTGGCGCGGGCTACAGCAGCGGATCCGCAACGGGCATATTGAAGATGTCTTTGCCTACCGCCGCCGGCAGCGCTTTTGCCAGCGCTACGGCGACGGCCAGCTCGGCCAGGCGTGCTGAAAATCAGGTATAGAAGTAGCGCACCACGTGGAAGAATACCGGCGCGGCGAAGCAGAGTGAATCGATGCGATCCATCATGCCGCCGTGCCCCTCGAGCATCGCGCCGAAATCTTTCACCCCGCGATCGCGCTTGATCGCCGACATGCACAGGCCGCCCAGGAAGCCGAGCAGGGTGATCAGCAGTGAAATCAGAAACGCCTGCCACGGCGCAAACGGGGTTATCCACCACAGCCCCATGCCGACCAGGCTGGCGCTGAGGATGCCGCCGACAAAGCCCTCCACCGTTTTATTCGGGCTGAGCTTCGGCACAATCGGGCGTTTGCCCCACAGCTTGCCGAACACATACTGCAGCACGTCGGAAATCTGCACCACAATCATCAGGAACAGCAGCAGCTTGATATTCTGCTGCTCATAGCCGGGGATCTGCAGCATCAGCAGGGCCGGAGCGTGGCTGATGCAGTAAACGGCGATCATCATGCTCCACTGAATTTTGGCCGCGCGCTCCAGGAAATGGCTGGTATCCCCCGCCAGAGCCAGCCGGGCCGGAATAAACAGCCAGGCGTAAACCGGGATCAGGATGACAAACACGCCGTACCACTCAATACCGACCAGCAGGTACTGCAAAGGCAGGATGACAAAGAAGCACCAGAACAGCGCCTCGTGATCGCTGCGGCGTGTCGGCAGCAGGGTGATACACTCCCGCAGCGCATAGAACGACATCAGCATAAACAGCACCGTCGACCCGATAGGCCCAAGCGTCATCGCCAGTACGGAGATAATGCACATCACCCACCAGGCGCGAATGCGTGCGTTCAGGTTGGCGATGGTGTCATTCTGCTTAAACTTTGCCAGTACGCCGCCAATGATGCTGGCCACCAGCAGCAAGCCAAACAGGCCGCACAGCAGCCAGCTCAGTTCGGTATCCCAGATTTTCATGGTGCAATCGCCTCCAGTGCGGCTTTAGTCCTTGTCAGAAAGGCCTGTTTATCTTCACCCTCTGCCACGCCAGGCAGCGGCGTACCGAAGGTGGCGCTACAGATAATCGGCACCACCAGCCGCGAGCCTTTTGGCAGCACCCGGTTCAGGTTATCCAGCCATACCGGCACCAGTTCGACCTGCGGATAGGCTTTGGATAGATGGTAAAGGCCGCTCTTAAAGCTGTTGAGCTGCTCGCCGCTGCCGCGCGTACCTTCGGGGAACAGGATCAGCGAGTGCTGACCGTCCAGCGCCTGCTTCAGCGGCAGCAGCACGTTTTTGCTCATCGATGAACTGTTCGCACCATGGTCCTGGTCTGACAGGATCGTGTCGCTAGCCTCAATGTGTCCTTTCTGCAAAGACATGCGACTGATGTCACCGTTCGCTTGCTGCGGGCTGCCGGTGTCCGCATCGGCATCCGGCACAACCGGCGCGATATCCGCGCTGTGTACTTTTGCCGGTTTCACCTCCCGCTCCCCGGCAGGGCGGCGCTCAACCAGCACCGCGCCGAAAATCCGCAGTGCCAGATAGCGCCGCAGTCGTGACCCCAGCCAGTAATCCGCCGCCGCCACCGGGTGAACGCGGGTGCGCATTTGCGGCGGCAGGCTGGCCCAGATCACCAGGCCGTCGAGGTGGCTACTGTGGTTAGCGTAGTAGATGCGGGTTTTTTCAGGCTCCGGCTCGCTGTGCCAGCGGGAACGAATACCGGTGAGTAAGCGGCAGACGGTGACCAGCAGCGTGCTCACCAGGCGGCGATCGAGGGACAGGCGTGATTCAGGCATCGCTCAGCGTCCTCCTGTCATCTGCAGAGGCCACAGACCGGTCGGCAACCCGAGTCGGCCATCGCTTATCCATACAAATCAGTTGGTACTGAACATCCTTATCCATCTAAAACCCCCAGCGTTGAAAATCATTAATAGACTGCGTTGGCGAGCGTTCAGTGGCTGCCGCCGTATTCGCGAGTAATTTCTTTGGCTGCTTTAATCACCAGCGCGCCGATCTCGGTGACGCGATCGTCGGTGATACGGGAAATCGGGCCGGAGATCGACAGGGCGGCAAACGGTTCGCGGTGCTCATCGTAAATGCAGGCGGCAACGCAGCGTAATCCCAGCGCATGCTCTTCATCATCAAAGGAATAGCCCGCTTTACGCGTCTGCGCCAGGTTATCTTTCAGGCTCTGCGGCGACATCAGCGTTTTCGGCGTGTAGTGATGCAGACCCTGGCGATGCAGCAGCTCGGTCACCTGCTTCTCATTGAGGTTGGCAAGGAACGCCTTGCCCGCGCCGGAGGCGTGCATCGGCAGCTTGCCGCCGATCGGGGCCGACATGCGCATCAGCTGAGTGCACTGCACCTGATCGATAATCACCGCCTGATGATCGCTGAGATCCAGCACCGCCAGGTTCACCGTTTCACCGGACTCCTCCATCAGCCTGCGCAGCATCGGATGCACCAGCGCCAGCAGGTTGCGGCTTTGCAGGAAGCTGCTGCCCACCACAAACGCGTGCGCGCCGATAGTCCACAGGCCTAAATCTCCCACCTGGCGCACAAATCCCTGCTGCTGCATGGTGGTCAGCAGGCGGTGCGTGGTGGAGTTGGGCAGCCCGGCCTGCTGGGCCAGTTCGGTCAGTGCCACGCTGCCGTGGGATTCGGCAATGAACTCCAGCAGCTTCAGGCCGCGGGTTAACGACTGAACCTGGCCAGCAGGTTGCGCTGTCTGGGCGCTGGCAGCACGAGGTTTTTTGCCGCGTTTAACCGGGACGGGGGTAGCCATATCTGAGTCCTTTGTTTTTCACCATATGGAAATCATTTTCGTTTTATTGGCTAATAATGCAACGCGTTGCGATCTGGTCGGATCAGTTTGCTGATTCAGCTGAAAATGTCTCATCAGCCGCCGCTGTTACCCGCGCAAAAGTTGTGCCAGTATGATCTGAGGGCAGTGGTGCCATCGGTGACAGGTGAAGGGGCTGGGTTGTGAGCAACAGAATTGAAGTGCTGCATCAGCAGCTGGCAAAACGCATTATGCTGCTGGACGGCGGCATGGGGACCATGATCCAGAGCTACCGGCTGGAAGAGGATGATTTTCGCGGTACGCGTTTTGCCGACTGGCCCAGCGACCTGAAAGGCAATAATGACCTTTTGGTACTGACCAAACCGGAGGTGATTAGCGCGATCCATAACGATTATCTCGCCGCCGGTGCCGACATCCTCGAAACCAATACCTTTAACTCCACCACCATTGCCATGGCCGATTACCAGATGGAATCGCTGTCGGCTGAAATCAACTTCGTCGCGGCAAAGCTGGCGCGTGCCTGCGCCGACGAGTGGACGGCAAAAACGCCGGATCGCCCGCGCTACGTCGCCGGGGTGCTGGGTCCAACTAACCGTACCTGCTCGATTTCGCCGGACGTTAATGACCCTGCCTTCCGTAACGTCACCTTCGATCAGCTGGTGGACGCCTACCGCGAGTCGACCCGTGCGCTGGTCGAGGGCGGTTGCGACATCATCATGATTGAAACGGTGTTCGATACGCTTAACGCCAAGGCGGCAATTTTTGCCGTCAAAACCGAATTCGACGCGCTGGGCGTTGCGCTGCCGCTGATGATCTCCGGCACCATTACCGATGCCTCCGGCCGTACGCTCTCCGGCCAGACCACCGAAGCCTTCTATAACTCCCTGCGCCACGCAGAGCCGCTCTCCTTCGGCCTGAACTGCGCACTGGGTCCGGACGAGCTGCGTCAGTACGTGGCCGAGCTGTCGCGCATCGCCGAAGGCTTCGTCACCGCTCACCCTAACGCCGGCTTGCCTAATGCCTTTGGTGAGTACGATCTGGATGCCAAAACCATGGCGGAACAGATCGGTGAATGGGCGCGAGCCGGATTCCTGAATATTGTCGGCGGCTGCTGCGGCACCACGCCGGAACATATCGCGGCGATGGCGGCAGCGGTCGAAGGCGTGGCCCCGCGTCCGCTACCGACCGTACCGGTTGCCTGCCGTCTTTCCGGGCTGGAACCGCTGAACATCAGCGGCGATACGCTGTTTGTTAACGTCGGTGAACGCACCAACGTCACCGGCTCGGCGAAGTTTAAGCGGCTGATCAAAGAAGAGAAATACAACGAAGCGCTGGACGTTGCCCGCCAGCAGGTGGAAAGCGGCGCGCAGGTGATCGACATCAACATGGATGAGGGGATGCTCGACGCCGAAGCGGCGATGGTGCGTTTCCTTAACCTGATTGCCGGCGAACCGGATATCGCCCGCGTGCCGATCATGATCGACTCCTCCAAGTGGGAGGTGATCGAAAAAGGGCTGAAGTGCATCCAGGGCAAAGGAATCGTGAACTCCATCTCGATGAAGGAGGGCATTGAGCCGTTCCTGCATCACGCCCGGCTGGTGCGCCGTTACGGTGCCGCGATGGTGGTGATGGCCTTTGATGAAACCGGGCAGGCGGATACCCGCGCGCGCAAAATCGAAATCTGCCGCCGCGCCTACAAACTGCTGACCGAAGAAGTCGGCTTCCCGCCGGAAGATATCATCTTTGACCCGAACATCTTCGCCGTGGCGACCGGCATTGAAGAGCACAACAACTACGCGGTGGACTTTATCGGCGCCTGTGAGGACATCAAGCGCGAGCTGCCGCACGCGATGATCTCCGGCGGCGTGTCCAACGTGTCGTTCTCTTTCCGCGGCAACGACCCGGTGCGTGAAGCCATTCACGCCGTATTCCTCTATCACGCCATCCGCAACGGGATGGATATGGGCATTGTGAACGCCGGTCAGCTGGCGATTTATGACGATCTGCCCGACGACCTGCGAGAAGCGGTAGAGGACGTGGTGCAGAACCGCCGCGACGACGGCACCGAGCGCCTGCTGGAACTGGCGGAAAAATACCGCGGCAGCAAAGCCGATGACGACAGCAACAAGCAGCAGGCCGAGTGGCGCGGCTGGGAAGTGGCTAAGCGTCTGGAATACTCGCTGGTGAAAGGCATCACCGAGTTTATCGAAGAAGATACCGAAGCCGCCCGCCAGCTCTCGACCCGACCGATTGAGGTGATTGAAGGCCCGCTGATGGCCGGCATGAACGTGGTCGGCGATCTGTTCGGCGAAGGCAAGATGTTCCTGCCGCAGGTGGTGAAATCCGCCCGCGTGATGAAGCAGGCTGTGGCCTATCTGGAACCCTATATTGAAGCCAGCAAAGAGAAGGGCAGCACCAACGGCAAAATCGTACTGGCGACGGTGAAGGGCGACGTGCACGACATCGGTAAAAACATCGTCGGCGTGGTATTGCAGTGTAATAACTACGAAATTATCGATCTTGGCGTGATGGTGCCGAGTGACAAAATTCTGAAAACCGCCCGCGAGGTCAATGCCGATATTATTGGCCTGTCCGGGCTGATCACGCCGTCGCTGGATGAGATGGTCAACGTGGCGAAGGAGATGGAACGCCAGGGCTTTACCCTGCCGCTGCTGATTGGCGGGGCGACCACCTCTAAGGCCCACACGGCGGTGAAAATCGAGCAGAACTACAGTGGCCCGACGGTCTACGTGCAGAACGCTTCGCGGACCGTTGGCGTGGTGTCCTCTCTGCTGTCGGCGACGCAGTACGACGATTTTGTCGCCCGCACGCGGAAAGAGTACGACACGGTGCGCATCCAGCACGCGCGTAAAAAACCGCGCACGCCGCCGGTCAGCCTGCAGGCGGCGCGCGATAACGCATTCTCGTTTGACTGGGCAAACTACACCCCGCCGCCAGCGCACCGGCTGGGCGTAAGCGAAGTGAGTGCTAACATCGAAACGCTGCGCAACTACATCGACTGGACGCCGTTCTTTATGACGTGGTCGCTGGCGGGGAAATATCCGCGCATTCTGGAAGATGAGGTGGTGGGTGAAGAGGCGAAACGTCTGTTTGCCGACGCCAACGCCATGCTGGACCAGCTCAGCGCCGACGGCACGCTCAATCCGCGTGGCGTGGTGGGGATTTTCCCGGCCAACCGCGTGGATGACGACATTGAAATTTACCGCGATGAGTCACGTACCGAAGTTTTGCAAGTGAGTCATCACTTACGCCAGCAGACAGAGAAGACGGACTTCCCGAACTACTGCCTGGCCGATTATGTCGCGCCAAAATCCAGCGGAAAAGCCGATTACCTTGGTGCGTTTGCCGTGACCGGCGGGCTGGAAGAGGATGCGCTGGCGGAAGCCTTCGACGCGCAGCACGACGACTACAACAAGATTATGATTAAAGCCCTCGCCGACCGTCTGGCGGAAGGCTTTGCCGAATACCTGCATGAGCGGGTGCGTAAAGTGATCTGGGGCTTCGCGGCCACTGAGAACCTGAGCAACGACGAGCTGATCCGCGAAAACTATCAGGGTATCCGTCCCGCACCGGGCTATCCGGCCTGCCCGGAACACACCGAAAAGGCTACGATCTGGCAACTGCTGGATGTGGAAGCGCGAACCGGCATGAAGCTCACCGAATCCTTCGCCATGTGGCCGGGCGCTGCGGTGTCCGGCTGGTATTTCAGCCACCCCGACAGCAAATACTTTGCCGTGGCCCAGCTACAGCGCGATCAGATTGAAGATTACGCGAAGCGTAAAGGCATGTCGGTGAGTGAAGTGGAGCGCTGGCTGGCCCCGAACCTGGGTTACGACGCGGACTGATTTTTCTGCCGGGGTGAGTTATTCACCCCGATTAATTTTTTTATAAACGCTATTACCGCATCCATTAAAGTTAATTCTTAAATCCAGTTAAATACAACGTAGATCACATAAAACCAAATTATTTCTGGCTAGATTACCCCTGCTTACAGAAAGGAAAATAACTCAGGGAGAGTGAAATGACATGGGAATATTCGCAATCAACTGGCGTACTCAGGCACAACGGCAGCATTGTGGCGCGCGGGTATAGTGGGGTGGGTAATGGGCTTAATGCACCCTCCATGCAGCAAGTAGAAGGTGTAGGACCCATCCCGGAAGGGTTTTATCGTGTCAATGGCTATAATAATCATCGGGGTCCCTATACGGTGATTTTAGAACCAATAGCGGGAACAAATACTTTTGGTCGTTCTGCATTCAGAATACATGGTGATAATGCAAGTAAACCTCCTTATTCTTCCTCTGAGGGTTGTATTGTTATTAATGGTGCAGGGCTTCGTCAGTCAATAATAAATTCCGGAGATTCTATTCTACGGGTGGTCAAATGAAAGTATTACTGGCTCTGTTTTTTTCATTATATGTTACTTCGGCTTTCTCGTTTGGCCCTCTTCCATCATCGGTTTGTCAAAAGGTAACTGTTAGCGAAGTAAAAAATAAAATAAAAGAGTTAGGTTCTAAAGGGTATATAGATTATAGCCAGCCCGATGAACAATATAGTGAATGGGAATGTGTGATGGATAACATAACTAATGGATTGCCGGAGTGGCTTGATTTTGTACCGATACTTGCACCCTACACTGATGCTGGAACGGCAGAGGATTTGGGGCTGGTTCTCTCTATTGCGTTACAAACTAACCCAACCAGAGTATTGGATTTAATTGATAACCGAACTCAGGTTCTGAATGAAAGTGAGATATGCTCATTGCCTTTCTATGGCGGAACCAGGGAAGAGAGAAATCAGTATGTAGTTAATGTGATCGAAGCGCTTTATAAAGCCAGAAACGGAAAAAAATGCCTGTCTCACATTATCAGTGTGATAGGTAAGTCAACGGCTGAAGATTTTTATGAGGTGAATTAATATGGCTATTCCAGTCTATTTATTCTTGACTGATGACTGTGGTCGTATTGTTGAAGGTGGCGTCGATATTTCTGGTCGTGAAGGCAGTGTCGAAGTTCTGGGTGTTCATCACAGTATTACCCTGCCAACCGATGACTTAACAGGGCAAATAACAGGTAATCGCCAGCATCTGCCATTTATGATTGAAAAAGAAATCGACTGCTCTTCACCTTTACTCTATCGGGCTTTAACCAACGGCCGTGCGCTAAAAACTGTAGAAGCGAAATGGTATAACATTAATTATAACGGACAGGAAGTTGAATATTTTAATACGCTAATGGAAAATGTCAGGGTGGTCAGTATCTCCCCTGTGATGTTTGATATTAAAGATGTTAATAAAGAGAAATTCAATCATATGGAGCTGGTAGAGTTCCGTTACGAAAAAATCAGCTGGAAATTCATTGACGGAAATATCAGTCACACTGACGACTGGATTCGGAGATAGTCCATTGAGCATCAGGTCGTTACCGATGATTTACTCTGTACACCGTGTCAGTAAATTCACCGCACCGCCAATCTTAACGGGCTGGAGAGAACATTCGGGTAAGCGGGCCTTTTGAGCGCAAGGATGCGCGAGCCAGGCCCCCCTGTAAGGATTTACGGTGTGCCTGCGTACTGAATGATCTCTCCAGAGCCCGGCTGTAAACGGAAGTCACTAAAATCGACAACCGATCCGGTATGTCACATCACGCCGGTGGGAGCCTGATCCACCTCAACCGCGATATATAGCGCGTCGTAGCGCCAGTATTCGCAGTCGCAGTCTATCACCCGGTCGTGCTGGTCACGGTTAAGCCGGGTGATAAACAGCGCCGGGCTGCCCGCCGCTACCTTGAGCGCCGGTGCGGCAAAGTCCGGCAGCGGCGCGGGCAGCATGGTGAAGCCCACACGGCCATAGCGAATGCCGTACTCTTCCTGATAAAGCTGGGTCAGCGAGCGCGTTAAGTCGTGCTCCAGCAGCTGCGGGAAATAGCGCGGATTCAGATAGTGCTCCACGTACAGCACCGCGCGCTCGTCAATCCGCCGCAGGCGGCGAATGCGGTAAACGTCCTCTCCCTCCTGCATTTCCAGCCGTGCCGCCAGCCCGGCCTCTGCCGCTACCGTCTGCGCATCCAGCACCTCGGTGCGCGCGCTGCGCCCCTGACGTTCGGCCATCGCATGAAAATGGCTGCGTAAAAGCGGGTCATAGGCCAGCCGCGGCGGGGCGATAAACCAGCCCCGGCGCAGTTCGCGATAAATCATCCCTTCCGCTTCCAGCTGCCCCAGCGCCTCGCGCAGCGTAATGCGCGTGGTGGAGAACTGTTCGCTCAGGATGCGCTCGGCGGGCAGTCGGCCGCTGTCGGCGAAGTCGCCCTGACGAATACGGGCGGCCAGCGTCCGGCAAATGACATCCACAGTTAATGATTTCATCACATCAGAGCCTCAAATTAGTGCGAGCCTGCACATAAAACGCGCGCAGCCCGCCTTTCCGTACCGCTTACGATCCTGGCAGGTGTTGCTGGTCTAGTCCACAGCCTGCGCGTGCTGTCATAAAACATTCACTCTGCCAGGTTAGATTGGCTCGGTTCTTGCTGGACTAGTCCAGAAGGCCATTAACCCTATCACCTGGAGCATCAGTATGAAATCTTTGTTCGCATCCGTGTTAGCCAGTGCCATCGTTGTGTCGTTTTCGGCCAGCAGCTGGGCTGCCGACGCCGACCTGGCGGCGCTTGAAAAATCCGCCCGTGCGGAAGGTCAGGTCAACAGCGTCGGCATGCCAGACAGCTGGGCTAACTGGAAAGGCACCTGGGAAGATATCACCAGCAAGTACGGCATTAAACACAGCGACACCGACATGTCCTCCGCGCAGGAAATTGCCAAATTCGCCGCTGAGAAAAACAACGCCAGCGCCGATATCGGTGACGTGGGGGCTTCATTTGGTCCGTTAGCCGTGCAGAAGGGCGTTACCCAGCCGTACAAACCGAGCACCTGGGATCAAATCCCTGACTGGGCGAAGGATAAAGACGGCCACTGGGCGCTGGCCTACACCGGCACCATCGCCTTCATCATCAATAAAGACCAGGTGAAGGATATCCCGCACAGCTGGGCCGACCTGAAAAAAGGCAAATACGTCGTTACCATCGGTGATGTTGGCATCGCTGCACAGGCGGCGAACGGCGTGCTGGCGGCGAGCTACGCGCTTGGCGGCAACGAGAAGAACCTGAAACCGGCGCTGGACTTCTTTAGCGATCTGGCGAAAGAAGGCCGTCTGGGCGTGACCGATCCGGTGATCGCCAACATTGAAAAAGGTGAAATCCAGGTTGCCGTTGTCTGGGACTTTAACGGCCTGAACTACCGCGATCAGATTGACCGCAGCCGCTTTGAAGTGGTGATCCCATCCGACGGCTCCATCACTTCCGGCTACACCACCATCATCAACAAATTCGCCAAACACCCTAACGCCGCCAAGCTGGCACGTGAATATATCTTCTCCGATGCCGGTCAGATCAACCTGGCGCGCGGCTACGCCCGTCCAATCCGCGCCGAGCATCTGACCCTGCCGGAAGATGTGCAGGCCAAACTGCTGCCGGCCAGCGAGTACAAAAACGCTCACCCGATTGCCGACCAGGCCGCCTGGGATAAAGCCTCGAAAGCGCTGCCGCGTATGTGGCAGGAAAACGTCATCATTAACATGAAGCAATAAGGTCGGACGATGAAAACGATTCTGGTAGTGCTGGACGGTCTTAACTTTCAGGTTGCACGCGATGCAATGGGCTATCTTCATGCGGAATGTGCGCAGGGTAACGGGCAGCGCTACCAGATCACCTGCGAGCTGCCGTCGCTCTCGCGGCCGCTGTATGAATGCATTCTCACCGGCATTACGCCGGTGAAAAGCGGCATTATTCACAACGGCGTGAGCCGTCTGAGCACGCAGCAAAGCATTTTTCACTATGCCCGTGAGGGCGGCCTGACCACCGCAGCGGCCGCCTATCACTGGGTTAGCGAGCTGTATAACCGCACGCCGTTTGTGCCCGCTCGCGATCGCCATACGACAGCCGTTGAGCTGCCGATTCAATATGGCCATTTTTATTCCGATGATGTCTATCCCGATTCGCACCTGTTTGAAGATGCCGAAAGCCTGCGGCTGAACCATCAGCCCGACTTTCTGCTGATCCACCCGATGAATATCGACGATACCGGGCATAAGTTCGGTTTCTCTTCTTCGCAGTACCGCAACCGCGCGCGCATGGCCGACGGCTATCTGTCGCAGTGGATGCCGGAGTGGCTGCGCCAGGGCTACCAGGTAATCGTCACCGCCGACCACGGTATGAACGACGACCGCAGTCACGGCGGCACTCTGCCGGAAGAAACGCAGGTACCGCTGTTCGTCTTCGGCTCCGCGTTTTCCCTGCGCGAGGACGCCGCACCGAAGCAAACCGAGCTGTGCGGCACGGTGTGTCAGATCCTCGGTGTGCCGCACGATAAGCCGGTCTGTGCGCCGCTGCTGCGGTCGGGGGAGCTGGCATGACGAAAGGAAAGGGGCTTGCGCTGCTTTGCCTGCTGCCGTTTGCGGTGTTTTACATCGCGTTTCAGATCGCGCCGCTGGTCTGGATTGCGGTTAACAGCTTCTACAGTGAAATGAACGAGGCCTGGGGATGGGCCAACTACACCGACATCCTCACCTCCACGTTTTACCAGCAGGCGATACGCTTCTCGCTGGATATCTCATTCTGGTCAAGCGTGTACGGCCTGATTATCGCGCTGCTGGGCGGCTATTCGCTGCACCAGCTCGGCGGCGGCAGGCTGCACCGCTTCCTGATGTCGTTTACCAATATGACCAGCAACTTTGCCGGCGTGCCGCTGGCGTTTGCCTTCGTCATCCTGCTCGGTCTGAACGGCTGTCTGACGCTGCTGATGCGTAAATACGAAATCATGCAGGGCTTTAAGCTCTACTCTACCGACGGGCTGATCGTGGTGTACACCTGGTTCCAGATCCCGCTGGGCATTCTGCTGCTCTATCCGGCGTTTGACGCGCTGAAAAAGGAGTGGCAGGAATCGGCCGCCCTGCTCGGTGCCAGCCGCTGGCGCTACTGGCGTCATATTGGTCTGCCGGTAATGGCTCCGGCGCTGGTGGGCACCTTCGTGATCCTGCTGGCGAACGCCCTGGGCGCTTACGCCACGATTTATGCGCTGACCACCGGCAACTATAACGTCATCCCGGTACGTATTGCTGCGCTGGTTTCCGGCGATGTTTCACTCGATCCTAATATGGGCAGCGCGCTGGCGATGCTGCTGGTGGTGCTGATGTCGATTATCACCGTAGTTCATCAGTGGCTGGTGCGCCGCAGCTACCAGTACGCGCGCTGAGGCAGGAGGAACAATGTCGAAAAGTGAATACGTTTATCACCGGATCATCGTTTGGCTGGTGTTTGTTATCCTTGCGCTGCCGCTGGTGGCCACGCTGTTCTACGCGCTGGCAACCCGCTGGGGCGCAACGATTCTGCCCGACGGCTTAACCTTCAAATGGCTGATTCAGCTGTGGAGCGACCCGCGTTTTCTGATAGCGCTCTGGCATTCGCTGCTGATTTGCCTCGGCTCGCTGCTGTTCTCGCTGCTGCTGGTGCTGCCGACGATGTTTGTGATCGCTTACTATTTCCCGAAGCTCGACGCGGTGATGAATATCCTGATCCTGCTGCCGTTTGCTATACCGCCGGTGGTCTCTTCGGTGGGGCTGCTGCAGCTGTACTCTTCGCCGCCGCTGATGCTGACCGGCACGCCGTGGATCCTCATCGGTTGCTACTTCACCATCGCGCTGCCGTTCATCTATCGCGCCATCGCCAACAATATGCAGGCGATCAACCTGCGTGAGCTGATCGATGCCGCCCATCTGCTGGGTGCAAGCACCTGGCAGGCCGCGCTGCTGGTGGTGCTGCCTAACCTGCGCAAAGGCGCGACGATTGCCGTGCTGCTGTCGTTCTCTTTCCTGATCGGTGAGTTTGTCTTCGCTAACCTGCTGGTCGGCACCAGCTTTGAAACGCTGCAGGTCTATCTCTACAACGTGCGCAACAGCAGCGGGCATTTCAGCAGCGCGCTGGTGATCTCCTATTTCGTTGTTGTCCTGCTGGTCACCTGGCTGGCCAATACCCTGAATCGTGAACGAGGCTGAAGATGTCGTATTTAACTGTGACCCAACTGAATAAGAGCTACGGACCGACCAGCATCTTTCAGGATATTGAATTCAGCGCGGAAGAGGGCGAACTGGTGACGCTGCTGGGCCCCAGCGGCTGCGGTAAATCTACGCTGTTACGCTGCATCGCCGGACTGACCAGCGTAGACAGCGGCCGTATTCTGCTGAAGGGAGAGGATATTGTGCCGGTGACGCCGCAAAAGCGCGCCATCGGCATGGTGTTCCAGAGCTACGCGCTGTTCCCCAATATGACCGTTGAACGCAACGTCGCCTTCGGTCTGAAGATGCAAAAGCTGCCCGCCGCCGAGATCCAGCAGCGGGTAGCGGAAGCGCTGGAGCTGGTTGAGCTGCAGGATTTTGCCCGCCGCTACCCGCATCAGTTGTCCGGCGGCCAGTGTCAGCGGGTAGCGCTGGCGCGCTCGCTGGTGACCCGCCCGCGTCTGCTGCTGCTGGACGAACCGCTGTCGGCGCTGGATGCGCGTATTCGCCGCCATCTGCGCGATCAGATCCGCCGCATTCAGCAGGAGCTGAATCTGACCACGCTATTCGTCACGCACGATCAGGAAGAGGCGCTGACCATGTCCGACCGAATTGTGCTGATGAACAAAGGCAAAATCGTGCAGAGCGGCAACGCGGAAGCGCTGTACACCCAGCCCGCCGACCTGTTCGCCGCCGGATTTATGGGTAACTTTAATCTGCTCAGCGCCGAGCAGGCGCTGCAGCTGACGGGCCAGCGGTTCAGCGGTCAGGTCGCTATCCGCCCCGAGTCGATGCTGCTGTGCCCGCCGGGCCAGGGCATACCGGCGTCAATTCTCAGCCACAGCCTGCTGGGCAACGTGATTCGCTACCGGGTTCAGGCCGGAGATGTCGAGCTGCTGGTGGATGTGCTGAACCGCTCGGTCGACGATCTGCATCCGACTGGCTATCCGGTGGGGCTGGTGCTGGATACGCACACGATGCGGGAAGTCGCCTGATATCACGCTGATAAAAAAGATTTTTTCTGTATATCGGCTAAACTTAACGCTGTGAGACACAAAGCTTACGTGGCTTTGCGTTTGATATTGTTACAGACGTTGTGAGGTCGATATCCGGTGTTAACTCTGTTAAATCTTCTTTCTGCCGTCGCGCTACTGGTGTGGGGAACCCACATCGTGCGGACCGGCATCATGCGCGTTTACGGCGCCGATCTGCGGCGGGTGCTCAGCCGCAGCGTGGAAAAAAAACCGATGGCGTTCCTCGCCGGGATCGGTGTGACCGCGCTGGTACAAAGCAGCAACGCCACCACGCTGCTGGTCACCTCTTTTGTTGCCCAGGAGCTGGTCGGGCTGACGCCTGCGCTGGTGGTGATCCTCGGCGCGGATGTTGGTACGGCGCTGATGGCCCGTATCCTGACGTTCGATCTGTCGTGGCTGTCACCGCTGTTTATCTTCTTCGGTGTAGTGTTCTTCCTTGGCCGTAAACAGACCCGCGCCGGGCAGCTGGGGCGTGCCAGCATCGGCCTTGGGCTAATCCTGCTGGCGCTGCAGCTGATCGTGGCCGCCGCCGCGCCGATCACCCAGGCGTCCGGGGTGAAAGTGCTGTTCTCCTCGCTGACCGGCGATGTGATGCTGGATGCGCTGATCGGCGCGGTGTTTGCCATTATCAGCTACTCCAGCCTGGCGGCGGTGCTGATCACCGCGACGCTGACCGCCACCGGCGTGATTTCATTTAAGGTGGCGCTGTGCCTGGTGATCGGGGCCAATCTCGGCAGCGGGCTGCTGGCGATGCTCAACAACAGCACCTCGAACGCCGCCGGTAAACGGGTGGCCCTCGGCAGCCTGCTGTTTAAATTTATCGGTTCGCTGCTGGTGCTGCCGTTTATCGATCTGCTGGCGGACTGGCTGGCGAAGCTGCCGGTCAGCGATGAAGAACTGGTCATTTTCTTCCACGTTTTCTACAACCTAATCCGCTGTGTGATTATGGTGCCGTTTGCCGAGCCGATGGCCGGGCTGTGTAAGCGCCTGATCCGCGAGGAGCCGGAAAACGACCTGCGGCTGAAGCCAAAGCATCTGGATACCAGCTCGCTGGATACCCCGGCGCTGGCGCTGGCCAATGCCGCCCGCGAAACCCTGCGCATGGGCGACGTGCTGGAGCAGATGCTGGCGACGTTCAGCAAGGTGGTGCACGGCGAGCTGCGTGAGGATCGGGAGATCCGCAAGCTGGATGATGATGTCGACGTGCTGTACACGGCGATCAAGCTTTACCTGGCGCAGATGCCGAAGGAAGACCTGCCGGAAGAGGATTCGCGCCGCTGGGCCGAAATCATTGAAATGGCGCTGAACCTGGAGCAGTCCGGGGATATTCTTGAACGCATGAGCGGCGACGTGGCGGACAAATCGCTGGCCGCGCGGCGGGCGTTCTCGGTTGAAGGCATGCAGGAACTGGATGCGCAGCTTGAGCTGCTGACCAGCAATCTGCGCCTCAGCCTGTCGGTATTCCTCTCCCGCGATCTGACCAGCGCCAAACGGCTGCGCCGCTCCAAACATCGCTTCCGCATCACCAACCGCCGCTATTCCCATGCTCACGTCGACCGGCTGCATCAGCATAACGTGCAGAGTATCGAGACCAGTTCGCTGCACCTGGGGCTGCTGGGCGATATGAAGCGCCTGAACTCGCTGTTCTGCGCGGTGGCCTACAGCGTGCTGGAACAGGCGGATGATGATAAAGATGATGAGTAATACGATCGGATTCTGGTTCGGGGCACGTGGGGAAGGCGGTTGAATATCAGCGCACCGGCCCGCAGGGGGCGGTGCGCTGGGGTGATTGAGCGGCTAAATCAGCACCGCATACAATTCCATCAGGGCAAAATCGTTCACTTCCCTGTTGGCTGCTATGTCAGTCACGAAGTCGGGCACCAGTCCCGGTATCAGGCCTGGCGTTTCTGCGTATGCTCGGCCAGCTGCTGGTTGAAATGCACCGGCGTCCACTTCTCCTGCAACGCCTGTAACAGCAGGGCCTGCTGAGTCTGCGGCACCAGCCCGCCCAGCGGCGGATCGGTATCCAGATTGGTTGGAAATGAGTAGCCCTCCGCGGCGGATGCGATAACCGCACTGAGTTTATCTTCCGGCAGTTCGCGCTGAAGCAGGGCCGGATAGATACTCTGCAGCACCTTGATATGGTTGACCTTCTCCATGGCTTTGCCAAAGCTGGATGACACCTGCAGCAGGTTGGCGGTGCGCACGCGATCCTGCGTGACGTTATTGCCCGCCGCATGGAACAGCGCCGGGTTAAAGAACAGGCCGTCGCCCTTGTGCAGCGGCAGCTGGATGGCATGCTGCTGGAAATAATCAATAAACTGCGGATCCCGCCAGGCCAGATAGCCCGCCTGGTACTGCTGCGACCACGGCAGCAGCTGGGTCGGGCCGGATTCCAGCTGCATCTCGGTGTGCGCCACCGCACCCTGCAACGTCAGGTACTGTGACAGTTTTTGCAGCGGCAGCGGGAACTGCTCGACCACTTCGTTGCTCTGAAAACCGAGGTGATAATCGCGATGCGGCTGCTGTGCCTTACCGCCGGGACGCACCTGATTCACCTGGGCGGTGATCTCGTAGCCCGGCCCCAGCCAGCTTTCGCAGATAATTGCCAGCAGCGGATTGTCGTAGTAGTCAATAAAGGCGTCGGCGTCGCGCTCTGCCACCTTTTGCAGCGCGTTCCAGATGCGGCCGTTGCTGCCCGCTTTGGCGAAGTGATCGCCACCGCCGCCCGCTGCCGCTTCGTCTTGCAGAATCTCTTCGAAAAGCTGGCTGCTGCGGTCCACCGCCGCCAGGTTGTCATACAGCCCTTTCACCACGAACACGCCGGGTCCGGAAGAGAGCGCGCGGTGCAGCTCGCTCAGCACCGCTTTACGATCGTCGCGCGCGGCGCTTAACAGCGAATCGGCGCGGTAAATCAGCACGTTCAGCTCGCTGCTCTGTGCCAACGGATAATCGTCCTGGCGCAGCGTCTGGCGGCAAACCGCCGCAAAATCATCAACCTTCAGCTGCTTTTCCTGTAGATAGATAGCGTTCATAACGGCTCCTTACAGGCTCAGCGGCTGCTGGGGTTTTGGCGCGCCGTCGTCGCCACAGCCCACGACGTTCTGATCGAAATCGATCACCGCACCGGTCATCATCCCGGACTCTTCAGAGAGTAAAAACGCCACGCCGCGCGCCACTTCACGCGGCTTCAGCAGGCGGCCAAACGGCTGCTCGCGCTCGGCTTTCTCCAGCCAGCCATCGGAGGCCTGGTGATACTGCTTCTGAATATCATCCTCGTGCGGGGTATCCATCCAGCCGATGTTCAGGCCGTTGACCCGAATGCGGTTGCGCATGGCGCTGAATGCGACGTTTTTGGTCAGTGTCACCAGCGCGCCTTTGGAGGCAGCGTAGGTGGTGAGGAAGCTTTGGCCGCCGTGGGAGGTCATGGTGATGATGTTGACGATGCTGCCTTCCGTGCCGTTCGCCACCATCAGTTTGATCGCTGCCTGCATCAGGAAGAACGGTGCGCGGACGTTGACAGCAAAAATGGCGTCAAACAACTCCGGGGTGGTGTTGAGGATGGTGCCGCGATCGGACATCCCGGCGCAGTTGACCAGGCCGTGCAGCACGCCGAAGCGGCTTTCCGCGGCGGCGATCACCTGCTCGCAGGAGTGTGGATCGGTCAGGTCGGCGGCGACAAATCCGGCGTCGCAGCCCAGCGCACGCAGTTTCGCCACCTGCTCTTCACCTGCTCGCGCGTTACGCCCGCAGATAATCAGGCCGCGCGCGCCGCGTTCCGCCAGCAGCTCGGCCACCGCTGCGCCCAGGCCCTGGGTACCGCCGGTCACCACATACACTTTGTCCTGAAACTGCCTGTTGAAGTCTGAACTCATGATTAAGCGCCTTTATAGTTTTTTGTCGGATACAGGGTGAGGAACATTTGCTCTTAACCACCTTATCACTTACATTTTTTTAACAACACGCGCCGATGACCTCAAAAAGACCTCAAATTATGAAGTTCTCTATTAAACAGATCGCCGCGCAGTCGGGCGTCAGCAAGGCGACGGTGGATCGCGCGCTGCACAAACGCGGCAGCGTACATCCGCAGACCGAACGGCGAATTGCCGCCGCCATCCGCGATCTTGAGCTACAGCAGCGGGTGAATCTGGCCAGCGGCAGAACGCTGAATATCGACGTGGTGCTGCATACCCCCGAGCGCTTCAGTTCGCTGGTCAGCGCCGCGCTGCTCAGCCAGCTCGGCAGCCTGGCACCGTTTCGCCTGATGCTGCGCTTTCACGTCTTCGAGCAGATCGATGCAAAGTCGCTACGGCAGCTTTTACTGCGCTGTGGCAGCGACAGCTACGGGGTGATCCTCAAGGTCAGCGATGAGTCGCCGCTGAACGCCAGCGTGGAGGAGTTGCTGCATCAACGGGTGCCGGTGGTGACGCTGGTCACCGATCTGCCCGACAGCGCGCGTATTCGCTATGTGGGCATGGATAACGGCAGCGCGGGGCGCACGGCGGCTTATCTGCTGTCGCGCTGGCTGGGGCCGCAGCCTCATTCGGTAGCGGTGGTACTCAGCAGCGCGGGATTTCGCGGTGAAGAGGAGCGGGTGGCGGGGTTTAGCGACGGGCTGCGCCAGCTCGCGCCGCAGCATAATGTGGTGCGTATCAGCGAGGGCTACGGCGTCGACAGCCTGACGTTTGAGCGAGTGAGCGACGCGCTGGTCAGCGATCCGGCCATCAGCGCGGTTTACTGCGTCGGCGGTGGCAACCGGGCTATCTTTCGCGCGTTTACCAGCCAGCAGCGCTCGCTGCGCGCGTTTATTGCCCACGATCTGGATGAGGAAAATCGGGAAATGCTGGCCGAACGGCAGCTGGATGCGGTGATCGATCACGATCTGCGCGCCGATGCCCGCACTGCGCTCCAGGCGATCCTGCGCTTTCACGGCTTTTTGCCGCCGGAAGAGGAAGCGGGGGTGTTCTCGCGGGTGAACGTGGTGACGCCCTTTAACCTGTAGGCGTCACCCGCTGGATTCACTCTTTCAGACGCGCCATAAACAGCGCATCGACCTGCACGCCGTTGCGCACGCCGAAGCGAACGCCGCGGCCTTCGGTCACGAAGCCAAATTTCTCATACAGCGCGATGGCCGCCTGATTATCGGCGTACACGGTGAGTTCAATACGATCCACCTGCAGCCAGCTGTCGCAGAGATCGACTATCGCCGTCATCATCGCCTTCGCCACGCCCTTGCCACGATGGCGAGCGTCCACGCCCAGGCTAAATGTCGCCGTATGGCGGCGGCGCGCCGGGGTATTCAGCGCCACAAAGCACTGGCCGACGATCTGGCCGTCAATGCAGGCCACCAGCATATGCTGCCCGTCCGGCGTATTTTTTAGCTTCTCCTGCCAGCGCTGTAGTGAAGGGTAAGGGAGCTGAAGCGTATCGCTGTAGGTTTCCGGCTGGCTGTACATCTGATGCAGCGCCGCAGCGTCATCAGGCTCGGCGTGTCGAACGATAATCTCACTCACCTTTACTCTCCTTAGTGTTAGAAAACCTCTTTAAAATCAGGGTTTTTTATCATCAAATCAAGTAAAAATAATCAGAAAAGAGCTTTACAAGTGCGAATGATAATGATTATTATTGCTATGCGTTTTCAGCAGAGCTCTGCTACTGGCTGAGAAGGCACGACATTGCTCACATTGCTTCCAGTGTTTCTTAGCCAGCTCGGGTGCTGGCTTTTTTTTTGCCTGCGTTTCGCCCAACTCATCCAATCTTACCCAGTTACCCATTCCCAGTTACTCATTCCCGGTTCGGTGCAGATTTCCCTGCTGAAGCCATTTCTTCTGTCGTCGTGAATAGCGCTGTCGCTTTGTTGCCGCTATTCCAACCTGACTGATGCTATCGCCACTATTTCATCGAATAATTTGAACAGAGGAGACAATTTTCTCCGCTATCAACACGACCCGATCCGGCGCAGACTACGTTAAAACATTGAGGAGAATTGAATATGATCTACTTACGTAAAGCACAGGATCGGGGCCACGCAAACCACGGCTGGCTGGACAGCTACCACACGTTCTCTTTCGCTAACTATTACGATGCCAACTTTATGGGCTTCTCCGCGCTGCGGGTGATTAACGAAGACGTGATCGATGGCGGTCAGGGTTTTGGCACCCATCCGCATAAAGATATGGAGATCCTGACCTACGTGCTTTCCGGCACCGTGGAGCATCAGGACAGCATGGGCAATAAAGAGCAGATCCCGGCGGGTGAGTTCCAGATTATGAGTGCGGGCACCGGCGTACGTCATTCCGAGTACAACGGCAGCAAAGACGTGCCGCTGCACCTGTATCAGATCTGGATTATCCCGGAGAAAAACGGCATCGAACCACGCTACGCACAGCGCCGCTTTGATGATGTGCAGGGCCGTCAGCTGGTGCTGTCGCCGGATGCGCGCGACGGTTCACTGAAGGTTTACCAGGATATGACGCTGTCCCGCTGGGCGTTTAAAGCGGGCGAACAGGGCACGGCAGACGTCGCGGAAGGCCGCAAGATCTGGATCCAGGTGGTGAAGGGCGATGTCACCGTCAATGGAGAAGCGGCGACCACCAGCGATGCGTTTGCCATTTGGGATGAAGCGACTCTGGAGATTACCGCCAGCAGCGACGCTGAGATCCTGCTGTTCGATCTGCCGCCGGTTTAAGTTAGTCGAAGATAGCTGCATCACACTTTGGGCGCGGGGAACCGCGCCCTTTCTCTCTTTCCCCCGCATTTTTGTTACACTCAGCCGGATACCGACCAACCAGCTGAAGCCTAATGAAGAAAAAAAGACCGGTACTACAGGATGTTGCCGATCGCATCGGCATCACTAAAATGACCGTCAGCCGCTATCTGCGTAACCCCGAGCAGGTTTCCGCCGCGCTGCAGGGTAAAATTGCCGCCGCGCTGGACGAGCTGGGCTACATTCCTAACCGCGCGCCGGATATGCTTTCCAACGCCACCAGCCGGGCGATTGGCGTTCTGCTGCCGTCGCTGACCAACCAGGTGTTTGCCGACGTGCTGCGCGGCATTGAAACCGTGACCGATGCGGCGGGCTACCAGACGCTGGTCGGCCACTTCGGCTACAGTCCGGAGAAAGAAGAGCTGCAGCTGCGCTCCCTGCTGGGCTGGAATATCGACGGCCTGATCCTCACCGAACGCACCCATACCGCTGCCAGCCTGCGGATGATCGAAACCGCCGGGATTCCGGTGATTGAGATGATGGACAGCGTTTCTCCCTGCCTGGATATGGCGGTGGGATTCGACAACGTCGAGGCGGCGCGGCAGATGACCCAGGCCATTTTGCAGCGCGGCCACCGGCACCCGGTTTACCTCGGCGCGCGGCTGGACGAACGTACCCTGCAAAAAGAGCGCGGCTATGCGCAGGCGATGCGCGAAGCCGGGCTGGAACCCAAAACCGTGATGATGGAGGCCGCCTCGTCGTTTACCGCCGGCGCGATGCTGCTGCGCGAGGCGCAGAAGCGCTACCCGCAGACCGACAGCCTGTTCTGTACCAACGATGACCTGGCGGTGGGCGCGATGTTTGAGTGCCAGCGGCAGGGGCTGCGGGTGCCGGAACAGATGGCGATCGCCGGTTTTCACGGCCACGATATTGCCAAAGCGACCACGCCTCGTCTGGCTACCGTGCAGACCCCGCGCGAGCAGATGGGCAAAGAAGCCGCCACGATGCTGCTGGCGCGCATTCGCGGTGAAGAGGTCGATGGCGGTCCACGGGATATCGGCTTTACGCTCTCCGTCGGCGAAAGCATTTAACCCCAACGGGCGCATCCGCGTCCGTTATCTGTTTGTGCCTCTTTCCCTCTGAATTTACCGTTTCTTTGAAGTTCCTCACATTTACCAGCTTTTCCCGCCGCAGCTGTTGCCATAATTTGTACAGCACCAGACAATGTTACCGATAACAAATTGCCGTTCACACCTGCTATAGACTCTGACGGAGCAAAAATAATGACCTCATCGACCCCGTCCAATCACGTATTCGTACTGATGGGCGTATCCGGCAGCGGCAAATCCGCCGTGGCCAATGCCGTTGCACATGAACTGAAAGCCGCGTTCCTGGACGGCGATTTCCTGCATCCGCGCGCCAATATTGAAAAAATGGCCGGGGGCCATCCGCTGGATGACACCGACCGTAAACCTTGGTTGAAGTCGATTAACGACGCCGCGTTCGCCATGCAGCGCACCAACGACGTGTCGCTGATCGTCTGCTCGGCGCTGAAAAAGCACTACCGCGATATCCTGCGCGAAGGAAACCAGAACCTGTCCTTCGTCTACCTGAAGGGCGATTTCGACACCATTGAATCCCGCCTGCGCGCGCGCAAAGGCCATTTCTTCAAGCCGCAGATGCTGGTCACCCAGTTCGCTACGCTGGAAGAGCCGGGTAGCGAAGAGAAAGATGTGCTGGTTGTTGATATTAATCAGTCCCTTGATGACGTCATTGCCTCAACGCTGAAAGCCATTGACGGTGCCATCAACAAGACGAAGTAAGTAGGGTGTAATGAGTACTGCAACACTGGTTTTGACCGCAGCAGGTTCGGTATTACTGCTGCTGTTTTTAGTGATGAAGGCGCGCATGCACGCCTTCGTGGCGCTGATGTTAGTGTCGATTGGTGCCGGTGTGTTTTCCGGCATGCCGCTGGATAAAATCGCCCAGACGATGGAAAAAGGGATGGGCGGCACGCTCGGCTTCCTCGCCATCGTCGTGGCGCTGGGGGCGATGTTTGGCAAGATCCTGCATGAAACCGGCGCGGTCGATCAGATCGCCATCCGCATGCTGAAAGCCTTCGGCGAAAGCCGTGCGCACTATGCGATGGGCATTGCCGGACTGATCTGCGCTTTGCCGCTGTTCTTCGAAGTGGCGGTGGTGCTGCTGATCAGCATCGCCTTCGCCGTCGCGCGCCGCACCGGGGATAACCTGGTGAAGCTGGTGATTCCGCTGTTTGCCGGGGTTGCGGCAGCCGCGGCGTTCCTGCTGCCGGGGCCTGCACCGATGCTGCTGGCCTCGCAGATGCACGCGGACTTCGGCTGGATGATCCTGTTGGGGCTGTGTGCGGCAATCCCGGGCATGCTGATTGCCGGTCCGCTATTTGGCCGCTTGATCAGCCAGCACGTGCAGTTCACGCCGCCGGCGGAGAGCGAACATCCCGAATTTGATGAAAGTAAACTGCCGTCGTTTGGCTTCAGCCTGTCGCTGATCCTGTTCCCGCTGGTGCTGGTGGGGCTGAAAACCATCGGCGCACGCTTTACCGAATCCGGCTCCCGCCTGTATGAGTGGCTGGAATTTATCGGCCACCCGTTTACCGCGATCCTGCTGGCCTGCCTGGTGGCGATTTACGGCCTGGCCTACCGCCAGGGCATGGATAAAGAGCGCGTGATGCAGATCTGCGGCGCTGCACTGCAGCCGGCGGGGATCATCCTGCTGGTGATCGGTGCCGGTGGCGTGTTTAAACAGGTGCTGGTGGATTCCGGCGTCGGCCCGGCATTGGGCAATGCGCTGACCGGCGCGGGTCTGCCGGTTGCGCTGGCCTGCTTCGTGCTCTCCGGCGCGGTGCGTATTATTCAGGGCTCGGCGACCGTAGCCTGCCTGACCGCCGTCGGGCTGATTATGCCGGTGATTGAGCCGCTGCATTATTCCGGTGCGCAGCTCGCCGCGCTGTCGATCTGTATTGCCGGCGGCTCGATTATCTTTAGCCACGTCAACGACGCCGGTTTCTGGCTGTTTGGCCGCTTTACCGGCGCAACGGAAGGGCAAACGCTGAAGACCTGGACGATGATGGAAACCATCCTCGGTACCGTCGGGGCGATTATCGGCATGATCGCGTTCGAGCTGCTGTCGTAATTCATTCAGGGGCGGCGATTTTTTTGCTGCCCCTGCTGAATTCTGCATATTACCGCCGTATGACGAGGTTTCGGCTCCTGATACGCCAAAACCCCTATAATCCTCGGTAAAACCCGCTCTGAACGCTGATTTAACAACGATAATAGGGTTGTTGCCGTTATCAGACACCCCCGTTAATCCACCTGTCTCACGCCGTCTGCCGTGGATTATTAGTCCCTCTGCTAAAAAAATCCCCTCAATCGATTTAATTCACTTGCCACTTTTGCTGCACCTTGTAGATTTGGACAGAGTACATCCCGGTGAATTTAACTGAATTACGGGCGTTATCAGTGCGGGCCCGAGGTAAAGGTAGATATGAAAACTGTAGGACTTGTCGGTTGGCGTGGCATGGTTGGTTCCGTGCTGATGCAGCGTATGATCGAAGAGCGTGACTTTGACGTTGTGCGCCCGGTGTTTTTCTCCACTTCCCAGCACGGCCAGGCCGCGCCGGAGTTCGGCGGCCGCTCTGCCGGTACGCTGCAGGATGCGTTTGATATCGATGCGCTGAGCGCGCTGGATATCATCATCACCTGCCAGGGTGGCGATTACACCAGCGACGTTTATCCAAAACTGCGTGCCGCGGGCTGGCAGGGTTACTGGATTGACGCGGCTTCCACGCTGCGCATGAAGGACGATGCGATTATTATCCTCGACCCGGTAAACCACCAGGTTATCCACGACGGCCTGAACAACGGCATTAAAACCTTCGTCGGCGGTAACTGCACCGTCAGCCTGATGCTGATGTCGCTGGGCGGCCTGTTTGCCAACGATCTGGTGGAGTGGGCGTCCGTTGCTACCTATCAGGCGGCGTCCGGCGGCGGCGCGCGCCATATGCGCGAACTGCTGGCCCAGATGGGCATGCTGCATGACCACGTGGCAAAAGAACTGCACAACCCGGCATCGGCCATTCTCGATATCGAGCGCCGCGTGACCGAACTGACCCGCAGCGGCACCCTGCCAACCGATAACTTCGGCGTACCGCTGGCCGGCAGCCTGATCCCATGGATCGATAAGCAGCTGGATAACGGCCAGAGCCGCGAAGAGTGGAAAGGCCAGGCGGAAACCAACAAAATCCTGCGTACCGACAGCGTGATCCCGGTCGACGGCCTGTGCGTGCGCGTCGGCGCGCTGCGCTGCCACAGCCAGGCGTTTACGCTGAAGCTGAAGAAAGACGTGCCACTGGATGAGATTACCCAGCTGCTGTCTTCCCACAACGAGTGGGTGAAGGTGGTGCCGAACGATCGTGAGCTGACCATGCGTGAGCTGACGCCTGCTGCGGTTACCGGCACGCTGAACACCCCGGTGGGTCGCCTGCGTAAGCTGAATATGGGGCCGGAATATCTTTCCGCCTTCACCGTTGGCGATCAGCTGCTGTGGGGCGCGGCTGAACCGCTGCGCCGTATGCTGCGCCTGCTGGTCGGCTAAACGGCTGCGCGTTCCCCTGTCGCCTGCGGCAGGGGAACGTATCCTTTTGTTATATTTTAATTCAGTCATTATCACTTACGGCATTATTTGTTATTACCCGTTTTCTGAATATCCGATCCACCGTTTTGAGTTTTCCCGCCTGATTCGGGGCTTTCCCAACTGGCGTCTAAGAAGCTTCTGACGTTCCTGCCTTACGCCCTAACAGCAGTACAGTTTGATGTGAAAGAAATATTTTTACGCTTTCGTACCCGGCTATTGTTGTCACCTGGCTATGCTTAAATCAGTCGTTGTTCCACCAGCAAATAAAAGTTTCGCTTAAGGGTTTATTCTCGCGTGCTGCGGTGGTTTTTCCAGCGGATGGTCACCTCCCTGGCAGCATGCCATTAAGCTCAATGAAGAGCAGAGTATGTCCCGACGTTGTTAACACGTCCGGTCATCGCCTGCCGTCTATCAAGGGAAGAAAGTCATGTCAGAGCTTGCCGATCGTCGTGTGATTAATGCTTTACTTTCTGGTCACCTCGCTGACCCTTTTTCTCTTTTGGGTATGCATCAGACTGATAAAGGTCTGGTGGTTCGCGCACTGCTGCCGGACGCCAGTGAAGTCTGGGTGATTGAAACCAGCACCGGACGTAAATGCGCACAGCTGGAGTGCCTGGACGGACGCGGTTTTTTCCAGGCGGTGATCCCCCGCCGTAAGAATATGTTTCGTTATCAGCTGGCAGTGACGTGGCACGGCCAGCAAAACCTGATTGATGATGCCTACCGGTTTGGCCCGCTGCTGCCCGAAATGGACAGCTGGCTGCTGGCGGAAGGCACGCACCTGCGGCCCTACGAGAAAATGGGTGCGCACGCCGATGTGATTGATGGCGTAATCGGCACGCGCTTCGCCGTCTGGGCACCGAATGCCCAGCGCGTTTCGGTGGTGGGCGAGTTCAACTACTGGGACGGTCGCCGTCATCCGATGCGCTTCCGCCGTGAGCAGGGCGTATGGGAGCTGTTTATTCCGGCCGCCCGCCCGGGCCAGCTGTATAAATTCGAAATCGTTGATGCCCACGGCCAGCTGCGGATGAAGGCCGACCCGTACGCCTTTGAGGCCCAGATGCGGCCGCAGACCGCCTCAATGATTTGCGGCCTGCCGGAAAAGACCGAAATTTCCCCCGAACGCCAGCGTGCTAACGGCTTTGATGTCCCGATCTCAATTTATGAGGTGCATCTGGGGTCCTGGCGTCGCCATACTGATAACAACTTCTGGCTAAGCTACAAAGAGTTGGAGGAACAGCTGGTTCCCTATGCCGTGGAGATGGGGTTTACCCATCTGGAGCTAATGCCGATTAACGAGCATCCTTTCGACGGCAGCTGGGGCTATCAGCCGCTGGGCATGTACGCACCTACCCGGCGTTTTGGTACCCGCGACGAGTTCCGCTCGTTTGTCGCCGCGGCGCACAACGCCGGGCTTAACGTGCTGCTCGACTGGGTGCCGGGGCACTTTCCGTCGGACGAGTTTGGCCTGTCGAACTTTGACGGCACCCACCTCTACGAGCACAGCGATCCGCGCGAGGGCTATCACCAGGACTGGAATACCCTGATTTATAATTTTGGCCGCCGGGAAGTGAGCAACTACCTGGCGGGCAATGCGCTGTACTGGATCGAACGTTTTGGCATCGACGGCCTGCGCGTGGATGCCGTCGCCTCGATGATTTATCGCGACTACAGCCGCGCCGAAGGTGAATGGGTACCTAACTACTACGGCGGGCGGGAAAATCTGGAGGCGATCTCCTTCCTGCGCTACACCAACCGCACGCTGGGTCATGCCGCGCCGGGTTCCATCACCGTTGCTGAAGAGTCGACGGACTTTAACGGCGTCTCACGGCCGCCGGAAATGGGCGGTCTGGGCTTCTGGTTCAAGTGGAACCTCGGCTGGATGCACGACACGCTCGACTATATGAAGCTGGACCCGGTTCACCGCCGCTATCATCACGATTTACTGACCTTCGGCATGCTCTACAACTACACCGAAAACTTTGTGCTGCCGCTGTCGCATGATGAAGTGGTGCACGGCAAACGATCGATTCTCGACCGTATGCCGGGCGATGCCTGGCAGAAGTTCGCCAACCTGCGCGCCTATTACGGCTGGATGTTTGGCTTCCCCGGCAAAAAGCTGCTGTTTATGGGTAACGAATTTGCCCAGGGACGCGAGTGGGATCACGACAGCAGCCTGGACTGGCACCTGCTGGAGGGCGGCGATAGCTGGCATAACGGCGTGCAGCGGCTGGTGCGCGATCTTAACCATACCTACCGCGCGCAGCCTGCGCTTTATCAGCTCGACTTCGAACCCGCCGGGTTTGAGTGGCTGGTGGTGGATGACTTTGAAAACTCGGTGTTTGTGTATGTGCGCCGCGACCGCGACGGCAACGAACTGATCGTCGCCAGCAATTTTACCCCTGTACCGCGCTATGACTATCGCTTTGGCGTCTCGCAGGGCGGGCGCTGGCGTGAAGTACTGAACACCGATTCGGGCCACTATCACGGCGGCAATCTCGGCAACTGCGGCACCATCGAGACCGATGACTGGGGAAGCCATGGCCGCAGCCACTCGCTGAGCCTGACGCTGCCGCCGCTTTCCACCCTGTGGCTGGTGCGGGAGGCGTAATGGCACCGATACGCTCGGGTAAACCGCAGCCTCTCGGGGCCAGCTATGACGGCAAAGGCGTGAACTTTACGCTGTTCTCTCAGCACGCCGAGCGCGTGGAGCTGTGCCTGTTTGATGCCGGCGGTGGCGAAAAACGTATCGATCTGCCCGCGCGCACCGGCGACATCTGGCACGGCTATCTGCCGGCGATCCATCCGGGACAGCGCTACGGCTATCGGGTACACGGCCCGTGGGCGCCGGAGTTGGGCCAGCGGTTTAACCCGGCGAAGCTGCTGGTGGATCCCTGCGCGCACGAGGTGCAGGGTGAGGTGACCGACGATCCCCGCTTCCAGTGCGGCGAACAGGTGCCGGATGCCGTGGACAGCGGCTGCATTGCGCCGAAATGCGTGGTGCTGGCCGATGACTACGACTGGGAGGATGACACCGCGCCACGGGTTCCCTGGGGCAGCACGGTAATTTACGAGGCGCACGTTCGTGGCCTGACCTGCCAGCATCCCGATCTGCCGCCGGAGATCCGCGGTACCTACGCAGCGCTGGGGCATCCGGTGATGATTGCCTATTTTCAGCGGCTGGGGATCACCAGCCTTGAACTGCTGCCGGTCGCCTGCTTCGCCAGCGAACCGCGCCTGCTGCGCATGGGGCTGACCAACTACTGGGGCTACAACCCGCTGGCCTGCTATGCGCTGGATACGCGCTATGCTGCCGGGCATAACGCGCGCGAAGAGTTCCAGCAGGCGGTGAAGGCGCTGCATCGGGCGGGCATTGAGGTGATTCTGGACGTGGTGTTTAACCACACGGCGGAGCTGGAAGAAACCGGCCCGATGCTGTCGATGCGCGGCATTGATAACCCGAGCTATTACTGGCTGACCGGGCAGGGTGAATACCAAAACTGGACCGGCTGCGGCAATACGCAAAACCTCAGCCATCCGCAGGTGATGGCGTGGGTGCTCGACTGCCTGCGTTACTGGGTGGAGGTGTGCCACGTTGACGGCTTCCGCTTCGACCTGGCCACGGTGCTGGGCCGTACGCCGGATTATCGGCGCGATGCACCGCTGTTCCAGGCGATTGCCGCCGATCCGCTGCTCTCGCAGTGCAAAACGATCGCCGAACCCTGGGATATCGGGCCGGGCGGCTATCAGGTGGGGAATTTCCCTCCGCCGTTTGCCGAATGGAACGATCACTTCCGCGATGCCGCCCGCCGCTACTGGCTGCACGGTGAGCTGTCCAACGGCGAGTTTGCCCGGCGGTTTGCCGGTTCCAGCGATGTTTTCCAGCACGACGGGCGGCCGCCTTCCAGCAGCATTAATCTGATTACCGCGCACGACGGCTTTACCCTGCGTGATGTGGTCAGCTTCAACCAGAAGCACAATGAGGCCAACGGTGAAGACAACCGTGACGGCAGCAGCAGCAACTTCAGCCATAACCACGGCGTTGAAGGGCTGCGTGCGCCGCTGCTGATCGTGGAGCATCGCCGCCGCAGCGTACACGCGCTGCTGACCACGCTGCTGCTGGCGCAGGGAACGCCCATGCTGCTGGCGGGTGATGAACACGGCCACAGCCAGCACGGAAATAATAATGCCTATTGCCAGGATAACCCGCTGACCTGGCTTGACTGGCGGCATCACGATAGCGGGTTGTTTTCCTTCACCGCCGCGTTAATTCATCTCAGGCGTCGTATTCCGGCGCTACAGGTCGATCGCTGGTGGCAGGAGGGCGATGGAAACGTCGAGTGGCTGAATTACCAGGGTCAGCCGCTCAGCGCCAGTGAATGGCAGCAGGGAGCGCATCGTTTGCAGATCCGGCTTTCACAGCACTGGCTGATCGTGCTCAATGCCACCGAAGAAGTGTGCGATCTGGTGCTACCTCCGGGGCAATGGCGGGCCATACCGCCGTTTGCCGGGGAGGATAACCCGATACTGTCAACTGTCTGGCATGGTGCAGTGCATGGTGTGTGTGTGTTCCAGGAAAAATCATATCAGGAGTAAGGCATGGCCAAATTAGATAAGAATGATTCCCTGATGCTGGCAAGACAACTGCCAACGCAAACTGTTGCCCTCATCCTCGCGGGCGGACGCGGTACGCGACTGCGCGATCTTACCGCCAAGCGCGCCAAACCGGCGGTTCACTTCGGCGGGAAGTTTCGCATTATCGACTTCGCGCTCTCCAACTGCCTGAATTCAGGGATCCGCCGGATCGCGGTGATCACCCAGTATCAGTCGCATACGCTGGTACAGCACATTCAGCGCGGCTGGTCATTCCTGAATGAAGAGATGAATGAGTTCGTCGATCTTCTGCCTGCGCAGCAGCGGCTGTCGACCGAGCACTGGTATCGCGGCACCGCGGATGCGGTCACGCAGAACCTGGATATCATCCGACGCTATCGCGCACAGTACATCGTGATTCTGGCGGGTGACCATATCTACAAAATGGACTACTCGCGCATGCTGCTTGACCACGTCGAAAATGACGCGCGCTGCACCATTGCCTGCCTGCCGGTGCCGCTGGAAGAAGCCAGTTCATTCGGTGTGATGAAGGTGGATGAAAATAACCGCGTGGTGGAGTTTCTTGAGAAACCCGCCGATCCGCCGTCGATGCCCGGTGATGACAGCAAGGCGCTGGCCAGCATGGGCATCTATGTGTTTGACGCCGCCTATCTTTACGGTCTGCTGGAAGCGGATCAGGAGCTGCCGGAGTCCGACCACGACTTCGGCAAAGATCTGCTGCCGAAGATCGTGGCCAGCGGCGAAGCGCTCGCTCACTCCTTTAATCTTTCCTGCGTACAAAGTGGGGAACCTAGCGAGCCATACTGGCGCGACGTCGGTACGCTGGAAGCCTACTGGAAGGCGAATCTCGATCTGGCCTCGGTGACGCCGGAGCTGGACATGTACGACAGCACATGGCCGATTCGCACCCATATGGAACCCCTGCCGCCGGCGAAATTTGTCCAGGATCGCTCCGGCAGCCACGGTATGACGATGAATTCACTGGTGTCGGGGGGCTGCATTATCTCCGGCTCGGTGGTAGTGAACTCGGTGCTGTTCTCCCGCGTTCGAATTAACTCCTTCTGCAATATTGAGTCGTCGGTATTACTGCCGGATGTGGAGGTAGGACGATCCTGCCGCCTGCGCCGCTGCGTGATCGACCGCGCCTGCGTGCTGCCAGAAGGGACGGTGATTGGCGAAAACCCGGACGATGATGCCCGGCGTTTCCACCGATCGGAAGAGGGGATTGTTCTGGTCACAAGGACCATGCTGGCGAAGCTCGGCTGGATCAGCTAGGCGGAAACGCGTGGTGCCCTGACGGCATCACGCTCTGGCACTGTTAAGGAGCCGATAATGCAGGTGTTACATGTCTGTTCAGAGATTTTCCCGCTGCTGAAAACCGGCGGGCTTGCTGATGTTGTTGGGGCATTACCGGCGGCGCAGATTGCAGCGGGAATTGATACGCGCGTGTTACTTCCGGCCTTCCCCGATCTGAAAAAAGGGATTGTCGATGCGGTGGTGGTGGCGAAACTGCAAACCTTCGCCGGTTATGTCGAACTGCTGTTCGGGCATTATGACGGGGTGGGGATCTACCTGATCGACGCGCCGGGTCTTTACGACAGACCGGGCAGTCCGTATCACGACGAGTCACAGTTTGCCTACACCGATAACTATCTGCGCTTTGCGCTACTGGGCTGGATGGGCTGTGAAATGGCCTGTGGTCTGGACACATTCTGGCGTCCCGATGTGGTTCACGCCCACGACTGGCACGCCGGTCTGACGTGTGCCTATCTGGCCGCCCGTGGCCGCCCGGCGAAGTCGGTGTTTACCGTGCACAACCTGGCGTATCAGGGGCTGTTTAACGCAAACCATCTGGAGCAGATCCAGCTGCCGCGTTCGTTTTTCAATATGTACGGCCTGGAGTTTTTTGGCCAAATCTCCTATCTCAAAGCCGGGTTGTTTTACGCCGACCATATCACGGCGGTCAGCCCGACATATGCCCAGGAAATCACCCAGCCGGAGTTTGGCTACGGCATGGAAGACCTGTTGAAGCAGCGCCAGCTGGAAGGTCGGCTGAGCGGCATCCTGAACGGCGTCGATCCGGCTATCTGGGATCCGCAGCACGACCCGTTGCTGACGGCGCGCTACAACCGCGATGTTCTCGATTCGAAGGTGGAGAACAAGCGCCAGCTGCAAATCGCCATGGGTCTGAAAATTGACGAGAAGGCACCGATTTTTGCCGTAGTCAGTCGCCTGACCAAACAAAAAGGGCTGGATCTGGTGCTGGAGGCGCTACCGGGCCTGCTGGAGCAGGGCGGCCAGCTGGTGCTGCTGGGGGCCGGAGATGCGGTCCTGCAGCAGGGATTCCTGGCCGCCGCCGCCGAGTACCCGGGCCAGGTGGGCGTGCAGATCGGCTATCACGAGGCGTTCTCCCACCGCATTATGGGCGGCGCGGACGTAATTCTGGTGCCCAGCCGCTTTGAGCCCTGCGGCCTGACTCAGCTCTACGGACTGAAATACGGCACCCTGCCGCTGGTACGGCGCACTGGTGGCCTGGCCGATACGGTTAACGATTGTTCGCTGGAGAACCTGGCAGACGGGATCGCCAGCGGTTTTGTGTTCGAAGATAGCAACGCGTGGTCACTGCTGCGCGCTATCCGACGTGCTTTCGTCCTCTGGTCCCGTCCTTCGCTCTGGCGCTATGTTCAGCGCCAGGCCATGGGGATGGATTTTAGCTGGCAGGTGGCTGCTGTGGCCTACCGCGATCTCTATCAACGTTTGTTGTAACCTGATGAAGGGAAACTGATATGAACGCACCTTTCTCCTATGCCTCACCGACGCTCAGCGTGGATGCACTCAAGCACTCAATTGCCTATAAGCTGATGTTTACCATTGGTAAAGATCCGTCGATTGCCAATAAACACGAGTGGCTTAACGCCACATTACTGGCGGTACGCGATCGTATGGTGGAGCGCTGGCTGCGTTCAAATCGTGCCCAGCTGTCGCAGGATGTCCGGCAGGTTTACTACCTGTCGATGGAGTTTCTGGTTGGCCGCACCTTATCCAACGCTCTGCTGGCTATGGGGATTTATGAGGATGCGCAGACGGCGCTGGAAGAGATGGGCTTCAACCTTGAAGAACTGATCGAAGAAGAGAGCGATCCCGGACTGGGAAACGGCGGTCTGGGCCGCCTGGCGGCCTGTTTCCTGGACTCACTTGCCACGCTTGGCCTGCCGGGGCGCGGCTACGGCATCCGCTACGACTACGGTATGTTTAAGCAGAATATCGTCGACGGCCAGCAGGCGGAATCCCCGGACTACTGGCTGGAATACGGCAACCCGTGGGAGTTTCAGCGCTTCAACACCCGCTACAAGGTGCGCTTTGGCGGGCGTATCCAGCAGGAAGGCAGCCGTTCACGCTGGGTCGAAACGGAAGAAGTGCTGGCTATGGCCTACGATCAGATCATCCCCGGGTTTGATACCGATGCCACCAACACGCTGCGGCTGTGGGGCGCGCAGGCCAGTAACGAAATCAATCTCGGCAAGTTTAACCAGGGGGATTACTTCGCGGCGGTGGAAGATAAAAACCATTCGGAAAACGTGTCCCGCGTGCTGTACCCCGATGATTCGACCTATTCAGGCCGCGAGCTGCGCCTGCGTCAGGAGTATTTCCTGGTGTCCTCCACGGTGCAGGATATCCTCCATCGCCACTGGGCGATGCATCAGACCTTCGACAATCTGGCGGATAAAATCGCCATCCACCTGAATGATACCCATCCGGTGCTGGCCATCCCTGAGCTGATGCGCGTGCTGATCGATGAGAGCAAATTCAGCTGGGACGACGCGTTCGGCGTGGCCTGCCAGGTGTTTTCCTACACCAACCACACGCTGATGCAGGAAGCGCTGGAAACGTGGCCGGTGGATATGATTGGCAAGATCCTGCCGCGCCATCTGCAGATTATCTTTGAGATTAACGACTACTTCCTGAAAACTATTCAGGATCAGTACCCGGAGGACTGGGAGCTGCTGTCGCGCATCTCGATCATTGATGAAAATAACGGCCGCAAGGTACGTATGGCGTGGCTGGCGGTGGTGGTGAGCCACAAGGTGAACGGCGTCTCAGAGCTGCACTCTAACCTGATGGTGCAGTCACTGTTTGCCGATTTCGCCAAACTCTTCCCGGGCCGTTTCTGCAATAAAACCAACGGCGTGACGCCGCGCCGCTGGCTGGCGCTGGCTAACCCGGCGCTGTCCAACGTGCTGGACGAGGCGATTGGCCGCACCTGGCGCACCGAGCTCAGCCAGCTGGAAGAGCTGAAGCAGCATATTGATTACCCGAATTTCATTGGCAAGATTCGCGATGCCAAACTGGCAAACAAAAAACGGCTGGCGGTGTTTATCGCCCAGAAGCTGGATATCGTCGTCGACCCGCACGCCATGTTCGACGTGCAGATCAAGCGCATCCACGAATACAAGCGGCAGCTGTTGAATGTGCTGCACGTGATCACCCGCTACAACCGCATTAAAGCGGATCCGGATGCCGACTGGGTGCCGCGCGTCTGCATCTTCGCCGGTAAAGCCGCCTCGGCCTATTACATGGCCAAGCACATCATTCATCTGATTAACGATGTGGCGAAGGTGATCAACAGCGATCCGCAGGTGAAGAACCGGCTGAAGGTGGTGTTTATTCCTAACTACGGCGTCAGCCTGGCGCAGATCATCATTCCGGCGGCCGATCTCTCCGAGCAGATTTCGCTGGCCGGTACGGAGGCCTCCGGCACCAGTAATATGAAGTTTGCTCTGAACGGTGCACTGACCATCGGCACGCTGGACGGCGCTAACGTCGAGATGCAGGAGCACGTGGGGGAAGAGAATATCTTTATCTTCGGCAACACCACGCCGCAGGTCGAGGCGTTGCGCAATAATGGCTACAGCTCGCATAAATACTACGAGCAGGATGCGGAGCTGCATCAGGTATTGACGCAGATCGCCACCGGAACGTTCAGTCCGCAGGAGCCAAACCGCTACCGTAATATTTTCGATTCACTGGTTAACCTCGGCGATCACTATCAGCTGCTGGCCGACTACCGCAGCTACGTCGATACCCAGGATAAGGTCGATAAGCTGTATCGCAATAAGGACGAGTGGACGCGACGGGCGCTGATTAATATCGCCGGTATGGGATATTTCTCTTCGGATCGCACCATCCAGGAGTATGCGGACGAAATTTGGGGCATTCAGCCCATCCGTCTGTAGAGCGTCGGGGAAAAAAAGGCGACCGCTGTCTGGCGGTCGCCCTTTTTGTTTGCAGCGCTCAGCCCCTTATCAGATAAGGGGAGCGTGATTCGGTTCTGGTACGCCAGCCGATTTCAACCGGCAGCGTTCAGGACACCAGCGACAGTACAGGCTTGGCGTGCTGTTCCAGCCACTCGGCAACGCGCGCCTGCTGCTGCGCGTTCAGCCACATACCTTCTTTCGTCCGGCGCCATATTGCATCTTCTTTAGTGCGAACCCACTCTTTCTGCACCAGATAACGCAGCTCCGCCTCGTAGAAGTGGTGGCCAAACAGCTCGCCCAAATCATCCAGGCTTTTCGCCTCTTTCAGGAACAGCTCGCTGCTGCTGCCGTAGGTGCGGGCATAGTGACGGGCCATCTCTTCGGTGATAAACGGATAGCGGCGGCGCAGGCTGGCCGCGTAATCTTCACGGCTGCCGGCAAAATCCCCGCCCGGCAGCACGCAGGTTTTGGTCCATGCGGCACCGATACCCGGGTAGTATTTGCTGAGCTTCTCCATCGCATGCTCGGCCAGCTTGCGGTAGGTAGTCAGCTTGCCGCCGAATACCGACAGCAGCGGCGCCTGTCCCTGCTCGTCGTGCACGTCCAGCGTATAGTCGCGGGTAATCGCCTGCGGAGAATCGGACTCGTCATCGCACAGCGGGCGCACGCCGGAATAGGTCCAGACGATATCGTCCTTCGCCAGCGTTTTCTTAAAGTGGGCGTTGAAAACCTTCAGCAGATAGTCGATCTCGTTGTCGTCGATTTTGACGTCTTTCGGATCGCCCTTGTACTCCACGTCGGTGGTGCCGATGATCGAGAACTCATCCATCCATGGGATGACGAACACAATGCGGTGATCTTCGTTCTGCAGGATATAGGCCTGCTTCTGGGTATGCACGCGCGGCACCACGATATGGCTGCCTTTAATCAGGCGGATACCGTAAGGGGATTTCAGCTTCAGCCCGTCATCGAACAGCTGTTTTACCCACGGACCGGCGGCGTTGACCAGGCCCTTCGCCTGCCAGGTGTGAACTTTACCGCTGTCGATATCTTCGGCTTCCACGGTCCACAGGCCGTTTTCACGCCAGGCTTTGGTCACGCGGGTGCGGGTGCGCACTTCTCCGCCGCGTTTCTCAATTTCCTGAGCGTTGAGCACCACCAGGCGGGCATCGTCCACCCAGCAGTCGGAATATTCGAAACCGCGCACGATTTCAGTGTTAAGTACCGATTCTGCACCAAAACGCAAACCTTTACTTCCCGGCAGGCTGGTACGCTTACCGAGATGATCGTACATAAACAGGCCAATACGGATCATCCAGGCCGGGCGCAGATGCGGGCGGTGCGGCAGGCGGAAGCGCATCGGGAAGGCGATATGCGGGGCCATCTTGAGCAGGACTTCACGCTCGGCCAGCGCTTCGCTGACCAGACGGAATTCATAGTGTTCCAGATAGCGCAGGCCACCGTGGATGAGTTTAGAACTGGCGGAAGAGGTAGCGCAGGCGAGGTCCTGGGCCTCCAGCATCAGCACCGACAATCCGCGTCCGGCTGCATCGGCCGCAATACCCGCGCCGTTAATACCGCCGCCGATTACGATCAGGTCTTTGATTTCCACGTCATCTCCTCCGATGTTCGGAATCGTTCAATAATGTTCGTTTTCGAGCATTATAGTAATCGCAAACCAACATTGACGCCAGCGTTAACCGGATAAAAACATTTATGCGTGATGCAGGTAACATAATTGTATTAACAATTACGCAAATTACTCAGGATAAGTCTGGTTAAAGCGTGCCTGCTTCAGGCTACAATAGGATTTATTTTGCGATTTTTGACTGTTAACGAGACCCCACCATGGAACAATTTGAGTGTATCAACGTCCAGGAAGCCCGGCAGAAGCTGGCCGAAGGTCAAACCCTGCTGGTTGATATCCGCGATCCGCAAAGCTTCTCTGCGGCGCATGCGACCGGCGCTTTCCACCTGACCAATGACTCGCTGCCCGCCCTGATGGCCACTGCCGATCTGAGCGGTGCGGTGCTGGTGATGTGCTACCACGGTAACAGCAGCAAGGGGGCCGCCCAGTATCTGCTGAACCAGGGGTTTGCTGAGGCCTACAGCATCGACGGCGGTTTTGACGCCTGGTACACCGCGTTTCCGCAGCAGGTAGAATCTGACGCTCGCTGACCGACGTGCGGCGGTGGAAGCCGTTGATCCTGCACGCGTCGGTGTGACCGGGTATACTGCCGCTCTCGTTTTAAACCACAGGGAATCTGCCTTCAATTATGCGCATCACCCAATTTACCCATCTGCGCCTGGCGCAGGCGTTTGTTGACTACATGGCGACGCGCGGCGTTACGCTGCGTATTGAGCAGGAAGGCGGCTACACGCTGTGGCTGGATGATGAATCTCAGTTAAGCGTGGTCGAAAACGAACTTAACCAGTTTATTCGCGAGCCGGATCATCCGCGCTATCAGGCGGCGAGCTGGAAAACCGAAAACACCGACAGTGGCATTCAGTACGTCAGGCCTGCCGGACCGCCGCTGAAAGAACGGCTGAAGGAGATGGCCGGGCCCCTAACCATCGGTGTGAGTGTGGCATCCATACTGGTCTACCTGCTGATTGCGCTGGGCGGCTATGCACAGGCGATTGCCTGGCTCGGCTGGCCGAAAGACAGCATGCAGCATTTCCAGGTATGGCGCTGGTTCAGCCACGTGCTGATGAACTTCTCGCTGCTTGCGCTGCTGATTAACCTGCTGTGGTGGTTTTATATCGGCGGGCGCATCGAAAAACAGCTCGGCAGCGGTAAGCTGTTTACCATCGCGCTAATCTCCGCGCTGCTGTGCGGCTTCGCGCAGTCCCGCTTTAACGGCTTCTGGTTCGGCGGGCTGTCTGGCGTTGATCATGCGCTGGTTGCCTATGCCTGGCTGCACGCGATGCGCGACGAGCGCAGTCCGCTAAATATCGGCGGCGGGCTGATGGGCATCTTTGTCGTGTGGGTGGTGCTGGAAGCAACGGGCGTATTTGGGGCGAATACCGGCCTGCCAAGCCACATTGCCGGGCTGCTGGTGGGGCTGGCAATGGCGTTTGTCGACACCCGTCAGAAAAAACGATAACAGGGGAACTCTTTTGAAGCAGACACAGCGTCATGACGCGATTATCGAGCTGGTGCGTCGCCAGGGTTATGTCAGTACCGAAGAGCTGGTGGAGCATTTTGCCGTCAGTCCGCAAACTATCCGCCGTGATTTAAACGATCTGGCCGAGCAGAATAAAATTCATCGCCACCACGGCGGTGCTGCACTGCCGTCCAGCTCGGAAAATACCGCCTGGCAGGATCGCAAAATGATGTGGTCTGCGGAGAAAGCGCGCATCGCCCAGCGAGTTGCCAGCCAGATCCCCGATGGGGCTTCGCTGTTTATCGATATCGGCACCACGCCGGAAGCGGTGGCCCACGCGCTAATGAACCACAGCAATCTGCGCATCGTCACCAACAATCTGAACGTGGCGGTGCTGCTGATGGCCAAGCCCGATTTCCGCCTGATCCTCGCTGGGGGCGAAGTGCGCACCCGCGATGGCGGGATTATGGGTGAGGCAACGCTCGACTATATTTCCCAGTTCCGCCTGGATTACGGCATTTTGGGCATCAGCGGCATCGATCTGGACGGTTCACTGCTGGACTTTGACTACCACGAAGTGCGCACCAAGCGGGCGATTATTGAGAACTCACGCTGCGTGATGCTGGTAGCGGACCACTCCAAGTTTGGCCGTAACGCGATGGTGAATCTGGGCAGCATGAATCTGATTGATTATCTGTTTACCGATGAAGCGCCGCCGCCGGAAATCATGAAAACCATTGAGCAGCATGAGGTGCATCTGGAACTGTGCTGAGCGGGTCAGCGAGGAAAGGGTGCTGAAGCAGGCCACTCTCACCCGGAGAGTGGCCCGTTGTGAAGGGCCGTTACTTCTTCTTGTCTTTGATCGTTTTGCCTGACCAGTAACCGGCCAGCAGCGAACCAGACAGGTTGTGCCAGACCGAGAACAGCGCGCCCGGCAGGGCCGCCAGCGGGGAGAAGTACAGCTTGCCCAGTGTTGCCGCCAGGCCGGAGTTCTGCATCCCCACTTCCAGCGCCAGCGTGCGGCAGGTGGACTCATCGAAGCCAAACAGCTTGCCGCCCCAGTAGCCGCCCAGCAGGCCAATGGCGTTGTGCAGGATCACCGCAATAATCACCACCAGACCAACCGAGCCGATAAAGCTCTGGCTGCCTGCGACCACCGCGCTGATAATCAGCAGAATACAGACCATCGAAAACGCCGGCAGATACGGTTCCACGCGCTTCACCACGCCGTTCAGGGTGTGATGGATAATCAGACCCAGGCCAATTGGTACCACCACGATTTTCACGATGCTGAGCAGCATGCCCACCACATCGACCTGAATATGCGTATCGACGTAGAACTTGGTCAGCAGCGGGGTGGCAAACACGCCCACCAGCGCGGAGACGGAAGAGATGGTCACCGACAGCGCCACATCACCCTTCGCCAGATAGATCATCACGTTTGACGCCGTACCGCTCGCCACGCTGCCCACCAGAATCATCCCGGCAGAAAGATCGGGCGGCATATTAAAGAGTTTGGCCAGCGCCCATGCCGCCAGCGGCATCACCAGATAGTGCAGGAAGGTGCCGGCAATCACCGGGGCCGGGCGGGTCAGCACGCGCTTAAAATCATCCACGTTCAGCGTCACGCCCATGCCGAACATAATCAGCATCAGCAGATAGGTGACGTAAGGCCCGATGCCGGTAAAGGTGGTCGGCGTGTAATAGGCGGCGACGGAGAGCAGGACTGCCCAGAGGGGGAACAGTCGGGTAACAGTAGCAAGCATAGAAAAGCATCCTTTTAACCCCTTGAACTCCCTGGCCGCACCAGCGGAATAAGCCGATCCGAAAATCAGCCGCGATGTTCCGCCAGCCGTCGCTGAGAGGAGAGTGGGGCGTTTATGTTGTGTTATTTACCTGAAAATTTGCCATAGCACAGCCGTACTGACCGGAACGAGGACAATACGGCCCGCCGCATCATAGCATCAAACAAATGGGGTGTCGGGCCAGCCGTGACTGGCCCGATGAGAGGTTACTCGAACAGATTGCGGTGCAGCGCCTGCACCACTTGTTCCGCATCCTGGCCCGGCACCAGGAAGCACAGGTTGTAGCTGCTGGCCCCGTAGCAGATCAGGCGCAGGCTGAACGGCTCAAGCACGCTGAAGACGTCTTTACCGACGCCGCAGGCTTTGGATAGCTCGTTACCGATAATGGCGACCAGCGCCAGATTCTCTTCCACTTCCACGCGGCACAGCGAGGAAAGCTCGGTCAGCAGCGCCTGAGTCAGCAGGCTGTCGCCGGTCGAGGTTGAACCGGTGGTGTCCAGCGTCAGCGCCACGCTCACTTCGGAAGTGGTGATCAGATCGACAGAGATATTGTGGCGCGCCAGGATGTTGAACACCTCGGCGAGGAAGCCACGGGCGTGCAGCATATTCAGGCTGGTCAGCGTTAACAGAGTCTGCTTGCGGCGCAGGGCCAGCGCGCGGAACAGCGGCGGATTCTGGGTTTTGTTGCTCACCATGGTGCCGCCCGCAGACGGATCCTTGCTGGAGCCGACAAACACCGGAATATCGCTACGCACCGCAGGCAGCAGGGTGGCCGGATGCAGAATTTTCGCCCCGAAGGTGGCCATTTCTGAGGCTTCTTCGAAGGTAATCACATCAATGCGTTTCGCGGCAGGCACCACGCGCGGGTCGGTGGTGTAGATGCCCGGAACGTCGGTCCAGATATCCACTCGGGCGGCATGCAGCGCTTCGCCCAGCAGCGCGGCGGTATAGTCGCTACCGCCGCGGCCGAGCGTGGTGGTGCGGCCCTTTTCTTCGCTACCAATAAAGCCCTGAGTGACGATCAGCGCTTCGGCAATACGGGGTTTAAGCTGCGCGGCTGCCAGCTCGGCCAGCGTGGCCACTTCCGGCTCGGCGCGGCCAAAGCGGTCGGTGGTGCGCATCACCTTACGCACGTCAAACCACTCGGCGGTCACCGCGCGCTCGCGCAAAATTTCCACGAACAGCAGGGTAGACATCAGTTCACCGTGGCTAACCAGTTCGTCGGTCAGCGCGGCAGAGGTCGCCAGCGCGGCGCCTTCGGCCAGCGTGGCAATATTGTCCAGCATGCGGTCGATCTCTTCACGGATCACCTGGCTTTGCTGCAGTTCATCCAGAATGGCGTACTGAATACGGCGAATATCGTCCAACAGCGCGGCGCGCTGCTCCAGCGGCTGGCCTTCAGCCAGGGAAACGAGCAAATTGGTGACGCCCGCAGAGGCGGAAAGCACCACCAGACGAACGTCAGGATTGGATAACACCACATCGGCGCTGCGGTTCATAGCGGCAAAGTCGGCAACGCTGGTGCCGCCAAATTTCGCCACGATCAGATTTTGAGACATTACGATGACTACCTTCGTGTCAGGATTTATTCCATCAGCTTGGCACAAGGTAAGGGCAGGAAAGGGATATAGCGTAGAGCAAGCCGCTACGCGTCACCCAGAAGCGCCCCACCTCGCCGCCCGACTACCGGACGTTGCTGGTGACAACCCAGAGGATTCAGCCCCTGCAGTCGATACGCCCCACTCCGCGTGGTTTATACCTCGGCGTCGCTCCCCCTGATGTGTTATCTACGGATACGGATCCTCAAACACACTGCCTGGGCGACGCGCCTCTTCTGGCTTGCGCGCAGATGCACGCGTTATTCAGGCGTGTAGAAATATCGGGTTATGTCGCTGGTGTCAACGCCGGGAGGCTGATGATTATTCATTTTCCTTATTACCCCGGTCGTATCAATCTTACTAATCATCCGCGGCTAAAAAAGCGCCGTCGATTGACGCCGGGGGCATTTATAAGCACGGTACGGGCTGTAAATTTTTTTCTTTCATCGTCATACTGAAATGCTTAGTGTGAATCATCCTCACCGACAGAATGCGAAATAGCGCCCGGGCAAACCGCAGTTTTTCCGCTGTTGATAGCCGAAACCTGTTACAGGAAAAGGGGAGACGATCCCCGCAAACAGGTACGATGTTGTCCGGTCTGATTTACGATTCTTAAATAAAAAGAGTGTGTTGCTATGAAAAATATCAATCCGACACAAACCGCTGCCTGGCAGGCTCTGCAGCAGCATTTTGAACAAATGAAAGACGTTCAGATTGCTGACCTTTTCGCCAGGGATAACAACCGGTTTGCCACGTTCTCTGCGACCTTTGACGACCAGATGTTGGTCGACTTCTCCAAAAACCGCATCACCGCTGAAACGCTCAGCAAGCTGCAGGCGTTGGCCAAAGAAACCGACCTGCAGGACGCCATCAAATCGATGTTCTCCGGCGAGAAAATCAACCGTACTGAAGATCGCGCCGTGCTGCACGTTGCGCTGCGTAACCGCAGCAACACCCCAATTGTGGTCGATGGCAAAGATGTGATGCCGGAAGTTAACGCGGTGCTGGCGAAGATGAAAAGCTTCTCCGAACGCATCATCGGCGGTGAGTGGAAAGGCTTTACCGGTAAAGCGATCACCGACGTGGTGAATATCGGTATCGGCGGTTCTGACCTCGGCCCGTTTATGGCCACCGAAGCGCTGCGCCCGTATAAAAACCATCTGAAAATGCACTTCGTTTCCAACGTTGACGGCACGCATATCGCCGAAACGCTGAAGGGCCTGAGCCCGGAAACCTCCCTGTTCCTCGTGGCGTCTAAAACCTTCACCACTCAGGAAACCATGACCAACGCCCATAGCGCGCGCGACTGGTTCCTGACTTCAGGCGAGCAGGGCGACGTGGCGAAACACTTCGCGGCGCTGTCGACCAACGGACAGGCGGTGGCGGAGTTCGGTATTGATACCGACAACATGTTTGAGTTCTGGGACTGGGTGGGCGGCCGCTATTCACTGTGGTCGGCGATTGGCCTGTCGATCGTACTGTCCATCGGCTTCGATAACTTCGAGAAGCTGCTGAGCGGTGCACACGCCATGGACCGCCACTTCGCCGATACGCCGGTGGAGAAAAACCTGCCGGTGCTGCTGGCGTTGATTGGTATCTGGTACAACAACTTCTTCGGCGCTGAAACCGAAGCGATTCTGCCGTACGATCAGTACATGCACCGCTTTGCGGCTTACTTCCAGCAGGGCAACATGGAGTCCAACGGTAAGTACGTTGACCGCAGCGGCAACCCGGTTTCCTACCAGACCGGTCCGATTATCTGGGGCGAGCCGGGCACTAACGGCCAGCATGCCTTCTACCAGCTGATTCACCAGGGCACCAAGATTGTGCCATGCGACTTTATCGCCCCGGCGATCTCGCATAACAAACTGGGCGATCACCACAGCAAGCTGCTGTCTAACTTCTTCGCTCAGACCGAAGCGCTGGCGTTTGGCAAGTCACGCGACGTGGTGGAAAAAGAGTTTGCCGATGCCGGTAAAGCCGCCAGCGCCGTTGAGCACGTGGTGCCGTTCAAGGTGTTTGAAGGCAACCGTCCAACCAACTCCATCCTGCTGCGCGAAATCACCCCGTACAGCCTGGGTGCGCTGATTGCCCTGTACGAGCACAAGATCTTCACTCAGGGCGCCATTCTGAACATCTTCAGCTTCGATCAGTGGGGCGTGGAGCTGGGTAAACAGTTGGCTAACCGCATTCTGCCGGAGCTGGAAGATGCGAAAGACGTCGACAGCCACGACAGCTCGACCAACGGCCTGATCAACCGCTATAAAACCTGGCGTTAATTTTCGTATTCAGTGCTAAAACCCCCGGTTTTTCGGGGGTTTTTTATGGGCAAATGAAAGCTGTTTTACACAGTCGCTCACTGTCGTTTCCCCGTATTGCCCCCTCAATCTCGCCTTTTCCTGCTCCACTGCCCTGAGGTTTTTCCTGAAAACAGCGAAAGTTCATCCCGTATGGGTGAGATTAATCCTAAAAAAATCGCGTCAGAATGGATTACTTCACTGAATTACTTGAGAAAAAAACGGCAATAACACCATGATTTAAAACATTTTTGTTTATCTTTAGCCTGTTTGAAAATACGATATTACACTCTGCGCCTGTTTTAACGGCATAGTGCTGGTTTTTAGTACAAATCAGCATTATGTTCTGCCCATGGTGCTTGATGGCATGTTACAAACTTGAAAATATCTTTTTCTAAAAAATAGAAGTGTAAAAAACTATTTTATCAATACCTGGAACGGGCGCTGATTTCTGGGAGTTATTTCCCCATAATGAAGATGCCAGGAACCATCCAGGCCCTGGTGTCCATTCATACTGTGAAGGGAAAGTGTAATGAAAAAAGTCTTATGTGCTACTGCAGCCATACTGTACTTAGCAACCGCTTCAGCTGCTTTCGCCGCTCCTGGCGATGTCGCTGCAACAACAACTGCGACTGACACCACTGGCGGCACCGCTGCTGGTGTTGAAGCGGCAGCACTGTCTGCTGGCGCATCTACTGCCATCGGTATCGGTGCGGTAGCGGCGTTTGCAGGTGTTGCGCTGGCTGCGTCAGGCGGCGGCGATGGTTCCAACACCGGAACCACGACCACCACGACCACCAGAACTCGCTAAGTATCAACATTAAACATAACCACACGAAAGTGTGGTTATTTTCACACTGCTTTCTTTAGCTCAGGGATCCCACTGGTGCGAAACCTACCATTGCTGCTGCTTTGCCTGTTGCTTCAGGCCTGTACACAAACTCAAAAAGGATTGGGTGAAACCTTTAAGCTGGCTGTGCTCGGCGAAGACGACATTCAGTTAACCAATCAACAGATCGCTAAAATTCCCTACGCCAGCATGTATCTGCGCCTTAACGGCGGTCAGCAAATCTTCGTGGTGATGGGCTTTAGCGAAGATGGTCAGCAGAAATGGATCACTCAGGATCACGCGACGGTGGTCACGCAAAGCGGCCGCTTGGTGAAAACCCTGGGCCTGACGGATAACCTCAACGAGGTGACCAATCTGCAACAGGATCCGCTGCGCGATGCGCTGCGCCTGACGGACGGCGCCGGCTGGACTCGCGTGATGAGCTGGACGGAAAAAGGCCAGCTGCGCACCGGCACCGCGGTCTCTCACTTCACCCGCCTGAAAGATGAAGTCCTGCAGCTGGGCGGCCGTCAGGTTGCCAGCCGCGTCTGGCAGGAAGAGGTCGAGCTGACGGAGAGTGGTAAAACCTGGCGCAACACCTTCTGGGTGGATACCTCGAGCGGACAGGTACGCCAGGCCGTGCAAATGTTGGGAGCGGACTACTTCCCTGTGGCAACCACTATTCTGAAGCCTGCGAAACCATGAAAAAAATCACAACTCTTCTCGCAGGGATAGTGGCATCGCTGTCGCTGCAGGCCATGGCGGACAGCCAGGTCACGGTGTTTTATCCGGGGCAGTCGCAAACTGCCGTCGTCAGCCACGCGGAAAATCTGGCACAGCTGGTCGCCAGCCCGGCGCTGCAGGGAAAAACCTGGTGGCCCGGTACGGTGATCGGCGAAAAGCTGGCCACGGCGGTGGCGCTTCGCCAGCAGCAGGAACTGGTCGCTCGCTTACAGGTGTGGCGCGATAACCTGCGCAGCGATAACGATCTGGCCGAAGCCGCGGTGGTCGACAATGTCCGCCAGCAGGTTGCCTCGCTGAAGGTGACCGGGCGCCAGCTGGTCAACCTCGATCCCGACTGGGTACGTACCCGACCGCAGGCCAATCGCCGCCTGGTCGGAGAATACAGCGTTTATACCGTCGCTAAACCGACCTCGGTCAGACTGGCCGGCGCCGTCGATGGTGCGGGCACCACGCCGTGGGTTGCCGGACGCCCGGTAGCGGATTATCTCGACTCACGCGCGCATCAAAGCGGCGCAGAGCGCAACGTGGCGCTGGTAATCTCCCCGGCCGGTGAGGTAACTGAGGTTCCCGTTGCCTACTGGAATCGCCGCCACGTTGAGCTGGAGGCGGGCAGCACTATCTTTATTGGTTTCTCATCCTGGGCGCTGCCGAGCGACCTTGCCGACCTTAACCAGCAGATCGTTTCTGTTTTGACGCACCGGATCCCTGACTGATGAAAAAACGTTATCTTCTCAGCCTGCTTTCATTTTCCGTTGCCTGTGCCTGCCAGGTTCAGGCGGCTTCCTATCCCGAGCCGGTTGGACCCTCGCAGTCCGACTTCGGCGGTATTGGCCTGCTGCAGGTGCCAACGGCGCGTATGGCCAAAGAGGGCGAATTCAGCCTGAACTACCGCTATAACGACCAGTACCGCTTTTACTCCACCTCGCTGCAGTTGTTTCCATGGCTGGAGGCTACAGTACGTTATACAGACGTCAGAACTCGTTTGTATAACCCTGTTGAAAGTTTTAGCGGACATCAGACGTATAAAGATAAAGCCTTCGATCTGAAACTGCGTCTTTGGGAAGAGGGCTTCTGGCTGCCGGAAGTCTCTGTGGGCAAGCGGGATATCGGCGGTACCGGCCTGTTTGACAGCGAATACGTGGTGGGCACCAAGGCCTGGGGGCCGTTTGACTTCACCCTTGGCGTCGGCTGGGGCTATCTCGGCAACAGCGGCAACGTCACCAACCCGTTCTGTACCGCCAGTGAAAAGTACTGCTACCGCTCTGAAGGCAACGGGTCGGCGGGATCGATAAGCCTGGGCGATTCCTTTAAGGGCCCGATGGCGGTATTCGGCGGGATTGAATACCAGACCCCGTGGCAGCCGCTGCGCCTGAAAATGGAATATGAAGGCAACGACTATCAGGGCGATTATGCCGGCAAGCTGGAGCAGAGAAGCAAGGTTAACGTCGGTGCCATCTACCGGATTACCGACTGGGCGGACGTCAACGTCAGCTACGAGCGCGGCAATACCTTTATGGCCGGCTTCACCCTGCGCACCAACTTTAACGAGCTGACCCAGCCGCACCTTGATACGCCGAAGAAAGCCTACGATCCGCAGCCGCAGGGCCGCTTCCTTGATTCGACGGTGACCGCCAGCCAGCTGACCGACCTGAAGTACAACGCCGGCTTTGACGCGCCGCATATTCAGCTGAAGGGCGATACGCTGTACGCCAGCGGCGAGCAGACCAAGTATCGTGATAACCAGGAAGCGGTTGAGCGCGCCAACGTCATTCTGGCCAATCATCTGCCGGCAGGCGTGAAGACCATTGAGCTGACCGAACAGCGTCAACATATGCCGCAGGTGACCACCAAAACCGACGTGGCCAGCCTGCAGCGCCAGCTGGAAGGCTACCCGCTGGGGCGTGAAGAGACGCTGCAGCAGCAGCGGATCAACCCGGTTGCCCCGGAGCACACCGAACAGGGTTACTTTATTGATGGCCGACGCCTCGATTATGGTTTGGCACCTGTTCTGAGCCAATCATTTGGTGGCCCGGAAAGCTTCTACATGTACCAGATTGGCGTCATGGCTAATGCCAATCTTTGGGCCACCGAGCACCTGCTGCTCGACGGCAGCCTGTTCTTTAACGTGGTGAATAACTACGACAGATTTAATTTTAATGGTCTGCCGGGTGACTCTACATTACCTCGTGTACGTACCCACATTCGTCAGTACGTTGAAAACGACGTCTACGTGAACAACCTGCAGGCCAACTACATGCACTACCTGGGCGGTGATTTCTACGGCCAGGTGTACGGTGGTTATCTGGAAACCATGTACGGCGGAGCCGGTGGTGAACTGCTGTATCGTCCTCTGGATTCCAGCTGGGCGGTGGGCGTCGATGCCAACTACGTGAAGCAGCGTGACTGGGACAATATGATGAAGTTCACCGACTACAGCGCGAAAGTCGGCAACCTCACCGTCTACTGGCAGCCGACGTTTATCGATCAGGTGCTGGTGAAGGCCAGCGTCGGTCAGTACCTCGCCGAGGATAAAGGCGTGACGCTGGATGTTTCTAAACAGTTCGACAGCGGCGTCAGAGCGGGCGTCTACGCAACCAAAACCAACGTCTCGTCGAAAGACTACGGCGAGGGTGACTTCACCAAGGGCTTCTATATCTCGGTGCCGATGGATCTGTTCAGTATTCGCCCAACCCGCAGCCGCGCAAACATCAACTGGACACCGTTGACGCGTGATGGCGGCCAGCAGCTGGGACGTAAGTACGAGCTGTATGATATGACTACCGACCGCGATCGCAATTTCCACTAACTGCACGCGCGATAGATAAAGGGCCGTTAACCGGCCCTTTATCTTTTTCATATCTAAATCCAGAATCCACTATCTTGTGATCTGCATCACACTAAAGCATAGTGTTATCTGTCGGCATATCCGACAGATAACAACTATTTAGAGGTGTGAACATGACTCCCCCCGTACGAAATACTCCGGCCACCCGTCTGGCCTTTGCACTACAGATGGTGCTGAACGCTGGCCTGATTGCGCTGGCCGTTATCCTGGTGATCTTCCTCGGCAAGGAGACGATTCATCTGGCGAACGTCCTGCTGAACACCGGGGAGCAGACGTCGTCGTATCTGCTGATTGAAGGCATCGTGATCTATTTTCTCTATTTCGAGTTTATCGCGCTGATCGTCAAATACTTCCAGTCGGGCTACCACTTCCCGCTGCGCTACTTTGTCTATATCGGCATTACTGCGATTATCCGCCTGATCATCGTCGATCATAAAAACCCGTTCGATACCCTGGCCTACTGCCTGGCGATTCTGATCCTGGTGGTTACGCTATGGCTGGCGAACAGCAACCGGTTGAAGCGTGAATAAAAAAACAGGCGGCCGTCGGGCCGCCTGAAACACAGGATGTAACGAAGCAAAAAACAGCAGCAGTGGCAAATAAATCGGACTAGCCCTTCACGCCCCCGGCGGTTAAGCCGTTAACCAGCCAGCGTTGAGCGATAATAAACACCAGGGTAATCGGCAGCGCCGACAGCACGGCGGCCGCGGCAAAATCACCCCATAAATAGTTCTGCGGATTGAGATACTGCTGCATTCCCACCGCCAGCGTGTAGCTGTTCACGTCGCGCAGCAGCAGCGACGCCACCGGCACTTCGGTAACGGCCGCAATAAACGACAGAATAAATACCACCGCCAGAATCGGCACCGACAGCGGCAGCAGGATCAGACGGAATGCCTGCCACGACGTGGCACCGTCCAGCGCCGCCGCCTCTTCCAGCGAGCCGTCAATCGTTTCGAAATAGCCCTTAATCGTCCACACGTGCAGCGCAATCCCACCAAGGTAGGCGAAGATCAGACCCGCGTGGGTATTCAGCCCGATAAACGGCAGATACTGTCCCAGCCTGTCGAACAGCGCATAGAGCGCCACCAGCGACAGCACCGCCGGGAACATCTGGAAAATCAGCATCCCTTTCAGCAGGCTGGACTTGCCGCGAAAGCGCATGCGGGCAAAGGCATAGGCGCAGGTGGTGGAGAGGGCGACAATGCCGACCGCGCTGATGGCCGCTACCTTAATTGAGTTCCACAGCCACAGCAGCACCGGAAACGGCGGCGGCGTCACGCTGCCGTTTTCATGCACCACCGGAATACCCAGCGCCAGCTTCCAGTGGTCCCAGGAAATATGCTCCGGCAGCAGTGAGCCGATGGCGTAGTTGCCCGGGCGCAGCGAGATAGCCAGCACCATCAGCAGCGGATACATAATGACGGCCACAAAGCTCAGCAGCAGCAGATGGCTGAACAGCAGGCGCAGTTTCTGCGATTTCGGTTGTACGATAGCCATGTTTACCTCAGTCGACTTTAATGCGGGTGGCTTTGAGATTCAGCACGGCCAGTCCGCCTACCAGCAGGAAAATCAGCGTAGCAATCGCTGCAGCCAGGCCGAAGTCCTGCCCGCCGCCGCCTTCAAAGGCGATGCGCCAGGTATAGCTGACCAGCAGGTCGGTATAGCCCGCCGGCGTGGTGGTGCCAAGACGGTCCGGTCCGCCGTTGGTCAGCAGCTGGATCAGCACGAAGTTGTTAAAGTTAAAGGCAAAGCTGGCGATCATCAGCGGTGCCAGCGGCTTCAGCAGCAGCGGCAGCGTGATGCGGAAGAAGTTCTGTACCGTGGTGGCACCGTCCAGCGCCGAAGCCTCATACAGGTCGTCCGGAATCGCCTTCAGCAGCCCCATACAGAGGATCATCATGTAGGGATAGCCAAGCCAGGTATTCACCACCACCAGCATGCTGCGCGCCAGCGTCGGGTCACTGAACCAGGCGGGCTTCAGGCCAAACAGGGCGTTGAGCATGATGTTGATTTCACCGAAGCTCTGGTTAAACAGCCCCTTGAAAATCAGAATAGAGATAAAGGCCGGTACCGCATAGGGCAGGATCAGCAGCAGACGATACACCGCACGCCCCTTTAACGCCTCCCACTGCATCAGACAGGCCAGCACCATTCCGACGGCCGTGGTCAGGATCACGGTCAACAGCGCGAACACAATCGTCCAGATAAAGATGCCGATAAACGGTTTCTGAATGCCGTCGTCGGTCATCACGCGCAGGAAGTTTTTCCAGCCGATGCTCACCGTGTAGCCGGGGCTGAGACGCTCGCCGCTCCACTGCTGGCTGGCATCCTTCGCCTGATAGAAACCAATCTCATCGTTCGGCCAGTAAACCGTGCCGGTTTGCTGATTGGCCAGGCTGCCGTCCGCCGCCAGCTTATACAGCGGCTGCGTGCCGGAAAACTGGCGCAGCGAGCTCATCCGCACGCTGCTACCGTCGGGCAGGGTGGCGGTAATCAGCCCCAGCGCCTGGCGGTTCTGCGTCACGACGCGCAGCATCGCGCGTTCGCCCTGAGGGGTTTCCGCGCTCTCTTTCAGCGTCAGGGTTTGTGGCGTTTTATCATCGAAGCTGAACGGCTCGGAGAGATAGCCGGGCTTGCCGTCGGCGGTCAGCTGCAGGACCCACTGATTGCCCTGCGGCCACAAATTGAAGTTATAGCGCTCTCCCGCCTGATACTGGCGGTCCAGCAGCACCGTCTGCGCCCGTTCAAAGGTCAGCTGATTGGTACTGCTGTAGTTGGTAAAGGAAATGGCGATGGTCGCCGCCAGCGGGAAGAGGACAAACAGCGCCATGCCCGCCAGTCCCGGATAGACATAACGCCAGGCGCTGGCCCGACGCTGAGCAAAAATCACCAGCCCAACGCTGAGTACAATCAGCGTCAGCGCGGCGAACAACACTTCACCCTGCGCATACATCAGCACCACGAGGTAGCCGGTAAACAGCGCAAACAGGGTAACGATCAGCCACTTCAGGCCATGCTTACCGGCAACGTTCGCCATAGAAATTCCTTACAGCAGCGGCGGGCGCTTCCGCCCGCCTGGCAGACAACGGGGATTATTTAGTGATACGCGCCTGGGCGTCCTTCAGCGCGGCATCAACCGTCTGACGGCCGTTGATCGCGTTCAGCACCGCGGTGCGTTCCGCGTACCAGAATGCGCTCATCTGCGGCACGTTTGGCATCACTTCACCCTTCTGCGAGTTCTCCATGGTGGCGGCAATCTTCGGATCCTTCGCCAGCTTCTCCTGCATCGATTTCAGCGCCACCGCGCCCAGCGGCTTATCGGCATTGACCTTCGCCAGTCCGTCATCGGTCAGCAGGTAGTTTTCCAGGAACTCTTTCGCCAGCTCCTTATTCGGGCTGGCGGCATTAATGCCCGCGCTCAGCACGCCCACGAACGGTTTCGACGGCTGGCCTTTGAAGGTCGGCAGCAGGGTCACGCCGTAGTTAATCTTCGCGCTCTCGATATTGCCCCACGCCCACGGACCGTTGATGGTCATCGCGGTTTCGCCCTTGTTAAAGGCCGCTTCGGCAATGGCAAAATCGGTATCGGCATTCAGGTGCTTGTTCTTAATCAGATCGACGAGGAACTGTAATCCTTCCTGCGAGCCTTTATTCGCCACGCCAACATCCTTCAGGTCATAGCTGCCGTCGGCGAGTTTCTTGAAGGCGTAACCGCCGTTGGCGGCGGTGAGCGGCCAGGTGAAGTACGGTTCCTGCAGGTTAAACATGATGGCGCTTTTGCCTTTGGCCTTGAGCTTTTTATCCAGCGCCGGGATCTCTTCCCAGGTTTTTGGCGGCTCGGGCAGCAGGTCCTTGTTGTAAATCAGCGACAGCGCTTCGGCGGCGATCGGATAGCCGATCAGCTTGCCGTTATAGCGCACCGCGTCCCAGGTGAAGGGATAGAGCTTGTCCTGGAAGGCTTTATCTGGGGACACTTCGGCCAGCAGGCCGGACTGGGCATAGCCGCCGAAGCGATCGTGCGCCCAGAAAATAATATCCGGGCCGTCACCGGTGGCCGCCACCTGCGGGTACTTCTCTTCCAGCTTGTCCGGATGCTCTACCGACACTTTGATACCGGTATCCTGCTCAAACTTCTTACCAACTTCCGCCAGGCCGTTATAGCCTTTATCGCCGTTAATCCAGATAACCAGCTTGCCTTCTTCAATCTTTGCCTGCGCCAGCGCAGGGAGTAACAGGCTGGAAAGGGTACACAGCAGCAGTGTTTTACTCGCTAATCTGAACTTCGCCATTATTCGTTCCTCTAAGGGTATGAAGTCGGGATGTGGATGCAGTCTGCTGTTAAGCAAGGGGAACTGCGTCATCCCCGGCTCTACTCCCCCCAATCACTTTCTGTGATCGAACTAGCAAAAAATCCATTTCTGCGTTCCCGGCCACAAAAAACACCCATTATTTTTGCCAGTGACGTCACGAAATTCGCCTGCCGACCCAATGACGGATGTCGGGTGCGTTTTTCTCATCCTCCTTTCTCCTCCCCCATAAAAAATCCAGCGGTGGAGGAGTTACCTTGCCGCGCGCTGCCGCACACTCCGGCCATCAACAGTCAGTGGACGGGAGAAGCGGATGGCCAGCGTAGTGCTGAATAATGTCACCAAAGCATGGGGTGACGTGGTGGTATCAGATGCGATTGACCTGACGATTGCCGAAGGGGAGTTCGTGGTATTCGTGGGGCCGTCGGGCTGTGGCAAATCAACGCTGCTGCGCATGATTGCCGGGCTGGAGGAGATTACCTCGGGCGAGCTGCTGATCGGCGATCGGCGAATGAATGATGTTCCTCCCGCCGGGCGCGGCGTCGGCATGGTGTTCCAGTCCTACGCCCTGTATCCCCATCTTTCCGTCGCGGAAAATATGTCCTTCGGCCTCAAGCTGGCCGGCGTGGCGAAAGCCGAAATCCAGCAGCGGGTGAATAAAGTGGCCGAGGTCCTGCAGCTGGCCCACCTGCTGGACCGGCAGCCAAAGGCGCTCTCCGGCGGCCAGCGCCAGCGCGTGGCGATCGGCCGTACGCTGGTGGCGGAACCGCAGGTGTTTTTGCTCGACGAACCGCTGTCCAACCTGGATGCCGCGCTGCGTGTTCAGATGCGCATTGAGATCTCCCGCCTGCACAAGCGCCTGCAGCGCACGATGATTTACGTCACCCACGATCAGGTCGAGGCGATGACCCTCGCCGACAAAATCGTGGTACTGGAAGGGGGGCGCATTGCCCAGGTTGGTAAACCGCTTGAGCTTTACCACTATCCCGCTAACCGCTTCGTCGCCGGATTTATCGGCTCGCCAAAGATGAATTTCCTGCCGGTCAAAGTCACCGCCACCGCCATCGACCAGGTGCAGGTGGAGCTGCCGAATCGTCAGCAGATCTGGCTGCCGGTAGACAGCGCTGACGTCCAGCCCGGTAGCAATATGTCGCTCGGCATTCGTCCCGAACATCTGCTGCCCAGCGACGTCGCCGACGTCAGTCTTTCCGGCGTGGTGCAGGTCGTCGAACAGCTTGGCCACGAAACCCAGATCCATATCCAGATCCCCGCCCTGCGTCAGAACCTGGTGTACCGCCAGAATGACGTGGTGCTGGTAGAAGAAGGTGCCCATTACGCCATCGGCCTGCCGCCGCAGCGCTGCCATCTTTTCCGTGAAGATGGAAGTGCCTGCCGTCGGCTGCATCAGGAACCGGGTGTAGAAGCACTCCAGCTAAAGCAGTGATAACAGGAGCACAATAATGATTAAGCTGAAATATCCTCTGGCAGTGGCCATTGCGATGGCCATCTCCGGCCAGGCGGCAGCGGTTGATTTTAAAGGCTATGCGCGTTCGGGTATCGGCTGGACCGGTAGCGGCGGCGAGCAGCAGTGTTTTCAGGCGACCGGTGCCAACAGCAAATACCGTCTGGGTAACGAATGTGAAACCTATGCGGAGCTGAAACTGGGTCAGGAACTGTGGAAAGAAGGTGACAAGAGCTTCTACTTCGATACCAACCTGGCATATGCCGTTTCTCAGCGTTCAGATTTCGAAAGCGTCGACCCGGGCTTTCGTGAGGTGAACATTCAGGGTAAAAACCTGATCGACTGGCTGCCAGGTTCTACCCTGTGGGCCGGTAAGCGTTTCTACCAGCGTCACGATGTTCATATGATCGACTTCTACTACTGGGACATCTCCGGTCCGGGTGCAGGTGTGGAAAACATCGATCTGGGCGCGGGTAAACTGTCCATGGCGGTGACCCGCAACGGTGAAGCGGGCGGCTCCTACGGCTTTATCGATAACCAGCAGAAACAGGTTCCGACCGTTAACGACACCTTCGACGTGCGCGTGGCCGAGCTGAACGTGAACCCGGGCGGCGTGCTGGAGCTGGGCGTTGACTACGGTCGCGCTAACGTGCAGGACGGCTATTCTCTGGCGGACGGCGCCACCAAAGATGGCTGGATGGTGACGGGTGAACATACCCAGACCATCTACAACGGCTACAACAAGTTTGTCGTGCAGTACGCCACCGATGCGCTGACCTCCCAGCGTAACGGCCGCTCGGAAGGTTCGAGCATCGATAACAACGGCCATATGCTTCGCGTCATCGACCACGGTGCGCTGGACTTTAACGACAAGTGGGGCCTGATGTACGTCGCGATGTTCCAGGACCTGGATCGCGACAATAAAAACGGCACCACCTGGTACACCGCCGGCGTGCGCCCGATGTACAAATGGACGCCGATCATGAGCACCCTGCTGGAAGTGGGCTACGACAACGTCAAGTCGCAGGAAACCGGCGAGCGCAACAGTCAGTATAAAGTGACTCTGGCCCAGCAGTGGCAGGCCGGTGACAGCATCTGGTCGCGCCCGGCGATCCGCGTGTTTGCTACCTACGCCAAGTGGGATGAGAAATGGGGTTACGCCACCTCTGACGATACCGGATACACCTCCGGCACCGCCTACAGCGATACCAGCGCCAAAACCTTCAGCCGCGGCAACGACGATGAAGTCAGCTTCGGCGTGCAGATGGAAGCCTGGTGGTAACAGTCAGTCGCGGGTGGGCCAGCTCAGGCCCGCCCGAATCTCTTTAGCCCCGAAACTGCATTGCCTGGCGGGATCGGGGTGGCCCGTTTAAGGAACATACAATGAAAAAAAATCTGCTGTCACTCTGCCTGCTTGCGGGACTGGTTTCCGCATCGATTCTGCCCGCTACGGCGGCAACCTTTACTTCGCCACAGAACGTGGCGGTGGCCCCGGCCATTCCGGCTTCTGCACTGCAGCGCCTCTCCTGGCTACCGATCACGCCACCGGCCAGTAACGACATTGCACTGAACGCGTCTTCCCAGAGCCTGAATCAGGGCGAAGTGACCGGCCCGGTTGCGGCCGTTACGCTGCCAGCCGATCGCGGTTCGCTGGAAATTACCCTCACCAGCGTGGTGAAAGATCGCCGCGTCTATGTGCCGAATGTCCTGGTGCTGGACGAACAAATGCGCCCGGCTGCCTTCTATCCCGGCAGCTACTTCCCGTATCAGAAACCGGGTGTTGTCTCGCAGGATCGGCTGGAAGGGACACTCAAACTCACGCCTGCACTGGGGCAAAAACAGATTTACCTGCTGGTGTACACCACCCGTCAGGATCTCACCACCACGACTCAGCTGAAAAATCCGGCGAAGGCCTATGCTGAAGGCGTGGGTAACGCCGTGCCGTCGATTCCCGATCCCGTTGCCACTCATGTGAGTGACGGCCAGATTACGCTGAAGGTGAAAGCGGAGCAGGGCAGCGGCAACGTGATGATCGGCCAGGTGTTTAACCAGCCGCAGCCTCAGCCGGTAGTCGTCGGCAGTACGACCGCACCGGCAGCCGTCGCGGCGGCACCGGCACCGGCTGCGCCAGCGGCGAAAGCGGAGCCGATGCTGAGCGACACCGAAACGTACTTCAACCAGGGTATCCGTCAGGCGGCGAAGGCGGGTGATATCGACAAAGCGCTGCGTTTGATGAATGAAGCCGAGCGTTTGGGCTCCACATCGGCACGGCAAACCTTTATCAGCAGTGTGAAAGGCAAGGGATAATATCCCCATATTGCTGGGCTGGCTCCATGACTGGTGCGCCGTGCGGCGCACCTTTTTTCCTTCCCGCCGTGCTACCCATAAATTTCTGCGTAATTGCCCCGCTTTGATAGGTTTGGCTCCGGTGTCTGCGTTACACTCTGCTTCTGAATTTTTTGCGGAGAAGTGCTATGGCTGAGAACGCGCTGCCGCTGTTGCGCGCTATCGACTGGCTACCCGAATCATCGCCCCTGTTAACCGCTTCCCTGCTCGACTGGCTGATGGAAGAAGACTCGATGACCCGGCGTTTTGAGCGCCACTGTCAGCAGGTGACCGTAAACCTGCTGCGTGAAGGATTTATTACGGCCCACGAGGCCGGAAGCGAGGCTAAACTGTTGCCCGCAGACCGCCGTTTCTGGCTGCGCGAGATCGAACTCTGTGGCGACGGTATCCCCTGGCTGGTGGCACGCACACTGGTGCCGGAATCCACCCTGATCGGTCCGGAGCAGAAGCTGCAGCAGCTGGGCACCGTGCCCCTCGGGCGCTATCTGTTTGCCAGCTCAACCTTAACCCGCGACTTTATTGACGTTGGCCGCAGCGGAAATCTGTGGGCGCGGCGCTCGCGCCTGCGCCTGTCGGATAAACCGCTGCTGCTGACGGAACTGTTTTTACCGGCATCTCCCCTGTATGCCCATCCGAACGCTGAGGAGAATCAGTAGCGTGGAGACCAGTCTGCAAATGAGTAAGCTTTCTGCCTATATCCGCCTGATGCGGGTTGATAAACCGATTGGCACGCTGCTGCTGCTGTGGCCGACGCTGTGGGCGCTGTGGCTGGCGGGAATGAAGATACCGCCGCTTAACGTGCTGATTGTCTTTGTACTGGGCGTGATTTTTATGCGTGCGGCAGGCTGCGTGGTCAATGACTTCGCCGACCGAAAAATTGACGGCCACGTAAAACGTACACGAGGTCGCCCGCTGCCGAGCGGCGCGGTCACCAGCAATGAAGCCAAAGTGCTGTTTATCGGCCTGGTACTGGTTTCCTTCCTGCTGGTGCTGACCATGAACAGCATGACCATCTGGCTGTCGCTGGGCGGGCTGCTGCTGGCGTGGATGTATCCGTTTATGAAGCGCTACACCCATCTGCCGCAGGTGGTGCTGGGCGCGGCGTTCGGCTGGGCCATTCCGATGGGCTGGGCGGCAGTAAACGAAACCCTGCCGTTAACCTGCTGGCTGCTGTTCCTGGCCAATATTTGCTGGACGGTGGCGTACGACACGCAGTATGCGATGGTCGACCGCGACGACGACCTGAAGATTGGCGTGAAGTCGACGGCAATTCTATTCGGCCGCCAGGATAAGCTGATTATCGGGCTGCTGCAGCTGGCTACGCTGGTCCTGCTGGCGCTGACCGGCTGGCTAAGCGGTTTAGGCGGCATCTTCTACTGGGGGCTTTTACTGGCTGCCGTACTGTTTGTACACCAGCAGAAGCTGATTGCCGACCGCCAGCGCGAGAAGTGCTTCCAGGCGTTTCTGAACAACAACTATGTTGGGCTGGTGCTGTTTGTCGGGATTGCACTGAGTATCTGGTAACAGCAATCATTCTGCATAGCTATGTGATGGGTGCTGCTCGGTAGCAAAGCAGCGATGGCACGGCAGAAGACGCTTTCACATAATAAAAAAGGGGCAGACCGCAAGGTCGCCCCTTTTTTCATGCTCAAACTCACCGGCTTTATCAGTCGTGTGCGACGGCACTCTCAATCGTCATGCGAACATCCTGTGTCACCAGCTCTGCGAGTAGCTGATAAACCTTCTGGGTCTGCTCAACCTGCGCATCACCGGAATCGCTGATATAGCTTTCGTCTCGCAGCGTCAGCACCAGCGAGGTGAACACCGCTTTATCAAAGAACTCAGGGGCATTGATGCCGTGCAGCACCGACAGGCGCTGAGCCATGGTCCGGCTCTCTTTCTCCAGCGTACCGCGGTTAATCGCCGGGTTAGCGCTGAGGATTGAGAAGGTAATGGCATAGCGCTGCAGGGTTTCACGCACGCCAGCGGCCAGCAGCTGCAGCGTACGGAAGCGGCCCGGCGTCAGGCGCAGGCTGCTCTCTTCGGCCAGCAGCAGTCCCTGACGTGCCATTTCGGCGACCAGCGCATCCAGCACGGCAGGCAGCTCGCTGGTTTCCCAGCGCAGGAACAGCTCACTCTTCAGCATTGGATAAACCACGCTGACCTGGCGCAGCAGCTCCTCGCGGCTTACTTCACGATGCTGCATCAGGATGGCGGCAATCAGCGACGGCATCACCAGCATGTGGTGAATGTTGTTACGGTAATAGGTCATCAGTACCGCCTGCTCGCGCGGCAGAATGACGATCTCACCGATGCTGTCCTGCTCCAGCTCGAACTTGTTCATGCTCAGCGCGTGTTCAAGCAGGGCTTCAGCGCTGACGTCCGGCACGGTAGAGTCGCTGGAATAAGGCACGTTGCGCAGCAGTTGCAGGTAGCAATCCAGCTGCTCGGTCAGCTGCTCGCGGGTCATAGAGCGCTGGCGTGATGCCAGCAGCGCCGTGACGCACAGGTTGATGGCGTTCGCCGCACCGGCATTGTTGATACGCACCATCACTTTCTGGGCAATATCGTTGACCGCCGGGGTCAGCCACGCCGGGCGCTGGGCCTCAATCGGATCGATAGAATCACGCCATTCCGGCACGCGCTGGTTCAGATAGGTCACCAGCGGCAGAGGTTCACCAAAGTTGACGTAGCCCTGGCCGAGGTTGCGCAGCTTGCGTAGGCCGCGAACCATCGACATAAAGCCTTCTTTCTCTTTGGTCGCACCGCGCAGCTCTTTCGCATAGGTACCCACCTCCATCACGTGCTCGTAGCCGATGTAGATCGGCACCAGCGTGATAGGGCGGTTGCCGCCGCGCAGCATGGCCTGAATGGTCATCGACAGCGTGCCGGTTTTCGGATCGAGCAGGCGTCCGGTGCGCGAGCGGCCACCTTCCACGAAGTACTCAACCGAATAGCCTCGGGTAAACAGCTCACCCAGATACTCACGGAATACCGTTGAGTAGAGCTTGTTGCCCTTAAAGGTACGGCGAATAAAGAACGCGCCCAGACGGCGGAAAATCGGGCCGGCAGGCCAGAAGTTCAGGTTGATACCGGCGGCAATATGCGGTGGCACCAGGCCCTGGTGATAAAGCACGTAGGAGAGCAGCAGATAGTCCATATGGCTGCGGTGGCAGGGCACATAGACGATTTCATGACCGTCCTGCGCCAGCTGGCGCACGCGCTCGCCGCCGCTGACGTTAAGGCCCTGATACAGCTTGCTCCAGGTCCAGCCCATCACGCGATCGGTCAGGCGGATAGCCTCATAGGAGAAGTTCGCCGCAATTTCTTCCATTAGTTCAACGGCGTTCTGCTGGGCCTTCTCATGGGAGATTTTCTTGCTGCGCGCTTCATCCTCCACCGCTTTGGCGATGGCTTTGGACTGCAGAAGCTTATTGAACAGGTCCTGACGCACCGGCAGACGTGGGCCGACGGCGGCCAGGCGCTGACGGGCGAAGTGCATACGCGCCACGCGGGCCAGTTTCTGCGCGATGGTCTTATCGGTACCGTGCTCGGTCGCCATGCGGCGCAGGGAGACGATAGGCGAGAAGCGTACAAAGCTGTCGCGGCCCAGCCAGATCACCGCAAAGAACTTCTGGATGCCGTTCAGCACGCGCAAATGCGGCTGCTCAACACCCTGCACTTCACGGCCCGGCGCACGGCCAAACATCACCGAGACCGGCACCATCTGCACATCCAAATCGGGATGATTGCGGTGCAGGTCCAGATAGTCATGGAACAGCTTGACCGACTCAAGGTTCGGAACGAAATAAGGGAATACGCGCGGACCGTCATGGATAAACACATAACGGGGCAGCACGGTGCCGTCGATCTCCAGTGGATGCAGGGGATCGGGGAGATCCTGTTTGCGGCACTGTTCGCGCAGAGCCAGGAGATCGGCCTTTGAATCATAAGGCAGCACATACATAATAGGGCGAGAAGTATCCAGCCCAAGTTCGGCAACCGGTTCGGCCGGGATTGCCTTACTTTTTACCAGGAATTTCACTGGCAGATTCAACATTTTATAATATAAATTACGCCAACCTGACATAGACAACATGAAGCCTCTTGTTAGCAAAGCGCGGCAAGCATACCAGAAAGCGCTAGCAGAATCTGTGGTGTTGCAAAATGTGCTACACCCTCTCATTGACGTTAAACTTCCCAAAGGGTTCCCTGATTATGGCAAATAACGCCACCGGACTGACTCGAATTGTAAAAGCAGCAGGCTATTCCTGGAAGGGGATCCGTGCTGCCTGGCAGCATGAAGCGGCATTTCGTCAGGAAGCCATTGCCGCCATCATCGCCATCCTTATTGCCTGCTGGCTGGACGTTGACGCCGTCACCCGCGTGCTGCTGATCGGCTCGGTGGTGATGGTGATTATCGTCGAAATTCTCAACAGCGCGATTGAAGCGGTGGTTGACCGTATCGGCAGTGAAATTCATCCCCTGGCCGGACGGGCGAAAGATATGGGATCGGCTGCCGTCTTGCTCAGTATCTTATTGGCAATCTTCGTGTGGGTAATGCTGCTGATTTCACATTTGCGATAGGTTTTCCAAAAATCAACAAACTGCTGTTTTTTAGCCAGCTTTGGGTTTTCAACGCGCAAATACCTGTATATACTCACAGTCGACTGTATAAACAACCAGGGGGCGGGATGAAAGCACTAACGGCACGGCAGCAGCAGGTTTATGACCTGATTCGCGACCACATTAACCAGACCGGTATGCCGCCAACGCGGGCAGAAATTGCCTCGCAGCTCGGCTTCCGTTCCCCTAATGCTGCTGAAGAACACCTGAAAGCGCTGGCCAGAAAGGGCGTGATTGAGATCGTTTCCGGCGCTTCACGCGGCATTCGTCTGATGATGGAAGAACCCGATGGCCTGCCGCTGATTGGCCGCGTTGCCGCTGGCGAACCCCTGCTGGCCGAGCAGCATATCGAAGGCCATTACTCGGTTGACCCGGAACTCTTCAAACCGAATGCGGATTTCCTGCTGCGCGTCAGCGGGATGTCGATGAAGGATATCGGTATTATGGACGGCGATCTGCTGGCGGTGCATAAAACGGAAGATGTGCGTAACGGCCAGGTGGTTGTCGCGCGTATTGACGACGAAGTGACCGTTAAGCGCCTGAAGAAGCAGGGCAACATCGTTCACCTGCTGCCGGAAAACAGCGAATTTCAGCCGATTGTCGTCGATCTGCGTCAACAGACGCTGACCATTGAAGGTCTGGCCGTCGGTGTTATCCGCAACGGCAACTGGCTGTAATCCCCCACAGAATCTGACGCGTCGCACTCTGCGGCGCGTTTTTGCGATCCCTCATCTCTCCCTGCTTCCGGTTGAAAACAATGCGACTGCTGACGGCTGCCGATAAAAATCTCTGGCGGCTGGCGCTGCCGATGATCCTCTCCAATATTACCGTGCCGCTGCTCGGGCTGGTGGATACCGCCGTCATTGGCCATCTCGACAGCCCAACCTATCTCGGCGGCGTGGCGATTGGCACCACCATCACCAGCTTCCTGTTTATGCTGCTGCTGTTTTTACGCATGAGCACCACCGGGCTGACCGCGCAGGCGTTCGGCGCTAACGACAAGCCCGCACTGGCGCGGGCGCTCATGCAGCCGCTGCTGCTGGCGCTGCTGGCCGGTATTACCTTTATTGTGCTGAAAGCGCCGCTGACCCATCTGGCGTTAGGGCTGACCGGCGGCAGCAAGGACGTGCTGCATCAGGCCGATTTATTTATGCAGATTCGCTGGCTCAGTGCACCGGCCACGCTGGCGAACCTGGTTCTGCTCGGCTGGTTGCTGGGTGTGCAGTATGCCCGCGCGCCGGTTATCCTGCTGGTGGTAGGTAATCTGGTGAATATCCTGCTGGATCTGTGGTTTGTCATCGGCCTTAAGTGGGGCGTGCAGGGCGCCGCGGCGGCGACCGCTATCGCGGAATACGTCAGCCTGCTGGTCGGGCTACTGTTGGTGTGGCGAGTGATGGTGATGCGCGGCCTCTCGCTCCGCCTGCTGATCAGCGCATGGCGCGGTAATCTGGCACGCCTGCTGCGGCTGAACCGCGACATTATGCTGCGTTCGCTGCTGCTGCAGGTGTGCTTTGCCTCTCTGACTATCTTCGGTGCCCGGCTCGGCAGTGATATTGTTGCCGTCAATGCGGTTCTGCTGATGTTTCTGACCTTCACCGCCTACGCGCTGGACGGTTTCGCCTATGCGGTCGAGGCCTGCTCTGGTGAGGCCTACGGTGCAGGCAACAGTCAGCAGCTGCTCAGCGTCTGGCACGCCGCCTGCCGCCAGTCCGGGGTTGTGGCGCTGGCGTTCTCGCTGATTTATGCCTTCGGCGGCGAGCATATTGTGGCGCTGCTCACCTCCCTTGAACCGCTACAGGAGCTGGCCGATCGCTATTTAGGGTGGCAGGTGGTGATGCCGTTAGCTGGCGTGGGCTGCTATCTGCTGGACGGGATGTTTATCGGTGCCACCCGCGCCAGCGAAATGCGCAACAGCATGGTGGTGGCCGCTGCGGGGTTCGGATTGACACTGTTCACCGTTCCACTATTGGGCAATCACGGTCTCTGGCTGGCAGTGACGGTGTTCCTGCTGCTGCGCGGTGTTAGCCTGTGGTTTATCTGGCGGCGACACTGGCGTAACGGCACCTGGTTTGACTCATCACGCTGACGGACATATTTGCTTACGTATTCCGTCGTCATCGTCAGCCTGCTGAACGGGCAGGCTTTTTTCTGTATTCTGCGGCAAATCTTCGATCCTGACAGCCCGCAGATTGCTCCATTCACGGCACGTTGCCAAATTTGCACTACAATTATCTGTAAGTTCAGCGTTTAGTCAGATAATTATCTGGTTATTGAGCGGAGTGACGAATAGAAATATTCCAGACCATTAATCTCAGCCAGAAGGAATCTGTTATGAATAACGACGAAATCAGCGGCAACTGGAAGCAGTTTAAAGGGAAAGTGAAAGAGCAATGGGGCAAGCTCACCGACGACGACCTGACGGTGGTTGAAGGTAAACGCGACCAGCTGGTCGGTAAGATTCAGGAACGCTATGGCTACCAGAAAGACCAGGCCGAGAAAGAACTGAGCGACTGGGAAAGCCGCAACAATCATCGCTGGTAAGCACACTTATTCAAGATGAAGCTCCTACCCCCTGGCACAAGGACGTGCCGACAAAGCGCTTTACATGCCTTCTGTTAAATCTCGATGTATTAATCTTCTGTCTGCGGCACGCGAATCATTGCCAGCTCATTACCTTCCGCGCTTGCAAACTAAATATCTTTCTTGTGGGGCTTTTGCATTCGCAGATCGGCTAACTCAGCGCCCGCGTTTTTTGCCCGGCACGCTATGATCGTGGTCGCAGGCATCCTGATGAGTACAGGCTTCCACTTCACTGCATCGCTGGCAAAAACCATGCGCCTCAATCACGCTGTGGGCCAGGGTAAAACCGGTTTTCTGCGCCAGCTTTTTCAGGATTTCTTCAACGCCATCCGCATGCTGCTCGGCCACTGAGCCGCAGCGATCGCAGATCAGCATCGCGGAAGTGTGCGACGGCTCTTCGAAATGATGGCAGACAACGTAGCTGTTGGTCGATTCCACGCGGTGAATAAAACCCTGCTCCAGCAGAAAATCCAGCGCCCGGTAAATGGTAGGCGGTTTGGCCTGAGGTTCAGATGCCCGCAGTAAATCCAGTAAATCGTAGGCGCTAATCGAAGCGTTGTGCTCGGTCATCAGGCGCAACACTTCCATACGCTGCGGCGTCAGACGCACGCTGCGCTGCTGACAAATGACTTCCGCCTGCGACAGGATTCTTTCGGCACTGGTAATATTCATCGTTTTCCCTCAGGCATGATCAAGGTGTTATTTTATCACGTCTGCCACAAAACGCCGAATTTGCCGTCGCTGCGGGTTTTTAGAGACGCATTCCAGAAAAATAAAATGGATCATTAAAAATGTACCACGTACACTCGATGTGGTTGATAATTGTACTGCTCCCGAATAGCCTGTTTAGCAGGAGATATCAACTTCAGGGAGTGAAATGCTTACTTTTATTGAGCTGTCGGGTTTCAGTAAACGGCGTCAGGACCTTTTGCTGGATGATGAGTTTATGATGTTTCAGGAGCTGCTGATTGATGCGCCTGAAACAGGGGCCATTATTACTGGAACCGGTGGATTCCGTAAAATTCGCTGGAGTCGACCTGGTATGGGGAAACGCGGCGGTGTGCGGGTGATTTACTACTATGTCACGAGCAGAGGGAGGATTTATCTTGCATTGGTTTATCCGAAAAATGAGCAGGATGAATTATCACAAGAGCAAAAGAAGGCGCTGAAAAAGTTGTCCGATATGCTGGTATAACGCTGCAAGATGTCTGCGGATTAATCAGCAGTTTTGCTAACCTGTCAACGAGGTCGATGAAACAGAGATGAAAGACGAATTATTTGCCGAGCTGCTGGCCAGTGCAGAAGAGATGGTAAGAATTGAGCAGGGTGTGGAAGCGCCAGCGCCGGAGCATATACGCTCTTTTAGCGATATTGATGTTAAAGCAATACGTGAAGTGACCGGTTTGAAGCAGCAAGATTTTGCCGTTGCTGTGGGTGTTAGCTACGATTTGGTCAAAAGCTGGGAAATGAAACGGCGTCAGCCTACCGGTGCACCAAGAAAGTTACTGCTGTTGCTACAGGCTAACCCTTTTATTATCGACCAGCTGAAAGGCATATGAGTTTTTTGAGGTAATGGCTAAATTTTCGCCTCTGCTCACTGAACCCGCACTGTGTTATAGTAGGACATGTTTTAGTCCATTTTCCGCCAAAGAATATAAATGCATCAGAATCAAGAATCACAATCCATGCCTCTTAACATCGCTAACGCTCACGGGCTGGAAAAATTCCCTGCACATCGCTTCTCCATCGCTCCGATGCTTGACTGGACCGATCGCCACTGTCGTTACTTCCATCGCCAGTTGACCCGTCAGAGCCTGCTCTATACCGAGATGGTGACCACCGGCGCGATTATCCACGGCAAGGGTGACTATCTGGCCTACAGCCAGGAAGAGCAGCCGGTCGCGCTCCAGCTGGGCGGCAGCGATCCGGCCGCGCTGGCGCAGTGCGCGAAGCTGGCGGAAGAGCGCGGCTATAACGAAGTGAACCTCAACGTCGGCTGCCCTTCTGACCGCGTGCAAAACGGTCGCTTCGGCGCCTGCCTGATGGGCGAAGCGCAGCTGGTCGCCGACGGCATCAAAGCGATGCGCGACGTAGTGGCGATTCCGGTAACGGTAAAAACCCGCATCGGTATCGATGACCAGGACAGCTATGAATTCCTCTGCGACTTTATCCGCAAGGTGTCGGAAGAGGGTGGCTGTGAGACGTTTATCATTCACGCGCGCAAAGCCTGGCTTTCCGGCCTCAGCCCGAAAGAGAACCGTGAAATTCCGCCGCTGGACTACGAACGCGTTTACCAGCTGAAGCGTGATTTTCCGCATCTGACCCTGTCGCTGAACGGCGGTGTGAAATCACTGGATGAGGCGAAGATCCACCTGCAGCATCTGGACGGCGTGATGATGGGGCGTGAAGCCTATCAGAATCCGGGCCTGCTGGCGCACGTTGACGGCGAGCTGTTTGGCAGCACGCAGCCGGTTGCCGATACGATTGCAGTGGTGCGGGCGATGTATCCGTACATCGAGCGAGAACTGGCCGCTGGCACCTATCTGGGCCACGTTACCCGTCATATGCTCGGCCTGTTCCAGGGTATTCCCGGTGCGCGGCAGTGGCGTCGCTACCTCAGTGAGAACGCGCACAAAGCCGGGGCGGGCGTTGACGTCGTTGAGCAGGCGCTGTCGCTGGTGGCCGATAAGATCGTGGTTAACGCTTGACCATAGATTGAGTAAATTGACCAGGTTAACATCAACCTGGTCAACAATTCCTGATATAATTCAATGGATTACGTTTTTATCCGTTATGGCACGCTTCTTGTAATGCCTCATCCAGTGATTATTGATGGGAGAGTGCAATGATTGAGATTCTGTTTGTCCTCGGTTTCTTTCTGATGTTGATGCTGACCGGTATTTCAATACTGGGGATTGTGGCTGCGTTGGTCGTCGCAACGCTGGTGATGTTCATCGGTGGGCTATTTGCAATTGTGATTAAATTGTTGCCCTGGCTGCTGCTGGCGGTCGCTGCGGTGTGGCTGTACCGGACGTATATCAAACAACCTGGCGGTAACGGCAACCGTTTATTCTGATGATATCAAGGGGTTGTGATCGGTGCGGAGGGACTAATGCGCTCTGGATCACACCGTGAAACATTATTCAGAGCAATTCGCAATTAAACATATTTTTTACTTATAAATTCTGTCAGGATGGCTGGATTGAAACAAAGCGTATTCATCGCCGCTGACCCTACATCCAGCGCGAACTAAAAAAAGAAAGAAACAAAAGGGGCTTCCGCAAGGAAGCCCCATTTTTTTATGGGATTAGCAGGCTGGATCCCTGGGTCACGCGGCTTTCCAGCGCCTGATGCGCCCGGCGGGCATCGACCAGCGCGAACTTCTGCGATTCCGGCACATCAACCTTAATCGCGCCGCTGGCCAGCAGGGAGAACAGCTCGTTGCTGGCCTGGGTCAGCGCATCGCGGGTGGTGATATAGCCGTACAGCGAAGGGCGGGTGACGTACAGCGATCCCTTCTGGTTCAGAATAGCCAGATCCACCCCGGTCACCGGGCCGGAAGCATTACCAAAGCTCACCATCAGTCCGCGCCTTTGCAGGCAGTCGAGCGAGGCTTCCCAGGTATCTTTACCCACCGAGTCATACACCACGCGCAGTTTTTTCCCCTGGGTCAGCTCGCTGACGCGCTGGGCAATATTCTCTTCGCGATAGTTAATGGTGGCCCAGGCCCCGGCCTCTTTCGCCCGCTGCGCCTTCTCGGCGGATCCCACTGTGCCGATCAGATGCGCACCCAGCGCTTTCGCCCACTGGCAGGCAATCAGCCCGACGCCACCGGCAGCGGCGTGGAACAGGAAGCGTTCATCGGGCTGTACCAGGTAGGTCTGGCGCAGCAGATAATAGACCGTCAGACCTTTCAGGAATGAGGCGGCAGCCTGCTCAAACGAAATGGCATCGGGCAGCAGCGCCACTTTGTCCACAGCGACGTTGTGCACCTCGCTGTAGGCACCCAGCGTTGCCTGCGCGTAAACCACGCGGTCGCCCGGCTTCAGCGCCGTCACGCCGGGCCCCACGCGCTTGACGATTCCGGCGGCCTCGCTGCCCAGCCCGCTCGGGAGGGAAGCGGGATACAGACCGCTACGCACATAGGTATCAATGTAGTTAATCCCTATGGCCTTGTTCTCAACCTGCACTTCGCCTGCATGCGGATCGGCCGGATCGAAATCGATCGCCTGCATCACTTCCGGGCCGCCGTGCTGGCTGATTTGTATACGTTTTGCCATGTTCACTCCTGTGGATTACGACTTAATGCAGGAGGACGGCAGCGGCGCAAACGAGTATACTTACGCGTCCCCCCACAAGATTTTTGGTAGCACATCACTATGGCAGGAAATAAACCCACCAACAAATCCTTCGAAAACCGAGAGCCGCGCGATCGCCAGATGGAAGGTCTGAAGCTGCCCCCGCACTCGCTGGAAGCTGAGCAGTCGGTGTTGGGCGGTTTAATGCTGGATAACGAACGCTGGGATAACGTCGCTGAACGCGTGGTGGCGAAGGACTTCTTCAGTCGTCCGCACCGCATGATCTTCGCGGAAATGCAGCGCCTGCTGGAGTTGGGTAAGCCGATCGACCTGATCACGCTTTCCGAGTCGTTGGAAACCAAAAGCGAACTGAGCCTGGTGGGCGGCTTTGCCTATCTTGCCGAACTGTCGAAAAACACGCCAAGTGCGGCGAATATCGGCGCTTATGCCGACATCGTGCGCGAGCGTGCTGTAGTGCGTGAAATGATCTCGGTGGCTAACGAGATCGCCGATGCGGGATACGATCCGCAGGGACGTACCAGTGAAGATCTCCTCGATCTGGCTGAAACCCGAGTGTTCCAGATCGCAGAAAGCCGAGCTAATAAAGATGAAGGGCCAAGAAGCGTCGTTCAGATCCTTGAATCGACAGTTGAACGCATTGAGGCGCTCTATCAGGCGCCGCAGAATGGCGTAACGGGTGTGGATACGGGTTACGGCGATCTGAACAAAAAAACCGCCGGGCTGCAGCGGTCGGATCTGATTATCGTTGCGGCGCGTCCGTCGATGGGTAAAACCACCTTTGCGATGAACCTGTGTGAAAACGCCGCGATGCTGCAGGATAAACCGGTGCTGATTTTCAGCCTCGAAATGCCCGGCGAACAGCTTATGATGCGTATGCTGGCCTCGCTGTCGCGCGTGGACCAGACCAAAATCCGTACAGGCCAGCTCGATGATGAGGACTGGGCGCGTATCTCCAGCACCATGGGTATCATGCTGGAGAAAAAGAACATGTTTATCGATGACTCATCCGGCCTGACCCCGACCGATGTCCGTTCGCGTGCGCGGCGAATTTTCCGCGAGCACGGTGGGTTAAGTATGATTATGATCGACTACCTGCAATTGATGCGCGTGCCTGCGCTGTCGGAAAACCGTACGCTGGAAATTGCCGAAATCTCCCGCTCGCTGAAGGCGCTGGCGAAAGAGCTGCAGGTGCCGGTAGTGGCGCTGTCGCAGCTTAACCGTTCCCTGGAGCAACGTAGCAATAAACGCCCGATTAACTCCGACCTGCGTGAATCCGGCTCCATCGAGCAGGATGCTGACCTGATCATGTTTATCTACCGCGATGAGGTTTATGAGGAAAATAGTGAGTACAAAGGGATTGCTGAGATCATCATCGGTAAGCAGCGTAACGGCCCAATTGGTACCGTGCGCCTGGCCTTTAACGGCCAGCATTCACGTTTCGACAACTATGCCGGTCCGCAGTACGACGACGAGTAATCTAAAACGTGAAACAGGCGGCTCCGTATTGGGCCGCCGTTCCCCCCCGCTGCGATCTGCGTTTCATCCCCTGCGAAAAATAGTGTTGGACAACACGACAAAAAATACTGTTATCTGTCAGGAAGCTGTCCCCTGAACCGGCATGGAATGACGATGACCCAGATCGATGATTTTGACTTTAAGATACTGACTTTACTGGAAGGCAACGGGCGGCTGACCAACCAGGAACTGAGTGACCTGGTCGGATTATCCGCCTCGCAGTGCTCCCGCCGCCGCATCAATCTTGAGCAGGCGGGCCTGATCCTCGGCTATCACGCGCGACTGTCGCCGGACGCGGTAGGGATGGGGGTCATCGGCCTGATTGAAGTGCGCCTGATCAACCATACCCAGGAGTACGTTGACAGCTTCCACCGCATGGTGGCGGAGCAGTCGGCGATCGTTGACGCCTATAAAACCACCGGCGATGCCGATTATCTGCTGAAGGTGGCGGTGGCCGATCTGGCGGGGTTAAGCGCGCTGATCAGCCAGCTGGTGGCCGGGCATAAAAGCGTGGCACACGTGAAAACCTCGGTGGTGCTGGACCGCCTGAAAGAGAACGGCATGCTGGCGCAGAGCTGAGGGGAATGCGCTAAAATAGTGCAGACTATGCACCGTTATTGTGCGCCTGCATCATTGTCGATGCGTGTATCGTGCGCTTAATTCGCAAAATATGCGTGAAATGACGACATAAATCGATTTTTACGCACAAAATGTAAAATTAAAGCGCATTTTATTCAACGAGTTAATTCTTCGGGACGATTCAGGGGCCACCGCGCACCCTGAAATGGTGCGATTTTTGCTAACTATCATGGAGATAATCGCACAACTTAGCCCCCGAGAAACAAGATGGATAACGTCGTAGAACAACCCGCAAAAATCCCCCATACCCTGGTCGAAGATATTATGGCGATCGTGCTGGGTACGCTGATGGTCTCCTTCGGCGTGACGCTGATGAAGCAGGCCGGCGCGCTGACCGGCGGCACGGCCGGGATCGCCTTCCTGATTAGCTACATCACCAAAAGCACCTTTGGCCTGGCCTTTTTTGCCATCAACCTGCCGTTTTACTGGCTGGCGGTGAAGCGAATGGGCTGGGCATTTACCATCAAAACCTTCTGCGCGGTTGGACTGGTGTCGCTGTTCTCCCAGCTGCACCCGTTGTTTATTCATTTTGCAGCGCTGGATCCCTTTTATGCGACATTGTTCGGTAACGTGGTGACCGGCATTGGGTTTATAGTGTTATTCCGCCATAAGGCCAGCCTCGGGGGCATCAATATCCTCGCGCTGTGGCTGCAGGATCGCTACGGCATTCGCGCCGGTAAGCTGCAAATGGGCGTCGACACCTGCGTGGTGCTGGCGTCGCTGTTTGTGGTGAGCCGCGAAATGCTGGTGGCCTCAATTATTGGCGCGCTGATCCTGAACCTGATTATTGCCATGAACCATCGCCCGGGCCGTTACTTCGTGTAATATCCTCTGGATGACTATGTGACGCGGGGTTAACCGCCGTCAGAATGACTGATTATTAAATGGAGATCTGCACCGTGTTTCAAAATGTTGATGCCTATGCTGGCGATCCAATTCTCACCCTGATGGAAACCTTCAAGCAGGACGATCGTGCGCACAAGGTCAATCTGAGCATCGGCCTGTATTACGACGCACAGGGTGCAATCCCGCAGATGGACGCCGTGGCGAAAGCGGAAGCGCTGCTGAACGCGAAGCCGCAGATGGCGTCCCTGTATCTGCCAATGGAAGGCCTGCCGCCATACCGTAGCGCGGTTGCTCCGCTGCTGTTTGGCGCGGAACATCCGGTGCTGAAAGCGGGCCGTATCGCCACCATTCAGACGCTGGGCGGTTCCGGTGCATTGAAAGTGGGTGCGGACTTCCTCAAACACTACTTCCCGAATTCACAGGTCTGGGTCAGCGATCCAACCTGGGAAAACCACGTGGCTATCTTTGCCGGTGCCGGCTTCACGGTAAATACCTACCCGTGGTATGACCCGGAAACCAACGGCGTGAAGTTTGATGCGCTGCTGGAAAAACTGAACGCTCTGCCTGCACAGAGCATCGTGCTGCTGCATCCGTGCTGCCACAACCCGACCGGCGCGGATCTGACCAACGATCAGTGGGATAAAGTCACCGAAGTGCTGAAAGCGCGCGAGCTAATCCCGTTCCTCGACATCGCCTACCAGGGCTTTGGCGGCGGTATGGAAGACGACGCCTATGCGATTCGCGCTATTGCCGCGGCGGGCCTGCCTGCGCTGGTCAGCAACTCCTTCTCAAAAATCTTCTCGCTGTACGGTGAGCGCGTTGGCGGTCTTTCAATCGTCTGTGACAATGCGGAAGAAGCTTCCCGCGTGCTGGGCCAGCTGAAAGCGACCGTGCGCCGCAACTACTCCAGCCCGCCGAACTTCGGTGCGCAGGTGGTTTCCTGCGTGCTGAACGATGCCGATCTGAAAGCCAACTGGCTGGCGGAAGTGGAAGCGATGCGCGTGCGTATCCAGGAAATGCGTCAGACGCTGGTGGACGTACTGGGTGAGGCCGTACCGGGTAAAAACTTCGACTATCTGCTGAAGCAGCGCGGCATGTTCAGCTACACCGGCCTGAGCGCGGCACAGGTTGATCGCCTGCGCAACGAGTTTGGCGTTTACCTGATCGCCAGCGGTCGTATCTGCATCGCCGGTCTGAACCACAACAACGTGCGTCAGGTGGCTGAAGCTATCGCTGCAGTAATCTGATGTTCTGCTGGCCGGGGGCGCCCGGCCAGCTATGCTTACCTGCTTACCTGCTTACCTGCTTACCTGCTTACCTGCTTACCTGCTTACCTGCTTACCTGCTTACCTGCTTACCTGCTTACCTGCTTACCTACTTATCTACCCTTTGCCAATCTGCTGCTCCCTCAACCCTTCAGCCCTCAATGCACCTGAGCACCAAACTTCTTCATCCTGATTTCCCTGTTTCAACGCTTTCCGGTTTACCTTTGCCTCATATACTGCACACTTAACGCATCTGTTACGTTAAGGAGTCTGACAATGTGGTATCAGCAAACGCTCACCCTGAACGCGAAGCCGCGTGGTTTTCACCTCGTCACCGATGAGATCCTCAGCGAACTGCGCCGCCTGAGCGATGTGCAGACCGGACTGCTGCACCTGCTGCTGCAGCACACCTCCGCGTCATTAACCCTCAATGAAAACTGCGACCCCACGGTGCGCAGCGATATGGAGCAGCACTTCCTGCGCCACGTGCCGGAGAATGCGCCGTATAAGCATGACTACGAAGGCCCGGACGATATGCCCGCGCACATAAAATCCTCGCTGCTCGGCACGTCGCTTCTGCTGCCGGTCAGCCGTGGGCGGCTGCTGTTAGGCACCTGGCAGGGAATTTATCTGGGCGAGCACCGCATTCACGGCGGCGAGCGGCGGATAGTCGCAACGCTACAGGGGGAGTGAGGTTTGTTCTGCATGATGCAGATTGCTACGTCCTGGCCCACAAGTCGGTGAGCTTTATGCTTAAGCCAGGGTGCAGACTGCTGCTGCCGGGCTATGGGGTCTTTGTGAACTCCGCCAGCAGGCCCAGCTGCATCAGCTAAATAATTTCAGTGCCGCAATGCGCTGCAGCGACGCATCCAGCGCCTCGTCGCTGGCGGTCAGGCTCAGGCGCACAAACCCTTCGCCGCCCGTGCCAAACCCGTGGCCGGGGGCAACCAGCACCTGCGCCTCGTGCAGCAGGCATTCGGTGAACTGCTGCGAGCTGTAGCCTGCCGGCACCGGCAGCCAGAGGAAGAAGGTACCCTGGCGGGCATCCACCGGCCAGCGCATCGCTTCCAGCGCGCGGATGACCCGCTCGCGGCGGCGGTGGTAAAGCGCGGCAAACCCGGTAACCGCGCTTTCCGGCAAATCCAGTGCGGTCATCGCCGCATCCTGCACCGCGCCAAACACCGTGCTGTAGCTGTGGGTGTGTAGCTTTTTAAACGCGCTAATCACCGAGGCATTGCCGACGGCGAAACCAAAGCGCCAGCCCGCCATCAGGAAGGTTTTCGACATCGTATAGATTTCAACGCCCCACTCTTTACCCTCAGGCTGCGACAGCAGGCTCGGCGGTGCTTCCTGCGCATGGCGGCCAATCGCCGAGTAGGCGAAGTCGTGCAGCAGCGGAATGTTCAGCCGCTGGACGAACGCCAGCGCATCGTCAAACAGCTGCGGGGTAGCCACCGCACCGGTCGGGTTGTGCGGGTAGTTGAGCATCAGCAGGCCGGCCTCGCGGGCAACCGCTTCAGGTACCTCGGTAAAGTCCGGCAGGAACTGGTTTTTAGCGTGCAGCGGGATGCCGTAAAACTGCGCCTGTGCCTGCGCGGCGGCCGAACGGTAAATCGGGTAGCAGGGATCGGTCGAAACCAGATACTGACCGGGCGCCAGCAGCGCGCGCGGCAGGCCGGTCACACCGATATGCGAGCCGTGGAAAACGGCAATCTCGCTGTCCGGGTCCAGCGCCACGCCGTACTGGCGCTGATAGAAGCGGGCAATCGCCTGGCGCAGCGCGGGTTTGCCCCAGAACGACGGGTAATCGTGGTTCTCCGGCTGTGCGGCGGCGGATTGCAGCGTGGCAACCACCGCCGCCGGGGTGGACTGGCGCGGGCTGCCGGAAGAAAGGTCAATCAGCGGGCGCTGCGAGGTATCGATCTGCGCCGCCATCTTTTCCAGTGCGCTAAACAGATTTTCTTCTAATTGATCTAACAGGGGCGAAGCAGAAAATACCGGCATAATACTTCTCGATAAAAGCCATTAATAACCGGACTATCGCATAGCCCATCGGCGCATAAAATGAAATTATTCGGCGGCAAAAAGATAAAAACAGATATCGATATGCAAAAAGCGCAATGACAAATAATGGATAAGGTTAGCACAATAAAGATATTGAGCAGAATTCACTTTCGCTGCAAAGTCCTGAGTATATTGGAATCATTTATTTTATATTCAACACGTCACCGGAGAGAGTATTGTTATGCGCAGGTCATTGATTAGCGGACTGGTTATTTCCTTATTGTCTTCTGCTGTAGTTATTTCGACAGCGCATGCCGATGATAAATTAATTCGCGTAGGTTTTAACCCTGGCCCTTATAAAGAGCAGTTCCAGAATGGCGTTGCACCATTTTTGATCAAGAAGGGATATAAAGTCGAGTATAAAGATTTCAGCGACGGAATTCAGGTTAATGATGCGGTAGCGCGGGGTAATATCGAAGCCAATATTATGCAGCACCCGGTTTACTTAAAATCGGTCAACGAGCGGCTGGGCATTGATAACGTCGGCATTGTGCAGGTGCCAACCCCGCCGATGGGCCTCTATGCCGGCAAGCTCAACACGCTGGATACCCCGAAGCCGGGCACGGTGATTTCAGTACCAAACCAGGCACCAAACGAATATCGCGCCCTGCTGGTGCTGCAAAGCCTTGGCTGGGTCAAGCTGAAGGCCGATATCGATCCGGCGACCTTCTCGCAGAAAGCCATCAGTGAAAACCCGTACAAAATCGTGCTGAAAGAGATGGATAACGCCCAGCAGGTTCGCGCGCTGCCGGACGTGGATTTCGGGCTGATTCAGGGCAACTTTGCCGTTTCCAGCGGGATGAAATTAAGCTCGGCGCTGAAGCTGGAAACGGCAACCAGCCAGTTTATCAACGTGGTGACGGTGGCCGGGAAAAATAAAGACGCGCAGTTCGCCAAAGACATCGTTGCCGGCTACCACTCCGCCGAGTTTAAAACCTATATCACCACCCATCCACAGTATGAGGGCTACCTGCAGCCCAGCTACTTCAAATGAGTCAGCCAGCGATCCGCTTTAACGCGGTCAGCAAAACGTTTACCCGCAAGGGAGAAAGCTTCCTTGCGCTGGATAACGTCAACCTGACGATTAATCAGGGCGATATCTTCGGCGTTATCGGTGCCAGCGGCGCGGGAAAAAGCACGCTGCTGCGCCTGATTAACCATCTGGAAGCGCCCACCGAGGGCGATGTGCTGATTAACGATCAGTCGCTGCAGGGCATCAGTAAGAAACAGCTGAACCAGGTGAAGAAAGATATCGGCATGATCTTTCAGCACTTTAACCTGCTGAACTCGCGCACGGTATTTCACAACGTGGCGATCCCGCTGATCTTACAGGGGCGCGATAAAGCCTTTATCCGCGAGCGGGTGAACGAGCTGCTGGCCTTCGTGAACCTCAGCGATAAAGCCGAAAGCTATCCCGATGAACTTTCCGGCGGGCAAAAGCAGCGCGTGGGTATTGCCCGCGCGCTGGCCACCAACCCGTCGATCCTGCTGTGTGACGAAGCTACCTCGGCGCTGGATCCGCACACCACCGTGCAGATCCTGCTGCTGCTGCAGGAAATTAACCGCCGCTACGGCATCACCATCGTGCTGATCACCCACGAAATGTCGGTGGTGCAGAAAATCTGCCACAAGGTCGCGGTGATGGCCAACGGGCAGGTGGTTGAGCAGGGTAACGTGCTTGAGCTGTTTGGGCAGCCGAAAGATTCTGTCACCGCCAGCTTCGTGCAGTCGGTGATCCACGATCGCCTGCCGGAGCAGACCGTGGCGCGCATCAAACAGCAAAGCCAGAGCCGGGCGCTGCGGCTGGAATTCGTGGGGCAGACCGCGCAGCAGCCGATCGTCAACCGGCTGATCCGTGAGTATCCGGTCGAGGTCAATATCCTGTTTGCCAACATGTCTGAAATTCAGAGCACCATTCTCGGCTTTATGATCGTGCAGATTAGCGGCGAAGCGGCGGATATCGACGCGGCGATCCGCTACCTCCATGACGCAGGAGTGAAAATCAGCGATGTTTGAATTTATTGATACCGCCATCACCGGCGATCAGTTCCTGCTGGCGCTGTACGACACGCTGATCATGGTCAGCGTCTCGCTGGGCTTTGGCGCGCTGCTCGGCATCCCGCTGGGCATCGTGCTGGTGCTGTGCCGCCCCGGCGGCATTCTGCCCAACCGCGCGCTGCATCAGGTGCTGAATCCGGTGGTGAATATCCTGCGGTCGCTGCCGTTTATCATCCTGCTGATCACCATTCTGCCGGTCACCCGCTGGCTGGTCGGCACCACTATCGGCACCCCCGGCGCGATTGTGCCGCTGGTGGTGTTTATCGCCCCCTATATCGCCCGACTGGTGGAAAGCTCGCTGCTGGAGGTGGATGAGGGCATCCTCGAATCCGCCGACGCCATGGGGGCCAGCACCTTTCAGACCATCTGGCACTTTATGCTGCCGGAGGCCGCCTCGTCGCTGATCCTGGCATTAACCACCGCCACCATTGGCCTGCTGGGTGCCACCGCGATGGCGGGCACCGTCGGCGGCGGCGGCATCGGCGACCTGGCCATAACCTACGGCTACCAGCGTTTTGATGCCTTTGCCACGCTGAGCACCGCGCTGGTGCTAATCGTTATCGTGCAGCTTTTACAGACCTTCGGCACGCGTCTGGCGCGCCGGATACGTCGCGAATAATCGTAAGGAGAACAGTATGCCAGTAGTAGAGAGCTTTACCCTCGACCATAACAAAGTCATCGCCCCCTATGTACGGGTGGCCGGCAACGAAAAACACGCGCTGGGCAGCGTGGTGGAAAAATACGACCTGCGCCTTTTGCAGCCGAACGTGGATGCGATCCCGACCGCCGCGCTGCACACGCTGGAGCATCTGCTGGCCTTCGGCCTGCGTGAAGAGCTGGACGGGGTGATCGACATTTCCCCGATGGGCTGCCGCACCGGCTTCTATTTAATCCTGTGGGATAACCGCGATCCCAAAACCATCGCCACCGCGCTCACCCGCGTGCTGCAACGCGTGGTGGATGCCACCGACGTGCCGGCCGTGACGCCGCTGGAGTGCGGTAACTATCGCGATCACTCGCTGTTTTCAGCGAAAGAGTATGCGCGACAGGTGCTGGCGGCCGGGATCAGCACCGACGCGTTTTCCCGTCAGGTGGTGTGATGGTTGCCATCGATCTCCGCGGGCAGACGGCGGTCGTCACCGGCGGGCTACAGGGTATCGGGCGGGCGATCGCCGAACGGCTGCATCAGGCCGGTGCCAGCGTGGTGGTGGGCGATATCGCCATTGCCGCGCGGGAAACCGGCGACCGCTGGCTGTGGCTGCCCTGTGATATTGCCCGCCCCGAGCAGGCGGGCGAGCTGATTGCGGCGGCGCAGCAGCAGTTTGGCCGCGTGGATATCCTGGTCAACAGCTGCGGCGTGTCGGTGATGAGCCGCATTGACGAGCTGGATGAGGCGGCCTGGCAGCACATCCTCGACGTTAACGTTAAGGGCGTCGGCTACGCCTCGCAGGCCGCCGTCCCACTGATGAAGGCCCAGCGCTACGGCCGCATCATCAATATCGCTTCGCAGGCGGGGAAAAACGGCTATCGCCTGATGGGGCAGTACGTCGCCTCTAAACATGCAGTGCTGGGTTTAACCAAAGTGGCGGCGATTGAACTGGCGCGCGACAACATCCTCGTTAACGCCGTCTGCCCCGGCATTGTCGAAACGGCGATGAAGTGGCGCGAGCGGGAGTTGGGCGGTGAACTTCGCGGCCTGACGGCGGAGGAGATCTATGCCGAAGACTGCTCTCAGGTACCGCTGGGGCGCACCGCGCAGCCAGAGGACGTCGCCAACGTGGTGCTGTTTCTCGCCAGCCCGCTGTCCTCTTATATGACCGGCCAGGCGATTAACGTCACTGGCGGAATGACCATGCACTAACTCCCGGAGCGCACCATGAGCCAGCAGGCCGAAGCCGATAAACGACTGACCGTTACCCACTGGGGCACCTATCGGGTGACCACCGATAACGGCGTGCTGACCGCCGTCGAGCCGGTCGAGTGGGACCGCAATCCGTCGAAGATTGGTTTCTCGATGCCGGGTGCGGTGCAGGGCAACAGCCGCGTGCGTCGGCCTGCGGTCAGACTTGGCTACCTGCAGGGCAAACCGGCGAATCGCGAGGGGCGCGGTAAAGAACCCTTTGTGGAAGTGAGCTGGGAGCAGGCGCTGTCGCTGGTGGCCGGTGAGTTGCGGCGGGTGAAAGACGCCCACGGCAATCAGGCTATTTACGGCGGATCCTACGGTTGGTCGAGCGCCGGCCGTTTCCACCATGCGCAAAGTCAGCTGCACCGCTTCCTCAATCAGTTTGGCGGCTACACCGCCAGCACCAATACTTACAGTATCGCCGCCGGAGAGCGCGTTTTACCGCATATTCTCGGCGATCTCGACGATCTTCAGCGCCAGCATACCCACTGGCCGGTACTGGCCGAACACTGCGAGCTGTTTGTCGCCATTGGCGGTCTGCCGCTGCGTAATGCCCAGGTGAACGGCGGCGGCGCCAACGATCACGCCCTCGACCACTGGCTGCAAACCCTGCGCGCCAACGGCTGTCGTTTTATTAACGTCAGCCCGGTACGCAACGATCTGGCTGCCGTCCGCGATGCCGACTGGCTGGCTATTCGGCCCGGCAGCGATACCGCCTTGCTGCTGGCGGTGTGCCATGTGCTGATTGCCGAACATCTGGTTAATCAGGACTTTATCGCCCGCTGTACGGTGGGCTACGAGCGCTTTGCGGCCTACGTACAGGGTGAGGAAGACGGCGAAGCGAAAACCCCCGAGTGGGCGGCGGCCATCACCGGACTGGAGACGGAAACTATCCGTCAGCTGGCACGGCAGATGGCGCAGAAGAAAACGATGATCAATATGGCGTGGTCGGTGCAGCGTGCGCGACAGGGCGAGCAGGCCTACTGGGCGCTGGTCGCGGTCACCACGCTGCTCGGGCAGATCGGCACTCCGGGCGGCGGTATCGGCTTTGGCTACGCCTCCACCAACCTGGCCGGAGCGGAGCGGCGGCGCTTCTCCGGCCCGCGTATGCCTGCGGGCAGCAACGCCGTCAGCGCGCGCATTCCGGTGGCGCGTATCACCGATATGCTGCTGCACCCCGGTGAACACTACGAATTCGACGGCCAGACCTTAACCTATCCCGATATCCGCCTCGTTTACTGGGCGGGCGGCAACAGCTTCCACCATCATCAGGATCTGAACCGGCTGATCGACGGCTGGCGGCGGCCGGACACGGTGATCGTTCACGAGCAGTACTGGACCGCCCAGGCTAAGTTCGCCGATATCGTGCTGCCCGCCACCACCTCATTGGAGCGGGAGGATATCGGCAGCGCCAGCAACGACGGCTTTATGATCGCCATGCGCCAGCATCTGCCGCCGCAGGGGGAAGCGCGTGATGATTACGCCATCTTCAGTGCGCTGGCGGAAAAGCTGAATTTCGCCGCGCAGTTTACCGAAGGGCACAGCGCGCGCGGCTGGCTGGAGAAGATTTATCACGAGTCCCGCCCGCGAGCCGCAGAGGACGGCATTGATCTGCCCGAGTTCGAAGCCTTCTGGGCGCAGGGCAAGCTGGAATATGCCGCGCCCGACGTGCCGCAGATCCTGCTGAAGGCCTTCCGTGACGATCCCGAGGCCGCGCCGCTGTCCACGCCGTCGGGGAAAATCGAGCTGTTTTCCGCCGCGGTGGCCGCCTTTGGCTATCGCGAAGCGCCGGGCCACGCCTACTGGCACGCGGAAGAGCAGGGGGCACAGCAGGCGCTGCGCCAGCGCTGGCCGCTGCATCTGCTTTCCAGCCAGCCGCGCACGCGGCTGCACAGCCAGTACGATCACGGTTCGGTCAGCCAGCAGACCAAAATTAACGGCCGCGAGCCGCTGTGGATGCACCCGCAGGACGCCGCCGCGCGCGGCATCGGCGAGCGCGACATCGTAAAGGTGTTTAACGATCGCGGCGCGCTGCTGGCGGGCGTGCATCTCACCGAGGATATCCGGCCCGGCGTGGTGCAGATCTCTACCGGAGCCTGGTACGACCCGCTGAACGCGCAGGAGAACCGCTCGCTGGATAAACACGGCAACCCGAACGTGTTAACCACCGATATCGGCAGTTCCCGGCTCGGCCAGGGCAGCACCGCGCAGACCTGCTTCGTGGAGATCGCCCGCTTTAATGAACCGCTGCCGGCGGTGACCGCCTGGCTGCCGCCGACGTTTGTGGCCTGGGCCGGCGAGACAACGTAGCCAGTAGCGTTGCCCGACAGGCCCAACGCGCTGGTATTGTCCACTGCATGGCACGTGCATCGCCGGTCAGTGTTCTCGTGCTGTGGGTCGGATCGCGCAATTGCCGCTGGTGTATGTTTCCAGTCACAGATTTTATTGTCATCGGAGGATGCCATGAGCACAGATCAACCGCTATCAACGCCCGCGCAGTTCACCATCAAGTCGCCGGGCAACTACCTTCAGCAGCCGGGCCTGGTTCATCAGGTCGGCGAGCGCATTCGTCCGCTGGTCGGCCACCTGCGAATTCTCACCTCGCCGCAGGCCTGGCGGGCGGTGAACCCGGCGCTGGAAGAAAGCCTGAACCGGGAAGGCCTGCGCTGGCAGGTAGAGTTTTTAACCGGCGAATGTACCGATGCGGCCATTGCACAGTTCCGCAACAACCTACTGGAGCAGGGGGCGGAAGGCATTCTGGCCATCGGCGGCGGGCGCGTGCTGGATACCGCGAAAGCCGTCAACGATGCGCTGGGCGATCGCCAGCTGATTGCGCTGCCGACGCTGGCGGCCACCTGCGCCGCCTGGTCGCCGCTGGCAATTATCTACAACGAAGAGGGTGGCCATCTCGACAGCCGGGCGCTGAACGCGATGCCCGCGCTGATCCTGGTCGACAGTGACATTATCGCCCGCGCCGACGTGCGCTATCTGCGCTCCGGCATCGTGGATGCGCTGGCGAAATGGGTGGAGTTCGATCCCTGGCAGCGCCACAACCCGCACCATCTGGCGCTGGAGGTGAAAGTTTCGGCGGCCAGACAGGCGTACGATGCGTTTCTGCGCTGGGGCGAAGAAGCGGTAGCGGCGAATAAGCAGCAGCAGGTGACAACGGCGCTGGAGAAGGTGATTGAGGCTAATATTGTGCTGGCAGGATTAGCCAACAGCGTGCGCGGCGAACTGGATACGCCGGGGCTGGCGCACGTCATCCACGATACGCTGACCCATCAGCCGGAGCTGCACGACTGGCTACACGGTGAGAAAGTGGGATTCAGTCTGCTGATCCAGTCGCTGGTGGAATACGGCCAGCCGGATGCGCAGCTGCTCTCCCTGCTGAAAATCTACGGCAGCCCGCTCCGGCTGCCCGTACTGGCGGGGGAGAGATCGGCCCGCATCGCGCAGATCGCCGCCGATATCCAGTTCCCGCAGAAGAGCCTGGGTGGACTGCCGTTTGCCGTCACCGCTGAGGCGCTGCATCGGGCGCTGCGGGCGACCGAGGAGCAGGACTTCGCAGCGTAACCGGCGGCGGCACTAATCCATCCAGTCCTGAATGATTTCCGCGTACAGCTGCTCCGACTCAGCCAGTCGGCTGAGCAGGCAGTATTCATCGGTCTGGTGCGCCATCGACGGCTCGCCGGGGCCGAGAATAATGCAGGGCGGATTGCCCAGTGCGGGCAGCAGCAGCGAGGCATCGGTAAAGTAGGGCACCACGCGCGCCGCCAGCGGCGCATCGTGCAGCGGCTGGCAGCGATGATAAACCTGGCGGATCCAGGCGTGGCGCTCTTCGCTCAGCACCGCAGGCAGATCGACCAGCGTGGTGAGGGTGACGCTTTCGCCCAGCAGCACGCTCAGCTGCTCGCGAATAGTGTCGTGCTGAAGGTTCGGCGCGCTGCGGATATCCACCTCAAAGCGCGCGCGGTCCGGCACCGAGTTAATATTCAGCCCGCCCTCAATACGTCCGACGTTCAGCGTCGGCTGCTTCATCAGCGGATGCGGCGCACCCGGCGAGAAGTGGCGGATCTTACCCAGTGCATCTGCCGCCAGATAAATCGCGTTAATCCCCAGCTCCGGCATCGCGCCGTGGGCGGTTTTTCCCCGCGTTTCGCAGCGCAGCCACAGCGCGCCTTTGTGCCCGATAACCGGATAGTTGGCCGTCGGCTCGCCGACGATGAGCGCACCGATCTCCGGCAGTTCGCCGGCCTCGATCAGTGCCCGCGCGCCGTCACAGCCGGTTTCCTCCCCACCGGTGATCAGCAGCACCGCGCCGCGCCCGTTAAGGATTTTCTGGCGGTGCTGAACGCAGGCGACGGCAAACGCCGCCACCGCAGCTTTCATATCGCTGGATCCGCGCCCGTACAGACGATCCCCGTCGATCTGCGAGCCAAAAGGATCGTACTGCCACGCCGCGTTACCGAGCGGCACGGTATCCAGATGGCCGGTAAACGCCAGAGGCCTGCCCGGTGCGTTACCGGGCAGGCGGGCGACCAAATTGCTGCGCCCCTCGCCGAACGACGTCAGCGAAACCTCAAAACCGCGTTCGCTGAGCCACCCGGCGAAAAACCGCATGCAGTCGGCTTCATTGCCCGGCGGGTTGATGGTGTTAAAGCCCAGCAGCTGCCGGGCCAGTTCAACTGTGGTATCCACCGCCATCAGCCGCGTTCCGTCAGCCAGTCGAGGCAGTTCACCCACAGCTGGCGATAGCCCGGCCATTTGGCAAACTCTTCCGGCAGCCAGTGGGCGGACATGTCGCTGGTCCACACCAGCGAGCGGCCCTGCTGGTACTCGCGCACCGCCAGCAGAGGATGCCCGGTGCCGGCCACGGTCGCCAGCAGTTTACCCTCGGGATGCATTTCCACCTCGTTATAGCCCAGCAGCCACGGCCATTCGCCCGGAATATCGTTAAATACCGCATGCGATTCGGTGACCTCGGCATAGCAGCCTTCCGGCGTTTCGATGCGGTCGTCCCAGGCCAGGCAGCGTACCGGCAGCACTTTCTCCACCGCCGTATTACGGTAGCGCGCGCCGCCGTTGATCCCCTGGAAGCTGAAATAGCCTCCGATCATCATCAGCGAACCGCCGTTAGCCACGTAGTCATGCAGCAGCGTCAGGCGGTTGGCGGTGCGGCGGCTTTTCAGCCAGGTATCCGGGTGCAGCAGCAGCGTGTTGGCACCGATATCCGACAGGATAATCGCATCCCACTCCGCCAGCGCTTCCTGCGTCAGCGGGAAGTCGGTGGCCGCCGCGTGGGCGGGCATATAGGTCACCGCATAGTTGCTGTCCGCCAGCGCGGCCAGGAAGTCGGTGGCGCCGTTGTGCCAGGTGGCGGTAGCAAACTGATCGAAGCCTTTCACGTGTACCGAGGTGCTGGTCCAGGATTCACCCACCAGTAAAATTTTCTTCTTCATTATTACGTTCCTTTTTATCCGCCAAATACCCGCTGGGGATTACCGATCATTAAGGTTTCAAGTTGTTCACCGCTGACGCCGTGGCGCTTCAGGCGCGGGACAAAATGCTTAAGAATGTAGCCATAGCCGTGGCCGCCGTAGCGGGTCAGCATGGTTTTCAGGAACACGTCCTGCGACAGCAAAATCTGCTGGATAAAACCGTCGTCAATCAGCTCGCGAATGGCGCGGGCGTTCTCCTCGTCGGAAGGCGACTGCGCCGACTCGTCGGCGTAGTAGTAGCTCATGCCGATCATGTCGTACTCGAGGAACGCGCCGCGCTGCGCCAGCTCGCGCTGATAGCGCTTGTCGGCAAAGCTCGGGTTCATATGGCACAGCACCGTATGGCGCAGATCGGCCCCCTCCTGTTCGAGAATATCCAGCACCTTATGGCCCAGACGTTCCCAGCCCGGCAGATGCACCTCAATCGGCACGCCGGTGGCCGCGCTGGCCCGGCCCGCCGCCCGCAGGGACTTCTCTTCATCCGGCGTAAAGCGGCTGGAGATGCCGATTTCGCCGATCAGCCCGGCAATCACCTCCGGCTTCTCTTCCGCGCCGCCGAGGTCGTAGATCAGCTTTTCGGTCAGCTGCTCCACGCTGGTGGTTTTCACCCACTCGGGGTGCGACGGCTCCAGATACAGCCCGGTGCCCATCACGATATTCAGCCCGGTAAGGCGCGCGATGCGCTGCAGCGCCTTCGGGTCGCGGCCAATGCCGATGTTGGTCGGGTCGACCACCGTTTCCCCGCCGAGGGCGCGGTATTTGGTCAGCTCTTCAATCGCCAGATCGGCGTCAAACAGCTGGCAGTTATCGCGGCTCATCAGCGGATTCAGCGACAGCTCGCCGAGGTTTTCCATCTTCACCGGCATCTCGGCCATGTGGCGATCGCTACAGCAGCACGGCGGTACCCACTTGCCTGAGGCATCCAGCAGGATGTGCTCATGCATCAGCGTTACGCCCATCTCAGCAATCGGCAGCGGGCCGAGCACCGTCATCACATAGCCGCTGCTGACGCCAACCGGCAGCGGATGCGGATGGCGAAAAATTGATCCTTTCATCAGCTATCCTTTCGCCGCAGATCGCGTGGGGTTGAGAATGCGGGTGTTCAGCCAGATGGCCAGCAGGATAATGGTGCCGGTGGCAATCTGGGTGTAGAACGGCGAGATATGCGACAGGATCAGCCCGTTCTGGATCACCGCAATCGACAGCGCGCCCAGCAGCGTACCGATAATGGTGCCGAAGCCGCCGAACAGGCTGGTGCTGCCGAGGACCACGGCAGCAATGACCTGCAGCTCAAAGCCTTCCCCCTGGTTAGATGAACCGCTGCCGAGGCGGGCGGTGATAATCATCCCGGCCAGCGCGGCGGCCATGCCGCTGATGATATAGACCTTCATCGTGGCGGCTTTGGTGTTAATTCCGCTGCGGCGCGCGCCCTCGGCGTTGGCACCGATGGCGGTGACGTAGCGGCCAAAGCGCATATGGTTGAGGACGACATGCCCGACGATCAGCACGATAATGGCGATCAGTGCGGGCATCGGGATCCCCAGCACCCAGGCGCGGCCCATCATCGTAAACAGGCTGTCTTCCGGCACCGGAATCGAATAGCCCTGGGTGACCAGCAGCGCAATCCCGCGTACCACCGCCAGGGTGGCGAGAGTGACGATAAACGCCGGTATCCCTTCGTAGGCGATGAAAAAGCCGTTGATCGCGCCAACCAGCCCGCCGAGCAGCAGGCCGCCGAGCAGGACGACCGGCCACGGCAGCCCCCAGTTGTTCAGGGCGATTGCCGATAGCGCACCGACCAGCGCGAGAGTGGAACCGACCGACAGGTCAATCCCGCCGGTGGTGATCACCAGCGTCATGGCGGTGGCGACGATCAGCAGCGGCGCGCTCTGGCGAACGATGTTCAGCCAGTTGGTGCCGGTGAGAAAGTTACTGGTGATCAGCGAAAACACCACACAGCAGAAAACGAAAAACAGTGCGATGCTGACGACGCCCGAGTGGTTATGCAGCAGGCGGCGCGGCAGCGAGTGCTGGATCATGCGGGAGCTGCTTAAGTTCATGATACTCATCCTGTTACCTCAGTGTGCGGCGGCAGAGCGAGCGGTGAATTTTTCGCCCACAATCAGGTTAACGATATCGCTCAGATCGGTGTCAGCGACCCGGCGTTCAGCGACGTTGGTGCCTTCATACATCACCATGATCCGGTCACAAACCAGGAACAGGTCCTGCAGGCGGTGGGTAATCAGGATCACGCTCACCCCACGGGCGGAAACGCGGCGGATAAGCTCCAGCACCGCTTCCACTTCCGCCACGGCCAGCGCGGCGGTGGGTTCGTCCATAATCAGCACTTTCGGGTCGAACGCCGCCGCACGAGCGATAGCGATGGCCTGGCGCTGACCGCCGGAGAGATTGCGCACCAGCAGGCGGGTATCGGGAATGGAAATCCCCAGCCCCTTCAGCATCTCGCGCGCATCGGCGTGCATTTTGGCTTCGTCCAGGAACGGGATACCGAGGATCGATTTCATCGGCTCGCGGCCCATAAACAGATTTCCGGCAACGTCGACCGTGTCGCACAGCGACAGATCCTGGTAAACCATTTCGATATGGCAGCGGCGTGAATCCGCCGGGTTAGTGAACTGGTGCGCTTCACCGTCAATGCGGATGGTGCCGCTGGTGGGGACCACCGCGCCGGAAAGCACTTTGGTCAGGGTGGATTTCCCTGCGCCGTTATCGCCCACCAGGCCAAGCACTTCACCCGGAGCCAGCTCCAGGTTCACGCCGCGCAGTGAGCGTATCGACCCGTAGGTCTTGGTGATGTTGATCATTTCTACCCGTGGCGGGGTAGTCTGGGGCTGCTGCATCTGATAACTCCCATCGCTGGTGCCGGGAAAATGTTTGCCTGGCTGCGGGAAAGTCATCCATCCGACACGGTTTACATGCTAGTAAACCGGTTTACCTGCGGAATGGAGCTTCCGAATCACAATCAGGTCAAACGCTATTTAAGATATTTGTTCGCCAGTAAGTCTTTGCAGCATCCGTGCCAGGGCAGGAACAACACAGCAGCCCGGTGGTTTAACTCTCTGTAGCACAACGAATTTTTTAACAATTCGTTAGTAAACCGGTTTACTGATTATAGCGAAGGGATTTTAAATTGAACGCTTTTTGCGCCAAAACTGGGCGCTTTTGCGCCATTTTGGGATGCGCTTAACAAATCCTGATGGAATCGCGACCAATCCATTCCACCGGCAGACGGGTTTCTGAGGGGATATCTTTTTCGTTGTTAAGCAGGCGCAGCATGATGCTCACCGCGGTGCGCCCCAGCTCCCGCGCGGGCTGGCGGATGGTGGAAATACGCGGCTGGGTGAAGTCGGCATAGTTGGCGTCGTCAAACCCGACCAGCGAAAGTGCGGCAGGCGCCTGGAGTCCGCTGGCGCGCAGCCCGTCCAGCAGGCCCAGCACCAGATAGTCACTGGCGGCAAACACGGCGGTCGGGCGCACGGGCTGGCTGAACAGGTGCTTCAGCGCCCGCTGACCGAACTCGCGCTGATAGTCCCCGTACATCACCCATTCCGGCGGCCAGCTCAGCCCGGCCTGCTCCATGGCGGTGCAAAAGCCCTGATAGCGTTCGCGCACGCTCATCAGCGCATCCGGCCCGCCGACGAACGCGATATGACGATGCCCGGCGGCAATCAGTTTCTCCGTGGCGATGCGCCCGCCCTGCACGTTATCGGCAAACACCTTCGGCACTTTGCTGCCCGGAATATCCTCATCCAGCAGCACGATGCGCTGGTGGCGCTGGATCTCTTTGCGCAGCAGGCCGTTATCCGGGCGGTTGGTGGTGAACAGCAGGCCGTCCACCTGGCAGGTATCCAGCCAGCGGATAAACTGACACTCTTTGTCCGGGTTATTGCGGGTGATGCACAGCACCAGGCTGTAGCCGCTGGCGGAGGCGGCCTCTTCGGCGGCGTCGGCCAGTTCGGCAAAGAAGGGGTTAGTAATATCGGGCAGCACCAGGCCGAGGGTTTCGCTGCCGCCTTTGCTCAGGCGGCGCGCCAGGCTGTTGCCGCGATAGTCCAGCTCGCGAATGGCGCTTTCAATGCGATCGATGGTGTCCTGCGGCAGCACGATATTGTGATTCATATAGCGCGACACGGTCGCCTTTGACAGCCCCGCCTGCTTTGCCACATCGGATAACAATACGCGTTTTAGACTCATTTTCTGCGCCATTTCTGCCTGAATGGGGCTATCTGTAACACAGTTACGCGCGCCCGATACAGCATTTTCTCCGGTGAATAAATTGTTAAATAAATGCTTGACAAAAATTGAGCAGCGGAGAACTGTATAAGCAGTTTACCGCATTACCCGGGTTCATTCCCAAACCCGCTCGAAACATTCCAGTCGTGCACCGAAACGGACCGGTTGCCGGAATGGGAGAAAGCAGGTCTTAGCTGAACGGCGTTTCGCTGTTTCAGTCTTACATCAGATATTTGCCCGCCAAAAAAATAATCCTTCTGCGTTTGCACTGCGGCGCGGACACCTGCTGGCTATCACCTATTCCCGACGAGGATACTGATGATGTTATTAAACACCGGAAAACTGCGTTTTATTGCTCTGGCAACCGCCCTGATCGCATCGGGCAGTGTTATTTCTGTTGCCGGTGCCGCCACGCCCGACTATGCGCTGATTCAGATTAATCAGCAGGCATTGTTCTTTAACCAGATGAATAAAGGCGCGCAGGAAGCGGCAAAAGCCAGCGGCAAGGATGTAGTGATTTTCAACTCCAACGATAACCCGGTTGCCCAGAATGACGCGATTGAAAACTATATTCAGCAAGGTGTTAAAGGGATTATGGTCGCGGCCATCGACGTCAACGGTATTATGCCGGCGGTAAAAGAAGCGGCGGCAGCGAAAATACCGGTGATTGCCATTGATGCGGTATTACCTGCGGGGCCACAGGCGGCACAGGTCGGCGTGGATAATATCGAAGGCGGTAAGATCATTGGTAAATTCTTTGTGGATTACGTGCAGAAAGAGATGGGGGGCAAGGCGCGCGTGGGTATTGTGGGCGCGCTGAACTCGGCGATCCAGAACCAGCGCCAGAAGGGCTTTGAGGAGACGCTGAAAAGCAACCCGAAGATCACCATCGCCAACGTGGTTGACGGCCAGAACGTGCAGGATAAAGCGATGACCGCAGCGGAAAACCTGATCACCGGTAACCCGGATCTAACGGCGATCTATGCCACCGGCGAACCGGCCCTGCTGGGTGCCATTGCGGCCGTTGAGAACCAGGGACGGCAGAAGGACATTAAAGTCTTCGGCTGGGATTTGACGGCGAAGGCAATCAGCGGCATTGACGGCGGCTATGTCACCGCCGTGCTGCAGCAGGATCCGAAACAGATGGGCGTGGAAGCGCTGAACGCGCTGAATGCGATTACCTCAGGTAAAACCGTGTCGAAAACCATTCTGGTTCCGGCCACGGTAGTGACGAAAGCGAACGTAGACGGTTACCGTTCGCTGTTTAAATAAGGCCTACTCGCCGCCCGTGCTTAACAGGGCGGCGAGTTCCTGCTGGCCGGGAAACGCGCTAAAGGTTCCCCGGCGGCTGACGGTGATGGCGGCGGCCCGGCTGGCGTGAGCCAGCGCTAGCGGGTCCGGCAGAACACCGCGCAGCAGCGCAGAGGCCAGCATGACGGCGAGGAAGGTATCGCCCGCACCGGTGGTATCCACGGCTTCAGCGGCCACCGCCGGGCAGAACCGGCGCTGGTCTTCACTGACCAGCCAGGCACCGGCAGCACCCTCGGTAATGACTAAGGTCTTAAGGCCCTGTGGCTGGAGTTCTGCGGCCTCTGATTCATTGACCACCGCGATATCAATCAGCGGCCAGAGATGAGCAAAGTCGGGGTTAACCGGGGAAGGATTAAATACCGTAGTCAGGCCGCGCGCTTTGGCCAGCTGAAACAGAGCGCGCGTTTTTTCCAGGGAGAAATTCCCCTGTTGCAACAGAATATCGCCCGGAGCGGCATCGGCCAGATGGGGAATAATCTCTTCCAGGCTGAAGGCATCTGCGGCGGCGGTCGTCGTAATAATGGCATTATCGCCATCGGCGCTGTTTAAAATAATTGAGGTATCGCTATGTTGGTTGAAATACGTAGTGGGTAATAACGTTAATTTTTCATTAATTATTTGCTGGCGGAGCCATATGCCGTTGCTGTCATTTCCCGTGGCGGCAATTAAATATGTTTCTATTCCGCAGCGGGATAAAATAATCGCCTGGTTTGCGCCTTTACCGCCAATATCTTGCGAGACTTTAACGCCATGAATCGAGGATCCCTTTTGCGGAATATCCGCAATGGACCATGTTTCATCGACGGTAATATTACCGGTGACATAAACACGCATAGTGTTTCCTTAAACAGGATGGATAAGATGGGTGCTATCTCAGCAGAAAAAACGAATGCAATACAAGCTATTTTTTCACGTAGTAAAGCGGTGATGGGCGTTATTCACTGTGACCCGTTCCCCGGCACGCCGAAATATCGTGGTAAATCAGTCAGGGATATTATTGAACGTGCTCTTCGTGATGCCGAAAATTATGTTGCAGGCGGCGTTCACGGTTTGATTGTAGAAAACCATGGCGATATTCCGTTTTCTAAGCCTGAAGATATTGGCCACGAAACGTCGGCGCTGATGGCGGTGATTACCGAGAAAGTCCGCGAGCGTTTTGGCGTGCCGCTGGGAATTAGCGTGCTGGCCAACGCCGCGATTCCGGCGATGGCTACCGCGCTGGCGGGCGGTGCTGATTTTATTCGCGTCAACCAGTGGGCGAATGCCTATATCGCTAACGAAGGCTTTATCGAAGGTGCTGCGGCGAAGGCACTGCGCTATCGCAGCCAGCTGCGCGCCGAGCAGATTCGCGTCTTTGCCGACAGCCACGTGAAGCACGGCAGCCACGCTATCGTCGCCGACCGCTCGATCCAGGAGCTGACCCGTGACGTAGACTTCTTCGAGGCCGACGCGGTGATCGCCACCGGCCAGCGCACCGGCGACAGCGCCACGATGGAGGAAATCGACGAGATCCGCGCCGCTACCGGGCTGCCGCTGCTGGTGGGTTCCGGCGTGACGCCCGCCAACATTTGTCAGATCCTCGGCCGCACCCAGGGGGTGATTGTTGCCAGCACCATGAAGGTAGACGGCGTGTGGTGGAACGATGTGGACCTGGCCCGCGTTAAGCACTTTATGTCCGTTGCTCAGGCCGCGCTGGAGGAAGCGTGATGGAAGCGTTCAGCGAAAGACTGCTGCGCGAACATCAGGACGCCTGGCGGGCGATGCAGCAGCACCGTTTTGTTTTGGATATTGAAAACGATCGCCTGCCGGAATCGGTGTTTAACCGCTATCTGGTGTTTGAAGGCAACTTCGTGGCGACGGCGATCGCGATATTTGCCCTTGGCGTCAGCAAGGCACCGGATATCCGCCAGCAGCGCTGGCTGATTGGCGTGCTGAATGCACTGGTGGATACGCAGATCGCCTGGTTTGAACGGGTGCTGGCGGAGCGTCAGGTCGATCCTGCCGACTACCCGGACGACCTGCCCGGGGTGCGGCGCTTCCGCGACGGCATGCTGCATACCGCGCAGCAGGGCAGCTATGCGCAGATTATCACCCTGATGTTCGGCGCCGAGTGGATGTACTACCACTGGTGCCATCGGGTGAGCCAGCAGAGCCAGCAGGATGCCGACGTGCGGCGCTGGGTAGAGATGCATGCGGAAGAAGAGTTCTACCAGCAGGCCTGCTGGCTGAAAGAAGAGCTGGACCGCTGCGCTCACGCGCTGAGTGAAGCGGAAAAACAGGCACTGTCGGCGCTGTACGGCGACGTGCTGCAGTGGGAAATTGATTTCCATACTGCGGCCTACGTCGATTAATTAAGGGCTTACGCCTGGCTAATAGGCGGCTCGCGAGGAGCCGCTTTCTTACATGCAGGCTGATTGGCTGGCTCGTTGACCGAGCGATCGTTTTTAACCATTGGGCATATCACGGTGTCATTTACCGTATCGTTCATGCCTGCCGATTAACGCCATCGCGCGGATACACACTACACCGTTGGGAATCACTACTCATTGGATAATCGTTCTCCTAATGGGAACCCGGGTTGAATCGATAATCGCTCTCCGGGAGATCGTCGGCGCACCATCATCCATCGCCATGCACTGAAACGGTGCCGCCTTAACCCGCGTTTCCCGCCAGATCCTTACCGCATATCCCCTCTGCGCCCACGTTGCTTTACGGACTGTTTTTTTTGCGCAGCTGGCATATGGATTGCAATTGTATATACAAGATTATACATCTACACTTTTCTGATAAATTAATCTCACTCATTGCCGTCGCGGCGGTGACCCGAACCGTGGTCTTCGGGCGGCGGCGACGATCGATATTCCATTAACGGAGCGGAGTTCAGATGTCTCAGACTCAAATAGAAAAACTGGCAAGAAAAGAGGCCCTGCAGCTGGGCGTTTATAACGCTGGAATGTCGGATGACGCGGTGCGTGAAACCTGGCAGGTTGACCGTATCACCCGGCTGGGCAGCAATGAAAATCCCCTCGGGGCCAGTCCGCTGGTGGCGGCGGCGCTGCGCGCCGATTTGAGCCACACCGGTATCTACTCTGACTCCGGTAGCCTGAAACTGCGCCATGCGCTGGCGGAGCTCACCGGGGCTGATGCGGAACGCATTGTGATCGGTAACGGCTCGGAAGAGCTGCTGAAGCTGCTTTGCCTGGCGTTTATCAATCCCGGCGAGCGGGTGGTGACGCTTGAGCCGTCCTTCGGGCTGCATCAGATCTATCCGCAGATGATGGGCGCGGAGGTGACGCTGGTACCAGTGAATCAGCAGATGGAATTCGATCTGCCCGCCTGGCAGCAGGCGCTGAGCCAGCCTGCCAAGATGCTGATCCTCAGCAACCCCTCGAACCCGGTGGGCTGCATGCTGGGACGCGAGGATTTCACCCGGCTGATTGAACAGGCACCGCAGGACTGCATTCTGGTGATTGATGAAGCCTATTACGAATATTGCCATCACCTGAGCGACTACCCGGACAGCCTGAGCGTATTGCAAGCCCAGTCGCGTCCTTGGATTGTGCTGCGCACCTTCTCGAAGGCATGGGGGCTGGCTGGGCTGCGCGTCGGCTACGGGATTGCCAGCGACGAAGCGCTGGCCGGGGTGCTCAATCGCGTGCGCACGCCGTTTAATATCAACCGCGCCGCGCAGGCGGCGGCGCTGGCTGCGCTGCAGGACCCGGCCCACGTTGCGGACAGCGTGGCGCTGATTGCGGAACAGCGGGAAGTGATGCGTCAGCAGCTGATTGAGCTGGGCTATCAGGTTGCCCCGTCCGTGGCTAACTTCCTGTTCTTTCGCGCGGGCGGAGACAGCCGCGATCTGGCAAAAAAACTGCTGGAGCACGGGATCATCGTGAAGCCGTGGCGTGAAGCTGGTTATACTGACTGGGTGCGGGTTTCCGTCGGTAGCCCGGAAGATAACCTAATTTTTATCAATGTGTTAAGGGGTATGTATGCTACTCAATGCGGCTGACCTGCGCCGTGAAGCCCGGCGCAGGCTGCCCGCCTTCGCCTTTAGCTATGTGGACGGCGGAGCGGAAGACGAAACCACGCTGCAACACAACCAGGATGTTTTCCGCCGCTGGATGTTCGCTCCGACGGTACTGCAGGATGCATCCAGCCGCGACACCGGCACGCATGTGGGGCAAACCCGGCTGGCGGCACCGCTGCTGGTTGCGCCGACCGGCTATAACGGCATGCTGCGCCATCAGGCCGACCAGATGATCGCCCGCGCGGCGGCCGGGCAGGGGATTGGCTACATCCAGAGCACGGTGTCGACCGCCTCGATGGAGGAGATTGCCGCGGCTTCCAACGGCGAACGCTGGTTCCAGCTTTACGTACTGAAAGACCGCAACGTCACCCGCAACCTGCTGGACCGCGCCCGGCAGGCGGGCTGTACGGCGCTGGTGGTCTCGGTGGACGCGGTGCATTTCGGCAACCGCGAGCGCGACAAGCGCCACTACCGCCGCCCGATGAAGCTCTCCCTGGCGGCGATGGCCGATGTTGCCGCCCATCCCGGCTGGGTGATGCGCACGCTGCTGCCGCAGGGGATGCCGGGCTTTGGCAACCTGAAGCCCTATATTCCGGCAGAATACCAGCGCGGGGCGGGCGCGGCGGCCTACTTTGCCAGCCAGATGGACCCGGCGCTGAGCTGGGAAACCCTCGCCTGGATCCGCGAAATCTGGCAGGGGCCGCTGTATATCAAAGGAATTATGACGGTTGACGATGCGCTGGCGGCGCAGCGGCTGGGGGCGGAGGGCATCGTGCTGTCGAACCACGGTGGCCGACAGCTGGACGGCACGCACAGCCCGATGCTGGTTCTGCCTGCGGTGCGGGCGGCGGTGGGGCCGGACTTCAGCGTGCTGATCGACAGCGGCTTCCGGCGCGGAACCGACGTGGTCAAAGCGCTGGCGCTGGGGGCCGATGCGGTACTGCTGGGTCGGCCGCTGCTCTATGCCGTCGCCGCCGGTGGCGAAGCGCTGGTGGCCAGCACCATCGCTACGATGAAGCAGGAAATTGACCGCACGCTGGCGCAGCTGGGCTGCCGTTCGGTCAACGAGCTGCACGCCGGACTGCTGCACCGCGTCTGAGCTTAAATCGCCGCCAGATAGCCGCCGTCAACGTAGAGGATCTGCCCGGTGATATAGCGGGCAGCCGGGGAGCAGAGGAATACCACCGCCCCGGCAAGATCCGCCAGCTCGCCGAAGCGGCCCAGCGGGATCTTCGCCTGCATGCTCTCCACCCAGGCCGCATCCTGATAAAAGGCCTGGGTCATCTCCGTTTCAAAATACCCCGGTGCGATGCCATTCACCCGGATCCCCAGCGGTGCCCACTCGGTGCTTAATGCCCGGGTCATGCCGGTCAGCCCCGATTTAGAGCTGCCGTAGGCCGCAGCGCCCGGCACGCCGACCGCGCTGGTCAGCGAACAGAGGTTAATAATGGTTCCGCCGTCGCCCCGGGTCATACTGCGTGCCGCCGCCTGCGCGCAGAAAAACGCGCCCTTCAGGTTGGTGGCAATAATGGTGTCCCACAGCGCTTCGTCAGCATCCAGCGACGGGCAGATCTGCTCGGTCCCGGCGTTGTTAATCAGGATGTCGATATCACCGATCTCCCCCAGACAGCGCTGGATATCGGCGGTGCGGGTCACATCCAGCACCCGGCCCTCAACGCAAAAGCCCTGCGTCTGAAGTTCCGCTACGGCCCGGTCCACCGTGGACGAGGAGCGCCCGGTGAGGATCACGCTGGCCCCGGCCTGCGCCAGCGCGGTAGCCAGCGCCAGGCCGATCCCGCGCGTCGCCCCGGTCACCAGGGCGCGCCTGCCGCTGAGGGAAAAGCTGTTCATCACATTCATGGTATCACCACCGTCTTCAGGTAGGAGGATTTGCCCTGGATCAGCATCTCGTAGGCCTGCGGCACGTCGTCCAGCGACACAGGAGGCGCGATCAGCGTGCGCAGCCCGTCGGCCAGATCGGCCATCAGCCCCAGCGCGGCCTGCTGTTCGCTCTGAAACACGCTGCAGCCGGTCAGGGAGATTTCCCGCTCAACCAGCTGATTGAAGTCCAGTTCGCCGTCGTGGTGAAAAATCCCCACCAGCGCAATACGCCCGCCGGAGGTGATGCCGCCGACCAGATGCTGCAGCACGCTGCCGATCCCGGTGGCCTCCACGGCGAAGTCATAGTCGCCGTCTTCATCCAGCGGGATCAGCGCGGCGATTCGCCCCCGGCGAGCCGCGTTCGGCTCGCTCAGCTGTACCCGGCAGCGGTGCGTATGGTGCAGCAGCAGCGCCACCAGCCCGCCAATGGTGCCGCCGCCGGCAACGCGCACCCGGCTGCCCGGCGGCGGGTTCAGCTGATTAACCACCCGCAGCGCCACGCCGAGCGGTTCGCTGAGCACGGCAATATCATCCGCGACATCGTCCGGCACCCGCAGCAGGCCGCTGACCGGCAGCACGACCTGTTCGGCGAAACCGCCGTCGCACACCTCACCGACAAAGCCCAGCGAGGTGCAGAGATTGTGCGCACCGCGCAGGCAGGCGGGGCAAGTGCCGCACCAGACTCGGGAATCGGCCACCACGCGGGTTCCCGGCGGGAAGCCTGCCGTGGCTTCCGCCGCGTCGATCACCACGCCAAACAGCTCGTGGCCGGGCGTGACCGGCAGGGCGGCCATCCATTTCCCGGTGCGATAGTTATGAATGTCGGAACCGCAGATCCCGGCGGCCCGCACCTGAATGCGCGCCTGACCGGCCGCCAGCACCGCCGGTGCTTTTTCTTCCACCCGCAGATCGCCGACGCCGTACAGCTGTACCGTTTTCATCGCTTATCCTTCCGTCAGCAGACCGTCCAGCCAGCGGGAGAACTCATCATCGCCGCCGCTGCCCAGCATCACGGCCATCGCCAGGCCAATCGTCGAACTGACCGGATTATGCTGGCTGGCCGATCCGGCGCGCAGGCTCATCACCAGCGTCGGGCAGCAGAACAGCGCCAGGCGCATAATTTGCTGCCAGTTCGCGGGCAGCCAGCCTTTGGCCTTCAGCGCGGCCAGCAGCGGCTTCCAGTACAGCTCACCTTTACTATCAAGGAACGCCTGACGCAGCGGCGTCAGCTGCCAGTTGTGCTCCACCTCCAGCGTGTCGCCATCGCGACGAACGCTGACCCGGTAGATTTCCGCCGCCTGCGCCGGTTCATACAGCCAGCAGGGATGGGCAAAAATATTGTGGAAGGTGGCTTTGATCTCGGCCAGCAGCGCCGGAATATGGCTGCCTGCAAAGGCCGGATCGAAGCTGACCAGCTGCGGCACGCCGTCCTGGGAATCAAACCAGACGTTAGCATTGTGCGCATCGCCGTGCGCCACCACCACCCCGTGATGGGCCAGCGCGGCGGGCGCAAGGATCTGCCCGGCGTCCAGGAACAGCTGGCGCAGCGTGTGCTGATAGGTGACGCCGTTGATGCGCCACCGCAGGTTGCTCAGGCTCTGCCACGGCAGCGTAAGCTCACCGAGGGTGAAGTCCTGATTGACGTAGAAGCCGTCAACCCGCCCACCCAGCCCGGCGGTGTGGCCCGGCGAAACCAGACGGTTCCAGAACAGCTGGTGGATAGACTCGGCCTCCACCTGGCTGACCTGCGCCTGCTGTAGCGTCGGCAGCGTATGCGCGAGGATTTCCGCATCGGCGCGGCGCTGGGCATCGACCACCGGGGCCATGCCCTGCCAGTCGGCATTCGCTTCAATCTCGCGGCAGACGTCGGCCAGCCGCTTTTCATCGCGCAGGGTATACAGCAGGATCTGGCGCCCCGGCTCGCCGCAGGCGTAGATCGGCACATCCACGCGGAAGCCGTGCTCGCGCAGCAGCTCGGCGCGGTAGTACTCCTCAATGGTGTGCTCTTCGCCTTCTTCATGGTGATACTTAAAGAACAGCGTGCGGCCATCGGCCAGCGTCACGCGGCCGTTGAGCGAGTTCAGGCTGTACTGATCGCGGTTGATGTTCAGGCCGGTCGCCTGCACGCCGGTGACTTCGGTAATCAGCTGGCTGAGCTTCTCGCTGGCCTGCTGCCAGTCACCCTGCTGCGTCAGGCGGCGCGCCTCCGCCGCTAACGGCGCGAGCGGCTCAGTCATGATTCTCTCCTTTCAGCAGGCGATCGCGCAGCTCAGAGACGGCCAGCGCATGGCCAGGGAAGCCCTCGTACTCGGCAAAACGTTTGGCTTTGGTCGCCAGCTGCTGGTAGCCCGCGCGGGTAACGTAGCCGACGGAGATGCGCTTCATATAATCGAACACCGACAGCGGCCCGGCGGTTTTGGCGGCGCTGTTGGTCGGCAGGACGGCATTTGGCCCCAGCACGAAGTTACCCAGGGTAATCGGCGTGTGTTCGCCCAGCAGGATCTCTCCGGCGTTGCGGATTTGCGTCATCACCGCCATCGGTTCCTCTGCCAGAATTTCCAGATGCTCGGGCGCATACTGATTGACGAACTCCACGGCGGTGGCGAAATCTTTGGTCAGCACCACGCCGCCGTGGGTGCCGCCCAGCACGCTGCGCGAGAACCCGGCGCGTTTTTCACCGATGCTGTCCCAGTAGCCCGGCAGCGCGGCAATCGCTTCTTCCGCCACGCGGCGGCTGGAGGTGACCAGATACGCCGACGAGTCCGGGCCGTGCTCGGATTCGATCAGCAGATCCAGCGCCGCCAGCGCACCGCTGACGGAGTCGTCGGCGAGGATCAGGCTTTCGCTCGGACCGGCCGGAATTCCCGGGTCGATCAGATGAGACAGCTGGCGCTTGGCGGCCACCACCCACGGGCTGCCCGGACCGACGATTTTCAGGCATTTCGGCACCGACTGCGTGCCGTAAGCCACGGCCGCCACGCCCTGCGCGCCGCCGCACTTGTATACTTCGGTAATGCCGACCAGGCGTGCGGCGATCAGCGTGGCATCATCCACCCGTCCGTCGGGGCCTGGCGGGGTGATCACCACCGCGCGCGGCACGCCGGCCACCACGGCGGGAACGGTGGTCATAATCAGTACGCTGGGGAATGAACCCTTGCCGCGCGGGACGTAGCAGGCCACCGCATCAATCGGCACGTGGCGGTCCCCGGCGAAGGCGCCCGGACGCATCTCTTTCCACCACATCTCTTCGGGCTTTTGCGCTTCGTGGAAGGCACGCACGTTCTCCACCGAGAAGCGAATCGCCTCGATCACTTTGGCATCGACGCGCGCAAAGGCCTCTTCGAACTCATGCTCTTCGGCACGCACCGAGAAGCTTTCCGGCTGCACGCCGTCAAACTCGCGAGCAAAACGGATCAGCGCGCTGTCGCCTTCCTCCTTCACCGCCGCAATAATCGGCTTCACCTTCTCAACGAAAAATGACAGGTCGGATTCAGTACGTTTGAAAAGGTCAGCGGGTAATTCAGTGGAAGCCGACAGGTCGTGGAATGTCACAGACATAGTGTTACCTTTTTTCAGTTAGCCAATCGCGTGTTGTTGAATGCGGCTCAGCACGTCGTGCTGCAGCTCGATGAATTCTGCGGTGCGGTTAATGCTTTCATGGCGCGGGCGCGGCAGGGTGACGTCGAAAGTGGAATCGATATGCCCCTGGCCCATTACCACGATACGGTCGGAAAGCCAGACCGCTTCCTCAATATCGTGGGTGACAAACATCACCGTCAGGCGATGCTTTTCCCAAATCTCCACCAGCAGCTGCTGCATCTGATGGCGGGTCATGGCATCCAGCGCGCCAAACGGCTCGTCCATCAGCAAAATTTTCGGCCGGTAGGACAGCGCCCGGGCAATCGCCACGCGCTGCTTCATACCGCCGGAAAGTTCACCCGGCCAGCGGTCGGCGGCGTTGCCGAGCTTGACCAGTTCCAGATGCTGCTGGGCGATATCGCGGCACTCGCTGGCCGGGGTGCCTGCCGCCTTGAGGGCAAACTCAATATTGCCGCGCGCGGTCAGCCACGGCAGCAGGGTGTAGGACTGAAACACCACGCCGCGATCCAGCCCCGGGCCTTCAATCGGCACGCCGTCGACCAGCACATCACCGCCGTCAAAATCCTCCAGTCCGGCGGCAATCGACAGCAGGGTGCTTTTACCGCAGCCGGAGGTGCCGACGATCGACACGAACTCATTGTCGTTCAGCGTCAGGTCAATGCCGTGCAGCACGCGGCGGTAGCTCTTGCCGAGGGGAAAACTTTTTTCCAGCTTGTTTAGCGTTAGCGTCGCCATCAGGAACGTCTCCGGTTATAGCGGAACAGCACGCGCTCCAGGGCACGCATAATCTGGTCGGTGATCAGGCCCAGCAGGCCGAGCAGCAGGATGTAACCGATAATGGTGTCGGTCTGGAAATAGCGCTGGGACACCACGATGCGGTAGCCAAGCCCCGAGGTAGAGGCCACCAGTTCGGCCAGCACCAGCCAGGTCCAGGCCCAGCCGATGCTGATGCGCAGGGCGTCCCAGATGGCAGGCAGGGCGGAGGGGATCACGATGCGCAGCAGGATCTTACGGTCCGACATGCCCAGCGTGCGGCCCAGGCCAATGAAATCAGGCGGAACGCGCTTCACGGCATCGATCATCATCAGCACCTGCTGGAAGAAGGTACCAATCCAGATCACCAGGAATTTCTGAAAATCGTCGGTGCCGGTCCACAGGATGGTCAGCGGCACGAAGGCCACCACCGGCATATAGCGCACGAAATCGACCAGCGGTTCGACAATCGCCTTCGCCAGGCCATAGCAGCCCGCCAGCACGCCGATGACAATCGCCATCAGCGATGAAATCGTAAAGGCGATGATAATGCGGTACAGGCTGCTCTCAATATCACTCTGCAGCGTGCCGTCTGCTGCTAGCGCGACCATCCGCTGCCAGACGCGTTCAATTCCCGGTAAGAAAATCGGTTTAATGGCGCCCATTGAGGTCGCCAGCCACCAGACAAAAATCAGCAGGGCAAATACGCCGATGGCGATGCTCAGGAACTGCGAGCGCGAAGGCGATTTCCCGATAGTGAGCAGATTGCTGCGCCTGCGCCGTTTTTTTGATTGTTGAGGTGTTTTTTGCTGCTCAACCACACTCATATTTCCTCCTGACATCTTTCTCCCCGCCGCATAACGGCGGGAAGAAAGAGGGATGGCTACTGGTTATTAACGAAGCTGGCATCAATGGTCTGCTGCGGGGTCACCGGCTGGCTGACAATGCCGGCATCCGTCGCCGCTTTCAGCAGGTGAGGGAAGGTTTTTTCACTAAAGTCATGGGATAACAGTTTTTTATTATCCGCCAGAGAGAAGTATTTCACGCCGTCGAAGGCGGTATGCAGGTCTTCCGGAGACGCGCCGACCGCTTTGGAAATAATGGCGCGAGCCTCGGTGGTGTGGGCGTTGTAGTAATTCAGCGAGCTGTCCCACGTTTTGATCAGCGCTTTAATGGCTTCGGGGTGATTTTTAATAAAATCATCGTGGACCACCAGCACATCACTGATCAGGCCGGGATCGGACTGGCCGCTGTACAGCATTTTCAGGCTGGGATCGCCCTTCATTGCCACGGTGAGATAAGGTTCATAGGTCACGGCGACCGGGACGCGTCCGGCGATAATGCTGCTGCCCGCTGAGGCTGCCGGCATGGGCACCGGTTTAATATCGGAGAACTTCAGCCCGGCGGAGGCCAGCGCGCTGCGCAGCAGAATGTCGCTGGTGGTGCCTTCTTCATAGGCCACCTGCTTACCCTTCAGGTCCTGCAGCGTGGCGATATCTTTGGTCACCAGCATCGCATCGGCAGTATTACTCTGGTCCAGCACCATCACGATTTTAATCGGCAGACCGGCGGAGATCATCCCGATGGCGGTATGGGTGGCGATATTTGCGGCATCGATCTGTCCGCTGGCCAGCGCGGCATTGATATCTTTATCTTCCGCAAAGTTAATCACCTCGACTTTCTTCAGGCCCTGTTTTTCAAACAGCTTCTGATCCGCCGCAACATGCCACTGACCGTAGCCCAGCCAGGGTTCAACGCCCATTTTGACGGTGTCCGTTTCTGCGGCAAAAGCAGGGACAGCCACTGCGGATAACATCCCGGCACAGCACAGCGCGGCCAGCGAACGTTTCAATACACGGAGAGAATGCATAGCGGTTCCTTCTGTATTTCGTTTGGGATAGAGCTGGTGATTGTCCAGCCATGTATATACAAGCATATGCAAGAGCAATGCCAGACAATAACCGCCTGTAAACGGGCGTTTAATTAATATTTTCGCACTTTGTTGGTGCATATTACCGGCGCAGTGCACCATGGAAAGGCGGTTCATCGGATTTTATTCAAATAGAAAATATTTAATCAGGCAAAGGAAATCGCTGGAATTGTCTACCTGACTCACAATAAAGCGTAATCGGTGAGAATTACACAAAGGAGTCACCGGTATCATTGAGTATTTTAGGTTTTTTATCAATAAACTTATGGGGTTATGCGTTGCCGGTGGGAGGGTAATACCCTTTATAATCTGAGTGGTCCGTCCATTGATTATGTTGTCGATTGTCCTTTATAGCCGTTTAATACTATTAACCTGTCGTATTAAGCGCGATCAATCTCTTTTTAATTCAATATTGTCGATAATATTCACTTTTCCCGTCTTAAATTACGGCGCGAAGGCCATTGTGAGAAAACCGTATAAATATCAATAGCGACGGGCGGAAATAACGTTGTAGTGATTACGTGCAGTAAAGATGGGGAGTTACAGGAGCATTGAACGACGTCCGATCCGTGTTAAATGCCAGTGCGGAGCGACAGAAAAGGAGCTGAAGTGGCAGGATGTCGCTCCGGCCGGACAAGTTGGCCGACCGGAGCAATGGGCGTTACGCCCGCAGCGTATCGATATCAATCACGAAGCGATACTTCACGTCGCTTTTCAGCATCCGCTCGTAGGCCTCGTTAATCTGATTGATATTGATCAGCTCAATATCGGAGGTGATGTTGTGCTTGCCGCAGAAATCCAGCATCTCCTGGGTTTCTTTAATGCCGCCAATCAGCGAACCGGCAATGCTGCGACGTTTAAAGATCAGGTTAAACACCTGCGGTGAAGGATGGTCGTGTTCCGGTGCGCCCACCAGCGTCATGGTGCCGTCGCGGCGCAGCAGGGTGATAAACGGGTTCAGATCGTGCGGAGCCGCCACGGTATTGAGGATAAAGTCGAAGCTGTTGGCATGTGCCGCCATCTGGTCGGCATCCTTCGAGATCACCACTTCATCCGCGCCCAGGCGCTTACCGTCTTCGATTTTTGACGGTGAAGTGGTAAACAGCACGACGTGCGCACCCATCGCATGGGCAATCTTCACGCCCATATGGCCCAAACCACCCAGGCCGACGATACCGACTTTTTTACCCGGACCCACACCCCAGTGGTTCAGCGGTGAGAACGTGGTGATACCGGCGCACAGCAGCGGCGCGGCGGCGGCAGGATCGAGATTTTCCGGCACACGCAGCACGAAGTCTTCATGCACAATCACCTGCGTGGAGTAGCCACCGTAGGTAATGTCGCCGCTGATGCGATCCTGACCGTTATAGGTGCCAACGAAGCCCTCTTCGCAGTATTGCTCCAGGTCTTCTTTACAGCTTTCGCAGGTGCGACAGGAATCGACCAGGCAGCCCACGCCGACCAGGTCGCCAACCTTGTATTTATGGCCGTGTGCGCCAACGGCGGTCACGCGTCCGACGATTTCGTGTCCCGGCACCACCGGGAAAATGGTGTTACGCCATTCATTGCGCGCCTGGTGCAGGTCCGAGTGGCAAACGCCGCAGTACAGCACGTCAATCTGCACATCATGTTCCCGCAGTTCACGCGGCTGGAATTCGAACGGAGCCAGTTTTGATTTTGCGTCCTGGGCGGCATAAGCATGCGTAATGTTCATTGGTGTCTCCGGTAAATGATGAGATGGCGCGAGGCCATAACGGCGGGAGAAGGGCGATGACACAGGCTGCCTTCCTCCTCAAATGATGAGGGTAAAGCATAGTCCTGAAAGCATGACGTGGGGATGTCTAAACGTCGCTAAATCTTGCCTGTTTCTGCAAGATTTAGCGCTGAATGTCAGAAATATGTCATTAAAACGAATGGAAACTGCGGGGAGCAAAGAGGGGCGAAATGATACCGCCCCTCTTCGTTTATTTCGCCAGTAGCGGCTTCAGGAAGCGCGCGGTGTGGGACTTCTCGCACTCGGCAACGGTTTCCGGCGTGCCGGACACGAGGATCTCGCCGCCGCCGCTGCCGCCTTCCGGCCCCAGGTCAACGATCCAGTCGGCGGTTTTGATCACGTCGAGGTTGTGCTCAATCACCACGATGGTGTTGCCCTGGTCGCGCAGCTGGTGCAGCACTTCCAGCAACTGCTGGATATCGGCGAAGTGCAGACCGGTGGTCGGCTCATCCAGGATATACAGCGTCTGGCCGGTGCCGCGCTTGGACAGCTCGCGCGCCAGCTTAACGCGCTGCGCTTCGCCACCGGAGAGCGTGGTCGCCGACTGGCCAAGGCGGATATAAGACAGACCCACGTCGATCAGCGTTTGCAGCTTGCGCGCCAGCGCCGGAACGGCATCGAAGAACTCACGCGCTTCTTCAATGGTCATCTCCAGCACTTCGTGGATGCTCTTGCCCTTGTACTTCACTTCCAGCGTCTCGCGGTTATAGCGCTTGCCCTTACACTGGTCGCACGGCACGTAGATATCCGGCAGGAAGTGCATCTCCACCTTCAACACGCCATCGCCCTGGCAGGCCTCGCAGCGCCCGCCGCGCACGTTAAAGCTGAAGCGGCCCGGCGTGTAGCCGCGGGTGCGCGACTCCGGCACGCCGGCAAACAGCTCACGCACCGGGGTGAAAATCCCGGTGTAGGTCGCCGGGTTGGAGCGCGGGGTACGGCCAATCGGGCTCTGATCGATATCGATCACCTTGTCGAAATGCTCCATGCCGCTGACTTCGCGGTACGGGGCCGGTTCGGCAATGGTGGCACCGTTCAGCTGACGCTGGGCGATAGGGAACAGCGTATCGTTAATCAGCGTGGATTTACCGGAGCCGGAAACCCCGGTAATGCAGGTGAACAGCCCGACCGGCAGGGTCAGCGTCACGTCCTTCAGGTTGTTGCCGCTGGCCCCGGACAGTTTCAGCACCTTCGCCGGATCGCCTTTAACCCGCTCGGCGGGAATGGCAATACCGCGCTTACCGCTGAGGAACTGGCCGGTGAGGGATTCCTCGACCGCCATAATGTCGTCCACGGTACCTTCCGCGACGATCTGCCCGCCGTGAACGCCCGCACCCGGGCCGATATCAATCACGTGATCGGCGGCGCGGATCGCGTCTTCATCATGCTCCACCACAATCACCGTGTTACCGAGATTGCGCAGGTGGACCAGCGTTTCCAGCAGGCGCTCGTTGTCGCGCTGATGCAGGCCGATAGAGGGTTCATCCAGCACGTACATCACGCCAACCAGCCCGGCACCGATCTGGCTGGCGAGGCGGATACGCTGCGCCTCGCCGCCGGAGAGCGTTTCCGCCGAACGGGACATGGAAAGGTAGTTCAGACCGACGTTAACGAGGAAGCGCAGGCGATCGCCAATCTCTTTCAGCACCTTCTCGGCGATTTTCGCGCGCTGGCCGCTGAGCTTCATATTTTCGAAGAAGGTCATCGCGTGGCCGATGCTCATATCCGAAATGGTCGGCAGCGTGGTGTTCTCAACAAAAACGTGGCGCGCTTCGCGACGCAGGCGCGTGCCGCTGCAGCTGGCGCAGGCGCGGTTGCTGATAAACTTCGCCAGCTCCTCACGCACGGCGGAGGATTCCGTCTCTTTGTAGCGGCGCTCCATATTATGCAGCACGCCTTCAAACGGGTGCCTACGCACCGAGGTATCGCCGCGATCGTTAACGTATTTGAATTCGATATTCTCTTTGCCGGAGCCGTAGAGAATGACCTTGCGGTCGTACTCTTTCAACGAGCTGAACGGCGCTTCAATGTCGAAGCCGAGGTGATCGGCCAGCGAGCGCAGCATCTGGAAGTAGTAGAAGTTACGACGATCCCAGCCGCGGATGGCACCACCGGCCAGCGACAGATCGGGGTTCTGCACCACGCGATCCGGATCGAAATACTGCTGCACCCCCAGCCCGTCGCAGGTCGGGCAGGCACCTGCGGGGTTGTTAAAGGAGAACAGGCGCGGTTCCAGCTCGCTCATGCTGTAGCCACAGATCGGGCAGGCGAAGTTGGCGGAGAACAGCAGCTCTTCGGCCTTCGGGTCATCCATATCGGCCACCACGGCGGTGCCGCCGGACAGCTCCAGCGCGGTTTCAAACGACTCCGCCAGGCGCTGCGCCAGATCTTCACGCACCTTAAAGCGATCCACTACCACCTCGATGGTGTGCTTCTTCTGCAGCTCCAGCTTCGGTGGATCGGAAAGATCGCAGACTTCGCCGTCGATACGCGCGCGGATATAGCCCTGGCTGGCGAGGTTTTCCAGCGTCTTGGTGTGTTCACCCTTACGCTCTTTAATAATCGGTGCCAGCAGCATCAGGCGGCGGCCTTCCGGCTGCGCCAGCACGTTGTCGACCATCTGGCTGACGGTCTGCGCGGCCAGCGTCACATCGTGATCCGGGCAGCGCGGCTCGCCGACGCGGGCAAACAGCAGGCGCAGGTAGTCGTGAATTTCAGTAATGGTCCCGACGGTGGAACGCGGGTTATGTGAGGTGGACTTTTGCTCAATTGAGATCGCCGGTGACAGCCCCTCAATATGGTCAACGTCCGGCTTTTCCATCAGCGAGAGAAACTGACGCGCATAGGCGGAGAGCGACTCCACGTAGCGGCGCTGGCCCTCGGCATACAGCGTATCGAACGCCAGCGAGGATTTCCCGGAACCTGACAGGCCGGTGACGACGATCAGTTTATCGCGCGGAATGATCAGGTTAATATTTTTCAGATTGTGGGTGCGGGCACCCCGTACTTCGATCTTATCCATTCACAATTCCCGGATTAGCACATACCTCACCATGCCTGCCCGGCATGGCCAGAAAAGAAACACGTCATTATGGCACAAAAAAACCTGAATGGATAACCAGTGTTTTGGCGTCAGGTGCCATCTGCGGCGATCCGCTTTCTGCTGTGGTTTCCCTCTTCGATCGTTATGTGTTGTATTAAAAAAGAGTTTTGGATCCGCCTCGAAAACGCGGATCTCTGCACGTGTCATTAGGAGGTGTGCGTGTTAGAATTTTGCGCTTAGACTTAGTCAGACACATTTATCGGAGACAGCAACATGGCCAGCAGAGGCGTAAACAAAGTTATTTTAGTTGGGAATCTGGGGCAAGATCCGGAAGTCCGCTACATGCCAAATGGCGGTGCCGTTGCCAACATTACTCTGGCTACGTCCGAAAGCTGGCGTGACAAGCAGACCGGTGAAACCAAAGAGAAGACCGAGTGGCATCGCGTTGTGCTGTTCGGCAAGCTGGCAGAAGTGGCCGGTGAATACCTGCGTAAAGGTTCCCAGGTGTATATCGAAGGTGCACTGCAGACTCGCAAATGGACCGACCAGGCCGGCGTAGAAAAATACACTACCGAAGTCGTGGTTAACGTTGGCGGCACGATGCAGATGCTGGGCGGTCGCGGCCAGGGCGGCGGCGCACCGGCAGGCGGCGGCCAGGGCCAGAACAACAACAACGGCTGGGGCCAGCCACAGCAGCCTCAGGGCGGCAACCAGTTCAGCGGCGGCGCGCAGTCTCGCCCGCAGCAGCAGCCACAGCAGAACAGCGCACCGGCGAACAACGAACCGCCAATGGACTTTGATGACGATATTCCGTTCTAAGTAAAGAACGCAAGTCAGTCCATGAAACCCTGCTCCGGCAGGGTTTTTTTATTCCAGACACATGCTCACTCGCGTCTTTAGCTGTGGCCCGTTAAGCCTCAGGTTTCGGTCATCCTTAAAATGCTTGTTATCTGCACAGTTTATGATTAGGTTAGCTTTAATATTTGCTAATTTTATATTATTAGCTGTACAGCTAATAACGAGTTTAAGGCTAATAATATGGCTGGAACCAGGGCCGCAAGGCCTGGATTTAGAAAGCAGAGTCTGCAAGCGTTGGTCAATAGCCTGGCGGATGCAATCGGAACCGATGCTGTTATTCAAGCCGTGTCCGCATCCGACCCCGATGCATCTGAAAAATCTGCTCCTGATGACGCAGTCAGGATTCAGCTGCAAAATAGCGTGCTGACTATTGATGTTGAGATCGTCAGTAGCGGTTATCCAAGAGATATCCGGAATGCGGTCAGGCGGCTAAATCTTCGCAAAAATGCGCATCGCCACCCTGGCGACGTTATTGGCATGGTTGCCGCGCAATCCCTCAGTCCCGGATCTAAAAGGGAACTAAAGGAATCAGGTTTTGCCTATTACGAATTCGTTGGAAGCCTTTTCCTCAAACATGGTTTCTGGTTGATTAATATCGAAAAAAACTCAAATCCAGTGAGAAAAAAAGAGGGTGTGGTTGATCTGTTCACTGATGCACGTGAAAACGTTGTCCATGCTCTGTTAATGCACAACGATACCTGGCTATCAGGAACGGAGTTGGCGAGGCTTGCCCAGACATCTCAATACACGTGTTCATTGGTATTACAGGAACTCATTTTGCGGGAATGGGTTAATGAGGAAGGTAAGGGGCCGGGCAAACGTAGAAAGCTGATACGACCCGGGCTGCTACTGGACGCCTGGGCTGAAAACTGGCAGGGGCGTAATGCTCAGGAATCCAGATGGTATACCTTCGTTGAAAATCCTGGCCTCCTGCTGGGTGAGCTTGCCGAAAGGATAGATACACATCAACTTGATTTCGCCTGGGCTTTCACCGGAACAGCTGCAGCCAATACGATTGTGCCTGTACTGACGGGTACAGATAGCGCAGAAATCGTTGTGGCTGATGGTGACGGCCATTTGATGGCGGAAGCACTGAATCTTAAACCAGCCCCAAAAGGGGCCAATATCTCGTTGGTCGAACGCCGGGGTGCGAGCTTACTTTTTCGTAGTAAGTGCGCAGATCGTCTGGGTTATTTTGCCAGTCCGTACATTCTGTATCTGGACTTGCTAAATGGACGTGGACGCAATAAAGAACTGGCAGATAGCTTTAGAAAACACCTGGAGTTGTTATGGCAAAGGAACTGAAACCTCGTACTGCATCGGGGTACGATACTGACATCACTGCCGCGTGTGAGAGAACGCTTTTGACACTGCTCAGTGCATTTGGAAATTTGAAGGATACGCTACGTCTGGTGGGCGGGTTGGTGCCACGTTACCTTACCCCTGAATCCCCTCCGGATGTGCCGATGCATGTTGGGACTTCTGATGTAGACATTGTGCTAAATCTTGAAGTTTTGGCCGTTGGAAATGAATACACCAGCCTCGCGGATCAGCTAAAGGCTCGGGGATTTGAACGATGGCTGGAAGATGGAAAAGCGGCGTCCTGGAGATGGCGTAGGAGGGTCGATAAGCAGATTGAGGTGGTCGTCGAACTTCTTCGCGATGCAGGGAATGATACTCCGGGTAGGACGGTCAGTGTCAGCGGTGAGTCGGTATCTGCTCTCACAATCAAACATGCTGGGATCGTAAATGACTGGTATCGGGAAAGAGAAGTTGCTGCAGCACTTCTGGATGGCGGTGGCCTATCTGTGGATGTGGTGCGTTTTGCTGATGTCCCATCTTTTGTGATCCTGAAGGCTATTGCACTGGACCAGCGGCAGGAAAATAAAGATGCTGCCGATCTGATTCACGTCATTCGATATTCAGGTTCGGTTAAAGAAGTTGCTGCGCTTTTTGTCGACAGGCTTCGCTCGGGGTTGCATCAGGAGGCACTCAGGGATGGATTAGCCGCACTGGCACGGCGTTTCTGCGATGACGACTACGGTGAGGGCTTTGAAAAAGTGGGAGCTGTTGCCTACGCTCGATTTTTTGCCATTGAGAACGATGACGAACGTATTGGTGCGCAGCGCTATGCATCGGGGTTAATTCAGGCGTTGCTACATGAGATTAAAATCCAAATAGAGTCGTCAACCGCATAACAAGTGGTGTGCTATAACATTTTTGATTTTAATGCTTTATTTCTCCAGCTATGAACTGGCATCAAGCCCAGAATCAAGCTAGATACCAGTAGTAATGATCACCCTTTAGCCTGCTACGGCGAGGGTTAACTCGCCGTCTCAACGCACACCGCAGACGACGAGCGCAGCACGCGCAGCCCCATCAGCACGACAAGCACCATCACCAGCCCGGCGACCATCGCCACGCTGAATCCGGCCCGTGCGCCGTAGAAATCGATAACCATACCCGCCAGCACGCTGCCCAGCGCCACGCCGAGGCTGATGCCGGTGGTCATCCACGTCAGCCCTTCGGTTATCCTTGATGGCGGCAGAATCGTGGTGCCGATATTCATCACGATAACCATCGTCGGTGCAAACGACACGCCGGCGATAAACAGCGTGGCGGCCAGCACGTAAACGCTGGGGGATAAAATCGGGAACAGGGTGGTCACCGCCATTACCACACCGCCGCACAGGAACTGCTTCTCAATCGGGGCGGTAATTTTTAGCGTACCGAACAGCAGGCCGGCGATCATCGATCCCAGCGCATAGGCGGCCAGCACAAAGCTGGCAGCGGCCGGCCAGCCCTGCATATTGGCGAAGGCAACCACCGCCACCTCAACCGAACCGGCAATCACCCCCAGCGCCAGCAGCGCAAAGACAATGGTGCGCACGCCGGGGATCAGCAGGGTTGAGCTGGTCTGCTTCCCGAGACCTTCCACCACTTTTGGCTCGGTCTGCTTCTGCATCAGAAAGGCGGTTATGCCCACAATCAGCAGCAGCAGCGCGACCAGCGGCCCGGCCTCGGGGAAGAAGCTGGTACTCAGCACGATGGCCACCGGCGGGCCGATGGTAAACACTAATTCGGTGATCACCGTATCCAGAGAAAACGCGGTGTGCAGCTGCGGCCTGCCGCGAAAAAGCTGTAGCCAGCGGGCGCGGATCATCGCCGGCATGCTCGGCATCGCCCCCGCCAGCAGCGCCAGAATAAACAGCAGCGGGGCAGGTGCCTGCAGATAAACGGCGGCAATCAGCGCCGTCAGCATGCCGATGCTGTAGGCGGTAACATACGGCAGCACCCGGCTTTGCCCGCGTCGATCCACCACCTTGGAAATCTGCGGGCCGACCAGCGCATTCGCCAGCGTGTAAACGCCTGCTACGGCACCGGCAAGCCAGTACTGCCCGGTTTTTTGTACCAGCATGGTGACAATGCCGATGCCGATCATCGCCTGCGGCAGGCGCACAACGGTGCTCGCGAGCGCCAGCCCCAGTGCACCCGGGGTGGCAAACAGTTCGCGATAAGGGTTAGCCATGAAGTCTCCTGTTATTCTCTGATGCTTATCAGCATCCCGCAGTGCGCGGTATGTCCATTTTATCTTTGTAATACAAAAACCCCGCGCGGGGGCGGGGTGCTGTGCGGCAACCAACGGCTTCGAGGACGGTGGACGTTCAGCGAGGTGAATTTATTCTTATAGCGCAATCAGTATACGATAAATCCCACTGCTTTTTGGGGGATTATTAGTCAAAAGTCGCTGAATATTTCATTTGCTGATGCCGATTACACTTGTGCCTAAAACGGATTCAGCGCAGCGTTCCTCGCTTCACCAGCCGCGCATCAAAAATCCGTCTTTCCGGCCGTTCTGCGTCCGGGGAAAGCAGCAGCTCGCAGGCCGCCTCTGCCATCTCCGCCAGCGGCTGCGAGAAGGTGGTGAGCCGATAGCCCAGCCAGCTGGCCTGTTCGATATCATCGAAGCCAATCACGCAGAGATCTTCCGGAATGCGCAGGCCAAATTCGTGGCGAGCGGCGTCGATAAAACCGCAGGCGATCAGATCGGTCACGCAGAACACGCCGTCCGGGCGTGTTGGGTGGCTCAGCAGCTCGCGCGCGGCAAGCACGCCGGTCTGGTAGCTGGTGCTGCCGGGGCGGATCAGGGAAACGTCGGTCTCCGCGTCGGCCGCGGCCTGCATAAAGCCGGTTTCACGGATCACCATACTGGGCGAGCGCGCTGAGGAGGAAACTACGGCAAGATGCTGACATCCGGCAGCGATCAGGTGGTCAAAAGCCTCTTTCATCGTTGAACTGTAATCGATGTCGATAGTGTCCGCGCCGGCATACTGGCCCATGCGGTTAATCAGAATTACCTGCTGCCCGCTTTGCAGACAGATCTCAATCAGCGAGCCGGGCGGTTTGCCCGACAGCACGATAGTGGCGGTGGATCGGTAGTTTAATGTCTGCTGCAGGGCCTCTTTGGCGCTCGCTTCGCCGTCGTCGGTGTTGATCACCATCACCGCCCGTCCGGCCTTGTTCAGGCGGCGGGTCAGGTGCTCCAGCAGGCTGGACTGATACGGCGACGCCAGATTACCGCCGAGAATACACACCGGGCGGCTGGCCTCCTTCGACAGGCCGCGCGCCAGATGGTTAACGTGGTAGTTCAGCACTTCGGCGGCGGCGAGCACCTTGCGCCGTGTTTCCGCCGAGACGCTGCTGCCGGGGGTAAAGGTGCGCGATACCGCCGAGCGCGATACGCCCGCCAGGCGCGCCACCTCGGTGGCGCTGGCAAATCCGGACGGCTTGCTGCTATCGCTCATCGCACGGTTCCGCTGCGGCGATGGCCCGTTCGCGAAGAATGGCCTGTTCCGCCAGCCGGGTCAGTGACGGTTTCGGCGCTTCAAACCATTCATCCGGGTGGAGCTGGCGGCGGTCGCGGATTAACGCAATCGCGGCGTCGAGCGTCGGGAAGCGCGCCGGGCACTCCAGATGCATAAACAGCGCCACTAAAGCTACGGAGCGGCTGCGGCCCCCGCGACAATTGACCAGGATATTGCCGCGCCGGCGGTTGCGGTAGGAGGCTTTTTCCGGGATCTGCTGCAGCAGCGCCGAGCGCATCAGCTGATAGCCCGCGTGCAGCATCTCCGGCGCGTTGCCGTCGCCGTCAATCAGCCCCAACTTGTAGTAGCGAACCGGACCCGCACCATGGGAGAGCAGATGCGCGGCGGCTCCGGCCTCCGGCGTGTTGACCCAGTCGATATCGAGGTTTACCGCGCAGTTAATCACCACGCCGATATCGTGTTCGGCCAGCAGCGCGGCATCGCTCACACCGGTGGAACCGCCGATATAGATATCCATTCCCCAGCCGGGGAAGTCTTCCGCAATCAGGCTGATCGGCGGACGGGGATAGTGCGGCACGGCCGGTTGAGCTGCATCCGCCGCCTGTGCGATGGCCGATGCCCTGACTGCGCCCGATTCACTGTGCTTCACCGTTACGCCAGCGGCGGGCGCTGCCTCAGAACCGGCGGCGTGATAATCCGTATCCTGCGGTTCTTCCGCCAGCGGAATTCCCGCCGCACGGGACAGTTCGCTGGCAATGCCCGGCGCGACGGCCAGCACCGGCAGACCGTTGAAAATGCCTTCGGCCGTTTCGGGAGCGATACCAATTCGGCCGCCCGCTTCACGCACCAGCAGCATGCCCGCCAGGCAGTCCCAGGCATTCATATGGATTTCCACGTAGCCGTCGGTGCGGCCTTCCGCCACCCACGCCAGCGCCAGTGCGCCGGAGCCGCCGCGTCGTATGCTGGTGCCCTGATTCAGGATCGATGTCATCACATCCAGATAGCGGCGCTGGCTGTGGCGGGCAGACCAGCCCAGCTCCACGGCGGCACGCTGCGTGTCGGTAATGGAGGTGCAGCGCAAAGGCCGGTCATTTTTCAGCGCATAGTGGCCGCGCCGTGCCAGATAGAGTTCCTGGCTTGAGGGATTATAAATCGCCCCCAGTTCGGTGACGCCGTGATGAACCCAGGCAATGCAGACGCAGAAGTGGGTGATGCCACGGGCAAAGTTAGCGGTGCCGTCAATCGGATCGACGACCCACAGGCTCTCCGCACTGGCGGGCTGGCTGGCGGACTCTTCGCCGAGGATCAGGTCGTCGGGGAAGGCTTCGCTAATCGCCTGCAGGATTAGCGCCTCAACGAAGGTATCGGCCTCGGTCAGGATATCCTGGTGGCCCTTCAGTTCGTATTCCCCTGCTTTACGCGAGTGGAAAAAGCGCAGGGCGGTATCCCCGGCTTCGGTAACAATGCGTTTGAGCGCCGCTTCGCGCTGTGCAATATCAATCGTGGTCAAAGTATGCTGCCTGTTCAAAGTGAAGAGGAACGGCCCCGTCGCTGCGCGGGGCGTTATTTTTTGTAGTTCAGGCTCCAGATATCCTGCCAGTCCTGGCGGCTTTTCCAGTCCTCTTTCGCCGTGGCGGTCAGGTATTCCATCAGTTCGCCGCGATATTTTTCGATGCCGGAAGCCTCATCGGCAGGCAGTTTTACCGCCGGGTTGGTAGACATTTTGCCGTCCACGCCCTGCGGGGCGATGCCTTCGGCGGTCAGCAGATAGTGGATAAACAACTTCGCGGTGTTCGGGCTTTTGCTGCCGGTGGCCACCACGCCCAGGCTCGGATAATTCCAGCCGATAAACGGCTTCAGCCCGCTGCACAGGCCCAGCTTCATACTCTGCTTGTTGTCGCGGAACTTGGCAGTGGACACCAGGCCAACGAAGTCGGTTTTACCGTCCGGTGCGCCGATAGCGGAGGCGGCGTCGTTATCGGAGTGGGTCAGCAGCACGCCGTTGCCCGCCAATGCCTTCACAAAGGCTGCGGTGGCGGACTTCTCATCGGTTTGCAGCGGCTTGCCGAACTGCTGCTGGTAGGCATCGCGCACCTGCTGGTCGTAGTGCGTTTCCATCTGGCTGAACCAGTCGGTATAGGCTGGTTTGCTGGTCGGATCCTGCATCGCCACGCGGCCACGCCATGTTGCTTCAGTCAGCTGCCAGATATTGTCTACCGGACAGGTGGCGTGATGAGCCGTGTTATAGGCGAAGACGTTCGGTGCCAGCACCACAGTCAGCGGGTCCTGATAGCGCGCGGGGATGCTGCCTTTCAGATCGCCTGGCACCCAGCTCTGCACATAGCCTTTGTTCAGCAGTTGGGTCATGCCCGCCGGGGCATCTTCAACGATGGCGACATCGGCCCGCACGTTTTTCGCCTGCGCTTCCCGGCTGATAATCTCAATAATCTGCGGCGCATCGGCCTTGACGCCGTTAGCCTGTAGCCCGTACTGCTCGCTGAAGGCTTTCGCCTGCTGGACGATTTTGCCGGTGGAGGCGTAAACGGTAATCGGCTGCTCCTGCTTTGCGGCGGCGATCAGCTGCTGAAGATCGAACGTTTCAGCCTGAGCAACGGTGCTGCTCAGCAGGGCGCTGGCGACAACGGCGGCGGTCAAATTGCGCTTCATGGTGGTTCCCTTAAAGTGATAAAAACGAATTAACGTGCGTAAACGTCGTGACGCAGCCCGCTGCTGTTAAAGAAGTGCAGGGAGTGGGTCGGGAGCTGACAGTGCACCTGCTGGCGCGCCTGCCAGCGCGGACGCAGCTGCGTGGAGTGGAACAGGCGATCGTCTCCGGCCACCAGTTCAATCACCCAGCTACCGCCGGTGGGCATAATGTTGTCGATGGTCATCGCAATGCCGTTGTTGCCTGCCCCTTCGCTGAGTACGATCTCCTCCGGGCGGATGCCGCAGTGCAGGGTGCGATCGAGTAGATCAAAACGCTGCTGAAGATGCCGTGCCAGCGGGCTGACCGGCTGGTTCAGCGGGATCATGTTCAGCCGTGGCGTCCCGATAAACTCGGCGACAAAGCGGTTGGCCGGGGTGGCGTAAATCTCATCCGGGGTGCCGACCTGCTGCATATGCCCGGCGCTCATCACCGCAATGGTGGTGGCGAGGGTCATTGCCTCCCACTGATCGTGGCTGACGAAGACGATAGTGGTGCCAAAGGTTTCATGCAGGCGGCGCAGCTCGGCGCGCATCTCCAGCCGCAGAGTGGCATCGAGGTTGGAGAGCGGTTCGTCCAGCAGCAGCACGCCAGGATTCACCGCCAGCATACGGGCCAGGGCCACGCGCTGCTGCTGGCCGCCGGAAAGCTGGGCCGGGTAGCGTTTGGCGTAGTCGGCAATGCGCAGCTTTTCCATCACATCCTGGCAGCGGGCAATGCGCTCGCGGGTGGGCACCTTTTGCAGGCGCAGGCCGAAATCCACGTTCTGCTCCACCGTCATATGCGGCCACAGTGCGTAGCTCTGGAAAACCAGACCAATGCCGCGCTTTTCCGGCGGCACCCAGGTGCCGTGGGCAATGGAGTCGACGATCTTCTCGCCAATGCGGATCTCGCCGCCGCTGGCGTGCTCGATCCCGGCGATCATCCGCAGGATGGTGGTTTTGCCGCAGCCGGACGGCCCCAGCAGGCACATAAACTCGCCGTCTTTCACCGTCAGGTTGATGTTGTTGACCGCCGGTGCATCGCTGCCGGGGTAGGTCTTGGTGAGGTTGTTCAAATGAATCGTTGGCATCTTATTTCTCCAGTCCGTCAGCCAGACCGGTACCGGTGATCCTCTGGATCATCACCGTGCCAGCCCATGAAATCAGCGCAATCATCAACACCACGGCGTTGGCCGCCTGCTGGTAGTTGTAGTCAATCAGGCGCAGGGAATAGGTGGTCAGCACATCGGTCGCCGGGGTGGCGAGGATCACGAACAGGCTGACGCCCTTAATCCCTGAGATAAACGGCAGCAGCACGCCGGTAGCCAGCGGCGCGGCCTGAATCGGGATCACGATGCGGCGAATACGGGCGAACCAGCCTGCTCCGGCAATGCGCGCCGCTTCTTCAGCTTCTTTACCCAGCTGGGTCATCGCGGCGATACCGGAGCGGCTGGCATACGGCATTTTTTCCGCAATCAGCGCCAGCACCAGAATCAGCGGCGTGCCGTACAGCGCCGGGACCGGGCCTCGGGCTACCGCAAACAGCGAAAGGAAGGCGGCGGCGAAGGCGATACCCGGCACCAGATAAGGCAGGAAAGTCAGCTGGCGCAGGCAGGCGGCCATCCAGCGAAAATGGCAGCGCATCACCGCGTAGCCGACCAGCAGGCCCAGCACGCCGCAGGCGACGGAGGCCGAGCCGACGATCAGCAGCGTGTTCCCCACCGTGTGCCAGAACTCCGGCGTCAGCAGAATGCCGCTGCGCAGCGCCACCGTATCGAGGTCATGGCCGATCCAGTAGGCGAGGGTGAAGTTGTCGGCGTTAAAGCGCCCCGGCAGGATCATGATGGTCGACAGGAACAGGGTCAGCAGCGGGATCGCCACGCCGAGCGTCACGAACAGCAGCGGCAGACTCCCGGCGGCGATGCGCCAGCGGCCCAGACTGCGGCGGCGTTCCATCACGCCCTTGCCGCCGACGGTGACGAAGCGTTTGGCCTCGCGCAGCATTTTCATATCCAGCATCAGGGTCAGCATGCCCATCAGCATGATCACCGTGGCGATCACCGCCGCCACGCCGGACTGGCGCGTGCCGATAGCGCGATAAAGACCGGTGGAGAGCGTATCGAAATGCACCGGCAGGCCGAGGATATACGGCAGCGCGAACTCACCGATGCAGTCGGCAAAAATCAGCAGCGCGGCGGAAAGCAGCGCCGGGCGCACCAGCGGAATAATGATTTTAAAGGCGATCGCCCTGCGGGATGCGCCCAGCACCCGCGCGCACTCTTCCATCTGGCTGTCCATGCGCTTCAGCGCGTTGCCGACAATCAGGATCACCAGCGGGGCATAGTGCAGCACCATAATGGCGACGATGGGGAAGTAACCGTAGGCCATCCAGTTCGGGGTCTGAATGCCCATGGCTTCGAGCCAGCCCGGCTGCCCGCCGATGGTGTGGTTTTTGAAAATGGTGCTCCACGCCAGCGCGAAGGTCCAGGAAGGCAGCATAAACGGCACGATCAGCAGGGTGGCAAACCACTTTCTGCCGGCGATATCGGTGCGGTTAATCAGCCACGCCAGCGAAACGCCCACCACCATCGCCCCCACCACGGTGCTCAGGGCCACCGCCAGCGTATTGAGCATCGGCGTCCACAGCAGCAGTTCGGACATCCGCGAGGTCAGCGTGCGCAGCAGGTAATAGGCGGTGACGGTGCCTTCGGTCGCGCCGGTGCGGCCTTCATCGCCGCTCTGAACCAGCACCGCATTCAGCAGTACCGATACCACCGGGGCAAGGATAATCCAGCTGAACAGCATCAGCAGCAGAGCGGCCAGCAGGTTGGCGGGTTCATGGCTGATAATCGACAGCGTATGGCGGATCCTGGGCCACGCGGCTGGGCGGTGGCGGGTTTCAACTTGGTAAGACACGGGTTTACCCCTGGCTGTGAAGGACAGACAGGAATATATCGGCGCAATGTTACAGTTTTGCGAATTCTTTGCACGTATGTGCAAATATTTACGAGATTATTTCATCCCCCATCAACGCGATGGGGGATACAGGGAGGACGTCCGGTTTCTCTTCGCGTAACAGATATTAACGACGGTCCGCAAGAGGGTGCGGTTTAATTAATTTCGCGAATTAACCCGTTACTGAAATACCACCAAACCCTTACCGTCATCCACCAGATTTTTTTCCGCCAGTTTGACAAAGGTATTCAGCGGGCACAGCTCGCCAACGGCGGTGTGATGACAGTCCGCATTATTAAATTCAGCCTCCGGCAGCGGGTGTTGTTCACTCAGGGGGGAGAGGTAACGCCACTGGTCTAATGTTCTGGCGCTGAAGGTCAAATGGATAAAGCGTTGCCCGGTTTGTTTATCCCGGTAGCGCTCCATCACCAGGCTACCGCCGGGAGGAATATCATTACGAGGATAAACCGGTAGCTGCCAGTTAAATTTCAGCATGGTCTGAATTTGCGAGATATTACTGTCGTGCCCGACAAAAATAACCAGCGGGCTTTGCAATCTGACATCAGGATTAACCTTGTTCGTTAAGCCGATCCCGGATGAAATTGCACCAATAAGCTGACGCATTAATAATGAACCGCCGTGGCGGGCATATTCCATCGTGTTGCTGACTAAATCATATTTCGCCGCGTGCAACGCCATCAGGTTATTAACGTCCTGAGCCGTTTTGACATGACCAAATGCCACTTCGGATAACGGCAGGTTTTCACTATATTGCAGGCGGATCGTTTCTGCGATTGAGGCGCCTTTCGAAACCGGCCCGCTTAATTTCGCTTTCCCTTTTTCATTAATTTTCACCTGCCATTCTTTATCCAGAAAGGCGCAGCTTTTACCCTCATCGGCACAGACCGCCTGGCGTAAATCCGCTACCGGCTTCCGCCAGTTTTTTTGCGCCTGCTGCGACGAACCCATTCGTTCTCTTACCTGCTGATAAACCACCTGTTCGTCAGGCTGGGCGATGCCCATCTCAATGGTATCAAACAGTGGGTCGTGCTGATTTACCGTGGTGTGAACCGCCATGCCGCAGCCGGGAAACATGCCGTCCAGCAGTGCCGCGCCGGTGGCCCGGGTTCGCTGATCGGGAGCGGCCCATAGCCACACGGCTCCCGGCTGTGGGCAGGCATCAGGGGAACCCACGGTCAGACCACGATCGCGCCAGGTTTCCAGCTGGTATGCGCCCTGCACCAGCATGCCAGCATAACCATGCCCGGTCAGAAAGCCGTCCGGCACGTTCCATTTCGGCCATTTTTTGCCGGTGGCGTCCTCCAAACCGGTGGTATCCGTTTGCGGCCGCACACCGTGGCGGCTGAGCATCACCACCTTCTCCAGCTCGTAGCGTGCGGAGTCAGGAGATGCCGCGTAGGAGGCGGGGATCGCGCTGCAGGTCAGGCCTGCGAGCAACAGATTCAGGACAAACAATTTTTTCATCTCAGGTCCCTCTTTAGATTAAAATTCGTACGAAACGCCGGTGATAAACTCGGTCTGCCGCTCGGAGGTGCTTTTGGATACGGCGACGTTTTTCACCCCAATATACGGCGATAAATGGCGGGTCAGCTGATAGCCCACTTCCACTTCGTGCTCCACGTCGTGGGGTTTTTTATTATACAGATCCTCATTGCCATGATAGTAAGTCAGCGTGTAACTGAATTTGAAATCCTTTATTTTTTGCGATATCTCACCGTCAATACGATCGACCCGCTTAGTCGGTTTTTCATCGCGATCGCTGATCTCTTTACGATAGCGTAGAGAGAGTTTGGTTTTATCAAACAGGCGATATTTTAATTTTAAAGAGGGTTTGTATTTTTCTTCACTCTCTTTAACGGCAAACGTCATGCCTGGCACAATACTCAGCCTGTCGGTAATGCCCCGAGTATAATTAATCTTGAACTCTTTCTCGCTGATTATTCTACGGTCAAAAAAATCCCCCGCATCGCCGTTAGTTTTTTCTCTTGGATGTAACTTAAATTTTGTGCCAATCCCAATGCCTGAATCAAAATCATGAGACAGTTCAAGTTCGTCGGTGTGTTCTTTAGTAATATCCTCGTATTTGTGTTTGTAATTCAGCTCCAGGGCAAGGGCGGAATGGGAAATTAAAATAAAACCTGTGCCTGCCAAAAAAGGGTAAATAATTTTATTAAACATTGCGTCTATTATTCCAGCTATTCAGGAGGGGCTGGAAGTTACGGATTGAATGTTTCAGTTAAATTTCACATTTAATGGGTTTTTATGACAAAGGGATTTTTCTGAAAACAAACTGGCGACTTGAAATATTTCCTCGCAGAGGATGATTTTTATCAATGCGCCGGTGAAAGTGAAAAATATGGCCGTTCTGCACTTATTTCATGCTGATATCTCGGCGGTCCGGCCGAGAAAATACGTTATTACGCGAAGGATGAAATGAAAAAAAAGGCGGTATTTTATAAGAAATTGCACGTCTGCCAGAAGAACACGGCTCAAAGGAGGGGAAATGCCCCCCTTTTTAAGCAGTTTTAAGCGGCTACAGCGAGTCGCGCAGCAGCAGCGGGCTGTTGACCTTAATCGTCTCGCAGTGGCTGTTGCCGTTGATGATATGCAGTGCGCTGAGGCGGCCAATATCGTAATGCGGCAGCTGCACGGTGGAAAGCGGCGGTAAAAACAGATCGCCGATGCCGACCATGTTGTCGTAGCCCAGTACCGCCACATCCTGAGGAATGCGTATGCCGTGGCCGAGCAGGGTTTGGTAGACCATAAAAGCCATTCGGTCGTTGCCGCAGATCACCGAATCAAACTGCGGTTTACCCTGGCGGATATTCGCCAGCACCATCGCCGGAATGTCGCGATAGTGTTCGTCGCCGCTGGCCATATAAAGATGGGTAAAGGCGTTCGGGTCGATATTCTGCTCGCGGCAGGCCCGTTCCAGTCCGCTGCGCCGGCGGTGGCTGGCCACGCGCTGTTCGGGCAGATGCAGGCACAGCGGCTGGCGATAGCCGGCCTCCAGCAGCGCCCGGGTGCCGGCGTACTGGCCCAGTTCATCGTCGGGAATATAGCTGGCCAGCGGGGCATTGCTGCTTTCGCAGTTGGCCAGCACGCAGGGCAGGGTAAGCAGCTTTTTCGGCACCTGCACGTGGCGCAGGCCCATGGTGGTGTAGATCACCCCCGCCGGGCGGTGCGACAGCAGCAGGTTCATAATGTCATCGACATTGTCGTGCTCGAACATGTTGATCACGAAGCTGTGCCAGCCGTGGGCGCGGGCCGTTTCCTCTATCGCCAGCGCGATATCAACGGAGAAGGGCGTGGTGACCGTATCCAGCGCCAGCACGCCGATCGCATTGGGCGTGGCGCGGGCGCCGCGGACCTTTTTCGCCGACAGATCGGGCACGTAGTTGAGCTGCTTAATCGCTGCCTGAACGTGTTCCAGCGTGTCTGGCCGAAGTCGCTCGGGCGTGTTGATGGCGCGCGACACGGTCATCAGGGAGACGTTCGCCAGTTTTGCCACGTCCTTTAGTGAAGACATTGTTTTATCCCTGCGATAATCGAATTAACTCGTTGATGTTTAAAATACTACGCTATTCCCGCCGCATGCGTACCGGCTTCAGGCGGATCTGAACATAAATTTGATCCAGCTCTCATAACTGCAATGTTAACGTTAACTCGTGTGATTAACATCATATAGTGAAAGCAATCCGCATGAATAGTTCGTTTGGTTAACGTTACCATTTGCGGCATACCTTCCCTGGAGTTTGCCGTTATGAAACAACAACACTCTCATAATTATTTGATTCTTAGCGCACTTTTGTTTTTTTTCTTTGTGACATGGTCTTCATCCAGCTCGCTGCTTTCGATCTGGCTGCATCAGGAAGTCGGCCTGAAGGCGGCGGATACCGGGATTATCTTTTCGGTACTGTCGGTTTCTGCGCTGTTTGCCCAGGTCTGTTATGGCTTTATTCAGGACAAACTGGGGCTGAGAAAAAACCTGCTGTGGGTGATCACCCTGATGCTGATCCTCTCCGGCCCGGCCTATATGTTGTTTGGCTATCTGCTGAAAATTAACATTCTGCTCGGCAGTATTTTCGGCGGCTTCTTTATCGGCCTCACTTTTAACGGCGGGATTGGCGTGCTGGAAAGCTACACCGAACGCGCCGCACGCCGCGACGGCTTTGAGTTTGGCCGCGCCAGAATGTGGGGCTCGCTGGGCTGGGCGGTGGCGACTTTCTTCGCCGGTCTGCTGTTTAACCTCAATCCGCATCTGAACTTTATGGCCGCTTCCGTTTCCGGTCTGGTGTTCTTCTGGCTGCTGACCCGCCTGAAGGTTTCCCTCCCGGCGGGTACGGTAGAGCAGGGCGTTCCGGCCAGCAGGATCTCCCTCGACGATGCGCTGCGCCTGCTGACGCTGCCGCGCTTCTGGGCGCTGGTGTTCTTCGTTATCGGCACCTGTATTTACGGCGTTTACGACCAGCAGTTCCCGGTCTACTTCGCCTCGCAGTTTCCAACGCTGCGCGAAGGCAACGCCATGTTTGGCTACCTGAACTCGTTCCAGGTGTTTCTTGAAGCGGCGGGCATGTTCTGCGCCCCGTGGCTGGTTAACCGCATCGGCGCCAAGAACGGCCTGATTTTCGCCGGGATGGTGATGGCGCTGCGCATGGTCGCTTCCGGGCTGGTGGAAGGGCCGCTGCTGATCTCCATCACCAAACTGCTGCACGCGGTTGAACTGCCGATCCTGCTGGTGGCCATCTTCAAATACAACAGCCTGAATTTTGATAAGCGTTTGTCTTCCACCCTCTATCTGGTGGGCTTTGCCTGCACCAGCTCGGTGATCGGCACCGTGCTGTCGCCGCTGGCCGGATTCAGCTACGAGAAGTTCGGCTTCGCGCAGTCGTATCTGATCATGGGCATCATGGTGTTCTGCACCACCTTTATCTCCATCTTCCTTTTACGCTCGAATGGCACGCCGACCGAGCACTCTTTTCCACAGCCCAATGCGGTTTAATTCAGCAAGAGTAAACATTATGACGTCAATGTTAGAACAAGCGGAACAGACACTCGAAAAAGCCCAGGCCGAGGTGAACACGCGCTGGTATCCGCGCTATCACCTGGCGCCGCGCGCCGGGTGGATAAACGATCCTAATGGTCTGGTGTGGTTTGACGGCTGGTATCACGCGTTTTATCAGCACCATCCCTACTCCACGCAGTGGGGGCCGATGCACTGGGGGCACGCGCGCAGTAAAGACCTGGTTCACTGGGAACACCTGCCGGTGGCGCTGGCCCCTGAAGGGCCGGACGATAAAGACGGCTGCTTCTCCGGCTCTGCGGTGGTTAACGGCGATACGCTGGCGCTGATTTATACCGGGCATCGCTTTATCGGTGATGCGGGCAGCGACGACAATCTCTACCAGGTGCAGTGCCTGGCCACCAGCCGCGACGGCATTCACTTTGAGCGCCACGGCATGGTGATCGATACCCCGCCGGGTCTGCATCACTTCCGCGATCCGAAGGTGTGGCGCGAGGGGGATGACTGGTTCATGATCGTCGGCGCTCGGGTAGGCGACATCGGCCAGGTGCGGCTGTATCGCTCCGCCGATCTGCTCCAGTGGCAGGACGAAGGGATCTTCGACGAAGCGGAAGCGGGCATGGGTTATATGTGGGAGTGCCCGGACGTCTTCACCCTTAACGGCAAGCGCGTGCTGATGTTTTCACCGCAGGGCATCGCCGCCGACGGTTATCACAACCGTAACCTGTTCCAGAGCGGCTACCTGCTGGGCGACTGGCAGCCGGGGCAGCCGTTTGTTCGCGACGGTGGCTTTGTGGAAATGGACCACGGCCACGATTTTTATGCGCCGCAGAGCTTCCTCACCCCGGATGGCCGCCGGATTGTGATTGCCTGGCTGTCGATGTGGGAATCGGCGATGCCGGAGCAGCAGGACGGCTGGTCCGGGATGCTCTCCCTGCCGCGGGAGGTCAGCCTCAGCGACGATAACCGTCTGCTGATGAAGCCTGCGGCGGAAGTCACCGCCCTGCGCGGCAGCCACTATCCGATCCCGGTACAGCACCTGAAAAACCAGAAATTGCCGGTACTGGCCAGTGCCGACGCGGTGGAAGTGGAGCTTCAGTGGGAGCAGCATCCGGCAGCGGCGGAAGAGTACGGCATTGCGCTCGGTGACGGGCTGCGCGTTTACGTGGATAACCAGGCGCAGCGTCTGGTGCTGGATCGCCGCTACCCGGAATCCGGCGTTGAGGGCAGCCGCAGTATCGCGCTGCCTGCCGGCGGCATTCTCTCCCTGCGCCTGTTTATCGACCGCTCCTCCGTAGAGGTGTTCGTCAACGACGGCGAAGCCTGCCTGAGCAGCCGCATTTATCCGCGGGCTGACCAGCGCGATCTGGTGCTGTTCGCTAATAACGGCAGCGCGGTGCTAAAAGAGGGGGGATACTGGTCGCTGGATAACTAATCTCGCCTTAGCCGCAATACATTCCGTATTGCGGCCACCCTTTACTGAATTAATGCCTTTCTCAGGTAGGCATCGTTGTGCTCTGAATAACGAGGATAATAAAATGAAAGCAATAACCTTTCCTCTCCACCGTTATCGTGTAATAAAGCCGGGTAGAATGATTAACGGCAGAAACAGCATGCTATTTATGGCGACGCTGTTAAGCCTTCCGGCTATGTCTGATGAAATAAAAGATAATAGCGATAATTATATTGGCGGCTATCAAAGTTATTTTCATGATGATGTCGATACGCCAAAATCCGCGCGTGCTGCGGACGGTAAACCGGCGTCGTCGGCACCCGGTAACGCGCCGTCAGTAACAACCGCATCTAACGGTGCAACGGCATCTGCAGGAGTCTCTTCAACACCCGCCGCAGCGCCAGGCTCCGTTCCCGATAAAGGCGGCGTATTACTCAGCAACGCCAACGAGGTCAGCGTGCTGCGCCTTCGCCAGGATGAGCCGCCGGTACACTGGAACAGCGTGGGCCGTAATATGGAAGCCGGTGGCCTGCACGGCAATATCGGCACGCAGATTGAAATTGACGATGCGCGCCGCAGCAATAATGAACACAACGGCGGGAAATTTAAATACGCCACGCTACAGGCCTTTTTACGTCATGACGAAATGCCGAACTGGTATTTTGGTTTCTATAACGCCCGCGAAGACAGTTATAAAGGCCAGTTCAGCAATCAGCACTACGGCGGCACCAATACGATTAACGAAGTCTTTGTCGGGCATATTTTTGAAACCTGGCGCGGCAATATCGGTGCGGAAGTGATGGGTGGCTCGGAGTCGGCCGGCAAGCGCTGGAAAAGCCGCTTCAAGCTGTGGCAGGACCTGCGCCTCTCCGATCGCTGGAGCATTGCGGGCTACGCCTTCGGCGAGTTCCAGCCGCAGGGCACGGAGCCGGGCAACGGCGATCTGGAGAAACTGATTTTCGAAACCGAACCGGCGCTTCAGTACCGCGTGAATCCGGATCTCGGCCTGTATCTGCGGCCGTTCTATTCCTACAACCGCCAGGAGCGCGAGCAGTGGGGCGATATTATCGAACGTGAATGGAAGGTGTCCGCCGGACTGTGGAAAAACTGGTACCCGTTGTTAACCTCGCTGTACGTCGGCGTCGGCCAGAAGAAAACCACCAACGCCAGCGACAGCTACGAGCTGTTCTACGATGGCCGCTATCAGTACGTTGGTGGCACCCTCAGCTACCCGATTGTGGATGAGCTTCGCCTGTACGGCGAATTTAAAGCGAAATTCACCAAAGAGGCCGGTGCCTGGACCACGGGAGGCTACTCCTGGACGCCGTTCACCGTGGTGGGCGCGGTTTATAATTTCTGACGAGCAACGTAATCATGAAAAAATTAACCTCTGCGGCGCTGGCCGCACTGCTGCTGCTGGCGGGCGGCAATATTCCCGCTTATGCACAAATGGGTAAGGAAACGCTGGAAAATAAAAAAATTACCCACGTTGAAGACTTCTTCCCGAAAATTAAAGGTTCATTCGTAGGCGACCCGATGCCGGCTTACGATAACGGTGAATTTAATATTTTTTATCTGAATGATATTCGCGGCGGCGGCGATTTAGGCGTGCACGCCATTCATTTACTTTCCAGTGCGGATTTATATCACTATCAGAATCACTCCGAGGTTATTCCCTATGTAAATGATGTCGACAGTCCGGAACTGTTATTAGGCACCGGCTCAATGATTAAGGTCGGCGATACCTGGCACGCCTGGTATACCGCGCACAACGCGAATGTTTTCCCGGTGGAATCGATCATGCACGCCACCAGTCAGGACCGCATTCACTGGGTTAAGCACCCGCAGGACACGATGTTACCGGGCGCGAACTATCGCGGTAACGACTTCCGCGATCCGCACGTGGTGTGGGTGGAGGAGAAACAGGAGTACTGGATGCTGATCACCACCCGCAGCAACGGGCGTGGGATCATTGCCCGCTACAGTTCAAAAGATTTAAAAACCTGGCAGGATCGCGGGGTCTTCTTCGATAACGACACCATTGCCCCGGACTCCAATCTGGAGTGCCCGACGCTGGTTTATTTCAACGGGCGCTGGTACCTGAGCTTCAGCGATCAGTGGCCGCTGCGCCTGACGCAGTACCGCGTGGCGGATAACCCCGAAGGACCTTGGCACAAGCCGGATCATTACGTATTCGACGGCGCGGGGCTGTACGCCGGTAAGCTGGTGATGAAAGACGACCGGCTGTTTGTCTTCGGCTGGATCCCTACCAAAGGCGGTGAAAGCGACGCGGGCAATATCGACTGGGCGGGGAATCTGGTCGGGCATGAGCTGACCGCCGGTGCCAACGGCCAGCTGAACAGCGTGATCCCGCAGGAGCTGCAGGCGGCAATCGACGCCAACGGCGGCAGAACCCGGACGCTGGAAAGCACCGCGCAGGTTGACACCACCACGCAGTTTGGCCCGCTGCGCTCGGCGGTTTATCCGGCCTTACCGAAACGCGGTGTGCTGACCGCCAGCGTGGAGATACCCAGCGCCGGAATGGCAATGAGCTTTGGCGTGAATAATAACAACGTCGGCGAAGCTCGGCTCAACGTGGTGTTTAATAAAAGCAAAGGGAAGGTCTATTTCTTTAATTCACCGCTGGCCTCGGTTAATCAGGCTAATGCTGAGTCCTGGGTTGATATTCCAATGGGTGAAAAAGTCGAACTCAAGGTGCTGATCCAGAATTCGATGGCGGTGTTCTATATCAATAATCAAGCCGCATTCAGCACGCGAATGTATGCCATGGAAGACAAACCCTGGAGCATCAGCCTGCCGCAAAAAGATGGCATTCACGCCGAATTAAAATTTAAAGAAATGCTTTAACGGGATCTTATTATGAAAAATTATCATGCCCTGGCGGTTGTTATTGCACTGATATTACCCGGCGTCACCCATGCCAGTATGAGCCTGGCAAAAGACCGGGCGGGAAACGTGATTGCGGTCGATCCCTGGTCCTATCTTGACGAGGCCGTGATGTGGACCTCGGCGCGATCTTCAAATCCGGCCGGGGGAAAAATCCACGGCCAGCTGAAAGTGAAGTACGCCATCGAGGATAATAACTGGCGCCACAACAGCTTTCATAACGGCAGCGAATCGGCCACCTTTGTGCAGGGCGTAATGCGCCACGATGCCCTGCCGGGCTGGTATCTGGCGTTCTCCGACGGGCGCACCACCAACTATAACGGCGCCTGGGATAATCAAACCTACCTTAGCCAGGATCAGTGGACGCAGGTGATTGTCGGCCATGAATACTTCTATCAGCGGCTGCGCGTTGGCTGGGATGTGATGGGCGGCAGCGCCTCGCAGGAGGACCGCTGGCAGGCGCGTGCCAAGTTCTTTGCCGACCTGCGGGCCACGGATCGGCTGTCGTTCTTTGGCTATCTTTATCAGCAGATCGACCATCGCCGCAGCGGCGCATCGCAAAACGACCGCGATGTGCGTTCGTTCCAGATCGAGCCGGGCGTACAGTACATTATCAACAACACCACCGGCGTCTGGTTCCGCCAGGCGTTCTCCTCCGGCATTCTTGAGCGGGCGCAGTGGGGCAATATCGACAGCAAGCGCTGGACGACTTCCGCCGGCGTCTGGCACAACTGGGGCCGGCTCTCCACCACTTTTAGCGGCGGCTACGGTCACTTTAAAAAGGACAACGCGCTGCAGGATAACAGCGAGGTCTTCCAGGATACGCGCTATCGCTTTATCAAGCTGTCAGCCAACTATCCGATCACCACACGCTTCACCGTGTCGGGGGAAGTGACCGGCTCTGATATTGCGCAGAGTGGAAACTGGGTAACCAACGGTGATGCCATTACCACCGAATATAAGCTGATGCTGGATTATAATTTTTAACCCGGCGCAACCTGCCGACCGCGATTGGCAGGCCTGGCGTTTGCAAAGCCTGCGATGTGCCCGAATTTGGCGTTTCGGGCACATCAGCAGATCTCTCGCAGGCCTGGGTGTGGCGGCTTATCCGTTGCTTTCCTTCTGTTCCCCTGACGATAATATCGTACCTATACACTTCCTGGCCTGTTGGATTAATATTGGTTGTTTCGATAAATAATAGTATGTATTTTTTATTGATAGATTTTTAAGTTTATTAAAATATTTATTCGGGTGAGTGTACGTTGGGTTTAGGGTCTTCTTTTATGTTTTTCTGCGGTTATTTAAGAGTAAGTCTCAGTGGGTTCTTTTTGTTTCCCCTGGGGTATTTTATTTCCATCCGAACTGAATAATTTTCTGAAAATCAGATCCAGCTCAAACTTTCAAACTAAATGCATCGGCAGCAGGGGATGTGTATGCCGTTTGACAGTCATCGGTTTTGGTCGTTGTTAGAGTATACCCACATTAACATTGCCAGGTAAAAACTGATGTCTAACACACTGAAAATAAAGAAACTCACCCCGTTTATTATGCATGTTCCTGTCACAAAAAATATTATCGGTGACTCCACCCACAGCATTACCCACTGGGGCATGCCGGGTGTGATGATTGAAACCGAATGCGGGCTGGTGGGCTATGGCCATACCGGTACTCATGCGGATATCACTACCGACCGGCTAATCACCACTATTATCACCGACGTTTTTGGCCCGATGCTGATTGGAGAAGACCCGACCGAAGTGCGCCACCTGCACCGCAAGTTATCCCGCAGCTCAACCAATATATGGGTAGGACGCGGCGGACTGATGCAAATGGCGCTGTCGGCGATTGATATTGCACTGTGGGATCTGAAGGCCAAACACGCCGGGCAGCCGCTGTGGCAGCTGTTTGGCGGATCGAAGCAGGCGAAAGTCGCCGCCTATAACACCGACTGCGGATGGCTGGTGCGTGAAACCGCCGAACTGGTCGATGACTGTAAAAAAATGATCTTCGAAGAGGGCTTCAACGCCATCAAGATGAAGATCGGCAAGCCGGACCCGAAAGAGGATATCCGCCGGATCGAAGCCGTAAGAAACGCCATCGGTGACGATGCTCAACTGATGGTTGATGCCAATGCCAAATGGGATATCAGCACGGCCAAGCAATACGGTCCACGGCTGGCCGACTATGACATTACCTGGTTCGAAGAGCCGATGTGGCATGATGATGTCTCCAGCCACAAAGAGCTGGCAAAACATATGACCACGCCGATTGCACTGGGCGAACTGCTGTATCAGTTTGATTCCTTTAAGGAGTTCGTGCTGGCCGGTGCCGTTGACTACCTGCAGCCCGATGCCACCCGCTGCGGCGGCCTGACGGCGGTATGGGAAATTGCCGACATGGGCATGGCGTTCAACCTGCCGGTTACCCCGCATCATGGCGATATGATGCAGGCTCAGCTGCATCTGGTGATGGCACACCCGGCCTGTTCGCTGCTGGAGTATATTCCGTGGACGCTGGACTGCTTCGTTAACCCGGTGGTGGTGAAGGACGGCGTGTATCAAACGCCAGTTGAGCCGGGCGCGGGCACCACGTTACGTCCGGAAGCTTTAGAGCGATTCAGCGTCAGATAATCCGGTTTTACTATTTCAGGACTGTACCCTTTATTTCATCACTGTATCGATAATTAAAATAACATCAGCAGAGGAATGTCATGGATAAAACGTCTCCCGATCATTTGTCCGTCGCCATCAGTAAAGCGATAAAAAGAATTATCCCGATGGTGACGCTTATGTTTATTCTGGCCTATCTGGACCGGGCGAATATTGGCTTCGCTAAACAGCAGTTTCAATATGACACCGGGCTGAGCGATGCCGCCTATGCGTTTGGCGCGGGAATATTCTTTATCGGCTACGCGCTGTTTGAAGTGCCCAGTAATATTCTGCTTTATAAAGTGGGTGCCAGAATATGGCTTGGCAGGATTATGATTACATGGGGCCTGGTTTCCGCCTCAATGATGTTTGCCCATACCGAGAACGTATTTATCTTCCTGCGTTTTTTACTCGGCGTGAGCGAGGCCGGTTTCTTCCCGGGGGTAATTCTGTATCTGACGTTCTGGTTCCCGCTGCATATCCGTGCCAGGGTGACCGGTTATTTCCTGTTCGGCGCGCCGCTGGCGTTTATTATCGGTGGGCCGCTGTCGGGTGGGCTGCTGACGCTGGACGGCACGCCGTTTGCCTTTGGCCTGCACGGCTGGCAGATGATGTTCCTCGTTGAGGGGCTGCTGGCATCTATCGTCGGGGTGTGGGTGATTTTTTACCTGGACGATCGCCCGGAAAAAGCCAAATGGCTGAACGCCAGCGAGAAGAAAGCGCTGTCCGATAAGCTGGCAGCGGAGGACGAACAAAAAATTGCCCATGGGCCAAAGGGCGCACTGGCGGCGCTGTTGGATATCAAGGTGCTGTATCTGTGCCTGATCTGGTTTACCGTGCAGGTCTGCGGCTACGGAATTTACTTCTTCCTGCCGACGCAGATTGCCACGCTGATGGGCACCAAAGTGGGTCTGCTGGTGGGCTTTGTTACCGCCATTCCGCCTTTGTGCGCGGCGATTGCGGTCTATTACGTGCCGCGCCTTTCCGAGAAGCTGGGCGAGCGGCGGATCGTGGCGGCGGTGACCTTTATGCTCGGCGCGGCGGGTATTGCCATCTCCGGCTTTGCTGACAGCGTCCCGGTTATCGCCATTACCGCGCTGTGCGTGGCCGCGGCCGGGCATCTGGCGATGCAGCCATTGTACTGGACGTTCCCTTCGTCCTATCTGGGCGGCACGGCGGCGGCTTCCGGTATTGCGCTGATTAACTCGATGGGCAACCTGGGCGGTTTTGTTGCGCCGAACATCCGGGTCTGGGCGGAGCAGACGTTCCACTCCGCGCGGGCAGGGCTGTATTTCCTCGCGCTGGTGACCTTTATCGGCGGCGTGATGATCCTGCTGCTGCGCCGCATGGGGATGGATAACAAGGTAGCGGTTCCTCACTCCACGGAACCTTCGGCCGCGCTGAAATGAAAGGAGATGAAGCTGGCTGCATTTACGAAACGGGATATTCAATCGGGCAACGCGAAAGCTAAGCAGCGGACAGGGTTCGCCCCCGGTTGAAGCATCTGCAGCGCAGAATGAAAAGACGAAGTTGGCTGAATTTACGAAACGGGATATTTAATCGGGCAACGCGAAAGCTCAGCAGCAGACGGGTTTGCCCCCGGATGGAGCATCCGCAGCGCTGAACGGAGGAAGGAAGCCCGGATTCGCCAGCAGGGAAGCTGGCGAAATGGGCAGCCGTGCAGGACGCACGTCTGCGGCGGTCCGTAAGGCTGACGCGCGACGTGAAGGGACCGCGAAGCGGCGCGAGGACCAGCCCGGCCGGGGGCAAACCCCGTCAGCGCGATCGCCGAAGCCAGCAGACATCAAATAAATGCTATAAATTCCCATCCCGATCCCCATTCCCACCCGGCAGCAAAGGTAAACAACGTGAAATTATCCGACAACGGCCAGTACCTGCTCCAGCCCGAAGGCGACGTTATCACCCTGTCGGAACAGGAACTATTGGCGATCCTCTCCACCAGCAGCTGGTTTAACGAACTGCCGGACTACCTGATCGCCAAAATCGTCGAGCTGTCCAGCATCCGCAGCTACGAAGATGGCGACGTTATCCACTACCAGGGCGATTCCTCGCGCGGACTCTATGCGGTGCTCTCCGGCGCGGTAAAAGTCAGCTCCCTCGGGGCCGATGGCAAAGAGTGCGTCTTTCGCTACCTCGCGCCCGGCAGCTGGTTTGGTGAAATCGGCATGCTGGATAAATCTGCCCGAACCCACGATGCCCGCGTAATTAACAAAACCCTGCTGCTGGTGCTCTCCTCCCACGATGTGCAGACGCTGTTAAACCTCTATCCGATTTTTTATAAATTCCTCGCGCTGCTGCTGTGCCGGGTGGTCAGAAACGCCTTTACCATTCTGAACGACACCACGCTGCTCTCGGTATCGGCCCGGCTGGCAAAGCGATTAATCAGCCTTGCGGAAGCTTACGGAGAGCCGCACGAGCGGGGCATTCTGATTGGTCTGTATCTGACGCAGGATGATATGGCCACCATCATCAACACCACCCGCCAGACGATTAATAAGCGGCTGGTGGACTGGCAGAAGCTGGGTTGGATTGATGCCAGATACGGAAAAATATTAATTATGAATTCGGAAGCGTTAAAACAGCTTTATCTGGATGAATAGTTTTGCGCGGTGTGTGCCTGTCCTGCTGACGTTCGGGAATTAAAGGTGCAGTGCAATACGTTTGCCGTTAGGGAGCGTGACGTCCAGCGATAATTCACCACCGAGAGCTTTGACATAGCGTTTTAACGTAGAGAGTTTCGGATCGTTTTCTACCTTCTCCATCTTGACGATGGCCGGCTGCGTAATTCCCATGGCATCCGCTATCTGCACCTGGGATAGCTGAAGCTCTTCACGGATCTTTGCCAGCGTGTTTTCCTGGCGGATCTCATCCGCCCGCGCTGCAATGCGTTCCCGACTTTCGAGAGTTCGCTGTGCCAGCAGTTCTTCGAACGTTGCCATTATTCCTCCTCCAGACTTTGCAGATGCTTTGCATACTCTGTATCTGCCGTTTTAATCAAACGCTTGTAGAAACGCTTTTCATCTTCACCTTTTTTATCACCCGCGCATAGAACGATAGCTCGTCTGCGGGGATCAAAAGCAAAGCAGGTTCGTACAGGATGCCCTCCCACCTGCACCCTCAACTCTTTCATATTTGAGTATGATGAACCGTTGAGTGTATCAATCTGTGGTCGCCCGAGATTAGGGCCATCCTCCCGTAAGAGGGTAAGTACCGCTAAGATCTCTTCCTGTACTGCATCACTTTGCCGGGCAAACCATGCATCAAAGCGTGGCCGTGTAATTATCGTCCAAATTTGCATCACCTATAACCTTCAGGTTATACAATTATGATATAACCCGTAGGTTATAGCATCAAGTATTGTTCTTCCTTTTATTCCCCAGGTTTACAAAATCATGCATGCAGATTGAGCGTGTCAACGTAAGCGGCTGTTCCCTTGTTACATTTTCAACGTTTTTAGTTTGTAGGAAGGTGGTGCTGTGAAGTTCGGGCATGGGGTTCAGCCTCTGCTGCTGCTCGAGGGCTGTCCTCACGCCGCGTTGCGGTGCCTTCGGTTACGCCATTGCGCCGACGGATCGGCCAGGATTGAACGTCCCTGTTCAAACCCGGCCTGACGCCAACATCCCTGCTGTCGTCTCCTGGCACAATGGTTTCACCTCAGCGCTGCGGATGCCCTTGCGCAGCAGCAGAGGCTGCCCCCTTTAATCCATTCCATCGCTTTTCGGCTTTCAGACAACACAAAAGTCATAGAGCAGGCTGGCAGCGCCCCCGATCGGGCAATCCACAGCGCTGAACGGAGAGAGGAAGCCAGGATTCGGCCGCATGGACGCGGGCGAAAGTCACAGTCGGGCCAGGACGGCCCGTCTGTGGCGGTCCGACCGGCTGACGAGCGAAGTGAAGGGACCGCGAAGCGGCGCGAGGACCGCCCGGCCGGGGGCGCTGCCAGCCAGCGCTAACTCCTACCCTGTAAACAACTTAAACGACTATTCACCCACTTCCCATCCTAAATGAAAGATTTTACCTTTCATTGTTTCTTTCACAATGAAAGATTTTATAATCGTTTTGTGACATAGATTGCTTTTTTTAAATGGTTTTCGATCTACCTTCTTAGCGCTGTGAATAAGAACGTTTTATCTGTTCTCTATGCGAGGGGTTAACAATGATTGAAAGCATCACCCACGGGGCCGAATGGTTTATCGGCCTCTTCCAGAAAGGCGGGGAAGTGTTTGTCGGCATGGTGACGGGCATCCTGCCGCTGCTGATCAGCCTGCTGGTGGTTATGAACGCGCTGATTGTGTTTGTCGGCCAGCGCCGCATCGAACGGCTGGCGCAGCGCTGCGCCGGGAATCCGGTGTCCCGCTATCTGCTCCTGCCGGTAATCGGCACCTTTGTCTTCTGTAATCCGATGACGCTAAGCCTCGGCAAGTTTCTGCCGGAAAAATACAAGCCCAGCTACTACGCCTCGGCCTCCTACAGCTGCCACTCCATGAACGGCCTGTTCCCGCATATCAACCCCGGTGAACTGTTCGTTTATCTCGGCATCGCCAGCGGGCTGACCACGCTGAATCTGCCGCTGGGTCCACTCGCGGTCAGCTATCTGCTGGTCGGCATGATCATGAACTTCTTCCGTGGCTGGGTGACCGATCTGACCACCACCATCTTTGAGAAAAAAATGCGTATTCAACTGGACCGTCAGGTTCGTTTATAAGCGCGGAGTAAACGATGGCTAACACGATTGAGATTAAAAAAGGCGAGAGCGGCTGGGGCGGCCCGCTGACTCTGACCGCCACACCAGGCAAAAAAATTGTTTATATCACCGCAGGCACGCGTCCGGCGATTGTCGACCGACTGCGGGAAGTCACCGGCTGGGAAGCGGTGGACGGCTTTAAGGAAGGGGAACCGCCGGCGGAAGAGATCGGCGTGGCGGTGATCGACTGCGGCGGCACGCTGCGCTGCGGTATCTATCCGAAGCGCCGTATTCCCACGGTTAACATTCATGCCACCGGCAAATCCGGCCCGCTGGCGCAGTATATCGTTGAGGATATCTACGTTTCCGGCGTGCGTCCGGGCGATATCAACATCGTGGCTGAGAGCGTGGCGGCTCAGGCGGATGCGCTGGGTGCCGCCAGCTCGTCGGCAGCGGCGGGTTCCACAGCCTCGGCGGCGACTGCCCCGGTTTCAACATTAGCGCCGGCATCGGGTACCGCCTCGGCAACCGCGACCGGTTCAGCGCCGGCTGCTTCCGGCACGCGTGACTACGATACCAGCAAAAAAATCACCGAACAGAGCGACGGCCTGCTGGCGAAAGTCGGCATGGGCATGGGCTCGGTGGTAGCGGTGTTCTTCCAGGCGGGTCGTGAAACCATCGATACCGTGCTGAAAACTATCCTGCCGTTTATGGCATTCGTCTCGGCGCTGATCGGCATCATCATGGCCTCCGGGCTGGGGGACTTGATCGCGCACGGACTCACGCCGCTTGCTAACAGCCCGGTCGGGCTGGTGACGCTGGCGCTGATCTGCTCCTTCCCGCTGCTGTCGCCGTTCCTCGGCCCGGGTGCGGTAATTGCCCAGGTGATCGGGGTGCTGGTTGGCGTGCAGATCGGCCTTGGCAACATTCCACCGCATCTGGCTTTACCGGCGCTGTTCGCCATCAACTCGCAGGCCGCGTGTGACTTTATTCCGGTCGGCCTGTCGCTGGCCGATGCCCGCCAGGAGACGGTACGCGTCGGGGTGCCTTCGGTACTGGTTGGTCGTTTCCTGACCGGCGCACCCGCGGTGCTTCTTGCCTGGGCGGCGTCCGGGTTTATTTATCAGTAGCAGGGGAGAACGTATGAAGACCATTTACGAATCCACGTTTGTCGCCGTCGGCGCAGAGGCCATGTCGGCGCTGGAAGACAATTTCATCATCACCTTCGGCGAAGGCGCGCCGGAAGATGTCGCCGAGTACTGCTTTATCCACCGCACCGATATTAATGACGGCGGTGCGTTTGGCGCCGGGTCGGTGCTGGCTATCGGCGAGCAGCACTGGCCGGTGACGGCGGTGGGTGAGGTGGCGCGGGAAAACCTGCGCGACCTCGGGCATATCACCGTGCGTTTTGACGGCGCAGGTGAGGCCGAGTTTCCCGGCACCGTCCACGTCTCCGGCGCTGCGCCGTCGGCGATTGGCGCGGGCCAGAAGTTTCGTTTATTGAGTGAATAACCAGGAGAGAATCATGGATCAGGTTGCTGTAGTCATCGGTGGCGGTCAGACGCTGGGTGCTTACCTGTGCGAAGGGCTGGCGGAAGCCGGCTATCGTGTTGCGATTGCTGACCTTAATATTAAGAACGCCCGCCGCGTTGCGGACACCATTAACAACCGTTATGGAGAAGGGCGTGCTGCAGGTTTTGAGGCGGACGCCACCAAAGAAGCCAGTGTCGTGGCGCTGGCCGCAGCGGTGGATGAAACCTTCGGCCGTTCCGATCTGCTGTTATACAGCGCGGGCGTGGCGCGGGCGGCACCGATTACCGAGTTTGGGCTGAGCGATTTTGACTTGTCGCTGCAGGTTAATCTGGTGGGTTATTTCCTCTGCGCCAGAGAGTTTTCGAAGCTGATGATCCGCGACGGCATTAAAGGCCGCATCATCCAGATCAACTCCAAATCCGGTAAAGTGGGCAGCAAACACAACTCCGGCTACAGCGCGGCCAAATTTGGCGGCGTGGGGCTGACCCAGTCGCTGGCGCTGGACCTCGCGGAGTACGGTATTACCGTGCATTCGCTGATGCTGGGCAACCTGCTGAAGTCGCCGATGTTCCAGTCCCTTCTGCCGCAGTACGCCGAGAAGCTGGGCATCGAGCCGGAAGAGGTGGAGCAGCACTACATCGACAAGGTGCCGCTGAAGCGCGGCTGCGACTATCAGGATGTGCTGAACGTGCTGCTGTTCTACGCAAGTGATAAAGCCGCCTACTGCACCGGACAATCGGTGAATATCACCGGCGGGCAGGTAATGTTCTGATGATATACCGGCAGCTTTGGCTGCCGGTTCTGGAGGTGATTCGATGGATCCTGTTAATAGCTTAATCTGCCTGGCCGGGGTGGCCTGGCTGGGGCAAATCGCGCTGGGCTGGATGCAAATCCGCCGCTTTAACCAGGCGCTGGCCGACCTGGCCGATAACAACGGCAGTATCAGCATTGGTCGTTCTGCCGGGCGCTTTAAGCCCCGCGTCGTCGTGGTGCTGAGCCTGGATGACGATCGCCGGGTGCTCGGCAACTTTTTAATGAAGGGGCTGACGGTATTTTCCCGACCGCAGAGCGAAGGGATGCTGACCGGAAAACTGGCCAGCGAAATCCGTCCCGAGATCATGTTTCCGCGTAATAAATCCGCGCAGCAGGCGCTGGCATTAGCCATTTCAAATAAACGGTGATACCTTTCATTCTGAAAGATTAATCCTTTGCATCACGCGTTATGCCGTCCGGGGTGAAGAGGAACAGTTCAGATATTGCAAAGGACCGTTTTATGAAACCTGTACAGCGTCAGGCACACATTCTCGATTATCTTCAGGATAAGGGACGCACCACCGTGGAGGAGCTGATCGCGCACTTCAACACCACGGGAACCACTATCCGCAAGGATCTTGCCCGGCTTCAGCAGGAAGGCGCGGTGATCCGTACCTACGGCGGCGTGATGCTGAACCGCGATGAAGGCGATCAGCCTATCGACCGAAAAACGCTGATCAATATCGAGAAGAAAAAGCGCATTGCCGCGCTGGCGGCAGGGCTGATCCACGAGGGCGACTCGCTGATTTTTGACGCGGGCAGCACCGTGCTGCAGATGGTGCCGCATCTGGCACGCTTCAACAATATTACCGTGATGACCAACAGCCTCGGCATCGTCAACGAACTGGTGGAGCTGAACAACGATCAGGTGATCCTGATGCCCGGCGGTACCTACCGCAGCACCTCCGCCTCGTTTCACGGCAGCCTGGCGGAATCCGCCTTCAGCCACTTCAGCTTTGATACGCTGTTTATCGGTGCCGACGGCGTGGAGATCACCGCGGGCGTCACCACCTTTAATGAAGTCTTTGCCGTCAGCCAGGCAATGTGCCGCGCGGCGAAAAAGATTGTGCTGCTGATCGACTCCTCCAAGTTTGGCCGCCGCAGCCCGAACGTGGTGTGCAGCCTGGATGCGGTCGACGTGCTGATCACCGACAGCGACGTGGCGGATGAAACCGTCGCCCAGCTGCGGGAAAAAGGGATTCAGGTCATTATTGCTGGGGAGAATTAACCGTGCGAGACATTTTACTCAACGCGGCGCGCGAAACCATCGCCACCGAACTTCAGGAAGCCGCCAGCCTGCCCGACAGGCTGAATGACGACTTTTTGCAGGCCTGCATGATGGTGCACGGCTGCGGGGGCAAGGTGATTGTCAGCGGCATCGGCAAGTCCGGCCACATCGGCAGAAAAATCGCTGCCACTCTGGCCAGCACCGGCACCCCGGCGTTTTACGTGCATCCTGCCGAAGCGCTGCACGGCGATCTGGGGATGATTTCCGCCGGGGACGTGGTGATCCTGATCTCCTACTCCGGCCACGCCGCCGAATTCGTGCGCATTATTCCGCTGCTTAAAGCGCTGCCGGTGGGGATTATCGCCTTTACCGGTAATGCCGCGTCACCGCTGGCGCAGGCCGCCGATCGCTGGATTAATATTCACGTGGAAAAAGAGGCCTGCCCGCTGGGGCTGGCCCCGACCTCGTCAGCGGTGAATACGCTGATTATGGGCGACGCGATGGCGATTGCGCTGATGCGCGCCCGCAACTTCAGCGAGCAGGACTATGCCCGCACCCATCCGGCGGGGAGCCTGGGCGCGCGCCTGCTGTGCCTGGTGGGCGACATTATGCGTACCGGGGAGAAAATTCCCCGCGTCAGCGTGGAAGCCAGCATTACCGATGCGCTGTTTGAGCTGACCCGCACCGGGCTGGGGCTGGTGGCGGTCACGGGTGAGGACGGCGCGCTGAAGGGCGTATTTACCGACGGCGATCTGCGCCGCTGGCTGCTGAAGGGCGGGGTGATTGCGGCCCCGGTAAAAGAGGCGATGAGCACCCCCGGCTTTACGCTGTTGGCTTCGCAGCATGCCGCCGAAGCGCTGGCGCTGTTCCAGCAGCGCAAAATCTCCTCCGCGCCGGTGCTCGGCGAAGACGGCATGATTATCGGCGCGATTAACGCTCATGATATTCGTGAGGCGGGGATCTAAGCGTCCGCGCGGGCGGGGTGCGAGAGTGGGCAGCGCAGGGGGCGATGTCGGCCAGGTGCGCCAGACCGGGGAAGGGAAACGGGCCGTAGCGTTCTGCCACGGCCCGTTTAACCTCGGTGTATCCCGACCCTGCTCGTTCAGGACATTATCTTCCCAATGCTACCGTCCTGCTCCCTGCGTTTCACAAGCCGCTCAGCCCGCCTGGCGCGCCGTCTTCTGGCGCTTCTGCGCTTTCAGCGCACTCTCTTCGTCATACTTGTCACGCAGATAGTGCTCAATCTGCTCCAGGCTGCGGTTGCGGGTTTCGGGGATATATTTCAGCACGAAGATAATGCCGACAATGCCCACCGCGCCGTAAATCGCAAAGGTGCTGGCCAGCCCGAACGACGCCAGCAGCACCGGGAACGACATGGCGATGATCACGTTAGAGCACCACAGGGCAAACACCGCGCCGCCCATGCAGATGCCGCGAATTTTCGCCGGGAACATTTCGGAGAGCATCAGCCAGATCACCGGCGCGTAGGCACCCTGCATAAAGCACAGGAACAGCAGCATTGAGCCTAAGATCAGATAGCTGCGCAGCAGATTCACTTCGCCGCCGATATGCTCCGGCATAAACGCCGAGATCGCCGCCAGCAGGAACAGGCAGCAGGTGCAACCAATCTGCCCCAGCGCGGCCATTTTACGTCGCCCGATGTAGCCCAGCAGCAGAATGCCGATCATCACCATAATCACCGATACCACGCCGTTGGCGATGGTGGCGAACAGCGCGGCGTTGGTGCTCATGCCGGTGTTTTGCAGAATTACCGGGGCGTAATACATAATGCTGTTCACCGCCGTTGCCGCATGGAAGAAGGCGAAGCCCACGCCGATCAGAAACACTTTGCGCATCCACGGTACGCGCAGATCGCGCAGTGAACCTTTCTCCTGTGCCTGGGCGGTCATGGTTTCTTCGATCTCCATCATCTCCCAGTCCACGTCTTCCTTCGCCCGGGTGCGGTTCAGCACGTCGCGTGCCTCGGCAAAGCGGCCCTTCAGCGCGTACCAGCGTGGCGTGTCCGGCATATACAGCATGCCGAACCACAGCAGCACCGCAGGCAGCGTGGCGATGCCCAGCATCCAGCGCCAGGTGTGTTCGCCGCCCCAGATTTCGTTAAAGGCGAAGTTCGACATATAGGCCAGCATCTGCCCGGTCACGATCATCAGCTCGCTGATGGACACCAGCTGCCCGCGCCGGTTGGCGGGGGCAATTTCGGCCAGGTACACCGGCACCGTGGTGCCCGCGCCGCCCACGGCGAGGCCGAGAATCACCCTGGAAATCAGCATGATCTCCAGATTGGGCGCCATCGCCGTACCGAGCGCGCCAACGGCGAAGATAATCGCCAGGATCAGAATGATTTTCCGCCGCCCCAGACGATCGGCCAGGCTACCGGACACCAGCGCGCCGGTGGCCGCACCGACCAGCAGGGAGCTGGTGACCAGCCCGGTGGTAAAGGGGGTTAGCTGCAGCTCCGGCCCCATAAACAGCAAAGCACCGGAGATCACCCCGGTATCGTAACCAAACAGCAGGCCGCCGAGGGTGGCGATGGCGGTGATCACTTTCACTAAGGGTTCGGTCCGGGTTTTACTGTTAGGGCCAGATGCCGGATTTTTAGAGATGTAATGTTCCAAAATTCACACTCCGGATAAAGACTGGGCTATGTGGTGTGGTTGTTATTGGCCAGTCGGGGATTGAAATAAAGGATGTGGGTGGCCGCACGCGGCGGCCACCTGAGAGCAGGACTACTGGCTGATGGTTTGCTGCAGTGCGGCGATAGAGGAGGTGACGCCCGCTTCCACCGACATGGTGAGATCTTCCATCTCCAGAGAAACCCAGTCGTTGTAGCCCATCATGCGAACTACCGAGAAGAACTCCTTCCACCACTGCAGATCCTGGCCGCAGCCGACGGCCACGTAGTTCCACGCGCGGTTGGCGACGTCTTCCACCGGTTTGGTTTCCAGCAGGCCGTTGATGCCGACCAGGCCGCGTTCCATACGTACGTCCTTGCCGTGAACGTGATGGATCGCCGGGCCCAGGGCGCGGGCGGCAGCGATCGGGTCGGCGCCCATCCACAGCAGGTGGCTCGGGTCGAGGTTCAGGCCAACGGTTGGTCCCACGGCATCGCGCAGGCGGAACAGCGTTTCCGGGTTCCACACCAGCATTGAGCTAAAGTTTTCCAGCGCGAATTTTTCCACGCCGCACTCTTTCGCCCGGGCAACCAACCCCTGCCAGTAAGGGATCGCCACTTCATTCCACTGGTAGTCGAGGCAGTTTTTCAGCGTTGGTGGCCAGCTGACGGTATAGGTGATCCAGTTCGGAATGGTGTCCTGCGGGCTGGCCGGGGGCAGGCCGCTCATCATCACGATTTTCTTCACGCCAAAGTGGCCCGCCAGCTGTAAGGCTTTATCGGTGTCACTTTTGTGGCGCTGGCCCAGTTCGCCCGGATCGAGCGGGTTGCCGGAGACGTTCAGCGCGGCGATCTGCATGCCGCGGCTTTCCAGCGCCTGCAGAACCTGCTGGCGCTTAGCCGGGCTGGCCAGCAGTTCGTCGGTGCGCAGATGCGGGGCGGAAGACCAGCCGCCGGTGGTCATCTCCACGCCGGTCACGCCGAGTTCCAGCAGTTTATCCAGCATCGCTTCGAAGGGCAGGTGGCCCAGGCTGTCGGTACAGAATGATAATTTCATGGCGGTGCCTTACTCGTAGTTAACCCAGGTGGAGCCGTTGTCGGCGGAGCGTACACAGTTTTCAATCCAGCGAACGCCTTCCAGACCGGCGTCGATATCGGGATAGATCAGGCTGTCCAGCGTCTGGCGGTCGCCGCGCTGCTGCGCGCTGATGGCCACGGCGAATTTCAGGTAGATATTGGCCCAGGACTCGGCCAGTCCTTCGGTGTGCAGCGCGCCCAGGCGCTCGTCGGCCAGTGCGCTTTCATCGAGGTACGGCATGCCGTGGTGCATGGTCTGCGTCGGCTGGCCCTGAATTTCATACTTCAGCTCGCCCGGGTTGTAGTCGCTCCACTGCAGGCTGGCTTTGGAACCAATCACGCGGATGAACTGGCTGTCCATAGAACCGGCGTTGATGGAGGAGGCCCACATACGGCCAACCGCACCGCCTTCGTAGTGCATCAGCACCATGGCGTTATCTTCCAGCGGCGCGCGCGACGGGATAAAGCTCTGGCGGTCACACAGCAGCGATTTGATATGCAGCTCCGGCAGCACCAGCTGGGAGATGTAGAAGGTGTGGGTGGAGATGTCGCCCAGCACGAACGTTGGTCCGGCAATTTTCGGATCTACACGCCATTTCTGCGATTCGCTGAATTTGTCGGCGCTGTCGTTAGCGCTGAAGCCGTGGGTGTACTGCAGCTCGACCATGCGCACATCGCCGATTTCGCCACTGGCGATCATCGCCCGCATCTGCATCAGCAGAGGATGGCCGGAGAAGCCGTAGGTTACGCCAACAATCAGCCCTTTTTCCGCCGCCAGCGCTTTGATTTCACGCGCTTCTGCGGTGGTGAAGAACAGCGGCTTTTCGCAAATCACGTGAATACCGGCGTTCAGCGCGGCTTTGGTGATTTCATAGTGGGTGCCGTTTGGCGTGGCGATGGTCACCACTTCAATGCCGTCTTCGCGCTTCGCTTCTTCCGCCAGCAGCTGCTGGTAGGTGTCGTAGCAGCGCTCTGCCGCCACGCCGAGGTTGACGCCGAAATCGCGACCGCGTTCGGCATCGATATCGAAGGCGCAGGCCACCAGTTGATAGGCGGTGTTATCACGCAGCGCACCGCTGCGGTGCTTGTAGCCGACCTGGCTCAGGCGTCCGCCGCCGATCATGGCCCAGCGCAGAGGACGAGGGATTTTTCTTTCGCCGTTAAGCATATCTGACTCCTGAATGTTGTTTTGCACCCGGGTGCAAAAAAGGACGTTAATCGGATTTCACAGACGGTGATAAGCGGTGTTGCCGTTGCTTGTCATGTACTGCACTTTTAGAGATGGCGAAGATTAAGTCAATCGAGCTGATGCAAAATTCACCATCTGGATCACAAAAATTCAACAAATTGCACCCGGGTGCAAAAGTGGATGTTTCGAAAATACATCCACTGTGATATGTGACTTATCCGTAATTAAAACAGGTATTTAATGTGATTTACTTCGCATTTCTTTCGGCAAAGCTGGCGTAGTTCTGTTTGGTCACGACTTCGTAAGGGATCAAGTTGTAGGCTTCGGTCGGCTGTTTTTCCAGCATCGCTTTGGTCACTTTTACCGAGCCGATAGCCTGGCCTTTCGCGTCCTGGAAGATGGTTACGGCCATTTCGCCATTTTTGATAAACTGCAGTCCGTCGGGAGTGCCGTCGATACCCGCGACCACGATATTGCTGCGCTTCGCCTGGTTCAGCGCCATGATTGCCCCGATGGCCATTTCGTCGTTGTTGGCGGCAATACCGTCGATCGCCGTGCCGTTCAGCAGCCAGCTGGAGGTGACGTCAACCGCCTCGTTACGCTGCCATTTTGCACTCTGTTTTTCGATAACTTTCATATCCTTATGCTTTGCAACCACCTCTTCAACCGCGCGGGTACGCTCGCGGGCTTCTTCGGTCGAAAGCGCACCCATCAGGATGGCGACGTTGCCTTTGTAGTTCATTTTTTTCGCCAGCTCTTCCATCTGCATCCGTCCGCTCAGCGCCGAGTCGGAACCGACGTAGGCCTGCATGCCTTCCAGCTTCACTTCCGGCTTACGGTTGACAAAGATCAGCGGAATGCCGGCACGTTTGGCGGCGTCCATCGCCGGTTTCACGCCCTGGGTATCCACCGGGTTGATGATAATCGCATCTACCCCCTGGTTAATAAAATCATCCACCTGCTGGATCTGTAACGCCACGTCACCTTTGGCATCAGAGAACTGGCCGTTCATTCCCTGATTTTTTAGCTCGGCAATCATTTGCGTGCGCAGAATGGAAACGAAGTTTAGATCGAAGTTCGCCAGGGCCACGCCGACCTGATAGCTTTTGGCCTGGGCCTGGAACATAAACAGCGAACAGAACATCAACAGCAGCACTTTGATATTTTTCATTTTTTTATTCCATATCATAAGGTTGTAGGTTGATTCACACTACGAATGCAACCGGGTGCAAACAGAGGGGTACTCCGCCGGAGAAGAAATCTGCTTTCGCCAGGGAAGTGATGGAAATGTCTTCCACGGCTAAAAATTAGTCAATGACCGAAAGTGAAAATCACCGCTCTTGATCACATAAAATTAACATTTTGCACCCGATTGCATATTATTTTTTCGGTTCCTTTTCCACCACGATTAGCGTTCAATGCAGGGGGCAGATTGAGCAAACTCTGAAACGCAGGGGCTATGACCACAAAAGCAAAAATGCACCATAAAACCACCGCCAACGACGTTGCAAAGCGGGCGGGCGTCTCGAAATGGACGGTTTCACGCGCGTTTACGCCGGGGGCGTCGGTTTCCGATCGCTCGCGCGAAAAAGTGCTGGCCGCGGCCAGCGAGCTGGGCTACCGGCCAAATCTGCTGGCGCGCAGCCTGTCGAAGAAGAAAACCAATATCATTGGTGTGGTGATCGACGAGCTGAAAAACCCGCATCTGATGATGCTGCTGGACGCCGTTACCCGCCAGTTGCAGCGACGCGGCTGTATGGCGCTGACGCTGAATATCACCCCGGGGGAAAACTACACCTCGGTGATGACCATGGCCGATCAGCTGCAGGTCGACGGGATCCTGTTTCTCGGCACGCTGCTGACCGATGAGCTGATCGCCGTAGCCAACGATATGCTGCATATTCCGCTGGTGCAGGTTTGCCGCAACAACGACGCGGAAGATATCGACGTGGTCAATATCAACGGCCACCAGGCGGGCCGCGATATTGCCAGCCTGCTGATGCAGCAGGGATATCAACGCTTTGGTTACCTCCGAGGACCGGACACCCGCAATGACCATTTGCAGCGTATGCAGGGCTACAGCGGGCGGCTGCAGGAAGACGGTTTTCGTTGCGACGTGCTGCTGAGCGCCGGGCATTACGATCGGCATTCGGGCTATCGTGCCATGGCCGATTACCTGCAATCGGTACCCGCAGAGCAGCGGGTGGACGCGCTGTTTTGTGAGAACGATATCCTGGCGCTGGGCGCACTGGAAGCGCTGCGGCTGGCCGGTCATCAGGGTGACATTGCCATTGTCGGCTTTGACGATATCGATGAAGCCGCCGCAGAGGGCTGGCAGCTGACCACCTTCAGCCAGCGCATTGATTTGCTGATCGCCGAGGCGCTTAACCGCCTGATTGACGATCGGGCAACGCCGGAAGGAGAGTGGCGCAAAGGCGAAATTCGCATCCGACGTTCCCATCTGAAAAATAGCCCTAAATAGCACCGTGTGAGGAAATGCACGTTTTTATGCGTGCATTTCGTTATTGATTTATTAAAACATCAGCTTTCCGTAAATTTATCGTCTTGAATGGTTAAAGCGTCTTTCTGCCGCCTTATTACCTCAGCATATTATTATATTGCTGCAATATTCACCGAAAGTGATAATGACGGTTATTATTAATATTGGTAAGATCTTCGCCGGAATGATATGATTCGTGCAGTTTTTTAACAGGGTATATTTAGCATGGTTGGCGAGACTCGAACCGCAGCAAAAATGAAGAAAAAAATCATCATCGATGCAACCCTGAGAGTTCTGCGAAAACAAGGCATAAACCAGTGCAACCACCGCGCCGTTGCCGAAGAGGCCGGGGTTCCGCTCGGTTCGACTACCTACTATTTTAAAAGCCTTGATGACCTGCTGGAAGCAGCGATGCGGTCTTACCTTTATGATTTTAAAGCGATAACTGAAAGTTGGTTCTCAGAACATGCTGCACTGCCGCCTGCCGATATCGTGATAAAATTTCTGGTCGCTACGCTGATGGACCGGAAGCTGATCCATCACGAATATGAGATGTATGCGGCGGCGATATCCCGGCCAGCGCTCAGGCCACTCAGCCTCAGCTGGCTGCTGATTATTGAAGATATGATGCTGAAATACGTTACGGGAGATCGGCTTAAATCAAAACTGCTCTCCTTGATGATTGACTCGCTGCTGATGCGCAGCGTGCTTGAACCCGACAGTATTCTTTTTGACGAAGTGAATTTGGTTACCACCATTCATCTGCTCCTTCAGGAATGATTTTTAATTTTATCGTCACTAAAATTTGGTAATTAATACAAAAAGACATCAGCGGTGATGTCTTTTTTTGTTTTTCTTATCTATTAATTTACACGAAAACAAGTTGTACAAATGTACATGTTAAGTAAAATCGTAGCGCTTCCGGCGCTGTCACCGATCGTGCCCGGTTAATCCTGATTCTCACTGGCAAAAACTATGGGTGAATGAATGTCCGACGTAAAAACGCATGATGCGGTTCGCATCAGTCCTGCGCTGATTGTCCTGCTCTCTTTGCTGACGGCGCTCGATGCGATGGCCATCGATATGTATCTTCCCGGCATGCCGGAGATGGCCGCTGCCCTTAATACCGATGCGGGGCAGGTGCAGCTGACGCTGGCTATCTTTCTTGCCGGGCTGGCGATTGGGCAGGCGCTGTATGGTCCCCTGCTGGATCGGTTTGGCCGCAGGACACCGGTGCTGGCGGGAATGGCGCTGTTTTCCGCGGCATCATTTGGCGCTGCGGCAGCCACCTCCGTGGAGATGCTGATGGCGATGCGGTTTTTACAGGCGCTGGGCGCGTCGGCCGGGCTGGTCAGTCCGCGCGCCATCGTCTCCGATCGCTACAGCGGCGGGGAGGCGGCAAAAATATTTACTATTCTGATGCAGGTGATGATGATCGCACCGGTGCTTGCCCCGATCGTTGGTGGCTACGTGCTGGGCCTGGGCGACTGGCGGCTTATTTTTATCACGCTTGGACTGCTGGGGACGGCGGGCTTTTTCTGGTGTGCCGCATCGCTGCCTGATTCTCTGCCAGCGGCCAAACGCACGCCCCTGCATCCCCGATCGATTGCGCGCGCCTACGCAGCAGTGTTAAAAAACCGCAGCTATATGCTCTACACCCTGGCCAGCGGCGTGGCGCTCGGTTCATTGTTCAACTACATCGGCACCTCTTCTTTTATCTTTACCCATTTCTATGCGCTTTCGCCCCAGGCGTTCAGCTATATCTTTGCGCTCAATGCGCTGGTCAGCATCGCTGCCGGTTTTATTAGCGTGTGGCTGCTGAATCAGGGGATGTCTGCCAGGGCGGTGACGATAGTCGGTTTGGGGATCCATGCGGCAACGGGCCTGCTGCTGGCGATCCTGCTGGCGATGCACGCTGTTACAACGGTCGGTTTTACCGTGATACTGGCTGTGGCAATGGGATCCCTGGGCCTGATCTACGGCAATATCATGGCATTAGTGATGCAGAATGCCGGTAGTTCGGCCGGGGTGGCCGCGGCGGTGATGGGGGCGCTGCAGTATCTGCTCTCATCGCTGATTGGTTATCTTATCAGCCTGTTTCCGCAGGGGCCGTTAAGCCTGGCGGTAAGTATTCTGCTCTGCGGTCTGGTGGCGATCGCGCTCTGTATACGGGTAAGAAGGGCATAAAAACAGCCCGCGCATGAAGCGGTGCGGGCTGAAATACCGGCAGGATCAGTGGCGGAAGGTGAACGGTGAGCCGTCGCTGAAGCGGTTGAAGCGGTAGATATGAGGATTACAGGTGGTCTTTTCGCCGGTCATTAACTCCGCCAGCATCTGACCGGCCGCCGGGCCGGTCGTCAGGCCATTGCCTGAAAAACCGGTTATCACGTAAATATCGTTGCGGTTAGCGACGGCGGAAATATACGGCGTCGAGTCCGGACTGGCATCAATAATACCGGCCCATTGCTCCTTCACCGTGGTCTGTTGATACGCAGGCCAGGCGCGGCGGAGGTTTGCCAGCGCCTCCTGCGTTGCCGCGTGGTCAACCTTGCCGGACAGCATTCTGATCTCTTCAAACGGTGTAATATCCTGCGCCGACCAGCGTGACTTCATATTCAGTGAATCGAAGAAATCGCGGGTGAACGTTATTTTCAGCAGATCCGATGAATAGCGCAGGCTGGGGAAGAAATCGGTCAGGTATTTAAAGCTGGCTTTGGTCACCGGGGCGATATGCTGCATCACGCCAATCGACGTTTCACCGTTTGCCATCTGCCGCCAGACAAAATCAGGGCCGTAGCCCGCACCCGGTAAGGTGCCTTCTGCGCTGCTGATGCGCAGCATGGAAGAGTCAATCGACAGCTGCGGCAGATGATAGCCAGCATTCTCGGCGAACAGCGCTGACCACGCCCCTCCTGCCAGTACCACATTCTGGCATTTGATAAAGCCCTGTTCGGTATGGACGCCCGCAACCCGGCCCGCTACGTAGTCGATGGTGCGTGCGGCGCAGGGCGAGATAATTTTCACCCCTTCGCGCATGGCCCCTTCGGCGATGCGCGAGACGGACCAGACCGGCTCTGCGGTTCCGTCGCTGGCCTGAAACAGCATCGCTTTGTATTTGTCTCCGGACCCGGCAATCACCGCGTTCATCGCCGCGCCGGAAACGATGCGGGCATCGCACTGTGGATCCCGCGCACGCGCGTGCTTCAGCCACGCTTCGGCTTCCGCGATTTCTTCATCGGTGTGCATCATGACGTAGTTGCCCGATGCCCGGAACCCCACGTCGGTATCAAAGCGGCTGGCAAAACCTGACCAGATGCGCTTGGACTGATTGGCTAACTCATACTTGCCCAAATCCCAGTGGTTGGAATAAACCCAGCCGAATGCCCGACTGGACTGCTCTCCGGCCACCACGCCTTTCTCCAGCACCACCACGTTCAGCTTTTTTTCGTTGAGGAACAGCGCCGTGGATATCCCGGCGATACCGCCGCCAATCACCACCACGTCCGCTTCCGCCGGTAGCGCCGTCTGGGTTGAAACCGCCTGAGCGCGTGGGATCTGCAAAGCGGAAACATACCCGGGGCGGGAGGCGGTAAATACCCCCGCCGGAAAGCCCACCGCTGCACCGGCAATACCGCATCCTGCACCCATTAAAAATTTACGCCGACTGACTGACATCACTGTTCCTCGCCTCAGAATGATACGGTAGCGCCGAAATAATACGCCCGGCCCGGTTCGTTATAGGTAGAGGCCCCTTCGGCCCGGCGCTTAATTTCTTTATCAAACAGGTTGCTGATGCCGGTTTTAAGATCGAGGTTCTTCGTCATCTGATACTGCAGGTTTAAGCCCACCAGGCCATACGACCCCACGCGCGTCTGATCCAGACCGTTATTTAACTCGGTATGGTTAACGGCATATTTTCGTGGCTTCTGCGGGCCGTAGAAGGTGTAACTGACGTTCGCCGACAGGTCCTGACGGATTTTCCAGTCGAGGGTTGAGTTAATGGTGTATTCAGGAATGATCGACAGCGGATTCCCGGTGGTTTTATCCTCGGAGGTAATCATATAGGTGGCGTTGGTATTGAAATCCAGCGCATCGCTAACCGGGACGGTAACGTTGGCTTCCAGACCTTCCACCACCGCTTTGCCGGTATTTTCCCAGCGCAGAATGGCGGTGCCGGAATTCGTGGCGCCAAGGAAATCATTCCCGGCGATAATTTTGTTTTTATAGTCATTTCTGAACCACGTAATACCCGCAGCCCAGCCCTGATGATTAAATTCCAGCCCGATCTCTTTATTCACGCTGACCTCCGGTTTGAGATCGTCGTTGCCCGCCAGATAGCAGGGCTCATAGCCCACGGTCAGCGGGCAGCCATTGCCCCGGGAATAAAGCAGGTAGTCGGGGCTGGACTGGTACAGGTTTGGCGCTTTGAACGCCCGGGCAATGCCCGCTTTCAGGGTAAAGTATTCGCCCAGCGCCTGTGACAGATTCAGGCTGGGGCTGAAGTTGCTGCCAAAGCGGCTGTCGTAGTCCATGCGCAGGCCCGGGATCAGCTGGGTGGTGTCGGTGGCCTGAATATTGTCTTCGAAATAGACGCCGCTCAGGTCGGAATGCGATTTCGCATGGCTGCCGCTTGAGGCCACGCCGCTCAGTGCATCGCCGGAAATCAGCGTTTGCAGCGCTGAGTTTGGCGCATTCAGCTCTGAGCGATTCCACTCTGCGCCGAGGGTAACGGTCTGCTCCCGCAGCCAGTCAACGGGGAAGTTAATCTCGCCGTTCACCCGGTAGTTACGCAGCTGGCTGGTGATAAAACCGGCCCCATCTTTGATTGACCCCTCCGTTCGCCCGGTCAGCCCCTCATCCAGACGGCTGTTGCGCGTGCCGTCGTACTGGAATGCCAGCTTGGACTGGCCCCAGTCCCAGATGCCGTTGTGGGTGATGCCGAAATTTTGCCGATAAAGCTTATTGGTTTCCGCACCGGACTGCGCCAGTGCCTGAGTGGCTTCCGAAGCCAGACTGAATTGAGTATCCCCCGCGTAGATATTTCCCTGGCGGCTGTAGCCCGCTTCGAAATCAATGGTCTGATTATTATTCGGCTTCCAGGAAAGTACGGCGTTAATATCTTTATTGCGCACGCCTTCACGACCGGCAGGGGTTAAACCCGAACTGTTATCTGTGCCATTAATCGACGGGCTGTCGGCTTTGGTTTTATTCCAGCTGCCGTACATTCTCATGGTTAACGCTTCATCCATTAGCGGACCGCTGAGGCTGAAGTTGGTGCGGTTGGTATTCCCCTCGCTGCTGCTTTCTGGCTGATTGAGGAAGTAGCTCAACGAACCGTGCCAGGCGTTGGTTGGCCGCTTGGTGATGATGTTCACCACGCCGCCCGCCGCGCCGGAACCGTAGCGTGCGGCGGCCGGGCCGCGAATCACCTCAATACGCTCAACTTCTTCAGCCGGTACCCAGTTGCTGTCGCCGCGCGTGTCGCGTTCGCCGTCCCACGCATAGCGAATGGCATTGCGGGAGGTGACCGGATTGCCATCAATCAGAATCAGCGTGTTTTCCGGGCCCATACCGCGAATATCAATCTGGCGGTTGTTTCCTCTGGCACCGGTGCTGCTATTACCGGTGAGATTCACCCCCGGCATTTTGCGAATAATATCGGAGAGATCGTTAACCGGCGGATGTTTATTAATATCTTCTGAGGTAATAACAGAAACCCCGGGCTGCTGTTTAATCTCCTCTTCGGCGGTGACTAATAAGGTGCTTTCAGCGGGATCTTCTTTTTTTTCTTTATCTTTATCGCTGTCCGCTGAATATGCCGGAGCGACGATGCCGGATAGTGCAATCAGTATCAGCAGCCTGAGCGGCTTTATCGCAATATCAGTAGTGGTTTTCATAAGGCAAGGGCTTTTTTAAATAGGGATGCTTATGATATGCATTCTCATTAAAAGAAGTAAACAAGAAAGTGTACATATGTACAACTAATTTAACCCTGTGAGGTGAGGGGGGATAGCGGTTGACGGGTGCCGCCCCCCGCTACCGGGTGAAAAAGAGCGGAGAGCGTGCAGGTGGGAGGCGGATCGGTTTTACGAACCCCGGCGGTATCGCTACTGCCGCTGGTGATTTATTGATTCGGTAAGATTCAGGCCGTTTTTTTATAAAATCGGGAAATGACAGAACATGTATTGACGGGGTTGAGTGCAATGATGGAGTCAGGTTAAATAATCATTTTGGGTTATTTAATATCAGTACAAAAAATGTGAATTAATATGTGATATTTCAATTTTTTTAATATCTGTGTGTCTTTATGATTAACTTTAATTAGCATTTCTTCGTCATAATTTTTTCTTATAGATTGGCTTAACCTTATGTAATTATGGTCTTTTTGGATGGGTGTTGAATGGCTTGTATTGGCGTGGTTGATTTCAGCTCGATCGCTTGCAGAGCACGCCAGCCGGGCCTTGAGCGAAATCTTGGTGTGAAATTCGGGCGCAATCCGGCCGGGCGATATAGGTTTTTCAGCGACTAAAGGGGTGAAACTTTTTTGTTGTGCGCTTGAAAAGCGGTGATATAGTCGTTGACGCACAATATTACCTCACTGGCTATTCATATAACTCTTAATTAGCTCCAGTGACATCCCACAGTCAGAAGGATTTAGTAATGAAAGGTTTTAACTCTCTGGAGTCGTTTCTAACCTCCGTCCAGCAGCGCGACCCTAATCAACCGGAATACCTGCAGGCGGTACGTGAAGTCTTTACCTCTCTGTGGCCGTTTCTGGAACAGAACCCGCAGTATCAGGAGCAGGGATTGCTGGAACGTTTGGTGGAACCAGAGCGAGCCATTCAGTTTCGCGTAGCCTGGACCGACGACCGTGGCCAGGTACAGGTGAACCGCGCATGGCGCGTACAGTTCAGCTCTGCCATTGGTCCTTATAAAGGCGGTATGCGTTTCCATCCTTCTGTAAACCTGTCCATTCTGAAGTTCCTCGGCTTTGAACAAACCTTTAAAAACGCACTGACCACGCTGCCAATGGGCGGGGGCAAGGGCGGCTCTGACTTCAATCCGAAAGGCAAAAGCAACGCGGAAGTGATGCGCTTCTGCCAGGCGCTGATGACCGAACTGTATCGCCACCTGGGTCCGGACACCGACGTGCCGGCGGGCGATATCGGCGTGGGCGGCCGTGAAGTAGGCTTTATGTCCGGGATGATGAAAAAACTGTCCAACAACACCAGCTGCGTGTTCACCGGTAAAGGCCTGACCTTCGGCGGCAGCCTGATCCGCCCTGAAGCCACTGGTTACGGCCTGGTGTACTTCACCGATGCGATGCTGAAGCGTCACGGTCTGGGCTTTGAAGGCAGCCGCGTTTCCGTGTCCGGTGCCGGTAACGTGGCACAGTACGCCATTGAGAAGGCGCTGGAGCTGGGTGCTCGTGTGATCACCGCTTCCGACTCCGGTGGTACCGTGGTGGATGAAGAAGGCTTCACCACCGAGAAGCTGGCCCATCTGGCCGAGATCAAAAACGTGCGTTACGGCACCGTGGAAGATTACGCCCGCGAACGCAACCTGGTTTACCTCGCCGGCCAGCAGCCGTGGAGCGTGCCGGTGGATATCGCGCTGCCGTGCGCCACGCAGAACGAACTGGATCTGCCTGCCGCTAAGCAGCTGATTGCCAACGGCGTGAAGGCCGTTGCCGAAGGCGCGAATATGCCAACCACGATTGCGGCAACCGATGCCTTCCTGGATGCGGGCGTACTGTTCGCACCGGGCAAAGCGGCTAACGCCGGTGGCGTGGCAACGTCAGGTCTGGAGATGGCGCAGAACGCCGCGCGTCTGAGCTGGAAGGCTGAGAAAGTGGATATCCGCCTGCAGCACATCATGCTGGATATTCACCACGCCTGCGTTGAGCACGGCGGGGAAGGCAAGCAGACTCACTACGTTCACGGTGCGAACATCGCGGGCTTCGTGAAAGTGGCCGACGCCATGCTGGCGCAGGGCGTACTGTAAGCGAATACGCCGCCAGACGGTGGGCACAGCGCTCACCGTAGGCGGCACCAGCAGACGGCATCAGTAGAGACGCCGTCTGCTGCAAAAAAGGCTCTGCCGGTTATCCGGCAGAGCCTTTTTTATGATGCAGCCTGTCGCCACGCGCGTGATTATCTTCAGCGGCAGCGAACACGGCTGGTCCGCAGAGGCGATCACACCGCCTCTGACTCGACCTGCGCTTTGCGCTGCTTCACCCGCCAGACCCACTCCAGCAGAATAAACCACAGCGGCATGCTACACAGCGCCGTCAGCGTATCGGCATCAAACACCATCACCACCAGTGAGAACAGGAAGAATAGCAGCGTCAGCCAGCTCATGGCGATGCCCGCCGGCATCTTGAAGGTGGAGCGCTGGTGCAGGTCCGGGCGACGTTTGCGGTACACCAGATAGGCAATCAGGATCATCGCCCAGCTGTAGATCACCAGAATGGCCGCCAGCGTGGACACCACGGTGAACAGCGTCATTACGTCCGGCACCAGGAACAGCAGCAGCGTACCAATCAGCATACAGAAGCAGGTAAACAGCAGGCTGTGTACCGGAATCGAGGTGGTGCGCGACAGAATGCGGAACTGCCAGTGGGCGTGATCGTCCACCGACAGCCCGTAGAGCATGCGTGTACTGGAGTAAACGCCGCTGTTGGCGGAGGACATCGCCGAGGTCAGGGCGACAAAATTGATAATCGCCGCCGCTGCCGGAAGCCCAGCTTTATCAAACAGGGTGACGAACGGGCTGGTATCCGGCGCAATATGCTGCCAGGAGGTGACGGCGATAATCACCACCATCGACAGCACGTAGAAAATAATAATGCGCATCGGAATGGCTTTAATCGCCTTCGGCAGCACCCGCTCCGGCGAGCGGGTTTCGGCGCTCATAGTGCCCAGCAGCTCAATCCCGGTGTAGGAGAAGATAGCGATCTGGAACCCGGCGAAGAAGCCGACGATGCCGTGTGGCATAAACACCTGCGGATTGGTGACGTTGCTCAGCGACGCCTGCACGCCGTCCGGCGAGGTCCAGCCGCTGGCGATCATCCAGCCGCCGGTAACGATTAGCGCCACGATGGCGATCACCTTGATAATCGCAAACCAGAACTCGGCCTCGCCGAACATTTTCACCGATAGCAGGTTGAGCAGGCACAGCAGCGCCAGCGTCGACAGCGCCGGTATCCACGGCGACAGCGCCGGCAGCCAGTACTGCACGTAGCCGCCGCAGACCACCACATCGGCGATGCAGGTCACCACCCAGCTCAGCCAGTAGGACCAGCCGAGGTAGAAGCTGGCTTTCGGGCCCAGATAGTCGGCCACGAAGTCGGCAAACGAGCGATAGTCCAGCCGGGTCAGCAGCAGCTCACCCATCGCCCGCATGGTCATATACATAAAGAATCCGACCACCACATAGGTGATCAGGATGGAGGTTCCCGAAACGGCAATGGTTTTACCGGCCCCCATAAACAGCCCGGTTCCGATGGCACCGCCGAGGGCGATCAGCTGGATATGGCGGGAACTCAGGCCCCGGTGCAGATTTTGCTGCGCATCCGCTTGGTCAGACATGGCATCCTCTCAATATTTTTTGCAGGCAAAGCAATCCCGTCCCGATGAAAACGGGTTTCAGGCGTACTACGCGACGAGAAAACGGACAGCGCCGTATGGCCTTCACTCAGGCCAGAACCGCTGGCGGGAGGTGAGCGAGTGGCCTAATGCTGGCCGTGGGGGATAACAATGTCAACACAGAATAGTTCGTAATTATTCACTTTTTGATCACATTCAAGTTTCTGAAAAACAGAGGAAAAAATTATTTTATGCATTTTGTGTGAATAAAATATGCATAAAATTACTTTGCCTATGGCAGTTAAAAAGCTAACTATTTATTCATCCTTTCCTGCCGTTTTTTCCGGAAAAATAATCCACGGTCAGAATAAACATGCGTCGCGCTAATTCTGGATGAACGGCCGGTCATCCAGTCGATCGCCGCTGCATAACGCGCTTTCACCGAAGATATCCCTGAAATTACCGAACTGGCTGAAATCATTATCAATCCTGTGGGTTTGTTCGCCGATACATCGGGGAATTTTCTGTCGATCGGTGCTAGCTCTGGCGGAAAAGTGTCAGGTACACTCTTTGCGCACATCAATCTTCCAGGGAGAGGTCAACCCGCTATGCAACATGCCAATACCCTACAACAGCTTGGCAAGGTGGTCGGTGCCGACGGTCTGATTACCGACAGCTATCAGAAAGCGTACTACTGCAAAGGATTTCGCGTGGGCCACGGTGACGCGCTGGCCGTGGTGCTGCCTGCAACGCTGATTCAGCTCTGGCAGGCGCTTAAAGTCTGCCAGCAAAACGACGTGATTATTCTGATGCAGGCGTCCAATACCGGCGTGACCGGCGGATCGACCCCGCACGGAGACGATTACGATCGCCCGGTGGTCATTATCAGCACCCGCAAAATCAAAGGGGTGCAGGTGATCGATAATGCGCAGCAGATCGTGGCGTTTCCCGGCAGCACGCTGACCGAACTGGAAGAGAGCCTGAAGCCGTACGGCAAAGAACCGCACTCGGTGATCGGTTCCTCCTGCATTGGTGCCTCCGTCGTGGGCGGCATCTGCAACAACTCCGGCGGATCGCTATTGCAGCGCGGCCCGGCGTTTACCGAAAAATCTCTGTTTGCCCGCATTACCGACGACGGTCGGCTGGAGCTGGTGAACCATCTGGGTATCGATCTGGGCACCGAGCCGGAGCAGATGATTGCCCGGCTGGAATCCGGCGATTACGCAACCGGCACCGCCACCGACTGGGAAGGGAAAATCTGGGCCGACGACTACGCCTCGGTGATTAAGGACGTGGATGCCGTGACGCCGACGCGCTTTAACGGCAATCCGCAGTATCTGCACGACAGCGCGGGCTGCGCCGGAAAGGTGATTGTCTTCGCCGTGCGCCTGGCCACCTTTGACGCCACGCCGCAGGAAGACACCTTCTATATCGGCACCAACGATGAGCAGGTACTGCTGGAGCTGCGCCGCTATCTGATTGAAAGCCTTGAACAGCTACCGATTCAGGCGGAATACATTCATCGTAATGCCTTCCGCCTGACGCTGCGCTATGCCCGCCATATGCTGCTGTCGATTAAGCGTCTGGGGCCGTCGGCGCTGCCGGGGCTGATGCAGAAAAAGGCCCGCTGGGATGCGCGGGTGAAGCAGCTGAAGCTGCTGCCGGCTAACACCATCGATAAGCTGATCCAGCTCGGTAACCGGCTGACGCCGTCGACTATCTCACCGCGCCTGCTGTCGTGGCATCGCCGCTACGAGCACCATCTGATGATCAAGGTGGCGCACGAAGAAGCCGCCGCGATGAACCGCCTGCTGACCGCGTTCTTTGCCGAGCGCAACGGCGACTGGTTCCACTGTACGGAAGCGGAGCAGGGCGATGCGTTCCTGGTGCGTTTCGGCGTCGGCGCCTGCACCGTGTTTTACTGCGACTACTACGGCATTAACACCGACCGTCGGCTGATCGCCTTCGACGTGGCGCTGCGGCGTAACGACGAGCAGTGGATGATCCAGCTGCCGCCGGAACTTCAGGCGCAGGTGCTGGAAGGATCCTGCTGCGGCCACTTCTTCTGCCTGGTCAATCATCAGGACTACATTCTGAAGCCCGGCGTGGACGGTGCGGCCTTTAAGGACGCAGTGCTGGAATACCTCGATCGGCGCGGCGCGAAGTACCCGGCGGAGCACAATATCGGCCATCTGTATCATGCCTCCAGCGAGCACGAGCAGCATTTCCATCAGCTTGACCCGACCAACAGCTGCAATCCGGGCATTGGCAAAACCAGCAAGAAAAAGCACTGGGCATAACATTTACCCGCGCGGGCGGGACAACAAGGACAGCGTGAATGACCACCGATTTAGTCATTGGTATCGATCTTGGCACCTCAAACAGCCTGCTGTGCCTGTGGCGCAACGGGCGTTCAGAACTGGTGGCGAACCGGTTTGGCGACGTTCTGACGCCCTCGGTCGTCGGCGTGGACGATGCGGGCAATATGCTGGTGGGCCAGCCCGCAAAGGCGCGTCTGCAGTCGCATCCTCACCTGACCGCCGCCAGCTTTAAGCGCCATATGGGCAGCGAAACCACGATTAAGCTTGGCGCGCAGAGCTTCCGCGCCGAGGAACTGTCGGCGATCCTGCTGCGTCAGCTGAAAGAGGATGCGGAGAACGCGCTGGGCCAGCCGGTCTCCTGCGCGGTGATCACCGTTCCGGCCTATTTCAACGACGTGCAGCGCCGGGCGGTGAAAACCGCCGGTGAGCTGGCGGGGCTGGAGGTCAAAAGGCTGCTGAACGAACCGACCGCCGCCTCGCTGGCCTTCGGCCTGCTGCATAACCAGCAGCAGAAGTACCTGACCTTTGACCTCGGCGGCGGCACCTTTGATGTGTCGATTATCGATATGTTCGACGGCGTGGTGGAAGTGCGCTCCAGCAGCGGCGACGTGTTCCTCGGCGGCGATGATTTTAACGCGGCGATCCTGCGCTGGATGCAGCAGCAGTTCCCGGAGCTTAACCAGGCGGAAGGGGAACTTTATGCCAGCCTCAGCCAGCTGGCCGAACGCCTGAAGTGCGATCTCACCCAGTCCTCTCCCGCCACCGCCGAGCTGGAATGGCAGGGGCAACGCTGGCAGTGGGCGCTGAGCGAGGCGAAGTTTGCTGAGATTTCCAGCGAGCTGATTGCCCGCATCCAGCGGCCTGTCAGTCAGGCGCTGCAGGATGCCCGTTTTACCCTTGACCAGTTGGATCACGTGCTGCTGGTGGGCGGCGCCACGCGTATGCCGCTGATCCGTCAGACCGTGGCCCGCCTGTTTGGCCGCTTTCCGCGCCACGATCTGCACCCTGACCAGGCGGTCGCGCTGGGCGCAGGCGTGCAGGCCGGAATGGTGATGGAGGACAGCGCGGTGGAGGACGTGATCCTCACCGACGTGATGCCCTATTCGCTGGGCGTGGCGACCCTGCGCGAGCAGTATGGCCGCCCGGAAGCGGGTTTCTTCCTGCCGCTGATTGAGCGCAACACCTTCCTGCCGGTCAGCATGGAGAAAACGCTGTGTACCGCCGTTGACAATCAGACCGTGGTAGAAATTGAGATCTACCAAGGGGAAGGGCGACGGGTTAAGGACAATATTCTGCTCGGCGAGATTAAACTCGAGGTGCCGCCGCGCAAGGCGGGGGAAGTCAGCATCGACGTGCGCTTTACCTATACGCTGGACGGCATTCTGGAAGTGGAGTGCCGCACGTCGGCATCGGACACTACCAGCCGACTGGTGATTGAAAACGTGCCGGGCCAGATGAGCGCGGAGGCGATCCAGCAAAGTCTGGAGCGGTTGGCTTCGCTGAAGCAGCATCCGCGCGATCGGCCGGAAAACCGCCGGGTGCTGACGCGCTGCAACGAGCTTTATCGCTTCCTGCTGGGCGAAGAACGCCAGCAGATTGATGCCGCGCTGTCGGCCTTTGAACAGCTGCTGGAAACCCAGGACGTGCGTCAGATTGCCGATTTCCGTCAGCATCTGGAGCAGATGCTGTCCCGCTACGATAACTGGACCCAGTGAGATGAACGAATGGAGCGTACTGGGGATCGATCCGACCCGCGACGAGAGCGAGATCCGCCGAGCCTACGTGCGACAGCTGAAGCAGCATCGCCCCGATCGCGATCCTGAAGGTTATCAGCGGCTGCGTGAGGCATGGGAGCAGGCGAAACGGTATGCCGCCAGCGAGTCGGGAGAGCTGGCTGGTTTTGGCTTTCAGGTTCAGCCTGGGGAAACGGGCTTAACGCTGGTGCTGAATGATGATGGCGTGGAGTTCAGCGGAAATGGCGACGATGCTGCGCGTGATGGAACGGAAATCACCGACGAGGACGCGGAAGATATCCCTCAACCACCGCCCGCCTACAGCATAAAAGAAATCAACCAGCTGGCGGATCGGCTGTTGGCATCGGAGCGTGGGATGGCACAGCTGGAGGAAACCTGGCAGCGGGTGGCGGCTAACGGCTCGCTGTTGCAGCAGCAGCAGTTTCATCAGCAGCTGGCGCAGGCGCTGGTTGACCGGCCGGGGCTGACCGACGAGCGGTTGATGCATCTTTCGGACGTACTCGGCTGGGGGCTGGATGGCTACGATGACGCCAGCGTGCTGTCGGGCCGGGTGGTCTGGCAGCTCAACCGCGCCGCTCGCCGAACGGAAGTGGGGGCGAGCTGGCAGGCGCTGCTGCATTCCGCCGGGGATTCCTGGCGTAAAAAACGGATGGTGGCGCTGATTACCGGCAGCGAGGAGACATTGCCGCTCTGGGCCAGGCTGATCCCCAATTTCCTCGCCGACATGAATAAACAGGTGAGCGAGCTGTGCTCCCGCTATCCCGAGCTGGCCGAACGCATCAACCCGATGGTGTGGCAGTACAGTCAGGAAGTCCCCCTTCGGGGAACGCCCTTTGAGGAAACGCGCATTGCCCTGAGCTGGGCCGGTATTTATCTGCTGCTGTTCTGGGGCGTGGTCATCAACCGCAGCGCGGTCGAGGCCCATCCCACATGGCCGGTGCTGACGCTCAGCGGCGTGCTGATCCTGTTCTATCTCTACGGACACAACCTGGTTTTCCAGACGCTGCGGCGCTGGCAGATTGCGCTGAGTGTCTGGCTGCTGGTTGAAGGCATACTCTCGGCCCTGGTGGTTGCCCTCTTTTTGGTGCTGATGCATTTTGGCCTGCCCAAGCTGTTGGGGAACCGGGCAGGGCTGGCGGGCCTGTTTGAAATCATGCTGGCGCTGATTGTGCTCAGCGGGGTGTGGCGCATCCGCGAGCGCGGCGTTCCCGTTATCTGCCTGCCGGGTAAGCTGGTCAACTGGCTGCTGGCCGCGCCGTGGAACGCACCGCGTGCGATACCGTCACGCCTGCTGGCGGTAATCATTGGCCTGATCGCCTATTTCGGCGGCTGCGCCGTTATGTATGAATTTTTCAAGCTGGCCAATAACGTTCTGGAGCACTATCTATGACTGCGCTGGTATTACTGCCTGGACTGATGTGCGATGCCGGGCTGTGGCAGGGATTGCTGCCGCAGCTGGAGGCGGCAGGCCCGGTGACCTTTGGCAATCTGTCGCAGGGTGAATCCGTTGAGGAGATGGCCACGAGCGTGCTGGAGCGCTGCCCGCCGGAGTTCGTGCTGGTGGGGTTTTCGATGGGCGGCTTCGTAGCGCGCGAGATTATCCGCCGGGTACCGCATCGCGTGCGTGGACTGGTGCTGATCGCCACCTCCAGTGCGGCAGACAGCCCGCTGCAGGCGGATTTTAAGGCCGCGGTGGCCGAGACGCTACAGCGCGCCAGCGGTCAGTTTCGTGGCCTGGGCCACCGGGCGATTAAACTGTCGCTGAGCCAGCGCCACGAGGACGACCCGCAGTTGGTGCAGCAGATCCTCGATATGAGCCTGCGGCTGGGGCGGGAAACTTATATTCGCCAACTGCTGATGGCGCGCAACAGCGACAGCCATCTGCTGGGCGATATTCGCTGCCCGACGCTGGTGGTGGCCGCCGCTGACGATCGCATGCGCAGCCTGGCGGAGTCGCGGGCGCTGTGTGAGGCAATCCCCCATGCGGAATTCCGGCTGGTGGAGGATTCCGGCCATATGCTGCCGCTGGAACAGCCGCAGCGGCTGGCGGCCATCCTGACCGAGTGGCTGAACAGGTGTGTCATCCACCGATAAACAGTTACCAAAAAAAGGCGGCAGCGTCGCCGGGAACGCTGGATTAGCCGCGTAAATCCAATACAATCACTGGCGGCATGGAGTGCCTGGGCTGATTGAGGAAAACAAGTCGTGGTGAATCCGGGATGGTTGGAATGAAAAAGTGGTTATTGATGCTGATTGCCCCGATATTCGCCTTTCAGGCGATGGCGGCAGAGCATAATGCCGATCCGCACAGTACCAGCGTGGCCTTCTACAGCTGGTATCTGACGGCGCTGAGCAAAGAAGAAAGCCCGATTGATGAGCACGATCCGCTGCTGAATGAGTACGTGACCCAGAGGCTGCTGCAGAAAATAAACCTGCTGATCAAAAGCCCGGAAGGCATGGATGATGATTACTTCTTGCAGGATCAGGACTACAGCGACGGCTGGGTGAATAACGTTATCGTCAGTGATTTTACTCTGAACGGCAATCGCGCCTTTGGCGACGTGACACTCGGGCGCGATCCGACCGACCAACAGCACCTGCTGGTGACGCTGGTACACGAGCACGACGGCTGGAAGATCGATGACGTCCAGCAGGAACCGGACGCCGGTACCGCGCAGCCGCCAGCCGGTTAATCTTATCGGGTAAAGCGGCTCAGCTGCTGATGCAGCTGCGCCAACAGCGCATAGCGGCGGCGGTACTCGGCGCGTTTTTTACTGGCGATCTCTGCCAGCGGCTTCTGCGGCAGGCTGAGCGGCAGCTGGTACAAATAGCGCGATATCGCCGTGGCGCTTACCGACTGCCAGAACTCATCATAACAGGCGTGAAACAGCGCTCGCTTTTTCAGGCGATAGCGCAGGCAGTGGAACACATGGCCGCCATCACGCACCGCATAAATCTGCGTAATACCCATCGCCGCAGCAAGCTGCATCAGCGCTTCCAGCAGTATTCTTTTGGGGAACAGACCGTAGCAGGCTTTCGTCGCGTGACGAATAAATTCGTGCGGCGTCTCGCGGTGCGCGCCCTGCAGGCCACCTATGACCAGTTGCGGTTTGCCATTGCGCTCGGTCACGGCAAACGTCAGCACCCCCAGCAGAGTGCCATCGCAGTGGAGTAGTAAATTCACTTCCCCTTCGCGCTCGCAGCGACCGTTGCATATCATAGTCAGGGTTATCGCTTCGCCGTCTTTGCCGCTGAAGCAGGCCAGCTCAAAGCCTGAAGCGGACAGCATCCCCTTGCGAAGATCGTCACGTTTAAGCTGCGCGACAAAGCGATAATGCTGATGTATTGCCGCCACGCGCTGGCTGACCGACAGCCCAAGGTGCAGGTACGGGCGGTGGATTTTTCCCGGCAGTGTGGGCTGCTGCGGCAGAATTTTCTGCAGCGTCTCGCAGGTGGCGATCTGGTGCAGGTGCCGCCCGCTGCTGACGGGCGTAAGCATCGAGCGCAGGAAAAATTTGGCGCGCCACGACGGCGAGAGCCACAGTTTATTCGGCGCCAGCTGGCCGCCCATCAGGGCCGAAAATAAGGCAAAACCGCTGTTCGAACGTGGGGTGAGAAGAAGTTCCGACATGGCAGAGGATCCCTTTCCGCTGGATGAGGCGGTATTTGAGCACGCCTTAGATAAATAAATCATTAATGAGTGTGTGCCTTTCGCACGGTTTGCCGCGCATTTCGTGCGGGTGTAATCCGCACTGTTCGATGCGGGCTGAACAACGTAAACTGGTGGTCGATTTTTAAGCGAGGAGGCGAAAATGGAAGGCGTACCGGAAACGTTCTGCTACGAGCAGGATCGTGCCAGCTTTCGCCATCTTCCCGGCGTGCAGGGCGTGGAGCTGTATCGCGCGCACATCACCCACTATGCCTTTGAGCCGCACACCCACGAGGCGTTCGGCATCGGCACTATAGACAGCGGCGCCGAGCGGTTTCGCTATCGCGGTGAACAGCATCTGGCCCCGGTCGACTCGCTGGTGTTAATGAACCCGGACGAATTGCATACCGGCGAGTCGGCCTGCGAAGGTGGCTGGCAGTACCGAATGATTTACCTGGAACCGCAGCGGCTGGCCGCGCTGACCGGCGAATCCGGCTGGTGGTTTGACCGCGCGGTGCGCCATCATCCTCAGCACGCGCGTGAAGTTTCACAGATCCTCGCCGGGCTGTGGCAGACGGACGACGCGCTGGCGATCGATGGCCTACTGCTGTCGCTGTGTGACGTGCTGCGCCCCCATGCCCGCAACGTTCGCCCGGAAGAAATGCCGACCCGCCATCGTTTCGATCGGGTGCGCGACTACCTGCGCGAAAATCTGGCCGAGCGGATTACCCTCAGCGATCTCTCCGCGCTGATGTCGCTCAGCCCGTATCATTTCCAGCGCCAGTTTAAGGCGCAGTATCATGTGACCCCGCATCAGATGCTGATGGCCTTCCGCCTCTATCAGGCCCGCCAGCTGTTGATTGGCGGTTTGCCTCCGGCGGAGGTTGCCGCCGCCGTCGGCCTGACCGATCAGGCGCATCTGACCCGCAGCTTTGCCGGACGCTACGGCATCACGCCCGCTCGCTACCAGAAACAGGTTCGCCAGAGCCGCTAGCGCAATTTGCTACAATCCCCTGATGCCATTCCCCGCCATACTGCAGCATTGCTGTTGTGTACCTTCTGGAGTGAACGATGTTAGCGGGAATTTTATTTGCCCTCGGAGCGGGGCTGATGTGGGGATTGATCTTTGTCGGGCCGCTGCTGGTGCCGGACTATCCGGGAACGCTGCAGTCAATGGGCCGCTATCTGGCCTTCGGGCTGATTGCGCTGCCGCTGGCCTGGCAGGATCGCCAACGCCTGCGCGGGCTGACGGGTAACGACTGGCGGGAAGCGTTTAAGCTGACGCTGGTGGGGAATCTGCTTTACTACGCCTTTCTGGCTACGGCCATCCAGCGCACCGGCGCACCGGTTTCCACGATGATTATCGGTACGCTGCCGGTGGTGATTGCCGTCTGCGCCAACCTGTTTTACGGCGGCGATGATGGCCGCCTCAGCTGGCGAAGCCTGGCTCCGGCGCTGCTGCTGATCGTCTGCGGGCTGGCCTGCGTGAACGTGGCTGAAATTCGCGGAGCCGGGCAGCAGCTCGATCCGTGGCGCTACTTCAGCGGCATCGCGCTGGCGCTGGCGGCCGTCATCTGCTGGACGTGGTATCCGCTGCGCAACTCGCGCTGGCTGCGCCAGCATCCAACGCTGCGGCCCGGCACCTGGGCGACCGCGCAGGGCATCGCTACGCTGCCACTGGCGCTGCTGGGCTATCTGCTGGTGATGGGGCAGCTTCATCTGACGCAGCCACAGTTTACCCTGCCGTTTGGCCCCAAGCCCGGCATCTTTATTGCGCTGATGCTGGCCATCGGCCTGTTCTGTTCATGGCTGGGCACGCTGTGCTGGAACGAAGCCAGCCAGCGCCTCCCTGCGGTGCTGCTCGGGCCGCTAATCGTTTTTGAAACGCTGGCGGGGCTGGCCTACACCTTTGCCCTGCGCCAGCAGTGGCCGCCGCTGCTAACGTTCTGCGGCATTTTCTGCCTGATCGGCGGGGTGGTGGTGGCGATGAGGATCAAGCCGCAACCGCGGATTGTGCCGCTGAACGAAGAGATATCAGACAGCACGCCGCATCAGCGATAAAGAAAACATTAGCGCCGACCGTATATCCTTTGCCCGGTCGGTGGCTAATGTTAAAGAGTGATAAATAATTGCTGCTGTCAGTCAGTTACTGGCCATCACAAGTACAAGGATAATGATAAACGCTGCGGCTGATATTCAGCAGGCGGCAGCTGCGGCGGGTTCCCACGTTGTGGGTATCCTGCAGAAAGGTGACCGCTTTGCGTTTATCCCCGGTGGTGAAGAAGTTCTTCACAATACTCTGAAGCAGTTCTTTATCGGAAGAGATCAGCTGCAGTTCGCGCGACAGGCTGTGCAGGGATTCTTCTAATTCTTTGATTTTTCTTCCATGTTCTGAATTTAATCCTGCATACTTCTTTTTCCAACTGTAAAATGTGGCTTCAGAAATACCCAGGTTTTCACAAATCTGTTTCACCTTAATACCGTCTTCTGAATCTTTAATTGCTCTGCTGATTTGTTCTGCCGTATATCGTGACTTTCTCATAAATGCTATTACCTTTCTTAACTATTATATGGCGATAATAACTGGAGTTAATTCTTGCTGAGGTAGTTCGGCTATTTTATATCAGTATTTAACGATATGCGATTAGGAATATTCCTGTGGAATTAAAAATAATTTCTTAATCGGTTTATTGCGTCAGGATTATTTTTTAAGCCAGCGGTAATTTCGCGAAGTTTTAACAAAGCAGTAAACGAAGGGGAGTGAAGTCGGGTGGGGGCAAATCTGCCCGATGAGTCCGGCTCATCGGGCCGGAAAATCAGGGCATCGGCCAGTCCGGGGGGGTCTGGCTCATGACGTTGATAAACACGTCTTTAGTGATATGCCAGAAGTTGTATAAATTTTCCATGCTCAGGGTCATCCCCAGCAGACCGGTGACGAACCAGCAGGACATGCCAATGCCGATGCCGGTAAAGACGAACGCCATGGCGTTGCGGCTGGCTTTACGGCACTGCACGTTGAACGTGCTGGCGATAAACATCATTACCGCGCTCAGCAGTTCCCATCTCATCAGCATAACGCTGGCAGTAATTGTACCCATGTTTAACTCCACGATGATCGGTCCTGACAGACTGGAAGCGGCATCACCGTAAGCGGAACAAGAGCTGCCAGGTAGGCTCTTTCCGAACTGACGTAAGGTCAAGGAAGTGTGACGACGGTCACATTATATCATCGGTTTTTAAAAGTTGAACGAAATTTACGCACGATAAGGCGGTTTTTTCCCGTGGGGTAGGCAGCCTGTGTTTCTGCGGCCTGGCGGTTTTTTATTAGCGAAAAAGAATGAAATTTATCACGGTGATTAAATTTAGCCGTTGAAAAAAGCGTTTTCACTTTGCAGAAGGGCAGTGTATCAGCTAAGGCCGTGCGGTAAAATTAGATCCATTTATTACTGGAGTTTTATTGCTTTCATTTTTCCGATGTCATATTCATGACAACACTGATTAATGAGTCTTACAGGAAGTTTGTTTTTTCATTATTTGCCTAAGCGTGTTTTTCTAAATTCAGATAACTTGCGGGATTAGTCTTATTCCAACTGGTATGGTGAGTGGGGTAATTTATTGAAAATACATAATTTATTGTTCTTGAAATCTTGCAAATAACTCTGCATTACAAAGGTTTAAGAGGAATCTTAATCCTTAAAAGTTGTACAAGACCTCAATGCTATGTAGGATTTTCATCACCAATGATACGACTCCCTATTTTCCTGAATCCGAATTCGGGTGGGGATTCGTTCACCCTGAAAATTTAAATAAATAATAAGCCCAACAATACACCTGTACGGATAAGTAAAATAATAAAGGAGTTGCCGTGTTATTTTGTTGCTTTTCCAGGTTGAAATGCCGCCCACACCAGCGGAAAAAAGCGGTCGCGTTATTACTCACATTCAGCACCCTGCCATCGCTGGCGGCGGCGCAGAATTATGACGCCCTGATCGTGGCCGCCCGCGAAGGAAACAATGCGCCTGCACTGCGCTTCTTCGACGGCGAAGCCGAACGACGAACGCTGAGCGCGAGTGAAATCGCTGACTGGCTGCAGATTGCCAGCTGGGCCGGGGAGGATCGCCAGGTGGTCGCCGTCTGGCAGCGCTACGACCGGCAGGTGACGCTGCCAGTGCGCGGCCTGCAGGCGGTGGCCGGATCGCTGCGCAATCTGCACCAGTGGCAGCCTTCGCTGGCCGTCTGGCAGCGGGCGCTGGCGCGCGAGCCGGGTAATGACGATCTGCACAGCGGTTATCTGATGACCCTGGCCGATGCCGGCAGCAGTGCGCAGGCCCTGCCGCTGGCGCAGCAGCGTGTGGCGCAGGCTGCCACCGCGCGTCGCTGGCTCGATCTCTCCTATGTTCAGTTTGCCGCCGGGCACAAAGAGGATGCGCTGCAGTCCGCCAGCCAGGCCGAATCGCGCTTCGCCGGCGATCGGCAGATTGAGCAAAACTACCTCAACGCGCTCTCCCTCAACCGGGTCAGCGGCCCGGCGCTGCTCCAGGCCGCGCACGCAAATCCTGACGCGGTGCAGCTGCGCAGGCTACAGCGCGATGCCGCGGCGGAAAAGGTGCGCATCGCCTTTGCGCCCAGCCGCTCGGAAGCGGAGCGGTTTACCGTCGCCGATCGGGCGCTGGCCGACTATCAGCCGCTGCTGGCGGCATGGCAGAACGACCCCGCCGCCCACACCGACTATAGGCAGGCGCGCATCGACCGATTAGGCGCGCTGGTTGCCCGCAGCCGCATGCAGGAAGCGGTCGATGAATATCAGCGGCTGACGGCAGAAGGGGCGGTGATCCCGACCTACGCCCGCCGCTGGGTGGCGGCCGCCTTTCTGTGGCTGCGCCAGCCGGATCGCGCGGTGGCCATCTATCGGTCGCTGTCGCCGGAAACTACGGCTGCCCCGCTCAGCCGCACCGAACAGAGCGACCTGTTCTACGCGCTGGCCGAGGATGAGCAGCCCGATGCCGCACGTCGGCAGAGCGATCGGTTCGTCGCCTCCAGCCCCTATCTGCTCAATATTTTCGGCTCGCCGGAACGGGTGCCTAACGACGACTGGCTGGATGCGCGGCAGCTGCAGGTTCAGTCAGCCCTGCTGCATGACGACCTGCCTGCGGCGCAGCAGCAGGCCGAACATCTGGCGCGCACTGCACCGGGCAATCAGGGTTTACAGATTGATGTGGCCAGCCTGTGGCTGACCCGCGGCTGGCCACGCCGGGCGGAAGCCGAGCTGAAGCGTGTGGAAAGCATGGAGCCGCGCAGCCTGGGGCTGGAAACGCAGCAGGGGCTGACCGCGCTGGAACTGCAGGAGTGGCGGCAGGCCGACCTGCTGGCGGATGACGTGATTAAGCGCCAGCCGGAAAGCCGTAGCACGCAGCGTCTCGATCGTCTGCGCGATGTGCATCGCTACGCCGAGCTGCGCGTGCAGGGCGAACACGGCATCAACTCCGACAGCCCGGTCAGCGGCGCCAACGACGTCTCCCTCGACGCGCTGCTCTACAGTCCGCCCGTCGACGAGAACTGGCGGATCTTCACCGGCCTGTCGTTTGCCGACAGCGAGTTCAGCGAAGGACGGGGGATCAACCGCAGCGTACGCGGCGGTGTGGAATACCGCACGCGCGACAACTGGGCGGAAGCGGAGCTGAACGGCCAGCGCTACGGCAGCGGGCAGAAAATCGGTGCGCGGCTGTCGGGCTGGCACGATTTTAACGACGACTGGCGCATCGGCGGCAGCGCGGAGCGGCTGATGCGCGAGGCGCCGCTGCAGGCGCTGCGCAACGGCATCACCGTCAACGGCGGTAATCTTTGGGCGCGCTGGCGGCAGAGCGAACGCCGCGAATGGCAGGTTTCCGTGGCGCCGTCCTGGTTCTCGGACGGCAACAATCGCGTGGAGTGGTCTTTAGACGGCTCCGAGCGGCTGACCTCCGGCGCGCGCTATACCCTCGACTTCACGCCGAATATCAGCGGCAGCCACAACAGTAAAACGGATACGCCGTACTACAGCCCGTCGCGGGATCTGGCGGTGGTGCCCGCGCTGAGCCTCGATCACCTGATGTATCGCCACTATCAGACCGAGTGGAGCCAGCAGGTTGAGCTGGGTGCCGGTGCTTACTGGCAGCAGGGGCAGGGCAGCGGCGCGGTGACCACGGTTAGCTACGGCCAGCGGGTGCGCTGGAACGACGTGCTGGATACCGGCGTCAAGCTGACGTGGGATAAACGCCCGTATGACGGCGTCCGCGAGAAAAACCTTTCCGTTTCATTTGATATGAACTACCGATTCTGAGGATCAGACGATGCGTTTGTTCATGCTTCTTTTACTGTTGCCTGTCACGCTGCTGCTAAACGGATGCAGCCAGGCCGAGCGCCCGCGCTTTCTCTCTCCCGCTGACCGCCCGCTGTCAGCCGCTGAAAAGCCGTGGCCGAAAAATCATTTTATCGTTCTCGCGTATCACGACGTCGAGGATGAGTCCGCCGATCAGCGCTATCTGTCGGTGCGCAGCAGCGCGCTGAACGATCAGTTCGCCTGGCTGCGGGAAAACGGCTATCACCCGGTGTCGGTGGATGAGATCCTCACCGCCAAAGCCGGGGGTAAACCGCTGCCGGAGAAGGCGGTGCTGCTCAGCTTCGACGATGGCTACAGCAGTTTTTATCGCCGTGTCTGGCCGCTGTTGCAGGCTTACCGCTGGCACGCGGTGCTGGCCCCGGTGGGCAGTTGGATCGATACCCCAGCCGGGCAGCCGGTGAACTTTGGCGGGCTGATGACGCCGCGCGACCGCTTTACCACCTGGCAACAGATTGGCGAAATGTCCCGCTCCGGGCTGGTTGAAATCGGCGCGCACACTTACGCCCAGCACGAGGGCGAGGTGTCCAACCCGCAGGGCAACAGCGAGCCGTATGCGGTGAATCGCCGCTATGACACGAAGCAGCAGCGTTACGAAACCGGGGCCGAGTACCGTCAGCGGGTCAACGCCGACGTGGAGAAAATCACCCAGCGTATTACCGATGCCACCGGTAAAGCGCCGCGCGTCTGGGTCTGGCCTTACGGTGCCGCCGGCGGTGAAGCGCTGAGCATCGTGCGCCAGCACGGCTATCAGATGGCGATGACGCTGGATGACGGACTGGCTTCCGTGGATGCGCTGGACAACGTGCCGCGCCTGCTGATTTCCAACAACCCCAGCCTGGAAAGCTTCGCCCAGCGGGTGGTTGAGGTGCAGGAAACCAGCGAAATGCGGGTGATGCATGTCGATCTCGACTACATCTACGATGCCGACCCTAAGCAGCAGGCGCGCAATTTAGACAAGCTAATCCAGCGCGTGGCCGATTCCGGGGCGAACACGGTCTTCTTACAGGCCTTCGCCGATCCGGACGGTGACGGGTTGGTGCACGAACTCTACTTCCCCAACCGCTGGCTGCCGGTACGTGAGGATCTGTTTAACCGCGTCGCCTGGCAGATCGCCACTCGTACCAGCGCCGAGGTATATGCCTGGATGCCGGTGCTGGCCTTCGATCTGGATAAATCACTGCCGCGCGTGGAGAAAATCGATCTGAAGACCGGGCAGACCCGGGTGGATCCGCAGCAGTATCAGCGCCTGTCGCCGTACAGCGCGGTGGCCCGCGACCGCATCCGCGAGATCTACCAGGATCTGGCCAGCCACGCGGTGTTCAGCGGCATCATCTACCACGATGACGCGGTGCTTGCCGACGATGAGGACGCCGGTCTGGATGCCCTGCACGCCTATCAGGCTGCCGGATTCCCGGCCTCGATTGCCGAGATACGCCGCGATCCCGCCACCTTCCAGCGCTGGACGCGCTTCAAGAGCCGCACGCTGATCGACTTTACCCGCCAGCTGACCGCCGACGTGCGCGCCATTCGCGGGCCGCAGGTGAAAACCGCGCGCAATATCTTTGCACTGCCGATCCTGGAGCCGCAGAGCGAAGCGTGGTTTGCGCAGAATCTTGACGATTTCCTGCAGGCCTATGACTGGGTTGCGCCGATGGCGATGCCGCTGATGGAAAAAGTGCCGATGCCGGAGAGCAACGCCTGGCTGGACAAGCTGGTGACCGAAGTGGGTCGTCGCCCCGGCGCGCTGAAGAAGACCGTCTTTGAGCTGCAGTCGCGCGACTGGCGTCAGCCGGAACAGCACGGCGCTATCCCGGCGGCACAGCTGGCGAGCTGGATGAAACAGCTGCAAACCAGCGGCGCGCAGAGCTTCGGCTACTACCCGGATGATTTCCTGAACGACAGCCCCGCGCTGAACGACATCCGTCCCGTGTTTTCATCAACCTGGTATCCGCTGCCATGATCGATCGTATTCTTGCCTTTCTGATGCTCTGCCTGGTGCTGAGCATACCGTTCGGTATTACGGTGATTTATACCGGTGAAGTGATGCTGAACTTTGTTTTCTTCTGGCCGCTGTTTATGTCCGGCATCTGGATGACCGGCGGGCTCTATTTCTGGTTTTATCGTGAACGCCACTGGAAGTGGGGGAAAGACGTTGCCGCCCCCGAGCTGGAAGGGAACCCGCTGATTTCAATTATTGTTCCCTGCTACAACGAAGAGGCCAACGCCGGGGAGACGCTGCTGGCCGCGCTGGGTCAGCGCTACGGCAATATTGAAGTGATCGCCGTTAACGACGGTTCCAAAGACAACACCGGCGCCGTGCTGGACGCGATGGCCGCCAGCCACCCTAAGCTGCGGGTGATCCATCTGGCCGCCAACCAGGGCAAGGCGATTGCCCTGCAGACCGGGGCCGCCGCCGCGCGCAGCGACTTCCTGGTGTGCATCGACGGCGATGCGCTGCTGGATAAGGACGCCGCCGCCTGGCTGGTGGCACCGCTGCTGAATAATCCGCGCGTAGGGGCGGTAACCGGTAATCCGCGCATCCGCACCCGCTCCACGCTGATTGGGCGGATTCAGGTGGGCGAGTTCTCCTCAATCATCGGTCTGATCAAGCGCACGCAGCGCGTTTACGGCCAGGTGTTTACCGTCTCCGGCGTGGTCGCCGCATTCCGCCGCCGCGCGCTGGCGGAAATCGGCTACTGGAGCCCGGACATGATCACCGAGGATATTGATATCAGCTGGAAGCTGCAGCTGCGTCACTGGTCGGTGTTCTTTGAACCTCGCGCGCTGTGCTGGATCCTGATGCCGGAAACGCTTAAAGGCCTGTGGCGTCAGCGGCTGCGCTGGGCACAGGGCGGTGCTGAGGTGTTCCTGAAAAATCTGCGCCACATCTGGTCCTGGGAATATCGCCGGATGTGGACGCTCTTCTTTGAGTTCAGCCTGTCAACCATCTGGGCCTTCACCTATGCGGTGAGCGTCATTCTGTTCCTGCTGGGGCTGGTGATGCCAATCCCGGACAGCATCCGCGTTTACGACCTGTTCCCGCCGCAGTTTACCGGCATGGTGCTGGCGGTGACTTGCCTGCTGCAGTTCAGCGTCAGCCTGCTGATTGAACGTCGCTACGAGCCGCGCCTGGCCGCTTCTCTGTTCTGGGTCATCTGGTATCCGCTGGTCTACTGGATGCTGAGTCTGTTCACCACGCTGGTGGCGTTCCCGAAAGTGATGCTGCGCTCCAGAAAGCAGCGCGCCCGCTGGGAAAGCCCCGATCGCGGCATTGAAAAAGGATAATCACTATGGCTAATCCGTTGATTTTCACCCCGCGCGGCTGGGTGCCGCGCATTATCGATTTCGTCCTGACGCTGTTTGGCTGGGGCGGCTTTATCTGGCTGTTTACCACCGGGCTGCTGAAAGTCCTGCAAACCATGCCGTTCAGCGGCCCGCGTCCGCTGGTTTCCGGGCTGAGCACGCTGACGCTGTATATCGGCATCGGGCTGTTTAATGCCCTGCTGCTGATCGGCTGGGCCAAGTATAACCAGCTGCGTTTCCGTACCGAGCGGCGTCGGCGCAGGCCGGGGCTGGAGCCGGTAGAGGTGGCGCGCAGCTTTGACATCAGCCAGCGGGACGTCAGCCTGCTGAGCGGCAGCGACAGGCTGCGCGTTTATCACGATAACGACGGGCATATTACGCAGGTAGAAGCCCTGCGGGAACCGGCCTGAGGGCCGCTTGCAGGGAGGGACTAACATGAATATTCACCGGGATGGCAGCCCGCCTGCCGCCGCGCCGTCGCGCACGCTGCCGACGCTGCGTAAATCGTTCCACCGCATCCATCTGATTATTGCCGCGGTTGCCCTGATGGCCGGGCTGCTCTCCCTACTGGCGATGGCGCTGGAAAAGCCCCATCAGGGCGGGCAGTTGCCCTTCTATTTGTGGCCACTGCTGCTGCTTCTCAGCGTGGCGCTGCTGGTGAGTGGGCTGATAGCCAGCTTCCTGACCCGGCGGCTGAATGCGGAGCTGGACCGCTGGCATCAGCACCTGACGCGTGAGAACGATACCCTTGCGCATCAGGCGCTGCACGACACGCTCACCGGCTTACCCAACCGTGCGGCGTTTACCTATCAGCTGGAAAGACGCTGGTTGGATCCCCGCGAGCGCCAGCGCGTTGCCGTGCTGTTTATCGACGGGAATCGCTTCAAAGAGGTCAACGATCGCTACGGCCATGCCGCGGGCGACAGAGTGCTAAGGGTGGTCGCCCAGCGTCTGCGGGCGCGGCTGCGCAAGGACGATCTGGTCGCGAGGCTGGGCGGCGATGAATTTGCCATTCTGCTGACCGCTATCGATCGTGAAGAGCAGGCGGCGCAGGTGGCGCGAGATATTACCGCCGAGATGCGGCAGCCGGTGGAGCTGGATGACGGGACGCGGATCCCGCAGACGCTGAGTATTGGCGTTGCCTTAGGCAAGCATCATCAGAGCACCGAGGTGCTGCTTGCCCAGGCGGACAGCGCGATGTATCAGATTAAGCAGCGTGGCGGCGGCTGGTTCCTGTCCCCGTCGTTCTGGGAGCTGACCCCCGGGGTGCCACCGGAGAGGGAAGTGGCGCCGTGCTGACCCGGGCGGGTCAGTTGCAGACGGTACTGACTTTACTACTGCTGCGCGCGAAGCCGTTCATGGCAAAGTCGCTACAGTCGAAGTTCCAGCTGCCGCGCTGGAGCGCCTGGCGACGCATGGTGTGGCGGTAGGCCGTCGGCGTCTGTGAAAACTGGCGACGGAACACGCGGGAGAAAGTCTGCTGCGAGTCGTAGCCATACTGCATGGCGATATCAAACACCGGGCGTTGGGTTTTCCGCAGCTCTTCGGCCGCCAGCGTCAGGCGGCGTTCGCGAATATAGCCCCCCAGCGTTTGCTTGGTCACGGTGCGGAACATGCGCTGCAGGTGCCATTTCGAATAGCCCGATTTGGCCGCCACTTCATCAATCGACAGCGTTTTATCAAGATTGCTTTCGATCCAGTCGGTAAGGGTGCGGATGATGTCATCATGCATACATTTTTCTCCCTGGTTCTGCGTCAAATCTGGCCGTCATAACAACTGACGTATCAGAAACGGATGGGCACGATGGAACACGCATCTCGCCCTTTCAATGGAGGCTGAGTATAATTCCTCAAGTTAACTTGAGGTAAAGAGCTAAATGAAAAAAAGCGGCAACTCCCCCAACAAGCGCGAACTGACCCCCGGCGACGTGGCGCAGCGCTGCGGCGTCGCGGTGTCGGCGCTGCATTTCTATGAAAGTAAAGGTTTAATCAGCAGCCACCGCAACGCGGGGAATCAGCGGCGCTACACGCGTGACGTGCTACGCCGGGTGGCGATTATCAAAATTGCCCAGCGCATCGGCATTCCGCTGGCGACGATCGGCGACAATTTAATGCAGTTTCCGCCGGGGAAACGCATGTCGCCGAGAGAGTGGGCGGTGCTGTCGCAGCAGTGGCGCGACGAGCTGGATAGCCGCATCGAAATGCTCACCCACCTGCGTGACGATCTGGATGGCTGCATCGGCTGCGGCTGCCTCTCGATGGAAGACTGCCCGCTGCGCAACCCGAATGACCGCCTGAGCGAGCAGGGGACCGGGGCGATCCTGCTGGATGTGAAAAGCAGCTGAGCCAAACCTATACTTCAGGTTTGGCTTTGGCAGGAGGGAACATGATCACCGTACATCATCTGAACAACTCCCGTTCGCAGCGCGTACTGTGGCTGCTGGAAGAGCTGGACGTGCCTTATCAGATCAAGCTTTACCAGCGCGAGCCGAGCATGCTGGCCCCCGAGGCGCTGAAAAAAATCCATCCGCTGGGGAAATCTCCGGTGATTACCGACGGCAACCGGGTGATTGCTGAGTCCGGCGCGATTCTGGAATACCTTGAATCTCGCTATGACGACGAAGAAAGACTGACACTGATTGAGGAAGAAGAGCAGCTGCAATCGCGCTACTGGCTGCACTACGCCGAAGGATCGCTGATGCCGCTGCTGGTGATGAAGTTGATTTTCAGCCGGATGGGCCAGGCACCGGTGCCCTGGCTGCTCAGGCCGCTTGGCAGCGCTTTTGGCAAAGGGGTGCAAAAAGCGTATCTGAACAGGCAGCTGGCTACCCACCGGCAGTTTATTGAGCAGCACCTGGCGCAGCACGACTGGTTTGCCGGTAGCCGCTTCAGCATTGCCGACGTGCAGATGAGCTTTCCGCTGCTGGCGCTGACCGCGCGCGGTGGCGCCGCTGGCAGCCCGGCGATTCAGAACTGGCTGGAAAAAATCCAGCATCGCGGAGCCTGGCAGCGGGCGTTGCAGAAGGGCGGTGAAATCACGCTTTCCTGACCGATTTTTTGCAGCGGGCGCGCGCTCATAAGAAAGCGCTATTTCTGCCGTACGGCATATCCCGATAAAGTTTCTCTCAATCCGGGATTCACGTTGAATTACCGGGTTGCGGGTTTTGGAATAAATAAAGATAACCGTTAACAGGTGTTGAAAACGGACCGTTAAACGCTGGATAATCGTTTGCCTTTTAATTAAGCATCTAAATTACGCGGTTTTAAACACGGAAAAGAAACGCCTTTCTTTTTATCGTGAATATTGCACCGGAGACGCAAACGTTTACGTGCGTTTGTTTCACGGTGCCGCGCAGCAATAGTTCATAAGAAATTTCAGGGGATTACTATGTCGACTCCTTCTAAACCGGCCGGTGGTACGTTAGACACCTGGTTCAAAATATCCGCGCGCGGTAGCAGCGTGCGGACCGAAGTTCTGGCCGGTCTGACCACCTTTCTGGCAATGGTTTATTCGGTGATTGTGGTGCCGAGCATGCTGGGCAAAGCCGGCTTCTCACCGACGGCGGTCTTTGTTGCCACCTGTCTGGTGGCCGGATTTGGTTCACTGCTGATGGGGCTGTGGGCAAATCTGCCAATGGCCATCGGCTGCGCCATCTCCCTGACGGCGTTCACCGCCTTCAGTCTGGTGCTGGGCCAGCACATCAGCGTGCCGGTCGCGCTGGGCGCGGTGTTCCTGATGGGTATCCTGTTTACCGTGATCTCGGCAACCGGCATCCGCGCCTGGATCCTGCGTAATTTACCGATGGGCGTGGCGCACGGTACCGGCGTGGGTATCGGTCTGTTCCTGCTGCTGATTGCCGCCGACGGCGTGGGCCTGGTGGTGAAAAACCCGGCGCCGGGCCTGCCGGTGGCGCTGGGTAACTTCGTCTCCTTCCCGGTAATCATGTCGCTGCTGGGTCTGGCGGTGATTTTTGGTCTGGAAAAACGCCGCGTTCCCGGCGGCATTCTGCTGACTATCATCGGTATCTCGGTGATTGGGCTGATCTTCGACCCATCGGTGAAGTACCAGGGGCTGTTTGCCATGCCAAGCCTGAGCGATGCCCAGGGTAACTCGCTGGTGTTCAGCCTGGATATTCTCGGCGCGTTGCAGCCTGCGGTGCTGCCAAGCGTACTGGCGCTGGTGATGACGGCGGTATTTGATGCCACCGGCACCATTCGCGCAGTGGCCGGTCAGGCGAACCTGCTGGATAAGAACAATCAGATTATCGACGGCGGCAAAGCGCTGACCAGCGACTCGGTGAGCAGCATCTTCTCCGGCCTGGTGGGTGCAGCGCCTGCGGCGGTGTATATCGAATCGGCGGCCGGTACGGCGGCGGGCGGTAAAACCGGCCTGACGGCGGTGGTGGTTGGCGTGCTGTTCCTGCTGATCCTGTTCCTGTCGCCGCTGGCGTATCTGGTACCTGGCTATGCGACGGCACCGGCGCTGATGTACGTCGGTCTGCTGATGCTGAGCAACGTCTCGAAAATCGACTTCGATGATTTCGTGGATGCGATGTCCGGCCTGCTGGCGGCGGTATTTATCGTCCTGACCTGCAACATTGTAACCGGCATTATGATCGGCTTTGGCTCGCTGGTGATTGGCCGCATCGTGGCCGGTGAATGGCGCAAGCTGAATATCGGTACCGTGGTTATCGCGGTGATACTGGTTGCCTTCTACGCGGGCGGCTGGGCGATTTAATCCTGTCCCGGGGCCGAAATCTTCGGCCCCACCTTCAGATGTCACTGAATTTCCCTCCCTGCGCACATCCTGTTTTTCATCAGTTTATTTATTTGCTTTACTATAACCAGTGTCTAACGGCGCTGCCGGATAGGGCTTTGCCCTTGCCTTGCAGGCGTTCACCTGCACACCACTGGAAGATAAATAAAGGAAAACATGGAAATCTTCTTTACCATCCTGATCCTGATGCTGGTCGTTTCGCTGTCTGGCGTCGCCGCACGCATGATCCCATTTCAAATTCCCCTGCCGCTGGTTCAAATCGCCGTGGGCGCACTGCTCGCCTGGCCGACGTTTGGATTGCATGTTGATTTCGACCCGGAGCTGTTCTTAGTGCTGTTTATCCCGCCGCTGCTGTTTGCCGACGGCTGGAAAACCCCCACCAGTGAGTTTTTGCACCACGGGCGCGAGATTATCGGCCTGGCGCTGGTGCTGGTGTTAATTACCGTGGTGGGGATTGGCTATCTGATTTACTGGCTGGTGCCGGGTATCCCGCTAATCCCGGCGTTTGCCCTTGCGGCCGTGCTGTCGCCGACCGATGCCGTGGCGCTGTCCGGTATCGTCGGGGAGGGGCGCATCCCGAAAAAGATTATGGCGATCCTGCAGGGCGAAGCGTTAATGAACGACGCGTCGGGCCTGGTGTCGCTGAAGTTTGCCGTCGCCGTGGCAATGGGCACCATGGTGTTTACCGTCTCCGGCGCGTCGCTGGAATTCCTCAAGGTGGCGATTGGCGGCCTGCTGGCGGGTATCGCTATCTGCTGGCTGTATGGTAAATCCCTGCGCCTGTTCAGCCGCTGGAGCGGTGACGATCCGGCAACGCAGACCGTGCTGCTGCTGCTACTGCCGTTTGCTTCCTACCTGATTGCGGAACATATCGGCGTGTCCGGCATTCTGGCCTCGGTCGCCGCCGGGATGACCATCTCCCGCTCCGGCATTATCCGCCAGGCCCCGCTGGCCATGCGGCTGCGCGCTAACGGCGCGTGGCAGATGCTGGAGTTCGTCTTTAACGGCATGGTGTTCCTGATGCTGGGCCTGCAGCTGCCGGGCATTCTGGAGATCTCCGTCAAACAGGCCGATGCCGATCCGAACGTGGAACTGTGGGCGCTGTTTGCCTCCGTCGTCACCATTTATGCCGCGCTGATGATAGTGCGCTTCGGCTGGCTGTGGGGCATGCGTTATATCAGCCGCCATATGCTGAAGAAGCGGCCGATGGAGTTTTCCAGCTACACCACCCGTGAGCTGTTGATTGCCTCCTTCGCTGGCGTGCGCGGTGCGATCACCCTCGCCGGTGTGCTGTCGATTCCGCTGCTGTTAAGCAACGGCAACGACTTCCCGGCGCGCTACGAGCTGGTGTTCCTCGCCACCGGGGTGATCCTTTTCTCCCTGCTGGTGGGCGTGGTGATTCTACCGCTGCTGCTGCGCGGCATTGAAGGGACGGATAAAACCGTTCACCGCCGCGAAGTACAGATGGCGCGGGCGGTGATGGCCGGCTCGGCGATTGAAAGCCTGTACAAAATGGAAGAGCGCCTGCTGGCCGACAGTGAAGAGACCTCCGATCCCGAGCTGTTGAAAGAGGTCAGCTCGCGGGTGATTGGCAATCTGCGCCGTCGGGTGGATGGCAAAGAGGATCTGGAGCGCGCGCTGTATGCGGAGAATCTGGAACGCCGCTTCCGCCTGAACGGCCTGCGTGCCGAACGCGCTGAGCTGTATCACCTGCGCGCGACGCAGCAGATCAGCGACGAAACGATGCACAAGCTGCTGCACGACCTCGACCTGCTGGAAACGCTGCTGAGCGAAAAAGAAGAGTAATATCAAAAAGGGCGGCCACCGAGGCCGCCCTTTTTGATGGCGTTAAACCGCCAGTCCGGGCGTGCTGTCCGGCCAGAATTCGCGGCAGCAGGCGATCCACGCCTGGGCGCTGCGTGACAGATAGCTTCCTTCCCGCCAGATCAGCCCCAGCTTCCACACCAGATCCGACTCCAGCGGCAGCCACAGCAGCTGGCTTTTATCCAGCCGCTGACAGATCGGCTCGGGCAGGATTGCCACGCCCATTCCCGCCTGCACCATCGCCGCCAGAAAGTCCCACTGCCCGCTGCGTACGGCGATTTGCGGCGTGAAGCCGCTGGCCTGGAACGCGCGCATCAGCTGGCGGTTGAGCGAGAACTCTTCGTTGTAGATCAGGATCGGCTGCCCGGCCAGCTCGCTGAGTTTTAAGTGCGTACGACGCAGCCAGGTTTCGGTGCGCGGCACCAGCACGCACAGCGGGTGGCTCATCAGCGGCAGCGAGTTAAGCGGCAGATCGTCGGCCACCGGCAGGGCGGTCATGGCAATATCCAGGCTGCCCGACAGCACCGCCTGCTGCACGGTCAGCCCGCCGAATTCGGAAATTTTTAGCTCCACGCCGGGATAGCGCTGGCGAAAAGCCGATATCGACCCGGCAATCTGCATGCCGACCATCGGCGGGATGCCCAGCCGCAGCTCGCCGGTTTTCAGCTCGTTGAGGTCGCTGATTTCCGCCTCCAGCTGCTTAAATTCCTGCAGAATGGTCACTCCACGCTGATAAACCGCCTGCCCGGTATCGGTCAGATGCAGCTTGCGGCCCTCGCGCATTAACAGGATGCAGCCCAGTTCGTCCTCCAGCTGGCGCAGCATTTTGCTGATGGTCGGCTGCGTGACATACAGCTGTTCAGCGGCCCGGGTAAAGCTTTGCTGGCGGACAACTTCAACAAAATAGCGTAGGGCGCGAACGTCCATAATCATTCCTGTTTGGCATAGTTGAAATAATATTAAGTCATTTTTTTCACGCTTTGTTACCCCTTTATAATAAAACCAGCAAAAATGCTCCTTCAGAGGTAATGAAGCAATGGCCACCATGACAGACCCGGTGAAAACGGGCTGGCTGCTACGGGTTCAGGTTCCGCTACAGGTGATGCTGTACGTCGGTTTGTTTGTTTTCTCACAACATCTGGTGGTCTGGCTGCACCTGCCGCTGCCGGCCAACATCGTCGGCATGCTGCTGCTGCTGGCGATGATTATGCTGCGTATCCTGCCCATCCGCTGGGTGAAGGCCGGGTCTAACTGGCTGCTGGCCGAAATGCTGCTGTTCTTTATTCCGGCGGTGGTGGCAGTCGTTAATTACTCCGAACTGCTACGGGTAGAGGGCTGGCGTATCCTGCTGGTGATTACCCTCAGCACGCTGCTGGTGCTGGCGGCAACCAGCATCGTGGTCGATCGCGTCAGCCGCTTTGAACTGTGGCTGGCCGCACGTAAACAGCAGAGGCAGCACGATGAATGATTTTGTCCTGAGTATCCTGTGCCTGCTGGCAACGCTGCTGATCTACTTTGCCAATAAACGGCTGTATCACCGCTGGCACCGGCTGCTGCTGATGCCGCTGGTGATGACCCCGATGGTGCTGGTGGCGCTGCTGGTGACCACCCATATCAGCTGGCAGGACTACATTGGCGAAAGCCGCTGGCTGCTGTGGCTACTCGGCCCGGCAACGCTGGCCTTTGCGGTGCCGGTGTATGAAAACACGGCGATTATCCGCCGTCACTGGCTGTCGCTGACCGCCGGGGTGATCACCGCCACGCTGGTGGCGATCTGCAGCTCGGTGTGGCTGGCGCGGCTGCTAACGCTGCCGGAAGAGATCCAGCGCAGCCTGGCGGTGCGTTCCATCACCACGCCTTTTGCGCTGGCGGCGGCAGAGCAGTTGGGCGGTAAGCCCGACCTCGTGGCGTTGTTCGTGGTGATCACCGGCGTCTTCGGCATGGCGGTCGGCGACCTGCTGTTCCTGCGCCTGGCGATTAAGCAGGGGATGGCGAAAGGCGCAGGTTTCGGGGCTGCCTCTCACGGTGCCGGTACGGCGCGTGCCTATGAACTGGGTCCGCAGGAGGGCGTGGTGTCCAGCCTGGTAATGATGCTCTCCGGGGTGCTGACGGTGATTATCGCGCCGGTAGTCGGCCATATTATGTGGGTCAGCGCCTGACGGAAATATCTGGTTACTTACTCTTTTGTAAGATTAATCAAATTTATTACCATTTAGTTCATTCTCATATAATTCTTAAAACAGTTGGTTTACGCTGCACCACCGCCGTTTTCAGGCGTGAGTAAATTAAATTGGGAGAGAACAATGAAAAAAGTGGCAATGACGACCGGCGCTCTGGCGCTGCTGGCGCTGGCAGGAACGGCTCAGGCGATTGATGGCGGCGTGAGCGTCGGCAAAGATTACACCGACGTTCACGTTGGTCTGGGCACCAGCACGCCAGGATTCGCCTTATCCGGTGACTGGCTGCGCAGCGATCATGATGGCAACGTCAGCAGCCTGGGCCTCGGCTATAACGTGGCAATCGGCGATGTGATGCTGTCCCCAACCATCAAAGCCATGTCCACTAACCCGAAAGACACCAAAGACGGCTATGCGATTGCCGTGGGCGGCGGTGTGAAGGTGCCAGTGACCAAAATGTTCAACGTTTACGGCCAGTACTTCTACTCGCCGGATTCCTTCTCCAGCCACATCGATAATTACCAGGAAGCCTCTGCCGGCATCAGTTTCCAGCCGATTTCGCTGGTTGACGTCAGCGTTGGCTACAAATACATGTCGATGAACGGCAAAGATGGCCGCAAAGATAACGTCGTCGCCGACGGCCCGTACGTCGGTGCCGCGCTGCACTTCTAATCGTGCAGGCGTAAACTTCTGACCGCGCTGGTCTGCGCGGCTGAAGCGGAGCGGGGTGAGCGGGCAGTGAGCCTGTTTCGCCCCGTTTGTCTGCTGCGTTATTCGTCCGTTGCGCCGTTGTCTTAAATCTGCTGATTGATAATTTTCACCCTGCTCCCTGCTCCCTGCTCCCTGTTCCCTGCTCCCTGTTCCCTGCTCCCTGCTCCCTGCTCCCTGCTCCCTGCTCACCGTTAGCAAATTTCTATCCTCGTTTATTCTGCCGTTCTGCTGAATTTAAAATACCCGACCGGCGGTTTTGACTGAAATAGGGAATGATAATTTCTGGATCGCGCTCGGCATTTTTATTATCGAAAACACGCCGTTTGCATAAAAAAGGAAGCGCTGCCGCAGGCGCAGAGAATAAATAAAAAAACGCCTTTCCCGTATCCGAAAAATCAATCATCTTGCGGTGATGAAAGGAACTCAAACGCCAACGCCGCATGATGCGATCTTTAAAAAGATATTAGGCCACCCGGATACCGCGCGTGATTTTTTGCAGATCCATTTACCGGCGGGCCTGCTGAATATCTGCAGTCTCGATACCCTCGCGCTGGAGTCAGGGAACTTTATTGAAGAGGATCTCCGTGCGTACTATTCCGACGTGCTTTATTCGGTCAAAACCACCGGAGGAGAGGGCTATATTTACACGCTGATTGAACATCAAAGCACGCCCGACAGGCTGATGGCCTTTCGATTAATGCGTTACGCGATTGCGGTCATGCAGCGCCATCTTGATGCCGGAAATGAACAGCTGCCGCTGGTGGTACCGATACTTTTCTATCACGGCCGGGTCACGCCCTATCCTTATTCGATGAGCTGGCTGCAGGCGTTTAGCGAACCGCAACTGGCGGCCCGGCTTTACGGTGGTGACTTCCCACTGGTTGATGTGACGGTTATTGCGGATGATGAAATCATGCAACATCGCCGAATGGCGATACTGGAACTGCTGCAGAAGCATATTCGCCAGCGTGATCTCATGGAATTGCTGGAGCCGCTGGTCACGCTGCTATTCGCTGGCTACACTGGCGAAGAGCAGCTAAAACCGCTGTTCAACTATATGTTACAGGTTGGCAGGACGCCCTCACCGCAGGCTTTTGCTCAGGAGCTGTCTCGCCGAACGTCTGGATACAAGGAGGGAATGATGACGCTAGCAGAATGGTTTGAGCAGAACGGCAATCAGTTTTTTTTCGAACAGGGAGAGGAAAAAGGAATTGAGCAAGGGATCGAACAAGGCATGGAAAGGGGACTGAAAAAAGGCCGCCTTGAAGGTGCGATGGATGTAACCAGGTCGCTGGCGAGAAAAATGCTGGCGAAGGGATTCGAGCGTCAGGCGATAGCAGACATTACCGGCCTGTCGGAAGATGAACTCGCCGAAATGGATCATTAATTACCCATCAAGGCAGCGCCACAGCAATAAAGGGGCAGGCACCCGGCCCGCCCCTGGGGTGATAAATTAATGCCCCTTACCGCCCTCAATACCGACGCCGGTTTGTGAACGGACGAACTGAGCCTGGAAGCGCAGACGCTCCTGTGCCCCTTCCGCAGAGTTATCGGTGACGGAGAACAGCCAGGTACCGATAAAGGCCGCCAGCATCGAGAACAGCGCCGGATATTCATATGGATAAACCGGCTTGTCGTGCCCCAGCACCTGTACCCAAACGGTCGGGCCGAGGATCATCAGCACGACGGCGGTAATTAACCCCAGCCAGCCGCCGATCATCGCGCCGCGGGTGGTCAGTTTTGACCAGTACATCGACAGCAGGATAATCGGGAAGTTACAGCTGGCGGCAATCGAGAAGGCCAGCCCAACCATAAAGGCGATGTTTTGCTTCTCAAACAGGATCCCCAGCGCAATCGCCACCACGCCCAGCACCAGCACGGTGATTTTGGAGACTCTCAGCTCCTCGCGCTCGGTTGCCTGGCCTTTACGGAACACGCTGGCGTACAGATCGTGGGATACCGCCGATGCGCCCGCGAGGGTCAGTCCGGCCACCACCGCCAGAATCGTGGCGAAGGCCACCGCTGAGATAAAGCCAAGGAACAGGCTACCGCCGACCGCGTCGGCCAGATGCACCGCCGCCATATTATTACCGCCAATCAGCGCTCCCGCGGCGTCTTTAAACGCCGGGTTGGCACCGACCAGCAGGATCGCACCAAAGCCGATGATAAAGGTCAGGAAGTAGAAGTAGCCCATAAAGCCAGTGGCGTAGAAGACGCTTTTACGCGCCTCGCGGGCATCGCTGACGGTGAAGAAGCGCATCAGAATATGTGGCAGGCCAGCGGTACCAAACATCAGGCCCAGGCCCAGCGACAGCGCGGAGATGGGGTCTTTCACCAGCCCGCCCGGGCGCATAATTTCAATGCCTTTCGGGTGGACCTTCATCGCTTCGGTAAACAGGTTATTGAAGCTGAAGCCGACGGTTTTCATCACCATAATCGCCATAAAGCTGGCCCCGAACAGCAGCAGCACGGCCTTGATGATCTGCACCCAGGTGGTGGCCAGCATGCCGCCGAACAGCACGTACATCACCATCAGAATGCCGACCAGAACGACCGCAACGTGATAGTCCAGCCCGAACAGCAGCTGAATAAGCTTACCGGCCCCGACCATTTGCGCAATCAGATACAGCGCCACCACCACCAGTGAACCGCAGGCGGAGAGGGTACGAATCGGCTTCTGCTTCAGGCGGTAGGAGGCCACATCGGCAAAGGTGTAGCGGCCAAGGTTGCGCAGGCGCTCGGCGATAAGGAACAGAATAATCGGCCAGCCGACCAGGAAGCCGAGTGAATAGATCAGGCCATCGTAGCCGGAGGTATAAACCAGCGCCGAGATGCCAAGGAACGAGGCGGCGGACATAAAGTCCCCGGCCATCGCCAGCCCGTTTTGAAAACCGGTGATATTGCCACCGGCGGTATAGTAATCACTGCGCGAACGGGTACGTTTTGACGCCCAGTAAGTAATGCCCAGCGTGGCCGCCACAAAAATCAGGAACATGATAATGGCTTCAACGTTGGTGGGCTGGCGCTCAACCGCACCGGTGATGGCATCGGCGGCCTGCGCACCGAAAGGCAGCAGGGCGGGCAGAGCCAGCGAGAGAAGGCGAAGTTTCATCCTTTCACCTCGTTCAACAGTTCACGGGTCAGGCGGTCGAACTCGCCGTTAGCGCGCCAGACGTAAACGCCGGTCAGCACGAAGGAGATAACAATCAGGCCGATACCGATGGGAATGCCGCGCGTAACGTTAGTGCCCTCATGCAGCGGCGTGCCCAGCCAGCCGGGAGCAAAGGCGATCAGCAGGATAAAACCGACGTAGAGCACCAGCATGATCAGGGACAGCAGGGTGGCAAAGCTCTGGCGTTTTCTGACCAGTTCTTTAAATCGGGCGCTTTTTTCTATGCGTTGATAAATGACATCGTTCATCACAGCGTCTCCAGAGGTAGAGTTATACCGGGACAGCAGAAGCACGGCTTCGGCAACCAGGTTTTTTTGTTATCACTTCATGGTGCTGAAAATTAAGACGAAAGACGACGGGCTGCTCTGCGGCAGTTAGGCAATGGGGGCACTGAGGCCCCCATCAGATTTATGGCATTTTAATCGATTGTTTCTCTTCCAGAAGTTTCTCCACCACGCCCGGATCGGCGAGCGTTGAGGTATCGCCGAGATTGCTGGTATCCCCGGTGGCGATTTTGCGCAGAATACGGCGCATGATCTTACCGGAGCGGGTTTTCGGCAGGGAGTCGGTCCAGTGCAGCACGTCCGGCGTGGCAATCGGGCCAATCTCTTTTCGCACCCAGTTACGCACTTCGGTATACAGCTCCGGTGAAGGCTCCTCGCCGTGGTTCAGGGTGATATAGGCATAAATTGCCTGGCCCTTCAGGCTGTGAGGAATACCAACCACGGCCGCTTCGGCAATTTTTGGATGCGAGACCAGCGCGGATTCGATCTCGGCGGTGCCCAGACGGTGGCCGGAAACGTTCAGCACATCGTCAACGCGGCCGGTGATCCAGTAGTCGCCATCGGCGTCACGGCGTGCACCGTCGCCGCTGAAGTACATGTTTTTAAAGGTTGAGAAATAGGTCTGTTCAAAACGGTCATGGTCACCAAACAGGGTACGTGCCTGGCCCGGCCACGAATCGACAATCACCAGATTGCCTTCGGCAGCGCCTTCCTGTGGGTGGCCTTCGTTATCCACCAGTGCAGGCTGTACGCCAAAGAACGGCTTGGTGGCCGAACCGGGCTTCAGGACGGTAGCACCGGGCAGCGGGGTGATCATAAAGCCCCCGGTTTCGGTCTGCCACCAGGTGTCGGAGATCGGGCAGCGGCCGTTACCAATTTTTTTGTGGAACCACTCCCAGGCTTCCGGGTTAATCGGTTCGCCGACCGAACCCAGAATGCGCAGGGAAGAACGATCGGTTCCCTCAATTGCCTTATCGCCTTCGGCCATCAGCGCACGGACCGCCGTTGGTGCGGTATAGAGGATGGTCACTTTGTGCTTATCGACCACTTCCGCCATCCGGCTCGGTTTCGGCCAGTTTGGCACGCCCTCGAACATCAGCGTCGTCGCGCCGCAGGCCAGCGGTCCGTAAAGCAGATAGCTGTGGCCGGTGACCCAGCCGACATCGGCGGTACACCAGTAAATATCTTCCGGGTGATAGTCAAAAACGTACTTAAAGGTGGTGGCGGCATACACCAGATAACCGCCGGTGGTATGCAGCACGCCTTTTGGCTTACCGGTCGAGCCGGAGGTATAGAGGATAAACAGCGGGTCTTCGGCGTTCATCTCAACCGGCTGATGTTCGCTGCTGGCATCAGCCACCAGTTCGTGCCACCACAGGTCGCGCTCGCTGTTCCAGTCACCATCGCGGCCGGTGCGGCGAAACACCACCACGTTTTGCACGCTGGTCACGGCCGGGTTTTTCAGGGCGTCATCGACGTTTTTCTTCAGCGGGATGCTGCGACCGGCGCGCACGCCCTCATCGGCGGTGATCACCAGTCTGGCGGTGCTGTCGATAATACGTCCGGCCACGGCTTCCGGCGAGAAGCCACCGAAAATCACCGAATGGATGGCGCCGATTCGCGCGCAGGCCAGCATGGCGACCGCGGCTTCGGGCACCATCGGCATATAAATTGCCACCACGTCGCCTTTGCCGATGCCCAGATCCTGCAGCACGTTGGCAAAGCGGCACACGTCGCGATGCAGTTCGCGATAAGTGAGGGTTTTACTTTCGCTGGCGTCGTCGCCTTCCCAGATGATGGCCGGATGGTCACCGCGCGTTTGCAGGTGGCGGTCCAGACAGTTGGCAGCCAGATTGAGGGTACCGTCTTCAAACCAGCGAATAGAAATATTACCCGGAGCGAAAGAGGTATTTTTCACCGTACGGTAAGGCGTGATCCAGTCAAGTATCTTGCCTTGCTCACCCCAGAATCCATCGGGGTCCTGCACTGACTGCTGGTACATCGACTGGTACTGCTGAGCATTAATCAGGGTATTTTCCGCAATGTTCGCGGGAACAGGGTACGTATGTATTTGGCTCATGGCTGGCCTCCTTGAAGATGTTAATAATATGTCAATCAATGGTTAAGTGAAGATACCTGCAAGGCTTTGTTTTCTTTTTGAGCGGCAGATCACGTCATAACCCGACGTCATGAAACAGCTGTAAGACATCGTCAGAAAGAGAGGGAAGCAATAGCAATAATGCTGATTTACACCGTACAGATGTACAAAAAAAGCGCAAGCAGACCGTTAATTTGATGCCACAACCGATAAGTTCATGCATAGTTATGTTGTTTTAGTGATTTCAAATTGTTAATCATAACAATAGCTTAGTTTGACGTGGTTAAAAACAGAGCTTTATTCTGCCGATAATTAACAAAATAGATACATCTCGCCCAGACTTGCATTAATACCGCTTAAAATGGTACTGATTACGCGCCTGAATACAGGTATCAACCATCCATTACCTGTGAATTGACCGGTTTCGGTCTGCCTCCCTTGAGTGTCATTCACTCCGCAAGCTCCGCGCGGAAAGCAGGTCATGTTAAGGAAAAGACGCGTTATGAAAGCAATAAAACTCAGCCTTGCCTGGCAAATTTTGATTGCGTTGGTACTGGGGATCGTCGTTGGGGCGGTTCTGCATAATCAACCAGGGGAACGTGAATGGTTAGTCACTAACATTCTCAGCCCGGCCGGTGACATCTTTATTCACCTGATCAAGATGATTGTTGTTCCGATCGTGATCTCCACGCTGATTGTCGGTATCGCCGGCGTCGGGGATGCCAAGAAACTTGGACGTATTGGCGTTAAAACGATTGTTTATTTCGAAGTGATTACCACCATTGCCATTGTGACAGGTATTACTCTGGCGAATGTATTCCAACCCGGTTCCGGCATTGATATGTCGACGCTGGCAACGGTGGACATCTCTAAATATGAAGCGACAACGGCACAGGTTCAGGGCCAGCCGCACAGCCTGGTGGCCACTATTCTGTCGCTGATCCCGCAGAATATTTTCGCCGCTATCGCTAAAGGCGACATGCTGCCGATTATCTTCTTCTCGGTGCTGTTTGGTCTGGGCCTTTCCTCGCTGCCGTCTGAACATCGCGACCCGCTGGTGAAAGTGTTCCGCTCCACCTCGGAAGCAATGTTTAAAGTGACCAGCATGATCATGCGCTACGCGCCGGTCGGGGTGTTCGCGCTGATCTCGGTGACCGTGGCCAACTTCGGTTTCGCTTCGCTGTGGCCGTTGGCCAAGCTGGTGATTCTGGTGTACGCCGCTATCGCCTTCTTCGCCTGTGTGGTGCTGGGCGCCGTTGCGCGTATCTGTAAGCTGCGCATCACCGTGCTGTTCCGCATCCTGAAGGATGAGCTGATCCTGGCTTATTCCACCGCCAGTTCGGAAACCGTGCTGCCGCGTATCATGGAGAAGATGGAGGCCTACGGCGCGCCGAAGTCGATCACCAGCTTTGTGGTGCCCACCGGCTACTCGTTTAACCTCGACGGTTCAACGCTGTATCAGAGCATCGCGGCGATCTTTATCGCACAGCTGTACGGCATCAACCTGTCGCTGGGTGATGAAATCATCCTGGTGTTGACGCTGATGGTGACGTCGAAAGGGATCGCCGGCGTGCCGGGCGTCTCGTTCGTGGTGCTGCTTGCGACGCTGGGCAGCGTGGGCATTCCGCTGGAAGGCCTGGCCTTTATCGCCGGTGTTGACCGTATCCTCGACATGGCCCGTACCGCGCTGAACGTGGTGGGCAATGCGTTGGCGGTGCTGGTGGTGGCCAAGTGGGAGAATCAGTTCGACGCCAAACAGGCCACGGCCTACGAAGCGCAGCTGAAAGCCGTTCACTCCTGATCAATTGCTGCAACGGGCGGGCCAGTCACGGCCCGCCTGATTTCGGTCCTTCTACCCACGCGACCCACAGCCCCTCTCTCCTCTTTTTTCCGCATTCTGCCCATACCTTTGTTAAGCTTGAGTTCCTGCCCACTCCCGGGGACCCTATGTCATCCTCCGTTGATTTCTCTTTTGCCACCCGACCGCTGGTGCCCTACGCCCATGACTATCGCCACGGCGACAGTGAACCGTGGCATTACCACAACTGCGCGCAGCTGGTTCATACGCTGAGCGGCGTGGTGCGTATTGAAACGGATCTGGGCCACTGGATTGTGCCGCCGGGGCGCGGCGTCTGGCTGCCTGCGGGCGTGCCGCATGCCTTGCAGATGACCGGCAACGTGGCGGCGCGCACGCTGTTCGTCGATCCGCTGGCGCGTGCCGATCTGCCCGCCAGCTGCCAGGTGGTGCAGGTTTCGCCGCTGCTGCGCGAGCTGATTGTCAGCGCGCTGGCGCTGCCGGAATCCTATGCCCCCGCCAGCCGGGCGGAGCGAATTTATGAGCTGATACTGGATGAGATCCGCGTGATGACCGAGCTGCCGTTCAGCCTGCCTGAGCCGCTGAGCGAGGCGCTGGTTTCGCTGTGCAACGCCCTGAGAGCCGAGCCGGGAGAGAGCTGGACGCTGGAGAACAGCGCCCGGCGGATAAACGTCAGCAGCCGCACGCTGGCGCGGCGCTTTTATCAGGAAACCGGTCTGCAGTTTAGTGACTGGGTGCGGCGCGCCAGGCTGATGGAAGCGCTGGCGCGTTTAGCGCAGGGGGATTCCGTGCTGACGGTGTCACTTGAGCTGGGTTATGAAAGCCAGAGTGCGTTCAGCGCGATGTTCCGCCGCATTATGGGCGTGGCACCCAGCGACTACTTCCCACCCGCCAACTGACCCTGCGCCAGCGCGTTCAGCAGCGCCTGCAGCGACGCGCGGGAAATGTCGCTGTCGATACCGACGCCCCAGGCGCTGTGATTCCCGGCAAAGGTGCAGTGCAGATAGGCGACCGAGCGGCTGTCGCTGCGCTGGCCGAGGGTGTGCTCATGGTAGTCCTGAATGGTGAAGGAGATGTCAAAGGCCTGGCGCAGCGCATCGACCGCCGCCGACAGCAGGCCGTTGCCCCGTCCGGCGACGGCGTATGGGCGGTCGTCCTGCTGCACGCTGGCCTCAAACTGCAGCTGCCCGTGGCTGTCGCTCTGGCTACGGTATTCGCCCAGCTGAAGCTGGGGTGCACTCAGACCATACGCCTGGCGGAACAGCAGCCAGATCGCCGCCTGGGTCATCTCCTTGCCCTCGCCGTCGGTGATCTGCTGCACCCGCTGGCTGAAATCCTGCTGCAGGGCGCGAGGCAGCACCAGGCCGTGGTTCTGCTCGATCATCCAGGCCGCGCCGCTCTTCCCCGACTGGCTGTTGACGCGGATCACCGCCTCATAGTTGCAGCCGATATCCGCCGGATCCAGCGGCAGATAAGGCACTTCCCAGACGTTATCCTGCTGTTCTTTACGGGCAGCAAAGCCTTTCTTAATCGCATCCTGGTGCGAACCGGAGAAGGCGGTAAACACCAGTTCACCGGCGTAAGGATGGCGGGGATGGACCGGCAGCTGGTTGCACTGCTCAACCAGATCCACCACCTGCTTCATCTGGCTGAAGTCCAGCTGCGGATTGATACCCTGGGTGTAAAAGTTCAGCGCCATGGTCACCAGATCGACATTGCCGGTGCGCTCGCCGTTGCCAAACAGGCAACCTTCCACCCGATCAGCCCCGGCCAGTAGCGCCAGCTCGGCGGCGGCGATGCCGGTACCGCGATCGTTATGCGGGTGGACGCTGATACAAACCTGCGGACGCCAGGAGAAATGGCGGCAGAAGTACTCAATCTGGTCGGCATAGACGTTGGGCGTGCTGACTTCCACGGTAGCGGGCAGGTTGACGATCATCGGGCGTTCCGCGCAGGGCTGCCACACGGCGGCAACCGCCTCGCAAATTTCCAGCGCGAAGTCGAGTTCGGTAAAGCAGAACGTTTCCGGTGAATATTCAAAGGTCCAGTTGGTCTGCGGCTGCTCCTCGCAGCGCTGGCGGATCAGGCGGGTGGCATTGACTGCCAGTTCGATAATCTGCTCTTTGCTCTGACGGAATACCAGCCGGCGGAACACGGGTGCAGTGGCGTTATAGAGGTGCACCGTGGCGTTTTTCGCGCCCTCCAGAGAGACAAACGTACGGTCAATTAGATCGCTACGCGCCTGAGTCAGCACCTGAATCGACACGTCATCCGGGATCATCCGTTCTTCAATCAGCTCGCGAACGAAATTAAAATCGGTGAGCGAGGCGGAAGGGTAGGCGACTTCAATTTCCTTAAATCCACACTGCAACAGTAGCTGCCAGAACAGCTTTTTACGCGTGCTGTCCATCGGCTCGGCCAGCGACTGGTTACCATCGCGCAGATCGGTAGAGAGCCAGCGCGGCGCCTGGGTCAGCGTTTTGCCCGGCCACTGGCGATCGCTCAGCGCGACCTGGGGAAACGCGCGGTATTTGCCGTTGGGTTGTTGCAGCATAGTGATTCCTCCTTGTTAACAGAGGCTCTATTCTGCGTCAGCATCGGGGGTGTTGGCCGTCGCAAAGCTGACAATCGGATGCTGAAAAGTGACAGGGTGAAAAAAAAGGAACAGATCGCTTAATCTGCCCCTTTTGACGCCCTGGTGTTAGCGTTTTAGAAACGATGGCCTTTCGGAATATCATCTGCCTTTTTCTGCGTTAACAGGCGGCTTTATCATCTGAATAGCCAGGTTGAAGACAAACTTATTTGGACATCTCTTATTATTTGTAGCCGTTTTTGCATTATTTTTCACCTTAATTAATCGGAAGTGTGATTGATGCTGCAATTTCATTTTTCATTTCAGAAATGGAAAATAAAGAACAAAGACATCGCAAGAAATAAATCTTATGCATTTCAATTTATTACTATTTTATTTTGGTTAAATATTGTAATTAAGTATGAATCAAATAATAGCGCTTGCGGTATCAGAAGTTGTTTCATTTACCTCGCTATTATTACTTAGATAACTAACCAGAATGACCGCGCTGTTTTTCCTCAGAATGCGGTCGGCGGATATTTCCGCGTCGTTAAACGTGTTGGAAATAGATTGCGCCGTTTCCACCACGATTACGCCAGGGATTTTTACTACAGTTATAGCATCGTGCAGGTGGCCGCCTGTGCAGAGAGCAGGCCTGAGATAAGGAGATAAGATGAGTCAGTTTTTTATGAACGAGAAGCAGCAGCTGGTCAATGAGGCGATAGAAGGTGCGTTGTTAAGTACGCCTTTTCATAATCTTAGCCGCCTCGCGCTGGGTAGCGATCTGCGTGTAGTGGTGCGCAGCGACTGGCACCGTTCGAAGGTCGCCCTGATTTCCGGCGGCGGTTCCGGGCATGAACCTGCGCATATTGGTTTTGTCGGTAAAGGCATGCTGACCGCCGCCGTGTGCGGGGATGTTTTTGCCTCGCCCAGTGTGGATGCGGTGCTGCACGCCATTATTAACGTCACCGGCGAGGCGGGCTGCCTGCTGATCGTGAAAAACTATACCGGCGATCGGCTTAACTTCGGGCTGGCGGCGGAGAAAGCTAAACGGCTGGGTTACCGGGTGGAAATGGTGATGGTGCGCGATGATATTGCCCTGCCGGACAACCCGCAGCCGCGCGGCATCGCGGGGACGGCGCTGGTGCACAAAATTGCCGGCTTTGCCGCTGAACAGGGGCAGGGCCTGGCCGAGGTGACCGCCGTCGCCCAGCGCGCCATTGAGATGACCGCCTCCATCGGCGTGGCCTTCAGCAGCTGCCACGTGCCCGGTGAAGCGCGTGACGATCGGGTGAAGCCCGGATCCTGCGAGCTGGGTATGGGGATCCACGGCGAGCCCGGAGCATCGACAATGAAAACCCAGAACAGCGTGGAGATTGTCGAGCAGATGGTACAGCGGCTGGCCGCTCATGCGGGCGACGGTCCGCTGGCGCTGTTGCTCAATAATCTCGGTGGCTTTTCGATGCTGGAGATGGCGGTGCTGACGCGGGAAGTGCTGCGCTCGGTCATCGGCAGGCAGGTACGCCTGCTGCTGGGTCCGGCCACGCTGGTCAGCGCGCTGGATATGAAAGGTTTTTCCCTCTCTGTGCTGCGGCTGGATGATGCACTGGAAAAGGCGCTGCTCTCGCCGGTTGAAGCCGCAGGCTGGACGGCGGCATTCTCACCGTCAGCCCAGGTCGAAACTCCGGCGAAAACCCTCGATTCGCAGCAAGCCTTTACCCCTTCCTCTAACGATAACGTCGGCGCGCTGCTGACCACCGTTTGCCGGACGTTAATTGCCGAGGAAAGCGCGCTGAACAACCTGGATGCGAAAGTAGGCGACGGCGATACCGGCTCAACCTTTGCCGCCGGGGCGAAAAGTCTTCTTAAAGCCTGCGAAGAGCAGGCGCTACCGCTCGATTGTGCCGGTCAGCTGCTGAACGTTATCGGTGAAAAACTGGCGACGGTAATGGGCGGCTCCAGCGGTGTGCTGATGTCGATTATGTTTACCGCCGCAGGGCAGCGCCTGGAAGAGGGAGAGCCGCTGCCGCAGGCGCTAAGCTATGGCCTGGAGCGTATGCAGCATTACGGCGGTGCCAGGGTCGGGCAGCGTACGATGATTGATGCGCTGCATCCGGCCTTTGCCGCGCTGGTCGCGGGCAAGGATCTGGCCGCCGCGGCTGACGCCGCCCGCGAGGGGGCCGAGAGCACTAGTCGGATGCGCAGCGCCGGGGCCGGGCGCGCCTCCTATCTGAATGCGGAAAGCCTGGACGGGGTGAAAGATCCCGGCGCGTATGCGGTAGAGAAAGTGTTTGCCGCACTGGCCGGGAAGTAACCTGTCGACGCACGATGGCTGCCCCGATCGGCGGCCATCATTCCAGCCTTGAGCTTCCAGGTGCCAGACTCACTGTACCTTTGCACCTTTGCACCTTTGCACCTTTGCACCTTTGCACCTTTGCACCTTTGCACCTTAGTACTCCGGTACTTGGGCGCGCCATCAGATTGCGCTGTTTTCCGCCTCCGGCATCGCGTCCAGCGTATGTTCAAAGCTGCGCAGACGCTTGTAGATCGACAGCAGTTCAACCAGCGTGGTCCACGAGTTGATCAGATACTGGAACGAGCCGCGCACCTGATCGAACACGTTGGTGATCTGCGTCAGCAGCCCGAGCGTGATCGCCCCGCTGATAATCGACGGGAACAACACAAAAATACTGAACACCGCGTCCAGCTGGATATAGAAAATGCGTACGATATTAAAGTAGAGATAGTGAAAGTAGAGGCGGAAATAATTGACCCGCACGTTGTGAAACAGCGATTTAACCGTCGGCGGCTGAGCGCGCTGCGGATCGTCCTCGCCGTACACCAGCTCTTTACGATAGGCGGCTTCCACCCGCTGATTGCGGAAAGACAGCCCCGGCAGCTTGATGCCGACCACCGCCAGCAGCCCGGTGCCGAGAATGGACCATGCGACGGCGGCGATCACCAGCGCGTAAGGTACATCGCCGATGATCGGTACGGTTTTGACATGTACCGACAGGGTCACCAGCACCGGCAGGAAGGCGATCAGCGTCATTACCGCGTTGATAAAGCTCACCCCCATATCTTCAAGCGTGGAGGCAAAGCGCATGGTGTCTTCCTGCACGCGCTGCGCCGCGCCTTCAATACCGCGCAGGCGCGACCAGTGCGACATATAGTAGTGGTTCATCGCTGAACGCCAGCGGAAAACGTAGTGGCTGATAAAGAACAGGTTCAGCACGTCAATCACCACGGCAATCAGCGCAATGCTGAGGAAGCCACCCACCTGGCCGTAAAGCGTGTCGATCTTTATCGTATTCGGATGCGCCATCGCCCGCTGTATCAGGTCGTAAAAGGGCTCATACCAACGGTTGATCGCCACGCCCACCTGCACGGAAAACCAGGTGACAAAAATAATTAGCGCGCTGCCGAGCACCGACCAGCGCTGCCACGGATGCGGACTGAACAGCGCCCAGAACCCGGCAAACAGCAGCGCCGCCAGCAGGTAGTAGCTGTAGAAACCCAGTTCGGAGGGCGCAATAAAGCACAGCGCGTTATTCGGCAAAGGGCCAAGGGCCACGGGAGAAAACTGCATCAGGTGCGCGAGGTGGCTACCGGCAAAGCCGAACCAGAACAGAACAGCCATCAGGCTCCACAGCGCCGCGCTGCTGAAGAACAGCAGAGGCCGGGGGAAAAAGGATTTGAACATAGAAACTCCACCGTGAATTTGTAACGGTTATACCGTGATTGATTGTGAGGAATCTCACTAACAGTGTTTCCATTAATTTCCAGGTCGATTCTCAGGGCGAAAATTTATCGTTTATGCTGATTTTATGCCTGGCTACTCTATTTTCCCTGCCTGAAGCCCACTATTTACTAACAAATGAAGTCAGATTAACGAAAAAACGCGATTTGCATTTTGAATGTTTATTCAACAAAGCAGATAATGAGCGCCGACGGAGCGACAGGCGAACGGGCCTGAGCACACAGCGTTTTTTGCCCCTCCCAGGGAGACTGTTCGTCGCAGGCACGACAGGAGTTGTGTTCCCACAGGATGTGGGCAGGATCAGCGTGTACGCCATCCGATGGCGTATTGATTGCATGCCAACAGTCACTTTCCATTGATGGGAAATAACGGTTAGCAACCGGGTGAAAATAATAATGAATGAAAACTCAGATGTAATGTATCGGCTTCTGGTTCAGAGCGTGGTTGACTACGCCATTTATATGCTGAAACCGGACGGCACCGTCGCGAACTGGAATACGGGCGCCCAGCGGGCCAAAGGGTATATGCCGGACGAGATCATCGGCAAAAATTTCAGCTGTTTTTACAGCGACCAGGATCAGCAAAACGGTTTACCGCAGTACGGACTGGGCATCGCCCGCGACACCGGCCGTTACGAAAGCAAAGGCTGGCGCTATCGCAAAGACGGCACTGCCTTTTGGGCACACGTGGTCATTGATGCTATTCGTACCGACAGCGGTGAACTGCTGGGCTTCGCCAAGATCACCCGCGACTGCACCGAGCTGCGCGAGTATGAAGAGCAAATGCGTGAAGCCCGCGAGCTGGCGGAGCGGCACAGCGAAAAAATGGCCGCGCTGTCGACCTTCCTGGACACCATCGTGACCAATATTCCGTCCAGTGTGATTGTGGAAGATGTGGTCACTCGTGAAATCCTGCTGATCAACAATAAGGCTCAGCAGCTGCTCGGCGGCGTGCAGGAAGACTTTATCGGCAAGAAGCTTTCGCAGTGTATGACGCTGGAAATGGGCGAATACTTTATGCAGCTTTCCGACACCGCACAGCGGAAGGGAGGTATGCACCGCAGCGAGCGCCTGCTTGACAGCCGGGGACGCGATCGGATTATTAATGCCACCGCCTCGATTATTCGCGGTAACGATGCGACCCACAATTACGTGCTGCTAATTGCCGACGACGTCACCGATCAGCGCGCCGCCGACGCGCGTATTCACCATATGGCGCATCACGATAATCTGACCAGCCTGCCGAATCGCGTGCTGTTCAGCCAGCGGCTAAACGATGCGCTGCGCGGCGACCGCGAAGAGCGCAAAATTACCGCCACGCTGTGCCTGGATCTCGATAACTTTAAAAACGTTAACGATGCGCTGGGCCACCAGATGGGCGACGATCTGCTGCGAACGGTGGCGGTGCGTCTGCGCAGCGTGCTGCGCGAGCAGGACACGCTGGCGCGTACCGGCGGCGATGAGTTCTCTATTGTACTGCCGGGACTGCGGCAGGCGGATGAGGCGGAAATTGTTGCCAGCCGCCTGATCGATACCATTCGTCCGCCGTTCAACGTTGACGGACACAATCTCTCCGTCGGCCTGAGCATCGGCATCGCCATTGCCGAACGCGGCATCAGCACGCCGGAGCACCTGCTGCGCTGTGCCGATATGGCGCTGTATGAAGCTAAACGTAACGGCCGTAACCGCTTTGAATACTTCACCGAGCAGATGGGCGAACTGGCGGCTAAGCGGCGGATGATCGAAAACGATTTGCGCGAGGCGATTAGCTGCCGCCAGCTGAAGCTGTACTATCAGCCGATTACCAATAATCAGCATCAGCAGATCATCGGCTATGAGGCGCTGATGCGCTGGCATCACCCGGAAAAAGGCATGATTATGCCGATGGACTTTATTCCGATTGCCGAGGAGACCGGGCTGATCCACAGCCTGGGGGCCTATGCGCTGCATGAGGCCTGCCGTGAAGCGGCCAGCTGGCAGGGAACGCAGAGCGTGGCGGTGAACCTGTCGCCGATACAGTTTAAAAACAGCGCGCTGGTGTCGGTGGTGGAAGCGGCGCTGAAGGAGTCCGGCCTGGCGCCGAATCGCCTCGAGGTGGAGATCACCGAGTCGGTGCTGCTGGACAATACCTCTGCGAATATCGATATCCTGCAGAAGCTGAAGGCCATTGGCGTGCGTATTGCGCTGGATGATTTCGGCACCGGCTACTCATCGCTGAGCTACCTGCGCTCGTTCCCGTTCGACAAGATCAAGATCGACAAGTCGTTTATCAACGATATGAAAGACAGCCGCGAGGCGCTGGCGATTATCCGGGCGATTACCGGCATGAGCCGCAGTCTGGATATTCAGATCACCGCCGAAGGGGTGGAGAGCAACGAGCAGTTTGAACGACTGAAAGAAGAGGGCTGTACGCTGTTCCAGGGCTACTATTTTGGTCGCCCGCAGCCCTCCGAAGCGCGTTTAAAAGAGTTCTGAGTGGATAAACGTCAGGGGCGACGCCGTGTCGCCCCTGTGTTGCATCAGATATCATCCAGATTGATGCCGCGCGTCTTCGGCCCGAAGATACCGATAGTCAGCATGACAATCAGCATGCTGACGACGATAAAGGCCACCACCCCCTGCGTTCCCGCCACCTGCAAAATCATCCCGATAATAATGCTGCTGAACACCGTTGAAAGGCGGCTGAACGAGTAGCAGAACCCGACGGCGCGAGCGCGGATAAACGTAGGGAACACCTCGGTCTGATAGGCGTGATAGCTGAAGGTCAGCCAGGCGTTGGAGTAGGTGATGCAGAAGCCGCAGATAATCAGCAGCAGTGGGTTGGTCTGCAGGGCAAACAGCGTGCCGAAAATCACCGTCATCAGCGACGACAGAACGATCTGCCATTTATTCTCGATCTTATCCGCGTAGCGGCTGCAGATCAGCGAGCCCAGCGGGTAGGCGAGGGTGATGAAAAAGGCATACAGCAGGCTGTGGGTGATGCTGGCCCCTTTGCCCGACAGTAGCGCGGGCAGCCAGTTGCCGAAGCCGAAGAAGCCTATCGCCTGGAAAATATTCATCACCACCAGCATCAGCGTGCGCTGGCGATACTCCGGCCGCCAGATATCACGAAAGCGCCCCTGCGGTTTCTGCGTGACTCCCGTATCGATGTCGGCAACGCCCGGTGCGGTTACCGGCACGCCGCAGCGGATTTCCAGGCCGCTGACCACCTGATGGGCTTCCTGATGCCGACCCTGCTGCGCCAGCCAGCGCGGCGATTCCGGCAGATTTTTGCGCACCAGCCAGATAACCATCGAGCACACCGCACCCGCGATCACCACCCAGCGCCAGCCGGTCAGGCCCAAAATAGTCTGCGGCACCAGCCACCAGGACATCAGCGCCACGGCGGGCACCGAGAGGAACTGCACAAAGAAGGCAAACGCGAAGGCTTTACTGCGCAGCCGCGACGGGACGCATTCGCTGAGGTAGGTATCGATGGTCACCAGCTCAATACCCAGGCCAATCCCCACCAGAAAGCGGCAGAAGATGATCCACTCCGCCTGGCTCTGGAACGCCATCAGCATGGAGAAGCAGCCGTACCAGGCCAGCGCGAACATAAAGGTCATGCGTCGGCCAAAGCGGTCGGCATGGGGTGCCAGCAGGCTGGCGCCGAGGAACAGGCCGAGGAAGGTGGCGGAGGCAAACGCGGCCTGGTCAGATATGCCAAATACGCCGAGCTCACCCAGATGAAATATGTTTTCGCTGATTAAACCTGAACTAATGTATCCCGTCTGGAATAAATCATAGAGTTCAAAGAAACCACCCAGCGAGAGTAAGGCTATAAAGCGCCACAGCCCTGCGGTGGCCGGTAGGGCGTCGAGGCGATCGGATAATTTATTATATTTTATAGGGTTATTTTGCGGGGAAGGTATTCCCGGCGCGCAGGCTTCACTCATTTTTCTTTTCAGACCTTGATAGCAGAGGACAATAACTTTTCATGCTAATAGTTAGCAGCAAAATTTAAATTTTGAATTGCATCCGCTATGAAGAAAATTAAGCATAAAAAACGCTTATAGTTAAATTTTGTTGCGTTAAATATCGGGTCAGGGTGATTGGTGTTTATGGCTGAGTTTAGTTGCGATCGAATCCGTGTATGGCTTATCGGTGTCGGTCAGGTTCGCGGACGCGCCGTGAACACGTCCGTGTGGGCTCGGTTCGCGCATCCCTGCGCTCAACGGTCCGCGAACCCGCCCGTCACCGATTGCCCACCGGCAGCGGTTTTGCTGCGAGTAAACGAAATGCGGTGATTCGCTTGGGCTGCTGCTTATCGCTGGGTTTAGTCGCGATTGATGTCGTGTCTGGCGTATCGGTGTCGGTCAGGTTCGCGGACGCGCCGTGAACACGTCTGTGTGGCCTCGGTTCGCGCATCCCTGCGCTCAACGGTCCGCGAACCCGCCCGTCACCGATTGCCCATCGGCAGCGGTTTTGCTGCGAGTAAACAGGATGGCCGCATTAGCCCGGGCGTATTACTGAAGATGTTTTTTTGGATCGTATTTCAATGCTAAGTGCCAGCTCGAATTGTAGACGAAGAGGTGTAGAACCGAACTGAACCGATGGTCCGAACGGTGCATGTAGCGGGCGAAATCAAAGCGATACGATCTCGGAGAGGTGAACGTAACGGGGCAAACTCAAAGCGATACGGTATTCAGAAAGGAGAACGTCAGGGGGCAGATAAGCCGGGTGTCTGCGGCAAGGATGCCGCAGCCAAGCCCCCAGGGACCGGGTTTACGGCGACCCGGCGTTCTGCCCCCTGACGGTCGCCCGGGCACAGAACCTGAAGCAACAATGATGCTTCAACATACCCCACCCCGTAACGTCCACCGGGGCACGATCGCTAAAGCGAAACGACAAGCCGTCGTCACTCACTGCCCGTAATACGCATTCGCCCCGTGCTTCCGTAAATAGTGCTTATCCAGCAGCACCTGCTGCATATCACTAATCCCCGGCGTCAGCTGCCGCGAGAAAATCCCCATATAGGCCACTTCCTCCAGCACTACCGCATTATGCACCGCGTTATCCGCATCGCTGCCCCAGGCAAACGGACCGTGGGCGTTCACCAGCACCGCCGGAATGGCCGCCGGGCTGATGTCGCGCGAGCGGAACGTCTCGATAATCACTTCGCCGGTGTTGTGCTCGTAATCCTCTGCAATCTCCTGCGCCGTCATCAGCCGCGTGCAGGGGATCTTGCCGTAGAAATAGTCGGCGTGAGTGGTGCCCCAGGCGGGCAGATCCAGACCGGACTGCGCCCAGATAGTGGCGTGGCGCGAGTGGGTGTGCACGATGCCGCCGATGGTTTCAAAGGCGCGATACAGCGCCAGATGCGTTGCCGTATCGGAAGAGGGCTTCTTGCTGCCTTCCACCACGCGGCCGCTCTCCAGATCCACCACCACGATATCGTCCACCGTCATCACGTCGTAATCCACGCCGGAAGGCTTGATCGCCACCCGGCCGCTGGCGCGGTCGATTGCGCTGACGTTGCCCCAGGTAAAGGTCACCAGATTGTGGCGCGGCAGGGCGAGGTTGGCCTCAAACACCTGTTCTTTCAGAGTCGTTAAGCTCACAATAATCCTCCTTCCTGCATTTTTTGTTCAATCCAGCGCCGCGCCTGCACGATCTCGGCCACCGGCTCTTCGGCTTTTTCGGTCCACATTTCAATCAGGAACGCGCCGCGATAGTTAATCTGCTTCAGCGTGCGGAACACGCTGACAAAATCGACGCAGCCTTCGCCAAACGGCACGTCGCGGAACTGGCCCGGCGAATCGTTGGTGACCGGCAGGGTATCCTTCAGGTGAATGGCGGCGATGCGATCGATGCCCAGCGCCAGCTCGGCGCTGACGTCATTGCCCCAGGCGCTGAGGTTGCCGACGTCCGGGTAGACGGTGAACCACGGCGAGGCCAGCTGGCGATCCCAGTGCTTCCACTTGCTGATGGAGTTCATAAACTCGGTGTCCATGATTTCCACCGCCAGCATCACCTGCGCCGCCGCCGCACGTTCCACCGCCCAGGCCAGCCCTTCGGCGAAGCGGGTGACGGTCCCGTCATCGTGCGATTCGTAATAAACGTCGTAGCCCGCCAGCTGGATGGTGCGAATGCCGGTGTCTTTGGCCAGCTGGATGGCGCGATCCATCAGATCGTACGCCTGCTGGCGAATGGCCGGATCGCGGCTGCCAAACGGGAAGCGGCGATGCCCTGAAAGGCACATCGACGGGATATTGACCCCGGTTTCAATCATCGCGTCCACCAGCGACAGGCGCTGGGCTTTGGTCCAGTCCAGGCGCGCCAGGCGGGCATCGGTTTCGTCCACCGACATCTCAACAAAGTCAAAGCCGCAGGCCTTGGCCAGCGCCAGACGTTCCGGCCAGCTCAGATGCGCGGGCAGGGCTTTTTCATAAATACCTAACGGGTGCTGACGCATGTTATTTCCCCCAGATGCTGTCGATCGCCTGATGGAACTCGGCGGCGGTGGCCAGGCCGTTGGCGCTTTCCGTCAGCGCGCGGCCAACGATAAAGGCGCGCACGTCGATCTCTTTGAACTGCGGCAGCTCCTGCGGGGTGATCCCGCCGGTGACCGACAGCCCGAAGCCAAGGTCGGAAAGCGCTTTCATCGCGTTGAGATCCTGCTGGCTCCAGCGCTGCCCCTGGGCCTGCGCATCGCGGCCACGGTGGTAGATCGCCTGCTTCAGGCCGAGGGCGCGCCAGCTGCGGGCGTCATCCATCGTCCAGTTGCCGAACAGCTCAATCTGGATCTCGCCCTGATAGCGCTGCGCAACGTCATGGGCGCTGGCAAAGGTGGCCAGCGGCGCGGCGCAGATCACCGTCATCCAGTTAGCCCCGGCCTCAAACGCCAGTTCGGCCAGCGTCGATCCGGCATCGGCAACTTTAAAATCGGCCACCAGGGTTTTCTCCGGCAGGCGCTGGCGCAGCTGGCGCACCGCGTCCACGCCCGCACTGAAGCAGAGAATGGTGCCGGCTTCCACGATATCGACGTGCTCGTGCAGACGATCGGCGGCATCAAGGGCGGCGTCCAGCCGGGTATGATCCAGCGCCAGCTGCAGCTGAGGAACAGAGGAACGGCTCATAAGTTACTCCTGGTTGGCGGCAATCAGCGCCGTAATAAGTTTTTGATAGCGGGCGTATTTTTTCTGGTAAAGCGCGTGGCGTCCGGCGTCCGGCCGGTAGCTGACGATCGCCGGATCCAGCGCGCGCTGCGCCTGCTGTAGCGACGGCTGCGCGCCGGTTCCGGTCATCGCCACCAGCGCCGCGCCCAGGCAGCCGCTCTCTTCAATCTGCGGGATTTCCACCGGCAGGCCGCTGATATCGGCAAACATCTGCATCCACTCGGCCGAACGCGTGGGGCCGCCGGTCAGGCGCAGGGCGCTGACGTTGGGGAAGCGTTTGAGAATGCGGTTCAGGTGGGTCAGATGCGAGAACACCACGCCTTCATAGATCGCCTGCACCAGATGGCCGCGCTGGTGGCCGGCCTGTAATCCGTAGAAGCTGGCGTGCAGGTTGGCCCCGGCGTTATTGCCGTAGAGGAACGGCACGAACAGCAGCGAGCTGGCCGCCGGAGGCAGCTCCGCCACCCACTGATTCAGCTGCGCGTAGTCGTCGATGCCCCACTGCTGGCAGAACCATTCCAGATTGGCAGCGGAAGTCGGGCTGGCTTCGTGAACGATGTACTGGCCGTCAATGGCATAGCGGCCATATACGAACGGGTAATCCACCTCGTCGCTCAGGCGGTCGGTAATGCCGCTGGTCACTGACCAGGTGCCCATCACCGCATTCAGCCGCGTGTCGTCGTACAGTCCGGCGCACAGCGCGGTGGAAACGACATCGAACAGTCCGCCCACCACTGGCGTGCCTTCCACCAGCCCGCACTGCGCGGCGGCGGCGGCCGTAATGTGGCCCGCCACGGCGCTGGAACCGACGATCGGCGGCAGGGCGGGCAGGATTTCGGCGATATCCAGCTGCTCCGCCAGCGCGGGCGACCAGTCGCCCTGCTGCATGTCATACAAGTTGGATTCGGAGATATTGGTTTCTTCGCAGGCTCGTTCACCGGTCAGGCAGAAACGCAGATAGTCGTGCGCCATCATCACGCTGCCGATCGCCGCATAGCGTTCCGGCTCGTGCTCCTTAACCCAGCGCAGCAGAGAAACCGGATGCCCGGTCCACAGCGTCTGGCGGGTCACCGGATAGAGCGCCTGCGGTACGCCCTCACGCTGCCACCGCTGAACCAACTCCAGCGCGCGGCGGTCGGAGGAGAGAATGCCGTTGCCCAGCGGCTGGCCCTGCTTATCGAGCAGGAACAGGCCTTTACCCTGAGCGGAGATCCCCATGCCGCGCACGTCTGCGGCATCGATCCCGCCGTTTTCCAGCACCTGACGGATCACCGTGGCGGCCACCTGCCAAAGCTGATTCATATCGCGTTCTGCACGGCCCGGTTCCGGCACCAGCACCGGTAGGTTCTGCCGGGCCACCGCCTGTTCGCGACCGGCTGCGTCATACAGCCCGGCCTTAATAAAGGTGCCGCCGCAGTCCAGTCCTAACCAGTAGCTCATGCGGCCCCCTTCTGCGGTGCATCGCAGCGGGCAGGCAGCGTCAGCGCCAGCACCGAGGCAATCGCCAGCGAGATCGCCAGGCTGTAAACACCGGCGTCTTTGCTGTATTCGGCAATCAGCACGCCGACCATGTACGGACCGCAGAAGCCGCCGAGGTTGCCCAGCGCGTTGATGACGCCGCGCGCGCCGCCCGCCACTTCGGCGTTAAACAGGCGCGGAGGAATACTCCAGAACACCCCGGCCGCCGACTGGATAAACACTCCACAGCCGACCAGCGCGGCGTAGGACCACCAGATATGCGCCTTCAGCAGCACCGACAGCGCCATGCAGATGGCAAATCCGGCCAGCGGCAGCGCAACAAACAGCTTGCGGCGTCCGGTGGCATCGGACAGCGATGAGAAGATAAACATGCCGAAGATTGCGCCGACGTACGGCAGGATGGCCAGCCAGCCTACCTGTTCGATATTGCCGTTGGTCAGCCCTTTCAGAATGGTCGGCAGCCACAGCGTATAGCCGTAGATCCCCGTCTGATAGAAGAAGTTGACCATAATCAGTCGCCACATCACCGGCTCACGCATTACCTGGCGCAGCGAGGCTTTGCGGGTATTTTTGCCCTTAATGACCAGCTGCTCATCGTGCAGGGTTTTGATCAGGTAATTTTTTTCGGCCTCGGAGATCCACTTCGCCTCCTGCGGACGGTTGCTGATGGTGAAGCACCACAGCGCCATCACCACCAGCGACAGGCCGCCTTCCACGAAGAACAGCATGCGCCAGTCCCAGCTGGTAATGATCCAGCCGGAAAGCGGGGCGGTGAGGATCCCGGCGATCGGTACGAACATGATCACGATCGCGTTGGCGCGGCCGCGTTCGGAATCCGGGAACCAGTTGCCGATCATCGTCAGCACCACCGGCAGCATGCCCCCTTCGGACACGCCGAGCAGGAAGCGCAGCCCCAGCAGCTGATACTGATTGGTGGCCATACCGGTGAGAACAGAGATCACCGCCCAGGCCAGCAGCGACCAGCCGATAAAGCGTTTACCGTTGCCGTAGACCGCCAGCTTGCCGCCGGGAACCTGCAGGAACAGATAGCCGATAAAGAAGATCCCACCCGCCAGACCGGCCATGGAGGCGCTGATGCCCAGCTCGTCATCCATGCCGCCCGGCATGGCGAAGGCGATATTCACGCGATCCATATAGGAGATAATGCAGGTGATCAGGATCGGGGGAATGATCCGCAGCCAGCGCGTGGTCGGAATCGACGCGCGGGATGCCACAGAACTTGAGGTCAGGCTCATAGCGTTCTCCCGGAAGTAACGAACTCGGTAAGAGGGATCTTGACCACGACTTTACGGATCGCCTGTGGGCCGTCGATCATCAGGTTTGGACGATGCAGATCCTGCGGGAAGAACACGGCGAAGTTGCCGGGCTTCATCAGCAGCAGGGTTTCATTCGGCGCATCGCGATAGAAAATAATGTCGCGCTCGGCGTTGTACGGCTGGTGGATCGCCAGCTCGGCTTTTTCGGTTGCCACGCCGATCAGCTCCTCACCGTCCACCAGAAACTGCACGTCCACAAAGTGACGGTGCGCTTCCGGGAAGCTTTCGTCGCGCGGGCCGGTCTGTAAATCCAGCACCTGCACCACCCAGCCGGTCTGGTCGTGCTGGTAGCGCCCGGCGGCCATCGCGCGCAGATCGTGGCGCGCCAGATAGTCCACGGCCTGGGCAACGGCGACAGGGTAGTGATGCGCTTCGGTATTATTGATATGTCCAAAAATCATCGGTTTACTCCTGTTACAGCGCCTGAATACGTGCCCAGACGCGTTCGTCGACCGGAATACCCTGCTGCTGGTTTTCAGCGCGGATGCCGGGGAATTTATGGCCCGGCAGGCGGATGGCCTGTTCATCGTTAGCGCGCTCGGCACCGCTGATGGACTCAATAATGCGTGCCAGCTTGGCGTCGCGGGTTGGGCCATCGATCAGGCGATCGACGTCAATGGCAATAAACACCTGCGAGATACCAAATTCGTCGCCGTTGTCCTGGGTTACCTCAGTGACGGATGAACCGTTAGAGAGCAGGGTGGCCAGCATATCCAGCACGATGGAAAGCGCGGAGCCTTTCCAGTAGCCCATCGGCAGGATGCGGCGGTTTTCTTCAATCGTGGCCGGGTCGCGGGTGTAGTTGCCGTCGTTATCAAAGCCGCCGTCCACCGGCAGGGTTTTGCCCGCCAGGCGGTTAATTTCCAGCATGCCGTAGGAGAACATCGACATCGACATATCTACCATGGTGATCGGTTCGCCCGGTACGGCGACGATCAGCGGGTTGGTGCCGATCGCGCAGTTTTTCGCGCCCCACGGCGGCATCACCGCAATCGAGTTGGTCCAGCAGATGCCGACATAGCCTTTCTCCGCCGCCTGCCAGCCGTAGCTGCCGCCGCGCATCCAGTGGTTAGCGTTACGCAGCGCCACCAGGCCGATACCGTGGCTGTCGGCCAGTTCCATCGCGCGGTCCATCATGTCGGTGGCGGTCAGGTTGCCGATAGCGCGATGTGCGTCCCACTGTTCAATCGCGCCCAGCGAGAGGATTTTTTCCGGGGTTGCCGTCGGCACGATATGCCCGGCGTCCAGCTGCTGAATAAAGCGGGGAAAGCGGTTCACGCCGTGGGAGTAAACGCCGCTTTCACTGGTGTCGGCAAACAGGGTGGCACAGGCTTCGGCCTTCTCCGCCGCCACGCCGCGCGCCAGTAAAACCCGCAGGAACTCCTGCTTTAACTGCTGGTAGCTGATTCTCATGCTTCTGTTACTCCCGCTGGTGTGTATTTCAATATGTGGAATCTCGTTCCAAATAAATCCTATGAGGTTATCCGATTGAAGTCAAAAAAACGGGGGGTGAATTTAGCGTTAAAAAACAGTGGGATAAAATTATTACTGGCTTCTGTGATCGCCGCCACACCCGGTCAAAAACGGGCATGAGAAAGCCGGCAGCGAAGTTTCCTTCGCACCGGCTGCGGGAAGCTGACGGCGCCGGGCGGTACGGCCGGTATGGGCAGCGATCCGCTCAGCGCCGCCGTTCACGACTAGAGTCTGATGCGCACCCGGTACAGCGAACGGGTGGCGGTGATATACAGCTCGTCACCCTCCGGCCCGCCGAAGGTGCAGTTAGAGACGCATTCCGGCAGCGGGATTTTGCCGATGCGGTTACCGCTGCTGTCGAAGGCAATCACCCCGTCGGCGCAGCTGCACCAGACGTTGCCCTGGCGGTCAACGCAGAAGCCGTCCGGGATCCCCGGTGCCACTTCGGTGAACCATCTGCCGTTGCTCAGCCGATCTCCCTCAACCTGGTATACCCGCAGCTCGCGGCGTCCCAGGGTGGGGAAATCAATCACCGACATATCCGCTACGTACATCAGGCTTTCATCCGGCGAGAAGGCCAGCCCGTTGGGGCGCTGCAGATCGCTGGCGGCGATGGTCAGCTTGCCGCTGGCCGGATCGAAGCAGTAGAGATAGCAGCCGATCACCTGACTGTGGGCGTGATAGCCTTCGTCATCGCTGGTGATGCCGTAAGGCGGATCGGTAAACCAGATGGTGCCGTCCGAGCGCACGACCACGTCGTTAGGCGAGTTAAAGCGCCTGCCGTCCACCTTCTCCACCAGCAGGGTGACGCTGCCGTCGTGCTCGGTACGGCTGATGCCGCGCCGACCGTGCTCGCAGCTGATCACCCGTCCCTCTGCATCCCGCGCATTGCCGTTGGCGAAGTGAGACGGGGAGCGCCACACCTCCAGCTCGCCGTTGCGCTGCCAGCGAAACATGCGGTTGCCCTTGACGTCGCTGAACACTACCGCATCCTGCTGCGGTAGCCATACCGGGCCTTCCGCCCAGATCGCCGGGGAGCAGAGCGTCTCAATAACCAGATCGTCGGTGATTGCCATAGTGCCTCCGTTACTTCACGCCCCAGATGGTTTTGTAGTGGCCCTGATAGTCGTTCTGCGGATCGTAATGGTTCTGCGGACCGCCGTCGCTGCCGATATTTTCTTTGGTGATCAGGTGCGCCGGGGTGACGTAGCCTGACGGCGGCTGCCCGGCAAAGGCGCGGTTAAATTCGTCCAGCAGCTGCCAGCCGTGCAGCTTCAGCGGCTCGGCGACGGTGCCGATCTGGCTGTCGCCGCTGCGAATGCGCTGGAAGGCGGAAACGGAGCCGTCACCGGCGGAGACGTTAAACGGCGCGTTGCTGCCGCCTTTGCCGGCGGTTTTCAGCGCCGGGGCCATAAAGTCGAAGTAGAGATCGTTAATCGCCAGCGCGTACTGGAACTTATCGCCGTATTTTTGCAGCAGGCTGAAGGTCATCGACGGCATGCGGTTGGCGGTATCGGCCAGCGGCGTATCGATAAACTCCACGACTTTACAGCCGCTGCACTTCTCGATTTCCTGCTTCATGGTGTTGGCTTTATCCAGCGCGATTTGATACAGCGAATCGGTAAAGATCAGCACGCTGGCCTTGCCGCCGGAATGCACCACCGCATACTGCGCGGTCAGACGCGCCACCTCGGTGGAATCAGAGGTTATGTTGGTGGCGACGCCGTACTGTGGGATCGGACCCGGCTGCGGCACCGCGTGCCAGGCCATCAGCACGATTTTTTGCTGCGCGGCCTTCTTCAGCAGCACCTTGGCCACGTTCGGGTTCCAGCCGCCGATTACGATGCCGTCCGGGCGCTGGGCAATCGCCTGATTCAGCGCGGAGAGCTGATCTTTCACCGAGCCGCCGCCGTCCAGGGTGTCGAGCTTCCAGCCCGCCGCCTTCGCGGCTTCGCTCAGCCCCTGCTGGACGCCCTGCACGCCGCCGTTTTTCATATCGGAGGCGATGAAAATCACCTTTTTATTCGCCTGTAGCTTAGGGCCGGTGGTCGGGCCGTCCCATTCGGTCACGCTGGCGGTGGCTTTGGTGACTGCCGCCGTGGCCTGGTCGAGATAGCTGTCGGCGTGTGCCGGCAGGGCGGCGGCCAGCAGGGTACTGAGGGTTAAGGCAAGAACGTGAATTTTCATAGCTGACTTCCTGTAGTGGCGTTTTGGTTATTGTCAGGAGGCGTGGCCGGGGCGCTCTGGCTGCGAACGACGGCTTTCTGGTTTAACATCCGGCGGCGCTGGGCGTAGCCGGCAAGACTAATGGAGAGCAGCAGGGTGGCCCCGTTGAACAGCGGTTCAACCCAGAACTCACCGCCAAACTGCTGGATACCGGCGATACCGATCGCCAGAATGGCAATCCCGACCACCGTGCCCCAGACGTTGACCCGTCCCGGACGAATGGTGGTGCTGCCGAGGAACGCGCCAACCAGGGCGGGCAGCAGATAGTCCATCCCCACGCTGGCCTGGCCGACGCCCTGTTCGGCGGCGATCAGCACGCCGCTGAAGCCGGTCAGTACGCTGGAGGCGATAAACGCGCCGATGGTGAATTTATTCACCGCAATGCCGTTCAGCCGCGCCGCCGCCGGGTTGCCACCCACCGCGTACATGCAGCGGCCAAGCGGGGTATGTTCGGTGATCAGCCACAGCACGATAGCCACCGCCAGCACGTAGAACGCGCCAATCGGGATGCCAAAGATTTCGGTGTAGTGCAGGGCGGTGAAGGCGTCGGGCAGGTCGCCGACGATCTGACGGCCGCCTGAGTGCCACAGCGCGATGGCGTACAGCACGGTGCCGGAACCCAGCGTGGCGACGAAGCTGTCGATATCCGCCAGCGCCACCAGAATGCCGTTCAGCAGGCCGTACAGCGCGGAGATGGCCAGCACCGCCAGTACCGCCATCTGCCAGGAAAAGCCGTACTGCACCTGCAGGGTGATAGCGAGGATGTGCCAGAGGACGATACCGAAACCGACGTTAAGATCGATTTTTCCGACGATCATCGGGATCGTCGCCGCCAGCGCCAGCAGGGCGATCTTGGCCTTGCTGGAGAGGATCGCCTGCAGGGTCAGCATGCTGGCGAACGACGGCGACAGCGCGGAGAACAGCACCACCAGCAGCACGCACAGCAGCAGCAGGCCGTAGCGGGTGACGATTTGCATCGACCACGGGCCTGCGCCGTGCTGGCTGAGACTGACCCGCTGCTCCAGCGCGGTCGATTTGACGGACGTTTTAGACATAGATCTTCTCCTGCCACCGCCTGCGGGGTGGCGTTAAATTTCACACGGTGGCGACGGTGGGTTCGCTGCTGGCGGAGGCCAGCTCAAGTAGGTTGGCAAAGCTGACGCGATCGTTTTTCAACTCGCCGACGATCTGCCCGCGGTTGAAGACCAGCGCCCGGTTGCAGATGTGGGCGATCTCTTCGAAGTCGCTGGAGATCACCAGCACCGCCACGCCTTCTGCCAGCGCTTTATTCAGCAGGTGGTAGATCTCTTCACGCGCGCCCACGTCGACGCCCGCGGTGGGATCTTCCAGGATCAGCAGCGGCGCATTGAGGTGCATCCAGCGCGCCATCACCACTTTTTGCTGGTTGCCGCCGGAGAGGGCGCTGATATCGAGGCTGACGTCCTTTGGCCGCACGTCGAACAGCTGCATTTTCCACCAGCTGGCTCCCAGCTCGGCACGGCGTCCGTAGTGGGAAAGCAGGCGATGGCCGCTGGCGCAGGGATTGATAAACAGGTTTTCACGCACGCTCATCGACATCACCAGACTTTCGCCGGTACGATCTCCGGCCACCAGCGAGACGCCCGCCGCCATTGCCTGCTGCGGTGAGCTGGCCTGATAGTGCTGTTTGCGGAAGGTGATGCTGCCGCCGGTGCGCTGGCGCAGGCCGAACAGCAGGCGGCCAATCTCTTCCTGCCCGGCACCACGCAGCCCGGCCAGCGCCAGCATTTCGCCGGGCTGCAGGCTGAAGGACACCGGGCCAACCTCATCAATGCAGACCCTGTCGAAGGTCAGGACCGGATCGGCTTTTTCCGGCAGCGGCTCGCGCTGGTTGCCCTCCACCGCTTCGCCAACGATCATTTCCACCAGGTTACGCAGGCTGTAGTCCCGGGTGAAGCCGCCCGCCACGTGCCTGCCGTCGCGCATTACACAGACGCGGTCGGCAATTTCAATCACTTCGTCCAGGCGGTGGGTGACGTAAATCATCCCCACTTTTTTGCTTTTCAGGCGTTCGATAACGCTGAACAGGTGGCGCACGTCGTTGGCGGGCAGGGAAGCGGTGGGTTCATCCAGCACCAGCACTTCGGCGTTGACCGCCACCGCGCGGGCGATGGCCAGCAGGGATTTTTCGGTGCGCGACAGTTCGAACACGCGTGAGTCCGGGTCGAGGGCGATACCGACCTCTTCCAGCGCCTGGCGGGAACGTTCGCGCACCGCCCGCCAGTCAATCAGCCCCAGCCGACGGGTAAAGCCCATCACCAGCGCCATATTTTCGGCCACCGTCATCCACTCGATCAGGCCGAGATCCTGATGAATAAAGGCGATGGGCTGGCGCTGGGTGGTTTTCAGCGCTGCGGCGGAGGTAATGGTGTCGTCGTGAAAGCGGATATCGCCGCCGTCGCGCGGGTAAACCCCGGCGAGGACTTTGATCAGCGTGGATTTGCCGGCACCGTTTTCGCCCAGCAGCGCCAGGACTTCACCGGGATGAACGTCCAGGCTGACGTCATTGACGGCAATGTTGCCGCCAAAGCGTTTAGTGATATGGCTCAGCGTCAGAACCGCTGCCCCGGGTGTATTCTGCATAACAGTCTCCTGCAACAACAGACAAGTATCAACGGCGGCGACAGCATAATAAAAACACCGCTTGTTCCAACATGCGAAATCAAGTTTCAAAAATAGTATTCTTACTGCGGGCGGAAAGCAAAGGTGTGGAAGTTTTTTTTATTTATCTAAATCAATAGCTTATTTTTAATGTTATAGATCTGTGATGAATCGCTCACTTCGCTTTTGCCGGTTTAAGCGTCTATGATGGGGCAATATCAGTGTTGAAACGTCGTTCCATATTCACAGCCGGAGAGGCATGAGTTACCATCAAACAAAGCCCCGTGAGGGCGTGCGGGAAACTAAGAGGAACCGTGAATGAGCGTAAAGGCGGAAACCGCAAAGGACGATAAAAAGGATCAGCCAGCGGGTACTCAGAGCCTGTTTCGTGGCCTGCAGCTGATTGAAATATTGAGTAATTACCCGAACGGCTGTCCGCTGGCGAACCTGTCAGAACTGTCCGGGATGAATAAGAGTACCGTACACCGTCTGCTGCAGGGGCTGCACAGCAGCGGCTATGTCACCCAGGCACCGTCGCCCGGCAGCTACCGGCTGACCACCAAGTTTATCTCGGTGGGGCAGAAGGCCCTGTCGTCGCTGAACATCATTCACGTGGCGGCTCCGCATCTGGAGAAACTCAATCTGGAAGTGGGTGAAACGGTGAACTTCTCCAGCCGGGAAGACGATCACGTGATCCTGATTTACAAGCTGGAGCCGACCACCGGGATGCTGCGGACCCGGGCTTACATCGGCCAGCATATGCCGCTGTACTGCTCGGCGATGGGCAAAATCTTTATGGCCTGGGGCAGCGAGGATTATCCGGCGCACTATTGGGAATCGCATCAGGATGTGATTCAGCAGCTGACGAAAAACACCATCACCACGCTGCCGGAAATGCTGGACGAGCTGAAGGTGATTCGCGAGCAGCAAACCGCGATGGACAGGGAAGAGAACGAGCTGGGCGTATCCTGCCTGGCGGCACCGGTGTTTGATATCCAGCAGCGGGTGCCGTTTGCCGTTTCCGTGTCATTACCGACCGCCAAGCTGCAGCAGGTCGGCGTGAAAAAGCTAATGGCACCGGTGGTGGCCACCGCCAGGGCTATCTCCGCCGAGCTGGGGTTTAACGGTTAAGCCTGGCCTGTCCAGGATTTAATGGGCGACGACGCTGCCGTTTGCTCAACCGGCCTGGCTTCTGCCGCCGGGCTGCACCTGATAAATGACGTGCTGGCCAGCGGCATTTGAGGTTACCGATGATGTGGAACCGCTGCCGCTTCCCCACCCATTCCGCGCTGGCGGCGCATCATCCGCCGCAGCGGGTAAAGCATCAGCAGGCCGTAAATCCCCCAGCCGATAAACCACACCAGCCCGTTTTCATTGCTGCCGGTCAGCTGGGCCACCACGCCAAATCCGTACGGCCCGATAAAGCCGCCGACAATGCCGAAGGCGTTAATCCACGCGATGCCGACCGCCGCATCGGTGCCTTTCAGCAGTCTTGCCGGGAAGCTCCAGAAAATCGGCTGCCCGGCGAAAATGCCAAAGGCGGCGAGGCACAGTGCCAGCATGCGCCATAGCGGATCGTTAAATATCACACTGAGGATCAGCCCGGCCACGCTGAGTGCCAGCGTCACCCCGATATGCAGAAATGGCGTATTGTGCCTGGCTGCGGATCGCGGCACCACGATCACGGCCACGGCCGCGGCCAGCCACGGCAGGGCAGAGAGCAGGCCGGTCATCATCACCGAAGTGCTGAATTTATTGATGATGCTGGGCAACCACAGCATCAGGCCGTAGCCAACAATCGGATAGCACATCAGGAAGGCAATCAGCATCATAATCCGGCGATCCTTCATCACGCTGAGCGGATGATGCTGCTGACCGGGCGCGTCGGTGACGCCGTTTTGCTGTTGCTCCTGCTGAATATCGCTGGCGATCTGGCTGCACTCCTGGTCGTTAAGCCAGTGCGCCTGCTGCGGCGTATTCGGCAGCGAACGCAGGACGATCAGCGACAGCAGCACCGGCGGCAGGCCCATCAGAATAAACAGCCACTGCCAGCCCGCCAGCTGATACAGGCCGTCCATCTGCATAATCAGGCCGGAGAGCGGGCTGCCGATCACCAGCGCTAGCGGATTGGCGAGGAAGAAAATGCCGATCACCTGTCCGCAGCGCGACGGGGGGAACCATTTGGTGATGAAATAGATAATGCCCGGATAGAACCCGGCTTCTGCCACGCCGAGTAAAAAACGCAGCGCGTAAAACGACCACGGACCCTGCACGAAAGCCATCAGAATGGTAATGATCCCCCAGGTGACCAGAATGCGGGAGAACCAGATCTTCGGCCCGAATTTAAGCATCAGCAAATTGCTGGGTACTTCGCAGAAGGCATAAGAGATAAAAAACAGCCCTGCGCCCAGGCCAAACGCGGCGGCGCTCAGGCCCACATCGGCCTCCATTTCCAGCCAGGCAAAGCCGACTATGGTTCGGTCGATAAACGCAAACAGATAGCAGACCACCAGCAGCGGCAGCAGATAGCGCATGTTTTTGCGATAAACGTGTGAGCGACTTGGGGCGTGATATGTGTCCATGATTTTCCCCCGGTGAGTGATTCACCTGACCCGTTAAGCTTAATGGCTGTAAATGCATCAACGGCGCGGAGGGCGGTTTATTTAATAAACTGCGAGCCAGCTCAATAATGATGCTGGGAAAATGAAATGAATAAACCTTATCTTTATTAACAGGTTAATCGGGGAAATATCACCGCCAGCTTTTTTGATGGAATATTCTTTTCGCCAAATCGTCGCTTTCACCCTTTCCATATCGCAACGATTGTTTCTGTATGGAAACAATATGACCATGATCGCGTTTATTGTTGCAGGAAAAACTGATTGTGGCAGGATGGTTTCAACGGGTGATTACCCTCCTAATTTAAACCGAATCCGAAGGTGTCATGATGAGCAATAAAGTCGTTAACTGGAATGGTGGCTTACAGCCGGAAGCCGTTGAAATCCTGTCTGCTGAAGGCGGCATGATCGTTTGCCCTACCAAAGTGGGCTACATCATCATGACCTCTGACGCTAAGGGCCTGGAGCGCAAGTTCGACGCCAAGCAGCGTAACCGTAACAAGCCGGGCGTGGTGCTGTGCGGCTCGCTGGAGCAGCTGAAAGAGCTGGCTCAGCTGAACCCGGAAATCGAAGAACTGTATCAGCAGCACTGGGACAAAGACGTTCTGCTGGGCTGCATCCTGCCGTGGAAAGAAGAAGCCGTAGCGCGCATTCCGGAAGACGGTTCTAAAGACCTGATGATGGACCGCCGCCAGACCAGCTGCTTCGTGATCAAGTTCGGTGTCCCGGGCGAAAATCTGGCGAAAGAACTGTGGGAAAACCACGGCAAGTTCTCCTTCGCCAGCTCGGCTAACCCGTCAGGCAAAGGCAACCGTGGCCTGGTAGAAGGCATCGGTGACCGTATTGAGCAGCACGCTGACCTGATCATCGCGGCAAACGACTATGTGAAATCAATCCAGCCTAACGAATCTGAAAAGACCCGTTACGAGCAGGGCGTGATGGTCGCAATGGTCGATGAAAACGGTAAGCTGGTGCCTGAGCAGAAAGGCGAGCGTAACATCACGCCTTGCCCGGTACTGATCCGTAAAGGCCTGGACGTGGATAAGATTATGTCAATGCTGTCCGACATCTTCACCACCTGGGATTACCGTCACGGTAACTACTACTGATTATCGCTTCTGCACCTGAGACGACGGCATATGCTGCTATCTTCAGGCGCGAATAACGCGAAATAAAAAGCGCCCGCGAATGCGGGCGCTTTTTATTGTTCATAACCGGGAGTTAACCCGGAGCGTTAATTACTGCCATCTACCGGTCTGAATCCGAAATGTTAATTATCACCCAGCGCCTTTTGTAGCGCCTCGACGAATAGCCTGACGCGCGGGGAAATATAGCTGTCCGTTTTCATGAGTACGTAGGATTTATAAATATCCATTTCCCAGTCCGGCAGCACCTGAACTAATTTACCCTCATCAACGGCTTCCTGCGCAATATAGCTCGGCAGATAAGCGATGCCGGTCTGGGCTATTGCGGAGTTCACCAGCGCAATACTGTTATTGGCGCGGAAACGACTGCGGACTTCAATATCTTTTTTCTGTTTTTCTTTTCGGAACGGCAGCGAAATGGTGTGGGCCGGACCGCGAAACAGAATAAAGTCATGGCGGGTCAGATCGTCCGGGCTGGTGATGTCGGCATGCTGTTTCAGGTAATCCGGCGCGGCGTAAATTCCCCAGGTAATATCCATCAACGGGCGATAGTTGCGGTGGCCGGGAAGCTCGCGCTTAATCACCACCGCCAGATCGAAGTTATCGTCCTCAAGGCTGACCGGGCGGTCGGTGAGGTCGAGATCGACGCTGACGTGGATATTGCTGGCCACAAAGCGGTTGAGTACCGGCACAATGCACTGGCAGCCAAACGTCACCGGTGCAACCACGCGCAGGCTGCCGGTAGGTTCTTCGTGGAACTGACGGATAAACAGGTCGGCGCTTTTCACCTCGTGCAGGATACGATAGCAGTAGTGATAGTAAGTCATGCCGACTTCGGTCACCTGAATACGCCGGGTGGTGCGGGTCAGCAGTTTGGCCCCGAGACGCACTTCCAGCGCTGAGATCTCCTTACTGACCGAGGATTTTGCCAGCCCGAGCACTTTCGCCGCCTCGGTGTAGCTCAGCGTTTCCACCACTTTGGCAAAAATAATCATCCCGTGCAGGTTTTCAAAATCACTCATTATTTTCCTGGATTGTTTTTAAGGAGAAACAATAAAGGATACTAGCATATTTCACGTTTCTGGCGCACCGAAAAGAGATAGGGTAATTACAAGTAATTGTGATCCATCGGAAAAATAATAGCGTAGAGAGAAAATTAAAATGGGTCAGACAATCAGTCAGAAAATACTCGCCCGTGCCAGCGGGCGCGAAAGCGTCACGCCTGGTGAAATAGTCTGGGCGAAGGTGGATATATTAATGTCACACGATCCCTGTATGCCGGGCGTTGCCAGCGTATTTAAAAAAGAGTTTGGTGAGCAGGCGAAAATATAGAATCCGCAGCGTTTGATTCTTATTCCTGACCATTTTGTTTATTCCGCCGGTCCGCAGGCGAATAAGCATATTCGGGTTATGCGTGAGTTTGCCCGCGAGCAAAGTCGTTTCAATACCGGGAAGGCGTGATGTGCTGTAGAAACTGATGCTGATGCTGTAAAACAGCAGGGCCGCGGTGAGGCGGCCCTGAAGGTTACTTCGCGGAGATGGCCAGTGCGCCACCGGCAAAGACAAACAGACTGCCGGTTGAACGGTTAAGCATCCGCAGCCGCTTCGGATTAGAGAACAGCCCGGACAGGCGACGGCCGGCGCAGGCGTAGCTGAACATAATGCTGAAATCCAGCGCGGCCCAGGTGATGGCCAGGGTGGCAAACTGCAGCGCGTGCGGCTGGCTGGCGTCAATAAAGTTCGGGAACAGCGCAGCGAAGAACAGCAGATCTTTCGGGTTGCTGATGCCGACCATAAAGCCTTTACGGAACAGGCGCAGCGCACTCGGTGCGTCTTCCATTTCCGGGGTGGCCACCGGCGTTTCGTGGCTGTTATCGCGCCATGCCGAAATACCCAGCCAGACCAGATAGGCGGCACCGACCACTTTCAGAATGGTAAAGGCGGTAGTGGAGGCGGCAAGAATGGCACCCAGACCCAGCGCGGAGGCGGTCATCAATACCATCGCCGCCAGCACGCCGCCGACCACCGTCGCCAGCGCGTGTTTGCGGCCGAAGCGCAGGCCGTGCGTCATGCTGATTAAGGCAGACGGGCCGGGAATGGCAATCAGTGCAGCAATCACACCGGTATAGGCCAGCCAGAGGTGGAGCGTCATACAGGATCCTTTCTTTTAAAACCCTCGGCCTGAGGGTTTTCACGGTAAGCGTTAAATGGATTTCGTTAAAATACGAAGGAGCAATAGTTTATTTTCCCGGCAGTGATAAGTAAATCACATGACAAAGATTTTCCCGCAGCGTTAAGGCTGCCGCTGCAATACGTGCTCGCCGGTTCCGGCCTTCAGTCGCAGATTGTCCAGTAACGCCAGCATCGACAGCAGGCTGACGGCCAGAAACGCCCAGGAGAAATCCACCGGCAGCGGCTGGGGGTGCGCCTGTAAAGACATCGAGGCGCGCAGCGCCAGCGCGGCAAAGGCGATCCCGGCACTCATGCTGAACTGGAAGAACATGCTGAACAGCGTGGAGGCGGCGCTCATCTGCGGGCGCGGCACGTCGGCAAATCCCAGCGAGTTATAACAGGTGAACTGCATCGAGCGCGAAAGCCCGCCGATAAACAGCACCAGCGCCAGCAGCGGGTAGGGCAGCGCCGGGGTGATAAAGGCACAGACGGCAATCGCCGCCGTGCTGATAAGGCCGTTGACCAGCAGTACCTGGCGGAAACCCCAGCGGCGCATCACTGCCGTGGTGAACGGCTTCATCGTCAGATTTCCGGCGAACACCCACAGTACCAGCACTCCCGCCTCCATTGCCGACAGGCCAAAACTGACCTGGAACATCAGCGGCAGCAGGAAAGGAATGGCGTTGATGGCGGCACGAAACAGCGAGCCGCCCTGCAGGGTGCTGCGAAACGAGCTGATGCCGAGTGAATCGATCGGCAGCATCGGTGCCGCCGCCCGGCGCGCGTGTTGCCAGGCCAGCCGGGCGCTCAGGCTGCCCAGCAGCAGCAGTGCCGCGCCCGCGACCAGGCGGCTCTGGCCCAGCCACTCCAGCCCGGTAATCAGCGCCGCGCAGGCGATAGCGGTCAGCAGGAAGCCCGGCAGGTCGAAGGGGCGCGGCTGGCCGCGTTCGCCTTTCGGGATCAGCCAGAAGGTGCAGATCAGCGCCGCGATGCCCAGCGGGATATTCAGCCAGAAAATCCACGGCCAGTGGCCGACGGTAACGATCAGTCCGCCGAGCGGCGGGCCTAATACCGGGGCGATAAGACCGGGCCAGGTGATCAGCGCAATCATGCGCACCAGATCCTGTTTTTCCGTCACCCGCAGCACCAGCAACCTGCCTACCGGCACCATCAGCGCACCGCCAATCCCCTGAAGCACGCGGCTGAAGGTAAACATCGGCAACGAGGTGCTCAGGCCGCACAGCAGTGAAGCAAGGGTGAACAGCACGATGGCGCTGGCAAAAATGCGCCGTTCGCCAAAGCGGTCGGCCAGCCAGCCGCTCAGCGGGATAAACACTGCAACCGCCAGCAGAAAGGCGGTGATGCCGACGTTCATATCCACCGCGCTGACCGAGAAATCGCGCGCCATCTGCGGCAGGGCGGTGGCGATCACCGTGGCATCCAGGTTTTCCATAAAGAAGGTGACGGCCACCAGCAGGGCTATCCACCAGGTTTTCGGCACTGGCGAGGTGGAAGAGGTGGCGGGTGTGCCAGATTGCATGATGGCTCCGTGAGGCCGGTGAGCAAAAAAATGCCGGCCGCTTAAAATTTACAAACACGTAACATAACAGCTGCTGCCTTCGGCGCCCAGCGGGGCGGGCCAGCGCGGGGAAAAACGTACTAATCTGCTGTTCGCACTGAAGATTGCCGCTAAAAAAGCTGAGAAATTCAGCGACCGCAAAACAGTGAGCCGGGTCACATTAACCTGCTGTTAATCGGCGGCTATTTTTAATAAACAGGGCTGAAAGGTAAATTTGTCAGTTTATGTTTATTCATTCACCCTGACATTATCTTTTTTTTATAAAAAAACCGTATTTAACGTTTCATTTATTTTTTGAAATAATATCTCATTAAGATTAATAGAAACATTGGGTTGCGCGTAGAGACGCCCGTACTATACTAACAGGCAGTACGATAAATTCATCATGTGAATTCTGTCGGTAATATCCGACAGCAGGAGGCTTTTATCACTTTCAATCACACTGAAACGATAAACAACATCCCCGGCGAATTTGAGAACTGGTATCTCGACTATGAAGCTGGCCCAGAAGCGGTCATGGAGCCACAGCCGGAGCATATCCGTGGGCTGCCGGTTTCCGATATCCTGACGCCCTCAGACCGCTATCAGGAACTGTTCGTTGCGGTGCAAACATCGCGTATTTTTAGCGACAGTAAAACCTTTGCCGACTGTGCGCCAAAATTCGATCCGGAACGTATTATGTTTCGTTATTATCTGGCACGTGAACGCGATGATTTTAATTTGCTTCACTTCGTGCTGGAAAACTTCGACCTGCCGCAGGTCAATGAAAGCCATTATGTTTCTGACCCGGAAAAAACCATGGCGGAACATATTGATGCACTGTGGCCGGTATTAACCCGTCACCCGAAACAGCACTGTGAATATTCCTCGCTGCTGCCGCTGCCGAAACCCTACGTGGTTCCCGGCGGTCGCTTTGGCGAAACCTACTACTGGGATTCCTACTTCAGCATGCTGGGCTTTGCCGCCGCCGGGCGCTGCGATCTGCTGCGTAATATGGCGGACAACTTTGCCTGGATGATCGACCGCTACGGCCATATTCCCAACGGTAACCGCACCTACTACCTCAGCCGTTCGCAGCCGCCGGTCTTTGCGATGATGGTGGAGCTGTTTGAAAAGAACGGCGTCAACGAGGCGCAGCGCTATCTTCGCCATCTCAAAAGCGAATACGCTTTCTGGATGGACGGGCGGGAAAACCTGGAGCCGAACCAGGCTTATCGCCACGTAGTGATGCTGCCGGACGGTGCGGTGCTGAACCGCTACTGGGACGACCGCGATACGCCGCGTGACGAGTCTTATATTGAGGACGTGGAAACCGCGCGTGACTCATCGCGCCCGTCCAGCGAAGTCTATCGCGATCTGCGCGCCGGAGCGGCGTCGGGGTGGGACTATACCTCGCGCTGGCTGAGCGAACCGGGGCGTCTGGCCAGCATTCAGACCACCAGCATTATCCCTATCGATCTCAACGCGTTCCTCTACAAGCTGGAGATGGCGATTGCCCGTCTGTCAGCGGCCAGGGGCGACGAGGCGACCGCCGAACGCTATCAGCAGCTGGCGCACCGTCGCCAGGAAGCGGTGAACCACTATCTGTGGGATAACAATACCGGCCTGTACCGCGACTACAACTGGCGCGACGGCGAGCAGGCGACCTTCTCCGCCGCCGCCGTCACCCCGGTTTACGTCGGCATGGCGAGCCTCGACCAGGCGAACCGCACGGCGAAAGCGGTGCGCGACTATCTGCTGGCGCCGGGTGGCCTGCTCTCCAGCATGGAACAGACCGGTGAGCAGTGGGACAGTCCCAACGGCTGGGCACCGCTACAGTGGATGGCGGTGAAGGGCTTCAGCATTTACGGCGACGAGAACCTGGCGCATGAAATCGCCAGCCGCTGGCTGAGAACCGTGTCATCAACCTATCAGCAGCACCATAAAATGGTGGAGAAGTACAACGTCAGCGGCGATGCCGCGCTGCTGGGCGCCGGGGGGGAATACCCGCTGCAGGACGGGTTTGGCTGGACCAACGGCGTAACCCGCCGTCTGATGGAGATGTATCCCGAGGGGTGAATATCACCCCTGCTAATTATCGGCCCTGCTTTATAAGCTAAAAACCTTATTTCTCCGCGATTAATCATGGTATTACTTGGGGATAAACGCCTGATTAATCCGGAGATCTACCATGAAAAAACTCACCCTTACCGCGCTGGCCCTGCTGGCCGCCTTCAGCACTGCCTCGCAGGCTGCGGAAGAACTGCGCTTTGGCGTCGATCCGACCTTTACCCCGTTTGAAAGCAAGGCGGCGGACGGATCGCTACAGGGGTTTGATATCGATCTGGGCAATGCCGTGTGCCAGCAGATGCAGGTGAAATGCGTCTGGGTGCAGACCGCCTACGACGGCATTATTCCGGCTCTGCAGGCGCGTAAATTCGATGCGATCCTGTCGGCGATGGCGATGACCGAGAAGCGCCGCCAGCAGGTGCTGTTCACCGATATGATCTACAACGTGCCGAGCGCGCTGCTGACCTCTAAAGCCAGCAAGCTGCAGCCGGATGTTGCCGTGCTGAAGGGCAAAACCGTCGGCGTGGCGCAGGGCACCACCCAGGAGGCGTTTGCTAAGAGCGTCTGGGAAACGCAGGGCGTGCAGGTGGTGAGCTATCAGAACGAAGCGGAAATCTACCCGGATCTGGCCTCGGGACGCCTGGATGCCACCTTTATTAACGCCGCCGCCGCCGAAACCGGCTTCCTGAAAACGCCGCAGGGCGCGGGCTATCATATCGCCGGGGAACCGATGTACGACCAGAAATACTTTGGTGAAGGCATCGGCATTGGCCTGCGCAAGGACGATACGGCTCGGGTCGAAAAGATTAATCAGGCGCTGGCCGAACTGCACAAAAACGGCACCTACGATAAGTTAGCGAAGAAGTACTTTAGCTTTGACGTCTACAAGCTACCGGAATAAGTGATGACCACGACAGCTCTTCCTGATTTCACCGCGCAGCGGGCGCGCTTTCTGGCGGCGGTGGCGCGCAACGGCGGCAGCGTAACCCGCTACGACCACCCCTTAACCGGTCCCGGCGGTGAAGCGCTCTCCACCGACGTCGCGGTGCTGGGCCGCGCCGATGCGCCGCGCGTGATGCTGATTATTTCCGGCACTCACGGCGTAGAGGGCTACTATGGTTCCGACAGCCAGATCGCCTGGCTTGAGGCGCTGGAGGGCCAGGCGCTGCCGGATGACGTGGCGGTGGTGCTGGTTCACCTGCTGAATCCGTGGGGAACCGCGCATTTGCGCCGGGTGAACGAAGACAACGCCGACCTCAACCGCAATTTTATCGACTTCGCCGCCGGTGCGCCGGACAACGCCGCGTACCGCGAACTGCATGCAATCTACACCTGCCGCGACGTGAACGGCCCTGAACGGACCGCCGCCGACACCATGCTGGCAGAACAGTGCGCCGGGCGCGGCTGGAGCGGGGTGAAGCAGATTGTGGAGGCCGGGCAGTATCAGTATGCCGACGGCATCTTCTTCGGCGGCAGCCGGGCCAGCTGGTCGCATCTGACGCTGAAACAGATTATCGCCAGCCATCTGCAGCACGCGCAGCGCATTATCAGCTTCGATCTGCATACCGGCGCGGGCGCCTGGGGGCATCCGATGCTGCTGGCGATCGCGGAACGGCCTTATCCGGCGCTGGACAAGGCGCGGCAGATTTTCGGCGAGTGGCTGACGGTGCTGATCACTGGCGCAGGCCGCGACAGCGAAACCGGTGTGACCGCCACGGCCACCGGCTATCTGTCGCAGTTCCTGCTTGATAATCTGCCGAAAACCGAGCTGATCCAGCTGGTGGTGGAGTGCGGTACCTATGCCGGGGATGAGATGCATCGCCGGGTGCGCGACGACCACTGGCTGCATCTTTACGGCGAGCTGGCAAGCGAGCAGGGACGGCAGCTCAAATGGCAGATCTTTGAAGGCTTCAATCCGCAGGATGCCGACTGGCAGGCGCTGGTGGCGTTCCGCACCCGGCAGATTTTCCAGCGCGGCTGGGCGGCGCTGCTCGCCGCCGGTTAAGGGTTACAGGCGTCCGTAGAAGGTCATGCGGGCGCTTTCCGACAGCGCAATACCCGGCTGGGCATTCCAGGCCAGCACCACCAGCATACGGGTGATGTCACCCTCGGTTGGCGTTACCCGATGCAGCGCGTTGCGCCCGCGAAACAGCACCAGATCGCCCGGTTCAATCTCCAGCTTTTGTACCTCCTGCTCGCCGTTCAGCACCTTACCCACGCCGTCAAAATTCATCTCTCCGGCCTCTGCATCACGCAGATGGCTGACGTATTCAAAGACGCCGCCCGCTTCGGGTTTCTGGATCAGCAGGGTGATGGCAAACGACGAGTTGTCAAAATGCCAGCCCAGCTCCTGCCCGGTATGTGCATAGTGCAGGTTGATCGATGACAGGCTGTCGGCGTAGGGATACAGCTTCTGTTCGTCCAGCACGCGGCACAGGAAGGCTTTGAATTCCTCCGAGTCGTACAGCGCCCGCAGCGGCGAGTCCGCCGGGATCTCTTCGTCGGTGATACAGCCCTTGGAGGAAACCACCTGGCGGTTACGCGGGTGGTTGGCGGGCAGTGTCTCATCGGTTTTTTGCAGATAAACGTTGTGCTGGCTTTTGGCGTAGAAGGCCAGATGCTGATTCGCCTCACCCTCTTTTTTGATGATCTCCAGCGCGGCCGGGGTCAGAAAACCGCGCAGCACCAGCGCGCCAGAGTCCGCCAGCTGAAGGCGACAGCGTTCGGTGTAAGCGGCATCATTAATCGGGTGAGCGGGCAGATTGAGGAGCGAGGTCAGTGCGTTCATCGGGTTCTCGTCAGCGGCGGAGTATAAGCTTCACTCTACGGCTTCACCCTGCCGCTGACTATCTGTTTTCGCACGTCTTTTACGCTTTTGCGACCGATGCCGCACCGTGTTAAATCGAGTCTTTTGCCAGCGCGGCCAGGTTGCCTTCCTGTGCCAGCAGCGAGCGCAGCGGCGCAAACAGCGGCTGTGGCAGATCGGCGGGATCGAACCACTGCCAGCCCGCGCATTTTTCCGGTTCGCAGCGCTGCGGTGTGCCGCTGGCCGCGTGGGCCAGCACGAACAGCGTGACGTAATGCTTCTGCTCGGCGTAAAAGACATCGTTGGTAAACGGTCCCAGCGTGGTGGCACCGAGGATCAGTCCGGTCTCTTCCAGCACTTCGCGGGCAGCACACTGCTGCGGGGTTTCACCAAATTCCAGATGGCCGCCGGGGGCTGACCAGTCGCCCTCGCCGTGGCTGCCCAGACGCCTGCCGAGCAGGATTTTGCCGTCGCGAAAAATCAGTACGCCAACGCCGATGCGGGGTTGAGGCATAGGTATTCTCCCTGAAATGAAATGACCGCGATGATAATAGCCGCCTTCCGGGGCTGATTCACAATATTGATAATCTGTGATGCAAACGGTACTCAACTTGCGGCGGGGTGACTATGCTGCCAGTGGGATAATTTGAGCTTTTTCAGGAGAGCTGCAATGAGTGACAGATTTATCAGTGCCGACCGGATACGCGACCGTTTTTCGAAGGCCATGTCGGCGATGTACCAGGCGGAAGTGCCGCAGTACGGCACGCTGCTCCAGCTGGTACGGGAAGTGAATCAGCAGGAATCCGCGCGGGATTGCAGCGCATTATCCCCGGAAGAACTGAATCGCCTGAGCGTGGAGCGCCACGGTGCGATTCGTCTGGGAACCGCGGCCGAGCTGGCCACCATGCGCCAGCTGTTTGCGGTGATGGGCATGTCGGCGGTGGGCTATTACGATCTCTCTGAGGCTGGCGTGCCGGTGCATTCCACCGCCTTCCGCCCGGTCAGTGAAGCCTCGTTGCTAATCAACCCCTTCCGCGTTTTTACCTCGCTGCTGCGGCTGGAGCTGATTGAGGATCCGGCCCTGCGTCAGCGGGTGGCCGATGTGCTGGCCGGCCGCGATATCTACACGCCGCGCCTGCGTGAGCTTCTCGTTCTGTGGCCGCTGCAGGGGGGCTTCAGCGAGAGCGAGGCCGACGAGTTTGTCCACGAAGCGCTGGAAACCTTCCGCTGGCACCAGCAGGCGGCGGTGGATCTGCCCACCTACAATGCGCTGCTGGCCCAGCACCGGCTGATTGCCGATGTCGCCTGCTTCCGCGGGCCGCACATCAACCACCTGACGCCGCGTACGCTGGATATCGACCGCGTGCAGCAGCTGATGCCGGAGTACGGCATCAGCCCGAAAGAGGTCATCGAAGGCCCGCCGCGCCGCCGCTGTCCGATCCTGCTGCGGCAGACCAGTTTTAAGGCACTGAATGAAGAGATCCGTTTTTCCGATCGCGAGCAGGGCACTCACACCGCCCGCTTTGGCGAAATCGAACAGCGCGGCGTGGCGCTGACCCGCAGGGGGCGTGAGCTGTACGATCGACTGCTGCGTGAAGCCTCCGTGCAGAAGTTCAGCGATAACGTCGCCCATCAGCAGCACCTTAGTGCCGTGTTTGCCGCGTTTCCCGACAGCGATGCCGAACTGCGTCAGCAGGCGCTGGCCTACTACCGCTACCGGCGCAATCCGGGCGTTGCGGCGCAGCCGGGGCAGGATCTGGAGGCGCTGATTGCCAGCGGCGCGGTGATTGCCGAGCCGATCATCTACGAGGATTTTCTGCCGGTCAGCGCGGCGGGGATTTTCCAGTCCAACCTCGGCAGCGATACCAGCAGCGTCAGCAGCGGCAATCCCAGCCAGGCGGCGTTTGAGCAGGCGCTGGGCTGCGCGGTGCAGGATGAGTTTGCGCTCTATCAGCAGCTGCAGGACGACTCGCTCGATCGGCTGCGTGAGGAACTGAGCTGAGCTAATGTTCTGAGTGAGGGGGCGTGGCGCTGGGATGAGGGCAGCCCTGGCCGCGGAAACTGAGATTTATCGCCCAAGGACGGTAAAGCGCGTCGTTCAGGCTGCCCGGATGATGGCTGTCGATTTAGCTGGAAGCGCCAGCTTGTGCAGGCGCTGAATAGCGAATCAGTTGCTGAAGGGCGCACTGTGAGTCAGCACGCGCTCGATAACGTTAAGCGCCCCCTCGTCGTTATTGCTCTCGGTGTGGTAGCGCGCAACCTGTTTGACCGCAGGCTGCGCGTTAGCCATCGCAAAGCCGAAGCCCGCATGCGCCACCATCTCGATATCGTTGCCGCTGTCGCCGACGGCCACCACTTCCTCATCGGCAATGCCCCACTGCCGCTGCAGCAGCGCCAGGCCATGTGCCTTGTGTACGCCGGGGATAATCAGATCGACAAAGCCAAAGCCGCTGGAAACCGGGGTGACAATGCCGTCCAGCGCGTGGCCGACGTGCGCCATCAGTTCGGGGATGTTCTCATCCGGCAGATTCAGTGAAAACTTAAAGACGCTTTCATTCAGGTGGTCAAAGCTCTCGCGCATTTCAAGGCGGTGGTAGTGTTTGGACATCAGCTTCACCAGCGCGTCCGGTGAGGAATCCAGCATCCAGGCGCTGCGCGGGCCGCAGACCACCACGTGAACATCCGGAAACGCCGACAGCACCGCCAGCACGCGCTGCACGCGATCTTCACTGAGCGCGCCACAGAACAGGGTTTCATCGCGATCGATGATATAGGCACCGTTTTCGGCGACGAAGGCGATTTCCTCACGGATTTCCGGGAAGAAGCTGATCAGCTGGTAATACTGGTTGCCGCTGGCCACCACAAATCGGATGTTCTGCTGTTTAATTTGCTGATACTGCGCCAAAAAACGGGCTTTGTTATAGGTTTTCTGGTCAGAAAGAAAGGTGCCGTCCATATCGACGGCGATCATTTTAATCACGGTTCCATGCCCTGAAGTAGAAAAATCATCCGCTATTTTCGTCGGAAAAGATGCAAAAAAAAAGAGGCGAATTTTGCACCTTTGTGCCGCTTTTCTGTCGTTTTTGCGATGCAGACCGACTCGCGATGATTGTTATCGTCACTGGGGTTTCATAATATGAAAGTCATTATTTACTAATGAAACTTTTTTCGCTGCCAGCGGTGCGGCACTGTGAGGATAAGATGAAAGAGCGGCAGCGGCTGATTCTGGATCGGGTGGAAGAAAAGGGGAAGGTCAGCATTCAGGACCTGGCGCAGCAGTTCGCGGTATCCGGCGTGACCATTCGCAAGGATCTGGTCGAGCTGGAAAAGCTGAATTACCTGACCCGTACCCACGGCTATGCGGTGTCGCTTAACGATCTCAGCGAGCGGGTCAGCAGTAATTTCAGTACCAAAGAGGCGATGGCGAAGCGCGCGCTGGGACTGCTCTGCGAGGGCGACACGGTGTTTATTGAAGCGGGCAGCAGTAACGCCCATCTGGCCCGCGAAATTGGCCGTTCCGGGCTGGATGTGACGGTGATTACGCCCTGCGTCTATGTCGCAAACGAGCTGAAGAACTGCCATCAGGAAGTGGTGTTAATCGGCGGCGTGCTGCAAAAACGCAGCGAGTGCCTGGTGGGGCCGCTGACGCATCTGTGTATCAATAACATCAACTTCAACAAGGTGTTTATTGGTATTGATGGCTACAGCCCGGAACACGGTTTTACCGGCCGCGACGTGATGCGCGCTGAGAATATCCGGCTGGCGATTGAAAAACGGGTGCAGAACTTCGTGATTGCCGAGTCCGCCAAATTTGGCAAACTTTACCCCTATAATGTGGCGAAGCATGGCGATATTGATACGATTATCACCGATCGGCATCTTTCCGGGGAGTTTGTTGACAGCCTGACCCATCAGGGAGTCAAGGTGCTGACCGCCTGACCGCCTGACCGCCTGACCGCCTGACCGCCTGACCGCCTGACCGCCTGACCGCCTGACCGCCTGACAGGTGACTCGGGCGCGCTGGGCGATTTTATGACTGGCGGTTAATACGGGCAATTTCTTTCATAGTTTCTTTCTTTTGTTTCGAAACCTTCGACTGTTGCGAACTCCACTTTCAGCATATAAAGATTTTTACCTCATCTCTTAATAAAAATGATAAAAAACAGCTATTTATTGTTTATTTTGGCAGTTTTATACAATGTGATAGCGATCGCATTTTATACAAAGATACAGATTTATTTTTCAATGAAATAAAAATATATTGCATATGAAACTTTTGATTATGAATCGTAGTATGCACCGGAGGTCACCATGGAATTCTATTTAGATACTGCTGACGTTGCGGCAGTCAAACGTCTGGCGGCCGTTCTGCCGATTAAAGGCGTAACGACAAATCCAAGCATCGTTTCACGCAGCAAGCGCCCGTTAAGCAGCGTGCTGCAGGAACTGGTGTCGATTTTGCCTGCCGACAGCACGCTGTTTGCTCAGGTTATCGCCCATGATGCCGCCGCAATGGTGGATGAAGCGCTGCACCTGCGTGAAATCGTCCCGTCGCTGGTAGTGAAAGTGCCGGTAACACACAACGGGCTGACGGCGATCAAAGCGCTGACGCAGCAGAATATCCCAACGCTGGGCACCGCAGTGTACGGTGCGGGGCAGGGCTTTTACGCCGCGCTGGCCGGAGCCAGCTATATCGCACCCTACGTTAACCGCGTGGATGCCCAGGGCGGCGACGGCATTATGCTGGTCAGAGAGCTGCAAAAGCTGCTCTCGCTCCACTGCCCGCAGAGCAAAGTGCTGGCGGCCAGCTTCCGCACGCCGCGCCAGGTGCTGGACTGCATGCTGGCAGGATGCGAGGCGATCACCGTCGATCCGGATGTGGCCGAGCTGTTCCTGCTCGATCCGGCGGTGGACAGCGCGCTGCAGCGCTTCGATCAGGACTGGACGGCAGCCTACGGCGACCTGAAAATTTCCTGATGGGCTGATGGGCTGATGGGCTGATGGGCTGATGGGCTGATGGGCTGATGGGCTGATGGGCTGATGGGCTGATGGGCTGATGGGCTGACTAAGCATTCATAAAAAAATGCGAACCCGATAAAAGGGTTCGCACTGTTTGAGTTATCGCGGCCTTCCGCGACGTAATTGGGATCTCAATGACGAGTTCATACGTCATCCGCTTCCCGACTATTTTGCCGCCGTTATCGCGTCCCGAGTCTCCGCGCTGCGGCCCCACATTCTCACCACAAAACTTCCGGCACCGGCGACGGTCAGCAGCGCCACCACGCCCGGCCAGCCCGCCCGTTCCAACATCAGGCTGCCCAGCGCAGAACCAACGGCCATACCGATAAAGACCCCGGTGAACATCAGCGCGTTCAGACGGCTGCGTGCCGCAGGCTCCAGACCGAAAATCAGCGTCTGATGGGAAACCAGCGTGGCCTGTACGCCAAAATCAAAGCCGAGAGCAGAGATAACAATCAGCGCCAGCTGAGCCGGAACCGGCAGCAGAGGCAGCAGGAACAGCGCAGCAAACGAAACGGTTGCCAGCGCCGTGGCCAGCCGGGTTACCAGTGCCGGGCCGTGGCGATCGGCCAGCATTCCCGCCAGCGGTGCAGCCATCGCACCTGCTGCGCCAGCCAGACCAAACGCACCCGCCGTGGCGCTGCCCAAACCGTAATGGTTATGCAGCATCACCGCCAGCGTAGACCAGAAGGCGCTAAAGCCAATCGACAGCAGACCCTGCGCCAGCGCGGCGCGGCGCAGTTCACCGTGGCGCAGCCACAGATGGCGCATTGAGGCCAGCAGATCCGGGTAGCTCATCGCGGTGCTCGGCGCGATATGCGGCAGGCGACGCCAGAGGACCAGAGTAATCGCCAGCACCAGCACGGCGGCGAGAATAAACATCGTGCGCCAGCCTGCGTACTGCGCCACCACGCCGCTGACCACCCGAGAGAGCAGGATCCCCAGCAGCAGCCCGGTCATCACCGTACCGACGGTTTTGCCGCGCTGCGATGCCGGTGCCAGATGGGCGGCAGCCGGGACGATATCCTGCGCCATGGTGGCGGCGATCCCCACCGCCAGGCTGGCGACCAGCAGCACGGTGATATTACCGGCAGCGGCGCTGAGCAGCAGCGCAAGGGTCAGCAACAGGCCCTTGATGCTGATAATGGTGCGACGATCGTGGCGATCCCCCAGCGGGGCCAGCAGCAGGATCCCCAGCGCATAGCCGATTTGCGTCAGGGTCGGCACCAGGCCGCTGGTGGTCACGCTGGCGTGAAGCTGGCCGGATAAAATTTCCAGCATCGGCTGGCTATAGTAGATAGACGCCACACTGAATCCGGCACCGGTGGCCAGCATCAGCACGGTTGAGGCCGCCAGAGGGCGTTCGTCGTTCGATGATTGAGTTTGCGTTGACATGGTTATTACCCGTTGTTCGTGTCGTCAGAAGATGGCGCTATTGTTCCCGGTTAAGATGACGGTTGGTAGTCGCCCGCCAGGTAGAACTGTTATACGATAGGCGTATGAGCAAAGACATTTTACCCGGCGTTGATCGTATAGAGCTGATGCAGACTTTTGTGCGCATCGTTGAAGCAGGCAGCCTGTCTGCGGCCGCGCTGCGCCTGTCGACCACCCAGCCGACCGTCAGCCGTCGCCTGCAAACGCTGGAAAAGCTTCTCGGCCTGAAGCTTTTGCAGCGTAATACCCACGTGATGAAGCTGACCGAGGACGGTGAACGCTGTTACGCCCACGCGCGTACGCTGCTGGAAAGCTGGCAGGGGATTGAGGACGATCTGCGTGGCGTGACGGAGGAGCCGCAGGGCGTGCTGCGGGTGCTGGCCCCGCATGCCTTCGGCCAGGATCAGATGATTGCCCCGCTTCAGGCCTACCTGCAGCGTTATCCAAAAATGACCGTGGACTGGATGCTGAGTGACCGCACGCCGGACTTTATTGCCGAGGGCATCGACTGCGCGGTGCACGTTGGGCCGGTGACCGAACCGTCGGTGGTGGCGGTTCTGGTGGCCGAAGTGCCGCGGATCGTCATCGCCTCACCCGCGCTGCTCGGCGATCGTTCTCTGCCGGAACAGCCGCAGCAGCTGCAGGATCTGCCCTGGCTGGCACTCAGCACCTTCTATCGCCACAGCGTATCGCTGACGCACGATACCAGCCGCGAGGTGCAGCGCTTTGATATTCAGCCGCGTTTGATGACCGACAGCCTGTATGCGCTGCGCAATGCCGTGCTGGCTGGGATGGGCGTCGGCATCGCCTCGTCCTGGATGGTGCAGCAGGATCTCGCCGAAGGCAAACTGCTGCATTTGGCTCCTCAGTGGCAGGCGGCGGCGCTGCCGGTTTACCTGGTCTATCCTCACGCGCGCTACTATCCCGCCAGGCTGCGCATGTTTCTGGCGATGATGCGGGAGTCGATGCCGGTGCTGACCGGCACCCAGCACCCGGCTTAATCCTGTCGCGTGATAAACCGGATAACTGTCTGCCATGGTAGCGGCAAGCGCACTCGCCCCTTAGCCTGTGGCGTCATTCAGGAAGATGACGGATCAATCCTGTGCGGCATCCGAGGCAAGCGCCTTTCCGGCAGAACGTTGGCGGAAGCGAGGATGCCGAACCATCAGCAGCATCGCCATCGCCAGACTGACCAGCCCGGCCCACAGCATTGCGCTGCCGAAGCCGCTGGCAACGGCGCGGGTTATCTCACTCATCAGCTTTTCACCTTCCACGCCAGCGGGCCAGCGATGCTCAACGATCGCCGCGTGGGCCAGCGCCTCCGGCTGGCTGAAGCGGGCGGTCCGCAGGCTGGCGGCAAGCACGCTCTGGGCATGCAGGTTCATCAGCGTTCCCAGCAGAGCAATACCCAGCGTCATACCCGCCTGCCGTAGCGCGTTCATTATTGCTGAGGCGATCCCCGTGCGTTCCGCCGGTGCGGTGCGCATTACCAGCGCGCTGGTCGCGGGCATCGCCAGGCCCATGCCCGCGCCCAGTATCGCCAGCAGCAGGGCAACGAAAAGAGCCGGGCTGCTGGCCTCAAGCTCAGACATCAGCAGCAGGCCGACGGCCATCAGCGCGTAGCCCACCACCGCCATCATCAGCACGCTGAAACGGGCCGACAGGCGGCCAAAGGCCATCGCCAGCATCGCCATGGCAACGAACTCCGGGGCCATGCGCCAGCCGGTTTCCAGCGCGTTCCATCCCTGCGCCTGTTGCAAAAACAGGGAAACAAAGAACACGCTGCTGTAGGCGGAGAAACCGAGCACCGCCGAGGCCAGATTGCAGACGGTAAAGTCAGCGTTGCGGAACATATCGAGCGGCAGGAGCGGGCGGAGGGCGAATTTCTCTACCCGCAAAAATGCGGCAAACAGCAGCAGCGCGGCGAGCAGTGAACCGGCGCTCAGCGGACTGCGCCAGCCGTGCTCTCCGCTGGCAATCAGGCCATAGGTCAGCGCGCCCAGCCACAGCACGCTCAGCAGCTGCCCGGCCGGATCCAGCGACAGGCGTGCTCTCGAGGCGCTTTCACGCAGGCCGTAGTGGCCCAGCAGAAGGGTGACGATCCCGATGGGCAGGTTGATCAGGAAGATCGCCGGCCAGCGGGTGATGTGCACCAGTATGCCGCCGAGCAGCGGACCGGCAACCAGCGACAGGGCGCTGACCGCCGACCAGATACCAATCACCCGAATGCGCTGCAGTTCATCGGGAAAGGCGCGGGTGAGCAGCGACAATGCACCCGGAATAATCGCCGCTCCGGCAATGCCCTGCACCACCCGGCCCGCCAGCAGCGCGGGCAGCGATCCGGCGAGCGCGCAGAGGGCCGAGCCGACGGTAAACAGGGCGATGCCGCACAGCCATACGCGCTTATGGCCAAAACGCTCGCTGAGCGGGCCGGAGGAGAGAATGCAGGCGGAAAGGCAGAGCGCATAGGCATCCACCACCCACTGTAGCCCGGACAGGGTGGTATTCAGCGCAGTCTGCATCGCGGGCAGCGCAACGTTAACAATGCTGATATCCAGCGAAGTCATAAAGGTGCCGAGGCAGATGGCTGCCACCAGCGAAACCCGGCGTAAGCTATGCATAACGTCTCCGTGATCCTGTCGGTTTTATTGATAACGATTCTCAATATAGTTATCGACCGACCGTCGGTCAATTAAATGGTACCGCGGATTTTGCGCTTCTCTGGTCAAGGAAAGGGACATTGGTTACGATGGCAGCCGGGCAAAATGGGACGCAAAAATGAATTCACCACAGGAAAATACACGGCCGCAGCCGCGCACGAAACCGGCTGAGGTTCGGCTGGACGAACTGATGGACGCCGCCGAGAATCTCTTTATCAGTAAAGGGTTTGAGGCCACCACGGTCAGTGAGATTGTGCGCGATGCCGGGGTGGCGAAGGGTACGTTCTACCACTACTTTCCGTCAAAAATTGAGGTGCTGGGCGCGCTGCGCGAGCGCTTTACCCGCCAGTTTATCGACCGGATCCAGCTGGCGATGGATGCCTGCCCGGCGAACGATGCGGTTGCCCGCCTGCACGCCTGGTGCAACAGCGGCGTGGCGGCGTATTTGGACAGCATGGCGGTGCATGATGCGCTGTATCACGATCACCACTACCCCACGCGCGGCAATCAGGATCGCGATACGGTACTGGATCAGGTGCTGGCCCTGCTTAACGAAGGCATCGCGCTGGGGGCATGGCAGCTGGACAACCCGCGCCTGACGGCGATGCTGATGTACCACGGCATGCACGGCGCGGTGGATAATCTGGTGGTCAGCGAGGATCTGCGCGGCACCGATTTGGGCGCACAGCTGTCACAGCAGTTTTTACGCCTGCTGGGCTGCGGCTAGCACACGACAACGTTAGCTCTCCGGGAAAGTCAGCGTAAACGCCGCGCCGCCCAGCTCGCTGGTTTCACAGCGTGCTTTTCCGCCGTGGGCCTTGGCGATGGCCTGAACCACCGCCAGGCCCAGCCCGGTGCCGCCGCTTTCCCGTGAGCGCGACTGATCGCCCCGAGTGAAGGTATTGAACAGGGTGCTGCCGATTTCGGCCGGAATGCCCGGCCCCTCATCTTCTACCGCGATGGTGACGCCCTCAGGGCTGCGGAAACAGGACACCATCACGATCCCCGGCGTGGCGTAGCGCCGCGCATTGTCCAGCAGGGCCAGCAGCGCCTGGCGTATTCGCGCGGCGTCGCAGTACAGGGTGATATCATCCAGCCGCAGCACCAGCGACAGCCTGCGTTCAGCCAGCGAGAGCCGCATCAGCTCCGCTACGGCAGAAATCTCCCGGCTGATTTCGCTGTCTTCGTAGTGCAGCGGCATATGGCCGCTTTCCGCCAGGCTCAGCGTGCGCAGATCCTCAATCAGCCGCGCCAGGCCCTCGGTCTGCTTCACCAGATTAACGAACAGCGCCTGATCCGGCGGAAATACCCCATCGGCCAGCCCCTGCAGCCGCCCGCGCAGGATGGTCACCGGGGTGCGCAGCTCGTGGGCGATGGCGGCATTCCAGGTGGTGATCTCGCCCGAGGCCGTTTCCAGCCGCTCGGCCATGGTATTAAAGTCGTCCACCAGCGCGGCGGTTTCCGTCAGCCTGCGGTCCCCGGCTTCGGCGCGGGTGCTCAACTCGCCGCCGGCGATTTTACGCGCGCTGTCGGCCAGAGAGTTCAGCGGATACAGCACCTTGCGGGCAAATCTGACGGCGGTCAGGATCGCCACCGCCAGCGACAGCGCGGTCGAGATGCCGAACTGCAGCCATTCCCCGCTGGTTGGCTCGTAGCTCACTTCTTCCATATTGGTGAACAGCAGCGCCAGGCCGTACCAGGCGTAATACACGCCGAAAGAGATAATAATTGATGAGCAGGTGACCTGGGTCATCAGCACGATCAGATGGCGGCTCAGGCCGGATCCCTTCATGCTAATCCCCCAGCCGGTAGCCGAGGCCGCGCACGCTTTCGGGCATGCCTGAAATCCCGGCCTCTTCCAGCTTTTTGCGCAGCTTGCTGATATGGCTGTCCACCGTACGCTCCAGGGTTTCCCCCTCGGCCAGGCAGTTTTCCAGCAACTCCAGGCGGCTGAAGACCTTTTTCGGATAGCGCATCAGGTGGGCCAACAGGCGGAACTCGGTGGTGGTGAGCGCGATACCCAGCTCTTCTCCGGTGAGGGCATTCAGCACCCGAAACTCTTCCGGATAGAGCGCCAGTCGGGGCGTCTTCAGCACCTGCGGACCGGCCGAGGCAGGGCGTTGCTGATACGCCGCACGCCGCAGAATAGCGTGGGTGCGGGCCACCACTTCATCGGGATTAAACGGTTTGATCACGTAGTCATCGGCGCCGATGCGCAGTGCGGCCAGCTTATCGGTATCGCCATCGCTGGCCGTCAGCATCAGTACCGGGGTGTTGCCGCGTCGGCGAAGCTCGGAGAGCACCTGCCAGCCGTTCATGCCGGGCATGCGGATATCCAGAATCACCAGGCAGGGGGCATGCCGCGCATGCAGTTCAAGCGCGTCGACGCCGTTGGCGGCATAGAGTGTGTCAAAGCCATCGCGTTGCAGATACGCCTGGACGATCTCAGCGATCTCCGCTTCGTCTTCGACCACAAGGATCGGGAATTGTGTGTTCATAGGGCCTCACAATATGGCATCGGCAGCGGGTTGTTAAGGCCATAATTTTTATTTTTTGTCTCCACACTCCCTCCACATTCGCTCCACCGATTCTGCATAAAACCGCGCTAGTCTGCCGCCTTTCATCCTTGTAACTTTTGGAAATTATGCCGCTATGAATATTAAAGGACGGGTGCTGTTGCTGGCCGCTGTTGTCCTGTCGATCGCCGGCTGTGGGCAGGAGGAGGAGACGGCCGCTCAGCCGCCTGAATCTACCAAAGTGACGGTGACCTCGCTGGAGGCGGGGGACGTTTCGGTAACCCGCAGCTGGCCGGGGCGCGTGGTGGCCCTGCGCACCGCGCAAATCCGGCCGCAGGTGGGAGGGATTGTCACCGCGCGGCTGTTTTCTCAGGGATCGGAAGTGAAAGCGGGCCAGCCGCTGTTTCAAATCGATCCTGCGCCGTTTCGTGCGGAAGTGGCAATGGCGGAAGCCACCCTGGCCAGGGCAGAAGCCTCCCACCGCCAGCTGCAGCAGAAGGCCAACCGGCTGAGCCAGATTCAGCATAGCGGCGCCATCAGCCGTCAGGATTTTGACGATGCGCTGGCGAACAGCGCCCAGGCGGCGGCCAGTGTGGCGGAGGCCAAAGCCTCGCTGCAGCGGAAAAAGCTGGACCTGGCGTATTCCACGGTAAAAGCCCCGGTCAGCGGGCGGATCGATCAGGAGTTTGTGACCGAAGGCGCACTGGTCAGCGCGGCGGATACCCAGGCGATGGCCATCGTACAGCAGACGGAAAAGGTCTACGTCGATGCCCGTCTGCCCGCATCGGAGCTGCGCACTATTATCGACCGCCCGGGGGCCGATGAAACCTCACCGAATGCGCTGAAGGTCAGCCTACTGGATGAGGCCGGTAAGGCTTACGACGTGCAGGCCCAGCTGCTGTTCTCCGGGGTGAGCGTCAATAACGAAACCGGCGACGTGGTGCTGCGCATCGTGGCGGATAATCCGGCGCGTGAACTGCTGCCGGGGATGTATATCCGCGTCAGCATCACCCGACATCTTGCGAAAGACGGGCTGGTGATACCCGGCCAGGCGATACAGCGCCTTAACGGCAGCAGTTATGTCTGGACGGTCGATAGTAATGGCGCTGCGCGGAAGGTTGGCGTTGAGCTGGTGGGCGAAAGCGGCCAGGGAGAGATCGTCAAAAGTGGCCTGCAGGCCGGAGCAAGGCTGGTGGTCGAAGGCCAGGACAAGCTGCAGGAAGGCATGGCGGTGACGGCCGTTCCGCTGAAGCCTCGTGCGTAATTCCCGCTCTACTCAGTACAGGAAAATCTGATGCCGCAATTCTTTATCAACCGCCCGATCTTTGCCTGGGTTATCGCGCTGTTTATCGTGCTGTTCGGGCTGATCGCCATTCCACAGCTGCCGGTGGCGCAGTATCCGTCTGTGGCACCGCCGAGCGTGTCGATTACGGTGAACTATCCCGGCGCTACGCCGCAGACCATGAACGAATCGGTGATTTCCCTGATCGAGCGTGAGCTGTCCGGCGTGGACGATCTGCTCTATTTTGAATCCTCCAGCGACACCTCGGGGATGGGGACGATCACGGTGACCTTTAAGCCGGGCACCGATATCAAGCTGGCCCAGGTCGACGTGCAGAACCAGATTAAGGTGGTGGAGTCACGGCTGCCGCAGACGGTCAGGCAAAACGGGCTGACGGTTGAGGCGGCGTCGTCGAACTTTCTGATGATTGTCGGGCTGAACTCGGCACCGGGGCGCTTTACCGAGGCCGACCTGAGCGACTATTTCGCCCGAAATCTGACGGAGGAACTGCGTCGGATCGATGGCGTGGGGAAAGTGCAGTCGTTCGGCGCGGAGAAGGCGATGCGGGTGTGGGTCGATCCCGCACGGCTGATTTCCTATTCTCTGACGATTAGCGATATTACCAACGCCATCAGTCTGCAAAATGCGCAAATCGCGCCGGGCCGCATCGGGGATTCGCCGACGATTGACGGCCAGCGTTCGGCGTACCCGCTGACCGTCAGCGGCCAGCTGGGTACGCCGGAGGAGTTCCGTCAGATCGTGTTGAAGGCGAACACCAACGGTTCACGGGTGACGCTGGGCGACGTGGCGCGCGTGGAGCTGGGGCTGCAAACCTACTCCTTCTCCATCCGCGACAACGGCGTGCCGTCTACGGCGGCGGCGATCCAGCTGTCGCCCGGTGCCAATGCGGTGAAAACCTCGGCGGCGGTACAGGCACGGCTGGCCGAACTGGCCAGTACCATGCCGGAAGGGATGAGCTATTCCGTGCCGTTTGATACCGCGCCGTTCGTTAAAATCTCCATCGAGAAGGTGATCCATACCTTTATCGAGGCGATGGTGCTGGTCTTCCTGGTGATGTTTCTGTTCCTGCAGAACGTTCGCTACACCTTTATTCCGGCCATCGTTGCGCCGATCGCACTGCTGGGCACCTTCACCGTGATGATGCTGAGCGGTTTTTCGATCAACGTGCTGACGATGTTCGGCATGGTGCTGGCGATCGGCATCATCGTTGATGATGCGATTGTGGTGGTGGAGAACGTTGAGCGCCTGATGGCGGAAGAGGGGCTGTCGCCGCGCGAAGCGACGGAAAAGGCGATGCGCGAAATCACTGGCGCGGTGATTGGCATTACGCTGGTGCTGACCGCCGTGTTTATCCCGATGGGGCTGGCCAGCGGCTCAGTGGGGATAATCTACCGGCAATTTACCCTGTCGATGGCGGTGTCGATCCTGTTCTCCGCCTTCCTGGCGCTGACGCTGACCCCGGCACTCTGTGCGACGATGCTGAAGCCGGTTACCCCGGGATCTCACCATAAAGGGCGTTTCTTCAGCGCGTTCAACCGCGGTTTCGATCGGCTGTCTTCCGGCTATGCCTCGTGGCTGGGCCGCCTGCTGAAAAAAACCGGCCGGATGATGCTGCTGTATGCGGTACTCTGCGCGGTGCTGGCCTTCGGCTTTAAAATCCTGCCGTCCTCTTTCCTGCCGGAAGAGGATCAGGGGTATTTTATTACCTCGCTTCAGCTGCCTTCCGATGCGACGACGGAGCGCACCACCGACGTGGTACAAAAGCTGGAGGCGCTGATCGCCGACCGTCCTGGGATCGATCGTAACCTGTCGATCCTCGGCTTCAGCTTTGCCGGATCGGGCTCCAACTCCGCGCTGGCCTTTACCATGCTGAAAGACTGGGGTGAGCGATCCGGCGCAACGGCACAGGGAGAAGCGGCCTGGGTGCAGGAGGCCATGTCCTCTGTTCCCGATGCGACGGTGATGAGCCTGCTGCCGCCGCCCATCGCCGAGCTGGGCAACTCTACCGGCTTCACGCTGCGGCTGGAGGATCGCGCCGGGCACGATTATAAAACTCAGATGGCGGCGCTGCATATGCTGTTGGGCGCGGCTGCTGGCAGTGCCGTCGTGCAGGATGTGTATCCTGACGGCCTGCCCGACGGCACCAGCATTAACCTGCGTATCGATCGTCAGAAAGCCGAAGCGATGGGCGTGACCTTTAGCGATATCAGCCAGACGCTGTCGGGCGCGATGGGATCGTCATACGTTAACGACTTCCCCAACGGTGGACGTATTCAGCAGGTGATTGTGCAGGCCGATGCGCCGTTCCGCATGCATCTGAAGGACGTGCTCTCGCTTTACGTGCGCAATAAAAGCGGCGGTATGGTGCCGCTGTCGGAGTTCGTGCAGGCCGACTGGCAAACCTCGCCGCTGCAGCTGATTCGCTATCAGGGCTATCCCGCCTTCCGTCTGGCCGGTAGCGCCGCGCCGGGCTATTCAAGCGGGGATGCGATGGCCGAAATGGAGAGGCTGGCCGGAGAGCTGCCGACGGGGTTTGCCGTCGAGTGGACCGGTCAGTCGCAGCAGGAGCTGCAGTCGGCTTCACAGGCGCCGATGCTGATGCTGCTGTCGATGCTGGTGGTGTTCCTGGTGCTGGCGGCGCTGTATGAAAGCTGGACCATCCCGCTGTCGGTAATGCTGGTGGTGCCGCTGGGGCTGCTGGGAACCGTGGCGGCGGTGCTGCTGCGCGAGATGTCCAACGACGTGTTCTTTAAGGTGGGGATGATCACCATCATCGGCCTGTCGGCGAAGAACGCCATTCTGATCGTTGAGTTCGCCCGCCAGCTTTATCGCGAAGAGGGCAATATCGTCAGCGCGACGCTGCGCGCCGCCCGCATGCGTCTGCGGCCGATCCTGATGACCTCGCTGGCCTTTACCCTCGGCGTGGTGCCGCTGATGCTGGCCACGGGCGCGAGCGCGACGACCCAGCACGCTATCGGCACCGGGGTATTCGGTGGCATGGTTACCGGGACGATCCTGGCGGTGTTCTTCGTGCCGGTCTTCTTTATCTTCGTGATGGCGGCGGCCGACCGGCTGCGCGGTCTTACGGGTAAATTTAAGCGCGAATAAGGTGTTAATGCAGGCAGTCCGCCCGGGCTGCCTGCTGAGTGACAACGCCCTCACGCTTACTCGCCCCTGCATTACCAAATTGTCTGCGTTATCCCACTCCACCTTAAATCTCTGACGAAATTCGCCGATCTTTATCATTCATCATATCTATTGTTCCTTAAAAATTAATAGCCGCTCGCTGTTAAAGCAGCCGCCATTAAGATGTGAATAAATGTATATTTGTCGCCGAAATAGCATTCTTTGACGCCGACAGTATTAACGAAACCTCCTTAACGAGGCTCGCTATCTGACGCCTTAATCTTGCGGCTTCCGGTCAGTTGAAGTTTCTATTCACCATTGCACAAATACGTATGGCAAAAAGTCGACGACTTTGTGCAGGACCGCTGTTGGCTAATTGATAAATAACTCTCTCCGACAAGGATAAGCAATGAAAAAGGTAATTCTTTCCGCCGCGATGGCGACTGCGTTTTTAGGCCTGTCTGCAGCTAATGCGGCTGACCAGAATGTAGGTGGTGGTCAGGTTAATTTCTTCGGTAAAGTGACCGATGTTTCTTGTACTGTTTCCGTTAATGGCCAGGGCAGCGATGCCAATGTTTATCTGTCTCCGGTGACCTTAACGGAAGTGAAAGGCGCATCGGCGGATACCCTGCTGAAACCAAAATCTTTCACCATCGACGTGTCTAACTGCCAGGCCGCTGACGGCACCGCGCAGGACGATCTGACCAAGCTGGGCGTGAACTGGACCGGCGGTAACCTGCTGGCTGGCGCGACCAGCAAGCAGCAGGGCTACCTGGCGAACACCGAAGCCGCGGGTGCGAAAAACATCCAGCTGGTTCTGGCTACCGATAGCGCCACCGCGCTGACCAACAAAATCATCCCGGGCGACAGCACCCAGCCGAAAGTATCCGGTGATGCGACTGCCGTGCAGGACGGTGCCCGGTTCACTTACATCGTGGGCTACGCATCAAGCACCCCGTCGACTGTGACGACCGGTGTGGTTAACAGCTACGCAACTTACGAAATTACCTACCAGTAATGACTGCCTGAATTAAACCGGCCTTTAAGCCGATTTAAACAGTGATAAAGCGGCACCCGCTGCCGCTTATTTTTTTATTCTGAGGTCAGCATGAAGTCGATTGCCCTTTTTTTCTTTTCCATTTTTAGCGTTGCGGCCAGCGCCAACAATATTATTGTTAACGGCACCCGCTTTATTTATCCGGGAAATGAAAAAGAAATAACGGTGCAGCTTTCCAACACCGCCGATCGCCCGGCGCTGGCGCAAACCTGGCTGGATAACGGTAATCCCGACGCCACGCCGGATACCATTACCACGCCGTTTATTATTACCCCGCCAATTTCCCGCGTGGATGCTAAAAGCGGCCAGACCCTGCGTATCAAACTCGGCAGCGATGCCGGATTAGCCAAAGATAAAGAGACGCTGTGGTGGCTGAACCTGCTGGAAATCCCGCCGGTGGTGGCGAGCGGCAAAAATGAGGGGCAGAACGTCCTGCAGCTGGCGATCCGTTCACGATTTAAATTTATCTATCGCCCGACCGGGCTGGGCAACCGCGATGCGGCCGTGGAACAACTCGCGCTGGCGGCGAGCGGGACTCGCTTATCGGTTTCGAACCCCACGCCGTTCTATATCACCGTCAGCCGCATCTCACGCGACGGCGGCAAGCCGCTGAATGGCAAAACGGTGATGCTTGCCCCTCAGTCGAGCCAGGTGGTTGTGCTGAACGCGGCGGTAAGCAAGGGCGAGACGCTGACTGTTAACAATATCAATGATTATGGTGCCGATGTTGCTGTGAAAGTCGCCGTTAAATAAGGGTGAAAATGATGAAGCAGAAGTCATTCTGCCCGGCAGGTTTACGCACGGCGATTGCAGTTGCGCTCTGCGGTCTGCCGTTAGTTTCCAGCGGACAGGAAAACCCAGGGGCGACCTACACCTTTAACGACGGTTTTATCGTTGGCAGCCGCGAAAAAGTCGACCTGTCACGATTTTCTACCAGCGCCATCACTGAGGGAACCTATTCACTCGACGTGTACACCAACGGCGAGTGGAAAGGGCGCTACGATCTCAATGTCACCCGCGATCAAGACGGGAAAATGGGGATCTGCTACACCCGCGCGATGCTGACGCAGTTTGGTATTGCCGCAGAAAAGCTTAATCCCACGCTCAGCCAGCAGGCGGGTTTTTGCGGCCGTTTGGCGGCGTGGCATAGCGAAGACACGATTAAAGACAACCTGATTCAGTCCTCCCTGCGGCTGGAAATCTCCGTGCCGCAAATCTATGAAGATCAGCGTTTTAAAAACTTTGTCAGCCCGGAATTCTGGGATAAAGGCATTACCGCGCTGAATCTGGGCTGGATGGCGAACACCTGGACCAGCCATGCGTCGGCCGGGGACAGTTCGGATAACAGCAGCGCCTATCTGGGCATTAATGCGGGATTCTCCTGGGACGGCTGGCTGCTGAAGCACGTGGGGAATCTGAACTGGCAGCAGCAGCAGGGCAGCGCACGCTGGAGCAGCAATCAGACCTACGTCCAGCGGCCGCTGCCGCAGGTGGATTCCATCGTCAGCGCCGGGCAGATCTTCACCAACGGTGAATTCTTCGACACTATCGGCGTGCGCGGCGTGAACCTGGCGACCGACGACAATATGCTGCCGGACGGGATGCGTTCCTACGCGCCGGAGATCCGTGGTGTGGCGCAGAGCAACGCGCTGGTGACGGTGCGCCAGGGCGCGAACATGATTTACCAGACCACGGTGCCGCCGGGGCCGTTTGTGTTAAAAGATGTTTATCCTTCAGGCTACGGCAGCGATTTGGAAGTGTCGGTGAAAGAATCCGACGGCAGCACCGAGGTGTTTAACGTGCCCTACGCCTCGGTGGCGCAGCTGCTGCGCCCGGGGATGACGCGCTATGCGCTTTCCGCCGGTAAGGTTGATGACAGCTCGCTACGCAACCGGCCCGTCCTGTATCAGGCCACCTGGCAGCGCGGTCTGAATAACCTGTTTACCGGCTATGTTGGCGCCACCGGCTTTAATGACTATCAGGCCTTCCTGCTCGGCACCGGGATGAATACCGGCTTTGGTGCGGTCTCCTTTGATGTCACCCAGTCGCGGCTGAAGAGCGATACGCTGAATGAAAACGGCCAGAGCTACCGCGCCACCTTTAACCGGATGTTCACTGAAACCCAGACCAGCATCGTGCTGGCGGCCTATCGCTACTCCACCAAAGGCTATTACAACCTGAACGACGCTTTGTTTGCGGTCGATCAGGAGAAATACTACGACAGCAATTACACCCAGTGGCGGCAGAAAAACGGCCTGACCTTTACCGTGAACCAGAGCCTGCCGGACGGCTGGGGCGGTTTCTATCTTAGCGGTCGGATATCTGACTACTGGAACCGCTCCGGCACTGAGAAGCAGTACCAGCTTAGCTACAACAATATGGCTGGCCGTTTGTCATGGTCGGTTGGCGCTCAGCGCGTTTATACCCCGGACAGTTCCGGCCACAGCCGCGACGATCGCGTATCGCTCAACTTCAGCTATCCGCTGTGGTTTGGCGAAGGCCGTACGGCCAACCTGACCTCGAATACCTCATTTAATAATTCGCATTTCGGCAGCTCGCAGATTGGCGTCAGCGGCTCGCTGGATAGCAGCAATAACCTCAACTACGGCATTTCCACCACCACCTCCAGCGGTGGTGAGCATGATGTGGCGCTGAACGGCAGCTATCGTACGCCGCTGGCCACGCTGAACGGCAGCTACAGCCAGGGCGCGGGCTATCGCCAGAGCGGGCTGGGCGGCAGCGGTACGCTGATTGCCCACGGCGGCGGCGTGGTGCTGTCACCGGAAACCGGCACCACGATGGCGCTGGTCGAGGCGAAAGATGCCGCCGGTGCCGAGCTGCCGGGTTCACCGGGGACGCGCGTGGATAAAAACGGCTATGCGCTGCTGCCGTATCTGCGCCCCTACCGTATCAACTCGGTGGAAATCGATCCTAAAGGCAGCAGCGACGACGTTGCTTTCGAGCGGACGGTGGCCCAGGTGGTGCCGTGGGAAGACAGCGTGGTGAAAGTCGCCTTCACGACCTCCATCCAGCACAACATCACACTGCTGGCTCGCCAGGCAAACCGTGCGCCGCTGCCGTTTGCCGCCTCGGTTTACGATACGGACGGTAAGGCCATCGGCGTAGTGGGGCAGGGCAGCATGCTGTTTATCAGCGACGCCAGCGCGCGGCGCGCGGTGGTGAAGTGGAGCGGCGGAGAGTGCTCGGTTGAGCTGGGCCAGGAAAATAATAAGGAACGGGTATGTCGCTGAGTAAGCAGCTGTTGGTGTTGATGGGACTGATGATGATGGGAACAACGTCTGCCTGGGCAGCCTGTAGCCGTCTTTCTCAGCCAACTGTGCAGCTGGATATGGTGGTGGGCAGGGTGGTGGTCCCGCCCGATCTGCCGGTGGGGTCGGTGATTGCCACCCGCAACTGGACGATGAATGCCCCAGGCGGATCCAGCTACACCTGTACCTCGGGTACCAACCGCTTTGTGGCAAAGATGGCGCTGGCGGGCAGTACCAACCTGGGTAATAAGGTGTTTTCCACCAACGTGCCGGGAATTGGCATGCGCTTCAGCCGCGGCGGGGCGACGGTGAATATCGTCTATCCGGATACCTTTTCCTCAACGGTGACCCGCACTACCAGTTATTCGCTGGAGGGCTCGCGCTTTACCCTGGAGATTATTAAAACCGCGACCACCACCGGGAGCGGCACCCTGGCGGCGGGGAAATATACCAGCTACGACTGGGAAAACGGCAATAACCCCATTCTGGATACCTACCTCAGCGCCAATGCGATCACCATTGTTTCGCCATCCTGTACGGTATTAAGCGGCACCAATATGAACGTGGATGTGGGAACCATTAAGCGTTCCGATTTAAACGGGGTCGGTACGACTGCGGGTGGCAAAGATTTCAATATTCAGCTGCAGTGCAGCGGCGGTTTAAGCGCGTCCGGCTTCGCGAACATCAATACCACCTTCTCCGGGAATCTGGCTACCAATACCACCGCGACCAAAGGGGCGCTGATTAACGAGAAAACCGGCAATTCGGCGGCGAAGGGAATTGGTGTGCAGGTATTGAAAGACGGATCGCCGATCGAGTTTAATAAAAAATACAGCATCGGTACCCTGCAAAGTCAGGAAACGCGCTATATCAGCTTGCCTTATCGCGCTCGTTTCTATCAGTATCTGCCGACCACCTCGACCGGTGAAGTGGAATCTCATATGGTCTTTAACCTGACGTACGATTAACCCGGGAGAGGGAGATGAACGGATCGGTATCGTATTTAACCCTTAAAAAAATCGTTCAGATGATGCTGCTGGGCTGCGGGGTCTGCGTCTTTTCATCCCAGGGGCAAACACCCTTCTATGATGACGGACGCATCGACTTTCGCGGACGCGTCAGCGATACGTCATGCAGCGTGGCGCTAAACGGCAGCAATAATGCCGGCAGCGGGAATATCTGGCTGGCACCGGTAAGCCTGAGCGAAGTTCACCAGCGAGGGGCGGGGGCGTTTATGAAACCTCAGCCCTTTACGCTGGAACTGTCGAAGTGCCAGCTCAATGCTCCAGGCGCGGAAGATCGGCAAATGCCGCTGCCGGTCGTTAGCGTACGCTGGATTACGGGTGTGGGAATGAGTGCGGTGAATAACGACAGCGCGGAGTATCTGGATAATATTTTACCCGACGGTGCGCGGAATATTTATCTGGCTCTGGCGACGAATGACGGCAGCACGCTGGCGGCGGAAAATAAAATTGTCCCGGCCGACCCGCAGCAGAATCAGGTGCAGATGCAGGGTCAATCGGCAAGCAGCGGAATATTAACTTACTACATTGGCTATGTGACGACCTCGCCGCAGCAGGTGACCAGCGGACCGATTAGCAGCCTGGCAACACTGGAGCTGGTGTATAATTAGTTCTCGTGGTGAATGATGCCGGATAACTCCGGCGTCTTAGCTGATTATCGGTTCCTGCACTAATTGTTCGATGCTGACTTCCTGCCAGTAAAATCCCTGCATGGCAAACCACTCCATACCGCTTAGCCAGCGTTGATGTTCTTCATTTTCCACACCTTCAATAATGACACGGTGATTGTTTTTCGACAGAAAGGTAATGAGTGCCTGCATTAACTGGCGTCCGTGATCTTTTTCCTTTAAATGCCAGAAAAATCCCTTGTCAATTTTTACATAATTAAAATGATAACCACGAATGGCATTGATCCCGGCGTAGCCGGAACCAAAATCATCCAGCCAGAGTGAGGCTTTCAGCGGGGGTAAATGGCTCGCCAGCGCGTGATTCAGTAAACTTATGGAGTATTCAGCAACCTCAAAATGAACGTATCCCAGCCTTTCAATTCTTTCGGCAATATCATGACGCTGTAGAACAGAGAGAATATGATCGTCGATATTAATGGTGAGAAACACCGCGTTCTCCAGGAACCAGTCCCGGTGCTGCTCGGCCTGCGCCAGCTGCTCAATAAAGATAGCTTCCCGCAGTGAGTTGTTTACATTACGAAAAAAATCCTCGGGCGAGACGGCGCTTCGGTCGAAGCGGCTAAGGCATTCAACGGCAACGAGTTTCCCCTCGGGGGAAAACATCTTCTGATAGACATAACGAATGGCTATGTCGCTACGAGATAACGGATCGTTAAGCATTGTATTGCTCATTATTTTTTCAGGTGTGAGTGCTCATTTGATTTGTCATCGCCGAGGGCAATGACAACCAGAATAGACAACAGTTATCCAAATATAAAATTAATCGATTTCTAAAATCGTCTGGCCTTAAGTTTTTGGTCAACGGTTATTTTTAATACGGTGTCCTCAATGTATTTTTTTGTCTCGGGATTTTTATAGTTAAACTTACAGGAGATGCGAAATACACTTCGTTCATGTGAACGATCCTGATAGACCGGCGTGACGTTAACCACTTTCAAACTGGTGACAATAATACCGTATTCCGCAAGTGAAATCTCCACATTGTCTAATGCCATTCCTTTATCCATAAACTTTTTTTTGAAGGAGTCAGAGATAAATGAGCATCCTCCTTCGGAAAGATCGTTGATAGTACATTTATAGCTTTCACCGCTTTTATGCCGACCCGAGCAGAAAAATTCCGGGTCGTTCTTAACACGTACGCGTTGTGTTAAGCGGCGTTGCAAAATGTTAATGCGATCGGGCAAAAAAAAAGCAATGGCATTGGTGGTGTTTTGACGGTCACACGCCGTATTGAGTACTGCACTAAACTCAATTTTTCCTAACTGGCTGTGCAGTACAAATGAAAACGCAGCATCATCAATAATAGATGAAAAATCAGTATCACCAGGATTAATATAAAAACATGAGAAATCAACCTTTTTAATATTTGCTGCCCACAGTTCTCCTTGATAATAAATATCTATTTCAGATTTAACTCTGCACTCTTCTCGCAGGATGGCCAATATTTCATACTTCGACTCTTTTAAGATCCCCACTGACATTCCTTATCCTCTCATGCTATTTTTTAGTACCATTTTGGTCTTTATCCTATAGGAAAAAATGGCCACTTAGTGCAAGAGATTGCGAGGGACGTCTATTGTTAATGTTTAAATAATAGATGAAGACAATTAACAGGTACTTGACAGTTTGGTTGTTTATTCTCCCGCGTTGTATAAATTCAAATAACACTTATTTATTATGTGGTTATTGTTGTGTTGTTTAAACGAATGATAAACATACTTCTGGTAGCAGATTTGTTACGGTGAATAAGCCACGGGTGCTCTATTCTATTTTTTATTTTGTACTAAGAGCGGGGATGAATTTTAGGGCTTTTATCCTGGACTCAATTTTTCGCCCCCACTGGCCGGGTGATGTTTATCGTATTTTTAGTGGTAGAGAATCACAGGGAGAAATAGCCGGAATGAGGAGCGTCGCACCTGAGGGCCGCAGGCGGGGATTTTATTTCACTGCGCAGCTCAATTCTCCTGCCCATGGCCCGGCATGTGTTTCCCCCTGAAGCCAGGCTCCAGGGGAATAGCTGGAAATAAGGTTTGGAGCGGCGACGTTATTTTGGTGACTCCGAAATTATCGTCCTTTCCTCGCCGTACCAGAGCTGTGACTGCGCCAGGTCGACAAACTGGCGCTCGTCGGCAATTTCTTTTTTTTTCTGCCCGATTTCTCTCCTCGCGTGACCTCTTTGATGAGCTTTCGATTCAATACCTTCAGGGAACCGCGTAATGACCATAAAAAATACAGTCCGGCCGACGCGCGCCGGGGCCGCCTCTGGCCGTAGTCGCCTCGCTATTGCTATCACCGGCCTGCTGGCCGCCACCGCCGTCGTGCCCGTTGGCGCGCTGGCGCAGTCCGCTACGTTGCAGCAGCCAGCAGCGCGGACCTTCGCGGTTCCGGCCGGGGATCTGGCGGGCGCGCTGCGCAGCGCCGCCGGCCAGGCAGGCGTCATCCTGATTTTCACCCCGGAGCAGACCCGCGGGAAAAACAGCGCCGGCGTGCGCGGCAGCTACGGCGTTGAGCAGGCGCTGGACATCCTGTTAGCCGGCAGCGGCCTGCGCGCTGAACGGACCGACAGCGGCTACCGGCTGGTCGACAGCGCGGCGGAACAGGTTCTTGCCATTCCTGAGCTGTCGGTGGTCGCCGGGCTGTCCGACAGCACCGCCGCCGGACGCTCCACGCTGGACCAGCAGGATATCGACCGCATCCAGGCCGACAACGTCGCCAGCCTGCTCGACAAGCTGCCGGGCGTTTCGATGGCCGGTTCGCCCCGTCCGGGCGGGCAGAGCCTGAATATCTGGGGCATGGGCGACATGGAAGACGTTAAGGTGGTGCTGGACGGCGCGCCGAAGGGCTTCGAAAAATATCGCCAGGGTTCGGTATTTATTGAGCCGGAGCTGCTGAAGCGCGTGAGCGTCGACAAGGGGCCGCATAACATTCAGAACGCCAACGGCGGCTTCGGCGGCACCATCACGATGGAAACCAAAGACGCCGGCGATATGCTGCGTCCGGGTGAAGATCTCGGCGGCCTGCTGAAATACAGCTACCACACCAACGATCGGCAGGGTATTTACAGCGGCGCGCTGTACGGCCGCAGCGAGGAGGGATTTGCCGACGGCGTGCTGTACGCCAGCCGCCGCGACGGCGGTAACATCAAGCGCCCGGACGGTACGCGCTTCGCCTATTCTGAGAACGATCAGACCTCCTACCTGCTGAAAACTAACCTCTATCTGACCGACTCGCAGACCCTGACCCTCTCGGCGATGCGTTCCGAATCCGACGGCTGGCAGCCGTTTGCCGCCAAACGCGACGACATCGCCGCACCGAGCCAGGCGAACATCGACCGCTACGGCTATGAGGAGGCCTGGCGCCGTATTCTGGTCTACCGCGATCAGAAGGACAGCAACTACTCGGCGAAGTGGAACCTCGCCCCGGAGTCACAGCCGCTGGTCAATCTGACCGTGGCGCTGGCCTATTCGAAAACCGAGCAGCACGACCGGCGTCCTGATTCCGCCTCGCAGTCCAGCTATCTCGGCACGCTGGGCAACGAGAGCTGGGTGAGCTACACCGACCGCCAGCTGGACGTCAGCAACGTGAGCGAGTTCAGCAGCGGGCCGCTGGAGCACAAGCTGCTGGTTGGTATGCAGCTGCACAAGCACGACCGTGATACGTTGATGTACTACCCGTCCGGCGCGACCAACGCCAGCTACAACTACGGCTACTTCCAGCCTTACTATATGCCGGCGGGTAAACAGGAGACGCGCAGCGTCTATCTGCAGGACGCGGTGAGCTACGGCGACCTGACGATCACTCCTGGCCTGCGCTACGACCACGTCACCAACACCGGGCGGCCGAACCTCGCGCCGCGCTATAACGACAGCGATCCGCTGGCCGGCCACGACTACAGCAGCGTGACCTACACCGGCTGGTCGCCGCACCTTGGCGCCATCTGGAAGGCGACGCGTAACGTCTCGCTGTTTGCCGACGTCAGCCGCACCTGGCGCGCGCCGGTGATTGACGAGCAGTACGAAGTGCAGTCCGCCGCTTCCAGCGTGCCGGGCACCAGCCGCAATCTGCAGGTGGAGCGCATTACCGGTATCCGGCTGGGTGCGGTGCTTGACTTCAACGACCTGCTGCTGGACAAGGACAGCCTGCAGATCCGCACCACCCTGTTCCGCAATCGCGGAAAGAACGAGATCTTTTACCGCCGCGGCGTGCTGTGCGAAGAGGGCAGCTGCGGCCAGCCGCTCTCCAACTACCGCAACCTGCCGGGCTACACCATTGAAGGGTTTGAGGTTGAGTCGTTCTACGACAGCGAAAGCGTGTTCGGCAGCCTGTCGCTGTCATCGATTCGCGGTAAGCGCGACGGCTCACCGCGCGACCCGTGGGGCAATGAAACATGGATCGCCGAAATCCCGCCGACGACCGCGCATGCGATGCTCGGCCTGAAGGTACCGCGTGCCAATCTGGCCTTCGGCGTAACCGGCGACTTCGTGCGCAAGCAGGATCGCTCGCCGGTGGATGGCGATCCTCAGGCGGCGGTCTGGGCGCTGCCGAAAACCTCCGGCTACGCGCTGTACGGCCTGTTCGCCTCGTGGGAGCCAAACTTCTGGCGCGGTCTTGAGGCGCGGGTCACCGTCGATAACCTGCTGAACCACAACTACTATCCGTACCTCGGCGAATCGGTTTCCGGCGTCGGGCGCAATTTCAAGTTCAGCGTCAGCCAGCGTTTCTAAACCTTCCTCCCAGCGGGGGCCACAGCGGCCCCCGAACCGCACGCGCTGCCGCATACCGGGGTAAAGCGCGTTAAAATTCAGCAATAACTTGACACGCCATTTACATTATCTAAATAATAATGATTGTTATTTTCACTATCATTACTATCGGGTGTTTTGCATGGCGAGGAAACAGACCGCAGCGTCCCACGGTTTTGCCGAACAGCTCTACCTTGAGCATCACAGCTGGCTGTGCAGCTGGCTGCGCAACAGGGTTAGCTGCCCGTCCCATGCGGAAGATCTGGCGCAGGATACCTTTATCGGCATCCTGCTCAGCCCGCAGCTGTTAACGATCCGCGAGCCGCGCCCGTTCCTGGCTACGGTGGCACGTCGCCTGGTCGCCAACTTCTACCGGCGTAAAAAGATTGAAGATCACTACCTGCAGGCGCTCGCCGAGCTGCCGGAAGAGGCGATCCCTTCGCCGGAAGTGCGCCAGCAGGCGATTGAAATGCTGGAACAGCTCGACCGGGCGCTTGACGGGCTGCCGCCGCACGTGCGCGAAGCGTTCCTGCTGGCACACCTGCAGGGCATGCGCTACAGCGACATTGCAGAACGCCTGCGCGTCTCAACCAGCTCGGTGAAACAGTATCTACAGCGTGCCAACCTGCACTGCTTCTTTGCGCTGTCGGCGTAATGACGGCGGAGGGAGGCACGATGGCCGAAGAGATTGACCCTCAGAGCGCCCGCGAGGCGGTGGCGTGGCTGACGCAGCTGATGTCGGAAGAGGCGGACGGCGAGGATAAGGACGGCTGGCAGCGCTGGCTGGCGGCAAGCCCGGAAAACGTGCGGGCCTGGCAGCATATCAGCCGCTTCTCCTCGCAGTTCTCGCAGCTGAACGGCGAGGCGGCGCACCGCAGCCTGTCGACGGTCGCCAACCCGCAGCGCCGTCGGCTGCTGCGCTGCGCGGTCGGCCTTGGCCTGATCGGCGCGGTCGGCGCCGGGACGCTGCCCTGGCGTTCGTGGCAGGCCGACTACCGCACGGCGATCGGCGAGCAGCAGCGGATTACGCTGAGCGATGGCACCGATCTGCTGCTGAACACCCAGACCGCGGTGAACGTCAGCCTGCCGCAGATCAGCCTGCTACAGGGCGAAATGCTGGTCGCCTCGCCGCGTAGCGGCATGCCGCTGCAGGTGTCGCTGCCGCAGGGCAGCGTGCAGGCGCACAACAGCCGCTTCAGCCTGCGGCTGCGCGACGACTATAGCGAGCTTGCGGTTTTCCACGGCCAGCTTAGCGTCACGCCTCTGGATGGCGGGCGCACCACCCTCAACGCAGGCTACGGCGGCCGGTTGAATCTCAGCGGTTTCCGCGAGGTGGGCAGGATCAGCGGGGAACCCGGCTGGCAGCAGGGAATGCTGTACGCCGACAATATGCGGCTGGATGACTTTCTCACCGAGCTGGCGCGCTACCGACGCGGCGTAATCCGCTGCGGTCAGCAGGTCGCCGGCCTGAGGTTGTCGGGCGCCTTCCCGCTTGCTGACACCGATCGGATTATCGCCTCGCTGCCCGGCACGCTGCCGGTTCAGGTCAGCTCGCTGTCGAAATACTTTATCAGCATCTCGTAGCTGGCCATTAACAGACGAATACGCTCAAAAAGAGTGATGTTAATATTCACAGTAGAATATAAAACTACGATAAATACAGTTTAAGATAAATAACCCCATAATTCAGCGCGGTTCTGCCCTTTTCCCTCCCCTCGGGTGACCCCAAGGTAATCCCCCGATTGTTCTCAGGCATATCGGGCACCTTTCACGGCCAATCCGGGTACCGCTGCTTATGATCGCTCACTTCGTCCTTCCCTCCAGCCCGTTTCCCGCCCCGCTGCGGCAGCGCCGCCGGGTCGCGGCCGGCCTGTTTACCCTGGCGCTGCACGGCGCGCTGCTGCTGTGGTTGAGCTACCGTGCGGCGCCCCCACCGCCGCTGCCCGCTGCACAGCCGATGCTGCTGCTGGCGGTCGCCCAGCAGGCCGAGTCGGTGCCGGACAGCGAGAAAAGGCCGACCGGCGTGCGCCAGGTGCAGGCGATCGCCGCGCTGGCCGAGCCAACCCGGCAGGCCGCGCCGCAGCTGGCGGAGGCGCCCGACGCCCTTATTCACCGCACGACCGCCGCCGCACAGCCAGACAAAACCCCGGTGGAGAAACAAAAAAAACCGAAGCGCCCGGTGGAAAAGGCGCTGCCGAACCCGCCCTCCCGCGCGGTGGCGGCGCCGGATACCAGCGCGCCGCCGCCGATGGCGGGCAAAATCGTTGCCGCCCCGCGTAACCAGGCCGCAGTCCAGCCCAGCCGCAACGCCTCGGCGTGGAGCGGCGAACTGCTGGCGCATCTCAGCCGCTATAAGCGCTACCCGGCGATCGCGCTGCGCCAGCAGCGGCAGGGCGTAGCGCAGATTAGCATTACCCTCGACCGCCAGGGCAAGGTGCTGGCGGTGAAGCTGCTGCATTCGAGCGGCGTCAGCTCGCTGGATCGGGAAACCACCGAACTACCGCTGCGCGCGTCGCCGGTGCCGCCACCACCGCCGGAGATGGCCGCAGGCATGGCCGAGGTCAGCATCAGCCTCCCGGTGCGCTTCGACCTGAGCGAAGCCCGTAAATAGCCAAAAGCGCCGACGACGTAGCAGACTCATTCCACCGTCGCTGCGCCCACTTTTAACTGTGAGTTCATCGTTTTTTTACGTGCAGGAAAGGTGTCAAAGCACTTTCAGAATGAATGTCTGGGAGGTCATGATCATAGGGTCGGAATAGTGTGTATGGGCAATTTGAGGTGTGGCAGGCAACGTCACAGCGGCTCGAAAAGCGGGTAACTGCGCGTGAGAAATGCTCAGGCTGGATGGAAGTGGCAGAGTTGCGACATATGTGGCTAAGACGACCGGAAATCTACCGGAACGCTGAAAAGCAAAAACCCGCCGTTAGGCGGGTTCTTTAAATATGGTGCCCGAACCCGGAATCGAACCAGGGACACGGGGATTTTCAATCCCCTGCTCTACCGACTGAGCTATTCGGGCAACGGGGCGCATTAAACCGTAATGGCCGTTCGGCGTCAACGGCTTTGTCATAAAAAATACCTAAATCCCCGCCAACTGCCTGCTTTTTGCTCTGATGGCGCAAAAGCTGCTCAGGACAGTGCACCGTTCTTGCGGCACATCGCGATAGCCAGCACGTCCTCGGCCAGCCGGCGGGCGGTTTCAACGTCCTGCACCTGACGTTTCACCAACAATCGTGACAGGCAGCCTTCCAGAATTAACTCCATCTGATGGGCGACCAGCGTGGGATTATCCGCGCCCAGCGTAGCCAGCAGCTCGTGGGTATACTGCCAGGATGCCTTCTTTTGCTGTTCAGCAAGCTGGTGGATCGGATGGTCGGCCTGCGGATAGAAGCTACAGGCGGCAATAAACAGACAGCCGGGATAGCGCTGGTTATTCACCGCATCTGTCAGCACCTGGTAGCGTGCCAGCAGCTTCTGCCCGGGGCTCAGGTTTTCATCCAGCAGCAGCTGGCGACGCCAGACGTCAATTTGATCGCCGTGATAGCGCAGGGCGTCATACAGAAGCGCTTCACGATCGGGCCAGAAACGCTTGATCTCTTCTTCTGAGCAATCCAGCTCTCCGACCAGCATGGTAAGAGAGGTTGTTGCCGCCAATCCGTATTTCTCGAGGATATTCAGGGCATGCTCGAGTACCTGTTCACGCTGCAATTGGCTCTCCTTTTCTGTTCCGGTCTGGCATCGCCACGGATGCGCAATAAGACCTTAGTGTTGTTTATGGTGTCACTTTCTGCAAATGCTGGTGGAAATCATCCGGCTTCATAAAGCCGGTGACGCGTGAGCCAGGGATCTCGTGACCACCGGCATCGAAAAACAGGATGGTCGGCAGCCCCAGCACCTGCAAATGCTGCAGCAGCGCGCTGTCCGTGCTGCTGTTGCGGGTGACATCGGCCTGTAGCAGCTGCACGTTGCTCAGCGCTGACTGCACCTGCTTATCGCTAAAGGTGTATTTCTCAAACTCTTTGCACGCCACGCACCAGTCCGCATACAGGTCCAGCATGGTGATTTTTCCACCGCTGGCCTGTAACGTCTGGTCGAGCTGCGCCGCGCTGCTGATGCGCTGGAACTTAAGATGTACAGCGGACGCAGCGCTGGCCTGATGCCCAAACGCCCAGTCCTGCAGCGGACGCGCGGCAATCAGCATTGCTGCCAGCAGGATCACCTGAAGTACGCGCAGCCAGCCACGACTGCCCTTCAGGCTGCTGATAAACGCCCAGCCGAAGAAAGCGACACCGAGCAGGCTCCACAACCGTAGCCCCCAGACATCGCCGATCACTCGTTCCAGCAGGAACACCGGCAGGGCAAGGATCACGAAGCCAAAGCCCTCTTTGACCGTTTGCATCCACGGGCCGCTCTTCGGCAGCAGGCGGTTGCCAAACAGCGTAATGGCGATCAGCGGCAGGCCCATACCCAGCGCATAGAGGTAGAGCGTACCGGCTCCCGCCAGCATATTGCCGCTCTGGGCGATATACAGCAGGATCGCGCTCAGCGGCGCGGTGGTGCAGGGGGAGCAGATTAGCCCGGCCAGCGCGCCCATCAGGAACACGCCCGCCAGCGATCCGCCCTGCTGGCGATTGCTCCACAGGGTAAGCCGGGTTTGCAGGGAGGAAGGCAGCTGTAGTGTAAACAGACCAAACATTGATAGTGCCAGTACGATAAACAGCACCGACAGGCCGATCAGCACGGCAGGGGCCTGAAGCGCCGCCTGGAAGCGCAGACCCGCTGCCGCCACGACGATACCCATTATCGTATAGGTAAGCGCCATCCCCTGGACATAAATCATCGCCAGCATAAACAGGCGGCCCAGGCTGAATTTGCGGCTGCCGCCGAGAATGATGCCGGAAATCAGCGGGTACATCGGCAGTACGCAGGGTGTAAAGGCCACGCCGATACCAATCAGTAACGCCCACAGCGGGGAGAACGGCAGCGACGTGGGCTCATCCACCGGCGCTGCGGTAGCGGACGGGTTATTTGCGGCACCCTGTGCCGCATCAGCAGCGGACGGGGTGCTGGCTGCGAGTGGGGAAGCGGCAACGGCGGACGTATCGCCGTGGGCAAGTGGCGAAGCTTCAGCGGCAGACGGAGTACCGGTTGTGGCAGGGGAATTCTCCATCGGTGGCGTCGCGACGGGTGCGCCCGGCGCGGACGCGGATTCCTGCCCGAAGACTGCGCTAAGCGGTACGCTGCGGGTTTCCGGCGGATAGCAAAATCCAACGGCAGCGCAGCCCTGATAGGTGACGGTGAGCTGCGCCCCGGCACCCGCCTGCTGAATAGTAAACGGCAGCGTCAGGTTTTCAGGGTAGATTTCGGTTTTGCCGTAGAACTCATCCTCATGCGGCTTGCCGGCAGGCAGCTCCCATTTCGCCAGCGTGGCGTTTTGCACGCGAATCTGCATCTGCTGACGATAGAGGTAGTAGCCGGGCTTGATCTGCCAGCTGAGCGTGAGCTGTTTATCCTGCTGACTGAAGTCAAAAGCAAAAGCCTGATTAACCGGCACAAACTGGCTGTTACTGCCCTGGCCGAAAAGCGATGCACTGCCGCTGACGCTGAACAGGGCACACAACAGCAGTAAAAAAGAAGTTAAAATTCGTGGGATCATAACGGGCGTTGGCTCTCTCCATTTGGGGCTGAAACAGACCGCGAAGCGGATCCGTCGGCTATTCCTTGTACGGCAAGTGCAGATGATAGCATGGCAAAACGGGGATGGCTTTTATCGGGATGGTGTCGACGGGGGATAAGGGCCGCACGCTGTGGCGAACGGCCCGAGACAGGCTGAACTACAGCACTAAATGCCCAATCAGGAAGCCAAACGCGACGGAGAGCATAATCGCCAGCGTTCCGGGGATCAGGAAGGAGTGGTTGAAGACGAAGCGGCCGATGCGCGTGGAGCCGGTATCGTCCATCTCAACGGCGGCTAGCAGCGTTGGGTAGGTCGGCAGCACAAACAGCGCCGACACCGCCGCGAAGGAGGCCACCGCTGTCACCGGTGAAACACCGAGCAGCAGTGCGGCGGGCATCAATGCTTTGGTGGTCGCCGCCTGGGAATAAAGCAGTGTGGAGGCGAAGAACAGCACGATCGCCAGCATCCACGGATAGCTGTCCAGCAGATCGCCGGCGACGGTCTGAATTTCGCCTATGTGCGCTTTGACAAAGGTGTCCCCCAGCCAGGCAACGCCCATCACGCAGACGCAGGCGCTCATACCGGATTTAAAGGTGCTGGCGCTGAGGATCTCACCGGTATCCACCTTGCAGGTCAGGCAGATCAGCGTGGCGACGGTCAGCATAAACACCACAATCGCTTCGTTGCGCGGCAGTACCGGATTCTGGATCAGACCAACGGCGTCGCTGATGGCCGTGGCGTAGAACACCACCGCCACGATGCCGACTAAAAACAGCAGTACGGACAGCTTCGCCCCGGGTTTCTCTTCGAACTGACTGGCACCGCGCAGCGAAACCTCGCCCTTCGCCAGGCGCGCCTGGTAAACCGGATCGTCTTTCAGCTCCTTACCGAGGAAGTTGGTCACCAGCGCGGCGATAAAAATCGCGGCCATCGTTGAGGGGATCGCCACCGCCAGCAGCCCAAGGTAGCTGACGCCTTTCGGTTCCAGCAGCGCGGCCAGAAACACCACGGCGGCGGAGATAGGGGAGGCGGTAATGGCAATCTGCGAGGCGACTACGGCGATCGACAGCGGGCGGGAAGGGCGCACGCCCTGCTCCTTCGCTACCTCGGCAATCACCGGCAGGGTGGAAAACGCGGTATGTCCGGTGCCCGCCAGCAGCGTCATGCCGTAGGTGACCAGCGGTGCCAGAAAGGTGATATAGCGCGGGTGCTTACGCAGCAGGCGCTCGGCCAGGTTGACCAGGTAATCCATCCCGCCGGCGATCTGCATCGCGGCAATCGCAGCAATCACCCCCATGATGATTTCAATCACGTCAAAAGGAATGGCACCGGGTTTTATCTGGAACCCCAGGGTCAGCACCAGCACGCCTAAACCACCGGCAAAACCAATACCGATCCCGCCCAGCCGGGCACCGAGGTAAATGGCCAGCAGGACAACGACAAGCTCGGGTAGCAACATCATGTGCTCCTTAAATTACTGATAATAAGTTGTTAATGATTTGTAGACCGTGAAAAGTAAAAAGGCACGTCGTTCGCTGAACTGACGTGCCTTAAAAGGGCTATCGGGTAAATCGCTTATTTTTAGTTATCATCAGTGTAGCGTTTTGCTTTATAGACCGGGAACATCAGGTTCTGGGTGGAGAAAATGTCATCCAGCTCGCTTTCGGTCAGCAGACCGCGCTCCAGCACGACTTCACGCACGCTCTTACCGGTTTCGGCACAGATCTTACCGACGATATCGCCGTTGTGGTGGCCGATATACGGGTTGAGGTAGGTGACGATGCCGATGGAATTGAATACGTAGGCTTCGCATACCGCTTTGTTGGCGGTGATGCCGTCGACGCATTTTTCCAGCAGGTTGTAGCAGGCGTTGGTCAGAATATGCACCGATTCAAACAGCGCCTGGCCAATCACCGGCTCCATCACGTTGAGCTGTAGCTGGCCCGCTTCGGACGCCATGGTGACGGTAATATCGTTGCCAATCACCTTGAAGCAGACCTGATTGACCACTTCCGGCACCACCGGGTTCACCTTGGCTGGCATGATGGAAGAACCCGCCTGCAGCTCCGGCAGGTTGATTTCATTCAGGCCGGCGCGCGGGCCGGAAGAGAGCAGGCGCAGATCGTTACAGATTTTCGACAGCTTCACCGCCAGGCGCTTCAGCGAGCTGTGCACCATCACGTAGGCACCGCAGTCGGAGGTCGCTTCAATCAGGTCCTCGGCAGGAACGCACGGCAGGCCGCTGACTTCGGCCAGTTTCTGCACCGCCAGCTGCTGATAGCCGTCCGGCGTATTCAGTCGGGTACCGATCGCCGTGGCGCCCAGGTTCACCTCCAGCAGCAGCTCGCCGGTGCGCAGAATGCTTTTGATCTCTTCATTCAGCAGTACGTTAAAGGCATGGAATTCCTGGCCGAGGGTCATCGGTACCGCGTCCTGCAGCTGGGTACGGCCCATTTTCAGGATAGTCTGGAACTCAACCGCTTTGCGCTGAAAACCTTCGCTCAGCTGGGCAATGGCATCAAGTAGTTTGAGGATCGAGCTGTACACCGCGATGCGGAAGCCGGTTGGGTAGGCATCGTTGGTGGACTGACATTTGTTCACGTGATCGTTCGGATTCAGGTACTGATACTCGCCTTTCTGGTGGCCCATCAGCTCAAGGCCAATGTTCGCCAGCACCTCATTGGTGTTCATGTTCACCGAGGTGCCCGCGCCGCCCTGATACACGTCGATCGGGAACTGATCCATGCACTTGCCGTTGTTCAGCACTTCATCACAGGCGCTGACGATGGCATTGGCGACGTTGCGGGGGATAGTTTGCAGCTCTTTATTGGCCAGTGCGGCGGCTTTTTTCACCATCACCATGCCGCGAACAAATTCGGGTATATCGCTGATTTTACTGTTACTGATGTAGAAGTTTTCAATCGCACGCAGAGTATGAACACCGTAGTAAGCATCCGCCGGAACTTCACGTATACCTAACAGGTCTTCTTCGATACGAATGTTATTAGCCATGAGAACCTTCTTGTTAGAACTGCCGGGAAATCTACACAATTTAAGCGCCTGCCTTCTCTGGCAACAGGTACTGAACGTTTCGTCAGCACGGAGTCGATCCTGCGTACTGTCCGTGTACAACGTATGTCAGCAACAATAACCAGCTCGGAATCAGGTCACCGGGGATTATCGTGGCGTTAAACGCCCTGAGCCGTATTTTATCCGTTCGTGACCGCTCAGGCACGATCATATTCTGTTGCCAGCAAAAAGACGGAATCCAGATCACTTAAAGTGCGTGCCATTTCAAACATCTTCAATAATATGTGATCGTTCCGGCAAAAGATGCGGAGGGATGAAATTCCACATTTATGGTTGAAAACGGGCCAGGCCGCTCCCATCTTCTATAATATCGGTCCTCAGGATCGCCATTTTCTGCCGCTCCGCCTCCAGCGGGGTGGCCACTACAGAGGAGAATACGGTGCGTTGGTTACCGTTCTTAGTCATCTTCGTGCTGGTCTGGATTGAGATTTCACTCTTTATTCAGGTTGCCCACGTCCTTGGGGTCTTACTCACCATGCTGCTGGTGATTTTTACCTCCTGTATCGGCATCTCGCTGGTTAAAAACCAGGGGATGAAAAACTTTATGCTAATGCAGCAGAAGCTTAACGCGGGCGAGAGCCCGGCTGCCGAAATGGTCAAAAGCGTTTCGCTGATCCTGGCGGGCTTCCTGCTGCTGATCCCCGGCTTCTTCACCGACTTTGTCGGTCTGTTACTGCTGCTGCCTCCGGTGCAGAAGCATCTGACGCTGAAACTGATGCCGCATCTGCGCGTCTGGGGCGGTGGCCGAGCCAACGGCAACAGCGGATTCACCGTTGATGGTGAATATGAACGCAAAGAGAACAATCTTATCGAACATGACGATCGCGACGATCGGCGTTAAGCCCTGAACGTCACGATTCCCGGCGGCGCGGACCTGATGGTCGCGCCGTTTTTTTTGCTGCCGATTGCTTAAAAACCACGCAAATGGCGACATATGTAAAAAAAATAATTTCCAGCCCTTGAAAGGGGCAGGGTTCGTCCTTATCTCTTCCGTCACGAGGCCAGCTTCGAGCGAAGCCCGGCATTCATCCCAAAAGACTGATTGGACTTCTCAAAGGAGAGCTATCAATGAAAATTCGTCCACTGCACGACCGTGTGATTGTTAAGCGTAAAGAAGTTGAATCTAAATCTGCAGGCGGCATCGTGCTGACCGGTTCCGCAGCGGGCAAATCAACCCGTGGCGAAGTACTGGCTGTAGGTAACGGTCGTATCCTGGAAAGTGGCGAAGTGAAGCCGCTGGATGTGAAAGTTGGTGACGTGGTGATTTTCAACGAAGGCTACGGCGCAAAAACCGAGAAGATCGACAACGAAGAAGTTCTGATCATCTCTGAAAACGACATTCTGGCGATTGTTGAAGCGTAATTAACGCCAAACTCACTGAACCTAAAGAATTTAAGGGAAATTAGAAAATGGCAGCTAAAGACGTAAAATTCGGTAATGACGCTCGCGTAAAAATGCTGCGCGGTGTGAACGTACTGGCAGATGCAGTAAAAGTTACCCTGGGCCCGAAAGGCCGTAACGTGGTTCTGGATAAATCTTTTGGTGCACCGACCATCACCAAAGACGGCGTGTCCGTTGCGCGTGAAATCGAACTGGAAGACAAGTTCGAGAACATGGGCGCTCAGATGGTGAAAGAAGTCGCTTCTAAAGCTAACGATGCTGCGGGCGACGGTACCACCACTGCAACCGTACTGGCTCAGTCCATCATCACCGAAGGCCTGCGTGCAGTTGCAGCTGGCATGAACCCAATGGATCTGAAGCGCGGCATCGATAAAGCCGTTGTTGCAGCCGTTGAAGAGCTGAAAAAACTGTCCGTTCCTTGCTCCGACTCTAAAGCTATCGCTCAGGTTGGTACCATCTCTGCTAACTCCGACGAAACCGTGGGCGAACTGATCGCTCAGGCGATGGAAAAAGTGGGCAAAGAAGGCGTTATCACCGTTGAAGAAGGCACCGGCCTGCAGGACGAGCTGGACGTGGTTGAAGGTATGCAGTTCGACCGTGGCTACCTGTCCCCTTACTTCATCAACAAGCCAGAAACTGGCGCCATCGAGCTGGAATCTCCATTCATCCTGCTGGCTGACAAAAAAATCTCTAACATCCGTGAACTGCTGCCAGTACTGGAAGCCGTAGCGAAAGCCGGTAAACCACTGCTGATCGTGGCGGAAGATGTTGAAGGCGAAGCGCTGGCAACGCTGGTTGTGAACACCATGCGCGGCATCGTGAAAGTGGCTGCGGTTAAAGCACCAGGCTTCGGCGACCGTCGTAAAGCCATGCTGCAGGATATCGCTGTGCTAACCGGTGGTACCGTGATCTCTGAAGAGATCGGTATGGAACTGGAAAAAGCCACCCTGGAAGATCTGGGTCAGGCTAAGCGCGTTGTGATCAACAAAGACACCAGCACCATCATCGATGGTACCGGTGACGAAGCGGCGATTTCTGGCCGTGTTGCTCAGATCCGTCAGCAGATTGAAGAAGCGACTTCTGATTACGATCGTGAAAAACTGCAGGAGCGCGTAGCGAAACTGGCAGGCGGCGTAGCCGTTCTGAAAGTAGGCGCAGCAACTGAAGTTGAAATGAAAGAGAAGAAAGCACGCGTTGAAGATGCCCTGCACGCGACCCGTGCTGCGGTAGAAGAAGGCGTGGTTGCTGGTGGTGGTGTGGCGCTGGTTCGCGTGGCTTCTAAGCTGCTTGACCTGCGTGGCCAGAACGAAGACCAGAACGTGGGTATCAAAGTTGCGCTGCGCGCAATGGAGTCTCCACTGCGTCAGATCGTTGCCAACGCCGGTGAAGAGCCATCTGTAGTGACCAACAACGTGAAAGCGGGTGAAGGCAACTACGGCTACAACGCACAGACTGAAGAATACGGCGACATGATCGACTTCGGTATCCTGGACCCAACTAAAGTGACTCGTTCTGCTCTGCAGTACGCGGCATCCGTTGCTGGTCTGATGATCACCACCGAGTGCATGGTGACCGACCTGCCTAAAGGCGATGCGCCTGATTTAGGTGCTGGCGGCATGGGCGGCATGGGTGGTATGGGCGGAATGATGTAATCCCCCCTGCGCTGCGAACCTGCAGCGCATCCCACAAAACGCCTCGTCAGGGCTATCTCTGACGGGGCGTTTTTTATTGGCAGGTCACCTCAATCTTTTTATACAGCATTTTGTCGTCATCTTGCTCATCGCTGAGCTGATAACTCAGAGTGCATTGCTCAGTTGAGTGGGCAATTTTTACGTTTAAATTGGCCTTGTTAGCTGCATTACTAAGAAATATCACGCCCTCGTCCACGGCTTCCGCCACGATACGATCCTCTTCCCATAAAGTACTGCCTTTTGGTAATAGCCTGCCGTCCGCCAGCCTGGCGGTGATCAGTAACCGGATGCCGGTAAGCAAGGTCATCTGGACTTTTTTAAACGTGCCGCGGGCCAGATGCAGCGTACGGTGACCATTAATAACGTCAATGTTTTTCGGCAATTTATCGACATCAATATTCAGTGAACTGTCCTGCCAGGGGGGAATATAAGGCAGTATGGCTTTGCCGCGCCAATCGGTCCACGCCGTGCCACCTGACGTGATGATGGGAACTCCCGCCAGAGGTTTATTGAGCGCTAAAACGCCGTAAGTGTCCGACAGAAGATTATTGCTGAAGCCAACACCATAAGGGTAAAGGGCCACCGCGCCCTGAACACCAAGTGTGTAATTACTGAAATGGCGATTATCTCGCTGGGCGGACAAACTCAGGCGTGTATAACGCATATCGCTATTAAGGGCGGCCTGAACGGAACGCGTACGATCGCTGTTATCTTGCTCAACGGACAGGTTGTAATCGCTGCTGTCAGACAGGTGCCCATTTATTTCACTGCCGACAACCTCACGATGATTGTACGAACGGTAGTAGTGGCGGAAATGTTTCTCACCCATCGACCAGTTAACGTTCAGCATGATATTTTTGTTTTTCTGTTTTCCGCCGCTGCCCGTTGAAGCGCTCAGTGACAGGCGCAAATTCTGGCCAATGCGACGGTTCCAGTTCAGCATGGTATAGCGCCACAGGCGGGCGTTCTGATAGCTACGTGTTCGACTGTGGCTAAGAGACAACGACCCCAGCCACTGCGGGGACCAGTTAATGGAAAGGCTCAGTTCAGTATTCTGGTGGTTCTTTTGTTCCGCAGATCCCAGCATCGCCTCATTGAGCGTAACAAATGTTGGGCTGTTTTTACTGAGTCCGGCGGAGAGTGAAACGTTTCTCGTCAGGTTGTGATTGCCCGACAGCAGCAACTGTAAACCGTTGCTGTGATGGTAGCTGTTCTGCTCTGCTATCGCTTGAAGTGAAAAGGAAGCCTTGCCGGCAAGGATGGGCGGTACCCCATCCAGCGCCAGAGCGACAGAATGATATCGCTCGCTGAGTAATGCGCCATTACGTAATGACCACCATGCCCCCGGCTGCCAGTTTTGGTTGAGTGTCAGAATGGCGGGAACACCGCGGCCGTCCGGCACATTCTGAATTTTACCTACTGCCAGGCTATATCCGGGAGGGGTACCACGCGTAAAACGTCTGAGCTGTGTGACAGGAACCACAAATTGCTGGCTGGCACCATGGGTTTCGACCACCGTGACGTTGAGGGGAGCATTGAGATTTTGAACAGGTATATTATCCAGGCTGAAAGGGCCCGCCGGAACTAATGTCGTGTAAACCAACTGGTCGTACTGACGTACTTCAACCCGAGCCTGAGGCGTATTGGCGCTTCCCTCAACCACAACGCCGTTTCCTCCGTCATTATCCTCTGACAAGATGTAATCCGGCGACAGCTGCACGCCTTTTATCGTGTCCAGTGCGAAGAGGGTGTTATGTACCGTGATTTCCCCAATTTCAAATGTCTTATTTAATTTGCTGAGATAGTGCTCCAGATAAGTGGAGTTCACCGTCGTCGTCAGCCCCTCATCGTCCTGCTGAAAATTTTGTTGGCTGTGAAGCATCCAGTTATGGACGTTGAGGCTGCTATCAAGCGTCAGCCAGCTGTAGCCGTTGCGCTGTTCGCGGGAGATATTCAGGCTGGAGAAATAGTTATAGTTGATGCCAAGTGCTGTTCCCCCAGTCTCGCCTTCCTGGCGGCGGTTCACTCGCCATGCAGCGGGCACAACAATACTCAGCGACTGGGTTTCCTGCTGCCAGGCCAGGCTGATTTGATTATCACTATTTGCCCAGTCATAACAGCCGTCAGAACGCGCCGTATCGGGAAAGGGCAGGCCCATTTCTTCTAAAATTTCAGGAGTAAAGCAGATCACGCCCTGGGGCGTGACCCTTAACTGAAATGAGCCCATAAAATCGCCGTTTAGGCTAATATCAACCACGTTTGTCCCGGCGGGGATCTTACCCAGCCGATCCAGGTTTTCCATGACATCCGCAGCCAGGCCGTGGCGTTTTAATGTTTCCAGGTCCCAGTCTTCAGTTGAACCCTGTGCAGAGGATTGAACGGTCGATTTTTCTTTTTCAGCGGTGGCATTACAGTTTGCTGCCAAAAAAAACAGACTGATGGGCAGCAAAAAAAGTGTCTTATGCATTATCCCTTGTCATTTTATCGGCAGGCGATAATTATCCTTTTATCGCTAAAATTAATGTGTCACGGGCATTTCAATCTTCCCGGTTTCGAAACCATATTTAGACACGGTTTCGATGCTGACTTTTTGTATAGAAGAGAGCTGTACGGCGTTGTTCACGACTAAAGAAAGTGTTTGCTGTGGCAGAATATATGTCTTCGATAACAACGCTTTTTTATCCTGAGGCAGCAGAGTAACCTGCTGCGAGAGCCGGACCACATAAGGGCTGGGATTGTTCACGGTCAGCGTATTGTTCTTGACGTTCCACACTAGTGCTTTCCAGGGTTCATCATTCATGGCTAATCCCTTCGGATGAATAATGACCGGGATATTCTGGCGGATGTTGACGTCAATTCTGTTTTCATTATCATGCGTTTTCGGACGAATACCTTCGAACGTGACACGTTTTAAGTGTTCTTCCTGTAACGGATGGTCGCTGTTGAGAATAAAACGCACTAGCTGTGTTTTTCCAGATTCGAGGCGCATGACGGGCTGAGTGACATACAGCTTAGGCTCGGGGTCATCTTTCATTTCATGAATTTTGACATACAATAACTCGGTCTGGTCGTCAGTATTCGTTACGTTGATGCTGCCGCCCCCGTCTTTCTCCATAATGAACAGCATGGGTGTTTCCGGTTTCATCGTGGCGCTAGATGTGTTTGCCCACATAAAACATGCCAGAGTCAGCAAAGTAAGGTTAATGGAACGCGGGTGCATAGTACCTCTGAAAATAGAACGGAGTGCTACAGATCGTAACACTCCGATATTAAAGCGAAAATAAAGACGGGGTAATTACAGATAAACCAGGTCGTATGTCGCTTCGCCCTTGATATCAATATTTTCAGTGGTTTTTAGCGTCGAAGCAGGGGCAATAAATGGAGAGATTTCCAGCTTGATGGAATGATATTTACCCATAGCAGGTGCAGTCGCATCGCTGCCCATTGCCCATGAGTACATGTTCTGTCCATTGCTTGAGATCGCTTGTGAACTGTCAACGTTATGCCAGATGCCTGAGCCTACAGGTGCGCTGATAAAGCTGGTGATGCCTTGATTATCAACTTTTGTTTCACCGGAGTTCAGTTTCACCATATAACCGCCAATAACGGTACCGTCAGCGGTGGCCCCAAGGCTGAAAGCATCAGGTGCTTTAACACCCATGTAATTAACCTGACCCGCTTTCTCAGCAACATCAGTAGGCTGGATGCCGACTGCGGTGAGCCCGGCACACTGAATATCAATGGATACTGTACGGCTAGGTAGCAGTGTTTCGGAATCAACATTCAGTTTGTCTGCCTGCAGTTTGCCCAGCAGTACTGTTTTTGCACTGGCACCGTTGCCAATATCACATGAAGCGGGGACGATGGTGCCTTCAACTTTCAGGGTGAACTGCGAGTTTTTTGCGTTGGCCATGCCGGATGTTGCCATGATGGCTAATAAAGAGAGGCTTAGTGCTGTTTTTGTCAAGTTCATTAATATAGTCCTTTATGGGGTTTATCATGAACCCTCATCTCAAACTTAGAGAGGAGAGTATCCATTTTTGTGAAACACTATTACTTAAAAACCAGGAACAGAGTTCCTTATTGATATTAACAGTCTTGGTATAGAATTAAATATCGCATTTAAAAATCATAAAAGTGAAAATTAAAGGCATTGTCTGGGCTACATATCAGTCAATTTCTGGAAGCAATAGTCATTTAGGTGATGCTTTAGTTTTTTTATAACTTAAAGATAGACAATTTCAAATGTTGTCATTCCGTCAATTTTTACAGCATCGGCCTGGTTAAGATTGAAAATGAAAGGCTTCAATAAAATGTTGATATTAACCTGCCGAGCGCTTCCGGGCGTTGACTGATTTCCCCAGGAGTAGATGTTTTCACCAGAGGGGGACAGCTTATATTGCCCGGTTCGCCAGGAAACACCTTCGTTACTGGAAATCAGGACATCAGGAATACGCTTCCCGTCCATCAGGGAGCGTTCCGGGTCGATAAAGGCCAGATAGCCCCCTATTGACTGTCCGCTATTAGTCAGACCGAGACTGAAGATGTCACGTTGCTGTTCGCCCGCAAGCTGAACATTGCCAGCATTAGGTGCAATATCTCTTGCCCGGAAAGCAAATGAGGTCGCTCCCTGACAGCGAATCATAAATCCCAGGTTTTTAGACGGAAGCTGTATGCTGTTTTTGTTAGCACTTTCTCTAGCTATGTTTGAAGGCGTTAATATGATGCTGCCCGCCTGATCCATCGAAATATCACACGAGCTTGGAATGATTTGACCCTGTAGCTTAATAGTGTATTGAGATGAAGCGAATGTCTGGCTTGAACTCAATGCCAGCAGTATCATCATCACGGAGTATGAAAGCGGATACTTTATATTTTTCATGCATAGTCCATTATTTGAGTGCAGGCACTTTCCTGTTGGCTACCCTGAGCATAAATAGGGAAGGCTGGTATTATTTATGAACGTAAAAATTTAGCACGACAATCGTATCTGTTTAGCTATCTAAATTTTGTCTAAAAGTGCTGTTTGTTTTATTTTCATGGTTTTATTGATTTGTTATTTTGATGCTTTATTTAAATGTCGGCGTTGGATTTTGAATATATTATTTTCATGGTTTCAGATTTATTTTAGGGTAAAACCTACCAAAAATGCCAACAAAGGCCTCAACGGAGGTTGTTCTTTTGCCAGTGAAAAGAGTATAAATAAGGTCGTATAATTTTTTACAATTTTGAGGAAAAGCATGCGTATTCACGTACTGGGATTCTCGGCGCTTGCGCTGTTATTGGCAGGCTGTAGCTCATCTAACACGCTGAGTTCTGCTGGGGAGCGCGTCACTTTTACCGATCAGCAGCCGGCCAGCACCTGCCAGCTACTGGGTAACATTACCGGCTCACAGAGTAACTGGTTCTCCGGTTCCGGCGGCGAAGGCAGCTCCCTGCGCGGCGCGGCAAACGACCTGCGTAATCGTGCAGCGGAAATGGGCGGCAACGTGATTTATGGTGCGACCAGCCCAACGCAGAATATCTGGTCCAGCTTTGCGCCGCTGGACAGCAAAATGAGTGGCCAGGTATATAAGTGCCCGTAATTTCGTTGAAATAAGTTTCGAATTGGATTGAAAAAGGGTGACCTCGAGGTCACCCTTTTTGTTAACGGCAGAAATCGCGGCTATCACTGCTGCCGCAGTTGTAAATCGAGCGGAGTTTTGCTCGGCTCGCCGCCAATTTCACGTGCCAGCTTTGGCACCATATAGCCCGACACCATTCCCAGTAGCTCACGCACGATAGCGCGCGCCCGGTCATCGTCGACGTAGAAATGCGCCGCGCCCTGAACCTTATCCAGCACGTGCAAGTAATACGGCAAAATACCGGCATCGAACAGGGCATTGCTCAGTGCGGCCAGCGCTGGAGCATTGTCGTTCACGCCGCGCAGCAGCACGCTCTGATTCAGCAAGGTCACCCCAGCACGTTTCAGCATGCGCATTCCGTGACGCAGATCGTCGTCAATCTCCTGGGCGTGGTTAATATGGGTCACCAGCAGCGTCTGCAAACGTGACTGCGCCAGCCGCTGACACAGCGCCTCGGTAATGCGTCGTGGGATCACTACCGGCAGGCGGCTGTGAATACGCAGGCGCTTAATATGCGGAATGCGTTCCAGTTCGCCGATCAGCCAGTCCAGTTCGTGATCTTTTGCCATCAAAGGATCGCCGCCGGAGAAAATAATCTCATCCAGTTCTGGCTGCTGTCGGATATACTCGAGCGCCTGCTGCCAGTTGCGCTTATTGCCCTGATTATCTTCGTAGGGGAAATGACGGCGGAAGCAGTACCGGCAGTTGACGGCGCAGCCGCCTTTAACCAGCAAAAGCGCGCGATTTCGATATTTATGTAACAGACCCGGCACCACGCTGCTCTGCTCATCCAGCGGATCGGTACTGTAACCTGGCGCATCAACAAACTCCTGCTGCGAGGTGATCACCTGCAGTAACAGGGGATCCTGCGGATCGCCCCTGCGCATGCGCGCAGCAAACGCCCGCGGCACTCGCAGTGCGAAAAGTCGGCGTGCTCCATGGCCTGAAGCGAGTTCAGGGTCATTCTGCAACGCTAAAAGTTGCAGTAATTCATCGGGATCGGTGATTACATCGGCAAGTTGATGCAACCAATCTTCTCGTGCAGGGGTATTTAGGGTTACAATGTGTGCCATTTTTTTGGCTTAGTACCAGTAATAAAATTGTAGAGGGCCTTTATGGCGACTTATTCTAGCAACGATTTCCGTCCCGGTCTTAAAATCATCTTCGAAGGCGAACCTTATGCCGTCGAAGCCAGCGAGTTTGTTAAACCAGGTAAAGGCCAGGCTTTCGCACGCGTAAAAATGCGTCGCCTGCTGACCGGTACTCGCGTAGAGAAAACCTTCAAGTCTACCGACTCTGCTGAAGGCGCTGACGTTGTCGATACTAACCTGAACTACCTGTACAACGACGGTGAGTTCTACCACTTCATGCACCCGGAAACCTTCGAACAGCACCCTGTTGAAGAGAAGACCGTTGGCGATGCGGCTAAATGGCTGCTGGACAATGCAGAGTGTATCGTGACGCTGTGGAATGGCAAACCAATCCAGGTTCTGCCACCGAACTTCGTTGAGCTGGAAATTACCGATACCGATCCAGGCCTGAAGGGTGATACCGCAGGTACCGGCGGCAAGCCAGCCACGCTGAGCACCGGCGCAGTAGTGAAAGTGCCTCTGTTCGTACAGATTGGCGAAGTGATTAAAGTTGATACCCGTTCTGGCGAATACGTTTCACGCGTAAAGTAAGCCTGAATTAACAGGGGTTCGGTTCACCGGGCCCCTGTCCGCACTCTTTTCCTTTTTATCATTGCCTTCAGAGCAATTGAATAAATTACGGCTATGCTTAAAGCGCTGTTCTTTATCAATGATTAAAAGGAAATTGCCATGAAGAAAAGTATTTTAGCCATTCTTTCTGTTCTGGTTCTCTCTTCCGTTCTGACAGCCTGTAACACCACGCGTGGCGTGGGTGAAGACGTTGAGGCGGGCGGTAAGGCAATTCAAAAAAGTACCCAGTAATCAGCTTGTCAGGCCGGTGCATGGCGCTGGCCTGACAATCCGTTCTGATGCTCTCTTCGCTCGTTGAAACCTTTCTATCCGGCTGCTATAGCGTAATAACACCAATCAAAGCCACCACACTTAATATCGCCGCCAGCCCGTAGCACAGCCATTTACTGCCGGGAATATGCAGCTTCAGATCGTGCAGTCCGTGATGAAGACGATGCAGGCTGCACCACAGCGGCAGGACGATGGCCAGCAGCAGGATAATGCGGCCGGGGAAAGAGGCCGCAAAGGCCATAATTCGCGTGTAGCTGAAGGCCTCTTCCGGTGACCAGCCCAGCGGCAACAGCAGGCCGACGAGCAGAATCAGTGCCGGACTGAACATCGCTGTCCACATGCCCCCGGCACCAAATAATCCCCAGAAAATCGGTTCGTCAGAACGTTGCGGTAATGCTTTCATTCAGGCTCCTTACGCCCACAGCGCGGCGGCCAATACCACAGCGCTGAGCACGATCATGATGATCCATAACCCTTTAATCAGCGGCTCCGGCGGCAGCTTTTCCCCTTTAACGATAATTATCGATGCCTTGGGCGCCAGATCGAACCAGGTCTTGCTGTGCAGCAGCGCGGCGATTAGCGCCAGCACGTTGAGCAACAGCGTCACGGGATGTTGTAAGAATGCCACATAACCCGCCCAGCTTTCCGCACCGTGTTTAAGCGCAAACAGGCCGAAGATCAGCTCCAGACTGAACCACAGCGCCGGTATTGCCGTGCTTTCCCGCAGCATATAGAAGCGGTAAAACGGCAGCGATCGCCACCAGCCGGACTCCATCGGGCGGCAGTAAGGATTGCGTTTTGTCGTCATATCGGTCTCCCTTAATGAGGTTTCAGCGTGGCGATCATGAAGTCCCGACTGCTCTCGATTTTCCCCTGCTGGATAGCGGCCGCCGGATCGACGTGTTTCGGGCAAACTTCGGAACAGAAGCCGACGAAGGTGCAGCTCCATACGCCGTTTTCCCCGTTGAGCTGCGGCATGCGCTGTGCTTTACCGCGATCCCGACTGTCCAGGTTGTAACGATGGGCGAGGGTGATGGCCGCAGGGCCGATAAACTCCGGGTTAAGCCCGAACTGCGGGCAGGCGGCGTAGCATAAACCGCAGTTAATACAGCCGGAAAACTGATGGTACTTCGCCATCTGCGCAGGCGTCTGGCGTCCGGGGCCCTGAGCAGCATCCCCCGGATTGCCGATGATCCACGGCTTGATCGCCTCCAGGCTTTCGATAAAGTGGGTCATATCCACAATCAGATCGCGTTCGATGGGGAAATTGGCCAGCGGCTCTACCTTCATTCCCTGCGGGTAGTCGCGCAGGAAAATTTTACAGGCGAGTTTGGGCACGCCGTTAACCATCATGCCGCAGGAACCGCAGATGGCCATGCGGCAGGACCAGCGGTAGGACAGATCGAAGGCGAGGTTATCCTTGATGTAGCCCAGTGCATCCAGCAGCGACGTTTGTTCATCCCAGGGCACGCTGAAGATTTCATGGCGCGGCAGCCGGTCGCTTTCCGGGTTGTAACGCAGAATATCGATTTTACGCAGGGCGTTATCACTCATTTACGGGCTCCTTGGGGCGGTTATCCTCCGATGCGGCACCGTACACGCGCTGTGCCGGTGGCAGATGGGTAATGGTGACCGGATCCCAACTGACGGTGGGGGCGGCCTGTGAATTAAAGAACGTCAGGCTGTGCTGTAGGTATTTTTCATCGTCGCGCTCCGTACAACCCTCATCCAGCCGCTGATGCGCGCCGCGAGACTCTTTACGCTGGATCGCCGAATGCGCCATGCATTCCGCAACATCCAGACCGTGCTTCAGCTCGATGGTGTACAGCAGCTGCGTGTTGAAAACGCTGGAGCTATCGGTTATCGCCACGTTTTCGACCCGCTGCTTCAGTTCGGCCAGCTTATCGATGGTTTTCTGCATCAGTTCCGGGGTGCGATAGATACCGCAGCCTTCTTCCATCGCCATGCCCATCTCATCACGCAGCACCGACAGATTTTCACCGCCCGACTGGTGGGTCAGCGCATGCAGGCGACGTTTGATATCGCTGCTTTGCGCGCTGATAACGTTGTAGGAGATCGGATGCGGCTGCGCGCAGCGCTGTGCGGCCTGCTCTCCGGCAAGGCGGCCAAACACCACCAGCTCCGCCAGCGAATTTGAACCCAGGCGGTTGGCTCCGTGCAGGCCGACGGAAGAACATTCTCCGACGGCAAACAGCCCTTTGATGCGGGTTTCACAATGGACGTTGGTTTCGATACCGCCCATGGTGTAGTGAGCGGTAGGGCGTACGGGGATCGGCGCACTGACCGGATCGACGCCGACGTAGGCTTTGCTGAGTTCGCAGATAAACGGCAGGCGTTCATGCAGCTTTTTCGCGCCGAGGTGGCGTAAATCCAGATGCACCACGTCCCCACGTGCGGTGGCAATGGTGTTGCCCTTGCGCCACTCGTGCCAGAACGCCTGAGAGACTTTGTCGCGCGGGCCCAGCTCCATATATTTGTTTTTCGGCTGGCCGACCGGCGTTTCTGGCCCCATACCGTAATCCTGTAGATAGCGATAGCCGTCTTTATTCACCAGAATGCCGCCTTCACCGCGGCAGCCTTCGGTCATCAGGATCCCTGATCCCGGTAGGCCGGTCGGGTGATACTGCACAAACTCCATATCGCGCAGTGGCACGCCGTGACGGAAGGCCATCGCCATGCCGTCGCCGGTAACGATACCGCCGTTGGTGTTGTAGCGATAAACGCGACCCGCGCCGCCGGTGGCGAGGATCACCGAGCGGGCGCGAACCTCAACCAGCGTGCCTTCCATCATACTGAGCGCGACCAGGCCGCTGGCGACGCCGTCATCAACCAGCAGGTCGAGGACAAAATATTCATCCAGCCGCTGGATTTGCGGGTACTGCAGCGAGGTCTGGAACAGCGTGTGCAGCATATGGAAGCCGGTTTTGTCGGCGGCGAACCAGGTGCGCTCGTTCTTCATGCCGCCAAACCGTCGTACGCTGACGGAGCCGTCCGGCTGGCGGCTCCATGGGCATCCCCAGCGCTCCAGCTGCGCCATCTCCTGCGGACAGTGTTCTACAAAGTAGTCCACCACCGGCTGTTCGCAGAGCCAGTCTCCACCGGCAACCGTATCGTGAAAGTGAGAGTCGAAGCTGTCCTGCGCGGTGGTGACGGCGGCGGCACCGCCCTCAGCGGCAACGGTATGGCTGCGCATCGGATAGACCTTAGAGATCAGCGCTATCTTCAGCCTCGGGTTCGCTTCTGCGGCAGCAATGGCGGCGCGTAGTCCTGCACCCCCTGCACCCACAATGACCATGTCGACAGTCAGGATTTGCACATGTTCCTCCCTGCTGGGTTTTTTATATACTATTCAGAGTGTTGGCGAGGTTTCTTCACCAGTCTGTGCTCAGTATACGTTGGCTGAACAGGTGCTAACTTGATGTGTTCGGGTATTTGGGCGGGTAGTGTAGAAAAATCATACAAAGGGTTTCTGGCGGTGAGGATCGGTTTTATTCCGCGCAGAATTGTGTGTTACGCCAGGGACAGGTAGACTTCTTGCCCTGACTGACTTTGGAGTAGAAAAGATGAGCGAAACGGCCAGCTGGCAGCCGAGTGCATCCATCGCTAATTTATTAAAACGAGCGGCGATCATGGCTGAAATCCGGCGTTTCTTTGCCGATCGTGGCGTCCTGGAAGTGGAAACCCCGGCGATGAGCCAGGCCACGGTGACCGACGTCCACCTGTTCCCGTTCCAGACGCGTTTTGTCGGACCCGGCGCATCGGCAGGCCTCGATCTTTATCTGATGACCAGCCCGGAATACCACATGAAGCGGCTGCTGGCGGCGGGCAGCGGGCCGATTTATCAGCTGTGCCGCAGCTTCCGCAACGAAGAGATGGGGCGTCACCATAACCCCGAATTCACCATGCTGGAGTGGTATCGCCCGCATTATGATATGTACCGCCTGATGAATGAGGTGGACGATCTGCTGCAGCAGGTGCTGGAATGTGCCCCGGCGGAAACGCTCTCCTATCAGCAGGCGTTCATCCGCCATCTGGAGATCGATCCGCTCTCTGCCGATAAGCCCCAACTACGGGAAGCGGCTGAAAAGCTTGGTGCGGGCGATCTGGCAAACCGCGAAGAGGATCGCGATACGCTGCTACAGCTGCTGTTTATGCTCGGCGTGGAGCCGGAAATTGGCAAAGACCGCCCGGCCTTTGTTTATCACTTCCCGGCCACTCAGGCCTCGCTGGCGGAGATCAGTACCGAAGATCACCGTGTGGCGGAACGCTTTGAGGTTTACTTCAAGGGGATTGAGTTGGCAAACGGCTTCCGCGAGCTGACCGACAGTCGCGAGCAGCGTCAGCGTTTTATGCAGGATAATAAAAAGCGTGCTGCGGCCGGTTTGCCGGAGCAGCCGATCGATAACAATCTGCTGGATGCGCTGGCGCACGGTTTACCGGAGTGTTCCGGCGTGGCGCTGGGCGTCGACCGTATTATTATGCTGGCATTAAAGGCGGAGCAGCTGAGCGACGTGATTGCCTTTACGGTGGATCGCTGCTGATAAACCCTTCTCAGCGATAGATCCCGTTTCGGGATCTATCGCACTCGATATCGCTATCTGAAAAACCGGAAGTGCAGCTAAATTAGCGACCTGCTGACGCCTGACGCGGTTGCAGTTTATAAGCCACCCGATTTATACGTTCTTGCCACCGGCGCCCCGTTGCTGGCCGGCGTTTTACGGCCGATGGTTTCCATCCGCACCTGGAACGGTGGGAACGGCATCTCCAACCCGTGTTCCTGATAGCCGCGCAGAATTAGCTGATGCAGCTCATGGCGCAGCGGCATGCGGTGCCCCATCTCTGCGGCGTGAATACGCAGTTCAAAAAGCTGGATCCCCTGCTGCAAATCAACCAGGAAGGCTTCCGGCTGCGGCGTTTCCAGCACGTAGCTACAGCGATGGGCCGCCTGCAGCAGGACGTTGGTCACCTCTTCACTGTTGGCTTCGGCCGCTGCCGGGATGGTCAGCACCACGCGCGTGACCGAGTCGGAGAGCGACCAGTTCACGAACTGCTCGGTGATAAACGCCTTGTTCGGCACGATAATCTCTTTGCGGTCCCAGTCGGTAATGGTGGTCGCGCGGGTATTAATTCGCGTTATGCTGCCGGTGAGATCGCGAATAGTAACGGTATCGCCGATACGAATCGGTTTCTCAAACAGGATGATCAGGCCGGAGATAAAGTTCGCGAAAATCTCCTGCAAACCAAAGCCCAGTCCCACACCCAGCGCGGCGACCAGCCACTGTAGTTTCGACCAGTCAACGCCAATCATTGAGAACCCGGTCAGTCCACCGACCAGAATCAGCAGGTACTTAGTGACGGTGGTGATGGCATAGCCGGTCCCCGGCGTCAGATCGAGGTGCTGCAACAGCGCCAGCTCAAGCAGGGCAGGCATATTGCGCACCAGCTGGGTGGTAATAATTAGCACCAGCACGGCAATCAGTACCGAACCGAGTGTGATCGGCTGCAGGCTTTCCACGCCCTGAATCGTGGTGTTGACGTCCCACAGGCGAATATTTTCCAGGAAGCCAAATGCCGAATGAATTTCTGACCAGAGCACAATCACCGACACCAGCGCAATCAGCGTCAGAATCGAGCGCACCAGCCGCAGAGACTGGGCGCTGATGGCATCAAGATCGATCACCGGCTCTTCCACATCAATGCTGTCGGCGGCGCTCTGCTGTGCGGCGGTGTCTTCTTCCCCGCGTGCGCGCTGGGCAAGGATCTCTGCACGGCGATGACGGGCGCGATCGAAGGCGATACGACGTCGTTGGATCAGCATCCAGCGGCGAATGATGTGGTAGATCACCAGTAGCAGGAACCAGATTGCTACCGAGGTTTCCAGCCTGGCCAGCAGCGCCTGAGCCGTTGCCAGATAGCCAATGCACGACGCCAGCGCGGCAATCAGCGGAATGGCAATCATCGCATTCCACAGGACGTTATTAATGAAATTCTCGCCGTTGCCCTCTTTATCCAGGTGCAGCGGGATCCCGGCACGCTTGAGGCTGACGGTCACCAGGCTCAGCGCGCCGCAAATCAGAATAAAGCACAGGCGACCCAGCGTGGCGGAGAACTCGCGGTCTTCGAGGTTATCGAAGGCGATAAGCACCATCATCAGCGGCACGACAAGGCCAATACACAGCGTGTAGAAGCGCATGGCGCGCGCCACGCGGGTTTGCGGCCAGCGGAAGTGGATGATAAACAGCCCCTGCGGGCGGGCGAAGGTGGCGCTGATCATAAACGCCCACAGCAGCGGAACGCTTGCGGTGACGCCATCGCCAACGGCGACTGCGATCGGATAAGGCCAGGCGTGCTGCAAGCCATAGCCCAGCGCGGCCCACAGTACCGGCAGCGGCAGGGCCACCAGAATGGACCAGAACACGGTACGCAGCGTCAGGCTGAAGTGATCGAGGGTGACTTTACCAACCTTGCTGGACGCGCGTTCGAGGAAGTTACGGAAGTGACGGCGCGAGCTGATACTGAAACCGACCAGCAGAATCGCGCCCAGGAGCGGCATTACCGTTTCACGGCTGGTGACCATCATCACCAGCGCGCCGCCCAGCTGACCCAGGGTATCCAACGACAGCAGGCGTTGCAGATCGCGCGCCAGCTCAAGCGGATAGCTGATGCCGATCGGGCTGACGTCAGCGGTCCAGAACAGGTAGCGGTGGGTGGCCTCTTTCACTTCATTCAGCGCATCGACCAGCTGGCTGTTGCCCACCTTCAGCTTGGTTACGCCGAGGATCAGATTATCGCAGCCTGAAAGCAGCGAGGTCAGCAGCTCGCGCTGGGTTTTTAGCTGCGCATCCAGAATGCGGCGCTGTTCGCTGGTCAGATTACTGTTGTCATCCTGGCGCAGCTGCTTCAGCGTTTGCTGGCGCTCCAGCAGATCTTCGTAGTGCAGTCGCTGCACGCGCAGCTGTGCCATTTCGTTGTCAAGCTGCTGCGGTTTTGGCATATCGGGCAGGCGCGAAACCTGGGCACGAAGGGCTTCACCGAGAACGTTGGACATGCCCAGCCACTGAGACTGCTCGCGCAGCGTGCTCAGCGCCTGGCGCACCTGGATCGTCTGGTTGGCGGCCGTACGCTGCTGCGAGGCAACCAGGTCCATCCGCTGCGCCTGCTGATTCAGTGCGGCGGAGAGCTCGCGGTTAACGCGAAACTGCTCGGCGATGCCTTCTGGCATATCACCGCTGTTTTCGGCCAGCTGCTCCGTGCGTGCCAGCGCCATTTCCGCTTCGCGCTGGCGCAGGCCGTTAAGCTGGTTGCGCAGATCCTGCAAATAGGCATCCAACTGGCTGGCTTTCAGCTGGTGGACTTCCGCCCGCATCCGCGCCAGTTCCTGCCGGTTGTTCGCGGACAGCTGCGCCAGTTCCAGTTCGTCAACCCGCGCCTTTTGTGCGGCGGATTCCGCCTGGCGCGATGCCAGCTGCGCCTGAGCGAGAGGCGTGGTGGCGGTTGGCTGACCCTGCAGGCGGCGTTCCACCTCGTTCAGGCTGCGACGGGCGTCGGTTTGCTGCAGCGGCAGCTGGGACAGGGAATCGCTGATTTCGCGGGCGCGATCCTGCTCCTGCTGCGACAGGCGGCCTTCTTCCAGCAGCTGGCTGCTAACCTGCAGGATCTCCTGATCGAGATCGGCCGCGCTCATATTGCTGCGCAGCTGTTTATTGCTGTCGGTCAGACTGGCGATCTGCTGGCGCAATTCGCGAGAAATCTTTGGAAAATCATCGATGATCTGCTGATATTCCTGCGTTTTTTCCAGCGAGGACTTTTGTTCGTCCAGCCAGTTCAGGGTGGACTGCAGGGCATCGACAACTTCCGCCTGATTCGCAGTGGTTTTGTCTGATTTCGCCTGTTCAAGTTCCTGTTTGATTTGCGCGGCATCCGGTGCGCTGGCGGCATAGAGCGGCTGGAGAAGACTCCAGCCTAACAAAATAGTGAGAATCAGGCGTGACATGGCAATCCGCTATGGATGATGGAGAACGTCTTCCGCACTGTCTTTTTGCAGTGCGATGGCCAGCGTCTCGCCCAGGCGGACTTTGCTTTCCGCTGCCAGGCTTTCAGCCAGTTTTACTTTGCCTTCGGCAAACAGGTTAATCACCGTAGAGCCGAGCTTGAAGCGGCCCATTTCCTGGCCTTTCAGCAGTACCACGGAGCCTTCGGCATCCGCGCCCGGGAAGCTCCAGCGCTTGATCACGCCTTCACGCGGTGGCGTAACGGTACCGGCCCAGACGGTTTCAATGCTGCCCACGATCGTGGCACCAACCAGAATTTGCGCCATCGGGCCAAATTCAGTATCGAACAGGCAGATGACCCTCTCATTACGGGCAAAGAGATTCGGGATGTTCTGCGCGGTCAGCGGGTTTACGGAATAGAGATCGCCGGGAACATAGATCATCTCACGCAGGATGCCGTTGCACGGCATATGCACACGATGGTAGTCGCGCGGTGCCAGGTAAGTGGTCACAAACTCGCCGTTACGGAACATCTCCGTCATCTTTTCATTGCCTGCCAGCAGGCCTTCCAGCGAGTAAGTGTGGCCTTTGGCCTGGAAGATTTGCTCACCGTCAATGTGGCCCAGCTGGCTGATGGCGCCATCGGCAGGCTGCACCAGCAGGTTGGGATCGGCAATCAGCGGGCGCGCATCATCGCGCAGCGGGCGGACAAAAAAGTCGTTAAAGGTGCGATAGCTGGCGGTATCCGGCTTCTGCGCCTCTTTCATATCGACTTTGTAGAACCACACAAAGACGTCGATGACCGCTTTGGTCAGCCATCCACCGCGTTTGCTGGCACCCCAGCCCGCAAGTTCAGTCAGGGCCTTTTTAGGCAATAAATTATTCAGGCCGAGTTTAAAACGATCCAACACGTGAGCCTCCTGGCTTAATCAGACAGCGAAAAATAAATGGGGGCGGATTGTAACAGCGTCCGGCGGTTAAGGCTAATGCCTGACCGGGCACCCTCGGTCAGTTGAGGGGCTGCAGCCCAATTCAGACGGGCTGTATCAATTAACATGTTAAAAGACAGACTGTTAATCTTTGTCAGAGCTGAAGTTGCGGCGGGTTTTGGCCTGTACTTCAGACATGCTTTCCAGAATATGGTGGTAGTTGACGAAACGTGACTCGTCGATTTCGCCATTATCTACCGCTTCACGGATAGCACATCCCGGATCGGCATCATGCTTGCAGTCACGGAACCGGCATCCGCCTAAATACTTACGGAATTCGACAAACCCCAGAGTGATTTGTTCCGGTTCCAGATGCCATAAACCAAATTCACGGACGCCCGGGGAGTCAATCACGTCGCCGCCGTGTGGGAAGTGATAAAGGCGTGCGGCGGTGGTGGTGTGCTGGCCAAGACCGGAAACATCGGAAACGTCGTTGGTGAGGATCTCATTGCTGCCGAGATCCAGGCCGAGCAGGGCGTTGAGCAGGCTCGATTTGCCGACGCCGGACTGGCCGGCAAAGATGCTGACGCGCCCGGTCAGCGCCTCTTCCAGTTCGACAAGTCCCTGTTTTTCATGGCTGGAGACCATCAGCACCCGATAGCCAATATGGCGATAGATGTCCATTTGCTCATCAACGAATTTGCGGCCTTCTTCATCCAGCAGATCGGTTTTGTTCAGCACCAGCAGCGGCTCAACGTCCAGCGTTTCGCTGGCAACCAGGTAGCGATCGATAATATTCAGCGACAGTTCGGGCAGAATCGCAGAGACAATAACAATCTGGTTAATGTTGGCGGCGATAGGTTTCACCCCATCGTAGAAATCCGGGCGGGTGAGGACCGAGGTTCGCTCGTGTACCGCTTCAACGATACCTTTCACCGTTGCACCACCTTCCACGCCCGGGCGCCACAGTACGCGGTCACCGGTCACTAACGAACGGATGGTACGGCGAATATTACAGCGGTGTACCGAACCATCCGCATCTTCCACGTCAACGTGCATACCAAACCGGCTGATCGCCACGCCATCCCGCGCCTCGCCGAACAGACTGTCATCCGGTTCCGGCTTATCGGCACGCTGCTTCAGGCGGCGATCGTGGTTAGCACTTACGCGACGTTGTTGACCTTTGGATAGTTTGTTTTTACTCACTGTTCCTCACACGAATCAGGCATATTTCGCCCTACGCGGGCAAAACGTCTATCATACACGCTAATTAACGACAATGCCGCTTTGACCACAGTGAGATGCACTATGACCGCGAATGCTAATAACCTGATTTGGATTGATCTTGAGATGACGGGCCTGGACCCGGAGCAGGATCGGATTATCGAGATCGCCACGCTTGTTACCGATGCCAATCTGAATATTCTCGCTGAAGGGCCGGTCTTTGCCGTGCATCAGTCCGACGCGCAGCTGGCGCTGATGGATGACTGGAACGTGCGTACGCACACCAACAGCGGGCTGGTTGAACGCGTGAAGGCCAGCCAGCATGACGATCGCGCGGCCGAACTGGCCACTATTGAATTCCTCAAAGAGTGGGTACCGGCCAACAGCTCACCGATCTGCGGAAACAGCATTGGCCAGGATCGCCGCTTCCTGTTTAAATACATGCCGGAACTGGAAGCCTACTTCCACTATCGGTACCTGGACGTCAGCACGTTGAAAGAGCTGGCGCGCCGCTGGAAGCCGGAAATCTTGCCGGGCTTTAAAAAGCAGGGCTCGCACCAGGCAATGGATGACATCCGTGAATCCGTAGCCGAACTTTCCTACTACCGTGAGCATTTTATCCAGCTGTGATGAGGGGAAGGCGGGGCGTTAAATTTTCTTTTTGCCGGATACCCGCCGCGCTTAGACGGCGATTTGCTGATAAATTCACCTCTTTGGCGTATTTATCAGCAGTTGGAAAGAAAAATTCAAAATTTTACGACGACAGGATTGCGCAGAGAGTAAATCTCCGTATAATCCGCTCCCCGTACCGGTGAAGAAATTACATCGCTACGACTAAGCGGGAATAGCTCAGTTGGTAGAGCACGACCTTGCCAAGGTCGGGGTCGCGAGTTCGAGTCTCGTTTCCCGCTCCAAATTTTGTTTCGCTGCGAAAGCGGTAAAACAGTGAAAAAAGGACCCTTAGGGTCCTTTTTTTATGCCTGTAATTCTGACGTTTGCTGGCAATTTCCTGTACACCAGGCAACTTATCACAGCGATATATCCTGCTAAGCTCGGCGAAACATCAGGGCGATGCCACCACCGCCCTGACGATATTACTGGCTGTTGCTCAATACGCCATAAATACGCTTCACCTGCTGGTCATAGGCCGTTAACCCACCCGCGGAATAAATCGCTTTGGCGTCCAGATAAACAATATGGCCGTCTTTTGCCGCTTTGGTTGCACGCACCAGCGGATCGCCCAGCAGTTTCTCCGCATTCGCCGCTCCCTGACCGATAGCGCTGTTGCGGTCGATCACGAAGATCCATTCCGGGTTGGCTTTTTTGATGCGGGCCGCATCAACGATCTCACCGAAACGCCCCTTGCCCTCGACCTGAGTGGCTTCTTTAAAGCCCAGCAGATCGAAGATAAAACCGTAGTGATCGCCATAGCCATAGGCCATCAGCTTATCGCCGGTCACCAGCACGGTCATCGCGGTACCGGCTTTTTCCGCCAGCGGACGCGTTTTTTGAATATCCTCATTAAACGCGGCGAGTGCCCGCTCTGCCTGCGGCTGCTTATCAAACAGCTTGCCTAAGGTGCGGGTGCGATCTTCCAGGCTGCTCAGCAGGTGGGCATTATCCACGGTCAGATCCAGCGTGGGTGCCACGGCGCGTAATTTATCCGTCGATTCAAACGCGCGGCTGCCGCCGATAATCAAGTCCGGCTTGTGCTGCTTCAGCACCTCGAAGTCGGGTTTAAACGGGTTGCCGACGTTATAGTAGTTGCCCGACTCATATTTGCTGAGGTAAGCCGGGTAAGCGCCTTTCTGTTTCGGTAACGGCAGCCCGGAAACCTTGACTCCCAGTACATCAAGAATATCCAGCATCGCCAGATCGTAGACGACGACATTCTGCGGGTTCTTATTCAGCGTCTGGGTATTGATGCTGTCGGTCACGGGGATGTTGGCGGAAGAGGTTTCTGCAGCAAAGGAACCCGATGCCGCGAATAACACGCAGGTTGCTAGACAGGTGCGAGTAAAACGAGGTAGAGACATAAAACAACATCCTTTGTAAGTGTAAATGGTAATCGTTCTCACTTGATGATACTGCAAACGTTCTCTATGTACATAGGGTTGTTAACCGTCCGAACGTGCTGATATTTGCCGGTTAATTATTCTTTTTGGGGAAATTTATAGCAGTCGGTGTGATTAAGACGAAAAAGCGCGGAAGAGGGCTTGTCAGCTCGCTGCATCTGGTCCATAATGGCGCCCATTCCTGATTAGGGAATGAAGTAAAAAATTTAAATATCAAGCAATTACCTACTGTTTGATAGCAACACCACTCCTAAGCGGGAATAGCTCAGTTGGTAGAGCACGACCTTGCCAAGGTCGGGGTCGCGAGTTCGAGTCTCGTTTCCCGCTCCAAGTTTCTTCAGTTTTTCTTTTTTTCCTCACTGCGTCATTTAAATATCATTTCAAATTGACGAACAGTCGAAAACTTGCCTGAAATCATCCTGTTTTACTGCTGTTTCTCCCATGGACTAATCCCTCATTTTTATTGTGTTGCCTCTGTTTATGTCGTTTTTCAACGGTGAACACTGGCGCTGAAACACGACGGGAAAGTGAAAATCCGGGCAAAGGGATCCTCTGCAAGGATGGGGGCGACAGAAGCAGAGAGGACATTCATCATGAGGTCATTTCTCAGATCCTTCCGTTGCTGGCAAAAAGTCTTAATATTGCAACACCGTGATGGTTTTCTAGCTCCTTAGATAATTGACTGAAATCTAGCCATAAATTATTCGATGACAATCTCCTTCCCGAACGAGGGAAATGAGGCTTATCGTCAAGCCCCGTGGCGATTTGTAGAAAGAATGAGATCCGTGTGAATTTTTTTTGACGCAGGTCTTGCCAGCGCTATCAAACAGGTCCATAATAGCGACCTCTCCTCGGGAATGAACGAGGAAAGCTATAAAAATCAGTGAGTTACAGATTTTTAGTGCAGTAAAGCAGCAACACTTCCAAGCGGGAATAGCTCAGTTGGTAGAGCACGACCTTGCCAAGGTCGGGGTCGCGAGTTCGAGTCTCGTTTCCCGCTCCAAAAATAGTTTTATCTCATCAAAAAAATCAAATTATCCACAGCAATTGCTGCCGGGTATTGATTTTCTCATTACTAAGCCAAAATTGTTTTAAACAGAGTTATCCACAGGATGCTTTTCATCTGTCGGCGATTGCCTGATAAGCAAATTCTTACGTTTTATTTATAACTTATTGTTTTTTATCTATTTGTGAATATTTCAAATTGTTATCTGGATCGCTTGTCATTTCTGTGAAGGTTGAATGACAACGGTTTTTTATTTTTATTCACAGCATGTGGAAAAACTTGCTGGCATGAAAATCGACCCGATTGTGCATTTAAGCATCACGCGGTAATCCTTTCTCAACCGCACGCACCAGGCGCCGCTGCTGGCTGCTCTGAACATCAATCGCATTTTCATCGCGTTTTGCCAGCTGGCAGGCGACCGACCAGCGAATATGCTCATCCAGCATCTCATTCTCCCCCAGCCTTGCCTTTAAAGCCTGAACATGTGATGCGTCCCACGGTGCATTACCTAGCGCCACGGCCACGTTTCGCAGCCAGCGCAGGTGCCCGATACGACGGATGGCAGAGCCTTCTGTTATCCGCAGAAATTTTGCCTCGTCCCAGGCGAACAAATCGACCAGCGGCGGTGCGTGCAGTACGGCACGCGGGCTGAAGTCATCCTCATCGGTAAGCTGACCGTAACGGTTCCATGGACAGATTAGCTGGCAGTCATCGCAGCCGTAGATGCGGTTACCGATCAGCGGCCGGAATTCTTCCGGGATCGCGCCTTCCAGCTCAATGGTCAGATACGAAATACAGCGACGGGCATCGACTTTATAAGGTTCGACAATTGCCCCGGTCGGGCAGGTGGTGATACAGGCCACGCAGCGCCCGCAGTTTTCTTCCACCGGGCCGTCGACGGGAAGAGGCAGGTCGATCAGCAGCTCGCCAAGGAAAAACCACGATCCGGCTTCACGATTAAGGATCAGCGAATGTTTACCGGTCCAGCCCAGCCCGGCTTTTGCGGCAAGAGGGCGCTCCAGCACCGGGGCGGAATCAACAAAGGGACGAAATTGCGCTTCCGCACAGCGTTCCCGGATCATATCGCCTAACTTTTTAAGGCGATTACGCAATACTTTGTGGTAATCACGGCCCAGCGCATAGCGGCTAACATAGCCCAGACGAGGATTTCTTAGCGTGCTGGCAAAGGCCGCTTTCGCCGGAAGATAGTTCATGCGCACGCTGATGACCCGCAGCGTGCCGGGCATCAGTTCATGGGGACGGGCGCGCATCATGCCGTGACGCGCCATCCAGTCCATTTCCCCGTGATATTGTTTATCCAGCCAGGCCTGCAGGCGCGGCTCCTCCAGCGTTAAATCGGTATCGCAGATACCGACCTGCTGAAAGCCGAGCGCCAGCCCCCACTGTTTAATATCCAGGGCAAGTTGATGGAAATCGAGAGGATGTGACATGAAAAACCTGAACCAGCAGAAAGACAGCCTTAGTTTACCCTATTCTGTCTGGCCTGTGGAGGCGACAGCTCAGCTTGAGCGGGAAGGGGCCGATGCGCTGGGGATTACCCTGTTTGAACTGATGCAGCGGGCGGGGGAAGCGGCGTTTAACCAGATGCGGAGCCTGTGGCCGGATACCCGCCACTGGCTGGTGCTCTGCGGGCAGGGCAACAATGGGGGAGATGGTTTCGTGGTGGCGCGGTTGGCGAAGGCCGCGGGACTGACGGTGACGCTGCTCGCCGTGGAGGGACGTAATCGGCTACCGGATGAAGCTCAGCGGGCGCGTGATGCCTGGCTGGCCGCAGGCGGCGTGGTCCACGATCCCGCCATCGACTGGCCGGATGATGTGGAGGTGATTGTCGATGCGCTGTTGGGGACCGGAATGAATCGGGCACCTGGCGTGCCTTACGATCGCCTGATTGAGCAGGCAAACCGTCATTCTGCCGCCGTTTTTGCCGTCGATGTGCCTTCCGGGTTAGTGGCCGCTAACGGTACTGTGCCCGGCGTGGCGATAGAAGCGGCATTTACCCTGACGTTTATCGCCCTCAAGCCGGGTTTGCTGACCGGAAAGGCGCGTGACTATGTTGGGCAGCTCGATTATCACAGCCTAGGGCTCGATCCCTGGCTGGTGACGCAGCAGGCACCGATTGCGCGTTATGATGCCGGTTATCTCTCCCGCTGGCTGACACCGCGACGAGCCACGTCCCATAAAGGCGATCACGGCCGCCTGCTGCTGATTGGCGGCGATCACGGCACCGCAGGCGCGATACGCATGGCGGCTGAAGCTGCGCTGCGTACGGGCTCAGGGCTTGTGCGAGTACTTACTCACATTGAGAACGTTGGCCCGCTGCTGATGGCACGCCCCGAGCTGATGGTCCAGGAATTGACCGCTGCCGCGCTGGATGATGGGATGGAGTGGGCTGATTTCATTGTGATCGGACCGGGGATGGGACAGGGGCCGTGGGGTAAAAAAGCGCTGAAAAAGGTAGAAAACTCTCATAAACCGATGCTTTGGGATGCCGATGCGCTTAACCTGCTGGCAATCAGCCCCGATAAACGTCAAAATCGGATTATGACGCCGCATCCCGGCGAGGCCGCGCGCCTGCTGAACGTGAAAGTGAGTGAAATTGAAAGTGACCGCTTACTTGCGGTGCGGCGGCTGGTCAAGCGCTATGGCGGAGTGGTGGTACTGAAAGGGGCCGGAACGCTTATCGCGGAAGAGAACGGTAAACTGGCGATAGCCGATGTGGGCAACGCTGGTATGGCCAGCGGTGGTATGGGCGATGTGTTATCCGGCATCATCGGCAGCCTTGCGGGGCAAAAGCTCCCGCTCTACGATGCTGCCTGCGCAGGGTGCGTTACGCACGGCGCGGCAGCCGACGCGGTGGCCGCCCGCTATGGTACACGCGGCATGTTAGCCACCGATCTGTTTTCCGTGCTCTATCTGTTTGTTAATCCTGAGATGTCGAATAAAAAAGAATGATGACCTGTGTAATCGCGTTGCCCGATGAGGCAGCAACCCTCGCATTGGGTGCCCGACTGGCCCGCGTCTGTGACGGCGCGGCAACTCTTTATCTGTACGGCGATCTGGGCGCGGGAAAAACGACGTTCAGTCGCGGGTTTTTGCAGGCTTTAGGGCATCAGGGTAACGTCAAAAGTCCGACCTATACGCTGGTAGAACCTTACGAGTTGGTCGATCGTCGCGTGTATCACTTTGACCTGTATCGCCTGGCCGATCCGGAAGAACTGGAGTTTATGGGCATTCGTGATTACTTCACCAATGACAGTATCTGCCTGGTGGAATGGCCGCAGCAGGGAACCGGCGTGCTGCCGGAACCGGATATGGAACTGCATTTGAACTATCAGGGGCATGCGCGTCAGGCCGAGTTGCGCGCCCGCTCGGCCGCTGGTGAAACGATGCTGCAGCAGTTTGCATCACAGCAGGGTGAGGTATGATGCGGCAGATTAAATCCTTGATTTTGCTTTTCCTGTTTTTCTGCTCGTTTGCCTCCATGGCGGCAAGCCTGTCCGACATTAAAGTTTCCAACGGCAGTGACCAGGCCAAAGTGACGTTGAGCTTTGCCGGGCAGCCTATTTACGCTTTCTTCCCGCTGCATAATCCTGACCGCGTGGTGCTGGATATCCGCCAGAGCGGTATTGTCGGCGGGTTGCCGCTGACCTTCAGCGGCGAAAATATTGTTAAACGCATTCGCTCCAGCGAGGCGAAGGACAGCCAGAGCATTCGACTGGTATTTGAACTGACCCAGCCGGGTAAAACACGGGCGGTGACCCAGAAAAACGGCAGCAGCTACGACGTGGTGTTTACGATCAGCGGCTCGCGTCCGGCGAAAGTGGCCAGCCGTCCGGTACCGGTCACTAACAGTCAGGCATCACGCACGGCGGCCAGCAGCAGTTCGGCTTCACGCCCGGCCAGCCAGCCGGAGAAAAATCCGTTTAATGCCAATCCGGTGACGGCCGTCACCAGCGGAACGCAAACCGCGCGCCCGCGCAGCACCTCGTCCAGCAGCGGCGATACGGTGATCGTGGCCATTGATGCCGGACACGGCGGCCAGGATCCCGGTGCTATCGGCGGCGGTGGGCTGAAAGAAAAGAACGTTACCATCGCCATTGCCCGCAAACTGAAGGCATTGCTGAACGACGATCCGATGTTTAAGGGCGTGATGACCCGCGACGGCGATTACTTTATCTCCGTGATGGGTCGTTCTGACGTGGCGCGTAAGCAAAATGCCAACCTGCTGGTTTCTATCCACGCGGATGCAGCCCCTAACCGCAGCGCGTCGGGCGCATCGGTGTGGGTGCTCTCCAACCGCCGCGCCAACAGCGAAATGGCCGGCTGGCTGGAACAGCACGAGAAGCAGTCTGAACTGCTGGGCGGCGCGGGTGACCTGCTGGCCAACAGCCAGGCGGATCCGTACCTGAGCCAGGCGGTGCTGGATCTGCAGTTCGGCCACTCGCAGCGGGTGGGCTACGATGTCGCGGTAAAAGTGATTGCCCAGCTGCAGCGCGTGGGTGCGCTGCATAAACGTCGTCCGGAACATGCCAGCCTGGGCGTTCTGCGCTCGCCGGATATTCCGTCCCTGCTGGTGGAAACCGGCTTTATCAGCAACCCTTCGGAGGAGCGACTGCTTGGCAGTAGCGCTTACCAGCAGAAGATTGCCGAGTCGATTTATAAAGGCTTGCGCAATTACTTCCTGGCGCACCCGCTACAATCCGTCCCAAAGGAGGAAAACCGACCGTTGCAGTCCGCAGCGGCGGTTGAAGTCGAAGCTAACCCGGCACCGGCAGGAACGCTCTACACCGGTGCGACCCAGCGCCACGTGGTGAAACGCGGCGAAACGCTTTCCGGCATTGCCGCGCATTATGGCGTCAGCATGGCAACGCTGCGCTCCCTGAACACGCTGAAGAAAGATGTGGTCTGGGTCGGCCAGCGCCTGAAAGTGCCAGCGGGGAGCGTAAAGCAGATCGCCAGTACGGTGAAAGCCGTGAAACCGCAGCGGCATAAAGTGGTCCGGGGTGATTCACTCACGGCCATTGCTGCCAAATATGGCGTCAGCCCGCAGGCGATTCAGCAGGCGAACAAGATGAAAACGCAGAACGTGATGCTGGGTCAGACCCTGACCATCCCTACATCGTAATCGAGGAAAGCTATGCCCATTCAGGTGCTACCACCGCAGCTTGCTAACCAGATTGCCGCTGGCGAAGTGGTAGAGCGCCCGGCCTCCGTGGTGAAAGAGCTGGTGGAAAACAGCCTGGATGCGGGTGCGACACGGATTGAGATCGACATCGAAAAGGGCGGGGCAAAGCTGATCCGTATTCGTGATAACGGCTGCGGCATCGGCAAGGACGAGCTGGCGATGGCGCTGGCCCGGCATGCCACCAGTAAAATCACCACGCTCGACGATCTTGAGGCGATTATCAGCCTCGGTTTTCGCGGCGAGGCGCTGGCCAGTATCAGCTCGGTCTCCCGTCTGACGCTCACCTCGCGCACCGAAGCGCAGAGCGAAGCCTGGCAGGCGTATGCGGAAGGCCGCGATCAGGCGGTAACGGTGAAGCCCGCTGCGCATCCGGTCGGCACCACGCTGGAAGTGCTCGATCTGTTTTATAACACCCCCGCCCGTCGCAAATTTATGCGCACCGAAAAGACCGAATTTACCCATATCGACGAAGTGGTGCGCCGCATTGCGCTGGCGCGTTTCGATGTGGCGATTAGCCTCAGTCATAACGGCAAGCTGGTGCGGCAGTACCGTGGCGTCACTGATGATGCTCAACGTGAACGGCGTCTCGGGGCGATTTGCGGTACCGCGTTTATCAGCCACGCGCTGGCTATTGAGTGGCAGCACGGGGAGCTGACGCTGCGCGGCTGGGTTGCCGATCCCGCCGGCTCAAAGGTGCTGAGCGAGCTGCAGTATTGCTATGTTAACGGGCGCATGATGCGCGACCGGTTGATTAATCACGCGATTCGCCAGGCCTATCAGGATAAGCTGGGCGAACAGCACCAGCCCGCCTACGTGCTGTATCTTGAAATCGATCCGCATCAGGTTGATGTCAACGTTCACCCGGCCAAGCACGAGGTGCGCTTCCATCAGTCGCGGCTGGTGCATGATTTTATTTATCAGGGCGTGGTGAGCGTGCTGCAGGAAACCGGTCAGGAAACGCTGCAGGATCTGGAACCGGGTATTCCCGCAGAACGCTGGCAGCCTGAAAACCGCCAGGCGGCGGGGGGAAATCATTTCTCCACGCCTGCACCCTCCGGTGCAGATTATTCTGCTGGAGCTGGAGCTGGAGCTGGAGCTGGAGCTGGAGCTGGAGCTGGAGGGGAGTTCCGTCTGGACTCCGCAGCAGCAGATGCCCCGCGTGCATCTGGTGGATCATCATCCTCTCCAACAGGATCACGCAACCCTTCCGGCGAGTCTGCCTCAGAACGCCCGTCCGGTGGCCTGGCTGCAGCAATGTTCCCACACCGGCGGCAGGAGCCGGTTTATCAGAAACGTGAGGGCGCGGCTTACCAGCAGCTGATGAATACGCCGCCGCCGCGATGCAACGAGCCCGCTCTTCCGGTGCCGGAAAAAAGTCCCGAGCCGCTACCGGAGCCGCTCCGCGGCCACGCGCAGAGCTTCGGCCGCGTGTTGACGGTTTTGCAGCAGCACTACGCGCTGGTAGAAAGTGCAGAATGCCTGTCGCTGATTGCCCTTGCCGTTGCCGAACGCTGGCTGAAACAGGCCCAGCTGGAACCCGGCTCAGAAGGCCTTAAACCGCAGCCGTTACTGATCCCGGTGCGCCTCAAACTGGATAAAGCCGAGCGTGGGGCGATGGCCGATTCGGCAACGTTGCTAAATCAGCTGGGTATTGAACTGCTTGCGGAGGGTCAGCATGTGATGCTGCGCGCGGTGCCTTTACCATTACGCCAACAAAATTTACAAAACTTGATTCCAGAACTGTTAGGCTATTTGGCCCGGCAGCAGGATGTTTCAGCCAGTCAGACAGCGCAGTGGTTAGCGCGTCAGTCTGTTTCTGAACATCAGCACTGGAATCACTCGCAGGCGATTGCTCTGCTGGCCGATGTTGAACGACTCTGCCCGCAGTTAGTGAAATCGCCACCTTCTGGATTATTGCAGACCATCGATATAACTACGGCGATGAACACCCTGAAGTATGAGTGAACAATCCACGGCTGGCCTGCCTAAGGCAATATTTTTGATGGGGCCGACGGCCTCCGGTAAGACCGCGCTGGCGATAGCCCTGCGCCAGGCGCTGCCGGTAGAGCTGATTAGCGTAGATTCCGCACTGATTTATCGCGGAATGGACATCGGCACCGCCAAGCCTTCTGCAGAAGAGCTGGCATTAGCGCCCCATCGTTTGCTGGACATCCGCGACCCCGCTGAAAGCTATTCAGCGGCCGAGTTTCGTCGCGATGCGCTGGCTGAAATGGCGGAGATTACCCAACGTGGGAATATTCCGTTGCTTGTTGGTGGCACCATGCTTTATTACAAGGCGTTACTGGAAGGATTATCCCCACTGCCCGCGGCCGATCCTGAAGTGCGTCAGCGTATAGAGCAAATGGCGAGTGAAAAGGGCTGGGAAGCGCTTCATCGCCAGTTATGTGACGTAGATCCCGTTGCTGGACGTCGTATTCATCCGAATGATCCCCAGAGACTTTCGCGAGCACTGGAAGTTTTTTTTATTTCGGGTAAAACTTTAACGGAACTGACAAAAACGTCTGGAGATGCGCTGCCCTATGATGTTCACCAGTTTGCTATCGCGCCAGCGAACCGCGAACTGATCCATCAGAGAATAGAGTTGCGTTTTCAACAGATGCTGGCGTCAGGATTTGAAGCGGAGGCTCGGGCGCTCTTTGCACGAGGTGATTTGCATACGGATATGCCTTCCATTCGTTGTGTTGGTTATCGCCAGATGTGGTCATTTTTGTCCGGTGAAATTGATTACGATGAAATGGTTTATCGGGGAATTTGCGCGACCCGGCAGTTAGCTAAACGTCAGATAACCTGGCTACGCGGTTGGAAAGATGTCCACTGGCTTGACAGTGAACGGCCCGACGAAGCGTATGCCAGAGTGTTACACGTTCTTAGTGCGAAGCCTGGGTGATTGTGTACAATTGGTGCGTTATCGCGCGCAAATTTTTTACGTCGTATTTCGAACCGTCAGGTTCTTAAGTTACAAACAACAAGCATATAAGGAAAAGATAGAATGGCTAAGGGGCAATCATTGCAAGATCCGTTCTTGAACGCACTGCGTCGTGAACGTGTTCCGGTTTCGATTTATTTGGTAAATGGCATCAAACTTCAGGGCCAGATCGAGTCGTTTGATCAGTTTGTAATTCTTTTGAAGAATACGGTTAGCCAGATGGTGTACAAGCACGCGATCTCGACCGTTGTCCCGTCCCGTCCGGTTTCCCACCACAGCAACAATGCGGGTGGCGGTAGCAGCAACTATCATCACGGTGGAAGCAACCCGGGGGCGTCTTCTCAGCCTCAACAAGACAGTGATGACGCCGAGTAACTAGCGTCGCTGTCCATCCATGACGGGGAATCGTTCCCCGTCCTGGCAAATGTGTTATCCCGTTTTTCTCATCTCGCTTTGGGCGGGATGATATTGCGTAAAAATATCGTTTATTGAGCTGTGTGCGCCATGTTTACGCTGTTTTGATGCAGTATGGCCATCGGGTAGCAGGTTCAACCAGGTTCTGAGAGGTTTAAGTTTGTTTGACCGTTATGATGCCGGTGAGCAGGCCGTACTGGTACACATCTATTTTTCGCAAGACAAAGATATGGAAGATCTGCAGGAGTTTGAAAACCTCGTGTCTTCCGCTGGCGTAGAAGCGCTCCGTGTCGTGACCGGCAGTCGCAAAGCGCCACATCCTAAATACTTTGTCGGTGAAGGAAAAGCTGTAGAAATTGCCGAAGCGGTAAAAGAGAGCGGGGCTTCCGTGGTGCTGTTTGACCACTCGCTCAGCCCGGCCCAGGAGCGTAATCTTGAAGCGCTCTGTGAGTGCCGCGTTATCGACCGTACCGGGTTAATCCTGGACATCTTCGCGCAGCGCGCCCGAACTCATGAAGGTAAATTACAGGTAGAACTGGCGCAGCTGCGTCATCTTGCGACCCGTCTTGTACGCGGCTGGACGCACCTTGAGCGCCAGAAAGGCGGTATCGGTTTGCGTGGCCCGGGTGAAACCCAGCTCGAAACCGACCGTCGGTTATTAAGAAACCGTATAACGCTGATTCTTTCCCGTCTTGAACGTGTTGAAAAGCAGCGCGAGCAGGGCAGGCAGGCACGAAGCAAAGCCGATGTGCCGACCGTATCGCTGGTGGGTTATACCAACGCCGGTAAGTCCACCCTGTTCAACCGCTTAACGTCTGCCGATGTCTATGCGGCAGACCAATTGTTTGCCACGCTGGACCCGACGCTGCGCCGGGTCAACGTTGCTGACGTCGGTGAAGTTGTGTTGGCCGACACGGTGGGCTTTATCCGCCATCTGCCTCATGACCTGGTCGCGGCGTTTAAGGCCACGCTGCAGGAAACCCGTCAGGCGACGCTGCTGCTGCACGTGATTGATGCCGCCGATGTGCGTCTTGAAGAGAACATCAACGCGGTAAACGTCGTGCTGGAAGAGATCGAGTCCGATGAGATCCCCAGCCTGCTGATCATGAACAAGATTGATATGCTGGAAGATTTTGTTCCGCGCATCGATCGTAATGAAGAAAACCTGCCGATCCGCGTTTGGTTGTCCGCACAAACCGGTGAGGGGATCCCGCTACTGTTCCAGGCGTTGACCGAACGCCTGGCCGGTGAAATTGCGCAGTATGATTTGCGTTTGCCGCCGGAAGCGGGGCGGCTGCGCAGTCGTTTTTATCAGCTTCAGGCGATAGAAAAAGAGTGGAATGAGGATGATGGTAGCGTAGGTTTACAGGTACGCATGCCGATCGTTGACTGGCGACGTCTGTGTAAACAGGTACCGGAGCTGGTGGATTACATTGTTTGACTGATTTTGCCTGACACGCGTATCCCGGTTTGGGGTACCACCGCACACACAATTAATGGAGCATAAACATGGCGTGGAATCAGCCCGGAAATAACGGACAGGACCGCGACCCGTGGGGAAGCAGCAATAATCAAGGCGGCAACTCTGGGGGAAATAAGGGAGGACGTGATAAAGGTCCTCCTGATTTGGATGATATCTTCCGTAAGCTGAGCAATAAGCTTGGTGGTCTGGGCGGTGGCAAAAAAGGTGGCGATGGCGGCGGCAACGGTAACGGTAACGATCAGCGTCGCTCCGGCAATACCGGGCGTCTGGTCAGCATCGCGGCAGCGGCTGTGGTGGTTATCTGGGCCGGTAGCGGTTTCTATACCATCAAAGAAGCCGAGCGTGGCGTAGTGACGCGCTTTGGTAAATTCAGCCATCTGGTTGAGCCGGGCCTGAACTGGAAGCCAACCTTTATCGATCAGGTTCGTGCCGTCAACGTTGAGGCGGTGCGCGAGCTTTCTGCCTCCGGTACGATGCTGACATCTGATGAAAACGTCGTGCGCGTGGAAATGAACGTGCAGTATCGCATTACCAATCCAGAACGTTATCTGTTCTCGGTCACCAGCGCGGATGACAGTCTGCGTCAGGCAACTGACAGCGCCCTGCGCGGCGTGATTGGTCGCTCAACGATGGACCGTATCCTGACCGAAGGCCGTACCGTCGTGCGTAGCGATACCCAGCGCGAGCTGGAAGAAACCATTCGCCCTTACGATATGGGGATCACGCTGCTGGACGTTAACTTCCAGACGGCACGTCCACCGGAAGAGGTGAAGGCCGCATTTGATGATGCGATCGCCGCCCGTGAAAACCGCGAGCAGAAAGTGCGTGAGGCGGAAGCCTATGCCAACGGAGAAATTCCGGTAGCCCGTGGTAAAGCACAGGAAACGCTGGAAAAAGCACGTGCGTACAAAGCACGAATCACGCTGGAAGCGCAAGGTGAAGTGGACAGCTTTGCACGTATTCTGCCGGAGTATAAAGCCGCACCGCAGATTACCCGCGAACGTCTGTATATCGAAACCATGGAACGCGTGCTGGGCCATACTCGTAAAGTGCTGGTGAATGACAAAGGCAACAGCCTGATGGTTCTGCCACTGGATCAGCTGATGCGTGGCCAGTCAGGCAGCGCACCGGCGAGCAGCGCTGACAGCACCGGCCTGATGCGCACGCCTCCTGCCAGCAGCGGTAGCGAACGCGCCAGCAGCAGTACGTCGTTCAGCCCGGACGACATCATGGATCAGCGCCGGGTGAACTCCCAGCGCAACGATACCCAGCGCGAAGGGAGAGAGTAACTGATGCGTAAGCCATTAATCGTATTATTGATTGTTGTGCTGGTGGTGCTGTACGCGTCACTGTTTGTTGTACAGGAAGGCCAGCGCGGCATTGTGATGCGCTTCGGTAAAGTTCTGCGTGATGATGAGAACAAGCCGCTGGTCTATGCGCCAGGCCTGCACTTTAAGATCCCATTCCTGGAATCTATGAAGCCGCTCGATGCCCGTATCCAGACCATGGATAACCAGGCCGACCGCTTCGTGACCAAAGAGAAGAAAGATCTGATCGTTGACTCCTATATCAAATGGCGTATCAGCGATTTCAGCCGCTACTACCTCGCCACCGGGGGTGGTGATGTTTCCCAGGCTGAAGTTCTGCTGAAACGTAAGTTCAGTGACCGTCTGCGTTCTGAGATTGGTCGCCTGGACGTTAAAGATATCGTTACCGACTCACGTGGTCGTCTGACTACCGACGTTCGCGATGCGCTGAACACCGGTAGCGCCGGTCAGGATGATGAAGTGGCCACGCCGGCAGCGGATGATGCGATTGCTTCGGTCGCGGCGCGCGTTGAGCGTGAAACGTCGAGCAAAGAACCGTCAATCAACCCGAACAGCATGGCTGCGCTGGGTATTCAGGTGGTGGATGTGCGCATTAAGCAGATCAACCTGCCAACTGAAGTATCAGACGCGATCTTTGCCCGTATGCGTGCCGAGCGTGAATCTGTTGCCCGCAGCCAGCGTGCGCAGGGTGATGAAGAAGCAGCAAAAGTGACCGCGCAGGCGGATTATGAAGTGGCCTTCATCGGTGCTCAGGCAGAACGCCAGGCGCGTATCACCCGCGGTGAAGGTGATGCTGAAGCGGCGAAACTGTTTGCTGATGCCTTCAGTCAGGACCAGGACTTCTACGCGTTTATGCGTAGCCTGCGTGCCTACGAGAACAGCTTCAAGAGCAACCAGGACGTGATGGTGCTCAGCCCGGATAGCGACTTCTTCCGCTTTATGAAGAATCCGTCTACCACGACGCGCTGATAATCTGTTATAACTGCGAAAGGCCGGAATTTCCGGCCTTTTTTTATGGCCGGAGTTTGCCCGGCAGCGGCTGGCAGAACAGTAACGAGATCGACGAAGATGAATGCAATTGTGTGGATGGCGGTGGGCCTGGTGCTGGTTTTTGAAGGGCTGGGGCCGATGCTCTGGCCGCGTATCTGGCGGCGGATGATTTTGTCGATGGCGCAGCTACCGGATGCACTACTGCGCAGGGTCGGCGGCGGGCTGGTGGTGGCGGGTGCTGTGATCTACTACATGATTAGCGTACACAACGGCGGCTAAATCCGCAGCAGGTTGTGATATTTGCCCCGATATGGCGATTGTCGGCAAAAAAGTACGCAATCGTATGCTAAAACAGCTGAAAGACTAAAATGACGATGGTAGAATCCATTTTTAAGCAATCGGTGATTTTGAGAAATGGGTAAGAACGTCGTCGTACTGGGCACCCAATGGGGTGACGAAGGTAAAGGTAAGATTGTTGACCTCCTGACGGAACGTGCTAAATACGTAGTGCGCTATCAGGGCGGCCATAACGCTGGCCATACGCTAGTCATCAACGGTGAAAAAACCGTCCTCCACTTAATTCCATCTGGCATCCTGCGTGAAAACGTCACCAGCATCATCGGCAACGGTGTTGTGCTGTCTCCGGCTGCTCTGATGAAAGAGATGAAAGGTCTGGAAGATCGCGGCTTCCCGGTACGCGAACGTCTGTTCATTTCTGAGGCCTGCCCGCTGATCCTTGAGTACCACGTGGCGCTGGACGTTGCGCGCGAAAAAGCACGCGGCGCGAAAGCAATCGGTACGACCGGTCGCGGTATTGGCCCGGCTTACGAAGATAAAGTGGCTCGTCGCGGCCTGCGCGTTGGCGACCTGTTTAACAAAGAAACCTTCGCAGCCAAACTGAAAGAAGTGATGGAATATCATAACTTCCAGCTGGTTAACTACTACAAAACCGACGCGGTTGACTACGATAAAGTGCTGGCGGATACCCTGGCGATTGCCGATATCCTGACCGGTATGGTGGTTGACGTGTCTGAACTGCTGGACGGCGCGCGCAAGCGTGGCGACCTGATCATGTTCGAAGGCGCACAGGGTACGCTGCTGGATATCGACCACGGTACCTATCCGTACGTGACTTCGTCTAACACCACCGCCGGTGGCGTGGCAACGGGTTCAGGTATTGGTCCGCGCTATGTGGATTACGTTCTGGGCATCGTTAAAGCCTACTCCACTCGCGTGGGTGCAGGTCCGTTCCCAACCGAACTGTTCGACGAAACCGGTGAGTTCCTGTGTGAGAAGGGCAACGAGTTCGGTGCCACCACAGGCCGTCGTCGTCGTACCGGCTGGCTGGATGCGGTTGCTGTGCGTCGCGCCGTGCAGATCAACTCCCTTTCTGGCTTCTGCATGACCAAACTGGACGTGCTGGATGGCCTGAAAGAAGTGAAAATCTGTGTGGCATACCGCATGCCTGACGGCAGCGAAGTGACCACCACGCCGCTGGCAGCAGAAAACTGGGAAGGTATCGAGCCAATCTACGAAACCATGCCAGGCTGGAGCGAAACGACCTTTGGCGTGAAAACGCGCGATGGTCTGCCGCAGGCAGCGCTTGACTACATTAAGCGCGTTGAAGAAGTGACCGGTGTACCCGTTGATATTATTTCAACCGGTCCGGACCGTAGTGAAACGATGATTTTGCGCGACCCGTTTGACGCATAATTGTATTTCAGGCCGGGCATTGCCCGGCCAGATCCTTTCCTGCACTGGTTTCATGCCGTTCCCGTCAGTTCTTTTCACCCATGCCGCTTGTTTAAATAAAATCGCCCCTTTGCGGTGGCTGGTTTATTATCATTGCTAACAAAGTCCATTCTTAAGCGGATGACAGCTTCAATACGGGTTTTATCCTTGAGGTTACTGTGCAGCTAACCAGTTTTACCGATTACGGCTTACGTGCGCTGATCTATCTTGCCTCTTTACCAGAGGGCCAGATGACCAGCATCAGCGAAGTGACAGACACATATGGCGTGTCCCGTAATCATATGGTCAAAATTATCAATCAACTTAGCCGTGCCGGTTATATCGCGGCGATGCGCGGTAAAAATGGCGGTATCCGCCTGGGCAGACCGGCTGAGGAGATTGTGATTGGTCAGGTAGTCCGTGATATGGAACCGCTGCAACTGGTGAACTGCCACAGCGATTTCTGCCATATCACCTCTGCCTGCCGCCTGAAAAAGGCGCTGCATGATGCTGTCCAGAGCTTCCTGCGGGAACTGGACAACTACACCCTGGCTGACCTGGTGGAAGACAACCATCCGCTTTACAAAATTTTGCTGACCGACCGCGTGTCGCTCAGCAGCTGACAACGGAGGAACCTCGATGTCAAAAGATCCCTTTCAGGAAAGAGAAGCTGAAAAGTACGAAAACCCTATTCCCAGCCGTGAGTTTATTCTCGCTCACCTGGACAAACGCGAAAAGCCTGCCAGCCGTGAAGAGCTGGCGGTAGAACTATCCATTAACACTGAAGAGCAGATCGAAGCGCTGCGTCGCCGCCTGCGCGCGATGGAGCGTGACGGGCAGCTGGTCTTCACCCGCCGCCAGTGCTACGCGCTGCCGGAACGCCTCGACCTGTTAAAAGGCAAAGTCATTGGCCATCGCGATGGCTTCGGCTTCCTGCGCATCGAAGGTAGCAAAGACGATCTGTACCTCTCTGCCGAGCAGATGAAGATGTGCATGCACGGCGATATCATTCTCGCCCAGGCCATGGGCGCCGATCGTCGTGGTCGCCGTGAAGTGCGCGTGGTGCGCGTAGTAGAACCGCGCAGCGCACAGATTGTTGGCCGCTATTTTACCGATGCCGGCGTGGGCTTCGTCGTTCCCGACGACAGCCGCCTGAGCTTCGATATTATTATCCCAGCCGAAGAGCTGATGGGCGCCAAAATGGGCTTTGTGGTGGTGGTGGAGCTCACGCAGCGCCCAACCCGCCGCACTAAAGCCATTGGTAAAATCGTCGAAGTGCTCGGCGATAATATGGGTACCAGCCTGGCCGTAGAAATGGCGCTGCGCACCCATGATATTCCGCACGTCTGGCCGCCGGAGCTGGAAAAACAGATCGCTCATCTGAGTGAAGAAGTGCCGGAAGAGGCGAAAAAAGGCCGTGTGGATCTGCGCGATCTGCCGCTGGTCACCATTGATGGTGAAGATGCCCGCGACTTCGATGATGCCGTATTCTGCGAACGTAAGCGCGGCGGCGGCTGGCGCCTGTGGGTCGCGATTGCCGACGTCAGCTACTACGTGCGTCCCGGCACGCCGCTGGATGCCGAAGCGATTAACCGTGGCACGTCGGTTTACTTCCCATCTCAGGTCGTACCGATGCTGCCGGAGGTGCTGTCTAACGGCCTGTGTTCACTGAACCCGGAGGTGGATCGTCTCTGCATGGTGTGCGAGATGACCGTGTCCTCTACCGGTAAGCTGACCGGCTACAAGCACTATGAAGCGGTCATGAACTCGTTCGCGCGCCTGACCTATAACAAGGTGTGGAACATTCTGCAGGGTGACCAGGATCTGCGCGAGCAGTATCAGCCGCTGGTGAAAGACCTGGAAGAGCTGCACCGCATGTATCTGGCGCTGGAGAAATCCCGTGAGCAGCGCGGCGGCATTTCGTTTGAAACGGATGAAGCGAAGTTTATCTTCAACGCCGAACGCCGTATCGATCGTATTGAGCAGGTCTCCCGCAACGATGCGCACAAACTGATCGAAGAGTGCATGATCCTCGCCAACATCGCCTCGGCGCGCTTCGTTGAGAAAAACAACGAGCCTGCGCTGTTCCGCGATCACGATCGCCCAAGCGATGACAGCATCAAAAGCTTCCGCTCCGTGCTGAACGAGCTGGGCCTGACGCTGCCGGGTGGCAATAAACCTCAGCCGCTGGATTACGCCGAACTGCTGAACCAGATCGCCGGACGTCCCGATCATGAAATGCTGCAAACCATGCTGCTGCGCTCCATGAAGCAGGCGGTTTACGATCCGGAAAACCGTGGTCACTTCGGTCTGGCGCTGGCTTCCTACGCGCACTTCACCTCGCCGATCCGTCGTTATCCGGATCTGCTGTTGCACCGCGCGATTAAGTATCTGGTGGCGAAAGAGAACAACACGCTGCAGGGGAATACCACGCCAACCGGCGGTTTCCACTACGATCTGCAGCAGATGCTGCAGTTTGGCCAGCACTGTTCGATGACCGAGCGCCGCGCTGATGAAGCGACGCGCGACGTTGCCGACTGGCTGAAGTGCGACTTCATGCACGACCAGGTGGGTGAAACCTTCAGCGGTGTGATTTCGAGCGTCACCGGCTTTGGCTTCTTCGTGCGCCTGGACGATCTGTTTATCGACGGTCTGGTGCACGTGTCGACGCTGGACAACGACTACTACCGCTTTGATGCGGTTGGTCAGCGTCTGATCGGCGAGTCCGGTGGCCGTACCTACCGCCTGGGCGACTCGGTGGAAGTGCGCGTTGATGCCGTGCATATGGACGAGCGTAAAATCGATTTCGCGCTGATCTCCAGCCAGCGTAAACCGCGTGGCGAAGGCAAAACCGAGCGCGATCGTGAAAAACGCGGCGCGGCTAAAAACAGCGGTAATCGCCGTCGCGCCCCGCGCCCGGGCAGCAAAAACTTCGAGCCGGACGCTGCCTTCCGCACCGCTGGCGAGTCGAAAAGCGCTCAGCCAGCAAAAAGCGAGAAAAAGCCGCGCAGGCCGTCGGATAAAACCCGTAAAATCGCCGCCGCCACCAAAGCGAAACGCGCAGGGAAAAAATCCGACCGCGACTAACCGAGCGGTGGAAATACACTGTAGCAGGGGGGCGAGCGCTGACGCGTTTGCCCCTTTCAACTGAATGATGACCTTTGAGTAACTGAACCATGAGTGAAATTGTTTTTGGTATCCACGCCGTGCAGGCGCTGCTGGACAGCGACCCGCAGCGTTTCCAGGAAGTCTTTATCCAGAAAGGGCGCGACGATCGCCGCTTACAGACGCTGGTGAAAGCGCTGGAAGCGCAGGGCGTGGTGATCCAGGTGGCCAACAAGCAGATGCTGGACAGCACCTCTGAGGGTGCGGTGCATCAGGGCATTATTGCCCGCATCAGGCCGGGCCGTCAGTATCAGGAAGGGGATCTCCCCGACCTGTTAGAAAGCCTGGAAAGTCCGTTCTTTCTGATCCTCGACGGCGTAACCGATCCGCATAACCTGGGTGCCTGCCTGCGTAGCGCAGACGCCGCCGGCGTTCATGCGGTTATCGTGCCGAAAGATCGCTCCGCAGCCCTGAACGCAACCGCGAAGAAAGTGGCCAGCGGTGCCGCCGAGCACGTGCCGCTGATCCGCGTAACCAACCTGGCACGCACCATGCGCCAGCTGCAGGAATTCAACGTGTGGATTGTCGGCACCGCCGGTGAAGCAGATCACGACCTGTATCAGAGCAAAATGACCGGTCCGATGGCGCTGGTGATGGGTGCAGAAGGCGAGGGCATGCGCCGCCTGACGCGTGAGCACTGCGACGAGCTGATCAGCATTCCGATGGCGGGCAGCGTGTCATCACTGAACGTCTCCGTCGCGACCGGGATCTGCCTGTTTGAAGCGGTACGCCAGCGTAGCGTGAAGTAAATTGTCCGGGGCGTGACCTGCGCCCCAGCATTCTCCGCCACCCGTTTTATCCTGTCATCTGGCCCGTTTTAAACAGGATGCCGTGATGGACTGGAAAACCCATACTGTCTTCAATCAACCCACCCCCCTGAATAACAGCAATCTGTTTCTTTCCGATATTCCGCTGCGTGACGCCGTACTGCGTCATGGCGCTGGCTGGGATGCTGAACGTCTGGCTTCCGTCGGACAACAGCTGGGCAGCGCGGAATCGCTTGAGCTGGGGAGGCTGGCAAACCGTAATCCGCCGGAGCTGCTGCGCTACGATGCTGCGGGAGAAAGGCTGGACGATGTCCGCTTCCATCCGGCATGGCATCTGCTGATGCAGGGGTTGTGCGCTAACCACGTGCACAACCTGCCGTGGTTGCCCGATGCGCCAGAGAACGCCTTCGTGGCGCGCGCCGCGCGTTTTATTCTGCATGCCCAGGTTGAGGCCGGAACGCTGTGCCCGGTCACCATGACCTTCGGCGCTATCCCGCTGCTACAGCGCTATTTGCCCGCTGAATTTCACAACTGGCTGCCGGGCCTGCTCTCCGATCGCTACGATGCACACCTGCAGCCGGGTGAACTCAAGCGCGGGCTGCTGATCGGCATGGGCATGACCGAAAAGCAGGGCGGAACCGACGTGCTGAGTAATACCACCCGCGCTGAACCCGTCGACCGTCGTGGCTCCGGTGAATGCTATCGGCTGGTGGGGCATAAATGGTTTTTCTCGGTGCCGCAAAGCGATGCCCATCTGATGCTGGCTCAGACCTCCGCTGGCCTGTCATGCTTTTTCCTGCCGCGACTGCTTCCAGACGGCACGCGTAATGGCGTGCAGATCGAGCGGCTAAAAGACAAGCTCGGCAACCGCTCCAACGCCAGTGGCGAAGTGGAGTTTCGGGACGCACTTGGCTGGCTGATTGGCGACGAGGGCGAAGGCGTGCGGCAAATCCTGAAAATGGGCGGTTACACCCGCTTTGACTGCGCGTTGGGCAGCCACGGACAGATGCGCCGCGCATTCTCGGTGGCTCTGTATCATGCCCATCAGCGGCAGGTGCAGGGAAAAAAACTGGTGGATCAGCCGCTGATGCGCCAGGTACTGGCCTCGCAGGCGCTAATACTGGAAGGCCAAACGGCGCTACTGATGCGCCTCGCACGCGCCTGGTCAGAGGGCAAAGAGGAAACCGAGCGTGGCTACAGTCGGCTGCTGACCCCGGCCGCGAAGTATGTCATCTGCAAGCGCGGCATCCCTTTTGTCGCCGAATCCATGGAGGTGCTCGGCGGCATCGGCTACTGCGAGGACAGTGAACTGCCCCGACTCTATCGCGAAATGCCGGTTAACAGTATCTGGGAAGGGTCCGGCAATGTGATGTGCCTTGACGTGCTGCGGGTCTTGCTTAAGCAGCCTGCGCTTGGTGAAAGGCTGGAGGCGCAGTTTGCCGAAGTGAAAGGCATCAATCGCCACGTTGACCAGCAGTGGCGTCAGCTCAGATTAATGCTGCGCCAGCCGGATGAAGCGCGGGCGCGGAGCCTCGTCGAGCGGCTGTTTGCGCTGGCGACCGCAGAGCAGGTGCTGCGCCATCTGGAGCCGCCGCTGGCGGATGCCTGGTGCCGCCAGCAGCTGGACCCACGCGGTGGCACGGCGATCCCCGAAGACGTCTGCCAGCGGCTGTTATTGCGCGCCAGCGGCATGAGCTGAAGGGCCGTAGAAGATAGCTGAGGCGTACCACATGCCGGGCGCGACCGTCTCGCTCACCAGTTGGATAAGATAGTAGCTGGCACCACTGGCGTTGGCTTTTTCCGCCAGCGCCCGTTCGGCATCGTCCGGGGAACCGCGCACCGTCACGCTGGCCGTACCGAGCCGGGTCAGATTGGTGGTTTGGGCGCGGACGATCTCCTGCGCGTGGTTCGCTGGCGGCGGGGGCGGCTGGGGCGTGGTTTTCAGCGCGCTGCAGGCGCTCAGCAGCAGGATGACGGATAACGCGATTATCGGACGCATCTTCAGCTCTCTTTGATGGCAGTGGCATGAGTTTACGCTATTCCCCGATAGAGGGAGTCGATTTCACCAAAAATGCCTGCGCCAGATGAGCAGAATCCTGCACCGGCGGTGGTTGTCGCAGCGGCTTTTAGCAAGAATTCATCGCCCGTTCTGCAGCCGCGTTTTATTTCTCAGCGCGCTCGATCTTTACCTTGTGTTTCCTATCCCTCGCCAGTATTATTACGCGTCAATTTTTTCAGCCGCATTCTCAAGTTGTAACCTGCAAATCGTTGGTTACGGCTTATAACGTTCCTTGCTTCCATGGGCCGCGGTTGACCCCGACAGGAGGCTGAATAATCCGTAAGGAGCAAATTCGATGCGTCATTACGAAATCGTATTTATGGTTCACCCTGACCAGAGCGAACAGGTTCCTGGCATGATCGAGCGCTACTCTGCCACCATCACTGGTGCAGAAGGTACGATCCACCGCCTGGAAGACTGGGGCCGTCGTCAGCTGGCTTACCCGATCAACAAACTGCACAAAGCCCACTACGTTCTGCTGAACGTTGAAGCTCCGCAGGAAGCGATCGATGAGCTGGAAACTAACTTCCGCTTCAACGACGCCGTTATCCGCAGCATGGTTATGCGCGTTAAGCACGCGGTAACTGAAGCATCTCCGATGGTTAAAGCGAAAGACGAACGTCGTGGCGATCGCCGCGAAGACTTCGCTAACGAAACCTCAGATGATGCAGATGCTGGGGATTCTGAAGAGTAATTTCTATGACGGCTAACCGTCTGACGCTGTCTGGCACCGTGTGCAAGACGCCGATGCGAAAAGTCAGCCCGTCAGGAATTCCACACTGCCAGTTCGTGCTTGAGCATCGTTCACAGCAGGTGGAAGCCGGTTTTACCCGGCAAGCCTGGTGCCGTATGCCGGTGATTATCAGCGGCAAAGCCCATCAGGCCATTACTCAAAGTATAACGGTCGGCACGCAGGTCACGGTTCAGGGGTTTATTTGCAGCCATCAAGGGCGCAATGGCCTGAACAAACTCGTACTGCATGCCGAGCAGATTGAATTGATAGATTCTGGAGACTAGCCTAATGGCACGTTATTTCCGTCGTCGCAAGTTCTGCCGTTTCACCGCGGAAGGCGTTATTGAGATCGATTACAAAGATATCGCAACGCTGAAAAACTACATCACTGAAAGCGGCAAGATCGTACCAAGCCGTATCACCGGTACTCGTGCAAAATACCAGCGTCAGCTGGCTCGCTGCATCAAGCGCGCTCGTTACCTGTCCCTGCTGCCGTACACCGATCGTCATCAGTAACGGCAACTGTCTATTAACGACTTTAAGAGGATAAGGTAATGCAAGTTATTCTGCTTGATAAAGTAGCAAACCTGGGCACCCTGGGCGACCAGGTAAACGTTAAAGCGGGCTACGCTCGTAACTTCCTGGTACCACAGGGCAAAGCTGTTCCTGCTACCAAGAAAAACGTTGAGTTCTTCGAAGCACGCCGTGCAGAACTGGAAGCCAAACTGGCTGACGTTCTGTCTGCTGCTAACGCTCGCGCTGAGAAAATCATCGCACTGGGCACCGTTACCATCGCGTCTAAAGCAGGCGACGAAGGTAAACTGTTCGGTTCCATCGGTACCCGCGACATCGCTGATGCAGTCACTGCAGCTGGCGTTGAAGTGGCTAAGAGCGAAGTTCGCCTGCCGAACGGCGTTCTGCGCACCACCGGTGAGCACGAAGTGGACTTCCAGGTTCACAGCGAAGTATTCGCGAAACTGATCGTGAATGTAGTTGCTGAAGCTTAATCGCTTTTAGCAATAAAAAAACGCCGGCCTCGTGCCGGCGTTTTTGTTTCCGTCAACTGCCTGCAATTCGTAAGTCTTCATCCCCAATCCTGGCTATTTCTCAAAGTCTTTGTGCAACCTGGCCAGAACGTTAAAGATTGGCTCACCAGCTTTGTGAGGAATCTTCAGTCTGGTAAAGACTCTTTTCCAGTCCGCCAGCGCGGACAGGGTCTGCTCTATATACTCTTCGGCCTTTAGATACTTGTAGTCTTTACAGATCTCGATAATACGCTTTCTGGATGGCTTACCGGGCGTGCGGCCGCCGAAGCCAGTGGTGTGCTCACCCATGGCCCTGCCGCCCTTGAGGAGTTCACCGACTTTAGTGCTGTTGCTCAATACGGTGAGTGCCGTGGTGTGCTTAAACCCTTTCTTCATCATCGCATTCCCCGCTTGCGTTTGGCATTTTTAAGTTCATCCATGGAATGCGGATGCTCGGGACTGAAAAGTTTAGTCACGGCATTACGCTCATCGAGAGCGGTAGCGAGGAGAATCAGGGCTTCTAATGTGACTATTCCCGTCGTCTCGAATCTCTTAATGGTACTTTCAGACACACCCGATTTTTCAGCAAGAGTCCTGCGAGAGAGGTTTTTCGAGAGACGAAGTGTTTTAGCGTTCTCTCCAATACTTCGGGCGATATCTGCTGGTGAATGGAGTAAATGCATGAAAGACATGGCTGGCCTCAATATATTTCATTAATGGCTATATATAGACAGTTATAGCATTAAAATGACAGAAATTGGTCATATAAGAACATTTTAAAGGTGTTCATACTAAAGAGTAAAATCAAAGTGAAATGGGGGATATGGCAAAAAACACTAAAAATTAATATGGGGTCTTCTGCATACGGAGCGGTGGAAGGTGAGGTGAGACACCTTCAACACCTGCCCGGTATTTGTTTCCTCTACTCATGCATATCCATGCACGTTAAACGCAGACAGCTTCAGCCCTAACGTGCGCGAATAAAGGATCCGTCCGCCTGGCGGGTAAACAGGATCTCTCCGCTGGCTGATTCCAGCGTCAGCCCCGTCACCACACCGGCGGCATTCTGCCGAATTCTCACTTTCTGCCCTGCGTTTAACGTGCTGAGCGGCTTATCGCTGCCCTCAACCTGCGCCATCGCGAAAACATCGTTCACCGGCAAATTATTATCCCGGAACAGCTGGGCCAGTGTCTGGCCGGAAGCAATCGTGTAATTGTGCCACTGTCCGCGAGAATCCCCCTGCGAGTTGTCCTGTGGGAGGTCGTCGGCGATAGTGGCCTGCAGCGGCACTTCCGTGCCCTCAGAACCGCTTTGCAGCGGCGTAACCGGCACCCGCTGTGGCGACGGCGCTGGCCACAGGAAGGCCAGCAGGATCACCACGACGGCGGCGATAATGCCGCGGCGATGGGGCGCGGGGAGCGGATCCATCCAGCGCATCCCGTCCGGCAGATGCCAGATATGGCTGAGCCATGCAGGAGCACGTGAAACCTTAGATGCGTTTGGCATAGCTTCCTCCTTTCGGCGCATGCCGCGCGCCAACAGTGAGATTCTGGCCATCCCGCTTTTCCATGCAAAAGAGAAACGTGGCTGGCTTTTTCTGCGCCGGCGGGCAATTTGGCCCATTTATACCTCTGAGTACACTGTAGCTGAACCGGTTACCCCCAGGGTGAAAAAATTCCGCAATCTGGACAAACGTGGTCTGTTTTTATTCGGGGAACAGGCATGACACACTGTGCGGTAACCATTTGAGCATTCTGAATAATTGAAGACATTATTGTTTCTCTTTCGCGATCAAAAGTCACCAGTGGAAGATGGGATTTTACGCACGTTCTCTGCGCTGTTATGCTTCGCCTTCGGTTTTATCAATGATGAAAGGAAAATCCATGACAACCCCTTCTTTTGACAGTGTAGAAGCGCAAGCAAGTTACGGTATCGGTTTACAGGTTGGTCAGCAGCTGCAGGAATCTGGCCTGCAGGGTTTGCAACCAGAGGCGCTACTGGCGGGTCTGCGTGATGCGCTGGAAGGGAATGCCCCGGCGGTTCCTGTTGATGTTGTTCATCGTGCGCTGCGTGAAGTTCACGAACGCGCTGAAGTTGTGCGTCAGGAGCGTCAGAAAGCGCTGGCGGTAGAAGGTCAGAAATTCCTGGAAGAGAATGCGAAGCGTGACGGCGTCAGCAGCACCGAAACCGGTCTGCAGTTTAGCGTACTGACTCAGGGTGAAGGCACCATTCCATCCCGTCAGGACCGCGTACGCGTTCACTACACCGGTAAACTGATCGACGGCAGCGTCTTTGACAGTTCAGTACAGCGCGGCGAACCGGCGGAATTCCCGGTAAGCGGCGTGATCCCAGGCTGGATTGAAGCGCTGACCCTGATGCCGGTTGGCTCCAAGTGGGAACTGGTTATCCCTCACAACCTGGCTTACGGCGAGCGTGGTGCTGGCGCATCCATCCCGCCATACAGCACGCTGGTATTCGAAGTCGAGCTGCTGGAAATTCTGTAATTCCTCAGGTGCGCCCCACGGGGCGCACCTGTTGCTGTTCCCTCTCTACTGCAGTTTCAACTGGTAAATCGCAAAGCCTGTTTCATCCGTTGCCACCTGTTTCAGCGGGTACTGCCCGTGGCTGCGAATAAACTCAGCGGCTTTCTCCCCCGGTGCGGTCTCAAAACGAATATCCAGCGGCGTATCACTGACTATCGGTGCCAGGCGCCAGTTATTATCGGCCTGCGGCTTCACCTCGCCTTCCGCTTTAGTTTGCGCGCTGATGTAAGCGGCGACCACCGAACGGTTCTCATCCGGTGAGGCAAACGCGACCTGCTTTTCCCCCGTGCCCGCAAATTTCCCACCGTAAGCGCGATAGTTATTGGTGGCAACGAGGAAGGTGGCTTCAGGATCGATCGGTTTACCCTGATAGGCCAGATCGCGAATGCGCGAGCTTTGTGCATCAATTAGCTGGCACTCGCTGTCATAGCGTGCGGGTTGAGTGATATCAATCTGGTAAGTCACGCCGTCAATCACATCGAAATTGTAGGTACGGAAGTCCCAGTTAATCAGCGACTGCGGCCTGCTGCTGTGAATATCAATCTGATTAAACTGCCCGGCGGAGCACTCCAGCCACTCTTTCACCTGGGCACCGCTAACTTTCAGTACCACCAGGGTGTTCGGGTAGAGGTAGAGATCGGCGGCGTTACGGAACGTCAGCTGACCTTTATCTACTTCAACATAGCTCGCCGGATCGTTTTTACGGCCCCCGGCCTTAAACGGCGCTGCGGCGGACAGCACCGGCAGGCGAGCGAGGTCGGGGTCGCCCTGAATAAAGCGCTCGGTATAGTCACGCTGGGCGTTATTGACGATCTGCACGGTCGGGTCGTCCTGCACCAGCGACAGGTAACTGGCCATCACGTCGGCGGATTTGCCGATCGGCTGGCTGACAAACTCGCGCGTAGCACTATGGTCGTCGGCCAGCACCTTCACCAGCGCCGGATCTTCCGCCGCCAGCGACTGTTTCGCCGCCTTGTCATAGACAGGCCGGGCTTCTGCTTTCGCGCTGCTCACCTTCCAGCTTCCGCTCTCGTTATTCAGCACCAAATCGACCACGCCGAGATGATCGCCCCACATCCCGGGCATCACTGCCGGAATGCCGTTCAGCGTCCCCTGGTTGATGTCAGCGCCCTTAATCGCGGCGAAGTCGGCGCTGGGGAACACGGCGTGCGCGTGGCCAAACATAATGGCATCAATGCCCGGAACCAGGCTGAGGTAGTAAACGGAGTTTTCCGCCAGCGCATGATACGGCTCGCTGGACAGGCCGGAGTGCGGAATGGCTACCACGATATCGGCCCCCTGAGCGCGCATCTCCGGCACCCATTTTTTCGCCGTGGCGGTAATGTCCTCGACGGTGACCTTACCGCTGAGATTCTTTTTGTCCCAGACCATGATCTGCGGTGGGACAAAGCCGATATAGCCGACCTTCAGAGTATGTTCTTTGCCATCACGATCGTGCACTTTCACCGGCTCAATCAGAAAGGGCGTAAACAGCGGCTTACCGCTGGTGACGTCAATAATATTGGCGTTCACGTAGGGGAAACGCGCGCCGTGAATTGCTTTTTTCAGGTAGTCGAGGCCGTAATTAAACTCGTGATTGCCCAGGTTGCCGACGCTGTAGTTCAGGGTGTTCATCGCCTTATAGACCGGGTGAACCTCGCCCTCATTCAACCCTTTTGCCGCCATATAATCGCCCAGCGGACTGCCCTGGATCACGTCGCCGTTATCCACCAGCACACTGTTCGTTGCCTGCTGGCGGGCTGCGGCGATCAGCGATGCCGTTCGCACCAGGCCATACTTATCGGTTGGCCGATCCTTGTAGTAATCGAAATCCATCATATTGCTGTGCAGATCGGTGGTTTCCATAATACGAAAATCGACCGTAGCCGCCTGTAAAGTGCTGCTCACCATGAGTGCAACCAGCGTAATACCGGGCTTGAACATAGTTTCTCCCTTTCTGAGTTCTGACTGAATTTGTGTAACCATCTCAGAAAATTATGAAAACTTGACGTCATGCTGCAAGAAAATGTGATCTAAAACCTGTATTTAGCGGTATCTCGCCGAAAAAACATGAACTGTGAGGATCGCCTGTCGCTTTGGTAGAAAATAATCAAAACAGTGTCATCACCGGGCCGTTGTACGTTATGCTTTTGAAAATCAATGGCTAACCTGCTGTTAACCCGAGCTGAAGTGAACTGCTATCCTCAGTAGAGTGCTTTGGCGTTTGCCCGGTGAGAGCAGGCGTATATGAATACGATCGGGAGGTGGACAGTGTTAGAACAAATTTGCCAGCTGGCACGTGAAGCAGGTGATGCAATTATGCAGGTGTATGACGCACCCACACCGTTAGATGTGGCACACAAATCCGATGATTCCCCGGTAACGGCGGCGGATATTGCGGCACATAAAATTATTGTTGCCGGGCTACTGGCGCTTTCCCCGCAGATCCCGGTCCTGTCCGAAGAAGATCCGGCCGACTGGCAGACGCGTCAGGGCTGGCAGACTTACTGGCTGGTGGATCCGCTGGATGGCACCAAAGAGTTTATCAAGCGCAACGGCGAGTTTACCGTCAATATCGCGCTAATTGAGGACGGAAAGCCGGTGCTGGGCGTAGTGTATGCGCCGGTGCTGGACGTGATGTATTCTGCCGCGGAAGGCAAAGCCTGGAAGGAAGAGGGCGGCCACACCGAGCAGATTCAGGTCCGCGATGCGCGGCCACCGCTGGTTGTCATCAGCCGTTCACACGCGAAATCCGATCTGGAGCTGAAAGAGTACCTTGAGCAGATGGGCGAACATCAGACCACGGCGATTGGTTCATCGCTGAAGTTTTGCCTGGTGGCAGAAGGCAAAGCGCAGCTTTATCCGCGCTTTGGGCCGACCAATATCTGGGACACCGGCGCAGGCCATGCGGTAGCTCTGGCGGCGGGCGCGCACGTTAACGACTGGCAGGGGAAAACGCTGGACTACACGCCGCGTGAATCCTTCCTTAATCCCGGGTTCCGCGTCTCGATTTTTTAATCGTCACCGCTGTGGCCGAATATTGATAGCAGTATGACGTATCGGGTTGTTGGCCCGGCAGGAGGGTATTTCCCTCTCCTGTCGGGTTGATACTTTAATTTAAAAGCTGCTGGAGCAGCGCCATCACCTGCTTAACTTCATCCTGCGTCAGCGCGCCGTCCTTAACGAAGCGCACCTTGCCCTCTTTATCCAGCACGGCGATAGCCGAACCGCCGCTCTGCAGCTGCCATGCCTTCAGCACGCTGCCGTTGCCGTCGATAATAAACTGCGACCACGGGAACTGCTTCTTATTGCTTTCGATGCTGCTGCGCACAAACATGCCGGTACCCGGGATAGCATCATCGGTATTCACAATGGTGGTGGTCTGGTAGCGATCGTGCGGTAGTTTCGCGGCTTTGATGGCTTCAATCAGTGCAGCATTTTGCTCCTTGGCCGATGAGCGACCGGCAATATGCTGGATCACCCGCACTTTTCCTACCAGCTGCGCGCTGTTCCAGTTTTTGTAGCTAAACTTATCCTGTTGGTACACCAACTCCCCTTTGTCGGCGATGCCAACCGGCGGGACGCGCTGGTTCTCAGCCAGGTTGTGCGCACCAGCGATAAACGGCAGCAGCAGGCAGGTCAGTGCAATGAAATGTCGAACTTTGCTCATGACGGCTCCAATATTGTGTGATCGGACCAGTTGTTCACGCAGATGTAATAATAAGTGTGGATGATGCTGCTGTCGCATCGAAATAACATCTTTGCAACACACTGCACAAAACCCCGTGGATTGAAGGTTTATACTGTGACTTGTCGTTCAAATGACATAGTGCTCTGTAATGATGTGTAAACGTAGTAAAAAAATTGGGAATTAAGGACATAGAAAGCAGTCAGTGTTCTATAGTCTAATCACTTTGCGCTTCATGGATTCGTCTCTGATTTGGTTACGGACGGAGCGTACGTTAAATATTCAGGAGTACAATTAACAATGAAAATATTCCAACGCTATAACCCACTTCAGGTTGCTAAGTACGTTAAGATCCTGTTTCGTGGACGGTTGTATATTAAGGATGTTGGCGCGTTTGAGTTCGATAAGGGAAAAATCCTGCTCCCGCGCGTGAAAGATAAGCAGCATTTTAGTGTGATGTCAGAAGTGAACCGCCAGGTTCTGCGCCTCCAGTCAGAGTTTAACTGATGTAAGAGATGGCACCCTGAGGTGTGATGTTCGTTAGAGAGTAAGAAGCCGCTATCTTGTTGAGAGGGCGGCTTTTTTGTTGCCTGGTGGCTGGTGCTTCGGCGATCGGGATTCAGCCTCTGCGGCTCCCGGGCGGTCCTCGCGCCACGCTTTGCGTGGTGCCTTCGGTTCCGGCTGCGGGCCTTGCGGATCGGTGTGGAGCGGTCGTCCTGCCCGCGCCACACCTGAGCCCGCATCCATGCGGGTCTCTCCGGTCCCTCCGCCTGCACCTCAGCGCTGTGGATTGCCCGGCCGCCGCAGAGGCTGAACCCCTTGCAGCATCATCGTTGCTTTCTGGTAGGGGCTGGCAGGTCTCTCCGGTCCCGCTGTCTGTAACTCTGTGCTGCGGATTTTCTCAGCCGTAGAGACAAATTTTCTGTCGAATTTCAAACGTCGTGAGCACCTGGCTCAGTGCTGTTTTGAACGTTTCGGGAGAATGGAATTCAACACACTAATTCATTGCTAACAGAGATAAAACTGTTCGTCAGTACGCTGTTTTTTTCATGTCCGATATCCGTGCTGAAACCAGGCCCGCGAGGATAACGATTTGAACGAAGCCAACTGAGAGACATCAAAGTGAATTGGATTGCGAGCAATATCCAGCAAGAAATACATCGCATAAACAATATGTTGAGAGATTTAAGAAAGCGGTTTTCTCTAACCGTTGTTTCTAACAGGCATCTCTAACAGTTAAAAGCGGACTGGTCGGGGGCGGCTACGGGCAATCCGCAGCGCTGAACGTAGAGAGGAGGCCAGGATTCGCCAGCAGGACGCTGGCGGAAGGCTCGGTCGGGCCAGGGATGGACCGTCTGAGCCGGTCCGACCGTCTGACGAACGAAGTGAAGGTCACCGCGAAGCGGCGCGAGGACCGCCCTGGCCGCCCCTGACCAGTCGGCGCTGGCACAGTTCAGCCAGAAGAGCCAATCAGCGCTGGCACCGTTCAGCCATCACCAAAAAGTTATTCTTCGGCACCCGCTTCCGGCGCGCGCGGCAACACCGGTGCCGCCGGACGAGCATCAATTCGCGTCACCAGCAGCTGATCGATACGGTAGCTGTCGATATCCACCACCTCGAACTTGTAACCGTGGAACTTCACAAAATCGGTACGCTTGGGGATCTTGCGCAGCATAAACATCATAAAGCCGCCAATCGTCTCGTAGTTGCCCGACTGCGGGAACTCATCGATATCCAGCACGCGCATCACGTCATCAATCGGCGTACCGCCTTCCACCAGCCATGAGTTCTCGTCACGGGCCACAATCTGCTCTTCCATGCCCTGGCCGACCAGATCGCCCATCAGCGTGGTCATCACGTCATTCAGCGTAATGATCCCCACCACCAGCGCATACTCGTTCATGATCACCGCGAAGTCTTCACCGGCGGCTTTAAAGCTCTCCAGCGCTTCAGACAGCGTCAGCGTATCCGGCACAATCAGCGCCGAACGGATCTGCAGGCCGCTGTTCAGGGCCATACTCTGATTGCCCAGCACGCGCAGCAGCAGCTCCTTGGAGTCAACATAGCCGACGATATGGTCGATATCTTCATTACAGACCAGGAACTTGGAATGCGGGTGCTGGGCGATTTTCCCCTTCAGGCTGGCCTCATCCTCGTGCAGATCGAACCAGACCACGTTTTCACGCGAGGTCATCGACGACGGCACGGTGCGTGATTCCAGCTCAAACACGTTCTCAATCAGCTCGTGTTCCTGCTTACGCAGCACCCCTGCCAGCGCACCGGCTTCCACCACCGCGTAAATGTCGTCCGAGGTGATGTCATCTTTGCGCACCAGTGGGATCTTAAACAGACGGAAGATAATGTTGGCCCCGCCGTTAAAGAACCACACCAGCGGGCGGAACAGGAACAGGCATAAACGCATCGGATTGATGATTTTCTGCGCCATGCTTTCCGGTGCAATCATTCCCAGGCGTTTCGGGAAGAGGTCAGCAAACAGAATAAACAGGCTGGTGACCAGCGTGAAGGAGCAGATGAAGCTGAGGCGCTCCGCCAGTTCGGGATCCACGAACCGTTCAAACAGAGAGCGGAAAGCCGGAGAGAAAGCCGCATCACCAACGATACCGCCGAGGATCGCCACGGCGTTCAGGCCAATCTGCACGACGGTAAAGAACATCCCCGGCGTTTCCTGCATTTTCAGCACGCGCTGAGCGTTGATATTGCCTTCATCCGCCATGATTTTCAGTTTGATTTTACGGGCGGCAGCCAGAGAGATTTCTGAAAGGGAGAAGAATGAGCTGATCGCAATCAGCAGTAAAATGACAAGCAAGCTGTCTAACATACACTATCCATACAATGGCTCGTCTCTTATGGGCATTCAGTTGTATCACTGCGCGAAAAAGAGGGGCCGGGTTAATCACTTGTCATTTTTGGCCTGGGCAGCGCGCGGGATTCTGCATCATTCTGCGTATTGAGCGTACAGGGCTATCCGTGCCAAAAATGTCTGCGCCAGTTCGGCAAAACACGCCGGGGCAGAAGGGTTATCAGGTTGTGAATAAAACCTGTGCTGGGATTATAGCTGTGCCGACGAGCGCTTACAATTGCGGCGGTGTGGCGAGTGCAACTTTGCAGGTTGCGTTTTAACAAAAGGACCGCGAAAAGCAATCTGAAGTGGAATCATTCCGTAAATACAGCCTTGAAACTTGTTTGATACGGAGAGCACGTTAAACTCCATTAAGTCTATTGAATAATTACAGATTAAGCCCGGTGGATGGTGGGCTGGCAAAAAAACGGGAGTACGCGTGCCACGAATTCATGTCTATTGCATGTCTTGTTTGCTGATCGCCGCACCGGCCGCAGAAGCGGCCAACGTGCGTTTACAGGTGACAGGATTATCCGGGGAATTACAGAAGAACGTCAGGGCGCGTTTATCCACGATTACTAACGACGAAGTGACCTCCGACGGGCGCTTTCGCTCGCGCGTGAGCGTGGCAGTCAAAGAGGGCCTGAAGGCGCTGGGATATTATGAGCCGCAGATCGATTTCGAGCTGCGTCCCGCTCCGGCAAAGGGCGGGCGCCCGGTGCTGCTGGCCAAGGTCACGCCCGGTGAACCGGTAAAAATCGCCGGTGAAACCATAATCTTACGCGGCGGCGCGCGCACCGACAGCGATGTGCAGCAGCTGGTGCGTGACGGAAAACCTAAGATTGGCAGCGTGCTGAATCACGGCCAGTACGACAAGTTTAAAAGCTCGCTTTCAGGCCTTGCACTGCGCAAAGGCTACTTTGACGGTGAATATCGCAAAAGCCAGCTCGGCGTGTCCGTCGAACGGCGCGAGGCCTTTTGGGACATCGACTACGACAGCGGCCAGCGTTATCGCTTCGGCCCGGTGACCTTTGAAGGTTCGCAAATTCGCGAAGACTACCTGCAAAACCTGCTGCCGTTTAAAGAGGGGGATTACTACACCTCGCGCGACCTGGCCGAGCTGAACCGCCGCCTGTCCGCCACCGGCTGGTTTAACTCCGTGGTGGTGGCACCGGAGTTTGATAAAAGCCGTGAAAACAAAATATTACCGCTGCACGGCGTGGTAACACCGCGTACGGAAAACACCATTGAAACCGGCGTGGGCTACTCGACCGACGTTGGCCCGCGCGTTAAAGCGACCTGGAAAAAGCCGTGGGTGAATGACCGGGGACACAGTTTCTCCACCAGTGCGAATATCTCCGCTCCCGAGCAGCAGCTGGATTTCAGCTACAAAATGCCTTTACTGAAAAGCCCGCTGGAGCAGTACTACCTGCTGCAGGGCGGCCTGAAACGCACCGATCTTAACGATACCAAAGCCGATTCCAGCACGCTGGCGGCTTCACGCTACTGGGACAGCTCCAGCGGCTGGCAGCGGGCGATTAACCTGCGCTGGAGCCTCGATCACTTTACCCAGGGGAGCGTGACCAACACCACAATGCTGATCTATCCGGGCGTCAGCGTTAACCGCACCCGTTCACGTGGCGGCCTGATGCCGACCTGGGGTGACTCGCAGCGCTACTCGCTGGACGTATCCGATACCACATGGGGATCGGACGTCGACTTCGCGGTGGTGCAGGCGCAAAACGTCTGGATCCGTACCCTGGAAGACAAGCACCGCTTCGTGGTGCGCGGCAATCTCGGCTGGATCGAGACCAACGATTTTGAAAAAGTGCCGCCCGATCTGCGCTTCTTCGCCGGTGGCGATCGCAGCATCCGTGGTTACAAATACAAAGGTATTTCGCCGCGCGATGACGACGGCAAGCTGACCGGTGCCTCCAAGCTGGCCACCGGCTCGCTGGAGTATCAGTACAACGTGACGGGCAAATGGTGGGGCGCGGTGTTTGTCGACTCTGGTGAAGCCGTTAACGACATCAAGCAAAGTAACTTTAAGACCGGCGCGGGCTTCGGCGTGCGCTGGCAGTCGCCGGTAGGGCCAATCAAGGTGGATATAGCCCGCCCAATCGGCGACCAGGACGATCGCGATATTCAGTTTTACATTGGACTGGGGCCTGAACTATGAAGTGGTGGAAAAAAGGCCTGATTGGCATTGTGATATTTATCGTACTGCTGCTGGGCGGTATTGCGTTCCTAATCGGCACCACCAGCGGCCTGCACCTGGTGCTGAACTCCGCCGCCCGTTGGGTGCCGGGGCTGGAAATCCAGCAGGTCAACGGCGGCTGGCGCGATCTGACGCTGAAGGGCGTCAAATACGAGATGCCGGGCGTTTCGGTTAACGCCGGAGAGTTTCACCTGGCGCTGCGGCTGGGCTGCCTGAAGCAGAGTGCGTTCTGCGTGAATGACCTCTCGCTAAAAGACGTTTATGTCGCCGTGGACAGCAAACAGCTGGCTTCATCGGAGAACCCGCCGGTTGAGGATGAATCCACGACCGGCGAAATCAGCACGCCGTACCCGCTGACCCTGAGCCGACTGGCGCTGCATAACATCAATGTGAAGATTGACGACACGGCGGTGTCGCTGGCGGACTTTACCAGCGGCATGCACTGGGAAGGGCGCGGCATGACGCTGACGCCAACCCATATTCAGGGACTGCTGATCGCCCTGCCGAAGGTGGCTAAGGTCGCCAATGAAGAAGTGGTTCAGCCGAAAATCCAGGATCCGCAGCCGGAAGAAAAACCGCTGGGTGAAACCCTGAAAGCGATGTTCGAGCAGCCGCTGCTGCCGAATCTTCCCGAGTTCACCCTGCCGCTGGACGTCAATGTGCAGCAGATCCTCGGTGAACAGCTGCGCCTGACCGGCGATACCGATATCACCGTTAACCGCCTGCTGGTGAAAGCCAAAACCGAGAACAATCATCTGGCGCTGCAAACGCTGGATGTCGACGCGGTTCAGGGGCAGCTCAACGCGCAGGGGGAAGCCACCCTGAGCGGCAGCTGGCCGATGAACTTTACCCTTAACGGCGCGTTGAATATCGATCCGTTGAAGGGTGAAAAGATCAAAATAACCCTCGGCGGCGATCTGCGTGAAACGCTGACCCTGGCGTTGAACCTGTCCGGCCCGGTGCGTGCCCAGCTGGATGCCGATACCCGTCTGGCCGAAGCGGGGCTGCCGCTAAACATGATGCTGCAAAGCCCGCAGCTGCGCTGGCCGCTTGAAGGTGAAACGCAGTACGAGGCGGATAACTTCAACTTCAGCTTCAAGGGCAAAGCGACCGACTACGTGATGTCGCTGAAGGCGGCGCTACAGGGGCAGGGTGTACCGCCCGCCACGGTGACGCTGGACGGTAAAGGTAACGTTGAGCAGTTCGCCATCGAAAAACTCAGGCTGGCCGCGCTGCAGGGCACCGCCGATCTGAAAGCACTGGTGGACTGGAGCAAGGCGATCAGCTGGAACAGCGAGCTGACCCTGACCGGCATCAACACCGCGAAGCAGTATCCGGACTGGCCGGCGAAGCTGGACGGCAAAATCACCACCCGCGGCAGCCTGTACGGCGGCAGCTGGCAGATGCGCGTGCCGGAGCTGAAGCTGCGCGGCAACGTGCGTAACAACGCCATCAGCGCCGACGGTACGCTGTACGGCAACAGCTATAACCAGTGGGATATTCCCGGCATCAAGCTGATTCTGGGGCGTAACAACGTCAACCTGAAAGGTTCGCTGGGCGACAAACTGAATTTGGATGCGGATATCGACGCTCAGCATCTGGATAATGCGCTGCCGGGCCTCGGTGGGGTGGCGAAAGGCACCATTCGCGCGCGCGGCGATCTGAAAACGCCACAGCTGCTGGCCGATCTGACCGCCAGCGGACTGCGCTGGCAGGAACTGCGTATTGGCCGCGTGCTGCTGAAAGGTGACGTCAGCTCCGGCGAGCAGATTCAGGGCAAGCTGAATCTGCGGGTCGATCAGGTGAAGCAGGATGCATTGTCGATTTCGCAGCTGATCCTGGATGCCAGCGGCAGCGAGAAGCAGCATCAGCTGAAGCTCACAATGCAGGGCGAGCCGGTCTCCGGCCAGCTGGCGCTGAACGGCAGCTTTGACCGCGCCACGCAGCGCTGGCAGGGCACGCTGAACAATACCCGCTTTGACACGCCGGTCGGTGAATGGCGCTTAACCCGTGCGATAGCCCTCGACTACCTCAATACGAAGCAGACCATCAGCATCGGGCCGCACTGCTGGCAGAACCCGAACGCCGAGCTGTGCGTGCCGCAGACGGTGGAAGCCGGTCCTTCGGGCCGTGCGCGGGTGGTACTGAACCGCTTTGATCTGGCGATGATTAAACCGTTTATGCCGGAGGAAACGCAGCTCAACGGTTCATTCAGCGGCGATGCCGACGTCAGCTGGACCGCCGACGGTGCGCTGCCAACCGGGCGCATCTCGCTGAAGGGCAACGGCGTTAAAGTGGCGCAGGACGTGCAGGGCAATACGCTGCCGATCGCCTTCGATACGCTGAACCTGAACGCGGGGCTGAAAAATGGCCGCGCGCAGCTCGACTGGCTGATCCGCATCGCCAACAACGGCCAGCTGGACGGCAACGTGCAGATTGCCGATCCGCAGGGGCGGCGTACGCTGTCCGGCAACGTCAATATCACCAACCTGTCGCTGGCGATGCTGAATCCGGCGCTGATGCAGGGCGAAAAAGTCACCGGCGTGCTGAACAGCAACCTGCGCCTGGGCGGTAACCTGCAAAAACCGCAGGTCTTCGGTCAGCTTGGCCTGCGTAATGTGGATGTGGAAGGCAGCTTTATGCCGGTGGACCTCACCACTGCCAACCTCTCGATGCTGTTTAACGGTATGAGCTCGACGATGGAAGGGGTGATTCAGACCTCGCAGGGCCAGATTGCGCTCAACGGTAATGCCGACTGGAGCCAGCTGAATGCCTGGCGGGCACGCGTCGCGGCGAAAGGCGATCGGGTGCGGGTAACTGTGCCGCCGATGGTGCGGATGGACGTATCACCGGACCTGGTGTTTGAAGCCACGCCGGAACTGTTCAATCTTGATGGTCGGGTGGATATTCCGTGGGCGCGCATTACGGTGCAGGAAGTGCCGGAAAGCGCCGTGGGCGTCTCCTCGGACGAGGTGCTGCTGGATAAAAATCTGCAGCCGATTGCGCCGAAATCGACCTCAATCCCGATCAACAGCAACCTGATTATCCACGTCGGTGATGATGTGCGCCTCAGCGCCTTTGGCCTGAAGGCGAAACTTAACGGCGATCTGAAGCTGGTGCAGGACAAGCGCGGGCTGGGGCTGAACGGCCAGATCAACATTCCGTCCGGGCGCTTCCATGCCTACGGCCAGGATCTGATAGTGCGTAAGGGTGAGCTGCAGTTCGCCGGTCCGCCGGATCAGCCGTATCTCAACATCGAAGCGATCCGTAACCCGGAAGCCACCGAAGATGACGTGACCGCAGGCGTACGCGTCACCGGGCTGGCCGATGAACCGAAGGCGGAAGTCTTCTCCGACCCGGCGATGTCGCAGCAGGAAGCGCTTTCCTACCTGCTTCGCGGCCAGGGTTTGCAGACTACCGGCAGTGACAGTGACGCATTAACTTCCGCCCTGGTGGGATTGGGGGTTGCACAAAGTGGTCAAGTTGTGGGTAAAATCGGCGAGACCTTCGGTGTCAGCAACCTGGCGCTCGATACTGCAGGCGTTGGCGACAGCCAGCAGGTGCAGGTCAGCGGCTATGTGCTGCCGGGTCTACAGGTAAAATACGGTGTTGGCATATTTGATTCACTGGCGACGTTAACGCTGCGTTACCGCCTGATGCCCAAACTCTATTTGGAAGCAGTGTCTGGCATAGATCAGGCTCTGGATGTGCTTTATCAGTTTGAGTTCTAGCAATGCGAATAATTGTCTACGGCAGTCTGCGACGCAAGCAAGGTAACAGTCACTGGATGACGAACGGGCAGTGGTTGGGCGATCATCAGATCGACGGCTATGAGCTCTACAGCCTTGGTCATTACCCGGGTGTGGTTCCGGGTGAGGGACAGGTCTATTGTGAAGTTTATCGGATAGATGCCTCAACCCTGGGGGAGCTGGATGCTCTGAGAGAAACCGGCGGGGAGTATAAGCGCGAGCTGCTACAAACCCCGTACGGTAGTGCGTGGCTGTACGTGTATCAGCGTTCCGTCTCAGGCAGAAAGCGCATCGTTAGCGGTGACTGGCTGCAACGAGATGCCGGAGAATAACGGCCTCTCCTGAAAACAAAAACACCGCTCAGTGAGCGGTGTTTTTTTTGCTCCGCAGCTGGCCCCGGTTTGCCTGGAAATCCTGTTAATGCCTGGCGAGCAAGAAGACTCACCTTGATGGAGCGGGAGCGTACGCTACCTTTTGACGCCTGGCCGCTTCTCTGAAAGACTACAACTGGAATCACGCCTCGAAGTATTACTGCAGCATTTGTTGAAATGGGAGTTTCAACCCAGCCATCAGGGAAGAAGGTGGCAGCTGACGATTGCGTAACAACGCCGAAAAATCGTGCGCCGACTGGCGCGTAATCCCAGTTTAAAAAATGAGCTTTCCGTCCTGATGGCGGATGCTTATGGCGATGCGATCCTTTCTGCGGCGAGTGAAACGGGCATTGATGAGAAACATTTCCCGCTGCTCTGCCCCTGGAGTGAGGCACAGATACTGGACCCTGAGTTCTATCCCGCCAGCAAATAAGAGTGCAGCCTGCGCTATTGTGGTGCAGTTCGCGCCCTGGTCCCCGTCAGATCGGTGTTAACCCCTTGTATTTATTCCTACCTCATAAGCTGGCACCGCTTTTGCAAGATGCAGATACCGCCATGGCCGGATTCGCTCCGGTACAGGCAACGGCGCCTGCTGCGGAAGAACTGATGCTGTTGTGCGAATCATCGCCTGACAGATAACAATTATTGACCGGCAAAGAAGCCCCGCTGACTCACTGTAGTCAGCGGGGCTTTTTTTATTTGGAGAGACAATCATGGGAAAACTGAAGCAGTGGTTCCAGGGGCCGCAGGATATTACCGAGGCGGAAGCCGTTGAGGACTATGCGGTGGGACGGGTGCCCACCACCTATCGCTGGCCGATCCCGGCCATTATTCTGGTGCTGTTGGGTAACTCGACGGCGATGTTCTGGTTCAGCCTCGGGGCAGATATGAGCTACACGGTCGGCTGGCCGACGCTGCTGTTACCGATTGCCTATATGGTTATTTTTGCTACCGTAATTGGTGCCTGCATTATGAAGCTGGCGAGTAAAGAGGGGCTGTCGCTTAACCTGATGACGCGCGGCCTTGGCTTTGGCTATATGGGATCGGCATTTACCTCGCTGATTTATGCTATCAATTTTATCTTCTACTTCCTGTTTGAAGGCACCATCGTCTCGCATGCGATCGCCAACTATGCCGGAGTGGCGGTTAACTCACCGACCGGGATCGCCATTTTCGCGGCGATGGGGCTGGTGGCTATCTGGTTTGTGTGGAAGGGCATGTCTTCGATGCAATTTTTGCAAACCTGGGGCGTACCGATCTTTATCCTGCTGTTTGGTTTCTGCATCTGGCAGCTGACCCACGACTACACGCCGATAGGCTTCTCTGGCTGGCACGCGAAAGGTGATGTTGATGCCAACGCACTGTGGCTGGTGATGAACATGGCGAACGGTCAGATCGTCTTTCAGGGACTGATGGCAACCGACTATGGTCGCTTTGCCAAACCGGGTATCAGCCACAAAGGCACCGCGACGATCATGCTGGGGATGCTGCTGCCGATTGTGGTGGTGATGCTGTTCGGCGCGTTTATGGCCTACACGCTGATGCCGTCGATCGCCGAGGGCGATCCGTGGGCGCTGGCGCTTGACCCTGGCTTTGTCTTCCCGTTGATTATTGCTCTGACCGGCGTGTTGTTCGCGGTTATCACCCAGATCCGTATCAACGTACTGAATCTTTACTCTGGCTCGATTGCGCTCTCCAACACCATGGATATGGCGTTTAACTACCGTCCGGGCCGCCAATGGTGGATGGTACTGGTCTGGGCGCTGGGCGTGCTGTTCTACGTCTGCAACATTTTGCAGTACACCGGTACCTTCCTGTCGATTACCGGCATTCTGACCAATACCTGGGTCTTTATCATCCTGGCCGACTACTTTATCTGCCGCAAAGTGTTCAACCTCGCGCCCAGCGATTTCGTCGAGTACCGCAAAGAGTATCTGCGCATGTGGAATCCCTCCGGGACTATCGCGCTGCTGGTTGCGGTAGCGATTGGGGCGGCGGGCGTGCTGGGTCTTTACCCGATGGTCTACGCCTCGTTTATTGCCATGCTGGTGGGGCCAGTGATCCATGTAGCCATCAGCGTCGCAACGCGCGGCCAGTACTATTTCAAAACCTTCCCGCAGGATATGAAAACCAGCTGGCGTCCGTCTGACGCCTACAGCGGACCAAAACCCGTACTGACTCAGGAGGCAGAATAATGCAGGGACACTCACTGAAGGTTGCCGCAATCCAGTTTGAACCGACCCAGTTTCGTCACCAGGAGAATATCCAACAGCTGCTGGCGCTGAGCGAGCAGGCAGCGCAGGAGGGCGCGCGTCTGATTGTCCTGCCCGAGATGGGCACCACCGGCTACTGCTGGCAAAGCCGGGAGGAGGTTGCCCCCTTTGTGGAAACCGTACCCGGCGCAACCACCGAACGTTTTACGGCACTGGCCGCGCGCCACGACTGCTACCTGGTGGTCGGCATGCCGGAAATCGATGCGCAGGATGGTCTCTACTACAACACCGCAGTGCTGATCGGCCCACAGGGGGTGATTGGCCAGCATCGGAAAACCCATCCCTATATTTCTGAGCCGAAGTGGGCGGCGAATGGCGACCTCGGCCATCAGGTGTTTGCAACGCCGATTGGCAACATTGCACTACTGATCTGCATGGATATCCACTTTATCGAAACGGCGCGGCTGGCGGCGCTCGGCGGTGCCGGGATCATCTGTCATATCAGTAACTGGCTGGCGGAGCGCACCCCGGCGCCGTACTGGATTACGCGGGCGTGGGAGAACGGCTGCGCACTGATTGAGAGTAACCGCTGGGGTCTGGAGCGAGGCGTGCAGTTTAGCGGCGGCAGCTGCGTGATGGACAGTGACGGCACGCTGCTGGCGGCCTGCGACGGCGGTGACGCGATTGTTGCGGCAGAAATTACCGTGCCGGACTATCGCCGTGCGCAGGATAACCCGTGGCTACGCCGGCGCCGTCCGGCGCTGTATAAAGCGCTGATGACCGATACTTACAGCTGGAACCCGCAGGACTTCTTCACGCTCTATGGGCTACAGCCCTTACCGCCGGGTAAGGCCTCTCGCGTAGCGGTCGGGCAGTTTACGCCGGGGGGGGGGATCGAGGCCAACCTGGCGCTGATTGTGCAACAGGCCCGGCAGGCACACGCCGCTGGTGCTGAACTGCTGGTGCTGCCGGAGAAAGCCTTAACCGGCAGCAATGTGCAGCAGGCCCTGATGCTCAGCAGCCACCACCTCGCAGAGCTGCAGAGCATTGCCATCACGTTTTCGCTTCATCTGGTGTGCGGGCTGATTGAAACCGATGGGGGGCGGTACTTTAACAGCGTGGTGCTGGTTGGCCCGGAGGGGATTGTGGGTAGCTATCGTCAAATCCACCTCAGCGCAGCGGACAGCCAGTGGGCCACGGCGGGTGAGCGGTGGGCGCATTACGATCTGCCGTGCGGTCGCGTGGGATTGTTGATCGGCGACGATCTTTTGCTGCCGGAATCTGCCCGCGTGCTGGCCCTGCACGGCTGCGATATCGTTGCCTGCCCGGCCGCGCTCGGCCAGCCGCTTTCGCTGGCACATGAGGGAACCTCGGTGCCGCACAGCTACCCCATTCCCCGCGCGGCCGATGCGTACCACTGGCTGCTGCCACGGGTACGGGCGGGGGAGAATAATCTGTGGCTGGCCTTTGCCAACACCCAGGATGCATCTCAGGGCAGCGTGGGTCTGAGTGGTATTTACGGGCCGGATACCTTTGCTTTCCCTCGCAGTGAAGGTTTTCAGCTGGCAGAACAGGGCGTGACCACGATGGCGATTGATACCGGCGGGCTGACCGGCGGCTGGCCGACCCATGTCGTGCGGCGCAAGGACCTGGTACGTATGCGCCAGCCGCACTACTATAAAGCGCTGGTAGCGGTGAATCTGGACTAATTCCGAGCGGCCCTGCGGGGCCGCCATGCAGGAGTAAACATGCAGTTAATCTCAACCGGGGATGGCAGTGATAAAAAAACGGTGATCCCGGTGGGTATCCTCTATTCGGTATCCGGTAATTACGGCGTGATTGGCCGTGAAATGCTGAATGGTATTATGCTGGCGATCGAAGAGATCAATGCCGATAGCGCCTACGGTTTTACCCTGGCGCCGATCGTTTACGATCCGGGCGGTTCCCTCGATAAATACCATGAATACTGCCACGATCTGCTCTATCGCCACGGCGTAAAGCACATTATTGGCTGCTATACCTCGGCTTCACGCAAGCAGATCCTGCCGCTGATCGAAGGGGCCAACGCCCTACTGTGGCATTCCCCGCGCTATGAAGGTTTCGAAAGCAGCAGCAACGTAGTTTACCTCGGTGCGGCACCCAACCAGCACGTACTGCCGATGATCCGCTATCTGCTCGCCCGCCAGCCGCAGCCGCAGATCTACCATATTGGCTCAAACTACGTCTGGTCGTGGGAGATTGACCGCATCACGCGGGAAAGTATCGAACCGGCCGGCGGTAGGGTGATCGCCAGCCAGCTGCTGCCGCTGGGTGCGGGCGATGTGGCGGTGATAGTGGCAGACATTATCGCTAAGCGCCCAACGGTGGTGCTGGCCACGCTGGTGGGCGCTTCTGCCTATCATTTCTATCAGGCCTGGCAGCAGGCAGCGGCGTTGCATCCGTTTCTGCGCACGCCGGGGTTGTTGAAACTCAGCCTGACGCTGTGCGAACCGGAAGTGAAAATGATCGGGGCCGCCGCACTGGAGGGGTACCTGGTCTCCGCCGCATGGTTTCAGTCCATCGACAGTGAAGCCAATCGCCAGTTTCTTTCCCGTTATGCCGCGCGTTTCGGCGAAGCCAGTTCACCGTCGGTCGATGCACAAACCGCGTGGCTGGCTGGCCAGTTCCTCGCCCGCTCGCTGATGCAGGCCGGATGTGATGACGTTGCCGCTGTACGCGGTGCGCTGTGGCAACAGGAAATTGATGGCCCGGCGGGTAAGGTCCGGATTGATGCGGAAAACAATCATGCCTGGCTGACGCCGCATCTGGCCCGCTGTGAAAACGGTGTGTTGCAGGTGTTCTGGCAGGGCGACGGGCCGGTGCAGCCGGACCCGTGGCTGACGTGGGTGGAGTTAGAGCAGGTCCACATCGGGGAGGTGACCGGTGCGCCCTGATAAGATCCGTCTGCGCGGGCTACGCGCCTGTGTGATCGGCTGCGACCGCCGGGACACGCAAAACCTGCAGCTGCAGTTGACGCGGTTGGGAATGGAAGTGGCTTTTTATGCCGAGTTTCCGCCGCAGGCGGTTTTTGACAGCGCCGATGTGGTGCTGTTTGACGCCGACAATCCGGTGCTGTTTCACCCAACCGATCGTCTGGCGTGGCCGGCATTGCCGAAAATCGCCCTGTCGATGATGGAAACTCCATCGCGCCTGCAGTGGATTGTTGACCAGCAGATTGCCGGGTACCTGCGCAAGCCGGTACGTTCGGATGGGGTGATGACTGCGTTAATGCTGGCGCTGCACGGCTGGCATCAGCGCTGTCAGCTGGAGCAGCAGATAAAAAGGCAGGAGGAAAGGTTAAAGGCACGGCGATACGTATTCGGCACTCAGCTGTTGCTGATGCAGTCACTGGCGCTGGATGAAGCGGCGGCGTACAGCCTGATGCGCACGCTGGCGATGCAGCAACAGAAAACCATTGAGCAATACAGCTGTGATGTGCTGGCACATCCGCAACACGCGCTGGCACTGGCACACGAGGTGCTGAAGGCATAAAAAAATCCGGGAACGCGAACGCCCCCGGATTTTTCTGACTCCGCGCCGACAGCCGCCGAACATTGTGAATTTCGGCTTGATCGGTCAGGTCTCGGTCTTATTTCTTAGCAGCGCGCTCGAAAGAAGAGACGATTTCAGCTTTAGCGGCTTCAACGCCTTCCCAGCCGTCAACCTTAACCCATTTGCCTTTTTCCAGCGCTTTGTACTGCTCGAAGAAGTGGGTGATCTGGCCGCGCAGCAGCTCTGGCAGGTCGTTCACATCCTGGATGTGCTCGTACTCTTTGCTCAGCTTGCTGTGTGGTACCGCAACAACCTTGGCATCTTCGCCAGATTCATCGGTCATCTTCAGTACGCCAACCGGACGGCAGCGGATCACTGAACCAGGCTGCAGCGGGTACGGGGTTGGTACCAGCACGTCAACCGGATCCCCATCCAGAGACAGGGTGTTGTTGATGTAACCGTAGTTGCACGGATAGAACATTGCTGTCGCCATAAAGCGGTCAACGAACAGAGCGCCAGACTCTTTGTCTACTTCGTATTTGATCGGAGAAGCGTTAGCCGGGATCTCGATAACAACGTAGATGTCATCTGGCAGGTCTTTGCCCGCTGGTACATGGTTCAGGCTCATTCTGAGTTCCTTAAATCATATTAGGTTGAGTGCCGGGTATTATAGCCAGGTCAACTTTAAAGTCCTGCGCTTTTTCAGCGTTTAAGAATACGTCGGAGCGATAGCAGATTCTTCCGAGCGGGCGGGTGCTGAAAAAGGATGGGTGATTCGCTGACTTGCCCCGTTCACCAAACGAATAAGCAGATCTACAAAAGAGCAGGGCGGTCATCTGACCGCCCTGCTTAACCGTTAGTTGTCCGGGAATTCCCGCAGGAAACGTTCGGTATCATCCACCATATGGTCGTTGCCGACGAAGAACGGTGAACGCTGGTGCAGCGTTTCGGGGATCAGATCCAGAATACGGTTTTGACCGTCGCTGGCCTTGCCGCCCGCCTGCTCCGCGAGGAACGCCATCGGGTTGCACTCATACAGCAGGCGCAGTTTACCTTTCGGGTGGCTGGCCGTGCTTGGGTACAGGTAGATGCCGCCCTTCAGCAGGTTGCGGTGGAAGTCCGCCACCAGAGAGCCGATGTAGCGTGAGGTATAAGGACGATGAGTTTCCAGATCCTCTTCCTGACAGAACTTGAGGTACTTCTTCACGCCCTGCGGGAATCGAATGTAGTTACCTTCGTTAATGGAGTAGGTGTAACCCTTCTCCGGGAAGGTCATCCTCTCGGCGCTGAGGCAGAATACGCCCAGTGACGGATCGTAGGTAAAGGCGTGAACGCCATAACCGGTGGTGTACACCAGCATGGTGGACGAACCGTAAACCACATAGCCCGCTGCGACCTGCTGGCTACCCGGCTGCAGGAAGTCTTCTTCGGTAACCGGCGTACCCGGAGGGGTGATACGGCGGTAAATTGAGAAGATCGTTCCAACGGAAACGTTTACATCGATATTTGAAGAACCGTCGAGAGGGTCCATCAGGACCACGTACTTACCGTTTTCCACACCTTCGAAGATAACGATCTCGTCTTCTTCTTCAGATGCGATACCGGCAACGATACCCCTGGCCTTCAGCGCGGCTTTCAGTTTTTCGTTTGCGTACAGGTCGAGCTTCATTTGTTGCTCGCCCTGCACATTTTCAGCGCCGCTTGCGCCAAGAATATCAACCAGGCCTGCTTTGTTGATATCGCGGTGGATGATTTTTGCGCCCAGTTTGATCGCGGAGATCAATGAGGTCAGTTCACCCGTTGCGTGCGGAAAGTCGTGTTGCTTCTCGACGATAAATTCGCCTAACGTTTTCATAACACAATCCCTGAATCTGCGGTTGAGTAGCAGCCTGTTTTACAAACTGCAACGTATGCGTACGCAGTTTAGCCGATTGAACGGTAAAGAACATAGGGTAAATCCGTTTCTTCCGCTCGATGGGGGCGCTACACTGTGCGACGAACTTTTAAGGAAAAGACCTTTTATGCGTATTCACATCCTCGGTATCTGTGGCACCTTCATGGGCGGCCTGGCGATGCTGGCACGTTCGCTGGGGCACGACGTCACCGGCTCCGATGCTAACGTCTATCCGCCAATGAGCACACTGCTGGAGAAGCAGGGCATTGATTTAATTCAGGGTTATGATGCATCCCAGCTCGATCCGGCACCGGATCTGGTGATCATCGGCAACGCGATGAGCCGGGGTAATCCCTGTGTCGAAGCCGTGCTGGAGCGTAATATTCCTTACCTTTCCGGGCCTCAGTGGCTGCATGATTTTGTTCTGCGCGACCGCTGGGTTATCGCGGTAGCAGGAACTCACGGAAAAACCACCACGGCGGGCATGGCAGCGTGGATTTTACAGGCCTGCGGCTATGAACCGGGCTTTGTGATCGGCGGCGTGCCGGGCAATTTCGAGGTTTCAGCAAATTTAGGAAAAAGCCCATTTTTTGTCATTGAAGCGGACGAGTACGACTGTGCGTTTTTTGACAAGCGTTCCAAATTTGTTCACTACTGCCCGCGCACGCTGATCCTCAACAACCTCGAGTTCGATCACGCGGATATCTTTGACGATCTGCGGGCGATTCAGAAGCAGTTCCATCATCTGGTGCGTATTGTTCCGGGACAGGGGAAAATCATCCTGCCGGAGAACGATGCCAACCTGAAGCAGGTGATGGCGATGGGCTGCTGGAGCGAGCAGGAAATTGTCGGCGATAACGGACACTGGCAGGTGAAAAAGCTGGTCCCGGATGCTTCCCGCTGGGAAGTGTATCTCGACGGTGAGCGGGTTGCTGAGGTGAACTGGTCGCTGGTGGGCGAGCACAACATGCAAAACGGCATGATGGCGATTGCCGCCGCGCGCCACGTTGGCGTGAAGCCGGAAGATGCCGGCCGTGCGCTTAACGACTTTATCAACGCCCGTCGTCGCCTGGAACTGCGCGGTGAGAGCAACGGCATCAAAGTCTACGACGATTTTGCCCATCACCCGACGGCAATCCTCGCCACGCTGGCGGCGCTGCGCAGTAAAGTCGGTGGCACCGCACGCATTCTTGCCGTGCTGGAGCCGCGCTCCAACACCATGAAAATGGGCATCAGCAAGGACGATCTGGCTCCGGCGCTGGGCCGCGCCGACGAAGTCTTCCTCTTCCAGCCTCACCACATTCCGTGGCAGGTGGTGGAAGTCGCGGAAGCCTGCGTGCAGCCCGCTCAGTGGAGTGCGGATGTCGATACGCTGGTTGAGATGATTGCCAAAAAAGCCCAGCCTGGCGACTACATCCTGGTGATGAGCAACGGCGGGTTCGGCGGTATTCACCAGAAGCTGCTGGATCGTCTGGCGAAAGCGGAAAAGTAACGAACGTGTTCACGGCGGCAGTCGCATTGCTATCGTAATGCGGCTGTTTCCGAAAACGCTTACCCGAACCGGATTCAATATCAGGACAGGGCGCACGAGTTGCAGCCCTGTCCATGCGGGTTACGCTTCGGCCAGCTCGCGCAAATACTGGAAGATTTGACGATAGGCTTTAGGCGGTTTGTTCTCCGCTTTCTCTTTCTGCGCGTTGCGAATCATCGCGCGCAGCTGCTGACGGTCGGCATCGGGATACAGATTCAGCACGTCCGGTACGGCATCATCACCCTGCTCAACCAGACGATCGCGCAGCACTTCCAGCTTGTGGAACAGCGCAACCTGCTGGTTGTGGCGGTTTTTCAGCTTATCCAGCGCGATGCGGATCGGCTCTTCATCACGCGAGCGCAGCATCTTTCCGATCAGCTGCATCTGACGGCGACGGCCCTCTTTTTTAATCTTCTGCGCCAGCTCGATCGCGGCACGCAGATCCTCATCCAGCGGGATGCGGTCCAGGGAGTTTTTCCCCAGTTCTACCAGCTCGGCGCCCAGGCGTTTCAGCTCTTCGGCGTCGCGTTTAATTTCACTTTTACTGACCCAGATAATCTCGTCGTCTTCTTCTTCTTCGTTATCGGGTACGTCGTCGAGCCAGTCTTCGGGCTGCTTGGTCATGGTTAGGCTCCAAAAAAAGAGGCTAATGCTATCAGGAAATTTCGGCTACTGCGAAATTGTTCTCTGAGTCTGTTAGACTCAAATTAACCCTTATCACCCATGCGCGGTTTTGCAGGTGGTTTAAAGCTCAGGATATGAACGAGTTAGACCACAGGGAAACCGCACTGTTAATTATACGGCAGGTCGATGAAATTACTCTCCCAAGTTGCAGAACAGCGAAAAATCCTGGAACAGGCGGTCGCGACGGCACTCGAACTGGCAAAAGCCGGTTCTGATGGGGCAGAAGTCGCGGTAAGCAAAACTACCGGCATCAGCGTGAGCACGCGCTATGGTGAAGTGGAAAATGTCGAGTTCAACAGCGACGGTGCGCTGGGCATTACCGTTTATCATCAGAACTGCAAAGGCAGCGCCTCATCGACCGATCTCAGCCCGGAAGCGATTAAACGTACCGTTCAGGCGGCGATCGATATTGCCCGCTACACCTCACCGGATCCGTATGCGGGCGTTGCCGATCGCGATCTTCTGGCGTTCGATGCGCCGGATCTGGATCTGTTCCACCCCGCTGAGATCGATGCCGATCGTGCTATCGAACTGGCCGCGCGTGCGGAACAGGCTTCGCTGAATGTCGATAAACGTATTACCAATACCGAAGGCGGCAGCTTTAACAGCCACGTGGGGATTAAAGTGTTTGGCAACAGCCACGGCATGCTGCAGGGCTACTGCTCCAGCCGCCACTCTCTTTCCAGCTGCGTGATTGCCGAAGAAAATGGCGATATGGAGCGCGATTACGCCTACACCATCGGACGGGCCATCACCGACCTGAGCTCACCGGAGTCGGTGGGTGAAGAGTGCGCCCGCCGTACGCTGTCGCGTCTTTCTCCGCGCAAGCTTTCTACTATGAAAGCGCCGGTGCTGTTCGCCGCCGAAGTGGCCACCGGCCTCTTCGGTCACCTGGTGGGTGCCATCAGCGGCGGCAGCGTCTACCGCAAATCGACCTTCCTGCTGGACTCCCTCGGCCAGCAGATCCTGCCGGACTGGCTGACCATTCAGGAACAGCCGCATCTGCTGAAGGGCCTGGCCTCCACGCCGTTCGACAGCGAGGGTATCCGCACGCAGTCCCGTGACATCATCAAAGACGGCGTGCTGCAAACCTGGCTGCTGACCAGCTATTCGGCGCGTAAGCTGGGGCTACAGAGCACTGGCCACGCGGGCGGTATTCACAACTGGCGCATTGCCGGTCAGGGCCACAGTTTTGAACAGATGCTGAAGCAGCTGGGCACCGGCCTGGTGGTGACCGAGCTGATGGGGCAGGGCGTAAGCGGTATTACCGGTGACTACTCGCGCGGCGCATCCGGTTTCTGGGTGGAAAACGGGGTGATTCAGTATCCGGTCAGTGAAATTACCATCGCCGGCAATCTGAAAGATATGTGGCGCAATATGGTCAGCGTCGGTAGCGATATTGAAACGCGCAGCAATATTCAGTGCGGATCCGTTTTGTTACCAGAAATGAATATTGCCGGACAATAATTTAACAATTTACGCGTAATATAGAAGGCGACTGTGAAGTCGCCTTTTTTTTGCAGCATGATACCCGTTTATAAAAATAGGATCTGATATGCGTAAATTATTAATTGCAATGTTGAGCTCTGCCCTGTTGTGCGCCGCATCCCCGCTGCTGGCGCAGGATCTTGAAGGTGATATGGACGTCCTGAAAGGTGCTTTAAGGACGGTACAGAAAACCGATGATAAGGCGGAGATGGTGCGCGCCTTAAGCGATATGCGCACCGCTGCCAGCGATGCGAAAACCCACACGCCGGATAAGCTTGAGGGGCAGCCCGCCGACAGTTCGCAGGTGAAGGACTATCATGCCGAACTGGATAAGCTGATTGGTCAGATTGACGCCAGCCTGAAGCTGGCTAACGCCGGCGATTTGGCCGGTGCAAAGGAACAGGCGAAGCAGTTTGCCGCCACCCGTGACGAAGGCCATAAGAAATTCCGCTAGCCACTACGGCTAATTACTCAGGGCCCCACCAGGGGCCTTTTTTCACCATAAGTTTTTCTTCTTTCATCGTTATTTCCCCTTCGCGATAACCTCACTTTTATTCCCGTAACGCACGGAATATGCGGAATGTTTCGTTTTTTTCGCCGTAAATTTCAAACTTAAATTAAAAACGCACATTTCAACGTTTTTGCGAGCGGGATCGCTCCTGTGGCCATTATTTCCGTTTCGAAGTGGAAAAAGTCGTTCTCCACAGTCGCGCCCTCCGGCAGTACTTTATTTGCATCAGCAAAAAGGTTTCTGGTCTACGCCGAAACGTAACACAGGGGATCGATGTGAGTAATGGAACGTTGTCGGCCACAGAACGCAGCGACGAAATTCAGGCTCTGGCCGAGCAGGTGATGACGCAGATTGCCGGACTGTTTGCCGAACGCACCATCGTGCCTAATGCGGTGCAGCAGCAGATGCTTACCTCACACGTTAAGGCGATGGCGCTACGTTCGCTGACCGGCGAACCGCTGCCGGAAGTGGAAGCGGAACTGTTTGAAGACATTTCAGCAGAGTCGATGGTACTGGCACAGCAGGTGGTGGATCTGTTTGGCAACCTGCCCAAAGAGGAAGCCTGGCTCCTCTCCGTTCATTTTGAAGTGGCGAAAGAAAACGCCTTGTGAGCTGGGTAGGCTTGCCGCTACCGACAGCACGCGTAATAACCCATTAAATTTAAGGAACACAGCATGTCTCAAATTATTGTCGTGATCGGCGATCGTTTAGGTAAAGGCCAGAAAGTCGCCGCAGGCGTCGAGAAGGCGGGCGGTAAAGCCATTGTGGTACCGGGCGTGGCGGCGGATATGAAGCTGGGCGACGTGATGAAAGCGGAAAATGCCACCTTCGGCATCTCATTCTGCGGCAGCGGCGGTGCCGGTGCGATCACCGCGCAGACCAAACATGGCTATAAAGCGAAATACGGCATGCGCTCCGTCGATGAGGGCGTCACCGCCATCAATGAAGGCGCAAACGTGCTGGGCTTCGGCTTTATGGATAAAGAAGAGCTGGGCGAGCGTCTGGTGCAGGCCTGGCAGAAGAAGCACGGCTGATGAAAGAGCAATTCACCACGACGGTGAACGTCAGCGGCAAGGGCGACAGCAAGGGCAAAGCCTTTGCCGATGCCCTCAGCCGGGTACAAAACACCGTACTGAAATCCACCAGCAAAATCCTGCTGCGCATCGAACCGATTGACGTTCAGGTCCTGCGGGCCACGCAGAGCGTGAAAACCGAGAAGTTTCTGTTCTTCTTCCTCGCGCGCGAACGACGGCTGTACAGCGTGGAACTGGCGATTACCGTCAATGTTTCGGTGATTGATGCCGAGCAGGTGGATTTTTCCTCGAAAAGCTAAAAACGTTGGGCAATAAAACTAAAGGAAAAGCTGATGTTTTTAATCATTTTATTTAAATCGCTGATTATCGGCGGGCTGGTTGGGGTCGGCGTGGGTGCCGGTGCCGCCCGCATGTTTCACGCTCCCACCTCCCAGGGAATGGGCGCATTTCGTACGCTGGGTGAACTGAACTCCTGTGAGGGCGATCCGGCTTCTCACTTCTCCTTCGGACTGGGCTTCTTCTTTAACGCCTGGGCGTCATCGGTTGCCGCCGGTTCCTTCACCCAGGATGTGGATCACCGCATTATCCCGAACTGGGGGGCGGCCGCACTGATGGTGAAAAACCGCAACGTGGCAGAAACTCTGCACAACCCGAAAAAGATGGCGATTGCCTGCGGCATCATTGGGATGATCGTCGTGGCGTTCCTCAACTCCACCGCTTCCGCTGTTCCCGCTGCGCTGCAGGTGACGGCGGTTAAAGTGCTGGTTCCGGCCGCGAACCTGCTGGTCAATACCGTGATGCCGGTGATCTTCTGGCTGGCGGCCATCGATGCCGGTAAGAAATCCGGCTTCTGGGCCACCATTTTCGGCGGGCTGGCGCAGCTGATCATGGGCAATGCCGTACCGGGCCTGGTGCTGGGTATCCTGATTGGTAAAGGGGTGGAAGAGGCGGGCTGGAACCGCGTCACCAAAGTGATGATGGTCGCCATTGTGCTGCTGTTCGTGCTGAGTGGTTTCTTCCGTGGTTTCGATATGAAGGTACTGGAATCCTTCCAGCTCGGCGTACCGGGCTGGCTGGAAATGATCCACAACTCCCTGAGCGGCAAATAAGAGGACGATGGCAATGGAAGAGTCAAAACGCGGTTTCTGGTACGACGACTGGTCATTCCCGATCTTCGTCGGCCTGCTTTCTGCCGGGGTGTTCGCCGGTACACACATGTATTACGTCTATGGCCTGGGCGCTTTCAACGAAGTGGCTTTTGTTTCGATGCTGCGTTCGGGCATGGAAACCGGCGTCTATGGCGCGGTCGCGGCCTTCGGTGCCAGCTTCCTGTTTGCGCGCATTATTGAAGGCTCGCTGGTCGGCATCCTCGACATCGGTGGCGCAATCCAGACCGGTATTGGTCTGGGCGTTCCTGCGCTGCTGCTGGGGGCGGGCTTCGTTTTCCCGGTCGCTAACTTTGCCGCCTCGCTGGCCACCGGAATGGTGCTCGGGCTGGCGGTGGGCTATCTCATTATTCTGGCACGTAAATTTACCATTAATAACAGCGACTCCACCTACGGCGCGGATGTGATGATGGGTGCGGGTAATTCCTCGGGTCGCTTCCTCGGGCCGTTGATTATCCTCTCCGCGATGACCGCATCCATTCCGATCGGCCTGGGGTCGCTGGTGGGTTCACTGCTGTTTTACCTTTGGGGTAAACCGATTACCGGCGGGGCCATCCTCGGCGCGATGGTACTGGGTGCCATCTTCCCGATCGCCCTGTAATCACTCAACGTGGCGGCCAGCGCCGCCACGATCCGGAGGTTCACCATGTATGACCTGATTATCCGCAATGCCCGCCTCAGCGATGGCTCGTTGAGCGATGTGGCGGTGCTGGCGGGGAAAATTGCCGCTACGGGCACCGTCACCGGCCCGGCAGCGCGCGAGTGGGATCTGGCCGGGCGCTTCTGGCTGAGCGCGGGCTGGATTGATTCACACGTTCACTGCTATCCCAAATCCCCGATTTATCACGATGAGGCCGATCGCATCGGCGTCGATACCGGTGTTACCACCGTGATCGATGCGGGCAGCACCGGGGCCGACGACGTTGACGATTTCTGGCAGCTGACGCGCGACTGCAGCACCCGGGTTTATGCGCTGCTGAACATCGCCCGCAGCGGCATCCTGACCCAGAACGAACTGGCGGATATGGCCAGAATCGATGGTCCGGCGCTGAAAGCCGCACTGCAGCGCCGCCCGGACTTTATTGTCGGCCTCAAGGCGCGCATCAGCAGCAGCGTGGTTGAGCAAAACGGCATCAGGCCGCTGGAGCGGGCAAAAGCGATACAGAAGGAGAACGGTGATTTACCGCTGATGGTGCACATCGGCAATAACCCACCGAATCTGGATGAAATCGCCGATCTGCTGACCGCCGGTGACATCATCACCCACTGCTACAACGGCAAGCCCAACCGCATTCTGACGCCGGAAGGCCAGCTGCGTGCGTCGGTCAGCCGGGCGATTCAGCGCGGCGTGCGGCTGGATGTCGGCCACGGCTCCGCCAGCTTCAGCTTTGAGGTGGCGCGAGTGGCGATTGCCCAGGGCATTCTGCCGCAGACCATCAGCTCGGATATTTACTGCCGTAACCGCATTAACGGCCCGGTACACAGCCTGGCGCACGTCATGTCGAAGTTTCTGCACGTGGGTATGACGCTGTCGCAGGTGATCGACTGCGTGACCGTTCACGCCGCGGACGGCCTGAAGCTGGAGGGAAAAGGGCGACTGGACGTGGGCTGTGAAGCCGATCTGACTATTTTTGACCTGCTGCAGCAGCCGTGTGTTTTCACCGACTCTGACGGCCAGACGCTGGCAGGTAATACGCAGCTGGTACCGCTTGCCGCGCTGGTGGGCGGGCAGGGATTCCTCACCGATGAAGGGAAAAAACGTAATGACTTCAGTTTATGAGAAATATGGCCTGAAACAGGTGATTAACGCCTCGGGCCGCATGACTATCCTGGGTGTGTCGACCCCGGCGGCAGACGTGGTGGAGACGGTGAATTACGGTCTGAACCACTACTTTGAGATGAAAGACCTGGTCAACAAAACCGGTGCGTACATTGCCGGGCTGCTGAACTGCGAAGCGGCGGTGGTGGTGTCCTGTGCGTCCGCCGGGATTGCGCAATCCGTTGCTGGCGTCATCGTTCAGGACAACGACTGGCTGCTGGAAAACCTGCACGCCGCGCCGCTGACCGTGCCGCACGATATCGTGCTGCCGAAAGGCCACAACGTGAACTTCGGCGCGCCGGTCGGCACCATGGTGGCGCTCGGCGGGGGTCGCCTGGTGGAGGCAGGCTACGCCAACGAGTGCTCGCCCGAGCAGCTGTCGGCGGCGGTCACACCAAACACGGCGGCGATCCTCTATATCAAATCTCACCACAGCGTGCAGAAGAGCCACCTTAGCGTGGAGCAGGCGGTCGCGGTCGCGCGTCAGCACGGCGTACCGCTAATTGTGGATGCCGCAGCCGAAGAGGATCTGCTGGCCTACACCGCACTGGGCGCGGATCTGGTGATCTACAGCGGAGCCAAAGCCATTGAAGGGCCAACCAGCGGGCTGGTGATCGGCAAACTTCAGCAGGTTGAGTGGGTTAAGCGCCAGTCGCAGGGCATTGGTCGGGCGATGAAGGTGGGCAAAGAGGGCATTCTTGGCCTGACCCAGGCGATTGAAAATTATCTGGTGCAGGAAAAAGCCAGCGGTGCGCAGATGGTCGAGAAAATGACGCCGTTTATCACCAACCTGAACGGTCTGAACGGCATTCAGGCACGCGTGGTCTGGGATGCCGCCGGGCGTGATATCGCCCGCGCGGAGATCCACTTCGACGAGTCGCGCATCGGCATGAGCACCGGCGCGATAGTGCAGGCGCTGAAGACCGGCGAGCAGGCGATCTATTTCCGTGGTTATAAGGCCAACGAGGGCATTGTTGAGGTGGACGTGCGCAGCGTATCCGCCCCTCAGCTGCACCAGATTTTTACCGCTATTCAGGATTTACTCGCCGGGGGAAAACAGGCATGAAGCTGACACCAAAATTTTATCGCGACCGGGTCTGCCTTAACGTACTGGCCGGTTCTAAGCAGAACGCCCGTGATGTCTGGGAAGCCGCAGAAGGTCACGTGCTGGTCGGCGTGCTGTCAAAAAAGTACGACAGCGTGGACAGCGCGGTGACAGATATGCGCAAGTATGCGGCGCTGATCGACAACGCGCTGTCCGTCGGGCTGGGCGCGGGCGATCCGAACCAGTCTGCGATGGTCAGTGCCATCTCCGCACGGGTTCAGCCGCAGCACGTGAATCAGGTTTTCACCGGCGTCGGCACCAGCCGCGCGCTGCTCGGCCAGACGGAAACGGTGGTCAACGGCCTGGCGTCACCAACCGGTCGCCCAGGCTGGGTGAAAATCTCCACCGGCCCGCTGAGCTGTAAAGCGGAAGACGGCATTGTGCCGGTCGCGACGGCGATCGCCATGCTGAAAGATATGGGCGGCAGTTCGGTCAAATTCTTCCCGATGGATAAAATGGTCGATATCAGCGAGTTCCGCGCGCTGGCCGAAGCCTGTGCCCGGAACGACTTCTGGCTGGAGCCGACCGGCGGTATCGATCTGAAGAACTATGAGACGATCCTGCGCATCGCGCTGGATGCCGGGGTGACGAAAATTATCCCGCACATCTACAGTTCAATTATCGATAAAACCACCGGTCTGACCCGTCCGGCGGATGTCGCCACGCTGCTGGCAATCACCCGCAAAGTCATGGCGTAAGCCCAATTCCCGCCGCCGGACGATCGTTTGGATCCTGCGGCGGCGGGGAATGCTCTGTGGTTTACGCAGCAAAATGGCGAAGTTTTTGGATAAATTGCGATATCAGTCAAATGAATATTGGCAGAGGCTGCTACGCTATTTTTTCGGCGCGAAGAAAGTTAAGCTAGATTTAAAAACACCCCTAAAACGATACATTTTGATGATAATGGTACCCCGTGAGATTCCCCAACCAACGACTGGCACAGCTGTTTGATCTTCTGCAAAATGAAATCCTGCCGCAGGATGAGCTGGCGCGCCGACTGGCCGTTTCCACCCGCACCGTGCGCACCGATATCACCGCCCTCAATGAACTGCTGGCCGACCACGGAGCCAGTTTTGTTCTGAGCCGGGGCGAGGGCTATCAACTAAAGATTGATGACGCCGGACGCTACGACCGCCTGCAGCAGCAGTCCACGTCCCATCTGCGCGTGCCGCGAACCTCAACGGAACGGGTCCATTACCTGCTAACCCGTTTTCTGACCTCGGCTTTTTCCCTCAAGCTGGAAGATCTGGCGGACGAATGGTTTGTCAGCCGCACCACGCTACAGGGGGATATGGCAGAGGTGAGAGAATGGCTGGGCCGCTACGGCCTGGAGATTGAAACCCGGCCACGTTACGGCATGAAGCTGTTTGGCAGCGAAGCGGCGATGCGCACCTGTCTGACCGATCTGCTCTATCAGCTGGCGCAGGAAGATGCCGACAGCCCGCTGCTGAAGCTGGAAGCGTTGAACCGGGGCATGCTGGCCACCCTGCAGCCGATGCTGCTGGAGTGCCTGTCGCGCTTCAATATCCGCCTGGCCGACGATGCCGAGCTGTATCTGCGCCTCTACTGTGCGGTGGCGGTGCGCCGTATCGCGGAAGGCTATCCACTGTCTGACTTTATCGCTGAGGATGTCGCCGATGACGTGCGCGATGCCGCCCGCCACATTATCAACCTGATGCGGCCGATCACCGGTAAAAGCATCTCTCCGGCGGAAGAGGCCTGGCTGCAGGTGCATATCGCCGCCCGGCGTATTGAAGACGTCGCCCCCAGCGCCATCAGCCCGGACGATGGCGAATCGCTGGTGGACTACATTCTTAACTACATCAACAGCCACTATGGTTTTAACCTGCAAAATGACCCGCAGCTGCGCGCCGACCTGCTGACGCACATTAAAACCATGATCACCCGGGTGCGCTATCAGATCCATATTCCAAACCCGCTGCTGGCGAACATCAAACAGCACTACCCGATGGCTTATGATGTGACGCTGGCGGCGGTTTCCAGCTGGGGAAAATATACGCCCTATGCCATCAGTGAAAACGAAGTGGGATTCCTGGTGCTGCATATCGGCGTTGGACTTGAGCGCCACTATAACGTCGGCTACCAGCGCTATCCGCTGGTGCTGTTGGTCTGCGATACCGGCAACTCGACGGTGCGGATGATCCAGGCGATGCTGATGCGTAAATACCCGCAGATCGAGGTGCGCCGTATTATTTCCCTGCGCGAATACGAGCAGCTGGTGGGCGTGGAGGAGGACTTCGTGATCTCTACCGCGCGGCTGAGTGATAAAGATAAGCCGGTGGTGGTGATGTCGCCGTTTCCCACCGATTTTCAGCTGGAGCAACTGGGCAAGCAGGTGCTGCTGGATCGCACCCGCCCCTATATGCTGGAGAAGTTTTTTGACGCCGGTCACTTCTGCATTATCGATCGCGAAATCGATCGGTCCGAGCTGTTCCGCCAGCTGTGCGATCGGCTGGAGCAGGAAGGGATCGTCGACGATACCTTCTATCCCTCGGTCGAAGAGCGCGAAGCCATTGTCAGCACCATGCTGGGCGAGGGCATCGCGCTGCCGCACTCCCTCGGCCTGCTGGCAAAAAAAACCTGCGTCTATACGGTTCTGGCCCCGCATGGGATTAAATGGGGGGATGAAACGGCCTATGTGATCTTCCTGCTGGCCATCAGCAAGAGTGAATATGAAGAGGCGATGGCGATCTACGATCTGTTCGTCACCTTTATGCGCGAACGGGCGATGACCCGGCTGCGGGACAGCAAGGATTTTGACAGTTTCAAAGCGGTGGCGATGGACTGTTTGAGTCGGCTGTAACCAGGGAAAAAGGCAGGAATTTGCCACCCGGCAGCGGGTGAACGGCAGATGGTAACGCTGAATCCGTGGAATGGCGGAGTCTGGTGGATTCCAGAGTCGCTTTGTGAAAACTGCAGGCGGGTTCCTTCCCGCCTTTAATCACGCTTTAAAACGGACGTTACTTCAGAATCGTAAATGCCGTGGTCACGTGCTTAACACCGCTCACCCGGCTGGCGATATCCGCCGCCGCTTTCGCTTCTTCGTTGGTGACCAGACCCAGCAGGAACACCTCGCCGTTCTCGGTGGTCACCTTGACGTTAGACGATTTCACCTGATCGCTGCCCAGCAGCTGGGAGCGCACTTTAGTGGTGATCCAGGTATCGGAAGAGGCTGTGCCAAAGCTGACTTTGCTGGCGGTGCGGATCTCGTTATAGACCTCGGTAGCGCCATCAACGCCCACGGCGATCTGTTTGGCGCGCGTGGCAAGCTCTGCGTTCGGCGACTGGCCGGTCAGCAGCACTTTGCCCTGATAAGCGGTGGCCACGATATGGGTATTCTGTTTGATCTGTTCATCTTTCGACAGCGCATTGCTGACGCGCAGTTCCAGCGTGCCGTCGTCCACCTGGGTGCCCACGGTACGCGGGTCCGTGGCGCTTTTGGTCGCCACTGCGGCGCTACCCACGACTGCGGCGACGCAGCCCTGTAACATCAATGCGGTGAGAATAACGGCCGTTGCAGATAATGCCTTCATTTAAGCTCCTTTAAACATCCTGGTGGGGAAATAAAGTGTTATCTATCAAATCGCACAGGCAATTCACGGTCAGCATATGCATCTCCTGAATCCTGGCGCTGCGATGCGAGGGAATACGGATCTCCACATCCTGCGGGCCCAGTAAACCGGCGAGCTCTCCGCCATCGTACCCGGTAAGCGCGATAATAGTCATATCGCGCGTGACTGCAGCTTCTACTGCTTTCACAATATCGCGGCTGTTGCCGCGGGTTGAAATGGCCAGCAGGATATCCCCTGCATGGCCCAGCGCGCGAACCTGCTTGGCGTAAATTTCGTCGTGCAGACGATCGTTACCAATCGCCGTCAGCAGCACATTATCGGCGCTGAGGGCGATCGCGGGCAGGCTCGGGCGTTCGGTCTCAAAACGGTTGATCATACTGGCAGCAAAATGCTGGGCGTTGGCACTGGAGGTTCCGTTACCACAGCTCAGGATTTTGTTCCCATTCAACAGCGACTGCACGATGGTCATGGCAGCGCGTGAAATCGCATCGGGAAGCGCTTCCGCCGCGGCGATTTGCGTTTGAATACTCTCAGTAAAACAGACTTTAATTCTTTCCAGCACGTCATTCACCTGGTTAGTTTTCGCGGTCTTCGACCTGTCGTTCAGGGCCGTCATTCAGCGTTAAACGCATTGGGCAACCATTCCACCTGTTCTCCGGTGATGGCAACCACATCAAAACGGCAGTCGACAGTGTCAAAGCTTTGACCACGGCTATGCAGCCAAAGTGCTGCCGCTCGCAATAGTTTTTGTTGCTTAATGCGGGTGATGCTGGCCACCGCCCCACCAAAACGGTCAGAACGGCGATAGCGAACCTCAACAAAAACCCATACCTGCCGGTCACGCATAATCAGATCGAGTTCCCCCGATCGGTAGCGGACATTTGCGGCGACAAAACGCAGACCGGCTGTTTCAAGCAGGTGGCGCGCCTGTCGTTCTCGCATCGCCCCCTGCTGCTGTCGACTCAGGATGCCGGAACGATTTGCCCCTGACGATACTGGCTCCATGCTAACTTCCTGTTAATCACGCAGTCCTGTGTTGCGCTCAGACTACCGGTGTTGCCTTTGAGCTGGAAGCCCGGCAGCTGGCGCATTTCACTGAAGTGGTTGGCCAGCGACCAGGCATCAATGCCCATCGCATACAGGCGAACCAGTGAGTAGTCATTGTTAAACTTCTTTGCCGCCTGCTGCATCAGCGCATTGTTCGCGCCGGAGAGCAGCGGAGCATCGCTGAACTGCAGGCCATCCAGTTCCAGGCGGTAGTCCGGGCCTGCACCGGCCTGGTTGCTGCGCGAACTGGCATACAGGCTGACGTTATCACGGCTGCTGACGCGCATCGCAATCATCGGCTTAATCAGCGTCAGCTCGCTTTGCGTCGCGATGATATACACCGAATCCACGCTGCCGCTCGTACTGGCGGTATCCGCAACCGGCGCGTCGCTCACCGGCGCCGGAATATTCAGACCGGCGATGGTCACGCCCTGAGGCTGAGTCGGCTGCACGGTAACCGGCGTGCCGCTCAGGCGAATTCCCGCGCCGCTGTTGATACCCTGCTTAAGCTCGGCGGTGGAACCAAACTGCTGCTGCAGGACGGTACCGCCACCCAGATGCTGCCACTCGGCGGCAAAGGCTTTATTCACCCGATCGCCCAGCGAGCTGCGCGGCACCAGCAGCAGCGGTGAGCGCTTGCCCTGATCCCACATATGATGCGCGGCATCGCGTGCTTCGTCTTCAGGAGAAAGCGCAAAGTAACAGATATTCGGACGGTTCTGGATCGTTTCCGGCTCGTTAAGCGCCAGCACGTTGAGCGCGGTTGGGCTGGCGATCACCTGCTCAACCTGATTTTTAAGCAGCGGGCCGACGATCAGCGTAGCGCCGTCGTTCTGCGCCTGGGTCAGCAGCTGATCGACAGGCTGGGTGCTGGTGTCATAAATCTGAACCTGTGTATTGCCTGACGGGGCCGCCGTTTCGACGCTGCTGGAGGCTACCGGCTGCGGCTGCGCGGCATCCGGCTGAGCCGTGGCGTCCGTCGGTGCGGCTGACGGGCTGACGACAGCATTGGCATCGGTCGCCGCTGCGTCAGGATTGGCTGCGGCTTCCGGCGCCTGAATCGGGGCCGCAGGTGCAGCGGACTGCATCAGGGTACCGTTCTTCGCGTCGTTGAAACCCTGCTGGATGGCGTTGGCAAAGACCTGCGCCTGGCCGCTCAGCGGCAGCAGCAGGGCAATTTTACCGGTCGAGCCCTGCTGGAAATTCTTGACCTGGCTCAGCGCCGACGGCAGCATTTTTGCCGCCGGGTTGTACGGATAGCGGTTCTGCCAGTCGCTGATACCGGCTTTCAGCATGTCGGGATCGTTGCTGTTAGCTTTATACACGCCCAGCAGATCCAGCCATCCCTGCAGCACGTTTTCGTTGGCATTGATGGTCACGTTGTTCAGCTGATCCTGAGTCATCTGGCTCAGCGCCTGCCAGGTCGCATCGATATTCGCCTGCTTTTCAGCGGGGTTGGCGAGCAGCGGTTCCTGAGCAATATAGGCACGCAGCACGTCCAGCGTTGGGCGACCCTGGCCAATCGCGATCTGCAACTGGTAGTAGCGGGCCTGCTGATCTTTCGAAAGTGATGCGACATCAACCTGCTTCAGCCTGTCGGCCGCCAGTGGGAAATTCTGCTCAATAATATGCAGCTGGGCCTGCAGCAGCAGCTGTTCCTGACTCTGGGTAGCATCAAGCTGCTGCGGCAGCTGGGACAGCTGCTGGTTAGCCTGCGGCAGCTTGCCTTCATTCAACAGCGCTCTGATTGCGAGTAATTGCCAGCCAACCTTGTTATCATCTGAACTTTGCTGCATCTGCTGCAGATAATAGTCAGAGGTGCCGGTGGCAGCGCCCTGGACATTCGCCGGTGGCGTTTGTGGTGCCTGGCCGGTACATCCGGCAAAAATCAGGGCGGCCAGCAGAAGCGGCAGGCTGCGCCCGGCTTTGCTACGAACTACTTTCGAAGGAAGCATACTGTATCCAGTGATGTTTTTTTCAAGATGCTCAATATTAAATCGGCTATTCGGATCAAACAATGAAACAACACGATCGGGCAGATATTTCTGCCAGCACGCTCTATATCGTTCCAACACCGATTGGTAACCTGGGCGATATCACCCAGCGGGCACTGACGGTGCTTGCGAGCGTCGATCTGATCGCTGCGGAAGATACACGTCATACCGGACTGTTGCTACAACATTTCGCCATCAATGCGCGGCTCTTCGCATTGCACGACCATAACGAACAGCAGAAAGCAGAATCGCTGCTGGCAAAGCTCCGTGAGGGACAAAGCATAGCCTTAGTTTCCGATGCCGGCACGCCGCTGATCAACGATCCTGGCTATCACCTGGTACGTTTGTGCCGCGAAGCGGGGATCCGCGTAGTGCCACTGCCGGGTGCCTGTGCCGCTGTCACAGCATTAAGCGCCGCGGGATTACCGTCCGATCGATTCTGTTACGAAGGTTTTCTGCCCGCCAAAAGCAAAGGCCGCTGCGACACCCTGCGCGATCTGGAGCAGGAGCCGCGCACGCTGATTTTTTACGAATCGACCCACCGCCTGATCGACAGCCTGCAGGATATGGTGACGGTTCTGGGGCCGGATCGCTATGTGGTGCTGGCGCGTGAAATCACCAAAACCTGGGAATCGATTCAGGGCGCGCCGGTTGGTGAGCTGCTGGCGTGGGTGCTGGAAGATGAGAACCGCCGCAAGGGCGAGATGGTGCTGATTGTGGAAGGCTATCACGCCCAGGAGGATGCGCTGCCGCCGGAGGCACTGCGCACGCTGGCGCTACTGCAGGCCGAGCTGCCGCTGAAAAAAGCCGCAGCGCTGACCGCAGAAATTCACGGGGTGAAAAAAAATGCCCTGTATAAGTATGCCCTTGAGCAGCAGGGTGAGTGACAAGTCATAGAAAACGCTATACACTGCGCGCCGAAGCTGACCAGACAGTCGCCGCTTTGTTGCCGTCCCCCCTCGGGGGAGACAGACAGAGGGGAGGAAAGTCCGGGCTCCATAGGGCAGGGTGCCAGGTAACGCCTGGGGGGCGCAAGCCCACGACCAGTGCAACAGAGAGCAAACCGCCGATGGCCCACGCAAGTGGGATCAGGTAAGGGTGAAAGGGTGCGGTAAGAGCGCACCGCGCGGCTGGTAACAGTTCGCGGCACGGTAAACTCCACCCGGAGCAAGGCCAAATAGGGGTTCATAAGGTACGGCCCGTACTGAACCCGGGTAGGCTGCTTGAGCCAGTGAGCGATTGCTGGCCTAGATGAATGACTGTCCACGACAGAACCCGGCTTAACGGTCAGCTTCAACTCATTCAAAAAGAAACCCGCTTCGGCGGGTTTTTTGCATTCTGGCAGATGAATGACTGTCCACGACGCTCTCTATGAAGAGAACGCGGCTTAAAGGTCAGCTTCAACTCATTCAAAAAGAAACCCGCTTCGGCGGGTTTTTTGCATTCTGGCAGATGAATGACTGTCCACGACGCTCTCTATGAAGAGAACGCNNNNAAGGTCAGCTTCAACTCATTCAAAAAGAAACCCGCTTCGGCGGGTTTTTTGCATTCTGGCAGATGAATGACTGTCCACGACGCTCTCTATGAAGAGAACGCGGCTTAAAGGTCAGCTTCAACTCATTCAATAAAAAACCCGCTTCGGCGGGTTTTTTGCATTCTGGCAGATGAATGACTGTCCACGACGCTCTCTATGAAGAGAACGCGGCTTAACGGTCAGCTTCAACTCATTCAAAAAGAAACCCGCCTCGGCGGGTTTTTTGCTTTCTGGCGATCAGAATCCAAATTCGCTCAGCTCCGGATGATCGTCCGGTCTGCGCGCGCCCTCCCAGAAAAAGCGGCGATCCTGTTCTTTTATCGGGCAGTCGTTGATACAGGCGTGGCGATTCACCATCAAACCCTGCGCATTAAATTCCCAGTTCTCATTACCGTAACTGCGATACCAGTGGCCGGAATCATCGTGCCATTCATAGGCAAAACGTACGGCAATACGATTTTCACTGTACGCCCACAGCTCTTTAATCAGCCGGTAATCCAGCTCCTTTTGCCATTTGCGCTGCAAAAATTTCACCACGTCGGCACGGCCATCGACAAACTCTGCGCGGTTGCGCCAGTGGGTATCAGTGGAATAAACCAGCGAGACTCGTTCCGGATCGCAGCTGTTCCAGGCATCTTCAGCCAGGCGAACTTTCTGACGGGCGCTTTCTTCGTTAAAAGGAGGAAGAGGGGGACGTGTTTCCATGATGATCTCCAGATTGCATGTAGACAGGTTTGTCTACCTTGGCAACAACCATAACTCACGTAGACAGGGCTGTCTACTCCTGAGATAATATTTTAAAAGGAAGGGAAACGATGACTGAAAACACGCTGAGCGCTCGCGAGCGCATTCTTCATACCGCCCATGACCTGTTTTATCAGCATGGCGTACGGGCAACCGGGATTGACCGCATCATTAAAGAAGCCGGGGTGACCAAGGTGACGTTTTATCGCCACTTCCCGGCTAAAAACGATCTGATTCTGGCTTTTCTCGGCTACCGGCATACGCGCTGGATTAACTGGTTTCGTGCGGAACTGGAGCAGCAGATGCATATTCACGGTGCGCTGAGCCGGGCATTGCCCGCCACGCTGGCGCAGTGGTTTGCTTCTGAAGAATTTCGCGGCTGTGCGTTTATCAATACGGCGGTGGAGATGGCGCATGGCCTTCCCGAATCCCTGCCGGTGATACGCCAGCATAAACAGGCGATGACGGAGGTTGTCGCCAGCTATCTGTCAGACGACGGGCAAAGCCTGCGTGAGGCGCAAAGGCTGACGTTAATGATTGATGGGGCGATTGTGATGACGCAGCGCGAGGAAAGCGGGGAGCTGGCCGTCGCGCTGCTACAGGAGTGTCTAGCGGAGAGTGGGTTAGACCGGTAAATCAATCACCAGTGCGCGCAGCGGGGTTTCCGCCGTGAGCTGAACACTCTCTTCTTCCCGCAGAAACGCGCCGTCGCCACAGGTCAGGGCTTCCCGTTCGTGCGAATGCGTCACTGCCGTAAACGCGCCGTGAATCGACTGCAGATAGGCGCGCGGCCCGTGCAGGGGAACCTGATAGCTTTCACCCGGCCGTAATATCACCTGGTGGATCCATACCTGCTGCCGGAGCTGCAGGCTGCCTTCGCTGCCGTCCGGAGAGGCCAGCAGCGTGCAGGTTTTATCTTCCGGCACGGCAATCCGCTGTACGCGACTGTTTTCTCGTTCCGGGCAGGCATCCAGCCACAGCTGAAGCCGGGTCAGGCTGCTGTCTTTACTGATGTTGTGCTCGCTGTAGCTGATACCCGGCTGGGTGGCCAGCAGCAGGGCCTCACCGGCTCGCGCCGTTTCGTGGTTGCCTTCGCTGTCACGATATTCGGCCTCACCCTGCAATATCAGGTTCAGCACGTCGACTTTTGGATAGGTTCTCGGTTGAAAGGAAGCCCCTGGTGCCAGCACTTCCTGATTGAGTACGCGAAGGGAAGCGTACCCCAGTAATTTGGGATCGAAATAGTGGCCAAAGGAGAAGGTATAGCGAGCCTGTAGCCAGCCATAATCGGCTTTACCACACTGTTGCGCTGTACGGCTAATAATCATCTCATTCTCCTTAGTCAATCGGGTCTGGCCCGACCATTTATTATTCGGTTATGGTAAGTTTCTGGACTGGTGAATGCCAGCCAGTTAATCTGCTCGGCATATTCAAATTTCCTGACAGAGAAAAGCTATGGCTAAAGATCGTGCTCTGACGCTTGAAGCGCTACGTGTAATGGACGCCATCGATCGCCGCGGAAGTTTTGCTGCCGCGGCGGATGAGCTGGGCAGGGTTCCTTCTGCTTTAAGCTACACCATGCAGAAACTGGAAGAGGAGCTGGACGTGGTGCTGTTTGACCGCTCCGGCCACCGCACCAAATTTACCAACGTCGGGCGGATGCTGCTTGAGCGCGGCCGCGTGCTGCTGGAAGCCGCCGACAAGCTGACCACGGATGCCGAAGCGCTGGCGCGCGGCTGGGAAACCCATCTGACCATTGCCACCGAAGCGCTGGTGTCTACCGAGCTGCTGTTCCCGCTGGTGGAGAAACTGGCAAATAAAGCCAATACGCAGGTGTCACTGATGACCGAAGTGCTGGCCGGTGCCTGGGAGCGTCTGGAGCAGGGGCGTGCGGATATCGTTATCGCCCCCGATATGCATTTTCGCGCCTCGTCAGAGATCAACACCCGCAAGCTCTATACGCTGATGAGCGTCTATGTCGCCAGCCCGGACCATCCGATCCATCAGGAGCCGGAGCCGCTTTCCGAAACCACCCGGGTAAAATATCGCGGCATCGCGGTGGCGGATACCGCTCGTGAAAGGCCGGTATTAACCGTGACTCTGCTGGATAAACAGCAGCGCCTGACGGTCAGTACCATTGAAGATAAGCATCGGGCTTTACTGGCCGGGCTGGGCGTGGGCACCATGCCTTACAGCATGGTTGAGCAGGATATTGCCGAAGGGCGTCTGCGCGTGGTCAGCCCGGAATACACGCGGGAAGTGGATATTATTATGGCCTGGCGGCGCGACAGCATGGGTGAAGCCAAAGCCTGGTGCCTGCGGGAGATCCCAAAACTGCTGGCGAAGCGTCAGGGATAAGCCCGCAGGCCCGCTATTCCATTACGGCGCAGGGTTAGCCGAGCTGTCCTGAGAATGCTCGATGCCGTTAAACGTAGAGAAGGTTTCGTAGTAGTAGTGGCCAACGAAGGCGACGTAGCACAGCATGACGATAGCCAGGCAGAAAGAGAGAGTCTTGATCATGTTCCACTCCAGGAAGATGGCTTCCGGTTAATCCGCATTTGCGTTCACATCAGTAAAGATACGTAAGTGCGAATCGAGTGAATTTGTTCCAGATCAATAAAGGGTGCAGAACGGTCGGGGCGAAAATAAAATCGCCCCGAATGTTAACGGGCAGAATCAGGCAAAGCGCTCGTCTCGGCCGTGCGGTTCATCCCAGTTAAATGCCGGGCCAACCGAAATCACTCCGCTTGGGTTGATGGTTTTATGGCTGCGGTAGTAGTGGTGGCGAATATGGGGCAGATTCACCGTACCCGCGATACCCGGTAGCTGATAAATCTCACGCAGGAAACCGTTCAGGTTGAGGTAGTCACCGATGCGATGCCTGTCGCATTTAAAGTGGGTGACGTACACAGGATCGAAGCGCACCAGCGTGGTCCACAGGCGCAAATCAGCTTCGGTCAGACGATCCCCTGTCAGGTAGCGCCGCTGCCCCAGAATCTGCTCCAGGCGATCCAGCGAGCTAAACAGCGCGGTCACAGCTTCGTCGTAGGCCGGCTGACTGGTGGCAAAACCGGATTTATAGACGCCATTGTTCACAGTGTCGTAGATCCAGCCGTTCAGCTCATCAATTTCATCGCGCAGTTCCGCAGGGTAATAGTCCCCGGCGCGAGCGCCAACGGCGTCAAATGCGCTGTTGAACATGCGGATAATATCGGCGGATTCATTGCTGACAATGGTGTGCTGGTGCTTGTCCCACAGTACCGGTACCGTCACGCGGCCGGTGTAGGTTGGATCGGCATGCAGATACAGCTGATACAGATATTCGTTCTGATACAGGCTATCGCCGGTCACATCCTGAAAGTCTTCATCAAAGGTCCAGCCGTTCTCCAGCATCAGCGGATGAACAACCGAAACCGAAATCATCTCTTCCAGCCCTTTCAGCTGGCGCATAATCAGCGTGCGGTGCGCCCACGGGCAGGCGAGGGAAACATATAAATGGTAGCGGTCGGCTTCGGCGCGGAAGCCACCTTTACCGTGCGGGCCGGCGCTGCCGTCGGCCGTGACCCAGTTACGGAATACCGCTTCTGAACGTTTAAAACGACCGCCGGTAGATTTAGTGTCATACCAGTTATCGTGCCATACGCCGTCAATTAGCTGTCCCATCGTTCCTCCCTAAAAATGAAAGGGCGAGGATATGCTCCTCGCCCCGGATTCTTCACTGTAAGTGTAGTGGACTTACCACTTTTTACCCAGCAGACGGTCGATGCTGTACGCGCCAGGTCCTACCAGGCCCAGCAGCAGGTAGCCACCGGAGATTGACAGGTTTTTCATGAACATAATGGAGTTCGGGCCTTCCGCAAAGTTAGTGTGGAAGATAAATGCCGTCAGCAGGGTAAAGGCTGCGGTGAACAGCGCGGTGAAGCGGGTCAGGAAACCGAACAGAATTGCCAGACCGCCACCGAACTCAAGCAGAATCGTCAGCGGCAGGAAGAAGCCCGGCACGCCCATCGCTTCCATATACTGCTGCGTACCTGCATAGCCGGTGATTTTTCCCCAGCCAGCCACGATAAACAGAATTGGCATCAGGATGCGAGCCACTAAGAAACCGGTATCTTCTAATTTTTTCATAATAATCCCCAACAAGAATTTTCTGGGCCGTGCTATCAGGCGGACCCTGTTTTACTGAGGCCTGACGCTGTCTAAGCGCTCAGTGCCGTTCGTTGCTGGAGATAATAGACGGGGCGATAAACGATTGTAAGCGAGATAATCTGTCGAAGTTGTTCAAGAAAATTGGAAAGGATGGCCGCACAGGGCGATGCGGCCAGCATTTAACGTTTTGGCAGGGCGTTACGTACCATGCGCCACGTGCTCCAGGCGCCGATGCCGCGCTTCGCCCAGCGGGTGAGGAAGCGGGGATTGCGTACCGACCAGATGGCAAACACGCCGCTGCCAATCGCCAGGTAGCGTTTGGCGTTGACCAGGCTCAGCCAGCCCCGGTCATAGCGTTCGGTAGCTTCCAGCCAGTCTTTGCGTCCGGCGCTTAAATCCAGACGCTGCTGTTGGATCAGCCGCAGCAGATCGGCGGTGCGCTTCTCACGATCGCGGCGGCTCATTACTCGTCCTCCAGCAGCTGACGATCGCTGGCCAGTTCCTTACGGGTGGCGCTAAGCAGCGTGGAACGCCGCGATTTCGCCAGCGTCCACAGGCCGAAAATCAGCGCCAGCGCAAACAGCACGCCGGTGGTGATAGCCATCGCCATCAGTCGGTATTGTGCATCGACGGCCCAGATAACCAGTACCATCAGGCTCATCAGGCCAAACGCGGTGAACAGCAGAGTCAAACCGACCATGACCATCATCTGAATCAGATTGGCTTTTTCCGCTTCCAGTTCAACCACCGCCAGCCGCACGCGGGTTTCAACAATGCCGACCAGCGTGGTGACGATGCGCTGTCCGATGTTAATGACCCCTCTACCGGGGCCATGACTTTGCTGATGATCTGCCATATTAACGACGGGTCAGCAGGACGCCCAGTACCACACCGACCGCTGCGCCAATACCGACGCTGGTCCACGGGTTATCACGGACGTAAACGTCAGCGCGGTCTGCCGCTTCACGGGTGGTCTGTGCGATGCGCTCGCCGGAATCACCCAGCCGTGCGCGGGTATTTTTCAGTGCGCTTTGCGCTTTACTGTGCAGTTTATCCAGTTCGGTTTTGGATTTTTCACTGGAGGTACTCAGCACTTCTTCCAGCGTATCGGCCAGGGTTTTCAGCTCAGCGCGCAGATGTTCTGACGTGGTATCTTTAGACATGAAAGACTCCTTACTTATGATTAATGTCACGGCAGACTGATCACCTCAGTAGGGCGCAGCCTGCACTTCCTTCAGCTCACGTTGAGCGTCAGCCAGTTTCTTTTCCCGTTTGGCGATTTTTTTGCTGTCGCCACCCTCGTTGCGTTCCTGCTGCAGCTCGTGTTCCCGCTCGGTCACCTTCTTCTGATGCTGCTGAATTTTATCCTGATGGGCTTTACGGACGCTTTCATCCGAACAGTTCGCGCGCGTCTCGGTTAGCGCCCGTTCCAGGCCATTAATCTGACGCTGATTATTGTGCTGGCGGGCGAAATCGATTTCTTTCTGAATAGCCTGCTCTTTTTGCTGGCAAAGTGGCCCGGCCTGAGCCAGTGAGGCTGCCGTCAACAGGCCAAGAGCGAGTGTTAAGCGGTATTTCATAAGATGGTGACCTTCCTTTGCAATGACGCCGGTTACGGCTATCGGTTTCCTGAACACAGGGTGGCGTTGGGATTTTTAAGCATAGACAGAAAACGAGAAAAGCTCAAAACCGAACGTGTATTTCCCCTCGCGTCTCTGCCGGGGCGAGGAGGGAGAATTACGTTCGCAGGCTGATACGATTAACCCAGTTTGCCGCGCCGTGTCCTTCCTGGCGGGCGATGTCAAAGCCGTAAGGCAGCAGTTCGCGCAGCACTTTTTCCGCCGCGTCGCTTTGTTCCTGCGAATCGAATCTAATTACCAGTGAATCATGGTCCGGGGTAATACTTTTGATGCGAATGCCCTGGGCGCTGAGGGACTGATAGACATAAAAGCCGTCGGGCAGGCTGTTGCCCTGGCGCAGGGTGCGGATCTGCAGTGCGGCCTCGCTGCGAAACAGCGCAGGCAGCAGCGTCACCACCAGCGTCAGCGTCAGCAACGAGGCGGCGACGATCCCAATCCAGGGCACAACGCGCAGGATCCTGGCCGGTAGTTTAAACAGGGAGAGCATGGTTACTGGCCTCCCTGCGACGTTTTTTTACGCCACAGTACGTAGAGGGAACCACAAAGGCCGAAGACCAGCAGCACCAGCGGCAGCAGCATCAGGCAGAACATCAGCTGGTCTTCATATCGACGGAACAGCGGCGTTTTACCCAGCGCAAAGCCCAGCACGGTCAGGATCAGCACCCACAGCAGGCCGCTCATCCAGTTGAAGAACTGGAAGCGGGCATTGCTCAGGCCGGAAAGCCCGGCGATAGTGGGTAACAGCGTGCGAACAAAGGCGATAAAGCGCCCAATCAGCAGCGCCGACAGGCCGTGGCGGTGAAACATCTGATGGGCCCGCTGGTGATACTGCGCGGGAAGATGCGAAAGCCATTTTTGCACCAGTGGCGTATTGCCGAGCCACTTGCCCTGAATATAGCTGACCCAGCAGCCCAGGCTGGCGGCGGTGGTGAGGATAAACAGCGTGAGTGGAAAATTCATCGTGCCTTTCGCTATCAGCACGCCGACCAGAATCAGCAGGCTGTCGCCGGGCAGGAACGCCGCAGGAAGCAGGCCATTTTCCAGAAAAAGAATCATAAACAGGATGAAGTAAAGCGCCCAGACCAACGTCGGGTCGGCCAGCGTGACGTAATCTTGCTGCCATAAGGCGTGGATTAGATCTTTAAAAATATCCATCAATAGTCCTGAACATCATAGTTGGCCCGATTTGAAGCAATTCTACATGCTGAATTCATCGTTTTAGTGATGCAGATGCTGCGGGCGGCTGAACAGAGTGGCCAGAAAAAGCATCGAAAGCTTAAAGCTTTTTACAAAAGGTAAAAAAAGAAGATAACTGTAACAAAGTTGAGCAGGTCTGGACAGGAAGAAACGCCGGACCAGGGATGTTTTACCGTTGGAAAGGTCCGGCGTGAAGGAGTTTTACACTGGCTGACATAAGTGAACGAAAGCTGACTCAATCTTCGGAGAAAGGTCTACTTTTCGTCGTTGGCGATGCTATCCAGTGCGATAACCGGATTTTCAGCAAACATGTAGCGGTCTACGTTAAATTCAAAGTCGTCCGTCGTGGCGTTAAACAGCATCTGTCGGGTGTTCTCCAGGTGCTGCCACATCGCCAGCTTGCTTCCCGCCGGGTCCTTGCGGATCAGCGCCTTGAGGATGTTATCGTGATCTTCGCACCAGCTTTCAATCGACCGCTCGTCGATATGTTCATGCAATTTTAGCCAGTACGGGTTATACAGGCGGTGCAACCACATTTTTTCAACAATTGCCGCCAGCGCGCTGTTCTGCGTGGAGAGCGCAATCTGCACGTGGAATTTCATGTCCCACTCGGAGTCGCGGAAGCGATCTTCCCGGCGCGCCTGCTCCTGGATAGACATCAGCTGCACGATATCCTGGCGGGTCACCTGGGTGGCGGCAAACTCGGCGACGTTGCTTTCAATCAGCTGACGAGCCTGCAGTAGTTCAAAGGGGCCAAAGCTGGCAAATTCCAGCTGGCTGTTGGTGGTCACGCTTTTCTTCTGCTGCTGTGAGACCACGTGTATACCGGAGCCTTTACGCACTTCTACGTAACCTTCCACTTCCAGCATAATGATTGCCTCGCGCACCACAGTCCGGCTGACGCTCATCTCTTCCGCAATAAAACGCTCGGCGGGCAGTTTGTCACCAATCTGGTACTGGCCCTGTTCAAGGCGCTGCTTCAACTCTGCTGCCAGCTGCTGATAGAGACGACGTGAGTCGATCTGTTGCATGGTTCGCGCTCCGATACACAATGATTTTCTGAAACCTGTTATACCACTTTCCCCGAACTAAAAAAACAGACCCTCGTTAAGGTCTTGCAACCTCTGTTGCTAAGCTTTGTTCGTAGCGAGTGGCAAAGATGTTATACCTTTATGGCTAAGGTTAAGACCGGGTGTGTAACGCTTTCGGAAACTCGATTATTTAATTTATTGAATTTTTTCATCAGCTTATTTTGTTTTTCATGGTTGGGGTAATCTAATCACCCGCAGTTGATAGTGTTTTTTGTGATCGGTTTCTCACTATTTATTCAGCGCTCGGTACAATTGGTATGATAACTTTGCTGATATTGAAACACAGAACTTTCCAGGGGATACCAGATGCAGACGCTGAACCGTGATAATTTTCCCGGCCGCCAGGATGCCGAACGCGTGATCCAGTTTGGTGAGGGCAATTTTCTTCGTGCCTTTATCGACTGGCAGTTAGACCTGTTGAATGAGCACACCGATCTTGATGCCGGGGTGGTGGTGGTCAGGCCGCGCAACAGCGCAGCGAAGCGCAGCCTGAACGGCCAGCAGGGGCTGTATACCACGCTGATCCGCGGCATTAACGATGACGGGAAGGTGGTCAGCGAAGCGCGTCTGATCCGCTCGGTTAACCGTGAAATTCATCCGGTTGATGACTACGAAGGCTTCCTGGCGCTGGCGCGTAACCCGGAGATGAAATTTGTCTTCTCCAACACCACCGAAGCGGGCATCAGCCTGGATGCTACCGATACGCGGGACAGCGCTCCTCCAGTCAGCTTTCCGGCCAAGCTGACCCGACTGCTGCTGGAACGCTGGCAGCACTTCGACGGCGCGGCCGATAAAGGCTGGGTGATCCTGCCCTGCGAACTGATCGACGATAACGGTGCCGCGCTGTGTGAACTGGTGCTGCGCCTGGCCCGCGAATGGCAGCTGCCTGCGGCGTTTGCTCAGTGGGTTGAGCAGAGCAATACCTTCTGCTCGACGCTGGTGGACCGCATCGTGACCGGCTATCCCGACGATGCTGCCGAACTGCACGCGGAGCTGGGCTATCGCGACGACTATCTGGTGGCCGGTGAGGTTTACTACCAGCTGATTATTGAAGGACCGGAATGGGTGGCCCGGGCGCTGCGCCTTGACCAGCTTTCCCTGAACATTCGCATGGTCGACGATATTGCGCCGTATAAGGCCCGCAAGGTGGCGATTCTCAACGGCGCGCACACCGCGATGGTCCCGGTCGCGTTCCTCGCCGGGCTGGATACCGTTGGTGAAGCGATGGATGACGCGGAGGTAGCCGCTTTTGTCGATTCCACGCTGCGCGAGGAGATTATCCCGACGCTGGAACAGTCCCCGGACGAGCTGAATGCCTTCGCCGATGCGGTTCTCAACCGCTTCCGCAACCCGTTTATCCGCCACCAGCTCAGCGCGATTGCGCTGAACGGCATGACCAAGTTCCGTACCCGACTGCTGCCCGCGCTGCTGGCGCAGGTTGAACAGCAGGGCGCACCGTCGCCGCGCCTGAGCTTTGCCTTTGCGGCACTGCTGGCGTACTACCGCGGCGAGCGCAGCGGCACCCGCTACGCGCTGCAGGACGACGCCCACTGGCTGGCGCGCTTCGCTTCGCTGTGGCCGCTGGCGGAGGCACACGATATTCCCCTCAGCCAGCTGGTTAGCGACGTGCTGGCCGATGACGCCCACTGGGGGCAGGACCTGAACCGTCTTCCGGGCCTGACGGCGAGCGTGACCGCTCAGCTGGAACAGATTATTACCGTTGGTATGCGCGCCGCGCTGGCGCAGATTAAGTAAGGTATTCGCGATGCAAAGTCTGAAAATTCACGATCTGGATAATGTTGCCGTTGCACTGCGCGACCTGGAAGAGGGCGAGCAGGTCACGATCGGCCAGCACGCGGTCGTCCTGGCCCAGCCGGTCGGGCGCGGGCACAAATTTGCCCTTCAGCCGCTGGAAACCGGCGCGCTGGTGATGAAATATGGCCTGCCGATTGGGCACGCTACTCGCCCGGTTGCGCCAGGCGAAATCATCCACTCACAGAACGCGCGCACCAACCTGAGCGACCTGGATGAGTATGAATACCTGCCTGACTTCGCGACCGTACCGCCGCAGGCGGCGGATCGCGAGGTGCAGATCTTCCGCCGTGATAATGGCGACGTCGGCATCCGCAACGAACTGTGGATCCTGCCGACGGTCGGCTGCGTTAACGGTATTGCCCGACAGATCCTGCAGCGGTTCCTGAAAGAGACTAATCAGGCGGAAGGCATCGACGGCGTGCATCTGTTCAGCCATACCTTCGGCTGCTCGCAGCTGGGGCAGGACCATGAGAACACCCGTACCATGCTGCAGAACATGGTGCGCCACCCGAATGCCGGGGCGGTGCTGGTGATCGGCCTCGGCTGTGAAAACAACCAGGTGGATGAGTTCCGCGAGACGCTGGGCGCGTATGACGACAGCCGCGTGCGCTACATGATTTGCCAGCAGCAGGATGATGAAGTGGAAGCGGGGCTGGAACAGCTGCACGCGCTGTACGAAATGATGCGCCACGATCGACGCCAGCCGGGCAAACTCAGCGAGCTGAAGTTCGGCCTGGAGTGCGGCGGCTCGGACGGGCTGTCCGGTATTACCGCCAACCCGCTGCTGGGCCGTTTCTCAGACCAGATGATCGCCAACGGCGGCACCACCGTGCTGACCGAAGTGCCGGAAATGTTCGGCGCGGAACGTATTCTGATGAGCCGCTGCCGCGACGAGTCGACCTTCGAGAAAACCGTCAACATGGTGAACGACTTTAAGAAGTACTTTATCGCCCACAACCAGCCGATCTATGAAAACCCGTCACCGGGCAACAAAGCCGGCGGTATTACTACTCTGGAAGAGAAATCGCTGGGCTGTACGCAGAAAGCCGGGCAAAGCCAGGTGGTGGACGTGCTGAAATACGGCGAGCGGCTGAAAGAACCGGGCCTGAACCTGCTTAGCGCGCCGGGTAACGATGCGGTTGCCACCAGCGCGCTGGCCGGTGCGGGCTGCCACATGGTGCTGTTCAGCACCGGGCGCGGCACGCCGTACGGTGGATTTGTACCGACGGTGAAGCTGGCGACCAACAGCGAACTGGCGAACAAGAAGCCGCACTGGATCGACTTCGACGCCGGTCAGTTAATTCACGGCACCGAGATGCCGGACCTGCTGGCGAGCTTTGTGGATACCATCGTTGAGATTGCGAACGGGCGACCGGCGCGCAACGAAGTGAATGAGTTCCGCGAGCTGGCGATCTTTAAAAGTGGTGTGACGCTGTAAGTCTGAAGGAGGGATGCTGCGGACTAAGGCAGGAGGCATTGACGGTCTGCGGTGAGTTCAGCATTGATAGCCGATTCATCCTGCACGCTGCCTGTAGCGGGCGTTACGGCCTGGTTTCCCGCCGAGAGGGAAACCAGGCCGGTCGAAATTATTCCTGAGTCTGTGATTTCACCACGCCCGCGCGTCGGTCTTCCGCCATACAGGCCGCGGCGGTAAATAGAATGTCCGCCGACGAGTTCAGGGCGGTTTCCGCCGAATCCTGCAGCACGCCGATAATAAAGCCGACCGCTACAACCTGCATGGCCACCTCATTCGGAATACCAAACATATTACAGGCCACCGGGATCAGCAGCAGGGAGCCGCCGGCCACGCCGGAGGCGCCGCAGGCACAGATCGATGCCACCAGGCTCAGCAGAATTGCCGTGCCGACATCTACATGAATCCCCAGCGTATTCACCGCCGCCAGAGTCAGCACGGTAATCGTAATGGATGCCCCGGCCATGCTGATATTGGCCCCGATCGGAATCGAGACAGAATAGGTGTCTTCATCCAGATTCAGCTTTTTCGCCAGCGCCATATTTACAGGAATATTTGCCGCCGAGCTGCGGGTAAAGAAGGCGGTCACGCCGCTTTCACGCAGGCAGGTAAATACCAGCGGATACGGGTTGCGGCGGATCTGCCACCACACCAGAATCGGGTTAAATACCAGCGCCATCAGTAGCATACAGCCCAGCAGCAGACCGAGCAGGTGGGCGTAATCCCACAGCGCTTCAAAGCCGGTAGAGGCCAGAATCGAACCGACCAGGCCAAAGATGCCGATCGGTGCAAAGCGGATCACCACGCGCACCAGGCGGGTCACGGCGTCAGAGGCATCGCTGAGGAAGGTACGGGTGGTGGCGCTGCTGTGGCGGAACGCCAGGCCCAGGCCGATACCCCATACCAGAATGCCGATGTAGTTGGCTTTCATCAGCGCTTCAATCGGGTTGGCCACCATGCTCATCAGCAGGCCGTCGAGCACTTCCAGAATACCGGAAGGCGGGGTGATTTCGGTACTGGCCGCGCGCAGCGTCAGGCTCTGCGGCAGCAGGTGGCTGGCAACCACCGCAACCACCGCCGCGCAGAAAGTGCTGAGCAGATACAGCATCACGATCGGGCGAATATTGGTTTTCTGACCTTGCTGATGGCTGGCGATGGAGGCGATAACCAGCACCAGCACCAGAATGGGCGCCACGGCTTTCAGCGCGCTAACGAACAGCTCGCCCAGCAGGCCCACGGCCAGCGCATTGCTTTTTGAGAACCAGGCCAGCGCGATACCCGCCAGCAGTCCAATCATGATTTGTGTTACCAGGCTTCCCTGCATCAGGCGCTGGATGACCCCGCGACCTCTGTTTTCTCTGCTCATAATGTTTAAATCACTGTCGTTATCTGGAGTTCTGCCGCACGGCATGATTTTGCGGCGGCTTATGTGTGTTTGCGCAGGGAAGTATAAGGAAATGTTCTGTCAGGGGAAGGGAAAATTCGGAATTAGCCACTGTCGGTCGGCATAAAGCCGTGCTGCGGCACGAAATGCCCGCAGCATCAGGCGATCGCAACGATCGGGGGTTTTACGCGGATCCCTGACCATCGGCCGGGAACACCACGCCGGTCTGACGGCGGATTTCCGTCAACAGTCGCGCCATGCTTAGCGAGTAGTTCAGGCCGGGGTGGTTAATCTCGTTGGTTTCAATCAGCCGCGCAAAGGTTTCCGCTTCGTACAGCATGGTGTTGATATGCTGCGGCTGGCTGAGATCCTGCGGCTTCGCGCCCCGCGCCACAAAGCTGACGTTCTGGCATTCGGAAACGTGCTCAATCACCAGAGAACCGGCTTCACCCTGGATCTCGCTCGGCAGAACCGACTGGCTGATTTTGGAATGCTGCAGGGTCACGTCGAAGCTGCCGTAGTCCAGCAGCACGGTGCCCGCACCGTCCACGCCGCTTTCCAGCAGCGTGGCGCTGGCGATGACCTTCAGGGGCTCGCCCCACAGGCTGACCGCGGTGCCGAGGCAGTAGTAGCCAATATCCATAATCGAGCCGTTGGACCAGCGCGGATTAAAGGTATTCGGATTTTCACCGTCGAGGTAGCGCTGATAACGGGAGGAATACTGGCAGTAGTTAATCAGCGCCTTACGCAGCACGCCGATCTTCGGCAGCGACTGCTGCAACAGCTGGAAGTTCGGCAGGCTGGCGGTTTTGAAGGCTTCGAACAGCACAACCTGATGTTCACGCGCGCAGGCCACCATCTCTTCCACTTCACGCAGGTTCGACGCCAGCGGCTTTTCACAAATCACGTGCTTGCGCTGGCGTAAGAACAGCAGGGACTGCGGGCAGTGCAGGGCGTTCGGGCTGGCGATATAAACCGCATCGATCAGATCGGACTGGGCCATCTCTTCCAGCGAGTCAAAAAGCTGCTCTACCGGATAATCGCTGGAGAAGGTCTGCGCCTGTTCAAGGGTGCGGGAATAGACGGCGGTCAGCTTAAACTTACCCGTTTCATGAGCGGCATCGACAAACTGACGGGTGATCCAGTTGGTTCCAACGACGGCAAAGCGAATCATAGTATAGTCCGTTCTCTAAGCAGGCCGGTGCAGTCGCGGCCAAAAAGGGAAAAGGCAGATTAACATGCGGCAGCCCGGGTGCAATGGCTAAAAACGTCATGCCGACGTCGCGGTCACGATTTGATTTTTCGCCGCCGCTCTCGCACGATAGAGAAAAGAATTTCGGGGTAAAACGATGTCCATTGGCACTAAACATGCACTTAACTGGACCAGCATTCTGGTGGCGATCCCTGTCGGGCTGGTGGCGTCGCTGGTCACGCTGGGCTTTCGCCAACTGATCGAACTTATCGATCTGCTGCTGTTCGGCGGTCAGCAGGACATCACCGAGGCCATGCACGTCTACCCCTGGTATTTCTGGCCGCTGATCGTGGGCGGCGGCGGGCTGATTGCCGGATTTTTCCTGCGCTATGCCGCGGCGTTAGAACAGAAGGAAACGATTCGCACCGATTATCTGGATGTGATCAACGCCCGGCTGGACAGCGTGCCCACCCGGACCTCGCTGTTTCGCGGCCTCTCCTCGCTGGCCAGTATCAGCAGCGGTGCCTCCATTGGTCGGGAAGGGCCGATGGTGCAGCTGTCGGCGCTGAGCGGCAGCCTGATGGGGCGCTGGCTGTTTAAATCGCTGCCGCTGAAAAACAGCGACGTGGTGGCGATGGCCGCCGCCGCCGGTTTGTCGTCGGTCTACCATGCGCCGCTGGCGTCGGCGATCTTCGTGGCGGAAATCGCCTTCGGCATTTCGGCCATGCAGCGCCTGATCCCGCTGATTATCGCCTCCGGCGTGGCGGTGCTGACCATGTGGTCGCTGGGCTACCGGTCGGCGATTTATCCCTTTTCCCACGCGCAGTTTGAGCTGACGCCGGACAGCATTCTGCTGACGGTGGGGGTCGGCCTGCTGGCCGGGCTGTTCGGCTGGGCGATGATCTGGCTGATTGGGCAGAGCAAGCGGCAGTTCGCCCGCATCGGCAGTCTGCCGCTGCGGCTGGGGCTGGGCGGCGTGCTGGTGGGGGCGCTGGCGATCGGCAGCACGCAGATCCTCGGCAACGGCTACGAGGTAATCGTGCGCATTATGGCGGGCAGCTTCCTGCTGCCGATGCTGGCGGCGCTGCTGCTGCTAAAAATGCTGGCAACGGCGATTTCGGTCGGCTCCAGCGCGGTGGGCGGTCTGTTCACCCCGGCGCTGCTGATTGGCGCGCTGATGGGGCAGCTGGTGGCGCTGGTGGCCATCATGGCCGGGGTGCCGGTCAGCAACGCCGAAGTGTTTGCCGCCGTTGGCATGGGCGCGGTGCTGTCCTCGGTAAGCCAGGCGCCGCTGATGGCGATGCTGATGGTGCTGGAAATGACGCTCAACAGCAGCCTGCTGTTCCCCACGATGATCGCCTGCGTGCTGGCGTCGATGCTGGCCTATCGCCTGCAGTCGGGCAGCACCTACTCGGTGGTCAACAGCCACTTCAGCCGTTCGGATGCCAAATTCGATTTTGATAACGGCATTATCTCGCAGTTTATCGTCTCCGGCGCGGCGCTGACGCCGGAGGATTCGGTAGGCAAAGCGATGGCGGTAAGCTCGCTGAAGCGCGAGCGCTTTGTTTATGTCATCGACCATAAAGGCACCTTCCTCGGCGCGGTCTCGATTCACGATATCTCGCACAAGGTGCTGGATAAGGAGATTACCCTGACCTCGCCGGTGAGCTGCGTTATGGACGCCAGCTTCCCGACCATCTTTGAAAACCAGACTATTCGGGAAGGCTGGGAGGCGTTCGCCCGCATCACCCTGGAGCGCCTGCCGGTGCTGAATAATCCGCAGGAGCGCAAATACGTCGGGGCGCTGACCAAAACCAGCCTGATCCAAAAGGCGAAGGACTTTATTTGAGGCTAAAGGTGTGCGCCTTACCCGCCGTAAGCAGGTAAGGCGTCTGGTTTGCGTCAACTCGTTGTATAACCGGTTACTTGCTGGTTTTTCGCCTGCGTTACCGTCTGGCAATGCGCTTCAGATCCGCGCACGGCACTACAGCCCGGCGATGCGCCGCAGATCCGCTTCCGCGCCGGGTGCCACCGCCAGCACCTGCGCGCCTTTTAGCAGGCGGTCGCCTTCGGTATTAAACGGGTGATACCAGCCGCCTGCTTCTTTGACCAGGCAGTAACCGGCCAGGCAGTCCCAGGCGTGCATGTAGGGTTCGTAGTAGCCCACCACGCGGCCCGCGGCCACCCAGGCCAGCATCAGCGCACCGGACCCGATGCGGATAAAGTTGCCGCCCGCCTCCAGCAGCGAGGCCAGAATTTTCCCCACCTCATCCGGGCTGACGTAGCTGTTGGCACCAAAACCGGTGACGTGGTTCTGCAGCGTGCGGGCAGGGTCAACCTGTAAACGCTTGCCGTTCAGCGTGGCCCCATGCCCCAGCGCGGCGACGTAGCATTCCTGATAGTAGGGGGCATAAATCACCCCAATCACCGGCACGCCGTCCTGCAGCACCGCCACCGAGACGCACCAGTTGGGCATGCCGTTGAGGAACGGGCTGGTGCCGTCAATCGGATCGACCACCCAGGTATAGCCCGATGAGCCTGCCTGCAGCCCATACTCTTCACCCAGAAAGCCGTCGTCCGGGTACTGCGCGCGGATCTGCTGGTCGATCATCTGCTCGACTTCGCGGTCGGCCTTTGAAACGACATCCTGCAAATCATGTTTGGTTTCCACCACCAGGCTGTCGCGCTGATGGAAATACGCCAGCGCCTTTTCTCCCCCGGCGCGCGCCACCTTTTCCGCCAGCGCCAGCCGCGCCAGCAGTGCATCGTGGGTCACTGATTCACTCATTATCTATCCTTAAATTAGCCAGCAATCAGGGCCAGGCCCTGCGGTTTAAAATCAATCGCCACGCGCGATGTCAGCGGCAGCTGCCGTTCCATCTGCGCATCGACAATAAACAACGGCCCCAGCTCGGTCGCCACCTCATACTCAATATGATCGCCCAGCCAGGTGCTGTGCGTCACTTCCCCCGGCAGCGCGCCGACGCCATCGTCGCGCAGGGTGATAAACTGCGGCCTGACGGACAGCTGCGCCGCGCCGGTTTTCATTCCGTTGCCGCGTACGCGATAGCGCTGATTTCCCAGTCTGATCAGCGCCTCATCGCCTTCTACCAGCTCCACCTCACACGGCAGAATGTTGGCCTCGCCCATAAAATCGGCGATAAATACGGAGTTCGGCGCGCGATAGAGGCTCTCCGGCGCACCCTGCTGGGCGATATTGCCCTCTTTCATCACGATAATTTTATCGGACACCGCCAGCGCCTCCTCCTGATCGTGAGTCACGTAGACCGCGGTGAAGCCCAGCCGCTGTTGCAGATCGCGGATGTCGGTCCGCACGCGGCGGCGCAGGCGTTCATCCAGATTCGACAGCGGTTCATCAAGCAGCAGCACCTGCGGTTCCAGCACCAGCGCGCGCGCCACGGCGATGCGCTGCTGCTGCCCGCCGGACAGCTCGGACGGCAGGCGCTGCCCCTGGCTTTCTAACCCAACCAGCTTCAGCCCCTCGCGCGCCCGATCCTGCACTTCGCGCTTGCTGATGCCGGAGGACTGCAGGCCGTACATAATATTGTCGAGCGCGCTCATATGCGGGAACAGCGCGTAGGACTGAAATACCATTGCCACATCGCGTTCGTTGGCGGGGAGATTAGTGACGTCTTTACCGCCAATCAGAATGCGCCCGGATGTCGGATGCTCCAGCCCGGCCAGCAGCCGCAGGGTGGTGGTTTTACCGCAGCCGGACGGGCCAAGCAGCGTCACCAGCGTACCCGGTTCCACCGTCAGCGACAGATCGGGCAGGGCGTTAAAGCCCGCGAAGCGTTTCGAAACGTGCTCAAACACCACGGAACCGGCGTTCAGGGTTGTCATACGGCATTCTCCTGGATTAAAGAGGTGGAAGCGGGCGGTGCAGGCACATCTACCGGACGGGCAACGCGGCGCAGCCGCCGTTCACCGACCAGCCACTGGAACACGCCGATAATCAGCAGCATCACCACGATCAGCACCGTGGAGTAGGCGATAGCCACGCCGTACTCGCCGTTTTCTACCAGCCCGACGATATAGGATGTCGCCATGTTGTACTGCGCGCTGACGAGGAAGATCACCGCACTGATTGAGGTGATCGCCCGCACGAAGGCATAGACCAGTGCCGCGCTGATCGCCGGTTTCAGCAGCGGCAGCACCACCTTGCGCAGCGTGCGGAAGCTGTTAGCGCCGAGAGTCAGTGAGGCTTCATCCAGGCTTTTATCCAGCTGGCTCATCGCTGCGATGCCGCCGCGTACGCCCACCGGCATATTTCGGAACACAAAGCAGGCCACCAGAATCAGCGCGGTGCCGGTAATCTCCAGCGGCGGCAGGTTGTAGGCCATCACGTAGCTGACCCCGATCACCGTACCGGGAATGGCGAAGCTGAGCATCAGCAGGAATTCGAAGGTCTGGCGACCGGCGAACTTCTGCCGCACAATCAGCCAGGCGGTCAGCAGCCCGACGATTGCCGTCAGCGGGGCAGCGATCAGCGCGATCTCCAGCGTGGTCCAGAATGAATTCCACGCCACGCCGCTCCACAGCAAATGCCCCTCGCTAAAGCTGATGCCGAAAGCGCGGACGTAGTGATTGATGGTCAGCGAGCTGTCCAGCCCCCAGGACTGCACGAAGCCGCCCACCACGATCATGCCGTAGATCACCAAGGTGAACAGGCCCCACGGGATCACCATCCCGTACACGCCGAAGCGCAGGGCGCGCGGTAGCTGGCCATGCTGGCCGCCGTCACCTTTGCCGGTGACGGTGGCGAAGTTCTTGCCGCCCAGCCACAGCCGCTGCAGGATAAACGCTGCCAGGGTGAAGCACAGCAGGATCATCGCCAGCACCGCCGCACGGCTTGGGTCGTTTTGCGCCCCGACCACCGAGAAGAAGATCTCGGTAGAAAGCACGCCGTGGCTGCCGCCGAGCACCATCGGGTTGCCGAAATCGGCCATGCTTTCGATAAAGCTAATCAGGAACGCGTTGGCCAGACCCGGGGCCATCAACGGCAGCGATACGCGGCTAAAGGTGCGCCAGCGGTTGGCGCGCAGCGTCTGTGAAGCTTCCTCCAGCGAGGGGCTGACCCCTTCCACCACGCCAATCAGCACCAGGAAGGCAATGGGCGTAAACGACAGCACCTGAGCAATCCAGATGCCGGTCAGGCCATACAGCCAGCGGCCCGGTTCGATGCCGAACAGCGCCGCCAGATGCTCGGTCACCACGCCGGAACGGCCAAACAGCAGGATCAGCGCCAGGCCAATCACAAACGGCGGGGTAATGATCGGCAGGATGGTCAGCATGCGCAGCGCTTTCTTGCACGGCAGCGGGGTACGCGTGGCGGCAAGGGCAAACGCCAGCCCAAGCAGCGTAGAGCCGCTGGCGGTCATCAGCGCCAGCCACAGCGTGCGCCAGGCCGTTCCGCAGGTGCCGCCGTTAAAGCAGGACAGGCTCCAGATGGCCGGATCCTGAATATTGCTGATCAGGCCATCGGGCTGAAAGCTGCCGTCCACACCCTGTACCGAAACCACAAACATGCTCAGTACCGGATAAAGTACAAAGATGCTGACCAGCGCCGTCAGCAGCACCAGCGAAGCCACCACAAAGGCATCGCCCTTCATCACGCCGCGTTCTGCCAGCGCGAAGGAGAACAGCAGCAGGAAGGTCGTCAGCAGCAGCAGCGCGCCCGCGCCCATCGCCGGCTGGCCGGATTCCAGCGCGCCAAAGTGGTTTTCCAGCCACAGCCAGCTCCAGCCGCTGTAGCCAATCGCATGGCCTTCAATCACCAAAAACAGCACGCCGAGCGCGCTGAACAGCAGCAGCAATCGGCTGCGCATCCCCGATGGCAGCAGGCCACAGCCGCCGCACAGCGCGAACAGCGTCACGGCTGCCGTCAGCCACGGATGTTCACCCAGCTGCCAGAGCGCCGGGGCCGTCGCGGCGTCGTTCCACAGGCTCATCAGCCAGCCGCCTTCAAAGAAACCGGCCTCAAGGCTGTACCACGGCAGCAGCAGAGCCGCCGCGCCCATTATCAGCGCGCCGGTCAGACGACGATTATTTGCATTCATGACATACCTCGACCTGAAAACCAGGCTGAAGCGGACATCAGGCCGAAGCCACCGCGTATCAGCATCACAAAACGGCGGGGATTACTGCGCGCTGGCGCCGATCTCTTTGTCCCAGCGGCCGAGCAGCGCTTTACGCTTGGCCGAGTCGCCGTAGGTTTTAAAGTCGTAATCGATCAGCTTGATGTTCTCAAAGCGCGGCGCGTATTCGGAAATCTCCGCCTTGCGGTTCGACGGCAGCTGGAAGGATTTGGCCTCTTTCATATGCGACTGCGCTTCCGCGCTCAGCGCCCAGTCGTACCAGACTTTGGCATTGGCGAGGTTGCGCGCGCCTTTGACGATCGACATGGAGCCGATCTCGTAGCCGGTGCCTTCACACGGCGCAACGGTCTTGATCGGGAAGCCATCAACCTCCATTGCCACCGCATCGTGCATAAACACGATACCGACGGTGGTTTCACCGCGCGCGGCCGATTTTACCGGCGCGGAGCCTGATTTGGTGTACTGGGAGACGTTAGCGTTGAGCTTTTTGAGATAGTCGAAGGCTTTATCTTCGCCCATGATCTGCACCAGCGTCGCCAGGGTGTTGTAGGCGGTGCCGGACGAGTTCGGGTTAGCAATTTGGATCTCGCCCTTAAAGCCCGGATCCAGCAGATCGGCCCAGCAGGTGGGCTCTTTCAGTTTCTTGCTGGCCAGCAGTTTGGTGTTGTAACCCCAGCCGAGCGCGCCGGCGTAGATGCCGACCGTGCGATAGCCGGAGTTCTCAGCCTGCTTCTGGGCCCAGTCCTGCTGCTCCGGCAGCAGCGGCGATTTGTACACCTGGGTCAGCCCTTCGTCCGCCGCCTGCATATGGGGGTCGCCGGTGCCTGCCCACCAGATATCGGTGCGCGGATTGCGTGCTTCGCTGCGCAGTCGCGCATAGGCCTCGCCCGCCGACAGGCGCACCATGCTGACTTTGATATCAGGATGAGACTGACTAAAAATACGCGTCATATGCTCGCACACCACCACATCCGCCGAGCAGACCATATTGAGATTGCCCGCTGCCGAGGCGGCAAACGGTAAAGCAGTGCAACAGAGGGATAGCGCGATGGCCATTGAGGTATATCGCATGATGATCTCCTGGGTTTGTAGGGTAGTGCTTCACTGGCACCTGATTTTGCACGTGTGTGCAAAGTAATAATGAACAAGAAATAAACTGTCAAATGCCTTGCTGCCGATTTATCAGCCCTTGTCACAAAATTATAACAATTGTGATCGTGGTCCGTTTGCACAGCTTTGCAATCTGAGGCAGACTCAATCTCAGCCGGGATTTTGAGGAAGAACAGCATGCAATATGAGAAAGCGGTGGTGAGTGCGCAGGACGTGGCCGACCGTGCGGGCGTATCACGCTCGGCGGTATCACGGACCTATACGCCGGGCGCCAGCGTGTCGGAAGCGACCCGTGCGCGGGTGATGAAAGCGGCAGAAGAACTGGGCTATCACGTCAACCATCTGGCGCGTGGGCTGGTGCGTAACCGCAGCGGTATTGTTTGCCTGGTCGTGTCTGAAATCGCCACTCCCTATCGCGCAATGCTGGTGCGCTGGCTGACCCAGTTTCTGCAGGAGGCGGGCAAAGTGGCGATGCTGATCAACACCGACCGCTCGGACAACAGCGTCTCGGCGGCGCTGCAGCAGGCGATTAATTTCCGCGCCGACGCCTCGATTATCCTTTCCGGCATGCCCGACCGCGCCATCACCCGCCAGTGCTACCAGCACGGACAGCGCATTATTCTGATTAACCGCGACGAGTCGCTGCCCGGATCGCTGAGTATTAATCTGGATGCACAATCGGCGGCCGAAACGGCGGTGATGGCGTTTCAACGCGCGGGCTGTCGGCACCTGGCGTTTGCCAATTCGCTGGCCGGAACGCCTAGCCTGATGAAGCGCGAAGCGGCATTTGTCGCGGTGGCGGAGCGGGCCGGATTAGCGGTGACGGTGGAGCGTTTTGGTTCTACCTCTTACGAAAGCGGCCAGATTCTGGCGCATCGTCTGCTGACCCGCCAGCAGCGTCCGGACGCGGTATTTTGCGTCACCGATCTGGTGGCCTGTGGCTTTATGGATGAAGCCCGACACCGTTTTGCGGTCAGCGTGCCGGAGGATATCTGCCTGATAGGATTCGATAATATCGTGCAGGCCGGGTGGTCATCCTTCAATCTGACCACCTTCGCCCAGCCGGTAGAACGCTTTGCCCGCGACGCGGTGCAGTGGCTGATCCAGACCGAGCAGGCGGAAAGCGGCTTTACCCCGCAGAGTGAACAGCAGCACGACAGCCTGGTGTATCAGGCCGATGTGGTGTGGCGCGGATCGGTACGGGGGGGTTAACATAGCGTAAAGCACACCGTAACCCGCGCAGAGTGAGCATGAACGAGAAGAAAAAAAACTGGGTCAATGCCGAAGATGTCGCCCGCCTGGCGGGGGTATCACGCTCTGCGGTTTCCCGCACGTTTACCCCGGGTGCCTCCGTGGCGGAAAAAACGCGGAAAAAGGTCCTCGCCGCGGCCGAAACGCTGGGCTATCAGGTCAATATCATCGCCCGCACGATGATCACCGGCAGCAGTAACTTTATCGGCATCGTGACTGCCGGATTCGATAATCCGTTTCGCAGCAAGCTGCTGTCGCCGCTGGTCCATCAGCTGGCCCTGCACGGTTTTATGCCGCTGCTGATGAATGCCGACGATCCGCAGCAGCTGGCCCCCTCGCTGAAACAGCTGCTCAGCTACCACGTGGCCGGGGTGATTATCACCTCCGGCGCGCCGCCGCTGTCGCTGGCCGAAGAGTATCTGGAACGGAAAATCCCGGTGACCCTGATCAACCGCAATGCCGATCTGGCGGGTTGCGATCGCGTCGCCAGCGATAACGCGCAGGGGATGCGGCTGCTGGCGGATTACTGTCGCCAGCGCGGTTGGAACAACATTGGATTTATCGGTGAAGAACGCAGCAATTTCAGCACCGAAGAGCGCTATCAGGCGCTGATGTCCTGTGCGCCAGATTCGACCATCGCCACGCGGTTTATCCCCGGCGGCGGCTATGCGGCGGGCAGGGCGGCGGCGATGGAATTACGCACCTGTCAGGTGCTGCTCTGTGCGACGGATATGCTGGCGTTAGGCGCGATCGACGGTCTGCGTACCCTGAACGGCCACGATCCGACACCCGCCGTAATGGGCTTTGATGACATTCCTCAGGCGGGCTGGGATCCCTATCATTTAACGACAATTCAACAGGATACCGAAGGGCTGGCGCAGCATGCGGTGGATCTTCTGGTGACCCGAATTACCCAGTTCGACCTGCCTTCCCGCCATCGCGCGGTGCCGGTGAAATTAATCATCCGCCAAAGCGCGTAATGAAAAATTAATTTTATGCGGTAGCTCACAGATTAATCTGCGGACTGCCGTCACACTCTCTTCTGCCCTGCGGGGCTTATTTTTTGTTAACAAATGCACACGTGTGCATTTTTAGGAGATGTTATGGCAACCCGTGAAAATGATTCGCTTTTGGCGCGCTACCGCTTCGCCTGCAGTCTTGCTGAGTCCGGGGGAAAACTGGCTTACGGCTTCTATCAGCAGCGCGACAGTCTGCAGGTTGAACACAAGGGCTGCGACGCACAGGATGTGGTCAGCCTGGCCGACCGCGAGGTGGAATCCTTTGTTAAATCACGCATTGCGGAAGCCTTCCCGGAAGACGGCTTTCTGGGGGAGGAGAGCGGCACGTCGGATGCACATCAGCGCGTGCTGTGGGTGGTTGACCCGATCGACGGCACCAGCTGTTTTCTCAACGGGCTGCACACCTGGTGCCTGTCGCTGGCGGTGGTGATGGATGGCGAGCCGGTGATTGGCGTGGTGTATGACCCGAATCATAAAGAGCTTTTCCGTGCCCTTAAGGGGGAAGGTGCCTGGCTCAACGACCGCAGGATCGCGCCGCACCCGGCGGAAACGGTGGCCGGTGGCGTGATGGGCGTCGGGACTTCACATCGCGTGACGGCGGCCGATTTCCTGCCGTTTCTCGACCAGCTGTTGCAGCACGGCGGGATGTTTGTCCGCAACGGCTCCGGTGCGCTGATGAGTGCCTGGGCCGCCGCGGGCCGCCTGACGGGCTATTACGAACCGCATATGAATCCCTGGGATGGCCTGCCGGGGATCGTGCTGATGCGCGAGGCGGGCGGCACAACCAACGATTACCTGGCGGCGGACGGCATCGTGCACGGCAATCCGGTTCTTCTGGCCAGTAAAACGCTTTATCCACAATTAAAACAATGGGTTGTTCAAACCTTAAACTAACCTGCTCGGGTCTGGCATCTGATTGCGTACTCTACATAACACGGAAACAGCTTCAGGGACGAAGACAAAATCAATCAGCACCGCCTCCGCCCTACGGAGACAAGATGATGTCTGGATTAATCCGTTTTTTCCGGGCCAGCCCGGCGAAAACAACCGCTGACTTTAACCAACGGCGCTTTCGCAGCGTGCGGTGGCAAACGTTTCTGGCGATGACGCTGGCCTACGTAACGTTTTACGTCTGCCGGCTCTCCTTCACCGTGGCGAAAACCGCGCTGGTGGAGTTAGGTATTTCGCCGTCGGAGCTGGGTATGATCGGCTCTGCGCTGTTTTTCAGCTACGCCATAGGCAAACTGGTTAACGGTTTTTTAGCCGACCACGCCAACGTGGTGCGCTTTATGAGCCTCGGGCTGCTGCTGAGCGCGGGGATGAACCTGATGATGGGGATGACCACCAACGCGATGATGCTGGCCATTTTCTGGGGCATTAACGGCTGGGCGCAGTCAATGGGGGTCGGCCCCTGTGCGGTATCCCTTGCGCGCTGGTACGGCACCAAAGAACGCGGCACTTTCTACTCCATCTGGTCAACGGCGCATAACATCGGTGAGGCGCTGACCTACATCGTGATTGCGGCGGTGATTGCGGGCTACGGCTGGCATATGGGCTATCTGTCAACGGCAGCGCTGGGCGCAGCGGGCGTGGTGCTGATGCTGTTGTTTATGCGCGACTCACCGCAGAGCAGCGGCTTCCCGTCCATTCATGACATCAGCAACGAACCGCAGGAAGAAGAAGAGGCCAAAGGATCGGTCTTCCGCAATCAGCTGATGGCGCTGCGCAACCCGGCGCTGTGGACGCTGGCGCTGGCCTCGGCGTTTATGTACATCGACCGCTACGGCGTGAATTCCTGGGGCATTTTCTTTTTGCAGCAGGGGAAGGGCTACAGCACGGTTGAGGCCTCGGCGATTATCGGCGTGAATGCCATTGCCGGGATTGTTGGCACCATCGTGGCGGGGATGCTTTCCGACCGTTTCTTCTCGCGCAACCGCAGCATTATGGCCGGTTTTATCAGCCTGCTGAATACCGCCGGATTCGCGCTGATGCTGTGGCTGCCGCGCAATTATTACACCGACATTCTGTCGATGATTGTCTTCGGTGCGACCATCGGCGCACTGACCTGTTTCCTCGGCGGTCTGCTGGCGGTGGATATTTCCTCGCGGAAAGCGGCCGGGGCGGCGCTCGGGACCATCGGCATTGTCAGCTATGCCGGGGCCGGATTCGGTGAATTCCTGACGGGTATCATCATCGATAAAACGTCGGTGATGGAAAATGGCATCAAACTCTACGATTTCCACACGTTGTCTCAGTTCTGGGTGGCAGCCGGTCTTATCTCTGCGCTGTTGTGCTTTGTCACGGCTGTGATAGTGGCAAGACGCAACGCCAGCGAGCACCGCACCCTGTTTTCATCTTAATTACCTCAACAGAAGGAAGTTCGAATGATGGCAAAACGACATCAGGCTGCTGCACGCCTGTTTATCGCCGGTGCGCTGTGGTTCAGCGCTACACAGGCTCATGCGGAGGCCACGTATCAGCTGGAAAAAGTGGTGGAGCTTAGCCGCCACGGCATCCGGCCGCCGACGCCCGGCAACCGCACGGATATTGAGGCCGCAACAAACCGCCCCTGGACGCAGTGGAATACCGCCGACGGTGAACTGACCGGCCACGGCTACGCGGCGGTGGCGAACAAAGGACGCTGGCAGGGTGAGCACTACCGCCGGCTGGGGTTACTCACCGCGGGCTGCCCTCAGCCGCAGGACGTGTATGTGCGGTCCAGCCCGCTGCAGCGCACGCGGGCCACCGCCGCCGCGCTGGTGGACGGCGCGTTTCCCGGCTGCGGCGTTGCCGTACACCGGGTAGATGGCGACCACGATCCGCTGTTCCAGACCGAAGCGTTTCCGGCCACCAATACCGATCCGGCGGAGCAGCTGGCGAAGGTCAAAGAGACGACAGGCGATCTGGCCGCGCGTCAGCAGGCGTTGCAGCCCGCGGTTCAGGCGCTGAAAAAGGCGGTGTGCCGCGATGACGCGTCCTGTGCCTTCTTCGATAAGCCGTGGCAAATCAAACAGAGTAAAAGCGGGAAAGCCTACGTTGATGGCCTGAGCGTGCTGGCGAATATGGTTGAGACCCTGCGCCTCGGCTGGAATGAAAATCTGCCGGTTGCTCAGCTGGCCTGGGGGAATATCACCTCATCGGCGCAGATCACCGCCGTTTTACCGCTGTTGACGGCCAATTACGATCTCAGCAACGACGTGCTTTATACCGCGCAGAAGCGCGGCTCCATTCTGCTTAACGCCATGCTGCAGGGCGTTGAGCAGGGTGTGACGAAGCCGGCGGATAACATGCCGGATACGCGCTGGCTGCTGCTGGTGGCGCATGACACCAACATCGCGATGGTACGTACCCTGATGGATTTCAGCTGGACGCTGTCGGGCTACACCCGCGGCAATATCCCACCGGGCAGCAGCCTGGTATTTGAACGCTGGCGCGATATGCAAAGCGGAGAACGCTTCCTGCACGTCTACTTCCAGGGGCAGAGCCTGGACGATCTGCGCAATTTGCAGACCGTGGACGCCCGGCATCCGTTGCTGCGTGAAGAGTGGCGTCAGTCGGACTGCCGCGTAACCGAAGTGGGGACGCTGTGCCCGCTGCGTTCCGCCGTGAAAGCGCTGGGTAAAAACCTCGACCGCCGGGCGGTGACCCCGGTGGCCTACGCGCTGCCGTGATGTTCCGCTCTCGCTGCAGGCCGGAAGGCCTGCAGCAAATCCATTCGCATTATTCCTCAGGGCTACGGCTGGCTCGGTAAAACAGCTTTTCCGCAATCAGAATAAGGATCGGCCCGACGGGGCTATTTCAGATCGCGGAAGTTTAGCCAGATACGCATATCAAACTCCAGCTGGTGATAGTCCGGCTCCATATGGCAGCACAGCTGATAGAACGCTTTGTTGTGATCCTTCTCTTTCAGATGCGCCAGCTCGTGTACCACAATCATTTTGAGAAACTCTTCCGGCCCGTCGCGAAACAGCGTGGCGATGCGGATCTCATTATTGCTTTTCAGCTTGCCGCCCTGCACGCGGGAAACAAAGGTATTGGTTCCCAGGGTGCCTTTTACCGGATTCTGCTTATTATCAAACAGGACTTTCGACAGGGCAGGGGCATTTTTCAGGTAACGCTGCTTCAGCCCGCCCACGTACTGATACAGCGATTTATCATCCTGGATACGGTGCTGCCCCGGATATTTCTTCTGCATCCAGTCCGAGAGCTGTCCCCGATCGGACAGCTGCTGCACGCGGGCAATCAGTTCAGTGGGGTAGCCGTTGAGATAGCGTAATGTAGTCATAACTCTCTGATTAATCTGCTGAGCGTTACGCTGTACGCGATGTGCGTGACAGGTAATATTAAGAAAAACGTTTACTGTGCGCTCATTTTAGGGGATAAAACGCGGAAATTTTACATTAAGGTGTTCCCATGAGCCAACTCGAACTAAGCAACCGTATGCTGACGCTGCATCGCTTTCCCCAAATGCGCGAAGAAAGCCCGTTGCAGGCCTGGGATGCGGCCGATGAATACCTGCTGAGGCACATCGGCGACGAGCCGACCGGCGGACCGACGCTGATTTTTAATGACACCTTTGGTGCGCTGGCCTGCGCGGTAGCGGGCGAGGGCGTCTACAGCATCAGCGACTCGTGGCTGAATCAGCAGGCGACCCGGCAGAACCTGGCGCTCAACGCGCTGGACGAGTGCGATGTCCAGCTGCTGGACAGCCTGGCGCCGCTGCCCGCCGCCCCGACGCGGGTGATGATTAAGGTGCCAAAAACCCTGGCGCTTTTAGAACAGCAGCTGCGTGCGCTGCGCAAAGTAGTGACGCCACAAACGCAGATTATCGCCGCCGGTAAGGCAAAGGATATTCATACTTCCACTTTGCAGCTGTTTGAAAAAATTCTCGGACCGACCACGACCTCGCTGGCCTGGAAAAAAGCGCGCCTGATCTACACCACCTTCATTGCCCCTGCGCTGGCGGACAGTGACGTCATCGCCAGCTGGCCGCTGGACGGCACGGACTACGTGATTCACAACCACGCCAACGTATTTGCGCGCGGCGGGCTGGATATCGGGGCGCGCTTCTTTATGGAGAATCTGCCGGAAGATCTCGACGGCGAAATCGTTGACCTCGGCTGCGGTAACGGGGTGATTGGCCTGACGGCGCTGCGGCAGAACCCGCTGGCGCAGGTTCACTTTATTGATGAATCGTATATGGCCGTGGCGTCCAGCCGTCTGAACGTAGAGTCAAACTGCCCGGACGATTTGGCGCGCTGCGAGTTTCGCGTGAACAACGTGCTGGCGGGTTATCCGTCGGATCGCCTGCATGCGGTACTGTGCAATCCGCCGTTCCATCAGCAGAACGCGGTCACCGACCATATTGCCTGGCAGATGTTCCGCGATGCCCGCCGCTGCCTGCAGTACGGCGGCGAGCTGCGCATCGTCGGCAACCGTCACCTGGACTACTATCACAAGATGAAGAAGCTGTTTGGTAACTGCACCACGGTAGCGACCAACCAGAAGTTTGTGGTCCTGCGCTCGGTGAAAATGCGCTGATTGCCAGCGGTGCGGCGGCTATGCCGCACCCTGAATTCATATACATCCCCGGTTGGAATGGGTGGGCAGCGATGCTTAGCTCGATCGTTTTCGCCGCGCGTTAGCTTTTTACGCTGATCCACGAAAAACGCTGCTGGTAGCCGTGCTGGCGGTGCGTGTTGCGCCGGTAGCTGGCCTGTTCCTCCGCCATGCAGTAGGTGCAGATCCCGCTAAGCTCAATCTGCTCCTCCGGTACGCCTTCCCTCAGCGCGATGCGCTTTGCCAACAGAGGTAAATCAAACCACACGCCGTCCGTCGTTCCCTGCGCCTGTGGGCGAATCGCCGCCGGGTTTGGCGAGGGCTGACCGGACCAGACCATTAACGGCGACAGCTGGTGCGGATCGTCCTGCTGCGCGCGGGCAATCAAATCCTTCCCTAACTCATAACAGCAGGGGCCAATCGACGGGCCGATGGCTATAAACAGATCCGCCGGTGCGCTGCCGCGCTGGCACAGCTGTCGGATGGCGTTGATCAGCACGCCGCTAAGAATGCCCTTCAGCCCGCCGTGCACCGCCGCCACCTGCCGTTGCCGTGCGTCGACCAGCAGGATCGGCAGACAGTCGGCGGTATACACCGCTACCGGGCGGTTATCGCTGGCGATCAGCCCGTCGGCCTCGACGCTTTTTACCGGCAGTGCCGTGGCACTCGGCACCACGCGGGCGCTGTGGCGCTGCTGATTGTAAATCGTCTCTGCGGGCGGCCGTTCACCGGCGGGTAAAAATGCGTGATCGAGCCAGTCGAAGCGGGTAAGCAGGGGAGAGCGATGGCCGGATGGCATTGGATATTCCTCGAAAATCAGTGAGTACGGGTTCAGATTACCCGCCCGCGTGGCGCGCCACTAATCATTTTTGTGGTGATTGCTTGCCGGATTCACCTGCGATGACAACAGCCTAAATTACTAATGCCCTGTCGGTCTATTGTGTATTGCGAAGTTGCGCGATTATAATGTTGCTTGTAGCGCAACAGGGAGCGTTTCATGATTAAGAGTTTCAGGCATAAGGGATTACGTCAGTTCTTCGAAAAAGGAACGACTGCTGGAATTAATGCGCAGCATGCTGGAAAGCTGCGACAGCGTTTAGCCGTTATTAATCAGGCGGAGGAAGTGGGTGAGATAAGCCTGCCTGGCTATTATCTTCATCCGCTGACGGGTGACAGGCGTGGACAATGGGCGATAACCGTGACGGGCAATTGGCGTATTACGTTTGAGTTTATCGACGGCGATGCCTGGATCGTTAACTATGAGGATTATCATTGATGAAAATGCACAATCCCCCGCATCCAGGGGAAATCATTGCTGACGCATTAGATGAGTTGGGATTGGGGATCAGGGAGCTGTCCCGTGCACTGAACGTTGCGCCGTCGACTGCCCAACGGCTGGTATCCTGCCAGGCTGCAGTATCACCTGAAATGGCCATTAAGCTGGCAGAAGTACTGGGAAGTTCTCCTCAGGTTTGGATGCGGCTGCAGGAAGCCTGGAGCCTGCATGAAGCGCAAAAAAAGGTTGATCTGACCAAGCTGACGCGCCTTTTTGTACCGACTGATAGCATGATTGCGTCGTCGTAAAAACTGCCCGATGTTTCAGAATATCGGGCAATATAATTACTTAACAGGATATTTTAACGTTGCTGTTACCGCATTTTAATCAGCGCCGTCCTTCAAATCTCCAGCCCCAGCTTCGTGCCCTGCGCAATCGCCCTCCGGGCGTCCAGCTCCTGAGCGATATCGGCTCCGCCGATAATATGCAGCGGTTTGCCCCCGGCGCGCAGATCCGCCTCCAGCTCTCGCCTTGGCTCCTGCCCGGCGCAGATAATAATATTGTCCACCGCCAGCAGCAGCGGTTCGCCATCGCGCAGAATATGCAATCCGTCATCGTCAATACGCTGATACTCAACGCTGCCCCACATCTGCACGCCGTGCATCTGCAGGCTGGCGCGATGGATCCAGCCGGTGGTTTTTGCCAGCCCCGCGCCCGGCTTACCGGGTTTGCGCTGCAGCAGCCACACCTGACGGGCGCTGTGTGGCGCTACCGGACGGGTCAGGCCACCGGGCTGCGTCAGCGTGCGGTCGATGCCCCACTCTTCGCAGAACCCGGCGATCGTCTGCGGTTCGGCGGCGGCGGGCTGTACCAGATATTCTGCGGTATCAAAGCCGATGCCGCCCGCGCCGACAATCGCCACCCGCTGCCCCACCGGTTTTTTATCGCGGATCACGTCCAGATAGCTGAGCACCGACGGATGATCGGTCCCCGGGATCGCCGGCATGCGGGGTTCAATGCCGGTAGCCAGCACCACTTCATCAAAATCTGCCAGCTGCGCCGCGCTGACGTACTGATTCAGCCGCAGGGTCACGCCGTGGATCTCCAGCTGACGGCGGAAGTAGCGCAGAGTTTCGCTGAACTCCGCTTTCCCCGGGATCTGCCGGGCGATATTAAACTGCCCGCCGACTTCCGGCCGCGCGTCAAACAGCGTCACCTGATGCCCGCGTGCGGCGGCATTCACCGCAAACGCCAGCCCGGCAGGTCCGGCACCGACCACCGCAAGGTTTTTCCGCACGGTCAGGGGGATCGGCTGCAGGGTGGTTTCGTGGCAGGCGCGGGGATTGACCAGGCAGGAGGTCAGCTTGCCGGCAAAGATCTGATCCAGGCAGGCCTGATTGCAGCCGATGCAGGTGTTGATCTCATCGCTGCGCCCCTGCTGCGCCTTCAGCACGAATTCGGCGTCGGCCAGGAACGGTCGCGCCATCGACACCATATCGGCGCAGCCGTCGTCCAGTATCGCCTGGGCCACATCCGGGTGGTTGATACGGTTGGTGGTAATCAGCGGAATGCGCAGATGCTGCTTCAGCGTCTGCGTCACCCAGGCAAACGCCGCGCGCGGCACGGCGGTGGCAATCGTCGGGATACGCGCTTCGTGCCAGCCGATTCCGGTATTGATCAGTGTGGCACCCGCCTGCTCGACCTCTTTTGCCAGAGTGATGGTTTGCTCCAGCGTGCCGCCCTGGTCCACCAGATCCAGCATCGACAGGCGGAAAATAATAATAAATTCGTCACCGACCGCCGCCCGCACCGCGCGCAGAATATCCAGCGCAAAGCGACGGCGGCGCACGTCATCGCCGCCCCATTCATCGTCGCGCTGATTGGTATGGGTCACCAGGAACTGGTTAATCAGATAGCCTTCGGATGCCATGATCTCTACCCCGTCGTACCCGGCCTGCTGGGCCAGACGCGCGCAGCGGGCATAGGCGGCGATCAGCGCCAGGATCTCTTCGTGGCTGAGCGCGCGCGGGGTAAAGGGATTGATCGGGGCCTGAATCGCCGAAGGGGCAACCAGACCGGGCTGGTAGCTGTAGCGCCCGGTATGCAGGATCTGCATGGCAATTTTGCCACCGGCCTGATGCACGGCGTCGGTAACCCGTCGGTGGTGTGCCAGCTGCGACTCGTCGTTGAGCACCGAGGCGCCGGGGCTGACCACGCCCTCCGGCGTCGGGGCGATACCGCCGGTGACGATCAGCGCCACTCCGGCGCGGGCGCGCTCGGCGTAAAACGCCGCCAGCCTTTCGGCACCCTGCGGATGCTCCTCCAGCCCGGTGTGCATTGAACCCATCAGAAAACGGTTTTTGAGCTGGGTAAATCCCAGGTCCAGCGGAGAGAACAGTGACACGCTCATCTTAAATCCCGGAAGTGGTCGGATGAGTTAACTGTAGCGATCATATGACCGCGACGAAAGTGCAGTTATTCGCTTTGTGATGTATGCCACTGATTAACGTTTCTCCGAAAGGGTAGTCGCTTCACGTTATGCGTAACATGAGTTTAGTAACATGATTTTTAGTGATCTGATTCACAGTTTTGCATCTAAAAAATCGTTCTCATAGGCGCCTCAATGAATACGTATTAGAGGTTTCTCATGAGTACTACCACGCAGTCCTGCATGATCAACGGTAAAGAGCAGGTTGAGGTTGTCAGCCAGCAGGTGGATTACCAGGGCGAAGGCACGCTGGTGCGCATCACGCGCGGCGGCATTTGCGGTTCCGATCTGCACTACTATCAGCACGGCAAGGTCGGCAACTTTGCGGTGAAGATGCCGATGATCCTCGGTCATGAAGTGATTGGCTACGTGGTGAAAAGTGATAACCCGGCGCTGAAAGAGAATCAGAAAGTGGCGGTGAACCCGTCCAAACCCTGCGGCCACTGCAAATACTGCGAAGCGCAGGAAGAGAACCAGTGCACCGGCATGCGCTTCTTCGGCAGCGCCATGTACTTCCCGCACGTGGACGGCGGCTTCACCCAGTTCAAAGTGGTCGACAGCAGCCAGTGCATTCCTTTCGATAACCAGGCCGATGACAAGGTGATGGTGTTTGCCGAACCGCTGGCGGTGTGCATTCACGCGGCCAATCAGGGCGGTGAGCTGCGGGGCAAAAAGGTCTTTATCTCCGGCGTGGGGCCCATCGGCTGCCTGATTGCCGCAGCGGCAAAAGCCAAGGGCGCGGCGGAAGTGGTCTGTGCCGACATCAGCGAGCGCTCGCTGGCGATGGCGGTAGCGATGGGGGCTACCGACACCATTCATGCGGCGAACGGCGACTTCGCGCCTTACCTGGCGGAGAAAGGCTATTTCGACGTGTCGTTTGAAGCCTCTGGCCATCCGTCTTCGCTGACCCGCTGCCTGGAAGTGACCCGGGCGAAAGGCACACTGGTGCAGGTAGGCATGGGCGGTGACGTGCCGGGCTTCCCGATCATGATGCTGATCGCCAAAGAAATAAAACTGGTCGGTTCCTTCCGCTTTACCACCGAGTTCAATACGGCGGTGGAGTGGCTGGGTAACGGCACGGTGAACCCGCTGCCGCTGTTCAGCGGTGAATACGATTATCAGAATATCGACGCTGCACTGGTGTTTGCCGGTGATAAACAAAAAGCCGCCAAAGTGCAGCTGACTTTTTAAGGACAAATCATGACTACGCTTTTCTCTCTGGCAAACAAACGTGTACTGATCACCGGTTCCGGCCGCGGCATTGGTTTTCTGATGGCGAAAGGGCTGGCCGAAGCCGGTGCCGAAGTGATCATCAACGCCACCACGCAGGAAGGGGCGGATAAAGCCGCCGCTGCGCTGCAGCAGCAGGGCTTCAAGGCGCACGCGGTGGCGTTTGACGTGACCCAGTCTGCGGCGGTGAATGCGGCGGTGGAAAAAATTGAAAGCGAGATCGGGCCGATCGACGTGCTGGTGAACAACGCCGGTATTCAGCGCCGTCGCCCGTTCCTGGAGTTCCCGGAGCAGGACTGGAACGACGTTATCGCCGTGAACCAGACGGCGGTATTCCTGGTTTCTCAGGCGGTGGCGCGCCAGATGGTCACCCGTCAGCAGGGCAAAATCATCAATATCGGCTCAATGCAGAGCGAGTTGGGCCGCGACACTATCACCCCGTACGCCGCCTCTAAAGGCGCGGTGACCATGCTGACGCGCGGTATGTGCGTTGAGCTGGCGCGCTACAACATTCAGGTGAACGGCATTGCGCCGGGCTACTTTAAAACCGAAATGACCCAGGCGCTGGCGGATGATGAAGCCTTCACCTCATGGTTGTGCAAACGTACACCGGCTGCACGCTGGGGCAACCCGGAAGAGCTGATCGGTGCTGCGGTGTTCCTTGCTTCAAAAGCCTCTGATTTTGTGAACGGGCACCTGCTTTTTGTCGACGGCGGGATGCGCGTAGCAGTGTAAGCGGCTACACCTTAAGACACCGGACTTTTTAAAACACAGGAATTTCTATGCCCATTACAATAATAGCCTTTGGGGTCATTCTGCTTCTGGTGCTGATGATCGTATTTAAGGTCAACGGCTTCATCGCTCTGATTTTTGTTTCTGCCGTAGTCGGCGTGGCCGAAGGGATGACGCCGCTGGCGGTTATCGCTTCGATCCAGAAAGGGGTTGGCGGCACGCTTGGTGGGCTGGCGCTGATCCTCGGCTTCGGTGCCATGCTCGGTAAGCTGGTCTCCGATACCGGTGCCGCGCAGCGCGTTGCCACTACGCTGATTGCCGCCTTCGGTAAACAGCGCGTGCAGTGGGCGCTGATGGTCACCGGCCTGGTGGTTGGCTTGGCGATGTTCTATGAAATCGGCTTCGTGCTGCTTCTGCCGCTGGTGTTTACCGTGGTAGCCGCCGCTCGCCTGCCGCTGCTGTACGTCGGCGTGCCGATGGTGGCCGCGCTGTCGGTGACCCACTGCTTCCTGCCGCCGCATCCTGGCCCGACCGCTATCGCCATTATCTTTGGCGCTAACCTTGGCACCACGCTGCTGTACGGCATGATCATTACTATCCCGACGGTGATTATTGCCGGGCCGGTGTTCTCCAAATTCCTGAAAAACTTTGAAAAGTCGCCGCCGGAAGGGCTGTATAACCCGAAAGTGTTTGAAGACCATGAAATGCCGGGCTTCTGGACCAGTATTTTCGCGGCGGTTATCCCGGTGATCCTGATGGCGGTGGCGGCGGTCTTTGAACTGACCACGCCGAAAGAGAACGTGCTGCGCCAGTTCTTTGAGTTTGTCGGTAACCCGGCGGTGGCGCTGTTTATCGCGGTGGTGATTGCGGTGTTCACTCTCGGCCTGCGCAACGGCCGTAAGATGGACGAAGTGATGGAGATGTGCAGTTCCTCCATCGGTGCAATTGCGATGATCGTGTTCATTATCGCCGGTGGCGGTGCCTTCAAGCAGGTGCTGGTGGACAGCGGCGTGGGCGACTATATCGCTAACATGATGAAAGGCTCGTCGCTGTCTCCGCTGCTGATGTGCTGGACCGTGGCGGCGATGCTGCGTATTGCGCTGGGATCGGCCACCGTGGCAGCGATCACCACCGCCGGTATCGTGACCCCTATTATTGCCATCACCCACGCCGATCCGGCGCTGATGGTGCTGGCGGTGGGTTCCGGTAGCGTGATCGCTTCACACGTTAACGACCCGGGCTTCTGGCTGTTTAAGGGCTACTTCAACCTCAGCGTGACCGAAACGCTGAAGACCTGGACGGTGATGGAAACGCTGATTTCCTTCCTCGGCCTGGCAGGCGTATTGATTTTGAACGCCATTATTCACTAATCTGTCAGACGGCCGGTTACCTCCGTCGTCATCCCGTAAGGGCCAGGCTTGCCTGGCCCTTTTTACTTTTTTCTGATTCCATGGAAGCTTATGAGATCGCACCGCATATCGTTACAGGACATCGCCACGCTGGCTGGCGTAACCCGGATGACGGTAAGCCGCTATCTGCGCACGCCAGAGCGCGTTGCGCCGGAAACCCGGGCAAAAATCGCCCAGATCATCGAAGAGATTAACTACATTCCCAACCGCGCGCCGGAGATGCTGCTCAATGCGAAGAGCTATACGCTGGGCGTGCTGATCCCCTCGTTTAAAAACCAGATATTCGCCGACCTGCTCAGCGGCATTGAAGCCGCCACCAAAGAGGGGCGCTATCAGACGCTGATCGCCAACTATAACTACGATAAGCAGGCGGAAGAGGAGCAGATTATTAACCTGCTCTCCTACAATATCGACGGCATCCTGCTCAGCGAAAAGGACCACACCCTGCGGGCGGTGAAGTATCTGCGCTCGGCGAAAATCCCGATTGTGGAGGTGATGGATACCCAGGGTGCCTGCCTCGATATGCAGGTTGGCTTTAACAACTACAGCGCGGGCTACGACATGACGCGAACGCTGCTCGATCAGGGCCGAACGCGCATTATCTACTTTGGATCGCAGGATGACCGGCGCGATGAGTTTCGCTATCGCGGCTACTGCCAGGCGATGAGCGAGCGGGGAGGCGAGGGGCGGCGAATCAACCCGAAAGCGATCTCTTCGCAGAAGCTGGGCGCGGCAATGCTCACCACCGCGCTGGAACAGTATCCCGATCTGGATGCGGTGTTCTGCACCAATGACGATCTGGCGCTGGGCGCGCTGCTCTTCTGCCAGCGGCAGGGGATTGCGGTGCCCGGCCGCATTGCGATTGCCGGTTTCCACGGGCTGGACATCAGCCGGGAAATGTACCCGACGATGGCCAGCGTGATCACCCCGCGCTATGCGATCGGCTACACCGCCGCCGAGCTGCTGCTGAAAAAAATCGGCGATGAAAGCTTTACCGCCGACTCGGTGGACCTCAGCTATCAAATCTTTATGGGTGAAACCATCTGATCGGCGCTTCTGGCAACGGTGAAAACTGCGTTATGCTTTGGTGTTACCCGCGCGATAAAGGCAGTGTGAATGAGCAATATCCCCCAGCCGGTTTTTGACGGCCATAACGACGTGCTGCTGCACCTGTGGCTGCATCATCCTGAACGCCCGGCCGAAGCCTTTCTTCAGCAGCGACTTGGCGGCCATCTCGACCTGACCCGCATGCGGCAGGGCGGCTTTGCCGGGGGCTTGTTTGCCGTGTTTGTACCGCCTGCGGATTACGTGGCGAAATTCTTCAAGCGCGATGCGGAGCAGGAAGCGCTGCGCCACGATCCGCTGGCGATCACCGAACAGCAGATGGCTATCTTCCAGCAGATCGCGCAGCGGTCGGCGGGGCAGGCGCGCGTCTGCCGCAGCGTCAGCGATATCGAGCAGTGCATGGCGCAGGGCGTGCTGGCAATGGTGCTGCATATTGAGGGTGCCGAAGGGCTGGATGAGGATCTGAGCCAGCTGGAAGGCTGGGCCGCCGCCGGGCTGCGCAGCATCGGGCCGTTCTGGAATATCCCCAACCGTTTCGGCTTCGGCATTAACGGCACCTTTCCCGGCTCACCGGATACCGGTGAGGGGATGACCGAGGCCGGAAAGCGGCTGATCCGCGCCTGTAACCAGCACCGGCTGATGATCGATCTGTCGCACATGAATGAGAAAACCTTCTGGCAGACCGCCGAACTCAGCGACGCGCCGCTGGTCGCCAGCCACTCCAACGTGCATGCGCTGTGCCCGCAGCCGCGCAACCTGACGGATAGCCAGCTGGCGGCAATCAAAGAGCGCGACGGACTGGTCGGGTTGAACTTCGGCACCTCGTTCCTGCGCAGCGACGGCAAGCGCGACGGCAATACGCCGCTCAGCGTGATGGTGCAGCACCTGGATTACCTGCTGGAGAAGCTGGGAGAGGACCGTGTGGCGTTCGGCTCTGACTTTGACGGCATCAACGTGCCGGATGAGATCGGTGACGTGACGGGCCTGCCACGACTGCTGAACGCACTCAGGGCAGTGGGCTATAATGAAGAGCTGATAAACAAGCTGTGTTACGCGAACTGGCTGCGAGTTTTACGACAAACCTGGCAGAAATAAATCGTGGTTTTTGAACCAAATAGTTCAATGCTGAGTTATCCACAAAGAATTAAGGGTTGATATCGATTTATCATAGGCGCAACATTTGCGCCGCCAAGTTCTTGTAATTTGACAACATGCCTTTCACCTGGCGCGTCCGGTGGAGGGGGTTTTTAGCGCTTTTTTGAGGAGATGACTATGTGGACTAAACCTACTTTCATCGATATGCGTCTGGGCTTAGAAGTGACTCTGTACATTTCTAACCGTTAATATTTCTGCCCGCCGGGTTATCCCGGTTGCAGATAATGCCTGCTGTGTTCCGCGGGCATTTTTTCCCTTTTTCCCGGTTTACCCATGAAAATCAAAGTGCTTGGCTCTGCGGCGGGCGGTGGATTTCCGCAGTGGAACTGTAACTGCCGCAACTGCCAGGGCGTGCGCGACGGCAGCATCCCTGCCACGCGGCGTACCCAATCTTCAATCGCGGTCAGCGATAACGGTACCGACTGGGTGCTGTGCAACGCCTCGCCGGATATTTGCCATCAGATTGCCGCTAATCCCGAACTGAATAAGCACGGCGTGCTGCGCGGCACGGCGATCGGCTCAATTATCCTCACCGACAGCCAGATAGACCACTGCACCGGTTTACTGAACCTGCGTGAAGGCTGCCCGCATCAGGTGTGGTGTACGCCGGAAGTGCACGACGATCTGACCAGCGGTTTCCCGATCTTTACCATGCTGTCCCACTGGAACGGCGGCCTGGTGCATCACCCCATCCAGCCCGCAGAGCCGTTTTCGGTCGCGGTCTGCCCGGCGCTGCGCTTTACCGCCATCCCGATCCTTAGCAACGCGCCGCCGTACTCGCCGTATCGCGGGCGGCCGCTGCCCGGCCATAACATCGCGCTGATGATTGAGAACACCACCACCGGCAGCAAGCTGCTGTACGCCCCGGGGCTGGGCGAGCCGGATGCCGGACTGCTGGATCTGATGAAGCAGGCCGACTGCCTGCTGATCGACGGCACGCTGTGGCAGGATAACGAGCTGGCCAACACCGGAGTAGGACGCAATACCGGGCGTGATATGGGCCATCTGGCGCTGGGCGAAGAGCAGGGGCTGATGGCGTTGCTCAGCAACCTGCCTGCCCGCCGCAAGATCCTGATCCATATTAACAACACCAATCCGATCCTCGATGAATCCTCGGCGGAGCGCCATGCGCTGACGCAGCGCGGCATTGAGGTCAGCTTTGACGGAATGAGTATCGACCTATGAGCCAGCCAGCACTGATGACCCCCGAGCAGTTTGAACAGGCGCTGCGCGCACGTGGTGCCTACTACCATATTCATCACCCGTACCATATCGCCATGCACAACGGCGAGGCGACGCGCGAGCAGATCCAGGGCTGGGTGGCGAACCGCTTTTACTACCAGACCAATATCCCGCTGAAAGACGCGGCGATTATGGCCAACTGCCCGGACGCGCAGACCCGCCGCAAATGGGTACAGCGTATTCTGGACCACGACGGCTACGGCGACAGCGACGGCGGCATCGAAGCCTGGCTGCGTCTGGGTGAAGCGGTCGGGCTGGATCGTGATGTGCTGCTCTCCGAACAGATGGTGCTGCCGGGCGTGCGCTTTGCCGTGGATGCCTACGTGAACTTTGCCCGTCGCGCGGTCTGGCAGGAAGCCGCGTGTAGCTCGCTGACCGAGCTGTTTGCGCCGCAAATCCACCAGTCGCGCCTCGACAGCTGGCCGCAGCACTACACCTGGATTGAAGAAGAGGGCTACGGCTATTTCCGTGGTCGTCTGAGCCAGGCGCGCCGTGACGTTGAGCACGGTCTTGAGCTGGCGCTGGAATACTGCAACACCGTGGAGAAACAGCAGCGCATGCTGGAGATCCTGCAGTTCAAACTGGATATTCTGTGGACCATGCTGGACGCCATGACCATGGCCTACGCCCTGGATCGTCCGCCGTATCATACCGTTACCGACCAGCCCGTCTGGCATAAAGGAAAACTGCTGTGAGCAACCCGCAAACTATTCCGATGTTCCGCCGCGGCTACCGCCTGCAGTGGGAAGAAGTGCAGAACTGCCATGTGATCCTTTACCCGGAAGGCATGGCCAAGCTGAACGACAGTGCTACGGCGATCCTTGAGCTGGTAGACGGTAAGCGCACGCTGGCCGACATCATTCAGGTATTAAACGATCGCTTCCCGGAAGCGGGCGGCGTGGATAACGATGTACAGGATTTCTTCGCCCAGGCGAGGGAACAGAAGTGGATAATATTACGTGACCCAGCCTGAAAATAAGGTCAACCCGCCGCTGTGGCTGCTGGCCGAACTGACCTACCGCTGCCCGCTGCAGTGCCCGTACTGCTCGAACCCGCTGGACTTTGCCCAGCAGGAAAAAGAGCTGACCACCGAGCAGTGGATTGAAGTCTTTAAGCAGGCCCGGGCGATGGGCGCCGTGCAGATCGGTTTCTCCGGCGGCGAGCCGCTGGTGCGCAAAGATCTGCCGGAGCTGATCCGTGCGGCGCGTGATTTAGGTTTTTACACCAACCTGATCACCTCGGGGATTGGCCTGACGCAGAAAAAGATCGATTCCTTCGCGGAAGCGGGCCTCGACCATATTCAGATCAGCTTCCAGGCCAGCGACGAGACGCTGAACGCCGCGCTGGCCGGATCGAAGAAGGCCTTCCAGCAGAAGCTGGAGATGGCGCGCGCGGTGAAGGCGCACGGCTACCCGATGGTGCTGAACTTCGTGCTGCATCGCCATAATATCGACCAGATCGACCGCATTATCGAACTGTGCATCGAGCTGGAAGCGGATGACGTGGAGTTGGCGACCTGTCAGTTCTACGGCTGGGCGCAGCTGAACCGCGAGGGACTGCTGCCGACCCGCGATCAGATCGAACGGGCCGAAGCGGTGGTTGCCCGCTATCGCGAGAAGATGTCCGCCAGCGATAATCTGACCAACCTGCTGTTCGTCACCCCGGATTACTACGAAGAACGTCCGAAAGGCTGTATGGGCGGCTGGGGCGCCATCTTCCTGAGCGTGACCCCGGAAGGCACCGCGCTGCCGTGCCACAGTGCGCGCCAGCTGCCGGTACAGTTCCCGTCCGTGCTGGAGCAGAGCCTGCAGGATATCTGGTTTAACTCTTTCGGCTTTAACCGCTATCGCGGCTTCGACTGGATGCCGGAACCCTGCCGATCCTGCTCGGAGAAAGAGAAGGACTTCGGCGGCTGCCGCTGCCAGGCGTTTATGCTGACCGGCAACGCGGACAATGCCGATCCGGTGTGCAGCAAGTCTGAGCATCATCATAAAATCCTCGCCGCCCGCGAGCAGGCCGACTGCACCACGATGCGCGTTGACCAGCTGCAGTTCCGCAACCGCGCCAACTCCGAGCGGGTTAATTCCCAGCTGATTTTCAAAGTCTGACCGATGACGGTTCACCCGCGCCAGCTCAGCAATGGTCTTCAGGTCCGCATTATTACGGACTCGCAGGCCTGCTGCGCCTCGGCGCTGTTTCAGGTTGGCGTTGGCAGCCTGCACGAGCCCGCTGCCTGGCCCGGGCTGGCCCATCTGCTGGAGCACGTGCTGTTTGCCGGTAGCGCCGCTTTTCAGGATGACGAGCGCCTGATGATGTGGATGCAGGCGCAGGGCGGGCGGCTGAACGCCACCACCCTGGCTGACAGCACGGCCTTCTTCTTTGAGTGCCCGCCTGCGCGACTGGCCGACGGGCTTTCGCGGCTGACCGATATGCTGGTGGCCCCCCTGCTGGCGGAAAGCGCTATCCGCCAGGAAACGGCGGCGATTGATGCGGAGTATCGTCTGCTGAGCGGCCATCAGGACACGCTGGCGGACGCGGCGCTGAGCGCGGCATTTGCTGCCCATCCGTGGCAGCGGTTCCATGTCGGTGACGAGGTGCATTTTGGCACGGACCCGGCGGCACTGCGCGAGGCGCTGCGGCACTTTCATCGGCGGGCTTATCACGCCGCGAATACCACGCTGTGGCTCCATGGCCCGCAGTCTGCTGATGAGCTGTGGCAGCTGGCGGAACGGGCCGGGCTGCGTTTTGCGGATGAAGCTCTGGCGGAGATATCATCGGAACAGACTGCGGCATCATCGCCATCCCCGGCTCCGCTGCCGCATACTGCATCACGACCTGTTCCGCTGCCAGCGACATCGTTACCCGCGCTATCTTCACAGCCCGTTCAGACCGATTCGCCGCCGATGCCGCGGAGCCAGACGGTGCCATCAACGACCGCTTTACCCGCGCAAATTTCAAACGTTCGCATTCCGCTGCTGGAACTGACAGTGCAGCGGGACTATGTCTTGCCGCGCCCGGACGGCGAACGGCTGCGGCTCTCCTTCCTGCTGAGTGGGGACTTCAGCGAAGAGCTGACCCTGCTGCGCCAGCTGCTGCGTGATGAGGCCGAAGGCAGCCTGATGGCCGCGCTGCGGGCCGAAGGGCTGTGCGACGAACTGCGCGTGCTGCGGCCCTACATCAGTGCTGAGCAACAGGTGCTGAGCATTGAGCTGACGCTGGTCGAACCGCAGCACGCGGCAGTGGCGGAAGGGCTGTTTCATCACTGGCTGCGGCGGCTGGCGGGGTTGAGCGACGGGCAGCTCCAGCACTATGCTGCTCTGGCGGTGCGGGAGTTTAACCGGCTGCCGGTCATGGACCGGCTGCGCGAACGGGCGTTTGGCTTTGCGCCGCCGGAAGCGTGGCCACTGCGCTGGCAGCCGCTGCTGGCGCAGCTTGTAGCGGAAAATTTGACCCGGCTGCGCAGCGGCGAGCAGGGAACTGAGTCGCGAAGCCCGGATGGTAAACGAATAAACAGGTACCGGCTGGTGCAGGGTTTCAGTCTGCCTCTGGCAGCGGAGCAGCTGGATAAGACAGCGCTACCCGCCGTGATACCCACACTGGATTTCTTCCCGCGCCCGCAGCCGGTCACCGCAGCGGAAAGCCTTTCCGCTGCGCTGCCGCTGCCGCATCACAATCCCGATGGCGGGCAGGCGGTGCTGCTGCTCAGCCCGGCTGCGGTTGTGCCGCTGCCCTGGGGACAGATTATGCAGGCCGCGCTGCGTGCGCTGGCCGGGAGCTGCGCCCACGGCAACGGCGAGCTGAAGCTGGAGTGCCATCAGGGGCTGTGGCTGATCCAGCTGAGCGGCCCTCCCGAGCTGATGATGGCCACGCTTTCCTCGCTGACGGCGCGGCTGGCGGCCTTGCCCGCCGGGGCCATCGAGCAGGGTGAACGGGAATATCAGCGACAGCAGTGCGCTCAGCAGGGCGATATTGCGGTGCGTGCGCTGATTAATGCGCTGCCGCCGCTGTGGCAGAACGCCAGCCCTTCGCCGTCCACGTCGCCGCTGCCCGCGATGCCCTGGCTGGCGAGCCTGTATGGCGGCAGTCGCGATCTGCATCAGCACATCGCCATGCAGCTTTCGCGCTTCCCCGGCGCGGTTAATTCGCCGGCTGAGGCACCGCGCACGCTGCCTCTACCGCAGCGGGAATATACCGTTGCCACCGACAGCCGGGATGCCGCCGTCGTGCTGTTCTGCCCGATAACCGCGATGACCCCGCAGGCCGTGGCCGCGTGGCGATGCCTGGCGCTGATCTTCCAGCCCGCGTTTTTCCAGCAGCTCAGAGTTGAGCAGAATATCGGTTACGTGGTCAGCTGCCGGTTATGGCAGGTGGCCGGGCAGTCGGGGATCCTGTTCTGCCTGCAGTCGCCAGGGCTGACGCATGATGACCTGTGGCAGGCGATCGAGGCGTTTTTGCAGCGAATGATAACGTCACTTGCAACCATCACGACGGAGCAGCTGGCTGAGTATCGTCGGGTGCTGCTGGATTCACTCAATCCCCATAATGACGATCCGCTGACGGCCAGCCGCGAGCGGTGGCTGCAGCAACAGGATCCGGCCCCCGTGCTGACGGCGGAGGCGGTAGAGCAGCTGTCGCTGGCCGATCTGCAGTATCACCATCAGCAGCTTTTGCGGCAGAGCCAACTCGGCTGGCGGGTGAGCAACCGGAAAAACGCCACCGTCTGAACCCCGACGGCATCAGCATTTTCACATCCAATCATCATTGCTAGCATTCCTGCTAATTTTTTGCGGTCGAACGCTAAAAATTAATAATAAGAATGATAGTAATATTGATATTCATTATCAAAAAGAATAATGTCTCATTTTCGCCGCGCCGTGGCTTTTCTGGGGAGTCTTCGCGAAGAAGACTGGCACAACGTTATATCAATGATGATGAAAACAAAATTAGCCGCTAGCGTGCTGCTGCTCTCTCTTGCCTCATTACTGACCGCCTGCCAGCAGCCGAAAACGGCTTCGCCGCAGGTGGCGTCTGTGTCTGAGTTTGCGTTAGCCTCAACGATTAAGGCGCTGGATACCTCGCGTACACTGACGCCGCAGGCGCTGCTGGATGCGCTCAGCCCGGCGCAAATGGTGATCGTTGGTGAAGAGCACAGCGACGCGCGGCATCACCAGGCCGAACAGTGGCTGATTGAGCAGCTGGCAAAGAAGCGCCCGCAGGGCAGCGTGCTGATGGAGATGATTAATAACGATCAGCAGGCCGCGGTCAGCGAGCTACAGAAGGGACTGAAATCCGATCCGTATATTCGCGAGCAGCGCATTCAGGAGCTGCTGCAGTGGCGCACCGGCTGGCCGTGGCCGCTGTATCGCGGCGTGGTGATGTCCGCGCTGCACGGTAAAGCTCCGCTGCTCGCCGCCAACCTCAGCCGCCCGCAGGTTGAGGCACTCTATGCCGATCCGCAGTTCCCGGCCGGTGAGCACGCGTCTCAGCCTGAAGTTCGTAATACGCTGGCTTCGGTGATTATGGCCATGCACGGCGGAAAAATGGCACCTGAGCAGCTGAAATCGATGCTGTCGGTGCAGCAGAATCGTGACCGCTTTATGGCCCAGCAGCTGATGAACGCGCCGCGCCCGGCGTTGCTGATTGCTGGTGGCTATCATGCGGCGAAAAGTCTTGGCGTGCCGCTCCATTTGCAGGATCTCAACGCGCCGCGCCCGCAGGTGCTGATTCTGGCGGCCAGCGGCACCGAAGTGACGCCCGATCAGGCTGACTATGTCTGGTATATCCCGGCGTCGGGTCAGTAATGAGTACGATGTTCCACAGCGAAGCACAGCAGGTTCCGCAGCCGTGGGGGCGGGGAACGCTGCTCAGCATGGCGGCACACGGCATTATTGTCCTGCTGGCGATCGTCACCTTCGAAAAGCAGCACGTCACCGTTAACTCTCCCCCTGCGGTGATGCTGGAGTTTGCGCCGGAAGTTCAAGCCGAAAAGGTGCCGCTGGATATGCCGATTGGCGTTAACCAGCAGCGACGGGTTGAGGCCTCCCGCGCGCAGGTGACCCCGGAGAAGACGGAAACGCATCGCGCGGTAACCGCCGATGACGGCGAGCTGGCGCTGAAAAAACCGAACACGCCGGTACCGAAACCGGTGAAAAAGCAGAATGTGCATAAAGAAAACCGGCTGAACCAGCAGGCGGTGGAAGGGAACGCCACCCTGAACAGCCGGGCTGCGCCGCTGCCTTCCCAGAAGCCGGCGGCCAGAACTGCCGCGCCGGTGGAGAGTAATTCCGAACAGATGGACCGGGTGCGGCTGAGCTGGGAGGGGCTGGCTATGGGCATACTCAACCGGGTGAAGCAGTTCCCGACCGAGGCACGCCGCCGCGAGCGGGAAGGGGTGGCAACGGTGACCTTTACCGTCAGCGCCGGTGGCGAGATTAGCGGCAGCAGGCTGGACCGCTCTTCCGGCACCATTGCCCTCGACCGCGAGGCGCTGGCAATGCTGGAGCGCGCCAGTCCGCTGCCGCCGCCGCCCGCCGAACTGCTGGTGGCAGGACGGTATACGGTAACCATGCCGATAAGTTTTTCCTTAAAAAATAAAAACTGACTGAGAGTCCTTTAAAAATGAATCGCCTTTGGGGTCTGGCGATCGGCATCCTGTCGATCGCACACGTAGCTATTGCCGAAAATCAGCCGGCTACGCCGGTTGCACAAAGCCAGCCGTTTACCGATGTGACGCACGACGACAGTCGCCAGGATAATTACCACTGGCTGCGCGATACCACGCGAAAAAATAAAGCGGTGCTGGATTACCTCAACGCTGAAAACCAGTACACCGCCGCAATCGGCAAAGCGTGGCAGCCGTTGACCCGCCAGCTCTACAAAGAGATGAGCGCGCGCCAGGCGCAGGATAACTACGCTCAGCCCTGGCAGAATCACGGTTATACCTATCAGAGCCGTTTCCCCGAGGGAGCCGATTATCCGCTGCTGATGCGTAAGCAGGGCGACGGCGAGTGGCAGCCGGTGGTGGATGCGAACCAGCGCAGCCGGGGACATGCGTATTACGCTATCTCCCGCTATGCCGTCAGCGAAGATAACCGCTACCTCGCTATCGCTGAAGACACGCGCGGCGAGGGGCAGAATCAAATTGCGATTCTGGATATGCAGCAGCAGCGCTGGCTGCCGGATACCCTTGCAGAGACCTCCGGCGATATGGTCTTCAGCCGCGACGGCAGCGCGATTTTTTACGTGCTGAACCACCCGCAGACCCTGACGCCGTATCGGGTGATGCAGCATATGCTCGGCTCCGGTACGGCGGATCGTCAGGTCTATCAGGAAGACGATGACAGCCTCTACACCGGTATTTCCCGCTCGTCTTCCGGCGAGTATCTGATTATCACCCTGAGCGGTAACGACACGTCGGAAGCCCGGGTGTTGTCGCTCAGCATTCCACAGGCCGAACCCAAAACCATCCGCGCCAGAGTGAAAGGTCAGGAATATTACGTTGACCACAACAACGGCCAGTTTTACGCGCGCAGTAACAGCTGGGATAAAAATTTTGGGCTGTATGCCTTCGGTTATCCCGAAGAGAAATGGCATACCGTTGTCGCGCCGCAGTCGGATCGCGAACTGGAGAACTTCTTCCTCTTCGACCGCTGGCTGGTGATTGCCCGGCGCAGCGACGGGCAGACCCATTTTGCCAGACTGACCCTGGCCGACGGCAAGTGGCAGGATCTGACCTTCCCCGATAATAGCTATATGGCGCGCCCCGGCAGCAACGGCGATGCGGCAGCGAGTACCTTCAACTACCTCTACTCCTCGCTGGATAAGCCGCTCGGCTATTACCAGTGGGATCTCAACGACGGCCAGCAGCGGCTGGTCCATCAGAAACAGGTGCCGGGCGTTGATTTAAGCCTGTACCGCAGCGAGTTTGTTAACCTGCCCGCGCGTGATGGCGAGTCCATCCCGGTGTCGCTGGTCTATCGCAAGGATCTGTTCCGTAAAGGGGAAAATCCGCTGCTGACCTACGGCTACGGTGCCTACGGCATCAGTCTGGATGCGGCCTTTAGCGCCCCGCGCGTCAGCCTGCTGGATCGCGGGTTTGTCTTCGCACTGGTTCACGTGCGCGGCGGCGGCGAGAAGGGAGTTAACTGGTATCTCAACGGTAAAAAAGAGCATAAGCCGAACAGCTTCAATGACTTTATCGATGCCTCCCGTGGGCTGGTTGAAAAGGGCTACGGCAGCCCCGATCGGCTCTACGGCATGGGCGGCAGCGCCGGTGGCCTGCTGCTCGCTGCGGCGGTGAATCAGGTGCCGGATCTGTTTAAGGCGGTGGTGTTACAGGTGCCGTTTGTCGACGTGCTGAACAGCATGCTGGACAAGACGCTGCCGCTGACCCAGCAGGAGTATGAGGAGTGGGGCAATCCGAACGATCCGCTCGCTTATCGGCAGATCAAGGCCTGGAGCCCTTACGATAACCTCAGCCCTCGCGCCTATCCGAATATGCTGGTGACCAGCGGGCTGTACGACTCGCGCGTTCCCTACTGGGAAGCCGCCAAATACGTCGCGCTCCTGCGTACCGTTAATCGCAATCCTGCCTCAAAAATCCTGCTGACCACCAATATGCAGGCAGGCCACGGCGGCCACGCAGGGCGCTACTCCCGCCTTGAAGACTCCGCGCAGGCATTCAGTTTCTTGATTCACCTTGATAACAAAAATAGCCAGACACCAGGAGCACCGCGTTGAAATATTACTCTTTTGCTAACCTCGCGTTAGCCAGTTGCCTTGTTATACCTGCCGTTGCCAGCGCCGAGGGGGAAAAGGGCAGCACCGTCTTCTCCACGCTCAGCGTGTCGGACAGCAATCATAAAAAGCAGGCCGATGATGTGGGGTCATCGGCCGAAACCTTCTCCACTCCCGGCGCGGTCAGCTCGCGGTCTGCCGATAAAAAGCTGCAAAGCCTGGACAATACCCTGCGCGGTATTCCCGGCACCTTCACTCAGCTTGATCCGCTGCAGAGCGGGGTGAGCGTTAACATTCGTGGGATGAGCGGTCTGGGGCGCGTTAACACCATGGTTGATGGCGTAACGCAGACCTTTTACGGCATGGCACCGACCAACTATCACGGCGGCAGCAACAGTGCCGCCTCCGTGCTGATCGACCCTAACTTTATCGCCGGGATTGATATCACGCGCGGCAACAGCGCCGGCTCTCAGGGGGTAAACGCCCTGATGGGCAGCGCCGGCATCCGCACTATCGGCGTGGACGATGTGGTGCAGGAAGGGCGTCAGGTCGGCGTGCTGAGCCGCTTCTCCGTGGGGGATAACGGCATGGGCCGTAGCGGCATGGTGTCGGTAGCCGGTAAAACGGAAGAGTTCGGTAACGGCGGCCAGCTCGGCGCGCTGGTGGGGATGAGCGGAACCACCACCTATGCCACCTATAAAAACGGCGCGGGGGAGAGCAGCAAAGACTTTATCGGCAGCGACACCGACTACATGAAGCAGAACCCGCAGTCGCAGCTGTACAAGCTGGATTTCAGTCCGGACCGCTACAATAAGTTCGAGTTTAACGGGCGCAATTACAGCAACACCTTTACCCGCCGTGATATCACCAGCGACGACTACTCGCTACGCTATAAGTTTAACCCGCTCTCCGAGCTGGTGGGCGTCAACCTGTTACTCAGCAGCAGCCGCTCCAATCAGAATTACGTGCCGGAAGCGTTCTGGAATTTCCCCAGCTCCTCCAGCACCAATAAATCCAACGCGGTGGATTTGAGTAACACCAGCCGCTTCTCGCTGGATGATTACGACTTCACTTTCCTGCTGGGCAGCAAGGTGATGAAAACCGATTACACCCGCCAGTACACGCAGGGTAGCGCCACCGATCGTAATGCGTTTGCCCCGGCTGGTAAGCAGAAGATCGAGTCGCTCTATACCGGTCTGACGATCAATAAAGATATTTATCAGCTCGATCTGAACCTGAATTACACCCGCAGCAAGGTGAATGGCCGCAAGCCTGCCTGTTCCGATAAGGAAAAATGCTTCCCGCAGGGTGAGGCGGAACTGGATCTTGACGATAAAGCCTTCAACCCGTCGGTAATGCTGTCTGCGCAGGTGACGCCGTGGCTGCAGCCGTTTGTCAGCTACAGCCATTCGTCCCGTGCGCCAAACGTGCAGGAGGTGTTCTTTGCTAACGAGGGCGGCGCTTCGATGAATCCGTTCCTCAAGCCGGAAAAAGCGGAAACCTGGCAGGCCGGGGCCAACGTGAATCTGGAAGGGCTGGTGGTGGAGAAAGATAAGCTGATGCTGAAAGCGCTGGTTTATCAGACCCGCACCAAAGACTACATCAGCAGCGAAACATTCTACCTGTGCTACGACGGTTCGCTGTGCAAGGATGTTGATAATTCAGATGCCGGTTTTAACGCCAGCGTTTATGTTAACTCGCTCTCTCCGGTGCAGTCGCGGGGCTATGAGGTGGAAGCGAACTATGATGCGGGCCTCGCCTATCTGAACCTCTCCTACAGCGAGCAGTACACCAACCAGCCGACCTCGATTGCCAGTACGTCAAATCTGTATGCCTACGACGATCTGGCCGATCTGCCGCGCCGCTATATTACGGCCGATTTGGGGGTGCGCCTGCTGGATGAGAAGCTGACTATCGGTAGCCTGATCAAATACACCGGCAGGTCTAAGCGCCTCGATCCTAACTTCTGGGATCATGATGATGTTTCCTTTGCGAGGAAGAACAGCATGCCGAAGATCCCGACGATTATCGATCTCTACAGCAGCTATCAGGTGACGGATAATTTGCAGCTGCGCCTGACGGTACAGAACGTGCAGAACAGGGATTATGCGGAAGCGCTGAACCGGATGAACCAGGATTTGAGCACGGCGGCCGAGGGCGTGTCGGTGAATACGACTGCGCGTGGTCGTACATGGGTGTTCGGTGGGGAGTTCCGTTTCTGACGGGTTAGGCGTTAGCTTCTTCGCGGGTAGTCCGGTGTTCGGAGGCCAGCCTCTGCGGCTGCCGGGCGGTCCTCGCGTCGCGCTGTGGTCGATTCTTCCAGCATCGATGTTGTGCATGGGGACGGTTTTTCGCGGGTAGTCCGGTGTTCGGAGGCCAGCCTCTGCGGCTGCCGGGCGGTCCTTGCGTTGCTCTGTGGTCGATTCTTTCAGTATCAATGTCGTGCATGGGGACGGTTTTTCGCTGGTAGTCCGATGTTCGGAGGCCAGCCTCTGCGGCTGCCGGGCGGTCCTTGCGTTGCTCTGTGGTCGATTCTTTCAGTATCGATGTCGTGCATGGGGACGGTTTTTCGCTGATAGTCCGATGTTCGGAGGCCAGCCTCTGTGGCTGCCGGGCGGTCCTCGCGTCGCGCTGTGCGCGATGCCTTCGGTTACAGCTTCGTGCCTTCCGGACCGGCCCGGAGCGGGCGTCCTGCCCGCGCCAGGCCTGACGCCAACGTCCTGTTGGCGTCTCCTGGCCCGTAGCTTCCACCTCAGCGCTGCGGATTACCCGGCAGCCGCAGAGGCTGGCCTCCTTTTACGTTTCATGCTCGCTTTTAACTGCCTGAATGCCTGAATGCCTGAATGCCTGAATGCCTGAATGCCTGAATGCCTGAATGCCTGAATGCCCGATGGCTGAATTGCTGAGCTGCTATAACTATGGTTTTAGGCGTCGCATATTTGTGAGTTCTTTAACGTCGAGAACGCATTTCAGAAATATGGACTAATACAGAAACAGAGGTGTTTTGCTGAGTTAGTACGGGTCGCTTCAGGCCGTATTACGTTGAAGAATGAGTTTTTAGCATAATCCCGATGAGTTGTTCTGAATTGGCTTTAACTCCACTGCACCCATCTCTGACTATGCAAAACGCATAGCTCAGATGCTTGCCTTTATTTCGCAAAATGGCCATCCCTTAACGTTTTCTGCCGCTGTTGGAAAATGGCTTTAGCGGCGTAAAAGGAGATTCAATGTCGGACTACTCGAATGTTTAGGCGAAGCTGAAGTTCGAAAGCAGGCTGGTAGTGCCCGCGGTTAGGCAATCTGCATAGCTGAATACAAAGAGAACGCCGGGATTTGGTCTTCAGACAACGCGGAAGTCAGAAAGCGGGCTGGTTGTGGCCCCGGGCGGGCAATCCACAGCGCTGAACGCAGAGAGGAAAGCCAGGATTCGCCTGCAAGGACGCAGGCGAAAGGCACAGCCGCGCAGGACGCGCGTCTGTGCCGGTCCGTCTGGCTGACGAGCGAAGTGAGGGCACCGCAAAGCGGCGCGAGGACCGCCCGACCGGGGGCACAACCAGCCAGCGCCAACTGATGATTTTGCAAGCGACAGTCTAAATCGATGCGCCCAGCTGACGAGCGAAGTGAAGGAACCGCAAAGCGGCGCGAGGACCGCCCGCCCGGGGCCACAACCAGCCAGCGATAATTCCACCACCGACAGCACCACAACACTATCGTTAACGATTCACCAACCTCGCCGGCAATGCCACCACCAGCAACGAACTCAGCAGCAGACACACCGCGAAAAACCACATCGCACCGCTGCTGCTGCCGGTCAGATCCAACGCCAGACCCATAATTGAATTACTCACCAGCCCGGCAATATTGGCCACCGAACAGGCCAGCGCAAACCCTGCCGCTGCCGCCGTGCCCTTCAGGAACGTCGCGGGCAGGCTAAAGAACACCGGCACGGCTCCGATAATCATCGCCTGCGCCAGTGAAAACAGCAGCACCGTAGCCAGCACGCTGTGGCCGGCAAATGTGCTGGCCGCCATCGCTCCCGCACCGATAATAAACGGCACAATAATATGCCAGCGGCGCTCGCGCATGCGGTCCGAACTGTAGCCAATCAGCAGCATCCCCACCAGCGCGGCCAGGCTCGGAACGGCGGTCAGATAGCCGATAGTGCTGATACTGGTCACACCCGCCTGCTTAATCAGTGTCGGTAGCCAGAACCCCATCGCATAGGCACTGAGCAGAATCGAAAAATCGATGCCGCCGAGCATCAGTACCCGGATATTCAACAGCCCGTCGCGCAGACGATGCTTACTTTCGCGCCCCTCAAGCTCATCAATATCCAGCTCCCGCTGTACGCACGCCTTTTCCTCGCGGCTGAGCCAGCCAGCCTGCGCAATGCCGTTGGGCAGCACCCACAGTGTCATCAGACCGAGCAATACGCTGGGCAGCCCCTCAAGCAGGAACATCCACTGCCAGCCCCGCAGGCCATGCAGTTGGTCAAAGTGGGTCATAATCCAGCCCGACAGTGGGCCGCCAATCAGGCTCGACAGCGGCAGGCCGATCATAAACAGAGCGATAATGCGACCGCGTCGCCAGGAGGGATACCAGCGGGTCAGATAGAACAGTACGCCCGGCAGGAATCCGGCCTCGGCGACACCAAGGAAGAACCGCAGGGCGTAGAACTGCGAGGGGGTCTGCACCATTAGCGTAGCGGCGGAGAGCAGCCCCCAGCTGATCATGATGCGGGCGATCCATACACTGGCACCGACGCGCTGCAGGATCAGGTTGCTCGGCACTTCAAACAGAATGTAACCGACGAAAAACAGTCCGGCTCCCAGGCCAAACGCGGTTTCGCTGAGCTGAAGATCGTTGGCCATTTGCAGTTTGGCCAGACCGATATTGATGCGATCCAGATAGGCAGCAAGGTAGCACAGGCACAAAAATGGGATGAGCCGCCAGGTGATTTTACGGTATGCCGCAATCGTTTGCGTTGCTGGCTGGACAGCCGGATGCACATCAGCATCAGTCATGGTTCTCTCCGGGGACCTTAACGAAAAGTAGTGGGATAGAAAGCGACTAGAGTCTACCAGAGTTGGATTTTGCTGATAATTATTATCATTTGAAAATTAAGCCAGGGATTCGACGGGACAATATGAAATGACCACTTTCAAGAAAACTCACAAATAGCTTAAATACCCGACACATCAAGCGAAAGCAGCCCGTTTTGCCTGCCCTGGAGGCGGCATTTTTTGCGGTCGGGATAGCTTTTTTCTGCACTGGCAACCAGAATACCCTCATACTCACCGGCGTGGTTGGTGAAAATGATATGTGGAGAGAGGTGACGCTATGCAACAGGGCCCCCTGACGGAAGAACAGCTGGAATGGCTGGACGACGTATTAATGAAATATTCGACTGAAGATTCTCTGGTCGATGCCTCTGAACTGGACGGCATGCTGACGGCGATCGTGTCCGCGCCGGTAGAGGTTCCACCAGGTGCGTGGCTGCCGGCCATCTGGGGCGGTGATGACCAGATGCCTGAGTGGGAATCAGAAGAGGAGTTCCGTCGTTTTCACGATCTGCTTTCCCAGCATATGAATGATATCGTCGACCGCCTGAGCGGATATCCGGATCAGTTCGAACCGCTATTTGGCATTAACACGGTCAACGATGAAGATTACACGGTGGTTGAAGAGTGGTGCTTTGGTTATATGAAAGGAGTCGATCTGGGCGACTGGTCTTCCCTTTCTGCATCACAGGAGCCAGCTCTGCTGATCATTGCACTGCACGGTCGCGAAGAGAATTTTGAGCGGCTGGAAAAACTCACCGTTGAAGAGTATGAAATCAGCGTTGAAGCTATCCGCCCCGCTGCAGTAAGCCTTTATTCAAAGCATCCGCTGCACTGATTTAACGGTTAAGCGTTGGTGGCAGCGTAACAGGAACAACAGACCTTGTTACGCTGCCATTTTATTAAGTTAGCTTTATTTTATTGAAGGGATAATAATAAATTTATTTTCCGATTCACAACGTCGAGAACGCATTCATAATTACCCCGCCGGAAATAATCAACAGCATGGCGAATATCGCCGGAAAATCAGGTTTTTGTTTATATAAAATCATTGAGCACAGTGTAACGCCAACAATGCCGAATCCGCACCAGAGTGAATAAGCAACCCCGACTGGGATGGTACTCATGGCCCTGGTTAGCGCAAAATAGCAAACGGCATAAGCAATAATAACTAAAACGGAAGGTGAAAATTTACTAAAGCCGTAGGTTTTTTTTATCATTGAGGTGCCGGTTATTTCGGAACAGATCGACAGTGCCAGCCATAAAAATCCCACATTAGCCATGATCGTACCCTCTTAGTCTGTTGGCGAACTTTCTTTTGTGAGTTCATGTGGCTGAACAGGCGTATCTTCAGTATCGTCACTGCCCATTCGGGAAAATAAATTCATAATAATGATGCCGCTGGCAATCACCAGCATGCCGATAATCGCCGCCGTATCAGGATGCTGGCCGTAAAACAGCATCCCCAGCGTTGAGACGGTTAAAATGCCGGTTCCTGACCAGGTGGCGTAGGCCAGGCCGACGGGGATATTTTTTACCGCCCGGGACAAAGAGTAATAACAGATGCAGTACAAGACGATGATCAGCCCAAGTAACAGGGTTTTCGTTAATCCTTCGCTGTTATCGAACATTTTTAACGTTGAGGTTGCTGAGGTTTCAGAGACGATGACCAGCAGCAGCCATAGCCAGCATTGCTTTTTAGACGACATGGGTAAACTCCTGATTGTTATTTAAATACATTGAATTAATGTCGAACTAAACGAATGTCAAAATCAAAATTTTTAAATCGGGATTCCATTTGGTTTAGCTCTGCCGATGTATATGACGGGTCATTTATTATCGGGTAGTTCATATCCAGTTTTTGGTATTTACTTTTTCCCAATTGATGGTAAGGGAGGATATCAATGCGGAGGATATTGCCGCGATGGGAAAGTTTTTTTACGTAATCTATGGCCGAAATAACGGACTCTTCCGAATCGTTATAGCCGCGCACCAGCGGAATCCGGACAATGACACTGGCACCCGAATCAACCAGCCATTCCAGATTTCGCTTAACGCGTTCGTTGCCCATGCCGAATAGCGCTTTGTGGTTGGCGCTATCCATTTCTTTCAGATCGAATAAAAAGGTGTCCGTGACGGCTGCCAACTTTTTATAGTTTTCCAGCGGTGTTGTTCCCTGCGTTTCTACCGCCGTATTGATCATCACTTTTTTGCATTCACTGAACAGCGCCACGGCGAAATCCGTTTGCAGGCTCATCTCACCGCCGCCGATAGTGACGCCACCGCCAGAAGAGGTATAGAAAAAGTAGTCCTGCATGATCACCTCCATCAACTCGCTCACGGTGTAATCTCTGCCGACGATGCTGATGGCATCGCGGGTACAGATTTCTTCGCATTTTCTGCAACCGATGCAGCCCGCTTCCCTGTTGATGAAATGCTTCATGACGCCGTTGATATTGGCCCGGTAGTGGGTCCCTGACGGACAAACGCTGATGCAATCCCCGCAGTCATTGCACTTGTCGTGAGAGTACATCACCTGGAAGCTGCCGGTCAGGCCCTCCGGGTTAGAGCACCACGGGCAGGTGATATTGCAACCTTTAAAAAAAATCAGCGTGCGGATGCCATCACCATCATAAATAGAGTATTTTTGGATATTGAAAATCCGCCCGGTCAGTTCCTTAGTGGTTATCATCTCTACCTCATGCATCAATGTGAACGTCCCTGTTCATCTCTCTTTCCTGTTGCTTATTCTCAGAACCCGTCAATGACCGTGCGGCTGATAATTTCATCCTGAACTTCTTTGCACAGCTCAACGAAGTAGGCGCTGTAGCCCGCAACGCGAACGATCAGGTCGCGGTACTTTTCGGGTTCCAGCTGCGCTTTTTTCAACACCTCGTTGTCGACGTAGCTGAACTGCATCTGGCCGTTGCCCATAATCGAGGCGGTGCGCAGCAGTGTGATCAGCCCAAAGCGGCCTTCTGGCGTATCGAGCAGCCCTTTCAGGAACTTGAAGTTGTGCACCATGCCGATATTCATGGTCTCCACGTTCATTTTGCTTACCGACTTGATGATCGCCGTTGGGCCCTGTTTGTCGGCGCCCTGAGTTGGACTGATTCCGTCAGACAGCGGCATCCAGGCCAGGCGACCGTTAGGCGTGGCGTTGGTCAGTTCACCGATAGGCGTATTGTTGGAGATCGACAGCGTACCGTGGCTGAGTGTGGAATAGAGCATGTCGTACTTCCGGCACTCTTTCTCGGTCCACTCGGTAATGTCTGCGGCATACTGGTCAACGTAGTTATCGTCATTGCCGTATTTCGGCGCGTTCAGACAGTCGCGGCGCATCGCCTCGTAGCCTTCGAAGTTGGCCAGCAGCGCATCACGCAGCTGTTCCAGGGTGTATTTTTTATCTTCGTAAACCAGCTTACGAATGGCCGCCATGGAGTCGACATAGGTCGCCAGCCCGGAGAAGATCAGGCCGGGGCCGTGGTTGATCATCGCGCCGCCTGCGGCAACGTCTTTACCGCTTTCCATGCAGCCCTCAACCAACAGCGACATCAGCGGTTTTGGTGCTACGTCGCGGTGTACGCGCTGGCTTATCACGGTGCCGATTGCCGACAGGCGAACGATATGCTCGACCTGCTGCTTAACGGCGGCGTCAAACTGTTCGAAAGTGCGCAGCTCACGTAGAGCGCCGGTATCAAGGCCCTGATGGCTGTCGAACAGCACCATGCGTCCCCGGTTCAGCACGAATTCAATGGCCATGGGCCACTGGGTGTAGCCTGTGGAGGTCCACTGATAGATACGGCCGGATTTTTGCGGCTCCACGCAGCCCATCAGGCAGTAATCGCGTGCGTCGTCAAAATCAAAGCCTTTGCGAAGCATCATACGGATGTGCGAATCATCGAAGTGACAGGCCGGGAAGCCCATTCCCGCTTTCACCACGTCGACGATTTTTTCCATGTATTTCTGCGGTGACTGGTTGTGAATACGGCATGCCAGCGACGGCTGGTACACTTTCACAAAGCGCACCGCGTCCATGATCAGATAGGTGAGGTCGTTACAGGCATCGCCACCCGCGCGTTTCTGGCCGCCGACCGTGAGGTTGATGAAGGGTTGATAACCGGCAAAGTACTTCGCACCGGCCTCACTGGACATCCACATCAGCTCGGCACATTTGATGATAAAGGCTTCCATCATCTCCAGGGCTGTTTCCTCGGTGAGGCGACCTTCGCGGATATCCGCTTCATACATCGGATAGCAGTATTGATCTACGCGTCCCAGGGACAGGCCGGTCTGGTTTTCTTCCACTTCGAACAGTGATTCGACGGTCCAGATGCTTTGCAGCGCTTCCTGCAGCGTTGTGGGCGGGTTAGCGGGGACGTTTTCATTCACCTGTGCGATGGTCTGCAGCTCGGCTTTACGCTGCGGATTTTTCTCTGCCGCCGCCAGTTCTCTTGCGCGGCGGGCGATGCGATTTGCGTAGTTAACCACACCGGTGCAGGTTTCGATCGCCGCTTTGTAAAAGTAAATCCGATCGATATCCTCCGGGTTTTCCATGCTCAGCTGTGCCAGATGCGCCTCGGCATCGGCTTTGATGCCGTTCATCCCTTTGGTAAACAGCAGCACGTCGTAGCCCGGGCAGGTATCGCCGCCGCCGTTAATCTGGTGATAGGAGAGGTCACTGACGAAGGTTTCACCGCTGAATGACCAGACTCCCGCTTCGCGATACTGCGCTTCACAGATTTCATCCAGGGAGCGGCCTTCCCAGAAGGGGACGATTTCTTCACGAATGGTTTTTTTATCTTCTTCGCTGATGACGAAAGGATCCTGCGGGCGCGTGCCCATGGTATCCAGCTCGTCACGCACCCAGCGCCAGGCGATATCCGGTGAGAACGCACCGGCACGCGGCTTACCGCAGGGATGGCCGACGATCAGTTCCTGGTCCTGAATCAGTATCGGTGCCGTTTCACAGGCGTGGCGGAAGGCTTTCGCCCGCAGCAGAATAACCGGCAGGCCCGGGTTGTTTTTCACCACCTCGGTAAAGGCCAGAGCGCGATAAATTGAGACGCTCGGACGGGCTTCAAGATAGTGCTTTCGAAGATACTGCAGCCGTGGAGAAAGCCCTTCCATAACGGTATCGGCAGGCTGATTGACAGCGCTTTCTGTGGCACTGAAGCTGTGTTTCAGCGCGTGTTTCTGCGCGGGAGTCGCTAATAAAGTATCATGTTCCATATTACTCTCCTGAATCTATTCCAGTCTTTCTGAATACGGGCACGAACGGTGCTCGCGGTAGCGGCCACCCGTAAAGCGGTGACCGTAGTTCAGAGTTTGGGGATGGCTGCCCGCGGCTGTCGGGCATTATTGACGGCCTGGGAAATTACGACTGACGCAGGTCGTCGATAGAACGGACGCCGAAGCCCACTTTGCGAATGTTGAGCAGGTTCATGGGGCCGACGTTATCGGAGGTGGAGCCACCGCCGATGGCGCCGCATCCCAGGGTCAGGGCTGGAGTCAGATTGGTGGTGGCGCCAATGGCGCCCAGTGCAGCCGGGGTGTTGATCAGAATGCGGTGGACGGGTTTTTCCAGGCTGAACTGGCGGATCACTTCCTGATTGCGGGTGTGGAGCACTAGCGTGTGGCCGAGCCCTTCGTTGTTTAACAGCTCAACAACGCGGTTGCAGGCAGACTTCCAGTCATTCTCAACGTACATTCCCAGCACCGGGCACAGTTTTTCCCGCGAGAAGGGGTTTTGTTTTGATACCACGGTTTGCAGAGAAACGAGTACGCGGGTATTGGTCGGCGCCCTGAAGCCGGCCATCTGGCTGATGGTCAGCGCGGTTTTCCCCACCGTTTCGGGATTGATGGTGTTATTGGCGCGCATCAGCAGCGCGGAGATTTTTGCGCTCTCATCATCATTCATAAAATAAGCGCCCTGGGCCTTCAGCTCGCGCTGAACGTCGTCCCAGATGCAGCGCTCGACGATAATCGACTGCTCGGAAGCGCAGATAACCCCGTTGTCGAATGTTTTACTGGTGATGATGTCTTTCACCGCCTGATGTACGTCTGCGGTGCGTTCGATAAAGGCGGGGCCGTTACCCGGCCCACCGCTAATCGTCGGCGTGCCGGAGGCGTAGGCCGCCCTGACCATGCCTTCGCCGCCGGTGGCCAGAATAAGAGAAACGTCCTTGCTGCGCATCAGTTCCTGGGTGGCATCCAGGGTCAGTTCGGTAATACCGCTGACGATGCCCGCAGGTGCGCCCGCCGCTTCTGCAGCATTTTTAACGATTTCGATGGCTTTCCAGCTGCATTCACGTGCGCCGGGATGCGGAGAGAAGACGATCGCGTTGCCGGATTTCAGCGCGATAATGCTTTTGTAAAAGATGGTTGATGTGGGATTAGTGGAAGGGACCAGCGCGCAGATCACGCCTAAAGGCACGCCAACATCCATCACTTTTTTCTCATGGTCTTCGTGGATAATGCCCACGGTTTTCATGTCTTTAATCGATTCATAAAGAAAGGTTGATGCAAAGGTGTTTTTCAGGACTTTATCCTGCCAGTTACCAAAGCCCGTTTCTTCACAGGCCAGCCTGGCCAGAGGTTCCGCCTGCGCTGAAGCCGCCTCCGCAACGCTTTTTATGATCTCATCGATTTGCTGTTGTGAGAATGTGGTCAGGATCGCCTGAGCTTTCTTAGCTTCGCGCACCAGGTCGCGGGCGTTTTGCCGGGACAGTAAATCCTTATCAATCGTCATCAGTTTATCCTTAATCAGGCTATAAAAAAAACCAGGCGCATCAAACTGTTGCCCTGAGGCGATAAAATGCGTCACGAATACTCTGAAGCTCACTATATCCCCTGAGATGGAAATCAAAATTTAAATTCGGATTATTGATGTATTTAGTTTTTAAATCTGAAATTTAGCGCTCTCATGCACGGAATTTATGTGTCTGTGCTGGTTTTTAATTGAACCGTAGTCGATTAATAATGTGGGTTTTTAACGCAGGCGAGCGAAGTGTTACTTTGTTAGCCCGATGCTAATGGTTTGAATATGAGTAAAGACAATGGCCCATAAAACTGTGTCGTGTCTCATATTTCAGTGAGGGCAGGCTCATTTAATAAAGACATAAAGTGCTGTTTATCCGTCGCGGTGTTGTAAGGATAGAGGGAAGAAATTAGTTGAATGCGTTATCGGATTTTAAGGTGCAGATATACAACGGTGAGTTGATTGAGCTGAGCATCACGGCTTTGCTACTCAGCCAGCGGGCATTCAGAAACAGGCCGTCGCGACTGTCTGACATCTCGCGCATAAAATAGTCGAAAATAATATCGGGTGACCGATCGATCGTAGAGGCGCTCGCTTGCCACTGGTTGATGATGTAGTGCTTTTCCGCTGCGGAGATGTGCCTGATGTTGTAGGTAAATTTAACGTAGCGCTGCAGGTAGAGCGAGCCCCGCTCTGAATCCGTATAGCCTTCCACGACCATGGAGCCCTCCCCCTGCGAACCGAAGTTGAAATGAACGGTACCGTTAACGTTTTCCTGGTCCATATTTTCAAAGCGCATAATGACTCTGGCGGAGCAGTCAATCAGGGCTGAGGCCTGCTGTGGAACCAGTCGCCAGGCGGTAAAGGCTGCCGCCGCGCTGAATATCAGCAGCGACAGAGTAAAAAGCGATTTGGGATAGTTTCTCATTGTGGAACCCATGAATAATAAAAGTAGTTATCGCAGTATCCATAGGAAACCGTATTGTGGCTGGCGCAGTGGGCGAGGAAAACACGACCTAACCCTCGGGTCTGTAATTTGTCATCGTAAAAGAAAACGTATCGCTGCCCGGAATTACAGGTGAGATTGAGTCGTCGTAAAACGCTCGCGAAGTTATTTTCGTAAGCGAGAATAGTAACCGTACCGATCATATCCGTGGTACCTATTAATTCGCATCCCTGCTCTGAATCGGACACCGGCGAAACAAAAATCGGGTTAAGGCGATTGATTAAGGTTAATGGTAGAATCAATAGCGATAAAATAATCAGTGCTACGCTGGCTATATTCCAGTGAATTTTCCAGCGGCCCCGTTCCGCAACGGAATGCTGTTTATCTTCTGTGGGGATTGCCACTGTCTGTGCAGCATTTTCGGCCTCCGGTGCCGCGTGGGGAAGAGAATCAACCTGCGGTTCGATGGCGATATCCGGATTCAGCTGCAGGTTACCCCGCGAAATAGTCAGGATAATATTATCGATGCCGTAGTGGCGAAATGTTTTGCGCAGCAGGCTGAGATATTGATTGAGATTGCTGTTAGACGACGTTAATCCTTTGTCATCCCAGACTTTTTTTAACACTTCATTCCGGCTGACAACCTCCTGATGCTGTAGAAAAAACAACAGCAGTGCGCTGGCGGTAATTGAGAGTTGAGTATCAGGTGTGCTGCTGTCCGGCAGCAAAATGCTTCCGTCCGCTGCGTCATAAATAAGACTGGCGTTAATGTTGTATCGCATCGGCAGCTCATCCATGTTGCCCGTCATTAAGCAAAGTCATTTTGAGATTGCTTACCCTTGTCTTAAGCAGGTACTCCGTCGCTGAAAATGGTCGGAAACGAGGCCGGAAAGCGGTTTCAGATCGTGACATTCGGTTTACAGGGAGGATCATACCGATGAGCAGGTATGATCCTTCTTGATCGCGATCAACGGTCGGCGGCGTCGCTAAAGATTATCCAGATACTGTGCGGTTTTTCACAAATATCTGATTTTAGTAATCTAAACAACTAACGACATCTCCGTAGCGCTGATGATGCAGTGCCGGTTTACCAGCCGGCTACGGCACCACCGTTAAAGATTTTATCTGCGGCGGCGGCCACTTCCGGCGACTGATAGGATTTAATAAAGTCGCGAACGTTTTCCGCATCTTTATTTTCTTCACGAGTCACAATGATATTCACATAGGGTGACTGCTTATCTTCAATAAATACGCTGTCACGAACCGGGTTCAGCCCGGTCTGTTGAATGTAGGTGGTGCTGATAATCGCTACCGTCACTTTGGCATCATCCAGCACGCGTGGCAGCTGTGCGCCCTCCAGTTCCATGATTTTCAGATGCAGTGGGTTCGCGGTGATGTCGACTGCGGTTGGCAGCAGGCCGGTATCGGGCTTGAGGGTAATCAGCTTTTCTTTCTGTAGCAGCAGCAGTGCGCGGCCAAGGTTGGTGGCATCGTTGGGGATAGCGATGGTATCGCCGTCCTTCAGCTCGCTAATCGTTTTGATTTTTTTTGAGTAGCCCGCCATGGGGAAAACGAAGGTGTTGCCAACGGCAACCAGGTTGTAGCCATGCGCTTTGTTATCCTGCTCGAGGAACGGTCGGTGCTGGAAAACGTTGGCATCCAGATCGCCGCCTGCTGTGGGTTCATTCGGCAGCAAAGAGCCGCTGAAACCCACCAGTTCAACATCCAGACCGTATTTCTCTTTGGCGACGGTTTTCGCCACCTCTGCAACATCCTGTTCCGCGCCGTTGATCACGCCAACTTTGATGTGGTGGCCGTCGGCGGCTTTTTGATCGCAGCCGGTGAGCAGCAAACCCAGCAGCAGTGCAGTAGCGGTAACGGTAACTGAACGAGTCATGACTGGCTTAAACACGATATTTTTCCCTGAATTCAAAGAGGTAGAAGGCTGTCAAATAACCGTAATTCTGTGATTGAGTCAACCGATTGACCATATGATAAAAAGGCACAACTTATAATCAGATGATGTAAGGGCGAGAGAGGGAGAGCTGGAAGGGGGATTCTGCGTTAATGACCATGAAGGTACGAGGGGTAGGAAACGGCTAGCCGCCGTTATGATGACTGTCGTACCAGTGCTGCACGATGTCGGCCAGTTCGTCTTCCTGAATGTAAAAATAGCATGCGGGGACCTGCAGTATCACTGCCAGGCGGCAAACCAGCTCAAAGTCTGGCGTGTGAACACCCCGTTCATACTGGTTCATTCTTGCACTGGCGGTGGCCTCGTCAATCCCCGCTAAAATACCCAGTTTTTGCTGCGCCAGCCCCATCCTCTCGCGCGCTTGTTTTAAACGATATGGCAGCATGTCGATCCTGACTTCTGAACAGATAACAGGATTCTCTTAGCCGTTCGATTAAAATGTACTAAGTAGAACTTAGTCTAATCTTCAGGATGTACAACGGGAAAGGCGTTGTGACTTTTAGTGCGATTTATGCTGGGAGTACCAGGCCAGCACCAGTCTGGCGAGCTCATCTTCCTGGGTATAAAAATAGCAGGATGGCACGTCCAGGATAACGGCCAGACGGCAGACCAGTTCAAAATCAGGCACGTGAATGCCCCGTTCGTACTGATTCATACGGGCACTGGCGGTGGCCTCGTCAATTTGCGCTAAAACGCCCAGTTTTTGCTGCGATAACCCTTTTCTCAGGCGAGCCTCTTTCAAACGTTGTGCCAGCATAGTCATCCCGGTTATTGAAACAATTAACAGGATTCTCTTAGTTGCCAATGCAAATTGTACTAAGTAATTCTTAGTGCTAGATTGGGCGTGAATCAGGAACTCACTGAGATGCAGAGGACGCTATGACGAAACGACAGGATATGCACAGTGCGGATATTATCGCCGCGATAAAAAAACGTAAGAATTCACTGGCGGCGCTTTCGCGTGAGGTGGGGCTAAGTTCGGGAACGCTGGCGAATGCACTGAAAAAGCCCTGGCCGAAGGGGGAGTTCATTATCGCTGCCGCGCTGGATATGCATCCATCTGAAATCTGGCCAAGTCGTTATTATGACAAGCGCGGCCGCCTGCTGCCGCGTGAAAAACTCATCCGCCGCTCACGGGATGTCAAAGCGGCGGATGATTCTATTTTAGACGGCGATGAAGGGTATGCCGAATAGACTCGGGCGATCAGTTCGCCATGATGCTTGCGGCCAGTTGGGCACTGCCTGACGAGTTGCCGATCATCTCGGTAAGCAGATTGTTGACGCCATCACTCATCGGCGTAAATCGGCTTTCATTCGAGCGAGCGACCACGATAAATACGCCGACGCTGTACTGCGGCACCATCGCCATATAGGTAATAAAGCCGCCGCCGCCGCCGGTTTTTTCAATGATCCCCGGTCTGCCATCGCGCGGCGCCATATATACCCATCCCATACCGAGGGCATCCGCGCGTCCGGGTACATCCATGCCTTCTACTTTTGTCAGTTGGCTGCGCTGATAAATCATCGTTTGCAGACGGTCAACCTGCGGGCTGCGGGTGTGCACGTCGGATGACAGGAACTGCTGCATCCAGCGGCCCATATCATCCGGTGTCGAGTAGACCCCGCCGCTGCCGATGGCGGCCAGTGAGTTATTGCACGGGCTCGGGCTTTTAGCCGGAATAATCAGCCGCGCGCACTGGTCCGGAGAAGGAGTGAAGGTGGTATCTTTCATCCCCAAAGGTCGGGTCACTTTTTCCTGCAGCAGGGCCGGGTAGGGTTTACCCCCGGCTTTGGCCAGCGCATCACCCAGCAGATCGAAGGCTAAGTTAGAATAGGAGGCGACCTGCCCGGGAGCCGATTTCAGCTGTGCGGTGCGTAGCCACGCCCAGCGTTGGCTGTTGGTGGGCCAGGTAAACACCGGACGCATGGCTTTACCACCGGGCTGCTCGCGAGGCAGGCCGCTGGTATGTGTGGCAAGATTGATCAGTCGGATAGGCTGCCCGTTCCAGGCTGGCACCCGGGCGCCGGCTGGAGCGTATTTGCTGAGCGGATCGTCCAGCTTCAGCTTTCCTTCTTCCGCCAGTTTGACCATCAACTCGCTGCTCATCAGCTTACTTAATGAGGCGATGCGGATTAGTGAGTCTTTATTCGGTGGCTGTTTGCTACCGGGGCGCGCGACGCCTCGGCTGGCGAAGATGCGTTGATTGGCATCGATAGCGACGATCGCCATACCGCTGGCTTTGGTGTTGTAGAAAATATTATCGGCATAGCGATTAACCAGTTCGGAGGCCAGCAACGGGTCAGGGGATTTCTGCGCCTGGCTTTGCAGCGGCAGAGCAAGTACAGGTAACAGCAGTAGGGCGTTGCGCAAAGATTTCAACGGGAAGGCTTTCCTGTGAGTGAATGGTTACTAATCCATAGTAATTTTTCTGTTTTTTACTGCAAGTCCTTCATGTGAATAAACGTGTCACTACCCGTATTGAAGGGAATCCGCCCCCGATGACGGGGGCGAATGATTTAAGGCTGTGGTGACACCTGCATATCGACAAGGCCAATGCCCAATCGGCGGGCCGCAAAGCCATCTACGGTGCCCAGCGTTGACTCGATCGGCTCCGGGGGCACCAGCACGATGCTGCGCGCGCCAGAAGGATTGTTGACCTGCAGCGTCAGGGTGGTATCGCTTTCCCCCAGTGAAATTTCCTGCTGCCAGTCGCCGACCTTAACGATCACCGGGCGCAGCGCGTTGTGACCGAAGGCCCGCGCCGTCAGTTTCAGCTGGAATACTGTTGGCAACGGTTCCAGATACTGAATGGTCACTTCCGGTAACAGATTGGCATCAGACCAGCGGCCCCAGGTTTCAACATAGGACATGCCGGTGATTTTCAGCACCTGCTGCGGCAGCCCCGGAAGGTTAAATAGAATACGGTCCGAGCGATATTTCAAATCGGCATCGGCAATTCGCAAACGGGTTACGCTGCGCTGATACTGTTCGTCGCTGCTGTTGTCGTTACTGTTGCTGCTGGCCGAGGTGAAGGTGATTTTCCCCAGCGTGTTCCCCGGTTTAATCTGGTCGATATGCGGCCTCGCATTCAGCGTGCCGTTGGCAACGCACAGCCCGTTGTTCAGCGTCAGGGATTCGTCCCATACGCTGCCTATTTTGTAGCAGCGATCCGCCCAGACAAATTTTTCGTCCGGGCCGAACTTTGCCAGCTGCTGTTTCAGCGGCGTTGCCAGATAGGCATCAAGCTTCGGCTCAATTTTGTTTGGCATCACCGATAGCAGCAGCGGCAGCTTGAAGTGTGAACCGGAGAAGCTGAATGTATTTTTCTCGCTGTCAATTTTGTACTCCGAAATGGCTTTCGGAAAGTTCCACAGCTTAATGACGTCGGGCTTCCATTCGTTGATTTTTTCTTTGATATTCAGGTAGGTGGCGGAAAGCGAAGTGGATGACAGCGAACTGCGCCCCAGGCCGATAAAGTTGTCGCCGCCCATGGCATCCAACACCGTTGCTCCGTTATCCAGCGTGCTGCGTTTAGCCGTAATCACTTTGCTGCTCACGCTGTCGCCGCGCAGCATAAAGAACAGGTCGCGGCGGTCGTGCTGGTTCAGATATTTAAAGGCGGTGTTATTCATCGCCAGGTGATCGGAGCCGACCACGATAATGGTGTTTTTGAAGTACGGGGTAGCGCGGATCTTCTCAATCAGCCGGGCGATATGTTCCTGGCCACAGGCAACGGCGGCGAAAGACTTATTTTCCTTTCCATCGAACGGATAGGATTTTCTCTGGCAGCTGCGTGAGATGAATCCATCTGGATGATGGGTATCCACGGTGAGGGCGAACAGTGAAAACGGCTGATTCTTCTTCGCCAGTTCCAGATATTTATCGAACACGATGTCCAGCACGGTGTCGTCGTACCAGCCCCAGTCGTTACGATAGTTCTGATCCTTCACCATGCTCTTCAGCTCATTGAAACCATAAATATGGTCAAAGCCGTGGGAAGTGAAGAACAGATCTTTACCGGCAAAGCTCAGGCTGGCGCCCTGATAAAAATAGTTCTGATAGCCTGACGCTTTCAGGATGTCACCCAGGCAGACGTTTTGCGGATAAAAGGTGGAAAGCGAGCTGGAGGCATTGCCGTCAAACGGAGCAAACAGCGGGATGCCGCACTGTGAGGCGACGATACCTGCGATGGTATATTCGGTTCCGGGCAGCTGTTCGGTGTTACTGAAGTCGAATGAATCCGCTTTGATGCGGTTCAGTTCCGGTGCCAGGCCAGGGAATGCCTTATCATCAAAGTAGGTGCGTTCCAGGCTTTCAGCATAGATGTAAACCAGGTTTGGGCGGTCGCCGCGCAGGTTCTTCCCCGGGACTTTGTAGTGGCTGTAAAAGTCGGAATCTCCTTTGGCGACCTGCGATTTAATCAGGTCGCTTACCTGCTGATACGCCGGGGTTGTTTTAATGGAGGCAACGGCCAGTACCAGCGCCAGCAGGCTGTACAGTTTGCTGTAATTATGATTTTTTCGTAGTCGTAAAACCCAGGATAAAAACAGGAACAGCAATAATAAACCGACGATCAGACCGACGGCTGGCATAATATATTTCTGTAGTCCTGCGCCACTCAGGCTGCTGGTGATCGTATAGATAACCGCGTCGTTAATTCCTTCACCGGTAAAGTAATTACTCGCAAAAAGTGAAGCATTAAGAATGATATAGATGCCCAGCAGCGCCAGTACGGCGGAAAACCACAGCCTGTGCCGCCCGGCCTTCCAGGTGTAGAGAGCCGCAGACGCAATAAACAATAATAAAGATAACCATTCTGAAACCATTGGATCGTTTTTACCCTGTGTGTGACGCAATCCCTGTCAGGTAGCGGCGAGATGAAATGATTCGAGTTAACGAATTAATTTAACGCAGCGAATTATCTCTGGCAATAATTTGGGGTGACAGCAAAATGTGCCCGGGAGGGGCATTCATGCCGCTCTGTTTAGCTTCTGTTTAACTTTGTCTGACGTAAACGTAACCAATGTTAAGCAAAGCAATCGTATGAAAAGAAACGGCAAGTTTGATATAAAAATTATGTTTTTCATTGGATTAGCATGGTTTCTTTTTTTACCTGTCTTTGCAACGTTGAACGGCGTACAGCCAGTACAGGTTATAGGGTAAACGCTGCTAATCTTTCCTTTCATCCGTCAAGAATTGCAAAATTCAGATACTGCTCACATTCTCCCTTCACTCTTAGGATTTCTGCAGCCTGATGGGGATGACGTTTTTTTCTGGCGCGGTCAAAGATGCAGGGCACCCCGATGGTGTAAAAGTGTGGACTCATCCATGTTTAAGATAGCCATATTAGACTGTCGATTACTCTTACTCTGCGTCGGGCACCTTTTTCGCTGATTGTGTCGCTGATTTAAATTAATGTCCTCATTTAACCCGTTAATGAGAGGGAAATATCGCGAGGCTGTTCAGCACTCTATATTTTATTGCGGGCGGGCTCTTTAAAGTTATTGATGTTCTCGACGAGGAATCTGGCCGGGTTAATTATTGTCAGAAAGAGGGTGTTTTCTAATAATGTCTGGTGTCAGAAATCACACTGTTAAGCCGCAGAGTTATGCCGATCGGCGACAATTATGCTCGCTGGTGGATTAGGGTAAATTAATAAGGAATGCTGGCAATCTGGTTACGGAATACCATCAAGGCTTTAAACACGGTGTTTGCGACAGATGTGATAGCGCTGAGATAGCGGTGCCGCATTGGCACAATCACCTGCCGGGCGGCATCGGATATGTTGCTGGACTGGACTGGACTGGACTGGGTTGAGTTGAGTTGAGCCGGAAGATGGTGCAAGCAGCGCGTTACGCTACATACATCGGCCTGCAGGCAATGAGAACTTTTCCTACAGGGTGTCGTTAAACGACTAACGGCGGAAAGAAGCACTTAATCCAGTATGATTTTTAATCGCACCAATAATGCTATTGTTTAGCAAAGGTATATGTAATAAGCACAAAATGGTTAATTACATTCCAGTTGAAATATATTGAAAACAATTATTGATTCTTTTTTTGGAAAAAGAGCACAAAACAATAAGGTTGGTGGATTTTATATTTATCCGTTCAGGGTAATATTTTGGGCAATATTTATTATTTAATATTACACGGGGATACAAGATGTTAATAAAAGTGCGTGCACTTACCCAGGCAGTGGCTCTGGGACTGATTGTGGGCAGCGCTTCTTTTGCCGCCAATGCCGAAATTACGCTTTTAAAGCAGGATCCACAGGCGGGTGACCCGCTTAGCCGTCTGAACTTCACTGTCGGCGGAAGCATTCGACCACAGTTCAACAATATGACCGGCGATGAGGATAAAGGTTCCTATAAGCGTAACGGCTTTGATGGCGGCACCCGTTTCCGCTTCGCGGCTGATTACTATCTGTTCGATGACATTAGCTGGATCAGCTACTACGAACTGGGTGTGAATATCCCTGCGTTATTCGACTGGGATAACCACCATGCCGACGGCGCTAATAATACCTCGCGCCGTATGCTGTATACCGGCCTGAAAAGCGCGACCTGGGGCCAGTTGACCTTTGGTCAGCAGAACAGCGTCTACTACGATGTTGTCGGCGCTAAAACCGATATCTGGGACTATGACATGCTGGGCCAGGCATCGGGTAACGGGATTAACGGTGACTACGATGGCTCTTATCGTAGCCGCAAGATGTTGAAATACAAAAATACCTTTGGTGATACCGACTTTTACGCGTCCTATCTGTTCTCCGACAATGAGTACCTGCCGGGTAATGGTCTGCGTTACAAACGTCAGGGCGGCGGCTCGCTGGGTGTGGACTACCACATCACTAAAGATCTGACCTGGGGTACTGCATGGAACTATACACGTGCTGAAATGCGCAATCCTGGCAACGGCGATGATAAATCCTATGATCAAAATATCTTCGGTACGGCACTGAGCTGGACGCCGGATAACTGGACCTTCACCGCCGGCGGTGGCTGGTATGATAATTTCCTGACCACTAAGCAGGCGAACGTTCACAACTACTTTGCCGGTGATGCGTGGGGTATTGAATATCTGGCAGGTTATACCATTCCGGTGCAGCAGTACGGACTCAAGTCAGTGATGCCGTATGTGATGGGCGACCGCATGGAATACGTGACCGGACGTAACTACAAGCGTATCGACAACGGCTTGGGCGTCACCTTCAAGCTGGACTACGGCTTCCGCGTTGACTACGAGCACGTCTTTACCTCAAGCACCGACAATCTGGGTGATATGAACCTGGTGCGCCTGCGCTACGACTTCTGATTAAACGGTACTCCCCGCCGATGGTCGGGGAGTTTCCACGGCTGAATAGGCCTTACAGTTCGCCGGTCAGGTACTGTGCCACACCGTTCCCGAAGCTCCAGTCACCTTTCTCGTTAGTGATGAATGTGATCATCACGTCCGAGGGCAAAATCCCGCAGCTTTCCTGAAATTCGCGGCACAGTTCTGCCATAAAGAACTGTTTCTGCTCGCTGCTGCGCGGGCTGGTAAAGACCCGCACCATCACCAGATTATCGGTACGTTGTAGCCCCAGACCGGTATCTTCAAACACCATCTGATAACCTTTGTTTTCGTGAACAATCTGGTAGCGATCGCGCTCTGGCACTTTAAATGCTGCCAGCACTGCACGGTGCGCGGCATCCAGCAGCGTTTTCAGCTCTGACTCGGAACGGCCCTGAATAACATCAAATTGCAGTAATGGCATAATAACCTCGACACTCTCTATTGCTGGTTTTAATGGGCAGTTTCGCTGTGATTGTTTGATAATGTTCAGCCGGTTCTGCTCGTCTCTGGGGATAAATTTACCCATAAACTCCGTCGGGAAAAAGCGCTATACTTGAATTGATTATTTACTATAGTGAACAATTGAAATGAAAGATCTGAAAACCGATGCGCTTTGGACCCATCTGCACTGGCTGACGGTGCTGGCCGAGCAGGGTAGCTTTACCGCCGCGGCAGACCGGCTGGAAGTCAGTAAAGCGGCGATGTCACAGAAGATTAAAGAACTCGAGCAGCTGGCTGGGGTACCCCTGGTGACACGCACCACGCGTAGCGTCAGGCTGACCAGTGCCGGTGAAAAGCTGGTGGACGATCTGCGGGCGCCGTTTGCCCAGATTGCGCAGAGTTTTTTCAGCGTACGCGATTCCGCCGGACCGCTGCGCGGCCTGGTGAGGGTGACCGCGCCGGTGGCGTTTGCTCGCCAGCAACTGGTACCGCATATCACGGCGTTTCTGCGTGAACATCCGCAGGTCAGGGTGCAGCTGGAGGTGTCCGATCGTCTGGTTTCCCTTGCCAGCGAAGGATTTGATTTGGCCATTCGCCACAGCAACACGCTGCCGGAAACCCACGTCGCACTGCCGCTGTGCAGCACTCATGCGCTAGTGGTGGCATCCCCCGATTATCTGGTGCGCTACGGCACACCTGAGACACCGGCGTCACTGAGCGAGCATCAGTGCCTGTATTATCCCCGCGGTGTGGAAGCCCCGCGATGGAGCTTCCAGCCCCTCTCCGGCGGTGAACGGCTGGCGGTTAACGTCAGCGGACCTTTTGCCACCAACAACAGTGAATCCATTCGTGATGCGGCGCTGGAAGGGCTGGGGATTGCGCTGCTGCCAGACTTCAGTGCACAGGCGGCATTACAAGAGGGGAGGCTGATCCAGCTGCTGCCGCAGTGGCAAACCGTTGGCGCCTTTGCCGATATGCTGTATGTCGTGCGCCCCTGGTCGGCGCAGGTGCCGCGGGCGGTGAGTGGCTTTATTCACTGGCTGCGCGAGGCTTTTTCTGCAAAGTAAGCGATCCACTATCCTGGAGGGCGTTTTGCCCTCGATTGCAGGGAATAGTTGATCTGCCTCTCAAATAAAACATTCATTTCCTTTTTGTGTTCATTGAAAAAATAAATTCATTTATCCTGCAGGCCTTATTTCGTCAAACTTGCCGGAGATGTTTTATGTCAGCCATTCCCAGCCTTGAAACGCTGTTACAGCAGGAAGCCACCGTTCGCGTCAGCCAGTTTGATTTTGATACCGCATGGAAAATTGGTTCGCTGATCCGCGAGCGGGCCGTCAAAGAGAAAATGCCGGTCGCTATCGAAGTGTTTGCGTTTGGTCAGGTGTTGTTCAGCACGTCGCTGAGCGGCTCGAGCGCAGAAAATCTTGAGTGGATTTCTCGCAAGCGCCATACCGTTTTACGCAACGCGCACTCCTCTCTCTACACTCAGGAATTGAATAAGTCACAGGGCACCCCGATGTCCGAGATGAACTATATGGACCCCGAGCGTTACACCGACAGCGGCGGCAGTTTCCCGATCCTGTTGGGCAACGGCGGCGTCATTGGTACGGTCACCGTCAGCGGTTTGCCTTCTCACGAAGACCATGCGCTGGCCGTTTGGGCCATCCAGCAGGTGCTCTGAATCCTCATCGTATAATCGGATGAACTACCCTTATAGTGTGATAAACCTAAGGGGTATGTGTATGCCGATAACCGATCGCCGATTAGGCCTGATTGCCGTTGATAAGCAGGGCAGCAATGTCCTGTTCCTCGATCCACAGACCTTTGCCGTAGAGCGCGAGCTGAACGCTTTTCCCCCCCGTCCCCATGAGTTGCTGATCCTGCCCAAACAGCGCAAAGCCTGGGTGCCAATCTATGGAGATGGCATTCACGGTGATAACCCCCACCCTGGTCACAAAATCGCGGTGATCGATCTGGAATCTCGTGAGCTGACGGGATTTATCGACATCAGCCCGCTGGAGTCGCCGCATACCGGGCGGCTGGGCAGTGACGGTTACGTTTATATGTGCTGTGAAAACAGCGCGACGATTCTGATACTCGATCCGGAAAGTGAACGCATGATCGGTCATATTCCGCTGACTTCATACAACAGCCATCGGCTGACTATCCTGCCCTCCGGGCGCAAATTATTCACCGATAATGAAGAGGATGCGACGCTGACCGTGGTCGGGCTGGCCAACGGCAGGGGGGAAGTGCTGGATAATATTCTGATGCCGGGGCCGATCAATGGCATCGCCGCCTCGCCGCTCTATCCCTATCTGGTCGCCACCGATGCACGGCGACCGTTGCTGTATGTGGTTGATGCGCAGAGCCACCGTATTCGGCAGCATCTGCCGCTGGACGGTCACAATAAAGCAGCACAAATTACCCGCTTCAGCGAAGATGGATCCCTGCTGGTGGTCATTGGCGATAACGAGCCCGTTATCAGCCTGTTTGATGCCACCCTGAATCCACTCGGGCAGATTGCCGTCGGCCATAAACCTATGGATGGCTGCTTCAGCCCGGACAACAGCCAGCTGCTGATCGCGAATGAAGACGACGGTACGCTGAGCGTGATCGATCTGGCCAGCAGGCAGGTGATTGCTACGCCGTCGGTCGGCCGCGGCTGTGAAGTGCTGAGCTATTTTGCCCTGAATTAACGTAAGGAGAGTCATGAAAAGCTATCAAGTGGCGGTGATCCCCGGAGACGGTATCGGCGTGGATGTGACGGACGCGGCCTGGCAGGTTTTGGAACACAGTGCGGCAAAATTTGATTTTGCCCTCAGTGGTGAGCGCTTCCCGTGGTCCTGCGAGTACTACCTTGAGCACGGCGAGATGATGCCGAAAGACGGTATTGATAAGCTGCGCCAGTTCGATGCGGTGCTGCTGGGTGCCGTAGGCTGGCCGGAAAAGGTCGCCGACAGCGTGTCGCTGCACGGCCTGCTGCTGCCGATTCGCAAACAGTTCGATCTGTTTGCCAACGTCCGCCCTCATCGCCTGTTGCCTGGTGTAGAAGGTCCGCTGCGTAAAGGCGACTTCGACATCCTCTGCATTCGTGAAAATACCGAAGGCGAGTACAGCGGAGCTGGCGGCCGTATTCATCAGGGAACGGCGGATGAAGTGGCGGTTGAAACGTCAATTTTCACCCGCCGTGGCGTTGAACGCATCCTGCGCTTTGGTTTTGAGGCGGCCCGCAAGCGTAGCAAACGACTGGCGTCGGTCACCAAATCCAACGCGCAAAAGTTCACCATGGTGATGTGGGATGAAGTCACTGAGGAAATCGCGAAAGAATACCCGGACGTCAGCGTGACCCGCTATCATATTGATGCGATTGCTGCCCGTATGGTGATGAACCCGGAAACTCTGGATGTGATCGTTGCCTCGAACCTGTTTGGCGATATCCTGACCGATTTGGGTGCCGCGATTCAGGGCGGGCTGGGTTATGCTGCGTCAGCTAACTTAAATCCAAATCCCGGCGTGCCATCGATGTTTGAGCCGGTACACGGCTCTGCTCCGGATATTGCCGGACAGGGGATCGCCAATCCGATTGCGGCGATCTGGTCGGCGGCACTGATGCTTGAGCATCTGGGTGAAACCGCGGCGGCCAGTGCGATTCTGCACGCGGTTGAAACGGTCACGGCGGAAGCGAACGTGAACGGTGGCTTAACAACGGCGGAAATCACCGCAGCGGTGATTGCCGCTATCTGATTTCAATCCGGGCCTCTGACCAGGGGGCCCGTCTTAAGGAGCCTTTGCTGTATGGAAGCACACGGCATTACGGATATTATTCAGCCCGGTCTTCGGGTGTTGTTCTGTGGTATCAACCCCGGAAAGTCCTCTGCTCATACCGGCTATCACTTTGCCCATCCCGGCAACCGATTCTGGAAAACCATTTTTCAGGCAGGATTCACTCTGAGTCAGCTCAAACCCGAACAGGAACAGCGGCTGCTGGAAACCGGCTGCGGCATCACCATGCTGGTAGAGCGCCCGACTGTATTGGCCAGCGAGCTGGCGGGGAACGAGTTGCGCGACGGCGGGCTGGCGCTGAGGGAGAAAATCGAACGCTATCGTCCCGCCGCGCTGGCCGTGCTGGGAAAGCAGGCCTATCAGCAGGCGTTTCGCCGCAGCAAAGTGGAGTGGGGCAGGCAGCCGGAGTTAATCGGTGAAACCGAGGTCTGGGTACTGCCTAATCCCAGCGGGCTGAATCGCGCTTCACAGGAAGAGATGAGCGCGGCCTATGCGGTGCTGGAACAGGCGCTGACGGCGCGAGGCGTTTGAACGTTTGCAGCCTGATTGCAGAAAAATCAGAGCCGTCGTTGAGTTTTGATAACCTAACTCGTTGGTTTTAAGAGCTTGAGGTAAACTGCGAGGCGGGTGCTCAGGATCTTTTGTCCTGAGCTTTTAGCCCGGGACAAAAAGAGAAAAGCCCCACTTGATGTTAATCAAAGTGAGGCTGCTCTTTACGACCCACAACGTAAAGGTAGCCTTTTACCTGCTGAAAAGCAATGGAGAAGGAGGCGCAAAGATGACGCATAAACTGTTCGTTTTCTGCAAAAAAAAAGGCCCCTGTAAGGGGCCATTCTGTTAAGCGATGCTTCGATTAGTCATCAAGGAAGCTGCGCAGCACTTCGGAGCGGCTTGGGTGACGCAGCTTACGCAGCGCCTTCGCTTCGATCTGACGAATACGCTCACGCGTTACGTCAAACTGCTTGCCTACTTCTTCCAGCGTGTGGTCGGTATTCATATCAATACCGAAACGCATACGCAGAACTTTCGCTTCACGAGCCGTCAGGCCAGCCAGGACGTCGTGAGTCGCGGAACGCAGGCTCTCAGAGGTTGCAGAGTCCAGCGGCAGCTCCAGCGTGGTGTCTTCGATAAAATCACCCAGATGTGAATCTTCATCATCACCAATTGGCGTCTCCATGGAGATGGGCTCTTTGGCAATTTTCAGCACCTTACGGATTTTATCTTCCGGCATCAGCATACGCTCGGCCAGTTCTTCCGGCGTTGGTTCGCGGCCCATTTCCTGCAGCATCTGACGGGAGATACGGTTGAGTTTGTTAATGGTCTCAATCATATGTACCGGGATACGAATGGTACGCGCCTGGTCGGCGATAGAACGAGTGATCGCCTGACGGATCCACCATGTCGCATAAGTCGAGAACTTATAGCCACGACGATATTCAAACTTATCTACCGCTTTCATCAGGCCGATGTTGCCTTCCTGAATCAGGTCGAGGAACTGCAGACCGCGGTTGGTGTACTTTTTCGCGATAGAGATAACCAGACGCAGGTTAGCCTCAACCATCTCTTTCTTCGCACGGCGGGCTTTCGCTTCACCGATAGACATACGACGGTTGATATCTTTAACCTGCTCAATGGTCAGGCCGGTTTCTTCTTCAATGTGCTGCAGCTTTTGCAGGCTGCGGTACACGTCGTCTGAAACGTCGTTCAGCTTCTCTGACCACGGTTTGTTCATCGCCAGTGCGGCTTTGAACCAGGTTTCGCTGGTTTCATTACCGGTAAACAGGGTGATGAAGTTTTTCTTCGGCATTTTGCAAAGTTCAACACACAGCTTCATGATCAGGCGTTCTTGCGTACGAACGCGGTCCATCATGGTGCGCATGTTGTTCACCAGGTAGTCGAACTGCTTCGGTACCAGGCGGAACTGTTTGAAGACGTCAGAAAGGTTCTGAATTTCAGCGATAGCATCAGCGTGGCTGCGGCTCTTCGCTTTGATCACGGTGCGGGTGGTTTCGTACTGCACACGCAGGTCGTTAAACTTCTCACGAGCCAGTTCAGGATCGATGCTGTTATCATCTTCCGAGCTGTCGTCGTCAGACTCTTCGTCTTCATCTTCGTTATCGTCACGCTCTGCTTCAGAAAGCTCAGAACCAACGTGAGTTGCCGTTGGAGCCAGATCTTCTTCCGCGTTCGGATCGACAAAGCCGATAATCAGGTCGGACAGACGTGCTTCACCCGCTTCAACACGATCGTACTGATCGAGCAGGTAAGTGATGGCTTCAGGATATTCCGCGACGGAGCACTGAACCTGGTTAATACCATCTTCAATGCGTTTTGCGATATCGATCTCGCCTTCACGCGTTAACAGCTCAACGGTACCCATTTCGCGCATGTACATACGCACCGGGTCGGTTGTACGGCCAATTTCAGATTCAACGCTGGATAAGACCTGAGCGGCAGCTTCAGCAGCGTCTTCATCCGTGTCGGAGCTGTTTTCGTTCAGCATCAGATCATCGGCATCGGGTGCTTCTTCTACCACCTGGATGCCCATGTCGTTGATCATCTGGATGATGTCTTCGATCTGATCGGAGTCGACGATATCTTCCGGCAGATGGTCATTGACCTCGGCATAGGTCAGATAGCCTTGCTCCTTACCACGGGTGACAAGAAGTTTCAGCTGTGACTGCGGGTTTTGCTCCATAAGACGGTATCCACACTTCTGTTAAATTAGATTGGTGTCGGTCGGCTAACGTGCCAACAATAACAGTGAGGGCGTTTGGATTATTGCCGCTGCCCATCGTGGCGGCTGTCAGGGTCTACCTGACGGATAATCGGCACCTAAGCCGCTTGAGTTGTCTTCCGAGGCCATCTCACTTGCCAGTTTGACCGCTGGCAGTGCTCGAAACCTCACGTACTTCAGTACGCTCCGGTTCCTGTGCGCTGGCAGCAATCAAACTGGCCGCGCCGATTACGCCTCTAAATTCTGTGTAATAAAACCAAAATATCGAAGTCAGGAAGATCTGTTCTTCGCTAGAACTTCAGTCAGAGAACGGACTTCCGTTCGTTCTCCCGGTGTCAGGCCATGTGTTCTTGCACGAGCGATCAGCTCTTCAAGCCGACGCTCCAGCGCGGCGTCGTACATGCTGGCCAGCGCATCCTGAAACATGGTGTCGATTTCGTCATCAACAATCATATGGTTCCAGGTTGCCAGCGTTTCAAGGCTCTGACTAAATTTTGTTCCACGGTATAACTCTAGTAGCTGTCCGGTCGTCAGGCCAGGGTGAGCAACGCAAGTACTCACTAATTCTACAAAGAGCGGGAATCCTGCCACCTCGGACTGCTCCAGTCCTTCAAGGGAAGGGACCATGGCACCCAGATGCGGATTCTGCACCAGCAGCCCAATAAGTATACGCATGGTCGTGCGTTTTAGCTGGGGCTGCGCGGGCGGTATCGCATTTTCCGCCTTGCCCGGCATGAGTTTCTCAAGCTGGCTGTCATCGAGGATACCGAGCTTGTTGCCCAATTCCTGGCGCAGATAAATGCGCAATGTTTCGCCAGGTACCTGACTAATCAACGGCAGCGCCAGGGTACTGAGCTGGGCGCGACCATCAGGAGATCGGAGATCAACCTGCGGCATCAGCGTATCAAACAGAAACCCTGACAGCGGCATGGCCTGCTCCATCCGAGCCTCAAACGCCTCTTTACCCTCTTTACGAATCAGCGTATCCGGGTCTTCACCGTCGGGCAGAAACATAAAGCGTAGCTGACGGCCGTCATTCATGTAAGGCAGAGCCGTTTCCAGTGCTCGCCAGGCGGCTTCACGCCCCGCCCGGTCACCGTCGTAGCAGCAAATGACCGTATCGGTCGTGCGGAACAACAGTTGAATATGCTCTGCCGTGGTTGAGGTCCCCAGTGACGCAACGGCGTAATCCACGCCAAACTGCGCCAGGGCCACCACATCCATATAACCTTCAACAACCAGCAGTTTTGCCGGTTCAGGATGATTCTTCTGCGCTTCATAAAGGCCATAAAGCTGGCGACCCTTATGGAAAATATCGGTTTCCGGCGAGTTCAGATACTTCGGCATCCCGTCGCCCAGTACGCGGCCACCGAAGCCAATTACCCGTCCACGTTTATCGTGAATGGGGAACATCACCCGTTCGCGAAAGCGATCGTAGCTGCGGCCCTGGTCGTTAGTTACCAGCATGCCGGCATCGATTAGCGTTTGCTTATCTTCCGGATTACGGCCAAAGCGCTTTAAGGCATTGTCCCAACCTGCAGGAGCGAAACCGATAGAAAAGTGCTGGATAACCTCATTGCTCAGTCCGCGCTGGGCGAGATAATCCCGCGCGCCTGCGGCCTGGCTCTGCGACAGCGACTGCTGATAGAAATCCCGCAGGCCGGTCATCAGCTGATAAAGACTTTGACGCTGGTGGCGCTCGAGCTGGCTGGGGCCGGAGCCGCTTTCGTACGGCACTTCCAGGCCATAGGCCGTTGCCAGCTCTTCAATACTTTCGACAAATTCCAGACGGTCGTAGTTCATCAGGAAGTCGATGGCGTTACCGTGCGCGCCACAGCCAAAACAGTGATAAAACTGCTTCTCGCCGTTTACGGTGAAGGAGGGGGTTTTCTCATTATGAAAAGGACAGCATGCGTGATAGTTTTTACCCTGCTTTTTTAGCTTAACGCGCGCATCAATAAGATCCACGATGTCCGTGCGGGCTAATAAGTCGTTGATAAAAACACGCGGAATGCGTCCAGCCATAAATCCCCTTCGAGAGCTGCCCTGAGAATAATCCGTTATTCACTTATGGCTATAAACGAGAACAAGCCGCGCATTCCTTTCGGAAAGCACGGCCTGATAACTACTAACTTGTCTGTGAAACGTGAGGGCGAACCCTCAGAAAATTAGTACAGACGAGTGCGGCGTGCGTTTTCGCGAGCCAGTTTCTTCGCGTGGCGTTTTACTGCAGACGCTTTAGCGCGCTTACGTTCGGTAGTAGGTTTTTCATAAAACTCACGACGACGAACTTCAGCCAGAACGCCTGCTTTCTCGCAAGAACGCTTGAAGCGACGCAGTGCTACGTCAAATGGCTCGTTTTCACGTACTTTAATTACCGGCATGTAACTCTCACCTCGGATAAATTCGGTTTTGCCGCTGGCATCAGTGCCAGCTCATTTCAAAATGGTGCGGAATTTTACTCCAACACAGGCTGCGTTGTAAAGCACCATAGCATAAAGTAACCAACAGATGCGCCTGTGCGGCTGCCGGCTTTTTTCAGGGGGCTGATTATACATCAAACAGGCATCGGCGTTGGGAAAAAAATCACCTTTTTGCACAACGGTTAACCGCAGTGAGGGTAAAATTGCCGCCGTTAAAAGCGTGCGCGTGCTACACTGCGCGCCGCAAGAATTGAGGTAAAAAGACAGCCATGCGTGTTCTCGGAATAGAAACATCCTGCGATGAAACCGGCATTGCCATTTACGACGATGCTGCGGGTTTGCTCGCTAATCAACTTTACAGCCAGGTCAAACTGCATGCCGATTACGGCGGCGTTGTGCCGGAACTGGCCTCGCGCGACCACGTGCGCAAAACCGTCCCGCTGATCCAGGCCGCGCTGCGTGAAGCCGGACTGCAGGCGCAGGATATTGATGCCGTAGCCTACACCGCCGGGCCAGGCCTGGTGGGTGCGCTGCTGGTGGGGGCCACCATTGGCCGTTCGCTGGCCTTCGCATGGGATGTGCCGGCAATCGCCGTTCATCACATGGAAGGGCATCTTTTAGCGCCGATGCTGGAAGAGAACCCGCCGGAATTCCCGTTTGTGGCACTGCTGGTTTCCGGTGGTCACACCCAGCTGATTAGCGTGACCGGTATCGGTGAGTACACGCTGATGGGGGAGTCGGTTGACGATGCCGCCGGTGAAGCCTTCGATAAAACCGCCAAGCTGCTGGGGCTGGATTATCCCGGCGGACCGATGCTGTCGAAAATGGCGCAGCAGGGCGTGGAGAAGCGTTTTGTTTTTCCAAGGCCGATGACCGATCGCCCGGGACTGGACTTCAGCTTCTCGGGTCTGAAAACCTTCGCCGCCAATACCATTCGTGATAATGACGCCACCGATCAAACTCGTGCCGATATTGCCCGTGCGTTTGAAGACGCGGTGGTGGATACGCTGGCGATAAAATGTCGCCGGGCGCTGGATGAAAGCGGATTTAAGCGGCTGGTGATTGCCGGTGGGGTGAGCGCTAACCGCACCCTGCGCAGCAAACTGGCGGAAATGATGCAGAAGCGCGGTGGTGAAGTGTTTTATGCCAGGCCTGAGTTTTGTACCGACAACGGCGCGATGATTGCCTACGCGGGCATGGTGCGGCTTAAAGGCGGGACTCTCGCCGGACTGAACGTTACCGTCCGCCCTCGCTGGCCGCTGGCGGAACTGCCGGCGATTTAAGCACGACCGCCTGAAACCACGGTGTTTCAGGCTGACTATCCTAAATTACGGCTGGGGTTTATCCTGGCCGTTTTTCTTTTTCTTCTTCCAGATTTTACTTTCCTGACCGCGCCACAGGCGCTGGATATTGTCATGATGCCGCAGCAGGATCAGGCAGGAGAGCATCGCCACCGGGAAGGTGAACTGGGGTTTGAACCACCAGACATAAAACGGCGCGATCAGGGCACTGATAATCGCACCCAACGAAGAATAGCCACTGAGCAGCACGGTCAGCAGCCAGGTGCCGGTCATCAGGCCGGTCAGATCCCAGCCGATGGGAGCAATCGCACCGAATGCCGTCGCCACGCCTTTGCCGCCTTTGAAATGGAAGAACACGGGGTAGATATGGCCAAGACAGGCCGCAATCGCGGTCAGGCCGAGGTAGAGCGGCGTAATGCCCTGACTGTAGGCCAGCCAGACCGGCAGCATGCCTTTAAGAACATCAAAAACCAGTACCGTCGCCGCCGCACTTTTCCCGCCTAAGCGCAGTACGTTGGTGGCACCTGGGTTGCCCGATCCGTTTTGGCGTGGGTCCGGCAATCCGAACAGTCGGCAGACCAAAATCGCGCTGGAGATGGAGCCACACAGATACGCGAAAAGGATCATACCAAGCGCGAATACACTCATAACACCGTTCCGTCTTGTTGGGGTCGTTTTGTTGTGAACATCCGTGGATAATACGCATAAACCGCCGGGGATGGTATCCGGCAACCACAAAAACAGAGAGCCGTATCATGGATATCGTATTTATTGATCAATTGTCCGTTATCACCACCATCGGCGTTTACGACTGGGAACAGACCATTCAGCAGAAGCTGGTGTTCGATGTCGAAATGGCGTGGGATAACCGCAAAGCTGCCGCCAGCGATGATGTGAATGACTGTCTGAGCTATGCCGATGTATCAGAGGCGATTATTGCCCACGTCCAGAACGGGAAATTTGCGCTGGTTGAGCGCGTAGCGGAAGAGATCGCCACTTTACTGTTGAACCAGTTCGCTTCGCCGTGGGTGAAAATTAAGGTCAGCAAGCCGGGCGCCGTTGCGCAGGCACGTCAGGTTGGAGTGATCATCGAACGAGGTAATATTCCGAAATAAATTCAATGTGATTGCCATCACAATGAAACCAAATCACAGTAAGGTTTGTCTTAAGTTGCGGCTTAGGGGTGATCCTGAATTTTTTCAATAAATTCAGGGCTGATTGGCGGAAGCGTTGGCGACCGCCTTTTTAATGATTTTAAAGGGTAAAAGGTAATTTGATGGCAGATATTCATCAGCTATGGGTTGCAGCGATTCTAGGGATAGTTGAGGGGTTAACGGAGTTTCTCCCCGTGTCATCTACCGGACATATGATCATCGTCGGTCATTTGTTGGGGTTTGAGGGAGAGAAGGCGGAAACCTTCGAAGTCGTTATCCAGCTAGGCTCGATCCTTGCCGTAGTGGTGATGTTCTGGCGTCGTTTGTTCGGTCTGATCGGGATTAACTTCGGTGAAGTTAAGCATGAAGGAACCGGCACCGGGCATTTAACGCTGATCCATATCCTGCTGGGTATGGTGCCGGCGGTGGTTATTGGTCTGCTGTTACACGATAAAATCAAGACCCTGTTTAACCCGGTTAACGTGATGTATGCGCTGGTGGTGGGTGGCGTTCTGCTGATTGCCGCCGAGCTGCTGAAGCCAAAACAGCCAAAAGCGGTTGGGGTGGATGATATTACCTACCGCCAGGCCTTCATCATCGGCTGCTTCCAGTGTCTGGCGCTTTGGCCCGGTTTTTCCCGTTCGGGTGCAACCATCTCCGGCGGTATGCTGATGGGCGTGAGCCGCTATGCCGCATCGGAGTTCTCGTTCCTGCTAGCTGTTCCGATGATGATGGGCGCCACCGCGCTGGATCTCTACAAAAGCATGGGCTTCCTGAGCATCGCCGACCTGCCGATGTTTGCGGTAGGCTTCGTCACCGCCTTTATCGTGGCGCTGATTGCCATTAAGAGCTTCCTGCATATTATCAAACGGATTTCGTTTATCCCGTTTGCGATCTACCGCTTTATTATTGCCGCTGCCGTATACGCGGTGTTTGTGCTGTAAGTCACATCAGGGCGGGTCGCGACGATCCGCCCTTACTGCGCCTGCCAGGCCTCCAGCGCCGCAATACGTCTGCGCGTCAGTTCTTCCCTCACTTCTGCACCTTTAAATCCGGCCGCGACCACATCACGCGTAGGGACCTCTGACACAATTCTGAAGGCTTCTCTCAAATACCTGCCCTGGGGATAGGCATTATTCTCGAACCCACTACGTCCGCGCGCGTCGGCTTCGCTGGTCAGCGCAATCTGTTCAATGCGGTGTGGCTTACGCCAGGCATCGATCCTGTCGAACAGGTTAACCAGCGTAGCGGCGGAATGGTTCTGAATGGTATGCACAAGATCGTGGAATTCAGTCACCAGCAGGGCAAGATCGCGAACGTTGTTCGGCACGCGCAGGCGCTCGCACAGCGCGGCAACCAGCGGGACGCCAGCCAGCCCGTGGCCGTGGTGACTGGGCCATTTCTCCGGTGAGGTCAGTGCCTTGCCGACATCGTGGAACAGCGTGGCGAAGCGCACATCCAGCTCCGGGCTAAGCTGTGCAGCCATCGCCAGCGTCATCAGCGAGTGAACGCCGCTGTCGATTTCCGGATGCCATTTCGCTGGAGCCGGCACGCCGTAGAGATTGTCTAATTCGGGGAATAAAATCGCCAGCGCATCGCAGTCGCGCAGAACCTGGAAAAACACCTGCGGATTACGGGTCAGCAGCGCGCTCTCCGTCTCTTTCCACACGCGTTCCGCCGTGAGGTGATTCAGTTCGCCGCTGTGGGCCATTGAGCGCATCAGCGCCAGCGTTTCCTCTGCGATGCGGAAATTAAGATGGGCAAAGCGTGCGGCAAACCGGGCAACGCGCAGCACGCGCAGCGGATCTTCATTAAACGCGGCGGAAACATGGCGCAGAATACGCTGCTCAATGTCAGCACGGCCATTATAAGGATCGTAATACTGGCCGTCATCGTCGCGCGCGATGGCGTTGATGGTCAGATCGCGGCGCGCCAGATCCTGCTCCAGCGTCACGTCGGGGGCTGAATAACAGACAAACCCCGTATAGCCATTGCCCGACTTGCGTTCGGTACGCGCCAGCGCATATTCCTGATGATTTTCCGGATGCAGAAAAACCGGGAAATCACGCCCGACCTGGGAATAGCCCAGCGCGAGCATCTGCTCAGGCGTGGCGCCGACCACCACCCAGTCTTTATCTTTCAGCGGCAAATTCAGCAGTCCGTCACGAACCGCGCCACCGACAAGGTATATTTTCACTGCACATCTCCAGAATAAAACGTCAGGTCAGAGGAAAAGCATTTTTTTATTTTCTGCCGTAATACTACAACATCCGACGGGGAGGATGCCAAATTGCAGGTATGCCAAAGAGGGCATCTACAGATGCCCTCTGGCCAGACCGGAAAACGTTAGTTCATCCAGCGGTCGTTTTTCTTCCTGCGCGGCAGCATATGCGGCAACAGCAAACCGAGCAGCAGGCCGAAACCGGCCACGCCGCCGCCGTACATAAACCACTGCATAATGATGGTGCGCTGCTTATCATCCAACTGAACGTTGGCGGCATCCACCTTTTTACTGGCGACCACCAGCTGGTTCTTAAGCTGCTGATTTTCATCTTTCAGGCTGTTAATCGCATCGTCGCTGCCTGCGACTTTTTTCTGCATTTCTGCCGTGCGCTCATTCCAGCTACCGTCAATGTTCGCCAGCTTAGCGGTCAGATCTTTGACCTGCTGCTCCAGTTCCGGAACGCGGGAACGCAAGCTGGGCTGTTCACTGAGCTGGCTCAGTGGGATCCAAGTCGTCCGGCCCTGCGAATCACGGATCTGACCGTATTTGCTGTTCTCATTAGACTGCAGCAGGGTAACTTCTTCCCCCGCATTCAGAGTACCGATCAGGCGATAATCGTTACCGGGACCGCTGCGAACCCAGGTAGAGAGTTCGTCGGAAATGTAGCGTTTTTCTTCAGCATGCACGTTAGCTACGGCGCTAAAAGCCAGAAAAGTCAGGCCAATAAAGTGAGTTTTTTTCATTCGAACTCTTTTTTCATAAGTACTGGGCGAAAGTAATAACACAGTCTGGAGCGGCCTCGCAGAAAGCTGAATGAGAACTGTCCTGATCTCGGGCGACATGGGAGGCAACGCGCGAAAGCGTAATAAAGCAGAGACATCCCTGCTGCTTGTGCATTACTCTTCTTGGTATATCAGGTGCGATGATCCGTAAGTAACCCTGCTTTTTTGCAGCGGCTGAATCAGCTCTTTCTGCGCTATCGGGAAATTTGCGGTTATTATCAAACACTACCACCATTTACCGTGCCGGTAATCATTTAGATAAGACATTATGACCATCGAAATCGAGCTAAAGTTCATTACCACCGCCGATGCCGCGACAAAACTCGCCAGCCAGCTGGCTAACTGGCCCCACGCGCACTCCGCCGGGCAGAAGCTAAGCAACATCTACTTTGAAACCGCTAACGGCCAGCTGCGCAGCTGGGACATGGGGCTGCGCATCCGTGGTTTCGGTGACAGTTTCGAAATGACGCTGAAAACGGCCGGGCAGACCATTGGTGGCCTGCACCAGCGGCCGGAGTACAACGTTGCGCTCAATGAACCGGTGCTGGATATTCATCAGCTTCCCGCCGAAGTCTGGCCGGAAGGGACCGATCTCGATGCGCTCCAACAGCAGCTCACGCCGCTGTTCAGCACGAATTTCGTCCGTGAGAAGTGGGTCGTGACCTATGGCGAAAGCGAAATTGAAGTGGCCTTCGATCTGGGTGAGGTCAGCGCCGGCGATCTGAGCGAGCCGCTGCATGAAATCGAGCTGGAGCTGAAAAGCGGCCACCGTGACGATCTTCTGGCGTTTGCCGCCGAGCTGACAAAAATGGGCGGCCTGCGGCTGGGAAGCCTGAGCAAAGCCGCGCGCGGTTATGCGCTGGCGAAAGGTAACCCACCTCGTAAACTGCGTCCGGTACCGCTGCTCAAGGTCAAACCTAAGGCGACGGTCGAGCAGGGAATGCAGGCCGCTTTCCTGCTGGCGCTCAGCCAGTGGCAGTATCATGAAGAGCTGTGGCTGCGGGGGAATGCGGCAGCACTGGCTGAAATTCAGGAAGCGCTGGAAACGCTGCGTCAGGCATTTTCCCTGTATGGCGCACTGGTTCCGCGTAAGGCCAGCAGCGAGCTGCGTCAACGGCTGACCGAGCTGGAAGGCTCGCTGCTGGAAGAAGAGCTGGATGCGGAGTCCGTCTGCTTCAGCTCGCTCTGGCTGGAAACGCAGCTGGCGCTGACCACCTGGATTGCCACGGCGCGCTGGCGCGACTTCATCGACCCGAAAACCGATGCCAAGCTGCAGGGATCCTTCAAGCGCTTTAGCGATATTATGCTCGGCCGCATTTCCGCCGATCTGAAGGAGACCTTCGGTCAGATCAATCAGCTGAATGAATATCAGGATAAACTGACGCGCCTTCATCGCCAGCAGCTCGCTGTGCATCTGCTTGCCGGTTGTTATGACGATGCCGTGGTGAGTGCGTGGCTGGGTAGCTGGCAGCTGCTGCGTCAGGCGATTATTGAGCAGCAGGATGTTTGGCTGGATGGCCATCGCCGTCAGGCAGTGAAACAGCCGGTATTCTGGAAGAACGGTAACGCCTGAGTCGTTAGAAACGTTTATTTTCCATGCCCGTTGATCGTGTGTTGCAGGATGGCAGCCAACGCCCCTGGAGCCTGAGGATCGGGGGTGATTAATCAGGGAGTGTTTATGGTGCCTTTACTATCGCAGCCGCTGCCATCCTTGCTGGCTGAACAGATTGCCGTTATCGATCCCCTTCCGGATGGCGCGACTTCGCAGCAGCAGTCCGTGCTGGCGTTTAGTGATTTCATCAACGATAACCTGGCGAAACATCCTGAATGGTGGCAGCAGTTGCAGACGCAGCCGCCGCGTGCCGACGAGTGTCAGCACTATAACGCGTGGCTGGCAGAACGGCTGGCTACGGTGCTGGATGAGAACACGCTGATGCGCGAGCTGCGGCTGTTTCGTCGCCATATGCTGGTGCGTATCGCCTGGATGCAAACCCTGGCAACCAGCAGCACCGAACAGACGCTAGCGCAGCTGAGCGAGCTGGCGGAAACGCTGATCGTCGCCGCGCGTGACTGGCTGTGGCACGCCTGCTGCAAGGATTTTGGCACGCCGGTCAACGCCGCCGGAGAACCGCAGCCGCTGTTGATTCTCGGAATGGGAAAACTGGGCGGCGGTGAACTAAATTTCTCTTCCGATATCGATTTGATCTTCACCTGGCCAGAAAATGGCGTAACGCAGGGCGGACGGCGCGAGCTGGATAATGCCCAGTTCTTTACCCGCCTGGGCCAGCGATTGATTAAAGTCCTCGATCAGCCAACCGTAGACGGCTTCGTTTACCGCGTGGATATGCGGCTGCGGCCCTTTGGCGACAGCGGCCCGCTGGTGCTGAGCTTTGCGGCGCTGGAAGATTATTACCAGGAGCAGGGGCGCGACTGGGAACGCTACGCGATGGTGAAAGCCCGACTGATGGGCGGCGGCGACGATCGCTGGAGCCAGGAGCTGCGGCAGATGCTGCGGCCGTTTGTCTTCCGCCGCTATATTGATTTCAGCGTGATCCAGTCCCTGCGCAATATGAAGTCGATGATAGCGCGTGAGGTACGGCGACGCGGGCTGACGGACAACATCAAGCTGGGCGCGGGCGGTATCCGCGAAATTGAATTTATTGTTCAGGTCTTCCAGCTGATCCGCGGTGGCCGCGAACGTTCGCTTCAGCTACGTTCGTTGCTTCCTACTCTTGAATCAATCAGCGCGCTGAATTTGCTGCCGCAGCAGCAGGTAACACAGCTGCACGACGCTTATCTGTTCCTGCGGCGGCTGGAAAACCTGCTGCAGAGCATTAACGATGAGCAGACGCAGACGCTGCCAACGAACGAGCTGGACCGCGCGCGACTTGCCTGGGCGATGGGGTTTGCCGACTGGCAGGGCCTGCACGACCGGCTGGATGCACATATGGTGGCGGTGCGTTCAATCTTTGACGAGCTGATTGGCGACGACGCTCCGGAAAGCGGTGATAACCGCGAAGCCGGCGAATATGGCGTGCTGTGGCAGGACCAGCTGGAAGAAGCTGAACTGCTGCCGCTGGTCCCGCATCTGGACGGTGAGGCGTGCCAGCAACTGCTGCGAGCGATTAACGATTTCCGCATGGATGTGGATAAGCGCACGATCGGCCCACGTGGCCGTCAGGCGCTCGATCAGCTGATGCCGCGTCTGCTCAGTGAGGTGGTGCCGCGCGATGATGCCGTGGTTACGCTTAGCCGCCTGACGCCGCTGCTGCTCGGTGTGGTCACGCGCACCACCTATCTGGAGCTGATGACGGAATTCCACGGCGCGCTCCAGCATCTCATCCGCCTGTGTGCCGCCTCCCCGATGGTTGCCAGCCAGCTGGCGCGTTATCCGCTGCTGCTTGATGAGCTGCTGGATCCGGCAACGCTCTACCAGCCAACGGCCACCGATGCCTATCGCGACGAACTGCGTCAGTATCTGCTGCGTATCCCGGAAGAGGATGAAGAACAGCAGTTGGAAGCGCTGCGGCAGTTTAAACAGGCGCAGCATCTGCGCATTGCCGCGGCGGATATCGCCGGTACGCTGCCGGTAATGAAGGTCAGCGATCATCTGACCTGGCTGGCCGAAGCGATGATCGAAGCGGTGGTGCAGCAGGCGTGGAATATGATGGTGCAGCGCTTTGGGCGACCATCGCATCTGACCAGCGACAGCGAGCGCGGTTTTGCCGTGGTCGGCTACGGCAAGCTGGGCGGCTGGGAGTTGGGCTACAGCTCGGATCTGGACCTGGTGTTCCTGCACAACTGCCCGCAGGAAGCGGTAACGCTGGGCGAGCGCAGTATCGACGGTCGCCAGTTCTATCTGCGTCTGGCCCAGCGGGTGATGCACCTGTTCAGTACCCGCACCTCGTCGGGCATTCTGTATGAAGTCGATGCCCGCCTGCGCCCTTCAGGCGCTGCCGGTATGCTGGTCAGCACCTTTGAAGCCTTTGATGACTACCAGCGCAATGAAGCCTGGACCTGGGAGCATCAGGCGCTGGTGCGCGCGCGCATCGTTTACGGTGATGGGGAACTCAGCCAGCGTTTTGCTGAAATTCGCCGTGGCATTCTGGCGCAGCCGCGTGAAGCGGAAACGCTGAAGGTTGAGGTGCGGGAGATGCGCGAAAAAATGCGGGCGCACCTCGGACAGAAGCATAAAGGCCGCTGGGATATTAAAGCCGATGCCGGTGGCATCACCGATATTGAATTCATTACGCAATATCTGGTCCTACGTTATGCCTCGCAGGATCTGACGCTGACCCGCTGGTCCGACAATGTGCGCATTCTCGAACTGCTGGCTAACGGTGACAGGATGGCGGATCCCGAGGCGAAAGCGCTGACGCATGCCTACGTGACGCTGCGGGATGCGTTGCATCACCTGGCGCTGCAGGAACTGCCGGGCCACGTGGAAGAGAGTGCCTATGTCGGTGAGAAAGCCCAGGTCAATCAAAGCTGGCAAACCTGGTTTGGTGACTGAGTGAACAGGCTCAGTGTGAGTCCGGTGGCGAAGTGAACAACGCGGCCGCGATAGCCAGGCACGGCAACATTTGTGCTATTATCGCGCGCCTGAATTTTTGGTTTTTATGCTGTCTGGAGTGGAGTGTCTGAATGAAAGTTACACTGCCTGATTTTAAACGTGCGGGTGTTCTGGTCGTTGGTGATGTGATGCTGGATCGTTACTGGCACGGGCCAACCAGCCGTATTTCCCCCGAAGCTCCGGTACCGGTAGTCAAGGTTGAAAACGTGGAAGAGCGTCCTGGCGGGGCGGCTAACGTGGCGATGAATATCGCTTCTCTTGGCGCGGAATCTCGCCTCGTTGGGCTCACCGGCATTGACGATGCTGCGCGCGTACTGAGCGAGACGCTGACCAGGGTTAATGTGCAGTGTGATTTTGTTTCGGTGCCAACCCATCCTACCGTCACCAAACTGCGCGTTTTGTCGCGCAATCAGCAGCTGATTCGCTTGGATTTTGAAGAAGGTTTTGAAGGGGTTAACCCGGAACCAATGCACGAGCGCATTCAGCAGGCCTTGCCTAAGATCGGTGCGCTGGTGCTTTCCGACTACGCCAAAGGCGCACTGGCCAGCGTGGAAACCATGATCAAGCTGGCGCGTGAGGCCGGTGTGCCGGTGCTGGTGGATCCGAAAGGGACCGACTTTAGCCGTTATCACGGTGCCACCTTGCTGACGCCAAATCTTTCCGAATTCGAAGCGGTCGTTGGTAAGTGCAAAAGCGAAGCTGACATCGTTGAGCGCGGCACCGCGCTTATGCAGAAGCACGGCCTGTCGGCGCTGCTGGTTACCCGTTCTGAAAACGGCATGACGCTGCTGCAGCCGGGTAAAGAACCGTTCCATATGCCAACGCAGGCACAGGAAGTGTTCGATGTGACCGGTGCGGGTGATACGGTTATCGGCGTGCTGGCGGCCGCGCTGGCCGCAGGCAACAGCCTGGAAGAGAGCTGCTTCCTGGCGAACGCGGCAGCGGGCGTCGTGGTGGGTAAACTGGGTACGTCGACGGTTTCTCCAATTGAGCTGGAAAATGCCATCCACGCGCGCCCCGAATCGGGTTTTGGCGTGATGGATGAAGCACAGCTGAAGGCCGAAGTGGCGAAAGCGCGTCAGCGCGGCGAGCGCGTGGTGATGACCAACGGCGTGTTTGATATTCTCCATGCCGGGCACGTTTCCTATCTCGCCAATGCCCGCAGGCTGGGCGACCGGCTAATCGTGGCGGTGAACAGCGATGCGTCCACGCGTCGCCTGAAGGGCGAAACCCGCCCGGTTAACCCGCTGGAAAACCGCATGATCGTGCTGGGCGCGCTGGAAGCCGTTGACTGGGTGGTGGGCTTTGAAGAGGACACGCCGCAGCGTCTGATTGCCGACGTGTTGCCGGACCTGCTGGTAAAAGGGGGCGACTACAAGCCAGAAGATATCGCGGGCAGCAAGGAAGTGTGGGCGAACGGCGGTGACGTGCAGGTGCTTAACTTCGAAGACGGTATCTCAACCAGCAATATCATTAAGACGATTATCAATCGTAAGAACTGACGGGTATCTATTGTCTTAACTCACCGATATCGACTTTCAGAATGAACCGATATCTGTCGTCAGAGTTAAAAAAAGCTGCCCGATAGGGCAGCTTTTTCTTTGTCGATCAGACCGGGTCTTTAGCATCGCCAGGCTCGGACGCTGCCTGCGCTGCGGGGGCTGGCGTGACCGGTGCAGAAGCGGTTCCAGCGGTCGGCGCTGCTGGCGCAGCAGCCTGATTCTCCAGCGCCGTCAGGCGTTGTTCCAGCACGGCCAGTTTCTCGCGGGTGCGCAGCAGCACCTGAGTCTGCACATCAAACTCTTCACGATTAACCACATCCAGCCGGGTCAGCTGAGCCTGGATAGTCTGACGGATTTTTTTCTCCACATCATCACCTAACTCGCGGATACCTTTTGGCATAGATTCATGGATCTGGCGGGCCAGTTGTTCAATTTTTTTAGCATCAATCATAGCGGCTTCCTGGTAGCAGCAAATTTTCTATAAGTGTAATCGCTCAGGGGAAAAGGATAAACCGGAAATGAGCATAGCGAATAAATGGATATAAATTTGCCAGTTTTGTTCGTTGCCCACGTGCATTATCAGCGCTATAGTAACCCTGCTTATTCTCAGGGCGGGGCGAAATTCCCCACCGGCGGTAAATCAGCTTCGGCTGAAAGCCCGCGAGCGCTTCAGGATCATTCCTGAAGGACAGCAGATCCGGTGTAATTCCGGGGCCGACGGTTAGAGTCCGGATGGGAGAGAGTAACGTATCTTGTCGGGCTAACGCTCGCCTCGCGTTATTTTTTTGTCACAGCTTGACACTCCTAAGCTCGCCCTGATTCTGGTAACCCATACATTTATTAAGGTTTATTTACCATGAATCAGTCGCTACTTTCTGAATTTGGCACGCCTGAACAGCGTGTAACACGTGCTATCGACGCGCTCCGCGCTGGCCGCGGCGTAATGGTTTTAGATGATGAAGATCGTGAAAATGAAGGTGATATGATCTTCGCCGCCGAAACCATGACCGTAGAGCAGATGGCATTAACCATCCGTCACGGCAGCGGTATTGTTTGCCTGTGTCTGACCGAAGAACGTCTTGCCCAGCTTGACCTGCCGATGATGGTTGAGGATAACACCAGCGCCTACGGCACCGGTTTCACCGTTACCATTGAAGCTGCGCAGGGTGTGACCACCGGCGTGTCCGCTTCTGACCGCATCACCACCATCCGTACCGCCGTTGCCGATGACGCCAAGCCTGCCGATCTGAATCGTCCTGGCCATGTCTTCCCGCTGCGCGGCCGTGCCGGTGGCGTGCTGACCCGCGGCGGTCACACGGAAGCCACCATCGATCTGGTAACGCTGGCGGGCTTCAAGCCGGCCGGTGTACTGTGTGAACTGACTAACGATGATGGTTCAATGGCGCATGCGCCGGAAGTCGTTGTCTTTGCTAAACAGCATGATATGCCGGTCGTCACTATTGAGGATTTGGTGGCCTATCGCCGCAGCCACGAAACGCGTCAGGCAAGCTAAGTTTCTCTGGGCCGGTTTACCCGGCCCTGTTAATTTATCCTGCTTCCTGCTTCCTGCTTCCTGCTTCCTGCTTCCTGCTTCCTGCTTCCTGCTTCCTGCCTTTATCCAGTCCTTAGTCTCCGGTTCTCATGTACATCAGCCAACCGCGCTCCAGACCGCTGCCTCTGTTCAAATTATCTGAACATCTTCATCAGGGTTATCCTGGTTCATCGCGATAAATATGGGCGTAATGTAAGCGTCATTGAACGAACACTTCTGGAGTAAGACCATGAGTCACCAACGTATGCCTGCACTCTTCCTTGGCCACGGCAGCCCGATGAACGTGCTGGAAGAGAATGTCTATACCGAAACCTGGCGCAAACTGGGTGAAACGTTACCGAAACCTAAAGCGATTATTGCGGTTTCCGCGCACTGGTATACGCGTGGCACGGCGGTGACCGCCATGGAGAAGCCGCGTACCATTCACGATTTTGGCGGCTTCCCACAGGCGCTGTTTGACACACGTTATCCTGCGCCCGGTTCTCCCGCGCTGGCCCGCCAGATTGCGGAAGTACTGTCGCCGGTTGACGTTCAGCTGGATCAGGAGTGGGGATTCGACCACGGCTCATGGGGCGTGTTAATCAAGATGTACCCGGATGCCGATATCCCGGTGGTGCAGCTGAGCGTCGACGGTACAAAACCGGCGGAGTACCACTTCGAGCTGGGGCGTAAACTGGCGGTACTGCGTGAGCAGGGCGTGATGATTGTCGCCAGCGGTAACGTGGTGCACAACCTGCGTATGGTCCGCTGGCAGGGCGAAGCAGAAGCCTATCCGTGGGCCGAGTCATTTAATCAGTACGTGCGCGACAATCTGGCGTGGCAGGGTGATGACGCTCAGCATCCGCTGGTTAACTTTATGCAGCACGACGGTGCGGCGCTGTCCAACCCGACGCCAGAGCACTACCTGCCGCTGCTGTACGTGCTGGGTGCGCGATCGCACGATGAAGCGGTCACCATTCCGGTGGATGGGATTGTTATGGGGTCGTTGAGTATGCTCTCAGTCCAGGTGGGCTAACAGCCTGGTTTACTTGCCGCTCCGGGATTGGGCAGTGCTCGTCTCCTCACGGACTCGTGTTCACTCCGGGACGAAATCAGAAAGGGCGAGGGAAGCCTCGCCCAACAGGTTACTCGATAAACGCGTGCGGATAGAAACGGGACAGATCCTGAGTGATCAGGTCTCGATCTTCCCTCAGGCCGATTCCGGCTGGCTGATCGTCGATCAGCCAGGAGCCGATCAGCGTATAGCTGTCACCAAACTTCGGCAGCGGATGGAACTGCTGAACGATCATGCCCTCTTCACCATAAGGTCCGTCAACGCGGGCAATCTCTTTGCCGTTTTCAACGATGCTGATATTAGCGCCCTCACGGGAAAATAGCGGTTTAACCACGTATTTATCCATGTGCGGCACGTTATCTTCCGCGAAGTATGCGGCCAGCAGATTCGGGTGATTCGGGAACATCTTCCACAGCAGCGGCAGCATCGCCTTATTGGAGATGATGCTCTTCCATCCCGGCTCCAGCCAGCGCACGCCCGCATCGGCCAGCTTGGTGGAGAACATCTCGCGCAGCATAAACTCCCAGGGATAGAGTTTGAACATGTTGCTAATCACCTGGTCGTTCACATCGGTGAACTGGCCTTTCTCACCCAGACCAATGTCGTCGATATACAGAAACTCGCTCGGCAGACCTGCCTCGGTCGCGCAGTCCTGCAAATACTGCACCGTGCCGCGATCCTCTTCGGTATCGCGGCAGCAAGCGAAGTGCAGCAGGCCAAAGCCGTGTTTCTGATGCAGGTCGGCAAAACGCGCGATCAGTTTTTCCTGCAGACTGTTGAACTGGTCGCTGCCCGCCGGCAGGTTCCCGGCGTTAAGCTGTTCTTCCAGCCAGATCCACTGGAAGAACGCGGCTTCATAAAGCGAAGTGGGCGTATCGGCATTATTCTCCAGCAGCTTGGCAGGAGAATGCCCGTCCCAGGCGAGGTCAAGCCGGGAATAGAGCGATGGCTGGCCGCTTTTCCAGGATTCCCGTACGAAATCCCAGGTATGCTTAGGAATGCGAAACTTCTCCAGCAGCTCTTCGCTACCGGTAACCAAATCCACCGCCTGTAAACACATCTGATGGATTTCGCTGGTGACATCTTCCAGCGTTTCGATCTGCTGCAAAGTGAACTGATAGTAGGCATCCTCACACCAGTAGGGCTCACCGTACAGGGTGTGAAAATTAAAACCGTATTCAGTGGCCTTTTCTCGCCAGTCGGGACGCTCAGCAATAGCGATGCGTTTCATCCGGCGTTAGCCTCCCATACTGCGGCTGGTGGTGCCGGAACGGTTGCTGCTGGATGCGCTGCTGCGCTGCATCGTGGACTGCTTCGCCACGCTTTCACCAAAGCCGCCGCGTGTTACGGTGCTGGTGGTGGCAGGCTTAGGTGCCATTGCGGTTTTGGGTACGGTCATGGTGCGGCCTGATGCAGCCGGGCCATAGCTCTTGCCGGCGGCATCGACGAATTTACCGTTAGCCGGGCTGGCCGGGTTTTTTGAGCTGAACAGCGGCTGCTGCTGGCCCATACCGCCGCTCATCATACGGCCCATCATGTAACCGGCCATCAGTGGCATCCAGAAGCTGCCGCTGGACTGATTTTCCGCATTGGTAGTCACACCCGCCTGTGCCGGGGTCTGCTGGCACTGGCCTTCGCCAAATTCAGCCACGCAGTCTTCACGGCTGGCGTATTTCGGTGCGGTTTTCACCGCTTCTTCTTTCGCTTTATTAAATGCGACGGAGCACTGCTCGGATTTACCCGGGTTGGCGCTGGAGCAGTCATCTGCGTTCATATACATCGAAACGCTTTCGTCCGTTTGCTCACAGCCCGCCAGCATAATGACAGCTGTTACCGCCAGGGCTACCGGCGTTAAATGACGTGCGCCCCAGCTTTTACGAAAAGAGGCGTGATTAATCTGTTTAGTCCGTTTCATGGCTTTCTGTCCTGTGCCCAAAGATAGTGCATAGGATAGGGGAATGGCGGTGAAAAATGAAGCGATGTGCCCGCATGGTACGGGGATCTTTACGAAGCTATACGTTTGATTGTGAAGGCAGGCTTACAAATTGCATCGAAGGGAAGAAGGGCAGCCGGTGCTGCCCTTTATAACGGATTACTGCCCGAATGGGTTACCGCTGGTCTTCGTCCCTGCCGATGCTCTGGCTGGCTGGCTTAAATCGCGATCTGCGGCGGCGTCCTGCTGTGGGGTTTCAGGTGCGACAGCATCCGGTGTTGTGCCAACATCTTTGCCAAGATGATTATTCAGCGTGGTCAGGTCATCCTCGTTGAGTGTACCCAGCGCGGATTTAATATTCAGCTGATTAATCATGTAGCTGTAGCGGGCATTCGCCAGCTGCTGTTTCGCATTGAACAGCGTTGTTGTCGCGTCCAGCACGTCAACGATAGTGCGCGTTCCCACCTGATAGCCGGCTTCCATGGCATCCAGCGAGCTCTGTGAAGAGACCACGGCCTGCTTGTAAGCGTTAATGCTGCTGATCGACGCGTTTACGTTGTTAAATGAAGAACGTACGGTCTGCACGGTAGTACGGTGTGCGCTTTCCAGCAGCTCGCTGGAGGAAACAAACGCATACTGTGCCTGCTTCACCTGGGACGTGACCGAACCACCGCTGTACAGTGGCAGAGTAAAGCTCAGTCCAACCTGGTTGCTGCCGCTGATATTGTCCGTGCCGGTGGAGCGATCGCCGTGGTAGCGATTGTTTGACAGGCCGGTTGACGCGGTCAGACCAACGGTAGGCATATGGCCGGTTTCAGCGGAGCGAATTTGCTCGCGAGCCAGGTCCTGAGTCAGACGGGCGGAGAGCAGGCTGAGGTTACGGCTTTCAGCCTCTTTCAGCAGATCTTTCACCGGCTGCGGCTTATCCGTTTTGAAGCGATCCACGTTCAGCGATGCCAGGCTTGGATAGTAGTTGCCGGTAACCTGACGCAGAGACTCGACGGCGTTATCCAGGTCGTTACGTGCGCTCACTTCGCTGGCCAGCACGCTATCGTACTGTGAACGGGCGTTCTGCACGTCGGTGATGGCGACCAGGCCCACGTTAAAGCGCTGGGTGGTTTGATCCAGCTGACGATAAATTGACTGCTTCTGCGCTTCGGTATAGGAAAGGGTATCAATCGCATTCAGAACGTTGAAATACGCCGTTGCGGTATCCAGAATCAGTTTCTGCTGTGCGGTCTGATAGGTGACATCCTGAATCCCGGCGGTTTTTTCCTGCAGGGTCAGCGCACGCCATTTTGACATATCAAAAATGGTCTGGGTCAGCTGCAGCGACGCGCTTTTTGTATCGCTGTTCGAATCGCGGGCATCACGGTAACCGTTAGTATAGCTATAGTCCGCTCCCAGTCCGAGTTGCGGTAACAGCGGGCTGCGGGCTTCGTTAATTTTCTCAAACGCGGCATCGCGATCGGCCGCTGAGCTACGAAGGTCAGGATTGGATAAACGGGCCTGCTGATAGACCTGCAGCAGGTTTTCAGCCTGGCTGGCAACACTGAAGCCGCCCAGGCTCAGACCAATGAGTAAAGGGAGCAGTTTGTTCATTTGCATTCCTTGTAGTGCCGCAAAATTGCTATGGTAGCGCTGGCGTAGGCCAAAAAATTATCGCCGATTCTATCAGAGACTGCCGATAAGGTAAGTTGGCTGAAAGTGCCATCTCGCTTTAATTTACGTAAAAAATTCATCAGAAACTACAAACCTGGCGGTATTACTATTGCACTTATCATCATTGTGATCATTTTCGGAAGGGGCAATTATGACTATCTGTAACACATTCCCGGTAACGTTCACCAAAGACGATGTAGAAATTATCGCACGAGAGACGCTGTACCGCGGATTTTTTTCAGTGGAGCGCTATCGTTTCCGCCATCGCTTGTTTAACGGGGAAATGAGTGGTGAAGTAAGCAGGGAAATTTTCGAGCGCGGTCATGCCGCGGTGCTGCTACCCTATGATCCGCTGCGCGATGAAGTCGTGCTGATCGAACAGATCCGCATCGCCTCCTGGGATACCAGCCCAACGCCCTGGAAGCTGGAACTGGTCGCCGGAATGATAGAAGAAGGTGAAACGCCGGAAGAGGTTGCAAGGCGCGAAGCGGTGGAGGAAGCGGGACTGACCGCCGGGCGAACCAAACCGATTTCCAGCTACCTCTCCAGCGCGGGAGGCACCACCGAAAGATTGATGATGTATGTGGGTGAAGTGGATGCCAGCGTGGCGAAGGGAAACCACGGTCTGGAGGAAGAGAATGAGGATATTCTCGTGCATGTGGTGAGCCGCAGTCAGGCCTATCAATGGGTGGAAGAGGGGAAAATCGATAATGCTGCTGCGATCATTGCCTTGCAATGGCTGGAGCTGCACTATAAACAACTGTGTAATGAGTGGAAGCCTTAATGATGAAGCGTTACGTCCCTGACTTTCCAGAAATGATGCGCGTGTGCGAAACTAATTTTGCCCAGCTGCGTCGTTTACTACCGCGTGATGACCAGGCCGGAGTGTCAGTGGCGTACCAGGTGAACGGTGCCAGCTATCAGATTACCATTCTGGAATCGACGCGTTACACCACGCTGGTGGAGATTAAACAAACCGCCCCGGCCGTCAGCTACTGGAGCCTGCCTTCGATGTCGGTCAGGCTCTATCACGATGCGATGGTGGCGGAAGTGTGTTCAACACAGCAGATCTATCGATTTAAAGCACGCTATGATTATCCTAATAAAAAGCTGCATCAGCGTGATGAAAAACACCAGATTAACCAGTTTCTGGCGGAGTGGCTGCGCTACTGTTTGTCCCATGGTGCGATAGCCATACCGGTATGTTGAACCCGCTGCTACACGTTTTGAGAGAGCGCGAACCTTAAGGACTTTGATTGGATAGCTTGTTGAAACTTCCTGTAGCGAGTGGGTCCAGTATCAGGATTTTACAGATAACGGATTCTCACCTTTTCGCAGGTAAACATGAAACGCTGCTGGGTGTGAATACCTGGGCCAGTTATGAAGCGGTGCTGGAAGCCATCGCTGCACAACGTCGACATTATGATCTGATCGTTGCCACCGGCGATCTGGCGCAGGATCACACCACCGAAGCCTATCAGCATTTTGCTGAGGGTATTGCGCGCCTGCCCGCTCCCTGCGTCTGGCTGCCCGGCAACCATGATTTTCAACCAACCATGTTTAGCACGCTGGCAAACGCCAGTATCGCCGATGAAAAACATGTGCTGATCGGCGACCGCTGGCAGGTGGTGCTGCTGGACAGCCAGGTCTTTGGCGTGCCGCACGGCGAACTGAGCGAGTATCAGCTGGAGTGGCTGGATAAAACGCTGGCTCAGGAGCCACAGCGCCACACGCTGGTGCTGCTTCACCACCATCCGCTGCCTTCCGGCTGCTCCTGGCTCGATCAGCACAGCCTGCGAAATCCGCATATGCTGGACGCCGTGCTGCAGCGCTATCCGCTGGCGAAAACCCTGCTCTGTGGTCACATTCATCAGGAACTGGATCTCGAATGGCAGGGTAGGCGCGTGCTGGCTTCCCCTTCGACCTGCGTCCAGTTCAAGCCACACTGCACCAACTTTACCATTGACGCGGAATCCCCCGGCTGGCGCTGGCTGGATCTGTTCGATGATGGCCGCGTAGAAACGGAAGTCTGCCGACTGACTACGCGAATTTTCAGCCCGGATCTGGACTCGGAAGGCTACTGATCGATGGCGACGCTGCTTTATCTGCATGGTTTTAACAGTTCCCCCCGCTCGGCAAAAGCGACCGCGTTCGGTAGCTGGCTGCGTGAGCATCATCCATCGGTTAATTTGCTGGTTCCCCAACTCCCCGCTTTCCCGGCAGAGGCGGCAGCGCTGCTGGAAAATATCGTGATGCAGGCGTCAGGCGAGCCGCTGGGTATGATCGGTTCATCGCTTGGCGGATATTACGCGACCTGGCTTTCACAGCGTTTTACGCTACCTGCGGTGGTGGTGAATCCCGCCGTCAGGCCGTTTGAACTGCTGGTGGATTTCCTCGGGGAAAATGAGAACCCCTACACCGGCCAGCAATATGTGTTAGAGTCGCGCCATATTTACGATCTAAAAGTGATGCAGATTGACCCGTTAGAGTCGCCGGATTTGATCTGGCTGCTACAGCAAACGGGTGATGAAGTGCTCGACTACCGCCAGGCCCTGGACTATTACAGCGCCTGTCGCCAGACGGTAGAAGAGGGCGGAAATCATGCTTTTATCGGATTCGAACGCCATTTCTCCGCCATGTTTGATTTCCTGGGATTAACCCGGCAAGAGTAAGATGGGACGGAGTTTGGCCAATCATTTTTAGCCACTAATTCAGATTGTTACCATGACTCAATCCAGCTATAACGCTGATTCCATTGAGGTTCTCAGCGGCCTTGAACCCGTGCGTCGTCGCCCGGGAATGTACACCGATACCGCACGGCCTAACCACTTAGGCCAGGAAGTGATCGACAACAGCGTGGATGAAGCGCTGGCCGGTCACGCCAAACGTGTGGAAGTGATTCTGCACGCCGATCAGTCACTGGAAGTTATCGATGACGGGCGCGGCATGCCGGTGGATATCCACCCTGAAGAAGGCGTGCCGGCCGTTGAGCTGATTTTCTGCCGCCTGCATGCCGGCGGCAAATTCTCCAACAAAAACTACCAGTTCTCCGGCGGCCTGCACGGCGTAGGAATCTCGGTGGTGAATGCCCTGTCAAAACGCGTGGAAGTGACCGTGCGCCGTAATGGCGAAGTCTACGAGATGGCGTTTGAAAACGGCGATAAGGTGCAGGACCTGTCGGTGACGGGCACGGTAGGCAAACGCAATACCGGTACCCGCGTGCAGTTCTGGCCTGATGAATCCTTCTTCGACAGCCCGCGCTTCTCCGTATCGCGCCTCAGCCACCTGCTGAAGGCGAAAGCGGTGCTGTGCCCGGGCGTGGAAATCGTCTTCAAAGACAAGCTTAACAATACCGAACAGAGCTGGTGCTACGCCGATGGCTTAACCGACTATCTGATGGAAGCGGTTAACGGCCTGCCTCTGCTGCCGGAAAAACCGTTTGTCGGTGCGCATGCCGGTGATGTTGAGGCGGTTGACTGGGCGCTGCTGTGGCTGCCGGAAGGCGGTGAGCTGCTGACGGAAAGCTACGTTAACCTGATCCCGACCATGCAGGGCGGTACCCACGTTAACGGCCTGCGTCAGGGGCTGCTGGACGCGATGCGTGAGTTCTGTGAATACCGCAATATCCTGCCGCGCGGGGTGAAGCTCTCGGCGGAAGATATCTGGGATCGCTGTGCCTACGTGCTGTCGGTAAAAATGCAGGATCCGCAGTTTGCCGGACAGACCAAAGAGCGCCTGTCATCGCGCCAGTGCGCCGCCTTTGTTTCGGGCGTGGTGAAAGATGCCTTCAGCCTGTGGCTGAATAACAACGTGCAGACGGCAGAGATGCTGGCCGAGCTGGCGATTTCCAGCGCCCAGCGCCGCATGCGTGCCGCCAAAAAGGTGGTGCGTAAAAAGCTGACCAGCGGTCCGGCGCTGCCGGGTAAACTGGCGGACTGTAGCGCGCAGGATCTGAATCGGACCGAGCTGTTCCTGGTCGAAGGAGACTCGGCGGGCGGATCGGCCAAGCAGGCGCGCGATCGTGAGTATCAGGCGATCATGCCGCTGAAAGGTAAGATCCTCAATACGTGGGAAGTCTCCTCGGACGAGGTGCTGGCTTCGCAGGAAGTGCATGATATTTCGGTGGCGATTGGTATCGATCCGGACAGTGAAGATCTCAGCCAGCTGCGCTACGGTAAGATCTGTATCCTCGCCGATGCCGACTCCGACGGACTGCATATTGCTACGCTGCTGTGCGCGCTGTTCGTCCGTCATTTCCGTTCGCTGGTGCAAAACGGTCACGTTTACGTGGCGATGCCGCCTCTCTACCGTATCGATCTGGGTAAAGAGGTTTACTACGCACTGGATGAGGAAGAAAAGGCCGGTATCCTCGAGCAGTTAAAGCGTAAGAAAGGCAAGCCTGGCGTGCAGCGCTTTAAAGGTCTGGGTGAAATGAACCCGCTACAGCTGCGGGAAACGACCCTCGATCCGAATACTCGCCGTCTGGTACAGCTCACGGTCGACGAAAGCGATGTGGATCAGACGCTGGCAGTGATGGATATGCTGTTAGCGAAGAAACGCTCGGAAGATCGCCGCAACTGGCTGCAGGAAAAGGGCGACACCGCCGAAATCGAAGTCTGAATACCCGGGCGGATCGTTATTTACGATCCGCCTGAATACCCGCATAATCGTTTCCGACGCGTTTTCCCTCTCTTCTCCCAAAGGCCAGCCCAGTGAAAATTACCCTTGAAGAACTGCGTGCGTGGGTGGTGGTAGTGGACTGCGGCTCAATTACCGCCGCCGCCGAACACCTGAACCAGACCACTTCCGGCATCAGCCGGGCGCTGAGCCGGCTGGAGAGCAAGCTGCAAACCACGCTGCTGCACAGAACCACCCGCCGCATTGCACTGACCGAAGAGGGGCAGATATTCCTGCTGCATGCCCGGCAAATCATCGCCTCGGTGGAGGCCGCCGAAGAGCAGATTGCGCAGCGGCGCGAAATCCCTTCCGGCAGGCTGCGGGTGAACGCCGCGTCGCCGTTTATGCTGCACGTTATCGTGCCGCTGATCGATGGATTTGCGCAGCGCTATCCGCTGATTGAGCTGGAACTGAATACCGATGACGTGGTGATTGATCTGCTTGAACAGCAGACCGATATTGCGATTCGGATTGGCGAGCTGCGGGATTCAACCATGCACGCCCGCGCGCTGGGCAGCAGCAAGCTGAGGATCATGGCCAGCCCGGCGTATCTGGCGAAATACGGTACGCCACAGAGCGTGGCCGATCTGTCGCACCACCGTCTGCTGGGCTTCAGTCAGCTGGAACAGCACAATATCTGGCCAATCCGGCAGGCCGACGGCGAGCTGCTGCAGATTAAGCCCACCGTTGGGGCCTCCAGCGGGGAAACGCTGCTGCATCTGGCGCTGAACGGGCAGGGGATCGTACGCGTTTCCGATTTCCTCTGTAGGGAGGCGACGGCAAGCGGGCAGCTGGTACCGGTACTGGCGGCGGAAACCTGTGAAATGCGGCATCCGGTTAATGCGGTCTACTATCGCAACAGCACCCTGGCCGCGCGTATTAGCTGTTTTCTTGACTACCTCAGCGAGCAGCTTGCCAGCAAAAATTTACTGTAAGCTGCCCGCGGGTTTTTTAGGCGGGTTCCAGCACGAAAATCTTCACGTCAACGACGTCATCCTTGATGACCGCCCGGTGGGTTTCCATATGGTCCGCCTGCTGATGCAGTTCCAGATGGCGCAGGGATTCCCAGTGTTCCACCATAAAAATCGAGTCCGGCGAGTGCTGCTTCCACGGCACCTGCGCTTTATGATCGATCAGCGCCTGATAGCTGCCGCAACCTTCTTCCTGCAATACTAAGGGTATCAGCCGTTCAATCGCCTCAAGCACTGCGGCACGACGGCCCGGTTTAATACAAATTTCAGCCACAACGGTCAACATAGCGCTTCCTCAGATCGATGAATCGAAATAACAGACTAAGTTAAGCAAAGATTGTACTCAGATGAGTCCGATAACGGGAAATATCTCCTGCAATATCAGGCTGCTTAATCACATCATTACAGATAAAGGTTGGCAGCCCCTCCATCCCCAGGAACTGATTGGCCTTGTGGAAGTGCAGATAAACGCCGTCAACGCCAACGCCTTCAAAGAACTGCTCCGGATCGGTAAAGGCCTGTAGCGGGGCATTCCACGTCAGAGACAGCATATACGTTTTCCCCTGCAGCAGACCGCCGGATCCGTATTTTTTCGCCGCGTCCGAACGCGTGCGGCCATCGCTGGCATACAGCTTGCCGTGGCCTTCGGTAAACACCTCATCAATGTATTTTTTCAGCGTCCAGGGTTCACCCATCCACCAACCCGGCATCTGATAAATGATGGTGTCAGCGGCGAGGTATTTTTCAATCTCGTCGGCGACCACGTAGCCATCATCCACCACGGTGACGTCAACATGGTGTCCTGCATCGCGAAGCCAGCTGGCGGCGATGCCGGTCAGCGTATGGTTCAATTCCCCTTTCGAGTGCGCAAAGGTCTTACCGGCATCAATAATTAAAATATGGCTCATGGCTTATTCCTGATTCCTGATTCTGTGAAGTTGACGCCAGTCTACAGTAGCCTGAGGGGCGGTTAAATGTGGTGTGGATCACAACACTGTTGCCTGCCAGTCAATAATCCGACGGCGACTTCTCTTTTGATTCATCGACGCTTTTAGCCAGTGTGGTTTAACGCTTTTTAATGGGCAATGTGACTCATTTTTAATGCCATTCCCTGGACGGCTATCGACTGAACTCTGTGACAGCCCCCGCCAGGATAAGGTACTATCCTCGCCAAACTTACCGCGATGTGGAGCGGGGTTGCCTGACCGAATGAAGCTCGCTATCGGCGAGATAGCCGTTTCAGAATGATGCGGTCGGGCCAGAGCGCCGCAATGTGAGGAAAAGAGAACAATGAGCGATCAGATGCAGGAAGGTGCCGAGCGCCTTCCGCTGCACAAGTTTACAGAAAATGCGTACCTGAATTACTCCATGTACGTGATCATGGATCGTGCGCTTCCCTATATTGGCGACGGGCTTAAGCCTGTGCAGCGGCGTATCGTCTACGCGATGTCCGAGCTGGGCCTGAGCAACAGCGCGAAATTTAAAAAATCGGCGCGTACCGTCGGTGACGTGCTCGGTAAATATCATCCGCACGGCGACAGCGCCTGCTATGAAGCGATGGTGCTGATGGCGCAGCCGTTCTCCTACCGCTATCCGCTGGTTGACGGTCAGGGAAACTGGGGGGCACCGGACGATCCGAAGTCCTTCGCGGCGATGCGTTATACGGAGTCGCGCCTGTCAAAGTATGCCGAAGTGCTGCTGGGTGAACTGGGGCAGGGCACGGTCGATTACACCCCAAACTTTGACGGCACCATGCAGGAGCCGAAAATGCTGCCTGCGCGCCTGCCCAATATCCTGCTGAACGGCACGACCGGTATTGCGGTCGGCATGGCGACGGATATCCCGCCGCACAACCTGCGTGAAGTGGCGAAGGCGGCGATGACGCTGATCGACAGCCCGAAAACCACGCTGGATGAGCTGCTGGATATCGTGCAGGGGCCGGATTATCCCACCGAAGCCGAAATCATCACCCCGCGCAGCGAAATCCGCAAAATTTACCAAAGCGGTCGCGGTTCAGTGCGTATGCGCGCGGTGTGGAAAAAAGAAGATGGCGACGTGGTGATCACCGCGCTGCCGCACCAGGTTTCCGGCGCACGCGTGCTGGAACAGATCGCCGCCCAGATGCGCAATAAAAAGCTGCCGATGGTGGAAGATCTGCGTGACGAATCGGACCACGAGAATCCTACCCGCCTGGTGATCGTGCCGCGTTCCAACCGCGTCGATCTGGAACAGGTGATGAACCATTTGTTTGCCACCACCGATCTGGAACGCAGCTATCGCATCAATCTGAATATGATTGGTCTGGATAACCGCCCGGCGGTGAAAAACCTGCTGGAGATCCTTAGCGAGTGGCTGATTTTTCGTCGTGACACCGTCCGCCGTCGCCTGAACTATCGTCTTGAGAAGGTACTGAAACGCCTGCATATTCTTGCCGGTTTGCTGGTGGCCTTCCTGAACATTGACGAAGTGATTCACATTATCCGCAGTGAGGATGAGCCAAAGCCGGTGCTGATGTCGCGTTTCGACATCTCTGAAACCCAGGCCGAAGCCATTCTGGAACTGAAACTGCGCCATCTCGCCAAGCTGGAAGAGATGAAGATCCGTGGTGAGCAGGCGGAGCTGGAAAAAGAGCGCGACCATCTGCAGGGTATTCTGGCGTCCGAGCGCAAAATGAATACGCTGCTGAAGAAAGAACTGCAGGCCGATAGCGACGCCTACGGTGACGATCGTCGCTCCCCGCTGCGCGAGCGCGAAGAAGCGAAAGCCATCAGCGAGCATGAGCTGGTGCCTTCCGAGCCGGTCACCATCGTGCTGTCGCAAATGGGCTGGGTACGCAGTGCCAAAGGTCACGATATCGATCCGGCCGGCCTCAACTACAAAGCCGGCGACAGCTATCGCGCGGCGGCGCGCGGCAAGAGTAACCAGCCGGTGGCCTTTATCGACTCCACCGGTCGCAGCTACGCGCTTGACCCGGTCACGCTGCCGTCGGCGCGTGGGCAGGGCGAGCCGCTCACCGGCAAGCTGACGCCGCCGCCGGGTGCAGTCGTTGAACAGGTGCTGATGGAGGCCGATGACCAGCGCCTGCTGATGGCCTCGGACGCCGGTTACGGATTTGTCTGCACCTTCAGCGATCTGGTTTCCCGCAACCGTGCCGGTAAAGCGCTGCTCAGCCTGCCGGAAAATGCCAAAGTGATGACGCCGCTCGCGATCCATGGTGACGACGATCTGCTGCTGGCGATTACCGCCGCCGGCCGCATGCTGATGTTCCCGGTGGGCGATTTGCCGCAGCTTTCCAAAGGTAAGGGCAACAAGATTATCTCTATCCCGTCTGCTCAGGCGGCATCGGGTGAAGATAAGTTGGCCTGGCTGCTGTTGCTGACGCCGCAAAGTGCCATTACTCTGTATGTCGGCAAGCGTAAGCTGACGCTGAAAGCGGAAGATTTACAGAAGTTCCGGGCAGAGCGTGGACGCCGTGGTACCCAGCTGCCACGCGGCCTGCAGCGCATCGATCGCGTGGATGTTGATGGTCCGTCACGTCCTGTGGCAGATGACAGCGAAGAGTAATGTTCCTTCGTTGAGAGCAGGCCGGGGACGTGCATGTCGCCAGCCTGCCGCTATCATCAAAATAAAAAACAGTTAGCCACTCTATTCGTCAGCGTAGGATGCCGGATTAATTCGGTCAGCATACGCTGTCTGCATGCAATAACGAGGTTGTGATGCTCTCTATTTTACGTCTCATCGTGGTCATTATTTATTCGATACTGGTGTGTGTGTTTGGCTGTATCTGGTGTCTGTTCAGCCCAAGAAACCCGAAGCACGTTTCTACCTTTGGCCGTCTTTTTGGTCGCCTGGCGCCGGTGTTTGGCTTAAAGGTTGAACTGCGCCGTCCGGAAGGGCATGAGAACTTCCCCAACGCGATCTATATCTGTAACCATCAGAATAACTACGACATGATCACCGCGGCGAGTATCGTCGAGCCAACGACCGTCACCGTGGGCAAGAAAAGCCTGCTGTGGGTGCCGTTCTTCGGTCTGCTGTACTGGCTGACCGGGAATCTGCTGATTGACCGTGATAACCGCGCCAAGGCGCACGGCACGATCGGTGAGCTGGTCAGTGAATTCCAGAAGAAGAAAATCTCCTTCTGGATGTTCCCGGAGGGCACGCGTAGCCGCGGTCGTGGGCTGCTGCCGTTCAAAACCGGCGCGTTTCATGCCGCCGTTGCCGCTGGCGTACCGATTATTCCGGTCGTGGTTTCCAACACCCATGACAAAATTAAACTTAACCGACTGAAAAATGGTCTGGCGATCGTTGAAATGATGCCGCCGGTGGATATTAAGGCGTTTGAAAATCAGTCGGTACGTAAGCTGGCAACCCACTGCCGTGAACTGATGTCGGCAAAACTTGATGAGTTAAATGCTGAAGTCGCTGCACGTGAGGCATCAGGTAAGCTATAAATTATCGGAGGGAGCGTGGCATCGCGCTCCCTGCAGTTGTTCATGCGGCAGCACAGCCCGCACACAATGATAACAATGGATTTCGGCCGCCCTGTTGGCCGTTTTTGGCTTATGGAGTCGGGTATGTCCCTTAGTCGTCGTCAGTTTTTTAAGGCCTCAGGCATTGCCCTTTGTGCTTCCTCGTTACCCTTCAGCGCGCGGGCTGCCGGACCGGGCACGCCGCTGCCGGTTCCGCCACTGATTGAGTCTCGTCGTGGGCAGCCGCTGTTCCTGACGATGCAGCGCAGCCACTGGTCTTTTGACGGCAGTAGCAAGGCGCAGGTCTGGGGCTTTAACGGTCTTTATCTTGGCCCAACGGTGCGCGTGTGGAACGGTGACGACGTCAAACTTATCTACAGCAACCGGCTGAATGAACCGGTGGCCATGACCGTCAGCGGCCTGCAGGTTCCCGGTGCGCTGATGGGCGGCGCGGCTCGCATGATGTCACCGGGCGTTGACTGGTCACCGGTGGTGCCGATCCGTCAGGCGGCGGCAACCTGCTGGTACCATGCCAACACGCCGAACCGCATGGCCCCGCATGTGTACAACGGGCTGGCGGGCATGTGGCTGGTGGAGGATGAAGTTAGTAAGTCCTTACCTATTCCCAAACATTACGGCGTGGACGACTTCCCGGTCATTATTCAGGACAAGCGGATGGATAACTTCGGCTCACCGGAGTATGACCCGCCGGGCAGCGGTGGCTTCGTGGGCGATACGCTGCTGGTCAACGGCGTACAAAACCCGTTCCTGGAGGTTTCACGCGGCTGGGTGCGCCTGCGTTTACTCAATGCCTCCAACTCCCGCCGCTATCAGCTGCGAATGAGCGACGCCCGCCCGTTTAACGTTATTGCCAGCGACCAGGGCTTCCTTCCCGCGCCGGTGGCGGTGGATCAGCTGTCGCTGGCCCCGGGCGAACGCCGTGAAGTGCTGATCGATATGACCCAGGGCGATGAAGTCTCGATCACGGCAGGCGACGCCGCAGGCATTGTCGACAGGCTGCGCGGCATTTTTGAACCGTCCAGTATCCTGATCTCCACGCTAGTGCTAACCCTGCGCCCAACGGGGCTTCTGCCGTTAGTGACCGATAACTTACCGATGCGTATTCTGGCGGATCAGATGATCCCCGGCACCGTCAGCCGCACCCGTGAATTCCGCCTGGGTGATTCTACGCCTGGCATAAACGGTGCGCTGTGGGACATGTCGCGCATTGATACCCAGGCGCAGCAGGGCAGCTTTGAGCGCTGGATGATTCATTCAGATATCCCGCAGGCGTTTCATATTCAGGGCGTGATGTTCCTGATTAAAAGCGTCAACGGTGCACAGACCATGGCAGAGGATCGCGGCTGGAAGGATACGGTATGGGTCGACGGAGACGTCGAACTGCTGGTGTCATTCACGCAGTCCTCCTCCGAGCACTTCCCGTTTGTCTATTACAGCCAGATGCTGGAAATGGCCGATCGCGGAACGGCGGGGCAGATGGTGGTGAATCCGTCACAGCAGTATTAAGAGGTTCGCCCGCGGCAATCGCGGGCAAACGGTATGGCCTTAGTTAAAGCTTTCCGGGTCCGGGCCCAGACGGTTATTGCGATCCAGTGAGGCAATTTCACTGATTTCCGTTTTCTCAAGACGGAAATCAAAGACTTCAAAATTCTCTTTAATGCGTGATGGCGTGACGGATTTCGGAATCACCACCAGGCCGCTGTCCAGATGCCAGCGGATGACAATCTGTGCCGGGGTTTTGCCGTATTTCTGCGCCAGCCGTTTGATAATGTCCTGATCGAACACGCCTTCACCGCCCTGCGCCAGCGGGCTCCATGATTCTGTCTGAATATGATGCATTGCGTTCCATGAATGCAGCGTGCGCTGCTGCAGCATTGGGTGCAGCTCCACCTGATTGATTACCGGGCTGACGCCGGTTTCATCCAGCAATCGTTTAAGGTGGGGTTCGTTGAAGTTACAGACGCCGATACTTTTGGTCAGCCCCTGCTGCTGCAGTTTAATCATGGCCTGCCAGGCGGCGACAAAGGTGTCTTTTTCCGGGCACGGCCAGTGCATCAGATAGAGGTCAACGCTGTCCAGCTGCAGCTTTTCCAGGCTGGTTTCCAGCGCTTCTTCGGCGTTCAGCTGGTCGTCATTCCACAGTTTAGTGGTGACGAAAATATCGTCCCGCGCCACGTCGGTTTCGCGCAGCGCCTGGCCAATACCCTCTTCATTTTTGTAGATTGCCGCGGTGTCGATCGAACGGTAACCGACCTCCAGCGCAGTGACCGCCGCGCTGCGGGCTTCATCCACGCTTGCCTGCCAGACGCCCAGCCCAAGCTGCGGCATCCTGTTGCCATCGTGCAGTTTAATGATTGGTTGCTCTGCCATGTTCGCTCCTTTTCTGCGGAAAAACCGGTGCACGGGCACCGGTTGATGGGAATAAGTCTAGTCGATAAGCGGAGGGTTGGTGGGGGTTAGCGTGCGTCCAGATAGATCTGGCGGCTGACTTCAAGGGTGATGTCCTGGCGTTCGCCCAGTGCGGTAAGCCCCTTCTCCGCCAGTTTTTCCAGCAGGGCGGGGATTGACGAACCGTCGAGCTGGTAGTCGGACAGGCGGGTGGCTATGCCCATTTGCTCAAAGAAATCGCGCGTGGCGGCAATCGCTCCGTCAATACGCTCCGCCTCGCTGCCTTCGGTGATGCCCCAGACGCGTTCCGCGTACTGCAGCAGTTTTTCACGCTTGGTATCACGCTTGATGTTCAGCAGCGACGGCAGCACGATAGCCAGCGTCTGCGCGTGATCGATGCCGTGCAGCGCCGTCAGCTCATGGCCGAGCATATGGGTGGACCAGTCCTGCGGCACGCCGGCACCGATCAGTCCGTTCAGCGCCATCGTGGCACTCCACATCACGTTGGCGCGGACGTCATAATTCTCCGGTTCGGCCAGTGCGCGCGGGCCCTCTTCCACCAGCGTCAGCAGCAGGCCTTCGGCAAAGCGGTCCTGCACGCGGGCGTCAACCGGGAAGGTAAGGTACTGTTCAACGGTATGCACAAAGGCATCCACCACGCCGTTGGCGATCTGGCGCGGCGGCAGGCTGTAGGTATAAACCGGGTCCAGCACGGCGAAAAGCGGGAACAGATGGTTGCTGCGAAACGCCCGCTTATCCTGGGTGGCACGGCGATTAATCACCGCGCTGCGGTTGGACTCGGAGCCGGTAGCGGGCAGCGTCAACACCGATCCGACGGGCAGCGCCCGTTCAATTTCAGCGCCGCCGGTTTCCAGGATATGCCACGGATCCTGCGGATACAGCGCCGCCGCGGCGATAAACTTGGTGCCGTCCAGCACCGACCCGCCGCCAACGGCCAGCAGGAAGGTAATGTTTTCCCGTTTAACGATCTCCACCGCTTTCATCAGCGTAGAGAAGTCCGGGTTAGGCTCAATACCGCCAAACTCCTGCAGATCAAAACCCTGTAGTGCGCTGTAGACCTGATCCATCACGCCATTTTTCTTGACGCTGCCGCCGCCAAAAAGGATCAGCACCTTGCTGTCGGCGGGGATCGCGTCGGCGAGCTGGGAAATTTGTCCTTTGCCAAACAGGATGCGGGTGGGGGTGTGCAGTACGAAATTATTCATCGCGGTAATCCTGGGAGTATGACGTTTATCAGATGAATCATTGTGCGCAGCAGGTGAGTATTGCTCAATGCACATTTCTGCCGGATTCTTGCCTGATTCTCCAAACTGCTGGAGAAATACTGAACGTCAGGCGATGATGCTGGCGTAAAACTTTCAGCGGTGGGAAGAGTGAATGGACAGAAACGCGACGTGTGAACGGCTGGCTCACCGGGTGATCGACCTGGTCACGCAGAACAAGGGAGTATCGTCGGTACCCGGCATCAAACTGATTTATGCCGACAAGCATATGGCGCGTACTCCGGTGATGTATCAGCCGGCAATTGTGATCCTGTTTCAGGGCCAGAAGACCGGCTATCTGGGTAACAGCGTCTTCAGCTATGACGCCAATAAGTACCTGATGCTGACCGTGCCGCTGCCGTTCGAGTGCGAAACCTTTGCCACGCCGGAAGCGCCGCTGGCCGGTCTGATGCTGCGGGTCGATCCCCTGAAGCTGCAGGACCTGCTGATGGACATTGGCGACGACGACGCCTTCCACCCTGAAGCGAAAACCTGCGGTATTCACTCGGCGCTGCTGACGGAAGAGATGCTTTGCGCCACCGAACGCCTGCTGGACATGATGAAAAATCCGCGTGATGCCCGCGTGCTGGGGCCGCAGCTGGTGCGTGAAATCCTCTACTACGTACTACAGGGGCCGTGCGGCGGTGCGCTGCTGGCGCTGGTGAGTCGGCAGACGCAGTTTAGCCAGATTGCCCGCGCGCTGCGGCGCATTGAGCATCACTTCACCGATAACCTGAGCGTTGACCTGCTGGCGGCGGAAGCCAATATGAGCGTTTCGGCGTTCCACCATAACTTTAAGGCGGTGACCAGCACCTCGCCGCTGCAGTATCTGAAAAGCTACCGTCTGCACCAGGCTCGCATGATGATGCTGCAGGAGGGGATGAAGGCCAGCGTGGCGGCAATGAAAGTGGGATATGAAAGCGCCTCGCAGTTCTCGCGCGAGTTCAAACGCTACTTCGGCGTGACGCCCGGGGAAGAGATGACGCGGATGCGCCAGCCTGGATAAAACCGGCCCGGATTAACGGGCCTTTTTACGCTTCAGGACCAGCACAACGCTACCGGTCAGCCCGGCACAAAGCAGCACCAGCGGCAGGATCATAAGAATCGCCATCACCTGATCCTCATGGCGCTTGATAAACGGCACCTGGCTGATGCCATAGCCGAGCGTCACCAGAATCGTCACCCACAGCAGCCCGCTAAGCCAGTTAAACAGCTGGAAGCGGCCGTTTTTCAGCCCGGAAATCCCGGCCATGGTCGGCAGGATCGTCCGTACAAAGGCAAGGAAGCGGCCAACCAGCAGCGCCAGCAGTCCGTGACGGTTAAACAGGTTCCACGCCCGCTGGTGGTACTGTGCAGGAAGGTGCAGCAGCCAGCCCTTCACCAGCCGGGTATTGCCCAGCCAGCGGCCCTGCAAATAGCTCAGCCAGCAGCCAAGACTGGCGGCGGCGGTCAGGATGATCATGGTGGGAATAAACGCCATAACGCCTTTGGCAACCATGGCACCGGCCAGCAGCAGCAGGCTGTCGCCCGGGAGAAATGACGCCGGAAGCAAACCATTTTCAAGCAGCAACGTGATAAACATAATCCCGTAAACAACCCAAATCACATCCGGATTGGCCAGCGCGGTAAAATCCTGATGCCACAGCGCCTGAACAATCTCGTGTAAAACACCCATTCGTTATCCCATTAACTACAGCTATAGCTATGTCCCTATAGTACTCGCAAATCACGATCGATATCTTGATCAAAGGCGCGAACAGCGCGCCTTATTGATAATTTGTTGAAGCAGCGAAGATTATTAGCTCAGTCTGTCGAAGCCGGCGCGCAGATCCTCAATTAGATCGTCAACGTGCTCCAGTCCGATATGCACCCGGACCAGCGTGCCGCTAAAATCCACGCCACCTGCGGGACGGATAGCCGCCAGCTCTTCGGGCTGATTGGCGAGGATCAGCGACTCGTAGCCGCCCCAGGAGTAGGCCATGCTGAAATGGCTGAAGTTATCCAGGTAATGCGCCAGGCGCTCATTGCTCAGACGCTCCTTCAGCACAAAGGAGAACAGGCCGCTGCAGCCGCTAAAATCGCGCTTCCAGAATTCGTGCCCTTTGCACTGCGGCAGCGCCGGATGATTCACCCGCTCAACCTCATCGCGCTCCGCCAGCCACTGCGCAATCTGAATGCTGCTCTCCTGATGCTGACGCAGGCGCACGGCCAGCGTTCTCAGCCCGCGGCTGGTGACATAGGCGGTATCGGCATCCACCATCTGGCCCATCAGATACGAGTTTTCCCGCAGCTGCGCCCAGCAGCGCTCATTGGCGACGGCGGTGCCGATCATCGCGTCAGAGTGGCCAACCAGATATTTGGTCGCCGCCTGAATAGAAATATCCACGCCGAAATCCAGCGCGCGGAACAGGATCCCGGCGGCCCAGGTGTTATCGATCATGATAATGGCGTCGGGCGCTTTGCTGCGCACCGCCGCCACGATTGACGGGATATCCTGTACTTCCATGGTGATGGAGGCCGGCGACTCGAGGAAGACCACGCGGGTGTTAGGCTGCACTAAATCGGCAATTTCAGCGCCGATGCAGTGATCGAACCACGTGGTGCTGACGTTCAGCTTGCTGAGAATTTTGGTACAAAAATCCTGAGTCGGCTCATAAACGCTGCCGCTCATCAGCACGTTATCCCCGGCGTCAACAAACGCCAGAATGGCATTAGCGACGGCGGCGGCACCGCACGGATACAGCACGCAGCCCGCACCGCCTTCCAGTTCGGTCATCGCATCCTGCAGTGAAAAGTGGGTAAGAGTACCCCGGCGACCATAAAACAGTTCGCCGTTGGCGCGCCCGGCGGTGGCGCGTTTCTTATCGGCCACGGTGTCGAACACCAGAGAAGAGGCGCGCTGGATCACGCTGTTTACCGATCCCTGGGTGTATCTTTTGCTGCGTCCGGCGGCCACCAGGGCCGTTTCGATCTTTTTGCTGGTCATTAAAACGGTCTCTTTATTCAGTGATGTTTTTACGTTAACACGGCTACCTCTCTGGAGGTATTCGGCCTGCGGGTAAGTGATAAAATTTCACTGTGAGCGCCATCACATCCGTAAATGAGAAAAAAATTGTTCAAAAAATGTCTTATAGGGTGTAAATAGTAATGAGAACTACTATCAATTCCTAACGGGTTTGGTATGATCTGGCCTGAATTTTTTCGCTATCAGCAATTAGATGTTGGAGACACAGCGTGACAAATGATTTGATGCAGATGGACCTTTCCGTCTGGGGCATGTACCAGCATGCAGACATCGTGGTTAAAGCCGTAATGATTGGACTGTTGTTGGCATCCGTTGTCACCTGGGCCATCTTCTTTAGCAAAACAATCGAATTGAGTTCCGCACGCCGACGTCTGAAGCGCGAGCAGCAGCAGCTGGCAACCGTACGTTCGCTGGACGAAGCCTTAAAAACCAGCGCCGGTTTCACCGGTCAGAGCCTCAGCGCATTGCTGATTAAAGAAGCCGAAAACGAGCTGGAGCTGTCCGCCGGTACCGATGATAACAACGGCATTAAAGAGCGCACCGGCTTCCGCCTTGAGCGCCGCGTTGCTGCCTTCAGCCGCCACGCCGGTCGCGGTAATGGTTACCTCGCGACCATCGGTGCGATTGCGCCATTCGTGGGTCTGTTCGGTACTGTATGGGGCATCATGAACAGCTTTATCGGGATTGCAAAAACCCAGACCACCAACCTGGCCGTTGTGGCACCGGGCATCGCGGAAGCGCTGCTGGCCACCGCGATTGGTCTGGTTGCGGCGATTCCTGCGGTCGTTATCTACAACGTGTTTGCCCGCATGATTGGCAGCTATAAAGCGTCCCTGGGCGATGTGGCTGCACAGGTTCTGCTGCTGCAAAGCCGCGATCTTGACCTTGCCGCTAGCGAAGGTTCTCACCGCGTTCAGTCGGCGCAGAAACTGCGGGTAGGTTAAGCGCTATGGCAATGCGATTAAACGAAGACCTCGATAGCAACGGTGAAATGCACGAAATCAACGTGACGCCGTTTATCGACGTGATGTTGGTGCTGCTGATTATCTTTATGGTCGCCGCGCCGCTTGCCACCGTTGACGTTCGCGTCAATCTGCCGGCCTCAACCAGTTCGCCGCAGCCGCGCCCGGAAAAACCGGTTTATCTGTCTATCAAGGCCGATAATCAGCTGTTTATCGGTAACGATGCGGTATCGGAAGAGACGCTGGTGGATGCGTTGGTTAAGCAGACCGAAGGCAAGAAAGATACGACTATCTTCTTCCAGGCCGATAAGTCAGTGAGTTACGAAACGCTGATGAGCGTGATGGATAAGCTGCGTCAGGCGGGTTATCTGAAGATTGGCCTGATGGGCATGGAAACCGTGTCGAAATAATCGGGTCGCGGTGGCCGATTTGAGGGCTACCGTTTCAGGTGATGTTTCTCCGGTTTAAATTAAAGCCGCTGTCTTTTAGATAGCGGTTTTTTTATATGTATCGCTGGTGGCTGATCTCTCCGGCCCCGCCGCCTGCGCCTCAGCGCTGCGGATTGCCTAATCACCACAGAAACAGCTTCCCCGGTTAAATCATGCTCGCTTTGGTTGTGGTCATCGCAAAGGCAACACGAACATAGCAAAGCAGACGGGCTGTCCCCGCTCATCCGGCAATCCGCAGCGCTGAACGAAGAGAGGAGGCCCGGATTCGGCCGAATGGACGCGGACGAAAGGCACAGCCGCGCAGGACGCGCGTCTGTGCCGGTCCGTGAGGCTGACGAGCGGAGTGATGGCACCGCGAAGCGGCGCGAGGACCGCCGGATGAGCGGGGACAGCCCGTAGGCGTCAGCACCTAACTGCCAGACAACAGACCAGCTCGAACCCGTTAGCGCGAATCTTAAAACGACACATCCACCGACACTGAATCCAGATAGCTTCCCGCCGGCTGCGGCGTCTGGGTGCTGATAATCAGCGCACGATAGCTGAAGGTCTTGGTCAAGCCATCGGTGCTGGTTGAGCTGGCCGTACTGCTGTCCACGCGGTCGGTGCCGGTCGGACCCCAGTAGGTTGTGCCGGTGGTGCCTTTGTAAATCTGGTAGGCCAGTCGGTTACTACCGGACGCCATATAGCGCTGTGTGCCCACCGCGTAGCCGCCGTTGGTAATGCCGACGGTATAGGTGCTGCCTTTGGTGCAGATCACATTCAGCGACTGGCTGACCGTCAGAAAGTTGGCGGGCAGCGGCGCGCTGCCGAAGTTGATGCCCGGCGCGGTAATGGTAGTGCAGTCGCGCGTGACGGTCATATTTAGCGTAATCGGCAGAGATAAGGTGCCCTGCTGGCGGTTGCCCAGCACACAGAGATTGCCTATGCCAATAGCGGTACAGATGTCATAGGTAAATGTCACCGTCAGTACCACGGTATAGTTACCTGCCGCGACCACCGCGCCGGGCATCTGGCGCACATACAGCGGGATTGGAAAGCGATACCCATTCAACAGCCCGGCGAGATCCAGCAGGGTGCTACGGGGAATGATCACCCCCGTGCCGCCCAGTGTGACCACCGATGCGCAATTGCCGTCGGTACACACCTGCAGCGGTATACGATCGGTGCCCAGCCCAAGTGCCGCCTGGGTCGTACTGGATGAGAAGGTCGCAGTCGTCAGTCTAACGGTGATATTGTCGTTGCCCAGTAACGTTAATACCCCGGCACCACAGTCGACGGTGTAGGTGCCATTCAGTGTGGTTTGCGCGGTGGTGACCGCAAACGAGGTCATGGTACCAAAGCTGGCCGTCGCACTGGTCGGGCTAAGCGTACAGGCGGCCTGCGCCAGCCATGACCCGCTCATCAGCAGGATAAAGGTCAGGGATAAAAATACTCTTTTCATGGCGTAGTTCCTGAAGGGGACGACAACGTACAGATCAGTGGACCGTAAGTCACCAGCGTGTCCGGCAGTTCTTTCGGCAGCGTCAGCTCTGTCTCGCAGGTGCGCCCGTCCGGCGTACGTGCACGAATCGGGTTACGCTGTTCGAGGTTATCCATCCATACGATACCATCCCAGCCCACCACTTCGGCCGGTGGAGCTGTGCGCGTAATCGCGGTGCCCACCGGCAGCGGCTGGCCGTGTTGATCGTTGATAATCACGCTGGCGGCACGCAGCGGCTTGATTTCCATATCCAGCATATAGCCACTATGGCGCTTCACCGCCACGCGTTTTTCCACATCTGCGGTGCCCAAGTTAGCGGGCAGGTCGAGCGTGTCGATATCATATTTGGCGGCATAGTTTGAGGTTACGCGCGGAACCAGCAAGTACCCTTTATTATTGGTCTTGCCCTGCAGCTGGTTCTCGAAGCGCACGCCGACATTCGGATAGCCCGTTTTCACCAGAACAAAGGAGTCGGTCACCTGATTGGCGGCAAACAGCTGGCTGTCCATCAGCACCAGCGAGCCGTTAACCTGGCCCCATTTGGTCATGTATTCATCGTCACCGTAGAAGCCACCGGAGGTTTCCACCTGCTGGTTACGCCAGCGCAGACTGCCCTGGCGGTAGTCGCCGCCGCTGCTTTGATTTGCCCAGGACGCATCCCATGCGAAGCCGCCGTCGCTCGGCATCGCGCGGGAGACAAACAGCCGCTGGGAATTTTTGCCCTCAGCATCACGTTCTATACTGGTCCCGCCGCTGATCAGGCTGCTGAACGGTACGCTCAGCGAAATGGCTCCCGCCCAGTTGTCCGCCTGATCGTCCCGGCTGGCGGAGACATAAATACTGCTGCCGCCCCATAGTCCGCGGCTCCAGGTCAGATTGATTAGACGGGTGCGATCGCCGTTGCCGCTGGTAATGTCGATCAGCGCGGCACCCAGACTACCGTATTGATCCAGCGACAGGCTGGCGCTGTACTGGGCACTGCGCCGGCTCAGCGTGTAGTAATCCTGGTCGGCATTGTTCCACGTTTCGCCATTCTTACGGTCACCGTACAGGGCGAGGTTACCATAGCCGCTGGAGCGCAGCGTTTGCTGCATGCCTAAGGAAAACAGGCCCGTGCTGTACTGATAGCCCCAACTGTACTGATTGCCGCTTTGCCCCATCATCTGGCTCTGGCTAACGGACCCGTTGACCACGCCCAGCGAACCGACCCGCAGCTGAGCGCCGCCGCCCAGTTGCGCCAGCGACTCGGCCGCTTCGCCGTGGCTCTCCAGAGTTAACCAGTCGGTTAAGCCATAGCGGTAAGAGCCGCTGGCGGTCAGCGGGCCATAGTCAAAGTTTTCCAGGCCGTAGTTCTCACGCAGCGCTCCGCTGGAAATCGCATAGTCCGACAGGCCGCTCTGCAGCAGATTACTGGCGACGTAAAATGGCAGGGTGGTGGTTACCTGGCGTCCCTGGGCATCGGTGGTCACCACCACCGCATTGCCCGCGCCGTTAACAAACGGCAGATTGGTCATCGACCAGGGGCCGGGCTGCACGCTGTTGCTGCTGGTGCGGAAACCGTTAACGAACAGGTCGACGGTGGACGGCACGGCGGCCTGGCCCGAGAACGAGGGAAGGGGGTAAGTAATTAAATCGGGGCGCAGCGAAAAATCACGCGCCAGCTGAATGCCGCCGACGCGCACGCTGCTGCTCCAGGCGAGGGAATCGGTGACCAAATCGCCAACCCGCAGGGTCAGCGCATTATCTTCATTTTGATTCGACCACCAGGTGTCATAGCGGGTGTAGGTATTGCCCAGATCGGCATCTCCGGAAAGCTGGCGCTGTAAAATGCCGCTGTTGGAAAACTGCCCCCAGCCGCCAAACAGACGCAGTTCGTTCCAGGCCGAAAGTCGACTGCCGCCGCCGTCGGTCTGGCTGCCGTAAACATTGTAATTGAACAGCGCACCTGAACTGCTGAGGCCGTCACTGCGGGGACCGTTTTGGATGGCTTTACCGAACGTTTGCTGCGGTAGCCACTCCGGCGGCACCGTTAGCAGCAGGCGCTGCCCCTGACGATCATACTCGGCCTTGACGTTTTCCATCGACGAAACGTCCATCATAGTCGAGTTAATCTTCGAACTGGGGATGCCAACCTTCATTAAGTCTCCGGCGCGCATCACATAGTGATCGCCCTGGAACTGAACGCTGACTACCTCACCGGTATCGTAGCCGTTCAATGACAGCCCCAGCATCCAGCTTTGTGCCTCGCCTGCAGTGGCCTGCACTGCCGGCGGTGGTGGCAGTGCGTTCCAGGTTTCAGCACCGGCGAACAGCGGCAGCAGGCAGCCGCTCAGACCGGTAATGGCCAGCTTCAGGGGAGTTGACGCCACAAAGTCAATCCTCATCAGTTAGCGGGAACTGCGGCCGCGCCAGACGGTTTTATCGCTCAGTTGCGCACTCAGTTCCGCATTCGCCGCTGCCGGAAAACTGAGAGGGAAAGTATTAGTCGAATTCGGCAAAACGTAGCCAAGCAGGCTGTCGGAAACGCTGCGTCCGCCGAGCGATACATGGCTCAGGCGAGCGTGCCCGCTACCGCTGTTGGTAATTTCGAGTGCCTGGTGGCCATCTTTGTTGACCAGCCTCCATGCCAGCTGCGGCTTACTGCTGGCGACGCTGGCACCGTTACCGTAAACGAACAGAGGCACGGTATAGCGCATCTGGAAATTCAGCCCTGCCTGATTTTGCGATGTATTTTGCGCCTGCGGCGACGGGATCTCGTCTATCAGAATACGGAACGCCGTTTCTTCACCGGCAGGGACCGGCGTTTGTTTCACCAGGCGAATCAGCTGTTTTTTTCCTGGCTCAATCCGCACCATCGGCGGGCTGGCCAGCACCTGCTGCTGGGTTTGATACTGGTCCTGGCCGTCCTTCTGCTGCCAGAGAAAAACGCGAATCTGCATCAGCGTGGTGCTATCCCCGCGGTTTTCCATCCACAGCTCGGTGGCTTTCTCATCGCTCGCAATTTTCGGGTCGATCGGCCAAAGCAGCACCGAGTTTGCCGCCCAACTGTTCAATGTTGTCATAGACGCTAAAAGCAGAAAGCCGAATCCGGTGATGAGCGAGCGTTTCATAATAAGCGGTTCCTTTCTTCGAAATAAATCACCAGTTTAACGTTACCGTTAACGTATCGGTGTAGGTGCCGGCCCGGTTAACTCTGGGGATCTGCGCCAGGCCATAAATCGGCAACGTAATATTGTTAGCATTGCTATAAGTGACGTTCAGAGCTGTATCTAGCGGAATCGCCGTGGTATGCGCGGCATTGGTATACAGGGCGTAAGACACCAGATTGGTATTATTCGCAATCTTCATATTGCGGGTGCTGTTGGCGTAGTTGAGTCCGCCATTAATGCTCATCGTCAGCGTGGTGCCCGGCGTGCAGGCCAGGGTGATGGTGGTATTGTTGGCGAAGACGGCGCTCGCCGTTGTCGCAGTAGAGTTGATGCCGGGTAGCGTACCGAAATTTAGCGTACCTATTGCGCCTGGGTTAGTACCGGAAACCACGCAGCCATTGACGATACTGGCTTTTACCTCAACGGCGACGGGGTTCGGCATGGACCACCCGCTGCTGCTGAATAGCAGCAGCGGAGTAAGTAAGTGCCAGTAGCACGTCAGTGAAGGGATGCGATCCGGCACCATACTTTATTTTCCAGTTATCAGTAGTTTACGGCTACGCTGATCGTGTCGACATAAACCCCGACGGGGACGAGGGCGCTGTTATTGCCGGCGATTTTACCGAAGATAGTGTAGTTATCGCCGTAGGTCTGGTCGGCAGCTCCCAGCGGAGTGATGGTGGTATTATTGAGAATCGGCGTGGTGGACGCCGCAGAAGGGTAAAGGCCATAAACCACGCCGCGCGTTGCATCGGTGGCGCGGATCAGGTAGCGCGCACCGGTGGTCGGAGCGGTGCCGAACACCGTGGTAGGCGCGGTGTTTAGGCTGCCCGTAATTTGCAGATTGTAGTCTTCACCAGCGGTACAGCGGACGAAAATACCCGCCCCTTGCGACCCGCTTACCGCGGCCTGCAAGGCACCGAAGGTGGCGACCTGGCTACCGAAGTTAAGTGAACCGAAGTTGGCGTTGGTGGTGGCCGGTTGTCCGTTGACCAGACAGCCAGCGGTTAATGTCAGTGTTGCCCCAATGGTCCCGGTGGTTGCAGCAATCCCCGAGGTGGCCACACCCATAGTCAGACCACAGCCCAGCAGAAAAAGCTTTATTTTCATAACCATTCCTTAATGATTAAAGAGAGTAAAGAACTTTTTCGCCTGATGAAATACCACGTCAGCAACGCTAAACGCAGCAAGGATAATGGAAAAATAGCCAAGCTATGACTGAAGCGTACCTCGGTCATATTATGTTACCTGTCTTAACAGGTTAAATTATTTGAATTAACTATAGGCAGCGCTTTCCCCGCTGTGAAGCCTCCGCAAGAAAAAAAAATAAATTTTGGCGATGAAGGTCCTTGATGAAAGATCCCTCTGAGGCGCGGCTGGATGGAAACTTTTCAAGAATTATCTTAGACCGAGCTAGGTGAAATTTTGAGGTGATGCTATTTTCACTCTGAAGGAGAGGAAGATTAATAAACTTTATAAATTATAGGGATATTCGAATAGTGAAATCAGCCTCTTTAATTATTTTCATCCCGTAGCGGCGGCTGGATCCCAATCGATTCGGGTCAGCTTAGTTGAGACGGGGAGATTCAGGCCCTGACATACAGCTCCCGAGATCGTCACATGTTAATGAGTTCCTACAACCAGCTGCTGGTTATTATCTCGTTTATCGTTGCCTTCCTGGCTTCCTACACCGCACTGGATATGGCCGGGCGGGTCGCCACCGCCAGCGGTAAAGTGGCCCGGCTCTGGCTGTTCGGCGGTGGCTTCGCCATGGGCATTGGCATCTGGTCAATGCATTTTATTGGCATGTTGGCGATGAGCCTGCCGATGGTGATGAGCTATGACGCCACGCTGACCGTGGTGTCGATGGTGATCGCCGTGGCGGCCTCCATCTTCGCACTGTGGACGGTGTGCTACGGCGAACTGCCCTGGTACCGGCTCAGTGTGGGGGCGGTGATTATGGGTAGCGGGGTGGTGGCGATGCACTACACCGGTATGGCGGCGCTGATGGTGCAGCCGGGCATTGTCTGGCACTGGGGCTGGGTTGCGCTGTCGGTGCTGATTGCGCTGGCAGCCTCCGGGGCCGCGCTGTGGCTGGCCTTCCATCTACGGCAGGGAACCGGCCGCCTGACGCTGATGCGCGGCGGCGCGTCGCTGATTATGGGCATTGCCATTGCCGGCATGCACTACACCGGCATGGCGGCGGCCAGCTTCCCGATGGACAGCCATGCCACGCATATGGGGGTCAACAGCAACTGGCTGGCGGTGCTGGTGGTGGTGGTCACGCTGTCGATCCTCGGCATTACCCTGCTGATTTCCATGCTGGATGCCCGTCTGCAGGCGCGAACCTCGCTGCTGGCAACCTCACTGGCGGAAGCCAACCGCGAGCTGGCTCAGCTGGCACTGCACGATAACCTCACGCGTTTACCCAACCGTATTCTGCTGGAAGACCGGCTCGATCAGGCGATCAATAAAGCCACGCGAGAAAACTCGAAGTTTGCCCTGATGTTTATGGATCTGGACGGGTTCAAGGGCGTTAACGATGCCTTCGGCCACCATATTGGCGACAGCCTGCTGATAGCCGTTACCGAGCGGATGAAGTCGCTGCTGCTGGGGCATCACACCCTGGCGCGTCTGGGGGGCGACGAGTTTGTGCTGCTGATGGAGATTGAAGACCCGAACGATGCGGCGGTGGTCGCCGGTGCGTTGGTGAAGAGCATTGAGCAGCCGTTCGATATTTCCCGCTATGAACTGCAGGTCTCACTCAGCATCGGCGTGGCCGTCTTCCCGGGTGACGGAGTGGATGAGCGGGAACTGATGTTTAACGCCGATGCGGCGATGTACTACACCAAGAACAAAGGCCGTAACGGCTTCAGCTTCTTCCAGCCCTCAATGAACATCATCGCGCAGAACCAGCGCCAGCTGATTAACGATCTGTGGATGGCACAGGACAACGGCGAGCTTCGCCTGTTCTATCAGCCAAAATTCCGCGCGCCGGACGGTCCCGTGGTGGGCTTCGAGGCGCTGCTGCGCTGGCAGCATCCACAGCGCGGGCTGCTGACGCCGGATGTCTTCCTGCCGCTGGCGGAAAAAACCGGACTGATAATCAGCATCGGCAACTGGGTGATCGATGAAGCCTGCCGCCAGCTTCGCGTCTGGCATCTTCAGGGTAACAGCCAGTGGTCGGTGGCGGTCAACCTCTCGGCGCTTCAGTTTGAGCAAACCGGGCTGGTTGAAACCGTCATCAAAGCGCTTTCGACGCACCAGATCCCGGCTGAGCAACTGACGCTGGAGGTGACGGAAACCACCGCGATGCGCGATCCGGATGAAAGCATTCGTATCCTTACTCAACTGACCGATTTGGGCGTGAAGGCATCGATTGATGATTTCGGTACCGGCTACTCCAGCCTGCTGTACCTCAAGCGGCTTCCGGCCAGCGAGCTGAAAATCGACCGCGCCTTTGTGAAAGAGCTGCAGGAGCAGACCGAAGACGCCACCATCGTTTCCGCCATCGTGGCGCTGGCGCAAACCCTGAACCTGAAGGTGGTGGCGGAAGGGGTGGAAACGCCGGAGCAGCAGCAGTTCCTCACCAGCCTCGGCTGCAATACCCTGCAGGGCTACCTGCTGGGGCGGCCTCTGGCGGCCGATAAGGTCCCGGAACTGGCAGACTTTTTCAAGGCTGATAAGTCAGAAGAGGTTGCCGAAAACACGCCGGTGCAGACAAAGGCCGCCGATGCCGGGTGATTGTACTGTGCGCAGCGGCTGACCTATAATAGTTCACTTTTTGATGACAATGGCCTGTAACAGTCGTGGCGAAATATGAACAGCTGGTGGCTCAAATCCGCCAGCAGATTGAAACGGAAATCTGGCTACCGGGTGAAAAACTGCCCTCGCTGAGGGAGCAGGTCAGCCTCAGCGGCGTCAGCCTGATGACGGTGATGCACGCCTATCAGGTGCTGGAAAGCCAGGGCTGGATTATCTCGCGCCCGCAGTCGGGCTATTACGTTGCGCCACGCGCCGAATTTCTCAGCCAGCCGGTCAGCCATCAAAAGCTGCAGCTGGCCGAGTCGGTGGATATCAATGCGTTTATCTTTGATGTTCTGCAGGCCTGTCGCGATCCGCACATCGTTCCCTTTGGATCCGCCTTCCCCGACCCGGAGCTGTTCCCTCAGCGCCAGCTAATGCGGGCACTGACCACCGTTTCCCACAGCATGAAGCCGGTCGATGCCCTGCACAATCTGCCGCCGGGCAATGAAGCGCTGCGTAAAACTCTGGCCCAGCGCTATGCCCTGCAGGGGGTACAGGTCTCGCCGGATGAAATTGTCATCACCAACGGGGCGATGGAAGCGCTCAACCTCAGCCTGCAGGCGGTGACCGAGCCGGGCGATTGGGTGGCGATTGAGAATCCGTCGTTTTACGGTGCGCTGCAGGCGATTGAGCGACTGAAGCTGAAGGCGGTAGCGATCGCTACCGATCCACAAACCGGCATCGATCTCGATGAGCTCAGCCGGGCGCTGGAAAGCTGGCCGATTAAAGCGATGTGGATGATGAGCAATCAGCAGAACCCGGTCGGCTGCACGCTGAGCCGGGAAAAGAAGCAGCAGCTCGTGGCGCTGCTGGCGCAGCATAACGTCACGCTGATTGAAGATGATGTTTACAGCGAACTCTATTTTGGCAGTGAAAAACCGCTGCCGGCCAAAGCCTTCGATCGTGACAATAACGTCCTGCACTGCTCGTCATTTTCCAAAAACCTGGTGGCGGGTTTCCGCGTCGGCTGGGTGGCGGGCGGTAAACACGCCCAGCGCATCCAGCGCATTCAGTTGATGAGCACGCTCTCGACCAGCGCACCCATGCAGCAGGCGCTGGCGACCTATCTCGGTACCCGCAGCTATGACCGCCATCTGCGTCGGCTGCGGCAGGTGCTGGAGCAGCGCAAAAATCTGGCGCTGCAGTCGCTGAAGCGGCATCTTCCTGTCGGGGCGAAAATCAACGAATCACGCGGTGGCTACTTCCTGTGGATTGAGCTGCCGAAACAGGTCAACACCACGGAATTATACTATCGCGCGCTGGAGCAGAAGATCAGCATCGCGCCCGGAAAAATGTTCTCTTCCAGCGAGCAGTATGCCAACTATTTTCGCTTTAATACCGCATGGTGGGATGAAACACAGGAAGCGGCGGTGGCGACGCTGGGGTCGCTGATTAGGGAACTGCTGTAGCGGCGATCGGCCCTGCAAGGGTGAACCGATCGCCCGCGGCAGGCATCAGATCGTGGCGGCGCTTTTCTGGCCCCAGGCCAGATGGAACACGTCGTAAAAGTCGACTTCGCCCTTCAGCGACAGCAGCTTGTTGATGCCCTGCTTAACGTTATCCGGCACCTTTTCGCTGCCGAGAATATCGTTCACCGCTTCCGGCGACAGGGTGCGGATATAGTACCATTCGCCGTTGTAGCACACGCGCAGGTCGAGGGTATCAATATCTTCGAAGCGATATTTTGGATTAACATCCATCAGCATCAGCCCGCTCATCAGCAGGACGAACAGCGTTGCACCCCAAAACGCAGGCCAGCCGAGAAAATCGGTGGTAAAGATCAGCGCAACGGTCAGCACGTAGCAGCCATACATAGAAGCCCAAAGGCCCGGATGGGTTTTCAGGAACTTAAAGCTGAAACGCGGCTTGTTATCGCGCTGCTCCTCGCGATTGAGCGTATCGATTTCGCGCAGCAGTATCTGTTTAACTTCTTCCATTTTTTACCTCTGTTTAAAGAGTCCGGGCAGAGTGAAAGTAAATCACAGTTTTAGCTGTAACAGCAGACACAGTTTAGGGCTATTAGGCTATAACAGTTGTACGCAGAAGGGCGTTTGTCGCGGCATTTTGCGACGCAGTGTAAAATTTTACCGATCTCCCGTCAGGGCCGATTACAGAATAAATGGACAGGCAACATGGTTAACCGCTCCCGCTTTTTACTGATTTTCCTGCTGATGATGCTGGGGATGTCCTCCGCCCGGGCGCTCGACTGTGGGCGCGCCGCGACGGTGGTAGAGAACACCATCTGCGACAGTAAAGAGCTGATGTGGCTTGACCGTCTTTTCACCGACTCCTTCCGCGACGTGGTGGTCGAAAATCCGCAGCGGATACAAAGCATCGCCGATCGCTGGACCCGCTCGCGCGATGCCTGCGTCAGCAATGCCTGCCTGCGGCGCGCCTACCTGAACGGCATCGGCCAGCTGTACGGCGTTCCGGCTTCGTTCGACTGGCAGGGCGTCTGGTGGAATACCACCGCCACCCACGGCAACGGCGGAAAAATTGTGATCCACAGCGCCGCAGACTGGGGGTTTAAAATGGATGCCACGGTGTGGGGCGGCGTCTACAGCTCGGTTCTAAGCGGCAGCGTCAATGATTATTACGGCGTTGCCTACACCAGTGAAATCGCCTGGGGCGGCCACTGCGCGATTATTCTGGTGCCGCGCGCCGACGGCAAGCTGGAGGTGAGCAGCGATAACAACGGCAGCTGCGATATGCTGCTGCCGGGCGAGATGGACATCGACGGCGTTTACGAAAAAGCCGCCAGCGATCCGCGCCCACCCGCCACGCTGCTGACCCTGGGGATCCTGCCGGATAAGGCGCTTGACGATCGTTTTCGTGAGCTGGTCGGCGACGATTATCAGCACTATCTGGACACCGCGACGAGCTTTGTTTACGGCACGGATGAGGACAGCTTAGGGGCAACGGTGTTAACGCTGTGGGTGAAGGGCATGGCCAACCGCCAGTCGGCGATGATCATGTATACCCCGGAGGGGAAAATATGGGCGCTGCGCGTGGAGCCGGGTAAAAACGACAACGGTATTCAACTGCACTATGCCACCACCGAAGAAGACAAAAACAGCATGCCGAAAACGATGGCTAACTGGCGCGCCAGGTTCACAGAACGCTAAGCCCCGGGCGATCAATGGTAGTTAAAAATCTGGCCGGACGGCGTGATGAGCAGCTGCTCGTCCCCAAATTCCAGCGTTTCGAAACGCACATCGTTATTCTGCGCGTAGCCAAGGATGTTTTTAATCATTCGCGTTGAACCGCTGTCGTTATAGTAAATTTGATGCGAGTTAAACGATACGGTGTTGCCGCTGACGCTCTTCTGCTCCAGGCTGACCTTGGCAATAAAGCGATTATCATTCGGGCTGGTCAGCGTCATGATCGCCGTCTTCTCCTGAACAGCAAAACGGGTGTCATAAATCTCCCGCTGGTGAGCCAGCAGGTCGTAATAGCCCAGCTGCAGATTTGAGCCGGTAAAATCGCGGCTGAACAGCAGCTTATTGCCGAACGGCGGCAGCTTGAGCAGCGTTGCCGTCAGCACCAGCAGCAGCGTTATCGCCAGCAGAGTTATTGACACAGTTCGCCATTTCATTGATTTTTCTCTCGCCTTCCCGGTAAATCAGCGCACTCAGCTGTGCGCCGTCCGTCCGCCAGTTGATAATATTCATCGCCAGCTGCCTGCGGTTGCACTGGTTAGTGAAGGTCATTGTGTAGCTGAGCGCCGCACCGGAGGTCAGAAAGAACACCTCCATCTTGACCTGTCGATTTTCCAGATACTGGTTCAGCGCAAACAGCACCGGCCCCAGCTGTTTGTTCAAATCGTCGGCTGCGGATGAACCGACCCAGCCACGGCGCACCTCCACCAGGCGAATGTTACTGTAGGCCACCGAATTTTTTTCCTGCAGCCGCGTTGGTGAGGCGGTGAAATAATGGTGGGCGATAACCGCTAACAGGGCGGCCAGCAGCACGATCTGGCCCGGCACCAGCCAGCGCCAGAAGCGGGCTTCCCGGACGGGGGGCGGGGGGGATAATGGGATCGCCGGCTGCGCGGGCGCCTCAACGAGCGCAGGGGCATCGTCACCCGCACCCGGCTCGATCGCCACCGCTTCACGGACAGTATCCTCTGCAGCCTGCACCTGCGGCAACACGTCGGCGAGGGGCACCGACTGGCAGAATTCCGCTTCGAGAATATAGCCCTTCTTCGGCACGGTTTTAATAATACGCTGCTGCTTGCCGTCATCCTCCAGCGCTAGGCGCAGCGCGTGAATGGCGTTAGGCAGGCTGTTGTTGCCAATGATCCGTCGTTCCCACACCAGATTGGTCAGCTCTTCACGCGTCAGCGTTTCACCGGCGTGCTCGGCCAGAACCTGCAACAGTTTAAGCTGATACTCACCAAGACGACGCTGTTCACCGGTGATCTGATGGATCAGCGAACCGGAGGCGTGGTCAATCAGCCAGTGATGAATGATAAGAGACGGAGTCATAGGTATCGTCAGGCAGAGGTTGTCACCTGTTATTATGCGTGGTGGCAGCCAGTTCGCGCAACATACCCTCCTTTTTTGTGATCGTGCACCGTTCCGGTGCGAAAGAAAGTGCATGCTTCATTTTCAGGCATTTTGCTAACAAATCGTCGATTTGCCGCTTACGTTGCCGTCATGCGCTTCGCGGGGTGCTCCCTGCGCCGGGATACTGGCACGCTTTGTGCAGCTTTGATCGTGGGTTCACAGACAGCGGTAGGGAAATCATGAATCAAAGCTATGAATTAGCGTCGCACTTTTATGATGAAATGTTGCTGAGCGATGGACACTATCGTCAACACTATCGGGAATACTGGCAGTGGCTACAGCAGGCTGACCAGCAGGCGATTGCGCGCAAGCGTGAAGAAGCGGAACTGCTCTTTCACCGCGTGGGGATCACCTTTAACGTCTATGGCGAAGACGGCGGTGCGGAGCGGCTTATCCCGTTCGACAGCGTACCGCGCATTATACCCGCTGCGGAATGGGCGATGCTCGACAAAGGCATCCGCCAGCGCGTCCAGGCGTTGAATGCCTTCCTGCACGACATCTACCACGATCAGCACATCCTGAAATCCGGCATTATCCCTCCTGAACAGGTGCTGGTTAACGAGCAGTATCAACCCTGCATGCAGGGGATCAATCTGCACCGCAATATCTATGCGCACATCACCGGGGTGGATATGGTGCGCAACGGCGACGGCGAATACTACGTGCTGGAGGATAACCTGCGTACCCCTTCCGGGGTGTCCTACATGCTGGAAAACCGCAAAATGATGATGCGGCTCTATCCGGAACTGTTTGCCGATCAGCGTATTGCGCCGGTGGAGCGCTATCCGTCGCTGCTGCTGCAAACCCTGCGCGAAAGCTCACCGGTCAACGATCCGGTAGTGGTGGTGCTGACGCCGGGGCGTTTCAACAGCGCCTACTTCGAGCACAGCTTCCTCGCGCAGCAGATGGGCGTGGAGCTGGTGGAAAGCGCCGACCTGTTTGTGAAAGACGGCGCGGTGCTGATGCGCACCACCGCCGGGCCGTGCAAGGTGGATGTGATCTACCGCCGCGTCGACGATGCCTTCCTCGATCCCTTAGCCTTTAACCCGGATTCGATGCTCGGCGTTCCCGGCCTGCTGTCGGTGTATCGCAGCGGCAACGTGGTGCTGGCCAACGCCATCGGCACCGGCGTCGCCGATGACAAATCCATCTATCCCTACGTGCCGGATATGGTGCGCTTCTACCTGGACGAGGATCCGATCCTCAACAACGTACCGACGTGGCAGTGCCGCCGTCCGGAGGATCTCTCCTGGGTGCTGGCGAACCTGGAAAAGCTGGTGGTGAAAGAAGTTCACGGTGCCGGTGGCTACGGCATGCTGATCGGCCCTGTGGCCAGCCGCCAGCAGCTGGAGGATTTCCGTGCGCTGCTGAAGGCGCGGCCGCAGAACTACATTGCCCAGAACACGCTGGCGCTGTCCACCTGCCCAACCTTTGTCGAACAGGGGCTGGCGCCGCGCCATATCGATCTGCGTCCGTTTGCCCTCAGCGGCGCGGAGATCCGCCTGGTGCCCGGCGGCCTGACCCGCGTGGCGCTGACCGAAGGCTCGCTGGTGGTCAACTCCTCGCAGGGCGGCGGCACCAAGGATACCTGGATTCTGGAGGATGACGCATGCTGAGTCGCACGGCTACTGGCCTCTACTGGATGGCGCGCTATCTGGAGCGCGCGGAAAACATTGCCCGGATTCTCGACGTCACCAACCGCCTGTCGCTGATGCCGGTGCGCGGCAGCCACAACAACGAACTGCGCGTGCCGCTGAACCTCACCAACACCAGTGAACTGTACTGGTCGGTCAGCGACGCGCTGGCGATGCCGCAGCTGTTCAGCTTTTTTGCCCTCGACGATCGCAACCCGGCCAGCATTTATAACTGCTGGCAGGCGGCGTGGAATAACGCCCACGCGGTGCGCGGCAGCCTGTCCTCGGAAGTGTGGGAAAGCATTAACTCCAGCTGGATTGAACTGCGCAAGATCCGGCGTCGCGGCGTCGGCAGCGGCGGGGCGGATGCGTTCTTTGACTGGGTAAAAGAGCGCTGTCACCTGTTTCGCGGTGCGATGTTCGGCACGCTGATGCGCGGCGACGCGATGAACTTTATCCGCCTCGGCACGCTGCTGGAGCGCGCCGACTGCACCGCACGCCTGCTGGACGCGTATCAGTACCTCTCGGATGCCGATGACGACACGGTGCGGGAATACTACCGGCTGGATACGCTGCTGCGCTCGGTTTCGGCCCGCGAAGCCTATCACAGCATCTACAAACAGCAGCTGGCGGCGGAGGGCGTGAACGAAATGCTGATCCTGCGCGAGGAAAGTCCGCGATCGCTGCGATCCTGCGTGGAAGAGATCGCCGGGCTGCTCGAACAGATCGGCAGCAGCGGCGAGGATCGTCCGCGCTATCTGATCAGCGTGCTGCACGCGCAGCTGCGCTTCAGCAGCCGGGAATCGGTACTCGATCGCGGGCTGCACGCCTGGCTCAGCGCGTTTCTGGGCGAACTGGCCACCCTGTCCGACAGCATTCATCACACCTATCTGGAGGCGAAATAATGCAGCTGACCATCGAACATAAAACCTGTTTCAACTATCAGGACCCGGTGACGCAGAGCACCCAGTACCTCCGCCTGACGCCGCAGGATTCCATCCATCAGCGCATCATCTCCTGGGAGCTACGGCTGCCGGGCGATGCGGTTTGCACCACCGATGCCTGGGGCAACGTGCTGCACGTGCTGACGCTGGATACGCCGCATCAGGCGATTGCAATCGAGGCCCGTGGCGTGGTGGAAATCATCGACGGTGGCGCGTTTGCCGCCGACCAGGTTAACGCACTGTCGCCGCTGGTATTTTTGCGTTTAAGCACGCTGACTCAGCCGGATGAGGCGATCCGCGACTTCGCCCGCCGCTACTACCGTCCGGAAGCCCCGCTGCAAAGCCTGGAACGCCTGATGGGCGAACTGCTATTGAAAATGCCGTACCAGCCGGGCAGCACCCGCGTGACCGACTGCGCGTCGAAGGTTTTTGCCGCCGGCAGCGGCGTTTGCCAGGATCACAGCCACGTATTTCTTGCCTGCTGTCGCAGTTTGCAGATTCCCGCACGTTACGTCAGCGGCTATCTGTATACTGAGAATGTGGAGCACGTGGCGACCCATGCCTGGGTGGAAGCGTGGATCGACGGCAGCTGGCACAGCTTTGATATCACCAATAACACCCGCAGCACCCGCCAGCACCTGAAGCTGGCCGTCGGCGTGGACTATCTGGATGCCTGCCCGGTGCGCGGTATGCGCCTCGGCGGCGGCAGTGAGGAGATGCATGCGGTCGCCGCGGTGCAGCAGGTGAATTTGCAGCAGTAATCTTTAATCGGGAAAACTATGACCTATTGTGTGGCAATGCGCTTATCGTCAGGGATGATTTTCGTGTCCGACTCCCGTACCAATGCGGGCGTGGACCATATTTCTTCTTTCCGTAAGCTCCATGTATTCCAACAGGATGATGAGCGGACGCTGGTGCTGCAAAGCGCCGGCAACCTTGCCACCACGCAGAGTGCCCTGAGCCTGCTGCGACGGGGCTGTGAAGACGGTAAAAAACCGAACCTGATGAGCTGTAGCAATATGTACGACGTGGCGCTGCTGGTGGGGGAAACGCTGAGGACGGTGATCAAGCGCGACGGCGAAGAGTTTGGCGGCACGCTGCTGCTCGGCGGACAGATCAAAGGTGAAGAACCGCGGCTGTTCCAGATCTACCCGCAGGGCAACTTTATTGAGGCCAGCACCGATACGCCGTATTTCCAGATTGGCGAAAGCAAATACGGCAAGCCGATTATTGACCGCGTGCTGCGCTACGATACGCCGCTGGATCAGGCGATGCAGTGCGCGTTAATCTCCATGGACTCCACTCTGGCGAGCAATATTTCGGTCGGGCTGCCGCTGGACGTAATGACCTACCCGGCGGATAGCTTCAGCTGTGCCCAGCAGCACCATATTACCGAAAAGCATCCCTACTTCTCGCAGATCCGCCAGCTGTGGAGCAGCGGGCTGTTAAGCGTTTTCTCCCAACTGCCGTCGCTGCAGCTGGAAGAGTAATTTCCTCTCCGATTTGAACCCCTTGCAGCGCGGCTAAACAGGCCGCGTTGCGCTGTCTTCTTTTCGTCATTTTTTTGCCATGTTGGCGTCATTCCCGGTGGTTAGTGTGCGGATAAAACACCCGGGAGATAAGCCTGTGTTTACTATTGAAACCGTACTTGAAGACCTCTGTCCGCAGCGTGAAACCCCTTCCTGGCAGAAAAGCGTCCTGCGCCGCCTGCTGCATGAAAAAGAATTCCAGCGATTCAACCAGCGCTATAAACACCTGAAAGGGCTGGATATGGTCGAACAGGTGCTGGAATACCTCGACGTCAGCTGCGAACTGAGCGAGCGTGACCTGGAACAGATCCCCAGCCAGGGTCCGGTAGTGATCGTTGCCAACCATCCGCTCGGCACGCTGGACGGTCTGGCGCTGCTGCACGCGGTGTCGCAGGTGCGGCGCGATGTGAAAATCGTCACCAATCGCCTGCTGAACTGCCTGGAATCGCTGAGCAGCCTGATGGTGCCGGTGGACAATATGGGCAATCGCACCAGCCGCCAGCAGGTGGGCCTGATGCAGGACCAGCTGGAAAGCCAGGGCGTGCTGATCTTCTTCCCGGCGGGCGAGGTGTCGCGCTTTGGCAGCAAGGGCGTTAAGGACGGCAAATGGAGTCACGGCTTCCTGCGGCTGGCGGCGCGCTACCGTGCGCCGATCGTGCCGATCCACGTCAGCGGCCGCAACAGCGCGTTGTTCTACCTGACCTCCAAAATCTACCAGCCGCTGTCGATGCTGCTGCTGGTGAAAGAGATGTTCGGCAATCGCGGCGAGCGGCTGAAGCTGAAAATCGGCGCGCGCATCCCTTACGCCAGCTGGCACGACGGTCGCACCCCGGCGAAAGAACTGGCCGCCCGGTTCCGCCGCCACCTGTACCGCGTGGCGCAGGGTAAATCGGCGCTGTTCCAGACTGAAGCGGCCATCGCCCGCAGCGAAGACCGTGCGGTGCTGAAGCGCGCGCTGGCGGGCTGTGAAGTGCTGGGCAAACTGCCCGATGGCAAAACCATTTACCTCTATCGCCGCAACGGCGAGGACTACGTGCCGATCCTGCGCGAACTGGGGCGGCTGCGTGAAATTGCCTTCCGCGCGGTGGGGGAGGGCAGCGGCACCCGCCGCGACCTCGACGACTACGACGACGACTACTATCACCTGATCCTCTGGGATGAAGACGCGCTGGATATTGTCGGGGCCTACCGCTTTATCCCGACCGCCGAGCAGTTCGAACGCAGGGGACTGGAGGGCATCTACAGCCACAGCCTGTTCCACTACGATCATCAGATGAACCCGGTGCTGATGCAGGGCATCGAACTCGGCCGCAGCTTTATCCAGCCGGCCTACTGGGGCAAACGCGGCCTCGACTATTTATGGATGGGCATCGGTGCCTATCTGGCGAAGTATCCGCAGTACCGCTACCTGTTTGGCCCGGTTTCCATCTCCGGCGGGCTGCCGCTGGCGGCGCGCGATCTGCTGGTGGCCTTCTATCGCCTCTACTTTGCGCCATTACTGCCGCTGGCCACCTCGCGCCGCCCGTATCCGGCATCGCTGCCGGACGTGCTGGCCCAGTTCACCGGCGATAACTACAGCGAAGATCTCAAGCGCCTGAAACGCCTGCTGGCGAATCTCGGCACCGGCATTCCGCCGCTGTACAAACAGTACTCCGAGCTCTGCGAAAGCGGCGGCGTGCAGTTTATCGACTTCGGCAGCGACCCCGACTTTAACCACTGCATTGACGGTCTGGTGCTGGTTGACCTCACCCGGCTGAAAGAGACCCGCTTCCAGCGCTATATCGCCATTCACCAGCAGCCGGAGCAGGAAACTACAGCCGACTGACGCCGCCCCCCTCCTGCCACAAACGTTTCTGTTAAGAAAACAGCGCACGTTTGTGGCATTTTTGATTCAGCCTGCTGGATATAAAACGAATACATTCCGTGCCTTAGCCTTAATCCCCTGAACAACGGGCGGATTATTCTAATCGTTACTCTCAGAGTAACGATCTGGCACGAAGCGTAATTGATGCTCCGCCCTTTCAGGTCCAGACTGGCTGCCATACTGAAAGCATCTTCAGAGGATGCACTTACAGGAGGTTAACCATGTTATCTACCCCGTCACCCCAGATCTGGGATACGCGTCGGCGCGAGAAACAGCGTCGTATCGCCAGCCTCGGTCTCTCCCATAAAGTCCTGCCCACCGACGATATTGTCGCCATGCTAGAAAAACTGATCTCCCCCGGCGACCGGGTGGTGATGGAGGGCAATAACCAGAAGCAGGCCGATTTTCTTTCCCGATCGCTGGCGCAGGTCAACCCACAAACGCTGCACGACCTGCACATGATTATGCCCAGCGTCGGCCGCAGCGAGCACCTTGATATCTTTGAAAAGGGCATTGCCCGCAAGCTGGATTTCTCTTTCTCCGGTACCCAAAGCCTGCGCATTTCGCAGCTGCTGGAGGATGGCCTGCTGGAAATCGGTGCCATTCATACCTACATCGAGCTTTACGCCCGTCTGTTTATCGACCTCTCTCCGAATGTGGCGCTGGTCGCCGGCTTTAAAGCCGACCGCAAAGGCAACCTCTATACCGGCGCCAGCACCGAAGATACCCCGGCGCTGGTTGAAGCCGCCGCGTTCCATAACGGCATCGTGATTGCCCAGGTGAATGAACTGGTGGATGACGAATGCGATCTGCCGCGCGTGGATATCCCCGGCTCGTGGATTGATTTCGTGGTGGTGGCCGATAAGCCTTTCTTTATTGAACCGCTGTTTACCCGCGACCCGCGCCTGATTAAGCAGGAACACGTGCTGATGGCGATGCTGGCGATCAAAGGCATCTACGCCGAACACCAGGTGCAGTCGCTGAACCACGGCATTGGTTTTAACACCGCCGCCATCGAGCTGCTGCTGCCGACCTACGGTGAAAAGCTTGGCCTGAAAGGCAAAATCTGCCGCCACTGGGCGCTGAACCCGCATCCGACATTAATCCCGGCCATTGAAAGCGGCTGGGTGAACAGCGTGCACTGCTTCGGCGGCGAGCTGGGCATGGAAAATTATATTGCCGCCCGCCCGGACGTGTTCTTTACCGGCAATGACGGTTCAATGCGCTCCAACCGCGCCTTCTGCCAGATGGCCGGGCAGTACGCGGTGGATATGTTTATCGGCTCGACCCTGCAGATTGATGGCCAGGCGAACTCCTCCACCGTGACTCGCGGTCGCCTGTCCGGCTTCGGCGGCGCACCGAACATGGGCCACGATCCGCACGGCCGCCGTCACGCCACGCCGGCCTGGCTGGCGATGATCAATGAACCCGACCCGCTGGCGCGCGGCCGCAAGCTGGTGGTGCAGATGGTGGAAACCTTCCAGGCGGGCGCTAAACCGACCTTCGTGGAAAAACTGGAAGCAATCGACGTGGCGAAAACCGCCGGGATGCCGCTGGCTCCGGTGATGATCTACGGCGATGACGTCACCCACGTGCTGACCGAAGAGGGGATTGCCTACCTCTACCGCGCGAGTTCGCTGGAAGAGCGCCGCGCGATGGTGGCGGCGGTTGCCGGTATCACCGACGTTGGTCTGGGCGTGGATGCGAAACGCGTGGCCCAGCTGCGCCGTGAAGGCAAAGTGGTCTTCCCGGAAGATCTCGGCATTCGCCGTACCGATGCCAGCCGTTCGCTGCTGGCGGCGGGCAGCGTGGCGGATCTGGTTGAATGGTCCGGCGGGCTGTATCAGCCACCGGCCAAGTTCAGGAGCTGGTAATGAGCCCGCAGCGGCAGCTCGCCGCTATCGTAGCAGAGCGCCACGCGCGACATCTGGCCGTGGTGGCAACCCACTGCCTGCTGGAAGAGGCGAACCTGACGCCGAAGCCGGGCCTGGTGGATCGCCGGGGAAGCGGAGCGCACAAGGACCTCACTTTGGATCTCCTTGAGCGCTCGGCCCACAGCCTGGCCCCGACCTTCTACGCGCTGGCCCTGCAGTGCTGGCAGCGCCCGGCGGACATTGCCCTGCGTCAGCTGATCGGTCGGCTTGGCCGCGAAGGCGAAGCGCAGATGATGCAGACCACCTCGGGCGTTAACACCCATCGCGGGGCGATCTGGGCGCTGGGGCTGCTGATCGCCGCCAGCGCGATGCGTGGCGGAGAAGGCAGCGTGCAGCAGGTGGTTAACGGCGCGGCTGCGCTGGCGATGCTGCCCGATGATACGGCGCCAAAGCTGTTCAGCAACGGTCAGCGCGCCAGCTCACGCTACCGGTTGCCGGGCGCGCGTGAAGAGGCCCAGCAGGGCTTCCCGCACGTAGTGAATCTGGCGCTGCCGCAGCTGCGACGCAGCCGCCAGCAGGGGGCCAGCGAAAACGAAGCCCGGCTGGATACGCTGATGGTGATGATGACCTCACTCAGCGATACCTGCGTGCTGTCGCGGGCGGGTATGGCCGGGCTTGAGGCGATGCAGCAGGGCGCACGGGCGGTGCTGGCAGCGGGCGGCGTCAGTCAGCCTGCGGGGCAGCGTGCGCTGGCGCGGCTGGATGCGGAGATGCTGGCACTGAACGCCTCGCCGGGCGGCGCGGCAGACCTGCTCTCCGCCGCGCTGTTTCTTGACCGTATCTGCCCGGCCTGATGCGCGACGTGATGCCTTCCCGCTACCGGTGTGGCGAAGCACATCCGTCAGCGCGAATACCTGACATTCCGAACGGCGGTCCGCAACGGGCCGTCCGACACAAGGATTTTATTTAAAGAGGACCTTATGCAACAGATAAGCCTTAATTTTCCAGCCTCACGACGCCTGAGCGGCAGAGCGCTGGCGGGCGTTGTGGGCTCCGGCGACATGGAAGTGCTGTTTGTCGCCGACGGCAGTGACACCCTGAACGTTGATATCGTCACCTCGGTGGATAACAGCAACAAGCGCTGGACAGCGCTGTTCGAACGGCTGGCCACCTTCGGGGAACTGCCTGCCGGTCAGATGACCATCCACGACTTCGGTGCCACGCCCGGCGTGGCGAGGATCCGCATTGAGCAGGTATTTGAGGAGGTAGCCGATGCGTAACGATCTCAGCTTTATTGAACTGAATGCGCGCCAGCGCGCGCGGCTGCTGCTGGATGACGGGAGCTTCCGTGAACTGCTGGATCCCTTCGAAGGTATTATCTCGCCGTGGCTGGCGATGCAGGGCATCGTTCCGCAGGCCGACGACGGCATGGTGGTGGCGAAGGGCACCCTCGACGGGCAGCCTGCGGTGGTAATCGCCATTGAGGGGGCGTTCCAGGGTGGCAGCATGGGCGAAGTGTCGGGTGCCAAAATGGCGGCGGCGCTGGAGCTGGCGGCGGAAGACAACCGCAACGGCATTCCGACCCGCGCGGTGCTGTGCCTGGAAACCGGCGGCGTGCGGCTGCAGGAAGCGAACCTGGGCCTGGCGGCGATTGCCGATATCCACGCGGCCATCGTCGATCTGCGCCGCTATACCCCGGTGGTGGGCATTGTTGCCGGTACCGTCGGCTGCTTCGGCGGCATGTCGATTGCCGCCGGACTGTGCAGCTATCTGATCGTCACCCGCGAAGCGCGCCTGGGGCTGAACGGCCCGCAGGTCATCGAGCAGGAGGCGGGCATTGACGAATATGACTCCCGCGATCGTCCGTTTATCTGGAGCATGACCGGCGGCGAAACCCGTGCGGCCAGCGGGCTGGCGGATGCGCTGGTCGGCGACGGCCAGAAGGCGGTGAGGCAGGCGATGCTGGACGCGCTGGCGAAGGGCGTACCGGCGGTACACCGTTCCGAAAATTACGCACACTACCTGCCGCGGCTGACACAGTTTGATACCCGCCAGCAGGCGGACCCGCAGCAGATTACACGTCTTTTCAGCAGGGAGGATCGGTCATGAAACAGCAAACGGGACGCGGTGAAGTCTGGCTGCAGCAACTGACCAACGGCGCACGCCGCCTGTCCGGGCTGTGCCCGTCTGTGCAGGTCGCCGACGGCGAGGTTCACGGTGAAGCCGCACGCTTTATCGCGGTGGTGGCGGATGAAAATAATCACTATCCGCGTGCTGCAAGGGGCGAAGTCGGCCTGCTGGAGGGCTGGACGCTGGCGAAGGTGGTCAGTGAAACCGTAGCGGAAGACGCCGGTAAAGCCGATAAACGCATCATCGTGGCGGTGATCGACGTACCCAGCCAGGCCTACGGTCGCCGTGAGGAGGCCTTTGGCATTCATCAGTCGCTGGCCGCAGCGGCAGGGGCCTACGCCAGCGCACGTCTGGCGGGCCACGTGGTGATCGGGCTGATCGTTGGCAAGGCGATGTCGGGGGCATTTCTGGCCCACGGCTATCAGGCCAACCGGCTGATCGCCTTCAATGACGACGGCGTAATGATCCACGCGATGGGCAAGGCGGCGGCGGCGCGCATCACCCTGCGCAGCGTTGAAGCGCTGGAGAAACTGGCGAAAACCATCCCGCCTATGGCCTACGACATCGATCACTACCAGACGCTGGGCCTGCTGGAGTCGCTGCTGGATATCAGCCAGCCGGACGCGCCGGGCGAGAGCGATGTCGCGCAGGTGCGCCAGGCGCTGACCGCCGCCGTGGCCGCCGCCCGCCGCGATCCCGGACTGCAGTGCCGCCTGCAGGCGGAAAACCGCAGCAGCTCAAAACGGGTTCGTGAACGGATGCGTGCGGCCTGGTAATACTTCTGATTAAGACAAACCTGCCGGGTTATCTGCGGGGGCCAACGGACAACGTTCCCCCGCAGCCATGGCCTGAAAAATAAAAAAATAATCATCGCACCGGTGCTTAATCTGACGACCTGGTGATGTTATGACTTATATAATTATTCATGCGCTTGCCCCTATTTTTGTGATTATGCTGCTCGGGTTTTATGCCGGGAAAGCAAAGATGGTGGACAACAAAAATGTTGCTCTGCTGAACGTGTTCGTGATGGATTTTGCTCTGCCCGCCGCGCTGTTCAGCGCCACGGTAAAAACCCCCTGGCTGGGGATTGTCCAGCAGTCGCCGCTGATCGTGGTGCTGGTGCTGTCAATGTGGGTGGGCTGGTTCGCCATCTATTTTACCGCGACGCGGTTATTCCATAAGTCCCCGCAGGATGCCGCCGTGCTGACGCTCACCGTCTCCCTGCCGAACTATGCGGCCCTGGGCCTGCCGATCCTCGGCAGCGTGCTGGGGGAAGGTTCGACAACCTCGCTGTCGGTGGCCGTCTCAATCGCCTGCGGTTCGGTGCTGCTGACGCCGTTCTGCCTGCTGATCCTTGAGCGTGAAAAAGCGCTGGCGGCAGGTAACGGCCAGCTGTCAGGCATCGGTATGCTGCCGGTTCTGATGTGGCGTTCGGTCACCAAGCCGATCGTCTGGGGGCCGCTGCTGGGCGTGGTGCTGTCCGGGCTGGGGGTCAGCATGCCGGAGATCGTGCTGGCATCGATTAAACCGCTCGGCCTGGCGGCTACCGCCGGTGCGCTGTTCCTCACTGGGGTGATCCTCTCCGCCCGCAAACTGAGCATCAACGGCGCGGTAATCCTCGGCAGTTTCACCAAGCTGCTGATCCAGCCGCTGATCGCCTGGGGCGTGGTGCTGGCGCTCGGTCTGCATGGCGAGGTGGCGATCACCGCGATCCTGATGATCGCGCTGTCGGCGGGCTTCTTCGGGGTGGTATTCGGTAACCGTTTTGGCGTGCAGTCGCCGGATGCGGAAGCCGTTCTGCTGATCACCTCGCTGTTGTGTATCCTTAGCCTGCCGTTGTTTATCACGCTGACTTCCGGGATGTGAAATGAGTTCTCCACACGATCTGATTTGGGTTTCCGACAGAACCGCCTTACAGGGCGACCTGCCGGAATGGGTAGCCAGCCAGTGGCGGCCAGCGCTGCCGCTGGTAGTTCGCCGCGACAGTGACACAGGCGGACGCGTGCCGGTCGGCGTGCGGGGACTGCAGCGCGATCTGCGGGCCGCAGGCTGGGTCGATCCGCGCGATATCCGGCGGATCCTGTCGCCGGAGACGCTAAGCGATGCGGCACGGCTGCTGGCTTCACCCTATATTTCCCAGCCGCCGCTGCAGGCCGCGCTACAGCTGGCCCAGCTGACGTGGCCGTGGCGCTGGGGAATCACCGGCAGCGTCGGCTACGCGCTGGCAACCGAAGTGCCGGTGCTGCGTGCCAGCAGCGATCTCGACCTGCTGATCCGCAGCGAGCAGCCGCTGGACCGCGCCGAACTGCTGCGCTGGCAGACGTTTGTCAGCCAGCTTCCCTGCGGGGTGGATACCCAGATTGGGACGCCGCGCGGAGGCTTTGCCTTAACGGAATGGCTGCGGGAAGAGCGGGTGCTGCTGAAAACGCCGCAGGGCCCGCTGCTGACCGATCGGCCCTGGAGTACAGAATGAACGTGCTTTTCTCTTTTCCTGGCCAGGGCGCACAGCGGCCCGGCATGCTGCAGCAGTTGCCCGACGGTGATGCGCTGCTTGATGAGGTCAGCGAGGTGCTGGCGGAGGATGCGCGCCTGCTCGACAGCGCGGAGGCATTACGGCACACCCGCGCAGTGCAGCTGTGCATTCTGATTAGCGGCGTCGCCCACGCTCGCGCGCTGGAACGGCAGGGCACCGTGGCTGATATTACCGCCGGGCTGTCGATCGGCGCGTATCCGGCGGCGGTGATCGCCGGAGCGCTGGCATTCAGCGACGCGCTGCGGCTGGTTTCGCTGCGCGGTACGCTGATGGAGAACGCCTGGCCGCAGGGCTACGGTCTGACGGCGATCGTCGGTTTTCCGCAGGCGGATCTGCTGCCGCTGCTCGGCGACGACTGCTGGCTGGCTAACGTCAACAGCCCGCAGCAGCTGGTGATTGCCGGATCGGATGCGGCGATGGCGCGGGTGGGGGCCGCGGCGAAATCGCTCGGTGCCCAGCGCGCCTGTCGGCTGGCGGTCAGCGTGCCTTCCCACTGCGAACTGCTGGCGAAGCCCGCGCAGGCGCAGGCGCAGGCCTTTCGTGATGTCACGCTGCATCGCCCGCGCTGCGCCTTTCTCAGCGGCAGCAGCGCCCGCGTGCTGTGGCAGCCGCAGCAGATTGCCGACGACCTGGCATACAATATGGCGCGCAGGGTGAACTGGTACGATGCGATGATTGCGGCGGAAGAACGCGAGGTGCGGCTGGCGATTGAGATGCCGCCCGGCGCGGTGCTCACCGGGCTGACGCGGCAGTCGTTCAGTCAGGGCGGCGAAGCGATCGCGCTGGAGCAGAGCGGCCCAGAGCTGGCAGCCCGCCTGGCGCTGAGAGCCAGGAACTAGAATCAGGCTGCATCCCGCCTGGCGCTATGGATCAGTCGCTCATACTGAGCTGGCCGAGAGAGCAGGAACCCGTACCAGGATGCCGCCCGCCTGGCGCAGAGAGCCAGGAACTAGAATCAGGCTGCATCCCGCCTGGCGCTATGGATCAGTCGCTCGTACTGAGCTGGCCGAGAGAGTAGGAACCCGTACCGGGATTGCCGCCCGCCTGGCGTTAAGGCTCAGGATTTAGAACCGCGCTGGCGGCTGTACATCCTGCCTTCCGCCACCAGCGCCAGCAGGTTCGGATCGTGCTCGCGGTTGCGCTCAAAGACAATCGAGATGTTCTGCCGCATCTGATAGGGCGGTGCCAGCCGCAGCAGCTGAACCGAGTTTTCATAGACCCGCTTCATCCGCCCCGGCAGCAGGGTATAGCCGACTCCGGCCTGCACCAGGCTTAGCATCGAAAAAATATCGTTCACCCGGGTGACGATCTCCGGCTCATAACCGGCAACGGCAAACGCCTCGCGGAAGCCCTGCCAGGTGGCAAATCCCTCATCGAGGGAGACGAATTTAGCCTGGCGAAAATCGCGCAGATCGGCTTCCTGGCTGACGTCCAGACCGGAGGCGGCGGGCGCGGCGAGGAAAATATCGTCCTCAAACAGCGGCAGCGTTTCCAGATGGCTATGATTGATGTGCTCACAGGAGGTGGCGATCAGCACCGCGTCCAGCGTGCCTTCCTCCAGGCGGTTTAACAGCATCTTATTGGAGCCCATGGTCAGTTCCAGCTCCAGGTCGGGACGGCGCAGCTTCATGCCCATAATCAGCTGCGGAATCGTCTCGAGCGTCAGCGAATAGAGCGTGCCCAGCCGCAGATTGCCCTGGCTCATTCCGGCGGTTTTTCGCGCCTCCTCCACGCCGCGTGACAGCAGGTCGAGTGCCTCCTGGCTGTATTCCAGCAGCGTCTGTGCGGCGGGCATCGGCACCAGATTGCGCCCCTGATGAATAAACAGCGGGCAGCGCAGGCTTTCTTCCAGGCTGTGCAGGGCGCGATGTACGCTGACGCTGCTGATCCCCAGCGCCTCCGCCGTGCGGGCAAGATTTCCCCGGGTCATAAAAGCGATGAAAATTTCCAGTTTACGAACGGTGATATCCGAATCGATGCTCATGTGACCTGCCTGTGTGAGTCGCCCTGTGATGAGTTTAACGAGTCTACGATCGCGATACGCAATTGCGTTAACGCTCAGATGCGGTACGCACACCGCGCGACGCAACGGTATTTTCTCCGTTTTTCCCCCCACCGTTCAACGGCGGCGGGCGGCACAGGCTTCATTCTACCTGCTGTCACCGCGCTGTCATCTTTGCTCAGTATGTTCTAAGCCGTTGCTTTATTTGAACGGAGTCCGAGCGCCTGATGTCTGCGATCCTGATCGAGAATCTGTGTAAATCTTTTAGCCAGCAGCCGGTGCTGCGCAATGTCTCGCTGCGGATTGAGCACGGGGAGTTTATCGCCGTACTCGGGCCTTCCGGCTGCGGTAAAACCACGCTGCTGCGGACTATCGCCGGGTTTGAAACCCCGGATTCCGGCAGCATCACCGTCGGCGAACGCTGCTACAGCGCGCCGGGCCAGCATCTGCCGCCGGAGCAGCGCGAGCTGAGCGTGGTGTTCCAGAACTACGCCCTCTGGCCACATATGTCGGTGGCAGAAAACATCGAATACAGCCTGAAGGTGAAGGGGATGGATCGCGCCAACCGCCGCATCCGGGTGGATGCCGCGCTGGAGCTGGTCGGTCTGGACGGCATGGGCGAACGCCGCCCGGCGGACCTTTCCGGCGGACAGCGGCAGCGCGTGGCGCTGGCTCGCTGCCTGGTCACGCGCCCGCAGCTGGTGCTGCTGGATGAACCGCTGGCCAACCTTGACGTGCATCTGCGCGCCGCGATGGAAGAGGAGTTTACTCGCTTTCACCATCATGCCGGCGCCACGCTGCTCTACATTACCCACGATCAGCATGAAGCGATGGCGTTAGCCGACCGCATCGTGGTGATGGAAGCGGGGCAGGTGATGCAGTTCGCCACCCCGCAGGAACTTTACCGCCAGCCCGACTGCGAAATGGTGGCGCGCTTCATTGACGATGGTCGGGTGGTCCCGGTCGGGGATGTTGAACCCGATGGTCACGGCTTTGCCTGGGTCACGCTGCTTGGCCAGCGGGTAAAGCTGCGGGCCAGCCTCACCCAGGCCGCCCTGCCGAAAGGCAAAGTCTGCCTGCACGCGGGTGACCTGCAAAGGGTCGCGCATGATGCGCCAGGCTTTGACGGCGAGGTCCGCCGGGTGATCTACCGCGGCGGGTACAGTCAGCTGGAAATAGAACCTCTGGGCGATCCGCAGTGCCGTTTGACCTTAATGCAGGCAGACGCCGCACCGCCGCGGGTCGGAGAACGTATCAGGCTGGCCGCCACCGACGGCTGGGTCATTCCGCACTAATTTTTTTTAAATTCACTAAGGACTACAGATGCGTAGCACGGTAAAAATTCTGTCACTGCTAGCGTTCACCTCTCTGTCAGCCCAGGCGGCCGACGGCAAACTGGTGGTTTATACCTCGCAGGCACCGGAGATCGCTCAGCAAACGATTGAAGCCTTTAAAGCCGCCAATCCCGGCATTGAGGTCAGCTGGACCCGCAACGGCACCACCCAGCTCATGAACGTACTGCGCACCGAAATGATGAGCGGCGAGGTCAAAGCCGATGTGCTGCTGGTGGCGGATTCCATCAACCTCGGCGCGCTGAAGAAAGAGGGCAAGCTGATGGCCTACGCGGATGCGCCGGTCAGCCATATCAGCCCGAATTTCTACGATAAAGATAAGACCTGGTTCGGCACGAAAATCATCGCCACGGTGATTGGCTACAACACCCAGAACGCCAAACCGGTTAACAGCTGGATGGCGCTGACCGATGCCAGCAATCGCGGCCAGGTGGCGGTGCCAAGCCCGCTCTATTCCGGCGCGGCGCTCTACCACCTGCATACCGCCATCAATACGCCAACCATCGGCTGGGATTTCTATAAAAAGCTGGCGGCCAACGGCATTACGCCGGAAGGCGGTAACGGTCCGGCGCTGAAAGCGGTCGCCAGCGGCGTTGCCAAATACGGGATCATTACCGATGCCGATCTGATCCGCGCGAAGAAACAGGGATCGCCGGTCGATCTGGTTTATCCGCAGGAAGGTGCCTCGTTCGTGACCGAGCCGGTGGCGATCCTGGCGGGCGCGCACAACGTGCCAGCGGCCAAAGCCTTCGTTGATTTTATGCTGTCGGAAAAAGGCCAGCAGCTGGTGGCGCAGCAGGGCAACCGGCCGATCGATAAACGCGTAGCGGCACCGGACGGCTTTGCCCCAATCGATTCGATCAAACTGCTGACGCTGGACAGCGATAAAGCGGTCAATGACGATACGCAGGTGCGTGAGAAATTCACTGAAATCTTTGGCGGATAAACGATGAGCGTATTGCCCGGTATGATGCGCAGCGCCCGACATCCTCGTGCGATCCGCTGGCCCGGCAGCGAGCGGTGGATCCTCTGGCTGCTGGCAATCATGATTGGCCTGCTGTCGATTGCGCCACTGGCGCGGCTAATCTGGGCGGCGGTTGCACCACAGGGCGTACCCGACAGCGAGCGTCTGCTGCGGCTGTTGAATACGCCCCGGGTGCTGCGTGCGACCGGCAATACGCTGTTTATTGCACTGGGTGCCACCGCGCTGTCTCTGCTGCTGGGGACCCTGGCGGCGTGGCTGGTGGCGTTGAGTAATATCCGGGCCAGGGCGGCGTGGGTTTTTGCCTTTATTCTGCCGCTGATGATCCCGCCGCAGGTCACCGCGCTGGCCTGGGTGCAGGCGATGTCGCCCTCCGGCCCACTGATGACACTGCTGGCCGGGCTGGGCCTGCCCCCCGTCGCCGGTCCGCCGCCGCTCTACTCGATGAGCGGCATTATTCTTTTGCTCGGGCTGCACAATGCCCCGCTGGTGTTTCTGGCGGTGCGCGCCGGGCTTCAGCGCCTGCCGTCCGATCTGGTTGAGGCGGCGCGTATTGCCGGAGCCTCGCCGCTGCATGTGCTGCTTACCATTATCCTGCCGCTGGCGCGCCCGGCGATTTTCGCCGGAGCCGCGCTTTCCTTCGTGGCCGCCGCCGGTAACTTCGGTATTCAGGCCATGTTGGGTATTCCGGCACGCGTGCCGACGCTGATTACGCTTATCTACCAGCAGCTGAACAGCAGCGGACCGGGTGCGCTGCCCGATATGGCGGTGCTGTCGCTGCTGCTGGCGGCGATCACCCTGGCCGGAATGCTGGTCAGCAGCCTGCTGGGCGGTCGGCGCGACGTGCGCGTCAGCGGGACGGCGCAGGCGCTGACACAGTCTCTTGGCCGCTGGCGACTGCCGGTGGAGGTGATCGCATGGCTGCTGATGGCGCTGATCCTGCTGCTGCCGCTGTCGGCTCTGCTGACTACGTCGCTGACCCAGGGCTTTGGCCAGGCGCTGAACGCGCAGACGCTGACGCTGATTAACTACCGCAACGCGCTGTTTGGCTACCCGGCAGTGCGCCACGCCTTTTTCACCAGTCTGTGGCTGACGGCGATTGCGGCGGCGATCCTGACCCTGATGGCGCTGTTTATGGCCTGCTACCTCAGCTGGCGGCGTAGCCGCCTGGTGCGGGTGCTGCATCTCTCCAGCGAACTGGCGTATGCACTGCCGGGCGTGGTGACCGGCATCGCGGCGCTGCTGTTTTTCCTGCGGCCGCTGCCGCTGGTTAACGTCAGCCTGTACGGCACGGTGTGGATTATCCTCGCCGCCTATCTTTCCAACTTCCTTGCGCTGGTGCTGCGCCCGACGCTGGCAGGTTTCGCCCGCGTGGAGCGATCGCTGGACGAGGCGGCGCAGCTGGCCGGTGCGGGCTTCCTGCGGCGGATGCGTGACATTCTGCTGCCGCTGGTCGCGCCATCGGCGATTGCCGGGGCGATCCTCGTATTTCTGACCGCGCTGAACGAAATCCAGGTGTCGATCCTGCTGGTGACCTCCTCGACCCAGACGCTGGGGCCGACCATTGTCTTCCTTGATGAGGGCGGTTCGTCAACGCTGGCGGCGGCGGTGGGCTGCCTGATGATCCTGGTCGTCGTGCTGCTGATGCTGCTGGCGTCCTGGTGCGCGCGCCGCCACAAAGGCGTGCTGCCGTGGCAGGTTTGAGGCAAACGCGACTATTTTTCAGCGTGTTTTATGACAGGATGCGGGAATCTGTATCGGAATATGTTTTGCCATAAAAGTGCCATATAGCGGGACTAGTCTGCGGGCGACAGGGTTAACTTGATAATAACGAGGATGATTTATGCGCTTTCGTCTCACGCTTCTTGCCGCTTCGCTCCTGGCCGGTCCGCTGGCCCAGGCTAAAACCCCCGCAGAGCTGCCGCAGGTTGCCGCGATTGTGAACACCACCACCCCGGCCAGCAGCAGCCCGGCGGTGGTCGCTCTGGAAGGCTCGGTGCAGACCGCATTGATTAACGGTATTAAGGGTGACAGCAGCACCCTGGCGCGCAGCCAGCTGGAAACGGCAAAGCAGGGCGGTAAGCAGGTCGACAAAGCCTGGCTGCAGGCCAGCGGCTATGACTTCGGTAAAAAAGCTAACCAGCAGGCGGGAATTGAACTGCTGAGCGCCTTCAGTAAGCTGCCGGAAGCGACGCTGGCGCAAAACCTGGCAACGGTAGAAAACATCAACCTCAACGCCACCGACGGCGCACGTCGCCAGGCGCTGGTCGATGCCGAAGGACAGAATTACCTCTACTTCCTCGCCGATGCGCTGGGGCCAAAGCTGGGTGAGGCGTTTATTCGCGCCTATGACAAAGGCGAACTGGGCAAGGCGGCGGCGCTGCTGAAGGCCAGCGAAGTCAGCACCAGCGAAGCGAAAAAGCACTTTGACTATAAGCGCCCGTTCCTGATCCCCGGCAATACCATTCACCTCGTGCCGGACAGCGCGGTGGCGAAAGATAACCATCCCTACACCGCCGACGGAGGTTCGTTCCCGAGCGGCCACACCAACACCGGCTACACCGATGCGCTGCTGATGGCGCAGATGCTGCCTGAGCGCTTTGTGCCGCTGATCGACCGCGGCGCGCGCTACGGTTATTCGCGCATCGTGCTCGGCGTTCACTATCCGCTGGATGTGATGGGTTCAAGAATGGTGGCGGAGCGCAACGTGGCGCACTACCTGAACGATCCGCGCTACCGTGAGCTGTTCGACGCGGCGAAGCAGCAGCTGCGCAGCGCGCTGGAGAAAGAGTGTGGTATGTCGCTGCGCGACTGTGCGAAGGCACCGGCGCAGGATGACCCGTACTCGGCGAAAGCGATGCAGACGTTCTACCGCTTTACCATGACCTACAACCTGCCCGCCGCGAAGGTGAAGCCATCGCCACTGGTGGTGCCGGAAGGGGCTGAAGTGCTATTGGAAGCGCCGTTGCCGAATCTCAGCGCCGCACAGCGCCGTCAGCTGATGGTGCGCACCGCGCTGGCGGATGGCTATCCGCTGTCGGGTGACGCTGCGCAGAGCTTCTGGCAGCGGCTGAATCTGCACGATGCGGTGAAGGCGGCGGCGCGCTGAACTCGTCGATAGCCGAATACGAATTAACCTGATGATTTATCATGCTAATGATGTAGTCTGAAAGGGCAGAGAAAGCAGGCGGCAATTAGCGGTTGCCGCCTGCATCTAACGTCCCTAACGCAGCCCCTGGCCGCCAGAGAGAACAACATCAATGAGCGAAACCGGCAAAACCCTTCGTATTGAACCCTACAGCGCTAAACATCAGGCGGCGGTGCTTGAGTTGATCCTGCCGATCCAGACCCAGGAATTTGGTATCCCGATTACCGCAGAGCAGCAGCCCGACCTCAACGACATTGAAAACTTCTATCAGCAGGGCCACGGCCAGTTCTGGCTGGCGCTGGTGGACGATCGCGTGGTGGGCTGTATCGCGCTGAAGGATATTGGCCACCGCCAGGCGGCGCTGCGCAAAATGTTCGTGGCGGCGGAGTATCGCGGTAAAACGTACGGCACCGGCCTGGCGCTGCTGAACATCCTGCTGGCGTATGGCCGCGAGCAGGAATTAACCGATGTCTTTCTCGGCACCACCGCGCTGTTCCTGGCCGCGCACCGTTTCTATGAGAAAAACGGCTTTACGGAAATCGCCGTTTCCGACCTGCCCGCCTCCTTCCCGGTGATGAAAGTGGATACGAAATTTTATCGGTACACCGTTTAAAATCGTCATCAAATGAAATTTTTTGACACATCTTGTTTTAACTTTCATCGCCACGTAGCATGCCCCTGCAAGACTTGAACTGAGAATAATTATCATTTTCCTTGTTGGGGTTTATTATGACGATTTGGGGTAAAACAGGCATTCTGCTGACCGGTCTGATCGCATCTGCCAGCCTGTGGGCTGCACCGTTTGTAGTGGAAGATGTCAGCGGCCGGAAGGTTGAAATTAAATCCGAAGTGAAGCGGGTGATCCTGGGAGAAGGGCGGCAGATCTACCTGCTGGCGGCCTTCGATACCGCCGCACCTTTCCAGCGCGTCGTGGGCTGGCGCGACGATCTGCCGAAGGCGGATTTCGACACTTATCAAATCTACGCGGAAAAATATCCGCAGATCAAAAAGCTGCCGACCTTCGGCGGTGCGAAGGATGGCACCTTTAACGTTGAGCAGGCGCTGACGCTGAAGCCCGATCTGGTGCTGATGAATCTGGAATCGAAAGCGGCGACCGATGAGTCGAAGCTGACCGAAAAACTCGACAAGCTGGGCATCCCGGTGGTGTTTATCGACTTCCGCGAAAAGCCGTTTGAGAACGCGGAAAAAAGCATCCGCATTATGGGCCAGCTGGTGGGGAAACCCGAGCGCGCCGAAGAAATCGTCGCCTTCCGCCAGCAGCAGATCGATATCGTCACCGACCGTCTGAAAAACTTCACCGGTAAGCGTCCGAAGGTGATGCTGGATCGCGCCGGGGGCTACACCGAAGAGTGCTGCATGTCGTTTGGCGATGAAAACTTTGGCCGTATGGTCGAAGTGGCGGGCGGCAGCAATATTGCCAAAGGACTGATCCCCGGCACCTTCGGCACCCTGAACCCCGAGCAGATTATCGCCTCGCGTCCCGACGTGGTGATTGTGACCGGCGCGAACTGGAAGAACTACAACACAGCCGGTGGCTGGGTGGGCGTGGGCCCGGGCGCAGATATGGCAGAAGCGACAAAACGCTTAACGGCGCTGATGGCCCGTTCTGCCTTCCATACGCTGCCGGTGGCCACCAACGGCAATGCGCACGCGATCTGGCATCAGTTCTACGACAGCCCGTATCAGTTTGTAGCGATCCAGGCGATTGCCAAGTGGCTGCATCCTGAGCTGTTCAAGGATATCGATCCGGATGCCACCTTCCGCGAATTTCACCAGCGCTTCCTGCCGGTGGCGTACCAGCCGGGCTACTGGGTCACGCTGCCTGCCGGTCATTAATCGGTAAATGAAAAAAGCCACTCCCTTTCGGGAGTGGCTCGGTGACTGATGCTCAGACAGCACGAAACAAAACGCTTTCGCCTGGCAAAGCGAATTACGGTGCGGAGTGCGCGCCCGGCTCGCTCAGTTTTTTCAGATCTTTGTCCAGGAAGAACAGTGCCTGTCCGGTGTTGCCAACCAGCGCCAGTTTGTCCAGTACGGATTTGAATAGCTTCTCTTCTTCGTGCTGCTCTGCGACGTACCACTGCAGGAAGTTGAAGGTGGAATAATCCTTGCTGGTGATGGCTTCGTGGGCCAGTTCATTGATCTTCGAGGTGATCAGCTGCTCGTGCTGATAGGCCTGCTCCAGCACTTCACTCAGCGAGTTAAAGGTTACCGGTGGTGCATCAATGGTGCCCAGCACCGGCATCGCGCCGGTATCGCTCAGGTAGTTGAACAGGCGCTGCATATGCTGCATCTCTTCTACGGAGTGTTCACGCAGGAAGGCGGCGGCGCCGTCAAAACCTTTATCGTTAGCCCAGGCGCTCATCTGCAGGTAGAGGTTGGCAGAGTAGAACTCCAGATTCAGCTGGTCGTTCAGCTTTGCGGTCATTTCATTGGTCAGCATGGTGACTCCTTAAAATTATTATTGGCTGTAGATTACAGGTGATTTCTGCGCATTATGCACGCATCCTGATAAAATAAAAACCGTTTATTATAGCAAATGCTAAATTTATTTTAGATGATCTAAAGCAATGATTTATTATGGTTTTTTATTTTAGTTAAATATAATTCGTTCCGTTTTTTAAATAAGTTTGATAACCATTCTTATTAATAATTAGCAGAATAAAAATCATCGAAATGAGAATTAATCTCTTTAAGATTATTCTGGTAACTAATTAATTCTAGTCGAATAAGAAGCTTCTGCCACAGGGCAGAAGCCGGGGGCTGGCGTGGTCAGGAGGCGAGGTTAGCGATATCGCTGAGGATCAGATCGGCGGCACGTTCGGCGATCATAATGGTGGGCGCATTGGTATTGCCGCTGGGGATTTGCGGGAAAATACTGCAGTCAGCCACCCGCAGGCCGCTGATGCCGTGAACGCGCAGCTGTAAATCCACCACTGAGGTCGCCGGATAGGGGCCCATACGGCAGGTGCCGACCGGGTGGTAGACGGTTTTAATATCGTTGAGGATAAACTGGGTGATGGCGGCGACATCGTCCTCTTTGACCTCATCGAGATGCAAAATATGCCCGACGACCGACTGCAGGGACGGGCTGCGCAGCAGACGCAGGCCAGCCTGTACGGCGCGGATTTGTCCGGCCAGGTCCGCCGGGTTGCTGAGATAACCGGCATCAATCGCCAGCTCATCGGCTGGATGACTGCTGTTCAGTCTTACCTCACCGCGCGACTGGCTTTGCAGAAAGCCCACTTTTAGCGTGATGCCGTGTTCGCTGCCTGCGGGGTTCGCCCCCGGTCCGTTTTCAAAATTATCCAGCACCGGCAGGAAATGCACCTGAATGTCGGATCGACCGCAGCCGGTGGAATCGATCAGCGCGCCGCCTTCGAGGATATTGCTGGTCAGCAGGCCGCTGTGGAAGCAGTGCCACTGGGCGAAATTTTTCACTGCCCTCAGGCCCTTGTCCTGTCCCCACATGCTGTTATGGGTGGTGACGGTGGCGTTCAGCGACATATGCAGGTGGTCCTGATAATACTTGCCGACCGGTAAATCGGCACAGGTCTTGATGCTCATATCGTCGAGGTGCTGGTGTGGTCCAATGCCGGACAGCAGCAGGATTTTAGCGCTGCCGAAGGCACCGGCGCAGAGGATCACCTCCCGCCGGGCATAAGCCTGACGGTGCGATTTGCCGTGCGTGTGATAAACCACGCCGCGTGCATGCTGGTCTTCCATAATCAGATGCTCAACCTCGGCACCGGTGATCGCGGTCAGCTGCGGATTGTTTTTCACCCGGTCGAGATAGGCGCGTGAGGTACTGGCGCGTTCGCCGTTAAGCGTGGTGGTCTGCCACAGGCCGACGCCTGCGGGGGCGCCGTCGTTGAAATCATTGACGTACGGCAGGCCCTGCTCCTGCCCGGCGCGAACGAAGGCATCGGTTAACGGGTGGCGGAACTGGTTTTCGCTGACGCTCAGCGGCCCCTGCTGGGCGTGATAGCTTCCGCTCAGGCATTCGTTGTTTTCTGCTTTTCTGAAGAAGGGGAGCAGATCGTTAAAGCTCCAGCCACGGCAGCCGTATTCTTCCGCCCAGTCGTCATAGTCCCGGGGCTGGCCGCGCAGATAGATCATGCCGTTGACGGAACTGCCGCCGCCCAGCACGCGGCCCTGAGCGACCTGCATAACGCGATTATTGACATGCTGTTGGGGAAGGGTGCGGTAGGGCCAGCGGGTTTTGGGGGAAAGCTTTACCAGTCCGGCGGGAATTTTGTGGAACAGGCTGTCGTCGCGACCGCCGGCTTCCAGCAGCAGGACGCTGCCTGCCTGGGCCTCTATCAATCGCGTGGCGATAACGCATCCTGCGGAACCACCACCGATGATGATGTAGTCAAATTGCTGCTCTGCCATAGTTTCTCTCCTGAAAGCGACGACTGGCGTCGTCATAACATCCGATGTACTTCAGGAGATAAACTACGTTTGCACAGAATAAACGGCTGCTTTAAACGTGCGGATCAGAAATCCATTTTGACCGTGAACTGCACTTCGCGCGGATCGCCAATCTGGTTAGACAGATTGTTGGTGGCGATAGACGAGGTGTAATAAGTTTTGTCGAAGATATTCTTCACATTAACCTGCAGCGTTACCGGATGCTCTGCCTTGATTTTGTAAGAGGCGAACGCATCGGCAACCGCATAGCCCTGTAGCGAATAATCTTCGCCGTTGTCGCCGGAACGGCGGCTGACCGCATGGCCCCCGCCGCCCACGGTCAGGGTATTGCCGTCATACACGTTGTGGAAATCGTAGGTCAGGAACAGCGATCCGGTGTGGCGCGGCACGTTAGGCAACATTTTCCCTTTGTAGTCCGGGTCTTCCATCACTTTGGCATCGGTATAGCCGTAGCTGGCGATAACGTTGATGTTCTGCGTCAGCGCCCCGGCAACATCCACCTCCACCCCGCGTGAACGCACCCGTCCGGCGGTTTTCGCTACGCTCTCATCGTTGATGGTTTCGGTATACAGTACGTTGTTTTTATTGATGTTAAACAGGGTGACGTTCGCCGTTACGCCGTCAAACAGATCGAATTTGGCCCCGGCTTCCCAAGCGGTCGCGGTTTCCGGCGGCAGCTCGCCGATGTAGCTGGCAATCGAGTACTGCGGCATAAACGAACGTGAAACGTTACCGAACAGTGAGATCGACGGCGTCGCTTTATACACCAGACCAAATTTCGGCACCCAGGCATTGTCGGTGCTGTCGGTATTGGTGTTGAACGGACGGCCCTTACCGGCGTACTCGGTAAAGTACTGATAGCGCAGAGCACTGACGGCAATCCACTTATCGGTCAGATACAGCGAATCCTGCACGTAGGCCGAGTAGCTAACCTGCTGGATGGTCTGGTCGCTGTCCGAGGCGGAGACCGTGGTGCATTTGCCGGTCGAACCGTAACTCGGATTGTAGATATTGAAGTCCTGCACGTTCTTACAGCGGATCATATCGGTGCGCAGCAGATCGTAATTCTCGTACGCCACCCCGGTCAGGATCTCGTTGTACAGGCCGCCAATCACCACGTCGCCCTGCAGATCGAAGCGCGCCGAGTGCTGACGCTGGGTCGATCCCTGCGTGGCGTCAACGCGGCGGGTCAGGTTGCCGGTGGTGGCGTCATAGGCCATCACGCGCGCCTGGTTGTCGCTGTATTTATCCTGGCTGAAGCTGTAGTCGAACTTCGCCGTCCACTGATTGTTAATGCGGTATTCGGCATTCAGCTGCGCGAGGTCCGATTCGCCGTCGGTGATGTTGTACTCTTCATCAAAGCGGGTTTCGCGGCTTACATTTACCGCATGGCCGGTATTCAGATCGAAAATGGTGCCGCGATCGAACGGGGTACTGTAGTTGCGATGGGAATACGCGATATTAACCGTCGCATCGTCGCCGAACCAGGTCAGAGACGGGGCAATAAAGCTGCTGCGCTCCTTGCCGAAGTTACGCCAGTAGTCTTCGTGCTGATAGGAGCCAATCAGGCGATACGCCAGGTTGGTGCCTTCGATCGGCCCGGTCAGATCCACGGTTCCGGTGCCGCCGCCAAAGCTGCTGGAGGTCGCCGAGATGGAGCCGCCAAAGGTGCGCTCCGGCCGCTTGGTGACCACGTTAATCAGCCCACCCGGATCGAGGATGCCGTATAGCGTTGAGGCCGGGCCCTTCAGCACTTCGACCCGCTCGGTGGCGGCGTTAAAGCTGCGTGGCAGAACGGTTTTCAGGCCGTTGGTCAGCACGGAACCATCTCGGTTGCTGCCGAAGCCGCGGCGCACGAAGGCGTCCTGTGTGCCGCCAAGGGTGTTGGTCTGCACGACGTTACTGACGTTGTTAAGCACTTCATCCAGCGTGGTGGAATGCTGATCTTCGAGCACCCGATCGCTGACGGTGTTCACCACCTGCGGAATATCCAGCAGCGGCATATTGGTCAGCGTGGCCGTCGTGGAGTTCAGCGGCTGGTAGCCGGAGGTCATCGGCTTATCGGCATCGGCGACGCTGGCTTCCACCGTCATCGTGCCCGCATCCTTCGCCGTTTTATCGCTGCTGCCGGTGGCGGCGGGGGCGTCTGCCGCCATGGCGACCGACGAGGCCAGCGTGCCGATGAAGATCGCTGAAAACAGCGCATAACCCTTTTTCCCCAGAAAAGAAGGTCTTAACTCAGTCATTTAATTTATATCCCGCACGTGTCCCATCTTCGTTGGTGAGATGAGAGGAGTTTTCGTATTCATTGCCCGATGGATTGCGATTAACGCCGTCTACCCGTAGCCCGTTGAGTGGGGTCGGATATGTAATTGAGAATCATTCAAACATGCGGTTATGTAGTAGTAAATGCAAAAATCAGGAAAAAATCCTGCAAACAATTTAGCGCCGAGTTGTCACATTTATCATCGGGTTATTGTTTTTTAATTTATTGATTATCAATGTAAAAATAAGAACTTCGATTTCCTGAAGGTTCCATAAAATCCTGATGGTCGACGTTTTAATCAGCGGCTTGTTATTTCTTGACTACTACATTCATTCTACGCATGATCGAGAAAGATAATGAGAGTTATTTTTATTTAAGACTTACGCGCGCGCAGGCCGGGAGCCGCGCCGTTGCGGTGCAGGAGTAGTGAATGCCACAGCGGGTGGAACAGAGTGCGGGCGACAATATCGCTCAGCAGCAGCAGGGGATCGTGCTGGATCGGCTGTCGGCCGGATACGGCAAACAGATCATCGTCGACGATATCAGCCTGACCATTCCGGCGAAGAAAATGACCGTGCTGGTCGGTGCTAATGGGTCGGGAAAATCCACCCTGCTGACCACTATTGCGCGCATGCTGGCCCCGCTGGGCGGCAGCGTGCTGCTGGACGGGAAGAGTATTCACCAGCAGCCGACCAAAGCCGTTGCCCGCCAGCTGGGCATACTGCCGCAGTCGCCGCTGCTGCCGGAAGGGCTGACGGTCTTTGAGCTGGTTTCCCGCGGCCGCTACCCGTGGCAAAACTTTATGCGCCAGTGGTCGGATGCGGACGAAGCCGCAGTCGAGCAGGCGCTACAGCTCACCGGCACCGCCGGGTTCGCCCACCTGCCGGTGGACAGCCTCTCCGGCGGCCAGCGTCAGCGCTGCTGGATCGCCATGGCGCTTGCGCAGCAAACCCAGACCATTCTGCTGGATGAACCGACGACCTTCCTCGATCTGCGCTATCAGGTGGAGATCCTCGAACTGCTGCACGATCTGACCCGCTTGCACGGCCGTACCGTTGTCGTGGTGCTGCACGATCTTAACTTCGCGGTGAACTACGCCGATATGCTGGTCTTTTTAAAGCAGGGGCGCCTGCTGGGCGTCACCGGTGAAGATGAAAGCTGTACCCCGGAGATGATCAAGGCGACGTTTGACGTCGATGTGCAGATGTCGATTAACCCGCTGACGCAGAAACCGTTCTTTATGCCGTTTCGCCGCCGCGATGGCCAACGCTGATGCGTAGTCGGCACCATTCTGCTTATCGTCACCGGCTGCGCCCCTCACTGGCGCTGGCGGCGCTGCTTTTCCTGCTGCTGGCCGGAGCGCTGGTGCATCTGGGCCTGGGCGCGCGTTATATCGGCCCCTCGACCGTGCTGCAGGCGCTGCTGCACTTCGATCCGCGTAGCTTCGACCACAAGGTGATTGTCGAGCTGCGGCTGCTGCGCCTGACCGCCGCACTGCTGACCGGGGCCGTGCTGGGCGTGGCCGGGCTGCTGCTGCAGTCGGTGATCCGTAACCCGCTGGGCGAACCGCATATTCTCGGGCTGAACGCCGGGGCCGCGCTGGCGGTGGTGATCGCCTCTGCGATGGGCGGAAGCTGGGGCGGATTGCTGGCCAGTCGTCCGCTGATTGCCGCCTGCGGTGCCGCCGTGCTGTTTGCGCTGGTGATGCTGCTGGCCTCCGCCGGGCGCAGCGGGCTGACGCCGCTGAAAGTCACGCTCTGCGGCGTGGCGCTGTCCTCCTTTGCTTCTTCAGTCACCGCCGCGATCCTGATCCTCGACGAGCAGACGCTGCTGGAAATGCGCACCTGGCTGGCCGGGGATCTCGCCGGGCTGAGCTGGTCGGTGACCGCCGCCGCCGCGCTGCCCGCGCTGATCGGCATGGTGCTGGCGCTGGCGATTGCGCCACGGCTAAACGTGCTGGCGCTGGGCGATCAGGTCGCCAGCGGCCTGGGGGTGAATATCGCCCGCACCCGCTTAATCGGACTGATCTCCGCCGCCCTGCTGTGCGGTGCGGCGGTGTCGGTGGCCGGTCCAATCGGATTTATCGGGCTGGTAGTGCCGCACGTTGTGCGGCGGCTGATCACCGACGATATCCGCCTGGCGGTGCCGCTCTCGGCGCTGGGCGGGGCGCTGCTGCTGCTGCTGGCCGATCTGGTGGCGCGCGTGCTGATCGCGCCTCAGGAGCTGGCCACCGGTGTGATGACCGCGCTGGTCGGCGCGCCGGTATTTATCTTTATTGCCGCCAGGTATTTCAAATGAACAAGATCGCGAAACGGCAGGGTTTTCATCGGCTGAAGCTGGGGCCGTTCACGCTGCTGCTGCGCCCGCGCCTGCTGGCGATGTGCCTGCTGCTGGCCGTGACCGCGCTGCTGCTGGCGGTGTTCGGCATCACCCAGGGATCGCTGCCCGTTCCCGCCTCGGACATTGGCCGGGCGCTGTTTTACCCGCAGCAGCTGAGTGCGCAGCAGCACTATATCGTCTGGGATATTCGCCTGCCGCGCCTGCTGATGGCGCTGCTGAGCGGAGCGATGCTGGGCATGGCCGGGGCGGCGATGCAGTCGATTACCCGCAACGGCCTGGCCGATCCGGGGCTGATCGGCGTGAAGGAGGGGACCAGCGCGGTGGTGCTGGTGCTGATCCTGCTGTTTCCGTCCCTTGGCCTGCTGTGGCGGCCGCTGGCAGGAATGGCGGGCGGGCTGCTGGTGGCGCTGATCGTGGTGCTGCTGGCACGCGACTTCTCCCGCCCGCGTTTTATTCTGATCGGCATCGGCGTTTCCTGGGCGTTTGCCGCCGGTATCGGGGTATTTATGACCACCGCCGACGTGCGCGACGTGCAGACCGCGCTGGTGTGGATGGCGGGCAGCCTGCACTCCGCCACCTGGTCGCTGCTGGCGGTGGCGTTCTGCTGGGCGCTGCCGGGAGCGCTGATCCTGTTCCTGACCGCCCGCGCGTCGGACGTAGCGCTGCTCGGCGACCAGTCCGCTACCGGGCTGGGAGTGCGGCTCCGGCGGCTGTCGCTGGTGCGCTTCTGCGCTCCGGTGCTGCTGACCGCCGCCAGCGTCTCCTGCGTCGGCAGCCTGGGCTTCGTCGGGCTGATTGCGCCGCATATGGCGCGCTTTCTGCTGCGCGGCGGACAGGTGGCGCTGCTCAGCGGCAGCGCGCTGCTGGGCGCACTGTTGGTTCTGCTGACGGATTCTATCGGGCGGCTGGCCTTTGCCCCGCTGCAAATTCCGGCGGGGATTGTGATGGCGCTGGTGGGCGGTCCGTTCTTTCTTCTGCTGCTGTGGCGTCGTCGTGACGCGCTGTAAAACTCTGAGGATGGCTATGCGCCTGCTACTTTCCCTGTTATTTATGACCTGCCTGAGTGCCACCGCTGCGGAACCGACGCAGCAGTTTACCGACGATTTAGGCCGCACGGTGACCGTGCCGCTGCACCCGCAGCGTATCGTTTCGCTGCACGATCTGGATATCACGATCCCCCTGATCGAGCTGGGCGTGCCGCCGGTCGCCAGCCACGGCCGCACCCGAGCGGACGGCTCGCACTTCCTGCGCTCCAGCGGGCTGCTGACCGGGGTGGATTTCGACAATTCATCGATCCAGTTTATCGGCACCGCCGATATGGATATTGAGGCCATCGCGGCCGCGAAGCCCGATCTGATTATCACCGAGCCCAGCCGCAACACCGCGATTGAACAGCTGGAAAAGATTGCCCCAACGGTCAGTATTGACCACCTGGTGGGCGGTGCGCCGCGCATCTACAGCAAGCTGGCGCAGCTGACCGGCAGCCAGAAGCAGCTGGCGATCCTTGAGCGCCGCTATCAGGAGCAGATCAAGCAGCTGAAGCTGATGGTGGATACCCAGCACATCACCGTCTCTGTAATCCAGGCGAACAAGGGCAAAATCACCGTTCATCACACCTATCGTGCGCTGGGCCGCGTGCTGCGCGACGCCGGATTCCGCTTCCCGCTGTTGATCGACAGCATCCCGGACGGCGACCGCATTGAGGTCAGCGCCGAGCGACTGCCGGAGCTGGACGCCGATTATATTTTCGATACCTGGCGCTCCGACTCCGGCGGCAAACCGCAGGAAGAGCTGGATGCGATGAACGCGATTATGCCCGGCTGGTGCGAGTTCCTGAACGCCTGCCGCAGCGGCCATTACATCCTGCTGCCACGTGAAGAGACCATCTCCAACTCCTTTGCGGCGCTGAGCCTGATGGTGGCGCAGGTGCAGTCGCATATCGCCGGGCGCCTGATGCCGGTGGCGAAATAATCGATGACGCGCTCGCGCCTGTTCCTGCTGAAACTGCACTGGCTGCTGGGGATCACCCTCGGCGCCAGCCTGTCGTTTATGGCACTCAGCGGCGTGACGATGAGTTTTGAAGATGAAATTATGCAGGCGCTCAGCCCGCAGATGACCGTCATCCCGCCCGCAGGCGCGGTGCCGATGTCGGCGGCGGCGATGATTGCCACGCTGCGCCAGCAGCGGCCCGGCGAGCGGCTGATGTCGTTACAGATTGAGCAGCAGGCCGATCTTGCCTGGACCGCCGCCTTCCAGCGCGGTAAAGGGCAGCGCAACCAGCGGGTGCTGATTAATCCCTACAGCGGGCAGATCCTCGGGGAAGCCACCGGCGCGGCCTTTTTTGCCACGGTGCGCAACCTGCATCGCTTTCTTTCGCCTGCGGGGGATAACGTAATTGGGCGAACGATTACCGGTGCCAGCGCCGTCAGCCTGATCTTTTTCGCGCTCTCCGGGCTGTGGCTGCGCTGGACGGCGGGCAGCCGTGGTCTGCGCGAGTGGCTGCGCCCGGAGTTTCGCCTCAGCGGCCGCGCCCTGTACCGCATGCTGCATCAGGTGGCGGGAAGCTGGCTGGTTGTGCTCTATCTGGTCAGCGCGCTGTCCGGCCTGTGGTGGTCATCGCAGTGGTATCGCCAGGGCGTCACCTGGCTGCTCGCCAGCACACCGGCAGAAGTGGTGAAGAAGCCCGTAGCTGCGAAGAAAACGGCGGTGAAGCCCGCAGAGCCTGACTGGGACCGCGTCTGGCAGCAGGTGGTTCAGCGCTACGGCAGTCAGTATCGGTCGGCGCTGCTGTTTATTCCCGCGCCGGGGAAGGCGATCCGCGTGCGTGTCCTGCCGCTGGATGCGCCGCACGCCCGCGCGCTGGATGAGCTGAGCATCAATCCCCGCACGATGAACGTTACCCGGCAGACGCTGTACCGCAGCCTGCCCGCCGGTGAACGGATTCTAACGGATATGGACCCGATCCATACCGGCGCGCTGTTTGGCATACCGGGCCGCATTGCGATAACGATTTCCAGCCTGTGTATGCCGCTGTTTTTTATCACCGGGCTGCTGATGTACTGGAAGCGGCGGCAGCGCCGCAAAAATCCGGCATCTTCTGAGGAGCATTTGTGAATTTATCAACCGACAGCACCGGATGGGTTCCGCGCCCGCTGGATGCTGAACTGACCGATTACCTGCCGCAGCCGCTAACGGCGGATGTGAACGCCAGCTGGCTGACCGCTGACGGCGCAGTGCGCCTGAGTGGTTCCGGCCACGCGCGGTACATTCTTGAAAAGCTGACCGCCGCATTTACGCACTATCACCCGTCGGTGCGCTTCGCCATTGAACTGAAGGGCACGCCGACCGCGATGGCCTTTGCGATCAACGACAGGGCGATGTTCAGCGTGATGGGGCGCGAAATCACCCCGATGGAAATCGTGCCCTGGCGCAAGCAGCGGGGCGCGGAGCCATTGGCGGTGCGGGTGGCGGGTGCCGCGCTGGATACCCACCAGCATCTGGCGACCTCGCTGGCGGTCTATGTCCATCACGCCAACCCGCTTGCGCGGATAAGCCTCAGTCAGCTGTCGCGGATCTTTACCGCCGGTAATCCCGGTGGCGATGTCAGCCGCTGGGGGCAGCTGGGGCTGGGCGATGACTGGGCGGATCGGCGGATCGTGCCGCTGACCACCCAGCAGTACAGCGGTTTTGGCAGCTATATGCAGAAGCACCACTTTGGCGGTCGCGCGCTCAGCGCTGACTGCGAATATCTGGTGGGCACCGATCGCCTGCTGGAAAGGCTGGAGCAGGAGCCGTCGGCAATCTGCGTGGCGGCCATCGGGCGGGAAACCGCACTGCTGCGCGCGCTGCCGCTGGCGGCCGACGACAGCGGTCCCTGGCTCAAAGGCACCGCAGAAGAGATGACGGCGGGCCGCTATGCGCTGGGGCGCTATCTGTGGTTTTATCTGCCAACCCGCTACGGCGGTGGGCTGGATGCGCTGCAGCTGGCGTTTCTGCGCTTCACGCTGTCGCGACAGGGACAGCAGATTATTGCTTCGCAGCCCGACGGCTATCTGCCGCTCAGCGCAGCGGATGTAGAGATGGAACAGCGGCGGTTAGATCTGGCGGAGGGAGCCTGATGTCTGAATTCTTTTACATTACCGGCAATGACGGCATGGCGTCGCTGATCGAACCGTGGTGCGCGATGCTCTCCGCACAGCGGCCGGAGCAGGAGTTTCAGCTCAGCCTGGCCGGTTCATCCACCGCTATCATGGCGCTGGCGGCGGATGCCTGCCTGCTGGCCCCGATGTCGCGCGCGCCCTGGGCACAGGAGCTGGCGGCCTTTCGCAACGTTAAGGGCTATTTGCCGAGCGGGATTCAGGTTGGCTGGTGCGGCCACGGCCCGCGCGCCGGGGCGAAAACCCCGCCGGCTATCTGGCTGCATCGCGACAACCCGCTGGCCGGGCTGAGCATGGCGCAGCTGGCGGCGGTGTTCTCTTCCGGTTCGCCGCAGGGGGATATCACCTGCTGGTCACAGCTGGGGCTGGGCGGAGCCTGGCTGCACCGGCGCATTCACCTCTACGGCCTGCGCGATGACGGCAAGTATGCCAGCGCTTTCCGCCGTGCCCATCTCGCCAACCGACCGTTTCCTCGCCACTATGAGCCGCTGCCGGACCGCCGCGCGGTGCTGGACGCGGTTGCCGCCGATCCTTTCTCGCTCGGTGCCGTCGGCTGGTTTAACGCCGCCGCGTTTGGCGACGGGGTGCGCGTGCTGCCGCTGGGCCAGCATGAAGGGGACTTCTTTATGCCAGACGCAGAAGCGGTGCAGGCGGGGAACTATCCGCTGGGCAGCGCGGTGACGCTGTGGTTCGATCTGCCGCCCGGCGGTGTCCCTGAACCGCGCCTGGCGGCGTTTCTGCAGCTGGTGCTGTCCGATGTCGGGCAGCAGGCGGTTGCCGCGCAGAGTTCATCGCCGGAGGGCTATCTGCCATTGAATCCGGCGATGCTGCACGCACAGCGTCAGCGTTTACAGCAACTGATTGACGGTCGAGGCAAGCAATGAACAAACTGCTGACGAAAAAAGCCAAAACACGCGTGGATATCTACGGCGAACGCTTCCGCGCGCGTGGTCCGGGGCTGTCGCCGCGCCTGCTGGCGGTGGCCAGCTACATCAACGAGAACCGCGAGGTGGTGCTGGAATACACGGCGATGGAAATTGCCGCCGCCACGCAAACGTCCGACGCGACGGTCGTCAGGGCCATTCAGGCGCTGGGATTTGCCGGACTGCGCGATCTGAAGCAGACCATGGAAAGCTGGTTCGGACCTGGGATCACCTCGGCGGAAAAGATGAGCACCACAGTGAATGCGCTCAGCTGCGACGTCAACTCCAGCATCGATTTCGTTCTGGAAGGGCACCAGCGCGCCTGTGAGGTGCTGTCCGAACCGCACAACCGCGCCGCCATGTCCCGCGCCGTGGCGCTGCTGGTGGAGGCGCGCCAGGTGGCGATTTTCGGCATTGGTGCCTCCAGTATTCTGGCCGAATACGCCGCGCGCCTGTTCAGCCGTAACGGCATCCCCGGCACTCCGCTGAATCGCACCGGCGTGATGCTCGCCGAGCAGTTGATCAACCTGCAGCGCGGAGACGTGCTGATTATGATGGCGCAGAAGTCGGCACATCGCGAAGGGTTAACGACTCTGCGTGAGGCAAAGCGGCTGGGCATTCCCACCATTTTGCTGACCCATTCCACTGATTCGCGCTTCAGTAAAGAGGTGCAGGTGGTGATCAACGTGCCGCGCGGCGGGGAAAATGGCAAGGTGCCGCTGCACGGTACGGTGCTGGTCTGTCTGGAGATGATTATCCTGTCTGTGGCCTCCACCGCGCCGCAGCGCACGATTAAGTCGATGAAGCGGATTCAGGAACTGTATCGAGCGATTGGCAAGTCGGGGGCGAAAAAGGCGTAGCCCTGTTTTCGCAGAATGATGTTATTTAAAACAGCGGCTGAAATTTTTCAGCCATCAACGCGCTCTATTTTCGTTTATACTCGGGCTGCCGCAACGGATTGCGATGCGGATAATACGATTTTGTCTTTATACCGTACTGCAGGAGTTTTACATGGCAAGTATTACGCCGGATAGCGCTGCGCATCATTCGCCGCTGCCATCCGCCCTTCCTTTGTTCCCTGAGCCGAATGAATCCCTCGATTTGCTGGATATTTTCACGATTATTCTGCGGCGAAAGTTTACCGTGCTGGCCTTTATCATCGCTGCGGTGCTAATCGCGGTGGCCGTCTGCTTTATCATCCCGCAGCGCTGGACCAGCACGGCGATGCTGGTGCCTGCCGAACCGTCACAGCTGAAAACCATCAACACCATCCTCACGGAACTGTCGGTGCTGGATATCAAAACGGATATTACGGCGGATTCGCTGCTGTCTGACTTTATGCGAGATTTTGACTCGCGCAGCCTGCGAGAGAAATATCTGGTTAATACAAACTATTTTAAGAAGCTGGCGTCGGAAACAACCGATGATGCGGAGTCTCGCAACCGGTTAATTAACGGTATCCTGCACGGCAATATTGAGTCGCACAGTTCGGTACAGGATAAAGAAGCGAATAAAAAAGAGTATCGTTACTACGATCTGAAATATACCGCTGAAACCGCCGTTGACGCCCGTGATTTACTGGAAGGCTACATCAACTATATCTCCGGAGAAGTGAATGAAGAGCTGTACCGGCGGCTGGAATACAAGATTGACGAAGTCAGAATGAAAGAGAAGTCGCGGTACGATCTGGAGATGATGCAGGAGGAGATTAAGCACCGCAGCAAGATCGACAGGCTGCAGTACGCGCTGGATATTGCCAGATCGGCGGGGCTGAAAAAGCCGTCGTGGAGCAATGGCGGCGTCATTCTGGACGACCCGGATTTCTCCGTGACGCTCGGTGCCGATGGTCTGGCGCGCAAGCTGGACATCGAGAAGTCGCTGGCGGTTGGCGCGTTGAATGACAAGCTGCAAAACCGGCGTCTGTATCTTGAAAAGCTGGATGCGCTGAAGATCTCTCCTACGGAAGACGTGCCGTTCAAATATATGCGCGCGCCGTACGAGCCGCTGACCCGCGATGCGCCGAAACGCACGCTGATCGTGCTGCTGTTTTCCCTTGGCGGGCTGATTGCTGGCTGTGGCTATGTGCTGGTAAGCAGCGTGGTCGCGCGGCGCGCGGTGAAGTGAGGCGGTGATTGAGCGTCAGGTAAAATGAAGGTTTGATTGAGCACCTGGTAAGGCGGACGATGTCCGCCTTATTTACATCAGGCCGAGGCCGCCGCAGGACGGCTGCGCTGCTGCGCCAGCTTCACCACGTAATAAATCACGCAGGCAATCAGCAGTGAGTTGATGGTCGGCACGCCCCATTCGGTTAACAGGCCAACGGCACTGCCCACCAGCGTGGCAATAATCGCCACCCAGCCAATCACCGGGGTTTCGCTGTCTTTCGGTAGTTCACCCAGCAGACGGCTGCGGTCCAGCAGGCCACGGTGCGTGCGCAGCAGCAGGTAATCCACCAGCATAATGCCGAGGATCGGCGGGAACACCACGCCCAGCACGGTGAGGAAATCTACGAAGCGGTCGAGAATACCCAGCACCGACAGCAGGGTGCCCAGCAGGCCGATCACCAGCGTGGTGCTGCGGTACTTCAGCTTTTTACCGCTGATCCCTTCCACCGCGTTTATCACCCCTAGCGAAGACGAGTAGAGATTCAGGTCGTTCACGCGCAGGGTAGAGAGGATCACCACCAGCAGTCCGACACCGCCCGCCGCCTGAGACATAATGGTCACCACGTCTGCGGTTTGCAGCGTACGGGCAATCAGGATCGCCAGGCCGTTAACGATAAACTCACCGGCAATAATCGTCAGCAGAGTAATGCCCGCTACGTGCCGGGAGGATTTTGAATAGCGGGTCAGGTCCGGGGTCATCAGGCTGGCAACAATCGCACCGCCGACCACCATGGTAATGGCCGCGCTGACGGTCAGCGGTGAACCGGTTGGCGGCAGGTCGATAATCTGCTGCAGGGTATGGCCGGACAGGGTGTGGAAAGAGATAAACGCCACCAGGCAGATAAACAGCGGCACGGCGATGCGGGCGGTCACGCGCAGCGCCTTAAAGCCGAAGGTCACCAGCACGGTTAGCAGCAGGCCGGACAGGCTCGCGGCCTGCGGGAAGCCAAGCCGGTCGCCGAGCGCAAAGTTGAGCGATTTCGCGAAGATGGCGTTCTGAATGCCAAACCAGCCGAGCAGGCTGACGGCCACGACCAGGCCAATCAGCACGGAACCGATACGGCCAAAGCCACACCAGCGCGCCAGCAGGCTGCCGGAAATCCCTTCACGCATCCCGGCATAGCCGAGCCCATAGGTTACGATCCCAAAGATAACGCTGCCCGCTAAAATCGCCAGAAACGCGCTGGCCAGATCCATCGAGTCACCCAGCACCGAGCCGAGCATAAACTGATCCAGCGCGGTCAGCATGCCCATGTGCACCACGGCGACGCTGAGGAATGAGACGCGCTTGTTCTCAGGAACCCGGCTTAGCGGATAGTCTTCTATTTTTATCACGATCTGTTTTCCTTGAAATTAAATAAACTGGATACCCTTTTCGATCAGGCGGTCCGGTATAAAATTGTCCAACCCTGCGTGACGGCAATACTCTTCAAACTGATTCAGCGTGTGCACCCCGGCCTTCTGATAGATGCTGTAAATCCGGTTCTCTACCGTGCGATGGCTGAGGTTATAGATGCGGGCGATCTCCTTGGTGGATAAGCGCTGTAGCAGCAAAAACAGCGTATCCAGCTCCGAACGGGTAAACAGGTCGGTACTCACTTCGGTGGTCAGCACCCCCGGTTTTTGCTGGGTGATATATTTCAGCGGCGACAGGGTGTCGAGCAGCCTGGCGTTCCACGCAACGCCGATAAACACGCCGCCGTCGCCGTAAAGGGGGATTTTTTCGCTGACGTAGGGTGTCAGGCTGTCCTGACCGAACCAGAAGTGGGTCTCAATCACCGCAACCCGGCCGTGGCAGGCTTCGGTCCGGCGATCGTGCTCGATCAGCTCTTCTTCGCATTCAGCCCAGGAAGCGGGAAATTCGCTGTCGAACTTTCCCTCAATGGCGAATTTTTTTGGCGTATTGGTGTAGCGATACGCCATATCATTCATATAAAGATGGCGTGACTCTGCATCTTTGATGCCCCAGGGTTCCGCTAAGTGTTCCATCATGGCGATCATTGCGTTCAGATTTGATTGCTGCTTAGCCTCTGAAACGTTCATATCTTCCCCCTGTGCACCGCCACTATCAGAGTTTTTTCGCCAGATAGTGCCGGGTATGTTGATGGGCGTAATCGCCCAGTTCACCGTAGACGGCGTAGCCTAACTTTTCGTAAAAGCCCCGCGCCTGAAAATCAAACGTGTCGACATAGGCCATATGGCAACCACGTTGTTTGGCTTCCCGCTCTGCGCTTTGCATCAGCTCGCGGCCGACCCCTTGACCGCGACACGCATCGCTGACCCACAGGTACTGCACCTCCAGGCCTCCCCACCACGTGCGGGCAACAAGACCGGCCATAATCTGGTCCTGCTCATCGCGCAGTGTCAGAAACAGGGGATGGATATCTACCGGGGTGGTTCTGGCGTTGTGAGCCCACAGGCTGTCGATAACAAAGTCTTCATCGGCGGCGGCGGGTTTGTCAGTCATTGTCATTTTCATTGTGAGTCCAAGATCATGATTTAAAGTAAATTAATAAGATAACCTGCACATTAACAATGGGTAATTATCATTTTACTTTTCGACTGACAAGAGTGTTTTTCTCCCGTTCCCTCAGGGCCAGAAAACAACTACTGTAGTGACGACCGGGCAAACTCGCCACGCGGATCACACTAATATCAATTAGCCGGGTAGTTTGACAAGAATTGTTTACGCCTCACCAGGGCACTCTCTCCATGAGACACCTCCATTTATCGTTAAGATCGACGCGAATGGGGCTAAAATAAAGAAAGATAACTGATAATTTAAAAACAAATAACTTCAGGAAATCTTTTCAGAAAACGCTGTATCTTTCCAGGGGACCCCGTAAAACGCGGTCCCCTGAGTTTTTCTCAGACTCCCCCTGCATCACCGCGCCGCTGGCTCTTCCGTTTCCATCCTAATGACCACCTTGCCACAGTGCTGCTGACTGTCGAAATAACGCCATGCTTCAAGCGTTTCCGAAAAAGCATATACCCGATCGATAACCGGCTGCAGCTCACTCTGAGCCAGCGCCAGATTCATGTGCTCAAAATCTTCCCGGCTGCCCACGCTGAAGGGGCGAACGGTGGCGCCGCGGGTAAACAGCGTCATAAAATCAACGGTCTGCTCCCCGGCGGCCACGAAGCCCAGCAGCGCAATCTCGCCGCCGGAGGCAGTCGACTTCAGCGAGTTTTTTAGCGTTCCCGGTCCGCCAATTTCCACCACCCGCTGCACGCCAACGCCGTCGGTCAGCGCGTTGACCTGCTGATGCCAGTCGGGATGCTGGCGGTAGTTAATGGTGTGCGTCGCCCCCAGTTCGCGCAGCCGCGCCGCTTTTTCCTCGCTGGAGGTCAGGGCGATAATCTTCAGCCCCATCAGCCGGGCAAACTGCACGGCAAACAGCGCCACGCCGCCGGTACCCTGGGTGAGCACCGTTTCTCCGGGCTGCAGCGGTCGCGACTGCACCAGGCTGTTCCAGGCCGTGACCGCCGCGCAGGGCAGGGTGGCGGCCTGTTCATCGCTCAGATAGGCGGGGACGGCAACCAGCGACGCCTCATCTATCACCTTGTACTCGGTGAGCCAGCCGTCCGCGCGGCTTCCCCACGCGCCGCCGCTGTTACCCGGCGTCAGCCTGCCGCCCAGCCACTGCGGGAAAAAGATCCCCGCCACGCGATCGCCGCAGGTAAAGCGCGTGGCTTCCTCGCCGCACTCCACGATGTAGCCGACGCCGTCCGACAGCGGGATCAGCCCCGCCTGCGGGGAAAGAGTGCTTTTGCCGTGCAGGATCGCCAGATCGCGATAGTTCAGGCTGACGGCGGCCACGCGGATCAGCACCTGCCTGCGTCCGGGGCGCGGGCGCGGTTCTTCAACGCGCTGGAGATGGTCGATGCTGCCAAAATCATTCAGTTGATAGCTGTACATAGTGGTGTCCTTGGTCGTGGGAATGTCGCTACCTTACGTGCCCAGCGCTGTACAGATAATGACTGAAAAGGTATTTTTACTGACTTATCGTCCAGAAAAGGTCATGAGATGGATCCGCTTGATGATGTTTTTGCCGCGATGAACGTGAGTAGCGCGCTCCATTCGCGCCTGCAACCGCGTGCGCCCTGGGGCGTCAGCTTTATCAAAAGCGCCTCAATTCGCTTCGGTTTTATGCTGGAAGGTCAGGGCTGGCTGACGGTTAACGGCCAGCCGCCACAGCGGCTGTGCAGCGGAGAGGGGTTTATCGCCCGGCCGGGCGTGCTGCTGTCGCTGAGCGATGAGCCGCACACGCCGACGCTGGCCTGCGAGGAGGTGTTCGCTGACTGCGCCGGTAAAAGCGCGGTATTTGGCGGCGAGGGGGAAGGCGCCGAACTGCTGTGCGGCTGGCTGACCTTTGACGCCGGCGGTGCGCAGCCGCTGCTGTCGCTGCTGCCGGACTGCGTGGTGATCCCGGCCGATGCGGGACGATCGCCGCTGCTGGCGGCCACGCTACAGCTGCTGGCGCTGGAAACCGACCAGCCGCATCTGGGATCGCGAATTGTCATCAGCCGGCTGGCGGACGTGCTGTTTGTACAGGCTATCCGCACGCATTATCAGCAAATTCAGCCGCAGCAGGGCTGGATGGCGGCACTGGCCGACGGCCGTCTGCGCCCGGTGATCGAGAAAATCCATCAGCGGTTAGACTTTCCGTGGCGGCTGAGCGAGATGGCGAAGCAGGCGGGGATGTCGCGTTCGGCGTTTACCGCCCATTTTAAGCAGGTGACCGGGGAAACGCCGGGAGACTATCTGAGCCGCTGGCGCATCTGGCGCGCGCGCTGTCTGCTGCGCCATCCCGAACTGGCGCTGGAAACCATCGCGCAGCGGGTGGGCTACGATTCTGCCATCACTTTTGGCCGGGCATTCAAGCGCCACGAAGGGCAGACACCGGGTGAATATCGCCGCGCGCTGGCAACGTAGCTGAAGTCACCCGCATCCAGAACGCTTGCGCAAGTACCCTGGCTGGTGCTTGTGCAAACGTTATAGCTCGATGCTACATTCGCCCTTATGTACAAGTCGGGCTGGAGAAGGGCCACGTTCAGCTCTCTACGGGCGCTGTTGATCCAGCAGGGCGTGCAGGCTATCCGCCGTCAGCGGTCGGCTGAATAAAAAGCCCTGCAGCAGATCGCAGCCTGCGGCTTCCAGCATCATCCGCTGGGCATCGGTTTCCACCCCTTCCGCCGTCACGGTGATCCCCAGGCTGTGCCCGAGAGTGATCACCGATTTAACGATGGTCGCCGAGTTGTCGCGCACGCCCAGCGACTGGGTAAAGGTCTGGTCGATTTTGATGGTATCGACCGGGAACTGGATCAGATAGCTGAGGCTGGAATAGCCGGTGCCAAAATCATCCAGCGCGATGCTGAACCCGGCCTCGCGCAGGGTATTGATGTTTTGCAAGGCGCGCTCTTTATCTTCAAGCAGCACGCCTTCGGTGATCTCCAGCTCGATCTGGCGGGGATTGATGCCGTGACGTGCCACCGTGCCCATCAGCGTGCTGATAAAGTTGTCGGCAAGGAACTGCAGCGGCGAGACGTTAATCGCCACGATCAGCTGCGGGCAGGTGACGGCCATCTGACAGGCCTTCTCTACCACCCAGTCGCCGAGCGGGATAATCAGCCCGGTTTCCTCCGCCAGCGGAATGAAATCGGCGGGCGATATGGCGCCCAGCTGTGGATGATGCCAGCGCAGCAGGGACTCTACCGCCACAATTTTTTTCCCGCTGCTATCAACAATTGGCTGATAGAGCTGGGTCAGCCCGCTGTCGTTTTCCAGCGCCAGACGCAGCTGCTGCGCCAGACGCTGGCGTTTTTGCAGGGCTTCATCCATTGCCGGAATAAACAGGCGATACTGACCGCCGCCTTCGGCTTTGGCGGCGTACAGCGAAATATCCGCCATCCGCATCAGCTCCAGCCGGTCGGTGCTGTCCTGCGGGGCCAGCGCCACGCCGATGCTAACGCCGATCCACAGCGCGTTGCCGTTCAGCTGCATCGGCTGCGACAGATGCGCAATAATCTGCTGACACAGCTGGCCTACCTGCCGCTCGTCCGTCACGTTCGCCATCATAATCACAAACTCGTCGCCGCCCAGGCGGCCTATCGAATCTTTGATCGGCAGAAGGTTGGAGAGCCGCTTGCTGACTTCCATCAGCAGCTCATCGCCGGTGTGGTGACCGTAGGTATCGTTGACGATCTTGAAGTGGTCGAGATCCAGCAGCAGCAGGGCAAGGGTATCGCGGTCGGTCTCCAGCACGCTGAGGCGACGATTAAGCTGCTCCTCAATCCATTTGCGGTTAGGCAGACCGGTTAAAATGTCATGTAGGGCGATATGCCGGGAGCGGGCTTCGCTGGCGGCCAGCTTCTGCATTGAGCGGGTCAGATTCAGCGAGGAGTGCCACAGGCGGCGGGTCATCACCAGGCACATCAGCGCAATGCTGAGGATCGCCAGCGCAATCAGCGGGCCGGTAAACAGCAGCATCTGGCTGCCGGGGCGCATCGGCTCCCAGGAGACGTCGCTGACGGGCGTTCCCTGATGCGAAGTCAGCAGGAAACCGGCGCTGTTCGGCTGATCCGGCTGGCTGGCGCTGAAGCTGAAATTGCTCACCACGCCGCGATGGGTTAAGAAATCGACAAAGCTGCTGCGCAGATAGCGGATGAACACCAGCTGATAGCCGCGATCGTCGCCGGGCAGGCTGGCAACGGCCACTTCTGCCACCCGCTCGCGCAGGCGGATAAAATCGCTGGTCAGCACGTTGGAGGCGTGCAGGCTCGGTGCCAGCTGCTGGGCTATCTCATGGTAGCGTTCAACGGGGGCGGGGGCGTCAGAAAGCCAGGCAGCCAGCGGGCGCTGGTGAGTATCCACCAGATAGACTTCGTCATCGCCAATGAGCCTGAACAGCCACGGGGCGGCTGCGTCTGACTGCAGCAGCAGTGAAACCGGCTGTGTTTCCCGCAGCAGGTTTCGATGCTGCTGACTGAACTCTTCCAGATGCTGGGTTAACAGGTTTCTGATCACCTGCTGTTGTTTTTCCAGCGCCTTATTGTTGCTCTGCGCCGTGACCCACCAGGCGGTAAGCCCACACCCCAGCAGAGAAAACAGCACCACCGCCACCACTGGCGCGATAACATTACGCGTGAACTCCCGGCGCAAACTGGCAACCGTGCTGTGTTTGTTTTTCATTGACCTTCCAGGATAGACGCGTTGTAGTCCCAGGAAACCACCGATCTTGAGATAGCAAACATTACCTCATTGACCATTTTTGGCAAAGATAAACCCTTGGATAACGTCACGAATAGGTCACTTATTGTTGTATCAAGGGTTTTTGGTGAAAAGAGGTTTCCTGAAAGTGCCAGTTATCCAGGCGAATTGATCAATTAAAGCACCACGCACATCGGGCGTCCACACACCGGGTCGGCATGAATTTCCGCATTGATGCTGAACACCTGCTGCAACAGTTCCGGGGTCATTACCTGTTCTGGCGTGCCGCTGGCAACCACCCGACCGGCCATCATCAGCACCAGATGGTCACAGTAGCGGCTGGCCTGATTCAGATCGTGCAGTACCGTCACCACGGTTTTACCCTGCTGCTGCTGGCGGCGGAGTAAAAGCAGCAGCTCAACCTGATGGTTGATATCGAGCCAGGTGGTCGGTTCATCCAGCAGCAGCAGCGGCGTGTCCTGCGCCAGCGTCATTGCCAAAAACGCCCGCTGGCGCTGGCCGCCGGACAGCGTGCTAACCTGTTTTTCCGCGAGGCTGCCGATCTGCACCTCGTCGATGGCCGCCTGCACCCGCTGGCGATCGGCCGGGCCAGGGCGGCCAAACAGGTTAAGCCACGGGCTGCGGCCATAGCCCACCAGCTCGCGCACGCTAATCCCCTCCGGCACGCTGTGCTGCTGCGGCAGCAGAGCCAGACTCTGCCCCAGCTGGCGGGCGCTCAGCCCGGCCAGATCGTCATCGCCCAGCATCACTCGCCCCTGTCCGGGCTTCAGCAACCGCGAGCAGCAGCGCAGCAGCGTCGATTTACCGCAGCCGTTGGGGCCCAGCAGGGCGGTGATCTTCCCTGCGGGCAGCGTCAGCGAGAGGTTATGCAGAATGGGCGCGCTGGCGTAACCGGCGCTCAGCCCGTCGATGGAAAGTGGCATCATTAGCGGGTTCTCATTAACAGCCAGAAAAAGTAGGGCGCACCGATTACCGCCGTTAGCACCCCGGCGGGCAGCTCCAGCGGTGGATGCAGCGTGCGGGCCAGCAGGTCCGCCAGCATCAGCAGCAGCGCGCCGGTCAGCATGGCAGCCGGGATCAGCCAGCGGTGGCGGCCACCCACCAGTCGTCGCGTCAGATGCGGGGCAACCAGCCCAATAAAGCTCAGTGGCCCGCAGACGGCCACGCTGACGGCGGCCAGCGCCAGCGCCAGCAGCAGAATACGCCGCCGTGCGCGGGGAACCTCCACGCCGAGCGTCGCCGCCTGCTCATCGCCCAGCCCCAGCAGATCGAGGCTGCGGCACAGCAGCAGGCTCAGCGGCAGCAGCAAAACCAGCCACGGCAGCGCCAGCCAGACAAACGGCCAGCCGCGCCCCCACAGGCTGCCGGTCAGCCACAGCAGCGCCTGGTTAATTTCCAGCGGGCGGGAGAGCATCAGATAGTCGGTGATGCTGGCGTAAAAGGCGGTCAGCGCCACGCCGAGCAGCGCGAGCCGCAGAGGGGCGCTGCTTCCGGCCAGCAGCCGTAGCAGCAGAAAGGCCAGCAGCGCACCGGTAAAGGCCAGCAGCGGCAGCCAGGCCGCCGACAGCGCCGGGAACAGCATCAGCCCGGCGATCGACATCAGCCCGGCGGCGTGATTCACCCCAAGGATTTCCGGCGAGGCCAGCGGGTTACGGATAGCCCCCTGCACCAGCACGCCGGAAACCGCCAGCGCCGCGCCGACCAGCATCGCTAACAGAGTGCGCGGCAGGCGATACTCCATCAGAGCAAAGTAGCGATCGTCCGCCGGATTAAGCGCCTGATACAGCGTGCTAAAACTGAGGGTTTCACTGCCGTAGCGCAAAGACAGCGGCAGCACCAGCAGGGTAAACAGCAGCAACAGCAGCAGCGCGGTCAGTGGCCGCTGCCCCCGGAGGCGTTTCATACGCGCCTCCGCACCAGCCAGACAAAGCACGGCGCGCCGATCAGCGCCACCACCGCTCCGGCGGGCAGCTCGGCGGGGAACGCCAGCCAGCGCGCAATCACATCGGCCAGCAGCATCAGCAGCGCGCCAAACAGCATGCAGGCGGGCAGCAGCCGCCGCAGATCGTGGCCGATCCACGCCCTGGCCATATGCGGCACCAGCAGGCCGAGAAACGCCACCGGCCCTGCCACGCTGACGCAGCTGCCGACCAGCACCACCACCAGCAGATTGATCGCCGTGCGCAGCATGTCGGGATTCACCCCCAGCGTGTGCGCGCTGTCGTCCCCCAGCCGCAGCAGATTCAGGCGCGCCGCCAGCAGCCAGGCCAGAGGCATCAGCAGCGCGCTGAACGGCAGCAGCTGCCAGAACTCGCGCCAGCGCACGTGGGACACGCCCCCGGCCAGCCAGTGCAGAATGCCGTAGGTGTGATCCTCCGCCAGCAGCAGCGTGGCGCGGGTCAGCGCGGAGCAGAGTGCCGACACGGCCACCCCCGCGAGGATCAGGCGGCTGCGGTCGCCCGCGGAGCGCCAGCCTTTGCCCAGCAGCATCACCATTCCCCAACTGACGCCGCCGCCCGCTGCGGCCAGCAGCGCAAGGCTGTAGCCGGCGATCCAGCCGGGATTAAAGGCGCTGGCCAGCACCATCGCCAGCGCGGCACCGGCGTTAATACCCAGCAGGGAAGGGGAAGCCAGCGGATTACGCGTCAGGGTTTGCAGCAGGCAGCCCGCCAGCGCCAGGCTCGCCCCCAGCAGCATCGCCACCAGGCTGCGCGGCAGGCGCAGGTTAAATACCAGCGCCTGCGGCAGCGCGATGGCCTTTCCCGGCAGCAGCGCGCTCAGCGCCTGCCAGGGCCCGATCGGCAGCGCCGATCCGCTGAACAACGACAGCCAGAAGGCCAGCGCCAGCAGCAGAAGCGGCAGACCCCAGGCGAGCAGCGGTCGGGCTGACATCATGGCTGCACGTTCACCGGCTGATGGTGCAGGATCGCCACCAGATCGCGTGCGATCTGCTCGGCGGCAAACAGCCCGCGCATCCGCGCCCAGCCGTTGCTGTCCACTTCAGCTACCTGGTTTTTCTGCGCGGCGGTTAACATCTGCCACAGCGGGTCCTGCTGCCAGTCGCGCACGATGCTCTGCTGACGGTAATGGGCCACCAGCAGCCAGTCCGGGTTAATCGCCAGCAGCTGCTCCAGATTGATACTGGCGATCGGGCTTTGCCCAACGGATGCCGGCACGTCCATCCCCAGCGCGGTCAGCACGCTGCCGGTATAGCTGTCGCGGCTGTGCAGATTAAACTGCTGCTCGCGCGAGGTGCCGAATACCAGCTTCAGCCCTTTGGGCAGCTGGCTGGCGAAGTCCTTCATCCGCTGGTGGTGCAGCGCCAGCCTCTGCTGCATTTCGGTATCTTTACCCAGCACTTTGCCGATAATCGCCGCCGATTGCAGATTTTCCTCCCAGGTTTCATTGCGCGATTTCAGCATCAGCGTGGGAGCAATACTTTTCAGCTGGCCGAAGATGCCACCGTGGCGGGCGCTGTCGGCAATAATCAGGTCGGGCTTCAGCGCGGCAATCACTTCCAGGCTGGGCTGGGCGCGGGTACCGACCGATTTCCACGGTTGAAGATGCTGACGCACGGCGGGCAGGATGCGCTGCGGATCGTTATCGTCGGCGACGCCAACCGGGCTGACGTCCACCGCCGCCAGCGCATCCACGAAGGACAGTTCCAGCACCACCACCCGCTGCGGGGCGTGCTCAAGGGTAAAGGTGCCGTTGTTGTCCTGCACGGTGACCGCCGACGCGGCTGATGCGACCAACATCAGGGCACAGGACAGAAGACGAGTGATAAGCGTGAACATAGATTCTCCAGCTGCCAGAAACGACAAAGCGGGCTGCCAGCCGGCACCCGCTACACAATCCACAACGGCCGGTTATCATCCCGGCCATTGGGAACATCAGAACTTAACGGCACCCTGCAGATAGACGGTGCGAGGCTGCCCGGCATAGATGCCCTTGTTGTTGTCATCGTAGGCGCGGGTAAAGTATTCATGGTCGAAGATATTCTTCACGCCGACGGCCAGGTTGAGGTTGGCGTACTGCGGGCCGAAGTCGTAGTTGGCGCGCGCGCCCCACAGCATAAAGCCGGGGATGCGGCCGGTGCTGCCGTCGGCGCTTTCCTCGCGGGTATTGGCGTTATCGGCGAACTGCGAAGACTGGTACTCGCTGTTGAGGTTAAAGGTCCAGCTGCCGGTCAGGTAGTCCAGCCCCAGCGTGCCTTTGTGCTTCGGCGAGAACGGCACCTGATTACCGTGGTAATCGCCCTGCTCGCGGATCACCGCATTGACGTACGCATAGCTGGCGGAAACCGACAGATTCTCCAACGCCGGAGAGAGATCGCCGAGGTCATAGCGCACTTTGCTTTCCAGCCCGGTATGGCGGGTTTTACCGCGCGCGGTGACGCTGTCGGTCACCTGGTTTGAATCGTACTGGTTGCTGAAGTTAATCAGGAACAGACCCGCTTCGGCCTGCAATACCTGATTGTCATAGCGCGTGCCCAGCTCCCAGGTGCGGGCTTTTTCCGGCTCCACGCTGCCGCTGCTGACCGCTTTACCGATCTGGCTGTACTGCACGGTGCCGAACGATCCTTCGGTATTGGCATACAGGTTCCAGGCATCGTTCAGGTGATACAGCACGTTAAGCGCGGGCAGCGGCGCGTTGTAGCCGATTTCCTGTTTTTCACCCTTGATGAAGTTGTTCTGATAAGACTGGATATGCTCGTAGCGCATGCCCGGGGTGATGGTCCAGTCGCCGATATCGATGCGGTCATCAATATACCAGGCGTGTGCCTCGGTGCCCGACTGGGTATCGCGATCGTACGGGCTGCTGCCGGTTGGCAATCTTCCGCTGCTGGCCGGGCTGGTATAGCGCAGCTCGTGAGTGGATTCGCTGACGTAGCGATAGCCGACGCCAACTTCATGCGCGGTGTTGGCGATCGTGAAGCTCTGACTGTAGCGCGGCTCTACGCCGCGCACCCAGTATTCGCGTGGCGACAGAGTGATGTTCTTCCCCTGGTCCAGATAGCCGCTGCGCAGGGTGTTGGTGTAGAAGGTCAGAATATTGAATTTGTGCTGGGTGTCCGGCTGGTACTGATAGCCCAGACTGGCCAGCTGGCGACGCCCCCAAAACTCATCGTAGGGGCGGGTCGACTGGAAGCGATCGGCGTTGTAGTCCGCGCGGGAAAGCCCGCCCGGCATCTGCGCCCGGCCTTCGTAATACTGCAGCAGGCTGGTGAAGGTATGAACCTCATTCGGCGCGTAGCGAGTTTTTAGCATCACGTCGTCGATTTTGGTCGAGCTGTGCTCGCGCCAGTCGCTGCCGCGCGTCCCGGAATAAAGCAGCGCCGCGCCCAGGCCGTTATCGGCGGTGCCGCCAATCATAAAGTTGCCGCTACCTTTGGGGTCGTTCTGGGTTGAGGTTGGCGTCAGCAGGCCTTCCATTCCCGCTTCGATACCGAAGTCCTGCGGAATGGCGCGGGTGACAAAGTTGACCACGCCGCCAACGCTCTGCGGCCCGTAGCGCACGGCACCGCCGCCGCGTACCACGTCCACCGCGTCCATATTGCCCAGCGAAACCGGGGCCAGCGACAGCTGCGGCTGGCCGTATGGCGCGAACGGTACCGGAATGCCGTCCATCAGTACGGTGGTGCGGCTGGCAAGGCGCGGATTCAGCCCGCGAATGCCGAAGTTCATCGCCATATCGTGGCTGCCGGTGCCGTTATTTTCCGGAGCGTTGACGCCGGGAATGCGGTTCAGCGCTTCACGCATGGTGGTGGCACCGGTGCGGGCAAAATCTTCGCGGCGCAGCACGTCACGCGCACCGGCGTGTTCAAACACATCGTCCTCGCGCGCGGTGCCCAGCCAGTCACCGACCACGGTCAGCGTGGCGGTCCCTTCCACCACCGGCACCGGCTCCAGCGTAAAGGCGTTGTTGCCCAGCGATTTTGCCTTCAGGCCGCTGCCGTCCAGCAGCGTTTGCAGCGCCTGTTCCAGCGAGTAGCTACCGTTGAGGCCCGGGCTCTTTTTCCCCTGGGTCAGCGATGAGTTGACCGACAGCGTAATGCCGGAGCGGGCGGCGAACTGGTTCAGCGCCTGATCCAGATCGGCGGCGGCAATCCGATAGTCAGCGGTTGCCGGGGTGGTCGCCGCACTCACCAGCGCGGGAGCGGCCAGCGCCAGCGGGGCCAGCGCGCAGTGAATAGCGAAAGCCAGTGGTGTTGTTTTGCTAAAAGCGCGCTTGATGCGGGCGCAGGAATCAGACATGACCGTCTCCAGAGTGAGCATTTTTAATGTTGTGTACTAAGGAGTCGGATGAGATGAGCAAAAGGGATAACGCATTTTGAATTATTTTTTGTTTTTTTCGCTACGCCGCGCTGACCTTCACCCAGTAGCGGCTGGCGGTCTGAATTTTTATCGGCAGCGTCTGCGCCAGCACGGCCAGCAGGCGATCGGTATCCTGCAGCGGGAAGGTGCCGCTGACGCGCAGATCGGCGGCGCTGTCGTCGCAGATCAGCATGCCGTGGCGGTAGCGCGCCACTTCGGCGATCACCTCACCCAGCGGGCGATTGCTGACGCTGAGCAGGCCCCGGGTCCAGCTGCTGCTGTCGGCGGCCAGCGGTAAGAGTTCGCCAAAGGCGCTGCGGCCAAAGCGCAGCGTTTGTCCCTGCTGTACTACCTGCTTTTGCTGCGATTCGTCAGCCAGCGTGACTTCGACCGCATGCTGCTGCACCGACAGTTCGGTGGCATGCGGCCACAGCCGCACGCTGAATTCGGTACCGAGCGCGCGCAGCACGCCGTCGGCGGTGGCCACCCGGAAAGGCCTTTGCTGCGCATCGGCAGCGGTGGTAATGGCAATTTCCCCGCGCTGCAGATGAACTGTCCGCTGGCTGCCGGTAAATTCCACCTGCACCGCGCTGGCGGTGTTGAGCGTCATCTGCGAGCCGTCGCTCAGCCGCACGCTGCGCATTTCGCCGGTGCCGGTGCTGTAGTCGGCACGCAGGCTGAGGCCCAGCGGCGACTGCCAGAGCTGCCAGCCGCTGCCGACGCCCAGCAGCACCAGCAGGCTTTTCAGCACGCGGCGGCGGGTCAGATGTGCCTGATTCAGCGTTTGATAACCGAGGTGGCCAGGCAGAGTTTGCAGCTGGTTTTGCAGGGATTCCACACGCTGCCACGCCCAGCGGTGGTCTTCATGCTGTTGCAGCCACTGTTGCCAGCGGGCGTGCTGCTGTGCGGTGGTGTCCCCCGCGCAGAAGGTGGCATACCAGCCGGCGGCCATTTTCAGTGCCTGGCGCTGCTGCTCGCTGACCCGCTCGGTCATTACGCTAAATCCTGCATCAGACGAAACAGCAGGCAGTGTTCGGTGGCTTTAGCCATATATTTCTTCACCGAGCTGACCGAGACCGCCAGCCGTTCGGCAATCTGCGGGTAGGTCAGCCCTTCCAGCTGCGACAGCAGAAACGCCTGGCGTACCTTCGGACCCAGGCCGTCGAGCATGGCATCGATCTGCTGCAGCGTTTCCAGCAGCGCGTGCTGCTGTTCCGGCGAGGGCACATGTTCTTCCGGCAGCTGTTCCAGCATCTCCAGCCAGGCGCGCTCCAGCGCGTTGCGGCGGAAGAAATCGACCATCACCCGTTTGGCAATCGTACAGAGGAAGGATTTAGGTTCGCGGATCTCCGCCACGCCGTTACCGAGCAGCACCCGCACGAAGGTATCCTGGGCCAGATCTTCGGCGTCGCTGGCCGATCCCAGCTTTTGCTGCAGCCAGCTCCGCAGCCACCGGTGGTGTGTCTGGTAAAGGCTGGCGAAGGGTTCGGCAGACGCGGCTTGCGTTGACATAACGAGTTACACATCCCGGCAAAAAAATGACGCCGGGATGATAATTGATAATGGTTATCATTTCAATGACCATAAATCGTTCGATTATCCGCCCGGTGAACATCAGCGATCGTAAACGGGGAAAGACGGGCATAAACGGTCATTCCGGAACGTTGCGAATGAGACTGAGATCGAAGTTGTTAACCCTGAAACTGGCTTGTTAATGATATGTGATATCGCTCAAGGATTTTGTTTTGGGGTTTTGATTATATGATAACCAATGTTTACGTTGTCATTTTGTTTTTTTATCAGAAATCATGAATAAATCATCAAGTTAGATATGAATAGAAAATTCGTATTTTTTATTTACTGCTTAATGACAACGTCAACATTTCGAATGTGACGATCAATTTTGCTACTGGAGAGAGAAATGAGTCAGCTGCCCGAGAAGATGAGCGCCGTTGTCTGCCACGGCCCACAGGATTATCGCTTTGAGCAGGTTCCGGTGCCGCTGCCAAAGGCCAACGAACTGGTGATAAAAGTCGAAGGCTGCGGCATCTGTGCCGGTGACTGCAAGTGTAAAAACGGCGCACAGATGTTCTGGGGAGAGAACCCGTGGGTGAAGCCGCCGGTGATCCCGGGGCACGAATTCTACGGCCGCGTTGCCGCGCTGGGCGAGGGCAGCGAGAAGAAGTTCCGCGTCGGTGAGCGGGTGATTGCTGAACAAATCGTTCCCTGCTGGGACTGCCGCTACTGCAAATCCGGCAGCTACTGGATGTGTGAAACCCACAATATTTACGGCTTCCAGAAAGACGTGGCCGAGGGGGGGATGGCGGAATATATGCGCTTCTCGGCCAACGCTATCGTCCACAAGATCCCGGAAAGCCTGAGCCACGAAGATGCAGTACTGATTGAGCCGATGGCCTGTGCGATCCACACCGTGGCGCGCGGCGATATCCAGCTGGATGATGTGGTGGTGCTGGCCGGAGCCGGGCCGCTGGGCCTGTGTATGGTACAGGTGGCGCGGCTGAAAACGCCGAAAAAACTGATCGTTATCGACGCAATGGACGATCGCCTTGCGCTGGCAAAAGAATACGGTGCCGACGTGGTGATCAACCCGCTGAAGGAAGATGCCGACAAAATCGTTAAGTCGCTGACCGGTGGCTACGGCTGTGATGTTTACATCGAGGCAACCGGATCCCCGGTGGGCGTAACCCAGGGCCTGCAGATGATCCGCAAGCTGGGCCGCTTCGTGGAGTTCAGCGTGTTCGGCAAAGAAACCACCGTTGACTGGTCGATAATCGGCGACCGCAAAGAGCTGGATATTCGCGGCGCGCACCTGGCCCCTTACAGCTATGAAATTGCCATCGACCTGTTTGAACGCGGGCTGGTGACATCGAAAGGCGTGGTCACCCACAGTTATTCACTTGAAAAATGGGATGAGGCATTTGCTCTCGCCGACTCCACCGATTCTATTAAAGTTGTTCTGGTTCCGTAGTTTTTACCGATGTTATTTGTACCGTGGTTAATAAATCAATAAAAAAACTTCCCCCTACAGGAGAATATCCATGTTTTCATTCGTCAAAAAAACGCTGCCGATTATTATCGCGGGCGGAATGTTGTTGGCTGCAAATGCTGCTTTAGCAAAGCAATTAACCATTGGCGTCTCATTCCAGGAGTTAAATAACGATTATTTCGTCACCATGAAACAGTCGCTGGAACAGGCCGCCGCTGAAATAGGTGCGAAGGTGTATGTTGCCGACGCGCACCACGATGTTTCCAAGCAGATTAATGACGTTGAAGACATGCTGCAAAAGAAAATCGATATTCTGCTGATCAACCCGACGGATACGGTGGGCGTGCAGTCCGCCGTGATGTCAGCCCATAAGGCGGGTGCGGTGGTGGTGGCTATTGATGCCCAGGCCGAAGGTCCGGTGGACTCGTTTGTGGGCTCCGAGAACTATGACGCCGGGCTACAGGCCGGGGAGTATCTGGCGAAATCCATCGGTGGGAAAGGCAAGGTCGCCATCCTCGACGGTATTCCGGTGGTGCCCATCCTTGAGCGCGTACGCGGCTTTGAGGACGCAATGAAAAAGTACCCGGATATCAAGATCGTCACCAAGCAGAACGGCAAGCAGGAGCGTGATAGCGCGCTGACCGTGACGGAAAATATGCTGCAGTCGGCCCCGGATCTGAACGGTATTTTCAGCGTTAACGATACCGGCGCGCTGGGTGCGCTGGCGGCGATTCAGAGCAGCGGCGCCAAGGTGAAACTGGTCAGCGTTGACGGCCAGCCGGAAGCGATTAAAGAGATCGAAAAGGCGGACTCACCGTTTATCGCCACCTCCGCACAGTTCCCGCGTGACCAGCTGCGCATCGCGCTGGGGATTGCCCTGGCCCGCCACTGGGGTGCCAATATTCCGAAAACCGTACCGGTAAAAGTTAAGCTGATCGACCACAGCAATGCAAAAGGCTTTAGCTGGTAATAGCGTGAAATATTCGCTCTGCGCAGGCAGAGCGATAACCCGGAAGCGATGCTGATGACACCTTTACTGGAATTAAAACAGATTAAAAAATCCTTTCCCGGAGTGAAAGCGCTGGACGGTATTAACCTGACGGTGCAGCCCGGTGAAATTCATGCGCTGCTCGGAGAAAACGGCGCGGGTAAATCAACGTTGGTGAAAATTATGTGCGGTATTCACCAGCCGGACGAAGGGGAAATTATCTTGCAGGGGAAGCATTGCCGTTTTCCCAATTATCGCCACGCGATTGAAGCGGGCATCGGAATTATATTTCAGGAGTTCTCACTGATCCCGTATATGAGCGCGATCGATAATATTTTCCTCAACCGGGAAATAAAAAACCGCTGGGGGCTGTTGGATCGCCGGGAGATGCGCCGTAAGGCCCGCAGCGTCTTCAAACGCCTGGCGGTGGATATCGATATGGACTGCCCGGTGGAGCAGTTGAGTGTGGCGCAGCAGCAGTTTGTTGAAATTGCCAAAGCGCTGTCGCTGGATGCGCGCGTGCTGGTGCTGGATGAACCGACCGCCACGCTGACGCCGGGCGAGGCCGAGCACCTGTTCAGCGTGATGAACGATCTGCGCCTGCTGGGCGTGGGGATGGTGTTTATCTCGCACCACCTGGATGAAATCTTTGCGGTTTGCGACCGCATCACCGTATTGCGCGACGGCTGCTACATCGAAACGCTGCCAACCAGTGACACCGACGTCGATGAACTGGTGAAGCTGATGGTGGGCCGCAAAATTGAAAATACCTTCCCGGTGAAGTCGCACGTGCCGGATCGCACCAGGCTGCTGCTGGAAGCCAGCGTTCAGCGCACGAAGCAGAGCCAGACGGATACTTTCCATCTGCACGCGGGGGAAATTCTCGGCTTCGCCGGGCTGGTGGGTTCCGGGCGTACCGAAACCATCTCGGCGCTGATCGGTGCCAGCCCCTGCTATCGCAAAAGCGTCAAGCTTAATGGCCAGGACGGCAAGCTGAGCAGCCCGGCACATGCGTTACAGCAGGGAATTGGCCTGCTGCCGGAAAACCGCAAAACAGAAGGGCTGGTGTTGCCGTTTTCCGTGGCGCAGAACATCACCCTTAACCGCCACGAAAAGCGCGGCAAAATTTTTGTTCATGCCGGTAAAGAGCGCGACATTGTACAAAAGTTGATCCGCGCGGTAGGGGTGAAAACGCCCGACGCCGATACCGCGGTATCGACCCTGAGCGGCGGCAACCAGCAGAAGGTGGTGATCGCCCGCTGGCTGAACAACGACTGCAATATTTTGATCTTTGATGAGCCGACGCGCGGTATCGACGTGGGCGCGAAATCGGAAATTTATCAACTGATGCAGCAACTGACTGCCAAAGGCATTTCTATCATCATGATTTCTTCCGAGCTGCCGGAAATTATCGGCGTTTGCGACCGGGTGCTGGTATTCCGGGGCGGGCACATCGTCGCCGAACTGGCGGGAAATGAAATCGAATCTGGCAACATCATGCTACATGCCACCGGGAGCGCACAATGAGCGGAATCGAACAGATGTCATCTACCTCAACTCCCCGCGCTGCGGGACCAGGGCTGGCTAAGCGCTGGGAAAAACTGCTTCATCATCCTGCCGTGCTGCCGTTTATCGGCTTTGTGGTGCTGTTTGTGCTGATGAGTCTGCTGAACGACAGTTTTCTGACGGTGAACAACCTGACCAACGTTGCTCGTCAGGTATCTATTAACGCCATTATCGCCGTCGGCATGACCTGCGCGATCCTGACCGGCGGTATCGATCTGTCCGTCGGTCCGGTGATGGCGCTGGCCGGTTCCGTTGCTGCCGGACTGATGATGGCTGCCGTTCCTGTACCGCTGGCGGTGCTGGCCGCGCTGCTGGTCGGCGTACTGTTTGGTCTGGCGAACGGGACCTGTATCGCCTGGCTGCGGATGCCGCCGATTATCGTCACCCTGGCATCAATGGGCATCGCCCGTGGCCTGGCGCTGCTGTACACCGGTGGATATCCGATCTCCGGCCTGCCGGATGTGTTCTCCTTCCTGGGGCGCGGCACGGTCTTGGGCATTCAGGTGCCGATTCTGGTGATGGCGGCGGTGTACGTGGTGGCGTGGATCATGCTGCACCACCTGTCGTTTGGTCGTTACGTTTATGCCATCGGTGGGAATGAAGAGGCTGCACGGCTGAGCGGTATTCGCGTGCAGCGCTACAAGATGCTGGTGTATGTGATCAGCGGCGTGACGGCGGCGCTGGCCGGTCTGGTGCTGACCTCCCGCCTGATGAGCGGCCAGCCAAATGCTGGTGAAGGCTTTGAGCTGGATGCGATTGCGGCAGTGGTGCTGGGCGGCGCGGCGATTTCCGGCGGTCGCGGGGCAATTATCGGTACGCTGGTGGGGGCGATGATGCTCGGCGTGCTGAACAACGGGCTGAATCTGATGAGCGTGTCGCCGTATATTCAGAACGTGGTGAAGGGTGGGATTATTCTGGCGGCGATTTATTTGAGTTCGGTAAGGCGTAAGTAGGGTCGATTGGCATATCGGTATCGGGATTGTGTCGCGAGGAGATCGTCGTCTGGCGTATCGGTGTCGGGATTGTGTCGCGAGGAGATCGTTATCAGGCGTATCGGTGTCGGGATTGTATCGCAGGAAGATCTTCGTCTGGCGTATCGGTGTCGGTCGGGTTCGCGGACTCGGCGTGAACACGTCCGTGTGGCCTCGAATCGCGCATCCCTGCGCTCAACGGTCCGCGAACCCGCCCGTCACCGATTGCCCAATTGTTCTGGTTTCGCTGTGAGTCAAACCGAGTGGGGCTTTGTGCATCTGACTGGGGTGCTGAAGGCTTCGGTTTCGCTGTGGATTAAGGGCTTAGTTGTCTGGAACGGTAGCGTTGCCTGAACTTGTGGATCTATTGAGTTTTGCGGCAGTACTTCGGCTATAACGCGAGCTTTGGGGCATTTAAAGCAACGCATTGATGTGAAAGGCGAACGTTTTGGGGCATTTCAAAGCAAATCATTGATAGATAAGGCGAACGCTACGGGGAATATAAGCCGGGTGTCTGCGGCAGGGAGGCCGCAGCCAAGCCCACAGGGACGTGTTTACGGCGACTCGGCGTTAGTCCACGTAACGGTCGCCCGGACTCCGCGCTTGCAGCAAAAAAGATGCCTCAAAATTCACGCCCCTAAACGCTTGCCTGAGTGCAGGGCTGGCAGCGAAAAGTCCGTTCCAAAACGCTCACCAGAGCACAGTACCTGGCAGCATCCTCCACTCAGGGAACCAGCAGACTCCCGGTGAAAAATTCACGCCGTATAACCCGATCGCTATCCGCCGTTTTAATCGCGTTAAACAATAATTCCGCCGCAACCTCTCCCAGCATTTCCGTATCATGATAAACCCCGGCAATACGCATTCCATAACTGGTTGCTCCTGGCGGCTTATCCACAGAGAAAAACTTCACGCTCGGATAAATATTTAACTCATGGCATATGGACATCGCGCCCAGCGTAATAATCCCGTTCAGACCAATAATATAGTCTGGCTGATTCTCTTCCTGCATCAGCCAGTTCCTGACTTCCTGCTCCTGCGATATAAAATCATAGTCACCGTTGATAATGGTAATGTGGTTTTTCTTACCGTATAACGCGTCCAGAATTCCGGCCGTTCGGCTTAACGTGATTTCCGAGTTCGCCGGGCCGCCGAGAATAAGCATTTTAGACTCTGGTTGAGCGGCAAGATATTCTCCGGCCAGAAGTCCAATCTCCTTGTTATTCAGAAAAACGCCGCTAAGCTGCCGATTGAAGATATCTCTATCTATAAGAATCAATGGGATATGATAGGATTCTGCCTGTTCGAGATAGGCGGGTTGATACTGCTTATCATCACGCACCGCCGAGAGCAAAATACCGCGTGCCTTATAGCTGAACAGCGCCTGTACGGCCTGATTTTCCGCCTCTTCACTGCCGTCCGTATCAAATAACATGATCTGATAACCCTGTTTCCGCGCAATGCGAGAAACCCTCTGAATCAGAGAAGAATAAAACGGGTTGTACAGGCTGCTGGTGACGATGCCAATAATCTGGCTGCTGCTGCTTTTTAATCCCTGTGCAAAAGCGTTCGGGACATAATTCAGTTCTTTGGCTATCGCATGGATTTTTTCACGGGTGGCGGGTTTAACCAGCTCAGGTTTATTAAACGCGCGTGATACCGTGATATTAGTGACGCCAGCTCGTCGGGCAATATCCACGATGGTGGAATTTGGAATTGCTTTCGGCACCGTCATTCCTTGCATTTGCTGTGAACAGAACGCTTATTGTAAGGAAGCGCTTTCAAATAAGCCAGATGTAACGCAGGGTGATGAACGGGTTGCTGAAGAAACGCATTTTTGCAGTTTCACTGCCGCTATCCTCTGTCCGGTATCGCCATCCTGCGGCAGAAACCCGCATCGTATAAAAGAAGAAAAGAGCCAATGCGGAGAACCCGCACGGGGATTGAGCATGACGACTCTCGTCGGGTGATGCACGCTATACCCGGCAGCGTTTCACCGCGCATTCACACAGCGGCGCGTCTATTCGTATTTTACACCTCCTGTTAGCATTTACCGCCGGGCGCGTCGTACGGGTTTTTCATCGTCTGGCTACCTGTGCCGCAAAGTGCATTTATCGATGCTTTGGCGTCACTGTGATTGAAGCGTTTCGCAGTTAAGCAAGGAGCACGGGGCTGGGATCGGGGTACTTTCTTGAGTACCCGTGCATGAGGCAAACCATTTGTCGTCTTGCTGTGCGGTGAACAGGAGGGATTCAAGCCGCATCCAGCGCCCAATTCTTAAGACGCTTAAGAACAAATGCATTTTTTCCCCGTCAGCCCAGCCATGTCCTCATGGAAAAAACAGTTAAGAATATCGTTTATATCGCCAGGCTAAGTTCGGTTTTGGCAGAATCTTACTGAAGATTCGGTTAAGAATAGAAGTTACTCCTGTTCGCCATCTGGGGACGAAAAAACGCCAAAAATAAAGTGTGGTGACTGGGCCATTTGTAAACCGGCCAGATGTGTCATTTAGTGCGAAATGGCGGATATATACGCGGCAGGGTTTCTATAACGTTGCCTGCATCTGCAAAGGTCGAATAGTTACATCGTTGGCGAAATATTGTACTTTTTAGTTGGCGTATTTGGGTGCCGATCGCTGCAGGCATGCGCTATAAGCCACGGGGGCTGAATGGGGTTGATACCTGTTGAGAAAGTGGAATGTACTGGAAACTGAATGTGCATATGAATCGGCACAACAAAGGTGACAGATTAACCCGTAAGGCGATCGAGTTCGCGGTGTGAATCAGAGGGATAGCAGATGTGGCATTTGACCATGAGCGCCGTGGTTCGCGCTGATTTTAGACAAGCACAAACCAATAAGCCCGAATTAATCGGGCTGGAAAGGATAACAAAAAGTCAAAAATCACTTAAACGAACTAGCGTTTTTTCTTAGGGAAAGACGAGGTCTTTCTGTCTTTAATATAAGAAAAAAGACTATATGCAGAAACGACAATTAATAGTATCGCTACTGTCATTAATATCAGGTCGCTCATTCTATGTTCCTCAACATATCTTTTATTAAATTTTTTCGGAGCAAAAAGAAAATATAAAACGTATTTATACTTTCAGCTCATAGGATGTCGAATAAAATCATCTTATATAAATCAATCTAATGCTTTGCTGTGTGTGCGGTTAACCATTAGCTCAACTTCTCATGCCCGGAGAATGACATAAGACCGTAAAGAAAGTGTAAAATTGGGCCTTCCTGAACTGTTAAGGTATGCTACTGGTTACGACAATACTAAGTAAAATAACTATTCTATCAAATATCTTTGCCCGTCATTTTTTGTTTTTCTCCCTCACAGGTCAAAAAAGAAAGATCTGAGTCTTTTTTTAATTGCATTTTTTGTTTAGATTTCCTGCGTGGGAAAGGATTCTGCTTATTTAATACAGCAGGTGAAACCAAATGAATCAGCAACTGATCAAGCGACCCATTTCGATAGTGTTACCAAGACCGGAGGGACTGTATCAGTTCCACACGGTAGATACTGCTGAAATAGAGACTGAGCTACGTTACGAATTTTTAACAACTAATTGTAAACCTTATACCACGGATATTGCTCATAACCGCCGTGCCGGGGATCGCAGGGCCGGTCAGCGGGCGTCGGACGCCGCGCAGGGGAGCTTTAGCTCGGTGCTGGGGGGAACCAGCAACGCCATTTTTAACCCCTATAAACCGGACTCTGACAGCCTGTTTATTTCGCTGCTGCTGCAGGGTACCGTGGAGCTGACCGGGCGCACGCTGCTAGAGAGTAAAGTGATGACGGCAGGATCGCTTGCGCTGTATGAGCGAGACAAGCCGCTGCACTACAACAGCGGTCACGTAAAACAGCTGTTTCTGATCCTGCCCTATGCCGACGCCCGCGCGGCGCTGGGAGGTGGGTTGGATGAACTGGCCCTGTCGCTTGACGATCAGCCTCTGGCGCCGTTTATTCGCTCGCAGATGATGCTGCTGGATGCGCATGCGGCGCAGTTGAGCACTAAAGCCATCTCCAGCATTCTGGACGGGCTGTATAACGTTTCGCTGCTGATGCTGGCGGATATCGGCAGAGAGCGCGGCAACCGCATTGAAGGCAGTAAAAATTTTATTTTTTCCGCCGCCAAGCGCTACATTGAGCAAAACTTTGCTCAGGTGAATCTGTCGCCGGACGTGATTGCCGTTGCCCTGCGCTGTTCGCGTTCAGGCCTGGATCGTGCATTTCTTGAGCAGCATACGTCCGTGATGCGCGTGCTGCAGGAAGTCCGGCTTAAGTCAGCCCGCTACCGGTTAGAAAATTTTGCAGAGGAGCGTATTGATACCATCGCTTACCTGTGTGGATTCAGCAGCCCCAGTATTTTTAGTAAGCTTTTCAAACTGCGCTTTGGCATGTCCCCTAAGGCATGGCGCCAGGCTTTTATTAACAGCTATTCGTTTTACCCTGCGGAAGAGAGCAACGTCTGCGGCTGATTTAACGCCCGACCGCTCGCTGTGCTATCCCGGGCCTGCACAGGCCGCTGAGGACAGGCGCATGGCCTCTGGATGAGGCCGCCCTCAACACCTGATAATCTACCCCTGTTTAACGATTGGATAGCTGACCAGCGGCTTGATTTCCTTCAGCACGAACATACTTTGCATCTCTTTGATCCCCGGCAGGCGACGAATCACCGTCATGGCGAAATCCGCGTAGGCGTCCAGATCGCGGGCCACCACCTGCAGCAGAAAATCCGCGTCGCCGCCGATGCTGTAGCAGGCGACCACGTGTTCCAGTTCCGCGACGTCCTGTTCGAACCGGCGCGCTTCGCTCTCGCTGTGGCTGTCGATAGTGACGCGAACGAACACCATCACACCGAGGCCAATCTTTTTACGGTTGAGCACGGCGCGGTAGCCCTGAATCACCTCATCCTCTTCCAGCCTGCGTACCTTGCGCCAGCAGGGCGAAGCCGAGAGGCCAATTTCATCGGCCAGGGTCTGATTGGTCATGCGCGCATCCTGCTGCAGCAGCGACAGGATTTTAATCTCGGTGGGGCCTAAGCTCATAGGGGCAGACTCTGTCATTTAAAGGATTTAAAAGGGTTAATCATGCCCTTATCTGGCCATTTTTCAACTGATTGAGACAACTTTTTCCTGCGGCATCGGCGCATAATAAGGGCCTGAATGTTGATCTGCTAAACGCCTGAGCGTATGGAAATAAGATGAAATTTGATGCCAGCCAGCACCGCTGTACCCTTGTGATTAACGACCAGCTCAGCCCCGGGCTGGCGATGAATGCTGCCAGCGTGATCGGCATCAGCTTTGGCCGTACGGTTGAAAATCTGGTGGGGCCGGACCTGCAAAGCGCCGACGGCGTGAACTATCCGGGGGTAATTTATGCTCCCTTACCGGTATTGCTGGCCGGGGATGATTACGTGCAGCGGCTGCTGAAAATTGCCAGCGAGGACGATGAAATCTACGCCATGCCGTTTAGCGCGCTGGCGCAGTCGTGCCGAACCTACGAGGAGTACGGCGAGCGTATTTCCCCGGTGGCCAGCCAGCAGATTGAACTGGTGGCGATTGGCCTGATCGGGCCGAAAAAGAAAATCAGCCGCCTGACCGGTAATCTGCCGCTCTATAAGTAATGGGGCAGGGATGAGGCCGTATTCTTTCTGGCAGGTCGCCATTAGCGGGGAAGTTAACTTGTACCGCGCGTCGGTACAGGTCACGCTTCCCCGTCCTGAATTATGCCAGGCCGTTATTCACCAGCGAGCTGCGGGTGATGTCAGCGATCGTTTTCGCCCCGGTCAGCGTCATCGCCACGCGCATCTCTTTCTCGATTAGCGTCAGCAGATTTTCCACGCCTGCCTGCCCGGCGGTGGCCAGCGCATAGATAAAGGCGCGGCCCAGCAGCACGCTGTCGGCACCGAGCGCAATCATCCTCACCACGTCAAGACCGTTGCGGATGCCGCTGTCGGCCAGAATGGTGATGTCGCCCTTCACCGCATCGGCGATCTGCGGCAGCGCCCGCGCGGTAGACAGCACGCCGTCCAGCTGGCGGCCACCGTGGTTGGATACCACGATACCGTCGGCACCGAAACGCACCGCGTCGCGGGCATCATCGGCATCGAGAATGCCTTTAATCACCATCGGGCCGTCCCAGAACTCGCGGATCCACTCCAGATCTTTCCAGCTGATGGACGGATCGAAGTTATTGGCCAGCCAGCCGATGTAATCCTCCAGCCCGGTCGGTTTGCCGAGGTAGGTGGAGATATTGCCGAGGTCGTGCGGGCGGCCGTTGATGCCCACGTCCCACGCCCACTGCGGGTGCAGAGCCGACTGGATATAGCGGCGCATGGCGGCGTTCGGGCCGCTCATGCCGGAGTGGGCATCGCGGTAGCGCGCGCCGGGCGTTGGCATATCGACGGTAAACACCAGCGTGGTGCAGCCTGCCGCTTTGGCTCGCTCCAGTGCATTGCGCATAAAGCCGCGATCCTTCAGCACGTAGAGCTGGAACCACATCGGGCGGTTGATCGCCGGGGCCACTTCTTCAATCGGGCAGACGGAAACGGTGGAGAGCGTAAAGGGAATACCTTTCGCCGCCGCCGCGCGCGCCGCCTGAACTTCACCCCGGCGGGCATACATTCCGGTCAGGCCGACCGGGGCCAGCGCCACCGGCATTGAAAGCGTTTCGTTAAACAGCGTGGTTTGCAGGCTTAGCTCGGACATATCGTTGAGCACGCGCTGCTTCAGTGCGATCTGCGCCAGGTCTTCAACGTTGCGCCGCAGCGTATGCTCGGCGTAGGCCCCGCCGTCGATATAGTGAAAAAGGAAGGGCGGCAGCATGCGTTTGGCCGCCGCGCGATAGTCAGTTCCTGCCGAAATAATCATCAGATCTATCCTTTGTTACATCATTCTCTGTCATCCGGCAGCCGGGTAATGCGCTGCTGCCGGGCTTCATCTTCATGCAGGGTTTTCATCGTGGTGAGGACAAACCCCAGATGGTGCTGAGCCGCTTTACGCGCCCGTTCCGGGTCGTTGGCGAGGATCGCCAGCAGCAGCTCTTCGTGTTGTTCGGTCAGACGGGCAAAGATGGTCGGGACGGTGTACATCCGTTCGCGGCTGTGCGCCACCGAGCTTTGCAGCAGGTCAAAGAAACCGCGCATGGTCTGCAGCAACACCACGTTGTGCGAGGCTTCCGCAATCGCCAGGTGGAAGCGCACGTCGGCCTGGTTGGCCATATCGGCCGAGATGCTTTCCTGCTGCTGGATGGCGTCAAAGCAGCTTTGCAGCCGCTCTTTGTCGGCGGGTGTCGCCCGCAGCGCGGCATACCAGGCGGTACTGGCCTCGATGGCGTGACGCGCCTCCAGAATGTCGTTGCGGTAGTTCGGGTCATCGGCAACCAGCACCTTCAGCGGCTGCACGATGCGTTCCTCCGACCAGCGGGTGTTTTCATCACAGAGCCAGGTGCCACCGCCGCGTTTGCTGTACAGCACGCCTTCACCAATCAGCGAGCGGATAGCCTCGCGCAGCGAAGATCGTGAGACGCCCAGTTCCTGCGCCAGCTGGCGCTCGGCGGGCAGGCGTGCCCCCGGCTCCAGCTGGCGCTGATGGATCAGGGTTTTAATACGTCCGGCGAGAAGCAGGGTGCCGGAAGGCGGTGGCGCAAGGGTCATGGGATCATCCAGGTGAGCACGTAGGCTTGTAAGGTGGTAATGATCCCTACCATACAGGTGAAAATCAGACTGTGCTTCACCGTAAAGCGGAACAGGTCGGATTCTCTGCCCACCAGGCCCACGGCGGCGCAGGCAATAGCGATCGACTGCGGCGAGATCATCTTGCCGGTCACGCCGCCGGTGGTGTTGGCGGCAACCAGCAGCAGATCCGACACGCCAATCTGCTGGGCGGTGGTGGCCTGCAGTGCGGCAAACAGGGCGTTAGAGGAGGTGTCTGAACCGGTCAGGAACACGCCCAGCCAGCCGAGGAACGGCGAGAAGAAGGTAAACGCGTGGCCGGTATGGGCCAGTGCCAATGCCAGCGTGGCGGACAGGCCGGAATAGTTGGCGATAAAGGCGAAGGCCAGCACCATGCCGATGGAGTAAATCGGCAGCGTCAGCTCTTTCAGCGTGCTGACAAACGTACTCACGGCATCGGCCGGTTTCATTTTCAGGTAGACGATGGAGATCAGCGCGGCAACGATAATCGCCGTCCCGGTCGCGGACAGCCAGTCGAACTTATACACCGCGGCATACGGCGTGATAGCCGCCACCACCGGCGGCATCTTCGCCACCAGCTTGTCGAGGAACGGCACCGGGATATTGACCACCAGGTTATACAGTTCGCCGCCCGGTGCAAATAGCGCCTTGAACGGCGGGATGCTCCACAGGGTAACGGTGGCGGTCAGGAACAGGAACGGCATCCAGGCGCGGATAATCTGCCCCGGGCGATACTTCTCCACCACCAGCGGCTGCAGGGTGGCGTTATCCGTTGGGGCAAAGCGGAAGATGCGCACCGGCTTCCACACGCGCAGGAACAGCGTCAGGCACACCAGCGATACCAGTGAAGAGATAATGTCCGGCAGTTCCGGGCCGAGGAAGTTAGAGCTGAGGTACTGCGCCAGGGCAAACGAACCGCCCGCCACCACTACCGCTGGCCAGGTTTCTTTAATTCCGCGCCAGCCGTCCATGATCGCCATGATCCAGAACAGCACGATGATGGTCAGGAAGGGGAGCTGGCGGCCGACCATCTGGCCGATTTCAAAGCTGTCCAGTCCGGTGACCTGCCCGGCAACGATAATCGGGATGCCCATTGCGCCAAACGCCACCGGCGCTGTGTTGACGATCAGGCACAGGCCCGCAGCGTAGAGGGGGTTAAAGCCCAGGCCGACCAGCAGCGCGGCGGTGATCGCCACGGGCGCGCCAAATCCGGCGGCGCCTTCCAGGAAGGCACCGAAGGAGAAACCGACGATCAGCATCTGCAGGCGCTGGTCCGGGGTGATCGACAGGATCGAGGCGCGGATAATATTAAACTGCCCGGTTTTCACCGAAATTTTGTAGACGAACACCGCGGCGACGATGATCCAGGCGATCGGCCAGAGTCCGTAGAAGAAACCGTAAACCACCGAGGCCAGCGCGCGATCGACCGGCATCCGGTAGAGGAACAGCGCCACCATCAGCGCCAGCACCACGGTGATCGTGGCGGCAACGTACCCTTTCAGCTTGAGCTTAATCAGGGCGAAGAAGAAGAAGATGATCGGAATAGCGGCGATCAGGCTGGACAGCCAGATATTGCCGAGTGGATCGTAAACTTGTTGCCAGGGTTGCATGGCGGCGTCTCCAGAACATTCTTTTTTATAACCAGATTGGTCGGACCAAAATGGCGATTTCGTGTGTGCTGACGCTGATAGTTAATATTTTGTTAGTATAAAACAACAGATGTGATGGTTATTTTGTCTTTCTGTGCGTGATATTCACATTTTATTTAAATTGGTCCGGCCAAATTGTGGGGTTCTGACAGGGAAAATGCGGGTATTCAGAAGTGAAGAATTGATTTAAATCCGTACGATATGACGACGAAAAAGATCGAGCCGGGAAATGGGGAGCGGGGCGGAGTTATCCGTAATAGTAACGGGCAGCTTGGCTGCCCGTTGTATGCGAAGACTTAAAACAGTACTTAGAACGACATGGTGACGCCGGCGTAGTACGCGCGGCCCGGTTCGTTATAGGTCGATGCGCCGTCGTTCGCGCGGTACAGCTGTTTGTCCAGCAGGTTGCTGACGCCGCCGTTGAGGCGCAGATCCTTGGTCAGCTCGTAGTTGAGGCTGATGCCAACCACCGAATACGCGCCGATTTCAGTACTGGACATCCCTTCCACATCCAGTCGCGTTTCACTGTACTCACGCGGCTTCTGACGGCCGTACATCGTCCAGTTCACGGCGGTGGAAAGCTTATCGGTCACCTGATAATCCAGCATGGTGTTGATGGTGTACTTAGGAATGATCGACAGCGGGTTGCCGGTTTCCTTGCTCTTCGACTCCATCATATAGGTGGCGTTGGTGCGCCAGTCGAGCACGTCACGCAGCAGCGGCACGGTCAGGTTGGCTTCCAGCCCTTCCACCAGCGCCTTGCCGCCGTTTTCCCACTGCAGCACGTTATAGTTGGTGGTGGTGGTGGCAATAATGTCGGTGCCGGCGACGATTTTGTTTTTGTAATCGTTGCGGAACCAGGTGATACCTGCGGAGTAACCCTCGGCGGCGAACTCCAGCCCCAGCTCTTTGTTCACGCTGACTTCGGCATCCAGATCGGTGTTACCCAACAGGTAGCAGCTGCCGCTGGAGATGGTTTTCGGGCAGCCGTTGCCGCGCGTGCCGAGCAGATAGCCTTCGCTGGACTGATACAGATTTGGCGCTTTAAACACCCGGGCAATACCCGCTTTCACCTTGAAGAACTCGCCGAGATCCTGGGACAGGTTCAGGCTCGGGCTCCAGTTGTTGCCAAACTGATCGTGGTGATCGAAGCGCAGGCCGGGGATCAGGAAGGTGCCGACCCACGGTTCGATGTTGTCTTCGAAGTAGACGGCCGCGGTGGTGGCGCTGTTTTTCGCGTTACGATCCGCCGGATTGCCCGACTGGCCGCCGACGGCCACGCCGCCGGCGTCGGTGGCGCTGATCGATGCCGGGTCGTTCAGTTCTTCACGGTTCCACTCCGCGCCGAGGGTGACGGTTTGCGATAGCCATTGCTCAATCGGGATATTCACTTCGCCGCTGGTACGGTAGTTTTCCAGGCGGCTGGTGCTGAACTCGTCGCTGTTGATCATCCCCTCCACGCGCCCGGTGGAGCCTTCGTTCAGACGCGTGTTGTTGGTTTTCTCATACGACGCGGAGAACTTCGAGGTTCCCCACTCCCAGAAACCGTTGTGGGTCAGGCCGTACGACTGACGATACAGGCGGTTGGTTTCGGAACCGTACAGTGAGTCAACCAGGCCATTCGGGCTGAGGTTACCGTTGCTGTACTGGGTGTCTCCGGCGTAGATATTGCCCTGACGGCTGTAGCTGTAATCGAAATCGACGATCTGCGACGGCGTCAGTTTCCAGGAGAGCAGGGCGTTAATGTCTTTGTTACGCACCCCTTCGCGACCGGCGGCGTAGGAACCATTCTGCGCGTTGTTGATATCGGCCGCGTCGGCGTCGGTTTTGTTGATGTTGCCGTACAGGCGCATGGTCAGCGCATCACCGGCCAGCGGGCCGCTGAGGTTAAAGTTGGCGCGTTTGGTATCGCCCTCTTTGCTGTCTTCCGGCTGGTTGGTGAACAGGGAAAGTGAGCCGTGCCAGTCTTTGGTTGGGCGCTTGGTATAGATATTGATCACCCCGCCCGCCGCGCCGGAGCCGTAGCGCGCCGCCGCCGGGCCGCGCAGCACTTCGATGCGGTCGACCAGCTCGACAGGCACCCAGTTGGTGTCGCCGCGCGTATCGCGTTCGCCTTTCCAGCTGTAGCGCACCGAACTGCGGGAATTCACCGGTATGCCGTCGATCAGGATCAGCGTGTTTTCCGGGCCCATGCCGCGAATATCGATCTGTCGGTTGTTGCCGCGGCTGCCGTTGGCGCTGTTGCCGGTCAGATTGACGCCGGGCATTTTGCGGATGATGTCGGAGAGGTCGTTGACCGGTGGGCTTTTAGCAATATCGTCGGCGGTGATAATCGAAACGCCGGGCTGCTGTTTCAGTTCCTGTTCAGCGGTTTTCTGGACCGTCATAACGGCGTCTGTATCGTTATTTTCTGCGTCTTCCGCTGCACTGGCGGTGGTCGCCATCAAACCGGTAAGAAGCAGAGCCAGGGGATGGATGCGAAAACGTCCAATTCGGTTCATCAATTAATCTCAAATTGTGGAGGAATGTAAGATGATGTGTATGATAACGAGAATTGTTATCACTAAAAGACCCGTAAGGACGAATTCACAATATCTCCACAATTGACCACTTTTGTCAGTTTTTATCAGCGAAATTCCAGTAAATGCGGGTTTTTCAGTTCGTTAAGTGTCATTTTTGCCTTTACATTCCGTAAAATTGTGTAGATTTTGTGTAGAACCATGGCGTTAGCACGATGTGTTGATCTCAAACACTACACATTTCTGGATTTTGCCGTTATTATCCCGCAACAAAATTTAATACGAATAGTTCTCATTTATGTCAGTTTTCTGATTCTCAGGAGAGAGAAAATGCGTTTCCCTCAGGCCTTAACTTCATCTCTGTTTGCGCTGTCACTTGCCTGTTCACCTGCGGCGTTTGCCGCCACTGAAGGCGCAACGGTCAGCATCGTCCATGCCCAGGGCACCACGGCCGTACCGAAAAATCCGCAGCGTGTTGTGGTCCTCAGCCCGGCCGCACTGGATATTACCGATGCGCTTGGCGTGAAGGTGATTGGCGTACCGCAAACCAGCGCTCACTACCCGGCGCACCTGGCAAAATACGCCGGTAAGGACTATTTCGATGCCGGTACGCTGTTCGAGCCAAACTTTGAAGCCCTGAGCAACGCCAAACCCGACCTGATTATTGCCGGTGCCCGCGCGCGCGATGCCTACGGCAAACTGAGTGAAATCGCACCGACCATCTCTCCCGATCTCGACCCGCACAAATTCCTCGCCAGCATGACCGAACGTACCGAACAGCTGGGTGAAATCTTCGGCAAGCAAGAGAAAGCCAAAGAAGTTCTGGCCGCGTTTAACGCCCAGATCGCCGACGTTCGTAACGAATCGGCCAAAGCGGGCAGCGCGATGATGCTGATGGTTAACGGCGGCAAGCTCAGCGCCTACTCACCGGGTTCACGCTTCGGCTTTATCTATGATGTACTGGGATTCAAACCGGCCACCACCTTTGCGGAAACCGGCAACCACGGCAACTCGGTATCACCCGAATTCGTGATGGAAGCTAACCCGGACTGGCTGTTCGTGCTGGATCGCGACAGCGCGATTGGCCGTAAAGAGGGCAGCTCGGCACAGCAGGTGCTGGATAACCCGCTGGTGCGTAAAACCAACGCCTGGAAAAAACAGCAGGTGGTTTACCTGGATTCCGGCTCGCTGTACATCGCCGGTGGTCTGCAAAGCTACAGCCTGCTGGTGGCCCAGGTGAGGCAGGTACTGGATAAGTCGAAAACCCAGCCGTAAATGAAATCTTTCGCCTTTAGCGCAGGCCTGGCATTATTGCTGGGCCTTACTGTTTTTAGCCTGTTTGTGGGCGTCAGCCGCGTCACTCTGGTCAGTCTGTGGACCGATCCCGAGATGCGCGAGATCCTGCTTATCAGTCGTTTCCCCCGTACTGCCGCGCTGCTGCTGGCAGGTAGCGCCATGAGCGTTGCCGGTCTGATCATGCAGATGCTGACGCAGAACCGTTTCGTTGAACCCTCCGTCGTCGGCACCACCCAGTCGGCCAGCCTCGGCCTGCTGCTGGTGATGATCGTCAGCCCCGCCGCGCCGATTATGCTGAAGATGGGCGTGGCCTCGCTGTTTGCGCTGTTCGGCACCGCGCTGTTTATGCTGCTGATTAACCGCATCAGGATGAAATCGTCGCTGATGGTGCCGCTGGCGGGCATTATGCTCGGCGCGGTGTTCAGCGCGGTGACCACCTTCCTGGCGATGAAGTTCGATTTGCTGCAGGCGCTGGGTGCCTGGGAATCCGGCGATTTTTCCAGCGTGATGCAGGGCCGCTATGAGCTGCTGTGGGGCGTGGGAATTATCACCCTGTTGGCCGCGCTGATCGCCGACCGCTTTACCGTCGCCGGTATGGGGCGCGACTTCTCGGTGAATATTGGCCTGCGCTACCAGCAGACCATGCTGATCGGCATGGCGATGATCGCGCTGATTAGCGGCGTGGTGATCGTGGTGGTCGGCGTGCTGCCGTTCCTCGGCCTGATCGTGCCGAATATCGTCAGCCTGGCGCTGGGTGATAACCTGCGGCGCACCGTGCCGTGGGTGGCGCTACTGGGGGCAATGCTGGTGCTGGCCTGCGATATTATCGGCCGCCTGATTATCCATCCGTTTGAAATTCCCGTTAGCGCGCTGCTCGGCGTGCTGGGCGCAGTGATTTTCCTCGTGCTGATTGTGAGGTCAAAACGCCGTGTACACTGAGAACTCAACCGCCAGTCGGTTCACGCCGGGCCGCCGCCTGCTGCTGCTGAGCGCGCTGGTTTTGGTGCTGATGGCGATCTTTATGACCGTTCAGCTCCACGGCAATATCGCTTACATCCTTAAGCATCGCGGGCAGATTCTGGCCACCATGGTGCTGGTGGCGTTTGCTTCCGGCATCGGTACGCTGCTGTTCCAGACGGTGACTCAGAACCGCATTCTGACGCCGTCGGTGATGGGGCTGGAGTCGCTGTTTGTCCTGCTGCAAACCGTTCTGATCTTCGCGCTGGATGTCGGTGGTCTGAGCATGCTCGGCAGCGTGGGCCGCTTCCTGGCGGAAGGTGCGCTGCTGGTGACGTTCGCTACGCTGCTGTATCGCTGGCTGCTGAGCGGCTCCGGAATGGATCTGCACCGCGTGCTGCTGATTGGTCTGGTGTGCGGCACGCTGTTCCGGAGCGCCTCCGGGCTGATGCAGCGGCTGATGTCGCCCGGCGAGTTTGCCGTGCTGCAAAGCCGGATATTCGCCACCTTTACCCGCGCCGACGGCGGCGTGCTGATGGTCTGCGCGCTGATTGTCGCGCTGGTGTCGCTGCTGGCCTGGCGGATGCGCCACCGGCTGGACGTGATCGCGCTGGGGGCGAATTCCGCCACCGCGCTGGGCGTGCCGTATCGCCGTAACGTGACCGGTATTCTGCTGCTGGTCGCGCTGCTGGTGGCGACGTCGACCGCGCTGGTTGGGCCAATGATGTTCCTCGGCCTGCTGATCGTCAACCTGACCTATCCGCTGATCGGTTCCTGGCGGCATCACTATCTGCTGCCCGGCAGCGTACTGATCGGCATGGTCACGCTGATCGGCGGCCAGCTGGTGCTGGAGCGCCTGCTGGATATGGCCGGAACCCTGTCGGTGGTGATTGAATTTACCGGCGGCGCGCTGTTTATCTACCTGTTGCTGAAGAAGGCCAAAAAGTGATTGAAGTAAAAAATGTCAGTAAACACTATGACCAGCAGCCGGTCCTGCAGGATATCTGTGCCACCCTACCGTCATCGGGCGTCACCTCGATTATCGGACCCAACGGCGCGGGAAAATCCACGCTGCTGTCAGTGATCAGCCGCCTGTTGGTTGCCGACAGCGGCAGCGTCAGCGTGGATGCGCTGGACGTCAGCGACGCCAACAGTGAAAAGCTGGCGCAGGTGCTGTCGGTGCTGCGCCAGGAGAACCATTTCACCAGCCGCCTGACGGTGTACGATCTGGTCAGCTTCGGCCGTTATCCCTACAGCAAAGGGCGGCTGAACGCCGACGATCGCCGCCACGTTGACCAGGCGCTGGGCTTTCTGGACCTGATCCCGCTGCAAAACCGCTATCTGGACGAGCTTTCCGGCGGTCAGCGCCAGCGCGCCTTTGTGGCGATGGTGTTATGCCAGGACACCAAGTACGTGCTGCTGGATGAGCCGTTGAACAATCTGGACATGAAGCACAGCGTGGCGATGATGCGCCAGCTGCGCCGCGCGGCGGATGAGCTGGAAAAGTCGATTGTGCTGGTGATCCACGACATCAACTTTGCTTCAGCCTGGTCGGACTACATCCTGGCGATGAAGAGCGGCAGGCTGGTGTTTCGCGGCACGCCGCAGGAGGTGATGGTGCCGCAGGTGATTGAGGATATTTTCGATCTGCCGGTCACCATCGAGGAGCTGAACGGCCAGCGCATCGCGGTGTACTACCGCTGATTGCGCTGGCGCGCAGTCTGGCATGGCCCTGGCTCTTCGCTGCCCTGCCTCATAGCTCTGCGGCGCAGCGTCTCGCCGCAGGATACAATGGCATTTAAATGCCTCCTGCGGCGGGTGCCGTGCCGTTTTGCAGGGCGCGGCCCCCCTCCGTCATCACGCCAGCTTAATCAGCACCATGCCCACCAGCAGCAGCAGCAGTCCGGCCCAGCCCTTGCGGTTCAGGCGCTGGCCGAACAGCACCCAGCCTGCGGCGACGGTAGCCACGATACCGAAGCCGCCCCACAGCGCGTAGGCCACCGACAGATCGATCCCCTTCACCGCCTGAGACAGCGCGCTGAAGGCCGCCAGCACCGCACCCAGCGACAGCACGCCATAAATCTTACGCCGGAAGCCGTCGGACAGTTTCAGGAAAATATTGGCGACGATTTCCAGCACGATGGCACCCGCCAGCCACGCCGCATGTACCCACTCAAACGCCTGCATGCTGCACCTCCCCGCTTTTCTTCGCCGTTCGGGTTCCGGACTTAATCAGCGCAATACCCACCACCAGCGTGGTCAGGCCGAGCAGTTTGGTCAGCGACAGCGACTCTTCAAACAGCAGCACGCTGAACAGGGTAATAAACAGAATGCCGATCCCTTCCCACATCGCATAGGCCACGCCGAGGGCGATTTTCTTAATCGAAAACGACAGGGTGATGTAGGAGAGGCCGATCATCAGCAGCATTAAAAAATAGCCGAGCGGATTACCGCTGACGCCGGACCACTTCATCAGCAGGGTGCCGGTAATTTCAAAGGCGATGGCCAGCGCCAGTAACAGCCAGTAAATCATGATGCATCTTCCGTAAGATGTGAAAAGCGAGCCTGAAAGCGCGGATTAACCGACGCAGGCTGAAATTGAGCAGGGCATAAGAACGCACGGGGTGCTTGATGCCAAAACGGAAGATCGGGACTAAAGCGCGTTGCGCCAGTGTTGTTCACCGGAAAGGGAGCAGGGGAAAGCGAGTACGACAGGGGGTGTAGAGCGTTCGTTTCTGAACTGATTGTCCATAATTTTTACAACTTATCCGCGCTGTTGCTTCTCGTCGATGCGGAAAGAAAATTGTCCTCGGGAGTTAAACACCGGATATTTCTACCACGCGGCCTGTTATTTAGCTCGTCATTTGCAATTCTTTACGCTGCCTTATTGATTTAAGCCAGTTAATCAGGCTTTTTATCCGTATTTAACTGGCGTTATTCACTGGGTTTTACTGGCTGGCGGTTGCCAGGCGCAGGGCGATGGCGATAAAGGCCAGGGCCACCGACCAGCGTATTAGCAACATAATGCGCTGGCTGGCAAGAATGCGCTGGCTGAGTGCGGCGGCGAACAGGCCATAGAGCGCAAAGACGGCAAAAGTCATTGCGGCAAAAATGGCAGAAAGCATTAGCATGCTCTGCAGCGGCGACGTTGCATCAGGCCTGACAAACTGTGGCAGAAAGGCCAGAAAGAATAGCGACAGTTTAGGATTGAGTATGTTTGCGGCTATCGACTGCAAGACCAAACGCCTGGCGCTCGGTTGGGGACTTTCTGCTGTAACTGACAGTGGGCCAGATTCACGCATTGTCTGCCAGGCCATCACCAGTAAGTAACAGACTCCAGCATACCTGACCACCGCGAAAGCCGTCGGGCTGGCGTGCAGGAGTGCCGCCAGCCCGGTGATCGCCGCCAGCATATGCGGCACGACGCCAAGCGTGCATCCCCCAGCGGCAAGCAGCGCGCTGAGTGACCCTTGTTTCAGGCCGGCGGACAGCGTAATCAGCGCCCCGGTTCCGGGAGACATAACGATCAACAATGATGTCATCAGATAATCAGCACTAACGGTAGAACCCATGGAAATCAGCATGCTATGCCCCTTTACGCAAATTAAACGAGGAGGCAGTGTGCAGGGGGCATACGCGGAGATCTTGAACGAAATTGCAGGGAGTCGATCAGTTTAGACTGCGTGCAAACAGCCCTGGCGTGTAGCCGAAGCTGCGCACAAATAATCGGGTCATATGGCTTTGATCGGCAAAACCGGCATCGGCAGCGGCTTCCGCCAGTGAGCAGCCCTGTACGATCCGCTGGCGGGCCAGCCCCAGGCGGCGCTGCATCAGATAGCCATGCGGCGTGATGCCCATACGGCGCGAAAATCCTCGCAGCAGTTGAAATGGGCTTAACCCCGCAGCCGTGGCCATTTCGGCCAGCGTGATCGGGCTTGCGGGATCGTCATCCATCCGTTCCCGCGTGAGGTGGATAACATCATTAGCCAAGCCGGGTTCTCGCCGGGTGGGCTGCGTCACTGCCCCGCTTAGGGCCAGCAAGGCTTCATCGACTGCCAGCCTGAAATGACGATCTACGCAGGCGGTGAGGGTATAAAATAGGCGGTTGAAGTGGCCTGCCAGGTGGGGATCGTGAAAAACCGGACGGATAAATTCGGTGAGCGAGTTGGCCGTATCGGAAAGATGGCCGAAGTATTCTGCCATCAGCGGGGGCTGGAAATAGAGCATGCGCCACGCCCGCGATTCTCCTAGCGGCGCACCGTCATGGACCTCGCCAGGATTCACTGTAATGATATTTCCGGCAGCGGACTCAACCTGACCGCGGCCGCTATGGGATTTTTGCGCACCGCGATCCATCAGCCCGATACCGAAGCAGTCATGGCTGTGGCGGCCAAAGGAAAAGCTGCTGTCCGCAGCCACTGCCTCAATGCCCGGCAGGCGGCAGGCGATCGGCTGGATTTTATGCTGGTGCATCTGTGCGAGATTTTTGCTGCGTTAGCTGCTGATGCTGGCGCAGCTCGTAGTCAATAAATGCACCGATCATCGCGCGGTACACGCTTTCGATAATCTCTTCCGGCAGCCCATGCTCTGACGCACGGCGGCGGGCCAGAGCAACCACCTGCTGAACCCGATCGGGAGCGCGAACCTCAGCGTCGTCGGTTTTAAACGCCGCAGCCGCTTTTACGCACTTTCCACGTTCGGCAATCAGCGCGACCAGCTGATTATCCAGCTCATCAATGCGTGTTCTCACCTGAGCGAGAGAAGTAAAATCCATTAATTGATCTCTATTGCTAGTACAAGAGTACATAAGCTAGTGGATTTTCCGCAGCCTGGCGAGGAAATTATTGGCAGTAGTCGGCAAATATTACGCCTTTACCGCTCATGGTGCTCTGCCACCGGGCGGCACTGGTGGCAAAGCGAACGTTGTTTACGCCGAATTTTGCCAGGTTAGCGTGCGACCAGGAGAACCATTTTTCCGGGAATTTCTGATGATAATCGGCCTGCTGCTGCGGGCACCAGGCGAGATCGCCATTGACGCCGATCAGCTGATAAAATTCGGCTTCCTGCTGCTTTAATGCCGTGAACACCGGTGAAGTCACCAGCTTCTCGTGCGTTTGACCCTGGTCGTTTGACTCCAGCGCGATTTCATCGGTCGGGCTGTGCAGGCTGCCGTGCCACAGTAGGTAGGCGTTTTGAGTCACGAACTTATTTTTTCCTGCGGGGAAGATATAGTTGGCGCAGGCGGAGGCACAAACGTTTCTGACTTCCACATCCATTTTACGCTTGTGAATTTCACGGCCCATCTCCATCGCTTCTTTGGCATCGCCGCCGATGCTGTTGAACGATACTTTTTCCACCCGTCGCATCTCCAGCTGGCGGTGCAGTTTCTCGGCGGAGCCTTCAATGATTTTGCCGTCGAAGTAGAGCGTGCCGTTGCGCACCGCGATCGAGGGCGGGGAACGCAGTACGCTGTCGTCATCAATATCAATCGGCTGCCACGCGTCGGCGGCGGCAGAGAACAGTGAGGTGGCGGCGAAGAGTAAGCCTGCAAGCTGCGTTTTACGCTGTAAGAGGGAATGTATTACATCCATTTCGGCCCGGTTCCTTTATGAATCAATAGTCAAAGTATACATCCGGTCGGCGACCGGATGTATTTAATGACGCTTAACGGGCGCTAAAGGCGATCATGCCGTCCTGTTCCTGGTAGCTAAACTCGGTGCCGTAGCGTTCGCTCATGCGCGTCAGCAGTGCGGCGATCTCGTGGCCCTGCTGGTGGCTGACGATCTGCGGCAGGCCGCGATCCAGCACGCGCGGGCTGTCCATGCCCAGGTCCAGCGGCAGCAGCTGCACGCGAATGTTGCTGCCCTCTACGTCAAACACCGCCAGTGCGTTCTGCGAGAAGCGCGCTTCGGCATTAAAACCGGTGAACTCGCCGGCGCTATTTTTGGCGCGGGCGCGATGCAGATCCGAGGGGCGAGCATCCACTTTATGGCCGTAGGCCTGGTACATTTCTGGGCCGATAATTGATTCACCGGCTTCAAACTCCATCAGCAGGCTGCCGAGGTTATAGAAGATCGGCTTACCGTTGAAGATTTCCACGCCGCGCATAAAGTGTGCCCCGTGGCAGACCACCGCATCGGCACCGGCTTCCACCGCGCGATGGGCGAAGGATTCAACGAACTCCGGCGCGTCCGGGCTGTACCAGCTGTCTTTGTCGCCTTCGTGAGTGTGCAGGCTCACCAGGGTGAAATCGCTGCGGTTGGCGGCATCGCGCACGCTGTGTTCGTTTTCCTGGCAGTCCTGCTCGTTGTACCAGGTGCGTACCCCGGCTTTCTCGCCGCGCTCAATCTGCAGCGAGCTTTCGAACAGCGAGCCAAATTTAAACTCGTCAGGTCCTTTGTCGGCCATCACCTCAACGCGCATACCTTCGCGTACGCTTTCATCGGTGCCCAGCAGGCGGGTGATGTTTTTCAGCTGCTCGAACTGCTCGTCGGGCAGCACGTAGGCGCGGCCCCAGCGCAGCGGGTTCAGGCCCGGACGCGCCACGGTGCCCGCGCCGCCGTTGGCGGCCAGGAACACTTCAGAACGGGTTGAACCGAGTGCCACCACGCCCACGCGGCCTGCGGCGGTGTCGAGGAAGCGCGGCAGGCGGGAATCATCGAGGTTGCGGCCCACGCCGCAGGGAACCAGGCCGCGTGCTTCCGCCGCATCGATGGTGCTCAGCACGCCTTCCCAGCCAAAGTCGCCGGTGTGATTGTTGGCGAAAGAAACCAGCTTGATGTTCAGATCGACAAACTCATCCAGCGTGGCCGGTTTGACCGCCGTGATGTAGCCACGTCCTGCCGCCGGGGGAATATTCGGCTGCGGACAGCTGAATTCAGCATTAGCAAACACTGCATCTGCCCCCTGAAGTAAGTTAATAATTCTTTTATCAAGGCGGTTGACCAGGTTACGGCTGGAAAATAGCAGGTCACCACAGGCTACAATACGCATAATTCTCTCTCTGGTTAGAAAATCCGTTATTTTGCGGATTAAGATGGTTCTTATTATTTTATTAACTATACCGGTGGTGCAACTGCTATCCTGTTTCATCTGGGGATTTTATATAACCTTATGTTATATCTTATTCCTTTTTGTTGGCTGCCGGCATCCCGGCGCCACGACAGATATTTTCGCCTCTATTATATTGTTATTTATACAAAATTTTAATCAGGGTAAATAATGCAATCTACAAATAAAGGTATTCTCGCACTGGTTTTGGGGTTATCGGTTCTGGTTGCCGGCTGTGATAATAATAAAGAGAAAGCCGCCGATGCAGAAAAAGTCCTTCAGGTCGGTACTTTCGGTGTGAGTATTGGTTTCTCCTACCGTCAAAACGGTAAGGATTTAGAAGGCTATGATATTGCCGTCGTGAATGCCGTGGCGAAAAAGCTGGGTTATTCCCGCGTGGAATTAACCACTGCCGATATGACCGGCCTGTTCGGCATGCTGGATTCCGGCAAAATCGTCACTATCGCCAACCAGGTTGAAGCCAACGAAAAGCGCCGCGAGAAATACCAGTTCTCCCAGACCTACATCTACTCCGGCGCGCAGCTGGTGACCCGCAAAGACGACGACTCTATCCAGAAAATCGACGACCTGAAAGGCAAGCGCCTGGGCGTGGACGTGGGCAGCAGCAAAGAGAACTTCCTGCGTAAAAACTATCCGGATGCCGGCATCAACATTCACACCTACGAAGAGCCAAGCGCGATCGTACAGGACGTGGCGCTGGGCCGTATTGACGCCTACATCATGGACCGCGCCGGTGCGCAGCTGCTGATTGATAACTCCCGCCTGCCGCTGAAGCTGTCCGGCAACCCGGTCTATCGCTATCAGGAAGCCTTCCCGTTTGTGAAAAATGCCCAGGGCGACGAACTGCGTGCGAAATTTGACGACGCGCTGAAAGCGCTGGCCGCCGACGGCACGCTGACCAAACTGTCCGAGCAGTATCTGAAACAGGACGTCAGCAAGGAACAGTAAGCCAATGAATTTCGATCTGCGTTTTATGCTGGAGGCGTTTCCTTCGCTGCTCAGCTTCTTACCGATGACGCTGTTCCTGGCGGTCACCTCGATGGTGATCGCTTCGGTGATGGGCGTTGGCCTGGCGCTGCTGATCCGCAACCGCATCATGATCCTGACGCCGCTGGCCGAGCTGTATATCTCGTTTTTCCGCTCGGTGCCGACGCTGGTCACGCTGTTTATTTTTTACTTCGGTATCCCGCAGCTGTTCCCCGGCATCAGCATGATGAACGCCATCTCCGCGACCATTATCGCGCTGAGCTTTAAGAACGCCGCCAATCTCGCCGAAGAGTTCCGCGGCGCGATGAACGCCATTGAGCCGGGCCAGATGGAAGCCTGCCTGTCGGTCGGGTTGACCCGCTGGCAGGGTTTTCGCCGGGTGATCCTGCCGCAGACCATTCGCGTGGCCGTGCCGGGCATGGCCAACTACCTGATTATGCTGATTAAAGAGTCGTCACTGGCCTTTACCGTGGGCGTAACGGAAATTTTCTCGCAGACCAAGATCCTGGCGAGTAACTCCTTCCGCTTCCTGGAAAGCTATATCGCGGTGGCGCTGATCTACTGGGCCGTGACCATTCTGCTGACGATGCTGCAAAAACGTCTGGAAAAACGCCTTAACCGGCCTTATCGCTAAGGAACCCAGCCGATGTTGACGATTAGCAAACTGAATAAGTTTTACGACAAAACCCACGTGCTGAAGGACGTTGATCTTTCGGTGGCGCAGGGGGAAGTGGTGGCGATTATCGGGCCTTCCGGCTCGGGGAAATCGACCCTGCTGCGCTGTATTAACCTGCTGGAGAAGCCGGAAAGCGGTACGCTGACCATCGGCGATCTGACGGCGGATGTGGCCAAAATCAATACCAAACAGGAAAACGCTCTCCGCCAGCAAACCGGCATGGTGTTCCAGCACTACAACCTGTTTAAAAACAAAACCGCGCTGCAAAATATCACCGAAGGGCTGATCGTTGGCAAAAAGATGCCGAAGGCGGAAGCGGATGCTCTCGGGCTGAATCTGCTGGAGAAGGTCGGTCTGCGCGAGAAGGCCGACAGCTATCCGGCGATGCTCTCCGGCGGCCAGCAGCAGCGCGTGGCGATTGCCCGTTCGCTGGCGGTGAAGCCGAAGGTGATCCTGCTGGATGAACCGACGTCGGCGCTGGACCCGGAACTGGTGCAGGAGGTGCTGCAGGTGATCCGCTCGATTATCGATCATCAGACCACCATCCTGCTGGTGACCCACGAGATGTCGTTTGCCCGCGATATTGCCGACCGCATTATCTTTATGGCCGACGGTGCGATTGTGGAAGACGGCGAGCCGGAGCAGATCTTTACCCGGCCGCAGCATCAGCGCACCCAGCGCTTCCTGCTCAGCTATCAGAATGACGTCAGCGGGCATCGCCCGTAAGCGACTCGCCTTCACGGGCAGCGCCGCCGGTGCTGCCCGATTTCCCTTCTCAACGTAAAAATCGACCTGCGCGATCGCGTTTTTCTGGCCTGTGGCAAAGAAACGTTTCGCCATTAGCGGTATGTTATCCGCCTTAACGGTTGTGGACGGCAGGGCATGTACGAGTTCAATTTAGTTTTACTGCTGTTGCAGCAGATGTGTGTGTTTCTGGTTATTGCCTGGCTGATGAGCAAAACCCGCCTCTTTATCCCGCTGATGCAGGTCACGGTGCGCCTGCCGCACAAGCTGCTGTGCTACATCACCTTCTCCGTGTTCTGCATTATGGGCACCTACTTTGGTCTGCATATCGAAGACTCCATCGCCAACACCCGCGCCATCGGTGCGGTAATGGGCGGCCTGCTCGGCGGCCCGGTGGTCGGTGGTCTGGTCGGGCTGACCGGCGGGCTGCACCGCTATTCGCTGGGTGGGATGACCGCGCTGAGCTGTATGGTTTCCACCATTACCGAAGGGCTGATCGGTGGCCTGCTGCACAGTATTTTGATTCGCCGGGGGCGCATCGATAAGCTGTTCAACCCGCTGACCGCAGGAGCGATCACGTTCGTTGCCGAAGTGGTGCAGATGCTGATTATTCTGCTGATCGCCCGGCCGTTTCAGGATGCCCTGCACCTGGTGGGCAGCATCGCCGCGCCGATGGTGGTGACCAATACCCTGGGGGCGGCGATGTTTATGCGCATCCTGCTGGATAAGCGGGCGATGTTTGAAAAGTATACCTCGGCGTTTTCCGCCACCGCGCTGAAGGTGGCGGCCTCGACCGAAGGGATCCTGCGGCAGGGCTTTAACGAAGAAAACAGCATGAGGGTAGCGCAGGTGCTGTACAAAGAGCTGGATATCAGCGCCGTGGCGATCACCGATCGCGAGAAGCTGCTGGCGTTTACCGGCATCGGCGACGATCACCATCTGCCCGGCAAGCCGATCTCCTCCAGCTACACCTGGCGCGCCATCGAAGGCGGGGAAGTGGTGTACGCCGACGGCAATGAAGTGCCGTACCGCTGTTCGCTGCATCCCAACTGCAAGCTGGCCTCGACGCTGGTGATCCCGCTGCGCGGTGAGAATCAGCGGGTGATTGGCACCATCAAGCTGTATGAGGCGCGTAACCGCCTGTTCAGTTCGATCAACCGAACGCTGGGCGAGGGGATCGCGCAGCTGCTGTCGGCGCAGATCCTGGCGGGGAAATACGAGCGGCAGGAGGCGCTGCTGGCGCAGTCGGAGATCAAACTGCTGCATGCGCAGGTCAATCCCCACTTTCTGTTTAACGCGCTGAATACCCTGAAGGCGGTGATCCGCCACGACGGCGATCGCGCCGGGCAGTTGGTGCAGTATCTGTCGACCTTCTTCCGCAAGAACCTCAAGCGGCCGTCCGAGATTGTGACCCTCGATAATGAAATCGAGCATATTAACGCCTATCTGCAGATTGAGCTGGCGCGCTTCCAGTCGCAGCTGCGGGTGGAGATGCAGGTGCCGGAGGCGCTGGCGCACCAGCATTTACCGGCCTTCACGCTACAGCCGATTGTGGAAAATGCCATTAAGCACGGCACCTCGCAGCTGCTGGGCAACGGCGCGATTACCATCCGCGCCCGCAGTGAAGGGCAGCACGTGATCGTCGAAGTGGAAGATAATGCCGGGCTGTATCAGCCGAAAAGCAGCGGCAATGGATTAGGCATGAGCCTGGTGGATAAGCGCCTGCGCGCGCGATTTGGTGACGGCTACGGGCTGACGGTGAGCTGCGAGCCGGACTGCTTTACCCGCGTGACGCTGCGCCTGCCAATGGAGGAAACGGCATGTTAAGAGTGCTGATTGTGGATGATGAACCGCTGGCGCGGGAGAACCTGCGCTTTCTGCTGCAGGACGAGAGCGATATTGAGATCGTCGGCGAATGCGGCAATGCGATTGAGGCGATCGGCGCGGTCAATAATCTGCGGCCGGACGTGCTGTTTCTGGATATTCAGATGCCGCGCATCAGCGGGCTGGAGATGGCCGGGATGCTCGACCGGCAGCATCGCCCGTATATCGTGTTTCTCACCGCCTTTGATGAGTACGCGATTCAGGCCTTTGAGGAGCACGCCTTCGACTATCTGCTGAAGCCGATTGAGCAGCCGCGGCTGGCGAAGACGCTGGCGAGGCTGCGTCAGGAGCGACAGGTGCAGGATATTTCGCTGCTGCCGGAGAATCAGCAGCCGCTGAAATTTATCCCCTGTAGCGGCCACAGCCGTATCTGGCTGCTGCAAATGGAGGAGGTGGCGTTCGTCAGCAGCCGGATGAGCGGGGTTTACGTCACCAGCCAGGATGGGAAGGAGGGCTTCACCGAGCTGACGCTGCGCACGCTGGAGAGCCGCACGCCGATGCTGCGCTGCCATCGGCAGTATCTGGTGAATATGGCTCAGTTAAAAGAGATCCGCCTGGAGGATAACGGCCAGGCGGAACTGCTACTGCGCAACGGGCATACCGTGCCGGTAAGCCGCCGCTATCTGAAAAGCCTGAAGGAGGCGCTGGGGCTGTAGGCTGGTTGCCTTCAGCCCGTTAAACGCGGGTTACATATGCGCGGCAATCAGCTGCTGGTTGTCCTGATACATGGCAAACAGGTAGTTGTTGTAGCTCTGACCCCGGGTGGAATAGCCTTTCAGCTTGTGGATCATCGCCGTTGCCGTCACGGCCTGGTCAGCTTTACGCAGCTGGGCGCGCGACTTGCGGAACGACGCGTAGGCCGCGTGCGTATTCAGGTTGGCCACGTAAGCCGCGACCGAATCCTGTACGGAATCATAGCGGGAGTAGCCTTTCACTTTGCCCGGTCCGTTCTGACACGATCCTTTCGCGCACTTCATGCCGAAAAGATTATTGTTGCTGCGCGTCAGCTTCGAGGTTCCCCAACCGCTTTCTGCTGCCGCCATGGTGGCGACCATGCTGTTCGGAATAATGTCCACGCGGTCCAGCAGCGCGTTCCACGGAATACGGCGCGTATTGCCGTTCCAGCTCACCTTGTAGCGTTTAGCAATATCCTTCATGCGCGCGCGTTCCGCGGGCGACCACTGGCTGGTGTATTGCTTGCTCAGCAGCCAGTTACGCTCGGCGGTAATGGCCGCGTTCTGGCTGGTAATGTAAGGCATGACGGTCCGGAGAAACGCTTTTTTCCTTGGGGTTCCGGAAGGGTATTTTCGCAAATCAGGAAGTGAACTACTCTTAACACTATTGCGAGAATACTCTTGTTTACTGCTTGCCTGTTTCTTAACGCTGGTCTTAACGATCTGGGCTTTGTGACTCGCTGTTTCTGTGTGCGTCTTTGCCAGCACGCCCCCGGAAAATATCAGGGTTAAAAACATGAGTATCGCTGCCCCAGGTCGTCGCTTGGGTATCGATATCATTAGCTCTCCTGGTCGGAAATAATCATTCCAATCCTTTCTTATTTGTAAGATTTGTTGGTCGAATCGCGAATTGTACCAAAAATAACCGCATCTGGCACCCGTAGAAATAGTCCAATTCCGAAATCATGTCACGATAAATCGGTTGAAAATCGATCAAGTATTGATGTGGGTCGCGCTTATCGCCCTGCCAAACGTCGCAAAAACGGTCTGTTTTCTCCTCCCTCGCTCTCCTCCCTGCGGATCGTTAAACGGGAGGATCCGCGAACGTTGCCTTCGCGGCACACTGGAAAAAATCGTTATCGCGGAGCTCTTTAATGAAACACTCAGCGTTACTACTACTGTTACTGCCCGGTATGGCCAGCGCCGACTGGAATGCGTCGGGCTTTCCCCCGTTAACCGACGACGGCACCGGCGTCTGGCGCAGCCACGCCACGCTGAAAAAAGGCGCGCAGCCGATAACCCTGCAGCAGGGTGAGCAGTGCTGGCAGCCGGCGAGCGGCATCAGGCTGAATCAGATGCTGTCGCTGAAACCCTGTAGCGACAGCGCGCCGCAGTGGCGGATCTTCCGCGATGGCGATTATCAGGTGCAGCTGGATACCCGTTCCGGTACGCCCACGCTGCTGCTGAGCGTGAAAGGCGCGAGCGATGCGCCCGCCGCCGTGGCCCGCCAGTGCCCGGTCAGCAGTGGCAAACCGATGACTATCCCCGTTGGAAAAACGTTTGCCGAAGGCAGCGTGGTGCGGGAATTTTACAGCCAGCAAACCGCCACGGTGCGCGAAGGGAAAATTACCCTGCAGCCGGCGGCGGAAAGTAACGGACTTCTGCTGCTGGAAGCAGAGAAAACTCATCAAGAAGCAGCGTTTCAGTGGCACAACGCCACGGTCTATTTCGTCCTCACCGACCGTTTTGTTAACGGCGACCCGTCAAATGACCACAGCTACGGGCGGCATAAAGACGGCATGCAGGAGATCGGCACCTTTCACGGCGGCGATCTGAAGGGCCTGACTGGCAGGCTTGATTATTTGCAGCAGCTGGGGGTTAACGCGCTGTGGATCAGCTCGCCGCTGGAGCAAATTCACGGCTGGGTGGGCGGCGGCACCAAAGGCGATTTCCCGCACTATGCCTATCACGGCTATTACACCCAGGACTGGACGCGACTGGATGCCAACATGGGCGATGAAAACGATCTGCGCACGCTGATTGATGAAGCGCACCGGCGCGGCATCCGCGTGCTGTTTGATGTGGTGATGAATCACGCCGGCTACGCGACGCTGGCGGATATGCAAAGCTATGAGTTCGGCGCGCTCTATCTGAACGATGAGGAACGCAGGAAGATCCTCGGTGAACGCTGGACCGACTGGAAACCCGCCGCCGGGCAGAACTGGCACAGCTTTAATGACTACATCAACTTCGGTGACAAAACCGCCTGGCAAAACTGGTGGGGCAAAAAGTGGATCCGCACCGACATCGGCGACTACGACAACCCCGGTTTTGACGACCTGACGATGTCGCTGGCCTTTCTACCGGATTTGAAAACCGAATCCACCGACGCTTCCGGGCTGCCGCTTTTTTATCGCCATAAGCCTGATACCGCCGCGCGGGAAATTGCCGGATACACGCCGCGCGATTACCTGACTCACTGGCTGAGCCAGTGGGTGCGCGACTACGGTATTGACGGCTTCCGCGTGGATACGGCGAAGCACGTTGAGCTGGAGGCCTGGCAGCAGCTGAAAACGCAGGCCACGGAGGCGCTGGCGGCGTGGAAGCAGGCCAACCCGCAGAAAAAAATCGATGATGCGCCATTCTGGATGACCGGCGAGTCGTGGGGCCACGGGGTGATGCAGAGCGCCTTCTACCAGCACGGTTTCGACGCAATGATCAATTTCGACTATCAGGAACAGGCGGCCGGTGCGGCAGACTGCCTGGCAAATATGGACGGCGTCTGGCAGCAGATGGCGGAAAAGCTGCAGGGCTTTAACGTCCTCAGCTACCTTTCTTCGCACGATACCCGGCTGTTCCGCGAGGGCGGTACGCGGTCGGCGGAGCTGCTGCTGCTGGCACCCGGTGCCGTGCAGATCTTTTACGGCGATGAATCCGCGCGCCCGTTTGGCCCGACCGGATCGGATCCGCTGCAGGGCACGCGATCGGACATGAACTGGCAGGATCTGAACGGCAGCGCGGCCGCCAGCCTGCGTCACTGGCAGCGGCTCGGACAGTTTCGCGCCCGCCATCCGGCGCTGGGCGCGGGGAAACAGACCACGCTGGCTCTGCCGCAGGGCTACGGTTTTGTGCGCGAAAAGGGCGATGACAAAGTGATGGTGGTGTGGGCCGGCCAGGCAAAATAAGATGCCTGTCAGGCAGGCAGGCAGGCAGGCAGGCAGGCAGGCAGGCAGGCAGGCAGGCAGGCAGTGTCAGGTGGCCGGTGCGGAAAAGGCCGTGGAGGGGATGCGCTGCCGTTGCGCGACGGCTAAACCATACCGGTTCGCCGCCGCTATCTGAACAGGATGAAAAGCCTACTGAACAGCGGGCGTGTTCACCTTTAGTCCGTCAAAGGCGGCACGGATCTCCGCTTCCGGCAGGTTCACGCCGATAAACACCAGCGTGCTGTGCGGCTGTTCGTCCGCCTGCCAAGGGCGATCCCAGTCGGCGCTGTAGAGCCGCTGCACGCCCTGGAACAGCAGGCGGCACGGCTGGTCGGCAATCCACAGCATCCCCTTGTAGCGCAGCAGGCTTTCGGCAAAGCTGCCCAGTAGGTTCTCCATGACCGCCGACACGTCACCCAGCACCACCGGGTAGTCAAACTCCACCACGATCGAGGAGATGGCGTTTTGCGCCTCGTGAATGCGCTGGAAGCGCGGTTTGGCGACCACCACCTGCTCCTCCAGCATAAAGCCGCGGGTATCGAACAGCAGGGCGAGGTCGATCTGGCCGTGGACAACCGGATAGATCGGCGCACGGGCGTTGATGCGCTGTAGCCGTTCGGTCAGCGCCGTGGTGTCGCCGGAGACGTCGGTTTTGCTGAGCAGAATGCGGTCCGCGTAGCCGATCTGCGACTGCGCCAGGCTGAACTGGTCTAGCTGCTGGTCGGCATGCACCGCATCCACCAGGGTAATCACCCCGTCCAGCAGATAGCGTTCGCAGATAATCTCGTGGGAGAAAAAGGTTTGCAGGATCGGGCCGGGGTCCGCCATGCCGGTGCATTCAATCACCAGCCGGTCAAAGCTCAGATCGCCGTTGTCCAGGCCGTCGAGCAGATCCAGCAGCGCATCTTCCAGCTCGTTGGAGCGGGTACAGCAGATGCAGCCGTTGGTCAGAGTGGTGATCTGACTGGCGCGATCGCCAATCAGCTGGGTATCGACCGAAACTTCGCCGAACTCGTTTTCAATTACGGCGATTTTGTAGTCCTGCTGTTCGTGCAGGATGTGGCGCAGCAGGGTGGTTTTACCTGCGCCGAGGAAACCGGTTAAAACAGTGACTGCAATCGGGGTCATAATTGTTCCTGTTAACAGCAGCGCATTCCGCCTTTGCCGTCGCCGCCGTAGCGGGCCTGCTGGCGTTCGCGGAAAAATTCCTTATAGGTCATCACCGGTTTGTCCGGGTGATTGGTCTGCATATGCAGGACGTAGGTATCGTAATCGGGGATGCCTACCAGCATTCTTGCCGCCTGACCGAGGTATTTTTTTGCCGCGCCTAAGTTATCAAACATACGCCGCTCCTTAAGCGATCACCCGCCGTCGGGCAGGAGACAGCCCCGCATGGCGGGGCTGAGATTCAGTGATTATCAGTGGCCGGAAGAGACTTTCACCCCTTCTTTCGGCACCGGCACATAAGGCGTTTCGTTGTCGGTGCGCTGGTCCGTCTGGCGCGCCTTCATCCACGCTTTAATGCCGTAGAAGATAATACTGTACACCACAATCAGGAACAGGATACTCAGTCCGGCGTTAGTGTAGTTGTTGATCACAATATGATGCATATTGTCGATCTGCTGCTGGGTCAGCTCGGCACCGCCGGCCTGGATGCGCTCTTTGTACTGCCCGGCCATATAGAAGAAGCCTTCCATCTGCGGGTTGGTGCTGAACAGTTTCAGGCCCAGCGCCCAGGTGGTGCAGATCAGCAGCCAGACGGCGGGCAGCACGGTTACCCAGATATATTTGGTGCGCTTCATTTTCACCAGCACCACGGTCGCCAGCACCAGCGCCACGGCGGCCAGCATCTGGTTGGAGATACCGAACAGCGGCCACAGGCTCTTCACGCCGCCCAGCGGGTCAACTACACCCTGATACAGCAGGTAGCCCCACAGGCCCACGCAGCCCGCGGTACCGATAATCCCCGCCACCAGCGAGTCGGTTTTCTTCAGGAACGGCACGAAGTTGCCCAGCAGATCCTGCAGCATAAAGCGGCCCGAACGCGTACCGGCATCCAGCGCGGTCAGAATAAACAGCGCCTCAAACAGAATACCGAAGTGATACCAGAAGCCCATATCGGCCACCGGCACAATCTTGTGGAAGACGTGAGCGATACCCACCGCCAGCGTTGGTGCACCACCGGCACGGTTCAGCACCGACGGCTCACCGATATCTTTCGCCGTTTGCAGGATCTGATCCGGAGTAATAACAAAGCCCCAGGAGCTGACGGTCGCCGCCGCGTGGGCGGTAACGTCTCTCAACTGCGCCATAATCATCGGCGCGTTCTCACCACCCAGCTCGTGCAGGTTCGGCATGGTGATGCCCAGACCGGCCGGCGGGGTGTTCATCGCGAAGTAGAGGCCCGGTTCGATAATCGACGCCGCTACCAGCGCCATTACCGCCACGAAGGACTCCATCAGCATGGCGCCGTAACCGATAAAGCGCGCATCGGTTTCACAGGCCAGCAGCTTCGGCGTGGTACCGGAAGCAATCAGCGCGTGGAAGCCGGACACCGCGCCGCAGGCGATAGTGATGAACAGGAACGGGAACAGCGCCCCTTTCCACAGCGGTCCGGTACCATCGATATACTGGGTGATGGCCGGCATTTTCAGCTCAGGATTGAGGATGACGATGCCGATGGCCAGGCCAACGATCACCCCGATTTTCAGGAAGGTGGCCAGATAGTCACGCGGTGCCAAAATCAGCCACACCGGCAGCAGAGCGGAAACAAACGCGTAGCCGATCAACGTAAAGGTGATGGTGGTGTCTTTAAAGGTCAGCGCCGGGCCCCAGTACGGATCGTGCGCAATCACGCCGCCGTAATAAATGGAGGCCACCAGCAGCACGATCCCGATCACCGACACTTCGCCCACGCGGCCGGGCCGCAGATAGCGCATATAGATGCCCATAAACAGCGCGATCGGCACCGTCGAACAGACGGTAAATACGCCCCACGGGCTTTCCGCCAGCGCCTTCACGACGATCAGCGCCAGCACGGCGAGGATAATAATCATAATCAGGAAGCAGCCGAACAGCGCAATGGTGCCGGGGACCGGACCCATCTCTTCTTTGATCATCTCGCCGAGCGAAGCGCCGTTACGGCGGGAAGAGATAAACAGCACCATAAAGTCCTGCACCGCACCGGCCAGCACTACGCCCGCCAGCAGCCACAGCACGCCGGGCAGATAGCCCATCTGCGCCGCCAGTACCGGACCGACCAGCGGACCGGCCCCGGCAATCGCCGCAAAATGGTGGCCGAACAGCACGTTGCGGTTAGTCGGCACGTAGTTCAGGCCGTCGTTGTTGATCACCGCAGGTGTGGAGCGCGTTGGATCGAGCTTCATCACCTTCTGGGCGATATACAGACTGTAGTAGCGGTAGGCGACAAGATAGACCGACACGGAAGCCACGACGATCCACAGCGCGCTGATGTGCTCACCGCGCCGCAGGGCGACAACGGCCAGACAGCACGCCCCGATGATTCCAAGAATCATCCAGGGAATGTGCTTGAATAATGAGTTTTTATTCATAGTAAACCTGGTTTTTTTATCATTGAAGAAAGAATCCCAGCGTCCGGGCTGAGGGACCGAATGTGTTCTTGAAGGGCACAGATTTATGCTGGGTATATGGTGGCAATTTTTCCCCCTGAGCGGTGGAAAGAGTGGTTAAGCGGTCATATGCCGCATTGAACGGTAGCGGGAAGGGATGAGCGGTTTCGTCCTGAGGCTAACCCACTGAATTATGTGATACAGATCTCGCTGGCGGCGGGAGCGGCGCGGCTTCATGCGGATGTCACCCGCGGAGACTAATCTGACCGACGTTGCTAAGCGGAAATAACTGGCTTAAGGTGATGTTTCGCAAAGATATGTCTAATCTAACAGGGGACGACAGGGCTATGGAAAACGACGCAGATATTATTTATCGGGTGAATTATCCGATCGCTTCGCAGCAGTTTATCGATCTGCTGAGCGAAACCTCGTTAGGCGCAAGAAGGCCGCTGGCGGATGCCGAGCGCATTGCAAAGATGCTGAAGCATGCCAACCTGACGGTGACCGCGTGGCAGGGTGAGGCGCTGGTGGGCGTGGCCCGTTCGGTGACGGATTTCACCTTCTGCTGCTACCTGTCCGATCTTGCCGTTTCCGAAAAGGTGCAGAAGGGCGGCATCGGCAAGGCGCTGATTGCCGAAACCTGTCGCCAGCTTGATCCCGCCTGTCGCCTGATCCTGGTGGCTGCGCCGCTGGCCGAAGGCTACTATCCGAAAATCGGCATGGAGCATCATCATAGCGCCTGGACCATTAAGGCCGGCGAGTTTCCGGCTTAAGTTCGTACTACTCTTCAGGATGATCATGCGTGATTTCGCAGGAAAGGAGCCGACAGTGAAACAAAACAGAGTGATGGGTTGGATGCTGGCCGCAGGCGGCATCAGTTTGTTCAGTACGTTGGCGCAGGCGTCGTCGGATATGGGAAGCTGCCCGTGGAGCGCAAAGGGCTGCCTGATTAGCAGCCCGCCGGTGCTCGATATTGGTAACGACACGCGCGATAACCTGCTGCGGCTGCTGGGCGAAAAAAAAGCCTTCGTGCTGCCGGTGCAGCCGGATTCCGTCGATGTTGTTCACAGCCGCAGCTACTATTTTGCGCCGCATTTATCGGAATGGTATGAGCACATGCAGGATGAGGCGGCGCAGGATGCCTCGGTGGCTGAGCTGCCGCTGACCATGCAGGCGCGGCAGATCGGCGTGGATGAAGGGCTGCTGGACGGCTTCCGCCAGCAGAATGACGGCCTGGAAGATCGCCACGTATCCAACACGCTCGACTCCGTCGAACAGTTCTATCGCGCGCTGCTGGCGGAAACCGCGCTGACGACTGAACAGCGTCAGTCGCTGGCACTGGCGCGGCTGAAGGTCAACGGCAGCGCGGAGGCGCAGGCTGAGATCGCCGCGCTCGCCTTCCCGGAAAATTCCGCCGCCGCGCAGTTTCAGCACTACCTTCTGGCGGCAAACCAGTTCTACGCCGGGGACTATGCGACGGCGGCCACCGCGTTCACCACGCTGAGTGCAGGCCAGCAGCCGTGGCTGGCTGAAACGGCCACCTATATGCTGATGCGCACCGGTCTTAACCGCAGCAGCGCCAACGCCAGCGGCATGTACGGCGATTTTGATGTGAAAAACATTGATAAAGCCGCCGCCACGGAGGCGTTAAACCAGGCGCAGGCCTATCTGCAAAAATGGCCGGACGGGCTGTATGCCGGGTCGGCACGCGGCATGCTCAGGCGCATCAACTGGTATCTGGAGGGCTGGGACTTGCTGGCGAAGGAGTCCGAGCAGGCGCTGAAGCAGGCGGGCAGCGTGGAGTCGCTGATTTCGCTGGTGGCGGAAATCGACGACAAGCTGCTGAGCAAGGATCTGACCCGCAACGAGGCGTACTTCCTCAACGCGCCGGAAGCGCCGCTGCTGACCTTTACCCAGACGCTGCGCCTGATGCGCAGCACGGAATGCGACGGCAAAGCGCCCTGCGTGGACGCGGCCTATCTTGAGCAGATCAAACCGATTTTTGAAAAGGGCCAGCAGCTGCCGCTGTGGCAGTATCTGACCCTGCTGCTGGCGGAACAAAAGCAGGATTACGCCACCGTGCTTGGGGCGATTAAACCGGCGGAATCTCTACCCGAGCATGACATTCTGGCCTTCAGCAATCAGGTGCTGTACGGCGACGTGCTGATGGATCAGAAGAACTGGGCTGCTGCACGCCAGCACTGGCTGCATCTGCTGACCATTGCCAAAGATAAAGAGCAGCAGCAGATGCTGCAGGCCATGCTGGCGGCAACGTTGGTCAGCAGCGGCCAGGCAGGGCAGATTTTCGCCGCCGGCAGCCAGGTGACCAACCTGCGCTACCGCGCGCTGGTGCTGAAAAAGCTGGCGACGCCCGACCTGCTGCGCCAGCAGGTAAAAGAGGGCACAGGCAATGAAGAGAAGACCATCGCGCTGCACACCCTGCTGGTCAAAGACCTGATCGCCGGGCGCTACGGCGAGTGGCTGCAGGATAAAAATCTGGCCAGTCACATCACGCAGCCGCTTATCGATAACAGTTTCTCAGACGTCGATCTGACGGTATTTGACTGGACGGGCGAAAAGGCCGAGCCGGGCTATCGCTGCGCCTCGCTGGAGCAGACGGTGACCACGCTGAACGCCCGTGCGGACGACGCCCACGCCCTGAACTGCCTCGGCGAGTTTTTCCGCACCACGCAGGCGAAGGTGGATAGCTGGCCGGAAGAGGACGGGACGCTGGCGCTGGGTGGCGCCGTGGGTAACGGCAGCGGCGGCACGCCAAATCGTCAGGCGTACTACACGCAGGTGATTCAGGATCCGCGTGCGGAACCGGAAGATAAAAGCTTTGCGCTGTATCGCGCGGTGATGTGCTATGCGCCGTCGGGCTACAACGACTGCGGCGGCAAAGAGGCTGAACCGGCGGCACGCAAGGCCTGGTTTAACCGACTGAAAGCGGATTATCGGGGCGGGCCATGGGCGCAGCGGCTCAAATACTACTGGTAATGATGCTGTGCGGCCTGGCGGCGGTTCGCAGTGTCAGCGCGAACGATCGTGTCGATGCCAGGTGGGCAAATCCGGGTGCCGTTGCGAATAATAACGCGGGTGTGATTCGCGCTGATGGTCGGCCAGATAAACCTCTTGCTGCCAGCCCCCGTTCGGCTGGCGTCATCGTTTCATCGGCCGACAGCCATCGCGTACGCGCCGCCGGTCACCGAGCGTTCTGGCTGTGGTCCGGGGTCGGCAGCTCGGCGGAGATGCGCGGGGCGGAAGTGGTGTATCTGCATCAGGGCGAAGTGAATCTGTATCGCGGCAGGCCGGTATTCGAAAGGGTGGGCCTGCCGGTCAGCAGGCTGACCTTTCCCCGCATCTGGCTAACCGTGCGTTTAACCACGCTGGAGATGCCGGATGACATCGCGGCAAGAATTATTGGCCTGATGGCGCGCTGGAGCCAGAGCGGTAATCACGTCGTCGGCCTGCAAATCGATTTTGATGCGGCAACGCGCCGCCTGGGGGATTACGCGCAGTTCCTGACCAGTCTGAGGGAAAAGCTGCCGCGAGAGTATGCGCTGGGCGTCACCGGGCTGCTCGACTGGGCCAGCACCGGGGATATCGCCACGCTGAATCGCCTGCCGGTGGATGAGCTGGTGGTGCAGACCTATCAGGGGCGGCACAGCGTACAGGGCTATGCCCGCTATCTGCCTGCGTTGCAAAAGCTGGCGATCCCGTTCCGCATCGGGCTGGTTCAGCACGGTGAATGGGATCCTCGCTACGCGCGCACGCTTTCCGCCTCCCGCTGGTATCGCGGAACGGTGGTATTTATGCTGCGCCCCGGGCGCTAGCGCGCAGCTGCCGTTTATCCTGCTGATAGCGCGGGTCGGCCAGCGGAATACTGTCGATCAGCGTGCGCGTATAGTCGCTCTCCGGCCGCGTGAAGATGCGTTCCACGCTGCCCTGTTCGGCCACCTGGCCATTTTTCAATACGACGATTGACTGGCACAGGCTACGCACCACCGCCAGATCGTGGCTGATAAACAGGCAGGCAAACTGATATTCCTGCTGCAAATTGCGCAGTAGGGTGAGGATCGCCTGCTGGATGGAGACATCCAGCGCCGAAGTCGGCTCGTCGGCGATCAGCAGCTGTGGGCGTAGCGCAATCGCCCGCGCAATAGCTATGCGCTGGCACTGGCCGCCGGAAAGCTCATAGGGATATCTTTCCCGCCACGCGGCGGGTAAACCGACCAGGTCGATCAGCGTGGCCACCCGCGAGTTAACTGCGGAGCGATCCAGCGAGGTATGGGTTATCAGCGGCTCGGCAATCGACTGGCCGATGTTCATTCGTGGATTCAGCGAGCTTATAGGGTTCTGGAAGATTGCCCCTATTTTTGCCCGGCTGGCCTTCGTGGTGCGGTGTTTCGCAGCGTAAAGCGGCTCGCCCGCCAGACGAATCATCCCCCCGTCCGGTTTGATCATGCCCAGCAGGCTGCGGCCAATGGTGGTTTTCCCCGAGCCGGATTCACCCAGTAGACCGAGAAACTCCCCCTTGCCGATAGCAAAAGAGATATCGTTAACCACCGGAAGCCGCCTGCCCAGCGTGGACGCGTAGCTGATGCTCAAATGCTCAACCTCCAGCAGCGGCTCTGGCGGCGGGATGTCGGTGAGGCTTCCTCCCGCCGGAGAAGGAACGGCGGCCAGCAGCTGTTGGGTATAGGCGTGAGCGGGCGTAGAAAACAGCGCATCCACGGCGTTCTGCTCGACGATCCTGCCGTGGCGCATCACCAGCACGCGGTGGGCGATATCCGCCACCACGCCCATATCGTGGGTGATCAGCAGTACCGCCATCTGATACCGCTGATTCAGGCGAAACAGCAGATCGAGGATCTCCTGCTGGGTGGTGACATCCAGCGCGGTGGTCGGCTCATCGGCAATCAGAATTTTCGGCCTGCCTGCCAGCGCAATGGCAATCATAATCCGCTGTATCTGCCCACCGGAGAACTGGTGAGGATAGCCACGCAGGCGCTTTTCCGCCTGCGGGATTCCGGTCAGGGTCAGCAGTTCAACCGCCCGAGCGCGGCGCTGTGCGGCGGTAAGCTGCGGTTCATACAGCGCTATCGCCTCGTCCATCTGCCTGCCGATGGAAAAAACCGGATCCAGCGACGCGGTGGGATCCTGGAAGATCATGGCAATCTCCCGTCCGCGTAGTGTCGCCAGCGATCGGCGATCCCGCTTCAGCAGGTCGCGATCCTGATAAATGATCTGCCCTGCCAGGCGCGCATTCCCCGGTAGCAGGCCGGGAATGGCCTGCGCAATCGCGGATTTACCCGCGCCGGATTCCCCGATCACCGCCAGCATTTCACCGGCGGCCAGGGTAAACGACACGCCGTCCACCGCTTTCACCTCGCCCTGATGGCCCGGATAGATGACCGACAGATGATTAACGGCTAACAGCGGCGCGGCGTTAGCGGACGTCATCAATCAGTCCCTGTTCCACCCAGCGGTCCAGGCGCGGCACGGCAACGGCATAGACCTTAAACGCGCGTCTGAGGTTTTCAATCACCACAAATTCGTCCGGGCCGTGCGGAGAACCGTGGCCGGCAGGAATAAAGTCCGGCCGGGTGCGCACCGACTCGCCCTGGAACAGCTCGCCATCAATACGGCGGAATCCCGGCCCGAAAGTGATCGAATTCGGCAGGTAACGCGCGTGGGTGCCGCCGCCCATTGAGTAAGGCTCGGTAATCACCTCGGCGATGCTGTCGTAGGTTTGCTGCAGGCGTTTCACCAGCTCGCTCTCTTTATCAACGTGGATCGGCGAGGCGTCGCTGGTAATGAGCAGGGAGCCGTTCAGCGGCGCAATCGCCTCGCGCAGGGTAGCCAGCAGCGCCTCTTTGTTGGTCGCCAGCGGATAGCGAATATCCAGATGCAGATTCAGACCGTTGTGATGCGGGATCAGCAGGCCGCCGTTAAGGGTCAGCTTGCCGGTTGGCGCATCTTCGGCGGCGAAACCGGCGCTGATGCCCCAGGGATCGGCCAGCAGCTGGCTGATAATCTGCGCGGCGGTCAAATCGTCGCCTTCCAGCAGCCTGGCGCTAATCAGCGCATCCAGCAGCAGCGGAATGGCATTGCGGGTATTTTCCGGGAATGCCGCATGGCCGGACTGGCCGCGGGCCGTCAGCTGTACGCCCTGCTTAACGGCGGTAATTGCCAGCACCTGGCGCTGTTCTTCCGGCAGGGCGGCAATCGCCTGCTCCAGCCGCGCGGCCTCGCTGGCGGGCAACGTCAGCGTTGCCGTCGCGGGGACGGCATTCTCCGCAACGCCCGCATTCACGCCGGTCAGCGTTGAACCCACCGGGATATGCAGCACCAGATTCAGCCCGCCTTTCTGCGCGTGGTTCACCGGGAACGCGCCGTCGGTAATGATCGAAAAACGCGGAACCGGGCCGTGTTCGGCGAAGTATTTAATGTCCGCCATGCCGATCTCTTCCGCTCCGCCGTAGACGATGCGCAGTTTGTGATTCAGCGGCACGCCGAGATCGCGGAAGGCGCGCAGCAGATAGAGGTCCAGCAGCGCGGGGCCTTTGTTGTCCGAGGAGCCACGGCCAATCACAAAGCCGTCTTTCTCAAACGGCTTAAACGGCTCGAAGGTCCAGTTATCCCCCGGCGGCACCACGTCGAGATGGGAAATCAACCCCAGCTCCGGCACGCCTTCGCGCGTGTCGGACAGCACCGAAATGGCGTAGCCGTCGTGCTGTTCGGTGGTGAAGCCGTAGCTCTGCGCCTTGCGGATCACGTGCTGGAACACATCCTCCACCGGCTGACCAAAGGGTTTACCCGGCTCGGCAAGCTTCTCATCTCCAATACTGGGGAAGGCGACCAGCTCCAGCAGGTCCTGTACGAACTCCGCGCGATGCTGCTCAAACCAGCGTTCCAGTTTCTCGGTCAGCGCCAGTTCGTCCTGGCTCAAACGGTCGTAGTTTTCAGTCGCCATTACACACTCCTGTTAGGGGAAACGGTCTAATTCAAGATGTCTTTGACCGGCACCGCCGGTCGTGGATTCAGCACGCGGGAAAGCCCCTCGCCGATAAAGTTGATTGCCAGCACCATCAGCACGATGGTCAGGCCGGGCGGCACCCACAGCCACCACTCGTAGTCGATAACCCGGATGCTCTGCGCGGCCGCCAGCATATTCCCCCACGAGGGCTGCGGTTGCTTGACGCCGAGGCCGATAAAGCTCAGCGCGGCTTCCGCCAGAATCGCATTCGCCACGGCGAGGGTGAGGTTGATAATCAGCGGAGCGTAGGCGTTACGCAGCAGATGGCGGAAAACAATCGTGACGCCGCTGACGCCGATCGCTTTCGCGGCAAAGACGTAGCCACTTTCGCGCAGTGAGAGGAATTCCGCCCGCACCAGGCGGGCAATGCCGGTCCACTGCAGGATGCCGATAATAAAAATCACGTTCCACGAGCTGGCACCCATAATCGCCGCCAGGGTGATGGCGATGGCATAAAACGGGAAGCACATAATGATGTCGGTCAGACGCATGATCAGCGTATCCACCGCGCCGCCGCGATAACCGGCCAGGCTGCCCAGCGTAATACCGATGACGCCCTGAAAAATCACCGCGGCAAGCGCCACAAACAGCGACACTCTGCCGCCGTACAGCAGGCGGGACAGCACGTCGCGGCCAATTTCATCGGTGCCGAGCAGGTGCCCGTCCCCCGGCGGGGCTTCAATCGCCATCAGATCGATATCATCAGGATGGAAAGCGACCAGCCACGGGGCGCTGAGCGAAGCCAGAGTCAGCAGCAGCAGAATCACCAGCCCGGTGAGGAAATAGCGATCGCGCAGCAGAGGATGGCCTGCGTGGCGCGCGGTCAGATTGAGGGTATCCGGGGTGGTCATTGGCTGAGCCTTACGCGGGGATCGACCAGCGCATAGAGAATATCGACCAGGAAGTTGGTCACCAGGGTGATCACCGCCAGAAACAGCACGATGCCCATCAGCAGCGAGTAGTCGCGGGCCTGGATCGCATCAAAGCTCAGGCGGCCAATACCGGGCCAGTTGAAGATAATTTCCGTCAGCAGGGTGGCCGACAGCAGCGAGGGGATTTCCATGCCGACCACGGTAATCAGCGGCCGGGCGGCGTTTTTAACCAGATGGGGGAAGATCACCCGCGAGCGGCTGATCCCGCGGGCAAACAGCGCCTTGACGAAGTTCTGATTGATCAGCTCGCTGATGCCCGAACGCAGATAGCGGCTGAAAATGCCGATATTGGCGACGGCCAGCGCCAGCGCGGGCAGGAACAGATGACTGAGCACGTCCAGCAGGTGCTGAACGCCGCTGTAGCTGCTGCCCAGCGTGGTTGCCCCCGATACCGGGAACCACTTTAAATTCATGGCAAAAACCTTGACCAGCAGGATGGCGATAAAAAACACCGGGATGGACACCACGACGAAATAGACCAGTGAAACGGCACTATCCACCTTTCCGCCACGATGCAGGCCGAGGTAGATGCCCAGCGGAAAGGCGACCAGCAGGGTGATAAACAGCGAGCTTGCTGCCAGCAGCACCGTATTCACCACCCGTTCCTGAATCAGCATCAGCACCGGCGCGCCGCTCTGCGTCGAGTAGCCAAAATCACCGACAAAGGCGTGCGACGCCCAGCGCAGGTACTGCATCCAGATCGGATCGAGGTAGCCCGCCTGACGCAGCAGTTCCTGCTTCTGTTCCGGGGTGGTTTCCGGGGCGATCATGCCGACAAACGGATCGCCCGGCTGGAGCTTAATGAGGAAGAACACCACGATCGAAATCCCGATCAGTACGGGAATAAGGATCAGTATTCGGTGTAGCACATAGCGCAGCATGGCAATTCCTGATTCACGATGAGGCCGTGGCGTTCAGCGCCACGGCTGCGGCTGGCGTTATTACTGATTAACCGTCCACTGCGTGACGTCGGCAAACGGCTCGTAGGGATAGGCGCTGTAGTGGTTGACCCGCTTGCTGAGCGCGTAGCCCTGATTCGGGATATACAGCCACACGTGCGGCACCTGATGATTGACCTCCTTCAGCCAGCCGCCGATGCTGGTTTTCAACTTTTCCGCATCCACCGTGGTATTAAACTGCTCGGCGAGGCCATCCAGCTTCGGCGTGGAGAAGCGCTCCCACCAGAAGTTGTTTTCATACAGCCCAGGCCGGAAGGTGCCGCCCATCAGCACGCCGTCGTAGACTTTGTTTTTATCCTGCAGAATGGCCAGCGTGGCATTAAAGTCCGCCACGTTCAGCACCACGTTGATGCCGATCTTTTTCAGGTTCTGCTGGATAATCGGCGCAGTTAATTCGCGGGTACGGTTGCCGGTTGGATAATTCAGGGTGAAGGTCAGGTTCTGGCCGTTTTTGTCCACGATGCCGTCGCCGTTGGTATCGCTCCAGCCCGCTTCTTTTAATAACGCCTGCGCCTTTTGCGGGTCGTAAACGTAGTTGTTGAGATCGTTTGGATAATACTGGCTCTGCGGATGATCTTTGGTATTGAATACCCGGCCGTGGCCAAACAGTAATTTATCCACAATCAGCTGACGGTCGATGCCGTAAGCCAGAGCCTGACGCACGCGCGGATCGCTCAGATTAGGATTACGCGTATCCAGAGTTAAATACTGGGCGGTCACACCTGGCTGCTCAACAATGCGGATGCCTGCTTTCTGATAAGTCTCCACGTCGCGTTTATTCCACGACGACAGTTCGGCAATATCTACATCGCCGTTGATTAATTCATTCTGTACCGTCTGGGCGTTGGAGACTTTAAATATAAAGGTTTTAATCTTTGGTGCACCGCCGAAATAGTCGTCGTTACGCTCCAGTTTGACGTACTGATCGGAGACAAATTCGACGAACTTATACGGCCCGGTGCCGACCGGATTACGCAGCAGCGCGGTGGCGGTATTCCACGCCTTAACCGGGATCGTATTCCAGATATGCTTTGCCAGCACCGGACGATCGGCGAAGTGGGCGAAGGCGGCGGCGTAAGGCGCGGTAAAGGAGAAGCTCACCGTGTGCGCATCGATGACCTTGATGCCGGCAAGATCGGCACTTTTACCGCTGTGATAATCCTCATAGCCGACCAGATGCTTAACGAAATCCGGCTGGTCGCGCGGGAAATCAGGCGCGGCCTCCGAACCGTAGGTAAAGGCGACATCCTCGGCGGTAAACGGTTTGCCGTCGTGCCACTTCACGCCCTGACGCAGATGCAGCGTCAGCGTTTTACCGTCGTCAGAATAATCATAGCGTTCGGCCAGCGACGGCTGCGGATTCTGCTTTTGGTCGAGAGTAAACAAGCGGCCGTAAACGTTAAAAATCACCGCGCGATCGTAATCGGTGAAATAGAGCGTTGGGTTAAAGGTGCCGTTCGGATTGCTCCAGATGGCGTAGCGGATCACGCTGTTATCACTGGCGGCGGAGGCGCTGAATGCGCTTATTCCCATAGCGGCAAGAAGAATGGCTTTTGATAATGCTTTCATGACGACCCCGGATAAGATTATTTATTATTTTCTTTTCAATAAGGTGAAAATTCCCATCACTGGGAATGAAATAAGAAGAGCGACTTTACATCGGCGGGTTGCCGTTAATTCCTTTGTCAAATGAGGAATGGTGAAACTCCTGAATAAGATGCATAAAAACAACGTGCTGTAATGAAAGCTAACAGACGGGAGGGAGGCAAGCAAATGCGGAAATAGGCTTAAAATATCTGATTACGGTATTAGGGATGTAAACGATCTGCCCTGATTCTTTCCCCTTAACAAAAAATTCTTTAAATCGCTGTTTGTAGTCAACCGGGAAATCTAATCCGCCAACTACATGATGAATGATGAATGATGAATGAATATTAAAACGGTTATTGGTCGGAGATACCCCACGGCGTCAGCGGTCAGGTAGCCTCAGCGTCAGATTGGCTTTCGCTAACAACCCACTGTTGCTAAAGTAAACAACCGATGCTGAAACGTAGCCAGAAGGGAATTCAGGGTGGCCGAAAGAATTGATTATCAGATTGAAAAATACAGCTTCACCGAGCTGAACGAGCCCGCGCAGATTACGCAGCAGTGGGCTGAGGTCACTGAACAATGCCGTGAGGCACACGCCGGGGTTGAGGCGCGCCTGCGCCTCGCCCTGCAGAACGTGGACTACGTTACCAGCTTCGAACTGCCGTTTCGGCTGCTGCTGATCCGTGCCCCGCAGCTGATTGCCAGCGCGCGCGATGAGATGCCCGTCCGGCAGAAAAACGTGATTTTCAACGGCAAGCGCTTTGGCTGTGTTTATAGTCTGAACACCGAGCTGAGCGCGATCCCCGATGAGTTTCAGTACCGACTATCTACTCGCATCCGGCGAGTGGATGCCGCAGGCAATTCGGCAGCCCCCTTCCAGCAAATAGCCAAAGAGACCAAAGCGCCGCGCGATCGTCTGCGGACCGCGCTGGAAAACGGACTACAGGTGACGGTGCTGGACGGCATGTTCTGGTTCGGCATTCAGCGTATGGCGGCGGATATTCAGCGGCTGAGAAAGAGCGGGATGAGGATTGCGACGGCGGAAACGGAGGTCTTCGACACCCTGACCGGCACGCTGCGGCGGGTGCCGGTGTATCGGGCGGGCTGAACAGCTCCATCTCACCCTGATTTCCCATCCCCCGGTCGGTGATTCCGGCTGGGATTCGCTCGGTCAAATCCTCCCTCCATCGCGTTCCGGTTGTACAATTCAAGGTGAGTGTCATCCCCGGCTTCCTCGGCCATTCTGCTTTTCTTACTTAATTTCATCGGCTTAAACGGAACTTTGCCTCAGCTGCAATCGGCGGCTGCTTTTATTTGTGTGAGCAAAAGCACAAATCTAACGCGAGCAGATTGCTCAGTGGCGGGTGACAGGAGTAGGGTTCAATCCAAGTTGAACATAGTTGTACATAGACAACCATGCCTGACACTGGTCACGATGCGTCAGGCAATTCGTTAAATTCGAAGGACAGGGTAACAACATGCCATTAAATACATCACTCGACAGCGAGCTGATCCACCTGCATCTGGCCCCGACGGATCGCAACGCGCTTTTTGGCCGCATCACCGACCAGCTGATCGCCAAAGGGATCGTGGAAGAGAGTTACCGTGAAGCGCTGGTGTTACGTGAGCTGAACCATCCAACGGCGATGCAGCTGGAAACCATGGGCGTGGCCATTCCACACGTTGACGTGGAGCACGTTCGTGAAGAGCGGCTGGTGGTGGTGACCTGCCCGGAAGGGATTGAGTTCAACCAGGCAGAAGATCCTGACCTGACGATGAAGGTGAACGTCATTTTCTTCCTGCTGCTGAAAGAGAAAGATGCGCACCTTGAATTCCTGATGAAGCTGATTTCGCTGTTCCAAAAAACCGGCGAGATGAACAGGCTACTCGGCACCGCCTCCCGCGAGGAAGTGATGCAGATACTGAAAACGAATCTCGACTGATTACTGTACCCCCAGTGCTTTGCAAGCTCGATTACCTATAACGGAGTCTGATATGAATAAGAAAATTATCTTCGCCTGTACCAGTGGGATTGCGACCTCTGCCGTTGCCACCGAAAAAGTGGTGACCTACTGCAAAGAGCAGGGCATTAACGTTGAGCCGATCCAGTCCAACATTGGCACTATCGGTTCGCAGGACGGCATGGCCGACCTGATCATCGTGACTTCGGCGGTGAAAACCGCGCTGCAAACGCCGGTGCTGAACGGCCTGCCGCTGCTGACCGGTTTCGGTGAAGAAGAGCTCCTCGAAAAAATCGTTTCAATTCTGAAAAAATAACCGAGGACAGGCTGATGCTCGAAACTCTCTACGGCGGGATTCAATATTTACTGGGGCTGGGCCCCACGATAATGCTGCCAATCATTATCTTTATCATGGGCCTGTGCCTCGGTGCAGGATTCAGCAAAGCGCTGCGTTCGGCGCTGACCATCGGCATGGGCTTTATCGGTATTTTCCTGGTCTTCGGACTGCTGTTGGACAACCTCGGTCCCGCAGCCAAAGACATGGTCAGACACACCGGGATCAACCTGCCGGTTGTCGATCTGGGCTGGACGCCGCTGGCGGCAATTGCATGGGCATCTCAGGTTGCACCGTTCGTGGTGCCGCTGACCATCGGTATTAACGTGCTGATGCTGACGCTGAAATGGACCCGTACGGTGAACATCGACGTCTGGAACTTCTGGCACTTCTCGATGGTTGGCGCGATGGTCTACAACGTCACCGGCAGCTTTATGTTTGGCCTGCTGATCGCCGGTGTGACCTCGATCATCACGCTGCTGCTGGCCGACTGGTGTGCACCGATGATCCAGAAGTACTTCAATCTGCCGGGAATTTCACTGCCGACGCTGTCCTCGGCCATCTTCTTCCCGTTCGGTCTGCTGGGTAACCTGATCCTGGATAAGATCCCGGGGATCAACAAACTGAATGCGGATGCGGATGCGATTCAGAAGCGCTTTGGCATCTTCGGTGAGCCGATGATGCTGGGGGTGATTCTGGGGGCGGGTATTGGCCTGCTGGCACGCTACGACTTTAAGGGCGTGTTGACCCTGGCGATGAGCCTTGGCGCGGTGATGCTGATTATGCCACGCATGGTAAAGCTGCTGATGGAAGGCCTGCTGCCTCTGTCGGACGCGGTTAAAAAGTTCCTGCGTAAGAAGTACCCGGATCGTGATGACCTTTATATCGGCCTGGATATCGCCGTCGCCGTCGGCCATCCGTCAGTGCTCTCCACCGCGCTGCTGCTGATTCCGGTTGGGGTGCTGCTGGCCGTGGTGCTGCCGGGTAACCGCCTGCTGCCGCTGGGTGACCTGGCAAATATCTGGGTACCGATTTCGATGGTGGTGCTGGCGTGCCGTGGCAATATCGCACGTGCCTTTATTCTGGGCATTCCGCTGCTGACGGTGAATCTGTACGTTGCCTCCGCTGCGGCGCCTATTTTGACCGCCGTCGCGAAAAGCATTCACTTCCCGATGAATACGGACAGTGAAATCTCCAGCCTGCTGGACGGCGGTAACCCGTTCCGCTTCTGGATGGTGAAGATATTCGAAGGCAATCTGATTGCTCTGGGCCTTATCCCGGTTATTTTCATCACCTGCATGCTGCTGTATCGCATGACCACCAAACAGATTCAGCGTGAAGAAATGGCAGAGAACGCGGCGAACGAACAGGCTGCAGTATCTAAATAAGCACATTCACGATTAAAAGGGAAAGGCTGAGTGGTATTTCCCTCTTTTATAAACATTGAAGTTATTCCCTTGCAGAGGGGAGAGATATGTACGCAATTGGCATAGACGTTGGAACAACAAACTGCAAGGTCTGTTTATATCGCATAGCAGGTCTTGATCTGATAAAAAAACACAGTTTCATTACGCCAAAAAAAATAACGGAATACGGCAGTGATTTCGATATTAATGAACTGTGGCAGGGTATTGTTGAGGGATTAGGCAATATCGCTAAAGCCGTAAAAGATCCTGAAAATATCGTCAGTATTTCAGTCGCCAGTGTAGGTGAGGCAGGCATATTACTGGATACCGCAGACAATGTTATTGGCCCGGTGATGACCTGGTACGATACCCGCGCCCAGCCGCAGCTGGCCCGGATCGTCAGCCGTATCAGCGAAAGCCGCCTGTACGAAATAACCGGTATTCCCGCGCACAGCAATTACAGCCTGAATAAAATTCTCTGGCTGATGGACCACGCCGGTGAGCAGCAGCCTGCAGCCTGGCTGTGCATGGCGGAATATATTGCGTTCCGCCTGAGCGGTGTGAAACGTGCGGAATACTCGCTTGCCTCTCGTACACTGGCCTTTGATATCAGCCGCAGTGGCTGGTCGGAGGAAATCTGTTCGGCGCTGGATATTCCGCTGTCGCTCTTCAGCCCGCTGGTGATGGCGGGAGAGCCGACCGGTGAGCTGCTCGCCGAACTGAGTGAACTGACCGGTATTGCCCGCAGCGCGAAGATTTCAATTGCCGGGCACGACCATATGGTGGGATCCGTCGCCGTCGGGATTTCTGACGAAGATCAGATCCTTAACTCTACCGGTACCACCGAAGGGCTGCTGGTGGTGCGCAAGCAGCCGTCGGCAACCGAAGCCTATTATCAGTCGCGCGTGTCCAACGGCCATCACGTACTGCGGGATGCTTACACGCTTTACGCCTCGCTGCCGTCGGCGGGCTTCGCAATTGAATGGTTCAACCGCCTGTTCAACCTCAAACCTGCGGATTTCAACTGCATGACCAGCTGGCTGATGAATAAAGGCGCGGCGGAATCGCCAACGGACAGCTTCCTGATCCCCCATCTGCGCGGCAGCGGGCCGCCGAAAAGAAGCATCCACGCTAAAGGGCTGGTGTACGGCGTGGAGGATCAGACGGATTCGGAAGCCTTCCTGAAAGCGGTGTTTCACGGTCTGTGCTATGAGCTTCGGCAACTGCTGGAAACCTACGAAACGCTGACCGGCAGCCACTGGAAATCGATCGTGGTGATCGGGGCAGCCTGCCAGAATCCCTATTGGCTGCAGCTGAAGTCTACGATACTGAATCGTGAGATCGTTGCCTGCAAACTCCCCGAGGCGGTGAGCCGGGGCGCGGCGCTGCTGGGGGCGAGAGGGGCCGGGTTCCAGACCGGAGACATTACGCTGTCGGAGGATCTTCTGGTGCGCTATCAGCCACATGAAACCTCCGGCAGGGGCTTCGACAGGGTATATCAGCAGATATACAAGCACCTGTACGCCAGCAAAATCCAGATTGAAAATCAGCTAAACAGGACGTAAATCATGAAGGCCAGCGTTTATTACGGTAAAAACGACATCCGCTTTGAAGACCTGCCGGTGCCAGACATTGAAGACGGCGACATTCTGCTAAAAATGAAAAGCTGCGGTTTGTGCGGCACCGATATTCATAAAGCCCAGCATCAGACGGTGACCGGCCCGGTCGTGCTGGGACATGAAGTTGCGGCTGAGGTGGTGAAAGTCGGCAAGCGGGTTACCCGTTTCCAGCCGGGGGACCGCGTGGTGACGGCCATTCACGTTCCCTGCTACAGCTGCCACTACTGCGATCGCGGCCACTTTACCCTGTGTGAACAGTTCAAACCGACCCACATCGAGCCGGGCGGCTTTGCCGAATTTATCCGCCTGCCGGAGCTGCACGTTAAACATCTGACGCACAAAATCCCCGACGGCGTGTCGTGGGAGAAAGCGGCGATGGTTGAACCGATCGGCTGCTGCCTGCACGGCCTGAAGCAGGCGGCGATCACGCCGGGCTGCAGCGTGCTGGTGATGGGCTCCGGCACCATCGGCCTGCTCAGCGCACAGCTCTCCGCGATGATGGGGGCTTCTACCGTGATCGTTTCCGATTTATCACCGTTTAAGCTGGATTTAGCCCTGCGGCTGGGCATCGATCACGCCATTAACCCGGCGCAGGAGAATCTGGAAGCGCGCATCAGTGAGATTACCGATGGTTTGGGCGTTGACGTGGTGGTGATTGCGGCGGGCGTTTCCGCGCTGCTGCCGCAGGCGATTAATTTACTGCGGCGCGGCGGGCGAGTGGTTGTCTTCTCACCGTTCGATCATCACAACATGGTGAGCATTGATGCCGGCCGCTTCTTCCGCGATGAAATCTCGGTGATCGGCACCTATTCACTCTCCTCGTATGAAATGCCGGAAGCGGTCGAAATCATCCGTAAAAATCGCATCAACGTCGATGAGATGATCACCCACTGCTATCCGCTCTCCCGGCTTGGTGAAGCCATTGAATTTGCGTCGAATCCCACTAACGACGTGCTGAAGGTCATCATGAAGATGGATGAGTAACGGACGGAATACCGGGTCTTAATGCTGACGATATTCCCCGATCCGTCAGGCGGCCTTAGCGGCGAAACCGCGCGGATTTTGTGAAGCAGATCGTTTGTGAATAGCGGGAAATCAGGTTATGTTCGGGCGATACTTGTGCATAGTCGTACATAGACGATCTTAACAACAGAGGGAATATCGCATGAATACCGTTTTGAAAGACTCTGAAGTGCCACTTTACCTTCAGGTCTCAGAGTGGATACGTGGAAACATTTATAAGGGAGACCTGAGCACCGGCGACCGCGTGCCGTCTGAAAATCAGATCATGGAGATGCTGGGAGTCAGCCGCGGTACGGTGAAAAAAGCGGTCACCATGCTGGTCAATGAAGGGCTGCTGGTGCAGGTACAGGGCAAAGGGACGTTTGTGAAAAGCGAAAACATCTCTTATGCACTCGGCGAGGGGCTGCTGTCCTTTGCGGAATCACTGGAAAGCCAGCACCTGCATTTTGAAACGGAAGTGATCACCTCCCGGCTGGACACCGCCTCAAAGCTGGTGGCCTCCAAGCTTGGTATTGAGATCGGCGCGCCGATCCTTTACCTGGAACGCGTGCGTAGCGTTGAGGGCGAAAAAGTGATGCTGATTGAAAACCGCATCAATCTTGCCTACTGCCCGGGGATCGAAGCGGTCGATTTCAACAGCAATAACCTGTTTCCCACCATCGAAAGGCTGTCAGGCAAAAAAATCAGCTTTTCGGAAAGCCGCTACGCCGCAAAAATTATCGGCGCCGAGCGCGGGCATTATCTGGAAGTGCATGAAGACGCACCGGTTCTTCACCTGGAACAGCTGGTGTTCTTCCAGCAGGGCATGCCGGTTGAGTTCGGCAATGTCTGGCTGAAATCCGACAAATATTATTTAGGTACGGTTCTTCAACGAAGAGAGAGGTAAATGTTATGCCATTAGTAAACGGTAATATTCTGCTGAACAGCATTAAAGAAAAACGCGTTCTGGCCGGCGCGTTCAACACCACCAATCTGGAAACGACGATCTCAATTCTGGACGCGATTGAGCGTTCAGGGCTGCCCAACTTTATTCAGATTGCGCCGACCAACGCTAAACTTTCCGGCTACGACTATATCTATGAAATCGTGAAAAAAAGAGCAGCGACCATGGATGTGCCGGTCAGTTTGCACCTCGACCACGGTAAAGAACTCGACGACGTGAAGCAGGCGGTTCGTGCGGGCTTCACCTCGGTGATGATTGACGGTGCCGAACTCCCTTTTGAGGAGAATATTGCCTTTACTAAAGCGGCCGTTGATTTCTGTAAATCATTCGGCGTGCCGGTTGAAGCCGAGCTGGGCGCGATTCTGGGCAAAGAGGACGATCACGTCAGCGAAGCCGACTGCAAAACCGATCCTAAACAGGTTCTGCGCTTCGTGCAGGAAACCGGCTGCAGCATGCTGGCCGTTTCCGTCGGCAACGTTCACGGCCTGGAAGACATTCCCCGTATCGATATGCCGCTGCTAAAGGAAATCGCCGAGATTTGCCCGGTACCTTTGGTTATCCACGGTGGTTCCGGCATTGATGAAGATATTATTCGCAGCTTCGTTAATCACAACGTGGTGAAAGTGAATATTGCCAGTGATTTACGTAAGGCATTTATTACTTCCGTAGGTAAGGCGTGGACTGAGAATAATAATGAAGCCAACCTGGCCCGCGTGATGAACAGTGCGAAAGCCGCCGTTGAAGCCGACGTTTATAGCAAAATTCAGATGATGAATCGTGCTTTCTGAGAGTTAAAATAACCTTTACCTGCAAGATCGGAATTTGAATCATGATCAGAGAAAATATTCGTGTTGTAAACAGCACGGGCCTCCACGCGCGCCCGGCCGCCACGCTGATTAAAACCGTCAAGAAATACGATGCCTCCGTTATACTGGTGAATAACGGCAAAGAAGTGGTGCTTAAAGGATTAATGAGCGTGCTGGGTGCCGGTGTAAAGGGTAATTCTAATATTGAGATTATCTGTGACGGTGCTGATGAACAGGACGCGATGAGCGAGATTAAAGGATTATTTGCCAGCGGGTTTGGCGAAAAAGAATAAAGCACAATCCTGACTAACGTTCTAATATGAGGCCTGGCTTCAGGGGATTTTACGTCTGGAAATTGGAGGATCTTTATGTCAAATAAACTATTTCGCCGGATTTTACTCGCCAACGATGACGGGATTGATGCGCCGGGTATTCAGATTCTGGAAAGAATAGCCGCGCATTTTGCCGAGGAAGTCTGGATCGTGGCCCCCGCGACGGACAAAAGCGGCGTTTCGAACTCAATAAGCCTGCGTGAGCCGGTGAGAGTGGAAAATCGCGGCAGCAGAAAATATGCCGTACACGGAACGCCTGCCGACTGCGTGGCGGTTGCAGTGCGACATTTGATGAAGGATTCCCTTCCGGATGTCCTGCTGTCAGGCATCAACAGCGGGTCAAACATCGGCTTTGAAACCGTTCTTTCCGGTACGGTAGGGGCGGCGATGACCGGCACACTGCTGGGCATCCCTTCCGTCGCGCTGAGCCAGGATAAGCGCCAGGAGGATCAGCCTGAATGGCATACCGCCGAAGTGCATGGCGTGCCGCTGCTGCAAAAAATCTTCGCTGCCGGGCTGCCGCCTGAATGCTGCCTCAACGTCAATTTTCCCAATCTGCCGGTCGGTGAGGTGAAGGGGATTAAGGTCACGCGGCAGGGGATCGGCAAGGTGAAAGGGATGACCATTACGCCCACCGCCGACCCGCATGGCGAAGACTATTTCTGGCTGCGCGTGGAGCATGGAATCACCGATCTGCCGCAGCACAGTGAGGTGGCTGCGGTGGCGGAGGGATACATTTCGGTCACACCGCTGACCTGGGAACGCACCTCGCTTGAGGCCTGGTCAACGTTATCCTCTCAGCTTGACTCGCTATCTTAATCACTGAACGCCGTCCGCCAGGGCGGCGTTTTTTTTAAAGGCTGAACGATGAAAGCACTGAATCTTTATGGCCGGCAGGATGTGAGATATGAAGATGTCCCACCGCCGGAAATTGAACATGATGACGATGTGATTATTCAGGTGAAAACGGCGGGAGTCTGCGGCTCTGATATTTCCCGCTTCGGCAAAATCGGCTCCTATAATCCTGGGCTGACCTGGGGACATGAGTTTGCCGGCGTGGTGGCTAAAAAAGGCCATGCGGTTTCATCACTTAATATCGGCGATCGCGTAGTGGCATGCCCCTGCTTCCCGTGTTTTCACTGTGAGTACTGTCAGCGGGCACAGTATTCAAAATGCGCCGATCTGCAGGTGCTTGGCGGCCATCGTAAAGGCGCGTTCGCCGAGTACATCAGCGTACCGGCCGCTAACGTTGTGCCCATCCCCGATGAGCTGGATTTTGATGCCGCCAGCTTTGTTGAACCCTCTGCGGTGGTGGTCCACGGGCTGGATCGGGTAACCGTTAAACCGGGAATGACGGTGGCAGTGGTCGGGTGCGGAACCATCGGCCAGCTGGCCGTGCAGTGGGCGCGGATTTACGGGGCCGGGAAAGTCTATGCCTGTGATACCGCGCAGGACAAGCTGGAGGTGGCCAGCCGGGCGGGGGCCGATAAAACCTTCAACGTGACGGACGCCGAGTTTGAACGCGAGTTTTCTGCGGCGACGGCAGGCAAGGGCGTCGATCTGGTGATTGAGTCTTCCGGCAATGCCGCCGGGATCGCCAGCTGCATGAATCTGGCGGGCAAAGGCGGCACGGTGCTGCTGCTGGGGATCCCCTACGGCGACGTAGCGTTCGACCGCACCAGCTTTGAGAAAATTATCCGCAATGAGCTGACCGTGCGCGGTTCCTGGAACTCGCTTTCCGCTCCGTTCCCTGGCCGGGAATGGCAAACCTCCTTAGACTACATGCGTAAAGGAGGGCTGGATCCTGCTCTGCTGATTACCCACCGGATAACATTAGAACAGGCGCCGGATATTTTTCCTCAGCTGTATCAGCGCCAGTTCAGCTTTATTAAAGTGCTGATTGATATCAATAAGTAGGCCGGATTGAACCAGGTTGGGTCGATGGGCGTGGTCTTTTCTGCAATGTGATATTGATTAGGGAACGATTGTTTCCTATGATGCGCTATGCAAAAAAAATCCCGATCCATCGCTTCTGGCCGCCCGCGCGAGTTCAACACCGACCTCGCGCTGGAGAGCGCCATCCAACATTTCAGCGTCCATGGCTATCATGGATCCTCAATCAGCGACCTGAACGCGGCGCTGGGGCTGACCACGGGCAGTATTTATAAAGCCTGGGGCGACAAGCACGGGCTGCTGATGGCCGCTCTGGAACGCTATATAGAACTGCGCTCGGCGGCAGTGGGGCAGCTACTGAGCGTTGCGCCCAACGGCCTGGCAAAGCTTGAGGCGCTGCTTGGGCACTATGCCGTTATCAGCAGCGGCAAATCCGGCGAGGTCGGCTGCCTGGTGGTGGAAACGGCCATGGAGTTGTCGGCCAGCGATGAGCTGATTGCCGCGCGGCTGGCCCGACAGGAAACCAGCCGTCGGGCCCAGTTTACGGCGCTGCTGCTGGAGGCGGAGCGCGACGGCTCGCTGCCAAAACAGGATGATATCGCCAGCTGCGCCGATCTGCTGATTGCCATGACCCAGGGAATGCGGGTGCTGGGTAAATCCGGCAGTTCGCGTGAGAGAATGCAGGCGATTGCCGATCAGGCGATTTCGCTGCTTCAGCACTAGTCCGATCCATTAAGCCCCGATGCAAGCCTCGGGGTTTATTTTGGCTTAATTAGGAAGTGATCATTTCCATTTGGAGGAAAACATGCAGGAACAGGACAAGCCCCGCCACGTTGGCCAGGAGTTTTTTAACCGCAGCAACTTCTGGCAGACGTTCCGCCACGGCCATATTCGCGTCGGCGAAATCAAAATGCACTATGTCGAAGGCGGCGACGGCGAGCCGATACTGCTGATCCCGGGATGGCCGCAGAGCTGGTATACGTGGCGCTACGTGATGGACGATCTGGTGAAGGCAGGGCGGCGGGTAATTGCGCTGGATCCGCGTGGAATGGGGGACAGCGATGCGCCGCTGGACGGCTACGACCTGACCACGGCGGCTGCGGATATCCACGGTTTCGTGACCGCGATGAAGCTGACCGAACGGGGGCCGATCGACGTTGCCGGTCACGATGTCGGCGCGTGGATCGGCTATGCGTATGCCGCCGACTGGCCGCAGGATATCCGTAAGATCGCGCTGCTCGATGCGCTGATCCCGGGCCTGTCGGTGCCGCGCAGCGATCTTCCCTCCGAGGAGATTGCCCTGCGGAACTGGCACTTCGCCTTTAACCGCCTGAACGATCTTCCGGAGATATTGATTTCGGGCAGGGAAGAGGCGTTCCTGACGTGGTTCTTCCGCGCCAAATCGCAAAATACGTCGGCCATCGCCGCCGAAGATATCGCCTTTTACGCCCGTCAGATGGCGGTACCGGGGATACTGCGCGCCGCAGGCTGCTACTACCGCGCGGCCTTTGGTGCCGAAGGGCTGGCGGCCAATCGTCATCGCGCTGAAACCCAACTGACGATGCCGGTCAGGGTCTTTGGTGCCGAGCGCAGCGTGGGCGCCACCATGCTGGAAGCCCTGAAGCCGCTGGGTATCGATGTTACCGGTGTGGTCGTTGAGGGGGCAGGGCACTATCTGCCCGAAGAGGCGGGGCCGAGGATTGCTCGGGAATTGGGGATGTTTTTTTAGGGGTTAATGATTAGGGGGGATTAGTTATGCCATCAATCCCCTCAAATCCCCCAAAACATAAGATTAATAGCATCCTTAATCTCGTCCGCGTAGTTGCCGAGATCTGCGATAATGTCACCAATAACCTCAACTGGAACGCTCGATAATTCAGTCGTCATCAGTCTGTAATCCCTGTCATCAATACGAATCAGTGGAAACAGTGTTTTATTCACTTTCTCAGACAGGTAATGAGATTCGATTAGTGGAATGACCATGCGACGCTTCGGCGTTTCGACAATATCACTCTGCACATCAACAAACATTTTGTAGTGGCTGGCTCTTTTATATTCATAAACAATGAATTGCATGATCACCAGTTCCTGTTTTCATCCGCAAAAGAACCATGCTGTGCGATGAAGTTAGCGACTTCCTCCATTCCTTCGCGGTTTTCCTTCTTCCACTCTTCAGCCCTGATACGGCGTGCTTCTTTGCCAATGGCATCGTTTACCAGGCCAGAAATATTGACTCCGGCAGTACTCAAAATTTGGTAATTTTCTTTGTCTACGGTGACGCTGACACGATGTTTCATAGCAGATATCCTCTTTATGAATACTGGGAGTATATACTTCAGATGGTTGCTCAGTAAATGTTCAGATTGCCAAATAACACGAAAGGATTAATGGGTTTAGGATCTGGCAGGAAACAATGAATCAGGAAAAATCAGTCGGGACGGAAGGGAAGTCTGCAAACTACAGGGAAAGGCAGGGCGATAGAGCTTCAGGTTATGGCTAAAAAATCTCACCAAACCCCAAAAAGCAAAAACCCGCCGTTAGGCGGGTTCTTTGAATGTGGTGCCCGAACCCGGAATCGAACCAGGGACACGGGGATTTTCAATCCCCTGCTCTACCGACTGAGCTATTCGGGCAACGGGGCGCATTAAACCGTAACCGGCCTGTGGCGTCAATGGCTTTATGTTGGAAATCAGACTGATTGCACTCTTTTTCATCAAACCTGGCAAAATATAACCTTTCCGGCGATTTAGCACTCAGACCCTGCGTAAAGGAGTGCTGGGTCGCAGGATTACAGAATGCAGAATGGACGAAGGTTGATGGATGCAGAGTGAAGAGTGAAGGGTAGCGCGTCATCCTGATCAGGCCAGTTTTCATTCTGCTGACCGGGCGTCTATTCCCTGGTTAACGCATGGCTATTTTTCCGCCGCTGCTTTTTACCACGTAAACCGGCCATTTTTTGCGATCGCGGATGGCTATGTGTAGTGAATGTTTCCTCACTTTTTATGCATAATTAACTGTCCGGGGCGGGTTGTACCTGCCTTTAAAAGATGCCATTATTGCGCAAATTTTGCGTTAGCCGCATCCATTTCACTTTGAGGTCGCCGCCATGAGAGGTTCACTGCTGCATATCAGCACTGCTACCCGTCATCTGATGATGCCGTGCGCCTGCCGATCTCCGCTTTGTCACACCTTGTCGATAAAATCTCTCACCATGCGGTGAGGTTTTCATACGCTTTACTTTTGGCCATCAGTAAAAACAGGTGCGATCTGATTTTACTGATGTCTGGCGGTCGAAGCGGATACCCATTCTGCTGACAGCTCTTTGACACCTTTCGCCGGGAATGCCGTGCTCTGCTCGCGTTCCTATTGTGTGCCTCTGGCACCCACTCATCCTTGCCGCCTGAGGATTTGTGTTATGACACCATTAAAAATTGCAGCCAGTACTACCGTTGCCATCCACCTCCAGACCGGACGCGAAGTCGTTACGCTGGAGAAAACCGATTTTACCGATGTGGCGGCCGTGGTCGTCTCCGTTGCCGATTCGCGCAGCGGCATGCTGGCGCTGCTGCGCCATACCGGCTTTAATTTGCCGGTGTTTATCGCGCTGGATTATCCGGAGCAGGCTGAGGAACAGGAGCTGCCGGAGGTGACCGGCATTTTGAACGGTGCCGCCGACGATGTCATCCGTCTGGAAGCCGCCGCCGCGCAGTATCAGATCGGCCTGCTGCCGCCGTTCTTTAATACGCTGACCAAGTACGTGGCGATGGATAACAGCACCTTCGCCTGTCCGGGCCATCAGGGCGGCGCGTTCTTTAAAAAGCATCCGGCGGGGCGTCAGTTCTTCGACTTCTTCGGTGAGAACGTCTTTCGTGCCGATATGTGCAACGCCGATGTGAAACTTGGCGATCTGCTGATCCACGAAGGGTCGGCCAAGCACGCGCAGAAGTTTGCCGCGAAGGTGTTTAACGCCGATAAAACCTACTTTGTGCTGAACGGCACCTCCAGCGCCAACAAGGTGGTGACCAACGCGCTGCTGACGCGCGGCGATCTGGTGCTGTTTGACCGCAACAACCATAAGTCGAATCACCACGGCGCGCTGATCCAGGCCGGCGCCACGCCGGTGTATCTGGAAACGGCGCGTAACCCGTTCGGCTTTATTGGCGGCATTGATGCGCACTGCTTTGATGAGACCTATATCCGCAATCAAATCCGAGAGATCGCGCCAGACCGCGCGCAGCAGGAGCGTCCGTTCCGTCTGGCGGTGATCCAGCTGGGCACCTACGACGGCACGGTTTATAACGCCCGTAAGGTGATCGACAGCATCGGCCATCTGTGCGACTACATCCTGTTTGACTCCGCGTGGGTCGGCTACGAGCAGTTTATTCCGGTGATGGAAGCCTGTTCGCCGCTGCTGCTCGATCTGAAACCGGAAGATCCGGGGATCTTCGTCACCCAGTCGGTGCATAAGCAGCAGGCCGGGTTCTCGCAGACTTCGCAGATCCACAAAAAAGACAACCACATCCGCGGGCAGCAGCGTTTTTGCAGCCATAAGCGGCTGAATAATGCCTTTATGCTGCATGCCTCAACCAGCCCGTTTTACCCGCTGTTTGCCGCGCTGGACGTCAATGCCAAAATGCATCAGGGCGAGGCGGGTCGCCGCCTGTGGCACGAGTGCGTCACGCTGGGGATTGATACCCGCAAGGCGATCCTCTCGCGCTGCGAAATGATCCGCCCGTTTATCCCGGATGATGTTGACGGCAAGCCGTGGCAGGATGCGCCAACCGAAACCATCGCCCGCGACCCGCGCTATTTCAGCTTTGCGCCGGGTGCGGAGTGGCACGGGTTTGACGGCTATGAGAAAGATCAGTATCTGGTCGATCCGTGTAAGCTGCTGCTGACCACGCCGGGCATCGACGCCGCCAGCGGCCAGTATGCATCGTTCGGCATTCCGGCCACCATTCTCGCCAACTACCTGCGTGAAAACGGCGTGGTGCCGGAGAAGTGCGACCTGAATTCGATCCTGTTCCTGCTGACCCCGGCAGAAAGCGTGGAGAAGATGGCGCATCTGGTGGCCAAGCTGGCGCAGTTCGAACAGCACGTGAAGGAAGATGCGCTGCTCAGTGACGTGCTGCCGACCATCTACCGTAAAAACGTCAAGCGCTACGCTGGTTACACCCTGCGTCGGCTGTGCCTTGAGATGCACCAGCTGTACGTCAGCTACGGGGTGAAGGATCTGCAGAAGGCGATGTTCCGCCAGCAGAGCCTGCCAAAAGTGGTGATGAATCCGCAGGATGCCAACATCGAATTTATTCGCGGCAACGTTGAGCTGGTGCCGATTGCCCAGGCGGAGGGGCGTATTGCCGCCGAGGGCGCGCTGCCTTATCCACCGGGCGTGCTGTGCGTGGTGCCCGGAGAAGTGTGGGGCGGCGCGGTGCAGAGCTACTTCCTGGCGCTGGAAGAGGGGCTTAACCTGCTGCCGGGCTTCTCGCCTGAACTGCAGGGCGTGTATGCCGAGGCCGATGACAACGGCGTTAAGCGCCTGTACGGCTATGTGATTACCGAGTAAACCTTAATGGCAGCCAGCCGGGATAAATGATTATCCTGGCTGGCTGCTTCACACCACCCGCGCATCTTCCCGCGCCTGGCGCACAATGGCCTTGGCGATCCACTTGCTGATGTCTTCCAGCTCGTCGTTATGGCAGCCCCAGATATCCTTCATCACCAGAAAAATCTCCGAGCCGTAAACCAGCGACAGCGAGCGGATCACCCGATCCATCAGCTCCGGCGGCAGCTCATCGTTCAGCGGTTTAATCACTTGGGCGAGGATGGCTTTGCGATTCCCGCGCACCAGCTTCTCTTTAACTGGAAAGGTATCCGTCGACTGTTCCTGCGCCCACTGGGTTAGCGACAGGTGAAGTGCTGCACGCAGCGTACCTTCATGCTGCAGCATTCGGGGGAAGGCAAAGCTAAACAGTTCATCAATGCGTCCTGCAGCATCCTGCCGGGTTGGCTGCCAGTTTTTAATCGGCCCAAGCGTCTCGGAAACAATCGCGGACACCAGCGCGCTCTGGGTGGGAAAATAGCGGTAGGCGGTTGCCCGCGACAGCTGCGCCTGATGGGCGACTTCGGTAATAGAGGGAAATGCACCGCTATCAAACAAGCGCATAGCGGTTTCAATCAGTAAGCGACGCGTTCTTGCGCGTGTAGATGTTAGTCCTAACATCCCGGCGGAATCCCTTTGCTCCACAGTGACCTCGTCTTTTAGTGTGAACCTGCCTAAATACTGGACCGGGCGGCAAACCCTGCTGCACAACGGCGTAAACAGTCTGAGGAGAGTGCCAATCCCCACGATCGTTGTGGTTTATCAATACGTTATGAAAATTTTGATTTCATTCGATTGATTTAACATTATTTTAAGGTTGGACGAAAGTGCCAATCAGCTCGCCTTTACTGTTTATCGCTATTTAAATTTTTTAGTTCATACGAATCAATCCGTTATTAATCTAAATATCATCAGGTCAGATGGAAAATGAGAAAATGACGCACGGAAAGTACATCTGATTGATGAGGGATATTAACGAAACTTGGTGATTTTATGCGGATAGTTTATGAGGGCTGTAAAACGCAGAGCCGGAAGGCGGGCAGACGTGCGGAGCACAGCAATATGCGCCCCGCAGTATAAGGCTAGTAGCGGTGATAGCTCTTCTGCGCGTTATTCACTTTATACAGATATCGACGAGACTCGGCGGAAGGGTGATTGTTGGTCAGCTGCTGATAAACGTCCGACGGCGACAGGTTGTTAATCTTGCTGAAGGCGGCGTTTTTATCGCTGGAGAACACCCGCAGCACGCTGCCCGCACCGCCGTTGTAGGCGGTGATCACCGCATAGCGGCGTGAGGTCGGGTTGCTGATGCCGGCAAGGTAGTTGCCCTGCAGCAGCGACAGATATGCCGTACCGGCATCGATGTTGTTAGCTGGATCCAGCAGGTAGCTGCGGCTCGGTTTGCCCCATTTCCCCTTCATGCGGAATACGTCAACGCCCGCGGTGTGCTGTACGACCTGCATCAGCCCCAGCGCATCGGCGTGGCTGACCGCATACGGGTTGAAGCTCGATTCGATCTGCATAATGGCCAGAATCAGCGACTGGTCAACGCCGTATTTTTCAGCGGCCTGACGCACCAGCGGCAGATATTTATGCGCACGCTTGTCGAGGTGGTTCGGCACCATCGGAATGGTTACGGACCAGATAACGTGCAGCCCCGAGGTGCGGCGCTGCAGCTTGTTCTTGAGCAGGTAGTCCGCGAAGGTACCGGCGCGGCCCTGCCAGCGGATCGGCTGCCCGGTGTTATCCAGAACCTGGCCGTAAAGCAGCGGTTCGCGGCTGATCTGAATATCGTTGGCGTCGGAATAGAGGTCGACATTCCCCGGATCTTCGCCGATCAGCAGGGTGGTAATAATCGCCTGGCGCAGGCTGGCCATCGGATCGGTACCGGCAATCGTTTCAATGGTGATGCTACCGGCGTCAAAGTTGATGTGGCTGCGGGTGTAGTATTGATCGCTGTACTTCACGTAGTCTTTTGGACCGGCGATCAGCACCTCATTCATACCCCAGATTTGTTCGATGTTGTGGGCAAACTGTCCCATCAAAATATCAAAGCCGTTGGTGTCTTTCACCCATTCTTCATGGCTGGCATTCTGCTTCTTGCCGGAACAGGAGATCAGCAGAGGCGCGATAATCAGCAAACTCAGGAGTTTTTTATTCATCTTTCAGTGTATTGCCCACAATGTAGAAGGGCCTTATGGATCAAGGCCCAACGTATGCCTGCTTCGCCAGTTCGGGTGAATCACCCGTCAGTTACTCTGCTGGCGGTGTATAACCTTCGATATGCACTTCTTTACCTTCGAACAGGAACTTAATCATCTCCTGTTCCAGCTGCTTGCGGTCTTCAGGGTTCATCATGCTGAGTTTCTTTTCATTGATCAGCATGGTCTGTTTCGTCATCCATTTTGACCAGGCTTCTTTCGAAATCTCGTTATAGATGCGCTTACCCAGATCGCCCGGGTAAAGCTGGAAATCCTGCCCATCGGCGTCACGTTGCAGGAACGTGCAAAAAATAGTTCTGCTCATTACTCTTCCTCTTCTTCTGTAGCGCGAGCACTCAGCACCATTTGTTGTGGCTGGCGCAGCTGCTGTAGCAGGCGCTCTACCGGCGCGGCCAGCCCCACGGAGGGCGGCTGCGCTAAGTTATACCAGAGACCCGGACCGTCATCCATTGCCGCACGGGGCGATGGCAGATCCAGCCACATAGGCACAATATCCAGATGGAAATGGCTGAAGGTATGACGGAAGGCGATCATCTGCCGCAGATGACCCTCGTCAATGCCGCGCTGGCGCAGCGCAGCGCGCAGTTCCTCTTCGGTGGCGAACTGTGGGAAACAGTATAGCCCGCCCCACAGGCCGACCGGCGGGCGCTGCTCCAGCCAGACGTGCTGACCCTGCTGCATCAGCAGCAGCCAGCCGGTGCGCTCCGGGATGGTCTGTTTCGGTTTCTTGCCGGGGTACTTTGCCCAGCTGCCGTGCGCGGTGGCGATGCAGCCGTTCTTCAGCGGGCAGATCTCGCATTTGGGCTTAGAGCGGGTGCACACCGTCGCCCCCAGATCCATCATTGCCTGATTAAACTGGCTGACGCCGACCGCAGGGGTCACCTCGGTGCTGACCTGCCACAGGCGCTTTTCCACGTCTTTCTTGCCCGGCCAGCCGTCAACGGCGTAGCAGCGGGCCAGCACGCGCTTCACGTTGCCGTCGAGAATTGGGAAATGCTTGCCCAGCGACAGGGAGAGGATCGCCCCGGCGGTGGATCGGCCCACGCCCGGCAGATCGGCGACTTCCTCAAAGGTTTGCGGGAAGATACCGCCGTGTTTTTCCACCACCGTTTTCGCCGCCTTGTGCAGGTTGCGTGCGCGGGCGTAGTAGCCAAGGCCGGTCCACAGATGCAGAACCTCATCCAGCGGCGCGTCGGCCAGATCGCTGACGGTGGGGAAACGCGCGATAAAGCGCTCGAAGTAGGGGATCACCGTGGCCACCTGGGTCTGCTGCAGCATCACTTCAGAGAGCCAGACGGTATAGGGGGTTTTATCAAGCTGCCACGGCAGGGTTTTGCGGCCATAGAGCTGATACCAGTCCAGTACCTGCTTTGCGAAGTGCGACGCTTGCATCATGTAAACCACGATCTCTTCTTTGAGTTAAATCAGGCAGGAATTCCAGCACAGACCACAGGGTGTGTAAACCGGATAATCACTGCATTTTATTATCTGCCAGGGGCTTTCTGCCACTTTTTTGCCGTTAAGCAACAGGGTGCACCTTCGCCGGGCGATCTCCACTGGCTGAACGGCTGGCAGCAGCTATACTGGCAGCCATTCGGGCAATCGCGTTCCGTTGGCAGGGCGATCTTTAAGTTTTCACCCGCTGAAGGCATAATGCCCGCTTTCCAAAGTGCACAGCGGCAGGCAGAACGATGAAAAATGATGTTATCTCACCGGAATTCGATGAAAATGGCCGCGCAATGCGCCGTATCCGCAGCTTTGTGCGCCGCCAGGGCCGCCTGACCAAAGGTCAGCAGCAGGCGCTGGATACGCTGTGGCCGGTTATGGGCGTGGAATATCAGCCGGAGCCGATCGATTTCACCACTCTGTTTGGTCGCGAAGCGCCGGTCGTGCTGGAAATCGGTTTCGGTATGGGCGCGTCGCTGGTCAGCATGGCGGCGAGTAATCCCCATCAGAACTTCCTCGGTATTGAAGTGCATTCTCCCGGCGTGGGCGCCTGTCTGGCGACGGCGGAAGAAGCTGGCGTGACGAACCTGCGGGTGATGTGTCACGATGCGGTGGAAGTGCTGGAAAATATGATCCCGGATAACGCCCTGCGCATGGTGCAGCTGTTTTTCCCGGATCCGTGGCATAAAGCGCGCCACAACAAGCGCCGTATCGTGCAGGTGCCGTTTGCCGAACGCGTGATGCGCAAGCTGAAGCTGGGCGGCGTGTTCCATATGGCAACCGACTGGGAAGCCTACGCCGAGCATATGCTGGAAGTGATGAGCAGCATCGACGGCTATAAAAATCTGTCGGAAACGGCTAACTGGGTGGAACGCCCGGAGTCGCGTCCGCTTACAAAATTTGAGCAGCGCGGCCAGCGTCTTGGCCACGGTGTGTGGGATCTGATGTTCGAGAGGGTTAAATAATGGCTACACAACGCAGTCGTCGTCTTCGTAAGAAAATGCACATTGATGAGTTCCAGGAGTTAGGTTTCTCCGTGGGCTTCAGCTTCGCCGAAGGCACCAGCGGAGAGAGCATCGACAGCACCGTTGATGCCCTGATCGAAGAAGTGATCGAACCTAACGGCCTGGCGTTTGACGGCAGTGGCTATCTGCAGTGGGAAGGTCTGATCTGCCTGCAGAAAATCGGTAAATGCACCGATGAGCACCGCGAACTGGTTCGTAACTGGCTGGAAGCGCGTAAGCTGAATGACGTGAAAGTCACCGAACTTTTCGACGTCTGGTGGGACTAAAAGATCAGGGTTAACCAAACGACGGGCGGATAACATCGCTCATCGAATCAAGGGCGATCGCGTTTACCGGTCGCCCTTTGTCATTTAAGGAGCAAAATTCATGCGAAAAACGCTAATTGGCGGTGCACTACTGCTGCTGGCAGCCGGTCAGGCGCAGGCGGATTATCAGTGCAGCGTTAATCCTCAGGATGATGTTGTTATCTCGCCCGCGAAGGTGCAGGTGGTGGGGGCCAGCGGAAATCTGGTGATTACGCCGCAGGGCGAGGTGCAGCGCAACGGCCAGGCGGTCAGCGTGGATAATCCGACCCGACAGAAAGCCATTGATTACCAGAACGCGCTGCGCCGCGATCTGCCGTGGATTGATAACGGTGCGAAGCAGCGTCTGGAGAAAGGCCGCGTGGCGCTGGATCGGGTGATTGTGGAAAAACTCGGGCAGAACAGCAACGTGCGTCAGCGCCTGACCACGCTGGACGGCCAGCTTAAACAGCAGATGAACCGCATTATCGAGCACCGCAGCGACGGTCTGACCTTCCACCATCAGGCCATCGAACAGGTGCGCCAGGACGGCGAGCGGCTGGTACAGAGCGCGATGGGCGGCGTAGTTCAGGACAGTCTGAATGAGATGGGTCGCAAGCAGGCCAGCGGCAACGATAATCCGCTACAGGCGATTATGGGCAACCTGGGGGGCTTACAGCAGGCGATTCAGGCCGAATGGAGCAATCAGGAGCAGGATTTCCAGAACTTCGGTCACGAAGTCTGTAATCGCGTCACCACGCTGGAAACGCAGCGTAAGTCGCTGGTGGCCGCACTGAACTAACTGCTGGAGGGCCGGGTGGGTGGTAAAACGTACCCGGCCAGTATCAGCAGGGATACCCGCAGCCCGATGCGCGGGTATCCGATCTTTCCTGAATAGACTATTCCGCCAGGAACAGCTCCAGCAGCGAGTTCAGGAACAGCCTCCCTTTCTCGGTGATCTGCCAGTATTCCGCCGTTTCCGTCAGATAGCCTTTCGCCAGCGCATCATCCAGCTGCGCGCGCACGCTACTTTCCGGCAGGCCGGTATAGCGCTGATACTCCGCGCGCGGTGCGGCTTCCAGCAGGCGAAAGCGGTTCATAAAGAACTCGAACGGCTTTTCAGCATCCGCTACCTCGTGGCGCTTATCCAGATATTTCCCGGCCATAAAACCGCGCGGATGGCGGGTTTTGGTGGTGCGGATAATGGTGCCGTCCGGCTGGGTCAGCTTGCCGTGCGCGCCGCAGCCAATCCCCAGATAGTCGCCAAAGCGCCAGTAGTTGAGGTTGTGCTCGCAGCGATAGCCGGGTTTGGCGTAGGCCGAGGTTTCATACTGCTGATAACCCGCCGCGCTGAGCAACTGGTGGCCCTGCTCGAAGATATCCCACAGGTCGTCGTCGTCCGGTAGGCGCGGGGGGCGCGAGGCGAACAGCGTGTTCGGTTCGATGGTCAGCTGATACCACGACAAATGCGGCGGATTGAGCGCAATCGCCTGGCGCAGATCGTCCAGCGCCTCTTCCAGCGACTGATCCGGCAGGCCGTGCATCAGGTCGAGGTTAAAGCTGCGCAGGCCCAGATCTTCCGCCAGCTTCGCCGCGCGTTTGGCTTCGTCCGGTCCGTGAATGCGTCCCAGCCGCTCCAGCTTCTGGGAACTGAAACTCTGCACCCCGATGGAGATGCGGTTAATCCCGGCGCGCTGGTAGCCGCTGAAACGGTCGGCTTCGACGGTGCCCGGATTCGCCTCCATGGTGATTTCCGCCGTTGGCGACAGCGGCAGGCGTGCGCGTACGCCGTCCAGCAGCATCTGCATCGCTTCGCTGCTCAGCAGGCTCGGCGTGCCGCCACCGATAAAGATGGTGCCGACCTCACGCCCGGAGGTGAGCGGCAGGTCATCATCCAGATCGTTGAGCAGGTGCTGCACGTACTCTTCGTGCGGCACTTCGCCCTTTAACGCATGGGAGTTGAAATCACAGTAGGGACACTTCTGCACGCACCACGGGATGTGAATATACAGGCTCAGCGGTGGGAGATTAGCCATTCTTCATGGCGTCCAGCAGCAGGTTCAACGCTTTTCCGCGATGAGAAACCGCTCGCTTTTCGTCCTTGCTCAGTTCCGCTGCCGTTTTACCCAGCTCCGGCACATAGAAAATCGGGTCGTAGCCGAAGCCACCCTGGCCCGCTTCGCTGTGGGCGATCTCTCCCGCCCAGCTGCCGTGAAACACCAGCGGCGTCGGATCGGCTGCGTGGCGCACGTAGACCAGCACGCAGTGGAACTGCGCCTGGCGCTGCCCGTCCGGCACGTTTTCCAGCGCAGCCAGCAGCTTGTCGAGGTTTTGCTGGTCGCTGGGGTCCAGACCGGCGTAGCGCGCGGAATAGATACCCGGTGCGCCGCCGAGGGCGTCAACCGCCAGCCCGGAGTCATCGGCAATCGCCGGAAGCCCGGTGATTTCCGCCGCGTGGCGCGCCTTAAGAATGGCGTTTTCAATAAAGGTCAGGCCGGTTTCTTCGGCTGACTCCACGCCCAGTTCCGTCTGCGCCACGATATCGAGGCCAAACTCGGCCAGCAGGTGGGCCAGCTCACGAACTTTACCGGGATTGCCGGTGGCGAGTACGACTTTTTGCATATTACATCCAGAAAAAATTAATCAGAAATCGTCAAGGCGGAGGCGCTGATGCCGCCGAAAACCCGGTAGCATCAGCGTTACGGACGCAATCAGAACTGTACCCAGCCCGGGATATATTCCAGACCGATGAAATTCAACGCATAAAGGATCAGGATCACCACCATCGCCGAGAAATCGATACCAGCCATCGGTGGGATAATGCGGCGAATCGGGGCCATTAGCGGCTCTGTCAGCTGCATCAATACCAGATCAACCGGGTTACGCCCCTGGCTGAACCAGCTCATCAGCGAGCGGATAATGATCACCCAGAATACCAGCACGCCAGCAGCCTTCACCAGAATCACCAGACCCAGATACAGGAAGATCGGGTCCGGGTAGAACAGGCGCAGCGCCAGCGGCCCCAGTAGGACGCTGATGATATAGGCAACCAGCAGCGATGCGGTGTCAATTGGTCCGATGGACGGAATAATACGCCGCAGCGGTTTAATAATCGGTTGAGTGATTTTCACCACAAACTGTGAAAACGGATTATAGAAGTCACATCGTGCCCACTGCATCCAGATGCGCAGTAACAACACTTTGATGTATATGGCAATCACGGTTGTTACCAGAAAAATCAACGCTAGCATGAGGTTCCTCAGTTGTTGTGATTAGCGGCGCTGCCATAATCGCGCGCGCCGAAGATTGCGGTGCCAATACGCACCATGGTACTGCCCGCCGCAATCGCGGCGTCCATGTCGTCACTCATTCCCAGAGAGAGCGTATCTACCTCGGGGTAATCACTTTGCAGCTCTTTCAGCGCTGCCGCCATCTGCTGGCAGACCGCCAGCTGGCGATCGTATTCCGCTTCCGGCGCGGGGATAGCCATCAGGCCGCGCAGGCGCAGGCGCGGCAATTGTGCCACTGCCTGGGCCAGCGCCGGTAATTCCGCCAGCGAGATCCCCGATTTACTGTGCTCATCGCTGATATTGACCTGAATCAGCACGTTCAGCGGCTGTGCATTTTCCGGCCGCTGTTCGTTCAGCCGGGTGGCGATGCGCAGGCGATCGACCGTATGGCACCAGTCAAAATGCTCCGCCACCAGTCGGCTCTTATTGGATTGCAGCGGACCGATAAAGTGCCACACCAGATCGGGATCGGCCAGCAGTTGGATCTTATCTACCCCTTCCTGCACGTAGTTTTCACCAAAGCAGCGCTGCCCGGCAGCGGCGGCTTCCGCGACCGCGCTCGCAGGTTTGGTTTTGCTCACTGCAAGCAGCGTAATTTCCTGTGGATCGCGGCCGCACCGGCCTGCCGCCGCTAAGATCCGCTGGCGGACTTGCTGTAAGTTGTGCTCAATCGAAGTCATAGTCAGGGAAAAAATATGGATATTGAAGAAATTGTGGCCCTTAGTGTAAAGCATAATGCAGGAGATCTGCATCTCTGTAGTGGCTATTCGCCATTCTGGCGACGACATGGGCTGCTGGAGCCGCTGAGCGACCTGCCCGAAGTCAGCAATGCGTGGTTGGAAAAATTCGCTGAAACAACCTTTTCCGCCGCACAGGCGGAGGAGTTCAGGCAGCGCGGCCAGCTGGATTTTGCCCTGACGCTGGCCGGCGTTCGTCTGCGTGCCAATCTGTTTCGCCAGCGCAGCGGACTGTCGCTGGCGCTGCGGCTGATCGCCAGCGAGTGCCCGAGCGCCGCTTCGCTGCATCTGCCTGCGGTGGTCGCCTCGCTGGAGCAGCAGAGCGAGGGGCTGATCCTGATTACCGGTGCGACGGGCAGCGGTAAATCCACTACCCTGGCGGCGCTGATTGACAGCATCAATCAGCGGCAGCAGCGGCATATTCTCACGTTGGAGGATCCGATTGAGTTTTTGCATACCAGTCGCCGTTCGCTGATCCAGCAGCGCGAGCTGGGGGCGCATTTTTCCTGCTTTGCCGACGGGCTGCGCGCCGCACTGCGTGAAGATCCGGATGTCATCCTGCTCGGTGAGCTGCGCGACAGCGAAACGATACGGCTGGCGCTGACCGCGGCTGAAACCGGCCATCTGGTGCTGGCCACGCTGCACGCACGCGGCGCAGCGCAGGCTGTCGAGCGGCTGGTGGATGTTTTTCCCGGAGAAGAGAAGAACCTGATTCGCAGCCAGCTTGCCGGCAGCCTGAAGGCGGCGATCGGCCAGCGCCTGGTCGCGGCAGAACGGGGAAGGGTGGGGCTGTTTGAGGTGTTGGTGAACTGCCCGGCTGCGGCCAATCTGATTCGTGAAGGGAAAACGCATCAGCTGCCCGCGCTGTTACAGACCGGCAGTCAGCTGGGAATGCAAACCTTCGAACAGAGCCTGGCGGAACGTCGGCGGCAGGGGCTGCTGCCGGAATGATATTCAGGCGTTATGCAGGCGGGTTAATACTGGTTTTCAAACCAGCTTTCTAAAATGATCACCGCCGACAGGGAATCTACGCTGCCCTTGCTCAATGCGCGGAAGCCACCGCGTTCAAACAGTTCAGCGCGGGCTTCCACCGTGCTGAGGCGCTCATCGTGCAGATCGACCTGCACGCCGAAACGGCCATGCAGGCGGTTGGCAAACTTGCGTGCCCTGACGGTCAGCGGCTGCTCGGTGCCGTCCATATTCAGCGGCAGGCCAACGACAACGCGGTCCGGCTGCCACTCTTTCAGCAGGGCTTCAATTTTGTTCCAGTCCGGGATGCCGTCCTGCGCCTTCAGCGCGGTCAGCGGTCGGGCCGTACCGGTCAGCTGCTGTCCGATGGCCACGCCGATGCTTTTGGTACCGAAGTCAAACGCCAGTAGCGTCATTGTACTCATCAGGCGTGTCCCGCTTCGCTGGTCATCTTGTGAATATCGATGCCAATACTTTTGGCCGCTTCGCGCCAGCGTTCGGCAATCGGCGTGCGGAACAGGATATTGCTGTTTGCCGGAGCGGTCAGCCAGGCGTTTTCCAGCAGTTCGTCTTCAAGCTGGCCTTTTTCCCACGAGCAGTAGCCGAGCGCAACGAGCACCTGCTCAGGCTGGTCCGGCGTGCCGAGGGTTTCCAGCACATCGCGCGAGGTGGTGACGATGGTGTTGTCGGAAACGCGAATGCTGGAGGCGAAAGTGGTCTGCGCCGAGTGCAGAATAAAGCCGCGATCTTCCGCCAGCGGGCCGCCGGAAAAGACCGGTTTATCCAGTTTGACCTCGGGGTCGCGCGGTGTAGGCATAATCTTTAATTTTTGCAAAATGCCATCAACTGTCAGGTTTTCCATCGGTTTATTGACGATAAGCCCCATTGCGCCGTCATCGTTGTGTTCGCAGATATAGACGACGGAACGCTTAAACAGCGGGTCCTGTAAGGCGGGCATGGCAATCAAAAAGTGATGCTGTAAGTTCATACTTTATATTCTGTTATTGGATTAACCATCCGCTGCTGCCGTCGGATGGTTAATGGGTGAGCCGTGGGGCATCCTGCCCCGGCGTGGCGGTCAGGCCAGACGCTTTTCAATGGCATCCATCAGCATTCCGGTAATCGAAATCGGGAACGCTGACTCAATTTCACGAATGCAGGTTGGGCTGGTGACGTTAATTTCGGTGAGCTTGTCGCCGATGATGTCCAGACCGACAAAAATCAGGCCTTTCTGCTTGAGGATAGGCCCGACGCGGCGGGCAATTTCCCAGTCGCTTTCCGTCAGAGGGCGTGCTTCACCGCGACCACCGGCAGCCAGGTTGCCGCGGGTTTCACCGGATTTAGGAATACGCGCCAGGCAGTAAGGCACCGGCTCGCCGTCCACCACCAGAACGCGCTTGTCGCCGTCTTTAATCGCCGGCAAATAGTTCTGCGCCATGCAGTAGAAGCTACCGTGCTCGGTCAGCGTTTCGATAATGACCGACAGGTTAGGGTCTTCTTTCTTGATGCGGAAAATCGATGCGCCGCCCATGCCGTCCAGCGGCTTGAGAATGATATCACCGTGCTGCTGCCAGAATTCGCGGATCTGGCTGGCGTTGCGGGTTACCAGCGTGTCCGGCGTCAGCTCGGCAAACCACGCGGTGAACAGTTTTTCGTTACAGTCGCGCAGGCTCTGCGGTTTGTTGACGATCAGCGTGCCTTTCTCTTCCGCACGCTCAAGGATATAGGTGGCGTAGATAAACTCGGTGTCGAACGGCGGATCTTTACGCATCAGCACCACGTTCAGATCGGCCAGCGCGATATCCTGCTCGCTGCCGAACTCGAACCATTTGTCGTAGTTCTGCTCAACGCTCAGCAGGCGGGTGCGCGCCCGGCCTTCACCGCCGCGCAGATAGAGATCGTTCATCTCCATGTAGTGAATTTCGTAACCACGGCGCTGCGCTTCCAGCAGCATCGCAAAGCTGCTGTCTTTTTTAATATTGATGGAGGTGATCGGGTCCATCACGATGCCAAGCTTAATCATTCTTCTCTCCAGTGGTAGCTAACGTGCCGTGTAAAAATCTTTTGCTCGGGGCCGATGCGTATCGCAACCGGCTCGCCAGGATACCGGGTTCGATCCCGCGGCTGTTAAGCACAACGGGCTTAGCCCAGATCGCCAAATCGAACCTGTAGCGCGGTAATCGCCGTCAGGGCGGTTGTTTCGGTGCGCAGCACGCGTGGCCCTAACAGAATATCGGTAAAGCCATAGCCTGTCGTCATGCTGATTTCATCAGCAGACAGGCCGCCTTCCGGGCCGATCAGCAGGCGTACGCGTTCAACCGGCAGCGGCAGCGTATTGATGCTGTGCTCCGCACGCGGATGAAGATTCAGCTTCAGTCCGCTGTCCTGCTCCGCGCACCAGGCTTCCAGCGTCATTGCGTTGCGTACTTCAGGCACGCTGTTGCGGCCACACTGCTCGCAGGCGGCAATAACAATTTTCTGCCACTGCTGAATTTTCTTCGCCAGCCGTTCAGCATCCAGCTTTACGCCGCAGCGCTCAGAAAACAAGGGGGTAATGGTATTTACGCCCAGCTCAACGGCTTTCTGGATGGTGAATTCCATCTTCTCGCCGCGCGACATGACCTGGCCAAGATGCAGATGCAGCGGGGATTCACGGCTGTCCGCGCGGCTGTCGGTGATTTTGACGCGCACGCTCTTTTTATCTGCATGAATAATCTCAGCAGAAAAAGTCAGATTAGTGCCATCAAAAAGCTCCACGGCCTGGCCCGGCCCCATGCGCAGCACGCGGCCAACGTGGTTCGCCGCATCTTCACAGAGGGCGACTTCGCTTCCTGCCTGTAGCGGCTCGGGGTGATAAATACGCGGTACTCGCATAGCAATCAATGATCCTGTAAAAGTGGGAGCCGCGCGATCCGGCTCCTGAAGAACGGCTGTTGTGCAGTTTAGGTCAGTGATTTTACCGCTGGCAAGCCTGCTGTACATAGGGGTTGTGATTTCCCTGAACGCGGGCGATGCGGTTGTCACGCTCGCATTCCCACGCGCTGGCCGGATAAAGCTTGCTCCAGGCGGCCATCAGCTGCGTCTGCTGCCGTGACATCTGCAACTTATAGGTGTCGCGCATGTAGAACCAGGTGCGGGCAATCGCGCCACGGGCGCGGACGGGCGGTTCAGCCAGTTTGTTTTTGAAATCGACCTTCATCGCGCACTGGCCGTACTGCGGCTCGCCGCCGTTCCACTGACTGTACATAAAGTTGCCGCGATCGCCGTTAACCTCACCGATGGCGGGCTGCAGGTTATGCAGATCGGTTTCCATCCGGCGGTATTCATCATCTTTTGCGCAGTTTTTGCGTCCGCCATCCTGCCAGCATTGGCGCTGGTGGCCAAAGCTCCAGGCGGGCACCACGTGTTCCCATTCGATGCGTTCGGCGCGGTTAGCGTTTTTTCGTACCTGGTAGCCGCAGGAGGCGAGGTCGGGAACGCCTTTTTTACCCTGCCAGTTGATTTTACAACCGCAGTAGAAAGAGCCCGGCGCATCGGCGTTGATCTGCGCCGCATAGGCTTTTGCCTGGCTGAAGTTGTTTTGATGAAAGTTATCCAGGCTCAGCGCCTGTGAAGAAAAGACGGGAAGCAGCAGTGAAAAAGCCAGCGAGGCCAAAATTTTGCGAGACATATTCCAGAAATTCTGTAATCCGTTAGAAAGCCCGGAGAGTAACAGAAGTTCCAATAATAACGAATAATATGCTTATAAATTAATCTGATGCTGCCAGGTGTTTGCTGGATTTTCGCACGTTTAAGCGCTTTTAAATTCACCGGGCTGCAAAATGTCACCGCAGTGCAGGCAACGGTATTCGCTGTCGCCGCGAACCACGCGATTATGTCGCCGGATGGTGAGCTGATGCTGCTGACAGCCGCAGCGATAGGGGAAGGCCTGACTGCGTACGGAAGCGATAGCAAACTGATGCGTGCGGCGGGCCGGAACCTCCAGCACGCTTTCCATCATCCACTTCCACTCTTTGCCGTGGGGTGCTACGCGGCCAAAGTGCTTCCAGACCAGCAAATGCGCCAGCTCATGCGGGACCACTTCATCAATAAACGCCTGCTGGTTTTCCAGCAGCAGCACCGGATTCAGGCGAATTTCCCAGTCCTGCAGCCAGGCAGTCCCTGCCGCCGTGCCGCGCTGCTGATAAACCAGCCGCGGTTCGGGATAGTTGCGTTCCAGACGTTGATTAGCGAGCCGCAGTTTTTCACGCAGCGTGCGCATAACGGACTGCTGCAGGGCGATGGGAAGTCGTTGGGATTTCATAGTGCAGAGAATACGGTGGCGGCAAGAGAGAAGCAATAAGACGGCCGGATTGCTCCGGCCGTGTGGCCATCAGTCGCGAGAACCGATATCACGCAGTTTTTTACCGCTCAGCAGATTGCGCTCGATATGTTCCAGAGAAACGCCTTTGGTTTCCGGGATCAGGCACAGCGTCAGCACGATAAAGAACAGGTTAAGCGCGGCATACACCCAGAAGGTGTTGGCGTTACCCAGCGTATTCAGCATGGTCAGGAAGGTTGCCCCAACGATCATGTTGGCGATCCAGTTGGTGGTAGTGGACACCGTGATCCCGAAATCGCGGCCTTTTAGCGGCTGAATTTCAGAACACAGTACCCAGATCAGCGGACCGGCGCTCATCGCAAAACCAACGATAAACATCAGCAGCATACCGATAGCGAAGTACTGCGCCGTCGGGGAGTTGATACCGATGTGCAGCATGGTGCCGAGAATACCCATGCCCAGCGCCATCACCATAAAACCGAGGATGAGCGTTGGCTTACGGCCCCAGCGATCTACCAGACCGATAGCGATGAACGTCGCCAGCACGTTAACCAGACCGACAATAACCGTCCCCCACATCTGCTGTGTGGTGTTGGCAAAACCGGCAATTTCAAAGATTTTCGGCGCATAGTACATGATCACGTTCATACCGGTGAACTGCTGCATCACCTGCAGCAATATGCCCAGCCAGACTGCACGACGGAAGTTGCTGTTGTCTTTAAACAGCTCCCAGCCGGACTGCTTAATCTTCAGGCTTTCGCGGATTTCATCCAGCTCGCGCTTTGCCTGCTCGCTGGTGTCGCGCAGGCGATCCAGTACGCGTTGAGCATCGCGGAAGTTACCTTTCGCCGCCAGCCAGCGTGGGCTGTTTGGCAGGAAGAATACGCCAACCAGCAGCAGCAGGGCAGGAATGGTGATCACACCCAACATCCAGCGCCATTCGCCGCTGTAGCTGAAGGCGGTATCGGACAGGTAAGCGCCCAAAATACCGATGGTAATCATTAGCTGGTACAGCGAAATCATGCTGCCGCGAATTTTTTCCGGTGCAATTTCAGACAGATATAGCGGAGCGGTATAAGACGCAACGCCAACGGCCAGGCCAAGCAGAACGCGGGCAATAATCAGCATTTCGGCGTTCGGCGCAAAGGCGGACCAGAGCGAACCGATAACAAACAGAATTGCGCCGATCATCAGACTTTTTTTACGGCCCAGATAAGACGACAGCCAACCGCTGCCGATGGCACCAATGGCGGCACCAAACATCATGGAGCTAACGATCCACTCCTGTTGGTGAGCGGTGACGTTAAAATCTTTCGAGATAAAGGGCAGGGCACCGGCGATCACGCCGATATCCAGGCCAAACAGCAGGCCGGCCAGAGCAGCAAGGAAACAGACGAACAGGGTCATGGCTTTGTTCGATGTTCTGCTGTGAGTTTTTGTTCCAGGCATGATGCCTCCATTAATGACTGCTTAGTGTTGCGGTCAATGTTAGACAACCTGCTTCCATCAGACTGTGCGGTAGGTCACATCAGTGTAATCGGTTACACTGATTGTGATTGGTTAAAGCTTCGGCATGGTGCGGAAACCGGCCTTTTAATCAGTATTTAACGATGTTTTGTCGTGTTTAGTCTCGCTGTGATTAATCGTTGCCGGATGTTTCTGAAAATATAATATTTTGTACATTTTAAGCAATCGGTTGATGTCTTAAATGTCAGAAATATAGAGTCTTTATTAGTGTAACCGGTACCAATTTAATGTGCCGCGGTAACTATAGTGTAGTGGGTTGTGCGAGTGTTGTTTTTTGGTTGCTGAATAGATCGTGAGATGTTGAGCATGCTGAAGTGCTGAAGTGCTGATGTATGTCTGTTGCTATGGCGATGACGCTGGCTGACTGGTCCACCGCCCGGATGGTCCTCACGCCACGCTTTGCGTGGTGCCTTCCCTACGTTCGTCAGCCTGTCGGACCGCCAAAGACGTGCCTTCCATGGCCCGACTTTGTCTTTCGTCCGCGTCCATGCGGCCGAATCCTGGCTTCCTCTCTTCGCTCAGCGCTGCGGATTATCCGGTCGGTGGACCCGTCAGCCTGCTGTTCTGCTTCTGCAATGCATGTCAGATGTGAAAAACAGCGAGCAGGATGTTCAAGAGGGTAAATAGTTTGCTGCCCAGGTTATGCCTGAACACCAGCAATAAACGTTCCGACGGGAATAGTTGTTTTTGAAACCGCGACTCGGAAGATAAAGGGGAACAGCCTCTGCGGTGGGTACCGGGCAATCCGCAGCGCAGAGGCGTAGGCAGCGGGCCAGGAGACGCCAGCAGGGACGCTGGCGTCAGGCGAAGCCGGGCAGGACGCCCGTCTTCGCCGGTCCGGCAGGCCGGATGCTGAAGCCGAAGGCACCACGCGAAGCGTGGCGCGAGGACCGCCCGGTACCCACCGCAGAGGCTGGGCACCCGCACAAACGATACAGCGAAGGCACCAAAAACGATTTCAGGACCGCCCGGTACCCGCGGCAGAGGCTGAGCACCCCCCCACACCGAGCAGCCAGCCTAATCCACAGACCAAAAAAAACCGCCATCTAAAAGACGGCGGCTTTATCTCACTGGAGGGCTAACCCGAAAGCACCCTCAGCGTAACGAAGACATACTTATTTCAGACCGGCAGCATCGCGCAGCACGGCAGCTTTGTCGGTTTTTTCCCATGGGAAATGCTCGCGACCAAAGTGACCGTATGCCGCGGTTTCGCGGTAAATCGGATGCAGCAGATCCAGCATCTGAATCAGACCGTACGGGCGCAGATCGAAGAATTCGCGCACCAGCAGAGTCAGCTGCTCGGTAGAGACTTTCTCAGTCCCGAACGTTTCCACCATGATGGAGGTTGGTTCTGCAACGCCGATAGCGTAGGAAACCTGAATCTCACAGCGGTCGGCCAGACCGGCTGCGACGATGTTCTTGGCTACGTAGCGCGCCGCGTATGCCGCTGAACGGTCAACTTTTGAAGGATCCTTTCCGGAGAACGCACCGCCGCCGTGACGCGCCATGCCGCCGTAGGTATCCACGATGATTTTACGACCGGTCAGACCGCAGTCACCCATTGGGCCACCGATAACGAAACGGCCGGTCGGGTTGATGTGGTATTTGGTGCTGGCGTTGATCCACTCAGCGGGCAGAACCGGCTTGATGATCTCTTCCATCACCGCTTCCTGCAGGTCTTTCTGCGAGATGTCTTCAGAATGCTGAGTAGACAGGACTACCGCGTCAATGCCGACAATTTTGCCGTCATCGTACTGGAAGGTGATCTGGCTTTTCGCATCCGGACGCAGCCACGGCAGGCTGCCGCTTTTACGCACTTCAGACTGGCGCTGCACCAGACGGTGTGCGTAAGTCACCGGTGCAGGCATCAGCACGTCGGTTTCGTTAGTGGCATAGCCGAACATCAGGCCCTGGTCACCAGCACCCTGCTCAAGCGGATCGGTACGATCAACGCCCTGGTTAATGTCAGGCGACTGTTTGCCAATTGCGCTCAGTACGGCGCAGGAGTTGGCATCAAAGCCCATATCGGAATGAACATAGCCGATATCGCGCACGGTTTGACGAGTGATCTCTTCGATATCAACCCATGCACTGGTCGTAATTTCACCACCAACCAGCACCATGCCGGTTTTTACATAGGTTTCGCAGGCCACGCGTGCTTTCGGATCCTGCTCGAGAATTGCATCGAGCACGGCATCGGAAATCTGGTCGGCGATTTTATCAGGATGTCCTTCTGATACGGACTCGGAAGTAAACAGGTGTTTAGCCATTATATTCTTTACCTTACTAATACGGGTTGAAGATCGACTGCATAGCGCAAAAACTGGAAATTAGCCTGAAATTCAGGGTATATATCTGTTCTTAGCGCCCCCCTCAGGCAAAGCCATGAGCAGTGAGTATCCTTTTAAGGGATATCGCCCCCGTAGTTACGGAGGTAAATCAAAGACGCTTAGAAGTTAACCAGTATAGATGGATTAACATCTGGATGGCTATTTTAGGTTACACGTTAAGCGGATTGCCAGCATTTTTTGCCGAGTGCCGTTTTATCATTTGTAAGAAGTGGAAAATTTTCCTGACAGATATCGCATCCGGCACATTTAGATTTTGCAATTTTAGTGACGTAGCTGTATAAAACGGCGCTGCCTTTGACCGCGTTCTGAGGCACGCAACTGACCCGCCAGCAATGAAAAATACGCGCTGGCATTCACCCGCAGTTTTTGGTTTTTCCACGCGCCGGTCGGTGTGTGTGGAGGTGACAACAGTAATGAACCACGGTGTTTCACTCGTTCAGTTACGCCAGTCCGGCGTGTTCAATTTCCCCTCATGCGGTACGACTCCCTGTACAGTTCGCCGAAGTTTTGTGCGTGTTGGTAATAATCCCGACACCAGCGCCGGCTAATCTGCTTCTGACGTTGTGACCAGGTTCTCTCAGATTTACCTGAGAGTTGTCTCTATTGGTTTTTTGACCCGTTATACGGAGTCCGCGACGTGTTTTACGATGTTATACTTCAGAAACCGATTTTAGCGGCACTTCAGTCTGCCAGACTGAACATCCCGGTAATTGATGGATTATCGTCACAGACTCATTCTGCGGCGGCTTGCTGTTTTGCATTACAACAATTTGAGGTTCGCAATGTCTGACGACATAAAGAATGTAATGGGTTCGTCAGCGGGCGAACAGGGTGTTCTCCGCTCCATGCAGGAGGTGGCTATGAGCGATCACGAAGCCAGCAAAATGCTGCGTACTTACAATATTGCCTGGTGGGGTAATAACTACTACGACGTCAACGAACTGGGCCACATCAGCGTTTGCCCGGATCCGGATGTCCCTGAAGCGCGCGTTGACCTGGCGAAGCTGGTAAAAGAACGCGAAGCCAACGGCCAGCGTTTGCCGGCGCTGTTCTGCTTCCCCCAGATCCTGCAACATCGTCTGCGTTCTATTAACGCTGCCTTCAAGCGCGCGCGTGAATCCTACGGCTACCGTGGCGACTACTTCCTGGTTTATCCGATCAAGGTCAATCAGCATAAGCGCGTTATAGAATCCCTGATCAACTCCGGCGAACCGCTGGGGCTGGAAGCCGGTTCCAAAGCCGAGCTGATGGCGGTACTGGCGCACGCCGGAATGACCCGTTCAGTTATCGTCTGTAACGGCTATAAAGACCGTGAATATATCCGCCTTGCGCTGATCGGCGAAAAGATGGGCCACAAGGTCTATCTGGTGCTGGAAAAAATGACCGAAGTCCAGCTGGTGCTGGAAGAAGCGGAGCGCCTGAACGTGGTGCCGCGCCTGGGTATCCGCGCGCGTCTGGCGTCGCAGGGTTCCGGTAAGTGGCAGTCAAGCGGCGGCGAGAAATCGAAGTTTGGTCTGTCGGCCACTCAGGTACTGAAGCTGGTTGAGATCATGCGTGAAGCGGGGCGGATGGAAAGCCTGCAGCTGCTGCACTTCCATCTGGGATCGCAGATGGCCAACATTCGTGATATCGCCACGGGCGTGCGCGAATCGGCACGTTTCTACGTTGAGCTGGCGAAGCTTGGCGTGAATATTCAGTGCTTTGACGTCGGCGGCGGTCTCGGCGTTGACTATGAAGGTACGCGTTCCCAGAGCGACTGCTCGGTGAACTACGGCCTGAACGAATATGCCAACAACGTGATCTGGGCGATCGGCGATGCTTGTGAAGAGCACAACCTGCCGCACCCGACGGTGATCACTGAGTCCGGTCGTGCGGTAACCGCGCACCATACCGTGCTGGTTTCCAATATTATCGGCGTGGAGCGCAACGAATTCAGTACCCCGCAGCCGCCGACAGAGGATTCACCGCGTCCGATCGTCAGTATGTGGGATACCTGGCTGGAGATGCACGAGCTGAACAACCGCCGCTCGCTGCGCGAATGGCTGCATGACAGCCAGATGGATCTCCACGATATCCACACCGGCTATTCGCAGGGTACCTACGATCTGACCCAGCGCGCGTGGGCCGAGCAGCTGTATCTCAACATCTGTAACTATATTCAGCAGCATCTGGATCCAAGCAACCGTGCGCACCGTCCGATTATTGACGAGCTGCAGGAGCGGATGGCGGATAAGATTTACGTCAACTTCTCACTGTTCCAGTCAATGCCGGACGCGTGGGGTATCGATCAGCTGTTCCCGGTGATGCCGCTGGAAGGGCTGAACAAGGTGCCGGAGCGCCGTGCGGTGCTGCTGGATATCACCTGCGACTCGGACGGTACCATCGATCACTACGTTGACGGTGACGGGATTGCCACCACCATGCCGATGCCGCAGTACGACGTGGATAATCCACCGATGCTGGGCTTCTTTATGGTCGGCGCGTATCAGGAAATCCTCGGCAACATGCACAACCTGTTCGGTGATACCGAAGCGGTGGACGTGTTTGCCTTCTCTGACGGCAGCGTGGAAGTGCAGCTGTCTGACGAAGGGGATACCGTGGCGGATATGCTGGAGTACGTGCAGCTGAATCCTGCCGAGCTACTGACGCATTTCCGTAACCAGATCAAAGAAAGCGATCTCGATGAAGAACTGCGCGCGCAGTTCCTGGATGAGTTCGAAGCGGGTCTGTACGGCTATACTTATTTAGAAGACGAGTAATCAGATAAAGGCCGGAGAGTGACATCTCCGGTTTTACCATCTCCCGCGCGACCCTGACCGCATCAAAGCGGATGCGGAATCGATAGGGCAGGCATCATTCATCAAATCCCTTCCTCGTCGGGCCTAACGACGCGGTGGGGATTTTTTTTCATCTGTAGCGAGCCGGTTAGCGCTGGCTACACAGTTAATTAAGGAGTCGTTATGCACAACACTTTGGGTAATCAGTACGATAACTCACTGGTTTCAAACGCATTTGGTTTTATGCGTTTCCCGGTAAACTTCCAGCCGTACGACAGCGATGCCGAGTGGGTGATCACCGGCGTACCTTTTGATGCTGCAACGTCCGGCCGCCCGGGCAGCCGTCTGGGACCGGGCGCTATCCGCCAGATCTCGACCAATCTGGCGTGGGAAGGGTGCCGCTGGCCGTGGGAATTCAATCTGCGTGAGCGTCTTAACGTCATTGACTGCGGCGATCTGGTTTACGCCTTCGGTGATTCGCAGGACCTGAGCGACAAGCTGCAGGCGCACGCGGAAAAACTGCTGGCGAACGGCAAGCGTATGCTGACCTTTGGCGGCGACCACTATATCTCGCTGCCGCTGCTGCGCGCGCACGCGAAAACCTTCGGCAAGATGGCGCTGGTGCATTTCGATGCCCATACCGATACCTACGACAACGGTCCGACGTTTGACCACGGCACCATGTTCCATACCGCGCCGAAAGAAGGGCTGATCTCACCGGAGCATTCCGTGCAGATCGGTATCCGTACCGAGTTCGATAAATCTCTGGGCTTCAACGTGCTGGATGCGGCGCAGGTTAACGACCGCAGCGTGGACGATATTCTTGCCCAGGTGAAGCAGATCGTCGGCGACCTGCCAATCTATCTGACCTTCGACATCGACTGCCTCGATCCGGCGCACGCACCGGGCACCGGCACGCCGGTTATCGGCGGGCTGACCAGCGATAAAGCGACCAAGCTGATCCGTGGCCTGCAGGGAATGAATATTGTGGGGATGGATCTGGTTGAAGTGGCTCCGGGCTACGACCAGTCGGATATCACCGCCCTGGCAGCGGCAACGCTGGCGTTAGATATGCTGCACGTTCAGGCGGCTAATAAAGGTTGAGCCTGATGACGGCTGCCGTACAATCGCGTGCGGCAGCCGTCTTTTTTCCCACGCTAAGTGCTCAGATAGCGCTGTCAGAACGCGTTAAAGGGATACTCGACGAAGGCGCGGATCTCATCACCCCCCACGTTGTAATCGCTGGCGTTGCTGGAAACCCGCAGCACGGAATAGCGCAGCCTCAGCGTCAGGTCTTTCGCCGGGCCGTTTTGTACCTGGTACTGAATCTGGTTGAACCATTCGTGTTCTTTGCCGTTACTCGTTTCAGCGGTTTTGATGTTATCCCCGCGAACGTAAGCGGTGGTCCAGCTCAGCCCCGGCAATCCCATCGCGGAAAAGTCTAACCCATAGGACGCCTGCCATGAGCGTTCGTCTTCGCCGTTAAAATCAGACCAGTAGGAGTTGGCCAGCCAGATGGTGTTACCGCCGTCGCCCGTGCCGTCCGCGTTGCGATAGCCGCCGTAATGATAACCGGTGCTGCCGCTGCTTTGCTGATAAGCCAGTTTAAAGGTATGCACATCCCAGATATAACTTGCCGCCAGGCTCCAGATGGTATTACTGCGGCCGGTATCCAGCTTGCGGGCGTAATCGGGATCCAGGCGGGAATTATAGCCGTTAAAGTCGAGAACCATTTTCTGATTGCTGCCGAACGGCTGATTAACGTTCATGCCCAGATATTGCTTGTTCAGCACGTCTTTAACATCGGAAGCATAGGCGGCACCGCTGAAGCGGTCGTTGAACTGATAGCTTGCGCCACCGAATGACAGGCTTTTTAAACCGCTGTTATGGCGGTCGTCGCTTTTACGCTGCTCGTCAGTGAAATAACCGGCATTGATCTCCAACCCGGCAATCTCATTTGAGGTCAGCATAGTGCCGGTATAGCTTTCCAGCAGCAGGCGGGAGCTGTCGGCGGTGATGATCGGTAATGCCGGGCGCTGGTTACCGTAGCTCAGAACGGTATTTGAGATGCGCATTTTGGCGGTGGCACCAAATTTGGCCAGGTTGGATTTGGCCCTGCCGCCATCATTCCCCTGCTTGAAGAAATCGATGCCACCGGCACCGCTGCGGCCCCTTCCGCCGTCAAGACGAACGGCATATTGTGCAATGCCATCAATGCCAAAGCCAACCGGACCTTCGGTATAGCCGGACTGGAATGTTGCCACGGCGCCCTGGCCCCATTCGGCTTTATCCTGCATGCCGTTGTGATAATCACGGTTAATATAGGCGTTGCGGAAAAACAGGTTTAAATGGCTGTCGTCAATAAGCCCTTTACTGTCGGACTGCTGGTTGGCAACGGCAGGGATTGCTGAGAATAGACTTAAAATAATTAAAGGAAGTTCTTTTTTCACGGGAGTTTGATTCTCTGGCTAAATTATATAAATACGCATGACTGAGAGAGCAATACTTACCGCATTATTTATTGATTGCAATGATTATGTGAACATAAGTTACAGGTTGTGCGGTTCTGGAAAACCGTCGGGGATAAAAGATGTGGTATTTTTTTTGCGGTAGCGGGCTGGTGGTGGGCTCGGGAGAGGGCAGTGAAAGTTGATGCTGAGTTTTAAATAACGAATCGAATTGTCTGGTAAGAGACTTTCATGTCGGGTAATTTAATTAAATAATTAACCCGTCGTGCGGTTTAATTATCAATTTATGCTTTTTTATAATTGAATTAATAACTTTATAATAAATATTGTGCGTTAATTGCATCGCGCTTTACCGCGTTGCTGAGCGGGCGTTGCGCGATATCTTCCTCTGTTTTCGCCCACCTCCCTGTGGGCGCATGCTGGCTTTCATACCGTTCATCGCTGTGGGTGCCCCGCGCAGGAGATCGCCCACGCGAGGGAAAACGGTCAGCTTGCCCTGGCTTACTTTATTCCGTCTGCCGCCATACGCTCGCGGATATGCTGCGCACGTGCTTCTGAAGCCGGGTGATCGTCGAACATTGAGCTTTGACGACCGGCTTCCAGCTTCGCCAGCTTTTCAAAGCTGGTGGCTAAGCCTGCCGGATTGATGTTGCGCTTGCGCAGCAAATCGTAAGAATAATCATCCGCTTCCGACTCCTGGCGCTGGGAGAACTGCGAATTGACCAGCTTCTCGCCAATATCACCCAGCTGAGACTGGGAAAGTGAAGCGGCAATACCACCGGCAGAGGCCGCGGCGGTGCGTGCAGCGGTCGTCGCGTAGGCCACCTGCATGGCTTTGCGCGAGTGGCCTAAGGCGACGTGCCCCATTTCGTGGCCGAGAACCGCCTCAACTTCATTGTCGGTCATCATGTCCATCAGACCGCTGTATACGCGGATGCAGCCGTTAGCCATCGCCCATGCATTGACGTCCTTGGTGACGTAGACCTTGTAGTTCGCCGGCGTGCCGTTGATGTTATCACCCAGCGCGGCAGATATTTTGCTCAGCCGTTTCGCATAGGTGCTGCTGGCATCGGCGATCTGCGTGCTGCTGTCCATCTGCTGGCAGGATTTATCACTCAGCTCTTTCACCTGCGCATCGCTCAGCGTGGCGGCCTGAAACGCCTGCGCGCCGGACTGCATCAGTCCATTGCTGTCGAAGTTTTGACAGCCAGAAATAAGGGTTGCCAGCGCCAGAGCGGCAAAAGAAATACGTTTCTTCATTCCGGTTCATCCATTGTTAGTAACAAGGTAAATAAATCATAATGTTAGCGGGTGGAAGGGTGATGAATAACCCGCCAGATAGTTGAGTTATAGTCCCTGCAGCTGTCTTTGCCTAGTCGGGAGATTCCCAAAGTGCAACTTATGTGATTATTTTTACATCCTGCGCCATGTACATGTTACCCATATTTCATGTACATTGATGGGCGACTTTCCTTCGGCTTTGCCTGATAACTCATTAATTACAATAGGTTAAGTACGGCGAAGCGTTAAATCCGACCTGGAGTAGAAAATGTCTTCTCGTAAAGAGCTTGCCAACGCCATTCGCGCATTAAGTATGGATGCGGTGCAGAAAGCCAAATCCGGCCACCCGGGTGCCCCAATGGGTATGGCTGATATCGCTGAAGTGCTGTGGCGCGACTTCCTGAACCACAACCCGTCAAACCCACTGTGGGCCGATCGTGACCGCTTCGTGCTGTCCAACGGTCACGGCTCCATGCTGATTTACAGCCTGCTGCACCTCACAGGCTACGATCTGCCAATCGGCGAACTGGCTAACTTCCGTCAGCTGCATTCCAAAACCCCAGGTCACCCAGAGTACGGTTACACCGCAGGCGTAGAAACCACCACCGGTCCGCTGGGCCAGGGTATCGCTAACGCCGTTGGTTTTGCGATTGCCGAGCGCACGCTGGCCGCACAGTTCAACCGTCCGGGCCACGATGTTGTTGACCATAACACCTACGTGTTCATGGGCGACGGCTGCATGATGGAAGGCATCTCACACGAAGTCTGTTCACTGGCGGGTACGCTGAAGCTGGGCAAACTGGTCGCGTTCTATGATGACAACGGCATCTCTATCGATGGTCACATTGAAGGCTGGTTCACCGACGACACCGCGAAGCGCTTTGAGTCTTACGGCTGGCACGTGGTGCGCGGCATCGATGGCCACGACGCTGAAGCGATTAAAAAGGCAGTAGAAGAAGCGAAAGCGGTTTCCGACAAGCCTTCACTGCTGATGTGCAAAACCATCATCGGCTTCGGTTCACCGAACAAAGCCGGTACTCACGATTCCCACGGCGCGCCGCTGGGCGATGCTGAAATCGAACTGACCCGTAAGCAGCTGGGCTGGACCCACGCACCGTTCGAAATTCCACAGGACATTTATGCCCAGTGGGATGCGAAAGAAGCGGGCCAGGCGAAGGAATCCGCATGGGATGAGAAGTTTGCTGCCTACGCGAAAGCCTTCCCTGAGCTGGCGACCGAATTCAAACGTCGCGTAAGCAACGACCTGCCGGCTAACTGGGCAGAAGAGTCGCAGAAATTTGTTGAGCAGCTGCAGGCTAATCCGGCGAAAATCGCCAGCCGTAAAGCGTCTCAGAATGCGATCGAAGCGTTCGGTAAACTGCTGCCGGAATACCTGGGCGGCTCCGCTGACCTGGCGCCAAGCAACCTGACCATGTGGTCCGGTTCTAAGCCAATCAACGAAGATGCAGCGGGTAACTACATCCATTACGGCGTGCGCGAATTCGGTATGACCGCGATCGCTAACGGTATCACCCTGCACGGTGGTTTCCTGCCTTACACCGCGACCTTCCTGATGTTTGTGGAATACGCGCGTAACGCAGTGCGTATGGCTGCACTGATGAAAATTCGTCAGGTGCTGGTTTACACCCACGACTCTATCGGTCTGGGCGAAGATGGCCCAACTCACCAGCCGGTTGAGCAGTTGGCCAGCCTGCGCGTTACACCAAACGTCAGCGCATGGCGTCCATGTGACCAGGTTGAATCCGCAGTGGCCTGGAAGTACGGTATCGAGCGTCACGACGGTCCTACCGCACTGATCCTGTCCCGTCAGAACCTGGCACAGCAGGAGCGTACCCCTGAGCAGCTGGCTAACATCGCTCGCGGCGGTTACGTGCTGAAAGACAGCGCGGGCACCCCTGATGTGATCCTGATTGCGACCGGTTCAGAAGTTGAGCTGGCGGTTGGCGCATTCGACAAACTGACTGCGGAAGGCCACAAGGTTCGCGTTGTGTCTATGCCGTCTACCGACGCCTTCGACAAGCAGGATGCTGCCTACCGTGAGTCCGTGCTGCCGAAAGCGGTTAGCGCTCGCGTAGCGATTGAAGCGGGTATCGCGGACTACTGGTTCAAATACACCGGTCTGAACGGCGCTATCGTGGGTATGACCAGCTTCGGTGAGTCTGCACCGGCTGAGCAGTTGTTCGATCTGTTTGGCTTCACCGTGGATAACGTGGTTGCTAAAGCGAAAGGTCTGCTGTAATCCTTCGCAACCGGCCCTTTGTGGGACGGTTTACCAATAAAGCACCGCCTGGCGGTGCTTTTTTTTGTTTGTCGGTCGGCAACAATGGAGTTCGATTTCATCAAGCTCCCGTCCCGGCTCCTTTCAGCAATTCGCTACGTAAAATTCCAGCTTTATCTGAATCCCGATCCGGCATGGCAATTACCCCGCTGACGATAAGGTTATCAGGGTGTGGGATCTCAGGCTGAACGGCTAATCCGTAGGGGGGAATCCGCCAGCGTATTCGTATAAATTTCCACCACCACTGGCGACCGTCAGGTGAAACTTACGCCAGAATGTGCCATTTTTTGCGTAATTTTGTGACGCAGATCGAAAGTTAAGCCCCGCAATTGATCCCAGTCATTCCTATTATTCCTCACTTCTATTATTCTAGCTGAAGCGTTTCAGTTTGATTGTCGTCACAGATGCAGCCTCTGGCTTGCCGCCGTGGTGACGCAAGAATTTCCTGTACAAATCGCGGCGTCTGGCTCAGGCTAATCGTCCGATTTCATAGAGAATTCTGATGCAGGAGTAATATGACGGTTCGCATTGCCATTAACGGATTCGGTCGCATCGGGCGCAACGTTTTGCGTGCGCTGTACGAAACCGGACGTCGTGCTGAAATTACGGTGGTGGCCATTAACGAGCTGGCGGATGCCGCCGGGATGGCTCATCTGTTGAAATACGACACCAGCCATGGTCGCTTTGCCTGGGATGTACGTCAGGAGCGCGATCTGCTGTCGGTTGGCGATGATACGATCCGCCTGCTGCATCATGCCGATATTGGCTCGCTGCCGTGGCGCGAGCTGAATGTGGATATCGTGCTGGACTGTACCGGCGTCTATGGCAGCCGTGCCGACGGTGAAGCGCATCTGCAGTCAGGTGCGAAGAAGGTGCTGTTCTCCCATCCGGGAGGCAATGACCTGGATGCCACGGTCGTTTTCGGCGTGAATGAGCAAGAGCTGCTGCCGGAGCATCTGTTAGTGTCGAATGCTTCCTGCACCACAAACTGCATTATTCCGATTATCAAACTGCTGGATGATGCGTGGGGGATTGAGTCGGGTACGGTCACCACCATCCACTCCGCGATGCACGATCAGCAGGTGATTGATGCATACCATCCCGATCTGCGACGGACCCGCGCGGCCAGCCAGTCGATTATTCCGGTTGATACGCGCCTGGCCGCGGGCATCACCCGCATTTTTCCGAAATTTAATGACCGTTTTGAAGCGATTGCCGTGCGTGTGCCAACGATTAACGTGACGGCGATTGACCTCAGCGTCAGCGTGCGGGATGCGGTCAAGGCCAGCGAGGTCAACGCCCTGCTGCAAAGTGCGTCAGAAGGGGCTTTTAGTGGTATAGTTGACTACACGGAATTACCGTTAGTCTCTATTGATTTTAATCACGACCCGCACAGTGCCATCGTTGACGGCACGCAGACGCGGGTCAGTGGTCAGCACCTGATTAAGACCTTGGTCTGGTGTGATAACGAATGGGGCTTTGCTAACAGAATGCTGGATACCACGTTAGCGATGGCCGATATCGGTTTCAGTCCGGACGCGGATGCGTCTGTAAAACTTTGAGAATCAACGAGAGGGTTCACCATGTCTGTAATTAAGATGACCGATCTGGATCTTGCTGGTAAGCGTGTTCTGATCCGTGCCGATCTGAATGTGCCGGTAAAAGAAGGGAAAGTGACGTCAGATGCACGTATCCGTGCTTCTCTGCCGACCATCGAAGCCGCTCTGAAGCAGGGCGCGAAAGTGATGGTTACCTCGCATCTGGGTCGTCCGGTTGAAGGTGAATACAACGAAGAGTTTTCTCTGCTGCCGGTCGTTAACTACCTGAAAGACAAGCTGGGCGCAGAAAATGTTTCCCTGGCAAAAGACTACCTGGACGGCGTTGAGCTGACCGCAGGTAAGCTGGTGGTACTGGAAAACGTTCGCTTTAACAAAGGCGAGAAGAAAGACGACGAAGCCCTCTCTAAAAAATACGCTGCGCTGTGCGACATCTTCGTGATGGATGCCTTCGGTACCGCGCACCGCGCTCAGGCCTCTACCCACGGCGTAGGCAAGTTTGCACCGGTTGCCTGTGCTGGCCCGCTGCTGTCAGCCGAGCTGGAAGCATTGGGTAAAGCGCTGTCTAACCCGGCGCGCCCAATGGTTGCCGTTGTCGGTGGTTCTAAAGTTTCCACTAAATTCGACGTGCTGAACTCGCTGGTGAACATTGCCGATACCGTGATCGTTGGCGGCGGCATCGCGAACACCTTCGTGGCTATCGACAACAACGTCGGCAAATCGCTGTATGAGCCAGATTTCGTTGAAGCCGCGAAAAAACTGCGCGACGAGTTCAAAATCCCGGTTCCTACCGATTCACGCGTGGGCACCGAGTTCTCTGAAACCGCGCCTTCAACCGTGAAGAAAGTCAGCGAAGTTCAGGACAACGAAGAGATCATGGACTTCGGCGACGAAACCGCGCTGGCGATGGCTAAGCTGCTGAAAGAAGCCAAAACCATTCTGTGGAACGGCCCGGTTGGCGTGTTTGAGTTCCCGAACTTCCGTAAAGGGACTGAAATCGTGGCGAAAGCGATTGCAGACAGCGACGCATTCTCCATCGCGGGCGGCGGTGATACGCTGGCCGCTATCGACCTGTTCGGTATCGAAGATAAAATTTCCTATATCTCTACCGGCGGCGGTGCTTTCCTGGAATTCGTGGAAGGCAAAACTCTGCCAGCAGTCGCCATGCTGCAAGAACGTGCTAAGCAGTAATTAAACCTCGGAGCGGAGCCGCGTAAGGCTCCGCGTGCGAACAGAATCCTTTAATACGACCGAAGAAACAGGACAAGCTAACATGTCTAAAATTTTTGATTTCGTAAAACCAGGCGTTGTCACCGGCGATGACGTGCAGAAGATCTTCAAAGTAGCGAAAGAGAACAAATTCGCTCTGCCAGCGGTTAACTGCGTCGGTACCGACTCAATTAACGCCGTGCTGGAAGCTGCTGCAAAAGTAAAATCTCCGGTTATCGTTCAGTTCTCTAACGGCGGTGCTGCTTTTATCGCGGGTAAAGGCCTGAAATCTGACAAGCCACAGGCTGCTGCAATCCTGGGTGCGATCGCAGGTGCTCATCACGTGCATCTGATGGCAGAGCACTACGGCGTGCCGGTTATCCTGCACACCGACCACTGCGCGAAGAAACTGCTGCCGTGGATCGACGGTCTGCTGGACGCGGGTGAAGCTCACTTTGCTAAAACCGGTAAGCCACTGTTCTCTTCTCACATGATCGACCTGTCTGAAGAGTCTCTGGAAGAGAACATTGAGATCTCCAGCAAATATCTGGCGCGCATGGCGAAACTCGACATGACTCTGGAAATTGAACTGGGCTGCACCGGCGGTGAAGAAGATGGCGTGGATAACAGCCATATGGACGCATCTGCACTGTACACTCAGCCAGAAGACGTTGATTACGCGTACACTGAGCTGAGCAAAATCAGCCCGCGTTTCACCATCGCTGCCTCTTTCGGTAACGTACACGGCGTGTACAAGCCGGGCAACGTGAAGCTGACCCCAACTATCCTGCGCGACTCTCAGGATTATGTCAGCAAGAAACACAACCTGCCGCATAACTCCCTGGACTTCGTGTTCCACGGCGGTTCCGGTTCTTCAGCTGCTGAAATCGAAGAATCAATCGGCTACGGCGTGATCAAAATGAACATCGATACCGATACCCAGTGGGCAACATGGGACGGTATTCTGCAGTTCTACAAAAAGAACGAAGACTATCTGCAGGGCCAGCTGGGTAACCCAAATGGCGTAGACAGCCCGAACAAGAAATACTACGACCCGCGCGTGTGGCTGCGTTCAGCTCAGGCGTCCATGGTTGTTCGTCTGGAGCAGGCTTTCAAAGAACTGAACGCGATCGACGTTCTGTAATTTGTTCGCTGTGCAAAAAAGGCCCGAAAGGGCCTTTTTTTATGCAACTTTCCCATAAATTCCAGCTGATTACGCCAGAAACCTGGCAGATTCGCGCGTGGTTGCTTACCCTTAGTGTTCAGGCTGCCGCCGGGCGGCAGAGTTTTGAACGCCTCTTTTGGGCAAACAACAGGATGGGAAAATGGAAGATTTAAACGTGGTCGGTGGTATCAGCAATGCGGGGAACTGGCTGGTGCGCAACCAGGCCCTGCTGCTGAGCTACGCGGTAAATATTGTGGCAGCGATAGCGATCATTATTATCGGGATGCTCGTTGCGCGTATTGTTTCCAATACTATCAATCGCCTGATGCGTGCCCGTCATCTTGATGCGACGGTAGCTGATTTCCTTTCTGCGCTGGTGCGTTACGGCATTATCGCCTTCACGCTGATTGCCGCGCTGGGACGCGTGGGTGTGCAGACCGCCTCGGTGATTGCCGTACTCGGTGCCGCCGGTCTGGCAATTGGCCTGGCGCTGCAGGGCTCGCTTTCTAACCTGGCGGCCGGTGTGCTGCTGGTGACCTTCCGCCCGTTCCGCACCGGTGAATTTATTGATATCGGCGTGATGGGAACGGTGCAGAACGTGCAGATTTTCTCTACCACCTTAAAAACCGCCGACGGCAAAATCGTCGTGGTGCCGAATGGTAAAATCATTGCCGGGAATATCACTAACTTCTCCCGCGAGCCGGAGCGCCGCAATGAGTTCATTATTGGCGTAGCCTACGATGCTGACGTTGAGGAAGTGATTACTCTGCTGCGCGGCATTGTTGAGGCTGAACCGCGTGTGCTGCAGGAGCGCGGCGTGCAGATTGGCCTGAACGAAATGGCGCCTTCCTCACTGAACTTCGTCGTGCGCTGCTGGAGCAAGGCTGGAGATCTCCAGCAGGTTTACTGGGATCTGATGAAGGAGTTTAAAAACGCCCTGGATGCGAAAGAAATCGGCATCCCTTATCCGCAGATGGATGTTCACCTGCATCAGACCAAAGCGCCTGAAGTCGATCTGACTAAACCGGCGTAATTATTTTCATATCAAGCCCCCGCCAGTCGCTGGTCGGGGCTTTTTTTTGCAGCATGATAGCCGACGGCCCCTTACAACGTGATGACCGCGACGGCGACCTTTCACCTTCACGCCGTGTTGCCTCCGCCATTACTGACTATTAGCTAAAGTGATGGTGCATTAAATTATAAAATTTCCCCTAATGATGTGGCCGCTATACACTTGCCGAAAATCTGGTGTAGATGAGGTCTTTTTATTATGTTATCCGTTTATTTTCAGGGTGTTGCGATGGGCGCGGCGTTGATCCTGCCGCTGGGGCCGCAGAATGCGTTTGTGATGAACCAGGGCGTGCGCCGCCAGTATCATCTGATGACCGCCGCGCTCTGCACGCTCAGCGATATTCTGTTGATCTGCGGCGGTATTTTTGGCGGTAGCGCGCTGCTCAGCCAGTCGGTTCTGCTGCTGAATCTGGTGACCTGGGCGGGCGTCGCATTCCTGCTGTGGTACGGCTGGGGGGCGCTACGCACTGCCTTCAGCGGTGATGTACAGCTGGCTGCCGCCGGGGCGATGAAGCAGAGCCGCTGGCGGATTATTGTCACCATGATCGCCGTGACCTGGCTCAATCCCCATGTGTATATCGATACTTTTGTCCTGCTGGGGAGCCTGGGAGGGCAGCTACCGGAAGAGGCGCGTCGCTGGTTTGCGTTTGGTTCAATAACGACGTCGATTGTCTGGTTCTTCGGCCTGGCAATATTAGCCGCCTGGCTGGCGCCGGTTCTGAATACTCCGCGCGCGCAGCGCATCATCAATCTGCTGGTGGGCGGCGTGATGTGGGTGATTGCGTTGAAGCTGGCAATGCAGGCGCTGGATTTTTACTAATCTGAACTCACTTCCAGAATTCAGGTCATAGCGTGACGGGATTCGGGGCTCTACACTGTACCGTGAAGAATAGACGGAACATTACGCTGCCGCAGCACCCGGCTCCGGCAGCGCCCGAACAGATGCATATGACACCCCATGGAGGACGCAGTGAAGCTTACTAAACTGGCTCTGGCCGCAATGATTGTACTGGGTAGTTTACCGCTGGTGACACAAGCTGATGAACTGCCTGCCGGCCCGCACGTGGTCACGTCAGGTCAGTCCAGCGTGGACGCCGCGCCGGATATTGCTACCCTGGCGATTGAAGTTAACATCACCGCGAAAGATGCGGCTGAAGCAAAAAAACAGGCCGATACTCGCGTTCAGCAGTATTTTGATTTTCTGAATAAAAGCGGCATTGAGAAGAAAGATATCAACGCCGCCAATCTGCGTACCCAGCCGGAGTATGATTATCTGAAAGACGGCAAGTCGGTGCTGAAGGGCTACCGCGCCGTGCGCCAGGTACAGGTTACGCTGCGCCAGCTGGATAAGCTCAACGAACTGCTGGACGGCGCGCTGAAAAACGGCCTGAACGAAATTCGCTCCGTCGAGCTGGGCGTGGCCGATCCTGAACAGTATCGCCAGAAGGCGCGTAAAGCCGCGATTGATGACGCGATTAAGCAAGCGGGAGAGCTGGCTCAGGGCTTTGGCAGCAAGCTTGGACCGGTCTACAGCGTGCGCTATCACGTTGCCAACTACCAGCCGATGCCAATGGCGCGGATGTATAAAGCGGCAGATGCGGCACCGATGACCTCTGCGGCACAAACCTACGAACAGCAGAGCATTCACTTCGACGATCAGGTTGATGTGGTCTTTGAACTGCAGCGTAACCCTTAAGTCATAACGTACTGCGGGCGGGCCCAAATATCAGACCCGCCCGCAGTTAACTCACAACCTTTCCTTCCTAAACAGTATCCTGACGCAGAACGCGATGACCGTGCGCCAGCAGCGCATCGGTGACTTTGCGCATCAGACGGCTTTCCGGCGCAAAGCGGTGCCAGTAAAGCATACGGCGCTGCAGTAGACCCGGCGTCAGATCGATCAGCTCACCTTCCGCCAGCTCGCGCTCAATCTGTAGATGCGGGATCATACAGCAGGTGGTGCCCTGACGCGCCAACTGCACAAAGGCCTCCGACGAGTTCACGATATGGCAGGGTACGCTGCCCGGTGACAGGTCGAAGTTCTGCTGCAGGAAGGCCTGATGCATATCATCCAGATGATCAAACGCCACCGCCGGTGCTTTCAGCAGCGCGGATCGGGTGACGCCGTTCGGGAAGTAGCGCGCGGCAAACTCTTTTGAACCGACAAACAGATAGTCCAGCGCACCCAACTGATCGACCAGGCAGCTCGGCAGCGGCTGCGGCTGAATACTGATGGCGCCCACCACCTCACCGCGACGCAGGCGTTCCTGAGTTCGGGTTTCATCTTCTACCTGAATATTTAACCGCACCGGAGAGTCGGTCAGCACGGTTTTCAGTGCCGGTAACAGCCAGGTTGCCAGACTGTCGGCGTTGACCGCCAGCGACAGTAAAAGTGGCGTTGTGCCGCCGCTGTCATCACCGAGCCACTCTTCTTCCAGCAGCTCAACCTGGTGTAACAGCGCCAGCAGTTTTTGCCCCTGTTCGGTCGGGCGGGGTGGAACGGTTCGCACCAGCAGCGGCTGGCCAAACATATTTTCCAGCTGCTTGATACGCTGCGAAACAGCGGACTGGGTAATACAGAGCTTTTGTGCGGCGCGTTCAAAGCCGCGTTCACGAATCACTGCATCCAGCGCCTGAAGCGTTCGATAATCGGGACGTTTCATTAATCGTTATACTCTTCTCAGGTGTGGTTTAAGCACTATGCCACAGTTTTTATCTTTTGCGCGGGCAAACGTCACTTTGTGAATCAACCACTTTGTGGGCCAGCTTCCATTCCTGCTCATCCGTCACTCTCATGGGCGATTATTTTTGCAGTCATTGCTTTATACTACGCGCACACAGTGACTCACAGGTTTAAACATATCATGACGCAGGATGAACTGAAAAAAGCCGTTGGCTGGGCAGCGCTCGACTACGTGACTCCCGGCACCATTGTTGGCGTAGGGACCGGCTCTACCGCCGCGCATTTTATTGATGCACTGGGATCGATTAAACACCAGATTGAGGGCGCGGTTTCCAGCTCTGAAGCGTCCACCGCTAAACTCAAAGAGTTAGGCATTCACGTTTTCAATCTTAACGAAGTTGACTCGCTGGCAGTCTATGTTGATGGCGCCGACGAGATCAACGGCCAGATGCAGATGATCAAAGGCGGCGGTGCCGCGCTGACCCGCGAGAAAATCGTTGCCGCAGTGGCTGAACGTTTTATCTGTATTGCCGATGCCACCAAGCAGGTTGACGTGCTGGGTAAATTCCCACTGCCGGTTGAAGTGATCCCGATGGCGCGCTCCTACGTTGCGCGCGAGCTGGTGAAGCTGGGCGGCCTGCCAGAGTATCGTCAGGACGTGGTCACCGACAACGGCAATATCATTCTCGATGTCTACAACCTCAAAATCCTTGACCCGATCGCGCTGGAAGTGGCCATCAACGCGCTGCCTGGCGTGGTGACCGTCGGCCTGTTTGCTGCCCGGGGCGCCGACGTGGCGTTAATCGGCACCGCCGACGGCGTGAAGACTATTACCAAATGATCTGTCAGGCACCCGTGCGGTGCCTGTTATTTCGATATAAAAAACATCTTTTCTTTTACGGTCAAAATTTAGTGACTTATGTCACAGTAGCTGACTCAGCCGCGCGATCCTCCTGAAGCGATGCAGCCCATCATGATTTTCTATCGGTTTGTTCTGAAGGAAAGCACCGGCGTGCTGTGGGGCAGGCAATCGTTTGTATTGCTGCCAGCGTAAATTTTGTTATTTTGACAGAAGGCAATCTTATATCCCCGCCATCTTTCATCTCGCTGCGCGATGCCGCGGTGGCAAAATGAACGGTAAAAGGGATTCAGCCACATCTGAAGTCTGCTAATTAAAGGTCGGGAAATGGCAAAAGTATCACTGGAGAAAGACAAGATTAAGTTCTTGCTGGTGGAAGGCGTACATCAGAGTGCGGTCGATAATCTCCGCGCTGCAGGTTACACCAACATTGAATTTCACAAAGGTGCACTGGATAGCGAGGCTCTGAAAGAGTCCATTCGCGATGCACACTTTATCGGGCTGCGTTCCCGTACTCAGCTTACCGAAGAGATCTTCGCCGCCGCTGAAAAGCTGGTCGCCGTAGGCTGTTTCTGTATCGGGACCAATCAGGTTGACCTGCATGCCGCTGCAATTCGCGGTATCCCGGTGTTTAATGCACCTTTCTCCAATACCCGATCCGTAGCTGAACTGGTTATCGGCGAGCTGCTGCTGATGCTGCGCGGCGTGCCGGCGGCCAACGCCAAGGCACACCGTGGCGTGTGGCACAAACTGGCGGTGGGTTCGTTTGAAGCGCGCGGTAAAAAGCTCGGCATCATCGGCTATGGCCACATTGGTATGCAGCTGGGCGTGCTGGCCGAGAGCCTGGGTATGCACGTGTTCTTCTACGATATTGAAAGCAAGCTGCCGTTGGGCAATGCGACCCAGGTCCAGCATCTTTCAGACCTGCTGAACATGAGCGATGTGGTGAGCCTGCACGTGCCTGAAACGCAGTCCACGCAGAACATGATGGGTGCGGAAGAGCTGGCGCTGATGAAGCCGGGCTCACTGCTGATCAACGCCTCGCGCGGGACCGTCGTGGACATCCCTGCACTGTGCAAAGTGCTGGCCGATAAACACCTGGCGGGTGCGGCCATTGACGTCTTCCCGGAAGAGCCGGCGACCAACAGCGATCCGTTTAACTCACCGCTGTGCGAGTTCGACAACGTGATCCTGACCCCGCACATCGGTGGCTCGACTCAGGAAGCGCAGGAAAACATCGGTATTGAAGTGGCCGGTAAGCTGGCGAAATACTCTGACAACGGTTCAACGCTGTCTGCGGTTAACTTCCCGGAAGCCTCGCTGCCGATGCACGGCGCCAGCGTCAGCCGTCTGCTGCATATCCACGAAAACCGCCCTGGCGTGTTGACCGCCATCAACCTGATCTTTGCCGATCAGGGCATCAACATTTCAGCCCAGTATCTGCAAACGACGCCGCTGATGGGTTATGTGGTGATCGACGTTGACGCCACGCAGGAAGTGGCGGACAAAGCGCTGCAGCTGATGAAGGCGATTCCTGGTACTATCCGCGCGCGTCTGCTGTACTAATCCCGCTGGCGTGCCGCAGGGTTCGCCGTAGATTGATGCAGTAAACGACATTAAGGGCGACTTTCGGGTCGCCCTTTTTTTATCTACCACTGCCAGATTTTCGATGGCGTAATCAGCGCGGGCAGCGGGATATCCCACGCGGCCGTCGGGACTTTTTCTACCTGCTGACAGTCGTGTGCCAGCCCCACCGGTAAGAAACCATGCTGCTGCCAGTTTTGCAGCGTACGATCGTAGAATCCGCCGCCCATACCCAGGCGCTGACCCTGCGCATCAAACGCCACCAGCGGTACCAGTAGAACGTCCAGCTCGCTTAGCGGCAGCAGATGACGGATATCCAGCGGCGGCTCCGGGATGCGCAGACGGTTTTTTTTCAGTTCGGTCTGTTCGTCATAGCGGATGAACAGCAGGTTTCCGGGAGAGAAGGGGTGCAGTACGGGGAGGTAAACCCGCTGCTTGCGCTGCCACAGTTTGGCAATCAGCGGCCGGGTATTCAGTTCACCGTCAACGGAAAGGAACAGCGCAATATTTTTAGCTCGTTCCAGCGGCGCGAAGCTGAGTGCGTGTTCCGCAGCCTGTACCGCAGCCAACTGCTGCTGCTCATCACTGAGTGCCCGACGTAGATGACGTACGTGAGTGCGGATATCCTGACGATCGAGAAGATTGAGGCTCATCGCGTTGGCTTACTCCGTTAAACGATGCGGAAGATGCCGATAGCGTAGAAAAGAAACCGTACAGAATGAAGAGTAATGCAGAAAAAAGTGGGAATCTCCGAGATGCCGCCGCAGGCTGTAACCCTTGAACCCTTGGTTCAAGGTGAGTATGCCGTCGTAACCATCAGGCTTCCCGGACGAGCCGGGCATGCACACAGGTTACAGAGCGCCACACTCTGTTTGGTATGAAATATCGGCTCAGGGGACTGGCCCGCTTGCAAACATCTCAGAGAAATTTTGTACTTCACCGTCACTCTATCACAGGTAACGCCAAAGTGTTATTCGAACTTCGCACCAGTACGTTCAGTAATGCGACCTTGCTCAAGTAATGCCTGTTCAATGGTCTGCTGCAGCATGCGAATACGCTGCTCCATGTTTGACGCATAGTCGCGTGTTTTGACTTTTTCCTGCGCCAGTTCATGGCAAATATTCAGTGCCGCAATAAATACCAGCTGCTCTGTATTTGTGACTCTAGTGCGAACTTTTAAGTCTTGCAACCGCTGATTGAGGTCTTCGGCAGCCAGATTCAGCGCATCCTGCTGTTCGGGCGGACAATTTACTCGTAATGAACGGCCAAAAATTTGAAGATCTACCGGTTGTGCAGACATGCCACCTTCCTGACTGAAAACTGCGCCCGCAAACACCCTTACCACGCAATGGGCCGGGAGGGGCGACACTATAAACTACCCCTGAGAGAAGAAACAACCCCTTTAATGGAATCCTTGAGGTACCTGGTGGTAGCATAACACGAACTTATTCAGCCAACGATGACGAAAACGAATGTCACTATCTAACGTAATGCCGGGATACAACACTCTGGCTTCAGCACTGACACAGCAGGGCGTGGGGATGACCCCCGCTGAAATGCACGGTTTGATCAGCGGACTGCTCTGCGGGGGCAACCAGGACAGTAGCTGGCAGGCGCTGGTTCATGACCTGACCAATGAAGGCATGGCTTTCTCCCAGTCGCTGTCGCTGCCGCTGCAGGAGCTGCATCAGGCGATCGGTGATTCTCTTGAAGAGGACGGTTTCCTGTTCCAGCTTTACCTGCCTGACGATGAAGACATCACCGTCTTCGATCGCGCCGACGCGCTGGCGGGATGGGTGAACCATTTCCTGCTGGGCCTGGGTGTGACCCAGCCGAAGCTCGATAAAGTGAAGGGTGAAACTGGCGAAGCCATTGACGATCTGCGTACTATCGCCCAGTTGGGCTACGACGAAGATGAAGATCAGGACGAGCTGGAGCAATCGCTGGAAGAGGTTATCGAGTACGTGCGCGTTGCCGCGCTGCTGTGCCACGATACCTTCACTCGCTCGATGCCAACCAACGTGGTCGTGCAAAAGCCTACCCTGCACTAAGCATAAGCGTGTACTGAAGGCTTGCATGCGGTGGATCCGTAACTTCCGTAACTAAGGAGAGCAAATGACCCAGCAGGAATTTTTACGCCGTCGCCAGGCGCTGTTAGCGAAAATGGCCCCCGGCAGTGCGGCACTGATTTTTGCCGCGCCGGAAGTGACGCGCAGTAACGACAGCGAATATCCCTATCGGCAAAACAGTGATTTCTGGTACTTCACCGGATTTAACGAGCCGGAAGCGGTATTGATCCTGATTAAAAGTAACGAGAGCCATAACCACAGCGTGCTGTTTAATCGCGTACGCGATCTCACCGCTGAGATCTGGTTTGGTCGTCGGCTGGGTCAGGATGCGGCGCCGCAGGCGCTGTCTGTGGATCGTGCGCTGCCGTGGGGCGAGATCGGCGAGCAGCTTCACCTGCTGCTTAACGGGCTGGACGTGGTGTATCACGCGCAGGGTCAGTACGCGCAGATGGACGAGATTGTCTTCAGCGCCCTGGACAAGCTGCGTCGCGGTTCTCGACAGAATCTTTCCGCCCCGGCCACGTTGACCGACTGGCGGCCCTGGGTACATGAAATGCGCCTGATTAAATCGTCAGAAGAACAGGCGGTGCTGCGCGAGGCCGGTCGTATCAGCGCACTGGCACATACGCGGGCAATGCAGCAATCGCGCCCTGGCATGTTCGAATATCAGCTGGAAGGCGAAATTCATCATGAGTTTAATCGCCACGGAGCACGTTTCCCGTCCTACAACACTATTGTTGGTGCCGGGGAAAACGGCTGCATCCTGCACTACACCGAAAACGAAAGTCAGATGCGTGAAGGTCAGCTGGTGCTGATCGATGCCGGCTGCGAGTATCAGGGCTACGCCGGTGATATCACACGTACCTTCCCGGTTGGCGGCAAATTCACCGCACCGCAGCGCGATATCTACGACATCGTTCTGGCATCGTTGTACAAGGCGCTGGAACTGTATCGTCCCGGCACCAGCATTCGTGAAGTCACGGCGGAAGTGGTGACGATTATGGTCAGCGGTCTGGTGGACCTGGGCATTCTGCACGGTGATGTTGATACGCTGATTGCCGAACAGGCGCACCGCCCGTTCTTTATGCATGGCCTGAGCCACTGGCTGGGTCTGGACGTGCATGATGTTGGCCACTACGGCGTGGACCGCGATCGTCTTCTCGAACCGGGGATGGTGCTGACCATCGAACCGGGTCTGTATATCGCACCGGATGCCGATGTTCCCGCTCAGTATCGCGGAATCGGCATTCGTATTGAGGATGACATCATTATCACTACGGACGGCAACGAAAATCTGACCGATACGGTGGTAAAAGATGCCGATGAAATCGAAGCACTGATGGCGGCAGCGAAGCAGCAATGAGCATAATAATCGCAGGGGGAGGAATGGCTGGCGCAACGCTGGCTCTGGCGATCTCCCATCTGACACAGGGACAGCTGGCGGTCACGCTGGTTGAAGCCAGGGAACCTGAAAGCCGGGCACATCCCGGTTTTGACGGGCGGGCGATTGCACTGGCGGAAGGCACCAGCCAGCAGCTGGCGGCAATCGATTTATGGTCGGCGCTGGCGTCCTGCGCCACCCCGATTACCCACGTTCACGTCAGCGATCGCGGCCATGCCACTTTCGTTTCTCTCGATGCCGCCGATTATGGCGTTCCGGCGCTGGGCCACGTGGTGGAACTGCACGACGTCGGGCAGCGGCTGTTTGCCCGACTGAAGCAGGCACCGGGCATCACGCTGCGCTGCCCGAACACCGTGGCGGACGTCGCGCGTACACAGCAGCAGGTCAGCGTGACGCTGGACAGCGGGGATGTGCTGGATGCCGATTTACTGGTTGCGGCAGACGGGACGCGTTCAAAGGTTGCGGCAGCCTGCGGGATGCAGTGGAGCAGCGATAATTATCAGCAGGTGGCGGTGATCGCCAATGTCTCCACCCAATTGCCGCACGGCGGGCAGGCGTTCGAACGTTTTACTGAGCACGGGCCGCTGGCGCTGCTGCCGATGTCCGGCGGGCGAAGTTCGCTGGTGTGGTGCCATCCGCTGGCGCAGAAAAGCGCGGTTGACGGCTGGAGCGACGATCGCTTTCTCAGCGAGCTTCAGCGTGCCTTCGGCTGGCGTCTTGGGCGATTCACTCAGGTCGGTCAGCGCCACAGCTATCCGCTTCAGCTGCAAACGGCCGCGCAGCATATTTCTCACCGCCTTGCGCTGGTGGGCAACGCCGCGCAGACGCTGCATCCGATTGCCGGACAGGGATTCAACCTGGGGATCCGCGACGTCATGTCGCTGGCCGAAACGGTGGCCGCCGCCTGGCGCAGCGGGCAGAGCGTGGGCGATTACGCCACGCTGCATCACTATCAGCAGCGCCGCCAGCCGGATGTTGAGGCCACCATCAGCGTGACCGATGGGCTGGTGCGGCTGTTTGCCAACCGTTATCTACCGCTGACGCTAGGGCGCAACCTGGGGCTGCTGGCGATGGATCATCTGCCGCCGTTACGTAATTTGCTGGCCGAGCGCACATTGGGCTGGGTTAAGCGTTGAGGAGAAAGCAGTAATGCAAACATTTGATGTCATCGTTGCCGGTGGCGGTATGGTCGGCCTTGCGGTGGCCTGTGGCCTGCAGGGGAGCGGCCTGCGCGTGGCGGTGCTGGAGCGCGAAGCGCCGGTTGCCGCTGCCGCTGATGCGCCACATGCGCTGCGCGTGTCGGCGATCAACGCCGCCAGCGAGCGCCTGTTACAGCATCTTGGCGTCTGGAGCACCATCCTGGCTACCCGTGCCAGTGCCTATCACGGCATGGAAGTGTGGGATCGCGACAGCTTTGGTCATATCGCCTTTGACGATGAGCAGCAGGGCCTGTCGCATCTTGGGCACATTATTGAAAACCGGGTGATCCACCAGGCACTGTGGCAGCGGGCAGAAAGCCTGAGCGATATCACCCTGATTTCGCCTGCTGAACTGCAGCAGGTTGCTTTTGGCGACAACGAAGCGTTTGTGACACTGAAAGACGGCAGCATGATGACCGCTCGCCTGCTGGTGGCCGCCGACGGTGCGAACTCGTGGCTGCGGAATAAAGCAGATATCCCGCTCACCTTCTGGGATTATCAGCACCATGCGCTGGTGGCCAACATCCGCACCGAGAAACCGCACGATGCGGTGGCCCGGCAGGTGTTCCACGGTGAAGGTATTCTGGCCTTCCTGCCGCTGAGCGATCCGCATCTGTGTTCTATTGTCTGGTCTTTACCCCCGCAGGAAGCCACGCGTTTGCAGTCGATGCCGGAAGAAGTGTTCAACCAGCAGCTGTCGGTGCATTTTGATCTACGTCTTGGGCTGTGCGAGCTGGAAAGCGATCGTCAGGTCTTCCCGCTGATGGGGCGCTTTGCGCGCAGTTTTGCCGCTCATCGTCTGGCGCTGGTGGGCGACGCTGCCCACACCATTCATCCGCTGGCGGGCCAGGGAGTGAATCTTGGCTTTATGGATGCGGCGGAGCTGATCGGTGAGATCCGCCGCCTGCATCAGCAGGGCAGGGATATCGGTGAGCATCTGTATCTGCGTCGCTATGAGCGCAGCCGCAAGCACAGTGCGGCGTTGATGCTGGCCAGCATGCAGGGGTTCCGCGAGCTGTTTAACGGTGATAATCCGGCGAAGAAGCTGTTGCGTGATGTCGGGCTGGCGCTGGCGGATAAGCTGCCGGGCGTGAAGCCTAAATTGCTGAAGCAGGCGATGGGGCTGCATGATTTGCCCGAGTGGTTGCGCTAATTCAGGTGTTTTCTTGATGCGGTGAGCACGCTAACCGGCGGCTCCCTCGCCCTGGCGTCCTCGCGCCGCGCTTTGCGCGATGCCTTCACTTCATTCGTCAGCCTTCGTACCGGTGCAGACGGGGCGTCCTGCCCCGGCTGCCCCTTTCGCCCGCGTCCTGCTGGCTTATACGAGCTTCCTCGCTCCGTTCAGCGCTGTGGATTGCCCAGGCGAGGGAGCCGCCGGTTTGCTTAGTCACTTCTGCGTCGCCTGAAAAAGTCCGGTGTTCTCGTATAACGAATCGGGGCTTTGCTTGTTCTGAAGTGGGCTGTGAGCCTGATGCTGCCAGGATGCTGTAATCACGTTGTTTTCTGAGTGCGGTGAGCACGCTAACCGGCGGCTCCCTCGGGCGTGCGTCCTCGCGTCGCGCTTTGCGCGATGCCTTCACTTCATTCGTCAGCCTTCGTACCGGAGCAGACGGGGCGTCCTGCCCCGGCTGCCCCTTTCGCCAGCGTCCTGCTGGCTCATACGAGCTTCCTCACTCCGTTCAGCGCTGTGGATTGCCCGGGCGAGGGAGCCGCCGATTCGCTTAGTCACTTCTGCGTCGCCTTAAAAGTCCGGTGTTCTCGTATAACGGGTTAAGACTTTGGTTAGTTCCAGCGGGGTAACTTTGTTTAATTCCTGATTAAAAAAGCCAGCACATAGCCTGAAAGATGACTCGCCGCTGCGCCAGACGGGCAATCCGCAGCGCTGAGGTGGAGGCATTCGGCCAGGAGACGCCAGCAAGGAGGCTGGCGTCAGGCGGGGTCGGTACATGGATGTATCGTCTCCGCCGGTCCGGCAGGCCGGATGCCGTAGCCGAAGGCACCGCAAAGCGGCGCGAGGACCGCCCGGCAGGCGCAGCGGCGGGTCAGCGAACGCCGAATTCCCTGTTTTTTATCCCCCTTGCACCAATGGTGCACCCGCCTCCCCATCATTGTGCATCGTTTGAATTATTCTAATTTAACGCACTCATTCGCATTATTTTTAGTAATGCGATAAGAAAATTCCCGGAGTCGTTTTTTATACATCGAGTGCGGAATCTTTGTGATTCATCTGCGGTAAGGGCCATTTATTGTTGTTTTTGTGTGCGTTATTTCAATTAAGTAGCGATAGATACTGGCAGTGAGTTCAGGGGCTTTATTGCTGAACTGTGATTTCGACCCCGTTTAACTTATGGTTAATTGCCATTTTCGGTGGTAACTTCAAAGCCAAGATAACGTTTGCGTCAGGCCGCTAACGGGCGGTAAACGGGCGCGTCAATCACCCTGCATCCACAAGGATGGCGGACAGACAGCACAGGAAGACTATGACTCAGCAAACTCCGTTGTTCGAACAGCATCAAGCCTGCGGTGCGCGCATGGTGGACTTTCACGGCTGGATGATGCCGCTGCACTACGGTTCGCAGATTGATGAGCACCACGCGGTGCGTACCGATGCCGGAATGTTCGATGTTTCGCATATGACCATTGTCGATCTGCACGGTGCCCGCACGCGGGAATTCCTGCGCTATCTGCTGGCGAACGATGTGGCCAAGCTGACTCAGCCGGGCAAAGCGCTTTACACCGGCATGCTGAACGCCTCCGCTGGCGTGATTGACGATCTGATTGTTTACTTTATGAGCGAAGACTTTTTCCGTCTGGTGGTGAACTCCGCCACGCGCGAGAAAGATCTGGCATGGATTACCGAACACGCGACAGCTTACGGCATTGAAATCCGCGAGCGTGATGATTTAGCGCTGGTGGCGGTGCAGGGCCCGAATGCCCAGCAGAAAGCGCAAACGCTTTTTGATGACGCACAGCGTGCGGCGGTCAGCGGCATGAAACCGTTCTTCGGCGTGCAGGCGGGTGACCTGTTTATCGCCACCACCGGCTACACCGGCGAAGCGGGTTATGAAATTGCTCTGCCGTCCGAGCAGGTGGTGTCGTTCTGGCAGCAGCTGCTGGCGGCTGGCGTCAAGCCCGCAGGCCTTGGCGCGCGCGACACGCTGAGACTGGAAGCCGGTATGAATCTGTACGGTCAGGAGATGGATGAGGGTGTCTCTCCACTGGCGGCCAATATGGGCTGGACCATCGCCTGGGAACCGGCCGACCGCGAATTTATTGGCCGTGAAGCCCTGGAATCCCAGCGTAAAACCGGCACCGAGCAACTAGTGGGTCTGGTGATGACCGAGAAAGGCGTGCTGCGCAATGAACTGCCGGTGCGCTTCACCGACGCCGACGGCAACGCGCGTGAAGGGATTATCACCAGCGGATCGTTCTCTCCGACACTGGGCTACAGTATTGCGCTGGCGCGGATTCCTGCCGGGATCGGTGAACAGGCCATCGTCCAGATTCGCAACCGCGAAGTGCCGGTGCAGGTCACCAAACCTGTTTTTGTCCGTGCCGGTAAACCGGTAACTAAATAAATCTGAATCTACCCGTCCAGTCCGTGCCGGACAGGGGCTGTAAACGCACCGGCGGCATGAACGTTTAACGGAATCATCTTTTTTGGAGAGCGTCGATGAGCAATGTACCAACCGATCTGAAATACCGTGACAGCCATGAATGGGTGCGTAAAGAAGCCGATGGTAGCTATACCGTAGGGATTACCGAGCATGCCCAGGAGTTGCTGGGTGACATGGTCTTTGTCGACCTGCCGGAAGTGGGGAATACCTACGCCCAGGGCGACGACTGCGCGGTTGCGGAGTCCGTCAAGGCGGCGTCCGACATCTATGCGCCACTGAGTGGCGAAATCATCGCCGTAAACAGCGAGCTGGAATCTTCGCCGGAGCTGGTGAACAGCGACCCCTACAGCGATGGCTGGCTGTTCAAAATCAAAGCCAGCAATGCGTCCGAACTGGATGACTTGCTCAGCGCCGCCGACTATCAGGCGTCGATCGAAGAGTAATGCCTTAACCGGTCGCGGCGAAGACGGCGTCATTTCTGCCTTCGCCGCTGACGACGCCGGTGAACCATCACCGGTAACCCATTTGTCGCAACATGCCCGAAGCAGGATTTACCGCTCATGACCCAGACTCTCAGCCAGCTTGAACATCACGGCGCGTTTATTGAACGCCATATCGGACCGTCGCCAGAGCAGCAGGCCGCCATGCTGAATGCCGTCGGCGCAGATTCACTGACCGACCTGATTTCGTCGATTGTTCCCGCAGATATTCAGCTTCCCAGCCCGCCGCCGATTGGCGATGCGCTGACTGAACATCAGGCTCTGGCCGAGCTGAAGGCGATTGCCGCGCAGAACCAGCGTTATAAATCTTACATCGGCATGGGCTACACCCCGGTTCTGACGCCGCCGGTGATCCTGCGTAATATGTTGGAAAACCCGGGCTGGTACACCGCCTACACCCCTTACCAGCCGGAAGTTTCTCAGGGCCGCCTTGAAGCGCTGCTCAACTTCCAGCAGCTCACGCTGGATCTGACCGGGCTGGATATTGCTTCCGCTTCACTGCTGGATGAAGCCACCGCCGCTGCGGAAGCGATGGCGATGGCGAAACGCGTCAGCAAGCTGAAAAATGCCAATCGCTTCTTCGTGGCCGATGATGTGCATCCGCAGACGCTGGACGTGGTGCGTACCCGCGCGGAAACCTTTGGTTTTGAGGTGCTGGTCGATAAAGCGGAAAAAGTGCTTGAGCTGCAGGATGTCTTCGGCGTGCTGCTACAGCAGGTGGGCACCGGCGGTGAAGTGCATGACTATGGCAGCCTGATTAGCGAACTGAAAAGCAAAAAGATCGTGGTCAGCGTGGCCGCTGACTTTATGACCCTGGTGCTGCTACAGGCACCGGGCAAACAGGGGGCGGATATCGTCTTCGGCTCGGCTCAGCGCTTTGGCGTGCCGATGGGCTACGGCGGTCCACACGCGGCTTTCTTTGCCGCTCGTGACGAACACAAGCGTTCAATGCCTGGCCGTATCATCGGTGTTTCCCGCGATGCCGCCGGGAACACCGCGTTGCGTATGGCGATGCAGACCCGCGAGCAGCATATCCGCCGCGAGAAAGCGAACTCCAATATCTGCACCTCGCAGGTGCTGTTGGCCAATATCGCCAGCCTGTACGCCGTGTTCCACGGCCCGGCCGGCCTGAAGCGTATCGCCGGGCGCATTCATCGCCTTACCGATATTCTGGCCGCCGGACTGCAAAAAGGCGGTCTGACCCTGCGCCACACCAGCTGGTTCGATACGTTGACGGTCGAAGTGGCCGATAAAGCGGCGGTGCTGGAGCGTGCTTTGAGCTTCGGCGTCAACCTGCGCACCGATATTCTGCACGCGGTCGGAATCACGCTGGATGAAACCACGCGTCGCGAAGAGGTTGCCGCGCTGTTCTCTATCCTACTGGGTGAAGAACACGGGCTGGACATCGATGCGCTGGATGTTCAGGTTAGTGCCGACAGCCATTCCGTTGCGCCAGCGATGCTGCGTGAAGATGCGATTCTGACCCATCCGGTATTTAACCGTCATCACAGCGAAACTGAGATGATGCGCTATATGCACAGCCTGGAGCGGAAAGATCTGGCGCTGAATCAGGCGATGATCCCACTGGGCTCGTGCACCATGAAGCTGAACGCGGCCGCAGAGATGATCCCGATTACCTGGCCGGAGTTCGCCGAGCTGCACCCGTTCTGCCCGGCTGAGCAGGCCACCGGCTATCTGCAGATGATCGGCCAGCTTTCTCAGTGGCTGGTACAGCTGACCGGCTACGATGCGCTGTGCATGCAGCCTAACTCGGGCGCACAGGGCGAATATGCGGGACTGCTGGCCATTCGTCGCTACCATGAAAGCCGTAACGAAGGCGGCCGCAATATCTGCCTGATCCCCAGCTCGGCTCACGGCACCAACCCGGCCTCTGCGCAGATGGCCGGAATGGATGTGGTGGTCGTTGCCTGCGATCGTCAGGGGAATATCGATCTGCACGACCTGCGCCTTAAGGCGGAACAGGCGGGTGAAGCGCTCTCCTGCATTATGGTCACCTACCCGTCAACCCACGGCGTGTATGAAGAAACCATTCGTGAAGTCTGCCAGATCGTTCATCAGTTTGGCGGCCAGGTTTATCTGGACGGTGCCAATATGAACGCGCAGGTGGGCATCACCACGCCTGGCTACATCGGCGCTGATGTTTCCCACCTCAACCTGCATAAAACCTTCTGCATCCCACACGGCGGCGGCGGCCCGGGCATGGGTCCGATTGGCGTAAAAGCGCACCTGGCACCGTTTGTTCCTGGCCACAGCGTGGTGCAGATTGAAGGGATGCTGACCGAGCAGGGTGCGGTATCCGCGGCACCGTTCGGCAGCGCCTCTATCCTGCCGATCAGCTGGATGTATATCCGCATGATGGGCGCTGAGGGGCTGAAGCAGGCCAGTTCGGTAGCTATCCTCAATGCCAACTACATTGCCACCCGTCTGAAATCGGCCTATCCGATCCTGTATACCGGTCGCGATGGTCATGTTGCCCACGAATGTATTCTGGATATTCGCCCGCTCAAAGAGCAGACCGGCATCAGCGAACTGGATATCGCTAAGCGCCTGATCGATTACGGCTTCCACGCGCCGACCATGTCATTCCCGGTGGCGGGCACGCTGATGGTGGAGCCAACCGAATCAGAGAGCAAAGTTGAGCTCGACCGCTTTATCGATGCGATGCTCTCTATCCGCACCGAGATCGATCGCGTGGCGGCCGGTGAGTGGCCGGCTGAGGATAACCCACTGGTGAATGCGCCGCACACCCAGATGGAAATCGTTGGTGACTGGGCGCATCCTTACAGCCGCGAGCTGGCGGTATTCCCGGCGGGCAGCGCCAATAAGTACTGGCCAACGGTGAAACGTCTGGACGATGTTTACGGCGATCGCAACCTGTTCTGCTCCTGTGTGCCGATGAGCGAATACGAATAAGGCCGATGGTCTGATGTGATAGCCTTGGGGGACGACGTTAAGTCGTCCCTTTTGCTTTCTGGAGGTTCAATGAATATCGCTCTGGTTACCGGCGGCAGCCGTGGTATTGGTCGCTCGACCTCTTTGCTGCTGGCCACGCTGGGTTGGACAGTCGCGGTTAATTACGCCCGGCGGGCAGATGCCGCCGAAGAGGTGGTGGAACAGATTACTTGCCAGGGCGGCAGCGCGTTTGCTATTCAGGCGGATGTGTCCGATGAAGCGCAGGTGATGGCGATGTATGCGGAAATCGATCGTCATCCAGGGCAGCTCACCGCGCTTATCAACAATGCGGGGATCCTGTTTCAGCAGGCCACGCTGGAACAGCTGACGGCAGAGCGTATCAATCGGGTCTTCGCCACCAACGTGACCGGCAGCTTTATCTGCTGCCGCGAGGCCGTGAAGCGTATGGGCTTCCATCATGGTGGGCAGGGCGGTGGGATTGTTAATGTCTCTTCCGCCGCGGCACGCACGGGCTCGCCGGGCGAATATGTTGATTACGCGGCCTCAAAAGGGGCGATGGATACGCTGACCAAAGGGTTATCTCTTGAGGTGGCGGCGCAGGGAATTCGGGTAAACGGCGTGCGGCCGGGCTTTATCTACACCGAAATGCACGCCGACGGCGGCGAGCCGGGGCGCGTAGACCGCGTAGCGCCGGGCATTCCGATGCAGCGCGGCGGGCAGCCGGAAGAGATCGCCCGCATTATCGCCTGGCTGCTGAGCAACGATGCGTCCTATGTGACCGGGACGATTATCGATGCCGCAGGGGGCAGATAAACACGGGCAATCCTGGCAGAATGCTTACAGCAGCCAGCCTCGGGCGTGGGCGTTATCCAGGTGCTGCTGCAGATAGCCCCACAGTTCCGGCCACTGCTCGGCGAGCTTCACATTACGCGCTTTGACCTGCTCCAGACGGATGCCGTTCTCTTTCCAGCTCTGCCCTTCGTTGTGCAGATTGAGCATAATCGGCAGCGCGCGGTCGAGCATATTAGCAAAACGCGATTCGGCGGTGTCACCGTCTTCATACTCGTTCCACAGCGCGCGGAACTGCTGGCTCTGCGCGGCAGGCAGCAGGCCGAAAATACGCTCGGCGGCGGCCATTTCCTGTTCCTGAACGGCTTCACGCGCGGCCAGGTCATACACCAGCACGTCTCCGGCATCGATTTCTACCACATCATGCACCAGCGCCAACTGTACCGCGTGCGGCACGTTAATCGCTTCCGTGGCGAAAGGGGCCAGGCTCATGGCGGCCATCGCCAGATGCCAGCTGTGCTCGGCGGAGTTTTCCTGCCGAGCATTATCAAGCAACCGGGTGCGGCGCTCGACGCTTTTAAGCTTGTCCAATTCCATTAAAAACTGCACGACTTCGGTCATCGCACCGAAATCTAAGGCTGCTACCCTGTCAGACATAACGACTCGCTTATTCTCTGATAAAAGTTCTCGGATAGTTTAAGGGAAACGTTTGCCTGGTACACGGGAGAATATGTGTTACAAGGTTTCACAGATTTTTTCTAGCTTACATGTGTACTCTGAAATTGTTCTCAGTTAGGCTGGTGATGCTTTATCGACCACGGCATTTGCTGGCCGCATGATGACTAATAGAGAGAGAACGAACGTATATGGCTCATCAGAAAATACTGACGCGCGGCTACTCGCTGGCGGAAGAAATTGCCAACAGCATCAGCCACGGCGTGGGCTGTCTGTTCGGGATTATCGGTCTGGTTTTACTCCTGACTCAGGCGATTGAAAGCCGCGCCGGCGCGCTGGCGATCACCAGCTACAGCCTTTACGGTGGCAGCATGATCCTGCTGTTTCTGGCCTCTACCCTCTACCATGCAATTCCGCACCAGCGGGCAAAATACTGGCTGAAAAAACTCGACCACTCGGCGATTTACCTGCTGATTGCCGGTACCTATACGCCATTCCTGCTGGTGGGGCTGAAGTCGCCGCTGGCTCACGGCCTGATGGCGGTGATCTGGAGCCTGGCGCTGGTGGGCATCGTCTTTAAGCTGGCCTTTGCCCATCGTTTCGAGGCTTTGTCGCTCACGACCTATCTGCTGATGGGATGGCTGTCGCTGATCGTTATCTATCAGATGGTAACGAAGTTGCCTGCGGGCAGCGTATGGCTTTTAGCGGCGGGAGGGGTGATTTATTCGCTGGGCGTCATTTTCTACGTGGCGAAGCGCATACCCTACAATCATGCCATCTGGCACGGATTTGTGCTGGGCGGCAGCCTGTGCCACTTCTTCGCGATCTACCTCTACGTGATGTAATCACAGGCTGACCGGCGTGCCGGTCAGCCTGAAAATCAGCCGGCGGTAATTTCGTAAGGCAGCGGCTGAATGGTCAGTTTGCCGCCTTCATCACCCTGCACGCGCAGAATCGTATCGGCTTCGAGATCGTTGTTCAGTACCGCCTGTACCCAGACCTCACCCGTTTCCAACTGGCAGGCCGCCAGAATCGTACCGGTACGACGCCAGTTTTCGCCCATCTGCATTTCCAGCGCGCTGTCTGCGGCGGGAACGCTACCGGCCTGGCCCGCCAGCCAGTAAAGCGCGCGCTTATTGGCACCGCGGAACTTGGCGCGTGCCACCATTTCCTGGCCGGTATAGCAGCCTTTCTTAAAACTGATGCCGTTAAGCGCCTGAACGTTGGTCGCCTGCGGGATCAGCTGCGCGCTGATGGCCGCATCAATAATCGGGAAACCGGCCTCGATATCCAGCGCCAGCCACTGATTGCTGCCGTTCAGCACGGCTTTATCGGCCAGCGTTTGTTGGATCTCTGTGACCTTCGCTTCACTGGTAATCAGCAGAAAGCGTTCGGCGGGTAGATCAAACCACAGTATCGTACTTTCATCCTGCTGAACGACCGGCGCATCGGCATCCGGCAGCACCGGGAAAATACCCGCCAGCGCTTCGCGCGCTTGCGCACCCGCCACACCCAGCAGCACCGATTCATCGTCGGCGGCCAGGGTAACTTTGGCGAATACGGCATATTTCTTCAATTCAGTCAGCTGGTTATCACGCAGGCTGCGGCGTTCAATATAGGCCAGGCCTTCCCCGCGATGGAACAGGCGCAGCGTACTCCACATTTTACCTTTCGCATCGCAGTGCGCAGCAGTCAGATGGCGGTCGGCACCCAGCGCCGCCACATCCAGCGTCACCTGTCCCTGCAGATAGCTCACGCGGTCCTGGCCCGTGGCGGTCACCAGCGCCCACTCTTCCAGTGAAATCAGCGTCAGAGGAAGCTGCGCGGATGCCTGTGGCTGGCGAGGTGGAAAAGCAATAATTGGCATGATTCTGTCCTGAATTGAAAAAAATTAACAATACTTCTCATGTTAAGAGAGACGCATTGCTTTGCAACCAGTTTCCGGCAAAAGCGGCACAAAAGGCGTGATAACCCTGCAAGCTTTGCGTGATGTCTCGCAAGCTATAAATTGCTGCATCAACAGCGGGGAAAAAAAGGGTTACACTGGATCCCTGTTTGATTAACTGACGCTGAGTAACATGGATATTACCAATAAATCACGCATTCACTGGGCATGCCGTCGCGGCATGCGGGAACTCGACATCTCGATCATGCCGTTTTTTGAATACGAGTTTGATTCACTGAGCGACGGTGACAAAAAGGTGTTCGTTCGTCTGCTGGAGAGCGACGATCCTGACCTGTTTAACTGGCTGATGAACCATGGAGCGCCGGCCGATCCTGAGCTTCGGCGAATGGTGGCACTGATTCAGGAGAGAAATCAGCAACGTGGTCCTGTGGCGATGTGAACTGAGAGTTTCCTGGGCGGCACAGTGGCAGTCCCTGCTGATACACGGCGCGATTATTCTGCTGCTATTATTGATCCCCTGGCCTGGTAGCTATACCCTGGTTTGGATAGTGCTGTTGACGCTGGTGCTTATGGAAAGTATTCGCAGTCAGCGGCGGATACTGTCACGCATCGGACCCATTGAGCTGCTTTCCTCAAGACAGTTTCACTGGCGGCGGCAACGGTGGTCTCTCGTTGCAAAACCGTGGATAGGGCGCTGGGCGATTTTGCTATCGTTACGTTCTGCGGAAGGGAAGCGCGAGTGGCTGTGGCTCGGTATCGATAGCATGGAGAATGCTGAATGGCGCCTGCTAAGGCAGCAGTTGCTGATGCTGAAGGAACCGGGTAATGAGTAGTGCCACTGTATGGCTGGCTGAAGATGAAGCTGCAATTGCGGATACCTTGCTCTATGTACTTCAGCAGGAAGGTTTTACCCCGCGCTGGTTTTCCCGTGGATTGCCGCTGCTGGAGGCGCTGCAACAGCAGCCTCCTGACCTGGTGATCCTGGATGTTGGTCTGCCAGATATTAATGGCTTTGAGCTTTGCCGCCAGTTGCTGGCCAGGCAGCCTGATCTTCCGGTGTTGTTTCTGACCGCCAGGATCGAAGAGACCGACAGACTGCTGGGGTTAGAAATCGGTGCGGACGATTACGTGGCCAAGCCGTTTTCTCCGCGTGAAGTCTGCGCCAGGGTCCGCACGCTGCTTAAGCGCTTGCAAAAGCAGCAGCGTATTGCCCAGTCCGGGCAGCGCACCGTTGGGCATTTTATGCTTGATGAACCAGCGGCCCGCATTACCTGGCACCAGTGTCCGCTGGTGCTTACGCGCTATGAATTTCTGCTGTTGAAAACGCTGCTGACCGCACCCGGTCGGGTTTTTTCACGCCAGCAGTTGATGGATCGGGTGTGGCTGGGGGCAGAGGAGAGCATGGAACGCACCGTCGATACCCACATTAAAACGCTGCGAGCCAAACTGCGCGACATCAACCCAAATGAAGCGGTTTTAATGACCCATCGTGGCCTGGGCTACAGCCTGGTGGCTGGCTGATGAAAATCGGTATGCGCCTGCTGCTGGGTTACTTTCTGATTGTGGCAATTGCGGCCTGGTTTGTGCTGAATATTTTTCTGCAGGAAGTTAAACCCGGCGTTCGGCGGGCAACCGAAGGCATGCTGGTGGATACCGCCACGCTGCTGGCCCAGTTCGCCCGTACCGATATTTTGAGCGGGGATCCGCAGCATGGTCAACTGGCGCAGGCTTTTTCGCAGTTGGCGAACTATCGGGTGGCGGCCAACATCAGCGGAATCAGCAAAAACCGCAATGAGTATCGCGTTTATCTGACCGATGCGAAAGGAAGGGTGGTGTTTGATTCCGCCGGTGTGGCTCTCGGGCAGGACTACTCGCAATGGAATGATGTCTGGCTGACCCTTCGCGGGCGCTATGGTGCTCGCAGCAGCCAAAGCGACCCTGAAAATGAAAACAGTACGGTGATGTATGTCGCTGCGCCGGTAAGGGAAGGCGAGCGGTTGATTGGCGTGCTCAGCGTGGGCAAAGCCAACAGTACGATGGAACCGGTGATACACCGCAGCGAACACCGCATTCTGTGGGCGGGGGCCGCACTGTTAGGCATTGCCCTGTTGATTGGTCTGGCTTTTGTTCTGTGGATTAACCGCTCGGTGGGCAGGCTGGTACGCTATGCCGATTCCGTCACCGCTGGCGAACAGCCGCCGCTGCCCGCGATGAACAGCAGCGAGCTGCGTAAGCTGGCACAGGCACTGGAGAGTATGCGGCTGAAGCTGGAAGGCAAGCGCTATATTGAGCATTACGCCCATGCCTTAACCCACGAGTTGAAAAGCCCGCTGGCGGCCATTCGGGGGGCAGCGGAAATCATTCAGGAGCTGCCACCGCCTGAGGTTACCCGGCAATTTTCCGCCAATATTCTTCAGCAAAATGCGCGCATGCAGCGGCTGATTGATAATCTTCTGCGCCAGGCCCGGCTGGAAAACCGCCCTGAGATTTCACGCCAGCCCATCGATCTGCTGCCGTTAATGAACGCATTGCGTGACAGCCGAGTCGTGCAGTCACAGGGTAAAAATGTGCATCTTGAAACCGAAAGCCTGAATGGTATGCAGGTTTTCGCCGACCGGCTGCTGCTGGAGCAGGCGCTGGCAAATCTGCTGGATAATGCCCTGGATTTCACGCCGCCGGGGGGCACGGTGGTGCTGCGGGCGGAGAGCCGGGACAGTACGGTGACGATGCAGATTATTGACAGCGGCAGTGGCATCCCGGCGTACGCGGAGCCGTATATCTTCGATCGCTTTTATTCTCTGCCGCGCAGCAACGGTGAGAAAAGCAGCGGGCTGGGACTGGCGTTTGTTCTTGAGGTGGCCCGTCTGCACCAGGGCAGCGTAACGCTGCTGAATTTAGCCGGAGGCGGCGTTTGTGCCAGCCTGACGCTAAAAAAACAGCGCTGACTTCACCTTCCCTTCACACAACTTCATTCTCTCCCCATACGACAGGCCTATCTTCTGCGTCATTCACTCAGGAGAAAATACCATGTTGAAATCTGCTTTATTCTGGAAGGTCATCACGCTGATCGGCTGCCTGCTGCTGTTACTGGTGCCGCTCAGCATGCTTAACTCACTTATTTCTGAGCGCGCCAGCTGGCGGGACAGCGTGGCGCAAACGCTCAGCCAAAGCACCAGCGGCCCGCAGCGCGTGCTGGGTCCGCTGATAGTCGTACCGTGGACGGAAACGCATAAGGTGATGAATGGCGATAAGGAAGTGCTGGTTGAGGAGAAGCATCACCGCTTTTATTTGCCGGAGCAGCTAAAGATTGGTGCGCAGCAGGTGGTGGAGTCGCGCAGCGTTGGTATCTATCAGGGGCAGCTGTGGCGCTCAGGGATTGCCGTCAGTGCCAGTTTCGACGGCGAACGCATTCGCGATCTGCTGAACAAACCGGGGATTGTAGTGGGCCAGCCCTGGCTGACCGTTGTGCTCGGCGATTCACGCGGAATAGCCAGCGTAACGCCGCTGCAAATTGAAGGTCAGGAGCTCGACTTCCAGCCCGGCAGTCAGTTTGGCCAGGACAGAGAGGGGCTGCATGCCGTGCTGCCGCAGTCGCTGCTGCAGAAGAAAAGCCTGGCGCTGAGTTTTTCAATGAAGCTGATGGGGACGAGGGAGCTGGAAGTGGTGCCGATCGGCAAAAACAGTGCCTTTGAACTGCAAAGTAACTGGCCGCATCCGGGGTTCACCGGCAGCTTCCTGCCGGAGAAACGCCATATTACATCGCAGGGTTTCACTGCCAGTTGGCAGAGTTCCTGGTTCGCAAATAATCTCAATTCCCTTTTTTCTGATGATGCTGAAGTCCGCAGCGCTACGCTGCCAGCTTTTAGTTCGATGGTGATTAACCCGGTCGACCAGTATCAGCAAACCGAACGGGCAGTGAAATATGCCATCCTGCTGATTGGTCTGACTTTTATGGCATTCTTCCTTTTCGAGACACTGACCGCACTGCGCGTACACCCGATGCAGTATCTGTTGGTTGGCCTGTCGCTGGTGATGTTCTTTCTGGTGCTGCTGGCGCTCTCTGAGCATATCGGCTTCAACCTTGCCTGGCTCAGTGCCAGCCTGACCTGCGCGGCGATAAACGGTTTCTATTTACAGGCGGTACTGCAAGGCTGGCGGCGTAGTCTGAGTTTTGTTGCCGGGCTGCTGGCTCTGGACGCGGTGTTGTGGCAGCTGCTGCAATCTGAGGATAGCGCGTTGTTGCTGGGGACCGGGGTGCTGACGATCGCGCTGGCGGCGGTAATGGTTCTGACCCGACATATTGACTGGTACGGGCTGTCGATGCCGACCGCGAAGAAAGCGGCGAAGCCCGCAGAGAAAGATGATAAAAAACCGGAAGACCGTTTCGGTCTGTGGAAGTAGCACGATAGCGGGCTGACCGGCACGGTGATTGGCCCGCAGATAAGCGTTAAAGCAGTTCGGCCATCTCCGTCAGGATTTGCTCGCACCACTGCGCAATACGGTCGTCTGTTTGGTCAAACTGATTCACATCATCCAGCGCCAGGCCAACAAACTGTTGGCCGTCGGCGGTCAGCGGTTTGTTGCTGGTAAACTCATAGCCTTCAATCGGCCAGCGACCAACAAACTGGACGCCGATTGGGGCCAGCACTTCATGGAGCATGCCGAGCGCATCAAGGAACCATTCGCTGTACTCACCCTGATCGCCCATGCCATATAGTGCGACGATTTTGCCGCGTAAATTCAGGTTCGGAAGATCGGTCCAGATCGCTTCCCAGTCTTCCTGCAGTTCACCGAAATCCCAGGTCGGGATCCCCAGGATGAGCAAATCATACTGCTCCATCAGGAGCGGCGAATCATCTTTCAGGTTATGCAACGTCACCAAATCTTCGCCGATAAAATCGCGAATTTTCTCGGCCGCCATTTCGGTGTAACAGGTGCTGGAGCCGTAAAACAGACCAATGTTCATGGAAGTAAAACTCATTTTTCTTCAGGCATGGCAGCGATAATACCAGATATGGGTAACAATGAGGCATAATCGCCGTAAACCCTGACCTGGAGGAAATAGCGTGCAGGACAGCGATCTGATTGAACAGTTTCTTGATGCCTTATGGATCGAGCGCAATCTGGCGAAAAATACCGTCATCTCCTATCGACTCGATCTGCGATCGATGACCGACTGGCTTGCCCATCAACAGCTGACGCTGCTGGATGCGGATGCCGTTAACCTGCAAAGCTTCCTCGCCGAAAGGCTGGAAGGAGGCTACAAGGCCAGCAGCTCGGCACGTCTGCTGAGCGCCATGCGCAGGCTATTCCAGTATCTTTATCGTGAAAAACTGCGCGCGGACGACCCGAGCGCGCTGTTGTCATCCCCTAAGCTGCCGCAGCGATTGCCGAAAGATCTCTCAGAGGCGCAGGTTGAGCGACTGCTGCAGGCTCCCGGTGAAGAACAGCCGATCGAACTGCGTGATAAAGCCATGCTGGAGCTGCTGTATGCCACCGGGCTGCGTGTCAGTGAGCTGGTTGGCCTGACGCTAAGCGACGTCAGCCTGCGGCAGGGCGTGGTGCGGGTGATTGGTAAAGGTAACAAGGAGCGGCTGGTGCCGATGGGCGAAGAGGCGATATACTGGATAGAGCGGTTTATTGAATATGGGCGTCCGTGGCTGCTGAACGGCCAGGCGCTGGATGTGCTTTTCCCCAGCAACCGCGCGCAGCATATGACCCGACAAACTTTCTGGCATCGCATCAAACATTACGCCACACTGGCGGATATCGACAGTGAAAAGCTGTCGCCGCACGTGCTGCGTCATGCTTTTGCGACCCACCTTCTGAACCACGGCGCGGATTTACGTGTCGTACAGATGTTACTGGGACACAGCGATCTTTCGACGACCCAGATTTATACGCACGTGGCGACAGAACGCCTGCGCCAGCTGCATCAGCAGCATCACCCGCGTGCTTAAGTGATTGAAAATATGGCCCTGTCAGGAGCCTATAAGGATATTAAATGAAGACCCGCCTGTTACTTTCTTTTCTGTTCGCGTCGATCGCTGGGCTGGCCCACGCTGACGATGCGGCAATCCAGCAGTCGCTGAATCGTCTTGGCCTGCAGCAAACCGAAATCCAGCCTTCTCCACTGCCGGGCTTTAAAACCGTTCTGTCGGAAAGCGGCGTGCTGTACGTCACCGAAGACGGTAAGCATTTTATGCAGGGTCCTCTGTATGACGTCAGCGGCGCGCAGCCGGTCAACGTCACCAATCAGCTGCTGGAAAAGAAAGTTGAAGCGCTGAGCCAGGACATGATTGTCTACAAGGCTCCGAAAGAGCAGCACGTTGTGACCGTATTTACCGATATCACCTGCGGCTATTGCCGCAAGCTGCACGAGCAGATGGCCGACTACAACGCGCTGGGCATTACCGTGCGCTATCTGGCTTTCCCGCGTGAAGGGATGAACGGCCAGGTGGCGAAAGAGATGAAATCCATCTGGTGTACCGCCGATCGTCGTAAATCGTTTGATGCCGCGATGAAGGGGGAAGAAGTTCAGCCAGCGGATTGCAAAGTGGATATCGGCCAGCAGTACAAGCTCGGCATCCTGTTCGGCATTCAGGGCACACCGGCCATTCTGTTGCAGAATGGCGCGATGATCCCAGGCTATCAGGGCCCGCAGGACATGAAGAAATTCCTCGACAGCCAGAAAAACGGTGGCTGATTTTGCACAAAGCTAAAACCGAACTCCGTCGCCGTCAGGCGGCGGATGCTGCTGCACTTCCTGCCGATTTAAACCCGTTACTGCGCCGTCTTTATGCCCAGCGCGGCGTAACAGACGCTGCCGCGCTGGAGCGCGGTGCTAAAAATCTGCATTCATTCCATTCGCTTAGCGGCATCGAGCGTGCTGTTGATATTTTACAACAGGCGTTGGCCGACGATCTGTGCATTATGATCGTCGGTGATTTTGATGCCGATGGCGCCACCAGCACTGCGCTGACGGTGCTGGCGCTGCGTGCCATGGGCGGGCGCAATATCAAATATCTGGTGCCGAACCGTTTTGATGATGGTTACGGCCTCAGCCCGGAAGTGGTCGAGCAGGCCGCCGCACGCGGTGCGCAGCTGATCGTTACCGTGGATAACGGTATTTCCTCCCACGCGGGCGTGGAGCTGGCGCATCAGAAGGGCATTCCGGTGGTCGTCACCGATCACCACCTGCCGGGCGAATCGCTGCCTGCGGCAGATGCCATCGTTAACCCCAATCTTAGCGACTGCGAGTTCCCTTCGCGGGCGCTGGCGGGCGTGGGTGTGGCTTTCTACCTGATGCTGGCACTGCGTGCGCGGCTACGCGACAGCGGCGTGACAGCGCTGCCGAATCTGGCCGAGTGGCTGGACCTGGTGGCACTGGGCACGGTTGCCGACGTGGTGCCGCTGGATGCTAATAACCGTATCCTGGTCTGGCAGGGGCTGAGCCGCATTCGCGCCGGTAAATGCCGCCCCGGTATCCGTGCGCTGCTGGAGATCGCCAATCGCGATGCGAGCAAGCTGGCGGCCAGCGACTTAGGTTTTGCGCTGGGACCACGGCTGAATGCTGCCGGGCGCCTTGATGATATGTCGGTCGGCGTTGCGCTGCTGCTAAGCGAAGATCTCGGCCAGGCGCGGATGCTGGCCGGAGAACTGGACGCACTGAATCAGACGCGAAAAGAGATCGAGCAGGGCATGCAGGCCGAAGCGCTGACGCTGTGCAACAGTCTGGAGCAGAACAGTGAAGAGCTGCCGCTGGGCATTGCCATGTATCACCCCGAATGGCATCAGGGCGTGGTCGGGATCCTCGCCTCGCGTCTGAAAGAGCGCTTCCATCGCCCGGTGATTGCCTTTGCCCCGGCGGGTGACGGCACGTTAAAAGGCTCCGGGCGTTCGATTACCGGGCTGCATATGCGCGATGTGCTTGAGCGGTTAGATACGCTGAATCCCGGACTGATTATCAAATTTGGCGGCCATGCGATGGCCGCGGGCCTGTCGCTGGAAGAAGCGAAGTTTGACGAATTCCGCCAGCGTTTTGCCGAGCTGGTTGCCGATCTGCTTGATGCGGAGTCATTACAGGGCGTGGTGTGGAGCGACGGTGAGCTGATGGCGCAGGAGCTGACGCTGCCAACTGCCGAGCTGCTGCGCGACGCAGGACCGTGGGGCCAGGCGTTCCCGGAGCCCACGTTTGACGGCAAGTTTAAGCTGCTGCAGCAGAAGCTGGTGGGCGAGCGTCATTTGAAGATGATGCTGGAACCAATGGGCGGCGGTCCGCTGCTGGACGGTATCGCGTTTAATATTGATACCGCGCTGTGGCCGGATCCCAGCGTGCGGCACGTTGAGCTGGCCTATAAGCTGGATGTGAATGAGTTTCGCGGCAATCGTAATGTGCAGTTGATTGTCGATCATCTTTGGGCGTTATAGTGGGGCTGGGGTGGTTCGTCCGCGGCTGTGTTGGTTAAGTCGCCGCAGGGGGGGAAGTCGCGATAGTGCTCGCGTTTGGCTTATCGGTGTCGGTCAGGTTCGCGGCGATCCGGCGTTCTGCCCCCTGACGGTCGCCGGTACACCGAGCCTGAAGCAACAACGATGCTGCAATGGGCATGCCCCGCAGCGTTCTCCGGGCACCGGTCCCGAAGCAACAGGAACCAGCCCCCTGCAAAGCACCTTTATCCCGGACGATGACTCACCGCCAGCTTCGCGGCAAACAGTAAAAACACCGCTCCGGTGGTGCGATCCAGCCACTTCACCACCTTCTCGCGCTGCAAAATCCCAGAAAGCCTGCGCGTAGAACCAATCAACAGGGCGGACCACAGCGTCCCAATCACTACGTGGATCATCACCAGCCCGAAGGTCCACAGCACCAGAGACTGCCCGGTGGGTATAAACTGCGGCAGAAACGATACGTAGAAAATTCCCACTTTCGGATTCAGCAAATTGCCAAAGAAACCGCGCATAAACCAGTTCTGCGTACCGCGGGAAATATCCGCTTCGCCCATTTTCTGCCGTGGCCGCAGTAGCATCTGTGCGCCCAGCCAGGCCAGATAGGCGGCCCCGCACCACTTCAGCAGATTGTAAGCCAGTTCGGAAACGGCAAGCAGTGCCCCCAGACCAAACGCCAGCATCGTCGCCCAGGCCAGGCAGCCCGCGTTAATCCCCATCTGCGCCTGAATCGCTTTGCGCGTACCTTCCACGGTGGAAGTGCGCAGTATCAGCGCGGTATCCAGCCCGGGGGTCAGGGTTAACAGCGTGGCGGCGAAGGTAAATGCCATCAGGGCATCGGTAACGGTCATTGCTTTCTCCATTTCAATCCGGTGAGGGGGTAATGCTCTGTCAAAACGTGTTCAATGCTACAAACCGCGCGCTATTTCAGTTAAACTGCTTTGTTACATTCACGTCCTTTTCGATCACCTAAAAAGATTCTAAAACCATGTTTGAAATTAATCCGGTAAAGAACCGAATTCAGGATCTCACTGAGCGCAGCGGCGTTCTTCGGGGGTATCTTTGACTATGATGCCAAGAAAGAGCGTCTTGAAGAAGTAAATGCTGAACTTGAACAGCCTGATGTCTGGAATGAACCTGAACGCGCCCAGGCGCTGGGTAAAGAACGTTCCTCATTAGAAGCCATTGTTCAAACCCTCGACCAGATGTCGCAGGGGCTGGAAGACGTTTCCGGCCTGCTGGAACTGGCGGTAGAAGCCGAAGACGAAGATACCTTCAACGAAGCGGTTGCCGAGCTGGATGGCTTAGATAAGAAGCTGGCCGAGCTGGAATTCCGCCGCATGTTCTCCGGCGAGTACGACAGCGCCGACTGCTACATGGATATCCAGGCCGGTTCCGGCGGTACGGAAGCGCAGGACTGGGCCAGCATGCTGCTGCGTATGTATCTGCGCTGGGCAGAAGCCAAGGGCTTCAAAACCGAAATCATCGAAGAGTCCGATGGTGAAGTGGCCGGTACCAAATCCGCCACCATCAAAATTATCGGCGACTACGCTTACGGCTGGTTACGTACTGAAACCGGCGTTCATCGCCTGGTGCGTAAAAGCCCGTTTGACTCCGGCGGCCGTCGCCACACTTCGTTCAGCTCGGTCTTTATCTACCCGGAAGTTGAAGACGATATCGATATCGAAATCAACCCGGCCGACCTGCGCATTGACGTTTACCGCGCCTCCGGTGCCGGTGGTCAGCACGTCAACAAAACCGAGTCGGCGGTGCGTATTACCCACTTACCGACCAACATTGTCGTGCAGTGCCAGAACGACCGTTCTCAGCATAAGAACAAAGATCAGGCATTCAAACAGCTGCGAGCCAAGCTGTATGAATACGAGATGCAGAAGAAAAATGCTGACAAGCAGGCGGCGGAAGACAACAAGTCTGACATCGGCTGGGGCAGTCAAATCCGTTCTTACGTACTGGATGATTCACGCATTAAAGATCTGCGCACCAGCGTAGAAACGCGGAACACGCAGGCGGTTCTGGACGGCGATCTGGATCGTTTTATCGAAGCAAGTTTGAAAGCAGGGTTATAAGGAACTCACATGTCTGAACAACAACCGCAGGCCGCTGATGCCGCACTTGAGCTTAATAACGAACTGAAAGCGCGTCGCGAAAAGCTTAGCGCGCTGCGTGAAACCGGCGTGGCGTTCCCGAACGACTTCCGCCGCGATCGCACCTCGGACACGCTTCACGCCGAGTTTGACGACAAGGAAAACGAAGAGCTGGAAGCGCTGGGCATCGAGGTCAGCGTTGCTGGCCGTATGATGACCCGCCGCATCATGGGTAAAGCCTCTTTCCTGACGCTGCAGGACGTCGGTGGCCGCATTCAGCTGTACGTCTCTCGTGACGATCTGGCTGAAGGCATCTACAACGAACAGTTCAAAAAGTGGGATCTCGGCGATATCGTCGGTGCCCGCGGTAAGTTGTTCAAGACCAAGACCGGCGAACTGTCGATCCACTGTAGCGAACTGCGCCTGCTGACTAAAGCCCTGCGCCCGCTGCCGGACAAGTTCCATGGCCTGGCCGATCAGGAAACCCGCTATCGTCAGCGCTACCTCGATCTGATCAGCAACGATGACTCCCGTAACACCTTCATCGTGCGTTCTAAAATCATGGCGGGCATCCGCAGCTTCATGGTTAACCGCGACTTTATGGAAGTGGAAACTCCGATGATGCAGGTGATCCCAGGCGGCGCATCTGCCCGTCCGTTCATCACCCATCACAATGCGCTGGACATCGATATGTACCTGCGTATTGCGCCAGAGCTGTACCTGAAGCGTCTGGTAGTGGGCGGCTTCGATCGCGTCTTCGAGATCAACCGTAACTTCCGTAACGAAGGTATTTCGCCGCGCCATAACCCAGAGTTCACCATGATGGAACTCTATATGGCCTACGCGGACTACAAAGATCTGATCGAACTGACCGAAAGCCTGTTCCGCACCCTGGCACAGGATATTCTGGGCAACACCGTCGTACCTTACGGTGAGCAGGAGTTCGACTTCGGTAAGCCGTTTGAAAAACTGACGATGAGAGAAGCGATTCTGAAATATCGTCCGGAAACCAATCTGGCCGATCTCGACGACTTCGATAAGTCGGTGGCGATTGCGCAGTCCATCGGCATCAAAGTTGAGAAGAGCTGGGGTCTGGGCCGTCTGGTCACCGAGATCTTCGAAGAAACCGCCGAAGCGCACCTGATCCAGCCGACCTTCATCACCGAATATCCGGCTGAAGTGTCGCCGCTGGCGCGCCGCAACGACGAGAACCCGGAAATCACCGACCGCTTCGAATTCTTTATCGGCGGGCGTGAAATCGGTAACGGCTTCTCCGAGCTGAACGATGCGGAAGACCAGGCAGAGCGTTTCCTGCAGCAGGTTAACGCCAAAGACGCCGGTGATGACGAAGCGATGTTCTACGACGAAGACTACGTCACCGCGCTGGAGCACGGCCTGCCGCCGACGGCCGGTCTGGGTATCGGTATCGACCGTATGGTGATGCTGTTTACCAACAGCCACACCATCCGCGATGTGATCCTGTTCCCGGCTCTGCGTCCGGGCAGCAAGTAAGTATTATTGCCCTGTTCAACGGCCAGCATTTGCTGGCCGTTTTTATTTCCCCCGCCGCTTAAACTGTTAACTGCACGACACTTTCCCCGCTCGCATTTGCTCAACGCCCCGTTCGGTGGGCATCATGCACAAAATTTTCAGCAGGTTTATCCATCATGATTAACGTAGCCCTGATCGACGACCACATCGTGGTGCGCTCCGGCTTTGCTCAGCTTCTCTCCCTGGAAGGCGATATTCAGGTGACCGGCCAGTTTGCTTCCGCCGCCGAGGCCTGGCCGCATCTGCTGCGCGAGCCTTTCGACGTAGCGGTGCTGGATATTGCCATGCCGGATGAGAGCGGGCTGAGTCTGCTGACCCGGCTGCGCCAGCAGCGTCCGGGCTTCCGGGCGATTATCCTCAGCATTTATGACACCAGCGCCTTTGTGCAAAGCGCGGTGGATGCCGGGGCCAGCGGCTATCTGACCAAACGCTGTGGGCCGGAGGAGCTGGTGCAGGCCGTGCGATCCGTCAGCGTCGGCGGGCTTTACCTGTGTGCCGACGCGCTGCGTGCGCTGCGCCAGACCCGGCCCGTACCCAAAGAGCTGACCTCGCTGACGCCGAGAGAAAAGCAGGTATTCGATCTGCTGATCAACGGCATCAGCGTCAAGGCCATTGCCGACCAGTTGGCGCTCAGCCATAAAACCGTCCACGTCCATCGCGCCAACGTGCTGGGCAAACTGAACTGCCAGACCACCGTCGAGCTGGTGCATTTTGCCCTTCAGCATCAGCTGCTGAGCCATACCTGATGCCGCAGGCGCGCCATATTGTTTTATCGCTGATGCTGGCGCTGTTTTTCGCCCTCGGCTGGCTGGCACTGTGGACCATTGGTCTGTGGCTGAGCCAGAACGGCCAGCAGGCGGTGCTGCTGCTGCCTGCCGGATTGCATCTGGCGCTGATGATCCTGCTGCCGAAGCGCTACTGGGCGGCACTGCTGCTGGTGGAAGCGATTCTGATTAGCTGGCTACAGCTGGAGCAGCTAATCGTGCGCCCGGTGATGCTGCTTTCGCCGCTGCTGAGCGTGCTGCCCGCCTGGATCTGTCAGTTTCAGTGGCACCGCTACACGCTTTACTGGCAGCGGCTGATCCTGCTGCTGGCGGCGGTCACCCTGAACACACTTCTGCAGGGCGCGATTGTCGGTCCCTGGCTGCAGGAAGCGATCACCCAGACGCTGCTGGCCAGCTTTACCGGCGGCGTGCTGCTTACACCGTTTATCTACCTGATTTATGAATACCTTAAACAGCAGCATCTCAGCGACATGCTGGCGCAGCGCATGCCCGATCCGCCGCTGCGCACCTCGCTGCTGATCTGGTGTTCGGTGATTTTCGCCATCGGCGTCTGCGTGCAGGTGTCGATCGCGCCGGAAATGGAGCGCCTGCTGCTGATCTTTGTCTTCCTGCCCAACGTGGTGATGGCCTACCGCTTTGGCTGGCAGGGCGGGGTGCTGTCGGCGATCGTCGGCAGCGTGCTGATTACCCTCACCAGGCAGGCCAGCGGCGCGTTTCACGATCTGCGCGAGCTGGAACTGTTTCTCTCCACCCAGGCGCTGCTCGGCATCGGGCTGGGGATTGCCGTCAGCCGTCAGCAGCAGTTGGCCCAGCATCTACAGCGCTATCGCCAGCAGCTGGAGAAAGAGCTGCAGGCCCGGCACCGGCTGATGGCGCAGCTGGTGGACACCGAAGAGCAGGTGCGTAAAGTTATCGCCCGCGAACTGCACGATGAGATCGGCCAGAACATTACCGCCATTCAGATCCAGGCAATGCTGGTGGCCCGCGGCAGCGACGCGCCTGCGGCCAGGCAGGCGGCGGGGCAGATTAGCGACCTGTCACGGAGAATTCATCACACCACCCGCCAGCTGCTGCGGCAGATCCGCCCGCCGGTGCTGGACGAAATGGCGCTGGATAAAGCGCTACAGCATCTGGCCGCCGAATTCTCCTTCGCCGATCGCGGCATTGATTTCCAGCTCCATTACCGGCTCAGCGCCTCTCCCACGGATGAAACCCTGATCTTCACGCTCTATCGCGTGGTGCAGGAGCTGTTGAACAATATCAGCAAGCATGCGGGCGCGCGGCAGGTGGTGGTGACGCTGGACGAACAGCCTGGCCTGCTGACGCTGAGCGTCAGTGACGACGGCATTGGCATTACCGAGCCCATCGGCGGCGGTTTCGGCCTGCGCGGAATTGAGGAGCGGGTGCGGGCGCTCGGCGGTGACTGGCAGCTGTTGCCGCCGCCGGGAACCTGCATAACTGTTAACTTGCCCACAAAATCGCGCGAAACTGCGCCCTGACCAGGAATAATTCCTGGTTCATTCCAACTTTGTCTCATGCCCCGGCGTAATGCCTTCCCTATATTAGCCCGTGATGACCCGGAGGTTTACATGGCAGCCATCACCCTGACGCCAGAGCAGATTAGCCAGCGCTACCGTTACTGGCGACCGCGACTGCTGTTCACCATGGTGATCGGCTATGCCGCGTTTTATCTGACGCGGCGCAGCATCAGCCAGGTGATGCCGGTGATGCAGCTGGAACTGGGGCTGGATAAAGCCGACATCGGCCTGCTGGGCACGCTGTTTTATCTGGTCTACGGCGCGTCGAAATTTCTGTCCGGCACGATCAGTGACCGTACCCCCGCGCAGTGGTTTATGGGCGGCGGGCTGATCGCTACCGGCGTGCTGAATATCGTGTTCACCTTTTGCGGCTCGTGGAGTGCGCTGCTGGTGGTGTGGACGCTTAACGGTTTTTTCCAGGGCTGGGGCTGGCCGCCGTGTGCCAAATTGCTCACCCACTGGTACTCGCGCAACGAGCGCGGCTTCTGGTGGGGCTGTTGGAACACCTCGATCAACCTGGGTGGCGCGCTGGTGCCGCTGCTGTCGGGCTGGCTGGCGATGCGCTGGGGCTGGCAGGCGGCACTGCTGCTGCCGGGGATGATGGGCATTCTGATCGGCATCTGGCTTTGCTGGCGGCTGTGCGATACGCCCGCCGCGCAGGGGCTGCCGACGGTGGGGGAATGGCGGCGCGATCCGCTGGAGCTGTGGCAGCAGGAGCATAGCCCGGCAATGGCGATGCGCGATATTTTCCGCCAGCAGATTCTGGCTAATCGCACCATCTGGCTGCTGGGCGTGTCGTACGTGCTGGTGTACCTGATCCGCATCGCGCTGAACGACTGGGGCAATTTATGGCTGACCGAGGCCCACGGCATCAACCTGCTGAGCGCCAACACCACGCTGACGCTGTTTGAGCTGGGCGGGGTGATCGGGGCGCTGTTTGCCGGATGGGGATCGGATCTGCTGTTTCGCGGCCAGCGCGCCCCGATGATTTTGCTGTTTGCCTTTGGCCTGTTCCTCAGCATGGCGGCGCTGTGGCTGGCGCCGGTGCATCACCGGGCGCTGCTGTCGGTGTGCTTCTTCAGCCTGGGATTTTTTGTTTTTGGCCCGCAGATGCTGATTGGCCTGGCCGCGGTGGAATACAGCCACAAGGCCGCGCCGGGAACCGTCACCGGATTCCTCGGCCTGTTTGCCTATCTGGGTGCCGCGCTGGCGGGCTGGCCGCTGGCGCAGGTGATGCAGCATTACGGCTGGTCGGGTTTTTTCGCCCTGCTGACCGCTGCCGCAGGCTGTATTGGCATCCTGCTGATGCCGCTGCTGATTGCCGGCCTGAACCGGCAGAGATTTAAACAGGCTCCGTAACCGACGGGGTCTGCCGACCCTCGACGATAAGGATAACCTGATGAAACGTTTAGCCCTCTCTACCCTGATCGCTGCCGGGCTGGCAGTGAGCGCGATGTCCGGCGCGGCCCAGGCCAAAGGCCGCCTGGTGATCTACTGCAGCGCCACCAACGCCATGTGCGAAACCGAAGCAAAAGCCTTTGGTGAGAAATACGATGTGAAAACCAGCTTTATCCGCAACGGCTCCGGCAGCACGCTGGCGAAGGTCGATGCCGAGAAGAATAACCCGCAGGCGGATGTCTGGTACGGCGGCACGCTCGATCCTCAGTCTCAGGCCGGTGAAATGGGGCTGCTGGAGGCCTATAAATCTCCGGTGCTGGATCAGATCATGCCGCAGTTCCGCGATCCGGCCAAAGTGAAGGGCAACTACTCTTCGGCGATCTACATCGGTATTCTCGGTTTTGGCGTGAACACCGATCGCCTGAAGCAGAAAAACCTGCCGGAGCCGAAATGCTGGAAGGATCTGACCAACCCGATCTACAAGGGTGAAATCCAGATCGCCGATCCGCAAAGTTCCGGCACCGCCTATACCGCACTGGCTACCTTTACCCAGCTTTGGGGCGAAGATCAGGCCTTCGACTATCTGAAAAAGCTTAACGCGAACGTTTCCCAGTACACCAAATCCGGTATTGCCCCGGCACGTAACGCCGCCCGTGGTGAAACCGCGATCGGCATCGGCTTCCTGCACGACTACTCGCTGGAAAAAGACAAGGGCGCGCCGCTGACCCTGATTTCACCGTGTGAAGGCTCAGGCTATGAAGTCGGCGGCGTCAGCATCCTGAAGAAAGCGCGCAATATCGACAACGCCCGTCTGTTCGTGGACTGGGCGCTGTCGAAAGAAGCGCAGGAGCTGGCGTGGAAGCAGGGGCAGTCTTACCAGATCCTGACCAACACCACCGCAGAAACCTCACCAAACTCGCTCAAGCTGGATGACTTGAAGCTGATCGACTACGACATGGATAAATACGGCGCCACGGAGATGCGTAAGCATCTGATCAACAAGTGGGTTAACGACGTGAAGATGGGGCAGTAATTCTTAACTTTGGCGCGGCCTGCCGCCGCGCTATCGCTTTCGCTTCAACCTCCGGGGAACACTATGAGTGATGCCACTGCTCTGCACCTGCCGCAGGGACGGGATACTGTTTTTATCTGGCTGATGATACTGGTAGCGGGCTACCTGCTGCTGCCGGTCTTCAGCCTCGACTACGGCCTGCTGGAATCCACGTCTGACGAAATTTTCGCGGCCTACGGCTGGTCCGGTGCCAATATCAGCCAGGCGTGGCTGCTGCTGCCGCTGGTTTTGCTGCTGCGGCCGGTTCGCGGCACGGCTTCACGCGGGCGGCACCGTTTCGACGCCGCATGGGCACTGGGCTGTGCGGTCTTTATGGTGGTCAGCGCCGCCTGGCTGGAGCGCGGCCTGGGCTACGGTACCATCGTCATCTTCTGCGCGCTGGGCGGGGTGATGACCGTCGCGCTGTCGCGGCTGGAATGGCTGGGCGGTGACCGCTTTGTTTTAGGCTCGCTGATCGCCATCGTCGCGCTGATTAGCCTGTTTATCATCTGGCCGAGCCTGGCGATCTTCAAACCGATGATCACCGCCGATGACGGCACCTTTGCGCCGCTGCAGTTTATGGCCGTGCTGGGGCAAAAGCATATTCTGCAGGTGATCTGGAATTCCTTCCTGCTGAGTGCGGCGGTCGGCATTGGCTGTACCTTCTTTGGCATGGTGCTGGCGATCTACACCACGCGTATCGCCAAACGTTCGGCGCTGCTGGGGCGGGTGTTCTCGATCCTGCCGATTGTCACGCCGCCGTTCGTTGTAGGTCTGGGCGTTACCCTGATGATGGGCCGCTCCGGCTACGTCACGGAATTTATGGTCAACTATCTCGGCCTGACCAATACCAACTGGCTCTACGGCTTTACCGGCATCTGGCTGGCGCAGGTACTGGCCTTTACTCCGATGTCATTTATGATCCTCGACGGCGCGATCAAAACGCTGCACCCGTCGCTGGAAGAGGCCTCTTACACGCTGCGCGCCAGCAGACTGCAAACCTTCCGCCGCGTCTTCCTGCCTCTGCTGAAACCGGCGCTGGCCAACTCGTTCCTGATTGTTATCGTCCAGTCGCTGGCGGACTTCAGTAATCCGCTGGTGCTGGGCGGCAACTTTGACGTGCTGGCCACGCAGATCTACTTCTACATTACCGGCGCGCAGCTGGACTACACCTCGGCCAGTACGCTGGGCGTGATCCTGCTGCTGTTCTCGCTGCTGGTGTTCTGCGTGCAGTATCTGTGGATCGGTAAACGCTCCTACGTCACCATCTCGGGCAAATCCTCGCGCGGCGACGTGCAGCCGCTGCCGGTGTCGCTGGTGTGGTCGGTGACGGCAATGCTGTGGGTATGGATCGCCTTTAACGTGCTGCTGTACGGCAGCATCTTCTTCGGCAGCTTTACCGTGAACTGGGGCGTTGATTACACCCTGACGCTGGATAACTTCAGCAAGCTGTTCGGCCAGGGATTCAGTGACGGTGCATGGCCATCGCTGCTCGACACCCTGCTGTACGCCGGGATCGCCGCACCGATTACCGCAATTTTCGGCCTGCTGATTGCCTACGTCGTGGTTCGCCAGCAGTTCCGCGGTAAGAAGGTGATCGAGTTTTCCACCATGCTGTGCTTTGCCGTTCCGGGCACCGTGGCGGGCGTTTCCTACATCCTCGCCTTTAACGGCGCGCCGGTTTATCTGACCGGGACCGCGGCGATTGTGATTATCTCCATGGTGATGCGTAACGTGCCGGTGGGGATCCGTGCCGGGATCGCCGGGCTGGGCCAGCTGGACAAATCGCTGGATGAAGCCTCGCTCAGCCTGCGTGCCGGATCGCTGCGCACCGTGCTGTATATCATTCTGCCGCTGCTGCGCCCGGCGATCCTCTCGGCGCTGATCTACAGCTTCGTCCGTGCGATCACCACCGTCAGCGCCATTATCTTCCTCGTTACGCCAGATACCCGCGTGGCCACCTCCTACATCCTTAACCGCGTTGAGGACGGAGAGTACGGCATGGCGATCGCCTATGGTTCGGTGCTGATCGTGGTGATGCTGGCAATTATCTTTATTTTCGATGCGCTGGTGGGTGAAGCGCGCGTGGCCCGCTCGCGGGCGAAAACCCGTTAATTAAGGTGCATATGAATACTAACTTCGCACAACCCCAGGAAAAGAAAAGCTTTGTAGAACTGCGAAATGTGGCCAAACGCTTCGGCAGCAACTCGGTGATTGAGAACCTCAGCCTGGCGATCCCGAAAGGTGAGATGGTAACGCTGCTCGGGCCTTCGGGCTGCGGCAAAACCACCGTGCTGAGAATGGTCGCCGGGCTGGAAAAACCCAGCGATGGGCAGATTTTCATCGACGGGGAAGACGTAACCCATCGTTCGATCCAGCACCGCGATATCTGCATGGTGTTCCAGTCCTACGCCCTGTTCCCGCATATGTCGCTGGGGGAGAACATTGGCTACGGGCTGAAGATGCTGGGCAAACCGAAAGGTGAGATCCGCGACCGCGTCGAAGAGGCGCTGGAGCTGGTGGATCTGGCCGGATTCGCCGATCGCTACGTCGATCAGATCTCCGGCGGGCAGCAGCAGCGCGTGGCGCTAGCCCGTGCGCTGATCCTCAAGCCGAAGGTGCTGCTGTTCGATGAACCGCTGAGCAACCTGGATGCCAACCTGCGCCGCAGCATGCGCGAGAAGATCCGCGAGCTGCAGCAGCAGTTCAATATCACCTCGCTGTACGTAACCCACGATCAGAGCGAAGCCTTCGCTGTTTCCGACACCGTACTGGTGATGAACAAGGGGCAGATTATGCAGATCGGCGAACCGCAGCGGCTCTACCGCTTCCCGGCTTCGCGCTTTATGGCCAGCTTTATGGGTGATGCCAATATCTTCGAGGCGCAGATCGGCGACAGTCGCGTGGAGATCTTTGGCTACGCTATCCCGCGCCCGGAAGGGTTTGCGCCGGGCCTGCAGCACTGTACGGTCGGCGTGCGTCCGGAAGCGATCACCCTCGGATTAAAGGGCGATGCCAGCCAGCGCTGCACGATTAAAAAAGTCGCCTATATGGGGCCGCAGTACGAGGTGCTGCTGGAGTGGCAGGGGCAGCAACTGCTGTTGCAGGTTAACGCCACCGAACTTCAGCCTTCACCGGGCGACGAGTTCTATCTCCAGATCCATCCGTTTGGTATGTTTGTGTTACAGGATGAATAACGCGGACTGAGGAACGAAATGAAAACACTGGGACTGATCGGCGGCATGAGCTGGGAATCCACGCTGCCGTACTACCGGGCGATCAACGAAGGGATCAAGCGGGAGCTTGGCGGACTGCACTCGGCGAAGCTGGTGCTGTGGAGCGTGGACTTCCACGAGATAGAAGCCTGCCAGGCCAGCGGCGACTGGGAGAAAGCCGGGCAGATGCTGGCGGATGCCGCAGTAGCGCTGAAGCGGGCAGGGGCCGAAGGGATCGTGCTCTGTACCAACACCATGCATAAAGTGGCGCAGCCGATTATTGACCAGAGCGGCCTGCCGTTCCTGCATATCGCCGATGGCACCGCGGCGGCGATTAAGCGGGCGGGCATGTCGCAGGTCGCGCTGCTGGGAACGCGCTACACCATGGAGCAGGATTTTTATCGCGGACCGATGCTGGCGCAGCACGGCATTACCACGCTGGTTCCCGATGAAGCCGATCGTCAGCAGATTAACCGCATCATCTTCGATGAGCTGTGCCAGGGGCGGTTTACCGCCGAGTCTAAATCGCGCTATCTGGCGATTATCGACGGCCTGGTGGCGCGAGGCGCAGAGGGCGTGATTTTCGGCTGTACGGAAATCGGGCTGCTGCTGAACGCCAGCGACTGCCCGGTCCCGGTGTTTGACACCACCGCCATCCATGCGGAGGCGGCGGTAGAGTTTATGCTGCGGTGAGCTCCTGACTGACTGACGGATCAGGACTTCACTGCATCATTCAGCCAGTCTTTAAAGCGAGCGTAGGGAACATACAGCGAGACATCGCGGTAGCGCGGCTTGCCGGTTTTCAAATCGTTAACGCTGTCGGTATAGCCAACGATCACCCCACCAATCGAATCGTCGGAGGCGTTATACACCGCGCCGCCCGACATTCCCTGCACCACCCCGGCGTTGGTGGCGACCACCACGCAGGGTTTTTTATTCCATTCGTTGACCAGCCCGGTATTAATCAGATTGACCCCGCTGGAGGCCATCGGCATGGCGGAGATAAAGCTGTAGCCGTACATATTCACTTTGTCGCCGATCTTACCATTGCGGAAACGGGGTTCCTGTTTCAGCCCCTCATTCTTGTGATAAATCACCGCCAGATCGCACTCCGGGTGCCAGGATTTCACCTCGTAAAGCGAGAGCTTGGCGACGTGAGCCGCCGTCAGGCTGTAGTTCGCCGTCAGCGGAATGGTGGTTCCCAGAGCCCCGGCCCCCAGGATCGTAGGGATGCCGGTTACCGTCATATCGACCCGTTTTTCAGCTTCACTGCTGTACTGATACTTCCCTACTGAACACCCGCCCAGACAGGCGGCTAGCAGGCAAATAACCACTCTCATCGATATTCCCCAATGATTAGTTGAAAAGATAGCCGGTGAAGTAAGCGTTTCTGCATAACGCCTTCGGCTATCCACAGCAGTAATTTCATATTGTTAACGATCTCAATAAGCCTAACGACAACGGGGAAGATCGCAATGAAATGGTATGGAATTTCCAAAAACCAGGAGTTTTCCGCAGGAAAAAACATTAGCTGGTGTTATGTGTTTGTTTGCTGTGGGTGATTATTTCGCCATGTCATTCATATTCGGCGTTTTTTTCGCCCGTGGTGGAAATCGCTTTTTGACGTTAATTATTGCTAATTTGGCAACACACCCTTGCCTGCGACGTGCTGTAAGCGATTCCCCGCCTGTGTTTTAATGTCGTTCTGTGACCTTCGTCGCGTATCGCGTAAAAAATATTCACCTGACGATAATGGCTCTCCACGTAGAGGGCTGAGTTCTGACAATCCTGGGAGTGTGTGAAATGCCTGTTTCATTACTGGCACTGGCGCTGAGCGCCTTTGCTATCGGTACCACCGAGTTCGTGATTATGGGGCTGTTGCCGGAGGTCGCGCGCGATCTGCAGGTATCGATCCCGTCTGCGGGCTGGCTGATCAGCGGCTATGCGCTGGGCGTGGCGATTGGTGCACCGATTATGGCGCTGCTGACGGCGAAGCTGCCGCGTAAACGTACGCTGATTCTGCTGATGGTGATTTTCATTATCGGCAATATTCTCTGCGCGCTGGCCTACAGCTATAACCTGCTGATGCTGGCCCGCGTGGTGACTGCTCTGTGTCACGGTGCCTTCTTCGGTATCGGTGCCGTGGTGGCGGCAAGCCTGGTCGCACCGGGCAAACAGGCGTCCGCCGTGGCGCTGATGTTTACCGGTCTGACCCTGGCCAACGTGCTTGGCGTACCGCTGGGCACCTGGTTCGGTCAGCTGTTCGGCTGGCGTGCCACGTTCTGGGGCGTGTCGGTGATTGGCGTGCTGGCGTTTATCGGCCTGATTGTCAGCCTGCCGACCAACCGCGATGAAAAACCGGTGGATCTGGCCAGCGAATTCAGTGCGCTGAGCAGCGGCAAGCTGTGGTTGTCGCTGCTGATGACGGTGTTCTTCGCCGCCGCCATGTTTGCGCTGTTCAGCTATATCGCGCCGCTGCTGCTGGAAGTGACCGGGATTACCGATCGCGGCGTCAGCTGGACGCTGTTCCTGATCGGTGCCGGTCTGACCGTGGGTAACACTCTGGGCGGCAAACTGGCGGACTGGCGGGTGTCGTTCAGCCTGATCCTCAGCTTCTCGCTAATTGCGGTGTTCTCACTGCTGTTCAGCTGGACCTCTCACGCGCTGTGGCTGGCGGAAATCACTCTGTTCCTGTGGGCGATGGCGACCTTTGCCACCGTACCTGCGCTGCAGATTAACGTGGTTCGCCACGGTAAAGATGCACCGAACCTGGTGTCCACGCTGAATATTTCGGCGTTTAACGTCGGTAACGCGCTCGGTGCCTGGGTGGGCGGAGCTGTCATCGGCGGCGGCTACGGCCTGACGGCGGTTCCGGTTTCTGCGGCGGTGCTGGCGGCAATCGGCCTGATTATCTGCCTGATCACCTTCCGTGGTTCCCGTGCGCAGGGTCAGCCGGTCAGCGCTTAATTCAGCTGCCGTTCCAGGCGCTGGCTGAACAGGCCGATATGCTGCTGCAGATGCTGGCTGAAGGCATCAACCAGCGCCGATGCGGGCCGGTGGCGCGGCCTGATTAAACTGACGGTGAACGGCACGTCCACGCTGAAGCGCCGCATCACCACTCCGCTGTCGGCGTAGTCCAGCGCCGTCAGCGGATTCACAATCGATACGCCCACGCCCGCTCTGACCATCGCACACACCGACGCCGCGCTGTGCGTTTCCATCACCATCCTTCGCTGTACCCCCTGTTCGCTAAACAGATTATCCAGCAGCTGGCGATAGCTGTCGGTGCGCGACAGGCTGATGTAATTCTCACCGGAAAAATCCTGCGGCGTCAGGCAGTCGCGGCGGGCCAGCGGGTGATCCTGCGGCAGTACGCAGACTTCATTCTGCGTAAACAGCGCGCTGCGTTCGGTCCCGGCGGGCGCATGGCTGGTTTCGGTCAGACCCAAATCATAGCGCTGGGCCGATAGCCACTCCTCCAGCAGCGGAGACTCCTGCGGGATGATATTCAGGCTCACTTCCGGGTACTGCTGCATAAACGGCTGACACAGCAGCGGCAGCAGTGACTGGGAGAAAACCGGCAGGCAGGCGATGGAAAGCTCGCCCTGACGAAACTGCCGCAGCCCCTCGGCGGCGCTGATAATTCTGTCCAGTCCGTACCACGATCGCTGCACCTCCTCGAACAGCCGCAGGCCCTGAACCGTGGGCTGCAGGCGTCCGCGCACCCGTTCAAACAGCTGTAATCCAATCAGTTTTTCAAAGCGCGCCAGCTCACGGCTGACGGTCGGCTGTGAGGTGTGCAGCATTGCTGCCGCTTCGGTGAGATTACCGGAGGTGATCACGGCATGGAATATCTCAATGTGGCGCAGGGAGACTCCGGCCATCGCTCTCTCCACGGAAATTCAGTTCAGTAAATCCATATCATGAATGAATAGACTGCGATAAAACAGATATTTTTATCCCGAAAAGAGATGTGGCGTAATAGAACCCTAACTTTATGGAGAACCCTTATGCCACGCCTGCTGACCGACACCACTACCGCCCTGAATCAGGACAATCTTTTAGCCTTAGGCCGTCAGACGGGCGGCCCGGTCTGGGCCTACGACGCCAGCATTATTCAGCAGCGAATTGCCCAGCTGCAGCAGTTTGACGTGGTGCGTTTTGCCCAGAAGGCCTGCTCGAATATTCATATTCTGCGCCTGATGCGCGCCGCGGGCGTAAAGGTCGATTCCGTGTCGCTGGGTGAGATTGAGCGCGCGCTGGCGGCGGGTTATCAGGCGGGCGGCGACGAGATCGTCTTTACCGCCGATCTGCTGGACGAGCCAACCCTGGCCCGCGTGGCGGAGCTGAAGGTGCCGGTTAATGCCGGTTCCGTTGACATGCTTCATCAGCTGGGTGCCGTATCTGCCGGGCATCCTGTCTGGCTGCGCGTTAACCCGGGCTTCGGCCACGGCCACAGCCAGAAAACCAACACCGGCGGCGAGAACAGCAAGCACGGTATCTGGTTCGGCGATATGGCGCTGGCGCTGGAAGCGGTTCAACGCTACCAGCTGAAGCTGGTCGGGATTCATATGCATATCGGTTCGGGCGTGGACTACAGCCATCTGGAGCAGGTGTGCGACGCGATGGTAAATCAGGTGGTCAGCTTCGGTCAGGATCTGGAAGCAATTTCTGCCGGCGGCGGTCTGTCGATTCCGTATCGTTTTGGTGAAGAGGCGATCGATACCGATCACTATTTCGGCCTGTGGGATGCCGCCCGCCAGCGTGTAGCACAGCACCTGGGGCACCCGGTGAAGCTGGAGATCGAGCCGGGCCGTTTCCTGGTCGCCGAGTCGGGCGTGCTGGTCAGTCAGGTGCGGGTAGTGAAAGAGATGGGCAGCCGTCACTTTGTGCTGGTGGACGCGGGCTTTAACGATTTGATGCGCCCGTCCATGTACGGCAGCTATCACCATATTTCCGCGATTGCCGGCGATGGCCGTCAGCTGGACGAGCAGAATACCGTCGAGACGGTGGTGGCGGGTCCGCTGTGCGAGTCGGGCGATGTATTCACTCAGCAGGAAGGCGGCAAGGTGGAAACCCGCGCGCTGCCGGCGGTGAAGGTCGGGGATTATCTGGTGTTCCACGATACCGGTGCCTACGGGGCGTCGATGTCGTCGAACTACAACAGCCGTCCGCTGCTGCCGGAGGTGCTGTTTGAGAACGGTCAGGCACGCCAGATCCGTCGTGCGCAGACCGTGGCGGAGCTGCTGGCGCTGGAGCTGTAATGAGTCGTTAAAATCCGGCTGGTGCTGTCTGGCGCGATGGTGAATGCACAGACGGTGGCTACTCCATGTTGTCTGACGTAACGGTGTTTACGCAGGCGGGTAGCTACCCCGTTCGGGCGGTCCTCGCGCCGCCTGCGCGGTGCCCTCACTGCATTCGTCAGCCTGACGGACCGGCACAGACGGGCGTCCTGCCCGGCTGTGCCTTTCGGTCACGTCCGTGTGGCCGAATCCTGGCTTCCTCATTTCGTTCAGCGCTGCGGATGCTCCGATCGGGGCAGCCACCCGTCTGTGCCATTAGCTTCGTGTTGCCTGTGGCTAAACTCTTCGTTTCGCGTGCAGCTTTAGAAAACAGCGGTTTCAAGTATCCTGGGGGCAAAGACTTTTTGAATGCTTCGACCGGAGTAGCCGTTCTGTGCCGCCGGTTTAGCGGTGTCTTTAATTGGCAGGAAATTGCACACTCGCCTGTGGTTTTTAGCAGATAGCGGCTCTAAGTGTTAAAGGGGGACAGCCTCTGCGGATGACGGGCAATCCGCAGCGCTGAGGTGAAGGCATCAGGCCAGGAGACGCCAGCAGGGAAGCAGGCGTCAGGCTAAGCCGGGCAGGACGCCCGTCTTAGCCGGTCCGGCCGGCCGGATGCCGTAGCCGAAGGCACCGCGAAGCGGCGCGAGGACCGCCCGGCAGCCGCAGAGGCTGTCCCCCGATCCCCCAACCCCAGCAGCCGCAGGTGCTGTAATCCCGATCTCCTATCCCCATCAGCCAAAGAAGCCGAACCCCGTTCCCTGTGGTAATTTACTGAACTCAAAACCATCATCCCGGAACCTTCCCATGACCACCCTGCGCATCGTCCCGCTCACCGACGCCACCGAACATCGCGAAATCATCATCGACTGGCTGTGGCAGGCGTTTGGCAGCGAAGAGAGTCGGGATTTCTTTGCCAGCGTGATCGACAGCAGCCTGGCCGGTAGCGACCTGCCGATCACCTTCGTCGCGCTCGACGGCGAACGCCCGGTAGGAACGGTGGGGCTGTGGCGCTGCGATCTGGTCAGCCGCCAGGACCTGTTCCCCTGGCTGGCGGCGCTGTACGTCGATGAAAGCTGGCGTGGAAGGGGGCTCAGCGAACGGCTGCAGCAAATCATCATCGATTGCTGCAGGCAGCGCGGTGACGAGAATCTTTACCTCTACTCCGCCTGTAAGGGCTACTACGAAAAGTTCGGCTGGCGCTATATCGGTGACGCGCTGGACTATCCTGCGACCACCGTGCACCTTTACTCTAAACCTTTGTCGTCAGACGCTGAGCCGCTGAGCCGCTGAACCGAGGTATCAGGCCGGTGTACCGACCGAGTGGCGGCGCACCAGCGTCGGGCTAAACAGATGGGTCACCTCCGGCAGCGGCTGGCCGTGAGCCAGCGCCAGCGCCAGCGTGGCCGCCTGCTGTGCCATGGTGATAATCGGGTAGCGGACGGTGGTCAGACGCGGCCGGACGTAGCGGGATACCAGCACATCGTCGAAGCCTATCAGCGACATCTCTTCCGGCACCCGCACGCCGTTGTCGCTCAGCACCGCCAGCGCGCCCGCCGCCATGGAATCGTTATAGCAAGCTACCGCGCTAAAGGTTTTACCCTGACCGAGCAGCTCGGTCATCGCCGTTTCGCCGCCCACTTCATCCGGCTCACCGAAGGCCACCAGCCGATCGTTGCAGGGCAGGCCGTGCTCCTTCAGCGCGTCGTAATACCCCTGCAGGCGGTCGCTGGAGTCGGAAATAGAGTGGGTTGAGCAGATAAAGGCAATATTTTTATGCCCCTGCTGGATCAGATGACGAGTGGCCAGCCAGGAGCCGTAGCGGTCGTCCAGGGCGATGCAGCGCTGTTCATAGCCGGGCAGCACGCGGTTCAGCAACACCATCCCGGGGATCTGCTTCATCAGGCCAATCAGCTCTTCATCCGGGACTTTTTTCGCATGCACCACCAGCGCCGCGCAGCGATGCCGAATCAGCTGCTCAATCGCCTGGCGCTCTTTTTGCTCTTCATGGTAGCCGTTGCCGATCAGCAGGAAATTACCGGTATTCCACGCGACTTCATCCACCGATTTCACCATCGCGCCGAAGAAGGGGTCGGAAACGTCGCCAACCACTAAGCCAATGGTTTCCGTGGACTGCTGCGCCAGCGCGCGGGCGTTGGCATTCGGATGATATTTCAGCGACTCCATCGCCTGAGTCACCGCCAGACGCGAATTTTCACTGGCCTTAGGGGAATGATTGATGACGCGAGAAACGGTTGCTACCGACACCCCCGCGAGTCTGGCGACATCCTTTATGGTAGCCATAGGGTCCAACCTTTCTGGGTAAGCGTTTACATTGCAGTAGTGTTGCGGAAAGCCGCAGTGACTGCAAGCCTGGAGAATGCGCCGGGCGTCGCAAAGCTGAGGATTTTCCTCTTTAACTTCGCCCGATTGCAGGCCGTTCGTTCTGATAAAGTGAACACGGTTTCACTCCATTACTGAGCGATGCTATTCTGAGTTTCCAGAAAACCGACACGATGGCCGGATCCTTTAATGACGCAAAAAACATTACCTCACCTTGCCCACTGGGGTGCCTTCAGTGCAGTCGTCGAGAATGGCAAACTGCTGCGCTGTGACCCGTTCTTCGCTGACCAGGATCCGTCGCCGATGCTCAACACCATTCCGGAACTGGTCTATTCGGATAAACGTATCCGCCAGCCGATGGTGCGCCGTTCCTGGCTGAAGTCCCGCGAGAGAAGCGATCGTACCCTGCGCGGGCGTGAGGACTTTGTTGCAGTGGACTGGGAAACCGCGCTCGATCTGGTGGCGGAAGAAAATCGCCGGGTACGCGACCGCTACGGCGCCAGCGGGATCTTTGACGGCTCCTACGGCTGGTCGTCGGCGGGGCGCGTTAACCATGCCCGCACACTGGTGCGCCGCTTCTATAACCTCGGCGGCGGCGGCATTGACCAGCAGGGCAACTACAGCTGGGGCGCCGCGCAGTTCTTTCTACCCTATGTGATTGGTACCTATATGCCGCTCACCGGCCGCGTTACCGACTGGCCTGATGTGGTGAAGCACTGTGAGATTTTTATCGCCTTTGGCGGACTGGCGCTGAAAAATGCCCAGGTGGCCTCCGGCGGCGCGGGCGAGCACAGCCTGAAACCGGCGCTGCAGCAGCTGGCGGCGAAAGGGACGCCGGTCATCAACATCAGCCCGATGCGCGATGACTGCCCGGAGTTCATTAACGCCGAGTGGATCCCGATCCGCCCGAACACCGACGTGGCGCTGATGCTGGCGTTAGGGTTTGAAATTGAGCGGCTGGGTGCGGTGGATAATGCCTTCCTGCAGTCCCACTGCGTCGGCTATCCGCAGCTGAAAAGCTATCTGCTGGGCGAAAGCGACGGCCAGCCAAAAACGCCGCAGTGGGCCAGCGAGATCACCGGTATTCCGGCCGCGCGCATCGCGCTGCTGGCAAAGCAACTGTGCGGCAAGCGCAGCTTTATTACCTGCTCTTACTCCGTTCAGCGCGCCCATCGTGGCGAGCAGCCGTACTGGATGATGATTGCCCTGTCGTCGATGCTGGGCCAGCCTGGTCTGCCGGGTGCCGGTTTCTCCTTCGGTCACGGTTCAATGAACAGCGTCGGCAACCCGCGCATTGAAGGCCCGTCTCCGCTGATGTCTACCGGGGTTAACCCGATTGCGCACCGTGCGATCCCGGTGGCCCGCATCAGCGATATGCTGCTCAATCCCGGCGAGGAATACACCTTCCAGGGTGAAACGCATACCTACCCGGATATCCATCTGATCCACTGGGCGGGCGGGAATCCGTTCCACCACCATCAGCAGCTGAACCGGCTGGTTGAGGGCTGGCAGCGCCCGGATACGGTTATCGTGCAGGATATCGTCTGGACGCCTGCGGCGCAGATGGCGGATATCGTGCTACCGGTGACCACCACCCTGGAGCGCAATGATATCGGCGGATCGTCCAAGGACCGCTTCGTGCTGGCGATGCATCAGGCGATTGCGCCGCAGCACCAGGCGCGTAACGATTTCGATATCTTTGCCGATCTGGCCGAGCGACTGGGCTATCGCGATACCTTTACCGAAAACCGTAATGAGATGGAGTGGATCAAGCATCTCTATCAGCGCTGCGCCGTGGCCCACAACAATAAGGGCATCGACTTCCCGGAATTTGAAACGTTCTGGCACGAAGGGCACGTGGAGATCCCACTGCCGAAGGAAGACTGGGTCTTTATGGCCGATTTCCGCGCTAACCCGGTGGCCAGCCCGATTAAAACCGCCAGCGGTAAAATTGAGCTGTTTTCGCAAACCATTGAGGGCTATCAGCTGGCTGACTTTGGTCCGCATCCCGAATGGCGCGAACCTGCCGAGTGGCTGGGAGCGGAAATCAAGCAGCGCTTCCCACTGCATATGATTTCGATTCAGCCCGGGGACCGTTTGCACAGCCAGATGGATGCCACGCCAACGGTGCAGGCCAATAAAACTGCCGGGCGCGAAACGCTGTGGATGCATCCGCTGGATGCGGCTGAGCGGGGCATCAGCGACGGCAATGTGATTGAAGTCAGTAACGATCGTGGCTGCATTCAGGCCGGTGTCCGCCTGACCGAAGGCGTCAGCCAGAACGTGGTGCTGATTTCCACCGGTGCCTGGTTCGATCCCGGTTTTGGTAAAGCGTGGCGAGACTACGATCGCGCCGGGAATCCGAACGTGCTGACGCTGGATATCGGCACCTCGTCGCTGACTCAGGGGCCAAACGCCATGAGCTGCCTGGTGGAGATTCGAAAACTGGCTGAGGTGGCGTGACGAGGGGCGGCGTAGCCCGAATGTTGGCGATACATTGCTAAAACCCCTACAAATCACATAGCTGGTTACATTTTGCGGGTAACTGTTGCGATTCCTGAGTAGCGACCCGATACAGCGGATTGATACAGTTCAGATCCCAGAGGTATTGATGGGTGAACATCAAAAAGTATTTATCGCTTTGTTTCACCGACCTGCGCAGATGCGCAGGTTTTTTTTGCCTGTAATCTAAGGATTTTCTTACAGTTTACTGATTTTAAGTCCGTTTTTTTTAGGCAGATCTTCGCGCCTTTTCCTCTCGCTCAATCACGATCTGAAACACAGTTTGCCTGTTAACTCCGAATCATTTTTTGTATAAAAGCCAGAGAGTTATCATGCACCCTGTACTGGAAAAAACATGCCTCCCTTGAAAAGATCGCTGGCGAAATCCCAGCCCGCCCCGACGTTCAATCCCGTACGATTCCGTCTTGTTTGTGTCGGCGTGCTGACCTGCCTCGGCGTCCTGCTGGCGCGGGTGGCCGATTTACAGCTCATCAATCATCCCATGCTGGAAAAAGAGGCGGATGAACGCTCGCTGCGAACCGTGACTCTGCCGACGAACCGGGGAACCCTTCTGGACAGAAACGGTGAAGCGCTGGCGCTCAGCGTGCCGTCGCGCGACGTGATTGCCGATCCGCAGCGCGTGCTGGAAGCGCACCCTGATTTCACCAGCCCCAAATGGGCGTATCTGGCCAATGCGCTGGAACAACGCCCCGAAGAGATTGCCGCGCAAATCAATGCCAACCCGAACCGACGCTTCCTGTATCTGGGGCGTAAAATCGAGCTGGGTATTGCTAAAGATATCTCCAAACTTCATCTGTCCGGTATTACCACGGTCTATGACGACAGCCGTTTTTATCCGATGAGTGAGGCCACCGCGCCGCTTATCGGCATCGTCGGCGCGGACAGCAACGGGCTGACCGGGCTGGAGAAAGGCTTCGATAAGGTGTTACAGGGTACGCCCGGCGTGGAGAAGTACCGCCAGGACGCCAACGGCAATATCGTGGCGATGATTAACTACGAGCCGCCACAGCAGCCGCCGACGGTGCAGCTGAGTATTGATAAGTTCGATCAGTACACCCTGTACAGCAAGCTGCGCGACGGCGTGCTGCTGAACAAGGCCGATTCCGGCGCGGCGGTGCTGATTAAAATTGATACCGGTGAAATTCTCGGGATGGCGTCTTACCCCTCATTTAACCCGAACAACTTTGCGAAGGTATCACCGGCGCAGATGCGTAACACGGCCATCAACGACAGCTACGAACCGGGGTCAACGGTAAAACCGCTGGTGGTGATGGAAGGGCTGATCCGTAAACTGGTTCGCCCAGACTCGGTGCTGGATACCACGCCTTATCGCGTTAACGGCCACCTGATCCGCGACGTTGGCCACTGGTCGCGCCTGACGATGACCGGCATTCTGCAGAAATCCAGTGATATCGGGGTGTCGCATATCGCACTGGCGATGCCCGCCGAGGTGCTGGTGAATACCTATCAGTCCTTCGGACTGGGCAAACCCACCGGGCTGGGGCTGACCGGCGAAAGCGTCGGCTATTTCCCCCTGCACCGTCAGCGCTGGGCGGATATCGAACGCGCCACCTTCTCCTTCGGCTACGGGCTGCGCGTGACGCCGCTGCAGATTGCCCGTGAATACGCTACGCTCGGCTCCTTTGGGGTTTATCGCCCGCTGTCGATCACCCGGGTCACCCCACCGGTGTTGGGCACTCGCGTTGCCGATGAAGATACGGTCAGAACCGTGGTGCATATGATGGAGAGCGATGCGCTACCGGGCGGTAGCGGGGTGCGTGCGGCGGTGCCGGGCTACCGGCTGGCGATTAAAACCGGTACGGCGGAAAAAATGGGCGACAGCGGGAAATACGACGGGGGTTATATCAACTATACCGCCGGAGTGGCACCCGCCAGTAACCCGCAGGTGGCGCTGGTGATTATGATTAACCACCCGACCGCCGGCGATCACTTTGGCGGCTCGGTGGCGGCACCGGTGTTTGGCAATATTATCGGTCCGGTGTTGAAGCATATGAACATCGCACCGGATGCGCTTAACAGCCCGGGTTAGGAAAAATCCTGCCAGTTCAATATGTAAAGATATGAGCGAACGGTCATGACTGGTTGCATTTAGCGCCATTCATTTGCTTTTGTTTGCTGGTTTCAGGATCGGCTTCTGGTGACAATAGCAGTCCCAGAGGTATTGATTGGTGTGAATACAGTCTGCTCCCGGCGGACTGCACCCTGTTCAGTTGCACCAACCCACGCGGATGCGTGGGTTTTTTTTTGCCTGTCTCTTCATCGTCTTACGCTTTGTTTCAATCCTTAGAAACGTTCACAACTTTCAATACTCTGTTTACATCTTCCCCCTGAATCCACCAAAGAAAGAGTGACATTAACGTTAAGCTGCCCGCAGCACCGTCGGCATTGCATTCTGCCAGCGGTGTCAGCCCCTTGATGGTGTTGGTAGCGCGGCAAGGGGCGCTCTCATACCCAGGAGCTGATAACTATGCCGAAGCTTAAAGACAGGACGCCTAAAGTCGGTGGACGATCAGCAGCCTTTCAGCTGCGGATCCACCCCGAGCTTCATGCTCAGATTAAATCGCTGACGGATGATGACAACATCACCCTTGCCTGCTGGCTGAAGGAGCTGGCCCGACGTGAGCTGCGTCGGCGGGGCATTGAGCCAAGAGGATAATCCGATCTGCTCTCGTTATAAATTTAAACGTTACCGTAAGAGATTAAATTATGAGAAAAAGGATCCTTCCCATATGTCTGGTTTTTATGCTCGCCGCCTGCGATCAAGGGACTAAAGATTCCACGGTGAAACCGGCTAATGTCGGTGTTACCACACTTAAAAGTCAGCCTGTTACGCTATTCACGCAGTTACCGGGTCGCACCACCGCGGTCAGAACGGCCGAGGTCCGTCCTCAGGTTAGCGGCATTATTCTAAAACGCCTGTTTATTGAGGGGAGTGATGTTAAGGCCGGGCAGTCTTTATACCTGATCGATCCCGCCAGCTATCAGGCAACCTATGATAAGGCGCTGGCCACGTTTGAGAACGCGCATCGGCTGGCCACGCGCTACAAACCCCTGGTAGCGGCGCAGGCTATCAGTAAACAAACCTACGACGATGCCGTTGCCGCAGAAAAACAGGCTAAGGCCGAGCTGGAAATTGCCCAGGTCAATCTTAACTATACCCACGTCCGTTCACCTGTTACCGGCCGCATTGGCCGTTCGCTTTATACCGAAGGCGCGTTGGTGACCAATGGTCAGAGCAATTATCTCACCACCATCCAGCAGCTGGACCCAATCTACGTTGACGTCAGCGAGTCATCGCTGCAGTTACTTCGTCAGCGTCGGGCGCTGGCGGACGGCAAACTGCAGGCGCTGGGGCAAAATGCTGCCGAGGTCAAACTGATACTGGAAGACGGGTCGCAATACGCCCAGCCCGGCAAGCTGGAATTCTCGGAAGTGACGGTTGATGAAACCACTGGCAGCATTACACTGCGCGCCTCTTTCCCTAACCCCGACCGCGATCTGTTACCCGGCATGTTCGTCCATGCTGTTCTTCCTCAGGGGGTGGCCCAGAAAGGGATACTGGCCCCTCAGGAAGCCATTTTGCACGACACCAAAGGCCGACCTTATGTCTACAAGGTTGGCGCAAATAATAAAGTGGTTGAGCAGACGATAAAAACCGGCGAGATGCTGAACAGCCAGTGGCTGGTCACCGAAGGGTTACAGACGGGCGACCGGGTAGTCGTTGACGGATTACAGCTGGTGCGTGACGGCAGTCAGGTCGTCGCCAGTGAGCATAAACCCAGTGTGGTGAAACGTACCAACTTAACCACTGCCGATCCCTCTGCGCAGTAAGGACAACGGATGTCTAAATTCTTTATTGATCGCCCGATCTTTGCCTGGGTGATCGCGATTCTGGTGATGCTGATTGGGGGGCTGTCCGTATTTTCCCTGCCGATTAATCAGTACCCAAACATTTCCCCCCCGGCGATTTCCGTCCAGATTGTATACCCCGGTGCGAGTGCTGAAACGGTGCAAAACACCTCTGTACAGGTGATTGAGCAGCAGCTGAACGGGATCGATAACCTGCGCTATATCGAATCGCAAAGTAACAGCGACGGCAGCGCAATGATTATCGTGACCTTCAATCAGGGCACCAATCCCGATATCGCTCAGGTACAGGTGCAGAACAAAGTGTCGCTCGCCGAGTCTCAGCTGCCGAATGAGGTGGTACAGCAGGGAATCAACGTCCGTAAATACCAGGCTAACTTTATGCTGGTGGTCAGCCTGATTGCCAACAGTGGCAAGATGAGTAACGGTGATCTGGCGGATCTGCTGGTGTCCAAACTCCAGGACTCCATTGCACGTTCCACGGGCGTCGGTGACTTTGTGGTGATGGGGTCAGAATACGGTATGCGTATCTGGCTGGATCCGGAAAAACTCTATCAGTACCAGCTTATTCCGAGCGATGTGACTAAAGCCATCAGCAAACAAAACGTTCAGGTATCGAGCGGTAAGCTGGCGGGGCTGCCCTCGGTTGAAGGGGCAAAATTCAGCGCGACTATCATAGGGAAAACGCGCTTTCAGAACGTCGCTCAGTTTGAAAATATCCTGCTGAAGGTAAACCCCGATGGCTCTCAGGTCCGCGTGCGTGATGTGGGCGGTGTCGATTTAGGGCCGCAGGATTACAGTATTTCCGCCACCTACAATGGCAAACCTTCCGCCGGTATTGCGCTGCGTCTGGCGAGCGGCGCAAACGTGCTGGATGCTATCGATGGCGTGCGTAAAACAGTGGAAAATGTGCAATCGTCGTTGCCGCCAGGGGTGGCCGTCAAGTACCCCTACGATACGTCTCCGGTGGTCAGCGCCTCGATTAAAGAGGTGGTGAAAACGCTGTTTGAGGCCATCGTGCTGGTGTTCTTCGTTATGCTGATCTTCCTGCAAAACCTCCGCGCCACGCTGATTACTACCATGGTGGTGCCCGTCGTGCTGCTGGGGACGTTCGGCGTGCTGGCGGCCTGCGGCTATACGATTAATACGCTGACGATGTTCGGGATGGTTCTGGCCATCGGGCTGCTGGTGGATGATGCGATCGTGGTGGTGGAGAACGTCGAGCGTGTGATGCATGAGGAGGGGCTCGACCCTAAAGCCGCCACCATTAAGTCCATGACGCAGATTCAGGGCGCGCTGTTCGGTATCGCCATGGTGCTCTCTGCGGTGCTGTTGCCGATGGCATTCTTTGCCGGTTCCACCGGCGTTATCTACCGCCAGTTTTCGATAACCATTGTTTCAGCAATGGCGCTGTCGGTACTGATGGCGATGATTTTCACTCCGGCACTTTGCGCGACCCTGTTAAAACCGGCCTCCGAGGAGCATAAAGACAAAGGCATGGCAGGCTGGTTTAACCGCAAGTTCGACGCCGGTACGGTGAAGTATACCCGTAGCGTCGTGGGGATCCTTTCCCGGCGTAATCTGTTTCTGCTGATCTATCTGGCATTGGTGGTTGCCACCGGCGTGCTGTTTATGCGTGTGCCCACATCGTTTCTGCCTGATGAAGATCAGGGCGTGATGATGATGCAGATCACGCTACCCGGTAATGCCGCTACTGAGCGAACGCAGGCCGTGATTGATGATATGGAAACCTGGCTGCTGAAAAATCCTGAGGTCCTGTCGGTGTTCTCACCCAACGGCTTTAGCTTCTCGGGGCGTGGTGAGAACACCGCAACGGCGTTCGTCTTGCTGAAGCCCTGGAGCGAGCGCAACAGTGAGCAGTCGGTGCAAAAACTGGCTGCCCGTGCGATGGCGCATTTCTCAACCTCTAAAGACGCCAAAGTCTACGCACTGGTTCCCCCCGCCGTTATCGAACTGGGGAATGCCACCGGTTTTGACTTCTTCCTGCAGGATACCCAGAACAAAGGGCATGCGGCGCTGATGGCCGCCCGTAATCAGTTTTTGGCCATGGCGGCGCAGGATAAACGTCTGTTTGCTACCCGCCCGAACGGTATGGAAGATGAGCCGCAGTATCATCTGATTATTGACGATGAACGCGCCCGTGCGTTGGGCCTGAGCCTGGGGGATATCAACGATACGCTGTCCATTGCCTGGGGCTCCAGCTACGTCAATCAGTTCACCTACAGCGGCCGCGTCAAAAAAGTGTATGTGCAGGGCAATGCCGGATCGCGCGTCACGCCGGAAGATCTGAAGAAATGGTATTTCCGCAACGGTAGCGGAACCATGGTGCCCTATACGGCATTCGGTAGCGGCGAGTGGCAGTACGGCTCACCCCGTTATGAACGCTTTAACGGTATTTCAGCCGTCGAAATTATGGGATCCCCCGCTGCGGGCTACAGTTCGGGTGAAGCGGTTAAAGCGGTGAAGGAAATCGCCGCAAAACTGCCGCCGGGTTTCAAAGTTCAGTGGCACGCACTGTCATATGAAGAACAGATGTCAGGATCGCAAACCCCGGCGCTGTACACCATTTCGCTGATTGTAGTGTTTCTCTGCCTCGCCGCACTGTATGAAAGCTGGTCGATACCGTTTTCGGTCATCCTCGTGGTGCCGCTGGGCGTGCTGGGCACGGTTCTGGCGGTGCTGCTGCGCGGGCTGGAAAACGATGTGTTCTTCCAGGTGGGTCTGTTAACGACGGTGGGACTGGCGGCGAAAAACGCCATCCTGATCGTCGAATTCGCCAAAGATCTTCATGAGAAAGAGGGAATGGGATTAGTGGAAGCGGCAACGGAGGCGGCAAAGCTGCGCATTCGGCCCATCATCATGACCTCAATGGCCTTTGTCCTTGGCGTGATGCCGCTAACGATTTCGCACGGTGCAGGGGCGGGCAGCCAGCACTCCATTGGTACTGCGGTGGTCGGCGGTATGCTGACCGCAACCTTCCTGGCCATTTTCTTTGTGCCGATGTTTTACGTGTTTGTTTCGCAGCTATTCTCCGGCAGGAAAAAAACACAGAAAGAGGTGCAGAACCATGATGCTTAAGACTTTATCAATGGGGCTGCTACCGATACTGATACTGGCGGGCTGTACGATGGAACCTGACTATCAGCGGCCGTCGCTGCCGGTTTCTGGGCAGTACGCAGAACAGGGGCCGCATCTGGCCGGTAACGGCGCAGACATCCGCTGGCAGCACTTTTTCACCGATCCGGTGATGCATCAGCTCATCGTTCAGGCGCTGGATAATAACCGTGATTTGCGGATTGCAGCACTGAATGTCGACGTCGCGCGCTCGCAGGTGACGGTGGCCCGTTCGGCGCTGATGCCTTCTGTCGACCTCAACGCCGGTGAAACGGCGGCTCATCTACCGGGGAATCTTTATAACACCGGGCCGGGCGGTGGCGGACCTACCATCAGTTTGATGCAAACTTCGGCGTCACCGCGTGGGAGCTGGACTTTTTTGGCCGCCTGCGCAGCCTCAGCCACAGCGCGCTGGAGCGCTATCTGGCAATGGATGCCACTCAGCGCGCAACGCGCATCAGCCTGATTTCACAGGTGGCGGCAGGCTATCTGGCGCTCTGTTCAGATAATGAACTGCTGAAGCTGGCGCAAAGTACCGCACAGAGCCAGCAGGATTCTTACGATCTGACAAAACGCAGCTATGAAGGCGGCGTCAGCAGCGAGCAGGATCTGGTACAGGCCGAAACGCTGGTGCGCATAGCACAGGCGGATGTCGCAACCTACAGTCGTCAGGTTCGCCAGGATGTGAATGCGTTAACGCTGCTGGTGGGCAGCGGTCTGCCGGCGGATCTACTGGCCGGCGCCAGCCTGAAAAAAGAGTGGAACTTCCCGGCCACACCGGCCGGGCTGCCTTCCGACCTGCTAACTCATCGCCCGGATATTATTGCGGCCGAGCACCAGCTGCTGTCAGCCAACGCCAATATTGGCGCTGCGCGGGCGGCATTCTTCCCCAGTATCAGCCTGACGGCGATGGGAGGATCGTCATCCGGCAGGCTGAGCGACCTGCTTTCCGGCGGCACCGCCGCCTGGGCCGTCAGCCCGGCAATCGATCTGCCGATTTTCCGTGGGGGTCAGAACGTGGCAAATCTGAATATTGCCAAATTGCAAAAACGCATTGAAATTGCCGACTACGAGAAGACTATTCAGACGGCCTTTAAAGAGGTCGGTGATGCGCTGGCCGCTCAGGAAACCTATAAAAATGAGCTGCACGCCCGCCAGTTGGATGAACAGGCCAGTCAGCGAAACTACGATCTGGCCACTGTGCGCTATCGTGAAGGCGTGGATAATTTTCTTAATGTCCTGGTGGCACAGCGATCGCTGTACAGCGCACAGCAACTGCTCATCACCACCCGCCTGGGCCAGCTGACTCAGCAAATCATGCTGTATAAAGCGCTGGGTGGAGGATGGAATACCTGATCGTCAGCTTACTGACAGAAAGCAGGTAAAGTTGAGTTACGCTGCCAGATCTTGCATTGTTACACACAACTTGCAATCTGCTACGGAGCTGGCAACGTGATCACTTTCCTTAAACTACTGTTCCGGTTGATTTTTCGGACGCAATTAACGGGCGACCTTTCGGGTTTATACAAACAGAAGGTGTTAATCACGCCCAACCATATGTCGTTCCTTGACGGTATGCTGCTGGCCGTCTTCCTGCCGGTGAAACCGGTGTTTGCCGTCTACTCTTCAATCAGCGAACAGTGGTATATGCGCTGGCTCAGCCGTTTTATCGATTTTGTGCCGCTTGACCCTACGAAGCCAATGTCGATTAAACATCTGGTCAAGCTGATCGCGCAGGGACGACCGGTGGTGATCTTCCCGGAGGGGCGCATTACCGTGACCGGTTCACTGATGAAAATTTATGACGGTGCGGGTTTTGTGGCGGCTAAATCACAGGCAACGGTGGTGCCGATACGTATTGAAGGTGCCGAATATACGCCATTCGGACGCCTGGCGGGCGTATTCAAACGCCGCCTGTTTCCCAAAATCTCACTGACCGTTTTACCCGCAACAATCATTCCGATGCCGGAAGCGCCTCGCGCCCGCGATCGCCGCCGACTGGCGGGGGAACATCTGCACCATATCATGATGGAAGCGCGGATGGCGGTGCGCCCGCGCCAGACGATTTATCAGGCGTTTCTTTCGGCGCGCGTGCGCTATGGCTACTTCAAGCCCTGCATTGAGGACGTGAATTTTAAACCCGACAGCTACACCAGCCTGCTGAAGAAGTCGTTGGGAGTGGGGCGCATCCTGCAACGCTACACGCGTCAGGGCGAATATGTCGGCCTGCTGTTGCCTAACGCCACGGTGACCGCTGCTGCGATTCTGGGCGCCACACTGCGCGGGCGCATTCCCGCGATGCTGAACTACACCTCGGGCGTTAAGGGGTTAACCAGCGCACTGACGGCGGCGCAGGTAAAGACCGTATTTACCTCACGCCAGTTCCTCGATAAAGGCAAACTGTGGCATCTTCCTGAAGGGATCCCCGACGTTAAGTGGATTTACCTTGAAGATTTGAAGGATACGGTCACCTTACAGGACAAGCTGTGGATCCTCAGCCGGTTGCTGATGCCGTCACTGGCAGAAGTGAAGCAGCAGCCTGAAGATGCCGCGATGGTGCTGTTTACCTCCGGTTCTGAGGGGCATCCAAAAGGGGTTGTGCATTCCCATAAAAGCCTGCTGGCTAACGTTGAGCAGATCCGCACTATCGCCGACTTCACCCCGCGCGATCGCTTTATGTCGGCACTGCCGCTGTTCCACGCTTTCGGCCTGACCGTCGGGTTGTTTACCCCGCTGATGACCGGTGCCGAAGTGTTCCTTTATCCTAGCCCGCTGCACTATCGCATCGTGCCGGAGCTGGTCTACGATCGTAACTGCACCGTGCTGTTCGGCACCTCAACGTTCCTCGGTAACTATGCCCGCTTTGCGCAGCCGTATGATTTTGCCCGCCTGCGCTATGTCGTGGCCGGTGCGGAAAAACTGCAGCAGAGCACGCGTGACGCCTGGTTTGAGAAGTTCGGCATCCGCATTCTGGAAGGCTATGGCGTGACCGAGTGTGCGCCGGTGGTGGCCATCAACGTGCCGATGGCGGCGCGATCGCATACCGTTGGCCGCATTCTGCCGGGTATGGATTCACGACTGATTTCCGTCCCCGGTATTGAAGAGGGCGGCCTGCTACAGCTCAGCGGCCCGAACATTATGAAAGGCTATCTGCGCGTTGAGCGTCCCGGCGTTCTCGAAGCGCCCCAGGCGGATAACGGAGAAGGTCGGATGGAGAGCGGCTGGTACGATACGGGTGATATCGTCAGTTTTGACGATGCCGGTTTCTGCCAGATTCAGGGAAGGGTGAAGCGCTTTGCGAAAATCGCCGGTGAGATGGTTTCGCTGGAAAGCGTCGAACTGATTGCGCTGAAGGCGTCCGATGAAAAACAGCATGCGGCAACCATCAAGCCGGATGGCAATCGCGGTGAAGCCCTGGTGCTGTTTACCACGGACAGCGAGCTGACGCGCGAACGATTACAGCGCGCGGCGCGCGAGCTGGGCAGCCCGGAGCTAACGATCCCACGCGATATTCGCGTGCTGAAGCAGCTGCCGATGCTCGGCAGCGGCAAGCCGGATTTTGTGACCCTGCGCGAAATGGCCGAGCGGCCAGAGGAAGCACATGAATAGCCCAACTGCCGGATCAAAACCCCTGATGTCGAAAGGCATGATGGCGGTCATTACCGCCCAGTTCCTCTCTGCTTTTGGCGATAATGCCCTGCTGTTTGCCACCCTGGCGGTGCTGAAGCAGATGGTGTATCCCGACTGGAGCCAGCCCGTCCTGCAGATGGTGTTTGTTGCCACCTACATCATTCTGGCCCCGTTTGTGGGCCAGGTGGCCGACAGCTTTGCCAAAGGCCAGGTGATGATGTTTGCCAACGGCCTCAAGCTGTTGGGGGCGCTGACAATCTGCGTCGGGTTAGATCCGTTCCTTGGCTACGGCCTGGTCGGCATCGGCGCAGCGGCCTATTCCCCGGCGAAGTACGGCATCCTGGGTGAACTGACCGACGGTGAAACGCTGGTCAAAGCCAACGGCCTGATGGAGTCTTCGACGATTGCTGCCATCCTGCTGGGGTCCCTGGCCGGGGGATACCTTGCCGACCTCAACCTGACCAGCGCACTGCTGGCCTGCGTGGTTGCCTATGCGCTGGCCGTTGCCGCCAACCTGATGATCCCGAAACTGGCGGCGGCCCGCAGCGGCCAGTCATGGCATCCGAAACGGATGTCGGCCAGCTTCTTCAACGCCTGCCGCGTGCTGTGGCGCGACGGTGAAACCCGCTTCTCGCTGGTGGGTACCAGTCTGTTCTGGGGCGCGGGCGTGACGCTGCGATTCCTGCTGGTGCTGTGGGTGCCGGTGGCATTGGGCATTACCGACAATAAAACGCCCACGATGCTGAACGCGATGGTTGCCGTCGGCATTGTGTTTGGCGCAGTGGCGGCAGCGAAGCTGGTGACGTTGAAAACCGTCGGCCGCTGCATGCCTGCCGGCGTGTTAATCGGTGTGGCGGTCGTTGCTTTCTCACTGCAGCATATGGCGCTGAACGCCTACATACTGCTGGCGATTATCGGCATGCTGGGCGGTTTCTTTGTGGTGCCGCTGAATGCGCTGCTGCAAATGCGCGGTAAGCAGACCGTGGGTGCCGGTAATGCGATTGCGGTGCAGAACCTCGGTGAAAATACGGCGATGCTGGTGATGCTGGGGCTCTATTCCCTGGCGATTAAGCTGGGTGCCCCACCGGTCGCCACCGGCGTTGGGTTCGGCGCGTTGTTCGCACTGGCTATCGCCGTTCTCTGGGGCTGGCAGCTGGCGCAAAAACGCAAGGCCTGATCGCACTCTGCCGTCCGGGCCGCCGTTGGCCCGGACATTTCTTAACATCAGTTAAATCGCTCCCCCCTTTCCTCTGATTATCACGCTCGGTAATGTTACCCTGCGTGACTAGTTGTACGTGTAATCACAGAGTCATTTTGGAGGAAAGACATGGAAAGAAGGGATTTTATCGCGAAATCGGCACTGGCGCTGATTGCCACCGGCGTTGGGGCAGGGGCCAGCTCCTCACTCTTTGCCAGCAGCGCGACTGGAAGTGCTCCACTGCCGACGCATCCTGTAGGGGATAAACCGACGTTGGCCTTCGTCATCTACCCCGGCATGACGCCGCTGGATATCATCGGACCGGCAACGGCGCTGGCGGGTGGGGTGTTTAATGTGGAGTTTGTCTGGCGCGATCTGCAGCCGGTGAAGGGCGAGGTACCGCACGTGCAGTTTGTGCCTACCACCACTTTTAAGCAGCTCAAAAAGGTCGATATTCTTTGCGTTACCGGCACCGGAAATCCTTACGCGCTGCTACAGGAAACGGAAATGCTCGACTGGATGCACAAGGTTGGCAGCGAGGCGCAGTGGGTGACCAGCGTCTGTACCGGATCGATCCTGCTGGGCGCAGCCGGGTTGATGCAGGGCTATAAAGCCACCACCCACTGGTCGATGATTGACGACCTGGCCCGATTTGGCGCGCTGCCGCAGAATGACCGCGTAGTGATTGACCGCAACCGAATTTCGGGCGGTGGTGTAACGGCAGGGATCGATTTCGGTCTGACGCTGCGCGCCAGGCTGTTAGGCGATGAAAGCGCTAAAGCGGCACAGCTACTGATGCAGTACGATCCGCACCCGCCATTTAATAGCGGTACGCCGCAGCTGGCCGGTGATGAGATGACGGAAGCGCTGCGCGAGAAGGTCTTTGCCCTGGTGCAACAGCGTACCCCTGACTGGCAGCAGCGCCTGCAACAGAGCGTGGAACGGATGTCACGCTATGAGTAAAACGGGCGGGGAGATCCCCGCCCGCTGGCGATTCACGGTGCCGGATAGGTATAGCGGCGGTGGATCGCTTCCAGCTCGTCAATAATGTCGGCATTCAGCGTCAGGTCGTAGCTGTCGATATTAATCTTCAGCTGCTCCAGTGTGGTTGCCCCCAGCAGCGTGCTGGCAACAAACGGCTGCTGGCGCACAAACGCCAGCGCCATTTGTGACGGATCTAACCCGTGCCGCTGCGCCAGCGCAACGTACTCGCTGATTGCCAGTTCGGCCTGCTCGCCGCTGTAGCGCGTAAAGCGGCTGAACAGCGTATTACGCGCACCCGCAGGCTTCGCTCCGTTCAGATATTTTCCACTTAGCGTACCAAACGCCAGGCTTGAATAGGCCAGTAGCTCCACGCCTTCATGCTGGCTGATCTCCGCCAGGCCCAACTCAAAGCTGCGGTTTAACAGGCTGTAGGGGTTCTGAATGCTGACGATACGCGGCAGCTCGTGTTTTTCCGCCAGCTGCAGATAGCGCATCACGCCCCATGGCGTTTCGTTCGACACGCCAATATAGCGGATCTTTCCGGCACGCACCTGTTCGGTCAGCGCTTCCAGCGTTTCCAGCAACGTCACCGGCGCGGTGTTATCCGTGTACTGATAGTTCAGCTTGCCGAAATAGTTGGTTTGGCGCTGTGGCCAGTGCAGCTGGTATAAATCAATGTAATCCGTGTTCAGTCTTTTCAGGCTGGCATCCAGCGCTTCACGAATATTCTTGCGATCCAATGCCTGGTTGGGGCGAATAGAGGCATCGGCACCACGTACCGGACCGGCCACTTTAGAAGCCAGTACGATCTTGTCGCGGCAGCCGCGCGCTTTCAGCCAGCTGCCAATATATTTTTCAGTTAACCCCTGGGTTTCCGGGCGCGGTGGCACCGGATACATCTCTGCTGTGTCAATCAGGTTAATGCCGCGGCTCAGCGCCAAATCAAGCTGGGCGTGCGCGTCGGCTTCGCTGTTTTGTTCCCCAAACGTCATGGTACCCAGGCCAAGGGAGCTGACCTCAAGTGTGCTGTGGGGGATGCGGTGATAATGCATAGCAGGCTTCCTTTTTTCATTATTAAAAGGTCAGGGACATCAGCTGCGTCCGCAACAGGGGATCCTGGCAATAGATTGCGACGTCTGTGCTTACAGAATCAGAACCCGGTTTTCGACTATAACCGTCAGACGCGGGAGGGGAAAGGGGGATTACCGGTCAGAGAGAGGAAAGCATATCGTTTGCCACCTGAAATATCAGCGTCAGATGGCAAATCAGCATTTAGCGCTCAACGATGGAAGAGATTTCATCACCGTTAATCTGTATTTCATGGCCGGATTCATCGACGTATTTCACCAGTCCGGTTTCTTTATCGATATTTGGCTTGCCGTCGGTCATGATCATTTTGCCGTCTTTGGTGGCCATCACGTAATCGCTACTGCAGCCGCTCACCAGCATTGATACGCTCAGCGCCGCAATACTTAACATCCACTTCATACTTGTCTCCCTTAACTTTTATTACTGTGTTGAGTGTAGTAATAAACTATTTTCCCTGTAGTGATAATTTCATCAGTCTGAAAATGGACGACTTCCGGCGCGTATTATTGACTTTTGTGTCGTTTTTCGCAATTCGCCAGGATACTTACAGTAAAAAGTGGCGTGCAAGCAGCGCTGCCGTAAAGTTTTTCTTCAGATAAAAGCCGCGCGGCAGGGTCATAACGGGCTGCCCCTGGCGTCCGATGCCCTCAGTTAAAGCTTTGCTGTTTGCCGCCTTTGGGCGGATTTGCAGAACCTCGCCGTGGCGTGCGGTAATCCTTTCTACCTGGCCCAGGACAATCATATCCATCAGCTCTTCCCAGTCACGCCGCAGCTGATGCTCCTCTTCCTCATTCGGGCTCCAGAGCAGCGGTGAGCCAACGTGGCGCTCTGCCAGCGGGATCGTACGCTCGCCCTCTACCGGTATCCACAGTACGCGCTCGAGCTTATGTCGCACGTGGCTGTTCTGCCAGGTGACGCCGCTGTTCCCGGTTAACGGTGCGACACAAACAAAGGTGGTTTCCAGCGGTCGTCCGGCGGCATCAACGGGAATGGTCTTCAGCTCTACGCCAATCTCGGCAAAGTCCTGCTCCGGTTTACTGCCTGCGCTGGCGCCAAGATAACGTTCCAGCAGCATCCCCACCCAGCCCTTATCCCGCTTAAGATCGCGTGGGATCGCCAGATCGATACGCAGGGCAAGTTCACCGAGTGTATAACCGGCCAGCCCGGTGGCTCGGGCCATGAGTTCGGCTTCATCACGGGGTGGGGGAATGAGGAAGGGATCGCCTGTCATTGTGGTATCCAGATTCGTTTAAAAAACAACCATCCAAATTCAGGAGTAAGTTATGCTGCGCTGATTCTGGGGGTAAGGCTAATAATAGCATGATAAATCATGTTTTTTATTGCCTCAGCGGCAGGGGTTATCTGGCCCTGTCGCAAGTTTTACCCGCCTTATCACCGACAATGAACAGGATCTTATACGTAGTTATCCACAGAAAAGTGGGATAACTCACGTTTTAAAATAATACTGTTTCAATTTACAGCCTTGACGCAGGGGATTTTGGCAACTTTAGCCCCATGTGCGGCCAACTAATCAACATATTCTGTGGATAAACTATTAAGTGTTCGATCTTTCACCAGTTGCTGAGCCCCGGTCTGTGACAGCAGCATGACAGCGCTAAATTCCGCATAAAAACGGCATTAAAGGTGATGATTAATCTAGGGTTATTTATTTTTTTTGCGGGAAGGCTCCAGACGTGGAAGAAAGTTTTCCCCACCTGTTAACAGAGTTCTGCACAAAGCTATCCACAGAAAACGTGAATAAGATCGCCTTTTTGACCCGCTTTCTGTTTATAACTCTGTCCGACGGTATGAGTTATCCAAGTTAGATGCCGACTCACCCACCAAAACCAGTGGTTTACCGCCTGTAAGGAGTGTGAAACAATCAGAACATCCAGTTTTAGTTTGAGGTAGTCCGGTGATCGATGATGATGGCTACCGCCCGAATGTTGGTATCGTAATTTGTAACAGGCAGGGACAGGTGGTGTGGGCAAGGCGTTATGGCCAACACTCCTGGCAGTTTCCTCAGGGAGGGATTAATCCTGGCGAGACGGCGGAACAGGCGATGTACCGCGAACTTTTCGAGGAAGTCGGTTTGAGCCGTAAGGATGTTCGCATCCTGGCCTCTACCCGTAACTGGTTACGATATAAATTGCCAAAACGTTTGGTGCGTTGGGACACAAAGCCGGTTTGTATCGGCCAAAAACAGAAGTGGTTTCTTCTGCAGCTGTTGTGCAATGACGCGGATATCAATATGCAAACCAGCAGCACGCCGGAGTTTGACGGCTGGCGCTGGGTGAGTTTCTGGTATCCGGTACGCCAGGTGGTCTCCTTTAAACGCGATGTTTATCGCCGCGTGATGAAAGAGTTTGCCAGCGTGGTTATGCCCCTGCAGGAGAATACCGCACAGAGAAATACGCAAGGCTTTCGAAGGAAGAGAGGTTAAGCCACGTAGATTATGCTCACACAACTACGCGAAATAGTTGAGAAAGTGGCGGCAGCGCCCCGGCTTACCGAGGCGCTGGATATCCTGGTTAACGAGATTTGTCTGGCCATGGATATCGAGGTCTGCTCGGTTTACCTGGCAGATCATGAACGTCGCTGCTACTACCTGATGGCAACGCGTGGGCTAAAAAAGCCGCGTGGGCGCACTGTCGCCCTGGCATTTGACGAGGGCATCGTTGGCTTGGTTGGCCGTCTGGCTGAACCCATTAACCTTGCCGATGCGCAAAAGCACCCCAGCTTTAAATTTATCCCTTCCGTTAAAGAAGAGCGCTTCCGCTCGTTCCTGGGCGTACCGATTATCAGCCGACGTCAGCTGCAGGGCGTGCTGGTGGTTCAGCAGCGTGAACATCGTCAGTTTGATGAAAGCGAAGAGTCGTTCCTGGTCACGCTGGCCACGCAGATGGCGGCGATCCTTTCTCAGTCGCAGCTGAATGTGCTGTTCGGGCAGTACCGGCAGACGCGCATCAAGGCGCTGGCGGCATCACCCGGCGTCGCGGTGGCGACAGGCTGGGTGGATTCCTCGCAGCCTTCACTGGAGAATGTCTCTGCGGCTTCCACGCTGGATTCGGTGCGTGAGCGCGAACGTCTGGCGCTGGCGATGGCCGAGGCCTCGAACGAATTTCGCCGCTACAGCAAGCGATTCACCGCCAGCATGCACAAAGAAAGCGCGGCCATTTTCGATCTTTATTCACACCTGCTCAGCGATGCGCGGCTGAAAAAAGATCTGCTGGCCGAAATTGATGCCGGTTCGGTCGCGGAGTGGGCGGTCAAAAAGGTGATTGAGAAGTTTGCCGCGCAGTTTGCCAGCCTGCAGGACAGCTACCTGCGGGAGCGGGCCGGTGATTTACGTGTGCTCGGCCAGCGCCTGCTGTTTCACCTCGACGATACCATTCAGGGCACCCATACCTGGCCGGAACGCTTTGTGCTGGTGGCCGATGAACTGACCGCAACCACCCTTGCTGAGCTGCCGCATGAACGGCTGGCGGGCGTCGTCGTGCGAGACGGCGCGGCGAATTCCCATGCGGCGATTATGGTTCGCGCCATGGGTATTCCGACGGTGATGGGTGCCGATATTCAGCCGGACCTGATGAAGGGACGTCTGCTTATCGTGGATGGCTATCGCGGCGAGCTGCTGGTCGACCCTGAACCGGTGCTGGTGCAGGAATATCAGCGGCTGATCAGCGAGGAAAACGAGCTGAGCCAGCTGGCTGAGCATCTGGTTGAGCAGCCCGGAGCGTTAAAAAGCGGCGAACCGGTCAAAGTCATGCTTAACGCAGGTCTCAGCGCGGAACACGAACATACGCTCGGTAGCCGGGTCGACGGTGTTGGGCTCTACCGCACCGAAATTCCGTTTATGCTCCAGAATGGCTTCCCCTCGGAAGAAGAGCAGGTGGCGCAGTATCAGGGCATGCTGCAGCTGTTTCTGGATAAGCCGGTTACGCTGCGCACGCTGGATATCGGTGCCGACAAGCAGCTGCCCTATATGCCGATTAGCGAAGAAAACCCGTCGCTGGGTTGGCGGGGCATCCGCCTGACGCTCGATCAGCCCGAGATCTTCCTCGTTCAGCTGCGAGCGATGCTGCGGGCGAATGTCGCCAGCAGCAACCTCAGTATTTTACTGCCGATGATCACCAGCCTGGATGAGATCGATGAGGCGCGACGCCTGCTTGACAGAGCGGGGCGCGAGGTGGAGGAAATGCTGGGTTACGCGATCCCTCGCCCGCGTCTTGGCGTGATGATCGAAGTCCCGTCGATGATCTTTATGCTCAGCCACCTGCGCAACCGCGTGGATTTTGTCTCCGTGGGCACTAACGATCTGACCCAGTATCTACTGGCGGTGGACCGTAACAACACCCGCGTGGCCAATCTTTACGACAGCCTGCATCCGGCCGTGCTGCGTGCGCTGCACAGTATCGGAAAGGAAGCTGAACGTGCAGGAGTGGAGCTGTGCCTGTGCGGTGAAATGGCGGGCGATCCGATGTGCGTGGTGATGCTGATTGGCATGGGCTATTACCACCTCAGCATGAACGGTCGCAACGTGGCTCGTGTGAAGTATTTACTGCGCCATATTGGCAAAGAAGAAGCGCAGGAACTGGCGCAGCGTGGCCTGGAAGCCGCCCACACCAGCGACGTACGCCATCTGATCGCGGGCTTTATGGAGCGCAGAGGGCTGGGCGGCCTGATCCGGGGCGGAAAATAGTCATCCGATCCGGTGCTTAACAAAGTTTACAGTTACGCCGGGTCGTAATAATTCGCATTATGCTATGATGCGCAGCCTTAAGCAGCCGCGCCATTTGCGCGTGCGTCTACCTGTTCCGTTGCCTGCTCGTCAGGACAGAATTCTAAAATGGTGAAAGATGAATAACGGCTATCTGGCTTTCCCCCAATTTGACCCGGTGATCTTCTCTATCGGACCAGTGTCTCTCCACTGGTATGGGCTGATGTATCTGGTTGGTTTTATTTTCGCTATGTGGCTGGCCGTGCGCCGTGCCAATAAGCCTGGCAGCGGCTGGAAGAAAGAAGAAGTTGAAAATCTTCTCTACGCGGGTTTCCTCGGTGTATTCCTCGGTGGTCGTATCGGCTATGTGCTGTTTTACAACATGCCGCTGTTCCTGGAAAATCCGCTGTATCTGTTTAAGGTCTGGGATGGCGGTATGTCCTTCCACGGTGGCCTGATCGGGGTGATCGTGGTGATGCTGATCTTCGCCCGTCGAACCAAACGCACGTTCTTCCAGGTTTCAGACTTTATGGCTCCGCTGATCCCGTTTGGGCTGGGTGCTGGCCGCCTTGGCAACTTTATCAACGGCGAGCTCTGGGGCCGCGTCGATCCGAACCTGCCGTGGGCCATGCTGTTCCCGGGTTCACGCAGTGAAGATATCGCGTTGGTTTCCACCCATCCGGAATGGCAGTCCCTGCTGGCGACCTACGGCGTACTGCCGCGCCACCCTTCACAGCTTTATGAGCTGATTCTGGAAGGGATCGTGCTGTTTATTATTCTGAATGTGTTTATCCGCAAATCGCGCCCAATGGGAGCCGTCTCCGGCCTGTTCCTGATTGGCTATGGCGCTTTCCGTATTATTATTGAATTCTTCCGTCAGCCCGACCAGCAGCTTGGTCTGTTCAGCGGCATCAGCATGGGACAAATCCTCTCTGTGCCAATGATTCTGGCCGGCGTGATTATGATGATCTGGGCGTATCGTCGTCGTCCGCAGCAGCAACTTCGTGGGGAAAAATGAAACAGTATCTGGAATTAATGCAGCATGTCCTTGAACAGGGCACACCGAAAAACGATCGTACCGGTACGGGTACGCTGTCGGTCTTCGGCCACCAGATGCGTTTCAATCTGCAGGATGGTTTTCCGCTGGTCACTACCAAGAAGTGCCACCTACGCTCCATCATTCACGAACTGCTGTGGTTCCTCAACGGCGATACCAATATCGCGTATTTGAAGGATAACAACGTTTCAATCTGGGACGAGTGGGCGGACGAAAATGGCGATCTTGGCCCGGTCTATGGCAAGCAGTGGCGCAGCTGGGGAGCACCGGATGGTCGTCAGATCGATCAGCTGAGCAAGGTCGTTGAGCAGCTTAAAAACGACCCAGACTCTCGCCGTATCATCGTTTCCGCGTGGAACGTGGGCGAACTGGATGAGATGGCGCTGGCACCGTGCCACGCTTTCTTCCAGTTTTACGTGGCTGACGGCAAGCTGTCGTGCCAGCTGTATCAGCGCTCGTGCGATATCTTCCTCGGTCTGCCGTTTAATATCGCCAGCTATGCGCTGTTGGTGCATATGATGGCGCAGCAGTGCGATCTGGAAGTGGGTGATTTTGTCTGGACCGGTGGTGATACTCACCTGTACAGCAACCACCTTGAACAGACCCGCCTGCAGCTAAGCCGTGAGCCTCGCGCGCTGCCGCAGCTGGTGATTAAACGTAAACCTGCCTCCATTTTCGACTACCGTTTCGATGACTTCGAGATCGTCGGCTACGACCCACATCCGGCGATCAAAGCGCCGGTTGCCGTGTAAAAAGGCTATCCCCGGTATGCATCATGCCGGGGATTGTTTTACGCCGCAGACGGCGGCGGATAGCAGTCAAAAATATCCGTCAGTAGCGGATAATCTGCCGCTCCCGGCAGCTCGAAGTGCCACCATTCTGTCGCAATTCCCTTAAACCCTCCCTCAAGCATAATCGCGCTCAGCATCAGCCGGTGGCGCAATGCCCGCGCCGAGACGGAAGGATGCCAGGGATGTGATCGTTCATGCATCTCGTCAAAGCCGCTGCCCATGTCCACAATGCTTCCCTGCTCATCAATCAGCGTGACGTCAACGGCGGTACCGCGGGAGTGATTCGACCCCTGAGAAACGGGAATAACGTAGTCGGGATCCGGGCAGGCCTGCCACAGATTCATCTGCGCTTTCTGCGGGCGGTAAGCGTCATAAATCAGCAGTGTAAAGCCTGCAATCGCGGCGATATGTGCACTGCGAACCAGCGCGGCAGCGGCGTCCGGATGCAAAAGGCAGCGGTGTTCACAGTAAATCGGCTGGCCGGTAATGTTGTCCGCCGTGGCATATTTCAAATCAATCTTCACCTGCGGCAGCGAGGTGGCAATGTCGGTCAGTTGAATATCATCCATTTTTTCTCTCTTAGTTCAGCTCGGATCTTCGAATCTGACGCGCCTAATCGGCTCCGGTATCTGTCGGTTCCCGGTTCACTTCATCCGTTCAGGCATCTTAGCCGTTCTCCCCGGCGGTGCTAAGCAAATCCGGCGATGGTATGGCCCCGGTTGATGAAAATGCGTAACGGCCCGCAGCGGTAATGAATAGCGATGAGAAAACGTATTTAGCCTGGAAGACAGCGCGCAAACCCACAAGGTACCGCTGGCAGCGTGAACCACAAAAGCAAACACTCAGCGGATGAAAATAACGCACTCCGCAGGATTTACACTGCTGGAACTGATGATCGCGATCGCGCTTATCGCCGTGCTGAGCCTGGGATCATGGCAGGGCCTGGAGAGGTGGCAGCAGCGGCGTCAGCTTAATGACAGCGCGCAGCAGATCCAGCGTCTGCTGCTGCGCCTGCGCAGCGATGCCTGGTGGCATAACGCCGACAGAGTCGTCTGGCTTAAGCCGGGGCGGCACTGGTGCCTGGGCGGGGGAATGCGGCCCGACGTCTGCTCCGCACAGGCGAGGCTTACGCTACTGGCACCCTGGCCGGAAGTCAGCATCCGTTCGGTGACGGCGGAAATGGGGTTCTATGGCGTCAAAAATACCGCCCGACCCGGGAATGTCACTATTACCAGCGATGCCGGCGAGCGGCGCATCATTATCTCGTCTCGCGGCAGGGTGCGTATTTGTTCAGTTTCAGAGGAGGGATGCCGATGAACCAGGCCGGGTTTACGCTGCTTGAAACGCTGCTGGCTATGGCGATAGGTAGCGTAATGATGCTGGGCGCAGCACGGACGCTGCCGCTTTTACAGCAGCAAAACCTGCGCCTGCAGATGCAGGTTCAGCTCAATGAAGAGGTGCAGCAGATAATGCAGACGCTGGAAAAAGCCGTGCGGCGGGCGGGCTATTGTCACGGTCGCTGCAGCGGTGCCGCAATGCAGATTCAGAACGGTGGCCGCTGCCTGCTGGTCCGCTGGGATGAGAACAGCAACGGGCAATGGGAAAATACCGGGCGAGAAGACAGTGATTACTACGGCTTTCGCCTAAGAGCGAAAAATCTGGAAATGCAGCGCGGCGTTGACCGCTGTGGCGGTGGTGGCTGGGAGAAGCTGAACGATCCCCGCATTATCGCCATTGAAGAATTCAGGGTAGTCCGCAACCGGCAGCAGGTCCGCGTGATGCTGAAGGCAAGCTCCAGTATGTTGCTTTCCCTGGTGCAGCACGTTGAGCACTGGCTGGTGGCGGAGAATTTATAATGCACTCACAACGGGGAAGCGGCGCACTGCTGATGGTGATTATCATTCTGCTCATGGGCACGGTGTTGCTGCACGCCACGCGGCGGCAGCTGAGCGATAATCTGAGCCTGGTCAGTGATGAACGGCACTATATTCTTGAGTTCACCGATGCGGCCTCCGCGCTGGCGTGGGGAGAAAGACTGACGTGGCGCGGCACTGAAGAAGGCTGGTCCTGCCAGCGCCAGCCAAAGTATGCCTGGCGCGCCTGCGTGCTTAGCCACGATCGCGGTAGGCTGCTGCGCGGTGACAGCGGCAGCGGAACCCTGTCTCTGTACCGCTGGGTGAGCAGCCTTACCGGTGGGAGAATCAGAGCCTTGCCCCACGGCTGGCTGGATTACTGCCCGCTGCCCGACAGGAGCCAGTGTGATGATCCTACATCGTAATCAACGGGGGTTTAGCCTGGTGGAAACGCTGTTCGCCCTGCTGCTGTTTAGCATAACCATTACGGCTCTGATGCGTTACCAGCTGGTTCTGGCCGACGGTTTCCAGCAGCAGTGGCAGCAGCGTAGCGCATGGCGTAATGCCCGCCAGCTGCTACAGGGCAACCCGCTGGAGGGAGGGCAGGCGCAGTTGCACCAGGAGAGTGGCCCTGAAGGATGTCAGCTGCTGATAGCAAAAACGATTAGCCCGGCAGGGCGCAGAGCAGAGCTGACTCAGCTACGCTGCCCGGCAGTAGAAAATTAACGGCAGCAGCGCAATATTTCCAATGTTCATCCTGTGCGGGTACAGTACCCTTCAGGAAATTAAACCCACTTACGTTGAGAATCTGTCGGTTATGTTCACGGTTTACCACTCCAATCAGCTGGATCTGCTTAAGACGCTGGCATCATGGCAGATAAAAAATCGGCCCTTGCCCAATCCGCTGAATCCGGAAGTGGTGCTGGTGCAAAGCCCCGGCATGGCGCAGTGGCTGCAAATGTCGCTGGCCGAAGATTTTGGTATTGCTGCCAATATTGATTTCCCGCTGCCCGCCAGCTTTATCTGGGACATGTTTGTGCGCGTGCTGCCGGATATTCCGCGCGAAAGCGCATTCAGTAAGTCCGGCATGAGCTGGAAACTGATGGCAATCCTCCCTGACATGCTGCCGGGAGAGGCGTTCGCTACGTTGCGCAATTACCTGAGCGATGACGAGGATAAGCGCAAGCTGTTTCAGCTGGCATCCAGGGTGGCGGATCTGTTTGACCAGTATCTGGTGTACCGGCCTCAGTGGCTGAACGGCTGGGAAAAAGGCGAGCTGACCGAGGGGCTTGGCGAGGCGCAAATCTGGCAGGCTCCGCTGTGGGCAGCGCTGGTTGAGTATACTCATCAGCTCGGCCAGCCCGAGTGGCATCGTGCCAACCTTTACCAGCGTTTTATTCATCGCCTGGAAAACAGCCCGACGCGCCCGGAAAACTTGCCCGACCGGGTGTTTATCTGCGGGATTTCTGCACTTCCGCCGGTCTATTTACAGGCTCTGAGCGCGCTGGGTAAACACATTGATATTCACCTGCTGTTTACCAATCCCTGTCGCCACTACTGGGGTGATATCCAGGATTACGCGTTTCTGGCCAAGCTGCAAAGCCGCAACCGCAGGCACTATCAGGATAATCATGAGGTCCCGCAGTTCCGTGATGCCGACAGCGCATCAACACTGTTCAATGAGGCCGGAGAGCAGCAGCTGAGCAACCCGCTGCTGGCCTCCTGGGGCAAGCTGGGGCGCGATAATCTCTACCTGCTGGCGCAGATAGAGCCCAATGAGGTTTTCGCCTTTGTCGATCTTGAACCGGTTAACCTGCTGCAAACCCTGAAACGGGATCTGCTGGAACTGGAAGATAACGCGGTTATCGGGCTGCAAAAAAGCGAGTGGGAAACCAGTGAGGCCAAACGCCTGCTGGCACCGGAAGATCGGTCAATAGTGATCCATCAGTGTCACAGTCCGCAGCGCGAGGTCGAAGTCCTGCAGGATCGCCTGCTGGCGATGATGGCCGAGGATCCGACGCTGACCCCACGCGATATCATCGTTATGGTGGCCGATATCGACGCCTACACGCCCTTTATTCAGGCGGTCTTTGGCAATGCGCCACCGGAGCGCACGTTGCCGTTTGCCATTTCCGACCGTCGAGCCAGCCAGGCGCACCCGGCGCTGCAGGCATTTATTTCGCTGCTGAGCCTGCCAGACAGCCGATTCACGGCGGAAGACGTGCTGGCGTTGCTTGAAGTGCCAGCGGTGGTGGGGCGATTTGCTATTGATGAAGAGGGCCTGCGGCTGCTGCGCCACTGGGTGGCCGAATCCGGCATTCGCTGGGGCCTGGATGATGACAACGTTAGAGAACTGGACCTGCCCGCCACCGGCCAGCATACCTGGCACTTCGGTCTGACGCGGATGCTGCTGGGCTATGCGATGAACAGCGAAGCGGGAGAATGGCAGGGGATCCTGCCCTATGATGAATCCAGCGGTCTGATTGCTGAACTGGCGGGGAATCTGGCCGATTTACTGATGCAGCTGCACCGCTGGCGGCGCTGGCTGGGTGATACCAGCGATCTGGCGCACTGGCTGCCGCTCTGTCGCCAGCTGTTGGATGATTTCTTTGTCTGTGACGCGGAAACGGAAGCGGCGCTGACGCTGATCGAAGAGCAGTGGAAGCTGGTGATTGGCTACGGCGTTGAGGCCAGCTATCAGCAGGCCGTGCCGCTGACCGTGCTGCGTGATGAACTGGTCTCCCGGCTCGATCAGCAACGCATCAGCCAGCGTTTCCTCGCCGGGCCGGTTAACTTCTGTACGCTAATGCCGATGCGTTCCATTCCCTTCAAGGTGGTGTGTTTGCTGGGCATGAACGACGGTATTTATCCTCGAACGCTGCCGCCGCTGGGTTTTGACCTAATGAGCAAGCAGCTGCAAAAGGGCGATCGCAGCCGCCGGGATGACGACCGCTATCTGTTTCTGGAAGCGTTGAATTCAGCCCAGCAGCAGCTGTATATCAGCTACATTGCCCGTTCAATTCAGGATAATACGGAACGATATCCCTCCGTGCTGGTCAGTGAATTAGTGGAGTACATCTGCCAGAGCTTCTGTTTGCCTGAAGACCGGTCACTGGACGTTGACCACAGTGCGCAAAACGTGGCGAATCATCTGCATCACCTGCACAGCAGGATGCCGTTTGCTGCCGAAAACTTCAGTGCGAATGCGGAGTTCAGAAGCTTTGCTGAAGAATGGCTCCCTGCCGCTAAAGCGTCGGGGATTGCTCATCCGCCATTTATGCAGCCTTTAGCGGCGGAAGATCTTGATACGCTGAGCTTTGAGCGGCTGGTGCGCTTCTGGCGTCATCCGGTCAGGGCATTTTTCAGCATGCGGCTGGGCGTCAGCTTCAGGCTGGAAGAGATGGAATTGCCGGACGCGGAGCCTTTTGCGCTGGACGGCCTGACTCGCTACCAGATGAATGCACAGTTGCTAAACAGTCTGATCGAGGGAGAGGAAAGTTCCCGGCTCTATGCCCGACAGCGTGCTTCAGGTGCCTTGCCCTACGGCGCTTTCGGCGAACTGATTTGGGAAGAACAGGAACAGGAAATGCGCGTGCTGGCCGGTCGCGTTCGCGAACAGCGCGCCGCGGCGGAAAGCCGGGAAATCTCGCTGCAGATTGACGGCGTACTGCTTACCGGCTGGCTGCCCCAGGTGCAGGACAGCGGGCTGCTGCGCTGGCGTCCGGGAAATCTCAACTTTAAGGATGGCCTGACTCTGTGGCTGGAGCACCTGGTTTACTGCGCGCTGGGCGGCAACGGTACCAGTCTGATGCTGGGCCGCAACGATAGCGAATGGCGTTTCCCGGCGATGGCGGCAGATGAAGCCGGGATACAGCTTGCCCACTACATTGAAGGATACCGGCAGGGCATGTGCTCGCCGCTGCTGCTGACAGAATCGGGTGCAGCCTGGCTGGAGGAAAGCTACGATGAATCATCCGGCGATCTGCTGCGCGACGAGGTCACGCAGAAAAAAGCGTGCGGCAAACTGCTGGCGCGCTGGCAGGGGAATTATCAGATTGAGGGCGAGGGCGGCGATCCTTATCTGCAACGGGTGATCCGCACGCTGGATGAAACGCACCTGCAGGTAATGACCGGGCATGCCGAGCGCTGGCTGTTATCGCTGCGTCAGGCGCACCGTTCTGTATAGTATTTGGTGATGTACCACTTTCCCCACGGAAGACATGGGAAGTTTTACGGACAATCAGGATGATCTCCTGTAGTGTTATTTTATAACAATTAAACACCAGCAAAATTGAGGGAGTTTGAATGCGTCGTTATGCAGTCTGGTTAGTTTACTTTGTCTTTTTCGCCCTGTTCAGCCCGCTGACGCAGGCAGAAACCGGATGGCAACCGGTTACAGACATTATCCGCAAAAGTGAAAAAGATCCTCGCGAGTATAAGGCCATCCGCCTTGATAACGGCATGACCGTCCTGCTGGTATCCGACGATAAGGCCACAAAGTCACTGGCCGCCCTGGCGCTGCCGGTGGGGTCTCTGGAAAATCCCACCGATCAGCTTGGCCTGGCCCACTACCTCGAGCACATGGTGCTGATGGGCTCAAAGCGTTACCCGCAGCCGGATAACCTCGCTGAATTTTTGAAAAAGCACGGGGGTAGCCACAATGCCAGCACCGCATCCTACCGCACAGCGTTTTATCTGGAAGTCGAGAACGATGCGCTGCAACCGGCTGCCGACAGGCTGGCCGATGCGATCGCCGAGCCGCTGCTCGATCCGGTGAACGCCGATCGTGAGCGTAATGCAGTGAACGCCGAACTGACCATGGCGCGCTCGCGCGACGGCCTGCGCATGGCTCAGGTTGGTGCAGAAACGCTTAATCCCGATCATCCCAGCTCTCGTTTCTCCGGCGGGAATCTGGAAACCCTGCGCGATAAGCCGGGCAGTAAACTGCACGATGCGCTGAAGGCGTTTTATCAGCGTTATTACTCAGCCAATCTGATGAAGGCGGTGATATACAGCAATAAACCACTTCCCGAGATGGAAAAAATTGCCGCCGAAACCTTTGGCCGCGTAGAAAACCGTCAGGCGACGGTGCCGGAGATCACCGTACCGGTGGTGACCGATAAGCAGAAAGGTATCATTATTCACTATGTGCCGGCACAGCCGCGCAAGCAGCTGCGTATTGAGTTTCGCATTGATAACAACAGCGCCGAGTTCCGCAGTAAAACCGATACGCTGATTGGCTATCTGATTGGTAACCGCAGCAAAAACACCTTATCCGACTGGCTGCAAAGCCGCGGACTGGCTGACTCCATCAGCGCCGGTGCCGATCCGGTTATCGATCGCAACGGCGGGGTATTCTCGATTTCCGTTTCCCTCACGGATAAAGGCCAGGCCAATCGCGACGAGGTCATCGCCGCCGTGTTCAGCTACCTGAATACCTTACGCACGCAGGGTATTGATAAAAGCTACTTTGATGAAGTGGCGCACGTGCTGGATCTGGATTTCCGCTACCCGTCTATTACCCGTGATATGGACTACATCGAATGGCTGGTAGACACCATGCTGCGCGTGCCGGTTGCCGACGTGCTGGATGCGCCTTATATCGCCGACCGCTACGATCCGCAGGCCATTAAAGCGCGACTGGACGGGATGACGCCGCAGAATGCCCGCATCTGGTTTATCAGCCCGAATGAACCGCACGATAAAACGGCCTACTTCGTTGATGCGCCTTACCAGGTGGATAAGATCACCAGCGAAAGATTCAGTCAATGGCAGACCGAGAGCAACAAACTCACTCTGTCTCTGCCGGTGCTCAATCCGTACATTCCTGACGACTTCAGCCTGATCAAGCAGGATAAGAAGTACGATCGTCCGCAGGAGCTGCTCAATCAGCCTGGGCTGCGGGTGTTCTACATGCCCAGCCAGTACTATGCTGACGAGCCGAAGGCCAATATCACTCTGGCACTGCGTAATAAAGCAGCGGTCGATACGGCGCAGAATCAGGTGCTGTTTGCACTGAATGACTATCTGGCCGGCGTAGCGCTGGATGAACTGAGCTCGCAGGCGTCGGTCGGCGGCATCAGTTTCTCCACCGGGGAAGATGATGGCGTGACCTTCAGTGCCAGCGGCTTTACCCAGCGTCTGCCGAAGTTGATGAAACAGCTGCTGGAAGGCTATGCCAGCTTCACGCCGACCGAACAGCAGCTGGAACAGGCCAAGTCCTGGTATCTTGAGCGCCTGGACTCGGCCGAAAAAGGCAAGGCATTTGAACTGGCTATCCAGCCCGCGCAGCTCCTGTCGCGTCTGCCTTATACCCAGCGCAGCGAGCGTCGTAAATTGCTGCCTGCAATCACCCTGCAGCAACTGCTGGACTACCGTAAAATGCTGCTGGAGCAGTCCACGCCGGAGCTGCTGGTGGTCGGGAATATGACCCCGACAGCGGTAAACGATCTGGCTGAACAGGTCAGGCAGCAGCTGAACTGTGAAGGCCACAGCTGGTGGCACAGCGAATTTATTAAAGTGGATAAAAAGGCGCTGGCTAACCTGCAGAAGGTGGGAAGCAGTACGGATTCGGCGCTGGCGGCGGTGTATGTGCCGGTGGGCTTTGATGAACATCAAAGCATGGCCAGCAGCACGATGCTGAGCCAGATTATCCAGCCGTGGTTCTATAACCAGCTGCGTACCGAAGAGCAACTGGGCTATGCGGTGTTCGCCTTCCAGATGCCCGTGGGCCGTCAGTGGGGGATCGGTTTCCTGCTGCAAAGTAACGTCAAGCAGCCTGCTTATCTGCTGCAGCGTTTCCAGGCATTTTATCCGACCGCTGAAAAACGCCTGCGTGCCCTGAGTAAAGAGGATTTTGCCCAGTATCAGGCGGCGATGATCAACGAGTTGAAACAGCGGCCGCAGACGCTGGACGAAGAGGCCGGTCGCTACAGCAAGGACTTTAACCGTGAGAACTATCAGTTTGATACCCGTGAAAAAGTGATTGCGCAGATCCAGGCATTGACCCCGGAAAGCATTGCTGATTTCTTCCACCAGGCCGTGATTGCCCCAACCGGTCTGGCACTGCTGTCGCAGATTTCCGGCAGCCATCACGGTAAGGCGGATTATGCGGCTCCGGCAGGCTGGAAGACCTGGAAAGATCTTTCTACTCTGCAGCAGTCGTTCCCGGTGAGCCAGGATAAACCATGAGTCAGCAGGTTGCCGAAAGGCTGAATGCCTTAAACCTGCCGCTGCACGGCGAGCGGCTGATTGAAGCATCGGCGGGTACGGGGAAAACCTTTACCATCGGTCTGCTTTACCTGCGCTTGCTGCTGGGGCTGGGAGGGGAGTCGGCATTCAACCGCCCGCTGTCGGTGGAGGAAATTCTGGTGGTGACCTTTACCGAGGCCGCCACCGCCGAACTCCGCGGGCGCATCCGTGAAAACATTCACGCGCTGCGCATTGACTGCGTGCGCGGCGAAAGCCGTAACCCGATGCTGCAAGCGCTGATTGAGCAGATCCCCGATCTGCGGCAGGCCTCGGCGGTACTGCTGGCGGCCGAACGGCAGATGGATGAGGCCGGTATCTTTACCATTCACGGCTTCTGCCAGCGGATGCTCAACCTGAACGCGTTTGAATCCGGCATGCTGTTCGAGCAGCAGTTGATAGAGGATGAAACGCCGCTGCGCCGTCGTGCGGCGGCAGATTTCTGGCGACGCCACTGCTATCCGCTGCCTCTGCCGGTTGCCCGAGTCGTTCGCCAGCTATGGGACGGTCCGGAACAGCTGCTCAGGGACCTGTCGCCCTGGCTGGGGGGCGAAGCCCCCTCGCTGAAGTCAGCGCCGGATCCGCAAGAAACGCTGGTACAGCGGCACGAGGCGATCATCGCGCAGATAACGGCCTTAAAGCAGGCGTGGCTGTCCGCAGAAAACCTGTTCGAGCTGGTTGATGGTTCCGGTATCGACAGGCGCAGCTACAACAGTAAGCACTTACCTAACTGGCTGAACAAAATCACCCAGTGGGCGCAAAGCGACACGCTTGATTACGAGGTGGCGAAAGATCTGGAACGCTTCGGCCAGCGGGTGCTGGTGGAAAAAACCAAAAAGGGCGTGGCGCCCGCCCATCCGCTGTTCGAGCAAATTGATGCCTTTCTGGCGCAGCCGCGCACGCTGCGCGACCTGATTATTGCCCGCGCGCTGGAAGAAATCCGCGCCGTCACCCGGCAGGAAAAGCGTCTGCACGCACAGCTGGGATTTGACGATCTGCTTGGCCGTTTCGATGCGGCGCTGCAGCAGCCCGGCGGAGATGTGCTGGCTGCGGCCGTGCGACAGCGCTTCCCGGTGGCGCTGATCGATGAATTCCAGGATACCGACCCGCAGCAGTATCGAATTTTTCAGACGCTGTACGTGGGACAGGCCGACAGCGCTCTGCTGCTGATTGGCGACCCGAAACAGGCCATCTACGCGTTTCGCGGTGCGGATATTTTTACCTACATGAAGGCGCGGGCAGAAGTCAGCGCTCACTACACTCTCGAAACAAACTGGCGTTCGTCACCGGCAATGGTGGCCAGCGTCAACCAGCTGTTTCAGCGTCATCCTGCGCCGTTTGTTTTTCAGGAAATTCCCTTTATTGCGGTGAGCCCGGCGGAGCCCAATCGCTCCCTGAGCTTTAGCGTGGACGGCATAGAGCAGCCCGCGCTGAAGTTCTGGCTGCAGCCCGGCGACGGCGTGGGGGTGACGGATTATCAGCACTATATGGCGCAGCAGTGTGCGACGGAAATTTGTCGCTGGCTGACCGCCGGACAGCAGGGGCTGGCACTGATCGGTAAAGCGCCGCACCTCAAGCCGCTCCAGGCGTCTGATATTACTATTCTGGTGCGCAGCCGCAGCGAAGCCGCCGTGATGCGCGATGCGTTGAACCGGCTGGCCATTCCTTCCGTCTATCTTTCCAACCGCGACAGCGTATTCACCACGCCGGAAGCACGCGAAATCCTTCTGCTTCTGCAGGCCGTGCTGGCACCGGAGCAGGAGCGTATTTTGCGCAGTGCGCTGGCCAGCAGCCTGTTTGGCCTTGATGCGCTGACGCTGGATGCCCTGAGCCGAGATGAGCGTGCATGGGATGCGCTGGTGGATGAGTTCGATCATTATCGTCAGCGCTGGCTGAAGCGCGGCGTGCTGCCAATGCTGCGTGAGCTGATGGTAAAGCGGCAAATCGCCGAAAATCTGCTGGCATCCGACAGCGGTGAACGGCGTCTGACCGACCTGCTGCACCTGGGCGAATTATTGCAGGAGGCGGCGACCTCGCTGGACAGCGAGCATGCGCTGGTGCGCTGGCTGGCGCAGCAGGTGGTGCAGCCCGATGGCCAGGTGGCCAATCAGCAGCTGCGGCTGGAGAGCGATCGCCATCTGGTGCAGATCGTCACTATTCACAAATCGAAAGGCCTGCAGTATCCACTGGTCTGGCTGCCGTTTGTGGCTAACTACCGCCCGGCGGAAAACGGTATCTATCACGACAGGCAGACCTTCGAGGCGCTGCTGGATTTACAGCAGGATGAGGAAAGCGCTCAGCTGGCGGAAGAAGAGCGGCTGGCCGAGGATTTGCGTCTGCTGTACGTGGCGCTGACGCGTTCGGTTTACCACTGCAGCGTCGGGATTGCTCCTCTGATTAAAGGAACGCGCAAGAAAGAGGGCAACAGCGATCTGCACCACAGCGCGCCGGGATATCTCATTCAGCGCGGCGAAGCGGCCGATGCAGCAACGCTGCATCGCCTGCTGCAGGAGATGGAAAGCGATCACACCGCTCTGGCCGCCGTACCGCTCACGGAGGCCAGTCTGTGGCGGCCGGAGGCGGAAGACCAGCTAAGCCTGAGCAGTCAGCAGCTCACCCGTTCGCTGCGGGATGACTGGCGGGTGACCAGCTATTCAGGTTTACAGCAGCACGGCCACGCCGCGGCGCTGGATCTGCTGCCGAGGCTGGATGTAGATGCCGCCGGCGAGGCGCAGGATTCGCTGCTGCCGCAGCTGACGCCGCATACATTCCCGCGCGGTGCGGCACCCGGAACGTTCCTGCACGGCCTGTTTGAGTCGCTGGACTTCTCAGCGCCGCTCGATGAACAGTGGCTGGCAGAACGGCTCGGCGCCGAAGGGCTGGATTTGGCCTGGCTACCGACGATGACGGAATGGATGCAGCGTATTTTGCAGACCCCGCTTAATGACAGCGGCGTCAGCCTGAATCAGCTTTCACCGGATACGTGCCGGGTGGAGCTGCAATTTTATCTGCCGATTTCCCGCCTGCTGATGGCCGACGATCTGGATCGGCTGGTGCGTCAGGATCCGCTCTCTGCCGGATGTCCACCCCTCGATTTCTATCAGGTCCGCGGCATGCTGAAAGGGTTTATCGACCTGGTATTCTGCTGGCAGGGAAAATATTACCTGCTCGACTACAAGTCTAACTGGCTGGGTGAGGAGAGCAGTGCCTATACCCAGGAGGCGATGGCGCAGGCGATGCAGTCTCATCGCTATGATTTACAGTATCAACTTTACAGCCTGGCGCTGCATCGCTACCTGCGGCAGCGTCTGGCCGGTTACGATTATGAACAGCACTTTGGTGGCGTGATCTATCTGTTTCTGCGCGGGCTGGACGGCACGGAAGGCAGTAACGGTATCTTCAGCACGCGGCCGCAGGCGGAGTTTATCAACGCGTTCGACCGGTTGTTTGCTGGCGAAGCGGAGAGTGAAGCATGACGCTTATCGATTACCTGCAGCTGGCCTGCCGCCAGCGCCTGCTGCGTACGCTGGACGTGCAGTTTGCCCTGATGGTAGCGGGTGAGCAGCAGCCCGCACTGATGCTCGCTGCGGCGTTAGTCAGCCGCGACGCCGGGGAAGGGCACGTTTGCCTGCCTCTTGAACTGCTAAATCCGCAGGAGATGTTCGCCGGGCGTCATCCGGAACTGGCGCAGGCAATCTGGCAGGCTGCCGGTTCACCCACTGACTGGCATCAACTGTTGTCGGATAATCCTGCTGTGAGCGACGGTTCGCATGCTACGCCGCTGGTGCTGCAACAGCAGAGGCTCTATTTGCACCGCATGTGGCAGAGCGAAGGGGAGGTGGTGGCGTTTATTCACCGCCAGCAGCAGCCTTTGCCGGTTGATGAGGCTGCGCTACGGGCAACGCTGGACCACTATTTCGGCCAGCAGCCGGAAGACTGGCAGAAAATTGCCGCAGCGGTTGCCCTCACCCGGCAGGTTGCTGTGATTTCCGGCGGCCCGGGCACGGGGAAAACCACCACGGTTGCCAAGCTGCTGGCCTGCCTGATTGAGCTGTATCCCGGCACGCCACGCATTGAACTGGCGGCACCCACCGGCAAGGCCGCAGCACGCCTGACCGAATCGCTGGGGAAAACGCTACAGCAGCTGGCGCTGGATGAGGCCGTGCTGAAACGCTTCCCCGCTGAAGCGACAACGCTGCACCGTCTGCTGGGGGCGCTACCCGGCAGCCAGCGTATGCGCTACCACGCCGGTAATCCATTACACCTTGATGTGCTGGTGGTGGATGAGGCGTCGATGGTGGACTTGCCGATGCTGGCGAATCTGATTGCCGCGCTGCCGCCGCAGGCGAGGGTGATCTTCCTCGGCGATCGCGATCAGCTGGCCTCCGTAGAGGCGGGGGCCGTGCTGGGGGATATCTGCCGATGCGCCGAGTACGGTTACAGTCCGGCGCGTGCCGCGGAACTGACCCGGCTCACCGGCTGTGAGGTGATCGGGAATGAGGATGCGGCCGCTCCGCTCGTCCGTGATGCGATCTGTCTGCTGCGCAAAAGCTATCGGTTTACGGCTTCCTCGGGGATTGGTCAACTGGCGATGGCGGTGAACGCCGGAGATATCAAACGCGCCGACGCGGTGTTTAGCGGTGAGTTCAACGATATCCGTCGCTGTGGCTTAAGCAGCAGCGACGAGTATCAGCAACTGCTTAACGACTGTGCGGCTGGCTATCGTGACTATCTCACGCTGCTGGCTCAGGGGGCGACGCCTGCTGAAGTACTGCTGGCATTTGGTCGCTTCCAACTGCTGTGTGCGCTGCGCGAAGGGCCGTTCGGCGTTAGCGGTCTGAATGAGCGCATTGAAGCCACGCTGCGCCACAGCGGGCTGATACGTCGTATGACGGCGGCAAACGGTAAGTGGTACGTCGGCAGGCCGGTGATGATTGCCCGCAACGATCGCATACTGGGACTGTTTAACGGTGATATTGGCATCGCCATGCTGGATGATGAGCGGGCGCTGAAGGTCTTTTTCCCGCTGCCGGATGGCTCGATCAAGGCGGTGCAGCCCAGCCGCCTGCCGCCGCACGACACCGCGTATGCGATGACGGTGCACAAATCGCAGGGATCGGAATTCGAGCACACGCTGATGGTGCTGCCGAATCAGGTGATGCCGGTATTAACCCGCGAGCTGGTTTATACCGGTATTACCCGTGCGAAGCATCAGCTGACGCTGTACGCCGATACCCGCGTCTTTAACAGCGCGGTGAAAATGCGTACCCAGCGGCGCAGCGGGCTGGTGGAACGACTGTAAAAACGGCGCGGCGCCGGTTAGCTCTGGCGCACGTGCACGCTGTTTTCCCGAAGATCCACCATCAGCACCTTGGAACGGCGCTGGTAGTTGTACATTTCTTTCTTACTGCTCGGCAGCAGCTCCACGTCCACCGGCTGGAAGCCGCGCTCCTGGAACCAGTGAATGCTGCGTGTGGTCAACACGAACAGCTTTTTCAGCCCCATCTGGCGGGCCTGTAGCGCAACACGCTCCAGCAGGGCTTCGCCGCGTGAGGAACTGCGGTAATCAGGATGGACCGCAACACAGGCCATTTCGCCAATCTGCTCTTCCGGGAACGGATACAGTGCGGCACAGCCAATGGTCAGATTATCGCGCTCGATAATGGTGAATTTGTCGATTTCCATTTCCAGCTGCTCGCGTGAGCGACGCACCAGAATACCCTGCTGCTCCAGCGGACGGATCAGCTCCAGGATGCCGCCGATATCGTTAATGGTGGCGCGGCGAATTTGTTCGGCGCTCTCCATCACGATCTGCGTACCAATACCGTCACGAGAGAACAGCTCCTGTAGCAGAGCCCCGTCTTCCTGATAGCTGATCAGGTGGCTGCGGCGTACGCCGCTGCGGCAGGCCTTCACCGCACCGCGCAGAAAACGCACGGTGCCGGAATGATAATCCCGATCGTTTTCCAGCTCTTCAATGCGCTGCTGCGCTTCATTCGGGAACAGCTCGGAGACAATATCACCGTTGCGGTTGGTCACGCCCTGTTCTGAGCAGAAGCCGATCATCTTTTCTGCCTTCAGCTTAATCGCCAGCTGGGTGGCCACTTCTTCCGAGGTCAGGTTGAAGCTTTCACCGGTAACGGAAACCGCCACCGGGCCCATTAACACGATGGCACCGCTGTCCAGCTGGCGGTGAATCGCCTCTTCATCAATGCGGCGGATACGGCCGCTGTGGCAGTAATCTACCCCGTCATCCACGCCCAGCGGCTGGGCGATAATAAAGTTGCCGCTGACTACATTAATATGCGCGCCCTGAAGCGGCGTATTGTTCAGGCTCATTGACAGGCGAGCGGTAATATCCAGCTGCAGTCGACCGGCCGCCTGCTTGACCAGCTCCAGCGACTGGGCGTCCGTTACGCGGGTGTGTTTGTGATAAATGGGCTCGAGATTTCGCTCAGACAGGTTGGCATCGATCTGTGGCCTGGCCCCGTAAACCACCACCAGGCGGATGCCGAGGCTGTGCAGCAGGCCAATATCGTTAATGATGCTCGAGAAGTTCTCATGCTCGATGGCTTCACCACCCAGCATAATGACAAACGTCTTACCACGGTGGGCATTGATATAGGGAACGGTATGGCGAAAACCCTGAACCAGCTCGGTACTACGTTCCTTCACGGCAAACCCTCTTTGCATTATTATTCGGTAATTGTGTATTTTTATTCTTTTATTGCTTCCGGTGCAAGTGGGATTTTTCCTTATTTATCACCCGGTACAGATTTTTTTCCTGGCTAATGTGCTGCATTTAATCGCTTTTTTGGGGTGACACTGGCAATGGGATTCGCTAAAGTTTTTGCAAAAAACGAACGTTTGTCTTTTTATTAAACAATTCACCGCAACTGGAGTGGCATGACCGATTCAACATCCCTTAACCGCCGACGGCTTTTACAGGGGGCAGGAGCAATATTACTGCTCAGCGTCAGCCGGGCAGGTATGGCTGCCGGCGGCCATGTTGTGGCCATTCGTATCTGGCCATCATCGACCTATTCTCGCCTGACCATTGAGTCCAATATCCCGCTGAAGTATAAGCAATTTGCGCTGAGTAATCCCGATCGCGTGGTCATCGATATTGAAAACATTCAGCTCAACCGTACGTTGAACGGCGTGGGCAATCTGGTTCGCCAGGACGATCCCTATATTAAAAATGCCCGCGTGGGTCAGTTTGATGCCAGCACCGTGCGTCTGGTACTGGAACTGAAGCAAAACGTTTCACCTAAGACCTTCACGCTGGCACCGGTCGCCGGGATCAAAAACCGTCTGGTACTGGATCTCTACCCGGTGAAACAGCCGCACGATGATGATCCGCTGCTGGCATTACTGGAAGATTACAACCAGGGCGAACTGGATCGCAGTCAGCCCGCCGCCGCACCGCTGCCGGGGAAAGCCGGGAAAGATCGTCCGATCGTGATCATGATCGATCCCGGGCACGGCGGTGAAGATTCCGGGGCGGTGGGTAAGCATAAAACCCGCGAGAAGGACGTGGTGCTAAAGATTGGCCGTCGTCTGAAGGCGCTAATCGATAAGCAGTCGAATATGCGTGCGTACATGACGCGTAATGAAGATGTATTTATTCCACTCAAGGTTCGGGTGGCGAAAGCGCGCAAGCAGCGTGCGGATCTGTTTGTCTCAATCCACGCCGATGCTTTTACCAGTCGCGCCGCTCGCGGGTCGTCGGTTTTTGCGCTGTCGACCAAAGGGGCAACCAGCACCGCCGCACGTTTTCTGGCGCAAACCCAGAACGAATCGGATTTAATTGGCGGCGTCAGCATGAGCGGCGATCGCTATCTGGACCATACGATGTTTGATATGGTGCAGAGCCTGACGATTAACGACAGCCTGAAATTCGGTAAAGAGGTGCTTTCAAGGATGGGGAAAGTGAACCATCTGCATAAGCGCAGCGTCGATCAGGCCGGGTTTGCGGTACTGAAAGCACCGGATATCCCATCAATACTGGTTGAGACGGCGTTTATTAGCAATATAGAAGAAGAGCGTAAGCTGCGAACCGCGCATTTCCAGCAGCAGGTGGCCGAGTCGATTTTTGCCGGGATTAAGGCTTACTTTGCTAACGGCGCATCGCTGAGCCGACATAAGTAGACAGGACAGGGCGGGTAAACCGTCCGCTTTGCGTCGATGGGTAAACTGCAGATACAAAAAAACACCCTGAAGGGTGTTTGATTGGTTGCGGGAGCCGGATTTGAACCGACGACCTTCGGGTTATGAGCCCGACGAGCTACCAGGCTGCTCCATCCCGCGTCCGTGTTGTCACTTCCATCGCGACATTTTCTTTACTGCTTTCGCATTACCGCTGCGAATTGGTTGCGGGAGCCGGATTTGAACCGACGACCTTCGGGTTATGAGCCCGACGAGCTACCAGGCTGCTCCATCCCGCGTCCGCGTTGTCGCTTCCATCACGACACTTTCTTTTTCTTTCTTTCGCCTGACTGCTGCGAATTGGTTGCGGGAGCCGGATTTGAACCGACGACCTTCGGGTTATGAGCCCGACGAGCTACCAGGCTGCTCCATCCCGCGTCCGTGGATGCGCACTATACGCCGCATGGTTTTTCTTGCAACCCCTTTTTTAAGATAAGTGGGAAAAAGCGCTCCTCTTACTCATTATTTGAACCAAATGGTGGAATGTTGCACAAAACAGAGCGCCGGGGCCGATGGCGCATTTAATTATGCCAGTGGCTTTGCTATCTTCGCGCAGGGTTTCTGCATAAAGGTAGATAAAGGATGAAAGGACATTGGGCTAAATATCTGGTGACCGGCACGCTGATGGCGTTGCTGGTTGGGTGTTCGTCAAAACCGACCGATCGCGGTCAGCAGTATAAGGACGGCAAGCTGGAGCAGCCGCTGGCTTTGGTTAATCAGCCCAATGCGAAAGGACGCCCGGTCAACGGCAAAGACTTTGCCGATCAGGTTTCACAGATTCGCTCGTCATCCTCCGGCATGTATTCACGCCAGTCCGGCACCTACAGCGCGGTGCAAAGCTGGCTGATGGCCGGCGGTGATACTCGCCAGCTGCGCCAGTTCGGCCTTGATGCATATCAGATGGAAGGGGCCGATAACTACGGCAACGTGCAGTTTACCGGCTACTACACCCCGGTGATTCAGGCGCGTTACACCCGTCAGGGTGAGTTCCAGTATCCTCTATATCGCATGCCGCCGCGCGGCAAGGGCAAGCTGCCCAGCCGGGCACAGATCTACAGCGGTGCGCTCGGGGATCGCTATATTGCGGCCTGGAGCAATTCGCTGATGGATAACTTTATTATGGATGTGCAGGGCAGCGGCTATGTCGACTACGGTGACGGCCGTCCTCTGATGTTCTTCGGCTACGGCGGCAAGAATGGCCACGCCTATCGCAGCATCGGTAAGGTGCTGATCGATCGCGGTGAGGTGAAGCGCGAAGATATGTCGATGCAGGCTATCCGTCAGTGGGGCGAAGAGCACAGCCCGGAGCAGGTGCGCGAACTGCTGGAGCAGAATCCTTCCTTTGTCTTCTTTAAGCCGGAGAGTTTTGCCCCGGTTCGTGGAGCCAGTGCTGTGCCGCTGATTGCGAAAGCCTCGGTGGCGGCCGACCGCGCATTAATCCCACCGGGAACCGCGCTGCTGGCTGAGATCCCGCTGCTGGACAATAACGGTAAATTTACCGGAAAATATGAGATGCGTATGATGGTGTCGCTGGATGTTGGCGGCGCAATTAAAGGGCAGCATTTTGATATTTACCAGGGCATTGGTCCGGAAGCCGGACATATGGCCGGATGGTTCAATCACTATGGCCGCGTCTGGGTGCTGAAAGCCGCGCCGGGAACCGGTATGCCGATGTTCTCTTCTGCCGCCACGCAAAACCAAACTCAGGGTTCGTTACTGGTCAGCCAGTAACTCCCTCACGGGCCGGATAACCGGCCCGACGTTTTTTTCGAGGAACAATCAATGACTGCTTTATCTGACGCCTGGCTGCAACGCTTCGGCGGTACGGCGCGCCTGTACGGTCAGTCCGCGCTACAGCTGTTCGCGGAGGCTCACGTCTGTGTGGTGGGTATCGGCGGCGTGGGCTCGTGGGCGGCTGAGGCTCTGGCGCGCACCGGTATCGGCGCGATTACGCTGATCGATATGGACGACGTTTGCGTCACCAATACCAATCGCCAGATCCACGCGCTGAAGGATAACGTCGGAAAGGCAAAAACAGAGGTCATGGCGGAGCGCATTCTGGAGATTAATCCGGAGTGCCGGGTGACCTGCGTCGATGACTTTATTACCCCGGACAATACCGCAGCGCTGATGGACCAGGGATTCAGCTACGTTATTGATGCCATCGACAGCGTCAGGCCCAAAGCGGCACTGCTGGCCTGGTGCCGCCGTAATAAGGTGCCGCTGATCACCACCGGCGGCGCGGGCGGGCAGATCGATCCGACGCAGATTCAGGTCGCCGATCTGGCGAAAACGATTCAGGATCCGCTGGCGGCTAAACTTCGCGAGCGGCTGAAGAGTGATTTTAAGATTGTTAAAGGCAGCAAGGGCAAGCTCGGCATCGACTGCGTGTTCTCTACCGAGGCGCTGAAGTATCCGCAGCCGGACGGCTCGGTTTGCGCCTCACGCAGCACCGCCGAGGGGCCAAAACGGATGGACTGTGCCGCCGGATTTGGTGCGGCGACGATGGTGACGGCCACCTTCGGCTTTGTTGCGGTTTCACACGCGCTGAAAAAAATGGTGGCGAAGGCCGAACGCGCGGAATAACGCGAATCCGACCAGATCCAGCAGGGACCTGGCGCTGTGATCAAAAGCAGACATTTTCCGACAGGATGACGTCAGGAAACAGAGGCGGTCGGAGTGATATTCGGGCTGCCTGTCATCCCAACGTTTTACCGACCCGCGACTAATATCTTTCATGCTGAGGGCCCGCCGGGGACGCCATTTTTCGCTTATTCCTTCGCCGCGCGGATCACCGCATCGGCCAGCGCCTGAAGCCCTGCGCTGCGCGAGGAGCTCAGCTGATCCTTCAGCCCCAACTGGCTAAACAGCTGTAGCGGATCCTCCTGCAGCAGTTCGTTCTGAGTTTTACCTTCCACGGCGGTCAGCAGCACCGCCAGCAGGCCGCGAACGATCCTGCCTTCACTATCACCGTAAAAATGCAGCCTGCCGTCGGCCGTGCGCTGATGCCCCAGCCAGACGCGATTTTCACAGCCGCTGAGCTCAATGCTGCTGGTTTTCAACGCCTCCGGCAGCGCGGGGAGCTGCTTGCCTAACAAAATCAGCTGGCGGTAGCGATCTTCCCACTGTTTGAAGGCGGCGAACTGTTCAAGCAGGGAGGCGGAGGTAATTTGCGTGCCAAAAGGATGTGGCGCAAGCGTTTCTGTACTCATTAATCAGTCTGCCAGTAGTGTCAGGGCGGTGGTCATGGCCGCGATCAGCGCGTCCACATCGGAAAGCGTATTATAGGGGGCAAATGAGGCGCGTAGTGTACCGCTGACCCCCAGCGCCGCCAGTAAAGGCTGGGCGCAGTGCTGCCCGGCTCGCAGGGAAATCCCGCTTTCCGCCAGCAGCGTCACGACATCGCTGTGATGCACCCCGGCAATATCAAAGGCCAGCAGGCTGGAGCCGCTGCTGCGGAAGCTGCGAAAACCCGGCAGTGAAGAGAGCCGGGCTTCCGCTAAATCAGCCAGATCGCAGGACCAGCGTTCTGCCGCCGCGACATCGATGGTCTCCAGCCACTCCAGTGCGGCACTCAGACCGACGACACCGGCAACATTTGGCGTGCCGGGTTCAAAACGCCAGGGCACGGCCTGCGGCGTAAAGCCGTCGAAGCTGACGGTGGTCAGCATTTTTCCGCCGCCCTGCCACGGGGCCATCTGCGCCAGCAGATCGGGATGACCGTACAGTGCGCCGATGCCCATCGGGCCATACAGCTTATGGCCGGAAAAGGCATAGAAATCAATATCCAGCGCCTGGACGTCCGGCGGGCAGTGAACGATGCCCTGCGCACCGTCAACCATCACTTTGGCACCTGCCGCATGGGCAAGGGGGATGATGGCTGCCAGATCCGGACAGCCGCCGGTCACGTTGGACATCTGCCCGATGGCCAGCAGGCGCGTGCGCGGGCCCAGCAGGGCGGGAAGCTGTGCCATATCCGGCAGGCGGTCCGGGCCAATCGGCCATTTCACTACCTTTGCACCGGTCTGCTCTGCCACCATCAGCCAGGGCACCAGGTTGGCATGATGCTCTGCCTCGCTGACGAGGATCTCATCCCCCGGCTGCAGCCGGGGGCGCAGATAGCTTTGGGCAACGAGGTTGATGGCTTCGGTGGTGCCTTTCGTCCAGACGATGCTGTTAGCGTCGGCAGCATTCAGCAGGCGAGCGACCTGGCTGCGGGCATGTTCGTAGCGTTCTGTCAGGCGGCGTGCGGCGGCAAACTGGCTGCGGTGTACGGTGCCTGCACTCAGGCGATAAAACTGTTCGGTGGCCTCAATGACCGCCTGAGGTTTCAGGGCGGTGGCGGCGCTGTCGAGATAGCAGCCGGTTTCGTTGAGCGCAGGAAACTGCTGGCGAAACCCCTGCGGGGTAAATGACTTCATACACTCCTCATTAACCCTGCGGGTTAGTCGATTCATTTAGGACCAGGCTGAAAAAGTCGCGGTTTCCTGGCAAAGCTGCAAAAGCGGGTTATGCTGAATATTGCATGCTTTAAGCAATTACCCGCATAAGAGAACCGTCTTGTCAGTTTTTTTTATCGTCATTTGTCGGTTTACAAGTCGTTCTGCGGGTGATTTTTCGAATTACTATCTGCAAGGAGATAAAGATGAAAAAATTAGCCGCAGTTCTGGTCGCAGGTACAATGGTGTTCACGCTGGCTGCCTGCTCAAGCAACTATGTGATGCACACCAATGACGGGCGCACGATTGTTGCTGAGGGTAAACCTTCGGTCGATAACGATACCGGTATGATCAGCTACAAAGATGCTAATGGCAACAAGCAGCAGATTAACCGTTCCGATGTGAAAGAGATGGCCGAGATGGGGCAGTAATTTTTGCCTGGCAATAAAAAAAGCACCGCAATTTGCGGTGCTGAAAAAATAACTATGGACAGACAGGGTAAATCTACAGGAATAAACGGTAGCCGGGCTACCAGACCTTAAAAGAGTCAGGTCAATTGCAAACACAACATCACGACCACAAGCCAAAAGCCCTCAAAATTCAGCGTGTTAACGCAAAACTCCAAAACACTTTTCGTTCCGGCTCAGGAAGTGCGGCAACTATAGGTATTTGCTGGTAGTTCCTCAACGGACAAATTATAATGTCTCGGATAAAAAAAACTAATACGTTACTCTGTGTTGCAAAGTAACTTCCGGCTGTGAATCAAAAGTGCCCATCTACCATGTCTAAACGTTTACCACCGCTTAATGCGTTGCGTGTTTTTGACGCTGCCGCGCGTCAGCTCAGCTTTACCAAAGCCGCAGAAGAACTGTTTGTTACCCAAGCTGCCGTCAGCCATCAGATTAAGTCCTTAGAGGATTTTCTGGGGCTGAAGCTGTTTCGTCGCCGCAACCGGTCGCTGCTGCTGACCGAAGAAGGGCAGAGTTACTACCTCGATATCAAAGAGATTTTTACCGCACTGAACGACGCCACCCGCAAGCTCCAGGCGCGCAGTGCCAAGGGCGCGTTGACCGTCAGCCTGCTGCCGAGTTTTGCCATTCAGTGGCTGGTTCCCAGGCTGACCAGCTTTAACTCAGCTTATCCGGGGATTGATGTGCGTATCCAGGCGGTAGACCGTGATGAAGAGAAACTGGCCGACGATGTGGATGTGGCGATTTTCTACGGCCGCGGCAACTGGCCGGGGCTACGGGTGGAAAAACTCTACGCGGAATATCTGCTGCCGGTATGTTCGCCGCAGCTGTTAACCGGTGAACATCCGCTGACCTCGCCCGCCGTGCTGAGCAACCACACGCTGCTGCATGACGCTTCACGCCGCGACTGGCAGGCCTACACCCGACAGCTGGGTCTGAATGCGATTAACGTGCAGCAGGGGCCGATTTTCAGCCACAGTGCGATGGTACTCCAGGCCGCTATTCACGGCCAGGGCGTGGCGCTGGCGAATAACGTGATGGCGCAGAGCGAAATTGAAGCGGGACGACTGGTGTGCCCGTTTAACGATGTATTAGTCAGTAAAAATGCTTTTTATCTGGTTTGTCATGACAGTCAGGCAGAACTGGGTAAAATAGCCGCCTTCCGCCAATGGATCCTGGCGAAAGCCGCGAGCGAACAAGAAAAATTTCGCTTTCGCTATGAGCAATGAGCGGCCAGAACGCGGTCATTTCCGCAGGTTTTGATTAAGGAATACTCGAATGTCCAGTCGTGCAATGCTGATTTTTTCAGCGATTAGTGGCCTGTTTTTCGTCGCGCTTGGGGCGTTTGGCTCCCACGTATTAAGTAAATCTCTGGGCGCGATAGAGATGTCATGGATGAAGACCGGCCTGGAGTACCAGGCGTTTCATACTCTGGCTATTCTCGGTATGGGCGCCGCGATGCTGCGCCGTGCCAATATCTGGTTCTACTGGAGCAGCGCATTTTTAGCTCTGGGCACGGTGCTGTTTAGCGGCAGCCTGTACTGCCTGGCGCTCTCACACCTGAAAGTCTGGGTATACGTTACACCGATTGGCGGCACCTGCTTCCTGATCGGTTGGATATTGATGTTGATTGGCGCACTGCGTCTGAACAAAAAGGCAGAACGCCATGAATAAAGTTTTACTCTATTGCCGTCAGGGTTTTGAGAAAGAGTGTGCGGCGGAAATCACGGCGAAGGCCGCCGAGCGCGAAGTGTATGGCTTTGCCCGGGTAAAAGAAGACTCGGCCTACGTACTGTTTGAGTGCTACCAGCAGGGCGAAGCGGAAAAGCTGATTAACGAGCTGCAGTTCAGCCAGCTGATCTTCGCCCGCCAAATGCTGGTGGTCGGTGAATTGCTGCGTGATTTACCGCAGGAAGACCGCATCACGCCGGTGGTCGGCATGCTGACCGGAGCGGTAGAGAAGGGCGGAGACCTGCGGGTTGAAGTGCCGGACACCAACGCCAGCAAAGAGCTGCTGAAATTCTGCCGGAAATTCACCGTGCCGCTGCGCGCCAGCCTGCGTAAAGCCGGCGTGCTGCTGAACTACGAAAGCACCAAGCGCCCCGTCGTTCACGTGTTCTTTATCGCGCCGGGCTATTGCTACGTCGGTTATTCGCTGTCGCATAATAATTCGCCGTTCTTTATGGGGATTCCGCGTCTGAAGTTCCCGTCGGATGCGCCAAGCCGCTCAACCCTGAAGCTGGAAGAGGCCTTCCACGTGTTTATTCCTGCCGATGAATGGGATGAACGCCTGGCCAGCGGAATGTGGGCGGTTGATCTGGGTGCCTGCCCCGGCGGCTGGACCTATCAGCTGGTCAAACGCAGCATGATGGTAAACGCGGTAGATAACGGCCCGATGGCGCCGAGCCTGATGGATACCGGGCAGGTTTTCCACCAGCGTGAGGACGGCTTCAAATATCGGCCTACCCGTAATAACAACTACTGGCTGGTCTGCGATATGGTGGAAAAGCCGGTGCGCGTGGCTAACCTGATGGTTGACTGGCTGCTGAACGGCTGGTGCCGGGAAGCGATCTTTAACCTCAAGCTGCCAATGAAAAAACGCTATGAAGAGGTGTCGCAAAACCTGGCGATGATTGATGAAAAGCTGAAGGCGGAAGGGATCAATGCCCAGATCCAGGCGCGCCAGTTGTATCACGATCGTGAAGAGGTGACGGTGCATATTCGTCGTATCTGGAGCGCCGTTCCCGGCCGCCGCGACGAGCGCTGATTGGTTTTACGATCATCGTAATGAATTTGCCTGCTGTACCGCTACGGCAGGCATTCAGTTTACCCATCCCAACGTTTCATCACTCAGGAGTATGTCGATTCCAGGGCGAATTTCATCCGGCGCATTTGCAACCGAACAGACACAAGACGGCGCTTAACCTCTGACGGGCAGCCGTAATTCCTTCAGATTGCCTTCCAGCTGCAAATCGGTTTTCAGCGTAGCCACCTGCTTACAGATCCCGGCCATTTCCTGATGCTCGATTAATTTAGTGCGCCACTTTTCGGGTACCGCATCAATCTGCCGGTAGATCTCTGCCAGCGTACCGAACTGCTGAAGCAGCTGCGTCGCGCTTTTCCCGCCGATGCCGACAACGCCCGGGATCTTACTGCTGCTGATTCCCGCCAGCCCCCAGTAGTCGGTGAGCTGCGCTGGCGACACGCCAAACTCGGCGGCGATAAAGGGCACGTCCAGCCAGCGTTTCTGGAAGTAGTCGCGGATCATTACCTTAGGGGCCAGCAGCTGGCAGTAGCCTTTATCGGTTGAAACAATCGTTGCCTGATGGCCAGCTGAGGCGACCTTACTGGCCAGCGTGGCGGCAAGATCGTCAGCTTCATCGCCCGCAGAGTGCCAGCTGGCAATGCCGACGCTGGCGAAAGCCGCCCGCAGCAGCGGCATCTCATCGCGCAGTGAATCAGGCATCGGCGAGCGCCCGGCTTTGTACTCCGGCAGCAGCTGATGTCGCCAGCTGTCATGCCGATCCTCATCATCAAACACCGCCACCGCATGGCTGGGCTGGCTGTGCATCAGCAACTGCCTGACCGCATTCAGACAGGCTTCCTGGCAGGGCGATCCCTGAACCGCGTGAATGCGCCGAATCAGATTCAGCGCATCGATAATTAACAGGTGAACAGACATAAACACGAGTCCTGAGCGGCCCGCAGACCGCTCGCAGGGTTACTTAATGATTTCGTAGCAGGGGACATAAGCGCTGCCCGGCAGTTTCATGCGCTGCTGGGCAACAAAGCCCTGCAGCAGCTCATCCATACGGAGCATAAGCTGGGGATCGCCGTGCAGTTTATACGGGCCTTTTTCTTTGATTGCGCGAATGCCCACGTCTTTAACGTTGCCCGCCACAATGCCGGAAAACGCCCGGCGCAGTGCGGCCGCCAGTTGCTCTGCGGGCTGATCGGGATAGAGGTTCAGGTTGGCCATATTCTCATGGCTGGGGACGAACGGGATCTGCAGATCCGGTGCGATACGTAGCGCCCAGTTGAAACTGTAGGCGTCACCGGTTTCCCGGCGATACTCTTTCACCTTCGGCATCGCTTTTTTCATCTGCCGTGCGACTTCAGCCGCATCATCAATGATAATGCTGTAGTGTTTGCGCGCCTGCTCGCCCAGCGTGGTGACGATAAACTCATCCAGCACGCGGAAGTAATCGGCACTCTCTTTTGGCCCGGTCAGGATCAACGGCAGCACCTGATCGTGGTTGTGCGGATTCATCAGAATACCCAGCAGGTAGAGCAGTTCTTCCGCCGTTCCCACTCCACCCGGGAAGATCAGGATACCGTGCGCAATCCGTACAAACGCTTCCAGCCGCTTTTCGATATCCGGCATGATGATCAGCTCATTGACCAGCGGATTTGGCGGCTCGGCGGCAATGATTGACGGCTCAGTCATACCGATAAAACGGCCTTCTTTGTAACGCTGCTGTGCATGGCCTACCGCCGCGCCTTTCATCGGAGCCTCCATCACGCCGGGCCCGCAGCCGGTACAGATATTCAATTCGCGCAGACCCAGCTGGGCACCGACGCTGCGGCAGTACTGATATTCCACCGCATTGATGGAGTGGCCACCCCAGCACACCACGGTGTTCGGCTCTTCGCCCACGTGCAGCGCGCGCGCGTTACGCAGAATCGAGAACACCATGTTGGTGATATGCACGGAGTTTTCGGTGTTCAGGTCCTGTAAACGTCCGGCATTATCAATTTGACCGCTGACGAAAAGAATATCGCGCAGCACGGCAAACAGGTTGGCCTGCAGCGCACGGATCAGGCGCCCGTCGACAAAGGCATCCTCAGGGGGATTGATCAGTTCAAGCTTTACGCCGCGTTCGCGGCGCAGCACGTTAATATCAAAACTTTCAAATCGGGAGAGTAACTCCTGGCTGCTGTCGGTCTGGCTTCCGGAGTTAAGTACGGCAAGAGAGCAGTTACGGAACAGCTGGTAGAGATCGCTGCTGGCCGTGCGCTTCAGCATATCGACTTCCAGTTGGGAAAGCAGGTCCATTGAGCCGAGTGGGCTGATTTGTGTAATCAATTGAACTCCTTTACACCCGCCAGGGTGAGCAGTAACGCCATGGCAGCCGCGACAGGATACATCGTGGCCACCCTGGTCATAATCCTGGGCAGCTAAGCCGCTGCCTCCCTTCAGATTAGCCCTGTCTGATGATGTTTAACAACAGGATACGTGCTTCGCTTCGCAATTACTGACGCACCAGCCGCGCCCGACCAGGTGCAAAATCGGCGTTGGTTCGCCACGGATTGATATCCAGCCCGCCGCGCCGCGTGTAGCGAGCGTAAACGCTCAGGGTTTCCGGCTGGCAGAAGCGCAGAATATCGCTGAAGATGCGTTCAACGCACTGCTCATGAAATTCATTATGGTGGCGGAATGAGACCAGATAGCGCAGCAGCGCTTCCCGCTGGATGCGTGGGCCACGATAGCTGATTTGTACCGATCCCCAGTCCGGCTGGTTGGTGATCAGGCAGTTTGATTTTAGCAGGTGGCTGACCAGCTGTTCTTCCACCACGTCGCCGTCGGCGGCATCGCGCAGATAGTCGGCGTTAAATTCATAGCTGTCGATGACGATGTCCTGCTCATCAATGCAGTGGCCGTCAAAGTGCCCGATGGGCTGCCCTTCAATGTCCTGCAGACGAAACAGATTCGCGCTGACTTCGCCTTCGGCGCAGGCGCTCAAATCGCGTTCCAGCGTGTGGCGAACGTCATCCCAGTCGCTGAACGACGTCTGATTAAAGCTGTTGAGGTAAAGCTTAAAGCTTTTGGATTCGATCAGATTCACGCTGTCGGCAGACAGGGACACTTCCCCTACGGCAACCTGCGGCAGGCCCTTGCTGTTCAGCCAGGACAGTTCATACAGTGTCCAGATATCGGCGCCGCAGAAGGGCAGATTATCGGGATATAACCCCAGAGGTTCACGGTTCAGGCTACGCGGCACCGCCTGCAGCAGCGCAGGCTGATAGCTGTCGTGGTATTCTGTGGGCTGACCCAGCGTCAGGCCCTGCAGTGCCTGATGATTGTTGTAGTTAGACATCGTGTTACCTTATCGCCCGTACTGGCAGGCGCTGTTGCGAATTCGTCGGTCATCCGTCCGGAGGCGATCCGGGCAATAGTGGGCGCTAGTGTACCTCAGCCAGGAAAGAGTGAAAAAAGAATGATTGAACAAACCCCCGAGGCTTTAAACGATTTTACCCGGCGCTACTGTGAACGGTGGCAACAGCAGACCGGCCATGCCCCGGCCAGCAGCGATCTTTACGGCATTCCCTCGCCCTGCATCGTGGCGACACAGGAGGATGAAGTCTGGTGGCTGCCGCAGCCATTCTCGCTGGCAAAAAATCTGGATGCCGTTGAGCGCGCGCTGGATATTCACCTTCAGCCTGCAGCCGTGGCGTTCTATACCGCACAATTTGCCGGTGACATGGCCGGAACTTATGATGGAAAAGTGCTGTCATTAGTACAGGTATGGAGTGAAGACGATTTTACCCGCGTTCAGGAGAACCTGATCGGCCATCTGGTGATGAAGCGTCGTTTGAAACATTCTCCCACGTTATTTATCGCCACCACCGAGTCTGAACTGGAAGTGGTTTCGGTATGCAACCTCAGCGGTGAGGTAATTATTGAGCAGTTAGGCACACAGAAAAAGCAGGTAATTGCCCCCTCGATTGAGACTTTTCTTAACTATTTACAACCTCTTACTTCATCTGATTAAGACTGTGACGATTCATGGTGTGAGAGATATCTCACATGGCGTGTGAGAGATCGCTATGGATCGCAGAGACATCTCATACGTAAAAGTTATGAAGTGTCGATAGATCATGAAGTTAACAAAATTACCCCAAATTACCTCCCTTCGCCTGGGAAAAAACTGCCTACAGGTACCTTGTTTGCTTATCTCAATCAGGCAAACTTATCGCCATCACGAAGGACACTCAGAACATCGAGGCTAACATCAGGATGATGTACTCATGGAACGAGTGGAACCCATCGGGATGATGATGCAGGGACAGGCTTCACAGATGAAGCAAGGACACCTCAGGGAGAGGTAAGGGACACCTCCAGGATGGAGAATGTGAACCGCACAGGAAGGCGGTGGTTACGGATATTAAAGGATTACCGCCAGGACGGCATCGCTCAGGATAGCGCAGGAAAAGTTTTCAAGGATGAGCAGGGAGCATTAAGGTAGCAGGATAGCTGCAAACGAACCGGGAGCACTGTTTTACAGTGCTCCCTTTTTTTATGCCTGTTTTTCGCCAGCAAGCCGCTAATCTTATGATGATGGCCGGTGTTGCGGGTCTGGCCGCGATAGGTATATGCTTTGCGCCCTTTTCCTGGCACATATTTAAGAGGTGAATCATGAGCCGTGAACTCGAAGTTCAGGAACGTTTGCAGGCTATTGAGCAGCAGCTTAAGTCCTGTGGCCTGTGGCAGTCCTTTGCCCCTAACAGCCAGGCCTTTGCCAGCACAGAACCCTTCTGCGTCGATACGATGACTCCGCCACAGTGGCTGCAGTGGATTTTCCTGCCGCGTATGCAGGCGCTGCTGGACGCGGGAGCACCTTTGCCGACGGCGCTGGCGATTGCGCCTTATTATGAAGTGGCGCTGGAAGGCGATATCCCGCAGCGTGCGCAGCTGCTGCACTGTCTGAATGCTATTGACCAGTTGTTTGAGTCGCCGAACTGATGCTGGAAATCATCTATCAGGATCGCTGGCTGGTGGCAGTGAATAAGCCCTCCGGCTGGCTGGTACACCGCAGCTGGCTGGATCGTCATGAAACGGTTTTTGTGATGCAGACGGTGCGTGACCAAATCGGCCAGCACGTTTTCACCGTTCACCGGCTCGATCGCCCCACCTCCGGCGTTCTGCTGATGGCATTGTCGAGTGAAACGGCTCGCCTGCTTTCGCAACAGTTTGAGCAGCATCAAATTCAGAAAACTTACCATGCCGTGGTGCGGGGCTGGCTGGAGGGGGATGAACTGCTGGATTATCCTTTGACCGAAGAGCTGGACAAAATCGCCGATAAATTCAGCCAGCCGGATAAGGCGCCGCAGCCCGCCACGACACACTGGCGCGGTGTGGCAACCACCGAACAGCCGGTGGCGGTCAGCCGCTATCCCAGCTCGCGCTATTCTCTCGTGGAGATGCTGCCGCAGACCGGGCGTAAACATCAGCTTCGTCGCCATATGACCCACCTGCGCCACCCGATAATTGGCGACAGCGCCCATGGGGACCTGAAGCAAAACCGCAGCGCCGCGCAGCATTTTGGGATGAACCGGCTGATGCTGCATGCCAGCAAACTGCAGCTCATCCACCCGGTAACCGGTGAGCCGCTTGAGCTGCTCGCCGGGCTGGACGGCGTCTGGCAGGGGGCAATGCAGCAGTTTGGCTGGCAGGATTGTCTCCCTGAGCTTCCCAGGGTTGAGTTAAACGAGGAAACCCCGCAGGATAGTGGGCAAATTTAGCATCCGGAGAAAATGATGGCTGAAGTAGGCATTTTTGTGGGTACGGTATACGGCAACGCGCTGTTGGTGGCTGAAGAAGCAGAACCGCTGCTGGTGGAAGCCGGTCACCAGGTGAAGATTTTTGAAGATCCTAAGCTGGATGACTGGAAGCGCTATGAAGGCCAGGTGGCGCTGGTGATTACCTCAACGACCGGGCAGGGCGATCTGCCGGACAGTATCGCGTCGTTGTTCCACGGGATTAAAGACAGCCTCGGCTATCAGCCAACCCTGCGCTACGGCGTTATCGCGCTGGGTGACAGCAGCTATGACGATTTCTGTGGTGCGGGCAAAAAGTTCGACGAACTGTTGCAGGAACAGAGTGCGGTCCGCGTGGGTGATGTGCTGCTGGTGGATGCCGGTGAAAACCCGGAGCCGGAAGAAGTGACCTCGCCGTGGGTAGAGCAGTGGGCTAAGCTGATTAGCTAATCCATGCTCAAGGGCGGCCCTGGCGGTCGCCCTGCTTTCAGACGTGACGGGATAGCCTGTGAAAATTGTTATCGCCCCAGACTCATATAAAGAAAGCCTTTCTGCCCTGGAAGTCGCCTCGCAGATTGAAAAAGGCTTTCGCGAAATCTTCCCCCATGCCCACTACGTTAAACTGCCGGTTGCCGACGGCGGTGAAGGGACCGTTGACGCCATGGTCGCCGCGACGGGCGGTAAGATTATCCCTCTTCGCGTTACCGGTCCGCTCGGCGATACCGTGGATGCCTTCTACGGTCTTTCCGGCGACGGGCGCTGCGCGATTATCGAAATGGCGGCGGCCAGCGGACTGGAGCGGGTTCCTCCGGCTCGGCGTGATGCTCTGCGTGCCACCAGCCGGGGAACCGGCGAGCTGATCCGCCACGCGCTGGATAGCGGTATTGAACATCTGATCATCGGTATCGGCGGCAGCGCAACCAACGACGGCGGTGCTGGCATGGTGCAGGCGTTGGGGGCAAAACTGCTGGATGAGCAGGGGGCATCTATCGATCCCGGTGGTGCTGCGCTGGCTCGCCTTGCCGCGATTGACGCCAGCGGTTTTGACCCACGCATTGCGCGCTGCCGGATTGAGGTGGCCTGCGACGTCACTAATCCTTTGACCGGCGAGCAGGGAGCCTCTGCGGTATTTGGCCCACAAAAGGGCGCAACCCCGCAGCAGGTAATACAGCTGGATGCGGCGCTGACGCATTTTGCCGCTATTGTTCAGCGTGACCTGGCGGTGGATGTGCTTACCGTTCCCGGCGGCGGTGCCGCGGGCGGCATGGGGGCCGGGCTGTATGCGTTTTGCAGCGCGACGCTGCGTCCGGGCATTGAGATCGTCACCGATGCGCTTGGGCTGGATGCGCTGGTACAGGATGCCACGCTGGTGATCACCGGTGAAGGTCGCATCGACAGCCAGACCATTCACGGTAAAGTGCCGGTCGGCGTGGCACGCGTTGCGAAACGCTACAACAAGCCGGTGATCGGCATCGCGGGCAGCCTGACGGCGGATGTTGGCGTGGTTCACCAGCACGGGTTGGACGCGGTATTCAGCGTGCTTTATCGGATTTGCAGCCTTGATGAAGCATTACAGGAAGCGGCGGATAACGTGCGGCTGACCGCACGCAATGTCGCGGCGACGCTGGCCGCCGGGCAGCAGTTCTCCGGCAGCTAACCGCTTCTGTCTGAGTCCGTAGCCGGGTCGCTGCGGACTCAGGCTCGTTATATTTTCAGCTGTTCTCTGGCCAGTTCCGCCACATTGTCCATCTCATCGAGCAGCTCCAACAGTTCCGGCTCAATGGCGGCGATATCCTCATGGTTCATTAAACTCTGTTCCAGCGCCTGGCACAGCTTTTTCATGTGCGGTACGCCGCTGTAGCTGGCGCTGCCGTGCAGTTTATGAATGATATCGCGCAGGCCTGCCGGGTTGTTGCTGGCCATATACTGCTCCACCAGCGTGCGCACCTCGGGCAGGAAATCCACCAGCATTTGCAGCAGATCGCGTGCCAGATCGGGTTTGTTCGCGGCCTGGCGCAGCGCAAGCGGCCAGTCAAGGGACGCGGACGTGCCCGATGTCGGCGGCAGAACCTCTTTCCGGGCGGGTAGATAGCGGGCCAGCAGGTGACTCAGCTTTTGTTCATCAATCGGTTTCGCCAGGTAGTCGTTCATTCCGGCTTTCACCAGCTGCTCGCGTTCCCCTTCCAGCGCGTGGGCCGTCACTGCAACAATCGGCGTATTGTGATGCTGAGGAAGTTCGCGGATCACTTCACTGGCGCGGATGCCGTCGATATCGGGCATCTGAATATCCATCAGAATAATATCCAGATTCTGCTGCCTCGCCTGCTGAATCGCGGCCTCACCGCTGTCGCACAGGACGATATGCTCAACCAGTTCCTCCAGCAGTGCGCCGATCAGCTTCAGATTGGCCGGGTTATCATCAACGGCCATCACCCGGATAGGCAGGCGGGTGGTACCGGACTGTGGCGTCATCTCCCGCGCATGGTGATCCACGAGGATTGGCAGCAGCCTGGTCATGGAAAGCGGCTTAATCAGACAGGCGGTGACGCCCCGCGCTTTAAGCTGTTCGGCATAGATTTGCATCTGGAACGGCAGCGCCAGGATCAGGCTGTCGGCGCGCTGCAGCAGCGGCTTCAGCCGTTCCCCGGTGATTTCCTGATTGTTCTGCATATCAATCGATAACCCGACTAACAGCACATCGTAGTGCGCGTCCTGCAGTTCGGCCAGCGACGGGCTGTAGGTGACTTTCATCGGCGTGGCGCTCAGCATGCCCAGCATTGCCTGGGCGGCCGCATTATTGGGTTCAACATACGCCATATGCTGACCGGTGAGGCAGTCGAGCATGCGCGGATCGCTGGCGGCGTTGGGATTCAAGGCCAGATTAACGTGGAACCAGAAGGTCGAACCGTGATTCAGACGGCTGTGGAAGGAGATTTCTCCGCCCATTTCATTGACTAGTTTCTGTGTTATCACCAGCCCCAGTCCGGTACCACCGTGGCGGCGGGAGATACTGGCATCCGCCTGGCGGAAGGCCTGGAACAGCTGCGACTGCTGCTTTTCCGAGATGCCGATGCCGGTGTCGTGGATCTGCACCTCCAGCTCCATGCGATTGTTGCTCAGCGCGCGTTTCTCCACGCGGATGTCGATATTGCCGCGTTCGGTGAATTTAATGGCGTTGCCGAGCAGGTTCACAATGATTTGCTGCATGCGCAGCGGGTCACCGATGGCGTTATCCGGCACATCGCTCTGAATGTTCAACGTCAGTTCCAGACCCTTCTCATGGGCCGACTGCGCCAGCAGCACCACTACCTCATCCAGCGTTGCGCGCAGCGGGAACGGAATGGTTTCCAGCACCAGCTTACCGGCCTCAAGCTTGGAGAAGTCCAGCACGTCGTTAATGATGCTCAGCAGATTATTCGCCGACCGCTCAATGGTATTCAGGTAGTCGCGCTGGGTGGAGTTCAGCGTGGTTTTCAGCGTCTGGCGGGTAAAACCGATCACCCCGTTGAGCGGCGTTCGAAGCTCGTGGGACATATTGGCCAGGAATTCCGATTTGATGCGCGCCGCTTCCTGCGCGCGTTTCTTGGCCAGGTCCAGCTCGACGTTCTGAATTTCCATCTGCTCAAGGGTTTCACGCAGATCGGACGTTGCCTGATCGATATTCTGCTGCATCTCCTCATGATAGGCGGTCAGCGACATCGCCATTGAGTTAATGCCGTTTTTCAGCACGTCCAGCTCACCGAGCATATAGCCCTCCATCCGGCTGTCGAGCTGGCCGCGACGAATGCGGTCGACGGTGCTGACCATATTACGGATCGGCCCGGTCACGTCGCGCATAAGGCGATAGGCAAACAGCATCGCGATGCACAGGCAGAGCAGCACCAGCAGCGTGGAAATAAACACCTCTTTATACTGCTGTAGTCTGACGGATTGCAGATCGAGCTCAATCGCAACGTAGCCCAGCGGATTACCGTCAGGCTTGGCGTCCCAGCCCGGCGATTCATCCGGGTAGTAGCTTTCCGAGAGGATCGGCGTGCGCAGGATCACCGAGTTACCGTGGCGTTCTTTCAGGTAGCGGGCGGTCAGCGGTGTATGGTCGGGCAGGCGCAGCAGATCGGGGTTTTGCAGATAGTTTGAGGTCACGAACAGCTGGTTTTTGTCATCAAATACCGAAATAGCCCGCACGATATCGGAGTGGCGGCGGTGCAGCAGACTGACCAGCTGGCGCACCGACTCGCGGCTGCGGAAGGTCATGCCATACTCACTGGAGACGGCCAGCGGCTCAATAATATTGATCCCGGCGTCGGTGAGCTGGCTCTGTAGTTCGTTATAGCGGTTGACCACGAAAAAAGTCGAGAGCAGCAGTCCGATCATCAGCGTTGGCGCCAGGATCAGAATCATCATTCGCGCCCGCAGGCTGTATTTGGTCATAGTATTCCCTGTGAGAAACGGCTTGCTCCGCTTTCCTGCGACATTTTATCCTGTACAGGTCGAATTCCATCACTCGCAAGGGTAGGCTACGCCGGTTTTTTCGGCACTGAGTTTGAGAAGCAATGAAATAATGGCGCAATTCTACTCTGCAAAACGACGCGTGACGACCCGGCAACATAGTATTACGCAATGCCCCATTATGAAGCCCGAACTTAATGCGTTAATTCAGCCACTTTATGCTTCGTTAAGCGATTTACAGGCCTTCAGGCGCCTCGGCCAGGTCGCGCTGGTGCTGGCCGATAACGGTCCGCTGCTGGTTTTGCGTCATTTTGCTGTGCTTCGCGCTGCGGATCGTCAAAAACTGGAACAGTTTTCGCATAAACATCAGCTGTCGCTGTTACTTGCGCCAGGCACTGACAAACTGGAGCAGCTTAAGGGGAGATGCCGGTTATCCACTTTGGTCAGCGGGATCTGCTCTGTTGAATAGGCAACTTTACCCTCTCAATGGGAAATTTGGCTGAAAATGTCGTGGGTGTGGAAGGCGTTGCAGCATTAGTGGCAAAGGCTGGGTATAATGCAGCATTAAATAATCTGAACAATGTCGCGTTTTATCAACATAACCTTGAGGAAGACGTGACAAGCCAGCCCTGGGCCGGCGAAGGATTCAATAAGGTGTTACTGGACCCGGCGCGTGCCGGACAGCCGGGGTGATGGAGCATATGGTTAAACTTGCGCCGGAACTCGTGGTCTATGTTTCCTGTAACCCGACCACACTTGCAGGGACAGTCAGGGACTCCTGAAGTCCGGCTACCAATTGGAGCGGGTGCCAATGCGCGATATGTTCCCACATACCGGGCATCTGGAATCCATGGTGCTGTTTAGCCAAAATAAGCCCTGAACGGGGCCATGCCAGGAGAGGATATGGTTGCGGTAAGAAGTGCACATCTGAATACGGCAGGCGAGTTTGCCCTGGACCAATGGATCACCAGTCTGGGGATTGCCAACCCGCAGTCATGTGAACGACTGGCCGAGACCTGGCGCTATTGTGAAACCGCGACCAAAGAACACCCTGATGCCGCGCTGCTGCTGTGGCGCGGCGTTGAAATGGTGGAAATCCTCTCCATGCTCAGCATGGATAACGAAACGCTGCGCGCGGCACTGCTGTTCCCGTTGGCCGATGCCAATGTGGTTACCGAAGAGGTGCTGGAAGAGCACTTCGGCAAGGCTATCGTTTCACTGGTCCACGGCGTGCGCGACATGGATGCCATCCGCCAGTTGAAAGCCACCCATAATGATTCGATGGCCTCCGAGCAGGTCGATAACGTTCGCCGCATGCTGCTGGCGATGGTGGAAGATTTCCGCTGCGTGGTGATCAAACTGGCCGAGCGTATTGCCCATCTTCGCGAGGTCAAGGACGCGCCCGAGGACGAGCGCGTGCTGGCGGCGAAAGAATGTACCAACATCTATGCTCCGCTGGCTAACCGGCTGGGTATTGGTCAGCTGAAGTGGGAGCTGGAAGACTTCTGCTTCCGCTATCTGCACCCCGATGAATACAAACGCATTGCGAAACTGCTGCACGAGCGCCGTATCGATCGTGAAGATTATATTGATACTTTCGTGCAGTCGCTGCGTGACGAAATCGTTAAAGAGGGCGTGAAGGCCGAGGTGTACGGTCGACCGAAACATATCTACAGCATCTGGCGCAAGATGCAGAAAAAATCGCTGGCCTTCGACGAACTGTTCGACGTGCGCGCGGTGCGCATCGTGGCCGAACGTCTGCAGGACTGCTACGGCGCGCTGGGGATCGTCCATACCCTTTATCGCCATCTGCCCAGCGAGTTCGATGACTATGTGGCTAACCCGAAACCGAACGGCTACCAGTCAATTCATACCGTGGTGCTGGGGCCGAAGGGCAAAACCGTTGAGGTCCAGATCCGTACCCGCCAGATGCATGAAGACGCTGAACTGGGTGTGGCCGCGCACTGGAAGTATAAAGAGGGCGGTACGGGCGGCAGCGCGCGCGGTGCCTCCGGCCATGAAGAGCGCATTGCCTGGCTGCGTAAGCTGATTACCTGGCAGGAAGAGATGTCGGACTCCGGCGAAATGCTTGACGAAGTTCGCAGCCAGGTATTCGACGATCGGGTCTACGTGTTTACCCCTAAAGGCGACGTGGTGGATCTGCCCGCCGGTTCCACGCCACTGGACTTTGCTTATCATATTCACAGCGATATCGGCCACCGCTGCATCGGCGCCAAAATCGGCGGCCGCATTGTGCCGTTTACCTATCAGCTGCAGATGGGCGATCAGATCGATATTATCACCCAGAAGCAGCCGAACCCGAGCCGCGACTGGCTGAACCCGAACCTGGGCTATGTCACCACCAGCCGCGGGCGTTCGAAGATCCACGCCTGGTTCCGCAAGCAGGATCGCGACAAGAATATTATTGCCGGTCGGCAGATTCTGGATAATGAACTGGATCATCTGGATATCAGCCTGAAGGATGCCGAGAAGCTGCTACTGCCGCGCTACAACTTCAACACGCTCGACGAACTGCTGGCGGCGATTGGCGGCGGCGATGTGCGCCTCAATCAGATGAGCAATTACCTGCAGTCGAAGCTGAACAAGCCGAGTGCGGAAGAGGAAGATCGCGAAGCGCTACGCCAGCTGACGCAGAAATCGTCCAACAGCGTGCCGCGCAGTAAAGAAAGCGGCAGGGTAGTGGTGGAGGGCGTGGGCAATCTGATGCACCACATTGCCCGCTGCTGCCAGCCGATCCCGGGTGATGACATTACCGGTTTTATCACCCAGGGCCGCGGTATTTCGATTCACCGCGCGGACTGCGATCAGCTGGCCGATCTGATGTCGCATGCGCCGGAGCGCATTGTGGATGCGGTGTGGGGGGAAACGTATTCCAGCGGTTATTCGCTGGTGGTGCGGGTGACGGCCAACGATCGCAGCGGTTTGCTGCGCGACATTACGACCATTCTGGCGAACGAGAAGGTTAATGTGCTCGGCGTTTCCAGCCATAGCGATACCAAGAAGCAGTTGGCGACGATTGATATGGATATTGAGATTTACAATCAGCAGGTACTGAGTCGGGTGCTGGCGCGGTTGAATCAGGTGCCGGATATTATTGATGCGAAGCGTTTGCACTGATAGTTGGTGGTGATTGCTGGCTGCGTGGCGGGGGATCGTCGCGGCGCGATCGGCGGTTGGCTTATCGGTGCAGGCCAGCTTGGCTGATAATCGGTGATGTATTCCTGGATGGGGCGTGGCTGGGTGTTTCGTCGCTACAGGATCGGCGATTGGCCTATCGGTGCAGGCGGGCTAGGCTGATAATCGGTGATGTATTCCTGGATGGGGCGTGGCTGGGTGTTTCGTCGCTGCAGGATCGGCTGTTGGCCTATCGGTGCAGGCGGGCTTCGCGGACTCGCCGTGGATACCTCCCTGTAGGCTCGACGGGCGCGTCCATGCGCCCGACGGTCCGCGAAGCCCGCCTGCACCGATTGCTTAACGGCTTTTGTGTTGCTGTGAGTTAAACCGAATTATCTCTGTTGGCCTTGCGTCTGTTCGAAAGCATATCGTTGCAATAAACCCCTTGCCGGTTAGCTTTTTGAGCGCTGTTGCTTTCCCAACGCTCATTATGATGCTGGAACTGGAACTGGAACTGGAACTGGAACTGGAACTGGAACTGGAACTGGAACTGGAACTGCGATTGCGACCAGAACCAAAGCTGGAAGAAGAAAACCGTGTTCGTGTAAGCCATATGAGTTCTTTACAGCCAGCGCGAAAGAGATATTATCGCGACACGTTTATCTGCATGGTGAACGTGTATGCCGAATAAGTCAGATCTTCGTAACAGTAATGAAATCAATATCATCCTACCCTTTTGCCAGAATCCCAGAATCCCAGAATCCCAGAATCCCAGAATCCCAGAATCCCAGAATCCCAGAATCCCAGAATCCCAGAATCCCAGAATCCCAGAATCGCCAACCAATACGACTTTGTTGATCTTCCCGGCGCTGTTACCTGCAAGTTGAATTCTGCAGGGTTGATAAGCTTGGACCCTGGGTTACGACATCAATATCACTCACTTTTTTGCTACAATCCCGCAATCGCTAAACACGCAGACTTGTAGTTTCTTGCTTGCAGCAACACGATGATCTGAAGGTGAACGTTATGGGGCAGAAAAGCCGAGTGTCTGCGGCAGGGAGGCCGCAGCCAAGCCCACACGGACGTGTTAACGGCGGCTCGGCGTTCTGCCCCATAACGGTCGCCCGGGCACAGAGCCTGAAGCGCCTTTAAAGCCCCATTAACGAAAACAAGGACTCACCACTATGAACGCTCTCGATCGCCTGCTGGGCATCATGAAAACCCTGCGCGATCCGGAACACGGCTGCCCGTGGGATCGCCAGCAAACCTATGCCACTATCGCTCCCTACACCCTGGAAGAAACCTATGAAGTGCTCGATGCCATCGACCGCGCCGACTTCGACGACCTGCGCGGTGAACTCGGCGACCTGCTGTTCCAGGTGGTGTTTTACGCCCAGATGGCGCAGGAGGAAGGGCGCTTTAACTTTGACGATATCTGTAACGCCATCAGCGACAAGCTGGAGCGCCGCCACCCGCATATCTTTGCCGGCGCGACGGTGGCAGACAGCGCTGAGGTGCTGGTGAACTGGGAAAAAATCAAAAGCGACGAGCGTGCGGAAAAGGCACAGCACTCGGTGCTGGATGATATTCCCCTGGCGCTGCCTGCGCTGATGCGTGCGCATAAAATCCAGAAGCGCTGCAACAGCGTCGGGTTTGACTGGGACACGCTGGGACCGGTGCTGGGTAAAGTGTACGAAGAGATCGACGAAGTGATGCATGAAGCGCAGCAGGCCGTGGTCGACCAGCAGAAGCTGGAAGAGGAAATCGGCGATCTGCTGTTTGCGACGGTGAATTTGTCACGCCATTTGGGTACAAAGGCAGAAACCGCGCTGCAAAAAGCCAATGTTAAGTTTGAGCGTCGATTCCGCCAGGTTGAGCAAATTATCACCGAACAGGGAATGGAAATGCAGCAGGCCACACTTGAACAGATGGAAGCAGCGTGGCAGCATGTCAAATCTAAGGAATAATTGGCTGACACGATTCAACAAAAATGTGACGCACATCAACATCCTGATTTAAGAAATCAGGTAGTCTCGGAGTGATAAAAGCGGTGGAATAGTCACAACATGGAAACGATTAATTGTCGGCAACAGGGGTTTCGGGTATACTATTTTCCCGTCCTGGTTATTCATTCCATCGTCTTTAAACCTACATTCTCAGGTTCAGCATGACAACGAACTATATATTTGTGACCGGCGGGGTCGTTTCCTCTCTGGGTAAAGGCATTGCCGCAGCCTCCCTGGCCGCCATCCTCGAAGCGCGTGGTCTTAACGTGACCATCATGAAGCTGGATCCGTACATTAATGTGGATCCGGGCACCATGAGCCCAACTCAGCACGGCGAAGTGTTCGTCACTGATGACGGCGCGGAAACCGATCTGGATCTCGGTCACTACGAGCGCTTCATCCGTACCAAGATGAGCCGTCGTAACAACTTCACTACTGGCCGTATTTACTCTGAAGTCCTGCGCAAAGAGCGTCGTGGCGACTATCTGGGTGCGACCATTCAGGTGATCCCGCATATCACCAATGCCATTAAAGAACGCATCATTGAAGGTGGCGAAGGCCACGATGTCGTGCTGGTGGAAATTGGCGGTACCGTGGGTGACATCGAATCCCTGCCGTTCCTCGAAGCGATCCGCCAGATGGCGGTAGACGTCGGCCGTGAACACACCATGTATATGCACCTGACTCTGGTGCCGTATATGGCGGCAGCGGGAGAGGTGAAAACCAAACCTACTCAGCATTCAGTGAAAGAACTGCTGTCTATCGGTATTCAGCCTGATGTGCTGATCTGCCGTTCAGATCGCGCCGTACCGGCTAACGAACGTGCGAAAATCGCCCTGTTCTGTAACGTCCCGGAAAAAGCGGTTATCTCACTGAAAGATGTTGATTCAATCTACAAAATCCCAGGCATGCTGAAGTCTCAGGGCCTGGATGATTACATCTGTAAACGCTTCAACCTGAACGCGCCGGAAGCAAACCTGGCCGAGTGGGAGCAGGTGATTTACGAAGAAGCCAATCCGGGCGGCGAAGTGAATATCGGTATGGTCGGCAAATACGTCGAACTGCCTGACGCTTACAAATCCGTGATTGAAGCGCTGAAGCACGGTGGCCTGAAAAACCGTGTAACCGTAAACATCAAACTGATTGATTCACAGGATGTTGAAACCCGCGGCGTTGAACTGCTGAAAGATCTGGATGCTATTCTTATCCCTGGCGGCTTCGGCTATCGCGGTGTGGAAGGCAAGCTGATGACCGCGCAGTATGCCCGTGAAAACAACATTCCATACCTGGGTATCTGCCTGGGTATGCAGGTTGCGCTGATGGAGTTCGCTCGTAACGTGGCGCATATGGAAGGCGCGAACTCTACCGAGTTCGTACCGGACTGTAAGTATCCGGTTGTGGCGCTGATCACCGAATGGCGTGATGAAGAAGGCAACGTTGAGCAGCGTACCGAGCAGAGCGATCTGGGCGGCACCATGCGCCTGGGCAGCCAGCAGTGTCAGCTGACCGACGACAGCCTGGTGCGCAAGCTGTACGGCAGCGACACCATCGTTGAGCGTCACCGTCATCGTTATGAAGTCAACAATATGCTATTGAAGCAGATTGAAGCGGCGGGATTACGTATTGCAGGCCGCTCCGGGGATGACCAGCTGGTAGAGATTATCGAAATCCCTAACCATCCATGGTTTGTTGCGTGTCAGTTCCATCCGGAATTCACCTCAACACCTCGTGACGGACACCCGCTGTTCAGTGGCTTTGTTAAAGCCGCCAGCGAGCACCAAAAGCGTTTGGCAAAATAAGTATTTTCATAACTCTCTGAAACCGCAGGGTTTCAGAGGGTGTGTCTAAGTTTAAGCTAACTTGTACTGAGGAAAAACTAATGTCCAAAATCGTTAAAGTCATCGGTCGCGAAATCATCGACTCCCGTGGAAACCCGACCGTTGAAGCCGAAGTGCATCTGGAAGGCGGTTTCGTTGGTCTGGCAGCGGCACCATCAGGCGCTTCTACCGGTTCCCGCGAAGCGCTGGAACTGCGTGACGGTGACAAATCTCGTTTCCTGGGTAAAGGCGTAACTAAAGCCGTTGCAGCCGTTAACGGTCCTATCGCTGAAGCGGTAACCGGTAAAGATGCAAAAGACCAGGCAAACATCGATAAGATCATGATCGATCTGGACGGTACCGAGAACAAATCCAAGTTTGGTGCTAACGCCATTCTGGCTGTTTCTCTGGCTGCTGCTAAAGCCGCAGCTGCCTCTAAAGGTCAGCCACTGTACGAGCACATTGCTGAACTGAACGGCACCCCGGGCAAATTCTCTATGCCACTGCCAATGATGAACATCATCAACGGTGGTGAGCACGCCGACAACAACGTCGACATCCAGGAATTCATGATCCAGCCTGTTGGCGCGAAAACCATCAAAGAAGCGATCCGTATCGGTTCTGAAGTTTTCCACAACCTGGCTAAAGTTCTGAAAGCGAAAGGCCTGAGCACCGCTGTAGGTGACGAAGGTGGCTACGCGCCTAACCTGGGTTCTAACGCAGAAGCACTGGCTGTTATCGCTGAAGCGGTTAAAGCAGCAGGCTACGAGCTGGGCAAAGATGTTACCCTGGCGATGGACTGTGCCGCTTCTGAGTTCTACAAAGACGGTAAATACGTGCTGGCTGGCGAAGGCAACAAAGCCTTCTCTTCCGAAGAGTTCACTCACTTCCTGGAAGACCTGACCAAACAGTACCCAATCGTTTCTATCGAAGACGGTCTGGACGAATCTGACTGGGCTGGTTTCGCATACCAGACCAAAGTGCTGGGCGACAAAATTCAGCTGGTGGGTGACGACCTGTTCGTAACCAACACCAAGATCCTGAAAGAAGGTATCGATAAAGGCATCGCTAACTCCATCCTGATCAAATTCAACCAGATCGGTTCTCTGACCGAAACTCTGGCTGCGATCAAAATGGCGAAAGACGCTGGCTACACTGCGGTTATCTCTCACCGTTCAGGCGAAACCGAAGATGCAACCATCGCTGACCTGGCGGTAGGTACTGCAGCGGGCCAGATCAAAACCGGTTCTATGAGCCGTTCTGACCGTGTTGCTAAGTACAACCAGCTGCTGCGTATTGAAGAAGCGCTGGGCAACCGTGCGCCATTCAACGGTCTGAAAGAAGTTAAAGGTCAGTAATCACTGACGGTTCGCAGCGGCCTGCGCGGCTGCGGACAGATTGAAAAAGCCCCGTCTTGACGGGGCTTTTTTATTTCTGGCTGGCGAGATTGCCAGCCGATAGTCAGTGCTTTTAACCTACTGCGGCCACTTCATTTCGCCCTTCAGCACTTTGGCACTCAGTTCCAGTGAAGACTCATCCTTCAGCTGCGGATAGTGCTGCTTCATCGCATTAATAAACGCCTGAGAGTCTTTGGTTTTTACCAGTTCTGCCTCAGCCGTTTGCAGGTAGCGCAGGGTGAAATTGACCGAGGCGACACTCTCATCGGCACCCGGCAGGAAGTGCCCAGGTACCACACGGACTGGTCTCAGCGCCTTGATATCTTCCAGCTTCTGCTGCCACGCCGAGCGCTCCTGTTTACTCTGCGCATCCGCCAGCCAGACGTGGATATTATTGCCGGACACCACCACGCCGCCGAGCACGGTTTTCAGTGCCGGAACCCACAGATAGCTGTCGTGCGGCTGCGGCCCTTTCAGCCCTTTAATCTCTACCGTCTCGCCATCAACCTTAAAGCTGTCGCCCTGAATCACCTCGGGCACGATCAGCGACTGCGGCGCGTTGTCGCCCATCTTCGGCCCCCAGAAAGCCAGCTTGCCGTCTTTGGTCTGCTTGATCAGCTCAACGGTCGGCGCGGTAGCGACGATTTTCGCGTCGGGGAAGGCGCGGTGCAGGGTGTCCAGACCGAAATAGTAATCCGGGTCCGACTGGCTGATAAAGATGGTCGTCAGGCGCTTACCGCTGGCCTTGATACGCTTAACCAACGCTTCGGCATCGTTGCGCTGGAACTGAGCGTCGATCAGCACCGCTTCGGTCGGACCGGTGATGATTTCCGATGAAACGGCGAAAATGCTGTTTTCTCCGGGGTTATAGACGTCAAGATTGAGCGGTTGGGCGGCATACAGCGACGGGCTGGCAGCAAAAGCCAGCAGCAGGGCGAAACGAGTTTTCATTTTAAAATTACCTTAGCCGTAAAATAACCAGTTTAGGTTGCATATCCCGTGGAATAAACCGACTATCAGGCAACAGATTGTTGCATAAATCGGACATATAATGGACAGACTGACGGCGGCAAATGTTTTTATCACCATTGTGCAACGGGGCAGCCTGACGGCAGCGGCGGACGTACTCGGCATGTCGCGGGCGATGATCACGCGTTATCTGAGCGAAATGGAAACGTGGTCCGGCGCGCGGCTGTTGCATCGCAGCACCCGTCGACTGAGCCTGACTCCGGCCGGAGAGCACGCGCTGGTGCGATGTCGGCAGATGCTCCTTCTGGCGGGTGAAATTGAGCAGAGCAACCAGCCGGAGGGAGAAGCGCTCGCCGGGCTGCTGCGGATTTCCTGTTCTCTGTCGCTGGGCAACAGCGTGCTGGCCGCGGCGATAACCGCCTTCCAGCAGCGCTATCCGCGCATTCGCATCGATCTGCATTCCAGCAACCAGCTGGTGAATCTGGTGGAGGAGCGTATCGATCTGGCGCTGCGCATCACCGGCCAGTTGGAGCCGAATCTGATCGCCCGACCGCTGAACACCTGCGAGTCGGTCCTTTGCGCCACGCCGGCTTATCTGGCCCGTGAAGGCACGCTGCAGCATCCTGAACAGCTCATCCACCATAACTGCCTGACCTATTCGAACTTTGGCAAAAGCCTGTGGAACTTCAGCCGGGGGGAGGAGCACGACACGGTCGCGGTCAGCGGCAGTATCAGCGCTAACGACTCTCTGATGCTGCTCAGCGCCACGCTGGCCGGGGCGGGCATTTCTATGCAGCCGCTGCACAGCGTGGGGGCGCTGCTGGAGAGCGGCAGGCTGGTTGCGCTGCTGCCGGAGTATCAGCTCGACAGACTGGGGATTTTTGCCATCTATACCTCCCGCCAGCACCAGTCGCGTCAGCTGCGCGCGCTGCTCGATTTTCTGGTGGAATGGTTTGCCGGTGAAGAGGCCTCCAGGCGTTTACAGGGGTTAATTTAGGCAGCCTTAAATTTTCTTACCACATGCAGCGCAGGCTTTGGTTGGTCCCGGGCCGACAATCTGCCATAATCTGCGACCGTAATTTAACCATCAGCCGAGAAGTCGATGCAGTACCCGATAAATGAAATGTTCCAGACGTTGCAGGGCGAAGGTATTTATACCGGCGTACCGGCAATTTTTATCCGCTTACAGGGCTGCCCGGTGGGCTGCAGCTGGTGTGATACCAAACACACCTGGGATAAGCTGGCCGATCGGGAAACCTCGCTGGGGGATATTCTGCTCAAGACGGTGGAAACCGATGCCTGGGGCGCGGCGGATGCCGATGCGCTGATTGGCGTGATCCGTGGTAACGGCTGGACGGCCAACCATATCGTGATCACCGGCGGCGAGCCGTGCATTCACGATTTGACTCCGCTGACAGCAAGCCTGCAGCAGCAGGGCTTCAGCTGTCAGATTGAAACCAGCGGCACGCACCCGGTGCGCTGTACGCGGGAAACCTGGGTCACGGTATCACCGAAGGTCAACATGCGCGGCGGCTATGACGTGCTGAATCAGGCGCTGGTTCGCGCCGATGAGGTGAAGCATCCGGTGGCGCGTCAGCGCGACGTCGATGCGCTGGATGCGCTGCTGGCTACGCTGGATGACGACAAAGCCCGCATTATTGCCCTGCAGCCGATCAGCCAGAAAGCGGATGCGACTCAGCTGTGCATCGATACCTGTATTGCCCGCAACTGGCGGCTGTCGATGCAGACGCATAAATACCTGAACATCGCCTGACGAAAGAGGGGACAGCCGCAACGATGCAGCGTCCCCTTATCGCTTACTGACCTGATTTCGCTTTCCAGGCATCGTACGCCGACTTAATTTCTGTCTTCGCCGCAGCGGTATCACCGAAACCGTTCAGCTCAACTTTCTTTCGTCCGTCCGGCAGCTGCTTGTAGACGCGGAAGAATGCTTCCAGACGTTCCTGCTCGATCTTAGGCAGGTCGCTCATCGATTTGATATCGTCATAGGTCGGATCGATCTTGCTGGCCGGAACCGCGACGATCTTGTCGTCGGACTCGCCGCCATCGATCATCTTCAGCACGCCGATCGGACGCAGTTTGATCAGCGTACCCGGCGCCATCGGTGCGCGAGTGTAGAAGATCACATCCAGCGGATCGCCGTCACCGCCCAGCGACTGGGTCAGCGAGCCGTAGTTGGCCGGATAGGCCACCGGCATGGACTGGAAGCGGTCGGCAACGATAAAGCCGGTTTTCGCGTCGGTTTCATACTTGATGATGCCACCGGCCGGGATCTCGGTCAGCGCGTAGAACTCTTCCGGGTTGTTATCCGGCTGAGGGAAGTCGAGGATGTTAATGGTGCTGGCCTGGGCGCAGGCGGAAAAAACCAGAGCGATAACGGAAAGTTTGCTGAAAAGCTTCATTGAGATTCTCTCGATCTTTAGTGGAGAGCGACAGACTAGAGAGCGGGCGTGACAGGAATATGACAAAATATTTCAAATACGCCCGCGAACGGGCGTGGGAGGCGGTGGCGCAATCGCAGGCGCAAAACGGGCTGAGGATGCAGCCCGCTGCGGGTTTATTTGGACACGTCAGTGCCGAAGTATTTGACTGAGATACGCTGCCAGGTGCCGTCGCTCTTGATATCGGCCAGCGCCTTATCAATCGCCTCTTTCAGCTGCGGGTTACCTTTCTCAATCAGAATGCCTACCTGCTCGGCATCGGAACGGCTGGCGACGATCTTCACCGGCGCATCGGGCTTGTGCTTTTTGAAATCGAGGAACGACAGGTTATCGTTGATCGTGGCATCTGCGCGGCCCTGGGCCACCAGATCAACCGACTGGTTAAAGCCATCGGTAGCAACGATTTCCGCGCCGTAGCCGCGCGCCAGCTGGGCATAGTTACTGGTCAGGGTGTGCGCAGATTTTTTCCCCTTCAGGTCCTCAAAGGTTTTGATCGTCTTATTGTCGTCACGCACAATCAGCGCCGCTTTTGAAGACAGGTACGGCGTAGAGAAATCATATTTCGCCTGGCGCTCCGGGGTGATCGACACCTGGTTAATCACTGCCTCATAGCGTTTCGCATCCAGACCGGCGATCAGGCCGTCCCATTTACCCTCAACGAATTCAGCCTTCACCTTCAGGCGTTTTGCCACTTCGCGGCCAATATCAACGTCAAAACCGGTTAACGCGCCGGAAGCATCGTGGAAGGTAAACGGCGGATAGGTGCCTTCGGTACCGATTTTAAACACGCCCGCCGACTGGATTTTTGCCAGATCGGTTTCCGCCAGCGCTGCGCCAGAAAAACCGATTTGTACCATGCCTGCCAGCAGCAGCGTTGCGATAGTTTTCATAGTCATAACTCCTGAATGGGTTGGGTAATACAGTCTTAACGTCAAATTTCCCATGAATCGGGCAGGGTTTCGGTCAGGGTGGAGATAAACGCTTTAGTTCGGGCTTTTTGCGCCCGGGTAAAAATGTCCTGTGAGGTGCCGGTTTCAACAATTTCACCCGCTTCCAGGAATACCACCTGCTGGGCAATGTTGGCCGCCAGCCGCAGGTCGTGAGTGGCCATCAGCATGGTCATCCCTTCTTTGGCCAGCTGTCGTAATACCGCCACCACTTCAAGCGACAGTTCGGGATCCAGCGCGGAAGTCGGCTCGTCGCACAGCAGCACCTTCGGCGAGGGGGCCAGCGCGCGGGCAATCGCCACGCGCTGCTGCTGGCCGCCGGAAAGATTGGCTGGCCAGGCATCGCGCTTGTGCAGCAGCCCTACTTTGGCCAGCAGTTCCTCAGCGCGTTCCTTAGCCTGTTTCACCGACTGCTTATGCACGGTAATCAGGCCTTCGGTAATGTTTTCAATCACCCGCAGATGAGGGAACAGCTGGAAGCTTTGAAATACCATGCCGGTCTGCTGGCAGATGCGATAAACATCTTTTCTGCCGGCGCGCCCGCTGCCGTTAAATACGAGTTTTTCTTTTCCGAGCGTTAATTCCCCGGCCTGCGGAACTTCAAGAAGATTCACGCAGCGCAGCAGGGTACTTTTCCCACTGCCCGACGGACCGATCAATGCCGTCACGCTGCCTTCTTTAATCGTCAGGTTAATGTTTTTTAATACGGGATTGTCGTCGAATCTTTTTTCAATGCCGGACAGCGTTATCATTCTCTTTCTCCTTCACTGCGCCTGTATTTTCCAGTTTTTTCTCCAGACGGGTCTGTAGAGAAGAGAGTACTGAACTGATAATTAAATAAACGATTGCCGCTTCGGTATATAATATTAATGGCTGATAGGTCACTGCCGCAATTCGCTGCGCGGCAAGGAACAGCTCGGGCACGGTAATCACCGAGGCCAGCGACGTATCTTTTACCAGTGAAATAAAGGTATTCGACAGCGGCGGCACGGCAATGCGCGCCGCCTGGGGAATAATCACCCGGCGCAGCGCCTGAGCCCAGTTCATGCCGATAGAGTGCGCCGCCTCCCACTGGCCTTTCGGCACGGAAAGCAGAGTGGCGCGGATCACCTCTGACGTATAGGCGCCGATATTCAGCGTAAAGCCAATTATCGCGGCGGGAAACGCATCCAGCGTAATACCGGCGCTGGGCAGAGCATAGAAGATCAGAAACAGCTGCACCAGCAGCGGGGTGCCGCGAATAAGCCACACATAAAAACGAACAACCTTCTTTAACGGCTCCGGTCCATATAAACGGGCCAGTGCAGCAACAAAGCCCAGGGATAAACCCAGAATAAAGGAAATTAACGTTAATGGGATGGTAAAGGTCAGTCCGGCATAAAGCATCGGCCAGAATGAATCAATTGCTAAATTAAGCCATGCGGGCACGCGACACCTTCTCTTAATAAGTTATTATTATTGACCTGAACTTATGGCGAGAGACTATCACGAACTCAAAAAACGACCATATATCGTGATTTGCTATTATATATTCGATAAGAATATATAAATATGAACAAAGCTATGCCAGATTTCGCATAAGGAAGTAAGATTGATTTTTAAGGCTTATTTTCATTTTACCGAGATATATCAGTGTAAGGGCAGAGAGAACGATACAGATGGGGATGAGGTCAGTCTGAGGTAAGCCGGACGTCACGCGGCAGGGATGCCGCGTGCCGAGGCCCGCATGGAGCGTCTTTTGCCGTTCCGGTGTGCTCAGACTGGCCTTATCCCGGACGCCGACTATCAGGCAACGGAATGAGGATCGCTCTGCGTTGCCAGCGGTGACCGGCAACGGGACCAATTAGCCGCGATAAACGCACCCGGCGGTGCAGGTCTCTTTTACCATCACCGCACTCAGCAGCGGCAGTGCTGGCTTCATCTGCTGCCAGATCCAGGCTGCGAGCACTTCACTGGTGGGATTTTCCAGACCAGGAATATCGTTCAGGTTGTAATGGTCCAGTCGATCGTAAACCGGCTTAAAGGCCGCTTTGATCTCGGAAAAGTCCATTACCCAGCCGGTATGCGCATCTACTTCGCCGGTGATCTCCAGACGCACCATAAAAGAGTGCCCGTGCAGTCGGCCGCATTTGTGCCCGGCAGGCACATTCGGCAGATGGTGTGCGGCTTCGAATTGAAAATCTTTAAACAGCGTGGTCGCCATGGTTACAGTCTCAGTCTTGATGGTGAAAACCGCCGCAGGATACCGGAAAACGGCTTTTTTCGCACCCGTTTCCCGGCAACGGCGCCCGGTCAAAGTGTAAACCAAATGCCTGATGTTTTAACTGGCTGATAAATAAAAACATTATCAACCTGTTTTGCCAATAAGCCTTACCTGAAAAACCATTTAGTCATTTTGGTTATTAATTATTGCCAACCCTTATTTAAGGGTTATTCTGCTTGCCCTTACCCTGTCAGTAAACAGATCTCCGACACTGGAATTATCGACGCAATGACGACTCAGGCACCTCTCAATATGCTTCCGCTGAATCCCGATCAGCTTGCCCGCTTACAGGCAGCGACCGGAGATTATACCCCTACCCAGCTGGCGTGGCTGTCCGGTTATTTCTGGGGCATGGTCAACCAGGCTCCCGGTGCCGTTGTCGCTGCCGCACCGGCTCAGGTTGAAGTGCCAATCATCACCATCCTTTCTGCCTCACAGACCGGCAACGCGCGCCGCTTGTCAGAGCAACTGCGGGATGACCTGCTTGCGGCGAAGCTTAACGTCAACCTGGTGAATGCCGGTGACTATAAGTTCAAGCAGATTGCGCAGGAAAAACTGCTGGTGGTGGTGACCTCCACGCAGGGCGAGGGTGAACCGCCGGAAGAGGGCGTGGCGCTGCATAAATTCCTGATGTCGAAGAAAGCGCCAAAAATGGACGCCAGCGCCTTTGCGGTGTTCGGCCTGGGCGATACCTCTTATGAATTCTTCAGCCAGGCGGGGAAAGATTTCGATAACCGGCTGGCCGAGCTGGGTGCCGCACGCCTGCTGGATCGCGTGGATGCTGACGTTGAGTACGCCGCGGCGGCCGAAGCCTGGCGTAAACAGCTGGTGGAAATCCTACAGGCGCGCGTGCCGAAAGAAGCCCCTGCCGCTGCGGCGGTCACGGCGGCAGGCAGCGTCAATGAGATCCACAGCAGCCCTTACACTAAAGAAGCGCCGCTGACTGCCAGCTTTGCGGTCAACCAGAAAGTCACCGGCCGTGATTCCGATAAAGACGTGCGCCATATTGAGATCGATCTCGGTGAATCAGGGCTGCGCTACAAGCCGGGTGACGCGCTGGGCGTGTGGTTTGAGAACGATCCCGCGCTGGTGGAAGAGCTGCTGGCCCTGCTGTGGCTGAAGGGCGATGAGCCGGTCAGCGTGCACGGTGAAACGCTGCCGCTGGCGGAAGCGCTGCAAAAACACTACGAACTGACGGTGAATACTCCGCAGATCGTCGAGCAGTATGCCAAACTTTCCCATAACGACGCGCTGCTGGCGCAGATCACGGATAAGGCCAGCCTGCAGCAGTATGCGCAGAATACGCCGATCGTCGATATGGCCCGCTTCGCGCCGACCGAGCTGAACGCCGAGCAGCTGACCGCTCTGCTGCGTCCGCTGACGCCGCGCCTGTATTCGATCGCCTCTTCTCAGGCCGAGAACGAAACGGAAGTGCACATTACCGTTGGCGTGGTGCGCTATGAAATTGAAGGCCGCGCCCGTGCGGGTGGAGCCTCCAGCTATCTGGGCGATCGCCTGGCCGAAGACGATGAAATCCGCGTGTTTATCGAACACAATGACAATTTCCGTCTTCCTGCCAACCCGGAAACCCCGGTGATTATGATTGGCCCGGGCACCGGTATCGCACCGTTCCGCGCCTTTATGCAGCAGCGCGATAACGACGGCGCGGGCGGCAAAAACTGGCTGTTCTTTGGTAATCCGCACTTTACCGAAGACTTCCTTTATCAGGTGGAGTGGCAGCGCTACGTGAAAGACGGCCTGCTGACCAACATTGATTTAGCCTGGTCACGCGACCAGAAACATAAAATATACGTACAAGATAAAATCCGCGCGAAAGGGGCGGAAGTGTGGAGCTGGATTCAGGAAGGCGCACACATTTATGTCTGCGGCGATGCCAATCGCATGGCTAAAGACGTTGAGCAAGCATTACTGGAAGTGGTAGCCGAATACGGTGGCATGGACATCGAAACGGCAGATGAATTTTTAAGTGAGCTGCGCATTGAGCGCCGTTACCAGCGAGATGTGTACTAATGAGCAATGAAAGATACCCTGGGCCGCTGGTCGTCGAAGGTAAGCTGGTCGACGCCGAGCGCCTGAAAAAACAGAGCAACTATCTGCGTGGCGGCATTGCCGAAGATCTGCACGACGGCCTGACCGGCGGCTTCAACGGCGACAACTTCCTGCTGATCCGTTTTCACGGTATGTATCAGCAGGATGACCGCGACATTCGCGCCGAGCGCGCCGAGCAGAAGCTGGATGCGCGCCATGCGATGATGCTGCGCTGCCGTCTGCCGGGCGGCATCATGACGCCGAAGCAGTGGCTGGGCATTGATAAATTCGCCACGGATAACACCATTTATGGCAGCATCCGCCTGACTAACCGCCAGACCTTCCAGTTCCACGGCATTCTGAAGGGCAACGTCAAACCTGCCCACCAGATGCTGCATGAAGTGGGTCTGGACGCGCTGGCGACCGCCAATGACGTGAACCGTAACGTGCTGTGCAGCTCAAACCCGATTGAGTCTGAACTGCATCAGGAAGCGTACGAGTGGGCGAAGAAGCTGTCCGAGCACCTGCTGCCGCAGACCCGCGCCTATGCGGAAATCTGGCTGGATCAGGAGAAGGTAGCGACCACCGACGTTGAGCCGATCCTGGGTGAAACCTATCTGCCGCGTAAGTTCAAAACTACCGTGGTGGTGCCGCCGCATAACGATGTGGATCTGCACGCCAACGACCTGAACTTTATCGCCATTGCTGAGAACGGCAAGCTGATTGGCTTTAACCTGCTGGTCGGCGGGGGTCTGTCCATCGACCACGGTAACAAAGCCACCTATGCGCGCACCGCCAGCGAGTTTGGTTATCTGCCGGTCGAGAAAATTCTCGACGTGGCGGCTGCGGTGGTGACCACCCAGCGCGACTGGGGCAACCGTACCGACCGTAAAAATGCCAAAACCAAATATACGCTGGAGCGCGTGGGGCCGGACGTCTTCAAAGCTGAAGTGGAGCGCCGTGCCGGTATCACCTTCGAGCCGATCCGTCCGTATGAGTTCACCACCCGTGGCGATCGCTTCGGCTGGGTAAAAGGCATTGATAACAAATGGCACCTGACGCTGTTTGTGGAAAACGGCCGCCTGCTCGACTATCCGGGCCGCCCGCTGAAAACCGGTCTGGCGGAGATCGCCAAGATCCACCAGGGCGACTTCCGCTTAACCGCTAACCAGAACCTGATTGTGGCCGGCGTGCCGGAGTCTGAAAAAGACAAGATTGAGCAACTGGCGAAGCAGCACGGCCTGATGGAAAGTGTCAGCCACCAGCGTGAGAACTCCATGGCCTGCGTGGCGTTCCCGACCTGCCCGCTGGCGATGGCGGAGGCCGAACGCTTCCTGCCGGAGTTTGTTACCCGCGTGGAAGGCATCATGACCGCGCACGGCGTGGGCGATGAGCATATCGTGCTGCGTGTCACCGGCTGCCCGAACGGCTGCGGTCGTGCGCTGCTGGCTGAGATCGGCCTGGTGGGCAAGGCGCCTGGGCGCTATAACCTGCACCTGGGCGGTAACCGCATGGGAACCCGTATTCCGCGTATGCATCGCGAGAACATTAATGAAACGGAAATCCTGGCGACGCTTGATGAACTGATCGGCCGCTGGTCGAAAGAGCGCGAAGCAGATGAAGGCTTCGGAGACTTTACGATTCGCACCGGCATCGTCAGACCGGTGCTCGATCCGGCCCGTGATTTCTGGGAATGATGGAGGTGTAAGATGGCGGTACTCGATCTCTCTGAACTGAATGCACTACCGAAGGTGGAGAGCGTGATGGCGCTCGCCGAGATCAATAACCGGCTGGATAAGCTTTCAGCCGAAGATCGGGTGATCTGGGGGCTGGAAAACCTGCCGGGCGAAGCGGTGCTGACCTCCAGCTTCGGTATTCAGGCGGCGGTGAGCCTGCATCTGGTCGCCCGCCAGAAGCCGGATATCCCGGTTATCCTCACCGATACCGGCTACCTGTTCCCGGAAACCTATCAGTTTATTGATAAACTGACCGAGCAGCTGGATCTAAATCTGAAGGTGTTCCGTGCAGAACACAGCGCGGCCTGGCAGGAAGCACGCTACGGTAAACTGTGGGAGCAGGGCGTGGAGGGCATTGAACGCTACAACCAGATCAATAAGGTTGAGCCGATGAACCGCGCGCTGGAAAGCCTGAATGCACAAACTTGGTTCGCCGGTCTGCGCCGCGATCAGTCCGGTAGCCGGGCGCATCTTCCGGTGCTGGCGATCAAGAAAGGCGTATTCAAGCTGTTGCCGATTATCGACTGGGATAACCGCCAGGTTTATCAGTACCTACAGCAGAACGGTCTGGACTACCATCCGCTGTGGGAGCAGGGCTACCTCTCCGTTGGCGATACCCACACTACCCGTAAATGGGAGCCGGGTATGGCTGAGGAAGAGACGCGCTTCTTTGGTCTGAAGCGCGAGTGCGGCCTGCACGAGTAACATCCGTGCGATATGATATTCGCCTGCATAATATGCCGGGGCTGAACGCTGAAGAGTTCTATTTTGGTGCGTTACGGGCGAGTGATACGGCGAATATCATTCCCGGCAAAGATCTGCTGAAACTGACGGTGCTACCCCAATAAACCTGTTACGAATTCAATAATGTCTTGCAGATAAATCGTAATCAGTGCGAACAGTATAATTAGAGCGAAGACTGTCATCGCGGGCTGAAAGGCTATCGTTGCCATTCCCAGTATTCCTGCGGCGGCCGCAACGCGGTGCTCTTCCTTATGCGCCCAGCCGATGATGCCCAGGATCACCGCACCGCAGGCCATTACCGTAAACTTCCTATATTCACCCGTTACCCAACATCTCCCGGCGTGACGCGTATTGCGCGCAAAACGCAGGGAGAAGCGGCAGGATCAAATCCCCGTCAGTGCCGCGAATTTATTCGCCGAGCGGGTGATATTGATTTTGGTCACCTCATAACTCGCCACCTGCTGGAACGGATCTTCGGCCAGAATGACATCCAGCTGCTTACGGTCCATTTCTTTCACCATAATCATCCCCCCGGTGCGCGGCTCTTTACGCCCGGCACTGATAAATGCGCCAGCGGTGAAGTAGCGGTTCAGCCACTCAATATGCGGTTGCAGCAGCGCTTCCACTTCTTCCATCGGGCGGGTGTAACTCAGAAAAACGATATACATTAGTGTCTCCACATATCAGGGATTGGCCAGTTCGCGGATCAGCGGCAGCAGCACGGCCACGGTACTGTGGGTTCGGCTGGTAATGCGGCCCGGAAGCCAGCGGTCAATGTAGGCCAGATTATCACGTTGCGCCTGATTGCGTAGCCCAGCGGGAAAATGCTGTTTCAGCACCGTGGGCACTTTGCCAGGCGGGCCGTCGCTGGTGCTGACCGTCATTAGCGGAAAACCGGCGCGGTCGAACGGGCTGCCGTTAGCATTTTTTTCTTTTTTACCGACGGCATAAATCCCGCTGCGCCTGGCCAGCGTCAGCGCCCGATCGCGAGTCTGGCGCATCACCGCCTGCGGGGTCGTGTTTCCGCTGCTGAAGGTGAGATGATTGCCGACGATCAGGCTGTTGAGGTTTATCACCAGCAGAGTATTTTGTTTCTCTTCCGGCTTCATTCGCGCCAGATAGTCTTCGCTGCCGCGCTGGCCGATCTCTTCCCCGCTGAGCGCGACAAAGCGCAGGCTGTAGTGCAGATGCTCCTTGCTTAAGCGCTCAGCCAGTTCCAGCATCACTCCCAGACCGGAGGCGTTATTGTCCGCCGCCTGAGCGGTCAGCCCGCCGAGGTTTTTCTGCACGTCGGCGTCGCTCTGCGGTGATGTGCTGTCGCTGTGGGTGATAATCAGGATCTGCTGCGGGACCTCGCCTTCGCGGGCGGCAATCACCGAGGTTGCACTGATGTTGCGCCAGGTATCTTCGCCGTCCCGATGGTGCCAGGGGTAGCGAGTGTTAAAGCGGCGCGTATCGCTTTTGTAGCCCAGTGCGCTGAACTGCTGCTGCAGGTAGTCGGCGGTCAGCATCTCCGCCGGGCTGCCCGCCATGCGTCCGGGAAAATAGGTGGCAATATGGCGCAGCTGCTGCTCGGCAATGCTGCCCACTTTTCCCGTCGTTGCGCCTGCCGGCAGGCTTATCCCGCACCCGATTAACGCTGCCAGCGCCCCCAGACGCAGTAAGGTGAACATTCGAAATTCCTTAGTCGTTATCCCGGGTTAAATCGGGCGAAAATTTTTGCCCCGCTAGTATGAAATTGTGACGCGGGTTGCACAATTTCATTTGCTCTGAAATACCCGAAATATCATCCGTTAAGCACATTTTGTTCGCAGCTTTACCAGTACGTTATTCCATTAGGTAACTACTCATTCCAATTAGTAATTTCATAAGCCTTAATGCGGGGACGTATAGTCCTGTTAACTTTATGTGATAAGCGACAGGGTTTACGTGGATTATCTTCCTCTATTTGCTGATATCAGACACAAACCGGTGCTGGTAGTGGGCGGCGGCGATGTGGCTGCGCGCAAAATTGAACTCCTGCGACGCGCCGGAGCGCGGGTACTGGTGGTATCACGCGAACTCTGCGACGAGCTGGCCGAACTGGAAGCTCAGGGCGAAATCGACTGGCTGGCGAAGGCCTACGATGCCGGTCAGCTTGACCGCGTATTTTTTGTCATTGCCGCCACCGACGACGGCGACCTAAACGGCCAGGTGTTCCAGGACGCCACCGATCGTTTCCTGCTGGCGAACGTGGTGGATGACCAGCCGAAATGCTCCTTTATTTTCCCGTCGATCGTCGATCGCTCGCCGCTGGTGGTCGCTATCTCTTCCGGCGGTACCGCGCCGGTGCTGGCGCGCCTTCTACGTGAAAAAATTGAAACCCTGCTGCCCGCCACGCTGGGCCAGATGGCGGAGATTGCCGGCCAGTGGCGCGGCAAGGTCAAAGCCCGCTTCAGTAAAATGTCCGATCGCCGTCGCTTCTGGGAAAAAGCCTTTAACGGGCTGTTTGCCAGCCAGGTCGGTTCCGGCAACGTGGACGGCGCTCGCCGCACGCTGGATAAGCAGCTGGATGAGCCGGAAGCCGCGCAGGGAGAGATTATCCTTGTGGGTGCCGGTCCGGGCGACAGCGGTCTGCTGACGCTGCGCGGGCTGCAGGTGATGCAGCTGGCCGACGTGGTGCTGTATGACTATCTGGTCAGCGATGAAATTCTGGATTTAGTCCGCCGCGATGCCGACCGCATCTGCGTTGGTAAGCGCGCTAACGCCCACAGCGTACCGCAGGAAGAAACCAACCGACTGCTGGTCGAGCTGGCCAAACAGGGTAAACGCGTGGTGCGCCTGAAGGGCGGCGATCCGTTTATCTTCGGCCGCGGCGGCGAAGAGCTGCAGGCGGCGGTGGAAGCCGGTATTCCGTTCCAGGTGGTGCCGGGCGTGACCGCAGCCGCAGGTGCCACCGCCTATGCCGGGATCCCGCTGACCCATCGCGATCACGCGCAGAGCGTGCTGTTTGTTACCGGCCAGTGCCGCGCCGACAGCAGCGGCACCGACTGGCCGTCGCTGGCGCGTGCGCGTCAGACGCTGGCAATTTATATGGGTTCGGCAAACGCCGGCGACATCGCCAGCCAGCTTATCGCCCACGGGCGCGACCCCAAAACCCCGGCGGCGGTAATTGGCCGCGGCACCCGGCAGGATCAACAGGTGCTGACCGGCACGCTGGACCAGCTGGACGAACTGGCACGCAACGCCCCAACCCCGGCGCTGTTAGTGATTGGCGAAGTGGTCAATCTGCATCAGCAGCTGGCGTGGTATCAACATTCTGCGCAGCAGGACGGACGCGAGTCCGCCGTTGTGAATTTGGCTTGAGGAAAAGTTATGGATCAAAAACGTCTGACTCATCTGCGTCAACTGGAGGCGGAGAGTATCCATATTATCCGCGAAGTGGCGGCAGAGTTCGCCAATCCGGTGATGATGTACTCCATCGGTAAAGACTCATCGGTGATGCTGCACCTGGCGCGTAAGGCCTTCTATCCGGGAACCCTGCCGTTCCCGCTGCTGCATGTTGATACCGGCTGGAAATTCCGTGAAATGTACGAATTCCGCGACCGCACGGTAAAAAACATCGGCGCCGAGCTGCTGGTTCACCGTAACCCAGAAGGCGTGGCCATGGGCATTAGCCCGTTTGTCCACGGCAGCGCCAAGCATACCGACATCATGAAAACCGAAGGGCTGAAGCAGGCGCTGAATAAGTACGGTTTTGATGCGGCCTTTGGCGGCGCGCGTCGCGACGAGGAGAAATCCCGCGCGAAAGAGCGTATTTACTCCTTCCGCGACCGCTTCCACCGCTGGGATCCGAAAAACCAGCGCCCGGAACTGTGGCACAACTACAACGGCCAGATTAACAAAGGCGAAAGCATCCGCGTGTTCCCGCTGTCCAACTGGACCGAGCTGGATATCTGGCAGTATATCTTCCTGGAAAATATCGAAATTGTTCCGCTTTACCTGGCCGCAGAGCGCCCGGTACTGGAGCGTGACGGCATGCTGATGATGATCGATGACGAGCGTATTAATCTGCAGCCCGGCGAAAAAATCGAGCAGCGCATGGTCCGTTTCCGCACCCTCGGCTGCTGGCCGCTGACCGGCGCGGTAGAGTCCGAAGCGCAAACGCTGCCGGAAATTATCGAAGAGATGCTGGTATCCACCACCAGCGAGCGTCAGGGGCGGGTGATTGACCGCGATCAGTCCGGCTCCATGGAGCTGAAGAAACGCCAGGGTTATTTCTAAGGAGCCGTCATGAATACCATTATTGCACAACAGATCGCCGATCAGGGCGGGGTGGAAGCCTGGCTGCACGCTCAGCAGCATAAAAGCCTGCTGCGCTTTCTGACCTGCGGCAGCGTTGACGACGGCAAAAGTACGCTGATTGGCCGCCTGCTGCACGACACCCGACAGATTTATGAAGATCAGCTCTCCACGCTGCATAACGACAGCAAGCGTCACGGTACGCAGGGTGAGAAGCTGGACCTGGCGCTGCTGGTGGATGGCCTGCAGGCCGAGCGCGAGCAGGGCATCACCATTGATGTCGCCTACCGCTATTTCTCCACCGAGAAGCGTAAATTCATCATCGCCGATACCCCGGGACACGAGCAGTACACGCGTAACATGGCGACCGGGGCTTCGACCTGCGACCTGGCGATTTTGCTGATCGATGCCCGTAAAGGCGTGCTCGATCAAACCCGTCGTCACAGCTTTATCTCCACGCTGCTGGGCATTAAACATCTGGTGGTGGCGATCAATAAAATGGATCTGGTGGACTACAGCCAGCAGACCTTTGAAGAGATCAGGCAGAGCTACCTCGACTTTGCGGAACAGCTACCCGGCGATCTGGATATCCGCTTTGTGCCTCTGTCCGCGCTGGAAGGTGAGAACGTGGCGTCACCGAGCGCCGCGATGAACTGGTACAGCGGCCCGACGCTGCTCGACGTGCTGGAAACCGTTGAGGTGCAGCGCGTGGTGGAGCAGCAGCCGATGCGCTTCCCGGTGCAGTACGTTAACCGCCCGAACCTCGATTTCCGTGGCTATGCAGGTACGTTGGCATCAGGCGTAGTGCAGGTCGGTCAGCGGGTGAAAGTGCTGCCGTCCGGCGTGGAGTCGGCAATTGCCCGCATCGTCACCTTCGATGGCGATCTGCAGCAGGCCAGCGCGGGCGAAGCGATTACCCTGGTGCTGAAAGATGAAATCGACATCAGCCGAGGCGATCTGCTGGTGGCCGTTGATGCCGATCTCAAAGCGGTACAGGGCGCGTCGATCAACGTGGTATGGATGGCCGAGCAGCCGCTGGTGCCGGGCCAGAGCTTTGACGTGAAAATCGCCGGTAAAAAGACCCGCGCCCGCGTGGAGAAAATTCAGTACCAGGTTGAGATCAATAACCTGACCCGTCATGCGACGGAAGCGCTGCCGCTGAACGGGATTGGCCTGGTGGACGTCACCTTTGATGAACCGGTGGTGCTGGATCCGTATCAGCAAAACCCGGTAACCGGCGGGATGATCTTTATCGATCGTCTGAGCAACGTCACCGTGGGTGCCGGTATGATCCTGGAGCCGCTGGCGGAAACGCAGCAGGCCGCAGGTAACTACAGCGCCTTTGAGCTGGAACTGAATGCGCTGGTGCGCCGTCACTTCCCGCACTGGAACGCGCGCGATCTGCTGGGCGGTAACTGATATGGCCCTGCATGACGAGAATGTCGTCTGGCACAATCACCCGGTCAGCCGGGAAGAGCGTGAGGGGCAGCACGGTCATCAGGGCGCGGTACTGTGGTTTACCGGGCTTTCCGGCTCCGGTAAATCCACCGTCGCCGGTGCGCTGGAGCAGGTACTGCACCGCCTGGGCGTCAGCACCTATCTGCTGGATGGTGATAACGTGCGCCACGGCCTGTGCCGCGATCTTGGCTTTAGCGACGACGACCGCCGGGAGAATATCCGCCGGGTGGGTGAAGTGGCGAAACTGATGGTGGACGCGGGTCTGCTGGTGCTCACCGCCTTTATCTCGCCGCACCGCGCCGAGCGCGATATGGTGCGTGAGATGCTGGGAGAAGGGCGTTTTATTGAGGTGTTTGTCGACACGCCGCTGGCCATCTGTGAAGCGCGCGATCCGAAGGGGTTGTACAAAAAAGCCCGGGCCGGAGAACTGCGTAATTTCACCGGTATCGACTCGGTTTACGAGGCACCGGAACGTGCAGATATCCGCCTCGACGGCGAACAATTAGTAACACATTTAACCGTTCAGATATTAGACCTGCTGCGCCAGCGCGATATTATCAAATCCTGATACAGCGACTGTTAACGCCCTCACGGGCGTTATTCGGGTGGGGCGTCGTTTCGATGCTCCCGCTTAAGCGTTAATGGGATATCTATGCAAAACGTCACCCCACTGCTGGCAAGAAAAAACAAAAGCGATCACGATGAGGCTTCCTGGCCCTTTCCTGGCGGCGTGGTAGGCTTCGTGTCCTGGTGGGTCGCCCTGGCGACAACGTTTATGATGTACGGTTCAAACACCCTGTTTTTCTTCCTCTACACCTGGCCATTCTTCCTCGCATTGCTGCCCGTTTCCGTGCTGGTTGGTATTGCAATCAGCGTGCTGCTGCGCGGGCATCTGATCTGGACTACGCTTGTCACGATAATCGTGGTGGTGTGCCTGTTCTGGCTGCTGTTCAGTCAGTTAAGCGGCTGGTAACCTCGACGCCTGATGTGCAAACGCATCGCAGCGTTACAAAATTTTTCGTTAACCGGTTCCAAAAAAGCCTCTCTTTTGGTGCTTTTTGCCGCGTTTCCGCGTCATAGTCTGAGAAAACAGCGCTATTTCACTGGCAGAGTGGAGTCGTAGTAAAAGTTATGGGATGATTGAGCCGTTTTTCAGGGGGCGGGGATGGGAAAACTTACGCTGCTGTTACTTGTACTGCTGGGCTGGTTGCAATATTCGCTCTGGCTGGGCAAGAACGGCATTCATGACTATACGCGCGTTGATGAGGATGTTGCTGTGCAGCAGACCAACAACGCCAAGCTTAAAGCGCGCAACGATCAGCTTTTTGCCGAAATCGACGATCTTAACGGCGGTTCGGAAGCGATCGAGGAACGCGCACGCAACGAACTGGGGATGATTAAACCCGGTGAGATTTTCTATCGCCTTGTGCCGGATCAAAGCAAACGAAACGCGCAGCAAAGCCAACCAGCCAATCAGTAACGATAACCATGAACATCGCAGACGCCTGTCCGCACGTGATCGCCGTTGTGCCTGCTGCGGGGATCGGCAGCCGCATGCTGTCCGAGTGCCCCAAGCAGTACCTTTCGATCGGCAACAAAACGATTCTTGAACACAGCCTGGACGCGCTGCTGGCCCATCCCGCGGTGACGCGGGTCATTGTGGCGCTCAGCCCGGACGATAGCCATTTTTCCCGGCTGCCGGTGGCGAACGATCCGCGCATCATTCAGGTGGTGGGCGGGAACCAGCGTGCCGACTCGGTGCTGGCCGGCCTGAAGGCGGCCGAGAACGCGCAGTGGGTGCTGGTGCATGACGCCGCTCGCCCGTGCCTGCACCTCAGCGATCTGACCCGTCTGCTGGAGCTGACCCAGCGCAGTGACGTCGGCGGTATTCTTGCCGCGCCGGTGCGCGATACCATGAAGCGGGCGGCGGCAGATGGGGCAGAGACCATTGCCCATACGGTTGAGCGTGAGGCGCTGTGGCACGCGCTGACGCCGCAGCTGTTCCCGCTGGTGCTGCTGCGAAATTGCCTGGAGCGCGCGCTGCGCGAAGGTGCCAGCATCACCGATGAAGCCTCTGCCTTAGAGTACTGCGGCTATCATCCGGAATTAATCAGCGGACGCAGTGATAATCTTAAAGTAACCCGGCCGGAAGATCTGGCGCTGGCCGAGTTCTATCTGACCCAAATTTATAATAAGGAGAACGCATAATGCGTATTGGTCACGGTTTTGATGTACACGCTTTTGGCGGCGAAGGCCCGCTGATTATTGGCGGCGTGCGTATCCCTTATGAGAAAGGATTACTGGCCCATTCCGACGGCGACGTGGCGCTGCATGCGCTGACCGATGCACTGCTGGGCGCGGCGGCACTGGGCGATATCGGCAAACTGTTCCCGGACACCGATGCCGCCTATAAAGGCGCGGACAGCCGCGAACTGCTGCGCGAAGCGTGGCGGCAGATCGAGAAAAAAGGCTATCGCGTGGGCAACGTAGACGTCACGATCATCGCTCAGGCACCGAAAATGCTGCCACACACGCCGCAGATGCGCATCAATATTGCCGAAGATCTGGGCATCCACATGGATGAGGTCAATGTGAAGGCCACCACCACTGAAAAGCTGGGCTTTACCGGTCGCGGTGAAGGCATTGCCTGTGAAGCCGTTGCACTGCTGATTAAGGTCTGATGATGGATTTAGCGAAGCAGAACTGGCTGTACGGTAAGCCGAGCGCTGAAGGCGTGCTGAAGGCTGCGGCGGAAGATTTCGTTGTGGTTGAAGATCTCGGCTACGCCCCGGACGGCGATGGCGAACAGCTGCTGGTGCGCATTCGTAAAACCGGCTGCAATACGCGCTTCGTCGCTGAAGCGCTGGCAAAATTCGTCGGCATTCACCCGCGCGATGCCAGCTTTGCCGGGATGAAGGATCGCCACGCCGTGACCGAACAGTGGTTCTGCCTGCGCCTGCCGGGTAAAGAAACGCCCGATATGCGCAAGTTTGTGCTGGAAGGCGTGGAGGTGCTGGAGAGCGCCCGCCACCGCCGCAAGCTGCGTACCGGCGCGCTGCAGGGCAATGCGTTCCGGCTGGTGCTGCGCCAGGTGAGCGATCGTGATGCGGTTGAGCAGCGCCTGCAGCAGATCGCTGTTGGCGGCGTTCCGAACTATTTCGGCAGCCAGCGCTTTGGCCATAACGGTAACAATCTGCTGATGGCACAGCGCTGGGCGGCGGATGAAATCCGCGTGCGCGAACGCAACAAGCGCAGTTTCCTGCTCTCAGCGGCGCGCAGTGCGATGTTTAATCAGGTGGTCAGCGATCGTCTGGCACAGCAGGGTTCGCTGACGAAGGCATTAAACGGCGATGCGCTTCAACTCACCGGCCGCGGCAGCTGGTTTGTTGCTACTGCGGAAGAGTTGGCCGCCCTGCAGCAGCGGGTGGATGAAAATGAACTGCGTATTACCGCTCCGCTTCCTGGCAGCGGTGAGTGGGGCACGCACGATGAGGCTCTGGCGCTGGAGCAGGCTTCTCTGGCCTCCGAAACGGCCTTAATCGAACTGATGATGCGTGAAAAGGTGGAAGCCGCCCGCCGTGCGATGCTGGTTATCCCCCGCGATCTGCGCTGGGTCTGGCTGGATGATGCCACGCTGGCGATGAACTTCTGGCTCCCCGCAGGGAGTTTTGCCACCAGCGTAGTGCGCGAACTGCTGCTGCCGCAGAGCAGCGCCGATGAGGTTGATGAGTAACGCACTGACCTGCTGCTTGACTGCCGCTCCGGCGGCAGTTGCCAGGTGATTGAAACCAGAAACTTACACCTACCACAACCCGAATCATCCAGCTAAAATGGTTCCCAGCCACGCCCTCTATTCCGTCTGTTTTTCATCCGTTCAGCATTAGATTTGACCCGCTGACGGAATGGGGCGAACAAAAATTATCAACAGGTTAGGTGTTAAATGCGAATTTTGCTGAGTAACGACGATGGTATCCATGCGCCCGGAATTCAGGCGCTGGCAAAGGCGCTACGCCAGTTTGCTGAGGTCCAGGTTGTTGCTCCCGATCGTAATCGCAGCGGGGCGTCGAACTCGCTGACGCTGGAAACACCACTGCGCACGTTTGACTATCCCAACGGTGATATTGCCGTGCAGATGGGAACACCGACCGACTGTGTTTACCTGGGGGTGAATACCCTGATGCGCCCAAAGCCAGATATTGTCGTCTCTGGAATTAATGCCGGGCCGAATCTCGGCGATGATGTGATCTACTCCGGGACCGTTGCGGCGGCGATGGAAGGGCGTCACCTCGGGCTGCCCGCGCTGGCGGTGTCGCTGGACGGGCATCAGCATTATGAAACGGCGGCGGCGGTGACCTGCTCGATTCTGCGCGCGCTGGAGCGTGAACCACTGCGCACCGGACGCATTCTGAATATCAACGTTCCCGATTTGCCGCTGGATCAGATTAAAGGCATCCGCGTGACGCGCTGCGGCAGTCGCCATCCCAGCGACAGGGCGATTCAACAGCAGGATCCGCGTGGCAACACGATGTACTGGATTGGGCCTCCGGGCGACAAGCTCGATGCGGGCCCGGGTACCGATTTTGCTGCGGTCGATGAAGGCTATGTTTCGGTGACCACGTTGCATGTTGATCTGACCGCCCATGCGGCTCAGGAGATTGTTTCTTCCTGGTTGTCACGGGTTGAGGTTGATCGGCAATGGTAAGCGGCGGTCGGATCGATACGCTGCTGACGCTGTTGCGCAAGCAGGGCATTAACGATGAGCGATTGCTGCTGGCCATTGAAGAGGTGCCGCGCGAACGTTTCGTTGATGAAGCCTTTGAGCATAAAGCCTGGGACAATATGGCGCTGCCTATTGGTTCGGGGCAGACTATTTCTCAACCCTATATGGTGGCCAGAATGACCGCGCTGCTGGAGCTGACTCCGCAGTCGCGGGTGCTGGAAATCGGTACCGGTTCCGGTTATCAGACGGCGATTCTGGCGCATCTGGTCGAGCACGTTTGCTCGGTCGAGCGCATTAAAGGTCTGCAGTGGCAGGCCAAACGCCGACTGAAGCAGCTCGACCTGCATAATGTTTCAACGCGGCACGGTGACGGCTGGCTTGGCTGGCGCTCTCGCGGGCCGTTTGATGCGATTATCGTCACGGCCGCACCGCCGGAAATTCCTGATGCGCTGCTGGCGCAGCTGGATGAGGGCGGCATTATGGTGCTGCCGGTGGGGGAAGAGCAGCAGGTTTTGCAGCGCATTCGGCGTCGTGGAGACGAGTTCGTGATTGAGACCATCGAGCCGGTTCGCTTTGTTCCTCTGGTGCAGGGCGACCTGGCCTGAGATATGCCACGAATAAAGATTAATACAACTGTTTCATGGCACGTTGTGGTTGATATTGCTAGTATCTGAATAATTCGCGCGGGCTGACAGAAGATGCTGTAAACCATCAGCCCGGCCGCAGTTCTGTCTTTAATAAGCATTGCCGTAATGGGGGAAGAATGAGCACTGGAAGCCCGGTTTTTAAGTTGCGCCGTATTGCGGCCGTTTCATTGATAGGTTTTTGGCTGGCAGGTTGTTCCAGCGATAATACGCAGGCTCCCATCAGTTCAGTTGGCGGTAATGATTCAGGCATGCTCAGTAATTCTGGCGGCGCCGGCGGCGGTGGTTTTATTCCTGCTCGCCCGCCGTCGTCGTCAAATGGTGGAATGATCTCGTCATCTTCACCGAACGTGGTGACGGAAAACGGACGTATTGTTTACAACCGCAGTTATGGGAACATTCCGAAAGGTAGCTACAGCGGTGACAGCTATACCGTTAAGCGTGGCGACACGCTGTTCTATATTGCATGGATCACCGGCAACGATTTCCGCGATCTGGCACAGCGCAATAATATCGCCGCGCCTTACGGGCTCAACGTTGGCCAGCAGATTCAGGTTGGAAACGGCGGTGGTACGCCGATCACCGGCGGTAATGCCATTACCGTCGCCGACGCCACGGCGGGGGGCGTAACGACTCCTCCTTCCAGTACACAAATGCAGCCAACACCTGTTGCACGGCAACCGGTTATTACGTATTCTGAGGATTCAGGTACTCCAAGTGGAGGAAGTGGAGGCAAAATGCTGCCTTCATCCGGCACAACTGTTGCAACGACGACAGCGCCGGTTACCGCCCCGACCGTCAGCAGTACAACGGACAGCGCTACCCCAGTGGGAAGCTGGCGTTGGCCGACAGACGGTAAGATTATTGATAACTTCTCTGCTTCCGAAGGTGGCAATAAAGGCATCGATATCGCGGGTTCACGTGGTCAGTCCGTTGTTTCCACCGCTTCAGGTCGGGTGGTGTACGCCGGAAATGCGCTGCGCGGATACGGTAATCTGATAATCATCAAACATAATGATGACTACCTGAGTGCTTATGCCCATAACGACACTATGCTGGTCCGTGAACAACAAGAAGTTAAAGCGGGTCAGAAAATAGCCACGATGGGCAGTACCGGCACGAGTTCGGTTAGATTGCACTTTGAAATTCGTTACAAGGGGAAATCCGTAAACCCGTTGCGTTATTTACCGCAGCGATAACCGGCAGAACCTTGGTGTTCTGCCCTGGAATCACGGGTAGGAGCCGCTTATGAGCCAGAATACGCTGAAAGTTAATGAGTTAAATGAAGATGCGGAATTCGACGAAAACGGAGCTGAGGTTTTTGATGAGAAGGCTCTTGTCGGAAATGAACCTGGTGATAATGATCTAGCAGAAGAAGAACTGCTGTCGCAGGGCGCTACACAGCGTGTGCTTGATGCGACGCAGCTCTATCTTGGGGAGATTGGTTATTCCCCACTGTTAACGGCGGAAGAAGAAGTGTTCTTTGCCCGCCGGGCGCTTCGTGGCGACATTCCTTCACGTCGCCGAATGATTGAAAGCAATCTGCGTCTGGTGGTGAAAATCGCCCGTCGTTACAGCAATCGTGGTCTGGCGCTGCTGGATCTGATTGAAGAAGGTAACCTCGGCCTGATTCGTGCCGTAGAGAAGTTTGACCCGGAAAGAGGGTTCCGTTTCTCCACGTACGCCACCTGGTGGATTCGTCAGACGATTGAACGGGCGATTATGAATCAAACCCGTACCATCCGCCTGCCGATTCACATCGTGAAAGAGCTGAATGTTTATCTGCGCACCGCGCGTGAACTTTCCCATAAGCTCGATCATGAGCCAAGTGCGGAAGAGATTGCCGAGCAGTTAGATAAACCTGTTGATGACGTAAGCCGGATGCTGCGCCTCAACGAACGCATTACCTCAGTTGACACGCCTCTGGGCGGAGATTCTGAGAAAGCGCTGCTGGATATCCTGGCCGATGAGAAAGATAACGGCCCGGAAGATACCACCCAGGACGATGATATGAAGCAAAGCATCGTCAAGTGGCTGTTCGAACTGAACGCCAAGCAGCGTGAAGTGTTGGCACGTCGTTTCGGCCTCCTTGGCTATGAAGCGGCAACGCTGGAAGATGTGGGTCGCGAAATTGGTCTGACCCGCGAGCGTGTACGCCAGATTCAGGTTGAAGGTCTTCGTCGTCTGCGTGAGATTCTGCAGGCACAGGGACTGAATATTGAAGCACTGTTCCGCGAGTAATCGCGAACTGCCTGACTGAGTTAATGCGAAAAGCGACGATCTCCGATCGTCGCTTTTTTATTGCCTTTTTTCAGCTGTAACCGTTTTGCAGCGACCACACCGCCGCTTCAACCCGCGACTTCATCTGCAGCTTCTTCAGCATATGCTTAACGTGTACCTTCACCGTGCTTTCGCTGATGCACAGGCGGCGGGCGATTAGCTTATTGCTCAGGCCCATGGCAACCAGCTTCAGGATATCGCGCTCGCGGGCCGTAAGCCGATCAATATCCGGCAGTTCCTTTGGCCGCTGCTGACGCAGGCTGGCGGCCAGCAGCGGCGGCAGTGTTTCACTGAGCACCATCTCTCCGGCGGCGGCGCGATGCAGTGAGTTCAGCAACGCTTCGGGTTCCATATCCTTCAGAAGGTATCCATCGGCACCCCGCTTCAGGGCGCGGATCACATCATCCTCATAATCCGACACGCTAAAGACCACGATGCGGCCGCGTGCGTCTATCGCCCTCAGCTGTTCCAGCGTTTCCAGACCGTTCATACCGGGCATATGCAGATCCAGCAGGATCAGATCGTAGTCATTTTGTTCCGCCAGCAGGACGCCGTCTGCACCGTTGCCCGCTTCCCCGATGACTTTCAGCCGATCGTCCATGCCGATCAATTGTTTCAGTCCGGTACGAATCATCGGGTGATCGTCAATCAGCAGGACGGTCGCGGGAGCAGGTTTATTATTCATCCATCATTCCGGGGGGTTAATTGCGCAAAACTGCAGGGTACACAGCGGCTGGCACTATTCTCTGTCATTGAGGTGGGAATACACATACCTCTTTTGGGGTAATACTTAATAGCCTGATTATATGATAACCCTGATAAATTATCATGGTAATGGGTTATTTTACTGATTTTATTTGGTTTTTATTTTGTTTATGTTCTCCCCCTTCAGGGGTAAGTCCGCCCGTGGGCCAAAATTCACCTGCCTGCTCGTTGATATACGTCAATTCGGCTAAGGGCATTACTACTCAGGATGGTGCCATCATAAACAACCCCACTGAGAAGAATATGTCCCACTCATCCCCTTCACCAGGAAAGAAAAGTAGCGCAGTCATTCAGGACTGGCGGCCCGAGGATGCCCAGTTCTGGGCGACAACGGGAAAGCGTATAGCCAGCCGTAACCTGTGGATCTCGGTCTTTTGTTTAATGCTGGCCTTTTGTGTCTGGATGCTGTTCAGCGTGGTGGCCGTCAACCTGAATAAGGTGGGCTTTAACTTTACCACCGACCAGCTTTTTCTGCTGACGGCGCTGCCTTCAATCTCCAGCGCGATTTTACGCGTGCCTTATTCATTTGTTATTCCCATCTTTGGTGGCCGTGTCTGGACGACCTTTAGTACCTGTTTCCTGTTAGTTCCCTGCATCTGGCTGGGCTTTGCAGTGCAGGACACCGCCACTCCATTTGCGGTATTCATCATTATTTCTTTGCTCTGCGGATTCGCCGGTGCCAACTTCGCATCCAGCATGGGCAATATCAGCTTCTTCTTCCCGAAAGCCATGCAGGGTGGTGCGTTGGGTATTAATGGAGGACTGGGTAACCTTGGCGTTAGCGTCATGCAGTTACTGGTACCGCTGGCTATCTCAACCGCGATTTTTGTTGGGTTCAGCGACAGTACAACCGGCTCCGGCTATGGTCTCTGGTTGGAAAATGCGGCCTGGATCTGGGTGCCGCTGTTGGTGATTGCCACACTTGCTGCCTGGTTTGGCATGAACGAATTAGCAACGGCAAAATCATCGCTGCGTGAACAACTGCCGGTACTGAAACGTGGGCATCTGTGGATGCTGTCGTTGCTGTACCTCTGCACCTTTGGATCATTTATCGGCTTTTCTGCCGGTTTCGCCATGCTGTCTAAAACACAGTTTCCTGATGTGATGATCATGCAGTTTGCCTTCTTCGGCCCGTTTATCGGCGCGCTGGCACGTTCCGCCGGTGGCATTATCTCCGATCGTCTGGGCGGCGTTCGCGTCTCGCTGTTCACCTTTATCCTGATGGCGATTTTTACCGGATTACTGTTCCTGACGCTGCCGGGTGAAAACAGCTCGGGTTCTTTTGTCGCCTTCTATGGCGTGTTTATGGTGCTGTTCTTCGCCGCCGGTTTGGGCAGCGGCTCGACCTTCCAGATGATCGCCGTCATTTTCCGCAAGCTGACACTCGATCGCGTGAAAGTCGCCGGTGGCAGCGATGAAACCGCGCAGCGTGAGGCGGTGACCGAAACCAGTGCCGCGCTGGGCTTCATCTCGGCAATCGGTGCGCTGGGCGGCTTCTTTATCCCGCAGACCTTCGGTATTTCGCTGAGCATGAGCGGGTCGCCCGCGGGCGCCATGAAAGTCTTCCTCGTTTTTTATCTGGTGTGTATCGCGATTACCTGGCTGGTGTACGGCCGTAAAAAAAATAACGAAGTGCGATAAACATCATTCCTTTTTGGAGCAAGTCGTATGAGCAAATTTCTGGATCGTTTACGCTATTTCAAACAGCTGGCAGAACCCTTCTCCGGCGATCACGGGCAAACCCTGAACACCAACCGTGATTGGGAAGATGGTTATCGCAGCCGCTGGCAGCATGACAAAATTGTCCGCTCCACGCACGGGGTGAACTGTACCGGCTCATGCAGCTGGAAAATCTATGTGAAAAATGGCCTGGTTACCTGGGAAACCCAGCAAACCGACTATCCGCGCACCCGCCCGGACTTGCCGAATCATGAGCCTCGCGGTTGTCCGCGCGGCGCCAGCTATTCCTGGTATTTATACAGCGCCAACCGCCTGAAGTATCCCCTGATGCGTAAAAGCCTGATGATGCTCTGGCGCAAAGCGAAAGCCCGCCAGAGCGATCCGGTGCTGGCGTGGCAGTCAATTGTGGAAGATGCCGAACAGGCGATGAGCTATAAAGCGGCACGCGGGCGCGGAGGTTTCGTGCGCTCAAGCTGGCAGGAGGTCAACGAGCTGATCGCTGCGGCTAACGTCTATACCGCGAAAACCTTCGGCCCCGATCGCATCATTGGATTTTCCCCGATCCCGGCGATGTCGATGGTTTCTTACGCCTCGGGTTCACGCTACCTGTCACTGATTGGCGGTACCTGCCTGAGCTTCTATGACTGGTACTGCGACCTGCCGCCGGCATCGCCGATGACCTGGGGTGAGCAGACCGACGTCCCCGAATCCGCAGACTGGTACAACTCTTCCTATATTATGGCGTGGGGCAGTAACGTTCCTCAGACCCGTACGCCGGATGCGCACTTCTTTACCGAAGTCCGCTACAAAGGTACTAAAACGGTCGCCATCACCCCGGACTACGCGGAAATCGCCAAGCTGTGCGATCAGTGGCTGGCGCCGAAGCAGGGCACCGACAGCGCGCTGGCGATGGCGATGGGCCACGTGATGCTGACCGAGTTCCATCAGCAGCGTCAGGTCGAGTATTTCCGCAATTACGTGCGTACCTATACCGATATGCCGATGCTGGTGATGCTGGAACCGCGCGACGGCGGCTACTACGCTGCCGGACGCATGCTGCGCGCCAGCGATCTGGTTGACGGTCTGGGCCAGGAAAATAATCCACAGTGGAAAACCATTGCCATTAACGAAACCAACGGCGAGCTGGTCGCGCCACAGGGATCGATTGGCTTCCGCTGGGGCGAGAAGGGCAAATGGAACCTCGAACAGCGCGAAGGTAAGGATCAGCAGGAAGTCGAGCTGCAGCTGAGTCTGCTGGACAAGCACGATGACATCGTTAACGTCGGGTTCCCTTACTTTGGTGGTACCGAGGTACAGGACTTCAACACCGTCGCGCTGGATGAAATTCTGCTGCATAAACTGCCGGTTAAGCGCCTGCAGCTGGCAGACGGTAGCACCGCGCTGGTGACCAGCGTTTATGACCTGACGCTGGCTAACTACGGCGTTGAGCGCGGCATGAACGATGCTAACTGCGCGGCAACCTACGATGAGGTGAAGGCCTACAGCCCGGCATGGGCGGAGCAGATCACCGGCGTACCGCGTCAAAATACCATCCGTATCGCCCGCGAATTTGCTGAAACCGCGGAAAAAACGCACGGACGTTCAATGATCATCGTCGGTGCCGGTTTGAACCACTGGTACCACATGGATATGAACTACCGTGGGCTGATCAATATGCTGGTGTTCTGCGGCTGCGTGGGCCAGAGCGGCGGCGGCTGGGCGCACTATGTCGGCCAGGAAAAACTGCGTCCGCAGACCGGCTGGCTGCCGCTGGCCTTTGGTCTCGACTGGCAGCGTCCACCGCGCCAGATGAATGGCACGTCGTTCTTCTACAATCATTCCAGCCAGTGGCGCTATGAAAGTCTGCAAACCGATGAGCTGCTGTCGCCGCTGGCGGACAAATCACGCTACACCGGCAGCCTGATCGACTTCAACGTGCGCTCGGAACGTATGGGCTGGCTGCCGTCGGCACCGCAGCTGAACGTTAACCCGCTGCACCTGGCGGAAAAAGCGAAAGCGGCAGGCCTTTCCCCGGTTGATTACACCGTCGCCGGTTTGAAAGATGGCTCGCTGCGCTTTGCCGCCGAGCAGCCTGACGATCCGCAGAACTTCCCGCGCAACCTGTTTGTCTGGCGCTCTAACCTGCTGGGTTCTTCCGGTAAGGGCCATGAGTATCTGCTGAAGTATCTGCTGGGTACCGACAGCGGCGTGCTGGGTGAAGATCTCGGTGAAATGGGTGCGGCTAAGCCGGAAGAAGTGGAGTGGCGCGATAATCCGGGCAAGGGCAAGCTCGATCTGGTGGTAACCCTCGACTTCCGTATGTCGAGTACCTGTCTCTATTCCGATATCGTCTTGCCCACCGCAACCTGGTATGAAAAAGACGATATGAATACCTCGGATATGCATCCGTTTATTCATCCGCTCTCTGCCGCCGTTGACCCGGCCTGGGAATCCCGCAGCGACTGGGAAATCTACAAGGGCATTGCGAAGCGTTTCTCTGAGGTGTGCGTTGGCCACCTTGGTGTAGAAACCGACGTGGTGACCTTGCCGATGCAGCATGACTCCGCCGCCGAGCTGGCGCAGCCGCTGAGCGTGCAGGACTGGCACAAGGGCGAATGCGATCTGATCCCGGGCAAAACGGCGCCCCATCTGATGGTGGTGGAGCGTGACTATCCGTCAACGTATGAGCGCTTTACCTCTCTCGGGCCGCTGCTCGATAAGCTGGGCAACGGCGGTAAGGGCATCAGCTGGAATACCCAGACCGAAGTCGATTTCCTCAAAAAACTCAACTACGTCAAGGCCGACGGTCCGGCAGCGGGTCGACCGAATATCGACAGCGCGATTGATGCTGCTGAGGTGATTCTGTCGCTGGCGCCGGAAACCAACGGCCAGGTTGCGGTGAAAGCCTGGCAGGCGCTGGGTGAATTTACCGGGCGCGATCATACGCATCTGGCGCTGAACAAAGAGGATGAAAAAATCCGCTTCCGTGATATTCAGGCACAGCCGCGCAAAATTATTTCCAGCCCGACGTGGTCCGGCCTGGAAGATGAGCATGTGTCTTACAACGCCGGTTATACCAACGTTCACGAGCTGATCCCGTGGCGTACGCTGTCCGGCCGTCAGCAGTTGTATCAGGATCACCAGTGGATGCGTGATTTTGGCGAAAGCCTGCTGGTGTACCGCCCACCGATCGACACGCGCACCGTCCAGCCGCTGTTGAACCGCAAGCCTAACGGCAATCCGGAGATGGCACTGAACTTCATCACCCCGCACCAGAAATGGGGAATTCACTCAACCTACAGTGAAAACCTGCTGATGCTGACGCTGTCGCGCGGTGGCCCGATTGTCTGGCTGAGCGAAGACGATGCGAAGCAGTTAGGCATTGAGGATAACGACTGGATTGAGGCCTTCAACGCCAACGGTGCGCTGACCGCCAGAGCCGTGGTCAGCCAGCGTGTGCCTGCGGGTATGACCATGATGTACCACGCTCAGGAACGTCTGGTGAATATTCCGGGTGCGGAAACCACCCAGCAGCGCGGCGGCATTCATAACTCGGTGACGCGCGTTTGCCCGAAACCGACGCATATGATTGGTGGCTACGCGCAGCAGTCCTACGGCTTCAACTATTACGGCACCGTTGGCTCGAACCGCGATGAGTTCGTAATAGTAAGAAAGATGAATAATATTAACTGGTTAGATGGTGAGGGCAACGATGATTGCCAGGGCAGCCAGCAGGAGATCGCTAAATGAAAATTCGTTCACAGGTCGGGATGGTGTTGAATCTCGACAAATGCATCGGCTGCCACACCTGCTCAGTGACCTGTAAAAACGTCTGGACCAGCCGGGAAGGGATGGAATACGCCTGGTTTAACAACGTGGAAAGTAAACCGGGTTTGGGCTTCCCTCACGCCTGGGAAGATCAGGAAAAATGGAAGGGCGGCTGGATCCGCAAGATTAACGGCAAGCTGGAACCGCGCATGGGTAGCCGCGTTGGCGTGCTGTCGAAGATTTTTGCCAACCCGCATGTACCGGAGCTGGACGACTACTACGAGCCGTTTGATTTCGACTATCAGCATCTGCATAACGCCCCGGCCGGAAAACATCAGCCGATTGCCCGCCCGCGATCGCTGATTACCGGCCAGCGTATGAAGAAGATTGAGAACGGCCCCAACTGGGAAGAGATTCTCGGCGGCGAGTTCAGCAAGCGTTCTAAAGATGCCAACTTCGCGCAGATCCAGAAGGAGATGTACGGCCAGTTCGAAAACACCTTCATGATGTATCTGCCGCGTCTGTGCGAACACTGCCTGAACCCGGCGTGCGTCGCCACCTGTCCAAGCGGCGCAATCTACAAGCGCAGCGAAGATGGCATCGTGCTAATCGATCAGGATAAGTGCCGTGGCTGGCGCATGTGCCTGACCGGCTGCCCTTACAAGAAGATCTACTTCAACTGGAAAAGCGGCAAATCGGAAAAATGTATTTTCTGCTATCCGCGTATCGAATCCGGTGCGCCAACCGTGTGTTCAGAAACCTGCGTGGGCCGTATCCGCTATCTCGGTGTGCTGCTGTATGACGCCGATCGCATTGAGCAGGCCGCCGCTGTGGAGAATGAAAAAGATCTCTATCAGAGCCAGCTGGATATCTTCCTCGATCCCAACGATCCGGCGGTCATCGAGCAGGCACTGAAAGACGGCGTGCCGCAGGGCGTAATCGACTCGGCTCAGCGCTCACCGGTGTACAAAATGGCGATGGACTGGAAGCTGGCGCTGCCGCTGCACCCGGAATATCGCACCCTGCCGATGGTGTGGTACGTGCCACCGCTGTCGCCAATTCAGTCCGTGGCGGATGCGGGGCAGCTGGCGCATAACGGCGTACTGCCAGATGTGGAAAGCCTGCGCATTCCCGTACAGTACCTTGCTAACCTGCTGACGGCAGGCGATACCGCTCCGGTGCTGCTGGCGTTAAAACGCATGCTGGCAATGCGGCACTACAAGCGTGCCGAAACCGTTGACGGTGTTCACGACGTCAGCGCGCTCGAGCAGGTTGGGTTGAGCGAGGCGCAGGCGAAAGAGATGTATCGCTATCTGGCGATCGCCAACTATGAAGATCGCTTCGTAATCCCTTCCAGCCATCGGGAACAGGCACGTGAAGCTTTCCCTGAAAGTAAAGGCTGTGGCTTCAGCTTCGGCGACGGCTGCCACGGCAGCGACGTGAAGTTCAACCTGTTTAACAGCCACCGCATCGATGCGATTGACGTGTCGATCAAAACTCAGCGGAAGGAAGATGCATCATGATTGCGATACGCCTTATCGCCCGGCTGCTGGATTATCCGGAGCAGGAATTTTTCGATCATCAGGACGAGCTGCTGGCCGCACTGCAGGAAGCGGATGAACTCAGCGCCGAGCACAAAACCCTGCTGGCGGCGTTGATCCGCCAGTGTGCGGAGCGGCCGCTTTTGGATCTGCAATCCGATTACTGTGAGCTGTTCGATCGCGGCCGTGCGACCTCGCTGCTGCTGTTCGAACATGTGCACGGTGAATCCCGCGATCGCGGACAGGCGATGGTCGATCTGCTTGATCAGTACCGTGCCGACGGCCTGGAGCTGGATTCCCGTGAGCTGCCCGATCATCTGCCGCTTTATCTGGAATACCTGGCGCAGGGTGGCACAGAACGCGTCCGGAGTGGGTTGCAGGACGTGGCGCCGATACTGGCGCTGCTGGGCGCGCGGCTGGAACAGCGGAATAGTCCCTACGCGCAGCTGTTCCCTGTGCTGCTGGATCTGTCCGGCAGCAGCGCCAGCCCGGCGTCGCTGCAGTCGCAGGTTGCCGGTGAAACGCGGGACGACACGCCGCAGGCGCTCGACGCGGTGTGGGAAGAGGAGCAGGTGTCCTTTATTGCCCGCATGAATCCGCAGGGTGAAGGCTGTACGGCCACGCATCAGCGCCGTTTCGCGGGAGCCGTCACTCCGCAGTATCTCGACGTTTCGACACTCAGCCAGACAAGGGGAGAGTAGGTTATGCAATTTTTGAATATGTTCTTTTTTGATATCTACCCCTACCTGGCCGGGACGGTATTTCTGGTCGGAAGCTGGCTGCGCTACGATTATGGTCAGTACAGCTGGCGGGCGGGCTCCAGCCAGATGCTGAGTAAAAAAGGCATGAGGCTGGCCTCTAACCTGTTCCATATCGGGATCCTGGGCATTTTCTTTGGCCACATCGTTGGCCTGCTGACGCCGCACTGGGTGTATCAGTCCTTCCTGTCGATTGCCGCCAAGCAGCAGCTGGCAATGATCGCCGGGGGCATTTGTGGTGCGATGACGCTGATCGGTGGCGGTCTGTTGTTGAAGCGGCGGCTGACTAACGTGCGCGTGCGGGCGACCAGCAGCTTTGCTGACATTATGATCCTGACGCTACTGGTGACTCAGGCGGCGTTGGGGCTGCTGACCATTCCGTTCTCAGCGCAGCATCTTGACGGTTTGGAGATGATGCAGCTGGTGGGCTGGGCGCAGGCGGTGGTGACCTTCCACGGCGGGGCATCGCAGCATCTTGAGGGCGTGGCCTTTATTTACCGCGTGCATATGGTGCTGGGCATGACGCTGTTCCTGCTGTTCCCGTTCTGCCGTCTGGTGCATATCTGGAGCGCGCCGGTGGAGTATCTCACCCGTCGCTATCAGCTGGTGCGTAACCGCCGCTAAAAATAAACGGGCTGGTGGTACCAGCCCGTTTTTTTTCGTTGCAACCCCTGCCAGCAGGTAGTTCCCTCAGACTTATCGCTTTGAGCAGGCGATTAAAAGCCCTTCTAATTTCGTCCCGGACCCGCTGCAAGGCGGCTCGTCCAGAGCGGTTTGTCAACCAGCGTCCGGCAGCACCGGGTTAAACCAGCGATTTCAGGCGGTAAATCCACTCCAGCGCCTGGCGAGGAGAGAGCGAGTCGGGATCGAGCGCTTCCAGTGCCTCAACGGCGGGCGAGGTCTCCTCTACCAGTAGCGGCAGCTGCGAGCCATCGGCTCGCGTTGCAGCAGCGTTGCCGGAAAGGGCTTCAAGCTCTTTCAGCTTTTGACGCGCGCGCTTAATCACATCCTTCGGCACGCCCGCCAGCGCGGCGACAGCCAGACCGTAGCTTTTGCTGGCCGCACCGTCCTGCACGCTGTGCATAAAGGCGATGGTATCGCCGTGCTCAACGGCATCAAGGTGGACGTTAGCCACGCCTTCAATCTGATCCGGCAGCGTGGTCAGCTCGAAGTAGTGGGTGGCGAACAGCGTCATCGCCTTAATGCGGGTGGCCAGACTTTCCGCACAGGCCCAAGCCAGCGAAAGACCGTCATAGGTGGAGGTTCCACGGCCAATTTCATCCATCAGCACCAGGCTGTACTCGGTAGCATTGTGCAGGATATTGGCGGTTTCGGTCATTTCCACCATAAAGGTGGAGCGGCCTGATGCCAGATCGTCCGCCGCACCGACGCGGGTGAAGATGCGGTCTACCGGGCCGATGACCGCCTGCTCTGCCGGAACAAAGCTGCCGATACAGGCCATCAGCGTGATCAGCGCCGCCTGACGCATATAGGTGCTTTTACCGCCCATATTGGGGCCGGTGACGATCAGCATGCGACGCTGCGGCGAAAGCGACAGCGGGTTAGCGATAAACGGCTCTTTCAGCACCTGTTCCACCACCGGATGGCGGCCGCCGGTCAGCTTAATACCCGCTTTATCGCTCAGCGTCGGGCAGTTGTAGTTCAGCGTCCAGGCGCGTTCGGCCAGGTTGCTCAGCACGTCCAGTTCGGCCAGCGCGGCGGCGCTCACCTGCAACGCTTCCAGGTGCGGCAGCAGCATATCGAACAGCTGCTCATACAGCGCTTTTTCCAGCGTCAGCGCTTTGCCTTTGGAGGTCAGAACTTTATCTTCGTACTCCTTCAGCTCGGGAATGATATAGCGTTCGGCATTTTTCAGCGTCTGGCGGCGCACATAGTGGATCGGCACCTGGTGGCTCTGGCCACGACTAACCTGAATGTAGTAGCCGTGAATGGCATTGAACCCGACCTTCAGCGTATCCAGCCCGAGTTTGTCACGTTCGCGGATTTCCAGCCGATCGAGGTAGTCGGTTGCGCCGTCGGCCAGCGCCCGCCATTCGTCCAGCTCTTCGTTATAACCCGGGGCAATGACGCCGCCGTCTCGTACCAGCACCGGCGGCGTTTCGATAATCGCGCGCTCAAGCAGCTCGCGCAGTTCAGCAAACTCGCCCATCTGACTACGCAGGGTTTGTAGATGGCTGGTCTGATTGTTTTCCAGCACCTGATTTAGCAGCGGCAACTGCTGGAAGGCGTGACGCATGCGGGCCAGATCGCGCGGGCGAGCGGTGCGCAGCGCCAGACGCGCCAGAATTCGTTCAAGATCGCCAATCTGCCGCAGAAACGGCGACAGCTCATCGTTAAGATCCTGCAGGGCGGCGATACTTTGCTGGCGCTGGGTAATCACCTGAGTATTGCGCACCGGGCTGTGCAGCCAGCGCTTTAGCATGCGGCTGCCCATCGGCGTCACGGTTTTATCCAGTACCGAAGCCAGCGTGTTTTCAATGCCGCCGGAGAGGTTCTGGGTGATTTCAAGATTTCGCCGGGTGGCCGCATCCATAATGATGCTGTCCTGCTGACGCTCCATGGTCAGCGAACGGATATGTGGCAGCGAAGTGCGCTGGGTATCTTTCACGTACTGCAACAGGCAGCCGGCGGCACGCAGCGCCTGATGCGCCTGTTCCACGCCGAAACCGCTGAGGTCGCGGGTGGCGAACTGAAGGTTAAGCTGCTGGCGGGCGGTATCCAGCTCAAACTCCCACAGCGGGCGGCGGCGCAGGCCGCGACGGTTTTCAATCAGCGCCATCGACGGGAAGTCTTCGGGGTACAGCAGCTCAGCCGGGTTGGAGCGCTGTAGTTCAGCCGCCATGGTTTCCAGGTCGTCCGGCTCCGCCACACGGAAGCGGCCGGAGCTGATATCCAGCGTGGCATAGCCAAATCCACGCGCGCTCTGCCAGATGGCCGCCAGCAGGTTATCCTGGCGCTCCTGCAGCAGCGCTTCATCGCTGATCGTTCCCGGGGTGACAATGCGCACCACCTTGCGCTCAACCGGGCCTTTGCTCAGCGCCGGATCGCCAACCTGCTCGCAGATCGCCACAGATTCGCCCAGCTGTACTAGTTTCGCCAGATAGTTTTCCACTGCGTGATAGGGGACGCCCGCCATCGGGATCGGTTCACCGGCGGAAGCGCCGCGTTTGGTCAGTGAGATTTCCAGCAGTTGGGAAGCGCGTTTGGCATCGTCGTAAAACAGTTCGTAAAAGTCACCCATGCGGTAGAACATCAGAATTTCCGGATGCTCCGCTTTCAGCCGCAGATACTGCTGCATCATCGGGGTGTGGGAGTCGAGATTCTTGTTGTCAGTCATAGACATGATTTAATTAATCCATTGAATTTAAAGTATAATGTGATTTTGTTGTTTTCGTTGGTATCACGATGTTGCGCAAAATATGACGTAATCCTGTTGGTACTCGCGATTTAAAATCAATCGGTTAACTCTGCTTAGCGATAAGCTCCGTTATGTACCGCTATAGTAGCCCAGGGACCAACGGGCTGTCACAGGTAAAAACGGAAGGCCTGCCGCAAACTTTGCATCAGAAAGAAGAGCACAGCGATTGGGCGAATCGGGCGAGGACGTCAGGATGCCAGGTTGTGGGGGAACGGGAAGAGTGAATGTATGCAGGGTCGCTGCATGGAAAGTGGTGGACCTGCCGCTTTTGCGCAGCCCCGCCGGGGTATTGGTGGGAAACGATCGGACTGTTCGGGCACGCGGGGCTTTTCTGCCCCGCCGGGCGAGCCGGTAAGAACCACCCGGCTGTTATCTTAAAGTGGCACCGTATTGGTCAGGACCAGTGAGAACACCATCACAAACGAGAACACCACGACGGGTAAAAAGGAAAAACGGATATGATCTTTCAGTTCAACACCGGCCAGACCAATCGCTAAATAGGTGGTTGCAAATACCGGGCTAAGCATCATGGTAATATTTTTCCCCACCACCATCGTCAGCCCCATTTCTTCCCAGCTTAGGCCGTAGTTGGTGCCGACCTTGGCGACCAGCGGATAGATGCCGTAGAAGAAGGCATCCGGACCAATCACAAAGCCGATCAATCCGCCCAGGAGACCCATGATGATATGCAGATGGGAACCTAAGGAGTCGGGCATCACGTGGAGCACCACGTCGGCCATTTCCGTCAGAATTGAGGCATCGCCGCCGCCGCTTAAAATACCAACAAAGACGCCCGCTGCCATTACCGTGCCGGAAATCATATAGGCAGAGTAGGCATATTTTTTCATCACGCCTTCCTGCGCCTTGAGGTTGGGATAGTTGAAAATCATCGCGGCGGAAAACGCACACATAAAGATAATGTAGGCCTGAATATGGGTGATCAGCAGCAGAAGCGTAGCGCCGACGACCAGCGTGACGTTGAGGGCAAACAGCAGGCGGTTTTGCTTATCTTCAACCTCATGGTGGCCTTTGCCCGTCGCCTTCTCCGGCTCCAGCGCCGCTTCCGGGATCGGCAGGCCACGCGCAATGCGGCGTTTTTCCTGCAGGCCTAAGTACAGCCCCAGTACAATCATACAGACCAGCCCAATCACCTGCGTTGGGATCAGCCGGTGATACAGGGCATTAACGTCAAGACCGGACACGGCAGCGACGCGCGCCAGCGGGCCGGCCCAGGGCGTAAAGTTCGTTACCCCCATCCCGGCAGCCAGCATACACAACAGCACGACAGGCCTGATGCCAAACTGCTTATAGATTGGCAGCATGGCACCAATGGTGATCAGCACCGTCGGCACAGACGAACCGTCAAGGTGAGCAATGGTGGCAATGCATCCGGTTACCACCACAATCGCGACGACGCTGTTACCGGCAATTTTGGTCATCCAGTTAACCAGCGGCTGGAATACTCCGGCATCGGTAACAATGCTGAAAAAGATAATGGAGAAGGTGAACAGCACCGCGTTAGGCGCGGTTTGCATCACGCCTTTCATGATGTAATCATTCATCTGCATCGGCGTATAGCCTGCGCAGAACCCGGCGATAATCGAAAGGAAAATAAATAAAGAGATAGGGGTAGCTTTTCCTTTAATCAGGAAAAACATCAGGCATGCAATAAGTGCATAACCAATCAGGGCAAGATACATATTATTATCCTTATTATGGCTTAACGATATTTTTACACCGGACATCCTGCTTTGCGCAGAATGGAATTAAATCTTTCCGGGTCGCTGCGGCCGCTGGCATTATTTTCTCTGATGGCTTCCTCTTTCTTTAAATGTGCTTTCGCGCGCACCAGTACGTTCTCTGCGTCAGAAGGAGCGATCGCCAGTGCGCCATCGCTATCCGCCAGGACCAGATCGCCGGGGTTCACTACCATGCCGCAGCAGGCAATCGCCACATTCACTTCTCCCGGTCCGCTTTTATCCGGTCCGCGATGGGTGTGGCCTTTGGCAAATACCGGTATCTGGCCGTCTGCCCATTCGGCTAAATCACGGATGGCCCCATCAACGATGAACCCGGCAATTTTCTTCGTCAGCGCCGTGGTGCGGATTAGCCCGCCGATCAGCGCCTGGGTCAGATCACCGCCGCCGTCAATCACGATGACATCGCCCGGCTGCGCCTGTTCCAGCGCCTTGTGGATCATCAGGTTATCCCCGGGGCGCACTTTAACGGTGATGGCCGGTCCACAGATACTGATATTGACGTCCTGGTGGTAGCGCTGTAATCCGGTCGCGCCGCTAATTCGGCCTGTACAATCGCCGGCGACCGCAACGGGAATAGAGTGAAATTCTGCAACAATGTCCGAAGAGAGAATATTCTTACGCTCAGAAATATAAAACCCTGCTGGCCAACTGCTTCGTTCGTTATTCATAGTACCTCTGCATTGATATTATCGGTTTATGCCTGCGATCCGTGCGGACATTATTGTTGTGATGATTTATTTCCACTAATATACTTTTTTATTTAATCGATGAATTTCAGGAATGAGTGATGAATAACAGAGAGTTAGGGTACTTTATGGAGGCGGCCCGCATTATGAATTTGGGACAGGCTTCACAAAACCTCAATATCACCCAGCCCGCACTCTCCAAGTCCATCGCGCGTCTGGAAAAAGACCTGAATATCAAACTGTTCAAGCGATCGGGGCGAGGACTGGCACTGACCGAAGCGGGTGATATCCTCTACCAGCGAGGACTGATGCTGCAAAGCTCGTGGGATGACGTCGCGAAAACGATGGCGGAGTTAAGTCACGGTCGTCGGGGCGTGGTGCGGGTGGGTAGCGCGGGATCCGCGACTCAGTTTTTGCTGCCGGAAGTGTGTAAACGCCTGCAGCAGGATGCGCCGAATGTGAAGCTGGAGATCCAGATCGGCATGAATGATGTGCTGTTCAACCTGCTTGATAAGCATGAGCTGGATATTATCGTCGGCCCGCTGGTGGGCTATAACAAACCGGTGGTACAGCTGCCGGTGACCACCGATCGGGTGGTAGTGGCGGCTTCCCGCTCCCATCCGCTGGCGAACGGCCCCGCCAGCCTGCGCGATCTCAGCCGCCATGGCTGGATCCTGCCGGCAAAAACCGTCTCCATGCGTCAGTGGCTGGAGCGGATCTTCTATGAAAATCACTGTGCGGCGCCCGAGGTTAAAATCGAAATCAGTTCTCTGGCTGCCGTACCGGGGCTAATTGCCAGCAGCGGTCTGCTGAGCTTTATTTCTGAAAACAGTCTGGCAGAAAAAGAGTTTGCCTCACTGCTGACGCGTATCGACAACAACCAGCTGGTGATGACGCGCCGCGTGGGGATTACCTGGCTGCAGGATGCTTTCCTGTCTCCGGCAACGCAGCAGGTGATTGATATCACCTGCGCGTACGGGAAAAAATAAGTCAGTACCGGCCTTCAACACCTTTCTTAACAAAAATTTGCGCCCCTGCTGGCCGACATCGCATTATCATCGCAAACCGCTCGGGCCGGAACTCTGCGGAGGTTGTGATATCTAATGCTGAACGACCTCAAATGCCAGCCTGAGTAAGCTATTCTGATACTGTGGCGACTGCGTGATGATGTGTCGCTCATCGTCGTTAAAACTGGAGACGTTATGCGTAAGTTGCAAGTGATATTATGTTCAGCGGTATTCTCGACGGTGGCACTCGCCAGCGTTTCTGCAGCCTGGGCTGATGACGAGCAGAATGCGGCGCAGCAGGCCCCTGAAGCGGTCGCCCAGCAGACGGATGCCGCCGCAGCGGCAAGCCAGACCACGGAAGCGCCAGCCGAAACCGCGACGGCTGAACAGCCGTCCGACCAGGCGCAGGCTGACTCTGCGGATCCCTATAGCGTAAAAAGCTTCTTCGCGGACTTTACCCATTTCGCCATTGGTGACACGGTGCCCGATCTTTATCGCACTAAGAAGTATGAGGTGACCCAGTGGACGGTACGCCATCTGCCAGCCCCGGTTGCCGAAAGCCACTGGACCTATATGGGCGGTAACTATGTGATGATCGCCAACGCCGACGGGAAAATCCTCAAGGCAGAATCCGGCGAGATCTATTATAAGCACTGATTGAAATACTGCGGCGGGGCATTTTTTCTACCCGCTGCGCAGTTTTATCGCCCGGCAGGTAAATCCTCTTTAATTCCATCCTGACTCTGTTTTACCATCTGCTTTCTGATTTTTTATGCACGGTTAAATGGATACCCCATGCGTTTTCTGGCAACTCTTCTTCCCGCAGTCGCATTACTTTCCGCCTGTAGCAGCCAGCCGCAGCAGGCCCCGGCTGAACCGCACGGTAATCCGTTTAAGGGAAACGGCGGTTTCCTGCTCAGCCCCGATCATACGGCCGCGCCGTTCGGCGGTGATTTTTCCGATAACCAGGCGGCGAATGCCTTTATCGACAAAATGGTGCGCGAGCACGGTTTCGACCGCCAGCAGCTGCATGACGTGCTTGGACAGGCGAAGAATCTGGACTGGATCATTCGCCTGATGGATCGCCAGGCACCGACGACGGCTCAGGGGCCAACCGGACCTAACGGCGCCTGGATACGCTACCGCAGCAAGTTTATTACGCCGGATAACGTGCAGAACGGCGTTGCCTTCTGGGATCAGTATCAGGATGCGCTACAGCGCGCGCAGCAGGTTTACGGCGTGCCGCCGGAAATCATCGTCGGGATTATCGGTGTGGAAACACGCTGGGGCAGGGTGATGGGCAAAACGCGCATTTTAGATGCGCTGGCGACGCTGTCCTTTAACTATCCGCGCCGTGCCGCCTACTTCAGCGGTGAGCTGGAAACCTTCCTGCTGATGGCGCGTGAAGAAGGCGATGACCCGCTGAATCTGCGCGGTTCCTTTGCCGGTGCGATGGGCTACGGTCAGTTTATGCCTTCGGCATTCAAACAGTATGCGGTGGACTTTAACGGCGACGGGCATATCAACCTCTGGGATCCGGTGGATGCGATCGGGAGCGTGGCGCACTATTTCCAGGCCCACGGCTGGCTGACCAACGGCACGGTTGCCGTACAGGCCAACGGCCAGGCACCGGGTATGGAAAGCGGATTTAAGACGCGTTACTCGGTGGCTACGCTGGCCGCAGCCGGGCTGTCGCCGCAGATCCCGCTGGATAATAATCAGCAGGTCAGCCTGCTTAAATTCGATATGGGAAGCAGCTATCAATACTGGTACGGCCTGCCGAACTTCTATGCCATCACCCGCTATAACCACAGCAATCATTACGCGATGGCCGTATGGCAGTTGGGCGAAGCGGTAGGGCGCGCCCGACTGGGGATGTAGTGCCCGCAGGATAAATTGTTGCTATTTCGTTATTTATCGCCAGCGCGACCAGGCCTACACTGTGTCCGGTCGCACACTTACTGAGCGAGGAATAATGAAAGACTGGAACCCCGATCTCTACCGACAGTTTGAAGCAGAACGTACCCGTCCGGCGCAGGAGTTGCTGAGCCGAATCCCCCTGACTGACGTGACTTCCGCCACCGATCTCGGCTGTGGCCCGGGCAACAGCACCGAGCTGCTGTGCAACGCCTGGCCCGATGCGCACATTACGGGACTGGACAGTTCGCAGGCGATGCTCGAGCAGGCGCAGCAGCGTCTGCCCGGCTGCACCTTTGCCCGCGAAGATATTCGCCGGTGGCAGGCCGCTCAGCCGCAGGATGTCATCTATGCCAATGCCTCGCTGCAGTGGCTGACGGAGCATCAGACTCTTTTGCCCCATCTGATTGCCCAGCTGGCCCCGTCGGGCGTGCTGGCGGTACAAATGCCGGATAACCTTGATCAGCCGACCCATCGCCTGATGCGCGAAGTGGCGCAGCGTGCGCCGTGGGGGGAGATTATCGATCCGCAGGCCGCCAACAGGAAGAAGCTGCTGTCGACGGAGCAGTATTACGATTTGTTGTGCGATGCAGGATGCCGGGTAGATATCTGGCGTACCACCTATTATCACGTGATGCCCTCGCCGCAGGCGATCGTTGACTGGCTGCGGGCAACCGGACTGCGGCCGTTTCTTGCTGCGCTGGATGAGCCACAGCAGGAGGCGTATCTGGCCGAATATCGATCGGAGATTGTCCAGGCCTATCCTGCCCGGGCTGATGGTAACCTGCTAATGGCCTTCCCCCGTTTGTTTATGCTGGCACAAAAGATTTAACGCCGGGCTGGAAGAGGGGCCGCAAAAACGGCTTCCTCTGCTCCCCGAACGCCGTAAAAATGTTAGGCTTTGCGACAATCAAAACGGAAAAGGTGCGCACCATGACGGATGAACAATTAACGCAGTTAAGTACCCGTGTTGGTCAGTTGCTGTTAGCCCGTGGCGCGACGGTGACCACCGCCGAGTCCTGTACCGGGGGCTGGATTGCCAAGGTTCTGACCGATATTGCGGGCAGCTCTGCCTGGTTTCATCGCGGCTTTGTGACCTACAGCAACGATGCCAAGCAGCACATGATCGGCGTCAGCGAACGTTCGCTGGCGGAACACGGTGCCGTCAGCGAGCCCGTCGTGCGAGAAATGGCACAGGGCGCGCTGCGCGAAGCGGCAGCTGATTTCGCGCTGTCGGTCAGCGGCATCGCCGGGCCGGACGGCGGCAGCGAGGAAAAACCGGTGGGTACGGTATGGTTCGGTTTTGCCAGAGCAGGCGGTGACGTGCTGGCAGAACGCCGTTGTTTCAGCGGAGACCGGGAGGCCGTTCGCCGTCAGGCAACCGCGTGGGCATTACAAACCCTACTCGATCGTTTTCTGAAAAATTAAACTTGATACTGTATGACCATACAGTATAATCACTGCATATTTTAGAGACAAAGCAGCGTCCGCGTGTGCTTTACCCGCATGACTAGGAGTAAAAATGGCTATTGACGAAAACAAGCAAAAAGCACTGGCAGCAGCGCTGGGCCAGATTGAAAAGCAATTTGGTAAAGGCTCCATCATGCGCCTGGGTGAAGACCGTACTATGGATGTTGAAACCATCTCTACCGGTTCTTTATCGCTTGATATCGCGCTGGGCGCGGGTGGCCTGCCGATGGGCCGTATCGTCGAGATCTACGGACCGGAATCCTCAGGTAAAACCACGCTGACTCTGCAGGTGATTGCTGCCGCGCAGCGCAAAGGTAAAACCTGTGCCTTTATCGACGCCGAGCACGCGCTGGACCCCGTTTATGCCAAGAAGCTGGGCGTGGATATCGATAACCTGCTGTGTTCTCAGCCGGATACCGGTGAGCAGGCGCTGGAAATCTGTGATGCGCTGGCGCGTTCTGGCGCGGTAGATGTCATCATCGTTGACTCCGTTGCGGCCCTGACGCCAAAAGCGGAAATCGAAGGTGAGATTGGTGACTCTCATATGGGCCTTGCGGCGCGTATGATGAGCCAGGCGATGCGTAAGCTGGCCGGTAACCTGAAAAACTCCAATACGCTGCTGATCTTTATTAACCAGATTCGTATGAAAATTGGTGTGATGTTTGGTAACCCGGAAACGACCACCGGCGGTAACGCGCTGAAGTTCTATGCTTCCGTCCGTCTGGATATCCGCCGCATCGGTGCCATCAAAGAAGGCGACGAGGTTGTGGGCAGTGAAACCCGCGTTAAAGTGGTGAAGAACAAAATCGCTGCACCTTTCCGTCAGGCTGAATTCCAGATTATGTACGGCGAAGGCATTAACATCTTCGGTGAGCTGGTGGATCTGGGCGTGAAGCACAAGCTGATTGAAAAAGCGGGCGCATGGTACAGCTACAACGGCGATAAAATCGGTCAGGGTAAAGCGAATGCTTCAAACTTCCTGAAAGAGAATCCGGAAAAAGCCAACGAAATCGATGCGAAACTGCGTGAGATGCTGCTGACTAACCCGGATCAGAAAGCTGATTTCGTGCCAACCGCAGAAGAAGCCAGCGAAGAAACTCACGAAGACTTCTGATCCGTCTGATGTTTTTTCCTGAAGAAAAGGAACGGTAACCCCGTTCCTTTTTTTATGGGTGATGTATGCAGCATGCAGAGCATCATAATCCGGCCAAACCTCCTGCCACCCGTGCGTATTTTCCTCGCCAGCCTCGCCGCCAGACGTTACCCTTATGGATGTGTTTTTTGCATTAAAAAGGGACTGCCTTTATGACCGAACATTCAGAACGGACCCGGCATGCCCGCCTGCTGGAGCGCGCAACGCGTATCCTTGCCATGCGCGACCACAGCGAAGCCGAGTTTCGCCGTAAGCTGAACATTGCCACGGAGCGCGCGGCGCAGTTTTCCCGCAGCGAAACACCGCCGGAGCCGCTAACGCCGGAAGAGATCGATCGGGTTGTCGAATGGTGCTACCAGCACAACTGGCTGGACGATGCCCGTTTTGCTGAACGCTATCTGGCGGGGCGCAGCAGGAAAGGCTATGGCCCGCAGCGCATCAGGCTGGAACTGGGTCAGAAGGGAGTGGACAAGGCCTTAATTGATGAGGCAATGTTTAACACGGATACGGACTGGCAAAGTCTGGCTTTCAGCCTGGCCGAGCGCAAGTTTGGTTTACCGTTACCCACGGAATGGAAGGAAAAAGCCAAAGTGCAGCGTTATCTGATGACAAAAGGCTTCTTTATGGAAGATATCAGGTCTGTTTTCACAAATTTTGATGATTGAACGCCAATGGGATTTTACTTCCCTCCGAAGAAAATTTATCTTATTCACCACTTTTTGTTCGTGTGTCGCCGCAGGCAAGTGTAATTCCGGCGCAGCAAGACCCACGAAACGTTCGTTAGCGTGATTCCAGGACAAATATGAGCAAGAGCACTGCGGAGATTCGTCAAGCGTTTCTCGACTTTTTCCAGAGCAAGGGACATCAGGTTGTAGCCAGTAGCTCCCTCGTCCCCAACAACGATCCGACTTTGCTGTTTACCAACGCCGGGATGAACCAGTTCAAGGATGTTTTCCTTGGCCAGGACAAGCGTAACTACACCCGTGCGACGACCTCGCAGCGCTGCGTGCGCGCCGGTGGTAAACACAACGATCTTGAAAACGTTGGCTACACTGCCCGCCACCATACTTTCTTCGAGATGCTGGGCAACTTCAGTTTTGGCGACTATTTCAAGAAAGAGGCGATTGCCTTTGCCTGGGAACTGTTGACCGGTTCGGCGTGGTTTGCACTGCCGAAAGAGAAACTGTGGGTGACCGTGTACGAAACCGATGATGAAGCCTTTGATATCTGGGCGAATGAGATCGGCGTACCGCGCGAACGTATTATTCGTATCGGCGACAATAAAGGCGGCGCCTACGCGTCAGATAACTTCTGGCAGATGGGCGATACCGGTCCTTGCGGTCCGTGCTCTGAAATCTTCTTTGACCACGGCGACCATATCTGGGGCGGCCCTCCGGGCAGCCCGGAAGAAGACGGCGACCGCTACATTGAGATCTGGAACATCGTCTTTATGCAGTTCAACCGTCAGCCTGACGGTACCATGCTGCCGCTGCCTAAGCCTTCGGTCGATACCGGCATGGGGCTGGAGCGTATCTCTGCGGTTCTGCAGCACGTGAACTCGAACTATGAAATCGATCTGTTCGCTAAACTGATTGCCTCTGTTGCAGAGGTTACCGGTGCAACCGATCTCGGCAATAAATCACTGCGCGTGATTGCTGACCACATCCGTTCCTGTGCATTCCTGATCGCCGATGGCGTGATCCCATCGAATGAAAACCGCGGCTACGTCCTGCGTCGTATCATTCGCCGTGCGGTTCGTCACGGCAACATGCTGGGCGCGAAGGGCACCTTCTTTTATAAACTGGTTGCGCCACTGATTGAAGTGATGGGCGCGGCGGGAGAAGAGCTGCAGCGCCAGCAGGCTCAGGTTGAGCAGGTTCTGAAATCAGAAGAAGAGCAGTTCGCAAAAACGCTGGAGCGCGGTCTGGCGCTGCTGGATGACGAACTGGAAAAACTTCAGGGCGATACGCTGGACGGTGAAACCGTCTTCCGTCTGTATGACACCTTTGGCTTCCCGGTCGATCTGACCGCCGATGTCTGCCGTGAACGTAACCTGAAAATCGACGAAGAAGGCTTCGAGCGGGCGATGGAGCAGCAGCGCCAGCGCGCACGTGATGCCAGCGGTTTTGGTGCTGACTACAGCAGCGTGATCAGCATCGATAAAGCGTCCGCGTTTAAAGGCTATGACCAGCTGGCGCTGAATGCGACCGTGACCGCCATTTTTGTGAATGGCCAGGCGGCGAGTGAAATCACTGCCGGTCAGGAAGGGGTAATCGTTCTGGATGAAACGCCGTTCTACGGCGAATCAGGCGGACAGGTAGGTGATACGGGCGAACTGAAAGGTGAGAACACCAGCTTCACCGTAACCGATACCCAAAAATACGGTCAGGCGATTGGCCACAGCGGCAAGCTGGCCGTAGGAACATTACGCATCGGCGATCGTCTGGCGGCGCAGGTTGATGAAGCGCGCCGTGCGCGTATCCGTCTTAACCACTCCGCGACGCACCTGCTGCATGCTGCGCTGCGCCAGGTTCTGGGCGACCACGTGGCACAGAAAGGCTCACTGGTGAACGATAAATACCTGCGTTTTGACTTCTCGCATTTCGAAGCGATGAAGCCGCAGGAAATCCGCCAGGTTGAAGAGATCGTCAACGCGCAGATCCGTCGTAATCTGGCGATTGATACCAATATCATGGAGCTGGAAGCGGCCAGAGCCAAAGGCGCCATGGCGCTGTTTGGCGAGAAGTATGACGATCATGTCCGCGTCGTCGGCATGGGTGACTTCTCAACCGAGCTGTGCGGTGGCGTTCACGCCAGCCGCACCGGCGATATCGGCCTGTTCCGCATTCTGTCTGAATCCGGCACGGCTGCGGGCGTGCGTCGTATTGAAGCCGTCACGGGTGAGGGCGCGCTGTCTCAGGTTTACAGCCAGAGCGAACAGCTGCTGGATATCGCCCAGCTGGTGAAAGCGAACAGCAGTAACCTGAATGATAAAGTGCGCGCGCTGATCGACCATGCACGCGGGCTGGAAAAAGAACTGCAGCAGCTGAAAGATCAGCAGGCCGCGCAGGAGAGCAATCTCCTGAGCAGTAAAGCGATTGCCGTGAAGGGCACAAAGCTGCTGGTTAGCGAACTGAAAAACGTTGAGCCAAAAATGCTGCGTACGATGGTAGACGATCTAAAAAATCAGCTCGGCTCCGCGGTTATCGTACTGGCAACCGTTGCAGATGGAAAAGTATCCCTGATTAGTGGGGTGACTAAAGACCTGACCGATCGTGTGAAAGCGGGTGAGCTGGTTGGCGAGCTTGCGCAGCAGGTTGGCGGGAAAGGTGGCGGTCGGCCGGACATGGCTCAGGCGGGCGGTACAGATGCACAGGCACTCCCTGCTGCGCTGGCTGGCGTTGAGTCCTGGGTGGCAGCAAAACTGTAACACCAATAAGAATGTACCGCTGATGAGCGCCAGGAAGCGAAAACCTGGCGCTCTTCATATGCGGTGCGCACTGTAATCATAAAGTCAGGTTGATGAGCAGGTTTTCGGCTAAACTAAGTATCAGCAGAATGTATTAGTATGAGGATGCACTCTTGGTGTATTTGTCATAGTCTACATTGCACGTTGTATGATGGATAATGCCGGGAACAGTTAACCCGACTCTTTTAATCTTTCAAGGAGCAAAGAATGCTTATTCTAACTCGTCGAGTTGGTGAAACCCTCATGATCGGTGATGAGGTTACTGTAACTGTGCTGGGTGTTAAAGGTAACCAGGTCCGTATTGGTGTGAACGCCCCTAAAGAAGTATCGGTGCATCGCGAAGAGATTTATCAGCGTATTCAGGCTGAAAAAACTCAGCAAACGAGCTACTAACGTATTCAGCGCCTCGCTCTCTGTAGCGAGGCCACTGCCGGTTTGCTTCTGTTCGACCCCATTTTTCCCCCCGATCCGTACATATCTTCTTTTCGCCTGCGTCTTTTTCATTAAATCAGCCATCCCGGTGGATTATTCCCGTTGTGCTTTTCATCGCAGAACGCCGTTTTCGCTGTTGATAATTCACTCTTTTTGCCTTTAAAACCGCCGGATTGCATGGCTTTTGTGCAATTGAACGCAGAGGGTGAAAAAAGGGGGAGAAAATGTTTGACTTAAAACGCCCAGAAAGTAATATGTGCGCCACGCAGTGCCGATGAGCAGTTAGAAAGTTCTGAAGCACAACTCGAAAGAGTGCTAGTGGTGAGGTGGCCGAGAGGCTGAAGGCGCTCCCCTGCTAAGGGAGTATGCGGTCAAAAGCTGCATCCGGGGTTCGAATCCCCGCCTCACCGCCATTTTGCATCCATAGCTCAGCTGGATAGAGTACTCGGCTACGAACCGAGCGGTCGGAGGTTCGAATCCTCCTGGATGCACCATCTCTCTTAAAGTGGCATAAGCGGCTTTATAAGAAGTAGTAAGGTACAGCGTTAGCAGCCTGTATCACGGTGAGTAGTTAAGCACCCTGCGTTATACAAGAATTAGCAATGCATCCATAGCTCAGCTGGATAGAGTACTCGGCTACGAACCGAGCGGTCGGAGGTTCGAATCCTCCTGGATGCACCATTCCTTAGAGTGGCAGTGATTTTCTTCAGTATCTCCTCAGGTTTGTCGCGTTACCCCCCAATCAAAAGTTTTTCCGATGCATCCATAGCTCAGCTGGATAGAGTACTCGGCTACGAACCGAGCGGTCGGAGGTTCGAATCCTCCTGGATGCACCATATTGAGTCAAGCATTTCCCGATGCATCCATAGCTCAGCTGGATAGAGTACTCGGCTACGAACCGAGCGGTCGGAGGTTCGAATCCTCCTGGATGCACCATCTCTCCTGATTTCTACTATTCCTCAATCTCGCTCGTCAGGCCGTCTACGATTGTGCCGCCATGTTGCCGTCACCCTGTTTTCCTCATCTGTTCGTTCCCCCTCTGTCTTTTTATCTTTAGCCCGTTATCCTGCATGTTAATTCGTTTTCTCATCGCAAATTTACTGCCAGAAATCCCTATGGCTTTCAAGGCATTTGCGGATCCACGCTGACAGCGACATTCATACGGCTTTACGCTAAAGTAATCGTTCCTTTATCAGGGTGGTTAAGAGAATGTACGACGCTTACGACGGCTTGATCTTCGATATGGATGGCACCATCCTCGATACTGAACCCACGCACCGCCAGGCCTGGCGTCAGGTGCTGGCTCAGCATGGGATGGCTTTTGATGAAAAGGCGCTGATTGGCCTTAATGGTTCTCCGACCTGGCGCATTGCACAGTTTATCGTTGAACAGCATCAGAGCGATCTCGATCCTCACCGCCTTGCTGCGGAGAAGACCTCTTTATTTAAAAGCATACTGTTCGATGTGGTGAAACCGCTCCCGCTGATCGAGGTGGTTAAAGCCTATAAGGGACGTCGCCCGATGGCGGTGGGCACCGGCAGCGAACATGCCATGGCGGTTGCGCTGTTGCAGCATCTGGGGCTGCGCGATTACTTCTCGGCGATTGTCGGAGCAGATGATGTTAAACGTCATAAGCCAGAGCCTGATACATTTATCCGCTGCGCTGAACTGTTGGGCGTACCGCCTGCGCGCTGCGTGGTATTTGAGGATGCGGACTTCGGTCTGCAGGCTGCACGTGCTGCGGGTATGGATGCCGTTGATGTTCGTTTGCTGTGACTGAGTGGCTGACATACGGTTCGATGTTTGCCAGCAGTTTTCTGAGTGCTACGCTGTTGCCCGGCAGCTCGGAGGCGATGCTGGTAGGCCTGTTACTGGCCGGTAAGGCTTCCGCGGTACATCTGGTATTGATTGCTGCCGTAGGTAACACCCTCGGGGGACTGACAAACATTCTGATTGGTCGCCTGCTGCCGCTAAAAGAACAGGGGCGATGGCATAAAACAGCGATGGCATGGTTACATCGTTTAGGGCCTGCCGCGCTGATATTTAGCTGGTTACCGGTGATCGGTGACCTGCTGTGCGTTATTGCCGGCTGGCTGCGTTTCGCCTGGCTGCCGACGGTTTTTTTTCTCGCTGTCGGCAAAACCTTGCGATATATCGCGCTGGCTGCTGCAACATTACAGGGCATGGAATGGTGGCATTGATTCGCTATTAGATGATGCTACGGTTAACATTATGCTTAACAATAATAAATTTTCTCTGAGCGGGAGGTCAATTTGATCCCGGACGTATCACAGGCACTTGCGTGGCTGGAAGCCCACCCTGGCGCACTTAAAGGAATTGGTCGCGGTATTGAACGCGAAACGCTGCGTGTCAGGCCCGATGGGCATCTGGCGACAACCCGGCATCCCTCTTCTCTGGGATCCACCTTAACGCATAAGTGGATCACCACCGATTTTGCGGAAGCGCTGTTGGAATTTATCACGCCGGTCGATCAGGATATCGATCATCTGCTGGCGTTCCTGCGTGATATTCATCGCCACACCTCCCGCGAACTCGGTGAAGAGCGGATGTGGCCGATGAGCATGCCGTGCATTATTGAACCGGGTCAGGATATTGAGCTGGCGCAGTACGGCAGTTCGAACATTGGCCGCATGAAAACGCTGTACCGTCAGGGATTGAAAAATCGTTACGGTGCGTTGATGCAGGTGATTTCCGGCGTGCATTATAACTTCTCGCTGCCGCTCTCTTTCTGGCAGGCCTGGGCTGGCGTAGAGGATGCGGAAAGCGGTAAAGATGCGATTTCAGACGGTTACCTGCGCCTGATTCGCAACTACTATCGCTTCGGCTGGATTATCCCTTATCTGTTCGGTGCGTCACCGGCGATTTGCTCTTCGTTCCTGCAGGGTAAGGAAAGCAATCTGCCGTTCGATCGCAGTGAACAGGGCATGCTGTCATTGCCGTATGCCACTTCTCTGCGCCTGAGCGATCTGGGTTACACCAACAAGTCGCAGAGCAACCTCGGTATTACCTTTAACGATCTGCCCGGCTATATCAAAGCGCTTAAGGCGGCGATTAAAACCCCCTCCGCTGAATTTGCGGCGATGGGCGTGAAGGACGCTAACGGTGACTGGCTGCAGCTGAATACCAACGTGCTGCAGATTGAAAATGAGCTGTATGCGCCAATCAGGCCGAAGCGCGTGACGCGTTCCGGTGAAGCGCCTTCAGACGCGCTGCTGCGCGGCGGCATTGAATATATTGAAGTGCGCTCGCTGGACATCAACCCGTTCTCTGCGATCGGGGTTGATGCTAACCAGGTGCGCTTCCTGGATCTGTTCTTGATCTGGTGTACGCTGGCGGAAGCGCCGGATATGAACAGTGATGAACTGCTCTGTACGCGTAAAAACTGGAACCGGGTGATCCTTGAAGGTCGTAAGCCGGGCCAAACCCTCGGCATTGGCTGCGGAGATACCGAGCAGCCGCTGGTCGATGTGGGTAAAGCATTGTTCCGCGATCTCAGGCGAGTTGCCGAAACGCTGGACGGTCAGAGCGGAGAAAACCACTACCAGGAAGTGTGCGATCGCCTGGTGGCCACGTTTGACGACCCGGATTTGACCTACTCCGCACGTTTCCTGCACTCGCTGAAGGAAAACGGCATTGTCGGTACCGGGCTGGCGCTGGCCGAGCAGTATCGCCAACAGCTGAACGAAGAGTCTTTGGAAGTATTGAGTGAAGAACAGTTCACCGCAGAGGCGCAGCGCTCGAAGGTAAGCCAGCAGCAGATTGAAGAAAGTGATACGCTGAGTCTGGAAGAGTTTCTGAAAGATAAAGGCTAGCGCTAAAAGAAAATGGCCACATCATTGTGGCCAAAGTAACATCTCTGTTGTCAGGGATGATGATAACAAATGCGCGTCTTTCACATAGTCAGACGCGAGCTGACAGAAAAAGTTTCACGATATCTAAAATAAATTCATTAGTTGAGGTAACAATATGCCATTGCTGGATAGCTTTACCGTTGATCACACCATCATGGCCGCTCCTGCAGTCCGCGTAGCTAAGACCATGAAGACCCCTCATGGCGACACTATCACCGTTTTCGATCTGCGTTTCTGCCGACCGAACATCGAAATCCTGCCTGAGCGCGGTATCCATACTCTGGAACACCTGTTCGCCGGTTTTATGCGCGACCACCTGAACGGTGAAGGCGTTGAAATCGTTGATATCTCGCCGATGGGATGCCGTACGGGGTTCTACATGAGCCTGATTGGTGTACCGGATGAGCAGCGCGTGGCGAAGGCGTGGAAAGCGGCAATGGAGGATGTTCTCAAGGTTGCCAACCAGAATGATATTCCTGAGCTGAACATCTATCAGTGCGGCACCTGTGAGATGCACTCACTGGAAGAAGCACAGGAAATTGCGCGTCACATTATCGCTAACGATATCCGCGTGAACCGTAATGAAGACCTGGCCCTGCCGAAAGAAAAACTGAAAGAACTGCATATCTAACCGGATCGGGGCGCTCGGGTTCACCGAACGTCCCTGTCATCGGTTAATCCTCTTCTGCAGCCGCAGGAGAGGGTATCTACGATGACGAACTCGCCGACTCTTTTAACGGCTTCTGTGGCGTTACCCGCACCTGCTTAATCATATTCTCCTGCACATCCAGAATATCGACCGCGTATTGACCAATATGGATGGTGGTATCGGGCAGTGGGATATCCTGAAGCTCTTCGAGAATCATTCCGTTGACGGTGCGCGCACCTTCTTCCGGCAGCGTCCAGTTAAAGGCCTTATTTAGCTCGCGTACGTTGGCACTGCCTTCAATCAGCACGGTACCATCATTCTGCGGCACCACCTCTTCAGCCAGCGACGGTGACATCGAAGTGGTGAAATCGCCGACGATCTCTTCCAGGATATCCTCAATGGTCACCAGCCCTTTGATGTCACCATACTCATCGACAACCAGTCCCACCTTTTCCTTATTGCGCTGAAACTTCACCAGCTGTACGTTCAGCGGCGTTCCCTCGGGCACGTAGTAAATTTCGTCTGCGGCGCGCAGCATTACTTCTTTGGTGAATTCCCTTTTCTCCGTCATCAGACGATAGGCTTCGCGTACGCGCAGCATGCTTATCGTATCGTCCAGCGAATCACGATAAAGCACGATGCGGCCGTGAGGGGAGTGGGCCAGCTGGCGCACAATTGATTTCCAGTCATCGTTGATATTGATACCGACAATTTCGTTGCGCGGCACCATGATGTCATCGACGTTGACCTTGTCGAGGTCGAGCACCGACAGCAGCATGTCCTGATTGCGGTGCGACATCAGCGAGCGCGATTCATAGACGATGGTGCGCAGCTCTTCTTTACTCAGCGCGGAGTTGATCGAACCGTCGCTTTTCATTCCCACCATGCGCATCAGCAGGCGGGTAATCGTATTCAGCAGCCACACCAGCGGCATCATCACGATCTGCAACGGTCCAAGCAGCACGCTGCTGGGAAAAGCCACCTTTTCCGGGTAGAGCGCGGCGATAGTTTTTGGCAGCACTTCCGCGAAAACCAGCACCAGGAAGGTGAGGATACCGGTGGCAATCGCCACGCCCGCATCCCCGTAGAGGCGCATACCGACGATGGTCCCCAGCGCAGAAGCCAGAATATTCACCAGGTTGTTGCCAATCAGCACAAGGCTTATCAGGCGGTCGGGGCGGCGGAGTAACTTCTCAACCCTGCGTGCGGCACGGTCTCCGTTTTTGGCCTGATGACGCAGCTTATAGCGATTCAGCGTCATCATGCCGGTTTCGGAGCCGGAAAAGTACGCGGATACCAGAATCATGATAATCAGCGTCACGATCAGGGTCGTGGTGGAAACGTGTTCCAAGGGAGATCCTTGTTGTGGTCGATCAGGAGGTTAAAAAGTGCTGCAGCATGCGGCTGCCGAAGTAGGCCATGGTCAAAAGAAACGCGCCGCCGCAGTTGAACCAGACGACGCGACGCCCGCGCCAGCCCTCGTGATAATGGCCCCAAAGCAGGACGATATAGAGGAACCAGGCCAGGAATGACAGTACGGCCTTATCAATATTTTCACGGCTGAAAAGGTCCGGTAAAAAGAACAGGCCGGTACACAGCACCAGCGTGAGCAGCACCACCCCAATCTGGGTGATATGAAACATTTTCCGCTCGATGGTCATCAGCGGCGGAATGTCCGTGGTGAACGCCAGCCTCTTGGTTTTCAACAGCCAGTCAATCCAGGCCAGCTGCAGCGCATAGAGGGCCGCAATAATCAGCGTAGCATAGGCAAACAACGCCAGGCCGATATGCACCATCATCCCCGGCGTGGTTTCCAGATGGGTAATAAACGCATTCGGTACGAAGGTCGCAAACGCCAGGTTGATCAGGGCAAAGCTGTAAACAATCGGCAGCAGGATCCAGCCACGATTGCGCGAGGCGACAATCGTCATGATTGAGCAGATCAGCAGGCTGACCAGGGAACCAATATTCAGCAGACTGAGGTTCTGCCCCCCACCGAGGGAGAAGATACGCTGCTGCAATGCAACGGCGTGAAACACCAGCGCGACGACGGCAGACAGAACGGCCAGCCTGCGCCAGCTGCTGTTTTTACGCAGCAGGCTGGGAACAATCAGTGCAAGGCTACATGAATAGGCGAATAGTGCCAGAATCGCAAATACGGACATATTAAGTGTTAGTACCGGCCAGGACTGTGAAAAAAGTCAGTATAGCGCCAGCGGCAGCAGGCTCCAAACGATCTCATCGCATATGGCTGAGATCCCGGCATCACTGTGTTATAATCCGCGCCATTGTGTCGCCCTGGCGGCCTCTCATTACGTTAAGCGAGAGACGATGTTTACTAATTTATCCGATAGATTGTCGCAGAGCCTGCGCAACATCAGTGGCCGTGGACGGCTGACAGAAGACAATATCAAAGACACGCTGCGCGAAGTGCGCATGGCGCTGTTGGAAGCCGACGTTGCACTGCCGGTGGTGCGTGAGTTTATCAGCCGCGTCAAAGAAAGTGCTGTCGGTCAGGATGTGAACAAAAGCCTGACTCCGGGTCAGGAATTCGTCAAAATCGTTAAAAATGAGCTGGTTGCAGCGATGGGGGAGGAGAACAACACTCTGAACCTGGCCGCTCAGCCGCCTGCCGTCGTGCTGATGGCCGGTTTGCAGGGTGCGGGTAAAACGACCAGCGTCGGCAAACTCGGTAAGTTCCTGCGTGAAAAGCACAAGAAAAAGGTATTAGTGGTTTCTGCCGACGTTTATCGCCCGGCGGCGATCAAACAGCTGGAAACCCTGGCGGAACAGGTTGGCGTTGACTTCTGTCCGTCCGACCTCAGCCAGAAGCCGGTTGATATTGTTAAGAACGCACTGCAGCAGGCGAAGCTGAAATTCTACGACGTGCTGCTGGTGGATACCGCCGGTCGACTTCACGTTGATGAAGCGATGATGGACGAGATCAAACAGGTTCACGCCGCGATTAATCCGGTTGAAACGCTGTTTGTTGTTGATGCCATGACTGGCCAGGATGCGGCCAATACGGCAAAGGCGTTTAACGAAGCGCTGCCGCTGACCGGTGTGGTACTGACAAAAGTCGACGGTGATGCGCGCGGTGGTGCGGCCCTGTCGATTCGTCATATCACCGGTAAGCCAATCAAATTTATGGGTGTCGGTGAGAAAACCGAAGCCCTTGAGCCGTTCTATCCTGAGCGTATTGCGTCACGTATCCTCGGCATGGGCGACATGCTGTCGCTGATCGAAGATATTGAAAGCAAAGTTGACCGGGCGCAGGCGGAAAAGCTGGCCAGCAAGCTGAAGAAGGGTGACGGTTTCGACCTGAACGACTTCCTCGACCAGCTCAAGCAAATGCGCAACATGGGCGGCATGGCCAGCCTGATGGGCAAACTGCCGGGTATGGGACAGCTGCCGGATAATGTGAAATCGCAGATGGACGATAAAGTTCTGGTGCGTATGGAAGCCATGATTAACTCCATGACGCGCAAAGAGCGTGAGAAGCCTGAGATTATCAAAGGCTCCCGCAAGCGTCGTATCGCCACCGGTTCCGGTATGCAGGTGCAGGACGTTAACCGCTTACTGAAGCAGTTTGACGACATGCAGCGTATGATGAAAAAGATGAAAAAAGGCGGTATGGCGAAGATGATGCGCGGCATGAAAGGTATGATGCCGCCTGGTTTCCCAGGCCGTTAAGCGAGCCGGAAAAGCACTCAGGCGAATTAGGTTGCTTTTTTCGCCAAAATGAGTAAAATTTTCGGGCTTTTTATATTGCACCCGGGCCCCGTTCCCTCAATGGGGCCCGGTTGTTTTATTAACTAAAGAGGATGTTATGGTAACAATTCGTTTGGCACGTCACGGCGCTAAAAAGCGTCCATTCTACCAGGTAGTCGTCACTGACAGCCGTAATGCTCGCAATGGCCGTTTCATTGAGCGCGTTGGTTTCTTCAACCCGATCGCATCTGGTCAGGCTGAAGCACTGCGTCTTGATCTGGACCGCATTGAGCACTGGGTTGGCCAGGGCGCAACTCTGTCCGACCGCGTTGGTGCGCTGGTCAAAGAAGCAAAGAAAGCAGCTTAATCTGTCACGGTGGTCAACATGAGCAAGCAACACAACCAGCCTCCCGCTAACCCGTTAATTCTGGGAAAGATGGGCTCGGCCTACGGTATCCGTGGTTGGCTCAAAGTGTTTTCCTCCACCGAAGACGCCGAAAGCATTTTTGACTATCAGCCGTGGTTTATCCAGCGGGCGGGTCAGTGGCAGCATGTCGAGCTGGAAAGCTGGAAGCGCCACAATCAGGACATGATCATCAAAGTCAAAGGCATTGACGATCGTGATGCTGCAGGTCTGCTGACTAATTGCGAAATTGTCGTGGACTCGGAGCAACTGCCGGAGCTTGACGGTGAATACTACTGGAAAGACCTTATGGGCTGCCAGGTGGTCACCACTGAAGGCTACGAGCTGGGTAAAGTCATCGATATGATGGAAACCGGCTCAAACGACGTTATGGTCGTGAAGGCAAACCTGAAAGATGCATTTGGTGTCCAGGAGCGGTTAATTCCGTTCCTCGATGAACAGGTTATCAAGAATGTCGATCTCACTACGCGTTCTATCAAAGTAGATTGGGATCCTGGTTTTTGAACTCCGAACAAAACGGTAATACTCCGGCGCAAAGTATGTGGATTGGCATAATCAGCCTGTTTCCTGAAATGTTTCGCGCAGTTACCGATTACGGAGTAACTGGCCGGGCAGTAAAAAATGGCCTGCTCAGCATTCAGAGCTGGAGTCCTCGTGATTTCGCTCACGATCGTCATCGTACCGTGGATGAACGTCCATACGGCGGCGGTCCGGGAATGCTAATGATGGTGCAACCCTTACGGGATGCCATCCACGCAGCAAAAGCGGCGGCAGGGGAAGGCGTTAAGGTGATTTATCTTTCACCTCAGGGCCGCAAACTCGATCAAGATGGGGTTTGCGAACTGGCGACCAATCAGAAGTTAATTCTGGTCTGTGGTCGTTATGAAGGGATTGATGAGCGCGTAATCAAAACCGAGATCGATGAAGAATGGTCGATTGGGGATTACGTTCTCAGCGGTGGCGAGCTGCCAGCAATGACGCTGATTGACTCGGTTTCCCGGTTTATTCCGGGAGTACTGGGGAAACAGGCGTCGGCGGAAGAAGATTCGTTTTCTGACGGTTTGCTGGATTGCCCACACTACACCCGCCCTGAAGTGTTAGAAGGGATGGAGGTTCCGTCAGTTCTGCTGTCGGGCAACCATGCTGATATTCGCCGGTGGCGCCTGAAACAGTCGCTGGGCCGTACCTGGCTTAGAAGACCTGAACTTCTGGAAAACCTGGCTCTGACTGTAGAGCAAGCAAAGTTGCTGGCCGAGTTCCAACGGGAACACGCCAGGCAACAAAACGATGAGACGGCTGGACAGGCATAATGCCGGGTTCGCCTTAACTATCAGTTTACCCAGGATAAGAGATTTAATTATGAGCAACATTATCAAGCAACTTGAAGAAGAACAGCTGAAGCAAGACGTACCTTCATTCCGTCCGGGTGATTCCGTGGAAGTGAAAGTATGGGTCGTTGAAGGTGCTAAAAAGCGTCTGCAGGCATTCGAGGGCGTGGTTATCGCTATTCGTAACCGCGGTCTGCACTCTGCATTCACTGTTCGCAAAATTTCCAATGGCGAAGGCGTTGAGCGTGTATTCCAGACTCACTCCCCAGTTATTGACAGCATTTCCGTGAAACGTCGCGGTGCTGTGCGTAAAGCTAAACTGTACTACCTGCGTGAGCGTACTGGTAAGTCTGCACGTATCAAAGAACGTCTGGGCGCTTAAGCGACATCTGATAGTTAATAGTGAAAAGGGGTTAGCATATGCTAGCCCCTTTTTTTATGAAAAATTCTCTGCCGACCAGGGCAGAAATAAAAAATTTAATGCCGTTATGCACTGATTTAAAAGCTCATTTAAACAGCGTAGCGAGTATGTTGGTTTAATATCCCTACTGCCGGAACCTTTCCTGATATGAGTAGCCCTTCGACGGGTATTTCGATGAAAATCGCCGCAGCGCTGAGTTCAACGCTGATGATGGCCTGTGTTAAAGACCTCGACGGCAGCATCCCCGTCGGTGAAGTGATTTTCTTTCGGTCGTTTATCGCGCTGATCCCACTGTTTATCTGGCTGTGGAGCCAGGGCAGTATTCTCGACGGCATCAGGACGAAGAACGTGCGCGGACATTTTGTTCGCGGCCTGGCCGGTACCGGCGGGCTCTACTTTAGTTACCTTTCGCTAATCTATATTTCCCTCGTTGACGTAACGGCAATCAACTATGCTGCGCCACTGATTACCGTGGTGATGGCGGCGGTCATTCTGCGCGAGAAAGTGAAGTTTCATCGCTGGATAGCCGTTGCTGCCGGGTTCGCCGGAATCCTGGTGATGTTATCGGGGCACCTGTTCTTTAATCGTGAAGGGGCTTTTACCTCCGTAAGCTGGACTTCCTCACTGGGGGTTATCCTCGCGCTGGCCGCTGCGGTATGTATTGCCGGCGCGTCGATTCAGATCCGTTATCTGAACGGCATTGAAAAGCCGGGGGCGATTGCGTTCTGGTTTGCGGTAATGACCACGCTGACCTCACTGACCACGCTGTGGTTCGGCTGGACGGTACCGAATACCCGACAGCTGGTGTTATTGATCAGCTGCGGATTGCTGGGCGGGATTACGCAAATACTGCTGACGCTTAGCCTGCGCTATGCCGATGCCTCGCTGCTGGCGCCGTTTGATTACACCACGCTGGTCTGGTCAGCGATGATCGGATATCTGTTCTGGGGCAATATGCCGGAGTCCGTCACGCTGATCGGTGCCGCACTGGTGGTATCGGGTGGGATGATTTCAATGTACTTTGAGCGGCGAAATCGACGGATTGTGACATCGCTCAGTACGGAAAGCTGAATTCAGTATGGAAAGCCAGGCTGAGCTTGTTACGGGAAGCCACGTTGAGCTCAGTGCGGAAAGCCGGTCTGGTCGCAATGACGAGAATCACGGGGCCAGACGCTCTCGCGGCCCCGTTTATTTTTACGTGCGCTGGCTGGCCACGCGCAGAAGCTCGACAACCATCGGCGACAGTTCATTGCGCAGGGCAGCACGCTCCGACTGAAACAGCGTTGCCATAAAGAATCTGTGTTCTGGCAGCTCAATGGCCCGAACGTCCCCGTCAAGATCGTGGGCGCTGATACGCAGTGAGTGGGACTGCAGCTCGCTGACAAAATCAGCATTCACGCCATAGTTGCAGTGATAGCCTTCCTCAATCTCACCTTTACCGTAAAGTCCTGCCAGACGCGTGTCGGGCTGAATCACGATAGTTCCGGTTTTCTCGACGAGTGAACAGCTTAATGGCGCAATGACCAGGCGCCCGCCGCTGTCGGTTTCGGCATGCCCGGCATCCTTCCAGCCCAGCACGTTACGGGCATATTCAACAACGGCGTACTGAAAGCCGCCGCAGGATCCCAGAAACGGCAGATTGTTTTCACGCGCGTGGCGGATGGCCATAAACGCGCCTTCATCATTCAGATAGGGACTGCCGGGAACCAGCCAGACGGCATCATATCTTGCCAGCACCGACGGATCGGTAAGGTCGGGCGTTGGCAGCCATTCGGCAGTAACATCGAGGTTCAGGGACTGTGCGGCAAGATCTACCGCGAGAGGGATGGCCTGGTGTGCAACCGCATCGGCGCGGTAATCGCCCATCAGGGCTAAGCGAACGTGAGACGTCATTGCTGATTATCCTGTGCAGGTAAAACAGAATGCTATCGGAGACGGTCAGGTCTGGCAATGCCATCGTCACTTTCATCCAGGAAAGGACGATGGAGATGATAGATAACGGTGCTGACCGGGCCGCTGTCCAGCACGATCAGCCCATAGCGAATCGCGATAGTCTTCGCCCCCACTTTTTCGGCAACGGTACGGCTGGCGATATTTCTCTCGGCGACCAGGATCTCCACTACGTCAATATCCGGCTGGCTGAAGGCACGGGTTGCCAGGCGGCGAACCGCCTCGCTGGCGAGCCCCTGGCGCTGCTCGCTGCTGCGAACCCAATAGCCAATAGAGCAGGGGATCAGCGGATTGATGCTGTAACGTAAACCGGCACCGCCGAGCAGACGACCATCGGCGGCGAACAGGCCCAGCTCGTTGGCCGTTCCCTGCTGGCGCTGCAGGTGAGTCAGGTGAAACCAGAGCCGGGCCTCATCTTCCGTGTAATTTTTATGTGCCCATGTCATCCACGGTAGCAGGGTATCCAGTGACTGATTCACGGCCTGTGTGAAGGCTGCTGCATCAGCGTCTTCAAATGCCCGCATGATAAAATCCATTCATTTCTCCCGACGATTTGCCTTAAAGAATCAAAGATCGGCACTAACATTACCACAGTGCATCAGGGGGAAGACGGCAGGTAACGGAAAAGACAGGGAATTTTATAAAACCTCTTCTTGTAAACTAATGTTTACATTCTGGTTTGTCTTTTTGGGTTTTTTTATTAATATATTCTATTGATATTAATCAATTTATTTTTAATTTCGTGGTCTTTGTTTTGGTGGTGGTAATAAATCTGTACATTTCGGGGTTGAGTAATGTACGTATTGTGGTACAGTTCTTTTCAACCTCATTGAGGATCCCTATTAATCGAATTGCCCAGGATTACGATCATGCAAAAAGACGCGCTGAACAATATTCATATCGCTGACGAACAGGTTCTGATTACCCCTGAAGAACTGAAAAAACGCTTCCCGCTCAACAGCGCGCTGGAGCAGCAGATTGCCGCTTCACGCCAGACCATTTCCGACATCATTAATGGTAAAGATCATCGCCTGCTGGTGGTGTGTGGGCCTTGTTCGATTCACGATACGGAGGCAGCGCTGGACTATGCTCGCCATCTGAAAACCCTGGCTGACCAGGTCGGTGACCAGCTGTACATTGTGATGCGCGTTTACTTTGAAAAGCCGCGCACCACAGTTGGCTGGAAAGGTCTGATTAACGATCCGCACATGGATAACACCTTTGATATGGAAGGCGGCCTGCACATTGCGCGTCAGCTGCTGCTGAATCTGGTTGAAATGGGCCTGCCGCTGGCGACCGAAGCTCTGGATCCAAACAGCCCACAGTACCTCGGTGACCTGTTCAGCTGGTCTGCAATCGGTGCGCGTACCACCGAGTCGCAAACTCACCGTGAAATGGCGTCCGGTCTGTCAATGCCGGTTGGCTTTAAAAACGGCACCGATGGCAGTCTGGGCACCGCGATTAACGCCATGCGCGCCGCTGCGATGCCGCACCGTTTCGTCGGCATTAACCAGGCCGGTCAGGTCTGCCTGCTGCAAACCCAGGGGAACCCGGACGGACACGTGATCCTGCGCGGCGGTAAAAAGCCGAACTACGGCCCGGAAGATGTGGCTCAGTGTGAAAAAGAGATGCAGCAGGCGGGACTCCGTCCATCCTTGATGATAGATTGCAGTCACGGCAATTCTAATAAAGATTTCCGCCGCCAGTCGGGCGTCGCTGAATCGGCAGTGGCACAGATCAAAGACGGTAACCGTTCAATTATCGGTCTGATGCTGGAAAGTCACCTTAATGAAGGCAATCAGTCTTCCGAGCAGCCGCGCAGCGATATGCGTTACGGTGTTTCGGTCACGGATGCCTGCATTAACTGGGAAACGACTGAAAGCCTGCTGCGTGAAATTCATCAGGATCTCAACGGCGTATTGGCGGCACGTCTGTAGTAAGAGGATTAACGAGTTATGGTGGCTGAACTGACCGCACTGCGCGATCAAATTGATGAAGTGGATAAAGCGCTACTAGATTTACTGGCTAAACGGCTGGAGCTGGTAGCGGAAGTGGGGGAAGTGAAAAGCCGCTACGGATTACCGATCTATGTACCGGAACGAGAGGCCACCATGCTGGCCTCTCGCCGTAAAGAAGCCGAGCTGCTGGGCGTGCCGCCGGACCTGATCGAAGACGTGCTGCGTCGGGTAATGCGTGAATCCTATACCAGTGAAAATGATAAAGGCTTCAAAACGCTGAACCCAGAGCTGCGTCCGGTGGTGATCGTCGGCGGTAAAGGGCAGATGGGGCGGCTGTTTGAAAAAATGCTGACCCTCTCCGGCTATCAGGTGAGGATCCTCGATAAAGAGGAGCATCATCAGGCGGAGGAACTGCTGGCGGATGCCGGCATGGTGATTATCAGCGTGCCGATCCATCTGACCGAGCAGGTGATCGCCGAGCTGCCGCCGCTGCCGCAGGACTGTATTCTGGTCGACCTGGCATCGGTGAAAAATAAACCGCTGCAGGCGATGCTGGCCGCCCACGGCGGGCCGGTTCTGGGCCTGCATCCGATGTTTGGCCCGGACAGCGGCAGCCTGGCGAAGCAGGTGGTGGTCTGGTGCGACGGCCGTCAGCCGGAAGCCTATCAGTGGTTCCTGGAGCAGATTCAGGTCTGGGGGGCGCGGCTTCATCGTATCAGCGCGGTTGAGCATGACCAGAATATGGCGTTTATCCAGGCGCTGCGCCACTTTGCGACCTTCGCCTATGGCCTGCATCTGGCCGAAGAGAACGTACAGCTGGAACAGCTGCTGGCGCTCTCTTCACCGATCTACCGCCTTGAGCTGGCGATGGTTGGCCGACTGTTCGCGCAGGATCCACAGCTTTACGCGGATATTATTATGTCTTCGGAAAGCAACCTGGCGCTGATTAAGCGTTACTACACGCGGTTTGGCGAGGCGATTAAGCTGTTGGAACATGGTGACAAGCAGGCGTTTATCGACAGTTTCCGCCGGGTCGAGCACTGGTTTGGCGACTACGCGAAGCGCTTCCAGGCCGAGAGCCGAACGCTGCTGCGTCAGGCAAACGACAGCCGGGCATAATTTGGCGTGTTGATTAAGAAGGGCAGCCGTTGGTTAAGCGTGCGCACGCAGAGTGAGCAGAATTAACCGCCGGGCTGCCCTTTTTTATGGGTCATTTGCGGATTTACGTATTTCCAAACTGCTAAGAATCTACCGCGTTAAAACCATACTGATGGAAAATAGCCTGTGCCTCTTCCGACAGTAAAAAGTCAGCCAGCGGCCGGGCTTTCGCATCACAAATGGCAAAACCGTAGATTATCGACGGCTGCCATTCCTGAGGAATGCTGACTGTAGCGATACGGCTTTCTTTTCCCTGCAGGCGGTTATAGCTGCGGTAGCCGATAAAAATATCGGCCTGATCAGACTCGATAATCCACGACGACGCCTGCATACCGGGCGGGACCTGCGGAGAGTTTTCCCCACCGACCAGCATCCGGGCACGCTGCCTGAGCTCCTGACCCAGAACGCTATCCCACGCAGCCAGACTGTCGAACATCTGCCATGCATAGTCACCGCAGGGATCGCTGCCTGCCGTTGAGGTTGCCACACGCATTTTCGGATCCTGCAGCAGCTCCAGCCAGGAGCGATCGCCAAGCTCCCGGCGTACGTTCAGGCACAGTGCGTTATGGCTAAAGGCGGCAACCTGCTGCGCCCGGCCTGACTGCTGTAAAGCCAGCGGATGCGCCATATTGGCGGAGGCAAACAGACTGCAGGGCTCGCCCTGTTCAATCCGCTGCCGAAGCAGGCCTGCCGGGCCAAACTGCGTCTCCATGCCTGACGGATAATGGCTCTGAAAGCGTTCAGCAATCGCTGACCAAACGGGGCGCAGGCTTCCTGCGGCCAGCACGCGCAGCGGATTCATCAGTTGCTGCCGCGATAGTCAGTACGGTAGAAGCGCTGATACCAGCTTTCGGCCTGCTGCTGCATGTCGATATCGTTGAATTTTTCGGGATAGAGTTTTTTCGCCATCCACAGTTCACCCAGCGCCATCGCCTCCGGCATCGGATAACCCCACGCCTTGGCATATTCCGGCATCAGATAGACGCGATGATTTTTCACTGCGTCTAAAGCCTGCCAGGTAGGCTGCTGATAGATCTCATCCACCACCTGCGGATAACGATCCTGCACAAAGATCACCTGAGGATCCCACGCCAGTATCTGCTCCATCGAAACCTGCTTATAGCCTTTTACCGTCGCGGCCGCCACGTTCATCGCGCCCGCATGGTTCATCATCAGGCCGGTATATTTACCGGAACCGTAGGTTGTCAGGTCGGGGTTCGCCATATAAACCCGAATGCGATCGGCGGCAGGAATGTCCTTCAGACGGTCGGTGGTTTTCTGACGCAGGCTGAAAGTGGCTTTAATCAGCGCCTCCGCCTGCTGCTGATGGTTCACCACCGTGCCGATTAAACGGATACCGTCTTTCAGGCCCTGATTGTAAGCCTGCTCCTCGTTCTGCAAATCGGGATTGAGGTGGCTCTGCTGCTTATCATCCGCCCGCAGCGAGATAGCGATAACCGCAATACCGAGCTGCTGGATCTGGTCGATCATCTCCTGCGGCGCGTAGTTGGTGACAAATACCACCTGAGGATGCAGGGCGACCAGCTTTTCAAGATCGACATGGGTTAAATCGCCGAGCATAGGGACTTTGGTCAGTTCAGGCACCAGGCGGGCGTAGCTATCACCAAGCTGCTGCCGCCAGTTGGCGAGTATCCCCACCATCTTATTTGTGGCATCCAGCTGGACCAGAAGGTTGAGGGTTTGATGCTGTAGCACAACCACACGATCAACCTTGTCAGGGATGGTCACCTGGCGCCCAAGCTGGTCTGTTACTTGGCGATCGGCGTAAGAGAAAAAGGGCACTGAGGTGATAAAAAACGTCAGAGCTAAAGTACGGAGGATAGGGATCATAAAGAATTCCTGAAGTCGCTGTATATACCATGATATAGCGTCAGGGGGCAGGGGGGAATGCTTCTGTTGTGCTGAATAGGTGGCCTGCAACGGCAGGCCACCGGTAATAATTAGAGAGGCTCTACCGCCACGACGTTTTCACTGGGATAGCAGCCCAGCACTTTCAGCGAGCGGGTAATCGGGGCCAGCTCGCGCAGCGCCTGCTGAACCTCATCTGAACGTAAATTGCCCTGGAAATCGATATAAAACATCTCTTCCCACGGATTGCCGTTGATCGGACGAGACTCCAGCTTGCTCATGGTCAGATTATGCTGGCGCAGTACCAGCAAGGCTTCAACCAGTGCGCCCGCCTGCTGCCCTGTGGCCATAATCAGCGTGGTTTTCGCCGGGACCTGCATTGAAACATCCACCGCTTTGCGGGCCAGCACGATAAAGCGGGTGATATTCTGCCGCTGGTTGGCGAGATTTCTTTCAAGAACCTGCAGGCCATACAGATCGCCCCCGGCTTCGCTGCCCAGTGCGGCAACTTTCGGTGAATTCATGGCGGCGACCTTTTCCATCGCGGCGGCGGTGCTTTCGGTGTACTCAATTTTCCAGTGCGGATAGCGGTGAATAAACTGGCTGCACTGCTGGAAAGGCTGAGGGTGGCTGTAAACGGTCTCAATCTGCTGGAGATCGGTGCTGCCGGAAACCAGCACGCAGTGGTCGATGGGCAGCGTGATCTCGCCGACGATGGACAGGCTGGTTTGCTGCAGCAGGTCATAGACGTCGGTAATTGAGCCGGATGTGGTGTTCTCAATTGGCAGAACGGCGTAATCCGCCTGGCCGGTCTCAACCTGATTGAAAATATCGTGGAATTTCAGGCAGCCGCTTTCGATAAAATTATCAAAATGGCGTGCCGCATAGTGGCGCGAGGCCAGGTGCGAGTAGGAGCCTTTCGGGCCAAGGAAGGCGATACGGGCAGACTGCGCGTTCGTGTTGTTCAGATGCTTTTGCAGCAGAGCCTGCTGGGTCAGAACGGAGTCTTCAATAATCAGCTGAAAGAGACGGGTGATGTAGTGGGCATCCAGTTTATGGCTTTTTCCCAATGTAATCAGGTGCTCAAGCAGGTCTCGCTCGCGGTCAATGTCGCGGATAGGGCGATGCGTAGACATTTTGGCTTTGGCTACGTCAACCGCCAGCGAGCGGCGCTGGGCCAGCAGTTGCAGTAGTTCTTCATCCAGCGCGCTGATTTTACCACGCAGGGCCAGCAAAGGATTCTCGGAGTTCATATCGCTACCTGTCAGATGTCGCTAAAAAAAAAGCCTCCCTTTTTTGGGAGGCTTTATTGTTCGTCTTCGCATTCATTCTTACACGACGAATTGCCTCCCAGTCAGGGGAAGGTAAAAAAGAATGCGAAGAAAAACGGGATAAATTTCATTTTGCTCAATTCATAGCAGCGATCTGGAAGGTTAAAGTAACCGCTGTAATTTCATTCTGTCAATAAAAAACGCGCCCGCAGGCGCGTTATTCGGGATGCGGAACTTATTCTTCGTCGATTGGACTCAAATCTTTGACGCTGGCGGCGGCGCGGCGCGCTTCACCTTTGTGCTGAACTTTGTTCAGCTGGCGCTCGAGTTTGTTAATCAGCTCGTTGATAGCCGTGTACATATCTTCATGTTTAGCGGTGGCAACCAGCGGGCCGTTAGGCGTATTGATATTGGCATCGGCAACGAACTCTTTCGGCTCCTTCGAAAGAACAATGTGCGGATTAATCAGATGGGTTTGCCATTTTTCGAGCTTTGAAAGACGGTCTTCGACATGTTGGCGAATAGCCGGAGTAATTTCCATTTGCTTGCTGGTAATGTTCAGAACCATAGTGCTTACCTCTCTGTCATTTCCGTCTTGGTGATTCCAGCATAGCGCCTAAAACGGTAAAATGTGTGATTTAGATCACATTTTATTGTCACTTTTTGTCAGGAAGGATAAAAGTGTGAAACCGGCTGATAAATGCGGTCAGAGCCCTTGTCGGCGGCCTGTTTCAATGGCATTGTTGATAGGATCATACGGGCGGGAATGTGCCAGACGGCATTTTTCAGGCGTAAAAAAAGGCAGCTAAGCGCTGCCTTTTTTGTTACCAGCCGATCAGGCCTGGTTAGCCGAGATGATTTTGGCCACGCGCTCAGCTTCAGCATTAAGCTGCAGCTGACGATAAGCATTTTCCATCAGCGGTAACGCGGTGCGCGTTGCTTTGGTATCCGGGTAATCTTTCAGCATTTGTTCTACACGGTTAACCACTGCAACATAAGCGCCGCGTTTAGTGTAGAATTCAGCCACGGATAATTCGTATTTCGCCAGACGATCTTTCAGGTACACCAGGCGCTTACGTGAATCGGTCGCATATTGACTGTTGGGGTAGCCGCGCAGTAGCTGCGAGAAGTCTTTGAAAGCATCACGCGCATGAGTTGGATCGCGGTCTGAACGGTCAATACCAAAGAATCCCTGCAGCGCGCTATCATCCAACGCCATATCCGTCAGGCCACGCATGTAAATGACGTAGTCAATGTTTGGATGGGTGGGATTGAGGCGCATAAAGCGGTCGATGGCAGCCTGGGCCAGCGGCAAATCGGCATTCTTATAGTATGCGTAGATCAGGTCTAGCTGAACTTGCTGGGAGTAAGGGCCGAATGGATAGCGGTTATCTAGCGCTTCCAGTTGCGTTATTGCTCCTTTAAAGTTACCGTCCTGCAGTTTTTGCTGGGCAGTGGCATAAATCTCGGAAGGCGGGCTGTCAGGCACCACATCCTTGGAGCCGGAACATCCAGCTAATGCCAGGCTCAACGTGGCTGCAGCCACCAGATATTTCATACGCGTCATGACGATTTGATTATCCTCAGAGTGTTATTCAGGAAGCTGTCCGTATAGCTCCCGATAGTGACCAGGTACAATAGCACATTATATTAAACGGCATCGCCGTGAAAACCCAACGTTAACGAAGAAGCTGTTTATGGCACAACAAGTAAAACTCAACGCAACGGTATCCGAATCGCAACTCGGACAACGCTTAGATCAGGCTTTGGCCGAATTGTTCCCTGATTATTCACGTTCTCGCATAAAAGAATGGATTCTTGACCGTCGCGTCACCGTAAACGGTGAAATAATCGACAAGCCTAAGGAAAAAGTGCTCGGAAGTGAGCAAATTATCATCGATGCGGAAATCGAAGAAGAGGCCCGATGGGAAGCGCAGGACATCCCACTCACGATCGTTTATGAAGATGACGACATTCTGGTCATTAATAAACCGCGTCATCTGGTCGTCCATCCGGGTGCAGGCAACCCCGACGGCACCGTGCTGAATGCATTACTTCATCACTTCCCGGCGATTGCCGATGTACCGCGCGCGGGTATCGTCCATCGTCTGGATAAAGATACGACCGGCCTGATGGTCGTGGCGAAAACCGTTCCGGCGCAGACGCATCTGGTCGATTCGCTTCAGCGACGCGAAATCACCCGCGAGTATGAAGCCGTAGCTATTGGCCGCATGACGGCGGGCGGCACCGTAGACGAGCCGATTAGTCGCCACTCGACTAAGCGTACGCATATGGCGGTGCACCCGATGGGTAAACCGGCAACGACCCACTATCGTATTATGGAGCACTTCCGTGCCCATACGCGTCTGCGTCTCCGCCTGGAAACCGGGCGTACTCACCAGATCCGCGTGCATATGTCCCACATCACGCATCCGCTGGTGGGCGATCCGCTCTACGGTGGCCGTCCACGCCCGCCGAAAGGGGCTTCAGAGGCCTTTATCGCTACGCTGCGCGGTTTCGATCGCCAGGCGCTGCACGCAACCATGCTGCGTCTTTATCATCCGATTACCGGCATTGAGATGGAGTGGCATGCGCCGTTGCCGCAGGACATGGTCGATCTGATCAATGCCCTGAAGGCGGATACCGAAGAGTTTAAAGAGCAGTTGGACTGGTAATGAAGCCCGTTATCCCTGACGGGGCTCTTCCCGCCAACGTCCGCGCGTGCAGCAGCACGCGCAGCGGCGGCGTCAGTCATGCTCCGTGGGACAGTCTGAACCTGGGCGCGCACGTTGGCGACGATCCGCAGAACGTTCAGGTTAACCGGCAGCGCCTGGTGGATGAACTTAATCTTCCTTCGATGCCGGTCTGGCTGGATCAGGTTCACGGTACGCATGTATTGCGGCTTGATGGGCAACCACCGGCTTCACTGCGCGCAGATGCCGTCTATACCCGCGAGCGTAGGGTAGTTTGTGCGGTGATGACCGCGGATTGTCTGCCTGTGCTCTTTTGCTCGGCGGATGGCCAGGAGGTTGCCGCCGCTCACGCAGGCTGGCGGGGTTTATGTTCCGGGGTACTGGAAGCGACGCTGAATGCTTTTTCAGCGCCAGCTGCGGACATTACCGTCTGGCTCGGCCCGGCCATCGGTCCGAACGCATTTGAAGTCGGCCCGGAGGTTCGGGAGGCATTTTGTGCCGCCGATTCTGCTGCCGACTCCGCTTTTCGTGCTGTAGGTGAAAAGTTTTATGCCGATCTCTGGATGCTGGCAACGCAGCGTTTACACGCTGCCGGAGTGCGGTGTATCAGCGGTGGCGGCGATTGCACCTATACGCAGGAAGAACAATTTTTCTCCTACCGACGCGATGGAATCACCGGGCGTATGGCAAGTTTCATCTGGCTGATATAACCTAGCGCCATAAGACGGTCCGGATTGATGTTTTTTTCTCCGAAATGTTCAGGTCATTACCTTGAAAAATTTGAGGGATGACCTCATTTAATCTCCAGTAGCAATTTGACCTGAATGGGGGAAATTATGCGTCTGGATCGTCTTACTAACAAATTTCAGCTGGCACTGGCTGATGCCCAATCCCTGGCCCTCGGCCGAGATAACCAATTCATTGAACCTCTGCATCTGATGAGCGCCTTGCTCAATCAGGAAGGTGGATCCGTTCGTCCTTTACTGACCGCGGCTGGCGTAGATGTTGCTTCCTTACGCAACGATATTGAACAGTCTCTTAGTCGCTTACCGCAGGTTGAAGGCACCGATGGCGATGTCCAGCCTTCTGCTGACCTGGTACGCGTACTGAACCTGTGTGACAAACTGGCGCAAAAGCGCGCCGACAACTTTATTTCATCAGAATTATTTGTTCTGGCAGCACTCGACTCCCGCGGTTCACTGGCTGACTTACTGAAATCTGCCGGTGTAACCAGCGACAAGCTGACGAAAGCGATTGACCAGATGCGAGGAGGAGAGAAAGTGAACGATCAAGGGGCGGAAGATCAACGTCAGGCATTAAGCAAATATACCATCGACCTGACCGAGCGCGCCGAAAAGGGCAAGCTTGACCCGGTCATCGGCCGCGATGAGGAGATTCGCCGTACTATCCAGGTACTGCAGCGTCGTACCAAAAATAACCCGGTGCTGATTGGTGAACCCGGCGTCGGTAAAACGGCCATCGTCGAAGGACTGGCACAGCGCATCATTAACGGTGAAGTACCGGAAGGGCTGAAAGGCCGCCGCGTGCTGGCGCTGGATATGGGCGCGCTGGTGGCCGGGGCTAAGTACCGCGGTGAGTTCGAAGAGCGTCTGAAAGGCGTGCTGAACGATCTGTCGAAACAGGAAGGCAACGTCATTCTGTTTATCGACGAACTGCACACCATGGTGGGTGCCGGTAAGGCCGACGGCGCGATGGATGCCGGTAATATGCTCAAACCGGCGCTGGCGCGCGGCGAGTTGCACTGCGTTGGCGCGACAACGCTGGACGAATATCGCCAGTACATTGAGAAAGATGCGGCGCTGGAACGTCGTTTCCAGAAGGTGTTTGTGGCCGAGCCAAGCGTGGAGGATACCATTGCCATCTTGCGCGGTCTGAAAGAGCGCTACGAGCTGCATCACCATGTACAGATTACCGACCCGGCTATCGTTGCGGCGGCAACGCTGTCCCATCGCTATATTGCCGATCGTCAGCTGCCGGACAAAGCTATCGATCTGATCGATGAAGCGGCTTCCAGCATTCGTATGCAGATCGACTCCAAGCCGGAAGCGCTCGATCGCCTGGAGCGCCGCATCATTCAGCTGAAGCTGGAACAGCAGGCGCTGAAGAAAGAGTCTGACGATGCCAGTATCAAACGGTTGGAGATGCTGGAAAACGAGCTTTCGCAGAAAGAGCGTGATTACTCAGAGCTGGAAGAAGAGTGGAAGGCGGAGAAAGCCTCTCTTTCCGGTACTCAGCACATTAAAGCCGAGCTGGAGCAGGCGAGGCTGAATATGGAACAGGCGCGCCGACTGGGTGACCTGGGCCAGATGTCTGAGCTGCAGTACGGTAAAATTCCGGAGCTGGAAAAACAGCTGGCGGCGGCAACCCAGTCGGAAGGTAAAACCATGCGTCTGCTGCGTAACCGCGTGACCGACGTCGAAATTGCCGATGTGCTGGCGCGCTGGACCGGTATTCCTGTGGCCCGCATGATGGAAGGCGAGCGTGACAAGCTGCTGCGCATGGAGCAGGAACTGCATACGCGGGTGATTGGGCAGAATGAGGCGGTGGAAGCCGTATCGAACGCCATTCGCCGTAGCCGTGCGGGCCTGGCCGATCCAAACCGTCCAATTGGCTCGTTCCTGTTCCTCGGCCCGACCGGGGTGGGTAAAACCGAGCTGTGTAAAGCGCTGGCTAACTTTATGTTCGACAGCGACGATGCCATGGTGCGCATTGATATGTCCGAGTTTATGGAAAAACACTCGGTATCGCGGCTGGTGGGTGCACCTCCGGGATATGTGGGTTATGAAGAGGGAGGGTACCTGACCGAAGCCGTGCGCCGTCGTCCTTATTCAGTGATCCTGCTGGATGAAGTGGAGAAAGCACACCCGGATGTCTTTAACATCCTGCTTCAGGTACTGGATGATGGGCGCCTGACCGACGGACAGGGCAGAACGGTCGATTTCCGCAATACCGTGGTGATCATGACCTCTAACCTGGGTTCCGATCTGATTCAGGAGCGTTTCGGTGCGCTGAGCTATGGCGAAATGAAAGAGCTGGTGCTGTCGGTTGTCAGCCACAGTTTCCGTCCGGAGTTCATTAACCGTATTGACGAGCTGGTGGTCTTCCATCCGCTGGGCGAGAAACACATTGCTTCTATTGCTCGTATCCAGCTGCAGCGTTTGTATCAGCGTCTGGAAGAGCGTGGCTATGAGCTGCATATTTCCGATGCTGCCCTGCAGCAGCTGGGTGAGAATGGTTATGATCCGGTATACGGTGCCCGTCCGTTGAAACGCGCTATCCAGCAGCAGATTGAGAACCCGTTAGCGCAGCAGATTCTTTCCGGTGCTTTGGTTCCGGGCAAGATGATAGAAATGGATCTGCAGGATGGCGTTATCGTCGCGCATCAGTAAAGAGTGACGTGTCGGATACGTTCCTTAAATGACGTTTTCTGACAATGTTGTTATTAAAATGGGCCTTCGGGCCCATTTTTGTTTATTTAATCGGCAAAAAAACGGCTTTTTTCGTAATTCTGCATGAAAACTAAGCATGTGAATGTTTTTTTTAAATTAGCCCTTGTCAGCCGTCAGAAAATCCCTATACTGCGCCTCCACTGACACGGAACAACGGCTTACAGGCCAGCGTGTTAGAGGTTCAGGAAGTTCTCTGAACCGCCGGAAAAAACTTCTCAAAAAGAAGTTGACTCCGAAGGAGGAAAGCGTAATATACGCCACCTCGCAGCAGGAAGCCTCGGCACTGACTGCACTGCTCTTTAACAATTTATCAGACAATCTGTGTGGGCACTCGCAGGATTGATATCAAAAGTCTCCGGACTTTAAAAAATATCAAGTCTCACGAGTGAACACATAATGAAATTCATTATGACGTTTTACAGATGAGCATCGCTGAACGTGTTTCAGCAAATCGAACT
>NZ_RJVB01000001.1:861897-1084225 GCF_003751505.1 Erwinia sp. JUb26 | reverse complement strand
CTGGGGCTGCGCAACTTCAGTCTGCCGGAGGACATTTTTAGCGTGGATGCTTCAGCCGCCGTGCAGGCGCTGACCGGAACAGAGAGCTCAGACGGTGAGAGGGAATAAAGGGTGTATCAACGATCTACTATGGCTCGATCTCGCGTGTCATTATGTTCGGGAAATCGCTTCAGTTCGTGCGCCTGGCTTATCGGGGTTGGTCGGAACGCGGACCCGCTGCCAGGTCCCTGTTCGCTCGGGAGCGTCGCCTTAATTTCCGCGCCTGGCGTATCGGGGATGGTCGGAACGCAGACCCGCTGTCACGTTCCTATCCGCTCGGTCTGCATATTACAGCACTTCAATCGCTATAGTTCGGGTGACTGGCGTATTGGTGCTATCCGGAACGCGGACCCGCTGTCACGTCCCTGTCCGCTCGGCCTCGCACATCCTTTGTATCTTGAACTGTGTGGTGGGTGGTGGTTAGCTACCATCACCTGAAACAGAGTGAATCTGGGCACCTCCATAAGGCATGACCTTGTAGCACAGCATAGATCCTCTGTTTCACCTTTCACGCCAGCATTAACTTTGAACGGTTGCCAGGAGCTCAGACTCCGTATGAACAAGGAAAACGGGCGTGATGGTTTATATGTGAAAGGAGACACGTATGATTCAGTTAGGAATTGATGTTGGAAAGAGCAAAATAGATTTATGCCTGAGACCGGATGGCCCGGAAGGACGCAGGAAAACCAAAGTTCTGCCCAACGGGCCTGATGTTGCAGCAAGAGTTCTGGAGTGGCTGACAAAGCAGAAGGTCAGTGGCACAGATGTCCAGGTAGTGATGGAGCCCACCGGGACTTATCATGAACATCTGGCTTACGGCCTTTACGAACGTGCCGTCCGGGTTGTCATAGCCAGTCCGGCCCGCGTCAGGGCGTTTGCACACGGCATGGGTATCCTCACCAAAAATGACACCGTGGATGCAGACGTCCTTGCGCGTTATGGTGCCCTGCGCCAGCCTGATGCGTGGCAGCCTCCTTCTGCAGCTATCCGGGAACTGAAGGCTTTACTCAGCAGGCGTGATGCACTGGTACGTGATGTTGGGCGCGAGCAAAACCGCCTTGAGAAACTGCTGTCATCCCGGCGTTCACAGCTTGTTGAGGCTTCGATCCGAAAAATACTGCATGCACTGGACGACGAGCTGCAGGTAGTACAGAAACTGATTAATGACCATATCAACAATCATCCCGGGCTGAAGCAGGATATGAAAAACCTGACGTCAGTGACGGGGATCGGACCGACAACGGGGAGTACCCTGCTGGCGGTTCTGCGCGGAAATCACTTCAGTAATGCGGAACAGGCGGCCTCGTGGGTGGGCGTGGTTCCGAGAGAAAAGCGTTCAGGCAGCTCAGTGCGTGGCCGGAGCCGGATGTCCAAAAACGGTCCGCCGGAGGTGAGAGCGAAACTGTATATGGCAGCCATGGCAGCAATAAAGCACAACCCATACCTGAAGGGACTTTATGAGCGGCTCATAGCCCCAGGGAAAGCGAAAATGTCAGCGCTGGGAGGAGTGATGAGAAAACTGGTACACATCTGCTACGGTGTGCTGATGAAACAGCAGACATATAACGAGAATTACGTGGCAGCAGCTTGACGTTTAACACGGTAGCTGTGCTCGGACGGTCTGCTTATCCGGATAGCACCGATTGCCTGTAGATACTGGTGTAGCTGCAAGAGAACGGTTTTTCTTCAGTTCTGACATTCTGACATTCTGACATTCTGATATTGCCGAGGAAGAATCGTTTTTTCCCCAGCAGCAACGCAACGAGCAGAAAGGGAGACCGCTACGGGACAGGTTAGCCGGGTGTCTGCCGCACGGATGCGGCAGCCAAGCCCCCAGGGACCGGATTCACGGCGCCCCGGCGATCTGCCCGTAACGGTCAACCCCTCCACCAATCCCGAAGCGATCTGCCCGTCACGGTCCCCACGCGGTCACCGAACATGCAGCAACGCCGCATCAGACACCGAACCTCCGGTAACCCACCACTAACTCACTCAGCCGGATGATACTCAATATTAATCGGCTCATCCGGCAGCCTGGTAAACTTCTGGATAATCTGATGGTAATCCGCCGTCGGATCCACATCCTTAAACTGCTGCGGATAGAAATCCTTCGCCAGCATCTCGATGCCGATAATATTGTACGGATGATTGTAGAAATGATGGTAAACCGCCGCCACCTTGCCCGCCTTTACCGCCGGAATATCCTTCACCCCGTTACGATTGCGCAGACGATCGAAGCTCTCTTTGATCTCCTCAACGCTGGTGTTGTAGCCCAGCGGGATCACCGTACTGGCCTTGCCACCGCGCTTTGAACCGCTCATCACGTAGTAATCAGGATTCATCGAAATCACTTTTTCCACCGCCACATTACCGCTGGTGCCCGGCAGCAGCTCGGAGCCGATATTGCGCGCGCCGGTGGCCTCAACCAGTGCTCCCCAGCCGTTACGGCCGTGGGTAAAGCAGCAGGCATCGCCGCCGCCGCCGATACCGGCAATCGGCTCAACGAACACCAGCGGCTTCGGTGAAATATCCTTCACCCTGTTTTGAATCGCCGTCAGCTTCTGCTGATAAAAATCGGTATAGGCCTTAGCGTTGTCTTCCTGATTCAGAACCTTGCCAAGCAGCGTGACGCTGGCGGCGGTGTTCTGTACCGGATGCAGCTCAACGTCCACAAACAGCACCGGAATATTCAGCGCCGCCAGCTGCTTCAGCACGCCGGTCTGCTGCAGTGAAGGCTTGGCACGCAGCTGGGCAATCATCAGGTCCGGATGCTTGGCGATCACCGTTTCCAGATTCACTTCACCCTGGTCGGAGAAGCCCATATCCAGGATTTGATCCGCCTGCGGCCAGCGGCTTTTCAGCATATTCCAGCTGCCGGTATCCTGCTTCTTCATCAGGTTGTTCCAGGACACCACGCGCTTAAACGGATCGTCGCGGTCGAGCAGGGCGAGGCTGAGGATCTCTCGGCCGTCCTGCAGGATAATGCGCTGCGGTTCCTGCTTGATCACCACCTGCTGGCCGTCCATATCGGTGACGGTCAGCGGATAGGTGGTGGCGAAAGCCAGCGCAGGCAAGGTGGTAACAAGGAGAGCAGAAAGCTTCAAAGCGGGAACAGTTTTCATATTCGGAAAGACTCAGAATAAAAAGGTGATGATAATTATTCTCATTTTTATCTAAACGGCATCTAAACTTTGTAACTTTTTTATAAAAAATTCACACTTTCCCCTGAGCCTGAGCCTGAGCCTGAGCCTGAGCCTGAGCCTGAGCCTGAGCCTGAGCCTGAGCCTGAGCCTGAGCCTGAGCCTGAGCCTGAGCCTTCACCGTCATCTGCACCTCCGCCTGCATCTTCACCCGTGCATCACCTTTATCAGCATCAGCATCTTCACCTGCACATCACCTTTATCTGCATCTGTAACTCAAACACCCTCCGTTTCCTTCAGGTGGCCTGCCCGGATACCGCAGGGCGTTTGCCGTTCGCAAGCCACGAAGAACCGCAGCAAACCACATTGATTATCTTTTGTTAAATCCATCATTACATTGAAATATAAGCTTAAATTTAAATAAACCTACTCATTAGTAATAAATTTAAACACAGATTGTGATCCCGCTCGCTTTTCCGTACGGATTGTTTGGACAAAAAAGGCGCAATAAATAATAGTGGTTGAATAATAAATCATGCTCGAATAATTATTCACAGCGGAGATAAAAAAAGATGAAACGTACCCTGCTTACCGGACTGTTGCTTTCTGCCATGAGCCTCTCTTCTGCCGCATTTGCGGCGGATAAAGGGCTGATCGTGATCATTACCCCGTCCCACGATAACCCGTTCTTTAAAGCCGAAGCCGACGGCGCATCGCAGAAAGCGAAGGCGCTCGGCTACACCACGCTGGTGGCCTCTCATGATGATGACGTCAGCAAGCAGAATCAGCTGATTGAAACCGCCATTGGCCGTAAGGCAAAGGCCATCGTGCTGGATAACGCCGGTGCGGATGCCACCGTTGGCCCGGTACAGAAGGCGAAAGATGCCGGTATCCCGACCTTCCTGATCGACCGGGAAATCAACAAATCCGGCGTCGCGGTGGCGCAGATTGTCTCTAACAACTATCAGGGTGCGCAGCTGGGGGCGGAGAAATTTGCCAAATTGCTTAACGGCAAAGGGGAATACGTCGAACTGCTGGGTAAAGAGTCGGACACCAACGCCGGGGTACGTTCGCAGGGCTATCACGACATCCTCGATGACTACCCGGATATGAAAATGGTTGCTCAGCAAAGCGCCAACTGGAGCCAGACCGAGGCCTTCAGCCGCATGGAAACTATTTTACAAAAAAATCCGAATATCGTCGGCGTGATCTCGGGTAACGACACCATGGCGCTGGGCGCGGAAGCCGCGCTGAAGGCTGCCGGAAAAACCAACGTGATCGTGGTGGGCTTTGACGGCAGTGACTACGTTCGCGACTCGATTATCAATAAGGGCAACATCAAAGCGACGGTACTGCAGCCGGGCTGGGCGCAGGCGCAGATGGCCGTTGAGCAGGCGGATTACTACCTGACCCACGGTAAAGCGCAGAAAGAAGAGAAGCAGCTGATGGACTGCGTGCTGATTGACGACGCCAACGCCAGCAGGCTGAAAACCTTTAACCTCGCCAACTGATCCGGGAGCCGATGATGGTGACGAAACTTCCGCTCGCCGTTCTGCTGGGTGCCAGCGTGCTGCTCAGCGGCTGCACGGTGGTCGACCTTGATGAAAACGGTCAGCCCATCCTGCCAAAGGATCCGGCAGCGAAAGCCAGCTTTAGCAGTCAGACCCCGCAGCAGATCGCGCAGGAGAACTGGGACAGCAGGGTACTGAAAGGGGCGCAGGAGCGCGCCCTCACCTGGAATGACATGAAGAATAAAGGCGCCGCGCTGAAGGCGGAGACCAGCAGCAGCGTCTTTGTGCAGGCTGCCGGAACGGTCACCGCGGTTAGCGATGCTGCCGACCGGGAACGCCTGTTGACGGTGACCATTAACGGCGAATCGGTGCCGGTCGCTATCGGCCCGGTGATCCGCAGCAACGCCATTCGCGATGCGGCCGGATTCAAATTTGAAGAATTCACCAACCAGGTGCAGTTCGCCAGGCTGACCAAAGCGCTGAACCAGCATAACGTTCAGCAGCTGCCGAAGATCGACGGCAGCTGGGTGGGCAAACCCGTTCAGCTGACGCTGGCCGTGACCCTGCAGCCGCAGCGGATTGAGGATGCGGTCGCCGTGGTGATCAAGCAGGAGCAGCCGTAATGAGCCAGAGCGATCCGATTATTCTGCACACCCGCGCGGTATCCATGCTGTTCCCCGGCACGCTGGCGCTGGACAACGTCGACTACCGCGTCTGGCGCGGCAAGGTCAACGTGATCATCGGCGAAAACGGTGCCGGTAAATCCACGCTGATGAAAATCCTCGCCGGCGTGCAGCAGCCGACCAGCGGTGAGATCTGGCTCAACGGCAAGCAGGTGCAGCTCAGCAGCACCCGCGCGGCGTCAAAGCTGGGGATTGGCATGGTGCACCAGGAACTGAACCTGTTTGAAAACCTGTCGGTGGCGGAAAATATTTTTCTTGGCCGCGAGCTGCAAAAAGGCGTACAGCCGATCGATGAAAAGGCGCAGGAGGCGCGCACGGCGGCACTGATGCAGCGGCTCGATCAGGCGATTTCGCCGCGTGAGCTGGTGGCTAATCTCAAGGTCGGCCAGCAGCAGCTGGTGGAGATCGCCAAGGCGCTGGCGGAAAACACCGACATTCTGATCCTCGACGAGCCGACCTCGGCGCTGAGTAAAACCGAGGTGGAGATCCTCTTCCGGGTGATCCGTGAACTGACCCGTCAGGGCGTGTCGATTATCTATATTTCGCACCGTCTGGAAGAACTGATGGCGATTGGCGACACCATCACCATCCTGCGCGACGGCCGCTTTCAGGCGGAAGCGCAGGTCAGCGACATCGACGTGCCGTGGATCGTGCGTGAAATGCTCGGCAGCGAGCCGGTCAGCAGCTTCCTGACCCCCGATCGCCAGTTCGGCGCGACGGTGCTGGAGGCGGAAAACATCACCTGCGTCGGCCCCGCCGGTAACGCGGTGGTCAACGACGTCTCGTTCAGCGTACGTGCCGGGGAAATCGTCGGCATTTACGGCCTGATGGGGGCGGGGCGCACCGAGCTGTTCGAATGCCTGCTCGGTACCCAGCCGTCGTATCTCGGCAAACTGTGGCTGGACAGCAAACCTGTGCCGCAGCGGCTGTCGACCGCCGACCGCATCCGGATGGGCATGAGTCTGGTGCCGGAAGACCGCAAGCGTACCGGTATTTTTCCCATCTCCTCGGTGGCCAGCAACCTGACCATTGCCAGCCTGTGGCAGCGGCTGGAGCACCGGTTTGCCATCTCTCACAAACAGGAAATGGCGGTGGTCAGCAGCACGGTCAGCAATCTGTCGATCAAAATCTCCTCGCCGGAGGTGGCGATCAACGCGCTGAGCGGCGGCAACCAGCAGAAGGTGGTAATTGGCCGATCGCTGTTAACCAATCCGCGCCTGCTGCTGCTGGATGAACCCAGCCGGGGCATTGATATCGGGGCGAAGGCCGACGTGTTCCGCATGATGGTTAAGCTGTCAGAGCAGGGGATTGCGGTGCTGTTTTCCACCTCGGATCTGAAAGAAATTATGGCGGTCTCCGACCGTATTCTGGTGATGTCCGGCGGCAAGCTGACCGCCGATATTCCACGCGCGGCGGCAGAAGAATCCGCGCTGGTGAAAGCAAGTGCACAGGGGTTCTGACATGACACAACTTTCCGGGAAAGCGCAGTCCGCGCCTGCGATGAAAGCCTTTAACTCGCGGGAGGGATTGATCCTGCTGCTGTTAAAAATGCGCACCTTTATTGCCCTGATTTTAATCGTTGGATTCTTTGCCATCACCGTGCCGGACTTCCTCGCCGTCGGCAGCATGGTGATCATGGTTAAACATATCGCCATCAACGCCTTCCTGGCGCTGGGCATCACCTTCGTGATTATTACCGCCGGGATTGACCTGTCGATCGGTGCCACGCTGGGGCTGTGCGGGATGATTGCGGGCTGGCTGATCACCAAAGGCATCGTGCTGCCCGCCTTCGGCATCGCGATTTTCCCCAGCGTCTGGGTGGTCGTGCCGCTGGTGCTGCTGATCGGCGGGCTGATCGGTGCGGCGAACGGCTGGATCATCACCCGCTATAGCGTGGCGCCGTTTATCTGCACGCTGGGCACCATGTATATCCTGCGCGGGGCGGCGATGCTCACCTCGGGGGGCGAAACGTTCCCCGGGCTGCAGGGCAATCCGCAGCTCGGCAATACCGGCTTTGACAAGATCGGCTCCGGCTACTTCCTCGGCCTGCCTTGGGCGATCTGGATGATGGTGCTGCTGGCGCTGGTGATTGCCTACGTCGCCCGCCGCCTGCCTTTTGGCCGCCAGGTCTATGCGATAGGCGATAACGAACGCGCCGCCGAACTCTCCGGCGTGCGGGTGAAACGCGTGAAGATCTGCGTCTATGCCATCTCCGGCCTTTGCGCGGCGATTGCGGGCATCGTGGTGTCCTCGCAGCTGGTGGCTGCCCACCCGGCAAACGGTACCGCCTTTGAAATGAACGCCATTGCCGCCGTGGTGCTCGGTGGCACCTCGCTGGCGGGCGGGCGCGGCACCATCCTCGGCACGCTGATCGGCGCCTTTGTTATCGGCTTCCTCGCCGACGGGCTGATCATGATGGGCGTCAGCGAATTCTGGCAAATGGTGATTAAAGGCATCGTGATCATCATTGCGGTGATTATCGATCAGATGCAGAGCCGGATGCAGCAGAAGGCGGCGGTGGTGGCGCAGAAGGCGCTGCTGGTTGAGGCCGAAGCCAGTCGGGCGGCCTGACACGCGCCGACGTTTACCCCGGGCGGCCCGACTGCCGCCCACGTTTTATCCGGGTCGGCCTGAGGCTGGCCCACGCATTCACCCCCGGGCGGCAGCGGCAGGTTAATCCGCAGCCGCCCGGCCAGTAAATTGACAACCTTGCAGCCCCGGCTGCGTGATATTCAGCATGGAGAAGACCCATTATGACAACCTACAACTACCCGAAATTTGGCGCTGGCCTCTGGCATTTTGCGAACTACGTTGACCGTTACGCGGTAGACGGTTACGGCCCGGCGCTCAGCACCCTGGAGCAGATCAAAGCGGCAAAAGAGGTCGGCGATCTCTCCTACGTGGATGTACCGTATCCCTTCTCGCCGGGCGTCACCATCAGCCAGGTAAAAGAGGCGCTGGCCGATGCCGGACTGAAAGCGATCGGCATCACCCCGGAGATTTACCTGCGCAAGTGGTCGCGCGGGGCCTTCACCAACCCGGACCCGGTGGCGCGTGCGGATGCGCTGAAGCTGATGAACGAAGCGGCAGACGTGGTGCGTGAGCTGGGTGCCAGCTACGTGAAAGTCTGGCCGGGCCAGGACGGTTGGGACTATCCGTTCCAGGTCGATCACAAGCAGCTGTGGAAGCTGGCGGTAGATGGGATGCGCGAGCTGGCGGCGGCCAACCCGGACGTGAAATTTGCCATCGAATACAAGCCGCGCGAGCCGCGCGTGAAAATGACCTGGGATTCGGCGGCGCGCACCCTGCTGGGCATCGATGAAATAGGCCTGGACAACGTCGGCATCCTGCTGGACTTCGGCCATGCGCTGTTCGGCGGCGAATCCCCGGCGGACTCCGCCCAGCTGATTATCGATCGTGGCCGCCTGTTTGGTATGGACGTTAACGACAACCTGCGCGGCTGGGACGATGACCTGGTGGTGGGTACCGTGCATATGACGGAGATCTTCGAGTTCTTCTACGTGCTGAAGATCAACAACTGGGACGGCGTCTGGCAGCTGGATCAGTTCCCGTTCCGCGAAGACAACGTTGAAGCGGCACGCCTGTCGATCCGCTTCCTCAAGCACATCTACCGCGCGCTGGATAAGCTGGATATCCCGGCATTGCAGGAAGCCCAGTCGCGCCAGGATGCGATGCAGGCCCAGCGCATTATTCAGAACGCGCTGCTCTCATCGATCGAAGAATAATCCTCAGAATATCAACCCGCCGGGAAACCGGTGGGTTTTCACCTTCCCTCCAATGTGTTAAATCCCCGTAATAATTAAGGTTTGATATCGAAAATCTTAATAAAAATACAAATGAAAATCATTACCATCTGTTTCAAATTTTATATATTCTAAACACACTTCGTTGACGTTGCTGCCAGCCAATAGCGATAAGGCCTTGCCCACTGCGCTTTTGCCGGATAAACGTTCACGTTTTACATATTTGGCCGCACAGGCTTTTAGCGGCCATCCCTGCTGGGAAACACAGCACTGCAGTAAAGATCGCTGTTATCCAGAGTGTTACTGCGAGGTTTGGTTGATGTGGAACCTGAAAAGCCTGTTTAATAAGCATGCTCAGGAAATTCAACGCTTTTTGCAGAAGCGCGGGCACGGCCCCGACGTGGCTGCGGATTTAACCCAGGATGTGTTTCTGCGTATTTTAGGTTCCGCAGCGCCAAAACGGGACGATAATCCACGTGCCTATCTGCATATGGTGGCGCGCAGCCTGTCGGTGGATCTCTATCGCCGCGAGAAAATTGCCTCGATCGACTACCTGTCGGAAGAGGCCTACTGCGAGCTGCCGGATGAATCGCCCGATCCGGAGCGAGTCACCTCGGATCGTCAGCAGCTGGCGGTGCTTGACCGTGGGCTGACGGCGCTGCCGGATCAGACCCGGCGCGCCTTTGAGCTTTATCGCTTAGGGGATATGACCATTGCTGAGGTGGCACAGGAGCTGGATTTATCGGTGTCGCATACCTGGACGCTGATCCGCCGCGCCTACCAGCATTTACGCACCACCCTGGATGATGATGCGAAGCACTAATGACTTTGCACAGCGACAGCGCGTGTAATTCCCTATAATCTGAATTACCTTTTCTTCCCGTCGCCGCCAGGCTGCCGGAATTTGCCAATAATGACTGAGAAAATGTCGCAACACGAAAAGCTGTTTGAAGAAGCCTTCGACCTGATCATTCGTCTGCACGGCGATCCGGGGAATCCGGCCGCGCGCGAACTGGCCGAACGCTGGCGCGCACGCGGCAAAGAGCATGAGGCAGTGTGGGCAGAAGCCGTCCATCTGCACGGCATGACCGGCAGGGTAGTACAGGCCCGCAGCCAGACAGTGCCGCAGCCGGTCGGAATTTCTCGCCGCCGCTTTGTGCTGGGCGGTTCCGTTGCCGTCGCGGCTGCCGCTACCGGTCTGGCGCTGGCACCCGGCATGCTGTTACAGATGAAAGCCAGTCATTTAACCTCCACCGGCGAAATCCAGCAAATCCCGCTGGAGGATGGATCGGAAATTATCCTTGGCCCCAACAGCGCTATTGCCTCCCGCTTCACCGCCGATGAACGCCGCATTGAACTCCTGAACGGAATGGCCTGGCTTAATGTTGCCGACGACGCCCGTCGGCCGTTTAACGCGGTGGTCGAAGGCATGCAGGTGGTGACGCAGAAAGGGGCTTTTGACCTCAGCCGCGATGCCGATCTGCTGACCGTTGCCGTTGAACAGGGCGTGGTGGACGTCGCCACTCCTGGCCTGTCGCTGTCGTTAAACGAATCGGTCACCGCCGGCAGCTGGCTGTCGCTGGATCGCGATGGCGGTCTGGTGGAACGCGGCACCCGCAATCCGCAGCAGTTTGCCTCCTGGCGCAGCGGCATGCTGGTGGCGGAAAGTGAAACGGTGGCCGCCGTGGTAGCGCGCATTTCCCGCTGGGTGCCGGGTAAAGTGCTGATTGCCAGCCGCGAGCTGGGCGAACAGCGTATCAGCGGTGTGTATAACCTCGCCAACCCGCAGCGTGCGCTGGCGGCGGTGATCCAACCCTACGCCGGAAAAGTGCGCGAAATCACCCCCTGGTTGACCATTATTTCCGCAGTCTGAAAAAAAATTTAAAATTTCTCAGAAAAATCTCAACTCTCGTTCGTTTTATTAAGTAAGAACTGGCTCGGATGCGAATCCGCAAAGCCAGCGTACTGATTAATAACGCCTGCGGGGTCAAAATGAAGTCTGTGAAGTGCAAACGCGCGAACTCGCGCAACGGCAAAAAGTGGCTGGTGGCAGCCGTGTTCCGTACCAGCGCGATCTCTCTGGCGCTGATGTCGATGCAGCAGGGTGCGTTTGCGCAAACTTCGCCAGTCTCCTTCAACATCCCGGCCGGTTCCCTTTCCGGTGCGATTGCCGAATTTGGCCGCCAGTCCGGCGTACAGGTCAGCTATCCACCGGAATTCGCCGCAGGCAAACAGTCGGCGGGCGTCAAGGGTGCCGTCTCGTCGGAAGCGGCGCTGGGGCGCATTTTACAAGGCTCCGGGCTTTCCTATCAGTTTGTGAACAGCGACAGCGTCACCCTGGTTAACGGCGGTGCGGCGGCCAACACGTCTGCGTCTGCATCAGCGGCGGACGACTCGCTGCTGCTGGGCACCATCACCGTCACCAGCCGCGCGGGCAGCGATCCGGCCGATGCGCCCTGGCAGGGGGCCAGCTCTCGCGCCCACCTCTCCGCCGAGCAGGTTGAGCGTTTTAGCGGCACATCTGTTGGTGATTTTTTATCGGGTATCCCGGGCGTACTGAACGGTGACGGCCGCAACTCCGGCGCGGTGGACGTTAACATTCGCGGCCTGCAGGGGCAGGGGCGTGTACCGGTGCTGGTTGACGGCGCCAGCCAGGAAACCACCGTTTATCAGGGCTATAACGGCTCCACGGCGCGCACCTATATCGACCCGGACTTTATCGGCTCGGTTGATATTGAGAAAGGGGCCAGCATGGGGGCCGATTCTACCGGCGCGGTCGGCGGGATTGTGCGAATGAGCACCATCGGCGTGAAGGATATCCTGCTGCCGGGCCACGATTTTGGCGTGCGTCTCAAAGGTAACTTTAACACCAACAGCCGCAGCGCGCCGTCGCCGGGCACCACCGGCGGCCTGACCAACCTCGGCACCTATTACAGCTGGGATGAGTTCCCGAGCGGCTTCGGTGATTCATCCGGGACAAATCGCCCGTCGGCGCTGAAGCCGACCGGCGGTTCCGGCAGCATCGCCATCGCTGGCACCACCGATGCGGTGGATGTGCTGGCCGCCTACGCCCAGCGTTATAACGGCAACTATTTTGCCGGTAAACGCGGTGGAGACGATGCTCACGCGGTGATTTCCGGCCCAACCGGGCCATTCGGAGAGGTTAACGTCACCGACGGTAATCCACTGACGGCATACCGTGCGGGCGAGGAGGTATTAAACACCTCGCGCGATACGGAGTCATGGCTGCTGAAAGGCACTTTCCGTTTCCAGGACAACCAGAAGTTTGAGCTGGGCTACTCACGCTATATGACCCGCTACGGCAATATTCTCGGTTCGCAGCTGATGAGCTACTTCAATTCGCAACCCTATCAGGGATTGCTGAGTACCATCGACCTGGCAACATGGACCGGTCGCTACAGCTGGAAGCCGGAAGACAGTAATCTGATTGATATCAAAGTTGATACTTTCTATTCCGACGTGGATAACCGAGTTAACTCGGTGTTTAACAGCAGCGGCACCCTGTATCCGCAATACTTCTGGCTGGCGTCGAATCGCTGGGGCGGCAACGCGTCGAACACCTCACGTTTCTACAGTGATATTGCCGATGTGACCTGGCAGTACGGCGGTTCATTTACCCGTGAAAACGTGGGATTGCCCGACGGCGTGGATGAAGCGACCATGTCCGGATCGCGTTTTGGCTGGCGCAAAGAGTACAGCGGATTCAGCACCCTGGAAGTGAAGCCGCTCGACTGGGTGACCCTGAGCGGAAACCTGCGCTATTCCACCTTTGAAAGCTTTGACCGCAGCCCGACGCTTGAATCGCCGTTTACACGCAAAGATCACGGCTGGTCACCGATATTCAGTCTGATGGTGGAGCCTCTGGATGGCTTCCAGGCTTATGGTAAGTACGGCAGCGTTCTGCGTTCGCCAAGCATCTTTGAATCGATCACCGGTCCGTCATTCTCGGTACCCACTGCGGATAATCCGGTGGCGCCTGAACGCAACAAGAGCCTTGAGTTCGGTGTTAACTATCTGATGGATGGCGTGTTCCTGCCGGATGATAAGCTGCGTTTCCACGGGGCCTGGTTCAGTAACCACATCGACAACTACATCACGCGCGGAAATATCAAACGCTATACGGCCAGTGGACGGGAAAACTACCAGCTGGGCCGCATGAATCTGGATTATGCAGAAATGCGTGGCATTGAGCTGTCCGCACAGTATGACAGCGGGCGGGTGTTCGGCAGCGTGGCGTGGAATCACTACACCGACATTATGTTCTGCGCCAAAGACGGCGTAATACATCCAGCCGCCAGCCGCTGTGCGCCGGGTGGCCTCTACAACAGCTTTGCGCAGCAGCAGGTCCCGCCAAAAGATACCGTGACGGTAAACCTGGGATCGCGCTTCCTGGACAGCGATCTGACTGTAGGAACACGTATTAGCTACATCGGCAGCCGTTTTGTTGAGGGGCTGGGTGCGGACGAAGGGCTCGGGCAGGTTTCAGGTATGTACTCCATCGCGCCGTCGGACTGGAAGCCTTACACCCTGGTCGATCTCTACGCCAGCTACAAACTAAACCAGAACGCCACCTTCGATCTGTCGGTGGATAACCTGACCGACCGTTACTACGTCGATGCGCTGAACACCATTCCGATCCCTGCGCCAGGCCGTACCGTGCGCGGTGGTGTGACGCTGAAATTCTGATGTTAAACAAATGCCGCCTGCCGCAGAGCAGGCGCATGGGAGAAAATCAATGAGCGATGTGAGTACCCAAACCGAAAACCTGACCCGCGCGCAGCGGCTGAAGGCGGCCACCACCAGCAGCCATGACAGCCTGGATCAGCGCATTATGGCGGGCGATCCGTTTGCCAGCCGCGAACGCTACGGTCTGTTTGTGAAGGTGCAGTACCAGTTTCATCGTGAAATCGATGCGCTGTATGAATCTGCGCTGCTGGAGCCGCTGCTGCCTGATTTAGCCGGGCGCCGCCGCTTCCCGCTGATTGGCCAGGATCTGGCCGACCTTGGGCAGGCTCTGCCGCAGCCGGAAAGCGCAACGGCATTCAGTACGGCGGAAATCCCGGATATTGCCAGTGCTCTGGGCTGGCTGTACGTCGCTGAGGGCTCCAATATCGGCGCCGGTTTCCTGATCAAACAGGCGGAGAAGCTGGGGCTGTCCGGCGAGTTTGGTGCGCGCCATCTTGCCGGTGCGCCGGAAGGGCGAGGCCGCCACTGGCGTACCTTTACCGCCGCGCTGGACCAGCTGCCGCTGGACGAAGCCGGGGAAGCGCGCGCTATTGCCGGTGCGCAGCAGGCCTTTGCCCGCGTGCGTGAGCTGGTTGAACACTATTATGCGCGTTAGACCATAGAGCCACTCAGGCAGTGAACAGTCGCCCAGGACGTTGAGGTTGTCAGTTAGCTGTTTTGCTGGTGGAAGGGATGCCTGCCAGCTGTCAGTCGTTGTGCCCGAACACAGGGAGTGTGAGGGAGTAAAGCAGTACCCGAAGTAAGCAGTACGAGTAAGCAGTAAATCCTCCCGCCGTCAGGGAGGATTGTACCTATATGATGTAATGATAATCATTTGTGTTTTCATTCAATGTATTTCCACTTTTAACTTATGCTTTTCAGGAAAAATGAAATGAATCAGATTATGAAGAAATCAGTACTTGCTCTTGCTCTGTTTGGCGCAGCCGGTGCTGCTCAGGCCGTAGTCGTCACTAACCAGAGCTACACGGAAACGGGTGGGATTCGCGTTGGTCAGACAACTGCAGCTGTACCGACTCCTGCCGCCGGTGTTGATGGTCAGCTGTATGGTGCCAAAGCTACCTTCACTCACTTTGCTTCACCGACCTATCAGGATGCGAGTGGGGCATTCCACTTCAGCGGTCGCGAAATGGTGGCGGATGGTGCACCGGGTCCTGCGGGTCCTGGCCCGGATCACACTAAACTGGGCGTCTGGTCATTTGCCAAAGTCGGCACTCAGGATGTCTGGTTCGGCGAATGGGATGGCGAAGCCACTTCAGGCGCCGTGGGCACCAAAACGGCCGGTACCCACACGGTGTTCTACGCGGGTGAAAACGGTGACGTAGCCACCACGCTGCCAACGGCTGCACCGGTTAGCTACACCATTAAGTCCATCAATCAGTACAGCGGCACGCTGCCAACCAGTACGCTGACCGCCAACTTTAATACCAAAGTGGCCAGCTCTTCCGGTGACATCAACTTCACCGGCGGTACCATCAGCACCGTGGGTACTGATGTGCGTCTGGCAGCAACCAGCGTAGGCGTGCTGAGTGCTTCCGGCACCGGCGGTACGCTGGACGGTAAATTCTTCGGCACCGGTGCCAGCGCAGTGGCCGGTATCGTTAAGTTTGCCGATCGTAACAAAGATACCGCATTCGGCGGTACCAAGAACTAATCCGGTGGCGAATCTCACCACCTTATATGCAGGGATCACACCCTCAGCGGGAACGACGCTGATGGCCTGATTCACTGCCTTCCCGGGAGCAAAGGCCGCTGGTCTTTGCTCTTTTTTGCGTCCGCTCTGCACGTTCCGAGCGGCACCGTTTGCCTCAGGGATCATGATCTATGCCGACCGTTCAGTTACCCGTTGCCCGCTACTTTACACCGCGCCGCGCCGCACTCAGCCTGATTGCGCTGCTGATGGCCTCCGTTACCGTCACGGCGGTGGCGCAGGAGCGTGAAGATACGCGGCGCATGCTTGAAATGAGCATTGAGCGCCAGGGGGCCGAACGCGAGCGTGAAATACTGAAAGACGAAACGGCCACTGGCCAGCGGCCCACGCTGACTATTGACGGCCAGACCTACCAGGTGGAGCACACCGCCAGCGCGCTGGGGCAGGCGCTCTATCTTTCACTCCAGCATCAGCAGTGGCAAGCGGCCAATCGTTTCCTGCAGGAGTACCTGACCCTGCCGGATCGCGACCCGCTGCTGGAACACTATGCCCGCGGAATGCTGGCGCGGGTAGTGGGCGATAACGACACCGCCATTACCGAGTTTCGCAAACTGCTGGCGCAGCAGCCGGACTTTATCCTCGGCAGGCTGGAGCTGGCGAGAACGCTGTTTGACGATGCGCAGGAGCGTGAAGCGAAAGAGGCCTTTGCCGATGCGCTGGCGATTATCGACGCCCGCGATCCGCAAACCGCCGGCGTGCGCAAAACCATTGGTGCCTACCAGCAGGCGCTGGAAAAACGCAGCGACTGGAACGGCGCATTCTCCTTCGGCCCCAGCTGGAGCGACAACGTCAACCGCACCTCCGCCAGCCGCACCTGTCTGATTAGCGACAGCACCGGTTTTTGCTACTACGAGCGCGCGCTGCCGGAGGCGTTAAAAGCCACCGGCACCGATTTTGACTTCAGCATTCAGCGCCGGCTGGCGATAAAAGGGCATCACGGCGTGTATCTGCGCTCGCTGCTGTACGGCACGCAGTATCGCAACCACGGTGAATTTAACGAAACCACCGTGACGTTACAGGGCGGCTACAGCTATCGCGATGCCCGCCAGCAGCTGATGCTGGCCCCGTCGTTTGAATATTACGAGTGGGGCAACGATGCGATGTACGGCGCGCCCGGGGTTCACGGCGAGTGGAGCTATATGCTGTCGCCCGCCTCGCTGGTGAAGCTGGAGGCGGACTATAAGGATATGCAGTATCGCCGCGCCGACTATGCCCGCAACTTCGACGGTGCGCAGCAGTCGCTCTACGGCACCTGGTACCGCGAGCTGACGCCGGGCTGGACGGTGTTTGGCGGGCTGGATTTCGTCAACAGCCACGCGGAAGATCCGACGGCGGAATATCAGCAGAAGGGTGTGCGGCTGGGGGCCTCGCTGCGCTTTGATGCCGGGTTTGACGGCACGCTTTCCGCCTCATACCGCCAGCGTGACTATGAGCTGTACAACCCGCTGATTGAAGTGCGCCGCCGCGACCAGGAGCAGAATTACACCCTGGTCCTGCGCGCGCCGCGCTGGGAGCTGGCCGGATTTGTTCCCAGCCTGACGCTGCGCCACAACCGGGTGAAAAGCAACGCCGACTGGATCTACTCCTACAACCGCAACGACGCCAGCCTGAAGCTGGAGTACAGCTTCTAGCCGGGTAATTCGGTCAGGCCTTCCCGACTCGGCGCGGCGTCTCGCGGCGGAAGCCCAGACCGATCATCCAGCCGAAAACGTAGGGCAGGAAGCGGTAGCGCTTCACGATGCGCGGTATCGGGCTGGTCTGGCCCGGCTCGCGTTTTTTGCCGCTCATTTTAATCTGAATAAACTGGGTGGCGCAGGTGGGGAACTGGCGGCGGCGCTGCACCTTATTCAGCTGGCGCAGGCTGACCTCGCCATTTAGCAGCGGACGAGTCAGCAGATTGGCGGTAGCCACCGCGTCCTGGATCGCCAGATTCACCCCCACGCCGCCAATCGGCGACATGGCGTGCGCCGCATCGCCGATGCACAGCAGCCCCTCTTTTGCCCAGCTGTCGAGCCGGTCGATGCGGATCTCCAGCAGCCGCAGCCGGTCCCAGCGGTCCAGCTCTGCCAGCCGGTCGGCGGGGAAAGGCGAAACGGTGGCGACCTGCTGCTTAAAGGCGTCAATACCTGCGGCTTCCAGCTCGCCAAACTGCCCCTTGGTGATGGAATAGCCGCACTGCCAGAAGCTGCCGCGATCGATCATAATAAAATTCTGCTTCGGCCCCTTATGGCCCATGCCCCACTGCGGATCGTCTTCGCGCTTATCCAGACGGAACCAAACCACGTCGCGCGGCGCGCCGAACGATTGCCCGCTCAGCTGCGCTTTTTCCCGCACCTTCGAATGGCGGCCGTCGCAGCCGACCACCAGCCGGGCACGAATTTCACGCGGCTGGCCGTCGGCGATAGCGCGCACACCGCATACCCGGCCATCGGCAGTGATCAGATCGTCGAAGGCGCAGGATTGCAAAAGGGTGAAACCGGGGAGCGCAGTGGCACGTTCGGCCAGAAAGTTCAGGAAGTCCCACTGCGGCATAAAGGCGATAAATTTGCACTTCACCGGCAGGCGGGTGAAGTTCGCCAGCGTCACCTCTTCGCCGCCGACCTCGGCCTGCAATTTTTCAGCGCGCTGGTGGGGCAGCTTCAGCAAATCCTCCAGCAGTCCGAGGTGATGCATGATCTGTAGCGTTGAGGGATGAATGGTGTCGCCGCGAAAATCGCGTAAAAAGTCGGCGTGCTTTTCCAGAACCACAACCTGCACGCCAGCCCGTGCCAGCAAATAGCCGAGCATCAAACCGGCAGGACCACCGCCGACGATGCAACAGTCGGCGGTGAGCGTTTCCGCTGTCCGATCCATACAATCCACCTCTGCAATGCGATAAGTGAATTATATGATAATGCTTATCATTATCTATATCGAGACATGATTCGCATTCAGCAGCGGATTATTTAATCTCCACCGCGTAGTCTGCCACCGGGGTGATTTTCTTGATCAGCTTATTATCAAACAGGAACTGTTCGTAGGCCTGATAACGCGCGGTGTCCAGATGTGCCGGATCACGGGCGAACAGCGGCAGCGATTTCTGCCACGCCTGGCGGTTCAGCTCGGTGTTCAGCTCCGGGTGGCTGCTGGCAAAGGCCTTCCAGGTTTCCTGCGGGTGCGCCTGAAGATAGTCATTACCCTTTTTCAGCGCGGCGAGGAATTTGGCAATTTTCGGCTTGTTGACGTCATCGCGGTTCGCGACGATCACCAGCTCGTCATAGGCCGGAACGCCGTAATCTTCCACCTTAAACACCTTGGGATCCTTACCCTGAATCTGCAGCTCCAGTGCCTCGATATTGCGATAGCCGCCGATCACCGCGTCCACCTGGCCCGCCAGCAGCGCGCCGGTCAGCTGGAAGTTGACGTTAACCGGGGTGATATCGGCAGAGGAAATACCCTCGTGCTTGAGCATGGTGCCCAGCGTGGCTTCTTCAATGCCGGTCACCGAGAAGCCGACCTTTTTGCCTTTCAGATCGGCAGGCGACTGAATATTTTTATCCAGCGTCATCACCGTATTCAGCGGCGTATTCACCAGCGTGCCGACGCGCACCAGCGGTAATCCCTGATCGGCGAAGAAGTGCAGCTGCGGCTGATACGTAATGGCGAGATCGGCTTTCTTCGCGGCCACCAGGCGCGGCGGCAGAGAAGGATCGGACGGCGGCACGATCTTTACGTCCAGCCCTTCTGCTTTAAACGCGCCAATCTGCTCGGCAACGATAATCGGCGCGTGGTCCGGGTTAACGTACCAGTCCAGCATCAGCGTGACGTTTTCCGCAGCGGCGGCGTGGCCCACGATGGCCGTACCCAGCAGCAGGGCGCAGAGGTTCTTTTTCATTTTGCTGTTATTCCTTGTTATGTCGTTTGCAGGTGGTTATTCCGCCGCCCAGTTAATCAGGCGGCGCAGCAGGCTATCGACGGCAACCCAGAGCAGCACCGTCATCAGAATTAAAATAAACAGCGCGGCAAACAGTTGGTCTGTCTGCATCCGCGCATTGGCGTTGAGCATCAGGTAGCCCAGCCCTTCGGCCGAGCCGACCCATTCACCGATAATTGCGCCGATGGGCGCCACGGCTGCCGCCATGCGCAGCCCGGTGCCGAAGGCGGGCAGCGCCGCCATCAGCCGCACGTGCCGCAGCAGCGCCCACGGCGAAGCTCCCATTGTGCGCGCCAGGTCGAGATAATCGTTATTCACCCGGCGCAGGCCGTCGAAGAAGGCCGAGGTGACCGGGAAGAAGATCACCAGCACCGCCATCGCCACCTTGGCGCTCATGCCGAAGCCGAACCACAGCACCAGCAGCGGCGCGAGGGCAAACACCGGGATTGCCTGGCTGGTCAGCACCAGCGGCATCAGCCAGCGCTGCAGGCGCGGGGAAAACACCATGCTCAGCGCCAGCAGTGCGCCGAGCAGCACGCCCAGCAGCAGGCCGCTGACCACTTCGGAAGCGGTGACCAGCGAGTGGTACGCCAGAAAACCTCGCCCCTCCCACAGCGCCTGCGCCACGGCGGCGGGCGTCGGCAGCAGAAACGCCGGAATATCGCTCAGCGTTGCCAGCCACCACAGCAGCACCAGGCCGATAAACACCGTCAGCCCGCGCCCCCATTTTGCCAGGCGGTCGTCCTGTTGATGGCTCATTCTGCCGCCCTCACCAGCTGTTGCAGCAGTTCGGCCTGGCTTTTCAACAGGTCGGCATCATCCGGCGCGCGCGGCGGCAGGCCGCCGATATGATGACTGTCATCAATACCCGCCGGATGCGGAGACAGCACCAGCAGCCGGTGGCTGAGGCGGCAGGCCTCCATTGGATCGTGGGTGATCAGCAGCACGGTATGATCGGCCAGCAGCTCGGCGGCGAGAGTCTGAATGGTGGCGCGGGTAATGGCATCCAGCGCCGAAAACGGTTCATCCATCAGCACAATCGGCTGGCGCTCGTACAGCGTGCGGGCAATCGCCGCCCGCTGGCGCATGCCGCCGGAGAGCGCGGCGGGGCGATCGTCGCCGTGGCCGCTCAGCCCAACGCGCGCCAGCAGATGTTCCGCCCAGGCACCGTCGGCTTTTTCCCCGCGCAGGCGAGGCCCGAGGGTGATGTTTTCCCGCACCGTCAGCCATGGATAGAGCAGATCCCGCTGGCCCATATAGGCAATGCGCCCCGGCACCGGCAGGCCGTCGCTGGCCGTGACCGTGCCGGAGGTGGCCTGCGCCAGCCCGGCGATAATCTTCAGCAGGCTGGTTTTACCCGCGCCGCTGGCCCCGAGCATGGCGACGAAGGTGCCGCCCTCAATGCTGAAGTTCAGCCGCTCGAAGATCACCCGGCTGCCGAAGCGCAGGGTCAGGTCGCGGATTTCGATGCCGGGGCGGGTATCCACGCCGTTCACCACGCGTTTACCGGTTTTTCGACGGCGTTCAGGCCCATCTGCCAGAAGGCGCCCTCCAGCCGGGTGGCGGTGGTAAAGATTTCGCTCAGCCGCTCAAAGCGGGCGTCGGCACCGCGCTGCTGGCCCACGCGGTCGAGCAGCTCAATTGCCGCTTTCACGCCGTCCAGATAGCCCTGGTCGCTGTAGTTCTGCATCCATGAGGCGTAGGGATTATCCGCCATCACCGTGGCCGGATCGGCCAGCAGGCGCAGGCCAACTTCCGCATAGCCCGCCACGCAGGGCAGCAGGGCGGCCAGCAGTTCCAGCGCATCGCCAGAGTGGCCGATGTCCAGCACGTAGCGGGTGTAGTTGATGGTTTCGGTGGCTTCCGGCTCGCGCGCCATCTGTTCTTCGTTCAGCCCCCAGCCGGCGCAGTAGCCGACGTGCAGCGGCAGTTCGGCGACGATGTTATTCAGCGATCCGGCAGCGGCGCGGATTTCCGGCAGGGTGTGGAATTTGGTGACCAGTAGGGCGTAGGCGCGGGCGAAGTGGACGAGGAACAGATAGTCCTGGGTCAGGTAGCGGCGGAAGGCGGCTTCCGGCAGCGTCCCGGCCCCAAGCTGTTGCAGGAACGGGTGGGCAACGTAGTGTTCCCAGTGCTGTCCCGCGTTCTGGCGCAGGCGACCAAACAGACCGAATTCGAACATTGAAGCAGGCATAAGATCTCCAAAATCGTGGTGGAGATCCGGGGTGCGGCGGCGGTGTGAAGAGGCAAATACCGATCAGTGTTTGCCAACCCGTCCCTTCGCTGGCATGACCCAGATCAGGTTCAAAGGGTTCGGCATTGCTGCCATCTCAGCCCGTTACAGGACACCCCTCGGAGGCGGTTGTTATACGATATTTATTTTTTGATTACAATCGATTGGTTGGTGGGATCGTGTTTCAACAGACTCAGTGTTCCACTGAAGCTCAGTGTTTCAGCTGACTGGCTGTTCCCCCGTTCGGACGTCCTCGCGCCGCTGCACGGTGCCCTCACTGCGTTCGTCAGCCTGCAGGACCGCCAGAGGCGGACTTTCCTGATAGCACGGTGTATCAGCTGACTGGTTGCTCCCCCGGTCGGGCGGTCCTCGCGCCGCTGCGCGGTGCCCTCACTGCGTTCGTCAGCCTGCCGGACCGCCAGAGACGGGCCGTCCATGGCCCGGCTCTGACTTTCACCCGTGTCCAGCGGGTGAATCCTGGCTTCCTCGCTTCGTTCAGCGCTGCGGATTGCCCGCTCGGGGGAACAACCAGTCTGCTTTTGACTCAGGAGTTGTTTGTAGAGGAAACATGGCTTTCGTGCTTTATGCCGCGTTGGCGCAGGATTAGAACGTTGGGGCTGTCTGTTTGCCTTTGGCTCCGGTTTATTTCTTCGGAGTTATATTCATTTTGGCTGTTTTTTGCTGGTATTCAGAGCAATTGCAGAAGTTTATCGTTTGTTGGCCGCTTAACAGAAATTCAGTGTTTCCACTGACTGGCGGCTTCTAACAGCCCGCACAATGCAAGAAAAGAGGGGCGGCCTCGGTGGCTGGCGGGTAATCCGCAGCGCCGAGGTGGAGGCATTACGCCAGGAGAAGGCAGCAGGGACGCTGCCGTCAGGCCGGGTTTGAACAGGGACGTTCAATCCTGGCCGGTCCGGTCGGCGAAATGCCGGAATCGAGGGAACCGCCACGCGGCGCGAGGACCTCCCGCCAGCCACCGAGGCCGCCCCTTTTTCACCGTTCTCATCGCGATAAAGCGATAAAGCGATAAAAAAACCAAACTACCCACTACAGATTTGTACATGGCCCGGCTCTGATTTTTCCTCACATTGTGCAGTTAACTCCTTGCTCCCAGGCTATTTAAAGCGCTGCGGATTGCCCCACCAAGGGAACAGCCAGTCTGCTTTAGGTTTGGGTAGGGGATGTCGGTAAACATGGCCTCTTTGCTTCGTTCTGCACTAATGCTCGGCGGCATGGCGTGCCTTAATAAAATTTAATGCTGGGGCGGGTCATCGCCGGGGGAAATCCGCCATCGATCCTTAGCTGTAGCGGGATGAGGCCGATACTCGCCTGCTCGTGCCCCCGGTGTGGATTATTAAGTTCTTTTCAGGTTGCCTGTTTTTACTTGTGGCCCTGAGCGGGCGGCGATCATACTGCGCGCAAATGCCCGATTCTGTAAGGAACCTCACCATGTCGCAGTCGCTTTATTCACGCTATGTTACCGCCCGTGCGGACCACCCTCAGCTTTATGCCCGCGATCTGGCGGCGATGCTGGAAACCAGCGAAGCACAGCTCGCCGCCGCGCGCGTGGGCCACGATGCCCGCCGTCTGGCCGATGAGCCAAAAGCTCTGCTCGGCGCGCTGGCGTCGGTCGGTGAACTGAAGGCGATTACGCGTAACGACTGGGCGGTGCACGAGCAGGTAGGCCACTACGTCAATCAGCAGCTGGATGGCCACGCGGGCCTGATCCTCAATCCCGGCGGCATTGATTTACGCCTGTTCCTCAAGCAGTGGCACAGCGCGTTCGTGCTGGAAGAATCCTCTTCACGCGGCGTGCGCCACAGCCTGCAGTTCTTCGATTCGCAGGGTGATGCTATCCACAAAGTCTATACCACCGAAAACAGCGATATGGCCGCGTGGCAGCAGCTGATTGCGCAGTATGCCCGCGAAGAGAATCCAGAGCTGGAAGTTGTTGCCGCACAAAAGCAGGCGTTCGCCACGGAAGTGGACAGCGTGCGGCTGGAAGATGAGTGGCGCGGAATGACCGACGTGCATCAGTTTTATATGATCCTGCACCGGCATCGTCTTTCCCGTCAGCAGGCGTTTAACAGCGTCAGCGACGATCTGGCCCGCCGGGTGGACAATCAGGCCGTTGAAGCACTGCTCAACCGCGTGCAGCAGGACGGGAATTCGATCATGGTGTTTGTGGCGAACCGTGGCGCGGTGCAGATCTTTACCGGCCCGCTGGCGCGCGTTGAGCCGATGCGCGGCTGGCTGAATATTTTCAATCCAGAGTTTACGCTGCATCTTCGCGACAGCGAGATTGCGGAGAGCTGGATCACCCGTAAGCCAACGGTTGACGGCGTGGTGACCAGTCTGGAGCTGTACGCTGCCGACGGTACGCAGATTGCGCAGCTGTACGGCGAGCGCAAGGAAGGCCAGCCGGAGCAGGCGCAGTGGCGCGAGCAGTTAGCCGAGTTGGAAGAGTCAGAGGTAACAGTCTGATTTGAGTGTGTGTGAAATAAGGTCTTTTTGAGGCCATTTAGCCGCTATCGATGGACGATGGCGGCTTTTTTTTGCCTTGTTTTGTCGCGATGGAAATGGCGGGAAGGGGGCTCTCGGTTCCATCATTTCGCTGACGGACCGGCCCGTACACGTCAGCGACAAAATCCGCTACCGCGCATGCCAAGATGAAAATGTGAAGCGTGAGCCGCGTTATAGTCAGGCCCCAGCGCATTACCAAAGCTGGCACAGCCATTACGCCAGAGAATATGCAGTGCTGCTGACTCGCTGGCAGGCTCTTGCCAGTTTTTCGCTACCCGCAACCAGCGCCCGTCAGCCAGTTGAAAAGCGGTAATATCCCAGGCATCTGCGGTGGCATGTTCGCTGCGCCGTCCCTGCTGACGATGATAAATATTGCGACAGGCGAAGCTGCCAACATGTTCAATACGCCGCAGCGGGCTAGCTACCTCCGCCTGTTGCAATAATTGATGACTGCGTGTGACATACATCGTGCTGGCGACGGCCATGGGGCAACTCGCCAGAAAACTACTGCTCAGTGACACTGGACCAAATTTGCTGATGCGAACGGGTTGCGCGATAGTGCATTCTCCTTTGGGCAGTGGCGCTTCACGAAAACTGACCAGTCCCTGGGCACTGGCGCGCTGCAACACCGCCAGACAGGCTTGCGGATCGTCTTCTAGCTGCTGCAATTTATAGCGGGTTATCCAGCTCGGCGGGTCGGTCACTTCAAGCGGAATGAAGGGGTTCCACTGTGGAGGAAGATGAGATTTCAACCAGGGAAGGCTCCACCAGGCCGCCAGCGCCAGAAGCGTTATCACGATAAGTACGCGCACAATAGGTTTCCCGTCAGGTTGCAAATAGAGATAAGTGTAGCTCTATCGTTATTTTATCCACCCGACTGGTGCCATATCGCTCCAATGTGGTTTTTTTTGTTGCGATAGGAATGGTGGAACTGGGGTGGCCTCGGTGGCTGGCGGGAGGTCCTCGCGCCGCGATGCGGTTCCCTCGATTCCGGCATTTCGCCGACCGGACCGGCCAGGATTGAACGTCCCTGTTCAAACCTGGCCTGATGGCAGCGTCCCTGCTGCCTTCTCCTGGCGTAATGCCTCCACCTCGGCGCTGCGGATTACCCGACAGCCCCCGAGGCCGCCCCTCTTGTATTGCACTGTACTGGCTGTTAAAAGCAGCCAGGCCGCTGAAACACTGCGTTTCTATAGAGCTACACGCCCACAAAAACACCGAACTTCTGTAAGGCAGTAGGAAGAACTACACCCGGTTTTCCTTATAGACAACGCTTAAGTAAAAAGCAGACTGGTTGTAGCCCCGAGCGGGCAATCCGCAGCGCTGAACGGAGCGAGGAAGCCAGGATTCACCCGCACGGACGCGGGTGAAAGTCAGAGCCGGGCCATGGAAGGCCCGTCTCTGGCGGTCCGTTCGGCTGATGAACGCAGTGAGGGCACCGCGCAGCGGCGTGAGGACCGCCCGAGCGGGGGAACAACCCGTCGGCTGAAACACAGAATTTCTACTGAGCTACATGCCCACAAAAACACCGAACTTCTGTAAGACAGAACGAAGAATTGCACCATGTTTCCTCCACAGACAACTCCTGACTCAAAAGCAGTCTGGTAGTAGCCCCGATCGGGCAATCCGCAGCGCTGAACGGAGCGAGGAAGGCAGGATTCACCCGGATGGACGCGGGTGAAAGTCAGAGCCGGGCCATGGAAGGCCCGTCTCTGGCGGTCCGGCAGGCTGACGAACGTAGTGAGGGTACTGCGCAGCGGCGTGAGGACCGCCCGAGCGGGGCTGCAACCAGTCGGCTGACACACCGAGTGTCTATCGAGCAGCCTAACCAGCATTCCAGGAAACCCACGTCATCTTTCCCCGGCACGCTTCTTGCTTAATCACCTGAATCACCATGACCAATCAGGCCCGCCTATGCCACTTTCTGCACTCAGCTTCGTCCTCGCCTCCAAAAAAAGTGAAATCGCCTGCCTGCAACAGCTGCTGGAAATGGGCAGACTGGTCGGCGCGGTCAGCCAGCTGATCCACGTCCTGCAACGCGAACGCGGCACGGCCAATATCTTTCTGTGCTCCCACGGCGAACTCTGGGCCGAACGGCTCAGCGAACGGGCGCTGCAGGTACAGCTGGCTGAACGGGCGGTGGACGAGCGCCTGCAGGCACTGGACCTGACCGGGCAGAGCATGGCTAACGCGCCGCGCCTGTTCAGCCGCATTGCCGCCGTCCTGCACAGCCTCAGCACGCTGCCGCTGCTCCGTCGCCAGGTTCAGGCGCAGACGATCGGCCAGCCGGAGGCCATGCGGCAGTACAGCGACGCAATACGCACGCATCTGGCGCTGGTATTTGAAGCGGCGGATATCTCCGGCGACCCGCCCATATCGCGGGCTTTGCTCGCCATGTTCAGCTTTATGCAGAGTAAAGAGCTGGCGGGGCAGGAGCGTGCACTCGGCGCGGCGGGGTTCGCCGCCCGGCGTTTCGATGAGGCGACACAGCAGCAGCTACTGGATCTGATTGAAGGCCAGGAGCGCTGTTTTCAAACCTTCAGCGAGTTCGCCGATGCCCGTTGTCTGGCGCTGTGGCAGCAGCAGCTGACCGCCGACAGCAGCGAGTTCGAACGCCTGCGGCGCATTGCCTGTACCCGCACAACACCGGCGGAAAACGGCGGCGACACCGCGCTGCGCTGGTTTGAGGTCACCACGGCACGTATCGACGGTATGAAAGGGGTGGAGGATCTGCTGGAGGACGTGCTGATGGCCTGCTGCCGTGAGAGGATTCGCGATGCGCAGGCGTCGCTGGCGATGCAGCAGCAGGACATTGGCGAGATCCCGCCGCACGAGCCGCACTATTCGGCGCTGATCCCGCCGCAGCTCAGCCGGTCGGTGCTGGAGCTGGTGGAACAACAGTCCCGCCAGCTGCAGGCGATGGATACCGAGCTGGCCGGATTACGCGCCACCCTCGCCGAGCGCAAGCTAGTGGAACGCGCCAAAGGGCTGCTGATGCAGCATCACGGCATGACCGAACCGCAGGCGCATAAAATCCTGCGCGATATGGCGATGAACCAGAACCGTAAACTGTCGGACGTGGCCGAAGCGATGCTCGCCATGTCGGCGGTATTGGGTAAAAAGGGCAGCTAATACTAAAGGAGTAGCTGCACTGTTGGTGTGCCATTGTGATGTGCAACGCGTGCCGTTGCGGTGCAGTAAAGCGCGGCAAGCGGACAAAGAATACGCTAAGCGGCTGATTTTACGCGGATGCGCGAAGTTGGCATACAAGCTGCATTGTTACTAACCATAACGACTGAGCCAACGGCGGTTTAGTCAGAGTTACGGATAAAGGCGTCCGTCAGCGTTCAGGAAACTGAGCGCTGACAGGACGCTTTTTTTTTGCTCATTTTTCAACATTACAGGAAGCCGCAATGACGCAAGATAAGAAAATGCCCGCGCAGTTTACCCGCCGCCGCTTTATCGCCGGCAGTGCGGCGCTGGGCGGCAGCCTGCTGGTGCCGGGCCTGATGAACAGCGTCTGGGCGGCCGGTTCCGATGCCCCCGAAAAGAAAGAGATCCGCGTCGGCTTTATTCCGCTGACCGACTGCGCCTCGGTGGTGATGGCGGCGGTGAAAAAGTTTGATGAGAAGTACGGCATCAAAATCATCCCCAGCAAGGAGTCGAGCTGGGCGTCGGTGCGCGACAAGCTGGTGTCCGGCGAGCTGGATGCCGCGCACGTGCTGTACGGGCTGGTGTACGGCCTGCAGCTGGGTGTTTCCGGCCCGCAGCACGATATGGCGATGCTGATGACGCTGAACAATAACGGCCAGGCGATCACCCTGTCGAATCAGCTGAAGCAGGCGGGCGTCACCGATGCCGCCTCGCTGAAGAAGGTGGTCGATGCCAGCGCGAAAGGCACCTACACCTTTGCGCAAACCTTCCCGACCGGCACCCACGCCATGTGGCTCTACTACTGGCTGGCCAATGCCGGTATCCACCCGTTTAACGACGTGCGTAACGTGGTGGTGCCGCCGCCGCAGATGGTGGTGAACATGAAAATCGGCAACATGAGCGGATTTTGCGTGGGCGAACCGTGGAACCAGCGTGCCATTCAGGACGATATCGGCTTCACCGCCGTCACCACGCAGGAGATCTGGCCGGATCATCCGGAAAAAATTCTCGGCACCACCGCCTCCTGGGTCGATGCCAATCCGAACGCCGCACGCGCGCTGACCGCCGCCGTGCTGGACGCCTCGCGCTGGATTGACACTTCGGACGCAAACCGCATTGAAACCGCCCAGACGGTGGCGGCCCGCGCGTACATCAACACCCCGGTGGAAACCATTCAGGGGCGGATGCTCGGCAACTATGAGAACGGGCTGGGCAAAAAGTGGCAGGACGCCCACGCCATGCGCTTCTTCAACGACGGCGCGGTCAACTATCCGTACCTCTCTGACGGCATGTGGTTCCTCACGCAGCACAAACGCTGGGGGCTGCTGGACCATGACCCGGACTATCTGGCGGTGGCGAAAAAAATCAACCGCACCGACGTCTACAAACAGGCGGCCAGCGCGGTTGGCGGCATCAACCTGCCGTCCGGGGAGATGCGCAGCAGCACGCTGATTGACGGGAAGGTCTGGGACGGCAGCAATCCTGCCGACTACGCCAACAGTTTTGCCATGAAACGCTAAGAGAGGTCGCCGATGTCCGTCAATGTAAAAGCTCATACCGTTGTACCGATTGAACCGACGAGCGCAGAAATTGTGTCGATTGCCCCGGCTGCGCTGAATGCGGCGCCACCGGCGGCGGTGAAAACGCGGCCTGGTGTCTCGCTGCGCGCGATGATGCGCGGCGCGTTGCAAAAAGCCATTCCGGCGCTGCTGGGGGCCATTGTACTGATTGCTCTCTGGCAGATTGCCGCGATCGGAAGTAAAGGGTTCCCGACGCCGTTGAAAACCTGGGAAGCGGCGAAGGTGATATTCGCCGATCCGTTTTACGTCGCCGGACCTAACGACATGGGTATCGGCTGGAACGTGCTGGCCTCGCTGAAGCGCGTGGCGATCGGCTTCGGGCTGGCCGCGCTGGTCGGCATTCCCGCTGGCTTCCTTATCGGGCGCTTCAGCTTTATCGCCAGCATGCTCAATCCGATTATTTCCCTGCTGCGCCCGGTCAGCCCGCTGGCGTGGCTACCGATTGGCCTGCTGCTGTTCCAGCGCGCCGAACCGGCCTCGGCGTGGACCATTTTTATCTGCTCGATCTGGCCGATGATCCTCAACACCGCCGAAGGCGTGACGCGTATTCCGCAGGACTACCTCAACGTGGCGCGGGTGCTCAAGCTCAGCGAATTCACCGTGATGCGCAAAATTCTGTTCCCCGCCGTGCTGCCCTACATCCTCACCGGCGTGCGCCTGTCGATTGGCATCGCCTGGCTGGTGATCGTCGCCGCCGAAATGCTCACCGGCGGCGTCGGCATCGGCTTCTGGATCTGGAACGAGTGGAACAACCTCAACGTGGAAAACATCATCATCGCCATCCTGCTGATTGGGGCGGTGGGCATGGTGCTGGAGCAGGGGCTGATGGCCATTGCTCGCCGCTTCAGCTACGACAACCGTTAGGAGCCTGAGATGAATAACAAAGCCATTATCCGCGTGCAGAACGTCAGCCAGAGTTTCCCAACGGCCAAAGGTCCGTTCCTGGCGCTGGATAACGTCAGCTTCGATATCGCGCAGGGCGAAACGGTCAGCCTGATCGGCCACTCCGGCTGCGGTAAATCCACGCTGCTGAATCTGATCGCCGGGCTGAGCCGCCCGACGGAAGGGGTGCTGCTGTGCGACAACCAGGAAATTACGGGCCCCGGACCGGAACGCGGGGTGGTGTTTCAGAACCATTCTCTGCTGCCGTGGCTGACCAGCTTTGACAACGTGGCGCTGGCGGTCAACCAGGTGTTCAGCGGCACGATGAGCAAAAGCGAAATGCACGACTGGATTAACCACAACCTCGAGCTGGTGCATATGGCGCACGCCGCCGACAAACGCCCGGGCGAGATCTCCGGCGGTATGAAGCAGCGGGTGGGCATCGCCCGCGCGCTGGCGATGAAGCCGAAGGTGCTGCTGATGGATGAACCCTTCGGCGCGCTCGACGCCTTAACCCGCGCCCACCTGCAGGACGCGGTGATGGAGATCCAGGCGCGGCTGAACACCACCATCGTGCTGATCACCCACGACGTTGATGAAGCGGTGCTGCTCTCCGATCGGGTGATGATGATGACCAACGGACCGGCGGCGAAAGTCGGCGAAGTGCTGCAGGTTGAGCTGGCGCGGCCACGCTCGCGGCTGGCGCTGGCGAACGATCCGCTGTTCCATCAGTACCGTCAGCAGGTGCTGCAGTTCCTGTATGAAAAACACCGGGCGGTGGCCTGATTTATCAGGCGGGATACGCGCAATGGAGAAACTCACCCTGATCGTCGTTGGTAATGGTATGGCGGGCGCGCGGCTGGTGGAGCGGCTGTGCGAACGTGCGCCGGGGCGCTTCCGCATCCTGATCGTTGGCGAGGAGCGGCAGCCCGCCTATAACCGTATCCAGCTGACGCCGGTGCTGTCCGGTGAGAAACGTTTTGAAGACATCATCACCCACGACGCGCAGTGGTATGCGGCGCACGGCGTGACGCTTATTGCCGGTGCGCCGGTCACGGCAATCGACCGCGATGCGCGGCAGGTCAGCATCGGCGATCGGACGCTGGCCTATGACCATCTGGTGCTGGCTACCGGCTCGCGGGCGTTTATGCCGCCGCTGCCGGGGGACGATCTGCCCGGCATCCACGGCTTTCGCGATATGCGGGATGTGGAAAATATCCTCAGCGGTGAGGTTTCCGGGCAGCCTGCGGTGGTGATTGGCGGCGGCGTGCTGGGCGTGGAAGCCGCAGCGGCGCTGGCGCTGCGCGGGATGCGGGTCAGCCTGCTGCACCGTGGTCCGCATCTGATGGACGCCCAGCTGGATGCGCACACCGCCGAACTGCTGCGCACCGACCTTGCGCAGCGCGGCATCACCTCGGTGTTGCAGGCGCAGACCGCCGCTTATCTCGCCGATTTTTCCGGCCACGTGCGGGCGGTGGCACTGCGTGACGGTCGCGACATTCCGGCGCAGCGCGTGGTGGTCGCCGCCGGAGTGCGGCCCGAGATCGCCCTGGCGCAGGCGGCCGGGCTGGCCTGCGATCGCGGCATTCTGGTCAACGATCGGCTGTACACCTCCGACCCCGATATTTCCGCCATCGGTGAATGCTGCCAGCAGGGGCAGCTCACCGTTGGGCTGGTCGCCCCGTGCTGGCAGCAGGCCGACGCGCTGGCCGCCCGCCTGGCGGGGGAGCCGATCGCGGCCACCGTCGCCGTCAGCCAGGCGCTGGCGCTGCGCCTGAAGGTCACCGGCATCGACCTGTTCTGCGCCGGCGAGCTGCACGGCGGCGAGGGCGCGCAGATCCACAGCGCATCCGATCCGTTCGACGGCCATTACCGCCGCCTGCTGCTGCGCGATAACCGGCTGTCCGGCGTGGTGCTGTGGGGCGATATCAGCGACGGCCCGGACTATCTGGCCCGTATCAACCACACCGCTTTTCCGCAGACGCCACCGAGCGTCTTCAGTCCCGGCGATGAACTGGCCGAGCAGGGCCCGTCGCCCGTTAAATCAGAACAGTTGCCCGCTGAGGTAACGAGGAGCAAAGCAATGTCGAAACCCGTATTAGTGATGGCCGGACACGGCATGGTCGGACACCATTTCCTGCAGCAGCTGGTGGAGCGCGAGCTGCATCTGCAGTATCAGATTGTGGTGTTTGCGGAAGAGAAAGCACCGGCCTATGACCGGGTGCACCTTTCCGAGTATTTCTCCGGGCGCAGCGCGGAATCGTTGTCGATGGTGGAAGACGGCTTCTTTGAGTCGAGCGGCATTGAGCTGAGGCTGGGCCACTGCATCGGCCATGTCGACACCCGACACCGCTATGTCGTCGACCAGCAGGGCAGACAGACCGCCTACGATGTGCTGGTGCTGGCCACCGGATCCTATCCGTTTGTGCCGCCGATCCCGGGCAACGATGCCCCGGGCTGCCTGGTATACCGCACGCTGGACGATCTGGCGGCGATCCAGGCCTGTGCTGCGAAGGGGAAAGTCGGCGTGGTGGTCGGCGGCGGCCTGCTGGGTCTGGAAGCGGCCAATGCGCTGAAGCACCTCGGCCTGCAAACCCACGTAGTGGAGTTCGCCCCACGTCTGATGGGCGTGCAGCTGGATGAAGGCGGTTCGGCGATGCTGCGGCGCAAAATCGAAGCGCTGGACGTACAGGTGCACACCGGGAAGGAAACCCGCGCGATCGTTGCCGGGGAAGCCGGAGGCTACCGCATGGAGTTCGCCGACGGCGGCCATCTGGATACCGATCTGGTGCTGTTCTCCGCCGGTATCCGCCCACGGGATCAGCTGGCGAAAGAGTGCGGGCTGGAGGTCGGGCCGCGCGGCGGGATTGTGATTAACGATCGCTGCCAAACCTCCGATCCGGCGATTTTTGCCATCGGCGAGTGCGCGCTGTGGAACGGGCAGATTTTTGGCCTGGTCGCGCCGGGTTATCAGATGGCGCGCACCCTGGCCGACACGCTGTTGGGCAGTGAAGTGGCCTTTAAAGGCGCGGATATGAGCACCAAACTGAAGCTGCTGGGCGTGGAGGTGGCGTCGGTGGGCGATGCCCATGGCCGTACCCCAGGCAGCCAGAGCTATAGCTGGGTGGACGGCCCGGCGGAAGTGTACAAAAAAATCGTGGTGTCGGAGGACAAAAAGCGTCTGCTCGGCGCGGTGCTGGTCGGCGACAGCAGCGAATACAGCACGCTGCTGCAGATGATGCTCAATGATATGCCGCTGCCCGCCAGCCCCGAAGCCCTGATCCTCCCCGCCGGTTCCGGCGCGGCCCCGCAGACGCTGGGCGTGGCGGCGCTGCCGGACGGTGCGCAAATTTGTTCCTGCCACAACGTCAGCAAGTCGGATATCTGTGACGCGGTAAAGAGCGGCTGCGGCGATATGGCGGCGGTTAAAGCCTGCACCAAAGCGGCAACCGGCTGCGGCGGCTGCGCGGCGCTGACCAAACAGGTGATGGAGTTCGCGCTGACCGAAATGGGCGTGGAGGTGAAAAAAGACATCTGTGAGCACTTTGCCTTCTCCCGCCAGGAGATCTATCACCTGGTGCGCGCGGGTAACATCCGCAGCTTTGATGAACTGATCCACAAGCACGGCCAGGGCAGCGGCTGTGAAATCTGCAAGCCGCTGGCCGGATCGATCCTCGCCTCCTGCTGGAACGACTACCTGCTGAAGCCGCAGCACCTGCCATTGCAGGACACCAACGACCGCTATTTTGCCAATATTCAGAAAGATGGAACCTATTCGGTGGTGCCGCGCATTCCCGCCGGTGAAATCACCCCCGACGGGCTGATTGCCATTGGTCAGGTCGCCAAGCGCTATAACCTGTACACCAAAATCACCGGCGGGCAGCGGGTGGATCTGTTCGGCGCACGGCTGGAACAGCTGCCGGAAATCTGGCAGCAACTGGTGGATGCCGGGTTTGAAACCGGCCACGCCTACGGCAAATCGCTGCGCACGGTGAAGTCCTGCGTGGGATCCAACTGGTGCCGCTACGGCGTCCAGGACTCTACCGGTCTGGCTCTGCGGCTGGAGAACCGCTACAAGGGGCTACGTTCACCGCATAAAATCAAAATGGCCGTTTCGGGCTGCACCCGCGAGTGTGCCGAAGCGCAGAGTAAGGACGTGGGGGTGATCGCTACCGACAAGGGCTGGAACCTCTACGTCTGCGGCAACGGCGGCATGAAGCCGCGCCACGCCGACCTGCTGGCGCAGGATATGAGCACCGAGGATCTTATCCGCACCGTGGATCGCTTCCTGATGTTCTACGTGCGTACCGCCGACCGCCTGCAGCGCACCAGCACCTGGATGGATAACCTGGAGGGCGGCCTGGACTATCTGCGCCAGGTGGTGCTGGAAGACAGCCTGCACATCGGCGCGGAGCTGGAAAGCGAGATGGACGCGGTGGTCGGCACCTACCAGTGCGAATGGCAGACCACGCTGGCGGAACCGGACCGGCTGGCGCTGTTCCGTCCGTTCGTCAACAGTACGGAACCGGATGAGGCGGTGGTGATGGTCACCGAGCGCCAGCAGATCCGCCCGGCAACGTCGCAGGAGCGCGGCGAACTCTCCACCGGCGCGAGCGGTCAGCCGGTGAGTGCGGTGCAGGGCTGGGTGGAGCTGTGCGACCTGCAGGCGATCCCGGCCAATGCCGGTATGGCGGCGCGGCTGGCGAACCGACAGATTGCGCTGTTCCACCTGCCGACGCATCCGCAGCAGGTATTTGCCCTGAGTAACCACGAGCCGGACAGCGACGCCAACGTGCTGGCCCGTGGGCTGGTGGGCGACGTGAGGGGCGAGCCGGTAGTGATCTCCCCGCTGTACAAACAGCGCTTCCGCCTGCACGACGGTCACAGCGTAGACGGCGGCCCGTCGGCGCTCAGCGTCTGGCCGGTGAAGGTGGAAAACGGCCGCGTGTGGGTGCAGGAACAGCCGGTCGCGTCGGCGGTGAAAACCGCGGAGATCATCGCGACGGTCAGCGTATGAAAGCGACGCCAGCAGCACCGACGCAGACCACCTGCGCCTACTGCGGCGTCGGGTGCGGCGTCAGCATGCAGCCGCAGGGCGACGGCTTCAGCGCCAGCGGTATCACAAACCATCCCGCTAATCTGGGGCGGCTGTGCGTGAAGGGCAGCGCGCTGGGGGAAACGCTGGATCTGCAGGGGCGGCTGCTGCAGCCGGAGATCGACCGCCGGCCGGTCAGCTGGGCGCAGGCGCTGGATGCGGTAGCGGAGCGCCTGCGGGCGATTATTGCCGAACATGGCTCGCAGGCGGTGGCATTTTACGGTTCCGGCCAGCTGCTGACCGAGGATTACTACATTGCCAACAAGCTGATGAAGGGCTTTATCGGCGCGGGAAATATGGATACCAATTCGCGGCTGTGTATGGCCTCCGCCGTGGTGGGCTACAAGCGGGCGTTCGGCGCCGACGCGGTGCCGTGCCGCTATGAGGATCTGGAACGAGCGGACTGCGTGGTGTTAACCGGTTCAAATACCGCGTGGGCGCATCCGGTGGTCTACCAGCGGCTGGCGCAGGCGAAGAAAGAGCGGCCGGGAATGCGGATTATCGTGATCGATCCGCGCCAGACCGCCACCTGCGACATCGCCGATATGCATCTGGCGCTGCGGCCGGGCAGCGACGCCGCGCTGTTCTGCGGTGCGCTGCAGGCGATGGCGGAGCGTGGCAGGCTGGATGGCAACTTTCTCCAGCAGCATACGCAGGGTGCAGAAGACACGCTGCGCGCGGTGCAGGAGTGGACGCTGGCGCGCACCGCCGAATTCTGCGGCCTGGCGGAGGCGCAGCTGCGGGACTTTTACCAGCTGATCGGCGACAGCGAAAGGATGGTGACGCTCTATTCGATGGGCATCAACCAGTCCAGCTCCGGGGTGGATAAATGCAACGCCATCATCAATCTGCATCTGGCTATGGGGCAGATCGGGCGCGAGGGCTGCGGGCCGTTTTCGATAACCGGTCAGCCGAACGCCATGGGCGGGCGGGAAGTGGGCGGGCTGGCGAATCAGCTGGCGTGCCATATGGGCTTTACCCCGGAGGATATCAGCCGGGTAGGGCGCTTCTGGAAGAGTGACAATGTCACGCATTCGGCCGGGCTGAACGCGGTGGACCTGTTCCGGGCGGTGGAAGCGGGGCAGATCAAGGCGGTGTGGATTATGGGCACCAACCCGCTGGTGTCGCTGCCGGATGCCGACCGGGTGCGGGCCGGGCTGATGCGCTGCCCGTTGGTGATTGTCTCCGATATTATGCGCGACACCGATACCACCCGCGTGGCGCATATCTGCCTGCCCGCGCTGGGCTGGGGCGAGAAGAACGGCACGGTGACCAACTCCGAGCGGTGCATTTCGCGCCAGCGTGGATTCTTACCCGCGCCGGGCGAGGCGAAACCTGACTGGTGGATCCTCAGCCAGGTGGCGCAGCGGCTGGGGTTTACTGACGCCTTTGCGTATCGGCATCCGGCGGAGATCTTCCGCGAGCACGCGGCGCTCTCGGGCTTTGAAAACCACGGTTCTCGGGCGTTTGATATCAGCGGCCTGGCGCAGCTGACCAACGCGGAGTGGGACAGCCTGCAGCCGGTGCAGTGGCCGGTTAACGCGCTTCACCCGCAGGGCACGGCACGGCTGTTCAGCGATAAGCGCTTTTATCATCCCGACGGCAGGGCCCGGCTGATCCCCGTGACGCCGCGCCTGCCGCTGAACAGACCGGACGACGTGTACCCGCTGGTGATGAACACCGGCCGGGTGCGCGACCAGTGGCACACCATGACCCGCACCGGCAAATCGGCGCGGCTGATGCAGCATATCAGCGAGCCATTTTGCCAGTTCCATCCCGACGATGCCCCGCAGATCCGCGCCGGCGATCTGCTGCGCGTCTCCTCCTCGCACGGCTGGCTGCTGCTGCGTGCGCAGCCGGACCCTTTGCAGCCGCGCGGCAGCGTGTTTGTGCCGATGCACTGGAACAGCCAGTTCAGCCAGCAGGCGCGGGTCGATGCGCTGATTGAGGCCCACGTCGATCCGCTGTCCGGGCAGCCGGAAAGCAAACATATGCCGGTCAGCCTGCGCCGCTGGCGCGCCGCGTGGCAGGCGGAACTGTTTGTGCGCGGCGAAGGGATTGCGCCGCCGCTTGCGCAGTACTGGAGCCGGATTACCCAGCCGGGCGTTAGCCATTTCACACTCGCGGATTCGTCACGGCCCGCTGACTGGCCGGCGTGGCTGAGCGAGCAGAACGCCACCGACGGCTGTCTCTGCCAGATCGCCGATCTGGGCGACGACGGCTACAGCCTGCTGGCCTGGGCCGATGGTGAATTACAGCTGGCGTTTTATGCCCGCCGCAGCGCACCGTCCGTAGATCGCCAGGCGGTAGTGGCGGCCTTCAGCGTGCCGCCGCAAACCGCCGCGCAGCGTCTGGCGCTGCTGGCCGGGCGCGCCGGGGGCGATAAAGCACCAACCGGTGCCATCATCTGTAGCTGCTTTTCCATCGGCGAAATCCCGATTGCGGATGCCGTACGCCAGGGCTGCCGCAGCGTGCAGCAGCTGGGCGACACACTTAAATGCGGCACCAACTGTGGATCCTGCATCCCCGAACTCAAAAAAATCATTGCCGTTCAGCTCAGCACGCTGACGGCGGGAGAGGCCGAATGAATACGCTTGAATACGCTCTGAAGTTACAGCAGATAGCAAACATCCTGACTGCGGGCGATCGGCAGCAGCCGGTACGCGGCGGTGAAGTCTGGCTGGTCGGCGCGGGGCCGGGCGACGTTGAGCTGCTTACCCTGAAGGCGCTGCGGGCGATCCAGCAGGCGGACGTGGTGGTGTTTGACCGGCTGGTGTCTCCGCCGGTCATGGCGCTGATCCCCGATGAAGCGCTGCGCATTGACGTCGGTAAATCGATGCGCAATCACACCCTCGGGCAGGGTGAGATTAACCAGCTGCTGGTCGACCTGGCGCACAGCGGTCACCGCGTGGTGCGGCTGAAAGGGGGCGATCCGTTTGTGTTTGGTCGCGGCGGCGAGGAAATGGCGCACTGCCAGCGGTACGGCGTGCCGTGCCATATCGTGCCTGGGATTACCGCAGCGATGGGCTGCGCGGCCGCCAGCGGTATCCCGCTGACCCATCGTGACCTGGCGCAGTCGGTGCGCTTTGTCACCGGCCACGGCGCGCAGGGTGAACCGGACGTCGACTGGTCGGCGCTGGCCTCGGCGCGGCAGACGCTGGTGTTTTACATGGGCATTACCCACAGCGGCCATATCAGCCAGCGGCTGGTGGCGCACGGCCTGCCAGCCGCCACGCCGGTGGCGGTGATCGAACGCGGCACCCAGCCGGAGCAGCGGGTGCTGACCGCCACGCTGGATTCGCTGGCGCAGATTGTCGCCCGCGAAAAGGTGAAAACGCCTGCACTGTTAATCGTCGGAGAGGTGGTGAAAATGTACCGGGACGCTGGCCCCCGGAGAAGCGGGGCAGCGGACGCCTGCGTGGAAAATCACCCGCAACCTTCAGCGCTGGCGCTCGGCTGAGGCGGTGTTGCCGCAACCGCGCTTTCCTCCTCGGCACAGCGACTGCTGAGGGGCAGGGCGAGATCATATCGCGCCAGCATTAAATTTCGTTAAGGTTACGGCGCTCGCCCGAACGCCGTTCGCCGCCATCCCTTGCCCGCCGGGGCTTACACCCTGAATCCGCCTGTGTGCAAACGCTTACACAATCATTGCAAATATCTTGTAATCAAATGATAATGATTGTTATTATCTGTTAGAGTATTTAGTCGGTTGTTACCGGCCGCCTCCCTTCCCGAGTAGTAAAGTAATAACTGATTCATATTAATAACAAGTACCTGCATTCAGCGGGCGGGCTGAAAGAAAGTGCAGTTCAGGGGAATTTTATGCGCGTTTTAGTGGTTGATGATGATTCCACGCTTTGCCAGTGGCTGAGTGAGAAATTACACGCCCACGGACACTCCTGTCGTCTGGTTCACGACGGCGCGCTGGCGCTGGAAGCCATCGAACAGGAGGTCTATGACGTGGTTCTGCTTGACCGAATGCTGCCAGGAATGGACGGCTTCAGCGTCCTGCGCGCGCTTCAGGGCCGCCAGCACCCGCCGGTTATGCTGCTGTCGGCGCTCGATCGCGATATCGATCGGGTGATGGGCCTGGAACTGGGGGCCGAGGATTATATGGGCAAGCCGTTCAATATGAACGAGCTGCGCCTGCGGCTGGATATTATCGTCGGCCGCGACAAGCGCCGCAGCGAGCACAGCCAGGTGCTGACCTTTGCCGATCTGAAGGTCGACTGCCTGCAGCGATCCGCCTGGCGCGGCGGCAAGCGCATCGAACTGACCGATAAAGAGATCAAGCTGCTGATGCTGCTGATGGAGCATCCCGGCAAAGTGCTCAGTCGCACGCTGCTGCTGGAGCGGGTCTGGGGCTATCAGTTCGACCCGCAGACCAACCTGATCGACGTACACCTGTCCAAGCTGCGCGCCAAGATCGATAAGGGCTTCTCGCTGCCGCTGATCCGCACCCTGCGTTCGGTGGGGTACTGCCTTGGTGAAGTGGAGAAGAGGTAAGGGTGTCGTCCGTTAACAATCTGCGCGAGCACGGCCTGCGCCTGCGGCTGTTCCGGCGGCGAACGCTGATGAAGCTGCATCAGTGGCAGGCTATTCTTGCCAACTACGATCCGGCATTTCTGTCGACCTCCAACTTTCGCCAGGCCATCACCATCGCCTATCTGTTTATGATGATGATGCTCGGCTGCATCGTTGGTGTGAGTGTGCTAAGTGAATCACTGTTACGCACCCACGTGCATGATATTATCACCAACGATATCTACAGCTATTCAGCCCAATCGCGCCTGAAAACCAGCGAGAGCCTGGTGGAATTTCTGCGCCAGGAGCGGGACGAGCAGAGCGGCGAACTGCCGATGGTGATGGTGCTGGCCGCCGACGGCGCGCTGATTTACCACAACGCGCCGATGATGCCCGCGCGCGGTCACTGTGGCATGGATATTGAATGTCTGAAAGGGCTGCTGGGCGTGGCGGGCAGCAACCAGGTGATCGCGCTGGCGGTACGGCTGGACGACGGTGCCACCTTCTTCCGCGCGTATAACATCGTGCCGATGATGGAGCGTCTGAGGACCATCCCGCTGGTGGCGGGGGCCGGGGTGTTTATTCTGCTGATGTGCTGCCTGCTGGTCAGCAGCCGCTTCAGCCAGCGTAACCTCAACAGCGTGCGGCAAATACGCGAGGCGCTGCGGCGCTACAGCACCGGCGAGCAGCACGTGAGGATGCCGGTTTCACCGTGGGGCAACGATTTCGACGGACTGTGCACCGATATTAACCAGAATCTGGAGCGTATCGATCGCCTGATGAATCAGGTGCGCAGTACCGCCGGGCACGTGGCGCATGAGCTGCGGACGCCGCTGACGCATTTGCAGAACCGGCTGTTCAGCCTCGGTGAGCGCGACGATCTCAGCGGCAGCGTGCGGCGGGAGATCGACGCGGCGACCAGCGAAGTACAGGACGTTCTGGCGCTGTTCCGCAACGTGATGCGCATTGGTGAAATTGAAAGCGGCCGCTGCGTGCACCAGTTTGAACCCTTCAGCGCGCAGGACTTGCTGAATGATTTAGCCGAATACTATCAGCCGCTGGCGGAAGAGAAGCAGTGCCTGCTGGCGGTTGAACTGAACGCCTCGATGCCGCTGTTTGGCGATCGGGCGCTGGTGTTCCAGGCGATGGCGAATCTGATTGAGAATTCGCTGAAGTACGCCGCCGAACGTGGACGGATCACTCTCAGCGTACAGCTGCATCGCGGCTGGCTGGCGCTGGTAGTGGCGGATTTGGGCCCGGGTATTGCACCGGACCTGTATCCGCGGGCGACGGAGCGCTTTGAACGACTGGGGCAGGACGGTACGCACAGTGGTTTTGGGCTCGGACTTTCGCTGGTAAAAGCGATTGCCGAATTACATCATGGTAAACTCTATTTTGGATCTGCCGATCCCGGGCTGGTGGTCTATTTGTGTCTTAATCGCAGCTAGTGAAGGATATCTCCAGGAAAGTCTTAGCATCAATCTGGCTATATTTATGCCGTTTGTTCTCTGTGTAATATTATTCACCATTAAGAATTATTAATTCTCCCTCTGCGCGCAGGGAATTATTCCCTGCGCGAATCCCCTGCAAATTATAATCCCTTCGTGAAGTCCGGTTATATTTTTCCACGCAACGTTTTTCATCGCGTAAATTACGGTTATTCCGGCAAGAAAATAGCGAAAATTAACGTATCTTAATCTTCGGCATCTTGTTGTTCGTGAGAATAAGTCTCATTATTGACGCCTCTGGTTGTGCTTCTGCCGTGCGCGGAAGGCAACGCAATAACCTGAAAGAGAGTAGCGGAATAATGAAACAGTTAAGTGCAAAGCTGCGTGCCTTTTTCCAAGACGAAAGCGGCGTAACGGCCATTGAATACGGCATTCTGGCGGCGGCGATGGCGGCAGCGATTGCGGCGATCTTCGGCGATGACGGTATCTTTGTTAAGGCGCTGAACGATAAGTTCACGCAGATTGCCGATCAGATCACCGGCTCAGGCACCACCACGAAATAATGGTGATGCAGTCAGGCGTACAGCTTGCCTGGTATGTCCTGCTGGTTGTCGGTTTGCTGTGGTGCGTGATTAGCGATCTGCTGTCGCGGCGTATTCCTAATCGCGCCGTGCTGCTGCTGTTACTCGGTTTTCTGGCGCTTTGCGCGCTGGCGGCTGAAGGAATCGCCGGGCCGCTACCGCGTATTTCAGGTTCGCTACTGCAGGCATTACCCGGTGCCGCGCTGGTGTTTGTCGTGGGTTTCGCCATGTTTCTCACCGGCCGTCTGGGAGCCGGAGATGTGAAGCTGATGAGCGTGCTCTGCCTCTGGGTGGGTTACGGGCACCAGACGCGATTTGTGATGATCACCGCGATAGCGGGTGGGGTACTGGCGCTGGCGCTGCCGCTGCTGAATACCTTAACCACCGGCATAGCGTTGTTTATTGAACGATTGAACAGCAATCTGCGGATAAATATTACACCGCCGCCGGTATTACCCGATGAATTATCGCGGGGTATTCCTTACGGAATTGCCATTGCCTTTGGTGCGGCTTATATCCTTATTTGGCCTCAGTTCTGAATAAAAGAATCTGAACCGGTAAATATAAAAAAATGAAAATAAATTCAACGGTACTATTAGCCGGGGCGCTGATTGCTGCCGGTGTGGTCGCGCTGGTGGTTCGCAGCCAGCTCTCTGCACCGGTGGTTAAACAGGCGACAAAGGCGCCAGTGGAAAAAACGGCGGTATTAGTCGCCGCGCGCGATCTCTCACCGGGTGATTTTATCGATCCCTCTGCCCTACGCTGGGAAGAAACGTCGGAGTCCGTTTCCCGCTCGTTTTATTTCGTCAGCGGTAAAGATTCAGAAAATAAACTGTTCGGCGCCACGCTGCGCGAACGTATTCCGGCAGGCACGCGCCTGAGCAGCAATATGCTGGTGCGTCCCAACGAGCCTGGATTCGTTGCCGCCGTGCTGCACCCGGGCATGCGTGCCATCTCCATTCCCACCAGCGCCGTCGCCAGCAGCTCCGGTCTGGTTTCCGCCGGTGACCGTGTGGATGTGATCCTCAGCCTGCGACGTGACGAACAAACGCAGCAGGCCCCGTCGGCAGCCGCCCCGATGCTGGCCGCCCAGACCGTGGCCCGCAACCTGCGGGTGCTGGCGATGAACAGCCAGACCGACACCGATGTGCGTCCGCGTCAGGACGTTGACGGTGATGCGACGGGTAAGAACGCCCCGGCGCGCCCGCGCAATCCGGTCTATCAAACCGTCACCGTTGAAGCCACGCCGCAGCAGGCGGAGGTGCTTGCCGTTGCGAAAGAGGTTGGCCTGCTCCAGCTGGCGCTGCGCAGCCCTTTAGAGTCGGATGATGATGCCGATGCGGGCCCGTCAGCGGTCACCCGACTGGCGGACAGCACCGCGATCTTCGATTCGAATGTGAAGGTGAAAACGTTCCGGGCCGATAAGCAGAACGTACAGCAGTTCCAGGCAAGATGACAGCGTGCTGCCGCACGCTGCGGCAGCACGGATGAGATAATCCCAGTCACGGATATTCCTAAATGAAGATGAAACCTACCGACTTTTGCCGCCGCCCGGCTGGCAAACGATTGCTGACGGCCCTCAGCTGGCTGTTAGCCACCCTGGCGCTGCCGGCGGCTGCGGTCACCCAGATTGACGCCACCAGCGAGATCCACCTGAACGTGCACCAGGGCCGCATGCTGCAGCTGGATGAAGTCCCGGACAGCGTGCTGGTTGCCGACCCGGAAATCGCCAGCTTTGAGCTGCCGTCACCGGGCAATGTGTTTGTCTATGCCAAAACCGTCGGCACCACCACGCTGTATGCGATGGACGCCGACGGCCAGGTGATCAGCGCGATCCGCCTGGTGGCCGAGCATGACCTGGCGGCGCTGAAAGAGCGTCTGCGCCGTGAGTTCCCGGATGCGCAGATCCAGCTGGAAGCCTCGGTGCCGAGCGGCGTGATCGTGCGCGGCAGCGTGGAAACTCCGCAGGATGCCAAAAAAGTGATCGACAGCGTGCAGGCGTGGATCGGGTCTTCCGGCGGCGCGGGTGGCGGTGGACAAGGCGGGCAGGGCGGCGGTGCTGGCGGCGGCGGTGGTGGTTCAGGCAACGCACAGCCGGGCTCCAGCACCACGTCACCTAACGTGGTCAACCAGCTGAAGGTGCGTACGCCTTCGCAGATCAACATTCGCGTTCGCGTGGTGGAAGTCTCCCGCAAGCTGACCCACGAGCTGGGCTTTAACTGGGATGCCTCGCTGAATCGCGGCGGCAACAGCTTCGGCTTCGGCAGCGGTGCGCTGACCGACTTCTTCAGCGCCACCAGCAACACCTTCACTCGTGAAGGCGGCAGCGGCATCCTGGGTTACAGCAGCACCGGCAGCGACGGCTCGCTGAGCACGCTGCTGTCGGCGATGAACTCGCAGGGCCTGGCCTCGGTGCTCGCCGAGCCGAACCTGACGGCGATGTCCGGCGAAACCGCGGCGTTTGCCGCCGGTGGCGAGGTGCCGATTGTGCTGGTCACCGGCAACAGCATCAGCATCGACTACAAATCTTACGGCGTGATCCTGCGCATGACGCCAACTCTGCTGTCGGGTAACCGCATCAGCCTGCACATTGCGCCGGAAGTCAGCGAGCTGACCTCGGTCGGATCGGTCCAGCTGGAAGGCGGCTCCACCATTCCTGCCCTGACCGTGCGCCGCGCCGACACCACCGTCGAGCTGGCCAGCGGCCAGAGCTTCGCACTCGCCGGGATGCTGCGCAGCAGCAACAGCCAGACGGTCGACGGCGTGCCGGGCCTGTCATCGATTCCGGTGGTGGGCCGCATGTTTGAGAAAGAGTCCACCAGCAGCGAAGAAACCGAACTGGTGATCATCGCCACCGCCTACGTGGTTGCGCCGGTCAGTGCCGGTCAGCTGCAAACTCCGGGCAGCGGCGTGAAGATGATCGATGCCGTAACTCCTGAATTCGGTGCCGCTGGCTACCTCTACTGACAGGCGAACAACATGAAAACCTCTTCTTTATTTACCCTGCGCCTGAGCGGCATGGCGCTGCTGATGACCACGCTGGTCGCGTGTAGCGACCGCAACATCAGCGCCGAACGCATGGCGCGTTTCAATCAGCCGGATCTGGCGGCGGTGAAGGTGAAGCCGTCCTCGCTGGCGGTCAATCTTCAGGTCGATCGCAACGGCCAGGGGCTGACCCCGGAATCGCTGGCGGCGGTCAATCAGCTGCTGAAACAGCAGGGCAGGCTGGAAAAACAGACCCTGACGCTGACCCCGTGGACCCCACGCGGCGAACAGCTGGCGAATCGTCTGGCGAACGCCTTACAGAACGCCGGTGCCGACAAGCGTCACGTACGGGTGATGGGCCGCGTGCCGTCCGCCGGGCGCGGTGGCGATCTGCAACTTCAGTCGCAGGCGCTGGCGGTGACCAATACCCGTTGTCAGATCAACGATCCCAACCTGCTGATGGTCAAGCCGTATGAGGCAGTGGGCTACCTCGGCTGTGCCAACCAGAGCAACCTGGCGCAGATGGTGGCGGATCCGCGCGATCTGATTCAGGCGCGCAGCCTGGATGATGCCGACGGCGTGGTGATCGTCAACAGCATCGAACGCTACCAGCAGAACGAGGTGAAAGACCTCATCGACATTAACTTCGACGAAGATTAACGGAAGGTTAAGCGTATGAGCGAGCCAACGAATTCCGCCCAGCAGGAAGGCGAAGAGTGGGGCACCGGACTGGTGGCGTTTATCCAGGGCAGCGGGCCGCAGAGCCAGCTGCGTGAGGATCTGGCGCGGCTGAAGCGCAGCGATGCGCAGGTGCTGGCCGGTGGCCTGAGCGCCGCCGCGCAGTGGTGCGAAGTGAATCTGCCGCCGCAGGTGCTGCTGGTGGATCTGGACGGCGAAGCCTGGCCGCTGCCGGGGCTGGAAAGCCTGATGGCGATGTGCGGCCCGCAGACGCGGATTATCGCGCTCGGCCAGGGTCAGGATATCGGCCTGTATCGTGCGCTGCTGCAATTGGGCGTCACCGACTATCTGGTGAAACCCTGCACCCTTGACCTGCTCTCCGCCACCCTGGCGAAGTGCGACGGTCAGCAGTCCGGCCCGGAATATGCCCGCACCGGGCGCACCGTGGCGGTCGTCGGTGCCAGCGGCGGCGTCGGCACCAGCACCATTGCTGCCGGACTGGCGCAGCTGATGTCCGGCGAACGGCATCTGCCGGTGGCGCTGGTGGACTTCGATCGTCGCCACGGTGATCAGCTGCTGCTGCAGGGCGTCAGCGAGAGCGGCGGCCTGTCGGCGGTGCTGGAAAGCAGCCAGCTGGATACCCGTCTGCTCCAGCGCGCGATGTTGCAGGTGGATACCCGCCTGCATTTGCTGGCTCAAAAACCGGATTTAGGTCCGCTGAACGAGCCGGATGCCGACGCGGTGCTGCACCTCGGCGGCAGCCTGTGCCGCATGTTCAATCAGGTGGTATGGGATCTGCCCGGCTCGTTCCCGAACGGCGCGCTGGATGTGATCTGCTGTGCCGACCTGCGGATTATCGTCACCGAACTGACGGTGCAGGACGCGCGCAACGTCAAGCGCATCATCCAGGCCATCGGCGACGAGAGCGAAGGGCAGCGGCTGATGCTGGTGCATAACCAGAGCCACTATGCCGCCGCCGCGCCGCTGACCCGCGCGCAGTTCGAAGCGCTGGTCGGCCGTCCACTGGACCTGGTGCTGCCGCATGCCGGCGTCGGGCTGGGGCAGAGCCTGAGCCTGGGCGCGCTGGATCTGGCCGCCAGCGGACCGTTCCGCCAGGCGATGCGCCAACTGGTGGATCTCGCCTGCGGGCAGCGCCTGCAGCCGGTGAAAAAGAACTGGCTGAACGGCCTGCTTAAGCGCGCCTGAGCGAACTAACGTGAGGAAAAATCCCATGCTGATGCGTAAACCCGCGACCCCGCGCCGCGAAGAACCGGTCAGAAAGCCGGATGCCGCACCGCAGGCGGCCAGCGTTGCCGAGGTGCCGGAGCCGCGCCAGGTTTCTGCCGCGCCGCGCCCGCAGGCGGAAAGCCGCAACGGCAACCGTCGGCTGATCCGCTCGCAGCTCTATGACCTGATCGATGCCGGTCGCGCAGCGGCGATGTCCCGCGACAAGCTGCTGCTGCAAATCCAGTCGGCCATTCGTCAGCTGTGCGATGACCAGCGCCTGCAGCTCTCACGGCAGGAAGAGGAGCTGATCGCCGGTGAAATGCTCGACGAGATGACCGGCATCGGCCCGATCCAGCCGCTGCTCTCTGACGACACGGTCAACGATATTCTGGTCAACGGTGCCGGACAGGTGTTTGTTGAGCGCTTCGGCAAACTGGAGCTGTCGCCGATCACCTTTATCGACGAAGAGCACGTGTTTAACACCGCCCAGCGCATTGCCGCCGGGGTGGGCCGCCGCATCGATGAATCCAGCCCGATGGTGGATGCCCGCCTGCCGGACGGCAGCCGCGTTAACGTCATCACCTATCCGCTGGCGATCGACGGCACCACCATCTCGATCCGTAAATTTATGCGCCGCAACCTGTCGCTGGAGCACCTGGCCTCGCAGGGCTGTATGTCTCCGGCGATGGCCGACGTGCTGAACAAGGCGATGCAGGCGCGGCTGAACGTGATTGTTTCCGGCGGTACCGGTGCCGGTAAAACCACGCTGCTGAACGCGCTGTCGCAGAAAATCGACAGCACCGACCGCATTATCACCATCGAAGACGCCGCCGAGCTGCAGCTACAGCAGGAGCACGTGGTGCGTCTGGAAACCCGTCCGGTCAGCGCCGAGGGCAGCGGTAAAGTTGACCAGCGCGACCTGATGCGTAACGCCCTGCGTATGCGTCCGGATCGCATCATCCTGGGCGAGGTGCGCGGCGGCGAGTGCTTCGACATGCTGCAGGCGATGAACACCGGCCACGACGGTTCGCTGTGTACCGTTCACGCCAACACCACCCGCGATGCGGTTCAGCGCCTGGAAAACATGGTGATGATGGCCAACATGCAGCTGCCGCTGATGGCTATTCGCCGCCAGATCTCCAGCGCGGTGCATCTGATCGTCCAGATCGAACGTATGCGCGACGGCATGCGCCGCGTGGTGGCGGTCAGCGAACTGTGCGGCATGGAAAACGAGGTGCTGCAAATGCAGGACCTGTTTAACTTCCGCATTACCGGCTCGGACGGCCAGGGACGCATCACCGGCGAATACGTGCAGACCATCCAGCGCCCGCAGTTCTATGCGGACAAAGCGCACCTGTTCGATGCGCACTAAGGGAGCCTGATGAACGCGTTTAAGCTGAATCTGATCACCGGGCTGGTATTTCTCAGCGTGCTGATTGTGGTGCTGGCCGTCAGCCACTGGCGGCGTCAGCGCCAGCTGGATGAACAGCGCCGCCTGCGCTTTGCGCAGATCCTCGGTGAGGGAGCGGAGGCCGCCGGGGAAGAGGATGTGTCGATTCTCCGCAGCCAGGCGCAGACCCCGCTGGCCACGGTGCCGCTGCTCGGGCCGCTGCTGGCAAAACTGTGGCAGCAGCTGGCGTTTATCGGCTGGCAGCAGACCCTGCGTAAGCGCCTGCTGATCCTCTCTGCAGTTGGGCTGCTGGTGGGAATGACCCTCGGTCAGCGCACGCCGCTGCCGCTGACCTTCGGTCTGCTGTTCTCGCTGCTGGTCACGCTGGTGCTCGGCGTGATGCTGTTCCGCAGTACGCTGCAAAAGCACCTGCACCAGCTGCGCGAAGGGCTGCCGGATGCCATTGACGCCATCACCCGCAGCGTACGCGCCGGGGTGCCTGTCGCCAACACCTTCGGTCAGGTGGCCTCACACCTCAGCGGCCCGCTGGCCACCGAGTTCCGCACCATCGATCACTGGCTCAAGCTCGGCATCCCGCTGCGCCAGGTGATCCAGACCTCCGCCGGACGGGTGCCGATGGCCGAATACCGCTTCTTTGCGGTGATCCTGATTATCAATCAGGAAGCGGGCGGTCGGCTGGGAGAAACCCTGGAACGCCTCGCCACCACACTGCGCCAGCGCCGCGAGCTGGCGATGAAGGTGCAGTCGAAAACCTCAGAGGCCCGCGCGTCGGCCAAGATTGTCGCCGCGCTGTTCCCCTGCTGCCTGGGCTACATGTACCTCAAGTCGCCGGAAGATATCACCTTCCTGTTCAGCGATCCGGTCGGCAGCACCATTCTGATTTACGCGCTGTGCAGCATCACGCTGGGCATGTTGATCACCCACCTGATGGTTAAACGCATCGCGTAAGGAGCCGTAACCATGAGTCATAACCCGGATTCTATGCTGTGGCTGTCGCTGCTGCTGATTGTCGCCGGCCTGTGGCTGCTGCTGAGAAGCCGCCGCAGCGGTGCGCTACAGCGCCTGCAGGCGCGGCTGGCCCCACACCTCGGTGCCGGTGACGCCGGGCAGGGCGGCACGGCCGACGAACTGAGTATTCTGCGCAACCAGGGCGCGGCGCTGTCGCCGCAGCTGGAAAAAGTGCTGCTGCCGGTGGCGCGTTTCGGCGAGCGCATGGCGGGATCGGATCGCGATCGCCAGCAGCTGCGCCGCCTGCTGGACCTGGCCGGATTCCGCCGCGTGGAAACGCTCGGCTGGCTGCTGAGCGGCAAGCTGGCGTTCGGCGTGGCGTTGGGCCTGCTGCTCAACGTCGGCGCGCTGCCCGCCGGTGACCGTTTCAGCCTGACCGGACTGGCGGCAATGCTGATTGGCTTCTTCGTGGGTGGGCTGCTCCCGGAGTTCTGGCTGAAGATGCGCGCCGCCGGTCGCGGTGAAAAGCTGGCGCGTGCGGTGCCCGATGCGCTCGATCTGATGGTGGTCTGCGCCGAAGCGGGCCTGCCGATTGGCCGCGTTTTGCAAGTGGTCTCGAAGGAGCTGGGGCTGTCCGCCCCGGAAATGGCCGACGAGCTGCGTTACACCGCCGCCGAACTGCAAATTCTTGCCGACCGTAACACCGCGCTGTATCACCTGGCCGAACGCACCCGGGTGGCGGAAATCGAAAGCATGGTCGCCACCCTGCTGCAGGCGGAGCGCTATGGCACGCCGCTGTCTCAGGCGCTGCGCACCATCGCCGATGAAAGCCGTAAAACCCTGCTGCTGACCCTGGAAGAGAAGGCGGGCAAGCTGCCCGCGCAGCTCAGTGTGCCGCTGATGGCCCTTATTCTGCCACCGATTATCGCCATTATGGCCGCTCCCGCGCTGCTGCGCGTGATCCGCCTGCTGGCCCAATAACGAGAGAACCCGACATGCCGATCAAAAACGCTCCATCACTGTTTACCCCGCGCCTGCTGCTGGCGCTGATCTGCGGCCTGATGCTGGCCGGGTGCAGTTCCGGCCTGACCCTGAAGGGCAGTAAAGAAGAAGGGCTGAAGCTGGCGCGCCTGCTGCGCGATCAGGGTCGGCTGGAAGCGGCCAGCGAAGTCTATGCCCGCCTTGACGCGCGCGGCAAGCTGAGCGGGGCCGAGATGCTGGAATTCGCCACCGTCAGTGCGCCCGTGCAGCAGCCCGCCCAGGCGCTGGCGCTGTATGGCCGCGCGCGCAATGCGCTGGGCGGCAACATCGACAAAATGGCGGACACCGAAGCGCTGGCGCTGTGCCTCGGCATGGGCCGCGCCGAGCTGGCGCTGGGCCGCATGACCACCGCCGCGAAAGACTTCGAGTGCGCGCTGCGCCGCGATGACAGCAACGCCACCGCGCTGAACGGCATGGGCGTGCTGCTGGACGCGCAGGGCCGCCACGACGACGCCCGCCGTCGCTTTGAGCAGGCGCTGCAAAGCGAGCCGGGCAACGTAGCGGTGATGAACAACCTCGCGCTCTCCTGGCTCTCCAGCGGCCAGCCGGATCGCGCCATCGGTCAGCTGCGCACCGCCGATATGAATAACCCGTCGCTGCGGCTGAACCTGGCGCTGGCCTATCTCTATAAGGGCGATGAGGCCGGCGCGCGCGACACGCTGTCCCATCTGGCCGCTGCCGACCGCATCGACGGGCTGATCGCCACGCTGAGCACCCGCGCCGACGAGCTGAAGCAGAAAGGCGGAAACGGTAATCCGCTGCTGCTGGCCAGCACCCAGATGCTGCCGCTAAGCGAAAACGCCCAATGACAGCCGCAAAACTGCGCCGCCTCTTCGCCGCCGCGCGCAGCGAACGTGGGGTGATCGCCACCGAACTGGCATTCCTTGCACCGGTGGTGCTGGTGGGCGTGATGATGCTGTTCGAACTGGCGCGCATCGGTCTGGTGATCGGCATTGGCAGCGTGGCGCTGGATAACGCCGTGCAGTCGTTTCGCCTGGACACGCTGGAAAGCGAAAGCGCCAGCGATATGGCCGATTCGCTGCGCAGCCGGATGGTGAAAGCGGGCTACGGCTATATCTCCGCCGACGATCTGTCGGTCAGCGTGCTGCACTTTGACAGCCTGAGCGAGCTGGGCGGGCTTACGGTGTCCGACGACGAGCAGGGCGAAAACCGCCAGACGCTGCCGGTGTGGTCGGTGACCGTGCAGATCAAAAAGGAGTTTCTCTCGCCGCTGCCGGAAGTGCTGTCGCTGGGGAACACCTTCCGCTACCAGTACAAACACGTTTTCGGCACGGAACTGAACGATGAATAACCTTCTGCGTCGCCTGTGGCGGCAACAGCACGGCTCGCTGGCGGTGGAAACCGCGCTGGCGCTGCCGATCGTGCTGGCGGCGGGCGCGGTGCTCACCGATCTGATTACCGTTGAGCTGGAGCGCGAACATATGGAACAGCGCGCCGGGGCGATTGCCTCGGTGCTGGCGATGCAGACCGAGCTGAGCCGCCAGGGCCTGAGCGGGCTGCTGGCCGCGACCATCCCCGATGAAAACACCGGCAGCTACCAGCTGAATATCGCCAACGTGCGGCAGAATAGCCAGGTCTACTGGCAGCTGTCGCGCGGCAATAACACCGGTATCTGCACCGATAACGTGGTGCCGGCCGGCAGCACCTGGCCCGGCGAACTGCCGGAAGTGAATGAAGAGTCGGGTAAAGAGAATGTGTCGATGATCGTGGTCGAACTGTGCCGCAACGGCAGTGATATCACCATGCTGGGCGGCCTGACGGTGAAAAACCAGCTGAAGGCCACCGCCGTTAACCGAGTCACGCGTAATACCCTGACGCTGGACGCCACGCTGGCGGCGGAAGCCGGGCTGGAGGAAGACGCCGATGAATAACTCTCTCAGCGCGCTGAACCGCGCGGTGCGCCGCTTCTGCCGCCAGGAAAAAGGGGCAGGAACCGCTTTCTACGTGCTGGGCATGATGGCGCTGCTGGTCAGCGGGGCCTTTATCCTCGACAGCGTACAGACCACCGGCGATGCGGCGCAGATCAAGCGCGCGGCGGATGCGGCGGCGCTGGCGGTGGGGCGCGAGTCGCTGATTAAAAATAACAGCAGCTTCGGCGACGGTGAAAAGCAGCAGCTGGCGTGGGAATACGTGCGCACCAACCTCGGCCTCAACAGCCGCCTGGCGGAACAGCTGCGGATTTCCGATATTGCGGTCAGCGAAGGGCGGACGGATAAGGCCCACCGTACCTTTACCGTCAGCGTCAGCTACGCCAGCGATCCCGAACTGCTGGATGTCGGCTCGCAGGAGCAGGAGATCTTTTCGACCGCCGAGGTGATCTACCGCCCGGCGGAAGTGGCGATGATTCTGCCGAACACCTCCAGCGAGCAGGCCGGTGACCTGGCCGTGCTGCGCCGCCTGACCAATACCTTTGCCAATGATTTTCTCACCGACTTCCCCGACCGCCGGATAGCGCTGGTGCCCTACAGCCAGTCGGTCAGCGTCTGGGATGCCGATAACTGGAGCACCCGCATTCGCAGCTGGTCGCTGACCCAGGCGCTGACCCCGGTAGAGCTGTCGTCGCTGTTTCGTAACAACGATTACGGTATCGCCAATATGGCCAGCCGCATGATGCCCGACCTGCAGACTCAGCGCATGTGCCTCTATCGCGGGCTGGATCAGGGGGAAAACTACTTCTGGGAAGAGGCGCCGGCCAAAAGCTTCTGGATCCACTATCGCCACGATCTGCCGATTAACGCCACCTGGATGCCGTTTATTCAGTGGGTAGGGCCGAACCCGGACTTTGGCCAGGCGACCGGTGTGAACGACACCCGCTTTATCGTCGGTGACAAGGGCTGCCCGACGGCGGCGCTGCTGCCGCTGACCGACGATCTCGGCAAGATTTCCGACCGCCTCGACCAGATGGAGTCGCACTTTAACATCAACTACGCCATCGCCATGGGCTGGGGCGCCATGGCGCTGTCCCCGGCGTTTCGCGGCGGCGACGGCTGGGGCGACAGCGAATATCCGCTGGACTTTAACGACGGCGGCAGCGGCAACCTGAAAGCGATCGTGATGATGGCCAACACCACCGGCGACTGGTTCGACACCGATTCCTACAACAGCTACGTCGGCGAGGCGATCGACGGCGGTGAAGAAACCGGGCAGGCCACCACGGCCGCCACCGAACGCTTCCGTTCACTGTGCGAAAGCTTCCGCAATCGCGATATCAAGTTCTATTTCATCGGCGTGCGGCCGGGCGACCCGGAAGATTTTGGACGCGGGCTGTTTGACCGCATTGCGCTGCCCGGATTGCAGGAGTGTACCAACAACGATGGCGGTTCGGTGGAATTTGCCGACAGCTCCAGCTTCTCCGGAGCAGAAGGTCAAATCAGCAACAAGCTGGATGACATTCTGGCGAGTATCGATAAACAGAGTAGTTCCGTACGCCTGATCGAGTAATTCATCCGGCAGAACGCGTTAATTATTAGGTGAACTCATGAAAAAATCATCCACACGCCCGGCCTGGAGCCTGACGCTGGCGCTTGAGCCGCGCATGATGTTTGATGCCGCAGCGGTCACCACCGCCGCCGACGTGGCCGATGCCACCGCCGTTGCCACCACCGCACCGGTCGCCACCGCTACGCCGGTCAGCGATGCAGTGTTTAGCATTGATACCGCCGGCACGCCGGGTGCCGACGTGCACCTGTTCAGCAACGCCAGCGTATCGGCGGACAGCACCGGCCACGAAATCAGCAAGCTGACTATCAGCGTCAACACCAGCGGCAGCAACCAGGCGCTGGTGATTGACGGCACGGCGATTACGCTGACCACCACCAGCGCTTTCGGTGAAACGGCCAACAGCCACTACTCCTACAGCGTGGCGATTGCCGATAACACCACCACGATAACGCTATTTCTAAACAATGCGGGTACCGTGACGCCCGATGCGGTAGAGAGCCTGATTAACGGCATCAGCTATCGCGCGCTGGACGGCGACGTGGGCAACGGCACCGTCACCGTGCGGCTGGGAACCCTTAGCGACGCGCAAAATCACAGCACCGATCTCGATATCAGCAGCACCGTCACCATCGATAACGATAAAAACCTCGCGCCCGAAGTGGACAGCACCGGCGATCTGACGCTGCTGGACGATCTCACCGTGTCCGATCTCGCCGACGGCGCGAATGCCGTGAGCTATTCGCCGGACGGTGACTTCGCCTACGTCGCCAGCAGCAAGGGAAGCGTGGTGGTTTACAGCGTTTCCGACAGCGGCGTGCTGACTAAACTGCAAACCTTTAGCGACACGGCGAATTTTGCCGTGACCAGCGGTATGGCGGTGGGCGATAAGGCGGTTTATCTGCTGAACGTGGTGCTGAGTGCCGATGGAAATAGCGCCACCAGTTCTATCATCACTCTGACCCGCGCAGCGGACGGTACGCTGACCTTCGCCAGTAAAGAAGCCATCGGCGACAAGCCGATCAATATGGCCATCAGCGAGGATGGTAAACAGCTCTATATCAGCTCTGAAGTGAACGGGATTTATGTCTATGACATCAATGAGCAGGGCGCGCTGGTCTATGCCTCCCGTCTTACCGGTAATGTGGATCGCCATGCCGGGTTGACCTCGGTAGGAGATTATGTCTTTGTCATGACCGCAGGCGGAGACTTTCAGACGCTGACTGTACTGAAGCGCGAGGTAAAGAATGGCGTCACTACGCTGGTTGAAGTGGATAACACCACCGTGGCCTCGCCGCTTAATTACTCCTATCAATATCAGGTTGCCGCCAGCAGCGACGGCAGCGTGATCTATACCCTGAATACCAGCACCGGAGCGCTGATCGCCTGGCGCTTCAACGGCAGCGTGCTGACGCAGGTCGAAAGCCGCACCATTACCTCAGCGCAGGACGTGGCGATCAGCAGCGACGGCAGCCTGCTGTACGTCAGCACCAGTACTGGCCAGCTGTCGGTCTATGCCATTGCCAGCACCGGCGCGCTGACCCTGGTCAGCAGCCAGACCACCGGCGGCAGCGCCGCGCTGGCCAGCAACGGCACCTCGCTGGCGGTGGTTGGCGGCAGCAGCGTGGAGGTCTATACCTCGCTGATCACCTACACCGTCGGCGGCAGCCCGGTGGCGGTGACCACCGGCATGAACGTCTCCGACAGCAACTTCGACGTGCTGAACAACGGCGCGGGCAACTATATAGGCGCCTCGATCACCCTGACCGCCTCCGGCAGCAGCGATAGCCAGTACAGCTTCGCCAGCGACGGCGGCCTGACCCAGCAGGGCAGCCAGCTGCTGCTGAACGGCAGCGTGATTGGCACCGTTGCCGCCAGCGGTAATACGGTGAAAATCACCTTCACCGCCGACGTGACCACCGCCACCGCCAACCAGGTGCTGCAGCAGGTGATGTGGGCGACCACCGGGACCAGCAGCGCGCTGGTGACGCTCAGTGTGGTGGTCAATGACGGCCAGCTGAACAGCAACACCGGCACCGTGCTGCTGCGCGTCAACACCAGTCCGCTGCTCAACCAGGAGGTGACCGCCGGTTATACTCTGCCGCAGGCCACTACCGAGACGGACTACTGGCTGGAGCTGCCTGCGCTGTTTAGCGATGCTGACGGCGAAAACCTGATCTGGAGCGTCACCGGCCTGCCGGACGGCCTGACTTTTAATGCCGAAACCCATACCATTTCCGGCTCCACCACGGCGGTTGGCACCTTCAGCATCACTCTCAGCGCGAAGGACAGCACCGGTGCCACCGCCAGTCTGACGCTGTCGCTGGCGGTGGCGCAGATCGATAACCGCGCCCCGGAAACCAACTGGGACGCCAGCAGTCAGCTAAGCTCGGCGGTGGTCAACGAGTCGTTCACCCTGAAGCTGGACACCACGCTGTTTAACGATGCCGATGCCATTTACGGCGACACGCTGACGTGGACGGTAGACGGACTGCCGGAAGGGCTGACCTTCGATGCAAAAACCCTGACCATCAGCGGTACGGCGACCTCGCTTAGCGATAACTACCTGACCATTACCGTCACCGATAAGTCCGGCGACAGCGCCAGCCGTGATATGACCCTGCGGGTGATTACCGCCGATGAGGCTGCCAACACCCAACCGACGCTCGGCCCGCAGTCCAGTTCGCTGATCTACACCTCGAAGGGTGGCCTTGAGAACTATGGCTACTACGTGGACGCGATCAAGCTTTCGGACGATGGCACCAGCCTGGTGGTGATCGGCGGCACCGGGGCTAACTGGACCGGCACTATTTACGTCAGTGTGTACAGCCGCGATACCAGCACCGGCGTACTGACGCTGCAAAAAACCTATACCCAGGGCAGCGTCAATGACGGTAACGATACCAACGGTATCGAAATCGAAGGTATTCAGGGCACCACCCAGACGGCGTTTTCCGCCGATGGCAACACCCTGTATCTGTCCGGCACCAACAGCAGCGGTCAGGCGGTACTGCAGGCGTTTACCCTCGGCGATGACGGTTCGCTGACGGCGGTTTCCAGCGTGAATCTCAGCGCGACGGCGGTAAAACTGGCGATGTCCGATGACGGCAGCAGCGTTTACGCGCTGACCGCCAGCGGGCTGTACCGCTACAGCGTGGATGCGCAGGGCAAACTCGCCGCGCAGGAGAACTTCACCGGCCTGAGCAGCGCCGTCAGCATGGACTTCGACGCCAGCGGCACGCTGTACATCATCAGCAGCACCGGTAATATGAATCTCTACACCACCGACAGCAGTGGCGTTTTGAGCTATGCCGGCAAGCTGACCCGCGACGCCACCGCACTGACCTGGACCGATAAAGACGGCAACGCCAGCAGCGCGGGCACGCTAAGCTCCAGCAGCGGATTAAACGGCGGCGTCTTCACCCAGATGACGGTTTCCGATGACGGCTATATCTACGTGGTGACCGGTACCGCTAACTACCTGACCGTGCTGCACTACGATGCGGCGAACGGCAGCATGAGCCTGATTTCGTCAAAATCCGTCAACGCCGAGGTCGGCGGCTTCCCGATGTCGGTGACGCTTTCCGCCGACGGCACGGCGCTGTACGTTGGCACCAACGCCGCCAGCCTGGCGGTGTACACCATCGGTGACGGCGGCAGCCTGACCTTGCGCAATACCCTTCAGGGCGACGGCGCGATGATTGCGGTGGCGATCTCCGCCGACGGCAAATCGATCTACGGCGGATCGCGCTACTACAAAACCGGCCTGCGCGCGTTCGACAGTTCAACGGATCTGGTCTCGGTGGCGTGGACCGAACGCGGCAGCAGCCAGATCGCCAGCCAGCTGGTGCTCCGCGACGTGGATTACGATGCGGCCAACGGCGGTGCGGGCAACTATAACGGTGCCAGCATTACCATGGCGCGTGACGGGGGAACCAACGCCGACGACAGTTACAGTCTGCAAGAGGGTAACGGGCTGACGCTGGAGAACGGCAACATCCTGCTTAACGGCACCGCCATCGCCAGCTTCACCGTCAGCGAGGGTACCCTGACCGTGACCTTTACCGCCGATGTCACCACCGCGGTCGCTAATCAGGTGCTGCATCAAATCAGCTGGCAGAGCACCAGTAAAGCGCCGGGCAGCACCCTGAAGATGGTGGTCAGCATCAGCGATCCCTGGACCACCGCCAGCCAGTCGGTTGAGGTCAATGTCACTCAGATTAACGACGCGCCGGAAGTGAGCAGCCAGGCCACCGACCCGACCTACCGCGACACCAGCGGCAGCACGCTGGTGTTCAGCAACACGGTGGTGGATACCATCGAGAACGGCCAGAGCATCGTACAAATCACCCTCAGCGTCAGCGGACTGGTGAGCGGCGAGAGCGATTATCTGGTGATTGACGGCAAAAACGTCCTGCTGGCCGACGGCGTTCGCGTGCTGACCGACAGCAATATCGTGGTCACCGTCAGCGTGACCGACGGCGTGGCCTCGTTAACCCTCGTCAGCGACGCGGGCATCAGCGCTGAAAAAGCCCAGACGCTGATCAATACCCTTGGCTACGGCAACCCGGATGCCTATCTCGGCAGCCGCGAAATCGTGCTGACCGGGATTAAAGACAGTGGCGGTACCGCGCTCGGCGGCAGCGACAGCACCGATCTGGATATCCACTCGGTGATTACGCTTCAGGCGCAGGACGCCGGTCCGCAGCTCAGCTCACCGGACAGCGATAAGCTGGCCTGGGCCGGCAGCCTCAGTGAAGTGAGCGGCCTCGGCACCCTGATCCAAACCGTGCTGTCGGATGACGGCACCAGCCTGTACGCCATCGACGGCAGCGGCAAGGTCGCGCTGTTCAGCCGCGATACCACCACCGGGGCGCTGACCTGGCTCGGCAACATGGACAGCGGGCTGGGTAAAATCGACAAGATCGCCCTGATTGATAACGGCAGCAAGCTGGTGATCAGCACCAGCGGCAAAGCGGAAGGTGCGTCGGATGATGAAATCAATTACAGCCTGAATATCTTCAGTATCGGGACCGACGGTACGCTGACGCAGCTCGATACCGTGCAAATGTGGGATATCAGCTCGGTGCTGGTCTCCGACGACGGGCTGACGATCTACGTGTATAACCAGAGCGGTCTCAGCGCGATCGCCATCGATGCCGAAACCGGCAAGATGACCAATCTCGGGGATGTCGAAGCCAATGCCTTCGATCCGCCGCACCTGTGGCAGCCGGTGGCGCAGGTGCTCAGCGGCGATTATCTGTTTATCGTCACCGACCCGGTAGCGGATCAGTTCCCCAACGCCATTATTGTCTACCAGCGCCAGGCGGACGGTACGCTGGCGCTGCTCGGCGCGGTCTTCGATCAGGACACCGACGCCAGCGGCAGCAAGCTGTCCATCGACTCACCGTCGGCGATGACCGTCAGCGAGGACGGCAGCCTGATTTACGTCGCCACCAGCAGCGGCCTGCAAATCTTCAGCCTGAACCAGAAGAGCGGCCAGATCGTGCAGACCGGCGTGATGAGCGATATCAGCGGCGTGACCGCGCTGGCGACCAGCAGCGACAGCCTGTACGTTACCCTGAGCGACGGGACGTTGCAGGCTTACAGCATCGGCAACAGCGGCAAGCTGACCCTGACCTCCAGCTGGAGCAGCAGCGAGTACGCGGCGCTGAACGGCGCAACCAAAATCCTCACCACCAGCGACGGCGGAGTGATCGTCAGCGGCAGCCAGCTCGCCAGCCTGATTACCGTGGTTGAAGAGGTGCGTTACACCGTCGGCAGCGGCGCGGAGCTGAACTTCAGCAGCGACGTTACGCTAAAAGACAAAGCGCTGGACGTGCTTAACGACGGCAGCGGCAACTACGGCGGGGCGAGCGTTACCGTCACCGACAGCAGCGGGTTGGGCAGCTTTGCCTTCACCGCCGACAGCGGCCTGACCCTGAACGCCGACGGCCGGGTTCTGGATAACGGCACGGTGATTGGTAGCTTCAGCCAGCACGACGGTGTGCTGATCGTCACCTTCGCCGACGGCGTCAGCAGCGCCACCGCAGGCCGGGTTATCAGCAGCCTGGTCTACAACAATGCGGACAACAGCACCGGACGCACAGTGACACTGTCACTTATTGTCAGCGACGGTGAGCTCACCAGCGGTGCCTGGCAGCAGGATGTCACCATTAACCACGCGCCGCAGAGTACCGACGTCAGCTATCAGCCTGCGGTGATCACCCTTGGTACGGCGTACACCGCCACGCTGCCACAGGGGATGTTTACCGATGCTGATAACGACACGTTGAGCTGGCGCATCAGCGGCCTGCCGGACGGGGTCACCTTTGATGCGGCCACCCGCACGCTGAGCGGTACCGCTACCTCGGCAGGGGTCTATTCCCTGACCATTACCGTGACCGACGGCGACGGTGCCAGCGCGACCCGCCAGCTTGAACTGCGGGTGAATACCACGCCGGAACTGGGCAGCGGTGAGACCAGCTTCAGCGTCTCATCCGGTACGGCCATTAGCGTGGCGCTGGCCGACACGCTGTTTACCGACGCCGACGGCGATGCGTTGACCTGGCAGGCGGATAACCTGCCTGCGGGACTTCGCTTTGATGCCGAAACCCACACGCTGAGCGGCACGCTGCCGTCCGGGCGCTACACCCTGACGCTGACTGCGACCGATGCCTGGGGTGCCAGCGTCAGCCGCACGCTGGTGCTACTGGCCAACCGCGCGCCGCAGGTCACCGACGTCACATTTACCCCGGACCAGCCGATAGCCGGCATTGACTGGCAGCAGACGCTGCCCGCGGATCTGTTTAACGATGCCGATGGCGATGACCTCACCTGGAGCGTCAGCGGGCTGCCGGACGGGCTGAGCTTTGACGCTGACAGCCGCACCCTCAGCGGCCGCGCCGCCACCGACGGCAGCTACCTGATTACCGTTAGCGTCACCGATCCTTACGGCGGCGTGGCCAGCCGCACCTTTACGCTGACTATCCAGCCTGCGGGCGCGGGCGTCTCACCGGTGGTGATGACCCCGGTCAGGCTATTCCCGCAGGCGGACGGCAATGCCGAACGCTTTATCTGGCAGGAGCGCGAGCCGGAATTTATCCCGGTCAGCGCCGAGGCACCGCGCGACCCGCTGGTGCTGAGCGATACCCCGGTGCTGGCCAGCGGTCCGCTGGACTACCAGGCCACGCCGTGGCAGCTCGATCCGCTGATGCCAACGCTGATGCCGCCGCTGGAGAAGGTCAACTTTACTTCCCGTACCGCCGATAACCCGGCGCTGGCGCGCGCCACCGCATGGCGCGGTGAATGGCACGACGGCGGCAACGGTCAGCAGGTCTATGCGCTACCGCCTGGCCTGGCGGGGCGCGGCGGCATTGTGTCGGTTCAGCTGGCCAACGGTCGTCCGCTGCCGGAATGGATCCGCTATGACGCCGCACGCCGCGAGCTGCAAATTAATGCCGCCGATGCCGGTCGCGTCGGTCAGATTCAGCTGCGCCTTGAGCGTGCGGGCGGTGCCCCGTCGCTGCTGTTGACGCTGCACGGCAGCGAGTCAGCGCGCGCGGCGGCGGAAGCCAGCGAACGCTTCCTGATACCGACCACCGGCGTACGCGTTCAGGCGCAGCCGGATGTGGCCTTTAATCAGGGTGTTTCACACTCGCTGAATGCCCTGCGCGGCGACGGCGACGATTTGCTCCAGGCGCTGAATGCGCTGGCGCGTGACTAACAGGGATTTAACTTTATAAATGAATAATTTCAATACGATGGGAACGCTTTCAGTGACTCACTTTACCTCTGTTTCTGCACCAGTACAGGCGCCGGTCAGCGCGCCGCGTCGTTTAAGCCTGGCCGTGGCGCTGGCCTGCACCCTGCTGGCCGGATGCGCCGTCACTCCCGAGGCGATGACCCCCGCGGAACAGGTGACCCAGGCGATGACCGACCGCACGCAGATGTTCAGCGATCAGGAACCGGTGCGCGGCAACATTACCCTGGATGAAGCGATTGCCCGCGCGCTGAAGTATAACCTGCAGCAGCGCGTGGCGCTGATGGAGCAGGCGATGCAGGACGATCTGCGCAGCGTGGCCAGCCTGGATATGCTGCCGAAGCTGGCGGCCCGTGCCGGGCTGCAAACCCGCGACAACGTCGCCGGTTCCAGCAGCCAGTCGGTGACCACCGGCCAGCAGTCGCTGGAATCGTCCACCAGCCAGGATCAGACCACCCGTACCGCCGACCTGACCATGAGCTGGAACGTGCTGGACTTCGGTATCAGCTACGTCAACGCCCATATGCAGGCGAATAAAACCCTTGCCGCCGAGGAGCGTCGCCGCAAAGTGGTGGCGGATATTACCCGTCAGGTGCGTACCGCCTGGTGGGAAGCGGCCACCGCACAACGCCTGAAGCCCGAAGTGACCCGTGCGCTGGGCGAAGCGAAACGCTCGCTGGAGTACGCCCGCGCCACCGAGCGCGAGCGCCTGCTGCCGCCGGTAGAATCCCTGCGCTTCCAGAAAAATATGCTGGAAATGGTACGCCAGCTGGAAGTGGTGGACAGCGACCTGGCGCTGGCGAAAGCCCGCCTGTCCTCGCTGATGAACCTGCCGCCGGCCAGCGACTTCAGTCTGGTGGTACCTGCTGAAAGCAGCATGACCGCGCCGAAGATGAGCTACACCCTCGGCGATCTGGAAAATATTTCCATGGTGCGCCGCCCGGAAATCCGCGAGGAGAGCTACGAAGCGCGCAACGCGGTGCTGGAAACCCGCCGCTCGCTGCTGCGCCTGATGCCGGGTGCGACGCTGTTTGCCGGGGTGAACGGCGACAGCAACAGCTACCTGGTGAACCACGGCTGGGCCTCTGCCGGGGTACAGGTTAGCGGCAACCTGCTGAACGTGCTGGCGTGGTCGTCGGTGAAGCGTGCGGGCGAGTCGGCAGAGCAGGTGGCGGAAGCCCGTCGCCAGGCGATGCGCATGGCGGTGATGGCCCAGGTTAACGTCTCCTGGCAGGAGTACCTGAGCAGCGTGCAGATGTTTAACCGCTACCAGGAACTGGCGCGCGTGCAGCAGGGCATCTACCAGCAGACCGACCTCAGCTACCGTAACCAGGCTGCCACCCAGATGGAACAGATTCGCGTCAGCACCGAAACCATTCTGACCACTCGCGCTCGCGACCGCAGCTTCGCGGTGATGCAGAACGCGCTGGGCAGCATCTGGCAGGCCGCCGGTCTGGATATTCTGCCGGACCGCGTTAACGACACCAGCCTGGCCGCGCTCAGCAGCAGCATCAACAGCACCAGCAAGCAGATTGAAAACGGGGCGATTGCCGTGCCGGTACTGGGTGCGCCTACGGGCAAAGTCACCACCGCCACGCCATCCGCCGCGCTGCTGGCCGCCAGCCGTCCGGCACCGACACCGACACCGGCGCAGCAGGCGGTGAGCAGCCAGCCGTACGCGGTGAGTTCAGGCAACATGTGGGACAGCTACAGCTCCCTGTCCGGTGGTGCGCAGTGATGCACAAAAAACTGGCCCATCCGCTGCTGCTGGCGCTGATGATGGTGTGTGCCGACCGCGCGCTGGCGGAGGACGCGCCGCCGGAGCCGGTGCGCGTCCAGCTCAGTGCGGTACAGCAGACCACGCTCTCCAGCGGCATTGCGGCGCGGATTAACACGCTGACGGTGAAAGAGGGCGATCGGGTGAAGCAGGGTGCCACCCTGCTGAGCTTCGACTGCACCATGCTGAAAGAGAAGCTGAACTATGCCAGCGCCAACGAACAGGCGGCGCGGAAAAAGCTGGCGGTGGCCAACCGGCTGGATCGCCTGAACTCAATTAGCGTCTCGGACGTTGAGCAGGCGCGTTCGGCGGTGAGCATGGCGCAGGCGGAAAGCGGCGTGAACCGGGCGATGCTCGACCGCTGCGTACTGAAAGCGCCGTTCTCCGGCCGCGTGACCGAAACGCTGGTGCGCAACTGGGAAACGGTGCCGGAAGGCAAGCCGCTGCTGACGCTGTACGACGACAGCGCCTTTGAGCTGGAAATGATCGTGCCGTCGCGCTGGCTGCGCTGGCTGAAAGCCGGTACGCCGTTTACCGTGGCGCTGGATGAAACCGGGGAAAGCTACCCGGCGAAAATCGTCCGGCTCTCCTCGGCGGTGGATCCGGTCAGCCAGTCGGTGAAGGTGTTTGGCCGCATTGAAGAGAAGGGTGACGGCCTGCTGCTGCCCGGCATGAGCGGCGCGGCGCAGTTCAGCCTGCCTGCCGCCTCGGGCACGGCGGCGGAATGAGTGAGATGAACCAGACCGCGGCAGCGGAAGGGCATCTGCGGGCGCTGAGCGAACTGCTACGCCTGCAGGGACGGGTGCGCGAGCTGGCCAGCAGCGACGAGCTGGCCTTCTTTATGGTCAACGAAACCCATCGCCTGACGCCCTACCGCCAGGCGCTGCTGTGGGATGGCGTCAGCGGCAGGCTGCGTGCCGTTTCCGGCATCGCCGCGCCGGACGGCCACGCGCCGTTCAGCCAGGAGATGGCCCGGCTGTGTTCGCGCTGGCAGCAGAGTTACAGCCAGCCGTCGCGGCTGGATGCCAGCGTGCTGGACCCCGCCGACCGCGCGGTGTGGCAGGAGTATCTGCCCGCGTACGGGCTGTGGCTGCCGCTGCCTGCCGCGCAGGGCGAAACCGCACTGGCGCTGCTGCTGCTGCGTGAAACGCCGTGGCAGGACGGCGACCTGCTATTGTTGAAAGAGCTGGGCGGAGCTTATGGTCACGCCTGGTTCGGCCTGAATAACCGGCGCGGGGCTAAGCGACAGAAGCCGAAGCGCGGCAGGGTGATTGCCGCCTGCGCCGTGCTGCTGGCGCTGATGCTGATCCCGGTGCGCCAGTCGGTGATTGCACCGGCGGAAGTGGTGGCGCATCGCCCGGCGCTGCTGCGCGCGCCGCTGGCCGGGGTGATTGATGAGATCCTGGTACGGCCCAACCAGGCGGTGAAGCAGGGCCAGGCGCTGGTGCGGCTGGACTCCCGCGAGCTGCAAAACCAGCTGGAAAGCGCCAGGCAGCAGTTTGCCGCCAGCGACGGCGAATATCGCCAGGCGCAGCAGCAGGCGCTGAGCGATACCGACGCGAAAGCCCAGCTGGCGGTGCTGGCCAGCCGCCGCAATCAGGGGCGATCCGAAATGACCTTCCTGCAGGCGCAGCTGGCGCGTACCGAGCTGGTCGCCCCGCGCGACGGCGTGGCGATTTTTGACGACGTCAGCGATCTTACCGGCCGTCCGGTGGCGGTCGGTGAGAAAATTATGCTGGTGGCCGATCCGGCAGACAGCGAGCTGGAGATCCAACTGCCCGCCGCCGACGCCATCGCGCTGGCACCGGGTGCCGACGTGCGGCTGTTCCTCAACGTTGCGCCGGATAAATCGGTGGCGGCAACGTTACAGCAGACCGGCTACCGCGCGGCACTGACGGCGGAGAACATTATGGCCTACCGACTACGCGCTGGATTCAGCCAGCCGGATCCGCTGCTGCGTGTCGGGCTGAAGGGCAGTGCGAAAATCTACGGAGAACGCACGGTGCTGATCGCCTGGCTGCTGCGTAAGCCGTGGTCGGCGATGCGCGTCTGGCTGGGAGTGTAACCGTGCGGGCTTCTGTTAACGGCACTGCGACGGGCTCCTTTCCTGATTCGGCAGCTCTGGCTGCTCAGGGCGTAATGACAACAGGCGTCGATGCGCAGCTGCATGCCGGGGGGGCTTCGGCAGCGCGTTCTGCCGCAAATTCGGCCCCGCTGCCGCCGCTGCGCGAAGAGTTAATTCTGCATCGCGGCCCGGCAAACTGGGACGGTTCCCCCAGCTGGACGCTGGAAGATCCACAGCGCGGGCGCTTTTTCCGCCTCGGCTGGCTGGAGATGGCGCTGCTGTCGCGCTGGTCGCTGGGCGATCGGCAGAGGCTGATTGCCGAGGTGAATCAGCGGCTGCCGCTGGAGATCGGCGACGAGGAGGTGGAGAGCTTCAGCCGCTTCCTGCAGTTTCATTCGCTGACCCGGCCTGAAGGCGAAGCCGCGCTGAAGCAGTTCCTCAATCAGCAGCAGCAGAGCCGCAGCGTCTGGTGGCGCTGGCTGTTGCATAACTATCTGTTTATGCGCATTCCGCTGCTGCATCCGCACCGCCTGCTGCAGCGGCTACTGCCGCACGTTGAGCTGTTCTATCGGCGACCGTTCTGGCTGGCGACCCTGGCCGCCGGGGCCTGCGGACTGCTGTTCGCCAGTCGCCAGTGGCAGACCTTTCTGCACACCTTCCTGCACTTCTTCACCCTGGAGGGCGCACTGCTGGCCGGGGGCACGCTGGTGGTCACCAAGTGCCTGCACGAGCTGGGGCATGCCTTTACCTGCACCCGCTACGGCGCGCGCGTCTCCACGCTGGGGGTGGCGCTGCTGGTGCTGATGCCGGTGCTGTATACCGATACATCGGCGTCGTGGAAACTGCCGAAGCGCCGCCAGCGGCTGGCGATAGGGGCTTCCGGCATGCTGGTGGAGCTGGCGCTGGCGGCCTGGGCGACGCTGGCATGGAGCTTCCTGCCGGACGGCATGTGGCGCAGCGCGGCGTTTATGCTGGCGACCACCACCTGGATAATGACTCTGCTGATCAACCTCAGCCCGCTAATGCGCTTTGACGGCTACTTCCTGCTCTCCGACGCGCTGGGCGTGCCGAATTTGCAGGCGCGCGGCTTTGCGCTGGCCCGCTGGCGGCTGCGCGAATGGCTGTTCGGGCTCGGCGATGCCCCGCCCGAACATTGGCCGGACTGGCTGCGGCGCACGCTGCTGAGCTACGCCTTCGCCACCTGGGTGTATCGCCTGTTTTTGTTTACCGGGATTGCGCTGCTGGTTTATCACATGGCGTTTAAGCTGCTGGGGATGGCGCTGTTCGCGGTGGAAATTGGCTGGTTTATCCTGCTGCCGATCTGGCAGGAGCTACGTGAATGGGCCCAACGACGTAAGGATTATCGAATGAATCGCCATCTTGGTGTGACGCTGGGTGCCATAACGCTGGCCCTGCTGGCGCTGATCGTGCCGTGGCAGCGCACCGTTACGGCTCCGGCGCTGCTGCGCGCCGCCGAGCAGCACAGCTTTTATATGCCGCTGGCCGGACGAGTCGGCGAGATTCTGGTGAAACCCGGGCAGCAGGTGAAGGCCGGGGATCCGCTGTTTATCCTGCAGGCCGACGGTGAATCGCACCAGCGACAGCAGTTGGAAAAGCAGGTGGCCACCCTTAACTGGCAGCAGCAGTATCAACTGATGAACCGCCGGGCAGCGCAGAACCATCAGCGCGTGCGTCAGGAGCGCGAGGCCGCAAATCAGCGGCTCCAGGTGCTGGAACAGCAGCAGCAGGCACTGACCGTGCGTGCCCCCGCAGACGGGATCATGGTCGACCAAATGCTGCCGCTCACACCGGGAGAATGGCTGCCGCCGGGGGAGTGGCTTGGGACGCTGATCGGCTCTCAGGGCGGCGTAGTAGAGGCGCTGGTGTCCGAACAGGACTGGCGGAGGCTGAAGGTGGGCGACAGCGGCACTTTCTATCCTCGCGATGCCTCTCGCGCCGCCAGTGAGATTACCGTGCTGGATATTGAACATGCGGCGTTGGCGGATATGAAGCCGCTGGCGGAGCTGGCCTCGGTGTATGGCGGCCCGGTGGCGACGCTGAGCGATTCGCAGCGCAGGCTGATGCCTGAACAGGCGGTCTATCGCGTGGTGCTGAAGCTGCCCAGCGACAGCATTGCGCCACAGCAGGTGCTGGTCGGTACGGTGTCGCTGAAGGGGCAATCGCAAAGCCTGGCGGTCAAACTGTGGCAGCGGGTGCACGCGGTATTGATCCGCGAGCTGTCGTTTTAAACAATCCGGCACGTTGTCCAATAATAACGTGCCGGATCGTCAGCGATAATTAATTAGCCCACACATAAAGGCAGGGAAGGATAACCAGCAGGGTGGCCAGCATAAACTGCGTACAGCATTCGCTAATAATCGGCGTGTAACCGTATTTTCCAAAGTATTCCATCACGCCGAAAAAAAAGATGTACATGGTAAACACAGCCAGTAAATAGAACGCCTTTAATGAGGCGTTTTCGGTGTCGATAAAAAAAAGACTAACAATAAAGTTACCGATCATCATCCCAAGACCTGAAATCGCTAACACCTTTCCCGTGTTGACTACCGGGAAAACCAAAAAACGATAGAACTTGCCTTTTTTGGGGAGAGAGTCTTTAGTTGGACCGGTGGCCATCATTCTGATGATGGTGAGCATTCCGCCTGCGGTAAATAATATCATAATGGAATCGGGAGCAATGTTTTCGAAAAATATGCTGACGGCCTTTTGATTAACAAATCCGCGGAGATCCAGGCCGATACACAGATAAAGAACAAGACTTAAAAAGATGTAAAAGACACAGCCATGATACGATTCTCCCACGATCTTTTTTAAAAACATAAATATACGATGGTCTTTAACCTGTTCTACGGCGTTCGGAGCCTCAGTGGTCATGCGTGAAATCCATTTGGTTTGTGGTTTTATTGGTAAGTAAATTTTACCATTCGTTGATCCTATAGCAAAGGATTATGAGCATGATAAATACCAGGAAAAATGTGGCATAAAACAAGGGCAGGAACTGGAACAGCCGCTTTATCGATAAATTTATTTTTAGTCAGGTTTATTTTTGGCGACCGAAGGGTACAGAGTGGTCGATCGATTGCCTGTGTCGCGACCGTTCGGATACGGTCCCGGAAAATCAAACCGGGACCGTAAGGTTGCAGGATGCTGAATTAAATCATCGAGCACAGATAAGCGTTGCCCTGGAAATAGCTGCCGTCCGCTTTTTTCGCATGCGGGTGATAGCCAATCGCCGCGCCTTTATGCTGGGCCGCGCATTTCACATCGCCTTCGTGCTGTAGCGTTGCAGGTACCTTCCCGAACAGCGTAGCATCGTTCCATAGCTTTGCCTTTCCTGAAGCCTGAAGCTGCGGCGACGTGGCAGACGGTTTTTCGCTCGGACTAAGTGAAATACAGCCGGTGGTGAACAGAGGAATAACGGTCAGTAAAATTGCTGCTGTAATTTTTGCCATAATGAGTATCCTGGAATTTAAAGAGTGGGATTATATAATTCTTTTATTTTTAATCATAAATAACGTTAACAATAAAAACTACGCGTTAACGGCATAACACTCAGAATAGCCGAGGTGTGTTATTTTTTAGCCGAATCGATCTGGGCGAAGTGGCAGAAATCTACACCCTGTCATATAAAAACACAACGGAGTTTCAGCGACGAAGATCTAAGTTTTACGATTAATTTTTAATTGGATAGATTGGTGTTTTTTTGAGTTTTTAATATTTAAAAGGACTATTTTTCTGTTGGGAGTTAATAACCATTAACAAACGTTGAGTATGGTGTTTAGATTAAATTATTTCAGTGCCGATGATTATCAGAGTGAAATTGTTTTGACTAAAACCGGAAACGTTACGGTCGGGATTGTCACGCCGTGGACGCAGGCGAAGAAGCAGTTTTCACTGGTCGTAGCAGCTGAGGATTTTAATCATCATTGCCTGCGTATAGCGCGAAATATTCCACAAGCCCTCTGCATGAGTCGATGTCGTGCGGGCAGCGCCTCACCCCGTCTTTCTACGGCATTGTTTATTGCAGATTCGTTTTTAGCGGGTGATTTAGCAATAATCAAGGCGGGAAATCCTAGCCAAAAAACACACTAGAATTCTCCTAACGCCTGCGCAATAATCCCCGACCAACTGACCAGCAGCGAAGACTGATGGCACAGGATCTGTGTGTATTTCGCTATTTTTCTTTACCTTCCGGGACTCGATCTTATGGCCGATAAAGGCAAGGATCTCGCAGCACTGTATCTTTCCGAACGAAAACGCCTTGAGCGCCAGATTGGCCGCAAAGTGGGCTGCCGCAGTACGGCCAGCGATCTGGTGCAGGATATTTTTCTGCGGCTGTGGGAAAAGGCCGTCGAGTGGAAGGGCGATTCCGCCGCCTATCTGAGCCGCTGCGCGCGCAACGCCGCCATCGATCATCTGCGCGCCGAGAAAACCCGCGAAGCGTATTTGCAGGGCGAACTGCCGGAGCCGTTTTCCGAGCCGCCGCTGTCGCCGCACGAGATCCTGGCTGCCGAGCAGAGTATTCGCCAGATCGACGAGGTGCTGGCCTCGCTGCCGGATAAAACACGTCATATCTTTCTGCTGAACCGGGTACACGGCCGCAGTTTTTCTGAGATCGCCGGGGTGATGGGAATATCATCGCGCGCGGTGGCAAAGCATATGGCACGCGCGGTTGCCGCCTTAGATCTATCCGCGACGGGAGTGAACAATGTCGATTAAACCTGAGTCAAACGATGCCGCAATGCGCGCCGAGGCGCGACGCTGGTTTCTGGCGATGCAAAACGGCCCGTCGCGCCGCCAGCTGGCCGCCTGTGATAAGTGGCGTAATGCACATCCAGCACACGAAGAGGCCTGGCGGGCAATTGAATCCGTCTGGCAGGATACCGCCGCACCGAGCCAGCAGCTGGCGGAAAAAGAGGCCGACGTGCTGTCCGGCTATCTGGCGGCGATGGATAAAAATCGTGCGCGAAAGGCGACGCGTCGCCGCGCGGGTTCTGCCGCTGCGTTGTGCGTCACGCTGATGATGCTGGCCGGTCTGTGGCTGCAAAATCCGTCGTGGATGCAGAATTTGTCCGCCGACCAGGTGGCGGCAAAAGGCGAGCGGCGTGAGGTGCTGCTGGCCGACGGCTCAACCGTGCTGCTGGATGCCGACAGCGCGTTCAGCATCGACCTCACTGCGGACGTGCGCCGCGTTCAGCTGCTGCGCGGCGGGGCGTATTTCGATGTGGTTCCCTCAAAAACACCGTTTGTTGTTGAAACCCCTGCGGGAAGCGTTCGCGTTCTGGGTACGCAGTTTGACGTGCGCCTGCAGGAGAGCGGCGGTGTGGTGACTCTGGCGCGCGGCAGCGTGGCGGTTAGCAGCGAAGGCCAGCCGCAGCCCACGGTGATCAAACCCGGCCAGCAGGTGGCGTTCAGTTCCCAGAGAGTGGCGACTCCCACCAGCGTTAACGTTCAGGATGCAATGGCGTGGCACGGCGGCCGCTATATTTTCTACCGTGCGCGGCTGGGCGATGTGATGCGGGAAGTGGAACGCTATCGACCGGGCCGGGTGCTGATCCCGTCCTCGGCGCTGGCGGATCAGCGGGTCACCGGCAGCTTCTCCCTTGCCGATACCGATAAAGCGCTGGATTCGCTGCAGGCCAGCGTCGGCTTCCGCCTGCGCAAAGTCACCGACTATCTGGTGATTGTTACTCAGTAAAAATGTCTGTTTTACAGTCGGTTATGTTTTTTTTATAAAAAATTTTCTTTTTCAGGTTCAGTGGTGCGTCATCTGATGCGTGATCGTAGTGATAGTGAAAATGATAATTACTCTTATTTTCGTTTAATTGCGATCGTCTTATCAGATATGGGGCACCTTAATGAACAACAAGAAAGTTCGTCGCGCAGGCTATGCATTAGCCTCGGCACTGCTGGCAGGCGCAGGCGCAACGGGTATGGCGGTGGCCGCCGTACAGCAACCTCAGGTAGAGCAGTTCAGTTTTAACCTGCCGGCTAAACCGGTTACTCAGGCCGTCAATGAGATTGGCCGGATTGCCGGTCTGTCCGTGGTGTTCCGCGAAGACCAGGCGATTGAGATAACCGGCAGGCCGGTGCAGGGGCGGATGAGCGTTGAGCAGGCGCTGACCACCCTGCTGAACGGTACAGGACTGGGCTACCGTTTCAGCAACGACAGCACCGTACAGATTTACCGGCTGCCGCCGGACCAGGCCGCCCGCACCGGCACCATGGTGGTCAGAGCCTTGGATAACGGCAGGCTCGGGCCGGTGAACGGCTATGTCGCCAGCAACAGCACCGCCGGGACCAAAACCAATACCCCGCTGATGAAAAACCCGCAGTCGGTCAGCGTGATCACCCGCGATCAGGTCGATGTGCAGGGCGCACAAAGCCTGACCCAGGCGCTGCGCTACTCGGCCGGTGTATCGGCAGAGGTGCGCGGTTCGGCATCGCGTTACGATCTGCCCTATATCCGGGGCTTTGGATCGCCGACCGACGGCAACCAGTATCTGGACGGCCTGCGCCTGCTGCGCGGCGGCGGCTATGTGATCCCGCAGATTGAAACCTTCGGCATTGAGCGCATCGAGTTCCTCAAGGGGCCTTCATCGACGCTGTACGGCGGGGTGAATCCCGGCGGGCTGATTAATGCGGTGTCGAAAGCGCCGTCCAGCGAAGCGCAGAACTCCGTGGAGATGCTGTACGGCAGCCACAAACGCATGCAGCTGGGGCTGGATTCCACCGGGCCGCTGGCCGACGATAATTCCCTGCTGTACCGGGTGATTGCCCTTGGCCGTAAATCGAATACCCAGGTGGTGAACACCAAAGAAGAACGGCTGTTCGTGGCACCGTCGCTGACCTGGATCCCCGATGCCGATACCTCTTTCACCCTCAATATGAGCTATCAGCGCGATCCGGAAGGCGGCTACTACGGCGTACTGCCGACGGTGGGCAGCCTGTGGTCCAGTCCGGCCGGGCAGATCGCACGTAATTTTAACGACGGCGACCCGGAATACGACGAATTCAGCCGTACGCAAACGGCGGTGGGCTGGCAGTTTGAGCACCGTTTTAACGATACCTGGACGGTGCGCCATAACCTGCGTTACCTCGATCTTACCACCGTGACCAAAAGCGTCGGTACCGCCGCGCTGGCCGCCGACGGGCACACCATTTCCCGCTATGCGCTGGGCACCGATGAATCCCTGCGCGGGATAACGTCCGATCTGCAGCTGCAGGCGGAGTTTGATACCGGGCGTTTCTCCCACACGACGGTGGCGGGGTTCGACTATCAGGAATCGTCATGGCGGCAGATCCGCGACTACGGCGCGGCACCTTCAATCGACTATCTCAACCCGGTTTACGGCGTGGCGACCAACCTGGCGCTGGCGCGGATCACCAACCAGAAACAGCACATCACCCAGGCCGGGTATTATCTGCAGGATCAGATCGATCTGGATAACTGGACGCTGGTGGCGGGTGGGCGCTACGACACCGCGCGCACCCGCACCGATAACTATCTGAACGCCTCGCACAGCGTGCAGGATGACGAAGCGTTCAGCGGTAAGGTCGGCCTGATTTACAACTTTGATAACGGCATTGCGCCGTATGCCAGCTATTCCACCTCGTTCCTGCCGGTGACCGGCACCGGCAGCAACGGTAATGCCTTTAAACCCAATACCGCGCAGCAGCGTGAGGTCGGCGTGAAGTACCAGCCGACCGGACTGGATGCGTTGTTTACCCTGGCCTGGTTCGATATTACCCAGAAAAATGTGGTGACCTACGCCAACGCGCTCACCTCCTATCAGACCGGGGAACAGCGTTCGCGCGGGGTGGAATTTGAAACCAAAATGGCGATCACCGACAGCATTAACCTGACCGGCGCCTTCACCTATACCAAAGCCGAAGTCACCAAAAGTCTGGCGGTGGATGCCGGCCAGCGGCCGATCGGTATCCCGGATTACACCGCTTCGCTGTGGGCCGATTACACCTTCCGCAGCGGCCTGATGCAGGGCCTGACCGTCGGCGGCGGCGGGCGCTACGTGGGGGAAACGGTAGGAGGCTATTCACCGAACGTCTATACCGCTAACGCGGTTCGTCTGGATGCGCCGGGCTACACGGTGTTTGATTCGGCCATCGGCTACGACTTTGGCAAGCGGTTTGGCAACCTCGATGGCTTAAGCACTCGGGTGAGCGTCAACAACCTGTTCGATAAAAGCTATGTGACATGCCTGTCCAACAACTTCTGTAACTACGGTAACGAACGCGTGGTGAACCTGTCCGTGAACTATCGCTGGTGAAGCCGATGACCGTAATGCAACAACATACGCCTCGGGCACACACCGGTAATGGGCAGCTGGCGGTGCTGCTGGCCATCAGCGCGCTGTATATCGGTTTCGGCATGACCATGGGGCTGATCCAGGGCGGATTCCCGGCCATTATGCGGGCGCAGGGGATGAGTCTGGGGGCGGTGGGCTGGCTGTATGCGCTGTACCTGCCGCTGGGCGTGGCGTTTCTGTGGTCGCCGCTGGTTGACCGCTGGCGGCCACCGTTTCTGGCGGTGGAGCTGGCGTGGATTGTGCCGATGCAGCTGGCCTCCGCGCTGGTGGTGGCCGCAGTGGCGCTGATGCCGGGGGCCGATCTGCGCCTGCTGTTTGCGATGGGGCTGTTCGTCGCCTTCGCGATGGCGACGATGGATATTGCGCTGGACGCGCTGGCGGTGGAGCGCATTGATCCGGCCTGGCGACCGCGTGCGGCGGCCTGCAAGCTGGCTGCGCTTTCCATCGGGGCGATGATCGGCGGCGGGGCGTTTGTGGCCTTGTTCCAGCGCTTCGGCTGGGAAACTATCTTCCTGATCTATGCCGCCAGCCTGCTGCTGCTGATTGTGCCGATGCTGCTGGTCAGCAGAGCAAAGTCACCGGTGGCTCCGCCGCCCGTCGCACCGCAGCAGAAAGCCAGCTTCCGCCGACTGCTGCGCAATTCGCTGCAGCGCAGGCGGCTGGTACTGCTGACGCTGACCTGCTGCGTGATCTTCCCGCTTTCCGCGCTGAACCGCCTGATGCTGATCGATATGCAGGTACCGATGGAGACGATCGGTGGCGTTGTCGGTACGCTGGGGCCGGTCACCATGCTGATCACCGCCGGGATCGCCGCACCGATGATGCACCGTTTCGGTTTGTCGCGGGCGATCGGGCTGTTTACCGCGCTGGGCATTGCGGCGCTGGCGGCAATGGCGGCGGGCTATCTGCTGACGCTGCCGTGGCTGGCGATAGCCGGTGCGGTCACCATGGGCGCGGCGGTCAGCGGAATTTATGTTGTGCTCAGCGCCCGCATCCTCGGCTGGTCGCACGGGGAACAACCCGCGACCGACTACGCCACGTTTTACGGCGTCGGGCGCTTTGTCAGTACGCTGGCCACCATCGCTTTTGCGCAGATGGTGGCGCTGATTAGCTGGCCGCTGTTTTACCTGTGCGGCGCGCTGGTGTTGCTGACCGTAGTGGCATTACTGCGCCGTTCCGTAGAAGAAAAGGAAACAGAATATGAGTGACAAAAGCGTTTACACCGGCGCGCAGCCGGATGCAGAAATTTTTGATATCAGCCACTGGCCGATCGTGTTTATCCGCTTCCCGCAGCTCGGCATGCCGGACCGCACCAACCGCCTGCTGAACGGCCTGACCGACTTTCTGCTACAGCAGCAGCGGGTGGTGTTTGTCTGGATACCCGCGCGGCACGGACACGAGCGCGAGCCGCACGAAGAAGAGAAGCAGTCCACCCGCTGGATGAAACAGTATAAAACCGAGCTGCGCGACTGGTGTGCGGGCTACGTTTATCTGACCAGCGACGAGGAAGTGCGCGCCAGCCTCAGCGTGCTGTTCCCGAAACTGAAGAAGATTATGCCGTTCCCGAAAACGCTGGCAGATGACCCGGAAGATGCCTGTAAGAAGGCGCGCGAGTTTCTGGCTTTGCCTGTGGAATAAGGTCCGCCGGGCCTGAAACAGGCGACGGCTCATGGAGCAGGCAGTCCGGCGGCAGTCATTGCCGCCGGACTGGCGCGTGGAGCGAGTATTTATCCTCAGGGACTTGCGGGCGATTTTGCCAGGTCATTGCTCCGTCACCCACTTAGCCCTTCAACCTTCAGCCTTTCAGTTCGCGCAGATATTTATAAACGGTGGTGCGCCCCAGCGACAGCACGCTGGCGATGTAATCCGCCGAGTTTTTTGCCCGGAACGCCCCTTCCTTATGGAGATCCATCACCAGATCCTTTTTCTGCGTGCGGGTGAGCGCGCTCAGCGAGGTGTTTTCCCGCCGTATCCAGTCGTGCAGGAAGGTGTTGATTTTCTCCTGCCAGTCGTCGCGGAACAGCGCTTCCGGCTGCGGCTGCAGGCGGGTGACGGACAAAAACAGCTCCAGCGCGTTGCGCGCTTCTTCAAAGGGTGCGGTGCTGAAGTTAATACACAGCAGATAGCCGGGATCGGCGTTATTACCCGTGGCAATGGTCACCGAACGCATCTTTTTGCCGTCCCAGTTCAGCTTCTCGTAAGGCCCGGTTACCGCGGCCAGCGTCTGGCCTTCAAACTCATCCAACCCGGCATCATCACCTATACTGCGCTGCGACAGGTTATTGGCGATATACGCCACTTTGCCGGCGGCGACGTCGTGGATAACCACCTCAACGCTGGGAAAGAACAGCGCAGCGATGCCGTCCGCCATCGATTTTAGCAGCGGGAAGGGCGGTTTATCGCTGAGCGTTACGTTTGCCACTGTGTTGTCCTCTTAGTTCTGCGGGCGCCAATCATAGCCGATTTATGCCGCGCGCTGTTCGCTTCTGCCGGCCTGTTTTACGCAATCAGATTTTCATTGTAAACAAAAAGTGCATGATGTACTTTTTAGTTCGCATTAATTCTCGATTATCGAGCCGAGTGGATAAAAAGGAAGCAAAATGACACCGACGGCGATTCCGATTGTGACAGCCGAACAGACGGCTGCGCTGCTGAAAAAAATTGATGTGATGGCGGCCCTGCGCCGGGTGTTCACCCACCTTGCGCGCGGTGAAGCGGTGCAGCCCGCGCAGAAAGTGGTGCTGCTGCCCGATCGCAAAGGGGATTTTATTAATTATTTCGGCGTGGATATGCCGCAGCAGCGGCTTGGGGTGAAGATCTCCCCGTATCTGGTGACGCCGGATAAACCGCTGATTACCGCCTGGACGCTGCTGATGTCGACGGAAACCGGCATGCCGCTGCTGCTGTGCGATGCCTCGCTGCTGACGGTGGAGCGCACGGCGGCCACCACCGCGCTGGCGGTGGATCTGCTGGCCCCGGCCGAGGCGCGGACCCTGACGCTGATCGGCAGTGGTGCGGTGGGGCGTGCCCATCTGCGCCACGTGCTGGCGTTGCGCGACTGGCAGGAAATTCGCGTTTTCAGCAGGAATTCTGCACCGAGCGCGGAGGAGCTCAACCGGGAGCTGGGGATGGCGGATGGGCGGCTGAAAATCTTCACCCGTGTGGAAGATGCGCTGGAGAATACCGATGTGCTGATGCTTTGTACCTCTTCCGCCACGCCGGTGGTCGATACGGCGATGCTGACGGGGCCGTGTCTGATTACTTCCATCAGCACCAACGCGCCGGGCGCGCACGAGATCCCGCCGGTGGCGCTGAATGCGATGGACGTGTATTGCGATTATCGCCAGACCACGCCGGGCTCGGCCGGTGAAATGGTTATCGCGGAGGAGGAGCACGGCTGGAACAGTGCGGATATTCGCGGCGACCTGCCGGAACTGGTAACCCAGGCCGCTGCTAAACCCGATTACTCACGGCACGTTTACTTCCGCTCCCTCGGGCTGGGGCTGGAAGATATCGTTATCGCCGATGCGATGCTGACTTATCTTAACCAACAGGATAAATAACATGAAAATCAGACCTTTTGGCGTTGAACAGTGGATGAACGAGTGGGAAAACCACTGCGAGTACAACCTGGCGGAAACCTGTGTGGAGTCCCTGACCATGCGGCAGCTGCTGGCGATGTCGGGCGATACCCCTGCGGTGCTGGATGAGATGCTGAACATCAAAATGACCTACGGCGCTATCACCGGCTCCGAGCGGCTGCGCCGGGTGATTTCGATGCAATACCAGACGCAGTCGGCTGACAATATCCTGATTGCCCACGGCGCTATCGGTGCCAACGCGCTGATTTATCAGGCGCTGGTGGAGCCGGGCGATACGGTGATTTCCGTGCTGCCGACCTACCAGCAGCACTATTCGATCCCCGCCAGCCTCGGCGCGGAAGTAAAGATCCTGCCGCTGCGCGAGGAGAACGGTTTTCTGCCGGATGTCATCGAACTGAAGTCGCTGATGGATGATAAAACCCGGCTGATCGCCATCAATAACCCGAATAACCCCACCGGCGCGCTGATGGATGATGCGCTGCTGAAGGATATCGTGGCGGTAGCGCGGGAGGCCGGAGCCTGGCTGCTGTGCGATGAAGTGTATCGCGGCACCAATCAGGTTGGCGATGGCTACGGCGCGGCGGTGGCCGATTTGTACGAGAAGGGCATCAGCACCGCCAGCATGTCAAAAACTTACTCGCTGGCGGGGCTGCGCCTCGGCTGGATGGCTGGCCCGGAATCGCTGCTGAAGGCGGTAGAGATCCACCGCGATTACAACACTGTCAGCGTCGGCGTGCTGGATGACTACTTCGCCACCATCGCGCTGGAAAATCGCGATAAAATCCTCAGCCGTAACCAGACGATGCTGCGCGACAATTTGCAACTGCTGGATGAGTGGGTGAGCCGCGAACCGCTGATCGACTATATCAAGCCGCAGGCCGGTACCACGGCGCTGCTGAAATACCATCTGCCGATCGGCTCGCGCCAGTTTTGTATTGGTTTACTCGAGCGCTACGGGGTGATGTTTACCCCCGGCGAGGCGATGGATATGGAGGGCTATGTGCGTATCGGCTTTGCCAATAACGGCGAGGTGATGAAAAAAGGCCTGGCCCGGGTCAGCCAGTATCTGCGCGAACTGCAGGACGAACTAAAATAATTTGCGGCAGGTGGGGGCGAGAGGCGCTTACCTGCTATTTTCTTTGGCGACTTATGGTATAAATTCAACACTAAAATAAAGAAAAGGTAAGTGTTATGTCGTCGCAGAAGTTGGCCAACAGAGTTAAAGACCTTCAGTCATCGGCAATCCGTGAGCTGTTAAAACACAGCAAGATGGAAGGTGTGATCTCGTTGGGCGGAGGAATACCGAATCCGGATCTGTTCGATACGGAAGGCCTGAGAATCGCTATGGACCGCGTGCTGACTGAAGACGGTCACAATGCGTTTCAGTACGGTCTGAGCGAGGGTGACCCGAAATTACGTGAAGCGATCTGCCAGATTTCGGCGGAGCGCGGCATTCAGTGCACGCCGGACGATGTGGTTGTCACCTCCGGCTCACAGCAGTCGCTGGATATTGTGGCGCGGGCAATCATCAATCCCGGTGATGTGATTGTGGTTGAGCGACCAACCTACCTGGCGGCGCTCCAGGTGTTCCAGCTGGCAGAAGCCGAGCTGAAATCGGTGGGCACCGACGGCGAGGGGATGATTGTTGACGAGCTGGAAGAGCTGGTTAAACAGACCCCGATTAAAGCCGTGTACATCGTGCCGACCTTCGGCAACCCGGGCGGCGTGACGCTGACCGATGCCCGTCGTCAGCAGCTGGTGGCGCTGGCCGCTCGCTATGACTTCCTGATTTTCGAAGATGACCCGTACAGCGAAATCAACTTCTCCGGCGAAACCTTCCGCACGCTGAAATCCCACGCGCAGGCCATCGGCGTTGGCGAGCAGGTGATCTATACCTCAACGTTTTCCAAGATCCTGGCTCCCGGCGCACGCGTGGGCTGGATCACCCTGCCATCGTGGTTAAAACAGCAGGCGGTGATCCTCAAGCAGGCTACCGATCTGCACACCAGCTCGCTGTCGCAGGCGCTGACCCGCCACTACCTGGAAAGCGGCCGTCTGCGTCCGCAGATTGCGTTAATCAGCAAGGCCTATCAGCAGAAATGTGATGCGCTGGTGTCGGCGCTGCAAAACGAGCTGGGCGATCGCATTCGCTTCCACCGTCCGCAGGGCGGGATGTTCTTGTGGGCCACCTTTACCGAGGCGTTTAATACCACCGAGTGGCTGAAAACCACGCTGAATAACGGCGTAGTCTACGTTCCCGGTGAGTTCTTCTACTGCGACCGCCCGGATACCTCAACGCTGCGCCTGTCCTATTCGACGGTGTCTGAAGCTAACCTGGCCGAAGCGGCAAGACGGTTGAAGGCTTCGCTGCCGCAGTAACCGTCCTGTATGCTGATGGCCCTTTTATGAAGGGCCATTTTTTTGTGCCTTACTTCACCACGTTATAAATCACCCGCTGTGAGCGGCTCCAGCTATTACCAATAGCGATATTGGGTTTACTGTTCGCCTGACTCGCGCAGTATTTCTGCACTCTCTGACGCACCTCCTGCACGGACGGTGCACTGGCCAACTTCTCATTCTACTTTCGTCGCCCATTCATTTTTCCCAGGCATCCACTGGAAGGGAGATTGACGGCTTATATTGTTGCAATTACAATCATTGCATTTGCAATTGAGTGCTTCAGCGACAATACAGGAATGAATGCATGAATAATGCCGTGCCGCTTTACCCCGGCTTTAGCGAACACTCCAGGCAGGCTGCCCTGGCGTGTCTGACCTTTATCGAACAGCGTGCCCGGGCGCAGGACACACCCAGGCGCTTTATTAACTGGCTGATGCAGCAGATGGTCGATAAAGACGGAATGTCGGGTTGTGCCTGGCTGATTAGAGGCGATCTCGCCGCGATGCCCGATAAAAGCCGTGGCGCACTCCAGACCGCCTGGCCACTGTGGTTTAGCCACGGCCAGGAACATTATGAAAAGCCCGTTTTTTACTGCATCAATACCGAGCGGCCGGAAGCATTGAGGACGCTGCTGACTGAAGTTAACCGGCGGGCTATCTTTCTTAACCTCGCGGATGATGGCGACAGCTTTTTACCGAAAGGCGTGTTGCCCTGGTTCCCAATCGGCGTGACGGCAATGCAGGACTGTCTGCCTTACGATCCGGCCAATGCGCAGGAAACCCGCGCGATTGTCAGCCACGCCCTGCGCTCGCTGTATCTGGCCGATCGGCATAAAATAGCCTATATCGCCACGCATGGTGAGCGGGTCGTTTTACCCGATTTAACGGCGTGCGATGGCGAGATGGCATGGAAGGGGATGTATCGTGTTCGCCGTGATAATCCCTCCAATGACCTGCACGTTCGCCTGTGCGGCGCGGGAAAATCGCTGTCGCGCGTGCTCAAGGCCGCGGCGATTCTGGAGCAGCACTGGGGCGTCAGTTCAGATGTCTGGAGCTGTCCCAGCTATACCCGGCTGGCGCGGGAGGCAGAAGCGGCACAGTTGACCTCGCTGGCTGACGATGCTGATGAATTATCCCTTTCGCATCTGCACCGCTGCATGGCGGGAGAGGACTCCCCGGTGATAGCCGTTACCGATTATCACCATCTGATCGCCGCGCAGCTGAAGCCGTTTATTCGCGGGCGGTTTATCGCCGTTGGTTCGGATTCCCTGCGCCGCGACGGGGCGAACGCTCCCCGCGCCGAATGGATTACCCTGTGTGCGCTGAAGCTGCTTGCCGACGACGGCAGAATAGCGGCCGCGCAGTTAGAAAGCGCAATGAAGCAGTTACGCCTGATGTCTGACTAAATTAAGCGCGCCGTTTCGGGGGCAATCATTCAGCCGCCCGGACGGAATGCGCAGCGGCATCCAGTGCAGAAGAGAACTGAGCAACCTGCTCTTCACTGAACTGGTTTAGAAAGTGCTGTTTAATCACCGCCTGATAAACCGCCCACATTTCTTTTCGCAGCGCCTTGCCCTGCGCGGTAATAGTGGCAAACGCCGCGCGGCCATCATCTGCCGAACGGTGGCGCTCCACCAGATTTTCTTTCTCCAGCCGGTCAATCAAACGGGTGAGGTTATAGCGCTCGATCACCAGTACGTCGGCCAGTTCATGCATCCGGCGGGTGCCGTTCTCGCCGCTTTCCAGCCCCCAGAGCACATCATACCAGGCATAAACCGGCAGCCCGGCCGCGCTCAGACGCGCCTCAACCAGCCTGATTATAGTGCGGTGGGAGCGCACAAATGAAAACCATAAATCCGGTGTGTTACCTGCCATTGACGATCCTCTTAGTCTGACTGTGAGTTGCAAATGCAATTATAAGCGGATAGAGTTGCTTTTGCTATTGTTGCAATTGCAATGATTGCGGTTGCAATTAACTGGTGGGTGAGACTCGCTGTCGCGCAGATTTCACCGCTACTATTCTCGGAGAAGATATGAATCAACACGCAGTAGAAGCAGACCTGGACCCGCAGGAAACGGCCGAATGGCTTCAGGCTTTTGACAGTGTCGTCGATGCGGACGGGCGGGCGCGGGCGCATTTTCTGATCGATAAAATGGCGGAAGCGGATAACCGGCGGCACGGCGATTTTTACAGCCTGGTCACCACGCCCTACGTCAACTCGATTCCTGCCGATAAGCAGCCGGTGTACCCCGGTAATTTAGCCACCGAATCGAAGCTGAATGCGCTGGTGCGCTGGAACGCGATGGCCATCGTGCTGCGGGCGGGTAAGCACTCTAACGTCGGCGGACATATTGCCACTTACCAGTCTGCGGCGGTGCTTTACGATGTGGGATTCAATCATTTCTTCCGTGGCCGAACGGAAAGCTTTGCCGGGGATATGGTCTATTTTCAGGGGCATTCGGCGCCGGGGATTTACGGCCGCGCATGGCTGGAAGGGCGGCTGGATAACGAGTTGATGGATAACTTCCGCCGTGAATCAAACCGGCGCGGGCTCTCTTCTTATCCCCATCCGCGCCTGATGCCGGACTTCTGGCAGTATCCTACCGTGTCGATGGGGCTGGGGCCGCTCACCGCGGCTTATCAGGCGCGCTATATGCGCTACCTTGAATACCGCGATCTCAAACCGCATCAGGGGCGAAAAGTCTGGGCATTTCTCGGCGACGGCGAAATGGATCAGCCGGAATCGCTGGCGGCTATCTCCCTCGGCGGCCGAGAGAAACTGGATAACCTGATTTTCGTCGTTAACTGTAATTTGCAGCGGCTGGATGGCCCGGTGCGCGGTAACAGTAAAATTGTTCAGGAGCTGGAAGGGGCATTTAAAGCCGCTGGCTGGAACGTAATAAAAGTCATCTGGGGCAGCGGCTGGGATGCGCTGCTGGCTAAAGACACCAGCGGCCTGCTGGCACAGCGCATGATGGAGTGCGTGGACGGTGATTATCAGACCTTTAAGTCGCAAAGCGGGGCCTACGTTCGCGAGCACTTCTTCGGTAAGTATCCGGAACTACTGGCGCTGGTAGCCGATATGAGCGATGACGATATCTGGCAGCTGAACCGCGGCGGCCACGATCCTGAGAAGGTCTATGCCGCCTACCATCAGGCGGTGAATACGCGCGGTATGCCGTCGGTGATCCTCGCCAAAACGGTCAAGGGCTTTGGCATGGGGGAGGCGGGAGAAGGGCAGAACATTAATCATCAGCTGAAAAAAATGAGTCAGGATGCGGTCAGGGCGTTCCGCGATCGCTTTCAGCTCCCGGTGCCAGATGCCCAGCTGGAAGAAATCCCGTTCCTGAAAGCCGAGCCGGGCAGCGAGGAGGCTCGCTACCTGCAGGCTACGCGCGAACGGCTGGGTGGGGTTATTCCGGCGCGGTTTAACCAGTCGACGGCCCTGCCCGTGCCGTCGCTCAGTCAGTTTGCCAGCCTGCTGAAGGGCAGCGGCGAACGTAATCAGTCAACGACGATGGCCTTTGTCACGATCCTGAATGCGCTGCTGAAGGATAAGGCGCTGGGCAAGCTGATTGTCCCCATCGTGCCGGACGAGTCGCGAACTTTTGGCATGGAAGGACTGTTCCGCCAGATTGGTATTCACTCGTATCTCGGGCAGCTTTACACCCCACAGGATGCCGGACAGCTGAGCTATTACAAAGAGGCGAAGGACGGGCAGATCCTGCAGGAGGGGATAAATGAATCCGGGGCGATTTCGAGCTGGATCGCTGCCGGGACCGCCTACAGCAACCACGATGTTCCGACGATCCCGTTCTATATATTCTACTCGATGTTTGGTCTGCAGCGGGTGGGCGATCTCGCCTGGGCGGCGGCCGATGCGCGAACCAAAGGCTTTTTGCTGGGCGCGACGGCGGGCAGAACCACGCTGATGGGGGAAGGGCTACAGCATGATGACGGCCACAGCCACGTTTTATCCTCGGTGATCCCCAGCTGCATTTCTTACGATCCTGCTTTTTCCTTCGAGCTGGCGGTTATCGTTCGCGACGGGATGCGCAGGATGTACGCCGATTTTGAGGATATTTATTACTACATCACGCTGCTGAACGAGGGCTATCCGCAGCCCGCGATGCCGGAAGGGGTCGAGGACGGCATCGTGAAGGGCGCCTATCTGTTCAGGGCGCATGAGGACGCCAGCGGTTCGCGCCCCTGCGTTCAGCTAATGGGTAGCGGTGCAATCCTGCGCGAGGTAATGGCCGCGTCTGAACTGCTGCTCAGCGATTTCGGTGTGGTGAGCGATATCTGGAGCGCAACCAGCCTGACGGAACTGCGCCGCGAAGGGATGGCCGCCGAGCGCTGGAATCTGCTGCACCCGGACGACGCGCCGAAGGTGCCTTACGTCCAGCGGATGTTCGAGGGCCACAGCGGGCCGGTTGTGGTGGCGACGGACTATATGAAAATCGTCGGCGATCAGATTAAGCCGTTCCTGGTCGGCAGACGTTTTATGTCGCTCGGCACCGACGGCTTTGGTCGTTCGGATACCCGTGAAGCGCTGCGCGAGTTCTTTGAGGTCAACCGGCACTATATCGTTGTCGCCTCGCTGAAGCTGCTGGCCGACGAAGGTGCCGTGCCGAGGGAGACGGTGGGGCGGGCGATAGCGCTGTATGGTCTTCGCGGTGACAAGCCCGATCCGGCGGCGGTGTAGCGGTATTCACCCCCTGGGATGACGGTTTTTATTAGCAGGGAAGCGTCGGCTTCCCTGCTGTTTGTCGGGGGGGTGGCGCGGAAAAGACGCTCAGCGCTTTTGCTTTATTTTTTCCGCGGTGGCGGCCTTGAGCCATCGCTGAAAGGTTGGGCACTCAGCATGGCTCGGGGCAGGGCATTCCGCCACATGGCGCAGCCCCTGGCTCATGGCCCGCAGGCGGCGGATGGTGGCATCAATCTCATCGGCCCGGCTCAGCAACACTGCCCGCTCAACCTGCGGTTCGCCACCAGGAGACAGCATGCTGCGGATCTCATCCAGCGAAAGCCCACCGGCCTGGCCCAGAGCAATCAGCGCCAGCTGGTCCAGCACGTCTGCGGCAAAGTGACGCCGTTCCCCCTCGGGGCTGATCGCGCGGATCAGGCCCATTTTCTGATAGTAACGCAGCGTGGAGGCGGGTACGCCCGAACGCCGGGCAGCCTCGGAGATATCCATCGTGAGCCTCTTGACTTAAAGTTGACTTTAACTTCTATCATGCCTGCAACCGTTAAAATGAGAAAGAGGAACAGGCTGATATGGGCGTATTCGACGAGGTGGTAAAAATTGTTCTGGTGGGGGCAGGTGCAACGCTGGTGATGGATCTGTGGTCTGGAATCCTGAAACGGTTGGGAGTTTCCACGCTGGATTACGCCCTGGTCGGCCGCTGGGTCGGCCACATGTTGCACGGAAGGTTTGCGCACGAGGCCATCGGCCGGGCATCACCAGTAATGGGAGAGCGCGGGCTGGGCTGGACGATTCACTATGCTACCGGCGTGCTGTTTGCATCGTTGCTGGTGGCGTTTGCGGGCAGCGGATGGCTGGAGGATCCGACCCTGCTGCCTGCCGTATCCGTTGGTCTGGCAACCGTCGCGTTTCCGCTGTTTATTATGCAGCCTGCGATGGGCGCCGGGTTTGCCGCGTCACGCACGCCCACTCCGATGAAAAACCGGCTGCGCAGTCTGGCCACACACGGGGTTTTCGGCTGTGGGATGTACCTGGCGGCGGTGTGTTTGTTGGGGGGGTGGGGCGGGTGAAGTATGGAGAATTCTTTCGAGCATTATTGATGTACTAATAAAAACCCTCGTGCTTTTGAGTATGGAAACAGGAAGAGAGCCAGGAGTGGCGGTGACCAGCCGGTTAAAACCGGCCGGCCATACGGCAGTTACTTCAGGTGTTCTTTAAGGCCATATGCAGCCTGGCCGAGGGCGGCGCGTACGGCTGGAACGTCGCTCAACGCGTTCAGCAGACCATAATCATGGATCAGGCCGTTGTAGCGGGTAACCGTGACGTCAACGCCGGCGGCATCAAGCTTACGACCATAAGCTTCACCTTCGTCGCGCAGCACATCCAGTTCGGCAGTCTGGATCAGGGTCGGCGGCAGACCCTTCAGCTGCTCAGGGGTTGCGCGCAGCGGCGATGCCAGAATGTTATTGCGATCGCTTTCTTTCGTGGTGTAGGCATCCCAGAACCACTTCATCATGTTCCGCGACAGGAAATAGCCGTTCTCAAACTGGTCATAAGAACCGGTGTTGAAATGCGCGTCAGTCACCGGCCACAGCATCACCTCGTAGCGGATTGCCGGCGCTTTATGCTGTTTAGCCTGAAGCGCTACGGCTGCAACCATGTTTCCGCCGACGCTGTTACCGACCAGCGCCAGGCGCTTGCCGTCAACGCCGATTTCACTTCCGTGCTCGGCAACCCAGCGGGTTGCTGCATATGCCTGATTAATGGCAACCGGGAAATGTGCCTCCGGCGATGGCGTGTAGTTGACAAAGACGGCCGCCGCACCGGACTCCGTGACAAGGTCCCGTACCAGACGTTCGTGCGTTGCAAAATCGCCCAGAATCCAGCCACCGCCGTGGAAGAACATAAACACGGGCAACGTTCCCTGCGCGTTATGAGGTTTCACGATGTTGAGTCTCAGCGTGCCGCCATCAATGTTGATGGTTTTTTCAGTGACGTCAGCGGCGGGCAGCTTCGCGCCTTTCTGAGCGTTTATCAGGACCTGGCGTGCGTCATCCGGTGACAGCTGCTCAATGGGTTTGCCGCCGCCACCGTTCAGCGCTTTAAGGAATTCCTGCACGTGGCGGTCTGGCTGAGGCGCATCGGCAAAGCTGCTGGCAGAAACGGCTGCCATTGCGGCAGTCAGTAAAGCTGATTTAATATTCATCATATGACCCTGTTAATATTGTGCGAAACTGCATGGCGCGCTACTAAACTGGCTGATTAAAGCCCCCCTGCCAGGACAGGAAATACGGGGCCTCACGCGGGATAGCTGTGTGACTTACAGACCCAGGTCGGACAGGCTCGGATGATCGTCCGGGCGACGTCCCAGCGGCCAGAAATATTTGCGTTCGCTTTCTTTGATGGGCATATCGTTAATACAGGCGAAACGACGCTCCATCAGTCCATCAGCGCCAAACTCCCAGTTTTCGTTGCCGTAAGAGCGGAACCAGTTGCCGGAATCATCATGCCATTCGTAAGCGTAACGGACCGCGATGCGGTTGCCGCCAAACGCCCACAGCTCTTTAATCAGGCGATACTCGTGCTCTTTTTTCCACTTACGATCAAGGAATCCCTGTGCTTCTTCGCGGTTGTTGGCGAACTCAGCGCGGTTACGCCATTTGGTATCCAGTGAGTAAGCCAGCGCGACTTTTGCAGCATCGCGGGTGTTCCAGCCGTCTTCGGCCAGTCGGACTTTCTCGATTGCCGTTTCCAGAGTGAAAGGAGGCAGCGGCGGACGTACTTGTGAATCAGTCATGGTAAAACTCCTGTAAATTTTGGTTTAGGTTGAAAATCGTTCAGAAATTTCAGGGATATCGACACGGTATCACCGGGCCCCTTGTCTGTGGCTTAAAGGTAGAATGATCGTTCTACCTCGTCAACGGTTTTTTATAATAATAATTCTGGTGAAGGTGGTTATTTGGTGCGGGTTGTGTTTAATTTATTGTTTTTAATGAATTAAATATTATTTTAATTCGTTGCGCTTCAGGCGTGAATGGGGAGTAACTAATGCACAAAATGGGGAGGAGGCACGATAAAGCGAGACGATAGCGCGTTATCAAATGAGTTTTCTGCCGCTCATGGCATCAGAATGAGTAAAAGAGGAAGTCACTGGCGAACGCAGGAATATGAATGTTCCGCAGACCATACATACTGATGGCGGGGCCTTTTAAGGGGCCTGCTGATTTGGGGATAATCCGAATTAAACATTTAAGGGATAGAGAAAAGGGGAACATGACGATATATCCCCCCTTTAACAGCAGGTGAACCTGCCTCGGAGAAACCAATCCCGGCATACACGAAGGGTTTTTACTATCAACGGGCAACCTGCCGGTAAAATTTCAGTGGATCGTCGTTCAGGTCAAAAACCGGTCACGCTAGTTAGCTCCCGAAGGTGGAGTCTTCTCCAGCATGAGTTTGGCGATTTCTCGTGCGTTGTCGGCCGCACTCCAGTCGCCCATCACGTAGGACATTGTGATAGCGCCTTCCAAAAGGATCAGCAGCTGTTTGGCCAGAGCCTCCGGGTTTTCGACGTTCAGCTGTCTGGAAAGCTCAAGGGTGTAATCCAGTAACTTCTGCTTGTGCATCTTCGCTATCTGACGCACAGGATCTTCAGGGTCGCCAACTTCCCCGGCAGTATTGATAAACGCGCAGCCCCGGAAGCCGTCGGACTCAAACCAGCTCTTCAGAACGGTGAACATGTTCAGAACGCGTTCCTGAGGCGTCGCACCTTTGTCAGACTCTGTCCTGAACCATTGCATCCATCGTTCGTCGCGCTCGGTCAACGCGGCCGACGCCACGTCTTCTTTATTCGCGAAATGGCGATAAATACTCTTTCTTGCGACACCAGAGGTCTTGACCAGCAGATCCATCCCCATGGCATGTATCCCGTTCTGGTAGATAAGCTGCTCGGCGGTTTTCAGGATTTTATCCCGAGTATCAGTTGTTTTCATGTTCATGCACCAAATGTAGAATTATCGTTCTACTCAGTCAACGATTTTTAAAAATGAGCCTTCATCATTCCCCTGAATATGTGCAACCTGAAATTTTAAAAGAGAAGATATAAAAAATTGATGGTAGCGAACGCCTAAGCGATTCCCATAACGATGGGATGCCGCATCAGATGACTAACATGTCCTGATGAAAATGGCAGAAAGCAACTACGCAGCATAATAGAATTCGACCCTGATGCCGCTTGGTTCATAACACATCATGTGCATTGACGGACCTTCGCCTCTGAGGGTTGGCTCAAACTCGATCTCAATCTGGTTTTCTTTCAACACAGCAAGGAGATGATACATAGATTCCTGACTGTTAACCCGCAAAGCTAAGTGATGGAGCCCGATGTTCGTTTTGCGATCGAATTTAGCCGGCTCTTCTGTTTGCGTTTTCCAGAGCGTAATCATCAGTGAGTCATCTTTCACGAAGATCGCAGGATAATCCTCACGCCGTTTAACTTCCTCCCAGCCCAATAATTTAGTGAAGAATTCAGCACTTTCTTCAAGCTTGCTGACGGCTAAGCCAATATGATGCACACCATTGGTAACTGACATTTTCATCGTTCTCCTCGGGAAAAGTGGTTAGGAAACTCCAGGTTTCAAGCGGAAATATTCTCACCTTATACCCGTGATTTTTACTGTTTTGTATAACGGCACTTAGCTTCTCTGTTCTTATGCCTCAGCAGAAACCCTTGACTGTGTAGAATGATCATTCTACAACAAAAAACAGGTGCGCGGTAATTTGTCGCGCGGAAAATGATATCTGGATAGTGCCGCCAGATTGCGCCATGTGGATCCCCGGCGGGATCCCGCACAGTGCCAAAGCCACCTGGAATGCCCATCTCAATTACTTGTTTATTGAACCGGGAGCCGCCGCGCTGCCGGAGAAGTGCTGCATGCTGGCGATTTCACCGCTGATTAAAGAGCTGGTTGGCCGCCTGACCCGCGAAGATATTAATTTCGAAGCGGAAAGCCATGCGGGCAGGCTAACCAGAGTGACGCTCGATGAACTGGTGACTATGCCGCAGCAGAAACTGAGCCTGCCGGTTTCGACGCATCCTAAAATTCGCGCGATGGCCGATGCGCTGGTCAGCCAGCCGGAAGATCGGAGCACATTTAAAGTCTGGGCAAAGCGGCTGGCACTCAGCGAGCGTTCATTAGCCCGTTTGATGCTGCGTGAAACCGGTCTGACCTTCGGGCGATGGCGTCAGCAGCTGCATCTGATCGTTGCGCTTCGGGAGCTGGCAAGCTGTATAACCACGGGTTCAGCCTCGGGGAGGGTACTGATGATCTGTTCGTCGGAAAAACGCTTCTTCATGGGGATGTCCTCATGTGGCTTATGAAGACATTACTAACATCAGCATGTATTAATCAACGGGGAGCAGGTCACCTGATTACCTCACCTTTGACCTCACCAAGGGATTATCCAGCAGGCAATAAAAAACCCGCCATTTAGACGGGTGTTTGTTGAAACTCTTCATGATTAGGTGAGCTATCCGAATGTGTGTAAAAGGTGACTGATGATCTTCTGCTATCCAGTTGAGTTAAAATAGTATAAAAAACCATCAAAATTTCTTCATGTGGATTTATACAGTTTATAGCATGTTTAGGTATTGAATTTTTGGCGCTTCGCCATAATATCAACACCACATATAGTGCCAATTGTCACTTGTAGGCACTATATGTATTATCTTTAATACCTATGCTTAGGAGTTATACCAATGGCAAATAATACAAAGCAAACTGGTGGCAGCGTGGCTTCACTAGCGGCTAAAACTCTCAACAATCCTAACGCGTCTGGCATTCAAAAAAGCCTTGCAGGTTCTGCGCTCTCTCAGTCCGGTTCTCCTAATCAAACTGGGGGTGCAATGGAACACAAAGCATCGGCTGCACTCAAAAACCCGAACTCCAGTGCTGTGACAAAAGAACTTGCTGCATCAGTTCTTGCTCAGGCGAATAAAGGTCGTAAGTAACTTTGGGGCGGGGAAACCCGCCTTGTATTACCAGAGTGAAACTAACCCTCTAGTAACTGTTGTTTCCTAAGTGCTTGAGTTTAGTTGCAACACAGTGTTCTTCATTCCGTTTTTAAATACTGCTGTAGCCTTATAGACTGCACACAGCCTCTACAAGTGGCTACGGCTATCAAACCTGATAAAAGCGAACAGCATGCCCGGGATTCCTGGGAGCCAAAAGCGAGGTCCTGAAACTACGGGCGCAGCTAAAAGTCACCGAAGAACGGGATATCCTGAAAAAGGCCGCGCGGTACTTTGCAAGGGAGCCCGAATGAAGTACCGCTTTATCAATGAGCACCGCACTGTATGGGGTGTGATAACGATGTGTCGGGTAATGAATGTCGCCAGGGCGGGGTCTAAACATGGCTGAATAACCCGGTCTCGGCACGTGATTAAGATAACCAGCCTCTACTGACGCTTAACGCGGTGGCCGAGGTGGCCAAATCGTTCTTCAGTTCACTGAAAAAAGAACGCATCAGAAGAAGAATATACAAAATCCGGGATCTGGCACGGGCCGATATCTTCGATTACATTGAAGTCCTCTAAGACCGGGCCCGACGCCTTAGCCATCTCTGCGGCGTCAATCAGGAGGCCTTTGAACAGGTCCCGTCGTGAGGACAGCATCTGTCTAGTGTTGTGGGGGCAGTCCAAAGGCGTCGTACCTCAGCGGCAACTGTCGGTGTGCCGCGCCTAGCCGTTTCCTTAAGAATTTTAAGAATGTGGTGCTTACCTGGAAGTTTGCCGATACCGTGGAAGACGATTTGTTACAGCATATCAAGGCGGCGCGTTTTGGTGATTTTTGCCCAGTCGTTCATCTACAGCCACTCTTTGCCGATAAGCGCAAAAGTGTTTGATGAACAATTGATCTTGCTGTTTTTATCTAACTGGAGAGCTTGTGCCGGACTGACCCCCTCCGCGACATGCTTTCGCGCTTGCCTGGATTGCTCGTGAGCTTCGGCAAGTTTGACCGCTGGATGTTCACCCGCCGCAAACATCTGAAGCACCATGAAAAAATCCACGCCATGGCGTGGCGTGGATTTTATAGGTTTTGCGTTTGTCATGAGATTCGCTAAAACCTCATAAGGCAACGACTTACACGTTAAACAGGAAGTTCATCACATCGCCATCTTTCACGATGTAGTCTTTGCCTTCTGAACGCATCTTACCGGCTTCTTTCGCGCCCTGTTCACCCTTGAAGGCGATGAAGTCATCAAATGCGATGGTCTGTGCGCGGATAAAGCCTTTTTCGAAGTCGGTGTGGATTTTACCGGCGGCCTGTGGCGCGGTTGCACCCACCGGGATGGTCCAGGCACGCACTTCCTTCACGCCCGCGGTGAAGTAGGTTTGCAGGTTCAGCAGGGAGTAACCGGCGCGGATCACGCGGTTCAGGCCCGGCTCTTCAATACCCAGCTCGGCCATAAACTCTTCGCGGTCACCGTCTTCCAGCTCGGCGATATCTGACTCAACGGCGGCGCACACCGGGACCACAACGGAACCTTCGGCGGCAGCGATTTCACGCACTTTATCCAGGTACGGGTTATTCTCGAAGCCGTCTTCATTGACGTTCGCGATGTACATGGTCGGTTTCAGGGTCAGGAAGCTCAGGTAGCGGATAGCCGCTTTGTCTTCTTCGCTCAGGTTCAGCGCGCGCAGCATCCCGGCGTTTTCCAGGTGCGGCAGGCATTTTTCCAGCGCGGCCTGTTCGGCTTTGGCGTCTTTGTCGCCGCCTTTGGCTTTCTTCTGCACGCGCTGCAGGGCACGTTCGCAGGTATCAAGGTCAGAAAGCGCCAGCTCGGTGTTGATGGTTTCGATATCGTCAGCCGGATCGACCTTGTTATTCACGTGAATAATGTTGTCGTTCTCAAAGCAGCGCACCACGTGGCCGATCGCTTCGGTTTCACGGATGTTGGTCAGGAACTGGTTGCCCAGGCCTTCGCCTTTTGACGCGCCCTTAACCAGGCCCGCGATATCCACGAATTCCATGGTGGTTGGCAGAATACGCTGCGGCTTAACGATTTCGGCCAGCTGATCCAGGCGTGAGTCAGGCATTGGCACTACGCCGGTATTCGGCTCAATGGTACAGAACGGGAAGTTAGCTGCTTCGATGCCCGCTTTGGTTAACGCATTGAACAGGGTGGATTTCCCGACGTTTGGCAGGCCCACAATACCGCATTTGAATCCCATGTTTGAATCACCTTAATAGCTTGATAATCAAGGTATTGTTAAATACCTCAATGTTGTCACAGACAGTGTCTTAAAAGTTTCCGCGCATTATACACGTAAAACCGGCCGCGATGGGGTTGATTTGTCGCGCAGCGGGCAGGTTTCACTTGAGATCGCCTTCACAATTTCCCATACTGACACATCTTTACCCTTGTCGGAGAACCGCGCAGATGCATTGCTTCCTGCTTACGCCACCCTGAGAATGCTCCCTTCTGCGCAACAGATCCGTTGCCTTCACTCGTCGTTTGAACGAGTTCGCTGTGCCCGCTGATGTCCTGAATCGCGCGGTGCAGAACGTCTGCGTGTAAAAAAATAACTGGAAATAACATGTTTAACCTGAGCAATTTCAGGGCGAGAGACGTCAAAAACGACGTCCTGGCCGGTGCTGTCGTTTCGGTGGCGCTGATCCCGGAAGCGACCGCCTTTTCCCTGCTGGCCGGGCTGTCGCCGACTATCGGCCTGCATACCGCCTTTATCCTCGGCATTATTACCGCGTTCTTCGGCGGAAAGCCGGGGATGATCTCCGGTGCGGCCGGATCGATCGTGGTGGTGCTGATTAGCCTGATTACCCAGCACGGCTACGAGTATGTGCTGGTGGCCAGCATTCTCGCCGGGCTGATCCAGCTGGCGATTGGCGTGCTGAAGCTGGGCAAGTTTATCCGTCTGGTGCCGCAGCCGGCGATTTACGGCTTTGTTAACGGTCTGGCGATTGTCATTATGCTGGCGCAGTTCCCGATGATTAAAGGGCAGGGCCCGATGATGTACGCGCTGGTTGCCCTGGCGATGCTGATTGTCTGGCTGTTCCCGAAAGTGACCAAAATCATCCCTGGTTCGCTGGCGGCGCTGATCGTGATTAGCGCGATTGCAATTGGTTTTGGTCTGGATACCAAACGCGTTGGCGATCTGGCGGATATCTCCGGCACGCTGCCGATGTTCCATCTGCCGCAGGTGCCGGTGAGCTGGGAAACGCTGAAAATCGTTCTGCCGTACTCGGTGGTGATTGCGCTGGTCGGGCTGATTGAGTCGCTGCTGACGCTGTCGGTACTGGATGAGATGGGCAGTAAAAAAGGCGCGGGCAACCAGGAGTGCGTGGCGCAGGGCATCGGCAATACGCTGTGCGGCTTCTTCGGCAGCTTTGCGGGCTGTGCGATGATCGGCCAGTCGATTATTAACTTCACCTCGGGCGGTCGCGGGCGTATTTCGAACCTGGTCGGTGCGGTGCTGCTGATCCTGTTTGTCGTCAGCCTGTCGCAGTACATTGCGCTGCTGCCGGTGGCGGCGCTGGCCGGGATTATGTTCGTGGTGTGCATTAATACGTTTGAATGGAGCTCCATCAAGCGCCTGAAGCGGATGCCGAAGGCCGATGCGGTGATTATGATTGCGGTGACGCTGGTGACGATCTTTACCGACCTGGCGATGGCGGTGATCTGCGGGGTGATTATCTCGGCGCTGGTCTTTGCCTGGCAGCATGCGCGCATCACTATCGTCGCGCAGGAGAGTGGGGAAGGGCAGAAAACCTATCGCCTGGAAGGCCCGCTGTTCTTCGGCTCCACCACCAGTTTCCAGGAGCTGTTCGATCCGCAGCAGGACCCGGAGCAGGTGGTGATCGATTTTGCCCGTACGCGGGTGATGGATTCCAGCGGCGTGGAGGCGCTCGATAAGCTGACCGCGCGCTATCTGGAAGCGGGGAAAACCCTGCGCCTGCGCCATCTCAGCGAGGACTGCATCAGCCTGCTGAAAAAGGCCGGGCCGTACTGCACGCATGAACTGGACGACCCGGACTATAAGGTCGCCAGCAACGACGCCTGATCGCCGATAAGAGTAGCAGGCCCAAATCCGGGCCTGCCGCTATCAGCTAGCTTTGTAGCTGTGCAGGCGGTTCATCGCCTTCAGCTTATCTTCCTTCAGCCACACCTCGGTGCAGCGCGCCGCTTCGTCAATCGCGTTATCAATCAGCGGCTGCTCGGAGGCCATCGGTTTACCCAGCACGAATCCCACCACTTTATTGCGATCGCCCGGATGGCCGATGCCGATGCGCAGACGGTGGAAGTTCAAATTATTACCCAGCTTGCTGATGATATCTTTCAGGCCGTTATGGCCGCCGTGGCCGCCGCCCTGCTTGAATTTTGCCACGCCCGGCGGCAGGTCCAGCTCGTCGTGCGCCACCAGAATCTCTTCTGGTGTGATGCGATAAAACGTCGCCATCGCCGCCACGGCTTTCCCGCTGAGGTTCATAAAGGTGGTCGGCACCAGCAGGCGCACATCCTCACCGCCGATATTCAACCGCGCGGTGTAGCCATAAAACTTACTTTCTTCCTTTAGCGACTGATTGTGACGCTCAGCCAGCAAATCAACATACCAGGCGCCGGCATTATGGCGCGTAGCGGCGTATTCAGCGCCGGGATTGGCAAGGCCAACAATCAGTTTAATGCTGCTCACGTAGTCGTTTCCTGAATCGTACGGATTAAGGCGGGTAGTTTACTCAAGGGGAGAGGAGAACTCAAAGATCGCCGATCACTCTCAGCCAGCGGCAGATAGTTAGTCAGCGTGATAATACATTTTCTATACAAATTCAGGCGATTACATGTAAAGAACTGTCAAAGATTTAGCGATAAATGTGATCGCGCCCGCAACGACGCTTTGGACGATTTCCTACACTGTAGACATCTGGCAATGGAGTTTGCCCTGTTTAACCGTCTGGAGGTGCGTAATGAAACGTAAACATACACATGTAATGGGCAATGCCCTGATGGTGCTGGGGTTAGTGGTGATGATTTTCGGTGTCGGTTATTCGGTGCTGAATCAGATGCCGCAGCTGCAGTTACCGCAGTTTATGGTGCATGGGGCGATTTTCAGTATCTTCATCGGCGCATTGCTGTGGCTGGTGGGCGCACGCATTAGCGGACGTGAAAAAATTGCCGACCGCTATTACTGGGTACGTCACTGCGGCGATAAACGCTGCCGTCAGGGTAATCGCCAGCATTAAGGCGTCACCTGTCGCGAGCAACACGGTTGCTGAAGTCAGAACCGTGTTGCTTCATTAATGCCCGCCTGTGCGGGCATTTTGCTTTGTATCAGGTATGCGGTGGGGAAGTTCATCCGTTAATCTTTTAGCCAGCAACCGGCAGCGTTTGCAAACGTAGCTCATCCGGGCGGAAAATTTTCACCTGATTACGTCCAGCCGCCTTCGCCTGATACAGCGCATCATCTGCTGCGGCGATCAGCGAATCGACCAGTAGCGGCCCGTTTGATCTGCTGGCCACGCCGATGCTGACGCTGTAATGCACTTGCTGCGGCCTTGACGCCTCTATCGTCTGACGGATCCGCTCTGCCGTTTCCATCCCCACTTTCTCATCGCAAAGCACAATGGCGGCAAATTCTTCACCCCCCAGCCGTGCAAAGAAGCTGTCGGCGGGCAGTTCGGTCATGACTTTGTGGCAGAAATCGATCAGCACCTGATCGCCATGATAGTGGCCAAAGCGGTCATTAATGCTTTTAAAATGGTCGAGGTCGAACAGCATCACGGAGATCTCGCGCGGCGCGCCGGCAGGGTTCGCCAACTGGTCAGCCTTCTCAAACAGCGCGCGGCGGTTCCAGACGCCGGTTAGCGGATCCAGCAGCGACGCCTGCTTGTACTTGATTTGCGTGCGCTCGTTGACCATCGCCATCAGGGTAAAACTCATCCCAATCACAATCAGTATCGACTCCAGGATGACATAGACCGAGAAGGTCGATCCGCCGATGGCCCCGTAGAGTGGGCTGGGAATACCGCCGTCCAGCAGCGCCCGTACCACGCTGAACAGCAGGTGGATCCACAGCAGCAGGCGGGCGGGCCAGAAGGTGACCGGCAGCATGGCGCGAGCACGATGCAGTTCACGGATCATCGCTGCGGTGTAGATAATGCACAGCAGGCAGGAAACAAGGATGCGGTTGTGCATCGAGTTCCAGAACCACGGGAACAGGCACAGCATGCCCCACAGCACCATGCCCAGCGTCCAGTCCCAGCCGCACCGCGCGCCGCGAAAGGCACGGAATGCGCTGAGCAACAGTCCGTAGGCCAGCAGCACGCAGATATTGCCCACCGCCACGGACCAGAACAGCAGGCCCTCATTGCGAAGGCTGCTTAACCAGACGGCAATAACACTGACAATCAGCGAGATACAGTTAAATCCCAACACTTTATCGTACTGTGCGCCGCTCCAGGCAAAGGCCGTGATCACGATAAGAAACAGCAGTACGTATAGCTCGCAGATAAACAGGGTTGCGACGTCTAGCGCCATATAAGAATATTCCGATTAAGTCAATTCGAGCAAAGTAGCATTAATAAATGGTCCTCAACAGGGGGGCCCAGGCCAAATTGCTAAAAAAAACTGTCCGGCTGTGTTTTACGCTTAATTAATCTGCTTACGTCGTGGAACCAGGCACAGCCAGATGACCACGGCGCAGAGTACGGTCACCGCCAGAAGCACCAGCAGCAGCAGCTGGAACGCACTTTCCGCCAGCGGCAGCAGTTGCGGATCGACGACAGCTCCTGCCGTCAGCGTCGGCATCGCTTCAGCAGAAATCCCGTGCAAATGGGCCTGATGGGCCAGCAGGAAGGTAAACAGGCTGCTGACGCTGGCCAGCGCCACGCCTTCCCCGGCCACGCGCACCGTGCTGAAGATCCCGGTAGCCATGCCCGCCCGCTGCGGCGGCACCACGCTGACCGAAAGATTGTCCATCAGCCCCCAGGGCAGCCCGCTTCCCGTGCCGATCAGCAGCATCGCCAGCAGAGTTAACAGCAGAGAGCTTTGCGGCGTCACCAGGCTAAGCAGCCCGATGCCCGCAGCGGCCAGCAGCAGCCCGCCGGTGCTGACCGTGCCGGGGTGATAGCGACGGGTCAGGCTGACGGCGACCGAGGGAATAATCAGCATCGGCAGCGAAATGGCCAGCATCAGCAATCCCGTAGTCAGCGCGTCGTAGCCGTAAAAACCCATGAAACGCAGCGGCAGCAGGACCAGCAGCACCACGAAGCAGTAGCATGTGGCGACCGGTAGTAACTGCACACCAACGAAACGGCCGTAGCGGAACAGGCTGAGATCGAGCATTGGGTAGGCCGTACGGCGCTCAATAAAGACAAACAGCGCACCCGTCAGCAGGGAAGCCAGCAGCAGCGTGCGGGTGAGCGGCGTGCTGCCGCCGTCGGCCATCTGCAGCAGTCCCCAGGTAAACAGCGTCAGCGCGGTGCTGAAGGTCAGGATACCCGGCCAGTCCAGTGGCTGCGGATCGGGATTACGTGATTCGACCAGATAGCGGGTGCCGAAAAGGAGTGCCACTGCGCCAAACAGGGCACAGCAGAGGAAAACGCTGTGCCAGCCTGCCACCTGCATCAACATTCCCGCCACCACCGGTCCGGCCGCCAGACCCACGCCGAAGCTGGTTCCCAGAAGGCTGAAGGCCCGTGCGCGAGCTTCACCACTAAAAGTGTTGGCCATGGCGGCGGCCCCTCCAGCTAACGCGGCAGCGGCGGCGGCACCTTGGAGCGCACGGATAATATCCAGCCAGACGACAGAGGGCAGCCAGGGCGTCAGCAGTGAGAGCAGGGTGAAAATGGATACGCCGCTAATAAACAGGCGTTTACGGCCATAACGATCGGCCAGCGATCCGGCGGCCATCAGCAAACTGCCGAAGCTGAGGAGGAATGAATTGGTTATCCAGCTCAGCGCCAGCGGCGATCCGCCGGGATGAGCGGCAATGGCGGGCGTGGCGATGATCCCGGCAGAAAAACTCAGCGGCAGCATCAGCGCCGCGCTGCAAACGGCCAGGATACTCCAGCGGCTACTTTGGGCTTCAAGGGTTAGAGAACTCATTGTTTATCTCGCTTTCATCAGTCAAGAAAGCAGGATAAATTGGCATGCATGGGTGTTAAACAGGCCACATGGCCGAAGATAAAGGACAAAAAGTATCGAATGAGCAGCGTGGAGAGTCTGAGCGGGCTGACGGCCTTTGTGAAAGCGGCGCAGTTAGGCAGTTTCGCGGCGGCAGCCGAGCGGCTTGGCGTGTCGGCTTCGGCGATTGGTAAAAGCGTGGCGCGGCTTGAAGGCAGTCTCGGGGTGAGCCTGTTAAACCGCAGCACGCGCAGCCTGAGCCTGACCGAAGAAGGGGCGCTGTTTTATGAGCGCAGCCAGCGCATCGTGCTGGAGCTGGAGGAGGCCGAGCAGGAGCTTTCGCGGCTGATGTCTGCGCCGCGTGGGCGGCTGCGGCTGAGCTTTCCGGCAATTGGCTACCGTCTGCTGCTGCCTCTGCTGCCCGCTTTTACTGCCCGCTATCCGGATATTGAGCTGGATCTTGATTTCAACGATCGGCTGGTGGATGTCATTAGTGAAGGCTATGACGCGGTGCTGCGCAGCGGGGATTTTGCTGATTCGCGGTTGAAAGCGCGGCGTTTAGGCGGTTTTCATTTCTGCCTGGTTGCCTCCGCGGATTATTTTTCGCGTCGCGGTCGCCCCCTGCAGCCTGCCGAGCTGAGCGAACATGAGTGCCTGATGTATCGATTTTCCGCCAGCGGCCAGCTTCAGCCCTGGCAGTTTGAGGGGGTTGATGCACGGCAGCTACCGTTGAAGGGGTCGCTGGTATTCAACAATCTTGAGGCGCAGATTTCGGCCGCACGACGCGGGCTTGGGTTGATTTACGTGCCGGATTTTGCGGTGCAGGAGTATGTGGAAAGCGGGGAGTTGCAGAGCGTGCTGGGCGATTTTATCAGCGCCGGGGGGCAGTTTTCGCTGCTGTGGCCGGGGAACCGGCACCTGTTGCCGAAGATGCGGGTGTTTATTGATTATCTGGCGGAGTATATCGGGTTGGATCGGTGACGGGCTGATGCGGTGGTTTTGCTTCAAACTGCGGTGTTTACGCTGACTGCCGGGTAATCCGCAGCGCTGAGGTGGAGGCAGATGGCCAGGAGACGCCAACAAGGACGTTGGCGTCAGGTGAAGCTGGTGCATGGATGCACCAGCTTCACCGGTCCGTCCGGCCAGATGCCGAAACCGAAGGAACCGCAGAGCGGCGCGAGGACCACCCGGCAGTGGCGCAGACTGGCCCACAGGCGCGAATTACCCAGCTATCACAGGCCAGATGCCGAAACCGAAGGGATCGCAGAGCGGCGCGAGGACCACCCGGCAGTGGCACAGACTGGCCCAAAAGCCCGGACGTCGCAGCCATAACCGGCCAGACAATAAAAAAGCCGCCGTCCCGAAAGACAGCGGCTATATAAACCTGAACGCTAAAAATAAACCGGCCGGAATAACCCGGCCAGTGCATTAATGCTCAAACATCGCAGAAATAGATTCTTCGTTGCTGATACGACGAATCGCTTCTGCCAGCATGCCCGACAGCGTCAGGGTGCGCACGTTTGGTAGCGCTTTAATCTCTTCCGGCAGCGGAATAGTATCGCACACCACCACTTCATCAATCACCGAATGGCGCAGGTTCTCAACCGCGTTGCCGGAGAAGATAGGGTGAGTTGCGTAAGCGAATACGCGCTTGGCGCCACGCTCTTTCAGCGCTTCCGCCGCTTTGCACAGGGTGCCGCCAGTATCGATCATATCGTCAACCAGCACGCAGTCACGGCCAGCAACATCACCGATGATATGCATCACCTGTGACACGTTAGCGCGTGGACGACGCTTGTCGATAATCGCCATATCGGTATCGTTCAGCAGTTTCGCAATAGCACGGGCACGAACCACGCCGCCGATGTCCGGAGAAACCACAATCGGGTTCTCCAGGCCAATCTGCATCATATCTTCCAGCAGGATCGGGCTACCGAACACGTTATCAACAGGAACGTCGAAGAAGCCCTGAATCTGTTCGGCGTGCAGATCAACGGTCAGTACGCGGTCAACGCCCACGCTTGACAGGAAATCAGCAACAACTTTAGCCGTAATAGGTACACGAGCAGAACGCACGCGGCGGTCCTGACGGGCATAGCCAAAATACGGAATAACCGCGGTAATACGACCAGCGGAAGCACGACGCAGGGCGTCAACCATTACAACCAGTTCCATCAGGTTATCGTTGGTTGGGGCACAGGTGGACTGGATGATGAAAATATCACCACCGCGTACATTTTCATTAATCTGTACGCTCACTTCACCATCACTGAAACGACCGACGGCGGCGTCGCCCAGGCTGGTGTAAAGGCGGTTGGCAATACGTTGTGCTAGTTCCGGGGTGGCGTTACCAGCAAAAAGCTTCATATCAGGCACGAGAAGAACCTCAGGCTTTGCGTCGAGAGAATGAAATTGAGTCAGGGTTGGCGCAAGACCACTGACGATTTCATGCGGGTGTTAAAGAACGTTAGTGCAGCGTCAGGATCAGGGTGACGCTGTCACGTCAGCTCGAATGCTCTGAAAGAATGCGGTGAAGCGGCGAAACGTTTGCGCCTCGCGCTACAAATCCCTGCAATTCTTTCGGGGCCAGCTCAAGCACCTGGCGTGCAGCGTGCTCGGTGTCGAATTCAGCAAACACACAAGCACCCGTTCCAGTCAGGCGCGACGGCGCATATTCTAGCAGCCAGGAAACTAGCTGTTCAACCTCGCGGAAACGTTTTCTGACGACGGCCTCACAATCATTGCGGAAATCAGCCTCTAACAGCTCATTGATTTGCCGATATGGCGTGTCTCTGGTCAGTAACGGATCGTTGAATACCACCGGGGTGGCCACGCTCACACCGGGGTGCATTACCAGGTACCATTTTTCCGCCGGGGAGACGGGTGTTAATTTTTCACCCACGCCTTCTGCATAGGCGGCAAAGCCCTGCACAAAGACCGGCACGTCGGCACCGAGGCTCAGTCCAAATGCCGCCAGCTCTCGAAAGCTGAAACCGGTCTGCCACTGATGATTCAGCGCAACCAGCACCGTGGCCGCGTTAGATGAACCGCCGCCCAGCCCGCCGCCCATTGGCAGGCGCTTATCGACCGCCAGACGGGCCCCGGCGTTGGCGGGCAGGGTGCCGCGCTCAAGCGCCTTCTCCCGCAGCAGTCGGGCGGCGCGGACGATCAGGTTGTGCTCATCCGCCAGGCCGGCCACCGGCGTTAACAGCGTCAGCTCGCCGCTGTGGTCGGCGGTAATGGTCAGCGTGTCACCATAGTCCAGAAACTGAAACAGCGTTTGCAGATTATGATAGCCGTCTTCACGACGCCCGGTGATGTAGAGAAATAAATTAAGTTTCGCCGGTGAGGGCCACTGTTCGATCATTTAACGGTCCAGCTATCCATTTTCAGCTTGATGCGCTGGCTGCCTTCCTGCAGTTCCAGGTTCGACGGCAGCGTTGGGTTCTGCTTGCTGTCATAGCCCTGATAGGTCACGTGCCACTTTTTGCCGTCCTGACTGTAGTTCAGCTCGCGCAGGCGGTACTGGTCATCCAGCGAGTAGTCGGTGGCATCGCCCGGCAGGCCGAGGATCCACTGGCGCAGGTTATCCAGCGGGATGGTCATGCCGGTCAGCTGTGAGATCATCTGCGCGGCGTCGCGGCTGACGTAGCGCTTACCTTTATTATCCACGATCTGTGCGACCTGGCCCTGCTGGTCAAGCTGCAGCTCGGTGCTGCCGAGCGGGTTAGTCAGCAGCAGGCGGTAGCGGTCCGGGGCGGTCTGCTGCCAGTTAAAGCGGGCATAGACTTTTTGCTGGTCCGAAAGGAACGCAAACGCGCCGCGAGTTTGATACTGGGTAATTTTTTCCACCGCCTGCTGGTGGTCGCGCCACTGCGGCGATGTGGGGCTCTGGCCCGGGGTCTGTGGCTCTGGTGTGATGCTACAGGCCGCCAGCAGCACGCTGGCGAGGGGAATAAGCCGCATCAGACGGCGATTCGACAATAACATGTTCAGATCAACTCCTCGGACGTAATTCGGGCATACTTGCCGCAATCAACCGCTCACGCTAACCACCTTGCCGGGCCGCGTCAACGCTCAAATTGTCTGATTTGCGCTACAACAGGTAAATCTTGTTGCAGGGATAGGCCACGCATGACTTTTATTGATCCCGCGCATCTTGTAGAATGCGCTTCAGAAAACCCTATCAACTGTGGGATATACCCAATCTGGCACCATGACGTTACTGGCTCTTGGCATTAATCACAAAACCGCTCCCGTTGCGCTGCGTGAACGTGTAACGTTCGCGCCGGATACGCTCGATCAGGCTTTAAACAGCCTGCTGGCGCAACCGCTGGTGCAGGGTGGTGTGGTGCTTTCTACCTGCAACCGCACTGAAATCTATCTCAGTGTAGAACAGCAGGAGAATTTACAAGAGCAGCTCACTAAATGGCTGTGCGATTACCATCAGTTAAGCCCGGACGATCTGCATAAAAGCCTCTACTGGCATCATGACGATGGCGCGGTCAGCCACCTGATGCGCGTGGCCAGCGGCCTGGATTCTCTGGTGCTGGGCGAGCCGCAAATTCTCGGCCAGGTGAAAAAAGCCTTTGCCGATTCCCAGCGCGGCCATTCGCTTTCCAGCGAGCTGGAGCGTATGTTCCAGAAGTCGTTCTCGGTGGCAAAACGCGTGCGTACCGAAACCGAAATCGGTGCCAGTGCCGTCTCGGTGGCGTTCGCCGCCTGTAGCCTGGCGCGGCAGATTTTTGAATCGCTCTCCACGGTCACCGTCCTGCTGGTGGGCGCGGGCGAAACGATTGAGCTGGCGGCCCGCCATCTGCGTGAACACAAGGTCAGTAAACTGATGATTGCCAACCGTACCCGCGAACGCGCTCAGGTGCTGGCCGATGAGGTCGGTGCCGAAGTGATTAGCCTGCCGGACATCGATTCGCGCCTTGCCGAAGCCGACATTATTATCAGTTCCACCGCCAGTCCGCTGCCAATTATTGGTAAAGGGATGGTTGAGCGCGCGCTGAAGCAGCGCCGCAACCAGCCGATGCTGCTGGTGGATATTGCCGTGCCGCGCGACGTTGAGCCGGAAGTCGGTAAACTGCCCAACGCCTATCTCTACAGCGTGGACGATCTGCAGGCGATTATCGAAAGCAATCTCGCGCAGCGCAAAGCCGCCGCGGTGCAGGCCGAAACCATCGTGGTGCAGGAAAGCGGCGAGTTTATGTCCTGGCTGCGGGCGCAGGGCGCGGTGGAGACCATTCGCGAATATCGTTCCCAGGCCGACCAGGTGCGCAGTGAACTGGAAGCGCGCGCGCTGGCCGCGCTGCAAAACGGCGGTAATGCGGAAGAGGTGATCCGCGACCTCGCGCACAAACTGACCAACCGTCTGATCCATGCCCCAACCAAATCTCTTCAGCAGGCCGCGCGCGATGGCGATGGCGAACGTCTGCAAATTTTACGCGACAGCCTCGGGCTGGAATAGCGTTTCAAGCCTCTATTAACAAGGTAAAACTACACGAATGAAGCCTTCTATTGTTGCCAAACTGGAAGCATTACAGGAACGTCACGAAGAAGTCGAGGCGATGCTGGGTGATGCCGGTGTGATTGCCGATCAGGAACGTTTCCGTGCGCTGTCACGTGAATACGCCCAGCTGACAGACGTCAGCCAGTGTTTCCGTCGGTGGCAGCAGACCCAGGAAGATATCGAAACCGCCGAGATGATGCTCGAGGATGCGGAAATGCGCGAGATGGCGCAGGAAGAATTAAAAGAAGCCCGTGAGGCGAGCGACGCGCTGGAACAGCAGCTGCAGGTGCTGCTGCTGCCGAAAGATCCGGACGATGAACGTAACTGCTATCTGGAAGTGCGCGCCGGGACCGGCGGTGACGAAGCGGCGATTTTCGCCGGCGATCTGTTCCGCATGTACAGCCGCTACGCCGAAGCGCGTCGCTGGAAAGTCGAGATCATGAGCGCCAACGAAGGCGAGCACGGCGGCTTTAAAGAAGTGATCGCCAAAGTGGTGGGCGAGGGTGCCTACGGTCGCCTGAAATTTGAATCCGGCGGTCACCGCGTACAGCGCGTGCCGGAAACCGAATCCCAGGGCCGTATTCACACCTCCGCCTGCACCGTGGCGGTGATGCCGGAGCTGCCGGAAGCTGAACTGCCGGATATCAATCCGTCGGATTTGAAAATCGATACCTTCCGCTCTTCCGGTGCGGGCGGTCAGCACGTTAACACCACCGATTCCGCCATCCGAATTACCCACCTGCCCACCGGTATTGTGGTGGAGTGCCAGGACGAGCGTTCGCAGCACAAAAACAAAGCCAAAGCGCTGGGCGTGCTGGGTTCACGTATTCGCGCCGCCGAAATGGCCCGCCGTCAGCAGGAAGAGTCCTCCACGCGACGTAATCTGCTGGGCAGCGGCGATCGTTCCGACCGTAACCGCACCTATAACTTCCCGCAGGGGCGCGTCACCGATCACCGCATCAATCTGACTATCTACCGTCTCGATGAGGCGATGGAAGGCAAGCTGGATACGCTGATTGAGCCCATCGTGCAGGAATATCAGGCCGATCAGCTGGCGGCCCTCGCCGGACAGGACTGATGCAGATCCGAGCCTGGCTGCGTGAGGCCATTTCCCGGCTGGCAGGCGGCGACAGTCCCAAGCGCGATGCGGAAATCCTGCTCGGTTGGGTAACGGGGAAATCGCGCAGCTGGCTGATCGCCTTTGACGATAGCGAACTGGATGCCGACCAGCTGGCACGGCTTGATGCTCTGCTGGTGCGGCGGGCGGCGGGTGAACCGGTCGCCTATCTGATCGGCGAACGTGAATTCTGGTCGCTGCCGCTGAGCGTTTCTCCCCATACGCTGATCCCGCGTCCGGACAGTGAAGTGCTGGTTGAACAGGCGCTGGCCCGTTTGCCGCAGAACGCCTGTTCGGTGCTGGATCTCGGCACCGGCACCGGGGCAATTGCGCTGGCTATCGCCAGTGAACGGCCCGACTGTCAGGTCACCGGCGTTGACCGCATCGCCGACGCCGTTGAACTTGCCCGGCATAACGCGACAAAGCTGTCGCTGAATAACGCTCGTTTCCTGCAAAGCCACTGGTTCTCTGCGCTGGGCGGAGAGCAGTTTGCCCTTATCGTCAGTAATCCTCCTTATATTGATGCCGCAGACGGCCACCTTAGCCAGGGTGACGTGCGTTTCGAACCGGCCAGTGCGCTGGTCGCGGGCGATCGCGGTCTGGCCGATATCAAGCTGATTGCCGCCGCTGCCGGTCAACATCTGCATGCCGAAGGTTGGCTGCTGCTGGAACACGGCTGGCAGCAGGCACAGGAGGTGCGCCAGATATTGCGCGATAACAACTTTACCGCAGTAGAAACCTGTCAGGATTACGGCGGTAACGATCGCGTGACCTTTGGGCAGAAACTGGCTGAGTAAGGAGTCAACATGGCAACCTGGTATCTTCCGCTAAAATATTTCCATCTGCTGACGGTTTGCATTACCGTGCTGATGTTTGTGATACGTTTCTGGTGGTTACAGCGCCAGTCTGCCATGCTGCAGCGTCGCTGGGTGCGCCTTGTGCCGCACCTTAATGACACCCTGTTGCTGCTGTCGGGTGTGCTGCTGGTCACGATTACCCACTTTTACCCGTTCTCGCCGCAGGGCAGCTGGCTGACTGAGAAGCTGTTTGGCGTTATTATCTATATTGCACTGGGCTTTATTGCCCTCGGACGACGTCCGCGTGCGCAGAAAGTGCGCTGGATAGCGTTCATTGTGGCCCTGGTCGCGGTTTATGCGATTGTCAGGTTAGCCACAACCAAAATGCCACTGTTGGGGTTTGTATGACGTCCTTAGCTGATTTTGATTTTACCGCCGCCCCGCTGAGTGAAGCGGTTATCGCGGCATCGCTGGCTATTCGCAGCGACTTTCCGGCTGAAAACGTCAGAGAGCAATTGTCGGCGCTGGTAGCCGAAGCGCGTGCGGCTATTTCGCCGCAGCTTGAAGCCGATTTACAGCTGGAGAAGCTGATTGAGCTTTTCTGGCACCAGTGGGGATTTGGCGGCGCGGGCGGCATCTATCGCCTGTCCGACTCCCTGTGGCTGGACAGCGTGCTGCGCACCCGTCAGGGTACGGCGGTGTCGCTGGGGATTGTATTCCTGCATATTGCCCGCCAGCTTGAGCTACCGCTGTGCCCGGTGATTTTCCCCACGCAGCTGATCCTGCGCGCCGAATGGATTGATGAAGATGTCTGGTTAATCAATCCCTTTAACGGCGACACGCTGGATGAACATACGCTTGAGGTGTGGCTGAAAGGCAATATCGGCCCGATCGCCGAGCTGTACGATGACGATTTGCAGGAAGCCGAGCCGCTGGCCGTGCTGCGCAAAATGCTCGATACGCTTAAAGCGGCGCTGATGGAAGAAAAACAGATGGAAACGGCGCTGCAGGTCAGCCAGGTGCTGGTGCAGATGGATCCCGAAGACCCGTATGAAATTCGCGATCGCGGGCTGATATTTGCCCAGCTGGACTGCGAACACGTGGCGTTGACCGATCTGGCCTACTTTGTGGAGCAGTGCCCGGAAGATCCGGTGAGCGAAATGATCAAGCTGCAGATCCACTCCATTGAACAGAAACAGATCACCCTGCACTGATACCTCGTGCGCGGTGAATACCTCTAAGACATAAGGCGAAGACATGAAACAAAAAGTGGTTAGCATTGGTGATATCCCGGTAGCAAACGATCTGCCATTCGTCCTGTTTGGTGGCATGAACGTGCTTGAATCCCGCGATCTGGCCATGCGCATCTGTGAACATTACGTCACCGTAACCCAGAAGCTGGGGATCCCTTATGTGTTCAAAGCGTCTTTTGATAAAGCCAATCGCTCTTCAATCCACTCCTATCGCGGTCCGGGCCTGGAAGAAGGCATGAAGATCTTCCAGGAACTGAAGCAGGCTTTCGGCGTGAAAATCATTACCGACGTACACGAAGCCAGCCAGGCCCAGACGGTGGCTGACGTGGTTGACGTGATCCAGCTTCCGGCTTTCCTTGCCCGCCAGACCGATCTGGTGGAAGCGATGGCGAAAACCGGTGCGGTGATCAACGTGAAGAAACCTCAGTTCGTCAGCCCGGGCCAGATGGGCAACATCGTGGATAAATTCGCCGAAGGCGGTAACGATAAAGTCATTCTGTGCGATCGCGGTGCTAACTTCGGTTACGACAACCTGGTGGTCGACATGCTGGGCTTCAACGTCATGAAGCAGGTTTCTAACGGCAGCCCGGTGATCTTCGACGTGACCCACGCCCTGCAGTGCCGCGACCCGATGGGCGCAGCATCGAGCGGCCGTCGTGCGCAGGTGAGCGAACTGGCCCGTGCCGGTATGGCGGTGGGCATTGCTGGCCTGTTTATTGAGGCGCATCCGGACCCGGCCAATGCCAAATGTGACGGCCCGTCGGCGCTGCCGCTGGATAAGCTGGAGCCGTTCCTGGTGCAGATGAAAGCCATTGACGACCTGGTCAAAAGCTTCCCTGAGCTGGATACCAGCAACTAATACGGTACACTCTCTCCGGGCCTGGCTTTCAGGCCCGTTTTCTCTCTGACGTTTCTCTTCGTCTTTCGGCACCCGACGGCGTGCGGACCTGAGTTCTGTTTAAGGAGCCACGATGAAAAAATCCATTTTGCTGATGCTGGCGACCCTGGCCGCCAGCGGCTGTAGCAGTGACGGCAACCGTTTTAATGAACAGCAGCTGCTGAATCATTACTTTGTGCTGACTTCGGTCGATGGCAAACCCGTTGCGCAACGCGCCGGCATCCGTCCGGGTATCAGCTTCGCGCCGGGGCTCAGGGTCAGCGGCGTGATGTGCAATCGCTTCTTCGGCCAGGGGCAACTCGAACAGGATCGGCTGAAGGTGCCCCAGCTGGCATCAACCCGGATGCTGTGCCGTGACGGTGAACTCAACCAGTGGGAACAGATGTTGGGTGAGGTGCTGAATACGGGAGCCAGCGTAACGCTGGATCGGCAAACGCTGACGCTGAATGGGGCGGGACATACGCTGGTCTATCGTGCTGAGTAACGCGCGGAAGAAGAGTCAATCAGAGAGCAAAGGGCCGGATTATCCGGCCCTTTGATTTTACAGCATAACGGTCATCAGATAGGCGATAAACAACGCCAGATGCGCAGCCCCGTTCAGCACGTTGGTGCGCCCGGTTGAGAATGAAATCTGGCACAGGATCAGGGCTGAAATCATCACCACCATCTGCGGCGATTCCAGACCGAAAATCAGCTCCTGACCGGTCAGCGAAGCGATAATGGTGACCGCCGGTACCGTCAGCGAGATCGTCGCCAGCACCGAACCAAAGAACAGGTTCATCGCGCGCTGTACCTGATTGGCCAGCACCGCTTTAATTGCACCCAGCCCTTCAGGGGAGAGGATCAGCAGCGCCACCAGGAAGCCGGTAAACTGCTCCGGGGCATTCATTGCCGTCAGCAATTCACCCAGCGGATTGGCATTCATTTTGGTCACGGCAATCACGGCGATCAGATGCACAATCAGCCAGGCAGTATGCCACGCGCTGCTGTGTGCAGACGGTTTACCGTGATGTGGGTCGCCGTCATCATCTTCGTGTTCATAGACAAACAGACTCTGGTGAGTTTTGGTCTGGATCAGCAGGAATACCCAGTACATCGCCGCTGAAATCGCGGAAACCAGCAGTGCCTGAGCCATGGAAAAGTTGCCGTTCGGCAGCGCCACGGGCAGCACCAGCACAATCACAGCCAGCGGGAAAATGGCGATCAGATACTGTTTTACGCCGACCAGGTTAACGTACTGCGTGGCGAATTTGCGGCCGCCCAGCAGCAGGGCGAAGCCAACCAGCCCGCAGGTGACGATCATAATGATGGAGAACAGCGTATCGCGCATCAGCGCCGGGGCGGCATCGCCGGTGGCCATCAAGGCGGAAATCAGGCTGACCTCAAGGATCACCACCGAAAGGCTGAGGATCAGCGATCCGTAAGGTTCGCCCAGACGGTGTGCCAGCACGTCGGCATGGCGAACAACGCTAAAGGCGCTGCTGAGGATGGCGACCAGCGCAAGGGCATTAATGCCGACGACGACGGGCAGTGAGGTGGTGTTACCCCAGAACCACAGGACCAGCAGCGCGGCGAGGGGGAAGAACAGGGAGTACTCGGTGTGGCGGGTTTTACTGCTCTCGTGGGCACTCATAGGCTAACGCTCCTTATCGAAATCCGCTGGCCCAAAGCCGACATTATCGGGGGCCTTATAAAGTCGTGACTGAAGTATCAGTGACAAGTGGCGAAAGTGTAATCTTTTTTTTCACGTAGCCGAAAACTATTTACGTGATTTTACTGATTTTAAGTAAATTCGGTCCTAAATCATTATTTTTGATAATTTGGCGTTTATCATGATGAATTATCAGGTTGTTTATTAAATAAAATAAAATAATCTAAAGAATAAAGTGGGTTGATTATGGGTTTGCGGCGCGGTTATGGGCTGAGTGGTGCTGAATTTCTTTCAGATCGGTTAAAATCAGGGGTGGCAAAAAATGACCCGTGCACCAGGCTTTAAGAGTACTCAATGTGATTAATTCAGGAGGTCACTTATGCCTTACGATTCCCGCCAGGCGCTGCCCGACGCCGTTCAACACGTTCTTCCCGCACACGCGCAGGAGATCTATAAAGAAGCGTTTAATAACGCGTGGGAGCAGTATAAAGACAGCGACGATCGCCGGGGTAATGATTCGCGGGAGGAGGTCGCGCATAAAGTGGCCTGGGCTGCCGTGAAACACCAGTACCACAAGGGCGATGACGAGAAATGGCATAAGAACCGTTGATGCCTGGCTTTAGATTTGCGGATTTTTCGCCCGGCGCCATTTCAGCCGGGCGGGCAGCCAGCGCTGGGTCACCTCCGGCGTCTGCTCATCAATCAGCTGTACGATCATCTCAAAGCAGTTCCACGCCAGCAGCCGCTCATCCTGCTCGACCGTATCAATGCGCACTGACAGCGCGTCATACAGATAATGATCGTCAAAACTACACAGGTGCATCGGCGTATCCAGCAGTCCGTGCTGGCTCAGATAGCGCAGCACGCCTTCCTGTAGTCCGCAGGCCGCACAGAACAGCGCCTGCGGAACGCGGCCCAGACGGGCATACAGATCGGCAAACATTTCGTAACCGGAGCTGGAGTGGTAGTGACCGTGCATGATCCACTCCGGACGAACCGCCACGCCGGCGCGCGCTAAACCCTGTTGATAGCCGGCCAGACGATCGCGTGTGGGAGAGATACGTGGCTGCCCGCCGAAGAAGTAAATTTCGTCATAACCTTCGCGAGCCACCGCTTCCAGCAGCGTGGCGGTGGGTTCGGTAGCATCGGTGATCACCAGCGGCAGCGATGACTCGCCCAGATGGCGGTCAAAAAGCACCACCGGCAGCTGCTGATTAATTTTCTGATACTCGCTGTCATTCAGCATGCTGGAGGCCACAATCAGGCCGTCGATCTGACGCTGGATCAGGCTACTGACCGCCAGCGTTTCCTGACTGGCGTTTTCAGCGGTGCAGGCGATCAGCAGCTGCAGTCCCGCATCGCGGCACAGCATTTCGAGTTCGTGAGAGAAACGGGCAAAGCCGTGGTTGGTCATTTCCGGCACCACCAGGCCAAGGGTATTGCTGCGGCTGGAATTTAACGCGCGGGCGTGGATGCTGGGCTGATAGTGGTGCTGGCGAGCGATATCCATCACCCGGCTGCGGGTCGTTTCCGCAACGCGCAGCTCTTTGCCGCGACCATTAAGCACCAGACTGGCGGTGGATTTGGATACACCGGCCAGCCGGGCGATATCGTTAATGGTGATACGTTTGTTTTTAGTCACAGTGGCTTAGGCGTGAATGAACGGACGATCATTCTATCACGCATTGCCGCAACCTCCAGTGACTGAGGCTAATCTGCGCGCTGCCGCTGAACCGCAGATGCGGCTGTGCGTCCGGAAAGTAGCGCGATGACATCACCGCTTCGCCGCCGTTAATAAAGATTTCCACGCTGGAGTGGTCGCAGAGGATCTGCAGCGTGCGGACCTCACCGGACCAGCGGCGTTCTTCCGGTTTACCGCTGCGCAGGTTTTTGCGTCCCAGCGTCAGGCCATGATGATCAACGTTAAGGCTCAGTACGTCACCGAAGCTGGCGCGGAAGCTGCCGTCGACCGACAGCAGCAGTTCGGCACTGTCTACGTCCAGCGCAGGCAGGTTACCCGCAACGCCGTTCATCTGCGTTTCCTGCTTGCGCAGCAGCTGGAGTTCACGCGCCGGTCGCTGAATCAGCCGATCGCCCGCCAGCGTCAGTTCGCGAGGGCAGGTCATGGTATGGATCCAGCCGTGGCTCAGCGTCGGCTGATAAAATTCATCGCCGTCCGGTAGCCCCATCCAGCCAATCAGCAGGCGGCGTCCATCGTCGCTGAGGCAGCTTTGTGGCGCGTAAAATTCGAAGCCGAGATCGAGTTCATGAAACTCGCCGTGGCTGAACTGCGCCGTGTCGTAATCCAACGTGCCGCAGAAATAACCGCTCTGGAAGGTGTTGCGATAACGCCAGCCGTCGGCCTCCAGCCCCTGAGGGCAGGTCAGCAGGATTTCACGATCCTCCAGTCGGAACAGGTCCGGGCATTCCCACATATAGCCGAAATCGCTCAGCCCGTTCAGGCCGCTGCCCGCCATTTCGCCCAGCAGCGTCCAGCTGTGCAGGTCGGGGGAAATCAGCAGCAGCACTTTCCCCTGTAGCTGCAGGTCCTGCGCGGCCAGCACCATATACCAGCTGCCGTTATGCTGCCAGACTTTGGGATCGCGGACGTGGCCGGTATACCCTTCCGGCAGCGACAGCACCGGGCCGAGTTTGCGAAATTCGCCGTGTTCGTCCTGTACCGCCAGGCACTGCCATGCGGTACGTCCGTCCTCGAATTTCACGTTACCGGTATAGACCAGCGTCAGCTCGCCGTGATTGTCCACCGCGCTACCGGAGTAGCAGCCGTGGCTTTCGTAGCTTTCGGACGGCGCCAGCGCCAGCGGCTCGTGCCGCCACTGCACCAGATCCGCCGAGCTCCACTGACCCCAGAATTTGGCCCCGTGCGCACAGGCCAGCGGGTTCCACTGATAGCACAGCGTATAGCGGCCATTAAACTGAATAAATCCGTTGGGATCGTTCATCAGCCCGACGGGCGGAGCCAGATGCCAGGCCGGGCGATGACGATCGGCCGCCGCGCGCTGCTGGCCGCTGAGCACCGCGCGCAGCGCCTGTTTCACCAGATGGGCGTCACTCATGCTTTGACCTCAACTTTGATTTTCAGCAGTAAGGACAGCACAAAGGCGGTCACAAACGCAATCACCATGCCGATCAGATAGTTGATCATCGAGCTGCTCTGTACAATTGCCAGCCCCGGCAGGGCGGTCAGGCCCACGGCCACCATATTGACGTGCATCGCCACCACCCATGCGCCACCGACGGCACCGCCGATCAGCCCGGCGATAAACGGTTTGATAAACCGCAGGTTGATACCAAAGATGGCGGCTTCGGTGATGCCCAGCATCGCCGAGAACGCCGAGGGTAGAACAATACTGCGGGTGCGCACATCGCGGGTTTTAAACCATACCGCCAGACAGGCGCCGCCCTGGGCGACGTTGGCCATCGACCAGATCGGCAGGAGGAAGTTAACGCCGATTGAGGGGTTACCCAACAAACCCGCCTCAATGGCGTGGAAGCTGTGGTGCACGCCGGTGATCACAATCACCGAATACAGGCCACCGAAGATCAGCCCGGCCAGCCAGCCCGCGTGAGCGATCAGCGTGCTGAGCACCAGTGAAATACCCTCGCCCAGCCCGCGACCGGCAGGGCCGATAATCAACAGGGCGACGAAGCCGGAGATCACCACCGTCAGGAACGGCGTGAGGATGATATCCAGCGCGTTGGGGATAAATTTGCGCAGGTTTTTTTCACAGTGGCTCATAAACCAGACGGCCAGCAGCACCGGGAATACCGTACCCTGATAGCCGATCATCGCAATCTCCAGACCAAAGAAGTTCATGGTATGGAAACCGCTGGCGACACCCCACGCGTTGGTTAACGCCGGGTGGGTGAGAATGCCGCCCAGCGTGGCACCCAGATAGGGGTTACCGCCGAATTCACGCGCGGCGGTAAAACCAATCAGGATCGGCAGGATGATGAAGGCCGCCGAACTGCACATATCCAGCATGATAAACAGCGCGCTGCTGGCATCGACCCAGCCATACGTCTTGATCATGCCCAGCAGGCCCATCAGCAGGCCCGAGGCGACAATCGCCGGAATGATCGGCACGAAGATATTCGACAACGTACGCGCAATGCGCTGCAGCGGATTCAGCTTTTTCGCTGCGATATCCGCCGCTTCACTCTTGCTCGACTCGTTAATGCCCGCCACCTTAATAAATGCGGCGTGAACTTTATTCACGATGCCGCTGCCGAAGATGATCTGCATCTGGCCCGCATTGCGGAAACAGCCTTTGACGCCCTCGATCGCTTCGATGGCCTCCTTTTGCACCTTATCATCGTCGACCATCACCAGCCGCAGCCGGGTGGCACAGTGCGCGGCGCTGGCGATGTTTTCCCTGCCGCCCAACAGCGGCAGGAGTTCACGGGCTATTTTGTCAAAATCCATCATTCCCTCAGTCGGTGATTTAATGTTTCAGGCCGGTTATCAGAACCAGGTTTCCATCTGTACGCCAAAGTTCCATTCGCCACCGGCGCTGAAGCCGGTGCTGCCGAACGAATCATCGCTGGCATAGCGGTCCAGAGAACTGTTCCAGTCCATCCAGGTGGCGAACAGGCGAATTTCCGGGCGCGTGAAGAAGTCGCCGATATCGGCAACCTTAAACGTCGGCGCGAAGGTCAGTTTCCAGAAGCTGCCGGAAACGGCTTGCCGATCTTTATATCCCTGCGGATCGAGATCCATGTATTGATAGCTGCCTTCATAAGCCAGCGCAAAACTCGGGTTGATTTCCTGGATCAGGCGCGCATTTACCGTCGCCCAGCGGTAGTGGTCGCCTGCGGCATAGCGGTCGCTGCTGCTTTGTGCCAGCACCGCCGGGGCAAAGCTCCAGCGATCGCTCAGCGGCGTAACGCCGTAGCTGGCCAGACGCCAGGTCTGTGCCTGTTGGGTCAGGTTGCCGTCGGATCCGATACCTTTCACTTCGGCACCCAGTCCGCGGCCGTAAAGCACGGCGGTTTTCGCCTGGCCTTCACGCAGTCCCCAGAAGCTGTCGTTATGCAGTGCCAGCATGGCGTGCAGGCCGGTGTCGCCCGCGTTGTCGTTCTGGCGGGCGGTATTCACCCGCTCGTCGTTATCCTTCGCCCGCAGGCCGCTGAGCATCAGCTGGAACGGGCCGGCAAAGTTGTTGGTGGTGACAATGTAGTTTTGAATGGTGTTATCAATCGCTTCAATATCGCCAAAGTTACGGCCATACAGGGAGAAGCTGCTCTTCAGCCCCTCGTTCCACTGCACGTCGTAGATACCGCCACCGGTCCCGGCGAGGAATACCACGTCAGAATCGAGCCAGTGAATGTCGAAGTTATCGCGGTCGAAGCGCTTACCGGCCCACAGGGTACTGTGGCTGAACGGGCCGCTGAAATCCGGTAAATTGCCCAGCTCTACGAACGCCTGGCGAATATTCAGTTCGCTGGTGCTGCCTGTCCAGTCGTTGTAGTCCTTCTGGCCGTCCGCCAGCATCGCCTTGAAGCGGGTGGTGGCGCCGTTAGCCAGCTGCTGCTTGTGTTCGAAATTCAGTTCGACGTAGGTGTTGTTTTCATTGCCCAGTCGGCCTACCGCGCCGCCGGTTTCCCCGGCCGGGGTCAGGTAAGGGCCGCTCTGCGTTCCGGCGGCGGAGTCGTTCATGATCAGGCCAGAACGGGCGTAGCCGTGGAATTCAAATCCGTCAGCAAACGACGCTTTAGTTTCCACCGGTGCGGCGCTGGCCGTTTGCCCGGACTGAACGTTCGCTGCGCTGGCGGAATTCGCGTCAGCAGGGGCTGAAGCCGAGGCAGCCAGTGAACCTGACAGGCCATTACCTGCTGCGGCATGCGAAGTCGCCGCAGAGCCTGCCGTTGCCGAAAGCGCAGCCGTTTCATTTTGACGAGAGGTTTGTGCCTGAAGTCGGGCGACGTCTTTTTCTGCGCGGCTGGCGCGGGTTTCCGCGTTGGCAGCACGGTTTTCAGCCTGCTGCAGGCGCGCTTCCATCGCGGCTAATCGCGCTTCAAGGCTGCTGAGAGTCGGGGCGGCGAAACTGAGAGTGGGTGTTGCAAGCGCCAGGCCGATGGCAAGGGTCAGAATTGAAGGTTTGATCATCTTCGCGGTTTTCCAGAGAGTGTGTTTTATGATTTTGCTAAACCGGTTCGATCGCGAGGTTATGCCAGGTGGCACGAAATGATCAATCTGAATTGCTAACCCGGTTTAGGAAGTGTGATCGGGTTAGCATTTTATCCATTTAATTAGAGGATTTCGGCCAGATCGGCGGCATACGGTAGGGCGGTCATCGCGCCTTTGGCGGTGGTGGCCGCTGCGCCGCTGCGCTGGGCCTGCTGGATAGCGGATTCCAGCTGACGCGGTGCCAGCGGATTATCTTCCTGCGCCAGTGCTGCCAGCAGTCCGGCTACGAAGGCATCACCCGCGCCGGTGGTATCGACCACGCTAACCGTTGGTGCCGGGAAGTGCTGTAGCGAGCCGTTCTGCCACAGCCACACGCCGTCGGCACCGCAGGTGACCAGCAGTAGGGCGGGCTGGTAGCGACTGCCGAAATCGGTGATTCGGGCGGCGAGATCGCTGGCGTCGCTGAGTGTCGCCAGCTCGTCTTCGGACAGTTTAATGATATCGGCCTGGCTGAAGGCGGTATCCAGCAGTGATGACAGCAGCTGTCGGTCCGGCCACAGGTCCTCGCGAAGATTGGGATCGAAGCTTACCCAGCCACCGGCCTGCTTGATGGCGTGCATTGCCTCCAGCGCCGCGCTGCGGCTGGGTTCGGCGCTGAGAGCTATGGAGCACAGGTGCAGCCCTTCGCCGGCGGCGAAGCGCGGCAGCCGTTCGCTGCTGAGGAACAGATCGGCGGCGGGGCGCACCATAAAGGTAAACTGCCGCTCGCCGTGCTGGTCCAGGCTGACCAGCACGGTTGAGGTGCGATGACCTTTTTCGCGATGCATATTGCTGATATCAACGCCTTCGCCTTGCAGTGTCTGCTGCAGGAATTCGCCGAACGGATCATCGCCCACGCAGCCGATAAAGGCGCTGTTGCCGCCAAGCCGGGCGACGCCGACCGCGACGTTAGCCGGTGCGCCTCCGGGGCATTTCAACAGGCGATCGTCCTGTTCCGGTAGCAAATCAATTACTGCATCACCCAATACCCAGATTCGTTGCGTCATTGTGATTGTCCTGAAGTAAAAATCTGCCAGTAAGCTAAACTGGTTTAGCAAAAAAGAAAAGCGCTAATGATTGGATAGTTGAGGGTTGTCTGAACGTTCAGGGCATTGTGCTTGTAGCGGCGGGTCCCCTCAAAACTAACGAGTCGCTGTAGCTCTAAAAACTCACATTTCAGGCCGCACAAAACTAACAGAGCAGACGGGTAGCGCTCCCGAACGGGCTATTCGCAGCGCTGAGCGTAGAGAGGAAGGCCGGATTTGCCCACAGGGAAGTGGGCAAAAGGCGCAGCCGCGCAGGACGCGCGTCTGCGGCGGTCCGTGAGGCTGACGAACGAAGAGAAGGCATCGCGAAGCGACGCGAGGACCTGCCCGGCAGGGGACGCTCCCCGTCAGCGCAGTCATCATAAGTGAAGACAACACCACTCAGCGGGGATCCTAATCATCTCAATGAATGCAACACGTACAAAGCATCAACCCTATCGCTTACAGCAAATTTCACCCTCCCGTCACCGCCCGGACATTTTTTTTCTTTTGTGATCGACCTCTAACTTGAAAGCTGCTGAATAAATGCATAAGGTCAGTAATAATGTTTGATAAAATAGCTAAAAATAGTCAGATCACGGATGGCAAAATCAGCAGGACGGAATTTGAGCAGTGGCGTGGAGGTAAAAGTGTTAACACGAGATTTCTTATTAAAAGCTGACTGTAAAACCGCTTTTGGTGATATCGAGGACTCACTGTTATGGAGCGCGGAGCAGCGGGCCGCTTCGCTGGCGGCTGCCCTTGCATGTCGTCCTGACCACAGCCCGGTATGGATCTTCGGCTACGGATCGCTGATGTGGAACCCGGTGTTTGAAGCCGATGAAGTGGCTGCCGGAACGTTAGTTGGCTGGCATCGTGCGTTTTGCCTGCGCCTCACCGCCGGGCGCGGTACCGCCAGTCAGCCTGGCCGAATGCTGGCGTTGAAAGAGGGCGGTGAAACCACCGGCCTGGCCTTTTGCCTGCCCGAAGCAAAGCTCCATGAAGAGCTGGAGCTGCTGTGGAAGCGCGAGATGATCACCGGCTGCTATCTGCCGACCTGGTGCGAACTGGCGCTGGATGATGGCCGAAAAGTCACCGCGCTGGTGTTTATTATGGACCCACGCCATCCGCTCTATGAAACCGACTCCTGTCCGCAGACCATTGCGCCGCTGATTGCTAAAGCCACCGGCCCGCTGGGCACCAATGCCCAGTATCTGTTTTCACTGGAACAGGAACTGAACCAGCGCGGCATCAATGACGACTGCCTGACCGATCTGGCAAGCAAGGTGCGTGAACTGCAGCAGTGCCACAGCGGACTGGCGGGATAATCCCGCTCAGATATTCCATCAGTGCGCCGGGTTAATCAGCCAGGTTCCGGCGCGATCGATTTTTAACCGCTGGCTGTAATCGCCTCGGGTACTGTGTACCTGCAGCAGATAGTCGCCAGCGGCCAGATTCAGCACGGCGTAACCGCTGTTGTTTGGCGTCACCGCCATCGCGTTGTTGTTCAGCAACAGCGTATCCCCACTGCTTAATTTCAGATACACCGTTGCCAGCGCAGGCGCGTTAGCTGGTGCCGTCGTTGCACCGGCGTCGCTTTCTGTCGGCGTTACCTCAGAGGGTGATGCCGTATCTTGCGGCTGTGGATCGCGGTTCAGTATCCAGACCACCGCGCCCACGGCCAGCAGTGCCAGCCCGCTCAGCAGCAGCAGGGGCCCGGATAACCGCGGTGGATTTTTCGGCGTGAGAAGCGGCTCGGCGGCGCTGGCTGCCGGATTCACTGCCACGCTCGGAGCTTCCGTTTCCGCCTCGGTTTCCGGAACGATCACCGGCTCGGCCTGTGGTGCGATCGGCGGCTCGCCGAAGGCGCTGACTAACTCCTCCACTTCGCTGACCGGCAGACTGATCAGCGACGCCAGCTCATCTACCGACTGCGGGCGCTGCGTGGCATCCATCGCCAGTGAGCGATCGATGGCATTCAGCAGCGGCAGCGAATACCCCTCGGGGAGACGTTCACTCAGCGGCCGATAGCTGTCTTCAATGCTACGTACCACGCTAACCGGCGGCGGATTCCCAACGATAAGCGTATGCAGCACCGCACCCAGCGCATAAATGTCGGTCCACGGGCCCTGTTCCGCATCGCTTTCTTCGCAGTACTGCTCCAGCGGCGCGAATCCGGGCTTGAGCATAATTTCGGTTTCGTCAGAGAGGTTACCGATTTCTTTGCGGGCGGAGCCGAAGTCCAGCAGCACCGGTAGCTGATTTTCCTGGATTTGAATATTATCCAGCGAGATATCCCGGTGCAGGTAGCCCGCACGATGGATGGTGTTAATGGCGCCGAACAGCGGCGGCAGCAGCTGGCGGATCCACGCCTCGTTAATCGTTTGCGGCTGGTTGTTCTGCCACGCTTTTAAGGTCATCCCGCTGTAGAACAGCGTGCCCATATAGGCGGTACCGTTGCCCTGCCAGAAGCGCAGAACGTGCACCAGCCCGGGATGATTAAAGCGCGCCAGCAGTCGGGCTTCCTGCACGAAGCTGTTCATCCCGGCGTTAAACAGCCGCTGATGGCGCTCGGCGCGTAGCGTAACGGACAGATCCTCGCCGCGGGTGGCCAGCGAGTTCGGCATAAATTCCTTAATGGCGATAGTGCGTTCCAGCAGATGGTCCCAGGCGCGATACACAATGCCGAAACCGCCGCCGCCAATGACTTCCTGAATTTCGAACTCATTGAACCGGTAGCCCGGCGGCAGTGCTTTGCTCGCGTTTTGTTGCTGCTCGTTTGCCGACATAATAAAAACTCTCCTAACGTACGCTACGCCAGATACTCAATTAACGGTGCGCCAGGCACCTGTTGCCGGGTCGGCAAGATCGGCATGCAGGGCATCAACCAGCAGCACGTTCACTTTCACTTTGGGATTGATAACCGCTGACCATGACTGGCGCAGTGTCTCAACCCGCTCCTTAATTTCCGCAGCGTTGCTGGCGTCGGTTTTATCCATTTTAATCAGCAGCGTTCCCTCAAAGGACCAGGCGTGCAGTTCGGGACTAAACGGCAGCACCAGCCAGCTGTCCGGGGCATCTGCGCGGCTAACCACCATGCGCTGATTATTCACCGTCACCACCTCAAGTTCGCCGGAGGCAGGATGCAGATCGCGCAGCGGGTATCCCTGATAGAAGGTCACCGCCAGGGGCAGAGGAGGCTGCTGGCCATTCATCAGGCTCAGTTCGCTGTTGCCCTCCAGCCAGCCATCGGTGGTGCAGGTCATAGATTTCGCGTCGGGGATAAACAGCGACGCGCCGCGATCGTCCCACCACGTGCGGAAATGACAGCCGCCGGGCAGATCGAAATAGTGTAGTGGTACGGTGTTCGCCGGGCGGGAGATATCCAGCGGCGCGGCGTTATCGGCGGTCGCCGTAGCGGTGGCATCGGCGGTGATGACCGGCTGCCAGCCGCCGTCCTGTTGGGCGCTGCCAACGGCCAGCACCGAACCCCGGCTGCTGGTCATCTGCCAGGACAGCGCGTTCAGTTTGCCGCACTGGTTGCGCAGCAGATTGCCCACCTGCGGTAAGAACTTATCGAGCACCGCCGATTCGGTGGCTTTCGCGGAAACAATGCGCAGGTTAATCTGTTGCTGGCACCAGGACTGCGGCGCGCTGCTGGCGACATTGTCAATAAACACGTCCAGCGCAAGGCTGGGGGAGGAGACCACCCGGTAATCTTCCGCCTGCGCGCTGGCGGCAGCCATCAGGCTCAGGACAACTGGCAACCAATATTTCATAGCATTCCTTGAAATCAATCGCGCGGTGGTAAAAACCGGGCCGAATCCGTTAGAGAAAAAAGCAGTGTGGTGTCCTGTGGCGAGCCGCACCATACGGCCACGGCGCTAAGATTATCCTGTTTTTCGCTGCGGTCGATAGCTTTCTGCATTAGGGCCAGCCATTCCTGCGGCGAGTTTACCATTCTTAGCGCCTGTTCCATCTCGGCAGGCGTTAAATTATTCCAGAAACCATCGCTGCACAGCAGGAAAACATCGCCGTCTTCCAGCGGCAGTACGGGGCTGTAATCATGGGGCTTCGCGCTGTCGGTGCCCAGAGCGTTGTACAGTAAATGGCTGTTTATCCCTGTATTATCATAGCCGGCGTCCTGCAACTGCTGCACCAGGCTGTGGTCGCGGGTCATACCGTGAACCACTCCGCGGCGAAAGTGATACACGCGAGTGTCCCCGGCATGGCACCACCAGGCCCGCTGGCCGGGACGATCGATAAACAGTGCAGCCAGCGTGGTACTCATTTTACTGAAGGCGGGTTCGGCCTGCTGCGCCGCGCGGATGGCCCGTTCGCAGGCGATCACCATCTCTTCCGTCTGCAACGGTGTTAGCATCTCCAGGCCGGCAACCTCGGACAGCAGCGTATCCCGGGCAATGTACGCGGCGCGGTCGCCACCGGGGCTGCCCGCCACGCCGTCGCAGACCACAAATACACCGAATGTCTCGTTAAGCTGCGTCCCGGTGGCATCCTGATTGCTGGCCCGCGCGCCGATCTGGGAGGTGCTGCAAAAGGTGATATTCATCGATCCTCCTCGGCGGTTTGAGAATCTTTATACTGGTTGACTTCCATTTCGTACGCCTGCAGAAACGCCTCGCCAAACAGCGAGTGGAAATCATCCTCAATGTCTCCGGAAGTATGCTGATAGTGGCGCACAAAATAGTCCCACAGCGCCGCCTTGCGCGATGCGCTGAGCGCCAGTCTGGGGATGGCATTGTCCTGGCGGGCGTGTTCTTCCAGCCGCTGTGGATTAAACGATTGCAGCATCGCGGCGATAATCGCGCGGATCCCGGAGGTCATCCCCAACTGGTGGGCCTGCAAATCAACCAGCGCATCGCGCACCGCCTGCTCGGGCGGCATAAAGCCCGGCATCTGGCTTTGGTAAATCTGCATCAGCACCGTTTTCCCACTGGGTAATATTTTAAACGGATTGTTCGCCTCATTGAGGATCATGGTCATCTCGGCTTTGACTCCGCGCTTGAGGATCGAACGCGAGGAGAGCAGGGCGACCGTGCCCTGTGAGAACAGGCTTAGCATGCGGCCGGTCAGACGCATCTGTTCTTCGCTGAGTGCCGCGGCGTGTCCGGCGGCGGGATCCAGCCCCATGCCTTCCAGCAGCGCATGCAGCAGGCGCTGCTCATGGCTGCCTTCGGCTTTCGGAGACTCGCTGTCGCTGTGCTCAGGGGCCAGCGGGCCGATTGCCAGCCTGGCGGCAGCGTCGCGTGCGGCGCGCTGTTCAAGCTCTTCCGCGCTGGGTTTTTCCTGCGGGCGCTCCGGCAGCAGGGTATCCGGCTGAAGGATGCCCAGTGGATCGCCTGCCGCTTGGTTTTCGTCTCTGAACAGCAGCAGCGGATCGTCCAGCACGACGCCGTCGTCGGCCCGGTCAGGATCGCTGACCAGGATGTGGTAGTCGCCAATATCCAGCGTATCGCCGTGCACCAGTGAGACCTGTTCACCGCGAGCGAGGGATCGTTGATTGTGAATCACCGCGATAACGCTGCCCTGGCTGGTCAGGCGACACTCGCCGGTCGGAGAAACGTGAACCAGCGCCTGCAGGCGAGAAATCGTGCGTTCGGGATCGGGAAGCACCAGATGATTATCCGCGCTGCGGCCGATAGTTCCCCCCGGTGGGGTGAAATCGCAGCTGTCGGCGCTGTCCCGATCCTGGGGGGTTAAAAGAGTGAGTCGCATGCTTCTCCCGTTTTCGCTCCGGACTTAATCAGCCGGGTCAAACATCGGTGGATAGAGTCCGTGACGCGGCGATTTTTCGGCCAGGGTCGGATGAAACAGCTGGCTGAACAGCTGCGCGGTCAGATTGCCGCTGTGCTTATGGCTGACCAGCGGGTAGCCATCGCTCTGGTTGGTCCACCAGTAGCTGGTGTACTGCAGCGGATCGAAGCGGCGCGAAACGTCCTGCCATGCCAGCGTCGGGCAGTCGCGATAGCCAATAAGCGCTGTGGCATCGAGTTTTTCAGCCTGCGGCAGCGGGGCGAGCTTATTTATCGCCTGTTCCGTTTCATCGACGCTTTTCTGCTGGCTGACCGCCTGCCGCAGGGTATCACCGAGCGCATTAAACCATTCTCCGGCCAACGCCAGCTGTACCGGGTGCCACTGCTGTACCGCGATGGTCTGCGCAGCCATCAGCGGCCAGATGCGGCCAACCCGATCCCGCGATGGCATCAGGCAGCCAATCTGTACCTGCTGGACACCGAGCGTTGCGGGCAGCGCAAAATTCCAGATCGGCGCACGGGCGAAGGCCTCAGTACAGCCATTGTGGGCATGCTGCCACTGCGCTACGCCGGACTTAAACCAGTTTGACCAGTGGGCAAGCCGGGATTCCGGCATCCGGCGATGCACAAAATCGCCCGCCGCCGGGAGTTTGCCATACCATCCCGGATCAGTGTGGGTTGCCATTTTGCTTTCTCATTATCAGTGCGCCGTCGCGGGCATACGGCGAGCTTTGGATCTGCCGATCGAGAAGCTGGCTCAAATGCCAGTCCAGCTGCTTAAGCTGAGCGTCGGTCATATCCGGCGGCGGATTGCGCGACAGGATTTGCATCACCCAGTCGCGCAGGAACGGGCCGTCGTAGCTGCGCGGCTGATACAGCATTTGATAGGCGCGCAGAGCGTTGTGGCTGAAGCCCTCGTCGCTACCGTTATCTTCCCGCAGCGTCAGCGTTATCGCCTGGGCAACGCGCGGCAGCAGCAGCGATTTCAGCGCGTTCTGATACAGGCCCCAGCTGGCGTTAAACAGCTGCTCTCCGCGATATAATCCACCGCGCATCGTCAGCGGTGGGGCCGAATGCGTAAAGTCGGGCGACTCGGGTAAGGCCACCAGGCTGTTTAAAAACGGCAGCAGGCCGGTAATATCGCCACCGTTATTCTCGCTGAGTGTGCGGGCCTGCTGCTGAATTTCCGGCAGCCGATCGGCAACCTGCTGTAAATAGCGCTGATTTTTATCATAGCTTACGAACCACAGCGCGCAGCAGGTCACTAAACCGGCGGCCAGAGCGGCATAGCCCATTCGGTGCAGTCGCTGATTGCGCTGCTCCCAGCGCCGGTCGCTACCGGCCAGCGCGCTTTCACGAAACACCACCTTGCTGAGCAGGTCGTGAATAAAATAGCTTTGGCCTTTGTTGGCCGGAATCGGTGCCGTGCGGCTGACGCTGTTCCAGCTGGCCAGCGACTGTCCCTGAGGCTGCGGCAGTTGAAGCTTACGCGCCAGTTCGCCCATTACCCGGTCGAACGGCAGCCCTTCCTGGGTACCGCTGGTAAAGAACAGGCCGCGCACGGACCAGGGCAACTCACCCTGTTGAGGGGCGAACATCGTGGTCAGATATTCCGCCAGCAGCGGGCGCAGCGAGGCAAATTCCTGTGGGAAGAGGAAGCAGTCTGCGCGCTCCTGCAGGTCGGTCTGCCGCGCCATGTTGCAGGCAAGGTCGGTCATCAGCTGATGGCAAAGCTGATGGAAATGGTGCTCAAACTGCGGCAGCAGCGGGGTATCCACGGCCCGATCGGCGTGCAGTGGGAAGGTGAATCCAAAAATCTGCTCGCGCTGGCTTTTATCGCACTGGGCAAAATAGCTCATAAAACCTTTCAGCAGGTCGCTTTTGGTCACCATGATATAGACCGGGAAATGGATGCCCGTCTGCTGGTGAAGTTCCGCCAACCGGTCGCGCAGCGCAGCGGCCTGCGCGAGACGGACATCGGACGGATCGCTGAGCAGATCGGCCACACTGAGGGTGACGATCACCCCGTTAATCGGCTGGCGTGGGCGATAGCGTTTTAGCAGGGCGATAAAGGTTTGCCACTCGCTGGCGTCGCGGGTGCGCTGGCTCTCCTGCAGGGTGTATCTGCCTGCGGTGTCCAGCAGTACTGCCTGACGGGTGAACCACCAGTCGCAGTGCCGCGTGCCGCCGACGCCGCGCAGGGCACCTTTATTCAGGGTGTCGGGCAGGGCGAATTCCAGCCCCGAATTCAGCAGCGCGGTGGTTTTACCGGCACCGGGCGCACCGACAATCAGATACCAGGGCAGCTGGTAAAGATAGCGGGCGCTGAAAAAACGCAGCCAGCGGCTGCGGCGCGAAGGGGAACTCTGCGGAAACTGGATTTTTTTCAGCTGCTGCGTGGCATCGTGAAAGCGCATATCCAGCATTTCGCTGGTGGCCTGTAGATCGTTTTGTTCGCTGCTGTTCAGCTGCAGCCGTGCCAGCATCCGCCGGTTATACCAGGCGCGATAAAGCTGTGGCAGCAGCATAAACAGCCCCCACAACAGGTAGCAGCTGGCGATCAGCAACTGGCGATTCAGATCGCTGTCAAGCAGCTGAAACTGGCTGAGGGCCAGCAGTGGGCCGAGCATCCAGATCAGGGCGCACAGGGCGCTGACGCCGAGCAGGCCCCATATCGGGCGGCAGGTAAGCAGTGCGAAAATAGTTTTCAACATCATGATTTTCCAGTGCTGTTGCTGCTGTCATCGTTTTCAGGCGCGGCGAACAGGGTGATTTCAACACGCCGGTTCTGTGCCCGATTTTGAGCGCTGTCGTTCGGCATCAGCGCACCGCTGTCGCCGCGCCCCTGAGTGCGAATGGATACGCCGGGCTGAGCAATCAACTGCTGCATCAGGCTGGCGATGGCGGAAGCCTGCGCCTGGGAATATTCATAGCTGGAGGGGAAACGCTCCTCGCGGCGCGGTTTGTCGTCGCTGAACACGCTGATCAGCAGCGTACCGTGAACGGCTTCCAGCGCCGTGGCTACCCTGGCGATGAGCGCCCGTCCTTCAGTAGAAAGTACCGTGCCGGAGGCATTAAACAGCCCGTCCACCGGCAGGATCACCCGGCTGCCGCTGCTGGTATCCACCACATCCAGCTGATGGGCGGTGATCAGATCGCTAAGCCGCAGGCGCAGATCGGTTAGCGCCTGTGGGGCCGGGCCGCGCTGGCCGGCAATCGTTTCCGGCAGCGGGGTTTGCCAGATTTGCTGCAGCAGCGTGCTGGCAGTATTGCCCAGGCGCCAGTTGAGGCTGGAAAAGACCAGACAGGCGATAAAGGCAGTGATCGAGATGCAGGCCCACAGCGGCACCGGTGCACGCCAGGGAGCGCTTTCCAGCGGCAGTTCGGCCGGGGGCGACGGACGATGATGCTGCGGCGTATCGCGCACGTTAGAAATGAGCACCGCCAGACGGTCGCGAATGGCATCGCGCTGGCTGCGGCCGTTTTCCATTGTCCGATAGCGGCCCTCATAGCCCAGCAGCAGGCAGTAGTTAATGACTTCTAACAGCCACAGATGCTGATCGGGATTTTGCGACAGCCGGGAAAGTAGCTGAAAGAACTTATCGCCGCCCCAGGCTTCATTATGAAAGGTCACCAGCAGCCCGTTCCCGGACCAGACGCCGCGATTGCCCCACGGCGTTTGCGCGGCCGCCTCATCCAGCACCGTACAAAGGCAGTAGCGGGCACCGATGATCGTTTCAAACGGCAATTCCACTTCACGGCAGCGGCTTTCAAACAGACGAATCTCATCGACCAGCTGCTGGCGTAAACCGGCCGGATCGTCATGGCTGATGGCCTGGCGGATCTGCACCACGGCGTTCAGCAGAGAGGAGGCTGCTGCCAGCAGAGGGTTATCCAGGGCCGCGTTGTTCTCTGTCGCCGGAGAAAGTTCTGGCATCATCAGGATTCGGGGATCTCAGCTGTGTGCTGCAGCCGGGAAAAGAAGCCAGCTGCACAAATTATGTCATCCATTCACCGGCAGTGTGGCTGCCGCATTGGGTTCGGGTTATTGCAGGATCCAGGTTGCCGTATCGCCGTTGCGACAGGCTTTGCTCTGCCCGCCAACGTCAACGCACTCTTTCTTACTTGCCTTACGCGGGCGAGGGCGATCGTTGCGCAGCGTGGCGTCATACAAATCGCTTTTCACACCGGCTTTCAGCGGGACATAGCCCGCCAGCTGTTGCGGATCGTCTCCGGCAATCGCCAGCCAGTGATCTGCTTCACCTAGCACGGTGAAGGGCTTGCCGGTTTCCAGATAGCGCACGATCTTGCCGCTGTAGTCCGGGCGGGTCATCACCGAGGCTTTATACAGGGCGCGGTATTGCTGATTGACGGGCGTAAAAGAAGCCGGGGCCTGCACCGCATAGCGGTGGACCAGCTTCACGCCGTTGACCTCACTGGTCACCAGGGTGTCATCATCCGGCTGTGACGGCGCCGTTTTGCATCCTGCGAGGGAAAACACGGCCAGCAAGATTAACGCGCTGCTAATTTTCACTTTGATCCCCGTGAATCTGTTCAGTATATCTGACTGTAAGTGCAGCAGAGCCGCGCCAGCCACGCTCCACCGCAGCCGAACGGCGTTCACGCTCTTTCGGCTGGGAGGAATAAAATTGCCCGGATTTACATCAGGATAACGTGTTGGGACGTTTACCTGACATTTTTGGGAATAGAATCCATTGCAGGCGCTGAATGAACATGCTAGCAGTCGCCCGGTTTGCCAGATTTTGCCTGAAAGGAGTGATAACGGCAATTTGATTAGCGCTAATAATGCTAATTTTCCTTATCTGCTGCGTAGTTGGCGTGAAAACAGGCATTTGGAGAGGGGCCCGATGAGGCAGAAGGCATCACCGGGCGAGCGATCAACACCACAAGTGGCGTGATGGCATGTCAATCATTGCCGTAGCGGCCGATGATACCGGCACCGGCCAGCGCGTGGCCCTTCAGTGCGTTAAGCAACTGATCGCGGGTCAGGCCTGCGGGTAGCGCGTCTGCGGCCAGGTCGCTGGCGATAAGCGTAAAGACATAATGATGCGCGCCGCTGCCTGCCGGAGGGCAGGGGCCGTGGTAGCGTGCGGTTCCCGGGCTGTTGTTACCGCCGGTAAATCCTTCGCCGCTGGTCAGATCGCCACGGGCAAACTGTTTGCTGCTGGCAGGAATGTTGTAGGCCACCAGATGTGAGACGCCGAGGCCTTTTGCGCCTTCGGGGTCAAAGACCATCAGGGCAAAGCTTTTGGTCCCGGCCGGTGCGTTATTCCAGCTAAGTGCCGGGGAGACGTTTTCCCCGGTGCAGCTGACGTTACCTGGTGTGGCGCCGGCAAACTGTTTATCCAGAAGGGCATTATCGGTGAAGTCGGGGGAGCTGAGGGTGAAGATTTCCTGTGCGCCAGCGCCGAGGCTGGCTAAGAGGAGTGAGGTGGCGAGTAGCGTTTTTTTCATTGACGTTCTCCGTTTTAAAGTGGTGCTGATTGATGTTTGAAATCTCAAATCTCAAATCTCAAATCTCAAATCTCAAATCTCAAATCTCAAATCTGAAATCTGAAACTCTGAGCGTTCGGCGCTGGCGCTGGCTGGCCGGTCCCCCTTCTGGGCCGGTCCTCGCGCGGCGTTGCACGCCGTGCCTTCACGTCGTTCATCAGCCGGTCGGACCGACACAGACGTGCCCTCCCTGGCCCGACCGTGTCTTTCCCCCGCGTCCTGCGGGTGAATCCTGGCTTCTTCTCTCCTCTCAGCGCTGCGGATGTTCCATACGGGGACCGGCCAGCCTGTTTTGTTATTTCAGTATTGTCTGGTAATGGAAAACTGTCAGCCTGTTCTGGCACATCAGTGATCATAGAACGCAAAACAGCGAGCAGATTAGTTGTAGGGGGAACAGCCTCTGCGGAAGTCGGGTAATCCGCAGCGCTGAGATGTAAGCATCAGGCCAGGATACGCCAACAGGACGTTGGCGTAAGGCTGCGTCGTGTCAGGGACGACGCGTCGCAGCCGGTCCGACAGGGCGGATGCTGGAATCGAAGGCACCGTGCAACGCACGGCGCGAGGACCGCCCGGCAGCCGCAGAGGCTGTTCTCCTTGCACCTGTGCACCAGCGATGCCGCCAAACAGACTCAATTCACATCAGGAGTTTTCAGCATTTTTCAAAAGCATAACTTCGCCAAAAGCAACGAGTACCTACCGCCCGGATTTTCACCGACCAGCATAATCTGTGTTAAAGTTATAACTCGCCAAATTTGTGAGGCACCACACATTTAACCCGCTATAAAAATATTGCTTTTGCTATCTTAAATGCCTATGAAACGATTTGTCCGCCGTTATCCCATCGTCCTTTCTCTGCTGATTACGCTATCCGGCCTGCCTGTCGATCGCGCATGGGCCTTTGACGCGGAAAATCAGGTAGAGGAAGCCCCCTTTGACGATCCCGCCCGCTTCAGCAATATGGTGCAGCAGCTGCCCGCGCTGAACAGCGGTGCCTCCGACGATCTGCTGGAAAAACGTATCGCCGAAGCGGTAAAAAGCATCGGTGAAGCCAGTATGGCAAGCGACAGTGATAAGCCCCTGCGCGAACAGGCGGAGCTGTGGGCATTTAACCGTTTTCGCGATTTGGCCTCCGAACGAGCAGCCAGAGAAGGGGAACACCTGCTGTCGCCTTACGGACGCGCCAGCATTTCACTGGCGGTGGACGATGAGGGAAGTTTTAACGGCACCTCGGCGCAGCTGATTACCCCCTGGCAGGATAACTATCAGTATCTGACCTTCAGCCAGCTTGGCCTGGAGCAAACCGAATACGGTGCGGTAGGCAACGCCGGGCTGGGCCAGCGCTGGATAGCCGGAAGCTGGCGGCTCGGCTATAACGCTTTTGTCGACGATTTGCTGACCGAAAACCAGCAGCGCGGATCGCTGGGCACCGAAGCATGGGGCGAATATCTGCGCTTTTCGGCCAACTACTATCATCCACTCAGCGGCTGGCGTAATCGCGGCAACAGCAGCCAGATGCGCATGGCGCGCGGCTACGATATAACCACCCGGGGTTATCTGCCGTTCTATCGTCAGCTTGGCGTGTCCCTCAGCTATGAACAGTATCTGGGGCGCAATATCGACCTCTTCCACAGTGGAAATATGATGGACAATCCCACGGCGGTGACATTGGGGATCAACTACACTCCGGTGCCGCTGTTCACGTTTAGCGCCAATCATAAAGAGGGCGACAGCGGCGAGTCGCAGGACCAGTTCGCCCTGAAAATGAACTACCGCATCGGCGTGGCGCTCAGCAAGCAGCTTTCAGCCAGCAACGTTGATGCCGCACAGTCGTTAAGCGGCAGCCGCTATGATGCGGTGAATCGCAATAATTCTCCGGTGATGTCTTTCCGCCAGCGAAAAACGCTGTCCGTGTTCCTGGCTACGCCGCCGTGGCAGGTGCAGCCGGGTGAAACGCTGCCGCTGAAACTGCAAATTCGCCACAGCAATCCCATTAAGGCGGTCAGCTGGCAGGGCGATACCCAAACCCTGAGCCTGACGCCGCCAGTTGACAGCAGTGACCCGCAGGGATGGAGCATTATTATCCCCGCCTGGGACAATTCAGCGGAGGCGAGCAATGAGTATCGTCTGTCGGTGACGCTGGAAGACAGCAAACAGCAGCGCGTTACCTCTAACTGGATCACGCTGAAACTGTCTCCGCCGGTAGCGATTCAGGATCCGCGCGCGGAAAATTATGATTTTCTGACCCCCTGACGGCGGGAGAGGGGATACCGCTGAAATGCAAAAAGTTGTCAAGATAGCGCCCGAAAATATATGTGATTAAAGTCACAAAATACTCCTTCCCAACGTCAGGGTTTTTCTGCACAATCTGCGAAAAATACTACTCACCTGCTCATCATGATCATCCGTCCGCATCGTCACTGGTTTGTTCGCCTGTTTGCCTGGCACGGCTCTGTGCTACCCGATATTTGGTTTCGCCTGACACTTAATCTAATGATGTCGGTGATTGCAATTCTGTGTCTTGACTGGTATGAAACGCTGGGAATTAAGCTGACCCTCGCCCCCTTCAGCCTGCTCGGGGTGTCGATCGCGGTTTTCCTTGGTTTCCGTAACAGCGTCTGCTTTGGCCGCTTTATCGAAGCCCGCATGTTTTGGGGAAATCTGCTGATTGCCTGCCGAACGCTGCAACGCCTGGCGCTGGCGATATCCCCGGCGGAAGCGCCGCGCGTGATGTCGCTGCTGCTGGCGTTCTGCTACAGCCTGAAGCACCAGCTGCGCCGTACCGATGCCCACGAGGATTTGCGCCGCTATCTGGGCGATGAGGCCGATGAGATTCTGGCCCGCCGGTCACCGACCAACTTTATTGAGCTTCAGCTCTCTAACTGGCTGGCGGTTCAGCGCCGTAACGGGAACCTTTCTGACATTCTGTATGCCCATATGGACGCCAGCATCAATCAGCTGTCGCAGGTACTGGGGGGATGTGAGCGGTTGGCGAGCATGCCGATTCCGTTTGCCTACGGCCTGCTGCTGCACCGCACGGTGTATCTGTTCTGTACGCTGCTGCCGTTCGCGCTGGTGCCGGATCTGCACTATATGACGCCGCTGGTCTCGGTATTTATTGCCTACACCTTCCTGTCGCTGGATACGCTGGCGGAAGAGCTGGAGATGCCGTTTGGCCTGGCCAATAACCATCTGCCGCTGGATGCGATGTGCACTAATATTGAGATCAATCTGAGGGAAATGAATCTGGAGCAGGAACTGCCGGATACGCCTCAGCCCGATCTGCACTACCGCTTAACCTGATAATGCAGGGGGCGACCCGCTGTGGTCGCCCCCCGTGCCCGGATTAGAACTGATAGTTCAGACCGACACCGGTGACGTCGTCATTCGCCAGCCCCAGCGGGTTGTTGTCGCTGAGCAGGTTAACTTTGTATTCGGCATACGCCAGGAAGTTCTTGTTGAAGTAGTAGTTCGCCCCGAAGGAAACGTACTTCACGATATCCGCGTCACCAATGTTTTCAATGTCTTTACCGCGTGATGACACGTAGGCCAGTGACGGACGGAAGCCGTTCAGGAACTGGTACTGCGCCACCGCTTCAAAATTCACAGCTTTGTTAGCAAAGCCGCCGCTGATTGGCGTGGCGTTGTGCGTGTTGCCGTAAACCGTTGCCAGATAGATCTGGTTGGCATCGTACTTAATCGCCGTCGCCCATGACTCAGCACGATCGCCTTCACCGCGCGCTGCATTATTTTGTGCCTGAGTACGGCCAAGGTTGGCATAGGTGCCGACCACGCTCAGACCCCAGTCAGCGCTGTAGCTGACGGAGGTCGCGTAGCCGTCACCGTTGCTGCGGCGCACGGCATCGGTGCCGGTACGATCGTTTTTGCCCTGGTACTGCAGAGCCACATTCAGGCCGTCAACCAGACCGAAGAAGTTGCTGTTACGCCAGGTTGCCACGCCGGTTGAACGCGTGGAGAGGAAGCCGTCCGCGTAGCCGGAGTCGCCGCCGAATTTCGGCAGCATATCGGTCCAGGCCAGCGCGTCATACACCAGACCATAGTTTCGGCCGTAGTCAAATGAACCCCATTTACCAAACTTCAGACCGGCAAAGCCCAGACGGGTTTTGTCGCCGCTCAGCGCATCCGCGCCTTCGGTTTTGTTCAGCTGGAAGTTGTACTGCCACTGGGCGTAACCGGTCAGATCCTGCGCAATCTGCGTTTCGCCTTTAAAGCCAAAACGGGCGTAGGAAACATCGCCATCGTTACCCGTGTCGTCCGAGAAGAGGTGACCAACGTTGATCTTACCGTTCAAATCCACCTTGTTGCCGTCTTTGTTATAGATCTCTGCTGCCTGCACGCTGCCAGTGGCCAGAAGAGCCGGTATCAGTAATGCCAGTAAAGAACGCTTCATCATGAGTAACCCTGTTTTAAAATTATATTTTCTTTGCATTTAGTGCGGTGGTGAAGGTGACATAAAAATATGTTTCATGAAAATTGAATATATGTAACAAATTATTACTGAGTGTTTTTTGGCAGGGTTTTTATATGTTATTCCTTATGTTGCAATACGTATTAGCTATGCATCTTTTAAGGTTATGAAGAATTTTAGTAAGTTAATTGCATGATTTTAATGTGTAAATTAATATTTCATTTTTATGAAAAACAATATTTATTTATCGCATTATGGGTAATTATTGAACGGTTTGAGTGATTTTTGTTTTATGGTTAATTATCGAAATTGGGTTAATGCTATTTATCGTAAAGCTTTTTCATTAACACAAAATGTCCATATGTAATGTCTGTGTTTTTAGGGTTTTTTAATTAATAAATCTAAATAATACAGGGTGGGATTATAAGGCTGAGTGTTAAAAAATGATTTCTTCAGCGAGTTTACGCTGAAGACGCGGCATGCACGGTTCTGGTGCGCAAGTGCTGCATTATGGTGCGTTAACTTCCTCTTTTTACGGCCGAATTCTATCAGCGATCACATAAACAATATTTTATTTTACCAATGCATAATTCCTCTTTTTTTTGTGTGGCTAAGCCGGGGATTTACATTGATATTCACTTTTTATGCATTTTGTGTGAATAGTGACTTGTTGTAAGTTATTGATATTAGGTTGTTGAAATTGGTTTATGCATTTTTTTGCTGGCTGGCACGCTCTGTGCAATTTACAGTAGAGCTGCAATGAATCATTTCATTAACATTTAATACACCTTTAGTTCACCATGAAAACTAAAGGGTTAAGCGATAAACGAGGCCGCTATGCAACCGTCAATCTCCCGTGAAAATTTCGATCAATGGATTGTTCCAACTTACGCCCCTGCCAGCTTTATTCCGGTGCGGGCGGAAGGCTCAACGCTATGGGACCAGGAAGGGAAGTCGTATATCGACTTCGCCGGGGGAATTGCGGTGAATGCGTTGGGCCATGCTCACCCCGACCTGCAGCTCGCCCTGCAGCAGCAGGCCGCGCTGCTGTGGCATACCGGTAATGGTTATACCAATGAGCCAATCCTGCGGCTGGCAAAACAGCTGGTGGATGCCACCTTCGCAGACCGTGCGTTCTTCTGTAACTCTGGTGCGGAAGCTAACGAAGCAGCGCTAAAGCTGGCGCGTAAGGTGGCCCACGACGGCGGCGATGTGCAGAAAAATGGCATCGTGGCGTTTAACAATGCGTTTCACGGCCGCACGCTATTCACCGTTTCCGCCGGTGGCCAGCCTGCCTATTCGAAAGACTTCGCCCCGCTGCCGGGAGGCATTCAGCACGCGGTTTACAACGACCTGGCCTCTGCGGCGGCGCTGATTAACGACCAGACCTGTGCGGTGATTGTTGAGCCGATTCAGGGGGAAGGAGGGGTGGTGCCTGCTGAACCGGCCTTCCTGCGCGGCCTGCGTGAACTCTGTGATAAACATCAGGCGCTGCTGATTTTTGACGAAGTGCAGAGCGGCGTGGGCCGTACCGGCTCGCTGTATGCCTACATGCATTATGGCGTGACGCCTGATGTGCTGACCACGGCTAAAGCGCTCGGCGGCGGTTTCCCGATTGGTGCCATGCTGACCACCGAAAGCCTTGCTGCGCATCTGAATATCGGCAGCCACGGTACCACTTACGGCGGTAACCCGCTGGCCGGTGCGGTCGGTGGCAAAGTGATGGAGCTGATCAACCGTCCGGAAATTCTGGCAGGCGTGGCGGAGCGTCACCGCTGGTTTGTTGACGGCCTGAATGAGATCAATCAGCGCCTGCAGTTGTTCAGCGAAATCCGTGGGCTGGGCCTGCTGATCGGCTGCGTGCTGAATCAGGATTACAGCGGTAAAGCCAAACTGATTAACCAGGCCGCCGCGCGTGAAGGCCTGATGGTACTGATCGCCGGGGCTAACGTCGTGCGATTTGCCCCGTCGCTGATTATCACTAAACAGGAAGTCGCGGAGGGGCTGGCACGCTTCGAACGCGCCTGCCTGGCCGTAACTCAAGGAGCCGCCGTATGATGTTTATTCGTCCCGTTGAACGAGACGATCTGGCTCAGCTGATGAACCTCGCCGGTAAAACCGGCGGGGGACTGACCTCTCTGCCCGTTGACAGCGATACGCTGTCAGCGCGTATCGAACGTTCATTAATGACCTGGCAGGGAAAACTGCCGCGGGCTGAACAGGGATACGTTTTTGTGCTGGCAGACGGAGATACCGGTAAAGCGGTAGGGATCTGTGCCATCGAAGTGGCGGTGGGTTTGCAGGATCCCTGGTACAACTTTCGCGTCGGCACCCAGGTGCATGCCTCGAAAGAGTTGAACGTTTATAACATGTTGCCGACGCTGTCGTTAAGTAACGACCACACCGGCAGCAGCGAGCTGTGTACGCTGTTCCTTGACCCGGGCTACCGTAACGGTAAGAACGGCTATCTGCTGTCTAAATCGCGCTTCTTATTTATGGCGGCGTTTCGCGACCGCTTTATGCAAAAAATCGTCGCGGAGATGCGCGGCGTCAGTGATGAAAACGGCCATTCGCCGTTCTGGGACAGCGTCGGCAGCCGCTTTTTCTCCATGTCATTCAGCGATGCCGACTATCTGAGCGGCACCGGGCAAAAGGCGTTTATCGCCGAGCTGATGCCTAAACATCCCTTATATATTGATTACCTGTCGCCGGAAGCCCGTGCGGTGATCGGTCAGGTTCATCCGCAGACGGCCCCGGCGCGGGCGGTGCTGGAGGCGGAGGGCTTCCGCTTCCAGAATTATGTCGACATTTTCGACGGTGGCCCGACCCTGGAGTGCGATATCGATCGCGTTCGTGCGATCCGTAAAAGCCGCGAGCTGGTGGTTGAGCTGAACGAACAGCAGGATGAGACGCTACCGCTCTGCCTGGTGGCAAATCAGCACTATCAGCAGTTCCGCGTGATGCTGCTACCGGCCGATATGCAGAGCGGCACCCTTGCCGTCACTGCCGCTCAGGCCGAAATTTTACAATGCCAGGCAGGAGAGAACCTGCGGGTAGTGACACTTTATCGTGAGGAGAAAACAGCATGACGCACTGTATTAATGGTCAGTGGCTGACCGGCGGCGGTGAGACCATCGGTAAACTGGACCCGGTAAAGGGGGAACTGCTGTGGCAGGGTAAATCTGCCACCGCTGCACAGGTCTCCGACGCCTGCGAAGCCGCCCGTGCGGCTTTTTCTGCCTGGGCCCGTCGGCCGTTTGCCGATCGCCAGGCGATCGTTGACAAGTTTGCGCAGCAGCTGGAAAAAAATAAGAGCGAGCTGAGCGAAACGATCTCGCGCGAAACCGGCAAGCCGCGCTGGGAAACGCTGACCGAAGTGCAGGCGATGATCAATAAAGTGGCGATTTCGCTGCGCGCTTATCATGCCCGCACCGGCGAGCAGGCCGAAGGTGAAAGCTCTCTGCGCCACCGTCCTCACGGCGTGATGGCGGTCTTCGGGCCGTACAATTTCCCGGGGCATTTACCTAACGGGCATATTGTTCCCGCGCTGCTGGCCGGGAATACCGTGGTCTTTAAGCCGAGCGAGCTAACGCCGCTGACCGCTGAACTGACCGTGAAGCTGTGGATCAATGCCGGCCTGCCCGCCGGGGTGATTAACCTGCTGCAGGGCGGCCGCGACACCGGCCAGGCGCTGGCGCAGGATGCGCTTATTGACGGCGTGCTGTTTACCGGCAGTGCGGCAACCGGCTATCAGCTGCATCGTCAGCTGGCCGGGAAACCGGAGAAAATGCTGGCGCTGGAAATGGGCGGCAATAACCCGCTGATCGTCGAAGATCCTGACGATATTGACGCTGCTGTGCATATCGCCGTGCAGTCCGCTTTTATCAGTGCCGGGCAGCGCTGTACCTGCGCCCGCCGTTTGTTAGTGAAAAACGGTGCCGCCGGGGATGCCTTCCTGGCGCGTCTGGTTGAAGTGGCAGCACGTATTCGCACCGGCGGCTGGAATGATGAACCTCAGCCGTTTATGGGCAGCGTGATTTCATTGTCGGCGGCGGAAAAAATCTATGCCGAATGGCAGGCGCGGGTGGATGCTGGTGGCCGGGTGTTGCTGCCGATGCAGTGGCCTCAGCGCGATAGCGCGATCCTGACCCCGGGGATTATTGACGTGACCGGGCTGCAAAATCTGCCGGATGAAGAGGTCTTTGGCCCGCTGCTGGCGGTGATCCGCTACGACGATTTTGACACGGCAATTCGCCTCGCCAATCAGACCCGCTACGGTCTGGCCTGCGGCCTGATTTCACCGCAGCGCGAGAAGTTTGAGCACCTGCTGATTGAGGCGCGTGCCGGAATTGTGAACTGGAATAAACCATTGACCGGTGCTGCCAGTACCGCACCGTTTGGCGGCATTGGTGCCTCTGGCAACCATCGTGCCAGCGCCTGGTACGCGGCGGATTACTGCGCGTGGCCGATGGCGACGCTGGAGTCGGCCGATCTCAGCCTGCCAGCAACCTTATCACCGGGGCTGGATTTCAGCGCTGAAGGAGAGACGCGATGAGCGCTCGTGAAGTGAATTTCGATGGTTTGCCGGGGTTAACCCACCATTACGCCGGATTGTCGTTTGGTAATGAGGCCTCAACCCGCAATCAGCATCAGATGTCTAACCCTAAACTGGCCGCGCAGCAGGGGCTGGTCAAAATGAAAACCCTGGCGGATCTGGGTTTTGCCCAGGGAGTGATCCCACCGCATGAGCGGCCAAATGTCGACGCGCTGCGGCAGATCGGTTTCACCGGCAGCGATGCGCAGGTGGTGGCTCAGGCGGCAAAACAGGCCCCGCAGCTGCTTTCCGCCGTCAGCTCTGCCTCTTCCATGTGGGTGGCGAATGCCGCTACGGTTTCGCCGTCGGCTGACAGTGCCGATGGCCGTGTGCACCTGACGGTCGCTAACCTGAACAACAAGTTCCACCGGGCGATAGAAGCACCGACCACGGCGAATCTGCTGCGGGCGATTTTCCGCGATGGCAACCATTTCTCCGTGCACGATGCGCTGCCGCAGGTGGCGATGTTTGGGGACGAGGGCGCGGCCAACCACAACCGTTTCAGCCACGGCTACGGCGAAGCGGGCGTGCAGATGTTTGTCTATGGCCGCAGCGAGCGGGGCGGAGTGGCCCCGACGCGCTATCCGGCTCGCCAGACGCTGGAGGCCAGCGAAGCGGTGGCGCGTCTGCACCAGCTCGATCCGGCCCGCACAGTATTTGCCCAGCAGAATCCGGCGGTGATCGACCAGGGCGTATTCCATAATGATGTCATCGCCGTGAGTAATCAGCAGGCGCTGTTCTGTCATCAGCATGCATTCTTAAATCAGCCGCAGCTGCTGGCCGAACTGGCCGAAAAACTTCCTGGCTTTACGGCGATCGAGGTGCCGGATAATCGCGTCAGCGTGGCGGATGCGGTGTCCACCTATCTGTTCAACAGCCAGCTGCTGAGCAAGCCGGATGGCAAAATGCTGCTGGTATTGCCGGAGGAGGCGCGTCGCCATGCGGGCGTCTGGAACTGGCTTAATGAGCTGATCGTCAGCGGCAGTCCGATTGATGAGCTGAAGGTGTTCGATTTGCGCGAAAGTATGTTCAACGGCGGTGGCCCGGCATGTTTGCGCCTGCGGGTGGCGTTGAACGAGGCGCAGCAGGCGGCGGTCAATCCGTCAGTGATGATGAACGACCGGCTGTTCAGCACGCTGAACGAGTGGGTCGATCGACACTATCGCGATCGGCTGTCGCAGGCCGATCTCGCCGACCCGCAGCTGCTGCTGGAAGGGCGTACCGCACTTGACGAACTGACTAAGCTGCTAAACTTAGGCAACGTATACCGTTTTCAGCAGTAACGCGATCGTTGCAGGGCCGGGGAGCTTCCCCGGTCCCTCAGGGCTGAGCGGCGATGCATAAAGGAGTACTGATGCAAGATTTTCTCACCTTAACTCTCGCCGGTGAGCGGCCCTCCGCCGTTGCCGGGCGTAATGCGCAGCTGAGCTGGCGATGGATCGATGAAGGGATTCTGGAACTGACGCCGCATCACCCGGCGCAGATGGCACTGGTGATTTCCACCGGCATCCACGGTAATGAAACGGCTCCCGTCGAAATTGTCGATCGGCTGCTGAATTCGCTGCTGAGCGGTGAGACGCCGCTGGTGGCGCGCCTGCTGGTGATTTACGGCAATCCGGCGGCTCTGCGGCAGAATAAGCGCTATGTGCATGGCGATATGAACAGAATGTTTGGCGGCCGGTGGCAGCAGTACGAAGACTGTCCGGAAGCACGCCGTGCCTGGCGTCTGGAGCAGGCGATGGAGAATTTCTGGCAGGTGAGCGAGCATGACGAAGTGCGCTGGCATATTGATATGCATACGGCGATTCGCGGTTCGTATCATCCGCGTTTTGGCGTGATGCCGCAGCGTGAAACACCGTGGCCGGAGGATTTCCTTTACTGGCTGGGCGCTGCCGGGCTGGAGGCGCTGGTGTTCCACCGCGCGCCGGGTGGAACCTACACCCATTACAGCAGCCATCATTTCCACGCTGCCAGCTGTACGCTGGAGCTGGGTAAGGCGCAGCCGTTTGGCCATAACGATCTGGCGCAGTTTTCCGCCACGGCTCAGGCGCTGACTGCGCTGATCAGCGGCGGCACGCTGCCTGCGGTGGTGGCACCGCCGCTGCGCTATCGGGTTTCTCAACAGATCACCCGGCATTCGGATCGTTTCGTGCTGCATATGGGCGGAGAGACGCTGAATTTTACCGCGTTCGCGCAGGGGACACTGTTGGCTGAAGATGGTGATACGCAGTATTACGTGCAGCAGGCGCGTGAGTATGTGCTGTTCCCGAATCCGAATGTGGCTGAAGGTTTACGGGCCGGGTTGATGCTGGTGGCGGAGGATGCCAGTGAGGTGATTGATGTGCCAGAGGCTGAGGGATTCAGCGTTGTCAGTCCGCCAGCGTGAGTGGCGAGGATCTGTTTAAGCACCTTTCTAAATAGTTCAGTTCGTTCATACTGACTGGTGTCGCTGTGAAATCGGTGACTGGCTGAGCCTCTGTGGCCGCGATCGGGCGATCCTCGGCCGTGCTTAGCCCGGTACCTTCGATTGCAGCACCCGGCCTGCCGGACCGCCGGCGACGTCTCATCCCTGACCCGACGCAGCCTTACGCCAACGTCCTGTTGGCGTATCCTGGCCGGATGCTTCCATCTCAGCGCTGCGGATGCCCTGTAGCGTCCGCAGAGCCTCGCCTGCTCTATACTTGTCGCTATTTTAAAATCGCATATACGAAAAATAACAAAAGCAGGGTGGGAGCCGCGGTGCTGCTGTGGCATTGGCGACTGGCTAAGCCTCTGCGGCCGCAATATCTTTGTCGCTGTCTTTTAACAGGCAACTCAGGAGTACAAGAGCGGGCTGGCGGTTCCCCCGTCTGGCAATCCACAGCGCTGAACGCAGAGAGGAAGCCAGGATGTGCCCGCAGGACGCGGGCGCAAGGCTCGGTCGGCGCAGGGACGCGACGTCTGAGCCGGTCCGGCAGGCTGACGAACGAAGTGAAGGTACCGCACAGCGGCGCGAGGACCCGCCAAACGTGGGAACCGCCAGCCTGCTCAGAGCACCTTATCGCCACAAATCCTGAACTCAAATACCCATGCGGCAGGCATTCGCAGAAAAGTGTAAAGCGCTTAACTTTTTCCTTCCGAAATCCCGCCCGGGCGATTACACTCCTCCATATTCCCTGCATAAACCCCTTCAAATTCATATTCTTTTGCAATTCTTCACCAAAATCTTCTCATTCTCTTCATGATTGGCTTCAAATTGTCTTTTATGCTTTCAGGCCTTTACTCACCCTCTGAGTACTTGACGTTGGGGGACGTAAACTTGCTTTCGACAACGCGACAACCGGGTCGCCATAGAAATGAAACATAAGGACAATACTATGCGTAAATTAACCTCCCTGTTTGTTGCTGCCACGCTGGCAGTGGGTGCAGCCAATATCGTTCATGCTGCAAACGACAACCTGACTCCGCCTCCTGCCGGTGGCGACAAACCGATGATGCATAAGCCACCTCGTCACGGCGGCGGTATGCACGATATGTTTAAAGGTCTGAATCTGACCGACGCACAGAAGCAGCAGATTCGTACCATCATGAAAGAGTCGCACAAGGACATGAAACGTCCACCGCTGGAAGAGCGCCGTGCGATGCATAGCATCATTGCTTCTGACAGCTTCGACCGTGCTAAAGCCGAAGCGCAGGCAACGCAGATGTCCGCCAACGGTAAAGAACGCGCGCTGTCGATGCTGGAAACACAGAACAAAATGTATAACGTGCTGACCCCCGAGCAGAAAAAACAGTTTAACCAGAACTTTGAGAAACGTCTGACTGAAAAACCGCAGCACGACGGTAAAATGCCTCCAGCAGACGACTAATCCTCGCTGAACGTATTTGAAACCGCCGGTGTTGCTCACCTCCGCCCTCAGGGCAGTGGGCAGCACCGGCGGTTTTGTTTGCTTTGCAGCTCAAAGCGCCACGATTGGCAGTTTACCGGCGATCAGCGGCTTGCTGAGGATCTTATAGCCGTCGCTGTCAAACCCGGGTAGCGCGGTACTGAGCACTGCGGCTTCAGCGATATCGCTGACCGAACCCAGATAGAGCCAGTTGTTAATCACGTGGATCTGCTTCTGACCCATCCCTTCTTCAATCACGCCAACGGCACCCTGCCACGGCCAGCACTGCACGCGCACCGCTTCCAGCGCGGCCAGCAATCGTTGCTGATGTGCTTCCACGCTCTCCTTGCCGCAACAGGCTCCGGCACAGCGCCGCAGCGCGGACCGGAAACAGCCGCGACCGGCGGTCAGCGGTTCCATACCCAATAATCCGTAGCAAAGCTGCTGTTCATCGGCGATTTTTTGTAAATGCTGTAGCGCAGCACGACGATTGGCATACAGACCGAACAGGTTCGGCGTATGTGAGAAATCAACCTCTTTGGCGTACACCACCTGTGGGCGCTGATTCACCAACTGCAGGGCGCAAAGCTGGCGGTTTTTACGCAGCCGTTTGTTAAACAGCGGCTGCTGAATTTTGATCATCTGCGCTTCCAGCAGCAGCGCGCCCAGTTCGCCGGCCGTGGTAATGAAGCTGATACGCGTTGACTGGCGCAGCATTTTCGCTTCATCAGCGGTGCGCAGATGCGACATCACCCGGCTGCGAATGTTGACGCTTTTGCCTATGTAGAGCGGCAGGCTGTCGCTGTCACCGTGAAAGGTGTATACGCCGGGCAGGTTAGGGAGATCGTCTATCCACGGGCGCAGATGCTCGGGATACTGATAGATGGCCGCCGCTTCAAATTCCAGGCGGTGGCTGACGATTTTTTTGACCACTACGGACTCCAGTTACTGGTTGTGCATACAGTATAGCAGAAATAATAGTCAGCTGTGAGCAGTGGGCAGAATCAGGGGGCGGGGAAGTCGGACCCAGGAGGGCATAAGCAGAGAACAGGACGCCTGATGTAGTTAACAGGAAGCAGGTAACAGAAGTCGTCAGCAGGAACAGGGGAAGTAGCGATAAGGTGGAAACAGATGATTGGCAGTTGGAAACTGGGATGATGTGAGGTGCCGATATAAAAGCGGCTCGCAGTGAGCCGCATTATTATCGAGTCAGTTAACCGCCTGAACGACCATCGTTGCCGTCAGGCAATGACGCCGAACTGTTTACCGGCACCGCCAGAACAATTACCGGGTTATTTTTTCCAGAAATCATCAAACACGGTAATCGGCGTGCGGCGTTTATGCTCGGTTTTCTGATACCAGCCTTCGATGATTTTCGCTGCGGCAGGATCGATCGTTTCCCCTTCCAGATAGCGGTCGATCAGCTGGTAGGTGACGCCGAGCGCCACTTCATCCTGCAGGCCGGGACGATTATCTTCCAGGTCCGCGGTGGGCTGTTTCAGATACAGGTGTTCCGGGCAGCCCAGCGCTTTCAGCAACTGTTTTCCCTGTCCCTTATTCAGACGGAAAATCGGGTTGATATCGGTGCCGCCGTCGCCGTACTTGGTGAAGAAGCCGGTCAGCGCTTCGGCCGCATGGTCGGTGCCCACCACGACGCCCGCCGTCATCCCGGCGATGCTGTACTGCGCTTTCATCCGTTCACGAGCCTTTTCATTGCCGCGAATAAAGTCAGACAGCGTGATACCGGCATCACGCAACGCCTGCTCGCTGGCCAGCACCGCCTGCTTGATATTCACCGTCAGCACGCGGTCCGGCTGGATAAAGCCAATCGCATCCTGGCAGTCCTGCTCATCGGCCTGCACGCCATAGGGCAGACGCACGGCGATAAACTGATAGCTGGTATCCGCCGTTTCTTCGCGCAGTTCGTTAATCGCGGTCTGGCACAGCTTTCCGGTCAGCGTTGAGTCCTGTCCGCCGCTGATGCCAAGCACCAGGGTTTTCAAAAACGGATACGTTTTCAGGTAGGACTTAAGAAATTCAACGCTGGTGCGAATTTCTGCACGTGCATCGATAACCGGTTTGACACCTAATGCCGCAATAATGTCCTGTTGCAGAGCCATTTACCTCTCCTCAGATTCAGCGCCGACGGACGGCAGCCAGTAATATTATGTCTGTTTAAGCTAACGCGCCCGGCGCGAAACAACAATCTTCACGCGCGATGTTTACCACCGACTGCTGACAAATCAGACTTTTTTCGGCTTTTGTGCCAGCAGCGTAAACATCACGATAGCCAGCATGTAGCAGCCAAAAATGGTGGCCGCCATGGTCATTACCGAGGTGCCACCGATGCCGGTCACCGGCACGCTGATGCCGCCGAGGGTAAACATCGCTACGCCCAGCACCGCTGACGCGCTGCCCGCCCGATGTCCCTGGCTTTGCATCGCCAGTGAGGAGGCGGTGACCGAAATCACCCCGTTGCTGGCTACGCTGAAGAACAGGGCAATCAGCACCAGCGGCAGCGCGGCGGCGGTGAGGCCCGCCAGCAGCAGAGTGCCTGATGAGATAAATGCCAGCATCAGGCCGCCCTTCAGTACCCGGTATTCACCCCATAGCGGGCAGAGGCGCGCACTCAACTGAGATGCAATAATCAGGCCTACGCCGTTAGCCGCAAAGCAGAAACTGAACGCCTGCGGGGACAGATGATAGATCTCCTGCAGGACAAACGGCGATGCGCCGATGTAGGCAAACATGCCCGACATCATAAAGCCCTGGGTCAGGCAGAAGCCCATAAACGGGCGATGGGTGATAACCTGGCCCAGCGCCGCCCAGGCGGAGAGAATACTTCCCTGGCTGCGGCGTTCAGGGGCTAGCGTTTCGTGCAGCTTGAGCTTAGCCAGAATAAACAGCAGAACGGCGATTACCGCCAGCGCCATAAACAGCCCGCGCCAGTTGAGGAAGGTCATCAGCGCGCCGCCCATCACCGGTGCAGCAATCGGGGCCAGGCCGTTCACCAGCATCAGCAGGGCAAAAAAGCGTGTCAGCTCATGCCCGGTGTACATATCGCGGGCAATCGCGCGCGACAGTACGGCTCCGCCTGCGCCCGCCATGCCCTCGAACAGGCGCGCCAGCAGCAGCTGGTGGATGTCCTGCGCCAGCGCGCAGCCAATGGAAGCAATCAGCAGCAGAATCAGCGACAGAAGCAGAGGGCGGATACGGCCGTATTTATCGCTGAGTGGGCCAAAGAACAGCTGGCCGAGACCCAGACCCAGCAGCCCGGCGGTGAGGCTCAATTGGGCGGTAGCGGTTGGCGTTTGTAAATCGCTGGCCAGTTCCGGCAGTGCCGGGAGATAAAGGTCAATGCACAGCGGGCCGAGCGCCGCGAGAAGGCCGAGCGTAATGGCGTAGCCAAGACGTTTTGGAGATGCAGGTGTCATGAATCCTCTGAATGAAATAGCAGGTGGTAGTTCTGTTGATCGAGCGGGTGCTGCGTTTCGGCTGATGCTTCCGCAGGGCAGGCATCGCGCGCTTGTTGATGCATGCTGGATGGCCCTCCGCGACCGGGTATTTATACCCTGCGCGGCAACCGTTATGGGTGAAAACAGGGGTGTGAACGTTCATTCTCAATGAAAGAAGTATAAGGCCAGCGGCAGTCAATCTGTAATATTTTCACCAGTTAAAGTTGAAAATCCGGCACTTATATTCCAGGCTTAATCGACATGGACAATAAATGAGGAATAACATATGCGTAAATTGACGGGATTGATGGGTGCTGCGTTAACACTGGCCGTTTTATCAGGCTGTACCGCTTACGATCGTGCCGAAAGCTATGTCACCAAGCCGGTGGTACAGGATGTGAAAAAAGGCATGACCCGCCAGCAGGTCCGCGATATCGCGGGTCCGCCGTCGACGGAAATCACCATGGTTCACGCACGTGGAACCTGTCAGACCTACGTTCTGGGTGAGCGAGACGGCAAACAGCAGACCTATTTCGTGAGCTACGGCGATACCGGGAGAGTGTTGAACTACGGCTTCCAGAGCTGTAAAGAATACGATACCGATCCGCAGGCAGGGCAGTAATCCTGCAAAGCGCTAACTAAAGACGGTTAACATCTTGAATATAAACGGCAACGCTCTGTAATAAGCGTTGCCGTTTTGCTTTGCGCCCAGCCATCCCTGTCTGCGCCCTGTAGACAATCACAGTCCCGGTGGGCGTGGCACTTCCAGATACTCACCATTGATGTTGCGGCGATAGTAGTGGCCGTCCTGCACGTAATAACGTTCGCCGTTGTAGTCCAGCGCACGCATATCGGTGACCCGATCTACCGGGCGATCGACGACGACATAGGTGTTGTCGTTCTGCCGCTGGTAGTAGTTGCCGTTCAGCACATAGTAGGTCAGTCCGCCAATCAGCACTGCCGCCGCCGCGTCAGGCAGGAACGACAGTCTTCCCGGTCCGCCGCCGCCGTGCCAGCCAGGACCCGGGCCGGATGGACCCCAGCCTCCCGGATGGGCGGATGCCAGCACGGGGGCCAGCAGGGATAAGGCGAGCAGGGTGGTCATCACCTTTTTCATAATTAGTTCTCCAGGTTCTTTGCGCTAGCATCGTCCTAAGCTTCGTGAAATACAAGCGGCTCCCAGTGGCTATTAGCGGCTGCTTACAGCGCTTAACGCTTCCTTAACCTGGAGGGATGATAATCCCGATGCCCATAAGGGCACCGGGTTAAAGCGGACGGCTAGCGATCAGCGCTGCGCCAGTTCGGCGTCGTTATCCGCATCGGTGTTCAGAATCTTCTTGTCGGTCTGCTTCAGCCACTGGCTGGTCAGCGTACCGGCAGTCATTGAACCGTTAACGTTAAGTGCGGTACGGCCCATGTCAATTAGCGGTTCGATGGAGATCAGCAGGGCAACCAGCGTCACCGGCAGGCCCATGGCCGGGAGCACGATCAGCGCAGCGAAGGTTGCACCGCCGCCTACGCCCGCAACGCCTGCCGAACTCAGCGTGACGATACCGACCAGGGTGGCGATCCACACCGGGTCAAACGGGTTAATGCCAATGGTTGGTGCAACCATCACCGCCAGCATTGCCGGATACAGACCGGCACAGCCGTTCTGACCGATGGTGGCACCGAATGAGGCTGCGAAGCTGGCGATGGATTCCGGCACGCCAAGACGACGGGTCTGGGCTTCCACGCTTAATGGAATGGTCGCGGCGCTGGAACGACTGGTGAAGGCAAAGGTAATCACCGGCCACACTTTACGGAAGAAGCGCAATGGGTTTACACCGTTGACCGACAGCAGCAGGGCGTGCACCGCAAACATAATGGCCAGGCCCAGATACGAAGCCAGCACAAAGCTGCCCAGCTTGATAATGTCGGTGAGGTTAGAGGTCGCCACCACTTTAGTCATCAACGCCATGACACCGTAAGGCGTTAGTTTCATGATCAGGCGCACCAGCTTCATCACCCAGGACTGCAGGGTATCGATGGCTTTCAGCACACGCTGACCTTTCTCCGCATCATCCTTCAGCAGCTGCAGTGCCGCCACGCCGAGGAAGGCAGCAAAAATCACCACACTGATAATCGAGGTTGGATTCGCGCCGGTCAGGTCGGCAAACGGGTTTTTAGGAATGAAGGAAAGCAGCAGCTGCGGCGCACTCAGATCGGCCACTTTACCCACGTAGTTGGTTTGAATCGCCGTGAGGCGCGCGGTTTCCTGCACGCCCTGCACCAGACCGCTGGCATTGAGGCCAAACAGCCAGGTGACCAGCACGCCTACCGCTGCTGAAATGGCGGTGGTAAACAGCAGCACGCCAATGGTCAGTACGCTGATTTTACCCAGCGATGAGGCATTATGCAGGCGGGCAACGGCGCTGAGTATCGAGGCAAAAACCAGCGGCATAATGATCATCTGCAGCAGCTGGACGTAGCCGTTGCCGACGAGATTGAACCAGCTGACGGATTGTTTAATCACCTCGCTGTTTTCGCCGTAAATGGTATGCAGCGCCAGGCCAAACAGGACGCCAACCACCAGGCCAACGAGGACTTTTTTCGACAGACTCCAGCCTTGGCGGCCGGTTTTTGCCAGCAGCAGTAACAGGGCGACGAAGGCCACCAGGTTAAGAATGAGCGGGAAATTCATTAAGGCATTCTCCAAAAGTGACGGCGTAAGCGCCGTCAAAACGGTTGACAGTTAATTTCTGTCGCGTAGCAAGTAGGGCAGTGGCGGAATGGTAACAGTTTGGAATGGTGCAGGTTTATATCCAAAAGCTATTAATTATAACTTTTCGTGTTTATTTGCTTAATTGCTGTTCTGGTTGGGCGTTAATTATTCTACTAATACTGTTTTGCACGGTATTCATTACGGAACTGGGCCATCCGCCCGCACCAAAATGCTGCATTCCCGGCGGGAAAAACATCGCATAGCCGACCAGCGCCAGGCATAACATGCGCTCCAGCTGATTGCCTTTCTGACTGTTGAGCAACGGTAATCGAAAACGCCAGCGGCAGGGCCAGAGCAGCGGCACACCCGCGGGCGTCAGCATATCGGCGACAATATGGCTGAGATAACCCAGCACCATTCCCTGAAACGCATCGGCGGGAATGATCCAGCCGTCGGGGAGTTTCATCTGTAGCAGCGCCACGCCGCCGGCAACGGCCAGCAGGCTGTGGGTAAACCCCCGATGGCCAAAAGCGCGGGCAATCGGCTGAGACAGCCATTTAAGCCGCTGACCGAGCAGCGACTTCGGGTGATCGATATCAGGAAGCAGACAGGTCAGCAGGGTAGCCGGAATAATGTGCCACCAGTCGGCGCTGGCCAGAACCGGGGTCAGTTCGGCACGCTTGGCAAAAATTGCGCTGGCAATGGCAAAAATAAGATGGCCCTCGGCCGTCATGGAGAATACCTGGCTACATAGCTGTCAATGCATCCAGTATAGGGAATATATACAGTAGAATAAATATGTGACGCTGTAACGAAAGATAAATATTTTGTGCCCGGATTAACATTTATACAACGCAGGCGTCAACATTGCCGTGACGTCAGCTATCCGGGCAATAAAAGTCAGGAAACGGGCCCGGTTAACGGCCGAGCAAATGCTGGCTGGTCAGCTCATTTAACGACGTGAGCTTAACATCTGCCAGCGCCCAGCGCGGATCGGCAGCGTACTCCTCATCCGGCACAACAATTGAGCGCATGCGCGCGGCTTTCGTGGCGATCATGCCGTTGAAGGAGTCTTCCAGCGTCACGCAGTTAAGCGGGTCCACGCCCAGTCGAGTTGCGGCATCGATGTAAACCTGCGGGTGCGGTTTGCTGTAGGGCAGGGATTCGGCAGAAGCAAGAATCTCGAAGTGACTACGGATGTTAAACATTTCCAGCACCCGCTCAAGCATGAATAGCGGAGAGGCGGAGGCCAGGGCGATCTTCAGCCCTGAGCGTTGGCAAAGCTGCAGCGCGTGTTCCACGCCTGGCAGCAGCGGGCGTGTTTCTTCCACCAGTTCCAGTGACCGGTTGATAACACGCTGTGTGACTTCCTCCTGAGTCGGGCCGTTCCACGGCAGTGTTTCATACCACATACGAACGACCTGATCGATGCGCAGGCCCAGCGTATCGGGCAGCTCCTCGCGGCGGCTCATATCGATGTCCAGCGTGCTGAAAATATCCAGTTCTGCCTGGTGCCAGAGGGGTTCGGAGTCGATCAGCAGGCCATCCATATCAAAAATGGCGGCAACGACGGGGCGGTGATAGGACATTTTGTGGCTCCATTAAACGGTTTATGTCATTTTAACATGAACATCGCACTGACCTAAAATCACTGCCGGCCATGACCCCGTTGCAGGGGGGCATAACGCAGCGGTGTGAATCGCATTTAGCAGGCACTTTTCGCTTAGTACAGGTAAACTATCGGCGAAATATCATATGGACAGGAGAATGCATGACTTATCAACGGGCTGGCCAGATCGCGATCGTCAAGCGAATTGCAGGCTGGATTATCTTTATCCCTGCGCTGCTATCCACGCTGATTTCGCTGCTGGGTTTTCTTGAAAAAAGCCAGGAGCAACGTGACGGCATCAATGCGGTAATGCAGGATTTTACCCATGTGATGATCGATATGATCCGCTTTAATACCGGATTTTTGCACAGTTTCTGGACCAACTCGCCGGTGCCGAATTTTAACGGCGGCAGCAATATCCTGTTCTGGGTGATTTATATGCTGATTTTCGTCGGACTGGCACTTCAGGCTTCCGGCGCGCGCATGTGGCGCCAGTCCCGGCATCTGCGTGAAGGGATTGAAGATCGGATGATTCTGGAGCAGGCCAGAGGAGACGAAGGTTTGAGCCGCCAGCAGCTGGAAGAGAAAATTGTGGTGCCACGACACACCATTTTCCTGCAGTTTTTCCCGCTGTATATATTGCCGCTGATCGTAGCCGTGGCCGGATATTTTGTGCTGAAGCTACTCGGTTTTATTCTGTAAACCGCCTGCTTCTGTAAACCGCCTGCGCGCGCAGGCTGGCATTCAGGCCAGCTGTGCGCGCTTGTTACCCAACTCATCCTCGTCCAGCAGCGCAAGTACCGCACGCTGTGCCTCGCCCAGCCAGCTGCCGCCAAACACATTCGCCCGATTAAGCAGGTAGTAAAGCTGATAAACCGGCTGCCGCTGACTGTATCCATCCGGAAGCGGCCACACCGACTGATAGCCTTGCAGGATCTCTGCAGGAAGATCGGGATACCAGCTGAGCATTGCCAGGTCGCACTCTCTGTCGCCCCAGTAGCAGGCGGGATCGAAGATCCACGGGCCGCTGCTGCTGCCTGCGCAGTTGGCGGGCCATAAGTCGCCGTGCAGCAGCGACGGTTCTGGATGATGCGACGCCAGAATGCTCTGTGCGCAGCGGGTAATTAATTCGATATCGCCGTACTGGATACCTTTTTCCGCAGCCAGCTGCAGCTGCCAGCCGATGCGCTGCTCGGCAAAGAACAGTGACCAGCGGCGGAGCCAGCTGTTAGGCTGCGGTGAGGTGGTGATATTGTTATCAAAATCGAGGCCAAACTGTGGCTGCTCGCTCCACTGATGCAGGCGCGCCAGCTGTTCACCAAGTGTTCGGGCCGTGACGGCATCCAGCGGGCTGGGCTGGATGAACTCCAGCAGGAGGAAACTGGCATCGCGGACGCTGCCGACGCCGTAAACTTGAGGTACGCGCACGGTGCCACTGCGTGCCAGCAGCTGGAGCTGATCGGCTTCCCAGGTGAATAAATCCAGCATCTCTCGCTGATTGCATTTGACGAACACCTGCTGCTTACCGTAATGCAGAAGCCAGGCAGGGTGGACGTCGCCGCCCGGTAGCTCTGTGCGTTGGGTGATTTCACCGGGACCAAGCTGTTCATTCAACAAACGATTGATGGCTGACCACATAGGAAGCTCCTCTTTTGTACGCCGTGAACAGGGTTACCGTATCGCTTAAAGGATAACCAGTCTGCGCGTTAATGCACGTTAATCGTACATTTTTACAAAAACTTAGCTTTGATCCTGCGTATTAAAAGATGCAAACGTCTGGACTTCAACCTCCGGCTGCTCCCCCAGAACCAGTTCGCCCACGCTGGCCGCCTGCTCCCTGAGTTCATCGATCGACAGAGCGCTGACGATGCCGAAATTGTTGGTGCCCAGTTCGTGCGGATGCCCTTCGGCGTCGTTGAGCGTGGTTGAAAAGCCGGCATTTAACATCGTGCTGTTGAGTTCGAGCAGATTAGCGAGCCCGCTTTCATGGTAGCGAAAGGTCACAACGTATTGGGTTACGGCGGAAGAACTCATGGCTTACCTCTTTGTTAGAAAACTCCTTTCAGCATAGGCCATCCCCCGGACGGGGTGGAGGAGATGGCTAGAGATATTTCTTATTTACAGCCTGATGTTTTCCCGTCAAATACCCTCTATAATGCGCGCCGTTAATGGGAATGTTCTCATTCATCGAGTAGATTTGTCATGATGCTTGATAAAAAGAGTGATTTAACAAATTGTTACGTTTATTACCGTAAATTGCGTTGATCGTCCTTCAAAAGGCTTCAGACTTACTCTTTTCAAAACTGCCGTACGGGTCACATTAAATGAAAGCGCTTAGTAAACTGTCTGTCGTTCTGCTGCTCTCCGGGGGAGCACTGTGTCAACAAGCCCTGGCTGATAACAACGTATTTACGGTTATGGATGACCCGAGCACCGCGAAGAAACCTTTCGAAGGCAATGCCGCAGCGGGCTACCTGGCTCAGAGCGGAAATACCAAAAGCTCATCCGCCACGGCAAATACCAATATGACCTGGTATCAGCCAAGCACGGCTTACAGCCTGTGGGGCAATGCGAGCAACACCTCATCTAACGATGAGCGCTCTTCTGAGACCTATCAGGTTGGTGGACGTACGCGTTACAACATGAACAGCGCGGACTACCTGTTTGGCCAGGCGAGCTGGCTTAGCGACCGTTTTAACGGTTATGACGGTCGTTCGATTCTGGCCGCAGGTTATGGTCGCCAGCTGCTGAACGGTCCGGTGCACTCACTGCGTGTGGAAGCCGGTCCTGGTGTGCGTTATGACGATTTCCATGAAGGCGGCCATGAAACTCAGGCGCTGGCCTATGGCGCATTCAGCTACCAGTGGCAGTTGACCGATACCACCAAATTCATTCAGGGTGTATCCGTACTGGGTAGCGACGATACTACCGTTAACTCAGAAACCGGCCTGCAGGTGGCGATCAACGACCACTTTGCGTTGAAGCTGGCTTACAACGTGACCTGGAACCAGAATCCTCCAGAGTCTGCGCCGGAAAGAACCGACACCAAAACCTCGGTATTACTCTCCTACGCGATGTAATGCACTACGGGCCGAATATTCGGCCCGTTTTTCTTTTGGCATAATGCCAGCCTGCCCGTAATGCCTGTTTCCCCCCGCTGCAATTTAATCCCGCGCCGTGCAATTAGCCGCTATGACGTGTAAGATACTACACCTTCAAAGGTTTCTCTGATTCTGAGCCACTTTTGAGTCTGTGTACCAGACCGTGTACCAAACCGGCAAATGTGAGCGGGTTTTAAGTGCTAAGGGTCTGGTTTATAAAGTAAAACCAATGTTTGTATGTAGCCTTGCGTATGGGTTACCACTGCAATTAAGGATGTTACATGCCAGTGATTACTCTTCCTGATGGAAGTAAGCGTTCGTTTGACCACGCCGTAAGCGTGATGGATATTGCCCTGGATATCGGTCCTGGCCTGGCGAAAGCCTGTATTGCCGGACGGGTAAATGGTGAGTTGGTGGATGCGGTTGATCCAATCGCTGAAGATGCCAATGTGGCCATCATCACAGCCAAAGACGAAGCCGGTCTGGAAATTATTCGCCACTCCTGTGCACACCTGTTAGGTCATGCGATTAAGCAGCTGTGGCCAGATACCAAAATGGCTATCGGTCCGGTGATCGACAACGGTTTCTACTATGATGTTGACCTCGATCGCACCCTGACGCAGGAAGATATCGAGCAGTTGGAAAAGCGTATGCACCAACTGGCCGAAACCAATTACGACGTCGTTAAACAGAAGGTTAGCTGGCAGGAAGCGCGTGACGCCTTTGCTGCACGTGGTGAAACCTACAAAATGACCATTCTTGATGAAAACATCAGCCATGACGATCGTCCTGGTCTGTATCATCACGAAGAATATGTCGATATGTGCCGGGGTCCGCACGTACCGAATATGCGTTTTTGCCATCACTTTAAGCTGCAGAAAATCTCCGGTGCCTACTGGCGCGGCGACAGTAATAATAAAATGCTGCAGCGTATCTACGGCACCGCATGGGCCGACAAGAAGCAGCTGGCGGCATATCTGCTGCGTCTGGAAGAAGCGGCAAAACGCGACCATCGTAAGATTGGTAAGCAGCTTGACCTGTATCATATGCAGGAAGAAGCACCGGGCATGGTTTTCTGGCACAACGACGGCTGGACGATCTTCCGCGAGCTGGAAGTGTTTGTGCGCACCAAGCTGAAAGAGTACGAGTACCAGGAAGTGAAAGGTCCGTTCATGATGGACCGCGTGCTGTGGGAAAAAACCGGCCACTGGGAAAACTACAAAGAGGCGATGTTCACCACTTCTTCTGAGAACCGTGAATACTGCATTAAGCCAATGAACTGCCCGGGTCACGTGCAGATCTTTAACCAGGGGCTGAAGTCGTACCGCGATCTGCCGCTGCGTATGGCTGAATTTGGTAGCTGTCACCGTAACGAGCCGTCAGGCGCACTGCACGGTCTGATGCGTGTTCGTGGCTTTACTCAGGACGATGCCCATATCTTTTGTACCGAAGAGCAAGTGCGTGATGAGGTAAACAGCTGCATCAAGATGGTGTACGACATGTACAGCACCTTTGGCTTTGAAAAGATCGTGGTTAAGCTTTCCACGCGTCCTGAAAAGCGTATCGGTACTGACGACCTGTGGGACCGCTCCGAGGCCGATCTGGCCGCCGCGCTGAAAGAAAACGATATTCCGTTCGAATATCAGCCGGGTGAGGGCGCTTTCTACGGTCCTAAAATTGAATTTACCCTGCATGACTGCCTCGACCGTGCATGGCAGTGCGGCACCGTACAGCTCGACTTCTCGCTGCCGGGCCGTCTGAATGCCTCTTATGTGGGTGAAAGTAATGAACGTCAGGTGCCGGTGATGATTCACCGTGCAATCCTGGGGTCCATGGAGCGCTTTATCGGGATTTTGACCGAAGAATATGCCGGTTTCTTCCCGACCTGGCTTGCTCCAGTACAAGTTGTGGTAATGAATATTACCGATGGCCAGTCCGAATATGTTGCAGAATTGACTCGAAAACTGCAGAATGCGGGCATTCGTGCAAAAGCGGACTTGAGAAACGAGAAGATTGGCTTTAAAATCCGTGAACACACTTTACGACGTGTCCCGTATATGTTGGTCTGTGGTGATAAAGAGGTGGAATCTGGCAAAGTAGCCGTTCGCACCCGCCGCGGTAAAGACCTGGGAAGCATGGACGTAAACGAAGTGATCGCGAAACTGCAGAATGAAATTCGCAGTCGCAATCTTCATCAATTGGAGGAATAAAGTATTAAAGGCGGAAAACGAGTTCAACCGGCGCGTCCTAATCGCATTAACAGAGAAATTCGCGCCACTGAGGTTCGTCTGACTGGCGTCGATGGCGAACAGATTGGTATTGTCAGTCTGGATGAAGCTTTAGAAAAAGCTGCAGAAGCAGGCGTTGATCTTGTCGAGATCAGCCCTAACGCCGAACCGCCCGTTTGCCGTATTATGGATTACGGCAAGTTCCTTTATGAAAAAAGCAAATCTTCTAAGGAACAGAAGAAAAAGCAAAAAGTTATCCAGGTTAAGGAAATTAAATTCCGTCCTGGTACCGATGATGGCGACTATCAGGTAAAACTACGCAACCTGATTCGCTTTCTGGAAGATGGCGATAAAGCCAAAATCACACTGCGTTTCCGCGGTCGTGAGATGGCGCACCAGCAGATCGGTATGGAAGTGCTTAACCGCGTCCGTAAAGATCTGTGTGAAGATATCGATCTGGCAATTGTCGAATCCTTCCCTACGAAGATCGAAGGTCGCCAGATGATTATGGTGCTCGCTCCCAAGAAGAAACAGTAGGCCCTAAAGTAATCCTGCCGTGCGCTTCGGCGTGCGGTGTGATTCGCCTGTCTGGTTCATTTTATTAACAATGCGAAGTGGATATTTTTTAAATGCCAAAGATTAAAACTGTACGTGGCGCGGCCAAGCGCTTCAAGAAGACCGCTTCTGGCGGCTTCAAGCGTAAACACGCTAACCTGCGTCATATTCTGACTAAAAAATCTACTAAGCGTAAACGCCACCTGCGTCCGAAAGGTCTGGTGTCTAAAGGCGATCTGGGTCTGGTTATTGCCTGCCTGCCGTACGCATAAGTATTTTTTTAAACTTTCAGAATATTAACAGGAGAGCTAAATGGCTCGTGTAAAACGTGGTGTAGTTGCTCGCGCACGTCACAAAAAAATCTTAAAACAAGCTAAAGGTTACTACGGTGCACGTTCACGTGTTTACCGCGTTGCCTTCCAGGCAGTTATCAAAGCTGGTCAGTATGCTTACCGCGACCGTCGTCAGCGTAAGCGTCAGTTCCGTCAGCTGTGGATCGCGCGTATCAACGCAGCAGCCCGCACTAACGGTATTTCTTACAGCCGTTTCATCAATGGCCTGAAAAAGGCTTCTATTGAGATCGACCGTAAGATCCTGGCTGACATCGCCGTATTCGACAAAGCAGTCTTCTCTGCTCTGGTAGAAAAAGCGAAAGCAGCTCTGGCGTAAGCCAGATTTGAAGAGGGGGAGCTTGTCTCCCCTTTTTTATTGCCTGTAACCTAAGCAAAAGATTGACTTTTCTGCCTCCGGGTATTTCAATAGAACGGTTCCCGCAAGCAACCAGGTAACAATAAGCATGAACGCTAATTTTCGTTTCTTTTTTTACTTTAGCACCTGATTATCGGGGGCTTTTGCGCAAAGAAAAGAAACGAAAAATCGCGCTAAAAGCCTCCCTAGTGGAGGCTTTTTTCGTTTCGGTGCTGAATACGTAACGATGTTATCGTAAAGACTAAAAACAGACCGGCCACGGTGGCTGGAAGAAGAGGAAAGCATGTCACATCTCGCAGACCTGGTGGCGCAAGCGAAAGCCGCCATCAATGATGCCCAGGATGTCGCCGCGTTAGATAACGTGCGCGTCGAATACCTGGGGAAAAAAGGGCTTCTTACCCTGCAGATGACTACCCTGCGTGAACTGCCAGCGGAAGATCGCCCGGCAGCGGGTGCGGTAATCAATGAAGCTAAACAACAGGTGCAGGATGCGCTCAATGCGCAAAAGAACGTGCTGGAATCTGCGGAGATGAACGCGCGTCTGGCGCAGGAGACTATCGACGTCTCCCTGCCGGGGCGTCGTATTGAAAATGGCGGTCTGCATCCGGTCACCCGTACCATCGACCGTATTGAAACCTTCTTCGGCGAACTGGGCTTCTCGGTAGAAACCGGACCGGAGATCGAAGATGACTATCATAACTTTGATGCGCTGAATATCCCCGGCCACCACCCGGCGCGCGCCGACCACGATACGTTCTGGTTTGATGCCAAACGCCTGCTGCGTACTCAGACCTCCGGCGTGCAGATCCGCACCATGGAAACCCAGCAGCCGCCGATTCGCGTTATCGTCCCGGGCCGCGTTTATCGTAATGACTACGATCAGACTCACACCCCGATGTTCCATCAGATGGAAGGCCTGATCGTTGATAAAAACATCAGTTTCACCAATCTGAAAGGTACGCTGCACGATTTCCTCAACAACTTCTTCGAAGCCGATCTGCAGGTGCGTTTCCGTCCTTCCTATTTCCCGTTCACCGAACCGTCCGCGGAAGTGGATGTGATGGGTAAAAACGGCAAGTGGCTGGAAGTGCTGGGTTGCGGCATGGTGCACCCGAACGTGCTGCGCAATGTCGGGATCGATCCGGAAGTTTATTCCGGCTTTGCCTTCGGCATGGGTATGGAGCGTCTGACCATGCTGCGCTATGGCGTGACCGATCTGCGCGCCTTCTTCGAAAATGATTTACGTTTCCTCAAACAGTTTAAATAAGGGCGGGTAAAACCAATGAAATTCAGTGAACTCTGGTTACGTGAATGGGTCAATCCGGCCATTGACGGCGAAGCCCTGTCCGACCAAATTACTATGGCTGGCCTGGAAGTTGACGGCGTAGAGCCCGTTGCCGGTGCTTTTCACGGCGTGGTGGTGGGTGAAGTGGTGGAATGCGGCCAGCACCCTAACGCGGATAAACTACGCGTTACCAAAATCAACGTGGGCGGCGATCGCCTGCTGGATATCGTCTGCGGCGCTCCAAACTGCCGTCAGGGCCTGAAGGTGGCCGTTGCTACCGTCGGTGCCGTCCTGCCGGGTGACTTCAAAATTAAGGCTGCCAAGCTGCGCGGCGAGCCGTCTGAAGGCATGCTGTGCTCCTTCTCCGAGCTGGGTATTTCCGACGATCACCAGGGCATCATCGAGCTGCCGCTGGATGCAGCCGTTGGCACCGATATCCGTGAATACCTCAAGCTGGACGACAGCACTATTGAAATCAGCGTGACGCCAAACCGCGCTGACTGCCTGGGCATTATCGGCGTAGCGCGCGATGTCGCGGTGCTGAACAAGCTGCCGCTGGTTGAACCGGAAATTGCTCCAGTGGCGGCAACGCTGAACGATACTTTCCCGATTAGCGTGTCTGCGCCGGAAGCCTGCCCGCGCTATGTGGGCCGTGTAGTTAAAGGCATTAACGTCAAGGCAGCAACCCCGCTGTGGATGAAAGAGAAGCTGCGTCGCTGCGGCATCCGTTCTATCGATCCGGTCGTGGATATCACCAACTTTGTGCTGCTGGAACTCGGTCAGCCGATGCACGCCTTCGACCTAGATCGCATCAATGGAGAAATCATTGTGCGCCTGGCGGAAGAGGGCGAAAAGCTGACCCTGCTGGACGGCAGCGAAGCCACGCTGAACAGCGACACGCTGGTGATTGCCGATGCCGGTAAGGCGCTGGCGATGGCCGGTATCTTTGGTGGTGAACACTCGGGCGTTAATGAAGAAACCCAGAACGTGCTGCTGGAATCTGCGTTCTTCAGTCCGCTGTCGATTACCGGACGTGCGCGCCGTCACGGCCTGCATACCGATGCGTCCCACCGCTACGAGCGCGGCGTTGACCCTGCGCTGCAGCACAAAGCCATTGAGCGCGCTACGCGCCTGCTGCTGGATATCTGCGGTGGTGAAGCCGGTCCTTTGATCGATGTCACCAGTGAACAGCATCTGCCTAAACGTGCCACTATCACGCTGCGCCGCGAGAAGCTGGATCGCCTGATTGGCCATGTCATTTCCGATGCGGATGTCACCGATTTCCTGACCCGCCTGGGCTGTGAAGTCACCGTCGGTAACGGCGAGTGGCAGGCGAAGGCACCAAGCTGGCGTTTCGATATGGAGATTGAAGAAGATCTCGTGGAAGAAGTGGCCCGCATCTACGGCTACAACAATATTCCGCACGTTCCGGTCCAGGCCTCTCTGGAGATGACTCAACACCGCGAAGCGGACCTGTCCCTCAAGCGCGTGAAGTCTCTGCTGGTCGATAAGGGCTATCAGGAAGCAATCACCTACAGCTTCGTTGACCCAAAAATCCAGGCGTTGCTGCATCCGGGTGAAGAGAGCCTGCTGTTGCCAAGCCCGATTTCCATCGAAATGTCTGCGATGCGTCTTTCACTGTGGAGCGGCCTGCTCGGCGCGGTGGTCTATAACCAGAATCGCCAGCAGTCTCGTGTACGCCTGTTTGAGAGCGGCCTGCGCTTTGTGCCTGATAGTCAGGCAAACCTGGGTATCCGTCAGGAGGTTATGCTGTCTGGCGTGATCGCCGGCAATCGCATTGAAGAGCACTGGGATCTGGCGCGTCAGGCCGTTGACTTCTATGATTTGAAAGGTGATTTAGAGTCTCTGCTGGAACTGACCGGCAAGCTCGATGAGATCCAGTTTGTAGCAGAAGCCAATCCGGCGCTGCATCCGGGGCAGAGCGCAGCAATTTATTTACGCGGCGAAGCCATCGGATTCATCGGTGTAGTCCACCCGGAACTTGAGCGAAAACTGGATCTTAACGGCCGTACGGTGGTGTTCGAACTGCTGTGGGATAAGGTCGCAGACCGCGTCCTGCCTGATGTCAGCAGCATTTCGCGCTTCCCGGCAAACCGCCGAGATATTGCCGTTGTTGTGGCTGAAAATGTCCCGGCAGCAGATATCATCACAGAGTGTAAGAAAGTTGGCGTAAATCAGGTAGTTGGCGTAAACTTGTTTGACGTGTACCGTGGTAAGGGCGTAGAGGAGGGTTTCAAGAGCCTCGCTATCAGCCTGATTTTGCAAGATACCAGCCGGACACTCGAAGAAGAGGAGATTGCCGCTACCGTTGCAAGATGTGTAGAGGCACTGAAAGAGCGATTCCAAGCATCCTTGAGGGATTGAACCTATGGCGCTTACAAAAGCTGAAATGTCTGAATATCTGTTTGAGAAGCTTGGGCTTAGCAAACGGGATGCCAAAGAGCTGGTAGAACTGTTTTTCGAAGAAGTGCGTCGTGCTTTGGAGAACGGTGAGCAGGTCAAACTGTCAGGATTTGGCAACTTCGACCTTCGCGACAAGAATCAACGTCCGGGACGTAACCCGAAAACCGGGGAAGACATCCCGATTACGGCCCGTCGGGTAGTGACTTTCCGTCCTGGCCAGAAGTTGAAGAGCCGGGTAGAAAACGCTACACCGAAAGAAGACTGATATTCGCAATTCAAAAAGGCCGCGCAAGCGGCCTTTTTCATCTCTGCGTGATGCAAAGTTTTCATCTCCGGTCAACGGCACTTCCATTTTCCCCATTTCCCTCTAAAATTAACTCTCTGTTTTCTCTCCAAAACGTCGCTTATGACCCTGCTTTCTCAACAGATTACGCGTGCAAAACGGCGCTCAAGGATTTGGCTCGGCGCGCTGGCGATATTTTGTCTGCTCCTGCTGCTGCTTAGTCTGTGCGTTGGCGAACGCTGGATCCCGCCTACGCGCTGGCTAACGGCCGATGCCGATCTGTTTGTCTGGCAGCTGCGCCTGCCGCGTACGCTGGCAGTCCTGCTGGTGGGAGCCACGCTGGCGGTCGCGGGCGCGACGATGCAGGCACTGTTCAATAATCCGCTGTCCGAACCGGGCCTGCTGGGCGTCTCCGCCGGGGCGGGCGTCGGGCTGGTGCTGGCCGTGTTTGTGGGTAACGGCGACCCGTGGGTGATGAGCGTCAGTGCCATTGCCGGAGCGCTGTTTATCACGCTGTTATTGCTGCGTTTCGCCCGTAGGAATCTTTCCGGCAGCCGCCTTCTACTGGCGGGGGTGGCGCTGGGGATCGTCTGTAGCGCGATCATGACCTGGGCGGTTTATTTCAGCAGCAGCCTCGATCTGCGGCAGTTAATGTACTGGATGATGGGCGGCTTCGGCGGGCTTGGCTGGAACGAGCGCTGGCTGATGCTGGCGCTGGTGCCGGTTTTGCTCTGGCTGACCACCCGCTCAAGGGTGCTTAACCTGCTGGCGCTGGGGGAAAGTTCTGCCCGCCAGCTGGGGTTGCCGCTGGTGCTGTGGCGTAACCTGCTGGTGCTGGCGATTGGCTGGCTGGTGGGCGTCAGCGTGGCGCTGGCCGGCGCGATAGGCTTTATTGGCCTGGTGGTACCGCACATATTGCGTCTGAACGGCCTCAGCGATCACCGTACTCTTTTACCCGGCTGCGCCCTCGCCGGGGCGGGCGTACTGCTGGCGGCGGATATTATCGCCCGCGTGGCGCTGAACGCTGCTGAACTGCCGGTGGGCGTGGTCACCGCCACGCTGGGCGCACCGATTTTTATCTGGTTATTATTGAGCAACCGTTAGCCGCTGTGCTTGTGCGGCTATCCATCCACGTTAAACAGGAATATTCAATGAGCATTTTTGCAACAGAACTGACTACGCTGGACGGTGAGAAAACCACGCTGGCACAGTGGCAGGGCGATGTCCTGCTGGTGGTGAACGTCGCCTCAAAATGTGGCCTGACACCGCAGTACTCTCAGTTAGAAAATCTGCAAAAGGCCTGGCATGATAAAGGGCTGACGGTGCTGGGCTTCCCCTGCAATGCATTTCTGGAGCAGGAGCCGGGTACCGAAGCGGAAATCAAAACCTTCTGCAGCACTACCTACGGCGTCACCTTTCCGATGTTCAGCAAAATCGAGGTGAACGGACCGCAGCGTCATCCGCTCTATGCGCAGCTGGTTGCCGCACAGCCACAGGCCGTGGCTCCGCAGGGCAGTGGTTTCCTCGAGCGTATGACCAGCAAAGGCCGCGCGCCGAAGCAGCCGGGCGATATTCTGTGGAACTTCGAAAAATTCCTGATTGGCCGCGACGGTCGCGTACTGCAGCGCTTCTCGCCGGATATGGAGCCGGAGGATGAGGTTGTGGTCAGCGCCATCAAACAGGCGCTGGCGGGCTAAATGCTGCTGGAAATCCGCCAGGCAAGCGTTGATCGGCGTCTGTTTCCCTTTAGCGCAGCGGTTGAGCGTGGTCAGCTGATCCATCTGGTGGGGCCAAACGGCGCGGGTAAAAGCTCGCTGCTGGCCTCGCTGGCCGGCCTGCTCAACGCGCAGGGAGACATTCTGCTCAACGGTGAGCCGCTGGCGGAGTGGGCCGGGCCGCGTCTGGCCCGGCATCGCGCCTTTCTGCCGCAGCAGCAATCGCCCTCGGCGCAGATGCCGGTCTGGCACTATCTGATGATGCACGAAGTGCAGCAGGCTTCCGCCACTGAGCCGCTGCTGATGCATTTTACCGATGCGCTGCAGATTAGCGATAAGCTACAGCGTCCGCTGGGGCAGCTATCCGGCGGCGAATGGCAGCGGGTTCGGCTCGCCGCCGTTTTTTTACAGGTCAGCCAGCCGGAAGGACAGCTGCTGCTGCTGGATGAACCGATGACGGGGCTGGATATCGGCCAGCAGGCCGTGTTTGACCGGCTGATTCCGGAACTGCTTAATCGTGGCGTAACGGTGATCATGAGCAGCCACGATTTGAACCATACGTTGCGGCACGCCGACTGCGTGTGGCTGATGCGGCCCGGGCAACCCGCGTTACAGGGCAAGCCGGAGCAGATCCTGACGCCGGAACACCTGTCAGCGCTCTATCAGGTGTCTTTCCGCCAGCTGCAGGTGGAAGGGCGGCCTTTTCTGACGACCTTCGCGTAACCGTACGCTAACGCTGTCAGCACGGCGAGTTTGCCGCTAAAGTTAATATTCCGACTCCAGAGGATGGTGTGCTATGCGTTACTGGTTTGTGTTGATGATCGTTATTCTTGCCGGCTGCAGCAGTCATGCCCCTCCGCCTAAAACGCAGCTGGCCGATCGGATAATGGTGATTGCACAGCTCGACGATCAGCTCTCGCAGTGGCACGGCACGCCTTATCGCTACGGTGGCATGAACCGGGGCGGAGTCGACTGTTCGGGTTTTGTCTATCTGACCTTCCGCGACCGCTTTGATTTACAGCTGCCCCGCACCACGTCAGCCCAGACCGACGTAGGCACGCGCATCAGTAAAGATGACCTGCTGCCCGGAGATCTGGTGTTTTTTAAGACCGGCAGCGGCGAAAACGGTCTGCACGTGGGCATTTATGACACCGACAATCAGTTTATCCACGCTTCGACCAGTCAGGGCGTGATGCGCTCCTCACTGGATAACGTTTACTGGCGCAAAGTGTTCTGGCAGGCGCGAAGAATCTAACCGGACAAGCGCGGCGTTGACCGGCTTTGCCGGCCCGTTAATCCGATGCAGCGGGAAGAAAGCAGAATAACCCTTCATAGTCTCCGTGTTTTATCCGCGCTCCGCGATTTACACTAGCTCCAGTATCTGTCTGCGGGGATATTCCCGCGGGCAATGATGGAGACAGCATGCAATTTAATAATACGTGGTTCCAGGAACTGAGCGGCTGCTACAGCGCCGTATCGCCCACACCGCTGGCGAATCCGCGTCTGCTTTACCGCAACGCGGCGCTGGCGCATGAACTCGGCCTGGGCGACGACCTGTTCAACGCGGAGAATGTGGGGCTGTGGAGCGGCGACCGCCTGATGGACGGCATGCAGCCGCTGGCGCAGGTTTACAGCGGCCATCAGTTCGGCGTCTGGGCGGGTCAACTCGGTGACGGTCGCGGACTGCTGCTGGGTGAGCAGCAGCTGGCCGACGGGCGTAAAATGGACTGGCACCTGAAGGGAGCCGGGTTGACGCCCTGGTCGCGGATGGGTGACGGCCGCGCGGTGCTGCGCTCCACGCTGCGTGAGTTTTTGGCCTCGGAAGCCATGCACGCGCTGGGGATCCCCACCACCCGCGCACTGACCATCGTTGCCAGCGATGAGCCGGTCTACCGCGAAACCACCGAACGCGGTGCCATGCTGCTGCGGGTTGCGGAAAGCCATCTGCGCTTTGGTCACTTTGAGCATTTTTACTACGCGGGCAATCAGCAAAAAGTGAATGAGCTGGCCGATTACGCCATTCGTCACCACTGGCCGCATTTACAGCATGAAGCCGATAAATACCTGCTGTGGTTCAGCGACGTGGTGAAGCGCACCGCGCGGCTGATCGCCAACTGGCAGAGCGTGGGATTTGCCCACGGCGTAATGAATACCGATAACATGTCGATCCTCGGCCTGACGTTGGACTACGGTCCTTATGGTTTCCTCGACGATTACCAGCCGGAATTTATCTGCAACCATACCGACCATCAGGGTCGCTACAGCTTCGAAAATCAGCCGATGATTGGGCTGTGGAACCTGAATCGTCTGGCTCACGCGCTTTCCGGGCTGATGACCACCGAGCAGCTAAAACAGGCGCTGGCAAATTATGAACCCGAGCTGATGCGCGCCTGGGGCGATAAAATGCGCGCGAAGCTGGGGCTGATGACCGCCGACAGGCACGATAACGATATTCTGACCGGTTTGCTGTCGTTAATGACCCGCGAGGGGAGCGACTATACCCGCACCTTCCGGCTGTTAAGCGACAGCGAGCAGCAGCAGTCGCGCTCACCGCTGCGCGATGAGTTTATCGATCGCGAGGCGTTTGACGGCTGGTATAACGTCTGGCGTCAGCGGGTCCTGCAGGAAGAGCGCAGCGATGAGGATCGCCAAAGGGCAATGAAGCAGGCTAATCCGGCGGTGGTGCTGCGTAACTATCTGGCACAGCAGGCTATTGAGAAGGCGGAACAGGACGACACCAGCGCGCTGGTGAGACTCCACCAGGCGCTGTCCAGTCCGTTTGAGGATGTAGCCGAATTCGCCGATTTGGCCCGTCGACCGCCGGACTGGGGTAAAAAAATCGAGGTCAGCTGCTCCAGCTAGCGGCGTAGGGCCACCTGTGGCACCCCTTCGATCTGATGAGGGTGCACCATCACGTCGGCGTGATACCAGCGCGTCAGCGTCTCTTCATCCAGCACGTCGGCCGGCGTGCCTTCGGCCACCAGTTTTCCCTGCGCCAGCAGCATCACGCGATCCGACCACAGCGAAGCGAGATTCAGGTCGTGCAGCACGCAGCAGACGCTGAGCGGATGCCGCTGGGTCAGCTGCGACAGCAGGCGTAGCAGGTGCTGCTGATGATAAAGATCCAGCGCCGAGGTTGGCTCATCGAGGAACAGCCAGCCGCGCGGCCCGTCCTGCTGCCACAGCTGCGCCAGCGCGCGGGCCAGCTGTACCCGCTGCTGTTCACCGCCGGAAAGCTGCAGGAAGTCGCGATTCGCCAGATTGGCGCAGCCGGTCAGCGCCATGACTTCCTGAACGATCGCTTTCTGCGGCTGACCGGGCCAGGGCGCGCGGCCCATCGCCACGACATCCGCCACGCTTAGCGGGAAGGTCATCGTCGTCTGCTGACGCATCACGGCCCGCTGCTGTGATAGCTTTGCCGGTGACCAGCCCGCAAGCGGCTTGCCGTTAAGCGAACACTGACCACGCTGCGGGGTATAGAAACCGGTCAGCAGGCGCAGCAGGGTCGATTTACCGGCACCGTTTGGTCCGATTAGCGACACCAGTTCACCGGGGTTCAGCGTGAGTGAGATATCCTCAATCAGCCAGCGTTGACCAAGCTGATAGCTGATTCCGCTGGCCGTTAATGACTCATCCATTCATACCTCCACGGCGGCGCAGGATCAGCCACAGGAACCAGGGCCCACCGATCAGGCTGGTGAGCAAACCGACCGGCATTTCCGCCGGTGCCACCAGCGTACGAGCCAGCGTGTCCGAAATCAGCAGCAGAATAGCACCGCTGAGCAGGGAAGAGGGCAGCAGCCAGCGATGATCGCCGCCGAGCCAGAAGCGCATCAGATGCGGCACCACCAGGCCGATAAAGCCGATAATACCACTCACTGACACCGCCGCGGCGACCAGCAGCGCACTGAGCACCAGCAGGTAGCGCTGGGTGCGCGGCACGTCAACGCCAAGATAGTGCGCTTCTTCCTCGCCCAGCTGCAGCAGATTCAGGCGGCCTGCAAGGCGCTGGACCAGCACCATCGCCGGTAGCACCACTGAGGCACAGACCAGCACGGTTGGCCACTGCGCTGAAGCCAGGGTACCCATCCCCCACAGCGACAGCTGACGCAGTTGCTGATCGGTACTGACCCACGAGAGAACGCCAACTGCTGCACCGCAGAGGGCGTTGATCGCGATTCCGACCAGCAACAGCCGACTCAGCCCACTAAAGCCCTGACGGCTAAGCAGGAAGATCAGCACCGTTACCGCGATGCTGCCGATAAACGCCGCCAGCAGCGGAACATACAGCGCGAAAATTCCCGGCAGAGAGACAGACATGACGATGGAGAACGCCACCGCCAGCGCCGCACCGCTGCTGATCCCCAGCAGGCCGGGATCGGCCAGCGGGTTACGGAACAATCCCTGCATCACGCAGCCGGAGAGCGCCAGTGCGCCGCCGACGATCACCGCCAGCAGCACGCGCGGCAGACGAATGGTGTACCAAATCTGCCACAGACTGCTGTCCGTTCCGGCATGCCACAGCATCGGCAGCGACAGTTTCATCGCCCCGATATTGGCTGCGCTGACGGCGAGCGCCAGCAGCAGCAGCAGTAAAATGCCCAGCCAGCGTAAGGCGCGTGCTGACATCACTTAATGGTTTCCGCGGTCTGACGCAGCTTCAGAATGGCCGCCGGGGTATCAATACCGAATCCGAGCAGGGCCATATCGTCCACCACCAGCAGCTGCTTGTTTTTCGCCGCCGGCGTCAGCGCCAGACCAGGCAGTTTCCACAGGTTTGCTTCACCGCCGACGGTTTTCAGGCCATCGGTAGTAATCACAATCAGCTGTGGTGCACTGGCCACCACGCCTTCCTGTGACAGCGCCTGATAACGGTTGACCGAGGCCATGGCGTTTTGCAGACCGGCCGCCTGGATAGCGCTGTCGGCAGAGGTGCCGCTACCCGCTGCCATGGTGCCCATTCCCTGATGCGCAAGGATAAACAGCACTTTCACCGGCAGCTGAGTCTTGGGAATACTGGCCAGCTCGCTGGAGATTTTCGCCTGAAGCGCTTTACCTTCCTGCTCGCGGTGCAGCGCAACGGCGACGGTTTCGATTTTCTGGTTGATCGCGGAGACATCGGTCTTACCGGTGACATCGACCACTTTTACGCCGTTTTTTGCTACCTGCTCCAGCGCCAGCGCCGGTTTAGCCAGTTCGGTAGTCAGCACCAACGTGGGTTTCAGCGCGAGGATCCCTTCCGGGTTCAGCATGCGCATATAGCCGACGTCGGGCAGTTTTTTCACTTCTTCCGGATGCAGGCTGGTGGTGTCACGCGCGACCAGGTCTTTCTGCCCGTTCAGAGCATAGACAATCTGCGTCACGTCGCCGCCGATGCTGACGATACGCTCAGCGGCCAGGGTAGAAAACGACAGCGGTACAACGCAAAGCGCGGCTAACCATGATTTCATGCTGAAACTTCCTCGCTGCTGAGGGTTGCTAACTGTTCACGCCACTGCGTCTGTTCAGGCTGGCCTTCACTACGCTGTCCGTAAAGCTGGGCGATCTGCGTACCGTCGGCGGCGAAAAGCTCAAGGCTGGTGACAATGCCGTCAGCGGTCGGTTTACGGGTGATCCAGGTTTCGGCAATTTCCAGTTCCTGCAGGTGCAGGGTGAACGCCGGGTTGAAAATATTCAGCCAATTGTGCATCGGCATCAGTTTCTCAATGACGCCGGTGAAAATCTGGGTACAGGCACGATTGCTGACGAAAATCATGATCTCGTTACCGTCACGCTTAACGGTATCCAGCAGCGTAGCCAGAGAAGCATTGCTGACGCGGGTGGCCAGATCGTCGGCGACGGCGTGGAAAGCCTGCTGGCGGGAAACGTTATGGCGCTTCAGCAGACGGAAGAATTGGTGCACGTCGGTCATTGCACGCCACTCGCTTTCCAGCAGCGCGGCATCCACGCTGTCGGCGAAGCTGGTCGGTTCGGCGGCAGCAACGCTGAACTCAGCGGCCGGTTCGGCTTTGAACTCGGCGAGCACCGCCTGCCAGGCATCCATATCGGTTTTATCGGTGGTGTACACTTTCAGCACCGCATCACCCTGGCGATCGAAGAACTGAATGCTCTGGCGTTCGCCGTGACCGGTCATTTCCTGCAGGTGGAATACGCTGGCCCACTGATTGACAAACACGCGCAGATCCAGCGCGCGCGGGTTCAGTACGATCCCGGCATGTTCATTAATATGGATATTATTAAAGGTGCCCAGCTGCTCGTGAACCGCATATTCGTTGCGGGTGATGCATTTGGTTTCACCAACTTTTTCCAGCGCGTGCAGCAGTTCGCGCATGGCAGGGCGCAGCGCAGCAGCCTGATGGCCAACGCGTGCGGCGGTCAGTTCGGCTTCGCTGATCCCCATCAGCGCGGCAAGGTCGCGGGCATATTTTTTGGGATGCTCTTCTTTTAATTCGGTGTAACGTTGATAGTGCGCTGTCATTGCTGCTCCTCACAAAGTTCATCCACTGACAATCGTCAGTGACAATCATTACCACTGATGGCTGGTAAAATCATAACTGCCGATCGCCTGTTTGGGCGCGATCGCACAGATAGCCGTTGATAGAAAAAGGATATTCATTATCAGAATGATAATCATTATCAGGGAAAGATAGCGGTAATCAAGCAGAAATTCAGCTTATTGGAGGGGGAGAGCATAGAAGATGAAAGACTGGCCATAAAATGGCCAGCCGAAAGATTAAAAACGACTGTCGACGGCATCAGCGAGCTGCGCCAGAACGGCGGCGCTGTCATCCCATCCGAGGCAGGGATCGGTAATGGACTGGCCATAGGTCAGCGGTGTATCCGGCAGGACTTTCTGCGTGCCTTCCTGCAGGAAGCTTTCGATCATTACCCCGGCAATTGCCGTTGTGCCGCTGCGGATCTGTGCTGCGACCGAATCGGCGACGTCCTTTTGCCGGCGATGCTGCTTAAGGCAGTTGCCGTGGCTGAAATCGATCACCATCTGCGGCGGCAGGCGATGTTCGGTGAGCGCGGCGGCGGCTTCGGCAATGTCTTCCGCATGGTAATTCGGCTGCTTGCCGCCGCGCATAATGATATGGCCGGAAGGATTGCCGCTGGTCTGATAGATGGTCATCTGCCCCTGCTTGTCCGGGGAGAGGAACATATGACTGACGCGGGCAGCGCGAATGGCATCTACCGCGATGCGGATATTGCCGTCTGTGCCGTTTTTAAAGCCTACCGGGCAGGAGAGTGCCGAGGCCATTTCCCGGTGGATCTGGCTTTCGGTGGTGCGCGCACCGATAGCGCCCCAGCTGATCAGGTCGGCAATAAACTGCCCGATCACCATATCGAGGAATTCAGTGGCGGTGGGCATGCCCAGCGCATTGATATCCAACAGTAGTTTGCGCGCCACTTCCAGCCCGTGATTAACGCGGAAGCTGCCGTCCAGATCCGGGTCTGAAATCAGTCCTTTCCAGCCCACCACCGTGCGCGGTTTTTCAAAATAGGCGCGCATCACGATTTCCAGTCGGGACTGGTACTTATCGCGCAGTACTTTAAGGCGGGAGGCATACTCCAGCGCCGCGGCGGGATCGTGCATCGAGCAGGGGCCGATCACCACCAGCAGACGCTTATCCTCGCCCGAAAGAATGCGGGCAATACGCTGGCGGGAGGTCATCACATTTTCGGCTACGGCAGCGCTAATAGGCTGTCTGGCCAGCAGTTCGGCAGGCGTTATCAGGCTGTCGATGCGCGCGGTCCGCAGTTCATCTGTTTTGTTCATCGGCTTCTCTAAATTTTTGTCTTCGCAACGGCAGGAATACCGGGAAGTAATGGCGATCACCTTAAAGCAAACGGCGATGATTTCAACCACCGCCGCAGGATAAATGCCATAAAAAAACCACAGGCCATTCGGCCGCTGCGGGCTCAGTACATACGGCGCGCCAGCCCCATGATATCGAGGATCTTGGTGGCGATTTCCTCGACCGAATAGTTGGTACTGTTAAGGTAGCGGATCTGATTGGTGCGGAACAGCGCCTCAACTTCACCGACTTCCAGACGGCACTGACGCATGGAGGCGTAACGAGTATTCACCGCGCGCTCCTGACGAATCGCCGCCAGACGTTCCGGGTCGATGGTTAAGCCAAACAGCTTGTTTTGAAACGGCTTGAGGGCGGGCGGCAGCTTGAGGTTATCCATATCATCCGCAATGAAGGGGTAGTTTGCCGCTTTGATGCCAAACTGCATTGCCAGATAAAGGCTGGTCGGTGTTTTGCCGCAGCGCGACACGCCCAGCAGGATCACCTGAGCTTCCTCCAGACCGCGCAGTGAGATGCCGTCATCGTGGGCCAGCGTGTAGTCAATGGCGGCGATGCGCGCGTCGTATTTGCCCAGATTGCTGGCGGTCAGGCCGTGGGTGCGGTTAGCAACGGGGGCCGGGGCAACGCCCAGCTCCTGCTGCAGCGGCGCCACCAGCGACTGAACGATGTCCTGGCAGAAGCCGTCACTTTGCAAAATGATCTCGCGAATTTCCGGCGTAACGATAGAGATAAAGACCAGCGGACGGATACCGCTGTGCTGGTAAATGGTGTTGATCTGCGCCTTCACCGCCTGTGCCCGCTGCACATTCTCAACGAAAGGCAGCGTGACGCTGTTGGTCTCCACCGGGAACTGAGACAGTACGGCATGGCCCAGCACCTCGGCGGTTATTGCCGTACCATCTGAAATATAGAAAACACTGCGTTCGGCATTCACGTCCATTTTATCTCCAGAATGAGCTATCCGGGCAGACTAAATTATTTCCGATACAGAAAGCAAACTGTGATTTATTCGACAAAATAAAACAAAAAATTCAAATAAAAGATGATTTGAAATATTTATTCTTATAAAGTCTGCATTATCATTTCATTACGCATAAATGAAATGACGTTTCTGTTTAGTATTCATTTGTTGCGCCCCTTTCTATAAAATCATTCTCAAATGGAATCCTGATTTTGTTGCGCAAACAAATTTGCGCGTTTTTCGAGTGATTCTTTAACTCATTGTAAATAAACAATTATATTTTTTAATTTAATTTCCACGAGTCATTATCCTGCGCAGAGTTGTCTTAAAAACGCCGCCACCGAGTTGCTTGAACGATTCAACACTTTCTCAACCCTCCGATGTTGTGACAGTCTCACTAAGCAATGCTGTATCCCTTATTCCTAATTAAATCTTACAAGGATTGCTTCAATGTCCAATAAAGGCCAATTGCCGCTCGTGCTCTGGTATAACGAACTTGGCATGCACGATGTCGATCGGGTGGGAGGCAAAAATGCTTCTCTGGGTGAAATGATTACTAACCTGTCATCACTGGGTGTGTCCGTGCCGAATGGCTTTGCGACGACCTCTGATGCTTTCAACCAGTTCCTTGATCAAAGCGGCGTTAACCAGCGTATCTATGAACTGCTGGATAAGACCGATATTGATGATATTGATCAGCTGTCGAAAGCGGGTAAGCAGATCCGTCAGTGGATTATTGATACGCCTTTCCAGCCTGAGTTAGAGCTGGCTATCCATCAGGCCTACGACCAGCTGTCCGCTGACGATGCCGACGCGTCGTTTGCCGTGCGTTCTTCTGCAACCGCTGAAGATATGCCGGATGCCTCCTTTGCCGGGCAGCAGGAGACCTTCCTGAACGTGCAGGGCTATGACGCGGTGCTGGTGGCGGTGAAGCACGTCTTCGCCTCACTGTTTAACGACCGCGCGATCTCTTACCGCGTGCATCAGGGTTACGATCACCGTGGCGTGGCGCTCTCTGCCGGGGTTCAGCGCATGGTGCGTTCTGACCTGGCTTCATCCGGCGTGATGTTCACTATTGATACCGAGTCGGGCTTCGATCAGGTAGTATTTATCACCGCCGCGCTGGGTCTGGGTGAGATGGTGGTGCAGGGTGCGGTTAACCCTGATGAATTCTACGTACATAAACCGACGCTGGCCGCAGGCCGCCCGGCCATTGTGCGCCGCAATATGGGATCGAAAAAGATCCGTATGGTTTACGCCGACTCGCAGGAGCACGGCAAACAGGTGGCAATTGAAGACGTGCCGGAAGCCGAGCGCGATCGCTTCAGCCTGACCGACAAAGAAGTTGAAGCGCTGGCCGTCCAGGCGATGCTGATTGAGAAACACTACCAGCGTCCGATGGATATCGAATGGGCGAAGGACGGTCACACCGGCAAGCTGTTTATCGTGCAGGCGCGTCCGGAAACCGTGCGTTCTAACGGCCAGGTGATGGAGCGCTACAATCTGCAGGGTAAAGGCAAGATTCTGGTGGAAGGTCGTGCAATCGGCCACCGTATCGGCGCCGGTGAAGTGAAGGTGATTCACGATATCAGCGAGATGGGCCGCATCGAGAAAGGCGACGTGCTGGTGACGGATATGACCGACCCGGACTGGGAACCGATCATGAAAAAGGCATCAGCGATCGTCACCAATCGCGGCGGCCGTACCTGCCATGCGGCCATTATTGCCCGTGAGCTGGGTATTCCGGCGGTGGTGGGCTGCGGTGACGCGACAGACCACCTGAAGGACGGCCAGAAAGTGACCGTGTCCTGTGCCGAGGGTGACACCGGCTACGTCTATGACGGCCTGCTCGACTTTGAAGTGAAAAGTTCGCAGGTGGATGAGATGCCGTCGCTGCCGCTGAAGGTGATGATGAACGTCGGTAACCCGGATCGCGCCTTTGACTTCGCCTGCCTGCCTAATGAGGGCGTGGGGCTGGCCCGTCTGGAATTTATTATCAACCGTATGATTGGCGTTCACCCACGTGCGCTGCTGGAGTTCGATCAGCAGACGCCGGAACTGCAGCAGCAGATCCGCGTGATGATGAAAGGGTTTGACGATCCGGTTGAGTTCTACATCGCTCGTCTGACCGAAGGGATCGCCACGCTGGGCGCGGCATTCTCGCCAAAGCGCGTGATCGTTCGCCTGTCCGATTTTAAAACCAACGAGTACGCCAATCTGGTTGGCGGCGAGCGTTATGAACCCGAGGAAGAGAACCCGATGCTGGGCTTCCGCGGAGCCGGTCGCTATGTTGCCGATAACTTCCGCGACTGCTTCGCGCTTGAATGTGCGGCAGTGAAGCGCGTGCGTAACGAGATGGGCCTCACCAACGTTGAGATTATGGTGCCGTTCGTGCGTACGGTGGCTCAGGCGAAGGCGGTGGTTGAAGAACTGGAGCGCCAGGGCCTGAAGCGTGGCGAGAACGGACTGAAGATCATCATGATGTGTGAGATCCCGTCCAACGCGTTGCTGGCTGAGCAGTTCCTGGAGTTCTTCGATGGGTTCTCCATCGGCTCCAACGATATGACCCAGCTGGCGCTCGGCCTGGATCGTGATTCGGGCGTGGTGTCTGAGCTGTTCGACGAGCGTAATGATGCAGTGAAGGCGCTGCTGTCGATGGCGATCCGCGCGGCGAAGAAACAGGGCAAGTACGTCGGCATCTGCGGCCAGGGTCCTTCGGACCATGAGGATTTTGCGGCCTGGCTGATGGAAGAGGGGATCGACAGCCTGTCCCTGAATCCGGATACCGTGGTGCAGACCTGGCTGTCGCTGGCCGAGATTAAGAAGTAACGTCATTAAAAAAGGGGGCGTGATGCTCCCTTTCAGACGAGTCGCGGCGGGTTAGCCTGTGGTGATTGTCCGAGCATGATGTTAAAGCCGCTATCGTTTTCGATGGCGGTTTTTTTGTTTACTGGCTGGTAGCTGGTGGATCCGTGCCGGGTTCGCAGCCTGTGCTGCGCCATCCGGGCGGTCCTCGCGCCGTGCTGTGCACGGTGCCCTCGGTTGCAGCCGCTGACCCAATGACCGGCGAAGACGGGTCGTCCCTGACTCAGCTCCGCCTGACGCCAACGTCCCTGTTGTCGTCTCATGGCCATCGGCCTTCACCTCAGCGCTGCGGATTGCCCCGATGGTGCAGCACAGGCTGTCTCCCTGTCTGAGTATCCTGTCGCTGTAACGTCGAGCTGTTGCCATTTAACTTCTCGCCAATCCACTACGGGTTTAGTAGAAGAATCGGCATTAATTCAGCATATTAAATGTTATTAGATGTTTTTTGGTATTTAAAACAGACAACGCGGAAATTAAAAGCGGACTGGCCGGGCCGGTGATTGCACCATCCGCAGCGCTGAACGGAGAGAGGAAGCCAGGATTCGCCCGCAGGACGCGGGAGAAAGGTGCAGCCGGGCCAGGGAGGGACCGTCTGCAGCGGTCCGGCAGGCTGACGAGTGAAGTGAGGGCACCACGCCGCGCGTGGCGCGAGGACCCGGCAATCACCGGCCCGGCCAGTCGGCGCAGCAGCCGAAGCCGCAGTAGTCCCCACAATAACGACTCGCGGCCACATAATTGCGACCTGGTCCTCCACTGGGCTGATTTGAAAACCTCAATTACAAACGCCGAGACTCGCCTTACCAAAATGCAGGCAAAAAAAAGCCCATCACAGAGGATGGGCAAAGACTACACACAGCAATTTTGTACTTCACTCAGGGGAAAGGGCGTTTAAAAATCAGTAGGTTGATTTCAAACATGGGTTCAATACTATGCAACGTGCTTTCTGGCGTCATTAAGAATCATCTTATTAGTTTAAAATCAATAATGCATCGATGGGCGCGGGGCTGATTTAGGGCTTAAATTCAGAAGGGAAGGTTAACAAAAGTGCTGATTTCGCGTAATGAACGCCAGTTTTGGCGCATTATCGTCAAGAAACACTAATAAAAAGGCGATGGGATCGAGAGGATAGTTTTCTGCTGCTAATGATTGCGACCAGCCTGACTGGCCGCGATCATTATTATGAGAGATGTGATTCGCGATCAGGGATGCCGATCACTATCGTTTTCAAACTCTACCAGTTCTTCCACCACAAGGGTTGGATCGTCGCTGGGGGCCGGAACCTCATGAACCCAGACGCAGACCAGCCGATAAGAGACGGCCAGCACAACCGGACCAATAAACAGGCCTATCATGCCGAAAGCAACCAGTCCCCCGATGACCCCGGAGAGGATCAGAATCAGCGGCAGGTCGGCTCCCATGCGTATCAGCATCGGTCGCAGCACGTTATCCAGCGTACCCACCACACAGCTCCATACCAGCAGCACGGTGCCCCAGGTCGTGTCACCGCTCCAGTACAGCCAGATAATCGCCGGTACCAGCACGGTCAGCGGCCCCAGTTGAACCAGACAGGAGAAAATCATCAGCACCGTCAGCAGCGTGGCATAGGGAATGCCGGATACTGCCAGACCGATGCCGCCAAGGACGCCCTGCACCAGCGCGGTAACCACGACGCCCAGCGCGACGGCACGTATTGCCTGACCGGCAAGCAGCACGGCGGCGTCGCCACGGCGGGCCGCAAGGCGAAAGGCAAAGTGACGGATCCCGCGCGCGACCTGTTCACCGCGCCAGTACAGCAGCATGCTGAACAGCAGCATCAGGCCCAGATGCAGCATAAAGCGGCCAAAATAACCGGCCTGCGCGACGAAAAAGCCGGTCGTTCGCCCGATGTAGGGCTGTATTTTGGCGATCAGAGCGGTCCCGCCTCCGGCCACCAGAGTGTGATAGCCGGAATAGAGATTATCGCCAATCATGGGTATCTCATTCAGCCACGCCAGCTGCGGCATCTGTAAATGGCCGGAGCTAATCATCGCGATGACCGGCGCGCTGTTGTCCAGCAGGCTGTTAACCAGCAGCGATATCGGAATGATAAACACCAGCAGCAGCAGCAGAGTCATGGCGATAACCGCCAGCGAACGACGTCCCCACAGCAGGCCCTGAATTTTAATCATCAAGGGCCAGGTCGCGATAACCACCATGCTGGCCCACGCAAAGCCCAAAATAAAGGGCTGAATAATCCAGAAGCAGGCGATGATCGTCAGGGAGATAAACAGCAGCGTGAACACGATCTGCGGCAAGTCCCAACCTTTATAAACATTCTTCATGTGTGAACCGTAACCTCGGGTCAATAAAAATTCTGTTAGCGTCGACCGGGCTGGCCGCACGAATATTTTGTCATGCAGTCGCCAATCATTTTATTTCTGAAAAACCGCGCCAGCGCGACAGTTACGCTAAGGTGGCTGGTTTAATCATGATGTATGAAACGATTTTGTGACATACGCAACAGGTTATTCTTTTGTTTCGTTTTTTGAAATAACGGCAGGTCATAAAAAAATGTGATAAAACGGATAGCTGCGTCATTTACGTCGCGCAGAATGATCCATACAACATTTTGGTCACCCGATAATGATCCCACAGATTTCCCAGGCACCGGGCCTTGTTCAACTGGTGCTGACGTTTTTGGATACACTGAAGCAGGAAGGTTTTACCGGTGATACGGCTACCAGCTATGCCGATCGCCTGATAATGTCGACCGATAACAGTATTTACCAGCTGCTACCCGATGCAGTGGTCTTCCCCCGTTCCACCGCGGATGTCGCGCTGATTGCCCGACTTGCCGGCGAAACGCGCTTCGAATCTCTGGTCTTTGCGCCACGCGGCGGCGGCACCGGCACCAACGGTCAGTCCCTGAACCGTGGGATCGTGGTCGATATGTCGCGCCATATGAAGCGCATCCTGGAAATTAATACCGAAGAAGGCTGGGTAAAAGTTGAAGCGGGCGTGATTAAAGATCAGCTCAACGCCTACCTTAAGCCCTACGGCTATTTTTTCTCCCCTGAATTGTCCACCAGCAACCGCGCCACGCTCGGCGGAATGATCAATACGGATGCCTCCGGCCAGGGATCGCTGGTCTACGGTAAAACCTCCGATCACGTGCTGGGCCTGCGAGCGGTGCTGCTGGGCGGCGATATTCTCGATACCCGCGGGATGCCCGTCGAACTGGCGGAACAACTGGCGCAGCGGCAGGATGCCGAAGGGAATATTTACCGCGTGGTACTGGATCGCTGCCGCCAGCAGCGCCAGCTGATCCTCGATAAGTTTCCGAAACTCAACCGCTTCCTGACCGGCTACGATCTGCGCCACGTGCTGAGCGACGATTTAGAGCAGCTCGATCTGACGCGCCTGCTGTGCGGCGCCGAAGGCACGCTGGCGTTTATTACCGAAGCGCGGCTGGATATCACCCCGATCCCAAAAGTGCGGCGGCTGGTGAATATTAAATACGATTCGTTCGACTCCGCGCTGCGCAACGCGCCGTTTATGGTGGAAGCCAAAGCGCTGTCGGTGGAAACGGTCGACTCTAAAGTGCTGAATCTGGCGAAGGAAGATATCGTCTGGCACTCGGTCAGCGAACTGATCTCCGACGTGCCGGATAAAGAGATGCTCGGCCTGAATATGGTTGAGTTCGCCGGTAACGATAAACCGCTGATTGACGGCCAGGTTGATTCGCTTTGCGAAAAACTGGAAACGCTGATGGCTCAGGGGCAGGGCGGGGTGATTGGGTACCAGCTCTGTAACGACGTCGGCGGCATTGAGCGCATCTACGGCATGCGTAAAAAGGCGGTGGGGCTGCTGGGTAACGCCAAGGGCCGCGCCAAGCCGCTGCCGTTTGTGGAAGATACCTGCGTGCCGCCGGAAAACCTGGCGGACTACATCGTTGATTTCCGTGCGCTGCTTGACGGGCACAACCTGAGCTACGGTATGTTTGGCCACGTGGACGCCGGGGTGCTGCACGTTCGCCCCGCGCTGGATATGTGCGATCCGCAGCAGGAGATCCTGATGAAGAAGATCTCTGATGAAGTGGTGGCGCTGACCGCGCGCTACGGCGGCCTGCTGTGGGGCGAGCACGGTAAAGGCTTCAGGGCGGAGTACAGTCCGTCATTCTTTGGCGAAGAGCTGTATACCGAACTGCGTCGTATCAAGGCGGCATTCGACCCGGCTAACCGCCTGAATCCCGGCAAGATCTGTGCGCCACTCGGCGTTGACGATCCCATGCTGAAAGTGGATGCGGAAAAGCGCGGTACCTGGGATCGACAAATCCCCATTTCGGTGCGCAGCGACTGGCGCGGCGCGATGGAGTGTAACGGTAACGGGCTGTGCTTTAACTTTGACGTGAACAGCCCAATGTGTCCGTCGATGAAAATCACCAGCAACCGCATGCATTCCCCGAAAGGGCGCGCCACGCTGACGCGTGAATGGCTGCGTCTGCTGGCCGAACAGGGCGTCGACCCGCTGGTACTGGAAAAGCAACTGCCGTCGAAGGGCGTCAGCCTGCGTGGAATGATCCAGCGGACCCGCAACAGCTGGCATGCGCGGCGCGGCGAGTATGATTTCTCGCATGAGGTGAAGGAGGCGATGTCCGGCTGTCTGGCCTGTAAAGCCTGCTCCACCCAGTGCCCGATTAAAATCGACGTGCCGGGCTTCCGCTCGCGCTTCCTGCAGCTGTATCACACCCGCTACCTGCGTCCGGTGAGTGACTACCTGGTAGCGACGGTTGAAAGCTACGCACCGCTGATGGCGATGGCACCCAAAACCTTCAACTTCTTCCTGCGCCAGCGCTGGGTGGGGGCGTTAAGCAAACGGCAACTGGGTATGGTTGATTTGCCGCTGCTCTCGTCGCCAACGCTGAAGCAGCAGCTGGCGAAGCACCGCAGCACGGCGACCACGCTGGAACAGCTTGAGCAGATGAGCGCCGAACAGCGCGCGCAGCACGTGCTGGTGGTGCAGGATCCGTTTACCAGCTACTACGAAGCCCAGCTAATTGGAGATTTTGTCCAGCTGATTGACCGGCTTGGTTTCACGCCGGTGGTACTGCCGTTCTCGCCGAACGGTAAAGCGCAGCATATTAAAGGCTTCCTGCAGCAGTTTGCGCGCACCGCACAGAAGACCTCAGACTTACTCAACCGCGTTGCCCAGCTTGGCCTGCCGATGGTGGGGGTCGATCCGGCGCTGGTGCTGTGCTACCGCGATGAGTACCGCCAGGTGCTCGGCGATAAGCGCGGTGATTTCAACGTGCAGCTGGTGCATGAATGGCTACAAAACGCGCTGGTGGACCGCGATATTCAGCCGTCCAGCGGTGAATCCTGGTATCTTTTCGGCCACTGTACGGAAGTCACCGCGCTGCCCGGTTCCGTTAAGCAGTGGGAGACGATCTTCTCGCGCTTCGGTGCGAAGCTGGAAAGTATCAGCGTGGGCTGCTGCGGCATGGCGGGAACCTACGGCCACGAAACCAAAAACCTGGAAAATTCACTGGGTATCTTTGAACTGTCCTGGCAGAAGGCGCTACAAAAACTCCCTCGTCAGCGCTGTCTGGCCACCGGCTATTCCTGCCGCAGCCAGGTGAAACGCGTGGAAGGGAGCGGGATGCGCCATCCGCTTCAGGCTTTACTGGAGATCGTGTAATGGCTATCTGGCAACGTGAGGTGACGCTTGAACAGCTGAACCTGCACAGCAAAGGCACCATGGTTGAACACCTCGGCATCCGTTTTATCGCGCTAAATGATGACAGTATTGAAGCCGTGATGCCGGTCGATAACCGCACGCGGCAGCCGTTCGGGCTGCTACATGGGGGCGCGTCCGTCACCCTGGCCGAAACCCTGGGATCGATGGCCGGCTATCTCTGCACGCAGGGAGATAAGCAGGTGGTGGGGCTGGAAATTAATGCCAATCACGTGCGGTCCGCGCGGGAAGGGGAGGTGCGCGGCATATGTCGCGCCACCCATATCGGGCGTACGCATCAGGTGTGGCAGATAGAAATATACGGCTCAGACAGTCGATTATGCTGTACGTCACGCTTAACCACGGCGGTGATAGCTAAATAACCCTAAATTATACGGGGTTTTTAGCTGGTCTGCCACGCGGTATACTGTCAGCGGGACTACATAATCCACGAAGCGTGTTTCACAAAATCGCTTTGCAGTACCGTTGCTTTATCCCATTCACCGTTGAGTGCCAGCTGATGACACAGGCGACTGAGGGAGTGGCGCGCCAGCTGCCAGGCCTGCATGCGGAACAAACGTTCGCGGGATGTATTGCTCAGCTCAACAACCAGTCGTTGATGAAGTTTGCCCATTGCGTGCAGATAGCTCTGATCGTCACCGTTCAGCTGGCAAAGCTCAGCCATATCGAGACAGGTATCATTGAACTTGCGTAACTGCTCAATGGTGCATTCCGGGCGGTTCAGCTTTGCCTGCGCCATATAGAAATCGACGGTGATATCACGTACGGAAAACTTATATTCATCAATCTTGTGTTGCAGCCACGCACTCATCGACAGATTCATTGCTGGTCCCAGTCGCGCTAATGATAATCATTATCATATTATAACTGCGTTAATATTCAATCACCCGGCGGATTTTTTTATCGATAAATGCCGCCTTTCAAAAAAATTGGTATTAACGATAAGCGTGATATGGGATTTAGGTGAATGATAATTATTAAGAAGTGGCTTGAGATTACATCTTAGAAACATTTTGTTTTCAACAATTTATCTTTTGCGGTTTTGACCTGAAGAGCACGGCACAATCTGTTTTACAGGGGCTAAACTTACTTAATAAGATTAGAAAAGCACCCAAAGGGTAATATCCCTGCAAAACAAGAGGTTGAAGTGATACAGGTTATCACTAACATAGAGGCACTAGCCCGAAGGGCTAACGTATCGCGAGGTAATTTATGCAATCAGCAAATCCAGCATCTTTTTCTCCAGATGACTTTATCTGGAAAGGACTGACGCTCACCGACAGCGCCGCCAAACAAATCAGCACTCTCGCTGCGGGAGACGCTGCTATCAAGGGGCTCAAGCTGGGCGTGAAAACGTCAGGCTGCGCCGGTTTTGGTTACACCATGGATCTGGTGAAGGAGACGGCGAAGGATGATTTGGAGTTTAGCCATAACGGTGCATCGCTGTTCGTGCCCCTTCAGGCAATGCCCTACATCGACGGTACGGAAGTTGATTTCGTTCGTGAAGGCCTGAACCAGATTTTCAAATTTAATAACCCTAAAGCTCAACACGCCTGTGGCTGTGGTGAGAGCTTTGGCGTTGAGTAAACTCTATGTCTCGTAATACTGACGCATCTGATGATGTACAGGTTTGGGAAGGCAGCCATCAGAACTACAAAGAAGGCTTCTTTACCCAACTGGAAACCGAAGAATTTGCCCACGGCATCAATGAAGATGTGGTGCGCGCAATCTCGGCCAAGCGTAATGAACCTGAGTGGATGCTGGATTTCCGCCTGAAGGCGTTCGCCGCCTGGCTGGAGATGGAAGAGCCGCACTGGCTGAAAGCCAACTATAAAAAACTGGATTACCAGGATTACAGCTATTACTCCGCGCCATCCTGCGGCAGCTGTGACGATGCCTGTGCCTCGGAGCCGGGTGCCACCCAGACTTCCGGCAGCGAAGCGCCAAACTACTTGACGCAGGAAGTGGAAGAGGCCTTTAAGCAGCTGGGCGTTCCGGTGCGTGAAGGCCAGGAAGTGGCGGTTGACGCCATCTTCGACTCCGTTTCGGTTTCCACCACCTACCGCGATAAGCTGGCGAAAGAAGGCATTATCTTCTGTTCATTCGGCGAAGCGATTCACGATCATCCGGAGCTGGTGAAACAGTATCTGGGTACCGTGGTGCCCGCCAACGATAACTTCTTCGCCGCGCTGAACTCCGCCGTTGCCTCTGACGGCACCTTCGTTTATATCCCGAAAGGCGTACGCTGCCCGATGGAACTGTCGACCTATTTCCGCATCAACGCGGCGAAAACCGGACAGTTTGAACGCACGATCCTGATCGCCGATGAAGGCAGCTACGTCAGCTACATCGAAGGCTGCTCTGCGCCGGTGCGCGACACCTACCAGCTGCATGCGGCGGTGGTAGAAGTGATCATCCATAAAGACGCGGAAGTGAAGTATTCCACCGTGCAGAACTGGTTCTCAGGCGGCGACAGCGAAGGCGGTATTCTGAACTTCGTGACCAAGCGTGCGCTGTGCGAAGGTGAGAACAGCAAAATGTCCTGGACCCAGTCTGAAACAGGTTCAGCCATTACCTGGAAATACCCGAGCGTGATCCTGCGCGGCGACAATTCCATCGGTGAGTTCTTCTCGGTTGCGCTGACCAGCGGACGCCAGCAGGCCGATACCGGTACCAAGATGATCCACATTGGTAAAAACACCAAATCTACGATTATCTCAAAGGGTATTTCCGCCGGTAAGAGTGAAAACACCTATCGCGGCCTGGTGAAAATTATGCCAACCGCCACCAACGCCCGTAACTTCACCCAGTGTGACTCGATGCTGATTGGTGCCGAGTGCGGCGCGCACACCTTCCCGTATGTGGAAGTGCGCAACAACACGGCTCAGCTGGAGCACGAAGCGACAACGTCACGTATTGGTGAAGATCAGCTGTTCTACTGCCTGCAGCGCGGAATTAGCGAAGACAATGCGATTTCGATGATCGTTAACGGCTTCTGCAAGGACGTTTTCTCCGAGCTGCCGCTGGAGTTTGCGGTAGAAGCGCAAAAACTGCTGGCCATCAGTCTGGAACACAGCGTGGGCTAAGCCAGCGCCAAGAACTTTACCCAAGGGTATTTACAGTGCCGGAAAGCACTGCAAAGGAAACCATATGTTAAGCATTAAAGATTTACAGGTCAGCGTTGAAGATAAAGCTATCCTGCGTGGGTTGAATTTAGAAGTCAAACCCGGTGAAGTTCACGCCATTATGGGACCTAATGGCTCAGGGAAAAGTACGCTTTCTGCCACGCTGGCCGGGCGCGAAGATTACGAAGTGACCGGCGGCTCCGTAGAGTTCAAGGGCAAAGATCTGCTGGAACTGGACCCGGAAGAACGTGCTGGCGAAGGCATCTTTATGGCCTTCCAGTATCCGGTTGAGATCCCGGGCGTGAGCAACCAGTTCTTCCTGCAAACTTCCGTCAACGCCGTGCGTAAATACCGCGAGCAGGAAGAGCTGGACCGCTTCGACTTCCAGGACTTTATCGAAGATAAAATCCACCTGCTGAAAATGCCTGAAGATTTGCTGACCCGTTCAGTAAACGTTGGCTTCTCCGGCGGTGAGAAAAAGCGTAACGACATTCTGCAGATGGCCGCGCTGGAACCGGATCTGTGCATTCTGGATGAAACGGACTCCGGTCTGGACATTGATGCGCTGAAAATCGTTGCTAATGGCGTAAACAGCCTGCGCGATGGCAACCGTTCCTTCATCATCGTTACTCACTATCAGCGTATTCTTGACTACATCAAGCCTGATTTTGTTCACGTGCTCTATCAGGGGAAAATCATTAAATCAGGTGATTTCTCGCTGGTGAAACAGCTGGAGGAGCAAGGCTATGGCTGGCTTACCGACGAAGAGTGATAACGCGCTGCAACAGTGGCACCATCTGTTTGAAACCCGCGCTGAACACCGTTCAATGCAGGCTCAGCAGCACTGGCAGCAGCTGCTGCGCGTAGGTCTGCCAACGCGCAAGCAGGAAAACTGGAAGTACACGCCGCTGGATACGCTGTTCGATCATCAGTTTGTCCTGCCGCAGCAGGCCGCACTGAATGCGGAAGGCATCAACGCGCTGGCGCTGGATATCGATGCCGTGCGCCTGGTCTTCGTTGATGGTCGTTTCTCCGCCGCGCTGAGCGACGCAGAACACGACCTGTTCAACATCCAGATCACCGGTTCCGGCGAACGCCGTGAGCTGAGCGCGCCGATTCAGCCGGAAGTGTTCCTGCATCTGACCGAAAGCCTGGCCGAAGAGTCTACACTGATTCATCTGGCGCGCGGCAAGGCGGCGGCACGCCCGCTGTACCTGCTGCACATCAGCAGCGGCAGTGCGGAAGGCGAGATGAATACTTCGCACTATCGTCATCATCTGCAGCTGGATGAAGCGTCAGAAGCGACAATTATTGAGCACTACGTCAGCCTGAATAATGCCACGCACTTCACCGGCGCGCGTTTTACCGCCGAAGTGGGCAACGGGGCGGGGCTGACGCACTACAACTTCGCTTTTGAAGATCAGAGCAGCTACCACTTCTCGCACAACGACCTGGTGATGGGCCGTGATGTTCGCGTACAGAGTCACAGCTTCCTGCTGGGTGCGGGCCTGACCCGTCACAACACCAGCGGCCAGCTGAACGGTGAGGGCAGCGATCTGGTAATCAACACCCTGATGCTGCCGATCGACAAAGACGTGTGCGACAGTCGTACCTATCTGGAACACAACAAAGGCCACTGCCTGAGCCGCCAGCAGCATAAAACCATCGTGCGCGATCGCGCTCGTGCGGTATTTAACGGCATGATCAAAGTGGCAAAACACGCCCTGAAGACCGACGGCCAGATGACCAACAACAACCTGCTGCTGGGCCGCCTTGCCGAGGTGGATACCAAGCCGCAGCTGGAAGTCTATGCCGATGACGTCAAGTGCGGACACGGCGCGACCATTGGTCGTATCGACGAAGAGCAGATGTTCTACCTGCGCGCGCGCGGCATCTCAAAAGATGCGGCACAGCGGATGATCATCTACGCGTTTGCCGCCGAGCTGACCGAAGCGATCGGTGATGACACGCTGAGAGAAGCGGTGATGCAGCGTATCGCTCAGCGCTTTCCCGGAGGTTTGCAATGAGTTTTGATCTGGCTCGGGTACGGGCGGATTTCCCGCTGCTGACGCGTGAGGTTAACGGGCAACCGCTGGCCTACCTCGACAGTGCTGCCAGCGCACAAAAGCCGCAGGTGGTGATTGATGCAGAGAGCCAGTTCTACGAGCACGGTTACGCTGCCGTTCACCGCGGTATCCATACGCTGAGCGCGGAAGCCACGACTGAGATGGAGGACGTGCGCGTGCAGGCGGCACGCTTCCTCAATGCGGCTTCCACCGAAGAGATCGTGTTTGTCAAAGGCACCACGGAAGCGATTAACCTGGTAGCTAACAGCTGGGGCGGCAGTCAGCTGCAGCCCGGCGACAACATCATCATCACCGAGATGGAACACCACGCCAATATCGTTCCGTGGCAGATGGTGGCCCAGCGTACCGGTGCGGAAGTGCGCTTTATCCCGCTTAACGCTAACGGTGAGCTGGATCTGGCCAAACTTCCCGAACTGATTGACTCGCGTTCCCGCCTGCTGGCGGTGACCCAGGTGTCCAACGTGCTCGGCACCGTAAATCCGGTGAAAGAGCTGGTTGAACAGGCGAAAGCGGCGGGTCTGGTCACGCTGATCGACGGTGCGCAGGCGATTATGCACGGGCACGTAGATGTGCAGGATATCGACTGTGATTTTTACGTCTTCTCAGGGCATAAAATCTACGGTCCGACCGGTATTGGTATTCTGTATGGCCGTAAGGCACTGCTGGACCAGATGCCGCCGTGGGAAGGGGGCGGTTCGATGATCGCTACCGTCAGTCTGACCGAAGGGACCACCTACGCCGCCGTACCGGGCCGTTTTGAGGCGGGTACGCCGAACACCGGTGCGATTATCGGGCTCGGTGCCGCCCTGAAGTACGTGACCGATCTGGGGCTGGAAGCGATTCAGCAGCGCGAACAGCAGCTGATGCAGTACGCAATGGAAAAACTGGCTGCGGTGCCGGATCTGGTTATTTACGGGCCGCAGGATCGTAGCGGAGTGATTGCATTTAATCTGGGCAAGCATCATGCCTACGATGTGGGCAGTTTCCTCGATCAGTACGGTATTGCGATTCGTACCGGACACCACTGTGCCATGCCGCTGATGCAGCACTACGGCGTGCCGGCGATGTGTCGCGCGTCGTTTGTTCTGTATAATAGCGAAGAAGAAGTCGATCGCCTGGCGGCGGGATTAGTGCGTATTCACCGTCTGCTGGGGGGCTGATCGCTCTCTGAGCCGGAGCGATTCAAGCCTTAAAAGGGCGAGGCATGCCTCGCCCTTTCTACATAAAGAACCGTTAGAGCAATGTCGTTCAGAAGCCGATTTAAGTGAGGAAGCAATGGCAACTCTGCCAGATAAAGAAAAACTGGTGCGCAATTTTAACCGCTGCGCAAATCAGGAAGAGAAGTATCTTTATATTATCGAACTGGGAGCGCGCCTCGAGCCCGCCTCTGAAAATCTTCACCAGCAGGAAAACATCGTTCCGGGCTGTCAGAGCCAGGTCTGGGTGATTGTTGATCTGGATGAAAACGGCCAGGTTCGCCTGCAGGGCGACAGCGATGCAGCACTGGTTAAGGGACTGATTGCTATCGTCTTTGCCGTCTATCAGAAGATGTCGCCGCAGGAAATTATCGATTTCGATGTTCGCCCGACCTTTGCCGAGCTTTCTCTCACTCAGCAGCTGACACCTTCCCGTTCTCAGGGACTGGAAGCCATGATTCGTGCCATACGTCAGAAAGCGCTGATTCTCACCGGCGCGTGAGTTGCTAAACTACTCGGTGTGCGCCCCGCTGATATACAGTGGGGTGGTTCCTCATTCATAACCGAGAAAAACGCATGAAACCTCTGTTCCGTTTTGCTTTTATGGTTACTCTGCTGACCGGGGCGTACAGCGCCAGCGCTACCGAATATCCTCTTCCGCCTGACGACAGCCGCCTGATTGGTGAAAACAGCACCTATGTTGTGCCCAATGACGGAAGGCCGCTGGAAGCGGTCGCGAAGGAGTATATGGTTGGCCTGCTGGGCATGCTGGAAGCCAATCCGGGAACCGACCCCTGGCTGCCCAAAGCTGGAACGCAGTTAACGATCCCCACCCAGATGCTGCTGCCCGACACCAAGCGTGAAGGCATTGTGATTAACGTGGCGGAACTGCGTCTCTACTACTATCCGAAAGATGAAAACAAAGTGATCGTCTATCCGATTGGTATCGGTCAACTGGGCGCAAATACCCCGGCGATGGTCACCAGCATCAGCCAGAAAATCCCCAACCCGACGTGGACGCCTACGCCCAATATCCGCAAGCGCTACGCCGCTAAAGGTGAGACGCTGCCAGTGACCGTTCCCGCCGGGCCGGATAATCCGATGGGCCTTTACGCGATGCGTCTGGCCTACGGCAAGGGCCACTATCTGATCCACGGTACCAATGCAGATTTTGGCATCGGTATGCGCGTCAGCTCCGGTTGCATTCGCCTGCGCCCGGATGATATCGAAGCGCTGTTCAACAGCGTGCCGAAGGGGACGCGCGTTCAGGTCATTAACCAGCCGGTGAAGTACGCCGTTGAACCGGACGGTAAGCGTTGGATCGAGGTCCATCAGCCGCTCTCGCACAACGAAAACGACGATCCGCAAACCATGCCGATTGCACTCACCCCGGCGGCGAAGAAGTTTATCAGCAGCACTACCAGTGATGATGCGGTGATCAAGGCGGCATTAACGCGCCGTTCGGGTATGCCGATACTGGTCAGCGAGGGGGAAGTGGTGAAAGACGATTCAACAGTGCCTGCATTCCTTCACCAGACGACTGCAGAAGGCTCTACAGCTCAACCGGCGGGGATAACTCAGGTCGGGGGAGAAAGCGCTCAAAATTGATTACGGTGCGTTTGGCGGCGGATTTTACATTCGCCGTCGACGGAGCTAAACGGCAGGCAAAAAAAATGGCGCACAATGTGCGCCATTTTTAGTACCAGAACTCTTACTTACGGTAAGAGTGAGCCTGGTTGTCCAGACGCTGGTTAGCACGAGCTGCGTCATCTTTAGCAGCCTGAACGTCAGAACGAACTGCGTTCACGTCGTTGCTCAGCTGGTCAACTTTAGCGTTCAGAGTCTGAACGTCAGAAGACAGCTGGTCGATTTTAGCGTTGCTTGAGCAACCAGCCAGCATAGTTGAAGCCAGGATTACCGCGCCCAGTACCAGTTTAGTACGATTCATTATTTATACCCTCTAGATTAAGTTAATCTCCATGTAGCGTTACAAGTATTACACAAAGTATTTTCTAATGAGAATAATTTTTTGATGAGAACGTGCTTAAATTTGATCGTTCGCTCAAAGAAGCATCTTCTTTACGGGATAAGGCAAAAAATTAAGCGAAAACAGACGATTTTAATCGGATAGCTCTTAGATTTTTGTGCAATTGAATAGTTAATTTCGATTGGAAATTTTGTGAAATCAGGTTACGCAAATTGAAAAAAAGGCGCCTCTAAGGGCGCCTTTTTACTCAATTGTGTAATCTTAAATTACAGAACGTGGACCGAAGCGGTATTGGTCGTACCGCTTGGCACCAGCGCACCGGAAACCATGACCACAACGTCGCCTTTCTGCGCATAGCCGCTGGCCAGCGCCGCTTCTTTACCCAGACGGTAGAAATCGTCGGTAGAGGCGATTTCCTGCACCAGGCTGGTGATCACGCCTTTGGTCAGCAGCAGCTGACGGCTGGTCAGTTCGTTAGTGGTCAGCGCCAGAATGGTGGCGTGCGGGAAGTATTTGCGAATAGATTTCGCTGACTTACCGCCTTCGGTCGCGACCACAATGACCGGTGCTTCCAGATTTTCGGCCGTTTCAACCGCACCGCGGCAAACCGCTTCGGTGATGCGCATTTTGCGATCGTCGTTACGCGGGTCGATGCGGCTCTTCATCACGCGATCGGTACGTTCACAGATGGTGGCCATGATACCCACGGACTCCAGCGGATATTTACCCTTGGCGCTCTCGCCGGACAGCATCACGGCGTCAGTACCGTCGAGGATGGCGTTGGCAACGTCACCGGCTTCCGCACGGGTAGGGCGCGGGTTCTTGATCATCGAATCCAGCATCTGGGTGGCGGTGATGACCACTTTACGTGCGCGGTTACACTTCTTGATCATCATCTTCTGCGCGAAGATCACTTCTTCAACCGGGATCTCTACGCCGAGGTCACCACGGGCAACCATGATGCCGTCTGATGCATCGAGGATCTCATCGAAGTTGTTCAGGCCTTCCTGGTTCTCGATTTTCGAGATGATCTGGATATTTTCGCCGCCGTGGGCCTTGAGGTGCTCACGGATTTCCAGCACGTCTGAACGTTTACGAATAAAGGACGCGGCGATAAAGTCAACGCCCTGCTCGCAGCCGAAGATCAGGTCAAGCTTATCTTTTTCCGCCAGTGCCGGCAGCTGGATGGACACGCCCGGCAGGTTAACGCCTTTGTTCTCACCCAGATCGCCGTTGTTGCGCACTTTGCACACGACGGTGGATTCGGTCACTTCGGTGACTTCCATGCCGATCAGGCCATCATCAACCAGAATCGTGTTACCGACTTTCAGATCGGCCGCAAAGCCGGAGTAGGTGACCGCAACGCGTTCGTTGTTACCGATCACACTTTGGTCGGTAGTAAAGGTAAACGTCTGGCCAGCGGTTAGGGCAACATCGCTACCGCCTTCCAGCTTCATGGTGCGGATTTCAGGGCCTTTGGTATCCAGAAGGATAGCCGCCTGGTAGCCGGTGTTCTTAACAACGTTACGCAGGTTAGTAATGCGCGTACCGTGTTCTTCGTAGTTACCGTGGGAGAAGTTCAGACGCATAACGTTCATTCCTGCTTCAAGCAGGTTGGTCAGCATCGTTTCAGATTCAGTTTTCGGGCCGATAGTGCAAACAATTTTAGTCTTTTTCATGACGGATTATCTGTAAGTTGTGATGGATGATAAGAATGGGTTCCGATGACGTGGCCACCGGAGAAGAAATTGGGTGCCTGAGGCAGACGGCGATACAGAGTAAGGATAGGTGACAGATTAAAGGCTTGCAGAAGAAGTTGAGACGTGGTTTCGGCGTGAGCGCAGCATGTTGTTGCGCAACAGGTACGGCTTATAAATTGTATATTGACCATGCGCTGAAACCATTCAAGTGAGACAACGCGTGCATTATAAAGGCTAAGTGCTAGAAAACCAATTAAAAAGGATTACGACGTTTGAGTAAATGCGTTAGAACGCGGTGTTGCGCAACAGAATGATAAGATGAAGCAGAGTCTGAAAAGAAGAGGGCGAAGCGTGGTGCGTTCTAGAGGACTCGAACCTCCGACCCCCACCATGTCAAGGTGGTGCTCTAACCAACTGAGCTAAGAACGCATTGCGGAAAATCTCTGGTGCGTCCGAGTGGACTCGAACCACCGACCCCCACCATGTCAAGGTGGTGCTCTAACCAACTGAGCTACGGACGCAAATAATATCATTCAGAGATTTGGTGCGTCCGAGTGGACTCGAACCACCGACCCCCACCATGTCAAGGTGGTGCTCTAACCAACTGAGCTACGGACGCACTGTTGCTATCTGGGTGACAGCGGGGACGAATATTAACGGCAGCCTGTACGCCTGGCAAGGAGAAAAAAGCTTTTTTCTGCCTGATTGCTGCGCATCTGTGCGAAGCGCAGCAATTTTAAGCATATTCAGGCGAAATTTACCGAAATATTAGTGTGCTGCGCGCGCCAGGATGCGTTCCGATGGCTGCCGCTGCAGGCGAATAATCCGCCAAATCATCATCACCGCCGAACTGGTCAGCCCGATAATAAAGCCGGTCCAGAAGCCCGCAGGCCCCATCGGTGACACAACCCAGTCGGTCATCGCCAGCACATAACCGCTGGGTAGGCCAAGCACCCAGTAGGCGATAAACGTGATATAGAAGATGGCCCGGGTATCCTTATAACCACGCAAAATACCGCTGCCGATCACCTGGATCGAATCCGAGAACTGATACACCGCCGCCAGCAGCATCAACTGCGCGGCCAGAGTGACAACTTCGGGATTATCGTTATACAGCAGGGCAATTTCGTGGCGGAAAGTGACCGTGAACAGCGCGGTCAGGCAGGCCATGCAAACGCCCACGCCTTGGGCGGTCCACGCCGCCACTCGCGCCTGTTCGACCGATCCTTGACCGAGACGAAAACCGACGCGGATGGTGGTGGCAACGCCCACTGACAGCGGGATCACAAACATTAGCGAGCTGAAATTCAGCGCAATCTGATGACCCGCCACCTTGACGATACCCATCGGTGAAACCAGCAGGGCAACAACGGCGAACAGCGTCACTTCAAAAAACAGCGCCAGCGCAACCGGCAGTCCAAGGCCCACCAGACGACGCAGAACTTTCCAGTCGGGCGGAGAGAATGAACTTTCCAGTCGAATGTCGTGCATGAATGCGGCCCGGTTGACCCAAAACTTCATGGCGATAAACATCACCCAGTAGACCGACGCCGTCGCCACGCCGCAGCCGACGCCGCCGAGCGCGGGCATGCCAAAGTGTCCGTAAATAAAGATGTAGTTCACCGGAATATTAACCAGCAGACCGATAAAACCCATCACCATGCCCGGTTTGGTTTTGGAAAGCCCCTCACACTGGTTACGCGCTACCTGGAAAAACAGGTAGCCCGGTGCGCCCCACAGTAAAGCATGCAGATAGCCGACGGCCTTGGCTGACAGTTCCGGATCGACGTTATGCATCGCGCCAATCAGATAGCCCGCGTTGTAAAGCACGACCATAATTATCAGCGATGAAAATCCCGCCAGCCAGTAGCCCTGACGAACCTGCGAGGCAATGCGGTCGCGTCGGCCCGATCCGTTCATTTGTGCCACCACCGGCGTTAAGGCCAGAATCAGGCCGTGACCGAACAGGATAGTAGGCAACCAGATTGAGGTTCCTACTGCAACGGCGGCCATATCCGTGGCGCTAACGGCACCAGCCATCACCGTATCGACAAAGCCCATCGACGTTTGCGCAACCTGCGCAAGGATCACGGGAATGGCCAGCATTAATAGCTGGCGTGCCTCTGTGAGGTACTTCTGCACGTCATACACCTTTATTTTAATTGTGGAGGGGTTTTAGCTGGGGAATTCACGGCGTTTGCTCGTCGCCACAGCATAGCAGGCCGTCTAGTGTAGTGTGCGCAGACGAATTAGCCAATAAGTCGCGGAAAGAATAGCTCTTCCTGTCACGCAAAGAGTCTTCAGTTAAGTTGGCTTTAGGTAGCAGCCAGGGCAAACTAGTGACAGCGACAACACATTAACAGAGGCATAGCTATGTTTACCGGAATTGTGCAGGGCACTGCTGAACTGCTGGCAATTGAAGAGAAACCAAATTTTCGCACCCATATTATTAAAATGCCGGAAGCCCTGCTGCCAGGGCTGGAACTGGGTGCCTCGGTTTCCCATAACGGCTGCTGCCTGACGGTGACGGAAGTCAACGGCGATCGCGTGAGTTTCGATCTGGTTAAAGAGACGCTGCGTATTACCAACCTGGGCGATCTGAAAGAAGGGGATACGGTAAACGTTGAGCGCGCGGCCAAATTCAGCGACGAAATTGGCGGCCATCTGATGTCGGGGCATATTATGACCACGGCCGAAATCAGCAAAATTATTACCTCGGAAAATAACCGGGAAATCTGGTTTAAGGTGCAGGACGCCAGCCAGATGAAATATATTCTGCATAAGGGTTTTGTCGGGATTGACGGTATTAGCCTGACGGTGGGTGAAGTGACCAAAACCCGCTTCTGCGTTCATTTGATCCCTGAAACCCTGGCACGCACCACGCTGGGCGCGAAGCGTCTGGGGCATCGGGTGAATATCGAGATCGATCCGCACACGCAGGCTATCGTAGAAACGGTTGAACGCGTGCTGGCACAGCGCGAAGCGGCGCTGCTGGCAGCGGCCGCGGCTGAAGAACCCACCGAGTAATTGAAACGGGCTCCAGGCAGTAAGACTGCGGCTCTGTTATAAACGCGCAGTGTATGCCGCCTGGTCTTGTTACCTCGTTCGGCTGATGAAAAAAAGCCGCTACCTCAACGATAGCGGCTTTTTCTATAGCAGTGCTTGATGTTGCGAAGCCAGGTTGCACTGCTCCGCAATATACGCGGTCATTTTCAGAGACACTGATATTAGCGCGCTACGCGCAGTCCACCGTCAGCCCCGTGAGTAAAGACCACCTGCCAAAGCTGAATATCGCGCGCGCGAAAGGCACCAGCACAGGCGTTAAGATAATAACTGAACATACGTTTGAAACGGTCGCCGTAATTGTCCGCCAGCTGCGGCCACGCCGCGATGAAGCGCTGATACCACGCCATCAGCGTCAGGTCGTAATCCGCGCCGATATTGTGCCAGTCTTCCATTACAAAATGCGGCTCGCTGGCATTGGCAATATGACGTACGGATGGCAGACAGCCGTTAGGGAAAATATATTTATTAATCCACGGGTCAACATTCTCATCGGTTTTATTCGCCCCGATGGTATGCAGCAGGAAAATACCGTCTGGTTTTAAGTTACGCTCAACCACGGAGAAGTAGGTCGCGTAATTTTTTGGCCCAACGTGTTCAAACATGCCAACCGAAACAATACGGTCAAACTGCTGATTCAAATCGCGGTAATCCTGTAAAAGGATCGTCACATCCAACCCTTCACAGCGCTGCTGTGCCATTTTTTGCTGTTCAGCGGAGATGGTCACGCCAAATACGCTGACGCCATAATGACGAGCGGCATATTCCGCCAGGCCTCCCCAGCCACAGCCAATATCCAACAGCGACATGCCGGGGGCCAGCTCAAGTTTTTCGCAGATCATTTTTAACTTGGCTTCCTGCGCCTGCTCCAGCGTTTCGGCTTCTTTCCAGTAGCCGCAGGAATACTGCATGTACGGGTCAAGCATCAGTGAAAACAGGTCATTACCGAGATCGTAATGCTCTTTGCCGACGATCCAGGCGCGCTTACGCGACTGAAGATTAGTCAGACGTGCGGCGGCAACGCGCAGCGTGTCTTTAAAATGGTGGGGGAGTTGTTGGTCGAGTTTTGCCAGCAGCACGCGCTGGAAAAAAATATCCAGCCGATCGCACTGCCACCAGCCGTCCATATAGCTTTCACCCAAACCCAGCGAGCCTTCCTGCAGCACGCGTTTAAAAAAGTCGGGATTGCTTATTCTGATATCCCATGGCCGGGAACCGTTTATTTCTATGTCAGCCTTTTGCAACATTTCCTGGACAATTCGGTACCACTGGTTGTCTTCCAGGCTCACTTCTTCTATACACGATGAACTCATTAGCTTCTCCATCACCCTGTGTGATTGAAACCCGAGAAAAGAATAGTCAAATTCTACAAGTTTATGAGAAAACTCACGGCAGAGCCGCAGTCTGATATCCGACGTTAACAGAGGATTGAATTATAACCGGCAGAGGCTGAAACAGACGTAACATAACACAACGGTATGACAGCCTTGTCAGTAAAAACACCGAAAATCGCCGAAGCGCTCTGCGGTTTAAAATGTTGGTAACTTGTTATTTTGTAGTGCCTGACGAGTATATGCTCCCGCCAGACAATATTCAATGCATTATTGTTAGCATGCTAACCAAGTGATTCTACAGCAAATCACCCCGGGTTTTCCATCGTTTGCAGAGCCATTTTTTTGGCGGCTTTACGCTGCAGCAGATAGCCCATTGTAGCCAGTAAAATGGTCAGTAACATGACACGCACGGTGGTTTCTAACGGTGATTCAATCCAGGTTGAAACGGCCAGGCTCGCAATAAAGCACATACCGAGCTGCAGCATATTCTGTAACGCGGCAGCTTTACCCGTCGCCTGTGGGAACGGCAGCAGGGCGCTGGATACGACCACCGGATAGATGGCACCGCTGGCCATCGACATGATACAGAACGGCGTCAGCAGGCTGGATAAAGAAGGGCTCTGCTGCTGCGCGGAAATGAACAGTGCGATAACGCCAAGGCTAAAGCACAGCAGCAGCCACGGCAGCAGCTGGCCACCGGAAAAACGAGTAAGCAGGGCGCGACAGCCGAAACCGCCAATCAGGAAAGCGATGGTCTGTGGCACATAGCTCAGGCCGATATCGGCAGGCGACAGGCCCAGATTACCGAGAATAAACGGTGACCCGGTAAGCCAGGCGAAGAAGCTGGCGGAGCAGGCGGCGAAAATCAGTACGTTGCCGCTGTAAACCGGAGATTTCAGCAGCGTCAGGAAACCTGGCGTGGGTCCCTGCGAGGTGGTGTTTTCAGTGGATGAGTGTCCGGCAAGCCTCAGCGTGGGGATCAGCAGCGCCACGCTAATCAGCAGCAGTGCGACAAAGATTGCGCGCCAGGAAAAATGCTCAAGCAGCCAGGCACCCAGCAGCGGTGCCAGTGCCGGTGAAAGCGCAACCAGCGGCATGATGGTGGCGAATACGCGCTTTGCCTGCGCGGCGCTGTAGCGATCGACCACCAGCGCCTGCCAGCTTACGGCGGCGGCACAGACGCCAACCGCCTGCAGGAAGCGGAAAAACAGCAGCCACGGAGCGGAGTTCACCCACATCATCGCGGCACAGCCGATGGCGAACATCCCGAGCCCCACCAGCAGCACCGGCTTACGGCCCAGGCGGTCGGATAACGATCCCCAGATCAGCTGCGCACAGGCAAACCCGGCAAGGAAAATACTCAGACTGGCACTAATGACGCCGGAACCGCTGGCGAGATCCCGCTGCATCTCACCAAACGCGGGCAGGTACATATCGGTAGCAAGGAAACCCAGCATGCTCAGCATGGCCAGATAAACAATAAAGAATTTTGAAGGCATAGTTGACTCTTAACAGGGCAGGTTTTTATCGCAGGGAGTGTAAAGGGATGCAGTTATGCTTGTGAAACGCTAATATTCGTCAGTTGCGTTGAAAAATTTTGTAGGCAAAGTTATGTGGTCAGAACATTCTCTGGAAGTGATTGAAGCGGTTGCCAGAACCGGAAGCTTTACCGCCGCGGCGGCCGAACTACACCGCGTCCCATCAGCCGTCAGCTATACGGTGCGTCAGCTGGAGCAGTGGCTGGCCGTCAGCCTGTTTGAGCGGCGTCATCGTGACGTGGTGCTGACCGAGGCCGGGCGCGTATTTAGCGAAGAAGGGCGTTTTGTTATCAAAAAAATGCTGGCCACGCGTCGCCGCTGCCAGCAGGTGGCTAACGGCTGGCGCGGTCAGATTAATATCGCCGTCGACCGCATCGTCAGGCCGCAGCGTACCCGTCAGCTTATCGTCGATTTTTACCGTCATTTCCCCGATATGGAACTGCATATTTTCCCCGAGGTGTTTAACGGGGTGTGGGATGCGCTGGCGGACGGCCGCGTGGATGTCGCCATCGGTGCTACTCAGGCGGTACCGGTCGGCGGGCGCTTCGCCTTCCGCGATATGGGCAGCCTGAACTGGCGCTGTGTGGTGCAGGCGGCGCATCCCATACTGCAACAGCCGGGGCCGCTGAGCGACGAAGTACTACGAGAATGGCCATCGTTAACGCTGGAGGATACGTCGCGCGCGCTGCCAAAACGCAGCACCTGGACGCTGGATAACCAGCGGCGGCTGGTGGTCCCTGACTGGGACAGCGCGCTCGACTGTCTGCGCGCCGGGCTGTGCGTTGGTATGATCCCTGGGCACTTTGCTCAGTCGTGGATTGCAGAAGGGGGGATTGCGGAGCTGACGCTGGCCAATCCGTTCCCGATCAGCCCGTGCTGCCTGAGCTGGTCGGAACAAAGTGCGTCACCGGCACTGAGCTGGCTGCTGGATTATGTCGGCGACAGTGAAACGCTGAATGCCGAATGGCTGAGCGAACCGTCCGCCTGAGCGAACGGTAACCAGGCCGGGAATTAGCGGCGATAGTCGCGGAACGGGCCGTCGGCAACGGAGCGGCGTTCAATCAGAGAAGGATGAACTTCAATGGTCTGTGGCTCTTCGCGCTTGCTGGTGATGCGATCCAGCAGCATATCAAAGGCGGTTTCTCCCAGCCGTTCTTTCGGCTGATGCACCGTGGTCAGCGCCGGTGTGAAATAACGGGCGTTGCGCACGTTATCATAACCGATCACCGAAATATCCTGTGGAACGCGCAGGCCCATCTCATCCGCGGCGCAGATAGCGCCCATCGCCATCACATCACCGCCGCAGAAGATAGCGGTAGGGCGCTGTTTCTGCCCCAGGATCTGCTGCATGGCGCGATAGCCGGATTCGGGTTCAAAGTCGCCCTGCACCAGCCACTCATCGCGCAGGGTAATCCCGGCCTCGTTCAGCGCCTTAAGGAATCCGGCATGACGGCCGCCGCCGGTGTTGCGTTCCAGCTGGCCGGGGATGGCGCCGATATCGCGATGGCCGCGCTCAATCAGGTAGCGCCCGGCCAGATAGCCACCTTCAAAAGCGTTATCCAGCACGGTGTCGGTGAAGTCACCGCGTGATTCGCCCCAGTCCATGACCACCATCGGAATATTGCGATGGTCTTCCAGCATCGAGATCAGTGAGTCCGGGTACTCTGAGCACATCACCAGCAGACCGTCGACGCGCTTTTGCGCCATCATCGACAGATACGCCTGCTGTTTGTTCAGGTCGTTGTGCGCGTTACCGAGGATCAGGGTATAGCCTTTGGCAAAGCAGCGGTTTTCCACGGCTTCAATAATTTCGGCAAAATAGGGCGCTTCACTGGAGGTTGCCAGCAGGCCGATGGTTTTGGTGTGGTTGACCTTCAGACTGCGTGCCACGGCGCTGGGAGAATAGTGCAATTCTTTAATTGCTGCCCATACCGCTTCACGGGTCTCTTCGGCTACAAAGCGCGTTTTATTAATTACGTGGGAAACCGTCGTAGTCGATACCCCGGCTCGCTTTGCCACATCCTTAATTGTTGCCATTAAACTTATACTCCTGGTGCTATCGTAACTATTTGATAACAGGTTGGTTAAACGTTTGCCTGGATACAGTCATTTCCCGCCAGGCCAAAATGATTTGGGTGCTGCCGCAAAGGGTCGGGAAGGGGGAAAAGTCGTCCGTAAGAGTGACTGCAGAGCTGGCAAAAACCGTTTCCGCTGCTGTTGCGCAACAGAAAAAAGGAATTCTAACAAGGCTGCGCAGAGAAAACGAGATTTTTACGGGGAACTGTGGGAAAATCTTTGTGCATACATTTTACAGGGTTATTAAGGAGAGACGATGAGTACCGATCTGAAATTCTCGCTGCTGACCACGGTGGGTGCGCTAGTGATGATTATTGCATTTAGCTTTACGGCTATTCTGCACTAAAAAAATCGGGAGGAGCATGGCTCCTCCCGATTAGCATCTGCATCCGGCGTTGCGTAATCAGCGGATGGTTTTCGGCGTCATCATCCGGCGGGCACCAATATAATGCTCCTGCCAGTAATCATCGGCCAGCGCGCTCACTTGAATATCTTTACCGGTTCTCGGTGACTGAATAAATTTCCCACCGCCAAGATACACCCCAACATGATCGGCCGTGCCGCGTCCGTTGATGCGGAAGAACACCAGATCGCCTTTCTCCAGCTTGTCGCGCTTAATCGCAGCGGCGTCGCGCAGGTGATACATTTCGTTTGCCGTGCGCGGAATCTTAAATTTCACCAGATCTTTATAGGCATACCACACCAGTCCGCTACAGTCGAAGCCGGTAGACGGTGACGTACCGCCCCACTGGTAGGGTTTACCCAGCTGGCCCATCAGCTTGTTCATCGCCGTTTCACGCGCTTTCTGATACCGTGCGCGGTGCGCCTTACTCAGCTTCAGCGGCGATTCAGGGGATTCAACCTCATCGCGCTCGACAGCGCGCAGGGGGCCTTTTTTGCCTTTTCTGGTCTGCACTGATGCGAGACGTTCGCGGCCGTAGCGTTTTTTCTCCATCCTGCCGATGCGGGTGGTTTTCACCTCGCGTGCGGCAGTGGTCTCCTGACTTTTCTTCAGCTTCGCCTTCTGGGAAGTGGACACTTTGGCTTTTTTAAGCGCGGGCTCTTTGGTTTTTTTGACGAGGGGTTCTTTGACTTTCTTTGTTGAGGCCGCTTTCACCGGGCGGCGCTTGCGGCGCTCATCCTCACGTGCGGTATTGTGGTCAACTTTATGCTGATTAGCGTTAACGGGAGCATGGGGCGATGCATGCGCCAGATTAAAGAACAGCTGGGCAAAGGCCAGCATGCTAAGCGTGATGATTAAACGCAACGTTCCCATTAACAGTTAAACTCAGTGTAATGACTGCATGGCAATCGGAAAAGAATTCTGCAATTTGCAGGGGTTAGGGCAATTCTAATCTAACTTCTTAACAAAAGGTAAGGTGTTTTTTGTTTCAATAAGACAGATTAAGTAAATGATGAATTATTAAACGCAATCAGCTGCTTAACTCAGCAAAAAAAAGTAATCCGGCATCGAGAAAGGCTGCAACGATGATAGGAAAATGTTATTTTGTTTTCATAATTTTGCAATTTGTTGCGTTCTTCTCATCAGCCCTGCATAAAATGTCGTTTTCAACGGCTGAGCAGAATCGCTACAATAACTAAACACGAAGTATCGTACTGAGGAAGTCATTTATGAGTACTGTTGAAAAAATTCAGCGCCAGATCGCAGAAAACCCAATCCTGCTGTACATGAAAGGCTCACCGAAGCTGCCAAGCTGTGGCTTCTCTGCTCAGGCCGTTCAGGCTTTATCCGCCTGCGGCGAGCGTTTTGCCTACGTTGATATCCTACTGAACCCGGATATCCGTGCAGAGATGCCGGGCTACGCTAACTGGCCAACATTCCCACAGCTGTGGGTAGACGGTGAGCTGGTCGGCGGCTGCGATATTATCATCGAAATGTTCCAGCGCGGTGAACTGCAGCAGCTGATCAAAGAAACCGCACAGAAATATCCTGCGCCTGCCGCTGAATAAGCCGCTGGCCATAAAAAAACCCTGCATCGCAGGGTTTTTTTTCGTCTGTACTTCGTCCGGGCCGAGGTGAAAACCGCTCTGTGGTAAACAGTCGACTCAGGACTCCGCTTCCGGCACTGCCAGCGGCCAGCCGCCCAGACGCTTCCAGCGGTTGACCAGCTCACAAAACAAGTCCGCCGTCTGCGTGGTATCGTACAGCGCGGAGTGCGCCTGGCTGCTGTCGAAGGCGATCCCGGCTGCAATACAGGCTTTGGCCAGCACGGTTTGCCCAACGACCAGCCCGCTGAGCGCAGCGGTATCGAAAGTCACAAACGGATGGAAGGGGTTACGCTTCAGGCTGGCGCGTTCCGCCGCCGCATTCATAAAGTTCAGGTCGAATGTGGCGTTGTGTGCCACCATGATGGCCCGGCTGCAGCCGGTATCCTTGATCCCTTTACGTACCAGCTTAAAAATAGCGTGCAGCGCTTCATACTCGCTGACGGCACCGCGCAGTGGGTTGCTGGGATCGATGCCGTTAAAGGCCAGGGCTTCCGGCTGTAAAACTGAACCGATAAAAGGCTCTACGTGAAAATGCAGGGTTTCATCTTTCTCCAGCCAGCCATCTTCATTCATTTTTAAGGTGACGGCGGCGATTTCCAGCAGCGCGTTCGTTTTGGCATCAAATCCCGCAGTTTCCACATCAATCACTACCGGATAGAAACCGCGAAAGCGGCTGCTCAGAGTATTCAGTTCATTTAGTTCAGACATCAGCTTCTCATTGGCGCAAAAAGGCAGGGCGTATTATGGCAAACTTTGCTACGTGATGCAGCAGGCAGGTGAGAAGGAGGGAGCAGAAGCTCCCTCGGAGGAACTTAATTGCCCAGGCCGTGACCGGCGTGTTTATTTTCAATCAGTTCAATCTTGTAACCATCCGGATCTTCTACGAAGGCGATAATCGTGCTGCCGCCTTTTACCGGACCGGCTTCACGCGTAACGTTTCCGCCGTCGTTGCGAATGCGATCGCAGGTTGCGGCAACGTCATCCACGCCCAGCGCGATGTGGCCGTAGGCGTTACCGAGATCGTAACTGTCCACGCCCCAGTTGTAGGTCAGTTCGATAACCGCCCCTTCGCTCTCTTCGGTGTAGCCAACGAAGGCGAGGGTGTACTTATATTCGGTATTTTCGCTGGTGCGCAGCAGGCGCATGCCCAGCACTTTGGTATAGAAATCGATGGAACGTTGCAGGTCGCCAACGCGCAGCATGGTGTGAAGTAAACGCATAACATCCTCTTTTTTTTGGCGTCATCGGCGGATGACGTTAGAAAAACAGTATAGCGATAATCGGCACGACTGCGAGCGCCGTAGAAATTATCGCTATAAAAACAATCTATTATAACACAGTCTCGCCGCCTGACTTAGCGTATTAACCTAGTACAGGATAATCCGTATAGCCTTCCGCGCCGCCGCCGTAGAACGTTTCCGGGCGAGGTTCATTAAACGGCGCGCCGGCCTGCAGGCGCTCGACCAGGTCCGGGTTAGAAATATAGCTACGGCCAAAGGCAACAGCATCAATCAGTCCGCGGTCGATCAGATCTTCGGCTTTTTCTGCGGTGTAACCGCCCGCACCAACGATCACGCCGGGATAAACGGCGCGGATCGCCTGACGGAAGCTCTCGGTATACGGTTTGCCACCGGCCCAGTCGGGTTCAGAAATGTGCAGGAAGGCCAGATTGCGTTTTGCCAGTTCGGCAAGGTAATACAGCGCCGCTTCTTCCTGATCCTCACCGTTATCCAGGCCGTTAAACGGGCCGAGCGGTGAAATACGGATACCGATGCGATCGGCGCTCCAGCCGTCAATTGCCGCATCAACCACTTCCAGCGCAAAACGCGTGCGATTTTCAACGCTGCCGCCGTACTGGTCTTCGCGCTGGTTAGACGCCGGGGAAAGGAACTGGTGGATCAGATAGCCGTGGGCGGAGTGCAGCTCAACCAGATCGAAATCGGCTTCGCGTGCGTTGATTACCGCCTGGCGGAAGTCGGCAACGATACCGGCCACCTCTGAGGTGCTCAGCGCGCGGGGGGTAGAGGTCGCTTCACGTACCGGTTTACCGTCAGCGTCGCGCAGCGAGGTGCGGGTATCGGCATTAATGGCCGAGGCAGAAACGGGCGCTGCGCCGTCCGGCTGCAGGCTGGCGTGGGAGATACGGCCGGTATGCCACAGTTGAACCGCACTGTGGCCGCCGTCCTGGTGAATACCCGCGTTAATCGCCTTCCACGCGGCAATCTGCTCGGGACTGTGCAGCCCTGGCGCACCGGCGTAGCCTTTCGCCTGGAAGGTAATCTGGGTGGCTTCGGTAATAATCAGACCCGCAGACGCGCGCTGGCGATAATATTCACCCATCAGCGGCGTTGGGATATCGCCTGGCTCGATGCTACGCAGACGGGTCAGCGGGGCCATAAAAATGCGGTTTGGCACGGTGATCGCGCCGGTTTTCAATGGGGTAAACAGTTTGTTCAAAGCCATAACTCACTCCTGGTAGACCGGTCGACTAGTAATGGTGTTTTTTTTAAACCGCCTGAAGAATACGCCTCATTTCCTGCACGGCAGTTTCTAAGGGCGCACTATCGCGGCGGATTTTACATTGCAGGCTTGCGCCCAGCCACAGCATATAAAGCGTTTCCGCTGCGGCGGAGGCGGAGACTGCAGGGGAGAGCTTTTCCTGCTGCTGGGCCTTTTGCAGTGCGGAGGTCAGTTCGCCAATCAGGGCCGCCGAACCTGCCGCGAGCGCGTTGCGCATCTCTTCGGACAGATCGCAAACTTCTGCGGAGAGCTTAACGGAAAGGCAGCCGGCAAACTGATGTTCCTGCCACCAGCTGCACGACTGCTGGTAATATTCCAGCACCCGCTGACGCGCATCGCCCTGATGCTCCGCCAGGAAAGTGCTCAGATTGTGCACATATCTGGCGAAGTAGCGTTCCAGCATCGCCACTCCAAATGCTTCTTTAGAGGGGAAATAGTAGTAAAACGACCCTTTAGGGACTTCCGCTTTTTTCAACAGCTCGATCAGCCCCGTGCCGTTAAAGCCGCTCTGCACGCAGAGTTGCTCACCGGTATTGAGGATATGTTCGCGCGTATCGAATCGGGTCGTCTTATTCATCGCAGCAGAGTACCCGACCGACTGGTCGATTTCAACTTTCGCTCATTACCGGGGGCACAATCCGCCTGGCACTTTTTTCTCAAGCCGTTTTACGACAGCCCTGCAGCATATCCAGGTTCTGCTGGTACTCACGGGTCTGCACGTTGAGCATGCCGAGCAGGGTATGGAAGATATTATCCTGAGAAACCGGCTGGCTTTCTGCCTGCTGCTGCAGGCAGGAGGCGTTGATGCCATAGGCGCTTTCATAATCCGGCGACAGCCACAGCAGGAACGGAATATGCGTTTGCTGTTCCGGCGCGAAAACGTACGGCGTACCGTGCAGATACATCCCGCGTTCGCCCAGCGATTCACCGTGATCGGAGAGATATACCATCGCGACGTTAAATTTACTGCTGTAGCTTTTCAGCAGCGTAATAGTGCTGTCGAGCATGGAATCGGTGTACAAAATGCTGTTGTCATAGGTGTTGATCAGCGCCTGACGATCGCAGTCCTGGATCTGGTTACTGTCGCAGGTCGGGGTGAACTGGCGCATTGCCGCAGGATAACGCTGGTAGTAGGCCGGGCCGTGGCTGCCCATCTGATGCAGGACGATGACCGAATCATCTTTAATGCCGTCAATATAGTTATTCAGACGATGCAGCAGCACGTCATCAAGGCAGAAGTCGCTTTTGCACAGTTCGCTGACCTGCCATTTGGTCATATCCGTGTGCGGTACGCGATCGCAGGCACCTTTGCAGCCGCCGTCGTTTTCACGCCACAGCACGTTAACGCCGGCATGGGCCATAATATCCAGCAGACCTTCCTGATGACGGGCCAGCCCGGCATCGTATTGCGTGCGGGGCATATTGGAAAACATGCAGGGAACGGAAATTGCCGTTTCGGTTCCGCATGAGGTGGCATGCTTATAATAGATAACGTTATCGCCTTTCAGCTTCGGGTTGGTCTCTCGCGGGTAGCCGCCGAGGGAAAAATTCTCCGCCCGGGCCGTTTCACCCAGCACGAAGACCACCAGCGTCTTTTTCTTTTCCGCGCTGATAACCGGGCCTTTACGGGCATCCAGGCCGATTTTCACCAGCTGCTGGCTGCCGGCAAACCAGCGATCGTGGGTGTAGTGACCGATACCGCTGGCGACGTTAGCCGGGGTAATCATCTTCACCAGACCTTTATTGTTACGCACCATCGACGCGTAGTCTTTATAGAATAGCGCGGCCATCATCAGAATCACCAGGACTGCCGCCAGTGAGCTGACGGAACGCCAGATAATCGATGCCCACCACGGACGTGAAGAGGCGATCCTGACCCGCCAGATCACCGCGACGGGCAGCAGGCCGAGCAGCGCCAGCCAGATCAGATAACGCGTGCTGAATAGAGAGGTAGCTTCCTGAATGTCGGTTTCGAACACATTCTGGATCATGTTGGTGTCAATCACCGTGCCGAAGCTGTACATAAAATAGTTAGCGGCCGCGCTGAGCAGGATCAGCACGGTCAACAGAGGTTTACGCAGCCAGGGCAGGGCCAGCAGATTGAAGATCAGCAGAAAGGCGCAGAACAGCACCACCGGGATCGAAGCCGCAAAAAAATAGTCCTGCAGGCCTGCATAAGGAAAGATCTGCCACGCCCGCAGCAGAAAAACGCCGTTAAGGGCAAAGGTAAACAGCAGCGCCGCGCAAAGGTTAAAGGTAATGTCGTTACAACGTAACTTTAAAAAAGGTTTCATGGTATTCCAGTAACAGGATGATCTGCTGGCAGAATAGCGATGAAACCTTAGATGAACCTTAAATGCGCATCGGATCGTTTGGCCTGCCGTGCGGCAGGCCCGAGGGTCAGTAGGCGGCGGTAAACTGCTGACGAACGTGCTGCGGATTTTCAATTTCATCCACAATCGCCACGGCCAGATCGGCAACGCTGATTGAGGCCGGATGTTCACCGTTCATCAGGAGCGAGGTGGTGCCGAGGCGGAAGGTGCCGGTGCGCGGGCCCGGCTCCAGCATGGCCGCCGGTGACAGATAGGTCCAGTCCAACTCCTGCTCTTCCGCCTGTAGGCGGTTACGCAGCGCACGCGCACCCAGCGCGCCGGGCTTGATGTTGGCCGGGAAGACCTCGGTATCAACCAGCTCAACGCCGGGCGCCACTTCCAGGCTGCCTGCGCCGCCGACCACCAGCAGGCGCTTCACGCCGCTGGCTTTCACCGCCTGCAGGATCAAATCGCTACCGCGAGTGAATTTCTCATACAGGTCGCTTTCCGCCCAGCCCGGGTTGTAGGCGCTGATGATCGCATCCTGACCTTTGAGCACGCCGCTGAGCCACTGCACGTCGTGAACATCACCCTGTGCTACGGTCAGGCCGGATTCGGCAGCCAGTTTATCGGCCGACCGTGATACGGCAGTAACCTGATGTCCGCGCGACAGCGCTTCTTTAACGATTTCAGGGCCGACAAATCCGGTAGCGCCAATGACAGTGATTTTCATGAGGAGATTCCTAATTAACGTGTGTGAATTGCACTCTACAGCTTAACAGTCAGGCTGATAAGTGGCATATTCATGCTTTTATAATGAAGTAAAACTTACGAATAATGGAAAAACTCAACAGAATGGCGGTGTTTGCCATCGTGGTCAGCGAAGGTTCACTCGCGGCGGCAGCTCGTCGCCTTGGCATGTCTGCTTCGGCGGTGAGTCAGCATCTGCGGGCGCTGGAGCAGGCGGTGGGCGTGCCGCTGCTGTATCGATCTACGCGCAGGCTGACCCTGACCGACGCAGGAGCGGCTTTTTATCCCGACTGCGAGGCGATGCTGAACCACGCGCAGGAAGCCGAACGGCGGCTGGCTGAGATGCGCGATACGCTCACCGGTGAACTGCGCATCAGCGCCACCGTGGGGATCGGCGGGCAGCCGCTGTGCAGCGCGATGTCACCGCTGCTGCTTCAGCATCCCGGACTGCGACTGCGCATTATCGCCACCGACAACGTGCTGGATATGATTGAGCATCGCATTGATATTGCGCTGCGGTTCAGCCGCCAGCTCAGCGATACCAGCATGATTGCCCATCCGCTGGTTGAATGGCCGATGGTGATTTGTGCCGCACCGGCGTATCTCACCCGCCACGGCGTGCCGGAAACGCCGCAGCAACTGGCGGGCCATCGCTGGATCCAGGGCCACCTTTATCAGCGTGTGATTGAGCTGCACCATCCGCGTGAGGAGAAGCAAACGCTGCGCCTGAACGAAGGGCAGGTGCAGAGCGACAGCATGCTGGTGATCCGCGAATTCACGCTGGCCGGGATGGGGCTGTCGCTCCAGCCGCTGAATGAAATTCGCGCCGAGCTGAACAGCGGCCAGCTGATGGTGCTGCTGCCGGAGTGGCGGGCACCCTCGTTGAAGCTGACCGCGCTGACCCTGGAACGGGTGCTGCCTGAGAAAAGCCGCCAGGCGCTACAGGCGCTGCGTGATTATTTTTCCAAATTTCCACTAAGCGGGCTTGCACAGTAACCGGCAACGAACTTCAATAGAGGCAACAGGATCCAGCAGGAGACGGTGTGGCAGAACAGTTAGAGTTTTTCCCGGTACCCAGCCCCTGTCGCGGGATCTGCCAGTCAGATGCGCGCGGCTACTGCCGTGGCTGCCTGCGCAGCCGCGAGGAGCGGTTCAACTGGAACAGCTTCAGCGATGCGCAAAAACGCGACGTGCTGCGCCTGTGCCGACAGCGCTATCTGCGACAGCACAAAGGCAAACCCGCCGCCGCCGCCGATGAACCGGATCAACCCACCCTGTTTTAAGACTGGCCGCCCGAGGCGGTCCACACTACGTTATGGAGAGAGTCATGTTGCAACCCGTGCAAATCGCCCCACAGGGACCTGAGTTTTCGCAGATGGTGATGGGCTACTGGCGGCTGATGGAGTGGCAGATGTCGCCACAGCAGCTGAACGGTTTTATCGAACAGCACCTGGAACTGGGGATCACCACCGTCGACCATGCCGACATTTATGGCGGTTATCAGTGCGAGGCGGCGTTTGGCGAGGCGCTGCGGCTGCAGCCGTCACTGCGCGGACGCCTGCAGTTGGTCACCAAGTGCGGTATTGCCACCACCGCGAAAGCGGAACACGCGCTGGGCCACTACCGTACCGATGCGCAGCATATCCTCCAGAGCGCGGAAAACTCCCTGCGCTATTTTCACACTGACCACCTCGATCTGCTGCTGATCCATCGCCCGGACCCGCTGATGGACGCCGACGAAGTCGCGGAGGCATTTATCCAGCTGCACAAGAGCGGTAAGGTGCAGCATTTCGGCGTGTCCAACTTTACGCCAGCGCAGTTCTCACTGCTCCAGTCGCGCCTGCCGTTTACCCTGGCCACCAACCAGGTGGAGATCTCGCCGATCCAGCAGGATTTACTGCTGGACGGGACGCTGGATCAGTGCCAGCAGAACCGCATCAGGCCGATGGCCTGGTCCTGCCTGGGGCGTGGAGAAATTGCCACCCAGCCACAGCATCAGGCCCTGCGCGAAGAGCTGGAGCGCGTGCGTGAGGAAATTGCCGCTGAAAACATCGAACAGGTCATTTACGCCTGGATTCTGGCGCTGCCTTCACGCCCGTTGCCGATTATCGGCAGCGGTAAGATTGAGCGGGTACGCAGCGCCGCCGCTGCCGCCAGCCTGGCGTTAACTCGTCAGCAGTGGTTCCGCATCCGTAAAGCCGCGCTGGGCTACGACGTGCCTTAACGCGTTGGGATCTCGTGTAAACGTGAGCACGGGATCCCGTCGATTGACCTGTTTCTTTCTCATTGCGCCAGCGGCAGGCAAGCGCCACGGCAACGTCAGACAATCCCCTCCGGCTCATCTTCCTGCTTAGTCATGGCTGAGAGTGCCATCCTCTCAGGGTAAATCCTTTCCGTGATCGACCCGGTGTCGACGAAAAGCCTGAGACAAGCGCTTTCAGGAGCGATTTGTATTTTGTCCTGGAAACTCGCAGAATAGGCTAAAATGACGCTTGATAGCTAGCAAGCTAATTATAAGGAGTTGAAATTGGATACCCCATTGGGAACTGACCTTGCAAGACTGGTGCGCATCTGGCGCGCACTTATCGATCAACGACTGAAGCCGCTTGAGCTGACGCAAACGCACTGGGTGACGCTGCACAACATCCATCAACTGCCCCCGGAGCAGTCGCAGATTCAGTTAGCCAAAGCCATTGGTATTGAGCAACCTTCGCTGGTGCGGACGCTCGATCAGCTGGAAGAGAAGGGGCTGATTGTACGCAGCACCTGCGCTAACGACCGCCGCGCAAAGCGCATTCGTCTGACGCAGCAGGCCGAGCCGATTATTAATCAGGTTGAAGACGTGATTGACGCTACACGTGACGATATTCTGGCCGGGATCTCGCAGGATGAAGTGAAAAAACTGGTGACGCTGATTGCCCGCCTGGAAAGGAACATCGTAGAACTTCAGCGTAAGGCGGACTGATGAATGCTAACCGACAGCAGGTTGGCTTTCTGTCGAGTTAACGTTTAGCGCTACCGTTGGTGGTTAGATGATGCAGGAAGTGCGATGAGCATTGCCGCGTGGCGACAATGCTCACATCAATATCAGCACAGGGCGCTTAAAGATCATCTACGGTGTGATCTAAAACGATCTCCAGCGTTTTTCTCACGATGTCAGCCGTTACAACGTCATCAGCTAACTCAAGAATATCAATCAGTCGGGCGATAATCGCCTTGTTGCTGAGATATCCGTCTGCAGCAATAATGCTGCTAACAACCTGCCCAAGCAGAGCAGACTCTTCCGTCAGCGCCTCGCCAGAGGTGCGAAAATAGTCGGAGAGGCTGTTTTGCGACATCCCTGAGAAATGCTCTGTTTTATTCGTTGCAGTCTGGTTCATGATTCACACCGTTCAGGTTAATTTCACAATAATCAGTTAGTGTTTTTTCGAGGTGCTGCGTGCCGGAGCTGAACCGAACAGAGGATAAACATTGTCCCCGCTGCGTTTATCGCTCTGATGCAGCGCGTCGCGATGTAAAAAATGCGTGCTGTCATCGTTCATCTGTACGATCAGATGAGTTATGTATCGGCAGCGCTCACTGTCGACTTCTTTTGTTGCCATCAGCTGCAGCTGTTGGATCAGAGAATGCTTATTGATCGGGCCTTTTTCCTGAAGAAGGTAGAAGGCCGCTTCACCAATGATCTCGGCAGCAAGCCGATCGTGTGCAATTCTGTTCATAACGACTTCTCGGTCTACCGTTCAAAAAGCATACCTATCAGCGCCTGATAGTGGACCTCTTCCTCAGGATCTGAGGCATTTTCCAGGCGGCTGAGCAATTTAGTGCAGATGGATTTCCTGTTCAGGGTGCGCCCGTCGCTGAGGATCTCAACAACGATTTCCCCGAGAGTCACCTGCTGCTCAGTGCAATCAACTTTATCAAAATAGCGGGCAATGGCATTTGCTGGGGTTGGGATATAACCGTTCTGTTGCATATGTCACTCCAGTAATTTAAAAATATTCCGCGATGAGATAAAGTTATACTAAACCTCTAAACTTGTACATATAAAGCTGTACAAAAATATAAAATCAATATGATTACAATGTAACTCATTGTTTTTCAAGTAGTAATTTTTAACGATTTTTGATGTGAAACGAGGGGCTGTAGAGGTTGTTTTCAGTCTTGTACACCCGACATGTATTTTTTGTCGAGTCAAAATCACGCGTACTCTACTCCTCTCTGGTATTAGAAGACGGCTGTAAAAGCATCTGGTAATCTGGCTACTTTCACTTTGTTCCTTTGGACGTTTCATGCTTACCACCCTCATTTATCGCAGCCACATCAGTGAAAATTTTCCTACTGATGCCCTGAAAGACATGGTTTTCGCTGCTAACTCAAAGAATGGTCAGGCGGATGTTACGGGCATTCTGCTGTTCAACGGCATCCATTTCTTCCAGCTTCTCGAGGGCCCGGAAGAGAGCGTTTTCAGTATCTACCGCCATATCTGTGCAGATCCGCGTCATTACAACGTGGTTGAAATCTTTTGCGATTTCGCGCCTAAGCGGCGATTTGGTAACGCGGGAATGGAGCTCTTCGATCTGCGTGAGCATGAAAAGGAAGCCGTACTGCAAAGCGTGCTGGATAGAGGCACCACCCGATATCAGCTGTTGTACGACGACAGAGCGTTGCAGTTTTTCCGTACGTTTGTCGAGGCTACGGAAAAAGAGAACTACTTTGAAATTCCGCCAGCCGAATCATGGGCATTTGTTTCAGATGGCAACGGCGTAGAAATGGATAACGCTGCGGCGGATATCACCAGGGAATGCAGCTTCGCCTTTCAGCCTATCGTCGATCCTCTTGCCCAGAAGACGGTGTCGCTGGAAGCGTTGATACGCACCCCCGCTGGCGAGAGTGCCCTGGCATTTTTCAACGGACGTACAGGTGATGAAGTCTATGAAGCCGATCTGAGCAGTAAAAGCGTCGCGCTGGCGATGGCCGCGGCGTTAAACGTGGCAGGTCAGACGCTGTCGATCAACCTGCTGCCCATGACGCTGGTCAGGATCCCGGATGCGGTGGACTTTTTGTTAGCGGAAATTAAGGCTAACGGACTGATCCCGGAACAAATTATCGTTGAGTTTACCGAAAATGAGGTGATTTCGCGCCTTGAAGAGTTTACCAACGCGGTCAGGCAGCTTAAGGCGGCGGGCATTCGCGTCGCTATTGACCACTTTGGCGGAGGCTTTGCCGGTTTGTCTCTTCTGGCACAGTTCCAGCCGGAAAGAATTAAGATCAACCGTGAACTGATCCGCGACGTCCACAAAAGCGGTTCGCGGCAGGCGATTGTCCGGGCGATCATTCAATGCTGTGCCTCGCTGGAAATCAGGATCTCGGCCGTTGGCGTGGAAAAGCCCGAAGAGTGGATGTGGCTGGAGTCCGCAGGGGTATCACACTTCCAGGGGCATCTTTTTGCCGCCCCCGCTTTTCAGGGGATCCCGGCGGTCTGCTGGCCTGAAATGCTGTCCGATATCTAGGATTACCGCTCAAAACCGGACAGTGCTGAAGTTAACATCAGCACTGTCCTGCTTATCCCGCCTTGAATTTCTTATTGCAGAACAAACCAACTGTTTCACATCCGTCATCCTGCCTTGTACAACTTTCACCGTTGAAAATCATAAGATGTATCCTGATTGTATAATTGAGAGGAGCTTGTACAGCTTTAGCTGGTATACTTCAACACAGCGTATTGGCTAAGTGTAAGGAACTGAATGGCCTTTTACAGTATTGGTGAAGTGGCTGAGCGATGCCAGATAAACCCTGTGACCCTCCGTGCCTGGCAACGTCGTTACGAATTGCTCAAGCCGAAGCGCACGGAAGGTGGCCATCGCCAGTTTGATGAGGAAGACATTCAGCGCATCGAAGAGATCAAGCGCTGGATCGAAAGCGGTGTGTCCGTCGGTAAGGTGAAGGCACTATTGGCGGAGAGTGAAGTAAGCCAGCAGGATGGCTGGGAATCGCGACAGGAAGAGATGATGTCGGTGCTGCGCCAGGCTCGGCCAGCGAAACTTCGGGCTCTGATCACCGAACTGGGGCGCAAGCATCCGGTAGAGGCGGTGATCGATCAGATTATTTTGCCCGTACGGCAGCGGCTGGCCCTCGATCTCACAACCGCACAGTCTGTGAGTAGCCTTTTTAATGGTGCTTTGATTGACTACGCGAGCGCCTGCCTTGCCGCCTCGCGGAAGAAGGCCGGAAGAAATACCCTGCTACTGAGCTGGGGCAATGACGATCGGACGCAGCTCTGGCTTGAGGCCTGGCGGCTCTCCCAGCGTAGCTGGCATGTAGACGTGCTTTCAGAACCGCTGGATTGTCCGCGACCGGAGCTGTTTCCAGGTCAGCACATTTTCATGTGGACGGGAAACGCGCTTACGCCGCCTCAGCAGGAACAAATGTCGCACTGGAAGGCGCAGGGATATGACGTCGCATTTCATGCGGGATAAAAAATACCGGCCACCTGAGGTGACCGGTATCAGCAATTAAACGGATTTTATACGCGTTAGCGAGGGGAAACGGTGATCTGACTGCCGTTTGATGCCATCGCGACACGCTGACCGACTGAGAAGCGGCTGGCGGCCTGCTTCTGTACCACCATGATGGTGTTACCGTCATCTTTACGAATTTCCAGCTCAACGCCCTGGCTTTTATTGACGGCGGACTCAACGCCCTGGCCTGCTACACCACCGGCGATGGCACCTGCAGCGGTCGCCAGGCTGCGGCCCGTACCGCCGCCAACGGTGTTACCGAGGAAGCCACCCAGAACGGCACCACCGATAGCGCCGATAACATTACTGTTTTCGCCGCCCTGGATCTGGACCGGACGAACGGAGACCAGCGTACCGTAAGAGACACTCTGAACCTGTTTAGCTTCAGATGCGGAATACACATCACCTGACAATGTATCGTTATTTGCACAACCCGCCAGCGTCATACCGACAAGTGTCACGGCTAGTAAACGCTTCATCATATTAAGAACTCCTTTTTATTGCATTTGCTGCACATAGTCAGGCAGCCGTAATGGCATCATTATATGTTACCAGCTGTGCATTTCTCACTATTGGACATGAAAAAAGTAAAAGAAATATAGCCCCCGATGGTTAAACACCGTGTCAATCACCGCAGAAATTGTGTTTAAGGCGCTGTTAGTGACATCACATATGAAAAAATGTTCACTAAATCATGGTATTGCTGACAATATTTTGCCAGGCTGGCAGCATCATTCTCATGCCCTTTTATGGGGTTAAGGCAGACGCATGAAATCGGGACGCTACATTGGTGTAATGTCGGGCACCAGTCTTGACGGTATTGATGTGGTTATCGCCGCCATTGACCAGCAGATGGTCGCGCAGCAGGCCAGCTATTCGCATCCTATTCCGCACGAACTTAAGCTGCAAATTCTCGCTATCTGTCAGGGGCAGCCGCTGACGCTTTCGCAGCTTGGCCAGTTGGATACCCGTCTGGGCAGGCTGTTTGCCGAAGCGATCGCGACACTGCTAAAACGTCAGGGGCTGAGCCGTGACGATATCACCGCGATTGGCTGTCACGGACAGACGGTGTGGCACGAACCGCACGGAGACGCGCCAAACACCCTGCAGATAGGCGACAACAACCAAATCGCGGCGGCTACCGGGATCACCGTTGTCGGCGATTTCCGCCGCCGTGACATGGCGCTGGGTGGCCAGGGGGCGCCGCTGGTTCCTGCTTTCCATCATGCCGTGCTGATGCACCCCACCGAGCGCAGAATGGTGCTCAATATTGGCGGCATTGCTAATCTCTCTTTATTGATACCGGGCCAGGCGCCGGGCGGGTTTGATACCGGGCCGGGGAATATGCTGCTTGATGCCTGGATCTGGCGGCAGCAGGGTAAACCCTACGATCGCGACGGTGCCTGGGGAGGCGGGGGGCGTATTATTTATCCGCTGTTGCAGCAAATGCTCAGCGATCCCTATTTCGCACTCAGCGCGCCGAAAAGTACCGGGCGGGAATACTTTAATCTCGGCTGGCTGGAGCGCCATCTGGCGATGTTCCCCGGCCTTACCGCGCAGGACGTTCAGGCTACGCTGATTGAGCTGACCGCCACTACCATTGCCGAGCAGGTCTTACTCAATGGCGGCTGCGAGCGGCTGCTGGTGTGCGGCGGCGGTGGTCGCAACCTGCAGTTGATCGCCAGACTGGTGGCGCTGCTTTCCGGCACGGAAGTCACCAGTACCGATAAAGCGGGGATTAGCGGTGACGATATGGAAGCGCTGGCGTTTGCCTGGCTGGCGTGGCGGACGCTGAGCGGGCTGCCGGGTAATCTGCCTTCGGTAACGGGGGCACGAGAGGCCAGCGTGATTGGGGCAATATTCCCGGCAAATCGTCCGTTCCGCTGATTGCATCTGCGGAAATAGCGTTTTACGCTGAACGGGACTGACGTTAAAACACAGGAGAGGTTGATGAAACAGGGGATTTTTGTGGCAGCGCTGCTGCTTTCTGGCTGTAGCTACTTTCAGCATTCCGCCGAGGAACAGCCGAAAACGCTGCATTACACCTGCGGTACGCTACCGTTAACCGTTCAGCTCGACAATGCAAAAAGCGAAGTCAGCATGATCCTGGACGGCAATCAGCTGACGTTGAAACAGCAGGTAGCCGCATCGGGTACCCGCTACAGCGACGGTAATTATGTGTTCTGGTCGAAGGGGGATTCTGCCTTTATCGAGCGTAATGACAAAATCATCATTAACGACTGCCAGCTGCAGAATGCTGGTTAACCCATTGAAATAATGAAGGGTGGGGCGCACAATGCCTTATCCCTTCTCAACCAGAAGTCAGAGCGATGAGCGACAGCGATCACCTGCAACAAATTGCCCACCTGCGGCGTGAATATACCCGTGGCGGCCTGCGCCGCAACGACCTTCCCGATGATCCGCTAAAACTGTTTGAACACTGGTTCGAGCAGGCGGTAGCGGCACAGCTGCCCGACCCGTCGGCGATGAGCGTGGCGACGGTTGATGAGCGCGGTCAACCTTACCAGCGAATTGTGCTGCTGAAGCATTTCGACCAGCAGGGGATGGTGTTCTACACCAATCTCGGCAGCCGCAAGGCGCAGCAGCTGGAAAAAAATCCCCGGATCAGCCTGTTGTTTCCCTGGCACATGCTGGAGCGTCAGGTAATGGTGCTGGGCAGCGTTGAGCGCCTGTCAACGCTGGAGGTGATCAAATATTTCCACAGCCGCCCGCGCGACAGCCAACTCGGTGCCTGGGTATCCAAACAGTCCAGCCGGATTTCGGCGCGGGGCGTGTTGGAAGGCAAATTCCTCGAACTTAAGCAAAAATTCCAGCAGGGCGAAATTCCGCTGCCCAGTTTCTGGGGCGGATACCGCATCAAAATCGACTCCATGGAGTTCTGGCAGGGGGGCGCGCATCGTCTGCACGATCGCTTCTTCTATCAGCGTGCAGACGACAATTCCTGGACGATTGATCGCCTGGCTCCCTGAAGCGCGAAATGAAACGTGAAATAATGGCTTAACCGCTGGATTCGAGCGGAATGGGCCATTATTCTATACCCCTTATTTTTCTCCGCGTGTGAGCGGAAAGCTGTGTACCAGCTTAGGTGCAGACTTTTTTTACATGGAGTCTTAGATGGCCAGCAGTAACCTGATCAAACAATTGCAAGAGCGGGGCCTGGTAGCCCAGGTAACGGATGAGGACGCGTTAGGAGAAAAACTGGCGCAGGGCCAAATCTCTCTTTATTGCGGCTTCGATCCCACCGCAGACAGCTTGCACTTGGGGCATCTGGTACCGTTACTCTGCCTGAAGCGCTTTCAGGATGCCGGTCACCGACCGGTGGCGCTGGTGGGTGGAGCAACCGGTCTGATCGGCGACCCGAGCTTTAAAGCCACTGAGCGTCAGCTGAACACCACCGATACCGTTAACGAGTGGGTAGAGAAAATTCGTCATCAGGTCGCACCGTTCCTCGACTTCGACTGCGGCGACAACAGCGCGATTGCGGCTAATAACTACGACTGGTTCGGCGGCATGAACGTGCTGACTTTCCTGCGTGATATCGGCAAACACTTCTCCGTTAATCAAATGATTAACCGTGAGGCCGTAAAGCAGCGCCTGAACCGTGACGACCAGGGCATCTCGTTTACCGAGTTTTCCTATAACCTGCTGCAGGGCTACGATTTTGCCGCACTGAACGAGCGCCACGATGTGGTACTGCAGATTGGCGGTTCCGATCAGTGGGGTAACATCACCTCCGGTATCGATCTTACCCGTCGCCTGCACCAGAATCAGGTCTTTGGTCTGACCGTTCCGCTGATCACCAAGTCTGACGGCACCAAATTCGGTAAAACCGAAGGCGGCGCGGTGTGGCTCGATCCGAAGAAAACCAGCCCGTACAAGTTCTACCAGTTCTGGATCAATACCGCCGATGCGGACGTATATCGCTTCCTGAAGTTCTTCACTTTTATGAGCATTGAAGAAATCAATGCGCTGGAAGAAGAAGATAAAAACAGCGGAAAAGCCCCACGCGCGCAGTACGTGCTGGCGGAGCAGGTGACCGGACTGGTCCACGGCGCTGAAGGTCTGGCGGCGGCAAAACGCATCACCGACAGCCTGTTCTCCGGCGCGCTGAGCGACCTGAACGAGCAGGATCTGGCGCAGCTGGCGCAGGATGGCATGCCATCCGCCGAACTTGAAGCCGGTCAGGATCTGCAGCAGGCGCTGGTTAACGCCGAGCTGGCTCCGTCACGCGGCCAGGCACGCAAGCTTATCGACGCGAAATCCATCAGCCTCAACGGCACGTTGCAAACCAATGCGGAATATGTGCCGGACGAGGGCGATCGCTTGTTCGGTCGCTATACGCTGCTGCGTCGCGGTAAAAAGAACTACAGCTTAATCTGCTGGAAATAAAATAACTCGCGGGGCCAGCCCCGCTGCTAAAGCCGGGTCAACCGGCTTTTTTATTGGCAGGAATGTACAGGTCAGCACGATGAAAAATATTCTCTCCATTCAGTCCCATACGGTATTTGGTCACGCCGGTAACAGTGCAGCGGAATTTCCTATGCGTCGCATGGGCGCAAACGTTTGGCCGCTCAATACCGTTCAGTTTTCCAACCATACCCAGTACGGTCACTGGACCGGCACGGTGATGCCCGCGACGCATCTTACCGATATCGCTCGCGGCATTAACGATATTGACCGCCTGAAAACCTGTGATGCGGTGCTGAGTGGTTATCTCGGTTCTGCCGAGCAGGGCGAGCAGATCCTGGAAATCGTTCGCATGGTGAAGGCGGCGAATCCCAACGCCTGGTATTTCTGCGATCCGGTGATGGGTCACCCGGAAAAGGGCTGCATCGTCGCACCCGGCGTAGCGGAGTTTCATCGGCTTTCTGCACTGCCGGCCAGCGATATTATCGCGCCTAACCTTCTTGAGCTGGAGATCCTCAGCGGCCGCAGCGTGGCCAGCGTGGAAGAGGCGATTGAAGTCTCACGCGAACTGATTGCCCAGGGGCCGAAAGTGGTGCTGGTGAAGCATCTGGCCCGAGCAGGCTATCGCAGCGATCGCTTCGAAATGCTGTTAATCACCGCGGATGAAGCGTGGCATATCAGCCGCCCGCTGATCGACTTCGGCGTGCGTCAGCCGGTGGGTGTGGGCGACCTGAGCAGCGGCCTGCTGCTGGTGGATCTGCTACACGGCCTCTCGCTGCAGCAGTCGCTGGAGCACGTTACCGCTGCGGTGTATGAAGTGATGCTGAAAACCCATCAGATGGGCGAATACGAACTGCAGCTGGTTGCCGCACAGAACGCTATCGCGGAGCCGGTACAGCATTTCTCCGCAGTGAAACTGTAGTATTGCCAGTCAGTTTCCTGCTCTGCGCAGGAATCAATCTATCCGTCGGGCAGGCCATCAGCGCCTGCCCGTATTTATCAGGTCAGACGCTAAGAATCTGACCGTTATTTATCAGACCAGGCCTTCCGCCTTCAGGGCAGCCGCCACCGCCGGACGCTCGGCCACGCGGTCGAACCAGTCGTTCAGCGCATCCAGTCCGCTCAAATCTAATTTCAATGCGTGAGCCCAGCGGGTCACGGTGAACAGGTAGGCATCCGCCACGGTAAAGCGCAGGCCCATCAGCCACTGTTTTTCCTTCAGCTCACTGTTAACGTAGCTAAATTTCTTCTCCAGCAGTTCACGGGTGCTGGCTTTAAAGTCGTCCGGCGTATTCGGACGGAACAGCGGGCTGAACCCCTTGTGCAATTCGGTGGCGACGTAGTTCAGCCACTCCAGCGTGTGGTAGCGATTCAGGCTGCCGCACGGCGCCAGAAGCTGGCGATCGCTCTTGGAATCGGCCAGATACTGCACGATGGCGACGCCTTCGGTCAGCAGGGAACCATCGTTTAACAGCAGAGCAGGCACCTGTCCTTTAGGGTTGATCTGCAAATAGTCCTCGCCCTGTTCGGTCTTTTTGGTCTGAAGATCGACCGTGACGAGGGTGAAATCGATGCCGGTTTCGCGCAGCACGATATGGGGGGACAGCGAACAGGCGCCGGGTTTACAGAACAGCTTCATTGCGTTCTCCTGAGTTTTGGGGGGCGTTCGAAATTTATCTTACTGCGCGCGAGGCGAAATGTCAGCGTGGCAAATCAATTGTTCAAACGGTTTTAAGCAAGGAAAAAAGCGAGGAGTGGGAAAACTGGCCCGGAGCGGGGGCTCCGGGCCGTCTGGCTATCAGGCCGTGACGTTATCCGCCGCGGGCTTATCTTCCTGAGTCATTCGATTCAGGCGGGGTGCCGTCAGCAGCATCAGCACGGCAATAATGCCGGTGACAATACCAATCTTCATAAATACATCGCCATAAATATGCAGCGACTCCAGAGGGTTGGTAATGTTGGAGGGGATGGCCATCATGCTGGCGACGTTACCGGCGATCATCGCCGCACCGGCGGTGGTCAGGAACCAGGATCCCATAATGAAGCCCATGAGACGCTGTGGAACCAGCTGCGCTACCATGGCCAGACCCAGGCCGGAGATCATCAGTTCGCCCACACTCTGGAGCGCATAGCTCAGAATCAACCAGCTAACCGGCACAATTCCCTGCTCACTGGCGAAAGAAACGCCCAGCGGAAGTACGAGGAACGCGGCGGAGCACAGCACCATACCCAGCGCGAACTTGTGCGGCATCGGCAGGCGATCGCCCATCTTGTTGTAGATGGCGGCCAGCAGCGGACTGAAGACCATAATCCACAGCGGGTTGAGTGCCTGATACTGCTGCGGCTCAAAGGCGATACCCAGAATGCTGTGTTCCACGTTACGAATAGCAAAGAAGTTCAGTGACGTTGGCATCTGCATATACAGTACAAAGAACACAATCGCCTGCAGCATCAGCACGAAGGCGAGGATCATTTTGCGACGGGCAACACCCTTCAGCGCCAGCGCTTCTTTGGCAAAGACCAGTAAGATGCCGATAGCGATTACCGCCAGCACCAGACGGGCAATCCCCTGGTTATGCAGCAGCCAGTACGCCAGCGCAATCAGCACCACAACGCCAGCCAGCGTTGCCAGCAGTTTGCCAACCTGTAGCGGGGCAAAGTCAGGTTTTGAACCGTAGTCTTTTACCGTCTTACGGAACAAAAGGAAGTTCACCAGGGTGATCAGCATACCGACAAAGGAGAGGGCGAAGGCCACGCTCCAGCCGAATTTGGCCGCCAGCACCGGGGTCGCAAGCATGGAGAAGAACGAACCAATGTTGATCGACATGTAGTACATGGTGAATGCGCCATCGAGACGCGGATCGTCTTTCGCGTAGCAGGTTGACAGCAGAGACGACGGATTGGCCTTAAACAAGCCGTTACCCACGGCAATGGTGGCCATACCGAGGTAGACCATCGCCACATTATGCCCGGACCAGGCAATCAGTCCGTAACCCGCCGCGAGCACAATGGTGCCCAGTACGATGACGCGTTTCGTGCCCAGCACCTTATCGCCCAGCCAGCCGCCGATAGCCACCATGCCGTAAACCAGCGCACTAAAAGAGGCGAACAGCGTAACGGACTGCGCTTCGGACATACCCAGCGTATTGACCAGATAACCGGCCATAATGGCCTGCAGGCCGTAAAATCCAAAACGCTCCCACAGCTCAACGGAAAAAATCAGATAGAACGCTTTCGGCTGTTTAAAAGCGTTGAGGCTTGCCGCCTCTGGATGTTTGTTTGCAGTAGACACATGTACCTCTAAATAAGACCTGTTTTGTGGCAGGAATTAAGCTGACGAAACGCGGGACGTACGTTCGCCTTATAGTTATAGAACAGGAAAAGCGGCCAATAATTTCGCCGATCGTTCCTCTGAGGGCAAGCGTTTTTTCAATGCTGATTTTCGCTATTAATTTGGCGATGACCGGGTTGATTTGGTGATTAACCAGCATGACATGCTGGTTATTCTACACTAAAACGCTTTTAATTTTTAGCATGGTGCAGAGTTTAGCCAGTAAGGAGAACGCTCTGCTGGAAGTAAGTAGTATGGCGTCTTATATCTCGGTATGTGATTTTTGTGATATATCGTGTTGGTTGTGTGATGTAAATTAGTTTATAAACAAAGAGTTACGTTTGTATCGTGGTCGGATTGGCTGTCAGAGCGTGTTTTTGTGATTAAAGTCAAAAAAATGCCGATAATTGTCGAAATAAAAAAACTTTCGCCAACGTATCCCTGTGATTTGCGCGGGATATACCAGGGATGACGCAGGTAAAAGGCAAATATGCGGTCCATAAACCGGTAACGACTAAGGATAACGGCAGAAAACAAAGTAACGGGATGTGAGCGTTTGGGGAAGAAAACAGCAGGGTGGGGAAAATTACTATAACCCGGTCATTGTCGACCGAGCGATATAATGAAGTCCTGCACGGCTCGGGAATTCTCAGCGGGGCGATGTAGTGAATGTTCTGCACCGTTCTGGCATTCTCAAGCGGACAGTGCAGTAAAGGCAGCAGGGAAGGTTAAATCTCCACCTTTTCAGGAAACTCACAGAGGTCCTCAATCAGGCAGGATCCGCAGCGCGGTTTACGCGCCACGCAGGTATAACGGCCGTGCAGTATCAGCCAGTGGTGACAGTCCACCTTGAACTCCTTCGGCACTACCTTCAGCAGCTTCTCTTCGACCTGCTCAACGTTTTTACCCGGGGCAAAACGGGTACGGTTGCAGACGCGGAAAATATGGGTATCCACCGCAATCGTTGGCCAGCCAAACGCCGTGTTAAGCACCACATTGGCGGTTTTACGGCCAACGCCAGGCAGCGCCTCCAGCGCTTCGCGGTTTTCCGGCACTTCGCCACCGTGCTGCTCCTGCAGAATACGACAGGTCTTAATGACGTTCTCGGCTTTGGTATTAAACAGGCCGATGGTTTTGATGTACTCCTTTACCCCGTCCACGCCCAAAGCCAGCATCGCCGCTGGCGTGTTGGCCACCGGGTAAAGCTTCGCGGTGGCCTTATTCACGCTGACGTCGGTCGCCTGCGCCGAGAGCAGTACGGCGATCAGCAGTTCGAAAGGGGAGTTGAACATCAGCTCGGTAGTAGGATGCGGGTTGTTATCCCGCAGGCGGGTCAATATTTGCTGACGCTTTTCTTTATTCACTGAGCCATTTTTCCATCCGGCAGCACCGTCTGCGCTTCTTTTTCAGCTTTCAGGGCGGCGCGCTGTTTCATTTTATTATCAATCAGATACTTCGCCGCCAGCAGCATGCCGAGGCCGATAAATGCCCCCGGTGGCAGCATCGCCAGCAGCATCGGCGAATCAAAGTGAATCACCTCAACGCGCATCACTTTTGCCCACGGGCCAAGCAGCTGATCGGCTCCATTAAAAATGGTGCCGTTGCCGATGATTTCGCGAATCGAACCCAGTACCACCATCACGCTGGTGGCTCCCAGACCGATCGCCGCACCGTCCAGTGCGGAAAGCGGAATGCTGCTTTTTGACGCCACGGCCTCCGCACGTCCAACAACGATACAGTTGGTAACGATCAGCGGAATAAAAATCCCCAACGACTGATACAGACCATAGGCATAGGCGTTAATCAGCATTTGCACGCAGCTCACCACGGCAGCGATAATCATCACGTAAATCGGGATTCGAATTTCCGACGGCACCCAGCGGCGCGACATCGAGATGCCGCTGTTGGTCAGAGTCAGCACCAGCGTGGTTGCCAGCCCCAGCCCAAGGGCGTTGGTGGCGGTTGAGGTCACGGCCAGCAGCGGGCAGAGTCCCAGCAGCTGAACCAGCGCCGAGTTGTTCTTCCACAGCCCACCGATCAGCAGGGTTTTAGCTTCACTCATTGGCATCTCCACAGGTTGGCAGTGAGGAAATCTGCCCGGATAAGGTTTCAATATACAACGTCGTGCGCTTCACTGCATTCACCACCGCACGCGGGGTGATGGTGGCACCGGTAAACTGGTCAAAGTCACCGCCGTCTTTTTTCACTGCAAAATGCGTATCGTCGGCACCGGTGACCTTTTTGCCGTTAAAGCTGTTGATCCAGTCGGAGATACGCAGCTCGATCTTATCACCCAGCCCCGGCGTTTCATGGTGCTCAACGACGCGCGTACCGTAAACCGTACCGCTGAAATCGGCACCGACCACCATCTGGATCGCCCCGGAATAACCGTCCGGCGCGGTGGTTTCAATGGCCACCGCCACCGGTTTATCATCCTTGCGGGCCAGATAGAGGTGGTGCGGCGCAGAGTTGCCCAGTGCCGGATTACTGACGATATAGCACTCTTTCTGTATCGAGTTGTTGTACATTTCCGGTGGCACCACCTGGTCCAGCAGCACCTTCTGCTGCAGCGCCGTTTGATGCGCAATGGTCGGCTTGGTGACGGTATTAACCACCGCGGTCATACCGGTGGTGATCGCGGCAAATACCGCCAGCGTCACGCCGTTTTTACGAATGGCATCCAGCATCATTTATCCTTACGGTGGCCGTAAACGCGTGGCTGCGTGTAGTAGTCGATCAGCGGAACGCAGATATTGGCCAGCAGTACCGCGAAAGCCACGCCGTCCGGATAGCCGCCGAAACTGCGGATCAGCCAGACCAGCAGACCAATCAGCACGCCGTAAACCAGCCGACCTTTATTGGTGGTGGAGGCGGTAACCGGATCGGTAGCAATAAAGAAGGCACCCAGCATGGTGGCACCGGAGAACAGATGGATCATCGGTGACGACAGGGTTTCCGGCGAGGCCAGCCAGCCTACGGTGGCAAACAGCGCCAGCGAGCCGATAAAACTCACCGGAATATGCCAGCGGATGCTGTTGGTCCACAGCAGGAAAATGCCACCGGCCAGATAGCCAATGTTAATCCACTGCCAGCCCAGACCGGCTATAACGCCGGTGTAAATCGGCTGCGCCAGCAACTGCTCGGCGGAGTGCCCGGCGCGCAGGCCGGTTTTAAAGGTATCTAACGGTGTAGCCTGGCTGATACCGTCAATGCCAATCTGCAGCTGCTGCATGTTATGCCCATCCACGGTGTGGAAATGGAAAATCATGCTCAGCGTATCGCTAAAGGTTGGAGTGATGCCCTGCAGGGTATCCGGCGGCAACCAGCTGGTCATCTGCACCGGGAAGGAGATCAGCAGCACCACATAGCCGACCATGGCCGGGTTAAACGGATTCTGCCCCAGGCCACCGTACAGCTGCTTGGAAATCACTACGGCAAATAGCGTGCCGATCACCACAATCCACCACGGCGCCAGCGGCGGAATACTGATCCCCAGCAGAAGGGCGGTCAGCAGCGCCGAGTTATCCTTGAGCGTTGGCACCAGAGGAAGTTTACGCAGGCGCAGGATCGCGGCCTCCGCGCCGATACCGGCGGCGGCGGCAATCAGCACCTGAATAATATTTCCCCAGCCGAAGAAGTACCACTGCGCGGCCATGCCGGGAATCGCGGCCAGCAGCACCAGCAGCATAATGGTGCCGGTGCTGCGACGGTTATGGGTATAGGGCGAACTTGCGATACGAAATGCCATTTAATCCTCTTGCGTCGAAGGCTGCTGAGCTTTGCGCGCTTTGACCCGCGCAATCGCCGCAGCCACCGCTGCTTTACGTGCATCATCAGGAGCAATCGCTTCCTGTTCAGTTTTTACTGCTGGCCGCTGTGCAACCTGGGATTGCGCTTCGGAAGCCGGAACGTCTACAACCGCATCACCCGCCTGCGCCGCTTTTTTGGCTTTAGCACGGGCGATGGCGGCGGCTATAGCGGCCTTGCGTGGATCTTCAACGACAGCCTGGGCAACAGGTTCTGCTGCTGATTCAGTCTCCGGTTCAGCTGCAACGTCAGGCTGCACAACCGGCGCATCTGCAACTGTGCCACCCGTCTGCGCCGCTTTCTTCGCTTTCGCGCGGGCGATGGCCGCAGCGATAGCGGCTTTGCGTGGATCTTCAGCGGCGGCCTGGGCAACAGGTTCCGCTGCTGATTCA
>NZ_RJVB01000001.1:498026-861889 GCF_003751505.1 Erwinia sp. JUb26 | reverse complement strand
CGCTTTCTTCGCTTTCGCGCGGGCGATGGCCGCAGCGATAGCGGCTTTGCGTGGATCTTCAGCGGCGGCCTGGGCAACAGGTTCCGCTGCTGATTCAGTGTCCGGTTCAGCTGCAACTTCAGGCTGCGCAACCGGCGTATCTGCAACCACGCTATCCGCCTGGGCTGCTTTCTTCGCTTTCGCGCGGGCGATGGCCGCAGCGATAGCGGCTTTGCGTGGATCTTCAGCGGCGGCCTGGGCAACAGGTTCCGCTGCTGATTCAGTGTCCGGTTCAGCTGCAACTTCAGGCTGCGCAACCGGCGCATCTGCACCCGCGCCACCCGCCTGGGCTGCTTTCTTCGCTTTCGCTCGGGCAATCGCGGCGGCAACGGCCGCTTTGCGTGGATCGACGTCGGCAGCTGGTTCAGCGACCGGGGCGGCAGCAGATCCAGGCTGCACAACCGGCGCATCTGCACCCGCGCCACCTGCCTGTGCGGCTTTCTTCGCTTTCGCACGAGCAATCGCGGCGGCAACGGCCGCTTTGCGTGGATCGACGTCGGCAGCCGGTTCAGCGACCGAAGCAGAAGCCGCTTCAGGCTGTGCAGGAGGTGCATCTGCAACCACATCACCCGCCTGAGCTGCCTGCTTCGCCTTAGCACGAGCAATCGCAGCCGCAACAGCTGCTTTGCGCGGATCTTCCGCCTGACGGGTTGCCGGTTCAGTGGCGGCCTGTTTCTCAGCCTGACGCGCTTTCGCCTCGGCCAGACGGGCATCACGCAGCGCTGCTCTTGCTGCATCGTCTGCCGGACGTTTGTTGGTTTCTACAGCGGCAACGTCGGCCGTTTCGCTCTGCTGCTGTTTCGCCTTCACGCGTTCACGGGCGGCATTCAGCGCATCGGCATCCGTCGTTGCCACGGTGCGTTTCGCCTGCTGATGCTTCGCCTCGCGCGCTTGCTTTTCACGCTCAAGGCGCAGCTGGCGGGCTTCAAAGCGTGCTTTCGCCTGCGCGTTACGTTCCGACTCCATATCGATGGCCTGGATTTCAGCCTTCTCCTGGCGGTAGTACTGCACCAGCGGGATGTTGCTCGGGCAGACATAGGCGCAGGCACCGCATTCGATGCAGTCGGCAATATTATGCGCACGCGCTTTATCGTGATCGCCGCCGCGGCTGTACCAGTAAAGCTGCTGCGGCAGCAGGCCCGCAGGGCAGGCATCGGCGCAGGCGCTACAGCGGATGCAGCCTTTTTCCGGCTCGCTGGCGCCCATCTCGCTGGCGGAAGGGGCCAGGATGCAGTTGGTGATTTTCACCACCGGCACGTCCAGCGACGGCAGGGTAAAGCCCATCAGCGGACCGCCCATGACCACCATCTGTTCGTTGCCCGGCTCGAATTCCGCCTGCTGAAGCAGATGGCTGATCGGCGTACCGATGCGGCCCCAGACGTTGCCAGGGCGCTTGACGGCTTCGCCGGTCAGGGTTACCACGCGTTCGGTCAGCGGTTCACCGTCGACCACCGCGCGCTTGACCGCAAACGCGGTACCGACGTTCTGCATCAGCACGCCAATATCGGTGGAGCGGCCGCCGTGCGGCACTTCCTTACCGGTCAGAATGCGGGTCAGCTGTTTGGCGCCGCCGGAAGGATATTTGGTCGGAATCACCCGAATTTGCAGATCGCGCTCGTTGCCGAGAGCCGCTTTCAGCGCGGCAATCGCTTCCGGTTTGTTATCCTCAATCCCGATCAGCACGCGTTCAGCGTTGAGGATCCAAGCCAGGATGCGGCTGCCTTCCAGCACTTCGGCGGCGCAGTCCTGCATCAGCCTGTCATCGGCGGTGATGTAGGGTTCGCACTCGGCGGCATTGATAATCAGGGTATTCACCCCGCGCAGGCCACCTCGCAGCTTGGTCGCGGTCGGGAATCCCGCGCCGCCCAGACCGGCAACACCGGCCTTGTGCACGCGTGCCACCACATCGCTGCGCTCAAGCTGGCGATAGTCACTGACCGTCAGTTTTTCACACCAGCGATCTTCGCCGTCCGGCTCGATAAAAATACACATCTCGGCCAGCGCCGAAGGGTGCGCGGTCATGTGCGGGGCGATTTTCGTTACCGTGCCGGACGTCGGGGCGTGGATCGGCAGCATCCGGCCATTACCAAAGGTCAGCGGTTCCCCGCGTAGAACCTTATCGCCCGGGCGCACCCTGATCTCACCTTCGCTACCGATATGCTGCTTCAGCGGCAGAATAAAGCGGTCGGGCAGCGGCAGCTGACGCAGCGGCGTGCCGTTCGACTGAGTCTTCATTTCCGGCGGGTGAATACCGCCTTCGAAGTCCCAGATTGCATCTTTTTTGAATCTTTTGAACAGATTAAGCATGACTTTCTACAGGAATAACCCTAACCGGGATGGTTTGCAGATCCCATTTCCAGTTGGCAGTGGTCGTTGCAACCGGACGCATTTCAATGCAGTCGGTCGGGCAGGGGGCAACGCAAAGATCGCAGCCGGTGCAGACATCGGTCAGCACGGTATGCATCGCTCGGGTGGCCCCGACGATGGCATCAACCGGGCAGGCCTGAATACATTTGGTGCAGCCGATGCAGTTGGCTTCATCAATCCAGGCAACCTTACGCTCCGGCTCCAGTTCGGCTTCATCACCCAGCGGCTGGGGATCGACGTTCAGCAGCGCCGCCAGCTTAAGCATGGTCTGCTCTCCGCCGGGGGCGCATTTGTTGATCATCTCGCCGCCGTTGGCCACCGCTTCCGCATACGGGCGGCAGCCCGGATAGGTGCACTGGCCGCACTGGCTCTGTGGCAGCAGGGCATCTATCTGCTCGACAATCGGGTCTTCTTCAACCTTGAAGCGGCGTGAGGCATAGCCCAGCAGCCCCCCGAAAACCAGGCTGAGGGCGCTTAATACGGCAATCGCAATCCAAATCGCCGTCATCAGAATTTAACCAGTCCGGTAAAGCCCATAAAGGCCAGCGCCATCAACCCGGCGGTCACCAGTGCAATGGAAGAGCCTTTGAACGGCGCGGGTACATCGGCCAGTACAAGGCGTTCGCGAATACCGGCAAACAGCACCATCACCAGCGAGAAGCCGAGCGAGGCGCTGAAGCCGTACAGCGCGGCCTGCAGGAAGGTGTGATTGAGGTTAACGCTCAGCAGCGGCACGCCCAGCACGGCGCAGTTGGTGGTGATCAGCGGCAGGAAGATCCCCAGCAGGCGGTACAGATCGGGGCTGGTTTTACGCACCACCATTTCGGTGAACTGAACGACCACGGCAATCACCAGGATATAGGCCATGGTACGCAGATAAACCAGATCGAGCGGCAGCAGGATCAGGTGATTCACCAGCCATGCGCAGATCGAGGCCAGGGTGATGACAAAGGTGGTGGCGAGTCCCATGCCAATCGCCGTTTCCAGTTTTTTGGAAACGCCCATAAAGGGACAAAGGCCGAGAAACTTCACCAGAACGAAGTTATTCACCAGCACTGTGCCAATAAAAAGAAGCAGGTAGTCGGTCATTCTTATGCCTGAAAAAAGAAGAAAGAGCTGATTTTGGCGACCCCAAAGGTCTGTACTGGCCACCGGCGGCGATCTTCACGCGGGTTTTCAGCGCTGCAGCTTAAAATTGCAGGGGTTTATTATCGGATATTGCCCGCCCGACCACAACCGTTGTGCGCTATTCAACGCCGTTATAGCGCACTCACGATTAAATTCTTGACGGTTTTTACAGCACTATTCAACAGTGAAGGTATTTTTTACCCGCTGCGAGCGCTTGAAGTAGGGAACCAGAATGCCCGCCGCTAGCAGGGCGATAAGCAGCGTCTGTACGGCGCGGCCATCGGCAACCGGTGCAAAAGCAAAGGTTTTCAGTGCCAGTACCACGGTAATTAACAGCCAGATGATGTAATGGCGGGGCAGGCGGCGGGATCGCTTGCAGAAAATCCACGTTACCCAGCCGGTATAAAACCACACCAGCGTGGACGTCAGCAGCGACAGTCCCCAGTTCATCAGTACCGAACTGTCCTGCACAAACAGCTGATGGCGCATGGCGGGATCGAACAGCGCACTGAGGTACAGCGCCATCACCAGAGCGCTGGTCAATAAGGTCATGATCAGCCAGGCCAGCGGTACCAGCAGCCAGCCTCCGATGCGGTTTTTGGAATCTACAGCCACGCGAAGTCCTCAATATAGCCAGAATGAATGCGATAATCTCGCACCAGCAGAAGCCAACTATACGGAAAAACACCAGCTGAATCACCAGGCTAAGACGGAATTAGCTGTTTTAAACAACATAGTGCCAGAGGGTTTTCGGCACGCAGCCGGGATCGAATAAGCGCCCGCCGGAAGCCAGTTCGGCGCGGCGATGATCGGCAGCACGATACATTAAGATGATTTCACTATCCTGGGTGAGCGTATAGTTGAGGTGATCGAAAAGTTTTTCCAAACTTTCAAGGTTGTTAACTTTGCGAAACTTTAACAGGTAGTCGTGAATGCTCATGAGGCCCATGTCGTGCAGCAGTAAGAGAAAATCAGTATATAACGGCTACTTACGGAATCCATCACCCGAATGTTAAAAAACATCAGTTTCGGAAAACTGATTAATTTTGTGCAAAACCGCGGTGTGCCGCTGATGAATCGTGAGAATCATCACAGTTCAGGATAATTCTTAACCTGCAATTCACGCCGCGCAGAACGACAGAACTTCACGCGGTGCTGTAATCGCTTCCAAATGCCCACTCTGCAACCGCTTCTGTTTATTACACTTATTTAACCTGATTTTCATTTATTGCAGGCGAAATATCCATATCTGTCGGGATGATTTTTGCGACGCAAACTGCCTAATCTCTTTGATTTTTAGCGTTTTGTGAGCGTTGTCGAATATGTTTTCTTACGAATAGTCCAGGATTTAGTTGCAGTTACCCTATACGGCAAAATCCCATCAGAGGAAAAATGATCATGTGGAAGCGTTTACTCTTACCAGTTCTTATCGGCGCGAGCCTGTCTGCCCCCGTGCTGGCTGAATCAATGACCGTCGGCTTCTCTCAGGTTGGCTCCGAATCGGGCTGGCGTGCAGCAGAAACCAGCGTGGCAAAAACCGAGGCGCAGAAGCGCGGCATTACACTGAAAATTGCTGATGGACAGCAAAAACAAGAGAACCAGATTAAAGCGGTGCGCTCGTTTATTGCCCAGGGCGTGGATGCCATCTTTATCGCACCTGTCGTACAAACCGGCTGGGAACCGGTGCTGGAAGAAGCGAAAGACGCCAAAATTCCGGTCTTCCTGCTCGACCGCGCCATCGTGGTGAAGGATAAATCGCTGTATCAGGCGGTCGTCACCGCGGATAACGTCTATGAAGGCAAGCTGATCGGTGACTGGCTGGTGAAAGAGCAGGCCGGCAAACCCTGTAATGTCGTCGAGCTACAGGGCACCGTCGGTGCCAGCGTGGCTATCGATCGTAAAAAAGGCTTTGCGGAAGCCATTGCCAACACCCCGAACATTAAAGTGATCCGTTCGCAGAGCGGCGACTTCACCCGCAGTAAGGGTAAAGAAGTGATGGAGAGCTTTATCAAGGCAGAGAACAACGGCAAAAATATCTGCATGGTTTACGCACATAACGACGACATGGCCATCGGCGCCATTCAGGCAATTAAAGAAGCCGGACTTAAGCCGGGCAAAGATATCCTGACCGGATCGATTGACGGCGTGCCGGATATCTACAAAGCCATGCTGGCCGGTGAAGCCAACGCCAACGTTGAGCTGACGCCAAATATGGCCGGACCGGCCTTTGACGCGCTGGAAAAACTGAAAAAAGACGGCACCGTGCCGCCTAAAATCATCAAAACCGAAACCAAACTGTTCCTGCCTGCCGATGCACAGGCACAGCTGGATCGCAAAAAAGGTATGGGTTACTGAGCCACGTGCCGCTCCACCCGGAGCGGCTTTTTTCATGGTTTGAGGCGCAGCGTATGACCATTAACTCCCCTTCTGCAACGCTACTGGAAATCAGCGGCGTCAGTAAATCCTTTCCCGGCGTGCGTGCGCTGGATAATGTTTCCTTTGAGATCCGCCCCGGCGAAATTATGGCGCTGCTGGGTGAGAACGGCGCGGGGAAATCCACGCTGATTAAAGTGCTGACCGGCGTGTATCAGCGCGATACCGGTTCAATTACGCTCTCCGGACAGGCCATCAATCCGCGCAACACCGCCGAGGCACAGGAGCTGGGCATCGGCACCGTTTACCAGGAAGTGAACCTGCTGCCGAACATGTCGGTGGCGGACAATCTGTTTATCGGCCGCGAGCCAAAGCGTTTTGGGCTGATCGATCGTAAAACCCTGAACCAGCGCGCGGTGAAACTGCTTAATGATTACGGCTTTGAGCTGGACGTTACCCGTCCGCTGGGTCACTACTCCGTCGCCATGCAGCAGATTATCGCCATCTGCCGCGCGGTGGACCTCTCGGCGAAGGTGCTGATCCTCGACGAACCGACCGCCAGCCTGGACGCCAGCGAAGTGGAAATGCTGTTCACCCTGATGAGCCAGCTGCGGGCAAAAGGCATGAGCCTGATTTTCGTCACCCACTTCCTCGACCAGGTGTACCGCATTACCGACCGCATCACCGTACTGCGCAACGGCCAGTTTATCGCCACGCGTGACACCCGCTCACTGCCGCAGATTGAGCTGATTAAGCTGATGCTGGGCCGCGAACTGCTGGAAACGGCGCTTCAACGTGCGGGCAGCACGCTGCGCAGCGACACCCCGGTGGTGGAGTTTAAAGACTACGGCAAAAAAGGCACCATTGAGCCATTCAGCCTGAGCGTACGCCCTGGGGAGGCCGTCGGCCTGGCGGGTCTGCTGGGATCGGGACGCACCGAAACTGCCGAGCTGCTGTTTGGCATCAGGCGGGCGGATTCAGGCAAGGCATTTATCAAAGGCAAAGCGCAGAATATCCGCACTCCGGCTCAGGCTTCCCGTTTAGGGATGGGCTTCTGCCCGGAGGATCGTAAAACCGACGGCATTATCGGTGCCGCTTCGGTACGGGAAAATATCATTCTGGCCCTGCAGGCACAGCGCGGTTGGCTGCGGCCAATCAAGCGCCGCGAGCAGCAGGAAATCGCCGAGCGCTTTATTAAAAGCCTGGGCATCCGCACGCCGGACGCCGACCAGCCGGTTGAGCTGCTCTCCGGCGGCAACCAGCAGAAGGTTCTGCTCTCCCGCTGGCTGGTGACGCGTCCCCAGTTTCTGATCCTCGATGAGCCGACGCGCGGCATCGACGTCGGCGCGCACGCTGAAATCATTCGCCTGATTGAAACCCTCTGCGCCGACGGCCTGGCGCTGCTGGTGATTTCATCTGAGCTGGAGGAGCTGGTCGGCTACGCCGATCGGGTGGTGATCCTGCGCGACAGACAGCAGGTTGCTGAAATCCCGCTGGAACAGCTGTCGGTTGCCGCCATCGTCAACGCTATCGCGGCAGGGGGAGAACAGCATGCTTGAGAGCCATTTGCTACCGGGGAAAACGCCGATGTTGAAACGTAAACTACCGCCGGGACTGCCGCAGATTGGCGCGCTGATCCTGGTGCTGCTGATCGACAGCATGGTGGCAAATAACTTCTTTGCCATTCATCTGCAGGACGGGAGGCTGTTCGGCAGCCCGATCGATATTCTTAACCGCGCCGCGCCGGTGGCGATTCTGGCCATCGGCATGACGCTGGTCATTGCCACCGGCGGGATCGACCTGTCGGTGGGGGCGGTGATGGCCATCGCTGGCGCAACGGCCGCGACAATGACCGTGGCCGGGCACAGTCTGCCGGTGGTCATTCTGGTGACGTTAGGCAGCGGACTGCTCTGCGGGTTATGGAACGGCGTACTGGTGTCGCTGCTGAAAATCCAGCCGTTTGTCGCTACGCTGATTCTGATGGTCGCCGGGCGTGGCATCGCCCAGTTGATCACCCAGGGGCAGATCGTCACCTTTGACAGCGATGCGCTGGCCCGTCTGGGCAGCGGCACGCTGTTCTTCCTGCCGGTGCCGCTGTGGATCACCCTGGCGCTGGCGCTGGTGGTCTGGCTGCTGACCCGCAAAACCGCACTGGGCATGTTTATCGAGGCGGTGGGCATTAACCTGCGCGCCGCGCGTAACGCCGGGGTTAACGGCTGGCTGGTGGTGATGAGCACCTACGTGCTGAGCGGGCTGTGTGCCGCGGTGGCCGGGCTGATCGTGGCCGCGGATATTCGCGGCGCGGACGCCAACAACGCCGGTCTGTGGCTGGAGCTGGATGCCATCCTCGCGGTGGTCATCGGCGGCGCTTCGCTGATGGGCGGCCGCTTTAATCTGCTGCTGTCGCTGATCGGCGCGCTGATTATTCAGGCGATGAACACCGGCATTCTGCTTTCCGGCTTCCCGCCGGAGCTGAACCAGGTCGTGAAGGCGGTTGTGGTGATGATTGTGCTGCTGCTGCAGTCGCCACGCTTTATTCAACTGTTTAAGAGAGGGCCGCGCGGTGGTTAAACGTCATCTTCCGTTAATGATAACCCTGCTGGTTTTTGTGGCCGGTTATCTGTTCTGCCTGAGCCAGTTTCCCGGTTTTGCGTCCACCCGGGTGATTGCCAATATCCTCACCGATAACGCGTTCCTCGGCATTATCGCCGTCGGCATGACCTTTGTGATCCTCTCCGGCGGTATCGATCTGTCTGTCGGGGCGGTGATTGCCTTTACCGGGGTGTTCCTGGCGCGCGCCATCGGCGATTTCCACCTGCATCCGTTTGTCGCCTTTGGGCTGGTGATGGTGATGGGGTCGGCCTTTGGCGCCTTTATGGGCTGGCTGATCGATGCCTTAAAAATCCCGGCCTTCATCATCACCCTGGCCGGCATGTTCTTCCTGCGCGGCTGTAGCTATCTGGTGGCGGAAAGCTCACTGCCTATCGATCACCCGCTGTACGCCACGCTGTCGTCACTGGCCTGGAAAATCCCGGGCGGCGGGCGGCTCAGCCTGCTGGCGCTGATTATGCTGATGGTGGTGGCGCTGGGGATTTTGCTGGCCCACCGCAGCCGCTTCGGCAGCCAGGTGTATGCCATCGGCGGCAGCGCCACCTCGGCGAAGCTGATGGGGATTTCCACCCGCAGCACCACGGTGCGGGTTTATATGCTCTCCTCCGGTCTGGCGACGCTGGCGGGCATTGTCTTCTCTATCTATACCTCCGCAGGCTATGCGCTGGCGGGAATGGGCGTGGAGCTGGATGCCATTGCGTCGGTGGTGATCGGCGGCACGCTGCTTTCCGGCGGGGTCGGTACGGTGCTGGGCACGCTGTTTGGCGTGCTGATTCAGGGGCTGATTCAGACCTGGATTAATTTTGACGGCACGCTGAGTTCCTGGTGGACCAAGATTGCTATCGGCGTGCTGCTGTTTGCCTTTATCGCGCTGCAGCGGCTGCTGACGGTAATGTGGGATCGGCAACAGAATGCGCCGGTTAAGCGGTTGAATACCTGATAGTCAGGGTTTGCCGGGGGCTGCGGTAGTTGGGTGACAGTCGATGGCAGGTGGTCAGATCGCGGTGAGTTCCGGTATCTGGCCGGCCATTACGGGCAGATCGCCGGGTCGCCGTAGATACTTCCCTGTAGGCTTGGCTGCCGCATCCGTGCGGCAGACACCCGGCTAACCTGTCCCGTAACGGTCGGCCTTTTATATTCCGAGTCGCGGATTTTAAAGGCAACATGATTGGGGATAAATCCAAACTGTTTTTAATCCTCCCGTATATTGAAGATACAAAACCAGCTGACAATATGGCGCGGATGGTGATAACAATGTAAAAGTGTCTCTGTTCAGGGTATGGCAATCAGAGTGGTTGGATTGGGAATAAATCAGATGGTAAAAAAAACGCTAATGCTGGCAGGATTCGCCCTCGCGATAATGGCTTCCACCCCGTCCTATGCTGCTGACGAGCCGAAAGCTACGGCTGCGGGAAGCTGCGATTCTGGCAGCCTGAACGATCGGAGTGAGCGCGGCGAACAGGTGCGGGCCATTGAGGCGGCAATTAATGCCCGGATTACCGAACCGCAGCGCTGGAAGGGTAAGCAGTGCCGTATACAGTTGAAATTTGCCCGGGATGGTATGTTAGTACAAGCATCAACCAGTGACGGTGACAAAGCCTATTGCGAAGCGTTAGTCTTCGCGGCGGCAAAAGCGAAATTCCCTGCCTTTACCCATCCTGAAATCTTCCACGCCTGTAAAAATACCAGGCTTGATATGCGCGGCTAGCGCCGTCACAAAACGGTGTCAGGGCAGCCTTTGCTGATTCAAAAATGACCTCGCCGCGCTGTTAAACACTTCGGGCCGATCGAGCATCACAAAGTGAACACTGTTAGCGATTCGCGTGAAATGGATGTCTGTTACGGTGCCGTTGGCCCGACGATACATCGCATCCACGCTGGCCGCTTCGCTCTTGGCTAAATGTTTAAGCTCAGCGGTTTGAGATTAGAGCGGGGTGCCTACGGTCGCAAGCCGCCCCTTTTAAATAAACACGCTGAGATTGATGAGTGAAAAGGGCGAGATCGTTTATTCGTTCCAGGTTTTTTCACTGTGCTTCATGACATTCACTTTCCGGCTCTCAACGATCCTTTTTTCTCCAGATTTTGACGTTTCTAATTTATCAAAAACCAGAGTGATATCCGCATCTTCAAGTCTGTTTGGGATGATATCAATAACCTCAAACCGCGCCTGATCGGGTTTGACCTCATCATCCTGGATCTTAGCGGTGAAAACAGCGGGCGTTTGCGGTTTCAGTATCCAGCGGGTCTCATCCGTTACGGGTAAACGCACACGATTGACGTCACCCTGCAGTGAATGGAACAGGCATCCGTCTTTTGTTTCACCTTCCGCGGCACAAAGGGGTTGTTTGGCAGCAGGGCGCATTGCGTTAGGCACCGCGAATTCATAATGTTCATGCGCGGCAAACGAAGAAAGGCTGATAAGGGAAAGTGCAGATAATAAAAGCAGCGAGCGTGAGTTTTTCATATCGAGTCCACGTAAAAAGGCACCAAAAAAACAAGGGTATTACTCTTTGATTTTACAGGGCAATGACGGTCAACCGCCCGGCGATAAAACTATACCGCGTAATGACCGTTCGTACACGAACTAATGATACATACAATTCTTGCCCCCCTGTCGGGGAGAAAATGCTTGAGTGTTTATCCGTGTCTGTTTATAAGAGCCAGCTGTGCTGTTCGCGTTAAAGCGTCAGCGATTCCAGCAAGCAAGACGGGTGGTCAGCTGTTTAGATAAAGGAAGTCAGATGCGTTTGCCAGATTCGAGCCTTACAAAAACCGTTCATCAACCCTCTTTAAAAGTATGAGTCGTCCGCTGTTAGTTACTCTGGATGGACCGAAGGGCACCGGTAAAACCACGCTGTTAGAAGCCGTGACGAAGGTATTAAGGGCAGACAATAACAAGGTGATCCGGCTTTGCGAAAAAAAAAGCGATCCCTTCAGGGCGGAAACGATGGCCCTGGTCAACAAGCTTGCCCGAAATCCCTCCCTCGATCTGGAGCGGGAAGTTTGTGCGCGCTTTGCCGACAGCCGCGCCTGGATCTCTCAGCATGTGCTGACGAAACAGCCCGCGGACACTATTATCCTGATGGATCGCTGGTACCCGTCGGATGCCGCCTTTCGCCGCATGGTTCCCTTTGCCGAGATTCTACAACTGAACATGGAACGCAACGTGCGAACGCCAGATCTGCATATCGGGGTGGTGACGGCGCCACAAATTTCATGGGCGAGGGCAGCGGCACGATCCCGTGGGCTGGGCAGTACGGTGATGCTAAAACTGGAAGAACATATTGCCTGCACCCGGGCATTCGAGCGGGAAGTTGCCAGCCACGGCTGGATTTTATGCCGTAATGAAGGAACCATTGATGAAGCAACCCTGCAGGTGGTTTCTGAAATCTACAGCGTGCTTTGACACCCTGTTATCGACATCAAGCCAGCCTTGCGCCATATGCCGTTGCCGCAAGGCACTGCGCGGCAATATCGATGTTGAACACGTTCTGATATGAGGATGACGATATGACCCCTTTTCATCAACTCACTGCCACCAGTCTGCAGGGACAGCCTGTCTCTATGGCCGACTACGCGGGCAAACTGGTGCTGGTGGTCAATACCGCCAGCCGGTGTGGCTTCACGCCGCAGTACGCAGGTCTTGAAGCGCTCTACAAAAAATACGCCGACCAGGGGTTGATAGTGCTGGGGTTTCCGTGCAACCAGTTTGGTAAACAGGAACCCGGCGGAGCCGACGACATCGCGCAGACCTGCCACGTTAATTACGGCGTCAGCTTTCCAATGTTCGCCAAGGTGGAGGTTAACGGTTCCGCCGCGCATCCACTGTTTCGTTACCTGAAGGATGAATTGCCCGGCGTGCTGGGTGGGCGAATTAAGTGGAATTTCACCAAGTTCCTGGTCGGGCGCGACGGCAAGCCGCTCAAGCGTTTTGCACCCATCGCCACCCCGGAGAAAATGGAAGCTGTGATCCAGGCGGCACTCAAAATTTAAGTCTCTCAATGGTTTGAATTATTTACGGTTGATAATGCAGATTTTTTAGAACCTGTTTTTAAAATTTCAAGGCGTGTTCTGATGAATGATGGAAAATATGTATTGGGCATTTCTGGCAGCCTTCGTGCGGCTTCGCTGAACAGCGCTTTTTTACGGGCAATGTCTCTTCATTGTCCGGCAGGAATAACGTTTGAAATATATGACTCCCTTGACAAAATCCCTCTTTTTAATGTTGATGATGAATCTGCGCAGAACCCTGCGGTTGAACACTGGCGAAATGCGCTTTCCCGGGCAGACCTGGTCTTATTAGCCAGCCCGGAATATGCACATGGTGTCACCGGAGTTATAAAAAATGCACTCGACTGGATTGTCAGTAGTGGAGAGTTGCTGGATAAGCCTTTGTCATTGCCTAACCTGTCTGTTCGTGCCCATCTGGCACATTCCCAGCTTTCAGAAATATTAAACGTTATGGGCGCATTACTTCACGAAGAATGCTGCCCAAGAGCAACGCTTGAAGCGCCTTACACACTTCCTGATGCGACAGAATTTACACTGGTTGAAAACGCAGGAATAGGCTCAAGAATAAATGATTTATGGAGAAACATAGAGTCGGTAATTACAAGCACAAAAACCATAACCATCTAAAATAAATGGAATTATTTCAGTCAACGGAATCAGGCAGGATGGTTCTCCACCACACCGGCTTCATATCTTGAAATGAGTGTGACTGAGGCGAAAACAAGGCGCGCTCGTTGTGGTCAAAAATCCCGCTGAGCAAAGCGATCGCCGGACTGTCATCGATAGCGCCGACTGAGGAACCACACCGGGCGCAAAATGCTCGGGAGGAAGCCGCGGATGAGCGGAACAGGGAAGGCACGCCCCCTTCGCCAGTCCATTCAACATCATCCGAGTGGAATTCAAGCCATACCGCGGTCTGACAGCCAGAATGCTTCTGGCACAGGTCGCAGGAGCAGGAATGAGCGGAAGAAGGGTTCACCGCGTTAAATCTGATAAACCCACATAAACATCCACCGGACAATTTCATATCCACAGCCGTCGCTCCCTTATTAACGCTTAGAAAGTGATAAAGATAGCACCGTTCACACCAGAATTTTCACCTGGCTGATGGTCCTGTTTGGTCTGGGTCTGGGTCTGGGTCTGGCGGTCGGCAACTGGCTGGGTGGCCGCTTCGCGGATCGTTCGCTGTTTGGTACGCTTTACGTCACGCTCATTGCACCGGGGATCGTGCCTGGGTCCGGCGGGGCGACCATTGCTGCCGGATTTGGCCTGGTGTCACACGGCTGGGCGGGCGCAGTTCTGTCGTTTATTGCTCTCGGGCTGGCCTTCCTGGCCTGGCAGAGCGCGCGCAAAGGCTACATTCTGAATGCCGGTTCATGCTGAATCATAAAACATAAAGCCGGCTTCATATTGCATAACGTTAATTTTTCCGAATTATTCATCTTCACTTAACATCATGGCTATCAAAACCCTGACTGATTCACCCGGAGAATCGACGGCTTTGATGTAGGTTTGCAAAGCAAAGCCGTCCAGTAAAATTAAGATTTGATCTGCCAGCTGTTGTCGATTGATGCGGCCCGGATTTAAACAATCGACAATAAGCTGCCTTAACTGTCTTTTATACTTTTGTACGATATGGAAAATTTCCCCATCTGGCTCAGCAGATTGAAATAAGGCATGGTTCATTGGGCAGCCACGCTGGGACGCTTTTTGCGCAACAGCGTGATTGAACAATGAAATAACTTTTTCCTGTTCGCTTCCAGATTCCGATATCATCTGTCGGCACATCTCAAGGATCTCTTCCGCGACCCGTTGATAAACTTCAGCGATAAGTGCGTCTTTCGATGGAAAATTGTTATACAACGTCATCTTAGCTAAACCAGCCTCAGCGGTTACATCGTTAATACCTACATTGGCTGTGCCATTTCTCATAAACAGATGCTTAGCCGAAGAAACTAAGGTCTCTCTGCCTGCGCCCCGAGGCGTCTTCTCTTTCATTTTTGCACTCTTGACAATATGATGACCTGAAAACATGATAGACCGGTCTACCTATTAATGGAAGTTTTTATGCACAACATCAAATTCTGGTTCTCACGTGGTTCATGTTCGTTGGCGACTCATACCCTGCTTCATGAATCGGGGCTGCCGTTCACCCCGGTCGAAACCTCCGTTCAGAAGCAGGAGACTCAAAGCGCCTCTTTTGCCAGGATTAACCCCAAGCGGCGCGTTCCGGTACTGTCTTTCGATGATGCGGTAATCACCGAAACGCCCGCTATAGCGCTCGCTATATCGCAATGGGTGCCGAATAAAAGCCTGCTGGGCGTGAGCGAGTTAGATAAAGTTCGCGTGCTGGAATGGATGTGCTGGCTATCAGGCGAGGTTCATGGTCAGGCATTTGGCGGATTATTCAGACCACAACGCTTCACTGACGATCCTGCTCTCCATGAATCCATTCAGACAAAAGCCAGGCTGCGGGTGGCGGATGCTTTTAAAACCATTGAGTCGAAGCTGGGCAATGCGTTTGCCGTTGGCGAATCGTTAACCGTCGTAGACCCTTATTTACTGGTGTTTTTCAACTGGGGTAACGAGATTGGCTTTGAGATGAAAGATGAATATCCTACCTATGCGGACTTTTCACTCAGGATTGCGGCACATCCCTCCGTCATTAAAGCGCTCAACGATGAGACGTCAGGAATGTTTTAAACAATAAGCCGTCCGCTGTTTGTTACTCGGTTAATAACTTAACATGTAACGCAATGTGCGAACGGCACACCTGCATGATGCCTTTACCCGGGCGTTCGAGCGAATCCTCAAAACGCCTGGATATCATGCCGTAATGAAGGGACCGTCAAAGACGCGATGAGGCAGGTGATTTCTGAAATCGACAGTGTGCTCTTATAGCCTCAACGTCTATTTATCAGGTCTGTTCCACGGCATTTTTAACAGCAAACTCGCCATCCCGCAAATGCCGCTTACGCCTGCGAAGAGTAAACCTGCACCGACCAGGCCTGCCAGTAAAAAAAATCGGCTATCCAGGGTGTATCCCAGCACAACGCCGATAAGAATGAGGGTGCCTGCAATAATCTGCACCTGCCTCATAACGGGCAGCGGCTGTTTTTTGTCTTCAGCAGTCGGGAGATGCGCGCTTTTCCAGGCGTTAATGCCGCCGGCCATCAGGTAAGCCGGCGCAGGTCCTGCTGCTTTCATCAGCGCATCGGCATTCTGGACCGTTCGCATTCCAGCCAGACAGTGAAAAATAACGGGCTGTTGATCTGCCGCCTCTATGGATTTACCCGCTGTGATATCGCTAAGCGGAAATGAATGTGCGTTCGGGATGTGCTCACGCAGGAATTCAGAGCGGTCGCGGATATCAATGAGCATGGCCCCTTGATCGATCAGTTTTTTAGCTTCCTGCGGTGACACGGATTGTGGCGTCATTTGAAACCCTCCGGACAGTAAATGTCTTTTAACGTGGATACGACTTTTCTGACCGCGTCGTTTTTAATGAAATAGTTCACTCGTTGCGCGACCCTTGCCGACTCTATCAACCCGTCTTCTTTCATTTTCGCCAGGTGCTGAGAGGTGGCAGAAGGGGTCAGGCCGGTCAGTTGCCCCAGCTCACCTGATGAGGTTCCGGGGCGATCGATGAGAATGCAGAGGATCAAAAGTCGATGGCTGTTGCTCATCGACTTAAGTAGCGTAGTCGCCAGTAAGGCGCTTTCCTGCAGTTGAAACAATGGGCTATCGTTCATTTTATTACTTTAGCATTCTCTAAATTTAGAAAACTCTAAAGCATACAATCAACATACGCAATGGATGGATTTGCGATTTCACAGAGACCTGACTCAAATGCCTTTACTGGAAATAGGTGATTACTGGAATCGAACTGGGAATCTGAATCAGGGAAAACACAGCCTCATCATCTCAGCGTATTCGCCCGCCAGGTGGCGTAGCCGATATGTTCCAGCCGCTTCAACTGCTCCACCAGTTTGTCCAGTTCGGCGGCGTCGACCTCCGTACTGATCAGGGTGATTTCAATCTCCACGTTGGTGCTGTCGGTTACCACGGTTTCAATATCCGCCGCTGGATAACGGTGCTCTTCCAGAAATTCCTGCAGGGCATCGCGTACCCTGCCGGAAAACTGTCGCGGCACCGTAACAAGGATAACGTATTCGGCTTCAACGCTGTCGGTGTCGGCGCGGTTAATAAAGTTAACCAGCGGGCGCAGTAGCGTATTGCCCGCCAGAATAAACACCGTTAATAACGCCGCCTCGGGGATGCGGTCCACGCCGGTACAGGCTCCGACGGCCGCCGAACACCAGAGCGTCGCGGCGGTATTTAATCCGCTGACGTTGGCGCCTTCTTTCATAATCACCCCGGCGCCGAGAAAGCCGATGCCGGACACCACATAGGAGATCACTCTCACCGCCTCTGTGCTGCCGGCGATGGAGTCGGCGAGGTCAACAAACCCCGCGGCGCCGATGGCAACCAGCACGTTGGTTCGCAGCCCCGCCGTGCGCTGGCGAAACTGGCGTTCTGCGCCAATCAGTGCACCGAAGATAAAAGCAAAAAAGTAGCTGAGAAAGGTGTTTGCGATCCCAGAAAAATCAAAGTGTTCAACGAAGTTCATGCCGGTCCCTTAGCAAAGGTGGAGTGTCGGGAAGGAGAGTATAAAAAAACCGTATGAATTTTTCGTTGTGGCGTAGCGATTTATTTAGGTGCTGTTGGGATTAAGTACCGGGTCGCGCGATGGTTTTTCATGAATGCTTCACTATATGAAGCAATTTTGCGATTCGTTTTTTGATTCGCTTCACGCAATCCCCCCCTGACAGCGCAGCCGCTAATCAAAAACCCTACGCTAACTTTCATGACATGACGCGTCTTCCTCGGCGCGACGTTTATCCTCTGGAGGTCGTATGGAGAGTTCAGACCGCCGCTATGGCGTTGAGTACAGGGCGGCAGAAACCGCAGGCCCGCCAAAAAGCACGGCCAGAATCATGATGGCCGCCGGGATTGGCCACTTTATCGAGTGGTTCGATTTCGGCTTATACGGCACGTTAGCGGCGATTATCGCCAGTAACTTCTTTATCAGTGACGATCCGGCTACCGCGCTGCTGAAGTCCTTCGCGGTCTTTGGTTCCGGCTTTTTAATGCGCCCGCTGGGGGGCTTATTTTTTGGCTCGATGGGTGACCGACTGGGGCGGCGCAAAGTGCTGGTCACGGTGATTGTCATCACGTCCATCTCGACCTTCGTGATGGGGATACTGCCCACCTGGCATCAGGTCGGGACAATTGCGCCGGTGCTGTTGGTGATCACCCGCCTGGTGCAGGGTTTCGCGGCGGGGGGGGAAAGCTCCGGCGTGATTACCTATCTGGCAGAAAGCGCAAAGCCGCACCGGCGCGCCACGCTGACCTGCTGGAGTGAAAACTTTAGTTTTATGGCGTTCGTCTGCGGCTCCGGCCTGGTGCTGATGTTGACCTACTGGCTGGGAGAAGCGGCGATGAACGACTGGGGCTGGCGCATTCCGTTCCTGCTGGCCGCACCGCTCGGGCTGGGTGGCTTATATATGCGCCGCAACATGGAGGACTCGGCTGAATTTCACAAACTGAAGGCGAGCGGCAAACTCGAAAAGTCACCGCTGCGCACCGCGCTGAAAACGTCCCTCTCCGCGCTGCTGTTCTGTACCGGCTTCGTGGTGATTAAAGCGGTCAGCAGCTGGGTGCTGCAATCCTTTATGCCCGGCTATCTCTCCACGCATCTGCACTACAGTCGCACCGATTCCTATCTGATCACCACGCTGGGCCTGCTGAGCGTAGCCATCTGCATGCCGATTACCGGTTATCTGTCGGACAGATGGGGCCGGCGGCCGCTGATGCTGATGGGCTGCGCCGGATTCATCTTGTTCACGTATCCCGCGATGTTGCTAATGACCCAGGGTTCGGTGGGCAGTTCCATCGCCGCGATGAGCATGCTGGGCGTCTTTGTCGCGCTGTTCAACGGCGGCTGCGGTGCCGCGATGGTGGAGCTGTTTCCCACCGCGATACGCTATGGCGGCATAGCCATGTCCTACAACCTCACCGTGGCGCTGTTTGGCGGCGTCACGCCGCTGGCTTCCGCCAGCCTGATCACCTTTACCGGCGATCCGCTTTCACCCGCCTGGTACGTGATGATCACCGCGCTGATCTCGTTTATTGCGGTGTGGTTTGCCAAAGAAACGGCCGGGAAAGTCCTGGATTAATCAAAACTGGAGCTGCTATGCACATTACCAACGTGGAGTGTTTCCCACTCAAAATCACCCCGGATCGGGCCTATCTCGGCGGTAAGTCGGACGGGAGCGAGCCGGACTACTACTATCGGCCGGAATACCGCTGCGTCTATTCCCGCAAGATGGAAACCTGCCTGGTGAAAATTACCAGCAGCGACGGACACGTCGGCTGGGGGGAGGCGCTGGCACCGGTGGTGCCACAGGTGGCCGCCGAACTGATTAAACAGCTGTTTGCGCCGCTGCTGATCGGGGAATCGCCGTTCTCCAGCGGCGTGCTGAACGCCAGAATGTACGACTCGATGCGCGATCGCGGCCACACCGGCGGCTATCACGTTGATGCCATCGCCGGCGTGGATATCGCCCTGTGGGATCTTAAAGGCAAGATTCTCGGTCTGCCGGTCCATCAGCTGCTCGGCGGCGCGTTTCGCCGCACGATCCCGTGCTATGTCTCGGGCCTGCCCGAGCCGGATATCGCCAGCCGCTGCAGCCTGGCGAAGCAGTGGCAGGAAAAAGGCTTTCATGCCGTCAAGCTCGCGCTGGGCTACGGCGTGCGTGAAGACGTCAAAAACATCCGCGCCATTCGTGAAACGCTCGGCGGCGAGGCGCAGATTTTCATCGATGCGCACTGGAACTACAGCGTGGCCGACGCCAGCGATTTAGCCACGCAGCTGCACGCACTCGGAGTGGGCTTTCTGGAAGCGCCGCTGCTGCCGGAAGATATCACCGGCCATCGCGAACTGCGCGCCAAAAGCCCGGTGGCGATTGCGCTGGGCGAAACCGAACGCACGCGCTATCAGTTCAAAGCGGTAATCGAGCAGCGGGCGGCGGACATTCTGCAACCCGATGTGGGCAGGACCGGTATCAGCGAACTGATGCACATCGCCTCGCTGGCCGAGACGTGGAATCTGCGAGTGGCACCGCATTTAAGCGTGGGGCTGGGGCCGTGCATCGCCGCGTCGATCCATGCCGCCGCCGCCATTCCCAATCTGTTTATGCTCGAATACCAGCCTCCCGTTTTTGCCCTTGCCAATCAGCTGCTGAAGCAGCCGCTGATCTGCGAAGGCGGTGCTTATCATCTGCCGCAGGGTCCGGGTTTAGGCATTGAAATCGATGAAGATCGCGTTCGCGACGTGGTTATGGAGGCAGCATGTTAAAAGGTAATGTCCCGATTCTCGCCACGGCATTTGATGAGCAGGGCCAGCTGGATCTGGCCTCCGTTGAACGTCTGGTAAAGTTTCTGCTGCAGCAGGGCGTTGATGGTCTGGCACTGTTCGGCAATGCGTCCGAAGGCTATGCACTGACCCTGGATGAAAAGCGGGCGCTGTTTGAGTGCGTCAAAAAACAGGTGGGCGACCTGCCGCTGGTGGCCGCAGCGGGCGGGGCGTCATCCGCCGTCGCCATTGAGGAGATCGCCCGGGTGCAGCGCTGGGGCGCGCAGGTGGCGATGGTCAATCCGCCCTCGGTGGTGAAGCCCGGTCCGGAGGAGATTTATCGCTTCTGGCGCGACATCTGTCAGACATGCGATATCGACATCATGATCCAGGATGCGCCGCTGATGACCGGCGTTAACATTCCCGTGCCGACGCTGGTGCGCCTGTGTCAGGACTTCCCTACAATCAAATACATCAAAGTAGAACAGCCACCGACCACGCTGAAAATCACCGCCTTAAAGCAGGCGCTGGGGGAGAGCGTTGGCCTGTTCGGTGGCCTGAACGCCGGTTTCCTGTTTGAAGAGCTGTGCCGGGGGATCACCGGAACCATGCCCGCCTGTGAATTCCCGGAGGTGATCAATGCCATTTTGGCCGCCTGGCAGCGGGACCGCCGGGAAGCGCAGGCGCTGTTCTATCGCTATCTGCCTTTCCTACGCTACGGCGTGCAGCCGGGAATTGGCGTGGCCATTCATAAAACCGTGCTGCATCAGGCCGGGATTTTTGCCAGCGACTACGTGCGTGAACCGGCGAAAGCTCTGGACGACATCACGCGGCAGGAGCTTCGGGAGCTGACCGCGTTTCTGCCGCTGGCCGCGCTGGGAGGGGAGCGATGAACTACATTGCGGTGGACTGGGGAACCAGCAACTTCCGCGCGCTGAGCGTGCGCGATGGCGTGGTGGTGAAAGCGGTGCAGGACAGCTGCGGCGTTGGCAAATGCCAGAAAGCAGAACTGCCCGGGATCCTGCAACGGCAGATGCGGCGGCTGGAAGAGGCGTACGATGAGCGGCTGCCCGTGCTGCTGTGTGGGATGATCGGCAGTAATATCGGGCTTGCCGACGCCGGTTATCTCGAAATGCCGCTCAGCTTTTCGCAACTGCTGGGGAAAGGCCGGGCGCTGCCGGGCATCCTGCCCAATCCGCTCACCCTGCGGCCCGGTATCTGCGACCGGCGGGTCCACGAGATCTGCCGGGGGGAAGAGATGCAGCTGGCGGGGGCGCTGACGCAGTCCGATGCCTCGCTGTTTGCCGCCGTGGGCACCCACAGCAAATGGCTCAGGGTGGACCGCGCCCGGCAGGCGGTTACGGGTATGCAGACCATCATGACTGGCGAGCTTTATCATCTGCTGCTAAATCACGCGGTGGTGGGTAAAGGCCTGCCGGAACAGGTTCACTCAGCGGCAGCATTTCAGTCCGGCGTCGAGACGGCGGTCACGGTGGTGCGGGATCGGGCCGAACTGGTGACGGAGCTGTTTCGCTGCCGGGGCCGCTACATCCTGGATGCGCTGGCAAAAGAGGCGGCTGCTTCCTGGCTTTCCGGTCTGCTGATGGGATACGAAATACTGCGCGGCGATCCCGGCGGCAATGAAACGGTATGCTTTATCGGCAGCGAAGCGCTGCTGCCGCACTACCGGCAGGCCTGTGAAATCCTGCACCGCCGCTATCAGCTCCTGGCCGCCGAAAGCGCCACCCTTGCCGGATTCAATGAGGTGTTTCGTCATGGAGAGTAATCAGAAAATTATCGCCATCCTTCGCGGAATAACCGCTGATGAGGCCGTGCCGCATATTGCCTGTTTAGCCGAGAATGGCATCACTCGTATTGAAATTACGACCAATTCCCCCAGCTGGGAAACCAGTCTTTGCCGGGTTCGGCAGCGCTTCGGTGGCGATATTCAGCTTGGGGTGGGGACTGTCACCACCGCCGATCACCTGCGGCGCAGCGTGGCCGCCGGTGCCGATTTCATCCTGACGCCGAATCTCAATCCGTCAATTGTGACTCAGGCAAAAGCGCAGGGGCTTTTCGTCTGCGCGGGGGTGTTTACTCCAGGCGAAATATTTAGCGCGGTCGAACTGGGGGTGGATGTGATGAAAATATTTCCCGCCTGCGCGCTGCCGCGCAACTATCCGCAGCTGATCAAAGGCCCGCTTTCTCAGCCCGTCAGCTTTTCGGCCGTCGGGGGCGTGGAGGTGGATAATGTCGCTGAGTTTCTGCGCTATTACGACAGCGTGGGTCTGGGGTCCGCGCTGTATAAACCGGGCCAGCGCGTGGCCGACACGGCAGCCCGCTGCGCACAACTAAGGCAGCATGGGCAGTGATTCCCCGCTGATTTTTTTCGCCGCCGAGATCAGGTACAAACGCAGGCTCGCCGTATCCATCTTCTCACTGTTGATGTTCGACAGCGCAATGGCGGCCTGCATGCCCGGGATGTTACACGCCAGGCGGTAATCGCCGGGCCCAAAATCTTTGGCAAACACCTGATGCCGGCGCGCCTCATCAATATCCGGTTTGAGCAGATGATAATCATTAATGCCGATCTGGCCGATGATTTCTTCATCGCTCATCGCCGACAGCAGCTTAATGCCGATCACGGAATCATGAACCGGATACGACTGGTAATTACCGATGGCACGCGCAATGCTCTCCCCACCGCGGGTATGGATCAAATAGACCACGTTCTTGCCGCTCAGCGCGCCGATCACGATGGAAATCGTACGATTGCCGCTTTCTTCCAACAAATCCATTACTGCACTGTAAAACGCCGAATTATGGATCGCATGAGCCGAGAGGCGGTGGATGCCGATTCCCAGACTGTATTTGCGCCTGGCATCACGCTGCACCATATCCAGCGCCAGCAGGGTCTGCATCAGCCGCGTGACCTTGGCAGAGTCCAGCGCCAGCTCGCGGCCCATCTCGCGAATGCCCTGCGGCCGGTTCGCCGTGGCCAGTAAATTCAGACAGCGAAAGGCATCATAGACGGTACTGTTCATCGGGGTCCTTGCCGGAGGTGGGAGTCCGCTAATGATAAATCCGGTGCGTGCACGGTGACATCGGTTTAGCGGTGGAATGTGAAGTGTCTCAATTGTACGAATGAAGTTAATTTGGTCATTCCGCGGCGGGATTAGTGACTGGGTTGACCGCTTCGGGCAGATCGCCGGGTCGCCGTAAATACCTTCCTGTAGGCTTGGCTGCCGCCTCCCTGCGGCAGACACCCGGCTAACCTGTCCCGCAGCGGTCTCCCTTCTGAGTCATGGCGTTGCTGCTAAAAGAAGTGTTTTCCTGACAGCAATACCAGTATCCACAGGCAATCGGTGCTATCCGGAAAAGCGGACCGTCCGAGCACAGGGAAGTGCGAGGCCGAGCGAACATGGATGTGACAGCGGGTCCGCGTTCCGGATAGCACCGATGCGCCAGGCGCGAATACCAAAGCGATCGTTTGAAGCGCTGTAATATGCATGACGAGCGAACAGGGAGGAGCCAGCGGGTCCGCGTTCCGGATAGCACCGATACGCAAGGAGCAGGAATTGAAGCGATAAGCTCATTCTCGAACCCGGCGGCAGAAAGTCTATATTGCAGCCTGTCAAAATGCGTCACTCATCACATTTCAAACAATTAAATTTCTCCCGCCAGCCGCGATTTACGCGATTAATTACACGAGTGTCACGCCTTGTGACACTATGGTCGGCATAAATGACAATTCAGGATACTAACGTGATGTTCAATGCTAAAAAAATCGCTGCTCTGAACCTGTTGGAAAGCCACGTCCACAATTACATTATCAAAAATATTAACGCGGTTATTTATATGACCATCAGGGAACTTGCCGACAATTCCGCGGTGTCTACCGCAACGGTACTGCGCTTCTGTAAAAAGATGGATTTCAAAGGCTACTCCGAACTGAAAACCTGTTTGAAAATCCATCTGCAGAAAAATAATACATTATTGATTCCGCACGGCGCGGACGAAATAATGACATTCTTTAAAAGCATCAGGAATGATGAGTTCGATGAAGTGATAAGCTGTGCCGCCGAGCAGATCCGCAGCGCGGAGCGCGTGTTCTTCGTCGGGGCAGGGAGTTCAGGCTCGCTGGGCCGCTACGGGGCGCGTTTTTTATCTAACATCGGCAAGTTTAGCAACCACATTGATGACCCCTGGTACCCAGTCAGCACGGACATGGCCCAGAGTGCCGTTGCTATAGTGCTCTCCGTCTCGGGTGAAACGCCTGAAATAATAAAAATCGCCAGGCAATTTGTTATTCATCAGTGCAAGGTCATTGCGATTACCAGCAACCAGAAATCCACCCTTGCCAAATTGGCTGACTTTACTATTCCCTATCATGTCTCGCGTATTCTTATTGATGATGAATACGATATTACGACACAGGTTCCGGTCCTGTTTATCCTCGAATCTATCGGGCGAAAACTGGCGCTGGGTCGTCAGAATGGTCAGTCACAGGGTGTGACATTTCTGTAATTAGTGACGGATTTATTCATATTGTGACCACGTGACATTGCCTGATGCTTTACCTAACATGCCGGGAACAATTTGGGACCTCAGACCTGAACTCCCCTCTGGCAATGGAAAAAAACGATGGCAATAAATTATGCAGACTCTGCAAAAGAAATCGTAAGGCTTATTGGTGGTGATAATAATGTGCTCAGCGTCACGCATTGTGCGACGCGGCTGAGATTTGTGCTCAAGGACCCTTCTCAGGTCGATGTTGAATCGCTAAAACGCGTGCAGGGTGTGATTACCGCCGTGAAGGCCAGCGGTCAGATGCAGGTGGTGATTGGTAACCACGTGAGTGATGCTTACCGTGAAGTGCAAAACCTGCTGAACATCGACGAGAACGCCGCGGTTGAGGCACCGAATGTCGGTATCGTGAACCGCATCATGGATATCATATCCAGCATTTTCGCGCCTTTTCTCTATCCCCTTGCCGCCTGTGGCGTACTGCAGGGCATTATTTCCCTCCTGACGGCGATCGATCTTATGGATCCTGCGGGGGGCACCTATCGCATACTTAACTTCGTTTCCTGGACGGGGTTCACGTTCCTTCCCGTGATGGTCGCCTTCACCGCCGCCAAAAAGTTTAACGTGAATCCGTTTACCGCAGTTATTTCAGCCTGTGCTCTGGTCTCCCCGGACTACTTGAACATGCTGACCGCCAATAAAATACTGACGGTCAATTCAGCCGACCCGGCGATGCAGGCGCTGATGAAAAGCGCGGTTGAAAACCCAGCGATTGCAAAAGTGCTGGTGGAAGTCGCCGGCATTCCCATTGAGTCCGCGCCTCTGACCTTTATGGGCTTGCCGGTAGAGTATCTGAGCTACACCTCGTCGGTGATCCCCATCATTCTGATGGTCTGGGGGATGTCTTACGTCCAGCGTTTCTTTGAACGGATCCTTCCGATGGTGATCAGGAATCTGTTCACGCCGATGTTTTGCATCGCGATTATGGTGCCGCTAACGCTCCTCGCCTTCGGTCCCGTCGGCAATATGATCGGTGGAGCGATCGGCGGCGTCTATAACACCCTGTATCACCTGAGCCCTGCCGTTGCAGGCTTTGTCGTGGGCGCACTGTGGATGCCGCTGGTGACGCTGGGTGTGCACTGGGGCATTACGCCGGTCACCGTGGGTAACTACGCGACGCTGGGCTACGACACGTTCACCGGCCTGCAGGCCTCCGCGGTGTTTGGCATGGCGGGTGCCGTGCTGGGCGTGTACCTGAAAGCGAAAGATGCGGAGCTGAAGCGGCTGGCGTTATCCGCCGGGGTCACCGCCCTGTTTGGCATCACAGAACCGGCGATCTACGGGGTTGCACTGCGCCTTAAGCGCCCGATGATTTGTGGCTGCTTGGCCGGGGCCGGCGGCGGGGTGATTGCCGGCGCCTTTAATGCGGTTTCCTGGAGCTACTGCATCCCGGGGATTGCCGTGCTGCCGGTGTTCTTCAAGGAAGGACATATGACCCAGTTCCTCGGGTTCCTGATGTCGATTTCCGTCGCGTTTATCCTCGGGATTGTCTTCACCTGGATCGCCGGCTTTACAGAAAACACTCAGCCCAATACTCGCGCCATGGCACAGCCCGGCACTGTCTGAATATTTTTAGAGAAACATTATGAACAACGTATTTCCAGAAAATTTCATGTGGGGAGGTGCCGTAGCGGCACATCAGGTCGAGGGTGGCTGGGACCAGGGAGGAAAAGGCCCAAGCATTGTTGATGTGCTGACCAGCGGAGCGCACGGCGTTGACCGGGTGATCACCGACGGGATTCAGGAGGGCTGTCTCTACGCCAATCACGAGGCTTCAGATTTTTACCACCGCTATCGTGAGGATGTTGCGCTGCTGGCAGAGATGGGGTTCCGCTGCTTCCGCACCTCTATCGCCTGGTCACGTATTTTCCCCCGTGGCGATGAAGCTGAACCTAACGAAGAGGGTCTGCGTTTTTACGATGCGCTTTTTGATGAGCTTTTGAAGTATGGCATCGAGCCGGTGATCACCCTGTCGCATTTCGAAATGCCTAATTTCCTGGTGACGGAATACGGCGGCTGGAAGAACAGGAAGGTCGTCGACTTTTTCGTCAATTTTAGCGCGGTGGTATTAAAACGTTATCAGCACAAAGTGAAATACTGGATGACGTTTAATGAGATTAATAATCAGCGCAACTGGAAGACGCCGCTGTTCGGCTACTGCTGCTCCGGGGTGATTTTTACTGATGAGCCTAATCCCGAAGAGTGCATGTACCAGGTGCTTCACCACCAGTTTGTCGCCAGCGCACAGGTAGTGAAGCTGGGTCATGAGATTAACCCCGCGCTAAAAATTGGCTGCATGATCGCCATGGTGCCGCTTTATCCTTACTCCTGCCATCCTGATGATGTGATGTACGCGCAGGAGGCGATGAGGGAGCGATTCCTGTTCAGCGACGTGCATATGCGCGGCCATTATCCGGCCTACATTCTGAAAGAGTGGCAGCGTAAGGGCTACAGCATTGCGATGGAACCTGATGATGCGCAGATCCTCCGCGAGGGATGTGCAGATTACATCGGGCTGAGTTATTACATGAGCAATGCGGTCAGTAAAGCCAATGCAGGCACAGGGTCGGCGCTTTCCGGTTTTGAGGGCAGTGTGCCGAATCCGCATGTGAAGGCATCCGACTGGGGCTGGCAGATCGATCCGGTCGGCCTGCGCTACGTGTTGAACATCCTCTATGAGCGCTATGAGAAACCGCTGTTCATCGTTGAAAACGGCTTTGGTGCGATTGATAAGAAGGACGCATCCGGTGAAATCAACGATGACTATCGCATCGACTACCTGCGTTCACACATTGAAGAGATGAAGAAAGCCGTGGTGGAAGACGGCGTAGACCTGATGGGTTACACCCCGTGGGGCTGCATTGACTGTGTATCCTTCACGACCGGGCAGTACAGTAAGCGGTACGGCTTCATTTATGTCGATAAGAACGACGACGGCAGCGGTACTTTTGCGCGTTCTAAAAAGAAAAGCTTCGACTGGTATCGCCGGGTCATTGCCAGCAACGGGAGTGAACTTTAACGATCGCTAAGGGCAGATCGCGGTGGGATTGGTGTATGGGGTGACCGTTACGGGCAGATCGCCGGGTTGCCGTTAATACCTCCCTGGGGGCTTGGCTGCCGCATCCTTGCGGCAGACACCCGGCTAACCTGTCCCGCAGCGGTCTCCCTTTCAAATCATGGCGTTGCTGCCAGATACAATCAGTTGTTCCAGCAGCAACACCAAAACATGCGGGTAATCGGGGATGGACGGGTTAGTGGACCGTCCGAGCACATGGATGTGCGAGGCCGAGCGGATATGGACGTGACAGCGGGTCCGCGTTCCGACCAGCCCCGATAAGCCAGACACAGGATCTGAAGCAACTCCCCGAGCACTGGAACATGTCAGTGGGTCCGTGTTCCGGATAGCACCGATACGCCAGGCTCAGGAACCCGCAGCGAGACAGCCCTGCCTGACCGCAGCGTTAAAAATCATCCTGTTGCAGATAACGCCACGCATACTGCGCGTAAAGCTCCGCGCCGTGCACCATCACATCTTCATCAATATTAAAGCAGCCGTGATGATGCGCCCAGTCGGTACCTTTCTCCTTGTTACCGCACCCCAGCAGCGCAAAGCAGCCCGGGATATTTTCGATAAAGTAGCTGAAATCCTCACCGCCGGTAGTAGGGCGCTCGGCGTACAGCACCTCTTCACCAAAGGCATCGCGGATCACCGACTGCGCCAGCAGGGCGCTGCGCTCTTCGTTGATCACCGGCAGCGTACCGTAGGTGTACTCCACTTCGGCCGTAGCCCCGTAGATCCCCGCCGTCTGGTGGGCGTAACGCTCGATGGCCGCCTTCAGGCGCTCGCGGGTGGCGACGTCAAAGCAGCGCACCGTACCGTCCAGTTCCGCGTTCTCGGCAATCACGTTAAAGCGCGTGCCGACTTCCATCCGACCAATAGTGACTACCGCCGAGTCCAGCGGCGAGGTCTCGCGGGAGACGATGGCCTGCAGATTCATCACAAACGACGAGGCGACGACGGCGGCGTCAATGCAGGCTTCCGGCATCGAACCGTGGCCGCCGCGGCCTTTGAATTTCACCTTAAGCAGGTCGGCAGAGGCAAAGCTGGATCCGACGTTGCAGGAAATCTTGCCGGAGGCGGTGGTGGTCCAGATATGCATACCGAACACGTTATCCACGCCCTCAACCGCACCCTGGCGAACCATCTCGCGTGCGCCCTGGGCAATCTCTTCCGCCGGCTGGAAAATCAGCCTGACGTTGCCGCGCAGTTCGGCGCGGTGCTCCTGTAGCGCTCTGGCCGCGTTCAGCAGCATGGACGTATGCGCATCGTGGCCGCAGGCGTGCATCTTGCCGTCGGTCAGCGACTTATAGCTCAGCGTGGTGCTCAGTTCCTGAACCGGCAGCGCATCCATATCGGCGCGCAGCGCCACGGTTTTACCCGGCTGGCCGCCTTTTATCTCGGCGATAATGCCGGTCGGTTCAGTGAGACGATAGCTGATGCCGATCTCATCCAGCGCCTGCGCCACCTTCTGCGTGGTGCGGACTTCTTCCCACGGCAGCTCGGGGTGGGCGTGCAGGTCGCGGCGGAAGGCGATCATCGCCTCGGCCCAGGCTCGAACGGACTCGGTGATTGACTGACTGGTCATGAGTATTGCTTCCCTTATCTCTTGTACCGGTTGTACTGAATAATGCGTTAAACAGCAGGAATAATGTAGCCGACCATGATCCCGGCAAGGACCACCGACACCATGGTAACGGAAATAAAGCCACCGACCAGCATCGGGGCCAGCATGTGCTGGGTCAGCACCTCGCGCTCTTTCTCATCTTTGGTCAGCGCGGTGATGGCTTCGTTAGTAATAATGTAGTCCGCCGGGAAGCCGTACATCGAGGTCAGCGCAATGGCGAAGGCCATCTCCATACTGACGCCCAGCAGTTTGCCCACCACCCAGGAGACGATAAACATCCCCACCACGGCGGCGGCAATCAGCACCAGCATCGGAAACAGCAGGCGCAGCAGCATTTCCGGCGTGGCGCGGTTCAACGTATCAAAAATAAACAGCATCAGGCCCATCACCGCGAAGCCAAAGCCGTTGGCCTTTTGCAGCGGCTGCCTTTCCAGGAACCCCAGCGAGGCGGCGATCACCCCGAACAACAGGCAGAGCACGAACGGGCTGACCGCGACAACGGGCGCCAGCCAGCCGGAAACCAGATACGCCAGCCAGCCAACGAAGGCGAGGCGCATAAATTTGAAGTAGCTGGTGTTGTAGTGGGCGGGGAAACGGCCAAACAGGCGCGGCATGGCATTTTCGGCGCTGGCGGCACCCGCCGCCTTTTCCGGCAGCGGTGCGGCGGCAACGGTTTCCTGCCATTCCCCACGGCGGTATTTCTGCAGCACGCGCCTGCCTTCGCGCTGCAGCATAATGGCGGTAAGCGGATAGCCGGCAAAACCCTGCATTACGTAGATCAGAATGGCGAAAACGGACAAATCGACCAGCCCGGCGGACGCCGCACCTTTGGACATGATGATCGCCGACACGATGCCGCCGACCAGCGGTGGGATGGTGACAATGGCGGTATTACGGTCGAACATCAGCAGGCAGACCACGAAAACCGTGGCCATTATCCCGGCGATACCGGCCAGCGAGATAATAATGGTTTTCCACTGGCGGATCAGTTCAGGGACCGAGAGCAGGGTGCCCATATTGGTGATCAGCAAATACATCAGCATAACGGCCACCACCGGCGTGATACCGGCGCGGCTGACAATATCCTGCGGGAAGAAGGTCCAGTAGCCAATTAAAAACAGCACCGCACAGACAAATACGGACGGGATCCAGGCTTTGGTTCTGACCGATACCAGGTCACCCAGGTATAAAATGACCACAACCAGCAAAAGTGCGAACATTTGAGACATAAGACACATCCATTTGATTATTTTTAGAATAACAGCCCTGTTAGTCAGATAATCTGATTTTTACCTGAAAACTATAATTATCAACTTGTTGGTGGGGCTGGTAAGTCGGGGTTTTAGAACAAATGCCCAGGGTGTTAAATAAAGTGACCCGTGACAATAATTAACACAGCGCCAAACTGATGACCAGAGAAGAATGGGTGAAAATGTGAGGTTATAAGGAAAAACGATGCGCATTTAAGATGGCGGGATATTTCCCGCAGCGTTGAAACTGGCGTGCGGCTATATTCGGCTGGATACAAAATCTAATTTTACTTACGGTACGTAACCATCAAATAAGCACCGGCAGCACCGTCAGGCACCGCCGGTACATTTTTTAGCGTGCCAGACGATAATAAGCGTCGTTCCAGCGCAGCGCATCGCGGAAGCCGTGAATGGTGGTGTCGTTATCGATCACCAGTACCTCGATATTATGCAGTTCGCCGTACAGTCGCATATCGTCCACCGTCAGCGCCTGGCTGAACACCGTATGGTGGGCGCCGCCGCCGAGGATCCAGGCTTCTGAAGCCGTCGCCAGCGAAGGCTGGGCGCGCCACAGCGCACGGGCCACCGGCAGCACGGGCAGTGCGTGAGGCTGCTCGATGGCATCCACCACGTTAACCAGCAGGCGGAAGCGATCGCCCATATCAATCACGCTGGCATTCACCGCCGCACCGGCCGGAGAGGAGAAGATCAGGCGTGCAGGATCCGCCTTACCGCCAATGCCCAGCGCCTGCACGTCCAGCAGCGGGCGGGCTTCGCGGGCGATAGACGGGCACACTTCCAGCATGTGCGAACCCAGCACCAGATCGTTGCCCGGCGAGAAGTGGTAGGTGTAATCCTCCATGAACGAGGTGCCGCCCGCCTGGTTACCAGCCATCACTTTGAAAATATGCAGCAGCGCGGCGGTCTTCCAGTCGCCTTCACCGGCAAAGCCGTAGCCCTGCTGCATCAGGCGCTGCACCGCCAGCCCCGGCAGCTGGGTCATGCCGTGCAAGGTCTGGAAGTTGGTGGTAAAGGCGCGGCAGCCTTCGCCGTCGAGGAAGCGCTTCATGCCCAGTTCGATGCGTGCGGCATCCAGCACGTTCTGGCGTCGTTCACCGTTTACCGCCGCCGCCGCTGAGAACTCGTAGCTGCTCTCATATTCATCAACCAGCGCGCTGACGTCGCCGTCGCTGACCTGATTAATCACCTCCACCAGGTCGCCGACGCCCCAGCCGTTCACCGCATAGCCGAACTGGATCTGCGCGGCGACTTTATCGCCTTCGGTCACCGCCACTTCACGCATATTGTCGCCGAAGCGCGCCACCTTCAGTTGCTGGCTGGCAAGCTTCGCCGCCGCGCCGCGCATCCACTGTGCAATGCGCTGCACCGCCTGCGGATCCTGCCAGTGGCCGGTGACCACCTGATGCGGCAGGCGCATCCGCGCGCCGATAAAGCCGAACTCGCGGCCGCCGTGCGCGGTCTGGTTGAGGTTCATAAAGTCCATATCCATGCTGTCCCACGGAATTTCCGCATTGAACTGGGTATGGAACTGCAGCAGCGGCTTGTTGAGAACGGACAGCCCGCCGATCCACATTTTCGCCGGTGAGAAGGTATGCAGCCAGGTAATAATCCCCAGGCACTGCTGGTCGTGGTTGGCATCGCGGCACAGCGCCAGCACCTCGTCCGGGCTTTTGACCAGCGGCTTAAGCTGAAGTGGGAAGGGCAGTTTTCCTTCACGGTTAAGCTGGTCAACCACCTCTTTGCCGTGCTGTTCAACCTGACGCAGGGTTTCCGCGCCGTAAAGATGCTGGGTACCAATCACAAACCATACGGTTGCGGTGCTTAACTGGGTCATAAAACCACTCCTTCACTAACGGTTGACTGTTGTGGCGCAAACTGCGGTTCGGCAACTTCGCACCATTGAAGATAACGCTGATAAAGCTGTTGAAAACGGGCGACGCGCGCGGGGTCCGGCTGCAGGGTCTGCTCCAGCGGGCTGGCCATGTGCTGCTGCGCGGCCGGAATATCGGCATAGACGCCGGCGGCAACTGCGGCAAAAATGGCCGCACCCAGCGCGCAGCACTCGTCGGAGGCGACGATATCCAGCGGGCGGTTCATCACGTCGCAGCACACCTGCATAATCGCCGGTGACTTGCGGGCGATGCCGCCGAGCGTCAGGATCTGCTGCACCGGAATATCCTGCTGCTCAAAGCACTCCATAATCGCTCTGGCCCCGAAGGCGGTGGCGGCGATAAAACCGCCGAACAGGGTGGGCGCATCGGTCCCCAGGTTAAGATCGGTAATCACCCCCTTCAGGCGCTGGTTGGCGAACGGCGTGCGGCGGCCGTTAAACCAGTCCAGCACTACGGGCAGATGATCGAGCTGCGGATCGCTGGCCCAGGCTTTAGTTAAATCCTCCAGCAGGGCGCGGCGAATGGGTTCCAGCTGGGTTTTGAGTTCCGGCCGCTGCTGCATGGCCTGCACCAGCGGCCAGCTGAGAAGACGGCTGAACCAGGCATACATATCGCCAAACGCCGACTGCCCGGCTTCAAAACCGATCATGCCCGGCACCACGCTGCCGTCGACCTGGCCGCAGATGCCCTTGATGGCCCGGTCGCCTACGCGCTCGGGGTCGGCAATCAGAATGTCGCAGGTGGAGGTGCCGATCACTTTCACCAGTGTGTACGGCTTCGCACCGGCCCCGACCGCGCCCATATGGCAGTCAAAGGCACCGCCGGAAATCGCCACGCCGCGCGGCAGGCCGAGCCTTTCCGCCCACTCGGCGGTCAGCTCACCCACCGGCAGATCGGCGGTCCAGGTATCGGTAAACAGGGGAGAGTCCAGATCGCGGGTCAGCAGCGGATCCAGCGCATCAAGGAATGCGGCCTCCGGCAGCCCCTGCCACAGCGGATGCCAGAGTGATTTATGCCCGGCGGCGCAGCGGCCACGGCGCAGGTCGGCGGGGGCGGTGGTGCCGCTGAGCAAAGCTGGGACCCAGTCGCATAACTCCACCCACGAGGCGGCGGCGTCACGCACCGCGGCATCTTCACGGCTGACGTGCAGAATTTTGGCCCAGAACCATTCAGACGAGTAGATCCCACCGATATAGCGGGAATAATCTCCGAACTCGCCGCTGTGGCACAGGCGGGTAATGGCTTCCGCTTCTTCGATGGCGGTGTGATCCTTCCACAGCACAAACATCGCATTGGGGTTATCGGCAAATTCCGGGCGCAGCGCCAGTACACGGCCTTCGCGGTCGATGGGGGCCGGGGTCGAACCGGTCGAATCCACGCCAATCCCGACCACGTTCTGGCTGTCCGCGCCGAGTTGAGTGACAACGTCACGAATTGCCTGCTCCAGCGCCTCAATATAATCCGCGGGATGATGGCGGAACTGATTGCGATTGGGCTGACAGAAACGACCTTCCTGCCAGCGGGGATAGGCGACCACCTGTTTCGCCAGTTCACGTCCGCTGGCACATTCCACCGCCAGCGCCCGAACCGAGTCGCTGCCAAAATCCAGACCGAGGGTAATGGCACCCTTGTTCATAGTTGTTCTCCAGAGACGATAGTCAAGTCTCCTTATCCTGAGCACATGGTGCAGAAGCGGTTAGGTGTGAGTGGCTGCATATATGCACTTTTCTGCCATCCGTTCCGGTTATGTGATGCGCTTCAAATGTTATTTTCCGGTTAAATCAGCTGAATGCATGGACAAAACGCCTGTAATTCCAGTGTGTGATAGCGCTCTACAAATTTCCGTTTATATACGGGTAAAACTAATTAACCGCCGCCGCAAAAAACACGACGGTTTTAGATAAGTTGCTGTTTATACGATTTTAATAATTTCATCTTCCGATTGTTACCGTTTACACAACCCCGTCAAAAGCGGGCACTGAGCCGGAGAGCCTCATGCACAAATTTACTAAAGCACTGGCCGCAATCAGCCTTGCTGCCGTTATGTCACAATCCGCTATCGCAGAAACAATGAAACTCGGTTTTCTGGTGAAGCAGCCGGAGGAACCATGGTTCCAGACCGAATGGAAATTCGCTGACAAAGCCGGTCAGGAGCTGGGCTTTGAGGTGATAAAAATCGCCGTACCGGACGGTGAGAAAACCCTGAACGCCATCGACAGCCTGGCGGCCAGCGGTGCCAAAGGCTTTGTTATCTGCACCCCGGACCCGAAACTGGGTTCCGCGATTATGGCGAAGGCGCGTAGCTATGACCTGAAGGTGATTGCGGTCGACGACCAGTTCGTTACCGCGAAAGGCAAGCCGATGGATACCGTGCCGCTGGTGATGATGGCGGCGACCAAAATCGGTGAGCGTCAGGGTCAGGAGCTTTATAAGGAAATGCAGAAGCGCGGCTGGGATGTGAAAGAAACCGCGGTGATGGCGATTACCGCTAACGAGCTCGATACCGCCCGCCGCCGTACCGGTGGATCGATGGATGCGCTGAAGGCGGCCGGGTTCCCGGAAAAACAGATTTATCAGATCCCGACCAAATCTAACGATATCCCGGGCGCGTTCGATGCCGGCAACTCGCTGCTGGTGCAGCATCCTGAAGTGAAAAACTGGCTGATCGTCGGCATGAACGACAACACCGTGTTGGGCGGCGTGCGCGCAACGGAAGGCCAGGGCTTTAAAGCGCCTAACGTTATTGGCATCGGCATCAACGGCGTGGATGCGGTCAGCGAACTGTCGAAAGGCCAGGCCACCGGCTTCTACGGCTCGCTGCTGCCAAGCCCGGACGTTCACGGCTACCGCAGTATCAAAATGCTGCATGACTGGGTGACCAGCGGTACGGAGCCCGCCAAATTTACCGAAGTGACCGACGTGGTGCTGATCACCCGCGACAACTTTAAGGCCGAGCTGGCTAAGAAAGGATTGATGTAAATCATGGCGTGACAATGTCACTTAATGTGGGTCGATTGCTGCCGCGATCGGCCCACGGTCAGGTTAACCGTATGACTGGACGCGCACAGTTTACGCCGTCCCACACCGTTTCAGGGGAGTGATATGACCAGAGAACCCGCTTATCTCAGCTTTCACGGCATAGGTAAAACCTTTCCCGGCGTGAAGGCACTGCAGGACATCAGCTTCGACTGCCATGCCGGAGAGGTCCATGCGCTGATGGGGGAAAATGGTGCCGGGAAATCAACGCTGCTGAAAATTCTCAGCGGAAGCTACCGCGCCAGCAGCGGAGAGATTCGCCTTCAAGGCCAGCCGGTGAATTTTCAGCACACCACCGATGCGCTGAACGCCGGGGTGGCGATTATTTATCAGGAACTGCATCTGATCCCGGAAATGACCGTGGCAGAAAATATTTTCCTTGGCCAGCTACCGCAGCGCGGCGGGCTGGTCAATCACCGTCGCCTGCGCGCCGAAGCGGCGAAGCAGCTGGCGGTGCTGGGTATGGATATTGACCCGGACATGCCGCTGAAATACCTGTCGCTGGGGCAGTGGCAGATGGTTGAAATCGCCAAGGCGCTGACCCGCAACGCGCAAGTGATTGCCTTTGATGAGCCAACCAGCTCGCTTTCCGCACGTGAAATCGACCAGCTGTTCCGCGTGATCCGCCAACTGCGCGCCGATGGCCGTGTGGTGCTGTACGTCTCGCACCGCATGGAGGAGATCTTTGCACTCAGCGATGCGATTACCGTTTTCAAGGACGGCCGTTACGTCCGGACCTTCAGCGACATGAGCACCTGCGATAACGAACAGCTGGTGCAGGCGATGGTTGGCCGCGATATCGGCGATATTTATGGCTACCGCCCGCGCCCCTGCGGTGAGGTGCGCCTGCGGCTGGATAACGTGCAGGCGAAAGGCGTGCGCAGCCCGGTATCCTTCAGCGTGCGCGCCGGTGAAATCGTCGGGCTGTTTGGCCTGGTGGGCGCAGGGCGCAGCGAGCTGATGAAGGGGCTGTTTGGGGCCACCCGGCTGACCGGCGGTGAACTGTGGCTGGACGGCGTAAAACTCACCCTGCGTGAACCGGTCGAGGCGATCCGCGCCGGAATTATGCTCTGCCCGGAAGATCGCAAGGCCGACGGCATCATTCCGGTTCACTCGGTGCGCGACAATATTAACATCAGCGCCCGCCGCAATAACCTGACGGCAGGCTTTCTGATTGATAAAGCCTGGGAGTCGAAGAACGCCGGGCTGCACATCCGCTCGCTGAACATCAAAACCCCGACGGCGGACCAGCTGATTATGAATCTTTCCGGCGGCAACCAGCAGAAGGCGATCCTTGGCCGCTGGCTGTCGGAAGAGATGAAAGTGATCATGCTCGACGAGCCGACGCGCGGCATTGACGTGGGCGCCAAAAACGAAATTTATCAGCTGATCTATGCGCTGGCCGAGCGCGGCATTGCCGTGCTGTTTGCCTCCAGCGATTTGCCGGAGGTGATGGGCCTGGCCGATCGCATTCTGGTGATGCGCGAAGGCGAGATCGCCGGCGAGCTGGCCCACGACGATGCCACCGAAGCGCTAACCCTCGGTCTGGCGATGCCTAAAACCGCAAAACCTGCCACCGCGGTGGCCTGACATGCAGGAGAAACCTATGTCTTCGACAACTTCAACGACCGCTCCGGCGGCACCCTCGCGCCTGAGCTTAGGGCGTATCTGGGATAACTTCGGCATGCTGGTGGTGTTTGCCGCGCTGTTCCTCGCCTGTATGGTCTTCGTGCCTAACTTCGCCAGCATTATCAATATGAAAGGGCTGGGGCTGGCTATCTCGATGTCCGGAATGGTCGCGTGCGGCATGCTGTTTTGTCTGGCCTCCGGCGATTTCGATCTCTCGGTGGCCTCGGTGATAGCCTGCGCGGGTGTGACCTGCGCGGTGGTGATCAATCTCAGCGAAAGCCTGTGGATCGGCGTGGGTGCCGGGCTGCTGCTCGGCGTGGCCTGCGGCTTCGTCAACGGCTTCGTCATCGCTAAACTGAAGATCAACGCGCTGATTACCACCCTGGCGACCATGCAGATTGTGCGCGGTCTGGCCTATATTTTCTCGGACGGCAAAGCGGTCGGCATCGAAGACGAGCGCTTCTTTGCGCTGGGTTACGCCAGCTGGCTGGGCGTGCCTGCACCGGTGTGGTTAACCATTATCACCCTCGCGCTGTTCGCCTTCCTGCTGAATAAAACCACCTTTGGCCGCAACACGCTGGCTATCGGTGGCAACGAAGAAGCTGCCCGCCTGGCCGGGGTGCCGGTGGTGCGTACGCGGATCATCATCTTTATCCTCTCCGGCCTGGTGTCGGCGGCTGCGGGCATCATCCTGGCCTCGCGCATGACCAGCGGCCAGCCGATGACCTCGATTGGCTATGAGCTGATTGTGATCTCGGCCTGCGTGCTGGGGGGTGTATCGCTGAAGGGCGGCATTGGTAAAATTTCCTATGTCATCGCGGGCGTCCTAATCCTGGGTACGGTTGAAAACGCTATGAACTTATTGAATATCTCGCCTTTCTCACAGTACGTGGTGCGCGGTTTGATATTGTTAGCAGCAGTGATTTTTGACCGCTACAAACAGAAAAATAAAGCAGCCTGATAAGGGGACGCGTTATGTATCATCGCCTGGCACCGGTCACACAATCTAACCCGCTGTTACCCGGTTATCAGTTCGGTGCCTGGCTGGTGGCCGGACTGACGCCGATCAACGCCGACGGGCCGCTCGATTTCTTTGTCGATCGGCCGCACGGTATGAAAGGCTACATCCTGAACCTGACGGTGAAAGGGCGCGGACGTATCTTTGACGGTGAGGCCGCCTTCGACTGCGAAGAGGGCGATCTGCTGCTGTTTCAGCCGAAAACCCCGCACTACTACGGTCGTTCGCCGGACAGCGACGCCTGGCATCATCGCTGGGTTTACTTCCGCCCGCGCGCCTACTGGAGCGACTGGCTCTCGTTTCAGGACGAAGTGCAGGGCGTGGGGCGGCTGCATCTTCCCGAAGCGCTGCGCGGGGAGTTTGACCGCCTGTTCGCCAGCATTGAAAACACCCATAACTCCGGGCGACGCTTCGCGGAAGAGCTGGCAATGAATCTGCTGGAGCGCCTGCTACTGCGTGCGGTAGAGGAAGATCCGCGCAGCCATCAGCAGGTGCGCGATTCCCGGGTGATTGAAGCCTGTCAGTACGTCACCAGCAACCTGGCGGCGGAGGTGAAAATTGAAGAGGTGGCAAAACACGTCTGCCTGTCGCCTTCGCGGCTGGCGCACCTGTTCCGCGAGCAGATGGGGGTTAATCTGCTGCGCTGGCGTGAAGACCAGCGGGTGATACGCGCCAGGCTGCTGCTGCAGACTACCCAGGAACCCATCGCCAGTATCGGGCGTGAAGTGGGCTATGACGACCAGCTTTACTTTTCCCGCGTTTTTCGTAAACGGGTTGGCGTCAGCCCCAGTGATTTCCGCCGCCGCAGCCTGGATGCGCACGATGCGCTGGTCGCTCAGGAAACATGGTACGTACCACGGCGTGCTAATGAATAAAAATCAGAATGATTTCAGCTTGTCCTCTCTGGACCGATCGTCTTAAATCAATGGGTAACCAATGAGGGAAAGTGATGACTGATAAAATACGTGTAGGGCTGGTGGGCTATGGTTTCGCCAGTAAGACGTTTCATGCGCCGCTGATTGCCGGAACGGCAGAAATGGAGCTGGCGGCGGTTTCCAGCAGCGATGCCGCCAAGGTTCATGCCGACTGGCCTTCGGTGCAGGTAGTATCCGATCCTCAGGCGCTGTTCGACGATCCGACCATCCAGCTGATCGTCATTCCCACCCCGAATGACACCCACTTCCCGCTGGCGAAAGCCGCGCTGGATGCGGGTAAAAACGTGGTGGTGGATAAACCATTCACCGTGACGCTGTCACAGGCACGCGAGCTGGATGCGCTGGCAAAATCCAAAGGTCTGCTGCTGTCGGTGTTCCATAACCGCCGCTGGGACAGCGACTTCCTCACCGCTAAGTCGTTGCTGGCTGAGGGAACCCTCGGTGAAGTACGCTACTTTGAGTCGCACTTCGATCGTTTCCGTCTGGAAGTGAAACAGCGCTGGCGCGAGCAGAAAGGTCCGGGCAGCGGTATCTGGTACGATCTGGGGCCGCATCTTATCGATCAGGCACTGCAGCTGTTCGGTTCCCCGGTAGCGATTAATGTCGACACCGCCGAGCTGCGTCCCGGCGCGCAAACCACCGACTATTTCCACGCCACGCTGATTTATCCTCAGCGCCGCGTGGTGCTGCACGGCAGCATGCTGGTGGCGGCGGAATCCCCGCGCTATCAGATCCACGGCACGCAGGGCAGCTACGTGAAATATGGCCTTGACCCGCAGGAAGATGCGCTGAAAGCGGGTGCGCGCCCGCCGCAGGAAGACTGGGGCTACGATATGCGCGACGGCGTGGTGACGCTGGTCAACGGTGACGTGCTGGCGGAGAAAACGCTGCTGACCATTCCGGGCAACTATCCGGCGTACTATGCGGCGATCCGTGACGCGCTGAACGGCGTGGGTGAGAATCCGGTGAAAGCCGAAGAGGCGATTCAGGTGATGGAGCTGATTGAGCTGGGCCTGCAGTCTGCCGAGAAACGCCAGACTCTGTCGCTGAGATAATCTGATCCGCCCAAGGTAGATCCTGCCGCTGAGTTTATCTGGGCAACCAGGGTAAGATCCTGCTGCTGAGTTAATCTTGGCGGTCAACGTTAGTTCCTGCGGCGGAGTTAATCTGGGCAGTTAACGTAAGAGCCTGCCGCAGAAATAATGCGCGGGGTCTTCGTAAGTCACTGTCGCTGAGATAATTCGCACAGCCGGGGACTTCCCCTGATGAGAAGTGTCGAACCACTGCCGCCGCCTGTCGGATCGCTATCCGTGGTGCGGCGGCAGTTTTTTTATTTTCCTGCTGAGCAAATCAACCCGCGACGCGAGCCTGCACCGTGGCTTTTTCGGCGGCGCTCAGGAAGGCGATTTTCAGGCCGTTCTCCTGCGCGGTACGCATCTGCTGCTGGCTCAGACCGGCTGCCGGCGCGGCAACCTCATATTCATGACCAATCTCGATACCCTGAACCGCCGGGTCGTCGGTGTTGATGGTGGCCAGAATGCCGTGTTCCAGGAAGGCTTTCAGCGGATGGCCCGCCAGCGACGCCACGGTGCTGGTCTGGATATTAGAGGTCAGGCAGGATTCAATACCGATACCGTTTGCCGCCAGATAATCCATCAGTGCCCGATCCTCAATCGCCTTCACGCCGTGGCCGATACGTTCTGCCCCCAGCTCGCGAATCGCCTGCCAGATGCTTTCTGCACCGGCTGCTTCGCCCGCGTGCACGGTGATGCGCAAACCGGCATCGCGTGCGCGGTTGAAGTGGCTGAGGAACTGATTGCCCGGGAAGCCGAGTTCATCACCGGCCAGATCCAGCGCGGTGATGCCGTCGCGGTGGGCCAGCAGGGCATCCAACTCGCGCAGGCAGGCTTGCTCCCCGAAGGTGCGGCTCATAATTCCGATCAGGCGCACGTCGATATTGTGCGCGGCACATCCCGCTTTTACGCCGTCAATCACCGCTTCGACCACGCCGTCAACCGGCAGGTGATGGGTCATCGCCATATAGCCCGGGGAGAAACGCAGTTCGGCGTAGTGAATTCCGGCGCGCGAGGCATCCTCAACGTTTTCCTGCGCCACGCGGCGGCAGGCCTCCAGCGAGCCGAGGACTTTAACGCCCCAGTCGAGTTTATTCAGGAAGCTGACCAGATCCGGTTCGGTTTCGATAACCTGCACGTGCGGGCGCAGGGTTTCCAGGGTGCTGGCGGGCAGGGTGAGGTTAAATTCACGGCCTAAATCGAGGATAGTTTGCGCACGAATGTTGCCATCAAGGTGGCGATGAATATCGGTAAGGGGGAGCAGGCGGTCGATCATTGTCGGCACTCTTGAGGTGAGGTAAAAGTGCAGAGCATTATAAAAACTATTTGCGCAACAGTACCAGTTATTTGCGCAAATGAGCGATTGGTTGCTGGTTAATTGGGCGGAACGGTTGTTTGCAGGGTTGTCGTTGGCTGCTGATAATGGCATCTGTGCTGGATTGTTTGCAGCGTCGGAGTGGGCGCTGGCTGGCCGTACCCCCGGTCGGGCGGTCCTCGCGCCGCGTTGCGGTTCCCTCACTTCGTTCGTCAGCCGGTCGGACCGCCACAGACGCGCGTCCTGCGCGGCTGTGACTTTCGGCCACGTCCGTGTGGCCGAATCCTGGCTTCCTCAATGCGCTCAGCGCTGCGGATTGCCCGCTCGTGGGCACGGCCAGCCTGCTTTCTGACTTCTGTGTTGCCTGAAAGACAAAATGCAAAAAACGATGAAATTGTTGAGAAGGGACAGCCTCTGCTGCTGCGTAAGGGCATCCGCAGCGCTGAGGTGGAGCCATTGAGCCAGGAGGCGACAACAGGGATAGATTGGTTGCAAATCCGGGCATTGCTGCTGGCTGGCCGTGCCCCCGCTCGGGCGGTCCTCGCGCCGCTTCGCGGTACCCTCACTTCGTTCGTCAGCCGGACGGACCGCCACAGACGCGCGTCCTGCGCGGCTGTGACTTTCGGCCACGTCCGTGTGGCCGAATCCTGGCTTCCTCTCTGCGCTCAGCGCTGCGGATTGCCCGCTCGGGGGCACGGCCAGCCTGCTTTCTGACTTCTGTGTTGCCTGAAAGCCAAAAAGCAAAAAGCGATGAAATTGTTGAGAAGGTACAGCCTCTGCTGCTGCGTAAGGGCACCGCAACGCGGCGCGAGGACCGCCCTGGAGCAGCAGCACAGGCTGAGCCCAAGTCGCGATTTCACAGCAGCTTATTAATTCTTTAAAAAAACAATGGAGTTATCAAAGGAGGACCGCCCTGGAGCAGCAGCAGAGGCTGATCCCCAGTCACCGCTCTCCCAGCCCCAGGCAAAAAAAACCGCCATCACAAGGATAGCGGTTCTGGATTTCTACCAACATCACCGGATAAATCAGTTCTGCGGAGCTGCCTGCGGCTGGGCTTCAGGTGCTTGCGGTTGAGCTTCAGGCTGTACCTGTGGCTGCACTTCCGGGGACTGCGCCGGAATCTCTTCACCACCACCCAGCATATAACGCGACAGGAATTGCTCCAGCGGCATCTTCTCACCGTTCATCGTCACCTGACCGGTAGCGTACTGCAGCGTGGTGAGAATATTATTATCCTTCTGCGTGGTCAGCTTAAACATCTGCCCCATCGCGGCCAGACCTTTAACCTGCTGATCGGCCAGCTTCCCGGCCTGATCTTTATCATAACCCTCGGTCATCGCCACGTGAGTCATCATCTCCGTCGCCATATCCATCGAGATCTGCAGCTTACCGTCGAAGGACTTCAGCACATTATCCACCTGCTGACCCACGGTCTGGGCTGGCGCGGTGGCAGCGGCCGGATCCTTAAACTGTACGGCAAGATTGAAGCTGCTCTCACCTTTATCATTGCTCCAGCTCAGCGGGGCAATATTGACCGACGGATTGCCCTTCAGCAGCAGCGGCAGATTCGCCGCCAGCAGTTCGCTAACGCGCTGCTGATAAAGTTCAGGGTTGTTCTGGACCGTTGGATCGCTGGTCAGCGCCATCACCTGGTTGTTGTACTGGGTGGAGAACTGTTTCATCGCCTTGCCGTCGAAGTCGGCGAGTTTTATCAGCAGCTTACCGTGACCGAAGTCCTGGCCCTGCAGCTTGAGGCTGTCGAGGGTGTAGTCAATCTGGCCTGAAACGTGATTATCCTTCGAATCAAAGGTCGATTTACCGTTCAGATTCTCCAGCGTCAGCGCTTCTTTATCACTTACCGACGCGCTGAGTTTTTTCAGCGCCAGATTCTGATCGCCTACACGCAATCCTTCCGGGCTGAGATGGCTGTTGGCATCAAGCTTCAGGCCGTTAATGGTGAACAGCACCGGCATTTCCAGCTCGTTTTTGCTGGCGATAGATACGCTGTCGATATTACCGTCGAACTTCACCGCGTCGCCCTTCGAGTCCGCTGCGATAGTCAGCGTACCGCCGTTAAAGGCAAAGCGCTCGCCGGTTTGCACGTTGCTGTAATCGGCGGGCAACAGGCGTACATCGGAGTCCGTGCTACCGCTGTAACCGATGCGCGTTTCCACCTGAACGATGGACTGGCCCTTGGCGATTTCAAACAGCTTTTTCACCGGATCGGTATTTTCTAACTCGCTATGTACCGACGCCATGCTCGGGATCAGATTGAATTTTTTCAGCTGGGCAAGCGGGAAGGGACCGTGATCGATGGTTTCCTTCATCACGATACTCTGGCCGGGCTTCAGAATTGAGTTGTCTTCGGTTTGTGAACTGGACTGAAGGATCAGACGTACGGTACTGCTAAACAGGCCGCGCTGATAATCCTGATAGCTAAGCTGCAGGCGGCTTTCCGGTGCCGTATCGCGAATCTGCGCGTTTGCTTGCTGTACCAGCCCGTCCATGTTTTTTTCCAGCTGCTTACCGGTAAGCCAGGCGCCTCCGGTCCAGATAACGCCAAGGGCAATCACCACGCCGACGGCAATCTTGGTTTTTTTCATCTGTAAGTCGTCCTTTTTTGTTCACTAACGCCGGTTAACCGCTTCGAACCCTGCAGGCAACATAGTGGCGAATAAAAAACGCCTTACGGCGTTTTTGTGGAATAACTTCAATAATATTAGCAATTATGGCCGGATACGTCAGCCGCAATTAGCCAGATCGTTAAACGCACGCGCAACGCGGCCGCTTCCACGCAGGGTCACAGGGGATTCGCTGGCGGCAATAAACGCCGACTCGCCCGGCTTCAGGGTCAGCTGCTGCTCGCCGCTGCCGAGAATCGCTTCGCCTTCAATACAGAAAATAATCGCCGCGCTCTGCTGCTCAACGCTAATCGGTTCAGCGCCAAGGGTGTGAATGGCGAAAGCAAAATCTTCCACCGGGATCGGGAAGGTTTGCGTATTTCCCTGCTGAACCGGCACCGTCAACAGCGTACTGGCCGGTTTTTCGACAAACTTCAGGTTAGCCAGCAGTTCGGGAATATCGATGTATTTTGGCGTCAGACCGGCACGCAGCACGTTATCGGAGTTGGCCATAATCTCCAGCGCGACGCCGTTCAGATAGGCGTGCGGCGTTTCGGCAAACAGGAACATCGCTTCGCCCGGCTGCAGTTCAATCACGTTCAGCAGCAGGGGGGAAAACAGCCCGCTGTCGTCAGGATAAACGTCAGCGATGCTGCTGATGGTCTGCCACGGCTCGCCCGTGTTGGCGCTCAGCTGCGCGCGCAGAATATCCAGCGCATGCGCCTTCACGTCACCGTCCATCGACAGCAGGCTGGCAAACAGATCGGAGAGGTTCGCGGCGTCCGGCGACTGGATAAATTTTTCAATTGCCGGGTGCGCGGCGGCGACCGGTTGCAGCAGGGTGGCAATTTCCTTCAGCGGACGGAAGCCGTTGATCGCCTGGAACGGGGTCAGCGCGTAAACCAGCTCGGGCTTATGGTTATCATCTTTATAGTTGCGGTTCGCGGCATCAATCGGGATCCCCGCCGCATTCTCGCGGGCGAAGCCTTCAACCGCGGCGGATTTGCTTGGGTGAACCTGAATGGACAGCGGCTGGTCGGCGCACAGCACCTTAAACAGGAACGGCAGCTCGTTAAAACGTTTCGCCACGCCTTCGCCCAGCAGCGCGGTTTTATCAGCGGCAATCACCTCGCGCAGCGACTGCGGGGCACCCTCCACGATCACCTGCGAGGAGCTTTTTGGGTGGGCACCCATCCACAGCTCAGCCATCGGCTGCTGCGATGGATTCTCGATGCCGTACAGTTCGGTGAGCGCCGTTTTACTTCCCCAGGCGTAATTTTGCAGCGAATTGATTAATTTTTGCATGATGTGTCCCTGTTAAACCCTGTTCAGGTAGCTAATTGCCGATAGTAATACCGAAAGAATACCCTGGAAGACAATCCGAAAAATCCGCTTTAAAACAATCGGAGTGCAATAAACGCGAATGAGTCGCATAATGTTAAATAGTTGTATGCAAAAATATGGCCCGCAGTATCTGGCCGCCGGTTAGCAAAAACGGGCCATTTAAATCATATATTTGTGCTAAAGGAGAGAGAGGAATGGCAGCCCACCGCATTGAAAAAGACTCAATGGGACCTATCGAAGTACCGGCTGATAAACTTTGGGGCGCGCAGACCCAACGTTCACTGGAACACTTTCGCATTTCAACGGAAAAAATGCCCGTCGAGCTGGTTTATGCTCTGGCGCTGACCAAGCGCGCCGCAGCAAAGGTGAACAACGATCTCGGCCTGCTGCCGGGCGATCGTGCCGGTGCGATTATCAGCGCAGCGGATGAAGTGCTGGCCGACGAGCACGCGGCTGAATTCCCCCTCGCCATCTGGCAGACCGGTTCCGGTACGCAAACCAACATGAATATGAACGAGGTGCTCGCCAACCGCGCCAGTGAAATTCTGGGCGGCGAGCGCGGCATGTCGCGTCTGGTGCATCCAAACGATGATGTGAATAAAAGTCAGAGCTCTAACGACGTCTTCCCAACGGCGATGCACGTGGCTGCGGTTGTCGCCGTGCAGGAACACCTGCTGCCGCAGCTGAAGGTGCTGCAAAAAACGCTGAACGATAAGGCCGAAGCCTATAAGGACATCGTTAAAATTGGCCGTACTCACCTGCAGGATGCCACGCCGCTGACGCTGGGCCAGGAAATTTCCGGCTGGGTTGCGATGTTGGCGCACAGCCTGAAGCACGTTGAGCAGAGTATTCCTCACGTCGCCGAACTGGCGCTGGGCGGTACCGCCGTGGGCACCGGTCTGAACACCCATCCCGAATACGCCGTGCGCGTGGCGAAAGAGCTGGCCGCCTTAACCAAACAGCCATTTGTGACTGCGCCTAATAAGTTCGAATCACTGGCAACCTGCGATGCGCTGGTGCACGCGCACGGCGCGCTGAAGGGCCTGGCAGCGTCGCTGATGAAGATTGCTAACGACGTGCGCTGGCTCTCCTCCGGCCCGCGCTGCGGCATCGGTGAAATTGCTATCCCTGAAAACGAGCCGGGCAGCTCAATCATGCCGGGCAAAGTCAACCCGACCCAGTGCGAAGCGCTGACCATGCTCTGCTGTCAGGTCATGGGCAACGATGTGGCGCTGAATATCGGCGGCGCGTCCGGTAACTTCGAACTGAACGTTTATCGCCCGATGGTGATCCACAACTTCCTGCAGTCGGTGCGCCTGCTGGCCGACGGCATGGACAGTTTCAATCACCACTGCGCGGTGGGCATTGAGCCGAACCGTGACCGCATCACCCAGCTGCTGAACGAGTCGCTGATGCTGGTGACCGCGTTAAATACCCACATCGGCTACGACAAGGCCGCCGAGATCGCCAAGAAAGCGCATAAAGAAGGGCTGACGCTGAAAGGCTCGGCGCTGAAACTCGGCTACCTGACGGAAGAAGAGTTTGATGCGTGGGTTCGTCCGGAAGAGATGGTTGGCAGTATGAAAGTCTGAACCCTCCCGTGAGGCAGTAAGAATAAGCCAGGTGAATGCCTAATGCTGGTCACTTAAGGTGACCAGCATTGTTTTTAAAAGGATATTGTTACCATTTAAACCGGATTTCCCTTTCGTATTCCCGCTCACGTCTGGGCGGCAGTTTCATCATACCTGTATAACTGTAAAAGTGTTTCAGATGCACCGGCATTGCTCCCGGCGATGACCAGGGCAGCCCGATTAACAACCGTAATATCTCTGCCACTGACCCGCTGAAGCTTAGATAGTCTCCTTTCAGGCTGAATGCCATTTTGTAGTGGCACACTAAATTCATTGCCATCATCGACATGAGTTTTCTGATATTCGATTTAAGGTACATGTTATGCGACTTTCTGGTTACGCACGGGTATCAACCAGTCAGCAGTCTCTAGATATTCAGATCAGGGCATTCAGAGATGCTGGAATAAAAGCTAATCACATTTTTACCGACAAAGCATCAAGTGGTTCACCCGTTCGTGAAGGACTGGATATGCTGCGCATGAAGGTGGAAGAAGGCGACGTCATTCTGGTGAAGAGACTGGATTGTTTGGGCCGGGACACCGCCGATATGATCCAGTTGATAAAGCAATTCGATGCACAAGGCATGGCTGTCCGGTTTATCGATAACGGGATCAGTACTGATGGTGTCATGGGAAAAATGGTGGTCACAATTCTGTCGGCTATAGCCCTGGGCGAACGACAGAGAATTCTGGAACGTACAAACGAAGGCAGGTAGGAGGCAAAGCTGAAAGGCATACGCTTTGGTCGTAAGCGAACAGTCAACTGGGAACAGGTGCTGGCTCTACGGCAGGAAGGCCTTGGTGCATCAGAAATATCCCGCAGACTCAATATTGCCCGCTCCACGGACTATAAAATATCTGGTGAGGCGTAAGTAATCCGTATTTTCTTTGCCAGTGGACAATGCTCATTTCAATAAAATTGCGCTATTCCGCGCTTTTATGAATTCTACATATCAGACAGGGAGTCAGCATGATAATCAGTCCGCCGTTTGTCCGTCCCCGGAACGCCGGAGAAAGTGACCTGTCATGGGTCAACAGAATGATGCCCGTGGATATAAACCGGGATTTCCCGCTCAACCGGCACGCGTCATGGCACGGTGGTGTACATGTTCTCCACACCGACCGTCACGAGGAAGGCTACGACCGCATTGAGTTTGTCCGCGCGATTGCGGATGGGGAAGTTGTTTCTTTTCGTACTCCGTCTTCCACAGACAAACGCGATACTTTCCCGCTGAATTACAATGGCAGAACTGATGACGGCTATGTACTGCTGAAGCATGAAACCGATATCGGGGAAAACTGCTGCGTCGTGTACTACTCCCTGTATATGCATCTCCGGGAGCGGCTGGACCCTGCTATCAGGGACGGAGCCAGAGTCTGGCGCAAGGACCGCATCGGGCAGAGCGGTACAGTGGATAACGTGAACGCCTTTCACTTTGAAGTGTTTTGTGACAACGAGAACATGCTGAAACTGACCGGACGCACCAAGCCCGAACTCGATATCACCCGTGACGGCAGAACCGACACCCTATATGGCGATATCCATTTTTATCTGCCACCCAACACACACTTTTATGAATCGGTGTCTGACGCGGCCTCACCGGGCACGGACCACCTGAATCTCGTTCATACCAGTACCGGACCACTGTTCGTCAGCATGACCTTCGAAAAAGGCGACTGTACGATGGTCACCCGCAGACAGAATACCACCACAGAGGCACTTTACGACGCGGTGGGGGAACCGTTGCTCAATACCGATGTTGCTCAAAATGATGATACAGCGAAGTATGAATACAATCTGTACAGGACGGCCAGGCGCCTGTATCCGCAGAATCCGTCTGCCGGGTTCGAACTGCTCCGCTTTGGGCGGGTCGTCAGTGCAGAATATGAAAGCTTGATACCTGCTGATGCCCCGCTGTGGCGTACCGTAAGCTTCCCCGGCGGAACGGGCATGGTCAACCTGGCCGCCCCTGCCATCAAAAAATTCAGCGATGCCGACTTCCCGCACTGGACAGGCTGGCGGATGGTGGACGATGACACGGACAATAACAGCCAGTGTAATTCCCCCCTTATCGCCGGATTGCAGGACAGCGAACATTTCAGTGATCTGAGCAGCCTACTGGTCTCCCATTTCCCGTTGGAATGGAATGCTGCCACCTTTGACCAGCGCTATGCCTGGCTTAAAACCGGCTTTATTAGAAGTGACTTTGTCCGGACAGATAGTTTTACGCTATCTCAAAATCTTGCGGACAGAATTTTTTCTATTGGCAGTTTTAACTGGCGATTTCCGGGGCAGAGCATCCGTTCTGACGATGTTCGTGCTATGTCTGAAGAAGACTATGGCCGATTGAAAAGCCATGCCTCGGCGCTATGCTTTGACACGGGCACTCTCGGTTCAGACAGAGTGTGGCATTTCCACCCACAAGCCTTCATCACCCATTTCCGCAAATGCTGCTGGCTCAGCAAATCAGAGCTGAAACAACTCATTCCCCGGAACGCATTAAGAATGGCCGGGCGGAATGATTATCGCTGGGAGGCTATCACCTACAGGGACAGCGTCGGCAGCGTAGCGGACAGCATCCGTACGCATATAAACAGGACAATGCAGAAACACCTGATAACCACCCCGCTACGCATTGCCTGTTTCCTGGGGAATGGCATTCAGGAAACGGGCTGGCTCGGGACGATGGAGGAGGGATTCCGCTATACAGAAACAAATCCGCGCACGCATCAGATCATTCAACGCTACAACATCTGGTATTACCCGTGGTACGGGCGTGGCCTGTTACAGCTGACTAACCCTGAAAACTACTTTGATTATTTCAGTTTCAGGGGAAGAGCCAGCCCTGAAAATATCAGGAACACCCTGGTAAATGAATATAGTCACCTGTATACACACCGGAACCTTCGCTACCCCGACAATCACCTGTCAGATACCGAAAATCACGTCCCGGAAGACATTATCCAGTGGCGGAATAATGTCAGCAGTGACCTCCATGAAGCGGCCAGTAGCGCCGGGTTTTACTGGGTGGCCAGAGATATGGCCACCTATGCCGATGCAGAACATGTACTGGAACGGTGCAGCGTTGCTCCCCGGCGGAGTGGGATAAAGATTTACTACCGTAGCCCGGCCTTCTGGCAGGCCAGCGCTGCCGTTAATCTGCCCAGTCAGATCCATAATGAACACTATCAGGGGCTGCATGGTTTTGATACCCGCTGCTGCGTCTACGGCAGCGCGATAGCCGTCCTCACCGAGCAGAAATTCCCGGACAGCAATAACATCCCGGTCAACGCAAAACCCGAATCAGAGCAGATAAGGAGAGAGTGATGAGAAAATTTTTAATTCCATTAACTCTGGCATTGATATCACAGAACGCAGAGAGTGACATCGTTCCTGAAATACATGTGCCACCTGACTTCAATAGAAATAATTTTTATATTTATTACAATGAAATAACTAGTGGTGGTTATGGTGGGAGAAGCTGTGGTTATGTATCTTTTGAAAACTTCTATCCGCCTGAATACACTGCATCAAAAATAAAACGCCCCCCGTTTGATCCTTGGCTTTGTCTGTATGCTTTAGATGTAATCCACAACGGGTATGGACCGGATAGAGTACTGCCTGAAGAGGTTTATTTTGATAAAAAAACAGGAATATGGAAAAAGAAAAAGTACACTTTGAGCAAAGAAAGTACCCGGAATTCTCTGGACGTTTATGGCATCAAAAGCCTGAACGAATTACAGCCTCTGGAGCTGTATAATATCCGGTCCGTCAATACCAGAGGCTATGCGGTAATCGACAGCAATATTCCCCTGCGGAAAAAAAAGATAGGGGTGAAGAAAAGCCTGTCATTCTGCCTGATACGTGATGGAGCTGCATTTTGCGGTACAGGATCGATGATCAACCTTGTTGACGATAAAGAAGTCGATTTCACTCCCTATATGCTCAAATCCCTTGAAACAGTCGAAATGGGACTGCCAGAAAAATCAAATAATTGACGGTGATTGAAATTCGTCATAAGTTCCATAAACAGCTATGTTTCTCACAAGCAAAAGGATCTAATAATGATCTTTTTGCTTACCATGGATAACCATAATCTCTTAGCGTGAGTTTTCGTTCCACTGAGCGTTAGAACTCTGATAATGCTGAGGGCTTGTGAAAGTTCCATTTAAAAAGGCTCCATGATAGACATGGAACCCTTTTACACTAGCCACCGGATCGTTCAACCTATCCTTAAACGATCAGCATTAAGGTGAATGCCTGGCTTTTTTACGCCTCAAATTCCTCAACCCGGCAGGGGCGTCAGGCGAGGATGTCGGTGTAAAGATGCAGACGGGGGATCAGCATAAACAGCGGCTGGGCCAGCGGTTTGTGGCGATGATTGACGTTGTCCGCGTCATAATTTAGCAATTCCCCCAGCGCGGGAACGCTGGCCGTATCGTTACACAGCACAATCAGCGGTGAAGGGCAGGCCAGCTGGGTCTGCTTCTGGCTGCTGCTGTTCCACACCCTGGCGATAGGCTGCACCTTTACCGGTCGCTTGATCTTCAGACGCGCCGAGTCGGGCAGGGATTTGACCGACTCGATCTCCTGCGCCACTTTTTCCGCCCACTGCTCACGGCTCCACGGCGCCTGGGATCGCCCGGCGTTGAGGCTTTTTTGCAGCTTCTCCAGTATTTCGTCGCGGCTGACGTTTTTAATAATATGCTTATTGGCCCAGCCGAAACGTACTGAATCAGGATTATCCAGCAGGACCAGCGAGCGATAGGCGTTGAGTGTAATCAATCCACGCTGGTGGGTGTGAACGAATTCAAATCGCTCTTCGCTGGGCAGGCCGGAATCGACGGTGATGATTTTCTCCAGCTGCTGCTTTAAATCGTTAATCCGTTTGACCTGCTGGTGAAGCAGGGCAGACTGCTCGCTGTCGGCCTGCAGGCAGATAGCCCCGGGCAGGCGTACGGCGGATTTGGTGCTGATTTTTTCCGACTGATGCTGCATAAAAAGGCGGCAGAAATGCGCCAGCGCACGCTGTAATGCGGCCTGACCAACCCATTGCTCAACGGCAATCTGCGTTAGCGGATCGCTCTCTTTGCCTTTCTCAACGGTGGGAAGTTCAAATACTCTGGCCGCCAGCAGGCGCAGGGTGAGGAGCTGTTGTTGCAGGCCGTCGAGTTCGGACTCAAGTTCAGCCACGCAGTGGTGCAACCGGTCTACGGCATGATAAAGGCTCATCGCATCTCCATTAGTTACAACATACTAAAGAGTATAGGTAAGAGAGGTGCTCACATCAACAGCGGCGTACTGTTTATTCAAGCAGGAGAGGAAAGGGTAAATGGAGGCGTTGAGCGCGATGGCAAGAAAGGATATCCGCAAAAGCGGGCCTGCGCTGCACGCATTAGCCCGCCTGAAAGCTTAATCAGAGTTTTTTGCTGTGCAGCCGCATCCCGACAAACAGCGACAGCAGCAGCATGACGGCGATGAATGCGGTGATCCCGCCCCAGCCAAAGTTATGCCAGAACACGCCGCCCAGCGTACCAGCAACGCTGGAACCCAGATAGTAGCTGAACAGATACAACGACGAGGCCTGGCCTTTAGCACGACGCGCGCGAGGGCCGATCCAGCCGCTGGCGACGGAGTGCGCGGCAAAGAAACCGGCGGTGAACAGCATCATCCCCGGCAGGATCAGCCACACGCTGCTGAACAGGGTAATCAGCAGGCCGCTCAGCATCACCAGCGTTGATACTAACAATACCGGTGACCGGCCATATTTAGCGGTCATCGCTCCGGCTTTAGGTGAACTCCAGGAACCGGTGAGATACACCACGGACAGCAGGCCCACAAGGGTCTGACTGAGTGAATAGGGCGGTGCCAGCAGACGATAGCCAATATAGTTAAATAGTGTGACGAAAGACCCCATCAGCAGAAAACCTTCGGCAAACAGCAGCGGCAGCCCGCTGTCGCGCCAGTGAAGACGGAAATTAATCGCCAGGCTGCGTGGTTTTAATGAGGACGGGCGGAAATGGCGGGAGTCCGGCAAAATTTTCCAGAACATCACGGCTGAGGCGAGGGCAAAGCAGCCGATGACGGCAACCGCGATGCGCCAGCTGCTGTAATCGGTGATCACGCCGCTCAACAGACGGCCGCTCATGCCGCCGATTGAATTACCGCTGATGTACAGCCCCATCGAGAACGCCACCACCGTGGGACTGATCTCCTCACTGAGATAGGTCATTCCCACCGCCGCCACGCCGCTTAACGACAGGCCGGTGAGGGCGCGCATCACCAGAATGCCATGCCAGCTGGTCATGGTAGAGGAAAGCAGCGAAAAAATGGCCGCCAGCATCAGTGACGTCACCATCACCGGTTTACGCCCCAGCGCATCGGAAAGCGGGCCGGTAAACAGCATGCCCAGCGCCAGAAATCCGGTGGAAATGGAAAGGGAAATACTGCTGCTGGCGGGGGAAACGCCAAATTCATGTGAGAGCACCGGCAGGATTGGCTGCACGCAGTAGAGCAGGGCGAAGGTCGCCAGCCCGGCGGAAAACAGGGCCAGCGTGACGCGCATAAACTGCGGCGATCCGCGATGAATGTACAAACTGGTGTTAGAAAAGTCTGACGGGATGCGGTTAACGGGCTCTTCAAGCGTAACGGCATGGGTTGAGCGATTCACTTCAGGTTCCTTAGCTGGGATGGCTTACTCTCTCCGTGGTAAAGATAAGAAAAAGCTATTATGCTGTCTAATATATTAATAATCTCAAATGAGATGTTTAAAGTATGAATATCGAGCTTCGCCATCTGCGCTACTTTGTTGCCGTTGCTGAAGAACTGCATTTTGGTCGCGCGGCGCAGCGGCTGAATATCTCCCAGCCCCCGCTCAGCCAGCAGATCCAAATTCTTGAACAGGAAATCGGTGCCAGACTGTTTGCCCGAACCAACCGCAGCGTGCGTTTAACGGCGGCAGGACAGCAGTTTTTACTGGATGCCCGTTTGATTCTGCAAAACGTTGCCCAGGCCGCCGATAAAGCGGCGCGACTGCACCGCGGCGACGAGGGAGAACTGCGTATCGGTTTTACCTCTTCCGCACCGTTTATCAGCGTGGTGTCCGATGCGCTGTTCACCTATCGCCAGCGTTTTCCTGCGGTACATTTGCAAATGCAGGAGATCAACACGCGCCAGCAGCTGGCTCCGCTGATTGATGGTCGACTCGACCTGGGCGTCATGCGCAATACGCCGTTACCGGAGACGCTGGACCACCAGCTTATCCTGCAGGAACCGATGTACGCCCTGGTTCATCGCGATCATCGGCTGGCCGGGCGCGAGCGAATAAGCGTGAGTGAACTGACTAAAGAGCCGTTCGTCTTTTTCGATCCGCAGGTCGGCACGGCGCTGTATACCGAAATTCTCACCCTGCTGCATCACTATCAAATCGAGCCGAACATTGCTCAAGAAGTGGGCGAAGCGATGACCATTATCGGGCTGGTGTCCACCGGGCTGGGCGTATCGATTTTACCCGCCTCTTTTCGTCGCGTTCGGCTGGCCGACGTGGTGTGGATCCCCCTTCAGGAACCGGATGCCCTGTCGCAGGTCTGGCTGGTCTGGTCGCGTCTGCGGGAGCGGCCGGCGGTGATGTCATCCATGATGTCTTTATTGCTCAGCGCGGAGTAAATCGCGGAAAACATGAGCGCTATTCAGTGGTTTATGTGCTGCAAATCACATATCGAATCAAATATTTGACCTTGTGTGCGAAGTGTTTCACCATGAGCGGTAAGCTTTATTTTGAAGCGTGAAAATAAGCGGGAGCTGGGGTGTGATTGCGGACAATCAGCCTGGTCATATCGACCAGATTAAACAGACCAATGCCGGTGCGGTCTATCGGCTTATCGACCGGTTTGGCCCTGTCTCGCGTATTGAACTGTCGAAAAAGGCTCAGCTGGCACCGGCCAGCATTACCAAGATTGTCAGGGAAATGCTGGAAGCCCATCTGGTAAAAGAAACGGAGTTCCAGGAACCGGGTAGTCGGGGGCGTCCTGCCGTCGGTCTGGTGCTGGATACCGAAGCCTGGCATTTTCTCTCCGTACGGATCGGCAAAGGGGATATGACTATCGCCCTGCGCGATCTGAGCAGCAGGCTGGTAGTTGAGCAGCAGTTTGCGCTGCCGCCTGCCGATCCGCAACCGCTCCTCCAGCGCATTGTTCACCTCATCGACCAGTTCTTTGTGATCCACCAGAGCCGCCTGGAGCGGCTGACGGCAATCGCCATTACGCTGCCGGGCAGAGTCAACGGCCAGGCCGGGATAGTGCATCGCATGCCGTTTTATCAGGTGGATGATATGCCGCTGGGGCCGGAGCTTGAGCGGCGAACCGGTCTGCCGGTCTTCATTCAGCACGATATCTGCGCCTGGACCATGGCCGAATCGCTGTTTGGTGCCTCGCGCGATGCACGCGATGTACTGCAGGTCGTAATCGATCATAACGTGGGTGCCGGCGTGATCACCGGCGGCAGGCTGCTGCACGGCGGTGGCGCAACGCTGGTTGAGATTGGACATACTCAGGTCGATCCCTGGGGGAAACAGTGCTACTGCGGCAATCACGGCTGCCTTGAAACCGTAGCCAGCACGGAGAATATGCTCGAGATGGCCGCACAGCGGATGCAGGCGTCAATGAGCTCTTCACTCCATAACCAGCCGCTGTCGATTGAAACCCTGTGCGATGCTGCGTTGAGCGGCGATCAGCTGGCCTGCGACATTATCACCGGCGTAGGCGGCAGTATCGGTCGTATCCTGGCGATTATGGTGAACCTGTTCCACCCGCAGAAGGTGCTGATTGGCTCGCCGCTGAATCGTGCGCACCGTATTTTATTCCCGGCCATTAATGCCTGTATTCAACAGCAGTCCCTGCCTGACTATGGCGCAACGCTGTCCGTTGAACCCACCGAGTTCCTGAATCAGGGAACCATGCCCGGCGCGGCGCTGGTAAAAGATGCCCTCTATAACGGCTCGCTGCTGATCAAACTCCTGCAGGGATAACGAATCCACTAAAAATTGCGCCAACGCAATCTACGCCCCCAGGCGCTGCCCTACAATTTTCGCTCCATTACTTCCCAAAAGTTTATCTGTGGGCCAGACAGGGCCTGCTGGAGCCGTTTATGCATAAACGTTTATTTGTTACCGGAACCGATACTGAAGTCGGTAAAACGGTGGTTTCACGAGGGCTGCTGCAAACGCTGGCGACGGACGGTAAGCATGCCGTTGGCTACAAGCCGGTAGCGAAAAGCAGCCAGCAAACCGAAGAGGGGCCGCGTAACAAGGATGCGCTGGTGCTGCAGGCGTCTTCTTCACTTCAACTACCGTATCAGGCGATTAACCCGGTGACGTTGCTTGATGATGAAATCAGCACCAGCCTCCAGTCATTCAGCTACTCGACACTAAGCCGCGGTCTGCACGCGCTCGATGAACAGGCCGACTATGTGGTTACCGAAGGCACCGGCGGCTGGCGTAGCCTGATGAGCGATCGGCGTCCGCTTTCCGACTGGGTGGTGCAGGAGCAGATGCCGGTAGTCCTGGTGGTGGGCATTAAGCTGGGCTGTATCAGCCACGCGCTGTTGACCGCGCAGGCGATACTCAATGACGGGCTGCCTCTGCTCGGCTGGGTGGCCAACCGGATTAACCCCGGCCTTGCGCACTATGCTGAGATTATTAACGTCTTACAGGATAAAATCCCCGCGCCGCTGCTGGGCGAACTTCCCTATCTGCCCCGAGCCGAAACCCGCGATCTTTCGCGCTACTTTGATCTGTCCCCCCTGAATTTATAAGCCAGATAGCGTGGGCGAACCGTGAAATCGTTCGCCCCGGGCATCCTTATCTTTGCACCCAGGCTACAAAAGCCCGTTGTTTTCGTTTACTTTCCTGCCGGTATCTTGTTTTAATTATCGTCATTTCAAGAATTGAAATTGGCAAAACCACATTCATTATGTGACGTTGTCACCAATTGAAAGCGCACAATCCGAAAACTCCACGGCAAAATCTGGTTCACACTTAGCAGGGAAGCAACGAAAAGGAATCTCATGTCAGAAAATACACTTCACGCCGTAACCCGGCGTCACTGGGTGCTGATCGCCTGCATGCTGTCGATGTTTATGGCCGCGATAGAAGTCACCATCGTCGCCACGGCGATGCCAACCATTATTACCGAGCTGGGCGGTTTTTCGCAGTTTGGCTGGGTATTTTCTATCTATCTGCTGACACAGGCCGTGACCGTGCCGATCTACGGCCGCCTGGCGGATATGTGGGGGCGCAAACGGGTGTTTTTTATCGGTGCCGGGCTGTTCCTGCTGGGATCGATACTCTGCGGATTTGCCAGCAGCATGGGCTGGCTTATCCTGTTCCGTGCTTTCCAGGGGCTGGGGGCCGGCGCAATAATGCCCCTGACCTCAACGATCATCGCCGACGTCTATCCGCCGAAGGAACGTGCGGGGGTGCAGGGCTGGCTTTCCAGCGTCTGGGGCGTGGCGGCCATCGTCGGGCCGCTCACCGGAGCCTGGCTGGTGCAGCACTTTAACTGGGCGCTGGTGTTCTGGGTTAACGTACCGATTGGCATTATTTCAATGCTGCTGCTGGTGAAATTCTTCCCGGAAAGCCGTGAAAAATCCGATAGCCGCATTAATTATACCGGCAGCTGCTGGCTGATGCTGACCGTAACGGCTTTATTGACCGCGCTGTTACAGGCGGAATCGCTGGGTTACTGGACGCTGGCGCTGGTTGCTGTGGCGTTGCTGGCCGGATGGCGACTGCTGCGCCACGAGCGTTATTCAGGCGAGCCGCTGTTTCCACTGGCGATTTGGCGCACCCGCACGCTGCTGGCGGGCAACGTCGGCAATCTGCTGATCGGGGCCGCGATGATGGGCATCAGCGCATTTCTGCCTACCTGGATCCAGGGCGTTAACAGCGGGACGCCGCTGCAGGCCGGTAGCGCGCTGGCGATGATGTCGATTGGCTGGCCGCTGGCCAGTACGCTAAGCGGCAGGCTGATGCAGCGGACCTCGTATCGCTTTACCGCGCAGCTAGGATCGCTGCTGCTGATCGCGGGTACGGCTTTACTTCTTTTGTTGCACCGGGAAAGTCCGGTCTGGTTTGCGGGGTTCTCCGCCTTTGTCATCGGGACGGGAATGGGGATGACCAGTACCACCTTCCTGATTGCGGTGCAGAACACAGCGCAGTTTGAGATCCGCGGGATCTGTACCGCTTCGGTGATGTTCAGCCGCATGCTAGGCTCGGCGCTGGGTACGGCGTTAATGGGGGCCGTGCTGAACTATAACCTGCTTCTGCGTCTGCCGCAGTTCAGCGATCCGGTGCAGCAGGTGATGTCACCCGCCGGACGCGAGCACCTGTCGCCCGCCAGCCTGAATCTGATGCTGACGGAAATCGCGCATTCGCTGCACTGGGTATTTGTGGTGTCGCTGCTGATTGCGTTTGGCAGCCTGCTGATGTCGCGGCTGGTGCCGATACAAAAGCCGCATTAGGAAGGGCCGCCGACGGCACGTAAACTGCGACGTCGGCGGTGATAGATTACTGAGCCGGTGCGTCCTGCGAGGTTCCAGCGCTGGCGGGAACGTTGCTGTCGCTGTCATTACCGTTGCGCTTGTAGACGATTTTTTGCGTATCGCTTTCGCAGTGACCAACAACCTGACCACCGGCCTGTTCGGCCTGATCGTTAGGCACGATGTCCAGTGAGAAGCCGGATTCCGGTACGCCGTTATTAATGATTTTCTGACTAATATCAGCCTTGACGCTTTCGCAAGATGCCTGCACGGCCAGCGGGCTGGCAACGAGCAGGGCGGTTAACATCCACTTAGAACCTTTCATCATTTCATCCTTTTGCGTGAGAACAGCGGTAATTATAAGCCAAAATTTCAACGGTAAGGATTAAGCCACTGTCTGGAACCGATCCAGTTCGCGTTCGTCAGACTGCCGTGCAAAACGCGCATCGCGTGACTCGGTGCGATTACGGTGCAACGGGGCGACCGGTGCGACGATCCAGGCAGCGCAGGGTATTTGGCTCCCAGTAGGCGTTAACATTCAGGCTTTTTTCACAGCCGTCGCGGGTATCAAAGGCGCGATCGACCTTGTCGAACTCTTTCTCCACGCGGTTGTTCACTTTGCCACGCAGGCGATGCGTATCGTCCCACTGTTCTTTCTCCTGACGAGCCTGTTCTTTGCTTAACGAGTTATCGCCGTTTTCAATCACCAGACGGTCGGTGCGCGCCATCGCACTGTGCTGCACGGAAAAAAGGGCAGCCAGTAAAACCAGCGGCAGGGTGGTACGGGTCAGACGTTGCTGTAGTGATTTCATTAAAGGTTTCCTTTCTTTACAGACGCGAAGCGGAGATAGCTGCTGCGCAGAGATTGCGAATAAGTATATCATCAGCGCCGAAGTGCCCACCAGCGACCCGGTGTGTTCATTGAGGATTCGGAGAGATTTACACGTATGTTGACCACCACGTTACTGTTTTTTGCCACCGCGCTGGCCGAAATTATTGGCTGCTTCTTGCCCTGGCTGTGGTTAAAAAAGGGCGGTTCACCCTGGCTACTGCTGCCCGCCGCGCTGAGCCTGATGATTTTCGTTTGGCTGCTGACGCTGCATCCGGAGGCGAGCGGTCGGGTTTATGCCGCTTACGGCGGAGTGTACGTGGTAACGGCGCTGATCTGGCTGCGGGTGGTGGACGGCGTGAAGCTGAGCAGCTGGGACTGGGTTGGGGCGGCGGTGGCGTTTTGCGGCATGCTGATTATTGTCGCGGGCTGGGGGAAAACAATCTAGTCGGTGATGGGACCGCTTATACATGACCTGCTGACCTGCTGACCTGCTGACCTGCTGACCTGCTGACCTGCTACCGAGTTACCGTCTCCCGCCGCGGGAGACGGTAACGCGCAGCGAATTAGGATTTATGCACGCGTAAACCGGCCTGGCTCTGGCCAACCGGCATCATTTCCAGCGCGTTAATGTTGACATGGGCTGGCAGCGTGGCGACCCACCAGACTGCTTCGGTCACATCTTCCGGGGTTAGCGGCACGGCGCCGTCGTAAACGCCGTCAGCACGGGCATCGTCGCCCTTGAAGCGCACGTTAGAAAACTCGGTGCCGCCCACCAGGCCCGGCTCAATATCGGTCACGCGCAGCGCGGTGCCGTGCAGGTCGGTTCGCAGGTTAAAGCTGAACTGACGCACGAAGGCTTTGGTCGCACCATAGACGTTTCCGCCAGGATACGGCCAGCTTCCGGCAATCGAACCCAGATTGATGATATGACCGACGTTGCGCTCCACCATGCCCGGCAGGATCGCCCGCGTCATATACACCAGCCCTTTATTGTTGGTGTCGATCATATCTTCCCAGTCATCCAGGCTGGCGCGCTGTGCCGGTTCAATGCCCAGAGCCAGACCGGCGTTATTCACCAGAATATCAATGTTGCGCCATTCGGCGGGCAGGCTGGCGATTGCCTCATCGATGCCCGCACGGTCGCGCACGTCGAGCTTCAGCGGATAGACATTTTCACCCAGCTCTTCCTTCAGCGCATCCAGACGTTCCTGGCGACGGCCTGTCGCAATCACCTTATGGCCCTGCGCGATAAAACGACGGGTAATGCTCTGACCAAAACCGGCGGTCGCGCCGGTAACAAATACGATCATCTCACTGTTCCTCAACACAAAATTGGGCTTCATCACCCGGAAAATTCCACCATGCAGCGGCGATCACCATACCATCTCACGGCGGGAGTGATAAGAAGCGAATGGTTATGATTAATAAGAAAATGTTGCACCGGTGTGGTGCGCGACTCACAAATTTTGCGTTATTACGGTGCCATCGCGCAGCCGGATTAATCACAGCACGCGAATAAAAATATTTGTACAAACAGGCAACCGTTTGCGCGTGAAATAGCAAACGGTTGCCTGTCGTTTATATTTTACTGAAGCCTTAAAATATGGCCGAAATTAATACATGTTACTGATTTGTATGAGTAATTTAATTATTACCTGCTGGTACGGTTATTGCAAAACACCAGGATGGTTTTCTGTGCAACAGAACAGTCACGCCGATCGTTTATCACTAACCAGCACAACTCCCGTTATTTCGGGACGGATTTTCCGCCGTGCTTTAAGGAATTATTATGCCAGCAACCTGTAGCCACGCGATTCGCGGCAGCTTTTTTGATATAACCCGTACGGTGAGTACACCGGATGAGCTTCTGGACGCCGCCCGCTATATTGAAGACGGTCTGCTGCTGCTCAACGGCGGTGAAATTATTTCCCTCACGCCCTGGCAGGAGGGAAGTGGTCAGCTGCCGCCGGGCTGTGAGCTGATGGATTACCGTGGCAAGCTGATTGTCCCGGGATTTATCGATACGCACATTCACTATCCGCAAACCGAAATGATCGGGGCCTTTGGCGAGCAGTTGCTGGAGTGGCTGAACCAGTACACCTTCCCGGTAGAGAGCCAGTACCACTGCCCGCAGCATTCTGCGCACATGTCGGCATTCTTCCTCCAGCAGCTGTTGAGCAACGGCACCACCACCGCGCTGGTGTTTGGCACCGTCCACCCGGAGTCGGTCGACGCACTGTTTTCAGCCGCACACGGGCTGGGCATGCGCCTGATTGCCGGAAAAGTGATGATGGATCGCCACGCGCCGGAAGCCCTGACCGAAACACCGGAGCAGAGCTATCAACAGACGCGTGAACTGATTGAACGCTGGCACAACGTTGGCCGCCTGACCTACGCGCTGACGCCGCGTTTTGCGCCGACCTCCTCACCGCAGCTGCTGGAAAAAGTCCGCCAGCTGCGTGAGGAGTTTCCGGATACCTGGCTGCATACCCATCTGAGCGAAAACCCGCAGGAGGTTGCCTGGGTGAAGGCGCTGTTCCCGGAAAACAGCGGCTATCTTGATGTTTATCATCAGTACCGGCTGACCGGCCGCCGCAGCCTGTTTGCCCACTGCCTGCACCTTGAAGATGAGGAGTGGGACTGTCTGCACCATACCGACTCCGCCATCGCCTTCTGCCCAACCTCGAATCTGTTCCTCGGCAGCGGCCTGTTCGACCTGCAAACCTGCTGGCAGAAAGGGGTGAAAATGGGCATCGGTACCGATGTCGGTGCCGGGACCACCTTTAACATGCTTCAAACACTTGGGGAGGCTTACAAAGTGGGCCAGCTGCAGCGCTATAAACTTTCCGCCTGCGAAGCGTTTTATCACGCCACGCTCGGTGGGGCGAAGGCACTGGATCTGGACCAGCGGATTGGCAGCTTTATGCCGGGGAAAGAAGCGGATTTCGTGGTGATCGACCCGGCGGTCTCCGCGCTGCAAACCCTGCGCCACGGCAACAGCCGCGATATCTGGGAAAAGCTGTTTGTCCTGATGACGCTGGGCGACGACCGCAATATTGCCGCCACCTGGGTTGAGGGTCGCTGCGTGTGGCAGAGTGAAAAATCGCAGCAGGCAGCATAACTTAATCCATAAATAGCAGGTTCCAGCGGGCAGGAAGGCATTGCTTCCTGCGCGGCGGCATGTTTATTCTTGAGGGCGTACTCAATCCGCCATTTACGCCATATTAATGGCCCTGAACGCCAGCGAGCCACCGCTGGCGGCAGAATCGTTCAAGGAGAATCAGCCGATGTCCACCCGCCAGGTCAACCCGTTCAGTCAGGTCAGTACGCTGCCTTATCAGGCACCGCCTTTCGATAGAATCACTGAAGACGACTACCGCACCGTGCTGGAAAGTGCGATTGAGCAGAAGCGCGCGGAGATCGCGGAGATTGCCGCCAATCCTGCTCCGGCCGATTTCAGTAACACGTATCTGGCGCTGGAACAGAGCGGTGGGAGCCTGCGCCGGGTCTACAGCGTATTCAGCGCAATGACCGCCGGGAACACCAGCGAGGCGCTACAGGCGCTGGACGAGGATATTTCACCGAAGCTGGCCGCGCTGGATGATGAAATTCACCTGAACGCCGCGCTCTTCACCCGGCTGGATGCCGTCTATCACCAGCGCCAGCAGCTGCCTCTGGATGCAGAATCGTTACGGCTAGTTGAGGTCACCCGGCAGTCGTTTCAGCTGGCCGGGGCGACGCTCAGTGACGCCGACAAAACAGCGCTAAAGGCGCTGAATCAGGAATCGGCAACGCTCAGCAGCCGCTTTACCCGTCGGCTGCTGGCCGCCACCAAAGCCGGGGGCCTGGCCGTGACCGATAGCTCGCAGCTTGCCGGACTGAGCGAAGCGGAAATTGCCGTCGCCAGCGCGGCGGCGGCAGCGCGCGGCCTGCCTGCTCAGTGGCTGCTGGCGCTACAAAACACCACGCAGCAGCCCGCGCTGCAGTCCATCGACGACCGCAGTTTCCGTCAGGCGCTGTTTAACGCCGCCTGGATCCGGGCGGAAAAGGGCGACGAAAACGATACGCGCGAGGTGATTTCCCGACTGGCGCAAGTGCGTGCTCAGCAGGCAAAACTACTGGGTTTCGACAGCTTTTCCGCGTGGAAAATGCAGGACCAGATGGCGAAAACCCCGCAGGCCGCGCTGGAATTTATGCGGCAGATTGTGCCGGCATCCCGCAATCGGGCGAAGCGTGAAGCCGACGATATCCAGCAAGTTATTGCCCGCCAGAACGGCGGCTTTAACCTCGCACCGTGGGACTGGCTGTACTACGCCGAGCAGGTACGGCGCGAGCAGTACGATCTTGATGACGCGCAGCTCAATCCCTACTTCGAACTGAACAGCGTGCTGGAAAACGGCGTGTTCTATGCCGCAACCGAACTGTTCGGCATCTTCTTTCAGGTGCGCACGGATATCCCGGTTTACCATCCCGACGTCAAGGTCTACGAGGTGCTGGATAAGGACGGCAGTCCGCTGGCGCTGTTCTACACCGACTGGTTCCGCCGGGATAACAAGGGCGGCGGCGCGTGGATGGGCAATTTCGTAGAGCAGTCGACCCTGCTGGGTACTAAGCCGGTGATTTACAACGTCGCCAACTACACGAAACCGGCAGAAGGGCACCCGGCGCTGCTCTCGTGGGATGATGTCATCACGCTGTTCCACGAGTTTGGCCACGCCCTGCACGGCATCTTTGCCGAACAGCGCTATGCCAGCCTGTCCGGCACCAATACGCCGCGCGACTTCGTGGAGTTCCCGTCGCAGATTAACGAGCACTGGGCCAGCAATAACCAGGTGTTTAACCATTACGCCCGCCACTATCAGACCGGTGAACCGATGCCCGCCGCTCTGCGCGAGCGGATGCAGGCCGCCAGCAAATTCAATAAAGGCTACGATATGAGCGAGCTGCTGGCGGCGGCGCTGCTCGACCAGCACTGGCATCTGCTGGCGGCGGATGAACCGCTGCAGCAGGCTGAGGTAATTGAGCAGCGGGCGCTGCAGCAGGAAGGGCTGGATCTGCCTGCGGTACCGCCGCGCTATCGTTCCAGTTATTTCCAGCACATTTGGGGCAACGGCTATGCCGCCGGTTACTATGCTTATCTGTGGACGCAGATGCTGGCGGACGACGGCTATGCCTGGTTTGAAGAACACGGCGGCCTGACCGCTGAAAACGGCCAGCGCTTCCGCGAGATGATCCTCTCGCGCGGCAACAGCCGCGATTTACAGCAGTTGTTCCACCGCTGGCTGGAACGTGAGCCGAAAATCGAACCGATGCTGCATCATCGCGGGCTGAAATAGCGCCCGCAACGGCGGCGCAAACAGTGCCGCCACTTTAATCCCCGGAGGGAAATATGGCCATTGTCGCCTGCCTGCATGCGGCCAGAAGTAATATCGAGGTGTTCGAACAGGCGCTGCTGGCGCTGGATTACCCGGACGTTGAGCTGCTGCATCGGGTGGAAAGTGAACTGTTTGAGCGCGCGGTTGCGCAAAATGAAGTGACGCCGGACATTACTGCCGCCACCCGGCAGGCTATCAGCGAGCTGTGCGAACAGTCCGACGTGGTGATTGTTACCTGCACCACACTGGGCGTGGCGGCCTTTGAAACCGAGTTCAGCAAGCCGGTGCTGCGGATCGATGCGACGCTGGCGAAAGTGTCTTCGCGCTATCACGGCACCGTCCTGGTGCTGTGCACCGCCAGTTCGACGCTGGAATCCACCACGCGCCTGTTCAGCGCTTTTATTCCGGGTGAACGCCTGGTGGTGGAGCTGATCCCGCGCGCGTGGGCGTGGTTCAATCAGGGGGATATCGCCGGATATCATCAGGTTATTGCCGATTATATTCGTGAGCGACCAGAATGTGCGCTTGGCTGCATCGTGCTGGCTCAGGCTTCCATGAGCGGCGCCGAAAAGCTGATCCACACCACGCTGTCGGTGCTGAGCGGCCCGCAGGTCAGCCTGCAGGCCGCGATCGACAGCCTGGTCTGATTACGACGGTAACAGCCTGGCCGCAATAACCCGCCTTTGCAGCCAGGCATACAGCGCCACCGCCAGCGTACAGAGTGCCAGCACCGTCAGCATCACACCGCCGCCAAAGCGATCAAGCAGCAGGCCGCTAAACAGCGGAACGCTCAGCCGCGACAGGGTGAACAGGCTGGCCTGAATACCGTAATCGACCGCCCGGTTTTCCGCCCGGCTGAATGCCATCATCAGCATAAACATCAGCATAAACATCAGCGCCGACAGGCCGCCGATGGCACAGGCCATCAGCGTGGAGATCGCCAGCAGCAGGGCGGCGGAAAGCTTCAGCGATACGCCTGCCGCCAGCAACAGCAGCGACAGCCCGGCAAACAACAACCAGCCCGGCAACGCCGAACTGGCATTACTGCGATTCAGCCAGCGCGCGCCCACCAGGCTGACCAGCGCGCCGGTCATGCTGCCGCCCACGCCCACCCACATAATCACCTGCTGCATCGGAAGCCCGGCATCCAGCAGTAGCGGTTTCAGCCACAGCCAGCCGCTGCCGAGGAAGGGAAACGCCAGCACGCAGAGCGGATACCAGCCTTTTCCTCCCGGCTGGCGGAAAAAGCCCAGCATCTCGCTACGGCGATACGCTCCGGCGGGCGGTTCCGGCAGCAGCCTCAGCAGCAGGGCGCAGATCAGGGCGGCGGCACTCATCAGCAGGCAGGGCAGCGCCCAGCCGTAATGCTGCCAGAGCAGCAGCATAATGCCGCTGCCGCCCACCGCGCCGGTAAACAGTGCGGCGGCACGCACGCTACCGGCACGCGCCTGCTCACCGTCGTGAAACAGCGCAATTGCCAGCGCGTTGACCGGCACGTCGCACCAGGCTAGCAGCAGGCTACAGCACAGCAGCAGAACAAACAGCAGGCTTTTGTTCTGCTGCAAATCGAACTGGCTGAGCAGGGCAAACAGCAGCGCCAGCCCGAGCCAGAGCAGGCTTCCCCAGCTTTTGTAGCGCTGACGAAACAGCCGTGCCCGTTCCACCGGCAGCGCCAGCCACAGTTTGATTACCGCAGGCAGCGCCGCCAGCTGAAACAGCCCCAGCTGCTGGCCGCTCCAGCCCTGCTGATGCAGGATCAACGGCAGGCCGAGCATCAGCCAGGTCACCGGCAGCGTCAGGCTGACGTTAAACCAGAAAAACATCAGCTGCAGCAGCGCGCGGTTCACGATTTTTCCTCACGAAAGGCACAGTGAACGTGCAGCGGTGCCATCGGAAACGGCTGTTCACCGCGATCCTCCACGCGAAAGCCCGCGTCGGTCAGCATCTGCATCAGCCGGTCGTGATGGAATACGTGCTTGCCGCGCATCAGCAGCGGCAGGAAGAAGGGCAGAACCCGGCTGACCTGCTGCGGATCGTCACCTAAACGTGCGTGCGCACTGATCAATACGCCCCCCGGATTCAACCGCTGATACAACTCTGCCAGCGTCTGCGCCGGATCGGCAACGAAGTGCAGGAAAGAGGAGCACCAGATAATATCGAAGCGATCGTCGGCGGCCAGTTCACTGACCGCGCTGAAGCGATCGTCCACTCCGGCCGCGACGAGGTGGCCCTGCGCCACCCCGGCGGTCAACGGCAAATCTTGTACCACGCCGCTCAGCTGCAGATAGCGCTGAGCCAGCGCCGCGCTCACCAGTCCCGGTCCGCCGCCCATATCCAGCATTCTGGCCGGGCGGTTGAATCGTGCAACGGTGGCGGCGATCGCGCAGGCGGTATCGGCGGTCAGCGCCCGCTGCTCCTGAGCGATTTGGCCCCCGGCCGCGGCGGCCCAGGCGGCATCGTGCGGCAGCTGCTCACTGTATTCCGGCTGCGGCTGTTTCAGCATTTCGGCCAGCTGCTGGCCAAACCCACGCAGCGCCTGCAGGCGATAGCGCCACGCATCGCCCATATAGCGTTCGCCGTCCCGGCACAGATAGGGGCGGACGGCGGGCGCGGTATGATAATACAGCGATCCGTCCAACGGCTGCCGCTCCAGCAGCTGAAAACTCCACAGCAGCTCCAGTAGATGGGCGGTCGGATCGGCGTGCCAGCTCAGTCGTTTTGCCAGCTGCCGTGCGCTGAGTGATGCCTGCAAATGGTCGAAAAGATGATGTTCAAGCGCCAGCTGCACGCTATCGGCCAGCACGCTGTCGGCGGCCAGACGGTCAATCAGGGCGATCGGAAAGGTCATAGTTTGTAGCTCACTTTCAGGCCGAGTTCACGCGGCGGGCTGTAAATGCGTACGCTGCCGCTCAGGTAGCCCACGGCGTCATACTCTTTATCGGTCAGGTTATCGACGAACAGCGAAATGTCGAGATCGCGCCAGGCGTAGCCGAGGGTCATATCCACCACGCCGTAACCGGCCTGGCGATACTGATTGCCGGCGTCGAGGAAGCTGTGGCTGGCTCCGTGCCACTGCAACAGGCCGTACGCGCCGCTGGCGTGTTCGTAGCGCAGCCCCAGGCTGGCGGTGGCGTCCGGGGCGAAGGTGTTGTGATTACCGGCATAGTCGTTGCTGCCGTCGCGATAGTTATCGAAGCGGGTATGGTTGAGACCGAGTGAACCCTGCAGACGCAGTTCAGGCAGCAGGCTGTAATCCGCCTCCAGTTCCCAGCCGGTGGAGCGGGCTTTGGCCGCGTTGTTGATGTACACCACTCCGGCCTGCACCACCTGCTGCACCTGCATATCGTCGATATCCATCAGATAGACCGAACTGCTGTAGCGCAGGCGGCGATCGTCGGAAAGGCCTTTTACCCCCAGCTCCCAGGAATGCACTTTCTCCGGGTTATAGCGGAAATAGTCGGTGGCCGGTGAAAACAGGTTGTAGCCACCGGCGCGGTAGCCCTGGCTGTAGCTGGCATAGCTTTGCAGGTCGGGCTGCCACTGATACTGCACGGTGATTTTCGGCGAGACGTTGTGCCAGCTGCTGCTGCGTTTATCCATGCCCGTTGGTGACATTTCAATTTCGCTGCGCTCGATGCGTCCTCCCAGCGTTACGCTCCACGGCCCGCCCAGCATCTGCGTCCATTCACCGAACAGCGCCTGCGTATTGCCGCGCTGGGCGTTACGCATTTCGGTGGACATCATCGGCAGCTTTTGCACAAAGCGGTAATCGTTGTCGTCGCGATCGAGGTACAGCCCGGTCAGCCAGTGATGATTATTGCCCTCGCCCTGCAGACGAAATTCCTGCGAGAGGGTGGTGAATCGATTATCGCGCTGCATGCGCAGCGTATCCGCCGCGGTGAAATCGGTATCCTGCTGAATACGGTCGAGGATCTCGGTGCGGGCGCTGATCGAGCGGAACTGCCAGCCGTTTGACAGCAGATGACGATAGTCGAGAGACACCACGCTGGCCTGCGAGTGGTTCCAGGAGTCGCTGCCGCTGGCGACTTTTCTGTCGCGGCTGGCAGCCGGTCCCCACTGCGAGCCGCCGTCGTGATAGCGCTGCTGGCTGTAGCGCAGGCGGACATCGTCAGCGTCGTTCGGCGTCCAGCGCAGCACAATACGCGCGTTGTTGCGCTCGCGATCGTCGGCCCTGCCGCCGGTGGTGGTGTTATCGACGTAGCCGTTTTGCGATTTCCATTCGCCCGCCACGGCGGCATACAGGCGATCTTCAACCAGCGGAGTGCTGAAACTGCCGCGCACCTGCTGGCGCTGGCGGCTACCGGCAATGGCGGTAATTTCACCACGCTGGAGATTATCCGGTGTGCGGGTGACCACGTTGATCACCCCGACTTCGGCATTGCGGCCGTAGAGCGACGACTGCGGCCCGCGCAGGATCTCCACCCGGTCCACATCAAGGAAGTTATTATCAAACCCCTGTCCGGCCAGCAGCGGCACGCCGTCTTCGCTCAGCAGCATCGCCGAATTAAATCCGCTGCCGCTGCCGGTCACGCCGCGCACCACCGCAAGGTTAGTCCCGGCCTGTCCCCAGGGCTGAAACGCCATGCCGGGCGTCATTGCCGCCAGCTGGCTGACGCTGTCCACATGGCGCTCTTCAAGATCCTCGCCGTATAACACGGAAAGCGATGCCGGAACCTGCACGGCGGGCAGTTCGGTTTTAGTGGCGGTCACCACCATCTCATTATTCTGCACGTCGGCGGCGATTGCCGTCATGCCGGGGGCGGCCAGCAGGAGGCCCCAGTAAGGTCTTACCATTCTCATCCTCATCGTTTGTCGATAGCGCAGGGTCAGCAACTATGATATCTATGGATGAGAATGCTTATTATCCTCGTTTATATGCGGGGCGGTGAATTTAGTCTGCGAAACGGTGACGGTAATGATTCAGGCTTTTCAGGGGACACAAAGCTACCGGCTGACGGCGGCGGATGCCGAACAGCAGGGTAATCTGCGCTCGCTGCCCGCCACCGTGGGCCCGTGCCTGTCGCGCTTTAATCCGGTGGCCGAAGGCTTTACCGTCGTTTGCTCCGACTATCTGCCGGTGCGGCCCCTGATCGAGGAAACCTGTAACCCGCACGACCGCCCGATGCTGGTGCTGACCTTTGGCATGGCCGGGCATTCGCAGTTTCGCGGGCGGGACGGCAGCGAAACCGACTTCACTGCCGGCCAGCTTACCGTTACCAGCTTTCACGGCAGCCGGGGGGAGCGCCGTTATCGGGCAGGGGAACAGGTCAGCCAGCTGCGCCTGCTGCTGAGCGCCGACAGCGTCACCCACTATCTGGGGCAGGCGGTCAGCGACAGGCTGTTTGCCACCGGGCGCGTGGTCAATCACGCATTCACTCCCTACAGCCGCGCCACTGGAGCGCTGCTGAAGCAGTTCACGCAGGGCGCGGATGACGCGCTGATGCGGCAAATCCACGCGCTGAACCTGCTGGCCCAGCAGCGGCATTTAGTGGAAGAGGTGAAGGTCAGGCCGCTGCACCCCAGGGACGATCGGCAACTCGAACAGGCCCGCGAGTGGATGTTGGCCCATCTTGATGAACCCTTTTCGTTAAGTACGCTGGCGATGGCGGTGGGGCTGAGCGACTACAAGCTGAAGCAGGGCTTTCACCAGCGCTTCAATACCACGCCCGGCCAGATGCTGCTGCAACTGCGCATGGAAAAGGCGCACCGCCTGCTGGAGCAGGGCTATCAGGTGGCGCAGGCGGGATGGCAGGTGGGTTATCGTCACGCCAATAACTTTAGTGTGGCCTTCTTTCGTTATTTTGGACGCCAGGCCAGTGCGGTTGTCGGGAAAAAAAAGTAGAGGATGTGAAAAAAATGTTTATGCTGGGATAACAATATGCTGCAACCGATTTTGTCGTCCGGGAAATAAATATGTTCGATTTGTCATTAGTGATCCTGCTGTTCCTCGCTGCCCTCAGTTATTTCAGCCATAACCTGACCGTGACCATCGCTCTGCTGGTGCTGGTTGCCATTCGTCTGACGCCGCTGCAGCAGACGTTTCCGTGGATAGAAAAGCAGGGCGTTACCGTCGGGATTATCATCCTGACGATCGGCGTTATGGCCCCGATTGCCAGCGGTTCACTGCCCTCCAGCACGCTGCTGCACTCTTTCCTGCACTGGAAATCGCTGCTGGCGATTGCCATCGGAATTTTTGTTTCCTGGGTGGGGGGACGCGGCGTTTCACTGATGAGCAGCCAGCCCACTATCGTCGGTGGACTGCTGATCGGCACCATTATCGGCGTGTCATTATTCCGTGGTGTGCCGGTCGGCCCGCTGATTGCTGCCGGGCTGGTGTCGCTGCTGATCGGCAAGTCATAAGCCGCCTGGCAAAGTGGATTAACCCGGCCAGAGCTAACTTCGCGTCCTGGCGCAGGCAGGAACCTTAGCGCTCATCAGGTGGCGCGGTCGCGACATCACCGCTGGCGGGCATTTCGCGCCGCCGCAGTTCGGTCAGGTGCCGCGCTGTGTTATCCTGCGGCCATTCCATCCCGTAAGCAGAGAAAACCGTGAGTACAAAACAGGATAAGCGCAATAAGCGCGCGAAAGAAAAAGCGAAACAGGCCAATAAAAGCCGCGCGCATGGCCGCAAACTCGATGCAATTGGCCGCCAGAATTATGAAGCGACGCCGGAAATGGTTGAGCTGTTCCACACGCTGCCAGCGCTGGATGAAAACGGCGACATGCCGTTTGTGAATGCCATTTACGACTGGTCGCTGGCCGAGTATCAGTTTGATGGCGAAAATCAGGAAGGTGAGGCGTTGCAGGTTGCCGCGCTGTGCGTGATGTACATCCACTGGGTGACCAGCGGTGGCGCGACCACCCTGATGCAGAACGAGTTGATTGAAGCGGCACTGCGTCTGGTGGAAGAGAACGAAGCCTTTAAGCAGCGCTATCAGGCAGCGGAAGCGGCGGCAAAAAGCGCCTAAAAAAAGGGCAGGTTCCGCATGGAACCTGCCAGTCATCTTGCCAACCCTACTTCATTGTCCACCTCCCTTCCTGTCCGGCATGGCTGTGCTGGTAAGCACCACGCTGGATAAGAGGGAGGTTTTGTTTATCTCTTACTTATTTGCTGGTGTACGCCGTCAGGCTGTCCATTGAATCTTTAGCGATCTGCCACAGATCGTCTTCCCAGTGTGTCGGGCTGAGCAGCTCCGGGCACCAGACGCCGCTGTAGCCGGTTTTGTTTACCGCCGCGACCCAGCGGTCGATATCCACTTCCCCTTCGCCCGGCTGATAGTTGCGCTGTACGCGTTCGTCCCACGCCTCTCCCGGGTGCAAACGTCGGCCATCGCAAAAATGCACGCCGTAAATCAGATTCACATCAAGGGCTTCCACCTCTTCCGGCGTGGTATCGCCACCGGCGTACAGGTGCCAGAAATCAATTACCACGCCCACGTTATCCGCGCCGACCGCATCGATAATCGCCTGGCCCTGCTTAAGACTGTTAAACGGTGTAAAGGCGACAACCTCTATCTGGAATTTAATCCCGTACTGCGCGCCAATTGCCGCAATCTCCCGCACGTTCTGCGTGAGGATAGCTGTACGCTCCGCTTCCGACAGTGCATCAATTTCATTCAACGCCATAATCTGCACCACCGGACAGCCCAGCGCCTGGGCGGCACGACAGATTTTGTCCGCCTCATCCAGCATTTCGCGGCGTTCCTGCGGCTGGTGACGGCCAATTCGCTTTAGCGCATTCATGCAGCTGATTTCAATGTTGTAGTGCTGCATCAGCTGCCTGTATTTTTCCAGCGTGCCGCCGTGCTCCAGATAGCGGAACAGATGTTCAGGCAGCAGTTCCAGCGCATCAAAGCCGGTTTCGTGGGCAATACGCAGCTGGGTGACCGCGTTAGAATGTAAAACGGAAACGCCATGCAAAGCTTTTTTCATCGGTGTTCTCTCATCCTGATCGCTTCAATATGCTGCAAGGCTGAATGATACCTATCATCATGGGATGATGTGTTTGATAGATTCTATCATTCCGGGCTTTAGGCCATTTCTGACCGGTAGCGGCCTGCGAATGGAGACAGCGTAAGGTTAAAGAAATTAAAATTCCATTTAATATGCAAATGAAATATAAATTCTTTGAAGCCGATCATGTTTTGCGAGCGGTATAGCGGTGAAATGATAGTTTTTGATAGGTTATTATCATATAACTTCGGGGCGGTGGCCCGCCCCGAAAGGAGAAGGGCGATCAGCCCGGGTAGATACCGCGATCTTTACGTGCCATCAGGATGCGTTCACAGGCCACAATATAGGCCGATGTGCGCAGACTGCACTCTTTCTCGCGCGCTTTGTCCCAGACGTGGATCATCGCCTCGGTCATGATCTTATCCATGCGCTCGTTGATTTCGTCTTCGCTCCAGAAGAAGCTGGCCATATCCTGCACCCACTCGAAGTAGCTGACGGTTACCCCTCCGGCGTTGCAGATGACGTCCGGCACCACGGTAACTCCGCGCTCGGCCAGCACATCGTCCGCTTCCGGGAAGGTCGGTCCGTTAGCCCCTTCAAGCACCAGACGGCAGTGCAGCTTCTCGGCGCGCTGACGGGTGATTTGCCCTTCCAGCGCCGCAGGGATCAGAATGTCCATCTCCACGTCCCAGAAGGCCTCATCGCTAATCACATCGGCGCCGGTGAATCCGGCAATTTTCTTATTCGCGGCCTGCCATTCGGTGAGGGCGGCAAGGTCGATGCCCTGGGCGTTAAACAGGGTGGCGGTATGATCCTGAATCGCCACCACGCGGCCTCCGGCGTTAGCAAACAGGCGTGCGGCTTCGCTACCTACGTTACCAAATCCCTGAACGGCAATTCTGGCGCCTTCAAGCTCAATGCCGCTGCGGCGGGCCACTTCGCGGCCGGTAATAAAGACCCCACGGCCGGTCGCTTTTTCACGGCCCAGCGAGCCGCCCAGATGGATCGGCTTACCGGTCACCACGCCCGTAATGGTGGTGCCGTGATTCATGGAGTAGGTATCCATCATCCAGGCCATCACTTTCCCGTTGGTGCCCACGTCCGGTGCCGGGATATCTTTCTGCGGGCCGATAATCAGGCCGATTTCGCTGGTATAGCGGCGGGTCAGGCGCTCAAGCTCGCCTTCAGACAGGGCGAAGGGATCGACGCGGATCCCGCCCTTAGCGCCGCCGTAGGGCAGGTTTACCGCCGCGCATTTAATGGTCATCCAGGCGGACAGCGCCATCACTTCATTCAGGTCAACGTTGGGATGGTAGCGCACGCCGCCTTTTCCCGGACCGCGTGAGAGGTTGTGCTGCACACGGAAGCCTTCGAAGTGACGAATGGTACCGTCATCCATCTGGAGGGGAATATCAACGATCAGCGCACGCTTGGGGTGGCGCAGGGTATCAATCCAGCGCGACAGTTCGCCAAGGTAAGGGGCAACGCGATCGATCTGCTGCAGGTAGGTTGACCAGGCTGTCTTGCTGCCTTCAGATACGTAAGATAGCTTTTCCATAACAAACCTTTATTTTATGAGCACCGCTTCATCGGTGATGAGAATGCACCGGCGCGAGATGCTTAGTTATAACTACTAATTACCGTGGATTGCTCAGGACATCTCACTGAGCTGCCATCAATTTAACACCAAAAAAAAGTTTCAAACTTATTAAATAATTGTAAATTGCTCCGTTTTGGTGCAGGTTTTTGGCGCAAAACTGCATAGTTACCCTCGCCGAACCGGCAGAGTTGCTTAACGGACGGTTCCCAGCTAATAGTTATGCAGGTAAACTGCATAGTGTTCTTTTTATTATATTTTTCAGAAATTTGAATGCGATCATACTTTGCCTTCAGCGCCCGCTCTTTGGGCCAGTTCGCACTGAATGAACAACCGACCCCACGGATTCAGGAGAAGAAACTATGTTAACGGACGTTGAAAGCCTGAAGCAGAGCTTTCCACTATTAAATGAGTTGTGCGCATTACAACCCGTCACCTGGTTTAATCCTCGCTATACCCGCCTGCAGGAAGGCTATCCGTACGTGGGCTTACGCGCGGAGCAGGTGGCCGACGCCGCCGCGAGGCTCCAGCGCTTTGCCTCCTGGCTGACTATCGCCTTCCCGGAAACCCAGGCCCGCGGCGGCATTATTGAATCCGCTATCTGTCCGCTGCCCGCACTGCAAAAAGCGCTGGATGTACGCTATGGCCAGCCTCTTGCCGGGCAGCTGTGGCTAAAAAAGGACAGCCATCTGCCTGTATCCGGCTCGATAAAAGCCCGAGGCGGCATTTATGAAGTGCTGGCCCATGCGGAGAAGCTGGCGATTGAGGCCGGATTACTAACGCAGCACGACGACTACGCGTGCCTGGCACAGCCTGAATTCCGGCGGTTCTTCAGCCAGCATCGCATCGCCGTCGGCTCTACCGGCAATCTCGGCCTGTCGATTGGCATTATCAGCGCCAGCCTGGGCTTTGAGGTGACCGTCCATATGTCCGCCGACGCCCGCGCGTGGAAAAAACAGAAGCTGCGCAGCCACGGCGTCACCGTGGTGGAATACGAACAGGATTACGGCGTGGCGGTAGAAGAAGGGCGGCGACAGGCCGCGCTGGACGAGCGCTGTTTCTTTATCGACGACGAGAACTCGCACAACCTTTTCCTCGGCTATGCGGTGGCGGGAGAGCGGCTGAAGCAGCAGCTGGCCGCAGAGCAGATCCGCGTGGATGCCGAACATCCGCTGTTCGTTTACCTGCCGTGCGGCGTGGGTGGCGGTCCGGGTGGCGTGGCGTTTGGCCTCAAGCTGGCCTTTGGGGACCATGTCCACTGTGTCTTTGCGGAACCCACCCATTCACCGTGCATGCTGCTGGGCGTGCATACCGGCCTGCATGATGCCATCTCGGTGCAGGATCTGGGGATTGATAACATCACGGCGGCGGACGGGCTGGCCGTCGGGCGTGCTTCCGGTTTTGTGGGCCGGGCAATGGAACGGCTGCTGAGCGCCTTTTATACTCTGGCGGATGAAGAGATGTATGCGCTGCTGGGCTTAACCGAGCGTCATCAGCAACTGGCGCTGGAGCCGTCGGCGCTGGCGGGCATGGCGGGGCCGTGGCGCGTGACCGCGCACCCCGAACAACTGGCGAAGCAGGGGATCTCCGCGCAGGCGCTGGCCGGGGCAACGCATCTGGTGTGGGCCACCGGCGGCGGGATGGTGCCGCCGGATGAGCAGGATAAGTACCGCGCGGCGGCGGCAATGGCGCTTAAGGAATAGGCAATCATCGCCTTCAGAGTGGTCGGTCGGGTGATAAGCGCGCATCCGGGCTTTGCCTGGAAGGGCATAAGCGGTATTCTAGCGCCGAAAAAGTTTCCTATATTGAGGTCGACATGATTATTAAACCACGCATTCGTGGCTTCATCTGTGTTACTGCCCATCCGGCGGGTTGTAAAGCTAACGTAGAAAAACAGATCGAGTACGTTACTGCTCAGGGCGAGATCGCTTCCGGCCCGAAAAAAGTTCTGGTCATCGGTGCCTCAACGGGTTACGGCCTCGCCGCGCGTATTTCAGCGGCATTCGGCTGCGGCGCCGACACGCTGGGCGTGTTCTTTGAACGCCCGGGCGAAGAGAGCAAGCCAGCGACCGCCGGCTGGTACAACTCTGCGGCATTTGAAGAGCTGGCAACCGAGAAAGGCCTGTATGCGAAAAGCATCAACGGCGACGCCTACTCCGATGCGGTAAAACAGAAAACGATTGAGCTGATCAAACAGGACCTCGGTCAGGTTGATCTGGTGGTGTACAGCCTGGCCGCGCCGCGCCGTACCCATCCGAAAACCGGTGAAGTGTTCAACTCAACCCTGAAGCCAATCGGCAAATCACTGGTCACCCGTGGTCTGAACACCGATAAAGAAACCATCCACGACGTGGCGCTGGAACCGGCTTCGCAGGAAGAAATCGACGGCACCGTGGCGGTCATGGGTGGCGAAGACTGGCAGATGTGGATCGACGCACTGCTGGAAGCAGGCGTGCTGGCTGACGGTGCAAAAACCACCGCCTTCACCTACCTGGGCGAGAAAATCACTCACGATATCTACTGGAACGGCTCTATCGGCGAAGCGAAGAAGGATCTGGACAAACGCGTCCTGACTATTCGCGACACCCTGGCCGCACACGGTAACGGCGATGCACGCGTTTCTGTGCTGAAAGCCGTGGTGACTCAGGCTAGCTCCGCTATCCCGGTGATGCCGCTGTATCTGTCGCTGCTGTTTAAAGTGATGAAAGAGAAAGGCACCCACGAAGGCTGCATCGAGCAGGTTTACGGCCTGTTCAAAGACAGCCTTTACAACGCCTCGCCGATCCTGGATGAAACCGGTCGTCTGCGCGCTGACTACAAAGAACTGCAGCCGGAAGTGCAGGATGAAGTGACTCGTCTGTGGTCCGTGGTGACCGACGAGAATCTGAACGAGCTAACCGATTTTGCGGGCTACAAAGCCGAGTTTATGCACCTGTTCGGCTTCGGCCTGGACGGCGTTGACTATGCGGCCGACGTCAATCCGGATGTGAAAATCAAAAATCTGGTGCAGATGTAATTTCTGCCCGGATGCCTGAGCCGGGCTGCGATTAACGTCAACAGCGCGGCTCCATTCAGATCGACAAACCGTCATCGGCTAACGATGGCGGTTTTTTTTGCCGCCGCCGCGTTAATCAGCGGATGTTTTCCCGCGTGTACAGCACAAACTCAATCTTGCCGTCGGCGTATTCGTCCGGTTCGCTCTGCTGCTCCAGATATTTCAGCATTAGCGTCATAGAGCGCTGCGCCATCTCCCGCGTATTCTGATCGAGCGCCAGCGCCAGAGCATCCTGCGCCAGCTGCGAGCGGGTGGTGGGATACAGCTCGTGGGTGATAAACACCGCTTTGTTGAGCAGCCGGTAGCGCGCCAGCGCCTCGCCAATTTCGCGATTACCCAACCCGGTGTTGTACACCCCGTGAATAGTTTTACTCTCGTACAGCTGTTGTTCCAGCAGGCGGCTGACCTGCTGGCGATCGTCCAGAGCCGCCAGTACCTTATGGACCCGCAGATGTGGAAACTGACTGGCCAGCACCGTGCTGAACCCTTCCACACGCTGTCGGTGTGCCAGATAATCCACGCGCCCGCTGATGATAATCACCTCGCCCGGTCCGTGGATCATTTTCCCCATCAGCAGCCCGGCGGTGCGACCGGCCTGCAGCTGGTTAATGCCGACATGGCACAGGCGTTTAGCTCCGGGAAGATCGGTCGCGAGGGTGATCACCGGGACCTTTTTCTGCTGACAGTGCTCCAGTGCGGCATAAATCGCCGGATGCTCGTGAGCAAAAACAATAATGCCGTCGCGCTGCTCGCTGGCCTTGACGATCTGCGCCGCCAGCAGTTCCGGGTTGTCTTCGGCAATCAGCGTGCGGTGTAGCGTCACCTGGCCATAGCCGAGCTGCCCGGCGAGATGACTGAAATCCTGGCTCAGCTGGCTGAAGAAAAACGCCTCGCTGCTGCTGAGTAACAGTTCAATCTGCCACGGCTGGTGATGGGCATCCGGTAAAACACGCTTCAGGCCCGCGTCTCTCGCCGCCTGCAAAATCCGACGGGTGGTGGCGGGAGAAACGCCGCCGCGCTCGTTAAGTACCCGATCGACGGTCGCGACCCCCACGCCAACCTGCTTTGCCAGCGCCTCCAGCGTGATCTTCTTCACTCTTTCCTCCACATGATGGATTTCCATCAAAAAGTCGATTCAGCCAGTATATTCACTGGCGCTATCCTGGCAATCGAACACTGATGTTTAACCAATAAAGGCGTTGCGAAATGGTACAGAAACGTAAGTTTGCCCTGCTGGGCACCGGATTTATCGGCCAGGTACATGCTAAAAATCTGGCGGCCCATCCCGATATCGAGCTGGTGATGGTGGCCGATCAGGATCGCAGCCGCGCCGATGAGATTGCCAGCCGCTACGGTGCCCGCGTGGGCAGCGTGACGGAGGCGATTAACAGTGACGCTATCGATACCATTCTTATCGCGACGTCTACGCCATCTCACGCGGAGTTTCTGGCCGCGTCGGCGGCGGCGGGCAAAGCGGTGTACTGCGAAAAACCTATCGACCTGTCGCTGGAGAAAGCGCGTCGGGTGGTGGAGGAGGTGGCCCGGCATCCGGTGCCGGTGACCGTGGGCTTTAACCGCCGCTTCGATCCGAGCCACAATCAGCTGAAGCAGCATCTTCAGCAGGGGCTGATCGGCAAAGCGGAACTGATCCAGATGGTCTGCCGTGCGTCGGAGCTGCCGCCGCTGAGCTATCTGCAAACCTCTGGCGGCCAGATGCGCGATCAGGCCATTCACTTCTTCGATCTGCTGCGCTGGCTGACGGAGGACGAAGTGGAGACGATCGGGGCCATGGGCTCGGCGCTGGCGATGCCGGAAATCGCCAGCTTCGGCGACGTCGACACCTCGGTGCTGATGATGAAAATGGGCAGCGGTGCGCTGGCGCAGCTGGATAACACCCGCCGTACCGGCTACGGCTACGACGAGCGCATTACCGTGCTGGGTTCAAAAGGAATGTCCGACTCCGCCGCGCAGAGCCCGCAAGGGGCTACGCTGTACAGCACCGGCGGCATTAGCCGCCCACCGCTGTATGCCGACTGGTTCAACCGCGTGAAGGAAACGTATTATCTGCATCTGGATGCGTTTGTTCGTTCGCTGAACGGCGAAGCGGTTTCGGTGCCGGGTCTGCACGACGGGCTACAGGCACAGGCGATCGCCGAAGCGGCGGTGAAATCACTGGAAACCGGCACCTTCTGCAAGGTTGAGCAGTTGTAAAAAATAACATCAGCCGGTCGAACAAAGAGCCACTCCCTTGTAATATGCCAATGACGATCGCGGCAAAGGGCATGACATCAAAAAATACCTTTGCGCAGTGAATCGGCCATTACCGGCATTGAAAAAGCCGCCAGATACGAAGGCGGCTTTTATTCGATGTCTGTCAGATGCTCAAACTACTTCTCTTCGTTAAATACCTGACCGATCTGCCGACGCACTTCATCCATCGCCGCCAGCGTCTCAATCGAGGCTGAAAGCGGGCGAACCGGCGACTCGGTTTTACCCTGTCCAACGCACCATGCAAAGTGTACCGCTTCGTGGAACAGCTGATCGTAGCGGTTGCGTGGCTCATCAAAGTGCAGAACTTTTCCGCCCTGGCTTGATGTCAGGGTAAACGGTCCCGGCGCATAGAACGATGCGCCGCCGATTTCCAGCGTGGCATCGCGACCGGCGATCACCGCCGCGCACGGCGTGTTGCTGAACAGCGTGGTGTTCAGCACCGAATGCATGCCGTTGCGGTGAGTCAGCAGCATCGAAGCCTGACCGTTGACGCCGCCCGGGACCTGCTGCCCGGTCGCGTGGATGGAAACCGGCGCACCGGCCACCTTCACGCTGAAGCCGATCAGATAGCTGCCGAGATCCATCATCGGGCCGCCCGCCAGGTCGGCGTTGAAAATACGGTGATCGGGAGTGAAAAACTCGCCGTGGTCGGCCAGCAGGGTGTGCAGATCGCCCAGCGCACCGTCCTCCAGCAGCTGCGAGATGATGTCGTATTTCGGCAGGAAGTCGCACCACATCGCTTCCATACACAGCAGGCCTTTGGCTTTGGCCAACTCGGCCAGGCCGCGCGCCTGCTGGGCATTCAGCGCCAGCGGTTTCTCCATCAATACGTGCTTACCGGCGTTCAGCGCCTGCAGTCCGTCGGGATAGTGATGGTTGTGTGGCGTGGCGATGTACACCGCATCAATGTCCGTTGAGGCCAGCAGCTCGGCGGCACTGCCAAAAGCCTGAGGAATGCCCATTTTGCTGGCGAAGGCGCTGGCGCGATCCGGTGAGCGGGAGGCAATCGCCACCAGCTGCTGCGAGGTAAACTCCTTCAGCGCGCGGGCAAAACGCTCGGCAATCCAGCCCGGGCCGATAATACCCCAGCGCAGCGAGGGAACAGCGTGTGGGTCGAGCGTACGGGCCTTGGGTAATGAGGACGGAAACATGGCAGCTCCTGATTATTATGTGTAGGGCAACAAGCGGATGGGTTCGCCACGGGCGGCGATATTTCACTATAGACAGCGGAATTACGGGGTGAAACCGCTTTGATGATGGAAAACCATCAATCTGCTCACTGCGCCAGCAAATACGAATCTTTGAACAAAAACAGCGCATTGCGCGCCGTTTTTGCGGGTGAAAATCGTTTGCCGGGATTCAAATCAGATTAAAGCGGTCGTCCGGCTTCAGCGACGGCGGCAGTCGATCATTATTCATATCGCACAGGGTGCGTTCGATAGTGTTACAGATGGCGTTCAGCGGCAGATCGTTAGCATCGACGCCGAACGGATCTTCCAGCTCTTCCGCCAGCGACTCCAGTGACAGGAAGGTGTAGGAGATAAACATCGACACCACCGGTGTCATATAGTGCAGGTCGGTGACCAGCGCAAACGGCAGCAGGGTACAGAACAGATACACCGTGCGCTGCAGGATCAGGCTGTAGGCGAACGGTATCGGCGTGTTGCTGATACGCTCGCAGCCGCCGAGCACCTGCGACAGCGTATTCAGATTATGGTCGATGCCGTTATACAGCAGGTCGGATATCGCGCCGCGATCGCGCTGCTGCGCCAGCCACTCGCCCAGAGAGAGCAGCAGGCGGTTAGCGCGAAAAGGGCTGCCGAGTATCTCATCCTGCCGGTCGGCGGGGAGCAGTCGGCGGATATCGTCGCTGCTGTCGGTACCACGCAGCTGATGCTTCAGCGCCCAGCTAAAGGCCAGCAGTAGCGCGGTGAACTCGGCCACCGCCGCCGGATCGCGACGCAGTGCGCCTTTCGCCTGGCGCAGCAGCGAACGGCTGGTAATCAGCAGCGTTCCCCACAGCGTGCGCGCCTCAACGAATCGCGCATAGCTGGCGCTGTTGCGAAAACCGAGGAAGATGGCAATCGCCACGCCGAGCAGGCTGAACGGCGCGGTGGTCAGATGCACGCCCAGCGTTTCGTACCACTGCAGGCTAATCACCGCAATAATCGACATCAGCAGATTGAGGGCAAGGCGAAACAGAATTTTGGACAGCACCGCGCCTCGCCAGGAAAACAGACGGCGAAACCAGTGCTGATGGGGGCGAACGATCATGGCAGTATTTCCAGTGAGTTAGACACAAAGCGGCAATGCAAAGCCAATATTGATATTTAAATCTGCGGCAATTTTATGGAAATCTGAAGGCATATCTTATTACCACGGATTACCACGGAGTTAGCTTATGAGCCAGATTGCACGCCGGATTAAACTCGGTCTGATGTTACAGGGAGCAGGTGGTCATATGAACGCCTGGCGGCATCATAACGTGCCTGCAGATGCCAGCGTCAATGTTAACTGGTATCACCAGCTGGCGCATCAGGCAGAAGACGCCGGGCTGGATTTTTTATTCGTTGCCGACGGCCTGCATATTAATGAAAAGTCGCTGCCGCATTTCCTTAACCGCTTCGAACCGATAGCGCTGCTCTCCTCGCTGGCCTCGGTCACGCACCGTATTGGCCTGGCCGGGACCATTTCCACCTCGTACAGCGATCCGTTTACCGTGGCGCGCCAGGTGGCTTCGCTCGATCTGCTGAGCGGCGGCCGCGCGGGCTGGAACGTGGTGACCTCGCCGCTGGAAGGATCGGGGCGTAACTTTGGCCGCGCGCATCCGCAGCATTCAGAGCGCTATCGCATTGCCGAAGAATATTTACAGGTGGTGCAGGGGCTGTGGGACTCGTGGGAGGACGACGCCTTTATCCGCGACAAGCAGAGCGGCGTATTCTTTGACGCCTCGAAGCTGCACGCGCTGAATCACAAAGGCGAATACTTCTCGGTGGCCGGGCCGCTGAATATTCAGCGTTCGCGGCAGGGCCAGCCGGTAATCTTCCAGGCCGGTGCCTCCGATACCGGTATTGCGCTGGCGGCCAAAACCGCCGATGCGGTGTTCACCAACGCCCGTACGCTGGAAGAAGCCGAAAGCTACGCGCACAAACTGGACGCGGAAGCCCGCGCGCAGCAGAAACCGACGCCGGGCATTTTCCCCGGCATCACGCCGATTGTCGGCAAAACGGAGGCCGAAGCGGAAGAAAAATATCGCTATCTGCTGTCGCTGCTGTCGCTGGACGATGCGCTCAGCTATCTGGGACGCTTCTTCGACCATCATGACTTCAGCCAGTACGATCCCGACGGCCCGTTCCCGGAACTGGGCACGCTGGGGGAAAACACCTTCCGTTCAACCACCGATCAAATCAAGCGGCTGGCGAAAGAGGAACAGCTGACGGTGCGCGAAGTGGCCTATCGCACCACGTTGCCGAAGGGCGAATTCTTCGGCACACCGGAGCAGGTGGCGGACACCTTTATTCGCTGGGTGGAGCAGGGCGGCGCCAGCGGCTTTATCATCTGCGGCCCGGTGCTGAACGAGGCGCTGGAGGATGTCACCCGCTACGTGCTGCCGATCCTTGCCGAGCGCGGCTACTGGCAGCCGGACGAACGCACCACGCTGCGCGAGCGCCTGGATCTGCCGGTGCGTGAAAACCGCTATGCGGATAAAACCGAGCAGCAGCTGACTCACGCGGGCTGATTTTTCAGCCCCTGTAAGAGTTCAAGCAGCCAGCGGCAGGCGTCGCGCTGGCTGTTTTTCTGCCAGCTGTAAATTTTGACCTTGTAGCGCGGAATCGTAAACGGCAGCGGATGGATCGCGTACTCCACGCTGTGTCGTAGGCGCTCTGCGGCATAGCGCGGAATCGTCATCAGCAGCGGGCTTTGCGCGATGATAAAGGGCGCGCCGAGCACCGACGGCATCCGTAGGGCAATGTGACGTTCCAGCCCCAGCAGCGCCAGTTCGCTGTCGATATAACCCGTTTCCTCATTCCACGGCGTGACGACCAGATGGCGGGCGGCAATATACTGCTGAAGATCGATTGTCCGGTCCGGCGGGAAAAAACGCGGCGAGGCAATCACCACGTACTCATCCTCCATCCAGTCCATTTCTTCAATGTCCGGCACGCGACGATCGTGGATCTCGCTGAACCCCAGCGCAAAGTCTACCCGTCCGGCCATCAGCTCGTGCAGCGCCACTTTCTGTTCACTGTGAATCAGCTGAAAGCGGATCCCCGGTGCCACCTGCTGAATCTTGGCCATTAGCGCGGGAAACAGGCTGAAGGTCGTGAAATCGGTGACCGCGAAGGTAAATTCGTGCTGGCTGGTGGTGGGATCGAACCTCGGCCGTTTTTGCACGCTCTGATTAAGCCGCGACAGGCTGTTATTGACCGACTCGGCCAGCGCGGTGGCAAACAGGGTGGGCTGCATCTCATGGCCGACGCGGTAGAACAGCTCATCGCCGAGATGGCGCCGCAGGCGACCGAGTGCGTGGCTGAGCGCCGAGTTACTTAGCGCCAGTTCCTCCGCCGCGCGGGCCACCGACTGATGCCGGTAAACGGCATCAAACACCAGCAGCAGATTAAGGTCGAGGCTACGCAAATTTGGATGCATAAAATTCACTATGTATTGATAACAATGCACTTCATTCATCCGAGGTTAACGGTTATTCTGCCCGCCATCAACTTAATGTAAGACAGGAATTTCCATGACAATTGTTATCCGCCGCGCGGAACGCCGCGATGCCGCACTGATCCTCGCAATGATTGCCGAGCTGGCTGAATATGAAAAAGCGCTGCATGAAGTGATTGCCACTCAACAGGATATTGAGCAGACGCTGTTTGCCGATGATAGCAAGTCGGAAGGGCTGATTTGTGAAATTGACGGCGTGCCGGCGGGCTATGCGGTGTACTTCACCAGCTACTCCACCTGGCTGGGGAAAAACGGCATATACCTGGAAGACCTGTATATTTCTCCGCGCTTTCGCGGCCAGAAGGCGGGAAAACAGCTGCTGCGCCACATTGCCAAACTGGCGGTAGAGCGGGGCTGCGGTCGCCTGGAGTGGAGCGTACTGGACTGGAATCAGCCCGCCATCGATTTCTATAAAAGCATCGGTGCAGCGCCGCAGGATGAATGGGTGCGCTACCGGATGGAAGGCGCGGTGCTGACGGATTTCGCTGCGTCCTGATTTCCTGTTAATCCTGCCCGATCGGCTGGTTGGCTGCTTCACCGTTTGTAACCAGCCAGCCAACACGCCCATAAATCAGTCTGTCAGCCACTGGCTTAATCAGCCGTCAGTAACCTTAAGCTCACACAGGCGCTCAGGCCGCAGGAACGCTGTCTGGTGAGTTCTGAACGCGGATAAAAAACTGCCCAAGAAAAGTTACGCCTTATTATATCGATAAATCAACGTGTTATTGATAGTTTTCGATCCGTATTAGCGGCTGTCCAGCACACTTCAATGACAATGCAACGTTTTCTCAGCGAAAAAGTTCCGCAGCAATTTGTAAATAATTATTAATTTGAGATTGATAATGGTTATCATTTATATATGATGTCGCAAAATATAAAGATTCACCTGCAATACCCTTTTAATTACGTTATACACCCGTTTGTACAGGAAGCTGATGCCGGGCAAATACCTATAAAATAGATCAGGGTATTTGACATGCTCAAATTTTCATCCCGCAGGGGATTACTGCAGACGTCTCTCGTCATGGGAACGTTTTTTACCGCTGCCGTTAACGCCGCAGAAGCGCCTGCTGCGCAAAACGACGTGGCTACCAGTGCTAACACCAGCCAGAAACAGAATCTGGTCAAACCGGTTAAAAACAGCGAACCGGTGATGACCGTCACTGCCCCGGATGTTAAGAAAGTTGCCGGAACGAAAACGACGATTACTGCCGATGAACTGCAGAAGCGTGGCAGCAATGACTTCGGATCGGTGATGCGTAACCAGCTGGCGATCGGCGCCACCGGTTCCAGCGGCGGTTCTTCCGACGGCAAAAGCGGCTTCGACCGCGGCGGCTACACCGGCTACAACATCCGCGGGCTGGAAAGCAACCGCGTAGCGCTGGACGTTGACGGCATTCCACAGCCGGATGCCACCGGCCGCAGCTACGCCAGCCGTGCGGGGGTTAACACCTTCGGGATTGGCCGCGACTACATCGACCCGTACGTCTACGGACAGATCGATATCGTTGCCGGTGCTACCGAAACCTCCTACGCCAACAACGCCATGGGCGGTTCCGTCTCCTTCCTGCCGAAATCTGCCGATGATTATCTGCAGCCGGGCAAAGATACTTATTTCGGCTATCAGAGTGACTACGATTCTTCCAGCCGCAGCTGGCACAACGGCATTACCGCTGCCGCCGGCGATCAGACCCTGCGTGGCCTGATTGCCTACAGCCGCCGCGACGGTCAGCAGACGCGCAACAACAGCGATGTTCATGATGCCTACCCGGCAAACTGGCACTCCGATGCGGTCTTAACATCCGGCATCTGGCAGCCGAACGACGAGCATAAATTTACCGGCGTGCTGGATTTCTACAGCAAGGTTAAGCACACCAACTACGACAGCTGGAACAGCAGCGGTTCTGCGATCCTCGGTCCGGCCAACCAGCAGAGCAACACCCGCCGCCTGGGCGCGTCGGTGAAAGATGAGTGGACGCCATCGAGCCAGTGGGTCGACAGTCTGACGACCAAAGCCTTCTGGCAGCAGACCGAGGCTCATGACAATACGCTGATGCCGGATGAAATGACCGGCAACATGCAGCGCGTCTACTCCGACTACAATGTGAAAACCTACGGTCTGGAAACGCAGCTGGCGAAAACCCTGGGCCGCCACAATCTGAGTGCCGGTCTGAACGGCCGCATCAGCGATGCCGAACGCCCGTTCAGCCAGTCTCCGACACCGGGTCCATTCAGCGTGGTGATGAAGCCGCAGGGCGACAGCCGCACCACGGTGCTGGGTGGATTCGTAGAGGACGATATCCAGTTTGACCTTAGCGGCCATAACTTCTCGGTGGTGCCCGGTGTACGCGTTACCCATCAGGAAACTAAACCGCAGAACCTGGATAATCTGACTGCTAACAGCACTGCGCTAAATGGCGCCTCGGTTGAAACGTTGTACGGAAAAACGAATAAAGATACTCAGGTACTGCCGTCAATCAGCTTCAACTACGATCTGACGCCAACGCTGATGACCTATATTCAGTACAAGCGCGGTGCGCAGTTCCCGAACGCCAGCCAGCTTTATGGCTCATGGAACCTGGGCTCCAGCTATGCCGGTCCTGCACAGTATGCGCTGATTGGTAATACCGATCTGGATACGGAAACCAGCAACAACTTCGAATGGGGCGTGAAGGGTGAAGCGGTTGAAGGCGTCACGCTGAATACCTCGCTGTACTACAACAGCTATAAGAACTTTATTGCCTATTCCCGCTACCGTCGTGCGGCGAACCCGGACAAGTTCGTTAACGTACCGTCTAACATCTACACCACCTATCAGGCTGAGAACCGCGATAAAGCCTATATCTGGGGCGGTGAAATCAGCACTAAATTTAACTTCGGCACCTGGTTTGAAGAGGTTAACGGCCTGAGCGCTAATCTGGGTCTGGCGTACCGCAAAGGCCAGTCGAAGTCGAGCTACAGCGGCGACAAGTACATCGACATGGAAAGCGTTGCACCAATGAAAGCGATCGTTGGCGTAGCGTGGGACGATCCGGCGCAGCGCTACGGTGCCGCAGTGACCGCCACCTTTGTTAAGGGCAAGCAGGCTGAAGCCACCAACCGCGAAAGTTACACCAACGTGGGTACGCCAATCACCGATTCCACCGCAGAATATATGCGCGTACCGGGCTACGGCATGGTGGATATGACCGCATGGCTGCGCGTGAGCAAAAACGTTAAGCTGAGCGGGGGCGTATATAACCTGACCGATCGCAAATACTGGGATTACCTCAGCAGCCGCGAGCTGACGGAAAATACCGCGCAGGACGGCTATGATAATGCGCTGGCCGTGATGCCGGGCCGCAGCTTCCAGCTGGGCGTAAACGTCGACTTCTAATCGCTGTTATTGCCGACTTAAACTCAACCCCGCATTTATATGCGGGGTTTCTTTTTGTGGGGCAAAAAATAGCAATAGTTAATTGCGTGTCGTAATAAGAGTTATTACTGAGAGTTTCACCTGAACTTGACTTGTTATTATATTAAGAACGTTCTTATTTCTATCTTTTATCGACAGACTTTGACTGTGCGGATAATCTTAATTTTTTAATAATCCTGTACAAGACGGTATCCAGAGGGTAGTTTTTCACTTCTCACGGAGACGCTGACCTTCATGGTCAATTCATCATCAGTCTCTGTCAACAAGGACTGAAATATGAAGCCCCGCTCAAAAATCACCCTCGCTATCTCTGCCGTTATTATTATTTCCGCCGCCTCAGTGCTTACCTACAAAATCAAAGCAGACAATAAGCAGCGCTATATTGTTCAGCAGGCTGAATCCGGCGTGGTGAAATATCAGCTGGCGCTGGGGGAACGGTATTTAAACGATCGTGATATGCCGCAGTCAGCGTACTGGTTGATCAAGGCGGCAAAGCAGGGAAGTCATGAGGCGATAGATCAGCTGGGCATTATTGCCTATTACCTGAAGAGCAAAGCTACTTCTTCAACTGAGGATAAACAGCTTTTTACTGACGTGGAGCAGACGATCAACGCCAGTCGTCGGCCGCAAACGGTGTTCGATGTTTATCAGCAGCGGGCCGAAGAAGGCGATATGGAAGCGGTGCTCTCTCTCGGGCTTATGTATAAGCGCGGTAATGGCGCACCGGAAGACTATGCTTTGGCGCGAAAGTATTTCGAACGCTATGCGGCAGCGGGTAACACTTCTAACCCCGGCAACGGTGAATATTACCTGGCTTCGATGTATCTGGCAGGGAACGGTATGGCTGTTGATGGCGCAAAGGCGCTGGCTTTACTGCAAAAATCCTGCGATTTAAAATTCAAACTCTCCTGCTATGAACTCGGTGACCTCTATTATCAGGGAGGGGAGTCCTGGGCAAAAGATTATAAAAAAGCGACGGCGCTGCTGGATGTCTACGCTGAGGGAAATAGCCCTGATTCCCGCGCCATGACTTACATTCAAAGTTTATTTACGATGTATCGCGAAGGAGGATATGGCATTAATCCGAACCCGCAGCGAATTCAAGCGATTAAAACTCAGCTGTGCCGCTCCGACGATCTCTATGGAGATGATTGTGAAGGGATAGCGCAGCAGTGAAAAAGCAGTAGCAGTAGCAGTAGCCGTAGCCAGATTAGTGAGGTGCTCGTGCATGGCAAGAAAAGCCGGGCACGCAATACCCGGCCGAAGCAGCAAACTCAGGCTTTACTCCGCAGGTTTCGCATGCTGATCGATATGGCCAAGATCGCGCTCCGGGAAGCAAATGGCACGCAGTCGACGCTTAATCTCGGCGGCATCCGGGAAACCGTTATCGGTTTTACGGTTCCAGATCACCTCATCGTTGACGGTAATCTCGTAGATCCCGCCGGTGCCGGGCACCAGAGTCACGGAGGCGAGATCGGTGCTGAAGGTATGCAGCAGTTCCTGGGCCATCCAGCTGGCGCGCAGCATCCAGTTGCACTGGGAACAGTATTGAATTTTAACAGCGGGCAGGGTGCTCATGGTCGCGGGCCTTCCAGTCGGTAAGTGAAATGGTGACGTAGTTACCGGCCTGATTTTATCCTGAACCCGGCTATTTGTCCTGATGATTAGTAATTCAGACGGCTCTTACAGGGACGGGCTGTACTTTTGTTTAATATCAGGAAAACCGCTCAGGGAAAGAAAAATGAAGGTATTTAATCAATCACTGTTATTAATCTCCTGTCTGGCGCTGGCATCCTGCTCCACGATGCATAAATACGCCGTCGGTCGCTATTACGAGATATATCGTGCAAACGACCTGCACGCCTGTGAATTTAAAACTAAATTTAACGCCTGCGCTGAACCTTACACTTTTGATGTCAAAATTTCGGATGACAATAACCGCATCGCACTGGCTGAATATTTTAGCCCATCGCAAAATTCCAGCTACTTTGGTTTTATTCGGGATGACTATGCAAGGCAGACACAGCCCATCCGCGATTTTGTGACCTGGTCAAAAGCGAACAGGGTGGGCGGGAAACGCGTGACGGTTGAACGCAAGGCGGGAAATGCCGTTGGCTATCTGTTTGAACACAGCGATGTGGTTTACGTATTCGATTACCTTCATTCCCGTGAAGATGTGCCGATGCTGCTGCTGAATATCGAGGGCAGAGGGCGCTACTTTGGCTTTACCACCGAACAGGCGGAAAAACTGCTGCAGGTCATGGATGCCTGGTATGCCGGGAGCTTCACCGGTGAAAGGCTCACCGGTTAAAAGCACACTTGTTAAAACCGGCGGCGCCGGGCAGGGTTAAAACTTCTGGAATCGGAAGCTGCCGTCGTCGCAGTTCTTCAGTTGCAAATCGGTGACCGGCTTCCTGTCGTAGTATCCTTTTGCGGTTTTATACACCTCATAAACAAACACTTCGCCGGTTTTATACGAGCCGGTGACGTAGTAATACGAACTCAGGTTCGGCTTAAAAGAAACCGTATGGAAACCGCCGTTATCGGCGATCATCCTGATGGCGATATTGCCTTTGGCGCTCACCCAGAATTCGCGCCGCATTACTGACGTTTCCGGGATCTCCGGGAAGCCAAGCAGTTTGTTATTCAATTTAGTCTGAAAGCCGATCGCGTTATTGGTGTAGCCGTTGTCGGGGGAGTCAAGATTAATGCATTCTGCGGTATTGGGATATACGCGCATGTAGTCGAGATTTCGGTTATCGAAACTGATGCCAACACGGTCACCGGATTCCACATCCTGCAGTTTGTGGCTGTAGGTTGCTACGGAGCATCCGGTTAATGTTGAGAGAAACATCCCGGCCAGTAAGGTTTTTTTAATCATAACTATTCCGCTGTCATAGTAAGCTTGGTGAGAATAATAACGGTGAGGATGTTGTTAATTGCCGTTATTAATCTCTTTCTCATCAGAAATTTATCGGATAGTTTGACAGCGGAGAGGAAGTGTAAAAATAAGATATCTCTGATTACGGTGATGATTATTCTTCTTGCTATCAGGCACCACAACAGCGTTCATTCCATGAATCTCGATAGATAATATTGCCGTCAGTATACTTCCAGGTAATCGCCTCATATCGTAACTCGAGGGTTTCCAGGTGAGTACTACTCATCACGTTAGGGGCAAGGTACGGTGCAACCGTGGTGAACTTTACGTTTTCAAGTATAATATTGAAATACTCTGCTTCAGTGCCTGATTCCAGAATGCGATACATCTTGATAGTCGCTTTCTTCATGGTCCTTCCCTCACACACCGCGCGATAAAGGAGTGGCGTAGTCTGGTCGAATTCTTTTACTATTGTGATAGGGCTATGAACACGTGTTCCAGTAAGTTTTCCAAAGCTTGAATCTACAGGGATGGTGACTCCGTGGGAGAATGATTTCAGTTCAATAGATCCTAATCTCAATGGCATCATGCAACTACCAGTAATGGGTGAGTCGTTTTCATCATCGAGCCATAAATGTGCGGGGGTAGACATGTAATTTCCTTATTAGTGATATAAACGTTTTAGTCGTACAGTTTTCTAGTTATCAAAGGCAAAAAACCATAAAGATAAAAAATAGAGGGACAGGCCATAAGGGACCATCGGGAAATAGTTTCAAAAAAATAACAGCAAAAATGAAAGTTAGTACAGCAGGGCCATAGTATGAAACTGAGGATCTTAATGTTCGCCTGAGAATTCTTTTGATAAAGTTCATTATGATTACCGAATCATACGAGTGATAATTTCTGCGATATCACGATCCGATGCCGATTGTGCTTTAAACACCCCAACTCGATCAAACAGAGGTTCTATCAGGAAATACATCATTTCTAACTCTTGAGTGTACAGTGCGGAGTAGTAAGCGGGATAAGTAAAATGAAGACGTTGCGCACTATCTGCTGCTTTTTGTACGGTGCCATATAAACTGAATCCGACTAAAACCTTCGTCGTCCTTGCCCCAATTAAAGCACTCATATCAAGGCTAAGATTCATGCCGATGGCAACAGATGATGCAACTGCTAAAGCAAAACCTGCTTTTGTCAGGGAACTGGCTGCAATGTGGACATTCACAGAAATTAGTATTTTCTTGATATGTTCAAGTTGTTCTGATGTTTTGTGTTTTAATATTTCCTGGAAATAAATCTCAAGCATGTTACTCACAATGTTAACATGCTGTAAAAGATGATAAACTCCTTTGGAAAATCGAATGTCTTCCCTTTTTTGTTGCCTGCAAACGTTCTGATATTCATCAGTAAAGCAGGATGTGTAATATAATGCCCGTTGTAAGCCAGCGCCAGTCGATTCAATCTGATTTGATACCGCCATCTTAAGGCTGGTAACTGCACGATCAAGATTTAGTGCAAGAATTTTGTTAGCCTGCAAATAACTGACGATTTCATCGTTTCCGTACATCATCGCTCCCTGCTAATCAGCGTCAATAAATATTATCGTTTCCCAAATTATATAGTAGCTGTAGTTGATATAGCCTTAAGCTACCAGCCTTTTAAGCAACCGAAACGCAAAGGTGCTAAGGCCGTTTATTTAAACAGTTGAAGGGATGGTTGTTTTGGGCAATAAATGCGCAGTTGTGAGAAAAATGTGTCGGCACAGCGTACTGATGTCGACAACGTCTTCGCCAGTTGCTGCCCGTAAGGCCAGGATTGCTCAGTTGCAGGAATTGCGCCCGAAGCCAGGCGCTCTGGATAAATCAGGGGTACTGCTCGTCGCTAACGTGCTCCAGCCAGTCAACCACTTTACCGTTTTCGGCCTCGGCGATGGCGATATGGGTCATCGCGCTGTCCGCCGACGCGCCGTGCCAGTGCTTAACGCCGGGACGGATCCAGACGATATCGCCGGACGCGATCGGCTGCGCTTCTTTATCCCACTCCTGCACCCAGCCCTGACCGGAGGTGACAATCAACGTCTGGCCAAGCGGATGGGTATGCCATGCGGTGCGCGCACCGGCGCTGAATGCAACGGTTGCACCACCGACGCGGGCGGGATCGGTCGCCTGGAAAGGGGCGTTGATGGTGACCGCGCCGGTGAAATAGTCGGCGGGTCCGGCAACCGGGGCTTTGCTGCCGCTTTTAAAAACATCAATCATGTCGTTTCCTCTGCATAAAATGAAAATCGGGCGCCCGCGAACGGATACCCGACAATCATAGGCCATTTAACCGCAGAGATTGAGGCGGCCACTCACATAGCAGTAATGAGCAAAATTCATTAATAAGCGGCTTAAATCACTTCGTAATCGCCGGTGCCGTCCGGCCACGGGGTCAGTAAATCAAACCCGGTCTCTGTGACCGCCACGGTGTGCTCCCACTGTGCCGACAGCGAGCGGTCCTTGGTCACCACCGTCCACTCATCGGCCAGCACGCTGACCGCCGCTTTCCCGGCGTTAATCATCGGTTCGATGGTAAAAATCATTCCCGCCTTCAGTTCCGGCCCCTGGCCCGCGATGCCGTAGTGCAGGATCTGCGGGTCATCGTGATAAATCTGCCCAATGCCGTGGCCACAGTATTCGCGCACTACGCTGAAGCCCGCGCCTTCGGCCACTTTCTGAATCGCCGCGCCGATGTCGCCAAGGGTACTGCCAGGGCGCACGGTACGGATCCCGGCAACCATCGACTGATAGGTGACTTCCACCAGGCGTTTAGCGCGAATCGACGGGGTGCCAACGTAGTACATGCGGCTGGTATCGCCGTACCAGCCGTCGCAGATCAGCGCCACGTCAATATTGACGATATCGCCATCGCGCAGCGCTTTTTTCGAATTCGGAATGCCATGGCACACCACGTGATTCACCGAGGTACAGGTGGTTTTGGTGTAGCCGTGATAGCCAATATTGGCCGGGACGCATTTCAGCGTATTCACGATATAGTCGTGGCAGATATCATCGATTTGCTCGGTGGTAATACCGGGCTTCACATGTTCACCGATCATCGCCAGCACTTTGGCCGCGAGGTTTCCGGCGATCCGCGCCTTCTCAATGCCCTCGGCCGAGTGAATTTTAATATTTCGCATAACGGTTCCTGAATTTAAGTATCTGATAGCTATTCTAGTTTCCGATTAGCGATGAAACAATCACTGACGTAATGAATCCCGTTTTTCTGCTTATTCTTTCTCAGTTATCCCGCCGTGCTGCCCGTTAAACGTCAGCGCGACAGGCAGCGGGCTGATGGTCTATTCTGCTGTTTACTGCGTAACAACCCGATCGCCGAGAGGATCCATGAACGAATTTATTACCCCCGTTGCGCTGGAAAAAGCGTATCGACTGATCAATCACGGCCCGACGGTGCTGGTTTCCGCGCGCCATGATGGCGTGGAAGATGTGATGGCCGCCGCCTGGGCCACCGGGCTGGATTTCTCCCCGGCCAAAATCCTGGTGGTGCTGGATAAAATTGCCAAAACCCGCCAACTGGTTGAGGGGAGTGGAACCTTCGTCATTCAGGTGCCGACGGTGGCGCAGATAACGCTGACCCACGCCGTTGGCACCCGCAGCCTGTTTAACGAGCCCGATAAACTGGCGAACTGCGGCGTTGAGCTGTTCGCGTTTGATGGCTTCGACCTGCCGTTTGTGACGGGCTGCTCGGCGTGGCTGGCCTGCCGGTTGATTAACGAACCGCATAACCAGCAGGCGCACGATCTGTTTATCGGTGAAGTGGTCGGGGCATGGGCCGACAGCCGGGTATTCAGCGAGGGCCACTGGCATTTCGACCGCGCCGACCCATCTTTGCGCAGCCTGCACTATGTCGCGGGCGGCCAGTTTTACGCCACCGGTGAATCCCTGAACGTGCTGGATGGCGGCGAATAAAATTGACTGATGGATTATGTATCGGATGACTGGCGTGCCGTAGAGCAATTCGGCACACCGGTTTTAGTTTCAGGAAGTCCTCTGCGGAGCATTCGCCCTCAGACGCGGCTCAGTTCGCCCAGCGTCGTCTGCGTCATGCGCTGCCACGCATCCACCACGCCCTGTGGAATCACTACGTGGCCGATAAACCCGGCGCCTTTCGGCCCATAGCCGCTGGCATCATCCTGCAGGCGGCGCATCTCGCCCAGCGCCATTGAGATAAAGCGCTCAATATCCCAGATCCCCGCGCTCTGCGCGCCGGTAATCACCGTGCTGCCCGCCACGGAGACAAGGCGGGGTACAAACACCGGCCAGTTAACAAAATCAGCGGTCATCGCTTTTTGCCGCCAGCTGAACTCAAAGGTTTCGCGGGTGCGGCGCTGCATCAGCGGGTCCTGCGACAAAATGATGCTTTCCGCCTTCAGTCCCAGCCCGGCAATCAAATCGCGGGTAAAATCCGCGTTCTGCCCGCAGTTTGCCGAACGATTCTCAACGTAAAGCTGCGAGGCGGGAATAGCGAAGAAGTCAGTCGCCAGCGCGAAGAAAATATCCGCTTCGCTTTGCTGCCTGAAGGTAGCGTTGCGGGTTAACACGTTCTCAGCCAGAGCCTGCTTCAGCAAGATTGTGGAGTGCCCCACGCCGCCGGTCAACAGCAGCGGAATGCCGGTGGCAGCCGCCAGCTGCATCACACCCAGGATCGCCGGCACCACCGCGTGCCCGGCCAGCACAATCAAATCGGCGTCAACGCGGCCCGCCGTCGGCAGTTCGTCCCACGAAAGCCACTCGCTGATAAGGTTGATATCGCTGAGGGTGCTGTTATCGGTCTGCATGCTGGATTCCTGAAAAGTTGCAAGGCGAAGGGTGATGATCGGATCAGAACGTCACATTGTATTCCGCATTCTGCCTTGCCAGCAAACGCCACAGGACGCAAAGCGATCGCTGCTACTGTAAACGGCACATTGGATATCCAGCGACTTTCAACAGAAACGCAATATCTCAATTTACCCAGAAAGCATACTCTTAATGTCAGGGATAAATGAAAATCATTATGGAGAGGTTATGTACAACAACGATGAAGTCATCAGTTACCTTCAGGCCAATAAAATTCTCGCAGTAAAGCTCGATCGTGCCGTTTCAGCGGTCGGACAGCAGGTCAAAAATCAAGTTGAAATTTTAGGCAAGGGTGCAACCCGCCTTCTCTATTACACATCCTGTTTCACCGATGAGTATAACGATGTTTGCCAGCAGCAGAAGATGGAGGACCTGCGCTTCAGGGATGGCGTTGTTCGCATTATTCAGCATGGGGACGTTGTCTGTGAAATGATTAGATTGTATTTTGATGAAATATTTAAATATAAAACCAATGATCAACTAGAATATCTCAAAAAGGCACTTATGGCTGTCAATGTCCATATCGCGGCCAGTACTCTTACAGGAGCAGGATACGCTTTAGCTGTTGCTAACGCTGTTCGTTTTGGACTGAATATAAATTTGCAACTCAGCTCTCTTACGGGGCGAACGGCGGGAACTGTTGCCGGGATAGTGGCTACATATGGTCTGGTGCAGAAAGCTGCTGACAGTGCACGGCGTCTCAGTTTTCAATATCCAGCTTATTACTTTTCACTGTACATGCAACAACTGGAAATGATGTATTTTTTGATAGAACCGATTTTCGAGCGGGCGGGAGCACTTCAAGGAAGTGGGATATCTGATTCTGCTATAGCAAACATCATTACGCGGATGATTCGATAAGCATGATTAAATACCTGAAGAGATTTCTACTGTGGCAATTAAAATTTTTTTCATCACTGTATGGCCCAGTGATTCTCACGATTATTTTCGCGCTGCTTCAGGGCTATTTATTCCCTGGCAGTCCTGTCTGGCCGATCGGGGTATTTGCCATCATTATGATTGTTATATTCGCACGTTACTGCAAATGGTAGCGTCAATAAGATCGGCATCGAAGCCGGAGTTTTAACCTTTCCGGCCCGAATTTTCTTAACTTGAAAGCCGCTGAACAAACCGCCACGCCAGCCGCGATCTTTCCGGTGGCCCGGACGGGTCGTTAATCTTATTCAGCAGCAGCGTCACCGCCTGGCGACCAATCTGATGCGAGGGCTGTTCGATGGTGGAAAGCTGCGGCGAGGTCATCTCACCCAGTTCGGTGCCGTCAAAGCCAATTACCGCAATATCCTGCGGGATGCGCAGACCGGCTTCATCAATAGCGCGAATCGCCCCGGCGGCCAGCGTATCGGAAATCGCGAATACCGCATCGGGCCTCACCGGCTGGGCCAGAAGATTCTGCATCGCAGCTTTACCGGCGTTAAAGCTTAATTCCGCGGCGTACTCTACCGGGAAACCGTCGAGCTGATGTTCCTGCAGCCCGTCGCGATAGCCCTGTTCGCGCTGGCGGGCGTATTTATAGGTCAGATCGTGATTGATCATTGCCACGCTCTGGCGGCCACTGTCGATAAACTGAGCGACCACAAAGCGCGATGCCTGATAGTCGTCGATGCCCACGCTGGAAACCGACGAGTCTTCATCATATTCCGCGCACTGCACCCAGGGCGCATCGGCAATCAGCGTGCTGAGCTGCGGCAGGGCGGAGATGGCATCCATGGTGATCACCCCGTCAACCATCTTGCCGGAAAGCAGCTGCAGGCTGGACTGCGAACGCGTGACGTCTGAACCGGAGTTGCACAGCAGAATGCGATAGCCGTTGCTTTCCGCCTCGGCCTCTATGCCTTTCACCACGTCGGCGCAAAACGGATTGCTGATATTAGACACCATCACCAGCAGCATATTGCTGCGGGCGGTGCGCAGCTGGCGGGCGAGCAGGTTAGGCTGGTAGTTGCTCTCTTTGATCGCGTGAAGCACGCGCTCGCGATTCTGCGGTTTAACCGTGCCCTGGTTGTTGAGCACGCGGGAAACGGTGGCTACGGATACACCGGCAAGGCGCGCAATTTTCTGAATCGACATCCCATCACTGTCCACGCTAAACGTTATTCCGCACAGATTAACACAGTTTCAACAGGCTGTGCCGGGGCGGCATAAACCACCGTGCCGGGTAAATCAGCGAAACTGTTTCCTTCGCACCATCATTGCGCACCAAATTTTTGCACTGCATCACACTTATCCCGCTATGAAATCTCTTTCTTACTGATTTTAATCACTTTTTAAATCTGGCACGCTTCATGCTTTATCGCTCTGTATACACAGTGGTGTATCCCGATGAAGACATCGGGGATTGGGCACCAACAGGTATCGATTGGGATGTGTGCGAAGTAAAACATGAGCGCCCGCGAAAAAAGTGGCCAGACCACGGCGGGATAACAGAGCGTAATTTTGGAGAGAGATCAATGACCTCGATAAGCGAACCGGTGGTAATAGCGAAACACAGTAAGTGGGTTCAGCTCCTGCTTGGACTACTCTGTATGGCGGCGATATCCAGCCCGCAGTACGTCTGGACGCTGTTGACTAAGCCGATGATCGCCAAACTCGGCGTCGGGCTGGCCGAAGTACAGGTGACGTTCTCACTGCTGATTATTCTGCAAACCTTTTTCTCACCGTTCCAGGGAAGGTTGGTTGAACGCTTTGGCCCCCGCCTGCTGATCTCCATCGGTACGCTGATGGCCGGTTTCAGCTGGGTGATCGCCGCCAGGGTGGACAGCCTGGCCTCGCTGTATCTGGTGTATGGCTGCCTCGGCGGGCTGGGCACCGGCATTGTTTATATCGGCGTGGTGGGGCTGGTGATGAAGTGGTTCCCACAGCAGCGCGGTTTTGCCGCCGGAACCGTGGCGGCGGGTTACGGCATGGGGGCGATTTTCACCACCTTCCCGATTTCCATTTCACTCGGTAGCTACGGGCTGGAACAGACGATGACCCTGTTTGGCCTGATCTTCGCCGCTGTCGGTTTCCTCGCCAGTCAGGGGCTGCGGCTGCCTGAAAACAGCGTAATGGCGCCGGTCAGTAAAACCCCATCGCCTGTGCAGGGCCAGCGCCAGTTCAAATCCGGTGAAATGCTGCGCCAGCCGCTGTTCTGGCTGATGTTTATGATGATGACCATGATGTCGACCTCAGGGCTGATGGTCACCTCGCAGATGGCGATTTTTGCCGAGGACTTCGGCATCAGCAAGGCGGTGATTTTTGGGATGGCCGCGCTGCCGCTGGCGCTGACCATCGACCGCTTCACTAACGGCCTGACGCGCCCGCTTTTCGGCTTTATCTCCGACCGCTACGGCCGCGAAAACACCATGTTTATTGCCTTCGCGCTGGAAGGCGTGGCGATGACGCTGTGGCTGGCCTGCCGCGAAGATCCGCTGCTGTTCGTGCTGCTTTCCGGCGTGGTGTTCTTCGGCTGGGGTGAAATCTTCTCGCTGTTCCCGTCCACGCTGACCGACACCTTCGGCAGTGAGAACGCTTCAGCGAACTACGGCTGGCTGTATATTTCGCAGGGCATCGGCTCAATCTTTGGCGGCCCGCTGGCTGCGCTGATGTATCAGCACACCCATAACTGGCATCTGGTATTTGGCTGCGCGATTACCTTCGACTTTATCACCGCCGCCCTGGCGTTGTGGGTACTGAAACCGTGGCGCGCACGCTTTATGCGCGCGCAGAAATAATCTCCCACATTTCTCAACGGGTAAGGAACATCGGTAAAATGGCATCAGAACTGACCAGGCTTCTTCCGCATTCTGTCCGGGTTTATCGTCAGCTCAGGCAGGAGATTTATGAGTTTATTCTGATGCCGGGTGACCGGTTCACCGAAGTGGATATCGCCAGCCGCCTGGGGTGTTCCCGCACGCCGGTGCGCGAGGCGCTGCTGACCCTGCAGAACGACGATCTGATCCGGCGCTGCTTCCGTAACGGCTGGGAGGTTTGCCCGATTGATTTTGACGTTTACGAAGATCTCTATGCCACCCGCATCCTGATTGAGATGGATACGGTGGCGCGCCTGTGCAGCTCCGATTCGGTGAAAATTGACCGCAGCGTGCTGGCCAGGCTCAGGGCGCTGTGGATCATTCCGCCAGAACAGCAGGAGCAGGCCGGGGAGAAAATTGCCACCATGGATGAACAGTTCCATATTGCGCTGACCGAGGCCGTGGGCAACCGCGAGCTGACGGCCATCCTGAGCAATATCACCGACCGGATACGCATCATGCGGCGGCTGGATTTTGAATATGACGTGCGCATTGCACAAACCTACTCAGAGCACGCGGAACTGCTGGAGGCGATAGAAAACCGGGAGAAGGAGCGGGCGAAAGGCCTGATGCGCGAACATATTGAGGATGCGCACACCGGCGCCTGCGCCATTACCCTCCGACGCTTACAAAAGGTCAGGGCAAGAAACCTGCCCTGACCTCAGCTAATGAACGGCGGGGCGGGCGTTTACGCCAGCGTTGCCACCTCAACCCAGCGCTGCTGCTGATGGCTCTGCAGCATCGCTTCCACGATCAGCAGCACGCTGGCCCCTTCATGGAAGGTGGCGAAGTCGGCCGCATCTAAGCCAGGGCGTTTACCCTGTTGAATAAAGCGGTAATAGTTCAGCATCATATTCTTAAACGCGTCCGGCCAGCCTTCAATATGGCCTCCGGGGAAGTGTACGGCGGCGGCCACGTCGCGGTTTACCAGCGAAGGATCGTCACTCAGCATCTGGTTCGGGCGGTCGCGATGCCCCAGCCACAGCTGCTGCGGTACTTCCTGATCCCAGGCTATCGACATCTCGCTGGCGTTCACCTCAAACGCCAGCCGGTTTTTGCGCCCGGCGCTGACCTGTGAAACCGTCAGGCTGCCCCGGCTGCCGTCGTCGAAGCGCAGCAGAATCGACGCAAAATCTTCGGTATCCACGGACACCTCATCGAATTCGCCGTTCTCTTCGGCTGCGGCAAAGGTCGTCGCGGCCCCGCGCGCCACCCGACGAACCGGATGAACGATAGAAAAGTCGGCCATCACCGCGCTGATGCGCCGCCCGGTCACGAACTGCAGCGTATCGCACCAGTGGGAGCCGATATCCGCCACCGCTCGTGATGCGCCGCCCTGGGTTGCCGACACGCGCCAGTTGAAATCGCTGTCGTACAGCATCCAGTCCTGCAGGTAGCTGCCGTGTACGGCAAATACCTTGCCGGCCTGCTGCTGACGGATCAGGCTGGCGGCCTGCTGCACCATAGCGAACTGGCGATAGACAAAGCTCACCCCGTGCACCACGCCGGACGCCTCCGCCAGTTTCACTAACTCGCGCGCCTCCTCGCCGGTCATGCACAGCGGCTTTTCGGAAAACAGATGCTTACCCGCCGCCAGCACCTGACGATTGATCGCCGCGTGCAGATGATTGGGGGTGCAGTTATGCACCACCTGAAGCCCGTCGTGGCGCAACAGTTCCGCCACATCGGCATAGGCGTGGGGCACGTTAAGCTGCCGCGCCTTCTCCTGCGCTTTGTCCAGCGAGCTGTCGCAGATGGCCACCACCTCCACAAATCCCAGGCGGCGGATGGCTTCAAGATGCGCCGGGCCGATAAAGCCCGAGCCGATAATCGCCGCCTTAATCATTTTTTGACTCCGGATTTAGCCCCAGCATGGTGCGGATGCTGTCGTCCTCGCTGCCGGTGGCGGCGAAGTCATCAAACGCCCGCGCGGACACCGGAATAATATGTTCGGCGATAAACTTCGCGCCTTCCCGCGCGCCGCTTTCCGCCTCCTTCAGGCAGCATTCCCATTCCAGGACCGCCCAGCCGTCATAGTCGTACTGCGCCAGCCGGCTGAAAATGCCTTTGAAATCGATCTGACCGTCGCCCGGCGAGCGGAAGCGTCCTGGCCGTTCGCTCCACGGCTGATAGCCGCCGTAAACCCCGCTGCGCCCGGAAGGTGTGAACTCGGCATCCTTCACGTGGAACGCTTTAATGCGCGTGTGGTAGAGGTCGATAAAGGTCAGGTAGTCCATCTGCTGCAGCAGCATATGGCTGGGATCGAACAGAATATTGCAGCGAGGATGATGGTCGACCGCCGCGAGGAAGCGGTCGAAGGTAACCCCGTCGTGCAAATCCTCCGACGGATGCAGCTCGTAGCATACGTCGACGCCGTGGCGATCGAAGCAGTCGAGAATCGGCTTCCAGCGGGCGGCCAGCTCATTAAAGGCGGCATCGATCAACGCCTCTTTGCGCGGCGGCCACGGATAAAAGTACGGCCAGGCCAGCGCGCCGGAGAAGGTGGCATGGGATTTTAGCCCCAGCTTTTCCGAGGCGGCTGCCGCCTGCTGGATCTTCTCCGCCGCCCACCGCTGACGCGCTGCTGGATCGTCACGAAGCGCCGCCGGGGCGAAGTCACGAAACGCCAGTTCGTAGGCGGGATGCACCGCCAGTAGCTGCCCTTCAAGGTGGGTGGACAGTTCGCTAATCACCAGCCCGTAGCGCGCCAGCAGCGCGGTGATGTCATCACAGTAGGCCTGGCTGCTGGCGGCCTTTTCCACATCAAATATCGTTGGATGATTACAGGGGATCTGCAACGCCCGGAAACCCAGCCCCGACGCCCATCTGGCGAGGTTTTCCAGGGTATTAAACGGTGGCATATCACCGATGAACTGGGACAAAAACAGGCCAGGCCCTTTTAACGTTTTCATTGCTTACTCCTGAAGTTGATCAAAAACTATTCCTGCTCTTTGTACTTGAAGGTGAAGAGGAATATGACCGCGATAACCGCGGCGGCAACCGCCGGGATCAGCCAGAACGTGGTCCAGTTTTCCGGCTGATGTACGCCGCCGTGGTTGATTAACTGGTTGTACAGCGCGCCGGAAATCTGCGACCCCAGCAGCATGCCGATGCCGTAGGTGAACATCACGATCAGGCTCTGCGCCTGGCCTTTTACCTGGCTACCGGCGATGCGGTCGGTGTAGATAAAGCCGATAACAAAGAAGAAGTCGTAACACACGCCGTGCAGCAGGATGCCGATATACAGCAGCCAGCGGGTCTCTTCATTGACGCCGAAGGCAAACAGCGCGTAGCGCACGAACCAGCCCGCCATGCCGATCAGCAGCATGTACTTCACGCCCAGCCGACGGAACAGCAGCGGGATAATCAGCATAAAGAAGATTTCGGACATCTGGCCGAACGACATCGCGGTACTGACGTCCGCAATACCCACGTCGGAGAGGAACGACGCGGTAAAGGCGTAATAGGTGCCCAACGGGATAGAGATCAGCGTGGCGCAGATGGCGAAGATCAGGAAGTGGCTTTTCTTCAGCAGCGCGAACGCGTCGGCGCACAGCAGATCGCGCAGGGCAAACGGCTGACCTTTGGCCGGAGCAGGGGTGTGCGGCAGCGTCAGGCTGTAGGCGGCGAGCACCGCAGAGAAGACGGCGGCGAGGCGGAAGATATCGGTGCTGGCGGCAATGCCGCTGACGCCGATACAGATCCCGGCCACGATCCAGCCGATGGTGCCGAACACCCGCACCACCGGGAAGCTTTTCTCGCTGTTGCTCAGGCTGTGGAAGGCGATGTTGTTGGTCAGCGCCAGGGTCGGCATATAGCACAGCGTGTAGGCAAACAGCAGGGCGATCAGCAGCGAGCCGTTCTCGGCCAGCAGCGCCTGCGGGACGAACCACAGAATGACCGCACCGGCCAGGTGCAGCAGCGCCACCACCTTCTGCGACGGGAAGAAGCGGTCAACCACCATCCCCAGTACAAACGGTGAGAGGATCGAGGCTATCGGCCCGGCGGAGAAGGCATCGCCGATGATGCTGCCGAGATTATGCTGGGTCATCACCAGGCCGAGCGTGACCGACCAGGTTCCCCAGATGAAGAACTGTAAAAACATCATTAATGACAGCCGTGGAACCAGCATCACATGCTGCTGCCGCGAACCGTTTCCAGCGGTAAGTGAAGAAACCATCGTCAGACCCCTTCCTGAAAAGTAATCGATTACATTGTTATGTCATATGAATGTAATCGATTACTTTTCAGGTTTCCTGGATCTTTTATCGATCTGCGAGGTGGCTCACAAGCTTATTTTTTACTGAAGGCTCGTGCGTTACGACTCAGTCTTACAGCCTTGGAAAGTACGCCGATTTTTTCTCTCCCCGTTAGTGCCAGAGGATGCAGTTGCCTCCTCTTATGAGCTTAATCAGGCACAACAACGATCGTTCCACGAATCGCGATAGATGATATTTCCTTCCGTATACTTCCAGGCGATCGCCTCGTAACGCAATTCTAGCGTTTCAAGGTGAGTGCTACTCATACCGTTAGGAGCCAGATAGGGTGCAACTGTTGTGAATTTGACGTTTTCCAGAATGATATTGAAATATTCGGCCTCGACGCCTGATTCAAGAATGCGATACATCTTGATTGTACCCTTCTTCATGGTTCGGCCTTCGCAGACAGCGCGGTACAGGAGAGGTGTTGTCTGATCAAATTCTTTCACTATCGTAATAGGGCGGTGAACGCGCGTACCTGTAAGTTTCCCCCAGCTTGGATCAACGGGAATAGTGACACCGTGGGAAAATGATTTTAACTCGATTGAGCCCAGACGCAGTGGCATTAGACAACTGCCAATGATCGGGGAACCATTTTCATCCTCAAGCCATAAGTGTGCGGGAGTGGACATATAATTTCCTTATCAGTGAGTATTAAATATTGGGATTGTCGGTGCATCACCATTTAACATAACAACCAAAAATTATCATTACTGCTATGAAGAAAATACCGATTGGCCAGACTGGACTACTGGGGAAGAAATGCGCCTGAACCAGGGCGAAAATAATGGTTAACACGGTTGGGCCGTAGACCGAAAAGAAGAAACGTCCCTGCCACCGTAAAAAACGCTTGATATATATCATCATGGCTATTGAATCATCCTGCTGATGATCCCCACAATATCACTATTTGATGATGCCCATTGTGCTTCAATAGCGCCCGCCTTTTGGAATACCGGCTCAATGAGAAAGTAGAGCATCTCCAGCCCTTGTGCATAGAGCGCAGAATAATAGGCGGGAAATTGAATATGCAGGCGATGAGCACTGTCCGCAGACTTCTGCACAATGCCATAAACCCCTAGGGATGCAACACCACGTGAGGCCCATGTACCTGCAAGAGCGCTTATCTCGAGGCTGAGATTTAACCCAATGCGAACGCTGCTGGCGACCGCTAATGTAAAGCCAGCACTAGTGAGAGAACTGGCAGCGATATGGACATTCACGGCCATCAGCCACTGTTTGATGTACTCTAACTGCTCAGATGTTTTGTATTTGAAAATTTCTTCGAAGTAGATCTGAAGCATGTCATAGAGCACATCGTCGTGGCGTATTATCTTGTAAACGGCATTTCTGAAACGGATATCTTCGGTCTTTTGTCTCTGGCAAACGTCATTATATTCATCGGTGAAACAGGATGTGTAATACAGCAGGCGGCTCGCACCTTTTCCTAATATATCAACTTGTTTTCTGACCTGCTGACCGACGGCGGAAACAGCATGATCGAGTTTTAGTGCAAGAATCTTATTGGCCTGTAAATAACTGATGACTTCATTGTTACCGTACATAATCGCTCCTTGCGTATTTTCGTTAAAATCAGTTATTGCTTCTTTCCACGGTAGGGGTCGTGAAAGAGATTGGTACCGTACCAATTATATGAAACAACGTCAGTAGCGATTTTAGTGAGTTTCATCAATAGCTCTCCATCTGAGCGGCAGTGGAATACCGCCGTACCACGCCCGCTAATGCTCAGACTTCCCGCCCTGGAAGGTACGCCGCCATTCGCTGGGGCTGACGGTATAGCGCTGCTTAAAGCTTTGGCGGAAGGAAATCACCGACTGGTAACCGCTGAGGGCGGCGACGGCTTCAATGGAATGTTCGGTCAGCTCCAGCAGCTGCTGGCTGTTCTGCAGGCGCTCGGCGTTCAGCCATTCGCCTACCGACATGCCGGTGGCGCGCAGAAAATGGCGGGTAAAGGTTCGGCGGCTCATCATCACCCGTTCCGCCAGCGAATCAAGATCGTGCTGGCGTTCGAGGTGGTCGCGCAGATAGCCGAGCAGGGCGTTGATGCGCTCATCCTGGGTGGTTTGTGGGATTGGGTGAGAAATATACTGCGCCTGGCCACCGTCGCGGTGCGGCGGGATCACCATCCTCCGCGCGACCCGGTTGGCAACGGCACTTCCGTAGAACTGCCGCAGCAGATACAGGCAGCAGTCCATTCCGGCGGCGGTCCCGGCAGAGGTGATCAGCCGCTGCTGGTCAACGTAGAGCGCGTTAGTATCCAGCTGCACCTGCGGGAAGCGCGCGCTGAAGTCCTGCTCAAACTCCCAGTGGGTTGAGGCCCGCTTTCCGTCAAGCAGACCGGCGTAGGCCAGTACATAGGTGCCGAGGCACAGACCCACCACGCGGGCACCGCGCTTCCACGCCTCATTTAATGCCTGGCATAATACCGCAGAGGGCCGTTCGCCGGGATGCGGCCAGTAGGGCACAACGATCAAATCGGCCTGCGCCAGCGCTTCCAGCCCGTGCGGGGTTTCAATGCTCATTCCCATCAGCGATTTCAGCGTGCCGGGCTGCTCGGCGCACAGCGTCAGTTCAAACAATGGACGATCCGCCAGCACCGGGCCAAAAATCGTGCAGGGCACCGAGAAATGGAACGGGCTGAATCCTGGCGTCACCAGCACGGCGACCGACGGTAACGACATGTTTCTCTCCTGATGACGGCGCAAGGACGGCTATCTTACCACTCAGTACGCCCGGCTTTCGCCATCTTCCGCAACCCACAGGCGATGGGCGAAGCCGTGGCGCTCTGCATAATCGCGCAGCTGTTGGCGGCCGAGCAGGCAGTGGTTAATTGCCTCCATATGGCTGGCAATGATATGACTTTCCGGCAGCAGACGGTGAACGCGCAGCGTATCTTCCTCGCCCATGATAATCGCGCCAAAGCAGTCAATCTGGGCACTGCCGGCATTCAGCACCACCACGTCGGGTTTGAAGGTTGCCAGCGCCTGCTCAACGGCCGGTACCCAGACGGTGTCGCCGGCGATATACAGCGTCGGCTCATAAGGGTGCTGGAACACCAGCCCGCAGGCCTTACCCAGCCGTTTTGCCAGCGGCGGCAGCGCATAGGCGGCGTTGCTGCCGTGCTGGCCATCGGTTTTCCACAGGGTGATGCCGTCAATCTCGTTACGGTCATCCAGCACCGTCACCGTGCTGAAACCCTGCGCGCTGATTTGCCCGGCATCCTGCGGATTCTGGCTGTAAAGAGGGATATCACTTGCAATCAGACGCTGCGCCGCCTCATCCCAATGGTCCTCGTGAGTGTGGGTAACGATAACCGCATCTGCTTTAAGGATCTCCGCAACCGGCAGCGGCAGCTCGACCAGCGGGTTGCGCAGATGGCTGCGGGCGGTGCCGGGGAAGCCGGGCAGCGCGTCTTTATCCGCCAGCATCGGGTCGATCAGAAAGGTTTTACCGGCATAGTCCAGTTTAAGCGTAGCGTTGCGGATCTGGGTGAGTTTCATCAATGGCTCTCCATCTGAGCGGCAGCGGAATACCGCCGTACCGCGCCAGTATAGAGAGGAGGGAAAACCGCAATAAGTAGCCTGATGGACAATAAGCGATGGGATTGGGACAACTTTGTTCCGGGCCGCATCGACCCGACTGAAACCCTGTCACTAATTCAGGCAGAGCGACGAACGGCGGGCGCGCGCAGCTGGGCCACAATGCAGGCGCAGTTCTCGTACAGCGTGCGGATCCGGCGCTCCAGAACCTCCGGCGGATGGGTTTCCACTTCCGCATACATACTGAGAATTTCGCTTTTGCAGTGCGAGCGGCAACTGCGTTTTTTCTGCCGGGCGTCCAGCCAGCGCAGCAGCATCAGCCTTTTCTCCGCATCGCGATGCAGCATGCTGCCTCTGATGCTGCGGATGGCCTGCAAAAAATCCTGATAGAAGTCGGTGATATCCTGCATTTTGTCGATATTCATCATCTTTGCATCATCCTGCCCGGTTAAGCGGCAGCCGGATAATCCCCGGCTGCCGGGTCGTCAGTCAGCGGCACAGGCCGCCGGAGATGGATTCATGATTGCTCTGCTGTCGTTCAGCGCTGCGCGGCACGATCGATGGCGTATCCGGCTTTGGTCAGCGAGGATGTCAGGCTGGCGTAGCCAATCCGCGCATATTCCAGCGGCGGGGCCAGCGCCGGATCCTGCTCGGCCTCCACCACAAACCAACCCTGATAGCCGATGCCGGCCAGCCTTGAGATCACCGCATCGAAATCAATGCTGCCGTCGCCCGGTACGGTGTAAACGCCTTTCAGCACCGCATCGAGAAACGAGTCGCGCTGCCAGTCCAGCCCGGCGCGCACGTCCGCACGGATGTCTTTGGTATGCACGTGGTTGATGCGCTTGCCGTGCTTGCTCAGGACGCTAAGCGGATCGACCCCGGCAAACACCAGGTGCCCGGTGTCAAACAGCAGCCCCACCTGCGGGCCGGTAGCCGCCATCAGCAGATCGATATCGCGCTCGTCCTCAATCACCGTCCCCATATGATGATGGAAGGCCAGCGGTACGCCAAAATCACGGCACCAGCTGGCAAACAGGTTAAGCTTCGCGCCGTACTCGTGGATCTGTTCCTCCGTCAGCCTGCGGCGCTGGCCCAGCGGCACCTGCTGCTGGTTTTGAATGGTGCCTGCGGTTTCGCCGTACACCAGGCAGGCCGCACCGCACTCCTTAAACAGCTGCATCTGCGGCGTGGCTTTGGCGATTTCACTCTCCAGATCGTTATCCAGCAGGGTGCCGGAGTACCAGCCGGAGACCAGCTGTAGCTGATACTCCGCCAGCTGCGGCTGCAGTTCAGCGGCGGTGCGCGGGAATTTACCGCCGGTTTCTACGCCGGAAAAACCCGCCAGCCGGCTTTCGGCCAGGCAGACGGAAAGCGGCGTGTCGCCGCCGAGCTGCGGCAGGTCGTCGTTGGACCAGGCGATAGGGGCAATACCCAGTTTTGCGTGCAACGTCATGTTCTGATTCCTCTGGCTGAAAGTTAAATACCTGTACGCTGTTTTTTACGGCCTGCAATGTGCTCCGCTCGCGCCTGATTCACGCTCTCGCGCTGGCTGACTTCCGGCACGCCCACGTCCCACCAGGCATCGCCCGGCGTCCATTCGTGCGGATGCGTATCGATGCAGATCACCGTGGTGCGGTCGTTGCCCTTCGCCCAGTCCACGGCGTCGGCCAGTTCATCCAGGCTGCCGACCTTGCGTGCCAGCGCGCCCATCGACTGCGCGTTGGCCACGAAATCGACGTGGAACGGCTCGGTCACCCGGCAGTCCTTCAGCAGATTGTTGAACGACGCGCCGCCCTTGGCGTTTTGCAGGCGGTTAATCACCGCGTAGCCGCCGTTGTCGCACACCAGCAGGATCAGTTTGTGGCCGGAAAGCACGCTGGAATAGATGTCCGAGTTCATCATCATGTAGGTGCCGTCGCCAATCAGCACAAACACGTCGCGATCCTGTTCCATCATCGCCACGCCCCAGCCCGCAGAAATTTCATAGCCCATGCAGGAGAAGCCGAACTCGCAGTCGAAGGTGCCGGGATTTTTTACCTTCCAGCCCTTCACCAGCTCACCCGGCAGGCCGCCCGCCGCGCTGATCGCGTAGTCTTCGGCAGCGGCGCGTTCATTGACCACGCCAACCACCTGCGCGTAGGTCGGTACGCCGGTGGTCACGGTGCGCCGCTGGCGATCGGCGATCAGCCGATCCCACGCGGCGAAGGCGGTTTTGCCACTGTCCAGCCAGTCCGCGTCCGCAGCATAGCTGCCGAGTGCGGCGTTAAGTTCGCGGATCCCTTCGCGGGCATCGGCGACCAGCGGCAGCGAGAAGTGCTTGTGGGCATCAAAGCGCGCGGCGTTAATGGCAATAAAGCGCGCCTCGGGTGAAAACACCGTCCAGGAGCCGGTGACAAAGTCCATCAGTCGGGTGCCGATGGCGATAATCACATCGGCTTTTGCCGCCAGCGCGTTGGCGGAGGTCGAACCCAGAATACCGACCGGGCCGATATGCAGTGGATGATCGTGGGTCAGCGTGCCTTTCCCGGCGATGGTTTCCACCACCGGAATACCGCGCTGGCGAGCGAACGCTTCCAACTCGGCCTCTGCACGCGAGTAGCGCACGCCGCCCCCGGCGATAATCAGCGGGTGCCGGGCGGAAGCCAGCAGCGTGGCCGCCTGCTTCAGCAACTGCTGGTCCGGGCGCGGGCGAGGGATAGTGTGAACGCGGCGGGCGAAAAACGCCTCCGGATAGTCAAAGGCCATCTCCTGCACGTCCTGGCACAGACCGATAAAGGCCGGACCGCAGTCCGCCGGATCCAGCATGGTTGCCACCGCCTGCGGCAGTGAAGAGAGGATCTGCTCCGGCCACGTGATGCGATCCCAGTAGCGGGTGACCGCCTTAAAGGCGTCGTTGACCGTCTGGCTGGGGTCGCTGAAGTGCTCCACCTGCTGCATGACCGGATCCGGCACGCGGCGGGCAAACGAATCGCCGCAGATCATCAGCATCGGCAGACGGCTGACGTGAGCCACGCCTGCGGCAGTCAGCAGGTTAGTGGTGCCGGGGCCGATAGAGGCGGTGACCACCATGATCTGCTGGCGCAGGCGCGCTTTGGCAAAACCGACGGCGGCGAAGGCCATTGACTGCTCATTCTGGCCGCGCCAGGTCGGCAGCACGTCCTGCACGCTTTCCAGCGCTTCACCGATGCAAGTGACGTTGCCGTGGCCGAAGATGCCGAACACGCCGGGGAAAAGCGGCACGTCTTCACCGTCTACGTGGATAAACTGATTGCTCAGGTAACGGACCACCGCCTGTGCAGTGGTGCAACGATAGGTCGACATAGTTTCTACCTGTTGTAGGGCCCGTAATCAGGCTGGTTATAGAATTAAATTTGCTAAAAATGAAAATAAGCAATTTTAGTTGCAAATCCGGACGTAACTCTCCCCAGAGGGAGAGCGTTAAACCGGACTGCGGCTATTTATGACCGCTTTTCTTCCCCTCTTCGCGGATCTGCGTGCGCTCGGTCAGCGTGGCAATACGCGGCTGCTCCTCTTCGGGATGCAGTTCGGCGGCCAGCGCCAGCGCGATGCACTGTACCAGGCACACCGGCGCGGCCAGCGAACGGGAAAAGCTGTATTCCTCTTCCGGGATGGTAAACAGCACTCGCGCATCTTTTGCCAGCGGCGACAGGACGCTGTCGGTGATGGCGATCAGCGGCACTTTTTTCTGGGCGGCGATCTCGGCGATATTAACCACTTCCTGTGCGTAATGGCGGAAGGAGACGGCAACCAGCAGGTCGCGCGGGGTCATATTCATCGCCATATGCGGGGCCAGCCCGCCGGACATATCCAGCAGAACCACTTTGCGGTTCAGCATCGTCAGCAGGTAGCGCAGCAAAATGGCCACCGGCTCGGAACGCAGCTGCCCGGCGATAAAAATGGTGTCGGCGCGGCCCATCAGCTGGGCGCTGTAGTCAAGATCGGCGGCGGTCACGCTTTCCAGCATGCCCTGCAGCGTGGCGATGTCACGCACCACCAGATCCTGCAGAAACCCGAGATTCCCCTGCTGCTGGTTCTTCTGCAGGTCGTTTTCCAGCGCCACGATGCGTTCGTTATAACCTGGGGCGGTAGTCGCCAGCCGGGTCTGAAACACCGCCTGCATCTGCTTAAAGCCGCTGTAGCCAAAGTGCTGGGCAAAGCGCACCAGCGTGGAAGGGTGCAGGGCGCAGCGGGCGGCAATCGCATTGATTGACTCCAGCGCCACGGCGTTGGGGTTTTGCGTAATAAATCGCGCCACCTGCTGGAAACGATCCGACAGCTGCGAATAGCGTGCGGTAATGTCGTTCACCACCTGCTCATAGTTCTTATGCGGCGGTGGGAGATCTTTCTTGTCTGTCTCTTTGCGGCTGGCCATCGGCATCTGTCCTTGCGTTTAATTCTGACTGCAGGCTATCGCAACTAAAATTGCATTACAATTTTCATTGCAATTGAAATTTCTAAAAGCGTGATCTGCTTCAGAAGTTCTGCATTTCATTCCCGACGTAAAACCCTGGAATCTCTCTCTCAAAAACGGTTTTACTAACTATTAAATTATTAAAAATCATACGGTTGGTATGTTTCTTCTGATGTAAAAACCGGTGGCTTTAAGGCTGAAACCGGCCATGCAATTTTTATTGCATTTATTTCTTACTTGCAATTAAGTTAATAACCGGTGGCGGAGAGAGGTCAGCTAGCTTCCGCCGAATTAACATCCCGCTCCCGCGTTGAGCGGCAGGAAAACAGGACCAGTTATGTATAACGACTACGGGCAGTTTATTAACGGCGGCTGGCGTCAGGGCAGCAGTGGCGAAACCATCGTGGTCACCGATCCGGGCCGCGATGAGCAGCTGGGCGAGATCGTTGCTGCCTCCCGCGAGGATACGCTGGAAGCGATAGCCAGCGCGGAAGCGGCGCTGGCACAGTGGCAGGCGCGGGCAGCGTGGGAGCGCGCCGATACGCTGCACCGCGTTGCAGCGGAAATGGAACTGGCCCGCGAGCAGGCGGCACGCACCATCTCTTTGGAGAGCGGCAAGCCGCTGGCGCAGGCCAGCCGCGAATGGACGCTGGCTATCGATCAGTTCACCTGGTACGCCGAAGAGGCGCGCCGCGTGTACGGTCGCATCGTCGAAAGCCGCGTGCCGGGCGGGCGCTGTGAGGTCTCTCATCAGGCCGTCGGCGTGGTGGCGGCCTTTACCGCGTGGAACTTCCCGGTGGTGCTGATTGCCCGCAAGCTGGCTCCGGCGCTGGCGGCGGGCTGCACCGTGGTGCTGCGCCCCTCCAGCGAAGTGCCCGGATCGGCCATGGTCATCATGACCTGCCTGCAAAAGGCCGGGCTGCCGGCGGGCGTGGTCAATATGGTGGTCGGGCCAACGGCGAATACCTATCAGCCGCTGATTGAATCGCCGGTGGTACGCAAAGTGACGCTGACCGGCTCCACGGCCATTGGTCAGCAGATGATCCGCGATTCGGCCGCCACCCTCAAACGGGTGAGCATGGAGCTGGGCGGCAACGCGCCGATGATCGTCTTTGAGGATGCGGATATCGAAAAAGCGCTGGACCTGGCGGTGCCAACCAAGTTCGCCAACTGCGGCCAGGTGTGCGTCACCGCCGATCGCTTCTATGTTCATGAGTCGGTAGCGCAGGCCTTTATCGATGGATTCGCTCGTCGTGCAGCGGCCATTCGGGTCGGTTACGGGCTGGATGAAGGCAGTGAAATGGGGCCGCTGATTAACCTGCGGCGGCTGAAGGCGATTGAAGGCATCGTCGAGGATGCGCGGCAGAAAGGCGCTCGCGTAATCACCGGCGGGCAGCGCATTGCCGATAAACCGGGTTTCTGGTTTGCGCCCACCGTACTGGCCGATGTGCCGGACGATGCGCTGGCGCTGGCCGAGGAGAACTTCGGCCCGATCGCCGCCATCACCACCTTTACTGACGAAGCCGAGGTTATCGCCCGGGTGAACCGCAGCGAGCTGGCGCTCTCCGCCTATGCCTTTACCCGCGATGCAGCGCGAATTCGCCGCGTCTCGCAGCAGTTGCAGGCGGGCATGGTCGGCATCAACAGCTTTGCGCTGGCCTCGGCCGACGTGCCGTTTGGCGGTATTAAGGCCAGCGGCATGGGCAGCGAAGGCGGTGCCGAAGGTATTTACGAATATATGAATGTCAAACTGACGCAGGTGGTCCTGTAAGGAAACCGCAATGATCAACAGCAACGTGAAGCGTTTATGGGCAGAAGGGCACAGCGTGCTGAACGGCTGGCTGTCGGTTGCCAGCCCGTTTACCGCTGAGATTATGGCGGCGCAGGGCTACGACGCGCTGACCATCGACATCCAGCACGGCCTGGTGGGTTTTGACACGGCCACCACCATGCTGCAGGCGATGCGCGCCAGCGGCGTGACCCCGATGGTGCGCGTGCCCTGGCTGTCGCCGGGCGACATTATGAAGGCGCTGGACGCCGGGGCGTACGGCATTATCTGCCCGATGATCAACAACGGCGAGGAAGCCCGGCAGCTGGTGTCCTGCGTACGCTACCCGCCGCTCGGCTCCCGCAGTTTCGGCCCGACGCGCGTCACCTTCGCCGCGGGGCAGGATTACGGCCAGCACGCGGACAGCGAAGTGGTGTGTTTTGCGATGATTGAAACCGCCGAAGCGGTGGAAAAAATCGAAGAGATCGTACGCACCCCGGGGCTGGATGGGATTTACATCGGCCCGGCAGATTTGACCCTGGCGCTGACCGGCCGCCGCTACCGTACCGGTTTTGACCGCGAAGAGCCGGAGATTATCGACGCCATCCGCCATATCCTCGATCGGGCGCACGCCGCCGGGATCCGCGCGGGTCTGCACAACGGCAGCCCGGAGTACGCCGCACGGGCGGTGGAGTGGGGCTTCGACCTGGTCACCGTTTCTAACGATGTGCAGCTGCTGCGCGGTGCGGCGGCGGCCAGCGCCACGCGTTTCCGTCAGCTGACCGGCGCTGCGCCGCAGGCTAACGGCCAGCAGGGAGGATACTAAGATGCCGCACGTACTGATTGCCGGAAGTATTCATCAGGCCGGGCTGACGATTCTGCAAAACGCCCCGGGTTTTACCTATGAGCTGGTGAAAGAGGTGAGTACCGCCAGCTATGCGCCGTTGATCGAACATGCCGATGCGCTGCTGCTGCGCACCCAGCCGCTGACCGCCACCGAGATCGCTCAGGCTCCCCGGCTGAAGGTGGTGTCCCGCCACGGCGTGGGCTATGACGCGGTTGACGTGGCGGCGCTGAACCAGCGCGGCATTCCGCTGACCATCGTTGGCGATGTGAACTCGCTGTCCGTGGCGGAACACACCTTCGCACTGCTGATGGCGGTAGCGAAACAGGTGCGGGTTTACGATGAAAACCTGCGCAGCGGTAACTGGAACTGCCGCAACAGCTTCTCGGCGATGGAGCTGTCGGGGCGCACGCTGTTCGTGCTGGGCTTTGGCCGCATCGGGCGCGAAGTGGCGAGAATGGCGCGCTGCTTCAATATGTTCGTGGTGGCCTACGATCCTTACGTCGCCGATGAAATCTTCCATGCCCTCGGCGTGGAGCGGATTACTGAACTGGAGGCCGGGCTAAAAATCGCCGATGCGCTGACCGTGCATCTGCCGCTCAGCGACAGTAAGCCGCTGATTGGCCGCCGCGAACTGGCGCTGCTTAAGCCGCAGGCGATTGTCATCAACACGGCACGCGGCGGGATTGTTGATGAACAGGCGCTGATCGACGCGCTGAAGAACGACCGCCTGGGCGGCGCGGGGCTGGATGTTTTCAGTCAGGAACCACCGCCGCGCGACTCGGCGCTGCTGCACGCCTCTTATCGCCTGATCCTCAGCCCGCACTCCGCAGGGCTGACCGAAGAGGCGGCGATGCGCATGTCGGTTTCCGCCGTGAATAATATTATTCATTATTTCACCGGCGAACTGGACGAAAAATTAATTGTTAATTGCCGACAGATAAATAACGCGCACGCTATATAACGGCTGGCGAATAATAACTTACCCGTCCTCTACAGGAACTGACTATGTTGAAAATAGCCGTGCTCGGTGCTGGTCGCATCGGGAAAATCCACGCCGCAAATATCGCGAATCACCCGCAGGCATCGCTGGCGGCGGTGGCGGATCCTTTTATTAACAGCGCCAACGCGCTGGCGGAGTTATACGGTGCAAAAGCCGTATCCGATCCGCTGGAATTAATTAATGACGATGATATCGATGCGGTCATTATTGCCACGCCCACCGATACCCACGTTGATTTGATGCTGGCCGCCGCGCGGCAGGGAAAAAAAGTCCTGTGCGAAAAACCGGTCGATCTGGATTTAACGCGTGCCGCCGACGCCTGCCGTCAGCTTGAGGAAATTAACGCGCCGGTCATGGTGGCCTTTAACCGCCGCTTCGACCCCAGCGCCAGCGAGCTGCAGCAGGCCATTGCCAACGGGGAAATTGGTGAACTGCATCAGGTGGTGATTACCAGCCGGGATCCGGATTTTGCCCCCATGGACTACCTGCGCCATTCCGGCGGGATTTTCCGCGATATGGTGATCCACGACTTCGATATGGCCCGCTGGCTGCTGGGGGAGGAGCCGGTGGAAGTGTACGCCAGCGCCAGCCGCCTGCTGAAGCCGGAACTGGCGGAGTTTGACGATTACGACACGGTGATGGTGCAGCTGATCGCAGCATCGGGCAGGCAGTGCCACATCAACTGCAGCCGCCGCGCGGTGTATGGCTACGATCAGCGGCTGGAGGCGTTCGGCTCCGGCGGGATGCTGCTGAACAATAACCAACGGGCAAACAGCGTGCGCCGCTATACGGCCGCCGCCACGGAAGTACAGGCCCCGCTGGAAGCCTTCTTCCTTGAGCGCTATGAGCAGGCCTACCGGCTGGAGATGGATGCGTTTATCCAGGCCGCGCTGGGCAAATGCGCCATTCCCGTGACCCCCTTTGATGGCCTGATGGCGCTGAAGCTGGCCGAATGTGCCGCGCGCTCTGCCGCCAGCGGCAGGCCTGTGACTGTTGATTAATCCCTGAGGGAGAATGAGAAAAATGAAAAATATTGGCATTGGTATTATCGGCACCGGATTTATGGGGTTATCACATGCACTGGCCTATCGCGCCGCAGCGGGCATTTTCCCCGCTGATGCGGTTCCGGAACTGATTGCGGTGGCCGACGTGGACGGTGCCGCGGCGGAACGCGCGGCAAAACGCTTCGGTTTTCGCCGCCATACCGACGACTGGCAGTCGCTGATTAACGACCCGGAGATTGACGTGGTCTCCATTACCACGCCGAATCGCTTCCATCTGGAGCAGGCGCTGGCGGCGATTAAAGCCGGCAAGCACGTACACTGCGAAAAGCCGATTGCGCCGACCAGCGAAGAGGCGCGGATCATGACCGAGGCCGCCGAGGCGCAGGGTGTGATCACCCAGGTGGGCTTTAACTACCTGAAGAACCCGCTGATTAAGCTGGCGCGGGAGATGATCGACAATGGCGATCTGGGCGATATCGTCAGTTTCCGCGGGATCCACGCCGAAGACTTTATGTCTTCACCGCTGACGCCGTGGTCATGGCGGCTGGATCCGGCCGGCGGTGCGGGTGCGGTGGCCGATCTGGGCAGCCATATTGTGGCGATGGCGCGCTTCCTGCTTGGCCCGGTAGTGGCGGTGCAGGCGGATCTGGAGACGGTGATTAAGCAGCGGCCGGTGACTGCCGGTGCGCACGAGCAGCGCGCGGTTGAGGTCGATGATATTGCCCGCCTCACCGTGGAGTTTGCGCGCGGCTGTAAGGGCAGCATAGAGGCCAGTTGGGTGGCGATGGGGCGTAATATGCAGCTGGGTTTTGAGGTTTACGGCACGCGGGGGGCGCTGCATTTCACCCAGGAGCGCTTTAACGAGCTGCACTATTATCGTCACGATGCTGCCGGTGGGGTACGAGGTTTCCAGAAGATTGAGGCCGGTCCGCAGCAGCAGCCTTACGGCGCGTTTTGCCCGGCGCCGGGGCATCAGTTGGGCTTTAACGATCTGAAGACCATTGAGATTGCGGAGTTTCTGCGTGCGGTCTCCGGTGGGGAGTTCAGCGGGCCGGGGTTCCGGGATGCGATGGAGATCCAGCAGGTGATAGATGCGGCGATTCGCTCTTCGCGGGAGCAGCGGTGGGTGGCGGTTTGATTTTGATTTAGGGCTGAAGGTATGGCTGGACGCTGGACGTTTGGCGATCGGCCTGACCGGCTGTGTCCTCGAACGGGCCGGTCCTCGCGCCGCTTCGCGGTTCCTTCACTACGTTCGTCAGCCTTCAGGACCAGTACAGACGGGGCGTCCTGCCCCGGCTGTACTTTTTGTCCGCGTCCCTGCGGCCAAATCCTGGCTTCCTTTCTCTGTTCAGCGCTGCGGATTGCCCGTTCGAGGACACAGCCGCTCGGCCTGATGGCTCGGCGTGGTCTGCGGGAAGGGCTGGGATGCTGGTAGCCTGTCAGCCGAATTCGTATGGGGGAGTCCTGGCTTCCTTTCTGTTTTAATTGCAGTGGATTGCCCGCTCGGGGGCACTGCCAGCCTGCTCTGTGACTTCTGCGTTGCCTGCAAGAAGCGATTGCCACTCAGGCAGCGAGATGGCTTCCGTTTTTCCGCGATCGCAATTTGATTGTCTGCTCTTTAAACAGGCTGCATGCGGAATCACACTTTGTTAGTAGATTTGGCTTTTGTCCAAATCTGAAAGCGATGAAATTATAAATTGGGATAGCCTCTGCTGCAGCGTAAGGGCATCCGCAGCGCTGAGGTGGAGCCATTGAGCCAGGAGACGACAACAGGGATGCTGGCGCCAGGCCGGGTTTGAACAGGGACGTTCAATCCTGGCCGATCCGTTCGGCGCAATGGCGTAACCGAGGGTACCGCAACGCGGCGCGAGGACCGCCCTGGAGCAGCAGTAGAGGCTGTCCCTCAACACTCATTCTCCAGCGATACCGTTCTGATGATTCAAAGGACGTTGTTTCATCCCTGTTTCTTCCCATTAGTCGAGGTGCCTTCCAGTTTTAGGCTGGCACTCTGCGCGATGAAGATTTAACCTCGTATTTTATGGTGTTAATCAGGAGGAGTCATGCGCCAGAGGACGATCGTATGCCCGATTATTGATAACGTAGGTGAGTAGGGGAACTGGATCTGAACGAAGCCACGCGTGTGACTTTTAGACAGAAAGGGCTGATTTAAATAGCGAGTCTGGGATCGGTACCGCGCTATAATTTGCGCACTGGGCTGCTGAAGAAAACGCCGCGGCCATTGATACCGAAAGGGTTACATGCATACAAAACGGTGACACGGAGGAGAGCCTGTTATGTCATATTACATTAAGCCCAAATGGGGTGCGCGACTTGCCCCGATCGAGGGTCAGAAGACCGTGTTTCAGGCTTTAATTTGTGCTGAACTTGAAATGTGCTCTGGCAATGCCCAGGAGCGTATTGCTGAGTATAAAGCCAGCCTGACTAAAAGCGCGAAACAATCATCTGCGAGTTTATTGCGACAAAAGCTTAAAGGTTGTCTTGTGCGGGAACGGCAGGAAATGTAGCCGTTTTTAGCGGGTACAAAGGCCCATCAGCGGGCCTTTGTTGTTTCTTAATTCGTCGAACCCGTCAATTTAGGCGGGCATACGCTCAAGGAAGAAGTCGCGTCCCTTTTTAACCATCCGCATGCCTTCACGACCGGAAGAACTGGCGATACGAAAAAATTCATCGCTGCTGATATCCCAGGCCAGGCGAACGCGCTCGCCGCCGGACTTAATGAAATTTTTAGCTTCATCCACGTTTAATGCATTGGTTTCACTGATGAGGGAGGGATTACGACTCATATATCTTCCTTAGTGACGTACGTAATGTCGCTCTGTATGGCGTGAACGACATCTGATGTAGCTTCAGGGTAACGTTTGCGTGGCGAAAACTGTCAAATCCCTGAAACATTTCCTTCATCTTACTCAGAAAATTTATTGCCTCAACTGACGATAACCTGATGTAACTAAGATTATTCTTAGCCTCTGTTTAATAGGGGCTGGTAATAAGAGTAGCTCGATGAATTGTTATATTATAACATATCGTAAATTTCATCGTGGAACGTATCATGCAGCGCATCCCTCTGACCATTCTCAACGGTTTCCTGGGCGCAGGGAAAACCACCTTACTGAAAAGTTTACTGATGCAGGCGCAGAATCAGCAGCTGAACGTCAGCGTGATCGTCAACGATATGAGCGAGCTGGACGTCGACGGCGTGCTGATTGCCAATACCGAACTGGTGGGGCAGCAGCGGCAAAACTTTATCTCAATTGCTGCCGACAGCATCAGTAGCCCGACCGGAGTGAACAGGCTTGCGGAGGCTCTCGAACAGCTGGCGGTTCATCAGCCCGATATGATCCTGCTGGAAACGTCCGGCAGCAGCCATCCGCTGCCGCTGATTAAACTGCTGCGCGATCATCCCCTGATACAGCTACGGGGCTTTCTGTCGCTAATTGATGCGGTGATGCTGCAAAGCGACTATGACGGCGGTGAACAGCTAATCCCACGCTGGCAGCGCAATCTGCAACAGCAACGTGGCGGGGTCGAAAATTTGCTGGCCGGACAAATCCTGTTTTGCAGCCATCTGATGCTGACTAAAGTCGATCGCCTGAACGCCGATACCGTACTGGATATTGCTCACGCCGTGCATCCCATCAATCCGGCAGTAGCGGTAATGGCGCTGCCGTGGGGAAATCTGCCGATTAACGAGCTGCTGGCGTACCCCGATTACAATTTCCACCGCGTGGCGAAACTGGTGGAAGAACTGGAGGCTGAGCTGGAGCAGTTCAGCGATACCGGCGCACCTTACGATATCGAATCGCGGGTGATTACGGATGACCGACCGTTCCATCCGCAGCGACTGTGGGACACTTATCAGCAGTTTCTTGGTGCCGGTATCCATCGCAGCAAGGGCTTTTTCTGGTTGCCGGGCCGTGACGATCTGGCGCTGCTGTGGAATCAGGCGGCGGGAAGCATCAGTCTGGAATTTATCAGCTACTGGAAAGCGGGCGTGCTGGGGCATGAAAACAGCCTGCTGAATAACGAAGAACGGCGCATCCTGCAACAACAGCTGGATGCCATGCCGGGGCGTTTTGGCGATCGCCGCTGTAGCCTGACGGTCATCGGCCTTGCCGAACAGCTCGACCCGTTTGTTTCGGCGCTACGGCGCTGTTTCCTCAGCGAAGAGGAAATTGACTGGTGGCAGCAGGGCGGCATCTTTGCCGATCCCTGGCCGAAAAGCGTTGCCAGACTGAAGTCGTGAATCTGAACTGACGATTAACCATGGAGGCCCGCGTGCCACAGAGCAGTAAAGAAGAGCAGAAGCTGCTGGCAATGTCGCCTGCAGACTATATGAATCCACAGCAGCTGGCATTTTTTCAGCTGCGTTTACAGCAGGATAAGCAGGAACTGCTGGCGCATATCGACCAGCTGAAAGCCGGTTTACAGTGGGGGGATAATCAGGGAGATGAGGCCGATAAGGCGCTGCGCGAAGAAGAGCTGAGGCTGCTGCTGCGCCAGATCGATCGCGAAAGCCGCCTGCTGCCGAAAATTGATGCCGCACTGCTGCGCATCAGAAAGGGGGAGTACGGCTACTGTCTGGAATCCGGCGATCCTATTGGCCTGCCGCGCCTGCTGCTGCGGCCAACCGCCGAACTGAGCATCGACGTTAAAATGACTCACGAAATGAAAGAAGCCGCGTGGCGAAAATAGCCCATGCAGATCTTTTGCACTGGGCGGGCTACCAGACAGCCAGGCATTCTCCTAAACGGATAACTCAAGCGTTCATGCCGCTGAGAAATAGGAATTTTTACCTGTTGTAGTCGGCGGACAAGCAGTAAATTTCAGCCATCGGCAGCGCGGGATAATACCGCAAACGTTGCCGGACAAAAAACAATCATAAACAACGTTTCTACCTGCCATTATTGCTGATGGTAATGAGGTTAATCATGCTTTTAAAACGCAGCTTTTCTGTAGCAGTCGTGGTACTGCTGACGCTTTCGATTACTGCCTGTGGACATATGTCTAACCGTGGCAGAAATACGGCGATTGGTGCAGGTATTGGTGCGATTGGCGGTGCGGTTCTGACCGGAGGAAGTTCTCTGGGCACCGTCGGCGGCGCGGCAGTCGGGGGCATTATTGGCCACCAGATTAGCCGCTGATTGATTGGGTGAAATGCGATGCGCTGCGGGTGCCCACCCGCAGTCATCACGCCGCCGGATCCGCAGGCAAACCCGCGGATCCGGCCGCTGAACGGTGTTAATTCGTCACCAGCTGTACAACTACCAGCCTGCCACCTTCCTCCGTCGACAGCACAAACTGCGTGCCGTCCTCCAGCGCCAGCTTATCGCCGATGGCGATCGCCTTTTTATCCGGCAGCGACATCAGCCCCGTAATGCCTTCATTCACCAGCCACCAGCGATCGTTATGGAACACAAAATAGCCCACGCGCTTTTTCTGCGCGTCGGTGGTGCGTTCATTGGGGGCGATCAGGCGGTTAACGTGCCAGGCATACAGTGACTGCCCGCTCCACACCATCAGCCGGTGATCGTCCGGGCGGTAGCTGCCCGCTTTGCGTGAGGAATAGAGGTTGAGGATCGGCAATTTGCCTTTGTACGGCGTGCTGCAGTACGGACAAACCGGTTTCGTTTTACCGGAGAAAACGTACCACTCCTGCTCGCAGTCCTTGTTCTGGCAGGGCTGGATCAGATCCACCGTTTTCACCAGCGCCGTTTCCCATTCATCGGCGGTGGGCCGTTTAGCCGGGTCGTGCAGCCCGTCAATAAACGCCTTGTCAAACAGCGGCGTCAGGTACGGCCCCATAATGGTGTAGGGGATCTTTTGCGGATCGGCCCACGGCAGGGATGCCGGACTGGCCTGGCCGACCTTCACCGCATTGCTGCGGTCAGTCGGGTGCTCAATAAACAACGCACGTTCTCCCATCGCCAGCGACTCATCGCGCATTTCATCATCCATATCGTGGATTTTGCCGCCGCGCAGCGGATGGCGATAGAAAAGATACATATAGATCAGTACCGCCAGCGCGTGGCGGTCGGTGCTGATGCTGGGCAGAATACGCTGCGGGTCATCCTTCGGCAGGTGGCTGGTGCGCACCACCTCGGGGGCGATAAAATCCGGCGTGCCGACCACGTCCGGCGGATATTTCCCTGGTACCACCAGGCCATCGATATCAATCACGCAGGCGTGGCCCTGTTCCGGATCGATCAGCACGTTCTTATAACTGAGATCGCTGTGGCACAGCCCGGCAGCATGCATCCGGCGCACCGCGCGCGTTAGCAGCAGGCAGACCTTCAGGTAGCTCAGGGTATTGCCGCGCTCGCGGGGATCGAGGAATTTATTCTGGTTGCTGGCGCTGGCAAACCATTTTCCCTCTTTCTCCCGGCCTTTGATGTTAAGAAAGTCGTTATTTTTCGAGCCGTACTTAAAGAAGAAGTGCGGCTGATAGCAGGGGACTACAATCCCGGTTTTCCCTTCATGCTGAACGACGCTGGTTGGCCAGCAGAATACGCTGCGCCAGTAGTCGCCGCCGGACTGTTCAAAAATATTTTTCCGGTAGCGCCCGGTGATCATGTCGATGCGCTCTTTGGCCTGGGCGTTCTGCGGCTGCTTATAAAACGCCACCACGTAAGACTTATCCGGCGAGAAATAGACATCTTTCATTGAGCCGGAACCGATGATCTCATCAACGTACTGGATGGTTTCACCATCCGTGGTGGTGCAGGTAATAATATTTGCCATAGTCATTTACCCGAAATCAGGTTCAGCCGTTTACCAGGATGCGACAATTGTCCGGTCATCGTGGTTGCCGGGGGAGAAGAAGTTCAGCCAGTCGGCCAGCCTTTCCGCCGCGTGCGGCTCGTCGGCCAGGCACGGGGCGATCTCTGTTACCAGGGCATCCCATTTATCCGCGTTGCGCAGGCCGTTATCGGTTTCAAACCACGGGTCGGAAACCCCGTCGGTGACCAGCAGCAGGTGCGAAATCTCCGGCCATTTGCCGATGCTGATGCGCTTGCTGAATTCCGGGTCGGCGACGGCTTCGGCATCCAGGAAGCGGGTTTGTCCGGCATATTCGCCGCTGTCCGGGGTGCCCAACACGCGCACTTTTCCTGCCGGGCCGTAGGCGGCAATCGCGCCGTCGCCCATCCAGAACGCGGCGGCAAACAGCTCATCGCCGCAGCGCAGGGACACGGTGGCCAGCAGGGTGGTGGAATAGGATTTCACGCTCTCAGCGAGCTGGCTGGCTTCGCCGGTGATGGCGTTTACCGCGGCAATCGATGCCTGATGGAACTGGCGAATGAAGGTGGCCCCGACCGCCTGCCGATCCTCGCTGCTCCAGTTCTGCACCTGCTGCCCCAATAACTGCCCCCGTTCGCCGCTCAGCAGCGCGACGAGGTGGTCAGCCACGCAGCGGGTGGCAATCTGCGATCCCCGCCGCGAGTTTTTTGCGCTGCCCGCGCCGTCGGCGACCAGCATGATGCTCCAGCCGCTTTCATTGCAGTGGTGAATGGCAAAATCATCATCGCGGAACGATCCGACGTGTTCGTGAGATCGCCCACGGCGGCTGGCGGCGGCAATGCGAGTTCCCGGCTCCACGATCTGCCGGTGGTCGATATTCGGTTTGAAGTAGCGATCGTCCGCCGGAGGTTCAACAATCTTCCACAGGCTGCGTGGGTCGGGATTGATGATAAACAGCTGTTCCTGCGGGTACGGCGGGCGATCCCGCCAGCGCCAGTGAACCAGCAGGGTGATATCGCCGCTGGTGGTCGGCGTTCCCGACAGCACGCCGCTGGTTTTGTCGAAGTAAAGTCCGAAGGCGTCGGGGAAAGTGACGTCTTCCACGCTGACCGGCTCGCCGTTATCCAGCCGTACCTCAACCCGCGCGCTGAACGGCGTGCCGACGCGGGCGTTGGGCAGGCTGATTTTTGCGCGCGGCAGCGGCGGAACCGGTGCGGGCGGCGCTGTGACCGCCGCGACGGGCACCTGGCCGGGGCGCAGAGGCAGCGGAGCGTTTGGAAGAGGGCTGGCAGATTGTGCAACAACGCTATTCTGGGACAGTTCAGGCGTTTGCGACTGCGCGGCATCACCAGTGGTAATCATATTGTCAGCGCCGGTGATGCCGTCATCGTAGGCTGATTTATCCGATGTTTCGATCTCACTCTCCGGTTTTGTCGCCGCTTTACCGTTAACCAGCTCGGCGAAATAAAACGCCAGCGGCAGCCAGGTTAGCGCGTGTGGAGCGGGCGGTGGCATGGCCGGGTTGATAGATTGATTCAACACCGGAGCAGACAATACATTCGCCGCCGTATCAACGTTCGCTACCTGGGTGTTGTCTTCCCTGCCGGAGTCGGTGGGCGTCAGCTTTAGCGAGACCCGCTTAATCAGCATATTCAGCAGAAACGAAATATCGTTATCGGCCAGCAGGGCATCCCGCACTCCCACATCGTCCTGCGCCGCGTGCCCGTCCAGCAGCACCGCCAGCAGCCGCTGACGAAGTTCCGTGTTATCCATCATCCTCGTCCCCGATTAACGTCGAAATCCTGTTCGCCGCCTTCATCGCTGAAGGACAGCCCTTTCTCACACCACGGGCAGGTCACATCGTCCGGCCCGTTGATGCACAGCAGTCCGCCGCAGGCACAGAGGGCAAATGCGCTACCGTTGCCGCAGTGCGGGCAGCCGGGCACGCCGTGCAGCTCGGCGGTATTGACCTGAAGCGCCGACGCGGAGGCATCGCTCCACGCAAAATAGTCTTCATCGATCGGGTAGCAGCCCGCCAGATTAAAACCGTTGATATTCAGTTTGAAATCCAGCGAGGAGAGGTTAACCGCCGGGCGCTCGTACTTCATCAGATACGGACGGCGCGAGCGCGAGCAGCGGCCGGTAAGGATCACGCAGGTTTCATCGCTGGCGCGGGCCACCTCGTCTTTTGCCAACCGGACGATGGAGCCGGTCGTGGGCAGCGGCGGCGCGGCGGTGGCAGATTCGCCGACGCTGCGGCTGTGGGCGGAAACCGAGGCGGTGATCCACTTGATAAACTGGGTAAAATCGCTCTCTTTCGCGTCGTTAAACAGCAGCACGTTGTCGGTCAGCTGGCGTAGGATATTCAGATCGGCACCCGAGCCAATGCCGATGGCGATCAGGTTCACGCGGCTGGCATACTGCTCTTTCCAGCGGCGGATTTCGGCAGAGACATCGTCGGTGGGGCGGCCATCGGTCAGTAGATAAACCACCGGTTTCCAGTCGCCTTTGCGCTCGGCGGTGGTTTTACGCACCTGCAAATCGATCTGACGGGTCAGCTCGCGCAGCGCCGCGCCCAGGCTGGTGCCGCCGCCGATGGGCAGACGCGGCGGATAAAACGACGCCGACTCGACCAGCGGCACGATAGTTTTCGCCACCCCGGCGAAGGCAATCACCGACACCCAGGCGGTTTCCAGCGCGTGGGGATCTTTCTTCAGGTCGTTAACGATGGTTTGCAGACCCTGGTTCATTTTTTGCAGATTTTCCCCGACCATCGATTCCGAACAGTCGAGGATAAAGAATATGGGCAGTCTTCTCATGCTGACATTCCCCAGAAAGGGCAGATACGCCGCAGCGGCAGGCCGGGCGGCAAAAAGCGGGCAACGACGAAAGTGCGTACGCTGCCCGACGGTTTACAGCACCAGCTGAATTTCCGGCGGTGGCGGCGGCAGGCTGTCCTGGGTAGCGTTGATCCCGGCGCTGCTGCTGCCGGACGCAACGCTGGCCGATACCCACTTGAAGAAGCCGGAGAAGGCCGTGGAGTCCAGCGTTTCCAGCGCCACCACCTGGGAGGTGAGCTGCTTGAGCGGTTCGTGCTTCGCTTTGCTACCCACCGCACAGGCGATAATCGCCCCGAACGACCGTTTTTTTATCTCGGGGATCGCTTCGCTGTAGGCCAGGCTGTCCGACGGCGTACCGTCGGTCATCAGGAACACCAGCGGACGCCAGTCGCCTTTCCGGTCGCCGTCCGAGCGCTGAATATCGCGGTCGACGCAGTGCATCAGGCACTCCAACGCCGCGCCGGTAAAGGTGCCTCCGGCGCTCGGCACCACGATATCGGTAAACTGAAAGGCTTCCAGCGCGGTCAGCGGAGTATGCTCGCGTGCTTCATTATCGAAGGTGATAATCGAAATATGCACGCTTTCCAGCGCGTAGGGATCCTGGCGCAGCGCGCTGAGCATCGCCTGGATGCCAACGTTAACCGCGTGAATGGATTCACCGCGCATCGACCCGGAGGTATCAATCAGCAGATAGACCGGTAATCTTCTCATCGCATGTAGTTCTTCAGATGCGACACGAAAGTGTCGGACTCGGAAGGCTCACCGATGGCGTTCAGCTTCCAGCCGGTGCTCTCACGCACCAGTTCGGCAAACAGCATCGAACGCTGATTGCTGAAAGCGCTGCCGCCGGAGAGATCGAAGCGGGCCATTTCCACATTGCGGGCATCGACCGCGCGGATAAAGGCGTTCTGTACCTTGCCAAAGTGCTGCTGCAGCTGCACGCCGTTATAAATCTGCACGATAAAGACGATCTTCTCGTAGCGGGCATCCAGCGTATTGAGCTTAACGATGATTTGCTCATCATCACCGTCGCCTTCGCCGGTGCGGTTGTCACCGGTCAGCCAGATCTGGCCGGATTTATGGCGCAGGCTGTTAAAGAAAATGATGTCGCCATCGACCAGGGTCGGCTTACCGTTTTCCGTTTTACCTAAGTCGGCCACTTTGCCTGCGGCATCGCAGAGAAACGCCACCACGTCGAGGTCATACTCCGGTTCTTTCTTACCGAATAAACCACCCAGCAGGCCTTTTTTCTCTTCGTTAATGTCCCAGCCCAGCCCGATGGTCACGGATGACAGATCGTGCTCGTTTTTACGCAGGCTGACGCCTTGTCCTTTTTTTAAGCTGACTGACATAATCTCTCCTTATAAAACGACGTTAACTTCCGGCGGCGGCGGGGGCAGGTCGTCGAGCCCGATCACCTCTTTTTTGCCGGATTCCACCTTCTGGCTGCCGACGGAAATACTGGCGGAAACCCATTTAAAGAAGGCTTTGATTGAAGAGGAATCGGCGGTATCCAGCTGCAGCACGATCTCGGTGATCTCCTGCAGGACTTTGGTTTCGGCCGCGTGGCCTGCGGCACAGGCAACGACCACGCCGGTGCGCGCCGCCTTGAACTCGTTCACGCCTTTGCGCCAGTCGTCGGTCGGCGCTCCGTCGGTCATGATAAACACCAGCGGTCGCCAGTCGCCCTTGGTTTCGGCGGTGGTTTTCTGCACCTCTTCACCGATGCGGGTAGCAACCAGCGACAGCGCATCACCCAGTGCGGTGGTGCCGCTGGCGGTCAGTTCAGGCAGGTTGAAGCTAATCAGATCGGTCAGCGGTACGGCCTGACGGGCTGTGGAGTCGAAGGTAATCACGGAAACCCAGGCGGTTTCCAGCGCGTAGGGATCCTGCCTCAGGGTGGAAAGCAGCATCTGCACGCCGTTTTTCACCGCTTCGATTGGCTCTCCGGTCATCGACCCGGACGTATCAAGTAAAAGGTAAACCGGCAGTCTTCTCATCGGGCTATCCTGCTGTTGAGATGGAGGTGGGTTTTGCAGCTAAATTTTATCCGGTTGTTATCTCAGTAGAAACGGTAATGTGTCAAGTCTGGTTAACCGGTCCGGGGAAGCATACTGCGGCGGCCAGCTGGCGGTTTAACGCCGGGAGCCGCGGCGGTCAGGGCTGGCAGGATGCGTTTTATACGGCAAAAGCAGCAGGGCTATCTGAAAGACGACGTGGGATTGAAGCGAGGTAGGGCCGAGGGGAAAAGCAGCGTCAGGTTCAGCTGCTCTTTTTTTGCGCCATGGCGTTGCGAATGAGCTCATCAATACCGTGCGCCACGGCCATATCCACCGCCTCGCTGCGGGTGATCTCCTGTAATCTGGAGAGGCGATCGATTTTGCGCAGCAGCGACATGCGCAGCGAAAGCGACACCGCTTTTTTCTTATCCTTATCGAGAAACACCCGGCTGACGGCCTCAGTCGGTTTCATCTCGGCGTTTTCCGTCAGCGCCTCGTTCATCCGGCGCAGGGCTTTTTTATCCAACTGACCGGCAGCAGTAAGCTGATAGGAATGACTGGCCTTACTGTATTTGATTTCCGCGGCGTAAGACTCGCGCAGCTCTTTCAGCGCGCGGGTTAGTGTCGGTTCAGAACAGTCCAACGCGGTAATAATGCTCTCGGCAGAAACGGGTTTACCCGGGCCGAGAAGGGTCGCCAGTTTATAAATTCGGGCCTGTCGGGTACTGAGATGCATAATAATTCGCTGCCTGGATTTATCATTACAGTTCAATGGCCTGTCAGCATAGCACGTGAAGACTTTTGCTGGCAGGATCGTCTGAGGGTTCGCTCAGCTTTTGGTCAGCGCGGTCATCAACCTTATCGTATCCGGGGTTTTCTCGCTGATGATGCCGTACACCTGAGCGCGGGCCAGGATCGTCGAGGCCCAGCGGCGATGGGTGGCCGGTTCGCACATCGCGCCCTGCGATTTAAACACCGCCTGGCTGGAGTTGAGGATGCGCAGGGCATCAGCATGATCGCTGGCCGACACCATCAGCGCCGCTTCGATGATGCCAATCTGGCTGGGGTGAATGGCAGTTTTACCCACCAGACCGTGCAGCATATCGAGGGCCAGCTCGCGATCCATGATTTGGCGATCGTCGATGTGTTCGCACACCGGCGCGGTCAGGGCAAAATCCCTGGTGGCGAACACCGCAACCAGCATTTTAATCACGTAGCCCATAGGGCTGTCGTACAGGGTGAATTCCCGCGAGCGGCGTAGCGAGACCACGTTCATCAAGTCGTTGCCGCCGATGCGCAGGGCGATAATGCGCTGACGGCAGGGGTGATTGGCCAGCGCCGCAGCCAGCTCACGCATCTGCACCACGTCGAACACCTCTTCGGTTTCCAGCGTCGGCATCATGCACAGGTGCGTGTCTTTCAGCATTGTCCACCAGACCGGCAGGCAGTGGCGGGTAAATTTGGGCAGCACCAGACCATCCACTCCGCTCAGATCCCAGTCGGCGGCCAGTTCGGCGCCCATGGTGATATCGCGCGGGCGAACAAAGACCAGTGGCCAGTTTTCGTTACCCTGTAACTTTTTTGCTTCTGCCAGGCGCGCCAGCACCTGCCGCAGATTACGGCGGGCAACGGGGATATCGGCATCGCTGACCGCATCTTCCAGACAGATAACCAGCGAGCGCAGGCCATCAATCTTGTTATTCAGCACGGTTTCAGTAATGTCCGTGCGGGTGGCGGGCATATACAGCGTTGCGCCCAGACGCCAGGGGGAAAGCCGTTCGTTCATCAGAGTACCTTCTTGATAATGGTCACCGCCCGGTACTGGCCAATGGCCTCGCCCACGGCGTTGACCGCGATACCTTTTTCACGCGCCAGGTGCAGCAGCAGGGCCACATCGGCATCCTTTTCAGACCGGACCAGCACGTGATCCGGCACGCGGCGCAGTACGGCGCGGGTCGCTTCGGCAATGCCAGGTTTGATGCGGTTAATGCTGTCGATATCATACTGCTGCGCCAGCTGCTTAATCACCGCTTCACTCTGCTGCCGCAGCCCGTCATTTTGCTGCGGATCCCACTCGCAGGCCTTAACCTCTCCCAGCCGGCGACGGTGGGCGGCGACCGTATCTACCAGGTGACGGCTGCATTCAAAGCGTTCGAGATGATGGCAAATCACGCAGCCGTGGAATCCTTCGGTGCGCAAGATAGAACGGGAAATCATGCCGGAAACCGGTGCGCCCATGATGCCAAACGGGATCAGCCAGTCATCGTCGCTGGCCGACAGCCACGATCGTCCGCAGGGATCGGCCAGCACCACCAGGCGAGGATAAACCGGATAGCCCGGGCGATCCTTCAGGGAGCGGATCAGCTCGCCGGTGATGGCACCTTTACCGGTCCAGCCGTCAACGAAAACAAGGCCTTCCGTGCCGTGCCGCTGTTCTATCCAGTCCAGCGCGGCGCTGTCTATGCCGCGATCGCGAATAATGCTGATACCGTAATGATAAGACTCTTTTCCGCAGTCGCGCAGCGCCTGCTGCAGCATCACGCCCAGCGGCACACCGGCACGCACCAGGCTTGCCAGCACCACCGGCGTATCGGGAAAGCGCTCAATCAGCGCCTGCGCCAGCATTGCCACCTCTTTTGCCAGCCGCTCCGCACCGTGCTCAAGCGCGCGGGCAAACAGATCCAGATGCCATTCGGTTGGCTCCGGCTCCTGGCTCAGCATTTCGGAATAGTGCTTCGCGCCTGACTGGATCAACGCTTCTTTGCGATCTACCGGGGTCATTTCCATTTCAACCGGCGTCAGCAGAAAGTGAACGTCCTGCGGGTGATAGGATCCTGAAAACGGCACAAAATCAGTCATGGTCCGGCTCCCTGAACAGCGCCTGGTTTATATGGTCGGCAAACTGGCTCTGGCGCGGCAGGCCGTACCAGCTGCACAGCTTCATAAAGCGGTGATCGCTGAGGCTGTCGCCGAGGCCAATCACCGGAAACACGCCGCGCTCGGCGCGCAGGCGCTCCAGCAGGAAGCTGACCGCCAGTCCCTTTTCCACCACCACCGGCAGCCACGCGACGTTGTTGCTGTTGCGATGGATATACCAGCCCGCGGTGGGGAACCGCTGTTCGATCTCGTCGGCGATGGCGTAAAGTTCGTCCAGTTTCGTGCTGTCGCGATGCTTCATCACCAGATAGATCGGCGTCTGCTCATATTCATAATTAATACGCGCCCAGCCGTTGATATTACGTTCCGCCATCAGTTCGGTGATTTGCTGCTGCATGGCAAGCAGCTGCGCCGCGTAGGGGGCGAGTTTTGCCAGCATCAGCGCCTGCCATTCGGCATCCGCTTCGCCCTCGGGATTGAGGATCACCGCACCGTGGGTGGCCACCGCCCAGGAGCGGAAGGGGATTTCGACCCGCGCGATCTCCTCTGTACCGCGCGCGGTCACCGGGATGAGATCGCCGTGCTCCAGCATCCAGTCAACCAGCATGGCCTGTTCTTCGGTCATAAAGCTGCGCGGCTGCAGGCTGCGGTCCAGCGCGCCGGTGCGGAACGGCTCCAGCGCCAGCTCGTCCACCATCTTGCGGCGGGTCTGGAACAGGGTGTCGTCGAGATCGGAAAAAATTACCGGCTTATTCATAGCTCAGCACCTCAACCTTTGGAGCTACTTTCGACAGCGCCGCAATCAGGATCGGGTCGAGGCTGTCCGCTGGCGTTTCGCTGCACAGCAGGATGCGGTCAAACTGCTGATGGGCCACGTTGTAAACATAGTTCGGAATCCCCAGTCCGTAATTATCGCTGAACGCAATCGCCGACTGAATGGCAAATCCGGTGGCAATCGGGGAACGGGTGGTGGAGCTGTACTTCACCTCGGCTCCCTGCTGCTCAAGGCGTTCCGCCAGCAGGAACGGCTCCCAGATGAATTCGCTGGTGCCGAGCACGAGGATCTTTTCGCCCGGAGCCACGGCGATATCGTTGCCGAGATCGCCCGCCGGCGCGGCCATCCCCAGGCGGCCCCAGTTTTGCCGCCCGGTCACCGGCACGCTGCCGCGCGCGGTCACGTTCACCGCCGGCATCACCGGTACCGGCGCCTCCGGATTTTTCTCCCAGTGCCAGTCGCCGCGCACCAGCGCCACGGTGGTCACCGGCAGCGGGCAAGCTTTGGCAATCGCGTCGCCGCTCCAGTCGGTGAGCGTGACGGTAATCACCCGTTCAATGGCGGTCAGGCCGCCTTCGGCTCTCAGCGCGGCCAGCAGGTTGATAAAGGTGTTGCCGGTGGTGGCTTCATCATCGATCAACACCAGCGTACGCGCGTTCTGCACCCGGCGGCGTAGTTCGGCGTCATCGGGCAGATAGAGCAGGTGGTCGGTGGCGTGGCTATGATCCTCTTTAAACTTACACAGCAGCTCGCCGCTGACCGGATGGCGAGTGGAGCTGAGATAGACCGACTCCGACGCGCGATTGCGCATCTCATCAAATACGCCCGCGCCCAGGCCCACGGCGGTTTCTGCCATGCCGATAAACAGCACCGGACCGTCGGGAATGACCGGGAACTGCGTGGCCAACTGGCGGTAAACGCCGCGCATGGTGGCCGGACTAACGGGAATGTGCCGGCCCAGCACTTTACTGACAAACAGGAAGGCCCGTTTCGGATTGCGGCGTTCGGCCACGTCGAAAAGGTCGTCCAGCGGAAGGGCGCTGCCTTCCGGCGTGACGCTCAGCGTGCCGCAGGTTAACGTTTTGCGCCACGGCGGCGAGGGGATTGTGGTCATCTTCGTTTCCTTACGGGATCAGGTTGGTCAGCGTTTCATAACGCACGACATCGGTAATGGATCGCACGGTGGCGGGCGCAAAATCACGACTGGCGCTGTCGCGAACCTGTTCTGCGGTCATCAGGCCAAGGCGGCGCAGGGCGAACAGGCCGGGCAGATTCACACCGCTGAAGCGGGTGTAGCCGATGCCGCCGGAAGGGCGCATGTTGATCTCCAGCAGCAGCGGTTTGCCATTCGCATCATGGCGGGTCTGCACGTTCACCAACCCGTCAGCCTGCATCGCTTCGGCGCAGGCGCGGCCAAGCTCGTAAGCTTCACCGCTGTTCTCCAGATGCTGCAGCGCGCCGTCTTTGCGCCGTGCTACGGCCGCCAGCACCGCACCTTTTTCAACCAGCATATCCACGGAATATTCCGGGCCGGGCAGCCAGGGCATCAGCACCAGCGGTTCAACCACTTCGGCGGCTTCCAGCGCCTGTAAATAGAAGTGCGGATGAACCCGGCGGCTGTCGGGATGAGTAAATGCGGCCATTGGCGCGGCAGATTCATCAAAACGCCAGAATCCCATGCCATAAATACCGGTAACCGGCTTCACGCACAGCGGCGCATCGCCAAAAGGCGAATCCAGCAGCAGCTGACGCAGCTGTTCGGTGGATTCAACGCGAACGGAGGGCACGACCGGCAGCCCACGCTGCGCCATCGCTTCGGCAAAGCTGACCTTGTCGTCGGCGAGATCCAGCATCTCAAGGTGGGTGGCGCCGGTGGTGAGGCTGGCACCGCTGGCTTCAATCTGCTCGCGATGGGATTCGAACCAGCGCGCGTTGCGCCCGGTGTGAATCGCCCGAATGCGGTGCTGAGCGACCTGCGCCAGAATAAACGCCAGCCGCTGCTCGTCTTCGGCGGGCTCAATCAGCGCGTAGTCGGCCTGGGAAAGGATTTCATTACGCTGATGGCGGTGAGAGGCAAAAACGGTAATCGGCTGCTGCGATGCTTCAGCCCCCGCGGTGATGCCCTGAATAATATCGCGCTGTGAGGACAGACCTTCCATCAGCCAAATGTTCATTGTCATTCTATAGTTATCCGGTAGGGGCGAAGTTGCACAGCAAATAAGCATCGAGTGTAGGGAGCCAGGAGAATGTTGTCAATCATATTATGATTAACGTAAAGACGTACCGCTTTCATCTAAAGAAATGTAAATTTCGCGGTGAATTGTTTATTTTGCACAGAAATAAACTCGAATTTAATTTAATAAAATCATGTAGATAAATCTTTTACCTTTTGCAAATTAAAAAAGTGTCTTGTGCATGAACTTCATCATGATATGATTTTCTACCTCAAGGATTGTGACGTAAAAGTCAGTCGCCTTTTTCATTACTCATCTTAAGGAATTATGACCATGGTTTCATTAAGCAAGAACCAGACTGTATCACTCAGCAAGCAGTCTTCCGCGATCGATAAACTGCATTTCGGCCTGGGCTGGGATCCGGTAAAGAAGAAAGGCCTGTTTGGTAAGATCTTTGGCGGCGATGGTGACATCGACCTCGATGCAGGCTGCGTATTGCTGGATAAATCAGGTAGCGAAATCGACACCATCTGGTTCCGTAAGCTCAAGTCCGACTGCGGTTCAGTGGTTCACAGCGGCGACAACCTGACCGGAGAAGGCGACGGCGATGATGAAATCATTAACGTTGAACTGTCGCGTCTGCCTGCCGACGTGGAGTATCTGGCCTTTACCGTCAACAGCTTCCGCGGCCAGTCGTTTAACGATGTGGAAAACGCCTTCTGTCGCGTGGTGGATCAGGCTGGTAAAGAGCTGGCCCGCTATCAGCTGACCGAGCAGGGCGCACATACCGGCATCGTTATCGCCTCTCTGCACCGCAATCATGGCCTTTGGGACTTCACTGCCCACGGTAAAGCGTGCAGTGGCCGTACCATCGACGCGATGCACACCGATATCGTTGCCACGGTGGTGCGCTAATGAATATGACCCCGGGGGGCAATGCCCCCGTACCCGTTCAGACCCTGACCGTTCGTGTGTTATCCGGCGCTGCGGTTGATGCCTCCGCCTTCCGTCTGTTTGAAAACGGTAAGGTGCAGGGCGATGCCGATATGGTGTTTTACGGTCAGACGCAGAACAACGATGGCACTATCAGCCTGAACGCGCAGGGCAATAACACGGCGTTCACCGTCGATCTCAGCCGGCTGCACGCCGCGGTGCAGAAAGTGGCGTTTACCGTCACCTGCGACGGCGCGCAAACCGTGGCCGGCCTGCAGCGCCTGGCGATTCAGGTGGAATCCGCGGGCGAAGTGCTGCTGAACGGGACCGTTGATATCAGCGGACGCAAGGAAGCCGCCCTGATCCTCGGCGAATTTTATCGCCGCAACGCGGAGTGGAAATTCCGCTTCATCGCTCAGGGCTTTAACGGCGGGCTGAAGCCGCTGGCCGAACACTTTGGCGTGGATGTGGCGGATACCCCGGCGCCGGCACCTGCGGCCGCTCCGGCTCCGACGGCTGCCCCGACGCCAGCACCCGCGCCGGCCAGTAAGATCAGCCTGAGCAAGGTGACGCTGACCAAAGAGAAACCGGCAATCAGCCTGACCAAGCGCGATAACTTCGGTGAGATCCGCATCAACCTGAACTGGCATCGCGCCCCGGCTTCATCGGGCGGGCTGAAAGGGTTCTTCGGCGGTAATAAAGGCATCGATCTGGATATCGGCGCGTTTGTGGAGCTGAACGACGGCAGCAAGGGCGTGATTCAGGCGCTGGGCAACACGTTTGGTTCATTCAACGACAAGCCTTACGTTCATCTGAAGGGCGATGACCGCACCGGCTCGGTCAGCGACGGCGAATGGATGTATATCAACGGCCGCGAGTGGAAACAGATCCGCGAAGTGCTGATCTACGCCTTTATCTACGAAGGCGTACCGAGCTGGGATAAAACCGACGGCGTCGTGACGCTGCATATCCCGGACCAGCCGCCGATTGAAACACGTCTGACCGAAGGGCAGGACCGTCGCAATATGTGTGCGATTGCCCGGCTGGTGAACGAAAACGGCAATATCAAAGTCGAACGTATTAACCAGTTCTTTAAAGGCCATTCCGACATGGATGAAGCCTTTGGCTGGGGATTTCGCTGGAAAGCGGGTTCTAAATAATTATTCACAGAGGAAAGTAGATATGGGTTTCTTTGACAAGGTAAAAGGCGCATTCAACACCAGCCGCGACGAGCTGACCAGGCAGGTGAGCCGTTTCAAGAACAAAAAATTCATGCAGGGCACCGTGGCCGTTTGTGCGCGTATTGCGGTCGCCAGCGACGGCGTTAGCGCGGAAGAGAAGCAGAAGATGATTGGCTTCCTGCGCGCGTCCGATGAGCTCAAGGTGTTCGATACCACCGAAGTTATCGAATTCTTTAACAAACTGGTGACCAGCTTCGATTTCGATATTGAAATCGGTAAAGGTGAAACCATGAAGTACATCCTGGCCCTCAAAGACCAGCCGGAAGCGGCTCAGCTGGCCCTGCGCGTTGGTATCGCAGTCGCCAAAAGCGACGGTAACTTTGACCCGGATGAGCAGCGCGCCGTTCGCGAAATTGCTATCGCGCTCGGTTTTGAACCGGCTGAATTCGGCCTTTGATGTCACACCTTTAAGGGTTAACTATGGTATCCACGCATATCGGCTTTCCGACTGAGACAGTCATTGTTTTTGTAGTACTGGCTGTCGGAGCCATTCTTATTGACCTGTTCATGCATCGCGATGACAAGCCAATATCGCTGAAAAGTGCAGCGCTGTGGTCTCTGTTTTGGGTCGCGGTTGCCCTGGGCTTTGCCGGCTTCCTGTACATTCACCACGGCGCAGAAGTGGCCAGCCTGTTTGTTACCGGTTATGCGCTGGAGAAAGTGCTGTCGGTAGATAACCTGTTCGTGATGATGGCGATTTTCTCGTGGTTTGCCGTACCGGACCGCTACCGTCACCGCGTGCTGTACTGGGGGATCATCGGTGCCATCGTCTTCAGGGGTATCTTTGTGGCGATTGGTACCGGGCTGCTCAGCCTCGGGCCATACGTTGAGGTTGTCTTCGCGATTATCGTGGCCTGGACGGCGGTGATGATGCTGAAAAGCGGCGACGACAGCGAAGAAATCGAAGACTACTCGCAGCATCTGGCCTACCGGATGGTGAAACGCTTCTTCCCAATCTGGCCGAAAATCAGAGGCAACGCCTTTGTGCTGAGCCAGAAGGAAGTGGACGCCGAGCTGGCGAAACCGGAAAACAAAGACGTGACCATTGGTCGCGGTGCGAAAGCCTGGCGCTATGCGACGCCGCTGTTCCTTTGCGTGGCGGTGGTTGAGCTGTCCGACGTGATGTTCGCCTTCGACTCCGTACCGGCGATCATTGCCGTCAGCCGTGAGCCGCTGATTGTGTACAGTGCCATGATGTTCGCTATCCTTGGCCTGCGTACTTTGTACTTTGTTCTGGAAGCGTTAAAACAGTATCTGGTACATCTGGAGAAGGCCGTTATCGTTCTGCTGTTCTTCATCGCGGCGAAACTGGGTCTTAATGCCACCGACCATATCTGGCATCATGGCTATAGCATTTCGGCGACGACCAGCCTGTTTGTGGTTCTGGGCGTACTGGCGGTGGGGATTATCCTCAGCGTGATGTTCCCGGGCAAACCCGATGCTGAGGAAGAAAAGTAAGGGCGGTAGTCCCTGCTTCTGAAAACGAATTCGAAAATCTAATTATGAGGAAAATATAATGAGCGTTTCTTTATCCAAAGGCGGCAACGTATCTCTGAGCAAAGCAGCACCAACCATGAAAAATGTTCTGGTCGGTCTGGGTTGGGATGCACGTTCTACCGATGGTCAGGACTTTGACCTGGATGCGTCAGCGTTTCTGCTGTCCGCCAGCGGCAAGGTTCGTGGCGATGCTGACTTCATTTTCTACAATAATCTGACGTCTTCCGACGGTTCCGTCAGCCACACCGGCGACAACCGCACCGGCGAAGGCGACGGTGATGACGAATCACTGAAAATTAAACTGGACCTGATCCCGGGCGACGTCGACAAAATCGTTTTCGTGGTCACCATCCACGATGCACAGGCCCGTCGTCAGAGCTTTGGTCAGGTTTCCGGTGCGTTTATCCGCCTGGTGAACGACGACAACCAGACTGAAGTGGCGCGTTACGATCTGACCGAAGATGCTTCCACGGAAACCGCGATGCTTTTCGGCGAGCTGTATCGCCACGGTGCTGAGTGGAAATTCCGCGCGGTTGGTCAGGGTTATGCCGGTGGTCTGGCATCCGTCTGCGCGCAGTACGGTATCAACGCATCCTGATAGCTTCACTCTTTGTTCCAACCGGGCAGTAAGACGCTGCCCGAACCACCCATTATCAGCAGGAGCATTAAAATGGCAGTTTCTCTCGTAAAAGGCGGCAACGTATCTCTCACCAAAGAAGCACCAACCATGAACATCGCCATGGCCGGTCTGGGCTGGGATGCTCGCGTAACCGACGGCCAGGACTTTGACCTGGATGCTTCAGTCTTTATGGTTGGTGAAGATGGCAAAGTGCTGAACGACAGCGGCTTTATCTTCTTCAACAACAAGCTGAGCAGCTGTGGCTCCGTTGAGCACCAGGGCGACAACCGCACCGGTGCGGGTGATGGTGACGATGAGCAGGTCAAAATTGAACTGAGCAAAATCCCGGCCGATGTGAAAAAACTGGTCTTCGCGGTTACCATCTATGATGCGGAAGCGCGTAAGCAGAACTTCGGCATGGTCAGCAACAGCTTTATGCGTATCTACAACAACGACAACGGCACTGAAATCGCCCGTTTCGACCTGTCTGAAGATGCCTCTACCGAAACCGCGATGGTCTTCGGTGAGCTGTACCGCCACGGTGCAGAGTGGAAGTTTAAAGCGGTAGGCCAGGGCTTTGCCGGTGGCCTGTCCGCGCTGGCTTCCCAGCACGGCGTTAACGTCTGATAATCAGATAATACGAAAACCCGGCTTGTCCGGGTTTTTTTTCGCCTTTATGCGCCGATATGCGCCTTAGTTAACAAAGGATCTGTTTATGCTGCTTCAGTCTGGCCAGAACCTGGTCGTCAACGCGACACGGCTTACTCTGAACCTGCACTACCCCACGATACCGGGTTTTCGCGGTGAGCCGGATACCTCTGTTTTTCTGCTGAACGCCGCCGGTAAGGTTGGCGGTGACAGCGACTTTATCTTCTACAATCAGCCCGCGACGCCCAATCGCAGCGTGGTGCTTAACGTGGCCGCGCAGGGTAGTACGGTCACTATCGATCTGGCGTTAATCCCTGAGTCAGTCAGCAAAATTGCCGTAACGCTGGTCATTGACGGCGAGGATTCGATTGCCGGACTGCGCGGCCTGGCGCTGGATGCGCCGGGCATCGCGCGCTTCGAACCGGAAACCCATGGCCGCAGTGAAAAAGCCCTGATCGTCGCCGAGATCTATCGCCACGGCGGCAACTGGAAACTGCGTGCGCTGGGCCAGGGTTTTAACGGCGGCCTGGAACCGCTGGCGCTGAACTACGGAGTGGATATCGCCAGCCCGCCTGCGGATGCGCCCTTAGCCGCACCTGCGGCCTCTTCCGGTGCGGAGAGATCGCCTGCCGCAGCTCCAACTTCCGTGACGCCGTCACGCAATGCAGCCTCCGCCGCGGCACCCACCGTTAGCCTGGAGAAAAAGCTGGAGGCGAAAGCTCCCCGGCTGGTTAGCCTGGCAAAAAATGCCACCGTCAGCCTCAGCAAGCACCGCCTGAACGATATCAAAGCGCGGGTGGCCTTCGTGCTGGATGCCTCCGGTTCGATGACCAAACAGTTTAAGCAGGGCAACGTGCAGGCGGTACTGGACCGCATTGCGGTGCTGGCGGTGCAGTTTGACGATGACGGTTCAATGGATGTCTGGGGTTTTGCCGAACGCCATGCCAAATACCCGGACGTGACGCTGGATAACCTCGACGGCTATATCGATGCCATTCGCACCGGCGGTAAACGCGGCTGGCTGGAACTGCTGCCGGGGCTCGGCGGCACCAATAATGAACCGCCGGTGATGGAGGAGGTCGTCGATACCTTCAGGCACAGCGATCTGCCGGTGTACGTGGTGTTTATCACCGATGGCGGCATCAGCAAAACGCGACAGATCAAGGAAGCCATTCGCCGCTCGGCAAATTATCCAATCTTCTGGAAGTTTGTTGGCCTGGGCGGCAGCAACTACGGCATTCTGGAGAATCTGGACGACTTCAGCGATCGGCGGATCGATAACAGCAACTTCTTTGCGATTGACGACTTCGCCAAAATGTCATCTGAACGGCTTTACGACCTGCTGCTGGAAGAGTTCCGCCAGTGGTACGACGCCGCAAAAGCGGACAGGGTGTTTTGATTTTTGCCTGCCGCGAATGCGGCAGGCGGTACCACTCAGCGCAGACTCTCTTCCAGCCACGCCGCCAGCTGCTGCAGCTCTTCACGCTGCTGCGGAAACTCCACGATCAGTTCTTCTGCCAGGTGCGAAACGCTCTGCGGCTGATATCTTTCGCCCTGAAGCTTTTCCTGCAGCGCTTCCAGCGGTGCCGGGTTCAGGCTGTCGGTATAAATCCGGCAGCGCTGAATAACGCCGCGCTCAACGTCCACGTGGATCTCCACGCCGCCCCAGCTGAAGCGGGTATCCAGCTGATGGGCGAAATCCGGGGCCTGGCCGAAGTTCCATTCCCAGCTGCTCTGGCGGGCAAAGGTTTCCGCAAAACCGGGCAGGTCGGGGAACGCCTCCGGAGAAATTAACTCAGGCTCGCAGCGCTCACCGTAGTACTCAAAGAAAGATTTCGTGACGGCGTCACAAATTCGTTCGTAGCTGATATCCGGCTGAAGCTCCTGCAGATTGGCTACGCGGGAGCGCACCGACGTGATGCCCTTAGCCTGAAGCTTCTTCTCATCGGGGTTGAGATAGTCGGCCAGTCGGGAAAGATCGGCATTCATCAGCAGGGTGCCGTGATGGAAGCCGCGGTCGCGAGTTTCACGATAGGCCGAGCCGGACACTTTGCGCATGCCGTCGGCGGTGCTGACGACCAGATCGTTACGGCCGGAGGCTTCCGCCGTCATGCCCAGTGCCTCCAGCGCATGCAGGATAATCCCTGTCGACACGCTTTTATCGTATTCCGGCTTACCGGCCATAAAGGTAAAGCAGCAGTTGCCGAGGTCATGAAACACCGCGCCGCCGCCGCTGCTGCGGCGCGCCAGGCGAATGCCGTCCTCTTCCATCCGCCGGGTGTTGCACTCTTTCCACGCATTCTGCGCCCGGCCAATCACCACCGTTTCCGCGTTGCGCCACAGGAACAGCACCCGCTGGGTGGCGGGCATCTGGCGGAAAATGCACTCTTCTACCGCAAGGTTAAACCACGGATCCCAGGATTCAGATAACAGTAAACGCAGTGAGGACATCAGTAACTCCATTTCCATATTAAGGCCGCCGGACAGTACGCGGCGGCGGGAGTGCGGCGCAGAGATCATACTCTGGCGACGACCGGCGTGTCACCTCCGTCTACATGGCGTGGTGCACCTTGGTGATGCAGCCTGCCTGTTAATGAGGCATCGCGAAGCAAAGGTTGCACGTAGTTCATCTTAACTCATTGTTATTCAACATCATTAAATTCTGGCATAGCTTTTGCTTCTCTTTCTCTAAGCAGCAGCGTTACACAGATAACTGACTTAAATAGCAGGCTAGGGTTCCGGTCCATTTCGATGGATGTCTGGTCCGAGAGCTGGCGACCTCGGTTGAGGTTACACGGCGGGACAAAAGCCCGGGAGACAGCAACACCGCAGGTGTAGCGCTGCCCCGTATTTTTCCGCCGACACCGAGGTCCGATATGAAACTATCCCGTTTGCTGGGCGCCTGTCTCCTTACCGCTACCGCGCTTCTCAGCCTGCCAACGCAGGCCGCCGCCAAGAAAGAATTCAACGTTTGCTGGACCATCTACGCAGGCTGGATGCCCTGGGGGCAGATTTCCAGCTCAGGTATCATCGATAAGTGGGCCGCGAAGTACGGCATTAAAATCCACGTCACCCAGCTCAATGACTACATCGAATCGATCAACCAGTACACCGCCGGGCAGTTTGACGGCTGCACCATGACCAATATGGATGCGCTGACGATTCCTGCCGCCGGCGGCGTGGACAGCACCGCGCTGATCCTCGGCAGCTATTCCGAAGGCAACGACGGGGTGGTGCTGAAGGGCAAAGGCAAAACCCTCAGCGATCTGAAAGGGATGAAGGTCTATCTGCCCGAACTGTCCGTTTCCCATTACCTGTTGGTGCGCGGCCTGGAAAAAGCCGGGCTGCAGGAGAAAGACGTCACCGTCGTGAACACCTCCGATGCCGATATCGTTTCCGCCTTCGCCACATCAGGCGTGCAGGCCGCCGTGGCCTGGAACCCGCAGCTCTCGGTGATCAAAGCGACTCCGGACACCACCGAAGTGTTCGGCTCACAGCAGGTTCCCGGTGAACTGATCGACATGATGGTGGTTAACACCGCCGTGCTGAAGGACAACCCGGCGCTGGGCAAGGCGCTGACCGGCGCCTGGTTTGAAATGATGTCGCTGATGAAGGCCGGCGACAGCAAAGCGCTGACCGAGATGGCGACCGCCTCCGGCACCGATCTCGCCGGGTATCAGGCACAGCTGAAAACCACCCATCTGTTTTATACCCCGGCCGACAACCTGAAGTTTATTACCGGCAGCGAGCTGGCAAAAACCATGCAGCGCGTGGCGCAGTTCTCGTTTGATAAGGGACTGCTGGGCGACGGGGCGCAGAGCGCGGACTTTATCGGCATGCAGTTCCCCGGCGGCGTGACGCAGGGCGACAGCGGCAACCTGAAACTGCGCTTCGACGACAGCTATCTGCAGATGGCCGCAGACGGCAAGCTGTAACCGATGGCGCAAGGAGTTAACGCGATGCGGCAAATTAACCGCCACCCGACGGCAGGCGCACGCCTGATGCTGATACTGCTGCCTTTTGTGCTGGTGATCGCCGCCTGGCTGATCGGCTCGGCCATCCGGCTGGAGGCCAACCCGCAGGACAAGCTGCTGCCGGGCTTGGGGCAGATGTTCGACGCCGTGCACCGGATGGCCTTCGTGGCAGACAAACGCAGCGGCGATTATCTGTTCTGGACCGACACACTGGTCAGCCTGGCGCGCCTGCTGGCCGGGCTGGGCATCGCCGCACTGCTGGGGCTGTGCTTCGGCATTGCCTCCGGGGTTTTCCCCATGCTGCGTGCGCCGCTCTCCACTTTTATGACGGTGATTTCAATGGTGCCGCCGCTGGCGATACTGCCGGTGCTGTTTATCGTTTTCGGCCTGGACGAACTGTCGAAGGTCATGCTGATAGTGATTGGCGTTACGCCGATGCTGGCGCGGGATCTGGAGCAGCGGGCGCGGGAGATCCCGGTGGAGATCCTGATTAAGGCGCAAACGCTGGGGGCCAGCAGCTGGACCCTGGTTCTGCGAGTGGTGCTGCCGCAGCTGCTTTCCCGGTTGCTGGTATCGCTGAGATTGATGCTGGGCGCGGCATGGCTGTTCCTGATCTCCGCCGAGGCGATTTCAGCCACCGCCGGGCTGGGCTACCGCATCTTCCTGGTGCGTCGCTATATGGCGATGGACGTGATCCTGCCTTACGTGGTTTGGATCACTCTGCTGGCCTGGCTGATGGATCTCGGCCTGCGCTATCTGAACCGCAGATGGTTCCCCTGGTCGACAGGAGCACAGTCATGAGTTTTATCGTCATCGATAACATCTGGCAGGAATACGGGCGCCACGTGGTGCTGGAGCGCCTCAATCTGCAGATTGCCGAAGGGGAGTTCTGCACCATGGTGGGGGCTTCCGGCTGCGGGAAATCGACCTTCCTGCGCCTGCTGCTTGGCCAGGAAAAACCGAGCCGTGGACAGATCCTGCTGGCCGGAGAGCCGCTCAAACCGGAGCCGGATATCACCCGGGGCGTGGTTTTTCAACGTTATTCCGTTTTTCCCCATCTCAGCGTGCTGGATAATGTGACCATCGGGCTGGAGCTGCCGCGTTCGCGCTGGAGCGGCCGTCTGTTCGGTCAGCAAAAGCGGCAGGCGAGGGAGCAGGCCGCCGCGCTGCTGGTGCGGGTCGGGCTTGGCCATGCGCTGAACAAGTATCCCGCCCAGCTGTCGGGCGGCATGCAGCAGCGTCTGGCGATTGCCCAGGCCTTCATTATGCAGCCGCGCGTGCTGCTGCTCGACGAGCCTTTTGGCGCACTTGACCCCGGCATCCGAAAAGATATGCACCAGCTGCTGCTGGAGCTGTGGCAGGAAACCCGCCTGACGGTGTTTATGGTCACCCACGATCTGAGCGAAGGCTTCCATCTGGGCACCCGACTGCTGGTATTTGACAAAGTGCGTATCGATCCCCACGAACCGGAAGCGTACGGCGCCCGGATCACCTATGACATTCCGCTGAACGAGCAGCGCCAGCCGCCACGCGACATCGTGACGACCGCCGCGCCGGGTTCAGCCGTAAAGGAGCTTTCCCTGTGAATACGACTCAACACCATCATGCCGAAACCGAGAGCGAAGTGCTGCCCGGCGGTGGACACACCTCATTTATTCTGCGTCGCGGGCAGGTGCTGCGCATCACCGATACCACCGGCGGTGCCAACGTCAGCCTGATGATGCTGAACGCCGCAGAAAAAAGCGACCGCCTGAATCTGCCGGATACCCTGAAAGCGCAGCACACGGCGAAGCTGACCACCGGCCACTGCCTGTATTCCGATATGGGTCGGGTGCTGGCGGCCATCGTTGCCGATACCTGCGGCTGGCACGACAGCTTCGGCGGCGTACTTAATGCCGCTGAAACGCGGGGAAAATACGGCCAGGGCCGCTATCAGGAGCTGAGAAACGGCTTCTACCGCAACGGCACCGACAACCTGCTGGTTGAGATGGGCAAGTGGGATCTGAACCTGCAGGATTTGCAGATGACCCTGAACCTGTTTAGCAAAGTCACGGTGGATGCCGAAGGCCATTTCCATTTTGTACGCGACTATTCCCGCCCCGGCAGCTATATCGAACTTTACGCCCCGATCGACGTGCTGGTGATCCTGACCGCGCTGCAGCATCCGATGGATCCCGCCACCGAATACGCGCCGCGCCCGGTCAGTCTGAACTGGCGGGAGGTGGAAAACCCCGCCGCGCTGCTGGCCTGCACCGAAATCCGCGCCGAGAACGCCCGCGCGCTGACCAATACCACGCAGTTTTGCCGCCATGGAGCCTCATTATGAATCCCGTTGCCAGCACCCGAGATAGCCGCGATGCGGTGTACCGCCACACCATCCCGGCGGGCGAACCGTTCCTGTTTGAAGTACGTCAGGGGCAGACGGTGCGCCTGCACGATCTGGAGGGCAACCAGGCGGTGGATACGCTGTTCTACAGCGCCCGCAACCCGCGTGAGCGCTACGATGCCCAGCGCACGCTGCGTCGCCAGAATAACGTCTACCTCACTACCGGCAGCGTCCTTTACTCCAACCTCGGCAACCCGCTGCTGACCCTCGTCGCCGATACCTGTGGTCGCCACGATACGCTGGGCGGCGCGTGCTCACAGGAGAGCAACACCGTGCGCTATGCGCTGGATAAGCGCCATATGCACAGCTGCCGCGACAATTTTCTCTGCGCCAGCCTGCATGATGGCCGCCTGCAAAAGCGCGACCTTGTCGCCAATATCAACTTCTTTATGAACGTACCGGTGACCCCAGAAGGCGGACTGACCTTTGCCGACGGCATTTCGGCTGCCGGGAAATACGTTGAACTGCGCGCGGAATGCGATGTGATCGTGCTGATCTCCAACTGCCCGCAGCTGAACAACCCGTGTAATGGCTGGAACCCGACCGCGGCCGAGGTGCTGATATGGAATTAATTCGCCAACATATTCGGCTGATGATGCCGCCACGTTTCTGGCGGCGAGCGGGGCGGTTATGCCTGCGGCTGCTGGAAGCCCGCACCGCAAACTATGCGGTGCTGTCCGATCCGGCGGGGCACCTGAGCGGGCGTGCATCGTCCCGCTCCCGTTAAGGCGATTTTTCTCCGGTGGACGACCTCAGGAGATCGGATTGATGGCGGGACGGCCCGCCCGAGTGTGAGTCTCAACCATGTTTACTAAAGTCCTTATTGCCAACCGCGCCACCCTGGCCTGCCGCATTCTGCGCACCCTGCGAGCCATGAACGTCAGCGGCGTCGCGGTCTTTTCCGAAGCGGATGCCGGCAGTCTGCATATCAGCCAGGCCGATGAGGCCATCAGTCTTGGCGACGGTCCTGCGGCGCAAACCTATCTGGTGGTGGATAAAATTATCGCCGCCGCGCGTGAAAGCGGTGCACAGGCCATCCACCCCGGCTACGGTTTCCTGTCGGAAAATGCGGCATTCGCCGACGCCTGTGAAGCTGCGGGCATTGCCTTTATCGGTCCGACCCCGCAGCAGCTGCGGCTGTTTGGCCTGAAACATACCGCCCGCGATCTGGCGCGCGGCCACGGCGTACCGCTTCTGGAGGGCAGCGACCTGCTGGACAGCGTAGATGACGCACTGCACACCGCAGAAACGGTTGGTTATCCGGTGATGTTAAAAAGCACCGCGGGCGGCGGTGGTATCGGCATGCGCGTTTGCCGCGATGCCGCAGAGCTGTCCGATGCCTTTGCCACCGTAAAGCGGCTGGGCGAAAACAACTTCAGCGACGGCGGCGTATTCATTGAAAAATACATCACCCACGCGCGCCATCTGGAAGTTCAGGTGTTTGGCGACGGCGCGGGCGAAGCCATTGCCCTTGGCGTGCGCGACTGCTCGATTCAGCGCCGCAATCAGAAAGTGATTGAGGAAACTCCAGCGCCCAATCTGCCGGAGGGCATGGCGGAGGCGCTGTGCAGCGCGGCACTCAAGCTGGCCAAAGCGGTTAACTACCGCAGCGCGGGCACCGTTGAATTTGTTTACGACAGCGAAGCGCAGCAGTTTTACTTCCTTGAGGTGAATACCCGCCTACAGGTGGAGCACGGCGTGACCGAGCAGGTGTGGGGCGTGGATCTGGTTCGCTGGATGATTGCGCTGGCCGCCGGAGAGCTGCCGCCGCTGGCGGAACTGGCCGCCGCATTAAAGCCGCAGGGGCATTCCATTCAGGCGCGACTGTATGCGGAAGATCCCGCCCGCCAGTTCCAGCCGTCGCCGGGGCTGCTGACCGAGGTTCACTTCCCGAAAGCGGACGGTCAGCACCTGCGCATCGACAGCTGGGTAGAGGCGGGTTGTGAGATCCCGCCGTTCTTTGACCCGCTGCTGGCAAAAATTATCACCTGGGCGGAGAGCCGCGAACGGGCCACCGCCGCGCTGAGCGACGCGCTGGGCGAGACGCGTCTGTACGGCGTAGAAACCAACCGGCAGTACCTGCAGCAGATCCTGGCCGATCGGCCTTTTGCCAGCGGCCAGCCCTGGACCCGCTGCCTCGAACAGCTGGTGTACCGGGCGGCGACGGTTGAGGTACTGCAGCCAGGGACGCAGACGACGGTGCAGGATTATCCCGGCAGGCTGGGTTACTGGGCGGTCGGCGTGCCGCCATCGGGCCCGATGGACGATCGCGCGCTGCGGCTGGGCAACCGCCTGCTGAACAATTCTCCGACCGAGGCGGCGCTGGAAATCACCCTCAGCGGTCCGACGCTGCGCTTTAATACCGACGCCGTTATCGCCATTACCGGTGCGGAAATCGCCATCGACCTGGATGATGTTCCGCAGCCGATGAATACCGTGCTGGCGGTGGCCGCCGGTTCCGTGCTCAGGCTGGGCGAAATTGCCAACGCCGGTGCCCGCAGCTATCTCTGCCTGCGCGGCGGGATTGTCGTGCCGGAATATCTGGGCAGCAAAAGCACATTTACCCTCGGCCAGTTTGGCGGCCACGCCGGTCGCGCTTTACGCACCGGCGATGTGCTGCATCTTGCTGCTGTTGAGCACGGCGTGGTCGGGGCCACGCTGCCGGCGGGACTGTGCCCGTCGCTGCCTGAAGTACGCACGCTGAGGGTGATTTACGGCCCGCACGGCGCACCCGAGTATTTCACCGCCGACTGGATCGACGTGTTCTTCGCCACCGAGTGGCAGGTCCACTTTAACTCCAGCCGCACCGGCGTGCGCCTGATTGGCCCGAAACCGGAGTGGGTGCGGGAAAGCGGCGGCGAGGCGGGGCTGCATCCGTCGAATATTCACGATAACCCGTACGCGGTTGGCGCGGTGGATTTTACCGGCGACATGCCGGTGATCCTCGGCCCGGATGGCCCGAGCCTGGGGGGATTTGTCTGCCCGGTCACCGTCATTGAGGCCGACCTCTGGCAGCTCGGCCAGCTGAAGGCGGGCGACCGGCTGCGCTTTGTGCCGGTCGATATCGGCACAGCGCGACGACTGGTGGCTGAACGTCAGAGCGAACTGGCTACGCTTCAGCCTCAGACGAGCCGCTGGCAGCCTGCGTCAATCGCCTCTCCGATAGTACTGGACTGCGGTAGCGACGATCGCCGTCTGGTCGCCCGCCTCTCCGGCGATACTCATCTGCTGCTGGAAATCGGCGCGGCGGAGCTGGATCTGGTGCTGCGCTTCCGGGCGCACGCCCTGATGCAGGCGCTGGAGGCGCTACGGCATCCGGCGATGATTGACCTGACGCCCGGCATTCGTTCGCTGCAAGTTCACTATCGCCCGGAAGAACTATCGCTCGAGGCGCTGCTGGCGCTGATTGCACCGCTGTGGGATGCGGTTTGCCAGCAGCAGGATCTGCGCGTGCCCTCGCGTGAGGTCTGGCTGCCGCTCTCCTGGGACGATCCGGCATGCCAGCAGGCGATTGATAAATATATGACCACGGTGCGCCGTGACGCGCCCTGGTGCCCCAGCAACCTGGAGTTTATCCGCCGGATTAACGATCTGCCGGATATCGATGCGGTGTTCCGCACGGTCTTTGAAGCCAGCTATCTGGTGATGGGGCTGGGCGACGTCTATCTGGGCGCACCGGTGGCGACGCCGCTCGATCCGCGTCATCGACTGGTGACCACCAAGTACAACCCGGCGCGCACCTGGACCGCCGAGAACTCAGTCGGTATCGGTGGGGCCTATCTGTGCGTTTACGGGATGGAAGGGCCGGGAGGCTACCAGTTCGTTGGCCGCACCCTGCAAATGTGGAACCGCTATCGCCAGGTCGCAGACTTTAACGGCAAACCCTGGCTGCTGCGCTTCTTCGACCGCATCCGCTTCTTCCCGGTGAGTGCCGACGAGCTGACAACCATTCGCCGCGACTTCCCGCTGGGGCGCTATCCGCTGAAGATTGAGCACAGCGAACTGGCGCTGGCCGACTATCAGGCATTCCTGGCGGAGGAGAGCCAGACGATTACCGCCTTCCGCGACCATCAGCAGTCGGCCTTTAATGCCGAGCGCCAGCGCTGGATCGCCTCGGGCCAGGCGCATTTTGACAGTCAGGAAGAAGCGGCGGTAGAGGAGGAATATCAACCGCTGGCGGCGGGGTATCACGCGGTGGAAAGCGGCATTGCCGGTAATCTGTGGCAGGTCAGTGTGAATGTCGGTGACAGTGTCACCAGGGGCCAGCCGCTGGTGATTCTGGAGTCGATGAAAATGGAGATCCCGCTGCTGGCTCCCTGCAACGGCGTTGTGCGAGAGGTGCGTGCCGCGCCGGGTTCCGCCGTCAGGGCCGGGCAGTGCGTGGTGGTGATAAAGCAGGACTGACCGCGCACAGATCCTGGTACAGGTGCCGTTCTGCGTGGTGCGGGTATTCACGCAGGAACGGCGATCCTGTCCCATTCTGTCCGTTTGCTGTCCGAAAACGGTATTCCGCCGACGGCAAACGGACGGTATGCTGAGTAAAAAACGTCGACGAGGATGGGGTAAATGCTGGAACTACGACCGGGATGTGAATACTGCGATATCAACCTGCCGCCGGAGTCGCTGGACGCGGTGATTTGCTCTTTTGAGTGCACCTTCTGCCGCGACTGCGCCGAGAAGCACCTGCACGGGAAATGCCCGAACTGCGGCGGCGAGCTGGTGCGCCGACCCATCCGCCCGGCGATCAAGCTGGAGAAGTTCCCGGCCTCGACGGTCAGGGTGCTGAGGGAAGGGTAAAGCGAGCGTCATCACGCTTTCAAAAAAGATCTGATGTACATTATCGTAGCTTAAAAGATACGATGTGCTTTATGAGGACGATAAAGCACTATCTGACGCCGGACGGCAGGGACCTGTTCACAGAATTCTTTCGCACAATGCGGGATTCGATCGCCAAAGCCAAAATAGCCTCCAGGATTAACCGGATGGCTGGCGGTAATTTTGGCGATCATAAACCGTGCCGTGAAGGTGTTTGGGAACTCAGGGTCAGTCAGGGTGCAGGCTATCGCGTTTATTACAGTCTGGTCGATGGAGAGGTCGTATTACTTCTTCTCGCCGGAGATAAGCGTACGCAGGATGCCGATATCGATGAGGCAATATGTTGCCTGAAAGACTATGTGATGAGGTGACAAATGGCTAAAGCCCGCTTACATGATGATGCAATGATAGAGATGCTGCGTGAAGATCCTGCTTTCGCCCGGGCCTATCTGCATCAGGCCTTCCTGGATATTGATGAAGAGGGTGGTCAGGAAGCATTTCTTCTGGCATTACGGCATGTTGTTGAGGCGCGTGGTGGTATGGCTACTGTTGCGCAAAAAGCAGGTGTGTCGCGCGAAACGCTTTACCGCACGCTGTCGCCAGCCGGTAATCCCACGCTAAAAACGTTACGTAATATTGTTAAAGCCGCCGGTATGCCGTTTTCATCACTGATTGCTGCTTAGTCGACAAGCCGGTATTTCAACATCTCATTCGATGTATAAAAACGCCCGATGAGCCGTCGGGCGTTTTTTATTCGGGCAATAAGCCCATTACGCAAAAGCGTTAAAAACGCGGATGCTTATATTTCGGCACGCCGTTGAGCACCAGCCGCCAGGAATCGTTCACCAGCTGTTCGACCAGACCGTCGGTGATCTTCTCTCCAGGATGAACAGAAATCCAGTGGCGTTTATTCATATGATAGCCGGGGTGAATCGAATCATAGATCGCCCGGTGCAGCTCGCCCTGTTCCTGCTGGCACTTCAGGGTGATAATTTTCTCTCCGCGCAGTTCGGTCAGCAGCAGAAACATTTTATCCGCCACCTTGAACACCTGATGCTCCGGGCCGAAGGGGTAGCTGCACTCGGAGCCTGGAAGCAGTTCAGCGGCGAAAATAGCCGCCGCGTGGATTTGTCCACCGTTCATCATTACGCCTTCTTGTGCTGAGTAGCGGCCACGATATCCGCTACGGTATCCGCCAGGCGCTCGCCCTGCTTATAAGAAATGAGCGTCTGTTCATCACCGTTGAGTACCGACTGCGGTCGCTCAATAAAGGTGCCAATCGGCTGCAAATCGGCATCCAGGATCGCTGCAAACGGGATCTTCACTTTTTCCACGCCAAACTGCTGCTGAAACAGCGCCGTCGCCTGGTCGCGGGTAATGATGCTCATTTTCATATTCGGTGCCAGACGGCACAGCGACTGGAAAGCCGGCACGTTGCGCAGGCAGTCCGGGCACCACATTTCTGCCGCAACCAGCAGCGTGTAGCTGCCGTCCAGCCGTTCAATGTCGGCTTTCAGTTCCGCCGTCAGAAAACCGGCGCGTTCGGTTTTTGCCTGCTCGCGCAGCAGATGCTGGATCTGCTCATCGTTGCCCTGACTGACAAACTGCGGATAGTCGACGCCAAGATCGATTAGTGTGTTGAAATCTGTCACCTGCTGCTCCCAAAGTTTAATGAATTATCTATCAACGTGCTGGATAAAGCTGGCCAGTCAGCCTTGTGAAGGGGGATGCCGCTTTGACGTTGCCGTCTGTAATCATGCCTGCCGATGCAGCAGGTAAACCTGCAAATTGACCCACACCGCATTCAGCAGCGGCGTTGCCAGCTGATGGCGCCGGGCGCGCTGAACCAGATCGCCAATAATCTGGTCGGCTTCAATATCATATCCCTGCATCAGATCGCGATACATCGACGATGTCAGCGGGGTATCCGGATTACTGAGCCAGGTTAAAATACCGTCCGCCTGCGCCTTGCGATGCTGATAGCCTTCCGCAATCAGGGTTGAGATCACCTCATCAAACAGGCCGCTTAACATTGCCTGACCGCCGTCAGAGGCGAGCACCTGGCGGGTATCACCGCGCGCCAGGCAGGTTACCGCACCCAGCGTACTCAGCAGCAGCCATTTTTCCCACAGCTCGCAGGCAATATCGTCGCTGAGGAAGGCGTCGAACCCGCAGCCGCGCAGGGTTGAGTCCAGCCGCCGTAGCGACTCGCCGTTATCGCCGTTCAGCGCACCGTAGTAGAGCTGATGCAGCGGGGAGAGCTGGACGATTTCGCCCTCGGGCCCGAGCGTGGCGTGGATTTTACACAGGCCGCCGATAACGTGACGCTCACCAAAGCGCTGGCGCAGCAAGTCGATATGGCGCATACCGTTGAGGATAGGGAGGATCAGCGTATCCGGGCCGACGGCCGGCGCAATATCTTCCATCGCCTGGCTAAGTCCAAAGCCCTTCACCGTCAGCACGATAAGATCGTAAGAGGTACTGATTTCACCGGCGGTGATGGTGGCAGGCTTCAGCGTTTCTCGTCCCTGCGGGGTTTCAAGGATCAATCCGTCTTTTAGCAGTTGCTGACGGCGACGCTCGCGCAGCAGGAATGTCACGTCACGTCCGGCCTGCGCCAGTCGGGCACCAAAGTAGCCGCCGGTCGCACCCGCGCCAACAATCAAAATACGCATAATCCACTCCATCGTTGCGAAACAGAAAGGTCAAAATCCGTGGACGGTATGCTATCAATCTCCCGGCGCGATGAGCAACAAAAAAGCCGGTGACATTGCTGTCACCGGCTTTCGATTAAGTCCCTGAGCGGGTAGAGGTTACACCGCGATCTGCCCGGCGGTTTTTTCTACCAGCGCCAGCAGCACCTTGATGTCTTCCAGGGTGACCGTCGGATTAAGCAACGTCAGCTTCAGGCAGGTTACGCCGTCTGCTTCGGTTACGCCGACGTTGGCACGGCCAGACTCCAGCAGCACATCGCCGATTTTCTGGTTGAACAGCGCCAGAGCCGCATCGCCCGCGTCGGAAAGCGCCTGCGTGCGGTAGCGGAACAACACGCTGGCCAGCTGCGGCTGCATCACCAGCTCCAGCGCCGGCTGCTCGCTGACGTACTGAGCCACTTCCTGCGCCAGCGTCACGCCGTGATCGATGATCTCCGCGTACTGTTTCTGGCCTAACGCTTCCAGACCCATCCACAGCTTCAGTGCATCGAAGCGGCGGGTGGTTTGCAGCGATTTAGACACCAGGTTCGGTACGCCCTGAGCCTCATCGAACTCGGAGTTCAGATAGGCCGCCTGATAGCGCATCAGCTCGTAGTGGCGCGCTTCCTTCAGCAGGAACGCGCCGCAGCTGATGGTCTGGAAGAACTGCTTGTGGAAGTCCAGGGTAATGGAATCCACCAGCTCCAGGCCGTCCAGGTAGTCGCGATACTTCTCGGACAGCAGCAGCGCGCCGCCCCATGCCGCATCAACGTGAACCCAAATCTGCCGCTCGGCGGCCAGTTCGGCAATCGCCCGCAGCGGATCGATAGCGCCCGCGTCGGTGGTACCGGCGGTCGCCACGATAGCCAGAATCTGCTCGCCGTTGGCCTCCGCCTGCGCCAGTTTCTCCTGCAGATCGGTAAGATCCATACGGGAGAAGCGATCGGTTTTCACCAGCGTGACCGACTGATAGCCCAGGCCCAGCAGCGCCATGTTCTTCTGTACGGAGAAGTGCGCATGCTCGGAGCAGAGAACACGAATTTTCTTCAGGTTGCCAACCAGGCCATCCTGCTGAACAGAGTGTCCCTGGCGGGCAAAGAAGGCATCACGTGCCAGCATCAGGCCCATCAGATTGCTCTGGGTACCGCCGCTGGTGAATACCCCGGCATCGCCGGGCTGATAGCCAACCTGGGTACGCAGCCATTCAATCAGCTTGATCTCAATGATGGTCGCTGACGGGCTTTGATCCCATGAGTCCATGCTCTGGTTCGTGGCGTTGATCAGCACTTCCGCCGCCTGGCTTACCACCAGGCTAGGGCAGTGCAGGTGCGCCACGCACTGCGGATGGTGGACCGCAAGGCTGTCTTTCAGGAAGTATTCAACCGCACGCTCAATCGCGGCCTGATTACCCAGCCCCTGCGGATTGAAATCAAGCGTAATACGCTCGCGCAGTTCGGCAACGGTTTTACCCTGATACATCTCGGGCTGCTGTAGCCACTGGGCTACCGCTTCGCTACTCTGGGCAATCGCCTGACGATAGGCTTCAGTGCTTTGCGCTGAACCTGCCAGAATCGGGTTTAACCTGGACATCGAATTCACTCCACTCAGACCGGTTTTACGCCGCTGGCAAGCAGGGCGTTTTCAAATTTATCCAGGAAAATTTCCAGTTCACGATCGGTAATCAGCAGAGAAGGCAGCAGGCGCAGCACGCAGCCGTCGCGTCCACCGCGTTCCAGGATCAGACCGTTTTCGAAGCATTTTTTCTGCAGCAGCGCGGACAGCGCGCCGTCAGCCGGGTAGCAACCCATGTGATCCTGCGCTTCGTTTGGCTTGACGATCTCAATACCGATCATCATGCCCAGGCCGCGCACGTGGCCAAGCACCGGGTAACGCTGTTGCAGTTCAGCCAGCTTGCCTTTCAGCCATTCGCCCTGCGCCGCTACTTTACCGGCAACGTTGTTTTCTTTCAGGTGCTTCAGCGTGGTCAGGCCGGTAGCCATCGCCAGCTGGTTACCACGGAAAGTTCCGGTGTGGTGGCCAGGAGACCAGGCATCGAACTCTTTCTTAATGCCCAGCACGGCCAGCGGCAGACCGCCACCAACGGCTTTCGACATCACAATGATGTCTGGCTCAATTCCGGCGTGTTCGAAGGCAAACAGCTTACCGGTACGGGCAAAGCCCGCCTGCACTTCATCAATGATCAGCAGGATGCCGTGCTCGCGGGTCACCTTACGGATGCGCTGCAGCCACTCGGCAGGCGCCGGGTTCACGCCGCCTTCGCCCTGAACGGCTTCCAGAATCACCGCAGCAGGTTTACGCACGCCGCTTTCAACGTCGTTGATCAGGTTGTCAAAGTAGTAGGTCAGTGCCTTAACGCCGGCCTCACCACCGATACCCAGCGGGCAGCGGTATTCGTGCGGATACGGCATAAACTGCACTTCCGGCATCATGCCGTTGACCGCTTCTTTTGGTGACAGGTTGCCGGTTACCGCCAGCGCACCGTGGGTCATACCGTGGTAGCCGCCGGAGAAGCTGATCACGCCGGAACGACCGGTCACTTTTTTCGCCAGCTTCAGCGCGGCTTCAACGGCGTCGGCGCCGGAAGGACCGGTGAACTGCAGGCAGTACTCTTTACCCTGGCCTGGCAGTAAAGAGAGCAGATATTCTGAGAAGCTGTCTTTCAACGGCGTCGTCAGATCGAGTGTATGTAACGGCAAGCCGCTGGTAATGACATTTTGGATGCTTTGCAGGATATCAGGATGGTTGTGGCCCAGAGCCAGCGTTCCCGCACCGGCCAGGCAGTCAAGATATTGATTATTCTCAACATCGGTAATCCACACGCCTTCTGCTTTTGCGATAGCAAACGGCAGCTTACGTGGATAACTCCTAACATTTGACTCAAATTCAGCCTGGCGCGCCAAATAGGTTTCATTGTTTCCTTTTAATGAATCTGCACCGAAATTATCAATACGGACTTTATCCGTCATCATATCTCTCCTACAACCGTGAGTTTCAGAACGTCACAGTTGAATAAATGAATGAAAAGTTAACTGCTGTGAAAAAACGCGGCCAATATAGGCCATTTTAAGTCGCTACTCAATGATTAATTTTAATTAGTTGCGCTTATGATTTTGTCATAGGAATCAATACGTTGTTGATTTGCTGAACAATCGTCTTTGCGCTAATTCATTTCAGTCGCGTTATGCATAAATTTTCGCATTATGGGGATTTATGGCAATAAGAGGAGGGAGTTCGGCGTCGAAAAAAAGCGCAAAAAGAGTAAATAATGAACAATATCAAGGCGAATCGCTCAGTTAATCAGCAAATAAAGCACGGGGATAACGCGGATTTAAAGATGATGATGTTGCTGGATTTGCATAATCCACAGCACTTTCGCTGCCTCTGAGCCGTGATTAAACACGCTATGGCTTAAATGACTCTTAAACTGGAAACTATCGCCTGGCAGTAGTGTGACGCTGTCACCAGATACTGTCAGTAACAATTCACCTTCCAGCAGCAGACCCGCTTTTTCCCCGTTCCCCATCAGCATTTCCCGCGGGCCGGAGCCGGGGGGGATAGCGATCAGCATAAACTGTAAATCGTGTTCGCCGTTCGGTGACAGCAGCTCTTTAGCCACGCCGCTTTCACCGACGTGGAAATGCGGGCGATCCTGCCGCCGCCGCACAAAGTGTTCCGGCCCGGCGGCGGGCTGTTCGTCGGTATCCAGCAGGGCAGTCAACGGCACCCTCAGGGCAATGCGCAGCTGCTCCAGCATCCGCACCGTAGGATTGGTCTGGTTGCGCTCAATCTGGCTGATGGCTCCGGCGGAAACCCCGGCCAGCGCGGCCAGTTCGTTGATGGTCAGGCCGTGCTGCTTACGCATCTGCCGCACCCGCAGCCCGATATTTGCCTCAAGGGATAACGCGGATGACTGAATTTGTTTACTCATTTGATCGTATCCCGTAGCGCAGGAGAATGACGAATAATATTCACTATAATGAATTAACGTCAGGCTTTGTCAATCCTGAATCTCTCTGCTTACCTCCAAATTCACAGGCTAAATAACCCATTTTAATCATTTATTTAGATGAGGTTGTTGTGATTATTTGCGCTGATTTCAGCGCAATAAGTATTCCCTATGTCCAAACCTCTGCCGTGCGTTGACATCTTTTTTAGTGAAGCAGATATTCATTATGTTGAATATTTGTTGGCTATTTAATCGATTTAACTATCGCCGGGGAGAAAGAATGGACTGGAGCAGCGTACATAATTATCTGCCCTTTTTGCTGAAGGGCGCAGAAATGACCCTCACGATTACCGTGCTGGCGCTGATCATCAGCACGCCGCTGGGCCTGCTGTGGGCGGCCGGGAAGATGAGCGGGCTGCGTATTATCGTCTGGCCGGTGTCGATCATTATTAACATCACCCGCGGCCTGCCGATGATTGTGGTGCTGTTTTATATCTACTTCGTGTTTCCCGATATCGGCATCACCCTGACGGCGTTTCAGGCCAGCGTGATCGGCATCGCCTTCTGTTTTTCCTCCTACATTGCCGAAATTTTCCGCGCCGGGATCGAATCCGTCGATCGCGGCCAGCTGGAGGCCGCGCGCTCGATGGGTATGGGTTTCGGCAAAGCGATGGTGCGCGTGGTGCTGCCGCAGGCGTTCCACGTCGCGCTGCCGCCGTACAGCAATACGCTGGTGATGATGCTGAAGGATTCCGCACTGGCGTCTACTATCGCCGTCACCGAGATGACCCGCCAGGGGCAGCTGATGGCGTCATCCACTTTTGATAACACCACTATTTATACGCTGGTCGCCATCCTGTACCTGGCGATGTGTCTGCCGCTGATGGCGCTGACCAAACGCCTGGAAACCCGCCGTCTGAAAGGGGCCTGAAATGATCGAAATTAACGATGTGCATAAACGCTTTGGCCCGGTTGAAGTGCTGAAAGGCGTCAGTTTCAACGTCAAACAGGGGGAGGTGGTGTGCCTGATCGGCCCGTCCGGTTCGGGGAAATCTACCATTCTGCGCTGCATCAACGGGCTGGAAAGCTACCAGGGAGGCGAGATCCGCGTGCTGGGTCAGCGCGTAGACAATCAGCAGCGATCGATTAACGACCTGCGCCGCCAGGTGGGCATGGTGTTTCAGCGCTTCAATCTGTTCCCGCATCGTTCGGTGCTGGAAAACGTGATGGAAGGGCCGATCCACGTTAATGGTGAAGCGCGTGCCGTCGCCGAGAAGCGCGCGAAGTCGCTGCTTGATCTGGTCGGGCTGGGCGAAAAAGTCAACGCCTGGCCGCAGCAACTATCGGGCGGGCAGCAGCAGCGCGTGGCCATCGCCCGTACGCTGGCGCTGCAGCCCAAGGCGATTCTGTTTGATGAACCGACCTCCGCGCTGGATCCGGAGCTGGTGGGCGAAGTCCTGCAGGTGATGCGCAACCTGGCGCAGGAGGGGATGACGATGATCGTCGTCACCCACGAAATGCAGTTTGCCAGCGAAGTGGCCGACCGCGTGTGCTTCCTGCACAGCGGCAACATCGTTGAGCAGGGAACCACCGACCGGGTGCTGGGAAACCCGCAGGAGCCGAGGACCCGGGATTTCCTGCGGCGCGTACTGCGGGAACCCACCGTTCATCACTGCGAACACTGCCGAAAAATTGCCTGACCTCTACTCTCAATGGGACGATAAAAATGAAAATGATCTCCAACGTTAAGCGTTCACGTCTGTCTTCTTTGCTGCTGGCCGGTGCGCTGTGCTGCGGCACTTTTTCCAGCGTGGCGCAGGCCGAAACGCTGAAGCTGCTGGCCGGGTCAACGCCCGCCAGCCGCCCGACCTGTTTTATGGATCTGGAGACGGGGAAATTTCAGGGGTTTATGCCGGAGGTGGCGGAAGAAGTGGCGAAGCGCGCCGGGTTCGAGGTGGGTTTTAACGCCATTCCGTTCTCTGCGCTGCTGCAGTCACTGCTGTCTGACAAAATCGATATGATCGTTGCGGGCATGTCGCCGACCGACCAGCGTAAAACCAAAGTCGACTTCTCGGTAGGGATCACCGGCATCGGTGAAGGCATTTACGCCCGTGATGACAATAAAAAGGTCTATCGCACCCCGGCCGATTTTAAAGGTGAAACCATCGGCATCATGGCCGGTACCGATTACGGCCGCCGTATTGCCGAAATGAACATCGCTAAAGAGGTGAAGTTCTATGAAAATGCGGCTGACCTGGCGCGCGACGTCTCGCTTGGCCGGGTCAGCATCGGTATGAACGACTACCCGATCCTGAAAGGCCAGGCCAGCATCGGCAATCTGAAGGGCATGCACGTAGTGGAAACCTATCAGGCCACGAAAGTCTCGCCGGTAGCGTTTGCCGTGCGCAAGGGTAACGGTCCGCTGCTGGAGAAAATCAACGCCGCGCTTACCGGTATGAAACAGGACGGAACGCTGGAAAAAATCCTCAATAAGTGGGGGATTCAGTATATCCCAGCCTGATTGGCAGGCGGCAGGGAATCTCCCTGTCGCCTCTGGTCGTTGGCAACGGGCAGGGTTAAGATATAAAGAAAATTTCAGGATCCGCCATGTCCCGCCCCGAACTGCCAGACAGCCTTAAATTTGCCGAACATTACACCCATCCTGATTTTCCAGTCTATAAGGCAACTTCGCTGAGTGCCGATGCCGATTACAGCGAAGCGATCGCCTTTTTCGTCAACGGCATTGATGATGACCCGCACTGCCAGAACAATCTGGCGATATTTTTCGCCCTCGGCATTCACTATGAGCAGGATCTGGAAAAAGCCCGCACGCTGCTTATCTCGGCTATCGCACTCAACCTGCCTGAAGCGTGCTTTAATCTGGGCCTGCTGGAGCACTATCGCCTGATCTCGCGCAGTCCATCGACGCTACACCGTTTCACCAGCGCGCTGTCTCTGGGCATTAAAGAGGCCAGTTATTATCTTGGCCTGAATGAAGAACGAAATATCAGTCGTGCGGATTTCGATGGCAATGCCATGGATCGCTCGGAGGCATTCGGCGATGCGCGGGTCAGATCGTTGCGATACCACGCCGTTGCTGCGGAGGTTGGGCACGTTCTGGCGCTGACCCGCATGGGGGAAATTCATCATCGTGAGATGGAAGTGAGAGACGATGCGCTGGCGATGAAGTATTACTCGCAGGCGGCGCAGCAGAACCATCTTCCCGCTATGTTTGCGGCGGCAGAATTGTTGGTCAGCGGCTACAGCCCGAGGCTCAGCGCATCTGAAACGGATAAATCTGCCTTTTACATTCATAACGATTGGAACCGGGAGCGAATCAACACGCTGCAGGCGATGATTATTGAACAGACCCGCGATCGAAACGCAGCCATCACGCTGCTGGGGCGAGCCTGGAAGATACACCGGGCCACAGAAGCACTGGAAATGATGGGCGATATCCGCAAAGAAGAAAAAGACTATCGCGCTGCGGGATCGTATTACCTGACGGCGATGCACAAAGGCAATATTCCCTGCCTGGCAAAGTGCGGTGAAATGTTTTTACTTTGCGAAGAGATACGCAGTAAAACGCTCGCCAGGGATCTGTTTAAACAGTTCAAGGCTCGCATGGCCGAGTCACGTATTCTCAACACAAAGATGCTGGAGCTGACTGAAATGATAAACAGCTATAGGGAAGAGCTGAAGCCGACGCCGAAGAAGAAAAAAAGGGGTCGAGGATGATAGCGGTAAGACGCAGGGTTGAAGAAAAACAAGCTCAATCAGGCTACTGATGAGAATAATATGGCCACTATCCTGACTGGTAAGTTATCGATAATAACTGCCCGGCATATTCAGCCAGGGCGGTATCTGACGACCGCCCTTAGCGATAACTTTTTACGCTAGTTTTCGGATCAAACGCGCCGGATTGCCGGCATAAATGCCTTTTACCGTCACCGGCCGAATCACCACGCTCCCGGCACCGATTACCGCACCGCTGCAAATTGAGGTCGTCAGCACGGTGGCACCGCTGCCAATCGTGACGTTGTCACCGATTATTATCTTAATCCAGCTGGTGGCGTCCGGATCCGGCGCGCCGCTGCGGAACAGATCGTTAGCGAAGGTGACGTTATGGCCGATAAAGCAGTTTTCACCGACGGTGACGTTTTCGCAGAGAAAGCTGTGTGACTGGACGCGGCTACCACGACCAATCACGCAGCCTTTCTGGATCTCAACAAACGGTCCGACAAAAACATCATCACCCAGCTGACACTGGTAAATGTTTGACGGGGTGATGATTTTGACGTTGTCCCCGGCGGTGACGTCACGAATGCTGCACTCAATGGTTTTCATCTGCATTTCATCCTTAAACTGCGTTGATATGATAGTGGTTGAGAAGCCGATACTAACATCATCAGAATGCGCCGTCAGGCACGGCCCTGACCCTGCTGGCGCAGCAGATAAATAAACCAGGGCGCGCCGATAAAGGTGGTCAGCAGCCCTGCCGGGATCTGGTTAGGGAACATCACGATGCGGCCGCACCAGTCGGCGATCAGCATCAGCAGCGCCCCGATAATCGCGGCCATCGCCAGCTGCGGCATCGCCCGGCGGAATCCCATAATGCGCGCCATATGCGGTGACATCAGGCCGATAAAACTGAGCGGCCCGACCGTCAGCGTGGCACCGGCGGTTAGCACCGACGCCAACAGCAGGATCGTCATGCGCGACCGCGCCAGCGGCACACCCAGCGACCTGACCGTGTCGTTGCCCAATGGCAGCATCGCCAGCCAGCGGCGGCAGAGCGGCATCATGGCCAGCAGCAGTTGAGCCAGCAGCATACTGGAAGCCGCCTGCACTGGCTCCACGCCGTAGGTTGAACCAGAAATCCAGTTCAGCAGGTTGCCCAGGCGCGGATCGCCGCTGGCGAGCAGCAGAGAAATGATAGCCGAAAACAGCGTACCCAGCCCCACGCCTGCCAGCAGCAGACGCTGCGAGGAGAAGTGCTGCCGCCCGGCGACCAGCAGGATCGCCGCCAGGGTCAGCGCCGCGCCGCCGCTACCGGCATACAGCAGGGTGGCAAAACCGGCGGCGGGCAGGAAGAACATGACCGCAATCACCGCAGAGGCGGCCCCGGCGCTGATCCCCAGTACTTCCGGACTGCCCATCACGTTGGCGGTCAGCTTCTGGATTAGCGTTCCGGCGATGGCCAGCATGATTCCGGCGCTTAAGGCCGCGATCGTGCGCGGCCAGCGCCACGGCAGAACGCGCCACAGATTATCACCCGCCCAGCTCAGCCCGTGGCTGTTGCGGCCAACCATCAGCACAATAAACAATGCCAGCAGCAGCACTCCGGCAGCACAGGCTACCCACAGCCAGGGGCGCGCACGTTCGGCGCCCGGTGCCGAATCAGCCGCGGCAGGCGGTACGGAATGCCGCAGGCGCGGCAGCAGCCACAGCAGGATCGGCGCACCGATCAGTGCGGTTGCCGCACCGGTCGGCACCTCCTGCCAGACCTGCGCCAGCAGCACCATTGACTGATCGGACAGCCACAGCAGCAGCGCCCCGACAAGCGGTGCCAGCAGCAGGCGGGGGATCAGGCGACGTGCGCCCAGCAGTCTGGCCAATAGCGGAGCAAACAGCCCGATAAAGCCAACAACGCCAACGGCATTCACCAGCAGGGCGCTGAGCACAATCGCCAGCCCGAGCGCCATCAGTCGTGCGAGGTTGAGCCCCAGGCCAAGATTGCGTGAGACGTCATCATCCACGCCCAGCAGCGTCAGCGGCCGCACCAGTAGCAGCGCCATTGCCAGCGCGATGAACAGGCGGGGAGCCAGTGAAATAACCTGCTGCCAGTCGGTCTGATTGAGCGCACCGCTGCTCCATAAAAACAGGCTTTGCAGATCCTGATAGTGGAACAGCGCCAACAGACTGTTTATCGCGCTGCAGTACAGGCTGAGCACCAGTCCGGCAAGGATCAGAGTCACCGGTGACAGCCGTTTCCCCCAGGCCGTGCCGAATACCGCAGCGCCGATGACCAGCGCACCGAGCAGGGCGGCCACCGGCTGCATCGCCGCGCCGCCGGGCAGCATTCCCAGGCTGCAAAGCGTGATCCCCAGCTGCGCACCGCTGGCCACCCCCAGCGTAGCGGGTTCGGCCAGCGGATTACGCAGCACCTGCTGGAACAGAACACCGGCCAGCGCCAGCCCGGCGCCGACCAGCAGTGAAACCGCTATGCGCGGCAGGGTGGTGTAATAAAAAACGACCTGGCGGATATCGGTGCGGTCTGGATGAAACGCGGCATCAAACCATAACTGCCGGGGCAGTACCTGCTGGGCGTTGTACAGGCTGAGCAGCAGAGCCCCGAGGGCGGCCAGCATCAGTAGCACGAGGGAGCGGTACGGAGTTCTTACCATTGTTGTTCCTGTTGCTGCAGCATCCGGCAGAAGCGCAGAGCGGAAAGGGTGGCGCCGAAGATCCACAGAGCGGGCACGGTACGCAGCATGTTATCCCTGACGAACGGGATCGCCTGCCACAGCGGCGTGGCGGCCACCCGAGTTCTCGCCTGTTCATCGCGATGGTCCAGGCAGACGGCGCGCAGCGGCGGCAGGGTCGCCAGGCGCTCAAGGCCGACCATCGCCGTTCCCCAGCCGTTGTCATCGCCCTGCCAGGCGTTTTCAATGCCCAGGCGGGCCATCACGTTACCAAACAGGCTGTTTTTTCCGAGGATCATCACGTGGCGGTCGTCGACCAGGGTAAACACCAGCAGCGGCTGTCTGCGGAAGCCCGCAAGCTGGCCGCGTGCGTCCTCTAACTGGCGATCGAACCAGGCTAAATGATCGCGCCCAGCCTGAGACTTTTCCAGCCGGTCGGCCAGCTTCAGCAGACCGTCACTGACGGTGCGCAGCGGCTCGCCCCGTTCGCTGGTAAAGCTGAACTCCATCGACGGTGCGATGGTATTCAGCTGTGACGAACGCGGCCCGTAGCCTTCGGAAAACAGCAGCAGATCCGGCCTCAGCTCGGCGATGTATTCCAGGTTGGGTTCGGAACGGCGGCCAATATCCAGTACCGCCGGTGGAATAGCCGGTTCAGCCACCCAGATGCTGTAATCGTGCGTATCGGCGGCACCCAGCGGCGTAACGCCGAGGGCAAACAGCATCTCCAGCGGCAGCCACTCCAGCGCAATAATACGCTGCGGCACGGCGGCTCGTGCCGATGCCAGGGGAAAGAGCGGTAAAAGAGCCAGCGCCGTCAGCAGACGACGGCGCGGCAAATCAACACGAAGCGCGGTCCTCCCGGCGAACCGCCGGGAAGTGTCAACATCAGAAGGCATAGGAAACGCTGACCGAGTAGTTGCGCGGCGCGCCGTACACGGCGTAGTCGCTCAGCCAGGAGTAGTAGCTGCGGTCAAACAGGTTATTGACGTTGGCCTGCACGGCCACCTGCTTGTTAACCTGGTAGCGAGCAAACAGGTTCGCCAGCGGATAGCTGCTCTGGTAAACGCGGGTGGTTTCGCCGTCCGGTCCTGTCGCATCCTGGAAGGTGCGGCTCTGCCAGTTGACGCCGCCGCCCACGGTCAGCTCGCGCAGCATCGGCAGCTGGTAGCGGGTGAACAGTTTGAAGGAGGTCTGCGGCATATTGCTGTTGAAGCGGCCTTCCGTATCTTTTGCCACATAGCGCGTGGCGCCGAAGGTCATTTGCAGATTGTCGGTAACCGCACCGTTGATCTCAAACTCGGCACCCTTGCTGACCGCGCCTTTGGTCGAGTAGTAGGCCTGCTCGCTGGATCCGTTAACGAAGTTGTCGCCGTCGGCCTGCGCGGCGTTTTCCTGCTCGATGCGGAACACGGCGAAGGTGGCGGTCAGACGTCCGTTGTACCAGTCGGATTTCAGGCCGGTTTCATAGTTTTTACCGGTGACCGGTGACAGGTACTTACCGTCGCGATCGCGGTAGGTTTGCGGCTGGAAGATCGAGGTATAGCTGGCGTAAGCGGACCAGGTATCGTTGATGTCATAGACCAGGCCACCGTACGGCGTAATGTTGTTTTTGCTGACGTCGCCGCTGCTGCCTATGGTGCTCCACTCGGTATAGCGTGCACCCAGAATCAGCGCCAGCGGATCGGCCAGCGAGAAGCGCGCGGCGGTATAGGCGGATTTCTGCCGCACGACGTCATCGGCATTCAGATACCAGTCGCCCCATTCCGGCTCCTGTGCGCTGCCGTCCCAGCTATTGAAATCGCCCATCTGGTCATAATCCAGCGCGCCGTCGGCGCTGTATGTGGCGTTGTGCTGACGGCTGTAGCTGACGCCTGCAACCAGCTCATGCTGGCGACCGGCCAGTTCAAACGGGCCGCTGGCGTAGGTATCCACTGATTCCAGCTTGCGCTTGCCGCGGTCCTGGCTGCCAAAGCCAGAGACACCCTGGCCGGTGGTGGCGTCCGGAAACTCCATCACGTAAAGCAGCTTATCGTTAAAGGTTTCTTCCGCGTGGGTGGCATTGACGCGGAACGACCAGCCGTTGTCAAAGTTGTGGCTGACGTTGGCAAAGATTTTGCGGGAATCCGTACTGTAGCGCGTCCAGTCAGCCGCCGGGTTGGTACTGCGGTTAAAGCGGGTGCGTGAACCGTCGCTGTACCAGGTCGGCAGGCCGCCCCAGGTTGGGTTTCCGGTATTACTCTGCTGGTAGTCGTAACCGAGAGACAGGGTGGTATTGTCGGTCAGGTCGGCATCAATCACGCCGTAGAGGAATTTTTTGGTTTTGTGGTAGCGGTCCAGCCAGCTGTCCTGATCCTGATAGCCGGCCACAATTCGGCCGCGCACCGTACCCGCCTCGTTAAGCGGGGAGGAGACATCGGCCACATAGCGCTGTTTATCCCAGCTGCCGTAACTGGCGGTGAGATTGCCGGTGACCTCTTTGCTGTCCGCATGCTTACGCACCATGTTCACCGACGCACCCGGGCTGCCCGCGCCCGTCATCAGGCCGGTCGCGCCGCGCACGATTTCAATGCGGTCATAGATCGCGGTGTCTTCGGCGGCGTCGCCATAGTTCCAGGTATCGCTGACCGAGGTGGGAATATCGTCATAGGTGTAGCTGCTGATCTGGAAGCCACGGGCGAAGTAGGCCGAGCGCTCGCTGTCGATCAGCTCGGTCGCTACGCCGGTGGCGTTATCCAGCACGTCGCCCACCGACTGCAGGTCCTGATCCTGAAAACGCTGTTTTGTCACCACGCTCAGCGACTGCGGCACGTCACGCGGGGCCAGCAGCATTTTGGTTCCGGCATGGGTGGTTTTCACCTGATAGTCCTGCGCCTCGCTGGCATCACCGTCGTCCGCGGTCGCCGTTACCACCAGGTCCTGCTGCGCTTTATCCTTTTGCGACGGGGGCGTTGTATCAGCTGCCTGCGCCGGGTGGGACAGCGTATGAATCGCCAGCGCCAGGAGTGAAACGGTAAAAGTATGTTTAACAACCGATGCGCGCTTAGCGGCACCGTTTTCCCTGCCAACAAAAGACATAAAAGCATTCCTCATGCGGAATAGTGGTTTAAATGATTATGATAATCATTTTTCTTTACCAGCTCATTGTAAAGATTTCATTGTCTTGTGTAAAAAAATATATAGCCCGCGTTATCAATACGTTGAGCTGATGCGGTGGGAAAGAGCTACTCGTTTTAGCAACGATCTCGCTGGCGAAGTTTCTTTTGCAAAACAGCAAGGTAAAGCGGGATGATCGCAGCCGCCGCAGCGGCAAAAAGCAGGAGTCTGTTGACACTGCCTGCTGCCATGTCATTTTCGCCAAGCAGCAGGGGGCACAGAAAGAACGCGACGGTAGTCAAAAGATGCATTAAGGACGTTTGCAGAGACACAAACCCTGCACGCTGCCGATCGTCGGGGAAAGCCATCGTGACCACGGATGAGATTACCAGGCGGCTGTAGGAGGTCCCCAGAAAAAGGATCATAAACAACACCGGACCCGCATAACCCGTGGCAGGCAGAACAAGGCTGAGCACAAACAGCAACGTTGAGGCGATGGCCAGCCGCGGTATGGAGCAGAACGTCAACAGCCGCCCGGTCATTTTCGTCGCCAGATAGCCTGCAACGCCTCCGACAATAAATATCAGCGGAAGCAGATCTGATGGTAATCCCAGACGCTGGGTCAGCAGCGGCACCAGTACAGGAACGATCAGCATCGGGCTGAACTGTACCAGAGCATTCGCAGAGGCAAACAGCAGCGTTTCCGCTTTTAACATCGGCCGCTGCACGGTCTGTTCAGATGAGTTGTCAGCCGGAACGGCGAGCAGTATCAGGGGAACTGAAAGCAGGCACAGCAAAGCGATAGCATATAGCGCCAGCTGCCAGCCGTAATGAGTACACAGAAAAAGGATGCCCGGCATGCCGGCGATGCTCACCGCCGAGAAGGCCGCGATGACCGTGGCGAACATTCTTCCTCGCAGGTTTACCGGCGTTTGATTAATCAGCAGACCGATCGCTGCAGCCATTGTCGTACCGCCGATCGCGCCAGCGCAGAATCGTAAGATCAGCAGCGTCTCAAAATGGGTGGTTAGCGTCGTGAACCCAGTTAACATTCCCAACAGCGCCATATTGATGATTAAAAAGCGTTTTTTATTTATCCTTCCCAGCCAGAAAAAAGCAGAAAATCCGGAGATCACCGCACCCAACGTGTACAGACCCGAAACGTAGCCGGACCAGGAGACGGGTACGGTAAAATCTACCGCCATAAAAGCAAAGAGCGGATTAAACGCCATATATTCAAGTGCGTTGGCAAACTGGACAAATGAAATGACTAATGCCAGACGTTTAGTGTGGCGCCAGGGTGCGTTGTGTTGAAAAGTCGACATTTTTCTACCTTAAAACTGATGAAGTACACAGCTTAATCGCTATCAATTATGAGTATTAGCTGGTAAAAAAGGGTTTTATTATTATCATTTTCGGGATAATTCATGCGAAGTAATCTGGACTTCACCTCGTTGAGAATTTTTGTTGCGGTGATTGAACAGGGCAGCTTTGTTGGCGCATCAAAAGCGCTGAATGTGCCAACATCTAATGTCAGCCGCTCCGTCACTCAGCTGGAAGAACGTCTGAATATTCAACTCATTGAACGCACCACTCGCCACAGTAAACTGACGCCTTCCGGGCAGTTGCTCTACACGCGGGTGAAACCGCTACTGGCGTCGCTGGAACAAACCGAAGCCGAATTAACCTCCGGCCAGGTCCAGCTGAAAGGCCCCCTGCGGCTGTGTATTCCCAATGAGATTGGGCCGATTTTGTTCGGCACGCCTCTTGCCCAATTCGCCTGCCGCTACCCGGATATTGAGCTCAGCTGCACGACCAATTTGTCCGGTCTGGAGTCGCTAAAAGAGGATCTGGACCTGGCGATTATTATTACGCGCGGACAGATGGCGGACTGCGATTATGTTGCCCGCCACCTGCTGGATATTCCCTGTGCCGTTGTGGCGTCCCCGGACCTTATTTCACGCTGTGGCATGCCGACAGACATCAGGCAGCTTGAGCACTTACCCTGTATTACCACAGTGAATGCCCTTAACGGCGCGGCCTGGCAGTTTGTTAACCGGAAAGGGGGCTTCGATACCGTGTCGGTAAACGGACGCTATCGCGTGAACAGCGGAGAGATGGCCGGCAGAGCGGCCGTTGCGGGCGTCGGGTTCGCGATTTTATCCACTCAGGCATGCCACCAGGAGATCGCTGCCGGGCGGTTAATCGAGGTGAATTTCGATCGGCCCGCCGCGCCGCTACAGCTTTATGCCCTTTATTCCAACCGTCGCTATTTACCGGTCAGAACGCGTACGCTGATTGAATTTATTCAGCAGGGGCTTTCCTTCCCAGCGCAACCGCGCTCATTGTAACCGGCGCGGTCAGGACGGGGCATAAATCTGCCGTACGGTAACCTAAGCGGACAGGGTCGCCAGACGCGCCGCGAAGCCCATAAACAGGAGCGCAATAATGCCGTTTCCGGCACGCGACACATTTTTACGCTGGCGGAAAAACGTCGACATCGCCGCACCGCCAAATATCAGCAGAGAAAGGTAGATAAAGCTGAAGGCTTCCAGTTCGCATTAACGCCCGGAGGATAAGACGTGCGTAAGTGATCGGGGGGATGGGGGTAAAAAAGCAGGAGATAATTCTCCTGCTTTGGGCTAACCGCACTTATTTTTTAGCGGGTTCCTGCGGTAACGCGTAGGCAATCACATAGTCGCCGCGATCCTTATTGGTACCGGTTCGCGTTGCGCCCCCGGCCACGACCACCACATACTGGCGACCATCTTTACCCATATAGGTCATCGGCGCACCCTGACCGCCTACCGGCAGTCGTCCACGCCACAGCTCATCGCCAGTGTCGCTGTCCAGCGCACGCAGGTAGTAATCGAGGCTACCGTGGAAGAAGGTTAAACCACCTTTGGTCACCATCGGACCGCCCATCGTCGGCATGCCTACCGGAATTTGCAGATGAGGGACCAGGCCTTCTTCAGGCAGGAAGCCATTACGGATGCGCGCATCCTGCAGCGTTCCCATCGGCACCTGCCAGCGGGTTTCACCGGTCAGGATATTGATTGCCGTCATTGAACCAAACGGTGGCTTAAAGCAGGGAACACCGAGCGGCGAGACGAACATTGAACGCTCAACGCCCCAAGGAGTCCCCAGCTGCTGGGAATATTCACCTTCACTTGATGGCGCAAGGCCGACCTTCGCCGCATTTTCCCGGGTCAGGAAGCGTGCCCACATCGCCATGCGGATATCGTTAACATAAAGCGTGCCCGTGGACGTATCCAGCGCGCCGCCGCCCCAGTTCGTGCCACCGTAATAGCCCGGCCAGATCAGCGTTTTCTTTTTATCCGACAGCGGGGTGAATTCGCCTTCCCAGCGCATTTGTTTAAACTGAATGCGGCAGTAGAGCTGGTCGAAGATCGTGGCTCCCCACATGTCCGTCTCGGTTAATGGCGAAACGCCCACCGACAGTGAAGAGTACGGCTGAGTTGGCCATGGCTTCATGCCCGGCATGGCATCGGTGGAGACTTTACGCTGTTCAACCGGGTACACCGGCTTGCCATCACGGCGGTCGAGGACAAAAATCTGCCCGCGCTTGGTCATCTGGATCAGCACCGGCTGGGTTGAACCGTCCGCACGCGGCATATCATAGAGAATAGGCTGAGTGGAGACATCATAGTCAAACATGTCACGGTTGGCGGTGCGGAAATGCCATTTATCAATACCGGTTTTGGCATCGATGGCCACGATGGAGTCGTTATACTCATCGGCGTAGTCGTGGCGGTTTCCGTTCCAGAAGTCAGGCGTCTGGTTGCCGGTTGGGATGTAGATTAACCCCAGTTTGGCATCGTAGGCCGCTGTACCCCAGAAGTTTGGCGATTCCGGCGGATAAACTTCGCCATCAGGTAACGGCGTGCCGCGTTTCGGGTTTGCTGGATCCCAGGCCCAGGTAATCGCGCCAGTGCGAACGTTATAGGCGCGCACCACGCCCGAAGGTTGCCCCACGCTGTCATTATCGCCGATCAGTCCACCAACGACGACCAGGTCACCGGCAACGGTTGGTGCCGCAGTCGGGAAGTAGACACCCGGCGCGCGCGGGCCGAGGCCTTTCAGCAGGTCAACACTGCCGTTGTCGCCAAAGCCCGGACACATCTGGCCTGTTTTAGCATCGAGCGTAAACAGTCTGGCATCGATGCTGGTCAGGACAATACGTGCCTGGCACAGCTCTGTCGGGTTCGCGGTTGGCGTTTCGGTATACGCTACGCCACGGCACCGCTGCCAGCCTTTACCACCATCACCTTCACCGGCACCCGGCTTCAGTTTAGGATCGAAGCGCCAGCGTTCCTTGCCCGACTGCGGATCGAGCGCGATGACTTTGCTGAAGGGAGTACAGAGATAAACGGTGTCATCCACTTTTAACGGCGTAACCTGATATTCGGCACCGTTAATCGCCAGATCGCCAGTGCGATAGGTCCAGGCAACCTCCAGATCTTTTACGTTCTGCTTATTAATTTGCGTGAAGGGGGCAAAGCGATGCCCGCTGGAATTACGCGCCCATGAACGCCAGTCGTCGCCGTCTTCCTTGCCCGCGTCCGGATTGACCACCGGCGCGACCGGTTTTCCTTTTGCACTGACTTCTGGATGAGGCTGAAACATACCGGCGAAAACGGCAATCACGCCCACGCTGAATACGGCGGTCAGCGTCAACGCCAGCTTAGGTCGGATGCTGCGAGCCCCCTGGCGGGTCTTCAGCATGGAGGAGAACGCACTCACGATCGCGGTAACGATTAAGAAGGCAATCGTGCGCGGTACTAACTGCCAGAAGTCTAAGCCAACTTCATAGAATGCCCAAACAGTCGTAACAACTAACAAAATTATTGCCATCAACAGCGCGGCGATACGCTGCCTGATCATCATCCAACCCGTCAACGCCAGCCCTGCACCGGCAAAGACATAAAACCATGAACCACCTAACGAAATGAGATATACACCACCAGCGGCAAGAAGCACGCCAAGTAGCGCAAATACCCCTCCAATTAAATAGAGTAGATAAAAACCTGCTTTGTTCATTTAAAAACCTATGTAATTAATACCCGTTAAAAATTAAATACAAATAAACGCCCTGAAATGCATGGAGCGAATGTCAGGATTGCGGCGATGAAAATCGCTGAGACCCAATACCGCAGGGAGCATCCCTGAAAGATAGCGAACCAGCCGATCGTGTCATCTTGAGGGTCAGAGTTTGTGAGGCATCTTCCTGATGGGGTATATCCCTGTTTATTTGAAACTATCTTTGAAAGATAACCAAACTGCACACTGTTAAATTTCGAGGGCTTTATAAATCAATTGTCATAGCTATGTTAAGTAATTCGTCCGGGAGTTTTGCATTGCGTCACAAATTAATCATCTTGAACAGATCTGTTCAGCGAATAAATATAAATTCTCTGTATAAAATGATAGTAAATAGTCTTAAATATTTTGTGGTTTTAAAACAGGCTTCTGTATATTCAGCGCTCAAAAATATCGTTTAAAAACCATACGGAATACGTCGTCCTGACATGATGACTTCTGGCTGAAGGCCCGATTTTTATCTCGGGCCATCATTTCAACTGCGAAGATAGGGGCGGGAATGATGATTGGTTGGGCAGAATAATCGAAACTCAACGGGGCCACTATTCGGCGAAATATCACCCAGCCCGCAGCCATTCAGGGCATGACGTATCGCGGTAATAATCTGCGTATCCGGATCCTGATCGATGATTAAATCCATAGCACCTTCTTTCAGACAGCTAATATGACAATCATACATTTCATGCCCAACCCAGGTGACGCTGGATACACGATCAAATTCCTTCAGGGCTTTTAATATGCCATCCGAACCGTCGCCGCTGTTATAAATTCCGACCAGTTCACCTTTTTTAAGCTCATTGACGACAATCTCATAACAGGCCTGACTGCTGTTATCGGTGATAATCTCTACTTCTTCAAAGCTGCTTGCTGTAAGCATTTGTTGGCTAAACCCGTCACTGCGTTCAGAATGTGTACCAAAATGCTTATTACACAAGAGTTTCAAAACTCTGCCCGGGCGCGGACTTAATCGCTGAATAAACCAGCCGGCAGTTTTCCCCGCCTGGTAATTATCGATCCCGGAATATAAGCTGGTGGTTAATTCCGGGAACTCGCTCATTAAGGTGATCACCACCGTTCCCTGGTCGATCATCGCATTCAAATGGCTACGAATGAGCGGGGTATCTCGGGCAACCACAATAATAGCATTTCGTTTGTGTCGAGAATGGATTAATGCATCAATCACTTTTTCTTCCGCATCGGGCAACGAGATACGATGAATTCGCACGCGCTTATCAATAAAATGCAGAATACGATTTATTTCTTCCAGATAGCGTTTAACGATCGGGGTTGAGACATGGGAGATAAGCACATCAATATGTATAAGCTGGTGTTCTACATCCGGTAGTATTCTCTTCACGTCTAACTGTTTAGCGGCATTTACCACCCGTCGGCGTGATGATTCAGAAACGCTGCCGATTTCGTTCAGCACTCTGTTCACCGTTGATTCGCTAACGCCAGCTAATCTGGCGATATCAGAAAAATTTGCCTTTTTTCTGTTTGAAGATGCTTTTGTTTCTTTATTGTTCGTTGCCAAAACTGTTCAGCCCTGAGTGAAATCATCTACAGAATACAAACTTGCGGGCTACAGTATATAACTGCCGTCATCAGACGGCAGCAAAATCAGTGAGGTAATTCAAGATCGTCTGGCATCAGCCCGGTGACGGCAAGAATCGAGTCTGCATCCATACCGCGATCGAGAAGTGAGCGGGCAATGGACAGGGCGGCTTCACGCCTGCCTTTGATCATTCCCTGTTCTTCACCAAGCAGAAGACCTTTCTTAATGCCTTTCTTAATACCTTTCTTAACACCGATCTGTTCAAGCTGCTGAGCAATCGTCATCAGTTCGTCCTTATGCTGAGGCATCCGTAATGCCAGTGTCCGTACAAAAGCAGGCGCATCCGGGGATTCCCCTGCCTGCACCAGGTAGTTTATCAGCGAAACTAACTGCTGTCCTGTGAGATAGCCTGCAATTAAAACGGTGCAAAGTCGATCGAGCAACTTTGTCAGGTCGCGCTGATGGATATGCTTTTGCAGCAGCGTCAACGCCGCCATGCTGCGGTGATGCATAATGTCCTTATCGGGAATGATGGTGACATCAATCAGGGGAAAATGTTCGCGATACAGTTTTTCAGCCAGAACGGGATCGTAGAATTCCTGCAGCCAGTTGGTTGAGTACGGATAGGGGCTTCGCCTGCCGTTATAAAACAGGAATGGAATCACCAGCGGAAGATGGCTGCGGCCAGCATCCAGGTGGCGCTGCATCGCCGCGACGGCATACCGCATCAGCCGGAATGCCATATGCAGCGCGATAAAGTCTCGCGCCGTATCCGGATGGTTAAGAAACGTTTTAAATACCGCATCATGCGGAACGGATGTCGTCCGTGTCATCGTCCTGCTCGCTAGTTGCTGAAAGTAAAACTCTACATCAGCCCCAGCCATGTTTCCGATTGACGAGTAAATTTCTGGACGCGCCTTCAGAAATTATTTTGAGTGTGCAACATCGCTAATACTGGCGCAGCTTTAATTAAATCCGTTCTCCATAAAATCAACCATTGCGCCCTTGTGTGCATCAACATTACGGATATAGCGCATCAGCGTTTCCGGTTTTTTCCATGTGCCTTCCTGCATAATCTGCGGAACGGAATAGCCCTGCCGGGCCATATCCTGGGCTGCACCAACGCGGGCGCTGTGCCCGCTCCATCCCTGGTATCGCCCCTTGTTACTTTTCGCGGCAATCGCCGGACCCACTTCACGCCACGCCAGCTGGAAAATTTTCTCCAGCGCCGGGAGCGTTAACGGGCTGGCGCTGTTGACTCTGGGCGTATTAGAACGATGAACCGGGCAAAAAAGATACGCGTCCGGCTCGGCGGCCAGGCCGGAAATCATCAGCCATTCGCTCAGGCGCTGCGAGGAATGGCTGCTCAGCGCTTTGATTAATCCGCCGGTCTGCACGATAGTTTTGGTCCACGCAACGTCCAGAATTATTCGGCCATCCTCCGTCCGGCTGATATCGCCCACCCGCAGGCGGGCAAGTTCGCTGACGCGCAGCAGGGTATTGTAGGCCAGATGCAGAAAAGCCAGGTCTCTGACCTGCTGCAGTCTGTCCGATCCTGCCCAGCGCGTATCCAGCCGGGAAAGATCGCTCAACCGAAAAGGCACGGCCTGGCCGGTACGCTCGCCGCTGACGACCGCGCTGCGGTTAATTTTTTTTAGGGTGCGAAACACCAGCGGCGAAGTGCCGGGCGAGACCAGTCCGGCATTACGATGGAGCATAGCGATCAGCGCGGTATGGCTGGCAATAGTTGAAGAAGCCCGGCCACTGGCCTGTAGCCAGGAAAGATAGTCACGCAGATCGGCAGGAGAGAGCGGGAAAAACGTTCGGCCATTTTCTTCCGCCCAGCGATAGCAAATGCGCATCACGCTGAACAACTGACGCCAGGTATTGGGCGAGAAGGCATCTTTGTCCTCGACGAATTCTTCAAGCGTTGCTCGCATCGCATCGTCAGTTGTTGAAGAAAGAAAAAAGGACTGATTCCGGATGGTTTTGGTCATTTTTACTCTCTGCCTCCCCGTGATGACTTACGCCCGGCCATCCGGCCAAGTATGCCGTCACGCAGGACGAACCGGTGGTATAACGCCGCCAGAATATGCACGGCCATGATGCCGCAGAGCACCCATGCCAGCAAGGCGTGCAGCGCATTGGCAGGTGCGGTCATCCAGCCAACTTCCGTGCCGGTTTCCGGAATGAGCGGCAGTCCCCAGGGGCTCCATCCCTCGCCGCTGCCGTATACGCGCAGAAGAGCAATCGCGGGGATGATAAACATCAGGGCATACAGCATCAGGTGAGCGGCGTGGGCGGCAGTGCCCATCCATCCCGATGAACGGGGCGGGCGGCGGTGCCGGTTGGTGAAGCCCCATACGGCACGCACGACAACGAGCGCGATGGTCAGCAGGCCAACCGTGCCATGATCGGGGCCGAACCGCGCGATGTTTTCGACCGTTTCTGAAGGGTTGAACGCTTTCCAGCTTAACGCCATGATCAACTGCCAGAGGAGTAGGTAAGCCATTCCCCAGTGCAGGATGCGGGTGACCAGACCGTAACGTTCCGGCGCGTCCATCCACTGGCGGCCGGTACGGTTGGAGCCTTTCATGCTGCACCTTCAGGTGTCGCGGGGAGAAAAGAGGGCGGGTATTGGGTGAAATTCGTCATAGTTGCTGAATATATCGCCTGTAATTACCATCGATCGCGCTACGTGAATTCTGCCAAACCGGCAGGGGGATTATGCTCAATTTTTCGCGTAGCGACGCCATTTTTCGCTGCAAAGTTGCCCGCCAGGTACTCGGGAAAAAACGGGCACCTGCCGCCGGGCGGCAACGTGCGGATCCGCAGCGGATCCTATGATAGCGGAATTTCGATCCGGGATCCTGACTTTATATAATGCTTATTATATAAAGTTAGAAATTGAGTGAAATCGGGATGATTTAAATAAACCAATATTTTCAGTTGGTTGCTTCAAGATTACTGTATGAGCATCAATCGACTACAGAGCGATACGATCGAAAAACCGCAGGTAAAAATTGATGTTGAAACTAACGAAATCCCGAGGGTTCAACCCCATAACGTTCGCTGAACTGCCTGCTGAAGCTGGCGACGGAGCTGTATCCAACGCGGCCCGCCACCGTTTTTACCGGAAGATCGGAGGACATCAACAGGCGAAGCGCTTCCGCCACGCGGGCCTCGGTAATAATCGCGCGCAGGCTGGTGGATTCGGCGGCCAGTCGGCGGCGCAGCGTGGCTCCGCTGAAGCCAAGCTGCTGTTCTATTTCAGCGGCGTGCCATAAATGGGCAGGGTTCTTTGAAACCATGCGGCGGATCCTCATTGCCAGACCAGGATCCCGCGGACGCATTAAACCGTGACAGCCCAGGGCATACAGTTTCAGCACCACTTCCACCATGGCATGAAGTGAAAGCGGACGTATACCGGCCGTCATCGCCTGTATCCAACGGTTCAGCGGTGAAAGCAGTTCACTGAGGGAAACGGCGGCCACCTGACCAATCTCCTTAGCGGTGGGAACGGCCAGCAGCAGTCGCGCGGCTTCCAGCTGCTCCTCCGCCAGCGACAGACTCAGCGCGACGAATTCACCGCTGACTTTACAGGGCGCATATTCGATATCCAGGCTTCGGGCATTCGGTACCACCAGCATTTCACCAGGATTGACCGTTACCCAGTCACCGTTTTCCCGATAGCTGAAGGTGCCCTGAAGTGGGAAAGAGAAGGTGGCAACTTCGGCCTCGAAGCGTTTAACCTGGTGGGTCTTTACCGCCCGCAGGCAAACGCAGGGTAAAGGAGATTGGGAACGCGCAAGCTGAAGCAGCTGCTGGAGCAGATGCTGCACCTCAACGTCATGTGTTTTAGAAACCAGCATAGGACCGTCGGATGGGGAGTGGACTTTTTACTATATGCCGCTCGGGCCTGTATGCTCAAGCGGCCTGTGCTTTCGTCGCGTTTTAATCTCAGACCACCGGGGACCAGAGGTCATAGTCCAGTGCAAACGTTGCACCGTCACGTTTGACTTTACCGCTGGTGGGCAGATTAAAATGCATCCCGCTGACCGCAAGATTATCGCTCGCTGCCCGGTCGAGCAGCTGATGGCGCACCGCTGATGCGGCCGCCGGATCGCTGTCAAAGGCGATAGTGACTTCCGGCTGGGCAATTTGAATATGAGGAAAATGCACGATATCACCCCAAATCAGCAGTGATTCGCGTTCATCTCCCAGTAAATAACCGCTGTGACCCGGCGTGTGGCCAAACAGCGGAACCGCCTGAATACCAGGCAGAATCGCTTCCTGACGGAACGGTACCAGCCGATCGTCATAGGCGTTGAAGGCGTTTCTGGCCAGGTCGATAAACGGACGCTGGGCGTTCGGCACGCTGGCATAACGGTTTTCATCCCGCCAGAACGCCAGCTCTTTCTCATGCACAAACAGCTGCTGCACGTTGCGGAATAGCGGCGTTTGTAGCGGACCGGCCAGGCCACCGATATGGTCAGGATGGGCGTGAGTTAGCAGAACGGTATCGATCTGCAGCGGATCGATACCCGCGGCGGCCAGCGCCACCGGCAGCCGACCGCCCCAGCCGTTAACGCCACCGGCACCGCTGTCGATCAGAATAGTGCGATCCGGCGTCTGAATAACGTAGACATTGATATTAATGCGCGGAAGGGTTGACGCACCGCGCCGTTCCAGCAGCGCTTCCGCCCGCGAGCCGTCAATACCCGAAAGCAGTTCAAACGACACGTCCAGATACCCATCGCTGAGCATAGTAACCAGCATACCGCCGATTTTTTTGCGGTTAATGGCCGGTGCCTGCCAGGTAAGCTGAGTCATCATTTTCTCCGTTAGTCGATTTCATTCAGTCAAATCATGATGTTGAGCATACCAAGCGCGGCTAACGCGTTTTGCTCACTCTGGCTCGTTAAACGCTCAATCCACCTCGTTCACCTCACGGATAAGCTCAATCAGCGTTCGCAGAGCGGTCGGAATATGACGCCTTCCGGCGTAGTACAGCGACAGACCGGGCATCGGTTGGAGCCAAGGAGCAAGTACGCTAACCAGCGAGCCGTTGCTCAGCTCGTTTTCGACATACCAGCGTGGGATCTGCGCGATACCCATATGATGACGCACGGCGGAAAGCATCAGCTGAGGGGAATCGAGGATCAGCGGGCCGGGGACATGCAGCGTAAATTCTTCTCCCTGCCGGACAAACAGCCAGCCAGATGGCAGCCCGCCGGGTAGACGCCCGCGAATACAGTGATGATGCATCAGATCCTCCGGCGTTTGCGGTGGGGCGTGGCGCTGGAAGTAAGCCGCTGAGGCCACCACTGCCAGCGGGATCTCACGGGAAATCGGTACCCGGATCATATCCTGCGGCACGCTGTGGCTAACTCTTATCCCGGCGTCAAAACCCTCGCCGATGATATCCACCATGCGGCCATCGGTGACGATATCCAGCGTCATTGCCGGATAGCGTTGTAAGTAACGATGCAGGATCGGAGTAAAAATCATGAGTGCCGCACCCAACGCACAGTTAATGCGTAAGGAACCCGACGGTGAGGCGTTTTGGCCTCCGGCTTCCTCCATTGCCAGCTGGATCTCGGCCACGGCGGGGCCAATACGCTCAATAAACTGTTTTCCTGCTTCCGTCAGTGACACGCTGCGGGTCGTTCGGTGAAACAGCCTGACGCCCAGCCGTGCTTCCAGACTGGCGACGGCGTTGCTCACCGCCGTGGTTGACATCGACAGCTCCAGTGCTGCGGCGCGAAATCCCCGCCGTCTGGCCACGGCCAGTACCACGTTCAGTTCCGTCACATCTCTGGACATTGTTTTGATTTCCGGGATTCTTCATGTTGGATTGACGATATTATCAAAACAATCCGTCGCCGATACACTCCATTCTTACTCCCCAATAAGACAGAACAGGAGCCATGACATGTGGTATATCGACAAAGCCTATATCGACGGTAAATTTGTTACGGTCAGCGGCAGCAAGGAAATTGACAGTATTAATCCGGCAAACGAGGAGGTGATTGGCCGTGTGCGTCTGGCGGATCGTGATGATGCCCGACGGGCTATTGATGCCGCCGTAAAGGCACAAAGCGGTTTACGGGAAGCAACCCGGAAGGATCGTGTTGAGATGCTGATGGCGCTTAAATCGGCCGTTTTACGTCGGGCGGCAGACCTTGAGCAGGCCACCATTGAGGAATACGGCGGTCCGCTTTCCCGCTCGCGCTGGGTCAGTCAGTATGCGGCGCAGTGTTTTTCCGATGCCGCGAATATCTTACAGAGCTACCGCTTCACGCAGAAAATCGGTGCAGCCACGGTGGTCATGGAGCCGGTTGGCGTGTCGGCACTGATCGCGCCGTGGAACAGCGTCACGGGTTCGGTATGCAGCAAGCTGGCCTTTTCACTGGCCGCGGGCTGTGCCTCGGTGATCAAGCCCAGTGAACTCAGCGCGCTCCAGAGCCGGGTGCTGGCAGAAGCCCTGCACGATGCCGGGCTGCCCGCCGGGGTGTTTAACATTCTGCTGGGGAATGGAGACGACGTTGGCGATGAGATCTGCCGGCATCCGCACGTTGCCAGAATCTCGTTTACCGGCTCCACCGCAACGGGAAAAAGCATCGCCCGCACGGCAATGGAAACGCTGAAACGCATTAATCTTGGACTGACGGGTAAATCCGCCTCGATTCTGTTAGAGGATGCCGACCTCGACATCACCATTCCGCTGGCGATCGGCGCGGCATTCCTCAATAACGGACAGGCCTGCGTCGCAGGGACGCGGCTTCTGGTTCCGAATTCGCGTTTACATGACGTCATTCCTCGAATCCAACGCCATGTTTCCACATTGAAAATCGGTCTGCCTGACGATCCAACGACGGAGATCGGACCACTGGCAAGCCGCAATCAGTACGAGCGCATTCAGCACTACATTCGCCGGGGCGTTGAGCAGGGGGCGGTGATTATCGCCGGCGGTGAGGGGCGCCCGGAAGGGCTGGAAAAAGGCTACTTTGTCAGGCCGACGGTCTTTGCAAATGTGGACAACGAGATGGATATTGCCCGTGAGGAGATTTTTGGCCCGGTGCTTTCCGTCATCGGCTATAGCGATCAAGACGACGCTATCCGCATTGCCAACGACTCACCCTACGGGCTTCAGGCCTATCTGTTTACCTCCACTCCAGAAAAAGCATGGCGTATTGCTCCCCAACTTCAGGCGGGCAGCGTGCTGATCAACCGTATCGCACCTGAACTGCTGGCGCCGTTCGGTGGCGTTAAGCAGTCGGGTATCGGACGCGAATTTGGAATTTTTGGGCTCGAATCCTTCCTGGAGCCTAAATCTATCGTGACCGGCTAGCACACGAGAATACGCACGACCCGAGCCAGAGACCTCGCCCCGCTGATGTCTCTGGCCGGTTCAACTTGCCTTAGCTGCGCGCTTCCGCCAGCAGCTGCTGTATCACGCGCTCCTGCTGCGCGTAGTCACCTTCACCAAAGGCGGTATAGCGCAGCTGGCCTCTGGCATCGAAAATATAATGCGCGGGCCAGTACTGATTGCCGAAGCGGTTCCAGATAGCATAGTTGTTATCGGTGACCACGGCGTAGGGCAGCTTCCAGCGGGCAATAGCCCCGGCAACGGCCTGCGCATCGCGCTCCCACGGATACTCCGGAGTATGCACGCCCACGACCACCAGCCCCTGGCTCTGATATTTATTTGCCCAGTCACGCACGTGCGGCAGGGTGTGCTGGCAGTTAATGCAGTCAAAGGTCCAGAAATCAACCAGCACCACTTTCCCTTTGAGTGACTCAGGGCTGACCGGTTCACCGTTCAGCCAGCCGGTATCACCGGTCAGAGCGGGCATAGCACTGCTGGTTTGCGGGGCGACAACCGGCTGCAGTTTTACCGGCGGCTGCGGACGAGCAAAGTGCTCGCTCAGGCGCTGCTCCAGTCGCTGGGTAAATTCCGGCCCGCTTTGCAGATGACTCTGCGCACCGCTGGCAACCAGCGCCACCGACCCGAGCATCAGCCCGCCGGCCAGTTGACGCAGGCGGGTGGTGATGGCTAATCCCGGCCGCATCCGCGCCAGCAGTTCCCGGCCCGCAAACCACAGCAGTCCGAGCATCACGGCACATCCGCTGCCGTAGGCGGCCAGCAGCAGGGCGACGGAAACTGACGAAGCACCGCTAACCGACAGGCTGAGGATCGCGCCCAGTATGGGTCCGGCACAGGGTGCCCACAGCAGGCCAATTGCCATTCCGGCCAGTAACGCGGCGGCCAGTCCCTGCTGGCGATGGCTTTCATCATTGATGTGATTGCCGAGGGCAACCAGCGGCCGACTTATCCACTGGGCCACCCGTGAGGAGAGCAGCGTCAGAGCCACAAGGGTGAGAAAACAGAGCGCTATCCAGCGCCCGGCGGCGGTGACGCCTGCCACCCAGTGGCTGGTCACCGACACCAGCAGCGCCACGGCGGTAAACATCAGCACCATGCCGGCAAGCAGCGCGATAATTTTTCGTCTGCTGCCGCGGACGCTGGCAAACACCAGGGGGATAACGGGCAGGGTGCAGGGACTGAGCAGCGTCAGCATCCCGGCGATAAAAGCAATGAACGGCGTCATAGCGAAACTCCTCAAACAGCAATCGGTGGATTAAGATCTGCCTTCGCGGGCAGTGGGCCTATTTAACCGTCCGATTGTGTTGGGGGTGTTTTCCGATCTGCCCGTCTTTGTCAGCACGTTTTTCTACAGGCGATAAAGATACAGTTTGCTACAAACGCATCTCGCGCAGCACAACCGCTGCCTGCAGGCCTCCCTCAGGGCGATTGCTGAGCGTCAGCGTGCCGTTCATTTGCCCCACCAGCTGTGACGCAATCGCCAGCCCCAGCCCCGTGCCACCGGTGTGGCGGCTGCGGGAGTTTTCCAGCCGGTAGAAAGGCTCCAGCACCGCCTGAAGTTCGCGCTCGGGAATGCCCGGCCCGCTGTCGCACACGCTGAACTCCACGCGTTCTGAACCGGTGCGGGAGAGCACAATATCGGCACGATGGCCGAACTTAAGAGCATTATCGGTAAGGTTGGTGATAACCCGCCGCAATGCCTGCGGCCGCACGCTGAAGCGATCGTCACCGCCACACGGCGTAAAGCTCACCGGCAGCCCGATATCCTGATAATCACAGGCGAGGGTGTCGATGAAAGCATTCAGGCTGACGGTCTGCGGTTTCTCTTCCAGCCCTTCAGCGCTGCGGGCGTAAGCAATTCCTTCACGCACCAGTCGACTCATCTGATCCAGATCGCTGAGCAGTTTATCGCGCAGCTCCGGCTGTTCAGACATCTCCACGCGCAGCTTCATCCGGGTGATAGGTGTTTGCAGATCGTGTGAAATCGCCGCGAGGATCTGCGACTTCTCTTTCAGATGATCCTGTATACGCTGCTGCAGATCGTTAAACGCCCGCGCCGCCTGGCGAACCTCCTGCGGCCCGCTGTCAGGCACCGTCTGGATCGTCGGTGAGGCGGGTTTCAGGGTATCCACGGCGCGAATAAACTGGGTGAAAGGACGCGTGACCTGACGAACCGCCAGCCAGCCGCAGCCAAGCAGCAGCAGTAATTGTGCGATCAACACTATCGGTAACCAGGTCGCGATAGCGGGCATGTGCGGCCACAGATTAATGGTCAGCGGGCTGCCATCGTGTAGCGTAAGGTGAACCTGGATATGCTCGCGGCTGCCGGGAATGGAGACAAGGGTCATTGGCCAGGTATCACCCAGCGCGGCCTTCAGCGAGTTAACCGCATCGCGCGAACGCCGGCTGGTGGGGGGAATGCCGGTTTCACCCGGCGAGAGTTCATAGCTGTAGTTTCCTCTGGCCAGCCGGGTCAGCCACTGTGGGCGTTCGGCGGCAGGGAGCCTGTCGAGGATCGCCACGCTGGTGGCAACATCGTTTTCCAGATTTCTCAGCATCACGGTTCTGGCGCTGCTCATACGTTCAATCAGTAGGCTGGCCAGCGTCATGCCGTTGGCCAGCAGCAGGCCCAGCGAAACGATTAACAGCAGACGGGCCAGCAGCGTTCGCGGCCACAGCCTCATTCGAACGCCTCTTTGATAATGGCGGCCGCGGCCAGAACATAGCCTTCGCTGCGGACCGTTTTGATCAGCAGCGGTTCCCGCGCATCTTCCCGCAGCCGCTGACGCAGGCGACTAACCAGCAGATCGATTGAACGTTCAAACAGTTCCGCATCGCGCCCCTGGGTGAGGTTGAGCAGCCGATCGCGGGACAGCACCCGCTGAGGGTGATCGAGAAAAACCCGCAGCAGCCGGTATTCCGCGCCGCTCAACGCCACCACCGTGCCCTGCGTATCCAGCAGATGGCGGGCCGTCGTATCCAGCTGCCAGTCGCCAAAAGCAATGATCCGCCCGGCTTCCGTCACCTGCAGATTCGGCGGCAGGGCGCGCGTGCGGCGGAGGATCGCCTTGATCCTCGCCAGCAGCTCCCGGGCAACAAACGGCTTAACCAGATAGTCATCTGCACCCATTTCCAGCCCGAGAATACGGTCGGTGTCCTCCCCCCGGGCGGTGAGCATCAGTACCGGCATATTTTTCTGCGGGTCGCTGCGCAGCTGGCGGCACAGCGTCAGGCCGTCGTCACCCGGCATCATAATATCCAGTACCACCAGGTCAATATGCCGGTTCCCCAGTACCGACCGCATTTCGCGGCCGTTCGCCGCCCCGGTCGCGGCGTAGCCGGATTTAATCAGGTAGTCGACGATCAGCTCACGAATATCGCGGTCGTCATCCACCACCAGTATGTGATCGATATGGTCCAGGGGAGGCTCCTTGGTTACATGCCCGCGGCGTCAACGACGGCCTGAACAAAGCGTTCAGGATCTTCCTGCGGAGGATTGTGTCCGATATTACCGTTAAACGTCCGGTGTTCATATTTCCCGCTGAACTTAGCGCGATAGGCCGACGGGGCCGGATGCGGCGCGCCATTGTTGTCGCCTTCGATGGTGATGGTTGGCACGCCGATGGCTGGAAGGGCCGCCAGCTTCTGTTCATAGTCTGCGTATTGCTTTTCGCTCTTTTCCAGACCCAGCCGCCAGCGATAGTTGCTGAGGGTAATCGCCACGTGATCGGGGTTGTTCAGCGCGCGGGCGCTTTTCTCGAAGGTGGCATCGGTAAATTTCCAGCCGGGTGAAGCCTGCTGCCAGATCAGCCGGGCAAAGTCTTTGGTGTTTTCAGCATAGCCATTAGCGCCGCGCTCGGTGGCGAAATAAAACTGATACCACCACTGCAGCTCCGCCTGCGGCGGCAGCGGTTTGCGGCCCAGCGCCTGGCTGCCGATCAGATAGCCGCTGACCGAAACCAGAGACTTCACGCGTTCCGGCCACAGGGCCGCCACGATATCTGCGGTGCGTGCTCCCCAGTCGTAGCCGGCAAAAACGGCCTGTTTGACGTTTAACGCATTCATCAGGTCGACCACATCCTTCGCCATCGCTGCGGGTTCGCCATTACGCGGGGTTTTGTCCGACAGGAAGCGGGTGGTTCCGTAGCCGCGCAGCCAGGGAACAATCACCCGATAGCCTTTTGCGGCCAGTTCCGGCGCTACCCGCGCGTAGCTCTGAATATCGTAGGGCCAGCCGTGCAGCAATATAATCGCCTGACCATCGTGAGGGCCGATATCCACATAGCCGACGTTGAGTACGCCGGCATTAATCTGCTTAATCTGTTCAAATCCGGCGCTGTAGTCCTGAACCGGTTGCGTTGCGGATGCCTGACAGGCGACAACATTAGCCATAGCGGCCAGCAGTAATGACGTGATCCGTATTTTCATTTTATGCCTCAGGGGGTGTTTGCTTGGTTGAGGCTATGAAAACACGCTGATGTATGCGGAATATGTTCATCGAACGGGGTTGTGCCTCACTCTGTAACCCAGTTAGAGGCAGATACAGTGTGATACAACGTTCCCGGCAAGCACAGAGCACGGAGGCCGTGCGGCGCGGTGAAAGCCCTGTTCGGGGCAGGGGGCGCGGGGGGGAAAGCGGTAGTTCACGGTCAGCCGCTGTCGCCGACCGTTTCGCCTAGGGGATTGGGATCACGCTTGGGGCCGATCAGTTCGCGTCAAAAATCACATAAACTTTACGCATCTGGGTTTCCACCACCCAGGTTCCCTGCGTGTTGGCTTCGAAAAACAGCGTGTCGCCGCCCTTAAAGCTGACCGGCTCTTCGCCGTCGGTGGTGAAGGTGCCGCTGCCGCTGAGAATATGCATGACCTCCGCCTGCTTCACGCCGCGGCGATAGCTGCCCGCCGAGCATTCGAAAATGCCGGTATCGATATCGTCCTTGCCGGGGATTTTTTTCTCCAGCCCGAAGACCTTAATCGGCGGGCTGCCCGGCAGGCCTTCCACGCTACCGCAGGCTTCAAGGGATTCGATGGCGGCGGGCTGTTCAATTTTCTGTACTTTCATTTCAGGTGATTCCTTAAGAGGGATGCGTATGCGACGTCGTAAGGTAATGAAAAAACGCAGGTTAATTGCGTGATGACACCAAGATTAGCGAATTAATTAAGCAGATGGTCTGATTTATTGGCGGGCATTTAACATTTTTGCGCGAAAATCAGCGGCGTTGAGGCAGGATATTTTTGCTATGCCGGGCAATGAGCAGATGCATGGCTGAGAGAGAAAAATGTGTTGCACAGCCCGCCACCGGGCAAGGTTTATCGGGTAAAGTTGCCCCACACATGTCAATTAAAAATAACCTGCTCAGGTCAGCAAGCCAGATATTACGTCAGAAAGAAAAGTGCCGAAACAAACCACGCCGAGTTCTGTGTTAAGAAATTTTTAATTATCATCATTATTGATTATTTAGATATCTAACTTTATGAATTGTAATGTATTCGTTATATCTGTAATCCTGCATACGTTACCCATAATTATTATTATCTTTCAGATTAAAGGCTATTTACCCTCTGTCGTTGTTTAATTCAATCCATACGGCGAATGTAAAAAGTGAAAATTGCTATTATCGGTCTGGGGCTGCGTCTGGGTTATGTGGCACGGATATTTTCTGAACTGGTCCTCGATCTTGAGATCGTCGGCTACTCCGATCCTGAACCCGTAGGGCTGCCCTACACCCAGGAATACGGGGTGAATACCGGGAAAGCGTTCTCCGCGATCGATGAACTGCTTGCCGTGCCCAATCTGGATCTAGTGCTGATCGGTTCACCGAATCATCTGCATCTTGAACATATCGCCGCCGCGCTGGAAGCCGGGCACCGGGTGCTGTGTGAAAAACCGATCGTCGCCAGCGAAGAGCAGACCCTGGCGCTGGCGCGCCTGATCCATCGCTTTGGCGCAGACCGCATTCTGGTCGGGCTGGTGATGCGTTACACGCCGCTGTATGCCGACCTCAAAGCCCTGAAAACCAACGGTACGCTGGGCGAGATCTCAAGCATTGAAGCCTCTGAACACATTCCGCCTTATCACGGCGCGTTCTTTATGCGCGACTGGCGGCGCTACGAAAAATATTCCGGCGGCTTCCTGCTGGAGAAGTGCTGCCACGATCTGGATATCTACCAGGGGATAGTCGGCGCACGCGCCGGTCGCGTAGCCAGCTTCGGCGGCAGAAAGCTGTTCGTGCCAGAAAATGCGGCGCTGGAGCGGGAAGATATTCACCACAGCAAACCGGCTGGCTGGCAGGGCAGCACGGCGGTATTTGATAACGACGGCGATATCGTTGACTACCAGACGGCGATCATTGAATACCAGAACGGCGCGACCATGGCTTTTCACGCCAACCTCAACGTGCCGGATCTGTTCCGCCGCTTCTGCATCGTGGGCACTACGGCAACGGCAGAGGGCGACTTTATCCGTAACACCCTGCAGGTTCACCGCTCGCCGGACGGCGAAAAAATCGTCGATAACCATCACTATGCCCGCACCGAACTGGGCCATCACTACGGCGGCGACGAGCGGATGGTGAAGGACATTGTCGATCATCTGCTGCATAACCAGCCGCTTCCGGTCTCGGTGATCGATGCGCTGGAAGCAGGGCTGACGGCGATCAAAATTGATGAAGCGCGCCGCAGCGGCAGCCTGCTGGATCTGACCGAAAGCTGGCGGCGTTTTGACGCGGCGCTGAACGGCGAAGCCTGATGTCCCGCTCGTATCGCCGCGACAGGCGGCTGGCGCTGCTGCTGATGGCTCCGGCCGTGTTCTATCTGCTGGCTCTGGTGCTGTGGCCGCTGATTAACACCGTGATCCTGTCGTTTACCAATGCCTCGCTGCGGCAGAGCTATCGGTGGGTCGGCTGGCAGAACTATCAAACCCTGTTTAATGACGGTTTTTTCAGCGTGCTGCTGCGCACGCTGCTGTGGACGCTGTTTGCCGTGGCGATGAAGCTGCTGTTCGGCCTGACCGGCGCGCTGCTGCTGAACGCCTCGCTGGCGGGAAAGAAGCTGTTCCGGCTGCTGATTATTCCACCGTGGGTGATCCCGGTAGCCATCAGCATGTTTATCTGGGGCTGGCTGTACAACGGCCAGTTCGGCGCGATTTCCGGTCTGCTTCAGCGTAGCGGCCTGCTGGACGGGCCGTTTGAGTTTCTGGCTTTCCCCAACAGCGCCTTTTTTGCCTCGGCGATTGCCGACATCTGGGTGGGGATCCCGATGGTGGCGCTGTTTCTGCTGGCGGCGCTGCAGGGGATTTCGGGGGATCTGTACGAGGCGGCGTGGGTTGACGGTGCCGGGCGCGGCTATCGGCTGCGGCGCATCACGCTGCCGCTGGTATGGCCCGCAGTGGCCAGTATGGGCGTGCTCTCGGCGCTGTTTACCCTTAACGCCTTTGATGCCATCTGGATCCTGACGCGCGGCGGGCCGCTGGATGCCACCAACACGCTGATTATTGACGCTTACCGCACGGGGATTGGCAGCTTCCGCTTCGGGCTGGGTGCCGCCAAGAGCGTGATGATCGCCGTGGTGACGCTGCTGTTTGCCTTTGGCTATTTCGCGCTGCTGCGAACCCGGCAGCCAGGAGGACAACGCCCGTGATCAACCGCTATCGACTGCATGAGAAAATGGCGCTGTATGCGGCCATTTTCCTGTTCCTGCTGGTGCTGCTGTTTCCGTTTTATGAGGCGGTAAAAGCCGCATTCAGCCCGCTGTCTTCGCTGTTTCGTGCCCCCTGGCATCCGCTGCCGCAGCATTTTTCGCTGGAGGCCTGGCAGAGCATGTGGCAGCGGGTGCCGTATCTGCCGCGTTACATCTTTAACAGTGTACTGATCGCCGGCGTCTCCACGCTGCTGACGCTGGTGCTGTCGGTGCCCGCCGCCTACGCGCTGACCCGGCTGCCGGTACCCGGCGTGCGCTACTTCTGGGCGTTGTTTCTGGGGGTGAACGTCTTCTCCGGCGCGGTGCTGCTGATCCCGCTTTACCGCATGATGAAAGCCTGGGGAATGCTGAACAGCTATGCCGGAATGATCGTGCCCGGGACGGCGTTTTTAATCCCCACGGCGGCGTGGTTGCTGCGGACCTACCTTTCACAGGTCCCCCGCGATCTGGAAGATGCGGCGCGCTGCGACGGCGCAGGTCGGCTCTACATTCTGCGGCGGGTGGTCCTGCCGCTGATCAAACCCGGGCTGGTGGCGGTCGGGGTGATTACCTTTATCAACAGCTATGCCAATCAGTTTATCTTCGCGCTGACCTTTAACTCAAAGCGCGAATACATGCCCATCGCGGTCGGCATCTTCGACTTCTTTGGCCGTAATACCGTGCAGTGGAATGAATTAATGGCGGCCTGTCTGGTCGGCATCGTTCCCGCACTGCTGATTTTCGTCGTTCTACAGCGGTATTTAATCGATGGGTTAACCAAAGGTGCCGTTAAGCATTAATTTTATCTTTCATTCAGGGGAAATATGAACAAGTTAGCCATGGGGATTTTACTGGCGCTGGCGGCATCCGGTGCGCAGGCAGCTAATGAAAAAATCATTAATTTTATCCAGTGCGGCAGTAAAGCGTCGCCGGGGATTGAAGAGAATATCAGCGCGTTTAACCAGGCCAATCCCGGTTACAAAGTGGTGCTGGAGGTGGTGGGCTGGGATCAGTGCGAGCAGAAGGTGACCACGCTGGCCTCTGCCGGTAATGCCCCGGCGCTGGCGCAGGTGGGGTCGCGTACGCTGAGCCGCTTCTACCAGAACGATCTCATCGTGCCGGTACCGCTCAGCGCGGCTGAGAAGAGCAGCTACTATCCGGCAGTGCTGGATACCGTCCATTATGAAGGCGAGTATCTTGGCCTGCCGGTGGCGCTCTCCACCCGCGCGCTGTTCTGGAACAAAGCGCTGTTTAAGCAGGCCGGTCTGAACCCGGAGCAGCCGCCGAAGACCTGGCAGGAACTGCTGGACGATTCGCGCATTATCAAAGAGAAAACCGGCGCGGCGGGCTTCGGCCTGACCGGTAAAGCCTTCAGCAGCACCACGCACAGCTTCCTGCTGTGGCTGTACAGCAACGGCGGTGCGGTGCGGGACGGCGACAAAGTAGTGTTTAACTCACCGCAAGCGGTTGAAACGCTGGAGTGGTACCAGAAGATCCTGCCGTATGCCGAACCTGGTCCAGTGGCCTACGATGCCGAAGCGCTGCGTCCGCTGTTCCATCAGGGCAAAGTGGCGATGTTTATGTCCGGCTCGTGGGAGCGCGGTCAGTTCCCGGCGGGTCTGGAGTGGGGCGTTGCGCCGCTGCCTTACGGCCCACACGGTAAGCCGAGCAATCTGCTGGTTACCGACAGCCTGGCGATTTTCAAAGGCACCGGCGTGGAAGATAAAGCCATCGCCTTCGCGAAGTTTATTACTACCCCGGACCGTCAGCTGGCCTATGAGAAAGGCTACGGCTTTACCCCGGTGCGCCCGGACCATGGACCGAAACAGCTGGTGGCGGAAGATGCCAGCTGGAAGCCGTTTATCGACGGTGTGGCGCTGGGGAAAGCGGAACCGCTGTTCTACGATCCGGAGCAGTTCCAGCAGACGATCAACACTGCTATCCAGCAGGTATTACTGAATCAGGCCACGCCTGAACAGGCGGTGAAGACCGCCGCACAGGCGCTGGAACAGAACGGCAAATAAGTACCGGTGGCCCGCCTGCGCGCGGGCCATGACCTGAGGAAGCTATGCGTCAGTTACGTATTGAACATCTGGAAAAACGTCATCAGGGGCAGATTATCCTGCATGACATCAACTTGACCGTGCAGCAGGGCGAGTTTGTGGTGTTTGTCGGGCCGTCCGGCTGCGGGAAAACCACGCTGCTGCGCAGCCTGGCGGGGCTGGAGGAAATCCACGGCGGCCGCATTCTGCTGGACGATCGCGACGTCACCGAGGCATCGCCCATCGAGCGTGAAGTGGCGATGGTTTTTCAGTCCTACGCGCTGTATCCACATCTGACAGTCTTTGAAAACCTTGCCTTCCCGCTGCGGGTGGCGAAGCTGCCGGAATCGCAGATTGTCACTGCGGTTCACGCGGCGGCGGAGTCGTTACAGCTGACCGCACATCTGCAGCACAAGCCCGGCATGCTTTCCGGCGGGCAGAGACAGCGGGTGGCTATCGGCCGCGCGATTGTGCGGAAACCGGCAATTTTCCTGTTCGATGAGCCGCTGTCGAATCTTGATGCCGGGCTGCGGGGCAGCATGCGCCAGGAAATCTTACGCCTGCACCGCACGCTGGGCGTGACCACCCTGTACGTCACCCACGATCAGATTGAGGCAATGACCATGGCCGATCGCATCGTGGTATTGAACAAAGGCCATATTGAGCAGAGCGGCACTCCGGAAGAACTCTACTTCCAGCCGCGCAGCCTGTTTGTGGCAAAGTTTATCGGCCATCCGCAGATCAACACCTTTACCGCGCAGATTGAACATCAGGACGACGGGCTCGTCCGGCTGGCGCTCTCGTCACTGCCGGCTATCCCGCTGCTAACCTTGCCGTCGCCACCGGAGAGTGACAACGTCACGCTGGCGGTTCGTCCGGAGCATATGCAGCTCAGCCTGACGGCGACGGGTGCCGACGGGGAACTGCCGTTTGAGGTTAGTAATATGGAATGGCAGGGCAATCAGAGCATGCTGTACGGCGAAATCGGCGGGCAGCCCGCCTGCTGCGTCACGGCGGACTATATTGAGAAATCGCAGCTTTCCCGCTGCTACGTGCGCTTTCCGGCCGAGCGCATTCTGCTGTTTAACGCTGAGGGGAGCCGTGTGGAATAAACTATGCCAGTTCCAGCGAGGTGATGACCTGTTTAATCTCCGCCACGTCGGCAGTTCCCAATGGTTTGAGCGGGCGCGGCAGGCAGTCGATCTCGGTTAACCCCAGTAGCCCGGCCGCAGCGGCGATGACGCGAATACTGCCGCCGTGCCTGCGGAACAAATCCCACAGCGGGTTCAGTCGCTCGGTCAGCGCGGTGACCTGCGCTTTGTCGCCACGGGCGGCGGCGTCGGTAATCGCTTTTGCGGTGCGCGGGAACAGGCCGCCGCAGACCGAGTACCAGGCTTCGCAGCCCGCATTCAGCCCCAGCCCGGCAAACGCATCGCCGCTGATGCCAATGGTCACCCTTGCAGGCAACTGGCGGCGTAGATTAGCCACTCTTTCCCTGGCGGCTTCCGGCTGGTCAGGTACGCCCGGTATTTTAACGGATTTCACCCCCGGCAGCGCGGCGATACGGCCGTGTAGCGCGTCGGAGAATTCAAAGTGGCTGGTTCCGGGGTTGTCGTAAATACAGATCGGCAGTGAAACCCGCTGGCTGACCGTTTCGAACAGGCCAAACACGTCATCGTCGTTAAGCTTCTGGTACGAGATCGCCGGGAGCAGCAGGGCGCTGGCACCGGCCTGCTGGGCATCCTCCGCCAGCCGCAGAACTTCATCGGTGCCGACGGCACCAATACACACCATCATCGGGATCGTACCCAGCTCCTGCTTCGCCAGGGTGGCGACGCGTTTGCGCTGTTCGCGGGTCAGATAGGCGTAACTGCCCGTTGAACCCAGCACGCCCGCAGAATCAGCCTGCGCGGCGACAATCCGCTGAATGATGCTGACAAACCCTCTTTCATCGATGCCCGTAGCGGTAACGGGGGTCAGGGAGAAAGCGCTGAGACCGGTAAACATGGTGACTCCTGAGCGATTAGCGAAACGAATAAGCCATCTGAAGGGAATGGCACATTGTCATATGACAATGTGCCGTCACACACACAATAGAGCTTCTGCATTTCGCTGACAAGCGCCCGTTATCGGTCCAGCGCCACCCAGCGTTTCCCAACCAGAATCGTCAGGGCCACAATCGCCAGCACCGCCGCCAGGTGCATCACAAAATCCAGCACGTGAAGATGCACCGGATGGCAAAAAGCCAGCAGGCTGGCAGACAGGCTGGCAATCCCCACGCCCGCCATCGCCAGGCTGCGCACCGGATGCAGCGAGCGGCTGCGGCGCAGGCTGGCAATCATCAGCAGCATCATCGGCGTGCTGACCACCATCAGGAAAGTAAAGCAGCGCGTGCTGTCGTCGTCATGCTGGGATAGATGCAGCGGCACGTCGTGGCCCTGCATGTTTATGACGCTCAGCCCGAACCACATCAGCGCGATGGGCAGCAGCGCTTTCCAGCTGACAGAACGACGCCCGGCAATGCTCAGGGTAAAGGCGCTGCGTATCGCCAGCGTGCCGAGTAAAAAGGCCAGCGCCACCTGAACAATCGCCAGCTTCGCGCCCGGCTGCGACCAGTCGGTCAGCCCGCGCGGCACCAGAAAGCTGGCAGCGACGGCGCAAGGCAGGGCCACGGCCAGCCAGGCCAGCACCCGCAGACCGGTGGGCCGGATGCGTCTGACGGGCGCAATCTCCCGTCCGAGTTTTTCAATTAAGGCATTATGATCGGTCATGACTGGCTCCAAAACGACGCAGGTTTTTCAGCGCCCGGTGCAGCAGCGATTTCACCGCAGCCACCGTCAGATGGTTATGCGCGGCCGCTTCCGTCAGGCTCATTTCGCGCAGGTGGACGTGTTCAACAATTTCCCGCTGCCGGGTCGGCAGCTGATTCAGGTAACCTTCCAGCTCCTGCTGGCTTTCCGCACGCTGCGTATTCGGCTGGCTGGCCACTTCCGGCAGCGTCTCCTCCGGGATTTCCCACTGCTGGTAGCGACCGTGCCGCCGCAGGGCATCGATCGCGCGGGCGGAGATAATGGCCATCAGCCATGGCAGAAAAGGAAAGGCGGGATCGTAGGTATGGCGTACCCGGTGCACCGTCAGCAGCACATCCTGCACTACATCCTCGGTCAGCGCGCTGTCAGCGATCCGTCTTCGCACCTGCGAGCGGATCACCGGCACCAGCGCCTTCAGCAATCGGGTATAGGCAGGACGATCGCCTGCCTGTGCCTGTTCCATAAGCGCGGGCCAGCTATCGCGCGCGCTGTCGTTCATTTCCATCTTCCGCCTTGTTACGCTTTTTTACCGGCTGCCTGGTTCAGTGCATTCACCACAATGCCCGGCGTCAGCACCTGCGGCAGTACTTTTGGTGGGCCGCCGTCGGCGGGATACACCACGTACAGCGGCAGGCCGCCCTGACCAAACTCGTTCAGTGCATCGTCCACGTCCGGGTTAAATTTGGTGGAGTCCGCCACCATATAGCGCGTGCCTGTTTTGGCCAGCGCGTCTTTAACGGCCTGGGTGGAGAGCGAGGTTTTCTCGTTAACCTGACAGGTTATACACCAGGAGGCGGTAAAGTTCACAAAGATAGCTTTACCCTTTCCGCGCTGGGCGGCAACGGTCTGCGGCGTCCATTTTTCCTGCGTGACTTCCGTTGCAGCGGCTTCTCCGGGCAGAGCATCCCCCGGCTTGATCAGGCCGGGAAGCGGGGCCAGCACGGCGACGATCAGCACGGCGGTCACCGCATACATCAGCTTATGGCCTTTCCCCTGCAGGTGACGATGCTGCGCCATACCGTACAGCCAGGCCGCAAAGCTCAGCACCACGGAGGCGGCCAGCAGCGTGGCCAGCGCACCGCTGCCCGCCTGCTGCGCCAGTACCCACACCAGCCAGGCGTACGCGCCAAACATCGGGAAGGCCAGCGCGCGCTTAAGAATATCCATCCATACGCCGGGTTTGGGCAACAGCCGTGCGAGCGCCGGGAACAGCGAAATCAGGGTAAAGGGCGCGGCAAAGCCCATCGCCAGCGCAAAGAAAATCACCAGTGCCACCGCCGGTGGCTGCACCAGCGCATAGCCAATGGCGCTGGCCATAAACGGCGCGGCACAGGGGGTAGCGACAATAATCGCCAGCGCGCCAGTCAGCGCGGAGCGAACAAAAGCGCCGCGCCCGACGTCAAGCGCGCCCACGCGCTGCGCCGACAGGCCGACTTCAAATACGCCCAGCAGGTTCAGCGCCGCGGCAAGGATCACCAGCGACAGCAGGGCGATCACCAGCGGTGACTGCAGCTGGAATCCCCAGCCCACAGCCGCGCCTCCCGCACGGGCCGCCAGCAGGATCCCCGCCAGCGCCATCATGGTTACCGTCACGCCCAGCAGAAAGCCCAGCCCCTCGCGGCGGGTGCTGGCGGAATTATCCGCATGGCGCAGCAGCCCGAACGCCTTAAGTGAGATCACCGGGAACACGCAGGGCATGAAGTTCAGAATAATGCCGCCAATAAAGGCGGCCAGCATGGCAGTTAACATCGCTGGCCTCGTGGCTTAGTGGGTACGTGGATGAGCCGTGTCGTACTGCTTCACGGCGGCCAGCGTTTTCTCGATATGGGTTTCCGGATTTCTGTCAGTGTAGCTCAGCAGAATCTTACCATCCGGGGCGATGACGTAAGAGGTGCGGTCGGAAAGGGTTTTGCCTTTCATCTGCATCTGGGTCTGATATTCACCGGCCACTTTCGCACCCGGATCGGCGGCTACCGCAAACTTGTCGCGGCACTCCAGCTTGGAGAAATCGCTGACCTGCTCGGTATTTCCGGCGGTCACGCCAATCACCGTTGCACCCATTTTCGTGAAATCATCGGTCGCTTCGGCAAAGTCGTGGGCTTCGATGGTGCAGCCCGCGCTGAAGGCCGCCGGGAAGAAGTACAGGACCACCGGGCCTTTTTGCAGCGCGTTTTGCAATGAGAAGGTAATCGGCTTGCCGGCCAGCGCGCCCTGCAATTCGAAATCAGGCGCTTTCGCCCCGGCGGGCAGTGCGGCGCCGGCATTAAAGGCGAGGGCGGACAGGCCCAGCGCGGCGGAGAAGGTCAGTGTAGAGGCGATTTTTTTCAGTTTCATTATCTGCTCCTGCGAAGTAAGTGAGTGCCGGTTTGGTTGACTCCTTTATCAGTTCGCAGCAGCAGACAGAAAAGTTGCGGCGGGGAGAAAAAAATTATTCTCCCCAGCGTTTTCTCAGGTAGTTGACCGCGTCCTGCGTCTGCGGTTGATTGAGGTAGTTCTCCCTGAAGAGGATGGTGCCACTGATTTGCGGCAGCGACTCATTCAGATCCAGCTGTTTCTTCAGCTCCGGCACGCCACCGCCGATGGTCCAGTCCGGCTCGTTCTTCGACGGCTCGCCGACTTTATACAGAGCAATGCCGATATAGAGACGGGTTTTGGTCGGTTTCACCACCTCCGCCCACCATTTTGCCAGCACGTCATAGCGGGCGGCATCGCGGGCGAAAGGCCAGTAGATCTGCGGCGCAATGTAGTCCAGCAGCCCCTGCTGCACCCAGCGCCGGGTATCCGCATAGGATTCGTCATAGGCGGCCGCGCCCCGCGTGTCGGAACCTGCCGCATCGTGGGAGCGATTGCGCCACACGCCTGCCGGGCTGACGCCAAACTCCACATTCGGTTTCAGCTGTTTAATGGTGCGGGAAACCTGCTCAATCAGCATCTGGGTATTGTGCCGCCGCCAGTCGGCTTTAGAGGCAAAGCCCTGGCCGTACTGCCTGAAAGTCTGACTGTCGTTCAGCGCCGAACCGGGCGACTCGGTATAGAAGTAATCGTCAAACTGCACGCCGTCCACCGGATAGCGCGCCACCACCTCGGCAACGATGCTGGTGATCCAGTCGCGGGCGTCGGGAATACCCGGGTCGAGAACATAACGATCGCCCGAAGTGCGGATCCAGTTGCGGTGCAGCACAAAAACGCTGGCCGGATTCTGCGACAGCGTGCGGTTCAGCTCCGTAACGGTTCCGGGTTTGGTATTAACGGTGACGCGGTAGGGGTTAAACCAGGCGTGAACCTTAATGCCGCGCCGGTGCGCTTCATCGAGCATAAACTGCAGCGGATCGTAGCCCGGATCCCGGCCAATTTTGCCGGTCATCATATCCGACCACGGCAGGATTTTTGACGGCCACAGCGCGGTGCCGTCGGGTTTCACCTGGAAGAACACCGCATTAATGCCAAGGCTTTTCAGCTTATCCAGCTTGTCGGTCAGCGCTTTTTTCTGCTGGCTGATGCGCTGGGCGTCATTACTGATATTCACCGACGCGATCGGCGGCCAGTCCAGGCGGGAAACGGTGGTTAACCACACACCCCGCATCGGCTGCTGGCTTTGCGGCACGGTCGGCTGCGGCGGATGGGCCACGGTCGGCAGCGGCGTGACGAGGGAAACCGGCGGCTTTCCGGCACAGCTGGCAAGGAGCAGCCCGGCCGCGATAAGCAGGCCTGACCGGCCTTTAGACCGAGGAGAGAGATGACGGAACCGGACGATGATCGACTTCCTTTTTCATATCAGCACAGTGGGAGGTATTTTCTGATTATCTGCAACGTTGTCAATGTAGCATCTTACGCACGATTCAGCGCTTCGCTTCCGGCATAAATTTACACGCTAAACGCCCACGATGATAACGCGTGAGCATGATTAATCTCAGTAAAATCGAAAACCGGGGATTTCAGGAAAGGTTAAGCGGGAAACAACAGCGGGGATGTGAAACAGTATCGATCCGGGCAAGCTCAGTCATTACCGCCGTTATAAACAGACCAGAGCTGAACCTGCCCGGGATGACACTATTTCAGATGCTGTTGCAGTTCGGCAGCGGCCTGCGACAGGGCCGTTTTCACCGTAGGCTCTTCGCTTAACGCGTTCAGTAAGCCATAGTCATGGATCATGCCATTGTAGCGGGTGACGGTCACCGGCACGCCTGCGGCATCCAGCTTACGGCCAAAGGCTTCACCTTCGTCACGAAGCACATCCAGCTCGGCCGTCTGGATCAGCGTCTGCGGGAAGCCTTTCAGCTGATCCGTGCTGGCCCGCAGTGGGGAAGCCAGAATGTTGTTACGATCCTCCGCGCTGTTGGTGTAGTTATCCCAGAACCACTTCATCATGTTGCGGGTCAGGAAGTGGCCGGTGGCGAACTGACGGTAGGACGCATCATCGAAGTTCGCATCGGTTACCGGCCACAGCATGACGTTATAGCGGATTTTTGGTGCGCCAAGCTGTTTCGCCTGCAGGGCAACCGCCGCCACCATATTTCCGCCCACGCTGTTACCGACCAGAGCCAGGCGAGTGCCGTCAACGCCGATTTCACTGCCATGCTCGGCCACCCAGCGGGTCGCCTGATAGGCCTGGTTGATCGCCACCGGGAAGTGCGCTTCCGGGGAAGGGGTGTAATCCACATACACGGCGGCCGCGCCGGAATCACGCACCAGATCGCGGATTAAACGTTCATGAGTCGGGTAATCGCCCAGCACCCAGCCGCCACCGTGGAAGAACATAAACACGGGGAGGGTACCTGTTGCATTTTCCGGCTTGACGATTTTCAGCCTGATGTTCTGACCGTTCACCTCAATGATCTTATCTGTGACCTGTGCGGCGGGGAGTTTTGCCCCCTGCTGAGCGCCGATCAGTACCTGGCGGGCTTCCTGCGGGGTCATCTGTTCCATCGGTTTACCTTTGCCTGAATTCAGCACGTCCAGAAAAGCTTTTACACCGGCGGTAGGGGCAGGCGTGTTTAGTGGCTGAGTGGTCGCTGCGGAAGCGGCTGAAGCAAAGACGGCGGATGTTAACAAAATCGATGCAATTCTCATTTTCGTAATTCGTCGCCATTCCTAAGCAGATGCGCTGCTTTATGCGCATGGACGATGAAGAGCTGGACATGCTGCGAACCTTCTCGAAAAAGCTGCTGGAAGACCTCTGACAGAAGCGATCTGCGCCAAAAGTTATCGTGAGCAGATCGCCTGTTTCTCCTTCATTAATCTTCTGTTTTCCGCTTAGTCCACCAATCATATACCGATAGACATCTCATCCAAACTTGCTGAAATCGCGCGCGGGATCGCCGCGCCGATCGCGGTCATTGCCGCTGTAAATTTCTTTCAATGCCAGAATCCAGCACTTCCCTCGTTTAAACCATTTTTAGCGTTTTCCGTCTGTCATTCACGATTTAGCGCAACTCCGATCGGCTTTAGGCCGGATACCGAAGTCGAACTCAAGAACAACCTAAACCCCTGATCTTAGTGTTACAAATCTGTTTAAAAGTGTCATAGCTGGTTGACAGAGTATTTACAAATGTAAATAATAAAAATACTTAGTGTATACATGTAATACACATAACAAATGCATGAAGCCTCGCTCTCGGGTTCTTCAAGGCATATCTGTTCTCATCACGGAGTTTATTCTTAATGGGTATTTCACGAAGAAAATTGCTGGTTGGTACCGGTATTGGCGCGGGTATCGTTGCAGCGGGAGGGGGAGCTTCCCTGCTGACCGACAATCTTCCCGCCGCACCGGATTCGTTGCTGAAAATTGATGCGCTGCCTTCAGACGACCCGACGCCGGGCTGGTTCCACACCAGCCGTAAACGTCAGCCGCAGCCTGCGCTGGTGGGCGATGCGAAGGCACCGTGGGTGGTGATTGGCGCCGGCTTTACCGGCCTGGCCGCCGCACGCCAGCTGGCGCTGAACTTCCCGGATGACCAGATTATCCTTGTCGAAGCCCAGCAGGTTGGCTTCGGTACTTCGGGCCGTAACGCCGGATTCCTGATCGACGTACCCCACGATATCGGCGCGCCGGACTATATCGGCGATAAGAAAATTGCCCGTAATATCCTGAACCTGAATCAGACCGGCCAGCGGATCCTGAAAGAGCAGGTGGAAGAGCACAACATCGTTGATGCGCAGATGCGCCACTCAGGTAAATATCAGGCCGCGGTGGAAGACAGCGGTATCGCGGTGCTGGAAGCCTATCGCGGCGGCCTGGAGTCGCTGGGACAGCCTTGCAAGATCATCGAAGGTAAGGATCTGCCTGACCATCTCGGCACCAAATTCTACCGTAAGGCACTGTACACCCCGGGCACCATCCTGGTTCAGCCATCAGGACTGGTGAAGGGCCTGGCGGACAGCCTGCCGGCCAACGTCAAGCTGTATGAAGAGACGCCGATCACCGCCATTGAATATGAGCCGGAAATCGTGCTGCATCACGCAACGGGCCGTATCTTTGCCGACAAGCTGATCCTCGCCAACAATGCGTTTGGTACGCACTTTGGTTTTGGCGAACGCACTATTTTCCCGATCTTCACCTATGGCAGCCTGACGCGTCCGCTGACCAAAGCGGAGCAGGACAGCATTGGCGGTCAGGAGTTCTGGGGCGTGATCCCGGCCGACCCGTTCGGTACCACCTCGCGTCGTACCCACGATAACCGCATCCTGATCCGTAACAGCTTCAGCTTTAACTCGGACGGACGCTACAAACCGGGCTATACCGAGAAGTATCGCTCAAACCACCGTCAGTCGTTTGAGCGCCGTTTCCCAACGCTGCAGGATGTGAATTTCGAACATACATGGGGCGGTGGCCTGGGGATGACCCGTAACGGTTCAAGCCTGTTCGGCGAACTGAGAAAGAACGTTTACGGCTCGCTGGGCTGTAACGGGCTGGGTACCGTGCGCGGCACCGCGATGGGCACCATGCTGGCCGACTGGCTGGCGGGCAAAAGCAACGACACCATCAACTTCCTACTGTCGCTGCCAAAACCAGAGTGGAACCCACCGGAACCGCTGTTGACTATGGGCGTAAACTTCACCCTGCGTAAAGGGATGCACGACGCGGGGGAGGAAGCCTAAGTCAGCCCCCCGGCACGTTATTGATGGCCGTATTCGTTAAGCGGATACGGCCATTTTTTCATCCGTTATAAATTGCATGATCTGCATTGCATGTTGAAAATAACACACTGCATAAAATGTGTGGGATAGATTAGACTCGATTTTTAATATCTGATTATATTGAAGAAAGAGATAAATATGCATTTCAGGGACATCCGCATATCACATTTATCAACGCACGACGGTGATAAATGAACATTCCAAACCTTTCCGGTTATCTGAATCAGTTTCAGATCTTTATTAAAATCGCCGAAACGGGCAACCTTTCCCGGGCCGCCAGAGAGCTGGGGCTGACGCCCTCCGCGGTGAGTAAAAGCCTTTCGCAGCTTGAAAGCATTACCGGCCATCTGTTAATCAACCGTGAGAGCCGCCCCTTCCAGCTGACCCTCGATGGACGCCGCATTCTGCAACTGGCGCAGCGGGTTATTGCCGATATTGAAAGTATTGCCGACGGCAGCCGCTTACCGGGCATGCAGGGCGAAACCCTGCGCATCAGCTGTTCGCTGGCCTTTGGCTGTACGCATATTCCCAGACTGTCGGGGGATTTTCAGGCGCTGTATCCGGGCGTCAGTATTGACGTTATGCTCGACGATCGCTTTATCAACCTTGAACGCGAAGATATCGACGTGGCGTTCAGAATTACCTCCGAGGCGGTGACGCAGAACGATGATGCGGAGCCGCTGATGGATATCCGCTGGTTCTACTGTGCTTCCCCCGACTATTTACGCCGCCATCCGCCGATTACCGTTCCTGCCGATTTACGCTTTCACCACTGCCTGGTGTATCCGCAGATGACGCACGAGGGTAAATGGATGTTTCGTCAGCATGCAAAGAGTGAAGCGGTGGCGGTGACCCCGCATCTTTCCTGTAATTCGAGCCTGTTGCTTTTGCAGAGGGCGCTGCTGCATGGGGGGGTGGCCTGCCTGCCGGACTATCTGGCGAGTCATTACATTCACGGCGGCAAACTCGTCCGGGTGCTGTCTGAGTACGATCCCGGGGTGACTCACCAGCTGCAGGCGAGGATCCGTCATTCGGCCAAAGAGAACAAAACGCTGCGCCTTTTTCTGGCCTTTATTCAGAACCGGCTGACGAAAAACTGTGATCAGACAATCACTCCCCGCGACACTAACTGTGAACCGTATTCACAGTAGACGGCCATAAAGCCGCGCCTGTCACAAATCATCTTTGCCGTGAAAAACACTTCATGGCAAACGATCGCCGTTCACGGAATATAAGTCTGCGGAACGAAGGAGTAAAAACTTCTGACGCGAGTTCTATTTCACTGCGGTTTTCTGCAATGCAGAACATTCGCAGGTATGTCTCTTGAACCGAGGTTTAAAATGACGATAAATAGTGAAGAGGCGGTAAATAATTATAAGATCCCATTCACCCGTTACGATCTGGGCTGGGTGGTGTTATGTATTGGCATGGCGATTGGCGCAGGGATTATTTATATGCCCATTCAGGCCGGTGTGAAGGGGATTTGGGTCTTCGTTTTTGCCATTATACTGAGCTATCCGGCAATTTACTGGCTGCAGGATCTGTATCTGAAAACGCTCACGCAGACCAAATCCTGTGACAGCTACGCCGAAATTATTACCCAGTATCTGGGGAAGAACTGGGGGGGCCTGCTGGGAATCGCCTATTTCCTGATGCTGCTGATGGGCATTCTCAATTATTCGATGAGCCTGGTCAACGACAGCGCCACGTATTTGCACAGCTACCGGCTTACCGAAACGTTCCTTTCAAAGACCAGCTGGTATCCGTTAATCCTGCTGGCGATCATCGTCGCGATTGCGAATCAGGGGGAAAGGCTGCTGTTTCGTATATCCGGGCCGATGATTCTGTTCAAGCTGGGGGTGATTGTATTCCTGGGTCTGGTCATGATGCCTTACTGGAGCCTGAGCAACATTTCGGCGTTCCCACCGCTGCTGACATTTTTACGCGATGTCCTGCTGACGCTGCCGTTTACGCTGTTTTCCATCCTGTTTGTGCAGATCCTCAATCCGATGAATATCGCTTTTCGCAAGGTAGAACGCGACCCGCTGGTGGCCTCATATCGTGCGGTCAGGGCAACGCGCATTGCCTATATCGTGCTGGCGGTCAGCGTGCTGTTCTTTGCATTCTCCTTTAGTTTTGCCATCACCAAAGAAGAAGCGATTTCGGCTTTAGATCAGAATATCTCCGCGCTGGCGCTGGCTTCACAAATTATGCCGGGCGATCTGGTTAATATTCTGTCGGTAACGCTGAATATTTTCGCCATCCTGACCGCATTCTTCAGTATTTATCTGGGGTTTAAAGAGGCCGTTGTCGGCCTGGCGGTAAATCTGATTTCACGGATTGCCGGCACGGATAAGGTTAACCGGGCGAAATTATCCTTCACCGTTGCAATCGGCATTGTCATTTTCCTCTGGGTTTGGGTCAGCTTTGATTTTTCCGTCATGCTGCTGATGCAAATTTCCGGGCCGATATTCGGGCTGGTGGCCTGTTTAATTCCCTTTTATCTGGTGGCGAAGGTTCCCGCGCTGGAAAACCTTCGGGCTAAACGGAATTACTATATTGCCTTCTATGGCATCCTCCTGTGCATATCGCCTTTTTTAAAATTCGTCGAATAATTCGCTGGCAGAGGCTGGTGGCACACTAAATGGACGTAACTATGAAAGACATGAAATCCGAAAAATTAACCTTAGCAACCCGACTGACACAGATCGGCAGAAACACGCAGGATCAGCGGGGCTTCGTCAACTGCCCGGTATATCGCGGTTCAACGGTTGTGTTTAACAGCGTGGAGGATCTTGAACACAGCCGGGCAGAGTTCGCCTACGGCACGCTGGGAACGCCAACGATTAAAAATCTTGAAGACGCCTGGACCGAGCTGGCGGGTGCGGCGGGAACGGTGATGTCACCCTCCGGTCTGGGAGCCGTGGCGCTGGCGCTGATGACCACGCTGAAGGCGGGCGATCATCTGCTGATGCCGGATACGGTTTACCGACCCACGCGAAACTTTTGCGATCTGACGCTGAAAAAATTCGGCGTGACGACAGATTATTACGATCCGCTAATCGGGGAAGGTATTGTCAACCTGCTGCGGCCGGAAACCACCACGCTGTTCCTGGAATCGCCGGGGTCACAAACCTTTGAGATTCAGGATGTGCCGCTGATGACCCGCATCGCCCGCGAGCGCGGAATTAAAACGATTATCGACAATACCTGGGCCACGCCGGTGTTCTTCCAGGCGCACCGCCACGGCTGCGATCTCTCTGTAGAGGCGGGAACCAAGTACCTGAGCGGCCACTCCGATTTGCTGATGGGGATGGTGAGCGCCAATGCCGAAACCTGGCCCGATCTGCGGGCTACCTATGACAGCATGGCGATGCTACCCGGCGCGGAAGACTGTTTCCTGGCGCTGCGGGGGCTGAGAACGCTGCATATCCGCCTGAAGGAAGCGGAAACGCGTGCGCTGAATATGGCGACCTGGCTGGCGGAGCAGCCGGAGGTGAAGACCATCTTACATCCCGCCTTCGAGAGCTGCCCCGGGCACCACCTGTGGAAGCGCGACTTTAGCGGTTCAACAGGGCTGTTCTCGATCGTCCTCGACCCGGCGTTCGATAAACCCGCAGTCACCCGACTGCTTGACGGTCTTGAACTGTTCGGCATGGGCTACTCATGGGGCGGATTTGAAAGCCTGATCATCCCGTTCAACTGCCGGGAGTACCGTACCGCAACGCAGTGGAAGGAGCAGGGTGCCACGCTACGCCTGCAAATTGGCCTGGAGGATCCGCAGGACCTGATGGCAGATTTACGCGCGGGCCTCGACCGCCTGCATGCGAAGTGATGGCGTTTCAGAAGGTGATTAATGCGGTAGATTAACGTTTACCTCCCGGTCCTGAATGACCGCAATCAGGACCGGGAACCTGAGATAAATCTTTAAACAGGTGACAGGCCCGGTGATATCCGTCATCAAGTGCCATACTGTTCTATTCAGTTTTGTCACAAGGATTTGTCCTCTTAATATGAAAAACTTATTTTCCTCACTGTTTGCCAGCCCCGAATCGCTGCTTCAGGTGATGAGCCGCCAGGATATTATGGAATCTATTCAGGAGGGCGATCGCATCATCGTTGATGAAGACGGCAATGTCTCCGTTAATCCGACCAGCCCGGAAGTGCAGGAGAGTTTCTTTCAGCACGTCCACACGTTAAAGGATGTCTGAATGGGTACCGCGATTTTTATGGTGCTGATGGTTTGTGGATACTGGTATACCAGCCGTGACCTCTCTACGCGGATTAAAATTAAACGCTCATTCGGCTGGGACGTATACTTCCTTGTGGCGCTGTACGGCTGCATATTCGTATTACAGGGCGTACTGGCGACCGCTATTATATGGCTTGGTTTACTGACTATTTCCACGATAAATAATCTGCTAAATCCCGCACCCGCCGCGCATCTCAGCCTTCACAGTGAGTTTATGACCTGGAGTTTTCTGGGCATCCAGGCACCCGTGGTGATCATGCTGGGGCTGGCAATTATCTTTTGCCTTTATCGCTCAAACTGGGCGGGCAGCGCCAGGTTGAATGCCGGTAGCAGGAAGGATCTCTATCAGCGGCTATCACGCTCTAACGGCCTCGAACAGCTGCTTTTTCAATGCATGGAAGAGGGCGAACTGGCCTGGGTGACGCTCAAGTCTCGCCGGATCTACATCGGGATGATCCATGCGGCCACCTTTGAAAACGAAGGGACGGCCAATATTGTCCTGATCCCGATGCTGAGCGGCTATCGCGATTCGAGAACCTTAAAGCTGGCGATCGAGCATAATTACAGCCACTGGTATGAACAGCATGGGATTGATTTCACCTCGCAGCCCAAAAACGTACTGTCATTCCGCAAGGTTATCCTGGTTTCACAGATTGAAAGTTTATCGCTGTTTGACCCGGCACTCGCTAATGCGCTGGCGCCAGAAAGCGGTATTGAAAAGGAGTAATATCCGTCCAGGCAGGCTTATTTATTGACATTAACTTAACTAACTTTTTATTAATTTTCATTGCGCCTTTCAGGCATAGGAATTATCTATTTATGCCGGTTAACCCCGCAATCATGCCCTATACTCAGCGTTCAAGAGGGTATGCTGTATGCCCTGAATGAAGCAACACCTGTGGAGACGTTAACGATGTTGCAGATGCTCATAAAGCGAAAGAAGGGCCGAACGCACAATGAAGACCGTAATTTAGCCTTATTATTAGCGACCACTGCCGGTATTCTCAACGCGATGGCACTGGGCGCTTTTGGTATATTTCCCTCCCATATGTCAGGAAATACCTCGCAGATTTCTTCTGAAGTCTCTAATTCTGATTTAGGTGATTTATCGTTTCTTGCCGCAATTATTATCGCCTTCGTTGTCGGGTCAATGGCCTCGCGGATGCTGGTAATTAGCGGCATCCGAAATAATATCCGAACGATATTCAGCATTATTCTGCTGCTAGAGGGGATCGCTCTGGCAATGATGTCGCTGTTTGAAAAGTTCTACTACTCCCACGCTAACAACCGTGAAGTGATTGTGTTTCTCGGCTTTCTGATGGGCCTGCACAACTCAACCTCCACGCAGCTCTCTAACGGGCGAGTGCGCTCAACGCATATCACCGGCACGCTGACCGATGCCGGTATCGCGCTGGGGTCGCTGCTGTGCGTCAGCCTGCGCAGGGATCCATCGCGCGACCTCCGGGGGCACAGCAGCCAGCTTTTTACTCATTTGGTAACCATTGTATCCTTCCTGGGCGGCGGCATCTGCGGCCTGCTGCTGTTCCAGCTGTTTGGTTTTAATTCCATGATTGCGATGGGTATTTTCCTGACTCTGGTCGCGATGCTGTCAATTTCCGCGACGGTTTATCAGGTAAGGCGGCGCGGCTTAAGTCCCTGCTAATTTATACTGAGGCATCCCATAGCTGCATGATCTGAGTAATCGCGCTATTGAGCCGATCGAGGCTGGCGCCATCTCGTGCCTGGATAGAGATTCCGAACAGGAACGTGGTGAACAGCATGGCGAGGGTGGTAACGTCAGTCTCCTTTTTCAGCTCTCCGCTGGCAACAGCGCGCTGAAAAGCGGACAGGATCCCTTCACTGGTCCGGTTACGCGAGCGGGCCAGCGGCTCGACAACATCGGCGTGCTCGGCGGAGGTCGCACTCATCGTGCCCAATGCCACCATACATCCCGGTGGATGGCGGGGATCAAACTGCATTTTTGCTGACGATCGCAGCGTGGTTTCTACCGCTTCACGCGGTGACAAACGGCGATCCCATAGAAATTCGGTAACCTGTCCGTAGGTGGCCAGATATCTCTGTACGCACTCGCGAAACAGCGCCTCTTTTGACCCAAACGCCGCATAGAAGCTGGGCGCGGAGATGCCACTGTTAATCGCGGCCTTGAGCTGGGCGAGTGATGTTGACTCGTAACCGTGCTGCCAGAACAGGTGCATGGCATCATCAATCGCTTTATCCCTGTCAAACGTTCTTGGTCGTCCCATCGTGGCCATTTCTTCCTCCGTTACCCGCGTGTGCGCATTACTATACTAAACGATACATATCTCGTTGACAAAAAAATTGCCACCCACTAATGTACCGATCGATACTTAAGTGGGATGACCAGAGAGTTATCAATAACCAATCAGCTATCGGCCGGTTAATTTGAGTGGCTGAGGGATGATTCATCGCCAAATATATACCGATCGATACATATACTAAATGAGAAGGACGTATGGAGAAAGAACTCGCTTTACCTTGTTCCACTGAAAAAGCCGCTTCACGATCGCACACTGAAGCGCAGGCACTGCCGGTTTCCGCGCTGCTGGCGCTGGCGATGACGGGATTTATCTGCATCATCACGGAGACCCTGCCTGCGGGATTACTGCCGCAGATGGCGGCAGGGCTGAACATTTCAAACTCACTGGCTGGGCAAACCGTAACGGCCTACGCTCTGGGATCGCTGCTGGCCGCCATTCCGTTGACCATTGCCACCCAGAGCTGGCGCCGCAGGAATGTGCTTTTACTTGCGATCGCGGGATTTTTTATTTTCAACAGCATTACCGCATGGTCCTCAAACTACTGGCTGACCCTTGCCGCACGCTTCTTTGCGGGCATGGCAGCCGGGCTGTCGTGGAGTCTGCTTGCCGGTTACGCGCGGCGGATGGTGGCCGTTCATCAGCAGGGGAAAGCGATGGCCATAGCGATGGTCGGGACGCCGATCGCCTTATCCGTGGGATTGCCGCTGGGTACCTGGCTTGGCGGCATAATTGGCTGGCGCAGCATTTTTTCGGCCATCTCCGCCCTGACCATCATACTGGCAGTCTGGGTGCTGGCCAAAGTGCCTGATTATCCGGGGCAGTCGCGCCATGAACGTATGCCGCTACGTCAGGTGTTAACTACGAAGGGAGTGCGACCGGTGCTTGCCGTGGTCATTGTCTGGATGCTTGCGCATAACATTCTCTATACCTATATTGCGCCGTTCCTCGCATCCGCAGGTCTGGCATCCTCCGTTGATACTATGCTGCTGATCTTTGGGCTGTCCGCGCTGTTGGCGATTGCCGTCACCGGGAAGTTGGTGGATCGACATCTGCGCAGCAGCGTACTGGTCAGCCTTGCGGTATTTGCGCTGGTTTCACTGATCTTTATGTTCTTTTCTCAGCAGCCTGTAGCGATCTACCTCGGTGTGGCGGTCTGGGGATTGAGCTTTGGCGGCGCGGCCACGCTGCTACAGACCGCGCTGGCCGATACGGCAGGCGAGGGTGCGGACATCGCGCTGTCGATGAACGTGGTGGCATGGAATGGGGCGATTGCGGCGGCGGGTATCACCGGTGGGATCCTGCTGGATAACTGGGGATCACCGGCGCTGCCGCCGGCACTGATTCTGTTACTGGTCGTCGCTTTTGTTATTACCTGGCGGGCAAGACAGCATGGCTTTCGAAAGGGAGCGCGAATGGGGCATTAATTCACACGCTGCCCGCTCTGCGGAGAACATCGTAACGCCGTGGCCGCTCTCGCAGGCACCTGAATAAATCACGGTTCGTATCCTTCATTCAGAACTGGCTTAAACCGTAGCGAGTGCTGCGCCCGCCGCCGGGACAGGCCAGCAGATATCCCAGTTCAACCAGCTGTGCCAGATGGCGCGTGGCGGTGGCCCGGCTGACCTTCGCTACCGCCTTATACTGGCTGTTATTGATGCCGTCGCTAAAGTCACCGTCCAGCAGGCGGTTCAGCACTTTAATCTGTTCGGCGCCAATCTGCGCGGCGTCGAACCGCTGCCAGTAGCGGGTTTTAAACACCGTTTTATCGATAACCGCCAGCGTTTCTTCTATCGACGCTCTGAGCATATCGATAAACCAGCTGAGCCAGACGGTGATATCCAGCTCGCCGCGCTGGGTATTTTCCAGCACCTGATAATAGTCCTGGCGATGCAGATTAATCGTGCGGGACATCGCATAGAGCCTGACAGTGTTGCTTTCCGCCTGCGCCAGCGCCAGGTCCATAATCAGACGGCCGATCCTGCCGTTACCGTCCTCAAAAGGATGGAGCGTTAAAAACCTCAGATGGGCTATTCCGGCTCGCAGCAGCGGATCCAGTCCCGGATCGTTGCGGCTGGCGTTAAACCACTGTAAAAACGCATCGACGTCGTCGGCAATGGCGGCGCTGTCCGGCCCTTCGAAATGAACGACCGGTTTTTCAAGGCGGCCCGAAACGACCTGAACCGGACCACTGCGCAGCTGGCCGCCGACGATCGGATACAGCAGCCCGGAGCCAGCGGGGAAGAGCAGGGCGTGCCAGTGCAGTAATCGCTCCAGAGACAGCGGCTGGTCCAGGTTTTCGATGGCGTCCAGCGCCGATGCCACCAGGCCTTCGGTTTTTTTATCTACCGCATAGGTCATGCCGTCCTCGATGCCGAGGTGATGCGCCAGCGAGGATCGCACCGAATGGGCGTTAACGCGTTCTCCTTCGATATCACTGGAATAGAGAATGTTGGCCAGAACGTTATCCAGCGTGCTTCTTGTTTCATCCAGCAACATGCTGCTACCGTAGAGTTTCCCCTGCAAAAAACGCGTGGCGCGCAGCAGCGGTTCGATCCGCTGACGGTCCCAGCTGAACGCCGGCCAGTTTTCCTGCTGCCAAATCCACATGATGCGGCTCCTGAGCTGAATAGAAGTCTTATTCTACTCATGTAATGAGTCAAATGTCATGAGTATTTGCATCATGGCGTGATGAAGATGAAATGGTGTCGCTACGTGAATTGTTCCTGGTTATCCCACACAATAAACTGCAGAATTCGCGTAGCATTGCCCGGAGACCGGGCAATTTCTTTACACTTTCTGAGCGATATCCCAGATAAAGCCAAATGGGTCTTTCACGCGGGCTTTCAAATCACCCCAAAACATTTCGGTGGGTTCATTCAGAATAGTCGCGCCAGCTTCAACCATCTCATTTACCAAAGTGACCGCATCATCAACGTACATGTAAAATATAAAAGGAGCCGGCGCTCCTGAAGTCACTGGACTGCTCAGGTCAGAATCCCATCCTTCTTTGTTGAGGGTAAAGTTGGTGCCACGATAGCGGATACGTGCAAACAAAATATCCCCGTTTTCCTCCTCAAGTTCTGCAATCGCCACCATCTTCATTGCCCCAGAATAAAAACTAACGGCAGCTTTCACATCAGGCACATTGAGTGCAGTTGTCAACCATGTCAGTCCCATACCTTCCCAGGGGTGAGTGCGATCTTCTACGTTATTGAACCAGTCCAGCTTACTCATTTCATTTTTCTCCTGAAAACAGCCAATTTTGTATCAAGGGTGGATGTTCACTTGCGGTACATAATTATACCTTTGCGGTGCAAATACACTGTATAAAATTCCAGTAAAAGCACGCAATGCGCAATGTTCAGCCCGTGATCCCAACTTTGTACTGGAAGGGATTCTGGAACAGCAGGCCGGGCTGAATCCGGTAGAAATTATGACGGACACGGCAGGTTCCAGCGATAACACTTTACATGCAGGAGGCGTTGTCACATCTTCGCAGATAGGAAAAAACTCCTGAAGAGGAGAATTTGGCAAGAGTAGGCCATCTTATGAGGGTAGAGGTGATATGGATGAGTTGGGTGCTGCTTCTGAGAGTTAATTTAACATAATATACATTATGCGCACCAATTCTGTAAGTCCCATTTGATAATGTCACTTTTTAGCTAGTTTATAATGTCACCCAGATGCGGCGCGTTTGCCACCTTTTCTGGGAGATTTCTGCTGATGCTGGTGACCATGTCGAATAAAGAACTTCACCGTCTTCCCGTCATTCAGGCTGTTATCGAAAAACGTCTGGATGAACTTGTCCGCCTCTGGCTATATTGAAATGCCCGCTTTATCGTCCTTTTATGAGTTCACGGCTGAGGACGCAACTGATGATGCAACTGATGACGGCTTACGGTTCGGAGTGCTTTACGATGAATGAAGTTAACCGCCTCAAGATCCTGCAGGATGTGATTGATTATCCGCGATAACTACGACGACTTTGGTCCGACGCTCGCCTGCGAGAAGCTGGCCGAGCTTCATGATGTTGTACTGACTAAATCTGCTTGAAGACAATGATAAAGTCGCCGGGTTATGGGGAAATATATTGAGGTTTACCATTATCCTGACGGAAGAATCGAACTCCGGGGAAACGATACTGCACTTCCCTGCTCTGCCTATGATCGACTGGCGGAGGTCGACCAGGGGGCGATTGTAGAGAACAAAAGGCTGGGACATGTTCTGGCGCTGGCTAAGCCACAAAAAAACTCAGAGAACGCCACCATATATCAATCTCCGTAGAGACTGTTCGTCACTGGATGATTGCCGACGGCCTCTAACCACCTGTTCTTGCCCTAACCTAGTGCGAGCGCTTATTTTTAGTGCAAACAATATTAGAAAAAATTATCAAAAATCACATCAAGGTCATTTCATACTCGCTATTTAGCTGTGCATCTTGGCACAAAAATTGCTTCACTCCTGAGATGCTACTATTCTTTAGGATGCAAAATGTTTAAAAAAAATTTATTGATTTCTGTCATTTCTCTTGTTTTTTCAGGGGCTTCACTTGCGTCAACGATAAGTAATGCACAAATTACCAGAATGAACCTGTCGGAATTACGTAGTGCGCTGGATAAAAAAGATATTACTTCAGAGCAGATTGTCAGTGCATATATGGCTGCGATTGATAAAGACAATCATCATGGTAAAAAAATCAATGCATTGATAACACTGAATACTGATGCACTGTCACAGGCAAAAGCGTGGGATGAAGCTAATCATGGAGGTAAGGCAAACGCACCTCTTGCTGGTATTCCTTTCATCGTCAAAGATAACTACGATACGAAAGGTATTCTTACCACAGGAGGAAACCTTACCCTTGAGACCAACAAACCAGCCAGGAATTCTTTTGTCGTACAGAAATTACTAAACGAAGGGGCAATTCTTATTGGTAAAGCCAATATGTCAGAACTGGCAGCATCCTATGGGTGGATGGGGTACAGCTCAGTCGGTGGGCAAACAGTAAATCCCTATAATCCTCTCCGTGATACATCCGGTTCGAGTAGTGGTTCTGCAGCAGCAGTTGCTGCCGGATTTGCCCCTTTTGCTCTGGGCACAGACACCAGTGGTTCAATTCGTGGGCCAGCCAGTGTTACCGGAACGGTTGGCCTTAGACCCACACTCGGATTAACCAGTCGTTCCGGGGTTATTCCACTCTCTCTGACATCGGATGATGTAGGGGCAATTACCCGTACAGTCAGTGATCAGGCTATTGTGCTGGATGCTATTCGCGGAATTGATCCGAGTGATAAAGCCACTGAGTTTGTGGAGCACCCAGTAGATAAATTCAGCCACTCTGTTGCTTCCGGCAGTCTTAAAGGGAAAAAATTTGCTGTACTGGATAACTTTGACGGAGGAAATCCAGATATAGACCGTATTAAAAATGAAGCGGTAAATCAGCTAATACACGACGGTGCATCAGTTACGCATATACGCCTGCCTGCGGAGTTTGAGAACCTCTGGAGCCTTGTTTTAGGGCCGGTAGGCACAGCAGAATTCCGTCCTCAGTTTGATGCTTATCTTACTACGCTGGGTAATGGTCAGCCTAAAAATAGTACTGAATTTTTATCTGTACTTAATAAATTGACCGATAATGGTAAAAAAACAATCAATCCGGGGCGTTATAAAGGGCTTATTGATAGTATTGAAACGATAACAACCGATTCACCTGAATATATCGGGATTCTTACACAAAGAATTCCACACCTTCGCAGTGAATTGTTAAAAATAGTGCAAGAGGGTGATTATGATGCCATCATTTTCCCAACGATGAGCTGCCCTGCCTCTGTGATTCACGGTAAAAGTGATAAAGATTATATCTGCAAATCTTCTGACAGCTATGCAGCTTCATATATCGCCTCTTCAACTGGATTCCCTGAGATTTCAGTTCCGGCCGGGAAAGCTATAGGAAATGTCCCTGTTGGTTTTTCCTTTATGGGGAAAGCAGGAGACGATCTGAAAATTATGCAGTTTGCTTATCAGTTTGAGAAAAATAATTGAGAGATAATCATCTCAATAGTTATACAGGCTACTTGTGATGAGTAGCCTTGATGTGCTCTCTATTGAGAGACACAGAAACGATAGCCACCTGCCCACCCTGCTCTTTCAGACTTAATCACAATAAAGGTGATATTTTTAACTTTGGAACTGAAAAACCCCATGCACGTTTCATTGCACGGGGTTTCTTTTTTAGAAAAATATAATAATTAAATTACGCAACTATTTAGCCTTCAGAAACGGACCGCAGTTTTAAGACCGACAACGACGGCATCCTGCGTTTCCTTGATTGCGCCAGGATGAATCCAATACTGAATATCAGGCTGAATATCTAACCAGGGGACCGGTCGGAAACGGTAATACAGATCAAGCTGAATGGAATGGCCAACGACCGGCGTGTAGCCCGGGTCGCTATAATCACTGATGCCATTTAAGGTGTTTTGTAAACGCTGCGCTCTTGCCTGATATTTACTCATGTCCAGATAACTTACGCCTAATCCTATCCAGTCGTTAGGTAAAGCATCAAACAGTCCTCTGTACCGCGCTGAAAGTGACGCAGCCACATGGAATGGATCGGTTCGCTGATCGCCTAATGCAAAACCACCGGCTAAACTCATCCCCCTGTTCAGAGCATCATGAGAACGCGTGATTTGCTGGTTGAATCCTGCCCACATAAACCAGGTGTTATTATGGCTCCTGGTTTCGTCTCCCGGGGCCGTATAAAGTTCATATTGGTCCGCATTGTTATACATCACCCCCAAATTGTATAAACCGGGTAGCCCGTTGACTTGGGTTTTGTACTGAGCTTCAACAGGTATCAGGACCCCTTTGCTTCCATGTGTAGAGAATGACCATGTACGGCCACGTTGTGTAGAAAGGTTATTCTTTTCCAGTACACCGGTTTTAAGCGTCAGTTCGGGGGTCACATCATAGGCAAAGGTTGTTCCCCATGTGTGAATATTCCATGTATCCCAGCTTCGTGCATATGATGACTTACCGCCACAAAGTGACAGCGTCTGGAAATCACAGGGGGCGATCTGGTCAAATGTTTGCTGATAATTCATCTGACCCACACGCCAGTGAAGGCGACGATCGTCAAAACTACGGCTGAAAGACAGGTATCCCAGACGTGTTATCGACCCGCCACCCCACACCTCCTGATTAAGGTCATTAAAGTAAGCGCGTGAATCCTGTACACGTTGGGTTGTTAAATTATTATCGTGGTTACGGTTGGTAATCAAACCTTCGATTTTAGCATCAGGAATACCGGTATAGCGTTCAAGGTCCTGTTCAAAAATGAAAACGACCTGATCAACGTAGGCAAGGTGATTGTCATGATTATATCCGCCGGCAACATTCGTCGCTGATTCACTGGTATAAACCAATCCAAAGTTAAACCCTTTTTCGGATAATCCAGATCTGATTCCAGCAGCATCGCCTAACATACCAGAGCTATTAGGTTCAAACCCAATAACAGAACCATCCCAGGTCGTTTGTTTTCCATCCTGTGCAAAAATTGAATGTGAACAGAGAGCACTTACGGCCACAGCCAATAAGAGTGCTTTGTTTTTATATTTCATTTTCATTCTCGCCTGTAGAGTAATGGATTTAGAGCGTGCATAAAAACCCCTCCTTTTTATTGCAAAAAGGAGGAGATTACTGCAGTTTATTAATATTTAAAGTGTAATAATTTCAATAAATGCAGGATTAGGCACATTGTAACTTGACTGATACTTTAAACTGCCATCTTCACTATCAACCAGGTAGGACTTAATGCTGTTATCTGAACGATCGGCCACAATTAAAAAGTCACCATCAGGCGAAAATGTGAAACTGCGTGCGGCGAGACCCGGATGAATTGATTTGGCCAGTTCAACATGACCTAGTCGTAATAACTTCCCTTCAGTTGTCACGCTAAACCATGAAAGAGAATCCTCACCCCGGTTGTTTAAATAAATGAAACGTCCGTTCGGGTGAACCCTTATTTCAGCGGGCTCATTCAACTCGCCGAAGGTATCAGAAACAGTCTGGATTTTATCCAGAAGCTCTAGCTGTCCCGTAGCGGAATCAAAGTTCATTGACGCCAGCTCAGATGAAATTTCGCACGTCAAATACACACGACTACCACCCGCGAATTCAAGATGACGCGGTGCCGTTTCAGGTGGAAACGGGTAACTGTGCACCCGTTCAAGGTTAGCGCCTACGGCATAGACATGAATACAGTCAGTTCCCTTGTCACAGACCAGAAGGAAGGTGCCATCCGGTGAAAAGACAGCACTGTGTGCATGCGGGCTGGCTTGCGCGTGGCCACCGGCTTGTGGTGACCGGTTAGGGTCGGTACCGTGTCCCTGAAGCACGATCACATCACTAATGCCGCCGATTTTTCCATCATCGTCCAACGAGTACAAAATAACAGTGGAATCATCATAAACATACTCCGATACCCATTTGCCATTTTTATGTACCACCTTCTCAACATGTTCAAAGTCACCATGATTTGCACACGCGAGACGGCGATTTTTACTGTCAAGGTTGAGATAGGTTGGACGAGGCCCCGGTGCCAAATGACTGTCGATTTTAGTCAGCACACCGGATTGACGGTCCACTCGAAATGCCACAACGCTTGCAGGTGGCTCTACGGGCCCTCTCCCATCATTTTTACGTTCATCAACGGAATAAAGCGTGTATGTTTTAGGATCAAACGACAGATAACCCGCAAGCTTAGGTGCTGTCGTACGGCTGACCGGTAAAAAAACTTCGCCATCACCCGTAACTTCTACAGCGAAAATTCCCCCGGGATCGTGTTCATCTCCATAAGTGCCAACGTAGGCGATGGTTTTTCTCTGGGTTGAGTGATGCTTCTGGCTCATATTTTTCTCACTCACGCTGAAATTAAACGCGTTAACATTTCCTGATGGCGACGAACCTGTTCGATCTCACTCATCATGTTTTCACGGCCACGGTCATGAAAATACCGCTGGCCTTCATACTCTGAATTCAGGTATCCCTGGAATCCGGCCTCTTTGAGCGCTGCAATTGGAGAAGCATAGTCAATAGAGATGTCCTGATACCGATCGGTAGTACCTGGAATTAAGGACATATTATAAAATTTAGCGTGAATATGCGTAATATGCTCGCTGATATCTTTCAGAGTATTCGCCGACGTTTGCGATAGCATTAATCCCTCGGCAGCAACGGTGTAGTCGATATCCTGTGGCGATTTAACCGCCTGTTCAGTCATCTCCTTGATTGCAGCAAAGCAAGGGCGGAATTCATCCGTGCAAACACCTGTTTTAACGTAGCGATTAAATTCCGAGCGCACGTTTCCTGCCGTGTGCCGCGCCATATCGACAACCTTGAAGGGGGCATCATTACGCTGGATCAGTTCGGCAAGTTTAACTGCGACTTCCGTTGCTTCTTGCTGAGCTCCACGGCGGATAAACCAATCAAGCATAACTTCAGAAGGCCGGGTTCCGAAAATGCCAAAGTCTGGGACTACGCCTAAATGGCGGGTGTGGTTTTTTTCGCAAAACTCAATGATCTCGTTAACGTTTTGACCTTCGAGAGGCATTGGCTGATGAATTTCACGACCAATTCGAATGTCGAGTGCTTCCGCGAGAGGCAGCGCCTTAATCATTATTTCGACAGGTACGACAGAAAGAACTCTCACAATTGAAAAACCGAGGCTGTGAGCAAGTTTAATGTCACTACGTAAGCGCTCTGCACATTCGTCATAGCTCATAACATGAGTACGGAACTGCAGGACATCCATGCCGGCATCCAGTGCAACGGGTTGTAGCTCATTGCGGTCGATTAAATCATACCACTTTTGCATAAACGCTTTGCCTGGCGCAGGATATTGCAAAGACATCTCATCGATGACTTCAATACCCCTTGCGCCATTAAGATTATTGGCAACTTCTTCAATTTGAGAATCCAAATTAGTTTCGCCAAAAAATTGGGACTGCTGATAGCTATATAAAGATACACCGCGTTTCATTGATATTTCCTCAGGCCAGTTCAAGGTCGTAGCTGACAATCTGCGGGGCTTTGTCGGATCCCGCACCGCTGCCAGGAACTGGCGGTGTTTTTACCCACTCTTCATCTGTTGGCAAATAGCCATATGCTGCCAATACCGACTGCTGGAATCGGACGGTGTGGCTCCCCGCATCAAGCCCCCCCGGATAAGCGACGTGGAGGATCCCTTCATCTCCATAGTCCCAGTGTTCATAAACCGCATTAGCAATTTCACCGAAATCACGCGGCGGTTTGCCATTGATTTCGAACGTTTGTAATTCACGTCCAAACTCCTGGCCATCGACCGAGATGAAGTAGCCGTTATGCAGTGAAAGGAAAACTCCCCGATAGTTGGCATTTCTTACCGCTAATTTGAAGCCAATTACCTTACCGTCAACCGTTTCATTTTTCAGGCTACCGGGTCGGATCAAAAAATTATCAAACATAACTACTCCTATACCGCAATACGCTATTTGAAATATCCGGTCAGCCCGGCTGCATTTCGTTTAAAGCCGACAAGCCAGACGATGGATGTGACGACGGCAATACCGATCGGTACGATCCACAATTGAGTCCAGGCAAGTGGGTTGTCTACCTGATTGCTGGCAACAATGCCGCCAAAAATATTTCCTGATACAACAGCACCAATACCTGAGCCCACGCCTGAAATGGCAATGATTAGCCAGCTCTGTGCCTGAGCCTTCATCTCTTTTGGGGTGATTTTGTCGATATACATAGCACTGAGAACAATAAAGAAGTCATTGCAGATACCATGTAATGCAATTCCAACTATCGCCCACTCTTTATCACTATGAGCGGCAACAATAAAGATAATGAATCGGACTCCCCACATCCCCATACCAATTAACAGGCCAAACTTCATGCCGATCTTCATCAACACAAATGGGACAAGTGCAATAAAGATCACCTCAGTAACCTGCCCTATAGCAAGAACGGCGGCGATATTTTCAATTTTAAGGGCGCCCAGGTAAGCGGAGGCAAAGGAGTTATAAAAACCCAAAGAGATGGATGTCATCACGGCACACAGCATCAGCACCGAAAAATTTCGCATTTTAAATAATGGGAAGGAGTGAACCCCAACAATGTCCCCCCAGTTAAGACGCGCATTTTTCTTCGTTGGAGGAGTTTTAGGGAGTGTCAGTGCATATAGGCCCATCACCACACTTGCGCCGCCTGCCAGCGTGAAAATATGGGGTGAAGCAGACAGCCCCAGCACGCCTACAGTGATACCCGCCAGAACCCAGGCAAGAGTGGCAAAGATGCGCAGGAATGGGAAAAGTTTTTGATGTTCACCGAGATGTTCAAAGCAGACTGTATTCGCTAATCCCAGGGTTGGCTGGAAGCAGAGCATGTACAGAAAAATCAGCACCAGCACCCATTCAGAATGGCCGCCCAGCACCATTGAAGGGAGTGCGAACTGAATGGCCGCACCTATAAAGCTGGCAATCGCCAACAATTTTTCGGCAGAAATGAACCGATCGCCAAGCGCTCCTACGAATGCGGGTGAAAACAGTGCAGCCACTGCGCTCAGGGCATAGGCAAATCCAACGATACCAGACAGGTTGTTAGTGATTAGCACCAGGCCCAGAGTTGAGAACCATGATCCAAACACGACGAACTGAATGAACATCAGCAGCCCCAGGCGTATGAATACAGGCTTTACATCGTAATTTAAGGTATTTGTTGTCATTTTATTTCCATCAGAAGTGCCTGACGCTTGGCCCGCCACTGGGTTACTCATTAAGAGTCTCTCCACGAAGGTGTTGAACTACATTAGGGGGAAATCGGGCAAAGGCTGCCCCGCCATACAGCATGAATAATTACAGAGAAAGGATTCAGTCATCAACGCGTCTTTGTGAAAAATGTGATCTAATCGTTTAAATTATGAATTTATATCCAGATCATACCGCAAAAACAATTCATATCATGAATGATTGGTTAATCTTAATTCGAGTTGATTTGATAGGCTTGACAAGGGGGTGTTCAGGCCGTGTGGGTAACCTGATATGGAAGGATTATGACAGAAGGTGACACGGCTAAAGAGCTACGCGTGTCACACGGGAATGGCCGGACTTCACATTGCTGTAGGAAAAGCCGATTGAGCAGAACCGCTTTGAGTCATCCATAATGGCAGGTCGCTGATACCCTGCCCTGAGATTGATAGCAGCGAAGCAATGCCCCCCAGAAGCACAGCATCTTTAGTCAGGATACCAGGAACAAACTGAATACCCGGTGATACGTTATCCAGATTATTTTCTTCGGTGGCCACGCGCAGACTATCTTTAATAAACTGCCATGCGCTCCCCAGCTCTCCCCCGATGGCAATTATGCCCGGAGCGACGATCTTAGCGGTATTTGCCAGAGCCTGACCGATATGATGGCCGGCTTCATACAGAACGCGCTGGCAGGCGGCGTCACCATTATGGGCGCTTTTTATCACTTCAGTCAGGGATGATTTTGCGTTCTCGGACCCCTCAAGAATGCGGAGAATGGCGCGCTCTGATACCAGCGTCGTCAGGCAACCGCGAGAGCCGCAGAAACAGACTGGCCCTCCTTTATCGATGACCAAATGCCCCAGCTCTCCCGCCATGCCGTTGCTTCCGTTATGCACTTTGCCATCGATGATCAACCCGCTCCCAATTTGTCTTGAACAGGAAAGATAAAGGAAACAATCAACGCCCCTACCGGCCCCCCATGTCCATTCGGCATAAGTGGCAAGATTGGCGTCGTTATCCACAAATACATCCACCTTCAGCAATGATTCAAGTCTTTCCTTAATGGCAATGTCTTTCCAGCCAGGAAGCCGTCCTGAAGACCAAACCGCAATAGTGCCTGTTTTTTTATCGACGGGTGCCTGAATAGAAACAGAAATACCCGCAACCGAACCCACTGAAACGCCTGCTTGTTTGGCCAATTGCTCAATGAACAGCACGAGTGATTCGGGGGTACTTTGTTGGCCAAGAAGATTCTCGGGATAAACAAGCAGATCGTGACGTACTTGTTCCTCAAAACTGAAAACGGCGCCCTGAATGTAATCGGCTCCGACCATGACAGACATCATCACGCCTTTGGTCGAAATCAAGGTAACAAGTGCTTCTCGGCCATTTATCCATTCAAAATCCGCGACTCCCTCTTTACGAAGCAACTGAATAACGTTGTTCACCGTAGCGGGTGACAGACCGGTTTTGCGGGCAATTGAGGCCTGGGAGGTGGGGCCTTCATTTCGCAGCAAATCCATTACGAGACCTACGCTTACGTTACGTAAGACCCTTTTGCTTGTTGTCATGAAGTCACCACTTGGAAAAATTTAGGGAAATGAGGGAAAAACGCATCTTACCGTTCAGAATTTGAATAATCAACCTGAGTTCCCTGCGGTTGTAAAGTGGCTGCGATCGTATAAACCGCAGCCTTATGAGAGGGTTATTTAAACTTGCCTTCGGCGTGGCCCCTGGCAATATATTCACAGGCGCGTACTGTGACGGCCATAATTGTCAACGTCGCTCCGGATACGCCGCCTGACGGGAAACTGCTGCCGTCAGTGACAAACAGATTAGGTACATCCCAAGACTGATTATAACGGTTAAGTACAGAGGTTTTAGGGTCATCACCCATGCGCGCCCCACCCGTCTCATGGATTGCTGCGCCCATACACATGCTTTTGCGAAAGTTCAAACGAAACAACAATCTGCTGAACCAGTCTGCATCAGGAAACGCCCCACGACCAAATTCTTCCACTCCTAAATACGAACCGCAGAACTCCAGTTCAAAGCCAGCATTCACCAACATGTCTTTAATTGCTTCAGTTTGAGCTTTTAATAATCTTTTCTCGTTGTCGTGCATATAACAGGAAATATGCGGTACCGGAATACCATAGGAATCCTTCTTTTTAGGATTCAGAGTGATGGTATTGTCCGCATAAGGGAGCATTTCCCCGAAGCCCATAATCCCAAATTTTGCATCTTTATCGTCACGTGCGTACAGGCGGCCAATTGTCCCCTGGAAAGCGTAACCCCGAACGAACTGGTTATTGCTGACCTTATCCAGATTTTCAAAGCGTGGAATGTAAACACCGCCTGTTACACCGTAGAAAGGATCCACTGGATGAGTATCATCGCCCTCAAAACCTTTTTTCCCCGGGATAGTACCGAAAATCATACTTGGCACCTGATCCATAAAATACTTTCCTAAGGTACCAGAGCTGTTGCCAAGACCATTCGGATGCTGTTGAGTCGCTGAATTCAGGAGTAATCGCACTGACTCAATGGTTGAGCCACACAGCACAACGATACTGGCCTGCAGCGTACCGACTTCCCTGGTTTCACGATCAATATATTCGACACCCGTCGCTTTACCCGTACTCACATCAACCCGTATCTTTCTAACCACCGCATTTGTTCGGATCGTTAAGAGACCGGTCTCCTGCGCGGCGATAATAGGCTGCGGAATACGTTTAATATTGGGTGGCATATAACGCCATGGAATGGGCTTTCGATCGCTCCAGCGTTCCTGAGTTTTCGCTTTAAAAAGAGCCTCTGCTGAGGTGAGTTTTGAATTTCCCATAAACTGACCATCAGGCACGTTCGCCAGAGACTCTTTAGTGCCATAGATACCCAAAAATTTTTCAACTTTATCGTAGTAAGGTGCCAGCTCGTTGTAAGAAAGTGGCCAGTCCTGCCCCTTGCCATCACGGCTGGCTGCTTTGAAGTCATAATCAGACCATCTAAGCAGCATACGCCCATAGGTGTGCAGACGACCACCAAGCTGCTTGCCACGGATCCATAGAAAAGGTTTATCCGCAGGCGTCGTATAAGGGTTTTCCCTGTCGTTAACGAAAAGATGGCGCTGCTGGCGGCCATACATCGCCACTTTAGACTGAATATGTTGACCAGTAACGGCTGCTTTAGCACGAGCCCAGAGCTGTATGCCCTTTTCTTTCGGCCCCTTAAAGTTCGGATTAAAATCTTCCGTCGAGATATTTCGGCCAGCCTCAACCAGCACCACCTTCAAACCTTTTTCGGTTAATTCTTTAGCGGCAAAACTACCTGCGGCCCCGGAGCCAATGACTAGCGCGTCGTAGTGAATGTTTTCCATCAAATCCTTCCGGCATCAATTTTTTATAGAATATTCAATTAGTGAATGGTTAGAGCAGTAACAGGCCATATCTTTATCACATTTTACCGAACGTTTTGTGAGATCACACGCACAAATGTATAAATAATATTTTTATTGAACGATTATGCCGGTTGTTGTAGAAAGAAGGTTCACTATTTGAATAATTACATACTTTTGATGGCTGAACGTTGATTATTTTAATCAATCTTCAGCAGTTGGAGCTGATGATGCCTGCTTATGCTTTGATTGGAGATATCGGTGGAACAAACGCACGCCTCGCCGTGTGTAATCTTGAAACAGGGAAAATTTCAAATGCTCAGCGATTTCTCACCTGTGATTATCCCTCTCTCGAAACGGTAATTGCTCGTTTCCTACACGAAACACCGCTGAAACTTCAGTATGCCTGCCTGGCAATCGCCTCTCCCGTTCAAGGCGAATGGATAAGCATGACCAATAACAGTTGGTCATTCTCTCCCGCTGCGATCAAAAAGCAGTTCGCCTTTGAGCAACTGGAAATCATCAACGATTTCACCGCGGTCTCAATGTCTATTCCGTCATTAAGCGAAGAATGTGTGATCAAACTGGGAGGCGGTGAAGGTGAACGCGACCAGCCCATTGCAGTTTATGGCGCCGGTACGGGGTTAGGGGTTTCCTGCCTCATTGAACGCAATGGCTGGATGGTCATTCCTGGCGAGGGTGGCCATGTTGATTTCGCCGCTACGACAGATGAAGAAGAGATCATTTGCAGCATTATGCGTTCACGGCTGGGCCACCTCTCAGCAGAAAAACTCCTGTCAGGCCAGGGGTTGGTCAATATTTATCAGGCAGTTGTGTTAGCCGATAAGCGCCAACCAGAAGCGCTTTCTCCCGCTGAGGTTACCGCTCGTGCCCTTAGCAACAGCTGTAAGGATTGTTCCAAAACTCTTACGTTCTTTTGTACGGCTATGGGCCATTTTGGTGGCAATCTTGCGTTGACCTACGGTGCGGCCGGTGGTGTTTATATTGCCGGTGGAATTGTACCCAAAATAAAAGATTTCTTCCTTAATTCTGGTTTCCGCAGTGCATTCGAAGACAAAGGGCGTTTCGGAAAATGGTTAAAACACGTCCCTGTCTATCTCATTATTCATGACTCACCGGGTTTGACCGGCGCGGCCGCATGGCTTCAACAACTACGTATTCCCCATTAACAACGGCTGGTGCTGGCTTAACGTCAGTGCTCGTACCCCTGACTGAACGGCGGATCTGGGTTCTAAAGCGCCACAGACCCATATCTCCTCCACAAGATTGAAATTTAATAACGGAGAAAACAATGATCAAGGTTGGCATAGTCGGTGCCGGATTTATCGGTCCAGCCCATATTGAGGCTATACGTCGTTTAGGCGTAGCTGAAGTTATCGCGATTGCGGCCCATACTCAGGAACTGGCCGAAAAAAAAGCGAAAGAGCTTAATATCCCTCATGCTTACAGCAATGTAGATGATTTATTGAATAATCCGGATATCCAGGTTGTACATAACTGCACGCCTAATAATGTCCACGCAGAGATTAATAAAAAAATCATCCGTGCAGGAAAACATGTATTTTCTGAAAAACCTTTATGTATGACGCTGGATGAGGCGCGTGAGCTATCAGATTTGGTTAAAGATAGCGATCTGGTGCACGGCGTGAGCTTTGTTTATCGCAAATTCAGCATGGTTCAGCAGTCAGCCGCAATGGTTGCTGATGGTGATATTGGCCGCGTTTTTCTGGTTCACGGCGGATACTTTCAGGACTGGATGATGCTGGAGACCGATTATAACTGGCGAGTGGAGCCAGAGCATGGTGGGAAGTCCCGTGCTTTTGCTGATATTGGCTCACACTGGTGTGATACCGTCCAGTATACCACGGGTAAAAAGATTACTCGTGTATTTGCCGATCTCTCAATTGTATGGTCTGAACGTAAAGCTATTCATGGAAATGCCGCGACTTTTTCCACTGAGAATAATGCAGAGGCCACCTATGACCTCAAAAGCGTGAAAACGGAAGACTTTGGTTTCATCATGGTGATGTTTGAAGATGGTTCTCGCGGTTCCTTTACGGTTTCACAGGTCAGTGCCGGCCGCAAAAATCAACTGTTAATTGTGATTAACGGCAGTAAAATGTCACTGTCATGGGATCAGGAAACACCTCAGCAACTGTGGTTAGGTCATCGTGACAAGCCCAATCAACTGCTTACTGATGACCCGTCGCTGCTTAAGAAAAACATTGCGGCATCGGCGAATTATCCTGGAGGCCACATCGAAGGCTGGCCGGATGCATTTAAAAATATGATGCAGGAATATTATTCTTATATTGCCTCGGGAAAACGTATACAGGATGAGAAACCTGGGTTTGCGACCTTCTTTGATGGCGCCAATGTCATGGCTATCATTGATGCTGTGATTGAAAGTAACGAACGTAATTGTTGGGTTGACGTCCAGGAAATATAAAGTCCTTCAGGCAAACCTCATTGAGGTTTGCTTTTATACGCCTCCACTGGGAAAAAAATGTGATAACAGGTCCTTATGTTAATAGCCTTGGCATCATTCTGGGTAGCCTAATCGGCTTTATACTGGCTCGTGCCGTTCCTAAACGTTTGCATGACAGCATGCCCATGATTTTTGGTCTTTGTTCAATGTCGATGGCAGTGATTTTGATATTGAAATTCTCAACACTACCAGTGATTATTTTATCCTGTATTATTGGGACGTTAATTGGAGAATTGATATACGTAGAGCGAGGGATTAATACAGCAGCTGCCAAAATGCGTAGTGTTGCCCAGTGGCTTGCTCCTGGAAGGCAAGAATCTGTAAGTCAAAAAGAGTTTCTCGAAGTATTCGTTGCATTGATTGTACTGTTTTGTGCCAGCGGAACAGGAATTGTAGGTGCCCTGAATGAGGGTATGAATGGTGATACTTCTGTGCTTTATACTAAATCTGCAATGGATTTTTTTGCCGCACTTCTGTTCTCAACCCGTCTTGGCTACGTTGTCGCCTTCATTGCCGTCCCGCAGTTAATCATTCAGCTCAGCCTCGCATATGCTGCGATTTTAATTCTTCCTTTAACGAGCGAACTTATGCGCAATGATTTTTATGCTGTGGGTGGTATGTTAATGATGGCAACCGGACTGAGGATTTGTGGCATTAAAATATTCCCTATTGCTAATATGCTTCCTGCATTAGTCATCGTCATGCCTTTATCCGCACTATGGAATTGATGAGGAAGATTAATCCTCAGCGATAATTTATTGTAATCCCCACCCGGACGGCCCGCTCTGGCAGTCCGTTTTCTATAAAAAGCATTCCACCTGAGAAATTCAGATGCTTTCGATCACAGAATAACTAAAACTCATATCTTTTATACAACTATTGAATCTCCCCTTTCTGCTTTTTTTTGTACTTTGAAATTAGCGGCGGTTTTCGCTGCACCTACACCCTCATAAAAAAGAGAATCCATCTATGAACGAGAATCCGATAGATGTTCGCGACTGGATTGATCAGCAAAAAATCAGTCGCTATCAATATTATGTCCTGTTTCTTGGCTTCATGATTATCTTCATTGACGGCTACGATACCGCCGTAATGGGATTCATCATCCCGACACTCAATCAGCAATGGCAGTTGACGCCCGGACATGCAGGTATGATCCTGGGGTCAGCAATGTTTGGCGTTGCTCTGGGTGCCATCGCAGCCGGCAACCTGGCCGACCGATTTGGTCGGAAAACAATTTTGCTTTCGGCCATGGCGCTGGTCAGCATAATGAGCCTGACAGGCGCATTTGCTGAAACGCCTGCGCAGCTTGCAGCATTCCGTTTTTTAGCGGGTTTAGGCTTAGGCGCAGTAATGCCTGTCTGTGTAACCCTGGTTGCTGAGTTTATTCCCACACGCCGCAAAAGCACCGTGTTAACCGCCATGTACAGTGGCTTTAGCCTGGGGTCTGGGGGGGCCGGGCTGCTTGCGGCCTGGATGCTGCAACATCACTCATGGGGAAGTTTATTGCTTATTGGCGGCATCATCCCTGCCGTCATCCTTCTGGTCTTAATGATGACCATGAACGAATCACCGATGTATCTATGGCGACGCGCTACCGATCGCAAAAAACTTTGCAATGTCCTTAATCTTATCGGAGGTCATTTCGACATCTCCCGGTTCGCTGTGCGCGAATATCCGTTATTCAGCCAAAAAAGTACTTTCGGCGCGCTGTTTTCGAAAGGCTATAGCAAAAAGACAGTGGTGCTTTGGCTCACCTATCTTTTTGGTTTATTCACGATTTATTTGTTAAACGGATGGATGCCTAATTCGCTGAATAAAGGCGGCTTCTCCTTAGCAGAAACGGCGTGGGTTGCATCAGGTTTTCAGCTGGGTGGCATATTGGGTTGTCTCGTGATCGGCTATTTGATGGACAAAATATCAGCGGCCAAAATGGTATCACTATTCTATCTGGTTGGAGCCACCTTTCTTTTTGCCGCGTTCGTCCTCGATAAGCAGTTCATTACGTTGCTGGTGCTCATTTTCCTCTCTGGCATTTTTATCAATGGTGCTCAGACCGGTATGCAATCTATCGCGCCGGCAACCTACCCGACGGCATTCCGCGCAACGGGCGTGAGTTGCATGCACGGTATTGGGCGAGTTGGCGCGATCGCCAGTTCAACGTTGGGCGGCGTGCTGCTGTACACCTTTCCGGGGGAAGGCAGCCTTTACTGCTTCCTCGCTACCTCAGCTTTAATCGCATCTATGCTCATCATCAATCTCAACACAGCGATTCAGCCATTAGCTGAACGACAGATTTCAAAGTAGTTTTTCAATGGGAGTAATGTTATGGCTTTTCAGACGATAAATGTCACCGTCTCATCGGTCAAAGCAGTGACAACAGATGTTCGTGAAGTCCGGTTATCGTCCAGTGAAGGTCAGCTGCTGCCGGAATATGGGCCAGGTGCGCATACTATGCTTTTTCTACGTGATGATGATGGCACCCTGCTGGTGCGCCATTATTCGTTAATTGGCGGAGATACGCAGGATGATCCCCGCAACGTATGGCGCATTGCCGTTAAACGTGAACAGTACGGCCAAACATCTAACTATATTCATACTCAACTGCAACCGGGTATGAGTGTGCAGGTGTCAGTTCCAGTAAACGCCTTCCCGCTTGAACGCAACAATGCCCCAACGCTGTTGATTGCCGGTGGTATAGGTATTACACCAATTTTATCAATGCTGCGTAGTCTGACTAAGCGCAGTAAGCCGGTACGGATGATTTACTGCGGTTTAAATGACCAGAACATGGCCTATCACAATGAAGTACGGACGTTAACCAATAGTAAGGCCGAGTTTCTTTATTCTGAGCAACAACAGCGTCTGCACTTCAGTCAACTGTTTAACGAAATTTCATCAGATACCCACATCTATATCTGTGGTCCCCTGCCAATGATTGAATCCTGTATCACCGCAGCAAAGCAGTTCAACTGGCCATTACAGCAACTGCACTACGAGTTGTTCCTGGCAAATAATCCTCTGCGTGACGGCTTTGATGTGTATCTACAAAAATCGCGTAAAACCGTCCATGTCCACGGCAACACATCGATTCTTGACGCCCTGAATAATGCCAACATTGATGTCTTATGGGATTGTCGCCGGGGTGAATGTGGGGTTTGTGCACAGCACGTCATTGATGCTGATGGGCCTATTGTCCATCGTGACGTTTGCCTTGATGACGATGACAAAAATAAAAGCGCATCGGTTTGCATCTGCGTGTCCCGCCTTAAGGGAAAAAAAATCACACTTGACCTGTAAGTGAGGAAAGCATGAGCAATACATTTGATATGAATTACGAACACCCGCGTATTCCGCTTAACGATAATGTCTTAGCGAACAGTGGTTTTGCCGACCAAAACACGCCGCTGGTAAAAAATTGCTGGTATGTTGCAGCCCTGTCGCATGAGGTCACGCGCGAGATTTTTAGCCGTCGTTTTCTTGGCATTGAGGTGGCGCTTTATCGCACCAATGCAGGAGAACCCGTTGCCATGCGTAACCGTTGCCCCCATCGCTCATTTCCTCTGGCGAAAGGTACGTTGCATGACGATAACCTGCGGTGCGGCTATCACGGTATGGAGTTTGCCCCCTCAGGCCGTTGCGTCAACCTTCCTTCGATGATCAATGTGCCAACCAATGCGGCGGTGCGTACTTATGACATTATTGAACGTGGACCACTGCTGTGGATATGGATGGGCGATCCCGATCTCGCCGACCCAAATCTCATTCCTGAGACGCCCTGGTTAGAGAGTGACGAGTGGAAAACCGTTAACGATCAGTTCCATATGAAATCTGATTATGTGTCGATGCATGAAAATTTACTCGATCAAACGCATTTTCCGTTTCTACATCCGGGTGCGATTGGCACACCTGAATATGCACGTTCTAAACTTGAGGCGCGAATCGAGGATAACAAAGTGATTATTGAGCGTCAGCTGCTGAACTCTCCGCCACCAGGTGTCTACGCCGAACCAACCAAATTAGGCGGTATTCCGGTCAATCGTTTCTCCACCGCGATGTTTGTTTCGCCTGCGATGCATATCGCGTTTGCGCGTATCGTTGATATCACCAGGCATCACGGCAGCGAAGAAACCTATCGTTTTAATATTTCACACATTTTCACTCCAGAAACCAATGGTAGTATTCATTACTGGTGGTTCTGCTCACGTAACTTCGATCTGCAAAATAAAGAGACGGATAAACATCTTTACGAATCCTCGCAAAAAGCCTATACCGAAGACGTCGATGCTCTCGAATGGATTCTTGACGTCGTCAATAGCGATCCTGAAAAGCAGTTTGACCTCAATTTCGCGCCAGACCGTCCCGGGCTGATGATGCGACGCATCCTGAACGACCTTGCACTTAGCGAAAGTGGCTTTGACCCAAAACAAGTCATCATGATGGCGCGATAACACGGCGTTGAAAATCCCGTCATGGTCTCACCTGACGGGAATGCCGCAGACTTCATTAATTTGTCAGAACATGTTCTTAATTGTATTTATCAACGCCTGTGCGGCTGGAGAATGGAGTGACCCTTGTCTGAAAATAAGGCCTATTTCGCGGCGGGTATCCTGCAGGCTGTAATTCAACGGTTGCAGTATATCGTTCTCTAATTCCCAGGCAAGCTGCTGCGAGGAGACAATCGCGATCATCTCCGTACGCAGCAGCAACCCCCTGACTATCGCCAGGTCCCCGCTTTCAACGACCGGTTTCAGTGCGTCCTGCCCCCGCTCGGCAAACGCTTTGTCCAGCAAACGCCGTGCTGGCGTCTTGCTGCGAGGCAAAATCCATTGGGCATTTGCAAAATCTTCCGGCCGCAGGGTTTTATTCAGTAAGGGATGCTGTGGCCCAACCAACATGACCAGTTCCTCTGAAAAAAGTGGAATGTTTTCAGTGTCAAAGAAATCTTCCCCCTTACGTAGCGCTCCGACAATGAAATCGATATCTCCCGAACGCAGCTCAGTGATCAACACGCTAAAAGCACTTTCGTTAGTAAAAATTTTTATTCCTGGATACTGCCCCACCAGTTGAGCAATCGCCTCAGGCAACAGACTGGTGCGGCTCAACGGCAACGCGCCGATGTTCACGGTTCCAGTCAGTACGCCCTGGCGTGCCGCAATATCTTCTTTAATATGGCTTATTTCGTTAATTGCGCGGCTAACTGCGGGGGCGATTTCTCGACCCGCGGCAGTCGGCATCAAACCGCGAGGCGTTCGCTGGAAAAGAGAGATGCTGGCCCCTTTTTCCAGTACTTTTAACGACGCACTTATCGCGGGTTGACTGACTCCCATCGCGTGCGCTGCGGTTATCGTGTGGTGAAAACGATGCAAAGCTACGAAGACTTCCAGCCTTCGCAAGTTGAACAACCAAATAGGTTCGGCATCCTCGCGCCGCTCGTTGCCGCGCGGTTTTAATTTTTCCAGTAACTTTGGGATCTGCCGTAGCTCATCTAATGCTTTCTGAGCGCGTGGCAGTATACATTTACCAAAATCGGTAACGATCATACCCGAGGCGTGGCGTTCAAAAAGCGTTACCCCAATTGTCTCCTCAAGCTCGCGAACGGAACGTGTTACGGCTGACTGTGTGCGAAATAAATTGTTCGCAGCTTCAGAAACGGTTCCGTATTTTGCGATCATGCAAAATGACCGTAATTGCATGATTTTTATAGAACCATCAGTTTCTTCAAACGTCATGATCAAAGCGCTCCAGAGTGAGGGCAAGTTCACAACATAATTAAAATGCATGGCTTAAGCAACGAAAGGAATTTTTCGCAGCTGTTTTTCAGGTGCACGATGCACCTAAACACAACAGCAGGTGAATTCAATGGAAAATAACCCGAAAAAAAGCGCACTGGTGGTCAGTGCACATTCAGCTGATTTTGTCTGGCGTGCCGGTGGCGCTATCGCGCTTCACGCTTCACGCGGCTATGACGTGCATGTTGTTTGTCTCAGCTTCGGCGAGCGTGGCGAATCAGCTAAACTCTGGCGTAAAGGCAACATGACGGAAGAAACGGTGAAACAGCATCGCCGTGCGGAAGCGCAGTCTGCAGCAGAGATCCTCGGTGCGAGCATTGAGTTTTTTGATCTGGGAGACTACCCGCTGCGCGCGGACAAAGAGACATTGTTTCGTCTGGCCGACGTGTTCCGAAAAATTCAACCCCACTTCGTGCTTACCCATTCCGTTGCGGATCCCTACAACTACGACCATCCATTGGCCGCTAACCTAACTCAGGAAGCGCGAATCATCGCTCAGGCGGAGGGATATCGTCCGGGCGAGCCGATTATTGGTGCCCCGCCGGTCTATAGTTTTGAACCGCACCAGCCGGAGCAGTGCAACTGGAAGCCTGATGTGCTGCTGGACATTACATCGGTATGGGATAAGAAATATGCTGCGATTCAGTGTATGGCCGGTCAGGAGCATCTTTGGGAATATTACACCCGTGTGGCACTGCAACGTGGCGTACAGGCAAAGCGCAATGTCGGGATTACCTCTGTTCGTGCAATCAGCCACGGTGAAGGCTACCAGAGCTTGTTCCCACGGGTAACGGAGGATTTGTCATGAACCATCTGAACCAGAAAGGCATCGTCGTACGTAATGTCGATCGTGCTGCCGCAGAGTTAGTGTCTCGCTTTGCCGCATATGGCGTCGCGACGGTACATGAAGCGCAACAGCGTCAGGGTCTGTTAGACCGTCGGATCCGCCCTATTCAGCAAGCCAAATCGATTTCTGGTAGTGCGGTGACTGTTTTGTTGACGCCTGGCGACAACTGGATGTTTCACGTTGCGGTCGAACAGTGCCAGCCCGGTGACGTGCTTGTGGTTGCCCCCACTTCTGAGTGCCATGACGGCTTCTTTGGCGATCTTCTTGCGACGTCACTGAAAGCCCGTGGCGTCGTGGCTCTGATTGGTGACATTGGCATCCGCGACAGTCAGACGCTGCGCGATATGAACTTCCCGGTCTGGTCGCGAGCAGTTTATGCGCAGGGAACCGTGAAGGAAACGCTGGGTTCGGTAAACGTACCACTGCTGTGCGCCGGTCAGCTGGTTTACCCGGGAGACATTGTGGTCGCCGACGATGACGGTGTGGTTATCGTTCCGCGTGCCCATGCAGAGAGTATCAACATAGCAGCACAAAAACGTGTGGATATTGAAGAGAACAAGCGCCAGCGACTCGCAGAGGGTGAACTGGGGCTGGATATTTATCAGATGCGATCGACGCTGCTGCGAAAAGGCCTGCGCTATGTTGATTCGCTGGAAGACCTTGAAAAAGGCTCATTATGAAACAAACGCTAATCCCCTGCATTCAGATGCGCGGTGGCACTTCAAAAGCTGCCTGTTTCCTTGCGAGCGATCTTCCTGCAGATAGTGCATTGAGGGATCGGGTATTACTGGCGGCAATCGGTTCTCCTGATATCCGCCAGATTGATGGTATTGGCGGAGCCGATCCCCTGACCAGTAAGGTCGCTATCATTTCCCGCTCGACCCGGTCCGATGCAGATGTCGATTACCTTTTTGCTCAGGTGAATGTTGATAAAGCGATCGTGGATTACGGACAAAACTGCGGCAATGTCCTCGCAGCAGTCGCCCCGTTTGCCATTGAAAAAGGTCTGGTTTCAGCCCAGGGCTCGCGTTCATACGTGCGTATTTACATGGTCAACACCCATCAAATCGCCGAAGCGGAACTCTCCACCCCGGATGGGATGGTTGAGTATGAGGGTGATACGCGGATTGACGGCGTGCCGGGCTGTGGCGCAGAGCAGATACTGACATTTAGCGATATTGCGGGATCAAGCTGTGGCTCACTATTTCCGACCGGACAGCCACGAGATCGGTTCGACGGCGTTGATACGACCTGCATCGATAATGGTATGCCCGTTGTGTTGATTCGCGCTTCAGATCTTGAACGTACCGGGCTTGAAACGAGAGAGCAGCTCGACCATGACGATGAGTTAAAAGCACGCCTGGAGTCTATTCGCATACAGGCCGGTAAAAGCATGAACCTTGGCGACGTTACGCACAGAACAGTGCCAAAAATGACACTGATTGCCGCACCAATGCACGGAGGTGCAGTAACAACGCGTACCTTTATTCCGCATCGTTGTCACGCCTCAATTGGAGTATTGGGTGCCGTCAGTGTTGCAACGGCATGCCTGATTGCTGGGGCTGTCACTCAGGGTGTCGCGATCGTAGCTGAGGGGGATAAACAACGAATTGTGGTTGAGCATCCTACCGGTGAGTATAGCGTAATGCTGGAGCGCGATCGGGAAGGTAACATCATCCGTAGCGGTTTGATACGCACCGCCCGCCTGCTTTTTACAGGTCAGGTCGCCGTGCCCGGTTCCCTTTGGGCTGGTCCCCTTAAGGAGAATAAATGATGCAAATTACCATTATTGGTTTCGGTGAAGCTGGCCGTATTTACGCTGAGGAACTAACGCGTCGGGGCGTGCAAGTTTCCATTTGGGACAAAAAATTTCTGAGCGCAGAAGCTGATAAACTGCGGCTTCTGGCTCGGGAAATGAATGTTTCCGTCGCCCCCAGTTTTCGCACCGCACTGGAAGGCACATCGCTGATACTTTCGCTGGTTACCGCAAACAACGCGCTGTCAGTCGCCCAGGAAGCTGCACGGTTAATGAAAAGCGGACAAATTCTGCTGGATTTTAACTCGGTGGCACCTGGCACCAAACGTGATGCGGCAGCGATGATAGCTGCCGGCAACGGTCGCTATCTTGATGTTGCTGTTATGGCACCTGTACCACCCAAACGCCTGGCTACCCCATTACTATTAGCCGGTGATGATGCAGTGGAAGTTGCACAGCAGTTAACGGTGCTTGGCTGTCAGGCAACGGCGGTCAGCGGTAAAGTGGGTGATGTATCGGCGATAAAAATGTGCCGCAGCGTGATGATTAAAGGCCTGGAAGCACTTACCGTTGAGTGTCTGAGTGCTGCGCAGCAGTACGGTGTGCATGATGCCGTACTGGCGTCACTGCATGCCAGTTTCCCCTCAACAGGCTGGGATGCCGGGCAGGCGGATTACCTGATCAGTCGGGTTGCGGAGCACGGCTTACGTCGTGCCGAAGAAATGACGGAGGTTGTGAGAACACTCAATGATGCGGGAGTAGCGGGAGAGATGAGTAAAGCGACGGGCTTAATTCAGGCGTCTTTGCCTGCTTTACTTGCGCAGCAACAGATTGTTTATTCAGACCTGCTACCGTTTGACTGGAAAGAAACATTCAACCAGATACATCAGGTCAGATCGTCAATCTCAACCCGCTAAGCATTTTTACACACTGATGATTTCAGTAAATGAGTACTGAGTTTGAAGTAGTGAGGATCAACGACACCTCACTACTTTTTCTCATTTTTACTCAGAAATAGTAGCTCATATTTAGAGCAGTCATATTATCGTTCCCGTTCAAGCCTCCAACCTGCGTGACATAGTCTGAACTTTCATCCAGCAAGTTAATATAGTAATCAACATACACTCTGAAATTTGGATTGAAATTATAACTTACACCCAGTTCAATATAGTGCGCGAGGTCACTTTCCCCGCCCTTAAAAGATCCTTCGGGCGACAGATCATAGCCTCGAGTATGGAACCAACCTATTGAAGGCCTGAATCCTGATTTAAAAACGTACTGTGCTAATGCTTCAATGCTTCGTGTTTTATTAGCAACTCCCGCCTTCCCCGTCGATCCCGTGCGGGTCGTGTTTGAAGTTTCAGAATAAAGTGTTGCCAGATAAACACTGTTAGCATCATATTTTGCACCAACAGCCCATGACTCAGCATTATTTCCTTTACCATCAGCCCGCTGTTCACTGGTTCTTGCTGAGTTACTGTAGGCAGCAATAACTTTCATCCCTTCAATAACGTCATACCCTAAAGAATAACCTATCCCATTTCCGTTGTCGGTATAGATATCGTTGGATTCATTCTTAGCTTGAAACTGTACCCCCACACTCAACCTATCTGAAATCCCCAAAAGCTCACTGCTTCTGAACGTCAGAACACCTTCAGATCTGCTATTCATGAAATTTCTATTAACGCTCCCCGTCCACGTCATGGCTGACCACGATGGGGCCATATCAGTCAAAGAACCGACATCATATAAAATCCCATTGTTGTAACCATAATCAACCGATCCAATTCTCTGGTATTTCAAACCAGCAAAAGCCAATCTCGTCTCCGTAGTTTGAGTCTCATCTTCTGCCGCATTGGTGTAAGCGCGATATTCCCACTGGCCAAATCCGGTCAGTTTATGACTAATTTGCGTCTGGCCTCTAAATCCTATTGAGCCAAAACCTGCTTCTTTTCGGGTATGACTGGTATCTTCCTTATAAATTTCTTTTGCGATCAATTTTCCGTACAGATCAACAATATTTCCATCTTTATTATAGATAACAGCAGAAAAAGAGATCGACGGTATTAACAAAACGAGTGATGGAACCCATGAAAAATAGTGTGTTTTCATAGTCGGCCCCATCAATACATTGAAGCAAATGAAACGAACGCTGGCTGTTGAATCGTTACATCTCCACTCATACTCAGATTGCCATTAGTTTCGTTAACAGAATAAATCTTAAGCTTGTTTTCAGGACGATCGGCTACAATCAGCTGTTTAGCATCCGGAGATAAAGCGAAACTCCGTGCGGCAACGCCAGGATGGAGCGATCTGGCTAAAGGTACGGACCCCTTCCATTCAAGTTTGCCATTTGGCTGAATACCAAACCAGCTAATATCATCGCTACCGCGATTATTGACATAAACAAATTTATGATTGGGATGAAGTCGAATTTCAGCGGGTTCATTATCGCCTTTATAACCTGGTGGAACCGCTGACACGTTATCGACAAGCGTTATCCCTCCATCTTTCGGGTCAAAATTCATCGACGCGACCTGATTTGAAAGTTCCAGATCTAAATAGAATCTCTTATTGCCAGAAAAAACGAGGTGCCGTGGAGCGGACACGTTAGGAAACTTATAGCTGTTTATTAACTTTAGTTTATCTCCAATCGCGTAAACTAAAACCTCATCTGTTCCCTTGTTACACACTAAAAGATATTTTCCGTCTGGGGATACCACGGAACTGTGTGCATGTGAACTGGCTTGAGCATGGCCAGCCAGCTGTTTTGATTGATTAGGATCCTGCCCGTGTCCTTTTAATACGATGAGATCTTTTATTGTATCGAGTTCACCACTCGATTTTAAGTTGTACATTATAACGGTGGCATCATCATAATCGTAACTCGATTGCCACTTACCATCTTTGAAAGTGACTTTTTCGATATGTTCAAACCCGCCATGATTAGCGGTAAACAACCGATTTCTTTCAGTATCAAGGCTTAAATATGTTGGGTTGGGACCGGGGGCTTCCAGTGAATTCAATGCCTCTAATCTACCGCTGCTTTTATCTATACTAAATGAATAGACTTTGGCTGGTGGCGATACGGGGCCCCTACCATCATTTTTTCTTTCATCTACCGAGTAAAGGGTTAATGTTTTTTGATTAACGATTTGATAGCCAGCTTGTGTGGGTTCATTTAAATGCTGAATCTGAATTAACTTCTTTCCATCAGTTGACAGCTCGAAAGCATAAATCCCACCAGTGCTTTTTTCACCAGAATATGACCCCACATAAACAATTGTTTTTTTTACGCCGGTCACAGATTCAGGTTTTTCCGCAGCTATGGCACCCGTTACAAAAACCGGTGTATAACTTAAAGATGCTAATAATACCGTGGTGATGAAAGTCTTATTAAAACGTTTATTTTTCAGAGGTATTATGATTTTCATTGACTAATCCTTATAAAACATCCTGCCCAGTAGATTTTCTTACGTGAATAAGTGGTAAGTGTTCAAGCCATGTTACCCACCGAAATGGTCTGCCAGACTTTAAACACTCCATTCATCTTCGCAATGATTTTATCCAATTTGTGTGATCAATCATTCATTAAATTCATGATTTCTCTTTTTGTGTTAATATATCATTCAATTATTGAATGATGGTGGCGCAGAGATTGCTCCTTTCAGTCGACGGAGCCTGGCTCAGGCAACGTGACTGAAACAACGTAAGGACATTGTTGTGGATAAGGATCTTCGACAGCTGACAGGATCTTTGAGAGTTTGGAGATGGCTGCATTATTGCAGGTAGGCTCACACTATAAATGCAATGCATACCCCTAAAAGTCTTTTTAAACAGACACTTTCAACCACCCGTATTAACGTATCCTTCAAATCGCTATAGCCTGACAGGAAGCCCATTATGACGAACCGATTGCCGGAACCTTGTTTCGATATTGCCCATCTTGCCCATGTCGAAATGTATACCGATAAATTCGAGGAGAGCCTTAACTTCTTCGTCAATGTTTATGGGCTCACCGTTTCAGCTCAGGACGAAAACCACGCCTGGCTGCGCGCCTGGGATGACTATGAATTTCATTCATTAAAACTTTCTCGTCACCATACGACGGGCGTTGGTCACATTGCCTATCGTGCCAGTTCTGAAGCCGCACTAATGCGTCGCGTTTCGGTCATTGAAGCAAGTGGATATGAGGTAGTCGGGTGGGTGGATGCCGAAAAGGGGCACGGACGTGCTTTCCGCTTCTCAGATCCTTTCGGCCATTTATTCGAAATTTATTACGATACGGTGCGCTATGAGGCTGGATCGGATGAACGGCCGGCTTTAAAAAACCTTGCCCAACGCTATCACGGTCGGGGTGCCTGTCCTCGTCGCCTGGATCACCTCAACTTACTGGCTTCTGATGTGGAGGAGTTCAAAAAATTTATGGAAACCTGTCTCGGCTCACGCGTCACGGAAATGATTCAGCTTGATAATGGCCGGATTGGGGGATGCTGGTTCACCATAAATAATAAAACTTACGATCTTGCCTGTACTGAAGAACATGCCGGAGGAAACGCACGACTGCATCATGTTACCTATGCCACAGACACTCGCGAAGATATTCTGCGTGCAGCTGATATCTTCCTTGAAAATCGCGTTCATATTGAAACCGGGCCACATAAACATGCAATACAGGGAACATTTTTCCTTTACGTCTGGGAACCTGCCGGGAATCGCATTGAGCTGGCCAACTCCGGTGCACGTCTGATCTTAGCACCGGACTGGGAGACGGTTGTCTGGACAGAATCTGAGCGTAAAAAAGGGCAGGCATGGGGATTAAAAACGATTGAGACATTCCATACCCATGGAACGCCACCTATTACGCGTCAGAGCTAAGTAAGAAGGCTTATCCTTTTAAAACACGATAACCAGATGACGTTTTATAGCGATAATTCCCTATCTGCCGATTAACGTCCCTGCCCCATTTATCCCCGCTGCCAGTAAGGCGGAGAACCGTAAACCCCAACGAAGTGGTCAATCACCGCCCGCACATTAAGCGGTGGATGGCGGGCGTTGGGATAGATGGCGGCGATATGCTGTGGCTCGGTGTGAATGGCCGCCTCAAAATCCGGCATGATGCGCACCAGCCCGCCTTTATTCAGGATGTCATTAATCAGCCAGTCGGGGAACAGCACCAGTCCCATCCCGTCCAGCGCGCTGGTCAGCAGAGATTCCGCATTGTTGGACGTCAGAATTCCCGTTACCGGATAGTGTACCCAGTTATCTCCTGGCTGACGGAACAGCCAGCGATTGGGGCCGGAAGAGCCGCGATACACCAGACACTTATGCTGGCTGAAATCGGCGGGCGTTAGCGGCTGGCCGTGCTGTTCTAAATATTTGGGTGATGCCGCCAGATAATAACGCTGAGTGGCGAATATCCGCGCATGGAAAGAGGAATCGGTCAGCGTGCCGATCCTGAACAGCACGTCGGTGGCATCTCTATGAGGGTCGATAAAGTCATCCGTCAGCATCAGCTCCATCTGCAACCGGGGATATCGCAGGGAAAGTGCCGTCAGCCAGGGGGCAATATGTCGCTGGCCGAAGAAAACCGGCGCGTTAATACGTATCAGCCCGGCGGGTTCGAGGGATCTGTCCTGCATCTCCTTGCGGGCTTTGTTCAGTTGTTCGGTCATGCTACGGGCGTAGTCAATAAACAGTCGGCCGGCTTCGGTAGGGATCACCGCCCGGGTATTGCGGTAGAAAAGCTGCTGGCCTAGGGTGTCTTCTAACTGAATAATCACGCGCGAGACCATCGATGCTGACACGCCTTCCCGCCTGGCGACGGCGGAAAAGTTCTGCTCATCGTACACGCCGATGAAAAATACCAGCGTGCGAAAATTTATGCTGCCAGCGTCAAACATTATCCCGATTCCTGCAAAGGTGTTTCATGAATTATACCGTTTTTCATGATTCCACGCTGCTATACCATCCTTTCCCTTCATTCTCGGGGATTTAATGTATGCAGCTTATTTTTATTTTGCTCGTCGTTGCTGGCGGGATGGGGTTGTCGGTAGAGGCGGGGTTACTGGGGCCGTTAGGACACGAAGTCGGTGGTTTATGGGCAACGTTCAGTGTTTTCGGCGTGGGTGCCGCGCTGACCTTTTTGCTGATGCTGTTCTTTAGCCCGCGTAACAGCCCTTCCTTCTTCACGCAGCCGTCATGGACGTTACTGGGCGGTATTCTTGGTCCGGTATATGTCGTGATCCTGACCGTGGCCGTGCCGGTGATCGGTATTGCGATGACGATGATCGGCATTCTTGCCGGGCAGGTTTTTAAAAGCGTGGTGATTGACCATTACGGGCTACTCGGTACGGCGCATCGCAAAATTGACCGTAAGCGCTTTATTGCGCTGATCTTTATTATTGCCGCACTGATTCTTGTGGCAAAAGGCTGAGGTGAAATGATGAACGTATTGATGATTATCCTGGCCGTAATCGGCGGTGCCGTGCTAAGCATTCAGGCAGCGATCAACGGCAAATTGGGCAGCCAGGTTGGCGTGTTCCGCAGCGCATTTCTGACCTTCTCGCTCGGTGCGCTGATCAGCGCTCTGCTTATTTTCTTCTTCGAACCCAAGTATGACCTAACCCTGCTGGACGTGCCGAAGTGGCAGCTGCTGGGCGCACTTTGTGGCGTGCCTTACATCGTTATTATGGTGCTGGCCGTTCAGCGTATCGGTGCGGCGGTGGCGACGGTGGCGGTTATTTTCGGTCAGCTGGCGATGAGTATGCTGATTGATAATTTTGGCTGGCTGGGCAACGAAGCCATCCACTTTTCAGCCACGCGGCTGGGGGCGGTTGTCTGCCTGGGGATCGCGCTTTACTTTATTTATTCCAGCAATAAAACCGATGCCGAAAAGGACGGCGCCAGCCAGGCTTCATCGGAAGCCTGAAGCCTGAAGCCTGAAGCCTGAAGCCTGAAGCCTGCTAATATTCTCCTGCACGAATGCCCTGCGGTAACAAAGATTACGTTGCTGCCGGGCTTATTCTTCGCGTTGCCCGCGCCGCAGTATCCACAGTGTCGCCATTACCGCAGTGCCAATCAGGGCTGCACCCGCAAAAATCACCGATGCATTGCCCGGAATAAACTCCATAAAGGAGGATAAAAACTGCCCGGAAAAGATCGCCATCGACAGCCAGGCCAGGTTTCGCCCGCGCACGCGGGCATCGCTCTGCTCAACGGTCATATGATTAACCAGCGGCACCGACAGCCCAAACCCGCATCCCATCATGATCCCTCCGGCGATAAACAGCGTCACACCGTCGGCAGCAGAAAATATCAGATGCGCGGCGGCATAACAGGCAAAAGCGACGTACAGCGTGCCGAACTCATCAAGGCGGTTCACCATTTTCGGCATTATTGCCGCGGCAAAAACGGCGATCAGCGAGATAAATGACAGGAAGTAGCCCGTTTCCGCCGCGCCGATATGAAGCTGATGAAACTGCTGCGGGATCACGATCACCCCGGTAAAAAAGCACAGCATGGAGGCTATAGCGGCGAAATACACCGTTTTGAGCTTACCGCTGGCCGGGACTGAATCCTGGCTCTCATCTCCGCTATTTTCCCCCTTCTCTTCAGCGGGCGGTTTGGGCACAAAGCGCAGCTGCATCGCCAGCAACAGCCAGGCAATGAGATACAGCAGAAACGGCCAGCGCCAGCCCAGGCTGGCCAGCAGCCCGCCGATAAACAGAAAGATTACGCCACCCAACTCGATAGACATGCCCTGAGAAGCTATCATCTTCATGCGCGCCTTCCCGCTGTAGAACAGCGAGATCAGTACCGTACCGGCGGCCATCACCACCGCCGTTGCGCCGCCAAGCAGCAGCCTGTCGAGCATCACTGGGATTGTGCCGTGAAGGAAAACGCCACCGCTTCCCAACAGGCCGTAGCAAAATAATCCCCACGTAAGTGCCCGGTAAGCCCCTACCCGATCAATAAAGCGGCCTGCCAGCGGACCAAATACCACCACGCCCAGCGACGGCACGGTTACCAGCCAGCTGGCCGCTGAGGGCGTACCCAGGTTTTCCGCCACCGCCGTCAGGCCGGGTACGATCACGCAGCCCACCATAATGGTCAGGCAGGCCACCGCCAGTAGCGTGAAGGCGCCCGTTTTCTTGATCTCATTCATCATGAACTCACTCACACCATCCGAATAATGGAACAAATATCCGATAAGTGGTCATTATATTCAGATCATATTCCAGCTAAGTCAACGGGCGAAAGGTAAACCGAATGTCAGCAAAGAGTTCCCTGCGTGGTGCATACGCATTTTGTCCACCAGGCGGATAACGCGTGGTATCCTGCGGCGAGACGTTTTAACCGGAGGTGCAGATGAGTAATGAGGCAGACAGCAGTGGTTCACAGGTTATTGCCCGGGCCGCGACGATCCTGCGGGCGCTGGAACTGCAGCCAAAAGGTATGACCATCTCCCACCTGTCGCGCGAAACGGGTTTGCCGCGCACCACCGTTCACCGGCTGGTCACTTCGCTGGAATCGCAGCAGCTGCTGATCGCGGGTAGCGCCGGCGTTCGGCTCGGACCGGCTCTGGCGCGCCTGGCGGCCTCCGCGCATACCGACATTATCGCGCTGGCACAATCCCCGATGGAAACGCTGGGCCGCCGGACGCGTGAAACGGTGGATTTATGCGTATATCGCGGCAGCCACGCCGTCTCCGTCAGCCAGTTCGTTTCTGACCAGGAGCTGCGCGTGGTCTCCGCGGTCGGTACGGCGTTTCCCTGCCACTGCACCGCCCACGGCAAGGCGATTCTGGCGATACTTGCCGATGAAAAAATTGCCGACCTGCTCGGCGGCCAGCCGGATGTGAGAACGGATAGCACCCTGCGAACGCTGCCTTCGCTGCTGGACGATATCCGGCAAACCCGTGCACGTGGCTATGCCGTCGATCGTGAGGAACACGCGCGTGGCGTCTGTGGGATAGGTGTTTACCTGAATACCGGGGCGGGTGAGCATTACGCGATTTCGGTCGCCGTACCGGCCCTGCGTTTTGACGAAAAGCTCGATCACCTGCTGAGTTCGTTAATGCAGTGCAAAGCCGAAATCGAAGCGCTGACGTGCTGATGAAATGAATTCTGCTGCTGTTTTCCAAGGTGAACCGCAAGCTGGCTACCCTCTCCCATGTTCAGGCTGAGCTAGAGACGATTTGGCATCTCCGTTCATTTACAGTTTTTTCCTAAAGCCATGGGGCACCCGTCATGGCAGACTTCACTACGTTGATAACACTAATGACGTTTTTTATGAGGGAATATTTATGAAAAAGACTATTATCGCTCTGTCAGCCATTTTACTGGCCTCTTCCGCATTTGCCGCCACACACGCAACCGATGAAACCGTCGCCAACGCGCAGGCCGGTGCTAACACCGCCAAAGAAAAACTGCACGAAGCGCAGAACCAGGGCGCCGAGCAGAAACTGAAAGCTAAGCATGCCGCCGAAGGTAAAAGCGACAGCCTCAGCAGCAAAGTGAGCGAAGGCTCGCAGAAGACCTGGAATAAAACCAAAGAAGGTTCCGAGAAAGGCTGGAATGCGACCAAAGAAGGCGCACAGAAAGGCTGGAACAGCACCAAAGAAGGTGCCAGTGATGTGAAAAAGAAAGTGACCGAATAATCACTCTTCTCTGATGATTCGTTTGATGCCGCAGCCCGTCTGCGGCATTTTCACTTCCACCGTCTGTTTACACCCTTCCCGTTTTTTGCCACTATCTTTCTTCACCTTTCCCTGAGGATGTCTGCCGACATGATTTAATGCCTGTATTCCATCGCAATATCTCCCGCATCTTTTCTGATGTGATTTTTGATATTGGGCAGGCAGCAATCCTCGTCAGTGTTAATTTCCGATCCGGCATTACGGCCTGCCCTGTTTATTCAGGAGCACAACCATGCCCGTACACTGCCATTTTTCAGAATTATCAATAACGTTCAACGACTCTGTACTGTTTCAACAGATAAGCGGCACGCTGACGCAGCAAAACCAGGGGCTGACCGGCATTAATGGCTGCGGCAAATCGGTGCTGATGTCGCTGCTGGCGCTGCGCCTTCGGCCTTCAACCGGCACGGTAGACTGGCAGACGCCGTTTTTTTATGTCCCGCAGCTAACGCGCCTGCCCGGTTCAACGCTGGCAGACGCACTGGGAATTGCTGACGTTCAGGCTGCCTTTCAGAGAGTGGAAAACGGTAGTGCCGACGTTGACGATTATGATTTCCTGGCCGATAAGTGGAACGAACCCCACCGCTGGCAGTCACTTCTGGACAGCACGGCATTGGGCCACCTTTCGCTGGAAAGCCCTTCTGCACAGTTGAGCGGAGGTGAACAAACCCGGCTGGCGCTGTGTCGGGCCTTTTTGCAGCGGGACTCGTTTTTACTGCTCGACGAACCGGAAAACCATCTCGACAGCGCCGGTCGCCGATGGCTGATAGCGCAGTTACAGCAACATCCCTCCGGCTCACTGTCAGTCAGCCACGACCGACAACTGCTGAACGAAATGCAGCGTATCTGCGAACTCAGTTCTGGCGGGCTGATGGAATATGGTGGTAACTACAGTGATTACGCGCTGCAAAAAGAGCGTCAGCTCAATGCATTACGCAGTGAGGAAAAGCAGCTGCAGTCCGACCTGCGTAAAGAAAAAGAGGAGCTACAGCGCACGCTGGAGAAAAAAGCTCAGCGGTGTCGCCAGGGCGATCGCGTCCGTTCTTCTGGATCGCAGTCTCTGCTCCTGTTGGATATGAAGAAAAATAAAGCGGAGAAACAACAGTCAAAAATCACCCAGCGCCACGAACGCGTAATGGATCGCCTGGATACGCAGCGCCGCACGGTGAACGAGCGCATTGAACGCATTACGCCGCAAATGCTGGAATTCCCCTATACCGATGAGCAAAAGCGCGTTCGGGTTAACTGTCAGGGGCTAATTTTACCTTTCGGCTCAACTCAACCGCATTCTCTTACCATTTCCGGCGGCGAGCACTGGCAGATCGCCGGTCGCAACGGCAGTGGAAAATCCACCCTGCTTAAAGTGCTGACTGGCCAACTGGTGGCCGCATCAGGGAATTACTCGCTTCATGGGCGCTGGCGCTATCTGGATCAGCATCTAAGCCTGCTTAATTCTGCACTGCCGGTGGTTGATGCTTTGTGTGAATTTGACCCGTTAATCCCCGCTGAAAACTGGCGCACCAGGCTGGGTGCCCTGCGCATCAGAGGGGATAAAAGCCTGATCCCGCTCGGGCAACTGAGCGGTGGCGAACAGCTTAAAGTAATGCTGCTGGCGTTAACCTGTTCATCACCGCTGCCGGATATCCTGCTGCTTGACGAGCCGGACAACCATCTGGACCTCGAATCCCGGCAGTTGTTAGAGGGCGTATTGAAATCCTACAAGGGAGCACTGCTGCTGGTCAGCCATGACGAAGAATTTGTGAAAAACTGCGGCGTGACGCAGACCCTGGAATTATGACAGACCATAGGCAATAAACCGCCAGTTCTGCATATTGAACGCCGTTGGCGCTTTGGTTGCCAGCTCAACTAGGGTGGTGATCGTTTCATCAGCAAGAGGACGATCGGCCTGAAAGCGGTTAATGGAAATACGTGATTCAATTGCATTTTGTACGGAAGATGACATGTAAATACCCTGCAAAAAGTGTGTTAAATGAAGTAATTAGCTGCGCCGGACCGTTGTCCACTGCACGGCGAAGACGCTAACCAGCACGACAATCAGGCCCACGAAGGCGGTGCCGGTCATTGACTGAGAGAGCACAATCCAGCCCAGCGCCACGGCGGCCAGCGGGCTGAGCAGCCCGAGCGAGGCAACAGCCACGCCGGGCAGTCGGGTTACGCCCCGGAACCACAGTGCGTAGGCAAGCAGCGCGCCGGCAAGGCTGAGATAGGCATAGGCAAACCACTGCGGCAGAGTGAGCACCGGAAGTGGCGCATCGGCCAGCCACGCGACGGGGGCCAGCATCAGTCCACCAATCACCAGCTGCCAGCCGGTCAGTGACAGCACGGGCAGATCGAGCTGCCAGCGACGTGTCAGCCAGACCCCGGTGGCCATACAGGCGGCACCCAGCAGAGCAGCAATGACGCCTATTGGTTCAAAGGTGGTTTGCGGCGACAGCAGCAACACCGCCATGCCGATCACCCCGGCCACGGCCGACCACAGCGTGATTTGTGCGGGTACACGTCGGTCCACCGCCCACGCCAGCACCATCACCAATAGCGGTTGAATGGCACCCAGCACGGCGGCCAGTCCTCCCGGCAGGCGATAGGCAGCAACGAATAACAGCGCCTGGAAAACGCCGATATTCAGCGCGCTCAGCACCACTAAACGCCACCCGTCGCGCCGCAGTGGAATGCGTCGGGTAAACAGCAGCAGCAGCAATCCGGCCGGTAAAACCCGGATAAGCGCGGCGGTAAACGGCCTGTCCGGCGGCAGGATTTCCGTCGTAACGATATAGGTAGAACCCCAGATCGCGGGGGCCAGCGCCGTGAGGGTCACGTCACGCCAGTAATGCAGTGAGGGTGTAATGTTCATGACTTTACCTTCAATTCAAGATATTATCAGTCTGTCGATCAGTTATCTTGAAGTCAAGACAAATGAGTATGCCAATGAAAAATCGTGAACATGATGCCGTGGATGAAATTCTGCAACAGTGGCAGCGCGAGCGCCCCGACCTGGACGCCAGCCCGATGGGGCCAATTGGCCGCATTAACCGCTGTGCCGCCCTGCTGCAGCATAAGCTGGAGGCGACTTTCGCCAGATTCGAACTGAGCATGTGGGAGTTCGATATGCTGGCCGCCCTGCGCCGTTCAGGTGCGCCGAACCTCAGCCCCACAGAACTTTTTTCAACGCTGATGGTGACATCGGGGACCATGACTCACCGACTCAAGCGGCTCGAAACGCGTGGATTTATTGAGCGCGTGCCCAACGCCGAGGATGCACGCAGTATGCTGGTTAAACTGTCGGATAGCGGGCGGGAACTGATCGATCGGGCGGTTGAGGAGCACATCGAGAATGAGCGACAGATCCTGTCGGGGCTGTCTGCCGAGACGCTAAGCGAGCTGGATAATTCGCTTTCAGCGTTTTTACGCACGCTGGAGAAGTGATCTCGCCACACTAACAATCAGGCCCGCACCTAAGCAACGGGCCTGAAGTTAATTACGCCAGCGTTACCAGACGCCCTTCCCGCGCGCTGATCAGCGCAGCATCCAGCACTTCCAGCGTCTGAATCGCCTGTTCGGTGGTGACCGGCGGCTCCACACCGCTGCGGACGGCTTCTACAAACGCTTCATAGTAAGCATGGTAATTCCCCTGCTCGGAAGGCATCGCTTCCTCGCCGCCCGCGGTGCGCAGCACGCCCCAGCGATCCTCTTTTTCATAACCCCATGCCGCCAGGTCGTCAGCCGGGCGCTGACCGGCGAAAATTGCCTGTGCCTGAACGTCGGTGCCGTTGGACGTATAGCTGCCCTTATCGCCGTAAACGATCAGCTCGCGGGTAGCCAGTCGGTTGAGTTTGCTGGCGGAGATATGTGAGTGAACGCCGCTGGCGTGGGTCAGCGTGATAACAAAGCTGGCGTTGGTCGGGCCGTCCGGATGGTCAACAATATCCGTATGGGCATACACCGTTTTCACCGGGCCGAGTAGCCAGAGGGTTTGATCGACCAGGTGGCTGCCAATATCACGCAGCAGGCCGCCCGCCTCTCCGCCTTCCAGCGTAAACGGGTCGTTGAGATCCATCCGGTTATGTAAACGCCACATTTTGCCCACGCGCTGCTGCTCAATCACCTTGCGCAGCGTCTGGATGTCGGCATCAAAACGGCGGTTGTGGTATACGCTCAGCACCACGCCTTTAGCTTTTGCCGCATCGGCCAGTTCGCGGCCGGTTTTTGCATCCGGTGCAAAAGGCTTATCGGCAATCACCGCCACGCCTGCGGCAATCGCTTCAAGAACCAGCTCACGACGCGTTGCCGGCGGCGTGGTGATCGTAACGATATCGATGCCTGCTGCCAGCATAGCCGTCAGGCTGGGATAGATCGGCACATCAGGGAAATCTGCCTGAGCGCTGGCGATGGTTGCCGGGGCGCGGGCAACAATTCCCACCAGTTCCAGTCCCTTTGCCGCCGAAATAAACGGTGCGTGGAAATTCTTACCGCCTGAACCGTAACCTACGATGCCTATTCTCATTCTGTTCCTCATTGTGGGTGGGTAATGATGAGTGCTATCTGAGTCTTGAAAAGTCGGAGACGGAAGGCGCTAAACGCGCAGCCGCTGACCGACATCAATGCGGTTTCCGTGGGGGTCGGCGAAGACAAAAGCACGCAGCCCGTACTCTTTATCCTGCACGTCTTTTATTATTTTTGCGCCATGCCGTTTGCAGAGCGCAAACATGGCATTGGCGTCATCAACCAGCAGATGGGCTATCGGGAAAGGTGCGGCTTTATGCCGGGGCTGGAGCGACAGATGCAGTTCGCTTTCGTCGCGTTTCAGGATCATAAAGCCGACGGGATCGCCATTTTGAAAGGTTTTAGTGAAGCCTAATCCATCAATATAAAAGCGCTGAGCGGTCTCCATATCCTGCACCGGCAAAATGGCAGCGATACGGCCAAAACTAATCGCAGTGAGTGTCATATACACCCTCAATATTTTCAGAGCGATCGCAATATCAGACGGTGCTGGTGCCGGAAGGCTTCGATCGAATGGCTGGACGTTGCCAGAACGGTTTTCAGCATATCCGGCAAGCGCCCTCCATTCAAACTGTTTTCACCCGTTTTCCGGGCAAATGTCGCTGAAAATATTCTGTTTTATCCCTGATAGCGAACCGCATCGATCAGCTTTGAAAATGCGGTGGTGTGCTGTTTCCGGCTGGGATAATAAAGATAATAGCCGGTGAAAGGTTCGCACCAGTCCTGCAGTACGCTTTGCAGTTTGCCTTCTTCGATATACGTTTTTACCGAATCCTCCGGCACACAGGAAACCCCCATGCCGGATAGCGCCGCATCGATCCGCGCGGAGAGGGTATTGAAGACTAACTGCCCTTCTACCTTCACCCGAATGGCTTTGCCTTCTTTGCTGAACTCCCAGTGATACAGCCCGCCGAGCGTAGGCAGCCGCATATTAATACAACGATAATTTTGCAGCTCGTAGGGCGTTTGCGGCACGCCGTGCTGGGCAAAATAGTCCGGCGTGGCGACAATCGCCATTCTCCAGTCCGGACCGATGCGCACCGCCACCATATCTTTTTCAATCGACTCACCCAGGCGTACGCCGGCGTCAAAGCGTCCGCTGACGATATCGGTCAATGTGTTATCGATCGATAATTCGACGTTAACATCCGGGTAGCGCTGCACAAACGGTTTCAGTAACGGCCACAGCGTGCTGGAAAGCGCGTGTTCACCGGCGGTAATACGAATATTTCCCGAGGGATTTTCCTGATTATCCGCCAGATCCTGCAGCGCTTTTTCAATCTCGGTAATCATCGGCGCGACGCTCTGGATCAGCCGTTCACCGGCTTCCGTTGAGGCCACGCTGCGCGTGGTTCGGGTTAACAGGCGGGTATTCAGGCGCTCTTCCAGACCACGAATGGAATGACTGAGCGCTGACTGGGATACGCCCAGTTTTGCTGCCGCGCGAGTGAAACTGCGCTCGCGTGCGACCATCACCAAATAGATGAGGTCATTAAAGTTTTCTTTAAGCATTGTCCGCCTTTGAACAGTGAATTTGACCCGCGCTTAACACTATACACAAAATGAAATACATGTGTATTTTTCACCAATCTTTCGGAATAAATTCACTTTATGTGAGGAAGGTCGGAACCTCATGCGCGCATTTTTGCGAGCCAACTCGCAAACTCGCCCGTCGCCAACGCTCATAAATGAATGAAACTCATAACGCCTATCGGTTTTACCCCGCTAATCAAGCGTAATCCGCGATGGTAATCTTCTCCCTCATCAGGCCGTTCTGGTCATCTTTTTAACCCTGAAACGATGGCGAAGGTGAAAGAATGGATCGACAGGAACTTATCATCCATGAGCTGATTGCATGGATTGACAGCAACATCCGTCAGCCCCTGAAAATTGAAGATGTCGCGCAGCGCGCGGGTTATTCGAAATGGCACCTGCAGCGTATGTTTAACCGTATTATGCGTATCAGTCTGGGCAATTATATTCGGGATAAAAAGCTGACGTCAGCCGCTCAGGATTTAATCACCGGCGGCGAAAGCGTAATAGATATCTCCACCAAGTATGGCTACGACTCGCAGCAGTCATTCAGCCGTTCCTTCAGCAGAAAATATCATGTGCCGCCGGCAACATGGCGTCGTTTGAATTCTCAACAATCCCATTTTTGAGGTTATTCCTCTCTTAATACCGGCTTCCGGGAGAAAATAATAATGCCCATCAACGTGGCAATTAAGCCTCTGGCTTTGCTATGCGCGCTGTTCGCTTTAAATCTAACCGGCTGTGATGATTCATCCGTTAACGCCCCCCCGGCAAAAGAGGTCCCTGAAGTGCAGGTGACCACGCTGGCCACGCAGTCGCTTCCGGTCACGTCGGAGCTGCCGGGGCGCATTCTGGCGTATCGCATTGCGGAAGTGCGTCCGCAGGTTTCCGGCATTATTTTGCGGCGTCTTTTCACCGAAGGCAGTGACGTTGTCACCGGCCAGTCGCTTTATCAGATCGACCCCGCTCCCCTGCGCGCCGAATTCAACCGCGCGGTCGCCGCGCTGGCACAGGCCAGGGCTAACGCACAGCTGGCGCAGGTGACCTTTGCACGCTATCGCTCGCTGATCGGTGCACAGTACGTTAGCCGCCAGGACTTCGACCAGGCGGAGGCAACGGCAGCAGAGTCGCGTGCTGCGGTGGAGACCGCCAGCGCGGCTCAGGAAACGGCGCGGATTAATCTGGCACGTACCACGGTCACCTCGCCGCTTAACGGCAGGATCGGGCGTTCTTCCGTCACCGAAGGCGCGCTGGTGCAGGAGCAGCAGAGTGATGCGCTGGCCACGGTGCAGCAGCTTGATCCGCTGTATCTGGATGTGACGCAGTCGAGCCAGGAATTTCTGCGTCTGCAGCAGGAACTGGCTTCCGGCAGGCTGCAGCGCCATTCCGGTAACGTTCCGGTCAGCGTGATCCTCAGCGATGGCTCACAGTATCCGCATCCCGGAACGCTGGCGTTTTCGGACGTTACCGTTGACCAGACCACCGGCGCAATTACCCTGCGCGCGATTGTGCCTAACCCCGATCGCCAGCTGCTGCCGGGCATGTTTGTGCGGGCGCGTATCGATATGGGCAGCGATCTACAGGGGCTGACCGTTCCGCAGCGTGCGGTCAGCCGCACCCCGCGCGGCGAAGCGACCGCACTGGTCGTGGGCCGCGATAACCGCGTTGAGGTTCGCCATCTCACCGTTTCAACGGCTTTCGCCGATCGCTGGAGGGTCACCAGCGGCCTGACGTCCGGTGAGCGAGTGATTGTTTCCGGGCTACAGCGCGCGCAGCCCGGAATGCAGGTTAATCCGGTGGATATTGCCGCCACGCCAACGGAAGGGGCTAACTGATGTCCAGATTCTTTATCGATCGCCCCGTTTTTGCCTGGGTTCTGGCAATTATTGTCATGCTCGCCGGGGGCATTTCCCTGCTTAAGATGCCTGTGGAACAGTACCCCGATGTGGCCCCCACCGCCGTGCAAATCCGTGCCACCTATCCTGGTGCCGATGCCACTACCCTGCAAAACAGCGTTACCCAGGTGATTGAGCAGAATATGAGTGGGCTCGACGGGCTGATGTATATGTCCTCGACCAGCGACTCTTCCGGCACGCTGCAGCTGACGCTGTCGTTTGAAAACGGCACCGATGCGGATATCGCCCAGGTTCAGGTGCAGAACAAGCTTCAGCTTGCCACGCCGCTGCTGCCGCAGGAGGTTCAGCAGCAGGGTATTACGGTGCGTAAATCTTCCAGCGTGTTCTTCCTGGTGCCGGGCTTCGTCGATGACACTGGCCGGATGAGCATGGAAGATATCGCCGATTACGTGGCGACTAACCTGAAAGATCCCATCAGCCGCATCAACGGCGTGGGTGATACCACGTTGTTCGGCTCGCAGTACGCCATGCGCATCTGGCTGGATCCTAACAAGCTGAATAACTACCAGGTGACGCCGGTGGATGTTATTGCACGGATCCGCGCGCAGAACGCCCAGATTGCCGCCGGTCAGCTTGGCGGTGCGCCGCCGGTGAAGGGGCAGCAGCTTAATGCGTCGATCATCGCGCAGACCCGGCTGACCTCCCCGGAGGCGTTCGGCAATATTCTGATGAAGGTTAACGCCGACGGTTCGCAGGTCAGGCTGCACGACGTAGCGCGCATTGAGCGCGGTGGCGAAAACTACAACTTTGTGGTGAAGATCAACGGTAAACCCGCCTCGGCGCTCGGTATTCAGCTGGCGACCGGCGCGAATGCGCTGGATACGGCAAACGCCATCCGCGAACGGATCAACACGCTGAAGCCCCTCTTCCCGCAGGGGCTGAAGGTGGTGTATCCGTATGACACCACGCCTTTTATCAGTATTTCGATCAATGAAGTGGTGAAAACGCTGATTGAAGCCATCGTGCTGGTGTTTCTGGTGATGTACCTGTTCCTGCAAAGCTTCCGCGCCACGTTAATCCCCACGATTGCGGTGCCGGTGGTGCTGTCGGGGACGTTTGCCATCCTCAGCGCGTTTGGCTATTCGATTAATACGCTGACGATGTTCGGCATGGTGCTGGCGATTGGTCTGCTGGTCGATGACGCGATTGTGGTGGTGGAAAACGTCGAGCGGGTGATGGCGGAAGAAGGCCTGAAGCCGAAGGCGGCCACGCGCAAATCGATGGGGCAGATCCAGGGGGCGCTGGTCGGCATCGCGCTGGTGCTCTCCGCGGTATTTGTGCCTATGGCGTTCTTCGGCGGCAGCACCGGGGTTATCTACCGTCAGTTCTCAATCACTATCGTGTCGGCCATGGTGCTCTCGGTGCTGGTGGCGCTGATCCTCACCCCGGCCCTGTGCGTCACCCTGCTCAAACCGCTGAAGCCGGGCGAACACGGGCAGAAACGCGGTCTGTTTGGCTGGTTTAACCGCAAATTTGAGCAGAGCACGCAGCACTACAGCAGCTCGGTCGCGCGTATGCTGCACCGCAGCGGCCGCTATCTGCTGATCTACGGCGTGCTGGTGGCGGGGATGGCGCTGCTGTTTGTGCGCTTACCGACCTCCTTCCTGCCCTCGGAGGATCAGGGCGTGCTGGCAACGCAGGCGATCCTGCCCGCCGGGGCAACTCAGGAACGCACGCAGGCTGTGCTGGATCGCGTCAGTGACTACTATCTCAACGAGGAAAAAGACAACGTTGAGAACGTGCTGACGGTGAACGGCTTCGGCTTTGCCGGGCGCGGACAGAATGTCGGTATCGCCTTTATCGGCCTGAAGGACTGGTCCGAACGCGCGGGCGATGACAATAAGGTGGATGGCATTGTCAGCCGTGCTTCCAGGGCCTTCAGTCAGATTATGGACGGCAGCGTGGTGGCGTTTAATCTGCCGCCGATTATCGCACTAGGTAACGCCACCGGCTTTGACTTCGAGCTGATCGACCAGGCCGGGCTTGGCCATGAAAAACTGCTACAGGCGCGGAATGCCCTGCTCGACCTGGCGCGTCAGCACCCGGAGACGCTGACGGCGGTCCGCGCTAACGGCATGGAGGACAGCCCGCAGTTCAAACTGAATATTGATGAAGAAAAGGCCACCGCGCTCGGGGTGGATTTGACGGACATCAACAGCACCCTGAGCACGGCGTGGGGCGGCAACTACGTCAATGACTTTATTGACAGCGGCCGGGTCAAAAAAGTCTATGTGATGGCCGATGCCCGCTGGCGCATGCTGCCGCAGGATCTTGATAACTGGTTCGTGCGCGCGGCCAACGGCAAGATGGTGCCGTTTGCCAGCTTCTCTACGGCGGAGTGGATTTACGGCTCGCCGCGCCTGGAGCGCTATAACGGCCTGTCAGCGGTGGAGATACTCGGCCAGCCCGCCGCAGGGAAAAGCTCCGGTGAAGCAATGGCGCTGATGGAACAGCTGGCGCAGCAGCTGCCCGAGGGCATTGGCTTTGACTGGACCGGGATGTCATATCAGGAGCGGATGACCGGGGAACAGGCTCCGGCCCTGTATGCGCTCTCACTGATTGTGGTGTTTCTGTGCCTGGCGGCGCTGTACGAAAGCTGGTCGGTGCCGTTTTCGGTAATGCTGGTGGTGCCGCTCGGCGTGTTCGGCGCGCTGGTCGCCACCCTGCTGCGCGGGCTGAATAACGATGTCTATTTCGTGGTGGGTTTGTTAACCACTATCGGACTGTCGGCGAAAAACGCCATTTTGATCGTCGAATTCGCGAAAGATCTGATCGAAAAAGAAGGCAAAGGCGTGATCGAAGCCACGCTGGAGGCTGCGCGTATGCGGCTAAGGCCCATCCTGATGACCTCGCTGGCCTTTATCCTCGGCGTACTGCCGCTGGCCATCAGCACCGGCGCCGGAAGCGGCGCGCAGAACGCGGTTGGCACGGGCGTTATCGGCGGGATGGTCGCGGCAACCCTGCTGGCGGTGTATTTCGTTCCGCTGTTCTTTGTGGTGGTGCATAACCGCTTCGGCGGCAAAGCGCGCGGCGAAGACGACGACGCCTGATTCACCCTGTTGACCGGCAGCCGTTCGGGTTTCCCGCCACTGCCGGTCACTTCTTATGACTTAACGAGACAACCCACGTGAATGATTCCACCCGTGCCAAAACCGGCATCGCCTTTATTGCCATCCTTAGCGCGCTGATGGCGTTTACCTCGCTGTCGACGGATATTTATCTGCCCGCGATGCCGGAGATGTCCCGTTCGCTGCACGGCGATGCTGCACTAACCGTGACCGGTTTTCTGATCGGTTTTGCTGTTGCCCAGCTGGTCTGGGGGCCGATCAGCGATCGGTTTGGCCGCAAACGGCCGCTTTATATTGGCATGATCCTGTTTACCGTCGGTTCGGCGGGCTGCGCCCTGTCTACCGAGATGCATCAAATCGTTTTCTGGCGCGTATTTCAGGCCGCCGGTGCCTGCACCGGGCCGATGCTGGCGCGCGCGATGATCCGCGATCTGTTTAGCCGCACGCGTGCGGCGCAGATGCTTTCTACGCTGATTATCGTCATGGCCATCGCGCCGATTGCCGGCCCGCTGCTCGGCGGGCAAATTATCCGCTATTCGCACTGGCCGGTGATTTTCTGGTGCCTATCCGCCGTAGGTGTACTGATGTTTGTGGCGCTGTTATGGCTGCCGGAAACCCTGCCGCCGGAAAAACGCCGCGGTGCTTCGCTCGGCGGCGCGTTTGCCACCTATCTGCAACTGCTGAAAAACCGCAGCTTTATGCGGTACACGCTGTGTGTGACTTTTTACTATGTGGCGGTCTATGCCTTTATCGTCGGTTCACCTTCGGTCTACATCAGCGGGTTCGGCGTGGATCCTCAGCACTACGGCTGGCTGTTTGCGGTCAACATTATTGGCGTGGTGGGCATGAGTTTTATCAATAAGCGGCTCGTTCAGCGCTTCCCTCTGGAGCAGATGCTGAAGACCGCCGCGACGGTTGCTAGCGTAATGGCCGTGCTGATGTGTCTGACGCTGGAAATCTTCCCCGCCGGGATGATAGCGATGGCCGCCTGTATCTTCGTCTTCTTCTCGATGAACGGCATTATTGCCGCCTCGGCAACCGCCGCAGCGTTGGATGCGGTGCCCGGTAACGCCGGTTCGGCTTCGGCGCTGATCGGCGCTTTGCAGTACGGCAGCGGCATTATCTCATCGCTGATGCTGGCATGGCTGAATAACGGCACGCCGTGGGCGATGGTCGGAATTATGACGGTATTTACTCTGCTGAGTGGTCTGATGGCGCTGGGGAGGAAGAGCACTCGGTCGCATCCTGGCGACAATACGCAGTAAAAGACCGCAAACCGGGTGAGCACTCAGGGTTATTTTGCTGACAAAAATGTCAGCAAATAGTCAGCCAGCAGACCGGTGCAGTCTTTATAATAGCCGCCGTAAACCGGGCAAGAACAGAGAAGCATCCGATCATGAAAATACTGCTGGTAGAGGACGAAATCAAAACGTCTTCCTATATCACTATGGCGCTGCGAGAACAGGGATTTGTCGTCGACACCGCCCATGACGGCAGAGACGGCCTGTTTCTGGCCGTCGAATACGATTACGACGCGATTATCCTTGATGTCATGCTGCCGGTGATCGACGGCTATGAAATGCTGGCCAGCCTGCGCGAGAGCAAAAGAACACCGGTGCTGATGCTTTCCGCACGCGGCTCGCTTGATGAACGGGTCAAAGGCCTGCGCCTGGGTGCCGATGACTACCTGCCGAAACCATTTTCGCTGACCGAGCTGATCGCCCGATTGCAGGCACTGCTAAGACGCCGTTCGATGGACAGCTACGACATTGCCCATCTGCAGGTTCACGATCTGACGATCGATTTGCTGGCGCGGCGGGTGATCCGTGACGGCAACCGGATTGATTTAACCCAGAAAGAGTTCGCCCTGCTCAGCCTTCTGGCGCGGCATCAGGGCCAGGTGATGTCAAAAATGATGATCGCCGAGCAGGTGTGGGATATGAATTTTGACAGCGATGCCAACGTCGTTGAAGTCGCCATCAAGCGACTGCGGACCAAGGTCGACGCACCGTGGGAGGTCAAACTGCTACACACCGTGCGCGGCATGGGCTACGTGCTTGAGTTTCGGGACTAATCACCATGCTTAATCTGTTCAGGAAATCCCTCGCCGCCCGTCTGACGTTAATGTTTACCGTTGCCACGGTGAGCATGGCGCTGGCCTATGCCGTGTGCCTGCGTGTGACGCTGCAGGAATCGCTGGAAAAACAGATGCATAACGAGCTGCAGTTTCGTTATTCGCTGGTTGAGCCAATGATTGTCTCCCGAACATCGACCTACGACTGGCAGATCCTGAAAGCGAAATTCGTCAATCTCGCCACCTCCGAGGGAGGACGCGTGCACTACTGGATTGTCAGTGACGACGCGTTTTATCATCTTGGCGGGCCGGTGCCACAGGGGGTGAATCTGAGAGCGCTGGAGGATGGCTTCAGTAAGGTCGATTTGCCCGATGCCAAAAAATGCCCGCTGTTTCTGATAGCCCGCACCCTGCCCGCCAGCGGCAATCGGCCCGCACTTCGTTACGTGGTGGCGATCGACTCCACACCCTACATGGGCACGCTGGAGGAGTTCACCCGCGTGCTGCTGTTTATCACCTTCTTTGGGGTGATTATGGTGGCGCTGCTGGGCTACTGGATTTCCCGCGCGGGCATGAAACCCGTGAAGGCGCTGAGCGCACAGTCGCATCAGTTGGTACCGGGTAAGAAAAAGCAGCGGCTGTGCATCGATTCGCTGCCTGAAGAGCTGCACGCGCTGGCCGAAGCCTTTAACGGCGTGCTGTCCCGCCAGGAGAAAGCCTGGGATCAGCTGGAAAGCTTTAATGCGGATGTTGCGCACGAGCTGAAAACGCCGTTAACCAATCTGATTGGCCAGACGCAGCTGGCGCTTTCACGCGATCGCAGCGTGGAACAGTTGCAAAATGTGCTGGGTTCAAATCTGGAAGAGCTGGAACGTATGTCATCCATTATTAATGACATGCTGTTCCTTTCCCATGCCCAGACCGGCAAGTTTTCTGCCCAGCTATCCTGTGTTTCCCTGTATGACGAATCGCAGAAAACGGCGGAATATATTGAGCCGTCCATGACGGAACGCAATTTGTCGGTACGCATCAACGGGGACGCTACGGCACACGTCGATCGCAGATTGTTTACCCGCTCGCTGGCCAATCTGCTCAGCAACGGATCGCGCTACGCCCGCGAGGGAAGCACCATTGAAATCAATATTACGCAGTCTGATACGCTGATTTCGGTTTCTGTGCTGAATGAGGGTGCGCAGATTGCATCCGATCACCTCGAACGCCTGTTTGAACGCTTTTATCGCGTGGACAGTTCCCGAACGCAGAGCAGCAGCAATCACGGGCTGGGGCTGTCGATTGTTAAAGCGATCGCGCAGGTGCACGGCGGAGATGTCTTTGTTAACAGCCGTCACGGCATTAATACCTTTGGTTTTACCCTGCAGTCATCCCACCGCGCGGATTAATCTGACCCCATCAGTGCAACCTGACGGTACTGTCAGCCAGCGGTCACGTTAATGACAGTCCCGGTTTGCGAGGATGATAGCGAATATTCACGCCTCCTCGCAGACAGGGATCTATCATGTACGAAAAAACCGTGTTGATTATTGCCCGAATTATTATCACCCCATTATTTATTTACAGCGGTCTGGGCAAGGTTTTACATTTTTCCGATAACGTGGCCAAAACGCCTTTCGGGGATACGCTGGTTGGTCAGTTAATGATCGTAGTGGCGATTATTATTGAACTGGGCGGCAGTCTGTGCTTTCTGACCGGATATCGACTTAAATCCGTATCCCTTATTTGGATCGTCTATGTATTCCTCACCAGTATTCTGTTCCATCAGTTCTGGCTTTATACCGGCGCTCAACAGAGCAGTCAGTTTATCGCCTTTGGTAAAAATCTGAGCATCATCGCCGGACTGCTTTATTTCTCCCTGTTCTCCCCCGATCGTCATCGCGCCAACTGAACCGCGCCGGTATGCAGCCCGGTGTGCCATCGCGGCCACCGGTTTTCCAGTCGATGAACACTATTCAGATGATAAAAATCCGGCCTGAAAATCAGGCCGGCTTTGGTCAACATGGAAATTAACTTAACGGGTTACTGATAAATAATCGCCGTCCCGCTCAGCAGATTATGGCCTCCGGCAGCGATGATTTTATAGCTGCTGGCATGCTGTTTATCCGCTTCGCGCTGAATCATGTTTTCAAGATTTGACAAGGTGGTCGCACCGGAAACGGAGACCGTTCCTATTTTCACCCGGCCGCTGGTATCATTAATCGCTTCCGCGGCGTTGGCGAACGATGAAATAACCAGCGCGCCGGTCAGTAATGTCATAGCAATACGCTTTTTCATAAAATCTCCCGTTTGAATTCATTTTCTCTGATGGGATAATTATATTTCACCGACCCTGTTCTTACGCTGACATGAAAATGACATTACTGTCATAATCCGCCATTCATTCGTTTCTTTACCTGTGGTTTTCCTGGATTGACAATATTGTTTCAGTCTGTTTATTTTTCCGGTTAACTTATCGACAAAATATCAGGACCGAAATACTCATACTCTTCGGAATGTCCTTTAATGCTCTCATAACTGGAACTGATGATACTATCCGCCCTTTTACCTGCTGCCTGAATGATGGCAACGCCGATGTTTCATTTTGGATTTTGATCACTCAATATGTATGTTGTAACTAATTGGATTTTTTATGAACCGCATCACCTGTTTTTCGCGCCCTCAGGTCCAATCGCTGAACGATGCGACAAAGTGCAGATGCAAAGGGTTCGCCATCGCGGTAATGGTAGGATGTTAACCGGATGGCAAAGAAGCGGCAGATCGCGCGCTGCGCGCTATACTATTTCGTGGAAAGATATCACCTGACGTTATCCGTCAGTGATGCCCCTGCAGCGGAAGCTGGGGTGCCGTTTTTTCTGATATGTTGCACGCGGCAGTGCTTCAGTGTCAGAATAATATTTCACGATAAAAGAAGGTAGAAATCTGCTATGCAGCACATTGTTGAAGGTTTTCTGAATTTCCAGAAAGATGTTTTCCCTAATCAGAAAGAATTATTCCGCAGCCTTGCTTCCAGTCAGAATCCCAAAGCGTTGTTTATCTCCTGCTCCGACAGCCGTCTGGTGCCTGAACTGGTCACCCAGCAGGAACCCGGACAGCTCTTTGTCATTCGCAATGCCGGCAACATCGTGCCCTCTTTCGGTCCTGAGCCCGGTGGTGTTTCTGCGACTATCGAATATGCGGTTGTTGCCCTGGGCGTAACCGATATCGTTATCTGTGGCCACTCTAACTGCGGTGCAATGAAAGCGATTGCTACCTGTCAGTGTCTGGATCCGATGCCTGCCGTTCAGCACTGGCTGCGCTACTCTGATGCGGCGAAGGCGGTGGTCGAGAAAAAAACCTACGCCACTGAAGTAGAGAAAGTGAATGCGATGGTGCAGGAAAACGTGATTGCACAGCTGAACAACATCAAAACGCACCCGTCCGTGGCGGTTGGTCTGCGTGATAAGACAATACACCTGCACGGCTGGGTTTATGACATTGAAAGCGGCGCGATCCGCGCGCTGGATAAGAATACCCAGGAGTTCGTGCTGTTGTCCGAAAATCCGGGCGTGTGCTACGAGTAAGCGCTACAGGGGCACGGATGCCCTGCTGCCCCCGCCATAACGAATCTGCATCGCACCCTTTCTGTCCTGCTTTCATAACCCTTACGCTGACTGGTTTAAAACTGCCACCGGGCTAGCACTTGTGGTGCAACGGTGTGAGGGTATGTAAAAAGACGGCGAGGAAATCGTCGGGGCAACAAGTTCCCCGACGGAAAGCAGACTAAGACTCAGTTCAAAGTAATACGCGCAACGCTGTCCGGCCCTTTCGCCGTGTGCGATTTATCCAGAGCCTGCTTCACACTAACGTAAAGCGTCTGACCGTCCGGAGAAAGCTCAAGGCTGTTCGGATGGCTGTCAAACGACCAGCTGTTTTTCACCGCGTAAGTGGTGGCATCCAGCTGTAGTACCTTCTTCGATTCGCGCTGGCTGATGTAGATTTCGTTGCGTTTGGCGTTAAACTTTACCGCCAGCGCGTCGCCCGGCAGGCGCTTGATCACTTTGCCGGAACGCTCGTCAAACACCAGCGTTTCTTTCGCTTTCGAATTGTCGGTGACAAACAGGCGTCCGGTGGCAGGGTCTTCCGCCATATTCAGGAACAGATACGGCTTATCGTCACCTGCCGTCCAGCGCTGTTCGGTTTTGCGGGTGCGCGGGTTGATCACCAGAATTTCACCCCCGCCGTTGGCTGCGTAAACCTTATTGGTCAGCGGTGACCAGATAATCCCGGTGACCCATTTACCGGCGTTTTTAATGGTGGTTTTCAGCGTCAGCGTTTTCGCATCAACAACCCAAATCACACCGGGATCGCCCACGCCACCAACGTACAACAGGCCGTCGTGCGCAAGAATTTCACGGCTGCCTAACGCATCCCCTTTCTTGCTGCGGTCTTTAAACATCAGGCGCTGTAATACTTTCCCGCTCTGCGCGTCGACTTTGGTAATGCCGCCATCGACCGTGTTGGTGATGTAAATCGCGCTGCCGTCGGCATCCTGTGCTACGCCGAAGTTTTTCAGATCGGTATGCGTTTCGCTGAGCGTTTCCAGCGTTTTTGGATCCAGCCGGTAGATAACCCCGCCGTTGGAGGTTTTAAAACCCTGAGCGCTGGCAACGTACAGTCCACCAGCCGTCGAAGAATAGGCCATCTCATACAGTCCGGCAGCGAGTTCGCGCTGGGTGAGTCGGCTGTCTGCTGTTTGGGATCCAGCGGCGGTGGCGGCAGGTTGCTGCGCGGCCTGCGCCTGTTTCTGCGGAGCCTGACAGGCCGTCAGGCTGAGTGAGGTAACAATCGCCGCAGCGACAAGGGCTATACGTGGGGTGAAAAACGATCTCATTTCTGGCTCCATCAATGGACAGGCGTCCCGCCCGGGTTAACCAGCGCGGACGCACACAAGAGAATGAGAATAATAAGCATTTACAAATCTTATGTAAATGCCTTGCTAACGGAAGGATGAATGAAATGAACCATTCAGAACATCGTGCTGTGCAACACCGTACGCAGCAGAATACCCACCAGCGCGCCCGGCAAAGCAAAGCGGAACAGCCGGACAAAACGGCTGGCAATACCGAGGTAGATGCCGATGCCGGGCAAATCCAGCGTCTGCACCATAAACCCGGCGGAGGCGTTCACCTGCTGCGCGGTCATTAATCCCCGATGCAGCAGATCGGACACCACGCCGAAATACGCCGTTCCGCCCGCCAGACATTTGGTCAGCGCTGGCAGGATAAAAATATCCGAAACGTGAAAGAAGCCCAGCACCGGAGAAATCAGTCGGGTTAACAGCTCAATTGCCCCCGCTTCTTTCAGAATGCCAACCACGGTCAGCGAAAGGATCAACATCGGTACCGAACCCAGCGAGAGTCGTATAGCGTCCGATCCGGCGCCGTTAATAATGGCAATCAGCCCGGTAGATGATTTATCCTCGGGCGGCGTGTCATCGCGCTGCAGTGAGGCAACCGACAGCCTGCGGCCGAAGAAATACCAGGTGATGGCGGCGGCAGCCAGTCCACCCGCCACCGAAATACCCAGCGCAGCGCCCCAGTGCAGACCAAATGGGATCAGCGGATAGAAGACGTTTCCCTGCCCCATGGCAAATAGCATCGCTAGCGTCGCCGCCAGATGACGATCCGAGGCCCCTCTTTTTTCCATGATCGCCAGCGCGGCGAGCGGTGCGGCAAAGCTGACAAAGTTAAGCTGGATCAGCGCAAAGATCCCCATCCCGGTAATACCAAACGGCTTCAGTACCGGCGTCATCAGCTGCACGATGCGGTCGAGAATTCCCCTGACCTCCAGGTATTTCATAATAATCAGCATAACGACCATAATGGGGATCAGCGTATAAAGCGCCACGTTCACCGAGGCTTTACCGGCTGACATAATGATCCCAATGATATCCATCAACAACTCCGAGCGGGGGAAATTGCCAGTACGTTAACCCAGCCCGGGATTGACCGCTATGCCCGTAAGGATTCTTTTTTTTAATACCGGCTTAACGGGTGAAAATAACAACGCTGATAAAATATAACGCTTCGGAATCATCCTGGTTGTTAAAACACCCATTTTCGGTGAATAACAAGTCCGGGCATGCTAATCTCTGACTGTAACAAATATCGCATATATAAAGGGAACGCGGTGACAACCTATATCTTTGACCTGGATGGTACCATTATTACGAACGGGCAACCGTTACACTGTAACCTTGCGGAAAATATTATTTCCCTTTCCCATCACGCCCGCGTTATCTTCGCCTCTGCCCGTCCGGTGCGAGATATGCTGCCGCTGTTGCCGAACGAACTGCACGGCTGCCTGATGATTGGCTGTAACGGGGCGATGGCCTGGCAACAGGGAGAATGCCTGTTCAGCAATCGTTTTGAGGATCGGCAGGCAGCAACGATCCTCGGCCTGCTTCAGCAGCATCAGGTGCCTTATGTACTCGACGGCCACTGGAGCTTTTCTACGTCGCAGACCGCGCATACTTTCCACGACTACATGCGCACTCTTTCCGACAGTGAAATCCCGGAGAGTGAACTGATTGATCAGGGAGTCAGTAAAATTCTTATTCTTGACGGTGAATTCCGCGAGAAGATGGATGTATTTTTACACCAGAAGGGTTTCGAATTTTCTCTGCATCACCATCGACACGAGAATATATTCGACATAACGCCTCGCGAGCAGAATAAGTATCTGGCGCTGAAGATGCTGGGCGTGGATTTCAACCGCAGCATCGCCTTTGGCAATGACAGCAATGATTTCGAAATGCTGAATAATGCCGGGATCTCTATCTTTACCGGCGAGCCACATTATTACCCAGGTGCAAGCCATTATTGTAAAACCGAACATCTTCCGGCCCTTCTGCGTGAGTTTTCAGTAGTTCAGGCCTGACCGTGTGTCCGGGGCCTTAGATGGACGGCCCCGGATTGGTTAACTGTGTCGTTCACTGACCGACATGGTAAACACCAGAAGTCGATCGCTGTGATTGGCATAGCCGTGCGGTATATCGGTTCTGGCCACGGCCGCATTGCCCTCGGGCACCTGGAGTTCACTTTGTTCCACCGTCAGGGTGAGGCTTCCCTCTTCCACATGCAGCAATTCAACGGTACCCGACGGATGCCCGGATGAGGTAAATTTCTCCCCCGGATACATTTCCCAGCGCCACAGCTCCAGCATATCCGGACCGCGCGTTCCTGCAAGCAAACGGGCCGATCCGCCGCTATCCCCCTGCCACAGAACCGGCATGTCTGGCCGTTTCACCAGGAAGGCCGAGGGTGCCGCCGTCACATTGACAATATCCGCCACCGACAGACTCAGTGCAGCAGCAATCTTACACAGGATGGCGATACTCGGGTTAGCGCTGCCTTTCTCAATCTCCACCAGCATCCCCTTAGAGACACCCGCGCGACGCGACAGCTCATCCAGAGAAAGCTTCTTATCTTTGCGACGGGTTTTGATCGTGAGTGAGACGGCCTGATTCACACTCAGCATATCCGCACCCGGATCGGTCATTATATTGACTTTATTGGTCATCGGTCACTACTATAGGATAAATTAGTCACCCGTGGAGTATGCAATGTTTGCCGTTTTACCGTCAATCGACAATCAGATCAGTGAAATCGCACCGGGCTTTAGGGCCTTAAGTATCAGCGTTGAGGCAGCCCCCGTTACCCAGCCACAGATCGCCTCGCAGATGCTGACAGACGCCTGCCGATACGTCAGTGAACAGCAGCCCGACTGGGCAGTGGCGCATCTGGCCGCCTGGGCAGAGGTCTTCCAGAATTTTGGTGCAAAACCGAAGCGCACGCCCTGTTCCGCCGAAGCGCTGCGCAAGCGCGTACTGCGTGACGGCTCGCTACCCGCTATCGATCCGGTGGTTGACCTGTATAACGCCATCAGTCTTCGCTTTGCCATTCCGGTCGGCGGTGAAAATATTGACGCCTATGTCGGCCAGCCGCGTCTTTGCGTGGCGGAAGGCAACGAACAGTTTGATACTGTCAAAGATGGGGAAACGACGCTGGAAACGGTGGACGCGGGAGAGGTCATCTGGCGCGACGATCTCGGCGTGACCTGCCGTCGCTGGAACTGGCGTCAGGGAATCCGAACCCGTCTGGATGCCCGCGCCGGCCGCATGTGGTTTATTCTCGAAAGCCTGCCCGCCATGCCGCTTTCCGCCGTAGAGGAAGCGGGAGATGCACTGATTGCCGGGCTGGAAGCGCTGATGCCGGGTGCCGTCTGCGACTCACGGTGGCTGGGCAACACGCAGAACTGACTCCCCAACGTAAAACGGGCGCAGCATACAGCTCTGCGCCCGTGGCAAGATATGACAACGACCTTCCGAAATTACAGCGCCAGGTCGACGACGATACGTCCTTCAATCTTACCGGCGTGCATACGGGCAAAGATATCGTTGATGTTGCTCAGTGGCTCAACGGCAATGTTCGCGGCCACTTTATGGCGTCCGGCAAAGTCCAGCGCTTCCTGCAGATCTTTACGGGTACCCACGATGGAGCCGCGAACGGTGATCCCATCCAGCACCATATTAAAGATCGACAGGTCGAAGGTGCCCGGCGGCAGACCGTTCAGCACCATGGTGCCACCACGGCGCATCGTGCCGATAGCCTGCTCAAACGCCTTAGGAGATACCGCCGTCACCAGCACACCGTGCGCGCCGCCAAACTCTTCGTGGAACACTTTTGCCGGATCGACGTTGCGGGCGTTAGCAGTCACAGTGGCACCCAGACGCTTCGCAAAGGCCAGCTTGTCGTCATCGATATCCACCGCCGCGACGTTCAGGCCCATCGCCACCGCATACTGCACCGCCATATGGCCCAGACCGCCGATACCGGAAACGACTACCCAGTCGCCCGGTTTGGTGTCGGTCATTTTCAGGCCTTTATACACGGTCACACCGGCACAAAGGATCGGGGCGATTTCGTTGTATTCGACGTTATCCGGCAGGATACCGACGTAGTTGGCGTCAGCCAGGCAGTACTCTGCAAAGCTACCGTTAACGGAATAACCGGCGTTTTGCTGCGAATGGCACAGGGTTTCCCAGCTGTCCAGACAGTGTTCGCAGTGGCCACAGGCGGAATACAGCCAGGGCACGCCCACGCGATCCCCTTCGTTTATGTGCTTTACGCCTTCACCTACCGCCACCACATAACCCACACCTTCATGACCTGGAATGAACGGCGGCTGCGGTTTCACCGGCCAGTCACCTTCTGCAGCGTGCAGGTCGGTATGGCACACGCCGGTGGCAACCACTTTCACCAGCAGCTGGCCGGGGCCAACTTCCGGGATCGGTACCTGCTCAATGACCAGCGGTTCGCCAAATGCCTTCACTACTGCGGCTTTCATCGTTTTCATCTTGTCACTCCGTAAAAGATAACAGGCTCAGAACAGCCCTAAAGGTGCCGTGTCGTAGCTGACCAGCAGATTTTTGGTTTGTTGATAGGCAGACAGCGCCATTTTGTGCGTTTCACGCCCCACGCCGGACTGCTTATAGCCGCCAAACGCCGCGTGAGCCGGATAGATGTGGTAGCAGTTGGTCCACACGCGCCCGGCCTTGATGCTGCGACCCATGCGATAGGCCAGATTGGTATCGCGCGTCCAGATCCCCGCCCCCAGACCAAACTGGGTTTCATTGGCAATCGCCAGCGCTTCGGCTTCGTCCTTAAAGGTGGTCACTCCGATCACCGGCCCGAAGATCTCCTCCTGGAAGCAGCGCATCTGGTTGTTGCCTTTAATCAGCGTCGGCTGAATGTAATAACCGGTATCCAGCGCCGGGGTAATCGAGGCGCGATCGCCACCGGTTAGGATTTGGCCGCCTTCCTGGCGGGCGATATCAATATAGGAAAGGATTTTGTCGAACTGCTGGCGGGAGGCCTGTGCGCCGATCATCGTATCGGTGTCCAGCGGATCGCCACGGCGAATGGTCGCCACTTTCGCCATCACGCGTTCCATAAACGGCGCGTAGATCGATTCATGGATCAGCGCGCGCGACGGACAGGTACAGACTTCGCCCTGGTTAAAGAAGCCCAGCACCAGCCCTTCCACCGCTTTGTCGATAAACTCCGGTTCGGCATTCATAATGTCGGCGAAGTAGATGTTCGGTGACTTACCGCCCAGCTCGACGGTGCACGGAATAATATTCTCCGCCGCGCAGGCCATAATATGGCGACCGACCGGGGTGGAACCGGTAAAAGCGATTTTCGCAATGCGCTTGCTGGTCGCCAGCGCTTCACCGGCCTCGCGGCCAAAGCCCTGTACCACGTTCAGCACACCGGCCGGGAGGATGTCACCGATTAGTTCCAGCAGCAGGGTAATGCCCAGCGGGGTCTGTTCTGCCGGTTTCAACACCACGCAGTTGCCCGCCGCCAGCGCCGGAGCCAGCTTCCACGCGGCCATCAGCAGCGGGAAGTTCCACGGGATAATCTGTCCGACCACGCCCAGCGGCTCGTGGAAGTGATAAGCCGTGGTGTGCTGGTCAATCTCCGCCGCGCTGCCTTCCTGAGCGCGCAGACAACCGGCGAAGTAGCGGAAGTGATCCACCGCCAGCGGCAGGTCCGCGTTCAGCGTTTCGCGTACCGCCTTACCGTTGTCCCAGCTTTCGGCAACCGACAGGTATTCCAGATTCGCTTCAATCCGATCGGCAATCTTCAGCAGCAGGTTGGCGCGATGCTGCACGCTGGTTTTTCCCCAGGCGTCGGCCGCACGATGAGCGGCGTCCAGCGCAAAATCAATATCGCGGGCATCGGAACGCGGGAACTGGGCAATATCGCTACCGTTCACCGGCGAGGTGTTCATAAAATACTGACCGCTCAGCGGCTCGACGAATTTGCCATCAATAAAGTTACCGTAGGCCGCTTTGAAAGAGACCAGGGCGCCGGGCGTTCCGGGATGTGCATAACGCATCGCAAACTCCTTAATGTAGGGTAAACAGGCAGCCGTGAATGAATCCTCGTAGCGGGTGTTTTTTTGGCTGCATTCAGGTATTGCAGGTAGCGTGCCAGTTTTTTTAGCTTGCGATATTCTAAATAATGATGATACTTATCATGCTGTTACAATGCTAATAACCTTTTTTTCGGCATGGGCTATCGGATAATTTCTCTATCTGTGTCGCAAATCGCAACACCAAAAAAACCAGATAGCTACAATGCTGCAACACATTCGCTACAGGCATGGGGTTACCAATGCAGGGAAATACGTCAGCTGCCAGCACATCGAACGTCGCCACTACGCCGCTATTGAACGACTCATGGTTTCGCAGCCAGCTCTACGGCCTGGACCGTACCGCTGATGACTTTCCCCGTATTCGCCCCGGTGAACTGGCCGATGTGCTGGCCAGCAATGCCGGCCTGCAAAATTTTGCCCAGTACGCGGTAAAGCGGCTGGCGGAAAAAGTTTCCGGTAAGCAGTCGGTGGTAATCCTTTCCGATGCCAGCGGACTGGTGCTGAATACCTTCGGTGATATGCATGCCTTACAGAAGGCCCAGCGCTTTGCCCTTGCCCCCGGTAATCTGTGGAGCGAATGTGGCCGCGGCACCAACGCGATCGGCACGGCGCTGGCGATTGATGACGGCTGCGAAATCTTTGGCGATCAGCACTATCTCACCAGCAACCAGGGCCTCTACTGCGCGGCGATGCCGCTACAGGCACCGAACGGGCAGATTGCCGGCGTGCTGGATATCTCCGGCCCAGCCCATTATCCCCATCCCGCCACGCTGGCCTGGGTGAAAGAGGCAGCGAAGCAGATTGAATATCTTTGGGTGAAGCAGAGCCTGCATCCCGACCAGTGGCTGATGAGCCTGCATCCGCAGATTCAGGGCATCGATCACGTTGAAGAGCTGCTGCTGGTGTTTTCTGACAATGTGCTGATGGCGGCCAATCGGCTGGCGATGCGAGAGCTGGAGTTGAGCGCCGATCTGTTTGGTATTCTCACCTTTGCCGATCTGTTCCCGCAGGCCGAGCAGGCCGCGAACTGCGTGCCGCAACCGGTGCAGACCCGCAGTCAGCAGCGTTTCTTCTATCGCCTGCGTGCCCCGGCGCGGGTCAACTTCCCGGTTGCCCCCGCCGCCGCGCCGGTGCTGCCGTTCTCGCTGGGTGCCGCCGGGGATAAGATGGTTCGCCTGCTCAATGCCGGGGTTTCGCTGTGCATTCATGGCGAAACTGGCAGCGGCAAAGAGTACGTCAGCCGCGCGCTGCATCAACAAAGCCGCTGGCGGGAAGGCAAGTTTGTTGCCATTAACTGCGCGGCCATTCCTGAATCGCTGATTGAATCCGAGCTGTTCGGCTATCAGCCCGGCGCATTTACCGGGGCCAGTAAAAACGGCTATATCGGTAAAATCCGTGAAGCCGACGGCGGCGTGCTGTTCCTTGATGAGATTGGCGATATGCCGCTGGCGATGCAGACCCGATTGCTGCGTGTATTGCAGGAGAAAGAGGTGGCGCCGCTGGGGTCGAGCCGCAGCTGGCCGGTGAATTTCGCGGTTATCTGCGCCACCCACCGCAATCTGCCGCAGCGGGTGGCGGACGGCGAATTCCGCGAGGATCTGCTCTACCGCCTGCAGGAGTTCTCCCACACTATTCTGCCGCTGCGCGACTGGCCCGCACTCCCTGAGTTTATCTCACAGCTGTGGCTGGAGCTGGGCGGCGGCGAGCGCGGTATTATCATGACGGCAGAACTGCTGGATACGCTGGCGCAACAGCCCTGGCCAGGAAACGTGCGGCAGATGCGCAGCCTGATGAAGGTGCTGTTGGCGCTGGCGGATGATAATGAAGTGCTGGACGGCGACAGCCTGCCGGATGAGTACCGCCTGTTGCGCAGCGAGCCGCTACCGGCGCTGCAGCAACATGATGAGAAATTGATTGCTGCGACCCTCGAGCGCTTCAGCGGCAATATCAGCAAGGCCGCGCAGGCGCTGGGCGTGGCGCGCAGTACGCTGTATCGCCGTGCGGCAAGGCGTGAGACCGGCGAGTAGCCATTATTTCAGTCGGCTGTCGAACTGGAAGTCAATTTTCACCGCCCTGCTGACAATCGCTAAAAACTGCGGGTGCCGTGGATTAAGCAGGAAGTTAAACTCCACCGGCGACAGCGCGCTCGGCACTCTGAGCGCCACCGCATCACCGCTTTCCACCCAGCGATCGCCGATCTCCGCCAGTTCCAGCGGAGCTTCCGCTGCCGCCCAGCTGGCGGGAAGAATTTGGTTATCGATCATCTGAATCAAATCATCATCGACGTCAATGGACAGCAGGGTAAAGCTGTCCAGCAGATTCGCCGCGTGCAGGTGCACCAGCGTTTCCAGCATGGTCAGTGAAGCCGCCTCGGCGGCGTACACCATCGCCGTGCCCACGCTGTTCCAGCGGCCGCCCGCCTCCTTGGCTCCCTGCCCGCTCCAGGCACCGGCCGCGAAGCGGGTTTTGGTCAGGCGGTAGAGGATCAAGACCAGACTCCGTGCTCCAGACGGGTGATCAGGCGCATCACCTCCCAGGCACCAGACTCCGAGGCCAGCAGATCGGCCGGCGCTTTCCATCCCAGCGCACGGCTGGGTTCATTCAGCCACTTCTGCGCGGCAAGCTTATCGCCTTCAAACAGATCGACGGCGCGATCCAGCACGCGAATAAAGCGCACCAGCCGCTCGCTCTGATCCGGGCTGAAGCGCTTTTTGATATTGCGGCTGAAAGTGGTGCTGGGAATACCGGTGATCCGCCGCAGTTCGGACTGCGTGATATGCGCCCAGCTGGCGATGCGGTTTGCCACATCCCCCTCCAGGCCCTTATCAATTTCGCCCACCAGCAGAACGCCGTCGGCCACGTTAAGGCCCACGTGCTGCCACAGCGTTTCCACGCGCGGCACGGATACTTCAGGCGTAAACATTCTCATAGCAAGCCCTCCAAATGGTTATTTCAGTATAACCAAATGGGCATGAAAGGCGCAAATTTAACCTGAAGGCGGGAGCGTGGAGTTTGTTGAGCCTTGGAACGGTGTGCTAATCGGCAAATATCACGCCATATCAACGAAATATGACCATTTGTGAAAAAAAGTGAAGAAAATTTTTATCTGGATCACAAATTACGTTAAAATATTAATCCAATTTTTAAACTTTAATTGATGTGTGTTAAAGAAATGTCTAATTCCAGAAGATTTATCCCCGTTCTTTCCCTGTCAGCGCTGCTCGTCTGTTCTGCCAGTTATGCTGAAACGCCAGTTAACCAGAAAACCGACGTCCTGCTGATCGGCGGCGGCATCATGAGTGCTTCGCTGGGTACCTGGTTACAGGAACTGCAGCCAGACTGGAAACAGCTGATGGTTGAGAAACTGGACGGTGTCGCCCTCGAATCTTCCAACGGATGGAACAACGCCGGTACCGGCCACTCGGCCAATATGGAGCTGAACTACACGCCGGAGCGCGCGGATGGTTCCATTGACGTCAGCAAAGCGCTGGATATCAACGAACAGTTTATGATTTCCCGCCAGTTCTGGACGGCGCAGGTTAAGCGCGGCATCCTCAACGACCCGCACTCCTTCATAAACTCTACGCCGCATATGAGCTTTGTCTGGGGTGACGCTAACGTTAACTACCTGACTAAGCGTTATCAGGCGCTGCAGCAGACCACCCTGTTCCAGGGGATGAAGTTCTCCACCGATCAGAATCAGATCAAACAGTGGGCTCCGCTGGTCATTGAAGGCCGCGATCCGCAGCAGAAAGTGGCCGCGACCTGGACCCCAGTCGGGACCGACGTCAACTACGGCGAGATCACCCGCCAGCTGATCGGCAGCCTGAAGAAAGATAAAAACTTCACGCTGGAAACCTCTGCGGAAGCCACGGAGTTCGCGCGTAACGCCGACAACAGCTGGCACGTGACCATCACCGACGTGAAGAGCGGTGACAAGCACAGCGTCGATGCGAAATACGTGTTTATCGGTGCAGGCGGCGGCGCGCTGAAGCTGCTGCAGAAAACCGGTATTCCGGAAGCGGACAACTATGCGGGCTTCCCGGTGGGCGGTTCCTTCCTGGTGTCTGAGAACCCGGAAATCACTAAACAGCATCAGGAAAAAGTCTACGGTCAGGCTTCCGTCGGTGCGCCACCGATGTCCGTTCCACACCTTGATGCCCGTTTCCTTGACGGTAAGCGCGTGGTGCTGTTCGGACCGTTCGCGACCTTCTCTACCAAGTTCCTGAAAAACGGTTCGCTGTTCGACCTGCTGAGCACCACCACCACCAGCAACTTTATGCCAATGACCCACGTGGGCATGGACAACTTTGACCTGGTGAAATACCTGGTCGGCCAGGTCATGCTGAGCGACGATGACCGTTTTGACGCGCTGAAAGAGTACTATCCGAACGCACGCAAAGAAGACTGGAAGCTGATTCAGGCCGGTCAGCGCGTGCAGATCATCAAGAAAGATGCGGATAAAGGCGGCGTGCTGAAACTGGGTACGGAAATCGTGACCGATCAGCAGAAAACCGTGGCGGCCCTGCTGGGTGCGTCCCCGGGCGCCTCTACCGCTGCGCCAATCGCACTGAACGTGGTGAAAAAACTGTTCCCTGAGCAGTTTAACAGCCCGGAATGGCAGAGCAAGATCCGTGCAATCGTTCCAAGCTACGGTCAGGAGCTGAACGGCAACGTTGCGCTGACTCAGCAGGTGTGGGATGACACTGCCGCAACGCTGCAGCTGACCAAGCCGCCGGTGATCCAGATGGGTCACGCAACCGACGCGGCCCCGCAGGCTCAGCCGGAAAAACGCGCTGAAAGCGCAAAACAGGATATGGCGCTGTAAGTTAACGCCCCTGCAGCCCCGGCATTCGCCGGGGCTTTTTTTTATCCCGCCGCAGCCATCAACGCTACCAGCCTTCCGCGATAAGCTTCCTGCTCTCAGCTATTCCCTTTTTTTGTCAGCGTAAAGCCCGGTTTATCTTTGGTGACCGCATAGGAAATTTTGGTTACGGCCCAGGATGAGGTGGTGATATCCAGCGCAGGGATCGTCACGCGCCCCATGCCAAACAGTGTGCGAACGTAGCCACCCAGCTTATGCTTACCCGATGCTACGCTCAGTGACGTCACTTCGCCGCGCTTGAGCACGCCCGCTTCCTTGCCATCCAACGTGAGGATAATCGACGAACCGTCGTCGGTCTTGGTTAACGCATGGTAAACGTGAATGACCGACTGCGCGGGGGGTTTATTCACCGGGTCGATTTGCATCTGAGCTGCGGTGGTGACCACCGGAACAATCGGGGGGGTGATGCCGGCGGTTTCTGACGCCGTACTCTCCGCAGAGGCAGCGGGCGTCGAGGCTGTCGATGTAGCTGCTGAAGTAGTCTGATCCTGCGCGCTGGCGGTGTCTGCAGAAGCAGCCGGAGCTGCCGAAGCCTGAGCCGCGCTGCTATCCGCTGAGTCCGCCGAAGCTGTCGTTGTAGCCGTTGTCGTCGCCGCGGCCGTGGTCGCAGCGGTGCTTTGAACCTGCGCGTTCGATGTATCTGCTGCTGCGGACTGAGTGGAGGCACTTGCCGCATCTGCGGCAGCATTCTGCGGCGCTGCCGCTGCCGCTGCGGCCTCGGTTTGTGCTGCCGGAGCCTGAGAAGCCACAGCCGTCGGGCTGCCAGCATTAGCATCGCCGCGGGTTGACGTTGAAGCCGAAGCCGGAGTGCTCGCTGATGCAGTCGATGCAGTCTGATTTTGATCCTGAATATGCGTGGTATTCACATAAACGCTGGACGTCTGAGCGCTGGCAGGGGAACTCTCATCAACGGAACTGACCGAGGCCGTGCCGGAAGATTGGGTTGCACAGCCACTCAGAATTCCTGCGGCAACGATAACGGTCAGGGTAGAACGGGTAAACATCCGGCGATTTCTCCAGCCAATAATAAACGGTCAATTATAGCGCCCCTCACGTGCCGGGGTAAGCGGAACAGGATTAAGCCTGTTCCGAAACTGCATCGATCGGGCAAAAAAAAGCCGCTATCCGCTAGAGATACCGGCCTTTACCTTAATGTTGCCATGGCTATCGCAGATTATTCATCCCGCCCGCGATGATTCGCCCACGGACTGTCTGCCGGGATCTCCGGCGGCTCATCAAGCGAGGCAATATACAACGCTTCAACTTCGGTGCGCGCCCACGGCGTACGGCGGAGGAACTTCAAGCTGGACTTGATGCTGGGGTCGCTTTTGAAGCAGTTGATATTGATGCGTGCAGCCAGACCGCTCCAGTCGTAGCGCTCCACCAGACGGGTCAGCAGGGCTTCCAGGGTCACGCCGTGGAGCGGGTCTTTTGAGTGATTCGCAGTCATATTCTGTCCGGGTCGGTAACGATGCGCACACCATACTGGCGGCACTTCGGATATGCAAGTGATGCGCTAGCGGGTTCTGACGCTAAAGGCCCCCGCCGTTTCGGATTCAGCTTCGCGCATCACCGTAACAATGCGCTGTAGGCCTGCTTCGGCGGGATGCTGCGGCAGATGCCGCAGTACAATGCGCAGCGGCAGCGGCACCTCACCGGTCAGCACGTCCCACAGCGCATCAAGGTTATGGCCGAAGCCATCCAGCGCGAATTTCTCCGCGAACTGCCGATAGAAATCCTGCTCGTCGCGCACGTCGAGTAAATCAAAGCTGACCAGCTGCATCTCAGTTCACCTGTTCAAAGTGGCGATAGTGATCGCGGGTAACGTATATCAGCCCGTCGCTGGACCAGAGCATCCGGTCGCTGCCGCGCCGCCCGCACTGATAGTTCACATCCGCTTCAAACCATTTCCGCCCCGCTTTTTCCGGCAGGCCGCCTTCGCGGTTGCTGAACCGATCGCCGCCGATGGCCCTTCCCGGCAGCACCTGGCACAGATTACCGCGTGACGGATCCCAGCCCTGGCGGCGCGCCTCACTCTTACGCATATAGTAGTCCGGCAGGCGCTGGTGCTGCTGAAGGTAGTTGGCTACGCGATGTTGCTGCGTCAGTTCATTGATATCATCAGTTTGCGAGGCGTCTGCCTGTAGGGCATCCTGCCCGGTCTGCTGCTGAGTATGCTGTTGTTGAGACGGCGATGGCTGCTGGCGCGGGCCGTGTTCGGCTGACGGCCTCAGCCCGGCATAGCTGGCGACGAGAGCAAGGATTCCGGCGATAATCAGTTTTTTATTCATAATCCGTTCAGTTACTGGCGTTCTCAGAGTGAGAATCAGAATGTTCGTTTAAGGATTATAAATAAAAAAGGGACCGCTGAGGTCCCTTATCTGACATTGCCTTGTCGGTAGATTATTTATTCTCGTACTGCTTCATATTAGCCTGGGTCACTAGCTCAAACGGGATCCAGTGGTAGGAGTCCAGCTTTTCGCCTTTAACCATGCGCAGCGCCACATCAACGGAGGCTTTACCCTGGCCAACGGCGTCCTGGAATACGGTGACCTGCATCTTACCGCTGGCCAGCGCTTTCAGGCCGTCCGGCGTGGCATCAATCCCGCCCACCAGCACTTTGCTGTCTTTTTTACCGGCCTGCTGAAGCGCCATAATCGCGCCAATCGCCATCTCATCGTTGTTCGCGGCGACGATATCAATCTCTTCGCCGTTGGTCAGCCAGTTCAGCATCAGATCCATCCCCTCATTGCGGGAATAGTTCGCGGTTTGCTTCTGCACCACCTTCATTTTCGGGTATTTGGCCACGACCTGTTCCACGTCTTTGGTACGCTGCAGCGCACCGGCGTCGGTCAGGTTGCCGATCATCACGGCAACTTTACCTTCGTAGTTTGCCTGGCGCGCCAGCTCTTCCATTTGCAGGGTGCCCGACTGCTTCTCATCGGAACCGACAAAAACGACGCCCGGCGGCAGTTTCGGGTCGCCCGGCGTGCGGTTGACGTACACCAGCGGAATTTTCGCCGCGGTGACCAGTTTAGTCATCGCTGGCGTACCCGCCGAGTTTACCGGGTCGACAATAATCGCATCGACCCCGGCGCTGATAAAGCTCTGCACCTGGTCCGTCTGGCGCCCGACATCGCCACGCGCGTCTTCAAACTGCACCTTCACGCCGCGGTCTTTGGCTTCTTTATCAATTGCATGGCGGATAATGGTCAAAAAGTTCTGGTCAAAATAGGCCATCGACACGCCGATGGTTTCTGCCAGTGCAGATGTGGAACAGCTCAGTGCAGCGACCAGCAAAATTTTCTTCAGATGTTTCATTATTCTTCTCCAGAGGCAGATCGGGGTGAAGGCTGCGGACGCAAAATGAAATGCGAAAACCGTAGGTGGAGAATAATGAAATAAATGATTCCATCGCAATCGCTATCTAACAAAATCTTAACATCCGTCACGCTTTGCGGTAAGAATCGATTTTTTAGGTTACCCTGCGCATCTTGTTTTCGTCAGTGCTGACACCATCAAAAGGAGACAGGGTGAAAATCAAACTATTGCTTTCGCTCGCTTTACCCCTTGTCATTATCGCCTGCTCGGAGAAGAAGCCACCGCAGCCGCACGAAGAAACCCCAGCCTGCCGCAATTACCGGATGATGATGACCGCGCCGATCCCGCCGGACGTGCACAATCGGCTGAAGCTCGCCTGCGAGGCGAGCATGGCTGAGTAAATATTCGCGCTAATCATTCAGGTTGAAACCTTTGCCCGCTCTGGTGTATGTGCGGGCCAGGATTGTAGATTCAATACTTCTCACCGCCCGGATTTACTGTTTATCCAGTGGATCTCTCTCATCATCGTCGCTGTTATCCGGCGCTCGTGGAATTTCCCCGTGTTCCCGCGGATCGTCTTTCGCCGGATGATCCTTCTCTTTTCTGCGCTGCTGGTCGGATTGGTGTTCAGACTTCGACATTGCTTTCTCCTTTTACTGGCGGAACCTTAAGTTTAGACGATGATGACGCCCTCCACGTTCCCCCTTTTCCCCAACTGCAACAGGCATAGTTCGCTCGTCGCCGAAGCATAAATATCTGATAGCGATAAAGTGAAGCCCAGTTTTCACAACCACAGGGCAGAAAAATGATTGCCGTACTTTTTGAAGCAGATGTGACCCCGGCACAGCAGGCGCGTTACCTGCAGCTGGCCGCAGAGTTAAAACCGCTGCTGGCGGATATCGAGGGTTTTATCTCCATTGAACGGTTCCAGAGCCTGACGACCCCGGGCAAGATACTTTCGCTATCCTGGTGGCGGGATGAAGATGCGGTACGCCAATGGAAAAGCAACGTGCTTCATAAAGCCGCCCAGGAGGAGGGTCGCCGGTCAATTTTTGCTTTTTATCGGATCCGAATCGTTGAGCTAAGCCGCGAATACTCATCAGAAAACAGGGACAAAGCTCATGCATGATATCCATATGCTTTTGAAGAATGCTCCCGGTGAGCTGGCGGCGATGGGCAGGCTGCTGGGGCAAAACGGCATCGGCCTGGAAGGCGGCGGCGTATTTACCACCGACAGCCAGGCTCATGCTCACTTCCTGGTCGAAGACGGGGTCCGCGCCAGAAAGGTGCTGGAAACCGCGGGCTTTCAGGTGGCCGACGTGCGGGTACCGCTGATTCGTAAACTCAAACAGGAGCGGCCCGGTGAACTGGGTGAGATTGCCGCCGTACTGGCTGATAAAGGCATCAGCATTCTGGTGCAGTACAGCGATCATGCAAACCAACTGATTCTGCTGACGGACAATGATAAGGTTGCCGCTACGCTAACCGAGAAATGGGCGGTCAACCCGGATTAATATGCTGAAACCCGTCGAGTCAGTTGATGACAGTCATGCACTTGAACACGCCATGGCGGCCGTTGCGGCGGCGATGGCGGACCCTTCGCGGGTGAAAATGCTCTGCGCGCTGATGGATGGCCGGGCGTGGACGGCAACGGAGCTAAGCGCGGTGGCCGATGTTGCCTCTTCAACTGCCAGTGCCCATCTTTCTAAACTGGTTAGCAGTCATCTGATTTCCTGCCTGTCGCAGGGGCGGCATCGCTATTATCGGCTGGCCGGTCAGGATATTGCCGAACTGCTGGAAAGGATGATGGGAATTTCGTGGCGTTCGCCCTCCGCTGCCAGAGTCACCACGCCACCGTCACTGCGCCATGCCCGTACCTGCTACGACCATCTGGCCGGTGAAGTCGCGGTCGATATCTTCGACGCGATGGTAAAGCAGGCGTGGCTGACCGCTGACGGCACCGTGCTAACGGATTACGGACATCGGCAGTTCGCTGAAATGGGTATCGCACTCAACCGCAAAACCCGGCGAAAGCTCTGCTGCGGCTGTCTGGACTGGAGCGAACGGCGGTTTCATCTCGGCGGTGAAGCCGGTGCCGCCTTCTTCAGCCACGCTGAGCGTCAGGGGTGGCTGACCCGGGTGACGGGATTTCGGGAAGTGATTATCACATCGGCGGGCAGGTTGAGCTTTAAAAAATGGTTTAACAATGTTCAATCCGCTGTGAGATCGGGGCCCGGGTCAGGGGATGATTGAGCACGCCGGACCGGCAAAAGACGCCTCCATGCGGGCCTCGGAACGCGCCGTATATGGCGCGTTACGTCCGGCTTAGCTCAATCATCCCCTGCCCCCTTATATCTCTGCGTTGGCTGTGCGAACTAAAGCGCTCTCCCGATCGCAAGAATACTGTCCGTTTCGATCAGCATATTATGCTGGAATCGAAAATACAGACCCGGGAATCGGTTTGACACCCTACGAGAAAAACAGCGCGATCGTGCTACCAACAGCGTGATTTAAGCTCAAACTGCAGAATATTGTAAAAACGCAGTCAGAGAGCTATTAGTCCGAATCAGGAACGTCGAAAGATTGTGCGGTGTATGTCGTAAAATGGGCCAGATCAACGGGCATAGCGGATAACGGAAATATAATCATACCTGACTAAAAAATTACGTTACATGTTGAGGAAAGCATTGCAGGAATTATCTTATGTTTAGCACCACCAATACCGCATAAACTCGCTTCCTTGTATTTCATACTAACGCAAGAGGTATTAGATGAAAGACTGGCTGCTTCTTATATTTGCTATCGTACTTTTGATAGTCACTGTTTATAGCTTTGTTTCTTATTATCGCCAGAGAAGAGCAATCAAATTACAGTTCAAGCGTAAGTAGTTTTTCCCAGCTTATTTTAATTTCACCAGGCATCAACGGTTTTTCGCACTTCAAATAAACCCGAGTCAAGGTCAGACATTCCCGGTTTGCAACCTTCTCGGGTTTGTTTGCTCGGAGGGTGCAATACGAAAAATCGCAGTAAAATGATAACAGCCCTGCCCGGTTCGAATAATCCCCCCAACACAGCTGCGAGCAACATGCTCTGAGAGCTTAGATAATCTTAATTATTTAATCCGTATTAAAGTAAAACCCTGACATCAGTAGAAATTAAAGATAACGATGTTGAAGGCATACGAAAAAATTACGGGATAGTTTTTAGCATACGCGAGGGTACCAACCGCTGATAAAAACTGCATCATAATCGCAACTGAACCCTCCCTGGGTTTAGCAGACGGCTGAACCAGATTGAAAAGATGTAGCTCATGGGCTACATTATAACAATGAAAGATATCATTCGCAGCGACACCTTTTCAAACTGGTTGTCATCGCTAAGGGATCGGCGAGCAAGGATGCGTATAGCTGCGCGAATTGATCGCATGGCCGGAGGAAACTCCGGTGATGTTGAACCCGTTGGCGAAGGGATCAGTGAAGCAAGAATTCATTATGGTCCTGGTTATCGTCTTTACTTTCTCCAGGATGGGGACACTATCATTGTATTGCTATGTGGTGGCGACAAAAGTACTCATACACGCGACATACAGCAGGCCAAAGCAATCGCCCATAACTGGAAGGACGCTCATAAATGAACGAAAAGTTCTCTAAGTGGGATACTGCAGAGTATCTTAAAAATGAAGAAGATATGTCTGAATATTTGAATGCCTGCTTTGAAGAAGCTGGCGACGACCCTGCATATATTGCAAAGGCGTTGGGAACCATCGCGCGCGCGCGTGGCATGTCACAGATTTCCAGGGATACAGGTTTGTCCCGAGAAAGCCTGTATCGTGCTTTATCGGGTGAGGGAAATCCAGAATTTGGCACGGTGATAAAAGTGATGAAAGCGCTGGGCTTAAGGCTGCACTCAGTCCCCTTCTGAATGTAAGCCAGGAGACAATAAACACTTCGCCAATCAGAAGGCGCATGGCAGGATAAGGCCTCTTAACGCGAGGGCAGCAACCATGATAAAAAAAATTGTTTCAGCGATAGTGATTTGCTTCGGTATCGGGCTTTGGTACTTCGGCGTTGACCTGCACAGCTTCTTCAATGAGGCCTTTGCTCCACCAAAGTGAAACTGCATCAGGACGGATTTCATGGAAATCAGAAGATTCAGGAACGGCGATGAGTCGGCGCTACTCCGCGTATTTTTTTCGTCGATACACAATATTGCGTCCGCGGACTACACGCCCGAACAAATCGACGCCTGGGCACCGAAAGACAGGGATCCACAGCTGTGGGCCAGCCACATCAGCCAGCTGCGGCCGTTTGTCGTTGAGGTAGAGGGAGAAATTGCAGGATACGCCGATGTTCAGCCGGATGGCTATATTGACCATTTCTTCGTATCGGGTAGCTACCCGAAACAGGGTGTCGGCACGCTGCTGATGAAAGGCATCCATGAAGAGGCCGAACGTCTTGGACTGACAGAGCTGACTTCAAACGTCAGCAAAACGGCTGAAGGTTTCTTTCTCCGCCACGGTTTTCATGTGGTCGAACGTGGTTTCCCCGTTCGGCGCGGCGTAACGCTGCAAAATGCGTTAATGCGTAAAGTGCTGGAATTCGTACCCCAGGAGCAGATCCGAGGCTAATCACTATTCTGCATATCCGCAGACGTCAGGATCACCGGCAATTTTGATGACAATATAACCGCCCTGAAGGGACGGTTGATTAGTATTATGGGGTTATTTTTTAAGCAAATAGCTGATATAAAGAGTAAAACGCTGCCCTGCTTTTTTTAAGCAGAACAGCGTCGAGTCTGTCAGATTTCAGCGCTTTACTCTCAGCGGCAGCGCATCAACCTCTCAAGCACTGAGCAGAACTCAGTCCTGCTACAGTCGCGGCCCGGCCTGGGCAATACGTGCACCGGCCTCGTTGTCGCTGTACTGTTTGAAGTTACTGATAAACAGCTGCGCCAGTTTCTCCGCCGCGTCCTGCCACTGCGCCGGGGATGCCCAGGCGTTACGCGGATCGAGGGTGGCGGCATCCACACCGGCAATCTCCTGCGGAATGGCAAGACCAAATATCGGCAGCGCTTCCTCACGCAGTGCGCCCGTTTCACCTTCCAGGATGGCATTAACGATCTGGCGCGTATCCTTCAGCGACAGGCGCTGACCCGCCCCGTTCCAGCCGGTATTCACCAGCCAGACTTCCGCACCGCTCTGCGCGACCTTCTCCTGCAGCACATCGGCATACTGCGTTGGGTGCAGCAGCAGGAAAGCCGCGCCGTAGCAGGCCGAGAAGGTTGGCGTTGGGGCGGTGATCCCACGCTCGGTACCCGCGAGCTTAGAGGTGAAACCGGACAGGAAGTGATACTGCATCTGTTCCGGCGTCAGGCGGGAAACCGGCGGCAGCACCCCGAATCCATCCGCCGCCAGGAAGATAATGCGTGAAGGATGACCGGCGCGGGAAACCGGCTGCACGATATTCTCGATATGCGACAGCGGATAGGAAACGCGCGTATTCTCGGTTTTGCTGCCGTCGGCATAATCGACGCTGCCATCGTCCCTGACCACCACGTTTTCCAGCAGCGCGTTACGGCGGATGGCACCATAAATTTCCGGTTCGGACTCCGCCTTCAGATTGATGGTTTTGGCATAGCAGCCGCCTTCAAAATTGAATACGCCGTCGGCATCCCAGCCGTGCTCATCATCACCAATCAGCTGGCGGCGCGGATCGGTTGACAGGGTGGTTTTCCCAGTGCCGGAGAGGCCAAAGAACAGCGCCACGTCGCCCTTTTCACCGCGGTTTGCTGAGCAGTGCATGGACGCAATGCCCTTCAGCGGCAGCAGGTAGTTCATCACGGAGAACATCCCTTTTTTCATCTCGCCGCCGTACCAGGTTCCGCCAATCAGCTGGATATTTTCCGTCAGGTTGAAGGCGACGAAATTCTCGGAATTCAGCCCCTGCTCCTGCCACTGCGGATTGATGCAGCCCGCGCCGTTAATCACCGTGAAGTCCGGGGTGAAGTTTGCCAGCTCCTCGGCGGTGGGAGCGATAAACATGTTTTTGACAAAGTGCGCCTGCCACGCCACTTCCGTCACAAAGCGCACCGCCAGGCGGGTATCGGCGCTGGCACCGCACCAGGCATCAACGATATACAGCGCTTTCTCCGACAGGTATTCGGCAACCCGCGTTTTCAGGTGCGCCCAAACCTCAGCAGACATCGGTTTGTTATCGTTACGCCCCGTGCCCGCATCAGACCACCACAGGGTATTGCGGGTAACGTCGTCGCGGACGATGTACTTATCGCGTGGAGAACGGCCGGTGAACTCGCCGGTATCCACCGTCACCGCGCCAGACGTGGTCAGCGTACCGCGAGCTGGCCCCTTAAGATCGGCTGCCGTTTCATGCTCGAAGAGCAATTCGTAATCCGGGTTGTAGATAACCTCGCTGACATCATTGATGCCAAGGCTTGACAGATGTTGCATGACAGATTTAATGGCGCTCATAGAATACCCTGACTCAGTGAATGAATGGCGAGGTGGCCGCTACCGCCCCGACTGTGCTGCGGATAGTAACACCACCGTCATAATGCAGAAATTGCATTTAAATCATCTGTCATGTAAAAATTGCATAGAGATTGGGGCTGAAATCGGAGTGAAGAAGTGCTAAGTAATCTCGAAGTAAAGTGGCTTTATGATGTGATTGCGCTGGAGGAGTGCCGCAGCTTTACCCTGGCGGCAGAAAAACGAAATATTTCTCAATCCTCCTTCAGCAGAAGGATTCAGGCACTGGAGTCCAACCTGGGCTTTAGCGTCTTCAACCGCAATGTGAATCCCCCCCAGCTGACGCCGCAGGGCCGAATATTCGTCGGCTATGCCAGAAATATGCTTGACGATATGGACTTCCAGATTAGCCGCATCAAGGGTGAGGATAAGCTGAAGCAGAGCATCCGAATTGATGCCGCCCCTTCGCTTTCCGTTCTGCTGCTGCCCGATCTGCTAGCCGACTACCGCGACAGCCCGGATAAAGTGTTCTTTGTTGAATCGATTAACGTCAACGATGCGGTGTTTAATCTGAAAGAGGGGAAAAGTGACTTTATCCTGTCATTTTATAACGAAGAGCTGATGAACTACCCGTTTATCAATCATAAAATCTTCGATTCCGCTCTGCATCTGGTCTCCCCCTGCGATCCGCACGGCAAGCCGATATTCAGGATAAACGGCGACACGCTGCCGCTGGTCAAATATGCCAATGACAGCTACATGGGGCGTCAGGTTAATCAGGTGATCGACCGCATTCCGAACACCACCTTTCTTCTGACATTTGTCTCCTCAATGAGTGAACTGCTGAAAAGGATGATCCTGAAGGGCGATGCCGTTGGCTGGCTACCGGATTACTCGATTCAGCGTGAACTGGAGGAAGGAAAACTGGCAATTATGGACCCTGGCCTTACGCTCAATATTTCGGCTTATGTTTATCGCTCCGGTGCGCGTTTGAATCTGACGGCAGAACGCTTCTGGCGCTATATGAAGGAGCGAAATAAGGCATGACAGGAACGACTTTACATTCTGTAAATCTGGGGGGCACGGAACGGCTAAGGCTGGCAGAATATTGAGAGTTATCAATACTGGATGCTGAGAAAATCCAGCAATCCTTTCATGGCCGGGCTCAGTGAATCCGCTGTTTTATAGCAAATGCAGATCCTTCGCCGTGCCCACGGGTCGGTTAGCGGCAGGATATGGAACGGGAATTTTTTACCAAAGCGTTCGGCCAGTGCCAGGGGAAGAACCCCTACGCCAATCCCACTGCTGACTATCTCCCCCACCCCTTCAAAACTGCTCATTCTTATGCGATAAGTCAGTGGGCGACCAAGGCATTTCGCATGTTCACTGATGTGATCCTGAAGCGCATTACCAGGGTATAACCCAATGAAAGGTTCAGCAATTGCTTCGGAAAGAGAGAGGGTTTCCCTGTCTGCAAATGGGTGAGAAGGCGGGACGATAAGCGCGAGCCTGTCATCCGCTATGGGTTTAACTATGAGTCCTCGGGCATCTACCGCATCTGAAACGAGACCGGCCTCGGCTGTGCCATTGCTTACGCGGTTGATAATATCCGCACTGGTTCTCTCCTCAAGCTCAATAGCCACATCCGGGTGCGCTGAAAGCCACTTTGCCAGCCTGCCGGGCAGAAATTCTGCCATCGCTGAGGTGTTGGCATATAGCGTGATCTTTCCTCTGAATCCTTTTGCGTAAGCACCAAGCTCGGCTTTAAGTCGCTCGTGCTGGGACAGAATTTCCCGTGCATGGCGGACGAGGACCTCACCGGCTTCTGTCAGGCTCACTCCCCTTGGATGCCGGAAAAAAAGCGTTACTCCTGTGTCATCCTCGATACTTTTCAGTCGCTCACTGGCCGATCCTACGGCCAGGCTGGCATGCCTGGCACCATGGGTTATGCTGCCGGCATCCGCGATGCAGACGACAAGTTTCAAATCAGAAAGATCCAGCCTCACAGGATACCCACCTCAGCCTTCGGTTTTTCCGAAGCATGACGCGCTTAAACCAGATTGTCCACCGGCGGCTGAGATGGTTGAATCACGGAAAATCCTACTACGGGGCAAAATATGTGAGCGGACAGCTGTTTATCACTCTTTCACTGATATTTATCTTTGCCGGTTTTGTAAAAGGCGTAACCGGGATGGGGCTGCCTACGGTGGCGATGGGGCTGCTTGGCATGTTTATGCCGCTGCCAATCGCAGCCGCACTGCTGGTACTTCCTTCTTTCGTAACCAATGTGCTGCAGCTGTTAACCGGCCCTTCGGTGAAGCGGATTGTTACCCGGCTGTGGCTGATGATGCTGCTGATTTTGGCGGGAACCGTGGCGGCATCGTCGATGATTGTCACCGTTAATCCCGCCTGGTCAGCGTTTGCTCTTGGCGGCGCGTTAATCGCTTACGCTGTTTTTGCGATGTTATCGCCGTCGCTGACGGTCTCTCAGGCAAAGGAAAAATGGCTTTCCCCGGTTATTGGTGGCGCAACCGGCATCATCACCGGCGCGACGGGCGTATTTGTAATGCCCGCCGTTCCCTTCCTCCAGTCTCTTGGCCTGCGGAAAGATGAACTCGTTCAGGCCCTGGGGCTGTCATTCACCGTCTCTACCGTGGCGCTTGCCGTGGGGCTGTTTCTTCATGATGCTTTTCGCATAGAGCAGCTTTCGCTGTCCCTTTTTTCGCTGGTTCCTGCTTTAGCCGGGATGTGGCTGGGGCAAAAAGTGCGCGCACGCATCAGCGCCAGACGCTTCAGGCAGTGTTTCCTGCTGTTCCTGATGGTGCTTGGACTGGAGTTGGTTTCACGGCCGTTTGTTTAGTTTGTAGATCCTGTAGGCGGCTGGGAAGAAATGCAGTTTTCCTGGATTGATAGCGTAAATCAGGCGAGTTGATGCTTATAGTCGCCACTGGTTATGGTGTGGCGGCTATGAGCGAGGAGCAGACGTTCACAACTATCATCGCCATTGATAATGCTCTACTCACCTTCCCGTGTGCTAACCGACAGGGAGCAGATCACCGTATTTTACATAGCCCTCCAGCGTTGCATCCGCAACGTCGATTCCGATCACCCCGGAGAACTCATCGACACTACGACAACGGCGTTTAAATGCTTATTTGAGAATTAGTCGCTAAGCCATGACCATACTTTATATACACCATACCCAACTAAAGCTACGCCTCCCGCGGCAAGCACAACGGGGGCCGCAGCTACTGTAGCTGCTGAAGCTCCAGTTAAGCCAACAATAGTACTCGCTCCACCAGAGAAAGCTGCTGTAGTTAACCCTGCACCACTAGCAACAGACGATATACCGGTCAATGCTGAAGTACCGGATGTCATTGCCCCTGATGCTATAGCTCGCGTAGCAACCTGACGGCTTGCCATGGACGCCGCAGTTCTTAATACCGTGGGGGCTGTTTGAGTTATTTTATAATAGCTGTAAGCATTGACCCCCGCCTGCCCTACAGATACTGCCATAGTCTTCACTGTTTTGGCCTGAGCACTTTCACTAACGCCAGTCACACACCATGTCGCAAAATGCTCACAGTTGTTGTTGAATATATTATATCCATCCTCACCCAGTCTGGATTTAGCCCTTTTCACAATATCTACATTGGAGTAAACACATTTAGCATCCAGATGTTCGATAATGGCAACTTCGCTCTGGTTCTGATTGAAGTCTTCAAACGAAGTCTCACAGATTTTACCTTTGCTTAACCCACTTGCCAGACCTGAATAATGGATAACTTTACCACTCCCAATGTAAATACCATGATGAGTATATCCGGTACGTTTGGATGAAAGGTGTGCGCCAAGGGTAAACATCGATTATTCCATTTTCAGCTAATCATATCCGCCGAGTTTATACCCGAAAGTATTGTTTGGAAATCACCAAGCGTTCAAATTATTTTGTAAAGACTTTTTCCCCTTATGACAGGAGAAGTTAAACGAGGTTAATGATGTCCGCGTTAAGCGAGGAGCGGAAGTTAGCGGTAATTTCACAAAAGATTCTATATCCTTAGAGAAAATCACTCGTTAATCATCAAAATTATACTGTCTCATCCATGGAGTAATACAAATGAATATCAGGACAAGACTAGCTCTATCCTCTGATATAGAAGGTATTTTTGACGTCAGGACTTCGGTTAAAGAAAATTATCTCAATCGAGAAGAAATGGAGCTGATGGGAATTACTGAGAGCAGCGTCATCGATATGATAGAAAACAGTTGTTGCGCATGGGTTGCCGTAGATAACAGCAAAGTGATTGGTTTTTCGATGATTATGCTCGATGAAGGATCTCTTTTTGCGGCCTTTGTTCTTCCTGAATATGAAGGCCGAGGTGTAGGTCGCCGCCTTGTTGAACTCGCAGAGCAGGAATTATTCAAACATTATGAGGTTGCCTGGCTTGAAACCGACAAAAACAGCCGTGCGGCAGAATTTTACAGGCGGCTGGGCTGGGTTGAGAAAGAAAATGTGAGCGAATCCGACATTAGATTAGAAAAACTTCGCTACGTTTAAGCAAAGATCTCTTTCGTAAATGTCCGCTTCTGGCACAAAGCGGACTCCCGTATCCAATACTCCCCAGCAAACCGGATCGCCATTCAGATCAGTTAACAACCGTCTCGGACCTTCCGGAACATCCCCGCATATCCATTCATCGCGTTACAGTAGTAAAAATAATTCAGCCAGCTGAATCGAGTTGATGAGCAAAAAGGATAACGACGATCGCGCTAAGAAATCCAGAACATTCACCCGTAAACCCAGTCCATCGTAAGTATCAGAACTGGCGTGGAAATTGCTGAAAATAACGTCGTCAAAAGCATGCTTGTCGCAGCCGGTCCGGTCAGAGCGTTAAACTGCTGGGACATCAGGTAAACGTTCACGCCCACCGCCATTGAGGCCAGCAGAACAACCACTTTACTCTCCAGCGGCGGCAGGCCCAGCAGCCAGGCAAGGCCCCAGACCACCAGCGGATGCACCACCAGCTTAATCACGCTGAGTGCGCCGCCGATGGCAAGGCCGTCTTTAATGCGGTAAGAGGCCAGGCTCATACCGAGCGCCACCAGCGCCAGCGGCACGGCGATCTGGCCGAGCATGGTTACCGGCTGGTCAATCATCTGCGGCAGCGGTAGCCCGGTCAGGCTGAACAGCGTGCCGCTGAGGATCCCGATAATCAGCGGGTTGCGCAGCACGCTGACTGCCGTTTTACCAAAGCCCTTTACGCTCAGCGAACCATGCTTAAACCATTCCACCGAAACCGTTGCCAGCGTCCACAGCAGCAGGCCGTTAAACACCAGCACCAGCGCCACCGCAGGGATCGCCTCGTCGCCGAGCATCACGCGGGCAATCGGCAGACCGAGCAGAACGTTATTGGAGAAGATGCCGCCCAGCGCAAACACCGAACCGGACACGCCATCAAGACGGAACACCCGACTGGCAATCACCCTGCCGAGAATAAATACCAGCAGGCAGCCGCCAAAGAACGCCAGCAGCAGGCGGGCATCCACCGGCGGGCCGCTGCTGAAATCGCACATCAGGCGGAACAGCATCGACGGCAGCGCCACGCGGAACACCAGCCGGTTCATCGCTTCGGTAATACTTTCCGGCCAGCGCCGCCAGCGCACCAGCAGCCAGCCGAGGCCGATCAGCACAAACAGCGGTATCGCGATAAGAAACTGGTGCCACAGCGAGCTGCCGAACGCTAACATAAAAATCCTTGATGAAGGTTAGATCAGCCGCGCTGCCCGCAGTTCACTTTTCAGATAGGCGTAATACACCGGTGCCGCCACCACGCCCGCCAGCCCGAAGGCGGATTCAAACACCAGCATCGCCAGCAGGATCTCCCAGGTTTTGGCGCTGATGCGAGTGCCGAAAATACGCGCGTTGATAAAGTACTCCAGCTTGTGGATGAGGATCAGATAGACCAGCGCAATCAGCGCCGCCTCAAGCGAGATGGAAAGCCCGATCAGCACGATCACCGTATTGGAAATCAGATTACCGATAATCGGCAGCAGCCCGGCGATAAAGGTCAGCACCACCACGGTTTTGGCGAACGGCAGATGCAGGCCGAACAGCGGCAGGATGCCAAACAGGAAGCCGCAGGTCAGCACGGTATTGACCAGCGAGACTTTGATCTGCGCAAACACCACATTATGGAAGGAGTCCGCCAGGGTACGCAGGCGATCGAGCATCGCCTCTTTCAGCGGCGCATCTTCGCTGCGGCCCTTGCTGTTGCGTAGGGAAATAATCGCCCCAAGCAGCATACCGATCAGCATGGTGGCGAAGGTGTGCGCGGCGCTGCGGCCAAAGGTCTGTACCACCACCAGATGCTCGCGCAGCCAGGTAATCACCTTATGCTGAAGTTCATCGATATCCGCAGGCAGATAGCGGGTGACCACCGGCGACAGGGTATGTTGGGCATCTTCAAGGATTTTGGTGGCGGTGGCGTGGAACATCGCGGGGTTCTGGAAGTCGTGCAGCAGGAAGCTAATCAGTTTGGTGATGCCGGTGACCAGCCCGAGAATAATCACCATGCTGAGGAATAAGATGCTGATCCAGCGGGCAATCGGCCCTTTCACCAGCCGCTCAATATACGGGGTCATCGCCAGAATGATTTCATAGACGATGAACCCGGCCAGGAAACACGGCAGCAGCCGCAGTGGGAAAATGGCAAACAATGCGATAAAAATCAGCCCATAGCTGGCGGTCTGGCACCACTGCGTCTTGATGGCATGACGAATTTCCATGACGTACCCTGTCTGAAAGAAGAAAAGTAATGCGAATTCAGACAGTATACTATGCCATCACGCCAGGGTGCTGAATTAACGACGATGCGCCAGGCTTCTCACCAGCCGATCGCCGGTCATTTGCACAACCTGCACCAGCGCAATCAGCACCACCACGGTGGCAATCATCACCGGCTGATTAAACCGCTGATAGCCGTAGCGGATCGCCAGATCGCCCAGCCCGCCGCCGCCGATCACCCCGGCCAGCGAAGAGAAGCCAATCAGCATCACCACCGTCAGCGTAATACCGGCCAGCAGCGCGGGAAGCGCCTCCGGCAGCAGCACCTTGCTGACCACGTGCCAGTCGCTGCCGCCCATCGACAGCATCGCCTCGATGCGCCCTTTCGCGACTTCATCCAGCGCGCTTTCCACGATGCGGGCAAAGAACGGTACCGCACCAATGGTGATCGGCACAATCGCCGCGCTGCTGCCGAGCGTGGTGCCGACGATAAAGCGGGTGGTGGGGATCAGCGCAATCAGCAGCACGAGGAACGGCAGCGAACGGCCGACGTTAACTATCGCCCCGACGACCGCATTGACGCGCGGCAGCGGCAGAATGCCACCGCGGCGGCTGATAAACAGCAGTACGCCCAGCGGCAATCCGATGGCGAGGGTAAACAGCCCGGAGAAGCCGACCATATACAGTGTTTCCAGGGTGGCCTGCAGCATCAGCTGCCACAGGTCTTCAAGGCTCAGGCTACCGCGCACAGTGGGCCTCCTTCAATGCCGTGGCGCTGTAAGAAGCGGCGTTCGCTCTCCGCATCGTGCAGCAGCGCGTTGCGTAAGCGGGAATCCTTCTGGCGCAGCAGCGAACTCAGCGCCCCGCTCTCCTGCAGCCGCCCGCGTTCCAGCAGCGCGGCGTGATCGCAGATCGATTTCACCACCTCCAGCTGATGGGTGATCATCACCACCGTCAGACCGAACTGCTGATTGATCTGCTGCAGCAACGCCAGCACCGAGGCGGTAGTTTCCGAATCCAGCGCGCTGGTGGCCTCATCGCACAGCAGATAATCGGGCCGGGCCGCCAGCGCGCGGGCAATCCCCACGCGCTGCTGCTGTCCACCGGAAAGCTGTGACGGCCAGGCGGCCGCCTTATCGCTCAACCCTACCAGTTCAAGCAGTTCGTTTACCCGCTGCTGACGCTGCGGGCGTTTCACCCCGGCAATCTCCAGCGGCACCGCGACGTTATCGGCCACGTTACGCGAATGCAGCAGGTTGAAATGCTGGAAGATCATCCCGCTGCGCTGACGCTGCTGCCGGAGTGCGCGTGGCGTCAGCGCGGTGATATCCTGGTCGTCGATCAGCACGCGCCCGGACGTTGGCCTTTCCAGTAAATTCAGACAGCGGATCAGGGTACTTTTCCCCGCACCGCTGCGGCCAAGAATGCCGTAGATGGCCCCATCGGGGATTACCAGCGACACCTCATCCAGTGCCGGAGGTTGCCCCCCGGCGTAAATTTTACTGACCTGCTCCAGGCGAATCATTTTATTTACCCGCTACCGGGATCACCGATCCGCGATAGTTCTGTTGAATAAAGTCGGCAACTTCTTTTGACTCCAGGTCCTTCGCCAGCTGGCGAATACGCGGGTCATCGGCCAGTTTTGGCGTGGTCGCCAGAATGTTGGCGTACGGGTTGTTGGTGGCGCTTTCCAAGCCCAGCGCATCTTTCGACGGCGTCAGTCCTGCTTCCAGCGCGTAGTTGCCGTTAATCACCGCGAGGTCAACGTCATCCAGCGCGCGCGGGATCTGCGGCGATTCCACTTCCAGGATTTTCAGTTTCTTCGGGTTCTCGGCGATATCTTTCGGCGTTGCCTGATCCTTCGACGGATCGTTATAGCCCGCTTTCAGCTTGATCAGCCCCTGCGCTTGCAGCAGATACAGCGCACGGCTCAGGTTGGTGGTGTTGTTAGGTACGGCGATGGTTGCACCTTCCTTCACATCCTTCAGGCTTTTCACCTTGCGGGAATAGATGCCCAGCGGTTCGATATGCACCGTCGCGGCCACGGCGAACTTCTGGCCCAGCGCTTTTTCCTGGTCACGCAGATACGGCACGTGCTGGAAGTAGTTGGCATCCACATCGCCGTGCGCCAGCAGCTCATTGGCGTTCACGCCGCTGCTCAGCTCGATAATTTTAAGATCCAGCGACGGATCGAGTTTTTTCACAAAGTTGAGGATCTCGGCGTGCGGCACCGGATCGGCAGCCACGCGCAGCGGTTCGGCAGCGTTAACGCTGAAAGCCATCGCCACGGATAAAGCAATCCCTGAGAATGATAAAGCGGCAAAACGTGTGTTCATTGTTATTCCTTAAATCAGGCTGTGTGTTGAGGTTGTTGTTGTTGTAATTCGTCGTACCAGCGCTGCGCCACATCGGGATGAGAACGCAAACGCCCTTTCAGATAGTTCCAGCCCACATCGCGCAGTAGCGGATTGAGCGGGTCGCTGGCCGGGCCGAGCGCCAGGCGGGCAAGCGGTTCAGGCAGATTAAACACCGGCACCACCGCATCGAGCTGCGCGCCGAGGAAGAAGGCGATCGACAGGCGATCCTGATCGGCAGGCGGTGCGACCACACGATGCACCGTGGCACGCAGATAGCCGTTGCTGGCCAGCTCGAGCAGTTCGCCGATGTTCACCACGAACGCACCGTTCAGCGGCAGCGCATCGACCCACTGGTCAGGGGCGACTTCAACCTGCAATCCGCGCTGCTGATCCTGCAGCAGGAAGCTGAGGAAGCCGGAGTCTTTATGCGCACCCACGCCCTGGCTGGAGGTTTCCGCCGTCTGGCCCGGGTAGCGGATCAGTTTGATATGTTCGTTTGGCTTATCGCCGTACAGGGAATCGAAAGCGTCGGGAGCCAGCTCCAGCGCGCGGGCAAAGGCCCGCAGCAGCCGCAGCGACATGCTGGTCATCGCCTGCTGCCACGCCAGCAGCACCGGCTTCAGCTCCGGCAGCGCCTCCGGCCAAAGGTTCGGACCCTGCAGGCGTTTCCAGCCCGCGTCACCGTTGCCTAACGGCAGCGGCGCGCGTTCAGCCCCGACATCAAACTGCTCACGCCAGTCCGGCTGGCTGCGCGTCAGTTCGGAACCGGCGCGGTTGTAGCCGCGAAAATGCGGCGAGTGGATCATCGCCACCTGCTGTTTATCCGCCTCCGACAGCGCGAAAAAACGGCGGGAAAGCTGCTGCACCTGTGCCGACAGTTCGGCATCAATGCCGTGATTGATCAGATAAAAGAAGCCGACGTCGCGGGCGGAGCGGCCCAGCTTATCGAGGAACGCCTGCTGCTGTTCGGGGGTGCCGTCCAGCTGCAACAGGTCAAGGATCGGTAACGAGGTAATCTGGCTCATGAAAATTCTCTGCGTCGGGTTATGAAACGTTTTTTATTTGATGATTGCTGACCAGCGCAGCAACCTGCAGCTGGCCTGGGGTAATGTCATGGTTAAACAGGCCTGTGGAGAGATAGCTCAAGCCGCTGTCGGCCAGCACCACCACGATGCGTTTGCCGTGGTTTGCCGGGCGCAGCGCCACCTCGCGAGCGGCGTACAGCACGCCCCCGGCGGATTCGCCGATCAGAATGCCGTCGCTGACCGCCACTTCACGGGCGGCGGCGGTTGCCTGCCAGTGCTCCACCGGGAAGGCCTCATCGACGATGCTGCGGTCGAGGGTGGGCGGCACGCGCTCCGGCAGCACGTCGCTGAAGGCATGAACGCCGGTTAATTCACGCTGCTCAGGGCGATCTGCGGTCGGAATCGAATGCGGGCCGGGTTCGACGGCAATCACCTGAATCGCCGGATTATGCTGTTTGAGATAGCGGCCAATACCGGAAACCGTACCGCCGGTGCCCACCGCCGCGATAACGATGTCCACCTGCCCTTCGGTCTGCTGCCAGATTTCCGGGCCGGTGGTGCGATAGTGCGCCCCCGGGTTAGCCGGATTTTCCAGCTGGGCGGTATGGAAGACGTTGGGCTGACGGTTGATCACGTTCTCCGCCAGCCAGCGCGAGGCGGCAACAAAATCGCCGTCGCTCTGCTCCAGCACCTCGGTAAAGCCCTCCACCTGGCTGAACGGGATCACTTCTGCCCCCAGCGCGCGCAGGATCTGAAAGCGCTCTTCGCTCAGCTTGTCGTGCAGATAGACGCGGAACGGATAGCCTTTCGCCGCCGCGATGGCCGCCAGCCCGATACCGGTATTACCGCTGGTCGAGTCGGCGATGGTATCGCCCGGCTTAAGCCTTCCGCTGCGCTCGGCCTCTTCGATCATCGACAGCGCAATGCGGTCTTTCACGCTGTGGTTAGGGTTGAAATACTCCAGCTTGGCGAGGATCTCCGCTGGCAGCTCAAACTGCTGACGAAAACGCGACAGCCGCAGCAGCGGCGTGTCGCCGACCAGCTCAGTAATGGAATTATTAATGGTCATTATCAGCATCCTCGGTCACTTCAGTGGCTTCAGCACCCAGCAGCGCCAGCGCTTTCGATCGCAGCGCGATCAGACGCGGATCGTTGCGGCGGCGGGGGTACGGCAGATCGACATGAATGGTTTCAATAATTCGCGCCGGGCGCGGGCTGAAGACCACCACCCGGTTCGCCATCAGCAGCGCTTCCTCAACATCGTGAGTCACCATCAGGGCGGTAAAGCGCTGTTCGCGCCACAGTTCCACCAGCTCGTGCTGCATACGAATGCGGGTCAGCGAGTCCAGCTTGCCCAGCGGTTCATCAAGGATCAGCAGCCGCGGATGATTCACCAGCGCCCGGGCCAGCGCGGCGCGCTGCGCCATGCCGCCCGACAGCTGATGCGGCCAGGCGTTAGCAAACTGACTCAGGCCCACTTTTTCCAGCGTCAGGTCGATGCGTTCGCGCCCTTCCGGCGTCAGCTTGCCCTGGGTTTGCAGGCCGATGGCGACGTTGCGCCACACCCGACGCCACGGGTAGAGCGTCGGGTCCTGAAACACGACTACCCGGCTGGGATGTGGTGCGGTCAGCGGCTGGCGATCCTCAAAGATCTCGCCCAGAGTAGGATGATCCAGCCCGGCCACCAGCCGCAGCAGCGTGGACTTGCCGCAGCCGGACGGCCCCAGCAGCGCAACGAACTCGCCTGCTTCAACCTTCAGCGACACGTTGTCCAGCACCGCGAGGCTCTGCCCGTCGAGATGAAAAGCGTGGCTAACCTGATTGATGGTGATTTCCAGCCCGGAAGCCGTATCCAGTTGTTCTGCCAGTGACATCGGTCCACCTCATTAATCCGTAATAAGATGACTATTCCGTTTTTTTTACCGCGCGTGAAATATCAATAGTGGCAAAGGTTTACAGCCCGGTGGATAACGTGATTTCGCAATTGAAAATGAGGGATTGTTATTTTGGCGATGTAAAAAAAATTGCCATAGTGCGGACATAATTCAGTCAACAGGGATAACAGGCATGACAATTTCACGTGGGATTTCACGGCGCGGTTTTATTCAGACTCTGGGTGTGGTGGGTGCAGGACTGGTGGCAGCACCGGCGTTACCGGTGTGGGCTGCGGGTGAAGACACCAGCAAGTTAACCACCGTCAAGCTGGCCTGGGGCCAGACGGCGGTGTGTCAGTCGCCAATATCGGTCGCACTAAAACAGGGGTTCTTTAAAAAGTACGGCCTAAACGTTGAACCGGTCAACTTTAGCGGCCCGACGGATGCGCTGCTACAAGCGATTGCTACCGGCCAGGCGGATGGCGGTATTGGTATGGCGCTGCGCTGGCTGAAGCCGCTGGAACAGGGCTTCGATGTCGATCTGACCGTCGGAACGCACGGCGGCTGTATGCGTCTGCTGACCAGCAAAGACAGCGGTATTAAAAGCGTGCGCGACCTGGTAGGCAAAAACGTGGCGGTAACCGATCAGGCCAGCCCGCTGCGCAACTTCTTTGCGATCCAGCTGGCGAAGCTCGGCATCGATCCTGATACGCAGGTGAACTGGGTGCAGTATCCCGCCGATTTGTTCGGCGAAGCGCTGCGTAAAGGTGAAGTGCAGGCGCTGGCAGCCGACGATCCGCAGGGCTGGCTGATCAAAAAGCACGACGGTCTGATAGAAGTTGATAACAATCTGAACGGTGAATATCACAACCTCGCCTGCTGCGTGCTGGGACTGCGCGGTTCGCTGGTGCGCGAACAGCCGGAGGTGGCACGCGCCATTACCCAGGCGATTATCGACGCCCAGCAGTGGACGGCGGATCACCCGGCAGAAACCGCGAAGATCTTCGCGCCGTTCGTTCCGGGAAACGTTTCGCCGGACGATATCGCCGCCATGCTGCGCGAACATACCCACAATCATCACTCCACCGGCGAACAGCTGCGTAAGGAAGTGGTGACCTATCTGAACGAGCTGAAAACCATCAAGGTGATCCGCGAAGATACCGACGTGCAGCGTTTCGCGGCTCACTATGTACCTGACGTGTTGCCTGCTGCCCCGGCGCATCAACATTCAGCATAAGGAGGAAGTATGTCCAGTGAAACCCTGACTCCACCGCGGACAGACAGCCGATCCGCTTCGGTCCGGCTTAACCCGGCGCTGATCCTGGCGGTTTTTGCCTGGTGGGGGCTGGTGGCACTGATGATTTACTGGCCGGATAAGCCGGTGGGGTTCGCCCCACCGCGTTTTGTTGCTGAAACGCACCGGGTGTTTTTCATCCTTGCTGCCGCACTAACCTTAATCGTTGCCCTGGGTCGCCTGCTGGCGATCCCTAAGGTGCTGGCACCGTTTCAACGCGGCGGCCGCTGGCTGGTGGCGCTGGCGATCCTGATCGGCATCTGGGAAGCGGCGACCGCCAAGCTGGCGCTGCTCCCTGCCCCGTTCTTCGCGCCGCCTCGTGCGCTGGTTGAAGCCTGGGCCACGGACTGGTTCCGCCTGGGCGACAGCGTGCTGAATTCACTGCGCCTGCTGGCGCTGGGCTTTATTTTCGGCAGCATCACCGGCTTTATTACCGGAGTGGCGATCGGCTGGTCGCGAGGCCTGGGCTACTGGGTGCATCCGCTGCTGCGCTTCCTCGGCCCGGTGCCGTCGACCGCGCTGCTGCCGCTGTCGCTGTACTTTTTCCCGTCCAGCTTCTCCGCTGCCGTGTTCCTGATCGCGCTGGCAACCTGGTTCCCGGTGACGGTACTGACCTGGTCGGGCGTCGCCAGCGTTGACCAGCGGTACTACGACGTGGCGCGCACGCTGGGCGCCAATACGTTGTTTCTGGTGCTACGCGTGGCGGTACCGGCATCGCTGCCGCAGGTGTTCGTCGGGCTGTTTATGGGGCTGGGCGCATCGTTCTCGGTGCTGGTCGCAGCGGAAATGATGGGGGTGAAGTCGGGACTGGGCTGGTATCTGCAGTGGGCTCAGGGCTGGGCGGCCTATGCCAATATGTACGGGGCGCTGATCGTAATGGCCCTGCTGTTCTCGTCGCTGATTAGCCTGCTGTTTGCCATCCGCGATCGTTCGCTGGCGTGGCAGCGTGGAACGGTGAAGTGGTAAGTAACTAACACTGCCGGCGGTGGAGCGGGATCCCGCTCCGCCTGCCAGCATTAACACTATCAGGCGTGAGCGGCGATTTGCACCTGGCGGCGCCATGCGCCCGGCGACTGACCAAACTGACGTTTGAAACTGCGGTTAAACGACTGCTGTGAATCAAAACCAAAGCTGATAGCGACATCCAGAATCGGCTCACCGCCCCGGGCGAGGCGTTCAGCGGATTTTTTCAGGCGGCGTTCACGAATATATTCACCCAGCGCATAACCGGTGTGCTGCTTAAACATCCGCTGTAAGTGCCACTTCGAATAGCCCGCGCGATCCGCAACGGTGTCTAAATCCATCTTCCCTTCAATATGGGTATCGATCCACTTTACAAGATCGTTAATAAAATCATCATGGCTCATCGGTCTTCCCCTGATGCTGGTAAATTTGGTGTTGTTATCAACCTGGTCGTGCCCCGACCTGATTCTCTGTGAGAGTAAAAGGCAACTATGATAAGTGCACTTAACAACGGTAAGACAACGCCGTTTTTAATGCAAGTTTTATTGTTGCATTAAATGCTGTTTAATCGTAATTCATCCATTATGAGCGACAGCAGACGGGCAAAACTTAAATCAGCAGACGTGAACAACCCGCAGCGATAAAGGCCTGCGGGAGAAAATGTCTGAGAGGGTCAATCAGGAGGCGCAGCGCGCTTCAGCGTCGGTCCAGTCACGCTGCATAATTTCACGCAGCGCGTCGGCAACGGTACGTCGGGCCAGCACGTCAAGGGACGCCTGCTCGGCCTCTTTCGCCAGCTCTTTGAAGAAGCGACAGGCGTTCGCGCTGACTACACAGCGGGCCGGCACTTCCGGTCGGCTGGCCATCAGCGGTTTATCATTGGTCACCGAGGTGTAGATTTCACACAGGGTGATCTGCTCTGCGGGGCGACCAAGACGAATGGTGCCACAGCGGCCCAGCGTGGAAACAATAATACCGTCGCGAGTCAGCGGCACCATCAGTTTACGCACGAAACTCGGGTTGGCGTCGAGGCCATCGGCGAGAATCTTGCTGGTGCAGCGCCTATCCTCGCTATCCGCCTTGGCAATACACAGCACCATTTGCAGGGCGGTAGGAAAACGATTATCAAGCATGATGTGATCCTGGCTTTTTGCCGTCCATCTGCGGATGAAACACTGGAATAAAAAGCATTAAAAATCAGTTAACTATAAAAAACATCAGGCTAATAATATAACAAACCTGGTTACACTTTTGAAGTCGCGCACTAAGCACTATGGGCTATTGGTTCTATCATAATGATTTGACGGGGAATATTGTCGGGGTGCCGAACAGCACCCCGTTAAATCAGACGTTATTTTCCTGTAAATAGCGATAAATCACCGAGAGATCTTTCTCACCGTAGCCCGCATCTACCGCTTTCTGCCACAGGGCAGCGATCGTTTCCAGACCCGGCATCGCAGTATCCCCTGCGGCCTCCAGCGCCAGGCGCGCATCCTTCAGCGCCCAGGTCAGATGCATCTGCGGCGGATATTCGCCCCCGGCAATCATCGCCAGCTTGCCTTTCACATAGGGTGCCGCCAGCGGACCGCCGTCCAGCACCTGCCAGAAGTCATCCGGCGAGAAGCCCAACTGCTCGGCCAGGCGGGTACTTTCTGCCAGCCCTTCCACCATCGAAACCAGCCACGCATTGGCCACCAGCTTCATTTTTGACCCGGCACCGGCTTCACCCAGCCATTTCGCGCCTTTGGAGATTGCGGCAAATACCGGCTCAATGGCTGCCGCACGCTGACGGTCGCCGCTGGCGAGGATCAGAATTTGTGCATTTTCCGCCGGCGCTTTGGTGCCGGAAACCGGCGCGTCGATAAACACCGCATCGGGCCGATGCTGATTAAATGTCGCGATAAGCTGTTCCGTGGCCGCAATGCCGATGGTGCCCATCTGGCAGACCACCGCGCCCTGCTTCAGCTGCGGTAGCACATCGTTAAGCACCGCCTGAGTGGTTTCGCCGTCGGAAAGCATGGCAATCACCACATCGGCTGACGCCACCGCCTGCTGGGCAATGTCCGCCAACTGCAATCCTGCGGCCAGCAGATCTTCGCCGCGCGCCCGGGTTCGGTTCCAGCCAAAGACGGTAAAATCATTTTTCAGCAGATTAGCGGCAAAAGCATGCCCCATCGCGCCAAGACCCAGTACGGCAACCGTTGGACGTTGATTCATCAGTGTGACTCCCTGTTAAATGAAAACGGCGGCATAATCATGCCGCCTGACCCGTCCAGGGTAACTTAAAAAAAGAAGGAATGGGGACTTTTTTGCTGAATATGGCGACGCCGTCGTTCAGGTATTTTCTGTTAAATAGAGAGACTCTGTCGTTATCAGTCATTGTCTGCTAACCAGAGTTACTCAATCGTTACCCGTCATTTTCTGCGGAATCGAGCGGCTCAGTCGGTAATGCTGCGCAGCGCGGCGGCACTCTCTTCATCGTTCGGGATGTACACCAGTAGGCGATCGCCATTGCGCGGCGCGGACCACCAGTTATTCTGTCTGAGCGTGATCGTGCCGGTTTTAGGATGATGAAAACGCTTAACCTGATTATCAATCGCGCGAATTTCATAGCGCGGCCACAGATCGCGAAACTCCTCCGACTCCGCCATCAGCCGCTCCAGCAGAGCCTGCCAGCGCGGGTCGTCAAGGTGATCTGCCATCTGAGTGCGGAACAGCGCCACCATATGTGGCATCAGAATATCCTGATCGGCAATCGCCGCCCGCCACTGAGGATGGGTAAACGCCAGCAGAATACAGTTACGGTCGGCCTGCGGAATGGTTTCCAGTTCGACATTCATCAGCCGACACCATGCAGGGTTGTAGCCGAGGATGTCGAAGTGCAGCGACTGAATAATCGCCGGCAGCGGATTCAGGCTGTCCAGCAGAATTTGTCCGTGGGCGGAAACGGTAGCGCAGGTTTTCGCCGCGACCGACGCGGGTGACGCGTGTCCGGCCAGCTGGAACAGGTGCTGGGTTTCTGCCTCGTTACACTGTAACGCCGTGGCTATCGCCGACAGCGTTTTGGACGATACATTAATCTCCCGTCCCTGCTCCAGCCAGGTGTACCAGGTGACGCCAACGTCGGCCAGCTGTGCCACCTCTTCCCGCCGCAGCCCCGGCGTTCGGCGCGGGCGATGATGCGGCATACCGAGGCGCATCGGGTCAAGGTTTTCACGTCGGCTGCGCAGGAAGGTGGCCAGCAGCTGACGATTTTTTTGCGCGGTGCTGGCGGGGATCTGAATTTCACTCACGGGCAGTTTCCTCGTAGACGGGTAGCGCCAGTACTATGATAAGCAGGATCTGGTACCCGTTTAATTTTTCCCTGATGCTATGCCCGGTCACTGATTAACACAAGGGTTATGCAAGATGAAAAGCGGGATTGATTCCACCACACTCGGGCAAAGCGGGCTGATTGTGCTGCTGGCGGGTCAGCTGTTGCCGATGATAGATTTCTCCATCGTTAACGTGGCGCTGGACGCGATGTCCGCTACCCTACATGCCACCCCTATCCAGCTTGAGCTGATCGTTGCCGTATACGGCATCGCCTTTGCCGTCAGCCTGGCGATGGGCGGGCGTCTGGGTGATAACTTTGGTCGCCGTCGGGTATTCAGCACCGGCGTGCTGCTGTTCGGCATCGCCTCACTGGTCTGCGGTATTGCCCCCAACGTCTGGGCGCTGCTGCTGGCACGGGCTTTACAGGGCATTGGCGCCGCGCTGATCGTGCCGCAAATTCTCGCCACCCTGCACGTGACGCTGCACGGTCGCGAGCACTCGCGGGCACTGGGGCTTTACGGCGGTATTGGCGGCATGGCGTTTATTATCGGTCAGGTACTCGGTGGGTTTCTGATTAATGCCGATCCCGGCGGCTACGGCTGGCGCAGCGTTTTTCTGATTAATATTCCGCTGTGCCTGGCGATCCTGCTGCTGGCACCGCGCAGCATCCCCGAGACTCAGAACGAACGCCGCGTCGCCATTGACTGGCCGGGCACGCTGTACCTGGTCGGTGCGATCGGCTGCCTGCTGACTGCGCTGGCGCTTGGGCCGTTGCTGCACTGGAGCTGGCCGTGCCTGGTGTTGCTGCTGGCGTTTCCGCTGCTGCTGCGCCGTTTATGGCAGGTGGAACGGGGTATTGAAAAACGCGGCGGTGCACCCCTGCTGCCACCGGCTTTAATGCGCCTGCACGGCGTGCGTTTTGGCCTGACGATTGCGGTGCTGTTCTTCTGCTGCTGGAGCGGGTTTATGTTCGTGGTCGCACTGACTCTTCAGTCAGGACTCGGCCTTACTGCCTTCCAGTCCGGCAACGCCTTTATCGCGCTCGGCGTCGCCTACTTTATCAGTTCGCTACTTTCCACCCGCGTGGTTGAACGGCTGGGTAAAGTTCCTACACTGATTACCGGCTGCCTGATCCAGATGAGCGGGCTACTGATTCTGGCCTGGACCTTCAATCACGGCTGGCCCAACGTTGGGATTGTACAACTTATTCCGGCGACCGCGCTGATTGGGTTCGGCCAGGCGTTTATCGTCAGCTGTTTCTTCCGCATCGGGCTGGCGGAAGTGCCAAAAAGTCATGCAGGTGCGGGCAGTGCGATGCTTTCCACGGTACAGCAGGCGGCTTTCGGTCTTGGACCGATGGTGCTGGGTGCGGTCTACAGCCACGCGCTGCTGCCAGAAGGGAACTACCAGCACGCGGTCCTGCTCGCGCTGGGCGCGGAGTGGGCAATCATGCTGGCACTGGTTATCAGCGCGGTTATTTTGCGACGCGGTACAACCCAGGAAAACGCTAACGTTCAGGGAAATGCACCGGCGCTAAAGCCTGCCGTTTGCGCCGTCAGGGATAAAGCAGAGTAATATTGATGCGAAGTGAACGTTCACTGAACCACCCACTTCGCCTCGACCTGCTGTGTGGGATGGAAGCGCAACCGACTGCCGCTCATGGTCCATACTTCAATAATCTGCGGCGTGGTGCGGATCATCGCCAGCTTAACCAGATTGCCATACTGCCGCAGCTGATGGTTCAACGTCAGCTGTCGCGCAGGAATGCTCATATCATTGTTCACGTTGCCCAAGCCTCGTAATGGAAAGGTTAATTCACATTGCGAAATATTAGCAAATTGTGCTGCAAAAGGCTTTGAGCTGGATCAACAATTGATAACCCGAGTTAACCCACTCATTTTTTTAGCAAAAAATCCATACCCTCCTCCTTATCGGGTCAGAAAATCGAACGGCCGATGCGCTCGGCCAGCAGCTCCAGCGCGGCGGTTCCCGCCAGAGAATTGCCGGAAGCGTCCAGCTCCGGCGACCAGACCGCGATGCTCATTTCACCCGGAACGATGGCAATAATCCCGCCGCCCACGCCCGATTTGCCCGGCATACCGACCCGCCACGCAAATTCCCCGGCACCGTCATACATTCCGCTGGTCACCATCAGCGCATTGATCTGCCGCGCCTGCTTCGGCGTCAGCAGCGGTTCGCCCTGCCCCAGGCCCCGCCCCTGATTGGCCAGATATAAAAAACAGCGCGCCAGTTCGCCGCAGCTCATAGTCATCGCGCAGTAGTGAAAGTAGGTTTGCAGTACCGTCTGAACATCGTTAGCAAAGTTACCAAACGACTTCATCAACCAGGCAATGGCGGCGTTACGCGCGGAATGATCGAATTCCGAGCGGGCAACGTGACGATCGTAGTGAATATCCGGCTGCTGCGTCAGCACGCGCACCAGCTCCAGCATCCGCTGACGCGGCGCGGTCAGGCGGGTTTCCAGCATATCGCACACCACCAGCGCACCGGCGTTAATAAACGGATTGCGCGGTTTCCCCTGCTCCAGTTCCAGCTGCAGCAGGGAATTGAACGGCTGACCGGACGGCTCTTTCCCCACCCGCCGCCAGATTTCGCTGTCCTGATAGCGTGTAAGCGCCAGGGTCAGGGAAAGCACCTTGGATATTGACTGAATCGAAAAACGCTCTTCGGCATCGCCTGCCTGATACAGGGTGCCATCCAGCATGCAGACCGCAATGCCCAGCCGATCGGCAGGCACGCCGGCCAGCGCAGGAATATAGCTGGCCACTTTACCTTGACCAATTAGCGGCCGTACCTGCTGCAGGATCTCCTCCAGCAGGGCATTATTCAGAATGCTCACGATATCTCTTCCTCGACGGGTGCCTTTACGGCCTGATTTTCCTGGCGATTCTGCCGCTCGATCGTTAAAAGGTCAAACCTACTAATGCAAAACTGCGATGACTGAGAGTAATAGTAAAGTAACAATTGATTCGCTTAAGTTATATATAAATTCCGATTTACAAATTTATTGAATTTTCTGTTTCATCTGTCACATAAATAAAAGACAATATCCCTACTAAATTTATGATCCATAATTTGGATTAACACTTCATCAACACATCGTTAACTTCAATAATGCATCCAAACACTGTTTCTCGTAAGACCGCATGGCTACGCGTGGTTATGCTGGCTATTGCTGCGTTTATTTTTAACACCACCGAATTTGTCCCTGTCGGCCTGCTGTCTGATATTGGCGAAAGCTTCTCAATGCAGACATCGCAGGTTGGCCTGATGCTGACCATCTATGCCTGGGTAGTGGCACTGATGTCACTGCCGATGATGCTTTTAACGCGCAACGTTGAGCGTCGTTTCCTGCTGATGGTGATTTTTACCCTGTTTATTGTCAGCCATGCGCTGTCGTCCGTGGCGTGGGATTTCACCACGCTGGTGGCCTCCCGCATTGGTATCGCCTTCTCGCACGCCATCTTCTGGTCGATTACCGCCTCGCTGGCCATCCGCGTGGCACCGTCCGGTAAAAAAACGCAGGCGTTGAGTATGCTGGCGACCGGCACGGCGCTGGCGATGGTGCTGGGCCTGCCGCTCGGCCGCATGATCGGCCAGCTGCTGGGCTGGCGTATGACCTTTGCGGTGATTGGCGTCGCGGCGATGATCACCATGGCCCTGCTGTTCAAGCTGCTGCCAAAACTGCCGAGTGAGCATACCGGATCGTTAAAGAGCGTGCCGATGCTGTTCCGTCGCCCGGCGCTGGTATCGCTCTATTTACTGATTGCGATAACCGTTACCGCGCATTACACGGCCTACAGCTATATTGAGCCATTTATTCAGAGCGTCGCCGGATTAAGCGGAGGCTTTACCACCTTCCTGCTGTTAATTTTCGGTGCCGCCGGCATCGTTGGCAGTGTTCTGTTCAGCCTGTTCGGTAATAAATATCCGGCCAGCTTTTTACTCGGCGCGATACTGTTAATCAGCGTGTGTATGCTGTCGCTGTATCTGGCCGCCACGCACGATCTGGCGATCTCCACCCTGTGCATCATCTGGGGCATGGCGATGATGGTTATTGGCCTGGCGGTACAGGTACGTGTGCTGGCGCTGGCCCCGGACGCCACCGATGTGGCAATGTCGCTGCTGTCGGGTATTTATAATATCGGTATCGGCGGTGGCGCGCTGCTGGGCAGCCAGGTCAGCGTGCATCTGAATATGGCCAGCATTGGCTATGTCGGTGGCGCTATCGGCGTGCTGTCGCTGTGCTGGTGCGCGTGGAGCATGAAGCGTTACCCGCAGCTGCGAATTAACGGCTAACTCAGTACACCCTGTTAACGATAAAAAACGAAAAGCCCCTGACTGGCAATACACCATCAGGGGCTTTTTCTATCCCTTTTTCGCGTTTAGCCGCTCAACAATAAAATCAATGGTCGCCCGGACTCTCTTCGCGCGCTGGCTTCTTGGCAAATAGTACAGATACACGGCTGGAAAAGTCGGCCAGAAGTTTTTCAGCACCGGCTTCAGATGTTCATAGCCGGACATTTTATCGCGCAGCGGTTCGAACAGTCGGCCAATGCCGATGCCCTCCGATACGGCATCGCGAATGACATCAATATCATTGCAAATCATCGCGTTATCCATATCGGGTGATATCGTCACGCCGTTATCCTGCAGGAACAGCTTAGAGATGCGTTTCGAGGTGCCGAAGCGATAGGTGATTAACCGGTGTTTCACCAGCTCGTCCGGTGCGGCTGGCATGCCGTTGCGCGCAAGGTACTCCTCTGACGCATAAAGCCCCAGCCTGAACGGCGGAAAAATTTCCCGGGCCACCATCCCTTCGCTCACCGCGTTGCCGAAGCGAATACCCAGATCGAATCCCTCTTCCACCAGACTGACGCTGCCGTCATTGACCGACACCTCCAGCTGAATGTCCGGATAGGTGCCATAGAACTCGGCCAGCAGCGGTTGCAGGATCAGCTGCCAGGCAAATCGGGGGAGCGTAATTCGCACGGGGCCGGACGGCGCACCGCCGCTGTTCAGCACCTCTTCCAGCGCCAGATCCAGCTCGGCCATTGCACTTTCCGTTCCGCTAAGCAGCGCCAGCCCGGTCTCGGTCAGGCTGATTTTTCGTGTCGTGCGGGCAAACAGCGGCACGCCGGTTTTCTGTTCCAGCAGACGGAGAGATTTACTCACCGAAGGCACGGTGACGCCGAGCTTGCGCGCCGCCGCCGAAATGCTTTGCTCACGCGCAATGGTATGAAATACCGCCAGCTGACCGTAGGTTGTCGTGTCCATTATTAACTTTGAGTTAACAGTTCAGGTGATGAAAGTAGTCTACTCCGCCTTCGACGATTGTCCTAAATTACCGCCAGCCGACAGGGCAAGGGAATTATCCGTCACTCATTGAAAACAGAGGCACTATGACCAGGGCTTTAATTATCTCAGGGCATCCGAACCTGAACGAATCCATCGCCAACGCCACCATTCTTGATGCGGTCGCCACCGCGCTGCCGGAAGCGGAAATCCGCTATCTCGACGCGCTGTATCCCGATTACCGGTTTGATATTGCGGCAGAACAGCAGGCCTTACTGAAGGCGGATGTGATTGTCTGGCAGTTTCCGTTATCGTGGTATGCCCTTCCCGGGCTGATGAAACTGTGGATCGATGAGGTGTTTTTGTATGGCTTCTCGCACGGTTCCACCAGCCAGCTGAACGGGAAAAAGCTGCTGCTGTCGTTTACCACCGGCGCGCAGGAAGCGGACTTCGCCCCGGAAGGATGGTTTGGACATCCCTTAGACGCGTATCTTTTGCCTTTCAGGACCACCGCGCAGCTGTGCAATCTGGACCTGCTGCCGCCGATTTACACCTGCGGTGTGGGTTATTTATCGCGTATTGAGCAAAGCCAGATTCATCAACAGAAGGAGGCCGCCAGGGAACATGCCGCGCGGCTGGTTGCGGCTATCAAGGCGCTGAGTTAAAAGCAGCTGCCAGTGTATAAGACGTTAACCTCGCGAAGAATTAACGGCGAAATCAACATCCCGCGTTAGCGAAAAAAACGAGAAAGCCCCTGATTCAGGGGCTTTTGCTCTTTATGATGTTGAGAAACGTACCTTACGGCAGGTGAAACACCGACGTCAGCTCGCTGCTGACCGGGCTGTGGTCCGCATTCGACGGCATCAGTTCGCTCATCGACCGCCACCAGCGCTGGCACACTTCCGTTTCTGCCACCGCATTCCAGCGCGCCTCGGATTCGATCTCCACATACGCAAACAGCAGATTGCGCGACGCATCAAGGAAAATGCTGTAATTCTGCGCCCCGTGATCCTTCAGCGTTTGCGCCAGCTCCGGCCAGATTGGGCTGTGCCGCTGCTGATACTCCCGATGCTTATCGGGATGGACCTGCATGACAAACGCCTTACGCAACATGAGAATGCTTCGCTTCCAGCGCTGCCGCCCACGGTTTAACCCCGAAACGCTCACCCAGCGCGACCAGCTCCTCGGTGGTAATGCTCTGCCTCATCCCGCCCATCGACAGCACTTTAACCACCACCTCAGACGATTTTTCGGCAGTGTCGATCAGACCAAAGGTTTCATCCAGCGTCGGGCCGGTACCGAAAATGCCGTGGAATGGCCACATCACCAGCGTGTGTGAGGCCATCTGCTCGGCGGTTTTGGTGCCGATGCCGTCGGTGCCCGGCACCATCCACGGCACGATACCCACGCCGTCCGGGAACACCACCAGGCATTCGGTACTGCCTTCCCACAGCAGGCGGGTAAAGCTGGCGGCGTTAAGCTCGGCCACGTAGCTCAACGCCATAAAGTGCGTGGCGTGGCAGTGCATAATCACCCGGTCCACCCCGTTGGAGACTTTTTTTCGCACGCTGTGCGACTGGAAGTGCGAGGCCAGTTCGGAGGTCGGCACGCCGCCGTTGCTCAGCCCCCAGTGAATGGTGTAGGCCTGGCCGTCGGCGCTGACGCGCAGCAGCACCAGGCTGTCGGCCGGATCGAGCTGCACGTTGCGGAAAAACTTGCCGGATCCGGTGACCAGGAACCAGCAGTTTGCCAGCTCCGGCGCGGGCTGGCTGAGCTCCAGCGTGCGCGGTTCGGCGTAAAAATCAGCGGCGAACGGCTGCACTTCTTCGTCCAGCAGGCGCAGCGAGACGTTGCCGCCATTGCGCTCGTCCCAGCCCTTCAGCCACATATCGCTGGTTGCTTTGACCATGTCCCGGATGAACCAGGAATTTAGAATATGATGCATGTGTTTACCCTTAACGTTGGCTGAGAATCTGTTGTTCATAATGACGGACGTCGCCTAACCAGCCGGCTCCCGCCGGGACGTCATGGCGCAGGCACCAGGCTTCCCAGACCGCCTGCCACGGCAGGGATTTCTGCTCTTCCAGCAGCGCCAAGCGGGCGGTGTAGTCGCCCTCGACTTCCAGTTTTTTCAGCCGATCGACCGGCTCCAGCAGCGCGCGCAGCAGCGCTTTTTTCGCATTGCGCGTGCCGATGACCCAGGCGGCGATGCGGTTGATGGAGGCATCGAAGAAGTCCAGGCCGATGTGCACCTTGTCAAACAGCTTCTGGCGGACAATTTCGCTGGCGATCGCCTGGGTTTCATCATCCAGCAGCACCACGTGATCGCTGTCCCAGCGCACCGGGCGGCTGACGTGCAGCAGCAGGCGCGGTACGTAAAGCATGGCGGTAGAGATCTTGTCGGAAATCACTTCGGTCGGATGGAAATGCCCGGCGTCCAGCGTCAGCGCGGTCTGGCGGCTGGCGGCGTAGCCGAGGCAGAATTCGTTGGAGCCGACGGTGTAGCTCTCGGCACCGATGCCGAACAGCTTGCTTTCCACGGCGTCGATATGGTGCGCCGGGTTCAGTTTTTCGCTGATGATCTCGTCCAGCGAATTCATCAGGCGCTGGCGCGGTGCCAGACGATCCACCGTCAGATCCTTCATGCCGTCCGGCACCCAGATATTCATCACCGACGGCGTACCCAGCTGCTCGCCAAACCAGGCAGAGATTTTGCGGCTGGCCTTGCAGTGTTCGATCCAGAACTGGCGAATTTCAGCGTTGGCATGGGCCAGGGTAAAACCATCGGCGCTTAATGCGTGCGAGAAGCAGGTCGGGTTAAAATCCAGCCCGATCTTCTGCTGCTTCGCCCACGCCACCCAGCCGGCAAAATGCTCGGGTTTGATTTCATGGCGATCCACCGCCTGCTCGCTTTCCAGATAGATGGCGTGCAGATTGAGGCGTTTCGGGCCGGGGATCAGCGCCATGGCCTGTTCCAGGTCGGCACGCAGTTCGTCCGCGCTGCGGGCGCGTCCCGGGTAATTACCGGTGGCCTGAATGCCGCCGGTCAGCGCGCCCTGCGGGTTTTCAAAACCGCGCACGTCATCACCCTGCCAGCAGTGCATGGAAACCGGTAAGCGATCGAGCTGCGCCAGCGCGGCTTCCACATCAATACCGATATCGGCAAAGCGCTGCTTCGCCAGCGCGTAGGCCTGTTCAATAGCCTGGGTCATATACATAGCTCCTTATCTGAGTGGGTCAGTGACTGAAAGCGTGCCTGACTGCGGCGAAACGCCTCACTGCCCTGGGAATCAAAACGAATGAGGGGGAAATTATGGGTAATCAGCTGGCGGAAGGCGCTGACGTCCGCCACATCGCCCGCGGCAATCAGCTGGCAGCCGATATTACCGAGCGTGGAGGCTTCAACCGGCCCGGCATACACCGGAATGCCGCAGGCATTGGCGCATAGCTGGTTAAGAAACTGGTTCTGACAGCCCCCGCCGACGATATGCAGCTGGCTGAACGCCCTGCCGCGCAGGCGTTCCAGCTGCTGCAGGACTTCCCGGTAGTACAGCGCCAGGCTGTCGAAAATACAGCGGGCCAGCTCGGCGGGCGTGGCCGGTACCAGCATCGCCTGTTCGGCGCAGGCGTCCTGAATTTCACGCACCATGCTGGCCGGATTCAGGAAGCGATCGTCATTGGGATTGATCAGCCACTGGCAAACCGGCTGCCGTTCGGCATCGGCAATCAGCTGGCAGAGATCGTCAATCGCCAGCTCGTCGCAAACACGCTGCAGCAGCCACAGCCCCATGATATTTTTCAGCACCCGATAGCGGCCTTCGGCCCCGCCTTCGTTGGTGATATTGGCGGCCAGCGCCGCCTTCGAGGTAAACGGCTCTCGGCTCTCAAAGCCCATCAGTGACCAGGTGCCCGAGCTGAGATACGCGGCCTGCGCATCGGCCAGCGGAGCCGCCAGTACCGCACTGGCGGTATCATGCGTGGCGACCGCAATCACCGGAATCGCCTTTCCTGACGGGCTGTGCCAGTGCCCCACCTCGCGCCCCGGCTGCGACGGCAGACCGAACCACGCCGGATTTGCCCCGGTCCAGTTCAGCAGATCGCGGTCCCACTCGCCGCTGCGGATGTTCAGCAGCTGGGTGGTGGTGGCGTTGGTGTATTCCCAGTTCAGCTTTCCGGTCAGACGGAAGTGCAGATAGTCGGGGATCAGCAGCGCATGTGCCACGCGGGTCAGTTCCGGCGGGTTATCGCGGCACAGCGCGCGCAGCTGATAAAGGGTATTAAACGGCAGAAACTGAATGCCGGTGCGCTGATAGATAGCGTCGTGGCCCAGCTCCCGGGCCGCCTCGGTCATCACGCCGTGGGTGCGTTCATCGCGATAGGCGATCGGCAGCCCCACACGTTCGCCCTGCTCGTCCAGCAGCACATAGTCCACGCCCCAGGTATCAATACCGATGCTGTCAACCCGGATCCCCCGGCGATCGAGCTTCTCCAGCGCGGCAACGATAAACGCTTCCAGCGCATCCAGATCCCAGCACTGATGATTATCGACGGTGACCAGCTGATTCACACAGCGGCTCACCTCTTCGAGGGTGATGCTCTGGCTGTGTAGATCGTGGCGGGCCAGGATCACGCGACCACTGGATGCGCCAAGGTCAATAGCCACAAGGTGACGAACAGTCATTTGATTTACTTCCTGATGATTCAATGTCACCAGTGTAAAACAGCGTAGTTTCGCCACCTTCTTGTTACTGCCAGCGGATTTCCCCTGCTGGCAGGATGGCAAAGATGAACGTGAAGCAGTTCACATTTTCGCATCCTGTCCCCTTGGCAGGGCGGGATGTGATGCCTGCCGCAATTCTCAATCTTTCCCGTCGTTTCTTTAAAAATTAGCGCCATGGCGGGGATTTAACGTCAAAAATTCAAGGTGGCAGCGCTCACGGCTTCGTACACTCTGTTGCAGGCATGTTACGAGGAAACCATCATGACCGTGTTACACAGCGCCGATTTTTTCCCCTCCGGGCACAGCCCGGTGGCTATCGAACCCCGCGCGCCGCAGGGGGCGTTCCCGGAGCATCATCACGATGATTTTCACGAAATTGTCATCGTCGAACAGGGTTCCGGGATCCACGTCTTCAACGGCCAGTCGCAGCCGCTGTGCAGCGGCTGCGTGTGCTTCGTGCGTAATCATGACCGCCATATGTATGAGCAAACGGAGAATCTGACGCTGACCAACGTGCTGTTTCGCGGGCCGGAGTCGTTCCGTTTTCTTACTGGGCTACAGCACCTGCTGCCCGCCGAGCACGATGGGGTTTACCCCTCGCACTGGCGCATCGGTAATAAAGTGCTGGCCCAGGCCAGACAGTTGATCGAGGGGCTGGTTAATTCCCCGCACCGTGCGGGCATCGCTGGACAGGCGGAGCAGGAAATGCGCTTTATGCAGCTGCTGGTGCTGCTGCAACAGGGCTGCAGCGCCGCGCAGGGCGACGATCAGGATGGCCGCCTGCGCGCGCTGCTCGACTGGCTGGCCGAGCACTACAGCGAAGAGATTGACTGGGAAAATCTGGCGGACAGCTTCTCGCTGTCCCTGCGCACGCTGCATCGCCAGCTGAAGCAGCAGACCGGCAGTACCCCGCAGCGCTACCTCAATCGTTTGCGTCTGCTGGAGGCGCGCCACCTGCTGCGCCACAGTGAGATGCGGGTGACGGATATTGCCTTCCACTGCGGTTTTGGTGACAGCAATCACTTTTCTACGCTGTTTAAACGCGAGTTTGGCTGCTCACCGCGTACACTGCGGCAAAATGACTGAAAAGGACATGCATGGTGACTGCCCCTCTGCGGCTGGCCAAAGCCGACTATATTCCCGCCGAACAGATGCCGGTTGCGGTGGCCGAACGCACGCCGCAGCCCTCCTTTCCGCCCCACGTTCACGAGTTTAATGAGATCGTGCTGGTCTGGCGCGGTAACGGCCTTCACGTGATGAACGATCGTCCCTGGCCGGTGACCTGCGGGGATATCTTTTATCTGCACGCCGACGACTGCCACAGCTACGAATCGGTGCAGGATCTGGTGCTGGATAATATTATCTACTGCCCGGAACGCTTCCAGCTGGCGCTGGACTGGCAGCAGCTGTTGCCCGCCCGCCACGAAGGATGCTGGCGGTTGACCACCCGCGGGATGGCGCTGGCGCGCGGGGTGATTAAGCAGCTGGAAGTGGAAAGCCGCAAAAGCGACCTGCTTTCAAGACAGCTGACCGAAGCGCTGTTCCTGCAGCTGGCGCTCATTTTACAGCGCCATCGCTACGCCTCCGATCTGCCGTGGCAGTTGCCGGAGGGCGAACAGCTGGATCTGCTGATGGCGGCGCTTCAGGGCCATATCGCCAGCCCGTTCGATCTCGCCACGTTTTGCCAGCAGCATCGCCTGTCAGAGCGGGCGCTCAAGCAGCTGTTCCGCCAGCAAACCGGCATGACTATTGGTCACTATCTGCGCCAGCTGCAGCTGTGCCAGGCGAAATACCTGCTGCGCAGCGGCGATCTGCTGATTGGCGAAGTCGCCTCGCGCTGCGGGTTTGATGACAGTAATTACTTCTCGGTGGTATTCACCCGTGAAACCGGCTTCACGCCCAGCGCCTGGCGTCAGCGCTTTATCAGCAGCGGCGAGGCGCAGCGCCTGCATAATGCAAAAGGCTGACCCGGAGGCCAGCCTTTTTGTGACAACGTCACGATAACGCTATGACACCATTCCCATCCCCACGATGTTAGCCGCAAGGATAATCACCACGCAGCCCACGCTCAGCACGCGTACCGGCCTGCGCCCGACGTTGCTCCACTCTTTCAGCAGCAGGCCCACCAGGCCACCGCACAGTACGTAGAAGCTCATATGCAGCATCCAGCTGACGAAATCATACTGCGCCGGTATGCGGGCGTGGCCCCAGGCATAGAAGAAGAACTGCAGATACCACATCGTGCCGCCGAGCAGCGACAGGCCGATGTTAGCGAACAGCAGCGGTTTTGCCACCGAGAAGTCGGCTTTGACCGACAGGTTCGATTTGGTGGCCAGGCGAATGAAGCAGTAGCCGAGGTTAATCAGCGCCCCGCCGCCCATAATCACCACGTAGCTCGGCAGCGCCACGTACAGCGGGTCAATACCCGCGGCGGCGGCGGCTTCGTGCATCGGTTTCGCCGCGTCCATCGCGAATGACATACCGGCGGAGAAAATACCGCACAGCACCGCCAGCACAAGACCTTTCTTGAGATTAAAGTCTTCCGCCGCAATGCCCATCGCCCGCTCTTTCAGCAGCCCGGCGCGGGAAACAATCGCCACGCCAACCAGCGCCACCAGCACGCCGAGCAGCGTCAGCCGACCGCCGGTAGAGCTGAACAGCTCAACGAAGCGCCCCTGTAAGAGCGGCGTCATCAGCGTGCCGACTACCAGCGTAATGCCGATGGCAATGCCGATGCCCATCGACATGCCGAGGTAGCGCATGGTTAAACCGTAGTTAATGTTACCAATGCCCCACATCGCGCCAAACAGAAACACCGGCATCAACTGGGAGAGAGAGAACGAACTGTAGTAGCCCCAGAAGCTGGGCAGCAGCATGGCGCTGATTGCCCACGGCAGGATGATCCACGACATCACACCGCCCACCGACCACATGGTTTCCCACGACCAGTTGCGGACCTTCTTTAATGGAGCATAAAAGCAGGCGGCGCTGGCTGCACCGACCAGATGCCACAGAATACCCGAGAGAATGGCTTCACTCATTTTGTTTACCTTCGTTGTTGTTTGCCCTGTATGACGAAGGAGTCTACGGATAAGCGCCACCGGGCAACCTTACGCTGGCTGCCCCACCGGCGGCAGATCTGGCAAAATTCAGCGCCTTCAGCCGACTTCGATCACAATTCGCTCATCTGATGTCCGGCGGCCACATCCACCCGGATTTTCGTTAAGTTGCTCATAATTATCACTAAATAGTAAAAATGCCAGATCGGGCATCTGCTTCTTTTCGTTTTTGCCACCCGTCTCTCATTGCTGGCAGCCAGATCAAGGTGATTACTCCTCGGCTGTAGCACTTTCTAAGACCTGTAACAGTTATTCTGCTGTTAATTAACACACCGATAAAAAATGCGTCACGGAGAACCAGCCATGAACCCAGTTCAGCAACAAATGTATATCAACGGTCAGTTTGTCGAGAATCGTTCCGACCGCTGGATAGAGGTGATCAACCCGGCCACCGAGGCGCTGCTGTCGCGCATCCCGGAAGGCAGCGTTGAGGATGCGCAGCGCGCCATTGACACCGCAGCTGATGCACAGCCGGGCTGGGAGGCGCTGCCGGCCATCGAGCGCGGCAACTGGCTGCGTAAAATCGCCGCGGGCGTGCGCCAGCGTGCGGCGGAACTGACCGCGACGATCGTTGCCGAAGGCGGTAAAACGCAGGAACTGGCCGAAACCGAGGTGTTTTTTACCGCCGACTACCTCGACTATATGGCCGAGTGGGCGCGCCGCTACGAGGGTGAGATCGTGCAAAGCGACCGCCCGCAGGAAAACATCCTGGTGTTCAAAAAGGCAATTGGCGTCACCACCGGGATCCTGCCGTGGAACTTTCCGTTCTTCCTGATCGCCCGCAAGGCGGCCCCGGCGCTGCTGACCGGCAATACCATTGTGATCAAACCGAGCGAGCTGACGCCCAACAACGCGATTATCTTCGCTGAAATCGTCAATGAGATCGGCCTGCCCGCCGGGGTGTTTAACCTCGTGACCGGCTACGGCCCGGTCATTGGCCAGGAGCTGGCGGCCAACCCGAAAGTCGGGCTGGTCAGCCTGACCGGCAGCGTGAACGCCGGGATCGCCACCATGAAGGCGGCGGCGCAGAACGTCACCAGGGTATCGTTAGAGCTGGGCGGCAAAGCCCCGGCTATCGTGATGAACGATGCCGATTTAGACCTGGCCGTGAAGGCCATCGTTGCCTCACGCATGATCAACACCGGGCAGGTGTGCAACTGCGCCGAACGGCTCTACGTGCAGGAGGGCGTTTACGATGAGGTGGTGAAGCGCCTGACCGCCGCGTTTGAGCAGGTTACCTTTGGCGATCCTGCCAAGCAAAAAGGGCTGGATATGGGTCCGCTGATCACCGCCGCTGCCCTGCAGCGCGTGGAGCAGAAGGTCACCGATGCGGTAGCGGCAGGCGCGACGGTGGTCACCGGCGGCAAACGTGCGGGCAGCACCGGGTTCTTCTTCGAACCCACGCTGCTGACCAACGTCAGCCAGAAGATGAACATCATGCAGGAAGAGACGTTTGGCCCGGTGCTGCCGGTGATGAAGTTCAGCACCTTCGAGGAAGCGATCGCGCTGGCCAACGACAGCGAGTACGGCCTGACCTCATCAATCTTTACGCAGAACCTGAATACTGCCATGCAGGCGCTGAAGCAGCTGAAGTTTGGCGAAACCTATATCAACCGCGAAAACTTCGAGGCGATGCAGGGCTTCCATGCCGGATGGCGTAAATCCGGCATCGGCGGTGCCGACGGGCGTCACGGCCTGGAAGAGTATCTGCAAACCCACGTTGCCTATCTGCAATATCAGTAATTCACTGCCGCGCGGCGTCTCCACCGACGAGACGCTGCCGCTCCACGCTTTATGCCCTCATGCCGCTGTTGTATTTCTGCAGCGTTATGTTCCTGCCGCATATCGTTATCAGATCAACTCGCTAAGCCGCCTTCATGCATTTTGATATGTTTTTCTGACAGCGCTTATCACTTCGGGAAATAACATGAACAAAGCACTTCTTAGCGGCCTGATTAGCGGCCTGGTAATTGCCACCAGCGTTTCGGCTACCGCAGCGGAAAAACTGCCGGAAACGGTGAATATCGGCTATCAGAAAGCCAACATCTTTGCCCTGCTGAAATATCGCGGCACGCTGGATGAACAGTTTAAAAAACAGGGGATCGCGGTGAAGTGGGTGGAATTCCCCGCCGGTCCGCAGATGCTGGAAGGGCTGAACGTCGGCAGCATCGATCTGGCCGCCACGGGCGATGCCCCGCCAACCTTTGCCCAGGCGGCGAAAGCCGATCTGGTGTACCTCGGCCACTCTCCGGCGAACCCAAAAACGGAAGCGATTGTCGTTCCTGAAAATTCGCCGGTGAAATCGGTTGCCGATCTGAAAGGCAAGCGCGTGGCGCTGAATAAAGGCTCGGACGTTAACTATCTGCTGGTTCGCGCGCTGGAAGATGCCGGACTGAGCTACAAAGATATCACCCCGGTTTATCTGCCTCCGGCGGATGCCCGCGCCGCATTTCAGCGCGGTGCGGTGGATGCCTGGGTGATCTGGGACCCGTTCCTGTCTGAGGTGGAAACCAATGCCAAAGCCCGACTGGTGAAGAACGCCGAAGGGCTGGTACCGCACTACACCTTCTATCTTGCCAGCCGTAAATTTGCCGATACCTGGCCGCAAACCGCGAAGCAGGTGGTGGATGAGTTAGGCACGCTCAGCCAGTGGGCGAACGGCCATCCGCAGGAGGCGGCGAAGATCCTTTCCACCTCGACCGGCCTGCCGGAACCGATCTGGCAGCGGGCGCTGGCGAGAATGCCGTACGGCGCAGAGCGCATGACCCCGAAGGTCTTTGCCGAACAGCAGGCGCTGGCGGATAAATTTACCCAGATCGGTCTGCTGCCGGTGAAAGTGGACGTCAGCAGCGCAACCTGGTCGCTGGATAAGTAATTTTTATTGCCGATGGTTAGAGATGCCGGGCAGCGATGCCCGGCAAAGGCGGTTATGGCGCACTCACCCCTTTTCCCATGCGTCTCTGGCGCGCAATGTCGATTTCTACCGCCATTCTGATGGCCTCCTTCTGTAACGCGATCGCGTCGATTTGCTTTTCCATACTTTCCAGCCGCGCCTCCAGTGCTTTTATGTTCTCAGGATTGCGTTCATATTTTAATTGCACCTCCGGCTCGATCATCTCCATTTTTATTTGGTGGATGCGCTGATTATGCGACTCCGTCTTTTCACCGATGATTCTGTTTTTCTCGTTGTACCAGTGCAGACTTTCATTGACCTGCGCCAGACCGGCGTTGGTACTGGATAACACGCTGGACACCGTGCTGGAAACCGGGCCGGGCTCCTGCTGTTTTTTAGCAGATAACTTCATCAACAAACCGGAAATGACAATAACCGGCACGGCCACGTAGGTTAAATAAACACCAACATAGGTCACGGTCAGTAACGTCAGGACGTAAAGAATCAATGTGGAATAAAAAACGTATTTTGAGAATGCGTGCATGCTTCAGACCAGAGTGGGGGTTGACGGTAATACAATTAAGCTAAAATTTTGCTCTATGCCGCACAACTCGTCCAGCCGTTTCTCATTCAGCATCTCAGAGTGACGTGAACGGCCTGAGCATCATTTAACTGGCGTGAAACAGGATCCCCTTCAAACAATCACAAATTCGTATGCCCGAAATTCTGAATTCTGTTGCACAACAGGGCACCTTCTCTCACGATAGGTAGAACGTTCTACTAAAACGTTCTACTCACAACAATAGCGCATCATCTGCGCAGAATAATGGTCGGTAATCGGGGGAAATCGGGATGGGACTGTTATCAGGGTTTATTAAATCGCTATCAAAGCTGTCGATGATTGGCCGCGCGCTTATGCTGCCAATTTCACTGCTGCCTGCCGCCGGTCTGCTGCTGGCATTCGGTGATAAGTTCCACCTGCCGCTGATGATGAACGCGGGCGGGGTGATCTTCGACAACCTGCCGCTGCTGTTCGCCATCGGTTCGGCGGTGGGCCTGGCGTCGGAATCGGGTATCGCTGCCCTTTCCGCCGCCGTTTCGGTGTTTATTACCAACATCACCATCGGCACCGTGCTGTCAATTACGCCAGAAATGGCGGCGCAGGGCGGAAAATATGCCATGGTGGTCGGCATCCCGACCCTGCAAATGGGCGTTTTCGGTGGGCTGATCTGCGGTATTCTCGCCGCCTGGTGCTATAACCGCTTCCATACGCTGCAGCTGCCGGAATTCCTCGGCTTCTTTTCCGGTAAGCGCTTTGTGGCGATAGCGACGGCGTTTATGTCGTTTATCCTCGGCCTGCTGCTGCCCTATGTCTGGCAGCATATTCAGGCGGGGATCGATGCCCTGTCGGTGATCGTCAACGGTGATAACCAGGCCGCGTCGACCTTTATCTTTGGTCTGGTGGAGCGCGCGCTGATCCCGCTCGGCCTGCACCATATCTGGTATCCGTCGTTCTGGTACTCTTTCGGCGACTACACCACGCAGGCCGGTCAGGTGATCCACGGCGACCAGACCATCTGGTTCAAAATGCTGGAAGAAGGCACCAAATCCTTCAGCAGCAGCACCTATCAGAACGCCGGTAAGTTTATGCAGGGTGAGTTTCCGCTGATGCTGTTCGCGCTGCCCGCCGCCTGCCTGGCGATGTACCACGAGGCGCATACCAAAAACAAAAAGATTGCCGCCGGTATCCTGTTCTCCGCCGCGCTGACCTGTTTCCTGACCGGGATTACCGAACCGGTTGAGTTCACCTTTATCTTCGTCGCACCGATTCTGTACGTTTTCAACGCCATCATGGCCGGTCTGGCCTACATGTGTATGTATCTGCTGCATGCGCATATTGCCAAGTCCTTCTCCGCCGGGCTGATCGACTACATCTCCTTCGGCATCCTGCCGTCGTTTAACGGATATCAGACCAACTTCCTCAGCGCGGTGATGATTGGCGTGCCGATGGCGCTGATTTACTACTTCACCTTCCGCTTTGTGATCCGCCGCTTTGACGTGAAAACGCCGGGCCGCACGGAAATCTCGGTCAATGCCAGCGATAAAACCGATGACGAACTGGTCAGCGAGATTATTGGCCTGCTGGGCGGAGCGAAAAATATCGATTCCGTCGGTTCCTGTATCACCCGCCTGCGTATCGAAGTGCTCAACGGCGATCGCGTGGATAAAGAGGGGCTGAACGGCGTGGGCGCACGCGGCGTGGTGTTCGTTGGCGACAAGGGCGTACAGGTGATTTTCGGCGCACGCGCGCAGTTTATTGCCCAGGCGATGTCAACAACGCTTGGCAAATAGCCCGGTGCTGTTAAGGTAGCTAAGCCTCCCGTATCTTTACGGGGGGCTTTACTGTTTCTGTCTGATTATTCTGGTGTTTCAGGGAGCGCGTTTGAAAAAGGTCAGCATTATTGATGTCGCTAAACTGGCGGGCGTTTCCGTCTCAACCGTGTCTCTGGTGCTGCGCCAGAAGGGAAAAATTTCCGAAGCGACCATCGAACGCGTCCACTCGGCGATAAATGAGCTGGGCTACGTGCATAATGTCGCCGCGGCAAACCTGCGCTCCAGTACCTCAAACCTGATTGGGCTGATCCTGCGGGATTTCAGCGACAGCTTTTCTATTAAGGTGATGGCCAGCATCGTCAAGGAACTGGAGCGTGAGGGCTTTATGGCGTTTCTCGGCCAGCCGCAGGATGACCAGCAGCACCTCGAGCGCTGCCTGCTCTCCTTCAAACAGCAGGGCGTGGCGGGCGTGATCTATCTGGCCAGTGATGCGACCACCGACCGCCTGCCGGAAAAAATTTGCCAGTGTCCGCTGCCGCTGGTGGTGGTCTCGCAGGCACTGCCGGAACAGCCCTGCAACCTGGTGATGCGCGATAACCGCCAGGCGGCCAGCATGGCAATTCGCTATCTTATCGATCGCGGGCACCGCAACATCGCCTATATCGGCGGGATGGAAAACGATCGGGTGCGCCACCAGCGTCTGCTGGGCATGCACGGCGCGCTAAAGCAGAACGGGCTGGCGCTGCGCGATGAGTTCACGCCCGCCTGCCAGGAAAGCACCCATTCGGTCAGCCTGGCTACCCGCCAGCTATTGGAAAAGAACAACACCATTACCGCGCTGCTGTGCCATTCGCCGACGGCGATCATTGGCGCGATCGGCGGCATTCATCAGGTGGGGCGCACCGTCGGTAAGGACGTGTTCCTCACCCAGCAGGTGGCGTTGATTGGCTTTGAGGATATGCTGCACGTTAATCTCACCTCGCCGTCGTTTACCTATGTTTCCTCAGCCAGTGAGGAGACCGGTCGCCAGGCCGCGGGACTGATGATGCGCAGGCTGAAAGAGCCGGAGCTGCAAACCCAGCGCATCACCCTTTCCGGCCAGTTGGTAATCCAACAATCAGCCTAGCGACCTTTCTTCTTACGTCCCGGCTGAGCAAAGCGCTTACGCCCGGCAGCAGCAGCTGCACCCGCGCTTTTCTCGCCGGGTTTAGATGCCGGTTTGGCCGCCGGCTTTTTCTGCGGTGAGGATTTCGGCGGAGATTTTTTGGCCGTAGCGTCTTCCGAGCTGGAGTCTTCGATCAGCTTAAACAGGTCGATCAGCTCATCATCGGTCAGATCGCGCCATTCGCCCGGCGGCACGCCCTTCAGGCTGACGTTCATGATGCGCGTACGTTCCAGCTTGGTGACTTCATAGCCGAAGTGCTCGGCCATTCGGCGGATCTGGCGGTTAAGCCCCTGAACCAGAATGATGCGGAAAACGAAGGTCGACTCTTTCTTCACCTTACATTTTTTGGTCACCGTGCCCAGCATCGGCACTCCGGCACCCAGCCCGCGAATAAACTCTTCGGTAACCGGCTTGTTGACGGTGACCAGGTATTCTTTCTCGTGGTTGTTCCCGGCGCGCAGGATCTTATTCACCAGGTCGCCGTGGTTAGTCAGGAAGATCAGCCCCTGCGAGTCTTTATCCAGTCGCCCGATCGGGAATATGCGCTTGCTGTGGTTAACGAAATCGACAATGTTGTCTTTCTCGCCGTCTTCGGTGGTACTGACGATACCCACCGGTTTGTTCAGTGCAATCAGCACCAGATCTTCGGCATCACGGGGTTCAATCAGTTGACCGTTCACTTTAACTACGTCACCGTCCGACACCCGATCGCCCACCGTGGCGCGCTTGCCGTTGATGAAAACATTTCCCTGTTCGATATAGCGGTCGGCATCGCGGCGAGAGCAGATACCGCTTTCGCTGATGTATTTATTAAGACGTGTGGATGAGTTGGTCAGCATGTTACCCCCGTGCAAAAAAGCGGACTATACCTTACCGCCGGGCAAGCCTGGAGTAAAAAATGCAGATTTTGTCGAAAGCGCGGCATTCCGCGGCCGTCGGGCCGTTTTTTCGGCACACGGCGCGGAATACCGCGCTTTAATAATACGCAAAAAGCAGGCTTAACACCCGGAACCGTCAGCGGCGTTGGAGCCAGCCAGTAGCTGGTTGGCAACGCTTTCGGCATGCTCGGCCACCTGCGGCAGCCCCATCAGTTCGCCGAAGCGGCCGCGCGCGGCGGGGCCGGCCACCCAGAGATGCAGATTCGGTGCGCCAAAGCGGTTAACGGCCTGCGAACGGCCATTCACCTTAATACCCAGCGCCAGCTCGTCCGGTTGGATTACGCCGTCCAGCGCCAGCTGGTGCAGCAGCGCATCGCTTTGCAGCAGCCCGCCGTGCGCCGGACCGGTGGTGACGATCAGCCGATCAACCTTCAGGGTGCGAGGCGCGCCGCGCCGGGGCTGCAACGCCAGCCGGATGGCGCGTCCTTCCGCCGTCACGGTTTTCAGGCGTGCGGCCAGTACCGCCAGCTGACCGCTGGTCTGCCACTGCTCCAGCACCGCATTGACCTGCGGAGCGATGCGGTAGCGGTGAACGTCCCACCATGGTCGCAGATGGCGCAGAAAACGCCGCTGTTCGGACAGCGAAAGCCGCTGCCAGATCGCCTGGCCGTTTACGCGAACATCATCCAGCACCAGCTGCCACGGCAGCCGTTCTTCGGCGGCCGCGTTCACCTCGCGGCGAATACGTCGCAGCCAGCCGAGCGCGGTGTCCGGCTGAGGCGACGCATAATCCAGCGCTCTCGGCTCAAAGCTGCCGCTGAGATTGGAACGCGGCAGCAGCCCGCGCCGGGAGAAAGCGACGATCGACCCGCGATGCCCGTGACGGTGTAACGTCGCGACGGTGTCGGCCATGGTCAGACCGCTGCCGATAATCGCGATGGATTCATCCGGCGCGATATCCGCCAGCGCGTTGTGACGCCACGGATCGGCAATCAGCCTCGGATGCCCTTCCAGCGCCAGCGCGATTGCACGCGGCAGCGCGGGCGGCGGATGACTGATCGCCAGCACCAGCTCATCTGCCCGCAGTCGTTCACCGCCTGCGGTAACGACTTCACCGTTTTCCAGCGCCACGGCGCGGTCGCGCAGATGGCGCAAATCCACCGCTGATTCCCTTTGCACCTCGGCAAACAGCCCGGCGATCCAGGCGGCAAACTGGCCGCGCTGCGGATAAACCCGCCCGTCCTGCCAGCGCGCCGCCGGATCCTCGGCATAAGCCGCCGAGGCGCGGAACCAGCGGTCGAAGTCGCCCTGTTCCGCAGCGGTCAACTGCATGCGATCGGCGGGCACGTTAATGCGGTGCGCCGGATCGCGACTGCCGTAGGCCACGCCCTGCGCCACGCCTTCGCGCGGTTCGATCACCGTGACCTTCAGCCCGGCACGACCGCCGCGCGCCAGATGGATAGCCAGCGCGGTGCCGCTGAAGCCGCCGCCGACGATCACGATATGGCGATCAGCCATGCGCCAGTTCCCGCTCTTTCTGCCGCTCCAGTTCGCGTACCAGCGGGATCACCTCGCGACCGAAGAACTCCACCTCTTCCTGGAAATGCAGGAAGCCCAGCAGCATCAGGCTCACGCCCGCCTCCTTCAGCGCGATAATGCGTTCGGCGATCTGCTGCGGCGTGCCGATCAGGTTGGTTTTGAAGCCGTCGTTGTACTGCACCAAATCCTCCAGGGTCGATTTTGCCCAGTTGCCTTCGCCCTCCGGTGAGGCGCTGCCGGCATTTTTCACCTCGTGCTGGAAGCCTTTGACCGCGTCCGGGTTGGCGTGGTCGAGGATCTCCTGCAGCACCTGCTGCGCTTCTTCCTCGCTATCGCGGGCGATAACAAAGCCGTTAACGCCGACTTTGACCTGGTGCTGATTATAGGCCGCCTTGCGCTGGATATCCTCCACCTGCTGACGGATGCCGTCCACGGTGTTGCCGTTGGTGAAGTACCAGTCCGATACGCGTGAGGCCATATCGCGGGCGGCGCGGGAGCTGCCGCCCTGGAAAATTTCCGGGCGCGGCGACAGCGGTTTGGGCTTCAGCGAATAGTCGCGATAGCGGTAGAAATCACCGGCGAAGGTAAAGCTCTCCTCCTGCCAGATGCCCTTCAGGCAGCGGATAAACTCTTCCGAGCGCAGGTAGCGCTCTTCGTGATCCAGCCACGGTTCACCGATGGCTTTGAATTCGCCACGGAACCAGCCGCTGACGACGTTGACCGCGATGCGCGCGTTGCTCAAATGGCTGATGGTGGCGATCTGCTTGGCGGCCAGCGTCGGGTTCCACGGACCGGGCAGCAGCGCGGCAATCACTTTGAGTTTTTCCGTCGCGCCCAGCAGGCCCTGCGAAAAGCTGACCGATTCGTGCTGGTTATCCGCGCCGTATCCGGCGGTAAAGCGGATCTGGGTTAGCGCATAGTCAAACCCGGCGCGCTCGGCAATCTGCGCCAGCTTGCGGTTATAGTCAAAATCCCAGCTGGTGCGCTGCGGAATATTGCTGATCACCAGGCCGCCGGACACGTTCGGCACCCAGTAGGCGAATTGAATAGGTTGTTGGCTCATTGTTGTTCTCCTCAGCTCACGCTGGTCTGTTTTTGTGGCCGGCGGTCGCCGCCAATCGTTTCACCAAATGGTCCGGTATTGACCGTTCCCTGACGTTTTTCACCGTTTGTCGCCAGCGGCAGCAGCGGCATGACCAGCTCGGCAAAGCGGTGTGCTTCTTCAAGATGCGGATAGCCGGAGAAGATAAAGTTGGTGATCCCCAGTGCCTGATATTCGCGGATACGTGCTGCAACCTGCTGCGGGTTCCCCACCAGTGCGGTGCCCGCCCCGCCGCGAACCAGGCCGACCCCCGCCCACAGGTTTGGCGCAATGCGCAGATCGTCGCGCGATCCGCTGTGCAGCGCGCTCATTCGCGCCTGGCCAGTAGAGTCCATGCGGGCAAAGATTTTCTGCGCGCTGGCGATGGTTTCGTCATCCAGATGGGCAATCAGCTTATCGGCAGCGGCCCAGGCCTCTTCTTCGGTTTCCCGCACGATAACGTGCAGGCGGATGCCGTAGTCGAGTTGACGACCGCGCTGTTCGGCGCGCTGACGCACCACCGCCAGCTTTTCAGCCAACTGCTCCAGCGGTTCGCCCCACGTCAGGTAGGTATCCACCTGATTGGCTGCCACGTCGATCGCCTCATCCGACGAGCCGCCGAAATAGAGCGGCGGGCCATTTTCCTGCACCGGCGGGAAGAGGATTTCAGCGCCTTCCACGCGGATATGCGCGCCGTCGTAATCCACCTTTTCGCCTTTCAGCAGGCGGGTATAGACATCGAGAAATTCGCGGGTGACCTGATAGCGATCGGCGTGGCTGAGGAAGATGCCGTCACCGCGGTTCTCTACCGGATCGCCGCCGGTGACCACGTTGATTAAAAGCCGCCCCTCCGACAAACGATCGAGGGTGGCGGCCATGCGCGCGGCGAGGCTTGGCGGCTGTAAGCCCGGGCGCACCGCCACCAGATAGCGCAGGCGACGGGTCATCGGGGCCAGCGCCGAGGCGACCAGCCACGAATCCTCACAGCTTTTTCCCGTGGGGATCAGTACGCCGTAGTAACCAAGATTGTCCGCCGCTAACGCAACCTGCTGTAAATAAGGCAGATCGACCGCCCGCCCGCCTTCGGCGGTCCCCAGGTAGCGCCCGTCGCCGTGGGTAGGCAGAAACCAGAATACGTTGATGTTGTCCTGTACCGACTCGCTCATTTGCCATTTCCTATATAACTACATCTGAATTTATTCATTAGAAAATACCGCTTTGGTTATAAAACACTAAGCAGGAAGCATGCCAGTTCTCAATTTGATTTTTATCGTTAACAATCAGTATTTTAAAATTATTTCCATCGACATTTTTTGCTGCAAATGCAGCAGCAAATGATGTTGGCCTGCTGCAATTGCAGCAGCCGGGCCCTTTACCCCTCTCGTCGCCGCCTCCGCGCCAGGCTACTCTGGCCGCAGACGCTATCCCGCAGGAGTGAACCATGCAGAATCCCGCCCCCATACTGATCGACCCGGCCTCCATCGCCTTTCAAAGCGTGCTGGACCGGCTGGCCCCGACCGACGCCACGGTGCTGATCGTCGGCGAAACCGGCACCGGTAAAGAGGTGGTGGCGCGCTATCTGCATCATCACAGCGCGCGGCGCGGCCAGCCGTTTCTGGCGGTGAACTGCGGGGCGCTGACCGAATCGCTGGCGGAATCGGAGCTGTTTGGTCACGAAAAAGGCGCGTTTACCGGCGCGGCCGAACGCCATCAGGGCTGGTTTGAGGCGGCGGAAGGCGGCACCCTGCTGCTGGATGAAATCGGTGAGCTGAGCCTGCCGCTGCAGGTGAAGCTGCTGAGGGTACTGCAGGAGCGTGAGGTCACCCGTGTGGGATCGCGCCGCCCGGTGAAGGTTAACGTGCGGGTAATTGCCGCCACCCACGTCGATCTGGCGCAGGCGATCCGCGAACGCCGCTTCAGGGAAGACCTGTATTATCGCCTGAACGTGGCTGCGGTGACCCTGCCGCCGCTGCGCCAGCGCCGCGAGGATATTCCGCTGCTGGCGGACCATTTCCTTAAGGTGTATGCCACACGGCTCGGGCGGCCGCAGCTGCGGCTGGCGGAAGATAGCGTCGCCACGCTGATGGACTATCCGTGGCCCGGCAATATCCGCGAGCTGGAAAATACCCTGCACAACGCGGTGCTGCTGAGCCGCGAGGCGGTTATCACGCCACAGCAGCTGCGGCTCAACCCGGTGGCGCTGGATCCGCAGCCCGCCAGCGAACTGGCGCTGGACCGCTTTCTGCGCCAGCAGCTGAGCGTCGACAGCGGGCAGATTTATCAGCGGGTGCTGGACTCGCTGGTGCGCAATGCGTTTGAACTCAGCGACGGCAACCAGCTGCAAACCGCCGCGATGCTCGGCGTCAGCCGCAACACGCTGCGCACCCACCTCGGCCATCTGGGGTTGATCAAGGCGCGGCGCAGCACAGCACGCGGTCAGCGCTTTGATGTGGCTCCGGCCGCGCCGCAGGAGCGTGAGCTGCGCATCGGCTATCAGAAGTTCGGCAATCTCGGCATTCTCAAGGCGCGGCAGAGCCTGGAAGCCGAGTTTGCCACCCGGGGCATCAGCGTGCTGTGGAGCGAATTTCCCGCCGGGCCGCAGCTGCTGCACGCGCTGACTCACCACGAGATCGATTTCGGCACCACCGGCGAGGTGCCGCCGGTGTTTGCCCAGGCCAGCGGCAGCCCCCTGCTTTACGTGGCGTGGGAACCGGCCGCGCCGCAGAGCGTGGCGCTGATGGTTGCCAACGACAGCCCAATTCGCACCATTGCCGATCTGCGCGGTAAGCGGATTGCGGTCAATAAAGGCTCCAACGTGCACTATCTGCTGGTGCAGATGCTGGATGAGGCGAATATGAGCCTGGCCGATGTGCGGGTGGTTTATGCGCCGCCGAAATATCCGCTGACGCCGAGCGATCATCACGCGGTGGATGCCTGGATGATGTGGGATCCGCTGCTCAGCGCGGCGGAATATGACGGACAGCTGCGGGTGGTGGGCGACGGGCGGGGCCGGGTGAACAATCATCAGTTTTATCTGACCCACCGTGACTTCGCCGCGCATTCCGCCGACCTGCTGCATACGCTGCTGGCGGCGCTGGAGCAAACCGGGCGTTATATTGACGGCAATCGCCGGGAGGCCAGTGCACTGCTGGCAACGGAGCTGGGGCTGGCACCACAGGCGCTGTCGGACGCGTTGGTGCGCCGCAGCCATCAGACGAAACGGATGGATCTGACAGTGATCCGTCAGCAGCAGGTCATCGCCGATCGCTTCTTCGCGCTGGGGCTGCTACCCCGTGCGGTCAGAGTGCGTGAAGCGATATGGCAGGATCATTCCGCCATATCGCCTGCTTATGATTAAGCGCTACGGGCCTACGGCTGGAGCAGCGCCGGATCGTTTAACAACCGCTGGTAGGCCGGCTGCGCCTGTGGCGCATTCCACTGTCCGTCAAACAGGGTGTACGTCACCCAGCCCCGGCTCAGCCATCCGCCATCGGTGTCACTGTTATCCGCCGCAAAAAGCTGCTGGTTTAAACTCTGCCGCGCTTTACCGTCGGGCAGAAGGTCATAATAGAACTGCGGCGTGGGGTGCAGTTCGTTAGCCACGTATTTCACGCCTTTAATCTCGCTCTTTGCCAGCGGCGGATAGTTGATGCTCAATCCGCTGCCTGCGGGCAGCAGAGGCTGACCGGGTTGCTGCTGTTTAGCCAGCGTGTCCACCACCCGCACCACGTAGTCCACCGATTCCGGCCAGTATTTTTTAGTCTGCGGCCAGCCGGCCTTCATCTCTTCCCGGGTCATGATATTGCCGACGCTGGCGGCAATCGCCGGATAGCCAAAGCGCAGGGCGCGGACCGCTGCGGCCAGCGTGCCAGAATTTAGCTGCGCCGCGCCGGTATTCGGCCCGTCATTAACCCCGGAGATCACCAGATCCGGTGGCGTATCTCGCAGCAGGCCGTGCAGGCCAAAATCGACGGAATCGGACGGTGTACCGGGGAAACAATACTGCCGGTCCGTGATTTTCTGGACCTCAAATTCCTTGCCCGGTTTGAAGGTGATCGCTGACCCGATCGCACTTTGATTGGTGGCCGGAGCGACCAGCCAGACATCATAGCCTTGTGCTGCCAGCTTCGATTGCAGACGGGTGATGCCCGGAGAATGACAGCCATCGTCATTCACCAGCAGGATCCGCAGTGGCGCGGCGTGAACCATACTCGCCACCGCCAGCGCGGCACCGGTCAGAGCTATCGTGACTACCTTTTTCATCTTACTCTCCTTGTTGTGATTGCTCGTTAAGCCGTTCAGAACAGCCCAAACTTATATTCAATACTGACCACGCTGCCAACGCTGCGGGAGTGATGATAGCCTTCTCCATCGACGGTCAGCGTCGGTTTGCCATGGGTATATTTCCAGCTGGTGCTCGGGCCAAGCGCGGCCAGCAGCGTCAGGCCGTGTAGCGACTCCGGTGCCCATGAGACAAAACCGCCAAACTCATATTCATGCAGCGAAACGCCCTGATAGCGCATGCCGTTGCCGTAATAGCCGTAGATCCCGGTCAGCCACTCGGGCGACAGCTGGTATTGCCCGTAAAGGTAAAACATCTGTTCGCCGTCATTAACGTAATCGTTGCCCGGCCCATCGGCCTTGCTGTTAAATGCCCCGCGGGTATTTTTCCCCATATGCCAGTAGAAGCGCCCGAGATTATTGCTGAGGTGCGCGCGGGTTTTCGACCAACCGAAACCGCCTTCAACCCGGTCGTTCTGCAGCCCGGCAAGGCCATAAAGGTGTTCGGCATGATGGTCGAAACCGCGCGCGCCCTCCCACTCACTCAGGCCGCTATTGCGATACCACACCCCGCGCAACAGTAGGTTCAACTCGGCCGTCAGCGGCTGTGTCCAGGCGGTTTCGATACCTTCCCGACGCAAATAGTCCTTACTTTCGCCCGCCACCAGCGTCACCGCCCGCCCTTTCTGTGGCTGCCAGGTCAGATCGCCGGTGGCGATGTAGTCGATACGTTTATTGCTTTTCAAGGTCCTGATATGACGTTTTTCGGGCTCATCGCGCTCGGAAAATTGATTGACGACCGCACCGCGGAGGTAAAACTGCTGGTAACGCGCCTCACCGCTGATACCCTGCCAGCTGCTGGGCGCAGCACGGCTGTGGGTCACGTTCAGTACGGCAAATTTATTAAGCTGCTGCCAGCCACCTTTCATTTTGAGGAAGTGCTGTTTATCTCCCCACTGCGTACGCAGGTAGAGCTGCCCCAGCTTTTGGAAACCTTCAGCATGACCATGATGATCCCGCACGAGGTCACGCCCGGCAAATGAGCGGTTGGCGTGCAGTTTACTGACACCATACCAGGAGGCATCCAGCCCCAGCCATTCCTGAAACCAGCCGCTGCGGTAATCGACCAGCAGCGCCTGAGCCCAGACATTCTGTGGGCCGATATCATCCTCCGCGAAAGCATTATTGGTGTTGACCATCCAGATATTTTTTAAGGTTAAATCCAGGTGGCTTTGTTGGAAAAATCCTTCTTCATCAGACGCGTTCGCCTGAATACCGCTGAGGGCAAAACCGCTAATTAGCAGTACCATCGCCCAATTAAGTTGCTTAACGTTCATTCCCTGCTCCCTGTCTGGCCTGTCCCGCATTGCTAAGGGAGCCGCATCATGCTGCCCCCACTTTGCAGGCAAAAAAAAACCTAAACCCCGGGCATGAAAACTCTTCATACGCGGGATTTAGGTTTTGCCTGCTATTCAGTAACAACCCTAAATAATCACCAGGGTTACGATATCATTGCCAATCTTCTGTTCCAAACAGAAATTTTCTGGAGTGATTAAACTGTGATCGAAGTAACAACCTGACGATTAATAAGGTTATTACTGGCATCAATACGATTACTTTCCGCACGGTATCCGGTCTGAAACCGGATACCGTTAGGCCTGGATTAGCGGCCGGTACGCCGCTGGCTATTCAGCAACGCCACGGCGCTGATCAGCGCCAGAATCACCAGGTAGTAACTCGGTGCCAGTGGCGTTCCCGTCAGGCTAATCAGCAGCGTACAGATCAGCGGGGCAAAGCCGCCAAACACCGTCACCGCCACGTTGTAACTGATGGCCATACCGCTGGCGCGGGTGGTCATCGGGAACAGATCGGCCATCATCGACGGCACCGTCGAGAAGTAGACCGATTTCAGCAGCGCCATCCAGCCCACCAGCAGGATCAGTGTGGTCGGGCTGGTGTGATTCACGACCAGCAGGAACGCCGGATAGATGGTCACGGCCAGCATAATCAGCGAGCCCCACAGCAGCGGCAGCCGCCCCACTTTCTCCGCCCACAGCCCCATTAGCGGCGTGACCACGGTCAGAATAATCCCGGCCACCAGCGTGGCGGTAAACGCCGTCGAGCCCGGCAGATGCAGATTTTTGGTGGCGTAGGTTGGCACGTAGTTCAGCATGTAGTTGACGCCGGTGGAGATCACCATCAGCCCCATCGCCAGCAGCAGCAGGTTTTTCTGCTGTCCCATCAGGGTTTTCACCGGCGCGACGGATTTCTCCTGGCTGACAAAGCTGGCCGGTTCATGCACGTGGCGGCGGATATACAGCCCCACCGGACCGATCAGCAGGCCAAAGGCGAAGGGAATACGCCAGCCCCATTCCTGGATCTGCGCTTCGGTCAGCCAGGCCGTCAGCCCCAGGCCAAAGGCCGACGCCATCAGCGTGCTGGCCCCCTGGGTAGCGAACTGCCAGCTGGCGATGAAGGCACGGCGCTCCGGGAAGTGCTCAACCAGAAACGCAGTGGAACTGCCGAACTCACCGCCGGCGGAGAAGCCCTGAATCAGCCTTGCCAGCAGGATCATGATTGGCGCTATCACCCCGATGCTGCTGTAGGTCGGCATCACGGTAATCATCAGCCCGCCGACCATCATCAGGGTAATCGACAGCAGCAGCGCTTTTTTACGCCCGACGCGGTCGGCGTAGTCTCCCAGCACAATCGCGCCGAGCGGACGGATCAGGAACGACACGCCGAAGCTGCCGAAGGTCAGCAGCAGCGATACCGACGGATCTTCGGTCGGGAAAAACGCATGGGCGATATAGCTGGCGAAGAAACCGTAAACCGCGATATCGAACCACTCCAGTGCGTTACCGACGCAGGTGGCAAACAGCGTTTTATACAGATTCGGCTTCACCGCTGCTGGGGTCTGAATAGTCGTGCTCATTTTGCACCTCCCTGCGTGCGGTGGGCCTGATGGCGAGCAAGCAGTGCGGATCCCTGCTCACCGAGATCCCAGAACAGCCGGGTCATCATCTGCAATCCTTCCCGCGCGATGGACTTCAGCATGTGCTCATCCACCGCGTGCTGGCCGCAGGCCGGATAGGAGTGCGGCACCCACAGCGTGGGCAGGCCGAGAATATCGGCAAAGACATCATTCGGCAGCGAACCGCCCAGGTTTGGCAGCAGGGCCGGTTTTTTGCCGCTGGTTTCCGCCATCAGCCCCAGCGCCCAGCCCACCAGCGGGTCGGTGGGATCGAGCCGGGTGGCCGGAGAGCCGCGCAGCACCTCGACTTCAACCTGCGGGAAACCGTGGCGATCCAGATGTTCGCGCAGGTGCTCGCCGATATGCTGCCAGTCGGTCTCCACCACAAAGCGCAGCTGGCAGACCGCCGTGGCGCTGCCGGGAATGGCATTCATTGGCCGTGCCGGGTTGCCGGTCAGGAAGCTCAGCACCTCCAGCGTATTCCAGCCGTACAGCCGCTCAGTCGGCGTCAGGCCCGTTTCTCCCCACGTGGGATCGATGGCCAGGCCGTCACCGTCACCGACGCTGATATCATCGAGAATAGCCTTCACCGCCGCGCTGATGGCCGGGGGTTTCAGCGCGCTAACCTGCAGCTGACCGTGCTGATTGACGAGGCAGGCCAGCGCATTTGCCAGTTGGGTGCCGGGGTTGGTCAGCAGGCCGCCCCAGTTGCCGGAATGGTAGTCGCGGTCGCGGGCGTGAATGCTCAGGCGGAAGTTCACCGCCCCGCGCGAGCCGAGGAACAGCGTCGGGCGCTCGGCGTTCAGGCGCGGGCCGTCGGAGGCGATGAAAATATCGGCGGCCAGCTCCGCCTGCCGGTCGCGGCACAGCTGCGCCAGACCGGGCGAACTGACCTCTTCACCCATTTCAAACAGGAACTTGCAGTTAAAGCCCAGCGACCCGCGCGCGGCAATTACCTGCTCCAGCGCGGCGATATTCACCGAGTGCTGGCCCTTATTATCGGCGCTGCCGCGCCCGTACCAGCGGTCGCCCTCTTCCACCAGCTGCCAGGGCGTCAGGCCGCTGCGCCAGTTTTCATCGTCGCCGAACACCACGTCGCCGTGGCCGTAGCACAGCACGGTCGGCAACGCGGGGTCTTCCATACGCGTCGCCAGCAGGAACGGCCGCGCCGGTGCCTGCGGATTCGGCAGCTGCCGGCAGGTAAATCCCAGTCCCCGCATCGCCGGGATCATCTCTTCGTCATAGTAGCGCTGGATAATCTCATCGCGATCGTCGCGCTGGCTTTCGCTGCGTATGGCCACGCGCTTCGCCAGCACGCGCTTAAACTCCCCGCTGTCAAAATACGCCGTCGCGCGGGCTACTGCCTGTTCAGCTGTCATAGACTTTTTCCGTAGTTATGTGTTGGTTTGCGTTTTAACGATCTCTTTGGCGGATCGATGTTGTTATCACTCCATCTAAGCTAATATTCAGCTTTGCCACAATTATCAAAATAACAAACGAGCCTTACCTCAAAAGCAACGCTCGCCTGCACCATCACCGATCGCGCACCGTTAAAGAGCAACCCTATGCAAAGCACTGAAATTCGCTATTTTTTAGCCGTGGCCAGCAGCGGCTCGCTGAGCGCCGCCAGCCAGCAGCTGTTCGTGGCCGTTTCCGCCATCAGCCGCCAGATCCAGCGGCTGGAGGCCAAGGTCGGCGCGCCACTGTTCGAACGCCACGCGCGCGGCATGGTGCTGAACGACGCCGGGCAGATTTTTGAGAACCACGTGCGGAAAAGCATGATGGATATGGAACACGCCATCGCGGAGATTAAAGGATTAAAGGCCGTGCGACGCATCGCGCTGCGCGTGGCCTGCACCGATGGGATGGCGTTCAGCCTGCTGCCGGTGCTGTTTACGGAGTTTCGCGTGTTACATCCGGGGGTGAGTTTTCATCTGACGGTGGGCAGCGCGCTGGAGGTGGCGGAAATTATGCGGCGCGGCGAATGTGACGTTGCCTTTCAGTTCAGCCTTCACCCGGAGCGCGGCGTGGAGGTAGTGGCCGCGTGGCCTGCGCCGGTGCTGCTGGTGATGCAGCAAAATCACCCGCTGGCACTTCAGCAGATCCAGCTCTCCGACCTGCTGGCCTGGCCGCTGGCGCTGCCGGATGCGGGAACCACGGTGCGGCAGCTGTTCGACCTCTCCTGCCGGATGAACGGCACGTTCGTGGAACCGACGCTGACCTGTAACAACTTCAGCACGCTCTATTCCTTCCTGCTGAACACGCCGCAGGCCATCACTATTTGCAGCCAGTTTACGGTGATGTACCAGGCCGAGGAACAGGGCCTGGTACTGAAGTCGCTGGGCAGCGAGCAGCTCAGCCAGCGATCGTTACAGGTACAAACCGCGATTGGACGCCCGCCTTCCGCTGCGCTGGCACTGTTCCTGGCATTCGCTCAGTCAGAGCTGAAGCAGCAGGATGCGCGCATCAGAGCGCGCTACGACTTTTAGCGATTACTTAATATCCACCGGATAGAAAATATGTTTGCCGAACGGATCGACCTCATAGCCGCTAACCTCTTTGCGCACCGGTTCGAAGATCGTTGAGTGGGCAATCATCACCGCCGGGGCCTGATCGTGCATGATCTGCTGCGCCTCGCGATACATCACCACCCGTTTCTCGTGATCCTGCTCGGCGCGGGCTTTGGTGATCAGCTGGTCAAACGGCTTATAGCACCATTTCGATGAGTTAGAGCCGCCGTTGGCAGAGGTGCAGCTGAACAGCGGGCCGAAGAAGTTATCCGGGTCGCCGGTGGCGGTGGTCCAGCCCATTAGCGCAGCCTGATGCTCGCCGTTTTTCACCCGCTTGAGGTATTCGCCCCACTCAAAGGTAACGACATTGGCTTTAATGCCCACTTTATCCCAATCTGCCTGGATCATCTCCGCCATGCGTTTGGCGTTGGGGTTATAGGGGCGCTGTACCGGCATCGCCCACAGATCAACCTGGGTACCCGGCGCGATGCCCGCCTCTTTCAACAGCGCTTTCGCCTTTTCCGGATCGTAAGCATAATCCTGCATATCGCTCGCCGCGCTCCAGACGCCCGGCGGCAGCAGGTTTTTCGCGGCGGTGCCGGTGCCCTGGAAGACCGCATCGATGATCGCCGGTTTGTTGATCGCCATCGTTAACGCCTGGCGCACTTTGACATTATCCATCGGCGCTTTCTGGGTGTTGAAAGCAAGGAAACCGGTATTCAGCCCGGCCTTCTGCGCCAGGGTGATATTTTTATTCTCACCCAGGCGCTTCAGATCGGCGGGATTCGGGAACGGCATCACCTGACATTCGTTCTTCTCCAGCTTGGCGGCGCGCACCGAGGCATCCGGCACGATGCTGAATACCAGCCGGTCAAGCTTCGATTTGCCCTGCCAGTATTCCGGGAAGGCGCGGTAGAGAATGCGCGAGTCCTTCTGATACTGCACCAGCTCGAACGGCCCGGTGCCGATCGGCACGCTGTCCACTTTTTCTGGGGTACCGGCTTTCAGCATCGCGTCGGCATATTCCGCAGAGAGAATCGAGGCGAAGTACCAGGCCAGGTCGGCAAGGAACGGCGCTTCCGCATGGGCGAGCGTAAAACGCACGGTGTGGTCGTCCACTTTCTCGATATTTTTCAGCAGCGTGCCAAACTCCAGGCTCTCGAAGTTGGCATAGGTGCCGTTAGAGACGTTGTGATACGGGTTGGCCGGATCTTTCTGGCGCATAAACGAGAAGATCACATCGTCGGCGTTAAAATCGCGCGTGGGCTTAAACGCTTTGTTGCTCTGGAATTTGACGTTCTTACGCAGATGGAAGGTGTACACCGTACCGTCTTGCGAGATATCCCAGCTTTCCGCCAGGCTTGGGATCAGGTCGGTGGTGCCCGGGGTAAAGTCCACCAGCCGGTTGTAGATCGGCACCGCGCTGGCATCGACGCTGGTGCCGGAAGTATAAAGCTGCGGGTTAAAGTTTTCCGGCGATCCTTCAGAACAATACACCAGTGTTTTTGCCGCTGCGCCGGAGGCCATTGAGATTGCCAGCGCCGTTAATAGCGTGCTCAGTACCGCTTTCTTCATCTCCATCCTCGCTTTTTATTTGACATTGTCAGGGGGTGGTGCGTAAAACCAGAGAGTATCTGAGTGATAAATATGACATAAATACAGCGATATGCTGAGCAACGATTAAGGAACTCTGATGACTGACTCCCTCGCGCAGAAGCTGACCGACCGTTTTTACCGCTATCTGGCGGTCACCAGCCAGAGCGATGCCGCCGCTACCATCCTGCCCAGTACGCCCGAACAGCATGATATGGCTCGCCTGCTGGCGGAAGAGCTGACCCAGCTGGGTTTGCAGAATGTGGTAATCGATGAATTCGCTACCGTGACCGCCATCAGGCCGGGCAATACGCCGGATGCGCCGAAAATCGGCTTTATTACCCATATCGATACCGTTGACGTCGGCCTGTCGCCGCATATTCATCCGCAGACGCTGCGTTTTGAGGGTCAGGATCTGTGCTTAAACGCCGAGCAGGACATCTGGCTGCGCACCGCCGAGCACCCGGAAATCAACGCCTATGTCGGGCAGGATATTATCTTCAGCGACGGCACCTCGGTGCTGGGCGCGGATAATAAAGCCGCCGTGACCGTGGCGATGACGCTGCTGGAACAACTACCTGCCGATGCCCCGGTTGGCGATATCGTAATGGCTTTTGTGCCGGATGAAGAGATCGGCCTGCGCGGTGCGAAGGCGCTGGATCTGGAATCCCGCTTCAACGTGGATTTTGCCTATACGATTGACTGCTGCGAGCTGGGCGAGGTGGTGTATGAGAACTTTAACGCCGCGGCGGTGGAAATCCGCCTGACCGGCGTGACCGCGCACCCGATGTCAGGTAAGGGCGTGCTGGTCAATCCGCTACTGATGGCGTGGGATTTTATCGGCCACTTCGATCGCCAGCAGACGCCGGAGCATACCGAGGGACGCGAAGGCTACACCTGGTTTAACGATATGCATGCCAACGCCAGCGAGGCGGTGCTCAAGGCATCGATTCGCGATTTCGATCTCACAGGCTTTGCGCAGCGCAAGCAGCAGATCCAGGACGTGGCGGAAGTTATCCGTAAACGCTACCCGACCGGGCGCGTTGAGGTGAGCATCAGCGATACCTACAGTAATATCAGCAATGCCATCGGCGACGATCGTCTGCCGATCGATCTGATTTTTGCGGCGCTGAAGGAGATTGGCGTGGAGCCGAAGGTGATCCCGATGCGCGGCGGAACCGACGGTGCGGCGCTGTCGGCCAAAGGTCTGCTGACGCCTAACTTCTTTACCGGCGCGCACAATTTCCATTCGAAGTTTGAGTTCCTGCCGGTGCCGTCGTTTGTGAAGTCTTACGAACTGGCGGAGAAGATCTGCCTGCTGGCGGCGCGTCCTTTCGTTAAGTAAGCAGGAAAGCGGGCAGACTCTGCCCGCCATTTTACTGAAGGTGTCCGGGTCAAATCGTTACTGGCCGTGGCGACGGCATTTTTGCTTGATGACCGGACTGAGCGTCACTCAGATCGTCGCGCAAATATGCTGAATTGCACTCACTGGCTACCTCTCCCCCTATGTCGACCGCAGATTTGCACAGTTATTCCTCGTAAACGTATACGCGCAGGCGGTGACCGTCCGGGTCGCTGCAGGTAAAGGTGTAGCCGAAGTCCATTTCGCTCGGCTGCTGGAGGATTTCCGCACCGAACTGCTGCCACTGATGGCAGCAGGCATCCACTTCTGCCCGGCTCCCTAATGTGAAGACCAGCTCCGACTGGCTGGGACCTTTTGTTGCCGGTGGTTGGGTGTCGTTAATCGCCCACAGCCCCAGGCGGCCGGTTGGCAGGACGAACATGTAATAAATGTCCTGCGTGACCACCGGTTCGGCCTGCAACAGGCGCTGGTAGAATTCGGCGCTTTTTTTCGGGTTTTCGACGTAGAGGATGGTGTAGTTGAGCGCGTTCATGGTGATTTCCTTTCATTTCGTGGGTGGGTTTGATGTTGGGAAGGATAGCGTTGGGGGGTGACAGTTTTTGTCAGTAGGGATGAGTTGGGTGTGTTGCCTGCGGGTTGGGTGCTGTCGCTGGTGGGCGGGTATCTTCCTGCCGGGCCGGTCCTCGCGCAGCTGCGCTGTGCCTTCTCTTCGTTCGTCAGCCTCACGGACCGCCGCAGACGCGCGTCCTGCGCGGCTGCGTCTTTTGCCCACGTCCTTGTGGGCAAATCCGGGCTTCCTCTCTACGTTCAGCGCTGCGGATGTCCCTTCAGGAAGACACCTGCCCGCCTGCTTTTCTCCATAAGCGTCTGCTTTCACGGCGAATGGTTGCCGGAACTCCGCAAAAGAATATTTTGCTGTGTTGTTTACAGGCTAGCAGTGGGCACGGGCTGGCAGTGCCCCCGTTCGGGCGGTCCTCGCGCCGCTTCGCGGTACCCTCACTTCGCTCGTCAGCCGGTCGGACCGTCACAGACGGACCGTCCTGGCCCGGCTGTGACTTTCGGCCGCGTCCATGCGGCCGAATCCTGGCTTCCTCTCTGCGTTCAGCGCTGTGGATTGCCTGAACGGGGGCACTGCCAGCCCGCTCTCTGACTTTTGTATTGCCCGAAAAATCAAAAGCCAGGACTACCCTGAAGCAGTAGAGGCTGAACTCAGCCCCACACTTCACAGCAATTTCTTATTCTTTAAAACGCAGAAACGATGAAATTTTGAAAGGGACAGCCTCTGCTGCTGCGCAAGGGCATCCGCAGCGCTGAGGTGGAGCTATTGCGCCACGAGATGACAACAAGGGATGTTGGCGTCAGGCCGGGCTTGAACAGGGACGTTCAATCATGGCCGGTCCGACCGGCACAATGACGTAACCGAGGGAACCGCAACGCGGCGCGAGGACCGCCCGGAGCAGCAGCAGAGACTAAATCCAACCCCGCACTTCGCAGCAATTTCTCATTCTTAAAAACGCAAAAAAAAACCGCCATCCCGAAGGATAACGGCCAGATAAATGCTCACTCTCAGGCAACCCGCATCACGGCCTGCCCGAGGTTTTGATCGGCTTACTTCACCGAAACATCAATTCCCGGGAAGAACTTCGCCGCCAGCTTAGTCAGCGTGCCGTCGGTCTGGACCTTGGTAATCGCCGCATCCAGCTCGCCCTTCAGCTTGGTATCGTCCTTACGCAGACCGAAACCAATACCGGTGCCAAGAATGGTATCGTCTTCAACCGCCTTGCCGATAAAACCGTAGCCCTTGCCCTGCGGCTTATCCAGGAAGCCAGACTGACCCGCAGCAGACATCACCAGCGTTCCGTCCAGACGACCCGCAACCATGTCGTTATACACCTGGTTCTGATCCTGATAGGACGTTACGGTCACACCCTTCGGCTCCCAGTGCTGCTTGGCGTAGGTTTCCTGAATCGAGCCCTGCAGAACGCCAATGCTCTTACCCTTCAGCGCTTCCGGGGTGGCATCCTTCAGGCCCGCGTCGGTTTTACCGACCAGCATGCTTGGAATGCGGTAGATAGGCTTGGTAAAGCCAATGCTCTTCGCGCGCGCTTCGGTAATGTTCATCGCCGAATTGATGGCATCAAACTTCTTCGCCGACAGCGCCGGGATCAGCGCGTCAAAACTGCTCTCCACCCAGCTGCACTTGAAGTTACCGGCCTGGCAAATCGCGTTGCCCAGCTCAATATCAAAACCTTCCAGCTCACCGGAGGCGTTGCGGCTTTCAAACGGTGGATACTGCGATTCCAGACCGTAACGCAGCGTTTCCTGCGCCAGCGCAGAGACGGACGTCAGCAGGCCAATTGCCACAAATAGCGCATTCAACTTCTTCATTCACTTCCCCTTATGATTTTTGATTAGCGAGGCTTGACCTGGCAGAGCGCGCGCGCGCCAGCCTGCAAGGTGGCTTCGTCTTTTGCGAAAGAGAGACGGATCAAATTATTGTCGGTTCCATCGGTATAAAACGCCGACAGCGGGATAGTTGCCACACCGTAATCAACGATGAGACGTTGTACCATTTCACTGTCCGTTTCGTCACTGAAATCCGCATAGCTGGCCAGCATAAAGAAGGATCCGGCGGACGGCAGCAGGGTAAACGGCGAATCCTTCAGCAGAGAAGCCATCAGATCGCGCTTTTGCTGATAAAACGCCCCTAACCCGAGGTAGTTTTCCGGCTGTTGCAGGTAGTCGGCAAAGGCCACCTGCATCGGCGTATCGGCGGAGAACATCATAAACTGATGCACCTTCACCACTTCCTCCATCAGCTCGGCCGGAGCCAGCAGATAACCCACACGCCAGCCGGTGACATGGAAGGTTTTGCCGAAGGAGGAGACGATTACGCTGCGCTGCGCCAGTTCGGGATGCGTTGCCATGCCGTTATGCTTGCGGCCATCAAACAGAATATGTTCGTAAACTTCGTCGGAGAGCACCACGATATCGGTATTGCGGGTCAGCGCCGCAAGGCGGTCCAGATCCTCGCGGCTCAGCACCTGTGAACTCGGGTTGTGCGGGGTATTGATGATAATCATCCGCGTACGCGGGGTGATCGCCGCGCTGACTTCATCCCAGTTAATGGCGAAATCAGGTACCTGAAGCTTCAGGCCGATCGGGGTGGCGCCCTGCAGGCGAACGATCGGCGCATAGCTGTCGAAAGCGGGTTCGAAGAAGATCACTTCATCGCCCGGATGCACCAGCCCGGCAATCGCCGAGTAAAGGCCTTCGCTGGCGCTGGCGGTAATCAGCACTTCGCTGGCGACATCATACTTTTGGCCGTAGAGCGTTTCGACTTTCTCCGCCAGAATCTGCTTCAGCGCCGTCACGCCGGTCATCGGCGCATACTGGTTATGGCCCTGCTGCATCGCCCGGCTGACGCCCGCTACCAGAGCCGGATCGCAGGGAAAGTTCGGCGCGCCCTGTGAAAGGTTAATCGCCTTATGCTGCGCGGAAAGCTGGCCGATCACCGTAAAAATGGTGGTGCCAACGTCGGGTAATTTTGAGCGCTGCTGCACCGCAGAGGTGATAGTCATGGAAGCTCCAGTCAGAGGGTAAACCGTCGGGTGAATTTGCTTATGCTATTCAACGTGGCGCGGCTTGAGGCGACAAGCGAATTGTTGTCATAATAGCTATGACTTTTAAACATAGCTCAGGGTGTACCTATGTCCCAGCGTCCGCTGCCGCTGAACGCCATTCACGCTTTTATTGTCACCGCGCGCCATCTCAATCTGACCCACGCCGCCGGGGAACTGTGCATCACTCAGGGTGCCGTCAGCCGTAAGATCGCCTCGCTGGAAGCCTGGCTGGGCTTCAGCCTGTTCGATCGCCACGCACGCGGACTGCGCCTGACGCCGCAGGGTTCCGCCCTGCTCCCGTCGCTACAGGCGGGCTACCAACAGATTTTCGACGCCGCGCAGGCCAGCAGACAGCAGGCGGTTATCCGGCTTAAGGCGCCGACCTGCGCCATGCGCTGGCTGCTGCCGAAGCTGGTGGCGCTGGAGAAACTGCGGCCCGAACTGCACGTGTCGCTGACCACCACCGTCGATCACAGCATCCAGCTTGAGCACTATGATGCCGCCATTCTTTACGGCAACAGCGGTCGCGGCCTGCCGCTGTTTGAGGAGGAACTGACGCCGGTGATGGCCGCTGGCCTGCTGACCTCACCTTCTGCGGATGCCGGTACGCTCACCGCCATGACTTTTTTGCATCCTACCGCCGACAGCCGCGACTGGCAGCTGTGGCTGAAATCCCAGCAGATGCCCCTTGCCATGCAGCGTAATCAGCACTTCGCCACCATGGATCTGGCGATCAGCGCGGCCATTCAGGGCTACGGTGTGACGGTGGCGGACGTAACGCTGATTACGGAAGATCTGGCGATGAAGCGTCTGGTGGCCCCGTTTAGTGGCAGAGTGAAGACCGGCGCGGTTTACAGCCTGATCCGCCGTCCGGCAGAAGAGGCCCCTCCGCTGCTCGATGAGCTGGTGGCGTGGCTTTCATCCCATCAGGAAACGGATCTCAGACCAGAGTCATGAGCCAGAGAGGCCCGGAGCCCGGCTGGTGAAAATTGATTTGCAGATTATGCTGATAGGAGGCCGATCCTGACGTATGTCACCATCGCCAGCCTGCGGCACATGCGTTTTGCCGCCGAGCACTTCCCCATAACGTTAAGGACTTCACTAATGTTCTCCTCGCTAAATAACGGTTTTACCCGGCTCAGCGATCACCCCGATCTGGGCAGGCTGGTGCTGCGCGTTTCGCTGGGCGCACTGCTGCTGTTTCACGGCGTATTCAAGCTACAGCACGGAGTTGGCTGGATTGCCGGGCTGTTACAGGCCCATAACGTTCCCGGGCTGGTGGCTTACGGTGCCTATATTGGTGAGGTTCTGGCCCCGGCGATGATGATTATCGGGCTGATGACCCGCCCTGCGGCGTTTGTTGTGGTGATTAACCTGGTGGTGGCCACGCTGCTGGTGAAAACCGGCGCATTCTGGGATCGCACCTCGGTCGGTGCCTGGGCGCTGGAGGGTGAAGCGCTGTATCTGTTTGGCGCGCTGGCGGTGATGCTGCTGGGTCCGGGGCGCTTTACGATAGTGCAGGACAGTCGCCTGCAGTAGAAAAGAAAAACCACCTCCGACAGGAGGTGGTTTAAGGCTCTTCAGGACGAAACGATGCGCGTCACGTCATTAAGGTTGCCGTTAAGGATATTCACCAGGTTCGATACGCCAATCCGCTGGTTTTCCTGCATCGAGAAGTCAGAGTAAAACGCCGCGTGCGGCGTGATGATGACGTTATCGCGCCCGACCAGCGGCGAGTTGGCAATATATGCATCGCTCTCTTCAACCAGTACGTCAAGCCCGGCACCGAATATCAGATTGTTATCAAGGGCCTCAACCAGCGCCTGCTCATCGATCATCTGACCGCGCGACACATTGATAACAATCGGCCGCTGTTCCATTTTGGCAAACGCTTCACGGTCCAGGATATTCATATTTCCGGCGTTAAGCGACATGGTTAAGCAAATAAAGTGACTCTCTTTCAGTAGTCGCTCTTTATCCACCAGCGTAATACCCAAGCCCTCAGCTACCGAGGCCGGACAGGACGGGGAAAACGCCACCACCTTCATGCCGAAGCCCTGCGCTTTTCTGGCGACGGCCTGGCCTATTTTCCCCAGCCCCATAATGCCGAAGGTGCTTCCCTCCAGGCGAAACATGCCGCTGACGCAGTTAAAGGCGTATTTCCGCTTCTGTTCAATGCTGCGGCCGTAGGCCTTGATATTCCTTGCCACGGCCAGGCCCAGCGTCATCGCATGCTCGCTGACCTCCTGCGTGCAGTATTCCGCAATCACCGCCACCTGAACGTCATTTCGGCTGGCGGCGTGCAGGTCGATAAAGTTATAGCCGGTGGCGTTGATCGATATGCCTTTCAGCCTGCGGCAGGCGGAAATCATTTCGTCCGTAAACGCCACGTAGGAGGTCATAATGCCATCGGCATCGTCAACAACTGCGTTCAGTGCCTGATTATCTCCGTTGTATTCATGGATAATAACTTCGGTCTCCTGGCCCAACTGTTGTTTAAACAGATTAATTTCAGCCGCGACGTCTCTGTCGAGCGATTCTTTATGATCGCAAATGACTATTTTCATAAGGGGAACTCTTTAAATGACTGCTGTTAATTATTGACCAGATACTCGGCAAGTCGATTTTTCTTTACCGCATTTCTCGACAAGACCCACAGAGATAAAATCACCGACAATACCGCTAGGCAGGCAAGGCTCAGGAAGATGATTTTATATGCCGTCATCGTTTCCGCACCCTGATATTTATCCAGAACCGAACCATAAACGGTATTCATAAACAGGTCCGGTGAGTAGCTGATAATCGAAGCAAAGCCGATCGCCGTACCCGATACCTTGACCGGTACGTTAATCTCTTTAAACGAGGAGAACATAATGCCGTACATCGACATCACCAGCCAGCCCGGAATAATCGACAGAATACTGGTCAACTGTAGATTATCACCGCCGACCATCACCGTGGCGACAATAGACACAGCCAGCAGTATCGAACCATACATAATCCATTTTAGCGTCGATTTAAAAACCTTATCCGCCAGGTAGCCGCCAATCGGCGAGGCAATCATCATTGCCATATTAATGCGCAGTATACTGAGCTCGGCGGAATTATCCGATGACATACCCAACCAGGTCAGATACGGCGTGTAATAGGAACTACAGGTATAGACCGCATAGATACAGAAGAAGATGATGGAGACCATCCACACAGAGGGATTTTTCACCACCAGTGAAAGATCGGCGAATTTGAATTTATCGTCTTCTTTCGTTTGAGACTTTTCAAAACCTTTCAGGAAGAACATCAGCGCGATGGCCGACACGCCGGTAAAACAGGCCATCAGCAGCACGGCCATAAACAATCCGTGACTGCCACCGCCGGAATAGCCGAATACTTTCAGGCACAGGTAATTAATTATCGCCGTAGCGGCACCATTGGCGCTGTAATAGATACCATACATTAATCCCTGGTCCTGCTCTTCACTGATGATCCTCACCGCCTTCAGTACGGCCGACCAGAAGACAAAGCCGGAGGCAAAAGCCATCAGGAACCAGACCACCAGCGCCGAGGCGAAGTTAAAGAAGAAAGCAAACATCAGCGTTAGTGCAGTAGCAGCAAACAGCGAGGCGACCACGGAAATGCGCGGTGACAGTTTATCCGCCAGAATCCCCCCCGGAATATACAGGGCCACACAGCCGAGAGAATACGCCGTTAACAGTAAACCGGAATCGGCATTGCCGATGCCCAGTGAGGTTAATACGTCATCGTAAAAAATATATTTAAGATAGGGAAAGACAAATATCGCACCACCGGAAAAACCCAACAGAAGAAGGGTTATATACTTCTTATACTTTGGCATAATTAAGCACCCTGTAATGTTTGCAACACGCTTTTAAATTTTTCGATAAAGACTGTATTTTGTTCTTCCGTACCGATCGTCACCCGCAGATGGTGATGGTAGCCCCAGCCACCGCACGGGCGCACAATCACCCCTTCCTGCAGCAGTCGATTGGCAATCTCACTCGCCGCAAACGGCGTTGAGAAAAAGACAAAGTTGGTGTCGGACTCGCTGCACGCGCAGCCCGCCTCGCGCAGTTCCGCGATCAGGCTTTCGCGGGAAGCAATAAGTCGGTTGCCGAAGCCGACGCAGGTCGCCAGGTCTTCGGTCAGTACGCTGACCGCGCCGGCCAGACCGATGCGGTTGGCGTTAAACGGCTCACTAATCGTGTCATAGGCGCTAATCACTTCAGGCTGGGCGATACAGTAGCCAATTCGCCCGCCCGCCAGGCCAAAATATTTCGACAGCGTGCCGACCTTAATGATTTTCTTACCAGCATTAATCAGTCGGGTCACGTCGATAAGGCGATCGTTTCTGGCAAATTCAATATAGGCTTCATCTAATACCACCCAGACGTGATTCGGCAACGCATCGATAAAGTCGTAGAATTTACTGCTGTCAACGGTGGTGCCGGTCGGGTTATTGGGATTGCACACCCAAATCAGTTTGGTCTTTTCACTCACCGCCGCAGCCATCGCCGTTAAATCCAGACGGTATTCGCCGTCCAGTGGGATTTGTCTTACCTCGGCGCCCATGCCTTTTGATATTTCTTTATACAGGCCGTAAGTTTCTTGCGGAACAATCACCTCATCACCCTGGCTGATAAAGGTTTTTGCCAACGTATCGAGTACGCCCCCGGCTCCATGACCTAAACCAATATTTTCCGCAGTCAGATTATTTCTTTCTGCCAGAATAGATTTCAGGCGGATAAAGTTTTTTTCCGGATAGCTGTTAATCTTCAGCACCTCATCCATCATTCTCTTCGTAGAGAGGTGAAACGGCGCATAGGGATTTTCATTAGATCCCAATTTAACCGCGCTGGATAAGCCATATTCTTCCATCACATCTTCCATGCTTTTACCCGCTGCATAAGGCACGCAGTTGTATACTTCCTTTCTTATTTCCTTAATCATAGTAACCCCTGAAAATTTTAATTATGATGCAAACATTCCGGCACGGAATCCTTTGATCCAGGCCTGACAGATCGATATGGCATCGTCTGGTTTAAATACGTGGGAGTTAAGGCAACTTTCCACCCATAAACCATCGAGCATTGATGAAAATGAAATACTGGCCAGTCGGATATTACATTCGGTACTGTTTTCCTGCCGCCATAAATCACTCAGTAACTGAGAAAGAAACTCAAGATAACTGGCGTAGGTTTGTGAGTGTGATTTATCGATTTCCGGGCTGTATCGGGTCATGCCCCAGAAAACGATCCACGCATTTAGCAGGTCCGGGTCAAGAATAGACGAATTGAAACTTTCCCGGATAAACACGTCAATTCTCTTAGCGGGATCGATTATTTCCCCTTCGCAGGTTTCCTTTAACGAAAGCAGAATATCACCCGCCATCGATTCATAGGATGCAGATATTAACTTTTCCAGACTGCCAAAATGGTGATTGATCAGCCCAACGGAAACCTTCGCCTCGTCGGCTATTTTTCTCACCGACAATCCTTTGTATCCTTCCTTTTTCAGGCAGGTTAATGCTGCGGAAATAAGTTCCGATTGTCTTTGTATCACCGTCATCTGATAAGCCTGTTGAATTAATAAAACCCTGCGCTTGATTATTAACTTACACAGCGTTGAACACTCGTTCAATCTCTTTTTTCTCAGGGAACTCGGCAAATTAACGACTGCACCACAACGGGGAAAATTAACTAATTTCAATCAGAGGGCGATTTAATAAAGTCACGTATTTATAATGAGTTAACGAATGAATGAACCAGAACGGTGCGCAGGCACCATAATAATGCGGCGCATTTTTTTTCATTTTGAAAGTCAGAGATCGCTACGACGGCGGTCAGAGCCAGACGCCCACCGCGGAAACAGATGCCAGGGCTTGCCGTTAAGCAGGGATTATTATTGGACGTTCGAGCAATTGAACCCCCCTCTTCCCGGGTGCAATAGTGGTGCATTCAGCACAACCATAAATTAAGGATAAAACATGGCCCGATATCGAGTTTCATTCAGCATGATTAAATATTCAGCAGGGGGAAGCAGGAGCACGGCGAATACCTCTGAAACGGTGGAAGCGGACAGCGAAAGCGTCGCTATTGAGATTGCCACCGGCAAGGTCACAGCAAAGCCGACCTATCGCGACTACGAATGCCATTTGAACAAATGCGAAAAGTTAAGATAAGGATGGATCCTGCTGCTGCATAAGTAGAGCTCGGAGGCGGTATCGCCTCCGAGCTCAGAACGGATTTTACCCGCAAAGCCGCTGTTCTGCCCGGCTACGCCCGATAGCCGTAGCGGGATTTGGCCACAAGCATCAGTGTGGTTAACACCGCCGGGATCGCCAGGAAGGAAAAGACATCGGTGATATTCCAGCCCATCGACAGCATCTGCGCCCCGGCAAAGGCGCTGAGGATCGCGCCGACCCGACCGACGCCGTGCATCCAGCTGGAACCGGTGGCGCGAGCGCGCGTGGGATAATAACTGGCGGAGAGCGCATTCATCCCGGTATTGGCCCCGTTAAGACAAAAACCGCTGCAGAAGGCGACGGCGCTGAGCACCATCACGTCAGCCGGTGCGTAGCCAATGCACACCGTCGCAATCGCGCCGGTAAAGTAGATCGCCGCCAGCGCCAGGTTGGCATTAAAGCGGTCCATCACCCAGCCCGCGAACAGCGACCCGATCGTGCCACCCGCCTGATACATGGCGGTAACCAGTGCCGCCTGGGTGACCGTCATGCCGATGTCTTTTACCAGCGACGGCAGCCAACTGCCGATCAGATACACCAGGAACAGCCCCATAAAGTAGCTGCCCCACAGCATCACGCTGCCAAACAGGTAGTGCCGGGACAGCACCAGCCGCACCGCGCCGCCTGTGGTGGTGATTTCACTGAGGGCAAAGCGACACTGGTCGGTGGTCATGCCAGGATGCATTTTTTCAACAATCTGCCGAATTTTCCAGGCGGGTGCGTTGCGCGTCATCATAAAGCGCACCGATTCCGGCAGCCAGCGCAGCAGTAATGGCACAATCATTAGCGGCAGAACGCCGCCCAGGACCAGCACCGAATGCCAGCCATAGTGGGGGATCAGCCAGGAAGCGGCAAAACCGCCGCTGGCGGCACCGAAGGTGAAGCCGCAGAACACCACGGTGATCAAAAAAGCGCGTTTTCGCTCAGGGGAATATTCCGCCACCAGCGTGCCGACATTGGGCATCGCCGCCCCCAGCCCTAAGCCGGTGAGAAAGCGGAACAGCATCAGCTGGTCAAGGTTCTGCGAGAAGGCGGTAGCCAGCGTCCACAGTCCAAAGAAAAATACGCTGCTGATAATAATCACCCGCCGCCCGAACCGGTCGGCCAGCGGTCCGGCAAACATCGCGCCCAGCGCCAGGCCGATAAGTGCAGCGCTGATCACCGCACCCAGCTGATGATTGCTGACGCCCCACGCCGTTTTCAGCGCCGGAGCGATAAAGCCCATCAGCGCGATATCCATCCCGTCCATGGCTACAACGGCAAAACAAAGCGCAATGATGCACTTCTGGTAACGGCTTAATGCATTACGGTTAATTAATGCATGAATATCAATGGCCGCGTTACTGTCCACTGCGTACTCCCTGGCTGGCTGATGAACACCCCTGCTCTTATCGGACAAGAGCCCTGCCGGGCCCGAAGGCGCTGCGGCGGGATGAACAGGAAAAATAGCCCGTTATCATAACGGATTGTTATGGCGTTCTCCTGCTTAATTACGGGCAATTTTCACCCGGCCATTGCATAAGCACACATTAAGGCTGGGGAAATTAACGTCCTGAAAAGTAATGGATACGCGTCCACACGCGGGAAATGTTAACTAAATTTTGCAATAAGGTTAACAAAAACCATAAGGCGAGCTTGCCAGTCATACCGCCAGATAACTAATCTGGGCTATGAATAAAAATTATCAATTTAATCAGCGCATTCGACTGCGCCACCTGCATACCTTTGTTGCCGTCGCGCAGCAGGGCACCCTCGGCCGCGCTGCGGAAACCCTTTCGCTGAGCCAGCCCGCCCTTTCCAAGACGCTGAATGAGCTGGAAGAACTGGCTGGTGCAAGGCTGTTTGAGCGCGGACGCCTCGGCGCGCAGCTGACGATGATGGGCGAGCAGTTCCTCACACACGCGGTGAGAGTGCTCGATGCGCTAAATCACGCAGGACAGTCGTTTAATACGCCGCTGCCACAGGAGCCGGAAGTGCTGAGGGTATGCGTGTTAACCACCGTCGCGCTCGGCATGCTGCCTTCTATCCTCGATCGCTTCCATCAGCAGCGGCCGCAAACCATTGTGCAGGTCGCCACGCTGCACAATAACGTGCTGATAGCCGGTCTAAAGGCCGGAGAGTTTGATGTAGGTATTGGCCGAATGGCCGACGCGGAGCTGATGACCGGGCTGACGTATGAACTGCTGTTCCTTGAGTCGCTGCGGCTGGTGGTTCGTCCGGATCATCCACTGATGAGTGACAACGTCACGCTATCCCGCGCCCTGTCGTGGCCGGTGGTTATCTCACCGGAGGGCACCGCGCCGCGCCGACTGGCCGAAGCGATGCTGAAAGAACAGGGATGCAGCCTGCCGCCTACGCTGGTGGAGACCTCTGCCACCTCGCTGGCCCGCCAGCTGGCGCTGCGCTACAACTATGTCTGGTTCGTGCCGTCGGGTGCGATAAAAGAAGATCTGCTGCACAATTCCCTGGCCGCGCTGCCGATTGCGTCACACGGACCAGGCGAGCCGGTCGGGATCCTGACGCCTTCGGGCGTTCCGCTCAGCCTGAGCGCGGAGATCCTGCTGGCCACCATCCGCAAATCCCACTCCGGCTAGTTTCTCAGCGGCTGCGTCTGGCGTTTTGCTCGCGGTTTTCCAGCCGCGCGCGCTCGCTTTTTCGCAGGGCAACGTAGCAGGCACCGCTGCCGCCGTGGTGAGGCTGCGCGCTGCAAAAAGCCTGGACATCGTCAAACTGCCGCAGCCAGCGCATCAGATAGCTGCGAATAATATTGGCGTGGGAGGTATCGTGGCGCGCCTTGCCGTGAATAATCAGCACATTACGCATATCGTCCCGCTGCGCCTGGCGCATAAACAGGTACAGCTTCTGCCTGCTGCTTTCTGCCGATTGCTTGATCAGATTCAGATTGGCCTGCGGCGGATATTTGCCCTGGCGAAGCTTGTCGAGCACGCCGGGCTGTATGCCATCTGCAAGATACTCCAACGGCTGCGTTCCGGGCACCACCTCCAACAGTCCGGTGGTCAGGGGATTATCCAGCTGCGCTTCCCACTGCCTGTCTCTGGGCGGTTTAGCCGAGGGCGATTTTTGCCACATAATACTGCTGCAGTCTTTCATCGGCGTCACATCTTCCATCGCATGGCGGAAGATATCGCTTTCATCAGGGTTGAAGGTCATCACTCACTCCTTTTACTGGCACCTGCGGCGCGATAAGTCAGCCCGAAACGTTTTAGCGCGTGACGATGAGTTTAGCAAGCGGAGGGATGGAAACGCGAAATCTTGCGCTAAATTCGGTTTTGGCGAGTGCAACAATTTTCCGGTTAAATGTAAATTATGATGGCAGAGAGCAGAATAACACGCTGAGTAAATTGGATTTTAAGGCGATAAATAGCGAATAAATAACCATTGAGCAGATTTAAGTTTGTTAATGGGATGTTTTTTACCATACAATTCACGGAGATAGCATTTGTTAATGACATCCACAGTTTTTATGTGGCTAAAACTGCTCTGATGAGTTTCATTTTGTAAGTCAAAACGGTAAAATTGATATCAGTCAATTATCACAGAGCGTACATTATGATTCCAGAAAAGAGAATTATCAGTCGACGCATACAATCAGGTGGTTGCGCCATTCACTGCCAGGATTGCAGCATCAGTCAACTCTGCATCCCCTTCACGCTAAACGAACATGAACTCGACCAGCTTGATAATATCATCGAGCGCAAAAAGCCCATTCAAAAAGGCCAGACGCTGTTTAAAGCGGGTGACGAACTGAAGTCGCTGTACGCTATCCGCTCCGGCACCATCAAAAGCTATACCATTACCGAACAGGGCGATGAGCAGATTACCGGCTTCCATCTGGCGGGCGATCTGGTTGGCTTCGACGCCATCAGCGGCAGTCAGCATCCCAGCTTTGCCCAGGCGCTGGAAACCGCAATGGTCTGCGAGATTCCTTTTGAAACGCTGGACGACCTCTCCGGTAAAATGCCCAGCCTTCGCCAGCAGATGATGCGTCTGATGAGCGGGGAAATTAAGGGTGACCAGGAGATGATTCTGCTGCTGTCGAAGAAAAATGCTGAAGAGCGCCTTGCCGCGTTTATCTACGGTCTTTCTCGCCGTTTCGGCCAGCGCGGATTTTCGCAGCGCGAGTTCCGTCTGACCATGACGCGGGGCGATATTGGTAACTACCTGGGACTGACGGTAGAAACGATTAGCCGCCTGCTTGGCCGCTTTCAGAAAAACGGAATGCTGGCGGTGAAGGGCAAATATATCACGATTGAAAATCATGAAATCCTCTCCCAGCTTGCTGGCCAAAGCAGAGCTATCGCCTGACGTTTTGCCGGGTCAATATTTGTTATTTTATTGATCCGGCAATATCTTTTCCCCTTTTTCCTTTCGTCCGATTGGGCTATCTTTAACTGACACGCTCAGTGTACGGAGAACCCATTATGGCTAACTATCAAAACATCCTTGTGGCTATCGACCCGCAGCAGGACGACCAGCCGGCCCTGCGGCGCGCGGTGTATCTCAATCAGCGCCTTGGCGGTAAGATTACCTGTTTTCTTCCGATCTATGATTTCTCCTACGAGATGACCACCCTGCTGTCGCCTGACGAGCGCTTAACGATGCGCAAAGGCGTCATCAGCCAGCGCACTGAGTGGATTCGCCAGCAGGCGCAGGCCTATCTGGCCGCCGGGGTGCAAATTGATATTAAAGTGGTGTGGCACAACCGGCCGTTCGAAGCGATTATTCAGGAAGTGCTGAATAACCGGCATGACCTGGTGATTAAAATGACGCATCAGCACGACCGCCTGCAGGCGGTGGTTTTCACCCCTACCGACTGGCATCTGCTGCGCAAGTGCCCTTGCCCGGTGTGGATGGTGAAAGATCAGGTCTGGCCGGAAGGGGCTAAAGCGCTGGTCGCCGTTAACCTCGCCAGCGAAGAGCCGCATCACGATCCGCTAAATACCAAGCTGGTGAAAGAGACGCTGGATCTGGCCGAACGCGTGAACCACACCGAAGTGCATCTGGTGGGGGCCTATCCGGTGACGCCAATCAATATCGCCATCGAACTGCCCGATTTTGACCCCAGCGTCTATAACGATGCGATTCGTGGGCAGCATCTGGTGGCGATGAAGGCACTGCGCCAGTCGTTCGGCATTGATGAGAAATTCACCCACGTGGAGAAAGGTCTGCCGGAAGAAGTGATCCCGGAGCTGGCCGATCATCTGTCGGTCGGTGTGGTGGTGCTGGGCACTATCGGACGTACCGGCCTTTCCGCCGCGTTCCTCGGCAATACCGCCGAGCAGGTCATCGATCATCTGCGCTGCGACCTGTTAGCCATTAAGCCTGACGGTTTTGCTTCACCGGTCGAACTGGACGACGACGAAGACGATTAATCGTCGTGGGCGCAGAAGCCATCGTTAGCCTCTGCGCCCGAATCTTCCTTGCCACGGTCTTCCCGCTATCATCTGCACTTACCCTGCTAATTGGCTGCTCTCTGGAGGAATATATTCCTGCTTTTGAGAAGGCGGCAAGTTTAAATTTCGCCTCGATGTTAAATATTTGTTTAATTCATCCATCCAGAATCGGCGATAATTTATTCCCTGTCGCAATCACGTTAAAAAACAGCTTAATGATAAGAATTATCCTTTAACATTATAAATAAAAGCCGTTACACTCAGCCGGTCTTTTTACTTTGCCAGAGATTGCCCTTTTGGTTTTATATCGTCTGTCACAGCGCCGAATACCCGCACTGATCGCCATTCTGGCGATTTTGCTGCTGTTTATCGCGCCGGACATTTCGCAATCGCTGATGCATCGCCAGTCCTCCGACGAAACGGCTGGCACGATGCAGGATATGGCGTCGATACATCATATGTCCGCGATGCGCGATGATATCAATTTGCAAGGTATGGCTGCTGGTGATAGATCGTCAGCGGTGAACACCTCATTAAATGGCACGCACGATCACTCAGCCATATCACCGCATGTTGGCGTAGATACCCGCGATAGTGCTATCGGCCACAGCAGCCACAGCAGCCACAGCAGCCACAGCAGCCACAGCAGCAGCGTAACCGGCTCCATCGACCAAACGCAACATGCCCTTACTCCCAAGCCGCCTCACACCATGAGCATGAGCATGAGCATTAGCATGAATATGGGCATGGGCATGGGCATGGGCATGGGCATGGGCATGATGGACGAATTTGCCTGCGGCTACTGCCAGCTGCTGGTTCACGTGCCGATGCTGGTATGGATTTTCATTCCGGTGCTGCTACTGATGCTGCTGGTGAGCCAGCCGCCGCGTCCGCGTCCGCTGACCGTTTATCACCCTACCGTTTATCCCGGCCCCTGCCAGCCGCGCGCCCCGCCTGTTTTTTAATTCCTGAGATTTTATTCAAATCCATCATTCGCGTACGATGAATATATCGCCGTGACAAAAATAATAATGTGATTTTCACAGGACTGCGCACGTCTGAATTATTTACCCCATTCAATCTGAAGTGAGTTAATAACAGCACAGATTGGCAGGAGAGAAGTAATTAACGGGCGGGCGTTGATTGTTAAAACAGGAATAATAAATGAAGGCATTTCCCCTGCGCGGCTCACTGCTGAGTGCGGCCCTTTCCATCGCGTGGCAAAGCCAGGCGGCCTCCGATCCTCATCATCCCGTCATTAACGATGATGCCGTGATCACCGTGACCGCGCCGCTGTCGAATCCGCTTAACGTGGTTACATCGCCTAAAACACCACGACAGCCGGTTCCCGCCAGTGACGGCTCTGACTATCTGAAAACCATCCCCGGCTTTGCGCAGGTGCGCAACGGCGGCACCAACGGCGATCCGGTCTTTCGCGGTATGTTTGGCTCACGACTGCGCATTCTCACCGACGGCGGAGAGATGCCGGGTGCCTGCCCGGCGCGAATGGATGCCCCAACCTCATATATTTCGCCGGAAAGCTACGATTTGCTAAGCATCACCAAAGGCCCGCAGACCGTACTCTGGGGGCCGGGAAATTCGGCGGGCACCATTCGCTTTGAGCGCCAGCCGCCGCAGTTTACCGAGCCGGGGATCAAAGGCGATGCCAGCCTGCTGGCCGCATCAAACCATCGCTACGATGAGAATGCGGACCTCAGCCTCGGCAGTGAACAGGGCTATCTGCGTCTGCTGGGCAACAAATCCCGCTCGGATGACTACAGGGACGGTAACGGCGATCGCGTTGCTTCCCGCTGGGATAAATGGAACGCCGACATCGCGCTGGGCTGGACGCCGGACGCCGATACGCTGCTGGAACTGAGCGCCGGGCGCGGCAACGGTGAAGCCCGCTACGCCGGGCGCAGCATGGACGGTTCGCAGTTTAAGCGCGAAAGGCTGGGTCTGCGCTTCGAAAAATCCAATATCGGTGAGGTGCTGGATAAGGTTGAGGCACAAATTTATTACAACTATGCCGACCATATTATGGATAATATCACCCTGCGTTCACCGACTGCCGGAATGGGCAGCATGGATGGCATGGCGATGGGCGGGATGGATATGAGCAGCGGCATGTCGGGTCGGCTCGATCGCCGTACAGTTGGCGGACGGGCGATGGCCACGCTCATGCTGGGTGACGTGAAGCTGGAAAGCGGCATGGATATGCAGACCAGTACCCACCGTCAGCGCAGCGACGATGAGTGGCGTAAAGATGCCCGCTTCCACGATATCGGCGTATTCAGTGAACTAAGCTGGTCGGCGAGCGAGCAGGATAACATCGTTGGCGGTGCGCGGCTGGATCGCACGTGGGTGGATAATTTCAGTATGAGTGGTGAAGGCGAGCGCAGCGATACCCTGCCCGCCGGGTTCATCCGTCTGGAGCATACGCTCAACGACGTGCCGCTGATGCTGTATGCTGGCGTCGGGTATACCGAACGTTTCCCGGATTACTGGGAGCTGTTCTCGCCCACGACCGGCGCAGATGGCCGTTCAGCGGCGTTTGATACGGTCAGGCCAGAGAAGACTACCCAGCTGGACTTCGGCGCCAAGTATTCCGGCGATCGCCTTAACGGCTGGCTGTCGGCCTACGTTGGCCGGGTGAACGATTTTATTTTGTTTAACTACGATGCGGCCGACAGCAGTCTCAGCCGTGCCAGCAACGTTGATGCGACCATCATGGGTGCCGAGGCCGGTTACAGCTACAGGCTGACCGAGCACTGGTCAACGGATGCCAGCCTGGCGTGGGCATGGGGCAAAAACCGCAGCGATAACGCGGCCCTGCCGCAGATGCCGCCGCTTGATGCACGGCTCGGACTGGGCTGGGAGAACGGACCGTTCAGCACCAGCGCCCTGCTGCGGATGGTCAGCCATCAGGATCGCATCGCGCTGAATCAGGGAAATGTGGTCGGCAAAGATTTTAGCCGCAGCCCCGGCTTCAGCATTTTCTCCGCCAATGCGGCCTGGAAGTTCAATCCGCATCTTAAGCTGAGCGCCGGCGTTGATAATATTTTCAATCAGGCGTATAGCGAACATCTTAATCTGGCGGGTAACAGCAGCTTTGGCTACTCGTCCAATACCCCGGTTAATGAGCCAGGTCGTACCTGGTGGGCAAAAGTTAACGTGAAGTTCTGAAGAGCATACAGGAGTAATTTATGGCGTTTTTACCACCGGGCAAAAAGAGAAGGAATTTTCTGACCGCCCAGGCCTGCGTTTTCATTGTCGTAGCCATTATCATGACCCGCGCAATCATTGGCGGAGCCATTCAGGAATACAACATGCCGCTGTCTACCTGGCCGGTAGGGCTGTATATCTCTGAATTCTTCATGATCGTGATTTACAGCAGCGTATTCACCCTGCTGTTCTCCATCCCGCTGTGGTACTTCTTTATTGGTACCCAGGATCCGGAGCAGAAAAAGTAGCGCATGTCGTACTGCGTACCTGATTGAGCGCGCTGTGGGAAACCATCCCTCAGGGGAGTGGGTTTACGCTGGCAATGAAAAAAGGGGCAACCGGTTAACGGTCGCCCCTTTTGTTTTTCGCGGCTTACAGCGCTTTCAGAATGGCATCCACGGTGGCTTTCGCGTCACCGAACAGCATCTGGGTGTTCTCTTTAAAGAACAGCGGATTCTGCACGCCTGCGTAGCCGGTATTCATCGAACGTTTGAACACCACCACGTTTTGCGCCTTCCACACTTCCAGCACCGGCATGCCGGCGATTGGGCTGCGCGGATCTTCCTGCGCCGCCGGGTTCACGGTGTCGTTAGCACCGATAACCAGCACGGTATCGGTACCGGCGAAGTCATCGTTGATCTCGTCCATTTCCAGCACGATGTCGTAAGGCACTTTGGCTTCGGCCAGCAGCACGTTCATGTGGCCAGGCAGACGACCGGCAACCGGATGGATACCGAACCGCACGGAGATGCCGCGCGCACGCAGTTTCTCGGCAATTTCCGCCACCGGGTACTGCGCCTGCGCCACCGCCATGCCGTAGCCCGGGGTGATGATTACCGAGTTGGAGCCTTTCAGCAGTTCTGCTGTGCCCGCCGCGTCGATCTCGCGGTACTCGCCCATCTCTTCGTCTTCGCCGGTTGAGCTGCTGTCGGTCCCGAAGCCACCCGCGATAACACTGATAAACGAACGGTTCATCGCCTTACACATAATGTAGGAGAGGATCGCACCGCTTGAACCCACCAGCGCACCGGTAACGATCAGCAGGTCGTTGCTCAGCATAAAGCCCGCCGCCGCCGCCGCCCAGCCCGAGTAGGAGTTCAGCATGGATACCACCACCGGCATATCCGCACCACCGATCGACGCCACCAGATGCCAGCCGAACGCCAGGGCGATCAGGGTCATCACCAGCAGCGCGAAGCCCTGTGCGCCAACGCTTTCGGAACGCACAAACAGCACCAGCAGCAGGAAAGACACCACCAGCGCCAGCAGGTTCAGCTTATGGCGATGCGGCAGCATCAGCGGACGCGAGGAGATTTTCCCGCGCAGCTTGCCGAAGGCCACAATCGAGCCGGTAAAGGTGACCGCACCGATAAAGATACCGATAAACACTTCGGTCAGATGGATATTTTCCATCACCGGCAGCAGGCCAGGCGCGTGGTCGAGGTAGCTGTTAAAGCCCACCAGCACCGCCGCCAGACCCACGAAGCTGTGCAGCACCGCCACCAGTTCCGGCATTTCGGTCATTTCGACCTTCTTCGCCAGACGAATACCGATCGCCCCACCAATGACCATCGCCAGCAGCACCCAGGCGATGTTGCCGGAGTCCGGGCCAAAGATGGTAGCCACCAGCGCCAGCGCCATACCGCTGATGCCGAAGATATTCCCCTGTTTCGAGGTTTCATGTTTAGACAGCCCGGCAAGGCTGCAAATAAACAGGATCGCAGCAACAATGTATGCTGCAGTCACTAATCCGCCAGACATGGACAAACCCCTCAGTTTTTACGGAACATTTTCAGCATGCGCTGGGTGACGGTGAAGCCACCAAAGATATTGATGCTGGCGATCAGCACCGCGATAAACGACAGGAAGCTGACCCAGCCGCCGTGGCCAATTTGCAGGACCGCACCGATCACGATAATGCCGGAAATCGCATTGGTGACCGACATCAGCGGGGTATGCAGCGCATGGCTGACGTTCCAGACCACGTAGTATCCCACCACGCAGGAGAGCGCGAACACGGTAAAGTGCGAGAGGAATTCCGGCGGCGCCACGTTGGCCAGCCAGCCAAACAGTACGATGGCCAGCGCCAGCAGCAGGTACTTACGCAGCGGAGAGGCCGGTTTCTTCACCTCTTCGGCGGTTTTCACTTCCACTTTCGGCGCTTTTGGCGCGGCGGAAACCTGAATCGGCGGCGCAGGCCAGGTGATTTCGCCATCGCGGATCACGGTTACGCCGCGCACCACGACATCCTCAAAGTCGATAACGATTTCGCCGTTCTTCTCCTTGCACAGCAGCTTCAGCAGGTTAACCAGGTTGGTACCGTAAAGCTGGGAAGACTGCGTCGGCAGGCGGCTAGGCAGATCGGTGTAGCCGATGATCTTCACGCCGTTCGGCGTGACGGTGACTTTATCCGCCACGGTCAGCTCGCAGTTGCCGCCGGTTTGCGCCGCCAGATCGACGATCACGCTGCCCGGTTTCATCGACGCCACCATTTCGGCGGTAATCAGTTTCGGTGCAGGCCTGCCCGGGATCAGTGCGGTGGTAACGATGATGTCCACTTCTGCGGCCTGAGCCGCAAACAGCGCCATCTCGGCCTTAATAAAGGCTTCCGACATCACCTTCGCGTAGCCGTCGCCGCTGCCCGCTTCTTCCTCGAAGTCCAGCTCAAGGAATTCGGCGCCCATACTCTGCACCTGCTCCTTCACTTCCGGGCGGGTGTCGAAGGCACGGACGATCGCACCCAGGCTGCGCCCGGCTCCGATTGCGGCAAGACCGGCCACGCCCGCACCAATCACCATCACTTTGGCAGGCTGTACTTTACCCGCGGCGGTGATTTGTCCGGTGAAGAAGCGGCCAAACTCGTGAGCGGCCTCCACAATCGCGCGGTAACCGGCGATGTTGGCCATTGAACTCAGCGCATCCAGCGACTGCGCGCGAGAAATACGCGGCACGGCATCCATCGACATCACGGTCACTTTCCGCGCCGCCAGTTTTTCCAGCAGCGCCGGGTTCTGCGCAGGCCAGATAAAGCTGACCAGCGTGCTGCCTTCGCGCGTCAGGGCGATCTCTTCATCAACCGGCGCATTGACCTTTAGTACGATATCCGACTGCCAGACGTTCACCGCATCGGTGATGGTGGCACCGGCGGCAACATAGGCTGCATCGTCAAAGCTGGCGAGCTGACCCGCACCGCTTTCAATGGTGACGCTGAAGCCGAGTGATAGCAGCTGTTCCACCGTTTTCGGTGTTGCTGCCACGCGGGCTTCGTTGGCCAACCGTTCTTTGGTAATACCAATAAGCATAATCTTCCCTTTCATCAGAGAGTATGACGGTTTGTTGATACTGCTCCGGCCCATATGACCGAAACCATCTTGTTTCAAACTGTTTATAACCTACTGAAAATGTGTCTTTCGATCCAGCCACCACGAGCACTGGGGGCACTTTACCTATAAAAATTCAGTTCAGGCCCGGTTGAACCCTATATTGGACCTGAATTACCCGCTAAACCAACTATATTATGCTACGTAAAAATTTAACATTCTCAGTGTAGTCTTATCAAATACCATTAATTAACAATGCATTAACGAGTTAAGTGGTAATAATTACCTGCATAAGTGGTATGGAATGCACAAATGACTCGATTCAGCCAGCTTTCCTGACTATTCCAAAAAACGGAATACCCCCCCGCATAAAACCATAAAAAATGGCTGAGACAGGGGCATTATTACATGTAATAATCGTGAGCTAATCTGTTGAACATCAAGACTCCAGCACGTTTTCGTACTCATTTTGCGTAAGGCGAAGGATTATTTTTATGAAGCTGAAGAACACCATCCTGGCATCAGCCCTGTTGTCACTCACATCATTAACCGCAGTTCATGCGGCACAGGAACTGACGCCGGAGAAAGCCGCCGCGCTGAAACCGTTTGATCGGATCACCATCAATGGCCGTTTTAATGCCATCAATGAAGCCAGCAGCGCCGTCTCTAAACGTGCTGATGCGCTCGGTGCCGCCTCCTACTATATTCAGGGCATCAACGACACCAACGGCAACGGCGGCAACTGGAACGTGACTGCCGACCTGTACCGCGCAGATGCACCGGAAGCAACAAAGAATAAAGATCGGGTGATCAACGGCGTGCGCGAGCTGACTAAATCAGAAGCCTACACGCTGGAACCGTACGACACGGTCAGCGCCAGCGGCTTCTTCCGCAGCCAGCCGGATGTGAACGATGCGATCAGTCGTTCAGCCAAAGATAAGGGGGCGGCGTCCTTCTTTATCATTCGCCAGATCGATACCAACAACGGCGGCAACCAGATGATCACCGCCTACATCTATAAGGCCGATGCGCCTAAGCGTGTGGTGCAGCAGTCGTCTAACCTGATTCCTGCCGATTCCGAAGCGGGCAAAGCAGCACTGGCTGCCGGCGGTGCCGCAGCGAAGAACGTCGAGATCCCGGGCGTAGCGTCTTCAGATACTCCAAGTAAAAACGTCGGTCGCTTCTTTGAAACGCAGAGCTCCAGTGGCCAGCGTTACACTGTCACACTGCCTAACGGCAAGAGCGTGCAGGAAGTGAATGCGATTACCGCAGCACAGATGCAGCCATTTGACAGCGTGACCTTTACCGGCCACTTCAGCACGCCAACCGAAATCTCGGAAGAAGTCGGTAAGCGCGCCGTTGCCAAGGGTGCGAAGTACTATCACGTCACTCGCCAGTGGTCTAACCAGAGCGGCGGCAACCTGACCGTCAGTGCCGATCTGTTTAAGTAACGACCAAACAGTATGCAACGCGGGCAGCCTTCGGGCTGCCCTTTTTGTTGGTGAATAATCTGCGGTGATTTGTGCATAGTAAATCATTGCATCCCCTCTCCTCACTCCGTAAAATCGCCCCCCTTTGCAGGGCTATCGTTCACCTAATCGCACAATTACCCTGAGTAAAATTCACACCCATCGAATTAACTGGCTTTTTATTCTGTTTCTGGAGTCATTTTTGGACAAAAAACTAGGGCTTACTGCCCTTACCGCGCTGGTGCTCAGCTCTATGCTCGGTGCCGGGGTTTTCAGCCTGCCGCAAAACATGGCAGCGGTCGCCAGTCCGGCGGCATTGCTGATTGGCTGGGGCATTACCGGCGTCGGGATCCTGCTGCTGGCTACCGCCATGCTGCTGCTGACCCGGATGAAACCAGAGCTGGATGGCGGGATATTTACCTATGCGCAGGCGGGTTTCGGTGAGCTGATTGGCTTCTGCTCCGCGTGGGGCTACTGGCTGTGTGCGGTGATCGCCAACGTGTCATATCTGGTTATCGTTTTTTCCGCGATGAGCTTCTTTACCGATTCACCGGATCGCATCGTGTTTGGCGACGGCAATACCTGGCAGGCCATGCTAGGAGCCTCGGTGCTGCTATGGGGAGTGCATGCGCTGGTGCTGCGCGGCGTGCAGACCGCGGCCGGGATCAATCTGGTTGCCACGCTCGGCAAACTGCTGCCGCTGGGGCTTTTCGTGGTGCTGGCTATTGCTGCCTTCAACTACGACCGCTTCCGCATTGATTTCAGCGGGCTGTCGCTGGGCAAACCGGTGTGGCAGCAGGTGAAGGACACTATGCTGATTACCCTGTGGGTGTTTATCGGCGTGGAAGGCGCGGTGGTGGTGTCGTCCCGCGCCCGGCACAAGCGCGATGTCGGCCGCGCGACGCTGCTGGCGGTGGTGGCTGCGCTGGTCGTTTATCTGCTGGTGACGCTGCTCTCGCTCGGCGTGGTGCCGCGTGCCGAGCTGGCGGAAATGCGCAACCCGTCGGTGGCGGGCCTGATGACCACGCTGATCGGCCACTGGGGCAACCTGATAATCGTCAGCGGGCTGATTGTTTCCGTCTGCGGTGCCTATCTTAGCTGGACGATTATGGCCGCCGAAGTGCCGATGATTGCCGCACAGCACGGCGCATTTCCGCGCATCCTCAGCCGTCAGAACGCGCGGGGCGCACCCGCCGCCTCGCTGTGGCTGACCAACGGCTGCGTCCAGCTGTGCCTGATCCTGATCTGGCTGACCGGAGCGGACTACAACACGCTGCTGACTATCGCATCAGAGATGATTCTGGTGCCGTATTTTCTGGTGGGTGCCTATTTATTCAAGCTGGCGTATCGCAAGGGGCAGCCAGCCGTGACGGCGGTCGCCGCAGGTGCCAGCCTTTATGGGCTATGGCTGCTGTACGCTTCCGGACCGCTGCATCTGCTGCTGTCTGTAGTGCTTTACGCCCCGGGAATGCTGCTGTTTTTATTCGCCCGCCGTAAAGGACGGGCGCTTGCGGCACTGAATCCGCTGGAGAAGGTCGCGATGGGTATACTGGTCGTGGCCGCCCTGCCGGCAGCCTGGATGCTGATGCAGTAACCGTCAGTGCGACAGCGGCGGGATGACGATATGCAGTCGATCGTCCTGCTGCCGGATCTCCAGCGGACGGGCGTATTCCTCGCGTACCGTGGTCAGTTGCGATTCAGAAAGCGGATAAGGCAGAAGGATTTCAAAGCGAGAGATTTGCTGCTGCTGCGCAAGCGCGATCAGCCGAACGATGTTGATTTCATCACTGACCTGGGTGGAGATAATCTGTAGCGCAAGGTCTTTCAGTCGTTCCGGCGCGGCGCGGGGGGCGGCAGCCGTTTTCCGGGTGACGATGCCAAAAAACGGGATAACGCCGTAAATTGCATCAACAAAGCTCCAGCGTTTCTTACAGGAGGCGGAAAGGAAATCGATATAATTTATACAGACAGGATCGCTGTTTCCCACTGCAGCCAGCTTAGTTTCTGACACCCTTTCCTCCTTTTTGTTACACGCCTGAACAGCCCTGGCGGCTATAATGACATACTCGACGGCCATTATACTACATTCATAAGATTAACAGATGTAAGGATCCTCCCAGGCGTTTCTCCGACGATTTCACACAGGTTAATAGGCGTTATCCCTGAGAAAGGATAAGCTACTGTCATCTACGGCCCGATAAATCGCATCATGAATAAAATAGTATTTGTTGAAGACGACAAAGACGTAGGCGAGCTGATTGCCGCCTACCTGGGAAGGCACGACATCGAGGTCATCGTTGAAGGCCGGGGAGACAAGGCGGAAGCGACGATTATCGCCCACAACCCGGACCTGGTGATGCTGGATATTATGCTGCCCGGCAAGGACGGGATGACGCTGTGCCGCGATATTCGCAGCACCGGCGACTGGTCCGGCCCGATTGTGCTGCTCACCTCGCTGGACAGCGACATGAACCATATACTGTCACTGGAGATGGGCGCAAACGACTACATTCTGAAAACCACCCCACCGGCGGTGCTGCTGGCGCGCCTGCGGCTGCATCTGCGCCAGGCCGGGAGCAAAACGCAGGGAGAAGAGATCGCCCCGGCGGTTTCCAGCCAGAAAGGCCTGCGCTTCGGCACGCTGAGCATTGATACGGTTAACCGCCAGGTGACTCTTTCCGGTGAGATCATCGCCCTTTCCACCGCCGACTTCGATCTGCTGTGGGAGCTGGCAACCCATGCCGGAACCATCCTCAACCGCGATGCCCTGCTGAAAACCCTGCGCGGCGTCAGCTACGACGGCATGGATCGCAGCATCGACGTGGCGATTTCACGCCTGCGTAAAAAACTGCTGGATAGCGCCACCGAGCCGTACCGCATCAAAACCATCCGTAATAAAGGCTATCTGTTCGCGCCGCACGCCTGGGATGCCCAATGAGAAAGCTGTTTATTCAGTTTTATCTGCTGCTGTTTGTCTGCTTCCTGGTGATGGCGATGCTGGTCGGGCTGGTGTACAAATTTACCGCCGAACGCGCCGGTCGCCAGTCGATGGACGATCTAATGAAAAGTTCGCTGTATCTGATGCGCAGCGAACTGCGGGAGATCCCGCCGCGCGACTGGAACCGCACCATTAACAATCTCGATCTGAATCTTTCCTTTAAGCTGCACATCGAGCCGATGAGTAAATACCAGCTCGACCCGCCGACGCTGCGCCGCCTGCGCGCCGGAGAAATTGTCGCGCTGGACGACGAATACACCTTCCTGCAGCACATTCCGCGCAGCCACTACGTGCTGGCGGTAGGCCCGATCCCGTATCTGTTCTACCTGCACGAAATGCGCCTGCTGGATATCGCCCTGCTGGCGTTTATCGGTATTTCGCTGGCGCTGCCGGTGTTTATCTGGATGCGCCCGCACTGGCAGGACATGCTCAAGCTGGAGAATGCCGCGCAGCGCTTCGGCCAGGGCCATCTTGGCGAGCGCATTCATTTTGACAGCACGTCAAGCCTGCTGCGGCTCGGCGTCGCTTTCAACCAGATGGCCGATAATATCAACACCCTGGTCGCCAGTAAGAAGCAGCTGATCGACGGCATTGCCCATGAGCTGCGCACCCCGCTGGTGCGGCTGCGCTATCGTCTGGAAATGAGCGACAACCTCAGCGAGGCCGAATCCACGGCGCTGAATCGGGATATCGGCCAGTTGGAGGCGCTAATCGAAGAGCTGCTAACCTATGCCCGCCTCGATCGTCCGCGCGTGGAGCTGAATCTGCAAACGCTGGATCTGGCACAGTGGTTGCATGAACGGCTGCAGGATATCCGCCTGGTTAATCCCGATACCGAAATCGCGCTGGATACCCCACAGCGCGAAAACCACGGCGTCGCCGATACCCGCCTGATGGAACGCGTGCTGGATAATCTGGTGAATAACGCCCTGCGCTATGCCGACAAACGGCTGCGCGTCGGGCTGTGGTTTGACGGGGATATCGCCTGCCTGCAGGTGGAAGATGACGGCCCCGGCATTCCACAGGAAGAGCGCGAGCGGGTTTTCGAACCCTTTGTGCGGCTGGATCCGAGCCGCGATCGCGCTACCGGCGGCTGCGGCCTGGGGCTGGCGATTGTCCACTCCGTCGCTCAGGCTTTTGGCGGCTACGTCACCATCGACAGCAGCCCGCTCGGCGGTGCCAGCGTGCGCTTCTGCTGGCCGATAAATCATCCTTTGCGCGACGCCTGAGGCGTCTGATTTTCTCTTTTATTAAGGAATAGTATGTCATCTGCTTACGCGAATCTGACCCGCACCTTCCAGCGCCTGTCGCGCTTTGGTCATCTTGCTGCGATTACCGGCTGGGATATGCAAACTATGATGCCCGCCGGCGGCAGCCGCGCGCGCGGTGAGGCACTGGCGGAACTGAGCGTGCTGCGCCATGAAATCCTGACGGCAAAACAGGTGGGCGAATGGCTGAACCAGGCGCAGCAGGAAGATCTGGACGACGTAGCGCAGGCAAATCTGTACGAGATGCACCGCGCCTGGCAGCAGGCATCCCTGCTGCCCGCTTCGCTGGTTGAGGCCAAGTCCATCGCCGGTTCCCGCTGCGAGCATGCGTGGCGTCAGCAGCGTCCCGCCAACGACTGGACGGGCTTCGCCGCCAACCTGAAAGAGGTGGTGAAACTCAGCCGCGAGGAAGCGGAGATCCGCGCGCAGGCCAACGGCTGTTCACGCTATGACGCGCTGCTGGACGTTTTCGAACCGGGTATGACCAGCGCCAAGCTGGACAGTACTTTTGGCGATCTGAAACAGTGGCTGCCGGAACTGCTGCAAAAAATCGTTGAGCAGCAGGCGAAAGAGAAGGTTATTGTCCCTGCCGGGCCTTTCCCGCAGGAGCAGCAGAAAGAGCTGGGGCTGGCGATCATGCAGCTGCTGGGCTTCGATTTTAACGCCGGTCGCCTGGACGTCAGCGCGCATCCGTTCTGCGGCGGCGTACCGCAGGATGTGCGCATCACCACCCGCTATAAGAACGATGAGTTTATCAGCGCGATGATGGGCGTGATCCACGAGACCGGCCACGCGCGCTATGAGCAGAACCTGCCGCAGCAGTGGGCCGATCGGCCGGTGGCGCTGGCCCGTTCAACCGCCATTCATGAATCACAAAGTCTGTTCTTTGAGAAACAGCTGGGTCGCAGCCCGGAATTCCTCAGCCTGATCCAGCCGCTGGCTGTCAAGCTGCTGGGCGACCGTCCAGGTATGGAGACCACAAACTTTATTACGCTCAATCAGCGGGTGAAACCGGGGCTGATCCGCGTGGACGCCGATGAGGTCAGCTATCCCGCCCACGTGATCCTGCGCTATGAGATTGAACGTGCGCTGATTGCCGGAGAGATTGAGGTCGAGGATATCCCCACGCTGTGGCAGGAAAAAATGCAGCACTGGCTGGGCATTAATACCGCCGGCAACTATCGCGACGGCTGTATGCAGGATATCCACTGGACCGATGGCGCATTCGGCTACTTCCCGACCTATACGCTGGGCGCGATGTACGCCGCCCAGCTGTTCCAGGCGCTGAAGCGCGCCATTCCGCAGGTCGATGCACTGATCGCTCAGGGCGATTTGCAGCCGGTCTTCCACTGGCTGCAGCAGAATATCTGGCAGCACGGCAGCCGCTTCTCCACCCGCCAGCTGATTGAAAACGCCACCGGCGAAGATCTCAACCCGATCTGGTTCCGCCAGCATCTTGAGAGTCGCTATCTAAAGTAAATCCGCCGCTGTTACTTTCCCACGAGGGGGATGCGATCGCCGCATTCCCCTTTGTACATTCGGTTACACGCCGATACCAATCACTCACTGAAGCGCCCATCCCGTTCTCATATAGTTTACTCACCGGCCCCGCAGTGGGCTGACACATGAATAAACATTTGAGGGTTTTGCAATGAAAAAATTATTTGCTCTGGTTGTAGCCGCTGCAATGGGTCTGTCTTCAGTTGCTTTCGCCGCTGAGACCACAGCTGCCCCAGCTACCGCCGCACCAGCTGTTGCTGCTACCACCACGACTGCGGCGCCAGCTCCGGCTAAAGCCACCGCTAAACACCACAAAAAACACAAGAAAGCGACCGAGCAGAAAGCACAGGCTGCCAAGAAGCACCACAAAGCCGCTAAGAAACCAGTCGCTCAGAAAGCTCAGGCCGCTAAAAAGCACCACAAAGCTGCCAAGAAGCCAGTCGCTCAGAAAGCTCAGGCCGCTAAAAAGCACCACAAAGCTGCCAAGAAACCAGTAGCTCAGAAAGCTCAGGCCGCTAAAAAGCACCACAAAGCTGCCAAGAAACCAGTCGCTCAGAAAGCTCAGGCCGCTAAAAAGCACCACAAAGCTGC
>NZ_RJVB01000001.1:0-498018 GCF_003751505.1 Erwinia sp. JUb26 | reverse complement strand
CAGCTCAGAAAGCTCAGGCCGCTAAAAAGCACCACAAAGCTGCCAAGAAACCAGTCGCTCAGAAAGCTCAGGCCGCTAAAAAGCACCACAAAGCTGCCAAGAAACCAGTCGCTCAGAAAGCTCAGGCCGCTAAAAAGCACCACAAAGCTGCCAAGAAGCCAGTCGCTCAGAAAGCTCAGGCCGCTAAAAAGCACCACAAAGCTGCCAAGAAAGCCGCTGCTCCTAAAGCGTAATTTTCGCAGACGGGCGGACAGCCGCCCGAAACAAGTTCCCTAACTCAAACACCCGGATAATCCGGGTGTTTCTTTCCCGGAGTCTCGGATGATGGTGCGCCGCTATTTATTCGAAATCATTCTGGTTGTGATGATCCTTTGCGGTGTGATTGCCGCCAGCTTCTACATCTGAACCCTGTAGCGTGCTGATATTCCAAATTAATCTCCCTTTTTCAGCGCTATCCGTCTATAGTTACTCCATTAGCGTAATCACCTTTAATGCTTCTCCAGCCCGAGAGAAATATGCGCCTGACTGCTGTGTTATTAATGGGTCTTCTCGCTTTTTCGTACCAAACCCAAGCCGATGATGATGCCCAGAGTGAAGCCGACACCAAGACGCTGTTTTTCGGTAAAGACGACCGCCTGCCGGTCAGCAATACGGCCAGTCAGCCGTGGGAAGCCATCGGCCAGCTTGAAACGGCCAGCGGCAACCTGTGCAGCGCCACGCTGATTTCCCCTCACCTTGCCCTGACCGCCGGTCACTGCCTGCTCGCGCCGCCGGGAAAGATGGATAAAGCCATCGCGCTGCGGTTTGTTGCCGGAAATTACGGCAAGTGGCGCTATGAAATTCACGATATTGAAGGCCGGGTGAACCCGACGCTGGGGAAAAAACTGAAGGCCGATGGCGATGGCTGGATTGTTCCGTCATCCGCTGCGCCCTATGATTTCGGGCTGATTATCTTACGTAATCCCCCTTCCGGCATTGTTCCCATACCCCTGTTTGACGGCACGCGCGGCGAGATGACGGCCGCGCTGAAGGCCACCGGCCGCAAAGTGACCCAGGCGGGCTATCCGGAAGATCACCTGGATACGCTTTACTCACACAGTGATTGCCTGATCACCGGTTGGGCGCAGAAAACCGTGCTGTCGCACCAGTGCGATACCCTGCCGGGAGACAGCGGCTCCCCGCTGCTGCTGAAGGTCAACGGCGACTGGCAGCTGATTGCGGTACAAAGCTCCGCTCCCGCGCCGAAAGACCGTTATCTGGCCGATAACCGCGCGATTGCCGTCACGGCATTTCGCGACAGTCTGGAAGAGCTGGCTAAATAGCCGTTGAAGAGCCGGCATACGGCTCTTCAATTCGCTTAATTTCAGAAAAAAATCATACCGTCATAAGGACGATCTCTGCACGCCATCAGGCGGCTGTTCAAATCCCCGTCATGAATCTCCAGTTTGTGCCCGTCGGGATCTAAAAAGTAGACCGACTTCCCTTCGCTTTTGTTGATCTTCCACTCCGTCACGCCCGTTGCTCTCAGACGAGCAGCAAACTCATCAAAGTCCTCACGGCTAACGCTAAAAGCGTAGTGGGTGTAATCCTCGCCGGACAGTACGGTATCCGCAGAAAGGCACAGCCACAGCCCATCCAGTGAAAGATAGGCACCGCGCGACCATTTCGCCTTTGGGGTAAAACCCAGCGTATTGACATAAAAATCAAAGCTTTTCGCCACGTTGCTAACGGCGAGGGTGATGTGGTTAAGTCCGATCAGCATGCTGTAACTCTTCTGCGGGATTGAGAGATGTTCAATTTAGCATGGTTGATGTATTCGGAATCAATATGGATGGGAGTTGTTCAACCGGTGTGGAGTTCGAATTGTGAGCTATAGGTGTTTTTACTGCTCAAAGTGTAGGTATTCTGATTGCTGCAGAAAATGCATGAAATTTTCTTGATTTATCTGGGTAAGTTATGTTAATAAAATTAACCAATTTAAAACCCATAGAACCAAAGTAAGCTCAAGAGGAATTATCCTAATAAAAATGATGTTTGGTTTATTCACAGCATTAGTTGTCCAGTTCGAGATGGAACTATCACATAAAAGTTGATCAACCTTAACTTAGAGGTATACATGGAGATTAGTGAAAAACTAGCTGCGCTTTCTGGGAAAATAAAAAGCCAGTCACATATGATACAGACTGAAGAAGCAACAAAAGCAGCTTTTGTAATGCCCTTCATCAGTAACATCCTTGGTTATGATGTTTTCGATCCTGAAGAGGTAACGCCAGAGTATATTTGTGACATAGGAACGAAAAAGGGCGAAAAGATAGACTACGCAATCAAAAAAGACAATAACATACAAATCCTTATAGAATGTAAGAAAATTGGTGAATCACTTTCCATTAATCATGCCATGCAACTTTTTAGATACTTCCACGTTACTAGTGCGCGAGTTGCTATTCTCACTAATGGGCAGTGTTATAAATTCTTCACAGATCTGGATACTCCTAACAAGATGGATGAAAAGCCATTTCTTGAATTAGATCTGTTAGACATTGATGAATACGCAATCCCTGAAATAATAAAACTCAATAAAAAGACGTTTGATGTTGAGTCAATTGTAAACGCAGCAGGGGAATTAAAGTATGTCAGCCAGATAAAAAAAGTCATTGGCCTTATTCTTAATGAAGGTGATGATGACTTCACAAAATATATCGCATCTAAAGTTTACGATGGTGTTGTAACGCAAAAAGTAAGAGAGCTTTTTTCCGTTCTCATTAAGAAAGGTGCTACTCAATATCTTAACGATCAATTAAATATTCGACTTAAAAACGCCATGTTTAACACAAGCGGCGGCCCTGACGAATCCCCTCCAGAAAAAGAAACAGCAATTGAAGCGTTAGATGACGACGATATTGAAACAACAGAGGATGAAATTAATGGATACCTCATTGTAAAAGCAATTGCCAGCAAATCTGTTTCCCCTTCCAGAGTTGCCATCAGAGATTCAAAGTCATACTGTGCAATACTCTTCGACAACAACAATCGAAAACCAATTTGTAGATTTAGATTCAACACAGCCCAAAAATACCTCAGTCTTTTTGATTCTGATAAAAAAGAATTAAAAATCGCAATCGATGAGCTAGATGATATATACGCGCATGCCGATGCAATTCTTGCCACAATTGAAGGGTATTTAGTCGCCTGACAAACCTCCGAGCATAAGAACATCTGCATCTAATGTTCGGAGGCCGCTGATTGAACTTTAATAACCCAGCTCACTCATTTGAAATAGTGATAATTTATTTAAAACGTCAGAAATGACATAACTCAGGCTGAATTCACCCTGAGTTTCCGGAAAGAAGAAATCGTTTTGTTTATCATTGCATTAATTTCGGCCCAGGGTCAAACTCCCCCTGGACCTTACTAAAGCATAGAACTAATACGGGTCTGCCTACTCGCCCCACACATTAAACTAAGAATGAAAAGTCAGACCGGATTATCATCTACACGCCGTTCACAAAATGAATTATCCACTGCGACGGTTTATCGAAAGGAATAACGCCAAACAGCATCGCATCATTGCCAGACACCCACACTGGGAATAGCGCTAACAATAACGTAGTTAACATCAAGGTCAGTAGTATACTCACAAGCCAGCGGCTTTTAATGAGCTTTTGATTACGACTCCAGTTGGCAAGATGTTTCCCCAGCCGCCACTTGATCCATCCTCGTCTCCAGCCATAACCCAGCGCAGGAATCGCCACGGCTAGGACCACGGCAAAAAATCCACAGAAACGTGCCAGCACCTGCAGTGATAGCAAAATATGTTGCTGACTGTCCCAGCGCGTAAACGGGGTAAGATAGACCTGTCCTGTTTCCAGATTTGGATACCATGCATGAATATAGGCCGTATAGAACGGCATCAGCAGGTAAACGATCAGGGAACTGCAAATCCCCCACTTCACGACGGACCAGTTCTGAACGGCGGTCACGATCTTTGTCAGACTGGTGAGCGCTTCCCTGATATAGGTGGTTGAGAACGCACGATTAAGCTGTTCCCCGATCGCCTCTTCTGATTCATCCTTTTTGTTCGCATCCAGCATCTTCTGATGCGCTTCTGATTCAACGAAAGTGGTAATCGCCTTACGGCTGGACAGCGCGATAAAGGGATTGAGTAACTTTCCCTTCGTTGCACTGTAAACGAGATTATTAAGATCGCTTTTGAGCATCAGCTCAATCACATGTCCCGAATCGAGGATAGTTGGATCCTTACCGTAAATAATCCAATTAATATTGGGATGGTCTTCTTTCGCCTGCGGCAGCGGGCTGTGGAAGCGGGCAAAAGGAATGTTGGCATTGAAAATTAATTTTATACTGCGCGTTTCCTCATTGCTGTCTACCGTTGCCAAAGTAACATTGCCGAACTGTTCAATATTGTGAATATTCGCTTTGTAAAGTCCATCAATAATATATTTCTGAACATCTTCTCTGAAATAAACAAACTGATAGTCCGGCACCACCACGCTGACGAGTTCGGTAATTTTGGTGAGAATGCCCTCGCCGTTACATCGACCGCACTGCTGAGCTCCCGAACCCCGACATTCACTACATTCCACCTGGCCATGTCCATAACAGGACGAGCAGCTTTCATAATAATTTTCGTAACGAGTTTCCTTAGTGTAAGAATCGTAATGCTGCCGCTGCCTCATTACCTGCCCGCTGCCGCTGCAGCCAAAACAGGACTTCTTGCCAGACCCACTGCACCCTGAACAACTGACATGTCCACGACCATGACAGTTATCGCAATCATCCGTATGGCAGATATGTCGTGGATGTGAGTAGATTGGCATGGCTTTGCGAATTTCACCAAAGGGGCGAGAGAGCACCATTGCGCCGGCTTGGGGTAACGTTTCTTCCCTTGATAAGACGGCGCGAGTTTCCGCTATGAGTGCTTGCTCATAGTCTGCAGCATGGGAAAAAACTAACCTGCTTTCGGTTTCTGATAATGAACCGGGCTGTGTCCTGTTTTTTTCTTCAACCCGAACAGCAAGATTCAAACGGACCTGAAAATCAAAATCTATGTATTCCTCTAATGTCAGGTCAAGTTTATCTGACGCTAATCGGGTGGAGTTTTCGATGAAACCCTGTATTGTGCCTTCACAGGATGACAGCCAATTCTCTTTTTCCATCATGATACCATTCATCAAATAAAGGCCTGAGTTGTCGGGTAAATAAAGTCCAGTCCGGAACGACCGGACATGGCTTGACGATCTTTACTTAGATAGTGAACCGGTCAAATTAACCACATCGCCTTTCTTATACTTCAGAATATCGTTCTCTAATCCAGAATAATATTCGATATGGAAGAGAGATCAACAGCGCTTGAATGCTGGGACGCGGTTGAACTACCGGTTGTCGCATTCATCTTTTTATTGAAGTCAGTGATGGATGAGTCGATATTTTTAACACCATCCTGAAATTGCTGACAGCCAGTGAGTGCAAATAACATGACTAATGGGGTATAATTTTTAGCTTAGCGTACTTTACGGCCGGGCATACAAAGTCTGCAAATCATTTTTACCAATTGATAATAAAAAAGATGATAGTTGATAACTATTATCACTGGAAGATTTTCTTGAGTAAAACCGCAGCAGTGGCATATGGCATGCTTTTATGAAGCGGTAGAAGCGGATTGCGCCCGATTAATCACCTCCCGTTATTAACTATTTGATTTATGGGTGTGCGTTCAAAAATAGTTTACTGAAGTTATCGTTACGAGGATTTCAAATGAAAATAATACATGGATGGATCCAACTTGATACTTATGAGCGTAAACCTTGTCAATATTAGCATTAGCAAACTCATCAAAGCACAAAGCAATTTTTCACATTGCGTTGGCTGCTCTTCTTCTGATCCCAGCATTGCCCTTTGCCTACATGGCATCCATCAACTACCGCTATATCAATATATTCACCACCGGCATTTTATGTAGACATTAAGCGGCAGTGTAAATCCTGGTTGAACGTTTTTGAACAGGGGGTTGGGAAACAACGCTAGCGCCGCTATCCAACAGGCTTACGCTTTTATTGATGTAAAAATAACAAAGCCCCAATAGGGGCTTTGTTATTTTTAAAACAGAATGCCAAGTTAATTATCCACCTAAACCACTAACTGCTCCATCGCCTGGGTAATCCGCTTTTCCGAAACGGGATATGGCGTGCCCAACTGCTGCGCGAAGAAGCTGACGCGCAGCTCCTCAATCATCCAGCGAATATCCTGCACGTCGTCGTCATCGCGGCGCTGCGGCGGCAGCTTGTTGAACCAGGTGTTCCACGCCTGCTCAACGCTCTGCACTTTGATCATCCTGGCGCGATCGCTGTGCGGATCCACCGCCAGCTTTTCCATGCGTCGCTCAATCGCCTGCAGATAGCGCAGGGTATCGGCCAGCTTTTTCCAGCCGTTGCCGGTAACAAAGCCGCGATACACCAGGCCGCTCATCTGTGCTTTGATATCGGACAGCGCCAGCGCCATGGTCATATCCACGCGCCCTTTCAGCCGCTTGTTGATGTTGAACACCGCCGTGAGGATCTGTTCGACCATTTTGGCGATCTCCACCACCGTGTCATTCAGCTCGGCGCGCACCACATCGTGCAGCCGGGTATAGCCGGATTCCTGCCAGCTCGGACCGCCGTGTTCGGCAATCAGCTTATCGATGCCGCAGGCGATGCAGTCATCGATCAGGTCCAGCACCTTGCCGTACGGGTTAAAGTACAGACCGAGCTTGGCCTTGTTCGGCAGCTTTTCGTGCAGGTATTTGATCGGCGACGGCACGTTCAGCAGCAGCAGGCGACGCTGGCCGCGCCACATTGCTTTCTGCTGCTCGTGCTGAGAGTCAAACAACCGGATGGCTACGCTGTCTTTCTCATCGACCAGCGCAGGCCAGGCCTTCACGCTGTAGCTGCCGCGCTTCTGCTCGAAGTGGTCCGGCAGATCGCCGAAACTCCAGATATGCAGACCGCTCTGCTCAAGGCCGTCATCGGCCACCTGCGACAGGGTTTCCTGCACCTTGCCCTTCAGCTGCAGCTTCAGCGCATCGAGGTCTTTGCCCTCCGCCAGCTTACGGTTGTTCTCATCGATCACCCTGAAGGTGATTTTCAGATGATCGGGCACCTGATCCCACTGCCAGGCTTCACGGTCCAGCGTGACGCCGGACATGCGGCGGAACTCGCGCTCCAGCGACTCCAGCAGCGGCAGCGCCAGCGGTTCGGCGCGGCCGAGGAAGGCCTCCGCGTAGTTTGGCGCAGGGACAAAGTTACGGCGTAACGGCTTCGGCAGCGATTTAATCAGTGCAATGACCAGCTCGCGGCGGATGCCGGGGATCTGCCATTCAAAGCCCTTTTCTTCGACCTGATTCAGCAGCGGCAGCGGCACGTGGACGGTCACGCCGTCGGCGTCCGCACCCGGTTCAAACTGGTAGCTGAGCTTGAGTTTCAGATTGCCCTGATGCCAGAAGTTCGGGTAATCCAGCTTGCTGACGTTCTCCGCGCCCTGGCGGATTAGCATCTCTTTGGCGAAGTTCAGCCGCTCCGGCTCCGTCCGGCTGACGTTTTTCCACCAGCTGTCGAAATGGCGGGCGGACACCACGTCGTGCGGGATGCGCTGGTCGTAAAACTCGAACAGGATCTCGTCATCCACCAGAATATCGCGGCGGCGGGATTTATGTTCCAGCTCTTCAACTTCTTCTCGCAGCTTGAGGTTGGCCTTGAAGAAGCCGTGGCGCGTCTGCCAGTCGCCCTCCACCAGCGCATGGCGGATAAACAGCTCGCGCGACAGCACCGGGTCAATCTGGCTGTAGTTGACCTTACGCGCCGCGACGATCGGCAGGCCGTACAGCGTGACTTTCTCCACCGCAATGACCGCGCCCTGGGCTTTCTCCCAGTGCGGTTCGCTGTAGCTGCGCTTGAGCAAGTGCTGCGCCAGCGGCTCAATCCACTCCGGCTCAATGCGGGCGGCAATGCGCCCCCACAGGCGGCTGGTTTCCACCAACTCGGCCACAATCGTCCACTTCGGCGGCTTTTTAAACAGCCCGGAGCCGGGGAAGATAGCAAAACGGGCATTGCGCGCGCCGGTGTACTCCTGCTTGTCGCTGTCTTTCTGGCCGATATGCGACAGCAGGCCGGTAAGCAGCGCGGTGTGCACTTCGCGGAACGGGGCCGGTTCGCTGTTGACCGGCAGCCCCTGTTCACGTACCACCTGGCGCAGCTGGGTATAAATATCCTGCCACTCGCGCACGCGCAGGTAGTTGAGGTAGTCCAGCTTGCACTGGCGGCGGAACTGGCTGGAGGACAGCGCTTTCTGCTGCTCCTGGAGGTAGTTCCACAGGTTGACAAAGGCGTTGAAATCCGACTCTTTATCGGCAAATCGCTGGTGTTTCTCGTCCGATGCCTGCTTTTTCTCCGCCGGGCGCTCGCGCGGGTCCTGAATCGACAGCGCGGAGGTAATAATCATCGCCTCGCGCACGCAGCCGTATTTCTGCGCTTCCAGCACCATTTTTGCCAGGCGCGGATCCACCGGCAGCTGGGCCAGCGAGCGGCCGGATGTCGTCAGCTTATAGTGCTGGTTATCGTCCAGGGTAATCGCCCCCAGCTCTTCCAGCAGGCGCACGCCGTCCTGAATATTGCGCTGGTCCGGCGCTTCCACGAACGGGAAGGCGGCGATATCGCCCAGCCCGAGCGAGGTCATCTGCAGAATCACCGACGCCAGGTTGGTCCGCAGGATCTCCGGGTCGGTAAACGCCGGGCGGCTGAGGAAATCATCTTCGGAGTACAGACGAATACAGATCCCCTCGGACACACGACCGCAGCGCCCTTTACGCTGATTGGCTGACGCCTGCGATACCGGTTCAATCGGCAGTCGCTGCACCTTAGTGCGGAAGCTGTAGCGGCTGATGCGCGCGGTGCCCGGATCGATCACGTATTTGATGCCCGGCACGGTCAGCGAGGTTTCCGCCACGTTGGTTGCCAGCACGATGCGCCGCCCGACGTGCGACTGGAACACGCGGTTCTGCTCGGCGTTGGACAGGCGTGCGTAGAGCGGCAGCACCTCGGTATGCGGCAGGTCACGCTTCATCAGCGCATCGGCGGTGTCGCGGATTTCCCGTTCGCCGCTCATGAAAATCAGAATATCGCCGCGGCTCTCCTGCCCCAGCTCGTCAACGGCGTCGAATATCGCCTGCAGCTGGTCGCGGTCGGTATCATCCGCGTCTTCCACCACCGGGCGATAGCGCACTTCCACCGGATAGGTGCGGCCCGACACTTCTATCACCGGCGCATTGTTGAAATGGCGCGAGAAGCGCTGTGGATCGATGGTTGCCGAAGTGATGATCACTTTCAGATCGGGGCGCTTCGGCAGCAGCTCGCGCAGATAGCCCAGCAGGAAATCGATGTTCAGGCTGCGTTCGTGGGCTTCATCGATAATGATGGTGTCGTACTGCATCAGCATGCGGTCCTGCTGGATTTCCGCCAGCAGGATACCGTCGGTCATCAGCTTCACCTGGGTGGTGTCACCGACCTGATCGTTAAAGCGAACTTTATAACCCACGCAGCCGCCCAGCGAGGTTTCCAGCTCGGCGGCAATGCGGTCGGCAACCGTGCGCGCGGCCAGGCGACGCGGCTGGGTGTGGCCGATCAGGCCACGAATGCCGCGCCCCAGCTCCATGCAAATTTTCGGCAGCTGGGTGGTTTTCCCCGAACCGGTTTCACCGGCCACAATCACCACCTGGTGATCGCGGATCGCCTCGGCGATGTCCTGCTTCTTCTGGCTAACCGGCAGATTTTCAGGGTAGGTAATGGTCGGTACAGCGGCGCGGCGCTGGGCAATTCGCAGCTCGGCGGCGGTAAAGTCACGGTTCAGCTCTTCGGCAATCGCCTGGAGCGCGGCCGGCGCTTTAACTTTTTTTGCCCCGTGCAGCCGACGCTGCAGGCGCTGGCTGTCGCGCAGCATCAGCGAGTCCAGGCGCGGCCAGAACGGGGTCAGGGCAGATTGTGGTGTATCAGACATAGGTCAAACTCACTTTATTGCGCGGTTAACCGACAACATGGATGTATTGTGATAAAAAATTTTGCGTATAGTAGCACAGACAAGAACTTAGCGTTTTACCTGCACGGGTATCCTTATTCAATATTTTCGAACATCGATAACAAAAACTCGCACTTACACTCACCGGCATATCGCAGTAGAGTGTTTCACATCAGGCGGACAGCTTTCCGCGACTTAACAGGAAATAGAGACATGAGCAAAGTACTCGTTTTGAAATCAAGCATTCTCGCCGGTTATTCTCAGTCAGGCCAGCTGGCCGATCATCTGGTTTCAGAGTGGAAAGCCGCTCATCCTGGTGATGAAGTCACCATCCGCGATTTAGCGGCAAACCCAATTCCGGTGCTGGACGGTGAGCTGGTTGGCGCACTGCGCCCTTCCGACGCCGAACTGTCTGCCCGTCAGCAGGACGCGCTGGCGCTGTCCAACGAGCTGATTGAAGAGCTGCAGGCGCACGACACCATCGTGATCGCCGCACCGATGTATAACTTCAACATCCCAACCCAGCTGAAAAACTACTTCGACCTGGTTGCCCGTGCAGGCATCACCTTCCGCTACACCGAAAATGGCCCTGAAGGCCTGGTGAAAGGAAAAAAAGTTGTGGTTCTGACCAGCCGCGGCGGCATCCATAAAGATACCCCGAACGACCTGCTGACGCCGTACCTGACCATCTTCCTGGGCTTCCTGGGGATGACCGACGTGCAGTTCGTATTCGCTGAAGGTATCGGTTACGGCCCGGAAGTGGCGCAGAAAGCCGCTAACGATGCGAAAGACGCTATCTCTAAAATCGTTGCTGCCTGATTTTAATCACCGGTGGCGAATCGCTGCCGGAGCCTGACGATAACGCGATGCCCCGTGCATCGCGTTTTTTTTCGGCCATAGAAATACTTTTCGCTACGGTCTTACTTTTCGCTGCGGCTATTTTTTTAGCCACTGTCCGTTAATTCCGCGCACGTATTCGCCAGGCTTCGCCCGCTCGACCAGCTTCTGCCCGGCAATTCTGGCCACCTCGCCCGCCGTCATATTGTTTTGTTCCGCCAGCAGCTGATACTGCGTGCTGCGGCCTTCATTGATCTGTTTCACCAGCGCCTGGGTTTCCGCATCCGACTGTCGGGGAGCGATATAGCCATTAAGCGTTTCGCCCACCCGGCCCTGTTGCCGCGCTTCGTCAAGGGTCAGCGCCATCACCCCGGTGGACAACAGCAGCCAGCCCAGCAATAGTGCTCTGTTCAGCAGTTTCATGGTTTTATCCTCAGAACAGACCGCTCTGGTTTTTTAACAGCGCTTCCACGTCTTTATCGACCTTGATATGGATTTCGTGCTCGATTTTGACGTTCATATTGATGGTGATCGGTTCTTTCGGGGCCGCCACTTCAATGCGCGGAATACATCCGCTCAACGACAGCATCGCGCCGGCCATCAGCAGGCTATTCAGGGCTTTCATCACGTTTTTCCTTCTGCAACGGCAGGGTGGCGTTATCTTCCACCCAGGACTGCAGGTTATCGCCAAAGCGCAGGCTGCGCCAGAGTTGAAACAGGTTTTCCCGCTGGGAGTAATTCAGCGCAACGCGCTGATCGCGGTCGCTAAATCGGCTGGTGCCGTCGACTTTGGCCGTCAGGCTCATCCAGCCGAGATTATCAAGGTCGAGCGTCGCCCAGCTGCGCGAAATTTCCATATAGCGCAGCCAGTCGATGGCGGCACCGGCGGCAATATTATTGCTGCTGATGGCATCGGCCATGTCTTTGTCCATGCGCACGGTCAGCGGACCGCTGTTGGCGATCCAGCCGTCTTTGACCAGCCAATGGCTGTTATTGAGGAACAGCGGCAGCTCGCCGTTAATATGGCCGGACAGCGCAATCTGTTTGAGCTTCATCGCCGTAATAAGCTGCGACAGCGCAATATGCTGCACGCGAATCTTTGCCGCCTCGGTCTGCGGCATCTGTAAACGGTCAAGGCTCAGCGTACCGCCCAGCATATCCAGACTGACGTTAGTCAGACTGAGCGGTTCCGCGTCGGTCCACGGATACCAGCCGCGCAGGTCGGCGCTGACATTCTGCATGGCAAACTGATTTTTTATCTCGCCGATGCGCAGCGAGACCGGGCCGTGGGTACCAAAGTACCAGCGGTGGGATTGCAGACGGAACGGCAGGGAAAAATCCACACCGTTGAATTCATTATCCGGCAGCAGCGCGCGGCCGTTACGCACCAGCCAGTGGCCACCGGCCTCCAGCCCCTGATCGGCGGCGGCAGAAAATGCCACCTGCGCCTTCAGCGTACCGCTTTGAATCGACAATTTCAGATCGGGGCTAAGCAGCGGCTGAAACACCCTTAGCGACTGTTCCGGCCACCAGGCCTGGCCGCGCAGGCGCTCGCCGTCCCAGCGACCGCGCACCTGAACCGGCCCGATTTTCTGCGCCTGCAGTGCGCCGTTAAACAGAAACGCGGCCGGGTCGCGGCCCTTAATCGCCAGAGTTAAGGTTGAGGGCGGCAGATAGCCCCCGGCGCTGAAGCGGGTTTCCCGCGCTTTTAACGCCAGCTCACCGTCAAAAGATGGATTCTGCTCATCGCGCTGCCATCTGACGGGCTTCACCAGCGTCAGGCGCGGCGCGGCCATTTCCACGCTGCCGTAGCTGATGCGGTCAAAACCGGTAGAGAGCGTGGAGAGTTCGATCAGTGAATTCTGCCAGCGCCCGGTGCCCGCCATATCCCACTTTGCCGCCAGCGGCTTCAGCCGCCCGTCGCCCCAGTAGCGCCAGCGCCATTCGCCTTTGTCCGGCCAGAAATCGCTGGCCCGCCCGTCAAGATGCAGGCGGAAGTTGCCCATCTGTACGTCGTGCGCGCTGAGTATCGCCTGTAGTCGACCGTCGATCCCGGCTGAAGAAATCTTAACCCCGGCCAGCGGCCAGCGGGCTTCATCGACTTCCAGCGTCGACAGCAGGCGGCCTTTCATGCGCAGCAGCGCGCCGGGCAGCATCGCCAGCTGTGGGTCCACCAGCGGCCCGCGAAGTTCGCCCACCAGGCTGGCGTAAAACTGCAGCGCATCGAGTTTGCTTTCGCCGTAAAGCCGCAGCGGCAGGCTGCTGTTCTGCCAGTCCAGATGCCCTGGCCCCACCGACAGCACCACGTTGCCTTTGCCGCCTCGCCCCGAGGTCAGCAGATTCAGCCGCCCGCTGAGCCGCGTGGCGCTCAGCCCCTGCTGCCAGTCTTCAGCCAGCAGCGCAATCCCGCCGGATAGCGGCTGGGTACCCCACGGCCAGTTCCAGCTGCCCTGCTGAATTTCAATTTTCTGCGGAGTAATCTGCCACGGCAGGTCCAGTAGCGGCTGCGGCTGACTCGCCGCGCTGACCCGCAGCGTGCCGCTCTGCTGCTGCCAGTCCAGCTGCACGTTCAGCGGCTCCGCGATAGCATCCAGCGCCAGATTGCCGTGGAGCACGCCGCTTTGCGGCAGCGCGTCGGGAATGCGCGGCAGCGTCAGCGTGCCGTCGAGTGTAATCGGTTGAGGAATGCCCGGTGCCTGTACGGTCAGGGTTTTAAGGGTCAGCTGCTGCTGGCGCAGTTCCGCTTCCAGCAAGAGGTTATCGCCTTTGTAGTGGACCTGCTGACTGTCGGGTTTGAAATCAAGCTGGAGTTCCCCCGCCCACTGCGGCCAGGGCTTGAGGGTCAGCTGACGGATAGTCACACTGGCACCAGGCAGCATCTGCTGCCACTCGGCCAGCGTGCGGGGAGCATCCTGATTGTCACCGGCAGGGAATTTGGCGGCACACTCGCTGTCAATCATCACGCTGTCGGCGTCGGCCAGCCAGCGTTGCTGACGATAGCTCAGCGAGACATTCTTAACCGCCGCCAGTTCACAATCACCGATATTGTAGTGAACGCCGGGCAGGCTCAATGCGCCGTGCCGCCAGCGCGGCCCGCCATCGAGAGAAATCGTGGTATCGTTTGGCAGCCATAGTCCCACCAGACGCGGCAGCCATTGCGTAATGGTGAGTAAAAGTCCTGTCAGCAGCAGGATCGCTGCCAGCAGCGCGGCAAGCGCGCGTTTCCAGCCCCTGTTCATGGCAGCAAAATCCTGTTCGGTCCGTGATGATCAACGAAATGATGGCACGTAATCGCCTTATCGTGAAGTTTTTCACCGTTTAACGGAGGATCCGCTGCTTTTTGCAGCGGTAGCCACCATCCGGTTCTCACTCGCTGAGATTAGTTGATAAACTGCAGCTATTCATTCTGCAGCGGTAAAAGGAACTCAAACGATGAAACTTGCGGTATACAGCACCAAACAGTATGACCGGAAATACCTGGAACAGGTGAATCAGGATTTTGGCTTCGAGCTGGAATTCTTCGACTTTCTGCTGACCGAACGCACCGCGAAGAACGCCACGGGATGTGACGGCGTGTGTATTTTCGTCAACGACGATGGCAGCCGCAAGGTGCTGGAAGAGCTGGCGGAACTGGGGGTGAAGTTTATTGCGCTGCGCTGCGCCGGGTTTAACAACGTTGACCTCGATGCGGCAAAAGAACTGGGCATGCAGGTGGTTCGCGTGCCGGCCTATTCACCGGAAGCGGTCGCCGAGCATGCAATCGGCATGATGATGACGCTGAACCGCCGCATCCACCGCGCCTATCAGCGCACCCGTGATGCCAACTTTTCGCTGGAAGGTCTGATCGGTTTCAATATGCATGGCCGGACCGCGGGGGTGATCGGCACCGGTAAGATCGGCATCGCCACCCTGCGTATTCTGAAAGGGTTCGGCATGCGCCTGTTGGTGTCCGACCCCTATCCTAACCCGCTGGCGCTGGAGCTGGGCGCGGAATATGTCGATGTTAAAACACTGTTCGCCCAGTCGGACGTAATCAGCCTGCACTGCCCGCTGACGCCGGAGAATCATCATCTGCTTAATGAAAGCGCCTTTGCGCAGATGAAGGATGGCGTGATGATTATCAACACCAGCCGCGGTGGCCTGATCGATTCACAGGCGGCCATCGACGCGCTGAAAAAGCAGAAGATCGGTGCGCTGGGGATGGACGTTTACGAGAATGAGCGGGATTTGTTTTTTGAGGATAAGTCGAACGACGTGATTCAGGACGACGTTTTCCGCCGCCTGTCAGCCTGCCACAACGTGCTGTTTACCGGCCATCAGGCGTTTCTGACCGCCGAAGCGCTGACCAGCATCGCCGAGACCACGCTGCAAAACCTGCGGCAGCTGGAAAAAGGCGAGCCCTGCGCTAACCAGCTCTGATCTGAAGACCCCCCGCTGTCGATACGCGGGGGTTTAACGTGCGCAGGTGCCGTTAAGTAACGCACTCTCGCCGCAGCGACGACCGTTCGCCAGCTGACACATCCCCACCGAAGAGCCATCCAGCTGCCGCGACAGCGCCAGTGTTCCACCTGCATTCTCACAGTTACTGGCTGCCAGATCGGCCATCTGCACCCGCGCGGGTACGTGGGCGGCGGTTGCCTGCTGCGGCGGCTCGTTGTCGCTGCTACAGGCCGACAGCAGCAGCGCTGCGGCTGCAAGCAAAAAAGTGGCTGCTTTCATGGTGTAAACTCCGATCGGTGTAGGGGTAAGAGCGTCAGCCAGCATAAGCCAGGTTTTGCGGCAGGTCGATAGCTGTCATTCAATTTTACAAAATCAAAATTGATTAAATATCAATACCCTTCAGTCTTAATTTACACTTCAGATCAAAACATTAAGGAAAGGCATTTAAATACAGGAGGATAGAGAATGACCGTCGACTTATTGCTGCGCATTGCCCTTGCCGGAGCGCTGAGCGGGCTGATCGGCATGGAGCGCCAGCTGCGTTCAAAGGAAGCCGGGCTGCGCACCCATATTCTGGTCGGTATCGGCAGTGCGATGTTTATGATCGTGTCGAAATATGGCTTTAACGATATGCTTCAGGCCTCACATATTGCGCTGGACCCCAGCAGGATCGCCGCTCAGGTGGTCAGCGGTATGGGCTTTCTCGGGGCCGGCACCATCATTATTCAGAAGCAGATCGTTAAGGGATTAACCACCGCCGCCGGGCTGTGGGTCACAGCGGCCATCGGGCTGGTGATCGGCAGCGGTATGTATGAGATCGGTATTTACGGCACCCTGCTGGCGCTGGTGGTCCTGGAGACCTTCCGCCGCATCAGCTACCGGGTTATCGGACGCAACCTCACCCTGATCTTTCAGCTCAAGCCGAAAAGCGTACCGCTAGTGCTGATAGCCCTCCAACGCCGGGACGTGCGCACCGGCAAAGTGACCCTTGCCAACCGCGATGGTGAAACCGGACTGTGTGAGATGATGGTTGATGTGACACTGTCACGAAAAGTGGTGCTGGAGAAGATGTACGACGTGTTTTTAGAGATAAGCGGCGTACAATCGCTGGAAATACATTAGCCATAAATGCTCATGGCAAAAATAGCTGAAACAGTTACTCTTACAGCCTTGCTCGTTCGCGGCTGGCCGTGCGCCAGCAACATTATCTTTTAAAAGGAGATTATAATGTCTGAGAAATCCGTACTGATTATCGCCACCTTTTCCGCTAAGCCAGGCCAGGGCGACGCGCTGTTTGACGTGCTGAATCCCTGCGTTGCTCCCAGCCGCCTTGAAGCCGGTAACGAACATTACGATCTGTACCGCAGCGTAGAAAATCCGGACGCCTTCCTGTTCCACGAGACCTGGAAAAGCCATGCGGCCATCGCTGAACACGAACAGCAGCCGCACTTCCTGAAACTGATCGCTGGCGTTGAATCGCTGCTCGCCGCGCCGCCGGTGATTACCAAAATCTAATTTTCCCGTTCGTCAGATGGCAAACGGCCCCCGGATTTTATCCCGGGGGCCGTTTCTTTTTGTGCCGCCAACGAATTTATTTCACGATGCGGGCGCGGCAGGTTTTGCCTTTGATTTTCACCTGCGAAAGCTGCTGCATCACCTTGCGCACCAGTTCCTGGCGAATCGCCACGAAGGCCAGGGTTGGCGCGATGTCGATTTTACCGACCTGATCGCCCGTCAGCCCGCCGTCGCCGGTCAGTGCGCCCAGGATATCCCCCGGACGGATCTTGGCTTTACGCCCGCCGTCCAGGCTGAGGGTGGTCATCTCCGCGCGCAGCGATTTCGGCGCCACGGACTTCAGGTCGGCGACGTTGGCCCACGCCAGGCGCTGCTGCAGGAAATCTTCCAGCGCATGGGCGCGCTGCATTTCATCCGGCGCAACGAAGCTGATCGCGCAGCCCTCGGCACCGGCACGCGCGGTACGGCCAATGCGGTGCACGTGAACTTCCGGATCGAACGACAGCTGATAGTTCACCACCATCGCCAGCGATTTGATATCCAGCCCGCGCGCCGCGACGTCGGTCGCCACCAGCACCCGGCAACTGCCGTTGGCAAAGCGTATCAGCACCCGATCGCGCTCGGACTGCTCCAGATCGCCGTGCAGCGCCAGCGCGCTGATCTGCGCACTGTCCAGAGATGCGGCAATATCATCGCACTCGCGTTTGGTGTTGCAGAACACCACGCAGGAAGCGGGCTGGCGCTCGCTGAGCAAGCCAATCAGTGCGCTCATTTTTTCGCGCGCGCTGGCCTCATAGAAGGTCTGCTCGATGGACGGCAGATCGGACACGTCGCCGGTTTCCACCGTTAGCGGATCGCGCTGCACGCGCTGGCTGATGCGGGCAATATCTTCAGGCCAGGTGGCGGAGAACAGCAGCGTCTGGCGCTGCGGCGGGCAGTAGCTGATTATCGCGTCGATATCATCACGGAAGCCCATCTCCAGCATACGGTCGGCTTCATCCAGCACCAGCGTTGCCACGCCGTCCAGCTTCAGGGTTTCACGCTTGAGGTGTTCCAGAATTCGCCCCGGCGTACCGACCACCACATGCGGCGCGTGCACCAGAGAATCGCGCTGCGCGTTCATCGGCTGGCCGCCGCACAGCGTCAGAATTTTGATATTGGCGGTGAAGCGCGCCAGGCGACGCAGCTCTTTCGCCACCTGATCCGCCAGTTCGCGCGTCGGGCACAGCACCAGCGACTGAGTGACATACTGGCTGACGTCCAGCCGGTGCATCACGCCCAGGCCAAACGCGGCGGTTTTGCCGCTGCCGGTTTTTGCCTGCGCGCGCACGTCACGCCCTTCCAGGATTGCCGGCAGCGATGCGGCCTGTACCGGGGTCATGGCCAGATAGCCAAGTTCATTAAGGTTTTCAATCTGGCTGGCGGGCAGCAGGTTCAGGGTAGAAAAAGCAGTCACGGGTATAATCTCTGATAAATCGGGCGGGAATTTTGCCGCTGATTGTAGCAGATAATCCGCTGGAAACGTTACTTTCAGGGGCAGGACGGTGTAGCGGCAGGGTTTGAGGCTCCGCACCGTCATTTTCGCGCAATTTTTGTACAATACACATGCAAAACAAGCTGGCATTCGTCGTCGGAATCCGTACCATTCAAACTTAATAATCTTGATTTTATAATAAAATCATATTGATACGAAAATTTTCGACTGAAAATCATACGACATAGCACAACAAAACACTGCAATTCACTACATAATGATCAATGTGTTAGGTTAGTGTTTCGAACGACAGGGCGATGCAAAGTCGCCCTTAACGTCTGCCATTTGACGTTAAATCGTCGGCCGATGTTCCGGCGTGATCTCCAGCGCGATATGAGTCACCCGCCCGATAATCGTCACCTCGTCCAGCGCCTCTCCCTCGATCGCCTCGCCGTCCTCAGTTATCAGCGCCCTGCCCGACAACTTCCCGATCTGCCCTTCCCCGAACAACTCGAAAGCCACCGTGTCACCCTGACCTGCCCTTAATGACCGGTCGATGATCACTACGCGGCCCACGTCATTAATGATCAGCGTTGCCGATGGGCGAGGAATCAGCAGCTCGTTCAGGTCAATCCGCTTCTCGATGTAATCATTTGCCGGTGATGGAAAGCCCATGATCAGTATCTCCCGTTGTTTGAGTTAAAGAAAAAGAACGTCCGGCGCTCACCTTCCTCTGTTGAGATATCTTTAAAGCCGTGCTGGTAATTCTCGATCCAGCGGTTGGCTTCCTTCAATGACCAGTGGTGATTTAGCGCTGCCAGCTCGCGCACAAAGTCAGCTGTGCGCACGATGCGACGGCCGCCAGGCTCATGAACGATGCTGTTTCTGAATGCGATGGGGATTTCGTAGTAGCGAGGCATGATGCCCTCCCGTCAATAATAACTGTATATACATACAGTATTATCATTTTTGGGGAGGGATCAAGAGGTACTGGCGGGGTTTTTGATAAGTGGGTGATGCGCTGGAGATTTTAGAGCGTAAGCCCGTATACCGATTTATAGAACGCTGTAAGTTTTGCCAGCATGGCTGCGCCTGCCGTGGCTGTTACTGCAACGTTACACATAATCAGGTCTGAAATGTTGCCATCCCAGAACTGCGATCCCCCCGGCAGGGCGCCGAGCGCAAACGGGGATGTTGAAGGCGCGCCAGCTGCAGCAGCGGTATACGTAATGCCCCCCATACGAATGAAAATGCTGACTCCGTCAAAACCGCATGCAAATGCGAACGGCTTATTAAGTTCAAGGGTGGGACCAACTGCCGTGGCTGTGCCGTACTGGAAAACCAGCTTACCCGCGTTCGCCCCAGATATTGACACAGCCAGGATGGCGCGTATGGTGGCCGATGTGAACGTGCCGCACATTGTGCATGACGCGGCCAGCGTTCGCAGAGTAGCCACACCTGACCACGTGTATGGACTGGTCAGCACCAGCGTATCACCGCTGAAAATGCTGCGATCGGATTCCGACAGGTTGAACTGTGCACCTGCGTATGAGCCGAACAGCCCGGCAACCAGTGTCGCGCCGGTGATATCTGAAGCGCGGGTTAGCTTACTGGTTGTGCTTTTTTTATCATTAAACGACACGATATCAGTGCCGATCAGCGTTACGTGGTTTGCGTCAGCCTGGAACCAGTGCAGGAGGCCAGCATCAGCCAGAATTGAACCGGCCAGGCTTTCACCTACCGGGAGAGTCGAATTATTGAAGTTTTGTGCAACAACGATGCCCGGCATAAGTTACTCCGTTACAGTGATTTCAAAGCGAATGGCGTAGTGGCGAACGGCATCAGGGATGTTGACACCCTGCCGGTTCCACCATGATTTCCTGCCAGATGCGACCATCAGATTTCCCCGGCGCGTCGGCCAGTACGTCACGTCGCTGAATGCGTCGATCGCATAGCGCAGCGTCCGGTTCCCGACTGACGGGGCTGCAGCAAGCGTGATTCTGACGGTTCGCGGGCCGGTGATGGCCACATTGCTGACTACCGATCCGGGGAATGAAAAACCGTGATTAAGCGTATCCGGCACCCAGTCACTGTCGATCGCCAGTTTTGCGCCGAACGGGTCAAGCGGCGTGCCTTCGAACGTCACGTCAATGACATTGCCCGTCAGAACTGCGGATACCGGTTGCACCGGCTTCCAGGCCCCTTTATCGACAATGCTGCTGTAAACATCAGCGTAGGTTTCGCCGAGCATCAGACGCCCCTCCGGCCCGGTGTGAACCGTGCTCGGCCCGGTGGATTCATCGCCCAGCTTAAACTGATACATCGGCCCGGCGAGGAAGCAGTCGGCACGGGTTTTCGCAACGTCCCACTGGCCCTGGCTCGCATAGTTTTCACCGCTGGCCGCTTTACTCATGTTCGTCTGCCAGATAGCCACCTTCACAGCGTCGGCCTGGCCGGTTGCGGCTTTGAACCCCGGCAGGATCGTCGTGAAAAGATTATTCAGCTGTGTGGCATAGTTTTCCCGGCCAGTCGGCCCCGCCTCACCCTGAATCCACTGCATCACATCCAGCACCGCAGAACGCCCGTAACTGGCCGCCAGCGCAGCAGAGCGCTGCAGGAACGTCACGGCGTTCTCATAGTTCCAGAACCCGCTCGTTGCATTGGGGAAAAACGACGTTATCGGCTGCGAACCATGCCATGCGGTAGCTGCGATATAACCCGGATCATCACGGCCCAGTTCAGCATTTCGCTGAGTGATACCGTAAACTGAGCAAATAGCCGGTGACTGCGCAGTGGTGTAATCGAGGGCAGGAACGAAATCTGTGAGTGTTGCGCCAGCGAGCTGGACTGTACCCTGTTGACTGCTGCCATTCACACCGGCGAATCCCCAGGTTGAAAATGGCCACGGCGCATCATTCACCACACGCCCCGTTGATCCCCCCAACCCGGCATTTGACTGGCCGTAAACCAGCACAATGCGGATCGCCGTCGCCAGCGGTGCGGCCATAACCAGTGTGTTTTGCCCGCCGGAAATAAGCTGCCGGGCCTCAAAAGTTCGCGCCCCTTTGTCCAGCACCGATGCGGTATTGAATACATCGCCCTGAGCATGACGTGGACTGAATACGCGCGCTCCCCAGATCCCGCGAATGTTCGGGACTGATGAATCGCCTATTTTGCTGGCTATATAAGCTATGGAGTCATCATCTAGTAGCGCAAAAGCCAGCCCGGTATCCGGGTTATAACCAATCCCAATTCGACCGTCCGCGGACGATTTTACGATCGCAACCAACGTTGGCCCGTCACGCGGGGGGATATCCGCCGTTCCGGGAACAGTAAGGTAAGCAGCAGAAAGTCCGCCGTCATTAAGCACTCCGACCACTCGCTTATCCGCTGACAGAACAGGAAAGGCAAATCCCGCCACACCATCACGATACATATTCTGCGACTGCATCTGACGCAACTGTCGAAGCAGCGTTGTCACCATCTGTGCGCCAGCCATCCAGGCAACCGGCACTGCTGCCCCGGCTATGTTCTGGTAATAGATGAATGACAGCTCAGATTCCGGCCCCTGCGGGGTTCGAAAATATTGCCCTTCGGTGGTAGCGGCAAGCCCGGCAGCTTCTGAAGAAAAGGTGAAGTTCGCTGTATCAAGAGAGGTGATGATGGTATCAATCTCAGCCAGCTTTTCTGCAGTATCAGCTTCCATGCCAGCCCATGTTTTACGAACCACGTTCAGGCGGTCGGTATAATTCACATCCTGTGAGTTAACTATTTCATCCATTTTTTCCGCGTTAAATTTCAGATTGCGCGGTGCATTGCTCGGAACAGGATCGTTATTTGGGATGGTCGCCATAATTTTTCCAATAAAAAACCCGGCACAGTGGCCGGGTTGTTGGTAGATGAAAGCTGTCAGGGGTAAATCAGATCGCTGTATTCGGACAGCGTGAAAGCAGTCGTTCCGTCGCTGTTTGGCTTCTTCTCATCGACACGCCAGAGAGTGGCATCCATTTCCTCCTGAGTGGCGATGACATAGCGCGACGGCGACTGAACCTCGTAGCCGTCCCAGATGTTCAGTGCGATAGCCGGCAGAGCCGTGGTGAAGCCGAAACGCGTATCCGCCCGAGACGTTGCCGGGTAGCGCGCTGAAGTCCTTCCCAGGCTGTCAGTGACCGTGACAAACATCGCGCCGGCGAAAGCGATCGCCTCACTGGTGTCGAAGTTATTGCCGGTGCGCTTCACGATGTACCCGGACTGCTGATTGACGTCGTATGTATCCGGCACCTGCACAACATCGCCGACAGAAACATACTGCCCGTCGGCCAGCGTGGTGCACGTCATCTTCCCGCGTGAGTAAACGAGCCGGTTCACTTCCAGCAGCGCCCTGTCGCGCGCCTGATACTCGTTGCGGCAGCCGATCAGCTTAATCTTCAGCGGAGATTCAGCGGCCTGCTCAACGATGCCGGTGGCGGTGATCCGGTAGCGAATGTAGGTCTTTTTGTTCGTTACCGGGCTCACATACTCAATTTCTACTCCGTCATAGCCGCCGGGCATCGTCATCTCGTACGTGATTTTGTACTCGTCGGCGGTCATGTTCGATCGGTTGAATGTCGTGGCCGGATACAGCACACGCTCATCGCGAACGAACGACAACACGCCATCTTCCCAGAACGCAATGACCCTGGCCGCGTCACAGATGCTCTGCGCCCTGTTGCCCAGCGAAATATCCTCGTCGTCAAACGTGTAATCGAAATATCCCAGGCGCGCATCCGGGAGGCTGGCGGCGATCTCATACAGGCCGTACAGGTCGATGGTGCCTGGTGATTCTTTGCCGATCACCAACCACTCGTGCGCCAGCGCGTCGGCGAACGAGCGGGACGCCCGCAACGTATAATCAACCTGCCGCGTGGCCATGTTGTAGCTGATGGTGTGCCGGGTGATCAGCGCGTTGTATTTGCGCTCACGAACGCCGGTGGCCTGCTCAGTGGCGCGAACCGTAACCCGCACCAGAGAATCGTCAGCGTGAACCTCATTTGTGCGGACGCGAACGGAGTGAATCTCGGACAGTTGCAAAACGCTGTCGCTTTGAGAGTTGTTGGTTCGCGTGATCGTTACCGCATACCTGCCATATCCTGCAGCGGGGGTGAATTTAAACGTGCGATAAACGTAATCAGCCTCACCCTTCGGGTTATGGATCTCAACATCGTGCGTTTCTGCCGGTTCAAGCTGAGTATTATCCTCGTCGACCTTCCACAGCACGATCCGCGCCGGGCTGTCATAGCCACCACCAAGTTGAGCCTGGAAATGAACCCACAACTGCTCACCCTCTACAGGTGAGAAATACGGGCCCAGCGTCATCGGTTGGTTATCGTTAAGCACGAATTTAGTCATATTAATGACAGCATCAGCCGGGATAGTTTGCGCATCGGCGCCGCTAAGGTCATCAAAGTAGAACGTGTAGTATCTTTCCGGATCCACCATCTCACCGTCATCGGTCAGCGTCGCGTTAAACAGGTTAGCGTTGAGTGTTGCATCACGCGTTACACTCCCACTGGCCGTGCCGTAAGTAACGTTAATGACAAACGTTACAGCGTGCGGAAACGCCAGGCTGTAGAAGTAGTCGAACTCATCCTGTTTGATTATCTGCATGGCTATCTGGCCGCCAGACAGCGTACCGGAAACAACGGCACTGGCCGTAGCGCTGTAGGCCGGGAAATCCTCGCTCTCATTCGGGCCGGGGACTTCCTGCCCGTCGACGTCGTCGAACTCGAACCCTTCATAAATCACAGGTATTACCTGCCCCGGCTCAAACACCTGATAACTGGCACCGGCCAGCGAACCGAGGTTCGACTCGGAGTAGCGCACGCTGTCCACGGTGTAGTTTCCGATCCCAAAATTCATCCACTCGGTGACGTACTTCACGTTGTCGATAAACTCAAACATGGACTCCTGGATCAGGTCCGGGAACGCGCGCACCTGTCCGTATACGTCAGGCCTCGCCTGGTAGGTTCTAGCCACGTTCGTCTGCCCGGTCAGCTTATTGTTCGGGCTCTCTTTGCTGTTGTTATCAGCGACCGAAAACGACGACTTCGGCGCGAGAAAGGAGAAGATTTTGGAGATGACTTTAAATACCGGGCTGAGCACCTTGCCGATCACGCCCTTCGGTTGATCGAACACCTGCACCCGATCGCCATCCACCAGCGCAAATCCCACCTCATCGTCCAGCCCCAGTTCACGGCCATTCACCACGACCACCACATCCGCGTGAATGTCGGTGCTTAACAGCCAGTGGGCCAGCACGGTACCGGTCGGAACGCTGATCCGCTCCTTTGGTGCGCCGGGTAACCTGACTAACAAAACCCTGACTGACGCCGACGGTAATTGCATAGTCAGACTGGCTGATACCGTTCTGTTTTAGGTAATCGTTAAGATCCATATCGTTCTCCACGCTTAGACAAAAGCAATATTAGTGCTACTGATTACAAAAAGCAATAGAAGCACTATTTGAAATTATTAGTATTACGAATAAAATCGAGAGCATGGCAAAGAAAAATGTAATCACTGAAGAAGACGTTCAGATCGCACTTCGCTTGCGAAGCATCTGGGACGCAAAAAAAGAACAGTTGGGACTTAGCCAAGAGAAGGCTGCTGGCTTCTTTGGGTTCAGTACTCAGGCTGCCATTAGTCAATTCCTTAATGGTAAAGCTCCTTTAAATACTGAAAATATCCTAAAATTTTCAGCGCTCTTACGCGTTCAGCCAGAAGAAATCAGCCCCAGCATCGGCCACCTGCTAGCCCACATTAGAAGCCCTGAGGGTGTAATAGAAGATACGGCTCACAAACAGCAGTTTGAATATCCGCTTTTTACTTCTGTTCAAGCAGGTTCCTTTGCCGAGGTAGGCTCATACACTGAAACTAATGCTAAAAATTGGGTAGCGACAACCAAAAAGGCCAGCGACAAGGCTTTCTGGCTTGAAGTGGCTGGGCACTCAATGACAGCGCCGCAAGGCAGCAAACCCAGCTTCCCAGAGGGAATGTTGATACTCGTGGATCCGGAAGAGGACGTAGAGCCTGGTGATTTTTGTGTAGCTGGTATTCATAACGACAGCGAAGTGACATTCAAAAAGTTCGTGTGGGAAGACGGCAAGCCATGGTTGGAGCCATTGAATACCAACCCGCGCTACCAAAGCATTGAGTGCAATGAGTTCTGCCGCATCATAGGCAAAGTGGTTAAGGCTCAATGGCCGGAAGAAACTTTTAGATAGCCTTCACCAGGGGCTAAAGGGATAACCCAGCTCAGGGAGGGCGCAGTGGAAAGAGTTAAAGACAAATCAGCATCAGGGCTGGTTGAAACGTGAGCAGTAACGCAGGGAAGCCCACACTGGAATAATCATAAGGCGGTAAAAATGAAGATCGGCTATCTGTTCCCAGCAGCCTGTGGCATAGCAGGCGTGGTGCTGCTGGTGTGGTTTATCGCGAGTGGCGCTTGGATGCCGGGTGGCTAATAGCCGATTTGGCTGCTAACTACCAACCATGGCTAATAGCGTTACCTGCAGGGTTGCAGGCGTAGCGATTAGCATAAAGCTACGTTCAGCTATAACTTCAGAGAACAAAAAGAGTATCGCGTTTGTTATGTTGAACTTCTACAGGCAGCCAATTGCAACTATGTTTTAGTTGCACTAACCTTTCTATAGGATGTAATCTTCATGAGCAAAAAAGACAAGCTCAGGGCTAGGCTTGATTCAATCCCCAAAGATTTTACTTGGGAGGAATTAGTTTCGCTCATGAATTTGAATGGATTCCGTATGTTGAATGGGAAAGGTTCAAGGAGGAAATTTTTCAATGAAACGTTTAATCGAGTGGTGTCATGCCACGAGCCACACCCAAGCTCTATCGTAAAAAAATACGTTTTGGAAGAAGTTAAAGCGTTGTTGGATGAGCTAGAAAATTATGAATAAATTATTGAAATATAAGAACTACTTCGGAAGTATTGAAGTCTCTACAGAAGATATGATCTTGCATGGAAAGATTGAGTGTATCAATGACGTAGTGACATACGAAGCCGAGACCTTGACTTCTTTAAAAGAAGCTTTCGAGGAAGCCGTTGATGATTACCTTGAAACTTGCAAAGAACTCAATCGCGCAGCAGACAAACCAATGAGTGGTACGTTTAATGTCCGCATCGGTGAAGATCTGCACAAAAGAGCCTATTTGCAAGCAAAATCTAACGGAATGAATTTAAACGAGTTTATCAAGGACGCCGTTAAGGAAAAACTTGAAAGTAGAAAAGAGTATCATTTCCATTTTGATCGTAAAACGGAAGATAAGTCTCTCGCGCTAACTTTCGGCTCCCAACTTAAAACTGGCAGCAAATGGAGCGTAACTAATGTTAAACGCACATGGAGTGGACATCATGATGCTTAAAGGCATTGGTTTTGATGGTTTTAACACAAAATCAGCAAGTTACGAAATAAATGATATCTCAGAAAGAGGGTCTTTTAATGTTTTCTTCTCAGATCCTGATGTAACTATTAGCAAAGAAACTGATGTGCAATATCAGCAGATTCTGATGAAGTTTGAAGTAAGCATGCTTGGCTATGCAGAGGGGGTTGATCCCGAGAAGGAAGACTCCGAGGTGGCATTTGAGGCTCAGTTTACAATCGAAACTTACTTCACGGATCACAATGAAAATCCTATGAATGAAAACGACATTCAGGAAAACATGTGGTTTTTCGAAAACTTTAATCAGATTTCCACTAGAATTGCAGCTGATAGCACATTTAAAAATAGCGACATAAATCACATACCAATTCCTTGGACAGCCAAGTCGGCTTTGCTGGCTGAATAACGATATCTGTATTTTTCAATCAAAACTGTCCTCGCTCCAAGAGCCCGCCCCGCGCGGGCTTTTTTATGTAACAGGTAACCGCCCCGTTCTCACCAGTTCCGCCGCATCCCGATAAACCCCCTTCCCTATCACGTTGGTCTCGCTAAGTCTCATCTCTTCCAGTTTCTCAGATAACGTGTACTCCGCTATGCGCTCTCCGCTGAACTTCAACTCCAGCACCGCACTGCCAATCGCATTGGCGATCATTACCACTCTTTCTTCATCCATTTTGCCCCCGTTATAGCCCAAATTTCACTCAAAACAGCTTATCAAAATGAGTTGCCATTGGCGCGGTTAAAAATAAATCACCTTATAAATCAGTTATTAGTAGCACCATTGGATATATTTATTAGAAGCACTATTTACTATCAACATTAGCAGCACTATTATTAACCCCATCAGCACAACGCAGCCCACCGCAGAACGCTGACCCGCTCTTTAACAATTCGGTTTTCACAGCAGCCAGAAGCGGCCAACGCTCCCGGCAAAACGAAATAGCGCCGGTAAGGATACCAGGCAGGCGGGCGATTCATCTGCGGGTGATAGTTCGCGAAGGGGAATCCGTAACCACGACGTGCTGCTGTGCAAATTGAAGCGCCCCGACGCAGGGGTGATACCAGAGGAGATAAATCATGTAACAGCTAAACGGATAGACCGCTTATGCACACCCCGCCGGGTGAAGCATCGTGAAGATGGCGTATACGGTCTGGCTCCCACGGCGACGTAGTGAGGGAGAGGAAGCGAAAGCATCACTGAGTTTACGGTTGGCGCCCGGTTTAACGCACTAAGCAGCCTCAAATGAAGACCGGGAAACCGGCGCTGGCCACTGCGAGAGTGTGGCGAAGTTTTCTTCGAGCTGCGCCAGCGCCAGTGAGGCAGTCACAGCCGGACCGGTTGTCCGGGGCTTAGGCTGATAGCGTGGGCTGGCGCAGCATCAAAGAGAATTTTTATCCCGAAGGCTAATCAGCTTCTGCTTTTTCTCTTCCAAGCTCTCTCTGGTGTCAGCGATAGCGATCACCATGTAATCACTTGAGCGGCCCCGAATAAAGGCGCCAGCGTTCTTTTCCATCATTCCGGACATCGTATCAGTGATGTATCCATTTTGTTCTTTGCTGTAGAGAAGCACGAAAAAATCACCTTTAACTTCCATTGAGGTACCTATGTATAAAGTTGAAAACGTTAGAGTTATGTTCATTGATGATTCTGACATTCAGGATCCAAACGCAACGCTTGGTGATGGTGCGCTGAAACCTGAAGTCGACAAGGCCAACCTGTACGCTGACATCATTATTTATCAAAACAAAGTGATTAAAAACTATTTCGGCCAGGCTGAAAAATTCCCCCTCAAAAAAGATTAACGCCTCACCAGGGCAAGCCCGGAGTACCGCAGCAGTTGATTGGGCTTAAAAGTAAAGGCGGTGGATAGCCGGGCATCATCCCGGCACACAACGGAAAGAGCATTGCACCGGATATGTGGCCAGCCCCTGAGTAACTCCCCCTGGCGGCAAGGTAGTGAGGTCGCAAAGGCGACGTTACGGGAAACGCGGCGCAAGGTGGTCAAATGCAGTGCTCTCCCTGTTGTGCTGAAAGCTGACGTATGTGCAGAAAGCCACTCCGGTGAAGCTGCCGCCTCGGGCGGCCAGCACGACATAATTATTCATTCAGGAGAAAGCGTGGGTAATAAAATCACTCTCGGTAGTCACGCTGGAAGTCTCAGTCTTATTGAGGAATGTGCAGAGTTTTCCCCAGAGATAAACCCAGCATCTTTATCCATTCTGATTGATGCTTTCAAAAAACATTCCCGGCTCGCGAGTCAACTTTTAAGACTTGGCGCCCAAAGCATGGATCCCAATATCATTTATAAGGGGCATCATCATCTAACAATAGCCGAAACCCTGGCGCTCATTCTGGACTGTTTCCCCACAGATTCCGAGGGTTGCTATAGCCATTCAGGCCAGCCTGAATCACTTATTGAAAGTCTCCCAGATCCCGCGGATTTGAGTCTCCTGTTTCGAGACCATCGTAATCCCTAACTGCTGTGTGTAGTCGTTTGCCCCCTTCTCCGGGGGCTTTTTTTTCGCCCTCAAAACGGAGGTAAGCATGCACCCAATCCCCAAATTAACCGCGCAGCGCCTGGCCGAGTTACCGCCGGGAACGCCGATCCGCATCGGCTCTCAGCTGGTCACATTCAACGGCTGCAGCATTCGCCCGAACTATAAAGGCGTGGAAGAAACATTCGTTGATTACACGCTGCCCGACGGCACTCCCGGTTCGCATTTCGAGTACACAGTGCTTGATGCCGGTACTGAACACCTGGAATCAGTGCGATGCCGCTACTGCGGTCGTTTCCGCCACCCTGAAGACGTGGTGAAAGGCACCGTTAAACACTGGAATCGGAGCGAACGAGATGACTTCTGCGCAGACAGAGATTGCGCACTGCGTTACCAGCAAAGCATCCGGGTACCGTCTCACAAACGCGCTGCAGGATTGCGCATTCGAGGTAATCGCTGATGAGCCAGCTCTACAAATCACAGTTCCTGCATCGGCTGACCGGTGCTGACTTCCACCCGCGGCGCCGCAGCTGGTTATTGCCGGTTATCAGCGCGGCGCTGATTGCTGCGGGGATGTACATCGGATGGATGTAACGCTGATCCCCACGCCGCTGGCAATAAACGAATGGATGCGCGAGGCCACTGTCGACGCAATCCTGCAGCTCTGCCAGCAGAATCAATTCGGCCCTGCTGACCTTATTCAAATAGCCCACCAGCTGGCGCAGCGCGAAGCCGCTGCCGACGCCCTGACGGAACAATCTGATGACTATCTTGCGTGTAATTGATACGGAAACCACAAGCCTGGAAGGAGGCGTGTGTGAAATCGCCAGCGTCGACATCATCGACGGCGTTATCTGCAACCCGATGAGCGACTACGTGAAGCCGCCGGAGCCAATCAGCATCGGATCAATGGCGCTTCACCACATCACTAACGAGGATGTGGCCGACTCACCACCGATTGATGCTGTAATTGATCGCTATCTCGGTGCTGACGTCTATGTCGCGCACAACGCCAAGTTCGACCGCAGCAAACTGCCGCAGATCACCGCGCCGTGGATCTGCACAATGAAACTCTCACGCAAGCTCTGGCCGGAGCTGGAGAGCCACGGCAACCAGTTCATGCGCTATCACCTCGGCGTTAACGCCAACGTGCCGGAAGGCCTGCATGCCCACCGTGCCCTGTACGACTGCTACGTAACTGCGGCGGTGCTGATCGAGATTAACCGTCACGCCCGCTTCACCATCGCGCAAATGCGGGAAATTACCTCCCTGCCTTCCCTGCTGCACACGATGCGTTTCGGCAAGCATAAGGGCAAGACGTTCGAGGAAATTGGCGCGAAGGACCGCGGCTATCTGAAGTGGTGCCTGGCAAACATGGACCTCGATGAGGACCAGAAATTCACGATGCAGCATTTCCTGCAAGGAGGTTGATATGGGGATCCCGGTGCTTATCCTGGGGGATTCAGGCTCCGGTAAATCGGCCAGCATGATGAACCTGAATCCCGAAGAGGGGTTTCTCATTAACCCGGAAAATAAGCGATTGCCGTTTAAGTCGAAGGGCTGGAAAGCGCGCGACTTTGCAGCAAAAACAGGCAACGTATTCCACACCGACCTTGCTGCCGACCTCGTTATGGTTATCAACTTTGCGCGCCGCGCCGGGCGAAAGTTCGTGGTTATCGACGATTTTCAGTACGTAATGGGCAATTCCTTCATGCGGCGCCGCAGTGAAAAATCGTTCGAGAAATTCACGGAGATTGGCGGTGGCGCCTGGGACGTGGTGAAGGCAGCCCAGCAGGCCGAAGAAGACCTGATCGTTTACTTTCTCGCTCACACCGAAGAAACGGCTGCCGGCCGCATCAAGATGAAAACCATCGGCAAAATGCTGGACGAGAAAATCACTGTAGAAGGCATGTTCACCATCGCCCTGCGCACTCAGGTCACTGATGGCCGCTACCAGTTCACTACGCAGTCAGACGGCACTGACCCGGTCAAATCGCCGATCGGGCTGTTTGAGAGCTTCCAGATAGACAACGACCTGAACGCCGTCGATGCGGCGATCCGGGACTACTACGAATTGAATTAAGGAGTTAAATAACTATGCAGCCAATTTTCACCTTCAATCAGGAAGACGCCAAGAAAGCCGGACCGTCCGGCGCGTCAGAATCTGGAGCGTATGCTGGCATCATCCGCACGGCGTTGTTCACCAGCGCCCGCGATGCTAATTCCCAATCGCAGTCGATGGAGTTCTCGCTGGATGCCGACGTTGGTGCGATTAATTTCCTCCGCGTGTCGTATGTTGGTCGCGATGGCAACCCACTACAGGGCGGTAATGCCATGATTCAGGCCATCATGGGCCTAACAGGCGTCAAAGCTCTGCACGCAACCGAAGTGGTGAACGACCAGAACGAAGCGGAGTATCACTGCAAAGAACTGGAAGGCAAGCCGATCGGCTTCGTTCTACAGAAAGTGCTTTACACCAAGAACGCCGGAGGCGACGGGTACCGCTTCGAAATCCGCCAGGCATTTGGTACTAAAACCCGCAAAACCTACAAAGAAGGCATTGAAGGGCTGCCTGCTGAGACGGTTGACAAACTGGTAGCCTCACTCAGCGACAAAGACGAGCGTCAACCGGCTGGAACTGGCCCTGCAGGTGGCCAGGCAGGTAATCAGCAGCGCTCGATGCTGGGTGGACAGCAGCAGCAGAACCAGACGCAATCACGCCTGCAACAGAACGCAGGATCCCGAAATGTTGGACAGAATCAGCCGCCGGTGCAGGACTTCGACGACGATATTCCATTTTGACGCCAACCAACCAGCCCCACTCGGGGCTTTCTGGAGTATCTATGCCACTGCTAAATAGCTCGGCACAATCAGCAGCGCAGAAAGAGCGTGACGGCCTTTTCGCTGATGCCGCTCATCACTGGTTGCAAGCCTCACGCCATGCAACTGGCAACAACTTTACCTGGTACCAGCTGCGCGCAGAGTTCTGCGCTGGCATGGCCCGCCGCGCAGCAATTAAGGATCAGCAGCAATGACCTGGATTAACACACTCTCCGGCAAGCACTTCAGCTTTACCGATATCGATGCGGAGACCATTACCATTGAGGATATTGCCGGTGCTCTGTCGAATCTTTGCCGCTTTACCGGCCACGTGCAGGACTTCTACAGCGTGGCGCAGCATTCGGTGTACGTCAGCCGCCTGGTGCCGCCAGAAATGGCGTTAGAGGCGCTGCTGCACGACGCCGCAGAAGCTTACTGCGGTGATGTCAGCTCGCCGCTGAAGGCTTTGCTACCTGAATATCAGGGCATCGAAAATCTCATCGATATGACTATTCGCTTCAAGTTCGAGCTGCCAGCAGTGATGTCAGCGCAGGTTAAGCGCGCGGACCTGATTATGCTGGCCACCGAGCGGCGCGATTTCGATATGGACGATGGCACGCCGTGGCCAGCACTTGAAGGCATCGAGCCAGCCGATTTCATGATTTATCCGCTGACGCCACGTCAAGCGCGTGTCCAGTTTCTTCAACGTTACAATGAGCTGAAAGGAGGCATTTAGTGAGCTTCTATAAATTCAACACTGCTGCAGTGCTTGCCGCCTGGGATGAAGTTGAGAAACAGGAAAAAGAGCTGCGCCAGCAAAGCAAAACCTTTGCCGCCTTGTTCGGAGCCGTCCCGGTGTTCAATTCAGACCTGACGCGCTCTTATCTGTACGGCGTTCGCTTTGAAAAATCCATCTATGCAGATCCGTCTCTCTGGACAAAACCAACTGAGCAGTCAGGATTCTCCAGTTGGCCACGTGCAAAAGCACCGAAAGGCATGGGGGAAGCACACAGGGCACTCGTCGCTCTCTGGCGTGATAAAAAGCCCAAAATTGAAGTAGATCGCGACACATTCCTGAAATCCGCAGGCCTGGACTGGGGGATGCTATTCATGACAGGATGCGCCTACTTCCGGCACGGTGACACCGTCTATTTCAGCACGGGCGCGAAACCAGACCCTGCCGCCGGCGGCATTGAAATTCTCGGCAGTGAATATCAGCAAGCCAAAACTGCTGCAGGCAACTAACCCCACCCTATCCGCCCCCTGACCGCCAGCTACCGCCGCCGAATTCGTTGCGGTGCGCCTGCCTGCGGCCACTAGCAGCGGAAACTCGAGGTATTCACCGTGAAAAACGACGACATCAAAAATGTCAGCGTGATGCTGCACGTGAACGGGCAAACACTGGCGATCGTAATTCCCCCGGAGATGAAGCTGTCGATCGCGCTGTTTGCGCTCAGCGCGGCTTCAGGCGACGGTCCGGCGCAGTTGGTGACAGTGCCGCATACGTCATTGCCGCCAGATCCGAGGATGCAGCAATGATGGAATCGGTCGGAATTTATCTGGTTGGCATGTTTATGGGCTGCGCAGCAACGCTGCTGTGCTTCTTCTTAGTGGGCTGACTGCGGTCGGCGGGAGAGCAGAATGAAAGTAACAACCATTGAAATGAGAGGGTTGCTAACTGGCAAGTGTGTCCCTCGTGACATGAAAGTTAACGAAGATTTGGCGCAGTATTTCGTGCGTAAATTTGAAGACCACGCCGCAGAGGTTGCCCGGCTGAATGAGCAGGTGCGGGCGCTGGCGGCGGAGAATGCTGACCTGAAAGAAAGTCGTTCGGTCCTAGCAGAAAACTCACTGGAAACGTGCAATGCGATTTTCTCCGCGGGATATCATAATGCCGATATTCAACGTGGGCTTATGCAAAGTACAGGTAATGGGAATAAATACCCTAACCCGATAAAGACCCTGGTTGATGAAGCACTTCGCCCGTTAGAAACCCCGGCCACCGACGCCATCCTGAACGAAGTGCGGGCGCAGGCGATTGAAGGTTTCATGGCGTGGAGCGATTCTCACATCGAAGAAGGCGACGAGCATGAAGGGGCGTTACGCGAAGTGTCGAAGGCTTGCAAAGCATATGCCGCCCGCATCCGAAAAGGATATTTGCCATGAGCACACTTACTTTCGCATTCCTCATCATGGCCTCCCCGGTGCGCGACGGCAGCGCCTGGAGCATCACGCCTATGCCGTCTTTGGCCGTCTGCGAGCAGGTGCTGGCTGACGTTCGTTCGCATGGCGGCTGGGGCGACGATTTCCCCGCAGCGCCGGACGGAGCCTACTGCAAGGAGGTCACGAGTGGCTAAATCCCCCGCCGAACGTAAGGCAGCGCAGCGGGCGCGGCAGGCTGCCAGCGGTAACCGGAAAATTGAGCTGCAGCTCGACCAGCAGGAGCTGGCTATGCTCGAACAGAACTGCGCCGCCCGGCGGCCCGGACGGGAACCGTATGAGCTTAACGAGTACGTCGCGATGCTGATTCGCCGGGATAATGCCGAGCTACAGCACCTACTAAAAATAGTAGGTCATTGCGGCAAGTGTGGCGACAAAGCGCCTGTTACCAGCTGTCCGTGTGACGGTGAGGCGGCGTGCTGGGTAACAAGTGGGTGGCAAGGATTGAAGTTGGTGATATAAATTGTCGTGACATGTCACGGATTAAAGGGAGTAGAAATGCCATTTCGCTTAGCAAAAATCTTCCTGGGTGAAATACCACTGGAAGCATGGTTCGATATTGAACAAAAAACCCCAAACTCTCGAAAAAACTATGTAATTAATATAAAAATAGATGAAAAAACAAAATCTATTTTTGGTAATTTGAGGGGGGATGAGCCACTGGCTTTTCATGGTGAGCTTATTGATTCAGAAGAAGAATTCTTCTTATCAGTAATAACACCCAATCAATATCTATTTATTAATAAATAATCAACAAATTAAACCGCCACCCGGCGGTTTTTTTTACGCCCCCTCCCCATGAAAAACACAATCCGGCGACACCTCGCGCGCCACCACATTTTCTATGCCAGCATCCGCCCGGCTGCTGTGCTGATCCTGCTGCTTATCGCAGCGTTAACTACGGAGCTATATCTGACGAGGTGAGGCTATGCAAACTCAAATCCCCGCGGGAAAGCCTATTGGAATGGCCGGCAGGTAACGTGCCGCTGTTCCGCGTATGAGTTCCCGCACCGGTTCAGCGGCGGCCGGTGTAACGGCTACGCCATGGCTACAAGCTGCTGGGAAAACCGTCTCAGTTGCCAGCACTGCAACTGCCTTCATGCAGGCGGGTGCGATGTTATAAACGGCACCGAAAGCCCTTTCGAATGCCCGTACGTTCTCGATTTCTGCACCTACTACCAAATCAAACTCTCCTGACCAGCCGCCTGGCTGTCGAGGCACATTAAAATGACCGTTCATCAAATCAATGCGTATTGCGCGGAGGATAGCCGATGACATATCAACTACACGTTGGACCATGCGAAGTAGTGCTGAAGTCGGTTCCGGATAACTCAGTTGATGCGATTGTTACAGATCCACCGTACGGAATTAGCTTCATGGGCCACAAATGGGACTATCAGGTACCGACCGTTGAGCAGTGGGCGGAGTGCCTGCGCGTGCTGAAACCAGGCGGCCACCTGCTGGCATTCGGTGGATCCCGCACCTATCACCGACTGGTGGTTAACGTCGAAGACGCGGGCTTTGAAATTCGCGACATGATCGAATGGCTTTACGGCACTGGCTTCCCGAAATCACACAACCTCGAGGGAGAATTTAACGGTTGGGGCACGGGACTGAAGCCTGCACATGAGCCCATCGTAATGGCGCGCAAGCCGTTCAAGACGACGGTGGCCAACAACATGGCACAGTACCGCACTGGCGCACTGAACATCACCGCCTGTCGAATCTTCACCACTGAAGAGCTGAGCAGTGGACGCGGCGCGCTGCTGTCGCATCAACGTGACGGCAATGAACCCACCAGCAACTATCATCAGGCCCCAGAGGGGCGCTGGCCAGCAAATCTCATTCACGACGGTAGCGACGAGGCGATAGCCATATTCCCGGCGAATGCTGGCGCAGCATCACCGGTGAGAGGCACAGAGCCCTCAGCAGCTGGGACGGGCAATATTCTTGGTATGAGAAAGCGTGTCGCAACACATCATCATGGTGACAGCGGCAGCGCAGCGCGATTCTTCTATTGCGCAAAGGTAACGCCTGCCGAGCGCGACGAAGGAATGGAGCGATTTATCTCCTTTTCAGCTTCGGAAATGACTGGTGGGCGCAAAGAGGGAAGCGCGGGCCTTAACGATCCTCGCGCCGGCGCCGGACGCAGTAGCGGCGCAAAGAATCCGCACCCGACCGTGAAGCCGATTGCCCTGATGAAGTACCTCTGCCGCCTCATCACCTCACCTGGCGGAACCGTTCTCGATCCATTCACGGGCAGCGGCAGCACCGGTCGCGCTGCGATTGAAGAGGGATTTTCTTTCATCGGAATTGATTTAGATCCGGACAACATCGTAACCGCCAGCGCCCGCATCGGTTATTCCTACAAGCAAATGTCTGCGCCAGCAGCGCCAACTTGCCAGAACTCTGTACCACCCGCGATCAGCAGGTCGCTTAATCCTATCTAAACCTCAGAGGTCACTATGTCACTTATAACGCTCTATGAGTGGGGCCAGCGGCTTCCCGTTCCCCGCTCAATGGAAACACTGCGCCGCTGGGTTCGGGCCGGTAAGGTTTACCCGGCACCTGCTTTTGATGGCTACCAGTATCTGGTCGAGGAGAAGGCTGTGAAAATCGCTTCTGCTTGCACCACTCAGCAACACGCCCGCCAATCGGGCGATTCATTAACAACAAGGATCAAGAATGGCCGCACGGAGAAGAAATCATAAAACAAGGGACCTGCCACCAAACCTGTACGTCAGGAACGACGGTTACTACAGCTACCGGGACCCACGGACGGGTAAGGAGTACGGTCTGGGCAGAGATAAACGTTACGCCGTCACGCAGGCCATTGATGCGAATATGTCGATAGTGTCCGGGCCGATGGTTAGCCTGGTTGACAGGCTTAACGATACAGCAACAGTAACTATGGCGGACTGGTGCGCAAGATATATGGAGATTTTGACACGTAGAGGGGTGAGCCAGAGCTCTCTGAAGCAGTATGCAGGTCGCGTTGAGGCCATCCGCAAAGCCTTCAGCTCAGATGCAGTCACATCAATAACCACAAAAAATGTTGCTGAATTTCTGGAATCTTATATTTTATCAGGCAAAATAACGCGCTCAAAATTGATCAGGTCTACATTCTCTGACCTTTTCAGGGAGGCCATCGCTGAAGGGTTGGTGACAATAAACCCGGTGGATGCGACCCGTAATGCCCGCGTAGTAGTCAAAAGAAGTCGGCTGTCCGCTGACGACTTCGATACAATTTTACTCAAAGCTGGTGATGGTCAACCATGGATTGCATTAAGCGTTAAACTGGCGCTGGTAACGGCTCAGCGCGTCAGCGACATTGTGAAAATGAGATGGGATGACATCCAGGATGGAAGATTAAGAGTTGAGCAGCAAAAGACCGGAATGAAACTGGCGATCCCTTTGTCGGCTTCCATTCATGGGATCACGCTTTCATCTGTCATTGAAGAGTGTAGAAAATTACACCCAAGCTCCGCAACGCTGATCACAACGCGAATGGGCGCTCAACTGACAACCAGAAGTCTTTCCGATGCATTCGCAGCGCACAGGAACGCAACCGGGTTAACGTGGGAAGGGAATCCGCCGTCTTTTCACGAAATCAGGAGCCTCGCAGCCAGGCTGTATCAGCGTGACAAAGGTGAAAAGTATGCTCAAAACATGCTCGGTCACAAATCAGCCGAGATGACAGAGCGGTATACTGACGCACGAGGCAGCCAGTGGCTGGAAGTTGAATAGTGATGTAGTTTTGAATGATTTTGAACTGTTTTTTATAAACATATGATTTTACGAAATAAATTAAGACTGTGTGGAATCCGTACCATAGCACGCCAGTCAGTTTTCATGCCGGGCCTGCCGATGTTCTCGCCCACTTCTGCAATACGAGATAGCCAATAAATGCAACCGAATCCGGAAACCAGTAAGAAAGAGCAGTACAACCTCAACAAGCTGCAGAAGCGTCTGCGCCGTAACGTCGGCCAGGCGATTGCTGACTATAATATGATCGAAGAGGGTGACCGGATCATGGTGTGCCTCTCCGGCGGCAAAGACAGCTACACCATGCTGGAAATCCTGCGCAACCTGCAGCAGAGCGCGCCGGTCTCTTTCTCGCTGGTGGCGGTGAATCTCGATCAGAAGCAGCCGGGTTTCCCGGGGCATATTCTGCCGGAATATCTGGAAACGCAGGGCGTGGAATATAAGATTGTCGAAGAAGACACCTACGCCATCGTGAAGGACAAAATTCCGGAAGGCAAAACCACCTGCTCGCTCTGCTCGCGTCTACGTCGCGGCATTCTTTACCGGACGGCAACCGAGCTGGGCTGCACCAAGATCGCGCTGGGCCATCACCGCGACGATATCCTGCAAACCCTGTTCCTGAACATGTTCTACGGCGGGAAAATGAAAGGCATGCCGCCGAAGCTGATGAGCGACGACGGTAAGCATATTGTCATCCGCCCGCTGGCCTATTGCCGCGAGAAGGACATTGAGCGCTTCGCCATCGCCCGCGAATATCCGATTATTCCGTGCAACCTGTGCGGTTCACAGCCCAACCTGCAGCGTCAGGTGATTGCCGATATGCTGCGCGACTGGGATAAACGCTATCCGGGCCGCATTGAAACCATGTTCAGCGCCATGCAGAACGTGGTGCCATCGCATCTTGCCGACATCGAACTGTTCGACTTTAAAGGCATCGCCCACGGTGGCGAAGTGGTTGACGGTGGCGATCTGGCCTTCGATCGCGAAACGCTGCCGCTGCAGCCCGCGGGCTGGCAGCCGGAAGACGAAGACGACGCGCCCGTTCGTCTTGATGTGGTTCAGGTAGGCTAAGCTCAACGTTTCACGGAGGACGTGTGTCGCGAACGCAACGCCTGCTGGATCTGCTGCAGCTACTGCGCAATCACCGCTTCCCCATTTCCGGCACTCAGCTCGCCGGTACGCTCGGCATCAGCCTGCGCACGCTCTACCGCGATATTGCCACGCTGCAGCAGCAGGGTGCGGATATTGCCGGTGAGCCGGGTATGGGCTACGTGCTGAAACCCGGCTTCACCCTGCCCCCACTGATGTTCAGCGAAGAAGAGATTGAGGCGCTGGTGCTCGGTTCGCGCTGGGTGGCCAGCCGCACCGATACCGGCCTGAGCCAGTCGGCAAAAAGCGCGCTAAGCAAAATTGCCGCCGTGCTTCCCCCCGAACTGCGCCACAGTCTGGACAGCAACGGCCTGATGGCCGCGCCGTCCGCCAACCCGCTAATTGAAAGCGTGGATTTTGTCGCCATCCGCCGGGCCATCCGCCAGGAACTGACGGCGACCCTCGTCTATCGCGACGGCGAGGATCGCTCATCACGCCGCGTTATCTGGCCGTTTCTGCTGGGCTATTTTGACAACCTGCATATTCTCGGCGCGTGGTGTGAACTGCGCGGCGATTTCCGTCACTTCCGCACCGACCGCATTGTTTCGCTGGAATTAACCACTACCCGCTATCCCCGCCGTCGCGCCGCGCTGATCAAACAGTGGCGCGAACAGCAGTTCCCGGACAGACCGCCGCAGTAGAGTAGTCCGGACTCAGTGATGCGCGGGCGGATCGATAATCGGATCGGGGTCAACCGGCGGCGGATCGGGCAGTGGCTGCGGCGTGGGGATCGGGCCGGGAACGGGTACGGGATCGCTCAGGGGTTCAGAGCCGCGAATGGCATGAGGATAGTCAGTCATTATGCTGTCCCTTCTTGTTAAGGCATGAGCTTTAAGCGTAGGACATCTGACCGGGCTGGCAAACGGGCAAAAAAAAGCCGGCTCGGAGCCGGCGTCGTACGAATTAAATGTGCTATGCATTAATTCTAAAAATGAAGTAAGACAATTATGGAGCGCAACGCCCATCGCTTGACGTTGCATTCACCTGCGAGAGAGATTCTGCCCTTAACTTCACCACCCGTTATTGACGTTGATCAGTTTTAGGCGCCTTTATCCCACAATAATTTGCTCTCTTCACAGCCATTTACGTCGTCGTAACCACCACGCAACGCCCAGCACCAGGCCTGCTAACAGCAGACAGAAAAGGCCAAAGCCGAAGCGCCAGCTGCCTCCCGGAATACCGCCAAGGTTAACGCCGAACAGCCCGGTCAGGAAGGTGGTCGGCAGGAAAACCACCGCCATCAGCGACATAGTATAGGTGCGGCGGTTCATGGCTTCCGCCATCACCGAACTGATTTCATCGGACAGCACGCCGGTCCGCGCCACGCTGGCATCCAGATCGTCCAGCCCGCGCCCCAGGCGGTCGGCGATATCCTGCATCCGCCGACGGTCGTCATCGCTCATCCACGGCAGCCGCTCGCTGGCCAGCCGCGAAAACACGTCCCGCTGCGGGGCCATATAGCGGCGCATAATAATTAACTGTTTGCGGATCAGCGCCAGCTCGCCGCGCGGCGGCACCTGCTGGTCCACCACGGCGTCCTCCAGCTCGATGATTTTATCGTGCAGATCCTCGATAAATTCGCTGGTATGGTCGGTCAGCGAATCGCACACGTCCACCAGCCAGCTGCCACAGTTTTGCGGGCCGTTGCCGTTTTGCAGATCGGTCAGCACTTCATCAATGGCAAACACCTTGCGCCGCCGGGTCGAGACGATCAACCGGTCGTTGATGAACACGCGGATTACCACCAGCTGATCGGGCCGCGATTCACTGTTCAGATTCACGCTGCGCAGGGTGATCATTGTGCCGTCGCCCAGACGGCTGACGCGCGGCCGCATGCTGTCGCCGCCCAGTGCATCACGCACGTTGTCCGGCAGCAGCGGCGTCGTGGTCAGCCACTCGGCACTTTCGGGATGGGTGTAGTTCAGGTGCAGCCAGCACGGATGGTCGCACGTAAGCACTTCGCTGTCGGCAATCGGGATCATTCCACCGTGGCCATCCAGCTGACACGAGATAATCGCATCCGATACCTGTAAGGATTTGCCTGCAATCACGTCCACTTTCTGCCCCGCTTTCAACATAATCAATACGATACAGTCTAGCGTGCGGGCACGCAGTTGCAAAATATTGCACGCAGAGACAATGGTTAGAATTCATGACAGCGGCAATGACTTAGGCCATCCGCATTGACGTTGCGGCGATGGCACTTCTGGCACACCCTCTGTCCGCCGCAGCATAGCCCGCTTTGTCGCCCTGAATTACGTTGGTGATCGGTATATTGTCTGCTTTCGCAGGCATCCTTCCCTTCAGGAGATTAGGCCACGATGAACGACCTGCATTATAAAAGTTTGCTGGAAACAGGCCGGCTGATTCAGTCGAAAGAGATCGCTTCCGTTGCGGTCACCACCGCACTGCTGGATCGCATCGCCTCGCTGGATGCCGATTTGCACAGCTATTTTTACGTGATGCGCGACAGCGCCCTGCAGCAGGCGGCCGAGGCCGACCGGGAGATCGCGCAGGGGATCATCCGCGGCCCGCTGCACGGCGTGCCGATCGCGCTGAAGGATTTGATCTGGACGAAAGATGCGCCCACCAGTCACGGTATGCTGATCCACCAGGCACATTACCCGACGGAAGACTCCACCGTGGTAAAGCGCTTCCGCGAAGCCGGGGCGGTGATCCTCGGCAAGCTGAAGCAAACCGAAAGCGCCTTTGCCGATCATCACCCCGAGGTGGTGCGCCCGGTTAACCCGTGGGGTGCCGCGCTGTGGACCGGCGTCTCTTCCAGCGGGTCCGGCGTCGCTACCGCCGCCGGGCTGTGCTATGGCGCCATCGGCACCGACACCGGCGGTTCGATCCGCTTCCCCTCCAATGCCAACGGCCTGACCGGCATTAAGCCGACCTGGGGACGCGTGACGCGCCACGGCGCTTTCGAACTGGCGGCCTCGCTCGACCACATCGGCCCGATGGCGCGGTCCGCCGCCGACGCTGCGGCCATGCTGCAGGCGATCGCCGGTCGTGATGAGCAGGACCCCACCTCCAGCATTGAGCCGGTGGCGGACTATCTGGCGCTGATGACGCGCGGCATTGGCAAAATGCGCATCGGGCTGGATAAGAACTGGGCGCTGGAGAAGGTGGATGAGGACACGCACCGGATGCTGCAGGGGGTTATCGCTACGCTAAGCGATCTGGGCGCAACCTTCGTGGATATCACCATGCCGGACACCGAACAGGCGGCCGAGGAGTGGAGCCCGCTCTGCGCGGTGGAAACGGCCTTCGCGCATCGGCAGACGTATCCCTCGCAGAAAGAACAATACGGGCCGGGTCTGGCCGGACTGCTGGATCTCGGCCACAGCGTCACGGCGCTGGAATACCAGCGCCTGCTGCTGAACCGCGCCGCCCTGCGCGGCACGATTTCTGCCCTCTTCGGCCAGGTTGACCTGATCCTCGCACCGGCCACCGCCTATGCCGGATTAACCTGGGACACCATGACCCGCTTTGGTACCGACAAGGCACTGTTTAATGGCGTGCTGCGCTATACCAGTGCATTCGATTCCAGCGGGCATCCGACCATTACGCTGCCGGGTGGCAAAACGGCCGCCGGTGCGCCGGTCGGCTTCCAGCTGGTTGCCGCGCATTTTGATGAAGTCAGCATGATTCAGGCCGCCTGGGCCTATCAACAGGTCACCGACTGGCATCAGCAGCATCCCGCGCTGTAATCCCCACCGTTACCGCCCCTCGGTCAGGGGCGGTGCTCCGGCAGGAATGGTCTGGAGTTTGCATACTTTCTGATGATTTCACCTTTTACGCCACGTCCGGGGGATCTGACGATGAGAGAAAATTTCACCACGGAGCATCTGGAGAACCGCCACCGCTTCGATGCCTGGCGCGATGCCGTCTGTTCCCGCCTGATCAAGGCAGAGGCAAAGCAGGTGCAGGCCGGCATGTTTTCCGGGCGCTTCAGCTACGGCATGCTGGGGCAGTTCGATATCGCCAATCATGTTTCGCAGGCGTCGATGATGTGGCAGAGAACGCCCGACTGCATTCGCCGCCACCCTAACCCCGACTTTTATCTCGGCTACATCTGTGAGGGCAGCGGCAGGCTGCGGCAGAATAACAATGAAACGCAGGTCAGCGCCGGGGATATGGTGATCTACGACGCCGGTTCGCCGTTCCATTTCGCGATGGAAAACGTGTCGATGAATATTATCCATCTGCCGCGCCATCTGATTGAAAAAGAAGCTCCGGCGATTGCGGCGATGTCCGGGACCTCGCTGGACCTTTCCCGACCGGGCATGGTCGCGCTGCGGCATATGATTGATGAGGCCTTCCGTTTTAATGCGGCTGAAGAAGGCAGTTGCCTGACCGAGCAGTTCGCCAACACGCTGTTTACCGTGATCTCCGTGGGCCTGAATCTGCAAAAAAGTGACGAAGGATTAAAGCCGACTCTCTACTCACGCGTGCTGAACTACCTGCGCCAGCACTTGCAGGATCACGATCTGTCGGTCGCGCAGATCGCCAACGCCCATCATGTCTCTCCGCGCACCCTCAGCCGGGTATTTGCCGCCAACGGCACCACGCCGATGAACTGCGTCTGGCACGAACGCCTGCTGGCCTGCCATAAAGCGCTGGCGGAAGGCAAGGCGCGTAATATCACACAGGTAGCGCTCGATCACGGCTTCAGCGATATGTCCCATTTCAGCCTCGCCTTTCGCAAGGCCTTCGGCTATACGCCGAGCAGCCTGCTGCACCCGGCCAGCGGCCAGCCCGGCAGCTGATTATTTTTGCAGGCTGTTAAGCACCCGCTCTGCGGTGAATTCCAGACTGCTGCGTGTGTTCATCGCCTCTTTGCGCATAAAACCATAGGCCCCCGACTCATCCAGCCCAAAGGTTTGCATCAGCACCCCCTTCGCCTGCGCCAGCCGGTCCTGCCGTATTCTAACCTGCTGCTGCTGATGCAGCCGCTCGCTCAGCTGCTTCTGCTCGCGCGCCGCGCGCAGCACGGCGACGATCTGAATAATCAGCGAGAACGGATCGGCGTCACGCGCTGAAAGCGCTTCCGGTTCCAGCGCCAGCAGCAGCGAAAACAGCAGCCCGTCGTGGCAGTCGGCCAGGGCAATTGTCGGGGTCTGTACGCTTTTATAATGGCGGAACAACGGCGTGAGCAGCGCAGGCTGGTGGCGATCGACAGCAATAATCGCCAGGTCGGCATCGGGAGGAAGGGTCGCGGGGAGCGGCCAGTCGTGCCGCACGTGGCAGCCAAGCTGGGTCAGCGAGGTACAAAAGGCCCGCATCCCCTGGCTATAAGGATGGAAAAGATGCAGCCGAACGCCGGAAAGTGCGGCGAGTAAGGATTGCTCAATCATGAATCACCCTGTCATGTCCTGGATAGTGATGACTTCACAATAAGCAACCCGACGGGCCCGCGCTGTGTTTGCCCTGCCTGACGCTGTGTCGTTTAGGACAGGTGCCTGCTGCCGGTCAGCCAAAAGGATGGCGACCGGCAGCAGCCGGTTCAGGCATTAAAACCGAGATACTGTTCCGCCACGCGGGCGCTCGGCGTGGTTGCCGGGTCGATCTGGCGGACGATTTGCCCCTTTTCAATCACGTGAATACGGTCGGACAGCGCGTAAAGAAACTCGATGTCCTGTTCAACCAGGATAATGGAGATATCCATTTCATGGCGCAGCCGCTGGAGCGTGTCGATGATCTCTTCGCAGATATTCGGCTGGATCCCTTCTGTTGGCTCATCCAGCAGTACCAGCTGCGGCCTGCCGCACAGGCAGCGGGCCAGCGCCAGCAGCTGCTGCTCCCCTCCCGACAGCGCGCCGCCCGGCTGTGCCAGCAGCCGCTTCAGGCGCGGGAAAATATCCAGCATCTGCCCGATGATCTCCCCGGCCTGCGAGAAGTGCTTAACGCATCCCATACGCAGGTTTTCCTCTACCGTCAGCTGCGGGAAGATTTGCCGCCCCTGCGGAACGAAGCCGATGCCCGCCGCCGCCCGCTGGTGGGGATGATAGCCGGTAATATCGATGCCGTTCAGCGCGATAGTGCCCTGCCACGCGGGCAGTTCCCCCATGATGGTGCGCAGCAGCGTAGTTTTCCCCATGCCGTTGCGGCCCAACACGCCGGTGAAGGATTTGGCACCGATAAACAACTCGGAGAGATGCAGCACCGGAATTTTATTGTAGCCGGAGACCGTTTGTTTCATTTCAAGCATGTTTAATCTCCAGATTGCCAAGGTAGGCTTCTTTGACGCGCGGATCCTGAGTAACCTGGCTGAAGGTCCCCTCCGCCAGCACCTCACCCTGGTTAAACACCGTCACCTGCTGAGCGATCATGCCGATAAAATCCATATCATGCTCCACCACTACCACCGTGCTCTGCTGGTTTATGCGCTGAATTAACGCGGCGGTTTTACGCACTTCATGATGGGTCATTCCGGCGGCGGGCTCATCCAGCAGTACAAGCTGCGGGCGCGAAATCAGGATCATCCCCAGCTCCACCCACTGCCGCTGACCGTGGGCCATTTCGGAGAGAATGTCATTTTGCCGATCGCTAAGGCCGATATCCTCCAGCACCCTATCGACTTCGCCCGCGACCGCCGCTTTGTCCATTTTGTTGGCGGCGGCCAGCCACAGGTTTTCCGCCACGCTCAGCCCTTCAAACACGCTGGGGACCTGCGTTTTAATGCCGATACCCAGCCGGGCGATTTCCCACGGTCGCTTACCCGAGATCACCCGATCGCGATAGCGGCACTCCCCGCGCGTGGGGGTCACCTGGCCGCTGAGCATTTTAAAAAAGGTGCTCTTTCCCGCCCCGTTAGGGCCGATCAGGCAGCGCAGTTCGCCCTCATTCAGGGTAAAGTCCACGGCTTTCACCGCATGAACACCGCCAAAACTGACGCCCATTTGATGCGTCTGAAGTAACACGGTCATGGTTTCACCTCTTTCACCTGTACAGAGGAAGCCGGCGCGGCAGGCCGACGCTTGCGCCGCCAGATCCGCTGCAGGCCGGGCAGAATGCCGCCGGGAATTAACAGCACGAACAAGGCGAGGATCACGCCAAGGACCAGATTGACATCAACCGTTTGCTGCGCGCCCAGCCGGGTTACCATCCACTGCAGCAGCATGCAGCTGATCACCGGGCCGAGTAGCGTTCCGCGACCGCCGACGATCACCCAGATAATGATCTGCGCTGACTGGCTGATGCTGAATACGCCGGGGCTGACAAACGCCCCCCAGTTGACGTACAGACAGCCTGCCAGCCCGGCCACCGCCGCGCCGATGGCAAAGGTCACCAGCTTGTGTGCCGGGACGTTATAGCCCAGCAGGCCCGCCCGCTGTTCATTTTCGCGGATCGCCACCACCGTTTTGCCAAAGCGGCTGAGCAGAACGAACTTCAGCAGCGCGTAACACAGCGCCAGGCAGCCTGCGGTGACGATAAACAGCGCTTCCGGGGACAGAATAGCGTCCGGCTGGAACGGCGCGTTGAGCGTCGGCACCGAGGGAATGCCGTTAAAACCGCCCAGCAGCGCCTCGCCGATATGGTATTCGCTGCCGGACGTGGAGTTGACCCAGTTGAACAGCACCAGACTCACCGCCAGGGTAATGGCCCCCAGATACACGTCGCTGACGCCGCCGTAGAAAATCACGTAGCCCAGCAGCAGGGAGAACAGCGTGGGCAACAGCACCGCCATCACCACCGCCCAGGTGGAATCCCCCCAGTTGATCGCGCAGACCGCATAGGTGTAGGCTCCGATGCCGAAGAACGCCGCCTGGCCGAAGCACAGGATGCCCCCGTATCCCCAGATAAAGGCCAGGCTCAGCGACAGCAGGCCCATGACCAGAAACACGGTGAGCGACAGCAGCGTGTAGAGCTCAATCACTCCCGACAGCCAGAACGCAGCCAGCACCACGACCAGTGCGGTCGCCACGATCTGTAGCTTTTCAGTCAGCATTTTCATTACAACGATCTCCTGAAGAAACGGCCGGTGATGCCCTGCGGCAGCAGGCGCAGCAGCACGATGGCGCTGAGCAACAGCGCCACGGCACCAAACACCGGCGTGGAGAGGTAGGTGACCAGCTGCGAGATGGTGCCAAACAGCGTGGAAGAGGAGAGCGTTCCGGCAATAATCGCACTGCCGCCGCCAATCACGGTGATAAAGGCCTTGGCGATAAAGCTGACGCCGATCGTCGGGATCACCCCGGTGATTGGGGCCAGCAGCGCGCCGCCCAGGCCGGACAGCGCCGCACCCAGCCCAAACGTCAGGCTGTATATTTTGCCCGGATTGCTGCCCAGCGCGGCGGCCATTCGCGCGTTCTGCATCGTGGCACGGGCGCAAAGCCCGAGCGTGGTAAACCGCAGCAGCAGCCACAGGGCACCGACCAGGCATAGCGCGAAGAGAATGATAAACAGCGAATAGCCGCTGGTGGTGTAGCTGCCCACGCTGACCGCAGGCAGCGGCGCGCTGATCCCCAGCGTTGTGTTGCCAAACGCCATCGTCGCCGCACCAATCAGCGCCAGGCTAAGCCCCCAGGTCGCCAGCATGGTATCGATCATCCGGCCATAAAGATGGCGAATGATAATCCGCTCGATGACGATGCCAAAGATCCCCACCGTCACGGGCGCGACCACCAGCATCGACAGCCAGATGGGAACGCCAAGGTGGTTAGTCGCCAGAATCGCGCTGTAGCCACCCAGCATCATAAATTCACCGTGGGCCATGTTGACGATTTTCATCATACCAAACACCACCGCCAGCCCCAGGCTCATCACCACCAGTACGGCAATGGCATTGAGAACCTCAATGCCATAGATAATCAACAGATCCATAGCCGTTCCCCTTACAACTCAATTTGGTACTGCTTGTTATCACGCGGATTTTTCTTCAGATCGCAGACCATGGCGGTATCGACCGGTGCCTGGTGGGTGAAGGTTTCCAGAATCTTCATCTGGTGATTTTCTACCTCTGCGATATGCACATCCAGCGTGCAGTGATGGGTTGCCGGGTCGACGATCAGCTGGCCGCTCGGCGAGGTGAGTGAGATACCGGATTCCAGCGCTCCAATCACCTTCATGCGGTCGATATCCCCGGCCTTTCTCACCCCTTCCGCCCAGATCAGCATGCCCTGATAAGCGCCCATCGCCAGATCGCTGATGTAGGGCACGCTGCTGCCGAAGCGGGCCTGGAATTTTTCCACGAAGGCTTTGTTTTCCGGCGTCGGAATTTCCTGCATATAGTTGGCGCAGACCAGAATGCCGTTACTTTCCTCCGGCGACAGGATGATGTGTTCGTTGCCGCCGCCAAACACCGTGGAGGCAATCGGGATCTTGCCGCTCATGCCCGAGGCGTGCCACTGGCGATAGAAGGAGATATGCGCCCCGCCGACCAGCGCGGACCACACCATATCCGGCTTCGCGCTCTGGATTTTTGAAATAGCGGCACCGAAATCCGTCACGTCCAGCGGGAAGAACTCCACGGCGACGGTTTCCCCGTCGTTATCCTTGACGAATTTCTTCACCCAGGCCGAGACGATCTGCCCGTAGTTGTAATCCGCCGCGAGGATGTAGACTTTTTTGCCCCACTTTTTCATCGCGTAGGGCACCAGCTTCTCCACGGTTTGCGCGGGCGTCGAGGCGGAAGAGAAGTAGTTGCGGTCGCAGACGCCGCCCTCATACTGCGCGGGATAGAAGTAGAGAGAGCGGAAACGGTCCAGTACCGGACGGATCACCTCGCGGGAAGCCGAGGTAATGCCGCCGTGAACCACCGCAACTTTATCTTTTAATGCCGCCTGCTGGGCATACTGCGCATAAAGCTGCATGTTGGACTGTGCATCATAGTTAATTACCTGCACCGGTCGACCGACCAGGCCACCAGCCGCGTTAATTTCTTCGGCGGCAAGATTAATGGCATCCGACATCGGCTTGCCGTAAATATCAAGGCCGCCGGACAGGTCCAGAATACTGGCGACTTTAATCGCCTCTTTGCCGTCAGCGGCCAGGCTGAATTTTGGCGCAATTCCCGCCGCCATGCCCAATACGGATAATGCAGATCCCTGAATAAATGAACGACGACTAATAGCCATAGCACCCTCGAAGTGAAGTAACAGCGTGAAGTAAGAAGATTGACGGGTTCGGACTGAAGCAATCAGAGATACGCAGACGGCGCTGTCTGCACGGTGTTGAAAGGCGGGCCACGTCTTTGGGGCCGATCGTATCAAGCAATTATCTTGCCATCTTTTTACGAATCATGACAAACACCGTTATTTGAGCGGGGAAACACAACTCGGAAATATATTATTTAATCGTAAATTTATAACCCCGCACCAATAAAAAGCAGCCAGCACCACGCCGGTGCAATAATATTATTTATCATCATTACACCGGCTGTCCGTGATAACAAAGCGTCTGTCCTTGACAACAAAGCAATTATTATCTTCCCCCGAAAAATCTCACGAGAAAATATCGCCAGCGATGCTAACTTTCATCAACGACCGATATTACTCAATACAGTAAACAACCCGTTTTATTTATCTATGGTCACCGTCATGCACACTGACCCGCAGGAACGCGCCAGGCGTTGAAAAAGGTGAGCCCGCTCACGAAATCCAGTTTTTAGCGTTATCCCCCCTTGTCAGCCTGACGTAACTGAGGAACTATTTGCGTCAACAAATCAGGATTGCTACTGAATCTCAGGCAAAACCTAAACAGCTTTTCATGGACCGTGGTCCGTCTGAAGCTGTTTAGGTTTTTTTTTGGCCTGAATTCAGTAACGGCCCGTTGACAAGATGTCAGAACCAGGAGCATACGATGAAGTACCAGGCGTTATCAGAAGAGATCCTGCAAGGGGTGGGCGGCAAGGCAAATATCAGTGCGGTGATACACTGCGCCACCCGCCTGCGTTTTAAGCTGAAAGACAGCAGCAAAGCCGATACCGCCGGGCTGAAGAACAATCCGGGCGTGATTATGGTCGTGGAAAGCGGCGGTCAGTATCAGGTGGTGATCGGCAATCACGTGAGTGATGTTTATCAGGCGCTGCTGTCCGTGGCAGGCCTCAGCGACGGCAGCGACACCCACGGCGACGGCGAGAAAGGATCGCTGTTTGCCCGCCTGACTGACGTTATCTCCGGCATTTTCACCCCGTTCATCGGCGTGATGGCTGCCTCCGGTATCCTGAAGGGTTTACTTTCCCTGGCGCTGGCACTGAACCTGGCCAGCGAAGAGTCAGGCCTGTACAAAATCCTGTTTGCCGCCAGCGACGCGCTGTTCTACTTCCTGCCGGTGGTACTGGGCTACTGCGCGGGTAAGAAATTCGGCGGCAACGCCTTCACCACCATGGTAATCGGTGCGGCGCTGGTGCATCCAGTGATGCTGGCGGCGTTTAACGCCGAACAGGGTGGTGCCGCGCCGCTGCACGTCTTCGGCGTGCCGGTGATTCTGATTAACTACAGCTCGTCTGTGATCCCGATTATTTTTGCCGCCTGGCTTTCCTGCCGGGTGGAACGCGCCGTGCACGGTCGCCTGCCCGGGGCCATTCGTAATTTCACCACGCCGCTGCTGTGCCTGGTTATCACCATTCCGCTGACCTTTATGGTGATTGGCCCGGCGGCCACCTGGCTCAGCCACATGCTGGCCGACGGCTACCTGGCGATTTATCAGTTCAGCCCGACGTTTGCCGGTGCCTTTATGGGCGCGTTCTGGCAGGTCTGCGTGATCTTTGGCCTGCACTGGAGCCTGGTGCCGATCATGATCAACAACCTGAGCGTGATCGGTTCAGACACTCTGCTGCCGCTGCTGATGCCCGCCGTGCTCGGCCAGGCCGGTGCCACGCTCGGCGTGATGCTGCGCACTCGCGATGCCAAAACCAAAGGCATCGCCGCCTCCGCCTTCAGCGCCAGCCTGTTTGGTATTACCGAACCCGCCGTCTACGGCATCACCCTGCCAAACCGCCGTCCGTTTATCTTCGGCTGCATCGGCGGCGCGCTGGGTGCCGCGGTGCTGGGCTTCTGGCACACCACCTCTTATTCCTTCGGCATGCCGTCGATCTTCACCTTCAGTCAGGTGGTGCCGAAAACCGGTTTTGACGCCAGCGTGATGGCCTCGTTTGCCGGTGCCATCATCGCCCTGGTCTTTGCTGTCGTCGCCACCTGGCTGTTTGGCCTACCCGCCGCGAAGGCAGAAGAGGCGCCGGTTCCTGCGCCGCAGGCGGTGGTCAATCCCGATCTTCTGGCTAAAACCCAGATTGCCAGCCCGATGACCGGCGCGGTGATCGCACTGGAGCAGGTGGCGGATGAAACTTTCGCCAGCGGCCTGCTGGGCAAAGGCGTTGGCATTCAGCCCACCCTGGGCCGCGTGCTGTCACCGGTGAACGGCACCGTGGCCTCGCTGTTCCGCACCCGTCATGCGATTGGCCTTGAGGCCGATAACGGCGCTGAAGTGCTAATCCACGTCGGCATCGACACGGTAAAACTCGACGGCCTGCACTTCACCGCACATGTCAGCCAGGACGATCGGGTAAGCGTCGGCGATCTGCTGCTGGAGTTTGATATCGAGGCGATCCGCGCCGCCGGCTACGACCTGACCACGCCGGTGCTGGTCAGCAACAGCGATGACTATATCGACGTGCTGGTCGCCAGCCAGCAAAGCGAAGTAGCCGCGGGCGAACCCCTGCTGGCGCTGATTAAATAATTTTTCACAAGGAGAACCATCATGACTCAACGTTTCCCACAAGATTTCCTCTGGGGCGGCGCGGTTGCCGCTAACCAGGTTGAAGGAGCCTGGCAGACCGACGGTAAAGGCCTGTCGACTTCAGATCTTCAGCCACAGGGTATTTTCGGCGAGCGCGTGGAACGCCAGGCAGGCGACTCAGGCATTAAAGATCTGGCCATCGACTTCTACCACCGCTATCCGGAAGACATCAAGCTGTTTGCCGAGATGGGCTTTACCGTGCTGCGCACCTCGATTGCCTGGACCCGCATCTTCCCGGAAGGTGATGAATCTCAGCCGAACGAAGCCGGTCTGGCCTATTACGACCGTCTGTTTGATGAGATGGCGAAATATAACATTCAACCTATGGTGACACTGTCACACTACGAGATGCCGTATGGCCTGATCAAAAAGTACGGCGGCTGGGGCAGCCGAACCACGATTGCCTGCTTCGTGAAGTATGCGGAAACGGTATTCGAGCGCTTTAAGCATAAGGTTAAGCACTGGCTGACCTTCAACGAAATCAATATGTCGCTGCACGCGCCGTTTACCGGCGTCGGCCTGCCGGAAGAGAGCAACAAGCAGGCGGTGTATCAGGCCATCCACCATCAGCTGGTGGCCAGCGCACTGGCGGTCAAAGCCTGCCATCAGATCGTTCCCGAAGGGAAAATTGGTAATATGCTGCTGGGCGCGATGCTCTATCCATTAACGCCAAACCCTACCGACGTGATGGAAACACTGCAGCAGAACCGCGACTGGCTGTTCTTCGGTGATGTGCAGACCCGCGGCTACTACCCGGCGTATATGACCCGCTTCTTCCGGGAAAACGGCATCACGCTGGATATCACCGAGCAGGACAGAATTGACCTGCGTCAGCCTGTCGACTTTATCTCATTCAGCTACTACATGACCGGCTGCGTCACCACCGACGAAGAGCTGAACCAGAAAGAGCGTGGAAACATTCTTAATATGGTGCCGAACCCACATCTGGCGAGTTCCGAATGGGGCTGGCAGATCGACCCGGAAGGCCTGCGATATTTGCTGAACGTGCTGTACGACCGCTATCAGAAGCCGCTGTTTATCGTTGAAAACGGCCTGGGCGCCCGCGATACCGTGGAAGCCGACGGCGCGATTAACGATGACTACCGCATCGCCTACCTGAACGATCACCTGGTGCAGGTGCGCGAGGCGATCGATGACGGCGTTGAAGTGCTGGGCTACACCTGCTGGGGCCCGATCGATCTGGTCAGCGCCTCTAAAGCCGAGTTCTCCAAGCGCTATGGTTTTATCTACGTTGACCGCGATGACCAGGGTAACGGCACCCTTACCCGCACCCGTAAGAAAAGTTTCTTCTGGTATCAGGACGTGATTAAAACCCACGGTGAATCACTGAAATAAACTCTCCGGGCAGTGACGCTGCCCGATTAATTAACGCCCCCATAATGACTGTTCCGCAATAACGGGAACAGGGGGCGTTGTCGTGCCCTAACCCTTCACAATGAATATAAAAAATGAACAATATCTCTCTGTGTTTAAATAATAAGAACCGCCTTGCGCTGCTCGCACTCGCCGTGGGAATGGGGACTTCCACCGCGTACGCGCAGGCGTGGAACGGCACCGCGCTTGGCTTCCAGGCCCCGCAGGAAGGGCTACTGGGCGATATGCTGGGTGTTCGCCCGATTCTGGAAGAGAACGGCTTCCATTATAATTTAGGCTATTTAAGCCAGGTTTCTTATAACGCCGGCGGCGGATATAATCACGATAAGCATGCCGCCTATATCGACCAGTTTTCATTAACCTTCGCCCAGGATTTAGAAACGCTGACCGGTATTCCCGACGCCAGAATTGAAGGGAATATCGTGAATCGTAACCATAACGACAGCCTGACCAATAAACGATTAAAAGACGACCGGGTTAATTTCAACGATATTTCACAGGAAAGCTACGGCGGCCAGTCGATTACCCGCCTGGGCTGGCTGACCTTCTCGCGTACCTTTGACGACCGTCGCCTGCAGTGGCGCATTGGTATGATGAACAAAAACCAGGACTTCGACCAGATTATTCCCTGCGACTTCCAGCTGCTGTCGCAGTGCGGCGGTAAATCCGCTAACTCGATGACCTGGTATAACTGGAATGCCCACTACTGGGGCACCACCCTGCAATATAAGCTGACCGACGAGCTGACAATCAAGGGCGGCATTATGGAACAGAACCCGGACGCCACCTCCCGCAGCCACGCGTGGAGCTGGTCGACTAAAGGCAGCAAGGGCATGCTGCTGCCGCTGGAGCTGGAGCTGAAAACCCACGTCAACGATCTGCCGGGGATCTATAACGTCGGCGTGCTGTTTACCAACGCAAAGCAGAACGATCTGTCCGAAGGCAAATCGCAGTCGCGCGGGGCCGATGACCCGAAAGGCTACCGCAGTTACAACCGCACCTGGTTCCTTTATACCGGTTTTAACCAGCAGCTGACCCGCCACGCGGATGACGCCACGCGCGGGCTGAGTACCTCATGGAGCCTCGGCCTGAGCGACCAGCGCAGCAACTATATGCATGCCACGCTGGCCGGTTCCCTGCGCTACCACGGCCTGTTCGACGCACGCCCGGATGACTGGATTGGTTTCGGCGCCAGCTATATCAAAATGAGCGATCATTATCGCGATAATCAGCAGGCGCTGAACGATATTCAGGGCGTGGATGACTACGGCAACCCGCTGTACAGCCCGCTGCCAGGCCACTCGGTGAACGCCGAACTGTACTATCGCCTGCGCGTGACCTCATGGCTGGAGCTGCAGCCCGCGCTGCAGTACTGGCATCGTCCCGGCGGCCTGAAAGAGACTCAGGATGCATGGGTCACCGGACTGAAAACGGTGGTCACCTTCTGATTTAGCCTCTCTTTATCCGAGGCATAAAAAACGAGTGCTGGCGTAAAAGCCAGCACTCGTTTTCGTTATCTGCACAAGTCATTCGCAGTGGGATCCGTGATCCGTCGATAAAGCGGAACCCTTTGGCTGCGCCCGGCACGCCTCAGCCCGAGCGGCTTCGCTACATTCGCAACTTATATCAGGCTTCGTCGTCGCTCTCACCCAGCGCCAGCGTCTCTTTACGCACCCGTTCGATATGAATGGTCAGGAACATGCGTTCTTCACTGCCCAGCTTGTACTGGTAGTTTTTAATGATGTGGCGATCGATTTTATCCACGCACTTATACGCCTGCGGATAGCGATCGCGCACCACGTCGTGCAGCGATTCATCGTCACTGTAGACGCCCTGCTTGCCGAGCATGCGCTGGGAGAAGAACTTCAGGTGGGTGACAAAGCGGTTGTAGCTGAGGGAGTCGGTCTGGTAGTCCAGCTGCAGCTGATACTTCACGATATGCAGGATCTCCTGCATAAATTTGGTGATATGCATCACCGCCGGCATTTCGCTGTCCAGCTGCGCGTTGACCAGATGCAGGGCAATAAAACCCGCTTCATCATCGCTCATCCGCACCTTCAGGCGCTTTTCGATAATATCCAGCGCCGCCAGGCCGATGCCGTACTCCTTCGGATACAGGCTGCGGATCTCCCACTGAAGCACGTTGCGGATCGGCAGATTCTGCTGATGGCGGACCAGCGCAAAATGAATATGATCGGTCAGCGCAATCGCCACCTGTCCTTCATGCAGGGCGGTGCCCAATTGCTGGCGCGCCAGTGCGATCACGCATTCGCTGGTGATGACCACTTCAATAGGGATTTCCGACAGCAGTTCGCTTAATCGTCCGGTCAGCTCGCGGCTTTTCAGGGCGAAGGTTTTCTCCACCAGCTGTGGGTCCAGTTCGTCGTCCGCGCGTTTTTTAAACGCCAGACCGCGTCCCATCACCACCTGTTCGTTGCCGTGCTCGTCGTGAACAATCACCACGTTATTATTTAATACTTTCGCTATTTTCATTTCCCGGCCCGAAAAACAAAAAAACCCGACCGCCGGAGAATCCGACAATCAGGTTTTGCCTGTATGATTACAGTAACAATCCAATTCAGCTACGATAATGGATAGATAGCCAGTCTCAAGTCCCTGGCGACCGAATTGTGATGTAACTCCCGATTTACCGGTTCGGTATTGAATCGTAAGTGTGTTTGCACGTCAATCGGGTGAAGCTTCACCGTACTTGCGATTTGCCCATTTTTGGGTACTATTACCAGGTTAGTAACACCCTGCAGGGCGTTACTAACCGACTTCTACCCAATGTTCTTTGCAGGATCTATTCTGACAGGGCACTGGAGGTTTCAAATGAAAATTGCATCTATCATCAAATTTCCTCAATCATTCAACGTCAATGTCTCTCACGATGCAGATGAAGGCGTCTGGGTGGCAGAGTGTGAAGAACTCGGTCTGGTTACCGAGGCATCCACGTATGAAGAGTTGACCCAGCGTGTATGGGATATTGCGCCCGATCTTTATCAGATGAACGGTCTTGGCGAAAATCCTGAGCATCTCCGCCTTTCGTTCAATCATCAACAATCTTATTCGGAAAGAATCGCCCTCTGAACAATGGGAACGGGACTGTATCCAAAGCTAACGGAACTGCTGTCGGCTGCCGGGTGTTTCTTAGACCGGCAGGGCAAGGGCAAGGGCAAGGGCAAGGGCAAGGGCAAGGGTAGCCATGAAATATGGTACAGCCCTGTTACACAGAAAAAATTCTCTGTGCCGTTCACTATCGTTTCAAAACATACTGCAAATGGTATTTTGAAGCAGGCGGGAATGGAAAAAGCGTTTTGAAAATAACCCCGTCAAAGTTAAAGCCCCTGCCCGGCACCACGTATTCATCTCACCTGACATTCCGATACCAGTGATCTGTTACCCGCCGTTACAGCGACCAACCGAATGATGCCTACGGCTGTATTTAAGGCCATCCGGCAAAGTTCATATGTTGAAAAACGTTTCTTGCCCACCACGAGACAAAATCTACGAGAAAGGCCACCAGCAAATGCTGATGGCCTCTGTATTTCTTAATCGCTGCCGATCGTCTTTGAAGGCTGGTTAATCACTAGTGCTTCAGAATATACATCGTCCGGCTGTAGGCAACGTCTTCGGGGTTGGTAATCGGGTAGCCCTTCACGTACGGTTTGATCAGTCGGCCGTTGGTGTACTGATAAATCGGTGCAATCGGCGCGCGCTCCGCGATCATCTGCTCGGCGCGGTTATAGTCGTCGTTGCGCGCTTTCGTACTGGTTTCCCGGCTGGCCTGATCCATCAGCGCATCGTATTCCGGGCTTTTAAAGCGGGCGATATTGCCGCTGTGGGACGAGGTCAGCAGGCTGAGGAACGTGGACGGCTCATTATAATCCCCGACCCAGGAGGCACGGATAATATCGAAGTTGCCACTATTGCGGCTGTCGATGTAGGTTTTCCACTCCTGGTTTTGCAGCTTAACGTTGACCCCCAGATTTTTCTTCCACATCGACGCCACGGCGATAGCGATTTTCTGGTGCGTTTCCGATGAGTTATACAGCAGGGTCAGGTCCAGCGGCTTAGACGGGCCGTAACCCGCCGCCGCCAGCAGGGATTTTGCCTGCGCGTTGAGATCGGCCTGGCTGTGCTGCTGCAGGAAACTTTCCTTCGGCGTAAACCCGGCGGTCACGTCCGGCGTGAAGTGCCAGGCCGGTTTTTCCCCGGTGCCCAGCACCTTTTCGGCGATGATTTTACGATCGATGCTCCACGAAAGCGCCTGACGCACCCGCACGTCGGCCGTCGGTCCCTTCTGGGTGTTGAAGGCGTAATAGTAGGTACCGAGCTGGTCCGGGGTATACACCTCGCCCGGCAGCTGTTTTTTCAGCAGGCCGTACAGCTCTTTCGGGAAGGATTCGGTGATATCGATATCCCCGGCACGGTAGCGTTTAGTGGCGCTCGACTCTTCACTGATCGGCACAAAGGTCACTTTGTTCAGCACCGAGTGCGCGTTATCCCAGTAGTTCGGGTTGCGCACCAGCACCAGCTTTTCGTTCACCACGCGGCTTTCGAGCTGATACGCCCCGTTGCCGACCAGATTGCCGGGGCGCGTCCACTGGTCGCCAAACTGCTCGACGACTTTTTTCGGCACCGGGAACAGGCTGAAGTTGGCGGTCAGGCTGACAAAATACGGCACCGGTTTATCCAGCGTCACTTTCAGGTGGGTGGCGTCGGTTGCCGTCACCCCCAGTTTGTCCGGCGTCATCGTCCCTTTCACAATCGCTCCGGCGTTTTCAATGCCCGCCAGTTCGGCAAACCACGCGAAGGTCGAGGTGTTTTTCGGATCGACCAGACGCTGCCAGCTGTATACGAAGTCGTCGGCGGTGACCGGATCGCCGTTGGACCAGCGGGCATCCTTACGCAGGGTAAAAATCCAGGTTTTGTTATCGTTGCTTTGCCAGCCGGTGGCGACGCCGGGAATGATTTTGCCGCTGGCATCCTGATTGGTCAGCCCTTCAAACAGATCGCGGATCACCGGGATTTCCGGCAGGCCGACGGCCTTCACCGGATCCAGCGAGGCCGGTTCATCTTTGATATGGCGTACGATTTCCTGGCTGGCCGCCAGCTGGGCGCCTGGCGGCACATCGGCAGCGCGTGCGGCAGAGGAAATACACAGCGCCAGCACGGCGAGCGCGGGAACAGAAAAAGCCTTCTTCATTAAGACATCCTTAGCTGTCAGCAGCAGATGATAAGCGGCGGGTCTGAAATATTGCAGAAACTGTAGCGCAGTTTGTCGTGGAACAGGCATATTTTTCAACGGGCTGTGTTAAAAGCCTCACTTTTTTCTTTTACCGCCTGCGGCCAGCGCTCTGCTACGCTGATTTGAGTATAGTGTCTGCCTTGAGCACTTTTTCTGGAGCCGAATATGTCGTTACTTCATCCCCGCCCGCTGCGCGGCCGCCTGGACACCAACGGAAAACAGTACGGTCAGTCTCTGCTCGGCGCGCCGCTGCTGTGGTTCCCGGCTCCCGCCGCCGATGAGGAGAGCGGGTTAATCCTTGCCGGCACTCACGGCGACGAAACCGCCGCCGTGGTCACCCTTTCCTGCGCCATGCGTTCATTACAGGACCAGCACCGCCGCCATCACGTGGTGCTGGCGGTAAATCCGGACGGCTGCCAGCTGGGGCTGCGTGCCAATGCCAACGGCGTGGATCTTAACCGCAATTTCCCGGCGGCCAACTGGAAGAATGGCGATACGGTCTATCGCTGGAACAGCGCGGCGGCGGAGCGGGACGTGCTGCTTTCTACCGGCGATCGCGCCGGTTCCGAGCCGGAAACGCAGGCGCTGTGCCAGCTGATCCACCAGCTTAAGCCGCAGTGGATCGTCACCTTCCACGAACCGCTGGCCTGCATTGAAGATCCGCATGAAAGCCCGCTGGGGCACTGGCTGGCGGAGCAGACCGCACTGCCGCTGGTAACCAGCGTCGGCTACGCCACGCCAGGTTCGTTTGGCAGCTGGTGCGCCGATCTTAACCTGCCCTGCATTACCGCCGAGCTGCCGCCCATTTCAGCCGATGAAGCCACCGAACGCTATCTGGCGGCGATGGTGGCGCTACTTCGCTGGCACCCGTGACAGTTCGATGCGCCCGCAGCTGAACGGCAGCGCGGGCTCCGCATCCACCGCCAGCCACGTCGGGCCGTCGAGGTCAACAAATCGCGCTTTTGGTGCCAGCGGCAGCGCGGCACGGATAGCGCGTGAGGTGCAGAGCATACAGCCGAGCATGATTGCAAAGCCCTGCGTGCGCGCGTCCGCCGCCAGCGCCAGCGCTTCGGTCAGGCCGCCGGTTTTATCCAGCTTGATATTCACCATCTCGTAGCGGCCGCGCAGCCCCGGCAAATCTGCGCGCGTGTGGCAGCTCTCATCGGCACAGATTGGCAGCGGGTGGATAAAGTTTTCCAGCGCGGCGTCTTCCCCGGCGGGCAGCGGCTGCTCCAGCATCGCCACGCCGAGATCGGCCAGCAGCTGGCAGCGCGCCGCCAGGCCTTCGGCGTGCCAGGATTCGTTGGCATCAATAATCAGCGTCGCTTCGGGAACCGCCGCGCGGATCGCCACCAGCCTTTCGGCGATCAGATGGTTATCCAGCTTAATTTTTAACAGCTTCGCGCCGTTCTCCCACAGCGCCAGCGCGCTGCTGGCCATCATCTCCGGCACATCAATGCTGACGGTTTGCGCCATATCAATCACCGCAGGCGCCTGCTCTTCGGCCAGTTGCCAAAGACTGCGGTGGGTCAGCCGCGACTCCAGCTGCCACAGCGCGCTGTCGACAGCGTTGCGCGCCGCGCCCGCGGGCAGCACCTGCTGGAGCTGCTCGCGGCTCATGCCCTGTTCAATTTGCGGAATGATGCCGCTAATCAGCGCCAGCACCGACGCTTCACTCTCGCCGTAGCGCGCATAGGGCGAGCACTCGCCCTGCACGTTAACCCCCTGCGCTTCCAGCTCAACCACCACCACGCCCACTTCATTGCGGCTGCCGCGCGCGATGACGAACGGCGTATGCAACGGCCAGCTCTCCGGATAGACCTTAACTGCTCTCATGCTCATGTCCTTACACGCCCTGGGCTTTTAATTTGTTATCGTTTTTTACTGTCTCATCGCTTCAGCATGACATACACTGAAAGCGTTTAAACACCATTAACATTAAAAGGATAGTCTATGTCTCAGACCGTACATTTTCAGGGTAACCCGGTTTCCGTTGACGGCCAGATCCCTGGTCCTGGCCAGAGCGCGAAACCCTTTACCCTGGTCGCGAAAGACCTCGCTGATGTCTCTCTTTCGCAGTACGCAGGTAAACGTAAGGTGCTGAATATCTTCCCAAGTATTGATACCGGCGTTTGCGCGGCGTCAGTACGTAAATTCAACCAGCTGGCTAACGACCTGGACAACACCGTGGTGCTGTGCATTTCTGCCGATCTGCCGTTTGCTCAGTCGCGTTTCTGCGGTTCTGACGGCCTGAGCAACGTGGTGACCCTGTCCACCCTGCGCGGCGGCGAGTTCAAGAAAGACTACGGCGTGGCGATTGCTGAAGGTCCGCTGGCCGGTCTGACTGCCCGTGCGGTCGTGGTGCTGGATGAGCAGGACAACGTGCTGTACAGCGAGCTGGTGAATGAAATCACCACCGAGCCGAACTACGATGCGGCCCTGGCTGCACTGAAGTAATTTTGTTGCAGGCCAGCCGCCCGGCTGGCCTTCTGTCGTTCCCCGACTACTCGACGTCCGTTTTCTTCTGGCTCAGGCCATATTCACGCAGCTTATTGGCAATCGCGGTGTGCGATACGCCCAGCCTTTTCGCCAGCTTACGCGTGCTGGGATAGGAAAGATAAAGACGGGTCAGCACCGAACGCTCAAAGCGGCTGGTAATTTCATCCAGCGAGCCTTCAATCGCGTCATCGCCCAGCGGCATCTCCAGCGCATACTCGGGCAGTGCGATATCCTGCGGCCGCAGCTCATGGCCTTCCAGCTGGGCCAGGGCGCGATATAACGCGTTTTTCAACTGGCGCACATTGCCCGGCCAGGTGTAGCGCGTGAGGAACCCGTTCAGCTGCGGCGACAGTTTCGGCCTCGCCATCCCCTGCTCGTCGGCAAAGCGCGCCACGAACATTTCGGTCAGCGGCAGGATATCCTGCGGGCGATCGCGCAGCGGCGGCAGATTCAGCGTCAGCACGTTCAGCCGGTAAAACAGATCCTCACGGAATTCCCCGCGCTGCACCAGCTCCATCAGGTTACGCTGGGTCGCGCATATCACCCGCACGTCCACGTGGACCTCATGCTCTTCCCCCACCCGGCGGAAGGTACCGTCGTTGAGGAAGCGCAGCAGCTTGGTTTGCATACGCGGCGACATTTCGCCGATTTCGTCCAGCAGCACCGAGCCGCCGCTGGCCTGCTCGAAGAAGCCTTTTTTCCCTTCCAGCGCGTTCGGATAGGCGCCGGCCGCATGACCAAACAGCTCGCTTTCGGCCACATCGTCCGGCAGCGACGCGCAGTTCAGCGCCAGGAACGGCTTTTTACCGCGTGCGCTGCGCAGATGGCAGGCGCGGGCCAGCATATCCTTGCCGGTGCCGGTATCACCGACGATGAGCAGCGGCGCGTCCAGCATCGCCAGCTTGCGAGCCTGATCGACGACCGAACGCATTTTGCTGCTGACGGCCACGATGTGCTGGAAATCGCTGTCATCGTTGACCGCCAGGTTTTGCAGCTGCTGGCCCATGCGGGCGGTGGATTTCAGCAGCACCACCGCACCGGCAGGCGTGGTGGCGTTATTCTCTTCGTCGCGTGCATAGATCGGCGTCACTTCCATCAGGAAGTCTCGCCCCTGCAGCACCACGTGGTGCGCCTGCGGTTCAATGCGATCGCTTTCCAGCCAGCGCTGGAAATTAAATCCGGGGATCAGCGCGCCCGCGCTGTAGTTGCGCATTTTCTCTTCATTGAGGTCGAATAACGACTGCGCCGCCGGGTTCGCGAGTTCAACTTTGCTTTTTAAATCTATGGAGAATACCGGCTCCGGGAGGGCTACAAGCAGCGCACTGAGTGCGCGATGCTCACGTTCGGACGGCAGAAAGGTGACCGTACGCACGTCGGTCACGCCGGGAATACGGCGAATTTCCGCCATCAGCTGACTGAACTGTTCAAAGCTGATGGTGGAAAAATTCAGGTAGATGCGGCCGATGGCGGCAATTTCGATACCACGCAGATCGATGCTGCGTTCTACCAGCAGATCCAGCAGTTCACGGGTCAGACCAATTCGGTCCTGGCAAAATACTTCGAGACGCATGGATGTTAACCCTTATTGTTGCGGTGTCCGGCACTGTCACAATAATACGCTATCCCACGGCATCTCAGAAGTATTCTGTCAGGAAAAGTTGACAGCAACTGTAATCAGACGTGTTATTTTTCACGCTCGGGAGAGCGTTTCAGGCTGTCTTTCAGCTGGCCTATCAGCTCGCGGCGGAAATCTCCCAGACGCGGCTTATCATCTTCCAGCCACGGCAGCGGGCGGCAAAGTTCCATCGCCTTGATCCCCAGGCGGGCGGTCAGCAGCCCGGCACCAATGCCCTGTGCGGCACGCGCCGACAGGCGAGCGGCCAGATCCTGCGACATCCAGTCCATGCCCACTTCCCGCACCAGTTCCGATGCCCCGGCAAACGCAATATTCAGCAGCACCAGCCTGAACAGGCGCAGGCGGCTAAAGTAGCCCAGTTCAATGCCGTACAGCTGGGCAATGCGATTGACCAGCCGCAGATTGCGCCAGGCGATAAAGGCCATATCCACCAGCGCCAGCGGGCTGACGGCGATCATCAGCGTCGATTCGGCGGCGCAGCGGCTGATCTCACGCCGCGCCTGACGATCCAGCTGAGGCTGCACCAGTCGGGCATAGAGCGCCACCACCTCGCTGTCGTTGTGGGTTTCGTGCAGGGAGGCCTGCCAGCGCTGTAACGCCGGGTTGCCAGTGTCCAGCCCGGCCTGCTGCGCCAGCTTCTCGCAGAAGCCGCGGCCTTTGCCCATTCCGTGGCTATGCAGCAACTCGCGGCCGATATCGCGCTCGGTTGCCCGCTCGCGCAGGCGGTAGAGCCTACGCCATTCCACGATCAGTGAACCGGCACCGGCGGCGACGATCAGCCCGCCGGCCACGCCGCCGGACAGGGCGATCCAGTCCTGGGCGATCCACGCGTGATGGGTCCACTGCACGCCCTGCGCCACCACGCTGATGCCAAACAGGCCCAGCCCGGCGGTGACCATTTTGCGCCACAGGCTGCGTTTCGGCCGCAGTGCGGCTTCCACCGCCAGCTCACCGGCGCTCTCTTCCTGCACCTCAACGTCCTGTTCGACGGCGACGAACCGGTCCTGCTGTTCGCCAAATTCCTGCTGCTGCCGCAGGATCGTCGCCTGCTCTTTAGCCAGCGGCTCGGCAAAATCCACGCGCGGTTTAATCGGTGTGGTCATCGCAGTTTATCTCCCAGTAAAAATTCCAGCGCGGCATCCATACGGATATGCGGCAGCGGCCTGTCGATATCCAGCGCCTGCGGGCGGAACTGCTCAAAATGGAATCCCTGCTGCTGCCAGAAGGCACTGCCGGGCAAACGGGGCGGCACTTCGCCTGGATAGACGGTTAGCGGAACGCCGTCGGCCAGCCGGTGACCGCGTAACGCCGGAATGCTCTCCCCCTGATGCTCAACGTAACCGCTCTGCGTGGCCTGCACCGAGGCCAGGCCAACGCAGTCCATTGTGATGCCTTCAAACGCGGCGTTTTGCCAGGCGTCCTGCACCAGCTGTTGCAGCAGTGACACCAGGTTAGCGTGCTGATCGGCAGTGACGTGATCGGATTTGGTGGCGGCAAACAGCAGCTTATCAATCACCGGAGAAAACATCCGGCGGAACAGCGTGCGCTGGCCGTAGGAGAAGCTCTGCATCAGCTGGGTCAGCGCCAGCCGCATATCGTTAAACGCCTGCGGCCCGCTGTTAAGCGGCTGTAAACAGTCAACCAGCACAATCTGACGGTCAAAGCGCAGGAAGTGATTTTTGTAGAAATCCTTCACCACGTGCTGGCAGTAGTACTGGTAGCGCGCGCGCAGCATGCCGATATTGCTGCCCGCATCCGCCTGCGCCAGCCGGGTTTCACCGCCCTCCGCCACCTCCGGCCAGGGGAAAAACTGCAGCGCGGGGGCACCGGCCATTTCACCGGGCAGCACAAAGCGGCCGGGCTGAATAAAGTGCAACCCTTCCTGCTTGCAGCGCTGAAGGTATTCAGTCCACGCGGCGGCGATCTCCGCCAGCCGGTTTTCATCTGCCGGGGCCAGTGGATCCAAGCCAGCGCAAAGCTGCTGCCACTTCTGCGACCATTCGGCGCGATCGCCCTGCAGCAGCCCCGTCATCTGCCGCGACCAGCTGAGATAATCCTGCGCCAGCATCGGTAGATCCAGCAGCCATTCGCCGGGATAGTCGACGATTTCGAGGTACAGCGTGGAGGCATCGGTAAAGTGGCGCAGCAGAGAATCTCGCGAGCGGTAGCGCAGGGCCAGCCGCATTTCGCTGACGCCGCGCGTCGGCGTCGGCCAGTCCGGCGGCGTGCCGTGCAGCTGCGCCAGACCTTCATCATAGGTAAAGCGGGGGATGCCAAGATCGCGCTGCGGCACACGCTTCACGCCCAGCAGTCGCTGCTCGCGCACGGCGCTAAACAGCGGCAGTCTGGCATCGGTATTTACATTCAGAAGCTGGTTAACCAGCGAGGTGATAAAGGCGGTTTTACCGCTGCGGCTCAGGCCGGTGACGGCGAGGCGCAGATGGCGATCCACGCCGCGGTTCACCAGCGACATCAATTCATTTTGCAGTCGTTTCATCAGGAGCCAGCTACCTCAGGTGTTTGATTATCCCTAGCTTAACACACTGGCGCTAGCGGGCCGGTTTCACCCATTTTGATACTGCTCCGCGCATCACGCGGCGGATCAGCGGTTCCAGCGCCCACGCCAGTAAAATTTTCAGCGGTTTACGCGCCACGGATTTCACCGCCCAGCCGCTCAGGCCCGCCGGGCCATAAGTGATGGCGCTAATCAGTATAAATTTTCCCGCCTTGATCAGCGCGGGAGCTGCCTGATTACGCAGGGTCGGTTTACCGTGACGCATAATTTTCTCCACGTGGTGAGAACATGATTAAAGCTGGCTGAAGCGGCTGCGCACGGTGAAAGTTTCCGACGTGACGTAGCGCTCCACCTCGCGCAGCTGCTGTTCGCCGCCGCGCAGTTCATCGCTGAGATCGTCCAGAAGCTGTCTCGCATTGAGCGGCGGCTGATTATCCAGTTCGCTCTGCGGCATTTCGTCCAGAACCAGGGCCAGCGCCGCATAGGCGACCAGGGTAAAGACAAACAGCCCGAAGAACATCGACAGCACTACAATCACCCGCACCAGCCGCACCGGAATATCCAGATAGTTGGCAATCCCGGCGCAGACGCCCTTCAGTTTACCCTGCTGCGGAATACGGTAAAGCTTATGGCGGTGATTCATGGCTGCCTCCAGTTCGGATGCTCGGCGTCGAGAATCGCTTCCAGCGCCTGAATGCGTTCACGCATTTTTTTCGCATCGCCGGTCAGCTGCTGCAGTCGTTGCAGATCGCCCTGCGACAGCTCGCTGCCGCGATTTTGCCGGTTGCTGTAGTGCAGCCAAAGCCAGATTGGCGCAACGAACAGCACGAAAATAGTTAACGGTATGGCAAGAAATAACGCGCTCATTGATTCTCCTTAATACAGGCCCGTTGACGGTTAGCTTACTCGCTGCGGTTCATTTTAGCTTTCAGGGCCGCCAGCTGCTGGCTGATTTCATCGTCCGCCTGCAGTTCAGCAAACTGCTGGTCGAGGGTTTTCTTTTTGCCAAAGCTGTGGCTTTCGGCTTCCGCTTCCATATGGTCGATGCGGCGTTCAAACGACTCAAAGCGCGCCATCGCTTCATCAATTTTATCGCTGTCCAGCTGGCGGCGAACGTCACGTGAAGAAGAAGCCGCCTGATGACGAAGCGTCAGCGCCTGCTGGCGAGCACGGGTTTCGTTCAGTTTATTTTCCAATTCACCAATCTCGCCTTTCATGCGCGTCAGGCTCTCTTCCACCTGGCCGGATTCCTGCTGCAGCACGGCGATCAGATCGGTAAGCTTTTGTTTTTCAATCAGCGCGGCGCGGGCCAGATCGTCTTTCTCTTTGCTCAGCGCCAGTTCGGCCTTGTCCTGCCATTCCGCCTGCTGGGTTTCCGCCTGGTCAATGCGGCGCAGCAGTTGTTTCTTTTCGGCCAGCGCACGAGCGGAGGTGGTACGCACTTCCACCAGCGTATCTTCCATTTCCTGAATCATCAGACGCACCAGCTTCTGTGGATCTTCCGCTTTTTCCAGCAGGGCGTTGATGTTGGCATTCACGATGTCGGCGAAACGAGAAAAAATTCCCATAATAAAATCCTCTTTAATGAACAGGTTCCGGCGTCTGCCGTTTTAAACACGATGTGTGCTGTACGGGATGATACTATTCAAAAGGCGTGCCAGTTTTTATCTTATTGATTTTAAAGAACAGGCATATTTACAGCCGCTGGACTAAACTTTAGAGTGGTTAATCTCGCTAAATCCTGGTGAATTTCATTATGAGCGATCGTTCCGATACCCTGCTGGGTGAATCAAACAACTTTCTGGAAGTGCTGGAGCAGGTTTCCCGACTCGCGCCGTTGAATAAGCCGGTGCTGGTGGTGGGTGAGCGCGGGACGGGGAAAGAGCTGATCGCCAGCCGCCTGCACTACCTGTCCGGGCGCTGGCAGGGGCCGTTTATTTCGCTGAACTGCGCGGCGCTGAATGAAAATCTACTGGATTCCGAATTGTTCGGCCACGAAGCCGGGGCGTTTACCGGCGCTCAGAAGCGCCATCTCGGCCGCTTTGAGCGCGCGGACGGCGGCACGCTGTTCCTGGATGAGCTGGCCACCGCACCGATGCTGGTGCAGGAAAAGCTGCTGCGTGTGATTGAGTACGGCCATCTTGAGCGCGTCGGTGGCAGCCAGCCGCTGCAGGTCAGCGTGCGGCTGGTGTGTGCGACCAATGACGACCTGCCGCTGCTGGCGCGCGAGGGGAAATTCCGCGCCGACCTGCTCGACCGGCTGGCGTTTGACGTGGTGCAACTGCCGCCGCTGCGCGAGCGCCGCAGCGATATTCTGGTGATGGCACAGCACTTCGCCATGCAGATGTGCCGCGAGCTCGGCCTGCCGCTGTTCCCCGGCTTCTCCTCCGCCGCGCAGCAGGAGTTGCTGGCTTACGGCTGGCCTGGCAACGTGCGCGAGCTGAAAAACGTAGTGGAGCGTTCGGTCTATCGCCATGCGGACAGCGAACACCTGCTGGATACCATCATCATCAATCCGTTCAGTCCATCCGCCCCCGCCGCGCGGGCAGCCGAACCCGAAGGCGACGCCCTGCCCGACCTGCCTTTTGACCTGCGCCACTGGCAGCTGCAACAGGAGCGCGCGATGGTGGAAAAGAGCCTTGCTCAGGCGCGCTTTAATCAGCGCCGGGCGGCGGAGCTGCTGGGCGTCAGCTACCATCAGCTCCGCGCGATGCTAAAAAAGCATGCCATCAGCGGGGACGAATAGCGGGCAAAAAAAAGCCCACTCAAGGTGGGCTGAAAAATACTGGAAGCAATGTGAGCAATGTCGTGCTCTTCTCCGGTAGAGCCACCGGTGAAGCGCAAGGCAATAATAATCATTCTCACTTCTTTGTGTAAAGTACTTTGTTGAGAATTTTTCTCATTACCGTAGTGATATTGGGTGTATTTTGAACACCCCTCATAACAGTATGCTCTTTTGCTGGCGAATTAGCGGTCAGTTATCCTGCCGGGCTGTAGCCATACGCTGAGAGTGCGGTACACTCTGGTTATGCCTTAAATATCAGACCAATTATGCGCAAATTATTTTCCACCTTGTTACTCAGTCTCGGCGTTTTCAGCGCCCAGGCATGGTCGGCGACGCCCGGCGATATCCGCCAGAGCGGGTTTGTCTACTGCGTGAACGGCGTCATGAACACTTTTAATCCGCAGATGGCCAGCGGCGGGCTGGTCGTGGATACCCTTGCGGCGCAGTTCTACGACCGCCTGCTGGACGTTGACCCCTACACCTATCGGCTGATCCCCGAGCTGGCCGAAAGCTGGGAAGTACTGGATAACGGTGCTACCTACCGCTTCCATCTGCGCCAGAAGGTCGCTTTCCAGAAAACCGCGTGGTTTACGCCAACCCGCCCGATGAACGCCGATGATGTGGTGTTCAGCTTCGAGCGCGTCTTTAATCGCCAGCATCCCTGGCATAACGTCAACGGCGGCAGCTACCCCTATTTCGACAGCCTGCAGTTCTCCGATGCGGTGCAAAGCGTTAAAAAACTCGATAAAAATACCGTTGAGATCCGCCTGAACAGCCCGGATGCCTCGTTCCTCTGGCATCTGGCCACCCACTACGCCCCCGTTCTGTCGGCGGAGTACGCCGATAAGCTGACCCAAAGCGATCGTCAGGAGCAGCTGGACCGCGAGCCGATTGGCACCGGGCCGTTTATGCTCAGCGAGTATCGCGCCGGGCAGTATATTCGCCTGCAGCGTAATGAGAACTACTGGAAAGGCACGCCGCGCATGTCGCAGGTGGTGATCGATCTCGGCGCGGGCGGCACCGGGCGCTTGTCCAAACTGCTGACCGGCGAGTGCGATGTGCTGGCCTATCCCGCAGCCAGCCAGCTGTCTATTCTGCGCGACGATCCGCGCCTGCGCCTGACGCTGCGCCCGGGGATGAATACTGCCTATCTGGCGTTTAATACCCGCAAACCGCCGCTGGATCGGCCGGAAGTGCGCCAGGCACTGGCGCTGGGCATTAATAATGAACGCCTGATGGAGTCGATTTTTTACGGCACGGCTGAAACCGCGGCCTCGATTTTGCCCCGCGCGTCCTGGGCCTATGACACCGATGCACGCGTTACGCCTTACGATCCGCAGAAAGCCCGTGACGCGCTGAAAGCGCTGGGGATCGAAAATCTGCATCTTACTCTGTGGGTGCCTTCCGCCTCCCAGGCGTGGAACCCCAGCCCGATGAAAACCGCGGAGCTGCTGCAGGCCGACCTGGCGCAGATCGGCGTGCGGGTCACTATTGTGCAGGTGGATGGCCGTTTCCAGGAGGCGCGCCTGATGGAGATGAATCACGATCTGACCCTGACCGGCTGGTCTACAGACAGTAACGATCCCGACAGCTTCTTCCGCCCGCTGTTGAGCTGCGCGGCGATTGCTTCACAGACCAACTATGCTCACTGGTGTAATCCTGAGTTCGACGATCTGGTGCACCGCGCGCTGCTTTCCCAGCAGCTGGCCACCCGCATCGACTATTACGATCGCGCTCAGGCGCTGCTGGCAAAAGAGCTACCGGTGCTGCCGCTGGCCTATTCACTGCGTCTGCAGGCGTATCGTCATGATATTAAAGGCCTGGTCCTCAGTCCATTTGGTAATGCGTCGTTTGCCGGAGTCCATCGCGACAACGGTGAGGAGACTTCACCGTGATTATTTATACGCTGCGCCGACTGGTGCTGTTTGTCGTGACCCTGTTTATGCTGACGCTGATCGGCTTCTGCCTGAGCTATTTTACGCCGCACGCTCCGCTACAGGGCGCATCGCTGTTCGATGCCTGGACGTTCTGGTTTAAAGGCATTCTGCATCTGGATTTTGGCGTATCCAGTATTAACGGCCAGTCGATTAATCAGCAGCTGCGCGAGGTGTTTCCCGCCACGCTGGAACTGTGCTTTATGGCCTTTGCGCTGGCGATGCTGGTGGGGATCCCGCTGGGAATTGTCGCCGGGGTGATGCGCAACAAATGGCAGGATAAGCTGCTGAGCGCCATCGCGCTGCTGGGCTTCTCGCTGCCGGTGTTCTGGCTGGCGCTGCTGCTGACGCTGTTTTTCTCGCTTAATCTCGGCTGGCTGCCGGTGTCCGGGCGCTTTGACCTGCTCTATCCGGTGAAAAATATTACTGGCTTCGCGCTGATTGATGCGTTTCTTTCCGACTCGCCGTGGCGGCATGAAATGATCGTCAGCGCGCTGCGCCATATGATCCTGCCGGTTGCCGCGCTGTCGGTTGCACCCACCACCGAGGTGATCCGCCTGCTGCGCATCAGTACCCGCGACGTGATGGAACAGAACTACGTTAAGGCGGCCGCCACGCGCGGGCTGTCGCTGTTCACCATTATTCGCCGCCACGTGCTGCATAACGCCGTGCCGCCGGTGATCCCGCGCCTCGGGCTACAGTTTTCCACCATGCTGACGCTGGCGATGATCACCGAGATGGTCTTCAGCTGGCCGGGGCTGGGCCGCTGGCTGATTAACGCCATCCGCCAGCAGGATTATGCGGCGATTTCCGCCGGGGTGATGGTAGTCGGCGCGCTGGTAATCGCCGTAAACGTACTGGCCGATATCCTCGGGGCAATGACCAACCCGCTGAAGCATAAGGAATGGTATGCCCTCAGATAATATTTACGCAGAGAAGCGCCCCCCCAGCCCGCTAAGCCATACGTGGCGGCTTTTCTATCACGACACCACGGCGATGATTGGCCTGTACAGCTTTGGTGCCGTGCTGCTGCTGTGCATCTTTGGCAATCTGATTGCGCCTTACGGCATCGATCAGCAGTTCCTCGGCTATCAGCTGCTGCCGCCCTCGTGGTCGCGCTACGGTGATGTTTCCTTCTTCCTCGGCACCGACGATCTCGGCCGTGATTTACTCAGCCGCCTGCTGAGCGGCGCCGCGCCCACCGTCGGGTCGGCGATTGTCATTACTCTGGCCGCCGCCATCTGCGCCATGCTGCTAGGCGTGCTGGCAGGCTTGACCCACGGCCTGCGTTCGGCGGTGATGAACCACGTGCTGGATACCCTGCTTTCTATTCCTTCTCTGCTGCTGGCGATTATCGTCGTCGCGTTTATGGGCCCGCGCCTTGAAAATGCCATGCTGGCGGTATTTCTGGCGATCCTGCCGAGGCTGGTTCGCGCCATTTACAGCGCGGTGCACGATGAGCTGGAAAAAGAGTACGTGGTGGCCTCCAGGCTCGACGGTGCCAGCAACCTGGATATTCTGTGGCATGCGATTTTACCGAATATTGTCGCGCTTCTGGTGAGCGAGTTTACCCGCGCGCTGTCGATGGCCATTCTGGATATTGCCGCGCTCGGTTTCCTCGATCTTGGCGCGCAGCTGCCCTCGCCAGAATGGGGGGCGATGCTGGGCGACTCGCTGGAATTGATCTATGTTGCGCCCTGGACAGTGATGTTACCCGGCGCAGCGATTATGCTTTGTGTACTGACCGTCAACCTGTTGGGTGACGGCGTGCGCCGGGCCATCGTTGCGGGAGTCGAATAATGCCGCTGCTCGATATTCGAAATCTGACCATTGAATTTATGACCGCCGACGGGCCGGTGAAAGCGGTCGATCGCGTCAGCATTACGCTGACCGAAGGCGAAATTCGCGGGCTGGTGGGTGAATCCGGCTCGGGGAAAAGCCTGATCGCCAAGGCGATCTGCGGTGTGACCAAGGACAACTGGCGCATCACCGCTGACCGCATGCGCTTCGATGATATCGATCTGCTGCACCTCTCCCCGCGCGAGCGGCGCAAAATCGTCGGCCAGAACGTGTCGATGATTTTTCAGGAACCGCAGTCCTGCCTCGATCCGTCCGAGAGCATTGGCACCCAGCTTAAGCAGGCCATTCCCGGTTCAACGTGGAAAGGGCGCTGGTATCAGCGTTTCCGCTGGCGTCACTATCGCGCGATTGAGCTGCTGCACCGGGTCGGCATTAAAGATCACAAAGATATTATGCGCAGCTTCCCCTATGAGCTGACCGACGGCGAGTGCCAGAAGGTAATGATCGCCATCGCGCTGGCGAACCAGCCGCGCCTGCTGATTGCCGACGAACCCACCAACGCCATGGAGCCGACGACCCAGGCGCAGATTTTCCGCCTACTCTCCAGGCTTAATCAGAACAACAACACCACTATTCTGCTGATCAGCCATGACCTGCAGATGCTGAGCCACTGGGCCGATAAGATTAATGTGATGTACTGCGGTCAGACGGTGGAAACGGCGGTCAGCGAAGAGCTGATTAGCGCGCCGCACCATCCTTACACCCAGGCGCTGATCCGCGCGATGCCGGACTTTGGCCGCTCGCTGCCGCATAAAAGCCGCCTGAATACGCTGCCGGGTGCCATTCCGTCGCTGGAGCATTTGCCGATTGGCTGTCGCCTGGGGCCGCGCTGCCCTTACGCGCAGCGCACCTGCATTGAAACGCCGCGGCTGAGCGGCTCGAAGAGTCACCTGTACGCCTGTCACTTCCCGCTGAATACGGAGCAACAGTAATGGACGAAACGCTGCTGGAAGTGCGCAACCTCAGTAAAACCTACCGCTACCGCACCGGGCTGTTTCGCCGGCAGCACGTTGAAGCGGTGAAAGACGTCAGCTTCACCCTGCGAGAGGGCCAGACGCTGGCGGTGATTGGTGAAAACGGCTCGGGTAAGTCAACGCTGGCGAAAATGCTCAGCGGGATGATCGCGCCCTCCGCCGGTGAGATGATGATTGACGATCACGCGCTGGAATACGGCGACTACGGCTATCGCAGCCAGCGTATCCGCATGATTTTCCAGGATCCGTCCAACTCGCTCAATCCCCGCCAGCGCATCAGTCAGATTCTGGATCTGCCCCTGCGTTTGAATACCGAACTCAGTGCCGGGGAGCGCGAAAAACGCATTATCGCCACCCTGCGCCAGGTCGGACTGCTGCGCGATCACGCCGCCTACTACCCGCATATGCTGGCACCGGGCCAGAAACAGCGTATCGGCCTGGCCCGCGCGTTAATTCTTCAGCCCCGGGTGATTATTGCCGATGAGGCGCTGGCCTCGCTGGATATGTCGATGCGTTCGCAGCTGATCAATCTGATGCTGGAGCTGCAGGAGCGGCATCGCATCGCCTACATCTATGTGACCCAGCATCTGGGGATGATGAAGCATATCAGCGATCAGGTATTGGTGATGCATCAGGGCGAGGTGGTTGAGCGCGGCAGCACCGCAGATGTGCTGGCCTGTCCGCTGCACGAACTGACGAAGCGTCTGATTACCAGCCATTTCGGCGAACCGCTCACCGCCGACGCCTGGCGCAAAGATCGTTAATTTCCCCCCTTCGCCTGATAAAAACCTTCCCGAATGCGCGCGGTGATACTGCCGCGTCGCGTCGAAATCCCTGCCGTTCCTAAGCCCTTATATCTTCCAGCTATTTAATAGCACCGATCATTATTTTGCTCGCCACAGCGCTTACGTCAGGATATTCATGCCATTCAGATCGGCGGTGCCTTTAACGTTAACGGCATCCGTCGGTCAGTTAACTTGAAAAGGAATGACCATGGAACAACGCCGTTTTCCCGGCAACAGCCACTGGTATCATGAAACCCAGACCAGTCTGCCCGCTCAGCGTAGCGCGCTGGTGCCTGAGGCCGCCGATATTACAGACCGCTTTTTACTTGGTCTGACGCAGCAGGCGGAAGGAGAATTAAAAGCTAGTGTACAGCGCGCTCAGCCGCTGCATCTGGCGTCGCGCGATTTGTATCAGCTGCTGTTTCCCAGCCAGCTGTCCACCAGCCTGACGCATACCCTGACGCTGTATGACCGCATCAGCACCGCGCTGACCGTGGCGCAGGTCACCGGCGTTCAGCGCCTGTGCAATCACTACGCGGCGCGCCTGAATCCCCTGCCGGGGCCGGATTCGTCCCGCGAAAGCAATCGCCGTTTAACGCAGATCACCGAATACGCGCGACAGCTTGCCGGGCAGCCGACGCTGATTGATTCAGCGGCGCTGCAGCGGCTGGATGAAGTGGGGCTAACCGCGCCCGATATTATCACCTTCAGCCAGATTATCGGCTTCGTCAGCTATCAGGCGCGAGTGGTGGCGGGTATTCACGCGCTGATGGCCCTGCCGGTGCGCTGGATGCCAGGCGTCAGCGTGCCGCCCGATGCGGCCGTCCTGCCTGCCGGAGAATGGCAGCCCGCGCTGGCACCGCTGGAGCCGCGCTATGCCGCCGCCGATCAGCTGGAGGCGCTGACCTTCTGTCTGCCGCTGATTCAGCCTGAAAGCTTCGTCTGGCTGCTGGCTCAGGATGGCGACGTGCTGAACGGCTGGGGGCATCTGCTGTCGGCGTTGGAAAAACAGCACGCGTCAGACGATACCGCGCTGGCCACCGCGGTCGCAGCACGAATTAACGGCAGCAGCCTGTGCTTCGCGCACTATCCAGCGGGTGAACTGAGTGAAGCGCTGCGGGAAAGTGTCGAGCAGGGCTTAAGCATCGCCAGCGAGCGGCAGAAAGCCATTATCCTGCTGGCCTCCCAGCTGACGCGGGTTCCCGATCGCTTCAGCGCGGCGCATACACAGCCGCTGCGCGAGGTCGGTTTATCCACCGCCGGGATTTTCGATGTGATCCTCAGCGTGGCCGCCGCCGGCTGGTCAAACCGCCTGATGCAGAGTCTGGGGACGGTCAGTGTTGAAAATCATTAATATCTCAGAGGATTGATGCAGGTCTGATGGCGATCGTCGTGTTCAACCGCAGATGCCGCAGACCTGAGATCCGTACCGAAGCTCAGCAGGAGACATTTCCGGGCTGATAGCACGCTGAAATCCAGTAAGAGATGTTACCGGCCTGCGATCAGCTGACCAGCACGTGACGAACTTCATCAAAGAAATGCTGCGCCAGCGGCGTGGCGCGCCCCGGTTCAGCGATCACCACCGCACCGTGGCGCGACATCGGCGGCATCAGCAGCGGGCGGCGACACAGTTCACCGAGCGTCTCCGGGATCAGATGCCCGACGGGAGAAATCAGACAGCCCAGCCCCACCTGCACGCCCTGAATCAGCTGAAATACGGAGGGGGTTTCCAGCACCACGCGCAGAGTATGGCCCCCGTCGAGAAAATGGCTGTCGAGATAGCGGCGGAAGTAACGCGTGCGGTCGGCCAGGCACAGCGGCAGAGAAACCACATCTGCCAGCCCCAGCGGCGTATCTCCCTCCAGCTGCGGGAAGTGCTGCGGATGCCAGATTACTTCAACGCCGCGATCGTCCAGCATCTCCGCCTGGAAGTGCAGTTCACGCAGCGTGGCCAGCTCAAAGAAGCCGATGCCGACATCCACCGTGTGGCTGTTCAGTGCTTCCAGTAGCTGGTCGGCGCTGAGTACCGCGATGCGGTAATCCAGCTGCGGATAACGATCGGACACCGCCTTGAGCAGCATGGGCAGCGAAATACTGCACTGTGGCACCACGCCGATGCGCAGCGTGCCGCTGACGCCGTGCTTCAGCGATTCGACCTCCAGCTTCAGCCCCTGATAAACCGAAACGATCTCCCGCGCCCATGACAGCACGCGCTCGCCCTCCGGCGTGAAGCCGTCGAAGTTATTGCTGCGGTTGATCAGCGAAAGCCCCAGCTCGCGCTCCAGATTTTTCAGGCGCATTGAGAGGGTCGGCTGGCTGACAAAACTGGCCTCTGCGGCGCGGCCAAAGTGGCGCTCGCGCTCCAGATTGCACAAATAAATGAGCTGCTTAATGTCTATTTTCTTTATATTCCATAAAGATACAAAACTTACTGTTATCTGAAATTATAGCGATGTACTTATCCGTGTACAAACATAACCTTTCCGGTTAATCCTGCCGTCTCTTCAGGCGATGCCCAGCGCGCTTTTCACCTCGCCGGCGATTTTCTCCACCTGCGGACCATAGATCACCTGTACATCCGTATCGCTGACGCGGTTCACGCCGTTGGCCCCGGTGCTCATCAGCGTGGCATCCACCACCTCTTTCATCTCCTTCACCCGCACGCGCAGGCGGGTAAAGCAGCAGTCCACATCCTCGATATTTTCCGCGCCGCCCAGCCCGCTGATAATCACTTTGATCCGCTCTGCCGCTTCCACCTGCGGCGTCGTTTCGGCCTCTTCCGTTTCACGCCCTGGGGTTTCGACCCGCATGCGTCGGATAATAAAGCGGAAGCTGTAGTAATAGACCGGCACGTAAATCAGCCCGAGCGCGATGCTCCACCACCAGGCGGTTTTTTCCCCGCCCAGAATGCCGAAGACCACCAGGTCGATTGCCCCACCCTGCACGTTACCAATCATCAGATGGAACAGCGACATCAGCATAAACGACAGTCCGCTGAGCAGCGCATGCAGGATATAGAGCACCGGTGAAACGAAGATAAAACAGAACTCCAGCGGCTCGGTGATGCCGGTGGTAAAGGAAGTCAGCGCGGCGGCCAGCATCAGCGCCTTGACGCGCTGCTTGTGTTCGGGACGGGCGGAATGGTAAATCGCCAGCGCGGCGGCGGGCAGGCCAAACATCATCACCGGAATTTTACCCTGGGCCAGAAAACGTGTGGCTTCACGCACCGTTTCATCGGGCACGCTGCCGGGATGGGTCAGCGAGGCGTTGAAGATGTTCAGCGCCCCCACCAGCGTCTGACCGTCAACGGTGGCGATGCCGCCGATGGGCGTGAAGCGCACGGTTTCGTTCAGGATGTGGTGCAGCCCGGTGGGGATCAGCAGTCGCTCGCTGGTACCGTAAAGAAATGCGCCGTACTGGCCGCTTTTGCCAATCAGTTCGCCGATCCAGGCAATACCGAGGCCAATGGTGGGCCAGATCGCCGCCAGCAGCACGCCCACCAGCGGCAGTACCAGCACGGTGACGATCGGCACGAAGCGCCGCCCACCGAAGAAGCTGATGGCCGTTGGCAGCTGCACGCGGTAGCAGCGGTTATGGATCACGGCGGTCAGCAGTCCGGCAATCACCCCGCCCAGCACGCTCATGTTGTAGGTGAAAATGCCCAGCATCTGGATATATTCCGCCGCCGTCATCATCGCCTGGGTCTGATCCATCCCCTGCGCCTGCAGCGCCTGAGCGGTCGTGGTGGTGGCGGTCAGCCCCTTTGCGGCCAGCGTGGCGCTGACGCCCACGTGCATAACGATAAAGCCGATCGCCGCCGCGAACGCTGCGGTAGGCTTTTCCGCTTTTGCCAGCCCGATGGCGCTGGCAACGGCAAACAGCAGCGGCAGGTTGGCGAACAGCGCGCCCGCAACCTTACGAATGAAACCGATGATCAGCTGCGGCACCTGCATCGCGGCAAATGCCTCGCCGGTAATCGCCGGATTCTGCATCGCCGCCGCCACGCCAAGAAAGATCCCGGCGGCGGCAATCACCGAAATCGGCATCATTAGCGCCTTACCGAATGCATGAACGCTGCTGGCAAATTTTTTCATCTGGCCTCTCCCGCCGTGCTTCGTGAACGCTAAGTATTAGACGACAGCGGGCGGATCGCCGTAGATGTGGGAAAAAGCGGCGGTTAATCTTTGAACATCATCACAGTTTTAACAATTTCGCGATAAATACTAACTATCGCTCCATCGCTGCAATCAATTAGACAATTCCCACACTGGCTATCACACTTACCCAAAAGGAGTCATAACTTCTTAACATCATTCCAACATAAGCCTGCATATCATGAAATTTAAAGAAGCGATTAAACCCTACCAGGCCGCGGCCGGTGGTTGGGGTTCTCTGGAAGCCACCACCCGTTTTGTCTTCGACAGCAAACAAGTGTTAAAAAATATGCGCAACCTGATGCGCATGAACAAGGCAAAAGGCTTCGACTGCCCCGGCTGTGCCTGGGGCGATGACAATAAAAGTACCTTCAGCTTCTGTGAAAACGGTGCCAAAGCGGTCACCTGGGAAGCGACCCGCCGCAATATCGGTGCCGATTTCTTCGCGCAGTACAGCGTGACCTCGCTGTATCAGCAGAGCGACTACTTCCTGGAGTATCAGGGCCGCCTGACCGAGCCCCTGCGCTACAACCGCCAGACCGACCGCTATGAGCCAATCAGTTGGGACGATGCGTTTGCCCTGATCGCCCGCCACATTAAGGCGATGGATAATCCGCATCAGATGGAGCTGTACACATCAGGCCGCGCCAGCAATGAGGCCTCCTGGCTGTATCAGCTGTTTGGCCGCCTGAACGGCAGCAATAACTTCCCCGACTGTTCCAATATGTGCCACGAGGCCAGCGGCAGCGGCCTGAAGCGCAGTATCGGCGTCGGTAAAGGCACCATTCGTCTGGATGATTTCGACCATGCGGATGCGATTTTCGTCTTCGGCCAGAATCCGGGCACCAACCATCCGCGCATGCTGCACAGCCTGCGTCATGCCGCCGATCACGGCGCGAAAATCGTCACCTTTAATACCCTGCGCGAGCGTGGCCTGGAGCGTTTTGCCGATCCGCAGAAGCCGCTGGAAGTGGTCACCAGCATGGCCGGTCAGATCAGCTCCACCTACTATCAGCCAAACCTCGGCGGTGATATGGCCGCCGTTCGCGGCATGGTCAAAGTGCTGGCGGAAAATCACCGTGCGCTGGTCGCCGCCGGTGAAAAGGGCCTGTTTGACGAAGCCTTTATCAACGCCAAAACCGAAGGTATGGACGCCTATCTGGCCGCGGTGGATGCCACCGAATGGCCGCAGATCGTCCAGCAGTCCGGTCTTAGCGAGCTGCAGATCCGCGAAGCGGCAGCGATTTATCAGAGCGCCGACCGCGTGATCTGTACCTGGGCGATGGGCATCACCCAGCACAAACACTCCGTCGATACGGTGCGTGAAATCGTTAATCTGCAGCTGCTGTTCGGCCAGTTAGGCAAAAAAGGTGCGGGACTGTGCCCGGTGCGCGGTCACAGTAACGTGCAGGGCAACCGCACCATGGGCATCGATGAGAAGCCGCCGAAAGCCTTCCTCGACAGCCTGGGCCAGCATTTTGGCTTCGAGCCGCCGCGTGAACACGGCCACAATACCGTTGAAGCGCTGGAAGCGATGCTGCGCGATGAAATCAAGGTACTGATCGCTCTGGGCGGTAACCTCGCTGCCGCCGCGCCGGACAGCCCGCGTACCGAAGAAGCCCTGCGCCGCTGTGGCCTGACAGTACAGATCAGCACCAAGCTGAACCGCAGCCACCTGTGCCCGGGCGCGGTTGATGCGCTGATCCTGCCTACGATTGGCCGTACCGAGCAGGACATTCAGGCAACCGGCCCGCAGTTTATCACCGTGGAAGACTCGTTCAGCATGGTGCATGCCTCGGAAGGCGTGGGCAAGCCGATTGCCGATACGCAGCGTTCTGAAACCTGGATTGTCGCCGGTATCGCCAACGTGGTGCTGGGCAATGAGAAAGTCGACTGGCTGGGACTGGCGGCGGATTACAACCTGATCCGCGACCATATCGCCGCGACAATCCCGGGTTTCGCGGACTTCAATGCGAAATGCGATATTAAGGGCGGTTTCTATCTCGGAAACGCCGCCGCAGAGCTGCGGTTTAATACGCTGCATGAGAAGGCTCAGTTCAGCAACGCGGCGCTGCCGGTTTCCCTGTTCCCACCGCTGGATGCCGACGTGCCGTTCACGCTGCAAACCCTGCGTTCGCACGATCAGTACAACACCACCATTTACGGTCTGGACGACCGCTATCGCGGCGTTTACGGCCAGCGTGAAGTGCTGTTTATCAACGCGCAGGACATGGAAAAGCTGGGCTTCGCCGACGGGGATAATGTCGATATTGAAACCGTGTGGAACGACGGTATTACCCGTAAAGTTCATGGCTTCAAGCTGGTGCCGTACAATATTCCTGCCGGAAATCTGGCCGCCTACTATCCGGAAACCAACCCGCTGGTGCCGCTGTCCAGCTTTGGCGATATCAGCGGAACGCCGACGTCGAAGTCGGTGCCGGTGAAAATTTCTCTGTCGCCGATTAAGCACGAACTGCGAATTGCGTAAGCCTGTGGGCGGCCTAAAAATGGCCGCCCTTTTTATGTCAGACTTGCCGCGAGGCGGTTAATCGCGTAAAACTGTCTGCCGCTCTTAGGCCACGAAAACTGTTGAAATTATGTTCCAGGATAACCCGCTGCTCGCGCAGCTCAAAGAGAAACTCCACTCCCAGACACCTCGCGTTGAGGGTGTGGTAAAAGGCACGGAAAAAGGCTTTGGCTTCCTGGAAGTCGACGCTCAGAAAAGCTACTTTATCCCGCCGCCGTTCATGAAAAAAGTCATGCACGGCGACCGCGTTTCTGCGGTACTGCAAACCGATAAAGATCGTGAAGTGGCCGATCCGGAAACGCTGATTGAGCCGTTCCTCACCCGCTTTGTTGGCCGGGTTCAGCGCAAGGACAAAGACGAACGTCTGTCCATCATTCCCGATCATCCTCTGCTCAAGGATGCTATCCAGTGCCGCGCCGATCGTGGCGTGAAGCATGATTTCCAGAACGGCGACTGGGCCGTGGCCGAGATGCGCCGCCACCCGCTGAAGGGTGACCGCACGTTCTACGCCGAACTGACCGAATTTATCACTACCGGTGATGACCATCTGGCGCCGTGGTGGGTGACACTGTCACGCCATAATCTGGAGCGTGAAGCGCCGGATGTCGCCACGCCGGAAGAGATGCTCGATGAGAATCTGGAACGTGAAGATCTCACCGCACTGAATTTCGTTACCATTGACAGCGCCAGCACCGAAGATATGGATGATGCGCTGTACGTGGAAGAAACGGCGGAAGGCGAACTGCTGCTGACCATCGCCATTGCTGACCCGACGGCCTATGTGCTGCCGGGCAGCAAGCTGGATAAGATCGCCGCCGAGCGTTCGTTCACCAACTATTTGCCGGGCTTTAATATTCCGATGCTGCCGCGCCAGCTGTCGGATAATATCTGTTCGCTTCGCCCGAACGAACGCCGTCCGGTGCTGGCCTGCCGGGTGAAAATCGCCGCCGATGGTACGCCGGGCAGCGACATTCAGTTCTTCGCCGCCTGGATCGAATCGAAAGCCAAGCTGGCTTACGATAACGTTTCCGACTGGCTGGAAAATGACGGTGCCGGTGAATGGCAGCCGCAAAGCGACGCTATCGCCCAGCAGATCCGTCTGCTGCATCGCCTGTGCCTGGCGCGCAGCGAGTGGCGTAAAAGTCATGCGCTGGTGTTCAAGGATCGCCCGGACTTCCGCTTCCTGCTGGGAGAAAAAGGCGAAGTGCTGGATATCATCGCGGAACATCGCCGTATCGCTAACCGCATCGTTGAAGAGTCGATGATTCTTGCCAATATCTGCGCCGCCACCGTGCTGCGCGATAATCTGGGCTTCGGCGTGTATAACGTGCACCTCGGCTTCGATCTGGTGAACGCCGAGCAGGCTGCCGCCGTGCTGGCAAACCACGGTATCACCGCCGACCCGGCGGCGATTGCCACGCTGGAAGGCTTCCGCGATCTGCGCCGCGAACTGGATGCCCTGCCGACTCAGTTCCTCGACAGCCGCATCCGCCGCTTCCAGTCGTTTGCCGAAGTCAGCATTGAACCCGGCCCGCACTTTGGCCTGGGTCTTGAGGCGTATGCTACCTGGACCTCACCGATTCGTAAGTTCGGCGATATGATCAACCATCGCCTGCTGAAAGCGATTATCAAAGGTGAAGCCGCTGAACGCCCTGCCGATGAGCTGACGGTGAAAATGGCCGAGCGACGTCGCCAGAACCGTATGGCGGAGCGCGACGTGGGCGACTGGCTCTATTCCCGCTTCCTGCAAAAGGCCGCCGGTACCGACCAGCGCTTCAGCGCCGAGATCATTGACGTGTCGCGCGGCGGCATGCGCGTTCGCCTGCAGGACAACGGTGCGGTAGCGTTTATTCCGGCTCCGTTCATCCACGCGGTGCGCGATGAGATGGTGTGCAGCAACGAAAACGGCTCCGTCACGATCAAAGGCGAAGTGGTCTACCGCGTTACCGACGTTATTGAGGTCACCATCGCCGAAGTGCGTATGGAAACCCGTAGCGTCGTGGCGCGCCCGGCCGCATAAGCCCGACTGCGGGATAACCTCGTTATCCCGCATTATTTCCCGACTTTCCTGCGTAAAAAATCCCCGACAGTTCACACTTCCTGATTGATAACCTTTCTTTTACATTTCATTACACTATTTTTAACTTGCTGATTCCTTCTCCCCTTTGCGGTTCTTACAAGGAGTAATGTGATGAAAAACGTCAAGGCAAGTTTGATCTGGATTGCCGTGGCCATCGTCGGTGCCTGCGCGTTTGCGATGCTGGCACTGAATCGAGGTGAACCGGTTAACGCCCTGTGGCTGGTGGTGGCTGCCGTTGCCTGCTACAGCATTGCTTATCGATTCTACAGTCTGTTTATTGCCCGCAATATTTTCGAGCTGGACGATCGTCGCATGACGCCCGCCGAGCGTAAGAACGATGGCCTGGATTACGTTCCCACCAATAAATGGGTGCTGTTCGGCCATCACTTCGCCGCTATCGCCGGGGCCGGGCCACTGGTCGGGCCGATCCTTGCCGCGCAGATGGGCTTCCTGCCCGGCACGCTGTGGATCCTGATCGGCGTGATGCTGGCCGGCGCAGTACAGGACTTCCTGATCCTGTTTATCTCTACCCGCCGCGACGGGCGCTCACTGGGGGAAATGGCCCGCCAGGAACTGGGTGCCTTCGCCGGGGTGATCACTATGCTCGGCGCGCTGGGCGTGATGATTATTATCCTTTCCGCGCTGGCGCTGGTGGTGGTGAAAGCGCTGACCAACAGTCCGTGGGGCATGTTCTCCATCGCCGCCACCCTGCCGATTGCCCTGTTTATGGGTATCTATATGCGTTTCATCCGTCCCGGCCATATCGCCGAGATGTCGCTGATCGGCTTCGTGCTGATGATGGCGGCGATTATCTACGGCGGCGATATTGCCCTGCATCCGTTCTGGGGACCGTTCTTTACCCTGAAAGGCACTACCCTGACGCTGGTGCTGGTGATATACGGCTTTGTTGCTTCGGTGCTGCCGGTGTGGCTGCTGCTGGCGCCGCGCGACTATCTCTCCACCTTCCTGAAAATCGGGGTGATCGTCGGCCTGGCGGTGGGGATTGTCTTTGCCATGCCGGAAATGAAAATGCCGGCCGTCACGCGCTTTATTGACGGCAGCGGACCGGTGTTCTCCGGCGGTCTGTTCCCGTTCCTGTTTATCACCATCGCCTGCGGCGCCATCTCCGGCTTCCACGCGCTGGTTTCCAGCGGGACCACGCCGAAACTGGTCGAGCGCGAAAGCCATATTCGCATGCTGGGCTACGGCGCGATGCTGATGGAATCTTTCGTCGCCATTATGGCGCTGATCTGCGCGTCGGTGCTGGATCCGGGTATTTACTTTGCGATGAATGCCCCGGCGGCGCTGATTGGCACCACGGTGGAAAGCGCCGCGCAGGCGATCAACGGCTGGGGCTTTGTGATCACGCCGGAGGTGCTGACTGCCATAGCCCGCGACGTGGGGGAAACCTCCATTCTGTCCCGTGCAGGTGGCGCGCCGACCTTTGCCGTTGGCATGGCGCATATCATTACCGAAGTGTTCAACAGCCGGGCGATGATGGCCTTCTGGTATCACTTTGCCATTCTGTTTGAGGCGCTGTTTATCCTCACGGCGGTGGATGCCGGTACCCGCGCCTGCCGGTTTATGGTGCAGGACCTGGCGGGCACCGCCATCCCGGCGCTGGCTAATAACCGTTCCTGGTTCGGTAATATTATCGGCACGGCGGTGGCCGTTTCCGGCTGGGGCTTCTTCGTCTATCAGGGCGTGATCGACCCCCTGGGCGGCATTAATACCCTGTGGCCGCTGTTCGGCATCGGCAACCAGATGCTGGCTTCGATGGCGCTGATTCTGGGCACCGTGGTGCTGTTTAAGATGAAGAAACAGCGCTATGCCTGGGTAACGATTCTGCCGACCGCCTGGCTGTTCGTGACCTCGATGACCGCCGGATGGCAGAAAATCTTCCACGAAAAACCGTCGATTGGCTTCCTCGCCCAGGCGAAGAAATTCTCCACCGGTATCGATCAGGGCGTGGTGATTGCCCCGGCGAAAAGCATCGCGGATATGCAGACCATCGTGATGAGTAACCAGATTAACGCGGCGCTGTGCGGCTTCTTTATGCTGGTTGCCGTGACGATGCTGATTTCGTCGTTCTTCGTGATCCGCCGCGCCCTGCAAAGCAGCCAGCCAACGACGCATGAGAGCGAGATTGTTCTGCGCAGCGAGGCGGCGCAAAGCACGGCGAATCGGCTCTGACTTCGCCGACCGATCGCTGTCCGTGCCCGGCAGCGGTTGTATTATTTTTCTGAGGGCATGTTACACAATCCGACAATTGCGTTATTGTTAATGTTGAGTCTCCCCGATCGCACGGTCGGGGAGATTTTTTATTTATCCTGATTTAATCAGCCTGGATTAATTGCTATTGTGTCTCGGGATTCTGCAACCGGCTAATAGTGTTGCTAAAATAAGAAGATACCACCTGCACAGCATCACCAAGGAGAAAGACTAAATGACCGATGAACAGGGGCAAACGCTGCTTTATGCCTGGTTTGGCACCAGTAGCCCTTATTGGCATTTACGCTCCGACAGCGATGCGCTGCACTTCGCCCAGGAAGAGCATGGTGCAGTCAATATTGCCGTGCCGCTGAATGCGGCGCAGGCCAGCCTGATCCGCGAAATGACGGTGGTCACCTCCAGCGTTAACCTGACGCTGTCTCTGTACGGCACTCCGCTTTCCATGCATCTGGTTGGTCGTAAAGTCAGCCTGTCCCAGTGGGCGGGCACCGCTTCGGCCTGGGGAGATACCTCAGCGGTCGCGCGCGATCTGGCGCTGGGACTGTCCTTCGCCGAGCAGGTGGTGTCCGAAGCCAACTCGGTGATCGTTATTCTCGATCAGCACGGTAATATTCAGCGCTTTAACCGCCTGAGCGAAGAGTATACCGGCCTGAAAGAGCAGGAAGTGATCGGCCGCAACGTGTTCCAGCTGTTTATGACCCGTCAGGAAGCGGCGTCATCCCGCCGCAATGTCAGCACCTTTTTCCGCGAAGGCAGCTCCTATGAAGTCGAGCGCTGGATCAAGACGAAGATGGGCCAGCGTTTATTCCTGTTCCGCAATAAGTTCGTCCACAGTGGTAGCAGCAAAAATGAAATTTACCTGATCTGTTCGGGGACGGATATTACCGAAGAGCGCCGGGCGCAGGAGCGTCTGCGGGTGCTGGCGAATACCGATACCATTACCGGCCTGCCCAACCGTACGGCGATCAACGACCGCATTACCGATGTGCTGGAAAACCGGGCTAACGAACAGGTGGGCGTGGTTTATCTGGACCTGGATAATTTTAAGAAAGTTAACGACGTTTACGGTCATATGTTTGGCGACCAGCTGCTGCAGGCGGTGTCGCTGGCGATCCTGAGCTGCCTGGAGAAGAATCAGACCCTGGCGCGCCTCGGCGGCGATGAGTTTATCGTGCTGGCGGAAGATACCACGCAGGCGGCGCTGGAGGCGATGGCGTCACGCATTATCGACCGGCTGAAGCAGACCTTCCGCATCGGTCTGATCGAAGTGTATTCCGGCTGTTCAATCGGTATTGCCATTGCGCCGCAGCACGGCGAGGATCGCGACAGCCTGATCCGCAACGCCGATACGGCGATGTATACCGCAAAAGAGAACGGCCGCGGGCAGTTCAGCGTGTTCTCTACCGAGATGAATCAGCGGGTGTTTGAATACCTGTGGCTGGACACCAACCTGCGCAAGGCGCTGGAGCTCAGCCAGCTGGTGATCCACTATCAGCCGAAGCTGGATGCCGACGGCACGGTCAGCAGCGTTGAGGCGCTGGTTCGCTGGCTGTCTCCTGAACGTGGCCTGGTTCGCCCCGATCGCTTTATCTCCTACGCCGAGGAGTCGGGGCTGATCGTGCCGCTGGGCCGTTGGGTGATGCTGACGGTGCTGGAGCAGATCCTTGAATGGCGCAAGCAGGGCATTTTCCTGCGCGTGGCGGTCAACGTTTCCCCCCGACAGCTGATCGACCAGAGCATTTATACCGACCTCAAACTGGCACTGGATGAGGCCGGTCTGGAGAGCTGCCCGATTGATATTGAGCTGACCGAAAGCTGTCTGATGGAGAATGAAAGCCAGGCGCTGGTGCTGATGGCTGAATTTCAGCAGCTGGGCGCATCGGTGCATCTTGATGACTTCGGCACCGGCTATTCGTCGCTGTCGCAGCTGGCGCGCGTGCCGATTAACGCCATCAAGCTCGACCAGAGCTTTATCCGCGATGTGAACGAAAAATCCGTTTCACAGTCGCTGGTGCGGGCGATTGTTGCCGTTGCCCGCGCGCTGGATTTGCAGGTGATTGCCGAAGGGATTGAAACTGAAGAAGAAGAGGCGTTCGCGCTGGCCTGCGGCGTTGACGTGCGTCAGGGCTATCTGTACGCGAAGCCAATGCCCGTCGATGAGCTTGAGCACTGGCTTGCGCAATACCATGTTAAAGCTTAACGATTACCGGACGGCCTGTTTAACCCGCTTTCAGCAACGTCTGGGCACTGTGGCGGTTTTGTAAGTTAACCAGACGCTCCATATAGGCGATATCCTTCGGTTCCAGGCTGAAGGCAAAATCAACCCAGTCCTCGGTGATATCCATCAGCTCGGCGCGGGTCAGCTGGAGCACGCGCTGGCGTGCCTTCAGCATGGCCCGCACGCCGTTGAGTTTCGGCCGCAGCGTATCGATGAAGGTACGCGTGCTGTGGTACGCCTCATCGGGCTGGAACAGTCGGTCAACCAGCCCGCGCGTTTCAAACCACTCGGCGGTGTGCGATTCCCCTTCACAAATCAGTTCCTCCGCCAGCTTCATCCCCGCCCGGCGGGCGACCAGCGAATAGCCGCCCATTCCGGGGAACAGGTTAAAGGCAATTTCAGGGAAGCCCATCCGAGCGGTGTTCTGCGCCAGGATAAAGTGATGCGCCAGCGCCGCTTCAAATCCGCCACCCAGCGCGCTGCCTTCCACCATTGCGATGGTCACCGCGCCGGTATCAAATCCCCTTGCTGCCGCATGAATGCAGTCAACGCAGGCACGGGCATAGGCCCGCAGCGCCTCGCGGCGGCCGTTTTTGATTGACTCCACAAAAAAGCTGAGATCGCCCCCGGCGTTAAACATGCCGGGGACCAGTGAACCAGTGACCCAAAAATCAATCGTCAGACCCGAGCGCTGCGCCGCATAGCTGAGATTCATAATCTCCTCTATCAGCTGGTGGTTGAAGCTCGGGCGCGGCTGCGCACGCAGCAGCATCCACATGGTCCGGCGCTCTTCCTCATAGTAGGCAGAGAGCTGGGTCATCTGTCCGGCTTCACTAAACAGTCTGCAGGTAGTCTGGTTTACAACGGTCATATTATTATCCTCGATTAGTCATGCGTTAAGTACGCAGCTCCAGCCTAATCGACAGGATGTTTACACTAAATGGCTGTTTGATTATTAAAGCAAATTAGTAAATTTTCAGACAAAAAAAGACAATAAACCCCCAGTTAAAACGCCTCCAGTTGCCGGAAATTGTGGCGGGTCAAAATCACTTCTGCCCGTAGTAGGCTCCGGCACCGTGTTTACGCAGGTAGTGTTTATCCAGCAGGGTTTGCTGCATCACCGGCAGCTCGGGCGCGAGCTGCTGGCTGAAGATCCCCATGTAGGCCACTTCCTCCAGCACCACCGCACTGTGAACCGCATCATCGGCGCATTTTCCCCAGCAGAACGGGCCGTGGGAGTTAACCAGTACGGCAGGGATCGCCAGCGGGTCGATATCACGATCGCGCAGGGTTTCAATAATCACCTGCCCGGTTTGCCACTCGTAGCGCTCTTTGATTTCGCCGTCGGTCATCTTGCGCGTGCAGGGCACGGCCCCGTAGAAGTCATCGGCATGCGTTGTGCCCCAGGCGGGAATATCCCGCCCCGCCTGCGCCCAGATAGTGGCATGACGGGAGTGGGTATGGACAATACCCCCGATCTCCGGCCACGCCAGATACAGCGCGCGGTGAGTATCGGTGTCCGATGACGGGCGTTTACTACCCTCAACCACCCTGCCGCTTTCCAGCTCAACCACCACCATATCGTCGCGCTGCATCTGCTCGTAGCTCACCCCGGAAGGTTTGATCACCACCAGGCCCTGCTGGCGGTCGATGGCGCTGACGTTGCCCCAGGTGAACGTCACCAGCCCGTAACGCGGCAGCGCGAGGTTGGCTTCCAGTACCTGTTGTTTCAGTTGTTCAAGCATCGTTGACTCTCCGATTGGGTGCATACGTCATTGTCAACGCAGCCAGGGAGAGCGGGTATGGAGGTAATCGCTGGATAAAGGCAGTTTCCGGCTGACCACCGCGTTCTGCGGCCCCGATCGGGGGGATTATTCGGAATTTTTACCTGGGCATTACAGCGGCAGCTTCTAAAATTAAAGCAGGTAGTTAACTATCGCGATAGTCAGCTGACTAACGATTAGTTGAAGTGCTGTAAAAATCGACAGCACCAGGCCAAAAATCCGGCTATCCACTATACTTGATCGGGTAATCAGTCGCTGCAATTAAGGAGTATTCACTATGACAAACACTGCAAAACGCATTACCGCTGCGATGCTGGCGGCAACACTGGTTCTTTCCCTCAGTGCCTGTTCAAACTGGTCTAAGCGTGACCGCAACACGGCGATTGGTGCCGGTGCGGGCGCGATTGGCGGCTCAATTCTGACTAACGGTAGCGGACTGGGCACCGTTGGTGGTGCTGCGGTTGGGGGGATTATCGGGCATCAGGTCGATTAATAAGATTTTACCTACGGTATCTCTGGTTGCCGCAGCGAAAACAGGAAATAGTTGAGGCCGCTTTTGCGGCCTCGTGTTTATTGATTAAGTATGGTTGCGGAGGAAACGCGACGGGTAATGCCTGCGGACGTTTCGGCCTGCCATACTGCACGATCAGCCGCCGGCGAGTTTAACCTTGAAGTTTTTCGCTTCCAGCAGGGTTTTTAACAAATCGCGCTTGTCGCCCTGAATTTCAATCACTCCGTCCTTCACCGCGCCGCCGCAGCCGCATTTTTTCTTCAGCTCGGCCGCCAGTTTTTCCAGCTCGGCATCCTCAACATCAATTCCCGAGATCAGGCACACGCCCTTCCCCTTACGGCCGCTGGTCTGCCGCTGGATGCGCACAATACCGTCGCCTTTAGGTCGCTGTGGTTTCTCTTTGACTTCGTCAATGCGGCCGCTGGCGGTGGAATAGACCAGCCTGCTGTTGTCGTCTGCCATCATGCCTCCTGGATTGAGGTGAGAATTTCCTGCAACGTCGCCGCCGGGTTAGACGACTGGGTAATCGGACGCCCGATCACCATATAATCAACCCCGGCCTGCACCGCCTGCTGCGGGGTCATAATCCGGCGCTGATCGCCCGCATCGCTGCCCGCCGGGCGGATACCCGGGGTAATCAGCTTAAAGTCCTGGCCGATAACCTGCTTAAAGCGGCTGGCTTCATGTGCTGAACACACCACGCCATCCAGCCCGCACTGCTGGGTCAGCCGCGCCAGGCGCTCCGCCTGCTCTGCCGGGGACAGTTCAATGCCCAGACCGCGCAGGTCGTCCGCGTCCATGCTGGTCAGCACGGTAACGGCGATCAGCAGAGGCGCATCGTTGCCAAACGGCAGCAGTGCTTCGCGGGCTGCATTCATCATGCGTGCGCCGCCGCTGGCGTGGACGTTGACCATCCACACGCCCAGATCGGCCGCCGCCGCCACCGCATGCGCCGTGGTATTCGGGATATCGTGGAACTTGAGGTCAAGGAAGACATCGAAGCCGCGCTGTTGCAGATCGCGCACCAGCTGTGGGCCAAAGAGAGTGAACATCTCTTTTCCCACCTTCAGGCGGCAGCTGCCGGGTTCAATTTGATCGACAAAGGCCAGGGCAAGGTCGCGATCGGCATAATCTAACGCTACCACAATCGGTGAGCCGGTAAGCTGAGGTGAATGCATCAATAAACCCTCTTTAAGTGGAGCACCGCATGGCGCAAACAGAATAGTTACACGAATTCAGCCAACCGCCGAAGGGCGTTCGCTAAACTCGGAAAGCGGAAACGGCAGGCATTTTACCTGCGGATGGTGCAAATTCACAGTTAAGCCGTTGAGAATTGTTGGCGGCGAGCGGCGTATTGCCCTGTGCGTCCTGCAAGACTTTGCGGCTGTGTTGCTGCTGGCATGGGCCTCAAGGATGCAATCAGAGTATGTTGTAACTAAGTCGCTATTCGAAAGAAGGACAATCACCCAGCGCAGAGCGCCAGGATTATTGTCCATCCAGCCCGCGAATCGGCTTCACGGAGGACCAGGCCCGGCACGACGGGCAGTGCCAGTAAAGCGCATGTGCGGTAAAACCACATTTGTGGCAGCGGTAGCGCGGCTTGGTGCGGATTTGTTCGCCGACCATATCGCGCAGCACCATCAGGCTCTCTTTTGCCCTGCCGTCTTCCGCTTCCTGCAGGTTAAAGTCCATCAGGCGGTGGAACACGCGCATCGTCGGATGGCGCTGCAGCTGACGGGTAATGTAGGTCTGCGCCACGTCTGCCCCTTCATCCCGATCGAGGATGCCGGCAAGGTAAAGTTCGGCGGCCGCGCCGGTGTTTTCCTCTACGCAGCGCTTCAGATAATCGCTCCAGGCCTTTGGCTGGTTCAGATGTTCGAAGCAGGTTTCCAGCATTTCCAGCGTCTCGCTGACCAGCTCACGATCCTGTTCAATAACCCGCTGCAGGTGAATCACGGCTTTGGCGTAATCGCCTTTCGCCATAAAGATCCGCCCCATCATAATCGAGATGCGCGCGCTGTTGCGGTCGGCCGCTTCGCCCTTTTTCAGCAGGTTCATGGCGCGTTCGAGATCGTCACTGCCCATCGCCTGCAGTGCCAGCTCGCAGTAGAAATGGGCAATTTCCATTTTCTTCTGCTCTTTGCCCAGCTTGACCAGACGTTCCGCCACCTCAATCGCATTTGGCCAGTCGCTGGTCGACTGATGAATAATCAGCAGCTGTTGCAGCGCGCCAATGCGGAAATCGGTTTCTTCAACCAGCTGGCCAAACATCTGTTCGGCACGATCGTACAGCCCGGCCACCATGTAATCACGGCCAAGCTGCTGAATAGCGAGCAGGCGCTGATCGTAGGTCAGGGAAGCACTTTCCATCAGGGCCTGGTGAATGCGGATGGCGCGATCGACCTCGCCGCGCGAGCGGAACAGGTTGCCCAGCGTCAGGTGGGCCTCTACCGTGCCGCTGTCTTCCTTGAGCATGTCAAGGAACAGGTCGACGGCTTTGTCCTGTTGATTTGAAAGCAGGAAGTTGACCCCGGTCACGTAGTCGCGTGACAGGCGGCTTGCCTCCTGTTGCTTATCCTGTTGCGCACTTCTGCGCCCCATATACCAGCCGTAGGCGGCGGCTACGGGGAGTAACAGAAACAGCAGTTCCAACATAAATGATTATTCCTTGACGGCTGGCGTGCGTGACGCCGTCCCGGCAGCGTCCGTCTGCCCGATCTGTTGCTGCAGTCGTTTTAGTTTACGCTGGCTGTTGGCCAGCGCCACGCGCACGCGTAGCCAGAACAGACCGCATATTGCCCATCCCAGCAGGAAGCCCACGGCAAACAGCGAAGCCAGCAGTGTAGAGATACGGAATTCACCCTGCGCCAGCAGATAATTAAAGGTCACGACCTGGTCGTTGTGCGCGCCCAAAGTGACTGAAATGACAAAGATCGCCAGAACCACTAAAAAAATCAGCAAATATTTCACAGTTCATCCCGTAATCTGATGTTAATCAGATGAATTATGCCAAAAAAAACGCCCCGATGCTTGTGTTGATACTCTCAGATTTCAGGCATCGCACTCATTCCCTGCCCGCATCACGCCGTTGGGCAAACCAGCTGATAGTAATGGGGGCAAAAATTCGATTTACAATCATCGTGACTCATTTTCTCGCTGGCTGATTTCCTGCTGTTCCTGCGGCAGCACGCTAAGCGGCCCGCAGAATCGCTGGGCAAGCCAGGTCGCCAGCGTGATAAACAGCCAGCTGAACAGCGTTGAGACGATCAGATCCTGCGGCCAGTGCATGCCCAGCATAAGGCGACTGCCCATCACCAGCGAGGCCCAGCTCAGCAGCAACACGATGGTGACATAGCGCCGACGCGGCCACAGCAATCCTACACCAAGCAGCGCCCAGCTGGCAGCGAACATGGTGTGTCCGGAAGGGAATGAAAAGCCGGTTTCAAATGCCCAGTGCCGCTTCAGCCAGCCGGGCAACTGGGTGTTATCCGCCACCGCCTCGGCGACCAGATGGCTGCGCTGTTTGCGTTTCAGCTCGTAGAAATATTCATTGCTGACGCCTTCGGCTTGCTCCAGCCACAGCACGTAGGGACGCGGCTCCTGTACCCGGTCTTTAATCAGGCTTTTGGTGTACTGACCGACCAGAATAGTGCCGATCAGGATCGCCAGCAGAAACACCGCCGGTTTAAAACGAAAGCGCAGGCACCAGAGAAACCAGCCGCACAGCAGCGTGCTGGTAACCACGCCCCACGGGCGGGTGACCGTCTCGGTAAACCAGAACAGGATCAAATACCCCCAGCCCATTTCGCCGGGCTGCCATTCCCAGCCGGAAAGCGCCACCAGCACGGGCATCATCAACAGGAGAAGCATCCCGATCGTGGTTCGTCTGAGGATTTCAGGCATCTTTCTTCCTTAAAAAGTTCGGTTATTTCTCTGGATTGATATAACAATAGTAATAAAAATAATAACATATACATTGCGATGGTGATAATTGTGCGTTATCACTGGATAGCTCAAACATGCTAACCTTCGCGTCGCGGGTTATGGCAAAATAGCACGCATTGTAAGCCGTCAGGCAACTGACACTGCGCCATCTGATGATAGCGTACACCTGAAGTTTCTGGAGAGTCACATGCAGCTTAAACGGGTGGCAGAAGCCAACCTGCCCACGCCCTGGGGCGATTTCCTCATGGTCGGTTTTGAAGAACTGGCGACCGGGCACGATCATGTTGCGCTGGTTTATGGCGATGTTTCCGATAGCGAGCCGGTTCTGGCACGCGTTCATTCCGAATGTCTTACCGGTGATGCGCTGTTCAGTCTGCGCTGCGACTGCGGTTTTCAGCTGGAAGCCGCGCTGACGCATATTGCCGAGCAGGGTCGCGGCATTCTGCTTTATCACCGTCAGGAAGGACGCGGTATTGGGCTGCTGAATAAAATTCGCGCCTACGCGTTGCAGGATAAAGGTTACGACACGGTCGAAGCCAACCACCAGCTGGGATTTGCCGCCGACGAGCGCGACTTCACCCTGTGTGCGGACATGTTCAAGCTGCTCGGCGTTGATGAAGTGCGTTTGCTGACCAACAACCCGCGCAAAGTCGAGATCCTGTCGGAAGCCGGGATTAATATCGTTGAGCGCGTGCCGCTGATCGTGGGACGTAATCCAAAGAATGCACACTACCTTGACACCAAAGCCGCCAAAATGGGCCATCTGCTGTCGAAGTCGTAGTTGAGTGTGGAGCGGGTTGCTCCTAATGAGTGATGAAAAGCCGCTATGACTCGCATAGCGGCTTTTTTTTACGGTTAATCCCGCAGCATATTGCGGATCACGTAGTGCAGGATGCCGTCGTTCTGGTAGTAGGTCAGCTCGTTGCCGGTATCAATACGACAGCGCGTTTCCAGAATTTCCTGACTCCCATCCGCACGCGTCAACGTAACGTTCACCGTGGTGCCCGGCTGTAGCTGCTGAAGATCGGCAACGTCAATCACCTCATCGCCGGTCAGCTTCAGCGTCTTACGCGTCATGCCCTGTGGGAATTCCAGCGGCAGGATCCCCATGCCAATTAGATTCGAGCGGTGGATGCGCTCGAACGATTCGGCAATCACCACGCGCACGCCCTGCAGGCGTGGCCCCTTCGCCGCCCAGTCACGGCTGGAGCCGGAGCCGTATTCTTTCCCGGCAATAATTGCCAGCGGAATGCCCTCTTCCCGATAGCGCATCGCGGCGTCGTAAATCGCCAACTGCTCATTGCTGGGAATATGGCGCGTGATGCCCCCTTCCACGCCCGGCACCATTTCATTGCGAATGCGGATGTTGGCGAAGGTCCCGCGCATCATGACTTCGTGATTGCCGCGTCGCGAACCGTAGGAGTTGAAGTCGGTACGCTCAACGCCGCGATCCAGCAGATAACGCCCGGCCGGGCTGTCCGCCTTAATGCTGCCCGCCGGGGAGATGTGGTCGGTGGTCACCGAGTCACCGAGCATCGCCAGGATCCGAGCGCCTTTGATATCCTCCACTGCCTCCGGTTCTTTTTCCATGGTGTCGAAGAACGGCGACAGGCGAATGTAGGTGGAATCACTGTCCCAGGAATAGGTTGCCGCCTCGCTGACCTCAATCTGCTGCCACTCGGGCGTGCCGGCAAAGACTTCAGCGTACTCTTTGTGGAACATCTGGGTCGACACCATTTGCACCGCTTCCGCAATCTCTTCCGGCGAAGGCCAGATATCTTTCAGATAGATCGGACTGCCGCTGGCATCTTCGCCAAGCGGATCGGATTGCAGGTTCAGCGTCATATTCCCCGACAGCGCATAGGCCACCACCAGCGGCGGCGAGGCCAGCCAGTTGGTCTTCACATAGGGATGGATGCGGCCTTCAAAGTTACGGTTACCCGAGAGCACGGCCCCCACAGTCAAATCGCCCTGACGAATGGCATTTTCAATCTCTTCCGGCAGCGGCCCCGAGTTACCGATGCAGGTGGTACAGCCGTAACCGACCAGATTGAACCCCAGTTGGTCGAGGTGAGGCGTCAGTCCTGCAGCGGCAAGGTAGTCAGAAACCACTTTCGATCCCGGTGCCAGCGAGGCTTTAACCCACGGTTTGCGCTGCAGTCCGAGGGCGACGGCTTTTTTCGCCAGCAGCCCGGCGGCCATCAGCACGCTGGGGTTAGAGGTATTGGTACAGGAGGTGATGGCAGCAATGACCACCGCGCCGTCCTTCAGCTGATACTGCTGACCGCTGCGGGCGTCACGATAGCTGACCGCCTGATGATCTTTCTGCGCGTGGTTCACCTCCAGTTCGTTGCTGGCGCGGAAGGCGGCGGGCACATCGCCGAGCGCCACACGATCCTGCGGGCGTTTCGGTCCTGCCAGGCTTGATTCCACCGTGTCCATATCCAGCGACAGGCTGCTGGTAAAGACCGGTTCGTCGCCGCTATGGCGCCACATTCCCTGACGGCGGGCATAGGCTTCCACCAGCGCCACCTGCTGCTCGCTGCGCCCGGTAAGCCGCATGTATTCCAGTGTCACGGCATCTACCGGGAAGAAGCCGCAGGTGGCACCGTATTCCGGCGCCATATTGGCAATGGTCGCGCGATCCGCCAGCGGCAGATCCTTAAGCCCGTCGCCGTAAAATTCCACAAATTTCCCGACCACCCCGTGCTTACGCAGCATCTGGGTGACGGTCAGCACGAGGTCGGTGGCCGTAATGCCGGGTTTCAGCTTGCCGTTCAGCTTGAAGCCGACGACGTCCGGGATCAACATGGAAACGGGCTGGCCCAGCATCGCGGCTTCGGCTTCAATGCCGCCGACGCCCCAGCCCAGCACGCCAAGGGCATTGATCATTGTGGTGTGGGAATCGGTACCGACCAGCGTGTCGGGATACGCCACCTCTCTGCCGTCCAGCTGTTCATGCCACACCGACTGGCCGAGATACTCCAGATTGACCTGGTGACATATCCCCGTTCCCGGCGGCACCACGCTGAAGCGGTTAAACGCTTTCTGCCCCCAGCGCAGGAAAACGTAGCGCTCATGATTGCGCTCCATTTCCAGATGCACGTTCTCTTCAAATGCCCCGTTATCACCGAAGCGATCGACGGTAACCGAGTGGTCAATGACCAGGTCAACGGGTGAAAGTGGGTTAACCTTCGCCACGTCGCCCCCTAATCGCTTCACCGCTTCACGCATGGCGGCAAGATCCACCACCGCCGGAACGCCGGTAAAGTCCTGCATCAACACTCGCGCCGGGCGATAGGCGATCTCACGATCGGCATGGGCATTTTCCAGCCAGCCTGCGATCGCCCGGATATCCTGCTCAGTAACGGAATCCCCATCCTCCCAGCGCAGCAGATTTTCCAGCAGCACTTTCATGGATTTAGGCAGGCGATCGATATCGCCCAGTTCCCTGGCGGCGTTGACCAGGCTGTAAATTTGATACGGCTGGCCGTTAACGCTCAGCGTATCCTGGCTGAGTTCACGTAGGGTCGTCGACATTGCTCCTCCTTTTATTGTTCTGATTGCTCTCACCTGCCGCATAACCGGACTAAATGCAGGGTTTGCTTTAAAGATAGTACAAAAAGGAGGTAACGTTTTGATAACAACACAAAATGCCAAGCACTTAAACGCAAAATGCCACGCCGGCATTGCCGGCGTGGCAGTCAATTAATCACCCAGGTTATTTATATTCATGCGATTAATCTGCATCAGCATGCTATTAACGACCGTATTATGATGAAAATTCATAATTAGTATTAAAAGCCAATACTGCATAATCCCACTGAAATTATTGAACCCAATTCATCTTTATTGATAACTGTATCTGTCGTTATCATTCACGGCTGATACTAAATATTCACCATGAATAAAAGTATTTTCCATAGTAATTACATTTCGCGTGATTTGTTTACGAAGAGTTACTATTGATAATCAGACAGCGTCAGAAAGGCTAAAGCCGGACAGGATTTTTCCATTACCCGGCTTGATTTAAACACCTTTTCCATCTTCAATTAAAGATTGGATGAATTTCAGCTGCATGTCATTCAGACACCATGCTGCAGGGATATTAACCTGGGAAAGATGTTCCTCATTGCCAAAATCGTCAGGGATTTCAGCAATGATTTCAGCATGTAACCTGCCAGTCAGCAGTTGCATGGTTAGTTCCACAGGTTCCAGACCATTGTAACGACCAGTACCCAAAACAGGAAGGAGCCCGCGAAGAGCGCCAGCCAGGCGTTACGCTTCAGGTTTTCGCTGCCGCTATGCTCAGCATCCTGGGACTCATGACCGAAGTTGGACTGTACAGATAATCTAGTAGCCATAATTGATACTCACTCTCATTAACTCAATATTTCAACCAGTAACAGGCTCGCAGCCTAATCAGCGGTTGTCCAAGATCCAGTCATTTTCATGAAACTAAACGCTTAAAAACATTAGTAATGTCACGTACGGACGTAATTAAAATGTTTTAAGTGATTCATTCAGCATAAAAATTTTACCACTCAGACAGGCACCTGGCGTTCAGCGCGGCAGTGTCAACTATCTAAGTCCCCTTTACCTGGCTACCAACGCAATCCACTGCTCGTTGGCGTTGGGTATATTATGGGAATAGTCTTAATTTTTCGCAAAGATTCCCGACGAAAAATGTGTACTATTTCTCACTTCATCCATAACAATGGATAAACATGTGATAGAGATTTCATTTATTGCAGAGAATAGAAAGGAATTAGCGATGGCAGTGAAAGGTGGGAGCTTTCATTAAGTTCAGATCCGTTACAATCTGAACTTAAGATAATTAGAAACAAATGTAATTATTTAGCCGGTAATTTAATATCTTTAAACATCGCTTCAATATCTTCATTGGAGCGTAGCCCCACGGCCGTATCGACCACGTCACGCGTCAGATGTGGGGCAAAACGTTGTATAAAGTCATACATATAGCTACGCAGGAAGGTACTGCGGCGGAAACCGATTTTGGTGGTGCTGTAGGTGAACACGTCCGTCGCCTCAATGCGCACCAGGTCAGGATCGGAGACCGGATCCACCGCCATGCTGGCGATAACCCCGACGCCCAGTCCCAGACGCACGTAAGTTTTGATCACGTCGGCATCGGTGGCGGTGAACACGATACGCGGCGTCAGCCCGGCACGGTTAAACGCCGTATCCAGCTCGGAACGCCCGGTGAAGCCAAAGGTGTAGGTCACCAGCGGATACTCGGCCAGCTCCTCAATCGACACTTTCGCTTTCCCGGCCAGCGGATGATCCGGCGTCACCACAATGGCGCGATTCCAGTGATAGCACGGCAGCATAATCAGGTCGTCGTAAAGATGCAGTGCCTCAGTGGCAATGGCGAAATCCGCATTGCCCTTGGAGACCGCTTCCGCGATCTGAGTCGGCGATCCCTGGTGCATATGCAGCGAGACGCGCGGGTAACGTTCAATAAAGCCTTTGATCACGTTCGGCAGCGCATAGCGTGCCTGGGTGTGGGTGGTGGCCACGTACAGTGAGCCCTTATCCGGCCAGGTGTGCTCCCCGGCAACGGATTTAATCGCATCAACTTTTGACAAAACTTCGCGGGCAATACGAATAATTTCCTGCCCGGCGGGCGTCACCTGGGTCAGATGTTTACCGCTACGGGCAAAGATCTGGATCCCCAGTTCATCTTCCAGCATGCGCACCTGCTTGCTGATGCCGGGTTGAGAGGTGTACAGCCCTTCGGCCGTTGAAGAGACGTTGAGATTGTGGTTAACCACCTCAACGATGTACCGCAGCTGCTGCAATTTCATTTTTCATTCCGTCCAGGGTCTGAAGCAACGTGCCGAAAACCCTACAGAAGAAGACACCAGAAATCTGGTCAGCGTCAGGTTAGCGGTCTAATGCGATTTAATAATAAGAAGAGGGATATCTATAACAACTATATCAAAAATGTGGGATATGTATAGCGTCGGCAGGGAAACATTCACTAACAATCGCTTAGATTATCAGCAAAGTCACGATTCAAGGGCAGACCAGAACGGCCTGCCCCTGCGGAGAGAGAAATCAGCGCGGATTACTTCTTGCTGACTTCCCATTTGCCATCAACGTAAAAGGCGGACCAGCCGGTAGCTTTGCCGTCTTTTTCGGTGCTGACGTACTGCTGTTTAGTCTTACGGCTGAAGCGAACGACCGCCTTGTTACCATCGTCATCCGTCGCCGGCGCATCGGCCAGATAAGCTAGCTTTTCAGGCAGACGATCGCGGAAGCGCTGCAGCTCTTCTACCTGAGGCGCGCGGGTTTCGCGCGATTTAGGGAAGGTGTTGGCCGCCAGGAAAACGCCCGCCGCACCGTCACGCAGTACGAAGTACGCATCTGACTTTTCACACGGCAGCTCCGGCAGCGGCACCGGATCTTCCTTCGGCGGTGCCACTTCACCGTTACGCAGGATTTTACGCGTGTTCTTACAGTCGTCGTTGGTACAGGCCATGTACTTGCCGAAACGCCCCATTTTCAGGTGCATTTCAGAACCACACTTCTCGCACTCCACAATCGGGCCATCGTAGCCTTTGATGCGGAATTCACCCTGCTCGATCTCGTAGCCGTCGCACTCCGGGTTGCTACCGCAGACGTGCAGCTTGCGCTGATTATCAATCAGGTAGCTGTCCATCGCCGTGCCGCATTTCTCGCAGCGGCGACGCGCACGCAGCGCGTTGGTTTCCGCATCATCACCCTCGAGAATGTTCAGGACTTCATTCTCAGGGATCAGGTTAATGGTCTGCTTGCAGCGCTCTTTCGGCGGCAGGGCATAGCCGGAACAGCCGAGGAACACCCCGGTACTGGCGGTACGAATACCCATATGACGCGAACAGGTCGGGCATTCGATCGAAGTCAGCACCATCTGGTTAGGCTGCATGCCGCCCTCTTCCGGATCTTTCGCGGCCTGTTCGAGCTGCTGGCTGAACTCGCCGAAGAATTTATCCAGTACGGCCTTCCACTGCGCTTCGTTGTTGGCAACCTTGTCGAGGTTGTCTTCCATGTTGGCGGTGAAATCGTAGTTCATCAGATCGCGGAAGTTCTCTTCCAGACGATCGGTGACGATTTCGCCCATTTTCTCGGCGTAGAAGCGGCGGCTTTCCACTTTCACGTAGCCGCGATCCTGAATCGTCGAGATGATCGAGGCATAGGTGGAAGGACGACCGATGCCGCGCTTTTCCAACTCGCGCACCAGCGAGGCTTCACTGAAGCGTGCCGGTGGCTTGGTGAAGTGCTGGCTTGGCGTCAGCTGCTGCAGGGTCAGTTCGCTACCCACGTCAACCGGCGGCAGAGTGCGATCTTCATCGCCCTTACGCAGCGCAGGCATCACGCGCGTCCAGCCGTCGAAGCGCAGGGTACGGCCCTTCGCCTTCAGTTTGAAATCACCGGCAGCCACGGTCAGCGTGGTGGAATCATACTGTGCAGGCATCATCTGACAGGCAACGAACTGGCGCCAGATCAGCTGGTACAGCTTCTGCGCGTCCGCCTCCATATCCTTCAACTGCTCGGACTGGATGTTGACGTCGGAAGGACGAATCGCTTCGTGCGCCTCCTGTGAATTTTCCTTGCTGCTATACACGAGCGGGGCCTTCGGCAGATACTTCGCGCCGAATTCCTTCTCGATATAGCCACAAACCATGCTTACCGCGTCCTGGCTCAGGTTAGTCGAGTCGGTACGCATATAGGTGATATGGCCCGCTTCATACAGGCGCTGCGCCATCATCATGGTTTTTTTCACGCCAAAACCAAGACGGGTGCTTGCCGCCTGCTGCAGCGTAGAAGTGATAAACGGCGCGCCGGGCTTGCTGCTGGTCGGTTTATCTTCACGATCCGCAACCACATAGCGCGCTTTTTCCAGCAAGCTGACAGCGGCATGGGTTTGCTCGCCGTTGACCGGACGGAAGGGCTTGTCGCCCTGATGGGTCACCTGCATCGGCAGATCGGTGCCCTTCGGCGTGGTCAGACTGGCATTCAGTTCCCAGTACTCTTCCGGCACGAACGCTTTAATCTCGCGTTCGCGCTCCACCACCAGGCGCACGGCGACGGACTGAACGCGACCGGCGGACAGGCCGCGAGCCACCTTTTTCCACAGCAGCGGCGAGACCATGTAGCCAACCACGCGGTCCATAAAGCGCCGCGCCTGCTGGGCATTTACCCGGTCGATATTCAGTTCACCAGGCTTTTCAAACGCCTGACGAATCGCATTCTTGGTAATTTCGTTAAACACCACGCGGCTGTAGCGTGATTCATCGCCACCGATCACTTCCCGCAGGTGCCAGGCAATGGCTTCCCCTTCGCGGTCAAGGTCCGTTGCGAGATAGATATGGTCAGCGTTTTGTGCCAGTGATTTCAGTTCAGCAACCACCTTTTCCTTGCCCGGCAGGATTTGATAATTCGCTTCCCAGCCGTGGTAAGGATCGACGCCCATGCGGTTAACCAACGCCGCCTTTTCGTCTTTTTTGACCTTCTTCGTTGTTTTACTGGTTGTAGAGTCAGCGCTCTTTTTAACCGTTGATCCACTCGTCGGCAAATCGCGGATATGACCAACGCTGGATTTAACCACGTAGTCATTGCCGAGATATTTATTGATAGTTTTGGCTTTTGCCGGGGACTCAACTATTACGAGAGCTTTTCCCATAGTTACCTTTACCTGATTAAAACATCCGAGAGTAAGTAGTGCCGTCCAGGCCGTAGCCGCACACTGACGATCAAGCTATCGCGAGAATGATACCGAACGCGGATAACTTTTTATCATTTTTCGTGCCATTACAGACCTTTTAACATCTTGATAAACGGTACTATTTACTACCTGTTAAGCGAATCTCTAACAAAGCGTAAACTCACTTTTACGCCCGGAACCCGAAACGCCCACACTGTACCTGATAAAATCTGTTACGCAACTTAATTAGCATCAAGCACAGATTTCCGCCAGAAAAGGCTGTAAAAAGAGGCAGTTTTCTAAACCAACACCAAGATTGCGGATTTATCAGCCGCGCGTACAATACCGTTCAGCGCAATCACTATAAAGGAGGGAATATGACACTGACCCAGGAAACCATCGATCGCAGCAGCCTGCTGGCTATGGCCAATGAGATGATTGCCGGACACGCTGACTTTTTTGCCGGGCTGGCCGCCACGGGCGTTGAGCAAAAAGGTGAGCTGCTGATTTTTAGCGGTGACTACTTTCTGGATGAGCAGGGATTACCCGGCCCGCGCAGCACCATTGTGTTTAACGTGTTCAAATATCTGACGGTCGAGCTTTCGCCGAAATATCGGCTGGCGGCATAGCGCCCGCCTGAACGGGCGCTATCGCTGAGTTACAGCAGAGGCTTTTCACTGCGCTGCCAGATGCGCAGCAGCAGGCGTTCGGCGCTGGCCGCCGCGCTCTGGGTAAACCGATCCATCATGCGCTTACGCTGGGCAAAGCGCACGCCAATAGCCTGACGCGATTCGATGTGTTCCAGTAGCAGATCGTCACTGGTACCAATCGCATCGATCAGCCCTCTCTCCAGCGCCTGGCTGCCGTACCAGTGTTCGCCGGTGGCCACGCTGTCAATATCCAGCGACGGGCGCATCTGATGGACAAACTCCTTGAACAGCTGGTGGGTTTCGTTGAGATCCTGACGGAATTTCTCACGCCCGGCATCGGTGTTTTCCCCCAGCATGGTCAGCGTGCGTTTATATTCCCCGGCGGTATGCAGCTCCAGGTCAATATCGTTGCGTTTCAGTAGTCGGTTGAAGTTAGGGATCTGCGCCACCACGCCAATCGACCCGATGATTGAGAACGGTGCGGCGACGATGCGATCCGCGACACAGGCCATCATATAGCCGCCGCTGGCCGCCACTTTATCGACGGCAACGGTGAGCGGGATGCCCTTATCGCGCAGGCGCTGCAGCTGTGATGCCGCCAGGCCATAGCCGTGCACCACGCCGCCGGGGCTTTCCAGACGCAACAGCACTTCATCACCACTGCGGGCGACCGCGACCACCGCGGAGATCTCTTCACGCAGCGAGGTCACCTCACCGGCATCCATACTGCCTTTGAAGTCGAGCACGAACAGCGTCGGCTTGCTTTCCACCTTCAGGCCGCCATTTTTCATCTGCTGCTTAGCCAGCTTGTGCTTCTGCTTTTCGGCCTTTTTATGTTCTTTAACCCACTGTTTCTGCTGCTCGGGTTCTGTCTTCGCCAGCTGTAAATCATCGCGCATTTCGCGGTAGCGTTCGCTCAGGTTCGTCAGCCTCAGCTGACCGCTCTGGCCTCGCTTGCGGGCGGCAAGATTGGCAATCACCAATGCAATGGCGGCAATAGCCACCACCACGGTGACAGTTTTCGCTAAAAAGAGTCCATAATAAGAGAGTAGTTCCACTCAATCCGCCTTAATTAACATTGTATTAGAGTTGATCCAGTGTAACCGACTCTCGGCGATTGGTCGCCTGTAACCCGGTAACACGGCATTAACGGAAAAGCCGCAGGATTGCACTCGCCTCATTTTTCAGGCATAAAGCAGTTAATTCTATGTCCTGCAAGAACTTACGCCAGCCTTACCCGCCGGCGACGCTGCGGACCGTTCATCGCCAGAGGATTTCACCGTGCATTATCAACCGAAAAGCGATCTGCTCAACAACCGAATTATTCTGGTTACCGGTGCCAATACCGGCATCGGTCGTGAAGCCGCCCAGACCTACGCTCGCTACGGCGCGCAGGTCCTTCTGCTGGGCCGCAATAAGGAACAGCTCCAGCAGGTTTGCGATGAGATCAATCATCACGCCCGTCAACCTGCTTACTGGTTCCCGCTAGATCTGGAAGCGGCCACGCCGGAAAGCTGCCAGCAGCTGGCTGATGATATTGCGCGCGTGGTACCGCGGCTGGACGGCGTGCTGCATAACGCCGGGCTGCTCGGCGAAGTGGTGCCGATGACCGAACAAAGCCCGGCCGTCTGGCAGCAGGTGATGCGCGTGAATATTGACGGCACCTTTTTCCTGACCCAGGCGCTGATCCCGCTGCTGCTGAAATCCGCGTCGGCATCACTGGTGTTCACCTCCTCCAGCGTTGGTCGCCAGGGGCGCGCCGGATGGGGAGCCTATTCCGTGTCTAAATTTGCCACCGAAGGCATGATGCAGGTTCTGGCGGAAGAGTACGACAGCCGCCAGCTGCGGGTGAACTGCATTAACCCGGGCGGAACCCGCACCCGCATGCGCGCCAGTGCCTTCCCGCAGGAGGACGCGATGAAGCTGAAAACCCCCGCCGATATTATGCCGCTGTATCTGTGGCTGATGGGCGACGACAGCCGACGTAAAACCGGCATCAGCTATGATGCTCAGCCGGGGCGTAAACCGGGAGCGGCAGAATAATGTCTGACGATCGCCACCAGCAGCGCCAGCAGCGACTGAAAGAACAGGTGGATGCGCGCATTGCAGCCGCCACGGAAACCCGTGGCATCCTGATGGTTTTCACCGGAAACGGCAAAGGGAAAACCACCGCCGCCTTCGGCACCGCCACTCGTGCGGTCGGCCACCGGAAGCGCGTCGGTGTGATCCAGTTTATTAAAGGCGAATGGCCGAACGGCGAACGCAATCTCCTTGAGCCGCACGGCGTGGAGTTTCAGGTTATGGCCACCGGTTTTACCTGGGATACGCAGAACCGCGCCACCGATACGGAGGCCTGCCTGAAGGTCTGGCAGCACGGAAAGAGGATGTTGCAGGATGTCACGCTGGATCTGGTGGTGTTGGATGAGTTGACCTATATGGTCAGCTTTGATTACCTGCCGCTGCAGGAAGTGATCGATGCGCTGCGGCAGCGCCCCGCTCACCAGAGCGTGATTATTACCGGGCGTGGCTGCCACCGCGAACTGCTGGATCTGGCGGATACGGTCAGCGAAATGCGCCCGGTTAAGCACGCGTTTGACGCCGGGATCCAGGCCCAGCAGGGCATTGACTGGTAAACGGAACGGATAAAAAAAGGGGCCAGCGAGTGAATGCTGGCCCCTTTTTACTGGCATGGCAACTTACGGCTTGCCCTGCTGGCGTTTCGAACCCTGACGGCGGCTGCCCCCGGGTTTTGCTGCTTTCGTGGTGGTGGTGTGGCGCTTCACCGCACGACGGATTTGATTCGCCTTGGTACGACGACGATCTTTTTCAACCGGCACTTTGCTGACGGTTTCCGCTTGCAGCCCGACCAGCTCACGCAGATAGTTGGTTGGCTGCAGATCCAGCTCGGTATAGCCCCCGCGCGGCAGGCCTTTCGGCAGATCGATATCGCCGTAGCGAACGCGGATCAGACGGCTCACCTGCACGCCAACCGCTTCCCACAGACGACGAACCTCGCGGTTACGCCCTTCCGTCAGGGTGACGTTGTACCACTGGTTAATGCCTTCACCGCCGGTGAATTTCAGGGTCTTGAATGCGGCAGGGCCATCTTCCAGCTGCACGCCACGGCTCAGCTGTTTAATTTTCTCATCATCCACCTGACCGAATACGCGCACGGCATATTCACGTTCCACTTCGCGGCTTGGGTGCATCAAACGGTTCGCCAGTTCACCGTCGGTGGTGAACAGCAGCAGTCCGCAGGTATTCACATCCAGACGGCCAACGGCAATCCAGCGCGCACCGCGCAGCTTAGGCAGACGATCGAACACCGTTGGGCGGCCTTCCGGATCGCTGCGCGTACACAGCTCGCCTTCCGGCTTGTAGTAGGCCAGAACGCGGCAAACTTCGGTAATGGATTCACTGACCGGCACAACATGCCCGTCAATACGAATTTTCAGGGAACTGCTTGGCTCAACGCGGTCGCCCAGCGTGGCCAGCTTGCCATCAACGCTGACGCGCCCGGCGGAGATCATGGTTTCGATTTCACGACGGGAACCGTGCCCGGCGCGTGCTAAAACTTTCTGTAACTTTTCGCTCATGGAGCTGCCTCTGTGTCGCCTTCCCAGGCGTCATGGTGAAAATAAAATTTTCTTTTATTTTCAATAACTTATATTTAAATTCGGGGGATATTATACAGACTTTTACCCCCGCTGTAACCTGTTTGTTAGCAGGATAATAACCTAATTTTAGCCTGGCCACGCGGATATTGCCGAAACGCGTGCTTGCGACATCATAAAAATTGAAACGGCTGAGTAAAGGAAAATAAATTTCATTCCATCGCGATAAACAGACAGCCTGTTTCAGGCAGTGAGATCTCTTCAGAACCTTATTTTAATTTCGCTGATTACTTAAATTAAGACTTCTTTACCCGCCATATGGAAAAAATTTACCAGATATGCACTCAAAAATATTTATTGATTTAAAATCAACAAGATAACCATATCACAATTTATAACGAGCGACTCAAACATATAATTAAATTGATGTTTATTATTATCAATCATTACTTTAAGTTTGAATAATTACCCAACACGCTGCTTAAGCGCATAAGATTTTTCCAGGCAAACGGCAGGAAGACACGCTGTTTTCGTTTATCTCCCCGATGTTTCCCACTATTCCAAAATAACAACGCGCTGGCGTCGTTATTTTTTGTGTTACTTATCCGCCGGGGTTTCAACCGGCACGAGCCCAGCCACGTCTTAACCGCGGAACGGCGAGTAAGCGGCGTGTCTGACAGGTGAAAAAATGGCGATTAAAAAATGTCTGCTGGCGCTATCGCTGCTGGCGTTAACCGGCTGTTCCGTGGGTAGCTATAGCTACAGTCGTGAAGCGATGAAGCGGGTTGATATGAATTTCGTGGGGATCCCCACCATCCTGGGTGTCGGTGCGCTCGGCACCAGCATTCCGATTACCTCGGAGTACAGTCTGACGGCGGGCCACGTTGCGCGCTGGACAATGCACCGGGTGAAGGCCTATCACCCTTACTGCGATCTGGCGATCATCCATCACAAAAATAACCTGAACACCCGCCCCGTGTTTCGCACCACCAAAGTGGGTGAGCCGGTTCGCATGTACGGCTACAGCTTCTTCTCGGCTATGCCGGTTGAATCCTCCGGCAGCAATCTGGCGATGACCGGCATTCGTAACGGCTGGAATAAAAAACCCTGCGTGGCCATGGCGTCAAACGCCGGTGCCGTACAGGGCATGTCGGGCGGTGCGGTGTACCACAGTGATGACAGTATCGGCGGCGTGCTAGTCGGTTACAGCGGTGAGGTCAAAAAAACCGCAACGCGGGAAACGGAATTAAAGGACGTTTCTCTCTACATTCCGTATCAGGTGTTCCAGAAGTGGCTGGAGGAATCAACGTCGTAAACGCGCTGGGAGCGAGGCAGGACATCGTGACTATCCTGCCTTTTATGCAGTTAAAGGAACGGCTGAATATCCCCTACGCCTTCACGCACCACCACCGGCGAATCATCCGTCAGGTCAATCACCGTTGTCGGCTGCTGCCCCAGGTAGCCGCCGTGAATAATCAAATCGACCAGTTTGCCGATTTCATCCTGGATGGCTTCCGGATCCGACTCGGTAAAATCATTGCCCGGCAGCATCAGCGAGGTCGACATCATCGGCTCGTTCAGCGCTTCCAGCAGCGCCAGCGCAATGGGATTCGACGGCACGCGCAGGCCGATGGTTTTACGCTTTTCGCTCATCAGGCGGCGCGGGACTTCTTTCGTCGCCTTGAGGATAAAGGTGTAGTTGCCCGGCGTGTTGTTTTTGATCAAGCGAAATGCGGTGTTGTCGACGTGCGCATAGGTCGACAGTTCGGACAAATCGCGGCACATCAGCGTAAAGTTGTGATTGCCATCGAGCTGGCGAATGCGGCAGATACGCTCCATGGCGTTTTTGTCTTCCAGCTTACAGCCCAGCGCATAGCCGGAGTCCGTCGGATAGACGATCACGCTGCCTTTGTTTAACATCTCCACCGCCTGCTTGACCAGTCGCGGCTGCGGGTTGTCCGGGTGAATATAGAAAAACTGACTCATATAAACCTCTTATCCGTTCATCAGCAATGCTATTGACGTTGCCTGTTTCGGCTATTGCTTAACGATTTCTGGAAAACGCTGCCACACGGCGTCAACGCCGCCGGGTAGCCATAACTTTTTACCCAACTCAATCCACGGACAGGGCTGATGAAAATCAGAACCCTGCGATCCTGCCAGCTGATACTCCTGCGCGTACCGCGCCAGCTGGGTGCGTTCCTGAGGAGCCTGCTGACACTGCGCAACTTCCATCGCATCACCGCCCTGCTCGCTGAAGTGAGCAATCAGGCGCTTCAGCCACTTGGCAGACAGCCCGTAGCGGCCCGGGTGCGCCAGCACCGCCCGACCACCAGAATCATGAATCGCATCAACGGCTTGTTTAATTGTACACCACTGTGGCGGAACGTAGCCGGTTTTACCGCGAGCCAGGTAGTTTTTGAATACCTTCTGCATCGTGTCGGCTTTCCCGGCGGCGATCAGAAAACGGGCAAAGTGCCCGCGCGTCACCGCCCCGCCCTGGGCCAGCTCAAGGGCGGCATCCAGCGCACCGGGGATCCCGGCTTTATCCAGTCTTTCGGCAATCATCTGCGCGCGTGCCATCCGGCGCTCGCCCTGCTGCGCCAGAAACGCCACCAGCCCGGGGCTAGTGATATCCACGCCCAGCCCGACAATATGGATTTCATGATTTTCCCACAGCGACGAGACTTCAACCCCGGCAATGAGCTGCAGCGGCAGCTGATGGCGCTCAATCGCCTCGCGCGCGGGCTGAACGCCGTCGGTGGTGTCGTGATCGGTAACGGCCAGTACACCTACGCGATGTTCAATCGCGCGCAGCACCAGTTGCTCCGGGGTAAGTAACCCGTCGGATGCGGTAGTGTGACTGTGAAGATCGAAGATAGGATAAGAACTGATTGATGTGGCTGCTACTGTCAAAACGGCTCCGGCATTGGCGGGAATGTCGCAGCATGATAACGTCAATCTCGGCTAAGGGAAAAAGACTATTGACTTTTTTTCCGCGTTCCAGTTAACTAGTACGCAAGTTCACGAGCATAAGGTATCTGTATCATGTCATATTCACTCTCTCTGATGACTGGTTGGTGGCGCACCTCTCCCTGAACGGGCGATGTCGTCGTGCACGGTTAATACGTTGTGCAGATACTCAGGCCCGCTAAAAGCGGGCTTTTTTTTGAGCAAAAAACAGAGATCAAACCATGTCGAATGCCAAACCTACAGTGAAGTTGATTACCGGCAATGCACCCTACCGCGAAGATCCGGCAGCGGTTTTCCACCAGATCTGCGGCGCACGTTCCGAAACGCTGCTGCTGGAGTCGGCGGATGTTGACAGCAAGCGCAACCTGAAAAGCCTGCTGATTGTCGACAGCGCCCTGCGCATCAGCGCGCTGGATAAAACCGTGCAGATTCAGGCGCTGTCTGAAAACGGCCGCGCACTGCTGACGCTGCTGGACGCCGCGCTGCCTTCATCGGTACAGAATCACGTGCGCCCCGATGGTCGTGAACTGGTGTTCCCGCTTAACACGGAGATTCAGGATGAAGACTCCAACCTGCGCGCGCTGTCGGTGTTCGATGCGCTGCGTCTGATCCCGCAGCTGATCAATGTCCCGACAGATAACCGTGAAGCCATGCTGCTCGGCGGACTGTTCGCCTACGACCTGGTGGCCGGATTCGAATCACTGCCGACACTGAAGAACGAGCAGCGCTGCCCGGACTACTGCTTCTACCTGGCGGAAACGCTGCTGGTGATCGACCATCAGCAGCAAACCGCTCGCCTGCAGGCCAGCCTGTTTACCTCTTCCCCGGCGGAATTTATTCGCCTGCAGAGCCGCATCGAACAGCTACACAGCCAGATGCTGCAGCCAGCGCCTGCGCTGCCGGTGCAGACCGTTGAGGGCATGGCGCTCAGCGTCAGCCAGAGCGACGAGGACTACTGCCAGGTGGTACGCGAGATGCAGGAAGCCATTCGCATTGGTGAAATTTTCCAGGTGGTGCCGTCTCGCCGCTTCTCGCTGCCGTGTCCTTCACCGCTGGCCGCCTACGAAACGCTGAAGAACAGCAACCCCAGCCCGTATATGTTCTTTATGCAGGACCGCGATTTCAGCCTGTTCGGCGCCTCGCCGGAAAGCTCGCTGAAGTACGACGCCGAAAGCCGCCAGATCGAAATCTATCCGATCGCCGGTACCCGCCCGCGCGGCCGCCATGCGGACGGTTCTCTGGATCGCGATCTCGACAGCCGCATTGAGCTGGAAATGCGCACCGACCATAAAGAGCTGGCAGAGCACCTGATGCTGGTTGACCTGGCGCGTAACGATCTGGCACGCATCTGCGAACCCGGTAGCCGCTACGTGGCGGATTTGACTAAAGTGGACCGTTACACCTTCGTGATGCACCTGGTTTCTCGCGTCGTCGGCAAACTGCGCGGCGATATTGATGTGCTGCATGCCTACCGCGCCTGCATGAATATGGGCACCCTGAGTGGCGCGCCGAAAGTCCGCGCCATGCAGCTGATTGCCAAAGCCGAAGGCACCCGACGCGGCAGCTACGGCGGCGCGGTCGGCTACTTTACCGCCAGCGGCGATCTGGATACCTGCATCGTTATCCGCTCCGCGTGGGTGGAAGACGGCGTTGCCACGGTGCAGGCCGGTGCCGGTGTGGTTCTGGACTCGAACCCTCAGGCCGAAGCCGACGAAAGCCGTAATAAAGCCCGTGCCGTACTGCGTGCCATTGCCACCGCTCATCACAGCCAGGAGATTTTCTGATGGCCGATATTCTGCTGCTCGATAACTTCGACTCCTTTACCTATAACCTCGTCGATCAGTTACGCACCTTTGGCCATCACGTGGTGGTTTATCGTAACAACGTGCCTGCCGCCACGCTGATTGCGCGCCTGCAGAAGATGGAAAATCCGGTGCTGATGCTGTCACCCGGCCCGGGTGCGCCTTCAGAGGCAGGCTGCATGCCAGAAATGCTGCAGCAGCTGCGCGGACGCCTGCCAATTATCGGCATCTGCCTGGGGCATCAGGCGATTGTGGAAGCTTACGGCGGCCACGTGGGCCAGGCCGGTGAGATCCTGCACGGCAAAGCCTCTGCGATTACTCATGATAATGAAGGCATGTTCGCCGGTTTAAGCAATCCGCTGCCGGTCGCCCGCTACCACTCGCTGGTGGGCAGCAATATTCCCGACGGACTGACGGTTAACGCCACTTTTAATGGCATGGTGATGGCGGTTCGCGACGACGCACGGCGCGTCTGCGGCTTCCAGTTCCACCCTGAATCCATTCTCACCACCCAGGGGGCTCGCCTGCTGGAACAAACCCTGGCATGGGCGCTGGCGTAACCGAGGAGAAGTTTGATGAACACTATTCTGGAAAAATTATTTCAGGCAGAGATCCTGACGCAGGCCGAGAGCCACCAGCTGTTTTCGGCAATTATCACCGGACAGCTGGAACCGACTCAGCTGGCAGGCGCGCTGATTGCGATGAAGGTTCGCGGCGAGCATCCACAGGAAATTGCCGGGGCGGCGACCGCCCTGCTGGAAGATGCCAAACCGTTCCCGCGCCCGGACTATGATTTTGCCGATATCGTTGGTACCGGCGGCGACGGCAGCAACAGCATTAATATTTCTACTGCCAGCGCCTTCGTGGCCGCGGCCTGCGGCTTGAAGGTGGCCAAACACGGTAACCGCAGCGTCTCCAGTAAATCGGGTTCCTCCGACCTGCTGGCGGCGTTCGGCATCAGCCTGGATTTACCCGCAGAGCAGGCCCGGCAGGCGCTGGATGAACTGAATGTCTGCTTCCTGTTTGCCCCGCAGTATCACAGTGGATTCCGTCACGCGATGCCGGTGCGCCAGCAGCTGAAAACCCGCACCATCTTCAACGTGCTGGGCCCGCTGATTAACCCGGCCCGGCCTCCGCTGGCGGTGATTGGCGTTTACAGCCCGGAGCTGGTGCTGCCGATTGCTCAGGCGCTGAAGGTATTAGGCTATCGCCGTGCGGCGGTGGTTCACGGCGGCGGCATGGACGAAGTGGCGCTGCACAGCGTGACCCACGTGGCCGAGTTGCGCGAAGGCGAGATCACCAGCTACCAGCTGACCCCGGATGATTTCGGCCTGAATTCTCACCCGCAGGAGGCGCTGGCCGGGGGTTCACCGGAAGAAAACCGTGACATTCTGGCGCGTTTACTCCAGGGTAAAGGCGAGCTGGCTCATGAAGAAGCCGTGGCGGCCAACGTCGCCCTGTTACTGAAGATTTTTGGCCATGAAGATTTGCGACAGAACGCGCAGCAGGCGCTGGAAACCATTCGCAGCGGCCGGGCTTATCAACATGTGGTCGCACTGGCAGCAAGAGGATAACCATGCAGCAGGAAACCGTACTGAATAAGATCGTCGCGGACAAAGCCATCTGGCTGGCCGCCCGTCAGCAGCAGCAGCCGCTGGCCTCGTTCCAGAATGATATCGTTCCGTCCACCCGCAGCTTTTATGATGCGCTGAGCGGCACACGCACGGTGTTTATTCTCGAATGTAAGAAGGCTTCCCCGTCGAAAGGGCTGATCCGCAACGATTTCGACCCGGCTACTATCGCTGGGGTTTATAAGGATTATGCCTCCGCGATTTCGGTGCTGACCGACGAGAAGTATTTCCAGGGCAGCTTTGATTTTCTGCCGATCGTCAGCGCGGTCGTCAGCCAGCCGGTGCTGTGCAAAGATTTTATCATCGACCCTTATCAAATTTACCTCGCCCGCTTCCATCAGGCGGACGCGATTTTACTGATGCTTTCCGTGGTCAGCGATGAGCAGTACCGACAGCTCTCCGCCGTCGCGCACAGCCTGAATATGGGCGTGCTGACCGAAGTGATCAGCGATGAAGAGCTGGAGCGCGCCACCGCCCTGGGGGCAAAAGTCGTGGGCATTAATAACCGCGACCTGCGCGATCTGTCCATTGACCTCGATCGTACCCGCCGTCTGGCGCCAAAAGTGGCGCACGGCGTGACGGTGATCAGCGAATCCGGCATCAACAGCTACGCCCAGGTGCGCGAGCTAAGCCATTTCGCCAACGGCTTCCTGATTGGTTCTGCGCTGATGGAAGAGGACGATCTGGCCGCGGCGGTTCGCCGGGTGATTATCGGTGACAATAAAGTGTGCGGTCTGACCCGCCCGCAGGATGCGCAAAGCGCACAGGCGGCGGGGGCAATTTATGGCGGACTGATTTTTGCCGAAGGCTCACCGCGCAACGTAGACCTCGCCACTGCACGGTCGGTGATTGCCGCCGCCGCGCTGAAGTTCGTTGGCGTATTCCGCAACCAGCCCCTGAGTGACGTTGTCACTATTGCAGCTGAACTTGGGCTGTCGGCGGTACAGCTGCACGGTGACGAAGATCGCCAGTACGTCTGCCAGCTTCATGACGCGCTGCCCGCCGGCGTGCAGATTTGGAAGGCCTTCAGCATTCGTGACAGCCTGCCGCCGCGCGACTGGGAGCACGTCGACCGCTACGTGTTTGACCACGGCAACGGCGGCAGCGGTCAGTCATTTGACTGGTCATTGCTTCAGGGCCAGGCGTTGAAGAATGTGTTGCTGGCCGGTGGGCTGAGTGCCGATAACTGCGTGGAGGCTTCCCGCCTTGGCTGCGCCGGGCTGGACTTCAACTCCGGGGTGGAAAGTGCCCCCGGCATAAAAGATGCCGATAAAATCGCCTCGGTATTTCAGACGCTGAAAGCCTACTGAATCGGCCCAACGCTGAAGCCGACCGGCTGAATAATTTTTCGTCGGGCGTGATCCACGCCCGCGCTGAGAGAACATAAAGAGACGCGATATGACCAGATTAAACCCCTATTTTGGCGAGTTTGGCGGTATGTATGTGCCGCAGATCCTGATGCCCGCGCTGCGCCAGCTGGAAGACGCTTTTATCAGCGCCCAGAGCGACCCGGAGTTCCAGGCTGAATTTACCGGCCTGCTGAAAAACTATGCCGGTCGCCCTACCGCGCTGACGCTGTGCAGCAACCTGACCAAAGGCACGAAAACGCGCCTGTACCTTAAGCGCGAAGACCTGCTGCACGGCGGTGCGCATAAAACCAACCAGGTGCTTGGCCAGGCGCTGTTAGCCAAGCGCATGGGAAAAAAAGAAATTATCGCTGAAACCGGTGCCGGTCAGCACGGCGTGGCTTCGGCGCTGGCCAGCGCCCTGCTGGGCCTCAAGTGCCGCATTTATATGGGCGCGAAGGATATTGAACGCCAGTCGCCGAACGTTTTCCGTATGCGTCTGATGGGTGCGGAAGTGATCCCGGTGCACAGCGGCTCCTCCACGCTGAAAGATGCCTGTAACGAGGCGCTGCGCGACTGGTCCGGCAGCTATGAAACCGCGCACTATATGCTGGGTACAGCGGCCGGTCCGCACCCGTTCCCGACGATTGTTCGCGAATTCCAGCGCATGATCGGTGAAGAAACCAAAGCGCAGATCCTTGAGCAGGAAGGTCGCCTGCCGGACGCGGTGATTGCCTGCGTCGGCGGCGGTTCTAATGCCATTGGCATGTTTGCCGACTTTATTGATGAAACCAGCGTCGGTCTGATCGGCGTTGAACCGGCCGGGCACGGCATTGAATCCGGCGAACACGGCGCGCCGCTGAAGCACGGCCGCGTGGGCATCTATTTCGGCATGAAAGCGCCAATGATGCAGACCGAAGACGGACAGATTGAGGAGTCCTACTCCATTTCCGCCGGTCTGGATTTCCCGTCCGTCGGACCTCAGCACGCCTATTTAAACAGCATTGGTCGCGCGGACTACGTTTCGATTACCGATGACGAAGCGCTGGATGCCTTTAAAGCCCTGTGCCGCAACGAAGGGATCATCCCGGCTCTGGAATCGTCACACGCCCTCGCCCATGCGCTCAAAATGATCCGGGAGAATCCGGAGAAAGAACAGCTGCTGGTGGTCAACCTTTCAGGCCGTGGCGATAAAGACATATTCACCGTACATGACATTTTCAGTGCCAGGGGAGAAATCTGATGGAACGTTACGATCGTTGTTTTAAGCGCCTGGCAGAGCGCAAAGAAGGCGCGTTTGTTCCCTTCGTCACGCTGGGCGATCCGACCCCGGAGCTGTCGCTGCAAATCATCGATGCGCTGGTAGCCGGTGGTGCGGATGCACTGGAGTTAGGTATCCCTTTCTCCGACCCGCTGGCCGATGGCCCGACAATTCAGAACGCCACCCTGCGCGCGTTTGCCGCAGGCGTCACGCCAGCGCAGTGTTTTGAAATGCTGGCGGCAATCCGCCAGAAATACCCGGAACTGCCGATCGGCCTGCTGATGTACGCCAACCTGGTGTTTTCCAACGGCATCGATAATTTCTACGCCCGCTGCCAGGAAGTGGGCGTGGATTCGGTGCTGGTTGCGGATGTGCCGATTGAAGAGTCCGCGCCGTTCCGCCAGTCGGCGATGCGCCACAACGTGGCACCGATCTTTATCTGCCCGCCGAACGCGGAAGACGATCTGCTGCGTGAAATCGCCTCTCACGGCCGCGGCTATACCTACCTGCTGTCCCGTGCGGGCGTGACCGGGTCTGAGACCCGCGCGAATCTGCCGCTGAAGCATCTGATCGACAAGCTGAAAGAGTACCATGCTGCCCCGCCGCTGCAGGGATTTGGTATTTCTGAAGCGTCGCAGGTTGAAGAAGCCATCAGCGCGGGGGCCGCCGGGGCCATTTCCGGTTCGGCTATCGTTAAAATCATCGAACAGCACCACAAGAATCCGTCGGTCATGCTGACGGAACTGACCGCCTTTGTCAGTAAACTGAAAGCCGGAACACGCTAATCACTCTGCCCCAAAACGGTGCCTTATCGCTCAGATAAGGCATTATTTTCTTTCTATTTTTAACAATCTGAACTTGCAGAAAGGTTATCCGTAGCCAAGAATTAGGTATCGCCGCCATTTTAGCGGTTTAAACCTGGACAGGGAGAAATGCAATGAAGCTGTTGAAAACACTATCAGGAATGATTGCCGCTGCCGTGGTTGCACTGAGCGTCAGCGCCTGTGCTCCTACCGCAACGCAGGAAGGAACCGGTGGCTATATTGATGATACGGTGATCACCACCAAGGTGAAGGGCGAACTGCTGCACGATCAGTCGCTGAAATCAACCGCTATCAGCGTGGAAACCTTCAAGGGACGCGTACAGCTGAGCGGCTTTATCAGCTCGCCGCAGATGGCAAACCGGGCGGTTGAGATAACGCGTGGCGTAGCCGGGGTGAAGTCGGTAGTAAATAACCTGCAGATTAAGTAACGGTTCTGAAAGCAAAAAAGGCGCGAATTTCGCGCCTTTTCTCGTTTAGCGGGCTTAGAAACGATAGCCTGCGCCAAAGAAGAAGACAAACGGGTTAACGTGCGTGTCGATGCTCTGACGCGCATCACCGGCACTGAAGCGGACTTTGGTATTGATATCCATGTACCACAGCGAGGCGTTCAGCATCCAGTCCGGGGTTAGCTGATAATCCAGGCCAACCTGGCCGGCAACACCCCAGGTATTTTTCACGCTAAGGTTGCTCAAGCCCGCATCACGACCGGTCTGGTTAAAATCGCTGTTGTAAAACATGGTGTAGTTCACACCGACACCGGCATAAGGCTGCCACGGGCTGGTGTTACCCATAAAGTACCACTGGGCCATTAGCGTTGGCGGCAGCTGATGCACGGTCGCCAGCGTACCGGTTGCCCGCAGTCCAACTTTGTGGCGGAACGGCGTCGCACCGAGCAGCTCAATACCAATATGGTCCGTGGCCATGTAGGTAAAGGTCAGTCCCATCTGCGTATTGTTGCTGACGTTGAATTCGCCCAGGCCAAGGACGTCATCAGAGCCCCCTGTCGGGCGCACGGTGGCGGAACCCACGCGCATAAAGAAATCGCCGGCTTCGTGTGCCGATGCGGCGACCGGTAACAGGGTGACGACAGCCAGTGCTAATGCTCTCAGTTTCATGACCACTCCTTTTTAAATTTAAAAAACGTATGTAAGCATCTGTGTCCTACTGCGAGGACTTAGGCGATAGCAGGACACATATTTACGCTGATTTACTGGAAAGGTCATGCGAATCATTTTTTTCATTCTTCATATAAAACAATGACTTGATTTAGATCAATTTCCGGCCCTTCCGGCATTAGAAAAATCCGATTGACCATTGATTTTGGAAGGCTTAGTTTTTCATTCTCCTTCCATGTGATTTTGGTTCGAAGCCTCAGGAGGGGCGGGCAATCAGATGAGCGATACTCTTAATCCGTGCGTGAGTTGCGGTGCGTGCTGCGGCACGTTTCGCGTGTCTTTTTACTGGTCAGAAGCGGAAGATGGCGGCGGCGTCGTGCCGGTTGAACTGACTGAACCCCTAAACCTTTTTATGCGCAATATGCGTGGCACCAACGATCGTGCTCCACGCTGTGTGGCGTTACAGGGTGAGATTGGCGACTGTGTCTCCTGCGGCATTTATGAACAGCGCCCAACGCCCTGCCGTGAGTTCGATATGTCGGGGGAAAACGGACTTCTTAACGAAGGCTGTGACCGCGCGCGGGCAAAATATGGCCTTCCCCCGCTGTTTGACCCGGTAAAACCTTCTTTAATCGAAAGTTATGTCAATCTGAGTGCCAGCACCCTGCAGGAACATGTACAATCTCCCGGTCTATAAAATCGGTTTTTCAAGGAGTTTACATGTCTATCACGGCGGCTTCGCTATACCGTGACACGGGGAATTTTTTCCGCCATCAGATCCTGACGATTGTACTGATGGCACTGCTGACCTCGTTTATTTCCGTGCTGATCGGTCACGGGCTGACGCCGGGTGCCGATCAGATGTCGATCCTGAATGACGGGGCGGCCGGGTCGGCCTCCAGTCTGATGGAGATGGTGCAGAATATGTCGCCGGACCAGCAGCAGGTTCTGCTGCGTGCTTCTGCGGCGGGAACGTTTGCGGCACTGGTGGGCAACACGCTGTTACTGGGCGGGATGCTCAGTCTGATCCCGATGGCCTCTTCCGGACAGCACGTCAGCGCCCTGCGCGCTATCGGTGCCTCTGCGCCGAAGCTGCTTTCGCTGCTGCTGCTGACGTTCTTAATGACGTTGGTTATCCAGCTGGGCTTTATGTTTCTGGTGGTGCCGGGTGTGCTGCTGGCCATTACCCTTTCGCTGTCTCCAATGCTGCTGGTGAATGAGAAGGTTGGCGTGTTTGGCGCGATGCGCGGCAGCATGCGTCTGGCATGGGGACATATGAAGCTGGTCGCTCCGGCGGTGCTGTTGTGGATTATCGCCAAGCTGATCGTGCTGCTGATGGCATCCTCAATGACCGTGCTGCCTGCTAACGTCGCCTCGGTGCTGCTGAACGGCCTGAGCAACCTGGTATCGGCCCTGCTGATTATTTACCTGTCACGCTTATATATGTTGTTACGCTAATTAGCCATGAATGCCTCGACAGAGGCATTCAATGGATGATTTCATTAGATACTGGTCTGATATCTGGAAGCCGCTATGAAGCAGTTACTCGACTTTCTTCCCCTCGTGGTCTTTTTCGTTTTTTATAAACTGTACGATATTTTTGTCGCCTCCGGCGCGCTGATCGTCGCGTCCGCCGTCGCTCTGGCCGCTGGCTGGTTTATCTACCGCAAAGTAGAAAAAATGAGTCTGGTGACCTTTGCGCTGGTCGCGGTGTTCGGCACCTTAACCATCGCCCTGCATAATCCTGACTTCATCAAGTGGAAAGTGACGATAATCTACGGCCTGTTTACCCTCGCCCTGCTGTTCAGCCAGTGGTTTATGGAAAAACCGTTAATCCAGAGAATGCTCGGTAAAGAAATCCAGCTGCCTGAGTTCGCATGGCGCCGCCTGAATATCGCCTGGGCGCTGTTCTTCTTTATCTGCGGTCTGGCGAATATCTACGTTGCATTCTGGCTGTCTCAGGATACCTGGATGAACTTCAAAGTGTTTGGCCTGAGTGCGCTGACCCTGCTGTTTACCCTGCTGAGCGGCATCTATATCTACCGTCTGATGCCGCAGCAGGAAGAAAAATAACGGAAGCCAAACCATGAGCGAACAACAACGCGTACCGCAGGGCGAGATGGTGCTGCGCACCCTGGCGATGCCTGCGGATACCAACGCCAACGGCGACATTTTCGGCGGATGGCTGATGTCTCAGATGGATATGGGCGGGGCTATTCTGGCGAAGGAGATCGCCGAAGGGCGCGTGGTCACGGTCCGCGCGGACGGTATGACCTTTCTGAAACCGGTTGCCGTGGGCGACGTGGTGAGCTGCCACGCCCGCTGCATCCGCACCGGTACCAGCTCCATCACCATCAACATCGAGGTGTGGATTAAAAAGGTCTCTTCCGAGCCGATTGGCCAGCGCTACTGCACCACCGAAGCGGTATTTATTTACGTTGCGGTGGATCCGGACGGCAAACCGCGCCCGCTTCCTGCGGATAAAATCAATTTCACCGCACAAGACTGACCCCTGTTTCTGCCTTCCGACTGCGTGATGGCGTTCAGATAACCCCCAACTCCTCGCGGGCGGGGTTTCAGGTGGACAACAATCACCACCTCCCGAGGAGGTGGTTTAAAGCTGGCAACAAAAAAGGGCTTTCGCCCTTTTTTTATTCGATGCTGCTGCCACCGTCAATTTTGAACACGATGTTCATCGTGACATCTTTGCCCGGCTTGTTCGGCTCATAGCGCCATCTGCGCATCGCCTGTTTCACTTCACGCTCAAACATATTGCGCGGCTCGGCGGAAAGGATGCGCACGTTGTCGACCTGCCCGGAGCTGTCAACGTCAAACTGGACGCGAACCCGCCCCTCTACGCGCAGGGCAAAGGCACGCTGAGGATAGGCCGGTTTGCTCTGGTTAAGCGCGCGTGGACCGCTGGAAACGGCGGTAGACGGTGCCTGAGACAGCTTCGGCGCGGTGGACGGCTTCGGCGGCTGCGGATTGGTCACCGGCTGAGCCGGGCGCGTCTCCTGCGGCTTCACCTCTTTCTTCGGCTTCACCACCTCTTTCTTCACCGGTTTCGGTTTAGGTTTCGGCTTTGGCTCCGGTTTAGGGATTGGCACCGGCTCCGGGATCGGAGGTTCCGGCACGGGTTCAGGCTCCGGTTCCGGTTCGGGTTCCGGCTCAACCTGCGGCGGTACCGGTTCAGGTTCGGGTTGCACCTCAGGGGCGACCAGCGAGACGCTGATAGGCTGAGACGCTTTTGGCATATCAACCACCTGGTGAAATGAGGCGTAAAGCAAAGCAGCGATAACCGAGCCGTGCAGTACAACTGAAATCAGCAGAGGCAAAGGAGCGCGGCGTGGTAATGATGTTGTCAGCGTCGTCATAATCTTTCTGGTCAAAATGTGAAGCACCGAGTTTAAATGCAAATAGCAATCAGTTTCAACAACCTCTCACGGCTTATCCGCGATTTCCCGCTTAAAGTTTAACAAACTGACCTTTATCAAGGGCGAATTATCTTTTAATTGCACAAAAGTTAACGATCACTTAACGTGATGCCCGAATCTTAATCCCCGACAGGAGTGCTTAAAGGTGCTTTATGTAATTTACGCTGAAGATCACGCGGATTCTCTGGAAAAACGCACGGCGGTTCGCCCTGCCCACCTTGCTCGTTTACAGCTTTTACGTGACGAAGGGCGCCTGATTATTGCCGGCCCGATGCCGGCAGTAGACAGTAATGAACCCGGCGTGGCGGGCTTTACCGGCTCAACGGTCATTGCCGAGTTTTCCTCGCTGGAAGCGGCGCAGTCCTGGGCTCAGGACGATCCTTACATTGCCGCTGGCGTGTACAAACAGGTCGCCGTTAAGCCGTTCAAGAAAGTTTTCTAAAACAAAAATAATCACTTAAATCAATTTTTTATAATCACACCAGTGGGCAGAGCATCTTAAACGGTACGAATGAAGTACGTAAAATGTTCTGCTCATTCTTCTCCCACTCTGTCCGCCATTCTCCCCCAGTAAAACTCCCTACGACGAGGCGATCGATGAAATCTACTTTGCTACTTGCCGCCTGCCTGTTTCCCGGTCTGGCTTACTCAACTGAAGTACTGCCGCCGGTGGTGAAAACCTTTAGCGAACAGCAGGGCATCAAAATCGTTAAAAAGATCGATGCGCCGGGCGGCTTACAGGGCTGGGTTGGCCAGTATCAGGATATGGGCGTTTCGCTGTTTCTGACGCCGGACGGTAAACATGTTATTTCCGGTTATCTGTATGACGAAAAGGGTAAAAATCTTAGTGAAGGGTATTTCCAGCAGGCGATCTACGTTCCCCTCGGGCGCGAGATGTGGAAAACGCTGAACGCGGCGCACCCGATCAAAGAAGGGCCGGATTCCGCCGCCAGAAAGGTGATTGTTTTCGCCGATCCGTTCTGCCCGTACTGCAAGCAGTTCTGGTCTGCGGCCCAGCCGTGGGTAGAGGCCGGTAGGGTACAGCTGAACACGCTGCTGGTCGCGTTCCTCAATCCGCAGAGCGGCAGATATGCTACGGCGATACTGAACGCGGCGGATCCGGTGCAGGCGTGGAAGGAATACGAGCTGTCAGGCGGGAAAACGCTGCCGAAGTTTGAGGGGGCGACACCGCGTGAGACGTTTAACCTGCTCCAGCGGCATCAGAAGCTGATGGACGATCTCGGCGCCAGCGCCACGCCGGCCATTTATTATATGAACGATAAAAATGAGCTGCAGCAGGTAGTGGGCATGCCGGACGAAAAGCAGATGGCGGAGATGTTGGGGCCGAAGCCCTGAGCGTATTTTAACGAACCAGATACGCCTTTTGCCGGATTCAGCGCTCCGGCAAAAGGCACGACGTTCAGGGGATCTGAGTAAGAAACAAAATTGAACGGCGCTGTTGCTGACTGACCATATGACGGAAGGAGTGCATTCGCCCGTAGCGACGCGACTGCCCTTCTAACCAACGTGACCTGCGACGCTGTACCTGTCGCATCATGCGCCAGCGCGCAACTTCATTTCTGCTCCGTTTCATTACACCCTCGGTCTGCTATCTGTTGCATCAAATGTAGCCAAAAATCTCGCGCAGCAGTATAGACCTTTCTGCGCCGCAACCAGGTCCGATGTCTTTGCCGCTGAAAATTTCCTTAAAGGTTTCCACAGCTGCCATCAACACGTAAACTTCTTCTTAACTCGAGCGTGAACAGGATTTCCACTTAATGACCACTTTTTACACCGTGATGAGCTGGCTGCTGGTTTTTGGATACTGGTTACTGATTGCCAGCGTGACGCTGCGCATCCTGATGAAACGTCGCGCGGTGCCGTCGGCGATGGCCTGGCTGTTGATTATCTATATCCTGCCGCTGGTCGGGATTATTGCCTACCTCTCATTTGGTGAACTGCATCTTGGCAAGCGCCGCGCCGAGCGTGCGCGAACCATGTGGCCCTCTACCGCGCGCTGGCTGAAGGATTTGAAGGCCAGTCAGCATATCTTCGCCGACGTTAATAGCGACGTGGCGCGTTCGCTGTTTCAGCTGTGTGAGAACCGCCAGGGCATTGCCGGGGTTAAGGGAAATCAGCTGCAGCTGCTGACCAGCAGCGACGACACCATGAAGGCGTTGATCCGCGATATTCAGCTGGCCCGCCACAATATCGAGATGGTGTTTTACATCTGGCAGCCCGGCGGCCTGGCGGATGAGGTAGCGGAATCACTGATGGCCGCCGCCCGCCGTGGCGTTCACTGCCGACTGATGTTGGATTCTGCCGGCAGCGTGGCCTTTTTCCGCAGCCCGTGGGTGGCGATGATGCGCAACGCCGGCATCGACGTGGTCGAAGCGCTGAAGGTCAGCCTGCTGCGCGTGTTCCTGCGCCGCATGGATCTGCGTCAGCATCGTAAAGTGGTGCTGATTGATAACTATATTGCCTATACCGGCAGCATGAACCTCGTCGATCCGCGCTTCTTCAAGCAGGATGCCGGCGTCGGACAGTGGGTGGACCTGATGGCGCGCATGGAGGGCCCGGTGGCAACTACCATGGGCATCGTCTACTCCTGCGACTGGGAAATCGAAACCGGGAAGCGCATTCTGCCGCCGCCGCCGGACGGCAATATCATGCCCTTTGAGCAGGAGAGCGGCCACACCATACAGGTGATCGCTTCCGGCCCCGGATTCCCGGAGGATATGATCCATCAGGCGCTGCTGACCGCTGTATATTCCGCGCGGGAGCAGTTGGTGATGACCACGCCCTATCTGGTGCCGAGCGATGATTTACTGCATGCCATCTGCACCGCCGCGTTCCGCGGGGTCGACGTCAGCATTATTGTTCCGCGCCACAACGATTCGATGCTGGTTGGCTGGGCCAGCCGTTCCTTCTTTAGCGAACTGCTGGAAGCGGGCGTGAAGATTTACCAGTTTGAAGGCGGACTGCTGCATACCAAAAGCGTGCTGGTTGACGGCCAGCTAAGCCTGGTCGGCACGGTTAACCTGGATATGCGCAGCCTGTGGCTGAATTTTGAAATCACGCTGGTGATTGACGATGACGGGTTCGGCGGCGATCTGGCTCGCGTTCAGGATGATTATATCGCCCGTTCCCGCCTGGTTGATGCACAGCGCTGGTCGCGCCGGGCTTACTGGAAGCGCATCGTTGAACGACTGTTTTACTTCTTCAGCCCATTGCTGTAAAACGAGCGGAATTGAAAAGCTGACATCGCCCCAACGGCGGAACAGGAATGATTATGGATTTGAATAACCGTCTTACCGAAGATGAAACGCTGGAACAGGCTTACGATATTTTTCTTGAGCTGGCCGTAGCTAATCTCGACCCGGCCGATGTGATTCTGTTTAACCTGCAGTTTGAAGAGCGCGGCGGTGCCGAACTGTACGATCCTGCCGAAGACTGGGCCGAGCACGTAGATTTCGATCTTAATCCCGACTTCTTCTCGGAAGTGGTGATCGGGCTGGGCGACGCTGACGGAGAGCCGATTACCGACGTTTTCGCCCGCGTCCTGCTCTGCCGTGAAAAAGACCACAAGCTCTGCCACATTCTGTGGAAAGAGTAAGACTTCGAGTTGCCGTAAAAAAAACCCGCATTGAATGTTCAAAGCGGGTTTTGGCTTTTTATGGCGGTCGGTCGCTTACATCGGATCGACCTTCAGACAGGATACCGCATGGCGGAAACTGCCCTCCAGTAGCGGTCGGGTTTTCGCGCATTCCGGCCCGGCAATCGGGCAGCGGGTGCGGAACACGCAGCCTGAAGGCGGATTAATCGGCGACGGCAGTTCACCGTCCAGTAGCTGAATCACCTTATTCTTTTCCAGATCGGGATCCGGGATCGGCACCGCAGACATTAATGCGCGGGTGTAGGGATGCTGCGGATTCTGGTAAACCTGATCGTAGGTGCCCAGCTCCACCGCGTGTCCCAGATACATCACCAGCACGCGGTCGGAAATGTGTTTTACCACCGCCAGATCGTGGGCAATGAAGATCAGCGACAGGCCCATCTCACGCTGCAGTTTCTGCAGCAGATTGACGACCTGCGCCTGAATCGACACGTCCAGCGCGGACACCGGCTCATCGCAGATAATCAGTTTCGGTTCCAGGATCAGCGCGCGGGCAATTCCGATACGCTGGCACTGGCCGCCGGAAAACTCATGCGGGTAGCGGTTAATCAGATTGGGCAACAGCCCGACCTTCAGCATCATCGCCTTGACGCGCTCTTTCACTTCCTGACGTGCCATTTTCGGGTGGTAGGTGCGCAGCGGCTCGGCGATAATTTCGCCGATGGTCATGCGCGGATTCAGCGAAGCCAGCGGATCCTGGAATATCATCTGAATATCGCTGCGCGCGGCGCGCCATTCATCCGCCGTCTGCCCCAGAAGGTCACGCCCCAGCCAGGCAACGCGTCCCTCGGTGGCTTTCACCAGCCCGATAATCGCCCGCGCAAGCGTCGACTTGCCGCAGCCGGACTCACCGACCACGCCGAGGGTTTCCCCCTCATAAAGACGCAGGCTGACGCCATCCACCGCCTTCAGCGTTTTTGGCGGCTGCCAGAACCACTGACGGCCGTCTTTAATGTCGAAGTGGACTTTCAGGTCAGCGATTTCCAGCAGGACTTTCTTTTCAGCAACCGTTGTCATACCAGTTCCTCCACCGGTTTGAAGCAGGCGCGCAGTCGCCCTTCACCAAATCCGGCCAGCGGCGGCGCCGTGCTGCAGATTTCCATCGCATGCGGACAGCGAGGCTGAAAAGGACAGCCCTTCGGCAGGCGCAGCAGATTGGGCGGATTGCCCGGAATGGTCGTTAAGGTATCGCCCTCTTCGCCGTCAAGACGCGGCACCGCGTTCAGCAGCCCAATCGAGTACGGATGAGAAGGATGGTAGAAGACATCGCGCGCGTTGCCGTATTCCATGGTGCGCCCGGCGTACATCACCAGCACCCGATCGCAGATCCCGGCCACCACGCCGAGATCGTGGGTGATCATAATAATGGCGGTGTTAAACTCCCGCTTCAGCTCGTTCAGCAAGGTCATGATCTGCGCCTGAACGGTCACGTCCAGCGCCGTGGTCGGTTCGTCGGCGATCAGCAGCTTAGGCCGGCACAGCAGCGCCATGGCGATCATCACGCGCTGACGCATCCCGCCGGAAAATTCGTGCGGAAACATCTTCATGCGCTTGCGCGCCTCCGGCATTTTCACCGCATCCAGCATGCGCACGGATTCTTCGAACGCCTGGGCGCTGTTCATACCTTTATGCAGCTGCAGCACTTCCATCAGCTGTTCCCCCACGCGCATATAGGGGTTCAGCGAGGTCATAGGGTCCTGAAATATCATCGCAATCTGTTCGGCGCGCAGCCGGTTCAGCTTTTTCTCCGGCAGATTGAGGATTTCGTTGCCGTTGAAGCGCGCCGAGCCGCCAATCCGGCCATTGCTGGCCAGCAGCCCCATCAGGGCGAAGGCGGTTTGTGACTTGCCGGAGCCGGATTCACCGACGATCCCCAGCGTTTCTCCCGCCCGCAGCGAGAAGTTAAGGTCGTTGACCGCCGTGACGTCACCGTCCGGCGTGTTGAAAGTCACCCGCAGATCCTTCACGTCCAGCAGTGCACCGGTCTGTTTACTCTGTGTTCTGACCGTTTCCAGTTCAATTACGCTCATCGGTATCTCCTTAGCGGTCTTTCGGATCGAGGGCGTCACGCAGACCATCGCCGATAAAGTTAAAACAGAACAGGGTGATCACCAGGAATCCTGCCGGATACATCAGCAGCCACGGAGAAACTTCCATCGAGTTAGCGCCGTCGCTGAGCAACGCGCCCCAGCTGCTCAGCGGCTCCTGGGTACCGAGGCCGAGGAAGCTGAGGAACGATTCGAACAGGATCATGCTCGGCACCAGCAGCGAGGCATACACCACCACCACGCCCAGTACGTTCGGCACGATATGGCGCAGCACGATGTTCATAGTGGAGACGCCGCCAACCTGGGCCGCTTCAATAAACTCTTTGCGCTTCAGGCTGAGCGTCTGGCCGCGAACGATACGCGCCATGTCCAGCCAGGAAACCATGCCGATAGCGACGAAGATCAGCAAAATATTCTGGCCGAACAGCGTCACCAGCAGGATCACGAAGAACATAAACGGGAAGGAGTTAAGGATTTCCAGCAGGCGCATCATCACCGAGTCGGTTTTACCGCCGAGATACCCCGCCAGGGTGCCGTACAGCGTGCCGACCACTACCGCCACCAGCGCGGCGGCGATACCGACCATCAGGGAGATACGTCCGCCGATGGCCACGCGCACCAGCAGATCGCGCCCCGACGAGTCGGTGCCGAAATAGTGGCCGCTGCTGAACTCCGGCGCGGCGGACATCATCGCCCAGTCGGTATCGTCGTAGGTAAACTGCGACAGCATCGGCGCGAAGGTGACGAACAGGGCGATCAGCACCAGCACAAACAGGCTGGCTACCGCAGCGCGGTTGTGAATAAAGCGGCGACGGGCATCCTGCCACAGGCTGCGCCCTTCTATTTCCAGCTTTTCAGTGAAATTATCCAGAGCTTCGCTGTTTTTCTTACTTAAAATCATGTTCAGCTCCTGCTCAGTAACGAATTTTCGGATCGATAACGGCATACAGCACGTCAACAATCGCGTTAAACAGAATCGTCAGTGCCCCAACCAGGATGGTCAGACTCAGCACCAGCGAGTAGTCACGGTTCAGCGCCCCGTTAACGAACAGTTGGCCAATGCCCGGCAGACCGTAAATGGTTTCGATCACCATCGAACCGGTAATAATGCCGACAAAGGCAGGACCGAGGTAGGAAAGCACCGGCAGCAGCGCGGGCTTCAGCGCGTGGCGCAGAATAATGCGGCGCATCGGCAGACCTTTGGCGCGGGCCGTGCGGATGAAGTTGGAGTGAAGGACTTCGATCATCGAACCGCGGGTAATACGGGCGATGCTGGCGATATAAGCCAGCGACAGTGCGACCATCGGCAGGATCATATATTGCAGCGCCCCGCCGTTCCAGCCGCCGCCCGGCAACCACTTGAGGGTAATGGAGAACAGTAGCACCAGCAGCGGTGCCACCACGAAACTGGGGATCACGATACCGGTCATTGCCACCCCCATTACCGCATAATCCCATTTACTGTTCTGTTTCAGTGCCGCAATCACCCCGGCGGTGACGCCAAAGACCAGCGCCAGCAGGAACGCCGCCGCGCCCAGCTTGGCCGAAACCGGGAATGAAGAGGCAACCAGATCGTTAACGGTGTAGTCCTTGTATTTAAAAGAAGGACCGAAATCGCCGTGCGCCAGCTGCTGGAGGTAGTTGAGATACTGCTTCCACATCGGATCATTGAGGTGATATTTGGCTTCGATATTCGCCATGACTTCCGGTGTTAATGCGCGCTCGCCGGTAAACGGACTGCCGGGGGCCAGGCGCATCATAAAGAATGAGATGGTGATCAAAATAAACAGCGTTGGTATCGCCTCAAGGAAGCGACGGAAGATAAATTTTAACATTGCCCGTACCTGCTGGCTTTAAGCCGCAGAGGCGAACCTCTGCGGTGACATTGCTTTAAATGGGCAGCAAAGCTGCCCGTCGTACTTAGTGTTTAATAATGTAGAGATCTTTATCGTGGCTGTTATCCAGCGGGTCTTTACCGGTATAGCCGCCGACATACGGCTTCACTAACCGCAGATTTTTATAATAATAGACCGGCACAATCGCGGAGTCGGCGTCGAGGATTTTTTCCGCCTGGGCGTAAACTTCAGCACGCTTGCCTTCGTCTCCGGCAGCCAGCGCCTGCGCCATCGCCTTATCAAATTCCGGATTTTTATAATGTGAGGTGTTGTTACTGCTGTCAGACAGCATGGTATTCAGGAAGCTGGTTGGTTCATTATAGTCCGCGCACCAGGCCGCGCGCGCCACGTCGAAGGTGCCCTGATGGCGGGTATCCAGGAAGGTTTTCCACTCCTGGTTTTGCAGCTTCACGTTAACGCCCAGATTCTTCTTCCAGATAGACGCGGCGGCAATCGCCAGCTTCTTATGCAGATCGGAGGTGTTGTACAGCAGATCGAAGGTCAGCGGTTTGTCCGCGGTGTAGCCCGCTTCGGCCAGCAGTTTTTTCGCTTCTTCGTTACGTTTTTCCTGCGACCAGCCGAACCACTCCGGTGGCGTCAGCTTGATGCCATCGGTAAACGGCGGGGTATAGCTGTAGGCCGGATCTTCATCCTGCGCCTTCACTTTATTTACCATGATGTCGCGATCCAGGCCGAGTTTCAGCGCGGCACGCACGCGAGGATCGTTAAACGGCGGCTTCTGGTTGTTGATTTCGTAGTAGTAGGTGCAGAGATACGGGTCGGCGTGAATTTCGCCCGGGATCTCTTTTTTCAGCTTCTGATAAAGCTCAATCGGCAGATAGTTATAGGTCATATCGCTGCCGCCGCTGCGGTAGCGGTTGGTGTCGGTCACTTCTGAAGAGATTGGCAGGAAGGTAACCTGATTTAGTACGGTGTGGGCGTTATCCCAGTACTGTGGGTTACGCTCAACCACAATACGCTCGTTAACCACCCACTCTTTCAGCTTAAACGCGCCGTTGCCCACGAAGTTGGCGGGCTGGGTCCACTTTTCACCAAATTTTTCCACCACCGGTTTATACACCGGGGACATGGACGGGTGGATCAGCAGCTTGTAGAAATACGGAACGGCGTCGCTGAGGGTGACTTCCAGCGTATGGTCGTCGATGGCTTTCACGCCCAGGGTGTCGGCAGGTTTTTTGCCGTCAATGATGTCATCCACGTTGAGCAGGTGACCGTACTGCAGGTAACTGGCATAGGGGGATGCGGTTTTCGGATCGGCCAGGCGCTGCCAGCTGTAAACGAAGTCCTGCGCGGTAACCGGCTCGCCGTTTGACCATTTGGCGTTATTGCGCAGGTGGAAGACCCACACTTTACCGCCCTCTTTGCTTTCCCATTTTTCCGCTACGCCGGGAATAATTTTGCCATCGGCGTCGTTAATCACCAGGCCTTCCAGCACGTCGCGGTTAACGTTGGATTCCGGCACGCCTTCAATTTTATGCGGGTCGAGAGACTGCAGTTCAGCGCCGTTACCTCTGACCAGCTCCTGTTTCTCCGCCAGCTGCACGCCGGCAGGCACATTTGCCGCGAAGGCAGCATTGATTGTTAGCGATCCCATAGCCGCCATGACGCCAAGGGCAATCAGACTTCTCTTCGTGATGTTGGTCATTATTTACCTACTCCAGTTTTTAATATTACCTGCGGATCTTCGGCCCGCGGCGATAGCCCTGTTTACAGGAAACCTTGCCAAATGGCGGAACGACGCCTTTGGTTTGTTGATAAATCGGTACTGCTTTCTGCTACCGCTTTGCAGAATCCCCCCTGCGTTACCGTTCGGCCCATTGGCCGGATGCTCAGAACATCACATTGGCAATCTACTCTGTTCAGTTAAACCCTGCTGTTATGTCGCAAAGTTGCGGCGTAATACACTGCACATCCGGTGCCAGTTTTGCCGGTCACCTGAAAAATTATCAGAAGGGGTAGGATTGCGCTAAAGCTAAATAGCAAAAATGTTAACCATTTCTACTTTATCATGATAAATCGCAGGGGTAATGAGTTATTACACATCGATAAATAACGTGCAATTTGTTGATTTAAATGAATATACAGACACAATCTGCAAGATCGGGTGATAAAACAAACAGCGACAGGAAAAATCCATTTTATGTCGCCAATAAACGCCATAAAGACAACAAATACTGCTACAGATTTTTTATACAGTAGTTGATGAAACTACTTTTTAATGAGAAATCGGTTATATGCCGATGTAAAAAAAATCACATTTACACCGCCATCAAAGCGTTGCAAATCCGTTTGCAGTAGTTACATTAATAATTCGAATGGCAAAGTAAGATATGTGAATACATGCTGCAAAATGAGGCATTAAAAAGTGTAAATGCACCAATAAAGTGCACCACCCCTGTCGCATACGAAAAAAAAGCGCACAATGTGCGCCTTTCAGTGTTTATTGCAGGATGAAATTACCACCAACGATTCAGCCGGTTAATCCCGGGAACAGTGACCGAATGCCGGTGACCACAAATTCAATGCCCAGCGCCATCAGCAGCAGTCCCATGATACGGGTGACCACGTTAATGCCCGTCTGGCCCAGCACCCGAACCATAATCGGTGCCGCGCGGAATAACAGCCAGCAGCAGAAGGCGAACAGCGCAATCGCCAGCGAAAAGCCGAGCAGGTTTTGCCAGCTGTGATAGCGGGTGCTCCAGACAATGGTGGAGCTGATGGCACCCGGCCCCGCCATCAACGGCAGCGCCAGCGGCACCACGCCGATGCTTTCGCGGTTGGCCGTCTCTGATTTTTCCTGCTTGTTCTGCTTATCTTCCCCCAGTTTTCCGCTGATCATCGACATGGCGATGGTCACGACCAGGATGCCGCCCGCGATACGGAATGAATCAATGGAAATGCCGAAAATATGCAGAATACCGTCGCCCAAAAACAGGGCGGTCCACAGGATGATCGCCACGGAGACGTTGGCGGTGAGGTTGGTTTTATTCCTGGCGGCGGCCACCTGGTAGCTGGTCATGCTGATAAAGACCGGGATGATGCCGATGGGATTGACCAGGGCAAACAGGCCGACAAAGAATTTAATGTAACCTGAAAGATCTAATAGTGCTGAATTCACCCTGCTCTCCTGTGGGCTTCATGGTGGCGCTAATGTAATAGAATTCATCATCACTGACCATCCTGCCTGTCACGATAATCATCCGGTGTTCTTACTCAAAACAAATCAACAGGCAGGTTGTTATTGGAATGTGTAGCGCATCGTCTTGTTGTTAAATCTTTTGACGGCTTAATGCGAAGTTGTTGATCAAAAGCCGAATTCCACACAAGCTGAAAGGTGTCAGCTTGCAGAAAAGATGATCTAAATCATCATTTCACTTATCGACTCCCGCTATGCTCAATGTCATCAGAAGGAGCTGATAACGCACCGAAAGTGACAATCTGTTTCAGGATGCATTGAGACTCTGTCAGTAAACCATTAGAACGTTTTTCGCATTATCGCAAGCCCGCGTCCGGCAGTCGCAGCGTCGATGACTATACTTGCAAGTTCTGACTTGTTTACTAATAGAGTTTAACTTCCTCAGGAGAGCATTTATGGCCGTTACTAATGTTGCTGAACTTAACGCACTGGTTGAACGTGTTAAACAAGCACAGCGTGAATACGCCAATTTCACTCAAGAACAAGTAGACAAAATCTTCCGCGCGGCCGCTCTGGCCGCCGCTGATGCCCGAATTCCGCTGGCTAAAATGGCCGTTGCCGAATCCGGTATGGGTATCGTCGAAGATAAAGTGATTAAAAACCACTTCGCTTCCGAATATATCTATAACGCCTACAAAGATGAAAAAACCTGCGGCGTTCTGGCTACCGACGATACCTTCGGCACCATCACCATCGCCGAACCTATCGGTATTATCTGCGGCATCGTGCCAACCACCAACCCAACGTCCACCGCGATTTTCAAAGCGCTGATTAGCCTGAAAACCCGCAACGGTATTATCTTCTCCCCGCATCCGCGTGCCAAAGACGCCACCAATAAAGCCGCAGACATCGTGCTGCAGGCCGCGATTGCCGCCGGTGCACCAAAAGACATTATCGGCTGGATCGACGCCCCTTCCGTCGACCTGTCAAATCAGCTGATGCATCACCCGGATATCAACCTGATCCTCGCTACCGGCGGTCCGGGCATGGTGAAAGCCGCCTACAGCTCCGGTAAACCCGCTATCGGCGTAGGTGCCGGTAACACCCCGGTCGTGGTCGATGAAACCGCCGACATCAAACGCGCCGTGGCGTCGATTCTGATGTCAAAAACCTTCGATAACGGTGTGATCTGCGCCTCCGAACAGTCGGTGATTGTTGTTGACAGCGTGTACGATGCGGTGCGCGAGCGCTTCGCCAGCCATGGCGGCTACCTGCTGCAGGGTAAAGAGCTGAAGGCCGTGCAGGAGATGATCCTGAAAAACGGCGCGCTTAACGCCGCCATCGTCGGTCAGCCCGCAGTGAAGATCGCCGAGATGGCCGGATTAACCGTCCCGGCCAGCACCAAAATTCTAATCGGTGAAGTAAAACTGGTTGATGAGTCCGAGCCGTTTGCCCACGAAAAACTGTCACCTACGCTCGCCATGTACCGGGCTAAAGACTTTGCCGACGCGGTCGATAAAGCCGAGAAACTGGTCGCCATGGGCGGGATTGGCCACACCTCCTGTCTGTACACCGACCAGGACAATCAGACTGAACGCGTCAATTACTTTGGCGACAAAATGAAAACCGCGCGTATTCTGATTAACACGCCGGCTTCTCAGGGCGGTATCGGTGACCTGTATAACTTCAAACTGGCACCGTCACTTACGCTGGGCTGTGGTTCATGGGGTGGCAACTCCATTTCTGAAAACGTCGGACCTAAACATCTGATTAACAAGAAAACCGTGGCCAAGCGAGCTGAAAATATGTTGTGGCATAAACTTCCTAAGTCTATCTACTTCCGTCGCGGCTCACTGCCTATCGCACTTGAAGAAGTGGCCACCGATGGTTACAAACGTGCGTTTATCGTCACCGACCGTTTCCTGTTCAACAACGGCTATGCCGACCAGATTATCCGCGTGCTGAAGTCACACGGCGTGGAAACCGACGTGTTCTTCGAAGTCGAAGCGGACCCAACGCTGAGCATCGTGCGTAAAGGCGCAGAGAAAATGAACTCCTTCAAACCGGACGTGATTATTGCGCTCGGCGGCGGTTCACCGATGGATGCGGCGAAAATTATGTGGGTGATGTACGAGCATCCGGAAACCCACTTTGAAGAACTGGCTCTGCGCTTTATGGATATCCGTAAACGCATCTATAAGTTCCCGAAAATGGGCGTGAAGGCCAAAATGGTGGCGATCACCACCACCTCCGGTACCGGTTCAGAAGTCACACCGTTCGCCGTGGTGACCGACGATGCTACCGGCCAGAAATATCCGCTGGCGGACTACGCCCTCACCCCGGATATAGCGATTGTGGATGCCAACCTGGTGATGGATATGCCGAAATCACTCTGTGCCTTCGGCGGACTGGATGCCGTTACCCACTCACTGGAAGCCTATGTGTCGGTGATGGCGAACGAATTCTCCGACGGCCAGGCGCTGCAGGCGCTGAAACTACTGCAGGAAAACCTGCCGGCCAGCTATCGTGACGGTGCCAAAAACCCGGTAGCGCGTGAACGTGTGCACAACGCAGCGACTATCGCCGGCATCGCCTTCGCCAACGCCTTCCTCGGGGTCTGTCACTCCATGGCGCACAAGCTGGGCTCTGAGTTCCACATTCCACACGGTCTGGCCAATGCGCTGCTGATTTGTAACGTGATTCGCTATAATGCCAACGACAACCCAACCAAGCAGACGGCCTTTAGCCAGTACGACCGTCCGCAGGCGCGCCGCCGCTACGCTGAGATTGCCGACCATCTGGGCCTCAGCGCACCGGGCGACCGCACCGCACAGAAAATTGAGAAACTGCTCGCCTGGCTGGAAGAGATGAAAGCCGCACTGGGCATTCCGAAGTCCATTCGTGAAGCCGGGGTTCAGGAAGCCGATTTCCTGGCGAAGGTGGATAAACTGGCGGAAGATGCCTTCGATGACCAGTGTACCGGTGCCAACCCGCGCTATCCGCTGATTGCCGAACTGAAAAGCATCATGATGGATACCTTCTACGGTCGCGAATTCAGCGAGTCTGATAGTACTGACGCTGTGGAAGTGACTCAGGAAGCTGAAATCAAGAAGTTTGAGAAACGCGCAAAGAAGTCATCGTAACTCAGTAGCGATAGCTTGGCGGTAAGAGACAATGCCGGTTACTTAACGTGACCGGCATTATTTTTTAGCGGGACTACCTGTTTTTTATACAGATCGGTTAGTCTGCCTTAACATCCTCCGGCAACCTTCCTGAGCCGCTATGTTAAGCAATATTACCCTTCCAGGCTGGACTGATTGCCAAAAATAGCACGCGACGAACCGCTCTCCAGCGCTTCGTAGTAGTGTTTGCGACAGACGGAAACATAGCTTTCATTTCCCCCCACCTGCACCTGTGCGCCCTCTTTAAACGGCTTGCCCTGCTCATTCAGGCGCAGCACCATTCCGGCTTTCCTGCCGCAGTGGCAGACCGTTTTTAACTCCACCAGCTTGTCCGCCCAGGCCAGCAGATACTGACTGCCGCTGAACAATTCACCGCGGAAATCAGTCCGTAATCCGTAGCACAGCACCGGTATATCTAGCTGGTCGACAACCTCCGCCAGTTCTTTCACCTGAGCGCGAGTCAGAAACTGACTTTCGTCCAGCAGCACGCAGTGTATCGGCTCGATCAGGTTCTCAGCCTTAATTTCGTTAAACAGTGAAGTCTCGTGACTATACAGCTGTGCAGGCGAAGACAGACCGATTCTTGAGCCAATACGCCCTGCCCCAAAACGATTATCAAATTCAGCGGTATACACCATCGTGCGCATGCCGCGCTCACGGTAATTATAAGAAGACTGCAACAACGCCGTGGATTTTCCGGCGTTCATCGCCGAATAATAGAAATAAAGTTGAGCCATTGGCCCTTACTCCGCAGGTCATAAATGATGCGCGCAGTGTAGCATAAACGGCACGTTTGGAGGGTGATAAGCTAATTATAATGAGTGAGTTAAAGGCCGCACGTGCCTTTTGAATTGATCGTTCATATCGATTCTATTTCTACTACAACCGTTAATCGACTGGATTTAAACGAGGGGTAACTGTTTATTAGTTGTTTTTTATTCCTCATAAAATTAGCTATTGCAGTTCGGAAAGGTCACCACTATTATTATCGGGCAAGAAGTATTCCCATCAATATAAATTAGAGAATTGGACAATGAGCGAAGCACTCAAAATTTTGAACAATATTCGTACGCTGCGTGCGCAGGCAAGAGAATGCAGCCTGGAAACGCTGGAAGAAATGCTGGAGAAACTGGAAGTTGTCGTCAATGAACGCCGCGACGAAGAAAACCAGGCGCAGGCTGAAGTAGAAGAGCGTACGCGTAAACTGCAGCAGTATCGCGATATGCTGATTGCGGACGGTATCGATCCTAACGAATTACTTTCCAGCCTTGCAGCGGCAAAAGCACCGGGTAAATCCAAGCGTGCAACGCGTCCTGCTAAATATCAGTATGTTGAAGAGAACGGCGAAACCAAAACCTGGACCGGCCAGGGCCGCACCCCGGCAGTCATCAAAAAAGCTATCGAAGAACAAGGTAAGCAGCTGGACGATTTCCTGCTGTAATTGCCCATAAGAGTCCCTCTCTAATACCACACCAATGGTGTGTTTATTTAGCTTTATTTTTATATCACCAGGCATCAGTAAAAAAGGAAGCTTTCGCTTCCTTTTTTTATTTCGTCATCACACCTGATAGAAGTCCCTGTACCACGCTACAAAGCGTGCCACACCGTCCGCGACTAAAGTCTGAGGCTTATAGCCTATTGCCTCGTACAGCGCGCGGGTGTCGGCGCTGGTATCCAGTACGTCACCGGGCTGCATCGGCAGCATATTTTTGCTGGCGGTTTGCCCCAGCGCATTCTCCAGCGCTTTGATGTAGTCCATTAACATCACCGGCTGGCTGTTACCGATATTGTAGACCCGATAAGGCGCTGAGCTGTTGGCCGGGCTGCCGGTTTCCACCGTCCAGCTATCATCACGCTGGGGAATAATATCCTGCAGGCGCAGGATAGATTCGGCAATATCGTCAATGTAGGTAAAGTCCCGACGCATTTCACCATTATTATAAACATCAATACTTTCGCCCGCGAGAATAGCGCGGGTGAATTTGAACAGTGCCATATCCGGCCGGCCCCAGGGGCCATAGACCGTAAAGAAGCGCAGCCCGGTAGTCGGAATGCCGTACAGATGAGAATAAGTATGGGACATCAGCTCATTGGCCTTTTTCGTTGCCGCATACAATGAGACCGGATGGTCAACGGAATCATCCGTCGAGAACGGTAATTTACGATTCAGGCCATATACCGAGCTGGAAGAGGCATACAGCAAATGTTCCACCTGATTATGGCGGCAGCCCTCAAGAATATTTAAATGGCCGATAAGATTTGCGTCCGCGTACGCCAGGGGATTTTCCAGTGAATAACGCACACCGGCCTGAGCGGCAAGGTGAATTACGCGCTGGAAACGCTGCTCACGAAACAGACTGGCCATGCCTTCACGGTCGGCAAGGTCAATTTTGATAAAGGTGAATTCGGGATGGGTGGTAACCAAATCGAGGCGGGCAGTTTTCAGATTAACGTCGTAATAATCATTCAGGTTATCGATACCGATAACCTGGTGACCGGCATCCAGCAGGCGTTGAGTGACGTGAAAGCCAATAAATCCTGCTGCGCCGGTAACCAGATATTTCATACTTGCCTCTTCAATTATGCAATGTTTAGAGATGCTCCGCGGCCAATTGCATAATAGACAAAACCGCGTTTGCTGATTCTTTCCGGATCATACAGGTTACGACCATCAAAAATCACGGCTTCTTTCAGGGCATCTTTAATCACGTCAAAATCCGGCGCGCGGAAGTTCTGCCACTCGGTGCAGATCACCAGGCCATCAGCACCCTGCAGTGCAGCTTCTTTGGTTCCCATCAGCTTGAGATCGCTGCGGTGGCCGTAGATGCGCTGCGCTTCATCCATCGCTTCCGGGTCGAAGGCCTGTACGGTCGCCCCGGCCTGCCACAGTGCTTCCATCAGCACGCGGCTTGACGCTTCACGCATATCATCGGTGTTAGGCTTAAATGACAGGCCCCACAGAGCAAACGTTTTGCCCTCAAGATTTTCACCGAAGTGATGCTTGATAAAGGTCGGCAGCTTGTTCTTCTGCGAATCGTTGACGTCTTCCACCGCCTGCAACAGACGCGGCGTGTAGCCAATCTGCTCTGCGGTACGGATCAGCGCCTGCACATCTTTCGGGAAGCAGGAACCGCCGTAGCCGCAGCCAGGGTAGATAAAGGAGTAACCGATACGCGAATCTGAACCAATCCCCTGACGCACTTTCTCAACGTCAGCGCCCAGGCGCTCGGCCAGGTTGGAGATTTCATTCATAAAGCTGATTTTAGTGGCCAGCATGCAGTTTGCCGCATACTTGGTCAGCTCCGCACTGCGGATATCCATCAGGATCATACGGTCATGGTTGCGGTTGAATGGCTCATAGAGCTCACGCAGCAGCTCGACAACTTCGTCGTTGTCGGTACCAATCACAATACGCTCAGGGCGCATACAGTCGTTGACCGCCGCGCCCTCTTTCAGGAATTCCGGGTTAGACACGACATCAAAGGTCAGTTCAACACCGCGTCCTTTCAGCGTCTCTTCCATCACCTGACGCACGCGATCGGCTGTGCCTACCGGTACGGTAGATTTATCCAGCACCACTTTGTGCGAGGTCATATGCTGGGCGATCGTGCGCGCCACGGCAGTGACATACTTCAGGTCGGCAGAACCGTCTTCATCCGGCGGCGTTCCCACGGCGATAAACTGCATCACACCGTGATTCACCCCTTCCTCGGCGTTCGTGGAGAACTTCAGGCGACCGGCCTCATAGTTCTGCATGACCAGCGGAGTCAGTCCTGGCTCAAAAATTGGAATATGGCCTTTTTTAAGGTTTTCGACCTTGCTTGCGTCAACATCGATGCAGAGAACGTCATGTCCAACTTCTGCCAGAACAGCAGCCTGCACCAGTCCGACGTAACCGATACCAAATACGGTGACTTTCATTGTGTTGTCCCGGTTAAAATGAAATTATTTTTTATTGCCTACGGTGCTTTCCAGCCACGCTTTGAAATCACTGCCGAGCGTGTTGTGGCGAACGCCGTACTCTACGAAGGCCTGCATGTAACCCAGTTTGTTACCGCAGTCATGGCTGACGCCTTTCAGGTGATAGGCTTCAACGGTTTCTTTTTCCATCAGCATCGCGATGGAGTCGGTCAGCTGGATTTCATCACCGGCACCCGGAGGGGTTTTCGCCAGCAGTGGCCAGATGTCCGCAGACAGCACGTAACGACCCACGACCGCCAGGTTAGACGGCGCCTTATCGGCTTTAGGCTTCTCAACCACACCCACCATCGGAGCGCTTTCACCGGCTTTCAGCTCGGCGCCTTTGCAGTCAACCACACCGTAGGCGGTCACATCGGCTACCGGCTCAACCATGATCTGGCTGTGGCCCGTTTCGTCGAAGCGGCGGATCATATCGGCCAGGTTCTCTTTCGACAGGTCTGACTCATACTCATCCAGGATCACGTCCGGCAGGATCACTGCGACAGGCTCGTTGCCCACCACCGGCCATGCGCACATCACCGCGTGGCCCAGACCTTTCGCCAGGCCCTGACGGACCTGCATGATGGTCACGTGCGGCGGGCAGATTGACTGGATTTCTTCCAGCAGCTGGCGCTTAACGCGTTTTTCCAGCATCGCTTCCAGTTCAAAACTGGTGTCAAAGTGGTTTTCGATGGAATTTTTAGACGAGTGCGTAACCAGCACAATTTCGGTAATTCCAGCCGCGATACACTCGTTAACGACATACTGAATTAACGGCTTATCAACCAGCGGCAGCATCTCTTTAGGAATCGCTTTAGTTGCTGGCAACATACGTGTTCCCAAACCTGCAACCGGGATTACCGCTTTTTTGACTTTAGAATTATGGGCAGACATCAAAGTACCTCTCATTAGGCCGTTCAAGTTATTACTTGATATGTCGAGTTTAAAAACAGAGTGAGTATACCAGTTAGTCCCACACGGATTTATCCTGGTGAATTCATTTCAGCAAAAATTAAGATAATTACCCAAGTGTAAAGCTTATCGATGCCTCTGTCTTGCCGGGCAGAGAGAAAGGAGCGCGACCGGTTAATCCGTACTCAGCATTAACCGCAGCCTGCCGCCAGCGCCCCAAACCTGGCACTGCCAGGCATCACAACGCTGGCTGATTTGATTAAGATGCGTACTGCCCAGCGTGCCGAGCGGTACGCCATTGCTCAACTGAATTTGCTGGCTGTGAATACTGAGCGAGGCATTAAGACCTGCGGAGACCAGAATCAAATTTTTCAGGTCGCGGTTATAATAACCAACCAGCAAAGGAAATTGCCCGTCGAGATTAACCTGGCGTAATAATTGATTAACCTGAGTCAGCAATCCACTTAACTCGGGCAGCCGCTGAGACTGCCCGGACAATTGTTCCTGAAGCAGGCCGTTAAATAATGCTCGCAATAACAGCGCGGCCAGCACGCCATTATCCCCGGCGCGGGTGACATCAAGACAGTAAAAGGCCAGATCTTTCTCTGATAATGCCGCCACATCCAGAACCAGGCCCGGCTGTTCGGCCATGGTAAGCTGGCGATAGTTTATCCGGCAACGGGCGATGGTCTGCTGAACCGGCGGCTGTAGCTGCTGCAGGAGCTTGGCAGCGGCGGCGGGATCGCGTACCAGCGCATCCCAGTCCTGGAACAGCTGTTCATCCTCGTCAACTTTAGAGGTAAACATTGAGGGGTAGAGGCACTCGAAGACCACTTCCCGCAGGCGAGCCAAATCTTTCACCGGCTTTAGCAGCACGTCCTGCACGCCCAGGCGCAGCACTTTGGCAATGTCAGACATGTTTTCCGTGGCGGAGATCACCAGAATAGGCAGCGTCTGCCCCGTGCTGCGCAGGTGGCTGACCAGCGTCAGGCCGTCCATGTTCGGCATGGCCAGATCGCAAATCATCATATCCGGCTGGCTCACGGCCAGCAGTTCCAGAGCCTTAACGCCGTCATCCGCCAGGCTTATCTGCGCGCCGAGTGAAGTGAGGAAGTTCTCAAGCAGGGAGCGGAAAACGACTTCGTCCTCAACGATGAGAATGCGTTTTCCACTTAACGGTTTTTCCATTGTTCTCCCCTGCAAAACAGATACCTCAATAGTGGTCTATAAATCGCAGATGTGCCTCTCTGAATTGGCGCTATCCGCATGATAAATTGATTACGCTATTGTCTGTCGCGGACAAGTGGCAGTAATTCATCCATTTTCTTTTCAACTGACAGTTTTCCCGCTTCGATCGCTTCCTCAGCGCGATGAAAATCCAGCGTGGAGATTTGCGGGCAGAACGGCTGCAGCAGAACGTCCGGCGGATCGCCCGCCATACGGTTGCGCTTCAGACGATTTTCCAGCACCTGTATCGAGGTGGACATGATTTCCATCGCGCTCGGCGAGTGGTTCACTTTGCGCTGCACCATCCGACCCAGCCGCTGCCGCAGTCTTCCGCCCCAGCTGTGCGGTTCAACAATCTCTTCCCCTTCGGGATGCGGCGTTACGGAAAACAGATCCTGCTGCATCAGATGCGCGTCATGTTGCAGATCAACGGCAATCACAATATCGGCTCCCAGCGCGCGGGTTAAGGAAATCGGCACCGGATTAACCACCGCCCCGTCAACCAGCCAGTAACCGTTCCAGCCCACCGGTGACAGCAGGCCGGGCATACTGCATGACGCTCTGACCGCCTGATGCAGATCCCCTTCCGTCAGCCAGAGTTCTCGGCCTGTGCTCAGGTTAGTGGCTACCGCGCCAAAAGGCAGGCTGCACTGTTCAATGTTTTCGTTGGCAATCAGACGCCGCACGTGGCTGAACACCCGTTCGCCGCGCAGCAGGCCACCGCGCTGCCAGGAGAGATCCATCAGGCGGATCACCTGCCAGTAGCTGAACGACCGCACCCAGGACTCCATCAGCGGCAGCCGCCGACTGGCATACGCCGCACCGACCAGCGCGCCAACGGAACAGCCTGCGACGACATCAATACGGATACCGGCACGTTCGAGGGCGTTAATCACCCCGATATGCGACCAGCCCTTCGCCGCACCCGATCCCAACGCCAGTCCGATTTTAATCTGTCTCATTCCACCTCTGGCTTTGATACCTGCATCCTTTTTCTGCCACATACCTGCGGCAAAGGTCCCAAACGGGCATTCATAACGATCAAAATGGCATCACTGCCGCGGGTCGGTTACCATCAGCCCACAAATCCTGAATAACCCGTATATCAGAGAGCTGGAGTCAACGTGTCTGAACCTTGTCCGTGCGGTAGCGGAATGCAGTATAGCTTATGTTGTGAATCGTATCTAAAAGGTGCATCACTCCCTGCAACGCCGGAAGTATTAATGCGCTCTCGCTACTGCGCCTACGTAAAGCGTAACACCCGCTATTTGATCGAGAGCTGGCACCCTTCCTGCCACGCGGAGCGTTTCACTGACAGCATTGAAGAGAGCTACGCCGCCACGGAATGGCAGGGACTGAACGTCATCAGCAGCGAAATCATGGCCGATTCTGCTCAGGGATACGTGACATTTTTTGCGCGTTTCACGGAAAATCAGCGTGAAAGCTTTATTCATGAACGTTCGCGCTTTCTTCGTGAGGAGCAACGCTGGTACTATATTGACGGAACCTTCCCGCCAATCGGGCGCAATGATCAGTGCCCCTGTGGCTCTGGCAAAAAATACAAGAAATGCTGCGGTCAGAACTGACCCTGATTTCCCTTTTGTATCGACAGGATTACCATCGTAATGCAAGCGCAAACACTGCAACGCAAAGTTTTACGCACCATCTGCCCGGATGCTAAAGGGCTGATCGCGAAAATTACCAACATCTGTTACAAGCACGAACTGAACATCGTTCAGAACAACGAGTTCGTGGATCACCGTACCGGGCGCTTCTTTATGCGTACCGAACTGGAAGGCATCTTCAACGATACCACCCTGTTGGCCGATCTTGATAGTGCGCTGCCGACCGGTTCGGTGCGCGAGCTGCAGCCCGCCGGCCGCCGCCGTATTGTCATCCTGGTGACGAAAGAGGCGCACTGCCTGGGCGATCTGCTGATGAAAAGCGCCTACGGCGGGCTGGATGTTGAGATTGCCGCCGTTATCGGCAACCACGAGACACTGCGTACGCTGGTTGAACGTTTTGACATCCCGTTCGTGCTGGTCAGCCATGAAGGCCTGACGCGCGAGGATCACGACAACAATATGGCGGCGGAAATCGATCGCTACCAGCCGGACTATGTGGTGCTGGCGAAATATATGCGCGTGCTGACCCCGGCGTTCGTTCAGCGCTACCCGAACCAGATTATCAATATTCACCACTCGTTCCTGCCGGCCTTTATCGGTGCTCGTCCTTATCACCAGGCCTATGAGCGCGGCGTGAAAATCATCGGCGCGACCGCGCACTACGTGAACGATAACCTCGACGAAGGCCCGATCATTATGCAGGACGTAATCCACGTGGATCATACCTACACCGCAGAAGATATGATGCGCGCGGGCCGAGACGTAGAGAAAAATGCCCTGAGCCGTGCCCTGTATCAGGTACTGGCGCAGCGCGTGTTTGTTTACGGCAACCGCACGATTATTCTGTGATGCCGATACTGCTGTTTTGCCTTACAAAACAGCAGTTCGGGCAAAAAATCAGCGAACGCGCTATTTTCTGGAATCCGGGGCTTTACAGCGTCAGTTCATTTGATATGATGCGCCCCGCTTAACAAGCACAGTAGTCAGGCCAGTGGTGGGGTTCCCGAGCGGCCAAAGGGAGCAGACTGTAAATCTGCCGTCATCGACTTCGAAGGTTCGAATCCTTCCCCCACCACCATTTCAACCTGCTCTTTCGGGTGAAATGAAGATGAAAAATGAACGCCATGTCATTTTTCAGTGTTGTGAATTGTTAATGCGCTTCCCCTGGTGGGGTTCCCGAGCGGCCAAAGGGAGCAGACTGTAAATCTGCCGTCATCGACTTCGAAGGTTCGAATCCTTCCCCCACCACCATTTCAGATATCACTCCCGTTTCTTGCGTTTTAAAATCCCTCACCTTAACGTCCGATTTTGCCTTTCATTACCTTTGACTGCGTTTTCATCCCGGCAACAGATGACATTTTTGCCCGGTTTCTGCTACCATTCCGCCATCTTTTCGCCACGAAATGGCCTACGCTATGAAATTTGTCTCCTTTAATATCAACGGGCTACGCGCTCGCCCGCACCAGCTTGCCGCCATCGTTGAACAGCATCAGCCGGACGTTATCGGCCTGCAGGAAACCAAGGTTCACGACGATATGTTCCCGCTGGAAGAGGTCGCGAAGCTCGGCTATAACGTGTTCTATCACGGCCAGAAGGGCCACTACGGCGTTGCCCTGCTCTGCAAAGCGCCACCGGTCGCCGTCCGCCGCGGTTTCCCCGGAGATGATGAGTACGCTCAGCGCCGTATTATTATGGCCGACATTGAAACCCCAGCGGGCCTGCTGACGGTCATTAACGGCTACTTCCCGCAGGGGGAAAGCCGCGACCACCCGATCAAGTTCCCGGCGAAAGAGAAGTTTTATCGCGATCTGCAAAGTTACCTGGAGCAGGAACAGAGCCCGGCCAATCCGGTGCTGATTATGGGTGATATGAACATCAGCAGCAGCGATCTGGATATCGGCATTGGCGAAGACAGCCGCAAGCGCTGGCTGCGCACCGGAAAGTGCTCGTTCCTGCCGGAAGAGCGCGAATGGATGGAGCGACTGATGAACTGGGGTCTGGTGGACACCTGGCGCGCGCAGAATAACGCGGTTAACGACCGTTTCTCCTGGTTCGACTACCGCTCCAAAGGCTTCGATGACAATCGCGGACTGCGCATTGATTTGCTGCTGGCCAGCCAGCCGCTGGCGGATCGCTGCACGGCGACCGGCATTGATTACGATATTCGCGGCATGGAAAAACCGTCAGACCATGCACCGATTTGGGCACAGTTCGAATTCTGATGGCGAACGTAATCGCGCTGGAAGTCGTCGCCGCGATGATCCTGCGCGACGGCAGGCTCCTGCTGGCCCAGCGCGGGCCGCAGGGCGATCAGCCCGGTCTGTGGGAGTTTCCCGGGGGTAAGGTAGACGCCGGGGAAAGCCAGCAGCAGGCGCTGGCCCGCGAGCTTAAGGAAGAGCTGGCGATCGATGCCGTTATCGGCTGCTACATCGCCAGCGAAATCCGGATTGTTGGGGCGCGGAAAATCAATCTGCACGCCTGGCTGGTCACCGAGTTCAGTGGAGAAGTGACGGCAAGCTGCCATCAGGCGCTGGCGTGGGTGGAGCCGGCAGAGGCGTTCAGCTTCGCGCTGGCCCCTGCCGATATTCCGCTGCTTCAGGCTTATTTGGATCGCTAAGCTTTACCGCTTAATTCTGCAGATTTAGCCGATTGCCCGATTGCCCGATTGCCCGATTGCGGGAGTTTCTCGCACACATCCCGCGGCCAAAAAAGCTCTCAGGTCAGACCTAGTCGCTGCCGGAATCCCTCTCCCCCGACGGTCTGGACTTACCCGTACCCGCCTTCGAAGAAGCCGTTTTACGATGCGGCTTCTTCGCCTGGCCCGACGACGGCGCGGGCAGCCCGCGAAAAGCGTGGGCCGCAGGCTGCTGGCGAGCCTGATGGATCAGCGAGTACAGCGTCTCCACCAGCGGCTGCATAAAGTCCTGATAGCGGCACTGCTTTTCACTGATTTTGGTCAGCGTCGATTCCCAGTGCGCGGTCATATCCGGCCGCGCGGCCATTTCCGGTAAAGAGTGGATCAGCGCCCTTCCCGCCGGGCTGGAGTGAATATAGCGCCCCTTTTTAAACAGGAAAGTGCGCTTAAACAGCAGTTCGATAATACCCGCCCGCGTCGCTTCGGTCCCCAGACCGTCGGTAGCGCGCAGCACCTTCTTCAGATCTTTATCCTGCACAAAACGCGCGATCCCGGTCATCGCCGACAGCAGCGTGGCGTCGGTAAAGGGGCGCGGCGGCTGGGTCTGCTTCTCCACCACTTCGCCGCGCTCACACAGTAACTCATCGCCCTTTGCCACCACCGGCAGCGGCGTGCCGTCATTTTCCTCGTCGCGTTCTTTACTGCCCAACAGCGCCCGCCAGCCCGCTTCCGCCAGGAACCGCGCCTTGGCGATAAACTTCCCGCCGGCGATATCCAGCTCAATCACACACTTGCGGTAAACCGCATCGGGGCAAAACTGCATCAGATACTGGGTGGCGATCAGCCGGTAAATGCGCTGCTCGTTTTCATTCAGCGAAACCCGGCTGCTGCGCGCCGTCGGCACAATGGCGTGGTGGGCATCGACTTTTTTATCATCCCAGCAGCGGTTACGAATATCGGTATTAAAATCGGCGGGCGGCGTCAGGTCCGGCTGATGGCTGTTTATCGCATTCAGCACCGAATGACGGGCGGCAAAATGCTCGTCCGGCAGATAGCGGCTGTCCGAACGCGGATAGGTGATCAGCTTGTGGGTTTCGTACAGACGCTGGCAGGTATCCAGCACGATTTGCGCGCTCAGGCCAAACCGCTTACCGGCTTCGATTTGCAGGCTGGAAAGCGAAAACGGCAGCGGCGCGGTATCATTCTCACGCTTATCGTTATAACTGGTGACCAGTGCGGGCTGGCCGCCGATGCGCGCGACCACGTGATCGGCCAGCGGGCGATGCAGCAGTCGCCCCTCTTCGTCCTGATAGGGTTCGCAGGATTCACTGGGTTGCCACAGGGCAACGAAGCGTTCATCCTGCGGGGTGACGATATGTGCCCTCACCTCGAAGAAATCTTTCGCCACGAAGTTTTCAATCTCTTCATCGCGCCGCACCACCAGGCCCAACACCGGGGTCTGCACCCGACCGACCGACAGCACGCCGTCATAACCGGCGTTGCGCCCCAGCAGCGTGTAGGCGCGGGTCATATTGATGCCGTACAGCCAGTCGGCGCGCGAACGCGCCAGCGCCGAGACGCACAGTGGAATAAATTCGCGATTCTGCCGCAGTCGGCCAATCGAGCGCTCCACCGCCTGCGGGTTGAGATCGTTTATCAGGCAGCGCTGTACGGCGGCACGTTTTTCCGCCGGTAAGGTCAGATAATCCAGCACTTCGTCCACCAGCAGTTGCCCTTCACGATCCGGGTCTCCTGCGTGAACCACTTCGCTGGCTTCCCCCAGCAGCTTTTTAATCACGTTAAGCTGTTTTGCCACCGACGGGCGCGGCTGCAGCTGCCACTTTTCCGGCACGATCGGCAAATCGGCCAGCGACCAGCGGGCAAAACGGCTGTTATAGCTGTCCGGCTGCGCCTGCTCCAACAGGTGCCCAACGCACCAGGTGACGACCTGATTGTCACCGCAGGCGATAAAACCGTCGCCGCGACGGTGGGGTTTCGGCAGGACATCCGCAATCGCGCGGGCAAGGCTGGGTTTTTCGGCAATAAACAAACGCATCCGGACTCAATTCCTGCTCAGGGGTTAATTTCAATCATGGCTCGTCCGGGTTGAGCCTCTGTCAGTTCGCCAATCATGGTCAGGGAAACTGCATGTTTTTCTGCGGCAGCATGCAGTGCCGCTTCCGCTTCGGGTAATACCGCCATCAGCAGACCACCGGAGGTTTGCGGGTCGCAAAGCAGGCTGCGCTGCGCCGGGGTCATTTCACCGATCAGCTGGCCATAGCTGGCAAAATTACGTTCCGTCCCCCCCGGCACGCAGCCCTGAGCGATGTAGTCATCGACGCCGGGCAGTCGCGGTATCGCGCTGAAGCGCACGTCGGCCTGGAGACCCGCGCCCTGGCACATCTCACTGAGGTGGCCGAGCAGGCCAAAGCCGGTGACGTCGGTCATCGCACAAACGCCGGGGATCCCCGCGGCATCCGCGCCCAGCAGGTTAAGCCGACACATCACTTCCGTCGCCAGCCCCTGATGTTCAGGCCGCAGCAGCACTTTCTTTTCCGCCGTGGTCAATACGCCAATACCCAGCGGCTTACTGAGCCACAGCCGGCAGCCCGCCTGTGCTTCGCTGTTCTTTTTCACCTGGTGCGTGTCGACTACCCCGGTCACCGCAAGACCGAAGATCGGCTCCGGCGCGTCAATCGAGTGCCCACCTGCCAGGCTAATCCCAGCCTGTTCACAAACGCTGCGTCCGCCTTCGATCACCCGCCGGGCAATCTCCGGCGACAGCACGTTGACCGGCCAGCCCAGAACGGCTATCGCCATAATCGGCCGCCCGCCCATTGCCCAGATATCACTGATGGCGTTGGTAGCGGCAATCCGGCCGAAATCATACGGATCGTCCACGATCGGCATAAAGAAATCGGTGGTACTGACGACCGCCGTGCCGTTACCGAGATCGTACACGGCCGCATCATCGCGAGTTTCATTGCCGACCAGCAGATTAGGATCGCGTCTGAGCGGATGATCGCTATGCAGGATGGTCTCTAAAACCTGGGGGGAGATTTTGCAGCCGCAGCCTGCACCATGGCTGTACTGCGTCAGGCGGATAGTATTCTGATTCATGAAGTAGGTCCCTTTTAGCTTCACCAGACATTATGGTAGCGGATCGGGCAGACGGGTGTAAGTCTGCCGACCTTAATCGCGGACCATTCGCTTATTATCCCGGCGAATTGCAGGGCCGCTCACAACCCTGACGATAAAAAGGACCTGATTCAATCAGAAATAACTGACAAACGGCGCGCTGTCGACCGGCAGCACGGTGGTCGCCGCTTTCAGCTGCGGGGTGCCCAGATAAAGGAAGCCGACGATGGCATCCTGCGGGCGGCAGCCGAAGGCCTGACGTACGGATTCGTCTTCGGTCCAGGCACCGCTGCGCCAGATACCGTTAAAGCCCTGTGCGGCAGCGCTCATCTGCATTGCCATCACCGCACAGCCAGCTGACACGACCTGCTCCCAGCGCGGCACCTTGGGATGGTCCTCGCAGCGGGCCACAACGGTGATAATCATCGGAGCGCGATACGGCGCCTGTTTCGCTTTATCAATCGCTTTATCATCCAGGCTGGCTTCGCGTGACAGGTTTTCCAGCAGCGCACTGAGGCGATCGCGCCCTTCATTTTCAACGATGATAAAGCGCCACGGCTGCAGCGTGCCGTGGTCGGGGGCGCGCATACCGGCGCGCAGAATGTTGTCCAGTGCTTCGCCCGCCGGGGCGGGATCGGCCAGGCGTGAGGCCGAACGTCGATTAACCAGTAATTCCAGAGCGTCCATAATTTCCTCCTGATGGGGGCGTAAAGTGGACTGAAACTAGCACAGGATGATGTTTTGTTACAGCATTGTCCTTTTTCCTGCTGACAATTCAGCCCCTGCTATTTAGGATGTTGAACATTACTGTCCGTTAAGGGGCACGTTACGTTTAACCCTGTACCCTTACGGGCATTTGTTGCGATTACGGAGAGTCTATGCGCATGTTGTGGCGAGCTATCGCTGGTATTTTTAAGTGGACGTGGCGGGGACTGAATTTTGTCCGCGAATTTATCCTCAATCTGTTTTTGATCCTGCTTATCCTGGTCGGTGCCGGGATATGGTTCCAGATGAGCAGCAGCTCGGCCCCGGCGGACGTGAAGAAAGGCGCGCTGATTGTCGACCTCAGCGGCGTGGTGGTGGATAAACCGTCCGTCAGCAACAAATTCAGTAAACTGGGCCGCCAGCTTATCGGGGCCAGCAGCGATCGCCTGAAAGAGAATTCACTGTTTGATATCGTGGATGCCATCCGTCAGGCGAAAGATGATAGCCGTATTACCGGAATTGTGCTGGATTTGCGCAGTTTTGCCGGTGGCGATCAGCCTTCGCTGCAGTACATTGGTAAAGCCCTGCGCGAATTCCGCGACAGCGGCAAGCCGGTGTTTGCGACCGGAGACAGCTACAGCCAGTCGCAGTATTACCTCGCCAGCTTTGCCAATAAGATCTATCTCTCCCCGCAGGGAACAGTCGATCTGCACGGCTTCGCTACCAACAGCCTGTACTATAAAACCCTGCTGGATAAGCTGAAGGTGAATTCTCACGTCTTCCGCGTTGGCACCTATAAATCGGCGGTCGAGCCTTTCCTGCGTGATGATATGTCACCGGCCGCGCGCGACGCCGACAGCCGCTGGGTGGGTGAGCTGTGGCAAAACTACCTCAACACCCTGGCCGCGAATCGCCAGATTACCGCCGAACAGGTCTTCCCCGGTGCGCGTGGCGTGCTGGACGCCCTGCAAAAAGTCGGCGGCGATACCGCGCAGTACGCTAAAGAGAGCAAGCTGGTCGATGAGCTGGCGTCACCGTCGGTGGTGGATCAGCAGCTGGTGAAAACCTTCGGCTGGGATAAAGAGGCGAAGGATTACACCGGCATCAGCATTTATGACTACCCGCTGAACAATACCGAAACCACCGAAAGCAACAGCAAAGGCAACATTGCGGTTATCGTCGCTAACGGCGCGATCATGGACGGTGAAGAAACGCCGGGCAGCGTCGGCGGCGACACCACCGCCGACGAAATCCGCCAGGCGCGCCTGGATGACAACATCAAAGCCATCGTGTTCCGCGTGAACAGCCCCGGCGGCAGCGTCACCGCGTCTGAAACCATCCGTGAAGAGCTGGCTGCGGCAAAAGCCGCCGGTAAACCGGTGGTGGTTTCAATGGGCGGTATGGCTGCATCCGGCGGCTACTGGGTATCCACGCCGGCCAACTACATTATCGCCAGCCCGAACACGCTGACCGGTTCTATCGGTATCTTCGGCGTGATCAATACGGTGGAAAACTCGCTGGATAGCATTGGCGTGCACACGGACGGGGTGGCCACCTCGCCGCTGGCCGACGTGACGCTGACCAAAGCGCTGCCGCCGGAAGTGCAGGAAATGATGCAGTTGAGCATCGAGTACGGCTATAAAAACTTCCTCGGTCTGGTGGCGAAATCACGTAACAAAACGCCTGAGCAGGTCGATCAAATCGCCCAGGGCCACGTCTGGACCGGCAGCGATGCTAAGGCCAATGGCCTGGTCGATGCCCTGGGTGACTTTGACGATGCCGTGGCGAAAGCCGCCGAGCTGGCAAAAGTGAAGCAGCCTCAACTGGACTGGTATCAGGAAGAGCCGGGACTGCTGAACACGCTGTTCAGCCAGATGGACGTGCGTGCCTCGTTGCCGGCATCGGTGAAAGCGCTGCTGCCGGCACCGTTGCTTGACGTGGTCTCAGCCATGAAAAAACAGCCGGGCCTGATGGGCGATCTCAACGATCCGCAAAACCGCTACGCGTTCTGCCTGAACTGTGGTGATGTGAAGTAGTTCACTAATCAGCCCGACCGACTCCGGTCGGGCTGCATTTCCCTCGCTTTCCCCTTATACTGCGCGTTTTCGGCAAGTCTGAGTTTACCCATGCAAAAAAAATCGATTTATGTCGCCTATACCGGCGGAACCATAGGCATGCAGCGTTCCGAGCACGGCTACATTCCCGTTTCCGGCCATCTGCAAACCCAACTGGCGAACATGCCCGAGTTCCATCGCGCAGAGATGCCCGACTTCACCATCCACGAGTACCAGCCACTGATGGATTCGTCGGACATGACGCCGGAAGACTGGCAATCGATTGCTGACGATATCCAGAAGAACTACGATCGCTACGACGGTTTCGTCATCCTTCACGGCACCGACACTATGGCGTTCACCGCATCGGCGCTGTCGTTTATGCTGGAAAATCTGGCCAAGCCGGTGATTGTGACCGGGTCACAGATCCCACTGGCAGAACTGCGCTCGGACGGCCAGCAGAACCTGCTGAACTCGCTGTTCGTCGCTGCAAACTATCCGATTAACGAAGTGGCGCTGTTCTTCAACAACACGCTGTATCGCGGCAACCGCACCACCAAAGCCCACGCCGATGGTTTCAGCGCCTTTGCTTCGCCTAACCTCGCGCCGCTGCTGGAAGCCGGTATTCACATCCGCCGCCTGAATACGCCTCCCGCTCCGGCCGGTAAAGGTGAACTAATCGTTCACCCGATTACGCCGCAGCCGATCGGCGTGGTAACGATTTATCCCGGCATTTCCGCTGAAGTGGTGCGCAACTTCCTGCGTCAGCCGGTAAAAGCGCTGATCCTACGCTCTTACGGCGTGGGTAACGCACCGCAGAATAAAGAGTTCCTGGAAGAGCTGAAAGCCGCATCCGATCGCGGTATTGTGGTGGTCAACCTTACGCAGTGCATGTCCGGTAAAGTGAATATGGGCGGCTACGCCACCGGCAACGCGCTGGCCCACGCCGGAGTGATTAGCGGTGCCGATCTGACCGTTGAAGCCACGCTGACCAAGCTGCACTATCTACTCAGTCAGGATTTAACCAGCGATGAGATGCGCCAGCTGATGCAGCAGAACCTGCGCGGCGAGTTGACCGTAGATTAACCGGAGTAAAAGCATGAGCGCACGTCAGGCACTGGTATTAATCGATTTACAGAATGATTTTTGCCCCGGCGGCGCGCTGGCCGTGGCCGGGGGTGATGAGACGATTGCTGTTGCTAACCGTTTGGCGGAGGAGTTTCGGCAGCGGGGTGAACCGGTTATCGCCACCTTCGACTGGCACCCTGCCGCTCACGGCAGCTTCGCGTCTACCTGCGGCAACGCACCCGGCGCCTGCGGGGAGTTGGACGGCCTGCCGCAGGTCTGGTGGCCGGATCACTGTATTCAGCACAGTACGGGGGCGGAACTGCACCCGGCACTGGAGCAGTCCGCTATCACGCTGCGCGTCTACAAGGGTGAAAACCCCCTGGTGGACAGCTACAGCGCGTTTTTCGACAACGGCAGACGCCAGGCTACCACGCTGGATAGCTGGTTGAAACATGCAGGTATTACCTCACTGACGATAATGGGCCTGGCAACCGACTACTGCGTCAAATACAGCGTGCTGGATGCACTCTCGCTGGGCTTTAAGGTTACGGTGGTCGCAGAGGGGTGTCGTGGCGTAAATTTGCAGCCTGAGGACAGCGAAAAAGCGCTAAAAGCGATGCAAAATGCCGGGGCGGTGATTCAGTAAGTGAGTTGATAAAGGCAGATGTGCTGAACGCACACCTGCCTATTCTTTGTACGAATTATTCCTACAGGAATAATTATTGTAATTGGATCCGCGTGACGTCCTCATCGCTGATACCGAACTCTTCTTTCAGCTGTTTTTTACTCTTCATCACGATTTCCCCGCCCTTCGCCACGCTCATGTGTTGGGGATCGTCGTTATGCTTAGCCTGCCACAGCAGCACCAGCTGCAGGCTGTTTTCCTTCTGCTCCGGCGTCAGGGCCACACCGTCTGCCCATTTGCCGGTTTCAACCGCAGTCGCCAGGCGCTGATAAATTTCCGGAGTCATACCGGCAATGATTTCATCCAGTTCCATTACAGTTCCGTTAACCTTTGGTGATATTACCGTCATCGTCGCTAAAGCTCAGCGATGCGGAATTAACGCAGTAACGTTCGCCGGTTGGCTGCGGGCCATCCGGGAACACATGGCCCAGGTGCGCATCACAGCTGCCGCAGCGAATCTCAATGCGCTGCATTCCGTGAGTATTATCATCAAGATAGCGAATGGCCTCGTCGCTGTAAGGCTCGTAAAAACTCGGCCAGCCGCAGCCTGAATCATATTTTGACGCAGACAGAAACAGGGGCGCCTGACACACCAGGCAGTGATACAGACCTTGCTCTTTGTTATGCAACAGTTTACCCGAATAAGGTGGCTCTGTACCACGCTGCTGGGTCACGTAATGCTGCATTTCATTCAGTTCATTTTCGGGTGAAATAGGGGATTTCTCATTAGCCATGGTAGACTCTCTGGCAGTGTTATTATGAAGACTTCGCTTAGCATTCTAACAAATACTTAACAAGATCAGGTGAATTTTTCTCTCAAGGTGCGAGAGGAGAATCGTTCAGAGACATAATTGTGACTCAGATCACCTTTTACAATATACCCCCCTTTCTATTCGGGTTAAGTGCCTTAAGATCACGACAGGGTTGGCGTCAAGAAGTGGCTTTTTTTTTGAATAATTCCTCGTCATGAGTTTGACCTGTAGCAATAATTGACACGATTCCGCTTGACGCCTGGAGCGCTTTTTGTAATTTTACTGCCAACCTTTTATTCACTATCAACTAGCTGGTGGAATATATGACTATCAAAGTAGGTATCAACGGTTTTGGCCGTATCGGTCGCATCGTTTTCCGTGCTGCTCAGGAACGTTCTGATGTAGAAATCGTTGCGATCAACGATCTGCTGGACGCAGAGTACATGGCTTACATGCTGAAGTATGACTCAACTCACGGTCGCTTCGACGGCACTGTAGAAGTCAAAGACGGTCAACTGGTTGTTAACGGTAAAACCATCCGTGTTACCGCTGAGCGTGACCCTGCTAACCTGAAATGGGACGAAGTGGGCGTTGACGTTGTTGCAGAAGCAACCGGTCTGTTCCTGACCGACGAAACTGCACGTAAACACATCCAGGCTGGCGCCAAGAAAGTTGTTCTGACTGGCCCATCTAAAGATGACACCCCAATGTTCGTTATGGGCGTGAACCACAAGTCTTACGCTGGCCAGGACATCGTTTCTAACGCTTCCTGTACCACAAACTGCCTGGCACCGCTGGCTAAAGTAATCAACGACAAGTTCGGCATCGTTGAAGCACTGATGACCACCGTGCACGCGACTACCGCAACTCAGAAAACCGTTGATGGCCCGTCTCACAAAGACTGGCGCGGCGGCCGCGGCGCATCCCAGAACATCATCCCTTCATCTACCGGTGCTGCTAAGGCCGTAGGTAAAGTGATCCCTGAACTGAACGGCAAACTGACCGGTATGGCGTTCCGCGTTCCTACCCCTAACGTTTCCGTTGTTGACCTGACTGCACGTCTGGCTAAGCCTGCTTCTTACAAAGAAATTTGTGAAGCAATTAAAGCCGCGTCTGAAGGCGAGCTGAAAGGCGTTCTGGGCTACACCGAAGACGAAGTGGTTTCTACCGATTTCAACGGTGAAAAACTGACTTCCGTATTCGATGCGAAAGCCGGTATCGCGCTGAGCGACACCTTTGTTAAACTGGTTTCCTGGTACGACAACGAAACTGGTTACTCTAACAAGGTACTGGATCTGGTTGCTCACATCGCCAAATAAGGCCTGTTGAACAGAATCAGAAAAGTAAGGGCGACTCAGGTCGCCCTTTTTTTATCTCTCCATTTCAGAAGGACCGCTCATGAACGAAAAACTCTTCTCGCTGCCGGTGCTTAACCAGATCTCGCCGTATATCACCCAGCGCCAGATTGGCGACCTGCCGGTGGTGGTGATTACTCATCCTAAGGTCCGCGCGGCCGTCACGCTGCAGGGCGCGCATCTGGTCGCCTGGCAGCCCGCGGGTGAAAAGCCGGTTGTCTGGCTGAGTGAGAAAACGGCCTGGACGCCGGGTAAGGCGATCCGCGGCGGCGTGCCGATCTGCTGGCCGTGGTTTGGTCCTGCAGGTGAGCCGGCCCACGGCTTCGCACGTAATCTGCCGTGGAAGCTCTCCGCGCATGATGAAAACGAGCAGAGCGTGATGCTGACTTTCGTTCTGGAAAGCAATGAACAGACCAAAAAGCTGTGGCCGCACGACTTTACCCTGTTCGCTCGCTTCCGCTTCAGCGATACCTGCGAGATTGAACTGGAAGCCCACGGTGATTTTGAAGCCACCGCCGCCCTGCACAGCTACTTTAACGTTGCCGATAATGCTTCAGTGACGGTCAGCGGCCTGGGGCCGGACTATATCGATCAGGTGCTGAAAGGCGCTACCGGGCAGTCGCCGGACGGTAAGCAAACTTACGAACAGCGCGTCGACCGCATTCATACCCAGCCAGCAGACTGCAGCGTGGTGGAAGACCGCGCCGGTCAGCGGGTGATCGAAGTGCATCATCACTATCAAAGTGACGTTGTCACATGGAATCCGGGTGCGGAGCTGTCGTGCAGCATGGGGGATATGGCGAATGAAGGCTATAAAACCATGGTCTGTGTAGAAACGGCGCGTATTTCCCGCCCGCTAATCAGCGCCGGGGAGCAGCCAGCCCGACTGGCGGTAACCTTCCGTATTCAGAAGTAATGATTTAACCCTGCAAACGCGACCGGCCAGACCGGTCGCTACGTGCGTCACGCCGTTCTCCCGCATGGCTGGCTAAACTACATCTAGCGGAAGTTTTGCCGATGGCGGTGGGAAGGCCTGATTAATCAGCATCAAATCTTCGCTGCTTAACGTCACCGTGAGCGCCGCCGCGTTTTCCTGGACGTGAGCCATCGAGCTGGCTTTCGGAATCGCGATCGCCCCTTCCTTGCGGATCACCCAGGCCAGCAGCAGCTGAGCGACGCTGATGCGCTTGCGTTGTGCAATCTCAACGAGTACGGGATGCGCCATCAGTTCACGGCGCAGCCGACCCGCCTGAGCTAACGGACAGTAGGCCATTACCGGCATCGCCAGCTGCTGACACTGCGGCAGCAGATCGTACTCAATACCACGCGAAGCGAGATGATAGAGCACCTGGTTGGTGGCGCAGCGTTCACCGCCCTCTTCCAGCAGTAATTCGCTGAGATCGTCAGCATCAAAATTAGAGACGCCCCAGCGGCGAATTTTCCCCTGCTGCTGCAAATTTTCCATCGCCCGCAGCGTCTCTTCCAGCGGAATATTGCCCCGCCAGTGAAGCAGGTAGAGATCGAGATAATCGGTTTTCAGACGGCGAAGGCTGCGTTCACAGGCTTCCACCGCATCCACCTCGCTGGCATTCCAGGGATAGACCTTCGACACCAGCCAGGCACGATCCCGCCGCCCGGCCAGGGCTTCGCCCACAATCCGCTCCGCGCCGCCGTCGGCGTACATTTCGGCGGTATCGATAAGCGTCAGGCCCGCATCAATGCCGCACTGCAATGCGGCGATCTCCTGCTGGCGTAAAGCAGGGTCTTCCCCCATATACCAGGTGCCCTGTCCGATAGCCGGCAGGCGGGTTCCATCAGCAAACGTTACGGTCTGACTCATCACTCACTCCCTGCATCATTATCGCGCCCCAAAATAGAACAAAAGGGCGCATTGCGCCCTTTTGTGGTGCAGGTCGCGACACTCAGAAGGTGTAGCTGACCCCACTCCAGAGTAGAACCTGAGAACTTTTATCGACCATCGGGCTGTTTTTAATTTCATCACCCAGACGAACATAACGTCCTGACACGGTCGCATTCCAGCTGTCACTGATTTTCCAGCCGCCGGTCAGTTCCAGATACGGGCTCCAGCTGTCATCCGCGTCATAGCGGTTGAGGCCACTGCGGTCGGACTCGGCGGATGAGATCCCGTAGTAATACTGGTTCTGGTTAGAACTGTTCCACAGCGCACCGATCCCCGGCGTCAAGCTGAACTGGCCGAACTCGAAGCGGTAAAGGTAGGTCAGATCCCAGATAATACCGTTGCTGTTGTCCAGCACGTCGCCCGCCAGAGTGGTACGAACAATCCCCCAGTTGGCCGTGTGGCGATAGGATACACCGGCCATCATGGTCATATGGCGCTTGTTCAGCGACTTCATATCACCGTCATCGGCATCGTCCGGATCGTAGTTCTGCGGCGAGCCAAGCACCGTCAGCGACAGCTGATCCTGGGTGTCCTTCCACAGGTAGTAACCTGCCTGCAGGGTATTCAGATAGAAACTGTCGCCGTCATAGTTAACGATCGGCACCGGATAGTAACGGTCCTGACCACTTTTATACGGGCTCTGGCTGTAGATAACGGAAGCACCCAGCGTCAGCGGGTTGGCCTGTGCGATCGGGGCCGCAAAATACAGAGGCAGAAATGCGGCAAGCGCGGTAAGTTTGAAATGGTTCACAAATTAATCGTTCCGTAAATATAACAATCAGATTGGTTAGTTTAACCATGATATCCACAGGCGATCATAAATTTACATAACTTGTAGCACTCATAATCAATTTTTAAGCACGAAATATCCGCTTCTTTGGCATTGGTTTATTTTTTGCCCGCGGCACCCGACAGGGCGGAAAAGTGTGCTGCTTAGCGCTTTTCTGACTTTGTTATTGAAATTTCATCGAAAATGCTCGCTGCTTCAGGAAATTTTTTAATATGCGATCTACGCTTAATCGTAAGACCTAAAATTTAACGAGCAGAGTAACCAAAGATGTGTGTTTCCCGATAAAAAAAAGTCAGGTTGGCATAAGGGTTGCTGTACTCATTAATAAGTTCCTTCAGGAGCTATCGCGTTAGGCTCCTGGTACCTGTGCTAAAAACGAAAGGACGGGCATCGCTATGAATATATTCGATCACTATCGTCAGCGTTATGAAGCTGCCAAGGACGAAGAGTTCACACTGCAGGAATTTCTTACCATCTGTCGGCAGGATCGCAGTGCATACGCTAATGCGGCGGAACGACTGCTTATGGCCATCGGTGAACCCGTCATGGTCGACACCGCGCTTGAGCCTCGCCTTTCCCGGCTGTTCTCTAACCGCGTGGTTGCACGCTACCCGGCGTTTGAAGAGTTTTACGGCATGGAGGAAGCGATTGAGCAAATCGTCTCCTACCTGAAACACGCAGCCCAGGGCCTGGAAGAGAAAAAACAGATCCTGTATCTGCTGGGCCCGGTCGGCGGTGGTAAATCCTCTCTTGCAGAACGCCTGAAATCGCTGATGCAGCGCGTACCTGTCTACGTGCTCAGCGCCGACGGTGAACGCAGCCCGGTTAACGATCATCCACTGTGCCTGTTTAATCCGCAGGAAGATGCCAATATTCTGGATAAAGAGTATGGCGTACCACGTCGCTACCTCGGCACGATCATGTCGCCGTGGGCCGCGAAGCGCCTGCACGATTTCGGTGGGGATATCACCCGCTTTAAGGTCGTCAAGGTATGGCCGTCTATTCTGGAACAGATTGCGATCGCCAAAACCGAACCAGGTGATGAAAACAACCAGGATATCTCCGCGCTGGTGGGTAAAGTGGATATCCGCAAGCTGGAGAATCACGCCCAGAACGATCCTGATGCCTACGGCTATTCCGGCGCGCTGTGCCGGGCAAACCAGGGGATCATGGAATTCGTTGAGATGTTCAAAGCGCCGATTAAAGTGCTGCACCCGCTGCTGACCGCCACGCAGGAGGGCAACTACAACGGCACCGAAGGCATCTCAGCCCTGCCGTTTAACGGCATTATCCTGGCGCACTCGAACGAATCGGAGTGGGTCACCTTCCGTAACAACAAAAACAACGAAGCGTTCCTCGACCGCGTGTATATCGTTAAGGTTCCTTACTGCCTGCGGGTTTCCGAAGAGATTAAAATCTACGAGAAATTGCTGGTTAACAGTGAACTCACACATGCACCGTGCGCCCCGGGAACCCTGGAAACGCTGGCCCGCTTCTCGATTCTTTCGCGTCTGAAAGAGCCGGAAAACTCCAGCAGCTATTCGAAAATGCGCGTTTACGACGGGGAAAGCCTCAAGGATACCGATCCGAAAGCGAAGTCCTATCAGGAGTATCGTGACTACGCCGGTGTGGATGAGGGGATGAACGGCCTGTCCACCCGCTTTGCCTTTAAAATCCTCTCCCGCGTGTTTAACTTCGACCACGTGGAAGTGGCGGCCAACCCGGTTCACCTGTTCTACGTGCTGGAGCAGCAGATCGATCGCGAACAGTTCCCGCAGGAGCAGGCTGAGAAATACCTTGAGCATCTGAAAGGCTATCTGATCCCGAAATACGCCGAGTTTATCGGTAAAGAGATCCAGACCGCCTACCTGGAATCTTACTCCGAGTACGGCCAGAACATTTTTGACCGCTACGTCACCTATGCCGATTTCTGGATCCAGGATCAGGAATACCGTGACCCCGATACCGGACAGCTGTTCGACCGGGAAGCACTGAACGCCGAACTGGAAAAGATCGAGAAGCCTGCCGGGATCAGCAACCCGAAAGACTTCCGTAACGAAATCGTCAACTTCGTGCTGCGCGCACGGGCACATAATAATGGCCGTAATCCGAACTGGACCAGCTACGAGAAGCTGCGTACCGTGATCGAGAAGAAAATGTTCTCCAACACGGAAGAGCTGCTGCCGGTCATTTCGTTTAATGCCAAAACATCCACCGATGAGCAGAAAAAACACGACGACTTCGTCGATCGCATGATGGAGAAAGGCTATACCCGTAAACAGGTTCGCCTGCTGTGCGAATGGTATCTGCGCGTAAGGAAGTCATCCTGACGTTTGCGTAAGTGCTAAGAAGGTCGCCTGGCAGCAACTGGCCTTGCGACCTCGGTAGTACATTCGCGAGGAGTGCATCAGCGCGGGTCCGGGAGATCCCAGACCCGTCTGCAACGTAGTATGGGGGAGCTATGGCCTATTTTATCGATCGGCGTCTTAACGGCAAAAACAAGAGCGCGGTCAACCGCCAGCGCTTTTTGCGCCGCTATAAGTCGCAAATCAAACAGTCGATCTCCGAGGCCATCAACAAGCGTTCGGTTACCGACGTAGAAAGCGGCGAATCCGTCTCAATCCCGATTGAGGATATTAACGAGCCGTCTTTCCATCAGGGACGCGGCGGCCAGCGTCACCGCGTACATCCCGGCAACGATCACTTCGTGCAGAACGACCGCGTTGAGCGCCCGCAGGGCGGCGGCGGTGGCAGCGGAAGTGGCCAGGGCAACGCCAGCCAGGACGGTGAAGGCCAGGATGAGTTCGTCTTTAATATTTCGAAAGATGAGTACCTCGACCTGCTGTTTGAAGATCTGGCCCTGCCGAATCTCAAGAAAAACCAGCATCGTCAGCTTAACGAGTACAAAACCCACCGCGCGGGCTATACCGCCAACGGCGTTCCGGCCAATATCAGCGTGGTCCGCTCGCTGCAAAACTCGCTGGCGCGCCGCACGGCGATGACCGCCAGTAAACGCCGCACGCTGGCCGAACTGGAAGAAACGCTGAAAACCGTGGAGAACAGCGAACCGGCTCAGCTGCTGGAAGAGGAGCAACTGCGTAAGGAAATCGCCGAACTGCGTGCCCGCATTAAGCGCGTGCCGTTTATCGATACCTTTGATTTACGCTACAAGAATTTTGAAAAGCGCCCGGAGCCTTCCAGCCAGGCGGTGATGTTCTGCCTGATGGACGTTTCCGGTTCGATGGACCAGGCCACCAAGGATATGGCGAAACGCTTCTATATCCTGCTGTATCTGTTCCTCAGCCGCACCTACAAAAACGTCGATGTGGTGTATATCCGCCACCATACGCAGGCGAAAGAGGTGGATGAGCAGGAGTTCTTCTACTCGCAGGAAACCGGCGGCACTATCGTATCCAGTGCGTTAAAACTGATGGATGAGGTGGTGAAGGAGCGTTACGACCCGGCGCAGTGGAATATCTATGCCGCGCAGGCGTCCGATGGCGACAACTGGGCCGATGACTCGCCGCTTTGTCACGAGCTGCTGGCGAAAAATATTTTGCCGATGGTGCGGTACTATAGTTACATCGAAATCACCCGCCGTGCCCACCAGACGCTGTGGCGTGAATACGAGAATTTGCAGACCCGTTTCGATAATTTCGCTATTCAGCATATTCGTGAGCCGGAAGATATCTATCCGGTATTCCGTGCCCTGTTCCAGAAGCAGGTTGAGGAAAACTACTAAGCTTTACTGCGCCGGTAGCGCCCTGCTATCGGCGTAGCACTGCGGATATGACTGTCATTTATGCCCTATTTCGGTCTCTAAACGTACCAGTTGGCAGAAAAATTCCCTTTTGCGCACTCAGCGGTATTCACCGCACTGTTTTTTACGCTATTTTATCCCCTGAATTCAACTGAGTGAGCTCAGCCTGTGATTTTTTGTTCTGCCATGCAGACTCTGTAAAAAAGTAATTTAACCCGTCGGGAGAAACGTCTTTTGGAAGCCAGCGCGATTTACAGTCTATTTATTATTGGTTCAGTGCTGGTTGCCGCAAGCATACTGCTGAGTTCGTTTTCCTCCCGCCTGGGTATCCCGATTCTGGTTATCTTCCTTGCGCTCGGCATGCTGGCCGGCGTTGACGGCATCGGCGGCATTGCCTTTAACAACTATCCTGCAGCCTATCTGATCAGTAACCTCGCGCTGGCTGTGATCCTGCTGGATGGCGGCATGCGCACTCAGGCCAGTTCCTTTAAGGTCGCCCTCGGCCCGGCGCTGTCACTGGCAACCGTGGGAGTACTGATTACCGCCGGTCTGACCGGGATGGCCGCAGCTTGGCTGTTCGATCTGAATATGATGAACGGCTTCCTGATTGGCGCGATTATCGGTTCAACCGACGCGGCGGCGGTCTTCTCGCTGCTGGGCGGGAAAGGGCTTAACGAGCGCGTCAGCTCCACGCTGGAGATTGAATCAGGCAGCAACGATCCGATGGCGGTATTTCTGACCATTACGCTGATCGACATGATTCAGAAGGGCCAGTCCGGGCTGGATATGATGTTCTTCGTGCATCTGATCCAGGAGTTCGGCCTCGGCATCGCGCTGGGGATTGGCGGGGGCTGGGGGCTGCTGCAGCTAATTAACCGTATTTCGCTTCCCGGCGGGCTTTATCCATTGCTGGCGCTGAGCGGCGGTATTCTGGTGTTTTCCCTGACTACCGCGCTGGAAGGCAGCGGTATTCTGGCGGTGTATCTCTGCGGCTTTGTACTCGGCAACCGCCCGATCCGCAGTCGCCACGGCATTCTGCAAACCTTCGACGGCATGGCCTGGCTCAGCCAGATCGGCATGTTTCTGGTGCTGGGGCTGCTGGTCAATCCGCTCGACCTGTGGCATATCGCCGTTCCGGCGATGCTGCTATCGCTGTGGCTGATCCTGCTGGCACGTCCGCTGTCGGTGATGGTCGGGCTGCTGCCGTTTCGCGGCTTCAACATCCGCGAACGCTTCTTTATCAGCTGGGTTGGGCTACGCGGGGCGGTGCCGATCATCCTCGCCGTGTTCCCGATGATGGCGGGTCTGCCCCATGCCTCGCTGTTCTTCAACATTGCCTTCTTCGTGGTGCTGGTTTCGCTGATTGTTCAGGGCACCTCGCTGGGCTTTGCCGCGCGTAAAGCCCGGGTGATCGTCCCGCCTACGGCCTCACCGATTTCGCGCATCGGTCTTGATATTCATCCTGAAAATCCGTGGGAGAATTTTGTTTACCAGCTTAGCGCGGATAAATGGTGCGTCGGCGCGGCCCTGCGCGATCTGCACATGCCGAGAGAAACGCGCATCGCCGCCCTGTTCCGCGATAACCAGCTGCTGCATCCCACGGGCAATACACGGCTGCGGGAAGGCGATATTCTCTGCGTGATTGGCCGTGAGCGGGATCTGGCCGCGCTGGGCAAGCTGTTCAGCCAGTCGCCGCCGGTAGAACTGGACCAGCGATTCTTCGGTGACTTTATCCTGCAGGCCGACGCGCGACTGCAGGATGTCTCTGAGATATATGGTATCGATCTTGATGAAGAAAACGATCGTCAGCAAACCCTCGGACAGCTGGTTGCCGAAATCATCGGCGGTGCGCCGGTGGTCGGCGATCAGGTTGAGTGGAAAAATCTGATCTGGACGGTGGCAGAAAAAGAAGACAATGAAATCATTAAAGTTGGGGTCCGTGTGCAGCAGGATAAAGAATAACTTCCCGACGTCAGGAGATAATTCTGCTGTCTCCTGACACTTTATGCTTTTCTTTTACCTGGGGAATCTCTACCCTGTACGGCTTGCTTTAATTTTGGATCTTACTTCTGTCATGCAAAAATTCACCCTGCTGCTGCTCAGCCTGGTTCTGCTTGCCCCGCTGGGCATCGATCTGTATCTGCCCACTCTGCCGGACATCGCCGTCGGATTAAACACCCCGGTGGCCAACATTCAGACCACCATTCCCCTGTTCCTGCTGGTGATGGGCCTGGGACAAATTGTCGCCGGTCCACTGGTGGATAACCTGGGGCGTAAACCCATCGCCATCGTTGGCCTGCTGCTTTACGTTATCGGTAGCGTGATGGCGGCCACTGCAGACGTCTGGCTGCAGTTCCTGGTGGCGCGCATTATTCAGGGCTGTGCGGTCTGCTGTACGGCGGTTGTGGCCTTTAGCGGCGTTCGCGATCGCCTGAACGGTGATGATGCCGCCCGCGCCTACGGCTTCCTTAACGGCGCGCTGAATATCGTTCCTGCGCTCGCCCCGCTGCTCGGCGGGCTGCTGGCGGAAGCCTTCAACTGGCGCGCGCCGTTCTGGTTCCTCACTCTCTACGCCGTGTTTATCGGTCTGCTGGTAGTGTTCTTCCTGCCGGAGACGCGCCCGGCGGATACGCAAAAAGTCAAAGGCCTGCCGCTGCGCCAGTACTGGCAGATCCTCCGCCAGCCGCGATTCCTTGCGTTCGCTTTCGCTAACGCCGGAGCGCTGGGCATGGTACTGACCTATGTTTCACTGGCACCTAACGTGCTGATGACCGAAGGCCGCCTGTCAGCCCTGCAGTTCTCGGTTGCGTTCGGTGCCAACGGCTTCTGGATTATGCTGGTCAGCGTGCTGGTCAATAAGGTTATTCGCAAGCTCGGCCGTCCTGTCTGCCTGGCAATTGGCGCGCTGGCGATGACCGCCGGGGCGGTAATGCTGACGGCGGGCGTCTGGCTGCTTCCCGACGCGTGGCAGACGCACTGGGCACTGTATATGCTGCCGGTGGCGGTGTCCGTTGCCGGTCTGGCCTTTACCGTCGGACCGGCCACCAGCTACGCGCTGGAACCCTATCAGCAGCAGGCCGGTGTGGCCTCGGCGCTGGCGGGCTTTATTCAGATGGCTGGCGGTTCGTCGGCCGGGCTGTTAATGATGGCCCTGCCGCTGACGGAAAAGTCGGCGCTGGCGCTGATGATGGTGGCGGGTGCGCTGCTGGCGTTTATCGCCTGGCGCTTCAGTAAGAAAGTGCGCGGCACGCTGACCGCGCTCTGATTTTAGCGATTACACGATAACAACCGGTACCCGAGGCGCGAGCGCACACATCAGCTCATAACCCACGGTGCCGGATGCCGCCGCAACATCATCGATCTTGACGTGATTCCCCCACAGCTCAACCGCACTGCCGATACCGGCCTGCGGGCAGGGGGTTAAATCCACGGTGATCATATCCATGGAAACGCGGCCAACGATACGGGTCATGACGCCATCGACCATTACCGGCGTACCGGTTGGCGAAATACGCGGATAGCCGTCGGCATAGCCGCAGGCCACCACGCCAATACGCTGCTCTTCACTCGCACGATACAACCCGCCGTACCCCACCCGGGCTCCGACGCCCAGCTGCTGCACACCGATAATTTCACTGGTTAAAGTCATCACCGGCTTCAGCCCGTTCCCGGCGATATCCTGCCAACGGCCGCTGGGTGAAGCACCGTAGAGAATAATACCGGGGCGCACCCAGTCGTGGTGGGTTTGCGGATGCCACAGCGTGGCGGCAGAGTTGGCGAGGCTGCGCGGGCAGTCAAGCCCTTCCGCCGCCTGCTCTATACGTCTCAGCGGTTCGGCAATGCCTTCCGCCGTTTCCCCTTCGGCAAAGTGCGCCATCAGGGTAATGTCACCCACGTTCGGCAGCGAACGCAGTTTTTGCCAGGCGTTATGTACCTGCTCAGGCTGGAAGCCCAGTCTGTTCATGCCGCTGTTCATTTTGAGGTAAATATCCAGCGGCGCGGAGAGCTTCGCCTTTGCCAGCGCCTGGATCTGCCAGTTGCTGTGTACGCTGGTGGTCAGGCGGTAGCGGTCGAGAATGTCCAGGTCTTCCGGATGGAAAAAACCTTCCAGCAGCAGGATAGGCTTCTTCCAGCCGCGTTCGCGCAGCAGGATCGCCTCTTCCAGATCCAGCAACCCGAAGCCGTCGGTTTCCTGCAGGCTCTGCCAGACGCGCTCAATACCGTGCCCATAGGCGTTAGCTTTAACCACTGACCACAGGCGCGAACCGCCTGCTGCCTGGCGGGCGACGGCCAGGTTTTGCCGCAACGCGGCGGTATCGATCGTTGCGACAATCGGACGCGACATACTCTCTCCTTGAACATTCAATACGGTAAGTTAACGGATACTGGCCCCGTGCAGCGAACGGGCCGGCGCAGGCGTATAGCCCGGCAGATAGCGCATGACCGACAGATCTTCCGCCATAATCGCCGGCGTTTTACCCGTAATAATATCCGCCAGAAGCTGACCGGATCCGCAGGCCATCGTCCAGCCCAGAGTACCATGGCCGGTATTAAGATACAGGTTTTTCAATGGGGTACGGCCCACGATCGGCGTACCGTCCGGGGTCATCGGGCGCAGCCCGCTCCAGAAAGTCGCCTCGGCAACATTGCCGCCGTGCGGGAAGAGATCGCGCACCACCATTTCCAGCGTACCCCGGCGCGCCGGTAATAATTTTGTATTATAGCCAACAATTTCCGCCATTCCGCCGACGCGAATGCGATTATCAAAGCGCGTGATCGCAACTTTGTAAGTTTCATCCAGCACGGTGGATACGGGCGCGGCGGTCTCGTCGGTAATCGGCACGGTCAGCGAGTAGCCTTTTAGCGGGTAGACCGGGATTTTGACGATATCGTGCAGCAGTGCGGTGGAGAACGAACCGAATGCCACCACGTAGGCATCGGCAGTAATCACTTCTTCTCCACACTTCACGCCGCGGATCTGGTTCCCCTCCTGCAGCAGCGCATCCACCTGCATATTGAAGCGGAAGTTAACGCCCGCTTCGGCCGCCATTCTGGCCAGTCGCTGAGTGAACAGCTGGCAGTCACCGGTTTCATCATTCGGCAGGCGCAGGCCGCCGGTCAGTTTGTGCTGCGTGGTGGCCAGGGCAGGCTCGACGCGCGCCAGATCGGCGGCTTCCAGCAGCTCATAGGGCACGCCCGCCTCTTTCAGTACGGCAATATCTTTCGCCGCGCTTTCATACTGCTGCGCGGTACGGAACAGCTGTAGCGTGCCGCCCTGGCGCCCTTCATAGGCAATGCCGGTTTCCAGGCGCAGCGCCTTCAGGCAGTCGCGGCTGTATTCGGAGATGCGCACCATACGGCTTTTATTCTGCTGGTAGTGACTCATGTCGCAGTTGCGCAGCATCTGCCACATCCACTCCAGCTGGAAGCGACTGCCGTCAAGACGGATCGCCAGCGGCGCATGTCGCTGGAACATCCATTTAACCGCTTTCAGCGGGACGCCCGGTGCCGCCCACGGTGCCGCATACCCCGGAGATATTTGTCCGGCGTTGCCGGCACTGGTTTCCAGCGCCGCATCCGGCTGGCGATCGATGACAGTCACTTCGTGCCCCGCCTGCGCCAGATACCACGCACTGGCCACGCCGACCACCCCACTACCGAGAATGACAACACGCATACCGAACCCCACCTGGTCTCTAAAGAACATTACACTATGTGATAGCTTTTATTACCGAGCAAATCACCAGTAAAAGCACACACCGCTCGCTGACAAATTTCACATATTTTTCACCCAGCCAGCGAATAAAAACAAGATATCACTACGAATACAGTCAAAAATTCTTCTTTTGTCACATACCCAGCATCTTAAATACCTTTTTTGGCATAAAAAGCCAGTTAACAGCACAAACCGTTCACATCATATCTTTTGGTTATAAACAGGATTTAATTCTAAAAAACATTCAATTATGGGCATTTCCCATCACGGAAATATCTTTTTTTAAATCAGGCTCTATTTTCTGTCGAAGATTTCGTTTGTTTTCACGAGAGGGATAAGAGACAGTGAACTATCATTGAGATATTGGCTTTTATTCCAGGCTTATCAACGCGGCACAAATGCGGGGATAGGTTGACGTGAAAACGGACATTTTGTCGCTACGTGCTGTATCGCCAGAAACCGGTTTTATAAAAAGGGGTGCGCTATGACAACGATCTTTGACGTTCCAATTACGGACAGCAAACGACTCAATGATGGACCAGACTGGACGTTCGACCTGCTTGATGTGTATCTGAAAGAGATCGATCGCGTTGCCAAATCCTACCGACTGGATACCTACCCTCATCAAATTGAGGTCATCACCTCAGAACAGATGATGGATGCCTACTCCAGCGTGGGAATGCCAATCAATTATGCGCACTGGTCGTTCGGCAAAAAATTTATCGAAACCGAACAGCGCTACAAGCACGGCCAGCAAGGGCTGGCCTATGAAATCGTCATCAACTCCAACCCCTGTATCGCCTACCTGATGGAAGAGAACACCATGACCATGCAGGCGCTGGTGATGGCGCATGCCTGCTACGGGCACAACTCTTTCTTCAAAAACAACTACCTGTTCCGCAGCTGGACCGATGCCAGCTCCATCGTTGACTACCTGATTTTTGCCCGCAACTACATCCGCGAATGTGAAGAACGCTACGGGCTTGAGCAGGTGGAACGGCTGCTGGATTCCTGCCATGCGCTGATGAACTACGGCGTAGATCGCTACAAGCGGCCGCAAAAGATTTCGCTACAGGAAGAGAAAGCGCGACAGAAGAGCCGCGAAGAGTATCTGCAAAGCCAGGTTAATATGCTGTGGCGCACCCTGCCGCGTCGTGAGCGCGAGGAAACGCAGCATTCAGCCGCCCGCTATCCGTCGGAGCCGCAGGAAAACCTGCTGTACTTTATGGAGAAAAACGCGCCACTGCTGGAGCCGTGGCAGCGAGAGTGTCTGCGCATCGTCAGAAAAGTCAGCCAGTATTTCTATCCGCAAAAGCAGACGCAGGTCATGAATGAAGGCTGGGCAACGTTCTGGCACTACACCATTCTGAATCATCTTTATGACGAAGGAAAAGTCTCCGAGCGCTTTATGCTGGAGTTTCTTCACAGCCACACGAACGTGGTCTATCAACCGCCGTATAATAGCCAGTGGTACAACGGCATTAACCCCTACGCGCTCGGTTTTGCCATGTTCCAGGATATCCAGCGCATCTGCCAGCATCCCACCGAAGAGGATCGCTACTGGTTCCCGGATATTGCCGGGAAAGACTGGCTGGAGACGATGCACTTCGCCATGCGCGAGTTCAAAGACGAAAGCTTTATCAGCCAGTTCCTGTCGCCGAAGGTGATGCGTGATTTCCGCCTGTTTACCGTGCTGGATGACGATCGCAACAACTATCTGGAAATCGCGGCGATCCATGATGAAACGGGCTACCGGGCAATCCGTCAGCAGCTTTCCGCGCAGTATAATCTCAGCAACCTGGAGCCGAACATTCAGGTTTATGATGTCGACTTACGCGGCGACCGTTCACTGACGCTGCGCTACGTGCCGCACAATCGCGCGCCGCTGGATAAAAGCCGTCGTGAGGTGCTTAAGCATGTTCATCGTCTGTGGGGCTTTGACGTCACGCTCGAGCAGCAAAACGAAGACGGCACGTCAGAGATCCTCGATCGCTGCCCGCCGCGGCCGAGTAGCCCGCTCTGACGGATCGTTACCTTCACGTATGCTGAAATAAAAACGCCCCCGGAGGCAGACTCATCCGGGGGCGTTTCACATTGTGCTGTCCGTCAGCGGCGAGGCGGCGGCAGATCCGTCGGCATACTGATCTGCATCGCATGCCAGATCTCTCCGCTACGGCGGCCATAATCCCGCACGGTGTCGGCAATCTGTTCATACTCTTTCGAGTGACAGATATGCAGCAGGTGCTGATAGAAATCCTGCGCCAGGCGGCGCGCTTCAGGATTCGAAAAGTAGTGGCGGCCAACCCGGGTGTACAACCCTCTCAGGCCGTTGAGGATCAGCCCATAAATCGGATTGCCGGAGGCAAACGCCAGCCCGCGGAAAATGCTGTAGTCCAGCTCGGTGTATGCCTCAGCGTGATCGTCAATGTGGTTAGCCGTTTCCAACACTTCTCGCGCTTTATCCGGGTAGGTACGAATGGCACGGCGGATAAAGATGGAAGAAATATCGGTACGCACGGAAAGCAGGTTATCAATCAGCTGCGGCACGCTGTCGTGGTCAAGACGCGCCAGAGTCTCAAGAATGCTCAGTCCCGAGGTTTCCCAGAAGTTGTTTACCCGAGTGGGTTTACCATGCTGAATGGTCAGCCAGCCGTCACGAGCCAGACGCTGCAGCACTTCACGAAGCGTAGTGCGTGTGACGCCGATCAGCTCTGAGAGTTCACGTTCAGCAGGCAGTATCGAGCCAGGGGGAAAACGGTTATTCCAGATACTTTCTATTATATATTCTTCTGCAAAACCGGCAGGGCTCTGTGCCTTGATGACCATAAGCTTTTTGTTTCCATTGCGTTCATGACTGCAAAAATTCGTCTCATCATACCAGAGGCCCCAGGCTTCACCTAGCTCGTGGCAGGAGGAAAATGTCGATCGCCAGCAAAAAAATCAGCTTTATCCTGGTCTTTATCCGGCGTTTTTGCCTTTTTGCCGCTCGAACCGGATTCGGGCCTTCATCGACGCCTTTTTTCGTACCAGGTTTAATTTAAGTCATTTCACTGCCTAAATATTTCTTCTCCCGAGGCTGGAATACGGCGGCTTTTGGTTTACACTGCCGAATCAACGCTTACTACACGGATAGACTTATGTTGAGATACCTGAATCGCTGTTCTTATGGCCGGGGTGCCTGGCTGTTAATGGCGTTTACTGCTTTTGCCCTCGAATTGACGGCGCTCTATTTTCAGCATGTGATGTTGCTTAAACCCTGCGTAATGTGCATTTACGAACGTTGCGCGCTGTTCGGCATTATGGGCGCCGGGATCGTTGGCGCTATCGCACCCAAAACGCCGCTGCGCTGGGTGGCTATTCTGATCTGGCTGTACAGTGCGTGGGAAGGTGTGCGTCTGGCATGGGAACACACCATGATACAGCTGCATCCGTCACCGTTCGTGACCTGCGACTTTGCGGCGCGTTTCCCGTCCTGGCTGCCGCTGGATAAATGGCTGCCTTCGGTCTTCGTCGCCAGCGGCGACTGCGCTGAGCGCTCATGGATGCTGCTGAATATGAGTATGCCGCAGTGGCTGGTGGGGATTTTTGCCGCCTATCTGCTGGTGGCCGTGCTGGTGCTGATTGCCCAGGCGTTTAAACCGAAAAGACGCGATTTGTTCTCGCGCTAAATGAATAAGGCCAGCAACGTTGCTGGCCTTATTGTTTTCCTGGACTGACCGACGGTTAATTACCGTAACCGCGTGGGCGATTAATGATGTGCTCTTCCCAGTCCACCACTTCGCTTTCATGCACGGCAATATGACGTACTGAGATTCTGGCTGCATGCATGGCCGCACGCGAACCGTTGCGTAGCGGATGCCAGACCGGCAGCGTTTTGCCTTCGGCCAGCACACGATAGGCGCAGCTGGGCGGCAGCCATTCGAAAGTTGGCAGATTTTCGCGCGTCAGCTTGATGCAGTCCTCTTCCAGCTCAAAACGGTGCTCGTAGTTGCGGCACTGGCAGGTTTTGATATTCAGCTGGTTACAGGCGACGTTGGTAAAGTAAATCTCATCCGTGTCGGCATCCTGCAGCTTGTTCAGGCAGCACTGACCACAGCCATCGCACAGGGATTCCCATTCCTCATCGCTCATCTGTTCCAGCGTTTTTTGCTGCCAGAAAGGGTTCTCAGTCATGTCGGTGTCCGGTAAAAGTAAAAACCCGCACCTTATAAAGGGTTTGGGCTGAGGATGCAAGTATTACAGCACCCGGGTCGCGATACCGTGACCGCCGAGCGACACTTCCAGCTTATCGCCGGAGGCCATTGGGCCAACGCCTTCCGGCGTACCGGTCAGGATCACATCGCCCGCGCGCAGGGTGAAGAACTTGCTCATATAGGCTATCAGCGGCAGGATTTGGTGGATCATATCAGCGGTACTGCCGTGCTGGCGAACTTCACCGTTGACGATCAGCTTCAGTTCAACGTTCTGCGGGTCGGCGGTAAATTCACTGCGCGGGATAAAACCCGAAATCGGGCAGGAGTTATCAAACCCTTTTGCTTTTTCCCACGGCTGTCCGGCCTTCTTGCAGCCCGCCTGCACGTCGCGCAGGGTTAAATCCAGCGCCACGCCATAGCCTGCAATCGCCTGAGCGACGTGCTCTTCGCTGGCATGTTTGAGCGTGGCACCAATCAGCACCGCCAGCTCGACTTCATGATGCACGGCACCGAGCCCCTGTGGAATGGACAGCGGCTGACGGATATCGCACAGCGCGGTTTCCGGTTTGATAAACAGCACAGGTTCGGTCGGGGTCGCGCTGCCCATCTCTTTAATATGTTTGGCGTAGTTACTGCCCACGCAAACCACCTTATTGACCGGAAAATCCAACAATGCGCTCTGCCAGTTGTGATGCTGATACATGTTTTTCCCCTGCTTGGTTAAACGGCGGCCCCGGCATCATGCCGCAGCCACCCCGTGTTACTGTGCGATAGCATCCGCCATCATGCCGATACTAATGGCAAAATAATAAGATCGATTCCAGTGCATTAGCGTACGGAAATTGTCATAAACCATGAATGAACGGCCGTCACCATCTTCAGGCGTGACGATCCACGCCCGGCCGGGTGCATCTCCCTGCGGGGTCGTCTTAAGGACCACGCCAAGCTGCTGCCACTGTGCGGGTGTTTTCGCCTGAGCGGTTTTCAGACCGCTAAGCCCGCTATCAAATCCTGACGGCAGCGTGACCTCGCTTCCCCATCCCTGCCCGGCTTTCCAGCCTTCTTTCTGCAGATAGTTAGCGATAGATGCAAAAACGTCATCAACGTTGTTCCAGATATCAATTTTGCCGTCGCCGTCGCCGTCCCTGCCGTAGTTCAGAAACGAGCTGGGCATGAACTGGCTCTGCCCCATGGCTCCCGCCCAGGATCCCTTCAGCGCGTCCGCCGCCATGCCCTGCTGCTGAATAATACTCAGCGCGGCCATCAGTTCTTTGGTGAAGAACGCTTCGCGACGCCCTTCAAAGGCCAGCGTGGCCAGCGCGGAAATCACGTCTTCTTTACCCTGAATGGTGCCAAACTGGCTTTCCATCGCCCATAGCGCAACGATGAATGCAGGAGAAACGCCCGATCCCGCCGCAACGCTCTCGAGCTGCGTGCGGTACTCGGTGAGCTTGTCACGTCCCTTCTCGATTTTGCCCACGGTCAGTACGCGGCTGAGGTAATCGTTAAGCGTCACTTTATGTTCGAGCTGGCTGCGATCGGAGGTGATGGCCCGGTCAACAAAATGAATGCCGGTAAAGGCCGCGTCGATAGTCGCCTGATTAAAACCCTGCTGGCGTGCGGTGGCTTTCAGCTGTTCCACGTAGCCAGGGAACTGTGCGGGGTCACGACCCTGCTGTGAAAGTGTGGTAGCGGGCGGAGAGGATAATGCTGCGGGGGGAATGGCAGCATGAGTTAAACCGGGACTGCCTGAAATCGACAGCAATGATAACAGCGTGGTAAGGAGTGGCAATTTCATGCAGGCATCCTTCAATCACTTCTCCGGCATCGGATTTAAATGCGTCAGCCGAGGCCGGAGATATATTTACAGACGATTCCTGGTTAAACTTTTTTATGGTTTTCCAAATGCATCTTTAGCAAACTTTCCGGCGGTGGTGGCATTTGTAAATAAAAGCCTTCATCGCGTAATGCCGCCCTGACTTTTTCTATATCCGCGCCCACCAGCTTCTTACTGCCATCCAGCGGCAGCAGCATCGCCAGCTGCGGTTTGCCAAAGCCACTCATCAGCGCCTCAGGTACCCGTGAGAAATCGTCTTTTTTTTCGACATAAAGATAAGTCTGGTCGCGTTTAGTACTTCGATAGATCACACAAAACATATTTTTTACTCGAATTAACCTGGAAGGTAGCTTGCCTGAATATTACAGTAACTATAACATGCTTACAGAACTTCGGAATATTGTCCTGCATTGATTAACCAGCACAAGGTGCGGCTATTTTAGACGGGATGATAAATAACAGGACTGAGCGGGACAGATGCCACAATCGCCAATTGAGTTAAAGGGCAGCAGTTTTACACTTTCTGTCCTACATTTGCACCATACCGATCCCGCCATTGTCCGCAAGGCCCTGGCGGAAAAGGTCAGCCAGGCTCCGGCCTTTCTGAGAAATGCGCCAGTCGTTGTGAATGTTTCAGCCTTAACCCGCGATGTTAACTGGCGGCAGATGCAGCAGGCTATAGTCGGTTCAGGCCTGCACATTGTCGGCGTCAGCGGCTGCAAAGACGAACAGCTAAAGCGCACAATTTCACGGTCCGGGCTGCCACTTTTAACCGAAGGGAAAGAGAAAAAACCCGCAGGCGATGCACAACCTGAAACGCCGGTGGTGATACCCGCCCCCGCTGCGGCGGAGCCCTCGGTAGACAGAACCCGGGTGATTTCTACCCCCGTGCGATCCGGGCAGCAAATCTATGCCAAAAACTGCGATCTCATCGTCACGAACAGTGTCAGTGCGGGTGCCGAACTGATTGCGGATGGCAATATTCATATTTATGGCATGATGCGCGGCCGCGCCCTCGCCGGTGCGGGAGGCGACAAAGGCAGCCAGATTTTTTGCACGAATTTATCAGCGGAGCTGGTGTCCATAGGCGGTGTGTACTGGATTATGGACCAGATACCGAACGAATTTTTCGGAAAAGCATCACGTCTTTGCCTCAAAGACGGTGAGCTGACCATCCAGACATTGAACTGAGCCATGCTCGCAAGCCCTTTCTTTTCTAAGGAAATTACTATATGGCACGCATAATTGTTGTTACATCGGGTAAAGGAGGCGTGGGTAAAACTACGTCCAGCGCGGCCATCGCTACCGGTTTAGCGCAAAAAGGAAAAAAGACGGTCGTCATCGATTTTGATATCGGCCTGCGTAACCTCGATTTGATAATGGGCTGTGAGCGCCGCGTTGTTTATGATTTCGTCAACGTGATCCAGGGTGATGCCACGCTGAATCAGGCGTTAATCAAAGATAAGCGCACTGAGAATTTGTTTATTCTGCCCGCGTCACAAACCCGTGACAAAGATGCACTGACTCGCGAAGGCGTGGAAAAAGTGCTGAACGATCTGGCCGCCATGGAGTTCGACTTTGTTATCTGTGATTCACCGGCAGGTATCGAAACCGGTGCGCTGATGGCACTCTATTTCGCCGATGAAGCGGTGATCACCACTAACCCGGAAGTCTCTTCCGTACGTGACTCCGACCGTATCCTTGGCATTCTGTCGTCGAAATCTCGCCGTGCTGAAAATTCACAGGATGCGATTAAAGAGCATTTGCTGCTGACCCGCTACAACCCGGGCCGCGTCAGCCGTGGCGATATGCTGAGCATGGAAGACGTGCTGGAAATTCTGCGTATTCCGCTGGTCGGTGTGATCCCTGAGGATCAGTCCGTACTGCGCGCCTCAAACCAGGGCGAACCTGTCATCCTGGATATCGAATCCGATGCAGGCAAAGCCTATGCTGATACCGTTGACCGACTTCTTGGAGAAGAACGCCCCTTCCGCTTCATCGAAGAAGAGAAGAAGGGATTCCTGAAACGCCTGTTTGGGGGATAAACCATGGCCTTACTCGACTTCTTTTTATCCCGAAAAAAGAGCACTGCTAACATAGCCAAGGAACGGCTGCAGATTATCGTGGCAGAACGCAGGAGGGGGGATGTTGAACCCCAGTATCTGCCTCAGTTAAAGAAGGATCTTCTGGAAGTCATTTGCAGATACGTAAAAATCGATCCGGAGATGCTCAGCGTCAAGCTGGATCAAAAAGAGGGTGATATTTCAATTCTTGAACTGAACGTCACCCTGCCTGAGTCGGAAGAACCCGATAAATGATCCTGAGCTGCTCATAATCTTCCCCTGCGCACATGCAGGGGAAAATTGTCAGAGATTAATCCTCGCTGAGGATCTCGTTAATCCCCGCCTCCAGCAGCGCTCCCCGCCAGCCATCAATCAGTTCCGGTTTACGATCCCGCGGTTTTAGTTGCCAGTACCAGCTGAGCAGCTGGTTAATCTGACGCCGTGAAGCCAGCAGCTCCTGACTCACGCCATGCTGTTCCGCCGCGCTGGCCACCCGTTCTTTAATCGCCTTGAACACCGATTTGTAGCGCGGATGATCTATCAGATTCGCCACCGGCTCCGGCAGTTCACTCTCGTCCATCGCTTCGGCTTTCGCCACCATCGCCAGCAGCGCACGCCCGTGGAAGCGGATCTCCTGCCCCGGTACGCCAAGGTGCTCCAGCTCGCCCAGCGAACCCGGCAGGTAACGAGCCACCTTCCACAGGTTTTCTTCACGCACCACGAAGTTGACCGCCATATCCTTTTCACGCGCCGTCTCAAGGCGCCAGGCGGCCATCAGGCGCAGCGCGGCAAGCTGGCGCGGACGTAGCTGCCAGGCGTTGGTGATTTCACGGAAGGCTTCCTGCGGGTCAAGCTGCGCGGTGCGTCGCTGGCACAGCAGTCGGCATTCATCCAGCGCGGCGGCCATCTGTCCGGCGGTTTCCGTTTCCGCCATCAGTTTCTGCGCGATGGGCAGCAGATAGAACACGTCCGCAGCCGCGTACTGGCACTGTTTTTCCGTCAGCGGACGCGCCATCCAGTCGGTGCGGGACTCACTTTTATCCAGTGCGATACCGGTAAAGGATTCCACAATGGTGGCAAAGCCGCAGGACAGAGGACGACCGGAAAACGCGGCCAGGATTTGAGTATCGATCATCGGGTCAGGCAGCACGCCAAACTCATGCAGGAACACTTCCAAATCTTCGCTTCCGGCGTGCAGGAATTTGACGATGTCGCGATCCTGCAGCAGCTCGCGGAACGGTTGCCAGTCACCGATGGTCAGCGGGTCGATCAACGAAATCGTCTCACCGTCGAAAAGCTGGATCAGGCCCAGACGAGGATAATAGGTACGCGTACGGACAAATTCGGTATCCAGCGCCAGGGCAGAAACCTGACGGGCCCGCTGGCAAATCTCGGCCAGCGCTTCATTGCTGGTGATCATGGTGTAATTCAAAATAACAGTCTCTTGTCGCAGGCAGCATCGCGGCCTGCCTCTGCAGGTGTTAGAAATAATAATGCCGGGCGCATCCCGGCATTTTGTTCCGTGCGGCCCCGGCGACAACGTTTGTGCCGCCGGATAGCCGCGCGGCTATCGATACATCAGGGCAAAACCCTCAGGCTGCCGGTTTCTGCGCCGCCTTGATCGCTTCATCACGCAGTTCACGGCGCAGGATTTTCCCGACGTTAGTCTTCGGCAGCTCTTCGCGGAACTCCACAATTTTCGGAATTTTGTATCCCGTCAGATACTTTTTGCAGTGCGCAATCAGCTCTTCTTTAGTGAGGGAAGGATCCTTCTTCACCACGCATATTTTCACCGACTCACCTGCCACATCATTTGGGACACCGATCGCGGCGGCTTCCCGGACTTTCGGATGCAGCATCAGCACATCTTCGATTTCATTCGGATAAACATTAAAACCGGAAACCAGAATCATGTCTTTTTTGCGGTCAACGATGCGAAGAAAGCCTTCATGATCAACGGTAACAATATCGCCGCTGCGAAGCCATCCATTTTTTAAAACTTCATCCGTGGCGTCAGGACGCTGCCAGTAACCCAGCATCACCTGCGGGCCTTTAATGCACAGCTCGCCGGGTTCGCCGGGCGCCACTTCGTTACCCTCGTCATCAACCAGCTTCACGTCGGTCGACGGCACCGGCAGACCGATGCTGCCGTTGTGGCACTGGATGTCATACGGATTGACCGAAACCAGCGGGGAACATTCAGTCAGGCCGTAGCCTTCCAGCAGATAGTGGCCGGTCAGCTTTTCCCAGCGCTCGGCGACGGACTTCTGCACCGCCATGCCGCCCCCGGCGGAAAGGCTGAGGCTGGAAAAGTCCAGCTTGTTGAAGCCGTCATCGTTAAGCAGCGCGTTAAACAGCGTATTGACGCCGGTAATGGCAGTAAACGGGTATTTTGCCAGCTCTTTCACCAGCCCCGGGATATCGCGCGGGTTGGTGATCAGCAGGTTGGCACCTCCGAGATCGATAAACAGCAGGCAGTTCACGGTCAGGGCAAAGATATGGTACAGCGGCAGCGCGGTGACCACCGTCTCCTGTCCTTCTTTCAGCAGCGAGCCGTAGGTGGCGCGGGTCTGTTCGAGGTTAGCCTGCATATTACGGTGGGTGAGCATCGCCCCCTTCGCTACGCCGGTGGTGCCCCCGGTATACTGCAGAAACGCCAGGTCATCGTTGATGATATCCGGCTTGGTGTAATCCAGACTCGCCCCACGCTGCAACGCCTGCCGGAAGGAAATCGCCCCCGGCAGATGATATTTGGGCACCATCTTTTTAATGTACTTCACGACAAAATTAACCAGCGTTCCCTTCGCCGGGGACAGCTGGTCGCCCAGACGGGTGAGGATCACGTGCTTAACCTGAGTTTTCGCCACCACCTTTTCCAGCGTGTGGGCAAAGTTGGAGACGATAACAATGGCGCTGGCACCGCTGTCGTTCAACTGGTGCTCTAGTTCACGCGGGGTATAAAGCGGGTTAACGTTGACCACCGTCATACCAGCGCGCAGCACGCCAAACAGGGCGATGGGATACTGCAGCAGGTTGGGCATCATCAGCGCCACGCGGTCGCCTTTTTTCAGCCCCAGTTCCTGTTGCAGATAGGCGGCAAACGCCCGGCTGCGGATGTCGAGCTGCCGGTATGACAGGCTCTGACCCATATTGATAAACGCCGTCTGTTCTGCATAACGCAGTGCCGCATGTTCAAACAGATCGATGAGGGAGCGGTAACGGTCCGCGTTAATTTCAGCCGGAACATCGGCCGGATAGCGGTTAAGCCAGACCTTTTGCAAGGAGTCACCTCGAAAATGAGTATTTGTAGTCATCGCAGCTCAGCCTCTGGTTTCTGTTAACATTATTTTAACTCAGCGTACCAGTTTGCTCAGCTCTCCGTTTTGAGGTTGCGAAGCCCATCACTAAAAATTTCTCACCGGGAGAAAAGTAACCAAAAAAAAGGCATACCCGCTGAAACACAGCGGATATGCCGTGAAAATTCGCTACAGCGCCACTATTCAGTCAGGATGGTCTGAACCTGCGACGGAGCCGGGGCATAGTACCCCCACGGAGGTGGACCCCAGTAACCGCCGTGACGACGACCATAACCGGGACCATACCAGATCCACGGGTCGATTGGCTGTGGCGCCGCAACCACCTGCTGGACCTTATGCCAGCGCTGATAGCCGGTGACTCTCACCACCACATAGTTGTAGTTCGCATCGCCGATCTTGCCCTTTTCAACTCCGGCGATCGGGCCAACCACGGTCACCATCTGATCGTTGAAGTTAATCGGATCGACAAAGCCGTTGATATCCGCATAGACGCGGCCAATCGTTGCCGATCCGAGGATCGGTCGGGCCGTATCATCAAGGCGCATGGCGGCGATCTCAAGACGGGTCATGCCGTTCTTGTTACTGACGCTCACCACTTTACCGCCGAAGCGTGACTCCTGCCCGACGTAAAGCTGTGGCGCATTCAGCACGCGCACCAGATCCTGCTGCGGCATAGCCGACGTGCCCTTCACCGAATCAGGTACGGTCACGCAGCCTGAAAGCAGCAAGGACGTTAATAACAAACCACTCAACTGCCAAAAACGAGATTTACGCATAAGATTCTCCCAGGTACTGTTGCTATGACTGCACCGTGGTGAAATAGTTGCTGCGACTCACTCGCGGCCCGGTAATTTTTTCCATGTCACTTCATTACGTAAATAGGTCGGTTCTGCATGCTCCGGTGCGACGGTTTCCCCCGCGGCCAGCGCCTGCGCAGCAAGAATCAACATGTCCTCTGCGGCAGGCAACTCCACCTCACTTGTAGTTAACACCAGATGGCTGTTTTCGGCCAGCTCAGGCCAGGCCTTCCAGCCGGTGCCCACGCAGGACCATTCCCCGCTCAGGGCTGCCATACGCTCACCCGCTGCCTGCGGAGTGAGCACGGCTTCGCTCTCTTCACCGTGCCAGATCCCCTGCTCATCGCGCTGATACTCGGCCCAGTAGACTTCACCCATGCGGGCATCAATCGCCGCCAGTACCCGTGTTGCGCCGCTTACGCGGAAAGCGCCCTGCGCCATGGTTTTCAGCGTGGAAACGCCAATTAGCGGCAGCTCCGCTCCGAGCGCCAGCCCCTGCGCAATGCCAATCCCGATACGAACGCCGGTAAAACTGCCGGGACCGCGACCGAACGCCAAGGCATCGAGATCCTTCAGCGCCACGCCGCCCTGCTGTAGAATGTCCTGCACCATCGGGAGGATACGCTGGGTATGTTCCCGCGGGCAGAGTTCAAAATGAGCCAGTCGCTGCTGGTTATTCAGCAGGGCAACCGAACAGGCTTCCGTGGCCGTATCAATGGCTAAAATTCGCGTGGACATTGCAACCTCAGGGAGAAAAATTTCGGCGCGAATGATATCACAAAGCGCGCCGTTTTGATGACTGCTGCGTTATGGCGTGAGAAACGCTGCCGCCCGGGCGATATCTCGCGTACGCGGCGTGGGCGGTAAACTGTTCAGAAACACCGCGCCGTAAGGCCGCATCACCAGACGGTTATCGCAAATCACCAGCACGCCGCGATCGTCAACGTCGCGGATCAGGCGGCCAACTCCCTGCTTGAGGGTGATCACCGCATCCGGAAGCTGTACCTGATCGAACGGATCGCCGCCGCGCAGCTTGCAGTCTTCCATCCTGGCTTTCAGCAGGGGATCGTCGGGCGAGGTAAACGGCAGCTTATCGATGATCACCAGCGACAGCGCATCACCCCGCACGTCCACCCCTTCCCAGAAGCTACTGGTGGCGACCAGCAACGCATTACCGGCGGCAATAAACTGCTTCAGCAGCTGGCCCTTGCTGGTTTCCCCCTGCAGCAGCACCGGCAGAGTGAGCGTGGCGCGAAATTCAGCGGCCAGATCGCGCATCACCTGGTGGGAGGTGCAGAGGAAGAAGCAGCGCCCGTTATTGGCTTCGATCAGCGGCCGCAGCATACGCGCCAGCTGTCGCGCGCCACCGGGCTGATTGGGCGAAGGCAGGTTGCGCGGAACGCACAGCAGCGCCTGGCGAGAATAGTCAAACGGACTGTCGAGGATCAGCGTTTCTGCCTTTTCAACCCCCAGGCGCTCAACGAAGTGGGTGACCTGCTCGTTAACGGCCAGCGTTGCTGAAGTGAAGATCCAGCTGGCCGGGCGCTCTTCCATCACTTCGCGGAAGCGATCGGAGACGGAAAGCGGCGTCAGTGCAAGAATAAAGTGCCGTGAGTTGCATTCGTACCAGTAGCTGAAGCCCGGCTGCGAAACATCCTTCAGCCGCTTCAGTCTGCCACGATAGAGCGCCGCGCGCTCGAAAGCCGCATCCAGCAGCGCCGAGCGGCCCAGCGACAGTTTGGCAACGTCGTAGCACAGCTCCAGCGCATCATCCAGCAGCAGCAGCGCCCGCTGCACATGGGGATCGCCTAGCAGCTCGCGCAGGTTGCCGCGAAAACCCGGATCGCCCAGCGCCAGGCGAAAATCCTGCGCACTTTGCGCCAGCCTGTCGGCCGATTTTTGCAGCTGCTGCACATCGCGGATTTCTGTGCGGTAGGCGATGGTAATGTCTTTGGCCAGATCGAGGAGCTGGCGGCTGGAAAGCTGCTGACCAAAATACTGGCTGGCAATATCCGGCACCTGATGCGCTTCATCAAAGATCATCACGTCGGCTTCCGGGATCAGCTCGGCGAAACCGCTCTCTTTCACCACCATATCGGCCAGGAAGAGATGATGATTGACCACCACCACGTCGGCATCCATCGCCTTACGTCGCGCTTTGACCACGAAGCAGTCTTTATACTGTGGGCAGTCGCTGCCCAGGCAGTTGTCGTTGGTGCTGGTGACCAGCGGCCAGATGGTGCTGTCTTCCGCCACGCCGCCGCAGGTACTGATGTCCCCGTCGATGGTTTCACTGGACCAGCCGCGCAGATGCACCAGGTCGCTCATCGCCTGCACGGCGAGTTCGCCCCCGGCCATCGACTGCTGCTCAAGGCGTTCAAGACACAGATAGTTGGAGCGGCCTTTAAGCAGTGCCAGCGTGCCTTTGAATTTGAGGGCTTTAGCGACCGTGGGCAGATCGCGGCTGTAGAGCTGATCCTGCAGGGCTTTCGACCCGGTGGAGACAATGACTTTTTTCCCGGATCGCAGCGCGGGTGCCAGGTAGGCGTAGGTTTTCCCGGTGCCGGTACCGGCTTCCACGACCAGTTCGCCGCGCATGTCGATAGCTTTCGCCACCGCCGCAGCCATAACCCGCTGGGGTTCACGCGGTTTAAAACCGGGGATCGCCTGCGCCAGAGCGCCGTCGATTGCAAAATCGTCTACCACATATTCCTCACTGCCGGAAAGAAACTACTGTAATTATGTCAGTATTACCCGCAGGATGCAAAATTACAGGAATCAATAAGTTAGAATGAATTAATGACGGGATGACTTCAGCAGGTGGCGTGAATAGTGGCATAACATGTCAGTTTAGTTTGCCTTAATGGCTGTCCAGACAGCAAAGCAGAACGATCCGCTGGCTGTCAAAACAACCCGTTGAGCCACCTGAATGCCTTCGATTATCAAGCACATCAGGCGCTATCACGGGCGCACATGACCAACAGCGATCTTTAACAACTAGCAGTTTGAATGGTCGGGTAGTAAGGCTGGACGGTACGGATTAATGAAATAAAACCGTAATATTTACAGACTGGCCGTCATAATTGATTTACAAAATATGCACTTAGCACCATAAGGATTCAACTTGGTGATATCAAGATGAGAAAAGCGGTACTGGATGCTGAAGCACGATGGGCAGATAAGTTTGAAATTGTAGATAATAACCTTCATTTTTTTATTTAAGAGAAACAACCTTAACACTAATATTCCAGTAAATATCTTTTATTTCTGTTTTTTTATTCACGATGGTTTTCAATATTAACGGCCTGCCGAGCATCAGACTGCGCAACGCCCCGCCGCAGGTGACTCACACCGCGGTTTATGCCAGGCTAGCGCCGGTGATTACAGTGTAAAAAGGAAAACGCATGACCATTGAACGTATCGATCCGGAACACCGGATGTCTGAAGCCGTCATTCATAATGACGTGGTGTATTACACCAGCGTGCCGGAAAATCTGGATGAGGATGCTGAGGCGCAAACGGCAAATGCGCTGGCGGTGATCGACCGCATCCTGACGCGCGTGGGTTCGGACAAGAGCCGCATTCTGGATGCCACAATTTTTCTGGTAAACAAGGAAGATTTTGCCGCGATGAACCGCGCCTGGGATGCCTGGGTGTCGCCGGGTAACGCGCCGGTACGCTGTACCGTTCACGCCGGGCTAATGAACCCTAAGTATCTGGTTGAAATCAAAGTGGTGGCAGCTAAGTAATCCGTGCCCCTGTCCCGGTGACAGGGGCTTCACATCAGTAGTCTTCTTCGTCGTCTTCATCATCCTGACTATCGGCATGATGCTCGTCGTCTTCATCGTCAAACATCACTGCAATGTGGCCGCCGGTGTGCGTACTGCGGATCTCTTCCGCCACCATGGCAATGGCCTGGCCGCTGGTCAAACCTTCGGACATCAGCTGGTGAATGCGGTCGACAGCCTGCTGCTGCTGTTCATGTGAAAGCGCGGGTAATCCTGTAAACATAGTGACTCCTGAGGGCTGATGCGGCGCGGATTATTTCACGAGTGACAAAGAGATGCCAGCGGCAGAAAAATATGCCAGGCTTGCACCCCTGTAACGAATCACCCTGCTGAAGAATTATGCTGCCTGTTCTACATTCACTGAAGTATACGCCGGATGCCGTCGAGCATCAGTTTGCCGCGCTGGCGCATTTGCCGTGGGCAATGCTGCTGCACTCCGGCTTTGCCGAGCACAGCGATAACCGCTTTGATATTCTGGTGGCGGACCCGCGCTGTACCCTGACAACGCGCGGCGAGCAGACCGAAATCGACGAAAGCGGCACGGTGAGACGTTCCACCGACGACCCGCTCAGCCTGCTGGCAGCAGAGCTGGACCGCGCCGCAATGCGGGCCACACCGCAAGACGATTTGCCGTTTCAGGGCGGTGCGCTCGGGCTTTTTGGCTACGATCTTGGCCGCCGGTTCGAAACGCTTCCCGTCCTCGCCGAAAAACAGTTAACTACCGCCGATATGGCCGTCGGGATTTATGATTGGGCGCTGATCGCCGATCATCACCTGCAAAAGCTGACGCTGGTCGCTTACGGTAATATCGCGCAGCGCCTCCGCTGGCTTGAGGCTCAGCGCCCCGCCGCAACAGAGCCGTTCCAGCTGACCGGCGGCTGGCAGGCGAACATGTCGCGCGAAGAGTACGGTGAGAAATTCCGCCGGGTGCAGCAGTGGCTGCTTTCCGGGGACTGCTATCAGGTGAATCTGGCCCAGCGCTTCCAGGCCCCTTATCAGGGCAGTGAATGGCAGGCATTTACCCGCCTTTGCCGCGCCAACCGCGCGCCGTTCAGCGCTTTTATTCGCCTGCCCGACAGCGCAATCCTGAGCCTGTCGCCGGAGCGTTTTATCCGCCTGCAGGACGGTGATATCCAGACCCGTCCGATAAAAGGTACGCTGCCGCGCCTTGCCGATCCACAGGCCGATCGGGATCAGGCCGTCAGGCTGGCCAATTCGCCGAAGGATCGCAGTGAAAATCTGATGATCGTCGATTTACTTCGCAACGATATTGGCCGGGTCGCGGTGCCGGGCAGCGTCAACGTGCCGGAACTGTTTGTGGTGGAACCATTCCCGGCGGTACACCACCTCGTCAGCACCATTACCGCGCGACTGAAGGCAGGACTGTCGGCGTGCGATCTGCTGCGCGCCAGCTTCCCCGGCGGTTCAATAACCGGCGCACCGAAAGTTCGTGCGATGGAAATTATTGAAGAACTGGAGCCGCAGCGTCGCAACGCCTGGTGCGGCAGCATTGGCTATCTCAGCGCCTGTGGGAATATGGATACCAGCATCACCATCCGCACGCTGATCGCGGAACGAGGAAATCTCTACTGTGCAGCAGGCGGCGGCGTTGTGGCCGACAGCGATGAGGCCGCGGAATATCAGGAAACCTTCGATAAGGTGAACCGCATTTTGCCCTGCCTGGAGGCGCCGTTCGATGAGCAGCCGTAACCCCCCTCTACAACGCTTTTTGTCGCGTTTTATTCTGCAGCCGCCACCGGTGGAGAACGTGACGCTGCCGCGCCGCCAGGCGGCGGTGCTGGTGCCAATCGTGGCTCATCCCTGCCCGACGCTGCTGCTGACGCGGCGGTCGGCCAGCCTGCGTAAGCACGCCGGTCAGGTTGCCTTTCCCGGCGGCATGCGCGACGCCGAGGATGAATCACTGGTGATCACCGCGCTGCGCGAAGCTCAGGAAGAAGTGGCGATCCCGCCGGAGGCCGTTAAGGTGATCGGTGTGCTGCCGCCGGTCACCAGCAGCACCGGATTTCAGGTCACGCCAGTTATCGGCATTATCCCCCCGGGGCTGCGCTTTTACCCTAATGAGGGCGAGGTTGAGTCGGTGTTCGAAATGCCGCTGGAAGAAGCGCTGCGCCTGGGCCGCTACCAGCCGCTGGACGTGCATCGCGGCGGGCTTCACCACCGCGTCTGGCTCTCCTGGTACGATGACTATTTTATCTGGGGAATGACGGCCGGTATTATTCGCCGCCTGAGCCTTCAGGTGGAAAAATCCGCGCAAAACGGCTAAAATACAGCCTCATATCGGTCTGAACTTCATCTTTGCCTTATTTTTAACTGCTTTTTTGCAGGATGACGATCCAAATCACTGCAAGGCGGCGGCTTTTCATTTATATTTCACCCAATTCATCTTTTTTGTGAGCATCGTCCAGTGCGTAATATTGTTAAGGAGCGTATCGCGTGATTAGCGTTTTCGACATGTTTAAGATCGGCATCGGCCCGTCGAGTTCCCATACGGTTGGTCCAATGAAAGCCGGCAAACAGTTTGTCGACGATCTGGTGGCCAGCCGCCAGCTCTCCTCCGTCACGCGTATTGCGGTGGACGTTTACGGCTCGCTGTCGCTGACCGGTAAAGGCCACCATACCGACATCGCCATTATCATGGGCCTGTCGGGTGCCTCGCCGGAAAGCGTCGATATCGACAGTATCCCGGCGTTCATCCGTGACGTGGAAGATCGCCAGCGTCTGCTGCTGGCGAACGGTGCTCACGAAGTGGACTTCCCGCGTGAGGGCGGCATGGTGTTCCGCAGCGACAACCTGTCACTGCACGAAAACGGCATGAGCATTCATGCTTATGCCGGCGATCTGAAAATCTACAGCAAAACCTACTATTCAGTCGGCGGCGGCTTCATCGTTGATGAAGAGAACTTCGGCCAAACCGCGCTGAATGAAATTTCGGTACCCTACCCGTTTAATTCAGCGAAAGAGATGCTGGACCACTGCCAGCATACCGGCCTTTCCCTGTCGGGAATGGTGATGAAAAACGAGCTGGCGGTGCACAGTCGCGCGGACATCGAGCGCTATTTTTCCGATGTCTGGCAAACCATGCGCGACTGTATCGATCGTGGCCTGAATACCGAAGGCGTGCTGCCGGGTCCGCTACGCGTGCCGCGCCGCGCTTCCGCGCTGCGTCGCCTGCTAGTGTCTTCCGACAAGCTTTCCAGCGATCCGATGATCGTGATCGACTGGGTGAATATGTTTGCGCTTGCGGTTAACGAAGAAAACGCAGCCGGTGGACGCGTCGTCACTGCGCCCACCAACGGCGCCTGCGGCATCGTGCCTGCGGTGCTGGCCTACTATGACCACTTTATTGAATCGGTCAGCCCGGATATTTTTATCCGCTACTTCATGGCCGCCGGGGCGATCGGCATCCTGTATAAAATGAACGCCTCGATTTCCGGTGCGGAAGTCGGCTGTCAGGGCGAGGTCGGTGTAGCCTGCTCGATGGCGGCGGCCGGTCTGGCCGAACTGCTGGGCGCCAGCCCGGAACAGGTGTGCGTGGCGGCGGAAATTGGCATGGAGCACAATCTGGGCCTGACCTGCGACCCGGTTGCCGGGCAGGTACAGGTGCCGTGCATCGAGCGCAACGCCATCGCTTCGGTTAAAGCGATCAACTCAGCGCGTATGGCAATGCGCCGTACCAGCGAAGCGCGCGTCTCGCTGGATAAGGTGATCGAAACCATGTACGAAACCGGCAAAGATATGAACGCCAAGTATCGTGAGACATCTCGCGGCGGCCTGGCGATCAAAGTTCAGTGTGACTAATGAGATCTGCCGCAAGTTATTGACACCCTGTCCTGATTCGCATTTTCGTCAAGTGCCAAAATTAGTACCATAAATAACTAAGCGCCATCTAACTGATGGCGCTTATACTTTCCTATACTTCAAAATAGTTTAGCTGGCGGCTATCCCCTGATTCAGGAAACGGCTAGAGTGTTTCAGCGCGTTCTGTGAGAGTAAGTTCCTGTTTTTGAGACATTCCGCTTTTCTCTTCAGTACTACTAAACTAAATGTCTGTTTTGCCGATTAACGGTATTCAATCTCTGTATACGCGACTGGCTTATAGGATGGTTACTAATGCAAATGTCCCAGGAAGTCTTAGGACAGTTCCGCCGCAAGCGATTGCTGATCGCGGCGGTTGTTGCAGCAGTGGTGCTCATTCTGACCTTAACCTTCAGGTTTGTGGAAGAAAAGAACCGCATAGAGCAGCAATCTCACAGCTTTGCTAATAACGCCATTCAGCGCTTTGACCGCATGTTTTCCCCCCTTGATGTTGCCGCCGATAATGCCCTTGGCTGGGTCGGTACCGACTGCGGACTGATCCGCTTTAAGCTGATTGAGAAGCTGGCCGTCCTGCAGACCGTCAGATCGATTCTGCTGGTCGATAACGACCGCATCTACTGCTCAAGTATCTTCGGACCGTCCGATATCGCGTTCAGCAGCAACTATCCCGAACTGCTGATGAAAAATCAGCGCATGCAGCTGGCGGTAGATGAACATTTACTTAAGGGTTCGCCGATTCTGCTGCTGTGGACACCGCGCGATCAAGACAATCGCGCGGGCGTTTTACAGGTCATCAACATCGAACTGATGACCAGCTATCTGCTGGAACCCACGTTGCCCTGGGTGGAACGGGCGATCCTCAACGTGGGCAGTCAAAGTCTGGAGTACGGCAATCCGCTGATTGAACCGGCCACTCCGGCCGAAGACCAGGTGACCATCGTCGAGTCCTCCCTGCGCTATCCGTTCTCTATCACCCTGTTCGGCCCCTCGCCTTCGCGTCTGGCGCTGATGACCGTTCCCTCACAGCTGCCGCTGGCCCTGCTGCTCAGCCTGCTGATGGGCTATATTGTCTGGCTGGCTACGGCCAACCGCATGAGCCTGTCCTGGCAGATTAGCTACGGCATTACCGCGCGGGAATTTATGGTCTACTGTCAGCCGCTTATTAATGCCCACAACGGCCAGTGCGACGGTATTGAGATGCTGCTGCGCTGGCACAATCCGCGCCAGGGCTGGATCCCACCGGACGTCTTTATTCCGCTGGCCGAACGCCAGAACCTGATCGCCCCGCTGACGCGTTTTGTCATCAGTGAAACGGTGCGGCATCTGCCTGACCTGCCGATGCGATCGTCATTCCACATCGCCATCAACGTTGCCGCCAGCCACTTCCGCGAGCGGGCCATTATTGACGATCTGCAACGCCTGTGGTGGCCGGCTAACCCACAGCCGCAGCTGGTGGTGGAGCTGACCGAGCGGGATTCGCTGCCGGTCGTCGATCAGCGGGTGGTTTCTCATCTGCATAAGGTCGGTGTTAAGCTGGCGATTGATGATTTCGGCACCGGGCACAGCTCCCTGTCCTATCTGAAAACGCTCAGCCCCGACGTGCTGAAAATCGATAAAGTCTTTACTGCGGCAATAGGCACCGATGCGATTAACGCCACGGTCACCGATATGGTGATCTCACTGGCGCAGCAGTTGAATATCGGGCTGGTTGCGGAAGGCGTTGAGACGGCGGAACAGGCGGAATATCTGCGCGAGCGCGGGGTCGATGTGCTGCAGGGGTATTACTATGCTCGTCCAATGCCGCTGGGGGATTTCCCGGCCTGGCTGGCCAATCATAAAGCCTTCTGTCCGGCATAAAAAAGGCCGGGTTTCCCCGGCCTGATAGTCATTAACCTTCTTCTTCGTCGTGCTCGTTGCGTTGACGCGTGACACGCACCAGATCAATGCGGTAGTCCGTGGCTTCAATAATCTGGAAACTCAGCGGCGGCATGTCGAATATCTCGCCCGCTTTTGGTAATTGGCCCTTCTGAGCAATCAGCAGGCCCGCCAGCGAGGCGTGGTCATCTTCCGGACGGACCAGCTCCTGAGTGTCGAACAGCTGCTGCAGCGAGTGCAGGTCGGTACCGCCCTTCACCAGCCAGCCGTCACCGTCGGCAATAATATCCGGGGTTTCATCCTCATCCGGGAATTCACCGGCAATCGCTTCCAGCACGTCGAGCGGCGTCACCAGACCCTGAACCACACCAAACTCGCTGGTGACCACCACAAAGCTGCCTTTGGCGCGGCGCAGCACGCTCAGCAGATTGATCGGATCCAGCGTTTCCGGAATGATAATCGGCGGGGTTGCGGCAGCGAAGGCGGCAACATCAACACCGTGATCCAGCGCCACCAGCAGCTCTTTGGCCCTGACAACACCGACGATCTCATCCAGCTCGCCACGGCACACCGGGAACAGGCTGTGCGGCGTATCGAGCAGCTGCATGCGGATTTCATCCAGCGGGCGCTCAATATCCACCCACGAAATATCACCGCGCGGCGTCATGATGCTGCGAATGGAACGCGAGGCCAGGGTCAGTACGCCGTTAATCATGTAGCGCTCTTCGTCCTTAAAGGCTTCCTGCGGCATAATCGCGGCAACTTCACTACTTTCGCTGCTGCTGTTCTCGCTGCGACGACGGCCCCCCATCAGACGCTGGATCGCTTCGGCGGTACGCTCGCGCATCGGCCTTCTGGCCTGATGACGCATAAAGTTATGTCGCGCAATCTGGTTAAACAGCTCAATCAGAATCGAGAAGCCAATCGCCGCGTACAGGTAGCCTTTCGGAATATGGAAACCGAAGCCTTCCGCCACCAGGCTGAGACCAATCATCAGCAGGAAGCTCAGGCACAGCACCACCACCGTGGGGTGCGCGTTGACGAAGTTGGTCAACGGCTTGGAGGCCAGCAGCATCACGCCCATAGCGATAATTACCGCCGTCATCATCACCGCCAGGTTATTCACCATCCCCACGGCGGTGATCACCGCATCGAGGGAGAAGACGGCATCAAGAATAACGATCTGCACCACAACCGCCCAGAAACTGGCGTATCCCCGGTTTGCCCCGTCGTTATGCTCGCGGTTTTCCAGCCGTTCATGAAGCTCCATCGTTGCCTTGAACAACAGGAACAGTCCACCAAACAGCAGGATCAAATCCCGTCCGGAGAAACTAAACTCGCCGATGCTGAACAGCGGACGCGTCAGCGTGACTATCCACGAGATAAGCGACAGCAGGCCCAGGCGCATAACCAGTGCCAGCGAAAGCCCGATCAAGCGCGCTTTATCACGCTGTTTCGGGGGCAGTTTGTCGGCCAGAATCGCGATAAAGACCAGGTTATCGATGCCCAGTACGATTTCAAGAACAACCAGCGTGAGCAGACCCGCCCAGATCGAGGGGTCTAAAAGAAATTCCATGACAGACTCCGGAAAAAGGTACGGGAAAACGCAGCAGACGTTCGGCTGAGCGTGCGGCAAGGATAACGACGAGTGGAAGCAGAGATGACGTCAGGAGACGTTGAAAGCGATACCGGAAAGCCCGGCGGCATAATTAAGCGACTTCGGTGACAGTCCATAGGGAGGGCTGAGGCCCGTTACTCCTGTATTAGAAAAGGATCCCTACTCTAGCAGCACAGGCATCGCTGTCAAAATGGTTTCTTACACTTGGCTGGCATCCTTGCAGAACTTTACGCTGGGCTGACGGGGTGTATTTCTCGATTAGGGTCTAAATTACTGAGCAAGGTCACATAATTTATTTTTTCACGTACTAAAATAAATCGCGACAAACGGTGTGTTAAGCGTGCCCCTGTAGGTTAACGGGCACGATGTAGAAAAATAAGTGTGACCTCTTTCATGCTGAATCACGCGAATACCTAATGTGTTCGGAATCGGCGAAGCGTCAATTTCGGATAGTCTGGGTAGCGATCGGCTGAACCTCGCGCGGCTTGAACTCCAGAGAGCCGTCGTCAACTGGATAAGGAGTAGCAAGTGACTATTGCTATCATCATCGGCACACACGGCTGGGCAGCGGAACAGCTGCTGAAAACGGCCGAAATGCTCCTGGGTGAGCAGGATAACGTCGGCTGGATCGACTTTGTCCCGGGGGAAAATGCAGAAACGTTAATCGAAAAGTATCAGGCCCGATTACACGACCTCGACGTCAGTCAGGGCGTGCTGTTCCTGGTGGATACCTGGGGCGGCAGCCCGTTTAACGCCGCCAGCCGTCTGGTGGTGGATAAAGAACATCACGAAGTGGTAGCCGGGGTGAATATCCCGATGCTGGTCGAAGTTCTGATGGCCCGCGATGACAACCCCTCCTTCGATGAACTGGTGGCACTGGCGGTTGAAACCGGCCGCGAAGGCGTTAAGGCCCTCAAAGCCAAAGCGCCTGAGGCCGCACCCGCCGCCCCCGTGAAGAAAGCCCCCGCCGCACCGCAAACGCCACTGAAACCCGGCGAGCACATGGTGATTGGCCTCGCGCGTATTGATGACCGCCTGATCCACGGCCAGGTCGCCACGCGCTGGACCAAGGAAACCAACGTCACGCGCATCATTGTGGTCAGTGATGAAGTGGCTGCCGACCACGTACGTAAAACGCTGTTGACCCAGGTTGCGCCTCCGGGTGTGACTGCGCACGTGGTGGACGTCGCCAAGATGGTCCGCGTGTGGAATAACCCGAAATACGCCGGTGAGAAAGTGATGCTGCTGTTTACCAATCCGACCGATGTCGAAAGGCTGGTGGAAGACGGCGTTGGCATCACCAGCGTGAATATCGGCGGTATGGCGTTCCGCCAGGGGAAAACCCAGGTCAACAATGCCGTATCGGTTGATGAAAAAGATATCGAGGCGTTTAAAAAACTCAACGCGCGCGGGATTGAACTGGAAGTGCGTAAGGTTTCCAGCGATCAGAAACTGAAAATGATGGACCTGATCGCCCGTCTTAATCAGTAGCCCGTGGCCTGAGAGATCGGGTTGAACTCCGTTCCGTATCAAAGAGGAGAAGTGTAATGGAGATTACCACGCTGCAAATTGTTCTGATATTTATCGTCGCCTGTATAGCGGGCATGGGCTCGATCCTTGATGAATTTCAGTTTCACCGGCCCCTGGTGGCCTGTACGTTAATCGGTGCGGTTTTGGGTGACATCAAAACCGGGATCATCATCGGCGGTACGCTGGAGATGATCGCGCTGGGCTGGATGAACATCGGTGCTGCGGTTGCGCCCGATGCCGCACTGGCTTCCATCATCTCAACTATCCTGGTTATTGCCGGTGGGCAAAGCGTCGGGGCCGGTATTGCGCTGGCGATCCCGCTGGCGGCCGCAGGCCAGGTGCTGACCATCATCGTTCGTACCATTACCGTCGCCTTCCAGCACGCAGCGGATAAAGCCGCGGAGAAAGGCAATCTGAGCGCCATCTCCTGGATCCACGTTTCGGCGCTGGTTCTGCAGGCCATGCGTATCGCCATCCCGGCACTGATTGTGGCAATTTCGGTCGGCACCAGCGTGGTTCACGACCTGCTGAACTCGATTCCTGAGGTGGTCACCAACGGCCTGAACATCGCCGGTGGCATGATCGTCGTTGTGGGTTACGCGATGGTGATCAACATGATGCGCGCGGGTTACCTGATGCCGTTCTTCTACCTCGGCTTCGTGACCGCCGCCTTCACCAACTTCAACCTGGTGGCGCTGGGCGTTATCGGCGTGGTGATGGCCATCCTGTATATCCAGCTGGCACCAAAATATAACCGCGTTGCCGGTGCGCAGGCTGCGGGTCCGGTAAATAACGACCTTGATAACGAACTCGATTAAGGAAAGGTGAGAAAAATGGTTGAGACAACAACGCAAAAGAAACTGACTCCCGGCGATGTTCGCGGAGTGTTCTTACGCTCAAACCTGTTCCAGGGTTCGTGGAACTTCGAACGTATGCAGGCGCTGGGCTTCTGCTTCTCAATGGTGCCGGTGATCCGTCGTCTGTATCCCGAGAATAACGACGATCGTAAACAGGCGATTAAACGCCATCTGGAGTTCTTTAACACCCATCCTTACGTTGCAGCTCCGGTACTGGGTGTAACCATGGCGATGGAAGAGCAGCGCGCCAACGGCGCACCGATTGACGATGCGGCGATCAACGGCATCAAAGTCGGCCTGATGGGGCCGCTGGCCGGCGTGGGCGACCCAATCTTCTGGGGTACGGTTCGCCCGGTGTTTGCCGCGCTGGGTGCCGGGATCGCCATGAGCGGCAGCCTGCTCGGCCCTGTGCTGTTCTTCGTGCTGTTTAACCTGGTGCGCCTGCTGGTTCGCTACTACGGCGTGGCCTACGGCTATCGTAAAGGCGTGGATATCGTCAGCGATATGGGCGGTGGCTTCCTGCAGAAACTCACGGAGGGGGCGTCGATACTCGGCCTGTTTGTCATGGGGGCGCTGGTTAATAAGTGGACCCATGTTAACGTGCCGCTGGTGGTCTCTCGCATTACCGATCAGACAGGGAAAACCACGGTCACCACGGTGCAGTCGATCCTCGATCAGCTGATGCCGGGGCTGATCCCACTGCTGCTGACCTTTGCCTGTATGTGGCTGCTCCGCCGCAAGGTGAATGCGCTGTGGATTATTATGGGCTTCTTTGTTATTGGTATCTTTGGCTACTGGGTGGGCCTGCTCGGCGTCTGAGCCTGACCTGCAACAACATTGACTCTCGGGGGCCAGCACAGTCTGGCCCTTTTTTTCGGACGGGATTATGCAACTGACTGATTACCTGATTTTGCTGTTTATTGTTCTGATTCTGCTCTATGCCATTTACGACGAGCTGATCATGCCACGCCTGAATGGGCCAACGCGGCTGAAAATCCTGCTGCAGCGGCGCACCAAACTCGACAGCATGATATTTATCGGCCTGCTGGCTATCCTGCTTTATCAAAATTTACGCGTGCAGGGCCCACAGGTGACCACGCTGCTGCTGCTGGCGCTGGGTGCGATGGCGGTGTGGCTGTTCTGGATCCGTGCGCCGAAGCTGCTGCTCAAGGAGCACGGATTCTTTTTTGCTAACGTCTTTATCACCTGGGACCGCATAAGCGCGATAAATTTATCGGAGGATGGCGTGCTGGTGATTACGCTGGAGAATCGCCGCCTGCTGATTTACGTGCGCAGGCTGGACGATCTGGAGACTATCTACAAATTTATGCTGGAGAGTCGCTGACGGCGGCTTCCCCTTCACTCTGCCGCTGCCACAGCCGCAGGGTGAAGTCCGTTTCGCAGGCAAAATCGGTGGTGGTGGCAAGGATCCCCCACACTTCCGGCCGGGCACGCCAGGCAAACGGGGTCATCTGTAAGAGTGCTGCCGACTCTTCGCTGTTCAGCGTCATCGGGTATCCCAGCGACTGCTCTTCAATTAACGTGAATCCGGGCATCTCCTCCACCGCATTGTCGTGCAGTTTCGCATCCTGGTAGATCAGCGCCTTAAACTGCAGCAGATGGCGAGGACCGGGTGTCACGGTCAGCACCAGGCCCTGCGGCTTCACCACCCTGGCCAGTTCGGCGGCCTTACAGGGCGCGTAGATACGCAGCACCGCATCAAACTGATTATCACTGAACGGCAGACGATGGCTGGATGCCACGCAAAACTCCACGTTACGGTAGCGCTTCGCGCCGTAGCGGACGGCAATCTTCGCCACGTCCAGCCCGTAAATCTGCGAGCCTTCGCGCCCTGCCTGCAAACGGCTGGCCACGGCCTGAGTGTAGTAGCCTTCGCCACAGCCAATATCCAGCACGTTCACCGCATCGTGCGGCAGCGCCGAGTCGAGCATATCTGACACCCGCTGCTGCAGCGGCTGATAGTGGCCTGCATCCAGGAAATTGCGCCGCGCCTGCATCATCTCTGCGCTGTCACCGGGCTGTTTAGAACGTTTGTGCTGCACCGGCATCAGGTTGATATACCCTTCTTTCGCCAGATCGAACTGATGTTGATTCTCGCAGCGCAGAACGCGATCGTGAGCCATTAAAGGCTGCTGGCAAAGGGGACACAGGTAGGACATAACAACTCTCCGCAATCAAGGACGGCGGCAGTGTACTTGAAAGTGCGCCGTAGCGGCAGTACTTCTTGCCGCAAACAAAAAAGCTCTGCCATTGCTGGCAGAGCTTTAGTATTCAGATTTCAGGCTGCACTACGCAAGGCGTGAGTGACAGTCTCAAATCGAAATCAGATTGCGGTGACGTTCACAGCAGCAGGGCCTTTCTGGCCGTCCTGAATTTCGAACTCAACGTTCTGGCCTTCAGCCAGAGTTTTGAAGCCGTTACCCTGGATTGCAGAGAAGTGTACGAACACATCTTTGCTGCCGTCAGCAGGAGTAATGAAACCAAAACCTTTAGACTCGTTGAACCACTTAACCTGACCTTTAATCTTTGCCATTTTGCAAATTCCTTAGAGTGTTTATTAGCCCGTAGGCCTGACGTACAGAAAAACCAGAGACATTACTGCATGAGGCATTAATTAAGGCTCGGCAAGGAAGCGGTATTCAACGTCAACGTCTTTACTCAGAACTTCTTTACTGAAGATGCCACACATAAACAGAACTGTACCTCGTTTAACTCAAATGCGTTTATCACATATTCGCTTATTAATGGCAAGTTATTTTTAGGCAAGTATTGAGATGTCGCACACAATTGAAACAGCAAACGATGTAAATGTCACTTTTATGCCGATGCAGACGTAACGGCTGCACATATTTTCATCCCCGGCAAACCCAGAGGCGACATGGGTTTCAGTGGCATAAAACGCTGCCAAACAGCGGGCATAATACGATAATAAACTACAAGTATGACGTTATTATGGCAAAGCATTGTCAAATAAATTCTATCGCGGCCCTAGCTTTCTTCGCGCTGACAGCCACTTACGGCGCGGGCCAGTCTCGCCTTCTGTTCCCGCGCATAATAAGGCTGCACCAAAAACAGGAGAGTGCCGGTTACCCTGCCCCATTTAAAGGCATTTCACTGCGTTTTTAAATTAACCTTATTTTTTCAGTTTAATTACGCTATTAGATGCGGCTCTCATTATTAGCTATTACATATAGGAAAATACATTAGGATTAATCTTGACATATATAGTTGAGCAATACTCTGGCTCCTATTCGCCAGGCCTGAAAGCGTTCAGCTTCCAGCCCCGCCCGTGCTATTGCCTGCTGTAAAACCTGCGGCGGTTCATCCAGCGATTCATCAGCCAGTTCAAATACGCCCCAGTGGATCGCCACCGTGTGCGGCTGCCCCATCGCCTGATGCAGGGAGACGGCCTGATCGGGGTCCATGTGCTGTCCGCGCATGAACCATTTTGGTGCGTAGGCGCCGATGGGCAGCGCCGCCAGGTTAAACGGCCCGAGACGACGAGGGATTTCCAGCAGATTATCCGAATAGCCGCTGTCACCGCTGAACCAGAAGCTCAGCCGTGGATGCTTCACCACCCAACCGCACCACAAAGAGCGGTTGCGGTCGCGCAGCGTGCGCATGCTCCAGTGTCGGGCGGGGACGGCATGAACGGTGAGTGCGCCCACGCTGGCACTCTGCCACCAGTCAAGCTCCTCAACGTGAGCTGCACCGAGCCGATAAAACCACGTTGCCAGCCCCAGCGGCACCACAAAGCGAACCTGCGGGAAACGGCGAAGGATTTTTTTGATGGTCGGCCTGTCAAGATGATCGTAATGGTTATGCGAAATCAGCACGCTATCCAGCGTCGGTAAATCCTCAATAGCCAGCGCGGGCGGCGTTTTACGCTGCGGCCCGGCAAACCAAAGCGGTGAAGCACGCGGCGACAGCGCCGGATCGATCAGCGTGTAACGATCGTCAAGCCGCAGCAGCAGACAGGCATGCCCCAGCCACCATACGGCATCGTCATGACCGCTAAGGTCGGCGGACTGCCACCACTGACGGATAAACTGGTCGTATCCCTGAGCTGGTGGCTTCGGCAGCCCCTGCTCCCTGCGTTCGCGACGCCAGCGTTGCAAATCCCCCTGCTGCCGCAGTTCGGGCTCCGGGTTACAAAATCCGTCAGGGGTATGATGAGAGAGAGCAGGATCGTACCAGGGATTTTTCCAGGCCATTGCGATTACCTTATTGCGAAATCAGCGCTCCGGGATCATGCGGATAAAGTTTTTCTCGGCATCGTCTTCGGGGACCGGCTCCGGCTCCACTTTATCTGAGGCATTATCGGTGAGCTTACGCAGCAGTACGTTCTGGCGTTTTTGCTCTTCAAGCAGCGCTTCCAGCAGTTGGATCTGCTGATTGGCCCGCACGCTGGCGCGATTGACAAAAAACCACACCACCAGTCCGATGATCACCAGAGCCATGATCAGAGCCGTTGAGGTCATCCCCTGCATGTCATTTACCATTTCGTTCATACCAACCTCAAAACTGAATTTACGTCGCCGATTCACCCGGCAACACTGCGGCTGTAGATTCTACCCGCTGGCGCGCCAATTGATAGCCACATCACAAAATTTACGCAGCCGCTGCGCAGAATAAGACCGGATGTTTCAGTATCCTCTTATCGCTTTGTGAGGCATGACGCGGCATGCTGATTCGGCAGCGTCCCTGACAGGCGGGTCAGGCTGCGGATAAACAACAATAAAGGGGATAGCATGAAAGTATTGACGCGACTGGTCGCTCTGCTGGTGATTATCTGGCTGGCTATGCTGGTCACCGGCTACGGGGTGCTGACCGGCAGCAATAAGAACGTGGCGGGAATGGGCCTGCAGTGCCAGTACCTGACGGCGCGCGGCGTGGTGATTGCGCAGTATCTGCATACCGACAGCGGCATTATCGGCGTGACCGATTGCCCTCTGCTGAGGAAAAGCGTGGAAGTCGTCGACAACTAGAATCGTACGGGCCGACACGCCGTCGGCCCGCGACTAAAAGGGATAGTCGTGATAGCCCAGCTGGGCGGAAATTGTTTTAGCCGCACGATGCAGCATGCTGACGTACTGTTGCTTATTCTCTTCGGCAAAACGAATCGTCGGGAAGGAGATGCTCAGCCCGGCGATCACCACGCCAAAGCGGTCGAAGACCGGCACGGCAATACAGCGGATCCCCTCTTCCTGCTCTTCATTATCTTCACCAAATCCCTGCGACCTGACGCTATCGAGCGCGCACAGCAGTTCATCAACGCCGTTGAGCGTTTTCGTCGTGCTGAGAACGAATTCCACCTCGGCGAGGATTTCGCGCACCTCATCATAATTTCGCCACGCCAGCAGCACTTTGCCAATTGCCGTACTGTAGAGCGGATTACGCCGCCCGATGCGGGAATACATCCGCAGGTTATAGAGCGAGTCAATTTTATGGATATAAACAATGCTGTCTTCTTCCAGCGCGCCCAGATGAATGGTTTCCCGGGTCAGGCGGGAAAGTTCGCGCATCTGGATGTCGGCGCTGCGGATCAAATCGACGTTTTGCAGCGCTTTCGCCCCCAGCTCAAACAGCTTCAGCGTGAGGGCATATTTTTCCGACTCGCCTTCCTGCGATACGTAGCCCAGCGTTTTCATGGTCTGCAAAAAACGGTAAACGGTGCTTTTGGACATCATCACCCGCTGGGACAGCTCGGTGATGCCGTTTTCCCGCTCTTCCCCGAGCGCCTGCAAAATACCAAACACTTTCATCACCGAAGAGACGGCATCCGGTTGCTTATCTGAATCGGTACTGGCCATTGCACTTTACCTGTGTGTTTTATAAAAAATGGAACGCTATTTCCAGTATACGTACCGCCCTGGAGTGCTGCAACGGCAGTCGCCGATATGCCGACACATCCGGTGATAGTTTTCAGTCGCTTAACTCTGGCAAAAATCGTAAAAAGCATTAGCATGGTAATATTCACCTCTTACATTACTCCCTCTTTATGTCTGCAATTTCTGTTAACGACGGGCTACCCGTCCCGCAGCGTTACGGCGCAATTCTGGCTATCGCACTGGGCATCACCGTCGCCGTACTGGATGGTGCGATTGCCAACGTTGCCCTGCCGACCATCGCGCGCGAGCTTAACGCCAGCCCGGCAGAATCAATCTGGATAGTGAACGCCTATCAGCTGGCGATTATTATCTCGCTGCTTTCTCTGGCGTTTATCGGCGATATGATCGGCTATCGTCGGGTGTATCAATGTGGCCTGGTGCTGTTTACCTGCACGTCGCTGTTCTGCGCGCTGTCCGACTCGCTGACCATGCTGACCCTTGCCCGCGTATTACAGGGTTTCGGCGGCGCGGCGCTGATGAGCGTCAATACCGCGCTGATCCGCATAATTTATCCGCAGCGGCATCTGGGCCGTGGTATGGGCATCAACTCGCTGATTGTGGCGGTTTCCAGCGCCGCGGGCCCCACGGTGGCTGCCGCCATTCTTTCCGTCGCTTCGTGGAAGTGGCTGTTTCTGATTAACGTGCCGGTGGGCATCGCCGCACTGTGTCTCGCCCTGCGCTTCCTGCCCGACAATCCACAAAAATCCCAGGGCCAGCGCTTTGATGTGCCCAGTGCCATCATGAACGCCCTGACCTTCGGCCTGCTGATCTCGCTGCTGAGCGGCTTTGCTCAGGGGCAAAACGGCACGCTGCTGCTGGTTGAACTGGTGCTGCTGCTGATCGTCGGCACGCTGTTTATTCGCCGCCAGCTGCGCCTGCCGTTCCCGCTGCTGCCGGTCGATCTGCTGCGTATCCCGATTTTTGCCCTGTCGCTCGGGACCTCAATCTGTTCATTCTGCGCGCAGATGCTGGCGATGGTATCGGTGCCGTTTTATCTGCAAGGCGTGCTGGGCCGCAGTGAGGTGTCAACCGGCCTGCTGCTGACGCCCTGGCCGCTGGCAACCATGGTGATGGCGCCGATTGCCGGAAGGCTGATTGAGCGGGTTCATGCCGGTCTGCTCGGCGCGATTGGCCTCGCGATGTTCGCCAGCGGGCTATTTGCGCTGGCGCTGTTGCCTGGCGCGCCAACGGATGCCGATGTGGTGTGGCGCATGATGCTGTGCGGTGCGGGCTTTGGGCTGTTCCAGTCACCGAACAACCATACGATTATCTCTTCCGCACCGCGTAACCGCAGCGGCGGAGCCAGTGGGATGCTCGGTACCGCTCGCCTGCTCGGACAGACCACCGGCGCCGCGCTGGTGGCGCTGATGTTCAATCTGTTCGCCAATCAGGGGACGCATTTTTCTCTGCTGCTGGCGGGCAGCTTTGCCACCGTCGCCACGGTGGTCAGCGCACTGCGTATTCGTCAGCCGCGAAGCGTTCATGAATAAAACCGCGCGGACACACTTACGTACCGTACTGTGCTTTATGCCAAAGCGCTATGCCGTCGCTCTTAGCCCTTCCGGCCCGGAAAACCAGAGCTTCGCAGCCTGAAACTTGAAACTTGAAACTTGAAACTTGAAACTTGAAACTGAGAGAATATTGACTCATAAAAAAACTGCACCCCTACTCGTTGGGTATCCAACTTTTAGGATGCAGTTTAGTGCCAGTGGCTGTTTAACTTTTTGCTCAGCAACATCCGGCGATGGCCAATGCTGCCGCGGAATTACTTCAGGTATTCGCCGGTACGCAGCGCTTCAATACGCTTATCCAGCGGCGGATGCGACATAAACAGCTCGCTCAGCGACTTGGATTTCCCGTTGATGCAGAAGGCCATCATGCTGCTGGCTTCCTGCGGCTCATAGCTGGTTTTCAGACGCTGTAGCGCAGCGATCATTTTCTCACGGCCGGCCAGGCGCGCCGCACCGGCATCCGCATGGAACTCGCGATGACGGGAGAACCACATGGTGATAATGCTGGCCGCAATACCGAAGACCAGCTCCAGCACCATCGACACCGCAAAATAGACCAGCGGGTTACCATTGCTGCTTTCCTCATTGTCGCGGTTCCCGGAAAGGAATCCGGCAGCAAGCTGAGCCAGAATGCGCGAAATAAAGATCACAAAGGTATTCACGATGCCCTGAATCAGGGTCATGGTTACCATGTCACCGTTGGCAATATGGCTCACTTCATGGGCCAGAACGGCTTCAGCCTCATCGCGGCTCATGTTCTGCAACAGCCCGGTAGAAACCGCCACCAGCGAGGCATCGCGACGCGCGCCCGTGGCAAACGCGTTGATGTCCGGCGCGTGGTAAACGGCCACCTGCGGCATGGCAATACCGACCTGCTGCGCCTGACGGGCAATAGTGTCGACCAGCCAGCGCTCGGTCTCGTTACGCGGCTGCTCAATCACTTCACCGCCGACGGAACGCAGCGCAATCCATTTCGACATCAGCAATGAAACGAACGCACCGCCGAAGCCAAACAGACCCGCCATAATCATCAGGCCCATAACACTGCTTGACTGGATCCCTGTCAGGCTGAGGATCAGCCCGAAAACCAACATTACGCCCAGGTTGGTTAACAGGAAAAGAGCAATACGCATCATATGATTTAATCTTCCTCGGTTATTTACTCACTGTACGCAGGGGTACAAAGGTGTATCGATATCGTAAGGTCAACACAGCACAATTCAAGCCCTGTGCCGGGTTAAGTGTTTAAAAAAACATAACTTTACATTATTAGCGGGTTTTAAATGCAGTTACTGACGCAGCGCATACACGGATAAAAAAAGGCACAGCGTTTGCTGTGCCTGTGGGTCTTAGTTGACCGCTGCCGGTGTGACCGGTGGCTGCTGTTTTTCCAGCTGGGCCAGGTCATTGGCAATTTTGACCGTTTCATCAAGATACGGATCGGGTTCCTTGTAGTCCTTCGGCAGATCGTCCAGTTTGGCCAGCGGCTTCTTGCCTTCCGCTTTCAGTCGGGCGTTGATCCGCTCCAGGCGCAGCGCATCATCTTCACGGTTCTCTTTTTCACGCTCGATTAGGTTCAGCGAAATAATATTACGCTTGTCCTTGTTGGCGTTGAAGCGCGCGATATCCTTGATGATGTACTGGAACTCAGCATCTTTCGCGATGCGATCCTGGTGATCTTTCAGCAGCTGTGGCTCCAGCGGTTTCAGATCGGCAATCCTGGTATAGGTTGCGGCGTTCACGCTATCCCACGGCAGCGCGTTGTCCTCGAACTTCTCACCGGTTTCAATCGCTTCCACGCCGGTTGGCATCAGCAGATCCGGCGTAACGCCTTTACGCTGCGTGCTGCCGCCGTTAATGCGGTAGAACTTCTGAATGGTGTACTGAACGGAACCCAGCGCAGGCCATTCCGGGCGCAGCATCTGATCGTAGATGCGATTCAGCGAGCGGTACTGCTGTACGGTGCCTTTACCGAAGGTCGGCTCACCGACAATCAGCGCACGACCATAGTCCTGCATCGCCGCGGCAAAGATTTCCGACGCAGAAGCACTGAAACGGTCAACCAGCACCACCAGCGGTCCTTTGTAGTACGTAATTCCGTCGTTGTCGCTGTCTTCACGAACTTTGCCGATGTTGTCACGCACCTGAACGACCGGGCCACCCGGAATAAACAGACCGGAGAGGGACACCGCTTCGGTCAGCGCGCCGCCACCGTTGGTCCGCAGGTCAATCACGATGCTGTCGACGTTCTGCTTCTGCAGTTTTTGCAGCTGCACTTTCACATCGTCGGTCAGGCCCACGTAGAAACCAGGAATATCCAGCACGCCGACTTTCTCTTTGCCGACGTTCTGCACGGTCATTTTCACCGCGCGGTCTTCCAGGCGGATTTTCTCACGCGTCAGGGTAATAATGCGGGTTTTGGTTCCCTTACCTGCCGGCAGCACTTCCAGGCGAACTTTACTGCCCTTCGGCCCTTTTATCTGCGCAACAACATCATCCAGACGCCAGCCGATCACATCGACGATCGGTTTACCCGGCTGGCCGACGCCAACAATGCGATCGCCAACGGTGATAGCTTTGCTCTTCGCCGCCGGACCACCGGCTACCATGGAGTTGATGACCGTGTAATCTTCATCCATCTGCAGTACCGCACCGATGCCTTCCAGAGAGAGGCTCATTTCAGTGTTGAACTGTTCGGTATTGCGCGGGGAGAGATAGTTAGTGTGCGGATCGATTTCGTGAGCAAAGGCGGTCATCGCCAGCTGGAAGACATCTTCGCTGTTGCTCTGCGCCAGACGACGCTCGGCAAACTGATAGCGCTTGGTGAGAACTTCACGGATCTCTTTCTCATCTTTGCCGGTCAGCTTGAGACTCAGCTCATCGTATTTGACCTTGGCATCCCACAACGCGTTAAGTTCGTCGGTGGTTTTCGGCCAGGCGGCCTTGCTACGGTCGATATCGATAGTGTCGTTACCGGTAAAGCTCATCGGCTTGTTAAGCACCGACAGCGCATACTGATAACGTTCAAAGCGGCGCTTCTGGGTCAGATTATACAAATCGTAGAACACAGACAGCTGGCCGGTTTTTAATTCTTCGCCCACGGTTGTTTTTTTATCTGCGTACTGCGCAATGTCAGACGCTAACAACACGTTATGGCTGTAGTCGAGCAGGTTCAGATAGCGATCGAAGATTTTTGCTGAGAAATCTTTGTCGAGATCGAACTGGCGATAATGGGAACGGGTAAAGCGGGAAGTCACACGTTCGCTAACGGTCGCGTGTTGCGCTTCCTGATGCAGCTGCGGGATCTGATCGGCGCGGGTAATGTTATCCGCGGCATAGAGGTTGCCTGCAAACAGCAGGCCCGCAATGATGGTGCTTTTAAAAAGAGTGTTCATGCCCTGATTAGCCTCCGTATTCAGAACTGCAAGTGTTCTGCGCGTACTATCATTGCCAGGCCGGAAGCCAGCTGTACCCGAACGCCATCTTTAGAGATTTCAAGAATGGTGGCATCCATGGCATTTTTGCCCGCGGTAACTTTGATGCTCTGGCCAACTTGCAATGCTGAGGTGTCGGTAACGGGTTTGCTACGCGACGGCTGAGGCTCTTCACGTGCAGCTGCGGCTGCAGGTGCGCGCTCGGTCTGCGGGCGGGCAGGCTTGCTGCGCGGTTTGCGTGGCTGCTCACCTTCGGCTGCAGGCTTGCGGGCAGGCTTGCGAGGACGACGCGGTGCGGTTTCTTCACCGGCTTCACGCTTTTTCGCCTGCTGCTGCTCACGCTGAGCCTGAACGCGCGCTTTCGCTTCTTCAAGCTGTTTGCGGGCATGTTCAACATGCTGCTCATCGAGCTGTCCACAGGCGTTGCCGTCCAGATCCACACGGTCGGCACCGGCTTTAATGCCGTAAAGGTAACGCCAACTGGAGGTATAAAGGCGCAGTGCAGAACGAAGCTGAGTTTTGCTCAGACCCATTTCGCCCTGCACGCGGTCAACTAAATCCTGAAAGATTCCGATCTTTAGAGGTCGCGCTTCGCCTTCAGCGCTGAAGCACTGAGGGAAACGCTCTGCCAGAAAGGCAATTACTTCTTTAGTACTGTTCAACTTAGGTTGATTTTCCATGAAATTTCCTGATTACAACGGGTTTGCCAATCAGCGCAGGCATGAACAGGCGTCATTATAATGACCCCATCAACAATTGCTACGTGATCCAGCGCTTTAGGTGCGTTTCATGTGAATAAATTTTTCCACATCGGTGCCGGCCAGCACCTCGCATAGCCCGTCAGTTAAGGCTTTCAGCCCAATTTCATCCTCAATATCGAAACGGTTATACTCCACGCTATCGATATCTAACACGCCGATAACGCTACCGTTAACCACCAGAGGCAGCACGATTTCGGCATTGCTGGCGGCGTCACAGGCGATATGACCGGGGAACAGATGCACATCATCAACGCGCTGCACGGCATTTTCCTCTACCGCCGTTCCGCACACGCCGCGCCCGACAGGAATACGCACGCAGGCAATTTTTCCCTGGAAGGGACCCAGCACCAGGGTCTTTTCTTCCGTTAACAGATAGAACCCGGCCCAGTTAACCCCATCAAGACGTTCATACAGGAGTGCGCTACAGTTACCCATGGCGGCCAGGAAGCTGGTTTCACCCGTCAGTAAGGCGCACATATCCCGATTAAGGTCGGTATAGAATTCTGTTTTTGTCATTGTTTAACCATTATTAAATCTGTCGCGAAGCCCACAGACGCTTCGTTGAGTAAAATTGTGATAAATGCCAGCGAGACAGGATGATTCATGTCGTTAGTTAATATAACCTTAGAGTTGTATGAAGCGATCTGCACGATTCAAACGAGTCACGTGACTTGCCTAAATCTGCCCTGCACCTGCGCTGTTTGGGCCTAAGCACGACCAGGAATATGAAAATACACGCCATCAGTCATGCTCTGCCACAGGCACGTTATCAGCGATGTCCGCAATGCGATACCCTTTTTTCCTTACCAGATGTGAAATCCAGACAGTCCGCGCACTGCCCGTGCTGTAACGCACGCGTTCTCAACGGACGCGACTGGTCGATGACCCGTCTGACGGCGATGGCGGTGACGATGCTGCTGCTGATGCCTTTCGCCTTCAGCGTGCCGCTGATGACCGTCCACCTGCTCGGCACCAACATCCGCGCCAGCCTGCTGGGCGGCATTATGCAGATGGCGCAGCAGGGCGATGTGATTGCCGCTTCGATGGTGGCCTTCTGCACGATTGGCGCGCCCGTCACGCTGGTGGCCTCGATCGGCTATCTCTACTTTGGCGAGAAGCTGGGGATGAACCTGCGCCCGGTGCTGCTGATGCTCGACCGGCTGAAAGAGTGGGTGATGCTGGATATTTATCTGGTTGGCGTCGCCGTTGCCTCCATTAAGGTGCAGGATTATGCCTCTATCGATCCCGGTTCCGGGCTGGTGGCGTTTATCTCACTGACCCTGCTCAGCCTGCTGACGCTGATCCACCTTAATGTGGAACAGCTGTGGCACCGCTTCTATCCGCAGCCGGTGCAGCATGCACCTTCAGATTCGCTGCGCGTGTGCCTGAGCTGCCATCATACTGCCGTGGCCGATGAACGTGGCCGCTGCCCGCGCTGCCATACGCCGCTACCCTTTCGCCGCCACTTCAGCCTGCAAAAATCCTGGTCAGCGCTGATTGCGTCGATTGTTTTGCTCATACCGGCAAACCTGCTGCCAATTTCGATTATCTATCTCAACGGCGCGCGTCAGGAGGACACCATCCTCTCCGGCATTATGTCCCTCGCGTCGGGCAATATTCCGGTGGCGGCGGTGGTGTTTATTGCCAGTATTCTCGTGCCGTTCACCAAGGTTATCGTCTTGTTCAGCCTGCTGCTCAGCATCCACTTCAACTGCGAGCAGGGGCTGAAGACCCGCATCCGCCTGCTGCGCGTGGTGAAATGGGTTGGCCGCTGGTCGATGCTGGATTTATTCGTTATTTCACTGACCATGTCGCTGGTAAATCGTGACCAGCTTCTGGCTTTTACTATGGGACCGGCGGCCTTCTACTTTGGCTCGGCGGTTATACTGACTATTCTTGCCGTTGAATGGCTCGATAGCCGTTTACTTTGGGATGCTCATGCAACAGGAAACGCCGACTACACCGACTAGCGCACGCGTCGTCAACCGGCGAAAAATTTCGCCGTTCTGGCTACTGCCGTTTATTGCTCTGCTGATTGCGGGCTGGCTGATCTGGACCAACTACCAGGAACGTGGCACGACGGTGACTATCGATTTTGCCACCGCTGACGGTATTGTCCCCGGCCGCACGCCGGTTCGCTACCAGGGCGTTGAGGTGGGTCTGGTGCAGGGGATCAGCATGACTGACGATCTGCGCACCATCAAAATCAAGGCCAGCATCAAAAGCGATATGCGGGATGCACTGCGTGAAGACACCCAGTTCTGGCTGGTAACGCCCAAAGCTTCACTGGCGGGCGTCTCCGGTCTGGATGCGCTGGTGGGCGGTAACTACATCGGCATGATGCCGGGCAAAGGCGAACCGCGAGAAAATTTCGTGGCACTGGATACCCAGCCGAAATATCGCGTCAATACCGGTGAGATGATGATCCACCTGCACGCGCCGGATCTCGGCTCGCTGAACAGCGGATCGCTGGTCTATTTCCGTAAAATCCCGGTAGGACGCGTCTACGACTACAGCATTAATCCCGGCAATCATAACGTGACGATTGATGTGCTGATTGAGCGCCGCTTTACCAACCTGGTGAAGAAAGACAGCCGCTTCTGGAATGTTTCGGGCGTGAAGGCCGATGTGGGGCTGAGTGGTGCCAAAGTCGAGCTGGAAAGCGTCGCGGCACTGGTTAACGGCGCGGTATCCTTCGATTCGCCGGAATCCTCAGAGAATGCCAAAAGCGACGACAACTATACCCTCTACCCCGACCTGGCGCACAGCCAGCGCGGCGTGGCAATTACCCTCGATCTGCCGGATGGTAAAAATCTGAAGGCAGGCAGCACGCCGCTGATCTATCAGGGGCTGGAAGTCGGCACGCTAACCAAACTCACCCTGCTGGACGGCGGCAAGGTGTCCGGCGAACTGACGCTGGACCCGTCGGTCACCGGACTGATGCGCAGCGGTACCCGCATTGAAATGCGCAGCCCGAAAATCAGCCTGAGCGACAGTTCGTTAAGCAGCCTGCTGACCGGAAACACGCTGGAACTGTTTCCCGGCGAAGGCGAGCCGCAAACGCACTTCGTGGTGCTGCCTGACAATGAATCGCTACTGCAGCAGGCCAATACGCTGGTGCTGAAACTCAGCGCACCGGAAAGCTACGGTATTGATGCCGGGCAGCCGCTGATCCTGCACGGGATGCGCATCGGCCAGGTACTGAGCCGTACCCTGACGGAAAAAGGCGTTAATTTCAGTCTCGCAGTGATGCCGGAATATCGGGACCTGGTGCACGGCGACAGCAAATTTATTATCAACAGCCGCCTGGACGTCAAGCTGGGCATTGACGGCATGGAAGTGCTGGGTGCCAGCGCGCGCGAATGGGTCGACGGCGGTATTCGGCTCGATCCCGGCAGTAAAGGCGAGCTGAAAGCGGTCTATCCGCTCTACGCTAACAGTGAAAAAGCGGAGGAAGGCGTCACCGGCGATCAATTACCGACCACGCTGACGCTGGTGGCCAACAGCCTGCCGGATATTCAGGCCGGTTCCGTGGTGCTGTACCGTAAATTCCAGGTCGGTGAAATTATCAACGTCACCCCGCGTGCCGATGCGTTTGACGTCAGCGTTCACATCAAGCCGGAATACCGCCGCCTGCTGACGCAGAACAGCGTGTTCTGGGCCGAAGGTGGCGCCAGGGTGCAGCTGAACGGCAGCGGCCTGACCGTTCAGGCCTCGCCGCTGAACCGCGCGCTGAAAGGCGCCATCAGCTTCGATAACCTCAGCGGGGCCGGTGCGGGCCTGACGCGCGGCGACAAACGTATTCTCTACAATTCAGAAACCGCCGCGCGCGCGGTGGGCAGCCAGATCACCCTGCGTACCTACGACGCCAGCAAGCTGGCGGCCGGTATGCCGATCCGCTATCTCGGCATCACCATCGGCCAGATGGAGTCCCTGGCGCTGGGTGCGGATAACAACCAGGTTATCGCCAAGGCCGTGCTGTATCCGGAGTATGTGGAAAACTTCGCCCGCCTCGGCAGCCGCTTCTCAGTGGTCTCTCCACAGATTTCTGCGGCCGGGGTCAACCATCTGGAAACGCTACTGCAGCCTTATATCAACGTCGATCCGGGCAAAGGCCGGGCGCAGCGCACCTTCGAACTGCAGGAGTCAACTATCACCGATGCGCGCTATCTCGATGGTCTGAACGTGGTCGTGGATGCGCCGGAAGGCGGTTCCCTGTCGGTGGGCACGCCGGTCCTGTTCCGCGGCATTGAAGTGGGGACCGTTACCGGCACGGCGCTGGGCAGCATGGCCGATCGCGTGCAGATCACCCTGCGCATCAGCAAAAAATATCAGCATCTGGTGCGCAATAACTCGGTGTTCTGGCTGGCCTCCGGCTATAACCTGAAGTTCGGGCTGATTGGTGGCGTGGTGAAAACCGGCACCTTCCAGCAGTTTATTCAGGGCGGCATTGCCTTTGCCACACCGCCAACGGTGCCACTCGCACCACAGGCGACCTCCGGCAAGCACTTCCTGCTGGAAGAGGAAGAGCCAAAAGACTGGCGGAAATGGGGCACCGCCCTGCCGCAGTAATCACCCACTCGGGCAGCTCAGGCTGCCCGTTTTTTTGCCACGCTGCCGCCGGGTTTCTGGCATTCCCCGTAACAGTCTGTGTTAAACTGCGGCCACGTTTATTTAGTGGATCCCGCCCGTGCCTGACTCTTCCCGCGTCTATTTTCCGCCCGCGTTTCTCAGCCTGATGCAGCAACTTCTGCCTGTTACGACAGAATTCGATCGGTTTATCGCCATCAGCCAGCAGCCACTGCGCCGCAGCCTGCGCGTTAACACCTTAAAAATCAGCGTTGAGGATTTCCTCAAACTGGTCGCGCCGATGGCGTGGTCGCTGACGCCGATCCCCTGGTGCCCCGAAGGCTTCTGGATCAGCCGCGACGATGGCGACACGCTGCCGCTGGGCAGCACGGCGGAGCACCTGGCCGGGCTGTTCTATATTCAGGAAGCCAGCTCGATGCTGCCGGTAACCGCGCTGTTCGAAGGGTGCCCGGCACCTGAGAGGGTCATGGACGTGGCCGCCGCACCGGGTTCCAAAACCACGCAGATTGCCGCCCGCATGCATAACGGCGGCGCGATTCTGGCAAATGAGTACTCGGCCAGCCGGGTGAAAGTACTGCATGCCAACCTCAGCCGCTGCGGCGTGAGCAACACGGCGATGACCCACTTTGATGGCCGTGTCTTTGGCGCGGCCCTGCCGGAATCATTCGATGCCATCCTGCTGGATGCCCCGTGCTCGGGCGAAGGCGTGATCCGCAAAGATGCCGATGCGCTGCGCAACTGGTCGGAAGCCAGCAACGCGGAGATCGCCGCCACTCAGCGCGAGCTGATTGACAGCGCCTTCCACGCGCTGCGCCCCGGCGGTACGCTGGTCTACTCCACCTGTACGCTGAATCAGGATGAAAATCAGCAGGTTGTTGCCTGGCTGCTGGGGCGCTATCCGGACGCGGTGGAAGTTGAGCCGCTCAACCAGCTGTTTGCCGGGGCGGAGAAAGCCGCCACTGCAGAAGGCTACCTGCACGTTTTCCCACAGCTGTTTGACAGTGAGGGGTTCTTTGTTGCCCGGCTGCGGAAGACGGCCAGCATTCCCGCCCTGCCGCAGCCGGGCTACAAACTCGGCAAGCTGCCGTTCAGCCCGATGAGCCGTGCCCAGCAGCAGGACGTGATTGCTGCGGCGGCGAAGTGTGGACTGCGCTGGGATGAGCAGCACACGCTGTGGCAGCGCGACAAAGAAATCTGGCTGTTCCCGGTGGCGATTGAGCCACTGCTGGTACGGGTTCGCTTTTCGCGCATCGGCCTGAAGCTGGCGGAAACCTTCCCGAAAGGCTATCGCTGGCAGCATGAAGCGGCCGTTGCGCTGGCCGATCCACAGGCCGCCAATGCGGTTGAGCTGAGCAGTGCTGAAGCTGAAGAGTGGTATCGCGGGCGCGATATTTATCCGGAACGCGATCTGCCAGCCGGAGAGCTGATTATCTGCCACCAGCAGCAGCCGATCGGCTTCGCTAAAACCGTGGGGACGCGCATCAAGAATAACTACCCGCGCGATCTGGTGCGCGACGGTAAGCTGTTCAGCGTCTGAAATCATCTGGCCCGGTCGCGGGCCAGTTAACACACAAAATCATTAGTTTCGGCAAGTATTGAACTTCGGTTTAAGCGATCGGGTCTACATTGTTCCACAGACCTTATCGCTGCAGGGATTCAGCCTCCATGAATAACCGTTATCAGTTCTACTTTACGTTGGCCTTGATCACCATTGGCAGCCTGCTCATCATCGAAGTACTGGCGCGCCTGGTGCATCTGATCGTTGTTGGCTGATTATTTTAACGCCCGATCTACTTCATCGCCCGCGGATTTTTACGCAGGGAACCCGTCCAGCTAAAGTCTTTCACTTCGCTCTCTTTCGCTGCCGACGCTTTACGTGGTTTTTTCACTTTGACCAGTTTGGTGCTTTCGCGGATCACTCGCTCCTTCATTACCAGCCGCTTCGCCTCTTTCAGGATCTCTTTTTCTTCTTTCTTACTGGCGATATGACCGAGTTTCGTCGTCAGGGTTTTCACCCGTAGCTCAACCAGAACTTTCTCTTCTGCCGTAAACTGGTCGATCGAAATCTCTTTATCGTTTTTCATGTGTCGAGCTCCTTGCCGGCGGCACCGAACGGATATCCGCTGCGATGGGGCAGCTTTTATCGTAAAGTGCCGAGGGACGGCGCACAAGCAGCGATCGCGTAAATCGTTCGTCCACACCTCGCATGGCGGATTACGTGCCTGCGTTCATCCGCTGTGCTACCCTCGCGATGCCGCGTGCCGCTGAGCAAGCAGTCCCCGACGGGGCCATTTTCGTCAACCGTATAAAAGGAGTTCATATGACTGACGTGGAGCAGGCCAGCTCTGTTTCAATATTCCGTATTCGTGGCGATATTGTCGCCAGCGTGAGCGACGAGTACGGGCCGATTACGGTGATCGAGAATAAAATTTACCGCATCCTCACCTTCGACCGCATGTGCGAACAGAGCAAAATGCAGAAAAGCGATCCTGCACTGCCGGTACACAACTATATCCGCGCGATGCTGATAGCCGTCGCGCTGAAATCCCCGACCCGGGCGCTGGTTCTTGGGCTGGGCGGTGGCTGCCTGCCAAGGGCAATTGCGGCACGCGATGCCGATTGTGCAATGGATATCGTCGAACTGCGTCCTGCGGTTATCGACGTTGCCCGACAGCACTTTACCCTGCCGGAAGGCGAGCATATTCACTATCACGCCGTCGATGCCGACGACTTTATGGCCTCAGCAGCAAACGATCACTACGACCTGATTTTCTCCGATCTTTACGCCGCCGATAGCATGTCGCCGCTGCAGGAGATGGAAAACTTTCTGCAGCACGCTAACCGCACGCTGAGCGCGGAGGGCTGGCTGGTGCTCAACTATCCGCAGCGACCCGCCGCTAACGGCCCGCTGCTCCAGGCGCTACAGCGGCAGTTTTCCACCCTGCTGCGCTGCGTGGTGCCCAGCGGAAACGTGGTGATTTATGCCAGCAATATTCCATTTGACCTGCCGTTAAGTGAACTGCAGCACAGGGCAAAACGCGCGGGCAAAGCGTTCGGCAGTGATTTTTCCAGCCTTACGCCGAAGCTGGCGGTTTTAAGCGGCAGGCAGCCCTGAACCGGCCCGCTGTATATTTTTTGCAGTTTAGTTGCTGGTTTATCGATGCTGTGCCAGGTTTACCTCGCTAATCAGGACGTTAAACAAAGAGAACAAAGCATGATGATTAAAGGTATTGGTAAGGGATTCTTTATTTTGATCCTGGCGGTGACTACGCTGGGTTTCTTCCACATCCTGGGTCCGTATTTTTCCGCCATTCTGTGGGCCGCGATTCTGGCGGTTATTTTCCACCCGTTAAAAACGCGCATCAGGAAACAGCTTAACGATAAAAACGGCATTTCGGCGCTGATCACGCTGCTGATCATCTGCCTGATCGTCTTTATTCCGCTCGCCGTGGTCGCTTCCTCGCTGGCGGTGGAGTGCAACGCGCTTTACAACCGGCTGCAAAACAACCAGACCGAACTGGCAACGGTGGTCAGCGGCGTGGTCAATCACCTGCCGGAATGGGCGCGTCACTTCCTGGCCGAGAACGATCTGAATAATGCCGACCAGATCCAGCAGCAGCTGTCCGGTGCAGCCATGAAGGGCGGCCAGTTCTTCGCCGGCAGCATTATGCTGATCGGTAAGAGCACCTTCAGTTTTACCATCGGTTTCGGTGTGATGCTGTACCTGCTGTTCTTCCTGCTGAAGGATGGTGCCTACCTGGTTGGGCTTATTTTCGCCGCCGTGCCGCTGTCGGATCACGTTAAACACCATCTGTTTGTGAAATTTGCCGCGGTATCACGCGCTACGGTTAAAGGCACGGTGGTCGTTGCCGTCGTTCAGGGTGCGCTTGGCGGGATTGCCTTCTACTTCGCGGATATCCAGGGCAGTATTCTGTGGGGCTCGCTGATGGCATTCCTGTCGCTGATCCCGGCAGTCGGTTCCGCGATTATCTGGCTTCCGGTGGTGCTCTACTTCCTGTTCACCGGCGCATTAGTGAAAGGCCTGGTGCTGGCCTTCTTCTTCGTGGTGGTTATCGGGATGATTGATAACATCCTCCGCCCGCTGCTGGTGGGTAAAGACACTAAAATGCCGGACTACCTGATCCTGATCACCACGCTCGGCGGCATGGAAATCTACGGCATTAACGGCTTTGTCATCGGGCCACTGATTGCCGCACTGTTTATTGCCAGCTGGAACCTGTTCTCCGGTAAAGAACACCGGGGCAACACCGAAGAGATCGATCCGGAGTTTATTGAGGAAGGCCTGAATCACTCTGAAAAAAGTGAGTAATGGATGGCCAACCGATGGGTAAAACCACCAGTTGTTCGTTGCTGGATAAATCGTTCGGCATAAATTCCACGCGGATTATCGTTGGGCAAGTCGGTCGGTAAAATACCCTGTTAGCCATCATTGGGTAAGCCGAAAGGTAACAACGCTCTGCTATGAGTAGTTGGTTAAGTCGATCGATTAAGCACGCGGTTATTTATCGCCGGGTCATGTAAAAGTGGCCCGGCGTTTTTTATCCTTGGGGACTGCCCTTCTTCTCATTTTCAATCAGCCTGATCAGCGTGCCGTCGGGATCGACCAGCGCGCCCATCTTTAGTCCCCACGGCTGCATCTTCGGTGGATGGATACGCGGAAAATCGGTGCATTTCTCCGGGATCCCCGCCGCCTGCAGCAGGCGATAAAACGCATCGACATCATCCAGCCGCAGGCAGCAGCTGAACCAGCTGCCGTACGGATCGACCTCAGGATGGGGGAAAAACTCCAGCACCACGCTGCCGGAAACCATAATCATCCAGTGTTCATCCTGCCAGGTGGTGGTAAAACCTAACGCGCCGTAAAACTCCCGGGTGGCGCTGAAACTGCGGGAAGGCAGGTTCGGGGTGGCATAATCGGTCATGGTGGTTGATCCCAGTTCATCAGGGCACTTTCGCCCTGTATTATTTGCCTGATGGGTTAAGCTGCTGCCATTCACATGAGCTACGCGGCATTCTCAGAACGCTGGTATTTTCGATTGCAAACATACTGCACCGCCCCGCCCACCAGCAGCACAACAAACGCCAGGGAGACTTTACTCTCGTCCTCTGCACCCACGCCTCCCACTCCCAGGAAAAAGACAGCGGCCAGCAGAGATTTCGCGATCTTCCCTGACTGAGGAGTGTGTTTAATGCATATACTGCGCACGGACCATGCGCCAAGTATTAATCCTAACAGCGCCAACGCGGTTACCATCTACTGCCCCTTATCACATTACACATCAAGTAGAGATTATCTCATTCGGGGCTAGTAAGGCAGGAAACTCGCGCGCAACGGTAGGTTTTCGGAGATGGCGGGGCGTACAGCGTACAAAAAAAAGACCGAAGACGATTCCTGTCTTCGGTCCAGGGAAATGGCTCTTCTCAGAGCCGTGCGCTAAAAGTTGGCATTCATGCAGGCTTGTCGCCTGACTCTTAAAAGATAGACCAATCGCAGGGGATTGCCAGACGGTATGTTGCAAACTAGTTACGGATTGTTAGCATTGTGATCGGGGTGGCAGAAACGGCGACGTTCCGCAGAACGCGGGAGCTGTCGCGGGGGTGGATGGATGGGCCAGCGGTATCCGGCCCATCCATCAGATATCAGTTACAGAGCTTCTCGGCGCGGGCGATAATCGGTGCCAGGCTCTTTTTGTACCCAGGATTAGCCGGGTCGTCAGCCAGCATCTTATCGATAGGAAAACCCTTAATGCGTCCGGCTTTGACACTCTCTTCCGCCGCCGCGTTCAGCGGGTACTGCACCAGCGTGCCGTCATTAATCGCCAGCAGCACATTGCCTTTTTCGCAGCTGAGCATCATCTCTTCACGGGTGAACGGCCAGTTTTCTTTACCCATGTCAAAACGGCTGACGGTTTCAATAGCGGCCAGCGCGCTGGTGCTGACGCTCAGTACAGCAAACATTAATGCCAGTTTTTTCATTACGTTTTAACCCTTCAAACAGTGCTTTAAACAGTGCTTTATACAGTAAACCGGCGCAGGCCGTCGGTCAGCCTGGTTCCAGCGTGGCAAACAGACTCACGGAGAGCAGCGCCAGCGCCGCCAGCGCCACTTCCACCAGCGTAGCGATCGCGAAATAGTGCTGAGCGCCCTCTCCGCTGCGCTGAAACCGCGGCACCAGCCAGTAGCGGTTAAACAGCGCGATGGCGACCATCGCAGCGACCAGCAGCGTTTTCAGCAGCAGCAGCTGGCTGTAAAGCCGGAAGCTGACCAGCGGCCATCCCAGCAACAGCAGTGCGGCAACAACGCCGCTGATAATCGCCAGCGCCACGGCAAGATGGCCATAGCGCGAATAGCGCATCATGGTTTTAATCGCCTCGTATCGCCACGTGGCATCGCGAGCTTCCCGCATCAGCAACGCCACCGGCCACAGGCCCCCCGCCCAGAACGCTGCCGCCAGCAAATGGACGATCTGATTGCCGCGTTGCAGCACGCCCGGCCAGCCGTCGAGTATCGCCGCGTGGCCGACAAAGGCCAGGCCTGCCAACTGTAGCAGCGCGCAAAGCAAAACACTTTGTTGACGAAGTCTGCCCGGCAGCAACAGCATCAGGCAGCCGAGGAGCGCCAGCGCGCACTGCCACTGCCAGACGCGGCCAAATCCGGTTTGCAGCACGGCTGACCAGACGTCGGCGCTGAGCATATCCCGCCAGCCGTCGCCCATCAGCCCGGTTTGCGCACTCAGCAGCAATAGTGTGGTGAACAGCGTCAGCCAGCACGATATCTGCATGAGCGGGCGCAAGCGGTCGCCAAGACGCGCCCGGTAGCGTGCCGGGGCCAGCAGCGTGGTGAAAATCCCCGCCCCTGCCAGCGACATCAGCGCGCCAAAATGCAGCCAGCGACATAAAATATAAAAGCCGGTTAGCGACATATTACTTCAGGCTGTTGTTACGCATCGTGCTCAATCATCCTTGCGAATAGCGGTGCCGGGCGACCAGAGGCCGAAAGAATACCCCGCCTGAATAGGCGTGTCGAGGTGATAACGACTATCGATTAGCCAGTAAACTTGCTAATCCGTGCCTTCTGGATTATTTTTTGCGGCAAACTGTCTGGAGAACATGATGAGCAATAATCTGGCTACGCTGCCGCAGGAAGAAAAAGATAAAATTAATGTGGATCTGGCCGCTGCCGGCGTGGCGTTTAAAGAACGCTATAACATGCCGGTGATTGCAGAAATGGTTGAACGCGAACAGCCTGAATCTCTGCGCGACTGGTTTCGCCAGCGGCTGGCGCATTATCGCCAGCTCTCCCTTTCCCTTTCGCGCCTGCCGTACGAACCCAAGCAAAAATAATGGCTTGTCATTTCGCCGGGCATCGGGTGAGATAATCAGCAGAGCATCACTGCACCCAATATCAACCATGGAGTCACTATGTCCGGCTGGAATGTTGCTGCAGCACAGTCAGGGTCCCGCCCTGGCGATATCACCTGGAATATCCACCATCACCTTGAGTTTGTCCGCCTTGCCGCCTCCCGGCGTGTTGATTTACTGATGTTTCCCGAACTGTCTCTCACCGGTTACGAACTGCCGCTGATGGCCGACCTGGCCTTATCCCTCGACGACCCGCGTTTGCAGGTCTTCGCGGATGCGGCCGCTGAACACCGGATGGGGATCAGCATCGGGCTGCCGCTGATCGATGAAAACAATGTGCGGCTGTCGGCGGCAACATTCCTGCCCGACGGTACCCGCTTTGCCTACAGCAAACGCAATCTGTACGGTGAAGAAAAACAGATCTTCACTCAGGGCGCGGCCGTGCCGATGTTTGGCCATCAGCGCCACAACGTGGTGCTGGCAATCTGTGCCGATATCAGCGTGGCAAAATTTGCTCAGGATGCGGCGCGCCAGGGTGCCGATCTGTATGCGACCAGCGTGCTGGTGTCCGAACAGGGCTATCAGCAGGACTGTGATTACCTCGCGCGCTGGTCGCGGGAATGCAAAATGGCGGTGATGATGGCCAATCACGCCTGGCCGACCGGCGGGTATCAAAGCGCCGGCAAAAGCGCCTTCTGGGGTCCGGATGGCCGCCGGGTGGTGCAAGGCGGTAGCGGAGAGCAGCTGATTATCGCCCGCCGCAGCGGTAATCATTGGCAGGGCGAGGTTCATCCGTTACCCTGCACCTCGGTTTTGTAAACGGGAGAGATTATGTTACGTGTAATTGACACGGAAACCTGCGGCCTGCAGGGTGGTATTGTCGAAGTGGCATCGGTGGATGTGGTCGATGGACAGATTATCAACCCGATGAGTGACCTGATCTCCCCGGATCGCCCTATCAGCCGGCAGGCAATGGCCATCCACCGGATCACCGAAGACATGGTGCTGGGCAAGCCGACCATCGAACAGGCAGTGGGCCGTTATCAGGGCAGCGCATTCTACGTGGCGCACAATGCCAGTTTCGATCGCCGGATGCTGCCGGAAATGCACGGCGAATGGATTTGCACCATGACCCTGGCGCGCCGACTGTGGCCCGGCCTTAAATACGGCAATCAGGCGCTGCGCGATGCGCTGAATCTTGAAGTGATTACGCCTCCTGGCCTGCACGCGCACCGCGCGCTGTACGACTGCTACATTACTGCCGCCCTGCTGGTTCACATCATGAATTCCAGCGGTTGGGATGCGCCGGAGATGGTGCGCAGGATGCAGACTAAAGGGCTGGAAAGCACGTTTCCGTTCGGCAAGTATCGCGGGCAGGCGATTGACTCGGTCGCGAAGAAAGATCCGGGATATCTCCACTGGATGCTGAAAAACATCCCGGACCTCAAGCCCAATCTGCGTATTGCTATGCAGCGGGCGCTGGGGATTGATGATTAACGAGCAGCATTGCTGGTGAGCGTGCCGTTCGCCAGCCCAATCAGAAACGCATATTCCAGCGCCACCTCTTCCCACACTTTATAGCGACCTGATTTACCACCGTGACCAGCATCCATATCGGTATGCAGGACCAGCAGATTCGAGTCTGTTTTCAGCTCGCGCAGTTTAGCCACCCATTTTGCCGGTTCCCAGTATTGCACCTGTGAGTCGTGCAGGCCCGTCGTGACCAGCAGATGCGGGTAGTTCTGCGCGGTAACCTGGTCGTACGGGCTGTACTGTTTGATGTAGTGGTAATACTGCTCGTCGTTGGGATTGCCCCACTCGTCATATTCCCCGGTCGTCAGCGGAATACTCTCGTCCAGCATGGTGGTGACCACATCCACGAAAGGCACCTGCGCCACCACGCCGTGGAAGCGTTCCGGCACCTGATTGATCACCGCGCCCATCAGCAGGCCGCCGGCGCTGCCGCCCATGGCATAAAGCTTCGCCGGATCGCCATAGCCCTTTTCGACCAGCGCATCGGTAATATCGATAAAGTCGTTGAAGGTGTTCATCTTATTCAGCAGACGTCCATCGTCATACCACTGCTGACCCATTTCACCGCCGCCACGAATATGGGTCAACGCGAAGACAAAGCCGCGATCCAGCAGGCTGAGTCGGCTGGCGCTGAAATCGGGATCCATGCTGCTGCCGTAGGAGCCATAGCCGTAGACCAGCAGTGGGTTACTGCCGGGACGATAACTGTCCTTGCGATAAACCAGCGACACCGGCACCTCAACCCCGTCACGCACGGTGATCCAGTGACGTTCGCTGCGGTAATGAGCGGCATCAAAGCCCTTCACCGCCGTCTGTTTCAGCACCTGACGTTCACCGCTGTCCATATCCACTTCGTACAGCGTGTCCGGCGTGGTCATTGATGAATAGCCATAGCGCAGCTTGCTGGTTTCCGGCTCCGGGTTGTGGCCCAGCCAGGTGACGTAGGTCGGATCGTCAAAGGCAATGGCCCGTTCTTCCCCGCTCTGCCAGCTAATCTGACGCAGGCGGGTCAGGCCGCGCTGACGCTCTTCCACCACCAGCCAGTCGCGGAACAGCGAGTAGCCCTCCAGCACGATATCCGTACGCGGCGCGATAATCGCCTGCCAGTCGTTCTGCCCGATACTGTCGGTGCGATAGAGGCCGAAGTTCTTACCGTCGCGGTTAGATCGCAGGTAAAAATGATTCTGATAGTGGTCGACGCTGTACTCATGATCTTTGCGGCGCGGGCTGAACATCACCGGTTCGGCATCCGGTACGTTCGCATCCAGCAGCAGGATTTCACTGGTGGTGCTGCTGTTGAGTGAAATGGCAATAAACTGCTCGGAGGTGGTTTTATACAGGCCGACGTAAAAGGTATCGTCCAGTTCCTCGTAGACCAGCCGATCGCTTTCCTGCGCGGTACCCAGCGTATGCCGCCAGACCTGGTAAGGCAGTAGCGTCTTCGGATGCTTGCGCACGTAGTAGAGCGTCTGCGAGTCATTTGCCCAGGTCATCCCGGCCGTCACACCTTCCAGCACGTCGTCATAGCTGTTCTCATCCTGCAGGTGGCGGAAATGAATGCTGTAAATGCGGCGCGAAAGAAAATCTTCCGCCAGCGCCAGGATCCGGTTATCTCGGGTAATCGCCAGACTACCGAGCGCATAAAACTCGCTTTCCGCCGCTCGCTGGTTGGCATCGACCAGCGTTTCCCACTGCTCGGGTGTGGCGGTTTCCGCAGGCTGGCGGCTGTAGATGGCGTATTCATTGCCCTCTTCGTAGCGGCTCTGATAGCGATAACCATTTTTTACATAGGGAACCGACTGGTCACGCGGAGGGATGCGATCGACGATCTCCTGCAGCAGTTCCGCCTGCAGCGGTTTTTGCGGCGCCAGCAGGCTGTCGCCGTAAGCGTTTTCCGCCTTGAGCCAGGCGATAATTTCCGGGTCTTCCCGCTGGTCATCGCGCAGCCAGTAATAGTTGTCGCAGCGCGTGTCACCGTGCTGAGTCATCACATGAGGGACTTTCTTTGCTTTAGGTGGTGTCATGATATTTTCACGGTTGCTGTGCCTGACTGTAAGACTGGCAGCAAGATGCCGGATTGCCAATAGCAATGCGCGCGACAGGTTGAAAAACCGGCGGTTTAATATGCTATGCCAGTGTCTGAGATGGCTGCGGGTTGTGCCGATTGATTTTTGTTCCTACCCTTGACGGTATTGATCAATCATCAGGAGCAGTGATGGCGTTTGCAGAAAATCCATTATTTATTAATACGATCTTGCTGGGTGGAACGCCCCGTCAAAAACTTAAGGCGGCGCATGATGCCGGCTTCGATCAGATAGAACTCTGGCAGCAGGACGTAGCGGCAGCGGATTCAGACTGCGATGGTCTGCGTCGGCTGCTGACGGACCTTCCATTACAGTTAACCGACTATCAGGTTCTGCTGGACTTTGATGGTGCCCCGGATCCGCTGCGGCAGCAGAAATATGATGAAGCGCAGACGATGATTGAAACGGCCGTCAGGGTGGGTGCAACGACGCTGCTGGTTCCCGCTTCGACCGACAGCCGCTGCCAGTTCGAGCGTGTGGAGGAGGATCTCGGCTGGCTGGCTGAACGGGCGCGACATCATGGCCTGCGCATCGCCTATGAGGCCATGGCGTGGAGCAGCAAAATCAATACCACCCGCGATGCATGGCGCTTGATCAACGGCATCGGAGCACCCAATCTGGGTCTGGTTGTCGATGCGTTTCATATTTTTGTTCGTCAGCGCGATATTGCCGATTTGGGGGATATTCCGGCTGAAAAAATTTTCCTGGTCCAGCTTTCCGATCTGGCAAAACTTCCTGAGAATGGCAAGCTGGTAGAGACGGCACGTCACCACCGCCTGCTGCCCGGAGAAGGGAATTTCCCACTGACATCGTTACTCGATCATCTTCACGCGATTGATTACCGGGGACCGCTGGGACTTGAAGTCTTTAACGACAGCCTTCAACACGCCGAACCTGCGGATACGGCCAGAAAAGCAATGCGGGCGCTACGCCAGCAGCTCGCATCCATTTAACCGGGAAGGCTTTATCAGTACAGTCTGGCGAAATGACCGCCAGGACGGTACTTACAGTGACAACGGTAAACTCGGACCGATCTGAAATCAGATCGACCCGAGTTTACCGGCATAGCAGGAATTCAAACCGCGCGCAGTTTGCTGTCGCCTTCCGCTGATTCAGCCTCTTCGGCGTTAGGCTCTTCCGGCATTTTACCGGTGCGCAGAATGTGCTGCAGCGCATCTTTATTCTCGGCCAGATAAAGTCCCAATGCTTCGCCCTGTTGTTCATCAAGCGCCAGCGGGCTGGTGGTCAGCCATTCAGAAAACACTTCGGCCATATCGAGCATTTTGTCGTAGGCATCGGCTTCTTTTTTGCTGGCAAACGTCATCTTTTCCTCACCTTTTCTGACGACTACGTATTGTATTTCAACAGCCATGGTTCTCTCTCGCTATACTGTATTTATATACAGCATAACATTGAAGCTGATTTGACTCAAGTTCACCGTTCAGGATGAACACGCAAACGTTTTCGTTTATACTGCGCGCGTTTTTTCCATTCAATCAGGTAGAGATTATGACGACTCTTGGAACCGCGCTGCGCCCACAGGCGACCCGCGTAATGCTGTTAGGATCAGGTGAACTGGGCAAGGAAGTCGCGCTGGAATGTCAGCGTCTTGGCGTTGAAGTGATCGCCGTCGATCGCTATGCCGACGCCCCGGCCATGCACGTTGCCCACCGCAGCCATGTGATCAATATGCTTGACGGTGCCGCACTGGCTGCTTTGATCGCTCAGGAAAAGCCGGACTTCGTCGTCCCGGAAATTGAAGCCATCGCCACCGATATGCTGGTTGAACTGGAAAAACAGGGCCAGCACGTGGTTCCCACCGCGCGCGCGGCAAAACTGACCATGAACCGTGAAGGCATTCGTCGCCTCGCCGCTGAAGAACTTTCGCTGCCGACCTCCAGCTACCGCTTCGCCGACAGCCGCGAAGCGTTCTTCGTCGCCGCCGATGAAATTGGCTTCCCGTGCATCGTTAAGCCGGTGATGAGTTCTTCCGGTAAAGGCCAGAGCTTTATTCGCGAAGCCTCGCAGCTGGAAGCGGCCTGGGAGTATGCCCAACAGGGTGGCCGCGCCGGGGCGGGCCGGGTGATTGTTGAAGGCGTGGTGAAGTTCGATTTTGAGATTACGCTGCTGACGATTAGTGCCGTTGACGGCGTACATTTCTGTGCCCCGATCGGTCACCGTCAGGAAGATGGCGATTATCGTGAATCCTGGCAGCCGCAGCAGATGAGCGATCTGGCGTTGCAGCGTGCGCAGGATATCGCCCGTAATGTCGTGGAGGCCCTTGGCGGTCGCGGCCTGTTTGGCGTTGAGCTGTTTGTGTGCGGTGATGAGGTGGTATTCAGCGAGGTGTCCCCTCGCCCACACGATACCGGGATGGTGACGCTGATTTCGCAGGATGTGTCCGAGTTTGCCCTGCACGTGCGCGCGTTCCTCGGCCTGCCGGTGGGCGGTATTCGTCAGTACGGTCCTTCTGCGTCTGCCGTTATTCTGCCGCAGCTGGACAGTGATAACGTTCAGTTTGGTAATTTGCAGGCGGCGGTCGGTGCCGGTTTGCAGGTTCGTCTGTTCGGTAAGCCGGAGATTCGCGGGCAGCGTCGTCTGGGCGTGGCGTTGGCGACCGGGAGCGATATCGATGATGCGGTGCAGCGTGCAGTTGCTGCGGCGGCGAGCGTGAAGGTTAGCGGGTAATTACTTAGGTCATATTGCCTGAAGCGGAGGTGCTTTCACTGGCTGGGGCGGCAGTGCTTGCGCTGGCCAGGGAAACGGTGTCTCCGCTGGCTGAAGCAACGGTGCTTTCGCTGGCTGGTGGTTCCCCCGCTCGGGCGGGTCCTCGCGCCACGCTTTGCGTGGTACCATCACTTCGTTCCTCAGCCGGTCGGACCAGCACAGACGGGCGTCCTGCCCGGCTGTGCTTTTCGGTCGCGTCCGTGCGACCGAATCCTGGCTTCCTCTCTGCGTTCTGCGCTGCGGATTACCCGTTCGGGGGAACCACCAGCCCGCTTTTAGCTCTGGTGCCTTTAGCTGAAAAGAAAAATGCCTCAACGTAATTTGCAGAAATTTAATCACTTTTCGGCTTGAGAAACTCTCACTTTCCCAGGCCATTGCTTCCTTTCACCGCACAAAATTCGTTCGAATTAAATTGGCTCAGTTGGCTCAGTTGGCTCAGTTGGCGCAACGCTTAATTATCTTTAATCTCAGCCGCAGGCACTTTGCAGAAAGGGGCGCATCCTCTGCGCAAAACGGGCAATCCGCAGCGCTGAGGCGAAGGCAGCGTGACCGGGGACGCTAACAGGACGTTAGCGTCAGGGCTGGCGCGGGCAGGACGCCCGCTCCAGACCGGCCCGAAAGGCACGCTGCCGAAGCCGAAGGCATCACGCAAAGCGTGACGCGAGGACGCCAGACTTGCGCAGAGGATGCGCCCCGAACACCAAAGCTATAGCTACTGCGTTATAGTCGACGACATCTCACATCATTACGCCCCAAACGCAGAGACTGAAGCCACGAGGCCTGAACCGGCCAACCTGTCCAAAACCGCATCCGCCTCACCCGATCATGAGATTCCTTCATGTTCGGTGAAATTAAATCACTTTTCCTCACGCGAATAGTCTGGCATAAAATATGCATTAATTACTATAGACAAACATGAAGATTACTGAATAGAAAATCCAGAATAAAATTGCAGAACTGACAAGGCAATAAATCAATTCAGCTTCAATTCAGAAATCAAGACGGCAGGTTACCATGACTCAAGAATTCAATTTTTCGATTAAAAAAACGCGTTTCGATGAAGACTATAATCCATCTAAAAACACGCGCATCACCACCAACTTTGCTAACCTGGCCCGTGGTGAAACCCGCCAGCAGAACCTGCGCAACACCCTGGTGATGATGAACAACCGCCTTAACAATCTGGCGCACTGGGATAATCCCAAAAGCGATCGTTACGCCATTGAACTCGATATCATTTCGGTTGATTTGAATATTACTGACGAAAACCACAACAGTGCGTTCCCGGTAATTGAAATCTTAAAAACCAATATCATTGATAAAGAAACTAACGAACGTATTGAAGGTATTGTCGGCAATAACTTCTCCTCCTACGTCCGTGATTATGATTTCAGCGTACTGCTGTCAGAGCACAATAAAGATAAAGCCGGGTTCAGCACGCCGGATAATTTCGGCGATCTGCATGGCAACATCTTTAAATGCTTCGTGAAGTCAGAAACGTATAAAGCGCACTTCTCAAAGCAGCCGGTTATCTGCCTGAGCGTCTCCAGTAAAAACGTCTACAACCGCACGGGGAATGTCCATCCTGTGCTGGGTATCGAATATCAGCAGGACGAACCGTCCCTGACCGATCAATATTTCGCCAAGATGGGCCTGCGTGCGCGTTACTTCATGCCTGCCAACAGCGCTGCGCCGCTGGCCTTCTATTTCACCGGCGACCTGCTGAGCGATTACAGCAATATGGAGCTGGTTGCGACCATCAGCACCATGGAAACGTTCCAGAAGATTTACCGTCCTGAGATTTACAATGCGAACTCTGCGGCGGGTCAGTGCTATCAGCCAAGCCTGAATCATCAGGATCACTCATTAACTCTGATTGTTTACGATCGAGTAGAACGTAGCCAGCTGGCCGTTGAACAGGGCAAGTTCACCGAGCTGCACTTTATTAAACCTTATCAGGCCGTTCTTGAAGAATGGTCCGCTGATTACGCTATTTGATCCACCCAATACACAAGGTCATCTTTTATGAAAATTTTGTTACCGACGTCAACCGCTGGCAGCTTACCGAAACCAACATGGCTGGCACAGCCGGAGACGCTTTGGTCACCGTGGAAATTAGAAGGCGATGAGTTAATTGCGGGTAAACAGGATGCGTTACGCCTGACGCTGGATAATCAGGTTCGTGCCGGGATTGATATTGTCAGCGACGGTGAACAAACCCGTCAGCACTTCGTGACCACTTTTATTGAGCATCTGAGCGGCGTTGATTTTGAAAAGCGCGAAATCGTCCGTATCCGTAACCGTTACGATGCCAGCGTGCCGTCGGTGATTGGTGAAGTCGTACGTAAGAAGCCGGTTTTCGTGGAAGATGCGAAGTTCTTACGTAAGCTGACCGATAAACAAATCAAGTGGGCGCTGCCGGGTCCAATGACCATGATCGACACCCTGTATGATGGTCACTACAAAAGTCGTGAAAAGCTGGCGTGGGAATTCGCTAAGATCCTCAATCAGGAAGCGAAAGAGCTGGAAGCCGCCGGTGTGGATATCATTCAGTTCGATGAGCCAGCCTTCAACGTCTTCTTCGATGAAGTGAACGACTGGGGCATCGCTGCGCTGGAGCGCGCCGTTGAAGGGCTGAAATGCGAAACCGCCGTGCATATCTGCTACGGCTATGGCATCAAGGCGAACACCGACTGGAAAAAGACGCTGGGTACCGAGTGGCGCCAGTATGAAGAAGTGTTCCCGAAACTGCAGAAATCCAGCATCGATATCGTCTCACTGGAGTGCATGAACTCCCGCGTTCCGATGGATCTGATTGAGCTGATCCGCGGTAAAAAAGTGATGGTTGGCGCGATCGACGTGGCAACCAATGCCATTGAAACGCCGGAAGCCGTCGCCGATGTGCTGCGTAAAGCCCTGCAGTTCGTGGATGCCGATAAGCTGTACCCGTCAACCAACTGCGGTATGACGCCATTATCTCGTCAGGTTGCTACCGGTAAGCTGGAAGCCCTGAGTGCAGGCGCAGAGATCGTTCGTAAAGAGCTGTCTGCCTGATAACCGGATTGTTCAGGCACAGGGATGTGCCACGCTATTATCGCGGCAGGTTCTGTGGATAGGGCGACCGTTTCGGGCAGATCGCCGGGTCGCCGTGAATCCTCCCTGGAGGCTTGACTGCCGCATCCCTGCGGCAGACACCCGGCTAACCTGTCCCGTAACGTTCTCCCCTTTCAGACCATTGTATTGCTGCCAGAAGATGGGCATTAATCTGGTTCTTCTGAGTCTTTTCGCGGTGAAACCTGTGAATGGGTTGACCGTTTCGGGCAGATCGCCGGATCGCCGTGAATCCTCCCTGGAGGCTTGGCTGCCGCATCCGTGCGGCAGACACCCGGCTAACCGGCCCCGTAACGTTCTCCCCTTTCAGACCATCGCGTTGCTGCCGAAGAAGAAACGGTTGTTCAGGCAGCAACGCTGAAGCATGCAGGCAATCGGGGCTGTGCGGATAAGCGGACCGTCCGAGCACAGGGAAGTGCGAGGTCGAGCGGACAGGGACGTGACAGCGGGTCCGCGTTCCGACCAGCCCCGATACGCCAGACACAGGATCTTAAGCAACTCCCCGAGCACTGGAACGTGACAACAAACCCGCGTTCCGGCCAGCCCCGATAAGCCAGACGCGGAATCCGCAGCACCTTAATTTAACGACCGTCAAACGGGCTGCGCTACCGCCGACCGCACCATATCCTGAACCACTTCCTCACCGCCAAAACGAATCCGCCGATGGCTAATCCGATCGATTAACGCCTCATCGTGACTCACCACCAGCAGGGCACAGTTCTGCTCCGCCGCCACCTCGACCATCAGTTCCACCGTCTGCTGCTGCGTTAGCACATCCAGCCGCGAGGTCGGTTCATCGGCAAACAGGAACACCGGATCCAGCAGCAATACGCGCAGCAGGGCAAAGCGCTGCAGTTCACCGCCGGAAATCTCACCGGGTAAACGATCCAGCAGCGCAGGCTGCAGCTTCAGGCGCGCCATCAGCGGCGCAATACGCCCGAAATCCAGCTTATGCTGGCGTACCACGTCCGCCAGCGCCTGGCGCAGCGTCACCCGGGGCGCAAAGGCCGATGGCGGATCCTGGAAAATTTTCTGGTACTTCACCGCCGCCAGCTGGCGATCGCGCTGTACCTCACCGCTGTCGGCCGCCAGCAGCCCGAGCAGAATATCGCCGAAGCTGCTTTTACCGCAGCCGCTCGGGCCGGTAATGCCAATCACCTCCCCGGCATGCACTTTCAGCGACTGCCCGGAAAAAAGCTGCCGGCCGCCACGCGTCTTGCTGAGGTTTTTCGCTTCCAGCACCACCTGAACGCCGTGCGGCCGGTGTTCCCGCAGCGGCCAGCGGCTCGGATCGGCGGCCAGAAGCTGGCGGGTGTAGGGATGCTGTGGATCATTCAGCACCTGCTTAGCGCGACCGCGTTCGATAATCTTACCGTGCAGCATCACCGCCACTTCACCGCCAATTTGTCGCGCCAGTTCGATGTCGTGCGTGATGGTCAGCAGCCCACCGCCCGCACGGACCTCCTGCATCAGCAGCGCGATAACCTCATCGCGGCGCGCCACGTCCAGCCCCTTGGTCGGTTCGTCGGCAACGATAATCTGCGCCCCACCCGCCCGCGCGGCGGCGAACGCCACGCGCTGGGCCATGCCGCCGGACAGCGCCTGCGGCAGGCGTGAAGCGGCATGTCCCACGCCCAGTGCCTCAAGGTCGTCCCTTGCCGCCCTCAGCGCCAGGCTTTTTTCCATGCCGCGCACGTAGCGATACCCTTCCGCCACCTGCTGTTCGGCGCGCATGGTCGGGTCCAGCGCCAGCCACGGCTCCTGCGGCAAAATTCCCAGCCGGTGGCCCCACAGCGCCATCGCCGGGCGGCTGCCCAGATCGTATGCTTCCCCATCGATTTTCAGCGTGCCGCTGGCAGTCAGCCCCGCCGGTAGCGTGCCGATCACCGCCTGAGCCAGCAGGCTTTTCCCCGAGCCGGTTTCGCCCAGCAGGGTAAACGGTTCGCCGAGGTTCAGCACAAATGACAGCGGTTCAACCACCACGCCGTCACCGCTCACTGCGGCGTTTTCAATGTCCAGCAGGCTCATGCTTTCTCCTTCCCTGCCAGCAGCAGCAGGCTTAGTACCAGTAAAAATACCACCGCCACCGGCTGCAGCAGCGCGTACGGCGCTTCATCATAGTACGGCAGCATTTCGGTCATCATCAGGCCCAGTTCCGGGGTCGGCGGGCGCACGCCAACGCTGACAAAGCCCAGCGCGGCAATCGCCATAATCGCGCTGGCGGCACCGAAGGCACCGACGGTCAGCACCATCGGGGCCATTTCCGGCCACAGGTGGCGACGGAAGATCGTCCACGGACCGAAGCCCAGCAGGCGTGAAGCCTGCACCGCCGGTGAATTCAGTATCGGCCGGGCAATGGCGCGGCTCAGGCGGAAATACTCCACCCACAGCAGCAGCGAAATGCCGACATACAGCATCAGCGCCGAGTCCGGTACCAGCGCGGTGAGCAGCAGAACCAGCAGCAGCCCCGGCAGCGCAAGAAACGTATCCGACAGCAGACCGATGCCGCGATCGACTATTCCGCCCCGCCATGCCGCCAGCACGCCGAGCAGGATACCGGGGATCATCGCACTCAGCACGCTGACCAGCGCCAGGCCCAGCGACAGCCGAATGGCCGACGTCAGGCGGGCAAACAGCGAGCGGCCAAGATGATCGTAGCCAAACGGGGTCTGCCATTCCGGCCACTGTAGCGCCAGCATCAGTTGCTGACGCACCGGATCCTGCGGCCAGAATAATGGCAGTACAAAAGCAAAAATCAGCAGGAGTAACAGGATCGCCCCCCCTGCCAGCTGAGCGCGCGAGGCTTTGCGTAACAGCGTCATCATGCGGTTTTCCTCCGGGGATCCAGCAGGTAGCACAGGCCGTCGCTCAGTGCGTTAAGCAGCACAAACATCAGTCCCATAATCAGCGCGGTCCCCTGAATCATCGGCACGTCGCGGTGGAAAATGGCATGCACCAGCGCGTGGCCGATGCCCGGCCAGGCAAACAGGGTTTCCACCACGATCACCCCTTCCACCAGGTAGATAAACTGCACGCTCAGGTAGGTGACCACCGGCACGCTGACGTTGCGCAGGCCGTGACGCCAGAACAGCGTGCCCGGCTTCAGGCCTTTGGTGCGGCCAAACATATACCACGGTGATTCCGTCACCTGGCGCATGGCATTGCGCGCCACCCGGCTGGAAACCGCAGCCAGCCCCAGCGCCAGCGTCAGCGCGGGTAGCAGCACGTGTTCCGCATCGCCATAGCCGGCGGCGGGCAGCAGGCCAAGACCCAGCGCAAAGATCAGTACCAGGATCAGCCCCAGCACGAAGTGCGGCAGTGCCCGCAGCGTGGTGGAGATCGCCAGCAGCAGGCGGTCCAGCCTGCCGCCGGGGGAAAGCCCAGCAATAATGCCCAGCGGCGGCCCCAGCAGTAGCGACAGCAGCAGAGCGACCGCCGCCAGATGCATCGTCTGGCCCAGCTGATGGGTAATCTCGGCCATTACCGGCTCGCCGGAAACCAGCGAATTGCCGGGGTTAAAACGCAGCAGCTGCATAAACCAGTCGGCCAGCGCCTGCCAGGCCGGGCGATCCAGCCCCAGCTCCTGCTGCACGGCCTGAGCGGCAGCGGCATCAACGCGGTCATAACCGTAGCGCCCGGCGGCAATGCGGTAGGCAACATCACCCGGCAACATGCGCATCAGCACGAACGTCAGACCACCCACCAGCAGCGCCACCAGCCCGGCCTGCAGCAGACGGAAACTAAGCAGGCGGATCATTCACGCCACCCCATTTTCTCCAGCCCGAAGGTGCGCTCAAACGGATCGAGGGCGGCCCCGCTCACGCGCGACGACACCGCTGCCGTTTGCTGATACCAGGCCACCGGAATGATCGGCAGCTCGGTTTGCAGAATACGCGTCAGCTGCTGGCGTTCCGTCTCGCTGTCTGCCGGGCTGCTGCCGCGCACCAGCTGGGCGAGGGTCTGATTGAAGCCGGCATTGGACCAGTTCATTGCGCCCCAGTCGCCGCCCTGCGGCGGGTAGTCCTGCAGCAGCGTGCCGAGCGGATCCGGCGTCAGGGCAAAGTTACGCGCCACCAGTCCCAGCTCCATCGATCCATCGTGATGTTTTAAGGCAATTTCGCCGGAGTTGGTTGAGTTGATGGTCAACTGCACGCCGATTTCGCGCAGCTGCTGCTGGATCGCGGCGGCAATCAACGGCAGTTCGGGGCGATCGGGATAGGTGGTCAGCGTCAGCGAGAACGGTTTACCGTCGCGGGTCAGAATACCGTCAGCACCTGGCTGCCAGCCCAGCTGCGCCAGCAGTTCGCGCGCGCGGGCCGCGTCGGTGGTCAGCGGCGTCAGGCTGGCGTTATGCCACTGCGCTACCGAAGGCGGGAACAGCTGCCCGGCAGCGGCCGGGTAGCGCAGAATAGCGCGGGCAATCCCTTCGCGGTCAATAGCCAGGCTCAGCGCCTGACGCACTTGGACATCATTCAGTAGCGGATGTCCGGCGTTCACTTTTATCAGCACGGTGCGTGGAATGGACACCGCCAGCAGCGTCAGCTTAGGGTTTTTCTTCAGCCTGGCGCGGCTGGCGGGATCGAGGTTAAACACCATATCGGCATCGCCGCTTTCGGCCATCAGCGCGCGGGTTTCCGCGCGGCTCGCCGACATATAGCTGGCCTGTTCAATGGCCGGTTTATCACCCCAGTAGCCGTCATAGCGGCTGACCGTCAGCTTCTGTGGTGCCTGTAATGAGGTCAGTCGGTACGGACCGCTGCCGATCACCTGTACCACTTTATGTTCGGCGTTATAGGAGGCAGGCGCGAGGATCTGCGCGCGGTTCTCGGTCAGCAGACCCAGCAGTGGGGTAAACGGCTGGCTGAGGGCAATCACCACCTCTCCCGCCTCGGCGCGGATGGCGGTAATCGGTGCCTTATCCAGCAGGCCCGGCTGGCTGCGCGCCACTTCCAGCGCGTTGACCACGCTGTCGGCGGTCAGCGGGCTGCCGTCGTGAAAGGTCACGCCGGAACGTAGAGTGAAGCGCCACGTCAGACCGTCGTCGCTGACCTTCCAGCTGCTGGCCAGGCCCGGCAGCGGCTTTCCAGCGGCATCGGCGTTAATCAGCGTTTCGACGATCGACATTTTCAGAAAGATGTCGCCCGACAGGGTGGGATCGGTGCCTTTAATTTCAAACGGGGCGACCAGCTTCGCCACGCGCGGAGCATCCGCGTGGGCACCCGCCGCAACGGCGGTCAGCATCAGTGCCAGCAGCGGCGATAAAACAGTTTTGCGCATCAGAATATCAATCCTTAATCCAGAAAATGGAACAGCGCAGACAAACGCCTGCGCCGGGGATGATATCCGTTACTTTATAACATTACAATTGGAAATCAGCGGTTACATTTCGCCATGCGGGTTCAGCTGCGTGGTACCTCCACCGCCGTGACCGGAGGATACTTTTCGCTCGTCACTTCGGACAGCGTTGAAGCTACCGGATAATCGCCTGCTGACGCTTCAGGCGAGGTTGCGCCTGCGCCGCCGTCATATTTCAGCTGAAGCGCACGCTGCATGCGATGCAGCAGTTCGCCATCCAGCTTGTAGTGGCGCAGGTAGATCCACAGGGTAAGGATGAAGAACACTAGCGGCAGGCCGATCATAATGCCCTGCATGCCGAGCAGCGTGGTGGCCGACTGCTGCGCACCGGGCACGTAGCCCACCACGCCGAGCATCACGCCGATTAACAGCCCGGCAAATGCCGCTCCGGCTTTCACCACCATGGTCTGCACCGAGAAGGCGATACTCTCAATGCGTACGCCGAGCGCATAATCGCCGTAGTCGACGGTGTCGGCGACCATAATCACCAGCATCACCCAGAAGAACGCCCCGCCGACGTTGACCAGAATGCCGGACAGTGAAATCAGCGTGGCGCTGCCCGGTGCAAACATCCCTACCGCCAGTAGAAGCAGGCAGCTAAGCACCGGCAGGACCGAGGCGCTGATCCAGATAGCACGGCGCGAGAAGCGGGCGACCAGTTTCGGGAACAGCAGGATGGCAATCAGGTTGGCAATTCCGGCGTACATCATGTACCACGGGAACAGCTCGGCGCGGCCAACGACGTAGGTGAAGTAGTAGATGGCAAACGCGGTAATCACGTTATGCGCCAGGTTCCACGCCAGCGCCATCAGCAGCAGCGCAAATAGCGGACGGTTGCGGAAAATCATACTCAGCACGGCTTTAATCGTGGTGTGCTCGGCGGCATTCGGCGTGGCCGACGAGGAGTATTTTTCTTCGATATTGCACAGGGTAATAATCGCCGAGAGGATAAAGAACACCACCAGTATCAGCGAGAACAGCATAAAGCCCTGTCCCTTATCGCCGCCGCCGAGGTAGGCCACCAGCGGCAGACCTATCACCCCGGTGGTGTAGCCCGCCAGGCTGGCAAAGAAGCGCGGCCACGGGATCAGCGCTTCGCGTTCGCGCTTGTCGATGGTGATGCACGGCACCAGCGACCAGAACGGCACATCCATCAGCGTGTAGGTGAATCCCCACAGCAGATAGGTGGCCCAGATCCAGGCGATCAGCGCCGCGCCTTCAAAATAGTGCGCGCAGAACACCGACACCAGCACCACCGAGTTGGAGAGTGTGCCGACCAGGATCCACGGTTTAAATTTCCCCCAGCGGCTGCGGGTACGCTCCACGATCCAGCCCATCACCGGGTCGAAGAACGCATCCAGAATACGCGCCACCAGGAACAGTGAGGCCACCATGCTGACCGAAACGCCAACCACATCGGTGTAGTAGTACATCAGGTACATATAGATAATGCCAATAGCGAAATCTTTGCCAAAGGCACCCAGCCCGTAGCTGACCTTTGTTTTCAGCGAAACGCTCATCGTGATACCCCAGAGTTGGTATTCTCCGGCCGCGGCACCCTGCCCGGCCATATGGGCGAACCATCGCGGCTCGCCCGTCGATCGGAATTAATGCAGGGAGGGCAGCCAGTCGCCGTGCGCGGCGATCAGCTCATCGCACAGGCGAACGGTGTCATCAATCGACAGCTCGGCCGAGGTATGCGGGTCGAGCAGCGCGGCGTGATAAACGTGCTCTTTCTTGCCGGTGATAGCCGCCTCGATGGTCAGCAGCTGGGTGTTGATATTGGTCCGGTTCAGCGCGGCCAGCTGCGGCGGCAGGTCGCCCACGTAGCACGGCGTGATCCCCTGCCCGTCCACCAGGCACGGCACCTCAACGCAGGCTTCTTTCGGCAGATTGGTGATCAGGCCGTGGTTCAGCACGTTACCGCCAATCTTGTACGGCACGTTGGTTTCCATCGCCTCAATCATCCACGAGGCATATTCATGGCTGCGCGCATGGCTGAGATTTTCGTTCTGGGTCAGCTTTTCGCGCTGCTGGTGCCAGCGGTCAATCTGCTCGATGCAGCGGCGCGGATACTCATCCAGCGGGATATTAAAGCGCTCGATCAGCTCCGGGTAGTTGCGCTTGATCCAGTACGGCATGTACTCGGCGTTGTGCTCGGAGGATTCGGTCACGTAATAGCCAAACACCCGCATGATCTCGTGGCGCACCATGTCATCGTGCGTCGTCTGCTGCAGCGCGAGGGAGCGGCGTTTAATTTCCGGGTAGAGGTCTTCCCCGTCGCGGGTGATGTTCAGCAGCCAGGCCATATGGTTAATCCCGGCAATCTGCCATTTCACCCCGTCGGTAGACATATCCACGGACTTCAGCAGCGTCTCGGCGCAGACCTGCACGCTGTGGCACAGGCCAACGGTTTTGATGCCGGTGTGCTGCAGCATCGCGCCGGTCAGCGAGGCCATCGGGTTGGTGTAGTTCAGCAGCCACGCATCCGGGCAGACCGCTTCCATATCACGGGCGAAGTCCATCATCACCGGAATGGTGCGCAACGCGCGGAAGATGCCGCCGATGCCCAGCGTGTCGGCGATGGTCTGCCGCAGGCCGAATTTTTTGGCAACCTCAAAGTCTGTAATGGTGCAGGGATCGTAGCCGCCGACCTGGATGGCATTGATGACGTAGTTGGCACCGCGAAGGGCATTAAGACGCTGCTCCACGCCGGAATATTTCTCAATCCGCGCCTTTCCCTGACAAAGATTGGCGTTGAGGTTATTTAGCATTCTCCAGGAGTCGTCCAGCCGCTGCGCATCGATATCATAAAGGGCAATTTCCACCTGCTGCAGTGCCGGGGTGGCAAGAATATCCCCCAGCACATTTTTCGCAAATACCGTACTGCCCGCACCCAAAAAGGTAATTTTCATTGTCGATTCCTTGTTACGTCATGAGGAGAAGTCGACTCAACTCTAGGCAAGCCGGCGTCCGCTGCCTATGTCATTTTTTGACATTAATATGGTGAAAAATGACCGCCGCAGTGAAGTGTGATCCGGCTCGCTAATTGCGCAGTTTCCGGCTGAGGTTTATGTCGCCACGTCACATTTTTTTCAGATTTCCGGGAACAGCGTTCGGGATTGATGCTGTAATAAGCTGAATTAAAACGGGAAGACAGTATGCAGAAAGATATTAACCCCGATGACATCACGCAGTTTGGCCTGAACATTTATCAGTACGGCCATGAGGTTTGCGCCAAAAAACACAGCTATGGCCCTGCGGTACGGCAGCATTATCTTTTACATTATGTGATAACCGGCAGCGGCACGCTGTTTACGGAAAAGCAGCGCTGGCCGGTTAACAAAGGCGAAGCATTCCTGATCCACCCGCATGAAATCACCACCTACACGGCCGATAAACAGACGCCCTGGGAGTACATGTGGATCGAGCTTGACGGGCTGATTGCCGCCAGAAGTTTAGAAAAATGCGGATTACGGCGTGATATGCCGGTCTGGCGGCCAAAAGATCCACTTTCACCGGCTTTAGAGTCACAGCTGCTGCAACAGCTGATCGCCGAGGACCCACAGTATTCACTGCGCATTACCGGCCTGACCTGCCTGCTGCTTGATGCGCTGATCGCCAGGGCTGCCGCAGGCCGCCGCTTTGATGCGCAAAACGGCGGCAACCGCCATCTGGATGCAGCGGTAAACTATCTGGAGCGAAGCTATCACCGCGGCGTGACCATGAGCGAGGTGGCCGCCTTCTGTAACATCGACCGCAGCTACCTCAGTCGCCTGTTCCAGCAGCAGTTTGGCTACGGCCCTAAGCATTATCTGTTACAGCTGCGGATGAACGTTGCCACGTCGCTGCTTGAGGATCGTAACCTGCCAATAAAAATCATCGCTTATTCAATAGGCTACAGTAGCCAGATGCAGTTCGCCAAAGTGTTCCACCAGTACTATAACTGCACCCCCAGCGCCTGGCGTTTATCGAAGGCAGGTTCAGGCTGTTGAGCGGAGAATAATCTGCCATACTCTGTGGCACTATCCGGCCTGCGGGTCGCGGCTTCGTCTCTGCGAGGATTCTGATGAATACAGTTCTCAGCCTGTCTCCTGCTTACGATCGGCTTCATTCTTCCCTGCTGGTACAGCGCTCTCAGGTGCAGTCGGCGGAGGTGATTCAACTGGTGAACCGCGCCCTGCTGGCGGGTGAACGGGTCAGCGCGGCGTTTTACGATCTCAGCCAGCTCAGACTGTTGCAGCAGCGCAAAAGCCAGCCACTGCTGACGGCAAAGGCGGAAAAGGAGATCGCGAAGTTTCTGGATGAGTTGAGCGATATCACCCCGAAAACGGTGAGCGACAAGGCGCAGTTCAGCGCCTTGCAAAAGCAGGTTTCACGCCTAACCGATAAGTTTCACTGGAAGCACGCCAGCCCAATCCTGGTGCAGAATGCGCTGTTTAACCACACCTATCATCATTGGCAGCAGGCGCTGGAAACGCTGTTCAGCGAGGGTAACGGCGCTGACGTTTTCGGCGACCTGCAGCGTATTCTCAACGACTCCGCCAGAAAGATTCCGGTACTGGGCGACACGGTTAGCCTGTTTAAACTGCTGACGAAGCTGGCTGGCGAATGCCGTGAGAAATCGGCGCTGAACGGTCTGGAAGAGAACGTGATGGCGGGCTATATCGCCGCCGCCGATATTGCCACACGCGGCATTATTCTCTTCGGCTCCACCGCCGAAGCGGTGCTGCGCGGCAGCCCGCTCCCCGACGCCGAGCGGCAGGAGCGGCTGATTAAAGAGCACTATCAGCAGGTCGTTGAGCGCATGCATCCGTGGTTTACTGCGGTGTAATCTTTGATGGGGCGCGGCGGTTAAATACGCCGCGATTTTTGATGTGATGCTGGAAAAGAGGGTTTTACTGCGGGGCTGAGATGATTTGAAAGATTATGGCAGGTAAGCGCCAAGAGCGGACGGTTAGGAACGCTAATTCCACTGACAAACAAAGCGTAGTTTTTCTGGTGTAACATGCTGAGCAAAGTGTGGTGAATAAATGTTGCTCTTGTTTTTTTGTTAAACATGTTGCTTGATATATAATTGTTTGAAAAGCATCTATTTTAATATGGCGCATTCAGTTAGCGACTACATGACTAGCTAAGTGTGAGAATAAATTAAAAGGAGTTGATGCCATGAGTGAAGCTAAAAAATTAGCTAAAGAGCACTTCATATTCAAACAAGGTCAGGAAACCTTGTTTGGCGAGAATGATAGTATAGAAGATGGCATCGAGAAGATTAGGTCTAAGCTCTCTGACCTTACCAATATTAAAAACCTTCACTTTTTGTTGGGAGCTGGAGCGAGTTCTGACGCAATACCAGCAATGGCACCGCTTTTAGAAAAAGTAACTAAAGCCGTAGATAACGCAAAAAATTTTCCAGATTTTATTTCTCATCCTGAGAATCTTTCACACGAGGAGTTTAAAAAGCTTTATCAGTCAGTGAAACACAATGCTCCAAACAACCTTGAAAACATACTAGGTACACTGTACTCAAAACGTGAATACCAAAAAGGTGTAGGTGAAACAGATAGTCTCAATGATTGCCTAATTAAACTTATTGAGTCCGAAATCTATTCATCTATAAATATTGATTGTACTTCCGCGCCGGCCGAGCTTTCGCTCGACTTATATAAAAAGCTATATCAGAAATTGTCACTGAGAAACAAAGATTTAGCCAGGGTTAACGTATTTACTACCAACAACGATTTGCTGAGTGAGACAGCATTAGGATTTCTCAACATCAACTACAACAATGGATTTAGTAGCGGCCTCTCTCGAACATTTAACCCAGCAAGATTCTCTTATACCTTTTCCAGAAAGGTTGATCCCAGTGTTGAGAAGTATGAACCATTAGAAAACATGGTTTATCTATTCAAACTTCACGGTTCTATCAGTTGGGTAGAGTCTGACGAAAATTCATTTTTCAATATTAAAGAAATCGATGTTACGCCAAACGAACCACCACGCGACAAGAACGTGCTAATTTATCCAACGCCATTGAAACAAAACAAGAGCCTAGGATCACCCTATGCCGATTTAATCAGAGAGTTTCAGAACAAACTGCTGCTGCAACATAGTGTGTTAATCGTCATCGGATACAGCTTTAGCGATGAACATATTAACAATGCCATCTACTCAGCACTGGCATCTAATTCCAGTCTTAGCGTGATCATTTTTGGTAATTATTATCCTAAAGAAAACCTCACCAGACTAACCGACCGGCGAATCTATCAGATATCAGGAGAAGTAGAGGTCCCTACAGATAATGGGGTGACAAGAAAAAAGGAGAAAATCCACTATTTCAATTACATAGTGAACAATTTCATTCCTGATTTAGATCGCAGCAAGGATAGCGAAATACTTGAAGAATTTATCAAGTCCATGAAGTCGATAGGAGCTCAGAAATGAAGATTGGGAAAATCACTTCAGTTAACTTCAATCAGTTCAAAGTTAAGATTTCATCAGATATCAGAGGGAATTCCGTAAATCTTGCTGGTGTGGTCTATTATTTTGGCAACATTGGCAGCTACCTTAAAACTACAAACTCAGTGGGTGAGCAGTTAATCTGTGAAGTTGTGTCAATTTTTGATAGCGATATGCAATTAGACTCTGCGGCTTATGATATTGATAGTAAGAGAGAACTATTGCTGAAACCTGTTGGCACTATCACCAGAGGTGGAAAATTTAATCTTGGGGTCGGAATTTTTCCCGGAATTTACAGTGAAGTAACGGTTGTTACATTCGAAGATATGGAGCTTATTCTTCATACAAGCAAAGATAAAAAGTTGGAAAAATCAATTCATCAAAGCTTTTATTTAGGTGAGAGTAAAAATTTAATTAATTACCCCATTAATATATCAATCAATTCATTCTTCAACATCCATTCGGCTGTACTTGGTAATTCTGGGAGTGGTAAGTCAAATACAATCGCGCACATTATCCAAGACATTCACAAGAAGAATGATAACTCTGCCATTGGCTCGCGGATATTGATTTTCGATGTAAATGGAGAATACAAAAATTCTTTTACCAAGCACGAAACAGGTCAAAATTTAAAAATAAGATTTTTAAAACCCAACATTGATGCTCCTGAGGAAGGTTTTGAACCGTTTTATCTCCCCCACTTTCTTATGAATATTGATGAGTGGAGTGCATTCCTTATGGCGACGGATGCAACCCAACGCCCTTTCTGGGACAAAGTGCTTCAGGAAAGCTATAAATTTTATATGATCTCAACTCGTGATGGGAATCAGCGCCAAAAACTAATTAACTATCTTAGATTTAAGATATGCAACCTACTCCATACACTGCATGCTCAGGGTGATAGTGAAACAGCCATCATAACTGCTGCAAAAAGTATCATTTATGGAATTGTCAACCTCATCAGCCTTGATGCAAACCTAAATAGAGCCTGCACCGATGAAGGAATTCTGGCCGATTTAAAGAACCTTTATTCCAGTTGTACAATTAATTTTGGTGAAAATAAAGACAAGCTGAAGAACGCTTTGCAGGAAGTCAGAAATAAAGTTGACGACCCTACTCTTCGAGATATTATGGATTTTCGAGCGTCTGGTGAAGAATATTTTGATTATCGCTTTTTAAAGCAGGCGGCAAATTTAACATTGCTAGAGGAAGATGCCAGAGGCAATGGGCGCGTAAGGGAATACACATCTACGATGATGACAAGGTTAGATTTTTTCCTGGACAATCCAGATTGTGCTTTTATGCGACAAGCACCAGTTGAAACAACCAATATTAGTAGTTATCTCGAGTGGCTGTGGCAATCAAACCAAGCACTCCCCGACCAGACCAATATGGTTATTGTCGATACAAGTGAGCTTTCCAAAGATGCGCTGGAAACATTAACCGCGGTAACCTCAAGAATAAATTTTTCTTCAAGAAGAAAACTGAAAGGTAACGCAAGACGTGAGAAACCTATACATCTTGTGCTAGATGAGGCTCATCGTTACATCAAAAAAGATTCGAAATATCTTCTACGTGAGAATATTTTCGAGCAGATTGCCCGTGAAGGCAGGAAATACGCATTATATTTGCTGATATCTTCTCAGCGCCCCTCAGAACTATCTGAGACTGTTCTATCGCAATGCTCCAACTTCATTATCCACCGAATACAGAATGAAATAGACATGAAGTACGTCTATGCCATTCTCCCGTATTTTTCAGATGATTTCGCAAATAAGATCAAGCAATCGGTTCCAGGAGAGGCCTTGATATTTGGTAACTGTGTGTCCATGCCCCTTCACGTCCGAATAAAACAGGCTTTCCCTGAACCCAACAGTGAAAACTGTAAAGTTCATGAGGAATGGTTTAAACCGTCCCCACCACCACCTCCAGAACTTTCCGTTATTTCTGGAAGTGACCATGGCAATTAATACAGTAAATCCCATCAGGAACTCAATGCCAAAATACTAACTTTTTGTCTAAAGCCAACTTTAACAAGCTAACTCCTGAGAGGCAGCTATTTACTTATAGCTGCCTTAGGGTTTTCCTAAAAATAGATGATGTGCTCTGGATCATCAACGAAGCAGATACGGTTTCAGAGATTGTTGGGTTAGGTATTGCTGAACACTTTCCCTGGGATGCGATAAATCTGAAGAATATGCTAAACCAACTTCCTTTGCTGGGAAGTTAATTACCTAAGATTCAACTGGCGGATATATTAAAAATAACAAGTAAGAGATATGAATTTTTGCAAGACTAAGATGGCGATTAAACAAAATTTATTATTAATTTTATCTTGGTGAACCCGTTCGCTCCTCGCTCAAAGCAGACATGCCCCCTCCTCCGCAGATTTCCCATCCCCTAATCATGCACATCGCTAAATCAGCCCCAGCGCAATTCTGACTGGAACCGAGTAAAACAGGCACACTCAGAAACGCAGGGGATAACTTTCACTTCACTGCACACCAACGAAAAACGGTTCAACAATCTGATTATATTCAATTTATCTCCTCTCAACCCTGTTGCCGCTTCACGTTGCAAGTCATGCCACAAGGCTCAACATGGATACCTGTACGGTTACAGGAAAAGCACTTTTAAAGGCACCTTTAAATGAACTATAATTGACTCTCAACTTGAGGAGATAACATCATGGCATTTCAGGTTCTGACCACCACGGCCGCCAGTATTACCGAGCTTAAACGCGATCCTATGGGTACTTTCCGCGCTGGGGATGGCGCTCCGATAGCCATTCTGAATCGTAATGAGCCTGCATTCTACTGCGTGCCGCCTGCACTCTATGCCCGGTTGATGGAACTTTTAGAAGATGAGGAACTAGGCCGAATTGCCGATGAGCGAATCGGTGAAAAGGTTATCGAGGTCGATATTGATGACCTATAAACTTGCCTTTAATGAATCCGCTTTGAAGGAGTGGAAGAAATTAGGGCACACTATTCAGGAACAGTTCAAAAAGAAGCTCAGGGAGCGTCTGCAAAACCCCAGGGTTCCTGCATCACAGTTACACGGGCGTAAGGACCAGTATAAAATTAAGCTAAGTGGCGCAGGATACCGCCTTGTTTATCGTGTCGAGGATGACATTGTCACAGTCACAGTCACAGTCACAGTCACCGTCATCGGCGTAGGCAAACGCGAAAACGACGACATTTATAATGTAACCCGGACTCGCAGTTGACCTGATGCTGTAAGTCCTGCTCATAGATCGTACCCGAACCGCCCTTTTTTTTCCGGGTAACGGTGGCGGCTTCACATCTGTCTACTCATACGAAGTTCGCATCAGACCCCAAATCCAAATCTTTCTCTCTTTGTAAATCACCCCGCCAGACGTTACTCTGGGGGCGGTTTCCACGGAAAGATAATGGATATTTACAGGTTATGTCTGCCCCCGCCAAACGTAAGAACGATCCGGAAGGGTTAAAAAAACGCATTATTGCCAGTGCCCTCACCACCTTTGCCGAATTCGGCCTGCAGGGCGCGCGCATGGAACAAATTGCCGATAACGCCGGCACCACCAAACGCATGGTGGTTTACCACTTCAATAATAAAGAACAGCTTTATATTGCGGTGCTGCATCAGGTTTACCAGCAGATCCGCGAGCATGAAACCGGTCTGAACCTCGCCGAGATGTCACCCTCGCAGGCGATGGCCTGCCTGGCCGAAGCCAGCTTTGATTATCACATCAACCACCCTGATTTTATGCGGCTGATCTGCAGTGAAAACCTGATGCGCGGCCGCTACATCAGCCAGGCAGAGTCGATCCGCACGCTGAATCAGAGCGCGCTGAGCGTGCTGGACGGCGTGCTGAAACGCGGCCAGGAGAGCGGAGAGTTTGCCAGCGGCGTCTCAACGGTGGACGTGCACCGCTTAATCAGCAGTATCTGCTTCCACAATGTCTCCAACCGCTATACCTTCACCAGCCTGTTCGGCAGCGAAGAGTCTGAGAGCCAGAGCATTAAGCGTAACCGCAGGCTGGTTGTGGATGCCACCCTGCGCTATCTGCAGCCCGCCACCCGCTAAGCTGTACAAAAAATAAAAATTGTACAAATATCTCCCCCGTTATCCCCTGATAACGGGTTTTTTGTCTACGCTTAACAGTCAACTCTCTTGATTTAGCCTTACTGGAGCTGTCGATGACGCGTAACCCTTCCGACTTTCCGCCGCGCAATACCCGGCTGTCTGCACAGGAACCCCGCCTGTGGAACTGGGCGCAAAATGCACCGCTGGCCGATAAAAAACAGATCCTCCAGCCTGAAAATGAACATCAACTGTCAGAACTGATCGCCGCGACATCGGGTAAACTGCGGGTGATGGGCAGCCGGATGTCGCCGGGCCGCATGCTGGCACTCGGCTGCACGGAAGACCGGTTGATTGACACTTCCCGGCTGCGGGGACTGATCTCCCACGACCAGGACAGCGCCACGTTCTCCGGCGGCACGCCGCTGCATGAAGTGTATGAACTGCTGACGGCAATGGGCCGCATGCTGCCCGCCTCGCCCGGGGTGATCGACTCGCAGACGCTGGCCGGTGCGCTGGCTACCGGCACTCACGGCCAGGGGCTGTATCAAAGTTCCATTGGTGACGAAGCGCTGCGCATCCGCATGGTACTGGCCGATGGCAGCATAGAAGAATTCGATCGCCAGCATCCGTGGTTCCACGCGGTACAGCTTGGCCTTGGCTGTCTGGGCGTGGTGACCGCTGTGACGCTTCGTACCCGCCCTTCTGAGGTTTATACCTGCTTTAAAAATGCCGTCAGCGGCGACAGCCTGGCGGACGATCTTCTGGAGTGGAATCGCAGCTATGCGCTGAGCAAAGCCTGGTGGTTCCCCGATGAGAATCAGGTTCACGTCTGGGCGGCCCGGGAAGCAACCGAGGAAGAACGCAAGGAGTATCAGAATAATGACGGCGACCCGCTTATCCAGCAGGAAACCAGCGATGCGATGAATCAGACCATCGATCGGACACTGACGCATATGCGTAACGACACGCAAATCCGTGATGAAAACGGTAAGCCGTTCCGCACCGTCACCCGTTTCAAGGATTTTTCAGACGTCACCGGCGACGTGTATCAGGTGTTTTGTCGCGGCATCGCCACGCCGCAGATCAACGTGGAGATCGCCATTCCACTGGCCCGTGCGGGCGCGGTGATAGAGCGCATCAAGCGCTGGCACGCCGAGAATCAACCGCATCTGCACTACCCGGTGATCCTGCGCTGTACCGGCGCGTCGAAGAGCTGGCTCAGCCCGGCCTGGCAGCAGGAGAGCTGCTTCTTCGGCTTCGTGGTGTATTACGCCGAGGACGGTTCACTCTCTGAGGAAGGCGTGGCTTTCCTTCACGAAGTGGAAAAACTGCTGGCGAAGGAAGGCGGCCGCCCGCACTGGGGAAAATATTTCGATGCGGATCTGTACGACTGGTCCGCACTGTATCCGCAAATGGCCGCGTTTCGTGAAGTGCGCGAGGCGCTGGACCCGCAACATAAATTCAGCAACGCGTTCAGTGAACGCCTGTTGGGCTAAGGAGATATCGCCATGATGGCATGGACCACGTTACTAACTCAGCCCGGCTACCTGATCGGCGTGCGCGCGCTGGCAAAATCGCTACAGGTCAGCGGCAGTCGCTATCCGCTGGTGGTGATGGTGACCGGGAATATAACGCAAGAAGTGCGGGACACCCTCGACGCAGACGGCTGCCTGGTGCGGGAAGTGGCCCCCGTCAGCCCGAACCCGGCGCTGGAGAATCGCTACGCCAACGCGCGCTTTGCCGAGGTGTGGACCAAGCTGGCGGCCTGGACGCTGACCGAATTCGAACGGCTGGCCTTTCTTGATGCCGATATGCTGGTCACGCAGAATATGGACGAGCTGTTTGAGCTACCGCTGGCGGCGGGGACGATTGCGGCCTGCCACGCCTGCCGCTGCAACCCCAATCGCATTGAGAGCTATCCCGCCGACTGGACACCCGACAACTGTTTTTACAGCTGGTGCAAGGGAGAGGAGCACGTTGAGCAGCCCGACAAGGTGGATAACTATCTGAACGGTGGCTTCCTGCTGCTGACGCCGGATAAGTCGGTGTTTGAGGAGATGATGGCGCGGCTGGCGGCGCTGGATGACCTGTCCACCTATCTTTTCGCCGAGCAGGATTTCCTGAATCAGTTTTATCGCGACCGCTGGCAGCCGCTGCCGTGGGTTTATAACGCGCTGAAAACCCTGCCGCACCAGCACCCCCACGTGTGGAATGACCAGCGGGTGAAAAACATTCATTACATTATTGATAAACCCTGGGAACAATCGCCGGAGCCGGGCGACCGGTACTATGAGCTAAATCGGAAGTGGTGGCTGATTGCAGACCAGCTGAGCTGAACCGGCTGATAATCAGCAGGCTTATATTCCGCGTCACACTGGCGAGATTGTTTCATCCGGTGACTTCGTTTCCCGGATGTCTGATGTTAGTCATTGCTGACAGGTAAGCTGCCAAAATCTGAGCATGGAGCATTGATTCATGCGGACTTTAGCTTTCATTGCCAAAGTCCGCATCAGACTTAATCACAGCTGGCTGAAGTTCAACTCGTCAGTCGCGGTCCTGCCTGTTCTCACGCTTAACTACGAGCCTTCGTTACTTTTTCACCTCAAACAGCGGCACCGGCTGGCCCTGAATATAGCGTTTGCGCAATTTCGCCGAGAGGTAATCCATGGTCATCACGATCACCACCATGATCAGGGTGATAAACATCACCACGTCCCAGTTCCACAGGCGCATGTTTTCGGCATACACCAGCCCGACGCCACCGGCCCCGACGAAGCCGAGCACCGCCGCCGAACGGGTGTTGGATTCAATCTGATACAGGCTGAGCGCCAGGAACGCCGGGAAGGACTGGGTGAAAATCCCGAAGCGCTGCTTCTGCACCGCCGTGGCACCGAGCGCATTCAGCCCGCGTCCCGGCGAACGCTCCACCGCCTCATGCCCTTCGGCATACAGTTTCCCCAGCAGCCCGATGTCCTGCATGATAATCGCCAGCACCCCGGCCAGCGGCCCCATGCCGACGGCGCGTACGAAGATCAGCCCCCAGATCGCCATATCAATGCCGCGCAGCAGATCCAGCAGTCTGCGGACGATCAGCGAAACCGGGCGCAGCACCGGCGTGTTCATCACGTTGCGGGCGGCAAAGAACGACAGCGGCAGCGCGATCAGCGTGGCGGTCAGCGTCCCGGCGAAGACGATACCGATAGTGATACCGATCTGGCCGAAATAGTAGGCGAACGGCCAGTTGGCTACATCGTGCCAGACAAACATCCGCAGGAAGTAGTGCCCAAGCTGGCCCATGCCGATGGTCAGCTGCTGCCAGCTGATGCCAAAGCTGGTGAAGAAGAAAATGTAGTAGAGCAGAATGGCCCCGGCGATAATCCCGGTCTTCGTCAGATAGCGACGCTGCACGGCAAACAGCGCGCTATGCTGCTGCCGGATGCTGTTTTGCCGTTCGCTGTTGATGGATACGATCATGCGGCTTTCCCCTCTACCACGCGCTTGCGTATCCTGCCGGAGCAGGTATCCAGCAGCGATACCACCACGATAATCAGCAACAGCGTCATGCTGACCTGATCGTAGCGATCCAGTTTGATATTGGTCATCAGCTCCTGGCCGATGCCGCCCGCCCCCACCAGCCCGAGGATCGTCGACTGGCGGAAGTTGATTTCCAGGCGCATAAAGCCGTAGGAGAGAAACACCGGCTTCACCTGCGGCCACAGCGCGAAGCGCATACGCTGAAACGACGAAGCCCCCGCCGCCGCCAGGCCGCGCACCGGCTTGTCGGAGGCGCTTTCAATGGCTTCATAAAACAGCTTGGTCAGGCTGCCGATGGTGTGCAGCGCCAGGGCGAGGAAGCCGGGGATCACCCCGATACCAAAAGCCATCACGAACATCACCGCCCACGCCAGTTCAGGCATGGTGCGTAAGAAAGCCACCCCGGTACGGATAGCGAAACTGACGCCGCGCGGCGTCTGTGTATTGCCAGCGGCGAGGAAAGCCAGTACGCCGGCTACCATCACCGACAGCACCGTCGCCGCCAGCGCCAGCTGCAGCGTTTCCCAGATCAGCGGCAGCTGGATATGCAGGCGATAGCCCCACCACGCCAGCGAGCCGTCGGTTTTCACATCGTCAAACAGGGCATGAAAACGCAGCGCCGGTATCGTTTCACGAATGTAGTCAAAGAAGTGCGGCAGCGACACCCAGACGGTGTGCAGGTTAAATTCAGCCAGATGGGCCGAGCCAAGATACAGCCCCAGCAGCAACAATGACCACAGCAGCGTATCGCGCTTTTGCCTGCCGCGGATCTGCTGGTAGTAACGCTCAAAATCGGGATTTGTCATGCGGACACCTGAATTAAGGGCCGGAAGTCCGGCCCTTACAAACGGGGAGAAAGCGGCGGATTAAGAACGCTTGGAGGTCAGTTCACGTTTCATATCGATAATCGCCTGGTAATCTTTCACCGTGGCCGGGCCGATATGCTGTGCGCCACCGACGGCCTTGACGAAGCAGCTGTGCTGCTCGGTATCCAGCTTTTTGATGGCGGTAATCAGTTTGGCTTTGAAGTCCGCAGGCAGCTTGTTGCTGACCAGGATCGGGCCGTTAGGGATCAGCGGCGATTCCCAGATAATGCGGATTTTTTTCATCAGGTCAGGCTGACCGGCACGGATCATACGGGTGAATGCGCCGCTGGTGTAACCGGTATTGTAGTCACCGATCATTGAAGCCCAGGTCACCGCGCCTTCAAACTGACCGTTCAGCACGCCCAGCACATCCTGCTCGTGACCGCCGGAGAAGGTTACGCTGGAGAAGAAGCCGTTGTATTTGTCATCCACGCTGCCGCCAAACTCTTTCTTGAAGCTCTGGTTCGGGATCAGGAAGCCGGAAGTGGAATCCGGGTCGGCCATGCCGAAGGATTTACCTTTCAGGTCGGACAGCTTTTTGTACGGGCTGTCGGCTTTCACCACCACCACAGAATGGTAGCCGCGGGATTTATCCGCGTCGTCCACCACGATGCCGACCACGTCAACCGCCTGGGGATCGGCGATGTACACGGACGCATAAGAAGACGGCGACATGCTCAGTACCATATCCACTTTACCGCCCAGCAGACCCTGGATCACGCCAGAGTAGTCTGAGGAGTTACGCAGTTTGGTATCAACGCTCAGCTCTTTATCGAAGAAGTCTTTCACGCACTGGTTATCACCGATCTGCTGGGTGGCGTTCTGGCCGCCGAGAATGCCCAGGTTCAGTTCTTTTGGCGCGTCTGAAGCGAAGGCGTTGGCGGCCATAACACTGCTGATTACCGCTGCGAGTAGGTATTTTTTCATTGCTGTGTCCGTTTCCCAAAAAGTGTTAGTTAAGCTGCGACATCTCTTCGCCATACAGGGTATGAAGAAGGCTGTCGGTCAGCTGCGACGGATGTCCGTCAAAAACAATGCGCCCTTTGGCAATGCCAATAGCGCGCGTGCAGTACTCTTTCACCAGTTCCACCGAGTGCAGGTTGACCATCACGCTGATACCGTTTTCACTCACCTGGCGCAGAACGTCCATAATGCGGCGGGTGTTTTTCGGATCGAGCGAGGCCACCGGTTCGTCGGCGAGCAGAATTTTCGGGTTTTGCATCAGCGCACGGCAGATCGCCACGCGCTGCATCTGTCCACCGGAGAGGTTCTCGGCGCGCTGTAACGCCTGCGGCAGCATATTCAGCCACTCCAGCAGGCCGATAGCGCGGGCGCGATCCTCATCCGGGAAGATTTTGAACAGGGATTTCAGCGTCGAGGTCTGGCTCAGACGCCCCAGCAGGACATTGGTCAGCACGTCCAGACGCGGCACCAGGCAAAAGTCCTGGAAAATCATGCCGCATTCACTGCGCCACTGGCGCATCTGTCGGGCGTTCAGCTCAACGATATTCTGCTGTTTACCGTCGTCGGCGAAGTGGCGGATCTCACCCTCGCTGGCCGGTATCGTGCCGTTCAGCACGTGCAGCAGCGTGGATTTCCCCGCACCGGAGCGGCCAATCACCGCCACCAATTCCCCGGCGTGCAGGTCGAAGTTAATGTCGTCCAGCACGCGTGCCTGTGAGCCGTAGGATTTACCCAAACCATTAACCGCCAACACTCTGGCGTGGCTGGCCGGATGGGGAACATCCTGATGCTGTGGGGCAATTTTTAACTGTGCCTGTGCCATTGTCATTTACCGTTGTGGTTAAGCGCATTCGTCGTTGTGCGCTTATTAAGGGCGAGCACGATGACGCTCATATGACAGGCGGGTGATGAAACGGTGACAGGCGAAAAGAATTTTATCGGCGTTAATCCGGCGATGAGGACCGGTAGATGCGCTGCGGGCGCCCGACTTTGCCGTAAACAATGTCGGCGCGGATCCGCTGCTGCCCGGCGGCGAACTCCAGATAGCGCCGGGCGGTGGTCCGGCTCAGCTTCAGCGCCTGGGCCACCGTTTCGGCGGTATGGCGCGCGGCGCAATCGATAAACAGATCGCTGACCTTCGCCAGGGTCAGGGCATCGATCCCCGCCGGGAGCGGCACGTCCCCTGCATCGCGCGCATAGGCGTTAAACATCTCGTCAATCTGGCGCTGGCTGGCGCTTTCCGGGTTAGCCAGCATCGTTAACCGTTGCTGATAGCGATCCAGCGTCTGCTCCAGCCGTGACCAGGAAATCGGCTTAATCAGATAGTCAAAAACGCCGCAGCGGACGGCTTCCGCAACCGTGTCCATATCGCTGGCGGCGGTGGTGAAGACCACGCCGCACGGGCTGTGCGCGGCGGTCAGCTCATGCAGCAGCGTGATGCCGTTACCATCCGGCAAAAAGTTGTCCAGCAGGATCAGCGACGGCCTGAAGCGCGCAATCATCACGCGCGCCTGGGCTAAATTTCCTGCCAGCCACACCTGCCCGTAGCTGCAGCGCTGGCGAAGAAATTCGGCGTGCATTTCGGCCAGCGCGGTTTCATCTTCAACGATCAAAATGCTCAGAGGTTGTGCCATACGTCGGTTTCACTTTCGGTAAATAAATAGAAAACAGCGAGCCACAGGGCGGGTTATCTTCCAGCGTAATCACCCCGCCGCAGCGTGCCACGTAGCCGGCGATCAGATAAAGACCGATACCGTGCTCCTCGTCCTGATTCGTTTTGCTGCTGACTCCCCGGTTGAAGATCGCTTCTCGCCGGTCTACGGCGATACCGCAGCCCCGATCGGCCACTTCGATCAGCACCTCGGTTCCTTCGTCACTCAGATACAGTTCAACCGAGCGATGCTCCGGCGCACAGTCCCGGCTGGCTTCAAAGGCATTATCCAGCAGATTGCCAACGATGGAGGCAAATTCAGCGCTGTTCAGCCCCGTCGGCAGCTGCCGCAGCTGGCTGCCGTCGGCGACCGCCAGCGTTAAGCCCAGCTCCCGTGCCCGCTGCATCTTGCCAAACAGCAGCCCGACCAGCTGACGATCGGCAAAGGACGCCATTAGCCAATCGATCTGCGCCTGCTGCAGGTCGGATTCGCCGTGCACCATCTCCAGTACCCGATCGTACTCCTTCATCTGCAGCAGGCCGTTGATCGTCGACATCCAGTTAAGCTGCTCGTGGCGCTGGGTTCGCAGGCCGTCAACATACTGTTCCATACCGCGCATCCGGCGCTTAAGGTAGGCGGCAAACAGCCACCACAGCATCAGCAGCAGGAAAAGCATCGCCGCAAAAGCACCGGCGACCGGCAGAATAAAGTCCCGCCGCCAGCCCTCAATTTTGCTGGAGAGATAGCCGAGCGAGACTACACCAACCACCTGGCCGTGGCGGTCAAACACCGGGGTTTTCGCCCGCAGCGCCACGCCAATCGACCCTTCTCCGCTGATAAAGTAGCTTTCGCCCTTCTCCAGCGCGCCGGGTTTAGTCCACTGCATCGGATAGCCAATTTTGGCTGGATTCGGGTGATAGAGGCGGATTGAGCGGCGGTCGCCGATCACCAGGTAGTCGAAGTCCGAACCGCGCGCCAGACGGCGCACAATCGCTCCCAACTGAGCGGTATCCCGCGCTTCTACCGCGGCCACCACGCTGTCGTTGGAGGCGATAATCCGCGCCTGATTCATCGCCATATCGCACACCTGGTGGTTCAGGTAATCCTCAAATCGGGTCGAGAAATAGTGGCCCAGAGCGGCAATGAGCAGAACGGAGATCAGTAATAGAAACAGGAAAAATCGCAGAGGAAACATTCGACATTCAAACAGGCGCAAACAGTTTTTATTCATTTTATTGACCCTTTTCACTTCCCTGTTCCGCAACATCATATCCATTATTGTCGATAAAATTTAAATTCACTGCATTAAGTAAAATATAACCCTGCCAGTATCCGTCACAAAATTAATTAAGCAAATAAAAACCATTAAGCTCTTTTAAATCAGATCGCAGTTTATGAATCAAATCAAAAAATATCGTACTGCATGCACGTAATATCGCCGAATTAGTCAGTTAACGTCCGCATTCGTGCCATGAATGTTATTGATTTGAAGAAAATTATCATCCTCTACGTTGCCCATACGGAAACGTGAAGAGGTGGAAAAACGCCAGATATGTTATCTCAATGTGTATTTTCCCAGGTGAAACGCGCCGAAAACAGGAAGATGGCCGCCATTATTCAGTTTCTGCGCCACAACGATTTGAACATCGATACGTCGGTAGAGGTGTTTATTACCGTCACTCGCGATGAGCAGCTGATTGCCTGCGGCGGTATTGCCGGAAACATTATTAAATGCGTCGCCATCAGCGAGTCCGCCCGCGGGGAAGGCCTGGCACTCACGCTGGCGACGGAATTAATCCATCTGGCCTATGAAAGGCAGTGCACGCATTTATTTCTTTACACAAAAAGTGAAAACGAAACGCTGTTCGGGCAGTGCGGCTTTTATCCCCTCGCCCGCGTTCCCGGCATCATGGTGCTGATGGAGAACGACGCAACCCGCCTGGAGCGCTACGCCAGCTTCCTGACCACCCTGCGGCGCGGCGGCAGCAGGACGGGCTGCATTGTGATGAATGCCAATCCGTTTACCCTCGGCCACCGCTATCTGATCCAGCAGGCCGCCGCCCGGTGCGACTGGCTGCACGTGTTTCTGGTCAAGGAGGATACTTCACGCTTCCCGTATGAAGATCGTCTGGCGCTGGTGCGTGCCGGAACCGTAGACATTCCGGGCCTGACGGTGCATCGCGGCTCGGAATACCTGATCTCCCGCGCCACCTTCCCCTGTTACTTCATCAAAGAACAGGGCGTGATCGATCGCTGCTACACCGAAATCGATCTGCAGATTTTTCGCCAGCACATTGCTCCGGCGCTGGGAATTACTCACCGGTTTGTCGGCAGCGAGCCGTTCTGCCCCGTCACCGCAAACTACAACCGCGATATGCGCCGCTGCCTCAGCGATCCGACGATGGATGCACCGCCGGTTGAGCTCGTGGAAATTGAGCGCGTGCAGTACCAGGGCAAAGCCATTTCCGCCTCCTGGGTTCGCCAGCTGCTGGTGAAACAGCAGGCCGACCTTATCAGGCATCTGGTGCCCCCCACCACCTTTGACTACCTGCAGCAGATGTTCGCCGCAGGCAAACGCTCCCATTCTGAATCAGTAACAGGTGAAACATGAAAATAATCCATGCAGCCGTTGCCGGCACTCTGGAATCCGGTGATGTGATGATCCGCATCGCCCCTGCCGACGGGCAGGATATCGAACTGCAGATCAACAGCAGCGTTGAAAAGCAGTTTGGCGAGGCGATCCGCGCCACCCTTCTGCAGACGCTGCGCCACTACGACGTGCGGGGCGTGCAGCTGATCGTTGACGATAAAGGCGCGCTGGACTGCATCCTGCGCGCCCGGCTGGAAACCCTGCTGGCCCGCGCTGCGGGCCTCACCGCCCTGCCCTGGGAGAATGCAAAATGACCCTGTCGCTTAACGCCGATCGCCGATCGCGCATCCGCCGCAGCATGCTGTTTGTACCCGGTGCCAACGCCGCGATGGTCAGTAACGCGTTTATTTATCGCGCCGACGCGCTGATGTTTGACCTTGAGGACTCGGTGATCCTGCGCGAGAAAGACGCCGCGCGCCGCCTGGTGTATCACGCGCTCCAGCATCCCCTTTACCAGGACGTCGAAACCATTGTTCGCGTTAATGCCCTGGACTCAGCCTTCGGCCTGGACGATCTGCAAGCCGTGGTGCGCGGCGGTGCGGATATCGTGCGCCTGCCGAAAACGGACACCGCGCAGGACGTCATCGATATCGAGACCGAAATCAGCCGTATCGAAAAACAGTGCGGTCGTGAACCCGGCAGCACTGGCCTGCTGGCGGCGATCGAATCCGCGCAGGGGATTACCCAGGCGGTGGCGATTGCCCACGCGTCACCGCGCTTAATCGGTATCGCGCTGGGGGCGGAGGACTACGTGCGCGATCTGCGCACCGAGCGTTCGCCGGAAGGCGTCGAACTGCTGTTCGCCCGCTGTTCCATTCTACAGGCGGCACGCTCGGCGGGCATTCAGGCGTTCGATACCGTCTATTCCGACGCCAATAACGATGCCGGCTTCCTGCACGAAGCAGCACACATTCACCAGCTGGGTTTCGACGGTAAATCGCTGATTAACCCGCGCCAGATCGATCTGCTGCACAACCTCTTCGCCCCCACACGTAAAGCCTTTACCCAGGCTCAGCAGATTGTCGACGCCGCCGAAACCGCCGCCCTTGAAGGGCGCGGCGTGGTGTCACTCAACGGAAAAATGGTGGACAGCCCGGTGATTGAACGCGCCCGGCTGGTACTTTCCCGCGCGGCGCTTTCCGGGCTGCGTGATGAATAAGGACAGACTATGACTCAGTATCAATCCGATGAACACATGCGCGAACGTCGACAGCCCGCGTATGGCTACCCGGTATATCAATCCGTTTCCAAGCTGAATCAGCAGGCGCAAAAGCCGCGCGACGGCAAGATCTGCGCCACCCTCGAAGAGGCCATTCGCCGCTCGGGATTGAGAGACGGCATGACCGTCTCCTTCCACCACGCCTTTCGCGGCGGTGACCTGACGCTGAACGCGGTGATGGAGGCGATTGCCCGTCTGGGATTTAAAAACCTGACGCTGGCTTCCAGTTCGCTAAACGACTGCCACGCGCCGCTGATCGACCACATCCGCAATAACGTGGTCAGCCGTATTTACACCTCAGGCCTGCGCGGTCCGCTGGCGGAAGCGATTTCGCGCGGGCTGCTTGCCGAACCGGTTCAGATCCATTCGCACGGCGGCCGCGTCGAGCTGCTTGACCGTGGCGAACTGACTATCGATGTCGCTTTCCTCGGCGTGCCCGCCTGCGACCCGGCGGGCAACGCCAGTGGCCGCATCGGCCGCGCCTGCTGCGGCTCGCTGGGCTATGCCAAAGTCGATGCGCAATATGCCCATAAGGTGGTGCTGCTGACCGAGGAGATTGTCAGCTACCCGCATGCGCCGGCCAGCCTGGCGCAGGATCGGATAGATCTAATTGTTCAGGTCCCACAGGTGGGCGACGCCGACAAAATCGGTGCGGATACCACCCGCATGACCACCAATCCCCGCGAGCTGCTGATCGCCCGCAGCGCCGCCGAAGTGGTAGTTAACTCCGGCTACTTTAAGGAAGGATTTTCGCTGCAAACCGGCACCGGCGGGGCCTCGCTGGCGGTGAGCCGTTTCCTGGAGGACAGTATGCGCCGCCGCGATGTTCACGCCGCCTTTGCTCTCGGCGGTATTACCGCCGCTATGGTGGATCTGCACGAAAAGGGACTGATCGGTAAGCTGCTCGACGTGCAGAGCTTCGACCGCCACGCGGCGGAATCGCTGGCGCGCAACCCCAACCATATCGAGATCAGCGCCAATCAGTACGCTAACTGGCGTTCAAAAGGCGCCTCGGTCGATCGCCTCGATGTGGTGATCCTCAGCGCGCTGGAGGTGGATACCAGCTTTAACGTCAACGTACTGACCGGCTCCGATGGCGTGCTGCGCGGCGCGTCCGGCGGCCACTGCGATACGGCGGTGGCCGCCGCGCTGTCAATTATCGTCGCCCCGCTGGTTCGCGGCCGCATCCCAACCCTGGTGAATAAAGTCACCACCTGTGTGACGCCGGGCTCCAGCATCGACATTTTGGTTACCGATCACGGTATTGCCGTTAACCCGGCGCGCCCCGAGCTGGCGGACCGACTGCAAGAGGCCGGCATGAAAGTGGTGGCAATTGAATGGCTGCGCGAGCGGGCCGAACTGCTGACCGGAAAACCGCAGCCGATTGCCTTTACCGACCGGACGATTGCCGTAGTGCGCTATCGCGACGGTTCGGTGATTGATGTCGTTCGTCAGGTGAAGGAGTGAATCATGCCGCTTTATATCACCTCGGCCACCCGCGCCGTGATCACCGTGGAGCAGTTGCTGGCCAGCCGGGATGCCCGCCGCGCGCGTCAGCAGGAATGGCTGGCGCAGGATGCCAGCACACTAATCTCCTTTACCGTGCTGGTCCCGGGATCGGTGAAAGACAGCCCGCTCACGCGGCGCATTTTTAATCGCGGTGTGCGGGCGTTACGACCATTACTTGCGGCGTCCGGCTGGGAAATCACCCGCCAGCGCTGCGTTGCGCTACCCAGCGGTCCGGAAGGTCTGCTGGCGGTTAGTGTTCCCGCCGACCGGCTGAAGCGCGCACTGATCGATCTCGAGCAGGCTTCACCGCTGGGCAGGCTGTGGGATTTTGACGTGCTGACGCCGCAGGGAGCGATCCTGTCGCGCAAAGACTACAACCTGCCCGCCCGCACCTGCCTGCTGTGTCAGCAGGAGGCTTCGGTGTGCGCCCGCAACCGCGCGCATCCGCTGACCGATCTGCTTCGCCAGATGGATGCGCTGCTCCAGATGACCGACGCCGTTAACCCACATTAAATCCCTGACAGAGGATCGATTATGTCCATTGCGAAAGATAAGATATGGAAATCTCTGACCCCGCTGATAGTCCTCGCCGTGATGCTGCTGATCCCGGTCCCTGACGGCATGCCGCCGCAGGCCTGGCACTACTTCGCGGTCTTCGTGGCGATGATTGTTGGGATGATCCTTGAACCGATCCCGGCAACCGCCATCAGTTTTATTGCCGTGACGGTCTGCGTTATCGGCAGCCATTACGTCTTATTTGATGCCGCCGAGTTGGCGGACCCTACATTTAACGCCGGGAAACAGGCGCTGAAATGGGGACTGGCGGGCTTCTCCAGTTCAACGGTCTGGCTGGTGTTTGGCGCCTTTATCTTTGCGCTGGGCTATGAGGTTACCGGCCTGGGGCGCCGTATTGCGCTGTTCATGGTCAAGTTTATGGGCAAGCGCACGCTGACCCTGGGCTACGCTATCGTGATCATCGACGTGATGCTGGCACCGTTTACCCCGTCCAACACCGCGCGAACCGGCGGTACGGTATTCCCCGTCATCAAAAACCTGCCGCCGCTGTTTAAATCGTTCCCCAACGATCCCTCCTCAAAGCGGATCGGCGGCTACCTGATGTGGATGATGGTGATCGGCACCAGCCTCAGCTCGTCGATGTTTATTACCGGGTCTGCGCCAAACGTGCTGGGCCTGGAGTTCGTCGGTAAAATTGCCGGTATCCAGATCAGCTGGCTGCAGTGGTTCCTCAGCTTCCTGCCGGTGGGGATCATTCTGCTGGTAGTTGCGCCCTGGCTGTCCTACCTCCTCTATAAGCCTGAGATCACCCACAGCGAGGAGGTGTCGAACTGGGCGGGTGATGCGCTGAAGGAGATGGGTCGCCTGACGCGTAAAGAAATCACGCTGATCGGCCTGGTGCTGCTGAGCCTGGGGCTGTGGGTATTTGGCGGCAAAATCATCAACGCCACGGCGGTGGGGCTGCTGGCGGTTTCCCTGATGCTGGCGCTGCACGTGGTGCCGTGGAAAGCGATCACCCAATACCACAGCGCCTGGAATACGCTGGTTAACCTGGCGACGCTGGTGGTGATGGCAAATGGCCTGACCCGCTCCGGCTTTATCGACTGGTTTGCCCAAACCATGAGCCAACATCTGGAGGGTTTTTCCCCCAGCGGCACGGTGGTGGCGCTGGTGCTGGTGTTCTATTTTGCCCACTATCTGTTTGCCAGCCTGTCGGCGCATACCGCCACCATGCTGCCGATGATTCTGGCCGTGGGTAAAGGCATTCCCGGCGTGCCGATGGAGCACCTGTGCATCCTGCTGGTGCTGTCTATCGGCATCATGGGCTGCCTGACGCCGTATGCCACCGGTCCCGGCGTGATTATCTACGGCTGCGGCTACGTTAAATCGAAGGATTACTGGCGGCTGGGCGCGATATTCGGCGTAGTGTTTATTTCACTGCTGCTGCTGGTCGGCTGGCCAATTCTGGCGATGTGGAGCTGATGTTTCAGGGGCAGACCGCACTGGCTTTCTGCCTCCTTCTTCAAGACGGTTTGGATGCCCGAGTTTCTCGGGGATCCTGTATTGGCATTACCCGGCTTTCAGCGTGATTGGCTCATAAGCCGCATCAAAAAACGCTTTCTCCAGCCCCACCGCGCGGCGGAAAAGGTCCTCACACTGCGAAGCTTCTGCTGGCCCAACGCGATCCAGCTCCTCGCGGATAAACGCCACAAACGCATTGAAATCAGGGTTGTCGTGCAGCGTGACCCACTCGGCGTAAACGAAGTTTTCCGGCAGCGGTCGGGTAGCCTGAGATGCCCAGTCAAAGTACAGCCATTCAGCCACGTTCAGCACCGTCAGTACCGCCGCATAGCTGCGGGTGCCCGCCGCTTCGCGCATGATGGCTTTAAAGCCGGCCGTCGGTACGGTGTCCGGCTGCTCGCTGCGCTGCTGTTTGCTGACGCCCAGTGCGGTAAATGAACGCAGGAAATAGGTATTTTCTTCGGAGGAAACCATGCCGGCGAAGCGGCCAAAACGCAGTCGGGCATCGGTGGTATCCGCACTGGCCATCGCAGCACCCACCAGCACCAGGAAGCTGTCAAGGAAGCGGTGATCCTGAATCAGGTAATTGATCATCACGCGGTCATCAACGGTCCCGGTAACCAGCTCCTCAACGAAACGGTGATTAACGGCCGCCGACCATGTTGGCAGATTCTGGTTACGCAGGGTGTCGGTAAAACGTTCGGTCATCGTGTTGTCCTGTAAAGTAAAGACAGCGCGACTGAATGTGAATACTCAGGCCGCCTCGCTCAGAGGTTGGCAAAAGTCAGACAGGTTGCGCCATCCCTTCGCCGGCATTATCCGGATCAGGTATTAAGGGTCTTTGCACCGTTGCATGTGCAAACTCTCAGCCCGCTGGTGGGCTCCCCCTGGAAAGGTTCGGCAGGAAACATAACCCGTCAGTTCAGGTGTTGTAAACAAAAAATCCATAACTGAAAAGCAGTAAAGCGAACGGGGTAAAATCAGAGCGGAATCTCTGCCAGATCGTTTTCACTCAGGCCTGTCATCTTCATTACCGTGGCTGGGTCCAGCCCATTGTGCAGCATCATCCGCGCAATATTTAGCGTAGCTGTACGTTTGCCCCGCTGCTCCCCGAGCAGAATTCCTTTCTTCATTCCCTTCTTTTCAAGCTGCTCTGCAAGAGTCATCAGCTGCTCCTTATGCGGTGGCACTCGCTGTGCCAGTTTACGGATAAAAGCTTCTACATCGGACAATTCCGCCGTCTGCGCAAAATAGTTTACCAGCGTAACCAACTGCTGTCCCGTCATGTGTTTTGCTAAAATCAGGGTTGCCAGGCGGTCCAGCAGCCCGGCGAGATCGCGCTGGTGAATATGTTTTTGCATACCTGAAATATTACCGAATAAGACTCGACGGTGTAGATAAAAGTTTGCGTATCGCCTCGCATGAATAAATGTAAAAAACATGAAATAACCATGACCAACCTAATAAAATTGAATTTCAACTCCCTGGCATTTTTGGTTTAAAAAACCGAACTGTACTGGCACATACTCACTGCGTTTTTCAAGCTGAAATAGCCAACAGGATAATTCAGTGTTCGCCTTACTGGCTTATTCCAACAATAAAACTCGTCATATTTATTAACCATCATTGAACGGCAAAAGATAAACAACAGTCAGGGCATAAAAACCGATGAAAAATGGCCAGGGAAAGACAAAAAGTCACGTCAAATGTCCGACGGCACCCCGGTTATGCCGCTGGGCCAGCGGAGTCGTTGCCTGTGCGATTGTCGCGGTGGTTCTTGCCTGGCTTGCCACCCTTCTTCTGCCCACGCCGGGCGATCCCCTCGCTAAAATCTCGTTGCCGGTGAATGAGCAACAGATTAAACGCGGAGCGTATCTCGCCCGCGTGGGAGATTGCGTCGCCTGCCATACGGCACCCGGCAAAGCGCAATTCAGCGGTGGTGAAGCGATCGCCTCGCCGATTGGCGGGATGATCCCGCCCAACATCACGCCGGATAAAAATACCGGGATTGGCAGCTACACATACGGTGATTTTGAACGAGCGGTCAGATACGGTATCGCTCCGTCGGGTGATACACTTTACCCGGCGATGCCCTGGACCTCTTATTCTCGAATTACTCAGGACGACATGGCCGCGCTTTATGCCTACTTCATGCACGGCGTCACGCCGGTCGTTGCTCCCCACCAGCAGGACACGATCCCCTGGCCGTTCTCCCTGCGCTGGCCGATGACCTGGTGGCGCTGGCTCTTTGCCCCAAAACCGCTCGCTACCGCTAACCTGCCGACAGACCCGGTTGAGCTGGGTGCCTATTATGTTACCGGGCTGGGTCACTGCGGTGCCTGCCATACGCCACGAGCCATCACGCTGCAGGAAGTTGCTTTTGATAATCATCAAGGCAGCCAGTTTTTATCCGGTGGACAGGTTATTGATGGTTATTCCGTCCCTTCCATACGCGGTGAACAGCGCTCGGGACTGGGGCAAACGCGTGCTGATGAAATCGTCGCGTTACTGAAAACCGGGCGTTCGGAAAGAACCGCGACCTTTGGCCCGATGTCTGACGTCGTCACCCACTCCACGCAATATATGTCTGACGGCGACCTCTCTGCAATTGCCACTTATCTGCGATCGCTTTCGCCGAGCAAAAACCAGGATAAGCCTTATTATGATTTAACGACGTTCAACGTATTAACGCGTGGTGGAGCATTACCAACTGGAGCAAAACAGTATTTATCCCACTGCGAAGGCTGCCATTTATCAAACGGACTGGGCTACAAAAATAAATTCCCGGCGCTGGCGTTGAATACCATGGTTAATAACCCCGACCCCGGCAGTCTGATAAAAATCGTGCTAAATGGCGCAACGAATACTGGAACGCAGCACAATGAGACGGACTATTCCATGCCCGCCTTTGCTAATACGCTTAACGACGAGGATATCGCGGAGATATTAAGTTTCATTCGATCGTCATGGGGCAATCAGGCCAGTGAAGTCTCCGCTTCCGAGGTGTCTGAAGTCCGTCAGAACCAGGCAGCACCGAGCCCTGATGCCGCACACAACCCTTAAAAAAACTAACGGAGTGGGTATGAAAAAAAATCACCGCCGCGTACTAACATGGATGTTCCTCCTCGGCATTACGATTAGCGCTGCACCGCAGGCACTGGCGATACCGCAAGGCACGGATGATATGAGCCAGACTCTGGCGCAGCCCGAACAGGCCAGTCGCTGCATGAGTTGTCACGGTCCCGGAGGGATTAGCCAGAACCCGGAATGGCCCAATCTGGCCGGGCAAAAAGCCCCCTATCTGCGCAGCCAGCTGAACGCTTTTCGCGACGGCAGCCGAAAAAACGGCATGATGCAGAACGTTGTCACCGGCCTGACGGACAACGATACCCGCCAGCTTTCTCAATACTTCAGCCAGTTGCCACCCGCCAATCCGTAATCTGACAAGGAGCCTTTGTGCAGACGTTTTTACTGGCACGCAGACATTTTATCAAGGCCGCCGCGGCCGTTGGCATGCTGTTTTCCGGCCTGCTTCGCCCGGTCACCGCTTTCGCGGCTGGCAGCGATCCTGTCAGGCCGGAAGGCTTCAAGGGCGCATTTATCAGCCACGCCGACCCGCGCTATTTCCGCTGGTTCTGGGCGATGACCTGGTACGATAAAAAACCGATGCGTTTTCCGGATGTGATTGGGCAACCGCAGGACAGGGAAGATATACAAATCCTGTTGAGGTATGCGAAGCAAACGGGTCGCCGGGTCGCGCTGCGCAGCTCCGGGCATAACATCACCCTGGCGCCGCTGCGTAACGGTGCAGTGACGATTGATATGTCGCGTTTCAACAGCATTGAGCTGGATCCACAGACTAAAACCGTCTGGGCAGGGCCTGGCGTTCTTAGTCAGGAACTGAACGAAGCGACCTATGATAAAGGATTAGTGTTCCCGGGTGCCCATACCGGATTCGTCACTCTCGGCGGTTTTCTGCTGGGCGGCGGAATGGGCTGGAATATGCCCGCTTACGGAATGGCGTGTGGATCGGTTCTGGCCGCTGAAGTGATGCTGGCCGACGGTTCCATCGTTATGGCGTCGCCGGATGAAAACCCGGATTTGTACTGGGCCATTCGCGGCGTTGGCCCGGGGTTTTTCGCCGTGGTACTGCGCTACCGGCTTCAGCTGCACGATGCCCCCAGCGCGATCATGAACAGTTTTTACTTTCCCGTCTCGGACCTGCGACCCGCGCTGGATGAAATTATGACGCTGCTGCCGGCCAATGCGCAGCGCTCGGAGATCCTCGGCGCCCTGGGGAAATTTTCCCCTCCCGGTACACCGCCATCGGAGCAGCGCTGGCATCTGGTGCTTAACGTGATTTCATTTGGCAGTACGGAGGTGGAAGCGCGGGAGGTTGCCGACATCTTCAATAACAGCAAGTTACCGGAGCTTTGCACCCTGCAAAGCGTGCATAACCGGGCGCTGACCTACCTTGATTTATTCCAGGCGCTGGGCGCAACGGATGCCTACAGCACCAGCCGAACCAGCGAAACGGCCTTTTTCACGGATCGGCCTGAACTGGCGCTGCCGGTGGTGGCCGAACTGTTGGAAAACGAGGCAGTTGATTCGCGTTCTTTTGGTTTTTCAGTGATTGATACCAACCCCACGGTGCCGGAGCCTTGCAGTTTTACCTACTGGGCACCGCACTATATTTCCTGGTATCTGATCGGCACCACGGAGGCAGAAATCGAGGCGAACAGGCAGCTGATGCTAAAACTCAATGCTGCGATCAAACCGTACGCGAAAGGTTACTACATTAACGAAGTTGATTTAGACGTTGCTCCGGAGATGGTGAATCAGTGTTTTTCTGCCGAGAAATGGCAAAGGTTGAATGAGGTTCGCCAGGTCTACGATCCGGAAAAACGCTTTTACAGCTACATCAAACAGAAGAAGGACGGGGATGTTGTCTCCGACAGTTGAGGGACGATCCCAGCCTGCGGTAATTCTTAGCGTGTAACCCGCAGCATGAGTTTGCAGGTAGCAGGTAATCAGTAATCAGTAATCAGTAATCAGTAATCAGTAATCAGTAATCAGTAGTGAGTTTCAAATATGTGGCCATCGTGCAGGACGAAACACGATGGCTGTAACACTGTTTTATTAGTTGTTCTGCTCAACCGACCTGTACGGTACTTCCGCCAGCAGCAGCGAGAAATCCCTTAGCGTCCGTTCCAGCGCCCCGTCGTTGTTCAGGGTCATGCATCCCGCCGCAACCGGTTCCGCCGCCCGCTGCATCCGCCGGGCGATTTCGCTTTCATCCTCGCGCCCGCGCTGACGAAGTCGGTTCGCCAGCACTTCCGGCGAAACCTGCAGGCACACCGGCAGCAGGCGGTCGCCGTAGCGCTGCTGTGCTACCGCCAGATGGCGACGCGAACCGTTGACCACCACGTCCAGACCGCTGGCCAGCCACAGATCGATCTCGGTGCCCAGCGCGTAGTAAAACTGGTGCGCCTGCCACTCAATGGCAAACATACCGAACTCGCTGCGGCGCAGAAACTCATGCTCGCTCAGCGCAATATGGTTTTCCCCTCCGGCAGACGCACTGCGGGTAATATAGCGGTGCGCCACCACCACCCTATCCGGGGCGCTCTCACGCAGCGCCAGCAGCAGACTGTCCTTGCCGGAGCCGGAGGCACCCATCAGCCAGATTAGCCGCGCCATCAGAACACCATCCGGCCTTTCGCCCAGACGTTTTTGATATAGACCTGTTCCCTCGGCTGGTGAACCAGCACAAGGTCCGCGCGTTTTCCTTCGGCAATCACGCCGCGATCGGTCAGCCCGATGGCATGCGCCGGGTTGCGGGTAACCAGTGCAACGGCGCCCGGCAGATCCATGGCGATCTCGTCATCCGCAGCCAGGCGGAAGGCGGCATCCAGCAGGCTGGCCGGATAATAGTCAGAGGAGAGAATATCCAGCAGCCCCTTTGAGGCCAGGTCGCGAGCCGCCACGTTGCCGGAGTGCGATCCGCCGCGAACGATATTCGGCGCACCCATCAACACCTGTAGCCCCATCTCGCGGGAGGAGCGCGCGGCGTCTTCTGTCGTCGGGAACTCGGCGATGACGCTGCCGACGCCTTTCGACTCCAGCACGTGCTCGTGAGTCGCATCGTCATGGCTGGCCAGCGGAATGTGGTACTGGCGGCACCAGGCGGAGATCGCCTCACGGTTGGGCGTCGACCAGCGCGCGGCAAGGCGCAGCTGATCGGCCTGATAGGCATCCAGCTGCTCGTCGTTCATCTGGTATTTCCCACCGAAATAGGTACGCCACGCGTCCAGCGAAACGTACTGGCGCTGGCCCGGCGAGTGATCCATCAGCGACACCAGCGACAGCGCCGGGTTGCACATCAGCTGTTCAAACAGCGGCAGCGTGGAGTCGTGCGGCAGCTCGCAGCGCAAATGCAGACGATGCTCTGCGCGATTCAGTCCGTGCTTTTCACTGTGGCGGATGGCGTTAATCATCTTATTGAGATTCTCCATCCGGTGGCCGCCGTCGCGTACGTCGCCCACGCTAATCGCATCCAGTACCGTGGTGATCCCGCTGGCGATAATCAGCGCATCGTGGCTGCTCATTGCTGAATGGGCGGGCCAGTCCACCTTCGGACGCGGGGTGAAGAATTTGTCCAGGCTATCGGTATGTAGCTCCACCATGCCGGGCATCAGCCAGCCGCCCTCGCCGTCAATGGCCCCAGGCAGCTGGCTGGGGGTTTCCGCATAGGCAGTAATAATGCCGTTATCGCAGGCCAGCGAGCCGCTGACTACTTCCCGTTCGAGGATAAGCTTAACGTTGTTGATAATCATACGGCGTGCTCCGGGGTAACAGACTGCATCACATGCAGACGATCGGCGACGCGCTCGCGCACCGCGTTATCATGAAAAATTCCGACGATGGCGGCACCACGGGCGCGCGCCTGTTCAATCAGAGACACCACCGCCGCACAGTTCACGCTGTCGAGTGAGGCAGTCGGCTCATCCAGCAGCAGGATCGGCGATTCAGCGATAAATCCACGTGCGATATTGACTCGCTGCTGTTCACCGCCGGAGAAGGTCGACGGCGGCAGCGACCACAGCCGCGACGGCACATTCAGATGCCCAAGTAGCGCCTGCGCCCGCTCCTCGCTTTCGGCGCGATCCACGCCGCGCTCCAGCAGCGGCTGCATCACCACCTCCAGCGTGCTGATACGCGGGATCACGCGCAGAAACTGGCTGACCCAGCCCAGCGTATCGCGGCGCAGCGCCAGAATCTGCCGCGCCGGGGCGCTGACCAGATCCACCCACTGCTGCTGATGATCGACCCAGATATGGCCGCTGTCTGGCAAATAGTTACCGTACAGCGAACGCAGCAGCGTGGATTTACCGCTGCCGGAATGGCCGTGCAGCACCACGCATTCCCCGGCGGCCACCTGCAGCGACGCGTTATTCAGCACCGGAAGCCTTGCGCCATGCTGGTTATGCATGACGAAGGTTTTAGACAAATTTTCGATGCGCAATTTCAGATTCATGGCTGTTTCTCAACATGGTTACAGAATGGATGACACCAGCAGTTGGGTATACGGATGATGCGGATCGTCGAGCACCCTGTCCGTCAGCCCGCTTTCCACCACCTGCCCCTGCTTCATCACCAGCAGTCGATGGGCCAGCAGGCGCGCCACGCCGAGGTCGTGGGTAACAATCACCACCGCCAGGTTGAGATCGCGCACCAGGTTACGCAGCAGATCCAGCAGCCTCGCCTGCACCGACACGTCCAGCCCGCCGGTTGGTTCATCCATAAACACCAGCTTCGGCCCGGTGACCAGGTTGCGGGCGATCTGCAAACGCTGCTGCATGCCGCCGGAGAAGGTGCCCGGCAGATCGTCGATACGTGCCAGCGGGATCTCCACATCTTCCAGCCACTGTCCGGCCTTCTCGCGGATCTGCCCGTAGTGACGCTCGCCCACCGCCATCAGCCGCTCGCCGATATTGCCACCGGCCGATACCTGCGCCCGCAGCCCGTCCATCGGATACTGATGCACCACGCCCCACTGGGTGCGCAGCAGGCGGCGGCGTTCACTTTCGCTCATCGCGTAGAGGTCATTACCCTGATAGATAATTTCGCCGTGCTGCGGCGGCAGCCGGGCCGAAATCGCCTTCAGCAGCGTGGTCTTCCCGGAGCCGGATTCCCCGACGATCCCCAGCACTTCACCGGGATAAAGCTCAAATGACACATCGCTGAAACCCTTACCCGGTGCGTAAAGGTGGGTAAGCTGATTAACCGTCAGCAGCGGCGACTCATTGTTCATGACGGATTCTCTTGTTGCTGATGGCAGTAATCGGTATCGGAGCAGACAAACATCCTGGTGCCGCTGTCGTCCATCACTACCTCATCCAGGTAGCTTGTGCGCGATCCGCAGATGGCGCAGGGCTGTTCCCACTTCTGCACGGTGAACGGGTGATCGTCGAAGTCGAGGCTTTCCACTTTGGTATACGGCGGCAGCGCGTAGATGCGCTTTTCACGCCCGGCCCCAAACAGCTGTAGTGCGGGCATCATATGCATCTTCGGGTTGTCGAATTTCGGGATCGGCGACGGGTCCATCACGTAGCGATCGTTGACCTTCACCGGGTAGGCATAGGTGGTGGCGATATGGCCGTAGCGGGCAATATCCTCATACAGCTTCACCTGCATGATCCCGTACTCTTCCAGCGCGTGCATGGTGCGGGTTTCGGTTTCACGCGGTTCGATAAAACGCAGCGGTTCGGGGATCGGCACCTGATAAATCAGTACCTGGTCTTCGGTCAGCGGAGTCTCGGGAATGCGATGACGGGTCTGGATCAGCGTGGCATCCACGGTGCGTTCGGTCACCGCCGCGCCGCTAACGCGCTGGAAAAATCGGCGGATGGACACCGCGTTGGTCGTATCGTCGGCACCCTGATCGATCACCTTCAGCACATCGTGTTCGCCGATCATGCTGGCGGTCAGTTGAATACCGCCGGTTCCCCAGCCGTAGGGCATCGGCATTTCGCGTCCGCCAAACGGCACCTGATAGCCGGGGATCGCCACCGCCTTCAGAATAGCGCGACGGATGGTGCGCTTGCTTTGTTCGTCCAGATAGCCCGGATTGTAACCATGCAGTTCAGCCACGTTGCTTCTCCTGATACTCCGCGCGCAGGCGCTTTAACAGTTCCAACTCGGCCTGGAAATCGACGTAGTGCGGCAGCTTGAGGTGCGAGACAAAGCCCGCCGCCTCAACGTTATCGGCGTGCGACAGGACAAACTCTTCATCCTGCGCCGGGCTGGTGATGCGCTCGCCGTACTCGTCGGTTTGCAGGGCACGATCTACCAGTGCCATCGCCATCGCTTTACGCTCGGCGCGACCGAAGACCAGGCCATAGCCACGAGTGAAGTGCGGTGCGGCATCGACGGGGGTGGTAAAGCCGTTGACCATTTCGCACTCGGTCAGCAGGATTTCACCGATCTCCAGCGGGAAGCCCAGCTCCTCGGGCGCAATTTCCACCGTGACGTAGCCGGTACGAATTTCACCGGCAAACGGATGGGTGCGGCCGTAGCCGCGCTGGGTGGAATAGCCCAGCGCCAGCAGGAAACCTTCATCCCCGCGCACCAGCTGCTGCAATTTCGCCGAACGCGGTAGCGGGTAAGACGGCGGATCGCGGGTAATATCCAGCGGTTCGCTACCGTCATCCTCTTCGGCAATCGCCAGCCCTTCGCGGGTCATCAGGTCGAACATATGCGGACAGCGCTCGTCCAGCGGCTGTTCGGCACGCGGCGCGGGCGGCGTTTTCCCCTCGGCCAATAGGGTAAAATCCAACAGGCGGTGGGTGTAATCGTAGGTTGGCCCCAGCAGCTGTCCGCCGGGCAGATCTTTATAAACGGCGGAGATCCGCCGTTCCACGCGCATTTTTCCGCTATCCAGCGGCAGGCTGTCGGCGAGGCGCGGCAGCGTGGTGCGGTAGGCGCGCAGCAGGAAAATCGCCTCCACCAGATCGCCGCTGGCCTGCTTGATAGCCAGCGCGGCCAGCTCGCGGTCGTGAATGCCGCCCTCGGTCATCACCCTGTCCACCGCCAGGCCCAGCTGCTGGTCTATCTGTTCGCACTGCAACTCCGCCTCGCTGCGGTCGCCACGGCGCAGATCTTCCTGCAGCCGGTGGGCGGCGGCTATCGCCTTCTCGCCCCCTTTCACCGCAACGTACATCAGCACACCTCCACGTTGGTGGTGCGCGGCAGGGCCATCATGTTCTCGCCGCAGGTGAAGATCAGATCGATACCCTGGGGGAAGGTATGCGCGCGTTTGCGCAGGAATTTCAGCACGCTTTCCGGCAGCTGCGGCGCAATCGCCCGGGTTTCCATCAGGCCGGGGCCACGCAGGCGCAACGTCAGACCACCGCTCAGCCCGGCGACGTCAATAATCAGCGTGCTGCTTTTCTCCGGCGAAACGTTATCGCCCGGCGAGAAGCTGGCGATATCAACGACGGATTTGGCATGCAGCAGGGCAAACGGCGCGTCGGTACGATCCGTCACCGGCGCACCGGTGTGAAAACGCAGATTGTTCAGCAGCGCCTCATCGTGGAAGCGCTCGTCGATCCACAGCGGCGTTTCGCGATCCACCAGCGTCATCAGCACCGCCGTGGCGGCCACCGAAGTGCGCCCCCAGGCAGGCAGCGATGGCAGAGAAACCATCACACCCGGCTCGCTCATGGCTTTAAGAATACGGCGGAAGGCGTGCTGGGCATCGGCAACCGGATGGCTGAAACTGGCGAGTAAGGTCATTAATTGTCTCCCCTGACAAGGGTGAAGAAGTCAACGCGACTGCTGGCGACTTCGCGGGAACGCAGCAACAGCTGCTCCTGACGTACGGCGGCCAGCGGCGCAATAATCTGTTGGTGAAGTGCCTGTGCGCCGTCGCCCTGTAACAGGGCATCCAGCAGCGCGCAGCGTTCCGCATGGGCTTTATCGCGCCCGATGATATAGCTGTAGCCGCAGGTGCCATTTTCCAGCTGGACGACCGCACGGGTGACGGTGGTATCGCCGAGAATAAAGCGTCTCCCGGTGCCGCCCATTCGCGCCTGTAGCCGGGTCAGCCCGGTTTCCGGCGCGCGCAGCAGCTGGTACTGCGGTTGCAGCGTCGATGGCCAGTGTGCAAGCAGCTGCTGCGGGCTGCTGTGGGCCAGCACGGAGAGCCAGTGCTGGCGGGCCTTATGTGCTTCCATTTAATGCTCCAGCGTCAGTTCAATCATGTCGGCACGCGTCAGGCTGACGGAGTATTCCGCCATCGCGCCGCTGCCGTTACGGGTATTCAGGGTGCGCACGCAGAGCAGCGGCGCATGCAGTGTGACTTCCAGCAGACGGCTCTCTTTTGCCTGTGCGCGGCGGGCGGCGATGCGCGTTTGTTTGCGCGTCAGACCTTCGCCCAGCTGCTGGCTGATAAAATCGTGCAGCGATCCGCTGGTAAACGTTTGCAGCGGCGGCCACCAGCTCAAATCGGGCAGATAGTGGTTAATCACGCACACCGGCACGCCGTTAACCCGGCGCAGCGTGCGCAGGTGGATCACCGTGTCGCCCTCGTTGCAGGCCAGCGCGGCGGCCACCTCGGCGTTGCACGGGCGCAGCACCGCCAGCAGACGTTCACTGGTAGGATGGCTCCCCTGCTCCATCAGGTTCTGACTGAACCGCGCCTGAGCGTGCAGCGGGTAGTCGTACGGGCGCATCAGCACCAGAATACCAACGCCCTGGCGGCGCTGAACCAGCCCTTTATCAACCAGCTCATCCACCGCGCGACGCAGCGTATGGCGATTGACTTCATAGTGTGCGGCCAGCTGTTTTTCTGACGGCAGATACTCGCCGCAGCGATAGCGGCTGCGCAGTTCATCTTCCAGCCGGGCGGCAATGGCCTGATACAAAGTGGTCGGATGTCTGGATAAGTTGAGCATTACAAAAATCTCCGCAGCGTCATACCCGGCGGGAAGCTGCCTTCAAATTGCTGCTTCCTGCCACCGATGGGCGTTACTTTGCCGGGGATGTGTGACACTGCGGTTAAGGGGAGATGACGTTTGTGAAATGCTGCTAAAGCTGAATATTAGGGCATCGGATTCGCTGGCCGTCAGGTGCTCAGGCCGACCGTTACGGGCAGATCGCCGAGACGCCGTTAATCTCTCCCTGGAGGCTTGACTGCCGCATCCCTGCGGCAGACACTCGACTAACCTGTCCCGTAACGGTCACCCTTTCAAATACGGGTGTTGCTGCAAACAACGTTAGTTTTGACCAACAGCAACACCTTGGTTAGCAGGCAATCGGTGTGGGCCGGATTCGCTGGCCTTCAGGTGCTAAGGCTAACCGTTACGGGCAGATCGCCGAGACGCCGTTAATCCCTCCCTGGAGGCTTGGCTGCCGCATCCTTGCGGCAGACACTCGGCTAACCTGTCCCGTAGCGGTCATCCTTTCAAACACGGGTGTTGCTGCCATCTCATGTCAGATTATCCGGCAGCGATACTAAAGCATTGAGGCAATCGGGGCTGGACGGATTAGCGGACCGTCCGAGCACATGGATGTGCGAGGCCGAGCGGACAAGGACGTGACAGCGGGTCCGCGTTCCGGCCAGCCCCGATACGCCAGATGCGAAACAAGCAGCTACACCAAATCCCAAACTGATAAGCCAGCCTCTCAGCTTTCAGAGACCACACCTCTTCAAAACTGACTTATAGTTATTTCCTCTGACCCCAAAACAGGAAACGCACAATGGATCAACAACGCTGGGCCGCCGTCGACAATTACCTGATTGAACAACTCGTCCCGCAGGATGAGGCCCTGCTGGCCGCACTGGATGCCAATAAAAGTGCCGGACTGCCGCCGATAGATGTGGCACCCAATCAGGGAAAGTTACTCTATCTGTTCGCCAAAATGACCGGAGCCAGACGCATCCTGGAGATCGGCACGCTGGGCGGTTACAGCACCATCTGGCTGGCGCGCGCCCTGCCGGATGACGGCAAAGTGATCACCCTTGAGTATCAGCCGCGCCACGCCGAAATCGCCAGTCACAACATTCGCCGCGCCGGGCTCGAAAGCAAAGTGACCATCCTGGTCGGTGCGGCACTGGATTCGCTGCCCACCCTCGAAGGTTCCGCCCCGTTTGATATGATCTTTATCGATGCCGACAAGCAAAATAACCCGGCTTATCTGGAGTGGGCGCTGAAATACTCCCGCTCCGGCACGGTAATCATCGGTGATAACGTGGTGCGCAGCGGCAAAATCATCGATGCCGAAGACGCCGACGTGAATCTGCAAGGGCTGCGGGAATTTCTCAGCCTGGTGGGCAACGACGATCGGCTGGAAGCCACGGCGGTACAAACCGTCGGGGCCAAAGGCTGGGATGGGCTGTCGATAGCGCGGGTGAAATAAGATACATTTTAGCCCGGCGGCTGTTATCTGACCCATCTATGACGTTCCGTTCCAGCTTTTCTGGCTTCTGTGTCGGTGTTTTTAAAACCGTGCTGTGGTTGCCGGGGTAGGTCCCAGCATTACGAAGATCGATGCTAGCCATGAGGACATCCCCGTATGGGTATTTGCACTCACTTGACCATACATGTGCTTTTAACCTGCCTGCCTGTTTGCATTTCATTTGGGCATCTGCAACAACAAAATGAAAACAAGTCATCTACTGAACTGACAGACGACTTTGAGCGAGGAGCAGACCTATAATTGAGCGGCAAGAAGTAGTAAATCTTAAGACATCTGTTCCGACCGTCCATCGGATTCTGCTGGCCATTTTAAAGCGGAGGTCATATTCGAAATGATCAGGCCATCGCGACCTTCACTTTTAGCCCAATAACGAGTGTGGCGAGAAACATGATGCAACCAGCAGTAATAAAAACGCCTGTTACGCCATTTAGATTAAAAAGTATCCCCCCCAACGCAGCTCCAGCAGCAATTGAAGACTGTACTGCTGCCACTACCATACCCCCTGCGGTTTCAGCCTGATCGGGAACGGAACGTGCTACCCAGTTTGACCACGCTACAGGTACACCACCAAAGGCCATCCCCCACAACGCAACGAATAATATCAATCCGTTTTCTTCAAGTGGCAGTAAAATCATGCCCAGGGCTGACAGACCGACAAGTGCCGGCATGAGTATCAGGGTAAAACGCAGGCTTCTTTCCATCAGCCAACCGGCCAGCAGCGTCCCGATAAAATTAGCCACGCCGAATATAAGCAGTATTAAAGACAAATGGTCTACATCAAGATGAGTAATATTTTCAAGAGCCGGACGAATATAGGTAAACAGCGCATATTGACCAGTATGCGCAATAACACATCCTGCCATTCCGAGCGCAATGCCTGGGCGGCGAAGCACATCCATGACAGTCGCCGTTAGCATCATTCTGCGCGGAGCCATTCGAGGAAGTGTAAACAGCTGAAAAATAAGTGTCAGCACCCCTACTGCAGTTGCAGCGATAAAAGCACTGCGCCAGCCATAAAGCCCACCTAAGTAGCTCCCCAGCGGAATCGAAACGACGGTGCCGACGGCGATACCGCTAAAAATAATGGACAGAGCACGCGGGATGCTCTTTGCAGGGACCAGTCGCATAGCTACGGCTGCCGCCATACTCCAGAAACCTCCCAGGGCGATGCCCAATAGAATGCGCATCACCAACAGGATTGACAGGCTTGATGAAAGTGCCACAAGCAGGTTGGAAGCAATCATCAGCACGGTAAAACCAAGCAAGACATTTCGGCGATCATAATTACGCGTGAGGCGAGGAACCATCAGACCAGCAAACAGGGCTATCACTGCTGTTACCGTCACAGCCTGACCAGCAAGGGCTTCGGTCACACCAAGATCGGCGGCCATAGGTGTCAGCAGACTGGCGGGAAGATATTCTGCTGTCAGCAAGCCAAACACACCCATGGTCAGTGAAAAAACTGCCATCCATGCGGATTCTTTGGGCTCTGAACAATTCATACTAGCGGATACAGCTTCAGTTGCTTCATTTCTCATAACACACTCTTTTCAGGAAAAATTCAGGTTCCAAGTCTAGAGATGAGAAGCAGGACGATCTATGATGCCACATCCTGATTTTTTACCCGAAACTCCGGAAGTACATGTGAATAAACATTTTGCTCTGTCATCCGAACTCATCAGTGAACTGCTACTTGAAATGCGCCTGCGTGGCGTGCAGTACCGCCGTTTACAGACTGGCACTGAGTTTGGTGTCAGTTTTAGCAATAGACCGGGCCATGCCTATTTTCATTACATCGCTGTGGGAACTGCTCTGCTTCGTACAAACGATGGTGCGCTTCATGAGCTGAGAGCAGGAAGCATGGTATTTATGCCCCAGGGTGAGGAGCATCAGCTTATATCGGATGTCGGCTGTGCAATTCAACATATCGATACGCTAGGTTCTGCGCCTTTGGGTGAGGCAGTCAGCGGAATCAATACATGCCCCAGTACGCATCCGACTCCCAGCACAGTTCTGTTTTATGGCTGTATGGAGTTCGATCTCGGTGGAATGCAGGGCCTGGGTAAACTGATGCCGCAAGCCATAATGGTTGAGGCAAACGAAAAGATATATCCGGGGCTGGTTCCCATTCTGGGCGCCATGAAATTTGAAATCTGTTCCGGACGCGCTGGCTTCGCGGGCATTCTGGCACGCCTGGCAGAAGTGGCTGCTGCGATGATCGTGCGCGGATGGATTGAAAACGGCAGCGAAAATGCCGCTGGCCTTATCGCTGCGCTGCGGGATCCGCGGCTTGCCCGTGCGATTCTGAGCATCCATCGCGATATAAGTCGGGAGTGGTCTGTTGCTGAGCTTGCAGCCCAGTCTCATGTGTCACGTTCTGTTTTCGCTGAACGCTTTACATCAGTCATTGGGATACCTCCCCTGCGCTATGCAAGGGAAGTGCGAATGCGCCTCGCAGGTCAGTGGATCATTCACGATAAGATCTCTATCGACACCGTAGCCTCACGTCTCGGCTATGCCTCCCAGGCAGCATTTAGCAGAGCTTTTAAGCGCATCAATGGATATTCGCCGGGCGCCATGCGCAAACAACCAAAAGTGATTTAGAATTAACGTGATGAAATTATAGGTTATTTATTACATTTAGCCTTGGAGCAATTCGCAACACTAAGAGCAGTGCGTAAAATAATCTTCACTAATTAACGTATCGTATTTTCTCAAGAGTCCGCTTCTGGCAAAGGGCTGCTGTTGCAGCCCTGACAACATTGGACTTTAATCGATTCAGAGATCTCTAACGCATCATCGACTTCAATACCCAAATAACGGACCGTGCTTTTCAGTTTCTTATGGCCCAACAGAAGTTAAATCACTCGAAAATTCTTGGTTTGCTGTTGCAACACCGTTGCTCTGCTTAAAACCGAGCTACCATATGCCACATCAAATACTTTGAGTTTGACCAGATCGCAGCCTCGAAGCTTACTGTCCAGGGCCATATTGAACAAAGCTAAATCGCGCGTTTTTCCTTCCAGTTCAAGCCGGATTCGGATCCCCCAGATATGAGATATCTGAAGTGGTCTTTCTTGGCCGATAATACGGTCTTTGTTCCACAGTGACGTGTTCATACTCAAATCTCCTGCAATGTGGGAGATTTGAGTATGGTTGTCGCTTATGAGCGAAAAGGGGATATCGACTTTCGCTGATGAATGCATGTCAAAGAACTTAGCAACATTCATTCGATTGTTATGGCGAAGTTGCTGCATGCTTCTTCGGAAGCCTCCCAGCGGCTAGAATAAGGTTATTTTTACGTTACATGGAACATTCATGCGCGAAGATTTTAATGATTACCTCGCATTCCTGGCTGTTGCGCAGGAGCGGAGCTTTACAAGGGCCGCAGCCAGATTAAATATCTCTCAGTCAACTCTGTCTCATATCATCAGGAGACTTGAGGAAAGACTGGGAATGCGGCTGCTGATGCGCACTACACGGAAGGTAGCGCCGACTGAGATTGGTGAAAAGCTTATGGCCGCGCTTGAGCCGCGTCTTGACGCTATTGAAACAGACATATCGGCCCTGCTTCGTTTTCGTGACACTCCTGCTGGCACGGTGAGGCTGACGGTTTCAGATCATATTCTTCATGAATATGTCTGGCCAGCTCTGGCCCCGGTACTTAAAAAGTATCCGGACATTCAGGTCGAATTGTCTCAGGAAAACGGCTTCATTGATATCGTTGAAGGCCGCTTTGACGCAGGCGTTAGGTTAGGCGATGACGTGGTTAAAGATATGATTGCTGTCAGGATCGGCGCTGACTGGCAGCCTGCCGTCATTGGTTCCGCAGACTATCTGGATAAAGCGGGTATGCCTTCTCATCCATCTGAACTTGTACGCCACAGCTGTATCAATATCAGACACTCGGGGGCCGGACCGCTTTATGCCTGGGAGTTTGAAAAAGGCGCAGAAAAACTAAATCTGAAAGTGCTGGGCCAGCTTATTTACAACAGCGTTTACCCCATGCTTGCATCCGTTGAAGCCGGGTATGGTCTGGCATACGTTCCGGATAATCTGGCCGAGCCGGGCATAAGGCAGGGACGCTGGGTGAGAATACTGAAAGAGTGGAGCCCCGTATTTAAAGGCTATCATCTCTATTACCCCAGCCGGCGACAGATGTCACCGGCCTTGAGGGTGATTATTGATGCCTTACGCTACCGCTCTGCAGGGTGAGCTGTGCACAGCACTTTTATTTTTCTGAAAGTGAGCGCAGCCCCGGCAATACAGCGATTAACGCAGATGCCACCAGTAACGCGGTGGCAAGCAAGAAGGTGCTGACCCAGCCCTGATGATCGAAAAGTTCGCCGCCCGTAAACGCCCCCATGGTTATTGCAAACTGTATGAGTGCTACCATTAATGCTCCGCCAGCTTCGAGTTCGTCAGGAATTATCCGCGTCATCCATGTATTCCAGACCACAGGAATCGGAGTGACGAGGATGCCCCAGACCAGAAGCAGTGCCCCTGTCGCAGCGGGAATATGCCCAAGGGCGGTAAGCAGGCCAGCGACAATTGCCAGTCCTGCCGGCAAGCCCGTAAGCGCAGGCAGCAGATTGTCCCTGACAAAAAATCCTGAAATAAGCGTGCCCGTCAGTCCCGCCACGCCCACGCCTAGCAGAAAGAGGGAGATCATGTTTATGCCCAGCCCGGTCACACCTTCAAGGAAAGGCCGCAGATAGGTGGAAAGTGAAAACTGCCCCATGAAAGCAAGTGTCACGGCGATCATCCCGAGCGCAAATGTCCGGCTGCGGAGCAGCGATGCTATCTGCCGTATGCTTGTATCACGCTGCGGCGGAAGCTTCGGAATAACAACCATCTGCCAAATCAGGCATATCACTCCTGCAGGCACAACCGTAAGAAAAGCGCCGCGCCAGCCGATCAGGCTGCCCAGAAAACTTCCCAGCGGGGGAGCCACCACAAACGCCAGCGCCGTCCCTCCCTGCAGAATAGCAATTGCTTTGGGAACGCTGACCGGGCGAACGATCCGTACTAGTATTGCTGTTGACAGAGACCAGAAGCCGCCGATTGAAATGCCGATCAGTGCACGGCCAAACATAAACATGCCGTAACCGTGAGCAGAAGTTACGATTAGTCCGGATAAAACCATCACAAGAGTATAGAAAATTACTGCGGTACGCCGGTCAAAGCGGGCAAGCAAAGTATTTCCGAAAAGGCTCGTAATGACCGCGAACAGGCCGGAAAAGGCAATGGCCTGACCGGCTTGGCCTTCTGTGACCGACAGATCATTTGCAATAGGGGTCAGCAGGCTGACCGGCATAAATTCTGACGAAACCAGTACGAAGCACAAAAGTGCCATACTGATCACCGCGCTCCAGGCAGACGTATTTTCGGGCGCACGAAAGCCACCCATATTTTCAGGTTTATTCATTAGTTTCACTATTACAGGTAGTTCTGCCGGCAAATACCGGCAGATGGATTAGCTTGTTCCTGCCCTGCTAACCACTGAACAGGAGATTGAGAGGGTTAAAGCAAAATGAAAAATGTCAGGACTTTGGCTTTTCAACCTGACCTGAAGCGATTAAAGCCTGAATAGATTCATGGATAGCTTCAAGGCTGCCATAGCGGGGTTGATAGCCCAGACGGATTTTAGCTTTTTCAATTGAATGTGAAGAACTCCTTACCACATGGCCTTTTGAGATTCGTGCATGCTCGCCCGGTTCAATGGTTTGTAACCATTCTTCGAAGGGCAGAAAAGTCAGGGAAGGCTCTTTTCCGAACCAGCGGAATACAGCTTCAGCATAGCCGCGCAAGGTGATGGCCTGCTCAGAAACGACGTTAAAGACTTCCCCTACAGATGCTCCCCTGTTATCAATCGCACGAACAATAAACTGTGCCACGTCTACGGCATGCACATGATGTAGCATCTCATGGCCGAGATTTGGCAATGTAAGTGTTTCTCCGCGAATAATTCGGGAGTAAACCTCGGGGTTCGAGTTACCCTGCGGAGTTGTTGGCACCCATCCTTCGCCAACAATATGGCCGGGGCGGAACGATGTAGCCGGAAATCCGGTCAGTCGGGCTTCGCACTGGAGCCATGCCTCACTTTCAGCCTTACCCTTACCATAAGCGTCGATAGGACTCACAGGGTCGGTCTCACGAGACGGTACGGCTATATAACGGCCGTAAACCCAGATTGAACTGCAGAAAAGATAGTGCTCAACCTTGCCGCGCAGCGCTTCGACGACCTGCTGCGTGCTGTTGAGATCAAATGCAATCATATCAACGACAATATCTGCGTTAAGATCCGCGATAAGTTGACCAAAAGTCCCTTTCTTTTCTTCTTCCAGACGGTCAACCACGACATTTTCAATTACTGACCATGCATAATGAGGACGATAAGGCTTTGCTGATCCGCGGCTGACGTTTACCACCTGGTGGCCCAGCTCAACCAGCATTGGTACGAGATAAGATCCGACGTGGCCGCTGCCACCAATCACAACGATACGAGACATAACTTTCCCCTTTATGAGTTTCCGGCGCGGCTGATAAAGCCGGCTCTACAGAAAACGGCAGTATCAGGGAGGCACAACCTGAATGCTCATTTCACTGAAAGAGGGAGTTTAAAGCGTACTGGCGCTTTTGACTTTGACTCAATATCGAATGCATTTATGGCAAAATCGACATAATTACGATTTATTGATTTGCTGTTGAAACAATCATGCCTCCGTACGCAGTTGATGCTTAAGGACGTAACGTCCGCTCCTGGCACACAGCAGACGTTCGAATATTCACAATGTGTACGACCAGACTTTGTTGGCGATGGCCAAGAGAAATGCAGATGGGTAGTAAGCCTGGATGCAGTTACTCACCCGCGGCTGAACCGCGCCTGATGTTTTTCAGGCAACACCGGAGAAAACAGCAGGCTGGCCGTGCACCCGGACGGGACATCCGCAGCGCTGAACGCAGAAAGGAAGCCAGGATTCCCCCGCACGGACGCGGGGGAAAGGCGTTCAGTTCACAGGCAAAACGGTCCCCCCGCTACGCCGCACTCAGCGCCGGAAACTGCGCCATCAGCCGTGCAAACAGCCCCGCCATCTGCTCATCCAGCGGAAGACCGCTCCCCTCGCCCTTCTGTACCGCCGCAAACACCTGATGCTTAAGGAAATGCCGCCACACCACAGGACGTTCGGCCAGGAACGCGGTCAGCAGACGATAGCGATCCTCCGTCCACAGCGCCTCAAAGCTTTCGCGCGCCGCCCCCACATCAAAATGCTTATCGCCAGCACCGGGCATCGCCGCCCGCAATGCTTCAGTAGCAGACAGATCGATTTCACCGCGCTGCACCACCACGCCGTACTGATCGCGTGCCGCCTGCTCGCTGAGGAAGCCACACTGCACGTCGCGCAGTACCGCCTGCGCATCACGATCTTTTGCCGCGCCGTAACCGCCCGCGCCCGGCCCTTTCACCGTCACCACGTCTCCAGGCCCGCAGTGGATCACATCGGTATTACCGTGCTCGGTTACGCTGCCGTCGGAATGCGTGGTACGGAACCAGGAAGTGCTGCCCGCACGACCACCCGCCGCGCCCGCAGAGGAGAACACCGAGCGGTTGCGGTTGCGGGCGGTAATCGTGGTATTTGGCGCGAAGACCTCAAAGGCCATCTCCGTGGCCAGCCCGCCGCGATACTTCCCGGCACCGGCGCTGTCCGCCGCCAGCCCGTAGCGATGGAACCGCACCGGGACTTCGGCTTCGTTGATTTCGATCGGCGTGTTTTTCAGGAATGCCGACAGCCCGCCGGAACCGTCCGGCCCGTCGTGTTTCGGCGTGCCGCCCGCGCCGCCGCCGACCGGCCCCAGCGAAGCCACCACGGTCCGGTTCTGCGCATCCACCGTGCGAATGTTAATAATCGAATTACCGCCCGGCGAGTTGGCGGGCAGCCTGTCCGGCATCGCCAGCGAGAAGGCGCCGACGGTGGCGATCTGCGACATCGCGCAGGTCAGGGAACGCATCCCCACCGCCGCCGGTGCCTCGCAGTTCATAATCGTGCCCGGCGGCAGGATCGCGCGGGTTGGCCGCAGGGTTCCGGCGTTCAGCAGCAGCGAACGATCGAGGGTCGAAAGGACGTAGGTCACGCCGACCAATGCCAGCGGGTGCCGCTCGCGGCCGCCGGTGGGCATATTCAGCGATGACGCCAGCTGCGGATCGCTGCCGGTGTAGTCCAGCTCCAGACTGTCGCCCTTAATCCTCAGCGTAATGGCGATGCGGCACGGATAGCCGCCCTCGCCGTCTTCATCGGCGTAATCGGCATAGAAGTATTCGCCGTCGGGAATGGTGCTGATAATCGACCGCGCCTGCTGCTCGGCGTAGTCGAGGATCCCTTCCACCCCGGTCAGGAAGTCATTGATGCCAAAGCGGGCAATGATCTCCTGCACTTTGCGCTCGCCGATATTCACCGAGGCGATCTGCGCGTTGAAGTCGCCCCAGTTCTGGTCCGGCGCGCGCACGTTAAGCCGCATAATCTGCGCCACCGCCTCATTCATCTTCCCGCCGCTGATGATTTTCAGTGGCGGAATGCGGATCCCCTCCTGTACGATCTCTGTCAGCGATCGCGACAGCGAAGCGGGTACCGCGCCGCCCACGTCGGTGTTATGGATATGGCCAACCACGAAGCAGACGATCTCGCCCTGATGGAACACCGGCTTCCAGATATGAATATCCGGCGAGTGCGTCGCCACGTTCCCGGCGTAGGAATCGTTGGTGATGCAAATATCCCCTTCCTGGTAGCCGTCGATCAGCTCAAGCACCGGGCCGTAGTCTATGCCGCTGTACCAGGGCGCGCCAAAGCTGCGCGGTGAGGCAAACGCCAGCCCGTCACGGCTGACGATCTGGCAGGAAAAATCTTCCGTCTCTTTAACAAAAGTGGAATGCGCGGTGCGCATCAGCGTAAACGCCATCGCATCGGCCGCGGCCGCGCAGTAGTTGGCGAGGATCTGCAGATTACGGCCATCAATTGCCATGATGTTCTCCGAAAACGGGGGTGATAATCAGGTTGCCAAAACGGTCAACGTCGACCTGCATCTGCGGCGGCACGCAGGTGGTACAGTCGTCCTGCGCCACGATCACCGGGCCGGTGAGCTGGTGCCCGGCGGCCAGCGCGGAGCGGGAAACCACATCCACCTGCCACCAGCGCCCGTCGATCCAGGCTTCCACCTGGCGCAGGACCTGTACCGGACCCTCGGCGGCCGCCAGCAGGTTCATCTGCGGTTTTGGCGTTGGCGAGGTCAGCACCAGCCGCAGATTAATCAGCTGCACTGCCGCATGTTCATCATGGTGCCCGAACAGGCGGGTATGATGCGCATCGAAAGCCTGATGGATTGCGGCCAGATTGCCTGCCCGCAGCCACTCTTCTTCCAGCGCCACGTCGATTTCAAACGACTGCCCGCGATAGCGCATATCGGCGGAGAAGCTCAGCCGGTACGGCAGATCGCCGCCGTACTCGCGCTGCAGCCAGCCTTCGGCTTCGTCACGCAGCTGACCGCTTGCATCATTCAGGTCGGCAATCACTGCCGGCGTCAAATCGCAGTACAGCGTGTTGATAAAATCGTTTTTAATATCGGCGACCAGCCCGCCCAGCGCCGACAGCACGCCCGGAGTTGGTGGCACTACCACACCTTTCAGTTTCAGCTCGCGCGCCAGGAAGCAGCCCATCATCGGCCCGGCACCGCCAAATGCGAGGAAGTAGAACTCGCGCGGATCGAGCCCGAAGCGGGAAATCAGACCGCTGGTGTCGCTGTACATGCTGGAAATCGCCAGCGCGATAATGTTCTCCGCCGTCTCTTCAATGCTGATGCCCAGCGGCTCCGCCAGTTTTTGCACCGCCGCCCGCGCGCCGGCCACATCGACCTGCACCGCGTTGTAGCCGAGATCGCCGTGGCCGATCATGCCGCAGGCGGCAAAGGCATCGGTAGCGGTGGCTTCGGTGCCGCCACGGCGGAAGCAGACCGGGCCAGGCAGTGAACCGGCGCTGTCCGGACCCACCTGTAACACACCCAGGCTGTCGATCCAGGCGATCGACCCGCCGCCCTGTCCTACCGAGGTGACGGAAACAGACGGAATGTAGATCGGGAAATCGCCGATAATTTCACCGCTGCCGTATTCCGGGCGACCGTCGATAATCACCGCCACATCGGCGCTGGTGCCGCCAATGTCCAGGCTCAGCAGACGGTCAAAGCCGCAGTTTTCCGCAATATAGCTGGCCCCGATCACCCCGGAAGCGGTGCCGGAAAGCACCATCTGTACGCACTCCGCTTTGGCCTGCGCCAGCCCCATCACCCCGCCGTTGGACTTGGTAATACGCGGCGGCACCGGCACGCCCATCTCTTTCAGCGCCCGTTCGAACGAGTCGAGATAGTGAATCACCTTTGGCTGCACATAGGCGTTAATCACCGCCGTAATTGTGCGTTCGTACTCGCGAATGATCGGCCAGATCTCCGCCGAGCAGGAGGTCAGCAGATCCGGTGCCAGTTCAGCCACCAGCTCCCGCACGCGCGCTTCGTTGCCGCCGTTGCGATAGCTATGCAGAAGCGAAACCACGATCCCCTCGCAGCCTGCCGCCCGCGCGCCGTCAATCGCCTCCACCACGCTTTGCCTGTCGACCTCCTGCAAAACCCGGCCGTCACGATCGGTGCGTTCACGAATGGCGAAAACCCGATCGCGGGAAATCAGCGGGGCCGGACGGCGCGAGAACAGATCGTGGATATGGGGGATCTTCAGGCGGGCCAGTTCCAGCACGTCGCAGAAACCGTCGGTGGCAAACAGCGCCAGCCGCACGCCTTTGCGCTGGATCACCGCGTTAACGCCGACGGTGGTGCCGTGGGTAAACGCGCTGATTTCCTGCGGCTGGATGCCGTCGCGTTCGCGGAACTGGGCCAGGCCGGTGGTAATTTCGCTGCCGGGGCTGTCGGGTCGCGACAGAACTTTTAGCGTTCGAATGCTGTTATCTCGCTCGTCCAGCACGGCAAAATCGGTGAACGAGCCGCCAATATCGACGCCAACGCGGTAACTCATGCGGTGTGATCCTCTGGGTGGGTGGGAATAAATTCCATCAATCGCTGTGGTTTTTCCACCGGCTGCCATCCCGCGCGGCGATAGACCTCATGGGCATCGTCGGTGGCCAGCATCCAGCGTTTTACGGTTTTAAGTTCGGGGTGCTGCAGAATGCTGGCGGCAAACCAGCCGCCGAGCCCGTGGCCGCGCTGCGACGGGTCAATCATCACGTCGCTGAGGTAGGCAAAGCGGCTGTAGTCGGTGATCAGGCGGCCAAATCCCACCTGCTGGCCCCGATGGTAAATGCCGAAGCAGAGCGATCCGGCCAGGGCGCGCAGGGTTTGCGCCAGCGGCTGTCCTTTGGCCCAATAGCTGTTTTCAGAGAGCTGATGGTGGACCCATGCCACATCCAGCCGATTCGGGTCGCTGCTGAGCAGATAGTCTTCGCGCTGCCATTCGGCAATCTTAGGCACAAGCGGCTGTAGCATGGTGGCTCCTGACCTGTTTTTTGTGGGGATAAAATGAGTGTACGGTTTTTGGGGGTGTGATTTTTTTGTAACGGGGGGTGACTACGGCGTTTTGTGGGGAATTAGGGGTGAGTGGGGAAATTTTCTGCGTCGCCGGTAAGCCCGGCGATGACGCTGACGGGTGGTAGCCCCAAACGGGGCGGTCCTCGCGTCGCTTCGCGATGCCTTCTCTTCAGTCGTCAGCCTGCCGGAACAGCACAGACGTGGCGTCCTGCCCCGGCTGTGCTTTTTGACCGCGTCCCTGCGGCCAAATCCTGGCTTCCTCTTTCCGTTCAGCGCTGTGGATTGCCCCGTTTGGGGCCACCACCCGTCTGCTGTTCGATTTCTACGTTGTCTGTGTAAAACCAATTGTTCATGGATGGACTTCTTAGTTGTCGGCCCAGAAACCGATTCCTGAGGGTTGGGTCGTTCGGTTCCGGGCTTTGTAGCCGCTCGTTTATGGCATGGTGTTCAGTTGGCTGCGTGGAAGCAGAAGCAGAAGCAGAAGCAGAAGCAGAAGCAGAAGCACAAATTATCAGGGTGAACGGCTGGAAAGTAAATCATCTTACAAGGGGCAGGAATATCGCCCCTTGTTATCAAACCCGAGGCAATATTATGTCGGCATAGAGAACGTGGTTACTTTATTGGTCTGCGGATCGATGGAGATGATGCAGATGGCGAAGTTACCGCCAAAACGGTCCTTGCGATCGGAGATCTGAAGATTGTAGGTTTCTGAGAACGACGTGTAGCCAGAAGAATTGGATTCATTCAGCTTAAAGCCGACGATCTGTTCAAAATAGGTGCGTGTTTTACCAATGCTGGTCTTGCATTGCTCATTGGTGATTTTACCGGACTGTTTTACCGAGGCAGTGGTTTGCGTACCGGTGGTGCTGGTGCTATTGGTATTGAGAGCGGCATTTACCGCTTTCATTTTTTCGCCCACGGTCTGCTGGAAATCAGCGCAGGATGTGGAAAGTAAAACCATGCCGCAGAGGAGTAACTTCTTCATTGTATTCCTTACAATATTTAACGTTATTTTTCAGCATGACAGTATAATTTTTACAAAATCCTTACTCCAGAATAAACATTCCTGAAAAATCTGAAAATCAATTTATAATCATCATTTAATAACTATGCGCGACTTTTTCAATTGAAATTTTCACCATGGTAAATTTAAAATCTTTTCTCGATCGCCTTATGTGCACTGGACGAGGATTTATGGGTAAAGCTTTATTGTAATAGCGGTCGAAGCGGCATTCTCCGCTACGGCGTTATTAAGATGAAACTCTTTAAATATTCCCGCGGGCAGAACGATGAAACGAGTTCCAGCCTGTTAAACCTCAGAGAAGGTTTACGCAAGGGCGTTGGTATCTGTCTTTGGGAGAATGGGAGAGTAAATGTATTTCATCCAATGAGGGAATAACGCGGTCGGTAAATAATCTCCAAAGATGATTCAGGGTTCTACCTGCTATGGCAGCGAACATCATTCATAAATACTCGCCACCAGCCGCAGCCAGGTGAGATCCCCCGTAAGGGATCCCGTTCAGGGTCTGCTTGTTTTTATCTCGTATAACGGGGATATAACGCTATCACTCAGAAACAACCTGCCATCAGATTGTTCTTCAGTAATGCACCAGCCCGCCGTCCACCGCGTACTGGCTTCCCGTCACGTACGAAGCGTCGTCGGATAGCAGGAAAAGCGCCACAGCAGCGGCCTCTTCTGCTGTCCCCGCTCGCCGCAGCGGTACCTGGCTGACCACGAAATCCTCGAACTGCTGGCGGGACTCCTCCGGCATAAAGTGCCTGAAATTGGTCTCGATTGGTCCGGGAACCAGCGTATTCGCCCGGATGTTGCGCGCGGCTAGCGCGGCCGCCCAACTTTTGACCATCGCCACGGTCGCGCCTTTAGTCGCGGCATACAGACTGGTCATCGCCGCGCCTTCGTAAACCGAAGACGACGAGGTAACCAGTACGGATGCGCCAGGATTCAGCAGGGTCGACAGTGCGGCTAGCTGCAGCATTGGGCCGCGAACATTAGCGTTCATCATTCGGTTAAAGCCCTCGGCCGTCACGGATTCCGGTGCGCCCACCTCCGCGTAACCGGCATTCAGCCATAATCCATCCAGCGTGCCCCACCCGCTGACGGCCGACGCCAGTGTGGCAATATCCTCTTCAACGGCGGCATCGCTTTTCAGGATAAGCGCGCTGTCCGGTAACAGGCTGCGGGCTTTCGCCAGGCGCTCTTCATTCAGACCGGTGATAGCAACCTGTCCACCTTCTCTGGCAATACGCAGCGCACCGGCCAGTCCCATCCCGCTCGTCCCGCCGGTAATCAATACCCGTTTGCCCTGAAATCTGCTCATGATGGCCTCCTGTTTTTAGTTCATATCAATAGCAACCTTACGAAAAGCGGACTCAACCGTCATCTGTTTCACCAGGTTACCGTCCCGCTCGTCATGCTGACTTCTATCCTGCGATCCGGTATCGGGCTCATCGCTTTGCGGGATTATCAAAACTGAAATTCAGACGATGCAGCCAGGGGAAGGTGGTTGACATCAACGTCCACGCGGCGTACTTCGCTTATCCTTACTTTCAATAATGCGGTATATTGACAGCACTATTCTGAATTCATCGTTCTATCACAGGTAACAACGGCAATGGCTTTTATCCCTAAAAACTACGCGCGGCTGGAAAGCGGCTACCGTGAGAAAGCACTCAAAATCTATCCGTGGGTATGCGGGCGTTGTTCGCGTGAGTTTGTCTATTCCAACCTGCGCGAGTTAACGGTTCACCATATCGACCACGATCACACCAATAACCCGGAAGACGGCAGCAACTGGGAGCTGTTATGCCTGTACTGCCACGATCACGAACACTCGAAATACACCGAAGCTGACCAGTACGGCACCACCGTCGTGGCGGGTGAAGACGCGCAGAAAGACGTCGGTGAAGCCACCTACAATCCGTTTGCCGATCTGAAATCGATGCTGAATAAGAAGAAATAGGGTATTTACGGATTTTCAAGCGTTTGAAACGCCTGAGCATGGAGTGCTATGTCAGCCATAATTTTCGGGTCTGTGGCCAGCGCGTGAGCATTCTGAGGGAAGATAGCCAACAGGCTGTAAATATCCTGAAATTTCGCGTGCTGGGTATAAATCAGTGCGCGATCGCTCGTGCGGTTGTAGCGATAGCGGGAACGTGTTCTTTCCTCTTTGGTGAACAGAAGATGAACGTGGTAAACGCGCGATGAAACGATGGCATCCGGCGCAGTGTAAGGTCCATCTTTGCCTAAAACATCGGGAAATGTACCTAACCCTTTGAAGGCGAAGAAATCGCGTAGTAAGGAGTCTTTCAGATCTGGCATTATCCCAAATACCGGCTCCAGGAACCTGGCGTAGCTGTCACAGTTCCATGTGACCTTCATTGAGTGACCTCAGTTGAATGTGGTGAAATTGGCGAACAGATTCGCGTCAATTAATCCCGTTTGTGAGTCAGAAATGTCAACATTGCTAAAACACTGATCCAGAATCATTATCAAATCAGAAATGGCTATCCGGTATTCGGTGATCGAATCGCTCAGGCGTTTCAGATAGGGATGCGGTCGACTGGCGTCACGAATAAGTTTGTCAACATAGCCTTCTAAACCACGGACGGTGAGATCAACGTTTTTCAGGTCCTCGTAGCGACTTTTACCAAAATTCTCACGTATTTTTTCCGCACTCCAGTCATGAACGGAGTGAGCTAACCTGACATGTCTGGCCGTCAGTACCGCAAGTTCATTTTCGATCACGGCCAGTTGAGCAGCAACCACGTTCTTGTGAACGGAAAATGCGTTCAGACCTGAATGATCCTGAACCCTGAAACCAGTATATTGAGTTGTTAACGTACCGTGTAACCGAGGGAAAGCATGATTTTTTACAATATGTTTAGGTCCAGATGCTACCAGCTGAACACGAGAAAAACCCGAGGTTACCGTAGCAAGGGCATTGCTAATAACACTCATATCTTCCTGGCAATGTTCTAAACGCATAAAAACCTCAACTTAAAATCCATACGTTATTCAGTTTACGCCGTGTAGATGAAAGCGACAAACGCCAGCAGCGACAAAAGCGCTATGCCTCGCAACACCGCCACCAGATATCACAAAAAAGATGCAGAATTATATTCATCAGTTTAACGCGAGATAAAACAAATCAGGGTGGCCAATCTGACTGGAAAATGCTGACTGCTTTTATTACTTTCACAGCAGTGAGGTGAAGGCAGCGGGACCGGAGAGGCCAGCTTTCTACGGTTGCCAGCCAGGCTTCCTAGTAAAGACCATCAACAAACGCAGCAAGCACAGGCTTTGTGGGGGGGCGGCCTCTGCGGCTGCCGGGCAATCCGCAGCGCTGAGGTGAAGGCAGCTGGCCAGGAGCCGCCAACAGGGATGTTGGCGGCAGGCGAAGTCGGGTCAGGGATGACACGTCTTCGCCGATCCGTGCGGCCGGATGCCGTAACCGAAGGCACCGCAAAGCGGCGCGAGGACCGCCCGGCAGCCGCAGAGGCCGAACCCCGGGCACCCATGCCGCAGCGACCCCCAGCTAACCCGCTAACTCAAAACTCAACCTGGGTATGACGCGTTATTAACGAACGCAAAGGTACACTGCTTTTCATTATCGGTGACTTAATCACAATGTAACTAAAGTACTTATCAATCCCCACCTTCGCATCCAGCAACCCCTCAATCACTTCCTGATAGTGCTCAATACTCCGGGTGATAAACCGTAACAGATAGTCATAACCGCCGGTGATCAGATGGCACTCCATCAGCTCGTCAACCTCGCGGATGGCATTCTCAAACTTCATAAAATCTTCGCGACGATGGCCGGAAAGGGTTACCTCGGTAAACACCGTCACAGAATCGGTAATCTTGGTCAGATTAATGTGGGCTTCATAGCCGGTGATAAACCCGGCGGTTTCCAGGCGCTTGACGCGCTGCAGACAGGGGCTGGGCGACAGCCCAACGGCATCGGCAAGGTTCACATTGCTGATACGGCCATCTTTTTGCAGCTGTACCAGAATGTTGATGTCGATACGGTCCAGTTTCATTAAGCCGTTCATAACCGCCCTCATTGTTACTACATTGTCACAACCCTTCCCTATCCGCCGCACAGTGGGATATTCTGCGCGCCGGATATTTCAGGTAATTTCCAATGGTATAGCACGCTTTCTGCAATTTACGCCAGCGATTTACCGTGCCATACCATTCAGCCGTTATTATCAATAAATACAATAATATCAATGAGGAACTGTCGTTCAGCCCAGTCGTCCCGTTGCGCGAGCCAGTGCAATATCAAAGATATGCAGCGCTTCTTCCAGCTGTGAATCACTGGTCACCAGCGGCGCAAGGAAACGCACGGTATTGCGATGCAGGCCGCACTTGATTAACAGCAGACCTTCCTGACAGGCGCAATCCAGAATTTTCTGCGTCAGCGCCGCATCCGGCTGTCCGGTTTCAAAGTCGATAATCTCCACGGCCTGCATAAAGCCGATGCCGCGAACTTCACCGATGCAGGCGTATTTATCCGCCATCTGACGCAGGCGCGCATTAAGCTGTTCGCCGAGCTGATTCGAACGCTCCAGCAGATTGCCGTGCTCCAGCAGATCCAGCACCGCCAGCGAGGCCGCGCAGGCCAGCGCGTTACCGCCGTAGGTGCCGCCCAGGCCGCCCGGGGTCGGGGCATCCATGATCGCCGCTTTACCGACCACGCCGGAAATCGGCAGGCCGCCGCCGAGGCTTTTCGCCACGGTCACCAGGTCCGGTACAATACCGGTGTGCTGGAAGCCAAACATCTTGCCAGTGCGGCCAAAGCCGGTCTGCACTTCATCACAAATCAGCAAAATACCGTGGCGTTGGGTGATTTCGCGCAGCGCCTGCATAAAGCCTGGAGAGGCCGCCAGGAAGCCACCGTCGCCCTGCACCGGTTCAATAATAATCGCCGCCACGCGCTCCGGCAGGATCTGCACGGCGAACAGGGTATCCAGCGCTTTTAAGCAATCTTCTTCCGAAATATTGTGGAAAGCATTCGGGAACGGCACGCGATAAACATCGCCCGGGAACGGACCGAAATTCTGTTTATACGGCTGGCTCATCCCGGTTAAAGTTACGCCTAATAACGTACGACCGTGGAACGCACCGTCAAAGGCAATCACGCCGGGACGGTTAGTGTGCGCGCGGGCGATCTTCACCGCATTTTCTACCGCTTCTGCGCCGCTGGTGAAAAATACGCTTTTGAATTCTTCACCCGCACCGACTAATTTATTCAGACGCTTTGCCAGCTCGATATAACCCGGATAAGCCGCCACCTGGAAACAGGCGTGGGATACCAGCTGCAGCTGTTCGGTAACGGCATTCACCACCGCAGGGTGATTGTGGCCCACGTTTAATACGCCGATGCCACCCACGAAATCTAAATAACGATTTCCTTCCACATCCCACACTTCCGATCCTTTGCCCTTGGCAATCACAATCGGGTGTGCGGTTACCACGCCGCGCGGAACGTTCTCTGCGCGGGTATCCAGTAACAGTGCGTTATCAGAAAATGTCTGCTGCTCAGCCAGTAAATTATGCATTTCTTTGCCTCTTTGACGTGAAATTGTATTTGCCAAGTATCGCAATAAGCCGTGGGGGTAAGCTGCCGTTGATGGCGCGGCAGCAGCATTAACTTTCGTAATTCGGGCTAATCTTTCGGTTATATTTTTACGCCGAGCGTTTCCTGAACGACGGCACGGAACCAGCGAATGCCATAAGGGATCAGCGCATCGTTAAAATCATATTCCGAATGGTGCAGCGGACGGCTGTCGGCGGATCCAAGCCACAGATAAGCCCCCGGTTTTGCCTCCAGCATAAAGGAGAAGTCTTCCGAGGTGAGCGCCGGTTTTGGCGCTTCGCCGTGCTCCAGCCCCGCACGACGCGCGGCGCGTAATGCCACCGCCGCCTCTTCAGCGCTGTTAATGGTTGCCGGATAGTAGCGCTCGTATTTCACCGTCGCCGTCAGGCCGTGGGCGGCGGTAATGCTGGTGGCCAGCTCGCGCATGCGGCGTTCAATGGTGTCCTGCACCGCACCGTCAAAGGCGCGCACCGTGCCGCTTAACGTGGCTTCCGCCGGGATCATATTGTGCGAGAAACCGCCGTTGATGCGCGTCACGGTCAACACGGCCGGATCGCAGGGATCGAGGTTGCGGCTGACAATCGTATGCAGCGCCACCACCAGCTCGCTGGTCGCCAGCAGGGTATCAGGCGTCAGCTGCGGCTGTGCGGCATGCCCGCCGCCGCCGTGAACGGTAATACTGAAGGCATCGCCCGCCGCCATGATCGGCCCGGGGCGGGTTTGCACCACGCCGAGCGGCAGCTGTGGCCAGTTATGAATGGCGTACACGGCATCGCAGGGGAAGCGGGTAAACAGACCGTCTTCGATCATCGCCTTCGCGCCCGCCTGCCCTTCTTCGGCAGGCTGGAAGATAAAATTCACCGTGCCGTCAAAATCAGGATTCGAGGCCAACTGCGCGGCAGCGCCCAGCAGCATCACCGTGTGGCCGTCGTGGCCGCAGGCGTGGCAGACGCCCGCCGTCTGGCTTTTCCACGGCTGGCTGCCGAGGTCGTTCATCGGCAGCGCATCCATATCGGCACGCAGACCGATCGCGCGCTCGCTGCTGCCGCGCTTCAGTACGCCCACCACGCCGGTTTTACCGATGCCGCGGTGCACCTCAATACCCAGGTCCTGGAGGAATTCGGCGACGATCGCGGCAGTGCGGTGCTCGTTGTACGCCAGCTCGGGGTGAATATGCAGATCGCGACGCAGCGCTACCAGCTGAGAAAACTCCATATCAGTATCCTTTTTCCCGATCGACCAGGCCGACCATGGTTTCTCCGCGCTCAAAGCGGCGGATGTTTTCCAGCAGCGCCACTACCGCACTTTCCGGCTGAGTCTGGCTGGCGATATGTGGCGTCAGCCAGATCTGCGGATGCTGCCAGAAGCGGTGCCCGGCGGGCAGCGGCTCGGGCACGGTGACGTCGATCACCGCCGCGGCCAGATGCTTTTCATCCAGCGCGCCAAGCAGCGCGTCGTGATCGAGCTGTGGACCGCGCCCTACCTGAACCAGCGAAGCGCCACGCGGCAGCTGGCGGAACAGTTCGGCGTTCAGAATACCTTCGGTGCTGGCGGTCAGCGGCAGCAGGCAAATCAGGATATCGGTGCGCGCCAGAAACTCGCCGAGCTGGTCTTCCCCGGTCCAGCAGCGCACGCCGTGCAGATCGCGCGGGCTGCGATTCCAGCCGCCGCAGTCAAAGCCCATCGCCACCAGCGGTTTCAGCACCGCCTCGCCGAGGTTGCCCAGCCCCATAACGCCGATGCGGCAGTCGGCGGCGGAACGCATGCTGTGCGCCTGCCAGACTTCCTCACGCTGCTGTTGCAGGTAGCGCGGCATATCGCGGTGCAGGCCGAGCACGGCGAAGGTCACGTACTCGACCATCCCCTGCGTCAGCCCCGGCTCGATCATCCGCACTACCGGCAGAGACGGCGGCAGGCTGGCGTAGTTAAACTGGTCCGCCCCGGCACCGACCGAAAACAGCACCTTCAGGTTAGGAAACTGCTGCATGATGTTTTCCGGCGGTTGCCAGGCCACCAGGTACTCCACCTCTTCGGCGTTGCCCACCTCCGGCCACTGGCGGAAGCTGGCTCCGGGAGCCAGTTCGTCCAGCAGGGAGGCCCACTTACGCCCGCGTTCGGGTTCCGATTTATAAACAATATTCATCACGCCATCGCCTGCGTCATCAGCGCGAACGCCTGCATGCCGCCGCTTTCGGGCTGCCAGACGTCGCCTTTATACATGGTGACCGGGGCGTCCACTTCCACCAGGCCCTGCTCGTTGAGCCACGGACCCAGGCCCGTTGCCCGGTCGGTATCGATGCGCACAAACTGACCGCTCACGCCGCTCAGCAGTTCACCGATCAGCACTTTTGCACTCTGTGCGTTGCGGGCCACCACCGGTCCGATGGCGTAGCCGTGGCCGAAGCGGCGCAGGCTGGCGAAACCGGCAGGCGCGCCGTTCTCTTCCAGCACCAGGAAACGCTCGGCGCTGTCCAGCAGGTTAGCGATCAGCAGCGGACGGTGCTGGCCCAGCGCCTGGCGATCCAGCGCGGTCAGCAGTGCGGCATCCTGAGGTGCCGCTGCGCGCAGCCGCTGGCCGGGCGCGCAGGCCGGGGCGCTGACCGGCGGCAGTTCGCGGCACTGGTGCTGCTCAATGTGGCCGGTGGCGACAAAGCCGAGTTTTTCATACAGCGGCTTGCCCGCCTCGGTGGCGTGCAGGCGAATGTTGCTGCCCGCCAGTTTCTCCAGGCCCATCTGCATCAGCTGGCGGCCAATGCCGCGCCCCTGCTGGGCGTCATGGACAATCACCAGCCCGAGGGTGGAATAGTCACGTCCCCAGCGCCAGCAGAGAATGGTGCCGATCACTTCGCCGTTTTCCTGCGCTACGATCCCTTCACCCAGCAGCAGCGCCTGCTGCCAGTCGGCGCGGCGGTGCGGCCACTTGAGCCTCTGAGTCAGCGCGAAGGCGGCATCCAGATGGGTTTCATTCATCGCTACGAATTCAATTGTCATCGTCATTCCTTACATCATGCCCGGCGCGTTAAGGCCGGAACCGTCAACCAGTCGCTCATAGCGATACGGAGTAGGATCCACCACCGGCGCGTCGCCGTTGGCGAGATCGGCAGCCAGGCGGCCCGCGCCGGGACCAATGCCAAAGCCGTGCGCGCTGTAGCCCGCAGAAATAATCAGCCCCGGCAGCTTGCCGACGTGGGAAATCACCGGCACCGCGTCCGGCGTGCTGTCGATCATCCCGCCCCACGCCTGTTCCAGCTGGATTTTGCCCATCGCCGGGTACTCTTTGCGCATGGCGTCGATGCCTTCCTGCACCATCGCCATATCCGGGCGCGGGTCGAGAATGCGGATCTTTTCAAACGGCGAGGTGCCGTCCATCTGCCAGCGACCAAAGGCTTCCGGGCCGTTGAAGAACGGGCTGAGGCCCAGATTAAGCGTCAGGTTTTTACGCCGCGCCTTGAAGGTGGGATAGAACTGGCGGGCATAGCGCAGCCCCTGCGCGCCCGGTTCCAGGCGACCACGGCCGGATACCGACATGGTGTAGCTGCCGTCCATCTGCGGGCGGCAGGCGAAGCCCGGGGTATACAGCGGCAGCGCAATCGCCTGCTCGATCGGTTTGGTGCGGAACGCGGTGCCGATCACGTTGCCCAACGGCAGATCGATGCCGTGGCGGCGGCAGAACATCGAGGTCCAGGCCCCGCCCGCGCAGATCACCCGACCGGTTTTAATCAACCCGCGCTCGGTCCACACGCCGCTGACGCGCCCGCCGGAGATATCCAGCCCGCGCACCGCGCACTGTTGAAAGACCTTCGCGCCCAGCTTCTGCGCGGCAATCGCCAGGCCGGGTGCCGCCAGCGACGGTTCGGCATGGCCGTCGGTCGGCGAATGCACGCCGCCCAGCCAGGCGGTGGTGCTGCCCGGCGTCATCTCTTTAGCGCGCGCGGCGGTGAGAATTTCGCTGCTGAAACCGTAGGTTTTCGCCATCTGGTTCCATTTTTCCCACGCGTTGATATCGTCCTGATTACGGGAAGCGTAAACCAGCCCGCTGCGGCGGAAGCCCAGCTCTTCGCCGGTTTCGCCAGCCAGCTCATCCCAGCGCTGCAGGGCATAAATAATCAGCGGCAGCTCGCGCTCGTCGCGGTTCTGCTGACGGCACCAGCCCCAGTTGCGGCTGGACTGTTCGCCGCCGACCAGGCCTTTTTCAATCAGCACCACGCTGACGCCTTTTTTCGCCAGCTCGTAGGCGGCGGCCGCTCCGGCAATACCGGCGCCGATCACCACCACATCCACTTCCAGCGGGAAGTAAGGACTGTCCTGTACGTATCGTATCGGTGCGGGCATGTTCTCTGTTACCTCTGAAAAAGTGGTTTAGCGGGCGGCCTCAACGGTGGACTCTCCCCGCAATCAATCAGTCACGTTAGCGGCGATGGCCTGATGCAGGTTTTGCCTGTTCAGACCACCGCTGTCTGCCAATATTTAGAGCGCGATATCGCTCTCTTCGTGTTCATCCAGCCAGCCCTGGCGCAGTTCCGGCACCGCGCGCTTCAGCCGCTCGTAGTACAGCTCGGTCGACGGCTTGTCGTAGTCTTCGCGCGCCACCTGGGTGACCATGCGGCCATTTTTCACCACGATAATCTCGTCGCACACCGAGCGCACGGCGTGAAGATCGTGGCTGATAAACAGCACCGACAGGCCCAGCTCGCGGCGCAGCTCGGTGATCAGGTCCAGCACCGCCGCCGCAACCACGGTATCCAGCGCCGAGGTCACTTCGTCGCAGAGGATCAGATCCGGCTCGGCCGCCAGCGCACGCGCCAGGTTAACACGCTGCTTCTGCCCGCCGGAGAGCGACCACGGCCGACGCCACAGCACACTGCGCGGCAGGCGGACGATGTCCAGCAGCTCCAGCATTCTTCGCTCCAGCGCCGGGCCGCGCAGGCCGTGAAACAGCTTCAGCGGCCGCTTGAGGATGGTTTCAATACTGTGCGCCGGGTTCAGCGCGGTATCGGCCATCTGGAACACGTACTGAATGCGGCGCAGCTCGTTTTCCGGCCGCTTGTACATATCGCCTTCGATATAGTGGCCGTTGAACAGAATATGGCCGCCGCAGGGCTTGTTCATCCCGGCAATCGCATGCGCCAGGGTGGTTTTTCCCGATCCGGACTCACCGATAATACCGATGGCCTGGCCGCGGTACAGGCTGAAGTTGATATCCTGCAGAATTTTCACTTTCGGCTGGCCTTCGGCGTCCAGCGGACCGTAGCCCGCCGACAGCTCGCGTACCTGCAGCAGCGGCTGCTCGGATTCGCTGGCGGTTATCCATGGGCTCTGGCGTGGCTTCTGGCGGGCGGCTTCCAGCAGCTGATGGCTGTACTCGGCCTGCGGTGCGCGCAGCAGCTGTTCGGTGGTGCCGTATTCGGCGATATTGCCCTTCAGCAGCACCAGAATTTTATCGGCCATCTGCGCCACTACCGCCAGATCGTGACTGACGTAGATGGCGGTGGTGCCGCGCTGGCGCACCACGCGACGGAAGGTTTTCAACACTTCCACCTGGGTGGTCACATCCAGCGCGGTGGTCGGTTCATCGAGGATCACCACGTCCGGGTCGCTAATCAGCGCCATGGCGGTCATCAGGCGCTGCAGCTGGCCGCCCGAGACCTGGTGCGGATAGCGCTCGCCGATGGTTTCCGGGTTCGGCAGCGCCAGCTCGCGGAACAGCTCCACTGCTTTTGTCTCGGCCTCGGCGCGCTTCATCACCCCGTGGATCACCACCGGCTCCACCACCTGGTCCATAATTTTCATTGCCGGGTTAAACGAGGCCGCCGCGCTCTGGGCGATATAGGCGACTTTATTACCGCGGAACTGGCAAAGCTGCGATGGCGTCAACGAAGTGACGTCGGTTCCTGCAACATGCACGGTGCCGCCGGCAATCTGGCAGCCGTGGCGGGCATAGCCCATCAGCGCCAGCGCGATGGTGGTTTTGCCCGAGCCGGACTCCCCGATCAGCGCCAGCACTTCCCCTTTCTGCACGGTGAAACGAATATCGGAAACCAGAGTGATTTCCCGGCCGTCGTCGCTGTTGGCCGTCACCTTCAGATTTTCGACGGACACCATCGGCGTGGCGCTGTGTGGCGTAATATTCATGCGGTCCCCTTAGCCAGCGTCAGCGGGCGCATCGCCTGCAGGCTGTCGATAAACAGATTGGCACCGATGGTCAGGCTGGCAATCGCCACCGCTGGCATCAGCACCGCCGGGGAGCCATCAAACAGCCCCTGAAGATTTTCACGTACCAGCGTGCCCCAGTCGGCATACGGCGGCTGCACGCCCAGGCCGAGGAAACTCAGGCCGCTGAGCATCAGCACGATGTAGACGAAACGCAGGCCGAAGTCGGTCAGCATCGGGTGCAGCATGTTGGGTAAAATATCGTGGATCGCTACGTACAGACGGCTTTCGCCGCGCAGCCTGGAGGCCTGCACGTAATCCATTGAACGCAGGCTGGAGGCCATGGCGTAGGCAATACGGTAGGCGCCCGGCCAGTAGGTGATCACCGCGGTGAGGATCAGCATCGGCAGCGACGAACCAAACACTGCAACGATCATCAGCGCGAGGATTTTACCCGGCAGTACCAGCATCGCATCGTTGATACGGCCCAGTACCTCTTCCAGCCAGCGACCGGCGACCGCCGCCAGCAGCGCCAGCAGCGTACCTACCAGGCTGGCGAGGATCGCCGCGGTCAGCGCCAGGCCAATCGAGTAGCGCGCCCCGACCAGCACGCGGCTGAAGATATCGCGGCCCAGATAGTCGGTACCAAACCAGAATTCCCGGCTGATATCACCGAACAGCGGACCGGCACCGATATCCTCGACGTTATGCGGGGCCAGCATGCCGCCGAAAATCGCCATGAAGATCCAGAACAGGGCGATCAGCAGGCCGATGCGGCCGCTGATGTTGAGAGATTGAAAGAAGCGCCACGGCAGCGTGAGTGTGTTCATCAGCCCCTCCACTTAGGATTAAACGCAATGGTCAGAATATCCGCGGCCAGCAGCAGTACCAGGTAACAGCAGGCGAAGAACATCACGCACAGCTGGACCACCGGCAGATCGCGGTTGCTTACCGCATCTACCAGCTGGCTGGCAACGCCAGGATAGCTGAAGATGCTTTCGATAATAATCACCCCGCCGAACAGATACGACAGGCTCAGCGAGATGGCGTTGGCAATCGGCCCCACCGCATTAGGCAGCGCGTGGCGCAGCATGGCGCGCACCGGCGAAACGCCTTTCAGCAGGGTCATTTCCAGGTACGGACTGTCCATCTGGTTGACGATGGCGGCGCGCGTCATACGCGCCATCTGTGCCACCACTACGCAGCACAGCGTCACCACCGGCAGCGCGAAAGTGCGCAGGAAACCGAGGAAATCCTGGTGGGTGGAACCCAGCGACATCGCCGGGACCCACTGTAACTTCACCGCAAAAATCAGCACGGCAACGGTCGCCACCAGAAACTCCGGCACCGCCACCACCGACATGGTGCCGACCACCAGCGCGCGGTCCAGCATCGAACCGCGCTTCATGGCGGCGGTGATGCCGATAAACAGCGCCACCGGCACCGACACCACCGTGGTGGTGGCCGCCAGTTGGAAGGTCGCCGGAATACGCTGCGACACCAGCTGGCTGACCGGCAGATTACTGGCGAACGAGGTACCAAAATCGCCCTGAAGCATTCCGGCCAGCCAGCCCAGGTAACGCATAATTAGCGGCTGATCCAGACCCAGCTGTTGGCGCAGCGCCGCCACCGTTTCCGGGGTGGCTGACTGCCCAAGGATCATTTGTGCTGCATCGCCCGGCAGCATGCTGGTGATAAAGAACACCAGCATTGAGACGATCAGCAGCGTAAGTAAACCCGACCCTACGCGCCGGAATATCAGTTTGAAAATGTACCGATTCATCGCCGTTCTCCTTATCAGGAAGCGAGCCAGGCAAACTCGTGGAAGCGATAGCCCATCATCATTCCTGACGGCCAGGCCTCAACCCCTTTCACTTTGTTACTGCAGCCGTCCATCGAACTGATAAAGGCCGGGATCAGCGTGCCGCATCCGTCGTAAATCAGCTTCTGCATATCGCCATACATCTGCTTGCGCTTGCCGAGATCGCTTTCGCCACGGGCGGCGGTGACCAGCTGATCGAACTGCGGGTTCTTCCAGCCGGATTCGTTCCACGGTGCGCTAGAGAGGTAGAACTGGGAGAACAGCATATCCAGCGTCGGGCGTGGGTTAACCGATCCGTAGCCAACGGGATCTTTCATCCAGTGGGATGACCAGTAACCGTCATACGGCACGCGACGTACGGAGACGTTCAGGCCGGCCGAGCGGGCAATCTGCTGGATCAGCTGGCCACCTTCAACGGCTCCTTCGATGTTCGGCGTGGTGATAATTTCCACTTTCGCACCGACCATATTGGCTTTTTTCAGGTGGAACTTCGCCTTGTCGATATCCAGCGGACGCTGCGGCAGCTCTTTGTTGTACATCGGATGCCACGGCGGAACCGGGGTATCGTTACCGACATCGCCGAAGCCCTGCAGCACGGTTTTCACGATCATTTCGCGCGGCTGCAGATACTTCATCGCCAGCACGAAGTCCGGGTTGCTGCCGGGCGTGGCGTCGGTACGAATGATCAGGTCGCTGTACATGCCGGATTTGCTTTCCAGCACGTTGAACTTGCCGTTCTGCTTCAGGCGCTTCACGTCGTTGGCCGACAGGGTCGACACCATCTGCAGGTCGCCGGACATCAGGGCGTTAACGCGCGCGGCCGGATCGGTCACGCCCATCAGCTCCACTTCTTCGAGACGCGGCAGGCCCGGCTTGTAGTAGTTTTTATTTTTACTGCCGACAGTGCGCACGCCCGGCTGGAACTCTTTCAGGGTGAACGGTCCGGTGCCGATGGCTTTGGTGAAGTCTTTGGTGCCGTCCGGCACAATCAGGAAGGAGCTGGTCGCCAGAATCGACGGCAGGTCGAAGTTGGCCTGCTCCAGTACGATCTGCAGTTCAGACGGGCTGACCGCTTTGAATTCTTTCATCTGTCCGGCCAGGGTGATGGCCGTTGAGGCCACCGCCGGATCTTTATGGCGGCTCAGGGAGTAAATTACGTCTTCTGCGGTCAGCGCCTTGCCGTTGTGGAAGGTCACGCCCTGGCGCAGTTTCACCTGCCAGGTCAGGCCGTCGCTGCTTTCAATGCTTTCCGCCAGCGCAGGCTGCGCCTTCAGGTCTTTATCCAGTTCGGTCAGGCCGCTGTAGAACATAAACAGACGGCAGTAGTCGCCGCTGTTGCTGCCTTTGGCGGGATCCAGCGTATCGCTGGCCGAGGCGTTGGCAACCGCCGCACGCAGCTTGCCGCCCATGACGGGGGTTTCGGCCGCATAGCTGAACTCCGGGAAGCCAATCAGGCCGGTGCTCATCACCGCGCCTGCCGACAGCAGCTTCATCATGCTGCGACGGGAGATCGACACATCCGTAATGGCCTGGGTTAAGGACGGGTTAGCACGGCTAAATTCTTTACGAAATTTACTCATCAGTACACCCCTAAAGCGTTGTTAATCTACGATAACCTGTCTATTTCGGGTGGCGGCACTGCGCGGCCCGAAGCGGACGGTCATCAGGAGAGCCGATCCTTAGCCTTGTAATACAGGCCCGCTACCGGCAGGAACCACGGTTTCCCAAAGTAGCCGGGAACCGCGGGCCAGCTGCTGCGCTGCCACGGATTGTTGTTGGCCTTTTCTGCGACCAGGTCGGCCATCACCCGCCCCATCCACACCGACATTTGCGTACCGTGACCGCTGTAGCCCAGCGAGTAGAACACCCCTTCGTGCTCTCCCGCGTGCGGCAGGCGGTCGGCGGTCATATCCACCAGCCCACCCCAGCAGTAGTCGATCGGCACATGACCGAGGGAAGGAAACATTTTCTGCATGCTGGCCTTCAGCACGTCACCGCTGCGGGCATCGGAGGTCGGACTGCTGATGGCGAAGCGTGCCCGGCCACCGAACACCAGGCGACGATCGGCGGTGGTGCGCATGTAGTTGCCCAGGTTCAGTGAGGTCACATAGGTACGATCGCCCGGCAGCAGACGGTTCAGTACGCGTTCTTCCAGTGGGGCAGTCACCACGACGAAACTGCCCACCGGAATAATGCGGCGCTGGAACCACTCAAACGGGCCGATATTGGAACAGCCGGTCGCCATCAGCACTTTTTCCGCCACAATGTCGCCTTTTGCGGTGCTGACACGGTGGCGATAGCCGTTAAGACGGGTCAGTCCGGTGACCGCGGTATGCGAATAAATCGCTGCCCCGGCGCGCGCGGCGGCTTCCGCCAGGCCGACGCCGAATTTACCCATATGCATCTGACCGCCGTGCTGCTGGAGCAGGCCGCCGTGAAAGTTCGGTGAATCGATCTCGCGCTGTACATCTTCGCGGCTGAGAATTTCCACATCCGGGTCAACATGGCGCTTCATCATCTCGCAGGCGGCCACCAGCGACGGCAAATGCGACGCTTTACTCGCCAGCTTCAGCTTGCCGCAGCGGCGGAAGTCGCAGTCGATCTGCTCGTCGGCCACCACGCGCTGCACATAGTCCACCGCGTCGGCAAAGGCACGATAATAGCGGGTTGCCTGCTCAACGCCCTGGCTTGCCACCAGCGCAGAGAAGTTCTGCGCTACGCCGGTATTGCAGTGGCCGCCGTTGCGGCCCGAGGCCTGGCTCATCACCTGCCCCGCTTCCAGCACCACCACGTTGACACCGCTGCGTGCCAGATTCAGCGCAGCGGAGATGCCGGTAAAGCCGCCACCGATCACCACCACATCGGCCGTGGCCGGTAAATCGCCGGTTGCAGCACCGGTAAACTCGGGTGCCGTTGCCTGCCAGAATGATTCCAGTTTCATCGCCTGTTCCTCTGTGCCCTTACAGCCCTACAACGCCCGGAAGACCGTCAATACCGCTAATTTCGGTGTATTCATAGGCCGGGTTGCCCGGGCCGTGCCCGCGGTTCACATACACTTTATGTTTGATGCCCAGGTCATACGCGGTCATCAGGTCATAGCGCAGGCTGCTGGAGACGTGCAGGATCTCTTCCGGCCCGCAGTTCAGCTTGTTAAGCATGTACTCGAAGCCCTTCATCTGCGGCTTATAGGCACCGGCTTCTTCCGCCGTGATGGTCATATGGATCGGTGCACCCAGGCGCGGGATGTGGTTTTTAATCAGTTCATTGGTGGAGTTAGTCAGCAGTACCAGCGGGAATTCTTCCGCCACTTTCGCCAGACCGGCCGGGACGTCCGGATGCGGCCCCCACGTGGCACAGGCTTTCATCACTGCGTCGCAGTCGGCCTGCGTACATTCCACGCTCCATTTGTTTGCGGTGCGGTACAGTGCGTTGGCCACCACCAGCGGATAGAGCTTAAACGCGCCCAGCACTTCATCCTGACGGTAGGATGAGAAGTCGTCGGTAAACGCCCTCATCCGCTCAGGACTGATGCGATCCGCGAAGATGGCGGCAGCAGCACCGGCCATATCGAAGTTGATCAGCGTGCCGTAGCAGTCGAAGGTGATAAATTTCGGTTTGAACACAGCCATTACGCTACCTCTTCAGAGTTCGGTGTTGAGTTAAGGGTTTCAGAAGTCGATCAGCACGCTTTTGTAGCGCTGGCAGGCTTCAAACGCCTGGCGACCTAAATCCTTGCCGATGCCGGAGCCGTGGAAGCCCCCGGTTGGGATAATAAAATCGCCGGAGCGACCGTAGCGGTTGATCCACACCGTTCCGGCGGCGATACCGCGCATCGCGCGCAGGGCGCGGTCGAGATTTTTGGTATGTACCCCGGCACAGAGTCCGTAGGTGGCATGCGACGCCAGCGCCAGGCCTTCGGCTTCGTCGTCGAAGATCTGCACGGTCAGCACCGGTCCGAAGATCTCTTCCTGCACCGCCGGGTTGTCGTTGCTGACGACACTGAGCAGCGTCGGCTGCCAGAAATAGCCTTCACCGGTGTCGGCAAAACGCTCGCCGCCCACCAGCACCTCCGCGCCCTGCTGCCGCGCGCTGCTGACCACCGAGGCCACTTTCGCCGCCTGGCGCGCATCAATCATCGGCGCATATCGGCTGTTCTCATCCCAGGTCACGCCCGGACGGAAGCACTGGCACAGCTCGATCAGCTTGGCGATCAGTGCATCAGCGATGCCGCGCTGGACGATAAGACGGGTGCCGGCGACGCAGGCCTGGCCGCCGTTGGCGGTAAAGCCGCGTAGAATGCGTCCGGCCACTTCTTCAATATCGCCCGCGTCATCAAACACCAGCTGCGGGCTTTTACCGCCCAGCTCGAGGGTCACCGGCTTCATGCCGTTAAACGCGGCGTCGCTCATAATGCGTGCGCCAGTGGCGGTCGAGCCGGTAAAGGAGACTTTGCGCACCAGCGGATGGGCCACCAGTGCGCTGCCGGTGACGGCGCCACCGCCCTGCACGATATTCAGCACACCGGCGGGCAGACCGGCCTGGATGGCCAGCTCGGCCATACGTACGGTCGAGAACGGCGTCAGCTCGGAAGGCTTCAGCACCACGGCATTTCCTGCTGCCAGCGCGGGACCACATTTCCAGGAGGCCATCGACAGCGGGAAGTTCCACGGGGTGATCGCGCCGATCACGCCGTAAGGCTCCGGCACCAGCATGCCGAGGCTGGCATCACGGGTCGGCAGCACATCGCCGCTGTATTTATCCGCGCACTCGGCGTAGAAGCGGATAGCTTCGGCGGTAAACGGAATTTCATGATTAACCACGTCGCTAATCGGGCGGGTCGATCCCAGCGACTCCAGCTGCGCCAGCTGGGTATCATTAGCAATCAGGTCAGCCCAGCGGCGCAGTACCGCACCGCGCTGGCGCGGCGGGCAGCTGGCCCAGCCGCTTTCGCGTACCGAGCGATCCGCAATGCTGACCGCTTCGTCCACCTTCTGCGCGTCGGCTTCAAACAGCTGCCCGGCAGGCAGGCCGTCGGAAGGACGATTCACCTGCAGCGCAGTGCCTTCTCCGGCCTGATGCTGGCCGTTAATGTAGTGCCCTGCGGGTAATGCTATTTTTTCCGGGTCAAAACTGAGCATGTTGGATCCTTATTCAGACCGGGCCGGACGATTATTTATCGGCGCCTTATCTGGCTGGCTGACTAACAACGTTTTCGGCTTTGGTTATTCGCCTTTGTATTAAGTAATGCAGAAAGTATGCCAGTCAGCTAAAAAATAAAAATGCGTAAAACAGACGTCAGAAAAATTTTGTGCCGTAATAGGGGGGTATTTTTTACAGTTAAACCGACTATTTAAATAGATGATTTTCATCACAAAATGAACGCACCACGATGGTGATTCTGGTACTAAAACTGCACCAGGGAAGAGCAATGCCAATATTGATTTTGATTAAGTGATAGCCATCACAAATAAAAAAGCCCGCACCATTTTGGGGTGCGGGCTTCGTCGAAGAATTAAAAAAAAAGTATTTACAAGCTGCCGAAATGGAATGCCTTGGACTCCAGATATTCTTCAATACCGTAGCGGGAGCCTTCGCGGCCTATTCCTGAGAGTTTAATGCCGCCGAACGGCGCGACCTCCAGCGAGACTGAACCTGTATTAAATCCGACCATACCGAATTCCAGCGCTTCGCCGACTCGCCACGCACGGCGTATATTTTCGGTGAAGAAGTAAGCACCCAGACCAAATGGCGTATCGTTCGCCATATTAATTGCTTCCTCTTCCGTATCAAAAATAAACAGCGGCGCGACCGGACCAAATGTTTCCTCATGGGCAATGCGCATTTCGCTGGTCACATCGCCAAGCACCGTTGGCGCAACGAAGGTGCCCTCACCGCTGCTGACGCCGCCGGTCAGCACCGTCGCGCCGAGGCGTTCGGCATCGGAAATATGGGCATTCACTTTAGCCACCGCCGCCGCATTGATAAGCGGACCGATGGTACTACCGTCGGCAAAGCCGTCGCCGACCTTCAGCTTCGCCACCTCGGCCAGCAGGCGCTCGACCACCTGCGGATAGATGCCGCGCTGCACCAGAATGCGGTTGGCACAGACGCAGGTCTGACCGGCGTTGCGGAATTTGCTGATCATAATGCCGCTGATGGCGATATCGAGGTCGGCATCGTCAAAGACAATCAGCGGCGCGTTGCCGCCCAGCTCCAGGCTGAGGCGCTTGATGCTGTCGGCGCTTTGCTGCATCAGCAGCTGGCCCACGCGGGTGGAGCCGGTAAAGGAGATTTTGCGCACCGTGCGGCTGCCGGTCAGGGTTTCACCGATCTCTTTCGGCAGGCCGGTGACCACCTGCAGCACGCCCGCCGGAATACCGGCACGCTGCGCCAGTTCAATCAGCGCCAGCGCGGACAGCGGCGTCAGTTCGGAAGGCTTAACGATAATCGGGCAGCCCGCCGCCAGCGCCGGAGCGACCTTGCGGGTGATCATCGCAATCGGGAAGTTCCACGGGGTGATGGCCGCCGCCACGCCTACCGGCTGCTTAAGCACCAGGATGCGGCGATCTTCGCTCGGTGCCGGAATGGTGTCGCCATAAATGCGGCGCGCCTCTTCGGCAAACCATTTCACGAAGCCGGCACCGTACAGCACTTCACCTTTGGCTTCCGCCAGCGGCTTACCCTGCTCTGCGGTCATGATCGCCGCCAGGTCGTCGGCGTTATCGAGGATCAGCTGGTGCCATTTTTCCAGCAGCAGCGCGCGGGAGGCGTTGGTCGTTTTTCCCCAGCTTTTGCGGGCCGCTTCCGCATAATCAATCGCCTGCTGCGTTTCTTCGGCACCCAGTGCCGGAATGGTACACAGCACTTCGCCGCTGGACGGGTTAATGACCGGCAGCGTTTCACCGTTGATGGCACCCTGCCAGGCTCCGGCATAAAACGCCTGCTGGCGCAGCAGGGTGGCGTCCCGTAAACGTGATGCAAACATAGCAACTCCTGAATAGGTTATCGATCCTCTGTATCCAATGTAGCGGAGAGCAGACGATGCATGCTGCGCTATGCGGCGGGGGGATGCGCCAGGAAAAGGGTTTTCCGGGGCGAAACGAAATTTTATGCCGTAGGGGGATTTCGCCATGGCCGGACAGCGATCAACGCCAGCACTATCATCCCGGCAGCCAGACCAAAAGTGATGCTCAGGCCGTGTGATGCCGCGTGCATGGGCGAAAGGTCCCGCCCCGCTGCGGAATAAATGGCTGCCATCAACCCCGCTCCGCTGATAAAACCCAGGTTACGGCTGAAGTTCAGCATGCCGGAAATCCGCCCGCGCCGCGCCGGATCGGCCCGTTTCAGCAGCGCGGTGTTATTTGCCGCCTGAAATAAAGCATATCCTGCGGTCAGCAGCATTAATCCGATGGCATAGCCACTGCGCCCCAGCGCCTGCGGTAGCTCTGACAGCAATCCGCATCCCAGTGCCATCACCAGCAGGCTGAATAACGTTGCACGGGAGGAGCCGATGCGATCGACCCACTGCCCGGCGGGAAACCCGGTGATGGCAGCCACCAGCGGACCCAATGCCATCAGCATACCGCTCTGACGCGGGCTGAGATGCAGGCCGCCGGCAAGATAAAACGGCCCGACCACCAGCGTGGTCATCATCACCGCCGCCACAACCAGACTGAGCAGCAGCCCACCCATCAGCGCCCGCTGACGGAGGAGGTCGCTTACCTTAGCGCGTAACGCATTCGCGGGTGAGGCTGATGCAGCGTTGGTCCTTGCGGTGGATACGGTTTCCGCTCGCTCTGCGGTAACGGGCGCTGCCTGTGACTTCGCCGAGTGCACTGATGAAGCCGGGTGCGTCGACAGCAGACTGTGCCGTATCAACAGCCACAGCAGCAGGCCGGGAAGCAGATTAATGAAAAACAGCGCCCGCCAGCCCATCGCCGTCACCAGCAGGCCGCCAAGCGCGGGCCCCATCGCCGTGCCGAGCGCTGAGAGTGAACCCATCACGCCCATCGCCCGCCCACTGCGATCGGGCGGAACCACCTGCACCACCAGCGCCAGACTGTTGACCAGCATTATCGCCCCGCCCAGCCCCTGGACCACGCGCGCGGCGATCAGCCAGCCGATATGGTTCGCCAGCCCGCAGCCAAGCGAGGCAAAAGTGAATAACAGTACGCCGGCGGCCAATAATCTCTCGCGGCCAAAGCGATCCCCCAACCAGCCCATTACCAGCACCGAACCGGTAACCGCCAGCAAGTACGCCAGCACCACCCACTGGATTTGGGGAAAAGAGGCATGAAAAAACGCGGCAAGAGTGGGCAGCCCGATATTGGCAATGCTGCTGCTCATGGAAGAGAGCATGGTGGTGAACGCCAGTGCGCAAAGCGCGGCGGATGACGGTTGCGAAGCGTGATAAGTGGTTTGGCTCATGGTTGCAGCTCCCTGGTGATTTACCCGCAGCCTACGCCCATGAGTGACAAGGCGGAAGATGCACGAATTGCAGGATATTAGTGCATCTGGCGCCACCTCACTCATTCACTGTGCTAACATCAGGGGATGAGCAAACCCGATCTGAACCTCCTCTTTACCCTTAACGCGCTGCTGAGCGAAGGCAGCGTGGCTGGCGCCGCACGCCGTTTACAGCTCAGCCCCTCGGCCATGAGCCGCTCGCTGGCACGTCTGCGGCAGGTGACCGGCGATCCGCTGCTGGTGCGCGCCGGACGCGGGCTGGTGCCAACGCCGCGCGCGCTGGAACTGAACCAGCCCGTCGCCCGACTGGTCGATGAGGCGGAAGCGGCGCTGAGCCCGGCGGCGGCGCTGGATCTGGCGAAGTTGGATCGCATTTTCACCCTGCAAACCCGTGATGGCTTCGTGGAAAACTTTGGCCCGGCGCTGGTTGCCCGCGTGCGGCGGGATGCGCCCGGGGTACGTTTGCGTTTCGTGCCCAAACTGACCCGCAGCAGCCAGACGCTGCGTGACGGCAGCGTGGATCTGGTCACCGGCGTAGTAGACGCCGAAGCCGGGCCGGAACTGCGCACGCGCCTGCTGTTTGAGGATCGGTTAATTGCGGTGGTGCGTGAAGGACATCCCCTGGCGGACGGTCCGCTGACCGTGGCGCGCTATGCCGCAGGCGAACACATCCTGACAGGGCGCAGCGGTGAGCTGAAAGGAAGAGCGGATGAGGCGCTGGCGGCGCTGGGCCTTGAACGGGATATTATCGCTATTGTTGACGGTTTTTCCGCCGCGATTGCGCTGGCGCGAGGAACGGATTTGATTGCCACCGTACCGTCTCGTTATACGCAGAATCTACGCCAGGGCACTGTCACCCGGCCTCTTCCACTCACGCCGCTGACCATGAAAATATCGATGATCTGGCATCCGCGAATGGACGGCGATCGTGCACACTATTGGCTGCGCGACTGCCTGCGGGAAGTGTGTTGTGCCGAAGACGGCACAATCAAATCTGAACGTCGGTAGCCGGTTCTTCTTCCGCGCTGAGCGACAGCGTCTGATGCGCGATCGATCACCGCAGCCTGCCAATACACAACCCTGCCTGGCAAATCGCACAACTGTCCATTGTTGCCAGCGGCGGGCTGTTTCATACTGCCCTTTCGCGCTAAGGCGCGTTTTACCGGTTATTGAAAACGATATATTACCAGTAATGCATTGTATAAAAGGATGAATATGACTGACTCAAAAAAAGCATTGATCGTCGGCGCTTCACGCGGCATTGGTCTGGGCGTGGTGGACGTACTGGCAAAACGTGGCTGGCAGGTGACGGCGACCACGCGAGGTGACGCTCCGGCAAAAAGCCCCGCGTCGGTCGAATGGATTAAACTGGATATCAATCAATCCGCCGCGCGGGAAGCGGCTAAAGACGCCCTGTCCGCACAGCGTTTTGACCTGATTTTTGTCAATGCGGGCGTTTTCGGTCCCGACCATCAGGACATCGATCGGGCGACCGATGATGAGATCGTCCAGCTGCTGCTCACCAATGCCGTTTCCCCCGTGCGCACCGCGGCGAAATTCCTTCCGCTGCTGAATCACCGCTCCGGCGTGCTGGCTTTGATGACCTCCGAGCTTTCCAGCCTCAATGAAAATGAGGTCGCCACCTATCCGCTGTATTCCGCCAGTAAAGCCACGCTGAATATGCTGGCCCGCGGATTGCTGGAGGCCACTGAAAAACAGGAACTGACGCTGTTATCCATCCATCCGGGTTGGGTGAAAACCGATATGGGCGGCGAAAATGCCACGCTGACCGTTGAGGAAAGTGCCACCGGAATCGTTGACCAGTTCGACGCGTATCGCGGCAAAGGCGGCCACCATTTTGTGGACTATGCCGGCCGTAAACTGCGCTGGTAACCCTGCGCTTCCTCACTCGCTGCCTGCCGGGATTTTCGACACTGGAACCCTTCGGAAATCCCGAATATAATTAGCGCATTCTTTCACCTGCAGAATGCATAAGGAGGATTGCCATGCTGACCCGTGAAGTTTTTTTAATTTCACTCGTCCTTAGCGATCGTTACGGCTCAAGCGTTACCGGTATCGTGCTGCGATAACCTGCTTGAGCGAAGCTGAATGACAATCTGAGAACTTCCCTCCGGCTTACCGGTTATCGTCGGCTTTATTGACGAGAGGCATTTTTTTGCCTGTAAAACTTGAGTAAGCATCATGACATTATTATCTGCGCAATCCTTATCCTTCGATAATGCCTTCGGCCCTCTGCTGACGGAAATCTCTTTCGGCCTGAAAAAAGGCGACCGCATTGGACTTATCGGCCACAACGGCTGCGGGAAAAGTACCCTGCTGAAAATCCTTAACGGGGAACGGGCGGCCTCCTCCGGGACGATCACACTGGCGAACCACTGCATCATGGCAACGGTAGAACAGCATCTTCCTGCGGCATTACAGGATGTGACACTGATTGATGCGGTGCAGAACGCTTTGCCCGGCAGCCTGCATCAGCCGGAACGCTGGCAGGCCGAAGTGCTGCTGGCAACGCTCGGCTTTGAGGAAACGAGCTGGGGTCTGGCCGCCGGCACGCTCAGCGGCGGGCAACATACGCGGCTGATGCTTGCGCGTGCGCTGATCCGCCAGCCGGATTTACTGCTGCTGGATGAGCCGAGTAACCATCTGGACCTGCCCACCCTGCTGTGGTTAGAACGGTTTCTGCAAAACTGGGGCGGCAGTTTTGTGCTGGTTTCCCACGATCGCAGCCTGCTGGACGCCGTCACCAACTGCACCTGGATCCTGCGCGATAACCGGCTGCAGTTTATCCGTCTTCCCTGCTCTCAGGCACGCCGGGCGCTGGCGGAAAAAGATGCGGCGGACGCGTTACGCCGTCAATCCGAACAAAAGGAGATCGACCGTGTCACCCGAAGCGCCAAACGGCTGGCCGTCTGGGGCAGCGTTTACGACAACGAAGGGCTGGCGCGAAAAGCCAAACAGATGGAAAAGCAGGTCGATCGGATGAAGGAAGATCAAACCGAGGTGACCGCAGGCAATCAGTGGCAGCTGCGGCTGCGCGGTGATGCCCTGGCGGCAGATCGCGTGCTGGCGCTTTCTGGCTTCCAGGTGCGGCCTGCACCGGACGCGCAGGTGCTGTTTGAACTGGGCGAACTACGAGTAAAAAGCGGTGACCGTATCGCGCTGGTTGGCCGCAACGGCTGCGGTAAATCCTCGCTGCTGCACCTTCTGTGGCAGGCATATTGCCAAATGGAAACCGCGACTGATGGGGTGATTTTCCATGCCAAGGCGCGCACGGGGTACTACGACCAGAGCCTGCGGCAGCTTCAGGACGAGGACACGCTGCCGGATGCGCTGGCGAACTTTGCGTCGCTGACCGAGGAGCAGCGGAAAATGGCACTGATCGGTGCCGGTTTTCCGTATCTTCGCCATCAGCAAAAAGTCAGTACGCTGAGCGGCGGCGAACGTTCGCGGCTGCTGTTTATCGGGCTGACGCTGGCGAACTATTCCCTGCTGCTGCTTGATGAGCCAACCAACCATCTGGATATGGAAGGGAAAGAAGAGCTGGCGGAAACGCTGAAAACCTTCAGCGGCGCGGTGCTGCTGGTTTCTCATGACCGGGCGCTGATTGAGCAAAGCTGTAACCGTTTCTGGCTTATCCATCAGCGGCGGCTGGAGGAGTGGCACAGTATCGAACCGGTTTACGCCAGACTGGCCGATACGGCAGTGCCGGACTCTCCGACGGGGGAAAAAACACAGATGGCTACGTCTGTCGTTTCGGGCAACGAAGAGGAACACTGGCTGAGGGCACTTCTGGATCTGGAAAGTAAGCTGGCAGACGATCGGGCGCGCAGGCCCCGTCATCAGAAACCGGAATTACAGCGCCAGTGGCAGCAGCAAATCGCCGAACTGAACGCCCTGCTGGGACTGGATTAGCGGGTGAGCTGGCGGTCGCCCTGCTCTGGCATTCGCCAGATGGAGGGCGATCGTCCGTTCCGGCATCGACGAATGGAGCGAGATCGCGCACACCTGTGGCTGCGCGATGCTCTTTGGGCAGTCCGTGCCGCTGAAGCGTTGACGGTCAAATCTGAAAGTCGATAGCCGGTTCTTCTTCGTTGCTCAGTGCCAGCGCCTGGCGCTTGATCTCTTCCAGGGAGAGATTCGCGTTGCACAGTTCCAGGAACTGCCAGACGTAGTTGCGCTGCAGCTGTCCGCGCTTCAGACCCAGCCAGACGGTGTTGGACTCGAACAGATGACGCGCCTCAAGGCGAACCAGATCCGAGTTTTCATCCAGCTGGCAGGCCTGGTCGGCCAGGATACCCACGCCCAGACCCAGCTCAACGTAGGTTTTCACCACGTCGGAATCCTGGGCGCTGAGGACGATATCCGGCTTCAGGCTGGCGGCATGGAATGCGCGATCCACACGCGAGCGGCCGGTGATCCCCTGACGATAGGTGATCAGCGGATAGCGGCTGAGCGTGGACAGCGTCAGCGGCTGCTGCTGGATCAACTCGTGGCCTTTTGGCACCAGCAGCGCATGATGCCAGCTGAACCACGGGAACGCCGCCAGCGCCGGGTTATTCACCACCTGCTCGCTGGCGATGCCGATATCGGCCTCACCGGCAACCAGCATGGAGGCGATCTCCTGCGGCGAACCCTGATTCAGCTCCAGCCGCACGTGCGGATAGAGTGCACGGAAGGCCTTAATCACTTTCGGCAGGCTGTAACGCGCCTGGGTATGGGTGGTGGCAATGGTCAGAACGCCGCTGGATTCGTTGGTAAATACGTCGGCCAGGCGGCGAACTTTACCTGCCTCATCGAGGATACGCTCGGCGATGGTCAACAGCGCTTTGCCCGGTTCTGTCATTCCCAGCAGGCGTTTTCCCCGGCGGATAAAAATCTCAACCCCCAGTTCATCTTCCAAATCGCGTATATGGCGACTGACTCCTGACTGAGAGGTGAACAGCGCGTTAGCCACTTCGGTGAGATTAAACTCGCAGCGTGCCGCTTCCTTGATGATTTTAAGTTGCTGAAAATTCACGCGCTTCCCTCTCTCTGTTATTTGTTGGTTTCCTTCATGTTAAGGATGCAAATTGATAGCAACAAATAATAAAAAGAGGTTTTATATGCTTTTTAGCGATAAGGCGGGAGTGAGGCGCGCGGCTGCGCGCCCGGCACAGAGGGATTAACCAACCAGCATCAGTTCACGATCTTCAACGACCGGCCTGTTGAGCAGCGACAGTAAAATATTCTTTACCGCCTGAGCAGATGGGGAGAGCGGCAGTCGGGAAGAGACATTCAGCGACAGCGGCAGGTTCAGCGTTGGACTGCTGATCCGCGACATCCAGGCATTGGTTGAGCTGACCAGCGCACGCGCGGCGGACTCCGGCAGAACGGTAACGCCCATGCCGCTGGAAACGGCGGCGGTCAGCGTGGCAATCGACTCGATTTCACCGATGATTCGGGCGCTGAGGCGACGCAGGGAGAACGCTTCATCCACGCGTTTACGCACGGCGCTGTAGTCGCGCGGCAGGAACAGATTCATTTCGGCCACGGCGGCGAGGTCAACGTGCTGGCCGGGACAGGCGGTGGTGCCAACCAGATATAATTCTTCTTTCAGCAGCGGGATGCTGGTGATGCCTGCGGTGGGGGAACGATCGTAAAGTACCGCCATGTCAAGCTGTCCATTCATCACTTTTTCGTTTAATGAAGAACCGCTGTTTTCATGCAGATAGACCAGCACTTCCGGGAACTGCTCGCGTACCGTTTGCAGCAGCGGCATGGTCAGCGACGAGGCGGCGGTGCCCGGTGCCAGTCCGATAGAGACCTGACCCGACAGAACCTGCCCTGCGTTGACCACGGCCAGCTGCGCCTGTTCGCACTGGCGTAAAATGGTGCGGGCGTGGGAATACAGGATCTTACCCGCTTCGGTCGGCGTAACGCCGCGCTTGGTGCGGATCAGCAGCTGCTGGTCGAGTTCATTTTCCAGCGTGGCAACCTGCTGGCTGAGCGCTGGCTGTGCAATATGCAGGACTTCAGCGGCCTGAGTCAGGCTGCCGATATCGACGATTTTCACAAAATATTTCAGTCGTCTTAAGTTCATGTTGCCTCCGTCTCGTATCCCCGAGTGCCAGGTTTAGCTGGCGTTTGTAATAAGTTTTCACTCTGACGCAGATATCTTTGCAATTGACGTGCCAGAAATTGACAAACTATCGAGTGGCTTATTACTGACCGTCTAACAGGCGGTAAAATAAGAGAATCTGATTACCCACTAAGGGGTATTGTTCTTCGCGGGCGTTCAGGAGGGGTTGCCAGGCAGAGTTGGGCGCACGGTGATGGTGCAGGAGATGCGTTGGTGAGGTGCGGGTTGGAACTGGACGTGCAGCGTTTTAATTTAACGCCGACACGTCGCTTAAGCGCCTCAGTCAGTTATCTTAAAACGGCATTTCGAGTCCAAATGCCGTGATGACTTGAATTTAAGGCAGTGGCTCCAACAGTGAATTAAATCTGCGCTAATCCACCATCAACATAAATTTCCGCGGCGTTGATGAAACTCGCCTCCCCGGAGGCAAGAAACGCCACGGTTTTACCGATCTCTTCCGGTTCGCCTAAGCGCCCCAGCGGTACCCCTTCCGCCAGCGCGTCAAACAGCCCCTGCCGATGCTCTTCGAGTACCAGACCGCCCAGGCCCGGCGTGCGGATTGGCCCAGGGCTGACCACATTGACACGGATACCACGGTCCTTCAGGTCAAGCGCCCACGAGCGGACCAGGCTGCGGACGGCGGCCTTACTCGCGCTGTAAACGCTGAAGCTGGCGGTGCCTTTCGCCGCCGCCGTTGAGCCGGTCAGAATGATGGAAGCCCCTTTGGCCATCAACGGCAGCGCTTTCTGCACGGTGAACAGCACGCCCCGCACGTTGGTGCCGAAAATGCGGTCAAAGTGCTCTTCGGTAATCGCGCCCAGTGGCATCATGTCGCCGCCGCCCGCGTTGGCGAACAGCACGTCAAGCCTGCCGGATTCGCTCAGGATAGTAGAAAACACCGTATCGAGGTCGCTCAGAACAGAGGCGTCTGCCCGGATAGCTTTGGCCGATGGTCCGATTAAGGCCACGGCGGTTTCCAGTTCTTCCTGACGACGGCCGGTGATATAAACGGTGGCGCCCTGCGCTGCCAGTTCCTGTGCTGATGCCAGCCCAATACCAGTGCTGCCGCCGGTCACTAACGCAATTTTATCTGCAAGTTTTTTACTCATGATGTCATTCCTTAAATTAGGTGTGGATAGATTTATTGGGTCATCTGTCGTTGGCGACGACGGGTGTTGTCGCGATGAGAGAAGCATATCTGCGAGCGGGAATTTTCAAAATAGAAGGGTTTGCAACTCATCGTTGCAGATTTGAAATGATGGTAAAGTGAGTCCGAGCGGGCATGGATGAGACAGCGGGTCCGCGTTACGGCCAGTCCCGATACGCCAGACACCCAATCTGAAACGCCTGAATTAATCTTGATGCCAGGCGTTGATCCTGTTGGTGAGAGTTATTTACTGACAGCTTCGTTGAAGGGAATAAGAACGGTCCGGCAACGACTGTCGTCTTCGGACCAGGCTTCTCCCACCTCTTCCAGAGGACGCTGTATATATGGAACAGACAAGCCATGGTTTGATACTGCCTTAAAAAGCTCACCTATTGCGGCGATCAATTCTGCATCTGAAACGCTACCCAGCCCGCTGCCCATCAGCGTCAGCCCTGATGAGCGCAGCAATTTACTGTGCAGGGTGATTTCCTGACCGCTGAGAGAACCAATCTGAACGAAGCGTACGGTTTTTGCGCCACCGGCAACTGCCGCAGTCATAATATCCAGCGCGCTTTGCCCCCAGAGATAATCAAGCACCACGTCAATACCTTCAGCCATCAGGGCCGGTAATACGGATGGCAGGGAATCCAGCGTGAAAACAACATCAGCGCCCTCTTCGCGTAATTTTGTCAGGACATCTTTATTTCGCCCCGTTGCAATAATCTTCCCGGCACCCAGACTGCGAGCGATTCGGACGGCCAGACCACCCGACGTGCCGGTTGCGCCATTGATGAGAACCGTTTCGCCTGGTTGTAAACATGCCCGTCGCGTTAACGCAGCCCAGGATGACATCCCGGGATTGGCGATCGCCGCTGCAAGTACAGGATCCAGACCTGCGGGTAAGTGCACAACCTTGTCGAGTGAAACCCGTGTCTTCTCCGCCATGCTTCCCCAGGGAGCGTTGAATGACAGGAAGTACACCGGATCGCCGTTGCTGAGGTAACCCGTGCCGTCAATGCCGGGAATGAAGGGAGCGGAGGTCATCGCGCTGTAATGCTTGCCCGCCGCGCGTGATTTTGCCAGCTGGCTAATCGCGGCGGCTGTGACGGTAATAACGGCCTGACGATCGCTGGCCTGGGGATCGAGATACTCACCGTACACCGGCTGTGCGCCCTGCTGGTTGATAATCGCTGCTTTCATCTGAATGTTCACCTGTAGCTAATATGGTTTATGTGTATAATGCACACATTAAATTCAGCTACAGACGGTGTCAATAAAAAGCGTGCAAAATACACATAAACCCCAAGATTTTTCTGACCTGCATGATGCATTACTCACTATCGTTGGCGTGTTTAACCGTCCCCAACGTGATGAATTAATGATTAAAGCGTCGACAATTAATCTCGATCGCGCGCTGTTTCCTCTTTTGGTACAAATCAGCCGATTTGGACCTATTGGTGTCGTCGAACTGGCTGACAGAGTCGGCCGCGACTACACCACGGTCAGCCGTCAGGTCGCAAAGCTGGAAGAAGCGGGTCTGGCACAGCGGCAGAAGAACGCGAAAGATAAGAGGATCAATGAGGCCGTTATCACTGCAGTGGGTAAAGCGATGACCGATAAGATTGACGCAGCGCGCGAAGAAATTTACCAGAAGGTCTTTCAGCACTGGCAGCAGGACGATCGTCTGCAGCTTGAATGCCTGCTTAAACAGTTCGTTATTGATTTTTCTTCGTTAGAGGAAAGGGAGAAATAAGGAGTGGCAGGGCCTGCCTGACAGGCAGGCCCGCAGGAAATTTATCGCGCGCCATCACGGCCGCTGCTCTCCTGCGATAAACGCCAGAAGTCGTGCCCCGCCGGGTACTGGTACAGACGCAGGGAGAATTTCCCCGCCACGGCGGTTATGTATTCGAAGATCGCGGACTGCGTATTCTCGTAATCCATCCAATAAATCGATGAGGTAAAGCAATATATTTCCAGCGGCATGCCGGACGGAGACGGTTTCAACGTTCTTACCACGATGTACATATCTTTAATGATATCCGGCCGCTCGGCGAGATACGTCATTAAATAATGGCGGAACAGCGTTAAGTTAGTCAGCCCGTTATCGATAAACCAGCTATCCGCCACGCCGGTGGGATCGCGGCCATCAAGCAGTTTCGCCAGCGGTTCGTTGACCCCGCGAATGGACAACATCGGGGCCAGCATCTCCTGCGACAGGAAGTTAACCGAATGCTGATCGATACTGGTGCTGCGCATAATCCGCCGCGCACCGGACGAAAACATCGCCTGCCAGTTGGTGTAGGTTTCAGTCAGGAAGTTTTTGGTCGGGATACGTGAGATCGTATTATCCCAGTTGCGGATGGTAATGGTGTGCAGCGCGATGTCGGTCACCTCGCCGCTGAGATTCTTGTCGGGCATCTCAATCCAGTCGCCCAGTTGCAGAACGTCATTGGATGAAAGCTGGACGTTGGCGACCAGCGACAGCAGCGTATGCTGAAACACCAGCATCAGCACCGCCGCCACGGCACCCAGGCTGGAAATAATAATAGCGGGTGATTTATTCGACATCACCGCGAGGATCATAATCGCCGCAATAACGTGAATTAATATCTTCCCTATCTGGATGTAACCTTTAATCGAATGGTTTTTACGCTTGCTCTTACGCAAATAAGAGCTGTTAACGATATCCAGCATTTCATTAAAGAACACCGACAGGAAAATAAAGAACAAAATGCCGCAGAAGGTATTAATCGCCGTGACCAGCGATGCCGGCATATTCGGCATAAGCTGCAGGAGGTAATAGACGATAATCACCGGCATAAAGTTGGACAGCTTTTCGGCGATGCGGCGATCTTTCTCCAGCGGCACATCGTGTTTATGGCTGGCGAAGAAGACCCTGCGCACCACTTTGATCAACAGGAATTTGCACAAAATGTGGGTAAACATGCCTGAAACGATCAGCAGGATGATATTAAACCCCACGGCCAGCGCCGGATTCCCTTCCATAAACTTAAATAAATAGTCCAAGTACGCCATTTTCTTCACCTGAATACATGTGCCATTTGTATCTGCTATAGCCTGCGGCTACGTATACAAAAATTTAACCAATGCACATGATGACATGTCAGGGATATTCAAGTCCACGCTCGAGGGGTGAGGCAAAAGACCCGTTGCAGAGTGAAGGTAACGGGCACGGCGCTTTGTGCCCATCACGCATACAGAACGATCGGCCCGGCGATGAGAACATTTATTAATTGCATGCACCCGTGCCAGGGGCTGACCGAAACTGCGCCATTAGCCGTAGGCTAAACAGACATTCGCGGGTCGAGAATAAATCTGAGTAGCTTATCGATCGTGCTCTTATCAGGATGATTCGCTTCGCTCAGGTGATCCCCTGCCCCGGAAATCAGCGGGATGCCCTGCTTCTCGGCCAATTCGGCCATGGCTGCGTAATACGGGTCGCGCGTTCCTGCCCACAGCAATTTAGGCGTGCTGCGCGTAAACAGCGGCTCCACATTTTCAGGTGGCCGACTCAGCGCATTGAAAAAGTGCTCCACACCCTTTTCATCCTGCGCTGAAAGCGAGCGGGTCAATTCCGGTGCGGTTTCGCGAGCGAAGGATATAAACATATCAAACGTGAGTTTGCCGTAAGGGGTTTCAGGCAGTCCTTTCAGGCAGTCCCATCCCCCTAAAACCACGGAACTCAGGCGCTGTGGGTATAAATCTAACAGTCCCAAAGTCAGCCAGGCTCCGGCTGAATAGCCGACGACGTGCGCTTTTTCATAGCCCAGCTCATCCATCAGATTCACAATGGAGAGTGCCTGATTCTCTCTGCTGTACAACGCCGGGTTATCTGGCTTATCGCTTGCGCCATGGCCGATTAAATCGGGGCATACGACGTGAAAAGACGAGCTGAGCGCGGAGATAACGCCGTTATTTCTCCAACACTGCCCATCCATTAACAGGCCGTGGATCATGATGACTAAGGGGCCTTTTCCTTCGCTACGGTAATACAACGGCGGGGTTGCTACTCTGTCTGGCATAAACACTCCTGCGGGTTAATACGAAGATAAATCCATCGACTTCTGTCGTCATCATGCGCAAAAGATTAATTGATGGACAGGTTTTTCTTCGCCAGTGCTGCGCCCTACCCGGCCAGTTCGCGGCAAATCTCGCCGATCCGATCCACCGCACTCAGCAGTTGCGGGGTGGGTTCGTTGGCGCAGTTCAACCGCAGATAGTTCTGCAGTTCCGCACCGGGGGAAAACAGCGGACCGGGGCTGACGCCGATGCCCAGCGCCAGCGCGCGGCGATGCACTTCCAGCGCGTTGACCTGCGGGGGAAGCGCGACCCACAGCAGAAAACCGGCAGCGGGCATGGTCACGCGCGTACCAGGCGGAAAGTTCGCCTCAACCCGGGCGATGACCGCTTTTATCCCCTTTGCCACCCGTGACTTCAGGCGGCGCAGATGTCGCTCGTAGTCGCCGCTGGCAAGGATCTCGCTGCTTGCGGCTTCCAGCAGCGGCGCACCGGCCCACTCCCCGGCCATCCGCGCCTGCATCACCTTCTCATGGTAGCGCCCGGCAGTAATCCAGCCGATTCGCCAGCCCGGTGCCAGAGTTTTGGACAATGAGCTGCAGTAAATCACATTACCGCTCCGATCGAACGCCTTGCAGGCCGGAGGCCGTTGCCCCTCGCCGACCAGATCGCCATAGACATCATCCTCAATCAGCGGGATGCCTGCACGTTCCATCAGCGCAACCAGCGCCTGCTTTTTTGCGACCGGCATACTGGCGCCGAGCGGATTTTGCACCGTCGGCGAGGCCAGTACGGCCGCAGGACGATGCCGCAGAATGGCGTCTTCCAGCGGTGCCAGCAGCAGGCCCTCCATGGTATCGGTGGGAATTTGCAATGCCTTGAGGCCAAGGTCTTCCAGCAGCAGAAGCGTGCCGAAGTAGGCGGGCTGCTCAATCGCCACGACATCGCCAGGCTGGCAGACCGCATGCAGCGCCAGGCGCAGCGCCTGGGTGGCACCGGCGGTGATGATCACATCGTCCGCACTAAACCGGGCTCCCCACTGCGCGGCGCGTGCGGCGATATTATTGCGCAGATCGGCCCTGCCCGGCGGCAGGCTGTAGCTCTGCCCGTGCGCATCCAGTCGACGGCTTGCCGCATGTAACGCGCGCTGAAGCGTCGCCCCGGGTAGCCAGGCGGGATCGGGCAGCGCCGCACCAAGCGGGACCAGCCGGGTTTCAGCGCTACTGAATATTGAACGGGCCACGGCTGACAGGGTCACCGGTACCGGACCGGATGCAGGAGGAAAGTGTTGTTTGCCACAGGCCGTGGTTACCCGGCTAACGAAGTAGCCCGATCGCGGGCGCGCAACGATCAGCCCTTCGGCCTCCAGACAGCGGAGCGCTTCCAGCGCCGTGGGCAGGCTGACCTGTTCGCGTTCGGCCAGTTTACGTGCGGAGATCATCCGGTCACCGACCCGCAGAGCTCCTGAAGCCAGGGTCTGGCGCAGCATTTCAGCAATCCGGCGGTAATGTGGGGCAGAAAGGGATGGGGCGGACATGGCGATCTGTACAGTCTGATTTTCGATAAATCTGACTATACAGCCAATGCGTGATGCCTTCTATAGTGTCGACCACCAGCCAGTTAAGGAGGCATTATGCACAGTAACAACTTTGATCTGTTGAGCTATTTCCACCGTATCAACTACACCGGCCCCGCCGCCGCCGATACCGTCACGCTGCATGCGCTGATGCGCCATCAGCTTTTTGCGGTGCCGTTTGAGAATCTGGATGTGCAGGCAGGAAGAATCGTCTCGCTGGACCCCGACGAGATTGCCGATAAGGTGCTGAAGCAGCATCGCGGCGGCTACTGTTATGAGGTTAACGGGCTGTTTGCCATGGCGCTGGAGGCGCTGAGCATTCCTTACCGTTTCGTCGCCGCCCGCCCAATGTTCTACCCGGTGCGGCGGCCGAAAACCCATATGGCGGTGATTGCCGAGGTTGATGGCCGTCAGTGGCTTTGCGATCTGGGATTCGGCAGCTACGGTATCCGCGCACCAATGGCGCTGGACGACCTTGATAGCGATATTATTCAGGATTTCGATACCTTTCGGCTGTCCCGCGACGCCAGCGGCGAGTATCTGTTACAGGCGAAGGTTGAGGGCGAATGGTGCAATCAGTACGGCTTCGATCTGACGCCGCAGGAGTGGATTGATTTTGCCCCGGCCAACTATCTTAACTCTACCCATCCCGATGCTATCTTCGTGCATAAACGGGTGATCGTGCAGCATAAACCTGAAGGACGGCTGATTTTGCTCGGCGACAGACTGAAAACGGTTACCGCGAACGGTGTTGAAAACAGGCAGCTGACGGATGATGAGATTACCGAACTGCTGAAGCATCAATTTGGCCTGTCGGCAGTTTAATTTCGGCAACCCATAACGACTATTCACAAAAGCCGTTTTGACGTTTGTGCGCTTCCCGCCCCTGAACTCATCGGGGCGGTTTCCTTGCCCTTGCAGCCCGATTAGAATGCGCTGAACAACGGTGCAGATAAACAGGCTTTTAGATGGCATTGATACTGAACGATGAAATGATCGCCGCAGGCAGATTCACCGGCGAGAAAATTGAGAATGCGTCCTTTCTGAACTGTGATTTCTCGGGTGCCGACCTGACCGGCACCGTCTTCACCGGATGCGCGTTTTATGACAAAGAGACGCAGCAGGGAGCGAACTTCCGCCGCGCAATCCTCAAGGATGCCTGCTTCAAAAGCTGTGACTTGACCATGGCCGATTTCAGAAGTGCCAGCGCGCTGGGCATAGAAATCCGCGACTGTCGGTTACAGGGCGCTGACTTTCGTGAAGCCAGCTTTATGAATATGATCACCACCCGCAGCTGGTTTTGCAGCGCGATCATCACCGGCAGCAACCTCAGCTATGCCAACCTATCGAAAGCCGTGCTCGAGAAATGTGAGCTGAAGGACAACCGCTGGCTCGGCGTGGTTGCACGCGGCGCCACGTTCAGCGGCTCCGACCTGTCCGGCGGAGAATTTGCCTCATTTGACTGGGCCAGCGTCAACGTCACCTACTGCGATTTGAGCGGTGCCGAGCTGGGCGATCTTGACCTCCGTGGAATGAACCTTGAAGGGGTGACGCTCGACAGCGTTCAGGCGCTGGTGCTGCTGGACAGGATGGGGATTACGGTTAACCGCTAGGTAAAGTGCCGGGGCGATCGCGTCAACGACAGCGTTTTTTTAATCCCGCCAGCAGCGCCTGCGTTGCCCGGGAAGACCGGCCTGCCGGTGAGCACACCAGACCAAACTCGCGGTGGATGGTCGGCGTCAGCGGCAGCACGCGCAGGCCCCGCTGCTCTTCTGGCAGGGCCGATTGAGGTATAATCGCCACGCCCATGGCTTCGCGCACCAGCATGCAGGCGCTGATCCAGTCGCGCACCGTTACCCTCACGTCGGACAGGTGCAGCCCGGCCTGCTCCACCAGACTTTTTCCGTTCACCGTACATCCCCCGGTCGCCAGTATAAATGGTTGGGCGGCCAGCTCATCAAGCGTGACGCCACCGTGACTTGCGCGCCGGGCAAGCGCGTGGCCCGCTGGCAGCACGGCGACCCATTCATCACGCCCCAGCACCACCTCCGCCCGACCTGATGCCGGGTTGAGCACCACTCCCAGCTCGACGGTATCCGTTTCCAGCCATGCCTCAACTTCCTCATCGCTACCTTCCAGCGCGACCAGATCGATACCCGGATGCAGGCGGTGAAAATCGCGCAGCAGTGCCGGTAGCAGCGTGGATATCACCGAGGGAAAGCTGCCAAGCCGGATGCGTCCGTTGCTTAGTCCCCGGCTGTCGTTGGCCAGGTCGCGGATCGCGTCCAGCTCCGCGATCATGTTACGCGCATGGGCGACAACCCGTTCGCCCAGCGCGGTGACGGAAAAATGTCGCCGTTCGCGGATAAAGACCGGGAAGCCCAGTGAGGCTTCCAGCTGAGCAATCGCCTGGCTGGCACCGGACTGGGTAATGCCAACACGCTCTGCGGCACGCGAGATGCTGCTCGCCTCAGCCGCAGCCACCAGCAGGCGCCAGTGAAGAAGGTTCATCATAATGTTCAGTAGCTCAGCTAATGCTTATCGATTTGAAGATTAATTTTACAGAAATACTCGCGATAAACATAGTGTCCCCAGCGCCTGATGACAGCGCGCATCGCTGATGATTAACGTTCCAGGAGTCACTATGAAGCTCTATTACGCACCTGATACCTGCTCGCTTTCACCGCATATCGTTCTGCGCGAGCTTGGCCTGCCGTTCGAACTGATTAAGGTGGACAATAAAACCAAGAAAACCGCGGACGGGCGGGATTTTCTCGCCATTAATCCCAAAGGTTATGTGGCTGCGCTTGAACTTACAGAGGGTCAGATTCTGACCGAGGGGCCGGTTATCGTGCAGTATCTGGCCGAACTGAAACCGGAATGCGGGCTGGTGCCTAAAGCAGGCAGCTGGGACCGGCTGCGTTTGCAGGAGTGGCTGAATTTCATCACCAGCGAAATCCATGCCGGCTCAGCGCCGTTGTTTAACACTACGTTGCCCGAGGAAGCCCGGTCGACCATTTGCGAAAAGCTGCTCCGGCGGTTCGATTACCTCCAGCGTCGCCTTTCAGAGAGTGACTATCTGGCGGGAGCGACGTTTAGCGTTGCCGATGCCTATCTGTTTACCGTATTGCGCTGGTGCCGGTTCTTCGCCATCGACCTCAATCGCTGGCCTGCGCTGTCGACTTATATGACGCGCATTGAGGCACGACCGGCGGTGCAGGCTGCTCTGCTTGCTGAGCGATAAAAATCAGACTGGTCAGGTCTGGCGCGGGCAGGATGCCCGCCCAGGACCGGCCCGAAAGGCACGCTGCCGAAGCCGAAGGCATCACACTCGGCGTGACGCGAGGACGCCCGACTACGCAGAGGATGCGCCCCGAACACCACAGCCACAGCCACAGCCACAGCCAAATAACATTTTTCCAACCCATAAAAAAACCGCCATCCCAAAAAGATAGCGGCCTTAAATTCTTAAACCGTGGTCAGATAAACGACGCGACTACCGCCACAATCCGTCACGCATTAACGCGCACCAGCCACCGCTTCCTGCGCCAGACGGGTGATCCGATCATAATCGCCCGCTTCCAGCGCATCGGCTGGCACCAGCCATGAACCGCCGATGCACAGCACGCTTTTCAGCGCCAGATAGTCACGATAGTTCGCAGGAGAAATCCCCCCGGTCGGGCAGAAACGCACCTGCGGGAACGGTCCGCCAATCGCCTGCAGCGCCTTGACGCCGCCGTTGGCTTCCGCCGGGAAGAACTTGAACTCGCGCAGGCCGTAATCCAGACCGGTCATCAGTTCAGAAACGGTGCTGATACCCGGGATCAACGGCACCGGACCGTCGACGGCGGCACGCAGCAGCGGCTCGGTCAGGCCCGGGCTGATAACAAACTGTGCACCGGCATCGGTCACTTCTTTCAGCTGCTGTGCGTTCAGTACCGTACCGGCACCGACGATCGCTTCCGGGACTTCTTTCACCATCGCTTTCAACGCATCAAGCGCGCACGGGGTACGCAGGGTCACTTCCAGCACGCGCACACCACCGGCGACCAGCGCTTTGGCCATTGGCACCGCATGTTCCAGTTTGTTAACGACAATCACCGGGACAACCGGGCCGGTGGTCAGGATCTGTTCTGCGCTTGTTTTCCAGTTACTCATTAACAACTTTCTCCTGTCTGGCGTGCTTTCTCTGTTTGAGATAGCAGGCAAATATCATGCGGTGGTTCTGAAACGGTGACTTACCTTACAACAGTGCACGAGGATCGTCTATCGCTCTCGCAAATTTTTAAAACACAGGTTCAAAAATATTTTTTACAGTGGGATGTTTTCGAAATATGACCGAGGTGAGCTGCCCGCCGCGGCTCAGGCATAAAAAAAACGGCCCGCACTGTGCAGTGGGGCCGCTGATTGCCTGAAGACGTCAGAACGCCTTACTCGATTTCATTCCATGAACGACCATCACGCGTGATCATCGCGACGGAAGCCACCGGGCCCCAGGTTCCCGCCTGATACGGCTTAGGTGCGTCTTTGTCGGCAGCCCACGCGTCCATGATGGAGTCGACCCACTTCCAGGCTTCTTCCACTTCGTCACGACGCACGAACAGCGCCTGAATACCGCGCATGGTTTCCAGCAGCAGGCGCTCATAGGCATCCGCCAGGTGCGACTGGTTGAAGGTTTCGGAGAAGCTCAGATCCAGCTTGGTTTTCTGCAGGTTGTGCTTGTGGTCCAGGCCCGGAACCTTGTTCAGGATCTCGATTTCCACGCCTTCGTCCGGCTGCAGGCGAATGGTCAGTTTGTTCTGCGGCAGCTCCGGCCAGGTATCCTTAAACAGGTTCAGCGCGGGATTTTTGAAGTACACCACCACTTCAGAGCATTTGGTCGGCAGGCGCTTACCGGTACGCAGGTAGAACGGCACGCCAGCCCAGCGCCAGTCGTCGATATCCACGCGGATTGACACGAAGGTTTCAGTGCTGCTCTGCTTATTCGCACCCTCTTCTTCCAGGTAACCGGGGACTTTTTTACCCTGTACGAAACCGGAGGTGTACTGACCGCGTACGGTTTTCTCACGCACGTTGGTCTGATCGATGCGGCGCAGGGAGCGCAGCACTTTGACTTTTTCATCGCGGATGCGGTCAGCGGAGAGATCGGCCGGCGGCGACATGGCGATCATCGTCAGCACCTGCAGCAGGTGGTTCTGGATCATATCGCGCATCTGGCCCGCTTTATCGAAGTAGCCCCAGCGGCCTTCGATACCTACTTCTTCCGACACGGTGATCTGCACGCTGTCGATGGTGCGGTTATCCCAGTTGGACGCAAACAGTGAGTTAGCGAAGCGCAGCGCCAGCAGGTTAAGAACGGTTTCTTTACCCAGATAGTGGTCGATGCGGAAGACCTGCCTTTCTTCGAAGTATTCGCCAACCTGATCGTTGATCTCCTGAGAGGTCAGCAACGAGGTGCCTAACGGTTTTTCCATCACCACGCGCGCCGGTTGGGCGTTCAGCTTCGCCTGGCCCAGACCCTGACAGATCGCGCCGAAAGTGCTTGGCGGCATGGCGAAATAGTTGATGGTCACGCGTTTTTTCTGGTCAAGCATTTTGCCCAGACGCGGGAAATGGCTGCTGTCATTCACATCCAGGTTGCAGAAATCGAGTCGGCTGCTGAGTTTATCCCACAGCGCTTCGTCAATTTTTTCCTTCATGAAGGTTTCCAGCGCTTCGCGCACCACTTTGGTATAGGCCGCTTTGTCCCATTCCGCACGGCCTACGCCGATGATGCGTGATTCTTCATGGATCTGGCCCGCTTTTTCTAACTGGTACAGAGAGGGCAACAGTTTCCGGCGCGCAAGATCGCCTTTGGCGCCGAAAATCACCAGATCGCACGCCTGGGCTGTTTGTGTAACCGCCATTTCATTCTCCTCGTTGCAGGATTAGACTGTCCATGTAGGTTCCGTAGTTGGACAGATCTTATTGTAATTTTATTTCAGCACACTGTACTTCGTTTGCCCGGCCCGCGTAAACCAGGCGAGGCGACTCTGGCACAATGTATTCAATTCGATGCTTAAATAACTGGCAATAATTGCAGATCTGCGTCTAGACTTTGCGTAATAAACCATCAGTTCTGATGATGTTATTACCGTTCTGAAAATCTGACGCAGCTCAAACTATGGTAAAAAATGTAAAGTTTTATCATCATGCTACTGCCGTCTTTGCCGTAGCGCATTGTATATTCTCTACAAAATGACATCGATTTCTCCTTTGATTGAAATCGTCAGAATGTATGAGTGGTTATACCTATGAATATGCTGGAAAAAATTCAATCCTGTCTGGAAAATTTAAGCAAATCCGAGCGCAAAGTTGCCGTCGTTATCCTCGACTCCCCCGCTACCGCGATGCATTCCAGCATTGCCCTGCTGGCAAAAGCAGCAGGCGTCAGTGAACCTACCGTGAACCGCTTCTGCCATCGACTGAATACCAAAGGCTTCCCTGACTTTAAGCTACAGCTGGCGCAAAGCCTGGCCAACGGCACGCCCTACGTCAGCCGTAATGTCGAACAGGAAGACAGCGTAGAATCCTATTCCGGTAAAATTTTCGAGTCGGCGATGGCCGGGCTGGACCGGGTAAAACAGAGTCTGGATACCAGCGCCGTCAATCGTGCCGTTGATTTACTGACGCAGTCAAAGAAAATTGCTTTTTTTGGTTTGGGTGCGTCGGCCGCCGTGGCGCATGATGCGATGAATAAATTTTTTCGCTTCAATGTGCCAGTGATCTATTCCGATGATATTGTGATGCAGCGCATGAGCTGTATGAACAGCAATGAGGGAGATGTGATGGTGCTGATCTCCCATACCGGGCGCACCAAATCCATGGTCGAACTGGCAAGGCTGGCGCGGGAAAATGATGCCACGGTGGTGGCGATTACCTCGCCCGACTCGCCGCTGGCGCGCGAGGCCACCCTGGCGCTGACCCTTGATGTCCCGGAAGATACCGATATTTACATGCCGATGGTTTCGCGCCTTGCTCAGCTGACGCTGATCGACGTGCTGGCCACCGGTTTTACCCTGCGGCGCGGCGCGAAGTTTCGCGATAATCTGAAACGGGTAAAGGATGCACTGAAAGAGTCGCGTCTGGAAAAGGAAGGCCAGGTTAACAGCAGTCATTAGTTTTCATTAGTAACGACGATGAAGGTTCGGGTTTGTCCGTACCTTCCCTGTACCCAGAGATAAAACCTGGTAGTGCTTGCACTTGCAACACCACACTAAAAGTCAACGGAGTTATACATGTCAAGACGTCTCAGAAGAACCAAGATTGTAACCACACTGGGGCCTGCCACCGATCGCGATAATAACCTTGAAAAAATCATCGCAGCAGGCGCCAATGTCGTTCGTCTGAACTTCTCACATGGCACAGCGGAAGACCATCAGAAACGCGCCGACAACGTTCGCGTGATTGCCGCTAAACTGGGCCGCCATGTTGCCATTCTGGGTGACCTCCAGGGGCCGAAAATCCGCGTTTCCACCTTTAAAGAAGGCAAAGTCTTCCTGAATATCGGGGAACGCTTCCTGCTGGATGCCAGCCTGGGCAAAGGCGAAGGCGATAAAGAGAAAGTCGGTATCGATTATAAAGGCCTGCCCGCTGACGTGGTGCCCGGCGATATCCTGCTGCTGGACGACGGCCGCGTACAGCTAAAAGTGCTGGAAGTTCAGGGGATGAAGGTCTTCACCGAGGTGACCGTCGGTGGCCCACTCTCCAACAACAAAGGTATTAACAAACTGGGCGGCGGCCTGTCAGCCGAAGCGCTGACCGAAAAAGATAAAGCCGACATCCTGACCGCCGCGAAGATCGGCGTGGACTATCTGGCCGTTTCCTTCCCTCGCTGTGGCGAAGATTTGAACTACGCACGCCGTCTGGCGCGCGAGGCGGGCTGTGAGGCGAAGATCGTCTCTAAAGTTGAGCGTGCTGAAGCGGTTGCCACTCAGGAAGCTATGGATGACATCATCCTCGCCTCCGACGTGGTGATGGTTGCCCGCGGCGATCTGGGCGTTGAGATTGGCGATCCGGAACTGGTCGGTATTCAGAAAGCGCTGATCAGCCGCGCGCGTCAGCTGAACCGTTCAGTGATCACCGCCACCCAGATGATGGAATCAATGATCACCAACCCGATGCCGACCCGTGCAGAGGTGATGGACGTGGCCAACGCCGTACTGGACGGTACCGATGCAGTGATGCTGTCAGCGGAAACTGCAGCGGGCCAGTACCCGGCTGAAACCGTGTCGGCGATGGCTAAAGTGTGCCTGGGCGCGGAGAAAGTCCCGAGTATCAACGTCTCCAAACACCGTCTGGAAGTGCAGTTCGATAACATCGAAGAAGCGATTGCGATGTCCGCAATGTACGCGGCTAACCACCTGCAGGGCGTCACGGCGATCATCACCATGACCGAGTCTGGTCGTACCGCGCTGATGACCTCGCGCATTACCTCCGGCCTGCCAATCTTTGCGATGTCCCGCCATGAAAGCACCCTGAATCTGACCGCTCTTTATCGCGGTGTGACTCCGGTGTTCTTCGACAGCCACAACGACGGCGTGGCGGCCGCGCACGATGCGATCAATCTGCTGCGTGAGAAAGGCTTCCTGGTCTCCGGTGACCTGGTTATCGTCACCCAGGGCGATGTGATGAGCACCACCGGCACCACCAACACCAGCCGGGTGCTGCGCGTCGACTAATCTCACTCGCCGCTGACGAATGAGAAGGGCCAGGCAACTGGCCCTTTTTTATTGCCAGTGTAATGTGTAGTTCTTCTTAAAATGAGATAGATTAGCGGCCCCGCTCAGGCGGCGTTCGCCTTTACACTTTACTGGAAGGAGCCGGAATGGCGTCATTTACTCCTCTGTCACGCCTTACCCCGCGACATTTGATTTTTCCTCTGTCGCTGGTGCTGTTTGAGTTCGCAACCTATATCGCTCACGACATGATCCAGCCGGGTATGCTGCTGGTTACCGAAGAATTTGGTGTCGGCCCCGAATGGGTTTCTGCTTCGTTAACCGCCTATCTGATCGGCGGCATTATGCTGCAGTGGCTGCTCGGCCCGCTGTCGGACAAGCTGGGCCGCCGCCCGGTGATCCTTGGCGGCGTCGCGTTCTTTATGCTGACCTGTATGGCCACCCACTGGGTGCAGAGCATTGAGCAGTTTGTGCTGTTGCGCTTCCTGCAGGGCACCAGCCTGTGCTTTATCGGTGCGGTGGGCTATGCCGCCATTCAGGAAGCCTTTGATGAAGCGCTAAGCGTGAAAATGATGGCGCTGATGGCTAACGTCGCCCTGCTGGCTCCCCTGGCTGGCCCGTTGGCGGGTGCGGCATTTCTGGAGTTCAGCGACTGGCGCACCATGTTCTGGCTGTTTGGCGCGCTGACGGCGATCTCGCTGGTGGGCTTATGGCTGACCATGCCGGAGACCTCCGGCAATCCTCAGATGTCACTGTCTTTGCCGTCGCTGGCGAAGGGGTATACGGCGCTGGTCAAAGACCGTCAGGTGATGAGCGGCTCGCTGGCTATCGGCCTGGTGACTATTCCCTGCCTGGCCTGGGTTGCACTGTCGCCTGTGATCCTGATCCATGATGAGGGACTGACGCGGATGGACTACGCGCTGCTGCAGCTGCCGGTATTTGTCGCCATGATTATCGGCAACCTGACGCTGGGCAAACTGGCGTCCCGCCTGCCAATCGATAAACCGCTGCGGCTGGGTGCCTGGCCTATTCTGCTGGGGTTAACCATTTCCACCGTCGCCACGCTGATCGACAATCACAGCTATCTGTGGCTGACCGCCGGTCTGAGCATTTATGGATTCGGCACCGGGCTGGTCAATGCCGGTTTATACCGCCTGACGCTGTTTTCCAACGATTCGGGTAAAGGCAGCGTGGCGGCGATGCTCGGCATGGTCAGTATTCTGGTGTTCGCGCTGGGGATTGAGCTGGCAAAATTTGCCTATTTCAGCGACGGGGCGCGGGCGTTCAGTCTGGTGAATCTGGCCTGCGGCGTGGTCTGGTTCCTGCTGGTGCGGGCCTTCCTGCGCGAGTGGCAGCGACGTTCCACATTAACCGCCCTCTGATTCGTCAGGATCCAACGACGGCCAGATGCCGACAGCCGCGCCGGATGGCACATTAAAAAAGCCGTAATCCCTGAAGGATTACGGCTTTTTCTGCCGATTGCAGCCTGTCGTCAGCATCGCTCAGAACGCTATTTCTTCGGATAGAGTTCCTGGCGATCGTAAGGTTCGATCTCACCCGGCTTGCGGGTTTTCAGCAGTTTCAGGATCCAAGTGTACTGTTCCGGATTCGGGCGAACAAAGATTTCCACCTCCTCATTCATCCGCCGCGCCAGCGTCACATCGTCCGCATCTAGCAGATCGTCCATGGGGGGACGCAGATGAATGGTCAGACTGTGGGTTTTGCTGTCGTAAACCGGGAACAGCGGCACCACTTTCGCGCGGCAAACCTTCATCAGGCGCCCAACGGCGGGCAGCGTGGCTTTATACGTGGCAAAGAAATCGACGAACTCGCTGTGCTCCGCGCCGTGGTCCTGATCGGGCAGGTAGTAGCCCCAGTATCCCTGCCGCACCGAGCTGATAAACGGCTTAATGCCGTCATTTCGCGCGTGCATCCGGCCACCAAAACGGCGACGCACGCGGTTCCAGACGTAGTCCATCACCGGGTTACGCTGGTTGTGGAACATCGCGGCCATCTTCTGCCCTTCCGAAGCCAGCACCATCGCCGGGATATCCACCGCCCAGCCGTGTGGAACCAGGAAGATCACATTTTGCTGCGCGTCACGAAGCTGGTCGATCAGCTCGCGGCCCTGCCAGTGAACGCGCGGTTGAACCTTGTGCGGGCGCAAAGCCAGTTCCGCCATCATCACCATCGACTGCGGTGCAGTTGCGAACATCTCATCTATCATTTTTTCCCGCTCCGCCTCCGGTACCTCCGGCAGGCAGTACAGCAGGTTGATCTGCGCACGACGGCGCGCGCTGCGGGCCAGTTTACCGGCCATGCGGCCTAGCGAACCGAGCACCGGGTCGCGTAAACGAGGGGGAACCAAAGCAATTGCAGCAAAGGCGCCTACCGCCAGCCAGCTGCCCCAGTAGCGAGGGTGTAAAAAGGATTTCTTAAAAACGGGAATAAATTCAACGTGACTTTTTTTTATGTTTTCCATGCACTGGCCTCTACAATAACGGGCTAATGATAGTGCTGGCAGGTAATTTTGCAATGCATTACCCTGGAAAATTCCGGTAAACGACCAGTAATCAAGCCGATTTACCCGAGCTGCCTGCTACCCATCAATAAAAAAGCCGACGGATATACGGCTCCATCGGCTCTTTAAACTGCGGCTGCGTTTTACTTAAACTGCAGCTGCGGCACCACGTCGCGAACCTGAGCCAGATAGTCGCTACGCTCTTTACCGGCCAGGCCTTCCATCCGCGGCAGCTTGGCCGTTAATGGGTTAACCGCCTGATTGTTGATCCAGATTTCATAATGCAGGTGAGGGCCCGTTGAGCGACCGGTGCTGCCGGAAAGCGCAATGCGATCGCCGCGTTTCACTTTCTGACCCGGTTTCACCAGCAGTTTTTTCAGGTGCATATAGCGGGTCATGTACTGGCGACCGTGGCGGATCGCCACGTAGTTACCGGCACCGCCACTGCGTTTGGAGACGATCACTTCACCGTCACCCACCGCCAGCACCGGGGTTCCCACCGGGATAGCGAAGTCGACGCCTTTGTGCGGTGCCACGCGCCCGGTCACCGGATTCAGGCGGCGCGGGTTGAAGTTGGACGACACGCGATACTGCTTAACGGTTGGGAAGCGCATAAAGCCGCGCGCCAGTCCGGAACCGCTGCGGTCATAAAACTTACCATCCTCGGCGCGGATGGCGAAATAATCTTTGTCGCCGCTGCGCATACGTACGCCCAACAGCTGGCTCTGTTCGCTTTTGCCGTCCAGCATTTCGCGGGACATCAGCACGGAGAAGCGGTCACCTTTACGCAGCTTGCGGAAGTCCATCTGCCACTGGAGTGACTTGATCACCGCGCTGATTTCCGCGCTGGTCAGCCCAGCTGCTTTAGCGCTGGTCACGAAACTGCCGTTGACTTCGCCGCTCAGCACGTTGTTTTTCCATTCTCCTTTCTGCATTTCAGCAGAAGATTTGAAACCGTCGCCGGCGCGGTCGTAGGTGCGGGTTTCACGACGGGAAACTTCCCACGTCAGGCGCTGGAGCTGTCCATCGTCGGTCAGCGTCCACGACAGCTGCTGGCCAATTTGCAGGTTACGCAGCTCTTTATCACTTTTCACCAGTTGGGTGATGTCCGACATATCAATGCCGTACTGATTGAGGACGCTGCTGAGGGTATCGCCGGTGGAGACCACGTAATCATGCGTTCCGGCTTCATCCGGCACGTCCTGATCGATCTCATCTTTTGGCGTGTCATCGTCCGGCGAAGGGGTGTCCTGGTCGATTGGCTCGCTGGCTTCGGGAAGCAGCGTGCGCAGTTCGCTCTTATCCAGTTCGATCGTTTTAACAATCGGGCTTTCACTGCCGGGATGATAGACGTAAGGCCGCCAGACGGTGACGGCCAGTGTAACGACGGTAAGTGACCCCAGCATGATGCGGTGAGGTCGGGGTAAGTTGTTGAACGCCATGGCGACAGCGCGGGCTATCTGCTGCAATTAAGTCTTCCTCTATTCTCCTTTCAGGCAGCTCGTATACTGGCTGGACAGCTGTGAGAGGAATTTCACATAGCTGTCTCGTGCTGGAGTGATGTCAGTACCAAGAGGATCGAGTGTACCTGAACGCACGCTGGTTCCTCTGGCTACCGCATCTATCACGGCTGGCCTGAACTGTGGTTCAGCAAAGACGCATGTGGCCTTCTGCTCAACCAACTGTGTTCGTATTTGATGTAAACGCTGTGCGCCGGGTTGGATCTCAGGATTGACGGTAAAATGACCCAATGGAGTCAGTCCGTAGTGTTTTTCAAAGTAAGTGTAAGCATCGTGAAAAACGAAATATCCTTTCCCTTTAACCGGGGCCAGCTGATTACCAATTTTCGCATCGACAACCGCCAATTCTGACTCGAAATGCTGCAGGTTGGCGTCTAATTTGTCCTTGCTTTGCGGCATAAGTTCCAATAATTTTGCGTGAATTGCAACCGCAGTTTTCTTAGCAATCTCCGGCGACATCCACAGGTGCATGTTGTACTCGCCGTGATGGTGGTGATCGTGGTCATCCGCCTCGCCGTGAGCATGGTCTTCATGCTCCTCTTCTTCCTCTTCCCCGCCCTTCAACAGCAGCGCATGCACGCCGTCAATGCGGTCCATTTCCAGGTTCTTTTGCGGCGGTAATCCGGCGGCCATTTTAGCCATAAATGCTTCCATTTCAGGGCCAACCCAAACCACTAAATCCGCGCCCTGTAAGCGTTTTACATCCGATGGACGTAATGCATAATCATGCTCGGATGCACCATCCGGTAGCAGAATTTCGACAGGTGTGACACCATCTGCGATGGCGGACGCGATAAAGCCCACCGGCTTAACGGAAGCCACAACGGCGGCCTGGGCGGGCAAAGCCAGAGTCGCGGCAACGCTAAGGCCTGCGAAGGCTGAAAAGAGACGTAACTTTTTGTGTAACATAATGATTCAATCCATCGTGATAAGCTGATGGGTTGTGATATTATAACATTATAAAACTTCTGCAACCGTAATCGACATGTCATCTTTGATCTCCCTTGAAAATGTAGCAGTGAACTTTGGTCAACGTCGGGTGCTTTCCGACGTGTCGCTGAAGCTGGAACCCGGGCGCATTCTGACCCTGCTGGGCCCGAACGGCGCCGGCAAGTCTACGCTGGTGCGAGTGGTGCTGGGCCTGATTGCCCCCACCTCCGGCTCGGTCAACAAACCTGCGGGATTACGCATCGGCTACGTGCCGCAAAAAATCCATCTTGATGTCACGCTGCCGCTGACGGTCGATCGCTTTATGCGCCTGCGTCCCGGTGTAAAGCGTGAGGATATTTTGCCCGCGTTAAAACGCGTTCAGGCTTCACATCTGCTGACCTATCCGCTGCAGAAGCTTTCGGGTGGTGAAACCCAGCGCGTGCTGCTGGCGCGGGCGCTGCTGAATCAGCCGCAGCTGCTGGTGCTGGATGAACCGACTCAGGGCGTGGACGTTAACGGCCAGGTGGCGCTATACGATTTGATCGACCAGCTGCGCCGCGAGCTCAACTGCGGCGTGCTGATGGTTTCCCACGATCTGCATCTGGTGATGGCGAAGACCGATGAAGTGCTGTGCCTGAATCATCACATCTGCTGCTCCGGCACGCCCGAAGCCGTCTCGCAACACCCGGAATTTATTTCTATGTTTGGCCCGCGTGGCGCTGAACAGCTGGCGATTTATCGCCATCACCATAACCATCGTCACGACTTAAAGGGACGAATCATTTTACGTAAGGGACCCGGTCGTCATGATTGAACTGTTGTTACCCGGCTGGCTGGCGGGGATTTTACTGGCGCTGGCGGCCGGACCGCTGGGCTCGTTTGTGGTCTGGCGACGCATGTCTTACTTTGGCGATACGCTGGCCCACGCGTCACTGCTCGGCGTGGCTTTTGGCCTGCTGCTTAACGTCAGCCCGTTTTATGCGGTAATTGCGGTGACGTTAATCCTGTCACTGGCGCTGGTCTGGCTGGAACGGCGGCCGCATCTGGCGATTGATACCCTGCTTGGCATTATGGCGCACAGCGCGCTGTCGCTCGGCATGGTGGTCGTCAGCCTGATGTCCGACGTGCGGGTGGATCTGATGGCCTATCTGTTCGGTGACCTGCTGGCGGTGACGCCTGCCGATTTATGGACGATCGCCGTCGGCGTGGCGGTTGTGCTGATTGTGCTGGCCTGGCAGTGGCGCGCCCTGCTGTCGATGACTATCAGCCCGGAAATGGCACAGGTGGATGGCGTCAATATTCAGCGCAGCAAGCTTGTCCTGATGCTGGTCACCGCGCTGACTATCGGCGTGGCAATGAAGTTTGTCGGGGCGCTGATTATCACCTCGCTGCTGATCATTCCTGCCGCCACCGCGCGCCGTTTCGCCCGTTCGCCGGAGCAGATGGCGGCGTTTGCTATCGTGGTGGGGATGCTGGCGGTCACCGCCGGGCTGACCTTCTCGGCGTTTTACGATACGCCTGCCGGCCCGTCGGTGGTACTGGGCGCAGCGGCAATGTTTATCCTGAGCATGGTGAAGAAACCGGCGGTCTGATTCTCCACCTGAAGCGCTGAACTGAAAGCTTAACGCCGTTCACTTAGCAAAAAAAAAGCAGCCCCCGAATGTCCGGCGTACGGTGACATTCGGGGGCTGCGATCGTTCTGCCACAGGCAAATCTGCCTCGGATACGTTTCTCAGACCGGGCGATCGATGCCGAAATGCTTATAGGCGTGCTGGGTGGCAATGCGGCCGCGCGGCGTGCGCTGAATGAAGCCCTGCTGGATCAGATACGGCTCCAGCACGTCCTCGATGGTTTCCCGCTCTTCGCCGATGGCGGCGGCCAGGTTATCCAGCCCAACCGGCCCCCCGGTAAACTTATCGATGATTGCCAGCAGCAGCTTGCGATCCATATAGTCAAAGCCTTCGCTGTCCACGCTCAGCATATCCAGCGCGCGGGAAGACACCTCGCCGCTCATCTCGCCTTCGGCTTTCACTTCGGCGAAGTCGCGCACGCGTCGCAGCAGACGGTTGGCAATACGCGGCGTGCCTCGTGCACGGCGGGCGATCTCCAGCGCACCCTCGGTGCTGAGCGGCAGCCCCAGACAGGCGGCACTGCGGCCAACGATGTGCTGCAGATCCTCAACGCGGTAAAACTCCAGACGCTGAACAATGCCGAAGCGGTCGCGCAGCGGTGAAGTCAGCGATCCGGCGCGGGTGGTGGCGCCGATCAGGGTAAACGGCGGCAGATCCAGCTTGATCGAACGCGCGGCCGGGCCCTCGCCAATCATAATATCCAGCTGATAATCTTCCATCGCCGGATACAGCACCTCTTCCACCACCGGAGACAGGCGGTGGATCTCATCGATAAACAGCACGTCATGAGGTTCGAGATTGGTGAGCATCGCGGCCAGATCGCCCGCCTTCTCCAGCACCGGGCCGGAGGTGGTGCGCAGGTTCACGCCCATCTCGTTAGCGACGATGTTGGCCAGCGTGGTTTTACCCAGCCCCGGTGGACCGAAGATCAGCAGGTGATCGAGCGCATCGCCGCGCATCTTCGCGGCCTTGATGAAGATTTCCATCTGCTCACGCACCACCGGCTGCCCAACATACTCTTCAAGCAGCTTGGGGCGGATAGCGCGGTCAATGACCTCTTCTTCGGTGATAACCCCGGCGGAGACCAGGCGATCGGCTTCAATCATGCTCTACCTCAAATTGCTGCGCGCAGCGCTTCGCGGATCAGGGTTTCGCAGTCAGCGTCAGGTTTGCCCACCTTGCTGACCATGCGGCTGGCTTCCTGAGGTTTATACCCCAGCGCCACCAGCGCGGCAACCGCCTCGCCTTCCGCATCGTTGACCGCCGCGTTCTGCACTTCGCTGGTCAGCGCAAACGGCGCATCGGTAGCGAACAGGTCGCCGTGCATGCCTTTGAAGCGGTCCTTCATCTCCACAACCAGACGCTCGGCGGTTTTCTTGCCGACGCCGGGCAGTTTCACCAGCGCGGCAATTTCTTCCCGCTCAACGGCGGTGACAAACTGCTGGGCAGACATGCCTGACAGAATAGCCAGTGCCAGTTTGGGTCCCACGCCGTTGACCTTAATCAGTTCACGAAACAGCGCGCGCTCCGGCTTACTGTTAAAGCCGAACAGCAGCTGGGCATCTTCACGCACCACAAACTGGGTAAAGATAATCGCTTCATGATTCAGTTCAGGAAGCTCGTAAAAACAGGTCATTGGCATTTGCACTTCATAGCCAACTCCGCTGGCTTCAATCAGCACCACAGGCGGCTGTTTTTCCAGAATGATGCCTCTCAGACGACCTATCACATTAGCTTCCTTCAGATAAGAAAAGTGGGGATGAGTACCGGGATGAATGTTATAGCATAAAAAAGGCTGGATGGATATCCAGCCTAGGAGCGCAGTCGACCGCGTGCCAGGGTGAGTTTCCCGGCTGAAATCCGCTCCACGCTCTGGCTCAGATGACAGTGGGTAATGGCGATGGCTAACGCATCGGCCGCATCCGCCTGCGGGTTGGCAGGCAGTTTCAGCAGCGTGCGCACCATGTGCTGCACCTGGCTTTTTTCGGCGCTGCCGATGCCAACGACGGTCTGTTTGACCTGGCGAGCGGCATATTCGAACACCGGCAGATCGTGATTGACGGCGGCAACAATAGCTACCCCACGCGCCTGGCCCAGCTTCAGCGCCGAGTCGGCATTTTTCGCCATAAACACCTGTTCAATGGCGAAAAAATCCGGCTGGAACTGGGTAATAATTTCACTTACACCGGCGTAAATCAGCTTGAGGCGCGGCGGCAGATCGGTGGAACTGGTACGAATACAGCCGCTGCCCAGATAGGTAATCTGCCGCCCAACCTGGCGAACCACACCATAACCCGTGATGCGCGAACCGGGATCGATACCCAGAATAACCGTCATATCGCGTTCCCCGGGTTGATGGTATTTTTACGATAACTCACAGCATACAGGATGCAGTGAGAAATCATAAGGTCGCCGCCACCTCATCAGAAATTTCACCATTGTGGTAAACTTCCTGCACGTCGTCACAGTCTTCCAGCATATCGATCAGGCGCAGCAGTTTCGGTGCGGTGTCCGCATCCATTTCGGCCATGGTCGATGGGATCATGCTGACTTCAGCGCCTTCCGCCTTCAGGCCGGTGGCGTCGAGGGCATCTTTCACCTGACCCAGCACTTCCCAGGCGGTGAAGACGTCAATTGCGCCGTCATCGTAGGTCACCACGTCGTCAGCACCGGCTTCCAGCGCCGCATCCAGGACCGCATCTTCTTCCAGGCCCGGCGCGTAAGAGATCACCCCTTTCTTGGTGAACAGATAGGCAACGGAGCCGTCGGTCCCCAGGTTACCGCCGGTTTTGGTGAAGGCGTGACGCACTTCAGAAACGGTACGGTTACGGTTGTCACTCAGGCACTCAACCATTACCGCGCTGCCGCCAGGACCGTAACCTTCATAAATGATGGTTTCCATGTTGCTGTCGTCATCGCCGCCCACGCCGCGTGCTATGGCACGGTTCATGGTGTCGCGCGTCATGTTGTTCGCCAGCGCTTTGTCCATCGCGGCGCGCAGACGCGGGTTAGAACCTGCATCACCACCACCCAGTTTGGCGGCAGTCACCAGTTCACGAATAATTTTGGTGAAAATTTTACCTCGCTTGGCATCCTGAGCAGCCTTACGGTGCTTGGTATTCGCCCATTTACTATGTCCTGCCATTTTACTCTTGTCTCCAAATTAACACCGCACAGGCTATCTTGCTGGCGATTTTCTCCCCCGGCAGTGCTCGCAATGCTCACGTACATCAGTACGCTCCGCTTTCTGCGCGCTGGCGGTGAAGAAACTCGCTGTGCCGATAACGCCTGAACGTTTGGTTAAGTTCAAAATATAAAAAAATTAGACTACAAATTCTTCAATCGCCTGGCGGTTACTCCAGGACTTGGTGAGCGCGGCAGCCTCGGCCGCATCCAGCCAGCGAAAGGCCAGATGCTCGCTCAACACAATATCTCTTTCGGTCGGCAGCGCGAGGGTAAACCAGTGTTCCCGGTTATGGGTGATACCCGGCGCGTAGCGGTGGCGGAAGTGCGCGAAGATTTCGAATTCTATATGACGCTGGCGGTCCACTAATGTGAACTGCCCGGCGTTAATATCAATTCCCGTCTCTTCCCACACTTCCCGCCGCGCGGTGTCTGCCAGGCTTTCGCCCGGATCCTGGCTGCCGGTGACCGACTGCCAGAAATCCATATCATCGCGCCGCTGCAGCATCAGCACCCGTCCGGTGTTCTGTGCATGAATCACCACCAGCACCGAAACCGGATGCTTGAATGCCATTATTCGCTCTCGGCCGGTTTTTCTTTCTTCACCACGTCGATGCCCAACTCGGCCAGTGATGCCGGGTTAGCGAAGCTTGGCGCTTCGGTCATCAGACAGGCCGCCGCGGTGGTTTTCGGGAAGGCGATAACGTCACGGATGTTTTCGGTACCGGTCAGCAGCATGGTCAGACGATCGAGGCCGAAAGCCAGACCGGCATGCGGCGGCGTACCGAACTTCAGCGCGTCCAGCAGGAAGCCAAACTTCTCGCGCTGTTCCTGCTCGGCAATGCCGAGAATGCCAAACACGGTCTGCTGCATCTGACCGATGTGGATACGCACGGAACCGCCGCCCACTTCATACCCGTTGATCACCATGTCGTAAGCGTTGGCGATGGCCGTTTCCGGAGCGGCTTTCAGCTCGTCCGGGGTCATCTCTTTCGGCGCGGTAAACGGATGGTGCATGGCGCTGAGGCCGCCCTCACCGTTCTCTTCGAACATCGGGAAGTCAACGACCCACAGTGGTTTCCACGCGGCTTCATCGGTAATTTTCAGGTCGCGGCCCAGCTTCAGACGCAGCGCACCCAGCGCATCGGTTACCACTTTGGCACTGTCGGCACCGAAGAAGATCATATCGCCGTCGGCGGCCTGAGTGCGATCGAGGATCGCTTCCACGATCTCAGCGGTCAGGAACTTGGCAACCGGGCTGGTAATGCCTTCCAGACCCTGCGCGCGTTCGTTGACCTTGAAATAGGCCAGGCCTTTTGCGCCGTAGATTTCAATAAACTTGCCGTACTCATCAATCTGCTTGCGGCTCAGCTGGGCACCACCCGGTACGCGCAGCGCGGCAACGCGACCTTTGGCATCGTTAGCCGGGCCGGAGAAGACTTTAAACTCCACGTCTTTCAGCAGGTCAGCAACGTCCACCAGTTCCATCGGGTTACGCAGGTCCGGCTTATCGGAACCGTAGCGGCGCATCGCTTCAGCGAAGGTCATCTGCGGGAAATCGCCCAGCTCAACGGACTTCACTTCCAGCCACATATCGCGCACCAGACGTTCCATAATTTCACGCACCTGCGGCGCGGTCATAAAGGAGGTTTCGACGTCGATCTGGGTGAATTCCGGCTGACGGTCCGCGCGCAGGTCTTCATCACGGAAGCATTTCACGATCTGGTAGTAACGGTCGAAGCCGGACATCATCAGCAGCTGCTTAAACAGCTGAGGCGACTGCGGCAGCGCGTAGAATTTGCCTTTGTGCACGCGGCTTGGCACCAGATAGTCACGCGCGCCTTCCGGCGTGGCCTTGGTCAGCATCGGCGTTTCAATATCAAGGAAGCCGTGATCGTCCATAAAGCGGCGAACGAAGCTGGTGATCTTCGCGCGGGTTTTCAGGCGGTTGGCCATATCCGGGCGACGCAGATCCAGGTAACGGTACTTCAGGCGCGCTTCTTCGCTGTTGACCTGGTTAGAGTCCAGCGGCAGCGGCTCGGAGCGGTTGATGATGGTCAGTTCGGTGGCGAAGACTTCGATCTCACCGGTGGCCATATCGCTGTTTTTGTTTTTTTCGTCACGCGCACGCACGGTGCCGGTGATTTGAATACAGAATTCATTACGCAGCTCGGATGCCTGACGGAACGCGTCCTGACGATCCGGATCGAAGAACACCTGCACGATGCCTTCACGGTCACGCATATCAATAAAGATCAGGCTGCCCAGATCGCGGCGGCGATTAACCCAGCCGCACAGTGTCACTTGCTGTCCTACATGAGACAGGTTGATCTGTCCACAATACTCAGTACGCATAACGATATCCTTTTAACTTCACCGCTGCGGGCGCAGCATTTTAAAGAAAACCCGGCCCGAAGGGGGCTGCTGCCGCGAAAAATGGCGGCCATTATAATGGAAAACGACGCACAGGATAAGTACTGTCGTGGGTGCAAATCGGCAGAAAACCCGCAAGATGAGCCCGGCATGCGCTTAAGCGCTTAACAAAACAACGGCCGCCACCCTCGCCGGCAGACTCTCTGCCGTTGCCCCGCCGCAAACGGGCCCGACAGTGACATACACGCTAACAAATAACCCGACGTTGCCCCTACGGTTATCGTCGCGCTGCCGGGGCATTGCTCTGTATTCTCACTGGTTTCCCCCACTCTCCCGGAGAATCAGGATGTTTAAACTTAACCCACAATCTACCGCGCTGGTACTTATCGATCTTCAGGAAGGGATTCTGCCCTTCGCCGGGGGTCCGCACACCGCTGATGCGGTGGTGGCTAAAGCTGCCGTTCTGGCTGAGAAATTCCGCGCGCTGAACGCGCCGGTGGTGCTGGTGCGCGTTGGCTGGTCGGCCGATTTTGCCGAAGCCCTGAAGCAGCCGGTAGATGCCGCTCATCCGGGCGGTGCGCTGCCGGAAAACTGGTGGACCTTCCCGCCCGCACTGGGCGCGCAGCACGGCGATATTCAGGTGACCAAACGCCAGTGGGGCGCATTTTACGGTACCGATCTCGAACTGCAGCTGCGCCGTCGCGGTATCGACACCATCGTGCTGGGTGGTATCTCGACCAATATCGGCGTGGAATCCACCGCGCGTAACGCCTGGGAACTGGGTTTCAATCTGGTGATCGCTGAGGATATTTGCAGCGCCGGCAGCAGCGAACAGCACCGCAGCAGCGTGGAGTGGATCTTCCCGCGCATCGCCCGGGTGCGCCAGTCTGACGAGGTGATCGCCGCGCTGTAACCTGCCCGCGACCGGAGGGACCCGGTCCTGACAAATTTGCACTCACCCCGCCACACCGCTACAGTCGCTCAATCAAAATGTAACAGGATTTATGATGACGCCGCTCTATCTTGGGCTGCCGCAGTGGCAGCATCCGCAGTGGAAAAAGCTGGGTATGACTACGCTGGAAGATTACGCCCGCTATTTTAACTGCGTCGAGGGTAACACTACGCTGTACGCCCTGCCGCGCCCGGAGGTGGTCCAGCGCTGGCGCGCGATGACCCACGATGATTTTCGTTTCTGCTTTAAGTTTCCCGCCACCATCAGCCATCAGGCGGCGCTAAAGCAGTGCGGCGACTTAACGGCGGAGTTCTTTGCGCTGATGGAACCGCTGGCCGGTCGCCTGGGCCAGTACTGGCTTCAGCTGCCCGCCGCTTTCTCGCCTGCCGATTTGCCCGCGCTGTGGGCCTTCCTGGACGCGCTGCCCGGCGAATTTCATTACGGCGTGGAGGTACGGCATGCGGAGTTCTTTGCCAAAGGCGAAGTGGAGCGCGCGCTGAACCGCGGGCTCCACCAGCGCGGCGTCAACCGGGTGATCCTCGATACCCGCGCGGTGCATGCGGCTAAGCCCACAACGCCGGCGATCGTGGACGCACAGCGGAAAAAACCAAAGCTCCCTGTTCACGCGGTGATCACCGCCAGCGAGCCGATGATCCGCTTTATCGGCGGTGACAATCCGCAGGCGAATCTGCACGACTTCCGCGCCTGGCTTACCCGCCTGCCGGAATGGTGCCAGACTACTCGCCCGTGGCTGTTTATTCACACCCCGGACATTGCCTTTGCCCCGGATCTGGTGCGTTATTTATGGCCCGACCTGCAAAAGGCGCTGCCGCAGCTGGGCGATGTGCCCGACTGGCCACAGCAGGAAACGCTATTCTGAGCAATCGGATAGCGGACGAGAAGACAGTCTTAATAATGCCCGCTATGATAGCCGCAAGATAATTCTTACATCATGGAGTGAGTCATGGTCAGCGCTCTCTACGTCGTTTTTGGCGCGTTGTTGATTATTAAATTTTCACTGGATGTGGTGCGACTGCGCAGACAGTACCGTATTTCGCTTGGCGACGGCGGGGTATCGGACCTACAGCTGGCTATCCGTATCCACGGCAATGCCGTGGAATATATTCCACTGGCAACGCTGCTGCTGGTGGTGATGGAAATGAACGGTGCCGATATCTGGCTGATCCACCTGCTGGGCCTGTTTTTCTTCTTCGGCCGCCTGCTGCATGCCTGGGGCCTGCGCAGCCGCACGATGCTGTGGCGCCGCAACGGCATGGTCCTGACGTTATTAACGCTGGTGGGGATGATCGTCGTTAACCTGATCTTCCTGCCGTGGGATCTGGTTCTGACCCTGCATTAACGATTTCCCGCACCGCTGGCAGAAAAGATGCAGCCCGCCTCGCTTTCTGCCAGAATATGCGCTTTCCGTTAGCTTCCTCCGGACTTACCACTATGTCTAACCGCGATACGCTGTTCTCAGCGCCCGTTGCCAAACTCGGCGACTGGACCTTTGACGAACGCGTTGCTGAAGTCTTTCCAGACATGATTCAGCGCTCCGTGCCCGGCTACTCCAACATTATTTCGATGATCGGAATGTTGGCCGAGCGATTTGTACAGCCCGACTCCCACGTCTACGATCTGGGCTGTTCGCTGGGCGCGGCCACGCTGTCCGTACGCCGTAATATTCAGGTTCCCGGCTGCAAAATTATTGCCGTGGATAACTCCCCGGCGATGGTCGAACGCTGCCGCCGCCATATCGATGCCTTCCGCGCCGACACGCCGGTTGAGGTGATTGAGGCCGATATCCGCCAGATCCCGCTGGAAAATGCCTCGCTGGTGGTACTGAACTTTACTCTGCAGTTCCTGGCACCGGAAGAGCGCCAGCAGCTATTAAACACCATTTATCAGGGGCTGAAGCCCGGCGGCGCGCTGGTGCTGTCCGAGAAGTTCAGCTTCGAAGATGCCGACGTCGGCGAACTGCTGTTCAATATGCACCACGACTTCAAGCGGGCCAACGGCTACAGCGAACTGGAAATCAGCCAGAAGCGCAGCATGCTGGAAAACGTGATGCTGACCGACAGCGTGGAAACCCATAAGGCGCGCCTGCGTCAGGCCGGTTTCCAGCACGCTGAAGTCTGGTTCCAGTGCTTTAACTTTGGCTCGCTGGTCGCGCTAAAGGCGGGTGAGGCCTGATGGATTTCGGAAATTTTTATCAACTTATCGCCAAAGGCCCACTGGCCCCGTGGCTGGAAACCCTGCCCGCGCAGATTGCCGCCTGGCAGCGTGAATCACTGCACGGCCATTTTAAAAACTGGGACCGTTCGGTTGAATACCTGCCTTCCCTGACGCCGGAAAAGCTGGATCTGCTGCACAGCGTCAGCGCCGACAGCAGCCAGCTGACCGATCGCCAGCGCGGTGGCATTGAAAAGCTGCTGCGCAATCTGATGCCGTGGCGCAAAGGCCCGTACTCGCTGTACGGCGTGAATATTGATACCGAATGGCGTTCGGACTGGAAGTGGGAGCGCGTATTGCCGCATATTTCCCCGCTGGCCGGACGCACGGTGCTGGACGTCGGCTGCGGTAGCGGCTACCACATGTGGCGCATGATTGGCGCGGGCGCACATCTGGTGGTCGGTATCGATCCGATGCAGCTGTTCCTGTGCCAGTTCGAAGCGGTGCGTAAACTGCTGGGCGGCGACCAGCGCGCGCACCTGCTGCCGCTGGGGATTGAGCAGCTTCCTGAACTGAAAGCGTTTGATACGGTGTTTTCGATGGGGGTGCTCTATCACCGCCGCTCTCCGCTCGATCACCTCTATCAGCTGAAAAACCAGCTGGTCAGCGGCGGCGAGTTGGTGCTGGAAACGCTGGTGATTGAGGGTGATGACCAGCAGGTGCTGGTGCCCGGTGAACGCTACGCGCAGATGCGCAACGTCTACTTTATTCCGACCACCGGAGCGTTAAAAAACTGGTTGGAGAAGTGCGGTTTTGTCGACGTGCGCATTGCCGATTATTCGGTAACCAGCACCGACGAGCAGCGCCGCACCAGCTGGATGACCAGCGAGTCGCTGGCCGAGTTCCTCGATCCCAACGATCCTACCAAAACCGTTGAAGGCTACCCGGCTCCGCTGCGCGCGGTGCTGGTGGCGACCAAACCCTGATCCACGGTACACAGGCAGGCCCGAGGGCCTGTCTCTACACTCTGCAATGATGCCGGCAATTCCTTCCCGTAGTTATCCTGATCTGGCTCAATGAGAATAATAACTTTCTCGGAAAGCACGTTTTTCAATAACATTACGATTGCCAAAACGTTACGGTAGTGACCAGAAACAATTTCATTCACCTGAACGGAGTATCTGGTATGAGTAAATTTGTTTTTTCTTCCCCACGTAAATATATCCAGGGCGCAGGCATGATTACCCAGCTGGGTGAGAATCTGGCCGACCTGGGCAACAGCGCATTTATCGTCGCCGATAAGATTGTCTGGGGGCTAATCGGTAAGCAGGTCCGGGAGTCCCTGACTGCCAGCCACGTCGAGTTTCACTACGAAGAGTTCAACGGTGAAGCCTCCAGCAATGAAATCACCCGCCTGGCGAGACTGGCAAAAAACAGCGGTACCGCCGTGGTGGTCGGTCTTGGCGGCGGGAAAACGCTGGATACTGTGAAAGCCGTCGCCGATGAGCTGAAACAGCCGGTCGCCATTGTGCCCACCGTGGCTTCAACCGATGCGCCGTGCAGCGCGCTGTCGGTGATTTACTCCGACACCGGGGTCTTCGAAAGCTACCGCTTCTACAGTAAAAACCCGGACCTGGTGCTGATTGATACCCAGGTCTGCGCGCGTGCCCCGGTGCGTCTGTTCGCTTCCGGCATTGCCGATGGACTGGCAACCTGGGTTGAGGCACAGGCGGTCAAGCGCTCGCACAGCAAATCAATGGTGAACGGCGATCCGACCATTGCCGGACTGGCGATTGCGGAAGCCTGTGAAAAAACGCTGCTGACCTACGGCCTGAGCGCCTATGAAGCGGTGGCAAAACAGCTGGTGACCCCGGCGGTGGAAGCCGTGGTGGAGGCCAATACCCTGCTTTCCGGGCTGGGCTTCGAAAACGCCGGACTGGCGGGCGCACATGCGATCCACAACGGTTTCACCGCCGTTGACGGTGACATCCACCACCTGACCCACGGTGAAAAAGTGGCCTACGGCACGCTGACCCAGATGGTGCTGGAGCAGCGTCCTGATGAAGAGATTGCCCGCTACGTACGTTTCTATCGCGCCATTAAAATGCCGACCACGCTGAAAGAGCTGCATCTGGAAAATACCAGTTGGGAAAGCCTGTTGAAAATCGGCGAGCTGGCCAACAGCGACGGCGATACGCTGAAAAACCTCAACCCGAACCTCAGCGCCGAAGATATCGCCAACGCCATTCTGGCCGTCGATACCTTCAGTCAGTCGGTGAAATAATCCTGCCCGGGACCGGCCTTACGGCTGGTCCCAGTATTCATAACGGCTGGCGGCGGCAATATTGCGCCGGTACATGCCCACGGCCGACACTTCCATCTCCCGCGAATAGCTCAGCGTACAGTTTCCCCGTTCGTCCCACAGCTGGCACACATCCAGGGTGGTGGTGGCGCTGAACGGGTTGTATTCGCTGATATTCACCCCCAGTTCGCGTCCCTGCTTATCGTAGTTCCACTGAATCGTGCTGCGCTCCGAGCCTGACGTCAGCAGCTGATTTTTTTCATTCCAGCGATAAACATATTCGCCGTTACTGCTGCCGTCCGTACCCCGGGCGACGCTGCGGATCAATCGGCCACGGCGGTCATAATCGTTTACGGTTTCCGTAAAACCGTCTTCACCCTGCATAACAAACTGCTCGGAGGCGCTGGTAATGCTGCCGTTACGCCCGGAAAAATAGAGCGTGGTGCCCTGCTTGTGATGCAGCACCGCTTCGGCATTATCGCGCAGGGCATAGACGGTAATGTCATAGCGCGCCTGCCAGCCGACCTTCACCCGCTCGATTTTCATATCGAGCTTCAGTCGGGTATTGGCGTCCTGCTTGTCGTAGCTGATATCGGCCTGCGTCAACACGCCACAGCGGTCAAACTTTCCCAGCAGGCGCTTTTGCTGATCGACATCTTTGCCGAACTCGCCGACGATAAACTGTTTCATCGGCCCTTTGGCGGTGCCGCCCAGCAGCAGCAGATTGTTGTTATCGTTAATCTGCTGCTGATTCACCGCGCAGCGGGGGGATTGAACCTTTGTTTTGTTTGGTGCTGCAGCGGTCGTCTGCATTACCAGTAAACCTGACATCAGGACCAGGACACAGCTCGTCTTCCTCGTTCTCATCACGACTCTCGCAACAGTCTGAAAACCCATAGGGATAAGTGTATAAGCAACCGCCGTCCGTCGGCATAGCCTTGATGCGTTAACGGCAAAAAAAACCCCAACAAATCATGCTGGGGTCTGGTACTTGCAAACATCACGTCAGGGTTCGGCGTGCTGCGCGGCAAAATCTTTTCTCGTCAGGCCACCCGGATCGGCGAACCCAGAGTGATGACGCTTTTCATCGCTTCCACTACGTCACCGTCAACCACACTGCGGCTAAACTCATCGTTTTCAGCCTCAGAACACATGGAAACACCGGCTTTCCGGTAACGCATGGATGAAGAAATTCGCTGGCTGGCGGAGCTGTGCAGTTCAGTAATGCCCGCATCAATGAACTTTTGCAGATTGCTCAGGCGCACTCCTGCACCTGCCATGATTTTTGGACCACGTGTGATACGGGTAAGTTCCCTTAACAGTGGTAATCCGCTTTCGGCGCTCTGCTGCTGACCGGAGGTCAGGATCCTCGCCACACCTAGCTCCGTCAGCTGTTCCAGCGCCATCAGCGGGCTGTGGCAGAGATCGAAGGCGCGATGAAAGGTCACCTCCATCCCGGCGCATAAAGGCATTATTTGCAACATGCGCGGCAGATCGATATGCCCGTCGAGATCCAAAATCCCCACCACCACGCCGGGGAATCCTGACTCGCGAATAAAGGCAATATCCGATTTGATCTGCTCAAATTCCGTGACACTGTAACAAAAGTCGCCACTGCGCGGACGCACGATTGGATGTACGGGTATGGACACGTGCGCCCTTGCGGCCATCAGTGCCCCCGCAGACGGGGTTAATCCTCCCTCCGCTGGGGACGCGCAAAGCTCAATTCGATCGGCACCGGCTTGCTCCGCCACCCGTGCGCAATCCACCCCATAGCAGCATACTTCCAGTTTTTGCATTCCGTTCTCCTGATAATTACTGCTGGCTGGTTGTTTATTCACAATCAGGGCTTTAGTCTGAAGTGATGCAATACAGGTGTTTATTTTAACGGGAATCATTAGCATGGCATTCGATTTTGACCAACGGATAGACCGCCGTCACAGCGATAGTCTTAAATGGAGAAAATATGGTGATCGGGATATCCTTCCGCTGTGGGTTGCCGATACCGATTTTCGTTCGGCAGACTGTATTACGACAGCGCTTCAGCAGCGTATTGCTCATGGCGTGTTTGGTTACGGATTTCCGTCAGAAGCGCTGATCGAAGTTATTGTTGAGCGCATGTCTCACCGCTATGGCTGGCAGATCCAGCCCGAGTGGCTGGTCTTTTTACCCGGCGTGGTCTGCGGCCTGAACCTCTGCGTACGGGCCTTTACCTCACCGCAGCAAAGTACCCTTGCCCCGACGCCGATCTATCCTCCTTTCCGTCAGGCGGCAAAACTGGCCGATCGTGCGCAGATGAATATCCCTCTGCGGCTGCAGGAGCAGCGCTGGGTGCTGGATCTGGAGGCGCATGAGTCTCAGCTGAACGGCAGCGAAAAGCTGCTGATGCTGTGCAATCCTCAAAACCCCGGCGGCACGGTATATCGCCGCGAAGAACTGGAGGCGCAGCTGCGGTTCGCCCAGCGCCACGATCTGATTGTCTGTTCAGACGAGATCCACTGCGATCTGCTGCTGGAACCCGGCGCGAAGCACATCCCGTTTGCCAGCCTGAGCGAAGATGCCGCTCAGCGATCCATCACCCTGATGTCACCCTCGAAAACCTTCAATATCGCAGGGCTGGGCGCGTCGGTGGCGATTATTCCCAACCGCGAACTGCGTGAACGTTTTTCCCGCGAGCGCAAAGGCATGGTGCCGGATGTTGACGTACTGGCCTACGTCGCCGCCACCGCCGCCTGGCGCGACGGACAGCCGTGGCTTGACGAGCTGCTGGTCTACCTGAAGCGTAACCGCGATACCCTGGTCAATCATATCAATACCCTGCCGACGCTGAGAATGGTGTCGCCGGAAGGCAGCTACCTCGGCTGGATTGATGCCGGAGGGCTGGATGTCGCCAACCCGCAGCAGTTCTTTGAACGCCACGGGCTGGGATTTTCTGCGGGGAGCGATTTTGGCGATGACCGCTTTGTGCGCATCAATTTCGGCTGCCATCGCCTGCTGCTGGATGAGGCGCTGCGCCGCATGACGCTGGCGGTTTCTTCGCGAGACCAGGCAGGCTGGTAATTGAAAACGCCACCGCAGCAGGCCGATTGACACTGCTGGCTATTGATTGCGGCGTTGACTCCGGCCCGGCCCGCTCATCAGCCCTCGCCGGTTTCACTGGCGACGACCTCCTTCAGGCTCCACGGATGGAACTTGATCGTCACCTTGCCGTCGGTCACCGCCAGTGTCGGATTCGGCAGGCGTTCGCCCTCCCCCTTTGGCGCGCTGCTTTTTACCGAAATGCCCTGCTGAATCAGCCCTTCATCCGCCATCAGCGCCAGCGCGCGTGACCCCAACTGTGCCTCATCGCCGCGCAGCACAATCTCAACGTGCTCCCAGCCCTCGTGGCGATACAGTTTTGCCCCGGGCCACGGCAGTTCTACCACGCTAATCTGCCACGGACCCACGCTCAGCGGCGTTTGCAGTTCAAACAGCGCAATCGGCCTGTCGGCAATCTGCTTCTCTGAGAACAGCGTGCCGCACTGCAAAAGCCCCTGCTTCCAGCGCTCGGCGGTGGTGTTCTGATGGCAGCGGACCGCAATGTGATCGGCCTCCAGCCCGGTCAGATCCAGGCCAAGACGCCCGGCCAGATGGTTGAGGTCGTTGACGAAACGCGCCAAATCCGCGCTTAAATCCTGCAGTTCAGGCTGAGTAGTGATATCGGTCATCTGAAAATCCCTGGGTACGGCTCCGCCCTCGCCGTGACGGCATCTGGCGCGGAACCTGCTTTCTGTCATGGCGCGTATGTTACCCGAAATGACGGCAAAAGCTTACCCCCGTCATCGCGTTAAGGTTCCTGGAAAAACGCGCGCTAAATGCAGTATACTTCTCCCCTTGTTTTTTTAGCGGTGCAGGCTGCGGGTGCGTTTCCCCCGCTGGCGGCCTCGCGAACGCGGCCCGCCCCTTTGCGTGCGGGCGTCTTCAGCATAATTAAGGTAACTCGGTGAATATTCAGGCCCTTCTCTCAGAAAAAGTCAGTCAGGCGATGATCGCAGTGGGTGCTCCAGCGGACTGCGAGCCTCAGGTGCGTCAGTCTGCCAAAGTGCAGTTTGGTGATTATCAGGCAAACGGCATGATGGCCGTGGCGAAATCACTGGGCATGCCGCCACGACAACTGGCAGAAAAGGTGCTGGAACAGCTGGATCTGAACGGCATTGCCCGCAAGATTGAGATCGCCGGACCGGGCTTTATCAATATCTTCCTTGAGCCCGCCTGGCTGGCTGAGCAGATCGACAGCGTGCTGGCGGCGCCAAAGCTTGGCGTGACGCCCGTTAAGCCGCAGACTATCGTTATCGACTACTCCGCGCCGAACGTGGCAAAAGAGATGCACGTGGGTCACGTGCGTTCCACCATCATCGGTGACGCTGCGGTACGCACGCTGGAATTCCTTGGCCACAACGTCATTCGCGCTAACCACGTTGGCGACTGGGGCACGCAGTTCGGCATGCTGATTGCCTTCCTGGAAAAGCAGCAGAACGAGCATCACGATGATATCGCGCTGGCCGATCTGGAAGCCTTCTACCGTGAAGCTAAGCGGACCTACGACGAAGATCCGGTCTTTGCCGAGCGCGCCCGCGGCTACGTGGTAAAACTACAGGGTGGCGACGAGAACTGCCGCGCCATGTGGAAAAAACTGGTTGATATCACCATGTCGCAAAACCAGCTGATTTACGACCGCATGAACGTGACTCTGACGCGTAAAGATGTGATGGGTGAAAGCCTGTATAACGCGATGCTGCCGGGTATCGTGGCCGATCTGAAGGCCAAAGGCATGGCGGTCGAGAGTGAAGGCGCGACGGTCGTGTTCCTTGATGAGTATAAAAACAAGGAAGGCGAACCGATGGGCGTGATCATCCAGAAAAAGGATGGCGGCTACCTGTACACCACCACCGATATCGCCTGCGCCAAATACCGCTATGAAACCCTGCATGCCGATCGCGTGCTGTACTACATCGACTCGCGCCAGCATCAGCACCTGATGCAGGCCTGGACCATCGTGCGTAAAGCGGGCTACGTGCCGGATTCCGTGCCGCTGGAACACCATATGTTCGGCATGATGCTGGGTAAAGACGGTAAGCCGTTTAAAACCCGCGCGGGCGGCACCATCAAGCTGTCCGATCTGCTGGATGAAGCGGTGGATCGCGCCACTAAACTGGTCGCGGAAAAGAACCCGGATATGCCCGCCGATGAGCTGAACAAGCTGGCGAACATTGTCGGTATCGGCGCGGTTAAATACGCCGATCTGTCTAAAAGCCGCACCACCGACTACATCTTCGACTGGGACAATATGCTGGCGTTTGAAGGTAACACCGCGCCGTATATGCAGTACGCCTATACCCGCGTGCTGTCGGTGTTTCGTAAAGCGGGCATCGATGAGAACGGCATTAGCGGTACCACGCGGATCGCTGAAGATCGTGAAGCCGCGCTGGCCGTGCGCCTGCTGCAGTTCGAAGAAACCATCACCCAGGTGGCCCGCGACGGAACGCCGCACGTGATGTGTGCCTATCTGTACGATCTGGCCGGTCTGTTCTCCGGCTTCTACGAGCACTGCCCGATCCTCAGCGCGGACGATGAAGCGACCAAACAGAGCCGTCTGCGCCTGGCGCTGCTGACCGCGAAAACGCTGAAGCAGGGTCTGGATACGCTGGGTATTGAAACCGTCGAGCGCATGTAATGTCGGCGCGGCAGCAGGCCGGTTGCGCGCCTGCTGCCCTGACGTAAAAAACCCCAGCCGGGTGGATTCGGCTGGGGTTTTTTATTGCTTCTCGATCAGGCCAGTCGGGTGAAGCTCACGACCTTCTTTTCTTCGCTCTCCCGCTCGCTGCGCGGTTTCAGCGCCAGCAGATCCTGCAGATAGCTCTTACGCCAGTGAGTAATATCATTCTGCCGCAGCACCGCCATCATATCGTTGTAGCGCGAAATACGTTCGGTGCGTGACATAGTCAGGGCGCGATCCAGCGCTGCCGCGACCTCATCACGATCGTACGGATTGACGATCAGCGCCGACGTTAGTTCGTTCGCCGCCCCGGCGAAGCGCGACAGCACCAGCACGCCGGGATCGTCCGGATCCTGAGCGGCAACGTACTCTTTTGCCACCAGATTCATCCCGTCACGCAGCGGCGTCACCAGCCCGATATCGGTCAGGCGGAAAATTTTCATCAGTAAACGCCGGTCAAAGTGCTGATTCAGGTAGTAAAGCGGCGTCCAGCCGAGAGTGCCGTATTTGCCGTTGATCCGCCCCGCCTCGGTTTCCAGCTGGTGGCGGATATCCTGATAGGCCTGCACATCGCCGCGTGACGTCGGGGCGATCTGCGAGTAGCGGATTTTCCCGCGGTGCTGCGGGAAGTTTTCCAGCAGCGCTTCATAGGCGAGGAAGCGTTCCGGCAGCCCTTTGGAATAATCCAGCCGCTCGCAGGCAATAATGTTCTGCGCATCGCCGAGATCTTTCTTCATCGCCACCATTTTCGGCGGCAGCGGGCCTTCAGCCATCTCTTTAATACTGTCCGGCTCAATCCCTATCGGATACACCTCGGTAGAAAAGCGATTGCCGAAGGCACGATGCTGTTTCCCGTCGGTTTGCAGCGCCGTCAGCAGCGAAACACACTCCAGGAAGGCAATGCGGTCGCTTTCGGTCTGGAAGCCCAGCAGATCGTAGTCACACATCATTTCTAACAGCGCGGCATGCGGCGGCAGCGCGTTGAAGATTTCCGGCGTCGGAAACGGAATGTGCAGGAAGAAACCAATGCGGTTGGTGACGCCCAGTTCACGCAGTTCGGCGGCAAACGGCAGCAGATGATAGTCATGGATCCACAGCACGTCGTCCGGCTTGAGCAACGGCAGCAGTCGCTGCGCCAGCTGCTTATTGACCCGGCTATAGCCTTCCCAGGCTTCGCGCTGGAAATTCACCAGATCAAGACGATAGTGGAAAGCGGGCCACAGCACCGCATTGGAAAACTGCAGATAGTAGAGATCGTAATCATTTTGATTCAGACCAAAAGATGCGTAGGTGATGCCGTCCTGTTCCAGCATCGACAGTTCATCATCCTCTTCACCGATTTCGTTAATGTTACCGTTCCATCCGTACCAGACGCCGCCGGTGCTTTTCAGTGCATCAACGATGCCCACCGTTAGGCCACCGGCGCTGACCTTGCTGCCATCGGGAACCGCAATTCGATTCGATACGACCACTAAACGACTCATAACGTTTTACTCCTTACCGACGCCTGCGCGCCCTGATCTAATTTTAATCTTGTGAGTTCCAGCCAGTGCCACACCGCAGGCACGTCCGGCAAATAGCCGCGTGCTTCGCTGGTGCCTGCACCCACCTTCACGGAAACGCCCTCCATTGCGTTAACAACCTTAAATCCGGCCTCATCGGTCAAATCATCCCCGACAAAAACCGGGATGCGTCCTGAGAACGGCGGCTGTTTCATAAAGTGGTTAATCGCCGCGCCTTTGCTGACGCCATCAGGCTTCAGCTCAATCACGCATTTCCCCGGCTGCTGAACCAGTTCGGGAAAGCGGGCAACCAGCCCATCCGCCAGCTGTTGAATCGCCTGCTGATGCTGCGGCGCACGCCTGTAGTGCAGTGCAAACGCCATACCTTTGCTCTCCAGCTGGGTGCCGGGCAGCGCGGCGATGGCCGGTTCCAGCTCGGCGGTCAGCGAACGCACCGTTTCAGGGGATAAGGCAATACGATCAATGTTCCCCTGGCCGTCGCGCCGTTCGGCACCGTGTACGCCCGCCAGCACCAGTGAAAGCGGCTCCACCAGCAGATCCAGCTCACGCATGGGTCGCCCTGAAATCAGCGCTAATGCGCCCTCACTGTGGGCGGCGAGCCGCGCCAGGTTGTCGCGCACTTCCGCCGGAATACTGACGTCCTCGGGGCGAGATTTAATCGCCGCCAGCGTGCCATCGACATCAAAAAAAAATGCATAACGTGCCGGTTCCAGTGGGGGAACGAATTCTGTTTTTCTCACACATTCCTCCTGATGAGACATAGGAAACCCTCCCGCGCATATGAGAGGAAAAATTCGGTGAAATAGCGGTCGCCGGGCAGGATAAAACGGTCTGAATGGGGGTAATGCTCGACTACGATGTTTCTCTCCCTGAAGAAAATCAGACTCTGTGCGATGGAGTACTACCCTCATCCCCGACGCCCCTCAATGCGCATAACGTCAGCATTCAGTATAGTCAGGGATCGGGAGGCCGCCAGGTTTAGTGATAAATCAGTGGCTTCGCGTCAGGAATAACAACGGACGGATCGACCAGGACTCATCCCGCTAATCCGCCCGCGTTCGCAACGGGTATACTCATTTCGTTCAGATAATACTTATTCCGTAAACCAGAGGATTTCCCGGTGATTAAATTCAGCGTGCTTTACCCCAACCGCAGCGACGCCCACTTTGACCATGACTATTACCGCGATGTGCATCTGCCGCTGATTAAAACGCGGATGGGTGACGCCTGCCTCTCTTATGAGATCGATAAACCTTTAGCTGAAGACGCGCCGTTTATCGCCGCCTGCCATATTTACTGTGCAAGCCTCGAGGTGTTTCAGCAGGTAATGACCCCGCACGCGGAAGAATTTACCGCCGACGTGGCGAACTTTACCAACGTGACATCGGTGAAGTTTATTTCTGAGGTGGTGGTGAAGGGATAACCGCGTGAGCGGGCAGAGCAGGAGCAGGAGCAGGAAGCTGAATATACATAAAGCAATGAACGCCAGCCCGTAAACAAACAGGCGGACCCGTGAGGTCCGCCCGTCAGCACGATGACAGCGATTACAGCAGTTTTCTTTCCGCCAGATCCAGCGCGAAGTAGCTGAAGATAATATCCGCACCCGCACGTTTAATCGCGCCCAGACTTTCCAGCACCACGTCGGTTTCACTGATGGCTCCGGCCTGCGCGGCAAACTTAATCATCGCGTATTCACCGCTCACCTGGTAGGCGGCCAGCGGCAGGCGGCTGTTCTCGCGCACGTCGCGCAGAATATCCAGATAGGCACCCGCCGGTTTGACCATCAGCGCGTCGGCACCTTCGGCTTCATCGATCAGCGACTCGCGGATCGCTTCACGGCGGTTCATCGGGTTCATCTGATAGGTTTTACGATCGCCCTTCAGCGAGGTTCCGGCCGCTTCACGGAACGGGCCGTAGAAGGACGAGGCGAATTTAGTGGAGTAAGACATGATGGCCGTGTCGGTGAAACCGGCGGCATCCAGCGCGGCGCGGATCGCGGCAACCTGGCCGTCCATCGCCGCCGAAGGGGCGATAAAGTCGGCACCGGCCTGCGCGGCCACGACCGCCTGCTTGCCGAGGTTAATCAGCGTCGCGTCGTTATCCACGCCGTGGTCGTGCAGCACGCCGCAGTGGCCGTGGCTGGTATATTCACAGAAGCAGGTATCGGACATCACAATCATCTCCGGTACCGTGTCTTTGCAGATACGCGACATGCGCGCGACCAGGCCGTTCTCATTCCAGGTATCGCTGCCGGTGGCGTCGGTATGATGGGAAATACCAAAGGTCATCACCGAACGCACGCCGGCTTTAGCAATTCGCTCGATCTCATACGCCAGGCGCTTTTCAGGAATACGCATCACGCCCGGCATCGCGGTAATGGGCTTGTAGTCATCCAGCTCTTCTTCAACGAAGATCGGCAGCGCCAGATCGTTCAGGCTGAGGCTGGATTCCTGGAACAGGGAGCGGAGGGAAGCGGACTGGCGTAAGCGTCTTGGACGCTGGATGAGCGAATTTGTGGACAAAACAACCTCGGTTTAACGACTCAGTCACCGGCAAAATCACGCGGCGGTGATGATAAAAGTGAATAGTGCGCTAACACTATACCTCCGGGCGGCAGATGACAATATTTGTGGAAATTACCTGCGCCTCAACGGCACAGAGTGCTTTGTTAGCTACAGAAATTTCACATTATTTTCCCCTTCCCTTCACAGAGGCTGGTATTCTGCTTCGGCTCCTGCCGTTTTGACTTTCATTCTGAACATCAAAGGGAATCAACTATGTCTGACATTCGTCCGCTAAAATTCGTGACTCTGCTCGGCAGCCTGCGCAAGGCCTCGCTGAACGCCATCGTAGCTCACAGCCTGCCCGCACTGGCGCCTGCCGGCGTGGAAATCAGCCCGCTGGGCTCCGTGGCCGACTTCCCCCATTACGATGCCGATATTCAGGCGGAAGGTTTCCCGGAAGCGGTACTGGCTATGGGTGCCGCGATTGCTGACGCAGACGGGGTGATTATCGTTACGCCGGAATATAACTATTCGGTGCCCGGCGCGCTGAAAAACGCCATCGACTGGCTGTCGCGCCTGCCGGACAGCCCGCTGTCGGGTAAACCGCTGGCGATCCAGACCGTGTCACCGGGCGCTATCGGCGGCGCTCGTGCGCAGTATCACCTGCGCCAGAGCCTGGTGTTCCTCAATGCCAACGTGATTAATAAGCCGGAAATCATGATCGGCCAGGCGGGAAGCCGCATCGACGCGGAGCAAGGCACCGTCAGCGATGAGAGCACCCGTCATCATCTGACCGCGCAGCTGGAAGCACTGGCCGCGCTGGCTCGCCGCGCGGGCTGAGCCAACGCCTGCATCAGCCCCTCACGTCGGCGTGGCTACGGCTCGCCGCGCGGGCCGTTCCTACCGAAGCGACGGCATCGCAGTGTTATGGCGGCCCCCTCGGCCAGGTGATTTCAGCAAAAAAAAGCCGGGATAATCCCGGCTTTGACAATGCAGGCGATCAGAAGAAGCCGAGCGGCTGCACGCTGTAGCTGACCAACAGGTTTTTGGTCTGCTGATAGTGATCGAGCATCATTTTATGGGTTTCGCGGCCAATCCCGGATTTTTTATAGCCGCCAAACGCCGCATGCGCCGGATAGAGGTGGTAGCAGTTGGTCCACACTCGCCCGGCCTTAATGGCCCGGCCCACGCGATAGGCCCGGTTGATATCGCGGGTCCAGACGCCCGCCCCCAGGCCATAAATGGAGTCGTTGGCAATCGCAATCGCCTCGGCCTCGTCCTTAAAGGTGGTAATGCCCACCACCGGCCCAAAGATCTCCTCCTGGAACACGCGCATGCTGTTATTACCCTTCAACAACGTCGGCTGGATGTAATAACCACCGTTGAGGTCGTCGGCCAGTTTTTCCACGCCGCCGCCGGTCAGCACTTCAGCGCCCTCTTTCTGCGCGATGTCCAGATAGGAGAGAATTTTGTCGAACTGCTGCTGCGACGCCTGCGCGCCGACCATGGTATCGGTGTCCATCGGATCGCCGCGACGGATGGTTTTCACCCGCTTCATCACCGCCGCCATAAAGGGTTCGTAGATAGACTCCTGCACCAGCGCGCGGGACGGACAGGTACAGACCTCACCCTGATTGAGGAAGCCGAGCACCACGCCCTCCGCCGCCTTTTCGATAAATGAGTCTTCCGCCTGCATGATGTCTTCGAAGAAGATATTCGGCGATTTGCCACCCAGCTCAACGGTAGACGGGATCAGATTTTTCGCCGCCAGCTCCAGAATATGGCCGCCGGTCGCCGTGGAACCGGTAAAGGCCACCTTGGCGATACGCGGATTAGAGGCCAGCGCTTCACCCGCCTCCTTGCCGTAGCCGTGGATCACGTTAAGCACGCCCTTCGGCAGCAGATCGGCAATGACCTCAGCGAACAGCGTGATGGACAGCGGGGTCTGCTCGGCCGGTTTCAGCACCACGCAGTTGCCCGCCGCCAGCGCCGGGGCCAGCTTCCAGGCCGCCATCAGCAGCGGGAAGTTCCACGGGATAATCTGCGCCACCACGCCCAGCGGCTCGTGGAAGTGATAGGCGGCGGTGAATTCATCAATCTCGGCGGCGGTGCCTTCCTGCGCGCGCAGGCAGCCGGCAAAGTAGCGGAAGTGATCCACCGCCAGCGGCATATCGGCGGCCAGCGTTTCACGCACCGGCTTGCCGTTGTCCCAGGTTTCATTGACGGCGAGGTATTCCAGCTTCTCCTCCAGCCGGTCGGCGATTTTCAGCAGGGTCAGAGATCGCGCCTGCACCGACGTTTTTCCCCAGGCATCGGCGGCGGCGTGGGCGGCATCCAGCGCTTTTTCCACGTCGTCTTTATCAGAACGCGGAAACTGGCCGATATCCGATCCGTTGACCGGCGAGGTATTGGTAAAATACTGACCGTTGACCGGCGGCACAAACTCGCCGTTGATGAAGTTGCCATACTGCGATTTAAGCACGATCAGGGAATCTTTACTGCCCGGATAAGCGTAGCGCATCATCGTTCTCCTGTGGAAAGTCACATCGTTCGGCGGCATCTATTAACAATGAAATAACCAATTATTAACATTGTTGATAAAAACGAGAATGTCAGATCGCGCCAGCGGAAACTGTGACGAAGCCGGAAGGAAAAATGGATTTTACGGATCGGATGTGAGGTGGCTCACGCAGAGCCACCCGGTCGATCACAGCTGAGTCAGGCGCGTTTTGCTGCTGGCTGCTGCTGCTGCCAGAAGTCCTGCAACAGCTGGCGCGGCCATTCCGGCTCGGGCTGGTTGTGCATCAGTTTGTTTGCCTGCTCATCGCCCAGGCTGTTATGCAGGCAGGCGGTCATGATCTCACCGGTGAATTCAGGATGGAACTGTACCGACAGCGCCTGCGGGGAATAGCGGATAATCTGGCAGGGCTCCAGCACGGAGCTGGCCAGCACCTGTGCGCCCGGCGGCGGCGTCAGTACCGACTGACGATGGGAAAGCCAGGCGGAAAAATGCGACGGCAGCGAAGCCAGCAGCGGATCCTGATGTCGCGCGGCGGCGGATTCCAACTGCTGCAGTCCGCGTTCCCAGCCGTTGGGATTATCGCCCACTTTGCCGCCCAGCGCGTACGCCATCAGCTGATGCCCGTAACAAACGCCCAGCAGCGGCAGCTTTTCCGCCACCAGATGGCGGACCCAGGCGGCGGTGCGTTCACTCCAGTCGGCGTGGTCGGTCACCATCGCCCAGGAACCGCTAAGAATGGCGGCAGAAATCGTCGCCGGATCGGGCAGCGCCTCGCCGAGGTCCGGGCGTACAACAATATATTCCCCGGCCGACAGGCCCAGCGCCTGCACGAACCACAGCTGCTGATCGCCCACCCGCTCGCTGACCGGCAGCGGCGGCGTTTCAAGTTGGATAATGGCTAACGGTAGCTTCACGCTTATCTCTCCTGGCTGAGTACGATTCCCAGTCCCTTATCCTGACAGTTTGCCTGCTAACTGTCTTATAACTTTTCTGGCAAATTGTAAACAAAGCATCAGGTTAAGCCGCCGCATTTTTCGGGCTTTTCGCGCGATGGCCTGCTGAAAAAAAGTGGCACTTTAGCGCTTCATTTGCTGCATTTCATGCCATGATAATCAGGAGTGAAACGTTATTTTAAGGATCCTGCGGTGGCGCTGCGGCATTTTTTTCTGATACTTCTGGTGGTATCGATCTGGGCATTTAACAATATTGCCATCAAATGGGGCCTGCTGGATCTTCCCCCTCTTCTGCTCACTACCCTGCGGTTTGTGGTGGTGGCGCTGATTCTGGTGCCCTTTACCCGCGTGAATCTCCAACAGCTGCGTTATCTTATCGTTCTGGCGTTTACCTTCGGTTTTATGCACTTCTCGCTGCTGTTTATCAGCCTCAACAATACCGATGCCGGAACGGCGGCGGTGATTGTCCAGCTCGGTACGCCGATTGCCATGCTGCTGGCGATGGTGATCCTGAAAGAGAAGCTGCGACCGATCCAGCTGTTCGGCATCGCGATTTCGCTGAGCGGCGTCGTGGTGCTTTCCGGCAGTCCGACGATCCCGAACTGGTGGGTGCTGGTTCTGCTGCTGCTCAGCGCCTTCGGCTGGGCGATCAGCAATATGATTGTTAAAAAATCGCCGCCAATCAGTCCGATTACCATGACCGGCTGGCTGTCCTTTCTGGCGATCCCCATCGTTGGCTGCGCCTCCTGGCTGACCGAATCCGATCAGCTGACGCTGCTGGTGAATTCTTCGTGGCGCGGCTGGTTCGGCATTCTGTTTAGCGCCATTGGCTCGTCGATTGTCGCCTATTCCCTGTGGTACAGCCTGCTCAAGCATTACAACGTCAACCTGATTATGCCGTATTCCCTGCTGACTCCGGTGCTGGCGGTGATTATGGGCGTGCTGGTGCTGGGTGATGAGATGAACGGCTTTAAGGTCGCAGGTTCGCTGCTGGTGATCCTGGGGACGGCGATTGCGGTCATCAACCTGCGCAACCTGCGCATGCATGCCAAACTGGCGCGCTTCCGCTACGCGGGGCGCAGCAACCGGCGCTAACCCATCCTGGAGGGCACCATGAACGATCGGATAACCGCTGAACTCTGGCAGCATCTGTGGCAGGGGTTACGGAATTCACTCTCTCCGCCACCGCCACTGACGATAACCGGTCGTCAGGCGCTGGTTTCCGCCTATCCGGTCAGCGAACTGGCCACCACCAGCGTTGCGCTGGCCGCTCAGGCCGCCGCCAGTCTGGTGGACGCCCTTCAGCCACTACACGTTGATTGCGCCCTCGCTTCCCGCTGGTTCCAGAACGCGCTGCGCCCCATCAATCGCCAGTCCGCCTCCCTGTGGGATCAGTTTGCCGGGGATTATGCCTGCGCTGAGGGCTGGATCCGCCTGCATACCAATGCGCAGCATCATCGCGAAGCGATGGCACGCGTGCTGGGCAAACACGACAACCGCCAGGCGCTGGCCGCCACGGTGGCGGGATGGGATCGTTTCACCCTGGAACAGGCGGTGGTGGATGCTGGTGGGTGTGCCGCCGCGCTGCGCAGCCTTGAGGATTGGCAGCAGCACCCGCAGGGGCAAAGCGTCAGTCGTGAAGCGCTAATTGAACAAAGCCTGCAACCGTGCGGACCGTCCCCGGAATGGCCTCTGCCCCCTGCCCGACCGCTGCTCGGCGTGCGGGTGCTGGACCTGACGCGGATTATTGCCGGGCCGGTCGCCACCCGCTTTCTCGCCGGGCTGGGTGCCGAGGTACTGCGCATCGATCCGCCGGGCTGGCACGAGCCGTCTTTAGAAGAAGAGGTCAGCCTGGGGAAACGCTGCGCGCGGCTGGATCTGAAATCGGCAGAGGGCCGCCGCCAGTTCGAAGTCCTGCTCGGCCAGTGCGACGTGCTGGTCCACGGCTATCGCGCCGATGCACTGAGCAATCTGGGCTGGGACCCGGAAACCCGGCAAAAACTCAGGCCGGGCCTGATCGACGTCAGCCTGAACGCGTGGGGATGGACCGGGCCGTGGCGTAACCGGCGCGGCTTTGACAGCCTGGTACAGATGGCCTGCGGTATCGCCGATCGCGGACGTCAATGGCAGGGAGGCGATGCGCCGGTGCCGCTGCCGGTGCAGGCGCTGGATCATGCAACCGGCTATCTGATGGCGGCGGCGGTGCTGGAAGGGATGCGTCAGCGGCGGCTGCACGGTACCGGATTCGCCGCCCGCCTGTCGCTGGCGCGCACCGCCTGCCTGCTGTCCGACCATCCTTTGTCTGCAGATGAACAGCCTGCCGGTCTGGGTGCCCGGCAGCCGCAGGATGAGGAACAGGAAATGGTGCTATCAGGCTGGGGAATGGCGGCCCAGCTTCGCGCCCCCTTCTGGCTGCCGGGTACGCCGCTGCTGTGGTCGCGATCGCCTTCACCGCTGGGGTCAGCGGCAGCGGAATGGCTGTCGGTGAGTGAACAGCGTTAGCCTGTAAGCAATTAGAAAATCACGGCAGGATCGAGCCTGAAACAGACACGCAACCAGCCACAACAAGATAGCGCCGGAAGAAAAACACGCAGCGGCCGCAGTAAGACAGCAACTGAAGACTCACGCGCAGCCAGCATTGGGGAGATAACGCCCAGACAGGCTGCGCGGCAAAACGGCACTTACTTGGCTTCGCCGCCCTGCTGCTCTTCCAGTTCGGCCAGCTCATCGCGCATCGCCTGCACGGCTTCACGGCTGATGGCAGCCAGTGTGCGGTAAAACGCCGTTGAGGCATGCGCCTCAACCTTACCGAGAAACGCCCCGCACCACGGCATCAGGAAATCATCAAACAGGGTCACCTGCGCCGAAAACTCATCGGCCTCGGACTGATCTTCCAGCCAGGAAGAGGCCAGCAGCAGCGCACCGAAGTGATCCGCCGGACCTTCACCCAGCGGCATGCCGCGGCTGGTCAGGAAGGCACGCACCTCTGCTTCCTGCGGACCTTCAGGCCACTGCGAACCGTACGGCGGCACCTTGCACTCGCTGCCAACAAACAGCGCGTTATAGTCCGCTGCCAGCAGCTGCGGGTCGCTGTTTTCCTGCAGGCGGGTCAGCAACTCATCCTGCTCCAGCGGCCAGTGCTGCTGCAGCTTGCCTGACTGAAGCAGCGTAAACAGCGGAACCAGCAGCGGATCCTGCGGCTGACGGTTATACAGCGAGCCGAGGATGCGGCAGATGACAGAAAACTCATTCATTAGTTTGATTCCGAAAATGTGACAGGGCTGAATCATACTATAGATTTGGGGGAGGCTGGGGGTGAAAGCGGCGGCAAAAAATCTCAACCGGTATTGCACCTTTTAACCGCCCGGGATTGCCAATCCGTCAGCAATCCCGGGCACTCACACCTTCACCAAAAACTAAAACTCAGCAAACTCTTCAATAGTTTTGCCGGTGCGCAGCGCGAGGAAGTCAAGCAGGCGGCGCGGCGTCACGTTCAGCACGCGGTCTTCCGGGAAATCGACCTCACGCATGATGCGCAGGCAGTGCTCAAAGTTGCCGAGGGTAAAGGCGGTATGGGAATCGGACCCCAGCGCCAGCCAGCCGCCAGCCTCTTTTACCGCTGCCGCAACCGCGCGGCAGTTCGGTTCGCTGCCCTTGCGGGAGGTGGTAAAGGAAGAGTTGTTCAGCTCCAGCGCCACATTGTATTTCGCCGCCGCTTCCGCTACCGCCTGAATATCAATGGGGTATTTCGGGTTTCCCGGGTGGCTGATTATATGCACCAGTCCGTTAGCCATGGTGGCAATCATCGCTTTGGTGTTATTTTCTTTATCCTGCGGCAGCAGTACCGGCTCGTGGAATCCGGCCACGATAATATCGATCGCCTCCAGCATCGGTCCGCTGCAGTCAATTTCGCCCTGGTTATTTTTAATATTCGCTTCAATGCCGCGTAAAATACCCACGCCGTCAATCACCCGCGGCCAGACTCTCATATTCACGAAGTGCCAGTAGTGCGGCGCATCGGCCATATCCGGGCCGTGGTCGGTAATCGCCAGCAGCTTAACGCCACAGGTCTGCGCCTGAAGCACATAGTCGCGCAGCGTGCTGTAGGCATGGGTGCTGGCAACGGTGTGCATATGAAGGTCAACGGGATACATGATTTTCTCCTTAATGTTCAGGGCCACGCCGCTCACCGGGCGGCCCTGATAGTTTAGTAACCGCGTTCTACATCAACGCGGCCTTCCGGCATCTGATTGTTTTCACACTGCGTAATCGCCCCTGCGATATAGTCCATAGCTTCCTCGGGTAAGGTTACAGCCGCATTATGTGGGGTGATGGCGATGTCAGGATGCGACCAGAAAGGATGATCGACGGGCAGCGGCTCCACGTTGAAGACGTCCAGCGCGGCGGCTTTCACTTCTCCCGCCGCCAGTGCAGCCAGCAGATCGTCGTCAACCACGTGCGGACCGCGGGCCAGGTTGATCAGGAACGCGCCGGGCTTCAGCTGGTTTAACAGTGAGCGATTGATAATGCCGACGGTCTGCGGCGTATTCGGCAGCAGGTTAATCAGCACCTGGGTGCCGGAAAGAAACTCGCTCAGCTGTTCCTGGCCGTGGAAGCTGGTGACGCCCTCGATATGCTTTGGCGATCGGCTCCAGCAGCGCACCGGGAAGCCCCAGGCCAGCAGGCTTTGCGCTACGCTGCCGCCCAGCACGCCCGCGCCCAGCAGGCCGATTGAGAAAGATTCACGCGGGATGTTTTCCAGATGAGTCCAGCGGGCCTCACGCTTCAGCTGCTGATATTCGTTAAAGCGACGGAACCAGCCCAGCACGTGATAAACCGCATATTCCTGCATCTGGCGGCCCATGCCGGTATCTTCAAGGCGGAACAGCGGGATCCCGGGTGCCAGCATCTCAGGATGCTTCTTCAACTGACCGAGAATATCATCCACCCCGGCCCCCAGCGCGAACACCCCTTTCAGCTGGCGCCCCTGCAGCATGGCGACGGGCGGCTCACGCACCAGCGCATAATCGGCGGGAAGGTCGTCGCCGGGCTGCCACAGACGAATTCGCGCACCCGGCAAACGGCGCTGAAGACCGTTGATCCAGGTTTCGGCATTAAAAGAGGGATGGTAATAGATGATATCCACGTTTTTTCTCCTGTTTTTCTTTAAGGCTCGGGGAAAACAGCACAGCTGGCAAGAAAAAAATGGTGATGAATGCGTAATTTCAGGCGGCTTTAGCCCCTCTCCTGCCGGTTTTATCGGCAAAGTGATTTAAAACTGATTAAACGCACGCAAAAGCGTTGAAAGTCAGTTGACCGCAGCCTGGCTTTTCCCTACATTAGCGCCCGTCGACAACGCAGTTGCGGCAACAATATGGTGAGGTGTCCGAGTGGCTGAAGGAGCACGCCTGGAAAGTGTGTATACGGCAACGTATCGAGGGTTCGAACCCCTCTCTCACCACCATATTTAAAGAGAAAGCCTGAGCGAAAGTTCAGGCTTTTTTTATGCATATTTTCCGGAGAGAGGGGCGAGAAGCCTCGACAGGGTTCGACAAAACGGCAGGACTGACGTTTTGCACAGCCGCAGGCTGCCCGCAGGGCGAGGCACAGGGAAGTGCCTCGTGATCCCCCTCTCTCACCACCATATTTAAAGAGAAAGCCTGAGCGAAAGTTCAGGCTTTTTTTATGCATATTTTCCGGAGAGAGGGGCGAGAAGCCTCGACAGGGTTCGACAAAACGGCAGGACTGACGTTTTGCACAGCCGCAGGCTGCCCGCAGGGCGAGGCACAGGGAAGTGCCTCGTGATCCCCCTCTCTCACCACCATATTTAAAGAGAAAGCCTGAGCGAAAGTTCAGGCTTTTTTTTATGCATATTTTCCGGAGAGAGGGGTGAGAAGCCTCGACAGGGTTCGACAAAACGGCAGGACTGACGTTTTGCACAGCCCGTCAGCTTTGCACGCACATCAGCGTCGGCGAATAAACTCCCTGCAGCACATACGCATTCCCCAACTCTTTTATCTTAATGTAGCGGCCATGATCGGGATCGGGGCTGATCAGCACTTTGCTCATCATGTCATCCCCCGCGCTGTCCGCCTTCCGTCTGGACATGGTGATATCGGTAAGGTGATAAATGCCGTCTTTCTGGCGCTGGTAGCTGAAGCCATACGAGCGTTCAACGTGATAAGTCACGGTATTCGATGTCACCATGCCGGAGACATTAAAATAGCCTTTATCATCATCGCCCATCAGCAAATAGGAGTTTAAGCCAGCAGTAAAGTTGAAGGCATCTGAGTCCACAATCAGGTAGCCTGAGCAGTCGAAACCCTCCTTCTTAGCCGGATAAAATAAGACGTAGCCCAGCCCGATTATGGCTACCACCACCGCAGTGGACAGTATATAAAGTAACTTCCGCTGAAATTTAGCGTGTGATTTCATAGTCAGCTCTGTAATAATTTTCGCACGATGAGAATTTTGTACGTTTGTCGTCAACATAATTGCAGCGGGATATAAAGATTCGACCTTTTTTATCGGCCAACACCGGAGCAGACACCTGAATAAAATAGGTACTGTGGCCGGAACACAGTATACCTTTTGTAGCAATTACATTTCTCAATACGGCGAGGGACTTCTCTGACTCATGCGGATTAAAACTTCTCACCGGGCAATTATCGATGTTACCCAGAGGCCAGGTCGTTTCTTCCTGCCGACCGCGATCGCCGATCGTATAAAAAGCAACAATTCCCGCTACCAGAATAATGAGTACGATCGAAAGCAGCGCGATTTTCCCGCCCGATGAAGTGGGTTGCGCTGTAATTGATGCTTCAGAGCTGTTGCTCTCATTGCCCCGCGCGATAACAGGAGCTAATACAATGGGATCGCTGTCCGGCTCAACAACCGGCATAATATCGGATGTGCCCGGCTGTTCGCTGTCCTCAACCTGCTCCACAAGAACTGAGTTAGCAATCATAAAGCCCAGTTTGGGCACGGTGACGATGATTTCATCCGTACAGCCGAGGTTGCGGAAGACCGCTCTCAGATCTGAGATATATTTATAAAGGCTGTTACTGGATGTCGACAGTCCATAGGCATCCCATACCTTTTCCAGCAGCTCGTCTTTCGATACCACCTGTCCTTTGTGCTGCAGAAGATAAATCAGCAGTCTGCCGGTTGTGGCGGTCAAAATGACCCGGTTATCGTCATCTGTCCATACTCGCCCGTCATCATTTCTGAAAAAAATCGACTCCTGAATCCTGAAGATCATGCCCCTGCCTTTGATTTTTTTAAGTGCCGGATCTGTAAAGTAAAAGTACACCATAAGCACGCAGTCATTATGACTAAAAAAACTTATAATTTTCCTTACCGGCAGGATAAAAACCCAAATAAGTACATATAGTGGTTACAAATAACCATTTTTAATTTTCGATGATAATCTTTACCCCATCGAAACGAGATGCACGCAGCAGCCATAAGTGACACAGATTAAAGCGAGTGCCTGCAGACGTGAATCCTTAAACAGTATGAATTGATGAGGAACACAAACAACGAGTCACAGGCACAGCGCCGAACAACATGCTGAACACCGATTTCTACCTCGGATAAATGAAAAACAGGAAGATAAAGAAAAACATATAGGCAGCGAACGGAAATATCGTAGTGTTAGAAAAATCTTACACAACATTATCTAATAAGTTTTCCGTATCAAAAAGTGATTAACATAAAACGCTGGCAACATCGGCGTGGGAAACGTTAAAAAAAAGTGTTGAGTAGAGGAATACTACCTAAGAAAATTCCAATATCGATAACATGCCTATTATTATCAAGGCATATGATAATCACGACCTATCAATAATGGAGTGAATTATCCTTAAAGTGCCATCTTAATTGAAATTAAATTTCAATTTTTTAATAAATAGCAAGACTTATAACCACATTTAGCTTATTTAGCGGTCAAAGAGACTGCTTTTGACCTGGTGAGGTAGCTGAAGAATTTTAAGCTGGTAGATTATTGCGGAGTTATTGATATGTCGGGCACACAGGGAATAAGGGTCGATATCATGGAATTGAATTCAGGAATAAAATCGTCAAGGAATGTTTTATCGCACGACCAATATTTTATCCTTGGTCTTATGGAATTGCTCGGCACGGATTTCCTTGAAGCCTTTTATCAGGTTGTCGATCTGGATTTTAATGACATAAACGAATGTAGGGATCTGCCTGCATCCAGAAAAAAAACGGTGGCATTCGCTTCCAGCGATCTGGCCTATTACAACTCCGAACTTTATGAAGAAGTTGCCGTTTTAGATAAAACAAGCAGCCTGAAAGAAATTATTTCTTTTTTTGCAAGAGAAGATACACCCGGAAATTACCATATTAAGTTTAACTTAACGCATCGTGAAAAGCAGATGCTCAACCTGTTAAGAAAGGGAGAAAGCAATAAGGATATCGCGTTGAAACTCGGCATCACGCTAAAAACGATTTACTCACACCGGCGTAATCTGATGATGAAACTGGGATGTGAAAACAGAATTATGTTCCATAAATTATTTTTAAAAAACCGGCTGATTACCTCCGCGTAATAGCCTCATCCCTATGATAAAGGAAATATATCATGAAAAAATTAGCGATTGTTATTCTGTCTGCCCTGTCACTGACCTCTACTGCTGCCCTGGCAGCAACCACAACGGTTAACGGCGGTACAGTCCACTTTAAAGGTGAAGTGGTTAACGCAGCCTGCGCCGTTGATGCAGGCTCAATGGACCAGACCGTGATGTTAGGCCAGGTTCGCTCGGCAAAACTCGCCGCGACCGGTGAAACCAGCTCGGCGGTAGGTTTCAACATTCAGCTGAACGACTGTGACACCACCGTTGCCACTAAGGCAGCCGTTGCTTTCTCCGGCACCACCATTGACAGCGCCAACCCGGATGTTCTGGCACTGCAAAGCTCCGCAGCAGGTAGCGCAACCAACGTCGGTGTGCAGATCCTCGACAGGGCTGGCACGCCGCTGAAAATGGACGGCACTGACTTCGGCAGCGCAACCGTTCTGAACGACGGCACTAACGTGATTCCATTCCAGGCTCGCTACTTCGCAACGGCTGCAGCGACTGCCGGTACTGCCAACGCAGACGCCACCTTTAAAGTTCAGTACGAGTAACACACTCGACACGCAGGGAAGCGACTCGGGCCAGGACGGCCCGCTATCCGCAACGGGATGGGGATGACAATGATGCAAAGGATGAAATCGGGTCTGTTGATGTTGCTGTTACCGCCGCTGGCGCTGGCGGGAAATCAGTGGCACGTCACCTTGCCCGGCGGAAATATGCGTTTTCAAGGAATCGTTATTGCCGAATCCTGCCGCGTTGAAGCGGGCGACCGACAGATGACAGTCAGGATGGGACAAATCAGCAGCAACCGGTTTCATGCCGCAGGAGAAGATGCCAATCCGGTCCCCTTCGACATTCAACTTCAGGAATGCAGTACGGCAGTCAGTCAACGCGTCGGCGTGACCTTTCACGGCGTGGCCGATGGCAAAAATCCCGACGTGCTCTCCGTTGGCGAAGGTCCGGGGATCGCCACGGGAATAGGCGTTGCCCTGTTTGACAAAGACGACCAGCTTATTAGTCCGAACGCCCCACCGGGTTCATGGACGCGAATTTATACCGGACTGAACACACTTCATTTCGTCGCAAAATATCGGGCAACGGGTAATCAGGTCACCGGCGGTATCGCCAATGCACAGGCCTGGTTCTCACTGACCTACCAGTAATTCATCAGCATAGATACCGACAACAGAGCAAACGGTGAATGCTTAAGGAACAACTATGAAAAAGACATTTAACTTCACTCGCGGCCTGTTGGCTGGATTATTTATGGTCGCCACAGCGGGCCTTATCCCACAGGCGGAAGCCGGTGTTGCACTGGGTGCGACCCGGGTTATCTACCCCGCAGGGCAAAAACAGGTTCAGCTGGCGGTAACGAATAACGACGACAGCAGCACCTTTCTTATCCAGTCGTGGGTTGAGAATAATGACGGGGTGAAGGATGGCCGTTTTGTTATTACACCTCCGCTGTTTGCGATGCAGGGTAAAAAAGAGAACACCCTGCGCATCGTGGATGCCACCAACAATCAGCTGCCGCAGGATCGTGAAAGCCTGTTCTGGATGAACGTGAAGGCGATCCCCTCCATGGAAAAATCAAAGCTCAGCGAAAATACGCTTCAACTGGCGATTATCAGCCGCATCAAGCTCTACTATCGCCCAGCCAACCTTGCACTGCCGCCTGAGCAGGCCGCTGAAAAAATTAAGTTTCGCCGCAGCGCGGGCAGCCTGACGTTGATTAATCCAACGCCTTACTACCAGACCGTGACCGAAATTAATGCCGGTACCCGAATTCTGGAAAATGCACTGGTTCCGCCAATGGGGGAAGTCAGCATCAAACTTCCTGCGGATGCAGGCAGCGATATCTCGTATCGCACCATCAATGATTACGGTGCCTTAACCCCGCGCATGAAAGGCGCAATGCAGTAACTCGATGGGGAGAAGCTCTCTCCCCTTCCCCACTGAATAAAAAGAACTGACTGCCGGGCGATTCGGACCGGAGGGACTATGCCACATCTGAAATATGGACTCGACCGTTTGGCTTTCCGGCGCGCACTGAGCAACGAACCACGATCTACCCTAAAGTTTGCGCGGCTCCCCGTCGCACTGTTTCTGGCCTCACAGACATTTTCCACACAGGCTGAAATTTACTTTAACCCGCGTTTTCTGTCAGACGACCCTGCCGCTGTCGCGGACCTGTCAGGCTTTGAGAAAGGCCAGGAAGTACCGGCCGGTACTTATCGTGTCGATATCTACCTGAACGACGGCTATATGACCACCCACGACGTCAGCTTTAACCCGGGTGAAGACGGTAATGGTTTGGTTCCCTGCCTGACGCGGGGCCAGCTTGGCGATATGGGTGTGAATACCTCATCCATTGCTGGAATGGATTTGCTGGGAAATGATGCCTGCGTGACACTCGCGCAGATGATCCCCGATGCCACCACCCGCTTCGACGTTGGCCAACAGCGTTTGCATCTGACCATTCCTCAGGCCTTTATGGGCGGGCATGCGAGGGGATATATTCCACCTGAATTGTGGGACAACGGCATTAATGCTGGCCTGCTGAATTATAACTTCACCGGCAATAGCGTTCATAACAGGGTCGGCGGCAGCAGTAATTATGCCTGGCTGAACCTGCAAAGCGGATTGAACATCGGTGCCTGGCGCCTGCGGGATAACACCACCTGGAGCTACAGCAGCAGCGGCAGTTCCAGCAGCAATGAAAACAAATGGCAGCATGTGAATACCTGGCTGGAGCGCGATATCACGTCATGGCGTTCCCGCCTGACGCTGGGTGACAGCTACAGTAACAGCGATGTCTTTGACGGCATCAACTTTCGCGGCCTGCAGCTGGCTTCCGACGACAATATGTTACCGGACAGCCAGAGAGGCTTTGCTCCGTCTGTTCACGGGATTGCACGCGGTACGGCACAGGTTTCGATCAAGCAAAACGGTTATGAGATCTATCACAGCACCGTTCCGCCGGGCCCTTTCACCATCAACGATCTCTACGCGGCGGGAAGCGGAGGCGATCTGCAGGTAACAATAAAAGAAGCCGACGGCAGCAGTCAGGTTTTCAGCGTGCCTTACTCTTCTGTGCCGATTCTTCAGCGTGAAGGCCGCACACGTTACTCGTTCACGGCGGGAGAATATCGCAGCGGCGGTGGCCAGCAGGAGAAACCCAATTTTGTCCAGGGCACCCTGCTCCACGGGCTGGCATCCGGGTTTACGATCTACGGCGGTGCCCTGCTGGCTGAACGCTATCGCGCGTTTAACGTCGGCGTGGGTAAAAACATGGGTGAATTCGGCGCGCTGTCGCTCGACGTGACGCAGGCTAACGCCACGCTGCCCGATGACAGTGACCATCAGGGGCAGTCGATACGTTTTCTGTATAACAAATCGCTCAGCGAAGTGGGCACCAATTTCCAGTTAGTCGGCTATCGCTACTCAACGCGCGGCTTTTTTAGCTTTGCCGATACCACTTACAACCGGATGAGCGGTTACAACGTGGAGACGCAGGACGGCATCGTTGAGATGAAACCGGTCTTCACTGATTACTACAACCTCGCTTACAGCAAGCGCGGCAAAGTTCAGGCCAGCATCACCCAGCAGTTGGGTCGCACGGCCACCGCCTATCTGAGCGGCAGCCATCAAACCTACTGGGGCACCGGCGGAGCCGATGAGCAGCTGCAGGTTGGCGTGAATACCGCCGTGGATGATATTAACTGGACGATGAGTTACAGCCTGACGAAAAATGCCTGGCAGCAGGGGCGCGACCAGATGGTGGCGCTTAACGTATCAATTCCATTCAGTCACTGGATGCGTTCCGACAGCAAATCCGTCTGGAGCCATGCCAGCGCCAGCTACAGCATGTCGAACGATCTCAACGGACGGACGACCAGCCTCGCCGGGCTTTACGGTACCATGCTGGAAGACAATAACCTGAGCTACAGCATGCAGACTGGCTACGTTGGTGGTGGCAATGGCAGTAGCGGCAGCAACGGCTATGCGGCGCTGAACTATCGCGGCGGCCACGCGAATGCCAACGTCGGCTACAGCCGCAGCGAAAACATTAACCAGCTCTATTACGGCATGAGCGGCGGCGTACTGGCGCATGCCAACGGTATCACGCTGAGCCAACCGATGAACGATACGGTGGTGCTGATTAAGGCACCGGGTGCGGGCAATGTGAAAGTAGAAAACCAGACCGGCGTGCGGACCGACGGTCGCGGCTACGCGGTACTGCCGTATGCCACTGATTATCGCGAAAACCGCATTGCGCTGAATACCAACAGCCTCGCGGACAATATCGAACTGAATGATGCCGTTGCCAGCGTGGTTCCCACTCACGGTGCCGTTGTTCGCGCAGAATTTAAGGCCCAGGTGGGTATGAAGCTACTGATGACGCTGACCTACAAAGGCAGGCCGGTCCCGTTTGGTGCCATCGCCACGTCGAATGACGGTCAGAATAGCAGCATCGTCGCCGACGGTGGCCAGGTGTATCTCAGCGGCATGCCGTCTGCAGGCAAGGTACGGGTGAAATGGGGCGACGGGCCGGATGCAGGCTGTGAAGCCGACTACCGCCTGCCGAAAGAAGACCAGAATCAGGCATTAAGCCAGCTGTCAGCGGTGTGCCGCTAAGGAAGCCATGATGAAAAAATCACTTTATCTGCTGAGTACCGTGATGCTACTGGCCTCTTACGGGGCCGCGGCGGCAGACAGCAGCATCACCATCAGCGGCTACGTCCGTGATAACGCCTGCACCGTGGCGGGGGAATCAAAAGACTTTACCGTCGACCTGATGAACAACGCATCGCGGCAGTTCCATGCGGTCGGGGCGACCACGCCGCCGGTGCCGTTTCGTATCCTGCTGTCACCCTGTGGCAGTTCGGTAACGGCGGTTAAAGTCGGTTTTACCGGCGTGGCGGATAACGACAATACCGCCCTGTTGAAGCTTGATGGCGGTGCCGCCACGGCCGCAGGAATGGGGATTCAGATCCTTAACGCCCAGCAGACCATGCTGCCGCTCAATGCTGACTCATCCAGCATCCCATGGACCACACTGACCCCGGGCCAGGCCAACACCCTGAATTTTTATGCCCGGCTGATGACCACCCGCATTCCGGTTACCGCCGGGCACGTGAACGCCACCGCAACATTTACTCTTGAATTTCTGTAGGGGGAAACTGACATGAAATTGACCCGGAACGGATGTCTGCTGGCGCTGATGCTGTCAGTTGCCTCCCCCACATTACAGGCTGTCGATGTGACGATCACCGTTAACGGCAAAGTCGTGGCGTTGCCCTGCGTGGTCACCACTAAAAATGCCGCCGTTGATCTGGGCGATCTCTATACCTTCAGTCTGGCCTCAGCCGGTGCGGCATCGGCCTGGCACGACGCCACGCTGAATCTCAGCAACTGCCCTGCCGGTACCTCACGCGTGACGGCCAGTTTTAGCGGCACGTCCGATGCCACCGGCTATTACAAAAATCAGGGCACGGCCGGAAATATCCAGCTTGAGCTGCAGGATGATGCAGGCACCCTCCTGAACACCGGCACGAAGAAATCCGTGCAGGTGGACGGGACGACGCAGTCTGCCCTCTTCCCCTTGAAAGTCAGGGCGCGGACGGTCAACGGCGGTGCCACCCAGGGCACTATCCAGGCGGTGATTAACGTCACCTATACCTACGCCTGAATCAGGAGAAACAACAATGAAAAAAATCGTTACCCTGCTGACCGCGCTGCTGCTAATGAGCTGGTCTGCCAACGTGCTGGCGTTTGCCTGCAGAACCGCGTCGGGTGTGACAATTCCGATCGGTGGCGGCAGTGCCAACGTCTATGTAAACCTCGCCCCGGCGGTCAGCGTAGGGCAAAACCTTGTGGTCGACCTGTCGACGCAGATTTTTTGCCATAACGATTACCCGGAAACGATGGTCGACTATGTGACCCTGCAGCGCGGTTCGGCTTACGGCGGCGTATTGTCGAGCTTTTCCGGTACTGTGCGCTACAACGGCTACAGCTATCCGTTCCCCACCACCGCCGAAACGGCACCGGTGAGCTATACCTCAAAAACCGACAAACCCTGGCCAGCCGTCCTGTACCTGACGCCGGTCACCACCGCCGGTGGCGTCGCGATCAAATCCGGATCGTTAATTGCCGTGTTGATCCTGCATCAGACCAATAACCGGGACAGCGACTCCTTCCAGTTTGTCTGGAATATCTACGCCAATAATGACGTTGTGGTACCCACAGGCGGCTGCGATGTGTCCTCGCGTAATGTCACCGTCTCGCTGCCGAATTATCCCGCGTCTGCCGCCGTTCCGCTGACCGTCAGATGCGTGCAAAACCAGCAGATTAGTTATTACCTTTCGGGCACCACGGAAGATGCTGGGAACTCTATTTTCACCAACAGCGCCTCTACCCTGCCGGCACAGGGAATTGGCGTACAGATGACTCGCAATGGCACCATTGTCCCGGCTAACCAGGCGGTTTCGATGGGCACCGTTGGCCCCGCGTCGGCCAATCTGGGGTTAACCGCCAACTATGCCCGCACCAGCGGCGAGCTGACGGCGGGCAACGTGCAGTCGATTATTGGCGTCACCTTCACTTATCAGTGACGCTCACCGTTAAATCGCGCCAGCTAAACTACCGTGCGGCGGCGCGAGACACTCTCCCAACCGGCCACCACGACCATCACCACCGTAGTCAGTCCATTGACCATTAAGCGATCGGTCGCAAACGATATCGGGATCAGCACGCCAAGCGCGGCCAGGCCGCCGATATGCGACAGCGGGAACTGCCGGTACACCAGAAACTTATAAATGGCGTTCGCCAGCAGGTAGGCCGCCGGGCCCAGCAGCAGCACCGCCGCATCGGCAGAGGTGATATGACCATCGGGATGCACGATCACCAGCTCGTTGGCCACCGCGCAGACGATAATCGCCCCCACCAGCACCACGTGAACATAGTGAAAGCGCGCGCCCATCTGCCCGGGGTTTTCGGCCTGCTGGATCGCGTGGCTGCCCGCCTTGCTGCTGGTATCGAAGTACACCCACCACATCGCCAGACTGCCGACAAACGCCACCAGCGAAGCAATAACAATCGGCATGCTCCATGCTTCCAGCTCGCTCAGCGTGGCCCCGGTGATCAAAATAGTTTCCCCCAGCGCCACAATCACAAACAGCTGGCAGCGCTCCGCCAGGTGATGGCCGTCTATGGTCCATTCACGGCTGCTGTCCGAGCGCCCCAGCCCGGGCAGCGGGAAGCCCAGCATCGGCGAAAAATAAATGCAGCAGACGCCAATCGCCCACAGCACCATCCGTTCTGTTCCCTCAAAGAAGCAGCCGAGGATCCAGAACACGGCGGAGATGCACATCCAGCCCAGAATGCGCTGAAAATTACGCAGCAGCAGATGCCCCTTCGGCAGCAGCCACAGCGTGACCGCGCTGCGCCCCACCTGGAGCGCCACATAGCACAGGGCGAACATCCAGCCGCGCTCGCCAAACGCCTGCGGCATCGCCGAGGAAGCAAACAGGCCGAGCAGCATCAGCACGAACAACAGCAGTCGGATCGGGCGGGTTTCCGGATCGAACCAGTTGGTGACCCAGGTGGTGTACTGCCAGCCCAGCCAGACGGCGAACCACAGCAGCAGGGTTTCCAGCGCGCCGACCAGCGTCAGGTGATGAAGGAGATAGTGCGAGAGTTGGGTAACGGCAAAGACGTAGATCAGATCAAACAGCAGTTCGGAAAAGGTGACCGTCGCACCGTGACCATCACGGGTGCGTAGCAGGCTTTGCGGCATAGGAGGATTCCTGAAAGGGAGCGTCGCTTAAATAGTAGCGAAGCTCCCGTTACAGGTGAATATTTACTTAATAGCCAGCGCCGCTTTCATGGTGTAGAACAGATCGGTCTGATCGGTCAGGCCAACCACGTTTGCCGCATGCGGGCCGTAGGCGGCAATACGCAGCTGAGTACCGGTGTGGCCCTGAGAATCCTCTTCTGAGTTGCCGTAGCTGATGGTCATCAGCCCGCCTTCACGGGTATTCAGCGTCTGGGTCAGGCCCGGTGCCTTACTGTCGTTGGCGATAATCTGGCTGGAGTGGGCATGGTCAGCGGTAACAATCACCAGCGTATTGCCGTCTTTTGCCGCGAACTCCAGCGCTTTCTGCACGGCTTCGTCCAGGTCAACGGTTTCACCAATCTGGCCGCACGGGTTCGCCGCGTGATCCTGTTTATCGATCGATGCACCTTCGACCTGCAGGAAGAAGCCCTGCGGCTTGTCTTCCAGCAGCTGAATGGCTTTCTCGGTCATCTGCGCCAGCGTTGGCGTAGAAGCCGGGCGCTCGGCATTCACTTCACAGGTGATCGGCTTGCCATCGAGGTTGCCGTGGTAAGTCGCCTTAGGCCCCTTCCAGCGCACCGGCATATTGCCGTCGGCGAACAGGCCCAGCACCGGCTTGCTGTCGTCGGCCACGGTCAGCGCATTCATGCCGTCAAGATCGTTGACCAGCTGATAGCCGCGCAGTTTAGCCTGCTCCAGCAGAGTTTTGCCCTGCCATTCACCGGCCTTCGCCGATTCACCGAAGGTTTTACCGCCGCCGCCAAGGGTGACGTCGGCACGGGCGTTCAGCAACTGCTCGGCGATCGACCCCTTACCGCCCTTCTCCAGCGCATTGCTCTGGCACAGTTCGCTGGTTTTTTCCGGGCCGTAGCACTTACGTGAGGTGACGTGAGCAATCTGCGCCGCCGGGGTGGCATCTTCCAGCTCGGCGGTGGAGACGTTACCGGTGGCCTTGCCCGCCGCTTTTGCCAGCTCAAGCAGCGATGGATGATCCTTGCCGTTCACATCCACGCCAATCGCGCCGTTATAGGATTTGACGCCGGTTGCCCAGGCGGTAGCGGATGCCGCAGAGTCGGTCACGTAGTCCGGCTTGTGGCTCTTTTTATCCAGCGCGTAGTGGGTGTACTGGCCGGTTAACGGCAGCGCATCGATACCCTTAAAGAAACCGCCCGCGCCTTCGGCATAGTTACGCGCGGCGGTAATTTCAGAATCACCCATGCCATCACCGATCAGCAAAATTACGTTTTTAGCGGTTTTATTGGTTAACGAGGCTTTAATCGCCTCGGTCTGATCGCCGGTCAGGCGACGCGCGCCGCCCGGTTCGGTGATATCGCCCTGCGCGGCACGATTCCATGTGGCCAGGTCCGCCGTCGCGGTGGTGCAGACCAGCGCGGTCAGCAGCGAGAGGGCAAAGGCTTTCTGTTTCATTGTTACGATCTCCATGAATAAGTTTTGCTAAAGATTTCAGGGAGTCAGTCTGCGATACAAAAATGTCAGTTTTGTGTCCGTCAGATGACGGTAAAATGACAAAGGCACTGCTTAGCGTCATTCGCTCCCCAGCTGCTCAGGAGTTAACCGAACGGAAGCAAAGGGAAAAATACTGCTTGACCGGTCACAGCTGACTGCCTATAGTAGCGCCCCGTTACCCCCTGCGGGTGATGAGAATGACAATATGGTGAGGTGTCCGAGTGGCTGAAGGAGCACGCCTGGAAAGTGTGTATACGGCAACGTATCGAGGGTTCGAACCCCTCTCTCACCACCATATTTAAAGAGAAAGCCTGAGCGAAAGTTCAGGCTTTTTTTTATGCATAATTCCCGGAGAGAGGGGTGAGAAGCCTCGACAGGGTTCGACAAAACGGCAGGATTGACGTTTTGCACAGCCGCAGGCTGCCCGAAGGGCGAGGCACAGGGAAGTGCCTCGTGATCCCCCTCTCTCACCACCATATTTAAAGAGAAAGCCTGAGCGAAAGTTCAGGCTTTTTTTTATGCATAATTCCCGGAGAGAGGGGTGAGAAGCCTCGACAGGGTTCGACAAAACGGCAGGATTGACGTTTTGCACAGCCGCAGGCTACCCGAAGGGCGAGGCACAGGGAAGTGCCTCGTGATCCCCCTCTCTCACCACCATATTTAAAGAGAAAGCCTGAGCGAAAGTTCAGGCTTTTTTTTGCGTATTTAAATTGAAGCCTGAGCGAAAGTTCAGGCTTTTTTTTGCCTGTTCCACCCGAACCAGGGACGCTTCTGCACCCGGCCCTGCGCGCTGAAGCGATGATTCGCCGCATTGGCCAGAATATCCAGCGACAGGCAAAAGACAAAGTAAACCAGCGCAACAAACAGGAAAACCTCCATCGGATAAACCATGCTGCGGTTGTTCACCTGGGTCGCCAGAAAAGTCAGTTCGCCAACGCCAACGATATAGGCCAGCGACGTATCTTTAATCAGCGAGATCCACTGGTTAATAAAGGACGGCACCATCATCCGTAGCGCCTGCGGCAGGACGATCGTCAGCAGCGTCTGCCAGCGGGTCAATCCCAGAGAAAGGCCTGCCTGCCACTGCCCGGCCGGGATCGCCGCGATACCCGCTTTCACCGCATGCGCCAGATAGGCCGAGGCGATCAGCGCCAGCGCGCACACCACCGTGGTGATTTCCGGGATCTCAACGCCGAACACCATCGGCAGCAGGAAGTAGGTCCAGAAGATCAGCATAATCACCGGGATCGCGCGGAAGAAGCCCAGCACCGCCGCCAGCAACCCGGCGGCCACGCCGCGCGACATCGCCAGCGCCACGCCGAGCACCGTACCCAGCACCGCTGACGCCACACCGGCCATCAGGCTAATCGCCAGGGTCAGCGCCGCACCGCCCAGCGGCCCGTCCGGCCAGGTGCCCCACAGCATATAGCCCAGATTATCGTGGATAATGGTGAAATCCATCTCAGTGCCCCTCCAGCGGTTTACGCTGCTGTCGCCACATGCCCCAGCCTTCCAGCACGGCGATAATGGCGATATAAAGAACCGTCGCCACGCCGAACGCCTGGAAAGTACGCAGGGTTTCGGTTTCCACCTGGCGGGAGGCATAGGACAGCTCGGCCACGCCAATCGCCATGGTCAGCGAAGAGTTCTTGATCACATTCATGTACTGGCCCAGCAGCGGCGGCAGCGCAATTTTCAGCGCCTGCGGCAGTACCACAAAGCGCATCGCCTGCCAGCCGGTCAGCCCCATCGCCAGCGCGGCAGCCTTCTGCCCGGTCGCGACGCCGCGAATTCCGGAACGGATCTCTTCGGCGATAAAGGCGGAGGAATAAACGGTCAGGCCGAAGAAACCGGCAAGAAACTCAAACGAAGGCCAGCTAAACGGACCTGCCTGATGGGGGGTGTTGAGCCAGTCCATCGCCGCCCCCGGCAGGATCTGCCCGGCGGCAAAGTACCAGAAGAACAGCTGCACCAGTAGCGGAGTATTGCGAAAAAGCGCGCTATAGCCCGTTGCCAGCCAGCGCAGCGGAATGAGGCTGCTGTCGCGCATGGCGGCCAGCACAAAACCCAGCAGCGTGGCGGCCACGCCCGCGCAGGCGGAGAGCCACAGGGTCAGCAAAAAACCGTGCCACAGCCAGTTGAGGTACTCGGGTGCCATCAGCCAGTCCAGGTTCATGATCTGTCCTTGTTTTATAAAATGCATCAGGGGCGCAGCAAGCTGCGCCCCTCTTATCCGTTACCTGCGAACCGTGCGTCAGGCTTTCGGCTGCTGGTCCAGCGGCCCGATTTTGAACTCACCGCGCGGCTGTGCGGCGTTGGTTTGCGGCCCAAACCAGCGGTCATAAATCTTCACCGCCTCGCCGTCTTTTTCCAGCTTGATCAGCGTATCGTTCACCGCATCGGTCAGGCGATCTTCACCCTTCGGAATGCCAACGCCCTGGTACTCTTTGGTCAGGCTGAACGGTGAAATTTCAAACTCCGCCTTCTGCGCCGCCGGCAGGTTGCCGAGCAGACCGACCAGTTTGGCATCATCCTGAGTAATCGCCTGCACGTTGCGGTTGCGCAGCGCCACAAAGGCCAGCGGGGTGTCATCGTAGGAGATCACTTTGGCGGTCGGATAGCGCTCACGCAGGGTAATCTCCTGCACCGTGCCTTTGTCCGCGCCGATGCGCAGGGTTTTGATGTCGTCCGGGGTTTTCAGCACGCCTTTACGGGCGATAAATTTCTGACCGGTGGCGAAGTACGGCACGCTGAAATTCACCTCTTTGGCGCGCTCGTCGGTGATGGTGAAGTTAGCGGCGATCAGATCCACCTTCTTCGAAACCAGCAGCGGAATACGGTTAGCCGGGTTGGTCGCGCGGAGCTCCACTTTCACGCCCAGCGCCTTGCCGATGGCATCGGCGAAATCCACATCATAGCCCACCAGCTTTTTGCTTTGCGGATCGATGTAGCCGAACGGCGGGTTGCTGTCGAACACGGCAATGCGCACCACGCCGGCCTGCTTGATATCATCAAGCTTGTCGGCCTGGGCGGCACCGGCAGCAAGGCCGGTCAGACTGGCGAGCAACGTTAAGACCAAAGCGCGATGTTTCATTGAAAGCTCCTGAATGGTTGAAGTCCTGCACGCAGATAAGCTAACAAGGGCCACTCGGCTCAGGAAATAATATAAAGGACTATATTTATGTTTTTTATCTATTTGTAATGTCTGGACATATTATGCCCATCATGATGCCGAGCCGATGGCATTCCATCCGAAGACGACAAGGATAAAAATGTGATCCCAGGCACAAACTGGCTACCTGTGCACCCGAGCGTCAGTTATCTTCGCGTTTTTATTCATTACCCAGGTTGATTATTGATGAACAGCACAACACAGATTTTAAAAAGCCACCGCAGCGATCGTAGCTACCTGACGAAGCCCATCGACGACCGCATTCTTGATGACATTATCGAATGCGCGTGGCTGGCCCCGACCTCGGTTAACTCCCAGCAGGTATCCGTGGTGGTGACACGCGATCCCGCCGCACGTGCGCGCATTGCCGAACTGGCCGGTGGACAGAAATGGATCGCCCAGGCACCGGTGTTTATCACCTTCGTGTTGGATATGCATAAAAGCCAGCTGGCGATTGCCGCCGAAGGCAAAGAACAGATCGCCCACCAGAGCCTGGAAAGCCTTGTTGCCGGTGCCACCGACGTGGGTATCGCACTGGAAGCGGTAATGACCGCCGCCCGTTCCCACGGCCTGGGCGTGGTGCCAATTGGCGGGATTCGCCGCGATCCAACGGCGCTGATTGAGCTGCTGCAGCTGCCGGAACTGACCTTCCCGGTGGCGGGCGTGGTTCTGGGGTATGTCGATGAGCAGGCCCCGCAGAAACCGCGTATGCCGATGGCGGGCTTCCGTCATGAAGAACATTACCGACAGGATGTGCTGCCTGAAACCATCCGTAGCTACAACCAGACAATGGTGAAACACTGGCAGCAGACCGGCCGCACCGACGGCGATAACTGGGGTAATAACACCGCCAGCTACTACCAGCATATCTATTTCCCTGCCGTGCAACCCGCTATTCTGCGCCAGGGCTTTGGCATCGACAAATAAGCAAAAAAAAGCCCGGCCGAAGCCGGGCTTTTCGCGTTTGAATCAAATTAACCGTAGGCTAACAGCGTACGCTGGCACAGCTGAGAACGTACGCAGTCTTCGGCGGTAAACCGCACTACCCCAATCATCTCATCTTCCTCAAAGCGCGCCATGGCATCGCTGAGGCCGGACTTGACGTGGGCAGGCAGGTCGCACTGGGTAATATCGCCGTTGACGATCACGGTGACGTTTTCCCCAAGGCGGGTCAGGAACATTTTCATCTGTGCGGCGGTGACGTTTTGCGCCTCATCGAGGATCACCACGGCATTTTCAAAGGTACGGCCACGCATATAGGCAAAGGGAGCAATCTCTACTTTACCGATTTCGGGACGCAGACAGTACTGCATAAAGGAAGAGCCGAGACGTTTAACCAGAACGTCATAGACCGGGCGGAAATACGGGGCGAATTTTTCTGAGATATCCCCGGGTAGGAATCCCAGATCCTCATCCGCCTGTAACACCGGTCGGGTCACGATGATCCTTTCCACGTCCTTATGAATCAGAGCCTCCGCCGCTTTCGCGGCACTAATCCAGGTTTTACCACACCCGGCTTCACCGGTAGCAAAGATCAGTTGTTTGGTTTCTATGGCGTTGAGATAGTGCGCCTGAGCTTCATTTCTGGCGGCAATCGGAGAATGGTCACGGGTATCACGCGCCATGCCAATTGCATCCAGTCCACCCATTTGCACCAGCGAGGTGACCGATTCTTCTTCACGCTGACGGTGGCTGCGCGAGTCGCTACGAAGCACACGTTTTGCTTCACGACGAGCTTTGATCACTGCTTTCTGTCTTCCCATAGTGGCACCTTACAGTTGGTTTCATTTCCCGCATCAGGATGGCGATGCGATTACGTGAACGCTTTAGAGGTTTTGGCTTCCTTTTAAGCCGTGTCTGGCCGTTGCAACAGATGCAAAGCCGCGCCGGGGCGCAGAGTGCACCGGAAAGCAATTAACAGGGTTGATGGAGCGATAAATTGTTAAAGAAGAGAATGCTGTAGAGGAAATGATGTCCTCGCGTGTGACGGCGATGGTCGACTTTCTGTTTACGGGTCCGTTAAAGGACTTGGGCATTCGCTATCTCCATAGTGGGATACTTAATGCGAAAAGTTACTGCAATTTCATTCCAGCATATTGGTGAGAAATTGCAACATATTTTTTACTGTTATTATTTGTCAGAAATAAATCCCATAAAATACATAATGTTAAATTAATTACTTATTTAACATTACTGTCATAATTAAATTATATGGTGCGTTTTTTAATCAACCAGAAGACAGGAAAATGCAGCAGAGAACGGCGGACTACTTAAAACGGAATAGCGGGCGCACGGCACCCGCTATTATTTATCAGGCCTCAAGCAGGCCCTGAGCAAGATAGTGTTGGGCATCCACCACGCCCGGAAGCACAAAGAAATATCCCCCGCCGATCGGCTTGATATACTCCTCCAGCGCTTCGCCGTCCAAACGCTTTTGTACGGTCAGGAAGCCTTTTTCTAAATCGTGCTGATAGCAGACAAACAGCAGCCCCATTTCCAGCTGGCCGGATTTAGACACGCCGAGCGAATAGCTGTAACCCCGTCGCAGCATCAAATTACTTTGCGTTTCCGCCGTGCGCGGGTTCGCCAGGCGAATATGCGCATCCAGCGGCGTGATATTCCCGTCCGGATCGCTGACGTAGTCCGGCACATCGTGCTCGTTTTCCATCCCCAGTGGCGCGCCGCTGTGCTTCACGCGGCCAAAAATGGTCTGCTGCTCGCCCAGCGGCGTTCGGTCCCAGAACTCCACGTGGAACTGAATGATACGCGCGGCCTGATAGCTGCCGTTCAGCGCCCAGGCGGGTTCGCCCTGCTCCTTGCTCACCCACAGGATGTTATCCATCAGCGACGTATCGGCGGTATCCGGGTTGGCCGTGCCGTCCTTGAAGCCCAGCAGGTTAATCGGCGTCTCTTTGCCTTTGCTGCGCGCGGCGTGATCGGAGATAAAACCTTCACGACGCCAGCGCACGCTCAGCAGATCCGGCGAGTGCTTGATAATATCGCGCAGCGCGTGGATTGCCGTGTCGTTGGTATTGGCGCAGATTTGCAGCAGCAGATCGCCGTGGCACAGGCTGGCATCAAGCGCATCATTGGGAAAACGGGTCATCCGCTGCAGCTTCAGCGGCTTGTGCGCCTGCAGGCCGAAACGCTCATCAAACAGCGACGCGCCCACCGACACGGTGATGGTCAGGTTATCGGGATAGATATCATCACCGAGAATACCGGAGTCCATCGGCGGCAGCTGCGGGTTGGTCACCAGCGGCGCCTTCCCCCCGGCGGTCAGAAACGCAATGCGGTCGGTCAGCAGCTTAAAGAGGCGCACCAGATCGTTTCTATCCGCGGCCAGCACGTCAAACGACACCAGCATCATCGCCGCCTGCTGCGGCGTGACGATGCCGGACTGGCGCAGGCCATAAAACGGCTGGCTTTCGCTGCGGGCGGAAGGGGAAACGGTGCCCGGTGACGAGACTTTCCCGTCACCGGCCGCATGGACCGGACAGCCGCCGGTCACGGCAAGGGCACCGCCAAGGATGCCCACGCCTTTCAACAAACGACGACGTGAACTTGACGCCACGTCATCAACGGGTTTTGCCATATCTGATTAATCCAGGCCCAGCGTTCCACGCAGCAGGGAAAGGTCTTCGGCCAGCGCCGTAATCGGGCCTTTCAGAGCGTTGCGGTCAGCATCGGTCAATTTTTCGTAAGATTCATAGCCGTCTTTGGTCCGGTACTTCGCCAGAATGGTATCCACTTTTTTGAAGTTACCGTCCACTTTCGCCAGCAGTTCCGGATTGGCCTTCTGCAGCAGCGGACGCAGCAGGTTCACAATTTTCTGCGCGCCGTCAACGTTCGCCTGGAAGTCCCACAGGTCAGTACGGCTGTAGCGATCTTCTTCACCGGAGATTTTGCTGGAAGCGACTTCCTCAATCAGACCTGCCGCGCCGCCAACCACTTTGCCCGGAGGGAAAGCCAGTTCACTGATGCGGGTTTGCAGATCCAGCACATCTTTGTACAGCTGGTCGGCAAATTTATCCATACCTTTCGTAGTGTTATCGGCAAATAGGACTTTTTCCAGACGGTGGAAACCGGTGAAGTGCGGATCTTCTGCTTTCTTCTCGAAGTCGTCCTCACGGGCATCGATGGCACCGTCAAGATCGGAGAACAGTTCGGCGATGGGTTCAATGCGCTCATAGTGCTGGCGGGTTGGCGCAAACAGCGCTTTGGCTTTTTCCAGATCCCCGGCTTTCACCGCATCGGTAAAGGCTTTGGTTCCGGCAACCAGCTGCTCCACTTCTTTGGTGACATACACTTTGTACTCGGCAATCGGTCCAACCAGCTGCAGCACGTCCGGCTTGCCGTCGTTCACTTTGCTGCCGTTGGCTTTCACAATCAGCTTGCCTTTCGGGTTGCTCAGCAGGCCGCAGGTAATATCGTATTCCCCGGCTTCCAGATTGGCCGTCAGCTTCTGGGTAAAGGATGGGGCGATATTTTCACGCTCTTCCACCACCATCACCCCTTTCAGGATCTCCCACTCAAGCGCTTTCTGGCTGTCGTTCTTGATGATGAACTGGGTTTTACCGGCATCCACCGTCAGGGTCATCGGTTCGCACTGCTTGTCGTTAACGCTGACCTTAACCTGCGGAATATCAGCAGCCAGCGCCGCCCCGGAAGAGGTCAGGACGGCCAGCAGAGCGGCATTCAGTGCGTGGCGGCGAAAGTGTGTAGTCATAGTGTAATCCCTGTCAAAGAGTTGAACCGGCAGGCGGCTGCCTGCCCGGTCAGTTTCAGCGCGTGCTGCGCGCCGCAGAGGTGGATACGCGTGCCGGCAGCATAAACAGCAGCAGCGCAGGAATCAGATAAATCAGCCAGACCGCCACTTCGCTGACGCTCGGGGCTTCCTGGTAGCCAAGCATGCCTTCCATCAACGTACCAAAGACGCTGTGGGTGGAGAGCACATGGCTAAAATCGAACGCGACATCCTGGAAATGGTTCCACAGCCCCGCTTCGTGGAAAGCGCGGATCGCTCCTGCCGCCAGGCCTGCGGCAACAAAAATAATGAACAGGCTGGTCCACTTAAAGAAGCTGGCCAGGTTGAGGCGCACGCCGCCCCAGTAGATCAGCATACCCAGCACCACCGCCGTGCCCAGGCCGAGCATCGCGCCCAGCGGCGGCCCGTAGCCCACGTCCTGCTGGAAGGCGGCCAGCAGGAAAAACACCGACTCCAGCCCCTCACGGGCGACGGCGAGAAACACCATCATCACCAGCGCCCAGCCGCTGCTGTTGCCCTTCTGCAACGCGTTGTCCACCGCATCTTCCAACTGGGCCTTCACGTTGCGCGACACTTTGCGCATCCAGAACACCATCCAGGTGAGGATCACCACGGCGATGACCGCCACCAGCCCTTCAAACAGCTCCTGCTGCTTCTGCGGGAATTCGCCGGTGGTTTCATTGATGAACCAGCCGAGCGCAAGGCACAGCGCAGCGGCGATAACAACGCCAGCCCACATGGCGCCAAACCACTGACTGCGCTGGGTGCGCTTCAGGTAGCTGGCAATCAGGCTGACAATCAGCGCCGCCTCCAGCCCTTCGCGCAACATAATCAGAAAAGGTACAAACATGCCAACACCCTCAAAAGTGTTAAATACGGTCAAGTGCGGTAAAGATAAGTAAAATACAAACGATATCGATTATCATTATCGGACAAGGAATTACAAGCGTTTCAGGTGAAATATTGCGGTTTTGCGAGCGGGAATTCTTTAAGAAAATGTAACGGTGGGAAACTTGTTTCGTTCAACCTGAAAAGAGGATTGCTGAAAGGTGTGATGGGTAAATCTGGCTACTGACAGCGTTGAACAACTCAACGGACACGCATCCGGGATTGGGCAGCGATGCGCTGGCTTTTGGGCCATATTTACCGTCGGGGAGTTTATGGCAAAAAAAGGTTCCCCTTATTGGGGAACCCTGTCAGCAGGAACAGAGCCATTCCGCTGCCTGGCGGGACGGCTCAGGCCGTTATCAGCTGCGGTATTCCGCTTCGGCCGCATCAAAGCGCTTCTGGGCGGCAGCCGACGGGGCTTTGCCCAGCAGGCTGAAGACCACAATGGCAATACTGGCGAACAGGAAGCCAGGAATGATTTCGTACAGCTCCGCATAGCCGTAGTCTTTCCACAGCAGCACGGTCGCGGCACCGACGATCATCCCCGCCAGCGCACCGTTGCGGGTCATACGACGCCAGATCAGAGAGAACAGTACCACCGGTCCAAACGCGGCACCGAAGCCCGCCCAGGCATAGCTGACCAGGCCCAGTACGCGGTTATTCGGGTTAGCGGCCAGAGCGATAGCCACAACCGCCACCAGCAGCACCATCAGGCGCCCTACCCACACCAGTTCTTTCTGGCTGGCGCTTTTGCGCAGGAAGTTCTTATACAGGTCTTCGGTCAGCGCGCTGGAGCAGACCAGCAGCTGGCAGCTGAGGGTCGACATTACCGCGGCCAGAATCGCCGACAGCAGAATTCCGGCAATCCACGGGTTAAACAGAATACGCGCCAGCTCAATAAAGATACGTTCGCCGTTTTCGTTAACCCCGGCAGCCAGCTCCGGATGATTCTGGAAGAACGCAATACCGAAGAAGCCGACCGCGACCGCACCCGCCAGGCACAGGATCATCCAGGCCATACCGATGCGGCGGGCAGTGCGGATTGAACGGTGGGAATCGGCCGCCATAAAGCGGGCAAGAATGTGCGGCTGACCGAAATAGCCCAGGCCCCAGCCCAGCAGCGAAATCACCGCTACAAAGTTGAGGTTCTTCAGCATATCGATGTTTTCGATACTCTTGGCTTCAATCACCTGCAGGGAATCACTCAGCCCGCCGACCGCCATAATGACGATCACCGGCGTCAGGATCAGCGCAAAAATCATCAGGCTGGCCTGCACGGTATCGGTCCAGCTCACCGCCAGGAATCCACCAATAAAGGTGTAGGCAATGGTGGCAGCAGCACCGGCCCAAAGCGCGGTTTCGTAGCTCATGCCAAAAGTGCTTTCAAACAGGCGAGCACCGGCAACAATGCCCGAGGCACAGTAAATGGTGAAGAAGATCAGGATAACCAGCGCGGAGATCACCCGCAGCAGCTTACTGGTGTCTTCAAAACGGCTGGAGAAGAAGTCTGGCAGGGTCAGGGCGTTGTCGTGATGCTCGGTCTGCACGCGCAGACGTCCGGCGACAATCTTCCAGTTCAGCCAGGCTCCCAGCGTCAGCCCGATGGCGATCCAGCTCTCAGAGATACCGGAGATGAAAATCGCGCCCGGCAGGCCCATCAGTAGCCAGCCGCTCATATCGGACGCTCCGGCGGAAAGCGCGGTGACCACGCTGCCGAGGCTGCGTCCGCCCAGAATATAGTCGTCAAAGTTTTTTGTTGAACGGTAGGCAAAAAATCCGATCAGCACCATGCCGAAAATATAAACACAAAAGGTCACCATCATCGGTGTACTTACAGTCATTCAGGTTCTCCACTTATTATTCGAATCCGCAGCCTGTATTGCTGCATCGCGCCTGCTGCCGGAACGGAGCAACAACGACGGCGCAAGGGATGGCTTCCTGCCGGGGGCGGTATCCTGCCGCAATCGGCTTTTTCACACAATCGATTTAACACACTTCACACAGCCATTTCACCCGGTAGTAACCAGCAAATGTCAGCAGGTTGCACTGCATCACATTTAACCGGGTTGCACCTGTGCAACAACCGCATAAAACCCAGGGATTTCGCGACATACATACCTGGCGGGATTCTTGCAGCAATAACCATGCCGCTTTTTTTAGCGTTAACAAAAGACCGATTTTAAAGAGTGAGGAAAAGGTCACATTTAACGAGGTTGCACAAAGTTGCAACATCAGTGATATTGCTCGCTATTGTTTATTCTCTTTGATTCAGGAGCTTTCAGGCATGGGCACAACCACCATGGGCGTAAAACTGGATGACGCCACCCGCGACCGTATTAAGCAGGCCGCCCAGCGAATTGACCGCACCCCGCACTGGCTGATTAAGCAGGCCATTTTTAACTATCTTGAGCAAGTTGAGCAGGGCCAGTCCCTGCCCGAACTGGTCGCTGGTCAGTCTGCCGCTGAGGAAGAAGAGCGCCCGCAGGAAGAGACTCACCAGCCGTTCCTCGACTTTGCTGAAAGCGTATTACCGCAGTCAGTTTCCCGCGCCGCCATCACCTCGGCCTGGCGCCGCCCGGAGACCGAAGCGGTGCCGATGCTGCTGGATCAGGCGCGCCTTCCTGCCGCACTGGCAACATCGACCTATGAGCTGGCGCACCAGCTGGCTGATAAACTTCGGCACCAAAAAAGTGCAGGCGGGCGCGCCGGAATGGTGCAGAACCTGCTGCAGGAGTTCTCCCTCTCCTCTCAGGAGGGCGTGGCGCTGATGTGCCTGGCCGAGGCGCTGCTGCGTATTCCCGACAAGCCCACCCGCGATGCGCTGATCCGCGACAAAATCAGCAATGGTAACTGGCATTCACACCTCGGCCGCAGCCCGTCGATGTTCGTCAATGCCGCCACCTGGGGTCTGCTGTTTACCGGCCGCCTGGTGTCGACCCACAATGAAGCCAACCTCTCCCGCTCGCTGAACCGCATTATCGGTAAAAGCGGCGAGCCGCTGATCCGCAAGGGCGTGGATATGGCGATGCGTCTGATGGGCGAGCAGTTCGTTACCGGCGAAACCATCGCCGAGGCGCTGGCTAACGCCCGCAAACTGGAAGAGAAAGGCTTCCGCTACTCCTACGATATGCTGGGTGAAGCCGCGCTGACCGCCCGCGATGCCAAAGCCTACCTGCTCTCCTACCAGCAGGCGATCCACGCCATCGGCAAGGCCTCGAACGGCCGCGGCATTTATGAAGGCCCGGGGATCTCGATCAAACTTTCCGCCCTGCACCCACGCTACAGCCGCGCGCAGTACGAGCGGGTAATGGACGAACTGTACCCGGTCCTGAAATCGCTCACCCTGCTGGCCCGCTCTTACGACATCGGTATTAATATCGATGCCGAAGAGGCCGACCGTCTGGAACTGTCGCTCGATCTGCTAGAAAAGCTGTGCTTCGAACCGGAGCTGGAAGGCTGGAACGGCATCGGCTTTGTGATTCAGGCCTATCAGAAACGCTGTCCGATGGTCATCGATGCACTGGCCGATCTCGCGCAGCGCAGCCGTCGCCGCCTGATGATCCGCCTGGTGAAAGGCGCTTACTGGGACAGCGAAATCAAACGCGCCCAGGTCGACGGGCTGGAAGGCTATCCGGTGTACACCCGCAAGGTGTATACCGATATCGCCTATATCGCCTGCGCCCGCAAGCTGCTGGCGGTGCCTAATCTGATTTACCCGCAGTTCGCCACGCATAACGCCCACACGCTGGCGGCAATCTATCAGCTGGCGGGCAACAACTACTATCCGGGCCAGTATGAATTCCAGTGCCTGCACGGCATGGGCGAACCGCTGTACGAACAGGTGGTCGGTAAAGTGGCGGACGGCAAGCTGAACCGCCCCTGCCGGATCTATGCTCCGGTTGGCACCCATGAAACCCTGCTGGCCTATCTGGTGCGTCGCCTGCTGGAAAACGGCGCGAACACCTCGTTTGTGAACCGCATCGCCGATGCCAGCCTGCCGCTGAATGAGCTGGTTGCCGATCCGGTTGAGGCGGTTGAAAAACTGGCGCAGGCCGAAGGTGCCGTGGGCCTGCCGCATCCGAAAATCCCGCTGCCGCGCGATCTGTACGGGACCCAACGGCAGAACTCCGCCGGACTGGACCTGGCTAACGAACATCGCCTGGCGTCGCTGTCCAGCGCCCTGCTGAACAGCGCCAGCGAAAGCTGGCAGGCCGCCCCGCTGATTGACGCGCCGCTGGAAACCGGCGACGGTCTGCCGGTGGTTAACCCTGCCGAGCCGCTGGATATCGTCGGCTACGTGCGTCACGCCACGCCGGGGGAAGTCTCCGCCGCGCTGGATGCCGCGGTCAACGTTGGCCCGATCTGGTTCGCCACTCCGCCGCAGGAGCGTGCCGCCATACTCGAACGCGCCGCCATTCTGATGGAAGGCCAGATGCAGACGCTGATCGGCATTCTGGTGCGTGAAGCCGGGAAAACCTTCAGCAACGCCATTGCCGAAGTGCGCGAAGCGGTGGATTTCCTGCACTACTACGCCGGACAGGTACGCGACGACTTCGACAATGAAACTCACCGCCCGCTGGGCCCGGTGGTTTGCATCAGCCCGTGGAACTTTCCGCTGGCGATTTTCAGCGGGCAGATTGCCGCCGCGCTGGCCGCTGGCAACAGCGTGCTGGCCAAACCGGCCGAGCAGACGCCGCTGATCGCCGCGCGCGCGGTCGCCATTCTGCATGAGGCGGGCGTGCCGCAGGGTGCGCTGCAGCTGCTGCCGGGCACCGGTGAAACCGTCGGCGCACAGCTGACTCAGGATACCCGGGTACGCGGCGTGATGTTTACCGGCTCAACCGCCGTCGCCACGCTGCTCCAGCGCGGGCTGGCGGGCCGCCTCGATCCGCAGGGCCGTCCAACGCCGCTGATTGCCGAAACCGGGGGGATGAATGCGATGATCGTTGATTCCTCGGCGCTAACCGAGCAGGTCGTGACCGATATCGTTGCCTCCGCCTTTGACAGCGCCGGGCAGCGTTGCTCGGCGCTGCGTCTGCTCTGCGTGCAGGAAGACGTGGCCGATCACACCCTGACCATGCTGCGCGGCGCGATGGCCGAATGCCGCATGGGCAACCCGGAGCGTTTCTCCACCGATATCGGCCCGGTGATCGATGCCGAAGCCAAAGCCAATATCGATCAGCATATTCAGGCGATGCGCAGCAAAGGCTTCACGGTGTTCCAGGCCGCGCAGCAGCAGGCGCAGGACAGCCGTGAATGGCAGAGCGGCACCTTCGTGCTTCCCACGCTGATTGAGCTGGACAGCGTGGCCGATCTGACGCGCGAAATCTTCGGCCCGGTGCTGCACGTGGTGCGCTTTGCACGCAACACGCTGCCGCAGGTGATTGAGCAGATTAACGCCTCCGGCTACGGCCTGACGCTGGGCGTGCACACCCGTATTGATGAAACCATCGGCCAGGTTACGCAGAAGGCCCACGTCGGCAATCTCTACGTTAACCGTAATATGGTTGGTGCGGTGGTCGGCGTGCAGCCGTTCGGCGGTGAAGGCCTGTCGGGCACCGGACCGAAAGCCGGTGGACCGCTGTATCTCTATCGCCTGCTCTCCTGGCGCCCGGATAACGCACTGCAAACCACGCTCGACCGCCAGGATCGCCTCAGCCCGCCGGATGCGCAGCTGCGCCCGGCACTGTTGACCGCGCATCAGGCGTTGAGCGACTGGGCGGCGGATCGTCAGGATTTGGCGGCACTGTGCTCGCGCTACGCCGAGCTGGGCCAGGGCGGCACCGTTCGTCTGCTCCCTGGCCCAACCGGTGAGCGCAATACTTTTACCCTGCTGCCGCGCGAGCGGGTACTGTGTGTTGCCGACAACGAGCAGGATACGCTGGTCCAGCTGGCGGCGGTCACCGCCGTCGGCAGCCAGGCGCTGTGGCAGGATGACGAGCTGCACCGTTCGCTGTGGCAGCAGCTGCCTGCGGCGGTCCAGCAGCGAATTACGCTTGCGGCACAGCCGCTGGAACAGGGAGAGTACGACGCGGCGATCTATCACGGGGATGCCGATCAGTTGCGCACGCTCTGCGAGGCCATCGCCGCGCGGGAGGGCGCGATTGTCTCGGTGCAGGGCTTTGCCCGCGGCGAGACAAACCTGCTGCTGGAACGGCTGCTGCACGAGCGCTCGCTGAGCGTGAATACCGCAGCGGCGGGCGGTAACGCCAGTCTGATGACCATCGGCTAATGTGACTGCTGGTTAAAAAAAACCGGCGCAGCCTTTACGGTTGCGCCGGTTTTTTCATGTCAGGTGCCACAGCCTGCTGAAGACATAATTACACCCGCAGCGGCAGCGCTACCCCTCAGTTCGCTTACTGCGGATGATAGGCAAACAGCGCCGGTGCGCCGCCGGTGTGCACAAAGACAATGGGCCCTTCACGACGGAAACGATTCTGGGCGATGCCGTCAATCAGTCCCGCCATTGCCTTGCCGGTATACACCGGGTCAAGGAAGATCCCCTCCAGCCGCGCCAGGAGTTTAACCGCTTCCATCCCTTCTTCATTCGGCACGCCGTACTGCGGTGCGAAATAGTCATCCCAAAGAGTAATTGCCGCGCTGCTGTTCAGTTCCAGCGACTGCGCTACCTGCTGACGCAGTAATTCCACCTTCGGCAGCTGAGCGGTCACCTTGCGCGAAACCGTGACGCCCACCAGTTCGGTATCCGGCAGCAGCTGTTCCAACCCGACCGCCAGCCCGGCATGGGTTCCGGCGCTGCCGGATGCCACGACCACCGCCGCGAAATCCACCACGCCTTCGCTCTGATGGGCAATTTCCTGTGCGCACTCAACGTAGCCCAGCGCACCCAGCGCACTTGAGCCGCCTACCGGGATGCTGTAGGGACGAAACCCCTGTGCTTCCAGCAGCGTGGCCTGCTCCTCCAGCTGCGCATCGGGATCGTGCAGCGCATCGACCGGCACCACTTCCGTATTCATCAGCTCCAGCAGCAGGCGGTTACCGTTACTCAGGTAGTTTTCCGCGCGGGTGCCCGTCGGGTTTTCCAGCAGCGCCACGCATTTCAGCCCCATCTTCGCCGCCACCGCCGCCGTCTGGCGAACGTGGTTAGACTGAATCGCACCGGCGGTAACCAGCACATCCGCACCGTTACGCAGCGCATCGGCGGCAAGGAACTCCAGCTTTCTGAGCTTATTGCCGCCCAGCGCTACCGGCGTGACATCGTCTCGTTTGATAAAAATATCCCGGCCCAAATAGTCTGAAAGACGAGGCAGATGCTCCAACGGGGTTGGGGCACCCAGCAACTCAACACGGGGGAAATTAACCAGATTATGTAAGGACAACGCGGCCTCCACGGGATATGCGTTCGAAATATGCCTTAGTGTTGCAGAAGATAGCGATACGGTCATCTTTCATTTAGTGATATCAAATGCCATCCCGCATAACGGTGCAAAAAATAATTACGGCCTGGATCACGCTTTTCGCTGCGGCTGCTCCATAATCAGATCCCGAACTGATGAAAAATGGAACAAGGATATGCGCAATCCCACGCTGTTGCAGTTTTTTCACTGGTACTATCCCGATGGCGGCAGGCTGTGGCCTGAAGTGGCTGAGAAGGCCGCCAGCCTGGCTGAACTGGGCATTACCGATGTCTGGCTCCCCCCTGCTTACAAAGGCGAGTCCGGCGGCTATTCCGTCGGCTACGATACCTACGATCTGTTCGATTTAGGCGAGTTCGAGCAGAAAGGGTCAAGAGCCACCAAGTACGGTGATAAAGAGCAGCTGCTGGCCGCAACCGAAGCGCTTAAATCTCATGGCATCGGCGTGATCCTGGATGTGGTGCTCAACCACAAGATGGGTGCGGACGAAAAGGAACGGGTGCAGATTAACCGCGTGAACCCGGATAATCGCGAAGAGATTGACGATGAGGTGATAGAAGCCGAAGCCTGGACCCGCTTCACCTTCCCGGTGCGCGAGGGGAAATACTCCAAATTTGTCTGGGATTACAAATGTTTCAGCGGCGTCGACCACATTGAAAACCCGGATGAGAACGGCGTATTTAAGATCGTTAACGACTACACCGGCGAGGGCTGGAACGACCAGGTTGACGACGAGCTGGGCAACTTTGACTATCTGATGGGTGCCAATATCGACTTCCGCAACCACGCGGTGACCGAGGAACTCAAATACTGGGCGCGCTGGGTCATGGAGCAGATCCCCGCCACCACCGGCTTCCGGCTGGACGCGGTGAAGCATATTCCAGCCTGGTTCTATAAAGAATGGATTGAGCACGTGCAGGAGGTGAATGAACAGCCGCTGTTTATCGTCGCCGAATACTGGTCGCACGAGCTGGACAAGCTGCAGCAGTATATTGACCAGGTGGACGGTAAGACCATGCTGTTTGATGCGCCGCTGCAAATGAACTTCCACACCGCCTCGCAGCAGGGAGCCGACTACGATCTGAGTCAGATTTTTACCGACACGCTGGTCGCGGCCGATCCGTGGCATGCGGTAACCATCGTCGCCAATCACGACACGCAGCCGTTGCAGGCGCTTGAGGCACCGGTCGATCCGTGGTTTAAACCGCTGGCCTACGCGCTGATTATGCTGCGTGAAAACGGCGTTCCCGCCCTGTTCTATCCCGATCTTTACGGGACCAGTTATCGGGACGAGGGAGATGACGGCGAGCAGTATGAGATTGAAATGCCGGTTGTTGCGGAGCTGGAAGCGCTGATCCGCGCTCGTCAGCTTTATGCCCACGGGGTGCAGACGGAGTGGTTCGATCACGCCAACTGTATTGCGTTCGCGCGCAGCGGCACGGAGGAATTGCCGGGCTGCGTGGTGGTGATGTCCAACGGGGATGAGGGGGAGAAGGTGCTGGAGCTGGGTGAGAATTTTGCCGGTAAGGTCTGGTCCGATTATCTCGGTCATCGCGAAGAGCAGGTTGAGAGTGATGAGAACGGTGTTGCGACGTTCCGCTGCAATCCGGGCAGCGTGAGCGTGTGGGTATTGGGATAGCCCAACAGTGACCATACACTTTTATCGCTGTTGATTTGGTGTAGGGGTTCAGCCTCTGCCGCTGCTCCAGGGCGGGTCCTCGCGCCGGGCTTTGCCCGGTGCCTCTGGTTATGGCATAAAACGCTGCTGCGGAACAGGCGTATGGGGTTCAGCCTCTGCAACTGCTCCAGGGCGGGTCCTCGCGCCGTGCGTGGCACGGTGCCCTCGGTTACAGCTGCTGGCCGCCCGGACCGGCGGAGACGGTACATCCTTGTACCGACCCCGCCTGACGCCAGCGTCCTGCTGGCGTCTCCTGGCCATCAGCTTCCACCTCAGCGCTGCGGATGCCCTTGCGCAGCAGCAGAGGCTGACCCTTTTCGTCATTTCATCGCTTTTGAATTTTCAGGCAACGCAAAAGTCAGAGAGCAGGCTGGCTGTGCCTCCGAGCGGGCAATCCACAGCGCTGAACGCAGAGAGGAAGCCAGGATTCGGCCACACGGACGTGGCCGAAAGTCACAGCCGCGCAGGACGCGCGTCTGTGGCGGTCCGTCCGGCTGACGAACGAAGTGAAGGAACCGCAACGCGGCGCGAGGACCGCGCGAACGGGGGCACAACCAACCAGCGCTAACTAACGACCCTGCAAACAACACAGCATAAATCCCCGGACTGCACATTTTTCTTGCTGTTGAATCGGTATCTGGTGTTCAGCCTCGGCTGCTCCCCATTGGTAATTTCATCGCTTTTTGCTTTTTGGGTTTTCAGGCAATGCAAAAGTCAGAGAGCAGGCTGGCCGTGTCCCCGAGCGGGCAATCCACAGCGCTGAACGCAGAGAGGAAGCCAGGATTCGGCCACACGGACGTGGCCGAAAGTCACAGCCGCGCAGGACGCGCGTCTGTGGCGGTCCGTCCGGCTGACGAACGAAGTGAAGGAACCGCAGCGCGGCGCGAGGACCGCCCGAACGGGGGCACGGCCAGCCAGCGCCAGCTCCGACGCTGCAAACAACACAAGCTCTAACTATTTACCGCTGCTCGCAGTAGCCGCATCGCCATTGCCCGCCAGCGCCTTCTGGCACTCCGCCGTTGGCTGATTCACCTTGCTCAGCACCAGCTTATCGTAATGCAACACGCTGCCTTCCAGCTCCAGCGGCATCACCCGCGACTGATTGTTCACATTCACCCAATCACCATCCAGCAGAGTCGTCTTACCCGGTTTGGCAATCACCCGCTGCCACTGACGGCAATCCAGCGTATCGCCCTCGGCGGTAATAATCAGACTGGCGCGCGCTTCCGGGCTGACCAATCCCTTCTGAGGCCCCATCGTCTGCCAGTTGCCCACCAGCGTTGCCGGCGGCGGGGTTTTCACCGCGCTGCTGTAGCTTTCCAACTGCGCACAGCCGCTCAGAGCGCTAACGGCCAGGCCTGCAATAATCCAGTTTTTCATGTTTTTCCCTGCTTTATGAATCACGCGCTACGTTATAATTTTTTCCCGCTCTGCCGCAAGTCCGATCGGCACGCCGCTGCGGATTTATGCGGTTTTATCCCAGTCTCCGCCCGCGCCATGCCTTCCCTTTCCCCGCATCAGCCGTGTACACTGACGGCCGAATTTACCCAGGCAGGACCGCTATGAAAACCGTTGAAGAGTATTACGCCATCGCCAAAGATCTGTTTCTTGAGGCACATCCTGAACTCAAGTCAGGCATTGAGAATCTTACCGCTGAACAGGCGGCCAGCGTTGGCATGAGCGTGGAACAGCTTCAGGCGCTGCAAAAAGATCGCGCCTATGCGGCCTATATTCGTGAGAAAAAACTGGATGGGGTTTTGTTTGCGATTCAGCTGGCCGAACCGGATAAAACCGTGATGGTGGAAGCGATTGAAACCTATCTGCGCTCGCATGCAGAGGCGCTGGGGTTAAGCTGGGAAGAGTTTTGTATTCAGAACGAACTGTAATTTTTTGATCCTCCCGAACAGGCGCGTCAACTCGCCTGTTCGGGGGCCATAGCGCTTAACCGGCCAGGCGGGCACCTGACGTTGTCGCCAGCTCATCCTCGCGGAATGCTTCTCGCCTTACGCTAAAACCATCGTACCAACGGCATTCAACCATACCGCTGGCAACACCCGTCACAATCATCACGGGCCCACCATCCTTGTGCTGCACTTCATTACTGATTATAAACATCACAAAGCACCTCCCTTCCGGTTTAAAAGACAGAATAGTTATAGCATCTTGTTGATTCCGATGCTGTTAACTGGAGGTAAACAAATTGTTAAATGCAAATAAGCAGTTAAAAACTCGATAAATAAAAAAAACGCATAAGTTTTGCAGGTTTCGTTTATGTGAACCAGCTCTCACTTACGCTTAGATCTTGCAACCTTCGCAGTCGGCTTCATCGCCCAGATCGGCAGGCAGTTCTGCGGCTTTTTTCTCTGCGTTGGCTTCCGCCTGCTCCAGCTGCGCATCAATATCAAATTCAAAAATATCGTCTTTCATCACATTGCTCCCACATTGGTAAAAAAAACGGACCCGCCGGGCGGATCCGCAAGCCGCACGTTATACCGATTAGCCGCGCACTCTGGCAACCAAATTTACCAGCGACAGCACAATCGACCCCACGATAAAGCCAATCACCAGGTTGGCACCGTTGGACGCCAGGGCAGCCACCACGGCACCCAGTCCGGCACTAAAACCTTCAATAGCATGATGCAGGAACGGCACGCCGTGCACGATAATGCCGCCGCCGACCAGGAACATGGCGACGGTGCCCACCACGGTCAGAATTTTCATCAGCCACGGTGCCGCCGCCAGCAGAACGCCACCCACCGATTTTGCCAGCGCCGAGCTTTTCTTTTGCAGCCAGAAGCCGAGATCGTCAATCTTCACGATGGCCGCCACAATGCCGTAAACGCCGACGGTCACCAGAATGGCAATCCCGGAGAGGATTAACACCTGATTCAGCAACGGCGCTTCTGAGACAATCCCCAGGGTGATCGCCACGATTTCGGCAGAGAGAATAAAGTCCGTGCGGATAGCCCCCTTCACTTTCTTCTTCTCGAAGGCAGCGGGATCCTGCTGCGCCACCTTGAGCAAACGCTGCTCGCGCGCCTCCGGGGTTTCATCGCTTTTGCTTTTGTGCAGGCTGTGCAGCACCTTTTCCACGCCCTCATAACAGAGGTAGGCGCCGCCAATCATCAGCAGCGGCGTAATCGCCCAGGGGGCAAAGGCGCTGATAATCAGCGCCAGCGGCACCAGGATCAGCTTATTAAGGAACGAGCCTTTCGCCACGCCCCACACCACCGGCAGCTCGCGGTTGGCTTTCACCCCGCTGACCTGCTGGGCATTCAGCGACAGGTCGTCGCCCAGCACCCCGGCGGTTTTCTTGGCCGCCACTTTCCCCATTACCGAAATATCATCAAGCAGCGTGGCAATATCATCCAGCAAGCTCAGTAAGCTACTTCCCGCCAAAGTCTCGTTCCTTATTCATGTTCATCATGTTGACAGCAGGGGCACCGCTCGATTTCCAGTACCGCCATATCGGCGATGCCGTCACAGTCCCACTCAACGCGTACCGGCTGGCCCTGCAGCTCGGTATGGTGCAGATACTTGCTTACCGGGCTTTCCGTCATTCCGGTAATTTCTTCCGTGGCAATCAGCCGTTCGCCGACGAAAATTCGCGCCGTCGCCCGGGTATTCACCATCCGTTCACCGCTCAGTTGATATAAACGCTTTACCGTCAGTTTAACACTGGCCATAGTTCGCCCTGCGCTTCGCCGTAGAAAGTGGGGATGATCTAAACAATTATGCGTAACAAGTGCAAATTTTGTAAAAAAATTCCCTGTCCTGAAGAAAAACATTTCCCTATTCCGCGTTAAAAAACGAGAATTTAGCGCTGCAATTACTCAACCGGACTGAGCTATTAACATGAAGTTGCGTCGTATTCCTGCCTGGCTGCCGCTGCTGGCCGCACTGTTCTCTCTGTATTTTATCTGGGGTTCCACCTACCTGGTTATCCGCATCGGCGTGGAAAGCTGGCCGCCGATGATGATGGCCGGGCTGCGCTTCCTGCTGGCGGGCGTCGTGCTGCTGGCGTTCCTGCTGCTGCGCGGAGAAAAGCTGCCGTCGCTGAAAGCCACGAAGAATGCGGCGATTATCGGCATTTTACTGCTGGCGATGGGGAACGGTGCGGTCACCGTGGCCGAACATCAGCACGTGCCTTCCGGGCTGGCGGCCGTGATGGTGGCGACCGTGCCGCTGTTCGCCATGTGCTTTAGCCGGATGTTTGGCATCCAGACACGCTGGATAGAGTGGCTGGGCATTGGCGTCGGACTGGTGGGGATCCTGCTGCTAAACAGCGGCGGACATATGGCCGGGAATCCGTGGGGCGCACTGATGATTCTGACAGGATCCCTGACCTGGGCGTTCGGTTCCGTATGGGGTTCACGCATTGAGCTGCCGCAGGGAATGATGGCGGGTGCGATAGAGATGCTGTCGGCGGGTATCGTGCTGCTGCTCGCCAGCACGCTGAGCGGTGAGCATCTGACCGGTACGCCCACGCTTCCCGGATTCCTGGCGCTGGGCTACCTGAGCCTGTTCGGTTCGATTATCGCCATCAATGCCTACATGTTTCTGATCCGCAACGTAACGCCGGCAGTAGCCACCAGCTACGCCTACGTGAACCCGGTGGTCGCGGTGCTGCTGGGGATTGGCTTCGCAGGGGAAACGCTGTCGTCACGCGAGTGGCTGGCGCTGGCAATCATCGTGTTTGCCGTGGTACTGGTCACGCTGGGTAAATACCTGTTCCCGGCAAAACCGGTGATTAAACCCATTAGCCGGGACTAAAAGCTACAGCTGGCGAATACCCTGTTCATCGATCTCGCCGTTGCCCTCAGCGGCGCAGATCCACTCTTCCAGCCGGGCGCTTAGCGCCTGTTCTTCCAGCCGGGTTTTCCCGCGCAGCGAACACTCCCACACCAGCAGCACCTTCCAGCCGCCGTCGGTCAGTTCGGCAATATAGCGTTTATCCCGCGCCACATTGCTGTCGATTTTCCCCATCCAGAACGCCGTGCGCGTTGCCGGCGTCTTAAAAAGGTGGCAGTGATGATGGTGCCAAAAGCAGCCGTGAACGAAAATGATCGCCCGGTAATCCGGCAAAACAAAATCCGGCCGGCCGGGCAGCGACTTATCCTGCGCCCGAAAGGTGATATCCAGTTCACCCAGTAGTTCCGCCACGCGCTGTTCGATCGCCGTATCGCGGGTGCGGATCGCCCGCATATTTTTACTACGCACGTCGGGTTTATGTACGTCAGCCATCCTGATCTTCCTCTGGCAAGAACGTTTGAGTATAGCGCTTTATTGTCGTACAGGATGTCTCTACACTTAAGCAAAACTCCAGTAAATATGGATCTGATTGAATGAGCACTGTCGTACGTGAAACGCTGACGCTGCCGAAAGGCGCCAAAAAACTGCTGCTGCACTCCTGCTGCGCGCCCTGCTCCGGGGAAGTGATGGAAGCACTGCAGGCATCGGGGATTGATTACACCATCTTCTTCTACAATCCGAATATTCATCCGCAGAAGGAGTATCTGCTGCGCAAAGAGGAAAATATCCGCTTCGCCGAGCAGCACGGCATTCCCTTTGTCGATGCGGATTACGACACCGATAACTGGTTCGAGCGTGCCAAAGGCATGGAGTGGGAACCGGAGCGCGGCGTGCGCTGCACTATGTGTTTTGATATGCGTTTTGAACGCACCGCACTTTACGCCTATGAAAACGGCTTCCCGGTTATCTCCAGCTCGCTGGGTATTTCCCGCTGGAAGAACATGCAGCAGATTAACGACTGCGGCGATCGCGCTGCGGCACCCTATGAGGGCATCAGCTACTGGGATTATAACTGGCGTAAGAAAGGCGGCGCGGCACGGATGATCGAAATCAGCAAGCGCGAACGCTTTTATCAACAGGAGTACTGCGGCTGCGTCTATTCGCTGCGCGACAGCAATCTGCATCGCAAAAACCAGGGCCGTCCGTTAATCAAGCTGGGCGTGCTGTATTACGGCGATGAAGACGCTGAGGGGAAATCGTAAAGGCTCGCCGCAGTACGGTAATTGTTGCAGGAGTGAGGCAGGCGCCGCGGTAAGGGCTTTGTCAGCCACAGCAGTGAGACATTCGCCAGGTGAGTAGCACAGCTATAGCGACAAAGCGTCGATGAGCTGTTCAAAACATTGAAAAGAGAAAAACGTAGCGCCCCTCACGACGAGGGGCGTTGATCGCAGCGGATACGCGAAACATCCGCAGCGATTACTTTTTCTTTTTGCCTTTTTTCAGCAGCGCGCGGATTTGCTTCAGTTCGGCCGCACTCAGCTGCTCAGTCAGTTCTTCAGGCGTATCCTGATTATCCACTTCAGGCTCCTGCGCCCCTTCCAGGGTAATCAGCAGACGGCGAGTCACTTCCTGGCTGACCGACGTTTGATTTTCCAGCGCGATGGCTTTCAGCGTTTCTTTTAATACAGGATCGATCTTTAACGTCAGGCTTACTGTCTCGGTCATTGTTGAATCTCCTGATAAATTTACACATCAAGTTAGCCTGTCAGGCTAAATTTAACCATACTGTCATAAAAATTTAATATATCAGTGACTGAAGCCAAACTCGGCCAGCACCTGGCGGTCCGTGCCGCAGAAGTCGCCCCGCAGTTCCGCACAGAGTTTTGCCATGTAAGTCACCAAAAAATCAGCATTCATCTCGGCCAGCCGTTTACCTTCCACGGTTTGCATGGTTTGCGGCAGCTTCAGCAATTTTTTCTGGAAATGGTCCAGCGCCCATTCGGCATCGTCCAGCGGTCTCTCGCGGGCCAGCGGATCGTGGCTGTCAAACAGCGAGCGCCCCAGCGCGCCAGAAACGTAAAACACCCGCGCCAGGCCAATCGCCCCCAGAGACTCCAGACGGTCCGCGTCCTGCACGATTTTCGCCTCCAGCGTTTCCGGGGTGACGGCAGCGCTGAAGCTGTGGGCATGAACGGCATGCATCACGGCAGGAATTTTTTCTACGGGAAAATCCGGAAATTCCGTTAGCAGAACCCGCCGCGCCTCTTCCGCAGCCTGCGCAGAGGCCAGATGACGCTCGGGATGATTTTTCGGCAAATTAACGATGTCGTGGAAGTAGCAGCTGGTCAGCACCACCAGCGGATCGGCCTCGCTTCCCTGCATAATGCGCTGTGCCGTTTGCCAGACGCGCGTCAGATGCGCCACATCATGCGCCTTGTCTTCTTTCTGCCAGGTCTGGTGCAGCCAATGTTCAAAGCGTGATTGCCAGGTGTTCAGCATAAAAGACTCTCCTTCTTTCTTTGGACTTGTTGACATCTCAGCGACGATAATTCGCTACAACGAGATGCGTTGGCGCGATAAAAAATGCGACCCCGATCACTTTATAGTTCATGTATTCATTATGTTACAGCCTGATTGCATACCGATGAGCTGTGTTACTAATTTATACCGCTTAAAATTCACTCAAATCATTAAGCAGCCATAATACAGACTAAAGGTAACGAAACGTTTCACCTTGCACCCTAACCCAAAGATTATCGTTTGCGTCGCGATGGCCTCCCCAGATATGCTCCACACTTTTCTGAATATTTTAAAAATGGCGCCCTGCTTTAAGACATTGTAATTAAGCAACATGTAAAATATGTTACGCTGCAAAAATGACGTCGGCCCATCGGCCAAAAGCAGCGCTTTGACCGCCCGCGATTCGTCATCAGAGTCGTTTCATCTTTCCGTTTTTTTTATTAAATTTTACTGATGTTTTACCAAAAAAATGCCCCAAATTGTTGTTAAAGGTTTAAGTTAGGAGTTCTCCGCATTGTGTTTTCATTGTAACTATGTAGCTGGTTTGGTTGAGAAAGATATAGAGGTTATCCCATGAAAGAACGCCCGATTCTGTTCAGCGATCAACGGGTGCGCGCCCTGCTATCTGGTCGACAAAGCCAGACCCGGCGCATCATGAAATCCCAACCTTTCGGACCGGTTCAGGATAATCATGAAGGCTGTTACGGCATTGATGTGAAGCGTAACCACCTGCAGGGAAACCTGGTCATGAGCATGGAGAACATCAGCCACCACAGCCCGCACGGCCAGCCGGGCGACCGGCTGTGGGTGCGTGAAACCTGGCGTGGGCCGGTTATCGCCCCGGAAGATGTGGCGCGGTATCAGCAGGACCCGGCGGCGTTCAGGGACCGTCAGTACTGCCGCTACCGCGCCGATACCAGCGCCTGGGGCAGCGAAGATGGCTTGGGCCACCCCGGCTGGCAGGCGGGTATTCATATGCCGCGCTGGGCCAGCCGCATCGATCTGTTGATTACCCGTCTGCGCGTGGAAAAAATCCAGGACATTACAGACGATGACATCATGGCGGAAGGCGTGCAGTTCGACAGCCATTTTTTGAACAACTTTTTTACCATCCAGAATGAAACCGTGTCCCCGAAGGAAGCCTACCGCAAGGCCTGGACCGCACAGTACGGCGGCACCAGTTGGGAAGTTAACCCATGGGTTTGGGTGATTGAGTTTGAGAGGATCTGATCGGCTTTAATGATGCACGGCGCTGAAGTTTTTCAGCGCCGTTTGCGCCCTATCACAGACAACTCTTAATATAACTGGTTGAATACTCCCCTCAATTTGCCATTGAAAATGGCAATTATCGTGATAATCGTTTTATCCTCTTCGCACAACACTCGCGCAATGTGCATTCTACCGTTGCAGCACGTCTGCGTCTGCGGCATGGTGTAAGAGGATTTCCCGATCTGGGTGGGAGCAATATCAGCATGATCAAATGGCCGTGGAAAAGCGACGATGACGCAACGACCAGTGGATTACCCTGGCAGCAGGCACTGGCGATACCGCTTTTGGCTCCGCTCGATGGAGGTGAACGTCAGAATTTAATCGCCCTGGCCAGCCGTTTTCTGCGCCAGAAACGGCTGGTTGGCCTGCGGGAACTGCAGCTTGACGAGTTAAAATGTTGCCGGGTGGCGCTGCTGTTTTGCCTGCCGGTGCTCAACCTCGGCTACGACTGGCTCGACGGCTTCCATGAAGTGCTGATCTACCCCACGCCCTTTATGGTGGATGACGAATGGCAGGATGAGTTTGGCCTGGTCCATCGCGAACGGATGGTGCAGTCCGGCCAGAGCTGGGAACAGGGGCCGATTGTGCTGAACTGGCTGGATATTCAGGACTCCTTCGACCGCTCAGGCTATAACCTGGTGATCCACGAGGTGGCGCACAAACTGGACGCGCACGGCAGCGGCGAATCCACCGGCATTCCGGCCATGGCGCTGCGCGACGTTGCGGGCTGGGAGCGCGATATGCTGGCGGCGATGAACGCGATTCAGGACGAGGTCGATTTGGTGGGCGAAAACGCTGCGACCATTGATGCCTACGCCGCCAGCGATCCCGCCGAATGCTTCGCCGTGCTGTCGGAATATTTCTTCAGCGCGCCGGAGCTGCTGCTGGTCCGCTTCCCACAGGTCTACACGCGGCTACGCCAGTTTTACCGTCAGGACCCTTATCAGCGCCTTGAACAACAGCAGGAACAGCTCAATACCGGGGGAATTGTTCACTAAAACAACGCGCTGCTGCAAACTGCACCAGTTAAATGCAGACGCGATTTTTGCTGTTGACAGTCAACGGGCGGATCGCTAATATGCGCCTCGTTCACACGATTCCTCTGTAGTTCAGTCGGTAGAACGGCGGACTGTTAATCCGTATGTCACTGGTTCGAGTCCAGTCAGAGGAGCCATATTAAAGAAGCCCGCTCAGAGAAACCTGAGCGGGCTTCTTGCTTTGTGCAATTAGCGAGACACAATTCTCACCGGATTGTCGTTCAGCAACTCACGGTATTTTCAGCACAAAACCGAAGTGAGAACCGTGCGGGAGTTCAACATCGAGGCTTTGTCTGCCCCCCTGCCGATTATATGTCCTGCGTTCAAACCGGCAGCGGCCCATCCTTAACCAGTGTCTTCATCACCAGAGTTGACGTCAGTCTCTGCACCCCTGGCATTCCGCTTAACTGCTCGTCATAAAGCCGCTGGAAGGCGTTGAGGTCCTCGGTAATCACGTGAAGGATATAATCCGGGTCACCGAACAGTCGCTGCGCCAGCGTCACATTCTTGACCTGCTGCACCGCTGCCTCAAAGGCCGCAACGGCATGGCGATCCCCCTCTTTGAGCGTGACGAAGACGATGGCCGAAAAGGTCAGCCCCAGCCGATCCGGCTGAATGCTGGCGTGGTAGCCACTTATTACGCCGGACTCCTCCAGCGCACGTACACGCCGATGGCAGGGTGAAAGGCTCAACCCGACGCGCTCCGCCAGCTCAGTTAACGATAACCGGCCGTCGGATTGCAGCTCAGCAAGAATCTTCCTGTCAGTTCTATCCATTTGGAAATAATTACCCAATAAGGCCGAAAGTAGCCCTATATATGGAAGCACATTTCAACTCTGAAAGGATAATCTTTTCCTCAACAATTTCATCGCCCGGCGAGCAACCGCGGGGATGAATTCCCTTAACGCGATAAAGGAAAATACCGTGTCGTCCTGTGTTCACGTTCCTCGCCTCACCCGCTGTAAAAACATTCCCATCTGCGTCAACCCTGTTAAATCAGGGAGATAGCACAATGTCTCTGCACCTTTTTATCTCCTTTTGGGCAGTGTCCGCGCTGTTTATCATTACCCCGGGGGCCGACTGGGCCTACGCTATCTCCGCAGGATTGCGTGGCCGAGCGATTATTCCCGCGATTGCCGGGCTGCTGTCGGGGCACTTGATTGCCACTATCATTGTGGCCGCCGGCGTTGGCGCGCTTATCGCAGCCACCCATTCAGCAATGACCATCCTGACCCTGGCCGGAGCCGCTTATCTTCTGTGGCTGGGAGTGGGCATGTTGCGGCATCCTTCTGCCCCCACGGCGGCGACTGATGAGGTAGATGACTCCCGGTGGCAGTGGGCGCTGCGCGGTTTGTGCGTCAGCGGCCTTAATCCCAAAGTCTTTCTGCTTTTTCTGGCGCTGCTGCCGCAGTTCATCGATCCGCTTGGCTCCTGGCCCGTACCAATCCAGATGACCGCCCTCGGCCTGTTGCATATCGTCAGTTGCTCGGTGGTTTACCTGCTGGTGGGTTACGGATCCAAAGCTGTATTGCAGACCCGTCCCGAGGCGGCCCTGCTGGTCAGCCGCATATCCGGTTTTTTGATGATCGTTATCGCCATCGTGTTGATGGCCGAACGGTTTTTCTGAGCCGCCATTTCTTAATAATCCATTGAGACTCTATTGATGCCTGATATCACACTTAGCCAACTGAGATCCATGAAGCAGCGCGGAGAAAAAATCGCGATGCTGACCTGCTATGATGCCACTTTCGCTCATACATCCGCTCAGGCTGGCGTGGATATGCTGCTGATCGGCGACACGCTGGGGATGATCCTCCAGGGCCACGACAGCACGCTCCCGGTCACGATTGATGACATGATTTACCACACTGCCAGCGTGAAGCGCGGCAACAGCGGCAGCTTTATCATCGCCGACCTCTCCTTTATGACCTGTGCCACCCTCGAACGCGCACTCAGCAACTGCGGTAAATTGATGCAGGCGGGTGCGCAGATGGTGAAACTGGAAGGTGGTGAGTGGCTGGCGGAAACCATTACCCAACTGGCGAGAAATGGCGTGCCGGTATGTGCCCATATCGGCCTGACCCCGCAGTCCGTCAATGTCTTTGGCGGCTTCAAAGTTCAGGGACGCGGGCAGGACCAGGCAGCAGCACTGGTCGAAACCGCCGTGAAATTGGAAAAAGCCGGTGCGGCAATGATTCTGGTTGAAGCCGTGCCTGCCACGCTAGGCAGGGCCATTGCTCTGGCAGTCAATATACCGGTTATTGGCATCGGTGCCGGACCGGACACCGACGGCCAGGTGCTGGTTCTTCACGATATGCTGGGACTGAGCCTGAGCGGCCGCGTGCCGAAGTTCGTGCGAAACTTTATGGCGGACGGCGGTACAATTCAGGCGGCCATTGCTTGTTATGTCTCTTCGGTTAAGGATGGATCCTTCCCCGCAGTGGAACACAGCTACGCAGAATAACTCAGCGAGTCAGCCTTCAGCGGGCTGACTCGGTCAAGACAACAGCCCCCTCTAGCCTCTCACCTCCCACCTCTCACTCTGACTATATTAATTTTTATGATGATGTTGTGATTTATTCGCTCAAGCCCGCGTATTGATTGCCGCATGGCTTGCTGATAACGTTTTCGCATTAACTTTAAATAACGCACTCTCACAGCGCGTCATTATTTAAAATATCCACACCAGTCTTAGCCCTTGATTTATAGGGATGGGTCATTGCGAAAAAAAACATGATAGCCATAGATAAAATAACGAAAAGCTTTTCCGGCGAAAGAATATTAAAGGGCGTATCACTTTCCATTGAGGCAGGGGAAATCATTTGTATTATTGGCCCCAGCGGTTCGGGAAAAACCACCCTGCTGCGCACGCTTAACTTCCTCGAACCTGCCGATACGGGAACCATCGCTATTGATAATGTCGCGGTCAACTGCGAGCGCGCCGGTAAAAAAGAGATTGAGAAACTGCGCGCGAAAACCGCAATGGTATTTCAGTCGTGGAATCTTTTTCATAATCTTACCGCCCTGCAGAATATCACCGAAGGGCTAATCTATGCGCAAAAGCGCCCGCGCCATGAAGCCATTGCCACCGCAGAGCGTCTGTTAAAACTGGTTGGCCTGCTGCATAAAAAAGACAGCTACCCTAACAGCCTCTCCGGCGGGCAGAAACAGCGCATCGGCATTGCACGCGCGCTGGCGATCCGTCCCTCCGTACTGCTGTTGGACGAGCCAACCTCCGCGCTGGATCCGGAAAAAGTCGGCGAGATCCTGTCGCTGATTCAGGATATTGCCGCTCGTGGGCAGACCATGATTATCGTCACCCACGAAATGGAATTTGCCCGCCAGGTGGCCTCCCGCGTGGTGTTTATGGATCAGGGCGAAATTGTTGAGCAGGGCCCGCCTGAGCATATTTTTGGGGCAGCCCGCCATCAGCGGACGCAGTCTTTCCTTGCCCGTCTGCGTTATCAGGCATAAGGGATAAACCGATGACCACGCCTTCGCTGGTGACGTTCGCCGACCTTACGCAGATTGTCCCTAAGCTGCTGGAAAATCTGCCGGTCACGTTGGGTATTACGCTGGCTTCCCTGCTGCTGGGGCTGAACCTCGGCCTGCTCCTTGCCGTGCTGCACTACAGCCGTGCCAGGCCGTTGCGGATAGTCGCGAAAACGGCCACCGACGTGCTGCGCGGTGCGCCGCTGGCGCTGCTGATCCTGCTGTTTTTCTTTGGCGGAAAGTTAATTCTTTCCTCGCTGGCGCTGCCCGCCGGTATGATTAGCGATACCACCTTCGCGATTCTGGCGATCTCGGTGGGCATCAGTCCGTATTTTGCCGAGATGATGCGCTCCGCTTGGGAAGCGGTGGATATCGGACAGAAGGAAGCACTGAGAAGTTTGAATATTCCGTATCCTATCGGCATAGCGCGGGTAATTTTCCCGCAGGGATTAATTATTGCTATCCCTAACTTCGGAAACTTACTCATTAACCTCGTTAAGATGACCTCGCTGGTTAATATCATCGGCATTGTTGATATCTTTGGCCGCGCGCAGAAAATATCACAAAACAGTTATGGTGCTAAACAGGTCGCAGCGTTTCTCAGCGTGATCCTCGTTTACTGGTTGCTGAACATGATTATCTTTTATCTCACTTCACGTATTGAGAAAAAGTATCACTATTTACTGGAGTAAGACTGGATCATGTTTAGTTTCGAATTTATTCGCGATAATTTCGCTTTTATTCTTAGTGCGTTACCCATCACGCTGGCAATTACGCTGCTGTCGCTGCTGTTCTCCACGCTTCTGGGTGGATTACTGGCGTGGGCCATCGTTCGCCGTATTCCGGTGCTGCACGCTTTCGCACAGGTGCTGATTTCATTCGGCCGTTCGGTGCCGATGCTGGTGATGCTCTATTTTGTTTTTTACGTCTGGCCGTGGATCGCCAGCGCGTGGTTTGGCAGCCCGCAGCAGACGATGTACGGCTATAAGCTGCCGCCGCTGGCCGCTGCGGTCATCGCCTTCTCAGTGGTGTTCAGCGCGTACTTTGCCGAGACCTTTCGCTCGGCGTGGAATGCGGTGGAAAAAAGCCAGCGCGAAGCGGCCTGGTCGGTGGGCCTGACCGGTTTCACCCAGTTTCGCCGCATTGTTCTGCCGCAGGCGGCCGTTTCCGCCCTGCCCAACTACACCAGCGTGGTGATCGATCTGATTAAGGATACCTCGCTGGTTTATACCATCACCGTGATTGATGTGATGGCGAAAGCCAATATCGCCGCCGCGCGGGGGTTTCACTATGTCGAAGCCTACTGCGTGGTGCTGGTGATTTATATCGCGCTCTGTCTGGTGATAGCAAAGGCCCTGCGCAGCCTGGAGATGTTTCTTAGCCGTCGATGGAAAAGCCACGCACATAACGTGGTGCCGTCTCATTCTTTTTGGGGGAAATATGTTGAAAAGTAAATTACTGCTGGTGAGTTCGCTTCTGCTGGCGATGAATATCAGCCCGGCGCTTGCGGTGGATAAAAGTCCGAATGCCGAAACCGTTGAGGTGGTGGTTAACGCTAACGGCTTCCCGTTCAGCTTTGTCGATGACAATAACAATATTACCGGCTATGACGGCGATCTGTTAAAGGTGCTGGACGCGCGGCTGAAGGACTACAAGTTCCACTATAACGCTGTATCGCGCGATGCGATGATCGTTGGTTTATCCACCGGTGCCTATACGCTGGCCGCCGACCATTTCTATCTGACCAAAGAGCGCGCGGCAAAGTATGCCTGGTCCGCTGAACCTTCCGGCCTCAGCGATCTACGCTTAATCGTGCGCAACGACGAGAACGATATTCATAACCTGAGCGATCTGGCGAGTGGAAAGAAAAAGCTGGTGCCGATCCACACATCCGACGCCCGTTACACCGTCATTGATAATTACAATCAGAAGCACCCAACCCAGCAGATCAACCTGCAGCCCAACGGCGAGCAGTCCGCCGCCGATATCTTTAAGGCGGTGGCCTCCGGGGAATACGACGCGGCAATTTATCCTATCGGTGCGCTACTGGCGTTAAATAAAGCGCTGAATCTGAACCTGAAAGCCTCCGAATCCGTGGGTCTGTTCCCGAACGTTTATCTCTACAAAAAGAACGCCGATCCGCAGCTTATTAAAGCCGTGGATAGCGAACTCGCCGCGTTGAAAAAAGACGGCACGCTCGCCGAGTTGTCGCGCAAGTGGTACAACGAGGACGTGTATGCGCTGCCCGGAGCCAACGACGTTAAGGTGAATACCGACTGGGAATAATGTGCGAACGGGCAGCCCTGCCCGTTTCCGCGTGCGGGCTACTTATTCTGCCTGATACCCGCCACTTCGCTTTCATTCAGGATGCGCAGGAATGTAATCAGGCCAATCTGGACTTTATTGACTATAAGTAAACGCGATTACCTAATGGGGTGCATCCCGCTTCATCATTTTACTAATGTATATTATTAAAATGATGAAATTAGCGGATTAAACCACAAAATTAAATCACCATGACTTTATTTACCTTTCAATAATAGCCACCGCCCTCTTCCTGGTGTATAAATGCCTTCGAAATAAAAATAGAGGCTGCCAGTGGAAGATGTCCAGACCGACAAAACTCTATGTCCCCCATATTCTTGATGCCGCGGATATTCCGGATGATGAGCGTTATCTGCGTATAGCGCAGAATATCAGTTGCTATGGCATTGACGTTGCTGACGATCGCCGACCGGAAGAGATCATCGCCCAGCATAAAACCATTTCCGGCGCAAAGGGCGATTTTTGCAGCGCCTACGGTTCGCGAAATATCACCGTCTTCGACCCGCATAAAACCGCGCAGTCTTCCCTGTACTTTTCGCTGTTGCTGGAAGGGTCACAGATCGTCAGCGGCAGGAAGAAATCGACCGCCACGGAGGTGACCTCCGGCTCGCTGATGGTACACGAGCGCAATGATTACTATACCTACCGCAGCGATGACGTCCGCCAGCTATATCTGATCCCAGATATTGAAGCCGTAAAGGAAATTTTTGACGGTAAACTGCCCGGACCGATGCTTTCTATGGAAAACCATCACCTGATGGCCTTTATGAAATCACATATGATGCTGTTGCATCATCATTCCGCAGCACTTAACGTGAAGTCGACATCGCTTATCCTTGACGGCCTGCATGATATGGCATTGTTAATGCTTGCCGATGTGGCGAAGGAAACCGGATTGATATCCGCGGGGAGCTTGAGTCACATTTATAATGCCGCGCGTTCGTATATTGCGCAGAATTTTTCCAAAGCGGAATTATCCCCCGATCATATTTCACAAACATTACGCTATTCCCGTTCCAGTCTGGATCGCGCATTTAAAGAGCAGCGAACCACGGTCATGGCGATGATTAAAGAAATACGCCTGATTAAAGCCCGTGAAATGCTGGAAAACGATATTCATCTGAGAATCGAACAGGTTGCGTGGCGCTGCGGATTCAGCAGCTCATTTATCTTTAGTAAAAATTTTCGCGATAAATATAAAGTCCCGCCAACGGTATGGCGCGATAATTTCAATCAGTCAGCGTAGACTAAAGTGGCCTCTTTTACCGCTCATCTTGCCTAAAGGCCTGCAACAACCAGCGTTTAAATGCAGCGATATCTTCGCGCCCGGCCTTACCGGGGCTGGTAACAAAGTAGTATTTCCCACCGGGCAGGCTGCCCGGTAGCGCAATATGCAACAGCTTTTGTGCCAGCGCGCGCTGCACCAGCAGTTCGCTGGCCAGCAATACCCCCTGCCCGGCAATCGCCGCCTGAATCGCGTGCATCTCATCATCAAAACGCATACCCGACTGCACCGCCAATTCATCAGGACCAAAAGCTTTCTGCCAGTGCTGCCAGCTCGGCTCATGGGTCGGTATCAGGCGATTTTCGATATGAAACAGCGTCTGTCCAATCAGATCCTCAGGCTGAACGACCGCCAGTTTCGGACTGGCCACCAGCACAAAGCGATCCTGATACAGCAGCGTATTATCCAGCGTCTCATCCGGCTCCATGCCGTAGCGAATCGCGCAGTCGGCCTTCGCTCCGCGCACATCCACCAGCTCGGTACCGCTGTGCAGACGCAGTTCCAGTTCAGGCAGATCGGCGTTCAGCTGCGGCAGGCGCGGCACCAGCCAGTTGGTTAAAAAGTTCGAGGTGGTGCTCAGGGTCATCGCTGCAGAACGATCCTCACCGGCAAGGGTTTCGACCGCTTCGCGCAGCGTGGCAAAGATGTTTCCCGAGGCGCGAAACAGAACCTCACCGGCGGCGGTCAGAGCCACCGATCGCGCCGAGCGGATAAACAGCCGCTGGCCGAGCGATTCCTCCAGCACGCGGATCTGATGGCTGATGGCGGTGGGCGTTACCCCGATCTCTTCCGCCGCCTGTTTAAAACTGGCATGGCGACCAACGGCATCGAAGGCGCGGATGGCGGTAAGCGGCGGCAGCCGGCGTAACTTCATAGCTGAATTAAACTCATCTTTGACTGAATAATATGATTTTGATTATGCCAGTATATCGCGATTAACCTGATATGCATCGTAGAAAGGATGAAACAGATTCATCACTTTCAGGTCTAACAGGAACTGATGATGACTGATATTACGGCAACGCCCACTCGTACCACCTTCCCCTTCCGCGCGCTCTTGGCTCCCGGCATCGCTCAGGCACTGATCGCGCTGGATTACGCCATTGTCTACGTCGCGTTGCCCACGCTGGCACAGCGACTGAGCCTATCCGCCAGCGACATGCAGTGGGTGGTGTCGCTCTATGGCCTGACGTTTGCCGCCCTGCTGCTGAGCGGCGGCGCGCTGTGCGATCGATTGGGCGCACGGCGGATGTTTATCGTCGGCATGGTATTGTTTTTATTCGCTTCGCTGCTGGGTGGCCTGGCACAAAGTAGCCCGCTGTTACTGACCGCGCGCGGCGGCCAGGGGATCGCCGCCGCACTGCTGCAACCGACGGTGCTGGCGCTGATAGCCCGTGATTTTAGCGGTAATTCACATCGCCGCGCGCTGGCGATCTGGAGCGCTATCGGCGCATCGGGGCTGGTTGCCGGGGTGATCCTCGGCGGCGTGCTGACCGCACTAAGCTGGCGGGCGATTTTTTTAATCAATCTGCCACCGGGGCTGCTGGCGCTGTGGCTGGTCAGACGACACTTTTTACCCGCAGACATGCAGGCCAGTCAGCAAGGGAGCGTAAACCCTCTTCTTCCTATTACCTCCCGTCTGCCTGACATAAGCGTCACCCCATGCAGCAGGGCAGTGGTCAGAGTGCGCAGACTTATCGCCCGTTTGACGCATAGCAGCGGTGCAATTATCGGCTGCGCCGCCGCGGGCGCGCTGGTGTGGGCATTAACGCGCTTCGCGGAAAACGGTTCGGCGGATTTCCTCGCCAACCGGCTGGCGGCGACGATGCTGCTGCTGTTTATTCTGCACGAGCGCTATGCGCCGCGGCCGCTGCTGCCGCGATCGCGGCGGATTCTTCCCGGTCTGCAAACGGGATGGCTGAGCAGCGCCTGCTATATGGCGAGCGTCGGCAGCCAGTTCTTTGCCATGACCCTGCTGTGGCAGCAGAGTCAGCATCTGAGTGCCGTCACCACCGGGCTGCTGTTTGCGCCGCTGGCGCTGCTGATTGTTATCGGCAACGCGTTTTACAGCAGACTGAGCATCCGCTTTGCTGGTTCCTGCCTGTTAATGGCGGGATTTACCACCGCCGCACTGGGGCTGTGGTTGCTTTCTGACTCGCTGAGCGATGCGCTCTCCCCGTCGTTTATTGCCGGAGTCGTTCTGAGCGGTCTGGGGCACGGGCTGATTTATCCGGCGATGTTTGCCGTCGGGCTGTCCGCCGTACCCGAATCACAGCAGGGCCGCGCAAGCGCGCTGATCGTCACCAGCCAGTACATAGCAGGGGCGATTACGCTGGCGGTGATAGCGGTGTTGCTCGGCATGCAGCCGGATGTTGTCGCCTGGCAAGCGGTCTTCCGCGTGCTGAGCGGTGCGGCACTAGTCGGGATGCTGACTGCGCTCTGTGCCGATCGCCCGCCCGTGGAGTAATCGTGCCCGTAATTATCGATGCCGTATCGGTCAGAACCGTACGGAGCAAATTTGTTTGTGCAAGATAATCTTTAAAATCAATCACGCGGCAGCTTCCTGCAATTTATCCATTTTCGCCGTCAGCATGGCAGAAGCCGAAGCCAGCGTAGACCGCAGCGGTCGCGATCTGACTCCTCACCTTCCAGAGTCAGACCGCGCCTGCAGGCTTTTCGCCGACAGGGGCTGGCAGACAGCGCCGCAACACCTTCGTTTTTCAGCGCTTAAACCGCGTTCCGCCGCTGGCTTAGGGCATAGAACAGTACCACCACGAAGCACAGCAGCGGCAGGCCGTATGACACGGCGGTGCTGAGCCGGTCGGAAATCAGCCCCATAAAGTAAGGCATGATCGCCCCGCCGACGATGGCCATAATCATAAACGAACTGGCCTGTTTGGTGGCATTGCCGAGGTTTTTCACTCCCATGGCAAAGATGGTTGGGAACATGGTGGACATAAAGAAGAAGATCGCCACCAGCGCCACCACCGAAACATCACCCATTCCCAGCATCACCACGCCGCAGAGCACGATATTGATCGCGGCATAGCCGGCAAGGATCAGCGCCGGTGCCACGCGGCCCATCAGCCAGGTGGAGAAGAAGCGGCCCAGCATAAAGCAGATCATCGCCACCGAGAGCATGTAGGACGCGCTCTGGTTGGTCACGCCGTGCCAGTGCTCGGTGGCGTAGTTGATGAAGAAGGCCCCAACGCCGACCTGTGCCGCCACGTAGAAGAACTGTGCAATCACGCCGCCGACGAAGTGCTTATGCTGCCACAGCGAAGTCCCGCCGTGCTGAGCCGCCGCCTCTTCCGTCTCGCGGATGTCAGGCAGCGCGGTACGCTTAAACAGGAAGGCGATGCCGATCACCACGCAGGCAATCGCCACGTAGGTCATTTTCACCGTGTCCTGCGCTTCATCCGCCGTAGTCTGCGAGAAGAACAGCGTACCGCCGATCATCGGGCCGACAAACTGCCCCAGGCCGTTAAACGACTGTGCCAGATTGAGTCGACGCTCCGCCCCGTTCGGGTCGCCCAGCACGGTGGCGTAAGGGTTAGCCGCCGTTTCCAGGCAGCCCAGGCCGCAGGCCAGCACGAACAGCGCAAACAGGAACATCATAAAGTTGTTCACCATCGCCGCAGGCACAAACAGCAGCGCACCGACGGCATACAGCACCAGGCCCGCCAGAATGCCGGCTTTATAGCCCCGGCGGCTCATAAAGTAGCCCGCCGGCATCGCCACCAGGAAGTAGGCTCCGAAATACGCCCCCTGTAGCAGGCCGGACTGCGCTTTGGTCACGTGCAGCGTTTCCTGAAAGTGTTTATTCAGGACGTCAAGCAGGCCGTATGACACGCCCCACATAAAAAACAGCGTGGTGATCAGCATAAACGCCCAGCGCACACTGACGCTGCCGCTGCTCCCGATGCCTGAAGACATCCGGATTCGTTCTGTAGACATAGTTATATCCTCGTAGCGTACTTGTAGGGGGTAAGAGTTTTTATTGGTCCTGCAAAGAGAATATTCGCGCCATCGCCACCCATTTTTCGCCGCTGGCGGTCCACGGGGTCGGCTTCTGGTATTGCCACATCTGTTCTTCCCATCGCTGTATTATCGGGTTGTTCAGCGATGCGTCGTTAAAGCGGTCGTCGTCAAAACGTTCGTCTACCTCCATGATCATAAATAGCCGGGTACCGAGGCGATAAATTTCCATATCGACCACCCCGTGCTGCCGGAGATGCGCGGCCACTTCCGGCCAGATGCGCTGATGCAGCCGCTGGTATTCGGCGATTTTTTCTTCGCTGTCTACCAGGTCCAGCGCCTGGCAGAACCGCTGTGTGCGGCCGCTCACAGCAGCGCCCGGTCAAGATGCAGATAGCCGCCATCCACGCTTAGCCATTCGCCGGTGGTGTGTGAGGCGCGCGGCGACAGCAGGAACACAACGGTGTTGGCAATCTCTTCCGGCGTGGTCATGCGCTTGCCGAGCGGAATGCGTTCATTAATTTTCTCCAGCTGCTCGGCGGGATCGTCGAAGCTGGCGATCCACTGTTCGTACAGCGGGGTCATCACCTCGGCCGGAACCACGGCATTGACCCGCACGCCGCTCTCACGCAGAGACACCGCCCATTCGCGCGTCAGCGACAGAATCGCTCCCTTCGCCGCGCAGTAGCCGCTGGTGCCGCCCTGCCCGCTGAGCGCGGTTTTGGAGGCGATGTTCACCACCGCGCCGCGGCTGCTTTCCAGCGCCTGTTGGCAGAAATGGGTCATCTGGTAGTAATGGATCAGGTTTTTCTCCAGCGAGGAGACAAACGCCGCCCGTCCGGCCTCCAGTCCGACCCCGTCGTTCACTCCGGCATTATTCACCAGCGCATCCACCCTGCCGAAGCGCTGCATCACCTGCTCTACCGCCGTGCGGCATTTTTCTTCATCACACAAATCGGCGATGACCGTTTCCAGCGCGGGCTGCAAACGCCGCAAATTCGCCAGCCAGATCTCGTCCGGCATACGGTTGGTGACAATCACCGGAATCGCCCCTTCCTCCGCCAACAACCTGGATATTGCCGCCCCGATCCCGGAGCCACCGCCGGTGACAATCACCACTTTATCTTTTAAAAACAGATCCACTTTCGCCTCCTGTCAGGCCATACACGCTGGCCGCGGTTGTTCCCCAAATCTGCGCCTGCTCATCCGCCGAGAGGGCGTTGGTTGTGCCCTCCAGCAGGTGGCTGACCTCGTCGTATTCCGCCGCCAGCAGGCACACCGGCCAGTCGGAACCGAACATCAGGCGCTGCGGGCCAAACCGCGCCAGCGCTTCTTCAATAAACGGATTTAGCTGCGCCGCGCTCCACTGCCCCTGCGGCACCTCCGTGACCAGCCCGGACAGCTTGCAGACCACGTGCGGCATCGCCGCCAGCTCGGCGACCTGCTCACCCCAGGCCGTTGCGCCACGCGCAATATCCGGTTTCCCCAGATGATCCAGCACCAGCCAGTGTTCATCATGCCGCGCGGCGAATGCGGTTAAATCCGGCAGATGCCGCCAGGTCACCAGCATGTCCCAGACGTAGCCCTGCCGCTGTAGCGTGCTCATCCCGGCAGCGACCGCAGGCAGACGCAGCCAGCTGGCGGGATCCGGCTCATCCTGCACCAGGTGCCGGAAGCCGCGCAGGCGCGGGTGGCGCAGAGTTTCCAGCTGACGGGCCAGGTCGGCGGCGGTGATATCCACCCAGCCAACCACGCCATCCGCCGCACCGCGTGACGTTGCCCACTGCAACAGCTGCGCCGTCTCGTCCAGACTTTGCCGCGCCTGAACGGTAATCGCGCCGTCAAACTCCCGGCTCGCCAGCAGCGGCGTTAAATCATCCGGCAGAAAGTCCTGCCGCAGCTGCGCCATTTCGTCATCGATCCACGGAAAATCCGCCGCCCGATAGCGCCAGTAGTGCTGATGGGCATCGATACGCACCGTTATGCTCCCTCGCCGTGAAAGCGATACTGCGCCAGCGAGGCGGGATGCATCTCGATGGAAAAGCCGGGTGCCGTCGGCGGCATATAGGCCGCACCGCGGATTTCGCACGGATGCAGGAAGTGCTCGTGCAGATGGTCGACAAACTCAATTACCCGGCCTTCATGCGTACCGGCGATGCAGACGAAATCAATCATCGACAGGTGCTGAACGTATTCACACAGCCCCACCCCGCCCGCGTGCGGGCAGACCGGCAGGCCGTATTTCGCCGCCATCAGCAACACCGCCAGTACCTCATTGACGCCGCCAAGACGGCAGGCATCGATCTGCACCACGTCGATGGCTTCGCGCATGATGAACTGCTTAAACAGAATGCGGTTCTGGCACATTTCGCCGGTGGCAACCTTAATCGGATGCACCCCTTCGCGGATACGGCGATGCCCTTCCACATCGTCGGGGCTGGTCGGCTCTTCGATAAACCACGGCTCGGCAAACGCCAGTTCCTTCACCCAGTCCACCGCGTCGTTCACCTCCCATACCTGATTGGCATCAATCATCAGCTGGCGGTGAGGGCCGAGCACATCGCGGGCAATCGCCACGCGGCGCTTATCGTCGGCCAGGTCGCGGCCCACTTTGAGTTTGATATGTGAAAAGCCCGCATCCACCGCCTCCTGGCACAGGCGACGCAGCTTGTCGTCGTCGTAACCCAGCCAGCCCGCCGACGTGGTGTAGCAGGGATAGCCGTTATCCTGCAGATCGGCGATGCGCTGTGCTTTACCCAATTCGCGGGTTGCCAGCAGATCCAGCGCCTCGGCCGGGGTGATGCAGTCCGTCAGGTAGCGGAAGTCGATGCAGCGCACCAGCTCCTGCGGCGACATATCGGCCACCAGCCGCCACAGCGGTTTCCCTGCCGACTTGGCCCACAGATCCCATACGGCATTCACTACCGCGCCGGTCGCCAGGTGCATCGCGCCTTTATCCGGGCCGATCCATCGCAGCTGACTGTCGCCGGTGATCTCCCGCCAGAATTGCCCCATATCGGCGGTGATATCCGCCAGCCGACGCCCCACCAGCAGATGCTGCATGGCGCGGATCGCCGCACAGCAGATCTCGTTGCCGCGACCGATGGTGAAGGTCAGTCCGTGGCCGCTGAACGCCGGGTTATCGGTTTCGATAATCACATAGGCGGCGGAGTAGTCCGGGTCCGGGTTCATCGCGTCCGATCCGTCGAGATGCTGCGAGGTTGGGAAGCGGATATCTTCTACGCGCAGGGCGGTTAATGTGGTCACAGTGATTCTCCAACGGTGGTCTGACGCTGTTCACCCAGCCCTTCGATGCCCAGGCGCATAATCTGGCCCGCACGTAAATAGACCGGCGGGGTCTGCCCCAGCCCGACGCCCGGCGGCGTACCGGTGGAAATCACGTCGCCCGGCTGCAGACTCATAAAGCGGCTGAGATAGCTGATAATCTGCGCCACGGTAAAGATCATCGTGCGCGTGTTGCCGTTCTGATAGCGATGGCCGTCCACCTCCAGCCACAGATTAAGCTGCTGAGGATCGGCAATTTCGTCGGCGGTGACCAGCCAAGGGCCGATCGGGCCGAAGGTATCGCAGCCTTTGCCTTTGTCCCAAGTGCCGCCGCGTTCAAGCTGGTATTCCCGCTCGGAGATATCGTTAATCACGCAGTAGCCCGCCACGTGATCCAGCGCGTCGTCCTCGCTGATGTAGCTGCCGCCTTTACCGATCACCACGCCCAGCTCCACTTCCCAGTCGGTTTTTACCGAGCCGCGCGGGATGCGCACCGCATCGTTCGGCCCGACCACCGAGCTGGTCCATTTGCTGAATACCACCGGCTCGGCGGGGATTGCCGCGCCGGTTTCCGCCGCGTGATCGGCGTAATTCAGACCGATACAGATAAACTTACCGATCCGGCCCACGCAGGCGCCGATCCGCGGCTCGCCGTCAATTTTCGGCAGGGTATGAACGGGCAAACGGCGCAGCTTTTCCAACGACTGCGGCAGAAGAACATCCCCGGCAATATCGTCCACATAGCCGGAGATATCACGCAGCGCGCCGGTTTCATCAACGAGGGCCGGGCGCTCCTGGCCAGGTTCACCAATACGAACTAATTTCATGCCGTGCTCCTTAATTAATTGCTCCAGCCGCCGTCAATAATCTGTGCGGTGCCGGTGGTGTAGGCGCTGGCGTCGGAGGCCAGATAGGCGGCCAGCGCGGCGATCTCTTCGGCGCTGCCGATGCGGCCAATGGGCTGACGGGCGACGAAGGCGCGATAGACTTCCTCTTCGCTTTTCCCTTCGGCCTGGGCCTGTGTGGCAATACGCTGACGCAGCGAAGGCGAATCGACGGTGCCCGGGCAGATGGCGTTACAGCGGATGCCGTCGCCGATAAAATCCGCCGCTACCGAGCGCGTCAGGCCGATCACCGCTGCCTTGGTGGTGCTGTAGGCGAAACGGTTAGCTACGCCCTTGACGCTGGAGGCCACCGACGACATGTTGATAATCGACCCTTTTTTCTGCGCCAGCATGGCCGGCAAAAATGCCTGAATCATATGGAACATCGCGCTAACGTTGAGATCCAACGCGAACTGCCACTCCTTCTCGCTGCACGCCAGCAGGCTGCCGCTGTGTACTACGCCCGCGCAGTTGAACAACACGTCCAGCGTACCGATTTCTTCTGCCGCCCGGGCAATCGCCTGCCGGTCCGTCACGTCCAGCTGATACGGCGTAATGCCCGGCAGATCGTGCAGCGCGGAAAGCTGAATATCACTGGCGATCACCTCGGCCCCGAGTTCGGCAAAATGCCGCGCGGTGGCCAGTCCGATCCCCTGCCCGGCGGCGGTAATCAGCACGCGTTTCCCCTGTAGGTTCATTGCAACTCCTTTGGTATAATGATCTAATGGTCAGGCCATTGAAGGTAAGCTTTTCCCTCTTACCAAGGGTCGTAAAAGTACCGAAATGGCCGCAGAAGAATTACTTTTTATTGACATTTATGTAACATTGGCAAGCGTGATGTTGCTTTTTTGTGCACGCAGTCACTTAAATTAAATTATCAGGTAAGCGCGATATGCCGATAAAAAAGATGGAAAACCCAAGGCTTTACAGGCAGATAGCCGATCAATTAATCAAGCTGATCGACAATAATGAATTTCCGCCCGGCAGCCGCCTTCCCGCCGAGCGCGAGCTAGCTGAACAGCTGCAGGTCAGTCGGGCATCGGTGCGCGAGGCGCTGATTGCACTTGAGGTGATCGGCCTGGTCGATGTGAAGGTCGGCAACGGCGTGATCGTCAAGGCGCGGCGCAGCAATGCGGAGCCGGTGATGGCCGAGGCGGGCCGCGATCAGTGGCACGAGCCGGACGACGAGCTGGGGATTAATCTGGACTTCTCCACCGAGCTGCCGCCCTTCTCGCTGTTACAGGCCCGCCTGCTGATTGAGCCGGAAGCCGCCGCGCTAGCAGCGCTGCACGCCAGCGATGCCGAACGGGAGGCGATCCGCGCCGCTTACCGGCAGAACTGTGAAGACAACCGGGCGAATTCGCAAACCCATCCCGGCGACCGGTTATTCCATATTCGCATCGCGCAGGCCAGCGGCAATCCCGCCTATGGATTTATCATCGGCCACCTGCTGGGGCATCGCTACGGCAGTATGTTCCGTATGCTGCAGGCACACTTTACGCCGAGCGACATGCCCAACGCGTCGGAGCATGAGCACCTGGCAATTCTGAGCGCGCTGGAAAAACGCGATGCGAAAGCAGCCAGGCAGGCGATGAAGCGGCATATTGAGCGGGTCATTTCCACCTTTGAAGGGGTGCAGGAATAGGTCGCCCGCGAAGGCAAAGTTTTAGCTTATCAGCGCGCCGTCGGACCATCTTCACCGGTTCGGCTGTGCCCCTACGGCTGGAAAACACCGACCTGAACAACTATACCTAAGAATGAAATTTTTATTCTGAAGTGGAGAAGTATGGGATATCTGGCGTGGACGGCAGCAGCGGGCGGCCTGTTACTTTTGATGTCGTTGTCCTATGGCTGGATCAGCCGCGCGCCGATACCAGTGTTCGGCCTTTATCTGCTGGTAGGCATCGGCTGCGGCCCCTGGGGACTGGATATCGTCAACCTCGATATCGTGGAACACGCCTCCCTTACCAGTCGGATAACCGAGATCGCCATGGCGGCGTCGCTGTTTATTACCGGCCTGAAAATCCGCCTGCCGCTCACCTTTTCCTACTGGAGGACGGGTATCCTGCTGGCCCTGCCTGGCATGCTGCTGACCATCGCCGGCATTATGGTTGCCGCCCACTATCTCACTGGTCTTTCCTGGCCACTTTCGCTGGCGCTGGCCGCTATTCTGGCGCCGACCGATCCGGTGCTGGCGAGCCTGGTTTCGATCAACGATGCGCGTGACGGCGATAGATTACGCATCGCCCTGTCCAGTGAAGCGGGCCTGAACGACGGCACAGCGCTGCCCTTTCTGATGCTGGCGCTGATCTGGTACCACGCCGGAGAAACGCCTGGAACGGAAGAATGGTTCTCCTGGCTGAGCGTCGATCTGGTCTGGGCGCTGGCGGGGGGACTGCTGATTGGCTTTGCGCTGGGCCGGTTTATAGGCCTGATCGCCACTCGCTCCCGCCATGCGCAGGGGGATATGGCACCGAGTGATTTCGTTGCACTGGCGCTGATCTGTCTGAGCTTTTCACTGGCGATGTCACTCAGCGCATCCGGTTTTCTGGCCGCGTTTGCCGCGGGCATCGGCCTGCGCAGCGCGGAAATCATCGTGCAGAAAAGACACGCTGACAAAGAGGAAGATATTCACGATTTCCCGGCGGAGATGCAGATTAACCCCCATACCCGCCACGGCATTGAGAAACGCACGCCGATTAAATCCGTCGGCCTGGTGATCGGTGATGCGCTCTCGTTTGGCGATACCGTCGAGCGGCTGCTGGCCGCCGGGCTGATTATCGTGCTGGGCGTAACGCTTTCCGGCCACTGGAATTCATCCGCCCTGCTGCTGGCGCTGCTTATTTTTGTGGTGATCCGTCCGCTGGCGGTATTTTTAGTCACCTGGCGTTCCGGCGCAACATTACTGCATCGTGCCAGTCTCGGCTGGCTGGGCATTCGCGGAATCGGCAGCCTGAACTATATCGCCTACGCCTGGGTCCACGGTATGCAGGGCGCGGATGCCACACGGGTCACCGATATCGCCCTGACCATCGTCACCGCCAGCGTGCTGGTGCACGGCATTTCGGTCACGCCACTGATGGCGATGCTGCGGCGGAAAGAGGGCTGATGATTAACGCTTTCAATATTTCATTCTGAATGCTTCAGCCATGGCGCCAATTTTGTGCATATGGTTGTTATTTCTCGCCATTTTGTGTGCTTCGGGCTTGAGAATGATAATCAGAAGATAGCAGTCAGGCTCCATTGCACCCTGGCAGTAAACCAGATGAGCCCGATCGCTGGTTCGTTTGAACTGGCGGAGAAAACGAGGAAAATGTGAATCCGCATCGGCGAGATGGATATGCGCTACCCGCTCTGCTTTCACTAAGGGAGAGGTGGCATCATCATCATACAATGCATCCCGACCAAACGTATCGGGCAACACACCATCCTGTTTGTAAACCTGAAAATCCGCGACCAAATCATCCAGTTCCCGTGGGCTTAATTGCTGGCGGATTAATGCAGATTTAAAAATCCTTATGCTCATTCCGTGAACTCAGTGAGATCCTTATCCGAGGCGCTTTCCAAAAGTGCCTGCCCGCTATCGGCAATATGGTTCAAGCGTTCAGCCGTAGGCCGAAAACGTGCGGTAATATGCGTTTTGCCCTGTTTCTCTTCTAGCAGGTCGATCAGTGCTTCAAAGACCCGAGCACTCACCATATAGCCCGCAGGCCGGTTGTTAGACAGCACGGCAACCGGTTCATCAATAAAATATTTCGCCGGATTTTTTCTTAATTCTGTAATATTTATGGATTTTTCCGCAAGAATACGTTCCATAGCCCACCTTTTAGCGCACTTAACAATACACACTATAATGCACATTATAATAGACATCAATTTTGAACCGTACATGATGAACGGAGTCACTTCAAATTATCTATGAATCCGCTTCATAACCCCTGCCTGCCTGACACCATTATCTTATTCCGACTCTGAGCTACTCTAATGGCAACTGCCCGACACACCAGCTGCTACCGCGTGTGCCGGTCCGATTTCACCCGGACAAGCAAGCCTGAGGAAACCCGTTATGCATGATAAACCCGATCCCACCCGACGCATGCTGCTGTCCGCCGTGGCCGGACTGACGCTGGCGAATGTTCCGCTGGCATCGGCGGCTCCCGCCACGACGGCGGTTCGTAGCAACAGCCGAATACTGGTGGCGTACTTTTCACGCAGCGGCAGCACGCGGGTGATTGCGGGGGTGATTCATCGTCAGCTGAAGACGGACCTGTTTGAGATCGAGCCGGCTTCAGCTTACCCGACAGACTACTTTCAGACGGTGGAACAGGCGAAAAAACAACGCGAACGCGGCATCAGGCCCGCTTTAAAAAACAGCGTCGCGGATATCGACCGCTATCAGACGGTGTATCTGGGCTTCCCGGTCTGGGGCACCAGCATCCCGCCGGTGGTACAAACTTTTCTGGCCAGCCACAGCCTTACGGATAAGTTGCTGATCCCCTTTATCACCCACGGCGGCTACGGGCCGGGCGACAGCGAGGCGGTGCTCGCCGCGCTTGCCTCGTCGGCTCGCCGGGAAAAGCCGCTGGTGATGGAGTGCGACCAGGAAAGACGAACCACGGAAACGGTCAAGGGCTGGCTGGCGGCGGTGCGAAGCTGAACTGCCTGAGCCGGGCCGGGCCGGGCCAGGATGGGATGGGATGGGCTGGGCTGGGCTGGGCTGGGCTGGGCTGGGCTGGGCTGGGCTGGGCTGGGCTGGGCTGGGCTGGGCTGGGCTGGGCTGGGCTGGGCTGGATGATTATTTATGATTTATAATCATAAACCTTAGAAAATTACCCCCTCTAATCACCTCAATCACGCAGGAGTATGCTTTCCACTCACTACCGCTGAGGGATAACGTGATGCATACCGTAACACTGAATAACGGCATTGAGATGCCCCTGCTGGGCTTTGGCGTATTCCAGATGACGGACGCCGCCGAATGCGAGCGGGCCGTGATAGATGCGCTTGATGTCGGCTATCGCCTGATTGATACCGCCGCCTCCTATCTGAATGAAACCCAGGTCGGCAATGCGCTGCAACAGAGCGGCATCGCCCGCCGAGAGCTGTTCGTCACCACCAAGCTCTGGCTGCAGGACGCCAGCTATGAGGGCGCGAAAGCCCAGTTTGAACGCTCGCTGAATCGGCTACAGCTGGACTATGTTGACCTCTATTTGATTCATCAGCCCTACGGCGATGTTCACGGTGCCTGGCGTGCGATGGAAGAGCTGCATCGCGCCGGGAAAATCCGGGCGATTGGCGTCAGCAACTTCCATCCGGACAGGCTTGCCGACCTCATCGCCTTTAACGCGGTCGTTCCCGCCGTTAATCAGATTGAAGTTAACCCCTTCAACCAACAGCTGCACCCGGTGCCGTGGATGCAGAGCCGCGGGATCCAACCGGAAGCCTGGGCGCCCTTTGCCGAAGGGCGAAACGGTCTGTTCCAGCACCCGCAGTTAACCGCCATCGGTGAAAAATACGGTAAGAGCGTGGGCCAGGTTGTGCTGCGTTGGATCTTCCAGCGCGGGATCGTTTCACTGGCCAAGACCGTCAGCAAGGCGCGGATGGCAGAGAATGTTAACCTCCTCGACTTCGCGCTTAGCCCGCAGGATATGCAGCAGATTACCGCGCTAGATACCGCCACCAGCGCCTTCTTCTCACACCGCGATCCGGCGAGAATTGAATGGCTGACAGGCCGTAAACTCGATGTTTAACATCCTGACAGTATCCAGCGCAGCCCTGTCGCCATGTGAATGATTCGCCAGCCTTAACCGTACGAAATATTCAGCCGTTCCTCTCCGGGGTGCCTCCTGCAGGTGCCGCTTCTTTCGCGACACAATCCAGCATTTTACGATAGTATGAAAATCTCACTCGACCAGGAAAGGGAATACGGATGATAGTCCGGACATGGCATGGCTGCGTGCCGCTGAAACACGCTGAGGGTTTTGCTCAGCACCTTGAAAAAACCGGCGTGGAACATTCTAAAAGCGTGCCGGGTAACCGGGGAGCGCTGGTGCGACGGGAAACACAGGCAGACTGGGAACATTTTTTCCTGGCGACATACTGGCAGGATCTTGCTGCGGTGAAAGCCTTTGCCGGTGATGATTACCACGTCGCCGTCACCTATCCGGACGATGAAGCGTTCGAGCTACTGTCCGATCCCTACGTTTTCCAGCATGAAGTGGAAGGCGTAACGCCACTGTAATCAGTAAGGGACAACCCAACATGGCCTTGAAGCGGACGCGGCTGGCTGCATCATTGAAACCCGGTGACACCATTGGCTTTTTCTCGCCCTCGTATCCCGTCACGGCGACGGCCACGAATCGTTTTCAGCGCTCCACGTTTTTTCTTGAAAACAAAGGATTTCGGCTTAAAGCCGGGAATCTGACGGGTCAGTCAGACTTCTACCGTTCCGGCTCGATTGAGGCACGGGCAGCTGAGCTAAACGCGCTCATCCGCGACCCGTCGGTTCGCTGCATTATGTCCACCATTGGCGGCAGCAACAGCAACTCGCTTTTGCCGTATCTTGACTATCAGGCGCTGATTGACGATCCCAAAATCATCATTGGCTATTCTGACGCCACGGCGCTGCTGGCTGGCATTTATGCGCAAACCGGGCTGGTAACGTTTTATGGCCCGGCGCTGGTGGCATCCTTTGGCGAGTTCCCGCCTTTAGTCGATCAGACCTGGCAATCGTTTTATGACGTGCTGATACAGCCGTCTGTCCTGCCTTACCACTACAGATTTCCCGAGAAATGGACGGATGAGCGCCTCAACTGGGACGACATTGAACCCGTCAGACCCAAACGGCTTTACAAGAATACCTGTCGCTTTTTGGGAACGGGCAGAATAGAAGGACGCGTGATGGGCGGCAATCTGAATACGCTTTCAGGGATTATCGGCAGTCAATGGATGCCGGAAATCCAGCCCGGCGATATCTTATTTATCGAGGACAGCATGAAGGATATCGCCACGGTTGAGCGTTCTTTTTCGATGCTCAAGCTGAACGGCATATTCGATCGCGTCAGTGCTGTTCTGTTAGGCAAACATGAACGTTTTAATGATGAAGGCACAGGACGACAGCCTGCTGATGTATTGATGGAAGTGCTGGCCGACAAGCCTTTACCGCTGGTAGACGGCTTCGACTGCTGCCATACGCATCCGATGCTTACCCTGCCGCTGGGCGTACCGCTGTGTATTGATTTTGATAAGCAAGCCGTAGCCATTACGGGGCAATATTTGAGTAATGACTCACGCAGATAACGTATTACATCGTGTCACCGACCGGCTTCATCGACCCGTTACCCACTTTTTCAGCAAGGCTGACGTTACCTGTAAAATTTTAAATCAGATCAGCACTTCCAGCCCATGCTTCTGGACCACTCTCAGTAATTTTAGCGACAGTCCACCGGGGCGTTTTACCCCACTTTCCCATTTTTGCACTGTTGAAACGCTGGTGTTCAGATATCGGGCGAAAACGGGCTGACTGACGTTTAACTTCTCACGAAGTGATTTTATTTCAGTGGGTTGAAGTTCTTCCACATCACTCAGACAGGCCTTGTCAAAGTTGCGCATCGTTTCAACAGGGATGGCATCCACACTGAATAACCCTGCCGCAGCACTGTGGATTGCCTCGAATGCCGGGCTTTTAAATTTACTTTTTGTCGTCATGGCAAATCTCCACCAGTTCTTTGTTTACCATCAGTGCCAAAATTTTTTTATCAACAAGCATTCCGTAGTGTCTTGCCAACTCACGGAACGCAGTCAGTTCGCCTCGATCGATATTGGCTTTATCCTGCTTGGCATAGAGATAAGTGTAATACCAATGCTCCCCACCCTTTGCCAGAATAATAGCCCGATCGCGATTATGATTAAGCCGCTTTTTATAGACTCCCCCGCCGAGATCGTCCGCCTTCCCTTGCATTGCCGCCTGAACAGTTTTACATAGCTCGCTATCATCGATAGCGTGAGATTTAGCCACCTTGCTAAACCATCTGGTCTTGAATACACGCCTCTGGCTTACATCCTGTAAATTTAAATATAGCACCAGGTGATAGACCACACCCTAACCCTTCATGTATAAAGCACAAAAATCACACAACGCTGTCACCTCCCGATCCGATATTAAATCGACTTCATCCCACGTTCGCCGCATCATAAGCTGCCTGCGCAGCCAGCACCGCCTCCATATTTTTCTCCGCCCAGTGCATCAGTACCGAGACGGTTTGTGTCAGCGTCTGCCCCAGCGGCGTAATACTGTATTCCACCGTCACCGGTACGGTAGCGAACACCTGGCGGGCGACCAGGCCATCGCGCTCCAGCCTGCGCAGGGTCTGGGTTAACACCTTCTGCGAAATGCCCTGCACGTCGCGGCGCAGGCTATTAAAGCGCACCGGGCCACTTTCCAGACGGCCCAGGATCAGCAGCGCCCACTTGTCCGCCAGCCGGGCCAGCACCTCGCGGGTGGGGCACTGATTACTGTACACATCCCAGGCTAAATGCTCTTTATTCATATGCTTATTCTCTTAATGCAGGTTTCCTCTGGGAAACGTAGTGGCGATAAGGTGCCTTCTTTCGCGCTCGTAATAACGCTGATATAACTTGCACGTAGTTTCTATTGGATACTAAGGCGCGAAAAATAGCAAAGGCACAGGCGATCGCGCCGAGTTCAGAATCAGATGTGAATGAGGTTTCTGGCCGGGACGATAACGTTCGCGGGCCGGATCGAATAACGATGGTTAATTAAGGGGATTTATCATGAGCATTGCGGTGGTTTATTTTTCCGGGTACGGACACACCAAACTGGTGGCTGAGAAAGTGGCTGCGGGCGCACAGGCCGAGCTGATTGCCGTTGACCAGAATGGCGATATCCAGGAGAGCGACTGGCAGAAACTGAACGAGGCCAAAGCGATTATCTTTGGCGCACCGACCTATATGGGCAGCGTACCGTGGCAGTTCAAAAAGTTCGCCGATGCCTCGTCCAAAATCTGGTTCACCCGCGGCTGGCAGGATAAAATCTTCGCCGGTTTCAGCAACAGCGCCAGCCTGAACGGCGACAAGCAGGTTTCCCTGCAGTACCTGCAAACGCTGGCATCACAGCACGGCGGGATCTGGGTCAGCCTCGGCTTCCCACCGGCCAATACCCTCGCATCAACGCGCGAAGACGTTAACAACCTCGGCGGCTCCGTGGGCCTGCTGGTGCAGTCCCCTTCCGACGCGGGCGCAGACAAGATTGCCTCCGGCGATCTGGAAACGGCCGTGAAATTCGGTGAGCGCGTGGCATCTGTTGCCCAGCGCTTTAACTGATATGCCGTGCCCCGCCGCGTTAAGCGGCGGGGCATCTCTTCGTTACGGCAACGTCTTCAGCGGCAGATAAATATCCGTCACCAGCTCATGCTCCGGCACTTCATGCACGAAGTTCATATAGTGCATATACATCGGGAAATCACGTAACTCCTCGCCGCTGGCGGGCAGCCAGTCGCGATACATCTGCTGGGCCAGTTCGGTCAGTGCATCGTGCGAGCCACAGTGGCGCAGTACCGCGCAGCGGCCGCCGGGGATAGTGCTATTCACCACGCCGAACGGGTTATCTTCGGGTATCGGCTCGGTGACCGAACCGCAAATATGAAAGCGAAACGCCTGCGGATCGGTGGTTGCCGGATCGTCCGGCGCAATACCGAACGTCTGGCTGGTGAGTACCGGTGACAGTCCGGTGGTTTTACGCCAGGTAATAAAGCGCGCCGCCGTCTCGTTAATGCGCTCATGCTGCCCAAGGTGGGTCAGCATGGCGACCTGCGTCGCCGGGAATTGTTTAATCTCAACGGGCATTGTCTCTCTCCGTTTCAGGGTTAGCTGTGGCATGCGCTGGTGCCAGGTCACCCAGGCAGGCTGCTGGCGAAACTCACTCGGGGTGATGCCGAACATCTGCTTAAAGGCGCGGCTGAACGATTCCGAATGCTGAAAACCCGCATCCAGCGCAATATCGGTTATTTTCTCTGTCGAGTTAAATGCCAGCCGGTACGAGGCGTGTTTCAGCCGCATCAGCTGAATATATCGCCACGGCGTTACCCCACAACAGGCGGTAAACTGCCGGTGAAAGTGATACGGTGAGAAGTGAGCAACCTCACTCAGCTTCTCCAGCAGTAGCGCATCGTCGAGGTGGCGCTCAATATAGGCAAACACCTTTTCAAAGCGGCTGCGGTATTGATCAATCTTATCGTCTGGCATGGCATTCTCCTTGAGCACTCACTATTCCACAGCCACCAGGCGCTCAGCCTGACGGATCTTGCTGACATTCAGCCGAGAGTGCTTCCTGCTGCAGGCACCACGAGGCCACTTCCTCATCCAGCCAGGCATTAAACAGCGCCACTTCCGCCGGTTTTTCGCTTTGCAGCGGCGTAACCCGCCAGTATGACCACGGATACTCGCCGCGAAAGCGGGTAACCTGCACCAGTTCGCCGCGCAGTAGCGCATCCTGCACCAGCGAGCGCCGCTCCAGCGCAATGCCCTGCCCGCGCCTCACGGCTTCCAGCACCAGGTTGGAGTCATTAATGCACAGCCCCGTCGGGAGGATTTCATCATCCAGCCCGGCACTGCTGCACCACGTTTTCCAGGACTCGGACGAGAAAATAATCTGACTTTCCGCCACTTCTTCCGGCGTGGCGGGCAGCCGTCCGCCGTTAAATGTCGGTGAGGCCACCACAATCTGCTCATCGCCAAACAGATACCGGCACTCCACGTCCTGCCAGTCGCCGTTGCCCATACGAATGACGACGTCGCTGCGATGCTCAGCAATATCGTTAACGGTCAGACTCACCGTCAGGCGCAGGGTGATATGCGGATGCCGCTGGCGAAAACGTTCCAGCCGTGGCGTCAGCCAGTGGCTGCCAAACGACGGTACGGTGGCGATGGTCAGTTCGGATCGTCGTGGATTCACCTGCACCAGCCGGGTGGCATCACCGATGCGGTTCAGGGCATCGCGGATATGCAGCGCATACAGCCGCCCCGCTTCATTGATCTGTAATCCACGGCCGTGGCGGATAAACAGCTTCACGCCAATCAACTCCTCCAGCTGTTTAATCTGCTGGCTGATAGCTGAATGCGTTACGCACAGCTCTTTTGCCGCTCGCGTCACGCTGCCCAGGCGGGCAACGGCTTCAAGACTGCGTAAGCTGGCAATCGGGGGAAACCCTGACATGAATAACTCCTGCATTATCGTCCGGCAATCGAGGTAAATTATCACGCAGCTCGGAGTTTCAACAGGTTATAGGTCGCTGCTCGGCTGAACAGATGTTACTAAAACTGACCAAAGCCGTTAGAAAGCGCTGATTATCACCCGGGAAGATTTACGATAAGTTAGGGGTCTTCGCAAAAGTGTAAACCCGGAGCGGTAATGAAACTGATTGGCATGATGGATTCCCCCTATGTACGGCGTGTCGCCGTTTCACTGGCGCTATACGGCGTCGAATTTGAAAGCCAGCCGCTGTCGGTGTTCAGCACCTTTGAGGCATTTTCACAGCAGAATCCGGTGGTGAAAGCCCCCACTCTGGTTCTGGATGATGGTACCGCGCTGATGGATTCCACGCTGATCCTGCATTATTTCGAATCGCTTGCCGACCCCGCGCATAAAATGCTGCCGCAGCCGCCGCAGGCTCTGGCAGAGGATTTGCGGCTGCTGGGGTTGATTCTCGCGGCCAGCGAGAAAGCCGTGCAGCACGTGTATGAGCATCACCTGCGCCCGGCGGAAAAACAGCATCAGCCGTGGACCGAGCGGGTCACCCGGCAGCTGCTGGCCGCTTGCCGGGAGTGGGATCGCACGCTTGAAAAACGTCAGCGCCACGAAAAAGTCGATCAGGTGGCCATCAGTAGCACGGTGGTATGGACCTTTATTCAGCAGATGCTCCCTGAAGTGGTTGCTGCCACTGAATTCCCTGCCATTCAGCGGCTCGGCGATCGCTTCGAATCCCACGCAGCATTTAAACGGTATCCATACGCCTGATCCCGCCGGTATAAGGTGATGAGGCGCTTATCCGCCTTTCGCCGTGCCGCGCAGAATCGCTTCCGCCAGCGCATGCGGGTGGGTCAGCGCGATCATATGCGGTGCATCGGCGATAACTTCCATGCTGGCCCCGGGGATCGCCAGCAGCCCCCGCATCAGTTCCGGTGGCGTAGAGGCGTCCTGCTCCCCGGCAATGATATGCGCCGTTACATCAATGTCCGCCAGCCGAGCGCCGGTTTCAATACCGGCCAGCGCCAGCCAGCCTGCATTCCAGTCGGCGACAAAGGCTCGCTGAACGCAGTCACGCGCATAGCGTACCGCCCATCCGTTTACCGCAAGATCGTCCGGGCGGAACCAGCGCGTCAGGCTGGGTGCCATCTGAGCATCCATCCCCTGCTTTTCCGCTGCATCGGCACGCTGGTGGAAGGCGTCAAACGCCCAGGCGGTGGCAGCGATAATCGTCATCGTCAGGAAGCGCTCCGGTGCCATTAAGGCCAGCTGCTGTGCAATCGATCCGCCCAGCGACAGCCCGATGATATGCGCCTGGTGGATGCCAAGCCGGTCCAGAACGGCGGCCAGATCCCGCGCATACTGTTGCAGATCGGCCGCAACCGGCGCGCCCGCCGCGGCACCGAAGCCGCGCAAATCGTAAGCAATCACCCGGAAACGGTGGTTAAGCTGTGGGATAACCTCGCGCCACATCCGCCAGTCCAGCCCAAGAGCATGAACCAGCACCAGCGCGGGCCGGTCGCCACCGCTGTCATAGAGCCGGGTCTGGTGATCGCCCAGCGTAAATTTACCGGCGGTCAGCGGCGAAAACCGGTCCATTCCGCTTAACGTCGTGCGCGTGGCGTTCAGCAGGTTAAGCGCCCGGGGATAACCAACGTACACCGAGGCATGTTCCGCCAGAGCAACCAGCTCATCGGGATCGGCACCCACGCGCAGCGCGGCCTCAAGGTGAATACGCAACTGCGGCTCCGCACCGCCAATCGCCCCGAGCATGCCCACGGTAACCAGTTCCCTTTCCCTGCGCGAAAGCGTGGAGGCAGCGAATACCGTGCCAAAAGCGTGTTCGATCAGCGTTTCCGCCAGTATGGGCGAAATTTCACTGACTCGGTTCACCGTCTGCTCGCCGCGTGGACCATCAATCGCGGTGAGTTCCTTCCAGCCGATTTGTTGATAATTCATCCTCATCTCCCCTGTTGTAAACCCGTGGAAAGAGAGTGTATCTTTGCAAAATTGGTAAATGTACGGGCAATAAACGATGATGGATTTCGATAAATCGAAAATGGCGGGCTGGAAGGAGATCCCGGTTTTTCTCGCGCTGGCTCGGCTCGGTACGCTGACCGCCGCCGCACAGGTGCTGCACATGGCACCGTCCTCCGTGGCCCGGCACATCGAACAGCTGGAACAGGATCTCGGCACCGTTTTGTTTCAGCGCAGCCCGCAGGGTTATGTGCTAACCGAGGCAGCGCAGGCTATCTTGAGCCATGCCGAGCGGGCTGAATCCGCAGTCAACGACGCGATCAGGCAGAGTACGAGCTTTTCCCAGGAAGTGTCAGGCACGGTGCGCCTTGCGCTGCCGGAAAACTTTGCTAACCACCTTGTCATCCCCGCACTGCCTGAATTCCAGCACCGCTATCCTGAACTCCGCGTGGAACTGGCGACCAGCGTACGCATGGTGAATCTCACCCGACGCGAAGCCGATATTGCCATCCGCCTTTCGCGACCGCAGCACGGCCAGTTTATCGTGTCACGTATCGGGCAAATGAGTAGCCGTCTGTATGCCAGCGCAGCCTATTTTGCCGCTCACCCACCGGAAATCACGGCAAAGGGTGCAGAGCATCAGATCATCGGTTGGGACGATACGCTTCAGGATATGCCGCTGCCGCAGTGGCTTGCGGGCCAGCTGCCATCAGCAGAGTGTCGTTTCACTATTTCAACATTACAGGGCCATTTTGCAGCCGCGATGGCCGGGGCAGGATTAACGGCGCTGCCCGATTTTCTTGCGGGTGAGTTGATTCCACTGGGCAAAGAGAAACTCATACAGAATATCTATCTGATTACCCATAACGATATTCGACGCGTCCCGCGTATTGATGTGACCATGCTATTTATCCGTAGGCTGTTTGAAGACTGGCAAGACAAGTTGTGCGATTGCAGCGATTAACCCATGACCGGTGTGCAATGGCCGGCAGCGGCGACTAACAGACCCCCATCGATCCAAAGAAAATCGCTGCCGGCATTCAGGCACAGAACGAATAACCCGCGATTGATTATCCGGTATGCAGCAGCGCGGCCAACCGCTGCTGCACCTCAGCACAGCCCGACAGGACCAGATTGCCATTCAGCAGGCCGTTTTCCGCCAGGAACGCGTTGCTTCTGCCGCCCGCCTCGTTAATCAGCAGCATCCCGGCCAGCGCATCCCAGCTGTTCATATGCTCTTCGTAATAGGCATGCACCTGTCCGGCGGCAACGTGTGCCAGCATCAGCGCCCCCGCACCGAAGCGGCGATACTCGATACCGGCATTCAGCAGGACCTCAACGGTGCGGGCGTAGCTTTCCACCGGCGCGCGGCTGGAACGGCCCAGGCCAACGACCACCGCTTCCGCATCGGGTTCCCGCAGCCTGAGCCGTTTGTCATTCAGGAACGCGCCCTGGCCGCGACGGGCAAAGAAAAACTCATCGCGATCCGGGGCGTAAATAAGGCCGATCTCCGTGGTGTTCTTACTGACGAAGGCCAGCGAGATGCACCAGTAATCCATGCCCAGAATAAAGTTCGTGGTGCCGTCAATCGGGTCGATCACCCAGATCCCCTGCTCTCCGCCCTGCAGGCCGCTCTCTTCGCCCAGAAAGCCGTCTTCGGGCCGGTGCGCCTGCAGCCAGCCTTTAATTTCCTCTTCCACAAACAGATCCGCATGGGAAACGAAATCCTGGCGGGCTTTTTTATCCACCTTCAGGCCCGCGTCGCGCAGCGCCTGCGCCTGCTTTCCCAGTTGCCGAATCAACGTACACAGTGACTGCTGCTGCTCTTCCGTCATGCCCTGCCCTTATAGAATTGATGGCGACGTGCGCCGATGAATGAGTACCACCTTCACCCAGGTCGTGCGTGAAGGTCGCTGCGGATCGCTGGCCCGCTCCAGCAGGCAGGTTAAGGCCTGGCGGGCAATCTCAGCGACGTCCTGATGCAGCGTGGAGAGCTGATAGCTGTACTGCGCGGTCTGCGGCGTGTTATCAAAGCCGATCAGCTGAAAATCCTCCGGTGCCTGCCGGCCTCGCTGCTTCATGCCGTCGAGGAAACCCAGCGCCAGCTGCGCGTTGGCGCAAAAGACCCCCAGTGAGGAAGGCACCTGCGGCACCTGCCCGGCCGCAGCCTGCAACCCGCCGTCATAGCCCTCCTCCGGTGCCAGCAGGGGCAGCAGATCGCGTTCGGTATCAATCCCCAGATCGACAAGCGCCAGCCTGAACGCTTCGCCGCGCATTCTACCCGCCCAGGTGGAGTCCTGATTGTTCAGCCAGCCAAAGCGTCGGCATCCGGCCCGGTACAGCTGTTCCGCCGCCAGCACTGCGCCAGCGGCGTTATCCGAACAGACGTAATCCACATACGGGCTATCAGGCTGACGGTTGATCCCCACCACCGGGATCTGCTGCTGGACGCACTCGTTGACCAGCGCCTCCGGCGGCTTGCCGGAGGTGACAATCACCCCGGACACGCGAAACTGGGTGAAGCGACGCAGCGTCTCTGCCAGATCCGCTTCGCTGCGGATTTCAGCCACCAGCGCCTGAAAGCCTCTGCGCTGAATTTCGCTCAGCAGACCGTCCAGCAGGCTGCTGCGGAAGGGGTCGCCAATGCGTGAAACAATCACCCCGATCAGATGGCTGCGTCGCCGGTTCAGGCCCTGGGCCAGGAAATTCACCTGATAGCCCAGCTCTTCTGCGGCACGCAGTACCCGTTCTCTTGCTTCCGACGAGATGCTGCCGTTGTTGCTCAACGCGCGGGAAACCACCGCGCGCGAAACGCCAGCGCGGCGGGCAACATCCTGGGCGGTAACGCTCTGTTTACGTAGCGACGATGTCAAAACGGCTTCCCTCGCAAAAAAGTTTTCGCCCTTAATTAAATTGTCACAAAGACACGACAAAGTAGGCTCACATAATGTCGAGCCAACATTGCATTTTTTTTACATCGAGATGAACACGTGTTCACAGAAGCAAAAAAATGCCAAAAAACAGAGATTGCGGATACGGACATGAGTTATTTAAACATCTCCCGGCTGAAAATCAGCTACGGTGAAAAAGTGGTGCTGCATAATATCGACCTGGCCGTAGAGAAAGGGGAAATGATCGCCCTGCTCGGCCCCTCCGGCTGCGGAAAAACCACCTTATTAAACGCGCTGTGCGGTTTTATTAAGGTGAATGCGGGCGATATTTCGATTGCCGGCAGAGATATTACCCATAGCGCGCCGGAACAGCGCAATATCACCATGGTATTTCAAAGCTATGCGCTCTGGCCGCACCTGACGGTGGCGAAAAATATCGGCTACGGCCTGAAATTACGCAAATGGCGGCGCGATGATATCGATCGCCGGGTTGAAGAACTGCTGCAAATCGTCAATCTGGGCGGTCTGGCGGAAATGAAAGTGACCGAGCTTTCGGGTGGCCAGCGGCAGCGCGTAGCGCTGGCCAGGGCGCTGGCCATTGAGCCGGACGTGCTGGTGCTGGACGAACCGTTATCCAATCTGGATGCCAAAGTCCGCCTTAACGTGCGCCACGAAATAAAAGCGCTGCAAAAGAAGCTGGGCTTTACCTCATTAATTGTCACCCACGACCAGCAGGAAGCGCTGGTGATGGCCGACCGTATCGCCGTATTAAATCAGGGCCACATTGAGCAAATCGGTACGCCGGAAGATATTTATCAGCGCCCCGCTACGCCTTTTGTCGCTGACTTTATGGGTGCTGAGAATAAATTAGCCTTCGACGATATTCAGGCCAGTGTAGAAATGGCCCTGCATATCAGCAGCAATAATGTCTCCACGCCGGGACAGCAGCGGATGATTTATTTCCGCAGTGCCGATACGGGACTGTCTGAATTAAATCGCACGCTGCCAGAAAGCGGACTCACCGTAGAGGGCATCGTGGAGCAGAGCGCATTTCTCGGCAATTTATATCGCCACACCGTGCGCTGCGATCATCATCTGCTGCTGGCGGATGACAGCGTCTGCTGGCCGCCGCAAACACCGGTCAGGCTGCACGTTCCGCCTTCCGCCCTGCACGTTTTTACTTCATCTCACGCTCGTTAATTCCATCGTTTTCATCCTGGGGAAAAACATGTTTACTAAAAGCAAAGCTGCCGTCGTTGTTGCCCTGTTTCTGAGCTACGGCGCACAGGCCGAGACCGTGCTGAACGTCGCCACCGCGGGCGATCAGAACATGGTCGACTACGTTAAAACCTGGCTTGGGCCGAAGTTTGAAGCCGCACATCCGGGGGTTAAGGTGCAGGTTGTTGGTACTGGCCCGGGCGACGCCGGATCGAACAAGATCATTGAAAAGCTGAGCGCACAGAAGGAAAGCGGCGCGAAAACCTGGGATATCGACGTTGCCGTGGTGCATCAGAAAGCCGGTGGCGAACTGGTGGAAAAAGGGCTGCTGGAAAAATATCGCCAGCAGATTAAAACCGGATCGATGGTCACCGCCGATAACGCGAAAAATGCGCTGGGCGTGAACGTGGACGGCTACGTGATGCCGATGTTTTTAAGCCAGACCGCCATCGCCTGGAACAGCGACACCATCAAAACGCCTCCGGCCTCCTACGACGAACTGGTGGCCTGGGCGGCGAAAAATCCGCAGGCATTCGGCTATAACGGCATTAAAAACGGCATGTCAGGCGTCAGCTTCGTCGCAGGCTGGATCTACGCCTACGGCACCGACGCGCAGCGTCTCTCCTCCCTGCCTTACGATAAAGGCGTGGAGAAAAACTGGGGAGAGGCCTGGCAGAAGCTGAAGGCCTTCAACAAGAACGTCACCTTTACGCCGGGCAACGCCGGTACGCTGGATATGCTGAGCCGTGGTGAAATCAGCATGGGCCCGGTGTGGGTGGATATGTTCTACAGCTGGAAAGATCAGGGCAAACTGCCGCCGTCGATCAAACTCTCCCTGCTGGCACCGGGTATGCCGGGGCAGCCGATGTACTATGTCACCCCGGCTAAAGCGGCGCAGCCGCAGCTGGCGCGCGAGTTTATCGAGCTGGCCACCAGCCCGGAAATCCAGGCGGAAGGCATCGTGAAGCAGTTTAACTGGTATCCGGGCATTGATGCCGAGCACGTTAAACCGAAGCTGGATGCGGCTACGTGGCAGAAGCTGTTTGCCGAAATCTCGCCGCAGGCGCTGGCGGAATACGGTAAAAGCTTCCCTATCACGCCGTATTTCGACGATATCAAGGAAGGCTATGAGAGCCAGGTTTCTAACTGATTGACTTCTGATGCTCAGGTGCGGCCCGCCGCCCTGAGCTTTTTTATTTGCTGATGTCAGGTTTGCTATGCGAATTTCGCTGAAATATTTGCTGCTGGTCGCCCCGGCGGCACTGATGATTGCCGTGCTGTTTCTTTATCCGCTCGGGTTTTCGCTGATTGCCGCCTTTACCCATGATGCACAGGGGTTCACCCTCGACCATTTCCGTAAAGTTTACTCGCTGTACTCCAGCGATATTCTGTTCACGCTGATTATCGTATTGATTTCCGTCGCGCTGCTGGCGCTGATTTCCATCACGCTGTCGGCGGTAATTACGCTTTCACCCTGCCGCCCGATTGTGCGCACGCTGGCGTTTTTATACCGCCTGCCGCTGTTTATTCCCTTTATCGTTGCCGCGCAGATGATGCGTACCTTTCTGGCGAAAAACGGCCTGATGAATAACGCGCTGGTTTCCGCCGACCTGCTGACCCCGCTGGAAACCGTCTCCTGGCTGGGCTGGAAGGGCATTATTATTACCTTTGTCTGGAAGCAGCTGGCGTTTGCTACCCTGCTGATTTGCGGCGCGATGGCCGCACTGGAACAGTCGCAGATCCTGGCGGCCCGCAATCTGGGCGCTTCCCGACCGCGCATTCTGTTCGACATTATATTGCCACAGGTGCTGCCGGCGATCGGCGTGGCGCTGGTGCTGTCGACCGTGACCATGATGTCGGTGCTTTCCGTGCCGATGATGATCGGCACCGGCACGCCGACGATGATCACCGTGGATATGGCCTTCCGGGTGAATTCCTACGGCGACTACGCCGTGGCTAACGCGCTGGGCGTCGTGTCGCTACTGATTTGCGGCTCGCTTTCCTGGTTTTATCTGCGCCACAGTCTGCGCCAGAAAGGCGGTGAATCATGAGAGAGAATGTATTGAACAACGTCGCCACTCCGCTGAAGAAGCGGAGAAGATTCGGCCTCAGCCTGCCGCTGCAGACGCTGCTGCTGGTGTTTATGCTGCTGATTATGCTCGGCCCGCTGCTCAATTTACTGATCTGGACGGTGGCGGAAAGCTGGTTCTTCCCGCACAGCCTGCCCAACCAGTGGGGGCTGAAATACTGGTATCAGGTGTTCAGCCCGTACAGCGATGTTTCGGGTTCACTGCTGACCAGCGTGTTGATTGCCGTACTGTCGGTGCTGGTGTGCCTGCTGATTTCCATTCCGGCGGGGTATGCGCTGTCGCGCCGGGCAATGCCGCTGCGGGTAGCCTTTATGCTGCTGTTCCTGATCCCGCAGGCGTTCCCGAACCTGACGGTATATATGAATATCGCGCGGCTGTTCTATCAGTGGGGACTCAACGGGACAATTGCGGGCGTGGTGCTGGTGCACAGTATGCACGGGCTGATGTATTCGGTGTGGATCTGCGTGGCCGCCTTTGCTGCCGTCGATCCCCTGCTGGCTCGCGCCTCGCGCAATCTCGGGGCCGGTCCCCTTTACACCTTCTGGCACATCGTGCTGCCGCAGGCAGCGCCCGGGATTATCGCCGCCAGTATCTTTGTCTTTCTGGAATCGCTGGATGAATTTACCGGCACCTTCTTTGTTGGTGCGCCGGATATCTCCACCCTGCCGCTGCTGCTGTTTAACGCCAGCATGTCGGGCAACTACCAGATATCGTCGATTACCGCGCTGATCCTGCTGGTGCCATCGCTGCTGTTTATGCTGGTGATCCACAAGTTTATGCGGCCGGAAATGCTGTCGAAGATAGGGAAATAGCGGGCGGGATAAAACATCGCCCCGGCGGGAAAGCATTACGGCCGGGGCGAAGAGGCATAGTGAACGCTGAACGCTGAACGCTGAACGCTGAACGCTGAACGCTGAACGCTGAACGCTGAACGCTGAACCAGCGTGTATTGACTGCCGGGCAAATGCCAGCCCGGCAAATTCTTTTTACTCTCTCCAGCCCAGGCCCGGCGCAACGTGTTTAAGAATCGACTCAATCACGTGCACGTTGTAGTTCACACCGAGCTGGTTTGGCACAGTCAGCAGCAGCGTATCGGCTTCGGCAATCGCCTCATCCTTTTCAAGCATTTTGATCAGCTTGTCCGGCTCGGCGGCATAGCTGCGACCAAAGATCGCCCGGGTTTTCTCATCCAGATAGCCCACTTTATCGCCCTCTGCACCGCTGTTACCGAAGTAGGCGCGGTCCATATCATTCACCAGCGCAAAGATGCTGCGGCTGACCGACACACGCGGCTCACGGGTGTGACCTGCGGCCTTCCACGCTTCACGGTAGGCGCGGATCTGCTTCGCCTGCTGGATATGGAACGGTTCGCCGGTTTCATCATCCTTGAGCGTTGAGCTTTGCAGGTTCATGCCCAGCTTCGCCGCCCAGACCGCCGTGGCGTTAGAGCCAGCGCCCCACCAGATGCGCTCACGCAGCCCTTCAGCGTAAGGTTCCAGACGCAGCAGTCCCGGCGGGTTCGGGAACATCGGCTGTGGGTTCGGCTTGCCGAAACCTTCACCGCGCAGCACATCGAGAAACTCTTCGGTATGGCGGCGCGCCATATCCGCTTCGGTTTCACCCTCGCCAGGCTGGAAACCAAAATAGCGCCAGCCGTCAACGACCTGCTCTGGGGAGCCGCGGCTGATGCCCAGCTGCAGGCGTCCGCCGGAGATCAAATCGGCCGCACCGGCATCTTCGGCCATATACAGCGGGTTCTCATAGCGCATGTCGATCACGCCGGTACCAATTTCAATTTTTTTGGTTTTGGCACCGACCGCCGCCAGCAGCGGGAACGGCGCGCTCAGCTGACGGGCAAAGTGATGCACGCGGAAGTAGGCACCGTCGGCACCCAGCTCTTCAGCCGCCACCGCCAGATCGATGGATTGCAACAGCGCATCAGCCGCTGAACGGGTTCCGGACTGAGGTGACGGCGTCCAGTGGCCAAATGACAGAAATCCAATCTTTTTCATAATCGTTACCTTCCGCGTGAAATTTAAGATGCTGTATCAATGTATGGATTGATAATAAATCTCATGCAGCATGCAGCGCAAACCGTCATTTTTCGTCATCAACAACAAAAAATTTCAACAAGTTGGAAAGACCTTCACCAACTTGCTGGTTTCATCTCCGGGGAGGGAGGAAACTGAACAGCAGAGCGCGTATTACCGCGGATCCAATCGGCTGTCTTACTTTTGCAACAGCGCACGTACGCGCGCACCGAGAGCGTTGAAATCCTGTTGATGAGCCTCAGGAAAACGACTGGTTGACGTTTCCAGGTTATGCATTAAGGCGGCCTCGCAGGTGGCATCATCGTGACGACAGGCCGACTCGTTCGTGTCTTCGTTATCTTTGTAACTCGAAGCGTAAACAATGAACGTCTGTAATAATGGGCGCACTTTAATGTTGGCAATATTTTCAACAGAGATGGTGTTCGCTTTCAGCAACGGGTTGCCAATCAGATTCAGTATAAAATTCTTAAACACTTCTGGCCGGAAGATCGATGATGTCAGAAAGCACTTGCTCATTGACGGTATCCCCAGCGTGTAGGTGCCCACCTGACAAATGGCATCAATCCTGTCGCCTTTAGCGAGTTCCAGATACACCGGATCGTTTTTATCGATCTGCAGATGGATTCCCTCAAGAGCACTCCTCCGCGAACCGCTATCAACCGCAACGATATAGCCCTGACCAAAGGCATTTTCATTGATGGCGTTAATCTCACCTTTAATGCGAATGCTGTGATTGGTGTATTTCTTCTTAGCGGCCAGTTCGTTGCGCTCATAGGCGGCGCCGATCTCGCTGGGTTTCAGCGGGCCGATAAAGTAGGCATCGAAAGCGGAGGGTTTGTCGTGTTTAAACAGTTCGGCCTCAAAGCGGGCGGCCTGCAGCATGTAGTTATCGAATGCGTCGTTATTACGGGGTTTGAGAAAGTCCGATTCATCTGCACTGGCGTAGCCCGAACAGATTAGCAGCAAGGGCAAAGCTAACTTCTTAAGCATGAGGTCATCCCGGAAGGTAATAAGGTCAATACGCAGCGTCTTGTTTTTAAAATTGAATAAGGCCCGCACATTGCTGCACGGGCCTTAATATACTGCCTGAAAAAATTACTTCAGACGATAAGCGACAACGCTGTCACCCTGCTGGGTGCCCAGTGAACCGTGGCCGCCCGCTGCAATAACCACATACTGCTTGTTATCGCTGCCCATATAGGTCGCCGGCGTTGCCTGGCCACCGGCCGGCAGCTCGGTCTGCCACAGCAGCTCACCGGTGTTGATGTCGTAGGCACGGAAGAAGTTATCCGCCGTTGCACCGTGGAACACCACGTCACCCGCCGTGATAAGCGGACCACCGTGTGCCACCATGCCCATCGGGAAGCCGATTGGGAAGCGGCCCGGCAGGAAGGTCGTGTTCAGGTTTTTGGTGGTACCCACACGGCGCAGCCATTCGGTTTTACCGGTCGTCAGATCCACACCCACCATACGTCCCCACGGCGGAGCAATACACGGAATGCCCAGGCTGGAAGAAAGCTGCTGGATATGGATAGCGTAGTCACCCTGGAAGTTTTCGTTCCAGTACGGTGTGCCGTCCTTGGTGAACAGGCGCTTGTCGGCCGTTTCCGGAGAACGTTTGATCAGGTTGTACTTGTAGGCCAGGCGCACCGGCGAAGCAATCAGGATCTGGCGCTCAGGATCGACCGCTACGGAACCCCAGTTGAACACGCCGATGTTGCCCGGGAAGACAATCGAACCTGCTTCGGTGGCTGGCGTCCATGGATTACCGTCATAGCGCAGCGACTTGAAGTCGATACGGCAGGCCATCTGATCGAACGGCGTCAGGCCCCACATCGCTTTTTCGGTCAGCGGGTCCGGGATGAAGTTCAGTTTTGACACCGGTTGAGTGGCAGAGAACTTCTCACCCGGCACGCCGCCTTCCGTAGAGACATCCACCTGATTAATCGGATAAACCGGCTGGCCGGTCAGGCGATTAAGGACAAACAGGTTGCCGGTTTTGGTCGGCAGGATCACCACAGGCTGTTTCTGGCCCTGATAGTCGATGTCCAGCAGCGAAGGCTGAGACGGGTTATCGCGGTCCCAGAGATCGTGTTTGGAAGACTGGAAGCGCCATTTAAATTCACCGGTTTTCAGATCCAGCGCCACCAGTGTGTCGCGGAACTTCTCGGTGTTACTGTCGGCGTTACGCTCAATACCCAGCTCATCCGGGGAGGCGTTACCAAACGGCACATACACCAGACCGTTTTTCAGGTCGGCGCTCAGGGTGCCCCAGGCCACAGGGGTATCCTGCGGATAGGTGCCATCGGCCGCAATCGGCTGGGTCAGCTCCGGGTTAGCCGGGTCAAAGTTCCACACCAGGCGACCGGTCATCACGTCATACGCACGGATCACACCTGACGGGTTGCCGCTGTTGTAGCCATTATCCATGACGGAACCGCCCACAATCACCAGATTGCCCGCGACCAGTGGTGCAGCAGTCTGCATCAGCGCGTGTGGGCGGATGGTGCCCATGTTAGCACGCAGATCCACCACGCCGCCGTTGCCGAAGTCAGCACACAGCTTGCCGGTATCCGCATCCAGCGCCACCAGACGAGCGTCGGTCGTAGCGTTGAAAATACGCTTACGGCAGATAGCCGGGCTGGCTGTGGTCGTATCGGCCTGCGCCACGGAGCCATCGTAATAGCTCACGCCACGACAGGTCTGATGCTGCTGCAGGTAAGACGGATCTTTCGCCGGCTGATATTTCCACTTCAGCTCGCCCGTTTCCGGGTTCAGCGCGTGAACTTCGTTGTGTGGCGTACAGAGGTAGAGCGCACCGTTGACCTTCAGCGGCGTGGCTTCGAAGGTGTATTCGCTGGCGTCCTGAGCCGGATCGCGCAGGTCACCGGTGTGATAGGTCCAGGCCACGTCGAGTTTATTCACGTTATCTTTAGTGATCTGGTTTAACTGGGAGAAACGCAGGCCGTCTGTCGTGCCGCCGTAGGCAGACCAGTCATTTTTCGCCAGTTCGGTCTGCACCGGTTTACGCTCGTTAGTGATATCACCCGCTTTCGGCAGCGGATCGTAGAACATCATGCCGACGACCAGCGCCACGATCAGGATCAGCGTCGTGCCAAGGAACGGATGGAAGCCGCGCGCCTGGCTGCCCTGCTGAGCTTTATAAAGTGGACGAACCACCCACGGCATCGCCAGCCACAGACCAATCAGGCCAATGATGTCGCCACGCGGGATCCACTGCCACTTATCAAAGCCGACTTCATAAATCATCCACGCCAGAACGATCCACATCAGCACGGCATAGATAGACAGCGCGATTTTTTTGTTCAAAAACAGTGTTACTGCGGTCAGCAACAGTCCCAGCGCCATAATGACGTAGAACGGCGTTCCCCCAACCATCAGCAGCTGACTTCCCATGTACAGCATGGCGATCCCTACAATCGCGATGACTATACTGGTTAGCTTATTAACCATGATAATCCCTCAATGTGTTGCAAAAGTACCCAATGAAATTTACGTAGAATTACAGTAAACGCACATTAATTTAACTAAAAAAATAAGATAACAAAACAATTTAATTTTAGTAATACAGCTGAACAATTCCGCATCGAAAGCATTATCCGCAAAAATGCAGTGTTAAATCTCCAGTAAATCCAGTTTTATGGAATTTAACTCCAAAAAAAACACGACACGTTGCAGACTTTGCCTGAGCTTTGCGAACGTGCTCGATTATTAACAATTTATGTCAAAACCAGCGCGTAAAACCCCTACAACTCCCGTTATCCTCGCCGAGAACAAAATTTACCCAAAACACTTGTAAGTACGACAATCATCGTACACAATAGGAACCGCAAGATGAACTTCAGGGACGTAAAACGCAAAGCAATCCGCTGCCTCACAGAGGGAAGCTACGATCATCAAATCCGCGGCAATATCGATGTGAAAAATCTGTTTGCTACCGGACAAGTCAGCGAAGAATGGGTTATTGAGTTAATTGCCCATACCGCCAGCAACCAGTACCAGTGCTCATCCCATCATCAGGACAGCAGTATTGATGTACATATTCTGAAGCCATGGCGGCAGGGTTATTGCTGGTATGTGAAATTCTTTTTTTTAGAACCGGACATCATTTTTATCAGCGTACATATCTGAACAGCAGGAGAACGATCATGAAGATTGTGAAAGAAGGCGATACACGGAACGTCCTGTGCCACAACTGCGGTAAATCAACGGCGACCTATCTGCTGCGTGACGTGGATTTCAGCGACCGCAGCGGCACGGTAAAAAATATCCTCGCTGCCGTTTGTCACGGCTGTCAGCAGGTGGTTTCAATCCCGGCACAGTGCACGCCGCAGATCAAACATACTTTTGATCAGACCCGACAGCCGCTGGAGGTCAGAATACCGGCGCATTTTCTGGATATTCTTAGCCTGGCTACGCAGAAGATTGATGACTCGCTTAGCGAGGAATTTAGCAAAACACTGATCCTCTATTATCTGCACGCACTGACCAGCGGACGCTGCATGCAGGACGAGTTGAAATCGCTGTTAAGCACCGAACTGGCGCAGGCCAAGGCCTCTAAACGCCTGTCGATGAAGATCACCCAGAGGCAAATGGCGGCGCTGACCACTCTGATGCAGCAGCAGAACCTTAGCAAAATTTCAGATGTGGTGAAGGCGGTGATCCTGAAAATCAATCAGGATCTGGTGCAGGGTAAAAACCTCAGCGGCCTTGCGGAACTGCGCAACGTGGCCGCCGCGTTTTGCTGAAAAATCACGAGGCAGGAAAGCCTGCCGAAGTGACATCACCAACTGCCATTCTTCTTTATTTCACTGCAGATCCGCAGATTGGCGTTCTTACAGGCTGACTTTTTTGCAACCCGCAACACAACGCGAATGTACTATGCACCGCCGCGCCTGTCTGTCAGCGGCGGCAACTCCAGGCTGCTGCGGAAATCCGCGCCGCGATAATCTTCATCCAGCAGCTGCCGCTTGCGCAGTTCGGGCAGCAGGCCGTTAAGCAGCAGGTCCTGCTGTTCCGGTTGCCCCAGTCCGTGCAGTGAAATCACATCCAGCACCCCGGCGCGATAACGTTCCTCTATCGCATCCGCCAGTGATTCCGGCGTTCCGGCGACAAACCAGTGTCCGGTTTCTTCAGCGGCAATAATCAGCTGGCGCAGCGTCTGGCCTTCGCGGGCAAAACGGGTGAAAATCTCGGCGCGTCCACGCCGCCGGTTAACACTGGCGAGGTCCGGCAGCCGGTGTGAAGGTATAGCGCCATCGAGCGACAGATCCTGCAGATCGACGTTGCCACCGAGCATATCCGCCAGCCGCAGTCGCCCGCGCTGATAGTCAATGCGCTGGTGCTTCTCTTCCAGCCTGCGCGCCACGTCCGCGGGGCTTTCACCGATGATCGAGTGGAAGGAGTTCATGATTAACGGGGCAGAAGGCCGTTCGAAGCCCAGCGCCCGCTGCCGAACGTCGCTGACAAAGGCCTGCGCGTCGGCAAGGGTTGGCTGCGAAGTGTAAATCACCTCGGCATAGCGCGCGCCCAGCGTAATTCCGGCCTCCGACTGCCCGGCCTGGAACTGCACCGGCCGCCCCTGCGGTGGCGGCGGCACGTTCAGCGGCCCGGCCACCTGGAAGAAATCGCCGAGGTAGTTCGCCGGATGCAGTCTGGTGTGATCGATCTTCGCGCCGCCGCTGGCCAGCCGGCTGACGGCGGCCGGATCGTTGGCGTCGAAAAGCGCGTTGATCACTTCAATAAATTCGGTGGCGCGCGCGTAGCGGCTTTCCGGTGAGGGCAGCTCGCCGCCGCCAAAATTTTCCTCGCCGACCGATGAGGTGACCGCGTTCCACCCTGCCCGCCCGCCGCTAATATGGTCCAGCGTGCCGATCAGTCGGGCAAGATTATAGGGATGCTGAAAGGTCGTGGTGACGGTTGCAATCAGGCCAATCTGCCGCGTCACCTGGCTTAACGCCGCCAGCACCACAATCGGATCCTGGCTACCGGTGATCCCCGCCAGTCCGGCGGGATCGCTCTGAAGCAGATCGGCGGTAAACAGCCCGGTGATTTTCTCGCGCTCGGCTATTTTTGCCAGCGCCACGGCGCGATCGATGCCGTAAGTCACCGGCGTATCGCCCGCGGCATAAATCGCACTGCTTGCCCCCACCAGCGTTTTTAACCGTCTTTTCTCTCCTGCCGCCACCGTCTTCCCCTTATTTTTCACCCTGTTCAGAGGGTTAAAACATAACGGGATGGAATTTTTGCGCCACCAAGAAAAACGAATGTCGATGGGCAAAATTCAGCTAAGGGGGGCTATCCGCGCAGGGATTTTGGCGAGATGCCATATTTTTTACGAAAGGCGACGGAAAAATGCGCCGGGGTGTAGCCCACGCTGTAAGCGGCCGTCGACACGCTCATTTCGCCTTCGGTCAGCATCCGCCACGCGGTGTCCAGCCGCAGATTTTGCAGATACTCAAAGACACTTTCACCAAACTGACGTCGGAAGCCGACCGTCAGCTTACGCGTGTTGAATCCCACGCTCAGCGCCAGCTCGGCCAGCGACGGCGGGTTAACCATGCGCTCCGCCAGCAGCGAGCGCGCCAGATGCAGCTTGTCGATATCGCCGTTCGACAGGCGCAGCGCGCTGCCCTCTGCTGCAGGCCGTGAGATCAGTGAATCCAGCGCATGAGCCATAATTTCCAGTGCTTTACCGGAAAGGAAAAGTGCTCTGGACAGCCCCTGCATTGGGCAGGTCGCCACCTGGGCATGCAGCGATTTGATGGTAGCGGTCGCCTCCAGCACCAACAGGCGCGGACCGCTGAATCGCCGGAGCTGGAAAGAGTCTTCCAGCTGCTGCTGAAACTGACTGTCGATATGGCTGGCGACGGCGGCGGGCGTCAGGGCAATGGTGGTGTAATCCAGCTGGCGGCCGGGTTCGAAGCGCTGGCGGCTCTCGCCCTCCTGCTGATTCCACACCGCACACACGCAGGGGCCGGTAATATGCTGCCTGCCGGAGCCGGGCAGATCGCACAGCAGCTCCCCGCGATCGACGACGATCAGCTTCAGCCCCGGTACCAGCTGTTCCTGCAGCCATTCGTCTTTCTCAGGCCGCAGCGAACCGCTGCTCATGGCAATGGTGCCGTCAAACATGGCGTGGCTGGCAGGTAGAGGAAGCGCGCTACCGGAGGCGCTGTCGCTGAACTTGTTCATGGCACTGTCCGTTAATTTGGGCGGGTTTTCACCGGGCGTGGCAATCACCTAATGAAATCGATTCTCATTCTCACATTACCAGCCTCACCGCGTGCCGTCCACCTCAAGACGAAAGTCTTTTTTTGGTAACCTTATAATTAACATGCCTTTATTGACCGTCACCGCAATCAGAAATCGAAAGAAATAGTCGCGCCAGCGAAAGCCTCCGGCGTTGCCGAAAATCCCGCGCTGGCGAGAATAGTCAGCGCTTATTTCACAGTAAAAGCCGGGGAGGCTCTGGTGTCTGACCATAACAAACATAAATTTTCAACGATCGCCGCCTGCGTGGCCCTTGCCACGCTCGGTTTGTCAGCGACACTCCGGGCGCAGCAGCCCGCCGAGGAACAAACGCTGACGGTGACCGCCGACGACAGCGCAAAAACGAGCGAAGGCTATGTGGCAAAACAGAGCAGCACCGGCAGCCGCACCAACAGCTCGGTGGTGGCCACGCCGCAGTCGCTAAGCGTGATCGGTCGCGACGAGCTGACCGACCGGAATGTGCAGACCACCACCGAGGCGCTGCGCTACACGCCGGGCGTCTTTACCTCAACGACGGCGATCAACTCACGCTTTGACTACTTCAGCATCCGCGGCTTTGATGCCACGCTGAACGGTTCGCTGCTGGACGGCCTGCGTTCGACCACCGCGCAATCGTACGTTCGCTACCAGCCGTACGGTATGGAAAGTATCGATGTGCTGCGCGGCCCGGCGGGCTTTATGTACGGCAGTGGTTCGCCCGGCGGCGTGGTGAATGCCGTCAGCAAGCGCCCGACCGAAGAGGCACGCCACGAAGTGGGCGTTCAGGTTGGCAATCACGGCCGCTATCAGGGGCAGTTTGACGTTTCCGGCCCGCTGACCGACGACAAAACCGTGTTGTATCGCGTTGTTGGCGTCGGCCGCGACAGCAATACGCAGTTTAACAACGTGCCGGACGACACGATGTATCTGGCACCGTCGCTGACCTGGCAACCCAACACCGATACGTCGCTGACGCTGCTCTCCTCATTCAGCCGCGACACCTTCGGCCCGCCGCGCAGCTACACGCCGATCAACGGTACGCTGCTGAGCAACCCCAACGGTAAAATCCCGCGTAACCAGTATCTCGACGGCAGCAATCTCGATAATCACATTACCCAGTTCAACGTCGGCTACGAGCTGGATCACCGCTTCGATAACATCTGGTCGGCGCACTCCGCCGCACGCTACAGCTATACCGATCTGCTGACCCAGACCTATTCCGGCGCCGGCCTGGCGGCGGATATGCGCACGCTGAAACGTAACGCCTATGAGTTTGGCATTGTCGGTAAAATTCTGGCGACGGATAACAACCTTAAGGCCGAGTGGGATGCCGGCCCGGTGCGCGGCACATCCGTGGTGGGCGTGTCCTATCGCCGCACCGGTGAGGATTACTACCTGAACTACGGCGCCGCGCCGTCGATTGATATCTACAACCCGACCTACGGCGGCCGCTTCACCACGCCGGCAACCACGTTTAGCAGCACCTACCAGACCGCCGATGAAACCGGGGTTTATCTGGGCAATACGCTGGCGCTGGCCGAACGGCTGATGCTCGACCTCTCCGCCCGCGAAGACTGGGCGTCGGTCCACACCGCTAACCGGGTGAGCAGTGCCAGCACCGATCAGAACGATCATCACTTCACCTGGCGCGCCGGGCTGACGTGGCTGACCGATGTTGGCGTAGCGCCGTACGTCAGCTACACCACCTCGTTCGCGCCGGTACTGGGTACGAACCTTTACGGCGAAAGCTATAAACCGACCACCGGCAGGCAGATTGAAACCGGGGTGAAATACCAGCCGGAAAGCTTCGACGGCCTGTTTACCCTGGCCTGGTTCGATCTGGAGCAGAACAACGTTTCCACGACCGATCCCGATAATGCACTGAACACCGTTCAGACCGGACAGGTGACCTCGAAAGGTATCGAGGCATCCGGCAGCGCGACTATCACCCCGGCGTTTAAAGTCATTGCCAGCTATACGTGGAACGATCTGGAAACCACCAAAACCAATACCGCCAGCGCACTGGGTAAAACTCCGACCGGCCTGCCGGAGCAGATGGCGTCGGTATGGGGTGACTACAGCATTCAGCAGGGCCCGCTGGCCAGCCTCGGCATTGGCGCGGGCGTGCGCTACGTCGGCAAAACCTGGGCGGATTCCACTAACACGATCCGCGTACCGTCCTACACCGTGGTGGACGCGGCCGTGCATTACGATCTCGGCCAGCTGAACAGCTCGCTGAAGGGCGTCAGCGCGGCGGTCAACGTCAACAACCTGTTCGATAAAGACTACTACTCAACCTGCTCTTCCACCTCGTGCAATCAGGGTACCGATCGCACCATCGTGGGCAGCGTCAGCTACCGCTGGTAAGGATAAAAAATGATGATGTTACTTCGGGCAGGCTCCCCTGCCCGCAGTACGTGGAACGCCCTGTTTAACGTACTGCTGACGGTTTGCCTGCTGGCAGCCGCCGCGATCACCCTTTCCGCCCGCGCCGCTGAGAACAGCAGCGTGACGGTGACCGATATGCTTAACCGCACCGTGACGCTGCCCGCGCCGGCGAAGCGCATCGTGCTGGCCGAAAGCCGCCACATCATGACGCTGGCGCTGCTGGATAAAGACCCGCTCTCCAGCGTCGTCGCCTGGGGCACCGATCTGCAGCGCTACTCGCCCGCTACCTGGCAGGCGCTGAAGCAGCGCTTCCCGCAGGCGGCATCGATCCCGGAAATCGGCGATCTGAACAGCGGCACGTTCTCGATGGAGGCGGCCATTGCGGCAAAACCGGACCTGGTGGTGTTTACCCTTTATGGTCCGATCCCGGATGGCCTGAGCAAGCTGGATGCGGCACATGTGCCCTATGTCTTTGTTGATTTCTTCCGCCATCCGCTGACCAAAACCGTGCCGAGCATGCGCATGCTGGGCAAACTGACCGGTCATGAACAGCAGGCCGAGGCGTTTATCGCCTTCTACCAGCAGCATATGGACGACGTCGCGAAGCGCGTGGCGAAAGAGCCCACGCGGCCTACGGTGTTCTTCCACCTCAATCCCGGCGGTGAAGAGTGCTGCTTTACCTCCGGCAAGGGCAACATGAGTGATTTTATTGCCGTCGCGGGGGGCGAAAACCTCGGCGTGAAAACGCTGAATCAGGCGATCGGCCGACTGAATCTGGAATACGTGCTGGCGCAAAAGCCGGACTTCTACCTGGCCGGCGGCGGCTCCAGCGTCAGCCGTAAGGGGCTGAACGTCGGGCCTGGCGTTTCTGCGGCGGAGAGCGCCCGTTCGCTGAAAGCGATTGTCTCGAATCCTTCGCTGGCCAGCCTGTCGGCTATCCGCAACCATCAGGGCGCGGGGATCTGGCTGTTCTTCTTCGACAACCCGCTGTTCTTTATCGGCGTGGAGGAGATGGCGAAAATGCTGCATCCGGCAGCTTTTGCCGACGTCGATCCGGCGAAAACCTTCGATGAACTTAACCAGCGCTTCCTCGCCTTCCCGCTGCAGGGCTCATTCTGGACCACGCTGAACGGCCAGGAGTAAACAATGCAAAAGCCAGTTGCCGGTCTGACTGGCCCTTTACTGCCTCAGCTGCTGCTCAATGGGATGATTCATCTGCTGGTCATCGCCTGCTATGGCGCTCAGGCGTGGCTGACCGCCGATGCGCTTTGCCTGCTGATGCAGCAGGGGCTGGACGCCGACATCACCCCGCCGCTGGTGATGATGGCGGCCATCATTCTGCTGCGGGCGCTGCTGCTGTGGCTGAGTGAGTACACCGCGCAGCACATCGCCCAGGTCTGTAAGGTTCACCTGCGGAAAAGGCTGCTGAACCAGCTGGTGCGCTTTGGCCCAGGGCTCACGCTGCTGCATCGCGCCAGCGATATCCAGGGCACGGTGAATGGCGGCGTGGAGGCACTGGAAGGCTATTACAGCCGCTATCTCCCCGCCCTGTTCAGCGCGCTGTTCGGCTGTAGCCTGATCGTCCTGACGCTGGCCGCCGTCGACTGGCCGTCTGCCCTGCTGCTGGCCTTTTTCACCCTTGCCTTTCCCCTGCTCGACGGGCTGTGGATGCGCTGGCAGATGCCGAAAGCCAGCGGCGTGTTCACCGCCATGGAGGCCTTTGCCGCCACGTTGCTGGATGCGCTTCAGGGCCTGCTGACGCTGAAGGCTTTCGGTGCGGCAGCGGCCTGGCGGGAACGGCTCGCGGCGCACGCGTCCGACCTGCGTCAGGCATCCATGGCGACGCTGAAGGTGATCCTGATGCGCAGCGGCATCACCCGACTGGTCAGCCTGAGCGGCATCGCGCTGGTGCTGGCATTCAACGCCTGGCGGGTGGTGCATCACGATTTGCTGCCGTTTGTGCTGCTGCTGACGCTGTTTCTCAGCCGGGAGGCGTTTCGCCCGCTGGTCCGGCTGGAAAACGCCTTCCACACCGCCTGGGCGGCGGGTGGCGCAATCGGTGCGATAAACGATCTGCTTTCGCTAACCGCCCCGGTTGCCGATCCCGCTGAACCGCAGGCAAAACCGCAGCGCCATGATATCCGCATCAACCGCCTCAGCTTTCGCTATCCGCAGGGGGATCTGGCGCTGTCGGACGTGTCGCTGACCGTTGACGAAGGCCAGTTTGTAGCGCTGGTTGGCCCCTCCGGCGCGGGTAAATCGACCCTCGTCACTCTGTTGCTGCGCTGCTTTGATGCCGAACAGGGCACCATCCGTATCGGCGGCGTTGATATCCGGCGGCTGCAGCTGCACCGTCTGCGCGAACTGATCGGCGTGGTGTCGCAGGAGGTATTTCTGTTCCACGGTACGCTGGCTGACAATCTGCGTATCGCCAGGCCGGATGCCAGCGATGATGAGCTGGCCGAGGCGGCTGAGGCCGCCCAACTGAGCGAGTTTATCGCCGGGCTGCCGCTCGGCATGGCGACGCCGGTTGGTGAACGCGGCGCAAACCTCTCCGGCGGGCAGCGCCAGCGGGTGGCTATCGCCCGGGCCTTACTGAAAGATGCGCCGATTCTCATTCTGGATGAGGCCACCTCCAGCCTGGATGCCGCCAGCGAGCGGGCGCTGCGCGAAGCGCTGGCCGTGCTGCGCAGGCACCGTACCACGATCGCCATCGCCCACCGGTTGGAAACCATTCAGGATGCCGACCGCATTCTGGTCTTCGACCGCGGCGAGCTGGTGGAACAGGGTAATCATTATCAGTTAAGCACGGCCGGTGGCCGCTATGCGCGGCTGATGGCGGCACAGGGGAAAGCACCATGAAACCGCACACCCACGGCGGACTCGCCGGACTGCTGCGCATGATGCGCGGCCGATATCGACTGCTGGCGATGGCGGTGTTCTCCGGCGTGCTGGCCCAGAGCGGCACGCTGGCCTGCATGGCAATCGGCGCCTGGATCGTCGGCATCGCCCTGGCCGGGGAAGCGGCCTTACTGCCGGTCGCCTGCGGCTGGCTGGCCCTGCTGGTGCTGTTGACTGCCGCCGCCCGCTGGTGGCAGGCGTGGGTGTCCCACGATCTGGCCTTCGCGCTGATCGAGAAGCTGCAAATGGCGATTTTCGACGGGCTGGAGCGTTCCGCACCTGGGACCGCCGATGGCCAGCGGTTAGGGGATCTGGCAAGCGTTGCCACCGCCGATGCCGAACTGATGGAGCGCTTTTATGCCCACACGCTGGCGGATTACACCGGCGCGATTGTGGTACCGCTGGCGGTACTGATCGCACTATGGCAATTCGACCCTCTGCTGGCAGGCGTACTGCTGCCGTTTCTGCTGCTGGTGGCCACTGTGCCGGTCTGGCTGGCGCGTCGTGCGGCTTTACAGGGCCAGCAGGTGAAGACCGAACAGGGACAGCTGAATGCCGATACCGTGGAGTTTATCCACGGCCAGCGTGAACTGGCGGCGTTTGGTCAGGCAAGGGGCTACGTGCAGCGGTTGATACAGCGCACCCAAAGCCTGGGCAGGATGCAGCAGCGCTACGGCTCCCGCAGCGGGCTGGAATTTGCGGCGGTGGATGCGTTAAGCGCGGGGGCGGTGCTGGCGCTGATCGCCGCCACCAGCACGCTGCTGCACGCGGGCAGCCTCTCACCGCTGTGGCTACCGCTGGTACTGGTGCTCGGCGTGGGCGCGCTGCTGCCGATTGTCGATGTGACGCAGACCGCCAGCCAGCTCGGTGAGCTGCGGGCCGGTGCGGCCAGGATTATGCGAATTATCGATTATTCCGCACGGGTGAATGATAGCGGCCATGCAGCGTTGCCCGACCGCCATAATCTGGCCTTCTCCGCGGTGCGGTTCGGCTATGCCGCGCAGCGCCCGGTGCTGCGGGGGCTGTCGGCGACAATTGGCCCCGGAGAAATCGTGGCGCTGGCGGGCCGTTCCGGCGCGGGTAAAAGCACCCTCACCCACCTGCTGCTGCGCTTTTACGAGGTGGAAAGCGGTGCAATCACCGTTGGCGGTGTTGATATCCGCTCCCTGCCGCTGGCCGCCCTGCACCAGCTTATCAGCTGGGTGCCGCAGGAGGTGTATCTGTTTAACGGCTCCGTTGCCGACAATATTCGCCTGGGTGGCCCCGATGCCAGCCCGCAGCAGATCGAAGAGGTAGCGAAGATGGCGCAGGCGCACGATTTTATCAGCGCCCTGCCCGACGGCTACCACAGCGCATGCGGTGAAAACGGCAACCGCTTTTCCGGCGGCCAGCGGCAGCGTATCGCCATTGCGCGCGCGCTGCTGACCGGCGCACCCGTTTTGATCCTCGACGAGGCTTCCGCCAGCCTGGATAACGAGAACGAACGGGCGTTTCATCAGGCGCTTTTCAGCCTGCGGCACAAACGCACCATCCTGCTGATCGCTCATCGCCCGGCCACCCTGCGCCATGCAGACCGGATATTGCTGCTGGAAAACGGGGAGATCGCGGAGAGCGGAAGCCATGATGCACTGATGGCGACAGGCGGGAAATACGCCGCGCTGATAAAAAAGGTTGCCGCTGACTGACCCGCACAGGCATCATGCTGCCCTCAGTCGCGGCGTGCCCGGTGCGTCGTTTGTCGTCTTGCCGAAGATCCACCATGACCAATCGCTTTTTTCCGACCGCCGTCGGGCTGTATCTGAATTATCTGGTTCACGGTATGGGCGTGCTGCTGATCACCCTGAACATGCCGCACCTTGAACAGCAGTGGCACACCGACGCCGCGGGCGTTTCGGTGGTGATTGCCTCGCTGGGCTTTGGCCGCCTGATGGTGCTGTTTGTTTCCGGTATGCTTTCCGACAGATTCGGCCGTAAGCCGTTTATTCTGCTGGGCATTCTCTGCTATCTGGGCTTCTTCTTCGGCATCGTTTCGGCGCAAAGCGTGCTCACTGCCTTTGCCTGCGGACTGCTGGCCGGGGTCGCCAACAGCTTTCTGGATGCCGGTACCTACCCGGCGCTGATGGAGGGTTTTCCCCGCTCGCCGGGTACGGCCACGATTCTGATCAAAGCCTTTGTGTCGGCGGGCCAGTTCCTGCTGCCGTTTATTATTTACGGGCTGATGCTGAGCCACAGCTGGTTTGGCTGGTCGTTTATGGTCGCCGCCGCCATTATGTTGATTAACGGGATCTGCCTGCTCCGGCGGCCGTTCCCCGCCCACCAGCCGCCGCAGCCGGCCACCCCCGACGGCAAAAGCCTGATGCTGGAGGATAAGCGGGCGCTGACGGATATTATCTGCTTCACCCTGTTTGGCTATCTCTCGATGGCGACCTTCTACCTGGTCAGCCAGTGGCTGGCGCAGTACGCGGAGTTTGTGATTTTGATGCCCTACGCCGCGTCAATTCAGCTGCTCAGCGTCTATACCCTCGGGTCACTGAGCGGCGTGTTTATCACCGCGCTGCTGGTCAACCGGCTGGTGAACTCGCTGCTTCTGCTGCGGATTTATACCTTCATTTCCCTGCTGGCGCTGCTGTCGATCAGTCTCTACCCCAGCGCGCGGGTCATTGCGCTGTTCGCCTTTGTCATCGGCTTTTCGGCGGCGGGCGGCGTGGTGCAGTTGGGGCTGACGGTGATGGCGATGAAGTTCCCACAGGCCAAGGGCAAAGCCACCGGGATTTACTACAGCGCGGGCAGTCTGGCCACCTTCACCATTCCGCTGATCACCGCCCGCCTGTCGCAGCACAGCATTGCCAGTATCATGTGGTTTGACGTTGGTATGGCCGGCGCGGGATTTGCGCTGACGCTGCTAATCGGCGGGCGACGAAAGAAACGAGCCGGCCATCAGGAACATGAGACAACTTTTATCACGCAGCCCATTCAACGTCAGCAGCGCTAAGCCCGGCGTCAAATGCGTTAACGGTTCTGTTTGTCAGCTTCTTCGCTCGCCCCTCCATCTTAACCGCGTGGTTTCCAATGCAAAAAAAGAGGCGAAGATAACTTCGCCTCTTTTCGGTCAGTTTGGCACTAATAGCGATTAGCGCACAATCAGCCCTAACAGGATACCGACCGCACCAAAGTCAGAGTCGCTGAAGGTGGTGTTGGCCAGCCCGATGCTGCCCAGAACCGGCAGCAGGAACACCGGGATAAAGGTGATCAGCAGGCCGTTGGTGAAGGCACCAAGGATCGCGCCGCGGCGGCCACCGGTGGCGTTACCGAACACGCCCGCGGCGGCACCCACGAAGAAGTGCGGCACCACGCCCGGAATAATCACCGTCATGTTCAGCGCATACAGCAGGAACATACCCAGTACACCGGCCACGAAGCTGCTGAGGAAGCCAACCAGCACCGCGTTTGGCGCATAAGGGAACACCACCGGGCAGTCGAGCGCCGGTTTGGCGTTCGGGACCAGTTTGTCGGAGATCCCTTTAAACGCCGGAACGATCTCGGCAATCACCATACGCACGCCCTGCAGGACGATATATACGCCGGCGGCGAAGGTAATCGACTGCATCAGGGAGAACATGAACCAGTTTTTACCCCCGGCGTTCATCTCTTTCACCGCCGACGGACCGGCCACCAGACAGGTGAAAATAAAGATAAAGAACATGGTGAAGGCAATCGCAACCGGGGTGTCGCGCAGGAACAGCAGGCTTTTCGGGACCTGCATGTCCTCGGTGGACTTCTCTTTATTACCGAACTTGCTGCCGATAAACGCGGACAGCAGCTGGGAGATTGAGGAGAAGTGGCCGAAAGCAACATCGTCCGAACCGGTGACTTTTTTCATGTACGGATGAATAATCGCCGGGAAGAACACCATCGAAATGCCTACCACCAGCGAACCGACCGCAATCAGGCTGGCACCGCGCATTCCGGCGGTAGACAGGATCACCGCGACCATCATCGACATAAACAGCGTGTGGTGACCGGTCAGGAAGATATATTTCCACGGGGTAAAGCGGGCAATCGCGATGTTAATCACCATGGCGAAGAACATAATCATCGCCATCTCGGTACCGAAGCTTTTCTGCGCCACGGCCACAATCGCTTCGTTATTCGGCACCACGCCCGGAATACCGAAGGCATGATGGAAGATCGCCGCAAAGTCACCCAGCGAAGAAACAATCAGCCCGGCACCGGCGCCGAGGATCAGGAAGCCCATCACGGTTTTCACCGTTCCCTTGATCACTTCAGTTGCGGGTTTTTTCTGTGCAACTAAACCAATCAGCGCAATCAGGCCAACCAGTATCGACGGCTCGGAGAGCACGTCACTCATTAAGAAACGGAAGAATTCCATTTTGGCTCCTGATTATAACGCGCCGAGTTCCGACAGCGCGGCAGAGATACGCTCTTTCATCGCCGCTTTGTCTACCATGTTTTGCAGAGAAACGATTTTGCCGCCCACCTGCTGTGCAACCAGCTGCTCAGCAATATCGCTGGTACCGACGAAGATATCGCTGGCGGTGCCTTTTGCCGAACCCAGGTCCACGTGATCGACTTCCGCCGCAACGCCCAGATCTTTCACAATATTTTTAATGCTCATTTCCATCATCAGGCTGGTGCCCAGGCCATTGCCGCATACCACGGTAATTTTCATTTGTTGTTCCTCTGGTCGTTTAATAACGTGAAATAATGGATAAAATCTGTTCAACGCTGGTGGCAGCCATCAGCGCGTCGGTATCTTCAGGCGTGTCAAACAGCCCGGCGAGCGCGGTGATAATGCCGATATGGCTGTTGCTGTCCGTTGCAGCCAGCACAAACAGCAGCTTCACCGGATCATTGCCTTCAGAATCGAAGTTAACGCCTTCCTGCACCAGCGTCAGGCTGATGCCGAGTTTGTTGGCGCCCTCTTCCGGACGGGCGTGCGGCATGGCAATACCAGGGCCAACGACATAGTACGGGCCAATCGCTTCATGCGAACGGTAGATAGCCTCAACATAGCGGGCTTCGATCGTACCGTTGTCACGTAATGGCTGGCAGGACAGCGCAACTGCGTGACGCCAGTCTTCACAGGCTGGTACAATCTGCACTACGTCAGCCGTCAGGAGTTCTTTCAACATTTATCGGTCACCTCTCTCTTTTCGCACGAGCAGAGTAGTGCCGGGCCACCCGGAATAATGTGATAGAGGTCTAAAAAGTTAACGCTAACTGTTACAGATATCAGTAACTGTGATCGGCATATCATTTGCTGGTTAACCAGTTGTTGTCTTTAAACCAGAACGGCACACTGTCCGCAGGGTAAATCATTGCGCGGCAGAGTCGCGTAACAGAGCGTTCAGGAGAACCAGGATGCGAAAGCGTCGTAGTAGTGGTCGCGTAACGCTACAGGATGTTGCCGACTATGTTGGCGTTGGAGTCATGACGGTATCGCGGGTGATGCGCACGCCGGAGCTGGTTTCAGACAAAGTCCGCAGTGAAGTTGAAAAAGCCGCCCGGGCGCTGGGTTATGAAGCCAGCGCGCCCGCCGCCGAGCTAAGCGCCAGCCCGGCGCAGCGCATAACATTACAGGATGTCGCCCGCCACGCCGGGGTCGGACAGATGACCGCCTCGCGTGCGCTGCGCGATCCATCGCAGGTTTCTGAAGCCTCGCTGAAGAAAGTGGAACAGGCGGTGCGCGAACTGGGCTACGTGCCGAATCAGGCCGCCGCCGCGCTGGCCTCCCAGCAGCTGCATACCGTGGCGTTGCTCTATCCCTTCCAGCACGATCGCGCCAGCACTCGCTTTGTGCAGGCGCTGCAGCACACCCTCAGCAATCAGCCGTTTCAGCTGATCATGGCCTGCCATGAATACCACCAGTACGGCGAAACGCCGCTGGTGGAAAAACTGCTGCAGCACCGCCCTTCCGCGCTGGTGCTGTTTGCCGCCCAGCTATCGCCGAAAACCTGCGAGATGCTGGAATCGTCTGAAGTGGTGACGGTCAACGTCTGCGGAGCCGGGCAGTTTTCCGCCGATCTGACGCTGAATATTGCCTTCAGCGACGCCGCCGAACGGCTGACCCGCACGCTGCTGGAAAAAGGCTATCGCCGCATTGCCTTTATCGGCGCGCAGACCGATAACCGCCTGCATAAGCAGCAGCTGAACGGCTGGCACAGAGCGATGCTGGCGCACTATCAGAACGCCGACCTGATGATCACCGTGCCGGATGCGCCAAGCCTGCAGTTTGGCCGCTTTGCGCTCGGTCAGCTGCTGCAAAACCAGCCGGATCTGGACGCCATCATCTGCAGCCACGAAGAGATCGCCATCGGCGTGCTGGCCGAATGCCAGCGGCGGCTGCTGAAGGTGCCTTACGATATGGCGGTCGCCTGCCTGGACGGCTCGACCGACTGCGATCACACCTTCCCGGCGCTGACCTCGATGCGGCTGAACTATGAAAAGCTCGGCCAGCAGGTAGGACAGCGGCTGATGGCGATGCTCGACGACGCGCCGCAGCCGCTGGAAGAACAGATTAAATTCGCCTTCGAGCCGGGTGACAGCAGCTAAGCGCAATAAATAATTCCGGCATCCCCTCCTTTTGTCGTTATCTTCAGTTAGGCTGTTGGCAATACCGGGAAACGATGTAAGGAGATTGAATGACTTATTCTCAGAACCAGTCGCTGTCGGTAGCCGACGCGCTGGACAAGCTGGAAGCGCAGTACGATGCCGCCGTCGCCGCCCTGCGCGATGCCATCACCGCCTTTATTGCCGACGGCAGCCTGCCGGACGCCGCAGCACGCGCCAGCGGGCTGTTTGTTTATCCGCAGCTGCGCGTCAGCTGGGACGGCGTGGCCCCCAGCCAGCGCCTGACCCGCGCCTTTGGCCGCTTTACCCGCGCCGGATGCTACAGCACCACCGTCACCCGCCCGGCGCTGGCGCGCCACTATCTGAGCGAGCAGCTGGAGCTGCTGAGCAGCGAATACAGCGTATCCATTGAGGTTCTGCCGTCGCAGCAGGAGATCCCCTTCCCTTACGTGATTGACGGTTCCGGCCTGGCGCTGGACCGCAGCATGAGCGCGGGCATTGCCCAGCACTTCCCGACCACCGAGCTGTCGCAGATTGGCGATGAAAACGCCGACGGCCTGCTGGCCGAGGGCGAAACCTTCCCGCTGTCGCACTTCGACGCGCTGCGCACCGACTTTTCGCTGGCACGCCTGCGCCACTACACCGGCACGCCGGTAGAAGATTTCCAGCCCTACGTACTGTTTACCAACTACACCCGCTATGTGGATGAGTTCGTGCTGTGGGCCTGCGAGCAGATTGCCGATCCCGATTCGCCGTATCAGGCGCTGTCCTGCGCAGGCGGCATCACCATCACCCACGATACGCAGCATCCGGAGCAGACGGTCACCGACCTGGCGTGGAAGAAACACCAGATGCCGGCCTGGCACCTGATCGCCAAAAACGGCCAGGGGATCACCCTGGTGAATATCGGCGTGGGTCCGTCGAATGCTAAAACCATCTGCGATCACCTGGCGGTGCTGCGCCCGCATGCCTGGCTGATGATTGGCCACTGCGGCGGGCTGCGTGAAAGCCAGACCATCGGCGATTACGTGCTGGCGCACGCCTATCTGCGTGACGATCACGTGCTGGACGCGGTGCTGCCGCCGGATATCCCGATCCCGAGCATCGCCGAAGTGCAGCGCGCGCTGTATGACGCCACCAAGCTGGTCAGCGGCATGCCGGGCGAAGAGGTCAAGCAGCGGCTGCGCACCGGTACGGTGGTCACCACCGACGATCGCAACTGGGAGTTGCGCTATTCGGCCTCCGCGCTGCGCTTTAACCTCAGCCGCGCGGTGGCGGTGGATATGGAGAGCGCGACCATCGCCGCGCAGGGTTATCGCTTCCGCGTCCCGTACGGCACGTTACTGTGCGTTTCCGATAAGCCGCTGCACGGCGAGATCAAGCTGCCGGGCCAGGCGAACCGCTTCTATGAAGGGGCGATATCCGAGCATCTGCAAATTGGCATTCGCGCCATCGACCTGCTGCGTGCCGAGGGCGATCGCCTGCACTCACGCAAGCTGCGCACCTTTAACGAACCGCCGTTCCGCTAAGCGTTAGCCGGGCGTCCGTCGGGTACAGTTGAAGGCCGGAGAGTGAAATGCGCTCTTCCGCCTTCAACACTTTTACTGCGTTTACCCACGTGTTCAGATCCCCACATCAGAATTCGCCATTCAAGATGGTCCCACGACTTTTCAACGCGCCTACGGTTTTTTCCTTAAGCGCACACGTTACACCTGTAACGGTGCACCTGTTACACCCGTCCATAACGTTACAGCCCCGCGCCAGCGCGCCGTTTTTAAGATAATGAATTTTATGATTTTTATTGTCTTGTGAATTTCTGGCACGGCTTTCGCATTCTCCAGCGCGAGTACCTGCTCCGGCCCTGCTGACACCACGGCAATGGACAGGTTTAAAGCCAATCTCAGGGGAATAACTATGAAAGCAGCACGTTGGTATCAGGCTCGCGACATTCGTATTGATGATATTGAGGAACCGACGGTTTCCGCAGGGAAGGTAAAAATCAAAGTCGCGTGGACCGGGATCTGCGGCAGCGATCTGCACGAATATCTTGCCGGCCCGATTTTTGTGCCGGTAGAAAAGCCGCATAAAATCAGCGGTGATATCGCACCTATCGTGATGGGCCATGAATTTTCGGGTGAAGTGGTGGAAGTGGGCAGCGGCGTCACCAAGTTTAAAGCCGGTGACCGCGTAGTGGTTGAGCCGATCCTCTCCTGCCAGGAGTGCGAAGCCTGTCGCGAAGGCAAATACAACCTGTGTGGCGATCTGGGCTTCCACGGCCTGTCCGGCGGCGGCGGCGGTTTCTCCTCCTTCACCGTGGTGGCCGAGCACATGGTTCACCGTATGCCTGACGCCCTTTCCTACGAGCAGGGTGCGCTGGTTGAGCCTGCGGCCGTTGCGCTGCACGCGGTGCGCATGAGCAAGCTGAAAGCCGGTGATAAAGCGGTGGTGTTCGGCGCGGGTCCGATTGGCCTGCTGGTGATCGAAGCGCTGCGCGCAGCCGGTGCGGCAGAGATCTACGTGGTTGAGCTGTCGCCGCAGCGTTCAGAGAAAGCGCGCGAGCTGGGCGCCCGTCTGGTTATCGACCCGAGCAAAGAAGATGCGGTTGCCCGCATTCGCGAGCTGACCAACGGCGGCGTGGACGTGTCGTTCGAAGTGACCGGCGTGCCGGTGGTGCTGAAGCAGTGTATCGACAGCACCCGCTACGAAGGTGAAACCATTATTGTGTCTATCTGGGAAGGCGAAGCGTCATTCCATCCGAACAAGGTGGTGCTGGCCGAGCGCAACATTAAGGGCATTATCGCCTACCGTCATATTTTCCCGGCTGTGATGGATCTGATGACGCAGGGTTATTTCCAGGCGGATAAGCTGGTGACTAAGCGTATTGATTTGGCCGATCTGGTTGATGAAGGTTTTGATGCGCTGGTGAAAGAGAAGCAGCAGGTTAAGATTCTGGTGCGTCCACCGCAGTAAGTTTTTGTTAGTCTACCGGTTGGTGGGTTGAAGAGCTGATAAAGCCACTGTCATTGCGACGGTGGTTTTTTTGCATTTTCTGCGGGGTGGGAGGCAGCCCGTGCGGCTGTCGGCCGGGTGGAATTCGCGGTAGCACTGCGGGTTGGGATGCAGTCCGTGCGGCCGGAGGTCGGGTGGGATTCGCGGTGAGGCTGCGGGTCGGGATGCAGTCCGTGCGGCCGGAGGTCGGGTGGGATTCGCGGTGAGGCTGCGGGTCGGGATGCAGTCCGTGCGGCCGGAGGTCGGGTGGGATTCGCGGTGAGGCTGCGGGTCGGGATGCAGTCCGTGCGGCTGGCGGCCGGTCCTCGCGCCACGCGTTGCGTGGTGCCTTCGGCTACAGCATCCGGCCGGTCGGACCGGCGGAGACGTTACATCCCTGTACCGACTCCGCCTGATGCCAGCGTCCTGCTGGCATCTCCTGGCCTGCTGCTTTCGCCTCAGCGCTGCGGATTACCCGCCAGCCGCACGGACTGCATCCCTTTTGGCAAATTGCTCGCTGTTTTCACGACACAAATCCGATGCCCGCAGCGCTGAGCGCAGAAATGAAGCCAGGATTCGCCCACATGGACGCGGGGGAAAGGCACAGCCGGGCCAGGACGGCCCGTCTGTGGCGGTCCGACAGGCTGACGCACGAAGTGAAGGCACCACGCAACGCGTGGCGCGAGGACCGGCCGATCGCGGGACCCACCGATCTGCGCGATCCCCCGATCCGCCAGCGAACTCAGCAAATTCAATATGAAAGTGTGCCACAAGCATACTAGCCGGATCGAAGTTCCCTCCCCCAGATAGTCCGAATCGCTGAACGCAAAACAGCGCCAAATGCATCGCACATTCAGCTCTCAGCAGACGGCACCGGGATCAAAGCGCAGACTGGCGGTTCCCGCGATCGGGCAATCCGCAGCGCTGTACGTAGAAACAGCTCCCAAAGAACTTACTTATCCAGTCCCAGGCAGACGATGCCCGCATCAAAGCGCAGACCAGTGGGTCTCGCGATCGGGCAATCCACAGCGCTGAACACAGTAAGGAAGCCAGGATTCACCCGCACGGACGCGGGGGAAAGCCACAGCCGGGCCAGGACGGCCCGTCTGTGGCGGTCCGACAGGCTGACGCACGAAGTGAAGGCACCACGCAACGCGTGGCGCGAGGACCAGCCCGACCGCGGGACCCGCCGGTCAGCGCGATCACCGATCTGCCAGCGAACCAGCGAACCAGCGAACCAGCGAACCAGCGAACCAGCGAACAATTATTACCCCTATCGCTGCCGCGGAACACCCGCGCGCCCAATCGCCGACAGCAGCGCATCCACCATCTCCTCCCGCAAATACATATCCGCATCCGACAACATCTGCGCCACACTCACCGTCTTCGACGCCTGATAAAAACGCCCGCTGCCCAGCGCCGCCTCAAACCGGTTCGCATACTGATGTGCCTGCGCTAAATCCACATCCACCAGCAGCACCGCATGCGCCAGCACCACATGACAGCGCGGCCCGTCGGCGGGCTGATTCGCCACCGACTGCCAGTACTGCGCCGTACCGGCAATTTTGCACGCCAACTCACCTTCACCGCAGGCCAGATTGTACCGCCCGTCGCAAAACGACCCCTCGACCGCCTGCCACCCCGTCGGCACCCCCAGATCCAGCAGCGCATCGCTCAGCATGTCGCAAAGGTGTTCGTACACCCCCTCGGCCGCCTCGCCCAGCGTCCGCCACATCGGATAGGCCAGACTGATATTGATAATCCCCGGCCCCTGCGGCACCAGCCCACCGCCGGACTTGCGCAAAAACACCGGGCAGCCGGCATCGGCAAACTGCGCCCTTACCTCGTCCAGCCCGGCAAAGCGCTTATAGCTGCCCGGCACCACCAGCGACGGCGGCGAATGCCACAGCAGCGCCACCGCTTCACCGGCCGCAGCGCGGGCGTACAGCCCGGCCTCCGCCTGAGTGGGATCGGCGCAGAACGTCAGCCGGGGAGAAAGTAGAGAAAACGAGCCGCCGCGATCGGCGGCCGGGAAAGCATCCTTCATCGGGTACCTTTATTCACCATCAGCATGCTGCTGTAACAGCCGGTTCACCTCCGCCGCTTTCTCCATCTGCGGCATATGCCCGGCCCCGCTAATCCGCTCGACCCGACTACCCTCTGGGGCATTATCGGCATGGCGGACAGGGATAATCGCGTCATCCTCACCCCAGATGAGCAACAGCGGCACACTGCCGTTGAGCTGCAGACCCGGCTGTGCAGACTGCTTCCCGCCCGCGAACAGGCTGTCCTGCAGCTGTTGCAGACAGTCACTGACGCCATCAAGCCGTTTGTATTTAAGCAAATCATCCAGCATCTGGCGACTGACTAATTCCCTGTCGGCAAACAGCAGTTCAACAACCGGCTTAAGATCGCGCCGCGACTGGGCATCGATAAAGCCCTGGGTGTAGTCTTCATTCACCTCTTCCCCAAAGCCGCCGCTTCCGATTAGCGACAGTGAACGCACGCGCTGCGGCGCATCCAGCGCCAGCTGCGCGGCGATGGCACCACCCAGCGAATGCCCTACCAGATGCGCGGCGGGCAGATCCACCGCCTGCATAAAGTCAGCGACAAACGCCGCCAGATCGCTCAGGCCGCTGCCGGTCAGTCGGGTTTCCGTTTGCCCATGCGCGGGAAGATCCAGCGCCACCACCGTCGAATCCGGGAAGGCATCGAGATTAAACAGCCAGTTGTTCAGATCGCCGCCGAAGCCGTGAATAAACAGCACCGCTTCATCGCCTTCCCCCTGGCGGATATAGCGCACCCGCAGGCCGTTCACGTCGATAAAACGATCGGCTGAAACCTGCTCGTCTTCGTCATCCTCCGCCGCCGGCACCACCCAGCCCGCAATAAACGCGTCGATCTGCGCATCGCTGACCGCCTCCGGTGCCATTACGCCGAGCAGCGCCTTCACCGGCAGCACGTCGCCCTCTTCCGCCACCTTGCGCCGCAGAATGCCGGCATCGGTGGCCTCAACCGCGTTGGCGATTTTATCGGTTTCCACGTTAAGAATCGGCATGCCGGTGACGATCTCATCGCCCACCTCCACCAGCCACTCGTTCACCGTGCCTTCGCGCATCGACAGCCCCCACTTGGGCATCACCACCGGGGTGATTGTTGCTTCGCTCATCACTGTTTTCCTCTGTAGCCCAGGGTGCGTTTTACCGCCTCCATAATCCGCTCGGCGCTGGGGATGTAGCGATCCTCCAGCGAGGGCGAGAACGGCACCGGCGTATGCGGCGCGCAGACCATCTCGATGGGTGCTTTCAGCGCGCTGAACGCCTGCTGGCAGACCAGCGCGGAGATATCGGTGGCGATATTGCAGCGCGGATGCGCCTCATCCACCACCACCAGCCGCCCGGTGTTCTCTACGGTTTCAATCACCGTATCCACGTCCAGCGGCGACAGCGAACGCAGGTCCACCACCTCCACGTCGATGCCCTGCTTCGCCAGCTGCTGCGCCGCATCCAGCGCACGGTGCACCATCAGGCCATAGGTGATAATCGACACGTCGCTGCCGTCGCGCACGATACTGGCCTCGCCAAACGGGATGGCGTAGGGTTTTTCCGGCACGTCGCCTTCCAGGCCGTACAGGTTCTTATGCTCGCAGAAGATCACCGGATCGTTATCGCGGATCGCCTGAATCAGCATGCCCTTGGTGTCATACGGCGTGCTCGGACAGACCACCTTCAGGCCGGGGATATGGGTAAAGATCGGCGTCAGCATCTGCGAGTGCTGGGCGGCGGCGCGAAACCCGGCGCCGACCATGGCGCGGATCACCACCGGGGTTTCGGCCTTGCCGCCGAACATATAGCGGAATTTGGCCGCCTGATTGAAGATCTGGTCAAAGCAGACGCCCATAAAATCGATAAACATCAGCTCGGCGATCGGCCGCATACCGCAGGCTGCCGCCCCTACCGCCGCACCCACATAGGCCGATTCCGACAGCGGCGTATCCAGCAGGCGATCGCCATGTTTGGCATACAGCCCCTTGGTCACGCCCAGCACGCCGCCCCAGGCATCCTTTTCGCCGTCGCCGCCCATGCCGCCAACGATATCTTCACCCAGCATAATCACGCTCGGATCGCGGGCCATTTCCTGATCGATCGCTTCGTTGATCGCCATTTTCATGCTTAATTTACGCGCCATGATTGCACCCTCAGTAGCTTACATAGACATCGGATAACAGGTCGTCGGCATCCGGTTCCGGTGCCGCCTTCGCTTCCTGAACCGCCTGCTCAATCAGGGCGACTACCTCACGGTCAACGTCGTTAAACGCCGCGGCGCTGACCACGCCAGCGCCTTCCACCTGGGCGCGGAACAGCTTGAGGCAGTCCTGATTGGCGCGGATATGTTCCAGCTCGTCGCGCCCGCGATAGGTCTGCGCGTCGCCTTCAAAGTGGCCGTAAAAACGCACCATTTTGCATTCCAGCAGCGACGGCCCGCCGCCTTCCCGCGCCCGGCGGATCAGCTCTCCGGCGGTTTCATACACCGCAAAGAAGTCGGTGCCGTCAACGGTCACGCCCGGCAGCCCAAAGCCCGCCGCGCGGTCAACGTAGCTGTCCACCGCCGTGGCGTAGCTGCGCGACGTGGCTTCGGCATAGCCGTTGTTTTCAATCACGAAGATCACCGGCAGGTTCCACACCGCCGCCAGGTTCAGGCTTTCGAGGAAAGTGCCCTGGTTGGCTGCGCCGTCCCCGGCGAAGGTGATGCCGATTTCGCCCTTACCGCGAAACTTTGCCGCCAGCGCCGCGCCGCAGACCAGCGGAGCGCCCGCGCCGAGGATGCCGTTAGCCCCCATCATCCCCTTGCTGAGATCGGCGATGTGCATCGATCCCCCTTTGCCGTTGCAGGCGCCGCCGGTTTTGCCGTAGATCTCCTTCATCATGGCAATGACGTCCACGCCCTTGGCGATGCAGTGACCGTGACCGCGGTGGGTACTGGCAATGCGATCGCCGTCCCCCAGGTGCGAGAGGATACCCACGGCGGTGGCTTCTTCCCCGGCGTAGAGGTGAACAAAGCCGGGGATATCACCGCGGGAAAAATCGACGTGCAGGCGCTCTTCGAAATCGCGGATGGTCCGCATGCGACGATAGACATTGAGCAGCTGCTCGGCGCTGAGCTGGCTGCCCGGATTACTTGCTTCTCTGGTGTTCATAGTGTTCTCCAGATGGTCGGGTGGATACGCATCGCGGACTGTCATGCACCGTGACGCAGTAACTGGGCCTGGGCGGCGTAGTTCAGGCAGGCATTGATATCGAGGGAACGGAAGGCGCGCTCGCGCAGGGAGATGATGACGCGCTGGGTCGGGTTAAAGCTCAGTTCACGTTCGCCGTCGACGGCGATCACCCCCTGGCGCAGCAGCGTCGGCTGCGGCACGCCGTGCTCAAGGGGCTGCCAGTGGGCAATATCAACTTCGCTGAGTACGCCGGGCGCGACGGGGGCCAGAAGACGGCAGCCGCCGGGGCCAAAGGTGATTTGCAGACCGCCGTTTTCGCGGCGGCCAACGGGCTGCAGCAGGCCACCGATGGCCGACAGCCCCACCGCCTGCGGTTCGGCAATGCTGAGAAACAGCTGGGAGAGCGCGCCGGTGCTCCATATCGATCGCGCACCGATAAACTGTTCGCCGGTGATAGCGGCGTCGACCAGCGCGATATCGCGGCGCAGCGATCCGTCGGCTTCGGTGATAACGATGTCGAGCCATTTGTTCCACACCAGCGCTTTTTCAACCGGGATGCGGCCGCTGGCGTAAAGCCCGAGCGCCAGGCCGAGCACCGTCGGTTCACGCATTTCCGGCCAGGCGTTATTGGTGCCGGTAGAGAGGCCGACGATCGGGACTTCGCCGCAGTGGCGCGCAACGGCGCGATGGGTGCCGTCGCCGCCCAGTACCACGATGGCGGCTGCGCCCGCCTGCTGCATCCATTTCGCGGCTTCGAAGCTGTCCTGAACGGTGGCGGTGACCGCACCGGGGATCCAGTCCAGCTGCGGCAGCCGCCAGTCCGGGCGCTGGGCCAGTTCACGCAACAGCAGCGCCCGCAGCCCTTCGCGGTCGGGCATCATGCGGACTTCGCCGATACCGCAGGCGGCCAGCGAGGCCATCAGACGCAGCAACAGGTTGACGCGTTCGGACAACGGCAGCGTGCCGGCGTGGCCGACGACGCGGCGGATGTCGCGGGCGGATACCGGGTTAGCGATGATGCCGACCCAGGGGCGTGTCGCGTGGCTGTGTATCATTGGCGTCTCTCCGTTATCAACTGGCAGAGATAACGCAAAGGTTGTGCCATATATGTAAAATAAAAGTTAACACATTGTGATTCAGGTGGTTATTTGCTCAGCGATGGCGATCGGAGATGAAGAGGTGTTACAGCTGTCACCTGTTCGGTGTGGGGGTGGATGGACAGGTGTAAAGCGGTGGGATGCGCTCTGGCGCGAGTGGGAAATTCGCCGCCGTATGCGATTTTTCGCAGTGGGATGAGTGCGTGGTTCCCAGCCCTGGCGGCGTCTGCCGGGCGGTCCTCGCGCCACGCGTTGCGTGGTGCCTTCGGTTACAGCTGCTGGCCTGTCGGACCGGCGGAGACGCTACATCCCTGTACCGACCCCGCCTGACGCCAGCGTCCTGCTGGCGTCTCCTGGCCATCCGTTTCCACCTCAGCGCTGCGGATTGCCCTTCAGCCGCCGCCAGGGCTGTGCCCCATTCTGACTTTTTCGTCGCTTTTAAAGACCTTTAACAAGCTGGTTTAACGCTTATCTGACAATCCATTTTGCTGAAAGAAGAGTGCAAACCCGGACTTGTGCGTAAAACACCGGCGTCTGGCCTGAACGGCATAAAGGGGAGTTGCATAAGGAGGCTATAACTTATCGCCAGAGGGCAATCGCTATCGAAACCGGGCCTGGTTCCCAGCCCTGCCGCCGGCTGCCGGGCGGTCCTCGCGCCACGCGTTGCGTGGTGCCTTCGGTTACAGCTGCTGGCCGCCCGGACCGGCGGAGACGCTACATCCCTGTACCGACCCCGCCTGACGCCAGCGTCCTGCTGGCGTCTCCTGGCCATCCGCTTCCACCTCAGCGCTGCGGATTGCCCTTCAGCCGCCGCCAGGGCTGTGCCCTTTTCTGACTTTTTTCGTCGCTTTTAGAGGCCACTGAACAGACTGGGCTGCATGTCTGAAAGTCCGAGAGCTGAATAACAAGAAGAACTCGATCGGCACAGCAACGCGCACCATCGGCAGATATCTGGTATCTCCAGTAAATATCAGGGATATCCTTTTACCTGAAGACAGCACAGCAGTCACGGAGCGGACGGGGGGCTGCCACGACTGGCAATCCACAGCGCTGAACGGAGAGAGGAAGCCAGGATAAGCCCGCAGGACGCGGGCGCAAGGATCGGTCGGCACACGGATGTGCCGTCTGAGCCGGTCCGACCGGCTGACGAACGCAGTGAGGGCACCACGCAACGCGGGGCGCGAGGACCCGCCAGTCGTGGCAGCCCACCGTCAGCATAGGCCACAAGATCGCCAGATAACATTTTCCACAATACATTCTGATTAACTGGAAATACCTTCGCCGCTACTGTCTTCGGATAAACCTGAGTAGGTAAAAAGACTGCCAGTCCATCGGCCAGGAATCTGCAACGCGGAACAAAGCGCACGACAGATTTTCACCCATCCCTATCACAGAGACGTATTTTTATCTGAACACAACTCGGCAATTACGGCGCGGACGGGGGGCTGCCACGACTGGCAATCCACAGCGCTGAACGAAGAGAGGAAGCCAGGATAAGCCCGCAGGACGCGGGCGCAAGGCTCGGTCGGCACACGGATGTGCCGTCTGAGCCGGTCCGACCGGCTGACGAACGCAGTGAGGGCACCGCGCAACGCGTGGCGCGAGGACCGCCAGGCGTGGCAGCCCCCCGTCAGCGCAGTCACCAGGTCAGCATTTCAGCATTTCAGCATTTCAGCATTTCAGCATTTCAGCAGGAATAGTCTCATCCCTCATTCACCGGCGACTGGATCCCAAACCGCTGCATCCGACGATAAAGCGTCATACGACTGATCCCCATCTGCCGCGCCACCGCACTGTGATTCCAGCGCGCCGCACGCAAATACTGCACCAGCAGCTGCGCTTCAGGCGGCAGAGCCGCATCGGGAAAAGCAGCAGATGTCGGACCTGATGGCACAATGGCCGAATGCGACAAAGATTCAATATCGATATTGCCAGAAGACTGAGGCAACCCCGCCGCCACCTGCCCCGGCACAGCAGGTGTTGCCAGCCCCTCCGGCAAATCACCCACTTCAATACGACCGCCGTCGCACACCGCTGCTGCATAATCCAGCGCGTTATTCAGCTCGCGCAGATTGCCGGGCCACCCATGCTGATGCAGACGCCGACGCGCGGCCGCGCTCATCTCTACCCGTCCAGCTAGCAGCTTACCAATCAGCCAGTCAAGATCGCTGCGCTGGCGCAGCGGCGGCAGGGTAATGCGCGCGCCCTGAAGGCGATAGAACAGGTCGGTGCGGAAACGCCCCTCGGCCACCAGCCGATCCAGCGCGTGATGCGAAGCCGAAATCACCCGCACATCCACCGGCACCGGACGGGTCGCACCCACCGGCAGCACCTCCTGCTCGGCCAGTACCCGCAGCAGACGGGTCTGCATCTCCAGCGGCATATCACCGATTTCATCCAGAAACAGCGTGCCGCCGTCGGCCTCCTGAATCAGGCCGCGCCGCCCCTTGCTGCCCGCGCCGGAGAAGCTGCCCGGAAGATGGCCGAACAGCTCGCTTTCAATCAGCGTCGCCGGGATAGCCGCGCAGTTCACCGCCACAAACGGCCGTTCGCGACGGTCGCTGGCCTGATGAAACGCGCGGGCGAAGTACTCTTTACCGCTGCCGGTTTCGCCGTGGATCACCAGATGCAGCGAGGCCTGTAGCAGCCTTGAGGCACGCTGTAACTGCTGCTGCAGCGCGGCATCGCCGCCGTTGAGGGCCGCGAGCGGCGCGGGCAGTGCATCCGCACCGTTGGTGCGTCGCGGCGGGCAGCGGGTGGGCTGCACGGCGGTAACAAACAGTTTTTCACCGCTGCGCGCGCGCTCCAGCGTACCCTGCCGTCCGTTGGCGCTGGCCAGCCAGTCCGGCAGGCTGTCAATCGAGGTGTTGAACAGCTGCTCAATTGGCATCCCCAGCAGTGCGCTTTTGCTATTCGGCGGCGGTGCCTCCATCCCCAGCTCTTTTTCCAGCATGCGCTGGGCGCGATGGTTATGCCCCACCACGTTGCCGCTGGCATCGAACGCAATCAGGAAATCGGGGCTGACCTCGACAAACGGCGACGCCGGGCTGAGCTTCAGCACCCAGTCGTTGCGGTGGCGATGTTCGAACCAGGCATTCTCGATCTGATGGGCGTAAAGCTTGGCGATTTGCAGCGCCAGCTGCTGGCTGGATTTAGGCTGTGGCGAACTGAGCGCCGATATATCGAGGATCGCATTCAGCTGCCCCTGCGGATCGAACAGCGGCACGGCGGTGCAGGTCAGGGGAATATGGGTGGCATCAAAATGGTCCGCCTGATGCACGGTCAGCGCCCTGCCGGTCGCCAGCGCGGTGCCGACGGCACAGGTCCCGGCGCAGGCTTCGGTCCACTGCGCGCCGAGGAACAGCCCCGCCCGCCGCAGGCTGATTTCCGCATCGCCATCGCCCAGATAATCGACGGTAACGCCGCGCGCATCGGTCAGCAGCAGCACGTATCCCGCAGCGGCAATCTGCTTATACAGCACCGTCAGGCCGTGATGGGCGATATGGCGAAATTCCTCCATCTCCTGGCGATATTCCCGCAGCTCGTGCCACGGAAGAATGCGCGCTTCCTGCATACGGCTGGGATCCAGCCCGTGATGTTCCACGCAGCGCTGCCAGGAATCGCGGATCGCCCTGTCGTGCGGCCTGGCGGGCAGCAAAGAGGCGCCGTTGCTGATGCTGGCCATCACCGTGGCAATGTGTTCGCGCTGGCTCTGATTCACGGGTGTTTCTCCTGTAGCGGCACAGTCGGCCGGGGATAACCGCTGCTGAAGCGACCGATATCATACACTGAATTGCGATGGCGATGCAGGCCGGGGCCGGGCGAACCGTCACGGATAAGCAGTGATTTTTTATCAGATTAATGTCCGGGGAGAGTTTTTCACCGCGTCAGGCGGCGATCTGTGATCGGCCGCAAAGCGCAGCCGATTTATTTGCTCAAAAAGAGAACTGGTGCGGGTTCGAAAGCCGCTTCAGGGCTGCTGACCGGAGAGGCAGGCGTACTGGCGATCGTCGGTAAACAGCGTCCAGCTCACCTGGTTCACGCCGATCACGAAAATCGCCGTGGCCAGGGTGTTTTCTTCATCGAGGTCGGCCGGGTCCCGCCGCAGGATCGGCAGATCGGCGTGCTGCTCATCATTCAGGATCGTCAGGGCCTGGGCCGGGTTTAACGGCCACTCTTCGCCTTCTGTCAGCCACTGTTGCAGACGCTGCTGGCGGCTGGCGGAACTGCCGGTGATGGTCTGCGCCACCGCTGACATTTCCGGGTGGATCAGGTGGTTGGCATGGCCGTAGCGGTGGGGATTGCTCTGCACATGATGCGCCGTGCCGGTAGCCTCCACACTGACGATCCGCGCATCGCCGCACTGTGCCAGGCTATGATGAAACGCCCCGCCGCGCGGCTGCGAAGTGAGGATCGCGACAGCTTCATCAATCGTGGCCGCATCCAGCGCCGCACGCGCCAGAATCTGCCTCGGCATCCCCAAAGGGCGCTCCGCTGCGCGAATATTGTTCACCGTGTTCACCAGTCCGCGTTCGTTGACCGACACGGTGTGGCCGCAGATTGAACCGGGATAGAAAAAGCTGGTAAACGCCAGCCCCTGCTGCGGCCGCACGGTGACCATGCCACAGTGTTCCCGCAGCTGCGGGAAGCCGTCTTCGTTATGCGCAATCAGCGCTTCGCCCTCGTCGGTAAAACCGGTGACGGTGGTACAGCCGTCGGACGTTGACGGCAGCAGGTCGCCGCGACAGTTCCAGGCAAACACCTCATCAAAGGGTGCCTGCAAGCCGTCCGCCAGGCCGCGTAGCTCCTGCCACAGCAGGGGAAAACGCTGCTGCACCAGTTGCTGCATGCCCTGCAGCCGATCGCTGTTTTTCAGCGCATTGGTGTGGTTCCACAGCGCGGTCGCGCGCACTTCACGAAGGTATGCGTCGCTGCCCAGTTCGCCAAGCTGATAGCCGATCTGATAGTTGTCGCCGTTGAGGGTGGTATGTTTCATGCCGTTTTCTTCTTGTGAGTGATAGGTCAATCTAATGAATTCGGTTGAGCTTACCAACTGCACGCGCAATAAAAAAGCCGCCGTCTGCAACTCAGACGGCGGCCTGGTGGTGCCGTTTTTTCGGCCCTTACCCTTCAGGGCTGCGGCTTACCAGCGGTAGTCAACCGAAGCGACAATCGTCCGGCCCACGCCGTAGAAGCAGGCATCTTCGCCGCTGCAGGAGGAGACGTATTTCTTGTCGCTGAGGTTCTGCACGTTCAGCTGCAGGGTGGTGCCGCGCAGAGATGACGTGGCCTGGCCGAGGTCATACTTCGCCATGGCATCGTACAGCGTGTAGTGCGGCACATAGTATTCACCCACCGCATCGCCCGGCGCGGTGCCGATGTAGCGCACGCCGGAACCGATAGTCAGACCGTTCAGCACGCCCTGCTGGAAGCTATAGGTGCCCCAGGCAGACGCGGCGTGGCGCGGGATCGCTGCAGGAGCGTGGCCGATTTCAGCGGCGGTTGGCGAGTCTTTGGTTTCCACATCGGTGTAAGAGTAAGCCGCAGTCAGCGCGATTTCCGGGGTTGGCTGTGCGTGAACTTCCGCTTCCACGCCCTGAGACTTCACTTTACCGATCTGATCGTAGAAGTAAGTGGTGCGGTTAAACGAGGCCACGTTCTTCTGGGTGATATCGAACCAGGACAGCGTCAGCAGGGTGTTGCTGTCCGGGATCTGATACTTCACGCCGACTTCAGTCTGTTTGCCGGTGGTCGGCTTCATTGCCGGGCTGCCCGGTTCTCCCTGGTACAGCGTCGGTTCAAACGAGGTGCTGTAGCTGACGTACGGTGATATACCGTTGTCGAAGGCGTACAGCAGGCCCGCACGTCCGGTGAACTGGTTATCGTTGTAGCTGTTTTCAGAGCCGCCGGTAGTGTTATCGCGGGTATTCACCTGCGACCAGTCGTGGCGACCGGAGAGCAACAGATTCCAGTCGTTCCATTCCAGCTGATCCTGAACGTAAACGCCCACCTGGTTCAGGGTTTTCTGATCGCTGGAAACCAGAGACAGCTTGCTGGCATCAATGTCGGTATGGCTCGGGTTCGCCCAGTCGATCGGGTAGTCGCTGTTGCGGTCACGATACATCTTCGAATTGATATGGCTGTAGCGATAGTCCAGCCCGCCCAGAACGGTATGCTTCACCGCGCCGGTATCGAACACGCCTTTCAGCTGGTTATCCACGCCAAATTCGTTGGTCAGCTGCGACTCGTGCTGCGCCATGCGGGTCAGGGTGTGATCGTTCGCCGGGGCAACGACGTTATACACCAGATACTTATAGTCTTCATCGCGATGGGTGAAGCGCAGATTCTGGGTGAACGACACCGCATCGTTGAAGTTGTGATCGAGGTTGTAGCCGATGGAGGTCTGTTCGCGCGTCGATTTGTCGTAGCTCGATTCGCTGACGTTGAAGTCGTAAGGCACATAGCCCACGCTGGTGGAGTACAGCGTACCCGCGCGCGGCAGGAAGTTACGTGAACCGGCTTTCGGATCGTTCTGGTAGCTGGTTAATAACGTAAAGCTGGTGTCTTCGTTCGGCAGCCAGGTCAGCGCCGGGGCAATCGCCACGCGCTGCTGCTTGTTGTCCTTGACGAATTCGTGTCTGGTGCTGCCGATGCCGTTCAGACGGTAGAACAGCGTGTTGTCGTCGTTCAGCTTGCCGCCGAAGTCAAACGCCGCTTCAGCAAGATGGCGGTTGCCGGTGCTCAGCTTCACTTCGCGGATCTCCTGCGCGGTCGGGCGCTTGCTGGTCATCGCCACCACGCCGCCGGGGCTGACCTGGCCGTACAGCACGCCCGCCGGGCCGTGAACCATCTCCACGCGCTCCAGCAGCCACGGGTCAAGCTGACCCGCCCCGCCGTTCTGGCTGGAAAGCCCGAAGTGCAGGCCGTCGAGCAGCTTCGGCGCATAACGGAAGCCGCGGCTGATCACTTCATCATTACGGTTGGAGTTGCCGCGATAAGTAGTCACCACGCCGCTGGTGTAGGCCAGCGCCTCGGCCACGGAGGCCGGTTCCTGCTGATCCATCTGATCGCGTGTGACCACCGAAATCGACTGCGGAGTTTTGCGCAGCGGGGTATCGGTTTTGGTTCCGGCGGCGCTCTCTTTCGCGACGGTTCCCTTCAGCGGGGCGGTGATGCTTTCCCGGCTTTCGGCGGTCACCGTCAGCGTGTTTTCGGCCGTCGGCGCGGTCGCGGCCTTGGCCATCGGGGCCACCAGCAGGCTGGAGGCGAGTAAAAGACGCATTGTGTGTTTATCGGAACGTACTGCGAAGCCTGGTCTTGCCTGTTTTTTAACGGTACTGAACATATCTCTTCATCCATTCAGGAACTGCTTGCCAAAAAAACACCAGTCCGGCCGGGAACTTATCGTTAAATAAAACGTCCCGACCGCTATCCCCGATCTCATCAGCCGGGTGCGGCTGCGGATCGTGTTATGACTTTTTCAGGAAAATCCTTACTGCATATTGAGTTAGTGATTTCCATGCAAAATCTGCGCAGCATACTATTGCAAATATAAATAATTCTCAATGCCATTATCATTTGCAGCAGTTGTGCCCAGATAGCGCAATAAACCACCAAAACAAGAATCAGAAACAAAGGAGACAGGTAAAGTTTCTCAGAATGAAGTCGTGTTATTCAGCCACGGCCAGGAAGCATTAGCGGGGGGCAGATCCCTCCAGACTCAATGTGCCGAAGGTGGAAAGCTGTGTCGTTTTGCAATCCAGACGATCAGCCAGGTCGCGGCCAGTAGCGTAAGCAGTACGGGTGGGAATGCCGCCGTACCGAACTGGTCGAGCAACACACCGCCGATGATACCGGCACTGGCAATCGCCATATTCCATACCGTTACCGCCATCGACTGAGCAACATCCGCAGCATCGCCCGCTGCCCTGAAAAGCGCCGTCTGAAACAACGTTGCTGACCCTCCGATAGCCAGCCCCCAGATGCCCGCCGCCGCGTAAACAATGGCTGGTTCATCGCTTCCCATCGCCATCGCCGTGACGGCCATGCCGAACAACAGCGGACTGGCCAGCGTCAGCGCTCGCTGGTGACGGTCAATCAGCACCCCCACGCCCCAGATGCCAGGCAGTGAGGTGACACCAAAGATCAGCAGCACCAGACCGGTCCGTTCGACCATCCCTGCGCCAGCCAGGAACGGCGCGATGTAGGTATAAAGAATGTTGTGCGAGAGCACGAAGGCCAGGATCACCAACAGGATGGGACGGATGCCGGGGATGACAAACACGCGCCCAAGGGAGAGTCGCTTATCCGTGGCCTGCCCCGGAAAATCCGGAACCCTGATCCTCACCCACATCATCAGAACCAGCGCCATCAGGCTCATCACGCCGAAGCAGACGCGCCATCCCACCAGGTTACCGATAAAGGTGCCGGCCGGCACGCCGAGCGACAGGGCTAAGGGTGTTCCGACCATCGCAATGGCGATCGCACGTCCTTTCTGATGCTCGGGCACCATTCGCGCGGCGTATCCCGCCAGCAGTGCCCACACCAGCCCCGCCGACACGCCCGCGAGGAAACGGGCCACCATCGTCAGCACATAGCTGGTCGACAGCGTCGTGATGGTGTTGGCGATGACGAAACCCGCTATTGCAGCCAGCAGCAGCGGACGCCGACGAACGCCCTGCGTGGCGGTGGTCAACGGAATGGCTGCCGCCAGGGAACCAATGGCATAGACGGTGACAAGCTGGCCCACCAGCGCTTCGGAGACCGTCAGGCCCTGAGCCATAAGCGGCAGTAAACCCGCTGGCAGGGTTTCCGTCAGGATCGTGATGAAGGCCGCCATGGCGAGTGCGATCAGCCCAATCCAGGGGAGCCGCTCGGCTGACGATGGCACGCCGACCGGTTGAGCCTGTGCCTGGCACTTTTCGTTGGAAAACATGGAAATTCCTCTTCTCATTTGATTTCCCAACTACGATAGAGCACTTTTGATTAGAGAGTAAGTAGGCTACATTTCTCAGATATAATGACAATTATGTCAGCAATGGAGAAACCCAATGGACAGTCTGAGCGGCTTTACCGTTTTCGTGCAGGTGGCGGAAACCCGCAGCTTCGTCCTGGCTGGACGCGTGCTCGGCGTGTCCGCGTCGGCCATCAGCAAGAGTGTTTCGCGGCTGGAAGAAAAACTCGGCGTACGGCTATTTCATCGCAGCACGCGCAGCATCACGCTGACGGCCGAAGGCACGCTGTTCCTGGAGCGCAGTCGCCGCATCCTTGCCGAAATCGAGGCGGCAGAACTGGAATTGTCACAGGCTAAGACCACGCCACGCGGTCGCCTGCGCATTAGCCTGCCGCTGGTCAGTTCACTGGTGCTGCCGGTGCTTGGCGAGTTTATGAGTGCTTATCCGGACATCGAACTCGATCTGGATTTCACCGACAGATTGGTTGATGTCATTGAGGAAGGTTTCGATGCGGTGGTCAGAACGGGTGATCCCGATGATTCACGGTTGTCCGCACGTAAACTGGGGAATTTCCAGTCGGTGCTGATCGCGTCTCCCGATTATCTGGCAAAACATGGCACTCCCAGCATGCCTGCCGATTTGGCGGAACATATCTGCCTTCAGTTCCGCTTCCCCAACAGCGGAAAACTGGACGTCTGGCCGCTGCCGCGAACGCCAGGCGAGCCTGAGCTGCAACTGCCGACATCGATGATCTGCAACAATATCGAAACGCGCGTCTGCTTCGCGCTGCAGGGCAAAGGCATCGCATTTCTGCCGGATTACTCGGTCAGAGAGTTTCTGAACGATGGTCGTCTGTGCCGGGTTCTGCCGGATCACGTGCATCGTACCGGTACCCTTCAGGTACTCTGGCCGGCGAGTAAGCATCCTTCGCCGAAAGTTCGGGTACTGGTCGATTTCTTGAGTGCGCGGGTATTTCCAGCCGGTGAGGCCAGCAGGGCAGGGAAACCCGGCAAGTGACTGCCGGATACCCTGCCCGAGCGGCTGCCCGCAATTACCAGCGGTAGTTCACCGAGGCCACTACGGTACGGTCTGTACCGTAGAAGCAGGCTTCGGCATTGCTGCACGAGGCAACATAGCGTTCGTCGGTCAGGTTCTGCACGTTCAGCTGAACGGTGGTGCCTTCCAGCGATGATACGGCGTGGCCCAGCTCATACTTCACCATCGCATCGTACAGGGTGTAGTGCGGAACCTCGTCGGTGCCGGTGGAATCCGCCGGTGCATCACCCACGTAGCGCACACCCGCCCCGACGGTGAAGCCGCTCAGCGGACCGTTGAGGAAGCTGTAGCTGCCCCAGGCCGATGCCGCATGGCGCGGAATACTGGCCGGCGTGTGGCCCAGCTGCGTCGCGGTATAGGTTTCTTTGGTTACCGCATCGGTGTAGGTATAGGCGGCGATCAGCTTCACTTCCGGGATCGGTTGTGCGTGGATCTCCGTTTCCACACCCTGCGAGTTGACCTTACCGATCTGCTCGTTGTAGCCGGTGGTGCTGTTATAGGAGGTGATGTTTTTCTGATTGATGTCGAACCAGGAAACGGTCATTACCGTGTCGCTGCCGACCGGCTGGAACTTCAGCCCCACTTCCGTCTGTTCGCCGCTGGTCGGCTTAAACGGATCGGTGCCCGGCGCGCCGGTGCTCAGGTTCGGTTCAAACGAGGTGCTGTAGCTGATATACGGCGACAGGCCGTTATCAAAGGCGTACAGCAGGCCCGCACGACCGGTGAGCTTGCTGTCGTTCTGGGTGACGTCCGATCCGCTGATGCGGTTGATGGTGCGGGTCTGCGACCAGTCGTTACGGCCCGACAGCACCAGGTTCCAGTTATCCCACTCCAGCTGATCCTGAAGGTACAGCCCAACCTGATGCAGCTGCTTAACGCTGCTGGTGGTCAGAGCGATATCGGCATTATTCACCTCAACGCTGGTCGGATTAGCCCAGTCAAGCTGGTACTTATCCGAGGTATGGCGCGACAGCGTGCTGGCCACGCGGCTCCAGCGGTAGTCCAGGCCGCCGAGCACGGTATGGCTGACTTCGCCGGTGTCGAACACGCCCTTCAGGTGGTTATCCACGCCGAACTCGTTGGTCATCGCCGTTTCCTGCTGCGGACGGCGGTTAATGGTGTGATCGTTCACGCTGGAGCTGGTGGTGTAGACCATATATTTATAGTCTTCATCACGGTGGGTGTAGCGCAGGTTCTGCTGGAAGGAGAGCGCTTCGTTGAAATTGTGATCCAGCTCGTAACCAATGGAGGCCTGTTCGCGCTTGTTGCCGTAGTAGCTCTGGTCGTTGATGTTGAAATCATACGGCAGGTAGCCAACGCTGGTTTCTTTCAGCGTGCCCGCCATCGGCAGGAAGTTACGCGACCCGGCCTTCGGATCGTTCTGGTAGCTGGTCAGCAGGGTGAAGCTGGTGTCCGCATTCGGCAGCCAGGTGATCGCCGGGGCAATCGCCCAGCGCTGCTGTTTATTGTGCTTCACCGTTTCATTTTTGGTGCTGGCGATGCCGTTCAGGCGATAGAACAGCGTGTTGTCATCGTTCAGCTTGCCGCCGAAATCAAAGGCCGCTTCGCCCAGGTGATGGTTACCGGTACTGAGCTTCACTTCGTGAATGCTTTCCGCCGTCGGTCGCTTGCTGGTCATCATCAGCAGACCGCCAGGGCTGACCTGGCCGTACAGCACGCCCGCCGGGCCGTGGACCATTTCCACGCGCTCTAACAGCCACGGGTCGATCTGCCCTGCTCCACCGCTGGAGCTGGAAAGGCCGGAGTGCAGGCCGTCCAGCAGCTTCGGCGCATAGCGGAAGCCGCGGCTGATCACTTCGTCGTTACGGTTGGAGTTACCGCGATAGTTGGTCACCACGCCGCTGGTGTAGCTCAGCGCATCGGCCACCGACTCAAATGCCTGATCGTCCAGCTGCTCGCGGGTGACGACCGAAATCGATTGCGGCGTTTTGCTCAGCGGCGTGCCGGTCTTGGTTCCGGCGGCGCTCTCTTTCGCCACCACGCCTTTCAGCGGGGCGGTGACGCTTTCGCGGTTCTCTGCGGTCACCGTCAGGGTGTCCTCTGCGGCGGCATGGGCCAGCGGCAGCATTAACAGAGAGGATGCGAGCAAAATACGCAGGGAAGGTTTATCAGAGTGTATTGCCAGGCCTGGTCCTGCCTGTTTTATAATCTTTTTGAACATGTTCGGTTCTCTCGTCCGTAACAACTTTCCAGGGGAATCCCCATAAAGTCGCGGCTGTCAGCGAAATTGATAAGCGCGACGAAGACTAAAAGCCCGTTTGCCACTGCGACTGACGGTACTTTTCCATACCCCTTCCAGGAGAAAACCGTTATCTCTACGTAACTTACCGTCATCCCCTGGAAAGTTGGGCGGCATCTTATTGCAAATGCAAATTGTTCTCAATAATATTTGCATTAGCGTTGTTAAATCTAAGCGAGCTTAGAAAGATTAACTTTAAGTAACACAATGTAACCAAAGGAAAACACCCGTGACGAAAAAGATGTGGCCTCGCCCTCTCCGCCAGCCATACGGATGCGCAGCAGCATTGCTAGCAATGGAAAACATCGGCGCAGAGGCCTGGTGGCAGGAGCTGGCGCATATCGGCACGCCGCTGGTGGAAGAATATTCCCAAGACCAGGTCAGAATGAGCTACTTCTGGCGCGATCCGGCCGGTGACGAATCGCAGTCCCCGGTGCGTCAGGTGTATGCCGATATCAACTGCGTCACCGACCACCACAGCCCGCAGCCGCAGAGCCTGCATCGCGTGCCGGGTACCGACGTCTGGCACTGGTCAACGGAGATCGACCCACAGTGGCGCGGCAGCTACAGCCTGATCCCGGTGGGCGCCGCGCAGCTGCCTCCCGCGTTCAGCAGCGACGGAGAAACCCGCGCCCGCCAGCAGCGCGAGTGGTGGATATCCCTTTTCCCGTTCGCCATTTCCGATCCGCTGAACCACAGCGCACCGCACTTTAACAGCCGCCATCATCCGCTCTCCGCCGCGCATATGCCGGGCGCGCCGGATCAGTCTTCATGGCATCTGCTGGATTCCGGCCATACGCCGCTGGCCGACGCCGTTCGCCTGCAGCAGTTCACCTGGCAAAGCGACCTGCTGGGCAACGAACGCTGCATCTGGCTTTACACCACCGGCCACACCGACACCCCGGAAACCCGCCCGCTGGTGATTGTCCTCGACGGGCAGAACTGGGCGGAAGGCAGCCCGCTGTTTGCGGCACTGGACAGCGAAACCGAGAGCAATCATTTCCCGGCGGCGGCCTGGCTGTTTATTGACGTCATTAATATGGAATGGCGCGAGAAAGAGCTGCCGTGCAACCCGACCTTCTGGCAGGCGGTCGAAGAAGAGCTGCTGCCGCTGGCGCGCGGCCGCACGCCGTTCAGCGAGGAAGCCGACCGCACCGTGGTCACCGGCCAGAGCTACGGCGGGCTGGCAGCCACCTATGCCGGGCTGCACCGCCCACACCGCTTTGGCCGCGTGCTCAGCCAGTCCGGCTCGTTCTGGTGGCCGAATATGCAGCTGATCCGCAACTTTGGCGAGCTGAAACAGCGCGAAATGGGCTGGCTGACCGCGCAGCTGATTCAGCGCGATCTGCCCGCCAGTCGGCTGACCATTTTTATGGAAGCGGGCAATCGCGAGGGCGATATGGCGCCGCTCAGCGAGCAGATGCACGAGGCACTGGTCGCCGCCGGGCATCACACCTTCTTCCGTATTTTCTCCGGCGGCCACGATTCGCTGTGCTGGCGCGGCGGGCTGATTGACGGCCTGCGCTGGCTGCTGGCCGATTTCGCCGATCCTCAACACCCTGCAGAAACAGGAACCCACCATGACTGAACAACAGAACCCGTTTGACGATGAAAGCCTGAGTTTTCTGGTGCTGCTGAATGCGCAGCAGCAGTACAGCCTGTGGCCCGCCTTTGCCGATGTGCCGCCCGGCTGGCAGACCGTGTTCGGGCCGGAAAGCCGCGCCGACTGCATCACCTATATCGAAGCGCACTGGCAGGATATGCGCCCGGCGGCGCTAAAACAGGCAGGCTGATCGGGCCTGCACGCCGCGTTCCACCCTTTTTTTGTTTTGCTGACAGGAATCGTCACCGTGTCCGAGACTCATATTGCCCCCGAAGTACTGGCAGACTTTGCCGATTATCCGCTGGTCGCCGCGCAGCCGGGGATCTGGATTGCCGACCAGATCGCCCACCGAAGCAACACCTTTACCGTCGCGCACTACAGTGAACTGCATAGTGACATCGATCGCCAGGCGATGGATCGCGCCATTCGTCAGACGATGGCGGAGGCCGATACCGTGCAGGCCCGCTTTGGCCTGGCGGCCGACGGCACGCCGGTGCAAACCCTGCCGCTGCGCAGTACCGCGCAGCAGGTGCAACCGGTTGAGTGGGTTGACTTCAGCCAGCACGCCGACCCGCGCCAGGCGGCGCAGACGCTGATGCTGGACGATCTGGCCGCCGACCTCGCCGCCGACGGCAAACGTCCGCTGTACCGGCAGGTGATGATGCGCATCGGTGACGGCGGCTGGCTGTGGTATCAGCGCTATCACCATCTGCTGGTGGACGGATTCAGCTTTGAGGCGCTGACGCGGCGCGTGGCCGAGATTTACCGCGCACTGCGCGCGCAGGACACGCCTGCGCCCTCGCCGTTTATTCCCTTCGGCGAGGTGGTAGCCGAATACCTCGACTATCCGCACTCTCCGGCGTATGAGCGCTCGGCGCTGTTCTGGCAGCAGCACGGCGCCGATTTCCCGGCGGCGCTCACCCTGTCGAACGAGTCATTCAGCGGTACCGAGACTTCCGGCCCGCTCAAACAGCCGGTTACCTTGCCCGCCGGACTGTTTACCGCCTTCAGTCAGCAGCCGCAGACCGCCAGCCTGACGCCCGCCGAGCTGACCAGTGCGCTGCTGGTCAGCTGGCTGGCGCGCATCAGCGGGGAATACCACCTCAGTGTGGGCTTCCCGTTTATGCGCCGCATGGGCTCTGCCGCCCTTGCCGCTACCGGACCAGTGGTCAACGTGCTGCCGCTGCTGCTTAACCTGCGGCCGGAGATGACCCTGGCCGATGTCAGCCTTGCCCTGCAGGGGGAGATTAAGCAGGTTCGCCGCCATCAGCGCTATGAAGCCGAGCAGCTGCGCCGCGATCTGGGCCTGGTGGGCAGCAGCAAGCCGCTGTACGGTCCGGTGATCAACCTGAAGGTCTATCACGATTCGCTGAGCTTTGACGGCATGGCGGCCGTCAGCCACACGCTGGCGATGGGGCCGGTGGACGACATCGAATTTGAAGTCGGTTTCCAGCAGGGCGAACTGCAGCTGACGCTGGTCGCCAACGCGGAGAAGTATGACCGCCAGATGCTGCAATGGCATGCCGAACGCATCGCCCACGTTGCTCAACAGCTGGCTGAAAAACCCGAGCTGCCGCTGGCTGCACTGTCGCTAATCGGCGAGCAGGAGCAGCGGCAGATCGATGGCTGGTCACGTGGCATCCGCGTTGCCCCGCAGCCCGGCGAAGTATCTATCCTTGCCATGCTGCAAAAACGCGTGGCGCAGCAGCCGGATGCGGTAGCCGTCACCTGCGGCGCAGTCAGCTTAACTTACGGCGAGCTTTCCGCCCGCGCGATGCAGCTGGCCCGTGAGCTGATTACCCGTGGCCTGGGCGCGGAAGATGTGGTCGCCATTGGCATTCCGCGCTCCGTTGACTCGCTGGTGGCCATTTTCGCCGTGCTGGCCAGCGGCGCAGCCTATATGCCACTGGACCTCGACTATCCGCGCGAGCGCCTGACGCTGATGTGCGATGACGCCCAGCCGAAGCTGCTGTTAACCCACAGCGGCACCCTCGCACAGATGCCGCCGCTGCCCCACTTATGCATCGACGATGCCACCCTGCTGGCCGCGTGTGCGGCCCAGGCAACCGGGGCGGTCAGCGACGACGAGCGCCGCGAAGCCCAGCGCGGCGAGCATCTGGCCTATATGATTTACACCTCCGGCTCCACCGGGCGGCCAAAAGGGGTGATGAGCACCCATCAGGGGCTGCTCAACCTGTTCCTGTCGCACCAGAGCAACCTGTTTGGCCCGGCGATCGACAAATTCCACCGCACGCAGCCGCGCCGCATGCGCGCCGGGCACACCGCCTCGTTCTCGTTTGACTCCTCCTGGGAGCCGGTCTTCTGCATGATCATGGGCTGTGAGCTGGCGATCTTCGACGAAGAGCTGCGCCGCGATGCCTGGGCGCTGCTGGAAAAAATGAAGCAGGTGCCGGTGGATCTGCTGGATATCACCCCCTCTTTCTTCAGCCAGATGATCGACAGCGGGCTGTTTGAGCCGGAAAGCCATCGCCCGGCGTTTGTGATGATCGGTGGTGAGGCGGCCACCCCGACGCTGTGGAAGCTGATGCAGCAGCACCCGGAAGTCGAGATCCACAACTACTACGGCCCGTCCGAATACACCATTGATACGCTGGGTGCCAGCGTAATGGCCTCCGGCCAGCCGGTGATTGGCCGCCCGGTGGGCAATACCCGCGTCTGGCTGCTGGACAATCAGCTGCGCCAGGTGCCGGTCGGCAGCGTGGGCGAGCTGTATATTTCCGGTACCGGCATCGCCCGTGGCTACCTGCGCCGCCCGGATCTGACCGCCGCCCGCTTCGTGGCTAACCCCTTCCTCGACGGCGAGGTGATGTACCGCAGCGGCGATCTGATGCGCTGGCGCAGCGACGGCCAACTGGCGTTTATTGGCCGCGTCGATCACCAGATTAAAGTACGCGGCTTCCGCGTTGAGCTGGGCGAAGTGGAAAACGCGCTGGTGGCGCTGGCAGAGGTCAGCACCGCTGTGGTGATCGCCCAGCCTATCGGGGCCACGCATCGCCTGATCGGCTACTGCTCGGTACAGGACGACACCCTGCGCGCCGATGAAAATCTCTCCGCGCACCTGCTGGCACAGCTGGCGGTGACGCTGCCGGACTATATGGTCCCCGCGGTGCTGGTGGTGATGGCCGACCTGCCGCTCAACGTTAACGGTAAGATCGACCGCCAGGCCCTGCCTGCCCCGCAGCAGGCGGTGTTTAAGCCGGGCCGTGAACCGCAGACCGAGCAGGAAACGCTGATCTGCCAGGCCGTTGCCGAACTGCTGGGCATGGAGCGCACCGGGGCCGATGACGACTTCTTCTCGCTCGGCGGCGACAGTATTTCCGCGATGGGGCTGAGTACCGCCGCGCGCCGCGCCGGATACCTGCTGCGCCCGCGCGATATCTTCGCGCAGCGCACCGCCGCCCGCATGGCGCACAGCATGGAGCCGCTGTCGACCGTGGTGAAAGCGCAGCGCGTGGCGCAGCAGGGCGTGATTGACGGCCTGCCGATCCTGAACACCTTTGCCGCGCACGGCGGCATCACTCAGCGCTTCGCTCACGGCGTTTGGCTACAGGTGCCTGCGGAGCTTCAGCCGCAGCAGCTGGACCAGGCACTGCGTGCGCTGGCCGGTGCGCATCCCGCGCTGGCCGCCTTTACCCGCGACGAACGGCTGGTGGTCGGTGAACCGCAGCCTGCCGGTTTCAGCGGCTGGGTGCAGACCGCGCCGATTTATCAGGCGGTGGAAGCCTGCGCGGAAGACGCCTATACCGATGCCGTTCAGCGCCTCGATCCGGCCAGCGGCGTGATGATGCAGGCCACGCTGCTACAGCATCATCAGGAAACCTTCGGGCTGGTGCTGGTGATCCACCATCTGGTGGTTGATGGCGTGTCCTGGCGCGTACTGCTCGACGAACTGCGCCAGGCCGCCGAGGCGGTAATGGCCGGTCAGCAACCGCAGCTGACGGCGGAAGAAACCTCGCTGCACGACTGGTCCGCCGTTCTGAAAAGCACCACCCCGGCACGCGCCGCCGAACTGCCGTTCTGGCAGAGCATGCTGCAATCCCCGGTGCCGCTGCTCGGCCAGCGCGCGCTGACCGGCCGCGATCGCCACGGCGAGCTGAAGGAGAAACGCACCCTGCTCAGCGCCGGCCAGACGCGCGCCTTGCTGACCACGCTGCCACAGCAGTATCGCGCCAGCACCGAAGAGATGCTGCTTTCCGCGCTGTCGCTGGCGCTGATTGGCTGCTTTGAGGCCAGTGAGCTGCGCTACACCCTGGAATCGCACGGCCGCGCGGAGCTGGAAGGCGACAGCGATCTGGCCCGCACCGTCGGCTGGCTGACCGCCGAATATCCGCTGCTGATCTCGCTGAACGAGGGCGACACCGGTAATCTGCGCGATGCCGTCCGCTCGGTGAAAAGCGTGATGCGCGCGGTGAACGATCGCGGTATCGGCTTCGGGCAGCTGTGCTGGCTGAGCGACGATCACGGCCCGCAGCTGCGGGAACTGGCGCAGCGGCACGCGCCGGAAGTGCTGTTTAACTATCTTGGCCGCTTCAGCAGCGGTAGCGCGCTGTGGACCCCGCAGCGCACACGACACCGCTTCCGCGATGCCTTTGCCGTCTGGCAGGACCCGCAGATGCCGCAGCTGCACGCGCTGGAGGTCAATATCTTCGTCGATGAGCAGTCTGCCGAACCGCAGCTGGCGATCAACTGGGGCTGGCTGCGCGACGTCTTCAGCGAACGGGACATCGACGCCCTGCACGGCGGTATTGCCGACGCTGCAGACGCGCTGGGCCGCTTCGCCAGCCGCTATCCGCAGCAGGCGGCGGATACGCTGGTGGCGGCCGAAGTGGCGCTGGACGGCGTAGAACAGCCGGATGTGCTGGCGCTGGCAAAACGCCACGGCCCGCTGGCGGCGATCCTGCCGCTGCTGCCGCTGCAAAAAGGGCTGCTGTTCCACGCCCAGACCGCCGGTAACAGCGGCAGCTACAACTCACTGACCCACCTGACGTTCAGCGGTCCGCTGGATGAAGATCGCCTGCGCGCGGCGCTGAACGCCGTGGTGCGCCATCATCCGCAGCTGGCGGCGCGCTTCGACAGCGAGCTGGCCCTTCAGCCGCTACAGCTGATCCCGGTGATTGAACCCCAGCAGGGCTGCTGGCAGCTGGACAGCCAGCATCTGCCGGAGATGACGCCGGAAGAGGAAGACGCCGCGCTGCTGGAGCTGGAGAAAATCGAGCTGGCGCGCGATCTGTTCAGCCAGCCCGCCATGCTGCACGCGGTGCTGGTGCGTCACGGCGATACGGCGCGATCCACGCTGCTGCTGAACGCGCATCACCTGGTGGTGGACGGCTGGTCCACGCCGGTGATTCTGACCGATCTGCTGACCGCGCTGTATCACGGGCCGCAGGCGCTGACACCGCACCGGGCCAGCTATGCCGACATCGTCCTGCAGCTGGCCGCGCGGGATGCCGAAGCATCGCGCCAGATCTGGCAGTCGGTTCTGCAGGACGTACGCCCCACCCTGCTGTTCGGCGCTGACGCCCCTGCGGGCGAGGTACACGAGCGGCGGCTGCTGCTGAAGCCCGAGCTGGAGCAGGGCCTGCTGGCGCTGTGCCGCCAGCGCGGCCTGACGCTGAACAGCGTGATGCAGGGGATCTGGGGCATGCTGCTGGCTATTGAAAGCGGGCATCAGGACGTGGTGTTTGGCTCCCCGGTCTCCGGCCGCTTTGGTCAGATTGAAGGCCAGCAGCAGCACGTCGGCCTGTTCAGTAACACCCTGCCGGTACGCATGCGGTTTGACGGGCAGCGCCCGCTGCTGGCCCAGCTGGCCGAACATCAGGCGCAGCAGATCCAGCTGATTGAGCACGACGATCTCGGGCTGGGCGAACTACAGCAGCTGGCGGGTAGCGGAACGCTGTTCGATACCCTGCTGGTGGTGGAAAACTACCCGGATAACGGCGATCTGCACCGTCCGCATGAGGGCCTGCGCTGCGAGGCGATTGGTAACCGGGGCTACACCCACTATCCGCTGACGCTGCTGGTGCTGCCGGGCGAACGCCTGGAGCTGCTGATGGAGTATCGCGATGCGGTCAGCCATCCGCAGCGCCTGGCCGATCGCCTGCTGATGCTGATTGAACAGCTGGTTGCCGAGCCGGATAGGCCGCTGGCCCGCTGGACGCTGCAAACGCCGGATGAGCAGGCGCTGGTTGCGAAGATCAACGCTACCGCGCATCCGCTCGCCGCCGATACCCTCCAGCAGGCCATTGCACGCCAGGTTACCCGCACACCGGACGCGCTGGCGCTGCTGGACGTTGAGCATCGTCTGACCTATCGCCAGATGAATATGCAGGCGCGCCTGCTGGCGGATCGCCTGATTGCCGCTGGCGTTAAGCCGGGTGATGTGGTCGCCGTGGCGCTGCCGCGCTCGGTGCGCCTGAGCCTGGCGCTGACCGCAATTGTGCAGGTCGGCGCGGCCTGGCTGCCGCTGGATACCGGCTACCCGGACGATCGCCTGAGCTATATGGTGGAAGATGCCCGTCCGGCGTTAACCATTACCGAAAGCGCGCTGGCATCCCGCTTTGCCGCGCTGGGCACGCTGCTGAACTTCGACCGGCTGGCCGACGAGGCCGAACCGCAGCATTCGCTGCCTGCCGCTCGCGCGGACAGCCCGGCCTACGTGCTGTATACCTCCGGCTCTACCGGACGGCCGAAAGGCGTGGTGGTCGGGCATCAGGCGATCGTTAACCGCCTGTGGTGGATGCAGGATGCTTACCCGCTGGCGACGGATGACGTGGTGCTACAGAAAACGCCGTGCAGCTTTGACGTGTCGGTGTGGGAGTTCTTTTGGCCGCTGATGACCGGGGCGCAGCTGCTGATGGCACCGCCGGATGCACATCGCGACCCGGACGCGCTGACCCGCTTAATCAACGATTACGCCGTCACCACCCTGCACTTCGTGCCGTCGATGCTGGCCGCGTGGACCGCCACGCTGGAAAGCGGTACGGATGCCCCGCACTGCCGCACGCTGCGCCGGGTATTCTGCAGCGGCGAGGCGCTCTCCTGCGATCTGGCGAACGACTATCAGTCCCGGGTTGCTGCACCGCTGCACAATCTGTACGGCCCGACCGAAGCCGCCGTCGACGTCAGCTGGTATCCGGCCTCCGGCGAGGCGCTGGCCGCCTGTCAGGGGGCCGGGGTGCCGATCGGCTACCCGGTATGGAACACCGAGCTGCGCATTCTCGATGCCCTGCTGCGGCCGGTGCCGGTGGGCGTGGCGGGCGATCTTTACCTGAGCGGCGTACAGCTGGCCGACGGCTACCTGCACCGCGCCGACCTCACCGCCCAGCGCTTTGTCGCCGATCCGTTTGTTGCAGGTGAACGCATGTACCGCACCGGCGATATCGCCCGCTGGCTGGATAGCGGCGCGGTGGAATACCTTGGCCGCAGCGACGATCAGCTGAAGATCCGCGGCCAGCGCATCGAGCTGGGTGAAATCGAGCAGGCGCTGCTGGCGTTGCCGGGCGTGGCGCAGGCGGTGGTTGCCGCCCGCGAGCTTGGCGGCCAGAGCACCGGCGGTGCCGATGCGCGGCAGCTGGTGGCCTGGCTGATTGCCGAACCCGGCGCGCAACCGGACAGCGAGCGGCTGCATCAGCAGCTGGCGGAACGACTGCCCGCCCATATGCTGCCGGTCAGCTACGTATTTACCGATAGCTTCCCGCTCAGCGCCAACGGCAAGCTGGATCGCAAGGCCCTGCCGCTGCCGCAGGCACCGCGCTCCGGCGGGCGTCTGCCGGAAACGGATCACGAGCAGCTATTGGCAGATCTGTTCGCCCGTCTGCTGGATCGCGACGAAATTCATGCCGATGACGACTTCTTCGCGCTCGGCGGCCACTCGCTGCTGGCGATGCGCCTGGCGGCAGAGCTGAAACGCCGCACCCACAGCCCGCTGTCGATCGGCCAGATTATGGCCGCCCGCAGCGTGGAGAAGATGGCGCGCCTGCTGGACGACGGCAGCGCGGACGGTGCGGAAAGCCGCGCCAGCGGCGAATGCCTGCCGTTCCGCAGCGGTAGCGGCCCGGCACTGTTCTGCATCCACCCGGCCTCCGGCTTTGCCTGGCAGTACGCGGGCATGATGCGCTACATCGAGGGCGACTTCCCGATTGTCGGCCTGCAATCCCCGCGCCCGGACGGGGTCATTGCCAACTGCGACAGCATCGATGAGATGTGCGATCGCCATCTCGCCACGATCCGCAGCGTGCAGCCGCAGGGGCCGTACCATCTGCTCGGCTACTCGCTGGGCGGCACCCTCGCCCACGGCATGGCGGCACGCCTGCAACAGCAGGGCGAAGAGGTGGCGTTCCTCGGCCTGCTGGATACCTATCCGCCGGAGGGCCAGGACTGGACGCCGCCGTCGGAAGAGGAAACCCGGGCGGAAGTGGCGCGCGAGGAGGCTGAGTTTATGGCCGCCAACATCGACGACGGCGATCCGCTGCTGCAGGCGGAGAAAGCGGCGATGTTCCGCGATATCGTAGCGAACTACCGCGATGCGGTGCTACGACTGTCCGCAGCCACCAGCGATCGATTCGACGGTGAAGCCACACTGTTCGTTGCCAGCAAAACGCTGCCGGAAGGCATGGACGTGGCGGCCTGCTGGGCACCGTACCTGCGCGATCTGGCGATCCACCGCCTGCCCTGCGAGCATATGGATATCCTGTCGCCGGAGTCGCTGGTAGAGCTTGGTCCGCTGCTGAATTCGGTGATTGCTGCGCGTAGGAGTGCGGAGTGAATGCTGGTTTGAGGCTGAATGAGGTTTGCAGTTTGATTGGGTTTGGTTAATGAGGTTTTAGCGGATCTCATGAATGATTGGTAAAACTGAAAAATCCACGCGGTTGCGTGGATTTTTTTATTTGTGGGGGGGTAAGTGTAAGTATTCCGCTAAAACGCCCCATTCACTTTTAGATATCTTCCAACATACTGACTATGTCCCCTGAGGAGATCGCTATGCGTAAGATACGATTCACCGAACACCAGATTATCGCCGTTCTCAAGTCCGTCGAAGCCGGACGAACAGTCAAAGATGTCTGCCGTGAGGCCGCTATTGCCGAAGCCAGTTATTACAACTGGCAAGCAAAATATGGCGGGATGGAATCAGTTGATATCAAATGATAAAAGATCTTGAAGACGAGAATCGTCGCCTGAAGCAGATGTTTGCCGACCTGAGCCTTGAATGTCGGGCATTGAGAGACGTCCTCGAAAAAAAGCTTTAAAACCAGTGATAAAACGTGAACTCGTCAGCTATCTGACCGCGCAATTTACGATGAGAATACGTCATGCCTGCAGGATGTTATCGCAGAGCAGGACAGTGTTTCACTATCAACCGGATACGCGGCGTGATGAACCGGTGATCCAGAGGCTGACTGAGGCGGCCGAACGCTATCCGCACTATGGCTTTAAGAAGCTCTTTCAGGTGCTTCGCAGGCAGGGCAACGCCTGGAACCACAAGCGTGTCCACAGGATTTACTGCCTTCTGAAACTCAATTTTCGTCGTAAAGGTAAACAACACCTGCCGGCACGCAACACGGCGTCACTGATAACATCGGAAGCACTCAACCAAAGCTGGCCTGTTGATTTTATGCACGATGCGCTGACATGTGGCCGACATTTTTGGACGTTCAACGTCGTTGATGATTTTAACCGCGAGGCTCTGGCCATCGAAATCGACCTTAATATCCCGGCGCAGCGGGTCGTGCTGGTGCTGGACAGAATAGTGGCAAACCGTGGTTATCCGCTGAAGATGCGGATGGATAACGGACCGGAACTGATATCACTGGCTCTTGCGGAATGGGCAGAAGATCATGGCTTAGCTCTGGAGTTTATCAGTCCGGGAAAAACTACGCAGAATGCATTTATCGAACATTTTTACCGTACGTATCGAACAGAAATACTGGATTTTTATCTATTCAGAATGCAGAACGAAGCAAGAAAGACCACAGAGGGCTGGCTGGCCGAATATAGCAGCGAACGCCCTCATGAATCTCTGAACATCCTGATTCCAGAGGAGCACAGGCTGATGGCGGAAAATACGGAAAACTCAAAAAGTACTTGGAACTAAAACGGGTTTGTTTACGAAACTAAAAACCAGTTTATATACCTTTTAATGACTAAACAAAACATTATCACTAATTAAATCACTCAAAATTTCATCAACAAACTCATTCGACAAAAGATATGAATTAACACCAATGGACTTTTGAATTTCATTCATATTATTAACAGGTTTCTTGCAAATAAAAAAATCAGTTGAACATTGTGCTACAATATCATTTATATTTTCAAGATTTAGATTGCCATCAGGATATTTTGAACCATACAATATAGAATTTGAATTAATTGGCATATATATTGCCTTTAAAATATCATCTTTTTCATAAAATGGCTTAAATCTACGATCTCCATCAACTTCAAAAACGACGATGCAATCCCCTAATATCAATGACTGCTCAACATTGATTACTTTATAACTTAACTTCTTATACTCTTCAATTTTCAAATTTTCATCCAACGCAATCCCTTTTAAATGCCCTTTTTTAGCAGCTTCAGGAATGCCTGATAAAACCATATTGTCAAACAAAGGGATAAGCTGCAATGAAAGTTCATTTGCTATATCGGGAAGCCAAGCATGAATATTATTAAACAAAACAACCTTAATGTGCGGGCGAAAAATTTGTGGAACATTTAATTTATTGAGCTGCTCATTTATCAACCTATCCATTTTTAATGGATCACAAATGATATTTTTATTGAAATATCTAACCAGTGCATCTTTGCTTAAAAGCCTTGAACGCATCTGATCTATTAGATAAGATGCTGTGTTGGTGAAGTTAGAACGCAAATTTTTAGTTCTAATTTCCATATGAAAGACAAAGTCGGACAAACTCCCAATATCATCCATGTTAAATGTACCATTCACTAACTCACGGACGATTTTTGAGTAGATATAAGTTTCTTTTTCGGTTATTTTGTCATCAACTGACGAATCGCCATTGAGAGCATAAAAATTATTTTCCAAACCAATATTTTCAATTACGATATTTTCTTTTATAAACTCTTTTTTACATAAGCAAGAAAAAAACTTTCCGTTTTTCTCTATTGAAAACCCGCGTTGTAAGAATCTAGGGATAAAATGCTGTCTTTTACCTGCCATCTCTACATCCTTTTTAAAAATTATCTTTAACAAAGTTTATCATAAAAGAAAAAAAATTTTTCTTACAGTAGTACTAGAAATTTAAATTTTTTCAGGTTTAGGTGGCAACTTTCAGTCGTAACAGAATACCCGATTGATACCCCAACTCACAGTAGATTTCTGGGAAAGCCAATAGACGAACAGAGACAAAAAATTACGTAAATCATTGTAATTTAATGATTTTTTGGCATAATTAGAGAGATTTTTAAATAGTCAGAGTGGTCCCGTTAGTAGGAGTCGAATCTACGACGTTCGCATTGAGAATTCGATCGAAATCGAAAAGCCATGAAATTAGATACTTAAACGCATTACATATCAATATAATATCAATCACAGCTTAGCTTTTTATAATTCTTTCAAGCTTCCCCCTCCGAAAAACTCTGATTCCATTTTGTAAAAAGTTACGCAGTTATCACCCCCAATTCCCAGACGCCAAGATGGTGTTCTATATTGTCAAAAGAACGCCTAAAACATCATTTCTCTCCTTTTTCAGCAATGTTACAAAAAGCTGAGAACCAGCCCGAAAATCATCACTCAGCCTAAGCCATCTTCTTGTAAACAATGCATACGCTATGTACTTTTCACCGCATCATTGAGCCACTGAAGGAACAGAAAAATGCAATACCCGGCATTTATAGAAATCGATGCAGACGGCACGTCAAGCGGGTGGTTTCCCGATGTTGACGGCTGTATTTTCGCCGGTAAGGACATCGATGAAGCCTATGCGGATGCAGCAAACGCATTTAGAGCCCACTTCGAAGCGCTTGTTGATAATGAGTTGAAAATCCCCGCGCCTAAGCCGATGCAGGCACATATTATCGCTAACGCGGCCGAATACAGCGGCGGCCAGTGGGCGGTGATTAATGTCAATATGGATCAGTTCGATGGCCGTGCGGAGCGGATTAACATTACCCTGCCCCCATCGTTTACTGCATCAGATCGATCGAGCGGTGATAAACACACCGGAGTACGGCAGCCGCAGCGCGTTTATCGCAGAGGCTACGCGTAATGAGTTGCGCAGGGTCGGCTAACCGTCCTCCCACAGATAAAAAGCAATCAGACCTCCCCGGCACCCCGCCGGGGATTCCCGTTCTTAACTGCGCAGTAGATTTACTCCCCTGCCACCCGCGCCTGATGATAGCGCCCGCAGGGTACAATCATCGGCGTATGCGACACCGGATCGTCGATAATCACGCTCTCCATGCCGAACACCTGCTGCACCAGATCGCTGCTGATAATCTCGGCGGGTTCGCCCTGGGCGATAATCTCTCCCTGCTTCATCACGATCAGATGATCGGCGTAGCGGCAGGCCTGGTTCAGATCGTGCAGCACCGCAACCATGGTGTGGCCGTGCTCCTGATTGAGCTGGCGGAACAGATCCAGCAGCTCAATCTGGTGGGCGATATCCAGCCAGGTGGTCGGTTCATCCAGCAGTAATAGCGGCGTTTGCTGGGCCAGCACCATCGCCACCCACACTCGCTGGCGCTGACCGCCGGAAAGCTCATCGACGCTGCGCTGCGCCAGCTCGCTGACGTTGGTTGCCTGCATGGCGGCATCCACCGCCTGACGATCCGCTTCGCTCCACTGTTTTAACAGCGTCTGGTGCGGATAGCGCCCGCGCGCCACCAGATCGGCCACGCTGATCCCTTCCGGCACAATCGCATGCTGCGGCAGCAGGCCCAACTGCCGTGCCAGCGCTTTAGTGCCCATCTGGTGGATATCACTGCCGTCGAGCAGCACCTGACCGCTGCGCGGCTTCAGCAGGCGGCACAGCGCCCGCAGCAGGGTCGACTTTCCGCAGGCGTTGGGGCCGATAATTACCGTAAATTTGCGATCCGGTATCTGCACGCTGAGCTGGCTGGCAATCACCTTCTGATCGTAGGCCAGCGTTAAGTCGGCCGCCGCAAGGCGGGAGGATAAAAGCGTATCGGTCATGAGCGACGAGATTCCCTGATAAGTAGCCAGATCAGATACAGGCCGCCGATGCTGACGGTAACGGCACCGACCGGCAGTTGTATCCCGTTAAAGGCGTGCTGGGCGATAACATCAGCCAGCAGCAGCAGTACCGCACCGGTGGTCGCGGCGGAAAACAGCGGCATCGCGCTGGCGGCCGTCATGCGGCGGGCAATCTGCGGTGCCGCCAGTGCGATAAAGGCAATCGGCCCGGCGGTCGCGGTGGCGACGGCGGTAAGAATAATCCCGCCGAGCATCAGCCACAGACGGCTTGATTCGGCGTTGATGCCCAGCGCGCGGGCGCTGTCATCGCCCATTTCCATCAGCTGCAGGCGGCGACCCAGCAGCAGCGTGGCGATAATCGTCAGCGGCACCAGCACCAGCGCGGGCTGGCCTTTGCTCCAGGTGATGCCGTTGAGCGAACCGGCTCCCCACAGGGCGGCGCTCATCGCACTTTCCAGCGAGGCGCTGATAATCAGCCAGCTGTTCAGCGCCGACAGCACCGCGCCAATGCCGATACCGACGATAATCAGCCGGAAGCCAACAATCCCCTGCCGCCAGGCCAGCAGATACACCAGCGCGGCGGCGGCGATGCCCCCGAGCAGCGCGCCACCGGCAATCTGGTAGTAGCTGCCGTTAAGCAGAATGATAACAATCAGCGCACCGGTGAAGGCACCGGCGTTGAAGCCGACCACGTCCGGGCTACCAAGCGGGTTGCGGATGGCGGACTGGAAGATGGCACCGCTGACGCCCAGCCCGGCACCGAGCACCAGCGCCATCACCACGCGCGGCGCGCGCCACTGGTTAACCACGGTCTGAAATCCTGCCGGACCGTCGCCGAACAGCGCCTGCCACACCTGGCCGGGGGAAATCCGCAGCGTGCCGTAGCAGAGCGCAAACAGCGCCAGCACCGTCGCCAGCAGCAGCAGCGCCACGTTGACCCACAGTACGCGGGCGCTGAGCCGCAGGTTTATCCAGCCGCTGGCGCGGCCAATCAGTAGCGTTCGGGAGTGCATATCGCGGTCCTTAATTCTTACGCTGGCGAACGAGCCAGATCAGCACCGGGGCACCAATCAGCGCGGTAACGATCGATACCCGCAGCTCGCCCTGCACCATCAGTCTGCCCGCGATATCCGCCGTCAGCAGCAGGATCGGGGCCATTAAAAAGGAGTAAATCAGTATCCAGCGCTGGTCCGAGCCCACCCACCAGCGGGCCACGTGCGGTACCATCAGCCCGACAAAGCCGATCGGGCCGACCAGCGCGGTGGCCGATCCGCAGAGCAGCATCACCGCCAGCAGCGCCAGCAGGCGAATGGCGACCACTTTAGTGCCCAGCGCCGCCGCCAGATCTTCCCCCATACTGAGGTTGTTCAGCGAACGCGAAGCCACCAGCGCCAGCGCGGCACCGCCGAGAATGGCGGGCGCGACCACCGCCAGATTGTGCAGATCGCGGATGTCCAGCGTACCGGCCTGCCAGAAGCGCATCTGGTCGAAGGTTTGCGGGTTTAATAAAGAAAGTGAGGAGGTAAAGCCGCCGAGCACCGCGCTGAGCGCCACGCCCGCCAGCGTCAGGCGGATCGGATTCACCCGGCCACCGCTCAGGGTGCCAATCAGCCAGACGGCAATGCTGGCCGCCAGCGCGCCGCCCCAGGCAAAGCCCAGCCAGCCCGCCATGCTGTTCACCCCGAACAGGGTAATGCCGATGGCCATGGCAAAGCTGGCACCGGAGTTCACGCCGAGGATGCCGGGGTCGGCCAGCGGGTTGCGGGTCAGCGCCTGAATCACCGCGCCCGCTCCGCCGAGCGCCAGCCCGACCAGCAGCCCGGCAAGGGTGCGCGGCAGGCGGGCGTTAAAGATAATCGTGCTGTCCGGCCCCTGCATCTGGCCAAACAGGCTCTGCCAGACCACCGAGGGGGCGATCGATCGCGCGCCAATCATCAGGCTGGCCAGGGACACAAGCAGCAGTAGCGCCAGGCAGATTGCCACACCGCTCAGGCGGGCAGCATAGCGCGCATCCACCGGCTGCGGCGGCGTGGCGGGCTGAGAACGGTGGAGCGACATCCCTGACAATCCTCTCTTAATTTTCGAAATGAATATGATTATTATTATCATTAATGTTATTAACTAATTATGTTACCATGCTGCCCGCCAGAAAAAAATCGGCATCCATCGCGCCTGACCGGACGGAGGCCATCCGCCCATCAGGTAATGGCTCATTTCGAACCTCATGGACACTATGGCTAAGTCATCTATTCTCCTCGATTTCAGTTTGCTCAAGCACAACGCTCACTTCCGCGCCATTTTCTGCGCCCGTATGCTCTCCGTTTTCTCGCTGGGTATGCTGGCGGTGGGCGTGCCTATTCAGATCCAGGCCATGACCGGCTCCACCCTGCTGGTGGGCGTGGCGGTGGCGCTGGACGGCGTGGGCATGTTTATTGGCTTAATGCTCGGCGGCATTCTGGCCGACCGGCTGGACCGCCGTAAACTGATTCTGTTTGCGCGCGGCACCTGCGGGCTGGGCTTCGTGGCGCTGAGCCTGAATGCCTTCAGCCCCGCCCCCTCGCTGTGGGCGCTGTATGTACTGGCGGCGTGGGACGGCTTTTTCGGCGCGCTGGGCATGACCGCGCTGATGGCGGTGATCCCGCTGCTGGTGGGCCGCGAAAACCTCGGTGCGGCCGGGGCGTTGAGCATGATCACCGTACGTCTCGGGGCCATTCTTTCCCCGGCGATTGGCGGAGTGATTATCGTTGCCGGTGGAGTGGGCTGGGCGTTTGCCGTGGCGGCCATCGGCACGCTGGCGACCCTGATCCCGCTGGTTCGCCTGCCGCAGATGAAGCCGGAGCCGAGCGAGCCCGAGCATCCCCTGCGCGCGCTGGTCAGCGGCGTGCAGTTTGTCTGTCGGCAGAAGGTCGTGGGTTCCGTGGTGCTGCTGGGCCTGCTGATCAGCATCGTCGGCGCGGTGCGGGTGCTGTTCCCGGCGCTGGCGGAGAGCTATCAGGCGGATGCCTCGGCGATTGGGTTGATGTATTCGGCGGTGCCGCTGGGCGCGATGATCGGCGCACTGACCAGCGGCTGGGTGCCGCGCAGCGCGCGCCCTGGAGTGGTGATGCTGGTCAGCGCCACCTGCGCTTTCGCCGCGATTGCCTCGCTGGGGCTGTACGGCCACATGCTGCCTGCCCTGCTGGCGCTGGTGGTTTACGGCTACTGCAATGCGATTGCTTCGCTGCTGCAATATATGCTGATTCAGCATCATACGCCGGATGCGCTGCTGGGCCGGGTTAACAGTCTGGGCACGGCGCAGGACGTGTGCGGGGATTCGATCGGGGCGCTCGGTCTGGGCGTGCTGGGTCGGGTGCTGGCACCGTTGATGAGCGTGTTTGCGTTTGGCGCAGCGGCGGCGGGCGTGGCGCTGGTGCTGGCGGCATCGGTTAAGACGCTGCGGCGCTGTTCGTTGAGCGGGCCGGAGGAAGCAGAATCCTGCGAGAAGTCGGAGCCGTTGACAGAGCAGTAACCGAATTGAGATGGGTGCCCAGACCGTTCTGTTCGGGCATCAGTGTCGCTTCAGGTTCGGTGACCGGGCGACCGTAATGGGGAATAACGCCGGGACGCCGTTAACACATCCCTGTGGGCTTAGCTGCGGCATCCTTGCCGCAGATACCCGGCTTATCTTCCCCACTACGTTCACCCTTCAGGCTTTCGAGTGGCTGTTTTAAAATCTGGCGCTATTTCTAACCTTCAACGCCGATTTGGCGATCTAAGCCATGATCCACAGCCGATATTTTGAAGAAGTGAAGAAGTGAAGAAGTGAAGAAGTGAAGAAGTGAAGAAGTGAAGAAGTGTGGATAGATGAATCTGAAAACCAGCATTTTTCCAGAAAAAAGAATTTTCTCCACCCGCGACACCTAAGTTAACGGGCAATCGGTGCAGGCCGGGTTCACGGACCGTTGAGCGCAGGGATGCGCAATTCGAGGCCACAGCTACCGTGTTAAACGTCAAGCTGCTGCCACGTAATTCTCGTTATATGTCTGCTGTTTCATCAGCACACCGTAGCAGATGTGTACCAGTTT